>NZ_CP006837.1:0-4662822 GCF_000600105.1 Lysinibacillus sphaericus | reverse complement strand
AGTCTGTGTAAAAAAAACAAGTATTCTGTGGATAATTTAAAAGAGAGAAAAGGGAAACATAGAATTGGCGATTTGAAAGAAATTTATAAAATACATTGACAAAATAGCTAATTACTTTATATAATATGCAGGTCTGTATGTTGAAAAATTCAACTATCATTCAGGAGGTGTCTATATACAATGAAACGTACTTACCAACCAAAGAAACGTAAGCACAGCAAAGTTCACGGTTTCCGCGCACGTATGAGCACGAAAAACGGTCGCAAAGTTCTTGCTGCTCGTCGTCGTAAAGGAAGAAAAGTTTTATCAGCATAAAATAAGTCCACTGAGCCACATCAGTGGTCTTTTTTTTCTTTATTTTTTGAAGCCGTTAAGGATCAAAAGAATAATTCAGTAGCAGGTGAAAGTAATGAAAAAACGCCAACGAGTGAAAAAGAATGAGGATTTTCAAAAGGTGTTTAAAAAGGGGAAATCTTTCGCGAATCGTCAGTTTGTCGTTTATTTTTTGCCGAAAGAGGGACAAACAGAATTTCGTGTAGGGTTATCTGTTAGTAAGAAGCTTGGGAATGCGGTAACACGCAACCAAATTAAACGTTATATTCGACAAAGTATTCATGAGTTAAAAGATGAATTAAAGACGAATATGGACTATGTTATTATCGCCAGACATCCGGCGGCCACTATGGATTTTCATGAAGTGAAACAAAGTTTGCAGCATGTACTACGAATTGCTAGAGTATTGAAGAAATCGTAAGACATTCAGCAACCAAAGTGGCGATAAAGTACACTTTTAAAAGGTTCTACAATAACTTATGTAAATGTAGATAGTCCCTTTACTGCATGAGCACATTTTAATTGGCATATTTAGTAGAGTGAAAGCTAATTTGCATGATAAAATAACTGATAACTTTATTCAGTTGAAAAAATAAAATTGAATAGAGACAATGCATATAGATTTTAGAAAAGTGAATAGTATTTGTAGGGGGAAGACGGTTGAAAAAACAACTTTGGGTAATTTTGTCGCTAGTATCAGTAGCATTACTACTATCTGGGTGTACAGAATTTAACGATCCAATATCCAAAGATAGCCAAGGCTTCTGGAATGAATTCATTGTTTGGCCGTTAGTATCAGCGATAAAATATTTTGCTGATTTACTTGGTACGTATGCATGGGGGATTATTGCAGTAACAATTATTATTCGTTTAGCAATTCTTCCATTGATGATTAAACAAACAAAGAGCTCGAAAAAAATGCAAGAAATTCAGCCAAAATTGAAGGAATTGCAGAAGAAGTATGCTTCTAAGGATGCACAAACACAGAAACAGTATCAGCAAGAAATGATGAAGCTGATGAGTGAGTCTGGTGTAAACCCAGTTGCTGGATGTTTACCAGTAATCATTCAAATGCCAATTTTAATTGGTTTTTATCACGCAATTAGTCGAATGAACGCTACAGCTGCTTTTGATTTAGGAAATTTCTTTATCTTCCCATTAGCAGATCCTGCGCCAGCTTTAGCAATTATCGCTGGTATTATGCAATTTTTCGTATTACGTACGGGCCCAGCAATGGACAACCCTCAGATGAAAATTATGATTTACATTATGCCATTCATGATTATCGGTTTTGGTATGGCATTACCAGCTGCATTATCACTTTATTGGGTAATCGGGAACATTATCTCGATTCTTCAAAACCTGTATATTTATAAACCTTGGCAAAACAACAAAACACAACCTGCTCAAAATGGAGGGGCTAAAAAGTGAAACAACTTACGCAAATAGGCGCAACAACACAAGAAGCGATCTCATTGGCGTTACAGAAACTTGGCAAAACCCGTGAACAAGTAGATGTTGAAGTTTTACAAGAAGGTAAAAAAGGATTTTTAGGTTTTGGAGCACGTTCTGCAGAAGTACGTGTGACTGTAAAAGAAATACAAGCTCGTCCAACTACAGAAATAGTAAAAGTAGCTGAGCAAGACGAAACGGCTAAAGAACAATTGAACGAACAAAAAGTAGTGGATGACGTTGCAAAATTAAGTTCACAAGTTTCGGAACAACCAATGGACATCGAAGCTGTTCAACAAGCCATTAAAGAGGAAGAAGATAACACTGTAAATCCAATTGAAGAAGCAAAAGCTTATATAGTAAGTATAGCGGAGCAATTGGGAATTCAAGATCTTGACATTGAAACGGCCCGTGAAGGTAAATATGTGCTGTTTCAATTGAAAAGTGAGAAGGCTGCATTACTTATAGGGAAACGCGGTCAAACGTTAAATTCTTTACAACAATTAACACAACTCGTTTTAAATAAAACCGCTAAACAATTCTTAATGGTGAAATTAGACGTAGAAAACTATCGTGAACGTCGACAACAAGCCTTAGAGCAACTGGCGGATCGTATGGCTGACAAGGCACTTCGGTTAAATCAACGTGTGGCATTTGAACCGATGCAATCATACGAAAGAAAAATTATTCATAATCAATTAGCGAATCGTCTGGATATAGAAACATATTCAGAAGGCACAGAACCAAACCGCTATTTAGTTATTGAACCAGTAAAGAACGCTTAGACTTTCTTTACGTAAAGGCATACAGACATATGCTAAAAAGACCGGTCATTTTATCGTTATGATAAAGTGACCGTTTTTTACTGTCTGAAAAACAGGAAGATTATGAAGCAATGTGACAAGTCGTAAAATGTCGGATATTGAACGTTTAAAGCGAAAATGATGAAGGGTAAGTAAATTTTTATTTATCCACAAATGGAAATGATCCTTACTTTAGATTTTATCGAAAATATGTTAGTCTAAGATGTTAGAAAGTGTTGATCGGTTTTATTTATCCACATGTGGATAACGTTAAGGAGGTAATAAAATGGAGTTCGATACAATTGCTGCGATATCCACACCGATGGGTGAAGGCGCTATTGCCATAGTTCGCTTAAGTGGTGATGAAGCAGTAGCTATTGCAGATAAGATTTTTAAATCGCCTGGTGGAAAAAGTTTAAAGAAGCAGGCTTCACATACAATTCATTATGGACACTTAGTCGATCCTAAAACAAATGAGGTAGTAGAAGAAGTAATGCTATCGTTAATGCGAGGACCAAAAACGTTCACGCGTGAGGATGTAATAGAGATCAACTGCCATGGAGGACTCGTTTCAGTTAATCGCGTATTAAAATTAGTATTAACAAATGGGGCAAGATTGGCAGAGCCAGGTGAATTTACAAAACGTGCGTTTTTAAATGGGCGTATTGATTTATCACAGGCCGAAGCAGTAATGGATTTAATTCGAGCGAAGACAGATCGTGCGATGAATGTCGCACTTGGTCAAATGGATGGGAAATTATCTCGCCTTATTGGAGATTTGCGCCAAGCATTGCTAGAGACTTTAGCGCAAGTAGAGGTTAATATAGATTATCCAGAGTATGATGATGTAGAAGAAATGACAGTGCCCGTATTACTTGAAAAATGTACATGGGTACGTAATGAAATCATTAAACTTTTACAAACATCCTCTCAGGGCAAAATTTTACGTGAAGGCTTATCGACGGTTATTTTAGGACGACCAAATGTAGGGAAATCTTCACTTTTAAATAGTTTAGTGCAAGAAAATAAAGCAATTGTGACAGATATTGCAGGTACAACTCGTGATATTATAGAAGAGTACGTAAATGTACGTGGGGTACCACTTCGTTTAGTCGATACAGCCGGCATTCGTGAAACAGAAGATATTGTGGAGCGAATTGGCGTTGAACGTTCTCGTGAGGCGTTACGTAGCGCAGACTTAATTTTATTCGTACTAAATTATGCGGATGAATTAACGATTGAGGATGAACGTCTATTCGAAACAATTGAGGCGATGGATTATATCGTCATTGTCAATAAAACCGATTTACCGCAAAAAATTGATTTAGCCCGTGTAAAAGCATTAGCAGGTAGTCATCGTATTGTGACAACTTCTCTTTTACAAGAAGAGGGAATAGCAGAGTTAGAGGAAGCAATAGCTGCATTATTCTTCGAGGGTCAAATTGAAGCGGGCGATTTAACATATGTATCGAATGCACGTCATATTGCATTACTCCACCAAGCGCAAGCGACGGTAGAGGACGCACTAGCTGCAGCGCAGGCTGGTGTACCTGTTGATATGGTGCAAATAGATGTAACAAGAACGTGGGAGATACTTGGTGAAATTATTGGAGATACGGTGCAAGAAAGCCTTATCAATCAACTATTTTCACAGTTCTGTTTAGGGAAATAATTCTACTAGAGAAGGGAAGATACGAGCATGCCAACACAATATGAGGCAGGCACGTTTGATGTGATTGTTATAGGGGCAGGACATGCAGGTTCAGAAGCGGCCTATGCTGCTGCTAAAATGGGTGCCAACACACTCATGCTAACAATCAACTTAGATATGATTGCATTTATGCCATGTAACCCATCAATCGGTGGCCCTGCAAAAGGGATTGTCGTTCGTGAAATTGACGCACTAGGTGGGTTAATGGGGAAAGTTATAGATAAAACGCATATTCAAATGCGTATGTTAAATACAGGGAAAGGTCCAGCTGTACGTGCACTACGCGCCCAAGCGGACAAAGTACTCTACCAACACGAAATGAAACGTGAGTTAGAAGAAAATGAAAATTTAACAATTCATCAAGCAATGGTAGAAGAGCTTATTATAGAAGATGGTGAAGTAAAAGGCGTTATTACACAAATTGGCGCAATTTATCGTGCCAAAGCAGTAGTTGTAACAACGGGTACATTCCTTCGTGGTGAAATTATTATCGGAGACATGAAATATTCAAGCGGTCCAAATAACCAACAACCATCCATTCGCTTAGCGGACAATTTAAAAGAATTAGGTTTTGACCTTGTACGCTTTAAAACAGGTACACCACCTCGTGTCAATAGCCGTACAATTGATTATTCAAAAACAGAAATACAACCAGGCGATGATGTACCACGCGCATTTAGCTTTGAAACAACTGAATTTATCATGGACCAACTGCCATGTTGGCTAACATATACAAGCCCTCAAACACATGAAATTATTGAGGCAAATTTACATCTTTCACCGATGTACTCCGGTATGATTAAAGGAACAGGCCCGCGCTATTGTCCTTCAATCGAAGATAAAGTCGTACGATTTAATGATAAGCCACGCCACCAAATTTTCTTAGAACCAGAAGGTCGCAATACAAGAGAAGTGTACGTCCAAGGTTTATCGACAAGCTTACCTGAACATGTGCAACATCGTTTGTTAAAATCCATTCCAGGATTAGAACAAGCTGAAATGATGCGTGCTGGTTACGCAATCGAATACGATGCTATCGTTCCAACACAATTATGGCCAACATTGGAAACAAAACGCATTAAAGGTTTATATACAGCCGGTCAAATTAACGGAACATCTGGTTATGAAGAAGCAGCTGCTCAAGGTTTGATGGCGGGGATGAACGCTGCTGCCAATGTTCTTGGTAAAGAAGAACTGATTTTAAGTCGTTCAGAAGCTTACATCGGTGTATTAATCGACGATTTAGTAACAAAAGGTACAAATGAGCCATATCGTCTCCTAACATCTCGTGCTGAATATCGTTTACTACTTCGCCATGACAATGCCGATTTACGTTTAGTTGAACGTGCATATAAAATGGGCATGATATCACAGCAACGTTATGAACAATTCATGGAGAAAAAAGCGTTAATTGAAAATGAAATTGCACGCCTTCGTGAAGTAATCATTAAACCAAATGAAACAACACAAGCTGCCATTCGCTCTGTAGGTGGTAGTGAACTGAAAGATGGTATACGTGGCGCCGATTTATTAAAACGTACGGAAATGCATTATGATTTAGTGTCTTCGTTAATACCAGCTGAAATTGAATTTTCTGATGAAGTAAAAGAACAAATCGAAATTCAGCTAAAATATGAAGGTTATATTGAAAAAGCATTGCAACAAGTTGAAAAGCTTCATAAAATGGAAAATAAAAAAATTCCAGAGAACATTGATTATGATGCCATTTCAGGTCTTGCAACAGAAGCACGACAAAAATTAAAACAAGTAATTCCGCTTTCCATTGCACAGGCGTCTCGAATTTCAGGGGTAAATCCTGCAGATATTTCGATTCTACTTGTTTACATTGAACAAGGGAAAATCGCACGTGTAAGTGGTGAATAATAGCGCAACAACAAAGTGAATAAGAGGCGGGCATACCATTGTGCCCGCTTCCTATTTTTAAGGCTATGTTATCCTTCAACGTTTTGTTATGTGCGACCAAACAAATATTGAGCCATTTTTTAAAGGAGACCTTACATGAACGAACAACAATTTATTGAGGCATTGAAGGACAAGGGGATAGAACTTTCTGACAAGCAACTAGCACAGTTCAAAAAGTATTTTGAACTGCTTGTCGAGTGGAATGAAAAGATGAACCTAACAGCAATCACAGATTTTGAAGGTGTCTATTTAAAACATTTCTATGATTCTATTAGTGCCTCATTTTATTTTGATTTTACACAGGTAACAACAGTTTGTGATGTAGGAGCTGGAGCTGGTTTCCCTAGTATTCCAATTAAAATCTGCTTCCCTCATTTACAAGTAACAATTGTAGATTCTTTAAATAAACGCATTACCTTTTTAAATCATTTAAGTGAAGAATTACAGTTAGATCATATGCATTTTGTCCATGCCCGTGCAGAAGAATTTGGTCAAAATATTAAATATCGTGAACAATTTGATGTTGTAACAGCCCGTGCAGTAGCTCGCTTGTCTGTACTATCAGAATTATGTGTACCACTAGCAAAACAGGGCGGTTACTTTGTTGCGTTAAAGGCTGCGGCAGGTCCAGAAGAATTAAAAGATGCAAAAAAAGCATTGGTCACTTTAGGTGTGACATTAAAAGAAGAATTTTCTTTTACTTTACCTGTTGAAGAAAGTGAACGTACTTTATATGTTTTTGATAAAATAAAAGGAACGCCAAAAAAATATCCGCGTAAGCCTGGTGTACCAAATAAAACACCTATTCAATAATTAGTGTTTCATGTGAAACTTCTCAAACTGGAAAAATATTTTCTCTAGTTTGAGCATACATACTAGTTATGGATGGTTCACGCAAATGACATCTATGAACTATATACATTTTAGGAAATATAATAAATAATAATAGAATGAGACAGAGCAAGATAGTTACTTAAAGGTGGTGCCACTTGGATGAAAAGTCCTTTTTCACGTTTTTTTGGAGGCGGAAATAAAGCAGAGCCTATTGTGGAAAATGAAGTAGAACAAGCAGAGGCGGTTCGTGCAACAGAAGAGGTCATTAAGCTTCCAATCGATCAAATCGTACCAAACCGTTTTCAGCCACGTACTATTTTTGATGACGAAAAAATTGAAGAATTATCTAGAACCATTCATACCCATGGTGTGATTCAACCAATTGTTGTACGTAGCACAGCAAACAATCAATATGAAATCATCGCCGGTGAGCGTCGTTACCGCGCAATGAAAAAGCTGCAATGGACAGAAGTTCCTGCGATTGTACGGAATTTAACGGATAAGGAAACAGCATCAATTGCATTAATTGAAAACCTTCAACGTGAAGAGTTAACGGCAATTGAAGAGGCAGTGGCCTACCAAAAATTATTAGAGCTTCATGAGCTAACACAAGAAGCTCTTGCCCAACGACTAGGAAAAGGACAATCCACGGTAGCCAATAAATTACGTCTATTAAAGCTTCCTGAAGAAGTGCAGCAAGCTATATTAAAGCGTCAAATTTCTGAAAGACATGCACGTGCACTAATTGCTATTAAAGATCAAACATTACAATTAGAAGTTTTGCATCAAGCGATTGAGCATGATTGGAATGTTCGCCAATTAGAAGAGCACATCCATGCATTATTACATCCAGAAGCGGTGGATCAAGAAGAAGCCATTCCTAAAAAAGTGAAGCCGAAAAGAAAAGCAATAAGTAAGGATGTCCGCATAGCCCTAAATACGATTAAACAATCACTATCAATGGTGACAAAAAGTGGTATAACGGTTAAGACAGAAGAAGAAGATACAGAAGAATACTATCAAATTACAGTAAAAATACCTAAAAAGAAGAAATCTTAATTTATTTAATTATATTAAAAAAGTAATTTGTGCGGTTTTATATGTGGAATACAGGGGAGGATCTTAGAAATAAATCTAAGATGCCTCCTTTTTTGTATATATTCTTAATATTTTATACAACTCTGTTGAGTTTTTTTGATAGAATGATAAGTAAGATAACGGTATTGAACAATGATTTTACAAATGGATTTGTCAAAGCAAACTTTGATAGATGAAAGCAGGTGCTTTTAAATGGGTAGAATTATAGCAATCGCCAATCAAAAGGGTGGCGTAGGTAAAACAACAACATCGGTCAATTTAAGCGCTTGTCTAGCATATTTAGGAAAAAAAGTGCTATTGATTGATACAGATCCACAGGGCAATACAACAAGTGGACTGGGCATTAATAAAGGGGAAATACAAAGTTGTATTTATGATGTACTAATCGATGACGAAAACGTTGAAAATGTCGTCCAACAAACAAATGTTGAAAATCTATATATCGTCCCTGCGACCATTTCTTTAGCGGGAGCAGAGATTGAACTAGTTTCAACGATTTCTCGTGAAGTACGCTTAAAGCATGCACTTCAAGACATTAAAGAAGACTATGACTATATTATTATTGATTGCCCACCCTCATTAGGGCTACTAACAATTAATGCGTTAACCGCGTCTGATGCACTGATAATTCCTGTGCAATGTGAATATTATGCATTAGAAGGGTTAAGTCAATTATTATCGACTGTGCGTTTAGTGCAAAAGCATTTGAATCAGCAGTTATATATTGATGGCGTATTATTAACAATGCTTGATGCAAGAACCAATTTAGGGTTACAAGTAATTGATGAAGTGAAAAAATATTTTCAAGATAAAGTATATAAAACGATTATTCCTCGTAATGTACGATTAAGTGAGGCTCCAAGTCATGGACAGCCTATTATTATTTATGATGCAAAATCAAGAGGTGCTGAAGTTTATTTAGAGATGGCGAGGGAAGTGATAAAAAATGGCTAAAGGTTTAGGAAAAGGTATTGGTGCTCTATTTCCAGGAGAATCGTTAGAACAAAGTGAAAAAGTAGAAGAACTACAACTAAAGCTAATAGTCGCAAATCCATTTCAGCCTCGTAAAATATTCGATGAAGAAACATTACAAGAATTAGCTGATTCAATTCAGGAACACGGTATTTTACAACCAATTGCTGTACGGAAAAAAGGACAAAAATATGAAATTGTAGCAGGAGAACGTCGTTATAGAGCGGCACAGTTAGCAGGCCTAGAATTACTGCCAGCGATTGTTAAAGAACTGACGGACTCACAAATGATGGAGCTTGCTATTTTAGAAAATTTACAACGTGAAGATTTAACAGTTATTGAAGAGGCAGAAGCATACCAAAGTCTAATGGAAAACTTACATCTAACACAGGAGGAGTTATCTAAACGCTTAGGTAAGAGTAGACCGCATATTGCGAATCACGTTCGTTTATTAGCTTTGCCAGAGGAAATTCGCGCGTTGATGAATGAAGGTATATTATCAATGGGACAAGGACGTGCCTTACTTGGATTAAAAAATAAAAGAAGAATCCCAGAAGTTGCACGCAAGATTATTAAACAAGGCTTGAATGTGCGTCAGGTAGAAATTTTGGTGCAAAGTTTAAATGAAGAAGTTTCACGTGAAACATCGCAACCGAAGAAGAAGGATATTTTTGTTGTAGCGAAAGAATCGCAATTACGGGATTATTTTGGTACAAACGTTCAAATTAAAAAGACAAATAACAAAGGTAAAATTGAAATTGAATTTTACTCAGAAGATGATTTGGAACGTATTTTGGAAATATTAAACATTCAAGAAGATGATTTATAGTCCACTAATGTAATTAGAGCGCCAATATACTAGGCGCTCTCTATTTTTCTAGAGAGAAGGAAGGCCTTTTTGTGGTAATTTTAGGAGCATTAATTAATGCACTGTTGATTATAGTCGGTGCATTGGTGGGGCGCATTTTTAAAAATATTCCTGAGTCGATGAAAGCTTCTGTATTATCGATTATTGGCTTATCCGTTGCACTTTTAGGAATCAAAATGGGCTTCGAGAGTAATAATTTTATTATATTAGTGGTAAGTTTAGTAGTAGGAACTGTGATTGGAGAATGGCTAGATTTAGATAAGCAAATGAATCGACTTGGTCAGTGGATTGAATCACTTTTTAGTAAAAGACGTACGAATGACAATCAAATTAATATTGCAGAAGGCTTTGTAACTGCATCATTAATATTTGTTGTTGGCTCCATGGCGATTATAGGCGCACTTGATAGCGGGCTACGACAGGATCATAATGTCCTAATAACAAAAGGTATTATTGATGGTTTTACATCGATTATTTTAGCTTCTACTTTAGGTATTGGCGTATTATTATCAGCCGTTCCAGTATTTGTATACCAAGCGGTAATTGCCATTTTTGCAGGCGTCATCAGTGTATATATCCCAGATGACGCCCTACAGATGTTCATTACAGAAATGACATCAGTAGGTGGTGTTATGATTTTAGCGATAGGGTTAAATATAGCAGGCCTAACAAAGATCAAGGCTGCTAACTTGTTGCCGGGTATTGTCGTTGTCGGCATCATGGTTGCCATCATCTATCCTTTTCAATGAGTAGCGATGTGCAGCAAGCAGTAAAGCTCTTGAAAGCTTTTCAGCCATAGCATAAGAGATATGCAGTCGCGTATTTTGTAACACGAGCATTTCCATAAAGCCTCCAATATTGACGATTCCTTTAACGGAAATGTCACCAATTGGGGGCAATTCTTTTTTTACTGCTTTCCCAGGCAATATTGGCCCGTTCTGCACTGCAATATGTCCAACGTTTTGTTCACTACCTAGACATGCATCAATCGCAATAATAAAAGGTTTCGTAGTATGATGGTGTAACTGCTGTATGGTTGAATCTAAGTTGAGGGCATGCAATGGATTTTCTAAAGTTCCTACAACTTCATAAGGGAAACTAACAGACTTTTTCAAAAAACTACCTGTTAATGGCCCTAATGTATCCCCAGTACAACGATCACTTCCGATACAACAAAAAATAAGACGTTCATGATGAAAAGGAATATACTCTAAAAATAATGTACTCAATTGCCAAACAGCATTTTTACTTTCGTGATGAAGAGAATAGGGCAGTACTAAATTTGGAATAGTATTCATAAAAAAACTCACTTTCATTTTTATTTGTAAGAAGTGCTCAATTTTTATGCAGTATACGCAAATTTTTAACAAGTTATTCAAGAGGTGGTAATAATGGAATTTAACACAAGAGTAATGCAGAAAAAATGGGATCAACTGACGTCGGAGGCCTTTTGGGATCAGGTTATCGATGCAACGATTGAAATTACATTAATCCTTATTGCATCGTGGTTAGCTGTTCGATTAGGTAAAAAATTTATTAAAAAAGTATTTTTACTACGTATGCGCTCACCATTAAATCATTCGGAGCGCCGACAACGAACAATTGCAAGATTATTACAAAGTGTTATTTCGTATGTTGTCTATTTTTCGGCAATTATAGCTATTCTTTCTTCACTGAACATTAAGGTAGCTGGCTTACTTGCGGGGGCTGGAATCGTCGGTTTAGCTATCGGGTTTGGTGCGCAAAGTTTAGTAAAGGACGTGATTACAGGGTTCTTTATTATTTTTGAAGACCAGTTCGGTGTAGGGGATTATATTAAAATAAACGCAGCGGAAGGAACGGTTGTAGAAATAGGATTACGTACAACAAAGATTAATGGTGCTACTGGGGAGCAATTTATTATTCCAAATGGTGCAATTGGCGAGGTTATTAACTACTCTATCAATAACTCGAAAATTTTTATAGATTTACAAATGACAACCGATGCAAATTTCGAAAAAGCAGAAGGGCTTATTAAAAAGTATTTAGAAACACTACCTGATATGCATAAAGAGCTTGTGGCAGTACCTACCTTTTTAGGTGTCCAAAATGTAAAGGGAACAGAAGTAACGATTCGCATTGCCGCTGAAACATTACCACAACAACAATATGGCGTAGCTCGAACAATTCGCCGTGATGTGACGCAATTATTTGAGGAACATGATATTCCTATGGCGTATCCTAAAATGATGTTATATGGTGGAAGTGGAAAAGATGATGGGAGAAGTGAATAATATGGAAGCAAAAAAATTTGATCTAAATGATATTGTCGAAATGAAAAAACAACATCCATGTGGTACAAATGAGTGGAAAATTATTCGAATGGGTGCAGATGTGCGCATTAAATGCGAAGGGTGTCAGCACAGTGTGATGATTCCGCGTCGAGAATTTGAGAAAAAAATGAAGAAAATCATAAAGCGTGCAAGTGAAGTCTAGCTTTTTGTGTATTAGACTTTTTATGGGCGAATCAATATAATAGATAGGGTTATAAAGAAAACTTTAACTTGCTTCAACAGAAGTTCCCTGCCCTTAGGTGGGGAATACCAACTATGCACTTAAATTCATGGGGGATTTCAATCCCGATTGCTTCAAGTGAATTGCCCCAGCGAATGGACAGATTTATAGAGAAACTTTTTGACAAGGAAGCTCGAAAGAAAAATCTGGACAAAATGACGTAGGGTGTAATTGCTTGTGTCGGTCTCCTTCATTACGGATTAGGCGTTAGAGTGTCATAATACTGTGGTTTAACAGAAACAAAATTGAACTGATTATAGAAAGGTTGTGTCCATTTATGGCATTAACAGCTGGAATCGTTGGTTTACCTAACGTTGGAAAATCAACATTATTTAACGCAATTACAAAAGCGGGCGCTTTGGCTGCCAACTATCCATTCGCAACAATCGATCCAAACGTAGGTATTGTTGAAGTACCTGATGCACGTTTAGACAAACTAACAGAGTTAGTAATACCAAAAAAGACTGTGCCAACAGCATTTGAATTTACTGATATTGCAGGTATCGTAAAAGGTGCTTCTAAAGGAGAAGGCTTAGGAAACAAATTCCTTGCACATATTCGTGAAGTAGATGCAATCTGCCAAGTAGTACGTTGCTTTGTAGATGAAAATATTACACACGTGTCAGGTGCGGTAGATCCAATTGATGACATTGAAGTAATTAATTTAGAGCTAGCACTTGCTGATTTAGAATCAGTGGATAAACGTTTACAACGCGTAAGCAAAATGGCAAAACAAAAAGATAAAGAAGCGATGGTGGAAGAACCGATTCTTCTAAAAATCAAAGCTGAATTAGAAAACGGACGACCTGCTCGTGCTGCTGAACTTTCAGAGGACGAACTAAAAGTGATTAAAGGTCTTCACCTATTAACGATTAAACCAATGCTTTATGTTGCCAATGTTTCAGAAGACGAAGTGGCAGATGCAGATAATAATGAATATGTTCAAAAGGTACGTGAATATGCATCAGCTGAAGGTGCACAAGTCATTACAATTTGTGCAAAAATTGAAGAAGAAATTTCTGAGCTTGACGATGAAGAAAAAGCGATGTTCTTAGAAGAACTAGGCATTAAAGAATCAGGTTTAGACCAACTAATCCGTACTTCATATGATTTATTAGGTCTTGCCACATACTTCACAGCTGGAGTCCAAGAAGTACGTGCATGGACATTCCGTAAAGGCATGAAAGCACCACAATGTGCTGGTATTATTCATACAGACTTTGAGCGTGGATTTATTCGTGCAGAAACAGTTGCTTTCGATGATTTAGTAGAAGCAGGCTCACAAGCTGCTGCGAAAGAAGCGGGGAAAGTACGTCTTGAAGGTAAAGAATATATTGTACAAGACGGCGATATCATGTTATTCCGCTTTAACGTGTAATTTAAAATTGCCATTATGAATGTAAGCAATTCTCATGAAATACAAACAGAATTTAGTTTATATTCATAAAAACATAATAGGCTATCTCCTAGCGAATCTTTTCATGTTTGGGATAGCCTATTTTTGGTTATATAGATATCAGAATTTTCAATTTCTAAAGGGGGATATTATGAACATAGTAGAAATAAAAAAGCGGGCTTTAGAAATCGAACAGTCAGGAAAGTTACCACAAGATATATTAGAAATTATTTATGAGCAACGATTGTTTAAATTATTTATTGCAAAAGAGTTAGGTGGTAAAGATTTAGACTTACTTGAAGGAATAAAAGTATTTCAGCGCATGTCTGCTATCGATGGAAACTTTGGCTGGCTTGTGACAATAGGAACAGGCGGTAATATGTTTGTGCCAACGTTTAAGCAAGAAATAGCTGAAGAGATTTTTTCACCAAGCGATGCAGTAATAGCAGGGAGCGGCTACCCTACAGGTACAGCCGTAAAAATGGACAGCGGTTATTCGGTAACAGGGCAGTGGAAGTATTGTAGTGGTGCTGACTATGCAACAACATTTACCATGAATTGCTTTATTAAAGAAGATGGTATGCTGACAGATAAAATCATTAGTTGCGCGGTGAACCGGGAGCAAGTAGAAATTATCAATGATTGGCAAGCAATGGGCCTAAAAGCAACAGCAAGCCATACAATTCGAGTACAAGATGTATGCATACCATTCGATCAAACATTCCAATTAGGTATTTGTAAAAATAATTATGATAATGCAGTCTATCGTTTTCCGTTCGGCACTTTTGCAGAGGCTTCTTTTTTAAGTGTTTGTCTGGGCATTACGGAGAATTTCTTAGAGGAGGCTGCAACTGTCATTGAACGAAAAAATAAAGAATCCCATCGCACAGAACGTATTGGCGCATTGCAGTTTCTTTATATGCAACAACTAAAGCGTTTTAGACAGATTGAAGAACATTTTTACGCTATGTTGACAATCTATTGGCAAAAACATAAACAGGGAATTGAACTGACAGAGCAAGAATACCAACAGTTTACGGAAATGAGCAAAGAAAGTGCAGCTGACTGTGTGGACATTGCTAATAGTATTATTCGCAGTCTCGGAATGGACGCTATTATTGAAACAGCAACGATTAACCGCATTTGGCGAAATTTATGTACAGCTGCACAACATGGATTTTTAACACCATAATAACTTATGCTCCTAGAAGATAGCCATTACTTATCCGTTTTCTGTGGAGGATAAACATACAGCTTTGGTAACTGAGGATCGTCCTCTACAAGAGCATGTTTAGGATATTTGCGTAATTCCTTATACATGGCGAAATCTCCGACTGCTCCGCCAATTAAAAAGGCACCTGCAAGTAGTAAGATGGTACTGTTAAAGTAAAAGCCAGCAATGGTTGGAACAATACCAGTTGTCCAAAATGGCAATAACAACGCCTTTTTCATTGCATAATTAGGGAGAGGTTTGTCGGTCGTTGCATAGGCTACCCCAAGCTCTAAGTTAATACCGTATTTTAGCGATTTAAAAGGCACGCCACCAAAGAGCATAAAGCCAATTAAATGAAAGGCTTCATGCAATATGATAAGCACGATATAAAGTACGACAAAAAGGATAAATCCACTTAGCATTTGCCAAACCGAAATTTGAAACTCCTTCATACATATGAATTGTATGGCAATAAATAAAATAGCGAGGCCACTAGTAATAACAACACTATCCATCATTAGTTTCTTAATATCTAATTCAATTACTTCGGGTTTTTGATCGGGTAACATAGAAGTCCTCCTTCATGAAATTAGTAATCTTCATTATATCGAATGAATTATTTGATTGCGACTTGAAAGACAGATGCCAATGTGTTACAATTCATTGATGTGAGTAATATTTATTACTTACTCCTTGCTCCCTGCAAACAGGAGAGCCTGAGTCCATAAGGAGGTGTAAACAGATGAGAAAATACGAATTAATGTACATCGTACGTCCAAACATTGAAGACGAAGCGAAGAAAGCTTTAGTTGAACGTTTCAACGAAATCTTAACTTCTAACGGTGCTGAAGTCATCGAAGCAAAAGAGTGGGGCAAACGCCGCTTAGCTTACGAGATCCAAGACTTCCGCGAAGGTTACTACCAAATCGTGAAAGTAAACGCTCCTTCAGAAGCAATCAACGAATACACACGTCTTGCTAACATCAGCGAAGATATCATTCGTCACATTGCAGTTCGTGAAGAAGCAAAATAATTTTAAACAAAATGCTGAAAAGGAGGTTGCATTCTGATGATAAATCGTGTCGTATTAGTTGGAAGACTAACAAAAGACCCTGAGCTGCGCTACACACCGAATGGTATTGCGTCTACTCGATTTACAGTAGCTGTGAATCGTACATTCTCAAACCAACAAGGTGAAAAAGAAGCAGATTTCATTAGCTGCGTTGCTTGGCGTAAACAGGCTGAAAACTTAGCGAACTTCATGAAAAAAGGAAGTTTGATTGGAGTAGAAGGTCGTATCCAAACAGGTAGCTATGAAGGACAAGATGGTAAGCGTGTATATACAACTGATGTTGTGGCAGATAGCGTACAGTTTTTAGAGCCTCGTAGTGGTGGAGGTGCTCCTGCATCGAACCAATACGGCGGACAATCTTACGCTAATAGCCAGCCGTCATATGGCGGTGGACAACCACAACAACAGTATGGTGGCGCGATGCCTCAGCAAGGTTCATTTGGCGGCGGTGCTTCTTATCAGCAAAATCAACCACCAATGAATCAGCCGAACTATACACGAGTAGACGAAGATCCATTTGCGAATAGCAAGGGACCGATTGAAGTATCAGAAGACGATCTTCCATTCTAATTCTTCGAGCTACAAAAACTATAAACTTATAAGGAGGAGACATCACTATGGCACCACGTCGCGGAGGCCGCAAACGCCGTAAAGTTTGCTATTTTACATCTAATAACATTACGCATATCGACTATAAAGATGTGGATTTATTAAAAAAATTCATCTCTGAACGCGGTAAAATTTTACCACGTCGCGTAACTGGCACTAGCGCTAAGTACCAACGTAAATTAACTTCAGCTATCAAAGTTTCTCGTATTATGGGATTACTTCCATTCGTATCTGAAGATAAATAAGATGATTGAGCACAACAAGGTTTAATGCCTTGTTGTGCTTTTTTATTTCCTTGAAAATCGATACAGAACAAACCCCCAAAAATGGAGGCAGATTTACATAGATGTCTAAATAAACATCACTATTAAAACTATCAATTTTTATTAAATTTAGAATATTGACAGATAATTATATTTTAAATTATTATAATATTGAAAATTTTAAAATTTATTTTGTAATTCAAGGGGTGTTAAATTTGAAAACTACAAAATGGATGCTGGTAGGTGCACTTTTAGATCTCTTTTGTCCCATCCTCTTTCTTACAATGAAGGTAAAACAAAGTGAAAAACTGTTTAGTATCTAGTAGGTTTTTGTTACTAACGTTGCTATTGTTTACTAGCGCCACTTCCTTGCTTTATATACTGGACTCTGTTAGCTATACCAATATGATTAACAACGGCTATATCAGTAAAAATGCTGTTGAATTCATTATTAAAACCGAAGAGCCTTCTCTAGACATTGACTTAGAAGAACCATATTTGTTAATGCAATATAAACTAGACAATCCACAATTAAAATATATTTATATTCATCCATCCGTAAAGTTGCCACCTATAAACTATCAAAAACAACCACGCTCAACAGACTATATAATTACAGGCAATGTTTTTCCTGAAGAGGTACTGTCAAGAAATATGAAAAGCCTCGTTATTGGACAATTTGACACACCATCCTCTTACTTAAATAGAGAGGCATGGTATATAGTCATGTCTCAACAAATCAACTTGAAAAATGGAACGAAGTTTATTCTCAATGTGGAAAGTGGCAATCCACATCAATTAATTGAAAAAATATTTCCTAATACGAGTTATCAGCTACTTGAAAACGAGGGTAGAGGAACTGCCATATTAACTTCCAATATTTTATTGAAAGGATTCTTAATCATTTCTTTACTATTTGTCATTATTGCACAAGCTGTTTCAGTCGTTTATGCCATTCAAAGTAAAAAATCTATTGTTCAAATATTGTATTTTGCTGGAGGGAAATGGCAACTTATATTTCTTAAAGTGTTTAAATTAGAATTCATTGCGCTCATTATGATCATGTTATTGGCATTTTTATCATTAATAGCGTTTAACCATTTCTATTCGATTTGGGGGAATCAGTGGTACTACGTATCTGTTTTCTATATATTAGTAACATTTATAGTGTATTTTTTAGCCTGTCTGCTCATGACAAAGTCCTTGATTAAAAAAGGAGTAAAATCGTTTTGAATACAGCTAGACTTCTACTGAAAAATAAAAAATGGTTTACGTTGTTTATAGGGTTACTTTCATTTCTATTTTCTGTCGTTTTATTTGTACTGTTAGTAAATATAAATATTTCAAAAATAGAAATACGTTCAGCAAGTAAATTTCATCACTACAATATCTATCAGATTACGGATGATTTAATCGGTAAAAGAGAAATTGAATTTTTTAAAGATGTAAAAAACTATGATATACTCAATGATTTTAATAACCGGGTATTTGAAAATAGTAAATTGATCTTTTATAATGCCGTATCGCAACCAATAGGCTTAAAACAATATCCCCCTGATAAGAAGTTCTCCACCAACTATGAATTTGGTTCCAATAATGATGTATACGAGTACGATGGGCAGTTTTATCAATCCACTAAATCGATTCAAATTACTAAATCCGTTTTTGATTATAATGTCGTTGAACTGGTGGAAGGACAGCCATTTGATGATTCTGCTTATGTCTACGTAGCAGGAAAAAATGAAATACCGGTCATTCTTGGCTCTGACTATCGTCAATACTATAAGTTAAATGACCAATTAGAGCTTCATTATTACTATGAAAAATTTGTCGGGCGAGTAGTCGGTTTTGCAAAGGAAAATTCATTTATTTTCACTAACCTTGAACCGCAGCAAGTGCTCAATCGCTACATCCTACTGCCTTCCATGTCGCTTTCTGAACAACCTTCTATGTTGTTACAAAAAACAGAGGTAGATGAAATATTCTTTCGCGCACTTCTATTAAGTAACATGGGTGGTTATTTAATGACCAACTTAAACGCGCTTGAGGTAAGAAAGGAAGTTGCAGACATAGGAAAAGTTACGAATTTCACTAATTATCAAATTATTGGTGCGAATTCGCTATCAGTGAATCTTTTATACAAAATGGTTGATGCCAATCAAACACTTATTTTTACAATATCGGGTGTTGTATTTATTTTCATATTGTGTGCTTTCTATTTGTTCGTTAAGAGTTTCATAAAAAGACAATTCGATACGTATTTAGTGTTCATTATGAGTGGGGTTACAAATAATAAAATTAAAAAAACTATACAATTCCAATTTTCAACCCTCAATGGTATGAGTATAGGACTGGCATTGTTGTGCACCGTTCTATTTATGCAAGACATTACGCTACTATCTATTTTATTAATTGCTGGGTTCTTGGTTTGGTTGTTATTCTATGTCGTAGTTTATATATTAGTGAATCAATTATTAGCAACGACGAATATCATTGAAAAGTTAAAGGGTGATTAAAATCATAAGCTTTATTTCTTTAGATAACATCGTAAAAGCGTATAATGACAAAATAATATTACATCACATTAATTTAGAAATTGTTAACAATCAATTCATTTCTATAAAAGGACCTAGTGGCGTTGGAAAAAGCACACTTTTAAATATATTGGCTGGACTTGAAAAAGCGGATAGTGGTAAATATATTTTGGATCGTATAGAAATGCATGCCCAAAATCTTAATGAGCTTTCGGAAATAAGAGGCAGTCGAATCGGATACATATCACAATACAATCCAATGATTCGCAACCTTACAGTTCGGGAAAATATCGTAGTACCTTTATTATTAGGCAACTATAATCAAAAGCAAATCACGGCATATCTCGATGAACTAAGTGCCTGTTTAAAAATTAATCATTTACTTGATAAGAAAATTGACAAGTTATCTGGTGGAGAAAGACAACGAGTAGGAGTCATCAGAGCACTGATTAAAAAGCCTATATTGTTGATAGCTGATGAGCCGACTGGGTCATTGGATGACGATACGACAATTTTAGTGTTTCACCTTTTTAAAAGGCTGTCTGAAAGTGGAACGACTATCGTTATGGCTACTCATAGTCATTTAAGTTCTCAATATGCTGATAAAGAATATAGGATGAGTTCGGCGGGGATTTTTTAAAACGCTCAAACCGTGGGTGATATGTAGCTATTATTCGGTGAATTTTGGTATTTTGAGTTCGGTATTGTACCGGACTCATTTTTTATTTTCTCCTTTATCTGTGGTGATTTTTTTGCCCCAAAATAGTAAAATTCCATACCATTATCCTATTTTGATAAGGAAACTTCACTTTTGTCATTATTTCATCAAAAAGCCTTTAGACGTTCTTAGCGTTTTTTGTTCAATAAGGTGAAAAAATGGTACAATAAAGTTTAGTAAGTTTGACTGATAAAAAGGAAGGTTTTCAATGCCGAATAATCAAACAAAGGCGCTTGTACAAGGCTCGATGATGGTTGCAATGTTTACAATCTTAATGATTGCTTCAGCATATGTACCAATTATTTCTTTAGTAGCCTTACTATTTACTCCATTACCAATTGCTTGGTATAGCGCAAATTACAAGCGTTCCTCATCAATACTCGTCGCAGTTGTAGGTTGTATATTAACTGTGCTAACGAGTGGACTGTTTATGCTACCATTCGCCTTTATTATGGCGTTACTTGGGGTAATCATAGGTAATGCAATTCAATTAAAGAAGAGCAAACTTTATTTATTCATGTCATCCGGTATCGCGGTACTTTTATCGTCAGCACTTGTCTATTTAGCCTATGTGCAATTAGCGGGAATTAACGTGATTGAAATGAGCTTGGACATTGCCCGAGATAGTTATGAGCAATCCAACGAGCTTGCTAAAAGTATGACAGGTCAAATCGCTATTCAACCTGAACAAATGGAGGCTATGCTTAACACAATTGAGCTAACAATACCTTCGACAGTAACAATCTTTGCATTTTTAATAGCATTTATTATCATTACATTGAATTTACCTATTTTAAAACGATTAGGTTTAGCAGTACCAAAATTTCCAGCATATGAAAATATGCGACTTCCACGCTCTATTTTATGGTACTACATGATTATTTTGTGTATTAATCTATTTATACGTCCAGAAGCGGGCTCTATGCTAGATATTATTGTATTAAATGTGTCTTATATTTTGTGGCTTTTATTAATTCTTCAAGGAATATCATTTATTCATTATTTCATTGCGACGAAAGGAATGCCGAGTGTTGTCAAATGGATAGCTACCATTTTAGCTATTCCACTATCATCATTCATTATCTTACTCGGTATTATAGATTTAGGTTTCGACGTGCGTTCACTTGTGAAAGGGAAGACTAAGGAATAAGGGGCTGATGAGTAATGGGGACTTTTAGAAAACGACCAATCCGCTATCCGCTTTTTGTTCTTTCCATTTTTGGCATTGTGACGTTCGCGCTTCTTTGTATTTGGAATATCGCGATTGGTATTGGCTATGGAGTAGGCTTTGCGTTGTTAATGGCCTACACATGGAAAATTGAAAAAGCTACTTTTGAAGAGACCGAAAAGCATATAGAATCCATTTCCTTCCGTATGAAAAAGGTTGGGGAAGAGGCATTACTTGAAATGCCGATTGGGATATTGCTCGTCAATGAGGAATACGAAATTGAGTGGTCAAACCCATATATGCAAAATGTATTAAACAATGAGGCATTAGTGGGTGAAGGAATTGTCAATATATCCGACGACATCTACGTACTGATGAAGACCGAGGAAACAAAAGAAGCAACGATTACGCTTCGTGATCGTAAATATCGTGTCTTTTACAAGGAAGAGGAGCGTCTACTATATTTCTTCGATATTACAGAGCAAATTGCAATTGAAAAACAATACTTTGCAGATCGTACAGTTATTGCTATTTTATTTGTCGATAACTATGATGAAATTACACAAGCAATGGATGACCAGCCGCGTAGCTTAACTAATACGATGGTAACGTCTATTGTCAATGACTGGGCAGCGGAGCACGGAATATTTGTCAAACGAATTTCATCGGATCGTTTTTTAGCAGTTTTAAATGAATCGATTTTAACAGAACTAGAAAAGAAAAAATTTGCTATTTTAGATACAATTCGTGAAAAGACAGCACAAAAAAACCTTTCACTAACACTAAGTATTGGTGTTGGTGCTGGCTCTTCTTCACTAGTGGAACTTGGTGAATTAGCCCAATCGAGTTTAGATCTTGTTTTAGGTCGTGGTGGGGATCAGGTAGCCATCAAACAACCTACAGGAAAGCTCAAGTTCTATGGAGGGAAAACCAACCCTGTTGAAAAACGTACACGTGTTAGGGCGCGGGTTATCTCACATGCCCTACGTGATTTAATACAAGACAGTGACCAAGTGTTTGTTATGGGACATAAAAATCCTGATATGGACTCTATTGGTGCATCTGTTGGGGTTCGCAAAATGGCTCAAATGAATGATGTAAAAGGCTATGTCGTCATTAATTTTGATGAACTGAACGGTAGTGTCACACGTTTAATGAATGAAATTGAAAGTAAATCCGATTTCTACGAGCACTTCTTAACGCCAGAAGAAGTGGCTACAAAAATGACTGAAAAATCCTTACTTATTATTGTAGATACACATAAGCCGAATTTAGTCATTGATCCATACTTATTAAAGCTTGCGGAAAAGGTAGTCGTAATCGACCATCATCGTCGTAGTGAAGACTTTATTGAAAATCCAACGCTTGTGTATATGGAGCCTTATGCTTCGTCTACAGCAGAGCTTGTTACTGAGTTATTAGAGTATCAGCCAAAGCGGGCAAAAATTAATATGCTAGAAGCGACAGCGCTATTAGCAGGGATTATTGTAGATACAAAGAGTTTTACACTTCGTACAGGTGCCCGCACGTTTGAGGCAGCTTCTTATTTACGAACAAATGGAGCCGATACAGTTTTAGTACAAAGACTTCTAAAAGAAGACATCCATACGTATATTGAACGTTCGAAAATTGTGCAAACTGTGAAATTCGTGAAGCCTGGCATCGCACTAGCCGTAGGTGAAGATTCAAAAATTTACGATTCCGTTTTAATCGCGCAAACGGCTGATATTTTACTAACGATGAAAGATGTAAACGCATCTTTTGTCATTGCGCATCGTGCTGATGGTAAAATTGGTATTAGTGCAAGGTCATTAGGAGAAGTAAATGTACAGCTTATCATGGAAAGGCTCGGCGGTGGCGGGCATTTAACAAATGCTGCTTGCCAAATAGAAGCACTTTCCATTAGTGAAGTAAAAAAATATTTAGAAGAGGCCATATATGAGGTACTCGAAGGGAGTTCTGAATTATGAAAGTAGTATTTTTAAAAGATGTTAAAGGTAAAGGAAAAAAAGGGGAAGTAAAAAATGTAGCAGATGGCTATGCACAAAACTTCCTAATTAAAAACGGTTATGCTGCAGAAGCAAATGCACAAGCAATGAGCCAATTACAAGGTCAAAAGAAACTAGAAGAAAAAAACGCAGCAGCAGAATTAGCTGAAGCACAAGCTTTAAAAGAAAAGCTAGAAGCATTAACAGTGGAGTTAAAAGCAAAATCAGGAGATGGTGGACGCTTATTCGGTTCAGTTTCGACAAAACAAATTGCAGAAACACTGCAAAAAGTACATGGCATTAAAATTGATAAACGCAAAATGACTTTACCTGATGGCATCCGTGCACTAGGCTTTACAAATGTACCTGTAAAACTACATCACGAAGTATCAGCGACATTAAAAGTACAAGTAACGGAAGAATAAGGGGCGACTATCCATGAACGAACCGATGATAGACCGCGTTCCACCGCATAACCGGGAAGCGGAGCAATCGGTTATCGGTGCAATTTTTCTAGAACCACAGGCACTAATCACAGCATCGGAAATACTGTTAGCTGATGATTTTTACCAAAACGCGCATAAGAAGATTTTTGAGACCATGTTGCGTTTAAGTGATCAAGGAAAAGCGATAGATGTTGTAACAGTTACTGAGGAATTATCAGCAAAAAAAGAGATTGAGGATGTTGGCGGGCTATCGTATTTACTAGAGCTCGCCAATGCTGTCCCTACGGCAGCAAACGTTGCTCACTATGCCAAAATCGTTGAGGAAAAAGCGTTATTACGTCGTTTAATCCGTGTAGCTACAAAAATAGTTGAAGATGGCTACACACGTGAGGACGAGGTAGAGGCATTACTCGGTGAAGCAGAGAAGAAAATGATGGAGGTCGCCAACCGCAAAAATGCTGGCGACTTTAAACATGTAAAAGATGTTTTAGTCGAGACATTCGATAATATCGAGCAGCTTCAATCACGTAAGGGCGATGTAACAGGTATTCCAACAGGCTTCCGTGATTTAGACCATATTACAGCAGGCTTCCAACGCAATGACTTGATTATTGTTGCGGCACGACCTTCTGTAGGGAAAACGGCTTTTGCATTAAATGTTGCACAAAGTGTAGCTGTACAAGCACGTGAAAATGTTGCCATCTTCTCATTAGAGATGGGTGCTGAGCAGCTTGTCATGCGTATGCTATGTGCCGAAGGAAATATTGATGCACAAGTTTTACGTACAGGTGCTTTAACTACCGAAGATTGGGGTAAACTAACGATGGCAATGGGAAGTTTATCGAATTCAGGTATTTTTATTGATGACACGCCAGGTGTCCGTATCAATGAAATTCGAGCAAAGTGTAGACGTTTAGCACAAGAGCATGGACTTGGAATGATTCTAATCGATTACTTACAGCTTATTCAGGGTAGTGGGAAGCCTGGAGAGAACCGTCAACAAGAAGTATCAGAAATCTCACGTTCATTAAAAGGATTAGCACGTGAGTTAAAGGTACCAGTAATTGCACTATCACAGCTTTCGCGTGGTGTGGAGCAACGTCAGGATAAGCGACCAATGATGAGTGACTTACGTGAATCAGGAAGTATTGAGCAAGATGCCGATATTGTTGCCTTCTTATATCGTGATGACTATTACGATAAAGAGTCCGAGAGTAAAAATATGATTGAAATTATTATTGCTAAACAGCGTAACGGTCCTACAGGAACAGTTACACTTGCTTTTAAAAAGGAATTCAATAAATTTATAAACGTGGATTGGTCACAAATGCCACCACCGCCACCACGTGATTAGTAATATTTATCTATTAATGAGATAATATTCATACCATTCCGTCATTAAACACGAACGTTAAATCATAGTAATTGATTTTATGTTCGTGTTTTTAACTATTTTTTTATTGACGAGTTGTTTCTAACATTGTTACAATAATTTACGGCTTGATTAATGAGATACAATACGTATCTAACGGAGGTGCTGATTATGACATCAGTTGTAGTTGTAGGAACACAGTGGGGAGACGAAGGTAAAGGTAAAATTACAGATTTCCTTTCACAAAAGGCAGATGCTATTGCCCGCTTTGCAGGTGGCGATAACGCTGGACATACCATTAAAATTAATGGTGAAACATATAAGTTGCATTTAATCCCATCAGGTATTTTCTACAAAGAAAAAACGTCTGTAATGGGAAATGGGATGGTTGTTAACCCAAAATCACTTGTAACAGAATTAAAAGGACTGCAGGAACGAGGCATCAATACAGAAAATCTTCGAATTTCAAATCGTGCCCATGTCATTTTACCATATCATATTAAACAAGATATCGCAGATGAAGAAAGCCGTGGCGATAACAAAATCGGTACAACTTGTAAAGGTATCGGACCTTGCTATCAAGATAAAGTAGCACGTATCGGTATCCGTATGGCTGATTTATTAGATAAAGAAGTATTTGAAGAAAAACTACGTCATAATTTAGCAATTAAAAATAAGTTGTTCGAGAAATTTTATGAAGTGGAAGGTGTAACATTCGAAGAAATCTTCGAAGAATATTACGGTTATGGACAAGAAATCGCAAAATATGTTACAGATACTTCAAAAATTTTAAATGATGTATTAGATGAAGGTGGCAGAGTATTATTTGAAGGGGCACAAGGTATTTTACTTGATGTCGATCAAGGGACTTATCCATTTGTTACTTCTTCAAACCCTGTTGCTGGTGGTGTAGCGATTGGTGCAGGTATTGGCCCATCAAAAGTTTCAAGTGTTATTGGAGTATGTAAAGCCTATACATCACGTGTAGGAGATGGCCCATTCCCAACTGAATTATTTGACGAAGTTGGCCAGCAAATTCGTGAAGTAGGTCGCGAATATGGTACAACGACTGGACGCCCTCGTCGTGTAGGCTGGTTTGATACAGTTGTCGTTCGCCATTCACGCCGTGTAAGTGGTATTACGCATTTAGCATTAAATTCAATTGATGTTTTATCAGGTTTAGACACTGTAAAAATCTGTACAGCTTATAAATATAAAGATGAAACAATTACAGAGTACCCAGCAAATCTTCATATTATTGAACAATGTGAACCTATTTATGAGGAGCTTCCAGGCTGGTCAGAAGATGTTACAGGCTGCCGCACATTAGAAGAGTTACCAGAGAATGCACGACGCTATGTAGAACGTGTAAGTGAATTAACGGGCATTCAAATTGCTACCTTCTCTGTCGGCCCTGGTCGTGAACAAACAAATGTATTAGTAGACATTTGGGAAGCATAATCAAGAGACGAGGATCAATTTTAAAAAGAGGGAAAACGGTATTCGTAAATCTCCACTGTTTAAAATGAATGGAACCTTATAGTTGTTGATAGCGAAGGCGGGCGACTCCTGCGGGAACGCACAGCACGTAAGATGCAACAAGCCGCGCGACAGCGAGGATTGCGGCTTACGGTGTGCCCGCGGAAAGCGTCCGCCGTAGCGGACAACAACGGACATAGTAAAAAGTGTTAGATTGATTTGAGTCAATCTAACACTTTTTCTCTTTTGTCCAAGCTGTACTTTTTAGTGAATATCCTTCTTCTTGAAGCGGCCACCTTTAACTTCTGCAATATTCCCTATTGCAAGGAATGCATGGTCGTCTATTTCCGCAACAATTGTTTTCAATTTTGATTCTTCCAAGCGTGTAATAACGGTAAAAATAACTTTTTTGTCGTTGCCTGTGTAGGCCCCCTCCCCGTGAAGAAAAGTAACCCCACGACCAAGTCGATCCATAATAGTTTGCCCAATTTCTTCAATTTCATCACTGATAATATAAACAGATTTTGACTCTTCCATCCCTTGTATAACAATATCAATCATTTTATAGGCTATATAATAGGCAATGATAGAGTACATAGCTTGCTCCCATGTGAAAACAAAACCTGCAATGGTAAAAATCAGTACATTGAAGAACATAATAATCTCTCCGACTGAGAATGGAGATTTTCTATTAAATAAAATGGCTAAAATTTCAGTTCCATCTAAAGAACCACCGTAACGTATAACGATACCGACACCAATACCTAAAATCATGCCACCAAAAACTGTCGCAAGTAAAGTGTCTGTTGTAAATGGTTCAAGATTATGTAAGAAGATTGTGGTTACGGAGAGCACTGTGATGCCAAGCCCTGTAGAAAGTGCAAATGTTTTACCAATCTGTTTATAGCCTAAAAAGATAAAAGGTAAGTTTAAAACGAAGATGAAAATACCTAGGGGTAAGCTTAATAAATGCGAGGTAATAATGGAAACACCAACGATTCCTCCGTCCATAATATGGTTGGGTACTAAAAATAGCTCTAGTCCTAATGCCATAATGATAGCACCTATGGCAACCATAACAATTCGGGCGGTTATTTTCCGAATTGTATTCTTTTTTTGCTGTCTTGCTTTAGCTATCTTAGTGGTCTGTGAATCACTCAAATCAATCGCTCCAATCAACTAGTATACGTCTCTTACTCTATTTTATCGAAATATTGAAAAAGTAAAAAGAAATATGTTTAAATACTCATCTAAAACAAAATAATAAGGATAATACTTCCTAATTTAAAAATAAAAGGAGTGAGAATAAGATTATCAAATATAAGATTTATGTAACAATTCGTAGAGAAATAATACATTTTCATTACAAAAGGGATAAAATATTCAAACGCCATTTTCTTTATGGTACATTATAGTGGTGCAAAATCTTTGTGGGTAATTAAACCTATGTTAGGCTAAAGTTGGAAGGGGCTTTATTGATGAGTTCGTCTTGTAATAAAAAAGAAGAAAGCAATCGATTCACCTACAATTTTTCTTCTTTTAAAAAAGTGTCAATTATTGCGGTACTAATGGCTAGTTTCACAATAAGCGCAGGCTTTACAAAAGAAAATAATCATAAAGAAACACTAAATAAAATATATCATGTATATGTAGAAAATGAATATATGGGTGCTGTATCTGATGACAAAGCTGTTCAAGAAATAATTGCATCGAAAGAACAGCAAGCAAGTAATCAGTATAAAGACTTATTAATCGATGCTAACTCGGTTGTGAAAATAATACCAGAGCAAGTGTTTAGTAATGAAACAAAGGATGCAGAAACATTGGCAAAATTAGAGCAATCATTAGTTGCACAATCACCTGCCTTTGCATTACTAGTAGATAATAAGCCAATCACCTTTTTAAAAGATGCGAAAGCCTATGAAGAAACAATTCGCTTATTAAAGCTACAATATGTTTCTCAACCAGCGTTAGATGATTTACTTGCTAACCAACAATCTATAAATGAATTACCAGCTTTACAGTCTGGTGAATCACGCCTGTTAAATATTGCGTTTAAACAAGGTGTTTCAGGTGTAACACAAAAAGTAAATCCTAATGCCATTGTATCGCCTGAAGAGGCAGTGAAATACTTAATGACAGGATCCCTTGAGCAAAAAGAATATAAAATTCAATCAGGGGATGTATTAGGAGCAGTCGCTAAAAAACATAATTTAACAACTGCTGAATTAATTGAATTAAATCCTGGTCTGACAGTAGATACCGTGTTACAAATAGGACAAGCACTAAAAGTTACGGTTGCAAAACCATTTGTAACTATTGAAGTAAAACAAGAAAAGACCGTTACAGATACAATTCCATTTAAAAAAATAATGAAAGAAGACCCTACAATGTACAAAGGGGAGTCCGTTATAAAACAACAAGGCGTTAACGGGAAAAAGGAAACCTCTTACTTAATCACGACTGAAAATGGCACACGTACCTCTAAAGTAGCTTTAGAAGAAAAAGTGTTACAACAACCAGTGGATCATATTGAAGTAGTAGGGACAAAAGTAATCTCGTCTCGTGGAACGGGTGAGTTTGTTTGGCCAACAGTCGGAGGCTATGTATCTAGTGTTATGGGACAACGTTGGGGTGATATCCATCGCGGAATCGACATTGCTCGTCCTAGTAACTACAATATACTAGCTTCAGATAATGGTGTAGTAGTAGCTGCTGGCGTTTCGGGTACCTATGGTAATCGCATTGTTATCAATCATAAAAACGGCTATACAACGCTTTATGGACACTTATCTTCTATAAAGGTTAGCGTTGGGCAGGTTGTTGAAAAAGGTTCTGTTATTGGAATTATGGGCTCTACAGGAAATTCAACAGGTACACATTTACACTTTGAAGTTGAGAAAAATGGTGAGCTGGTCAATCCTTTATCATATGTAGGTCAGTAATTGTAAAAGGCAGTCCAAATAGTGGGCTGCTTTTTTGTATAGTAAGCATAAAAAACTAAATTATTTCCCAAGAAATAATTGTCGAAATACGGAAACTGTTTGTGAATAATGCATGGAAGCAAAAAGCATGTTACAGTTAAGAGTAGTAACTTTACAAATACACATTGTTTAGAATAGATGAATAGCGAAAGGGAGAGAATGTATGAGTAAAACAATTTTAGTTGTTGACGATGAGAAACCAATCGCAGATATTTTACAGTTTAATTTAATTAAAGAAGGCTACAAAGTAATTTGTGCGTATGATGGAGATGAGGCATTAGAAAAGGTTGAGGAAGAGCAGCCAGATTTAATGCTGTTAGATATAATGTTACCAAAAAGAGATGGTATGGAAGTTTGTAGAGAAATTCGAAAAAAATACGATTTCCCTATTATTATGTTAACCGCTAAAGGCTCAGAGATTGATAAAGTATTAGGGTTAGAAATGGGTGCGGATGATTACGTAACGAAGCCCTTTAGTACTCGTGAGTTAATCGCGCGTGTGAAAGCGAATATGCGTCGCCTTCAAGTAGTAGCTCCTGCAGCAGAGGAAGAAGAGGAAACATCCAATGAGATTGTAGTAGGCTCTCTTGTTATTCAACCTGACGCTTATCAGGTGATGAAGCGCGATGAAGCAATTGAATTAACACATCGTGAGTTTGAATTGCTACATTATTTAGGAAAACATATTGGACAAGTGATGACGCGTGAGCATCTTTTACAAACTGTATGGGGTTACGATTATTTCGGAGACGTACGTACAGTCGATGTAACGATTCGTCGCCTTCGTGAAAAGATCGAGGATAATCCAAGTCATCCGGCATGGATTGTCACTAGACGTGGCGTAGGGTATTATTTACGAAATCCTGAACAGGAGTAAAGGAAATGCAGAAAGTAAGCTTCTTTAAATCAATTCATGTCAAGCTTGTACTAATTTATATTTTGTTGATTATGTTGGCGTTACAAATTATAGGCATCTATTTTGCAAAGCAACTAGAGGAAAATTTGAAAAGTAATTTTCAAGAGTCTATTTTTCAGCGTGTAGATTTGATGCAATATAGCATTCGTGAAGAAATTTTAAAAGAACGCGATGAAAGTATGCCTTCACTTGAGGAAAGTTTGAAATCCATTGTAAAAGAATTTTCCACAGGGTTGAAGGATGTTTCGACAGGCGATATTTTAGAAATTCGCGTAATTGATAGTAGACAGCGTATACTTGCAACTTCAGAAGTAGATAATCAAAATTTAATAGGACAACGTTCGAATACAGACCTTGTTCGTCGAGCTATATCAGCCGAAACACTATTTGATCTGATAAAATTGGACAATAAAACGAGAAATCGAGTATGGGTGTTGGCAACGCCAATTCGTGATGGCGCTGGACCTGATGATGAAATTATCGGGGTGCTATACATTGAAGCAAATATTGAATCTGTTTTTGAGCAAATGAGTGATATTAACCGTATTTTCCTAGGGGGTACCGCTGTATCATTAGTGGTTACTATTTTCTTAGGCATTTTAGTAGCGCGTACGATTACGCAACCGATTGCTGATATGCGTAAACAAGCACAAGCCATGGCGAAAGGGAACTTTTCTCGTAAAGTACGAGTCTATGGAACTGACGAGATTGGCCAACTGGCTACTACATTTAACCACTTAACCAATCGATTGCAAGAGTCTCAATCGACGACAGAGGCTGAACGACGGAAACTTCATTCGGTCCTTAGTAATATGACCGATGGTGTAATTGCAACAGACCGTAAAGGACGCATTATTCTTATTAATGATCCAGCCTTAGAGTTATTGCATATTTCGAGGGATATCACATTGGGACGTCCAATCGCTTCGGTGTTAGGCATCGACCAAGAATATAGCTTTGAGGATTTAATCCATATGAATGATGCCGTCAATTTGGATTTTAGCACATCAGAGGCACCGTATATTTTACGTGCCAATTTCTCGGTAATTCAAAAAGAAACAGGGTTTATTAATGGGTTAATTACTGTACTTCATGATATTACGGAACAGGAAAAGATTGAAATGGAGCGTAGAGAGTTTGTATCGAATGTCTCACACGAACTTCGTACACCATTAACAACGATGCGTAGTTACCTTGAGGCATTAATTGATGGGGCTTGGAAAGACGAAAATATAGCACCTACATTTTTAAATGTTACGCAAACAGAGACAGAGCGAATGATTCGTTTAGTGAATGATTTACTACAATTATCACGAATGGATAGTAGTAATTACAAATTGAACACAGATATTGTGTTATTTAATTCATTCTTTAATCGGATTATCGATCGCTTTGAAATGTCTAAATCAGAAAATGTAACATTTGAACGATTACTTCCAGAGACATCCTATTACGTTGAAATTGATACGGATAAGGTGACGCAAGTAATTGATAATGTGATCTCAAATGCAATAAAATATTCTCCAGATGGGGGTAGTGTACGTTTTGGTTTTACCGTCCAAGGAGATACACTGAAGGTCATGATTTCGGATGATGGCATGGGCATTCCAAAAGAAAATGTAGGGCGTATTTTTGATCGTTTTTATCGCGTGGATCGCGCCCGTGCACGCTCTATGGGTGGTACAGGTCTTGGGCTAGCGATTGCGCGAGAAATGATTGAAGCACATGGTGGGAAGATTTGGGCTGAAAGTGAAGAAGGATATGGGACAACCGTTTTCTTCACATTACCATTTGAATTAGATGATTTTGACGAGGCAGGTGAGTGGGAATGAAATATATAGAACCGGTAAAATCCATTGTTTTATTTCTACTCGTTATGCTAAGTGTTGTGCTAACCTTTATTATTTGGACATATACGCCTGATTACAAAGTAATTGAGCAAACAGAAGGTAAGGAAATTTTAATTGGAACACAAAAGAAAATAGAAGATGTTATTAAGCCGTATAAAACTCTTTATAGCAGTGATGAAGAATTAACAGGTACTGTATCAAACGGCGTCATGAAAGATATTATGAATATCTTTCATGGTTGGAACATCCTAGACCTAGTTCGAGTGAACAATAATATTTCACCAGAAAATGTTAATGAGATGATACGTGCTAATAACCGTATGACTGTATTTTTTGCTGGGGAAATTCCATTTTCAGAGCTAGGTACAATTTTTAACTTTGGTGAAAAAGAGTTACCAGAGACAACGTTTAATCGCATTATAATCGATTGGACAAATTACGCTAACAAAGAAGTACAAATGTATTTCATTAGTAGCTCTAACAAAACTCTGTTACGCTCACATGTAAGTATTACAAATGCCAATCAATTTGCAAAAGATATTATTGAACCATCTAAACTGCATAGTACGTATAAAGAAGTGGAACGAGATGGCTATACGTCGCTATACGTGCCAAATGATACAATTGAATCTGTAAAATATACGTATTATATGAATGAACTTTCACCTGAATTATTTAAAAATGTCTTATTTTCAGAGCCAAACGTTGTACAGCGTAATGTAGAAAGTGCGACATTTGAAAAATATACCGATGGCTTTTCTCTAATGACTGTGGATACAAGGTTTAAATCATTGACTTATGTATATCCAGCGGCAGAAAGTAGTGAACGCATAGAGCCATCGAAACTCTTCCGAGATAGTTTTGAATTTATCAATGAGCACGGAGGCTTTACAACAGATTACCGCTATGTATCAAGCAATCCAAGTAAAAATCAAATCGAGTACCAGCTGTATTTACAAGGGTTCCCCGTCTATAGTGATCAAGCAAGTACGCGAATCAAAACGGTATGGGGAGATACCCGCATTTTCCGCTACAATCGTCCATACTTCTCTTTAGACATATCGGAAAAAGAGATTAAAGAACTGCCATCTGGTACAGAAATCGTTGAAAAAATTCATAAACTTAATAATATTGTATTATCAGATATCGATGAAATTGCTGTTGGATATTATTTAACACAAGATGAAAATTTAAGATTATTTACATTAGAGCCAAGCTGGTTTGTTATTCGCAATGGTTCATGGGTTTTACTGACACCTGAGATGCTTGGGGGTGTAAAAAATGGATTGGAATAGAACAAAATCCATTTTTATAGTTGTCTTTTTAATATTAAATATATTCTTATATTCATTGTATGTTAATCGTTACAATGAGGCGCAAAGTGTTGAAGTAACAGGTGAGAAAACGATAGATGCTCGATTGAAAGAGGATAATATTACGTATGGTATACTGCCCAATAATGTGGAATCAGCTACCTTTATTAAGGGTAAAGTCCACACTTTTAAGGCTGCTGATTTTACTAATCCTAATCATCGCGTAAATAATTTAGATGCAAAATTAGAAGGAAAAGAGGCGCATGTCATTCTCGTAAATCCAGTAAAATTGCGAAATGTTAATGATGATGCCAGTTTCACAGAATTTGTGCAAGCAAATATTAAAGAAGGCAGTTCCTATGGATTATGGAAGGTTAATCGTGAAGAGCGTGTAGCCATCTTCTTTCAAAAAACAAATAACCGAATGCTCTATTACAATAAGAGTGGGCTGTTAAAAATACAATGGAATGCCAACGATGAAGTAACGATGTATGAACAAACGATGCTAGACAATATTGAGGAAGTGGAGCAACAACAAAGTGTGCTACCGCCGATTCAAGTGGTGCAAGCATTATACGCAAAAGGGCTTTTAAAGCCAGATTCACATGTTGACAAGATGCAGCTAGGCTATTCCACACTTGTCTATTTAACGCAAACACAAGTACTATTGCCAACATGGGAAGTACGAGTGAAATTAGAAGATGGTGAAATGGAAGAGTATTTTGTTGATGCTGTGGAAGGTAAGATTATTGAAATTCAAGAAGAAAAGCAAGAGGTTGAAGAAGAAGACTGGGGAGTTTAAAGATGCGATTTAGTGTTTTAGCAAGTGGTAGTACAGGCAATTCGATTTATGTAGAGAACGATAATCATGCATTTATTGTCGATGCTGGCTTAAGTGGCAAAAAGATGGAGCAGCTCTTCACAAAAATCGATCGCAATATGAAACAGCTAAGTGGCATTTTAGTTACACATGAGCACAGTGATCATATTAAAGGAATTGGTGTCTTGGCTCGGAAATACAATGTACCGGTATATGCAAATGCTAAAACGTGGCAAGCAATGGATGGACTCGTTGGAGATATTCCGCTAGAGCAACGTTTTGAGTTTGAAATGGAGACGGTGAAGCATTTTGGCTCTTTAGCTATAGAATCTTTTGCTGTTTCACATGATGCAGCAGATCCGATGTTTTATTCATTTCATGAAAATGGTCGTAAACTCGTGGTTATTACCGATACAGGCTATGTTAGTGATCGTATGAAGGGCATTATCCGTGGCGCAGATTCCTTCGTGTTTGAAAGTAATCATGATGTCAATATGCTACAAATGGGTCGCTATCCGTGGTCTATAAAACGTCGTATTTTGAGTGATGTAGGACACGTATCGAACGAAGATGCTGCTATTGCAATGAGCGAGGTAGTATTTGAAAAGCCAACGAATATTTATTTAGCCCATTTAAGTAAAGATAATAATATGAAAGAGCTTGCGCGTATGAGTGTGACACAAACGTTGCAATCTTGCGGGATTATCGCAGGTGAGTTTGTTCATTTAGTAGATACGGATGCAGAGGAGCCAACAAAGCTAGTAACGGTTTAAGAATAAATCAGGTTCAAGCGTTCGTATAAAAAAGAAAAGCTGTTCAATGACATTTTATAGTTAATGCATTGAACAGCTATTTTTTATGTCCATTTTATTTATTTTTCATGTAATTTTAATGTTTGAATCGTATGATAAAGGCAAGAATTAATAGATAGAAGTTGTACGAAAGGATGAGGAACATGAGTTATTTAAATGATGATGACAAAAACAGTGATTTTCTAAATAATGATGAAATCCAAAAATCCCCTCTACAGGAGAGATTGGAACGTGAGGAAAAAGAAATGCAAGCGAAGCGTTCTAAAAAGAAAGACGGCGGAGGAAAAGGTGGCTATTTCTTTAGTGGTCTAATAGGGGTTATTATCGGTGCATTACTCGTGTGGCTAATGCTTCCTGGGCTTGTCAATCAGATGCCGGGGACAACAACAAGTAGTTCTGGTAAAAATGAGCCAACCATCAATCAGGTTGCAACAGAAGTAACAACTGATGTTACAGGTGCTGTAGAAAAAGCATCAGGTGCTGTTGTAGGTATTACCAATATTCAAGAAGTGGCAAGTGGCGGTTTTTGGAATCAGCAAACAACCCAAGATAAAGAAACAGGAAGCGGCTCAGGTGTTATTTATAAAGTAGAAGGTGATACAGCCTTTATCGTCACAAATAATCACGTTATTGAAGGCGCAAAACAGTTAGAAGTAACAATGCAAGACGGCTCAAAAGAAGAGGCACAATTAGTCGGTAGCGATGTTTGGACAGACTTAGCTGTTATTTCAATCAGTGCAAAAGATGTTAAAACAGTGGCGACATTTGGTAACTCAGATGTACTAAAACAAGGTGAAACAGTGATTGCAATCGGGAATCCACTAGGTTTAGAATTTTATGGCTCTGTAACAACAGGTGTTGTTTCAGGTAAAGACCGTTCAGTACCAGTCGATTTAAATGGCGACAAAGTTGCGGATTGGCAACAAGAAGTGTTACAAACAGATGCTGCTATTAACCCTGGTAATAGTGGTGGTGCACTAGTGAACTTAGCTGGTGAATTAATCGGCATCAACTCCATGAAAATTTCCGAATCGTCAGTGGAAGGTCTGGGCTTCTCAATTCCAATCAACTCAGCGATTCCAATTATTCAGGAATTAGAGAAAAATGGAGAAATGAAACGTCCAACGATGGGGATTTCATTAGTCGATTTAACAGACGTACCAGCGTACTACCAACAACAAACATTAAAATTACCTAAAGAAATTACAACAGGTGTTGTCATTACAGATGTTATCGCTAACTCACCAGCTTCAAAAGCAGGCGTGAAACAATATGATGTAATTGTTGAAATGGACGGTAAAAAAATCGAAACTTCGATTGATTTACGTAAGCATTTGTACAACGACAAAAAAATTGGTGATACATTAACAATGAAAGTATACCGCGAAGGTAAGTTAGTGGAATTAACACTAACATTAACAAATAGCGATTCATTGTAATAAGCTAATCGGTGGTAGATGTAAAATCTACTACCGATTTTTAATTTAAAAAATTAATCCGCAAGATGTATTTTACTAAGAGAATTTACAAATATAGATGTGGATAACTAGAAATTTGTGCATAATTACTTTACACAGCAAGTAGCGAGAGAAAGCCTTTCTTTCCTACTTGCTATTCCTTTGTTACAATAGGTTGTGGATAACATAGACCGAATTGTGAATAAGTTTGTGGAAATTTCGGAAAATAAGGAGACATGAAAAAATGGAAAAATTCAGTTGCGAAAAGCATATAGATCACGCTTTAGACATGTTTGTTGCGGAGCAAAAAGTATTCCCAATTATGGATAAAGTAGAAAAGGAAAAAAAGTTATCCACAAAATGTAGTTACTGCGAACAGCCAGCAGAATATATTGTATCAAGTAAATAACTTTACACAATATATAGAAAGTACTTGTGGATATGTTGATAACTTTTGTGGATAATTTGTTTGTAAATGAAATGTAAAGGTGGATAACGTGTGAATATAACAATTGTATCAGTCGGAAAACTAAAAGAAAAGTACTTAAAAATGGGGATCGACGAATACGTAAAACGCCTTGGTGGCTATGCCAAAATGGAGTTAACGGAAGTGCCTGATGAAAAAGCACCGGAGCAATTAAGCGAGGCAGAAATGGAAATTGTGAAGAAAAAAGAAGGCGAACGGATCCTTGCAAAACTAAGCCCAGATACATACGTGATCGCCCTTGCCATTAACGGCAAAATGAAAACATCTGAAGAAATGGCAACCGATATCGAGTCCTTGATGACGTATGGAAAAAGTAAAATTGCCTTCGTCATAGGCGGTTCACTCGGCCTACACGACGACGTCCTCAAACGTGCCGACGAAAAACAATCATTTGGCAAGATGACATTACCACATCAGCTAATGAAGCTAGTCTTGATTGAGCAAATTTACCGAAGCTTTCGCATTATTAAGGGTGAGCCTTATCATAAGTAGGTGTGGTTTTTGAATGAACCACATAGAATTGTTGATTTCTCAGCGTTCAAATGTACTGATGTATTTTTACGTTCTATTCCATTCTAAAACTTCAATTATTTGATTCCCTTGATGTTTTTGCGAATCTGGCTTTAAGACTTTGGAGCATCGTTTCTTTTTCAGCAGGTACATCGCTCTCTTTTTTATACAATGTAAAATTCTTTGTGGACTCCAGTGCAAGGGCAATAATACTATAAACGTGGTGCCAGTCACTCTAGCATATTTGTTGGAGCGACTGGCACCTTTTGTAACGTGTCTTTGGACCTGTAGACGTTTTTTACATTATATTCTAAAATTAACCCGTAAAATTATTCCAATATTTATAGAATAAAGTGAATTTAAGGGAAGGAGATTGTTATGACAATTGATCATGAAGGAAAACGAAAACAGTTAAAAGTAATCCAATTTGATAAAGATCGAAATACGCTTATTGAAAAGACTGAGCCGAGTGAAACTTTTGCTGACGTTGGTGGTTTGGAGGAAGTTAAGAAAAAGATTCAAATGAATTTTATTCTCCCTCTTAAAAATCCGGAGTTTTTTAAAGCATATGGGAAAGAAGCGGGTGGAAGTTTACTGCTTTATGGACCACCAGGTTGTGGGAAAACATTTTTAGCAAAAGCGATTGCTGGTGAAATTAACGCTAGTTTTATACATATGGAATTACAGGCAATTTTATCGATGTATATAGGAGAAAGTGAACATAATCTACACGATGTATTTGAAGCTGCGCGGGAAAACAAACCATGTGTCTTATTTATTGATGAATTGGATGCAATTGGTGGAAATCGTCAAAACATGAGACAGCATCATGAGCGAATGCTTGTCAATCAATTACTTCTTGAGTTAGATGGATTAGATGCTCATAACAATGGCATTTATGTCATTGGTGCAACGAATACACCGTGGTATTTGGATTCCGCATTAAGGAGACCAGGTCGTTTCAATCAATTACTTTTTATTTCCCCTCCTGCTGTAGAGGAAAGGGAGGTCATTCTGAAACTAAAGTTGAAAGACAAGCCACAGAACGCACTTAATCATAAAAAAATTGCTAGTAAAACAGCTCATTTCTCGGGGGCAGATCTTGAACAACTTGTTGGGGATGCCATCGAGTCCGCATTACAACGTTCATTGGAAATGGGCGAATTACAACCGTTAACGAATAATGATTTAAGCGAAGCATTGAGCCGCCGTAAGCCAACAACTTTGGAATGGTTTTCAACAGCTAAAAATTATGCCACCTTTAGTGATGTGAATAAAGACTATCAACAAGTCCTGGAATATTTAAAAGAGAATAAGATTAGATAGGGTGTGGAATGCGTGAATGAAGAGGCGCAATATGCACAATTCATCCGGATTGAACAATTATATGAATGGGAACGTTTGCAAGAAGCCATTAAAGAGACGGAAAACTATATTCAACAATACCCCGAAGATGCGGATGGCTATGCCGTACTTAGTAAGGTTTATTTAAAACAAGGGGACCACAAAAAGGCCTTACATTGGTCACTAGAATCATTAAAGAAAGACCCAGAAAATGAAATTGCATGGGAATTTAGGGTAAGGACACTTTACACGGCTGGTAAATATAAAGAGACAATGACTGCAATTCAAGAGGCTTTAACGCTGTTTCCTGATGACGCCTTTTATTATTTTTTAAAAGGGAATATTTACAATAAAAATGGGGAGTACGAGGAGGCGAAAGAAAGTTTTCTTATAGCGTTAAAGTTGGAACCATCCAATGCGTTGTATCTTGCGAGCTATAGTTATGTTGAAAGTATTTTGGGGAACCAAGAAATTGCTCTCCAAGCAGAAAAACAAGCGTTACAACTAGATTCAGAGAGTTCGACGGTCTTTTTGTATGTAGCTTGGGCTGCTGACCAGAGAGGAGATTACGCGCAGGCATTGTCTTATTTGGAAAATGCAGTTCGATTAGAACCTAACAATCAGCAATTAAGAGTAGAGTACTTGGAAATTTTGCAAAAGCAATTTAAGGTGTACCAATGGCTCTTAGTGCCTTCTAGAATGTTAAATAAAGTAAAGCCGGCAATGGTATTTCTTATTTGGCTTGTGGCCTGGATGTTATTCAAGCCTCTTGTAGTTGTTTTTATTATTTTATATGTTGCTGCTCATTGGATAACAAAAATGATTGTCAATGTAAAAGTGTTCGGTCGGTTATTTGTAAAGGTGTAAATAATACCAAGCAGTCACTGTTTGATAATCCGTTTTGAAATAATAAGGGGAGACGATATTATTAGCAACTAATGCTATATTGAATTTTCATTTCACCATAGTGTTATATTGCAACAAATTGAGTCTTTATTTGGCTATATTAAAAAATGAAAGAGACACTATTCAAATTGAAAATTTTTATAATGCTGCAGCGTTAATGGACTTTTTTACAGAAGATGGGGTGTCCTATTTTTGGTGGCTGCGTAGAAATTTGTGAAACGATTGAAAGACTATATTTCAATCCAATTGGATTACCATATGGGGGAATGAGCCTTTGCAGGAAGCAATCAAGTCATTTGGGGTAAAAATTATAAATGTGCACGGGTAATTATGTTTTAGTCTTAAATATCAATACTGAAAGCTTTCGATGAGCATTACGAGAAAAAAATAGGAAAGAGATACAAGGATCAGTAAAGCGTAAGGAGTATATAAATAGTCTATTAACAAAGGAACTTTCACCAAATATCTGTTTATCGCCATTTTAATAATGGAAATTCTCCTTTATTTTTTAAATACTATAAAGAGTACTTCGGAACGCTACATACAGTTGTCTATTCACCAAAAGATTTAAGCCTCATAATTGGTGTAGGAGAGAATAGTGAACCAATTATGTTTTCCCTAAGAAAATATTTGGATGGAACTTTAAGTCTTCCTAGAGTTATGAAAGGAAGAATTAATCAAGCTTTATAAAATTGACTAACCTCTTTTGGTTTTGGAGTAGCATAATTGGTGATCAAATGTAAACGAAATAAAAACCGCACTTAAAGTAGGTAAGGTTCACCGTACCTACTTTAAGTGCGGTTGATAATCCCACAACAATAATCATCGCAAAAATATATAGATTGTCATTCACTAAAGAACACGAAACCGGTGTTCTTTTTTATTTATTGAGGAAAGTAGTTGCATCTGACGTAACGGTAGATTTTATACTGGAGGAAAGGGAGCTGAAAATATGTATTCAATTGGGCAATTTGCAAAGAAGACAGGGCTAACGGTACGGGCTTTACGATTTTATAGTGAAAAGGGATTGATAGAACCATGCTATATTTCAGAATCGGGGCATCGTTATTACAATGACGGTAACATAGAGACCCTTCAAAAAATCGTCACATTAAAATATTTAGATTATTCTTTGGAGGAGATAGATGATATTTTACAGAACGGGGAACAGCAGTTAATCGAATCATTAATGTTTCAAAAACGCCAATTAGAGAAAAAGCGAAATCAAATTGATCGGGTAATTACGAGCTTGGAACAGGCGATTAACATAGGAAAACAAAAGGAAGCCATTGATACATCCATTTTTTTAACGATGATATTTAACTTACTCAAAGAGGATGAGCAACGAGACTATTGGCGAGGTAAGTTACCTGATGAGTTAATCGAGCGAATATACGACTTTTCCGGAATAACCATGATTGAATTTAATCGAAAATACATGGCTTTAGCTAATCAATTGAAGCAGGCATATATCCAACCGATTCAAGATGATTCTTTAAAAGCACTAATGGAGCAGCTATTATCATTAATTCCACAAGATATGGTAGAGGATTTAGTCGAAGTATTAAAGGAATATGAAGATATTGAGCTTAATGATTGGTTATTCCCTACACCTTTTACAAAGGAAGAGGAAGAATGGTTTATTTCGCAGGCTGAACGACTAGGAGTGTATAGGGGGGAAGCTGATGAATAATTCAGTACGAGGCATTTGGCAGCTTGTGAATAGCAATCGATTATCAAAGAAACTGACGATAGGCACTCTTTTACTGAGTATTGTTGAAACACTTATTGGATTGACTGTGCCATTATTTACGATGAGAATGATTAATGATTTTTCAACGATTGGTTTCTCATGGCAGTCCATTTTATTAGTAGGTGTATTTCTTATTTTCCAGGCTGTACTTAGTGGTGTAACGTTTTATATGATGCGTAAGCTTGGGGAAAGAATTGTGGCTAATTTGCGTATGAAGGTATGGGCGCATGTTTTACGGTTACGTATTCCTTACTTTGATGCACATGAATCTGGGGAAACCATGAGCAGAATTACGCAAGATACGAATGTTATTAAGGAACTTATTACAGATCATTTAATTAGTTTTATTTCGGGCTTATTTGCCATCGTGGGTGCGGTAATAATATTAATCATCATTGATTGGAAAATGACATTATTGATGCTAATATCAGTGCCGGTAGCCATTTTATTGACCTTGCCTCTGGGACAACGTATTCATAAAATCGCGAGGGCAAATCAAGATGAGCTTGCTAGTTTTACAGGACAGTTGGGGCGTGTATTAACGAATATACGACTCGTGAAAACGTCGCAAACAGAAAATTATGAGCAGCTAAATGGAGAAGAAAAAATCCAACATTTGTATCAATTTGGATTAAAAGAATCAAAAATTTTAGCCGTGTTATCACCCATTATGACGTTTATTATGATGGTGGTACTCATTTTATTATTCGGCTATGGCGGCGCAAAAGTAGCAACAGGTGCGATTACTGCAGGTGAACTTGTAGCGATCATTATTTACCTTGTTCAAATCATTATTCCATTTACACAAATGGCAACATTTTTCACTTCGCTTCAAAAGGCAATGGGTGCAACAGAACGATTACAAGAAATTTTAAATGAACCAATTGAAGGACATGGAAAAAATGCTATTGCGTCTTCCAATGAGTCAATTACTTTTGAAAATGTTGTGTTTCAATACAATGATAATCCAATTTTAAAAGGTATTTCTTTTACGATTCCAACTGGTAAAACAACCGCATTGGTTAGTGCCAGTGGCGGAGGGAAAACGACAATGTTTTCATTAATAGAACAATTTTATCATGTTACAGAGGGTACTATTCGATTTGGAGAACAGCCAATTGAACAAATCCATTTAAAGGAGTGGCGTAGCTTATTTGGATATGTTTCGCAAGAAGCTCCACTTATGAATGGCACAATTCGTGATAATGTAACATATGGAAAAAGTGATGTTTTAGAAACAGATATTATAGAGGCATTAAAAAATGCCTACGCATGGGATTTTGTTCAACAGTTTGAAAGAGGATTAGATACAGAAGTAGGCGAAGGGGGAATGAAATTATCAGGGGGACAAAGACAACGGATAGCAATCGCACGTGCTTTATTCCGAAATCCAGCAATCCTATTATTAGATGAAGCAACATCTAACCTTGATAATGACTCAGAGCGAGCGGTACAAAAGGCAATAGAGTATGTTATGAAGGGACGTACAACCGTTATTATTGCACACCGTTTATCTACAATTGTACATGCCGATCAAATTTTAGTGTTTGAGGATGGCCTTATTACGGGTTCAGGAAAACATGAGGAACTTCAAGAACATCATACGTATTATAAACAGCTAATTAAACTAATGACACAGTAAAAGATTGCTCTTAGTTAGACATATTCAAAGAAAAATGAATATGTCTTTTTTTATGTTATAAGGCGTTAATAGGTATATTAAGTAAAAAATACCTGTCTGACTGGAACTTATATAGCATATTCTAGTTACTGAATAACTAGAATATGATTATAAAAATGCGGAAAAAGGTATAAGAAAAAAATGTTAAAAAAACCTTAATATGTAATATAATTATTTGGTGGGAACTTATAGTATTTATAAAATTATCGGAGGTATTTTCATGTCAGACAAAAGTTTTGTAGCAACAATATTACTTTGCTTCTTTTTAGGTAGTTTAGGTGTTCACCGTTTTTATGTAGGCAAAATAGGTACAGGGATACTAATGTTTATTACATTAGGCGGTTTAGGTATTTGGACACTAGTAGATTTAATTATAATTATCGTTGGTAAATTTACTGATAAAGACGGCAACCTTGTTAAATCAAATTAAACATAAGAAGTACAATAGTGAATAAAAAACAATGAGTTTGTACATACATTTTACGCTTGTTGCTTTTATTTATAGCAATACATTAAAAGAAGGGAGACTTTTCAATGTCTACCCTTCTTAATTGTTTCATACAGTTAGTGTTCTATTGTAATTAATAGTAATAATAGCTATCATTCATCATTTCAGTTGCAAAGCCTATTACAAATGAAATAATCGCTACAATAATTGAAATAGCTAGACCAATTACCGCGAATATTAAAGCTGATTTTGCTGCTTTTGGCTGTGTATCTTTCCATGCAAAATAGATAATAAAACCAAGTAGAGGGAAACAGCATAAGCTGAGGACATTAATCCAAATATTTGGTGCATCTTCTTTTGCTACAGTCTTTTGTTTGTGAAATGTTAATACGTTAACACCGCAATGTATACAAATTTCGGCATTGTCATCAATGCTAGAACCACAATTAGGACAAAACATTGTAAAACCCCCTACATATTAAAAAAATTCCCATTTGCCAACTTGCTTCCCTTGTCGTTTTTTATTTGCAATCAGGACAGCATCGATCACGTTAATAGGTGTAATAATAAAAGAAGATAATCCTAAGGTTATCAATGTTAATATAAAAGAAACGACTAACATAACTAACCCTTTAAAAATTTGTCCCATTATTATTTGTCCTAATCCAACGAGGAAAAAGCTTAAAATCCCTATAATCGCTGGATGATAAGATTCTGCAGCTTGCGTTTTTTTAATTTCTTTTAGCATAGAGCCGCAAGCAATACACATGGCTTGATTACAATCTACCTTAGAGCCACATGAGTGACAGAAGTTTTTAGTGATGTAAGGTCGTACACCACATTTCGTGCAAATTTCCGTTAACGCAGCAATAGGTTCACTACAGTGAGTACAATACATAACTATGCTCTCGTGCTATTGACTTGCTAGTCCAATAATGAACATGACGATATAGAATAATACGATAACTCCTATGCTAATGAAGAAGAATATTAATGCGGATTTAGCCGCAACTGGTTTTTCATTTTTCCAAATAAAATACATAATTAATCCAACAAGTGGTACACAGCAAAGTGTAATGATGTTAATACCCCAGTTTGGTTTGTCATCCCCAACTGCATTTTTTACTCGGACACCACAGTGAATACAAATTTCGGCGTGCTCTGAAATTTGTTCGCCACAGTTTCTACAAAACATAATAGTACCTCCAATAATTCATTGTAAATTCCTTCCAACATTTTGACCCAATAAAAAAAATTGGTAACCCATAATGTAGAAAATATATATAATACCGATACCACCCGATAATCCAGTAAGGAACCGTCTATTATTAGTACTTGTCCATTTACCAAATAATTGTCCAAAACCATCAATAGCCATTGGTAAAATTAGTAATATGATAATCCGCAAATCTATTAAACCTAAAAGTATCACTAACATGATGGATAAGAGATATCCTACAGCCATCCCAGTACATCTTGCACATAAAGGGAACTTTTTACCTTTAAAATGGAATGAGCGGTCTGGTCTTTGATGGCAAAAGAAAAAAACTTGCAATAAAAAATTAATATTTTTTGCCATATTTGTAAGCTCCTTTATTATTCTAGCGTATAGTATATAACAAAAATGGAAACTAGTGAATACAATACATAATTTTAGTTTTATTGTAATGTAAGGTAAAATTATACATAGTAACTTTTTGCGAAAATATAGATGTTTGAATGAAGTTTTTAGCTAATCTGAAGTGTAATATGCCATTTGATTTAGAGCTGTAAATTGAGGGAGACATGTTAAAAGGTTGTTATTTAAAATATATGGTTGAAATGAAGTGTTTTTTGTACATAAAAATGGTAATTTACCATGGGGTTTTAATAAGTAAGGAATGGCAACAGTTGCTTTTAGGTAATTCAAATACCCCTTCACAAGGAGACAAGGGATTTACCATTTGAACTAGTAGATGGATGATTGGACCGATTCATAAAGTTAGTTCAGAAATCAAAATCCATAGGACCGATTTTATATTGATAGTCCTCTAGGTTGAGTGTAAGAGAATCTGTGAAAATTATCCCTTCGCTTTCTAATAATGCCTTTTGATGGGCTGCATTTTTAAAGGTAATTTCTCCTTTGATGTTTACAATACGATGCCAAGGAAGATTATATTTTTCACTCATTGTATGTAATATTCTTACCACCTGTCTGGCTCCTCTAGGACTGCCCGCACATGCTGCAACTTGGCTATAAGTCATAACTTTACCGCTTGGTATATTTTTTAAGACAGCTATTACATTTTTAGTAAATGGTTGCATATTATTCAGCCCCTATAGTAAAAGATATTAATACTAATTATGCCTTAACTATAGCATCTCCTCAATAATACTAAACGTTGGCATTACAATTAACAAAAAAAGTGTTAGATTGACGCAGTCAATCTAACACTTTTTCAGTTGTGGATTACTTATTATTGTGCAGTTAATCCGCCATCGATAATGAATTCTGAGCCTGTTGAATAGCTAGATTCATCAGAAGCTAAAAATAGCACCATATTCGATACTTCTTCTGGTTGTGCTACACGTTTTAATGGAATGTGTTTAGAGAATTCTTCTACTGCTGCTTTTGTATCTTCTTGTACAACCATTGGCGTTGCGATTACGCCTGGGTGCACTGAGTTTACGCGAATGCCCATTGGAGCTAGATTGATTGCGGCTGCTTTTGTCATACCACGTACTGCAAATTTTGTATCTGTATATCCTACAGCACCAGCAACTAAACCGTTCATTGAAGAAATATTGACGATTGAACCGCCACCAGCTTTCATCATTGAAGCTGCCACAGCTTTCATACCTAAAAATACAGATACTTGGTTAATATCCACAATGCGTCGATATTCTTCTAATGTCATATCAAGCATATTTTTCGCCATCGTAATGCCGGCGTTGTTAACTAATACGTTTACTGGACCAAATGCTTCTTCCGCTTTTGCAATGACTGTAGCCCAATCTTCTTCAGAAGTAACATTTTGTTTAACGAAAATTGCATTTTCACCTAATTCAGTAGCGAATGCATGGCCTTTTTCTTCATTTAAATCTGTTAAAATAACTTTTGCACCTTGCTCTACGAATAATTTAGCATGTGCAGCACCCATACCTTGTGCAGCGCCTGTAATGATTGCTACTTTACCTGATAAACGACTCATATAAAAAGCCCCCTAAACCTCATTTTAAAAATGTGATAGTTGACTATCACTTTATACTTCCTAGTTAACAACTTTCTAGTTGGAATGTCAATTCAAACGACTACCCAATTAGTGTGGTCGAATATAGGTTAAAAATACATCCTTTATCATCGTGAGCTGCTTGTCCGCTGAAAGGAATGTAGAGAGGTTCGTATCATGGGTTGTTAGGCTTGATTTAAATGTAAATAAACTGAAATTCTGCACCATCGTTATAATAAAAACATCTAAATCAATGTCCGTTCTTAATGAGCCATCTTTCTTGCCTTGCTCAGCTAATGCTAATAAGATAGTAGCTAATTTGCTTCGTGCAAATAAGTATTCCGCATATTGCTCCGTTGATTCAGCAGCCATTTTTTCATATAAATCAAAGGACTCAAAAAACTTTACTAAACGTAGCTGTGGGTCCTTTGTGCCGCTTATATAATAATCTAAAATTTGCTCGGTTTTTTCAAAAGCCGGAATCGTCTGCTCGACAATTTGTCCTATATCTGTCGCCATTTCATTTGTAATAGAATTGGAAGCTGCGATAACTAAATACTCTTTTTTAGGGAAGTACCGAAATATTGTTGCAATCCCAACCCCAGCGGCATCTGCCACGTCTTGCATCTGTATGTTTTGAACGCCTTGCTCTAAAAATAAATCCTTGGCAATTTGGATAATATTTTGGCGACGTTGTAGTTTTTGTTGTTCTCGTTTACTCATTTTCGTCACTCCAACTATTCTTCTTACATTAATTGTAGCATGTTTACTTGCTATCACTTATGTTCGCATTGCAGGAAACCATTAACTAGTATGCAATAGCAGCTAATTCTACTTATTTCTTTATGTTTGTAATAGCGCTCATAGCATTTATTGTAGTGTGGTTAGTACCCAAAAATAAAAAATAAGTAATTAATGCATGAGTTGCCAAAATAGAAAGTACCGTTCTAAATTTTTAGAGAGGTGCTTTTTCTAAATAAAAAACACCTCTAAGTGGCATCTTAGAAGTGTTTGGGATATCAATTTATAATAATAGAAAAAATGCTCAATCCATTGATAAAAATGTGAGCATGTGTTAGATTTATATAGATAGGCACTTTAGTATTTAAAAGTGTATAATATCTCTACTTTAATTATAGAGCATTGTTTTTCATAAGTCAACCCATATACTTTAATTTTTAAGGAGTGAATGCGATGAAGTCGGAGTTTCAGCAAGAGCAACAACGTTTGGACATTGTTATGGAGACTATTTCAGAGCAACTGAGTAAGTTGGAGAAAGAAACTTTACAGCGTAAGAATGAAGTAGTAAATATTCGCAAACATTTTTGGGACGAAATTAAGGTCAATATGGATACCTTTGATGATTACCTTGAGACGATTATCGGCTTAAGACAAGAAACGCAAGCACTGTCTGTCAGTCAAAGCACACACAAACATGCTTCTAAAAGATTGTCTACACTGCGTCGGATGCAGAAAGTGCCTTACTTCGGTCGAATTGATTTTTTAGAAGAAGGTATGTCGGTGAAAGAACAAGTCTATATTGGTATTTCATCGCTTATGGATAAAAGCGGGGAGGATTTCCTTATTTACGATTGGAGATCACCTATTTCGAGTGTTTACTATGATTACATGCCAGGCCCTGCCCAGTACACGACACCGGAAGGCATTATTTACGGGGAATTAGAGAAAAAGTGGCAATACCTAATTCGTGAAGGGGTACTTCAATCCATGTTTGATACAAGTTTGACAATTGGGGATGAAATTTTACAGCAAGTGCTAGGGCAAGGTACAAACAAGCATATGCAAAGTATAGTAGCAACGATTCAACAGGAGCAAAACCGAATTATCCGCCATGATCAAGGCAGGTTGCTTATTGTACATGGAGCAGCTGGCAGTGGGAAAACTTCAGCAGCTTTACAACGCATTGCTTATTTGCTTTATAAATACCGCGACAGACTGAATGCCGATCAAATTATATTATTTTCACCTAATGCTATGTTTAACAGCTATGTCTCTAATGTATTGCCTGAACTGGGCGAAGAAAATATGCAGCAAGTAACGTTTCAGGAGTACCTACATCACCGACTAAGTAAAGAGTTCGAGGTTGAAAATCCGTATGAACAATTGGAATATGTCTTAACTGAAGCCCATACGCCTGCTCATAGTATAAGAGTAGCGAACATCCGCTTCAAAGCATCTACTCGCTTTTTTGAAGTTATTAAAGCATACAGAAAGTCGCTGGAGTTTAACGGTATGATATTCAAAGACATTCACTTCAGAGGACAACCGATACTTACCGCACAACAAATTGGTGAACAATTTTATCGTAACGACACGTCACTTAATTTCCATAATCGACTGGAAAAATTAACAGAATGGATTTTAAAGAAAGTGAAAGAAACCGAAAAAGTTGAATGGAAAAAGGAGTGGGTGCAAGAAGAAATTGAGTTGCTTAGTAATGAAGAATACCATAAGGCACGAGTTTATTTAGCTAAAAAGCAAGGCTTTGCCAGAGAGACGATAGCCGATTATGAGATGGAGCCTCATAAACTTGCGCGATTGATTGTATCTAAGAAGCTGAAGACATTGCGGAAACGAATTCGTGCGTTACAATTTATCGACATTAAGGAAATCTACAAGCAGTTGTTTATTGAACCTGAGCAAATAAAACAGTGGGTAGATAGAGAAACACCAGTAGAGTGGGAGGCTATTTGCCAAGCAACGCGAGAGATGTTAGATGAAGATAAATTATATTACGAAGATGCTACTCCTTTTTTATTGATGAAAGAATTGATTCAAGGTTTTCAAACGAATAGCGCAATCAAGCATATTCTTGTGGATGAGGCGCAGGACTATTCGCCATTTCAATTCGAGTTTTTAAAACGCTTATTTCCTTTTGCGAGGATGACGGTGCTAGGTGATTTTAATCAGGCTATCTTTGCACATGCTAGCGAAATAATTGATTTTAATATGCTGAGTAGCCTATATGGGCCCGATGAAACAGAAGTTATTACGATGACGCGTAGTTATCGCTCGACAAAACCGATTATCGAGTTTACACGTAAACTAGTGCCGAATGGCGAACGCATTATGCCGTTTGAACGAGATGGCGCATTACCTGTGCTAACGCAATTATCGGATCGTGCAGCTTTACATCTTGCTATTACAACGAAAGTCGAAGCTTTGCGACAAGACGGCTATAACAGTATTGCCATTATCTGCAAAACTGCTGAGGAAAGCAAACATGCATTTGAAGCTTTGTCCGATATTGAGGATGTGAAGCTTATAAAATATGGCTCACCGGAGTACGAACAAGGTGTCGTCATTATTCCATCTTATTTATCCAAAGGAATCGAATTTGAAGCGGTTATCATTTACGATGCATCTGAGCACATATATGGTGATGACAGTTTACGTAGGGTTTTCTACACTGCCTGTACGAGAGCTATGCATTATTTGCAACTATATAGCGTAGGGGAACCGAGCCCACTTTTACGCAATGCTATACAGGAAAATTGAAGTGCCAGTCACTCAAACAATTTGCCTTGCAAGACGCACAGGATGTAAGCCGCAACAAATGTAAGTTGCGGCTTACGTTGTGCCTGCGGAAAGGACGTGGATTTTTATGGAATAGGGGATTTCATCATTATTCAATTTGCTGTGTAATAGCTTAACACCAAACAATTATTTCATGCGGTGTCGTTTGGGCGGGAATGCTTCTTGTCGTAGGGCCATAGACAACAATAAGAGTGCGGTTTGCAGGGCTTTTTGAAAAAGGTTGCCCATTTTTAAGTAAAATGGGCGTGTAGGGAGCAACATTTAATTGTAATTGCCCATCACTACTCAACAATTGCGAATTAAAAAAGTCGACTTTTACATTTTGATAGCTGTTTTCTTTGGCAACGATTAGTGCTTGGTATTGTGGAGGATAAATCATTGGGGCAGGTGCATTCCCATCATAATACCCAACAATGCGATCCCCACGGCTCACAACTTCTTGATTTACAAAGTAAGTAGAAGGTGAAATAACAAAATTAACGATGCCACCAGCACCGTCTTCTACAGTCATTAAAGTATAACAACCTTCACTTCCCCCATTCTGTCCGACAGCAAAATCATTTATTTGTGAAACAATTCCTTGAAAAAATTTAAAATTGACCATAGCCATTCCTTTCTTAAAAAAGTGTAAGCAATTACTGAAGACAACTTCACGCCCTGCATTCAATTCAACATCCCTTCGTACAGGGTCATTGTAATCTATGTAACAAGCCTATTTGGGGTGACTAAAAATATGTAGCTTTATTTTTAATACAAAGCAATAATATATTTTTTACTTAAATCACTATATACTTATCTAGAACTAAAACGTAATTTTTCTAAGGAGGGGAGCCTTTTGAATTGGATTTCTAAAAATAAGAAACCCTTTTTAGCATTCATCGTTATTCTTATTATTATTGCGGGTCTGCTCGATATTAAATATGAAGGACTATTCTTTCAAATGTTACCTAAAACTGTTCAAGACTTTTTAGCTAACTTGTTGTAAATACAAGTTTTATTAAACGTCTAGACAAGCAAAAGTACAGACTGTGCTTTTTTGCATAAATGAATTCATGTATAAATAAAAGTCCATCAGACTGGCCAAACTTTAAGATGAAAAGTAATCGCGTAGTTCGATTCCTTTTCAATAAAAATCAATGGAGGATGGCTATGTCAAATATAAACACAAATCGTAACAATGCAAAAGCTAAGGACAAGTTTAGTGCGAAAAAACAAGAAGTTAATCAAAATGGTAAAAAGCTCTATCAAGGAGAGTTTGGCTCTGAATTTGATTTTGATGGGGCGGTAGCACAAGCAAATAACTTTCCTGAAGCACAAGGGAAAAATGCCGCTCGACAACCCGTAAGCGAGCGGACTGCATGGCACTAGTTTGTATTTGACAACTATTCAATACATTGAGTTAAAGGACTAAGGCGTCAATGCCTTAGTCCTTTTTAAAAGAATGCGTTCATGATTTTATTGTTGATGGAATTTTAATAGAGATGGTTGTTCCTATGCCGATACTCGAATCAATCGTTATGCCATAATCAGGGCCATAATAGAGTTTAATGCGCTGATCAACATTTTTAATGCCAACGCCTCCTAGTTTTGTGCGCTTTTCAGTTGGCTCCTTGTTTAATTGATTAACGTCGAAGCCTTGTCCGTTGTCTTGGACTCTAAGTTCTACATCACTACCAGTAAGTTTTGCACTAATATGAATATGACCAATATGAGAAGAACTTCGAATTCCATGATATAAAGCATTTTCTACGATGGGCTGTAAAAGGATTTTAGGCATTTGGACATTGCGTATGGCTGGTTCACAGACAATCGTGTAATTTAACTTCTCCCCATACCGTTCTTTTTGAATAAATAAATATTGACGAACATGATCTAATTCATTTTCTACGGTTGTCAGTTCGTTTCCACCACTTAGTGAAAGTCGGAAAAATTGAGCGAGTGCTTTTGTCATTTCTATCACTTTCTCACTATCATTAAACTCAGCCATCCAAACAATTGTATCTAATGTATTGTATAAGAAATGCGGATTAATTTGACTGTGGAGCGCACTAATTTCTGTGGCTCTTAAGTGCTTCTCTTTTTCAGTAATTTCTTGCATTAATTTTTCAATTTGGACAATCATACTATTGAAATGTTTTGCTAAACTTTGTGCCTCATAGCATCCTTTTGCATCAATAGGCACCTCTTTTAAGCCGTATTCGATAGTTTGCATAGCTTTTTCTAAACGTTGGAATGGTTTCGTAATGCGTCCAGCGAATAATGCAACACTAACAGCAGCAATAATAAAGAGAACAGTTCCTACTAACAGAAAGATTTCGAGCAATTGCCTTTTAATCATTAACAATCCATCTTGCGAAGAGACACCAACAAACGTCCAGTCTGCATTCATTAACTTATAGGTGTGCGTTAACGTATTTTTTTCTTTATCATAGCCTGCTTGATTGGCGATTATTTGCTGTAATTGTTGTTGTTTCATGGAGTCTGCAAAATACGCTGTATCTCTGTGATAAACGACTTCGCCTTGATCATTGATAATGAAAGAAAAGCCATTCTTCCCTAAATCTAAATTAGCTAAAAAGTCTTCAATCACTTTATACTGGATATCGATAAGCAATACGCCAATATTTTGACCTTCATTATTTTTTATTTCGCGACTAATCGAAATAACCCAGTTGTCTTTATCCATTGAAAAGTGCTGCATCCGTGCAGAGGTTAAAACGGGTTTGCTACCGTTATTAACAGCCGCCATATACCATTGTTCCTTCATCATATTGCTCGACATACTCATAATTAAACCTTTTTCATTGGAAAGTACTTGCCCATCTTTGCTCACAATAACAACCGATTGAATAAATGGATCGGTTGTCATCGTTGTCCGAATCATCGACAATAAATTTTGCTTCATAGCGGAATCACGCTCTGTAGTTGAAAAATAGGATACAAGCTGAGGGTTTTCAGCAAGTAAAGCAGAGACCGCTTTTAGACGCTCAATATAAAGGTCAATATACATACCGCTCTTTTCTACTGCTGTTTTCGTACTAGAGGTTGCTTCACTCAATACAACGGAGGAAATACTATAATATAAAATGCCGCCCATTAATAACAAAATAACACCACTTGCTTTTAAATAGTGAAGGGCAATTTGCATGCGTAAAGTTTTCAGCATATTGGACTTCTTCATTTACTATTCCCTCATTTTTTCTCTAAACTGATTCGGAGAAACATCAAATTTCCTTTTAAATGTGGCACTGAAATAATTAGGGTCGTCAAAGCCGACAGCTGCTGCTACTTCATATACTTTCATATCAGTGCTAAGTAAAAAAATTTTCGCTCGGTCTAAGCGAGTAGAGAGCATATAATCTTGAAAGTTTTTGCCGTACAGGCTTTTAAACAAGCTACTCAAATAAGAATTACTTAGTGCCAGTTGTTTTGCTAAGTAGCTTAAAGAAAAATCGACATTGGCAATATTGCGGTCAATTTCCTTTTGAATTTTTGCTTTATAACCAGTATCATCATGTACTTTTGTATCGTTTAATATTCCTTCGACAAGCTTCGATATTTCATGCTGGCTTTGTGTTGCTTGCAGTTTTTCAATCAGATTTTTTAATGTTTCTTGAATGTCTTTTTTAGAGACTGGTTTTAGAACATAGTCATCAATGCCAGCCTTTAATGCTGTTACAGCATAATCAAAATAGTCATAGCCTGTAATAATAGCAATTTTGACATCTGGTTTTAGTGCCTTTGCCGCAGTGGCAAAATCAAGACCGTTCATTTTCGGCATATTGATGTCAGCTAGTATAAGGTCAGGGCTATGTTTTTTGAAAATTTCAAGTGCGGTTTCACCATTTGAAGCTTCGAATACCGTTGAAATAGAAAGCTCCTCGAAATTAACAAATGAGCGAATTCCTTTAATGATAATAGCTTCGTCATCGACGACCAATAATGTATACATGACATCACCTCTTTAAAAACATTCATAAAATAGGAGCTATTCCTTCATTGACAACTAAACAAGCATAGATGCAGATGGCACTGCTTATGCGCAAAATCCACTGTACTTTCTGCGGGCACGACGGAAGCCGCAACATTCGTCGCTAACCGCGCGAGCCTGTTGCGGCTTATGTTCTGTGCATTGCTAAAAGGAGTCTGCGTAAATTTTAGTGGATCGACATAAATTGTTTCAGAATTGTTTGAGTGACTGGCACCGTCATTATTTTGTGAGATGTACTAAGTATCCGTAACCTGCTGCTTCCATTTCGGCTTGTGGAATAAACTTAATGGCAGCACTATTGATGCAATAACGTAAGCCGCCACGATCTTTAGGCCCGTCATTAAATACATGCCCTAAGTGGCTATCACCACTGCGACTTCTCACTTCAGTTCTAATCATATTATAACTTGTATCTTCATATTCAAGCACTACTGCTGGGTCAATTGGTTTTGTAAAGCTTGGCCAACCGCACATCGAATCATATTTGTCCGCTGATGAAAAAAGGGGCTCCCCCGTAACAATATCAACATAAATGCCTGGATCATAATTATCCCAGTATTCATTGGAGTAAGCCATTTCTGTACCATTGCCTTGTGTTACTCGATATTGTTCTTTTGTTAATATTTTTTTAATTTCATCGTCGCTTGGCTTTGGATATCGTGCAGGATCAATGAGTGATGGTATTTCTTGATTTTCCAAAGAATCAAACTTTACATGACAATAGCCATCTGGATTTTTTTCAAGATAATCTTGGTGGTACTCTTCTGCAATTGTAAAGTTAACAAGTGGTTCCACCTCGGTAACAATAGGCTTATCATAGCGTTCTTGTTCTTTTGCTATTACTTTGTCAATAATCGCTTTATCGGCTTCATCTTTATAATAAATACCTGTACGATATTGGGTACCACGGTCATTTCCTTGCTGATTGAGTAAAGTTGGGTCAATTATTTGAAAGAAATGTGCTAATAGTTTTTCTAAATTAACACGTTCAGGGTCATAGCGCACATGAACTGTTTCTGCATGGCCAGTATTTTTCCAAATGACGTCTTCGTAGGTTGGGTTTTCTGTGTTGCCATTTGCATAACCAGATACGGCATCATAAACACCATAAACACGCGCCATATAATGTTCTACACCCCAGAAGCAACCACCTGCAAGCCAAATATCTTTTAAATTATTTGTATCAAAACTGACATTGACGTTAGGGTTTGGTGGATATTTAGATTGTGCTTGTGCTGTACTTGCATTACTTGCTAACAGAGAAGTGTCCGCTGAACATGCAGATAAAAGTAGTAAGATACTTACTAATACGCCAAATAATTTTATCTTCATTAGAGATTCCTCCCTTTATTATTGGATACTTTTAAATTTCTCAATAATTTGTGGATTGCCTACATGGCCGGGGAGCGTTTGAATTAGTTTGCCATCAGATCCAATATAGGAAGACGTTGGATATGCTCGCACATTGTATTGTTTTGCAATGGCGCCATCTTCATCTAATAGCACTTTAATATTTGAAGTGTTTTCAACCCCATTAAACCATTTAATAAATGCATCACTGTCTTTTTCATTATTAAAGTTCGGCGAAACGATGCTTAAGACAACAAAATCCTGTTCCTCACCAGCCAATGTATTTAGTTCTTCTAAGCCAGCTAAACAAATAGAGCACCAAGAAGCCCAAAACTTTACGTACACTTTTTTACCCTTGTAGTCAGCAAGATTATAACGATCCCCTTTAACATCAACTAAGTTAAAGGAGGGGGCCACAATGCCCTCGTTACTAGCCGCTGCAGTAGTAGCAGTATTTTTGGAATCTGCAGAACATGCCCCTAAAAAAAGGACTGCTACGAACAAAATAACAAGATGTTTTAAATGATTCATACTAAATCTCCTTTCTATTGTGGAATGAATGTTAATAATAGGTTTAAATTATTTGTCATTAAAACAATTCCCATGAAAATAATCATGACACCACCGGCAATTTTAATTTTCTTTGTATGCTTATTGATTTTTGTAACATGACGTAAAAGGAAATCGGAAAAAAGTGCAAGAACTAAAAAGGGAATTAGTAATCCAAGTGCATAGAATAACATCATCAGCGCCCCATAAGTAGCTTGCCCCTCACTTGCTGATAAGCCTAACACTGCTCCTAAAATTGGTCCGATACAAGGTGTCCAACCCATACTAAATGTTAGACCCAAAAGATAGGTGCCGAGTAAGTCACGTTTATTACTCCGTGTTAGCTGCACTTTCGTTTCTTTATGAAGCACGGCTAATTTAATGAAGCCAATTTGATGTAGACCGAGCAAAACGACTACTGCCCCACAGACGACGATAAACCAGTCTGTATTAATGACCGAACCAAGAAAACCGGCGCCAAATCCTAAAATTACAAAGCTTGTTGAAAGACCGACAACAAAAATAATCGTTTTAAATAGTAAATGTGTATTTACATGCCATTTACCGATAGAGAAGCCATGTTGCATAGCAGTTCCACTTTCATTGGTTGACAAAACTGAAAAATAAACCGGTAGTAAAGGGACAATGCAGGGGGAGAGGAAAGAAAGAATTCCCGCAATAAAAACAGTACTGAATAAAAGCTGTCCGTCCATGATCGAAGCACCACCTTTCTTGTATAGTTTTATAGTAAGAAAAGTGAATGCAAAGCAACATAGAATGATTTTATGAAACTCTTAGAAATCATCTTGTAAAAACATTAAGTGTGTAAAGTTAGTGAATTTTGTGCGTTTAGGGTAAAAAGGTATTAAACGAATACACTATTATTTTTCAAGTTTTTGGTAAGATAAGGTAGGGGGAGGGGTTGCTATGAAGATTTTTCGAAGCTATGGCTTATTATTAGGGGGATTTGGCTTTTCTTATTTAGGAAATTGGATTTATCTCGTTGCTTTAAACTTAATGGTTTGGCATTTAACGTATTCAGCAACAGCAGTAGCAGGTATCTTTATTGTTGGTCCGATTGCCCGCATCCTTACAAATTTTGTGGCAGGTTCCATTATTGATCGGTCAAATAAAAGAAACATTATGATTGCGATGGATGTTTTACGTGGACTAATTGTTTTCTTAATGCCCTTTATGACATCTATCTGGCTTGTCTACGGCTTATTATTTTTAGCGAATGTCGCTAGTAGTTTCTTTGGACCAAGCAGTACATATTATATTGCCAAATACGTGCACGATGCAGATAAGCAACGTTTTAATGCCCTGTTAGGCACATTCAATTCAGGTTCTTTTATGTTAGGCCCGGCCATCGCGGGTGTGCTTATTGCCTCTTTTAATATTAATATTGCGATGTGGGTAAACAGTGTGACATTTTTTGTTTGTGCATGGGTGATTGCCCGTTTACCGAACTTAGAGGAGGAAGTGAAAGAGAAGCGGGGAGTCCTTACAATTCGAGTAATGATAACGGACTTTAAAATCGTTTGGACTTTTATACAACAACAAAGGCAATTTTTAAAATTTTTTATTGCCTATCAAATCGCACTCATGGTTGCTTTTGCATTAGACTCGCAAGAAATGACGTTTATCAAAAAAGTTTTATCAGCTTCTGATAGTTTGTATGGTGTACTTGTCAGTGTTGCAGGGGTGGGGGCTATTGTTGGTGGTTTATTGGCAATGGCTTTAGTACAGAAATTTTCAATCACTACCTATATAGGAGTTGGACTAACATGTACGATGTTATCCTATACCTTGTTCTATGCGTCCAGCAATATTTGGTTTGCAACAGGTTGCTTTATCACGTTAGGTGTTTTTATGGCATTTAGCAATACGGGATATGATACGGTCTACCAAAAAAACATTCCACCACATTTAATGGGACGATTCGGTAGCGCTGTCAGCCTTGTTCAAAGTGTTATTCAAATAGTACTTACATTTAGTTTAGGCGTAATGGCAGATTGGTTTTCTCTACAGCTTGTAGCTGTTATTTTTGGTGCAATTGGTTTGGTATTTGCCATATACATGGCTATCCATATTGCAACAAATAAGCAGGCACTGCAAATCAAAAAAACAAATTGACTATATTTTTATAGACTGTGAAATAAAGGTAGGACCCATCAACTAGTGAAAGGTCCTTCTTTGTCATAGCAATTATGGAATTGGCGTTGACACATTGCCCATTAAAGCAAAAGCATTTAATGACATCGTTCCTGGGGCATCAGTCATATTATAGCCAACTGGATCATTCGGAAAAACGACGTCATAAATATTTGGTGGTACTACTAATCCCCAAGGTAAGGCCACATTAAATATATTGTTATAGACTTGTATTTGGCCATTGGCTGGAATGGATGTTGGAAGCCCGAGTGTATAAGTATAGTCTACATAAACAGAAAGGTTACTTGAAACAGAAAATGGATCTGGACTTTCAATAGGTGGATTAGGATTTGTGATTTGATTGTTTTCAATCAATATCGGTGCAATTGTTGAAAAATTGTACGGCTGTGTAGGAGGAATAAACGTAATGGTCGGCCCTGGTCGGTCTTGTTGGTCAATAACATTGTTTGAAACATGAATAGAAACAGTGTCGTTAGCTGCAAGGTTAAATAATACAAAGTGTGAAAAACGGGTCACAGTATTATTTAATATAATAAATGAAGCGTTAATAAAAGTGTCTGTAGGTGTATCTACTTGGAAAATAATAGCGTTTCTGCTATCGGGTCCACCTGAAAATGTGTTGCCGGAAATATTCATTGTTCCTGTCCCGCTTCTGAGCTCTATGGCATGTCGATTACCAGTATGAATAAATGTTGAATTGAGGATGGCTATATTGGAGGCATTGATAATTGCAAGACGCTTTGGTCCTCCTTCTATAATAAGATTATTTAACGTTATATTATCATATAAAGTGTTGCCAGGAGCATGGTCAATTCTCAATAATGACACATCATCTGCATTTGTAATGGTCGGACTGAGAAAATGAAGATTGTTAATTGTCACATTATTTGCGGCAATATTGAGATTTGATTGTGCCACCGGTGGATTTGGAAACTCAATCACTGTATTCTGTGCAGAAAGGCCAGAAATTGTTAATGGTTTATTGACAGTGATATCAGCTGTTTCAATAAAATTTCCTGGGAAAACAATAAGACTATCCCCAGCATTGGCCCCATCAATTGCTGGTTGTAAATCGTTATAATAGATTCCCTGATTAATGTTAAGTATACGCCCTGCTGGTGGCGTACAAACAAAATCAGGTGAAAGTGAACGCCCTCCGGCAGGGCAAAATGTGCAGTTCGATGAAGTAAGACTTAATAATAATGTACAACTTTGGTTAGAACAAATGAAAGTCTCCTCACATATGCCCGTACACGTTTTACAAATGTAATCTCCAATACTAATACCATTACAATTTCCCGCCACATACATTACCTCATATACACAGGAAAAGGGAACATTGATTTGTGGAATGCTAATCGGTGTAATAACCCAATCATATACTTGTGGGACTTTCAAGCAGAGCTTTTCAAACAGTTGTGTTGTTTTTTCTAGATTTGGCTTAAATGGAATGGACGGTTGTTGATCTGGTAAAAAACATTTTGATAGTAATATATCTTTTCGAGGTTTACAAAACTGACTTTCCATTGTGACTACAATGTCATGGATAGACTGAACTGATAAACATAGGTCGATGGCTATTAATAAACCTTGGAACATACCATTTGCATTAACTGCCTGAGAGGAACAGTGAAAATCAGTCAGTCTACAGGTTATTTGCGTCCCCTCGGGTGCACATAATAAAATTTGTTTTGTTACAGAAAAAGGTTCTATATGTCTAAGGCCATTATCGAGCACAATCGTTACATAACCAGTGATAAGAATATCTACTCGTTGAAGGTCAATAGTTGTTCCATTTGGCAAGACGGACCATTGTTTAGGACGTGCGTTTGCAGTAGTTAACTCTGTACAGCTTATACTCTTTGGCAAATACGGGTCCAGTTCACGCCCGTTTTCATCTGATAGAAAACAACATAAGACGCTTACCATAATACCCTGTTAACGGATTTAAGCTTGTTTATTTTCATTATAAAATTGCTCCTTTTTCCATTACTCCTATCTCCCATTATTATATGTACGTTGTGGTAAGTTAACAGGTGATTGGCCTAGAAACCAATTTCATTTCCAACAAATGAAAAGAGGTTCAAGTAGTGATATAAAGATGTGAACCTCTTTGCTAAGAGCACGACGCACCATTTTAAAACTTTAGTTTTGAAAAACAAAATGTGATCGAACGTTTGATGTAAAGCGAGCAAAAGAACAGCAAGCAAGATATAACGAGTGCAAAAGGGATACTGAAAGCAATCGGAAGTTCAATGCCTTGCCAAATGCTCATTTTGATTTCATCAATGCCTACAGTTCGTAAAATACCAGCAAGTATGGATATTATGGCGCTTACAACCAGTCCTACGTATAGAATGGTTAACACAATAAGGGCTAAGGAACAAAAAAATCCACGAATCATTTTCATCCTTGTTCCCTCCTAATGATGTGATGTACTTTCGCAAGGGGGGAAATGGTATAACTTTCGGTGTAATAAAGTTTCTGTATTGTACAATGGTCCCCAACTTCAATAACAGTACCGTCTACAACCTCTGCAATTGTGTAAGCAAGGTGTAAATTTTTGCCCTTTATCGAATGACAATGCAGTTTTTTACTGAGAAGAGAAAGTGAGAACTTATCTTTTTCTATGATGATGTCATCTGCAACGAGTTGGGTAATGCTACTTGGACCAGATAATTTTAAGTGAAAATGAGATGCCTGTATTTCTTGAGCTTTCACAAAGCCGATTGCCTGGAACTGCTGTGCATGTAAGGATTGTGCAATTGTCAGTTTTCCTGTACTCGTAATAGTCGAAACTTCCCCAGAGCGGATTGTTACATTCCCCGCATTCGTCAACTCTCCTATTTCACAATAATCTTTCATATTACAAGAGCCTGTATTTTTTAAAGTGCGAGCAATAACACGGGAATGAAATACACTATGTCCATGTGTGGATATAATCTTTAAGTTCACTTTTTGATGGACACCAACCGCCCCGCGAATATTCAACTGTTCGCAGTCGGGCATTAAATCATAAATTTTGCCACTAGTAAGCGTAATACTATGCTGTTTTTGTATGCGTTCATTTGTCATGCTAATTATCACCTCTTTTAATTTAATTAATATATATTTTAATAATTAAAACATATATTAATTAAATTATATGCTGCTCTATTTTGTCAAGAATAAAAAACTGCCTAGTCTATAGGTGAAAAATAAATACCGTTATGAGGGCAATAAAAAAAGGATTTCAATGTTTGAAATCCTTAAAAAATTTTTTGCATTAACTGATTTACATCCGTTAATACATTTGCTATTTCTGTTAGTTTTTCTTGTGGAAGTTTTAAAAAAATTTCTTGTACTTTTTGTTCTCCTTCTGTCGTTAATTTCATATTTACGACACGTCGATCTTCACTTTCTCTAACGCGTTGAACAAAATTAAGCTTCTCCAATTTATCGCACATGGATGTAACAGCCCCGGGGGTTACACTAAAGAAATCAGCAATTTCTGTTGCCTTCATACCACCGTTGATTTTTAGCTGAAGAAGAAGGATAAGCTGGTTTTGAGATAATGTTTCGCCTTCTGACAGCAGATTCACAAACATCATAGATTTTTGCTGTATTTCAAGCATTTCGCGCATGATGCTTTCAACTTCGTGCATTGGATTATTTTTTGACATATGATCACAGCCCACTAAAATATTTACTTATTAAATTATATAGTAAATATATAATTTATGTGAAGTGAACCATTAATAATTTCCACGTAACCTTGAAGCGAGTATGGGTTTCTTCAGTAGGTATTGAACTAACGTGATGAGCCCTATTATTAAAAGTGATACAGGTACTATAAATAACAAATGTCCTATTCCAGGAGCAAATAAAGTTACAGTAGATAATGGACCAAATAATTGTGGGAAAGCAATTAAAACAAATGAAGGTAGTAGCAAGTTAAAGACCGCTAGTGAGAACCACTGAAACGCCCGCTGAAAAGTTGTTACTTTAGGTTTTTTACGGTTAAACAATCGATAAATAGACCGAACAATAAGCGCAATAATAATCGCTAATAGTAAATCGAATAGTATATATTTTAGAAAAGGCTTACTATTCGATAATGAGGGTTGTTCTTGATGGACAAGTTGATGAAGTCCATTTACGATGGCATCATATTCATTTAAATTAAAATAATCCATTGCATTGATTTGGAGACTAATACCGTATTCCTTGTCCAATAACACTTTTGAATAGGTGTTTTCTGTCCAGCCATTATGGGAGATAATCGCATTTTTTACTTCCCAACCCATGGCATAATAAGTACTATCCCCGATAAATGCAAAAGGGTGGTGTAATTTGTTCATTGCGTTTGGTGATAGTATGTTTTTCCCGTTAAAGTGACCATTATTCAATTGCGCTATCATGTAATTTGCCATATCTTCTGCACTAGAAAGAAGATATCCTGAAGAAACAGTACCACGATGGATTAACTGTTTTGTAGGCATCTTAAATCCAAATACAGTTTGATAACCCGTAGCGCTAGTATTGTTGCGATCATCTTTTGGATCTGCATAACTATTATGCATTGCCAGCGGCTTAAAAATATGTTCCTCTACATATTCTTTATAGGATGTATTTGTAACTTCCTCTATGACTGCACCTAATAAGTTATAATTCAAATTTGAATATTCATATTGGCTACCTACAGGTGATGCCAACTTTATAGTGGCTAAGGTTTTTACATGTTCTTGTAATGTTTGATCACCGTCGGATATTGCTACTTGGCCATCATAAGTAGAGAGACCGCTTGTATGGTTTAACAAGTGTAGAATAGTTATTTTTTTAGCTTCTTCTTTATTAGCAAGTTGAAACGTTGGTAGTATGGAGGACACTGTATCATCTAAATGGAGTTTCCCTTGTTCCACAAGCTGCATGATGGCAAGAGCAGTAAACGATTTACTAACGGAGCCGATGACGATAGGTGTTTGTGGTGTCATTTTTGTCCCATCTGGTTTTGAAACACCATAACCTTGCAAATATTCAACTTGGTGTTCCTTAACGATAGCGAGTGAAGCCCCTGGGATGTGCAATCGGTCAATTTCTTTTGTCATAAATGCGTCAATAGCAGAAATATCTAAGGTTTTATCTTTATCCATGACATGATCGCTAGTGGCAAATACAACACCATTGACAGTGAATAGTATGAGCAGGAAGATGACGATAATTTTCCCAATAGCTGATTGTTGTTTATACATAAAGTATGATTCCTTTAGCTGTATTGTAGTCGTTTAAAAATCTTTGGTCATGGTAGAACTTTGATAAAGTCTTCTTTTATAAACATAAAAATACATACTTAATGGCCACCAAAGTACTAAGAATATTGGGTAGATCGCCCAAATTACGCTTGGTGAAGAAACAATGTTGACGATAATAAAAAAGATACTGATGTGTAAGCTAGCATAAACCGAGAAGGCAACGAACGTTCTTTTTTGGGCATGATATAGAGCTAATGGCCACCATATCACTAAAAATGCCGGGTAAATCGCCCAAGGATATTGTGGGGACATGATGAAATTGATGAATGAATAATAGAAGATGGTGCTTGCACAGCCAATCAGTGCAATATTTAATGATTTCGCTTTTTCCTCTAAATACATAAGAATGGGCCACCATACTATCGGATAAATAGCATAGATAAACCATAAATGCTGCGGTGAATACAATAGATTTTCAATAATGAGAAAAGCAATAACCATGGCGCTACAAATGACGGCGTATTGTTTATATAGTTTTTTGGACATGAAATATAGAGTGATTGGCCATAGCAACAGCAATATACAAGGGTAAATAAACCATATTGTTTGAGGAGTTGTTGTATAATTGACAATTCCTAAAAATAGCATAGTCATCAAACTGCCAACAACCGAAAAACTAATAAAATGTTTCATATTTACTCACTCCATTTCTTACGTGACCAGACGAAGTACATCGAAAGGGGCCACCATAGTATTGCGAAAATTGGATAAATCGCCCAAATTGTATTGGGTGTGTAATAAAGATTGATAAAAATAAAGAACGCTGCTATTAATCCACTTCCCCATAGCGAAAATTCTAAATTTAACTTAGCCATACTTTTCTTTTCAGGCTCTTTTACACCCAATTCCTTTTTTAAATCTTCAATATCGCCAAATTCAACGATTGCTTTATTGATGGCATCCTCTTCTTCCTTCCCTTGCTCCATTAAATAAAATACTTTTTCTTCAAGGTTTTCGATGATTTCCTGTTTCACCATTTCTGTTTCAGTATTGCGTGGCATGTCTTTAAATAGCTCATCAATATGATGTTTAATTTTTTTCATTCTAAGTCCTCCATAAATAAGTCGATAATTTCCTTCACTTCTGCCCATTCTTTTACAAGCTCGCTTAAATAAGCCTTGCCTAATGAGGTAATGCGATAATATTTTCTTTTGCCTCCGTGCGATACATCGCCATAATAGGCTTCAATTACTTCTTTTTTTTCTAAACGTTGAAATACGGCGTATAGAGTTGCTTCTTTAATTTGAAAACGATTTTTTGTCCGGTTGCTTATTTCTTGGGAAATTTCGTAACCATAGCGATCCTTCTCTAAAATTAGCCGTAAAATAATTGAATCCAAGTGTCCACGGATAATGTCACTTCGAACCATACGTCACCTACTTAAAATTATTGCTCTATCTGATGGAGTAATATTAGCAAAGATTACTCTATCTGTCAAAGTAATAATTGGTACTTTATAGAAAAAGTTAAAAAATAAAAGCCGACCAAGTAGGACAAGTATCCTGAATGGTCGGCTTCGTTAAGTTTAAAAAGTAAAATTGGTTGTTATAAATACAATCCAGCTAAAAAAATACCTAACGCTTCTTGGTATATAGTATCGAACTGGCTAATTGGCAGCGGGTTTGTACCGCTACCTAGCTCTACTGTGAAGCCTGGTCTGCGCCAATCTTGAATAAACCAATCTTTATAACCAGCATAGCTATTTGCAGATTGAATGGGCTCATAACCACTTACTCTGCTAAATTCTTCTACCATTGTTTGTGATTCAGGTGGTTCAAGATTTTCAAATCCCCAATAAATGACTCTGCCCTGCGTATGAAATGCTAAAACCCAAGCAAAATGGCTGTTCCTTGTTAAATCAGCCATAGCAATAGCTTCTGGCTGGGTCAACGGAGCTTCCCCTCCATAATCACGTGGTCCTGGTGTTTGTGGATTGCGAGCATTTTCAAGCTCCCACTTTGCAGGAAATTGGTCGTTTAAATCAACACCATTAATGTTCGCCTTCCATCCAGAAAAGTTTTGACTGTTATGATTCCAAGCAATTAGTTTATTTTTTAATGCTTCGTTAGCTGGAGGACCGTTGATAACTAAATTGACGCCATCGGGGTTAACCATCGGAACTAGTGATAGCGTTGTTTGGTTATAAAGTGGTCCCATCGAGAGCCCTCTTATGGTCGTTTGATTTGTTAGTGCGAGTAAATAGTCGTTTAGAAAAGTCATGATGGTCGGTGTAGTAATCCATTCATTTGCATGAAAGGAACCGTTATAATGTATGCGTTTTGAGCCGTTTCCAATTAAAATCTCAGGAATTGGTTGTGCTAAAACGGAGTTGCCAATGGATGTGCTTTGAAGAAATGGATAGGCGGTTTGTAGTTTTTTTATATCATTCATCATCATGCTGTAATCATAATTTTGCTGGCCGTTTACGAGCCGCCAAGTTAGTCTTTGAGGAACTTGTATTGTCTGCCCAATGTGTAGTCGACTTGGTTGGATTTCTGGATTGACAAGTAAAATGGCATTGAGCGGAAGATTTTTGTTTTGGGCGATTTGCCACAAAGAGTCGCCTTGGGTAATGGTATAACTAGTTGTTACATAACCAGGTATTTGAATACGTTGTCCTACTTGAAGGTGTTGAGGGTTGATGTTTCGATTGGAGTCCAAGAGTAGTTGAAGGGGTATTTTAAACAAATCGCTGAAATACCACAGTGAATCACCAGGCCTAATCAATATATCCACATTTTTCTCCCCTTATTTCAAAATCATTCAATATAAGATGTATATGAAATTATAAGATGCTTATTAACAAAATCACGAAACAATACAAAAGAATGAATATAAATAGATATGTATAAATAGACAAATTTTCATTATTTTTTGGGGGTATTTTTGAAATGATAAGATTAAATGGCTTTGAAGCGGGAAATAAGTAGGGAGAAAGAAATGCCTAAATTTATAAATATGCAATTTTAGTAAAATGGATAAAAGGTGAAGTGCATCTGTAATTTTTAATTCCATCATTATACTGTTAATATGTTAGTAGGACAGGTAAAGGTAGGGAATACAATGGATAAAAAAATGAAAATGGGTATTCGGACTAAGATTACCCTCGGTTATGTAGTGATTATTCTTTGTTTACTTGCGTCAGTGATTATATTAAACAATCAGATTACTTCCCTACAAAAGGAAAGGAATTTTATTATTAAATATGATTCTCAAGTACAAACACTTACAAATCGTATTGAAAAATATATTTTAGATATGGAAACGAGCCAACGAGGCTATATTATTACGGGTGATTCGAGCTATTTAGAGCCATACGAAAATGCCGAAGAAAATTGGAAGATTGACTATGATGAACTCTATCAGTTATTAGAAAATAGGGGCAATCAGCAAAAGAAGTTAGAAACTATTAAGGCTACGATAGAACATTGGATTGCGACATCTGGTGAACCGACAATACATTTAAAAAAAGAAAAGAATACGGTAGCATTGCAAGAATTTTTTAAAGTAGATGTTGGACGCAAAGATATGGACACGATGCGAAAGCAATTTGACGCTTTCCGTGCAGATGAGAACGCATTTACGCAAACTAAAGCAAAACAATTAGACAAAACAAATAGTAATTTAACTACGGCATTATTTGGTATCTTAGTGCTTGTATCTTTTATTGCGATTGTTATAGCTAGTGGGATTTCACGTTCAATCGTCAAAACAATAACAGAGGTCACACAAACAATTAAAGAAATTGCCGCTTCAAAAGGTAATCATCGAACAAGGATTCACGTTAAAACGAATGATGAAATTAATGCGCTGGCAGATGCGACAAATGAGTTGTTAGATACACTTGAGCGAAGAGAATGGCTGCAAGCTAATATCGCTGAAATCGTTACAAAATATCAAGGTATTTCTGCTATCACGAAATTGGCTGAAACTTTTCTTTCAGAAATGGCGCAAAAAACGCAATCATCCTTCGGTGCATTTTATGTGCGAGAAATGCACAATAACGAAGTCTGCTTTGTGAAGAAAGCGTCCTTTGCTGACGTGGGAGACAAGGTTGGTATTGACCAATTTAAAATTGGACAAGGTTTAATTGGTCAATGTGCGCTTGAAAAACGGGTTTTCATTAATCACGATGTTTCGCAAGATTATCGTTTAATCGGAACAGGTTTAGGTGAAGCACCGCCAAAGAGTATTTTTATTTTCCCCATTATATTCGAAGATGAGGTTATAGCAGTCGTAGAACTTGCGACAATGAAGAGTTATACAGCGTTACAGCAGGAATTGGTGAACCAAGTAATCGAAACATTTGGATTAACGGTCAATAGCATTTTAGGACGTATGGAAATTGTACGACTCTTAAATGAATCAAGAGCCATGACAGAGGAATTACAAGTACAATCGGAAGAGCTACAAACGCAATCGGAAGAGTTACAAATGCAAACAGAAGAGCTCACGATGATTAATGAACAGCTTGAGGAAAGAACAAAAGAAGCTGAAATGAAAACGAAAGAATTAGAGAGCGCCAAAAAAGATTTAGAAGATAGTGCGGAGCAACTTGTATTAAATTCTAATTACAAATCTCAGTTTTTAGCCAACATGTCCCACGAATTACGGACACCATTAAATAGCATTTTAATTTTGTCTGAAATGTTATCAGAGAATGGCAACGATAATTTAACGGAAGAAGAGATGGAATTTGCAAGAGTCATTCATTCTTCTGGTGAGGATCTACTTGCATTAATCAATGATATTTTAGATATATCAAAGGTTGAGGCTGGTAAAATTGAAATTATTTTTGATGAAGTAAATATGAGTGAATTGCCAATGCAAATAGAGCAAATCTTTGCGCCAGTAGCTAAGAAAAAGAATTTAGAATTGCATATTTCGAAAGCACCAAACGTAGTCGATATTTTCTATACAGACGAAAAGAGATTCCAACAAATTTTAAAAAATTTATTATCAAATGCATTGAAATTTACGGAACAGGGTTATGTACATTTAGATATTAAGCAGCTTGATCATCAACAACTAACATCTAATATGCAAGAAGTAAGCACAGAATGGCTTGAAATTACGGTATCTGATACGGGAATAGGTATTCCAAAGGACAAGCATCAGCTAATCTTTGAATCCTTCCAACAAGCAGATGGGGCTACTGTACGTAAATATGGTGGAACAGGTCTTGGTTTATCCATTTGTAAGGAATTTGCAAAATTACTTGGAGGTTGGGTTGCATTACAAAGTGAAGAAGGGAAAGGCAGTAGCTTTACGCTCACTATTCCAAGTTTACCTAACGGCTTAAATACGGCAGCCATAGATTCCGCTTATGTTGAAGTGGTCGCTACACTAGAAGCTGACGACATTGTTGAAGAAGTGGAAGAGCAAGTAGAGGAAAGCTATCAGGTTTCTCCACAAGAAGTAGAAGTTTTCCAAGGGAAAAATATTTTAATCGTAGATGATGATAATCGCAATATCTATGCATTGAAAGCAGCGCTTGAAAAAAGAGGCATGAATATTCTCGTTGCGAAAGATGGATTAGAATGTTTAGAGATTATGGAGACGAATAATAAAATAGATCTTATTCTGATGGATATTATGATGCCGAATATGGATGGATATGAAACAATGTCTATTATTCGTACGAAAATGAAGCTTACTGATTTGCCAATTATCGCTTTAACAGCAAAAGCAATGAGTACAGATCGTGATAAATCTCTAGAAGCAGGTGCATCTGATTATATTAGTAAGCCGTTAAATCTAGATCAATTAGTATCGGTCTTACGCGTATGGCTAGTTTCTAAAGGGAGTTAAAAAATAAGCATGGATAATCAATTCCAAAATTTTGAGCTAAAGCAACAAATGAATAAGCATGCGGATATGGAAATTGAGTTACTACTCGAAGCTATCTATCGTTTATCCGGTTTTGATTTTCGACAATATAATCGCTCATCTATTTCTCGTCGGATTTATAATCGGATGAGGGTGAGTAATATACCGACTATTTCCCGGGTACAAGAAAAAGCGATACATGAAGAAAGTTTTTTGGAGCAGCTTTTGAATGATTTTTCTATCAATGTCACAGAAATGTTTCGTAATCCTAGCTTTTTTAAAGCGTTCCGTAAAGAAGTTGTGCCCTATTTAAGACAGTACCCAGAAATTCGTATATGGCATGCAGGATGTGCTACAGGCGAAGAGGTGTACTCAATGGCTATATTATTACAGGAAGAAGGACTAATAGATAGGTCTGTGATTTACGCTACGGATATGAATGAGCATGTGTTAGAAAAGGCAAAAAAGGGCGCCTTCTCAATAAAAAAAATGCAAGCATATACAACGAATTATATGCTTGCGGGGGGGAATCATGCTTTTTCGGAATACTATAAAACTGACTATCAATACGCCTATTTCCATCCGGAACTTTTAAAAAATATTATTTTTGCACAGCATAATTTAGTAACAGATCAATCCTTTAATGAATTTCATGTGATTGTCTGCCGCAATGTTTTAATTTATTTTTCTCCTGCTCTACAAAGCCAAGTACATCATTTATTTTACGATAGTCTAAGCCGAGATGGCTTTTTATGTTTAGGTGATAAAGAAACGCTACGTTGTGACGGGATCATTTCAAAATATAAAGAAACTGTTGCCATTGAAAAAATTTATCAAAAAAAATAGAAGGTAGTCATAGAAAAAATCCGCTATACATTCTGTTGCAGACATTGCGTTTACGCTTGTCAGCAGCAGAAATGTATGCGGATTTTTGAAATTATTGACTCATAAATTTACATTGCTTGTGCTTGAATCATTAATACACACATATCGTCCGGTTGGTTTTTTTGCTTTTCTTTAGGTAGTAAATTATCAATCAGACATTGTGTATAATTCCATTTTTTTGAGGTTAGTTTTTGTAAAAGTTTTTCAGATTCTATTTCGCATGGTCCCATCGCCTCTAAAACCCCATCTGTATATAAAACAATTTGTACATCCTTTTGATATTGGATTGTTTGTTTTTGTACCTTTATTTCTTCAAAAAAGCCAACAGCACAGCTTCCTTGGTTTAAAGGAACTAGTGTAGTTTCATCAACAAGTGCGTATCCAGCAGGATGGCCCGCGTTAACGTATTCAATTGTTTTTTGTTCCGTATCAATCACTATGTAAATAGCTGTAAAGTAATGAATATTTTCTTCCTTTGCATTTTGCAGAAGCGTCATATAACGATTTAGTTCCTTAATAACTAGCTCGGGTTCCACCAACTGTTTGACAGCTTCCCTTAGTACAGAAGAGATAAACATACAAACGAGCGCTGCTGGTATACCGTGACCCATCATATCGAGTAAAATAACCGCGTAACGGTGATCGTTAATTTTATACCAATAGTACATATCCCCTGCTAAATTTGAAGAGGGGAGGTAGGATACCTCGATTTGAATATGATCTTCAGTTAAAGGTGCACTTAGTAAACTGCGTTGTACACGTGTGGCTAAATCTAATTCATACTTGATTTTCATTTCTTGTTTCATATGCCAATCTAATTCAGCCTTTAATCTTAGAGCAACACGAATTCTTGCAAGAAGTTCCGTCTTATTGATGGGCTTTGTAATATAATCGACCCCTCCAATATCGAGTGCTTCCGCAAGCTTGTTTTTATCTTCTAATGCTGTAACGAAAATAATTTGAATATCTTTGAATTTTTCATTTTGTTTTATCCGTTTGCAAGCTTCAATACCATCTATTTCAGGCATCATAATGTCTAATAAAATCAGCTCGACAGAAGTACCTGCGGGATTTTTTGCATCTAACTGAAGATAGTCGAAAAGCTCATAAGCTGATGAAAGAGATACACAGTTATCATAACCTGCATTTTTTAAAATTTTTTCGATTACGAATAGATTGACTGAATTGTCATCTACAAGAAGAATTGTCATAGTTTTTTCCCCTTATTCTGCTTAAACCATTGATGAAGTGCAGATTATAAATTGTATTAAAAATACTCTTAACATCATTATTATACAAAATATTAGAGAATAACGGTATTTTAATGAATTTAAGGTATATTTTACTAGGAAATAAGTTTGTTTTTTATTGCTAAACCTCTGTTAACTATAGGTGAAAGTCACAACGAGTAGTGAAAAAATATGAAAAAAATCAATATTAATTTATTACCCTTTCTGTTTGGTGATTTAAACTATTTTTCATAAAGAATTTTAGCGCTTTTTAGCCTTTTTAAAGCCACTATAAATATCAAATGCACTTGCTAGAATCGTCAGAGTAATTACGACAAGTAGTATGCGATCTAGCGTAAACAAAATCTTTGTAGAAGTGGTTTCCATAATAGCCGCCATATAGGGTATTGCCGCACTATGAATAATATCAGGCTGATTTGCCATGACAATCAACACAATTGTACCCATACATTGAAGAACGGCACTTATAATGGCAATCGGCATGGTCCATTGTCTAACCTTCCATTTATATATGGTTAAAGCCATACTTAAAACGATGCAAAATAAAATAATCGGTCTATAAGACAAGAGGGTATCTTGGTTGAAAATAGGCATAACAAATTTTAAGCCACTTCTTTCATCCGAAGAGTAAATTCCAATCAGATGAGCGGCATTCAAATAAACAAACGTAAAAATGGCTATTCCTAATAGGCTAAAGATAATATCAGTAAGCGGTATATAATTGTCTTTGTCGATAATTTTTGTTTTCTTTAAATCTTCCGGTGTCCATTCTTTGTTGCTTCTCATAAAGAATAGTAGATTTTTCGTGTTACCATAGCGTTCCGTTATGATAAAGGCAATGGTAACCCAAAACAGTACTTGTAAGACTACTTCGATCATAGTGGCAATCGTTATAGATATGGCTTGAATAATAGCAGACAACAGCAATCCATCCGCTGGGAAGGAAAAAATACTTTTTACAAGAAGTACAATTATTGTAATAAGGATTGCCCAAGGAAGCACTACTTTGATTGTCTGCATGTAAGTGCTGTACAGTTCAGGACCAATTAAATATTTCGGTTCCTGTTGATAGCTCGCAGCAAGTTTTGCTGGGTCTCCAAGTTTTAAAAGAGCTTCTTTTACCTCTAATTCTGAAAAATCTTCGGGTAACATATCTTCAATTGTAGATTTTAATTCAACTCCAATCGCGTCCCTTTTATTTTTAGGAATCCTTCGAATCACTTCATAAATATAGGCATCAATCAAATCCAACTTTGTCATCCTCCTTATAGTAATGTATATAGCTCTAACAACATTGTTAGAAGCAAAAGAAATAGCGTTTCAACACATCATATTTGAGGCAACTACTACGCTCTCTGTTTTGCATTTCCCAGCGAACATGTTGATATTGGGGGAAGCTAACAGCCCCGTGCTTTCGAAGGCACATTTTTATCGACACACATTTTTTAGCTTCTCTACAGTTATCATACAGTAATGAATAGTATGTGGTAATATATGTTATTAATAGGGGCGGGAATTAATGTGAAAGCAAATGGCATTAAGCCAAATATTTTTATAATAATAGGAGGGTGTATATGCGAATTGTAAAGAAAATTCAAGAAGAAGAAGAAGTTTTAAAATATGTAGATATTGTTATTGGTGCTTATCCGGGAGTCGTGCAAACTTCTCCACAAACAAAGGAGCGATTAGTATCCATTTTTAAGCATAACATGAGCAATGAACCCACTATAAATTATTATGGACTATGGGAAAACCACTATTTATTGGGTGGTATGCGTATCCATGATTTTAAAATGAACTTATTTTCGAATATCATTCCAATTGGTGGTGTTGGTCAAGTTGCAGTAGACTTACTGCATAAAAAAGAGCGAGTTGCTAAAGAACTAATCGATCATTTCTTTCAAATTTTTTTAGAGAAGGATGTGCACATCGTTGCCTTATATCCATTTAGACCGGATTTTTATAAAAAAATGGGCTTTGGCTATGGACCGAAAATGTACCAATATTCAGTCCAACCATCAAGCTTTCCGAAAGGGTCCACCAAACAGCATCTTAAATATTTACATCAACAGGATCAGCAATTGTTGGAAGAATGTTATAACAGAATAGCACTGAAAAAGCATGGTATGTTTTTAAAAACAAAAAATGAGTTGGATAGCATTTTTCAAAGTTCGCAAAACTATATTATTGCAGTCGACAAAGGTGACCATATAGAAGGCTATATCGTATTTTCGTTTAAAAAGCAAAGTGAGTCGAATTTTTTGCTGAATAATATGGTTATAAAAGAATTTTTATATGAAACACCCGAGGCTTTACTGGAGCTTAGTACGTTTTTAAATAGTCAGGCAGATCAAGTAAATCGAATTGAATGGCATACACAGGATGACAATATTCATTTCTTTTTAGGGGATGTCCGTAATGAATCCAATCATTTAATTCCGAGTGTATACCATGCCAATGCTATTGTAGGGATTGGTTTAATGTATCGGATAATCAATGTAAGAGGTTTCTTTCAGGAACTCAAGCGACATCATTTTAATAATAGCAATATAACGTTTAAGCTTACTGTTTATGATTCGTTGTTAGAAGAAAATAATAAGCCTCTTATAATAAGAGCGGTAGATGGCGCTCTGGAGATGTTAGAAAACGCACACTATGATGTAGAAATGATAATTGATATTGCGGAGCTTTCTTCGCTAGTGATGGGCGTGGTGACGGTTCAAGAATTATTTATGCTCGGCATGCTAAAGGTTAGTGATGAACAGTTTTTACAGGAATTGCACAAGTTCTTCTTTGTTTTGAATAAACCAACGTGTGTAACAGCATTCTAATAGAAGAAAGACGTTAAAATTTTTTCGTGTTAATCCTTTTTCATTAGGATGGATGAACGGACGGGTCTTTCTAAAGGTGTAATATTAATAATAAAATAGCTAATAATTAATATTAAAATAATAAGGGCATAGATTAATGTGTTAATGGCATGATCGTGTTCGACAATGATTAAGCGAATCATCGCTGTAATCCCTATATAGATAAAGTATCGTAGCGGGAAATGGTAATCCTCTTTAAAGTACTTAATAATCATTGTAATAAATTCAAAATACAAAAAGAAAATAAGAATATTTGCTAGGAAAAGTTTGTAGTCACTAGTACCGCCTTTTAATAAGATGTTTAGAAACTCAATGAGCTCTTTCATAAGCAGGAAGGACAGTATAAGTGCTAATAATACAAGGCAGACGTTGAGAAATAATTGTAAAGATTTTGGGACAGCTTTTACAAGTTGTTGATACGTATTATGCTTGTGATTCATGTAATTCCTCCATCTTCTTATTTAAACATAATATTTATCTTATAGAATATGAATAAAACGTCGAAAAGAGAATAGCAATTTCACAAAAATTTGAGTTATTTGGTGTATTTTCTTACTTTTAATGAATATAACATGATAACGTAAACAGAAGATGCGTAATACTGTAAATAACTGTATAGTATTGTAAAAGAAAGTTTTTAAAAAATTTAGGCTGTATGATAAAATAGAGTTGCATGAATATAAAATAAAAGGGGTTTTTTTAAATGGCAAAATCAGCAAAATCTGATGCAAAAATTACACCAGAGCGTTTAGAAGAGGCGTTAAATGTTCGTGACCGTCTTATTATTGAGTTATTAGTTCAAGTTCTTGACGAGAAATTAGTCATTGAACGTCCTGTATTACGTGAGCGTTTAGGTAACCTTGTAGACCTTTCTGATCATGATGCAGAATTACAAGAAACTTTACATGCTGTAATCAACAAGCTGTAATATTTAAGCTTTAAAGGCGATTAGTAAAGCATAAAGATGTACTTCAAACAGGCAAGCTCCTTTGGGGGCTTGTTTCTTTGTCTATGGGATATTTCAAGTGCATTGTGTAGAGTTATCAACTTTCGCCATAATCGTATGAAAAGTGAAAATTACCCTATAAGATAGATTGTTGTCTATCCTATAGGGTACTTTACGTTAAGCTAATAAGTGCTTAGTAAACTTTATCGCCATTAAAAATTGAATTTTTTACAATAACGTAATCTACGTTGCGAATAGCCTCTAGCTTCGTGCCACCAGCATAAGAAATAGATGATTGAAGGTCTTGTTGCATTTCAATTAACGTATCTTTTAGGCTACCTTTATGTTCTACAAACATTTTTTTACCTTCGACATTTTTCTTCTCACCTTTTTGGAATTCTGATGCAGAGCCGAAGTATTCTTTTACTAATTTGCCATCGATTTCAATCGTTTCACCTGGCGATTCCTCGTGACCTGCAAATAAAGAACCGATCATGACCATTGAAGCACCGAAACGTACAGATTTCGCAATATCACCATTTGTGCGGATACCACCATCCGCAATAATTGGTTTCGTTGCAGCTTTTGCACACCAACGTAGTGCTGCTAATTGCCAACCACCTGTGCCAAAACCTGTTTTAATTTTTGTAATACATACTTTACCTGGCCCAATACCAACTTTTGTAGCATCTGCACCAGCGTTTTCAAGCTCACGTACTGCTTCAGGTGTACCAACATTACCAGCAATAACAAAGCTATTTGGTAAATGTTGTTTAATATGTTGAATCATACGAATGACAGCGTTTGAATGACCATGTGCAATATCAATTGTAATAAATTCCGGAACTAAGCCAGCACTTGCTAATTCTTCTACAAATGTATATTCCTCATCTTTTACACCGACACTAATGGAAGCAATTAAGCCACGGCTTTGCATATCTTTAATAAAGCTAATACGCGTTTCAGGGTTGAAACGGTGCATAATATAAAAGTAACCGTTTTCAGCAAGCTTAGCGGCAATACTTTCATCAATAATAGTCTGCATATTTGCAGGGACTACAGGTAATTTAAATTTGTGTCCGCCTAATGTAACAGATGTATCACATTCTGATCGACTGTTTACAATACATTTTGCGGGAATTAGTTGAATATCTTCATAATCAAATACATTATCCATTATATACACTCCTAAAATACGAATATTTTTCGATGTTTATTTTAAATTGTTCGCCATTTGGTAATTTACATGATTTTCAATGAAAAGTCAAAGATTTTATCAAAATAAATAAAAAATAGACAGTTGGAGACAAGAAAGGTACTAAAACATAGAAAAGCATATCCTTTTTTGACAGTATAATATGAATGTCAGAAGTAAAACTATGGAGGATTTCCTAATGATAAGATTAGCTTATCGTTCGCTATCTAAGTACAATAGAGTTGTTTCATAAATGACAGAGGAGTGGTGAGCATGGCAGTAGAGGTGTATTTAATTTTCAATGGCAATTGTCGAGAGGCTGTAACATTTTATGAGCAAGTTTTTAATACGGACAAGGCTGAAATTATGACATTTGGAGATTCACCAAGTGATCCAAGCTATCCATTACCAGAGGAAGCGAAAAATCTCGTTATGCATACACGCTTATCCATTTTAGGCAGTACGGTAATGTTTTCGGATACATTCCCAGGTTCACCGTTTACCATTGGTAACAATGTTACATTAGCTGTTGTAACAGATGATGAAGCGCAGTTACGACAAGCGTTTGAAAAACTGAAAGAGGGTGGCAAAGTGACGATGGAACTTCAAGAAACATTTTGGAGTAAATGTTACGGTTCACTTACAGATAAGTTTGGTATCGAGTGGCAGTTTAGCCATGAGGAAAAAGCTAAATAGGAAAATTGAAATAGGCTGGGACAAAAGAGAAAAAGTGTTAGATTGAACCTAATCAATCTAACACTTTTTTGCAATGTCGTTGTTGTCCGCTACGACGGTGCTTTCCGCTCAGCACCGTAAGCCGCAACTCTTGCTAACGCGCGGAATGCCCGCGTCTTACATGGTGTGCTGTTCCTGCGGGAGTCACCGTCTCCGCTTGAACACTTCTCTTTATTGCAAAAGCAAGAAGAGCTAAGTTTTACATAAATAGCAAAAATTTATGAACATCTTTTCTCTGTTCCTTAAATTTTTTTAGTTATGTCCCAGCCTCTTAATATTTAAAACGACCTACAAAGCTTTGTAACTCGTCCGCCATATCGAGTAAAGCTTTAGCTGCGGATGTCATCTCCTGCATAGAGGACAATGTTTGTTCAGTTGAAGCGGCAACTTCTTCAGAGGCTGCTGCATTCATTTTTGCATGATCAGTTAGCTCGATTGCCGTTGCAGTAACTTCTTCCACTACAGCTGATATTTCTTGAGCAGATGCAGAGATACCTTCCATTTTCGGTGCAATATTACGTAAACTTTCAGTAATGCTCGCGAATTTTTTACTTGTATCTTCTGATAGCTGTAAACCTTCATGTACATCAGAAGAAGCTTTGATCATCGTTTCCACCGATTTAGCCGTATCTTGTTGAATCCCTGTAATAAGCGAAGAAATTTGCTCAGCAGATTGATGTGATTGCTCGGCTAATTTTCTTACTTCATCAGCTACGACAGCAAATCCTTTACCGTGCTCGCCTGCTCTAGCAGCCTCAATCGCAGCATTTAATGCTAGTAAATTTGTTTGGTCGGAAATCGCACTAATGATTTCTAATATTGAACCAATTTCTTTTGTCCGATCATAAAGCGACTTAATCATTCTGTCTGATTGTGTCACGGATTCATTAATTGATACCATTTGATTTACAGTGCGTTCAACGGATTGACCACCTTCCTCGGCTTGCACAATCGCGTGGTTAGAAAGGTCTGTTACTTGCATTGCGCTATCTGCTACTTCAACGATTCCTTGTGCAATTTCTTCGATAGAGATAGCATTTTGGTCGATACCTGTTGTCTGTCTTTCTGCACTAATCGCTACTTGTTGCATCGCTTGTGAAACCTGCTCAGAAGAAGCAATATTTTGCTCTGCGTGGGCAGATAATCCTTGTGCGGATTCTTGTACATGTTGGACGCTGCGGTCAACATTGCGAATCAGGTTTTTCAAGTTCACTTTCATTGAAATAAATGCTTCACTAAGTAAGCCAATTTCATCCTTAGAGTGAATTTCGATAAATTCCGTTAAATCGCCTTCACTAATTTTTAAAGCACTATGTTTTAGTCGATTAATTGGATTTACGACAGAACGAATCATAATCAGCATAAACATTACACCCACAACAATGGACACCGCAATAATGATTAAGTTCATATTAAACGTTGTAGCGGCCGCCTTTGTCGCTTCAGCTGTGAACATTGTACCAACAAGTTTCCAACCCGTTAGTTCATTTGTGATAAATTGTAGCTGTCGATCAGCTTCTAAAATTGTGCCACTATCCTGTTCATAAATTTTAGCGATATAACTTTCAGTAGCCTTGGAACCACTTTCTTTATCACGTTGAGAAATATATAGTTTGTTGTTATCTAATAGTGAGGCAAAGCCTGTTTTTCCAATACGAATATCATTCGTAAGGGCACTTAATGTAGATATATTGAGATCTAATCCGATGACTCCGGAATTATCTGGCAATGCTTGTGTAATTGTAATAACCATGTCACCAGAAGCTTGTGAAATATAGGGTTCTGTAATCGTTACCTGCCCTTTGTTGTTTACTGCTTGTGTATACCAGGGTCTTTTTCGTGGGTCAAAGTCACTTTGATATTGCTGAGCGGGCTCATCGAGAATTTTGCCCTCACTTGTCCCAAAATAGACAAGTTCAATCTCTGGATGCATATTTACGTATTCTTTAAATAGTGACTTAAGCTCCGGCACTTTACTTTCTTGTAAGTAAGATTGATTAAGTTTCTTAGTAAAATATTGAATGTCCTCAATCTTTGGCTTAATTGTACTAGTAATATTCGTATTAAGCATACGAATACTTTCGTTTGTACTTGCTTGTTGTTCCTTAGAAATTTGCTTCTCTGCACTTTGATAAGAAATGATACCGATTAATAAAGTTGGGATGAGAAGCATTGCTAAGAATGAAAAAATGAGCTTTTTCCGTAAACTTAGTTTTGTCAATTGTATAATCCTCACTAAAAATGTTTTATTGTTATTGTTCTATACTTTTCCCGAAGAAGGTAAATAATAGACGACTAGCTAATTTTAACAAATATACAATAAAAGTTAAGCCCTTATCGGTTTTTATTTTTAGATAATTGATCGTATCGAAAAAATATCTCAAAACTTGAAAAACATTCTTTGTTGATAGACATAGAAATATTCTATTTGATGTATACTATTGCTCAGAAGAGGAGGGAATTTGTAATGATTCAACAAATTGGACAAGTAATGTTATATGTAAATGATCAAGATGCAGCTGTCGCGTTTTGGACTGAAAAAATAGGATTTGTAGTAGTAGCTGATAATAAGGAAGCAGGGATGCGTTGGATTGAAATTGCTCCTACAAAGGATGCCCAAACGTCATTCGTACTGCACAATAAAGAAGTAATTGCGAAAATGCAACCGGAATTAAATTTAGGGACACCTTCTATTATGTTTTACGCTGATAACATAACTGACATGTATCAAGATTTCCAAACGAAAGGAATTAAAGTAGGGGATTTAGTCATGATGCCAATCGGTAGAGTTTTTAACTTTGCAGATCCTGAAAACAATTACTTCGCTTTAGTGGAAAAATAAAAAAAGGGGGCTTTAAACCCCTCATTACTAAAAATCCGTAGGGCAGTCTACGGATTTTTTTATATAAACACCAAAATAGTTCTATTTCCAGAGGGCTACCTGTCTTAATGAGCGTTTATGTTAAATCCTCACCATAAATGGCTACAGATTGTCGATCAACGACAAACTCCCGACCATTCCATTTTAAAATGTTTTCAACATATCCTAACCCATCCGCATGATATCTGCCCGCAATTTCTTGATAAGCTAATAGTTCATATGTGCCATCACGATCAAAATCAACAGGGTATAATCCACTGATAGGGTCAACCCAACCTTCAATCGGTTGCTTTAATGTGCCATCTTGATTATAAATTTCCGCTAAGTACTCGGGTCCTTTATATTGTAAATCAAGAATATATTGCTTTTTAGGATTAAAACTCCGCACGGATGCTTTATAGTTATTTAAGTAGTTGACTGAGTAAGTTAGTTTATTATTAAATGACTCGGTATCAAATATTGAACGTACTTTGCTGTTTATAGATGAAAAAATTTCACCGTTAATAATTCCTCCACTACCACCAGTATCAGAAATCACCATAATATCTTCTATATGATCACCAGTAAAATCTCCGAGAAAAATGGTAGGACTATAGCCAACGTTTTCTTTCAGCCCAATTTGTTCGAATTGCCGTGTCTGCCCGTAAAAGATGACAAGTGTAATGTTTTTCCAGAGCGGGCTATCGGGTGTTTTAGTACCCATTAAAAATACAGTTTCAAAAAAACCATCACCGTTAATATCTCCAAATTTTGTTTGAATAATTTGAGGAGCCATTTGGGTCATGCTGATAGTACTTGGAGATGGATTTAAATTATTGTTCATTTATACACCTCTTTCTTAGTGTTAGCATATGTTTTGAATACAGCTTGGTGCATAAAATAAGTTGTGAAATAAAAGAGGGGAATAAATCCTATAATACTTACTAAAAAACTTGTGATTAGCCCATTGACAATTAACCATGTTGAAAGTATCATAATGTCAATGAATCAGAAAATTCAGTACCACAAGTTATCTCACTACTTAATGTAGGTAGAGATTTTTTTTAAACCGTTAATTCTTAGTAAATATATATGTTTTATATAATTTGGGAAGAAGGAGATTTTTGTGAAAGAGTTATTTATTAAAACGGAGCGTCAGCGTTACTGGCTAGAGCAGTTGGCTTCAATTGCAGAGCCAATCAAATCGGAGGCTGTAGAAGTCGACGAACAGTCCCGGTTTCCATTTGAGGCATATAAGCTACTATTACAAATCGGCTATCCAAAACTAACTTTACCGAAACAATATGGAGGAGAAGGATTATCTGTTTACGATATGATTCTCGTTCAAGAAACATTAGCTAGTTACGATGAAAACGCCTCTCTTTCACTCGGATGGACATTAGGTGTTGTTGGCGAAATATATGACAAAAAGCTATGGGCTGAGGATTTACTCCAAAAATTCGCACAGAAAGTACAACAAGGTGCCATTATCAATCGAGCTGTCAGTGAATTAGCAACTGGTAGTCCAACGCGAGGTGGCCGTCCAGGAACAAATGCCGTATCGACAGCGGATGGCTGGTTATTAAATGGCCGTAAAATATTTACGACTGCATCGCCCGTACTCGATTATTTCTTAACATCTGCTTGGATTGAAGAAAAAGGGCAAATTGGCTTTTTCCTCATTCATAAAGATGTAGCAGGGCTATCAATTGAAGAAAATTGGCAAATGTCAGCGATGCGTGGCACAAGCAGTCATGATTTAGTATTACAGAACGTAGTGGTTCCTACTAATCATTTAGTAGAATTGCCGAGTCATCCAAGTGGTGGCAAGATTAATGGCTGGATTTTGCACATCCCTGCAACTTACTTAGGGATTGCACAGGCAGCGAGAGACTATGCGTTACATTTCGCTAATCATCATCAACCAAACAGTTTAAATGCCCCGATTAGCACATTACCAAATGTACAGCAGTTATTAGGAGACATTGAATTAAAGCTACATCAGGCACGTTTTGTCCTTTATGGCGTGGCAGAGGCTTATGATGATCCAACAAGACGACATACTTTAACGAATGAAATGGCGGTTGCCAAGCATACGGTGACGAATATTGCGATTGATGTCGTGGATAAGGCGATGCGCGTTGTTGGAGCAAAAAGTTTACAGCTTACGAACCCGTTACAACGCTATTATCGTAATGTTCGTGCAGGATTACATAATCCACCAATGGATGATATGACGATACTAAAATTAGCGACAGCTGCCATTGAGCAACAAAAATTATCTGAACAGTAATCATATAATCACTTGAGATGAAGGAGAAATGACATATGTTTAAACAAAAGAAAAAATTATTTCAAATTGCAGCAGTTGGGTTGGCCTCTCTTGCTATTTTAGCAGGATGCAGTTCGGGCGAAGCTTCTAAAAATGAAACAGAAGATGGGGTTAAAGTACGTACTGTGAAGGTAGCATACGATCAAGCATCTAAACCGATTAGCTATATTGACGATAAAGGTAATCCAACAGGCTACGACGTGGAAGTAATGAAGCTAGTAGATGAACTATTACCTGAATATAAGTTCGAATATGTTGGAACTACAAGTGATGATTTATTAATCGGTGTAGAGCAAGGAAAGTACCAAGTCGGTGTGAAAAATGCATTCTTCACGCAGGAACGTACAGAGAAATTCATTTTCCCTAAAGAATTTTTAGGATTAAGTAGTGCAGGTTTAGTGCTACGCAAAGAAGATGAAGGGATTAAAACATTAGCGGATTTTGCGTCAAAAGGATATTCATTAGCGCCGATTGCTGCTAACAATGCCCAGTATACAATTATCGATGAGTACAACAAAGCAAATCCTAACAACAAAGTAAAATTACAAGCAGGTGATGCCTTTACTGTCGATGTTGTGCAATGGGTAAATGAAGGGCGCGTTGATGGTGGTGTCATGATTGAAGGTCCATTTAAGCAGCAAGTATTAGCGGAAGATGGCGCTTATCATAATTTGAAGGATGAGGTTGTTTATAACGAATTTGCAGTGATTAAAACATGGCCACTGTTCAATAAAAAAGAACAAGAATTTGCGGATGCTTATGATAAAGCGATTGCCCAAATTAAAGAACAAAAGAAAACAAGTGAATTAAGTAAAGAGTTTTATGGCCGTGATTTATTTGAAGTGTTAGAAAACGTAAATCGATAATTTTTAAAAGGCTGCCTGAGTCAAGTTACTCAGCAGTCTTTCTTAATAAACGGAGAGCGAAGGCGTTGAAATTTAGCTGCCTTTAGTGAAGACATTGATAAAGTTGGTGAGGAAATGGAGAAGTATTTTGATGCATCGTACATTTGGAACGCTATTCCCTTATTATTGCCGTTTTTAAAAGTAACCTTTTTAGTTGCAGGGTCTTCCATTGTACTAGGTATATTCTTCGGCTTATTATTAGCCGCTGCAAAGTTAAGTTCAATGAAGGTATTACAAAAAATGGCGAATTTATATACAACTATTATGCGTTGTACGCCATCCATTGTTCTATTATTCCTTGTTTATTATGGGGTACCTGCATTAGCGGAAAACATCGGTTTAAATCTTCATGCGATAGAGACAGCCTTCTTCGTCGTCGTGACATTTACATTGCAGTTTGCTGCAATTATGTCTGAGGTGATTAGGTCTTCCTATTTGGCTATTAATAAGGGACAGTTTGAAGCTGCTGTTAGTGTAGGGTTAACACCGTTCCAAGCTTATCGCCGCATTATTTTCCCTCAAGCGCTTGTGATCGCATTACCAAACTTCGGAAATGCCATGATTGCGCTATTACAAGAAGGAGCATTGGCATACACAATTGGGCTAATTGATATTGTTGGTAAGGCTAATTTAATTATTGCAAGTAATATTAATGCCCATGCATTAGAAATCTATATCGCACTTGCGATTGTTTATTGGGTACTGTCGATTGTGATTGAAAAATTCTTTGCTATGTTAGAAAAGTTTTTTGGCAAGGGAAAAAGAACGTTAGAAACAACGTAAGGAGGCGTAATGATGAACTACCAATTTTTAGTTGAAACCTTTTTTGTAGCATTATCGGGTGTACCGATCGCACTCCTTGTAACGGTTGTTGCATTACTCGTTGCTCTTCCACTTGGCTTTTTATTAGCACTGACACGCATTAATAAAATTCCGGTTATACATCATCTAGCAAAGATTTATGTATCCTTTGTTCGAGGTACGCCCATTATTATTCAGATTTTTATTATTTATAGTAGTATTCCACTCATATTAAAAATGGTTTTTGAAAAATATCATATTACCTATGACATTTATAAAATCAATCCAATTTGGTATGCATTTATCGTGTTTGCTTTTAGTACAACAGCTATTTTAATAGAAGTATTCCGTTCGGCACTTGGTACCATTGAAAAGGGTCAGCTAGAGGCGGCACATGCAGTGGGTTTAACGACATTTCAAGCTTATCGCCGAATTATTATTCCACAAGCATTAGTAGTGGCGATGCCGAATATTTGTACAGCAACAGTAAACCTAATAAAAGCGACGTCATTGGGATATGCGATGTCCTTACCAGAAATTACATTGAAGGCAAAAGTTGCTGCAAATGTGGGCTACAATTATGTGGAAGCATATCTTGATATATTCATCGTGTATTTAATTTTATGCAGTACGGTTGAATACTTGTTTAAGCGATACGAGCAACATTTGAGCAAATACAAAGTGGCAAATGCCTAAGGGGTGAATCTTTATGTTAACAATCAAAAATATTCATAAATCATTTGGCGATAATGAAATTTTAAAAGGTGTAGATTTATCGATTGATAAAGGTGATGTAGTTGTTATTTTAGGTCCGAGTGGCTCAGGTAAAACGACTTTATTGCGTTGCATTAACTTTTTAGAAAAGGCCGACCAAGGGCATGCGACATTCGGTACAATCGATGTGGATTTTCAAAATGTCAAAAAGAAGGACGTCCATGCTATTCGTCAACGTGTAGCGTTTGTATTCCAAAATTATAATCTTTTTACGAATAAAACAGCTTTAGAAAATGTGACAGAAGGACTTGTTATTGGCCGAAAAATAGCAAAGGCTGAAGCGATTGAAATCGGTAAAAAAGCGCTTGATAAAGTAGGGCTGTCAGAAAAATATGATGCTTATCCAAGTCAGTTATCTGGCGGTCAACAGCAGCGTGTTGGTATTGCCCGTGCAGTGGCCTTGAACCCAGATATTATTTTATTTGACGAGCCGACTTCTGCCCTTGACCCAGAACTAGTGGGAGAAGTATTGACGGTTATGAAGAACATTGCGAAAGAGGGCACGACAATGCTTGTTGTAACGCATGAGATGGGCTTTGCAAAGGATGTAGCTAACCGCGTTATTTTTATGGATGGTGGGGTTGTTGTCGAAGAAGGAAGCCCGCATGATATATTCGTTAGCCCGAAAGAAGAGCGGACGAAAAAGTTTTTAAAGCGTGTGATACCAGAGGATTATACATTTTATATTTAAGGTTTTCATTGGAACTAGTGAAACGTTTTTAGTGGCAGGGATGTAGCTTTAGTTGTTGTAATTTCTTTCTTCGGACCGATGATTTACGTTTTTATTTGTCATTACGTCCTATAGAATTTATACTTTTACTTGAAAAAAGGTTCAATTCTTGTAGGCATCACAAGGAGTTGAGCAACAGTTTTATTCGGAAAGTTTTTGAGAACTTACAGTAAAAGCTAAATTTTCAAAAAGGGGTTTACAACAATGCCACTTACTTTTGCACATCCCGCTGCCGTATTACCGTTCTCAAGAAAAAGTAAGTATATTCATTTTTCTGCCATGGTTATCGGTAGTATGGCGCCAGACTTTGAGTATTTTCTAAGAGGCCAGCCTAAGGGTGAAATAGGTCATACTTTTATGGGGTTTATTACGTTCAATCTACCGTTAGTAGCTTTCATCTACTTTATCTATCATTTCTTTATACACCAAACCTTCGTTCATTATTTGCCTAATATACTACAAGATACTTCTACAAATAGAGTAGATTCCAATAAATTGTTGAAATTAGTCGTGTTTATTTATTCTGCCTTGTTTGGCATGCTTACTCATGTCGTATGGGATTCCTTTACACATATAAATGGTTATATGGTGCTTACTTTCCCTACAGTATTTACTAAAATCTATCGTATTTATGGTTTTGATCTACCTTTGTATAAGTTTTTGCAACATGGTAGTACATTACTGGGGTTCATTTTGATATTTGGTTATATGTATTTCAGAGCATTATCTCAGAGACATAGAAATGCTACCGTTGGTGTTACAGATAAAATTATTTATTGGTCATCCTTATTCGTAATGACATGTTCATTAGTAATTAGTTGGTATGTCATTGACCATGTTCCATTTTTAAATTATGGCATTCTTGTTGTAAGAATAATCGATTCTTTTTTTATTAGTTTATTCATCATATCAATCTACTTAAAATATTGGCTAAAAAGGTAAAGTACTGAGATTTATCTTTAAAGAGACTGTTCTGGTAAATGGAACAGTCTTTTTTGTTGCTGAAAGGAGCGTGGGATTTTGGCTATATGAAGGGAGCATCTTTCAATTTTTTATTAAACAGAATTATCAAAAAATATTGACATTTAAGTTTTCTTTTTTTATATTTTTACTAATATATTTCCGTTTATCGGAATTAATTTCCGTATAGTGGAAATGTATATGGTGGATTTTTTGTCTTATGTAGCAAGTTGCTACTTTAAGGTTTTGTACTACGAATGCAAAGGGGAGAGAGGATGGCAAATCTACAAGAGAATCATAATGTTGAAGAGCCGAAAATCAAGGGGATTAATGCGTTTGTTTTAATGTTTATTATTATTTTAGTTATGAGTGTCCTTACGTATATTATTCCAGCTGGTCAGTATGATCGAGTTGAAATAAACGGGCGTATGGTTGTAGACCCTGAATCATTTCACTATATAGATTCGAGTCCAGTCGGTTTCCTTGAAATATTCAATAGTGTCCATTTAGGGATGCTAGAAGGTGCTTCCATTATTTTATTTGTTTTCTTATTTGGGGGAGCGCTTGGTATTATGCAAAAAACGGGAGCGATCGATTCATTTATTAAAGTAATGGCTTCTAAATTTGGTCAGAAGGAGTACGTGTTAATTCCAATTCTGATATTAATCTTTGGTAGTTTAGGAACATTAATCGGTTCAGCAGAGGATACACTTGTGTATATTGCCATCATTATTCCATTAACGATGGCTCTAGGAATGGATGCCATTACAGGCTTTGCAATTGTCATGCTAGGGACATTAGCAACTGGTTTTACATCTGGCATTACCAATCCATTTAACATCGGCGTTGCTCAAACGATAGCTGAATTGCCAATGTATTCAGGTATGTCTTATCGCATTATTGTATTTGTTGTGTTCTATCTTTTAACAGTAATTTATATTATTCGGCATGCAAAAAAAGTGAAAGAAGACCCAGCGAAAGGAATCTACGGAAAGTTTAAGAGAGAAGAAACGGTGGAACTATCTTTAGACTTTAAAATGAGCGGTCGTCATTTATTGGCTTTGCTGGTGTTGTTAGCGAATTTTGTTGCATTAATTGTCGGGGTTATTAAGTTTCAATGGTATATCAGTGAAATTGGTGGCGTATTCTTATTAAGCAGCATTATTATGTCGGTAATTTGTAAAATGAGTCCAAATCAAATGGCTGAAGGCTTTATTTCAGGAGCGCGAGATATGGTGGAGGGTGCTTTAATTATTGGCTTTGCTCAAACAATCCTCGTTATTACGACATCGGGTGGCTTAATTGATACTATTTTACATTTTGTAGCGAATGCAGTCAGTGTACTACCTGCTTCTATTAATGCAGTAGGTATGTTCTTGCTACAACTGTGTTTAAATTTCTTAGTGCCATCAGGTAGTGGACAAGCTGCTTTAACAATGCCCATTATGACACCATTAGCTGATTTAATTGGTGTAACAAGACAGACAGCCGTATTGGCTTTCCAATTTGGAGACGGTATATCGAATATGGTCATTCCTACAAGTGGTGTTTTGTTAGCAGGTTTAGCAATCGCAGGTATTCCATTTTCCAAATGGTTTAAATGGGTTTTCCCATACTTCGTTATTCAAACGACGTTAGCCATTATTTTATTAGTTATTGCGCACGTTATGAATTACGGCCCGTTTTAATTTAGAGAATGATAGGAGGATTTACAAATGATAAAAACAAAAGATTTACATCAACAGGTCATTGCTTGGAGACAGCATTTACATATGTATCCTGAATTATCACATCAAGAGCATCAAACAGCACAGTTTATTTATGAGCAATTAATAACATTCCCACATTTAGAAGTAAAACGGTTAACAGAAACGAGTGTTTATGCATGTTTAAAAGGGACGAAGACGGAGGGGCAGGGTCATACGATTTTATTGCGTGCAGATATTGATGCATTGCCAATTGAAGAAGAGACCGATTTGCCATTTAAATCAAAAAATCCAGGGGTGATGCATGCTTGTGGGCATGATGCACACCCAGCGATGTTATTAGGTGCTGCGAAAGTATTAGCTGAACGGGGTACAGATTTCAATGGTGAAATCCGTTTTATTTTCCAGCATGCTGAGGAGGTAACGCCAGGGGGAGCTGCTCAACTTGTGTCATTAGGTGTTGCGGATAATGTAGATTATGCATTTGCATTACATGTAAGCCCGGATTATCAAGTCGGTCAATTTGCCATGAAGGATGGAAAGTTTACGGCAGCTGCAGATGATTTTGAGATTAAGATTTACGGTCGAGGTGGACATGCTTCGACGCCAGAGGTTGCAATTGATCCGTTATTGATTGGGTCAGAAATGGTTGTGGCATTGCAAACTATTGTGTCGCGTAAAGTACCAAGCATTCATGCTCCGGTTTTAACGGTAGCTAAATTTCATTGTGGTACAGCCTTAAATATTATTGCGGATACGGCAGAGCTTGGTGGTACAATTCGTTCGCTTGATGCGACAGTACGTGTGGAGGCTCGTCACCATTTAGAGAAGATTGTCAATGGTATAGCGTCCATGCATGGGGCTAGAGTAGATATTAAATGGGAACTTGGTTGTCCTTCTGTAACCAATGACAAGGAGCTTACAGCTTTATCGCGTCAAATAGCGGGGGATATTGTAGGGGCAGAAGGTGTACAGGAATTACCTGCACCAATGTTTGGAACAGAAGATTTTGCCGATTTTTCAGAGATTGTTCCTTCTTCAATGCAGTATATAGGGGTGCATAATGAGGATTTTGGTGAAGCCTATCCTTTGCATCACCCTCGCTTTAAAATTGATGAGGATGCCTTGATTTATGGTGTTCGCTATTTTGAAAAAATCGCACGGACATTATGCCCTTAAAACCATCACCAGTGTGGGTGGGTGTTTAAGTGTATTGGTGTAAAGTATCTAGTAGTTAATGGGAGTAATGTATGGAAACACCCGCAGCGGAAATCAACGGCAGTAACTATCTACAACAATAAACACCCACCTTATGCAGGCGGGTGTTTATCGTTGTTATCGCGTATTATTTTGTATAGTTATCAAAATAACCTTGAATATAAATCATTGGTGTTCCTTTATCGCCTGAGCCTGAAGTTAGGTCAGAAAGAGAACCGATTAAGTCTGTTAATTTACGAGGTGTTGTTCCTTGAGCGGCCATTTGACCAGTTAAATCTTCGTCTTTATTTTGAATATATTCAGAGATAGCTGTTTTTAATTCTTCTCCGCGAAGATCAGCAAAATCATTATCTGCTAAGTATTTTAATTTTACTTCATTCGGTGTACCGTCTAAGCCTGCAGTGTAGGCAGGTGAAACAACAGGGTCAGCAAGCTCCCAAATTTTACCCACTGGATCTTTGAATGCACCATCTCCATAAACCATTACCTCTACTGTTTTACCAGTAGCTTCTTTGATTTTTGCTTGGATGCCATCAACGATTGGTTGGCAAGTATGTGGGAATAGTTTTACACTTTCCTCAGTTGCTTTGTTTGAGCCAAGTAGACCGTATTCTGCATTAAAGCCAGAACCATTAATAGATTCAGCTAAAATATTATCTAACGAAAATACCTTTTCAGCACCATTCGTTGTTAAAATACGTTTTGTACGGAAGCGAGTGTGAATATCGCAAGTTAGTACACTTTTTGTATAGGCTAAAATTGTTTTTGGATTGTTTGAGAAGATGACTTCACAAGCTGCACCTTCAGCTTCGATTAATTCTTTGTAGTATTCAATATAATCTACACCTGTAAATGTGTGTTTTTTATAGCCGAAATGCTCGCGGAACTCAGCTTCTGTTAAGGTATCAGTCCAAGGATTAATACCTTTAACATCTAGTTCGTCGATATCAACTAAGTGGTTGCCAACTTCATCCGATGGGTAGCTTAGCATTAAAACGACTTTTTTTACCCCTTTCGCAATACCACGTAAGCAGTTTGCAAAGCGATTACGGCTTAAAATTGGGAAGATCACACCAACTGTATCATCACCAAACTTAGCAGCTACATCCGTTGCAATGTCATCGATTGATGCATAGTTACCTTGTGCACGGGCTACAACAGATTCTGTTACTGTCACAATATCTCGATCCTCAATTGAATAGCCTTCCACTTTAGCAGCGTTTAGTACTGTATCGACAACGATTTGTTCGATGTTATCGCCTTCGTTAATAATCGGACCACGAAGACCTCTTACCACTGTTCCAACTACACGTTCCAAAATAATCTCTCCTTATTAAATAGCTATATGTTAATTTTTAATGAGATGAATAAAACCAATATGATTTTACTATACGCTCAGTTAATGATATAAGTAAAATTAATAGTTTAAATAATAGCTATAAGGAGAGCTTATATGATAGGGAAATTAGATTTATATCGTGTTTTTAGTGTCGTTGCAAAAAATAGTAGCTTTTCTAGGGCGGCTAAAGATTTATTTATGACACAACCCGCCGTTAGCCAAGCCATGATGCAGCTCGAAAGGGAGCTAGGCACTAGACTCTTCAACCGAACACCAAAGGGCGTCACATTAACGACAGAAGGAAAGTTGCTATTTGAATATACTAACTCGGCATTAGGTCTTTTAGATGCAGGGGAAGAAAAGCTGCTAGAATTTAAAAATTTAACGACAGGCCAATTGAAAATAGGGGTAGGAGATACAATTTCCCGCTTCTTTTTAATGCCATATCTTGAGTCATTTCATACGATGTATCCAAATATAAAATTGCAAATGTTAAATGGCACTACTTCGGAAATATGTAACTTTATAAAATCGGGTGAGGCTGATGTCGGGCTTTGCAATTTCCCGATAGAAGATGTCAGTTTACAATTAACCGCGTGCACGGAAGTTCAAGATATTTTCGTCTGTGGAGAGAAATATAAAACGCTCAAGTCAAAGAGCTTAAGTTTTGCGGATTTATTAAAGTTCCCCCTTATTTTTCTTGAGAAGAAATCGAACTCGAGAAACTATGTTGAAACTTATTTAATGTCAAAAGGTATACAAATTGCACCGGAGTTTGAGCTCGGTTCACATGATTTAGTGCTTGAATTCGCACGTAGTAATTTAGGAATCGCGTGTGTAACAAAGGAATTTTCAAAGGATTATTTACAGCGAGGGCTACTTTATGAATTGCCACTTGTAGAAAGCATTCCAAATCGTAGTATTGGGATGTGTTATTTAAAAAGTGTTCCATTGTCCCGTGCTGCTACAAAATTTATCGAGATTATTGAACGTAAACAAGCTCGGAAGCAGATAAACCCCCGAACTTTAAAATAAGCTTAGCGACTAGATGATAGCCTGCTAAGCCTTTTTTTATGCTTCGCTTTTCTTTGTAATCAATTCAATCAGTGCATCAACATTTCGTTTGTTTTTCATTGTAGGAGAGTGTAGATAGGAAAATGTCCGGATAAATCGTTGTTCAGCAAGTGGCAAAATAGCAAGATCACCATTTCGAAGGTCGCGCTCAATTACACTGCCAGATAGTAAAGATAGGCCTAGTCCTTCAATCACACTTTCTTTCACACCTTGGTTGCTACTAATGGTTAAGAGTGATTGCACTTGAAGTCCGTTTGTTCTAAATAGATGATCTAAATAATTACGTGTACCTGAACCAACTTCACGTGCAACCCAATTTTGCCGTTGTAATTGTGGAATCGTGATAGCAGATTGTTGAACAAGAGGGTGGTCGTTTGCGCTAACTATAAATAACTCATCTTCCATAAAAGGATGAATAATAAGCTCGTTGTCATGTGCCTGACCTTCAATAAGCCCTATATCTACTTGTAATAGTTTAGTAAATCGAATAATTTCATCGGTATTGCCAATAATAACTTGTAGCTCTAATTGAGGGAATTTGTGCTGAAGTTTTGATAACATGACAGGCAATATATTTTCTCCAATTGTAAAGCTAGCCCCTATTACGAGCGTGCCTTGAATCGAATGATGATAAGCTAATATATCTTCCTTTGCTGCCTCAGCAATAGCCATAATTTGTTTGGCACGCTTATATAAAATCTCACCAGTTGGTGTTATTTGCACAGACTTTGGCGAGCGGATAAATAAAGTAGTTTGCAACGCTTGTTCAAGGTTTTTAATATGCAGACTGACACTAGGCTGGGAAATATGGAGAATTTCTGAGGCCTTCGTAAAGTTATTGACTTCAACTAATGTAACGAACGTTTTTAACGCATCGTATTGCATCGTATCACCCCTTATTATTAGAAAAATTAATAATTGTAATTATATATATGTATTTTACTGATGATTAACTTTTTTATAAAGTATAATCATCAAGAATGAAAGAAGTGGACAGCATGAATCAACAACAGGGGATAAAGAATTTACTAGCGCCACCATTTATGAAGGGGATTATCTTGACATTAGGTCTTGCCTTAGTGGCTAAGTATATTTCGACATTTCCTTTTTTCTCAATATTGGGCCAGCTTGTAATAGCAATCATACTTGGGATGGTATGGCGAGCAATATTTACTGTACCTGATGTCTGGCAAACAGGTATATCTTTTTCGAGTAAAAAACTATTGCGATTAGGTATTATTTTGCTGGGTATGCGCTTGAATTTAGCTGATATTTATCATGCAGGAGCGAGCGTCTTTTTGATTGCCTTTCTCAATTTAGTATTTGCTCTCTTTGTTGTTTACTGGTTAACGAAGGTATTTCATGTCGATAAAAAGCTCGGCATTTTAACGGCTTGTGGAACAGCTATTTGTGGAGCTGCGGCTGTTGTAGCGATTGCCCCTCAAATTAAGGCGAATGAAAAGGAAACTGCTGTAGGTGCAGCGATTGTCGCCTTGCTTGGCACAGTATTTACACTTATTTATACAGTGGTGTATTCACTTATTGGCTTAACACCGACACAATATGGCATTTTTGCAGGAGGTACATTGCATGAAATAGCTCACGTTATTGCAGCAGCGGCGGCGGGTGGCGATGAGGCTGTAGATATGGCGGTCATTGTAAAATTAACGCGTGTCGCTTTGCTCGTACCAGTAGCGATTGTAATTGGAATTATGTATCAAAGAAGAAACAAAGAACAAGGAAACAAAGCATTTTCGTTATCTATAATTCCTTGGTTTATTCTAGGTTTTTTAGTTATGAGCGCTATTAATTCGTTAGGAATAGTACCACCAGCATTTGCACAAACAGTCGTAAATTGCGCATATATTTTAATTGCTATGGCGATGGCAGGCTTAGGATTGAATGTAGAAATGAAAACATTTAAGCAATTAGGCATTAAAGCCTTTATCGCAGGACTGATTGGTTCGGTATGTTTATCAATAGTCGGATATTTCTTAGTAGTAGTATTTCAATGACTAAGAATTGTTTGAGAATTGTTTGAGTGCCTGACACCAAGAAAAAACCATGCATATTTTCTAGAAATATGCATGGTTTTTTAGATAGAATCAGAAGATAATTTAAATAGGTTTACAATTTGTTATTAACGTTGTGCTTCGATAGAAGAAGCTAGCTCAGCAACGACAATTTTACTGCCGATAATTGGGCTGTTCTCAGGTTTTGCGCCTTCAGAGCCAGGCTCGGGACGGTGATGCGCCGCCGCAAAAGCATCGCTATTACGCCACGCTTGGAAATGCTCTTTCGATTCCCAGTACATATTAACGCTCATTTCGTCATATGTAGGATCGTCTGTAGAAATTAATACTTCTACTTTGTGAAAGCCCTCAAACTGTTGCAGTGGACCTGGCTTCGTAAAGTTTGGAGCCATTTTCGCAGCAAAGCCAGGCTTTACTTGAATACGATTGGTAACAATAATCATACTAATACCCCCTAATCATTTTATTGAAGATAAATTAAAGCAAAATCGAATGAATTATCAATGATTATCATTCGCAATCAATGATAAGTGTCCTAGGAAGTCATTGTCAACAAAATTGCAAAGGAAAACGATATTTCAAATGACGATATTGACTTCTATTCTTTATTATATCTCAACCAGTAGTTGTAGGCATTCTATAACTATCGTTACCATCTTGTTTTCAAATATACATACATAGGTTCTTTTGTAGCGTGTGCTGACATTTTGTTGACATAAATAGATGCTATTATAAAAAATCAACAAGCAAGTGGCGAGGTGGGAAAGTCATGATAAAAATATTAGTGGTAGAAGATGAGTTTGCAATTAGCCAAGTACTGAAGGCTTATTTGCAAAAGGTTGGCTATGAAGTTATACAATGCTTTACTGGTGGTCTTGCATTGGAATTGTTTCTGGAGCACCAGCCAGATTTAGTGTTATTAGATATTATGTTACCTGAAAAAAACGGTTGGACAATTTTGCATGAAATTCGCAATGAGGGCTCTTGTCCAGTTATTATGTTAACGGCTTTAGGCGATGTAAATTACCGCTTAGAAGGGTTCGATCAAGGTGTGGATGATTATATTGCGAAACCATTTATAGCGGACGAAGTTGTTGCGCGAGTAAAAGCTGTTTTAAGACGATTTGAAAGCAAGCGAGAATCATCTTTAACGAAGCGATTTGGACAGTTGGAAATTGATATGCAGGCACATCAAGTGTTCCTCAATGGTCAAGAAATTGTGTTAACACCACGAGATTTATCGGTATTATTATTTTTAGCTGAGCATCCAAATCAAACATTCACTCGTGACCAGCTTATTGAACATGTGTGGGGCTGGGAATACGAGGGCAGTGATCGAGCTGTCGATTTAGCAGTGAAGCGATTACGGAAGGCACTTACAGACTGGGATGAGGCAGAAGGAGAGATAAAAACATTACGAGGATTGGGGTATCAGTTAAGTGTTCAAAAAAAATAAGCGAATCTCCTTACTTCAATATTGGACGAGCCGTTACTTACTCACACTCTTTATAGGGCTAGCTATTATTTCTTTTATTTCTGCTAGTTGGATACGTCACACAACTTTGGAGAATCGACTAGACTTAATGAATTTTATAGCAGAGGAAACGGTTTATCGTTTGTCGGATTCAGCTGCTCCAAATAATAATACGCCCTCAGAAGGTATACCAGGCTTTATCGGCAATCGTGAACGCTTGAACATGAGGGAAATTGACCCAATCTTATATGTAGTTGATGGGAAAGGCAATATCTTGACAAGAAATCGTCCCATGCCACCGGGAAGTAGTGATAATGTGACTAGCTTATTAGATGGAGAAGAGGGAACGAAAAAAATTGTTGTGGAAGCTGAAGGAAAAAAGATGGTTCATTATGTGGTGAAAAAGAAAATTGTAAAAGAGAATAAGGTTGTTGGCTGGGTGCTTGTGTTAGAGAAGAAGGAAAACTTGACGAAAGTTCAACAAGCATATGGACAACTCGCCATCATAATTGGAGCACTTGCTATCCTCGGCTGGGGAGCTATCTATTTTTTATCGAAGCGCTTAGTGCGTCCGATTAAGCAAGTAGCGGAAGCGGCTAAACAAGTACAAGAAGGCAATTATACATTTGAGTTACCTCAAAATAGTAAAGAGGAAGAAGTATTTGAACTTGTTACATCCTTTAAGGACATGGCCAATAAGTTACAACAACTCGAACGAACGCGAACGGAGCTGTTAGCAGGAGTTACCCATGAGTTAAAAACGCCCGTTACATCTATTAGTGGGTTGTTGCAGGCTGTAAGAGATGGCGTTGTAACGGGGGAAGATGCCAAAGAATTTATTCAAATGGCTCTTTTAGAAACGACGAAAATGAAAACAATGGTTGGGGATTTATTAGCTTTTAACAGTTTTGCGGTGGATGCGATTCCTGTTAAGCTCGTAACGCTCAATGTCAATCACATTGTACGGGATGCAGTGGCACAGTGGGAAGTGATGGAGGATGAGCAACATATTAAGATACAGGTGCACTATCTTCCGGAGCCGGTAAATGTGCAAGCTGATGTTGTACGTATACAGCAAATATTCACCAATCTTTTAACTAATGCAAAGCAAGCCATGCAGGCTGGTTACGTGACGATTACATTAAGGGAAAATCTTGATTGTGTTATTATTGCTGTACAGGATTCAGGAAACGGAATATCACAAGAAAATCAGGCATTTATTTTCGAGCGCTTTTATCGAGGTGAGAATAAAAAATATACTGTTCGAGGGCTAGGCTTAGGGCTTCCATTAAGTAAAATGATGGCTCAATCAATTGGCGGCGATTTACGATTAGTTGAAAGTAACCCTTCTGGAACATGTTTTGAAATAATAGTATTGAAAGCTACTACGCAGTAACGGCGTGGTAGCTTTTTGTTATGCCGTAAGAGTAAGGGTTGGGCAATGTAAAAATTTATTGAAGGAATTGTAAAGCTGACATCCGACTGACACATTAGCCCTTTATAGTAAGTAATGTAAACGAGGACATACACGAAAGGATGTTATAGAGAATGGCTATATATTCAAGGTTTACCAATATCATTGCCGTTCCTGTTGCCTTCGTGCTGCTGTTAGCGGGATGTGGTGATAGTAGCGATTATGTGGCAACGGTGGACGGTGAAAAAATTCTTCAGACAGAGCTAGATCAGGCATTGCGCGAACAATATGGCGCAGAAGTGTTAGACACACTTATAAACAATAAAATCATTGCGCTTGAGGCAGAAAAAGAAGGTATTACTGTATTGGATAATGCTATTCAAGCGGAATATGATGAGCTGGTCGAGTCTTATGGCGGAAAGGCAGCTTTACAAGAGGCACTCGATGCCAATGGTCTAACTGTGGAAAGTGTTAAAGATAATATTCGCATGTATCAGTTGACAAAAGATGTTATGGCGAAAAGCATAGATATTTCGGATGAAGAATTACAGCAATATTTTGAAGAACACAAGGATGACTACGGTCAACAGGAGCAAGTGGCGGCTAGTCATATTTTCCTTGAAGATGAAGCAACTGCAAAAGAGGTTGAAGAGAAGTTAAAAGCGGGTGAAGACTTTGCAGAGTTGGCGAAAGCCTATTCCGTTGATACAGATACAAGAGAAGATGGTGGCGATCTAGGTTATATTCAGCGTGGTCAGATGGATGAGCAGTTTGAAGCGGCAGCATTCGCTCTTGAAAAAGGGGCTGTAAGTAGTGTCGTGCAGTCAGTAGAAGGTTATCACATTATTAAAGTAACAGGTAAAGAGCCTGCACAACAAGCTGTTTTTGAAGACGTTCAAGATGAAGTGTATGAAACCGTTTTAGAATCACGTATCAACGAAGAATATATGACATGGCTAACAACGAAACAAGAGCAATACAAGATTGAAAAGCAATAAAGGAAGGAGCGCTAATCATGCCTAAAGTAACATCTTTTAACCCAAATGGTCGGAAAGAAATTAAACAGGCAATCTCCTATCCGGACTATGCACTGTTAAAAAGTAAAATCCAGCATTTGATGAAGTTAGATCGTAACGCTGGTCCAGATGGAAAGTATTTAATTCGAAGCACATACTTCGATAATTTTGCGAACAAAGTATTGAATGAAAAAAAAGAAGGGTTTATTAATCGCGATAAATATCGGGTACGTATTTATGGGAAATCGTCTGCTTTAGTAAATTTAGAGCGTAAAAGTAAGCGCAATAATTTAACGTTTAAAACGAAATGTGTGATTTCACAAGCGGAGTACGAAAAGATGCGTATCGGGGACATAGATTGGATGGAAAATGATGACCGCCTATTAATACGGGAATTATTTTATGAGATGAAATATAACCAACTAAAGCCGACGACAGTTGTCGATTATGAGCGCGAGGCGTACATTTACCCTTTTGGTAATGTGCGTGTAACGTTTGATAGTAAGGTGCAGTCAAGCCTGCGCAATACCGAAATGTTCAATCAAAATCTGCCAATGGTGGATGTACTTGAGCCGAACCTTGTTATTTTAGAAGTGAAATATGATTCGTACTTGCCAGACATTATTAAGTATTTACTTCAATCTGTAGATACCCGTGCTGAAGCTTATTCGAAATACCAGCTTAGTCGTATGCACGTATAACAAAGGAGAAATAAAAAATGGATAATATGAATTTTAGTGATATTTTTAAATCAAATTTTCTAGAGAAAACGACCTCATTTTCATTAACCGATTCCATTATTGGATTAGTTGTTGCTTTCTTTGTTGGGCTATTTATTTACGCTGTTTATAAGAAAACCTTTAATGGTGTAATTTATTCCCACTCGTTTAATATTTCGTTGCTCATTATGACCATGGCAACAGCGCTCGTTATTATGGGGATTAGTTCCAACGTCTTGTTGTCACTTGGTATGGTAGGGGCATTATCCATTGTTCGTTTCCGTACACCTATTAAAGACCCAATGGATTTAGTGTATATTTTCTGGGCAATCGTATCAGGTATTCTTTGTGGAGCAGGATTTATTCCACTCGTTATTATCGGTGCTATATTAATAGGCTTAGTTCTACTAGTATTAGTAAATAAAATTACGATTGAAAATCCTTATTTATTAATTGTGAAATTTGAAGAAGATGTAGCTTGTGAAGAAGTTGAACGTATCATTGCTGCACAATCTAAAAAATTCGCGTTAAAATCAAAATCAATTATTCAAAATGATGAAGTTGAAACCACTTACGAAATTCGCGTAAAGCAAAATGATGCAAAGTTTATGGACAATGTAACAAAAGTACCTGGTGTCAAATCAGCAATTATGCTGAGCTACGATGGTAATTTCACAGCGTAATGGTTTTCTAACGGCGAACAAGAGAGGTGCAGTCAATGATTAAAAATCGCATTGTCTATACTAGTATTGCGATTCTCCTTCTACTCTTTGGCGTGATGGTGGCTCTGCTTCCAAACTTAAATATCGAAACAAAAAACACGGAATTTTCCTATGAGACGCTTGTGTTCAATAAAAGCAAAGTAACAACTGTAGATATTGAAATAGCTCAAGAGGATTGGGAGGACATGCTAGAAAATGCTGCTGATGAGGAGCTAAAGCAAGCCAATATTACGATAAATGGTAAGACAATAGAAAATGTGGCGATTCGTACAAAAGGAAACTTATCGTTACGTTCTGTTGTGAATAGTGACTCCGACCGTTATAGCTTGAAAGTCGATTTTGACTATTATGATGATACGCAAAGCTTATATGGACTGAAGAAATTAAATTTAAACAATAATTACAGTGATTCAACTTTAATGCGCGAATATATTTCGTATGAGCTGATGGAAAAAATGGGCTTACCGACGCCTGCTCACGCCTATATGTATGTCACGGTAAATGGTGAAGAGCGGGGTCTATATTTAGGTATAGAAGCGGTCGACGAAACATTTTTAGCGAATCATTACGGAGCCAACGATGGATTTTTATTTAAACCAGATGGTACAGGCAGTGATTTAAAATATATTAGCGATGATCTGGCCGATTATACGGGAATTGGTTTAAAAACGAATGAAGATAATGTTGAAAACTCAAAGCTAATCGATATGCTCGATGCCATTAATAATGGTGGAAATATCGAAAAATATTTAGATGTCGATGAGATGTTACGTTACTTTGCTGTAAATACAGCGCTAGTAAACTTAGATAGTTACCAAGGGAATATGAAGCACAACTACTATTTATATGAGGATAAGGGTGTGTTTTCAATTATACCGTGGGATTATAATATGTCATTTGGTGGCTTTGGTGTTGGTGGTGGAATGGGTGGTAATCCAAATCAAATGCAGACAAATGCAGTTGAGGAGGAAAATGGAGCTACCCCAGCGATAAAGCAACCACAAGGTGACCAGTCAAATGCTGAACAAATTCAAGAAAGACAAGCAAATGCCAACCGCAATAAAGGAGACTTCAATATGTTGGGCGGAATGACTGGAGATTTAATGGCGGATAGTGCCATTAATTTTAGCATTACGACACCAGTATCTGGGACAACTTTAGAAGAACGCCCACTATTAAATGCATTATTGTCTAATGAAGCGTACCGCGCTAAGTATGAAGGGTACTTAGAAAAATTAGCAACAAGCTATTTAACAGAAGATTATATTCAGTCGCTTACGAACAATTTAGCGTTGCTATTAACAAGCTATGAGGAAGCCGATCCTACAAAATTTTTCACAACAGAGCAGTTTTTAGAAGGTGTGGAGGGGGACAACAGTCTACCTGAATTTGCAAAACAACGTTCTGCATCGATTTTAAAGCAACTATCTGGTGAACTAGTTGTCGAAACAAGTGCAACTGCACAAGGAAATATGATGATGCCAAATGGTGATGTAAATGGCAACCCAATGCAAATGCCTGATGACTTTGACCCGAGTCAATTACCCGAAGACTTCGACCCTGCACAAGCACCTGAAGCTGGCGAGGGCAATGAACAGGGAGAAGGGGCGCGAGGTGGTCCAATGCAACGTCCAGAGGGAATGGGCAATCCAAATCAGGGCAATGAGCAGACGATGCAAGCAACAGGAATCGATCAAAGTACAGTGTTAACAGCAACCGCTTCGTTTTCATTTTTAGTAGCTGCTCTCCTCTTTGTTTTTAGATTTAATCGTAGAGGACGCTAAAAAAACACGATATCCAAATTTTTTGGATATCGTGTTTGCTTTTTTACATGCTAAAATAAAGCATTCTTTTTTTTCGAGGAGTATCTAACTGATGAATGAACAACAATTTGATAAATTTTTGCATATTAATACGGTCGGTGAACAATATGGATTTCCTAAACTGGCTCACTACCATCGCTACGAGCCAACGCCCTATACTGGCTTAGAACAATTATTTTCACAATATGAGATGCCGAAAAATCCAGTTTTTATTGATATGGGCTGTGGGAAAGGCAGGGTTCCTATTTATATTCATCATAAATTTCACATTCCGACAATTGGAGTTGAAATGGACGCAGGTTTTTATAAAGAGGCAGAGCATAACAAGGAAAGTTATTGCCGAAAAAAGGGCTCACAAGCGAACATTTCTTTTGTTCATACAATTGCGGAAAACTATAACATACAGCCACATGATAATGTTTTTTTCTTTTTTAATCCATTTTCCATTAATATATTCCGTACGGTTATTCATAATATTTGGAAGTCTTATGAGCAACAGATGCGCGAAATCCATATTATTTTATATTATCCACCATACGATTATTTGCAGTTTTTACATCACGGTACCCCTTTTGAATTGATACATGAGGTGCATCTAGAACATGAAACAAATATAAATGAACGCCTTTGCGTGTTTGCAATAAAGTAATTTCCGTGCAAGAAGCGCCCTTTCCACAGGCACGGCTCCAACTAATTTTTGTGGCGGACGCTTTTTTTCGCTCGTGTTATTCCTACAGGAGTGTTGCGCTTTCCACTCCAATCAACGGGAACAGCCCACTGGCAGCAAAGTTTGCTCCTAGTATAGTAAAAATATGTTTATTGTTTATTTTTATTCAATCTAATTCGACGCTTAGAGCACGAGTAGCTCTAAGCTTTTTTTATAGCGTTGTATCGTTCTAATGCACGGGCTCTTGCTGTTTTATGATCTACGATTGGCAATGGATAGGTATCACCTAATGTGATTCCGGCTTGTTCCAAGATGGCCGTTGGTGCTGTTTGTGGCGCGTGTATATACTTTGCAGGGAGAAGTGCTAATTCAGGCACCCATTTTTTTATATAAGCACCATCTGCATCAAATTTCTCTCCTTGTAACGAAGGGTTGAAGATACGAAAATAAGGAGCAGAGTCTATACCCGTACCGCTTACCCATTGCCAACCCATAGCATTATTTGCTGCATTAAAGTCGACAAGCGTATGCTCAAACCATGCATAACCTTCTTGCCAAGGTTGTAATAAGTGTTTCACTAGAAAAGATGCAACAACCATTCTTACACGGTTATGCATATAGCCGGTTTCCCAAAGCTCACGCATCCCTGCATCAACAAGAGGATACCCCGTTTGTCCAGTTTTCCATGCTTCAAGACGAATGGAATGAGGCTCCCACTCAAAATGTTGAAAATTACTGCGTAATGAATCGGTAGAAAATGTAGGATAGTTCAATAGTTGATAAATCGAAAACTCTCGCCATATAAGTTGTCTTAAAAAGCTTTCTATCTGCTGACTAAATATTGCGTTGTCCTCATCATCTATTAGCTCTTGGCATGTTGCCCAAAGCAAGCGAATGCTAATGTTACCCACTGCAAGAAATGGCGACATTTTAGAAATGGTTTCTTTGGCAGGGTAATCTCGCTTATCTTGGTAGCCAAATAAACCTTGTTCTACGAAAAGTTCCCACTGCTCCATTGCCCCATCTATCCCAGGGTTCCAATAATGGTGAAACTTGTGATACCAATTACCATGCAGTAATTGCAATTGCTCTAAGGCTAGAGATGATACCTTCGTTGGAAAAGCTCTAATATTAGTAGGTTGACCAAGCGGTTTACGCACGGGTTCCTGCAAACAACGCTTATAAAATGATGTAAAAATGGCATAAGGCTTGTTTTGTTGATTTTGAATGTTCGATAAGTTGAATAATGAATCACCATAGAATGCTTTTACTTCAATATTATTAGCCTGTAATATATTGGTTAGCTGCTCATCTTCATTTCGTTCAGTTGGAAGAAAACGCTCGTTAAAATACACAGCGTCCGCTTCAGTATCTACAGCTAACTGTAGTACTTCTGAAATGACTTCACCCTTTCGTAAAATCAGTTGCGTGTTATAGTCATCAAGTGTCGCTTGTAGATTCTGAAGTGAATAGTACGTCCAAAAACTTTGAGCGGTATTGCACATTGAAAATTGCTCATTATGAATATAAACCGGTAAAATGACCCCTGATTTAGCTGCATGCCAGAGCGCGGGGTGATCATCTAGTCGTAAATCATTACGAAATAGTACAATTATTTTTTTATTCATTTTGAATCATCCTTTTATAGTTTAAAAATATCGTTAGTACAATAAGTCGTTGGATTAAAGCAAGGAGGACATTATGAAAACACTATTCAATCGTCAAGTAATGATAGCATCCTTAGTTGCGGGTTGCTTATTTGGTATTCTCTTTAAAGTTGTTGAAAATCTAACAGGAAGCCGCGTTTATACATTACTATTAAATGTCGATTATATACCGATTTTAAAAAATTATCGATTTCCAGAAGTGATTGAATTTTCCTTTCATCTCGTGATTTCGTGGTTCATAACAGCCATATTATATACCCTTCGTAATAAGTATAAGTGGAATAATGGTACGTTAATCAGAAATAGTATCGTACTTCAAATGATTATAGGATGTATGTTGTTTCCTACAACAACCTTCTCAACACGAACACCTAACTTTACAGATTTCTACGCATTTAGTTGGTGGCTTGCAGGCCATATTTTGTATGGAGTATTGGTAGGGGTTCTTTTGAAAAAAAGATAAGCAGTTAAACTATAAAAGGAAAGCAATTTTTGCAAAATGGACATTATTTTTCTAACGTCGAAAAAAATAGGATAAGAGGTTTCTGCTAATTTATACCAACAATTGATAGATAATTCACAAATAACTAATTATACTGAAAAATCACTCTAGACTAAATATAAAGAATGTTTTACAATGTAAAAGGCTTAATTGAATATTATCTAGCTTCAAAATTAGATAGTTATAAATAATTATTTTTGCTATTGAGGATTAGCCGTAGATTGTTTATAATTATCAGAAATATCTAACATTTGAGAATTTTCAGGGGGAATTAAATTATGAAAGAGAACAACAAGCTTAAAAAGTTCGGCTCACTTCTAGTCGCTTCTTCACTTCTTGCAGGCGTACTGGCAGGTTGCGGTGCTGGAGATAGTGGTACAAGTTCGGGTGGCGGCTCATCATCAGGCGGCTCAAAAGATGGCGATACAATTAAAATCGGTGCAAACTTGGAACTTTCAGGTAACGTAGCTTCTTACGGTTCTTCAATCGGATTAGGTGCGGAGTTAGCTGTTAAAGAAATTAACGATGCAGGCGGTATTGATGGCAAGAAGATTGAGCTTATTAAAGTAGATAACAAATCAGAAAACTCAGAGGCAACAGCAGCGGCTATTAAACTAGCGACGCAAGATAAAGTAGTAGCGATGATGTCTCCAGCAACTTCTGGTAACACCATTGCAACAGTTCAAATTGCGAATGATAACAAAATTCCTTTAGTTGGTGCAGCTGCTACAGCTCCAAACGTAACAGTAAATGATGACGGTAGCGTTAATGAATATGCGTTCCGTACATGCTTTATTGACCCATTCCAAGGGATTGTCGCAGCAAACTTTGCAACGGGTGAGCTGAAAGCGAAAAACGTAGCCATTTTTGCTGATAACGCTTCTGACTATGCAAAAGGATTAGCAAAGTCATTTAAAGATACGATTGCTGAAAATGGCGGAAAAGTTGTGAAAGAAGAAGCTTATGTTGCGAAAGATACAGATTTCCGTACGCAATTAACAAACATCAAATCATCAAATCCTGACTTCATCTTTATCCCTGGATATTATGAAGAAGTGGGTCTAATTGTTAAACAAGCGCGTGAAATGGGCATTACAGTGCCACTTATGGGAGCAGATGGTTGGGATTCTCCAACTTTAGTTGAGTTAGCGGGCGCAGATGCACTGAATAATACGTACATCACAAACCACTATTCTGCAGAAGACCCAGATCAAAAAATTCAAGACTTTGTAAAAGCATTTAAAGCTGCCAATGGCGATAAAGCACCAGATGCATTTAACGCACTTGGCTATGATACGGTTTATTACATTGCAGATGCAATTAAACGTGCAGGGTCTACTGACGGTGAAGCAATTAAAAAGGCATTAGCTGAAACAAAGGATCTTTCTTTAGTAACAGGTACTTTCTCAGTTGACGAAAACCATAACCCAATTAAAACAGCAACAGTTCTTGAATTTAAAGACGGTAAACAAGTGTTCAACTCTAAAGTAAATCCTTAATTTTTAAGCAAGGGGGAGGCGGGCAACCTGCCTTCTCTTTTATTTTTTCATAGACAACTAGACTAATAAAAAAAGCATAGATTCTAGCATAAGGAATCGGAAATACTTTTTATGAGGGACACGAGTTTTTCTGCATTCACTTTCACTATGTAGAAATAGGTCCCATTTTTGCATGCTTTTAAAAAATAATAAAGGAGTGAACGCTCATGGAATGGATACAACAGCTTGTGAATGGTATTTCACTAGGTAGTATCTACGCGTTAATAGCGTTAGGGTATACGATGGTATACGGTATTATTAAGCTCATTAACTTCGCCCACGGTGATGTTTTCATGATTGGGGCATTTATTGGCTTTTACGCAATTGCTAAATGGGAGCTGGGCTTCTTACCAGCATTATTATTAGCGATGGCAGTTTGCGCAATTTTTGGTGTGTTAATAGAACGTATAGCATATAAACGGTTACGAAATGCGACGCGTATTGCTGCTTTAATTACAGCAATCGGGGTGTCGCTATTAATCGAATATACGACAATTTTCTTCAGAGGGGCACAGCCTGCAGCATATCCTGAAGTCATTAAAAATACAACATTTGATGTCTTCGGGGTTCAAATTAGTAGTACATCTATTTTAATTTTATCTGTCTCTATCGTACTGATGATTCTTTTACAATTCATCGTACATAAAACAAAAATTGGCAAGGCAATGCGCGCAGTTTCACATGATGCAGATGCGGCACGCCTAATGGGAATTAACGTAGATAATACCATTTCAGCAACATTTGCTATAGGTTCGGCATTAGCTGGAGCTGCGGGTGTAATCTTCGGTGTGTATTATACGAAAATTGACCCGTTAATGGGTGTTATTCCAGGGGTTAAAGCGTTCATCGCCGCGGTTCTTGGTGGTATTGGTATTATTCCAGGGGCAATGGTTGGCGGTATGCTACTAGGTGTCGTGGAATCATTTGTAAGTGCACTTGGATTCTCTTTATGGCGCGATGCAGCAGCATTTGTCATTTTAATTTTAATCTTGATTTTCAGACCATCGGGTATCTTCGGTAAAAACGCCCGCGAGAAAGTGTAGGTGAGCGGTAATGATGAAGAAGTCTAAAGTTTTCTGGGGCTATGCAGTATTAGCGCTAGTCATCTATGTGGTTGTTCAGGCACTAATTACAACAGAAATAATTGACTTGTACTATAAAAATATGTTAATCACCATGTGCATTAACATCATGCTAGCTGTCAGCTTGCACATCGTTATCGGGGTTACGGGGCAATTCTCTATTGGACATGCCGGTTTCCTTGCAGTTGGTGCTTATATTTCAGCTATTATTACTACAAAGCTAATGCTGCCGTTCCCGTTAGCTATTTTCCTAGGGGCGCTTGCAGCAGCAGTAGCTGGTTTAATCGTAGGTATTCCAACACTACGTTTAAAAGGGGATTATTTAGCCATTGCAACACTTGGCTTTGCTGAGATTATTCGTATTGTCTTTTTAAATACGGATTACGTCGGTGGGGCAGCGGGGATGCAAGTGAAATATTTATCGAATTGGACATATGCATTCGTAGGAGTGGTATTGACGATTTTAGTTATTTCTAACTTTACAAATTCTCGCCATGGACGTGCTTGTATTTCGATTCGAGAAGATGAAATCGCTGCGGATGCCATGGGTATTAATACAACTTACTATAAAGTTGTAGCATTCGCGATTGGCTCTTTCTTTGCCGGTCTTGCAGGGGCTATTTTTGCACATAACTTCTACATTATTCAACCGACTACGTTCGGTTTCTTAAAATCATTTGATATATTAATTTACGTTGTGCTTGGGGGCTTAGGAAGTCTGTCAGGTTCTGTTATTGCAGCAGTATTTTTAACGTTGATTTCAACATACTTAGCGAACTTCCCAGAAACACGAATGATTATTTACAGCTTAGTATTAATCATTGTTATGCTATACCGTCCAACCGGTTTAATGGGGACAAAGGAAATTACGCATTTATTTAAGTTTGGTAAAAAAGGAGGTACAAAATAATGACTGGAAACCTTCTTATCAAAGTAGAAAACATGGGTATTCAATTCGGTGGTTTAAAGGCGGTACAGGGCGTTAATATGTACCTAAATCAAGGTGAATTAGTAGGGCTTATCGGGCCAAATGGTGCAGGTAAAACAACAAGCTTTAATATGCTAACTGGTGTGTATACGCCGACTGAAGGAACGATTACATTTAACGGATTAAAGTTAAATGGCCTTGCACCCTATCAAGTAACGCAAAAAGGTATTAGCCGTACGTTCCAAAATATTCGTCTCTTTAAAGAACTATCTGTATTAGATAATGTAAAAGTAGCGAACCATTCTCTAGCAAAACATTCGATGTGGTCATCTATTTTCCGTTTGCCAAGTCACTTTAAAGGTGAAGCGGCAATGGAACAGCAATCAACGGAATTCTTAAAAATATTTGGCTTAGATATTTATAAGAATGAGTTAGCAAAAAACCTTCCGTATGGTATGCAACGTCGTCTGGAGATTGCACGTGCATTAGCGGCAAATCCAAAGCTATTGTTACTTGATGAACCAGCGGCAGGGATGAATCCACAAGAAACACATGACTTAATGGAACTAATTGCTTTTATTCGTAAAGAGTTTGGATTAACGATTCTACTAATTGAGCACGATATGAGCTTAGTAATGGGGATATGTGAACGAATTTACGTCCTCGACCACGGGCAACTAATCGCTGATGGGACACCAGAAGAAATTCGCAACAATCCAAAGGTCATTGAAGCGTACCTTGGTGAGGAGGTTATCAGCTAATGCTAAAAGTACAAAATATTGATGTATTCTATGGAAATATTCAAGCATTAAAAGGCGTCTCTTTAGAAGTTAACGAGGGGGAAATTGTCACATTAATCGGTGCCAATGGTGCTGGTAAAAGTACATTATTAAAAACCTTGTCAGGCTTATTAAAACCTAAAGGGGGCATTCTAGAATATGAAGGCTTCTCGATTGCAGGTAAGGCTGCACAAACCATTGTAAAATCAGGTATTTCACACGTGCCTGAAGGTCGCCGTGTATTTGCTAATATGACAGTAGAGGAAAACCTTGAGCTTGGCGCATACTTGCGTAATGATAAGGCTGGCATAAAGAAAGATATGGATCATGTCTTTGAGTTATTCCCGCGTCTACTAGAGCGTCGTAAACAGCAATCTGGCACATTATCTGGTGGTGAGCAACAAATGTTGGCGATGGGTCGTGCATTGATGGCAAAACCAAAGTTGTTGTTAATGGATGAGCCTTCAATGGGGCTTGCACCACTTATGGTAAAAAATATCTTCAATATTATTGAACAAGTGAATAAAGAAGGTACAACGGTATTGCTGGTAGAGCAGAATGCCAATATGGCATTATCGGTAGCTGACCGCGCATACGTACTTGAAACAGGACGCATTGTATTATCGGGTACAGCGAAAGAGCTACAAGAAAGTGAACAAGTAAAAGCGGCATATTTAGGTGGTATGTAATTGGAAGGGGTGTCTCGGAATTGATTCGAGATACCCTTTTTCATGTTGTAGAACGACGATAATAGATGGAAGTAGCGCGAAACCTTTCTTTTTTGGTAAGGTGGGAAAAAGGAGTGAGGTTAGCATGCACTATTCAGCACAATATTTTATAGAAAAATTAGCATTGGCACAACATCCTGAGGGCGGATACTATATTTCTACGTTTAAATCGACAGAGGAAATAGCTGTAAGAGATGTAGAACGACCGATTTATACAAGCATTTATTTTTTATTACGTTCGCAAGATATCTCTCATTTACATCGGTTAAAGTCAGATGAGCTTTGGTATTATCATGCAGGTAGCCCATTAACGGTTCATATGATTTTCCCTGATGGTACATATGAGGCAAAAAAATTAGGCTTAAATATAGAAGCGGGTGAGGTGCCACAGGTGGCGGTGCCGAAAAATACGATTTTCGGTTCGTCTGTTGAGGATGCCAATACATTTAGTTTAGTAGGCTGCATGGTAGCACCAGGTTTTGATTTTGAGGACTTTGAGCTATTTACACAAAATGAGCTTTTAGCTGATTATCCGCAACATGAAGTGGTTATTCGTAAAATGGCTTACGAGACGATTAAATAGTCACAAAGAGTTTAGCAAAGAGCACTAGGTACACCGCAGAAAGCAACTGCGCAGTAAAAAGTGGTTGGGACATAACTAAAAAAATTTAAAGAACAGAGGAAAGGTGTTCATACATTTTTGCTATATGGAGAACTTAGCTATTCCTGCTTTTGCAATAAATAAAACATTAGAAGGGTTCACTAGTTGTTGGTAGCGGAGGCGGTGACTCCTGCAGGACAGCACACATCGTAAGACGCTGGCATTTCGCGCGTTAGCGAGGGTTGCGGCTTACTGTGCTGAGCGGAAAGTACCGTCGAAGCCAACAACAACGGCGAGCAAAAAAGGTGTTAGATTGACTGCCATCAATCTAACACCTTTTCTCTTTTGTCCTAGATTACCATAAAATTTCTTCAGGGTAGCTTGCATTGATTGGAATTTCATGTAGTGCTTTTTTTGTCGTACTGGCAACTTCGATTAATTGCGATTTAAGTGCAACGTATTCCTCATCCTCTAGCATTAAACGAAGTGCAAAGGAGGCTAAATGCGCTTTGCGTGTTTGCGTATTTAAATCTATGTATTCTAAATTTAGTACATCTACATACTGCGTAGCATAGCGGAAGGTTAAAGGGCTCTTAGAATGAATCATCCTTAAAAATACTAAAAATTCATCTTCCGTAAGCTCTTGCTCCAGACAGTCAGCAACCGCTGCTTGGAATTTACGAATCGTTGCCACATCACCATTCCAATCGGAAGAATCAATCAATTCCTGATGTAAGCGAATGAAATCATTTAAAGCAATCGCTGTAAAAAGAAGCTCCGGCCACAGTACCTCTGTCCCGTAGTAGACATTTTTAGTTGGAAAAATCGTTTCATGTCGAGAAAGTATACTTTTGTTCAGTCCATTACTGACAAATTCAAGCTGATGCTCACCTTGCATTGCTTGATGGAGATTACGGCAAATACCAAGAATGCGAAGTCGCGCACCTTGGTAATCATAGTATTTGTTTTCATCTCCAGTTACTTGATAAATCGCTTGAATAAGGGCATCTAAATCCCAAAAGTCACCGCTTATTCGTACACCCGTAAGTTGTTCAGTACTTTGAATAGAAAGCATCTTTCCAATCCTCCCAATTGCTTTATTTTACTGTGTAATTAAGTAGTTTAAATAATTCTGCTCGCTCTTTATCAGTTAAATCGCGCCATTGCCCGACCTTTAAATTGCCAAGCTTAATATTCATAATGCGTATGCGCTGTAATCGTTTAACGGAATACCCTAATGCTGAACACATACGGCGTATTTGGCGATTTAAGCCTTGCTCTAAAATAATTTTAAACACTTTATCTGAAATTTTTTCAACGTAGCAAGGTAATGTCGTTGTATCTAAAATATCAACGCCTGCAGCCATCTTTTTAATAAATTGTTCTGTTATCGGCTTATCAACTTGTACGATGTATTCTTTTTCATGGTGGTTTTCTGCACGTAGAATTTTATTTACAATATCGCCATCATTGGTCATTAATAATAATCCTTCAGATTCCTTATCCAGTCGACCAATATGGAAAATGCGTAGAGGATGATTGATAAAATCAACGACATTTCCTTTGATATGACGCTCTGTTGTACTTGTAATACCAACTGGTTTGTTTAAGGCAATATAAACTAGTTGCTCTTCTTTTTTTACCTCTTTGCCATCCACACAAACAATATCGCCCGCTTCTACTTGGCTGCCCACAGTAGCAAGTACGCCATTGATTGTTACTTTACCTTCTTCGACCCATTTATCAGCACCACGACGAGACACGATGCCCGCTTCACTTAAATATTTGTTAATTCTCATATAGTTCTCCTAAACATTTTATCGTAGCTTAAGTATACCCTATCGTTGTTTATAGCGTGAATTCTAGAAGCTTTTCTACTAAAAATAAATATTACAAAATTTTAATTTAAAAAGTTGAAATAATCATGCATTTCTGACAATATAGTGGGTAAGAAGGTTTCTATGAAAATATCGTTATTTCGATATATAATTACGATTTTTCTAGATATTTTCTATTATTTTGTGTAAAGGGGAGAAGTAAAATGGTTTATGCATTTCCAAACACTGAAGGATCGGTAGTTCAATTCAAAGAAAGATACGATAATTACATTGGTGGAGAATGGACACCCCCAGTGAAAGGTCAATACTTCGATAATGTCACTCCTGTTACTGGACAAGTTTTTACACAAGCAGCGCGTTCCTCTGCTGAGGATATTGAACTTGCACTTGATGCAGCACATGCCGCAAAAGATGCATGGGGACAAACATCCGCTACAGAGCGTGCTAACATTTTACTTAAAATTGCGGACCGTATTGAACAAAACTTAGAAAAGTTAGCTGTTGCCGAAACATGGGATAACGGTAAGGCAGTAAGGGAAACGTTAAATGCAGATATCCCTTTAGCCATTGATCATTTCCGTTATTTTGCTGGTGCATTACGTGCACAAGAAGGCGCGCTAAGTCAAATTGATAATGATACGGTTGCTTACCATTTCCATGAGCCAATTGGGGTAGTGGGTCAAATCATTCCTTGGAACTTCCCAATATTAATGGCTGTATGGAAACTAGCTCCTGCCCTTGCTGCTGGCAACTGTGTTGTGTTAAAGCCAGCAGAGCAAACACCAGTATCTATTATGGTATTAGTAGAGTTGATTGGTGATTTATTGCCACCAGGCGTACTAAACGTGGTGAACGGATTCGGTTTAGAAGCAGGAAAACCACTTGCATCTAACCCTCGTATTGGCAAAATTGCTTTTACAGGTGAAACGACAACAGGTCGTTTAATTATGCAATATGCTTCTCAAAACCTTATTCCAGTTACGTTAGAATTGGGCGGAAAGTCTCCAAATATTTTCTTCGAAGATATTATGGATGAAGATGATGCCTTTTTAGATAAAGCGGTAGAGGGCTTTGTATTGTTTGCCCTGAACCAAGGTGAAGTTTGTACATGCCCTTCACGCGCATTAATTCAAGAATCGATTTATGACAAGTTCATGGAGCGTGTATTACAACGTGTTGAAGCGATTCAAGTTGGGAATCCGTTAGATCCAAATACAATGATGGGTGCACAGGCTTCAAGTGAGCAAATGGAAAAAATTCTGTCTTACTTAGATATTGGTAAACAAGAAGGTGCACAATGTCTAATTGGAGGCGAGAAAAATAATGTAGGGGCAGGCTTTGAAAATGGCTACTACGTTAAACCAACTGTCTTCAAAGGGCACAATAAGATGCGTATCTTCCAAGAAGAAATTTTTGGCCCAGTTGTTGCAGTGACAACATTTAAAACAAAAGAAGAGGCATTGGAAATTGCCAATGATACATTGTATGGATTAGGTTCGGGCATTTGGACACGTGATATGAATACAGCTTATCGTTTTGGACGTGGTATTCAAGCGGGGCGTGTTTGGACAAACTGCTACCATGCATATCCTGCACATGCAGCGTTCGGTGGCTATAAAATGTCAGGAATCGGTCGTGAGACACATAAGATGATGCTATCGCATTATCAACAAACGAAAAACTTATTAGTAAGCTATAACGAAAACAAACTTGGTTTCTTCTAATTAGTAAGGAGGTGCTAACGCGTGGTTGAACGTGTTTTAGCAACAGAAGAAGCGCTGGCACTAATCGAATTATTGAAGGAAAAGCATGGACCGGTTATGTTTCATCAATCAGGGGGATGCTGCGATGGCTCCTCTCCGATGTGTTATCCTGACGGTGACTTAATATTAGGTGAGCAGGATATATGTTTAGGTAAGGTGGGGGGCACACCATTTTATATGCACAAAAACCAATATGATTATTGGAAGCATACACAAATTATTTTAGACGTAGTTGACGGCAGAGGCGGTATGTTCTCTCTTGAAGGCGTAGAAGGTAAGCGGTTTTTAACAAGGTCTAGAGCTTTTTCGACAGAAGAGTTAAAAGAGCTAGGTTTAATCGAATAGTTAGGGACAGCGGCAAAAAGCATTTTTGTCGCTGTTTTTTTATGCTAATTTTTTTGGAAAAGAGTATGTAGACTTACGTTAGTTGTGGAATTTCGCAATAATAAATAAAGCTGTATTCGGTGTTGTAAAGTTTGAGTGAATAAGTATTTTTTTATGGTTCTTTCAATCATAATAAAGCCCCCCATTCATCGTTTATTATCGTTATTTAACCATATAATACCTAATTCTTACATTAATTTAAGTTTACTTTTTATGTTTTTTGTTACAAAATGATTGAATCTTTACAACAGAATATTACGTAAATAGTGAAAAGGAGTGTGCCGAAGATGGATATTGTTATAATTGAAAACCAATTTACACAAACGGTAGAGGCTGTATCGAAGGTTGCAGGCAGGGCAGTTGATCGCAAAATTATCTTAGCTATTGCCAGCACATATGTTGCAGCAGGGAAAATGTTTGATACAGAAAAGTTTAAAGCTGTTATAGAAGAAATGAAGAGTCAAACATCGCGGATGTCGCCATTGCGTACATCAATAGGGTACATCAATAGGGTACAGCATTGCAGCCAATATGATGGAGCAAGACAATACCGAAGAGGCGGTAAAGACGTTATTAAATAATGAAAAAATATTAAAAGAAGCTCACTTTAAAAGAGGAAACTTTAGTTTTATTGGTGCTCAATTTTTAACAGAAAATGAAAATGAGAAGAGGGTGCATGCACAGACGGCAAGAGCTTTATATGAAGCTATTAGCAAACATCACCGCTTTCTCACTTCCTTTGATGTTATCCCATATACTGTGCTATTAAGTAGCCCGAATGACGATGTTGTTTTACGCGCAGAAACAATGAATCGTTATTATAAGGAATTACGCACGTATCAATTTAGTGTGGGAAATGAACTACAATGGTTATCCCAAATTTTAACCTTTTTATCTGCTCAATATGACAGTGACCTTATATCTACTGTTGCGACAATTCGCGATAATTTAAAGAAGCAAGGTGTCAAAGTAAAGTATATACATTATCCATTACTAGGTTTTTTAGCGATTTTTCAATTAAATTCAGGACAGCTACAGCAAATTATTGATTTGTATCATGATTTAAAGGGAATGAAATTATTGAAGTGGCATCAAGAATTTGTGTTGTTTATGGCGGTTCAAATGGCTATTTATGATATGGCTAAAGTGCAACAATCATTATCTATGGCAATTATGTCATCTATTGAATTACTAATTCAGGCACAACAGGCGGCGATGATATCCGCCATGACCGCAGCAGCAGTAGCGTCAAATTCCAGCACTTCATGATAAACTAAAGAGGAACAGAATATTCGGAGGTGTATTGAAAATGAACGAAACAAAGCTTTGGATAAATGGACAATGGCAAGAAGCGAAGGAAACCTATGAATTAACTTCGCCTTATAACGGTGAGATTATTGCAAAGGTTGCCAAGGCATCTGTTTCAGATGTTGAGCAAGCAATTGAAGGTGCCCAAAATGCTTTTCTTTCATTTAAACAAACTACTGCATACGACCGTGCCGAAATTTTATATAAAGTAGTCGACATTATGCGACGTCGAAAAGACGAATTGGCCGAAATTTTAGCACAAGAGGCGGGTAAACCTATTTCAGCAGGTTTACCTGAAATAGAACGCACGATTGCAACCTATCAGTTTGCAGCCGAAGGAGCGAAACAGGTGAAAGGGGAAACGGTACCGATGGATGCTGCGCCTGGAGCTGGCGACCGCATTGGCTGGACAAAGCGTGAGCCATTAGGCGTTATTTCTGCCATTACACCGTTTAACTTTCCTTTTAATTTAGTTGCGCATAAATTGGGACCTGCCTTTGCTGTGGGGAATACGGTCGTGTTAAAGCCCGCAACCCAAACACCGCTCAGTGCAATTGTAATGGCAGAAATATTTAAAGAAGCAGGATTACCAGATGGCGCTCTACAAATCGTTACGGGTAGTGGTGGTGAGCTAAGTGACACACTTGTGACTCATCCATTCGTGAAAAAAGTGACCTTCACTGGAAGTGGTAAGGTTGGATTAGGCATAAAAGAAAAAGTAGGCTTGCGCAAAGTAACGTTAGAGCTAGGCTCAAATGCGGCGGTGATTGTTGAGCCATCGACCCCTATTGAAAAAATTGTCGCGCGTTGTGTTAGCGGAGCATTTAGCTTTGCAGGACAAGTGTGTATTTCGCTTCAGCGTATTTATGTACATGCCTCGATTGTTGATGCTTTTACAAAAGCATTTGTAGCTCAAACGGAAAAGTTAGTTGTCGGTGATCCACTCGATAAAAATACAGATGTCAGTGCCATGATTAATCCGAATGAAGTTAGTCGTATTCATTCATGGATTGAGGAAGCGAAGGCTCAAGGTGCAGTGGTTGCTACGGGTGGAACATTTACTGAACGTACATTAACCCCAACAGTAATGACAAACGTGACTGCCGATATGAAAATTGTTTGTCAGGAAACATTCGCGCCAATCGTGTCAATTGTTTCATATGAAACATTAGACGACGCAATTCGACTAGTGAATGAGTCGGAACTTGGCTTAAATGCAGGGATTTTTACGAATGTCTTGCCAGATGCATTACGTGCAGCCGATGAATTACAAGCAGGTGCTGTTATTATTAATGATATTCCAACATTCCGAGTCGATAATATGCCATATGGCGGTGTGAAAATGAGTGGCTACGGTCGAGAGGGTATTAAATGGGCGATTGAAGAAATGACGGATATGAAGTTTATAACGATGAAAAAATCATTCTAAATTTGCATCCATTCTTTTTCTACGATACGATGACGAAAGGACATTACATGAAAGGAAGTAACTAGAACTATGACAACCAATGCTGTACCCATGAGCCAATCACGTACGGTTCAGACGCGTCTCGTATTACCACCGGATACTAATAATCATAATTCCATTTTTGGTGGAAGAGTGTTAGCTTATATTGATGAAATTGCGGCAATTACAGCGATGAAGCATGCAAAAGGGCATGTTGTCACTGCCTCCATTGATTCTGTTGATTTTTTATCAGCAGCGCATGTGGGTGATATTCTTGAAATTGAAAGTATTGTGTCATCTACAGGACGTTCATCTATGGAAGTCTATGTCCGTGTTATTTCTCGTAACATTGAGACGGGTGAAGAAAAATTAACAACCGAATCATTTGTAACGATGGTTGCAGTAGATGATGATGGTAAACCGAAGGCTGTTCCTGCTATTTTCCCAGAAACGGATGCAGAAAAACGGTTATTTGAAACAGGTCCGGCTCGACGAGAGCATCGCAAGCAAAAACGTGCTTTGGCACATTAAAACGAAAAGGAAATTGATACGATGTGATCAATTTCCTTTTTTTGTTGTGTTATATGTTTAATTCATTTACAACATTAATGAGTGAGTCAGAAGAAGAGGAGACGAGTGTTGCCCCTTGCGATAGCTCTGTAATTAAATTTGAAATGGCTGAAATATCCTTAGCCGTGTTTACATATTGTTGTTGAATACCTGATACTGCTTCAGCAATATCATTAAATGATTTCGAGAGGCTTGTTTGTGTATCAACGCTATGTTGGATTTTTTGATCCACATTGATAACTGAATTCGCCATTGTTGAAATATTACTTTCTGTTTCTTTTATCAGGTGTGACACGTTTTGCACAGCGCTTTTTGTTTCTTCTGCAAGCTTGCGGACTTCCTCTGCTACAACAGCAAAGCCTTTGCCATGCTCACCAGCACGAGCGGCTTCAATGGAAGCATTCAGTGCTAATAAATTTGTTTGGTCTGCAATACCTGTAACAAGTCCAACAATTTCAGAGATTTTTTGAGACGACGTACGCAATTGGTTCATCGTTACTTCAAGGCCATTAACACTTTGCAAAATAACATGTATTAAGTCATTTTGTTCTTGTAATTGCTGCTGTCCGCGTTTAGATTTGTCTTGTGTATCGGCAACGAAGTTCAAACCTTGTTTAGTGGCTACTGCAATATCATCCGTTTGAGAGGAGATGACTAAAAGGGAAGCGGCTGTTTCTTCGCTGATTGCATTTAACTCTTCTGCCGTACTTTGAATTGTAGTAACAAGTGCGTGCTTCGTTTTATCTGCAACGCTACGAATGCGTTCTTCTTCTTTTTCATAAGCCTCAATCACAAGTTGCTGTTCAAAGTTAATAAGTTTACAAAAGGCATTGATGGCACGGATAGCGTCATGCTTTGAAATATCTAAATCATTCGTAAAGTTTGTAAAAGTCGAAGTTAATGATTGGAATGAAGCGATATACCACTTTGATTGGAGCCCAATTCGAACATGTGTCTCAGCGATTGCCTTTCTTTCTTTAATGTAGTCGTCATTAATACGACTTTCGAACATATCACTTAGATGCTTATGTAAAGTCACTTTTAAACGGTCGATTTGTGATGTTCTGTTAATAATATCTAATAAATTTTGGCTTAAGCTAATCGCTGCATAAAATTGATCGACCATTTCAGGAATAACATTTTTCACTAATGGCTGCAATTGTTTAATGATGGCTAAATCTTCAGTAGTTAAGTCTAATAGTTGTAATTGTTTTTGTAACTTAGGATGATTAGAAACATCTAATTGTACTTGTTGTATAAACGCTTCTGGTGTTAGTGTAATTGAATAACCATAATTGTTCTTTTTTGAAAACCAACTCATTGTTGTCTGCTCCATTCTTTATAAATCCATAATAATATAGGTATCGAAGACGCTTTGTGTATATATTGTTAGGTTTGTAAATTTGGTGAATATATGGTATTTAATCTATTCTACTATTTTTTGTAGTGTATTTGGTTAAAAATTTCGTTTATTTCTATAATTTTTCACATTCTTGGCGGACATAATTCAGATTTACCTTTAAGCATTAGCGTTTCGCTCATAAAGCGTAATTTGAATTTCATTTAGGAAACATGTAAAATACGAACTGTTTAGCGTAACAAAAAAATGTATGTGAAAGAAATCGTATTGAGGAGGTATTACATGGAGAAGAAGCGTTTTAAGTTTGTGATTCCTGTGATGGTAATTGTAGCAATTGGATCTGTTTATATGTTAACGAACTATTATGCAGAGGTACCTGACTTAAACCAACTATTAATAACGATTTGTGCAACACTAATATCGGGCGTACTGGCATACTTTTTATTCCCGCAGCAAGGTGAAAATAAAGTAGATGATCGAGGTCCCTATTAATTATAGTGGAGACATTTAAAAGTTCCCCAAGTAAAACCAACTATTTTTTAAAATTAAAAATCCGCGTTTCGCCTTCTATGGGTAAAGCATGAGTTGCAACATGTACGAATGTAAGATGTTGTTCCTCATGTCTATTTTCCCTAGAGAGCTATGCGCGGATTTTGTTTTTCAAAAAAATTGTTTTGTTACTGCTTTAAGTTACGGTTTAAACAATTTGAACCAGCCTTTATATTTGAAAAATACCAACATAAATAGCCCAATCAATAGCATAATACCGAGAACGATAAAGTAGCTGTAACGGCCATGTAGTTCAGGCATATTATCAAAATTCATGCCATAAACTCCTGCTATAAATGTTAATGGAATGAAAATGGTGGAGACAATTGTAAGCATCATCATAATGCCATTCATTCGGCTAGAGTTCATAGCCATATAGCTATCACGCATATCTGCGGTCAGCTCACGATTAGATTCGACCATTTCCGTAAGTTTGACTAAATGGTCGTGAATATCCCCAAAGTAGGCTCTTTCTGATTTTTTTAGGGCAAAGCGATAAGAATTAAGTATTCGGTATAATAGGTCGCGCATTGGTAAAATGGTGCGCCGTAAATGGAGTAAATCACTGCGGAATTCAAAAACAATTTGCATCGCATTTACATTACTTTGATAAGTTAATTCATCTTCAAGAGCATTCAAATGGTCCTCAATTTTATAGACGAGAGGGAAATAACTATCAACTATTTTATCAATCGTTTGATAGGTCAGGAAAAAAGTACCGCGTTCCCAATATTTCGGTTGCTCTTCTAAAAGCTTCTGTACTTTATCGATTTCAGGTGCTTCATTTTTGTGGAATGTCACAATAAAATGATCGGAAACGAAAATATTTAATTCCTCAGCAATTAGCGTTTCTTCATTCAATTTATGAATAACGAAAAAGTGATAGTCTTCGTAAAAATCCAACTTTGGTCGTTGTAAACGCATTAAGCAGTCTTCAATCGCAAGCGGATGAAAGTGGAAAAATGTATCAAGCAATAGTTCTTCTTCAGTAGTTGGGCAACTAAAATCTACCCAATACCATTCGTAATGGTTTTGCTTAATGTTTTCAAGTGGAAAGTCCTTTATTAATTGTTGATCTTTCGTCATGGCCATCGTGCGAATCACGGCATTCACCTCAAATCTGTTTATCTCATTTTAAATAAGCACGAAGTCTCCCTTCAAAGCGTGAGAAGTAAAAGAAGACATGGGAAACGTCAGATCGAGTACCCGTAGTACTTATAGTACACCACTAAGTTGCAAGGATGCATCAGGAAGGGATGGAACCTTACTCTTTATAGCATATCCAACCACCAAATAATGTCGTTGCAAAAAATCGTGATGGCTGTGTAAAGCCTGCCTGCTGTAGAAGCGTAACAATGTCATCTTCACGCATAAATGAAAGCGAGCGTATGGACTGCTCCATGCTAGCTAAATCAGTAGTGGAAAGTTTTGTGTGCTGCTGCCAATATGCGCGCCATAGGTCAAATTGTAGCTCTGTGTCAGAAGAGTTGAGCTGTCCATATTTAGAAACAAGCACAAATGGTGCCCCTGATTTTAAATGGCTTGCAATCCCTTTTAATGTAGCAAGCTTCTCCTCATAGGAATTAATAAAATGAAGTACAAGTATACAGCTAGCAGCATCAAACTTTGTTGCAGGGATTGGTGCAGTTAGCATGGTGCCTTGTAGTAATGAAATCGCATTTGGTAGTGAATGTAGACGGTTTTCTGCAATTTCCAACATGGCTTCAGATGGATCGATACCGACAAAGGACCACTGTGGCCTTTGTTCAGCTAACTGTAGTATTTCATTGCCACTGCCGGAACCAACAACTAAAAAACTAGCATTCTCTTGTAAAGCGGATTGATAAAAAGTTTTCGTTAAACGTAGCATCGTATCGTAACTCGGTAAAGTACGACGAATGCCTTTTTCATATTCGTTCGCAAGTGTGCTGTTAAATTCCATCTGTGTATCACATACCTTTCAAAATAATTTTAAAATTGTCGAAACGATTTGAAACTATTTAGCGTATTGCTCCGTAAATAATAGTATTAATAAAAAGACATATTAAAAAGGGAAGGTTGAATAGATGGAAACAAAATGGTCTAAGGTCATCATACATGCCAGTGCGTTTTTTGCGCCATTTTTAGTGCCGATTATATTTTTCTTAATTAGTTCGGAAGAAGAAGTGAAAAACGTTTCTGTGCAAGCTTTATTGTTCCAAATCGCAATGGGCGTACTAATTGTCATTGCCAGTATTTTAAGTATTGTATTAATTGGTTTACCTTTCTTACTAATATTTATCGCTATGGTATACATCGTACCAATTATCGGAATCGTAAAGGCTATTTCAGAGGAACCTTGGCGTTATCCGATTGTCGGTCGCTGGGTATAATTGATAAAGACGCAAGTATATGCAAAAAGCATATGCTTGCGTTTTTTCTATAAGCAAAAAGGGTACATTAAACGATAAGTACGTTTTCGAGTGGTTAAAATTTTTTTACAATCAATCAACGATAAAAATTGCTTTAGACATTTCTCTGTGCGAATTAATTGCAATTATTTTTAAGCGTTTTGTATAATATACTCAAAGATAGTCAAAGATAGTCAAAGTCAGTGAGGTAAGCGAGGTGTATTCCTAACATGCGTAATATTTCAGACATCATAGAAGGCTACTTAAAGCAAGTACTTGAATTAGGTGGAGAAGGGCATATTGAAATTAAACGAAGTGAAATTGCAGATAAATTTCAATGTGTGCCATCACAAATAAATTATGTAATTAATACAAGATTTACAGCCGAGCGGGGTTACCTTGTTGAAAGTAAACGAGGTGGGGGTGGATACATTCGAATTTTACGTGTCCGTGCAAACTCACAAATTGATTTGATTGATGATGTGCTCCTACAAATTGAAGGTGGAGCCTCGCAAACAGTGGCGGAGGATTTAGTATATCGTTTAATTGACGAGCAGGTTATTTCAAAGCGAGAAGCGAAATTAATGTTAGCAGCGGTTGACCGTTCGACTTTAGATTTGCAGCTACCTTTACGGGACAGCATTCGAGCGAAAATTTTGCGAGCGATGTTAACCACTATAAAATACGAAAAGCAAAAGTAAAGAGGTGAGGGAAATGATTTGCGAACATTGCAAGCAGCGCAATGCGACAGTAACTGTGACACAAGTTCAAAATGGGCAGAAGGTGGAGCACCATTATTGCGATGTCTGTGCCTCGCAGTTCCATCCGTTCCATGCAGAGTTTAAACAAGAGCCTGTATCGATTCAACAATTGTTATCCAATTGGTTTGGCTCACCTACATGGCAAAAAGTTGGTGAAAAACAGCAAGCGCCACCTCAGCAACAAACATGTCCACAATGTGGATTTACGTATAAGCGATTTTTAAAAGAAGGTAAATTTGGATGTACCAGTTGCTATGACACATTTAGTGAGCATTTGCCAAAGCTATTTAATCGCATTCAAGCGGGGCCACAGCATATAGGGAAAATGCCTGGTGCTCGAAGCAATGTTTTTGTTATTAAAAAGCAAATTGAAGATATTCGAAAACGCATGAAGGCCGCTGTTGACGAGGAGCAGTTTGAAGAAGCAGCGAAGCTTCGCGACGAAGCAAAAAATCTCGAACAGCAGCTACAATTCGAAGGTGGTGATGTGTCATGATGATTGAATCGTTTTTAGCGCGAGCTACACCTGCATGGATGGAAATGGAGGATGATTATTCAGATATCGTCATCAGTACACGCATTCGGCTTGCTCGAAACTTAGACGGCTATCGTTTCCCTTTAGTTTTTTCAGAAAATGAAGCGTTACAAGTAGAGCAGGCTGTGACACATGCCATTCAAGACAGTCCGAAACTTCAAGAAAGATATTCTTATTTTTCCATAAAAGATTTAACACCGTTACAACGTCAAATTTTAGTTGAAAAGCATTTAATTAGTCCACAGCTTGCGAAAAAAGAGCAAGTCGGCTCCATGTTGCTATCTGAAGATGAATCAATTTGCATTATGGTGAACGAAGAAGACCATTTACGCATTCAATGTATGACGGCGAGTTTTCAACTTCAGAAGGCATACGAGGAAGCAAATAAAATTGATCGTGCCTTAGAAGGAGCCTTGCCATATGCATTTCGAGATACTTTCGGCTATTTAACAAGTTGCCCAACGAATATTGGTACTGGCTTACGTGCTTCGGTTATGATGCACCTTCCCGCACTTACACTGACAGGTCAGATGAATCAAATTATCAATGCAATGACACGTTTAGGGATGACTGTCAGGGGTATATACGGTGAAGGTAGCGAAAATTTAGGTAATGTTTACCAAGTATCGAATCAGATTACACTAGGTAAAACAGAAGAAGATATTTTAGCAGACATTCAAAGTGTTGCAGAAAAAATTATTCAAAAAGAACGGCAGGCAAGAAATAAGCTAATGGAAAAAGCGGAACTTGCCTTAGAAGATCGGATATACAGAGCTTTAGGTACATTAACGCATGCACGCATTTTAACAAGTGAGGAAGCGGCAACCTGTCTATCGAATGTTCGTTTAGGTGTAGATTTACAGTTGATTCAAAATATTAAAGCAACCACATTGAACGAGTGTGTGGTCAGTATGCAACCAGGGTTTTTACAGCACTATGCAGGAGAAGCTTTACCACCTGCTGAACGAGATCGAGTTCGAGCAAAAATGCTCCGAGAGGCATTATTTCTTGAAACAATGAGTAAGCCTACTATAGGGGGAAAAGGAGAGGATTCATATGATGTTTAATCGTTTTACACAACGCGCACAAAAAGTATTACAACTTGCACAGGAAGAGGCAATTCGTTGGAAGCACGAATCAATAGGAACAGAGCACATTCTTTTAGGGCTTATTCGTGAAGGCGGTGGTATTGCAGCGAAAGCATTAGAAGCCATCGATATTAGCCCTCAAATGATTGAAGCGGGGATTGAAGAGTTAGTTGGAAAAGGAACAGAGGATGTTGGACCAATCGTTCATTACACACCACGTGCCAAAAAAGTAATTGAACTATCTGTCGATGAGTCACGTAAATTAGGCCATTCCTATATCGGTACGGAGCACTTACTATTAGCGCTTATTCGTGAAGGTGAGGGGGTAGCCGCTCGTGTGTTAAACAATGCAGGTGTAGGCTTAAACAAAGCTCGTCAGCAAGTATTACTGTTGTTAGGCAATAATGATAACGCACAATCTGGACAACAAGCGACGCAGGCTGCAAATACGCCGACTTTAGATAGCTTGGCGCGCGATTTAACTCAAATTGCTCGTGAAGGTTCGCTAGACCCTGTGATTGGTCGCAGCAAGGAAATTACACGCGTTATTGAAGTACTATCACGCCGTACGAAAAATAACCCTGTACTAATTGGTGAGCCAGGTGTAGGTAAAACGGCAATCGCTGAAGGCTTAGCACAACAAATTATTAACAACGAAGTACCAGAAATTTTGCGTGATAAACGTGTTATGACGCTTGATATGGGGACAGTTGTAGCCGGTACTAAATACCGTGGAGAATTTGAAGATCGCTTGAAAAAAGTGATGGATGAAATTCGACAAGCAGGCAATGTTATTTTATTCATTGATGAATTGCATACATTAATCGGTGCTGGGGGAGCAGAAGGTGCAATTGATGCATCAAACATTTTAAAACCATCCCTAGCACGTGGAGAATTACAATGTATTGGTGCTACAACATTAGATGAGTACCGCAAGTACATCGAAAAGGATGCAGCGTTAGAGCGCCGTTTCCAACCAATTCAAGTGGATGAACCAACTGTTGAAGAAGCAATTCAAATTATTCACGGTTTACGCGATCGCTATGAGGCGCATCACCGTGTGAAAATCACAGATGAAGCAATTGAAGCAGCGGCAAAAATGAGTGATCGTTATATTTCAGACCGCTTCTTGCCTGACAAAGCCATCGACTTAATCGATGAAGCAGGGTCAAAAGTTCGCTTACGTTCATTTGCGGTGCCACCAAACCTAAAAGCACTAGAAGATAAACTTGAAAATGTTCGTTCTGAAAAAAATGCGGCTGTATCTGGTCAGGAATTTGAAAAGGCTGCGTCGTTAAGAGATACAGAGCAAAAGCTAAAAGACGAAATTGAAACGACACGTAAAACATGGAAAGAAGAACAAGGCAAAGCAGAATCGAAAGTAACAGTTGACGATGTGGCAGCAGTCGTTTCTATGTGGACTGGGATACCAGTAGCTAAAATTGCCCATGAAGAATCAGCTAAACTATTACAACTTGAAGAAGAGTTACACAAGCGTGTTGTTGGTCAAGGCGAGGCAGTCGAGGCAATTTCTCGTGCAATTCGACGTGCAAGAGCTGGTTTAAAAGATCCAAAACGTCCAATCGGTTCATTTATTTTCCTTGGTCCTACAGGGGTGGGGAAAACAGAACTTGCTAGAGCGCTGGCAGAAGTAATGTTTGGTGATGAAGATGCGATGATTCGCGTTGACATGTCTGAATATATGGAGAAACATTCGACTTCACGTTTAGTTGGCTCACCTCCTGGTTATGTAGGTTTTGATGATGGTGGTCAGTTAACAGAAAAAGTTCGACGTAAACCATATTCCGTTGTGCTTCTTGATGAAATTGAGAAAGCTCATCCAGATGTTTTCAATATTTTACTTCAAGTGCTGGAAGATGGTCGTTTAACAGATTCTAAAGGACGTGTCGTTGATTTCCGTAATACGGTTGTTATTATGACTTCAAACGTCGGTGCGGATGCGCTAAAATATCAAAAAAATCTTGGCTTCAGCTTAGGAAGCTCAGAGTCGAAACATAAAGATATGAAGGGCACAATGCTTGAAGAATTGAAAAAAGCATTCCGTCCTGAATTCCTAAACCGTATCGACGAAATGATTGTGTTCCATTCATTAGAAAAAGAACACTTAAAAGAAATCATTTCAATGATGGCCAATACGCTAACAAAACGTCTGCAAGAACAAGATATTACGTTAGAGTTAACAGATGCAGCACTCAATAAAATTGCAGAGGAAGGCTACGACCCTCAATATGGTGCTCGTCCACTCCGTCGTGCATTGCAAAAACAAGTGGAAGACCGTCTATCGGAAGAACTGCTGAAAGGCAATGTAGAAAAAGGAAACCAAGTCGTCATTGATTATGTGAATGATGAATTCGTCGTGAAGAAAAAAGAAGGCGTTTCAATTTCCAAATAAGCGGTTAGCCTATTTAACAAGCATAAATTCGGAAGACAGCGAGGCATATCGTGCCAAGCTGTCTTTTTTTATGTAAAATGAAAATAAGAACAAATATTCGAGGTGGTATGATGGCGAAGAAAAAAATTAAATTTGTCTGTACAGGTTGTGGCTATGAATCGGCAAAGTGGATGGGACGTTGTCCAGGATGTGGTGAATGGAATAAAATGGTTGAGGAAGTGGAGGTTGTAGCAAAAGGCCCTAGAGGAGCATTCCAACACTCTGCAACCGTCACGCAAAAAGCTGTACCTATTATCCAAGTAGAAGCGGCTGAGGAGTCCCGTGTAGCTACAGAAATGGGTGAACTCAATCGTGTCTTGGGCGGAGGAATTGTTCCGGGATCTCTAGTGTTAATCGGGGGTGATCCGGGTATCGGAAAATCGACATTGCTATTACAGGTGTCTGCGTTATTGTCCAATAAAGGTCATCGTGTGCTCTATATTTCTGGTGAGGAATCCATTCGACAAACGAAACTGCGTGCAGAGCGTTTAGGGGTTGTATCTCAAGAGCTGTATATATATTCGGAGACGAATTTAGAATTGTTAAATCAAACAATCGACGATGTACAACCAAAGTTTGTTATTGTGGATTCTATCCAAACGGTGTTCCATCCAGAGGTGACAAGTGCGCCAGGTAGTGTATCGCAAGTACGTGAATGTACAGCGGAGCTAATGCGGATAGCGAAAACAAAAGGCATTGCCATTTTCTTAGTTGGACATGTGACGAAGGAAGGGCAAATTGCGGGACCGCGTATTTTAGAGCATATGGTAGATACAGTGCTGTATTTCGAAGGAGAACGACATCACAACCACCGTATTTTACGGAGCCAAAAAAACCGCTTTGGCTCTACAAATGAAATAGCTATCTTTGAAATGCTTCAGGGGGGCTTAAAGGAAGTTTTGAATCCGTCTGAGCTATTTTTACAGGAACGTTCACAAGGTGCAGCAGGTTCAACAATCGTGGCATCGATGGAGGGAACAAGGCCAATTTTAGTAGAAATCCAATCACTTGTAACCCCTACAAGCTTTAATTATCCGAAACGGATGGCAACAGGGGTGGACCAAAACCGTGTGCAATTGCTTATGGCAGTGCTTGAAAAGCGCATGGGCCTCATGTTACAGGCACAAGATGCATATATTAAAGTTGCTGGCGGAGTAAAGCTAGATGAACCTGCCATTGACTTAGCTGTCTTGACGAGTATTGTGTCTAGCTTTAAGGATCAGGCAGTACGGGGAACAGATTGCTTTATTGGAGAAGTAGGGTTAACAGGAGAGGTTCGTCGTGTCACACGAATTGAACAACGTGTGCTAGAGGCGGCAAAGCTAGGGTTTAAGCGAGCATTTATCCCTGCTTCTAATATTGGCGGTTGGGATTTCCCACAAGGTATTGAAATAGTTGGTGTGGAAACAATTAAAGATGCATTAAATGCCTGCTTTAGAGAGCTTTAAAGACATGCAGTAATGCGTCACCATGTTGCGTCACGCTAGGCGTCTGTTGCTAGATGATGAAGTGGTTTCAACTAAAATAAATGCATGTTGGGCGACATCCTAGCATGCATTTTTACTTCATAGGTGCAACAATCATTAATTTCATGAAATTGGATAACAATTATTGTGGAAATTAGGCATCTCTTAAGCCTTCCATAACGTCCAATAAACTGAAGGAAATTTAATAATGTTTTGATGAGCTCAAAAAAGATTTTCTACAGTAAAATATGTATAATCGAATATAAGAATTGGAGGTGACAGTATGAAAAAATTTATTCAAATTGCTTTTTTACTGATTGGAGGAGCTTTAGGCCTTGTTTTCTTACCGCCATTATACGAATTGCTTCATTTATCATCTAATCCATGGCTTGATAATCCTTACGTATCAGTTGCTTTAGGTGCGTTTTTACTATTTACATTATCATTTGCTTTTTCCGATTATTTTGTTCGGTTAATTAGCTGGATGGAAGAGGTACTTTTTAAAGTGCCTGTTGGAGATTTATTATTTGGTACGCTTGGGTTAATTGTAGGACTTATCGTAGCCTATTTCCTAGGCTTTGCGATTGATAGCGTTCAAATTCGCGGTATTTCAGAAGTAATTCCAATTATCTTATCTTTTGTACTTGGATATTTGGGATTCCGTGTAGGTTTTAAAAAGCGAGATGAGTTACTTCAGTTATTCACCTTACGTGGGAATAATGCAAAGAAAAAAGCTGCTGAAGGGATTGACGTACCAGAAAATCGCGGTAGTTATAAATTGCTAGATACCAGCGTTATTATTGATGGGCGTATAGCGGATATTTCGGAAACAGGTTTTATTGAAGGCGTTTTGGTTGTACCGCAGTTTGTATTAACTGAGCTACAGCATATTGCAGATTCCTCAGATACATTAAAACGTACAAGAGGTCGCCGTGGTTTGGATATATTAAAGAAACTGCAAGATGAACGTATGACAAAAGTAGAAATTACCGAAGAAGATTTTGAAGATGTGCAGGAAGTGGATTTAAAACTTGTACGTCTTGCAAAGAAAATGGATAATGATACACAAATTGTGACGAATGACTTCAACTTGAACAAAGTATGTGAATTACATCAGGTGAAAGTACTGAACATTAATGATTTGGCAAATGCAGTGAAACCAGTTGTGATTCCTGGAGAAGATATGCAAGTGGTCGTTATTAAAGATGGGAAAGAGCATAACCAAGGTGTGGCTTATTTGGATGATGGCACGATGATTGTTGTAGAAGGAGGCCGCAATTTTATCGGACAGGCCATTACTGTAACGGTAACGAGCGTTCTACAAACATCTGCAGGTCGAATGATTTTTGCTAAGCCAAAGGACGATTAGGAAGTGGACAATGTGCAGTATGAAGTAGTGCTTCCGGCAGCAGGCAGCGGCAAGCGAATGGGAGCAGGTCAAAATAAATTATTTTTAGAGCTTTTAGAGAAACCGATTTTAATACACACATTAGAGGTATTTGAGCAAGATGAAAACTGTACTGGCATTTGGCTTGCGGTGAAACCTGAAGAACGTGCTGTTATTCAAAAGATGCTAGCAAACTATGGAATCTCTAAGGTCAAAGGCTTGCCTGATGGTGGAGCAGAGCGACAGCATTCAGTGCATGCTTGTATGAAAGAAATGGAGCAGGTTGATATTGTTTTAGTGCATGATGCAGCCCGCCCATTTATTACGCACGATATTATTGCAAACCTTGTACAAAGTGCGAATAATTTTGGTGCTGCAATCGCTGGTGTTCGTGCAAAGGACACAATGAAAAAAGTGCGTAATGGCATCATTGAAGAAACGGTGGACCGTGAAAGCTTATGGATGATTCAAACGCCTCAAGCCTTCCGCTTCGATTTGATAGTAGAAGCGGAAGATGTGGCTGAGAAAGTGGGCTTCCTCGGAACAGATGAGGCGATGTTAGTCGAGCGACTTGGTCATGAGGTGCACATTGTTGAAAGCAACTATGAAAACGTAAAGATGACAACAAAAGAAGATTTACTTTTTGGTGAAGCTATTTTACGTAAACGAGCGTTGGAGAATAATGTATAATCGCTTTAAAATCTCATCAGCAGAAGTAGCTGATGAGGTTTTTTTATACGATGGTAAACAAACTATAATATGTGGACTATAGTCGTTACGGACAGCTCAATTTCCTAGGAAATATGTTAAACTGTCTATAAATAGAAAATGAAAAAGGCAGGTGAATGCTGTTGCAATGGTCACTGTTGTAACGGCAGTATTGTATGTTTCGAGTAGGACAAGGTTTTGACGTACATGCATTTGAAGAAGGGCGTCCATTAATTATTGGTGGTATTACAATACCGCATGAAAAGGGTCTAGTAGGGCATTCGGATGCGGATGTCTTATTGCACACAGTAACTGATGCTGCGCTGGGGGCGATTGGAGAAGGGGATATTGGGCGACATTTTCCAGATACAGACCCAGAATGGAAAGATGCTGATTCAGCAAAGTTGCTAGAGTATATTTGGAAAATCGTTGAGGACAAAGGCTATGTGCTTGGCAATGTTGACTGCACAATTATGGCGCAACGTCCGAAAATGGCGCCTTATATTGAACAAATGAGAAATCGTATTGCAACTCTATTAAACGCTGATGCATCACAAGTAAATGTAAAAGCGACAACTACTGAACGACTCGGCTTTACAGGACGTGAAGAAGGCATTGCTTCAATGGCAACAATTTTACTGATTAAAAAATAAAAAAATGGCGCGTGTCCACTTGAAAAACACGCGCTACTTTAATTTCCTATACTACAGTGGTAAAATGAACAAAGTTAATAAGGTCGGAATTATTTTCAGACGAATATTTAGGAGGCATTTAATTATGACGAAAGAAGTTCGCGTTCGTTACGCGCCATCACCAACTGGATTTTTACATATTGGCGGTGCACGTACTGCGTTATTCAACTATTTATATGCAAAACATCATAACGGTAAATTCATCGTGCGTATTGAAGATACGGATATTGAGCGTAATGTAGAAGGTGGAGAAGCGTCTCAGTTAGATAACTTAAAATGGTTAGGTATCGAATATGACGAATCCATCGACATTGGTGGGCCGTATGCACCTTATCGTCAAATGGAACGCTTAGATATTTACAAAGAGCATGCTGAAAAGTTATTACAACAAGGCACAGCGTATAAATGTTTCTGTTCATCAGAAAAATTAGAAGCATCTCGTGAAGAACAAAAAGCTCGTGGTGTTGCAGCACCTACTTATGATGGAACTTGCCGTCATTTATCAGCGGAAGAAGTAGCGGCTAAAGAAGCGGCTGGCGAACAATATACAATTCGTATGCGTGTACCTGAAAACGTAACATATGAATTTGATGATTTAGTACGTGGACATGTAGCGTTCGAATCGAAAGATGTGGGCGACTGGGTACTTGTGAAAGCAAACGGTATTCCAACTTACAATTACGCAGTAGTATTAGATGACCACTTTATGGAAATCTCGCATGTGTTCCGTGGTGAAGAGCATTTATCAAACACACCAAAACAAATGATGATCTTCGATGCATTTGGCTGGGAGTATCCTCGCTTTGGACATATGACATTAATCATCAACGAAAATCGCAAAAAGCTATCAAAACGAGACGAATCCATTATCCAATTCGTAACGCAATATAAAGACCTTGGTTACTTACCAGAAGCGATGTTCAATTTCTTTGCTTTACTTGGTTGGTCTCCAGAAGGTGAAGAAGAGATTTTCTCTAAAGAAGAATTTATTAAAATCTTTGATGAGAAGCGTTTATCGAAATCACCATCTATGTTTGATAAGCAAAAGCTGACTTGGATGAATAATCAATACATCAAAAAATTATCTTTAGAAGAAGTAGTGGCATTATCTTTACCGCACTTACAAAAAGCAGGCTTATTACCAGAAGAGTTAACAGCAGAAGAGCGCGCTTGGGCAACAGATTTAATCGCACTTTACCATGAACAAATGAGCTTTGGTGCTGAAATCGTGGAACTGTCAAGCCTATTCTTTAACGATCATATTGAATATGATGAAGAAGCAAAAGCCGTTTTAGCTGGCGAGCAAGTACCAGAGGTAATGGCTGCATTTAAAGCACAACTTGAAAATTTAGAAGAGTTTACACCTGAAACTGTCAAAGCAGCTATCAAAGCTGTACAAAAAGAGACAGGTCATAAAGGTAAAAATCTATTTATGCCAATCCGTGTTGTGACGACTGGTGAAACACACGGTCCAGAGTTACCAAATGCGATTTGTTTAATTGGTAAAGAGAAAACAATTGACCGTGTAGAAAAATACGCGAAGTAATAGAATTTTATTGACAATTTATATTGTCGATGTAAAATGAATGTACATTGTGAAAGCGTTGATAAGGAGAAGTACGTAGCGCATGCTCTAAAGAGAGGACCATCACCGGCTGAAAGTGGTCTGAGCCAAGGCAAAACCGAAATGCACCTTTGAGCATAGAGCTGAACATTAGTAGGCTCTATCGGTTCGTTCCCGTTATAGGACGTCCAAAGTGGAAGGCTTTTGCCTTCAATCAGAGTGGAACCGCGCAAATTTCAGCGTCTCTGTCATTCCTTTATGGGAATGATAGGGGCGCTTTTTATTTTTTAAAAAAATTCATGTGTTAGATGTAAGAGGGCAATCATTACTAATAACAATAGGTTTTAAGGCTATTCATTGTGCGGGGTGTAGGATTTAAGGTCGCAAGGTTGAGGTCATGACACACATTGTAACGAAAAGGGGGAGTTTTAATGTTTAAAAGAATGAAGGAAGATGTAGATACTATTTTTGAGAATGACCCAGCGGCGCGCAGTGTACTGGAAGTCGTGTTAACATATTCAGGCTTGCATGCTACATGGGCGCATCGTATTGCACACTGGTTTTTTAAAAGACGTTTTTATTTTATCGCACGTGTAATTTCACAAATTAGTCGTTTCTTTACAGGAATTGAAATACATCCTGGTGCTAAAATTGGTCGACGCTTCTTTATCGACCATGGGATGGGAGTAGTTATAGGGGAAACGTGTGAAATAGGCGATAATGTTACCCTTTATCAAGGTGTTACACTAGGTGGTACAGGGAAAGAAAAAGGAAAGCGCCATCCGACATTAGAAGATAATGTATTAGTTGCCACTGGTGCCAAAGTATTGGGTTCTATTACAATTGGTGAGAATAGTAAAATTGGCGCAGGTTCAGTCGTTTTAAAAGAAGTGCCACCGAACGCTACGGTAGTAGGGATTCCTGGTAAAGTTGTGATGAAAGATGGCGTTCGTTTAGAGAAAAAACTAGACCATCAAAATATTCCTGACCCTGTAGAGGAACGTTGCCAAGGTTTCGAGAAGCAAATCGCAGCATTGCAAGAAGAAATCGGGCGCTTACAAAAGGAGAGAGAAAAACAATGAGTATTCAAATTTTCAACTCATTAACAAGACAAAAAGAAACGTTCGTACCGCTAGAAGAAGGAAAAGTTAAAATGTATGTTTGCGGTCCGACGGTTTATAACTATATTCATATTGGGAATTCACGTCCTGTCATTGTTTATGATACGGTTCGACGCTATTTCCAATATAAAGGTTACGATGTGAAATTCGTCTCTAATTTCACGGATGTCGACGATAAGATTATTAAAGCAGCTAATGAGCTCGGTGAGGAAGTTCATGAACTTACAGATCGTTTCATTGCCGCATATTTTGAAGATGTAACTGCATTAGGTTGCAAAAAGGCAGATGTCCATCCTCGTGTAACGGATCACATGGATGATATTATTGACTTTATTAAAGTGTTAATCGACAAAGGTTATGCATATGAGTCAGCGGGCGATGTCTATTACCGAACTCGAAAATTCAATGGTTACGGAAAATTATCACATCAATCGGTAGATGATTTGAAAATTGGTGCACGTATCGAAGCGGGCGAGAAAAAGGATGATGCATTAGATTTCGCATTATGGAAAGCAGCAAAGCCTGGCGAAATCTATTGGGAAAGTCCTTGGGGCAACGGCCGTCCTGGATGGCATATTGAATGCTCTGTGATGGCGCGTGAGCATTTAGGTGATACAATTGATATACATGCAGGTGGTCAAGATTTAACATTCCCGCATCATGAAAATGAAATAGCGCAATCCGAAGCGCATAATGATACAACATTTGCGCGTTACTGGATGCATAATGGATATATTAATATCGATAATGAAAAAATGTCAAAATCCCTTGGTAATTTTGTGCTCGTGAACGATATCCGTAAACAAATCGACCCGCAAATTTTACGATTCTTTATGTTATCTGTTCACTATCGCCACCCAATTAACTTTGCAAAGGATTTAGTAGATGCTGCAGCAACAGGTTTAGAGCGTATTCGTACTGCATATAACAATGTTAAGTACCGCCTATCTGCAACTGCAAGTCTTGGCGATTGCTCAGAGGAATGGCTCCGTCAAATTGCTCAACAAAAGGCGCAGTTTGAGGAAGCGATGGATGATGATTTCAATACGGCGAATGCTATTTCAGTATTATTTGAATTAGCGCGTATTGCAAATATTTACTTAAATGAAACAAATACGGATGAGAAAGTGTTATTAACTTTTATTGAAACTTTTGAGGTATTAGGTGACGTCTTAGGTATTGAATTTGCTAAAGAAGCTGAACTACTGGACGAAGAAATTGAAGCATTGTTGCAAGAACGCGTAGAAGCGCGCAAAAACCGTGACTTTGCCCGTTCAGATGAAATTCGTGACCATTTACAAGCGCAAGGTATCATTTTAGAAGATACACGCCAAGGGACAAGATGGAAACGAGGGTAAGTAACTTGGATAAACTCCGAAATGAAGATGTGAAGCAATTAAATGCATTAGCGCTTGCATATATGGGAGATGCGGTTTTAGAACAGAAGGTACGGGAGTATTTACTGCGTAGCGGACGCGTAAAACCGAACACACTCCATAGAGAAGCAACGCATTATGTATCAGCAAAGGCACAGTCAACAATTGTACATCGCATGATGGATGAAAACTTTTTAACAGAGCAGGAATTGGCAGTGTTCCGACGTGGACGCAATGCCAAATCCGGTTCTGTTCCCAAAAATACAGATGTACAAACTTATCGCAATAGTTCAGGCTTTGAAGCGGTACTTGGAAGCTTGTACTTACTAGGTGAATTAGAACGCGTTTATGCCATCATTGCATACGCTATTCAAATAATCGAGGAATTAAAAGGAGTGTCAAAATAATGGCAGAACAAAATGGTGAAATTATTGCCGGTAAAAACCCAGTGTTAGAAGCACTTCGTTCAGGCCGCGATATGAATAAAGTATGGATTGCAGAAGGTGTAAAAAAATCAGGGGTCAATGAACTGCTTGATTTAGCGCGCGAACGAGGCATCATTGTACAGTTTGTACCGAAAAAAAAGGTCGATCAATTATCAGATGCTAACCATCAAGGAATTGTGGCATCTGTAGCAGCATATAGCTATGCAGAACTAGACGATTTATTTGCAGCGGCACAAAACAAACAAGAAGATCCGTTTTTCTTAATTTTAGATGAGTTAGAAGACCCGCATAATTTAGGCTCTATTATGCGAACTGCAGATGCAATTGGCGTACATGGTATTATTATTCCAAAGCGTCGCTCAGTGAGCTTAACAGCAGTTGTGGCGAAAGCGTCAACAGGCGCCATCGAGCATGTACCTGTCGTGCGTGTTAATAACCTAGCCCAAACAGTCGATGAGTTAAAAGAACGGGGCGTATGGATTGCTGGTACGGATGCAAAAGGCTCTGCGGATTATCGCAAAATGGATGCAACTCTACCGCTTGCTATTATTATTGGTAGTGAGGGTAAAGGGATGGGGCGCCTACTAAAAGAGAAATGTGACTTTTTATATCATCTGCCTATGGTTGGGCATGTCACATCATTAAATGCTTCTGTAGCTGCGGCGCTTTTAATGTATGAAGTGTATCGCAAACGTCAAGAAGCGAATGACTAACGATGAAGAACATTTTGCTTGTTGACGGCTATAATATGATCGGAGCTTGGAAAGAGCTACGTCCATTACGTGACACGAACTTTGAAGATGCACGTAAGCGTCTAATTGAGCTTATGGCAGAATATAAAGCGGCGATAGGGTGGCGCGTGATAGTTGTTTTTGACGCCCATCTTGTGCCGGGCGTGGAGCAATCTTATATAGAAAATGGCGTCGAGATTATTTATACAAGGAAAAATGAAACAGCAGATGAACGCATTGAAAAGATGACACAAGAACTAAAAGCAAGACATATTCAAATTCACGTGGCGACTTCCGATATGGCTGAACAAAGTGTTATTTTTGGCAATGGTGCACTACGCAAATCGGCAAGAGAGCTTGAAATTGATTTAAGCATTATTCAACATAAAATTTCTCATGATGTAAAACGTAAGCAGGATAGCAAGCCACCTTCACGTATAGAGCTAAAGCCAGATGTGGCACTTGCTTTTGAAAAATGGCGCCGTGGTTTGAAATGATTGATTGACTGATATTTTCCAATTCCGTTATACTGTTCCTAATTATCTGTTGCAGCTGAGGTGATACCATGTTTAAAAATAGTATTGTACAAGTGACACAAGATTTTGAACGATTCAATGATGAAGAGCTTATTGAAATGGTGCATCAAGGTAATACAGATGCGTTGGATTTTTTAATTACAAAATACCGTTTGCTAGTAAGAGCAAAGGCGAGATCCTATTTTTTAATTGGTGCTGATAAAGAAGACATAGTACAAGAAGGAATGATTGGCTTGTATAAAGCTGTCCGTGATTTTAAAGGGGACAAGCTAGCTTCTTTTCGAGCTTTTGCGGAGTTATGTATTACAAGACAAATTATTACTGCAATTAAAACAGCAACAAGGCAAAAACACATTCCACTGAATTCCTATGTTTCGTTAGACAAGCCTATTTTTGATGAGGAATCTGATCGTACATTAATGGATGTATTAACAGGGGCGATTATGGATGATCCAGAAGAGTTAATGATTCATAGAGAAGAGTTTGGTTATTTAGAAGAAAAAATGAGTGAGATTTTAAGTGAATTAGAGCTACAAGTGCTAGCTCTCTATCTAGATGGGCAATCCTATCATGAAATTTCTGCAAAACTGAATCGCCATGTGAAGTCAATTGACAATGCTTTGCAACGAGTAAAGCGGAAATTAGAGCGACATTTAGTGCTCGAGGAAATGTCGTAGAGGTCACTTACCCTTGTTGACATTGACAATTTTAGGTGTTAGTCTTTAAAAGACAAAGTGCCAAAAAAGGTGATTACATGACAAAGAAAGTCGTGCTAAATTGTGAAAAATGCGGTTCGAGAAATTACACATTTCCTGCTAAGGGAGATTCTACTGTACGCCTCGAATTAAAGAAATTTTGCTCGCATTGCAATGAACATACAGTGCATAAACAAACGCTATAAAATATTTTGTAAATAGACAGATATGATTGATTCGGAGGTTAGGCTAGAATGGGTAAGATTAAAAGTTTTTTCAGCGACGTAATGTCGGAAATGCGAAAAACTAGCTGGCCAAAAAGTAAAGAACTGACGAAATATACAGTCGTTGTAATTTCAACTGTAGTAATTATGGCTTTATTTTTTGTGTTAGTAGACTTAGGTATTTCATCATTATTCCGCTGGTACTTAGATTTATAATTAGAAAAGAGCATGTTAATACTTTTGAAAATAGCCCGTCCTTTCCAATAACGGGTTTTTTCGTTTGTTTTATGAAGTAAAGAGCAGTAAAATGTTCTCATTATGATAAGCGTGCTACTAGTAAAAGTATGCTGGTAGCAATAGATGACTATGCTAATTAGGTATTTATCATCGGGCTTTCGCTTGCTATGGCGAAAGCTATGTTTTTCTATTGAGAAGCTTGTGAAAAGAATAAAGGATGCAAAATTGCATATCGCGATCATTTTCACTTTTATTAGTAAGGGAGGGACGGACGAGTAGTCCTAGCAGTTATGGAGAAAAATTGGTATGTTGTTCATACGTATTCAGGGTATGAGAACCGTGTAAAAGCAAACCTAGAAAAACGTGTTGAAACAATGGGGATGCAAGATAAAATCTTCCGTGTTATCGTGCCTGAGCATGAGGAAACAGAAATGAAAGACGGCAAAAAGCGCACAATGATGCGTAAAGTTTTCCCTGGTTATGTCCTAGTAGAACTCATTATGACAGATGATTCTTGGTATGTTGTACGTAATACACCAGGAGTAACTGGCTTTATCGGTTCATCAGGTGGTGGAGCAAAACCAACACCGCTATTACCAGAGGAAGCGGATCGTCTATTACAACAAATGGGTATGACAGATAAAGTTGTTGAAATCGATATCACAGTTGGTGAAGCGGTTGAAGTATTAGAAGGACCGTTTGCGCACTTCCAAGGGCGTGTTGAAGAAATTGACGCTGAAAAAGGAAAACTGAAAGTATCTGTAGATATGTTTGGTCGCGAAACGATTATGGAACTGGATTTTGAGCAAATTCAAAAATTATAACTTTAAATTCTAGTAACTAATTAGTGTATGATTGAGCGTATAACGCAAATTTTGTTAATTACTACTTGCTTAAAAAAATTAAAAGTGGTATCATTTCAAAGGTCAGACTGTCAAACTTCGGTTGACGTCTGTAATGATAATTTTAATGTTATCGGCACTTAGCTGACAGACAGATATTGAGTGGGAGGGGCAACCCAATTACCACATCACGGACTTAAGGAGGTGTGTCTCGTGGCTAAAAAAGTTATTAAAGTTGTTAAACTTCAAATCCCTGCTGGTAAAGCAAACCCAGCTCCACCGGTTGGTCCTGCATTAGGTCAAGCAGGTGTGAACATCATGGGATTCTGTAAAGAGTTCAATGCGCGTACTGCTGATCAAGCTGGTCTTATTATTCCGGTTGAAATTTCAGTATTCGAGGACCGTTCTTTCACTTTCATTACGAAAACTCCACCTGCAGCAGTTTTACTTAAAGTAGCAGCTGGTATCCAATCTGGATCTGGTGAACCAAACCGTAAAAAAGTTGCAACGGTTAAACGTGATAAAGTTCGCGAAATCGCTGAAACTAAAATGCCAGACCTTAACGCTGCTTCAGTTGAAGCTGCTATGTTAATGGTTGAAGGTACTGCACGAAGCATGGGTATTGTTATCGAAGACTAATTCCCATTTACTTGATGTTTTTGTTTTTTGGAAGGTTGCGGAGTTTCTTTGTGAACGCGCAACCTTTATTCGTGGGAGGTAAAATCCGCTATAACCACAATCAAGGAGGAAATATATAATGGCTAAAAAAGGTAAAAAACTGCAAGATGCAGCGAAATTAATCGACCGTAACAACGTATACGGCGCACAAGAAGCAATCGAACTTGCTCAAAAAACTAGCACAGTAAACTTCGACGCTACTGTAGAAGTTGCTTTCCGTTTAGGAATCGATACTCGTAAAAACGACCAACAAATCCGTGGTGCAGTAGTGCTACCAAACGGTACTGGTAAAACTCAACGCGTATTAGTATTCGCTAAAGGTGAAAAACTTAAAGAAGCAGAAGCTGCTGGCGCTGACTATGTAGGCGATGCAGAGTACATCCAAAAAATCCAACAAGGTTGGTTTGACTTCGATGTAATCGTAGCAACTCCTGACATGATGGGTGAAGTTGGTAAACTTGGTCGTGTATTAGGACCTAAAGGCTTAATGCCAAACCCTAAAACTGGTACAGTTACATTTGACGTAACAAAAGCAATCGAAGAAATCAAAGCTGGTAAAGTAGAATACCGCGCTGACAAAGCTGGTATTATCCACGCTCCTATCGGTAAAGTTTCTTTCGCAACAGAAAAACTTGTAGAAAACTTCTTAACTGTATTTGACGTTGTTCAAAAAGCAAAACCTGCTGCAGCTAAAGGTACTTACATGAAATCTGTAAATGTTACAACTACAATGGGCCCAGCTGTTAAAATTGACGCTGCTAACGTAGTAGTAAAATAATTTATTTATATAAATCGGTTGACAGCTATCCGCATCTTTGGTATGATGGATGCTGTTGTGAATCATCCATTTGTACCGTAGACAGTAGGAGTGACTTGTCACTTAATGTTCCTACCGAGGACATCGGAATTCGGATTCTTATTTTAAAGATGATGACTTTCAGCCTCTGTGTCTATATGACTCAGAGGCTTTTCTTTTGTCGGTATAAATGACCCATTCTAATAGGAGGTGTCATCATGAGCAAAGCAATCGAAAACAAACAATCTCAAGTGCAAGAAATCACAGAAAAATTCCAAAGCGCTGCTTCTGTAGTGGTAGTGGATTACCGTGGTCTTAATGTTGCACAAGTGACTGAACTTCGTAAACAACTTCGTGAAGCTGGTGTTGAGTTTAAAGTTTACAAAAACACTTTAACTCGTCGTGCTGCTGAAGCTGCTGGTGTTGAAGGGATCAACGAAGTATTAACTGGTCCTAACGCAATCGCGTTCTCAACTGAAGATGTTGTAGCTCCTGCTAAAATCATCAACGAGTTCGCTAAGAAAAACGAAGCTTTAGAAATTAAAGCAGGTATTATTGAAGGTGCAATCTCTTCTGTTGAAGATGTTAAAGCACTTGCAGAACTTCCATCACGCGAAGGTCTTCTTTCAATGCTTTTATCTGTACTTCAAGCTCCAGTGCGCAACTTCGCACTTGCAACAAAAGCTGTTGCAGAACAAAAAGAAGAACAAGGCGCGTAATTTCTTACGTAGCATAACTTCCGCGGCTTGACCGCAAAAAACTAAAACATATCCAATTAGGAGGAAATTATAATGAACAAAGAGCAAATCTTAGAAGCTATCAAAGCTATGACAGTTCTTGAATTAAACGATTTAGTAAAAGCTATCGAAGAAGAATTCGGTGTAACAGCTGCTGCTCCAGTAGCAGTAGTTGCTGGCGGTGCTGCTGCAGCTGAAGAAAAAACAGAATTCGACGTAGTATTAGCATCTGCTGGTGCTGAAAAAATTAAAGTAATCAAAGTGGTTCGCGAAATCACTGGTTTAGGTCTTAAAGAAGCTAAAGAAGTTGTAGATAACGCTCCTAAAGCTCTTAAAGAAGGCGTTTCTAAAGATGAAGCTGAACAAATCAAAGCTAAACTTGAAGAAGTTGGCGCATCTGTAGAAGTTAAGTAATCTCGTATTACTTTTATACAAAAGGAAGCTCGTCATTATGGCGAGCTTTTTCTTCATTCTGAGGAGGCGTGAAAATGTCAGATCACTATTATACAAGTAAGCCTCAAACTGAAAGTAAACCTCGTCACTGGACGTTCAAGTTACTTGGGCATACGTTTTCCTTTGAAACGGATGCAGGTGTATTTAGTAAAAGCGAAGTAGATTTTGGATCCCGTGTATTAATAGATGCGTTTCAAATGCCGGCTGTGGATGGTGCTATTTTCGATGTAGGTTGTGGGTATGGACCGATTGGGTTGTCTATTGCCAAAGCAAATCCTGAGCGAACAGTATTCATGATGGATATTAATGAGCGGGCAGTTGCGCTTTCACAAAAAAATGCGCAAGTAAACGGTGTTCAAAATGTACGTATATTTGTAAGTGACGGACTATCGAATGTTGATGATGAGGCGAAAGCTGCAGCTATTTTAACCAATCCTCCAATTCGCGCAGGAAAGGAAACGGTTTTCCGCTTTTACGACGGTGCTTATGATAAGTTAGTGACTTCTGGAGAGCTCTGGGTAGTAATTCAGAAGAAGCAAGGTGCACCATCAACGGTTAGCTATTTAGAGGAAAAATTTTCTGCAGTGGATATTGTGGAAAAGAAAAAAGGCTACTGGATAGTGCGTGCAAAAAAATAAATGAAATATGTATAAAATATTGACTTGACAAAACGGCTATGATAATATGATACAATGCAAAAATATTATTTTGAGGTCGTGTGCCCTTTTGGTATATGAATGATTTAATATGGGTATACTTGCCAAGATAAGTTTAGTTAACCGAAAATGAGATCTTTTGAAGACTCGTTTTCTTTTTGTCTTTCGAAATCATACACTATTTGGATGATTTTGCAAAGACCTAATATCGCTTTATTGAGGGGTGAATGAGTTGACAGGTCAACTAGTTCAGTACGGACAACACCGCCAGCGTAGAAGCTTTGCGCGTATTAAAGAGGTGCTTGAGCTTCCAAATCTGATTGAGATTCAAACGGCGTCTTACGAGTGGTTCCTTGAAGAAGGTTTACGTGAAATGTTCCGTGACATTTCGCCGATCGAGGACTTTACAGGTAATCTTTCATTAGAATTCATCGATTATTCATTAGGTGATCCTAAGTATGATGTCGATGAGTGTAAAGAGCGAGATGTTACTTACGCAGCTCCATTACGTGTGAAAGTACGTCTTTACAACAAAGAAACTGACGAAGTGAAAGAACAAGATGTATTTATGGGTGACTTCCCATTAATGACAGAAACAGGTACGTTCATTATCAATGGTGCTGAACGTGTTATTGTTTCGCAATTAGTTCGATCACCGAGTGTGTATTTCCATGATAAAACTGATAAAAACGGTAAAAAAGGCTTCGGTGCAACAGTCATTCCAAACCGTGGTGCTTGGTTAGAATATGAAACTGACGCGAAAGATGTAGTATATGTGCGTATTGATCGTACTCGTAAGCTACCAGTAACAGTGTTACTTCGCGCACTAGGCTTCGGTTCAGATCAAGAAATTATCGATATTATCGGTGATAACGAGTATTTACGTAATACGCTAGAAAAAGATAACTCTGAAAGTACAGAAAAAGCACTTTTAGAAATCTATGAGCGTTTACGTCCAGGTGAGCCACCAACAGTAGAAAGTGCGAAAAGTTTATTATACTCTCGTTTCTTCGATGCTAAACGCTATGATTTAGCGAATGTTGGTCGTTACAAAATGAATAAAAAGCTTCACATCAAAAATCGTTTATTCAACCAAACGATTGCTGAAACGCTTGTTGATCCAGAAACAGGCGAAATTTTAGTAGAGAAGGGCACTGTGCTTGATCGTCGTACTTTAGATAAGATTTTACCTTACCTAGAGGATTCTTCTAAAGGTATTGGCTACCGCACTTTATCACAAGTTGGCGGAGTACTTGAAGATGACGTAACAATCCAATCTATTAAAATTTATGCTCCGAAAGATGAAGCACAAAAAGAAATCAATGTAATTGGCAATGCCTACATTGACGAAGAAGTGAAGAACATTACACCTGCTGACGTCTTATCTTCAGTAAGTTATTTCTTCAACTTACTTTACCAAGTAGGGGCAACGGATGATATTGACCATTTAGGTAACCGTCGTCTACGCTCTGTTGGTGAATTATTACAAAATCAATTCCGTATCGGTTTATCTCGTATGGAACGTGTAGTGCGCGAGCGTATGTCTATCAATGATACAGCCGCTATCGTACCGCAACAATTAATCAATATTCGTCCAGTAATTGCGTCTATTAAAGAATTCTTTGGTAGCTCTCAATTATCTCAATTCATGGACCAAACAAACCCACTGGCAGAGTTAACGCACAAACGTCGTCTATCTGCATTAGGACCTGGTGGTTTAACACGTGAACGCGCTGGTTTCGAAGTGCGTGACGTTCACTATTCTCACTATGGTCGTATGTGTCCGATCGAGACACCTGAGGGTCCAAACATTGGTTTAATTAACTCATTATCTTCTTTCGCTAAAGTAAATAAATTTGGTTTCATTGAAACGCCATATCGTCGTATTGACCACGAAACTGGCCGAGTAACAGATCAAATTGATTACTTAACAGCTGACGAAGAAGATAACTACTATGTAGCGCAAGCGAACTCACTATTAAATCCTGATGGTACATTCGTAAACGATGAAGTTGTAGGTCGTTTCCGTGGGGATAATACTGTTTTCAACAAGTCTCAAATGGACTATATGGACGTATCGCCTAAACAAGTAGTTTCTGCAGCGACTGCATGTATTCCGTTCTTAGAAAACGATGACTCTAACCGTGCGCTTATGGGTGCCAACATGCAACGTCAAGCGGTTCCTTTATTAAATCCAGAAGCTCCGTTTGTCGGAACTGGTATGGAACACGTAGATGCACGTGACTCAGGTGCGGCTGTAGTAGCAAAATACGATGGTATTGTTGAGCATGTAGAAGCTCGTTCAATCCACGTACGTCGCATTGAAACAATCGACGGTAAAGAAGTTAAAGGCGATTTAACAAAATATAAATTACAAAAATTCATTCGTTCAAACCAAGGTACTTCATACAACCAACGTCCACTTGTAAAAGTTGGCGAACGTGTGAAACCTCGTGATATTTTAGCTGACGGTCCATCAATGGAAAAAGGTGAACTTGCATTAGGTCGTAACGTACTTGTTGCATTCATGACTTGGAACGGGTTCAACTATGAGGATGCTGTTATCATGAGTGAACGCCTTGTAAAAGACGATGTATATACTTCAGTTCATATTGAAGAATATGAATCAGAATCTCGTGATACAAAATTAGGACCTGAAGAAATTACACGTGACATTCCAAACGTTGGGGAAGATGCACTTCGTAACTTAGACGAACGTGGTATTATCCGTATCGGTGCGGAAGTACGCGATGGTGATATTCTTGTAGGTAAAGTAACGCCTAAAGGGGTTACAGAGTTAACGGCTGAAGAGCGCTTATTACACGCAATCTTTGGTGAAAAGGCACGTGAAGTTCGTGATACTTCATTACGCGTACCACATGGTGCGGGCGGTATCATCCTTGACGTGAAAGTATTTAACCGTGAAGACGGCGACGAGTTACCACCAGGTGTTAACCAATTAGTTCGTGCTTACATTGTTCAAAAACGTAAAATCCGCGTTGGGGACAAAATGGCCGGACGTCATGGTAACAAAGGGGTTATCTCTCGTATCTTACCGGAAGAGGATATGCCATTTATGCCAGATGGTACTCCTGTCGATATCATGTTAAACCCACTAGGCGTACCTTCTCGTATGAATATCGGACAAGTTTTAGAACTACATTTAGGTATGGCTTCTCGTTACTTAGGTGTTCATATGGCAACGCCAGTATTTGATGGTGCCAACGAAGAAGATGTATGGGAAACAATGGAAGAAGCAGGGATGAACCGTGACGGTAAAACAATCCTGTATGATGGACGTTCAGGTGAACCATTCGATAACCGTGTATCTGTAGGGATTATGTACATGATCAAACTTGCACACATGGTTGATGATAAACTTCACGCACGTTCAACTGGTCCTTACTCACTTGTTACACAACAACCACTTGGTGGTAAAGCGCAGTTCGGTGGACAACGCTTTGGTGAGATGGAGGTATGGGCACTTGAAGCATATGGTGCTGCATACACACTTCAAGAAATTTTAACTGTTAAATCTGATGACGTTGTTGGTCGTGTGAAAACATACGAAGCTATCGTTAAAGGTGAAAGCGTTCCAGAGCCAGGCGTTCCAGAATCATTTAAAGTATTGATTAAAGAACTTCAGTCTCTTGGTATGGATGTTAAAATGTTAACAATCAATGATGAAGAAGTAGAGCTTCGTGATTTAGACGAAGAAGAAGATCTTCAACCTGCTGACGCACTTAACATTGCGCCACAACCAGAAACAGAAGAAGAGCCAGTAGAGTCTTTTGAATAATGGATAAGTTCACATTCGTGTGAATATGGTCAAACTTATTTTTCAAATTAGTCGGGCAGGATTTAACGCCCTGCCCGACTTTCTTTACGAATGAAAACAATCTATTTTTAATCTTTTGTCAAAAGGTATTTTGGCAAACGATTGTCGAGCTGCGTAAAAGAGTCTTTATAAAGACCTATAACTAGAGGGAGGTAGGCTCCTTGATAGACGTTAATGAATTTGAATATATGAAAATTGGTTTAGCTTCCCCTGACAAGATTCGTTCTTGGTCATATGGTGAAGTAAAAAAACCAGAAACAATTAACTATCGTACATTAAAACCAGAAAAAGATGGTTTATTCTGTGAACGTATTTTCGGTCCTACGAAAGACTGGGAATGTCACTGTGGTAAATACAAACGCGTTCGTTATAAAGGCGTAGTTTGTGACCGTTGTGGTGTTGAAGTAACACGTGCAAAAGTTCGACGTGAACGTATGGGTCATATCGAATTAGCAGCCCCAGTTTCTCATATTTGGTACTTCAAAGGTATTCCAAGCCGTATGGGTCTTATCTTAGATATGTCTCCACGTGCTTTAGAAGAAGTAATTTACTTCGCATCTTACGTTGTCATCGAACCAGGTGCTACAAACTTAGAAAGTAAACAATTACTTTCTGAAAAAGAGTATCGTGCATACCGCGAAAAATTCGGTAACACATTCGAAGCTGCTATGGGTGCAGAAGCCATTAAAAAGCTTCTTGGTAAAATCGATCTTGAAGATGAAACACATTCTTTAAAAGAAGAGTTAAAATCTGCACAAGGTCAACGCCGTACACGTGCGATTAAACGTCTTGAAGTGGTAGAGTCATTCCGTAACTCAGGTAACTCTCCAGAGTGGATGATTTTAGATGTACTACCTGTTATTCCACCGGAGCTTCGTCCAATGGTTCAACTAGATGGTGGTCGTTTTGCAACTTCTGACTTAAACGATTTATATCGTCGTGTCATTAACCGTAATAACCGTTTAAAACGTTTGTTAGATCTTGGTGCACCAAGCATCATCGTTCAAAACGAAAAACGTATGTTACAAGAAGCAGTTGATGCATTAATCGACAACGGTCGTCGTGGTCGTCCTGTAACTGGACCAGGTAACCGTCCGTTAAAATCACTTTCTCATATGTTGAAAGGGAAACAAGGTCGTTTCCGTCAAAACTTACTTGGTAAACGTGTAGACTATTCTGGTCGTTCCGTTATCGTAGTAGGTCCAAACTTAAAAATGTACCAATGTGGTCTACCGAAGGAAATGGCGATTGAGCTATTTAAACCTTTCGTTATGAAAGAATTAGTAGAACGTGGTCTTGCACATAACATTAAATCTGCTAAACGTAAAATCGAACGTTTAAACAACGACGTATGGGACGTTTTAGAAGATGTTATCCGTGAGCATCCGGTCCTATTAAACCGTGCTCCGACGCTTCACCGTCTTGGTATCCAAGCATTTGAACCAACACTAGTTGAAGGTCGTGCAATTCGTCTTCACCCGTTAGTATGTACAGCTTACAACGCTGACTTCGATGGTGACCAAATGGCGGTTCACGTACCATTATCAGCAGAGGCACAAGCTGAAGCTCGCCTTCTAATGCTTGCTGCACAAAACATCCTAAACCCGAAAGATGGTAAACCAGTTGTTACACCATCTCAAGACATGGTATTAGGGAACTATTATTTAACACTTGAGCGTGAAAATGCTCGTGGTGAAGGTTCGATTTTCTATGGACCAAACGAAGTGCTAATCGCATATGATACTGGCCATGTTCACTTGCATACTCGTATAGCGATCAAAGCAAGTTCACTGCACAATCCAACGTTTACAGAAGAACAAAATAATATGTTCTTACTAACAACGGTTGGTAAAGTAATCTTTAACGAAATCTTGCCTGAATCATTCCCGTTCATTAACGAACCGACTGATTTCAACTTAGAGCAAGTAACACCAGATAAATACTTCGTAAACTTAACAATTGACGAAGAAACTCTAGCAGAGCTTGAAGCAGATGCTGCTTACAACCAATTAGATGAAAAAGGTAAAGTTGACGCACAACGTTCAGCGGTACTTCGCAAATACTTTGCATCTGTACCTGTTGTAAACCCATTCCGCAAGAAATTCTTAGGAAATATCATTGCAGAAGTGTTCAAACGTTTCCACATTACTGAAACATCTAAAATGCTTGACCGTATGAAAAACTTAGGTTTCAAATATTCAACTCGCGCTGGTATCACTGTTGGTGTATCTGACATCGTGGTATTACCAGATAAAGGTGACATCTTAGCAATAGCACAAGAGAAAGTAGATAAAGTTCAAGCGCAATTCCGTCGTGGTTTCATCACAGAAGAAGAGCGTTATGACCGTGTTATCTCTAGCTGGAGTGCGGCGAAAGATGAAATTCAATCAAAACTGATGAAGTCGCTTGAGAAAACAAACCCAATCTTCATGATGTCTGACTCAGGTGCCCGTGGTAACGCATCTAACTTTACACAGTTAGCAGGTATGCGTGGTCTGATGGCCAACCCGGCTGGTCGTATTATCGAACTTCCAATCAAGTCTTCATTCCGTGAAGGTTTAACAGTATTGGAATACTTCATCTCAACACATGGTGCGCGTAAAGGTCTTGCCGATACAGCCCTAAAAACTGCCGATTCAGGTTACTTAACACGTCGTCTTGTAGACGTTGCACAAGATGTCATTGTTCGTGAAGATGACTGTGGAACAGACCGTGGCTTAACAATCGGAGCGTTAATGGAAGGTACAGAACTAATCGAAGCGTTAGACGAACGTATTGTTGGTCGTCATACGAAGAAAACGATTTTCCATCCAGAAACAGGCGATGTTATTTTAGAAAAAGACGGCTTAATCGACCAAGATATCGCACGTATTATTACGGAAGCTGGTATCGAAGAAGTAACAATCCGTTCTGCATTTACATGTAATACAAAACATGGTGTATGTAAAAAATGTTACGGCATGAACTTAGCAACTGGTGAAAAAGTAGAAGTTGGGGAAGCAGTTGGTATTATTGCGGCTCAATCAATCGGTGAACCAGGTACTCAGTTAACAATGCGTACATTCCATACAGGTGGGGTAGCCGGAGACGATATTACACAAGGTCTTCCACGTATCCAAGAGATTTTCGAAGCACGTAATCCAAAAGGTCAATCTGTTATTTCTGAGATTGCTGGTACGGTGTCAGATATCACTGAAATCCGTGAAGGTCTAAAAGAAATTACCGTTCAAGGTGATGTAGAAACTCGTAAATACCAAGCACCTTATAATGCACGTCTAAAAGTCATCGAAGGTGACGCAATCGAACGTGGTCAAGTATTAACAGAGGGTTCTATCGATCCAAAACAATTATTAAAAGTAAAAGACGTTTCAACAGTTCAAGAATATTTACTAAAAGAAGTACAAAAAGTTTACCGTATGCAAGGGGTAGAAATTGGAGATAAACACATCGAAGTAATGGTACGCCAAATGCTTCGTAAAGTGCGCGTAATCGAAGCTGGTGATACAGAATTATTACCAGGCTCATTATTAGATATTCACCAATTCTCAGAGGCAAATGCAGATGCTGTGCTAAACGGCAAAAACCCTGCAACATGTCGCCCTGTAATTCTAGGTATTACAAAAGCTTCATTAGAAACAGAATCATTCTTATCTGCTGCATCATTCCAAGAAACAACTCGTGTGTTAACGGATGCTGCAATTAAAGGTAAACGTGATGAACTTCTAGGATTAAAAGAGAACGTAATTATCGGTAAACTTGTTCCTGCAGGTACTGGTATGCAACGTTACCGTCAAATCCGCATTGAAAAAGATGAGCTTGACGCAGAAGATCTAGTTTCTGCTGAATAACTTAAATGAAAGCTCCGAAGAGATGACAAAAGCGCATCTCTTCGGACTTTTTAAAGATATTAGTTGACAGTAGAAATTGATAATGATAATATATTGAAGGTTGATAGTTAACTGTCTGTACTTCGGAGGATATGAAAATGTCTTATGATAAAGTAAGGGCTAGTCAAACAATCATTGGTACAAAGCAAGCAGTAAAAGCAATGCAAGCTGGTTTAGTGAAAGAGCTTTTTGTGGCACTTGATGCAGACAATTGGGTAACCGATTCGGCCATATCTTTCGCGAGAGAAATCGGTATACCAGTTATTCTTGTCGAGTCCAAAAAGGAACTAGGCAAAGCCTGTGGAATCCATGTTGGAGCTGCGGTAGTTGCTATTGCTGTAGATTAGTTTTTGTGTATAAAACACAAAGACTTTGTTTTTACCCAAAAAATGAACCACCTGGATGTGTGGTATTAATAGTGAATGAATGAAGGGAGGAAAAACCGATGCCTACAATTAACCAATTAGTACGTAAGCCTCGTCAATCTAAAATCACGAAATCAAAATCACCAGCGTTAAACAAAGGATATAACTCATTTAAAAAATCTTTAACTGATGTTAAGTCTCCTCAAAAACGTGGTGTTTGTACTCGTGTAGGTACAATGACACCTCGTAAACCAAACTCAGCGTTACGTAAATACGCTCGTGTGCGTTTAACTAACCAAATTGAGGTTACAGCTTATATCCCAGGTGAAGGCCACAACTTACAAGAGCACAGTGTTGTTCTTATCCGTGGCGGACGCGTAAAAGACTTAGCGGGTGTTCGTTACCATATCGTACGTGGTGCTCTTGATACAGCTGGTGTAAACGGTCGTTTACAATCACGTTCTAAATACGGAACAAAACGCCCTAAAGAAAAAAAATAATTTAACACGCTAAGTGTTAATAAATAACGAGCCTGATGTTGGTATCACCGATTTCCAATCATGCTAGCTGATGTGGAAATGTAGTGATAACGACATTTTAGGCGAAGTTTATAAAAAAAATCGATAATTATTCGAAAGGAGGAAAACACATGCCTCGTAAAGGTCCTGTTTCCAAACGTGACGTGTTACCAGATCCAATTTATAATTCAAAACTAGTAACTCGTTTAATCAATAAAATGATGGTTGATGGTAAAAGAGGTACTTCTCAAAAGATTTTATACGGTGCGTTCGAACTAGTTAAAGAACGTTCTGGTGAAAATCCAATTGAAGTATTCGAAGCTGCTCTAAACAACGTAATGCCAGTTCTTGAAGTACGCGCTCGCCGTGTTGGTGGTTCAAACTACCAAGTACCAGTTGAAGTACGTCCAGAACGTCGTACAACTTTAGGTCTTCGTTACCTAGTTAACTATTCTCGTCTTCGTGGTGAAAAAACTATGGAAGAGCGTTTAGCTAACGAAATTCTAGATGCTTCTAACAACACTGGTGCATCAGTTAAGAAACGTGAAGATATGCACAAAATGGCAGAAGCGAACAAAGCATTCGCTCACTACCGTTGGTAATCTAAACATAGCATAAGCCCAATATGGAAGGAGAAATACCTAATGAAACGCGAATTCTCTCTAGAGAATACTCGTAATATTGGGATCATGGCTCACATTGATGCTGGTAAAACAACAACAACTGAGCGTATCCTTTATTACACAGGTAAGATTCACAAAATCGGTGAAACTCATGAAGGCGCTTCTCAAATGGACTGGATGGAGCAAGAGCAAGAACGTGGTATTACAATCACTTCTGCTGCAACAACAGCTCAATGGGCAGGCCACCGTGTAAACATCATCGATACTCCTGGACACGTAGACTTCACTGTAGAAGTAGAACGTTCTTTACGCGTACTTGATGGTGCTGTAACAGTACTAGATGCTCAATCTGGTGTTGAGCCTCAAACAGAAACTGTATGGCGTCAAGCTACAACTTACGGTGTTCCACGTATCGTATTCATTAACAAAATGGATAAAACAGGTGCAGACTTCTTGTATTCAGTAGGTACTCTACACGAACGTTTACAAGCAAACGCTCACCCAATCCAATTACCTATCGGAGCTGAAGATCAGTTCTCTGCTATCATTGACTTAGTTGAAATGAAAGCAACTTTCTACGGCGATGAAAAAGGTACTGCAGTAACTGAAGGTGAAATTCCTGAAGAGCACCGCGAAATCGCTGAAGAATACCGTGAAAAATTAATCGACGCTGTTGCAAGTGTTGATGAAGAAATCATGGAAAAATATTTAGAAGGCGAAGAAATCACTGTTGCTGAGCTTAAAGCGGCTATCCGTCGTGCTACAATCGCAGTAGAATTCTACCCAGTAATCTGTGGTACAGCATTCAAACACAAAGGCGTACGCCCAATGTTAAATGCAGTTATCGATTACTTACCATCTCCAGTTGATGTACCAGCAATCAAAGGTACTTCAGTTGATGGTGACGAAGAGTTAGAACGTAAATCTTCTGATGAAGAGCCATTCTCAGCTCTTGCATTCAAAGTTATGACTGACCCATTCGTAGGTAAATTAACTTTCTTCCGTGTGTACTCTGGAACATTAGATGCAGGTTCATACGTACAAAACTCTTCTAAAGGTAAACGTGAACGTGTAGGTCGTATCCTACAAATGCACGCTAACTCTCGTGAAGAGATTTCTAAAGTGTTCGCTGGGGACATCGCAGCAGCAGTAGGTCTTAAAGATACTACTACTGGTGATACTCTATGTGACGAGAAAAACCTAGTTATTCTTGAATCAATGGAATTCCCTGAACCAGTAATTTCTCTTTCTGTAGAACCAAAATCAAAAGCTGACCAAGACAAAATGGGTCAAGCTTTACAAAAACTTCAAGAAGAGGATCCAACTTTCCGTGCTCACACTGACACAGAAACTGGACAAACAATCATCTCAGGTATGGGTGAGCTTCACCTTGATATCTTAGTTGACCGTATGCGCCGTGAATTTAAAGTAGAAGCTAACGTAGGTGCTCCAATGGTATCTTACCGTGAAACATTCCGTAGCTCTGCAAAAGTTCAAGGTAAATTCACTCGCCAATCTGGTGGTCGTGGACAATATGGTGACGTAACGATTGAGTTCTCTCCAAATGAAGAAGGTAAAGGCTTCGAATTCGAAAACGCTATCGTTGGTGGTGTAGTTCCTCGTGAATACATCCCTGCAGTTGAAGCAGGTCTTCGTGACTCTCTTGACCGCGGTGTAGTAGCTGGTTACCCACTAATCGACATTAAAGCGAAATTAGTATTCGGTTCTTACCATGACGTTGACTCGAATGAGATGGCGTTTAAAATCGCAGCTTCTATGGCTCTTAAAGAAGCAGCTAAACAATGTGATGCTGTAATTTTAGAACCAATGATGAAAGTAGAAGTTGTAATTCCAGAAGAGTACCTTGGTGATATCATGGGTAACATCACTTCTCGTCGCGGACGCGTTGAGGGTATGGATGCTCGCGGTAACTCTCAAGTTGTTCGTGCAATGGTTCCACTTTCGGAAATGTTTGGTTACGCAACAACTCTTCGTTCAGCAACTCAAGGTCGCGGTGTATTCTCAATGACATTTGATCATTATGAAGAAGTACCAAAATCAATTGCTGCTGACATCATCAAAAAAAATAAAGGTGAATAATTGAATTTTCATCTTGCATAAAGTATAACTAATTTGTAAGCTATGATTGCAGGATAGAGGATGGGCCCGTTCTCTATCAGCATTCATTCTATAAATTTTTAAATAAAACATACAATTTCGAGGAGGCAATCTCTAATGGCTAAAGAAAAATTTGACCGTTCAAAAACGCATGCTAACATTGGTACAATCGGACACGTTGACCATGGTAAAACAACTTTAACTGCTGCAATCGCTACAGTTCTTTCTAAAAAAATGGGTGGTACAGCTAAATCATACGCTGATATCGATAACGCACCAGAAGAAAAAGAACGTGGTATCACAATCAATACTTCTCACGTAGAATACGAAACAGAATCTCGTCACTATGCACACGTTGACTGCCCAGGACACGCTGACTATGTTAAAAACATGATCACTGGTGCTGCACAAATGGACGGCGGTATCTTAGTAGTATCTGCTGCTGACGGCCCAATGCCACAAACTCGTGAACACATCCTTTTATCTCGTCAAGTAGGTGTTCCATACTTAGTAGTATTCATGAACAAATGTGATATGGTAGACGACGAAGAATTATTAGAATTAGTAGAAATGGAAATCCGTGACCTACTTTCTGAATATGACTTCCCAGGCGACGATATCCCAGTAATCAAAGGTTCTGCTCTTAAAGCTCTTGAAGGTGAACCAGAATGGGAAGAAAAAATCGTTGAATTAATGGACGCTGTTGATTCTTACATCCCAACTCCAGAACGTCAAACTGACAAACCATTCATGATGCCAGTAGAGGACGTATTCTCTATCACTGGTCGTGGTACAGTTGCAACTGGCCGTGTTGAACGTGGTCAAGTTAAAGTTGGTGACGTAGTTGAAATCGTAGGTATCGCTGAAGAAGCTAAATCTACAACTGTAACTGGCGTTGAAATGTTCCGTAAATTATTAGACTACGCTGAAGCTGGTGACAACATCGGTGCTTTACTTCGTGGTGTAGCTCGTGAAGAAATCCAACGTGGTCAAGTATTAGCTAAACCAGGCTCAATCACTCCACACACAAACTTCAAAGCTGAAGTTTACGTTTTATCAAAAGAAGAGGGTGGCCGTCATACTCCATTCTTCTCTAACTACCGTCCTCAGTTCTACTTCCGTACAACTGACGTAACAGGTATCTGTAACTTACCAGAAGGCGTTGAAATGGTAATGCCTGGCGATAACATCGAAATGACAGTAGAACTTATCGCTCCAATCGCTCTTGAAGAAGGTACTAAATTCTCTATCCGTGAGGGTGGCCGTACTGTAGGCGCTGGCGTAGTTGCTTCTATCCAAAAATAATATTTAGCTTAGGCTAATTTTAAAACCAATCTGTAGGGACGCTTACAGATTGGTTTTTTATGTTAAAATATATAAGTGAAAGGAGCGTCAGCGTATGGAAATGAAGGTTTTATTGATAGAAGATGATCCATCAATTTTTGCAATGATCGAAGAACGCTTTTTGCAATGGTCATTACGTGTTGTAGGTCCAACTGATTTTCAAAAGGTGATGGATGATTTTATTGAAGAGAAGCCACAGCTAGTTTTAATAGATATTCAACTACCGGCATATGATGGCTTTCATTGGTGCCGTGAAATACGACATATTTCAAAGGTGCCGATCCTCTTTCTATCTTCACGAGATCATCCAATGGATATGGTAATGGCGATGCAGATGGGTGCCGATGATTTTATACAAAAACCCTTCCATATGGAGGTGTTACTTGCAAAAGTTCAAGCTATTTTACGCCGTACTTATGACTATGTTGAAGAAACAATGGATGTGACGCGTTTCAATGGTGCTGTTTTGGATTATGCGCGTAGTGAGATTATGTATAATGGGCAGCTTGTTTCGTTAACTAAAAATGAACTGTTTATTTTACGAGTTTTATTGGAAAAGGCTAATCATATCGTTTCTAGAGAGGACTTAATGAGAAAACTATGGGACGATGAGCGCTTTGTGAATGATAATACATTATCAGTCAATGTTAATCGACTACGTGCTAAGCTAGAGGATATCGGCTTACAGGAAGTTATTGTGACAAAAAAGGGGCTCGGCTATATAGCAGTGACGCAGGTGACGTGAGTGAAAATGCTATTTTTATTTATAAGAGAACGACTAGCGTGGATTGGCTTTTTTGTTTTTCTTCTTGTTGTGCTTAACATATTATTTTCTTTAGACGTTGGTTTAGTTGGCATCTCTATTTGGTATGTCAATATGATTATGATTGTGGCGTTTTTCATTTTTTTATTATGGCGGTATACAAAGGAAATTGGTCAACTGAAAGATTTCCTGGGAAATGTAGATAGCAGGCTGGATGATGCTCATGCTAGAAGCTTAGCTCTATCACCTTTTCAGGAGGCATACTACCTAAAAATTGAAGACGTTTTCTATGATAAGGATGCAGAGCTGAATCATACGAAGGTGCAGCTACAGGAGTATTCAGATGAGTTGTTAGCATGGGTACATGAAGTGAAGGCTCCTTTAACAACTATAAATTTAATGTTAGATCGTATTGAAGACTCAACTTTGCGCAGGAAACTAGAGACCGAATGGTTAAGGTTGCATCTGCTTGTCGATCAGCAATTACACCAAACACGTCTTGCAACGATTGAAAAGGATAATTTTTTAAGTGAAATAGAACTGCGCGATGTTGTTTACAAAGAAATCCGTGCGATGCAAGCATGGTGCTTAGAAAAGGATATCGGCTTTGATGTTGGTGAATTAACAGAAGTAGTTTTAACTGATAGTAAATGGATAGCGTTCATTGTAAGGCAAATTCTATCAAATGCTATTAAATATAGCCCTATTAATACCGAAATCTTTATTTTTACAGAGGTTGATTCATCTGGTGCAACGTTGTTACATATTAAGGATAATGGCATTGGAATAAGAACAGATGATATGCCACGGATTTTCCAGAAATCGTATACAGGAACGGCAGGTAGAGAATCTGCACAGTCAACGGGGATGGGCTTGTATTTAGCACATAACATTGCTCAAAAAATTGGCGTTCGTATTAGTGTACAATCAGTAGTAGGGGAAGGGTCAGTCTTTACGCTACGATTCCCATTACAAAATGAATATGCCAAACTAACAGGTAGATGACGAAATTGTCACCTACCTTTTTATATTGTCATGTAAAACGCACGAATTGAACGTGTAGACAGGGTACACTTGTAGTATAGAAAGGGGCGTTAACCTGTGGCAGTTTTAATTGGACGTAAAGTAAAAAAAGTATATGGTAAAAAATCGACGGCACAAGAGGTGTTGAAGGGTATAGATTTAGAAGTGAATGAAGGAGAGTTTGTTGGCATTATGGGTCCGTCAGGCTCAGGGAAGACGACATTATTAAATGTGTTGTGTTCGATTGATTTTGCAACGGAAGGTGTCATTGAAATAAATGGACAAAGCTTACGAGGGATGAAAGAAAAAGCTTTAGCTAATTTCCGTCGCGAACAGCTTGGGTTCATATTCCAAGATTATAATTTATTGGACACTTTGACAGTGAAGGAAAACATCTTGCTGCCATTAGCGATTAGCAAGTTACCGAAAGCTGTAGCAGAAAGTCGTGTCAAAGAGCTTACTTATTTACTCGGTATTGGAGATATATTAAATAAATACCCAAATGAAATATCTGGCGGTCAAAAGCAACGTACATCGGCTGCGCGTGCATTAATAACAAATCCATCAATGGTCTTTGCAGATGAACCTACAGGTGCACTGGATTCGAAATCAGCAACAGCTCTGTTGAAAAATTTGCAAAGTATTAATGAAACCAAGAAAGCGACAATTATGATGGTGACGCATGATGCAGTGGCAGCGAGTTTCTGTACACGTGTTTTGTTTTTAAAAGATGGGCTGATTTACAGTGAACTATACAAAGGTGATAAAACAAGACAGGCGTTTTTCCAAGAAATCATGCATACGCAAAGTGTGCTAGGCGGTGACGGTTATGAGTCTTAGTAAGCTTGTATTCCGAAGTATGAAGAAAAATATGAAACATTATTATTTATACTTCTTTGCACTTATTTTTAGTGTGACACTCTATTTTTCTTTTGTGACATTACAGCATAATGGTGAAGTTTTTGATTCCGTTCAAAAGAGTGGCACAGCATCAGCAGGATTTAAGGCTGCAACTTATATTTTGTACTTTATTATTTTATTTTTCGTGTTATATGCAAACCACTTATTTATGAAGCGTCGTAGCAAGGAAATTGGCTTGTATCAGCTAATAGGAATGACAAAGGGATTAATTGTACGCTTATTGGCTTTAGAAAGCATTCTATTATTTGTAGGAGCTGTCGCTGTAGGGATAATTGTTGGTTTCTTTAGCTCTCGCCTAATCGCCATGATTTTATTGCGTATCATTGAAAAAGAGACGCTTGTGAAAATGACCTTTAGTACTCAAGCATTGCAGCAATCTATTGTTGTTTTCGCTCTCTTATTAGTTATCGTCTTGTTCCAAATGACGTGGATGATTCACCGTGTATCACTATTATCCTTATTTAGCGCGGCTAAACAAGCAGATGAGCGTGTAAAACGATTCAGCCCATTACAAATGGTTATTGGCTTTTTAGGGCTTGTACTCATTGCATATGGCTACTATGCATCAACGAAATTATTTGATATTAATAATGCAGGCAATCTATTTAATAATATGATTATTATTTTGGCTACAACAATTGGGGGAACATTCCTAGTTTTCCGTTTCTCTGTAGCATTTTTAATGAATACTGTTCGTTTAAAGAAAAATGGACATTTGACTGTCCATGATGTATTAGCGTTAACACCAATTATGCATCGCATGAAAAGTAATGCTAAATCATTGACACTGATTACAGTTTTAACGGGTGTATCACTTGGGATTACCACATTATCATATATTTCGTATTATTCTTCAGAAGCTGATGCCTATAGTCAAATCCCTGGCGATTACATTTTGCATGAAGATCAAGGACAGGATTTTTTAAAGAAACTAGAGGAAAATAATATCGCTTATGATAAGGTTGAATATCGTTTACAAGGGGTTACAGCTACCATCGCTCAGTTAATGGCTAAAGAACAAAAAGATAGTCCATTTTATAACATGGAAGGCACGATTTATACCATTCCACTTTCTGATTATCAACGTAGAAACCCAAATACAACAATTACGGGTAATGATGTTATTTTAACGAACTATGGTGGCTATATGGCGGAGATGTTCCCATTAGAAAAGGATCGTAATCTAGTCGTATCAGCAGGTAAACTTAAAGAAACACTGCATGTCAAAGCTATTCATGATGAAAGTATTATTGGTGGAACAGTAACGTCTGGTGGCGGAGGTCCAATTTTTGTAGTGTCTGATGCATTGTTTGAAAAATTGTCAACGCAAGCAAAACTATTCCCTTGGCATAAACAAACTTCGATTACATTACAGTCAAAGAAAGACCTTGCACTAGCTGAAAAATTGTATGAAGAATCAGGCGCAGATGCCATTACTATTTTTGATAATGATGGCAATACGCAAAACTTTAAAATCAAGTCATTTGAAGCTGAACGTAAAGGAAATATTGAATCACTTGGGTTAATAATTTTTACGACAGCATTTTTAGGCTTAGCATTTTTAATGACGACTGGTAGCATTCTGTACTTTAAACAAATGTCTGAAGCAGAAGAAGAACGAGGAGCTTATACAATTTTAAGAAAGATTGGCTTCTCAGAACGAGATATCATGAAGGGAATCTTTATGAAACAGGCGTTCAATTTTGGTGTTCCTTTACTGATTGGTCTACTTCATAGTTATTTTGCAGTGAAATCAGGATGGTTTTTATTTGGTTCAGAATTAACAACACCGTTATGGATTGCTATGAGCTGTTATGTCGCTTTATATGCAATTTTTGCAGTCCTTTCGGTTGGTTATTATAAAAAAGTAATAAGAGAATCATTATAACTATTAAATAGGAAGAAACTCCGAAAAACAGTATGATCTAATACAGGTCATACTGTTTTTTGAATTTTACATTTAATGAAATATTTCATAACAGCTTGACTTTCGTTTGTCAGAATATTAAAGTTTAACATATTAATAATCTAGTGTACGAAAGTGAAGTGTCTTTATGAATGCGGTAATTGTGGCAGTAGCTGTCATGTTAATATTAAGTTTGCTTCGAATCAATGTTGTCCTTTCACTTGTTTTAGGAACCTTTGCAGGGGGCTTAACAAGTGGTATGGGTATTCAAGCAACTGTTGAGTCGTTTACAGAGGGGTTAGGGGCAGGTGCTACTATTGCACTTAGTTATGGTCTACTTGGTGGATTTGCTATAGCTATCTCGAAGACAGGTATACCTGACTTATTGATTGCGGGTATGTTAAACGTGTTAAATAAAAATGGTTCAAGTAATAGGAAGGGCTTAGTAAAAGTATTAATTTTTCTTCTTATTTTTATCATGGCCATTTTTTCTCAAAATTTAATTCCAATTCATATTGCTTTTATCCCTTTACTAATACCACCGATTTTAAAGGTTTTAAATATGCTTGAAGTGGATCGTAGAATAATAGCAACATTGATTGCGGTTGGCTTAATTGGCACCTATAGTTTTGTACCAGCAGGCTTCGGGGCCATCTTCCAAGAAATTGTGTCAACGCAAGTTACAAATGCCGGAATGGTTGCACAAGCAAGTGATGTGCCTGTAGCAATGGCTATTCCTATCCTAGGTATGTTAGTAGGACTAGGGATTGCCTTCTATGTATATCGCAAACCACGTATATACAAAAATACAGATGTAGAAACAGCGACTTTAAATGTGAATGTCAGTAAATCAGTTATTATTTCTACGGCACTAGCATTAATTGTTTCCCTTATCGCGCAAATCGCAACAGATTCCATGATTGTCGGAGCCTTCGCAGGGATCATGATTATGTATTTTACGGGTGCTCTTAAATGGAGAGAGGCCGATGAAATTCTATCAGAAGGTATGAAAATGATGGCGTTCATTGGCTTCGTCATGATTGCTGCCAATGGATTCGCCTCAGTAATCAATGCTACGGGTGATGTAGATACCTTAATCACAAGCTCTCTGACGTACCTTGAAGGCAATAGAAGTTTGGCGGTATTTATTATGCTGGTGATTGGATTAGTTGTCACAATGGGCATTGGTTCTTCTTTTGCGACAGTACCGATTATTGCGACTTTATTTGTTCCGTTAGCACAAGGATTAGGAATGAGCCCTTTAGCGATATTGTGCTTAATCGGAACTGCGGGCGCATTAGGTGACGCAGGTTCACCGGCATCAGATTCAACATTAGGACCAACTGCTGGCTTAAATGTTGATGGACAACATAATCATATTTGGGATACATGTGTACCAACGTTTATCTTTATTAATATTCCACTCGTCCTATTTGGTTGGATTGCCTGTGTATTCTTTCTATAATATTGAGAAGCAGTTTCTAAATTTTAGAGACTGCTTTTTTTATTAATTGTTCGAAATGTTCGAAAACGTAGATAGCACAGGTTATGTGTTGCAAAATATACGAAAATTATATATACTAGTAAACGGCTTAAATAAGCGAGAAATATTAGTAGTAAAGAATATCTACAACATTTAAAAGAATTTAGCGAAAAGACTTGCTTATTCTTTTTTTATTGTATATAATGTTGAATGTTGGTCTTTGACTGCGATGAAACGAGAGGTTGCCGACACACCCGGCCGCTTTGCCATGGCGGTGCGTTGGAGAATTTTCGTGGAGAATGTCTAGAAAATAGGCGAGAAGGAGGGAAAATAATGGCAAAACAAAAGATTCGTATTCGTTTAAAAGCGTATGATCACCGTATTTTAGATCAGTCTGCTGAGAAAATTGTGGAGACTGCAAAACGTTCAGGTGCAAGTGTATCAGGTCCGATTCCACTTCCAACTGAGAAGTCTGTGTACACAATTCTACGTGCTGTTCACAAGTACAAAGATTCTCGTGAACAATTCGAGATGCGTACGCATAAACGTCTGATCGATATCGTTAACCCAACACCACAAACTGTTGATGCGTTAATGAAACTTGATTTACCATCTGGCGTTGATATCGAAATCAAACTTTAATGGTAAAAACAATATAACAACTTTTTAAAACTTACAGGAGGTGTGACAAATGGCTAAAGGAATCTTAGGTAGAAAAATTGGTATGACACAAGTTTTCGCTGAAAACGGCGATTTAATCCCGGTAACAGTTATCGAAGCTACTCCAAACGTAGTTCTTCAAAAGAAAACTGTTGAAACAGACGGCTACGAAGCAATTCAAGTTGGTTTCGAAGATAAGCGCGTTAAGCTTTCTAACAAACCAGCGCAAGGTCACGTAGCAAAAGCGAATACTGCTCCTAAGCGCTTCATTCGTGAATTCCGCAACGTGAACGTTGAAGAATACGAAGTTGGTCAAGAAGTCAAAGTAGAAATTTTCGCAGAAGGCGATGTAATTGATGTAACAGGTGTTACTAAAGGTAAAGGTTTCCAAGGTGTTATCAAACGCCACGGACAATCTCGTGGTCCTATGGCCCACGGTTCTCGTTACCACCGTCGTCCTGGTTCAATGGGTCCAGTTGCTCCGAACCGCGTATTTAAACAAAAGAAATTACCTGGTCAAATGGGTGGCACAGTAGTTACAATCCAAAACTTAGAAATCGTAAAAGTTGATGCGGAACGTAACTTACTACTTGTTAAAGGTAATGTTCCTGGTTCTAAAAAAGCTCTAGTTACAGTTAAAACTGCAATTAAAGCTAACTAATCACTTCAAGAAAGGAGGAAACAGGAATGACAAAAGTATCTGTACTTAGTCAAACAGGTGCTTCAGTTGGTGAAATCGAGTTAAACGAAGCGATCTTCGGAATCGAGCCAAATGAAGCAGTATTATTCGACGCAGTAGTTGCACAACGCGCTTCTCTTCGTCAAGGTAATCATAAGGTGAAAAACCGTTCTGAAGTTGCTGGTGGTGGTCGTAAACCATGGCGCCAAAAAGGAACTGGTCGTGCTCGTCAAGGTTCTATCCGTTCTCCACAATGGCGCGGCGGTGGTATCGTATTCGGTCCAACTCCACGTAGCTATTCTTATAAATTACCTAAAAAAGTTCGTCGTTTAGCTCTTAAATCTGCTTTATCAGCTAAAGTAGTAGAACAAAACTTCTTAGTTCTTGATGCTCTTACACTAGCAGCACCAAAAACAAAAGAATTCACTAAAATTCTTAAAGATCTTTCTTTAGAGAAAAAATCTTTATTCGTAACTGCTGACCTAGATGAAAACGTAGCATTATCTGCTCGTAACATCCCTGGTGTAACAGTGTTAACTGCAAACGGAATCAACGTTCTTGATCTTTTAGGTCACGAAAAAGTTGTATTCACAAAAGCTGCAGTAGAAAAAGTTGAGGAGGTGCTTGGATAATGGAAGCACGTGATATTTTAAAACGTCCGGTCATTACTGAGCGTTCTTCAGAACTTATGGCAGAGAAAAAGTATACTTTCGAAGTAGACACTCGCGCTAACAAAACTCAAGTAAAAGACGCTGTAGAAGAAATCTTTGGCGTAAACGTTGAGAAAGTAAACGTTCTTAACTACAAAGGTAAATTCAAACGCGTTGGCCGTAACGGTGGTTACACAAACAAACGTCGTAAAGCGATTGTTAAACTAACTGCGGACAGCAAAGACATCGAATTATTCGAAATGTAATCCTTTAAGGATTTATGATTTGAACAATCAAGAAGGAGGGAAACACAATGGCGATTAAAAAGTATAAACCTACCTCTAATGGTCGTCGTAATATGACGTCTTTAGACTTTGCGGAAATTACAACTAACAAGCCTGAGAAATCATTGCTTGAACCAACTAAACGCAAAGCTGGTCGTAACAACCAAGGTAAAATCACTGTTCGTCATCATGGTGGTGGTCATAAGAAGCAATATCGTGTTATCGATTTCAAACGTGTTAAAGATGGCATTCCAGCGAAAGTTGCTACTATCGAATATGATCCAAACCGTTCTGCGAATATCGCATTAATCAACTACGCTGATGGAGCAAAAGCTTACATCTTAGCACCAAAAGGTCTAGAGGTTGGTCAAACAATCGTATCTGGTCCAGATGCTGATATTAAAGTAGGTAACACATTACCATTAGCAAACATTCCAATGGGTACAACAATCCATAACATCGAGTTAAAACCTGGTAAAGGTGGACAATTAGTACGTTCTGCTGGTACTTCTGCGCAAGTACTTGGTCGTGAAGACAAATACGTAATCGTTCGTCTACAATCTGGTGAAGTACGTTTAGTTCTTGCTACTTGCCGCGCTACAATCGGTCAAGTTGGTAACGAACAACATGAACTTGTACACATCGGTAAAGCAGGTCGTAGCCGTTGGTTAGGTAAACGCCCAACTGTTCGTGGTTCTGTAATGAACCCTAACGATCACCCACACGGTGGTGGTGAAGGACGTTCTCCAATCGGACGTAAATCACCGATGACACCTTGGGGTAAACCAGCACTTGGTTACAAAACTCGTAATAAGAAAAACAAATCGGATAAATTCATCATCCGTAGTCGTAAAAAATAAAGTGGTTAAACTACGGTTCTATGTGAGAGCCGTGGTGGAATCACAGAGGGAGGTTCCTACATGGGTCGCAGTTTGAAAAAAGGACCTTTTGTTGACGACCACTTAATGAAAAAAGTGGAAGCACAAGAGGCTTCTGAGAAGAAACAAGTTATTAAAACTTGGTCTCGCCGTTCTACAATCTTCCCGAACTTCATCGGATTAACAATTGCTGTATATGATGGACGTAAACATGTTCCTGTATACGTAACAGAAGATATGGTAGGCCACAAACTTGGTGAATTCGCACCGACACGTACTTACAAAGGTCACGGTGCAGACGACAAGAAAACAAGACGCTAATTTTGAGAGGAGGTAAATCCTAATGACACAAGCTAAAGCTATCGCTCGCACAGTACGTATCGCTCCTCGTAAAGTTCGTCTAGTTGTAGACTTAATCCGAGGTAAGCAAGTAGGTGAGGCAGTTGCAATTTTACGTCATACTCCAAAAGCGGCGTCTCCAGTCGTTGAGAAAGTATTAAAATCTGCAGTTGCTAATGCTGAGCACAACTACGATCTAGATATCAACTCTTTAGTAGTTTCTGAAGTATTCGTTGATGAAGGTCCAACATTAAAACGTTTCCGTCCACGTGCACAAGGACGTGCAAGCGCAATTAACAAACGCACAAGCCACATCACTTTAGTGGTATCTGAGAAGAAGGAGGGTTAATCCGTGGGTCAAAAAGTACATCCAATAGGACTGCGCGTTGGTATTATTCGTGACTGGGAGTCAAAATGGTACGCTGAAAAAGACTATGCAACTCTACTTCACGAAGACATCAAAGTGCGTAAATATATTGAAACGGCTCTTAAAGACGCTTCTGTTTCTAAAGTTGAAATCGAACGTGCTGCAAACCGTGTAAACATTACAATTCACACTGCTAAACCAGGGATGGTAATCGGTAAAGGTGGTACTGAAGTTGAAAATCTTCGTAAATACCTTGGCGAATTAACTGGTAAACGTGTACACATCAACATCATCGAAATTAAACGTGCTGATCTTGACGCTCGTCTAGTAGCTGAAAACATCGCTCGTCAATTAGAAAACCGTGTTTCATTCCGTCGTGCGCAAAAGCAATCAATCCAACGCACAATGCGTGCTGGTGCAAAAGGAATTAAAACACAAGTATCTGGTCGTTTAGGTGGCGCTGATATCGCGCGTGCTGAACACTATAGTGAAGGAACTGTTCCACTTCATACTCTACGTGCTGACATCGACTATGCACACGCAGAAGCTGACACTACTTACGGTAAATTAGGCGTTAAAGTATGGATCTACCGTGGTGAAGTTCTTCCTACGAAGAAATCTGTGGAAGGAGGCAAATAATATGTTATTGCCTAAACGCGTAAAATACCGTCGTGAACACCGCGGAAACATGCGTGGCGAAGCGAAAGGCGGTAAAGAAGTATCTTTCGGCGAATGGGGCTTACAAGCTCAAACTGCTAGCTGGATTACTAACCGTCAAATCGAATCTGCACGTATCGCGATGACTCGTTACATGAAACGTGGCGGTAAAGTTTGGATTAAAATCTTCCCGCACAAACCTTACACGAAAAAACCTCTAGAAGTCCGCATGGGTTCTGGTAAAGGTTCTCCTGAAGGTTGGGTAGCAGTTGTTAAACCAGGAAAAGTAATGTTCGAAATTGCTGGTGTATCTGAAGAGATCGCACGTGAAGCACTTCGTTTAGCATCACATAAGCTTCCTGTTAAATGTAAGATCGTAAAACGTCAAGAAACTGGTGGTGAATCTAATGAAAGCTAATGAAATCCGTGACCTTGCCACTTCTGAAATTGAATTAAAAGTGAAATCACTGAAAGAAGAGCTTTTCAACCTTCGCTTCCAATTGGCGACTGGTCAATTAGAAAACACAGCTCGTATTCGTGAAGTGCGTAAAGCAATCGCGCGTATGAAAACTGTTATTCGTGAAAGAGAAATCAGTGCAAATAACTGATAAAGGAGGTTTTCAAGTATGACTGAGCGTAATCAACGCAAAGTTTACACGGGCCGCGTTGTTTCAGATAAAATGGACAAAACAATTTCTGTTTTAGTTGAAACTCACAAAAAGCACAAGCTTTATGGTAAACGTGTAAAGTACTCTAAAAAGTTTAAAGCTCATGATGAGCAAAACCAAGCGAAAATCGGTGATATCGTACGTATCATGGAGACTCGCCCGCTATCAGCTACTAAACGTTTCCGTCTAGTTGAAGTTGTAGAAAAAGCGGTTATTATTTAATAACTATTTCGGAACAACCAATTTCCGAAGGGAGGTAACCTAAGTGATCCAACAAGAAAGTCGTATGAAAGTTGCTGACAACTCAGGTGCACGTGAAGTTCTTACAATTAAAGTGCTTGGTGGCTCTGGCCGTAAAACTGCTAACATCGGTGATATCGTTGTTTGTACAGTTAAGAAAGCAACACCAGGTGGCGTTGTCAAGAAGGGTGACGTTGTTAAAGCTGTTATCGTTCGTACTAAATCAGGCGTACGTCGTAAAGACGGTACTTACATCAAATTTGATGAAAATGCTTGTGTAATTATTCGTGATGATAAATCACCACGCGGAACTCGTATTTTCGGACCTGTTGCACGTGAATTACGTGACAGCAACTTCATGAAAATCGTTTCTCTAGCTCCAGAAGTTCTTTAATTTCATGACAGTGCCAATCAAGGAGGTGCGACAGCATGCATGTAAAAAAAGGTGACAAGGTTAAGGTTATCACTGGTAAGGACAAAGGCAAAGAAGGAGTAATCCTAGCTGCTTTCCCTAAACAAGACCGCGTTCTTGTTGAAGGTGTAAACATCGTGAAAAAACACGTTAAACCTAACCAATTGAATCCACAAGGTGGGATTGTAAGCCAAGAGGCTGCAATTCACGTTTCGAACGTAATGCTAATCGATCCTAAATCTGGCGAGCCGACTCGTGTAGGTTATAAAATCGAAAACGGTAAAAAAGTTCGTGTTGCAAAAAAATCAGGTGCAGTAATCGACTAATTAGTAAATAAAAGAAGGGAGGTACACACATGAGCCGCCTAAAAGAAAAATATTTAAATGAAGTTTCTCCTGCTCTAATGAGCAAATTTGGATATAAATCAGTTATGCAACTTCCAAAAGTTGATAAAATCGTTATCAACATGGGTGTTGGCGATGCAGTTCAAAACTCTAAAGCGCTTGATGCAGCTGTAGAAGAATTGACAATTATCACTGGTCAAAAACCAGTAGTAACTAAAGCGAAAAAATCGATCGCAGGTTTCCGTCTACGTGAAGGTATGCCTATCGGTGCTAAAGTTACATTACGCGGTGAGCGTATGTATGAATTCTTGGATAAATTAATCGCAATCGCATTACCTCGTGTACGTGACTTCCGTGGTGTTTCTAAAAAAGCATTCGATGGTCGCGGTAACTACACTCTTGGTGTTAAAGAGCAATTAATTTTCCCAGAAATCGATTACGATAAAGTTTCAAAAGTACGCGGTATGGACATCGTGATCGTAACGACAGCGAACTCTGACGAAGAAGCTCGCGAGTTATTGACACAATTCGGTATGCCGTTCCAAAAGTAATTAAACAAGGAGGGCGAAAACGTGGCTAAAAAATCTATGATCGTTAAACAACAACGTAAGCAAAAGTTTAAAGTGCAAGAGTATACACGTTGTGAACGCTGTGGTCGTCCACACTCAGTATATCGCAAATTCAAACTTTGCCGTATTTGTTTCCGAGAACTTGCATATAAGGGACAAATTCCTGGCGTTAAAAAAGCCAGCTGGTAATCCCCTAATTTGGGAAGGAGGTAAATGTAATGACAATGACTGATCCGATTGCAGATATGCTTACTCGCATTCGTAATGCGAACATGGTTCGTCACGAGAAGTTAGAAGTACCAGCTTCCAACGTGAAAAAAGAAATCGCTGAAATTTTAAAGCGTGAAGGTTTCGTACGTGACGTAGAATACGTGGAAGACAACAAACAAGGTATCATCCGTATCTTCTTAAAATACGGTAAAGATAACGAGCGCGTTATCACTGGCCTAAAACGTATTTCTAAACCTGGTCTACGTGTATATGCTAAAACAAATGAAGTTCCTAAAGTACTGAACGGTCTTGGTATCGCTTTAGTGTCAACTTCACAAGGTTTATTAACAGATAAAGAAGCTCGCGCTAAACAAGTTGGCGGCGAAGTTCTAGCATACGTTTGGTAATTAGCAATAAATGAATGGAGGTGCAACTAAATGTCTCGTGTAGGTAAAAAAATTATCGAGGTACCAGCTAACGTAACTGTTACTGTCGCAGCTGACAACACTGTTACTGTTAAAGGTCCTAAAGGCGAACTTGTTCGTTCTTTCCACCAAGATATGAAAATTGAGCAAGAAGGAAATGTGATCTCTGTATCTCGTCCTTCTGATTCAAAAGAACACCGCACAAACCACGGTACTACTCGTGCGCTTTTAGCGAACATGGTTACTGGTGTTTCTGCAGGTTTCGAAAAATCATTAGAACTTATCGGTGTCGGTTACCGTGCGCAATTACAAGGTAAAAAGCTTGTTCTTAACGTAGGTTACTCTCACCCAGTTGAGTTCACACCAGAAGATGGTCTTGAAGTAGAAGTTCCGACTAATACAAAAATCATCGTTAAAGGTATCAGCAAAGAACGCGTTGGCGCTCTTGCATCTAATATCCGTGACGTTCGTCCACCAGAGCCTTATAAAGGTAAAGGTATCCGTTACGAAGGCGAATACGTTCGTCGTAAAGAAGGTAAAACAGGTAAATAATGCTGCTTAAGCATTAGAAAGGAGTGACCCTTGTGATTACGAAACAGGATAAAAATCAAGTTCGTAAAAAACGTCATGCGCGAGTTCGTTCTAAAATTTCGGGTACTGCTGAGCGTCCACGCTTAAACGTATTCCGTTCTAACAAGAACATCTACGCTCAACTTATCGATGACGTAGCAGGCGTAACACTTGTTAGCGCATCTTCTCAAGAAAATGGTTTTGAAGGTGCTGGTAACAACGTAGAAGCTGCATCAAAAATCGGTGAAACAATCGCGAAACGCGCTGCGGAAAAAAACATTACTGCAATTGTATTTGACCGTGGTGGTTACTTATATCATGGACGTGTAAAAGCTTTAGCTGAAGCTGCACGTGAGAACGGTTTAGAATTTTAATAAGAAGGAGGGACACATTTCATGAGTCGAATTGACGCAAACAAACTTGGAGAACTTGAAGAACGCGTAGTTACTATTAACCGTGTTGCTAAAGTTGTTAAAGGTGGACGTCGCTTCCGCTTCACAGCATTAGTTGTAGTTGGCGATAGAAACGGACATGTTGGTTTCGGTACTGGTAAAGCTCAAGAGGTGCCAGATGCTATCCGTAAAGCTGTTGAAGATGCGAAGAAAAACTTAATCGAAGTGCCACGTGTAGGTGGAACAACTCCACACTTAGTGCTTGGTCGCTTCGGTGCAGGAGAAATCCTAATCAAACCTGCTGCTCCTGGTACAGGGGTTATCGCTGGTGGTCCAGTACGTGCCGTACTAGAACTTGCTGGTATTACTGATATTCTTTCAAAATCACTTGGATCTAACACACCAATCAATATGGTGCGTGCTACTGTTCAAGGTTTAACTGAATTAAAACGCGTAGAGGACGTTGCAAAATTACGTGGCAAATCAGTGGAAGAAATATTAGGATAAGGGGGGAATAATAATGGCTAACAAATTAGAAATCACCCTTACAAAATCTGTGATCGGTTCTAAACCGGCACAACGTAAAACTATTGAAGCTCTAGGATTACGTAAATTAAATCAAACTGTTGAGAAAGCTGATAACGCTGCTACTCGCGGTATGCTTGATAAAGTAGCTCACTTAGTTACTGTAAAAGAAAATTAATTTTTAATTAATGAACAAGGAGGTGCCACCCACTATGAAACTGCATGAGTTAAAACCAGCAGAAGGATCTCGTAAGCAACGCAATCGCGTTGGTCGTGGTATCGGTTCTGGTAACGGTAAAACATCAGGTAAAGGTCATAAAGGTCAAAACGCTCGTTCTGGTGGCGGTGTACGCCCAGGCTTTGAGGGCGGTCAAAACCCGTTATTCCGTCGTTTACCTAAACGTGGATTTACGAACATTAACCGTAAAGAATACGCTATCGTTAACCTTGACACATTAAACCGTTTCGAAGACGGTGCAGAAGTAACAACTGCATTATTACTTGAAACTGGTCTTGTGAGCAATGAAAAAGCTGGAATTAAAGTTCTAGGCAATGGAACACTTAACAAAAAGCTTACAGTAAAAGCTCATAAATTCTCAGCTTCAGCAAAAGAAGCAATCGAGAATGCCGGCGGAACTACTGAGGTGATTTAATGTTTCAGACAATCTCTAACTTTATGCGTGTTCGAGATATAAGAAATAAAATCATCTTCACTCTTTTAATGTTAATTATTTTCCGTATTGGTACATTCATACCAGTACCGAATGTTGACGCAACTGTATTAAAGGCAACTGATGAGTTTAACCTCGTTGGTTTCCTCAATACTTTTGGCGGTGGTGCGTTGCAAAACTTCTCTATCTTCGCGATGGGAATTATGCCATACATCACAGCCTCAATCATTGTTCAGTTATTGCAAATGGACGTAGTACCGAAGTTTGCTGAATGGGCAAAGCAAGGTGAAGTCGGAAGACGTAAACTTGCACAATTTACTCGCTACTTTACAATTATTCTTGCTTTTATCCAATCATTCGCCATGTCATTTGGCTTCAACAAAATGTACGGTGGATCTTTGATTAAAGAAGAGGGAATTCTAACTTATATTACAATTTCAATTGTATTGACAGCAGGTACAGCATTCCTTGTATGGCTTGCTGAACAAATTACCTCACATGGTGTTGGTAATGGTATTTCTGTTGTAATCTTTGCTGGTATCGTGGCAGCATTACCTACAGGAATAAACCAAATCTATGCACAACAAATTGAGGGTGCAGGCGATAAACTGTTTATCAACATTATCATCCTTGCATTACTTGCTTTGATTTTACTTGCAATTGTCGTTGGGGTTATTTACGTGCAACAAGCACTTCGTAAAATTCCAATTCAATATGCAAAACGAGTTACTGGACGCAACCAACAAACAGGTGGTCAGCAAACGCACTTACCGTTAAAAGTAAATGCTGCAGGGGTTATTCCGGTAATCTTCTCAGTAGCGTTCCTTGTCACACCTCGTACGTTAGCAGCGTTCTTTGGTCAAAACGATATCACAGCATTCATTGAAAACACGTTCGATTATCAGAAACCTGTTGGAATGTTGATTTATGTTGCATTGATCGTCGCATTCACATATTTCTATGCATTCGTACAAGTGAATCCAGAAAATGTGGCAGACAACTTGAAAAAACAAGGTGCTTACATTCCAGGTATTCGCCCGGGTGAAAACACTCAAACGTATTTAACAAGCGTGTTATATCGACTAACATTTGTTGGTGCGATATTCTTAACTGTAATTGCTGTAATGCCGATTATATTCATCAACCTTATGAATCTACCTGCCTCAGTGCAAATCGGTGGTACTAGTATTATTATCGTAGTCGGCGTAGCGCTAGAAACGATGAAACAGCTAGAATCACAACTTGTTAAACGTCACTACAAAGGCTTTATGAAATAATGTTGATTTTTAGGGAACGTTCTTCGTTTCCTGAAATCAGCAAACCTTTTGTGGGAGGACTATTTCCGATGAATATCGTTTTAATGGGTCTGCCAGGTGCTGGTAAAGGTACACAGGCAGATAAAATTGTAGAGAAGTACGCAATTCCTCATATTTCTACAGGAGATATGTTCCGTGCCGCTATTAAAGACGGTACAGAGCTAGGCTTACAGGCTAAATCGTTTATGGATCAAGGTGCTCTAGTACCTGATGAAGTAACGATTGGTATTGTTCGTGAGCGACTTGCTAAACCTGATTGTGATAAAGGTTTCCTATTAGATGGATTCCCACGTACAGTTCCTCAAGCGGAAGCATTAGACAGCATTTTAGCTGATCTTGGTAAAGCTATTGAACATACGTTAAACATTCAAGTTGAAAAAGATGAGCTAATTGCTCGTTTATCAGGTCGTCGTATTTGTAAAACTTGTGGCACATCTTATCATTTAATTTTCAATCCACCTGCTGTGGAAGGTAAATGTGATAAAGATGGCGGCGAATTATACACACGTGCGGATGATAATCCTGAAACGGTTGCAAACCGTCTGGAAGTAAATATGAATCAAGCACAACCTTTATTGGACTTCTATGAAGCAAAAGGTGTGTTAACAAATATTGATGGACAGCAAGATATTAAAAAAGTGTTTGCTGATCTTGATGCTCTTTTACAGGGCAGCCGCAGCTGATACCCGGCTCCGGGCGCAGAATACTGCTTCCGCGGGAGGCATGCGGGAGCAACACCGAAACATAATTTTTTTGAGAGTTGCAAAAGCATATTGTGCCCGGTATATATTTCTTTTAAAAAGTGCAACATGACTTTTGAGAGAGTATAATGGGTTTCGTGGAAGCATCTGTGTAACGGGTATGAATATCTCATCAAAGACATTTCCGGTATTCGTGTAAACATGGGAGATTCAGTGCCCATACTGGTCCTGTATATTCCGTGGATTGTGTGAAGCGAAACCAGACGAGCGTCTTTCAAACATCTCTCATACAATCCAAACATATGTTGAAACGAGGTTGCTTCTATAGTTGCAGCAGATATCCGTTTGATGTAACGATGAGAACTTTAATTTGCATATAGAGAGGAGAGACAGAGTAGATGGCGAAAGATGATGTAATTGAAGTCGAAGGGACAGTTGTTGAGACTTTGCCAAACGCGATGTTTAAGGTAGAATTAGAAAATGGACATGTGATTTTGGCACACGTTTCTGGTAAGATTCGTATGCACTTTATCCGTATTCTACCTGGAGATAAGGTTACTATCGAGTTATCTCCTTATGATTTAACTCGCGGTCGTATCACATACCGTTTTAAATAATCTTTTGCGCTCCGGACTACTAAGGAGGTTAGGTTAGATGAAAGTGAGACCATCTGTGAAACCGATCTGCGAAAAATGTAAAGTAATTCGCCGACGCGGTAAAGTAATGGTAATCTGTGAAAATCCTAAACACAAACAAAAACAAGGTTGATTCTAAAGGAGGTGCACAACGTACATGGCACGTATTGCTGGTGTTGACATTCCTCGCGACAAACGCGTGGTAATTTCATTAACTTACATTTACGGTATTGGTAAAACTACAGCTCAGAAAGTATTAGCTGGCGCAGGTATTTCAGAAGATACACGCGTACGCGACTTAACTGAAGATCAGTTAAACCTAATCCGTGAACAATTAGATTCTTACAAACTTGAAGGTGACTTACGTCGCGAAACTTCATTAAACATTAAACGTCTGATGGAAATCGGTTCATTCCGTGGTATCCGTCACCGTCGTGGTTTACCTGTTCGTGGTCAAAATACGAAGAACAATGCGCGTACGCGTAAAGGTCCTCGTAAAACAGTTGCGAACAAGAAAAAATAATACGTAAAGGAGGTTCCTTCTTAACATGGCTCGTAAACAACAAACTCGTAAACGTCGTGTGAAAAAGAATATCGAATCTGGTATTGCACACATTCGTTCTACATTTAACAATACAATTGTAACGATTACAGATATGCAAGGTAACGCTGTATCTTGGTCAAGTGCTGGTGCTCTTGGTTTCCGTGGTTCACGTAAATCTACACCATTCGCTGCTCAAATGGCTGCAGAAACTGCTGCTAAAACATCCCTTGAACATGGTCTGAAAACGTTGGAAGTAACTGTTAAAGGTCCTGGTGCTGGTCGTGAAGCTGCAATTCGTGCACTTCAAGCTGCTGGTTTAGAAGTAACTGCTATTAAAGACGTTACTCCAGTTCCTCACAATGGTTGCCGTCCGCCAAAACGTCGTCGCGTGTAATGGGTGCTTCTCATAGTGTATGAGAACATCATTTTTTGTACAGACTGTCTTGTGCAGATAATAAACGATACGTCAATGACGATCGAATCTATGATGGAAAGAACCTATACATTCGATGTTTTGAAGGAGGGTAAATGAAATGATCGAAATTGAAAAACCAAAGATTGAAACGGTGGAGATCAGCGAAGATTCCAAATATGGAAAGTTTGTTGTAGAACCGCTTGAACGCGGATATGGAAACACTTTGGGTAATTCTTTACGTCGTATCCTTCTGTCTTCATTACCAGGAGCTGCTGTCACTTCAATCCAAATTGATGGCGTTCTTCACGAATTCTCAACTGTAGAAGGCGTTGTGGAAGATGTAGCTTCAATTATTTTGAACGTGAAAAAGCTTGCTCTTAAAATCTACTCTGACGAAGAAAAAGTTATTGAGATTGATGTAAAGGGCGATGGAACAGTTACGGCTGCTGACATTACACATGACAGTGACGTAGAAATTTTAAACCCAGATCTATATATTGCAACAATCGCTAAAAACGGTCATTTACGTATGCGTATGTACGCTCAACGCGGCCGTGGTTACACTCCTGCTGATCAAAACAAACGTGAGGATCTTCCTATCGGCGTGATCCCGATCGACTCTATTTACACTCCAGTATCACGCGTCAATTTCCAAGTGGAAAATACTCGTGTAGGTCAGTCTTCTGACTACGACAAACTTTCTCTTGATGTGTGGACAGATGGTAGCATCGGTCCGAAAGAGGCGATTTCGCTCGGAGCAAAAATTTTAACCGAGCATCTAAACATCTTCGTTGGCATGACAGATGAGGCTCAAACTGCTGAAATCATGGTCGAAAAAGAAGAAGATCAAAAAGAAAAAGTTTTAGAGATGACTATCGAAGAACTTGATCTTTCTGTTCGTTCTTACAACTGCTTAAAACGCGCTGGTATTAATACAGTACTAGAACTTGCGAATAAGTCAGAAGACGATATGATGAAAGTTCGTAACCTTGGACGTAAGTCATTAGAAGAGGTAAAAGCGAAGTTAGAAGAGCTTGGTTTAGGGTTACGCAAAGAAGACTAAGCGATTTAAACAAAACTTATAAGATCAGATATTTTTTATAAAGGAGGGAAACATCCATGGGTTACAGAAAACTTGGTCGTACAAGTTCTCAACGTAAAGCGATGTTACGTGACTTAGCTACTGATTTAATCATCAACGAGCGTATCGAAACTACTGAGGCTCGCGCTAAAGAAGTACGTAAAGCTGTTGAAAAAATGATTACTTTAGGTAAACGCGGAGATTTACATGCACGCCGTCAAGCTGCTGCATTCATCCGTCGTGAACTAGTAACAACTACTGACGAAGAAGGTAACGAAACAACTTCATTTGCGCTACAAAAGCTATTTGATGATGTTGCACCACGTTACGCAGAACGTCAAGGTGGTTACACTCGTATTCTTAAAGTAGGTCCTCGTCGTGGTGACGGTGCACCTGTTGTTGTGATTGAATTAGTTTAATCATAAGAGAAAACAAGTGGTGAAGAGGGTGGAACCACCACCCTCTTTCTTTATAAACGATTTATACGACAAATAATTAAGCTGAGCGTTATGATGAGCGGACACTGTTGTGTGGCGTCTCGTTTAGCTCTCCGCACCTCATTCAAAAGAGGCAAGGGCTTGAGCACCCGTGTTTCTTGTAAATGTAACGACTAGCGCATTTCTATCGAATGAGGTGCGCGCTTTTTTATTATTTTAATGAACAACGAAACAGCGCCAATTGATGGTGCTTTTTTTAATATAAAAGAATAAGCGCGTAGGCACTTTTCTTATACCGACATATTGATTGTAGTAGAATTCATACATAAAAAAGTGTAAGTTAGTTAGTATAGCTGAGCATGTAGAGAGGAGTTCTAGAAATGCCCGAAATTTTATCGTTAAATAATGTGACGTTTTCATATACACCTGAACAAGAGCTGCGAAATGCTGTTGAAAATGTAAGCTTTGCCGTCCAAGAAGGTGAGTGGATTGCCATCGTTGGTCATAATGGTTCTGGGAAATCTACGATCGCCAAATTAATGAATGGTTTATTATTCCCGCAACAAGGAGACGTTCGTATATTACGTGAAGTACTAAATGAAGATAACTTATGGGAATGCCGCTCACAAATGGGCATGGTGTTTCAAAATCCAGACAATCAATTTGTAGGGGCAACCGTACAAGATGATGTTGCCTTTGCGCTTGAAAATAACGGCATACCATTTGAAGAAATGGTAAAACGTGTACATGCCGCGTTGGAACAAGTGAAGATGAGTAACTTTGTGGATCATGAGCCACATCATTTATCGGGTGGACAGAAGCAACGTGTTGCAATTGCAGGGGCATTAGCACTGAAGCCAAAGTTGCTTATTTTAGATGAAGCCACATCTATGTTAGACCCACAAGGCCGTGTTGAAGTATTACAAACTGTCCAAACATTACGTGCAGAAACAGGGCTAACGGTGATATCGATTACCCATGATTTAGAGGAAGCCATGTTGGCTGATCGTATACTATTTATGAACGATGGTAAGAAGTTTGCGGAAGGATCACCTGCTGAAATTTTTTCACTGGGGGACAAGTTAACGGAGCTAGGGCTTGATTTACCATTTGCCATGAAGTTATCAAAGCTATTGCAAAAGGAAGGTGTTTCGTTAATGGGACAACATATGACAGAAGAAGAGTTGGTGAATGATTTATGGACATCAAACTTCAACAAGTAAGCTATGCTTATTCTCAAGGCACACCTTTTGAAAAACGGGCATTATTCGATGTCAATTTTGAAATTCCATCCCATACGTACCAAGCAATTATTGGACATACGGGTTCCGGTAAATCGACCATTCTTCAACATTTTAATGCACTGTTAAAGCCAACAACGGGCATTGTGCAATTAGGCGATCGCATAGTGGAGGCAGGTAAAAAAGCAAAGGATTTAAAAGCAGTTCGCCAACGTGTGGGTATTGTATTTCAATTTCCAGAGCATCAGTTGTTTGAAGAAACGGTATTAAAGGATATTATGTTCGGGCCAATGAACTTTGGTGTATCTGCAACAGAGGCTGAGGCGCGTGCTAGAGAACTTGTCCGTCTAGTTGGCTTACCTGAAAATGTGCTGGAAAAGTCACCATTTGATTTATCTGGCGGACAAATGCGACGTGTGGCCATAGCGGGTGTTTTAGCAATGGAGCCAGAAGTTATTGTTTTAGATGAACCAACAGCTGGGCTAGACCCCCGTGGTCAAAAGGAAATTATGGATATGTTTTATACATTACATCAAGAGCGTAATTTAACAACAATTCTTGTGACACACAGTATGGAAGATGCAGCTCGTTATGCGGACAATCTTATCATTATGCATGAGGGCAAAAATGTACTGAGTGGAACACCGCGAGAGATTTTTAAGGATATTGAGACATTGAAACAATTTCGTTTAGAGCCGCCTCGGATTGTGCGCTTTCAACAAAAAGTTGAAAAGATGATTAATACATCTTTGGCAAAGGTCTGTTTAACTGAAGAGGAGCTAGCGATTGAAATGGCTCGATTATTGAGAGAGGAGCGTGCAGAGTCATGATGGAGAAAATGATATTCGGGCGCTTCCTGCCAGGAGATTCTCCTGTTCATAAGCTTGACCCACGTTCGAAACTCGTTTTCGTATTTGCATTTATCATTATCGTATTTTTAGCGAATAATACGATAACATATGCAATGCTCTTAGCTTTTACGTTATTCATTGTTTTAGTATCGCGTATACGCTTGTATTTTTTAATAAATGGACTAAAGCCGGTGCTGTTTTTAATGGCGTTTACATTTTTACTGCATATTTTTATGACCAAGGAAGGCGACCTACTATTTCATTGGAAGTTTATCTCCATCTATGAGGGCGGTGTTCGCCAAGGGATTTATATTTCCACACGTTTCCTTGTACTAGTGTTTATGACATCCATTTTAACGCTGACAACATCACCAATTTCCATTACAGATGGGATTGAAGTATTGCTCAATCCATTGAAAAAAATCAAGGTTCCTGTCCACGAGCTAGCATTAATGATGTCCATTTCACTGCGCTTTATTCCAACGTTGATGGATGAGACAGATAAAATTATGAAGGCGCAAATGGCGCGTGGTTCGGATTTATCTTCCGGCCCAATAAAAGACCGAATTAAAGCCGTTGTTCCATTGTTAGTACCGCTCTTTGTAAGTGCCTTTAAACGTGCAGAGGACTTAGCAACCGCGATGGAGGTACGAGGATATCGAGGTGGCGAGGGCCGTACGCGTTATCGACAGCTCAAATGGGATATGGGCGATACATTTGCGCTTGCATTACTCGCGGCAATGGCGGTTTTATTATTTTTCTATAGAAGTTAAAGGAGTAGCTTGATGCGACGATTAAAAGCAATTATTAGTTATGATGGAACGCAATTTTCTGGTTATCAAGTGCAACCAGGAGAGCGTACAGTACAAGCTGAAGTAGAGCGTGTACTTGCCGTTATGCATAAAGGTAACAAGGTCAAAGTAACAGCAAGTGGTCGCACGGATGCAAGAGTACATGCAACTGGACAAACACTGCATTTTGATACGCCGCTTACAATACCGGTAGAAAAATACATGAAGGCGTTAAATGTACAGCTTCCTAGAGATATTCGTGTCTTATCCATTGAGGAAGTGGCAGCTGACTTTCATGCGCGTTATAGTGTAACAGGAAAACGCTATCGCTATATATGGTCGTGTGAGCCTGTACAAAGCCCGTTTCGTCGATATTACACAGTAGAGACCAATGGGGTTAAACCAGACGTTACAGCGATGCAGGAGGCGGCTAAGGCGATTATCGGGACACATGATTTCTCATGCTTCTGTGCAGCGAATACAAGTGTCCAAGATAAAGTGCGAACTGTTCATAAGCTCGATTTTGAATGGCATGGTGAAGAGCTACATATGGTGATTGAAGGTAGTGGCTTCTTATACAATATGGTACGCATAATTGCCGGAACTTTATGGGAAGTGGGCATAGGACGTCGAGAAGTGCAAAATGTCGAGCTAGTCGTTGCTTCAATGAATCGCGATAAGGCTGGCAAAACGGCGCCACCACAAGGTTTATACCTTGAAAAAGTGTTTTATTAAGGTCGATTGTTTAATAGAATATGGTATGTTTTAGAGAAGCGGCAATTCGCTTTAAAGAGAAAAAATATTAGGTGGAAAGGGACAATGTAAATGCCAAACGTTACCCTGTACAACTTCACCAGGTGTTTAATGAAATTACTTGACTTTAAAAGTCATTCATTATATGATAACAGATGGTATTTTCATTACCACCACAAATAAGCCCCGAAACTTATAGTGTAGACTAATGAAAAATAACGGTAATCGAATCGATTAGGAGGATATATACATGCGTACAACATTCATGGCTAAAGGTCACGAAGTAGACCGTAAATGGTTAGTAGTTGATGCAGAAGGCCAAACTCTTGGACGTTTAGCTTCTGAAGTAGCTGCAATCTTACGTGGTAAACATAAACCAACATTCACACCAAACGTTGACACAGGTGATCACGTAATCATCATCAACGCTGACAAAATCCATTTAACTGGTAACAAATTAGAGGGTAAACTTTACCGTCACCACACTCAATTTGCGGGTGGTTTAAAAACTCGTACTGCTGGCGAAATGTTAGAAAAGTACCCAACACGTATGATCGAATTAGCTGTAAAAGGGATGCTTCCTAAAAACTCTTTAGGTCGTAAAATGTTCGGTAAACTTAACGTTTACACTGGAACTGAGCACCCACATGCTGCACAAAAACCAGAAGCATATGAGCTTCGCGGATAATATAAATTAAGAGGAGGATATTACTTTGGCACAAGTTCAATACATCGGCACTGGTCGCCGTAAAAGCTCTGTAGCTCGCGTACGTTTAGTACCAGGTACAGGTAAAATTGTTATCAACAAACGTGAAATCGAAGAATACGTACCATTCGCTGCATTACGTGAAGTAATTAAACAACCATTAGTAGCTACTGAAACTACAGGAAGCTATGATATCCACGTAAACGTTAACGGTGGTGGATACACTGGTCAAGCTGGAGCTGTACGTCATGGTATCGCTCGTGCTCTACTTCAAGTAGACCCAGATTTCCGTGCTGCACTTAAATCAGCTGGATTACTTACTCGTGATTCACGCATGAAAGAACGTAAAAAACCAGGTCTACGCGGCGCTCGTCGTGCACCTCAGTTCTCAAAACGTTAATCAACCGATTCTATACGTTTTCAAAACCCTTTCCCACTTTTGTGGGGGAGGGTTTTTTGTGTTTAGAAAATTGTTTAGAAAATTGAATTATTAGAAATATTGAAAAATATTAGCTACCTTTAGTAAAATCTAAAAAAAGAATAGTAGATGCTAAGCATTTAGGGATTTAAAAATTACATAGACAAAGGATGTGAAAATGTTCTTATGAATATGGAAAAAAAGCAAGACCTTGCTTTTAAGTTTATTCTCGCCTACTTTATCGTTTTCATTATCTTAAAAGAAATATTTACTTTTTCAAGGCTGGTTAATTATTCCGTACCCATCATTGGAGTCCTCATCGCAGCATTTTTACGTTATAAATTGAAATATAAAAAATCCGAATAACTTATTTAAAATTTAGAACACATCGTTAAAATCTACGTGTTGACCCTCTGTTTGGATTACGTTTATTTCTGCATTTACATTTTTCATGAATAAACAAATAGACAAGGATGTGGAAACATTCTTATGAATATGGAAAAGAAGCGAGACGTTGCTGCAAAGTGTTTACTAGTATGCTTTGTTATTTTTAATTTCTTAACTACTGAAATTTTTGCTACATCAAAACAGTTTAGATATACAGGCTACTTCATTTGTTTCCTCATTGCTTTATTTTTACGCAATAAATTTAAAGATAAAAAATCGGACTAATATATAAAAGTACAAAAACCATCTTTCAAAACTTTTTTAGTGTTTGAGGGGTGGTTTTTGGTGTTTACATTACTTGTAATAGCGTTGAGACAAACAACTATTATCTGAAATATATTCAAAATGTATTAATGAAAATTTTTTTCATACAATTCTAATTATTGAAAATTATTTCTTTTTATATTATTTTAATTTTGAAAGCACTTTTATGTAATGAATGTTTAGATAGGGGGTGTATACATATGAATCTTTTGGATAGAATGCGAGATCAATTTCATTCCTTTACGGAAAAAGAACAAGTTATTGCGAGTTACATCATTCAGAGAACAAGCATACAGAATGAAAATATAACTGTATTGGCAAAAGAATTGAATACTTCACCTGCAACTATAACTCGCTTTTGTAAAAAGGTAGGCTGTAAAAGTTTTATTGAGATGAAGATGGAGTTAGAAAGAGGAGCTGCTATACACAAAAGTTTAAACAATCAACGAACATAAAAATGTATCTTAATTTGTCTGGAACTTTGGCTTGGGCATTTTTCATCCGTAAATTTATGGGCATATGGTGTGAAAACAATTGTTGATGAAAGCGTTTTAATCGTTTTAAATAATACTACGAAAAAGTGAGGTTAAGCAAAATGAAAAAAATATTATTCTGCTCAATACTACTTATTTCAATTATTATAGCAGCGGGCTGTAAATCTAAAAGTGAAAGTGAAGCGACAGAATCCTCTGAAGAAGCATCGGTAGAATCCTCCGAAGAATTATCAGGAGATATTGTGATGTGGCATTCATTTACACAAGGACCTAGACTAGAAAGCATACAAAAAACAGCAGATCAATTTATGAAGGATCATCCAAAAGTAAACATAAAAATTGAAACATTTTCATGGAATGATTTTTATACAAAATGGACAACAGGTTTAAACTCAGGAAATGTACCGGACATAAGCACAGCCCTACCTAATCAAGTTATAGAGATGGTAAATTCAGATGCATTAATCCCGCTCAACGATACGATTGACACAATAGGTAAAGAAAAATTCAATAGCAATGCATTAGATGAAGCAAAAGTGCAAGACAACTACTTTTCAATACCACTGTACTCACATGCACAAGTAATGTGGGTTAGAACTGACTTATTGGAAAAATATAATTTAGAAGTGCCCAAAACTTGGGATCAATTATATGAAGCAAGTAAGAAAATGAAGGAAGACGGAGTTTATGGAGTATCTGTTCCGATGGGGACGAATGATTTTATGGCGACAAGATTCCTCAACTTTTATGTAAGAAGTGCTGGCGGAAGCTTACTAACGAAAGATTATAAAGCTGATTTAACAAGTAAGATTGCACAGGACGGTATTAAATACTGGATTAAAATGTATGAAGAAATATCCCCGAAAGACTCCTTAAACTTCAATGTTTTACAACAAGCTACGTTATTTTACCAAGGAAAAACAGCATTTGATTTCAACTCAGGTTTCCATATTGGTGGCGTTCAAGCTAATAGCCCACAATTGTTAAATTCTATTGATGCGTACCCTATTCCAAAAGTAAATGAAGCTGATCCTGATTATGGGATTGAAACATCCAACGTACCTTTGGTTATTTGGAAAAACTCAAAGCACGCTGATGTCGCGAAGGCATTTTTAGAAAAGCTATTTGAAGAGGGCAACTATCTTGAGTTTTTAGATGCAACACCTGTCGGCATGTTACCAACGATTGATAATGTTACAGATAATCCTGCTTATAAGGAGAATGAAATAAGAAAGCAATTTGAACATGCTGAAGAGGTAATTACTAAAGCTGTAAAAGAAGGAACAGCTATTGGCTATGAGAATGGTCCAAGTGTTCAAGCGGGTATTATGACGAACAGACATATTATTGAAGAAATGTTCCAAGATATTATTTCAAATGGCACAGATCCGATGGAAGCAGCGAAAAAAGCGGAAATGAAGCTCAATGATCTATTCGAAACAGTAGCTGTGAATTAGAAGAAAGTATAAGTAGGCGACGACTCAAGTGGGACAAGCAAGGAAAGAAAAATCTGCGGCTAAGTTAGCAAGAATGCGGCTCTGCTTGCTCACAATCGTCTGCCGATTTTCAATAGACATGTTGGAAAGAAAAATGGAGTTGAATGTTCGTTGGACATAGTAGTCACGCAAAAGTAAAAAGGCGTTTCACTTTTTGCTTTAAAAGAAAGGAGTCAATATGCTAATAAAGAAATTTGATTACGCCCGCTGGCTATTTGTAATGCCAGCAATAATAATTGTCGGTTTACTATTTGTCTACCCATTTTTATCTAGTATTTATTTCAGCTTTACAACGAAAAATTTATTATCATCGAACTATCAATTTGTCGGTCTTGAGAATTATAGAAAAGTATTAGCTGACCCAGATTTTTGGAACTCATTTTTTAATTCATTAAAATGGACTTTCTTTTCTTTAGTCGGTCAAGTTTTAGTTGGCTTTATTTTAGCTCTAGCTATACATAGAATAAAGCGATTTAAATGGTTATATCGAACACTGCTTATTATACCTTGGGCATTTCCAACGATAGTTATCGCCTTTTCATGGCAATGGATATTAAACGGAGTGTACGGTTATTTGCCAAATTTAATCGTCAAATTAGGATTGATGAATAATCCACCTGCATTTTTTACTGATAGTACGTGGGCGTTTGTTTGTTTAGTAGGAATCAATATTTGGTTTGGTGCACCTTTAATCATGGTGAATGTATTATCGGCATTACAAACCGTTCCTCAAGAACAATTTGAAGCGGCTAGAATTGATGGTGCTTCCTCTTGGCAAGTATTTAGGTTTATCACGTTACCCCATATTCGGGTAGTCATTGGCTTATTAGTCGTATTAAGAACAATATGGATTTTTAACAACTTCGATATTGTGTACTTACTAACAGGAGGGGGACCTTCAAATGCCACAACGACACTCCCTATCTTTGCCTATAACCTTGGTTGGGGAACACAGCTATTAGGACGTTCCTCTGCAGTAACGGTATTGCTATTTTTATTCCTTTTAACAATTTGTTTACTTTATTTCTATATTATTAGGAAATGGGAAAAGGAGTCGAAATAAAATGGTTAAAAATAAAAAAACAATTGTAAGTTCGTTTCTGTCTCATGCTTTGCTAATAATAGCTACTATTCTTGCCGTATTCCCTTTAGTATGGATTTTCCTCTCCTCGGTTAAAGGCAAAGGTGAGTTAACGCAATTCCCAACAAGATTTTTTCCAAAGGACTTTACATTAGAGTATTTTATCCACGTAATTAGAGATTTACATTTTATAGATAATATCAAAAATAGTGTGTTAATCTCTTTAAGTACAACGGTCATTGCTATTATTATTTCCTCAACCGCAGCGTATGGAATAGTGAGATTTTTTCCGAAATTGGGTTCGATTATGTCGAAATTATTAATCACTACCTATATATTCCCACCTATATTATTAGCCATTCCATACTCTTTAGTAATGGCAACCATTGGTCTAAGTAATAGTCTAATTGGTTTAATTATCGTTTATCTATCATTTAGTGTCCCGTATGCGGTATGGCTATTAGTTGGGTTTTTTCAAACAGTACCCATTGGCATAGAAGAGTCTGCCCAGATTGACGGAGCAAATAAATTTACTATATTTTTTAGAGTTGTGTTACCTATCGTAGCTCCTGGGATTGTTGCTACGGCCATTTATACGTTTATCAATGCATGGAATGAATTTTTGTATGCCTTAATCTTAATTAATGATACTAGCAAAATGACCGTTGCAGTTGCTTTAAGATCATTAAACGGTTCGGAAATTTTGGATTGGGGAGATATGATGGCAGCTTCTGTCATCGTTGTGTTGCCATCGATTATCTTTTTCATTTTTATTCAAAATAAAATTGCAAGTGGGCTTTCGGAAGGTGCCGTTAAATAATTAGATGGAGGTGTTATTTTAATGTTTAAAGTCGGAACATTTAAAATAATGATTATCGTATTATTTTTCGTTTTTAGTACTTTAGGAAGTGCTCCAGTATATGCGAAAGATAGTTCAAATCCTGCTAAATTAGTTTATCAGACAGATAATGGGATATGAGAAATATGATTCTTGGTCGCGCAATGAGCTGCATTTAAAGAACGTTTTAAAGTTTGAAATATTAACATTGGAAGATATATATCAATAATAATTAGGAGGGAATACTCGTGGTGAATTATGCAATAGTGGGTACTGGATACTTTGGTGCGGAATTAGGAAGGTCCATTCTAAAAAACAAGGATGCTAACATTGTTGCCATTTATGATCCTGAGAATGCTAAAGAGGTAAGTGTAGAGTTAAAGGCAGAGGTTTCAACCTCCTTGGATGACTTAGTAACAAGAGAAGATGTGGATTGTGTTGTTGTAGCTTCGCCAAATTATTTGCATAAGGAGCCGGTTGTGAAGGCTGCTGAAAATGGCAAACATGTATTTTGTGAAAAACCTATCGCTTTATGCTATGAAGATTGTAAAGACATGGTAGAAGCTTGTAAAAAGAATAACGTGATATTTTTTGCTGGTCATATTATGAATTTCTTCAATGGTGTGCAGTATGCAAAGAAACTAATCAATGGTGGAGAAATCGGGGATATTTTGTTTTGTCATGCGGCAAGAAATGGTTGGGAAGAAAAGCAGCCGGAAGTGTCTTGGAAAAAAATAAGAGAGAAATCAGGTGGGCATTTATATCATCATATTCACGAATTAGATTGTATTCAATTTATTATGGGGGGGCTCCCTCAAAAAGCAACAATGATTGGCGGAAACGTTGCTCATAGAGGTGAGCATTTTGGAAATGAAGATGATATGATTTTTGTCAATTTAGAATTTGAGAATAAAAAGTTTGCGCTACTAGAATGGGGTTCAGCATTTCGATATGGCGAACATTATGTTTTAATCCAAGGAACAAAGGGATACATAAAATTGGATATGTACAATGTAAAAGGAACGTTAAAGGTGGATGGCAAAGAGAAGCATTTTCTTATCCATGAAACACAAGAAGAAGATGACGATCGGACAAGAATTTATAATAGTTCCGAAATGGATGGTGCTATCCAATATGGGAAACCAGGGAAAAGAACGCCTTTATGGCTTTCTTCTGTAATAGACAAAGAAATGAAGTACTTACATCAAGTGCTACAAGGAGCGGAAGTAAGCGAGGAGTTTCAAAAACTTTTAAACGGACAAGCCGCTTTAGAAGCCATTGCAACAGCGGATGCTTGTACACTTTCAATGATGGAAGATCGAAAAGTAGGGCTTTCGGAAATTGTAAAGTAGACAGAAAGCCTGTGATGTCGAGCAGAGGCTTTTAGTGAAATACTTGGCAGGTGTTTTTTGAAATAGAATTAACACGGGAAAGGATGTGGAAGTTTCCTATGACTATGCAGAAGAGAAAGATTGCTACAAAGTATTTGCTCGCATGCTTCATTATTTTTTATGTCATAAAAAGGATTATAAAGTAGGGAGACACTATGGTTAGTGAAAAAATATTCAAAGAAATAGAATCACTTTTATTTACAGAAGCTGAGTTTGGAGCACTTTTTGATATTCAAATCGATTATTTAAAGGAAACTGTCAGATTAGATGTGCTTAGTACAAGCAGAAAACGTATTAAAAAGACAATACTATTATTTGAGCAAGTACTTTCTTTGTACGTGTGTAAGTCTGAGGATGCAGAAGACTTTCGTTTAAACGAGCTAAATGATACAGCCGATGCATTATTATCAGAAATCAGCTACCACCCCTATGGCTTCGGTAAAATTAAAGCGGAGACCATAAGTGCAAAATTTAAAGGTAACAAAGAAATTACTTCAAATACTAATTTATATTTTCAAGTAAACAATAAAGATTATTTCTTTTTGGAAGCGAATCGTTTAGTCATCAATAATAAAGTGTTTAATAATTTGTTAGTTCCTTAAAAAACGTGAATTCTTTTAAATGAAGGAGATATTATGGAACATGAAAAAATAATGGAGGAAATTCAAACACTACTATCGGAAGAAACAGCGTTCGGTGTGGTGACGAATGTCGATATCGGTTATTTTGGAGAAACCGTTAAATTAGTTGTCGCTAAAAAATACAAACAAGAAGTGTTGAAAAAGGTTGTTTTCTTTGAACAAGTACTTTCCCTATACATGTGTCAGCTTGAAGATATAGAGGGATTCCGTTTAAATGACTACGATTATGGAGATGAGTTATTGCTAACAGGAATCAGTTATCATCCAGATGGCTTTGACAAAATTACAATCGAAAGTTTAGATTCTGAATTAAAAGGCATTGAAGAAATTTCATCTACTACAAATTTTAGCTTCCACATCAACAATAAAGATTATTTCTTTATAGAAGCGAATCGTTTAGTTTTTGAGGGCAAGGTTTTTAAAGATTTAATTGCTCCAGAAAATAAGCTGAAATGGGAAGATGAAAGTTAATTGTCTATAGGAAGATGCGATTGTACGCTGTAATGCAAGAAGTACATTAGAGGCCTTCATTAATTAAATAAAAATTTTCAAACTCTCAAGCCAATTGTTTGGGAGTTTTTTGTTTACTTTCTAGCATAGTTCCAACACGAACTTCGTACACTATAACTAAAGGGTGGTGGATATGGGTGAAGCGCTGGCTTGCACTAGGAGTAATTATGCTAATGAGTATAGTGGTCGTGGCATATGAAACGAATGCTTCGGACCGCAACTTCTTCTTACCTGACCCACTTGGTGGCACGAAAATTGTCATTGATGCGGGACATGGTGGTCAGGATGGAGGTGCTTCAAAGGGCGAAGTAATTGAAAAGGACATTACACTTGCAATTGCTCAGCACGTGGAGAAGCAATTAAAGAAGAAGGGCGCAACAGTCGTGATGACGCGTACACAGGATGGAGATGTTATTGATGAACACGCGCCATCAGAAAAATTTGGCACACTAAGGGAACGCAAAAAGCAAGATATCTTTTTAAGGAAGGATATTGTTGCAAAAGAACAGCCGAATATTTTTATTACGATTCATGCCAATGCAATTCCAGAGACAAAATGGCGTGGAGCACAGGTGTTTTATCATAAAGACGGACATGCTGATGGGGAATTGCTAGCCAATAGCATTCAGCAATCGATTCGTACGAAATTACAAAATACCGATCGGGAAGCGTTAGCAATTAAACAAATCTACTTGCTGAAAAAAGCGGAAGTACCTGCCGCATTAGTCGAGACTGGATTTATCAGTAATGATGAGGAACGTGCGCTATTAGTCGATAAAAAATATCAAGAAAAAATGGCGGATGCTATCGTTGAAGGTATTGAAGACTACTTACTTGGGAAAATTGAATAGAGCAACAGCTACTATGTAAATCAAAGCATTATGATATACTAACATTGACAGAAAATAAGGGGAGTGTTCGTCGTGATAACAGAACAACAAGTGCGAGAAATACTGGGACAACTACAAGATCCATTTTTACATAAATCATTAGCAGAAACTGACGGTATTACAAATGTGGCAATTAAAGAAGAAAAAAACCATGTCAGTGTAAAAATTGCGATTGCTAAAACAAATACACCGGAGCAAATGCAACTTCAAATGAAGATTGTAGATGTATTAAAAGAAGCGGGAGCTAACACGGTTGGTATTCGCTTTGAAGAATTATCAGCAGAAAAATTACAAAGTTTCCGTGGCACAGCAACAGAAGCTGAAGCGCAAGATATTTTATCACCACTAAGTACAGTACAAGTGATTTCAATTGCTTCCGGGAAAGGTGGCGTAGGGAAATCTACAGTATCTGTTAACTTAGCGGTAGCGCTAGCCCGTCTAGGAAAAAAAGTAGGTTTAATTGATGCTGATATTTATGGATTCAGTGTACCTGACATGATGGGTGTTACAGATATGCCAAAGGTAGTAGACAATCGTATTTTCCCAGTTGACCGTTTTGGTGTAAAAGTGATCTCAATGGGATTCTTCGTTGAAAATAATGCACCAATCGTTTGGCGTGGACCAATGCTAGGGAAAGTATTAGATCAATTCTTCCGCGATGTAGAATGGGGCGAGCTGGACTATCTTCTATTAGACTTACCACCAGGAACAGGTGATGTAGCTTTAGACATTCATCAAATGTTACCTTCTTCAAAAGAAATTGTTGTAACTACGCCTCACCCAACAGCAGCATTTGTTGCCGCTCGTGCAGGGGCAATGGCTCTACAAACTGACCATGAAATTCTAGGTGTTATTGAAAATATGGCATGGTTTGAGTCGAAATCAGGGGAACGTGAATTTGTATTTGGTCAAGGTGGCGGTGCAAAATTAACAGAAGAGCTACGTACAGAGCTACTTGGACAAATTCCACTTGGTCAGCCAGATTGGACGGATGAGGAATTTGCGCCTTCCGTGTATGCAGAAAAGCATCCAACAGGACAAACGTATATCAATATTGCGACGAAAATCATTCAAAAATTAAATAAATAAACAAAAAAGATTTCCTCAAATTGCTGAGGAAATCTTATTTGTTTTGTGAAGTTATTGGCCGCTCTGCTTTTTTTCTTTATCTGAGCTGCCGCCACCGTCAGCGCTAGCCTCTTTTTTGTTGCCGCTCTCAGATGAAGTACTCTCACCACTTTTTTTGATAAGCTCCAGCCATTTCGCCTGCATTAGTGGACTTTCAATCGTTTCCTTTACGACTTCCTCCATTTGCTTGCGCAAAGTAGAGGATTTTAAAATCGTCTCCATTTGCTTTTGCATATCAGGCTGACCAAAGAATGATTCCAAATCCTTTTGGTAAGTAGGATCTTTCATGAGTTCCTTCATAATATCCTGTTGTTGCTTTTGCATACTTTTGGCTACAGTTTCTTTGAATTTTGGATCTTCAAAAGTCTTTTTCCAAAAATCCTCTGCTTCTTTTGAAAGCAATGTTTCCTCTGTCGCCTTTTTTACTTCGTCATGTTCTAATATCAATAATTCACGAAAACTCGGCTCCTCTAAAAGCTGTCGCAACGCCTTTTTACCATCCTCTGTTTGTAGAGAGTCAATCATAATTTTTTTTATCTCATCATAAGACATGGTAGAGGTTTTATCTTGTGAACAGGCAGCAAGAAAAAGCGTTAAAATCAGTAATAAAGTCAATTTTCGCATGTAACATCAGCCCTTTCTATAGATAGACTCTTTCAATTATTGTTCACATTTATGATGACTTTATGTATTGCTTGCGAAGAGAAATAGCTTTTTTAACAATGCATTGTTAAAATGATTACAGATATATGAAGAAATTGGGGGACTTTGAGTTGTGACGATACGAAATTGGGCAAAGTTTTTCTTCTTTGCAATGCTCGTTGGTGGCGTAGTCAACGGAATTTTTAGTTTATTTATTCGATGGAGCTTCTTTCAACCATATGTAGCAAATGGTCAATGGGGTGAATTTTTCGCAGGGCTTTTATGGATGGTATTCCTAGGGTTTACAATGAGTGTTATTGCACAAGCAGGGTTTTTCGCCTATCTAACACTGCATCAAGTAGGTGTTAACATTTTTAGAACGCTAACGCTATGGAATTGGGTACAGCTATTATTGATTGCTGTTACCATCTTTGATATTGTGTTCTTCCGTTTTGTACCGGGTGTTAAAGATGGACAAAGCTGGGTATTCTATTTGGGACTTTTAATCGTTTTAATTTTTGCATCAGTAGCAACAGCCATGCAAAAAGTGAAAATGACTGGAAAAAAACATGTTTTAGTGTCCGCATTATTTTTTATGATTGTTATTACAACCTTAGAGTGGACAATCGCATTAATGGGACGTGATGAAAATATTAACGAATATGTTGCCTTATTATTATTCCCATTACTAGCTGTAAATGCATATCAATTATTAGTATTACCAAAATACAATGCAAAATCTGACGAAGATCGCCGAAAATTAGAAGAGCGTCGAAAAGCTCGCCTTAATCAAGCAAAAAATGCATAATGAATAAAAAATTGAGTAGCCTCAAAGATAGATGAGGCTACTTTTTTATGGGGTTTTTTTAGATTGAACTGAGTAACCGAATATATTTTCTTCAATAGATATAAATTTATTTTGCTGCAATAAAGTATTTAATGCTTTAAAAGAAACATTACTGTCTTGATGCAATGAAGTAAATAAGAAATCTCCTTTCTGTAATTGAGGCGTTTTTTCTCCTTGCCAAATGAGAGATGGCGACAGAATGTTTACTTGTTTTTGAAATAAGCTCTTTTGCAATTCCTGAGAATATTGATGATTTCTTGTGGCAAACCAAAGTGGTGTTGCCTTTAAATATCTTTCATAAGTTTCAACATCCTTTTGTATTAAGGAAATATCTATTGGTTTTTCTACTGAATCTTCAGGACCTAATAATCCTGTAGGTAGTTTCCTCTCTTGTATCACTTTAATATGCTCTGGTGAGCGTTCAATCCATGCAGCATCTAAAAGTAGAAGCGGATAAGGTGCTTTTACGTTTTTTAACCAATCTAACAACGCGTCATCAGAAAAAGAAATTTCGACAATAAGAGAAGTACCATAATGTCCTTTTGTTACAACAGTTGGTGCATTAGCGATATTAAATACAGAAATCATCGTAGAATTTAGCGGTTTGATAAAGACAAATAATATTACTATTAAACCCAGTGATATCAACGTTTTACGAATCATATTAAAGACCCCATTTCTATATTTTTAAAACGACAAAATAACCTCTTTAAAAAAACTTATGATTTTATGTTGACTTTCATGATTAATCGATGTTATTATGTATAAGTCGCCAAGAGATGACGCGACAAACGAAACAAAATGAACCTTGAAAACTGAACAAGCAAAACGTAATCAATATAGTTTTTATTAGCTATCTTATGTTAGTGAACGAAACAAAATTTTGGACATCAAAATTGATGCCAGCAAAACAATTTGAGCTAATCAAATTTCTTTTATGGAGAGTTTGATCCTGGCTCAGGACGAACGCTGGCGGCGTGCCTAATACATGCAAGTCGAGCGAACAGAGAAGGAGCTTGCTCCTTTGACGTTAGCGGCGGACGGGTGAGTAACACGTGGGCAACCTACCCTATAGTTTGGGATAACTCCGGGAAACCGGGGCTAATACCGAATAATCTATTGTCCCTCATGGGACAATACTGAAAGACGGTTTCGGCTGTCGCTATAGGATGGGCCCGCGGCGCATTAGCTAGTTGGTGAGGTAACGGCTCACCAAGGCAACGATGCGTAGCCGACCTGAGAGGGTGATCGGCCACACTGGGACTGAGACACGGCCCAGACTCCTACGGGAGGCAGCAGTAGGGAATCTTCCACAATGGGCGAAAGCCTGATGGAGCAACGCCGCGTGAGTGAAGAAGGATTTCGGTTCGTAAAACTCTGTTGTAAGGGAAGAACAAGTACAGTAGTAACTGGCTGTACCTTGACGGTACCTTATTAGAAAGCCACGGCTAACTACGTGCCAGCAGCCGCGGTAATACGTAGGTGGCAAGCGTTGTCCGGAATTATTGGGCGTAAAGCGCGCGCAGGTGGTTTCTTAAGTCTGATGTGAAAGCCCACGGCTCAACCGTGGAGGGTCATTGGAAACTGGGAGACTTGAGTGCAGAAGAGGATAGTGGAATTCCAAGTGTAGCGGTGAAATGCGTAGAGATTTGGAGGAACACCAGTGGCGAAGGCGACTATCTGGTCTGTAACTGACACTGAGGCGCGAAAGCGTGGGGAGCAAACAGGATTAGATACCCTGGTAGTCCACGCCGTAAACGATGAGTGCTAAGTGTTAGGGGGTTTCCGCCCCTTAGTGCTGCAGCTAACGCATTAAGCACTCCGCCTGGGGAGTACGGTCGCAAGACTGAAACTCAAAGGAATTGACGGGGGCCCGCACAAGCGGTGGAGCATGTGGTTTAATTCGAAGCAACGCGAAGAACCTTACCAGGTCTTGACATCCCGTTGACCACTGTAGAGATATGGTTTTCCCTTCGGGGACAACGGTGACAGGTGGTGCATGGTTGTCGTCAGCTCGTGTCGTGAGATGTTGGGTTAAGTCCCGCAACGAGCGCAACCCTTGATCTTAGTTGCCATCATTTAGTTGGGCACTCTAAGGTGACTGCCGGTGACAAACCGGAGGAAGGTGGGGATGACGTCAAATCATCATGCCCCTTATGACCTGGGCTACACACGTGCTACAATGGACGATACAAACGGTTGCCAACTCGCGAGAGGGAGCTAATCCGATAAAGTCGTTCTCAGTTCGGATTGTAGGCTGCAACTCGCCTACATGAAGCCGGAATCGCTAGTAATCGCGGATCAGCATGCCGCGGTGAATACGTTCCCGGGCCTTGTACACACCGCCCGTCACACCACGAGAGTTTGTAACACCCGAAGTCGGTGAGGTAACCTTTTGGAGCCAGCCGCCGAAGGTGGGATAGATGATTGGGGTGAAGTCGTAACAAGGTAGCCGTATCGGAAGGTGCGGCTGGATCACCTCCTTTCTAAGGATATTTTCGGAATACAAACCTTGGGTTTGTAAGATTACGTTTTGCGTTCAGTTTTGAAGGTTCATCATTACGATGAAATACTTCAAAACTGTGCTCCTGTCGCTACGCTTTCGTCGCAAATTTGCGAAGAAGTAGAAACAGGTAGTGAATTTGTTCTTTGAAAACTGGATAAAACGACATTGAAATTGTAACAAACACATTTATTTTTTTAAGTTTTTTATAGGCTTAATAACGAAATAGGGTTTCAAGACACAAGCAGTTCTAGGAAGCGAACGAGTGAATGAAGGAGCGTACTTACGTACGTGACTGATTGAACGAGAGAAGCTGACAACGAAATGCGCAGTGGATTGGAAGCCGATAGGTTAAGTTATTAAGGGCGCACGGCGAATGCCTTGGCACTAGGAGCCGAAGAAGGACGGCACTAACACCGATATGCTTCGGGGAGCTGTAAGTGAGCTTTGATCCGGAGATTTCCGAATGGGGGAACCCACTACGTTTAATCGCGTAGTATCTTGACGTGAATACATAGCGTCTTGAAGGCAGACCCAGGGAACTGAAACATCTAAGTACCTGGAGGAAGAGAAAGAAAAATCGATTCCCTGAGTAGCGGCGAGCGAAACGGGAAGAGCCCAAACCAAGAGGCTTGCCTCTTGGGGTTGTAGGACACTCTATACGGAGTTACAAAGGAATGAGTTAGATGAAGCGACTTGGAAAGGTCCGCCAGAGCAGGTAAAAGCCCTGTAGTCGAAAGTTCGTTCCCTCCAGAGTGGATCCTGAGTACGGCGGAACACGTGAAATTCCGTCGGAATCCGGGAGGACCATCTCCCAAGGCTAAATACTACCTAGTGACCGATAGTGAACCAGTACCGTGAGGGAAAGGTGAAAAGCACCCCGGAAGGGGAGTGAAAGAGATCCTGAAACCGTGTGCCTACAAGTAGTTAGAGCCCGTTAATGGGTGATAGCGTGCCTTTTGTAGAATGAACCGGCGAGTTACGATTACGTGCGAGGTTAAGCTTTAGAAGGCGGAGCCGCAGCGAAAGCGAGTCTGAATAGGGCGAATTAGTACGTGGTCGTAGACCCGAAACCAGGTGATCTACCCATGTCCAGGGTGAAGGTGAGGTAACACTTACTGGAGGCCCGAACCCACGCACGTTGAAAAGTGCGGGGATGAGGTGTGGGTAGCGGAGAAATTCCAATCGAACTTGGAGATAGCTGGTTCTCTCCGAAATAGCTTTAGGGCTAGCCTCGTGATGAGAATACTGGAGGTAGAGCACTGTTTGGACTAGGGGGCCATCCCGGTTTACCGAATTCAGACAAACTCCGAATGCCAGATATTTATACACGGGAGTCAGACTGCGAGTGATAAGATCCGTAGTCAAAAGGGAAACAGCCCAGACCACCAGCTAAGGTCCCAAAGTAATCGTTAAGTGGAAAAGGATGTGGCGTTGCACAGACAACCAGGATGTTGGCTTAGAAGCAGCCATCATTTAAAGAGTGCGTAATAGCTCACTGGTCGAGTGACGCTGCGCCGAAAATGTATCGGGGCTAAACGATTCACCGAAGCTGTGGATTGACATCTACGATGTCAGTGGTAGGAGAGCGTTCTAAGTGCGTTGAAGTCAGACCGGAAGGACTGGTGGAGCGCTTAGAAGTGAGAATGCCGGTATGAGTAGCGAAAGACGGGTGAGAATCCCGTCCACCGTATGACTAAGGTTTCCTGAGGAAGGCTCGTCCGCTCAGGGTTAGTCGGGACCTAAGCCGAGGCCGATAGGCGTAGGCGATGGACAACAGGTTGATATTCCTGTACCACCTCCTCACCGTTTGAGAAATGGGGGGACGCAGTAGGATAGGGTAAGCGCGCCGTTGGTTGTGCGCGTCCAAGCAGTAAGGCGTGTGTGTAGGCAAATCCGCACACTGTAACGTTGAGCTGTGATGGCGAGTCCGTATGGACGAAGTTCCTGATTTCACACTGCCAAGAAAAGCCTCTATCGAGGTGAGAGGTGCCCGTACCGCAAACCGACACAGGTAGTCGAGGAGAGAATCCTAAGGTGTGCGAGAGAACTCTCGTTAAGGAACTCGGCAAAATGACCCCGTAACTTCGGGAGAAGGGGTGCTCTTGAGCGTGCAAGCGCATGAGAGCCGCAGTGAATAGGCCCAGGCGACTGTTTAGCAAAAACACAGGTCTCTGCAAAACCGTAAGGTGACGTATAGGGGCTGACGCCTGCCCGGTGCTGGAAGGTTAAGAGGAGTGGTTAGCGCAAGCGAAGCTGCGAATTGAAGCCCCAGTAAACGGCGGCCGTAACTATAACGGTCCTAAGGTAGCGAAATTCCTTGTCGGGTAAGTTCCGACCCGCACGAAAGGCGTAACGATCTGGGCACTGTCTCAACGAGAGACTCGGTGAAATTATAGTACCTGTGAAGATGCAGGTTACCCGCGACAGGACGGAAAGACCCCGTGGAGCTTTACTGTAGCCTGATATTGAATTTTGGTACAACTTGTACAGGATAGGTAGGAGCCAGAGATCTCGGAGCGCCAGCTTCGAAGGAGGCGTCGGTGGGATACTACCCTGGTTGTATTGAAATTCTAACCCATGCCCCTTAGCGGGGCAGGAGACAGTGTCAGGCGGACAGTTTGACTGGGGCGGTCGCCTCCTAAAAGGTAACGGAGGCGCCCAAAGGTTCCCTCAGAATGGTTGGAAATCATTCGTAGAGTGTAAAGGCACAAGGGAGCTTGACTGCGAGACCTACAAGTCGAGCAGGGTCGAAAGACGGGCTTAGTGATCCGGTGGTTCCGCATGGAAGGGCCATCGCTCAACGGATAAAAGCTACCCCGGGGATAACAGGCTTATCTCCCCCAAGAGTCCACATCGACGGGGAGGTTTGGCACCTCGATGTCGGCTCATCGCATCCTGGGGCTGTAGTCGGTCCCAAGGGTTGGGCTGTTCGCCCATTAAAGCGGTACGCGAGCTGGGTTCAGAACGTCGTGAGACAGTTCGGTCCCTATCCGTCGTGGGCGTAGGAAATTTGAGAGGAGCTGTCCTTAGTACGAGAGGACCGGGATGGACACACCGCTGGTGTACCAGTTGTCTTGCCAAAGGCATCGCTGGGTAGCTATGTGTGGACGGGATAAGTGCTGAAAGCATCTAAGCATGAAGCCCCCCTCAAGATGAGATTTCCCATTACGCAAGTAAGTAAGATCCCTCAAAGACGATGAGGTAGATAGGTTCGAGGTGGAAGTGTGGTGACACATGGAGCTGACGAATACTAATCGATCGAGGACTTAACCAAAAAGTTTGAAACATTCAATGAACCGTTTATCCAGTTTTGAAAGAACAACCTTTCAATTAAATACTGTCTAGTGATGATGGCAAAGAGGTCACACCCGTTCCCATACCGAACACGGAAGTTAAGCTCTTTAGCGCCGATGGTAGTTGGGGGCTTCCCCCTGTGAGAGTAGGACGTCGCTAGGCGCAAAAAGTCGCTGCTGATACACTCAGTAGTGGCTTTTTTTAATTTCTTTCATTATGTGAAATATGACTATAGAGAGGCCATTAAACATGGCAAACTGTAAATTCATTTAAAAAGAATGGAGACATTTCACCATAATGCGTGAAATGTCTCCAAAATTGTTTTTTAAACAGTAGTCGCACGTAATTCAATACGACGAATTTTGCCCGATGTGGTCTTAGGAAGCTCATCTAAAAAGACAATACTACGAGGGTATTTATATGGTGCTGTTAGCGCTTTAACATGCTCTTGAAGTTCTTTTATTAATTCGTCCTCATCACGTCCTCTAAAGCTCTCACGTAAGATTACAAACGCTTTTACTATATGCCCTCTAATTTCATCTGGTGCAGCAACAACTGCACATTCTTGTACAGCCTCGTGTTTGTTTAAAGCATCTTCCACTTCAAATGGTCCAATTGTGTAGCCTGATGAGATAATAATGTCATCTCCACGTCCTTCAAACCAGAAGTATCCATCCTCATCACATTTTGCTTGGTCACCTGTAATATACCACTCACCTCTAAAGGCAGCTTGCGTGCGTTCAGGCTCACGGTAATATTCCTTGAATAAGGCAGGCGATGATTTATGGACAGCGATGTCTCCGACTTCTCCTACGGGTGCTTCATTACCTTCATGGTCTATAATACGTACAATATTTCCTGGTGTAGGAACACCCATAGAACCAGGTCGTAACTCTGTGTTTTCAAGCGTACCTATTAATAATGTATTTTCTGTTTGTCCATAACCATCTCGTACTTTCAGACCGAAATTGTTCATAAATGTTTCAATAACTGGACGATTTAATGGCTCACCTGCAGAAACAGCACTTCTTAATGAAGCTAAGTTGTAATCTTTAAGATTATCAATCTTTGCCATAATACGATATTCTGTCGGGGTGCAACATAGCACATTGACTTTTTCGTCCTGTAGGAGTTGAAGATACGTATGAGGTTCAAAACTACCATGATAGACAAAAGCCGTTGCTCCTAACATAATTGTCGATAAAAATGGACTCCAAATCCATTTTTGCCAGCCTGGTGCTGCAGTAGCCCAGACTAAGTCCCCTTCACGTACACAAAGCCATTTGGAAGCTGCTGTTCGAATATGCGCATAGCCCCAGCCATGAGAGTGAACCACCCCTTTAGGTTTACCCGTTGTGCCTGAAGTATAAGATAGGAATGCCATATCATCGCGTTTTGTCGCAACAGCTGTAAAGCTTGTAGGTTGCTTTTCAGCTAATGCATCTAAAGAAATCCAATTGTTCGTAGCGTTGCCAATTACTAATTTATTATCCAATGCTGCAACAGAAGAAGTAATTTTATCTACTTCACTAGTGAAAGCCTCGTAGGCAATAACAGCAGTTGCAGAAGAGTGTTCCATACGATATTCTAAATCACTTGCGCGTAACATCTCTGAACAAGAGATCGGAACAATACCTGCTTTTAAACAGCCAAGGAAAACAAAATAAGCTTCTGGTAGGCGGGGAATAATGACTAAAACACGATCCCCTTTTTGTAATCCTCTCTCCGTAAAAGCATTCGCGTATTGATTCATTTTTTGAATAAGATCGGCATAAGAAATTGTACGTCGGTTTTGTTGTGCATCCAACCATCTTATAGCTTGGCGATCACTATCTTGGGAGAATTTCTCTAATTCCTCCGTGATGTTGTAAAGCTCTGGTGCAATTAAATCCTTTGTTACCATATGAACATTCCTCCCCAAAACAAATTTAATAGAAAATTCGTAAAACTATTTTTATTTTAACAATTACAATAATATACAGCAAGAATATTTGATACATTAAATAGAAATATTAGATTTAATAGAGAACTATTGAGGTTTGATATACGTCAATTCGAAAATTATGCAATAAATTAAATAATTTTGTTGAAAAAGTATTGCATAATTTAGAATGCTTGCTATAATAATAAATGTACTTAAGAGGTTGTCAAAACCAAATTAAATAGTATTGTTCCGAAGTAGCTCAGTTGGTAGTAGCACCTGACTGTTAATCAGGTTGTCGCAGGTTCGAGTCCTGCCTTCGGAGCCATTTTTTTGCACTTTTTTAACTAATTTATAATTTAAAAAAGAAATTTTTAAAAAATACTTGCATCAAAATGAAAATGATGTTAATATAAATCTTGTCTTGTTTGAGACATAATAAATGGCCCCTTGGTCAAGCGGTTAAGACACCGCCCTTTCACGGCGGTAACACGGGTTCGAATCCCGTAGGGGTCACCATTTTCAAAACATCGTAGTAATGCATAGGCTTAAAAAGATAAATAAACTGTGAAGAAATAACACCTGTTTCTATGGAGGATTAGCTCAGCTGGGAGAGCATCTGCCTTACAAGCAGAGGGTCGGCGGTTCGAGCCCGTCATCCTCCACCATATAGTGTTTTTTCGGAGGGGTAGCGAAGTGGCTAAACGCGGCGGACTGTAAATCCGCTCCTTAGGGTTCGGCGGTTCGAATCCGTCCCCCTCCACCAGTTTTATTTATTTAAATGATTGGGGTATAGCCAAGCGGTAAGGCAACGGATTTTGATTCCGTCATGCCTAGGTTCGAATCCTAGTACCCCAGCCATTTTTTCTTTTATGAGCCATTAGCTCAGTTGGTAGAGCATCTGACTTTTAATCAGAGGGTCGAAGGTTCGAGTCCTTCATGGCTCACTTTTCTATATATTAAATTCAAAAGTGTAACATTAACTACAGATACTAATCTCTTGCTGAAAACAGCAGGAGATTTTTTTACGTATTAAATGAATAAATATACGATTTATTGTTGGGTTGAGCCAAGTGTATTGTAGGCTTTACAATAGTCTTATCACCAAAAGGGGGTATAAAAATATGAATAAACAACAAGTATCAATTATTGGAGTACCAACAGATTACGGACAAACACGAAGAGGGGTTGACATGGGGCCAAGTGCAATTCGATATGCGGGCGTTGTAGAGCGATTAGAGGCAATCGGACACGAGGTACATGATCAGGGAGATATACTTGTTAGTCAAAAGCATGATAGTAAAGAAGTTGATAAACAGCTATTAAATTTAGAGGAAGTTATAGATATCAGTACCACATTAGCTAACCAAGTACATGAAGTGTTAGAACAAAAAAAATTTCCGCTTGTATTTGGCGGTGATCATAGTATTGCAATCGGTACGCTTGCAGGACTTGGAGAGCACTTTCAAAACCTAGGTGTTATTTGGTTTGATGCACATGCCGATCTGAATACACCTGAAACAACACCATCTGGTAATATTCACGGTATGCCACTTGCGGTTAGTATTGGATTGGGTCATGAACGTCTTGTACAAATTCGCAACTATGCACCAAAGGTTAAGCCTGAAAATGTCATTATTATCGGTGCACGTTCAGTAGATCCGGGGGAACGTGAGCTAATTCGCCAACAAGGTATTAAGGTCTATACAATGCATGAAATTGATCGACTTGGTATGACGCGTGTGATGGAAGATGCAATCGCTTACTTACAAGAACGTAAAGTAGACGGTTTACATTTATCGTTAGATTTAGATGGTCTAGACCCGCTTTATACACCAGGAGTGGGAACGCCGGTGCCTGGCGGTATATCGTATCGTGAAAGTCATTTAGCAATGGAAATGCTACAAGAATCAGGGATGTTAACATCTGCTGAATTTGTTGAGGTGAATCCTATACTAGACGAGAAAAATAAAACGGCAGATGTGGCAGTAGCATTAATAGGTTCTTTGTTTGGTGAGACACTAGTTTAATGTAAATTGTGAAAAAAATCTTTATCGCCACATCGTTTAAAAAACTTTTGTTATAATTGAATATAAATTGAAACTTTTCTTATAGTCGGGTCGTATAGTATAAGACAGTTGTAAAGGTGGAGAAGTAAACACAATGGATGCGTTAGTAAATAAGAGAATAAAACAAGTGCTTAAAGGCGATCAAAACGCATTTGCCGATATTGTGAGTCTCTATCAGCACAAACTGTACCAAGTATGCTACCGAATGTTAGGAAACAAGCAAGAATCTGAGGATATTGCACAAGAAGCATTTGTTCGCGCTTATATGAACTTGCATACTTTTGATCAAAAAAGAAAATTTTCGACGTGGCTTTATCGCATTGCGACGAACCTCTGCATAGACCGTATTAGAAAGAAAAAGCCGGATTATTATTTAGATGCGGAGGTAGCTGGTACAGAAGGGCTCGATATGTATTCGCAGATTGCAGCAGATGACCAACTACCAGAGGAACAGTTAGAGCAGATGGAGCTACAAGATCGTATTCAATATGAGATTGGACGATTGCCGGATAAATATCGTTCAGTTATAGTATTGAAATATATCGAAGAATTATCGTTACAGGAAATCAGTGAAATTTTGGATATGCCTCTTGGGACAGTGAAAACGAGAATTCACCGCGGACGTGAAGCATTACGAAAGCAATTAAACAATCTGTAGGAGGGGGAGCGTCATGAATATTTGTCCAGAGCATATTATTGATTATATGCATGATTATTTAGACGGTGACATTAGTCGTGAGCATGAGCAAGAGTTGAAACAACATTTGCAATCATGCGGTGATTGCAAGCAATTGATGCAAGAATTGAGTGAAACGATCGCCTTTGTGAAGAGTGCTTCCCATATTACAGCACCTCCGGATTTCGAAGCTGCGGTGATGGCACGTTTACCGAAACCCAAAAGTCGTGTAGGTATGCAAAAATGGATTCGTCGTCATCCGTTCTTTGTGGCAGCAGCAGTTTTCTGTTTATTTATGAGTGCTACTTTATTAGGTAGTTTCATGGATGATCAAAACTTCTCGGTCTCCAAACAACCAAACCTTGTTGTAGAAGGACAAACGGTTATTGTTCCAGAAGGAGAGGTCGTAAAAGGCGATATCGTTGTCAAAAATGGCGACTTACTTGTTGAGGGTGAAGTAGATGGCAATGTAACGATTATTAACGGTCAGTATATGGCATCTTCAGCAGTCGTTTCAGGCAATATCGAGGAAATTGACGAAGCATTCGAATGGTTATGGTATACTATCAAAAATTCCGTCAAGGCAGCAATGACATTTGAGGAAAAAGAAACTAAATAGAACTCTATACGTCCTACATGGTAGTGCACGGTAGAGGATGAAAAGTCTACTCATATGGGTAGACTTTTCATTTGAAAAAAGTTACATTTGAAAAGAATGTGCTATACTTAAATGTGTATGGATTCGCAATGAAAAGTGGGGGATGCCACGTGCAAATTATCGAACAATTCACGGATTTAACACCAGTGAATATTGCTATTAACTTCATAGATGTACTGCTCGTTTGGTACGTTGTTTATAAAATTTTAACCCTCATTAAAGGGACGAAAGCTGTCCAACTATTGAAAGGCATTTTCGTCATAATTATTGCACGTATCGCAACAGACTTTTTAGGGTTAGAAACTTTGGGGTGGATGCTAAAGCAAGTAATCGAGTTTGGTTTCTTGGCCATCATTATCATCTTCCAACCGGAAATACGACGAGGTCTAGAACAAATTGGACGAGGAAAGCTTTTCCAACGTTCGACAAGTCAAGAAGAAGAAGAGCAAACAAGACTGATTGAGGCCATGAAGAAGTCGGTTAGCTATATGGCAAAACGCCGAATTGGTGCATTAATTTCTATAGAAAAAGACACAGGCTTGAATGAATATATTGAAACGGGAATAGGTCTAAATGCAGAAGTTTCTTCTGAATTGCTTATTAACATTTTTATACCGAATACACCATTACATGATGGTGCAGTCATTATGCAGAAAGATAAGGTTACAGCAGCAGCTTGCTATTTACCACTTTCGGAAAGTCCGTTTATTTCAAAGGAACTTGGCACACGACATCGTGCAGCTCTTGGGCTTAGTGAAGTAACAGATGCGATTACGATTATCGTATCAGAGGAAACGGGAGCTATTAGTATTACGTTAAATGGAAATCTACATCGCAATCTTTCTCTAGAGGAATTCGAAACACTGTTACGCAAAATGTGGTTCGGATCAGCACAAGAATCGAATGCAGCCTCTAAGTTGACTTGGAGGGGGAAAAAGAATGGATAAAATGATGGATAGCCCATGGGTATTGCGAATCATTGCGCTTTTTCTAGCGTGCTTACTATTTTTCTCTGTTCGGACTGAGTTAGCTTCTACAGATAAAACTGCGATGACTGAACAGGTTGAAGTCATTCGAGATGTACCCGTAGAAGTTTATTATGATGATGATAGTCTCATCGTGACGGGTATTCCAAAAACAGTGAATGTCACGGTAAGGGGACCAAAACAAATCGCCTTACAAGCAAAATTAGTGAAAGATTTCTCAGTATTTGTAAATTTAAATGATTTATTAATTGGTGAGCATAGCGTTGAACTACAATACGAAAATATTTCCGATAAGTTGCAAGTGACGCTAGACCCAGCAAAAGTAAATGTAAATATAGAGGAAAAAGTCACACAAGAGTTCCGTGTAGATCCGGAAATGAATAATCGTTTAATAGATGAAGGATATTACTTAAAAGGAATGTCTGCTAACCCAGCAACTGTGTTTGTAACAGGGGCAAAAAGTGCTATTGAAAGCATTAGCTATGTGAAAGCGACTGTTACGGGTGAACAAGGCTTGAAACAACCTTTCTCTCAAGCGGCGGCTGTTAAAGTATTAGATCGCGATTTAAATAAATTAGATGTGATAATAGAACCAGAACAGGTTAAGGTACGGGTAGATATTGCTGAATATAGCAAAGAACTTCCTGTTACGATAAAGGAAACGGGCAAAGCAGCAGAAGGGATTACCATTAATCAATTAACCCTTGATACTACTAGCTTAAGGCTATTTGGCAAGAAATCCATTATTGATGTTTTAACCGAAGTACCTGTTGAAGTGGATTTATCAAAAATCACGGAATCGAAAACGTATGAATTTGATGTGAAATTACCAGAGGGTGCGACTAAAGTATCTCAACAGAAAGTTAAAATTAAAGCGAATGTTACAAAGGCAGAGAAAGCCGAAAAGGTAGATCAGGTGGATCCAGTAGAACCGGTGGAAAAGGAAACGATTGCTAATCCTACAGAGACAAATCCTGAACCTGTGACAGAAGATATTGATTCTTAAACAATAACTGACTATAATTTTAACTTGATTCATATATGAGATTTCCTGTCTCTATAAATTGTGTGATCCAGCAAAGCGAAAATGCTGACGAACATAATGGCTCAAGTTAGCACCTGTATAATTCCGTTATAGTGAATGTGCGACACTTGAGTACCGACATCTTTTTGCCTTAGAGCCTTTAAAAGTGATTTAAAGAGGCCTAAATACTAGTAGATAAATAAAAAATAGACTTTTCCAAAAGTAAGCAGACGAGCCGTCCGATTGTCCGCAGGAAATAAGCATGATGCGGTCGTCTTGCATTGAAGGAGAGAACAATTAGAATGGGTAAATATTTTGGAACAGATGGCGTCCGTGGCGTCGCGAATAGTGAATTAACACCGGAGTTTGCATTTAAACTAGGCCGTGTAGGTGGCTATGTTTTAACAAAGGATGCAACAGGGCGTCCAAAGGTATTAATTGGTCGTGACACACGTATTTCAGGCGAAATGCTTGAAGGTGCACTAGTAGCTGGGCTTTTATCAATTGGCGTAGAGGTAATGCGTCTTGGTGTAATTTCTACACCGGGTGTTGCTTATCTTTCCCGAATTATGAGTGCAGATGCAGGCGTCATGATTTCAGCTTCACATAACCCAGTTGCCGACAATGGCATTAAATTTTTTGGTCCCGATGGTTTCAAGTTAACTGATGCTCAAGAAGCAGAAATTGAAGCAATTCTTGATGCTCAAGAAGATACATTACCACGTCCAATCGGTGCAGATCTAGGCATTGTAAGTGACTATTTCGAAGGTGGACAAAAGTATATTCAATACCTAAAGCAAACGGTAGATGAAGAATTTGATGGTATTCATGTAGCGCTAGATTGCGCACATGGTGCAACATCATCATTGGCAACTCATTTATTTGCCGACTTAGAAGCAGACATTTCAACAATGGGTGCTTCCCCAACAGGTCTGAACATTAATGACGGTGTTGGTTCAACACATCCAGAAGGTCTTGCTGCATTTGTGACTGAAAAGGGTGCAGATGTTGGTTTAGCATTCGATGGAGATGGCGATCGCCTTATTGCAGTAGACGAAAAAGGTAAAATTGTTGACGGTGACCAAATTATGTTTATCATTGGTAAACACTTAAATGCAGTTGGTCGTTTGAAAAAGCAAACGATTGTCTCAACAGTGATGAGTAATATGGGCTTCTACAAGGCTGTTGAAGAAAATGGCATGCATAGCGTACAAACGGCTGTAGGCGATCGTTACGTTGTGGAAGAAATGCGTGCTAATGAATACAATCTTGGCGGAGAGCAATCTGGTCATATTGTGTTCTTAGACTTTAATACAACGGGTGATGGCTTGCTGACAGGTATTCAACTCGTTAGTATTATGAAAGCTACTGGCAAAAAGTTATCAGAGCTTGCAGCAGAAATGACAATCTTCCCACAACGTTTAGTCAATGTACGTGTAACAGACAAGCATGCAGTGACGGAAAATGCTAAGGTTGCAGCTGTAATAGCAGAAGTTGAATCAGATATGGCTGGAAACGGTCGTATTTTAGTACGTCCTTCTGGCACTGAGCCACTTGTTCGTGTAATGGTGGAAGCTGCTACAGAAACGGACTGCGAAATTTATGTAGAACGTATTGCCAATGTAGTACGTACGGAAATGGGTTTAACGGAATAATTATAAATTACGCGATCTCCCACCATTGGGAGGTCGTTTTTTTATGTTTGAAATTTTTGAAGGAGGGAAGAATAAAGTAGAGTCACAATAAACAAGGGGTGTTTAATTTATATGGCTAAAATTGCAACAGTAATAACAGATATGTTTGAAGACGTGGAGTATACAAGTCCAAAGGCAGCATTAGAGGCTGCCGGGCATGAGGTCATTACAATTGACATTGAAGCAGGAAAAGAAGTTGAAGGTAAACATGGTGAAAAAGTGAAAATTGATAAGGGAATCGAGGAAGTTCATGCTTCAGAGTTTGATGCACTGTTTATTCCAGGTGGCTTTTCACCTGATATTTTACGTGCAGATGATCGCATTGTAGCCTTCGTCAAAACGTTTATGGATGACATGAAGCCAACCTTTGCAATTTGTCACGGGCCACAGCTACTGATTACAGCCAAAACATTAAATGGACGTGATGCAACAGGCTATAAATCCATACAAGTAGACTTGGAAAACGCAGGTGCTATTTTCCATGACGAAGAAGTATTTGTTTGTCAAAAGCAATTAGTAACAAGTCGTACACCAAAAGATTTACCAGCTTTTAACCGAGAAATTGTGAAATTACTTGCAAGCAAAGAGAGCTAAGCGTCGTTCCTTTTTAAGAGGCTGGGACATAACCTTAAAATATTAAATAGTGGTACATTGGTGTTGATAAATTATCGCTAATTAAATAAAAAGGAAAAACTAGTTGTTGGTAGCAAAGGCGGTGACTCCTGCTCAGGACGCACACAGCGTAAGACGCAGGCATTCTACAAGTTAGCGATGGTTGCGGCTTACTGTGCTGAGCGGAAAGCACCGCCGAAGCGGACAACAACGACACAGCAAAAAAGTGTTAGATTGGTGGCGGTCAATCTAACACTTTTTCACTTTTGTCCCAGCCATTTTGCTATTGTTATACAATCATGCTGGCATTTCTCATCTTACACTTTGATAGTTTGTCACAAAAAAAGTAGCTAAGGGTTATTTTTAATAACGAAAATTTGACGAATAGCATATGATTGAGTATTATGGAGAAGCTGACGGCTTGGGTGACCTTGTCCGCTTAGCAAGTGCTAAAGGAGGAAAGGAAGCACAAAAATCGGAAAACAATTATAGCGCCTGAGCTGAAGAAATTGGACGAAGACATCTTCAGCAGACGAGGTGGAGGTTTATCGAAAATTCGGCGGATGCCTCCCGATCGACATACCCGATTGTCATTTTTCATTTTGAAAGCATTTGAGTGATTGAATGTACAGAAAATGGAGAAGGTATAAGTAGAGCAATAGATAAATAGGAAAACTTCACGTATCGAGCAAAGCACTATTTTAGATAGCTGAAATAGTCTGAGGACGTGCGCGCATAAGTATGTTTATTTTCGTTTTGAAAATAAGCGGTACTGTTTACGCCCACCGAAAAATTTCGATAGGCTGAGGTCTAGTTTGTCATTGCGTTAATATGACAATATCGGAGGAAATATAATATGTGTGGAATTGTAGGATATATTGGTGAATCAGATGCTAAGGAAATTTTATTAAAAGGTTTAGAGAAGCTAGAGTACCGTGGCTATGACTCAGCAGGTATCGCTGTACGCAACGAAGAAGGCGTAACAATCTTCAAAGAAAAAGGTCGTATCGCTGATTTACGTGGAGCAGTAGACGAGGATGTAGCGGCTAAGGTAGGGATCGGTCATACACGTTGGGCAACGCACGGAGTACCTAACCGTTTAAACGCGCACCCTCATCAAAGCGCATCAGGTCGTTTTACGATTGTGCATAATGGTGTAATTGAAAACTATCATTTATTACAAAAAACATACTTAAAAGGCATCCCAATGAAATCTGACACGGATACAGAAGTAATCGTGCAGTTAGTAGAGCTATTTGTGAAAGATGGACTGCAAACAGCAGAGGCGTTCCGTAAAACATTATCTCTACTACACGGCTCTTATGCACTTGCATTATTAGATGCTGAAGCGGCTGATACAATTTTTGTGGCGAAAAACAAATCACCACTTCTTGTAGGTGTAGGCGATGGTTTCAATGTAGTTGCATCAGATGCCATGGCAATGCTACAAGTAACTGATCAATTTGTGGAATTACACGATAAAGAAGTCGTTATCGTGCACAAAGGTAGTGTGCAAATTACAAAATTAGATGGCACAGTAGTGGAGCGTGCACCTTACACAGCAGAGCTTGATATGAGCGATATTGAAAAAGGTACGTACCCTCACTATATGTTAAAAGAGATGGATGAACAGCCGACGGTTATCCGTAAAATCATTCAAGCGTACGAAGGCGAAAATGGCGATTTAACAATTGATGCAGCGATATTACAAGCATTGCAAGCTGCCGATCGATTATACATTATTGCTGCCGGCACAAGTTACCATGCAGGTTTAATCGGTAAACAATATTTCGAGAAAATGGCTGGTATTCCGGTAGAAGTGCATATTTCAAGCGAGTTTGGTTATAACATGCCACTACTTTCAGAAAAACCACTATTTATCTTTATTACCCAATCAGGTGAAACAGCGGATAGCCGCCAAGTACTTGTGAAAATTAAAGAGCTTGGGTATCCAACATTAACGATTACAAACGTACCAGGTTCAACGCTATCACGTGAAGCAGATTATACATTATTATTACATGCAGGTCCTGAAATCGCTGTAGCTTCAACAAAAGCATATGTAGCCCAGGTGGCAGTACTTGCACTAGCAGCATATGTGACAGCAAAAGCAAGCGGTAAAGGCTTAGAATTTGATTTAAAACAAGAGCTTGCAATTGCGGCCAACGGTATTCAAACAATTATTGATGCAAAAGATGTATTAGAAGACATCGCAGAGGACTACTTAAAAATTGCACGCAACGCTTTCTTCATTGGTCGTAATATCGACTTCTGTGTAAGTCTTGAAGGTGCTTTAAAACTAAAAGAAATTTCATATATTCAAGCAGAAGGTTTTGCAGGTGGCGAACTAAAACATGGTACGATTGCTTTAATTGAAGAAGGCACACCCGTTTTCGCCCTTGTCACACAAGAATCGGTAGCCTTAAATATTCGCGGCAATGTCAAAGAGGTAGCTGCACGTGGAGCATACCCATGCATTATTGCTATGGCAGGCGTAGACGAAGACGGCGACCGTTTAGTGATCCCGCATGTCAACGAATACCTAACACCACTTGTTTCAGTTGTGCCATTACAGCTAATTAGCTACTATGCGGCACTACACCGCCGCTGTGACGTTGATAAACCTCGTAACTTAGCTAAATCAGTGACTGTGGAGTAGGGCTTAGAGTTGTGGGTGTTAATTGTGTAGCTTTGTAAAAAAGATTGATCATTAATAATAAAGTTTGATAAAAAATAACCTCTTTGGGTATTATATCCGGAAGGGGTTATTTTTTATTTTCAGAAATTAAATATGGTTAAGGAGGATATATATTGTCTAATATTGAAGAATTACAATTTGGTAATTGGAAAATTGGTGGAACTGAATTTGTTTTAAGTGTAATATTACATGCAGATTATAGCAAAAATATTTTTGAGTTAGATTTTTATAGTGATACTCCAGATGCACTTCCTTACTATACGGATGTAGTTTATGGAAATACTTATCAAGGAAAAGCTTTTACTTTATACCAGTGCAATATTAATGGGGCGAGATCTACATCTATAGTTCATGGCTATAAAACAAAATATTTATATAAAGTTAATTGTAGTTACATTTTAGAAGGGGCAATGTTCAATTCTGAAAATGATATTTTAATAAAGGAGGTTTATTTTAGTGTAACAAACTTGAATAAATGGGCATTTCAAGAAGCAATTGAAATGGATTTAGATACATCTATGGAATATATGATAACTACTAAAGAAATTATTCCTATAATTCACAAGAATGAAAAATTTGAATTCAGTATTAGTTATGCTACGATGCCAGATTATAATTATAGATTTTCAAGTATGTTAAAAATAAGCACCAATGTAAGGCTAACAATTAAATTTGAAGAGCCTACGAGTTTGATTAGTGCCCATAAGATTGTATATCAAATTAGAGATTTCTTTTCATTATGCACAACTTTACCGACTTATATAGAATATATCTCTGGACTACCATATTATTCTCGACCTCAAGAAATCGATTTGCCAGTAAAAATTTATGGACAGGCAATTGAAACACTATTGTTTGATTTGGCTAGAAATAGTGGAGTCAATTAATGCAAGGTGAAGTAATTTTACATAATTTCGAATTAAATGATTTATAAATTTACATCCATTCGCTTATAATTTAAATAAGCGAACGGATGTTTTTGTTTAGAGGAATAATATTTTTGTTAATTTTTAGGAGGTTAAGTAGTTTGAAGATTAGGTATAAGGATTTTTTAACTGTAAGTGACTTTATCAATAAGAATGTTTTCATTGATAGTGAATATGTGATTAACAAAAATACTATTAGAAGAAATGCTATAACTAATGGGAAGCCACCATGGAAGGGGATTATACCAGGTGATGTATTAAGGTGGAAGTTAGCTTTGATTGATGCTTTTATAGACTTTACACCTTCGAATTCTAAAGTGAGAATAAAAAATATAGCTGCTTTAGAAGAAAGTGAAGTACGAATAGTTTCCTTTACATTAGGTATGTTATTTGCACAATGTTATGCCCAAAAATTTATGGGAACAAATCAACTTTATCATTTAAAAAATTTGATAAAAGATGGAACTATTACGGTCTCGACTAAGGGTAAATATCCAGATTTTATTGGTTTTAGTAAGAGCTTTGATGAAGTTTATTTGATAGAAGCAAAAGGATCTTCCACTAGGAGAAACTATATGTCTAATAAAACTATAGAAGAGGCTTCTGAGCAATTACAATCTGTTTTATCAATCGTAACTCATCAAATAGTTAGTGGAAATAATTATGATAAGTTGTATTTTGGACCAAATTTAAAAAAATATATAGTTGCAACGCATCCGGATTTAAATAACAATCTAGCGCAAGAAGTGATTGATCCAACAGAAGGAAGGGATTGTAAATTAGTAATGGATGCTGATAAAGCCGTATACTCATATTATGAACATCTACTTTTTTTACTTAATCATTCAACTAAAAGAAAAGTAGAAGTTTTAAATCATTCTTACATGGTTTTTGATATTCAAGGGTATCACTGTAGCATTGGTTTACTAACAGATCTTTATGAAATTTTGAATACATATTATAAAAAAGATTCTAGAAATATCGTTAGTGAGGGTTTAAAAGAAAAAATAGATGAAATTTTAGAGAACTTTAAAGAGGAAATTGATTTAGAACACGTTTCTATAGGGTATGATGGCATAATTTCAATGGATATAGATAAGGGGTGATTTAATGTAAAACGACAAAGAGGTTGGACTGAATCAAAATCTCTCGGTATATTAAGGAAGGTAGAGGGCAAGGTGAACTTGCTCTTTATAAGCCTTGGTTAACGATTCAAGATGTTCCCGTCGAGCGGGCGTATTCATCGTTTTATAGGGTGGAAAACGCCACGTGAGAATTTGTTCAATCATTATTCAAAACATGTGAGGATAGTCGAGACTGTCCGCAAAGTAACTTTAATGACTTTTCGGACAGCTCAGTTAATTTATAAAGTAACATCAATATAATTTTCACTTTGAAGAGGGCTTTTATAGGTGGAACTCTAAAAACCCGCCATTATATGCTTTTTTGTCATTATCGTAACTAACGATATACGTTAGCTTTTTAAACGCTAGTCCATTATTAGCCAACCACATTGTAATCTTGTCTGCACCCCTACTAATTTCAAAATCGGAGCTAGCTAATTTTTTTTGACGAGTTAAATAATGCTCAATTGCACCGGCTGTTAAGTCGGATATACTTAATAAATCTAAAAATAAAGTACCTTCGTCCTTAGGAAATGGTTTTCCGTAACCTAAAGTGTCATATTCGGCATTTTCAAAACTATAGATAGCGCTTTGTAAAAGATCTGCAATTTTCTGATGCATTTCTTCTGTTTCAATTGTTGAATCTTGATCGGACATCCAAAATATTTTTTTTTCATAAGGTACTAGTAAATGCACTAAATAAGAAATTAAAGTAAGAATCCGATATATTTTTTCTGCTACATCAGCTTTAACTGTGCCAAACCCTTGTTCTTCTAAAAATTTTGCAATAAATTTTTTTGAATTTTTTTCATTATGCCCATTTAACGAATGAATTTCCTTATCCACTACTAAAGTAAATACGATGCCGTTGACTGTATTATTAATCGCATTCAAATATTCATCCAACGAACGCTCAATAGGACCATATTTTAAGTCTTTAAAAGCAATTTCTTTTATTGGGTTATTTAATTGATACTTCTCTCGTATATTTTTCATAAAAACATCGAAAAAAGCAAGCTGATTATAGCCTACGAGTGTGATAGTATACGTAAAATATTTGCTATCTTTTGCTTCTCCACCATAATCTGTGAAAATTGCTACTGTTTCACACTCGTGAAAATTGGGTAGGACTAATTCGCCTCTAGATAATCTAGACATCAACCCATCATTTAATGATTTATAAAGAAGGGGAATATCTTCTCCTTCTTTTAAAATTGGAATTATAGGAAGGTGTATTTTTTCTTTTTGTAATAATAATGATTGTGCATATTCTTTTAAAACTTCACTCTCTGTCATCGCCAAACATCACCGCCTGATAAATTTTTTCGTTAGTATGAATCCTTATTCTTAAAATCAATTTTATCATCGTTTGCCTCTTTGGGCGTAAAAGATATGTTTCAGGGACGTTATTTAAAATAGGAGATGCAGAGAAATTTCGGACTCTGGTCATTATTAACAATCTTTTTTATAAAAACATACTAAATAAAACTCACACATTTTGATCAATCTTTATTCAAAATGTGTGGGTTTCTTCTATATAAAATCAACATTCGCAGCCAACTTTTTATAAAGCTACAATAAGTAATAGATTAGTAAACGAAAATATTAATCCGTTATATGTGGGCAAAAAATGGTCATCGGTTTCAAAGCGTTATTTTGCAGATAGATGGGATAAGTCATTATTGGATGGGGGGAATTAAAAGTGTAATAAGGTGGAAATTTGGATGTAATTTTTAATCAATCTTTTTTATAAAAATAGCTATTATGCCAAAACAGAACCCATGCATTTTAATCAATCTTTGTTTAAAACGCGTGGGTTTCTTCTATTGTAAAATTAATGTTTACAGTACACTTTTGAATCAAACTTTATTACAAACCTACAAATTGTGAGTTATAACTAATACTGTCACAATTTATAATTATGTTTGTCATAAATATATAAGATGTTGTGACATAAAAAATAAACCTTGGTACAGTGTAATCGATACTGTATCAGGGTTTGTTTTTTTATAATGTTTTTAAATATAAAATTCGTAATAAATAGATTGATTCTCATAGCAAAATATTATAATTAATATTGTCACTATTAAATATAGGTATTATCAGTCGGCAGAAGTATGTTCATACGGTTGATTGTCTACGTACAACTAAGTTATACCCTGCACAACATAATCGTACATGACATAACTTAGTTGTACCCTAATCTGTACACAACTCAATCGTGTGTAGCTTTGAAATAAAGTTGCGACGAAACACCCCTTTAGATTATTTTGGCAAAATGTATTTAAAGAAATTACTATGTTGAACAAGCATTTAAACAATACGATGCACATCGTCAAAAACGTAATCAAGATTTATATAAGCAGTGTTGGCAACCAAGAGATGAATTAAGTTATCTGAAGCAATCGCCCCCTTGAAATCGAATAAAAGAGCAACATTTCAAATAATGTTCCATGATATATTTCTCCTGTAATATAACTATGTTTGAATAAGGAGATGAAAGCATGAGTAAGTTAGCAGGAAAAGTCGCTTTAGTTACAGGTTCAAGTCGAGGAATTGGACGCAGTATTGCATTGCGTCTAGCACAAGAGGGCGCCTTTGTAATCGTTCATTACGGGAAAAGACGTAATGAGGCAGAAGCAGTTGTTCACAAGATCGAGCAAAGCGGAGGAAATGCTTGTGCGATTGGTGCTGACCTTAGTACTCTAAATGGGATTCAACATTTATTTACTACTTTGGATGATACTATTCGGGAATATTTGGGCGGTGACGGATTCGATATTCTTGTCAACAATGCTGGAATTGGTCAAATTATCAGTTTAGAAGAGACGACGGAAGAATCATTTGACGAGGTAATGAGGATTAATGTCAAAGCATCACTTTTTGTTACTCAGCAAGCTTTGCCACGTTTAAAAGATGGAGGACGTATTATTAATATTTCATCTTTTGTGACACGTTTAGCTTCTCCAAATGTCTTCACGTACAGTATGTCCAAAGGTGCTATCGACACATTTACGCGTCTTCTAGCCAAGCAACTAGGGAGCCGTAATATTACCGTAAACGCCATACAGCCTGGAATTATTAATACGGAGATGAATGCTGCGACTTTAGAAAACCTTGATGGACAAAAGTATGCGGCTGGTCTTTCAATCTTCAACAGATGGGGAGAACCCGAGGATGTGGCAGATATTGCCGCCTTTCTCGCTTCCTCAGACAGCCGTTGGGTAACTGGCCAATTGCTCGATGCAAGTGGCGGATCTCATCTATAGAACCTATAATGTCTTTCGCAAAACCAGCTAATAGTTGTCAATAATTTTCATTAAAAATAATAAAAATATCATGATATACTAAATTTGTGTATACCAAATAACCGTCCAAATACTTGATTTGGAAAGTTCAGGTCTACTTAGTTAAATTGTTAAATCAAGCTAAGTCTTAGAAAGAAGTTTTGCTTTTTAAAAGTGCATAAATCCAATGTAAGAGTTTGTTTGCACAGGCTATTACAGCTACTCTAAATGGTTTTCCTTCTTCCCGTTTTTTATCATAAAACGCACGTAATTTCTTATTACGAGGAAGGATTTCATTCGTTGTTTTCTGTTTTCGACAGTCACGAATAGCACATTTAACAGCCATATACAAAGCTTGCCGTAGTCTGCTAGAGCCTCTTTTGGTTATTCGGTTGTAAGTACCTTTGAATGTACCAGATTCAAAGACACTTGGATCAAGACCGGCAAATGCGACTAGTTTCTTAGGATGATTAAACCTTTCAATTTCCCCAATTTCAGATACAATCGTGGCAGCGATTTTTTCTCCGATACCGGGAATTGATCGGATAATCTTAGATTCTTCAATACTTTTTGATAAAGCATCTATCTCATTTTCAAGCATGGATAGATGTTTTTTATATTCAAAGAGCATATTAATATACATATCTAAGCTTAGGGCGAGACTAGAATATAAAGCCTTCTGAAAAGGGTTTTGAGCTGCTGCAGCCATTAGTTTTTCAGCTTGTTTGTTTGCCCACTGTAAAGAACGAGAATTACAGAATTCTTTTATTTTAGTTGCTAATACTTCATTATTGGCTTTCAATATATCCTCTGAAGTAGGAAATGCATGTAGTATTTTCAAAGAAACATCCGAATATAAGTCTCCAAAAACATTACTATATTCAGGAAAAACTTGATCTAAAACTGCTTGAAATTGTAGTTTAGTTTGTACAAACATGCCTGTAATATTATCGTGCTGTCTCGTAAGATTACGTAAGTTCGCAAGTTGGATACCACGCTTTTTATAAGGCTCTAAATCCTCCTTATAATACAGCTCACAGAGATGATTAGCATCAATGATATCTGTTTTTACCTTTCGTAAACTAGAACTTTTTGCTTTATAAGAGATGAGTGGGTTTACGATAATTACTAAATAACCTCTGTCCTCAAAATATTGAACAATTGGTGTGTGATAATGGCCTGTTGATTCCATAACAAGAGGGGGACGCTCTCCTGAAATTTCTTCTAATTCTTTAATAAAATCTAATAAACTAGCTAACCCATCAAGATCATGTTTTACTTTGAAACTTTTCTTGTAGGGCTTCTTTCTTTCCAAGTAAGCTTGAACCTGACTTTCACCTTTTGCAACATCCAGACCGATGACTGGATTCATTATAATTCCTCCTTCAAAATGATAATTGCCGGTAACCCCTAAATCCTCTTTGTAGTGTCATAGCTTCGCTTGTTATACGAGATCATTGTCCCAACCAGCCTCAAACATGTTTCTACAAATAGGGGGCGAACTGTTTTGCGGACGGGGTCTTAGCCCCACGGGCGCGAACGTTCTACCCCGGCTACCGTTATCATATATCGATATAAAAAATGGTCAACCAGAAATATTTTCTGGCTGACCTTATAATACGATCGGGCGCGACTGTAAAGGAACACAGATAGAAAATGAACAAACTTTTTATAAAACCGATATTTAAATCTGCTGTAAAAGTATCCATTTTGAACAATCTATATTTCAAAATGGATACTTTTTATTTGTATTTTTTGAAAACCCCTTGCTATGCGAGGGGTTCTAAAGAGCTTCTAGCTATGGACAAGAAAAAATCCCCAGCCGTACAATAAATTCAGGTCTGGTCAACCGACTTCGTACGAAAGGGGATCCAAATGGATAATAAAAGTTTAGCACACACAACATGGAATTGTAAGTATCACATCGTCTTTGCGCCAAAATATAGAAGGCAGATTATTTATGGACAAATTAAAGTAGATGTAGGTAGAATTCTTCGCCAGTTATGTGAAAGAAAAGGAGTAGAAATTATAGAAGCAACAGCCTGTCCTGATCATATTCATATGTTGGTAAGTATTCCACCAAAATTAAGTGTTTCATCGTTTGTGGGTTATTTGAAAGGGAAAAGTAGTTTAATGATATTCGACCGACATGCGAACCTGAAATACAAATATGGAAACAGGAAGTTTTGGTGTCGCGGATATTATGTAGATACAGTAGGAAGAAACAGAAAAATCATTCAGGAATATATAAAAAATCAATTACAAGAGGATATTCTTGAGGATCAAATGAGCATGAAAGAATTCATTGATCCATTTACAGGAGAAGAAATAAAAGCAAAAAAGCGAAAATGATAAAACCACTTTAGTGGTAGCGTGAAAACGGAGTGCGGTTGGCGGACCTTTCAGTGTGTCTTTAGACATGGGCGGCCAGTACCCCAGCGTTTCACGCGTAGAGCAAACCACCAGTTAGACTGGTGGTTCTGATTTTTATGTAAAAATGAACTAGAACATCTAAAGCCGAAAAGGGAGAATAAAGAAGGTCGTGGCTTTGGAGTTGGAGTGGATTATATGGGGAAATTATCAAAAAGTATTGTAAAAGAAACTAAACCTAATTTTAATCAAACTCTATTCCAAACCAACAAAAAGAACTTATTATTGAAAATATTTACATGGTTATGTTAGACTTAAATTGATTATATTGGAAATATATGAATTAAATATAAATTTAATAAATTTTTTATAAAAGAAAATTTATAGAAAAATATTGTAATTTATTGAAATAATTTGTTATTATTGGTAATAACAAGTCGCATTCAGAGGTGAATTATGGTTGATAATAATTTACGTTTTCTAAAACGTTTAGAGCCTTTACAAATAGGAGATTATCTAGAAAATGGTACTATTGATTCTGTTAATGATGTAAAACTATATGATTACATAGATGATTATAATTATTTACTAGTTTTCTTTTTTAGTACTGCATGTAGTGGGTGTTTACCAGTTATGGAAGCACTTAAAGATTTTATTGATAAACATCCCAATGTAAACACCCTAGTTTTATTTGATAGCCCTACAGAAAATGTAGAGTTTTTAAAGGAATATTATGATAATAAAACTAGTGTTTATCAAATGAAGCATAGAGACATGGAAAAAGTTTTTAATACTTCTTCTACACCTAGTATTTTTTTATTAAATAGGGTAGGACAAATATTGTTTACTGAATTAGGTCATCATGGGAAGACCTTTTACCAAATAGAAAAATTAATATCGAGCATAGTATCTGAAAAAGAGGTGTAATTATGAGTATTAAGAGTTTAAAACAAATGTTCATGAATCATAAAGATATACGCGAAGAAATGGAAATATTAGAGATAGGTAATGTTTTTCCACTATCCTTAGAAAATTATGAACTATCTGGAAAAACTGTTGTTTGCTTCGCATCTCTATATTGTAAAATTTGTATTGATCTATTACCTGGGTTAAGTAGATTTAATCAGGACTTTGTCTTAATAACAGACGGTTCAGAATCAGATAATGAAGAAATAATTAAAGAGTTTGAATATTCATTCCCGGTTTTGTCACTTCATTATGATTCATTTCATGATTTATTAGCTACGACACCAAGTCTTGTACTCATTGATACTAATGGAATAATCCAAAAACTCAAAGAAATTGATGAAATTGGAGAGGTTATTAGTTTTGTAGAAGAAAGTAGGTAATTGATATTGAATTACTTTTCTATGATCATAAGTTTACTGATTTCGAGTACATTCATTGCGTCATTCTATATGAAGGCAAAGTCATTTCCTAGTACAAAATGCGAAATTTATTCTTACAAAATTATAAAAAATCGTCAGCTTATTAATATCTCTAGTCATTTTCTTCTAATTACAGAATTATTGATAGCTATATGCTTTGCTTTTAATTTATTTGGTTACATAAAGATTGTTTTTTGTGGGCTCTTATTAATATTCTTTTGTTTAATTCTATTAAGTAAGAGAAAAAAAGAGAAAGATATAAAAGGTAGAAGCTGCAGTTGCTTTGGAGACATGGAGTTTATGAATAAATATCCCTTATTTAGAAATGGCATTTTATTGGGACTCTTATTTATTCAGCTTTTCTTACCAAATTATCACTTAGACTTTAAATTGGAAGTCACTTTATTTTTACTTATTGTTATAGTTATCGTTTTTTATGATTTAGTTTTACAAATTAAAAAGTTGAAGGCAAACTACATATGATAGATATCTTCATAATTTTCCTAATATTATTACTATTGTTGATTTTAATCAGTGTTTATTATATCAATAAAAAAATCTACTCAAATGATATACAAATACTCAAAAACTTCCTATTGAAAAATAATTTGAAAATAGATGGCTCAAATGAGTTTAAACTTGTATTTATTAATTATGAGTCTCCTGATTTCAAAAGAATGGATGATTTTCTGAGTTCTACTGAAGTAAAATTTCATGTGTTTTTAAATTCTCCTACTTGGTTATTTAAAACAAAAATAGATAAGTGGAAATATCATAATTTAAATCAAACAAAAGAATTTTTGTTCGAACAAAAGTATGAGTTAGTAATTTATGATCCAATAAATAATAGCTTATTAAAACATTCAAATTTATTAAGCACGTTCGAGTGTATAGATGCTCTAGACGTAAATAATAAAAACTAGAAGGGTAAGAAAACATGAATATAAAATGTCAAATATTGGTTGCTGAAAATATTGAATTTGATCCAATTGGAAAACAACATACGATTTTTAATGTATTAAATAGAATGTCAGTTCCTACAATTCCAGCAGCAGCAGTAACAAATGTCTACTTCAAATACCTTTTTAATGAAGACCTTGAATTAAATTCATGTGTATGTAGTGTAAAGGTTTTAGACCCTTTAGATGAACTAGTATATGAAGCTATGTTACCTGAGTTGAAAAATTTTAGAATTAAAGAAATGTTTCCAGGAATTGATGGGATGGTTGAAATACGATTTCCTGTTCTTATTAGTGGGAATTACAAATACATTATTTATGCAAATAATGAAGAAATTTTCAGATACCCGCTATATATAGACAAACAATAAACTGTTTATACATCAATATCTTTAAAGGAGGTGAAAATTATGTCGTGTGATCAAAGTAAAGTATCATATAAAGTGATTCAAGGTTCATCATTCTGCTCAGGTGCATGTGGAACTAAGAAACTTAGATGGCAAAACTATCGATATGTTTATACAAATGGAACTGATTGTTATGGTGATGAGTACCAAGGTTGTTGCTAATTTCAAATAAAATTACAAATACATCATTTATGCAAATAAAGAAGAAATTTTCAGACATCCGCTATATTTAGACAAACAATAAACTATTTATACATCAAAATCTTTAAAGGAGGTGAAAATTATGTCGTGTGATCAAAGTAAAGTATCTTATAAAGTAATTCAAGGTTCATCATTCTGCTCAGGTGCATGTGGAACTAAGAAACTTAGATGGCAAAACTATCGATATGTTTATACAAATGGAACTGATTGTTATGGTGATGAGTACCAAGGTTGTTGCTAATTTTAAGAAAATCTTCTCTAAGTTATTTGGAGGAGATTTTTTTGTGTAGAACTTTCAAATGAAAAAGGGGAGAAGGTATGTTAAAGAAGATAAAAAGTAATTGTAAGTTAATAACTTTTATAACAGTAAAGACAATTTCAACTATTTATAAGGTTTCTCCAATATACCTCTTAAGTACCTTATTTATAGTTTTATTAAAAGGGCTCTCACCTTTAATATATATATATTTGACTGAAAGAACAGTTAGTTCTTTGATGAGTGATTTAGAGTATTCATCGATTTCTAGTACACCATTTCTGTTCATTTTAATACAATTTGGATATTTTGTTTTGATGGAATACATAAATTATTTAAGTAAAATTATAGAATTCAGATTAAAACAAAAAATGGAGTATTTTTTTAATAACGAAATTTTTACGATGTGTGCAAGTATTCCGTTAATTTACTACGATGATTTAAATTATTATAATTCATTGCAAAGAGCTACATTAGATGTTGGAGGGACATCATGTACATATTTACAGCAGGTACTTGCCTGTATCCAAGCATGTATAACTTTCACAGGATTTATTGTTAGCCTTTATTTTATACACTGGTCTATCGCACTCCTACTTTTTATTATAATCATACTTTTAATGGGTATCAATTTCCATACATCAAAATCAGATTATGATCAATTTTTAAGTCAAATATTAAAAAATAGAAAAATTGAATATTTAGAGGAATTGTTCAAATCCAAAGAGGTAGCTAAGGAATTCCGTATATTTAAACATGAATCATACTTCATAAGAAAGTGGAAGGAACTATATTGGATAGTTGGTAACGATAAATATAGTTTAGAGAAAAAAAATAATAGGAAGCTGTTATATGTAAGCTATTTACAATTTTCTTTAAATCTTCTCTTTTTGAGTTTACTAGCATTCTATGTTTTAACAATGAAAATTACAATCGCTAAATTTGTGGCATTATCTCAAATGCTTTCGAGCTCATTAGGTATTAGTTATCAACTTGCATCATCAACGGGAAGAATTTACAGGGAATCTCTTACTCTTAATGACTATTATGAGTTCGTAAAAGATGTCCCTATTGAGAAATCAAATATAAAAAAGGAAATATTTAATAGTGAGTTTAAAAGTCTCAGCGTAAATAATATTTCTTTCTCATATCCTAATCACGAACATCTTATTTTAAAAAATATCTCATTTGAAATAACTGCTGGAAAGAATGTGGCCATCGTCGGTAGAAATGGTTCCGGTAAAAGTACATTGGTAAAATGTTTAACAGGTTTATATACTACTAAGAATGGTAAAGTTCTTTTGAATGGAGAAATTATCTGTAAAGAGGACAGAGATAGGTATTTTAGTACTGTTTTCCAAGATTTTTTAAAGTATGAGATGTCATTATTGGAGAATATCACGCTAAATAATGAACTAAACGAAGATATTAAGGATAAATTTAACCAAGTTATTCAAAGAACTGGAACATCCGAATTATTAAGAAAATATGATTTAGGAATAACAGATAATGTCGGTGCCACTTTACATGGAAGAGAACTCTCTGGAGGAGAATGGCAAAAAATCGCACTAGGTAGGGCGTTATTTAAAGATAACCCGATTATTATACTGGATGAGCCAACTGCAGCTTTAGACCCCGTTAGTGAGGCAAAGATTATTGAAGAATTTTTAGATATTTCGATAGGGAAAACTTCCATATTCGTTACACATCGTTTGGGGAGTTGTATAAATGCGGATGTAATTTTAGTTATGAAAGATGGAGAACTTGTTGAGCAAGGTACTCATGATGAATTGATACTCCTTAATGGCGAATATACAGAACTATTTAATATGCAAGCTAAATGGTATAAACAAAAAGAATATGAATACAACTAATAACGGTAATAATTGGGTTTATAATTAAGATTTAATAAAAAACAACTTCAGGGAATTATATCCGGGATAGGTTGCATTATTACTTTAGGGATAAATAAGGAGAGACTAACGGTACGTACTAATTATGTTATGTAGCACTTAACAAAAATTCACTTAATTACTTCTGGTATTGAAGTTTCTTAAAATAGCCAGACATAAAGAAATGCATATTAAACTAAAGCAAAATAAGGATTTGAAAAATATACCAAACATCAAACTGGATAAGATAGTAAATATAAATTGTTTATCATCAATTACTTTTATTTTATATTGTTTAAAGATAGTTACTAAAGCCATTAGTCTTCTAAAGTCTTTGTAAAGTGGAGGACTTTGAATTAAAAGGAGTATTGATGTACAGTTACGAACTTGATTTGGAGCGAGAAATCCACATAACAACTGACCATGGGATGACAACAATAACGTTACTAGTAGAAGCTCTAGTAAATAAGCCCAGAAAATTTTACAATGCGTAAAACTTTCTGGGCTTGCTAGCTCTTCATAGTTTATTTATCGCTCACTAGTTGTGGGGCTGGCTTTAAAAAGAACCAAACAATTAGTAACGTTACAAGTGCTAATATAAAAGTACCCATATAAATAAAATGTACACTGGAAGCCAATGCCTCTTGTGATTTGGTCGCTATGTTTGCTGTTGTTCCAGCATGTCCTCCAGAAGATACAAGGTCTAGGTTTTGAATACCTTGTGCATGGATCATCGTGTTGAACATCGCCCCGAAAACTGCAGCTCCTAACGTTTGGCTAAATGTATTAATAAATGTATTTAAACCAATGGCTGTTCCGCGTGTTTGATTTGAAACCGCTGTTTGAATTGTTACCATGTAAATTGGCGTCACAAGCCCCATGCCTAATCCGAATAATCCAACCCCAACATAAATAAGGAAAGCGGGTGACTCTATCGATAATGTAAATAATGAGAAGGCGGCAACGGATAGCACGCTAACCCCTAGTAGAATGATTTGTTTGGTATTGAAGCGACCTACTAGTTTACTAGAGAATAATGTACCAACTGTCCACATAACAGGTAGGGGCATTAAAATAAGCCCAGCATCTGTTGCGTTTTTCCCTAACACTCCTTGGCTCCAAATAGGAAGATACATCGTAATGCTGATAAGCATAGCACCAGAGATAAGGGTTAATATATTAATAGTTGATAATGTACGGTTAGAGAATAAGGCTAACGGAATTAATGGTTCCGGTGATTTTTTCTCTATCAATAAGAAAATAATAAATGACACAACGGCAAAGATTAGGAGACTTATAATGGACATGTCTCCCCAGTTGTTTTTGCTGCTACCTGTTAATAATGCGTAAAGTAGAGCGATTGCACTTAATGAGAACACTGTTGCACCAAGATAGTCGATATGATGTTTTGCAGGCCTAATAGATTCTTTGTAATAAATGACAATCATTAAGCAAGCGATAATGCCAAAAGGAACGTTTAAGAAAAAGATGTAGCGCCAAGAAAGAGAGTCAACTAAAAAACCGCCAACTAATGGTCCGATAACACCCGAGACACCCCAAACGGCACTAATCCATCCTTGCGCTTTTGCACGGTCTTTCACTTCGCTATATAGGTCGCCAATAATTGTCATTGTAATAGGCATGATGGCGCCGGCTCCAAGACCTTGAAGGGCACGAAAGACGATAAGCTGTTCCATTGAGGTTACAACACCGCAAAGCGCAGAACCGATTAAAAAAATGGCAGCGCCTATAAGTAATACTTTTTTGCGACCAAATAAATCTGCTAGTTTCCCGTAAATTGGGGTCGAAACGGCGGTGGCAAGCATATAAATGGCATACACCCAACTAACAAGTTCGACACCTGACAAATCACTTGTAATACGGGGGATTGCTGTACTAATAATTGTTCCTTCTACAGCAGAAAGGAATGTCATTAACATTAATGACACAATAACTTTTTTTCTCATAGTTTCCCTCTATACTTCCATACAGTTAAATTTATTCAATATATATTACCCCTAAATCTCCCAAATAACAAACCTAGTTTCACTTTGATAATATACCAAGCTAAAGCCTACGATTTTAATTCCCTTTGCGGACACCTTCTTTGTTATTCGTATAGGTTTTGATGAAAAATCCATCTGTCTGTGACCATTCCGCATACAAAATATCCTGAATTGTAGGGAAGCCTTCCTTGCGCAGTTCATCATATAACCATTCTTTGGATTTACCCGTATACCTTAATATTTCTTCGTTAATTTCTCCTTCATCCACAAATAGGAAGTTCATCGTGTCGTCTTTCGTTTTTAAATGAAGCATAGCTGGTGTGATAGTATCAAATTCAGCATATTTTTTTAGACTAACCGTACCACCAGGTTCTAAGTATAAATCACAAACTTCCCGAAGAGAGAAGACACCTTGCTGTCGTAGCATAATCCGTAACTGCTCCATTTCTAGATGATTCGCTTGTAGTTCTTTTAAGTTAAATTCACCATCTCTAATTAAAATGGACGTTTCGCCCTTTAGAAGAACTCTAAATTTATTGGAACGTTTCGATAGATTTTCGATGATGAACAGCAGCATTCCCCAAACGGCAACCGCGAACCATACATGAAGAGCTGAAATTTTGTTATCATAGATGCTTTCTTCCAATATACCGCCAAGAACAATGGAATATACAAAGTCAAAGGGGGTAAGCTGTGATATTTCTTTTTTGCCCAACAAACGTGTCACAAGTAATAAAGCAATTAACCCGAAAAATAACTTCAATCCAATATTCATATACGTCATGACAACAACTCCTCTGTTGATTTTCAATTTGTCCAATCTTTCCTCGTCGCTTGTAGTATCCTTTACCCGTTCTAAAAGAAATTTCATCCTCCATTTGGCTGTCCTTTCACAACCTGTGGTAGGATGATTATTGTGACCCAATTTAGATTAAACTATAATGAAGTTTAATAATTAACTAACTAGCAAAGGATTGAAACGATGACGATGGAAAAGGGAACGAATTGTCATATAGAAGAAATAGAGTCTTTATATAATGAGTTAAACGATTATCTTGATGCACATATTAATTATCCTGGATGGAAAAAAGGGATATATCCGATAAAAGAAACGGCAATTAAGGGTATACAGGAAGGTAATTTATATGTGCTGAAAGATGGAAGTCATATTGCAGGGACGGTTATTTTAAGACGTGAGCAGGAGGTTGCTTATTCGAAAGTGGATTGGAAAATTCATTTAGCTCCTGAAGACATATTGGTTATACATACTTTTGCCGTACATCCGGCTTATCTAAAAAAGGGCATTGGCACAAAAATTATGGATTTTATTATTGAGCATAGTAAAGCCATGAATATTAAGGCCATTCGCTTGGATGTATATGAAAAAAATCAACCTGCTATCAACCTCTATAAAAAATATGATTTTGCGTATATTGATACAGTTGATTTAGGTTACAGTGAATATGGTTTAGAGAAATTTGAACTGTATCAAAAGTTACTATAAAGTTTTAACTAGGGGCTGGGACATAACTAAAAAAATTTAAGAAATAGACGAAAGGTGTTCATGATTTTTTGCTAAATGGAGAACTTAGCTATTCTTGCTTTTGCAAAAAAAATTAGAAGTGTAATTAATCTTGCTATGCTGTTGTTGTCCGCTACGGCGGTGCTTTCCGCTCAGCACAGTAAGCCGTAACCCTCGCTAACGCGCGAAATGCCCGCGTCTTACATTGTGTGCTGTTCTGAGCAGGAGTCACCGCCTTCGCTCCAACGACTAGTGAGTCAATCTAACACTTTTTCTCTTTTGTCTCAGCCACTTCTTGGGTCTATCTCCATTAGGTATTCCTTTTATTAGAAAATAATGAATTGACAAAATTATTCTTTTGGTATAAAGTTACAAATAATTGAATGGAGGAGATTATATGTCGTTTTTACAACGTCTAATTTCAGCAACTCAACATCATCATATCCACTAGTCTTGCTATCTTTATTAATTTTTTAATAATGAATAGGAAGACTATTTCTCATGAAATCGTATAACTAAGCCGAAGTTGGAGCTTATGTTAGTACGGTTTTTTATTTTCTAAAAAAAGGAGCAATGAAGATGAAGAAAATGGATTATCAAAATGTTAGAGGAACGCAAGATTATTTACCAGAGCAAGAACGTATTCGTCGTAAAATCCGGCGTACGTTAGAAGATACTTTTATCACCTATGGGTGTAAACCACTCGAAACACCGATTTTAAACTATACAAACTTAATGGCATCTAAATACGCAGGAGGTGCTGAAATTTTACAAGAGATGTATGTGCTATCGGATCGAGGAGAACGTGAACTAGCATTACGTTATGATTTAACGATTCCATTCGCAAAGGTCTTTGCAATGAACCCTACATTACCGATGCCATTTAAACGTTATGAAATTGGCAAAGTGTTCCGAGATGGCCCGATTAAAGCGGGGAGATTTCGCGAGTTTACACAATGTGATGTAGATATTGTTGGAGTTGATTCACAAGCAGCTGAGGCGGAATTGATGATGATGGCATTAGATGCTTTTGAAAAGCTAGAGCAAGATGTTGTCATTCAATATAACAATCGTAAGCTATTAGTTGGCTTACTTGGTGTTTTTGGTGTAGATGCTGATGTGCAAAGTCGAGTAATTTTAATACTCGATAAAATTGAAAAAGTAGGTCATGATGCAGTTTTAGCAGAGTTAACAGAGCTAGGTTTGCAACTTGCTGTTGTAAAGCAAATCGCATATTTTTTACAAGACGATAGAAAAAATACACTTGCTTATTTCGGCCAATATGATGAGCCTCTGATTCAAGAAGGGGTAGCCGAAATGGAAGAATTAGAACACTATTTAAATAAGCTTGGTATTACAAAAAATTGTCTATTTAATCCTTTGCTTGCTCGTGGGCTAGAAATCTATACGGGAACTATTTATGAAATGTTCGTACGGGATGGTCGAATAACATCCAGTATAGGAAGCGGGGGTCGTTATGATAATGCGATTGGCGGGCTATTAGGGGGAACCGAAAAGTTCGCTACGGTCGGTATTTCATTTGGGTTAGATGTTATTTTTACAGCCATGATGTTAGATGAACAAAAAAACCAGGAGACATTAATTGATATTTATATCATTCCCATTCATACAACAGTAGAGTCTCTTGTATTAGCAAAAGCATTGCGGAAAGACTATCGCGTTGAAGTAGAGCTTAGTGGTAAAAAATTAAGAAAAGCGATGGATAAAGCAAATCGTGAAAACATTCCTTTTGTCATTGTGTTGGGGCAAGAGGAAGTAACGCAAAATCACTATATGTTAAAAAATATGCAGACAGGGGAGACCGTTACTAAAACTTTTATTTTCAATGCATGAATGGAACGATAACGAACGGTAAGGGGATAGATTATGGAGATTCGTATTTTAAGTAAATCAGATGCACAAGTATATCAAGAAGTGCGTTTAAGTGCATTAAGAAATAATCCGGAAGCATTTGGTTCCACATATGAGCGTGAAGTAAACGTTTCGTTACAAGAAGTTGCAGAGCGAATAGAAGCAACAGCGGAAAAGTTTGTGCTCGGTGCTTTTCATAACAATGGTTCGTTGGTAGGCATTGTAACTTTTGTGCGTGAAGACAGTCCAAAAATGAGTCATAAAGGGAATGTTTTTGGTATGTATGTTGCACCTGAAGGAAGAGGGCGTGGATTAGGGAAATTACTGATGAGCGAACTAATAAAGAGGGCGAAATGTTGTGAAGGTTTGGAGCAAATAAACTTAACAGTTGTTTCCGATAATAGTTCAGCCCAAAAGTTATATAAGTCATTAGGCTTTGAGGTTTACGGCTTAGAACGCAATGCCCTTCAATTTAATGGGCACTATTATGACGAGGAATTGATGGTGTTATATCTCTAATTTGAAAGAACTTATGATTTCACTTCTATCTTTGACTCATTCCTCATTTGAAAACCACCCGTCTCATCGCGGGTGGTTTTAATGCCTTAGAGGCTCATTCTATTTTTCCTTGATAAGCTGTAACGTTTTATCTCTAATTTCCCAAATTTGATCAGCTACTCTTTCTACAATAAGCTGATCGTGAGTAGTAAAGAGCACTGTTCCTTTATAGCCTAGTAAAAATTTTTCCAATGCTTCAATGGTAGCTAAGTCTATAAAATTTGTCGGTTCATCTAAAATAAGGACATTAGAAGGTTTGGCAAAAAGGGCTGCCAAAGAAATTCGTGTTGCTTCTCCACCACTCAGCGCATGTAAAGGTTTTCTAATAGTGGCTTCTTCAAAGCCAAGGTTACTGAGAATCGCCCGAATAAAACTTTCTTTATACTCACTCATCTTCATAAGATACTCTAATATACTTATGTCCCCACTCAGTTTATAATCCATTTGCTGATAAGTGCAAAATGCAATTTTCGAGGAAAGCGTGATACCATCTTGATTATTCATTATATAGTGTAAGAAAGTTGATTTACCTACTCCATTGTCTCCTACTATAGCTATCTTCTTGCCAAGTGGGAATTGGAAATCCTGTTCTGCAAGAAGTATATTGTCTCCAGCTGTTACTGTAATATTATGTCCCATTATTGGAAAACGATTATTTATTTCAAGCTCTTTCACTATCGGAAAAGAAATTGGTTTAGGATCTTTGTCAATATGAATCTCCTCTAACATGTCCATTCTTTTCTCTATTGATTTAACGGTTTTCATCATACTCTTTTGAACCGTGTCTTTTTGTTTGGAAGAAGCTAAGCGATTCGGTTTGATATTTCTTTGTTTGTTTTTTTCACTAACGATAGAAATTTTCTTTGCCTGACTCTTTTTCACTTCTACAGCTTCTTGTAATCGTTCTTTTTCTTTTGTGACTTTTTGATATTTTCTTTGTAACTCCAATTTCTCTTGTTGTTTCTGTTCCAGATATTGATCGTAATTGCCGTTAAATTCCTTGATTTTCCCATTCTCTATTTCCCAGATTTTTGTGGCAATTGCATTAATAAAATAGCGATCATGGCTGACAAATATTAAAGTACCGTAGTAATAATTTAATTCTTCAATCATTATGTCAATGCCATTTTTATCTACGTGCGTTGTCGGTTCGTCTAGCAGCAGACCCATTTTATATTGAGAAAGTAACTGAACTAAACGAAATTTTGATTGTTCTCCACCACTAAGTGTTTCAACACTGTTAGTAGGAACGTTCAAGCGGCTAAGTAGTTGGGAATCTAAATAGTCAGCATTCGTTTCTTCCTTTAGCTCGCCGATTTGTTGAAAATAATTGAAATCGACAAATCGTTCAATCTTTCCATTATCAGGTGTAATCGTACCTGCAATGATATTCAATAAAGTCGTTTTGCCTTGGCCATTTTTCCCTACGATACCAATGCGATCATTTTGATAGACGGTTAATTCCTTAGTATCAAAGATTTCCTTGTCCCCAAAACTAATTTGAACATTGTTTAATTTTAAAGCAAGCTCTTCCATTTGTATCCCTCCAGTCTCAAAAATGAAGATGGCATGTTCCTCTTCTTTGAATAAAACGTGTAGATCATGCTAAAAAAGAGAAAATTATTTCCATGGAAATATAAATTGTAGAACGATGCTTGTTTTAGTTTGGGTTTAAAATAAGGTTAGCGTTAGTTGCTTTCTTTTTCATAGCAATTCGTTGTTTTAAAACTCTCCAAACCATATTTCCAACTAATTCTTCCTCTTCTGATTTAATACCAAACAGTCTTATACATGTCATATGTATTAAACTTCGAATAATATTAAAATCAAATCGATTTTCATTTAATAATTTGTTAAAGTAGTTGGACAATTGAAGCTCCCAGTAGCTCAGTTGTTCTTTGTTGAAAGTAAAATGATGAGCTAAATCAGGATTTGAAGATGTAGCAATATCACTAAATACCAAATATTTATGTCTATTTTCACGGAAATTTTTTGAAAAGTCCTTATTCGAATAACCATCATCCATAATACGGAACTGTTGATGTAGATCTTTGGTATGAAGAGATAGTAGTTTAAAAACAAGATAAATAGCATGATCCACTTTATCTATTTTTTCATCTACTAAACAAGAAGCTAACAAACTAAGAATAAGCGTACTATCAGCACAGAAAAAATCCTCTGCCTCCGACATGGTAGTCAATCCTCCATATCTTTCGTATTCTGGGTCGTACTTTCCACTACTATAATCGATGATATCTCCGGCTATGACGCCTTGTGCTAAATATTCATCGATTCCATTAAATTGAGAAGTTGGAGAAATTCTTAATCTTATATGATGTCTATCATCAAAATAACGAATGTAAAAAGACTTAGTAATTGCACCGTTGGATTTTAGCTCTTTAATAAGCTCATTTAAATAAGTGCCTAAAAAGTCGTCTTGGAGTTCGTGCGGTAAATAAATATTAAAATGTTGCCAGTTAACTTTTCTTTCTAAATTTAATTCTTCCTTTGTTTGAAACAAAGGTAGTTGGACAAGTTTCTTAGGCTTAATCTTTTGTGCGACAAAGTTAAAAACAAACTCAGACATATAATGGTTGCCTTCTGAGTCAAGCGTAATGAAGTTTGCTAAGTTCAATGAATTTTCTTCAAGGTAAATAGTAAAAGAATTATCCGTTTTATAAATATCCCATAAAATATCTAAATCCTCTTTACGATGAGTATCGATTAATATTCTTAGGTCATTACATCTAACAAAAAGCGAATCCGGTATTTCATAAATCGTTTTCATTTCGGTAAACTTGCTGAAAAATTGATCTTGTGAGCGAATATCTCCCATATAATTTTTAATTAGCCAAGATTGAGGGATTAATTCAATGTCGTTAAAGAGAACCTTTGGAAAATGAATAAAGTCTTTCCGTATTTTTTGAATATCGAATAGTAGCGACATAATATTTGCGTAGTAATTGCTACTCCAAAATAGCAAGTCATTTAAAATATGTGGGGAAAAATGTTCAATATTAGATACATTATATTGCTCAAACTTTACTATTTTTTCGATACCACCATCTAATAATGCAGAAAGTGTTATTTTATTATCTTGTATGCTAATAAAGAGCTGCTCTAATGGAACTGATTGTTGATTTTCAGCAGTTCCATATTGAAGATTTAAATTGCCATCATAGCAATCATTCATAATATTATAGTAGTGTTGATTTTTAGGCATATATTTAACGGTAATGACCTCTGTATTAGCTTCTGCAATTTTTCTTCTTTCAATATTTTTCATTGTTGTAAAATAGGCTGGATTTATATAAGAAAAGCGTCCTTCTAAACGTCCAAGTCCCGAATTTCCAGCATACGGGGTTAGTGAAAAGTTAAGTTGTCCATTTTTACTCTCTAAATAAAAACAACTTTGTATTGTTGGAGAAATTTCGCTTTCTATTTTTAGGTCTTCAAAATGCAAATTTGCTATGTCGATTTCTTTTAAATGTCTGTATGCTGCCGTAGATGTTAGTGCTAATAATTGCATTTTTATTTTTTTCTCTAAATCTGAAGTTTTGCGTTCTAGCGAACAATTTTTCTCTCTAATCAATTGATAGTTTTTGTAGAAATCTAAAAACTTTACTTTTGAATTTCCGTACTTTTCTTTAAAAAAATGGATATCAGCTTGATATCTATCACTTACAGGTACCCGTATTGCATAAGTCGATAGGAAATTAACGAAAGGTAAGAGAGTTTTTTCTATAAGATCTTTATCTAAATCAAGATTAATAACGTTAGTTTCACTATCAAAGCGAAGGTAATGTTCACAATTATGAATTGAAGCTAATAGTTTTTCCAACTTGTTTACAGTATCTATATTGAACTTGCTTATAGAATTATTTTGATTTTTTATTAAAGTTCTTATTTGCTTGATCGCATCTTTTGGGAAAGAATAATTTTTCTCTTCAACATAGCGAATTAGAAGTTCGAAGTCTTGAATAAATGTTAAATTGTCTAAATCCGTAATCAAATAGCCACCGTGGATCAATTGTTTCACTACATTTAATAAAATTTTAAATGGTAAAAGAATACGATTTTGTTCTTCGAGTTTTTTGGCTAACTCTTCAACAGTAACGGCATTTTTTGCATGGACTTGAATTGCTTCTAATAGAGAATTTATTTGAATTTTATTTGTATTAAACTTCTTTTTATCATCTAATGTCCAATTATTATATAAAAAATTGGAATTTTGGTAGACCACATTTGAATTCCACGTAACCTGTAAGCTTGCTAAATTTTCATTTTTTAGAGTGGAAATAAATTTACTTATCCATTCTGAGTCAATACTTGTATATACTTTAAAGTCATGTTGAATAATCATTTGATTTGTTGAATGATTTACTTCATCTATAGTATTGAAGTAGACAGATGAAAATAAGCCGAAGGGTGTTGCTCTATATCTAGATCTATTTAAATATTTTCTTTTAGCTAGTGTGGCTTTGTTAAAATTCTCATTCCTTTGCAATTGATGATATAAGCTACTGGAACTAGTAAAAAGTTTTTTATCAAACCAACGATCTTGATTTTCCTCGTTAGTTGAGTGATTCGCTGTTCTTACATTGATATAGGGCATCATTTCATACATGTGATTCACCTCAAAATTATTTAATTAAGAGAGGTTTTCAATTGAGTTATATTTTTAAAGAATGGACTTTCTCTAATCCGCTATGCTCAAGTATGAAGTCCAGCATTCGATTAAACATAACTTCATGTTCGCGGGCTTCTATATGCCCAACAAACTCAATTGTTTTTATTACTTCTGAAATGGAATTTTGATCTTTGTGTATTGTGATGTCATAAAACCCTTTAAATATTTTGAACAGTGCTTTTTCAAAGAAATCACTATCATTTAGTTGTATGGTGTTTAATAAATCAATCCATTTAGTAGTGTAAAATGAATCTTTTTGTTCAAAGGCTAAAATTAATGCATTGACTACAAGTCTAAAGCCTTCATTTCCATAAGGCCTAGTCTGACTGTATTTATTAAACCTTTGAATACAACGTATAAGAATAGCATCGATTAATTCTAATGAAAAAACATACATACTATTTGTAAATAGTACTAGTTCATAATGAGTCCAAAATTCAGTACTGATTAAATACTTAAATAAACTGCTTTTTTTGCCATCAATATCCTGCCCCAACAACCTACAAATCCTGAAATTCAGAAGATCGGTCATATGTTCATTTTTTAAACCAGTAAAATCTGCCTCTAGTTTCTTCCTTAAAGAGCGCAATTCTTGAATATTCTGCACCCTATATGCTCTAGATAATTCTTTTAAAAAGCAAACTACTTTATCACTCGCATAGTCGCTATGAATTAAGAAAAACTCATTAGGAGAAATATGCAATCTATCCATAAATAAGGATAGATTGTGGATACTAGTGTCAGTTTGACCGCTGGCAAAACGATGATAAGCAGCTCGAGTCACTATGCCATCACAAAGATCCTTTATTTTAATCTTTTTACCTTCTCTTATCATTTCAATTGTAGGACCAAACATAGCAAAACCTCCTAAAATGTATATATTTGTATACATTTTACCATTCAATCAATTTATTTCTCTATTATCAAACATATAAACAACAGCGTTTATTCGATTTGAGAATACAGTTTAAGTTGAAAGGAGGTTTTATTAAATGGGTGGATGGATTGATATTTTCTACGTAATTACTCTATTTATTTTTTAATGAGTAGGCTAGGAGGGGCTTGGATTTGAAAAAATCTATTATTTTTGGAATAAAAAATAGAAGTACATTTCTTTTGATTTCTATTTTAATTGTTTCAACATTAATGGGGACAATTATCCAATTTATTAAAGGTGATTTATTTCAAGGAGCACTTGATCAAAATTTAGATAAAGTCTCTACGTATATTTTGATTTTCGGGGTTTTAATTTTAATCGAAGTGCTATTTTACTTTTTAGAATGGAAATATGAAAATCATTTAATTAGAAATACTTTTGCAAAACTTAAAAATTCAATTATTAACAACGTATTAAAGACTAGAGACTTTTCAAATATAAAGGTGAAAAATGAACATCACTTAAATGCGTTAACGAATGTTGTTGATAGTTTAGAGTATCAATATTATAGAAGTTCTTTTGATGCTATTTACTTAACGCTAAGGATCGTTTTCGTTACAACGTCTTTACTTATTATTAATATCTATATTGGCTTAGTTGTAATTGCTTTTATGTTTCTGCCTTTATTGGTAACTAAATTATTCAAAGATAAACTGGCGAATCTTGAAAAAAGCTTTTTAAACCAAAAAGGGGATAACCTTAGCTTTTTTAAAAATCTATTAGATAATCTAAAGTACGTAAGAATTTTAAATGCTGATGCCCTTTTTCGAAATAGGTCTAGAAATGAAATTAATAAAGAAAGAGATGCGGGGTTAAAAACGGAGAATTATAGAATTACATTAAATACAATGTATTCCTTGCTATCATATTCATCTCATTTCTTAATTCTAGCGATATCGGTTTTATTAATTATTAAAGGTCATATTACTCCTGGTGTTACGATTACCCTTTTAGGTTTAGTAGAGCAATTAAGTATGCCGATTTTATCGCTTTCAAGGAGTATAAATAATATAAACAGCACAAAAAAACTAAGAGAAGATATTAACTCCATTATCTGTGTAGAAACAGATAATCTTGAAACAGCGATTAGCTATGATAACGCAATTACTACTAAAAAATTATCCTTTAAATTTGATAATACTGTTTTCAACTATAATGATGTAACTTTCCAAAAAAACAACACACATATTATTACAGGGCAAAGTGGTTTAGGCAAATCTATATTTTTAGAATCAATATTGGGATTATTAAAGAGCAACCATACTGGGGAAATTTGTTATGACAACAATAGTCTTAAGGTTGATAGTAATCCATTTAAAGATATTATGTACGTTATGACTGACAACAATCTTTTTGATGGTTCACCTATATTTAATATTTTATTAAGAGATGAGTATAGTGAAGAAGAACTTAATTATATGAAGAAGTTTTTATCAGAAGAGAAACTTTTAAGTGAAGACGTAACAAAACTCTCTAGCGGTGAAAAGAGAAGATTGCTTATTTTAAGAGGATTAATGTCAGATAAATCGACTTTAATTTTTGATGAACCTACTTCTAATCTTGATAGTTTTAATAGTCAAATATTTTGGGATGAGCTGTTAAATATAAAAGATAAAACAATCATTGTTGTTTCGCACAACACACCAGAGGATATCTACGACAAATTTGATATAAAATACGATTTTACAAATTATGTCGATAAGGAGTCTGTGGCATATGTCTAAAGTAATCACGATAGAGGAAGAAACTTTGGAGAAAATTTTCGAAAAATTCGGAATACTAATCCAGAAAAGTGATTTTAAAATATCCATCATAGATATTTATCCTCCATTACCGAAAGAGATCCAATCCAATACGATTGTGAAAGCTAACGGTAAAGCACCTGATGTTAGTAGTAATTGGGCAGTTGGGGAAAACATAGTGGAGTTTGATAATGGTAGTCAGTGGATTTTAACTTTAGAAGACTTCGATTGGAGCCAGATTGTGTACGAAAATTTTACTAGTAATAATCACTTGTTTTTACAATGTATTAGTTTTGATGTCATTCCAGAAATAGATGAACAAATCTATAAGAAAAATATCGTGATCGATTTAAGAGTTAATTTCGGCGGGGAATTGCAGAAGATGATTAATTACTATAATTGGTTTGTTCACACCTGTAAGAAATATTCAATTGCTCATATCTATATACTCGTCTCAAATTCAACATGTAGCTCTGCTGAGTTATTTGCGGATAAATTCAAGGATGACAAAAATACCACAATTATTGGTAGTAAGACTTATGGAAAAGAGTATATCTATAAACAAATTACCGTGCCCAATAAAAAAGTTCTTATACCTATATCGAAAATAGAAACTGATTTTAATATCGATATTCCTTTTGATTTTAATTATTACTATGCCATTAAAAGCATGGCTAACACCCGTAGCTACAAGCCCCCTGAAATAATGATGCTTTAGCTATCAATTAGCACTATTAAAGGAGGTGAAAATAGATGAAAAAGTGGATTAGCCCAAAAATGGACGCATTACAAATCACAAAATTCGATAATAAAATTTTATCAATTGAATCAGCATTATACGCAAGCAGTGGACACCGTGGAGAACTGACACGTAACTGATAGCTCGCAAAAATATAAGGAGGTGAAGACAGATGAAAAAATGGATTAGCCCAAAAATGGACGCATTACAAATCACAAAATTCGATAATAAAATTTTATCAATTGAATCAGCATTATATGCAAGCGGTGGACACCGTGGGGAACTGACACGTAACTAATAGCTCGCAAAAATATAAGGAGGTGAAGACAGATGAAAAAATGGATTAGCCCAAAAATAGGACGCATTACAAATCACAAAATTTGATAATAAAATTTTATCAATCGAATCAGCATTATACGCAAGCAGTGGACACCGTGGAGAACTGACACGTAACTAATAGCCAGCAAAAATATAAGGAGGTGAAGACAGATGAAAAAATGGATTAGCCCAAAAATGGACGCATTACAAATCACAAAATTCGATAATAAAATTTTATCAATCGAATCAGCATTATATGCAAGCGGTGGACACCGTGGGGAACTGACACGTAACTAATTTTTATAATTAAGTTGATTTGAAGAGGTGATCAGATGAAGAAATGGATTTGTCCTAAGATAAAAGCTTTATCAGTCAAAAAGTTTGATAATAGGATGTCGTCAATTGAATCTTCTCTATATGCAAGCAATAGTAGTGGTCACCATGGGGAGCTTACAAGAAATTAATGTTATTAAGAAGGGGCTGTGTTAAAAGTTGATTTTAGTATGGGGCAAAAATATTCAACCAGCCTAAAGAGATACGTTTAACACAGCCTAATACCAAAAAGTGAGGGATTAAGATGAAAAACTATGAGTATATTGAAACTGGCAATACAGCGGTAGTAGATATTGATGGGAAAGATCCAGTTTTTTTAAATGAAACAGCATCTTCAATCATTAAAATGCATATTAACGGAACATCACTTGTAGACATCAAAAATAAGCTAATGAAAGAATACTCTATTCCTGAAGGCGATTTAAGTGAGTTTGAACAGCAAGTTGAGGTAACAATTAAGAACTTTGAAAATATGTTAGAGAGTGATGCGTGAGTGGAGCGTTTAAAGATAAATTTTAACTTTTTCGGTGATGTAATAAATATAGAGAGTAATGATTCGTATTTATTGAAGCAATTAGCATATATTTATAGAGAGTACGTAGATAACGATACTACAACATCAATTGCTTATTATATTAAAATTGAGAATCGCTCTTCTTATAACATTATGGTCAGTGATATGTTATCAAATGATAAACTAGTCATTCTTCATGGACCAGATGAAAATTCACTTGAAAAATGGGTTGAAGAGGCAACATTTCTCCCGCCCATTACAGTACCCTTCTTTAGAAATAAGTATTCATTTTTTCATGGGTGTGCAATTAGGGTTAATAATAAAACAATTGCTATTTTTGGCCCTAGTCGCTCAGGTAAGACGACATTAATAATGGAATTATTGGAATATGGTCATCGTTTAATTAGTGATGATTTATTAGTTATTGATAATGAAACAGGAGAGATTCTGCCTTTTAAAAAACCGATAGGCCTTAGAAATACAACAAAAGAGTATTATGAAGATAAGTTTAAACAGATAGTTGAAAAAATTCCTAGTGAAATGCCAACGTTTCATATCGAGGAAACGGGTTTAACGACAGAGTTAATTCATATTAGCGATGTTCCTGGTTGGAATTATTATGAGAATGTCAGTAAAATTGATTCAATATTTTTTGTAGATAAGCATACGGAATTAATAGATAAGCCATATGATTTTTTTGAGTTAATTAGTAATCAGGCTTGTTTAGCTGATAACCCTTTTAAAACAGTATTAAAGATCTTTAAGAACTTAAATACTACCTCTATGAGATTGAATATTCGCGACCTTAATGTGAGCGCTCAAATTTTACGAAGCATTGAGGATAAATGCTTAAGTTAAATAGGTTAAATATGTAAAGCATTGGATAATAAAAATCCCAATGCTCTTTTTTTAATCTAAATTTATAGATGATTCTTTTTTTGGCTATGTAGTCATTAAATAAAATAGAGAGAGCCTTTTGTAAAACGAAGGGAGAGGAAGAGATGCATCTCTTTATAGAGAATATAAAAGATATCACTTTTTTGATAATCTTACTTTCTAGTTTTATTTACCGACGACAACTTAAATTAACGAAGTGGAAACGAAAGCTTACTAAAGGTGAAATGTTGATGTATTTTCTTACATCTATCGCACTTCCTATTTATGGGGTTATCTATTGTGTGCAGCTTTTGGCAACATAGCAATGATGTATAGGAAAAGGACAATAAAAGTAGCTGGAGAGAAACATGTCTGTTTTTCTTAGGCTACTAATTTTTATGCCTTTATTCATTACGATTTTTCAATAATACATACAAAAGGAAAAAATAAACATCCTAAATATTCTAAAAATATATTGAAATTCATGCTTTACATAATTATAATGATAATGATTATCATTATCGGTCATTTAATTATTTGATTGGAGGAAAATTATAGTGAACTCTATTAAATTTATAAGCTTTAGAAAGATGGTCATGTTTTTAGTATTGTTATTTGCATTGGTGTTAGTCGGATGTGGAAATAAGGAATCTGAAGATGCTTCGAATGCGGATGACAATAATACAACGCAAGAAAGTAGTACTGAAAATAGCAGTCGAGAAGTTACACATTCCTTGGGTACAACAACAATCGAAGGGACACCTACGAAAATCGTTACGCTTTATCAAGGTGCTACGGATGTTGCTGTAGCGATGGGCATCAAACCTGTAGGAGTTGTAGAATCTTGGGCAGATACACCATATTATGAGTATTTACAAAAGGACTTAGAAGGTATTCCTCTTTTAGGGGAAGAAACACAGCCTAACTTAGAGGAAATTGCAAAACTTCAGCCGGATTTAATTATTGCTTCGAAAAATCGTCATGAGGAAATTTATGAACAATTATCACAAATCGCACCGACAGTTGTTCATCAAGATGTATTTGATTTTAAAGGGACAATCAATTTAATCGGAGAATCGACTGGTAAAGAAGATAAAGCAAAAGAATTACTTGCAGAATGGGAAAGTCGTGTAGCTGATTTCCAAACAAAAATTAAAGATAAGCTAGGGGATAAATGGCCAATTAGTGCTTCGGTTGTCAATTTTAGAGCTGACCATGCACGTGTTTATCCAGCCGGTTATGCAGGTGAAATTTTAACAGAGCTTGGCTTTAAAGGACCAAAAAATATAACGGAAAATCCGCTACCTATCGTTTTAAGGTTTACAGATAAAGAAAGCATTCCGCAAATGGATGCAGATGTCATTTATATGTTTTATATCGAAGATGAAGCAACGAAAAAAACATTAGAAGAATGGACAAGCCATCCATTATGGAAAGAGCTTGAAGCGGTTAAAAATGACCAAGTATATCGTGTGGAAGAAGTGTACTGGAATTTTGCAGGTGGTATTTTAAGTGCCCATATTATGTTAGATGATATTTATGACAGATTTGAGCTAGAAAAGTAAGAAAGCAGATATAGTCGATTAAGGTATCGCAAGGAATGCTATTCTTTGCATCAAAAAGGGGGCTCTAAAGCGATGAGCCCCTTCATTTCTAAATAATGCTTCATCTATTGTATATGGGAAGATGCAAGAGGTGGCTAGAAAAAGACATAAATAAGGTTAAGAAAGTAGGAGTTCAATGCAAAATTTGCTTACCAGTACCTCAATGAAAAAAAGTGTCTTTATTATTTGTTGTGTGTTGCTGATAGTGGCATTTATGTTAAGTGTAGCTCTTGGTCAAACATCAATTCCATTTCGATTAGTGTATGATGCTTTTTTCAACTATGATGCATCAAATGCGGAGCATGTAATCATTCGGACATCTCGTTTCACTAGAGCTGTTGTTGCTACTGTAGTTGGAGCAAGTCTTGCAATAGCAGGGGCTTTAATGCGTGCTTTGACGAGAAATCCTTTAGCCGCACCAGATATTTTAGGTGTTAACGCAGGCGCATTATTTTTTATTGTTTGTGCAATTACATTTTTTTCTATGGACTCGTTAATCCATTATATGTGGGTTGCTTTTTTAGGAGCTGGTGTTGCGGGTGTTCTTGTGTTTTTCTTAGGGTCTTTAGGAAGAGACGGCTTAACGCCGATCAAAATTGTGCTTGCGGGTGCTGCTATTTCGGCATTATTTGTCTCATTTACACAGGGATTGTTGGTAATCGATGAGCAGGGCATACAAAGTGTGCTTTTTTGGCTTGCGGGTTCTGTTTCAGGGAGAGATTTGAATATGTTATTACCTGTATTACCATTCATCGTAATAGGTAGCAGTGTGGCCTTTTTAATGGGGCGTTCCATCAATATTTTGCAGTCAGGAGATGATATTGCGAAAGGCTTAGGGCAACGCACGATTTTAACAAAGGTTGTTATGGGTATTATTGTTATCTTGCTTGCTGGGGGATCAGTCGCAGTTGCTGGCTCCATTGGCTTTATCGGCTTAATCGTGCCTCATATGGCGATGGGCTTAGTAGGTACAGATTACCGCTGGATAATTCCGTTTAGTGCAGTCATTGGTTCAACATTATTACTGTTGGCAGATATTGCAGCTCGCTTTGTGATTATGCCGTTAGAAATGCCCATCGGTGTTATGACAGCATTTATTGGTGCACCCTTCTTCATTTATATAGCACGAAGGGGGTTAGCGAAAAATGCATAATTATATAACGGTAAGAACGAAATCAAATAAAATATCTTTTCAACTATCAAAAAAAGTAGCAATGGTTACTATCCTTCTTTGTATATTGCTATGCGGCATGATTATGCTTGCGCTTTCGGTAGGAAGTGATTTTATACATCCAGTGACTGTACTAAAGGAATTGTTTGGCTACGGTACAGGTGAATATCTATTTACAATCCAAACGTTACGACTTCCTAGAGTATTGCTTGCCGTGCTAGTTGGGATGGCGCTTGCTGTATCAGGGTTAATATTACAGGGCATTATTCGAAATCCTTTAGCTGCACCGGATATTATAGGTGTAACAAGTGGTGCATCAGTAGGTGCAATGTTATTTCTTACGTATGCAACGGTGAGCATACACTACTTACCATTAGCAGCCATTATAGGAGCGGGAGTAGTATCGGCTATTATCTATCTCTTGTCTTGGAATAAGGGTGTCACACCTATACGAATGGTGTTAATCGGTATTGGGATTTCGGCACTTACGAAAGGGATAGTGACAATGCTAATTGTCATGGGTGAAGAAGTACGCACAACAAGAGCTTACATATGGCTTACAGGTAGTTTGTATGGGGCCAATATGCAGGATGTTTACTTATTACTCCCATGGGTGATTGTTTTAAGTATCTTCACTTTTGTCATGGCAAGAGTCATTAATGTAAAAGAATTAGGTGATGATGTTGCAGTAGGTGTAGGAGTTAAAGTACAAGTTTACCGAGTATTGTTCTTGTTGATTAGTGTTATGTTAGCTGGCACAGCCGTTGCCTTTGTAGGAGGAATAGCATTCGTCGGATTAGTAGCACCTCATATTAGTAGAATGCTGGTAGGCCGTTCATTTGCCGCACTTATTCCGATTTCTGCAATGGTCGGAGCCATTATCGTAATTTTTGCAGACATTGTTGGTCGTACACTATTTTTGCCAAAAGATTTACCAGCAGGTGTATTTACTGCTGCAATTGGTGCGCCATTTTTTATTTATTTACTGTTCCGTACAAGAAATCAACATTCATAACACGTTTAGAAATGAACGATACATAAGGAACATTTATATATAGATTCTTATGTAGCAGTACAATATGAGAAAGAGGTGTAACAATTTTGAATAATGTACTAGAGGCGAATGCATTAACAGTTACCTATGGGAATGCCAACATACTTGAGGATTTACATTTACAAATACCAAAGGGGAAAATTACAGTTTTAGTTGGTGCAAATGGCTGTGGCAAATCAACATTATTACGGACATTTGCACGCCTAATTAAACCGAAAGATGGACATGTATTATTAGACGGTGAAAAAATACGAGATTTATCGACAAAAGCAGTTGCGAAACGATTAGCGATATTGCCACAAGGACCAATAGCGCCTGAAGGATTAACAGTTTTACAATTGATTAAACAAGGTCGGTACCCGCATCAAAGCTGGATCAAGCAATGGTCAAAAGAAGACGAGCAGATTGTCAATCAAGCATTGGAAGCAACACAGATGACATCATTTGCGAATAGCCCTGTCAATGCATTATCTGGAGGTCAACGCCAGCGGGCATGGATTGCAATGACATTGGCACAAAAGACAGACTTGATTTTATTGGATGAGCCAACGACTTACTTAGATATGGCACACCAAGTAGAAATTTTAGATTTATTGTTCGATTTAAATAGCAAAGAAAATCGTACGGTTGTTATGGTTTTGCATGACTTAAATTTAGCTTGTCGTTATGCCCATCATATCGTGGCAGTGCGCGATAAAAAAATTTACGCACAAGGAAGGCCAGAGGATATTATAACAATTGATTTAGTGAAGGATGTATTTGGCATGGGTTGCACGATTATGAACGATCCTCTTTTTGGCACACCTTTATGTGTACCGCATGGAAAGGGCATCAAGTGCTGCCTTAGAGCCTAAGCAGGAGGAACTTTTATGGTAAATGTACCGAATGATAACCGACTAACGCCGACAGATATTGCTATTCTAACAGAGAACTATCGTTTTACGGAGACAAATTTGCCCTCTTCGCCCTATTCAATTTCATCCAAGGATTTGCTATGTGGAGAGCACTGTCGTCAATATCTACAAACCATTTCGCCAATTTTTAATTCTACTTCTTTAATCACTACAGCTTCTTTATTCGGAAAGCGCTATAGCGTATTAACAATGGCGGCACCTCTGTTTGCTATGTCGATGCTCCAAAAGGGGATAAATGCGTCGATTGACAATGTTCGTGTGGAGTCAAGCTATCAGGAAGATTTATGGCTCCCAAAAATAGCATTGGTTGATGCACAAGTGTTTCTACCCATAAGCAGAGCGGAATGGAGAGATCAAATCCTCCAATCGTTATTTGCGGATAATATAACAAAGGTATGGAAGGCGCTGTCGACTACAGCTAAAGTTTCAAAAGCGGTTTTATGGGAGCATGCGGCTATGTATGTGCACTGGTTTTATGAAACGCAATTTCGCCAAGGGGCAAGTGAAAGGGAAATCGAATTTTTAGAAGAAGACTATCAGTACATTATGACGGAAGCTCCAGGTGAAATTTTTGGCGAACGTAAAAATCCGTTTACGCGATATAATACGCCAAAGGTTATGACTAGAGGCACCGACAAGCCTATAAGACTACGTAAAACTTGCTGTTATTATTATTTAACCTCTGAAGAAGAACATGATTATTGTATATCATGCCCCAAAATGCCAACGTAAAATAAATGGTTTTCGGCTCTATTGTAGAGTGAATGAAACTTTCCTTTCTTTAAAAGTCGATAATTGATGCTAAGGCACAAGAAAAATGCCACCTTGTGCCCGTGCATTAATTATAGTAAGTAAGCGTTGTAATCCCCAAATTCCTTGAATTTAACCATGCATTAGTAGTAAGCGTTTCTTTTCTCTCCTAAATTGTGGATTATTTTTTAACATTAACTTGTAAATTGAAGCATACATTGTTATTATATAATTGATAATGATAATCGTTCTCAATTATTTTTCCGTGGGAGGAGTAGGTTTGACACAACAGCAAATAAGCAATTTACAAAATCAAATCATTATACAGAAAGCAAAGGAAATGGGCATAGTTTGTACACCATTACTTGCAGATTGTGAGGATTTTTTAGAGCTATCTTATAAAGACAAAACAGTTATTATCAATAAATCAAGGTCTCATCAGTTGTTGTTGATAAGCGGATTGTTAGCACAAAATAAGGAAGCAACAAACAAATTATTAGCAAGAAATAAACTACCTATTACCGATACGCTTATCGTAGAGGAAGTTGGAGAACCAGCTATTCAATTTTTAACAAAGAATAAAACGGTTGTAGTGAAACCTATTAATGCTAAATGTAGTTTAGGTGTAACCATTGGCATTAAAACGCTAGAGCAATTAGAGCAAGCAGTGATAGTTGCTAAACAATATAGTCAAAAGATTATGCTTCAAAGATATGTAGTTGGACATGATTATCGCGTGTTAGTAATAGATGGTGAGATGATTGGTGTTTTAGAATATCGATCAGCTTTTATAGAAGGTGACGGCTATTCGACTATTCGTCAATTGCTAGAGAATTTAAAAGATAAGCAATTGAAAAAAAACACGCTTGAGCCTGAAAATAATCAAGCAATCGAAGCGGAATCGATAGATTTGCAAAATATATTACATCGGAATGGGCTTACGCTTGATGATGTTTTAGTAAAGGGTCAACAAGTAGAGTTATTTGTGGATGACAATATGTTAGTAACGGACTTTTATGATGTTATAACAGATCGCACAGCAGATATTTGTCCTGAAAATATTGAGATGGCGATTCGTGCAGCCAAAGCATTGCAAATTGACGTGGCAGGCATCGACATTCGATGTTTACATATTGATAAACCGTTAGATCAAACAAATGGCGTCATTTTAGAAGTAAATGCCTTGCCAGATTTGGTGGACCCCTCGAATTATTTTGCAAAGAGTACTAAAAATGCAGCTGAATCATATTTAACCTATCTATTAGAAATAGAAAAGGAGCAGTGACAACATGGCAACAGAGAATGTTCAAGAAGAATATTTGATGTTTCAAAGGGAGCGTGAATCAAATGCACGAGCATATTCGCGACATTTCCCATTTATTTTACAAAAAGCACAAGGTGTAGTTGTGACAGATGTAGCAGGCAAACAGTATTATGATTGTTTAGCTGGAGCGGGTACATTGGCCTTAGGGCATAATCATGATGTCATCATAGCAGCTATCAGGGAAGTATTGGATCAACAAATTCCACTTCATACATTGGATTTAGCAACACCGTTAAAAATAGAATTTATGAAAGAAATCTTCTCTGCATTGCCAGCGGAAATGAAACATACCGCAAAAATACAATTTTGTGGCCCGACTGGCGCAGATGCGGTCGAAGCGGCTATTAAATTAGTGAAACATGCTACAAAAGGCAAATCTATTTTAGCTTTTCAAGGGGGATATCATGGCTCCACACAAGCAACGATGTCCATGAGCGGTAATTTATCTAAAAAACAGCATTTGCAAAGCTTACTGCCAGATGTACATTTTCTACCTTTCCCTTATGAATTTAGATGCCCATTTGGTGTGGGAAATGGTATGACTGCAACGATTAGTGCACAATATATCGAACATTTATTGGATGATTGTGAAAGTGGTGTAGCTAATCCATGCTGTGTAATTGTAGAAACGGTGCAAGGAGAGGGAGGTGTTATTCCAGCGGATGTAATTTGGCTACAGCAATTGCGAAAAATAACTGCAGAACGAAATATCCCATTAATTATTGACGAAGTACAAGCAGGGATAGGGAGGACTGGGAAGATGTTTTCATTTGAGCATGCGGGCATTATTCCAGATGTAATTATATGCTCAAAAGCGATTGGTGGTAGTTTGCCAATGTCTGTCGTCATTTATCAGGAAGCTTTAGATCAATGGCAGGCAGGTGCGCATACAGGCACTTTCCGAGGAAATCAATTAGCAATGGCAACGGGATTAGCAACATTAAAATATGTGCGCGAACAGCGTGTATTGCAAAATGTTGAAGAAAGAAGTGCTCAATTTTTTGAAGGTTTGCAACAATTGCGACGATTGTACAGTGAAATTGGCGATGTGCGTGGAAGAGGATTAATGATAGGTGTAGAAATTGTTAATCCCAATAAGCCGTTCGATCGTCTTGGGCACTATCCTCCAGATGGCGAATTAGCCGCTATGATTCAGAAAAGATGCTTTGAAAATGGATTAATTATTGAAGTGGGTGGACGTAAGGGGGCAGTACTAAGATTTTTACCACCTCTTATCATCAATAAAACTGAAACCGAAAAAGTATTAGATATATTTGCCGAGTCTGTACAACAAGCGGTTGAGCTGTATGCATTATGTTAAACATTCAAGCTATGAAGAAACATTCAGCCTTACTTGCCGTTTTTATCGCTGCCTTTTCACTCGTACTTACAAATAGTTCCTTTAATATTTTATTACCGAGCTTTATGCAGCTATATGGCATTAGTGCAAGTTCGGCAGGTTGGGTCATTTTGGCATATCTATTGTCAATGACCATTACTATGCCTCTCACACCATTAGTCGTAGACCGCTTAGGTAGGAAAAGGGCGTATATTGCGGGTGTTGCAATATACGGACTTTCTTCTATCATAGGTGGATTATTCGATCAATATGTTCAAGTGGTGTTGATTGTCCGCAGTCTTCATGGCATTGCAGGTGGCATCATGATTCCACTATCCCTTAGTTTATTGTTTGATGTTTACGAGAAAGAAGTACATGGACGAGTGGCGGGGATTTGGGGAATACAGCTAACAGTAGCGTCTATTATTGGTCCAACTGTTGGAGGGCTTATTATTCAATTTGGTCAATTACAATATCTATTTTGGCTGAATGTTCCTTTTGCCATCGTATCGTTATGTCTATGTGCTACTCAAATTAATTCATATCAAGTTATGCGCAAAAAAGAGATGGATTTGTTTAGCATTATTTACATGGTACTAAGTATTTTAATGCTAAGTGTCAGCATTCAACTGTTTCTAAAGCAGGTTCTTCCTACGTGGCTAGTAGTCATGATGCTAGTAGGTGGTTTGCTGTTATTAATTCGATTTATTCAGTTAGAAAATAAGAAAATCGAACCGCTATTAAATTATAAGTTATTACAACGTAAAACAATCTTCGCCATCACAGTGCTAATTGCTGCAATACAAGATGTCGTGATGCTTGGGGCAGTTTTTGTATTGCCCCTACTATTTCAGGAAGTATATCAACTCCCGTCTTCCGCGGTAGGTGCGATGTTCATTCCGACAGCCATTTTTACAAGTTTGTTTATGTGGTTGGGAGGACATTGGATGGATAAAGGGAAATCTAAAAATTTTATAGTAGTCGGCATCGTGATTGTCGCCATATCTATTATATCCTTTTCTTTTTTACCAAAGTCTGTATCCATATTCGTATTGATTTTGTTGATGATTGGCAGGGGGATAGGCGGAGGTCTTTCGAATATGACTGTCACAACAATTGGTCTTCATACACTTTCACAAGAGGAGTTACACGAAGGCTCAGCATTAGCTAGTACGATTGAACGGTTTTCTTCGTCGTTTGCAGTCATGTTATTAACGATTTATTATGACTTCAGATGGAGCATGTTAATAAATGCAGGTCTTTCTGTAGCAGACGCAAAATGGATGGCAATCAAAGAAGAATGTGTGATTTTAGGGAGCATCATGTTGGTTACTGTTCCTTTTGTATTATATATAACAAGAAAGAGAGTTGACATTGGTGTTCATTAAAGAAGGAGCTTTGCAAAGTCATCATGAAAAGCAAGCCGCTATTTATAGTTGTAAAGTGTTGTTAAATTGTTATTTGCGAGAATGCTGTGAGAATCAAAGAAAGCTACTGAAGGTTAATAGGCAGGATTATACATTTTCTCTACATTTTCAAGCAAGTCACGAAACGATTACTGGCAAGTTTACTTTTTATTCGCCGAATGGTGAGCATGAATATGCATATTTTTCCTTGCAAAATGGCCAAGCTTTAACCTTGACCTTCCTTGCTTCATTAATTGTTCAGGAATACTTGCAACACAATAAAGCCATCACACATGACCATGTACAAAATTTTATAGCTAAAGTGGAAAATAGCTATCAAAACATGGCTGTATTTTTGAAACATGCGACAAGCAGCCTTATTAACGACTACTTGTCTTCTGAACAATCACTCCTATATGGTCATCCTTTCCATCCATATCCCAAAAACACGGTGGGCTTTACATCACAGGAAGTAGCGACCTATTGCCCAGAATTACGTACTTCATTTCCGCTTTGTTACCTTGCTGTTCGATATGACATCTTTCAAGAAACGTGGGTCACTGAAAGTGCAGCACATGAATTTTTGCAAAAGTTTGAATACGATATTCGCCAGCAATTAAAATTTGATGATGATAATTATCGTATATTGCCGATGCATCCTTGGCAATATGCTTATGTGCAAACATTAGAGGCAGTGCAAGAATTTGAAAGACAACAAAAAATAAGATTTTTGGGAAGTAGGGGTCCTGTTTGTTATCCAACATCATCTGTTCGAACAGTCTATATTCCACAATTTAAATGTAATTTGAAGTTGTCTCTGTCAATTCAAATTACCAATATGCTTAGGATTAATAGCCAAGAGCAAATGACAAGAACTCTAGATGCGGCGCATTATTTGTTAGCACATGATTGTTTTGTAGAAGAGCACTATACAAAGGTTCTGTATGAAACAGGTGTCTGTACGTGCCGTTTTGAAGAGGAAGCATTAACAGCTTTATTTACGATGGCGTATCGACCAATGGTGCTAGACGAAAAATCAACCTATGTTGTTGCTAGTTTAGTAGAAGCGCCCATTCAAGGGAAGCCTTGTCGACTTTATGAATGGTTGAAAGGACAGAATGTGGAGCAATGGTTTCGACAATATATAACGATTTCTTTATTGCCAATTGTTAGACTCGCGGATAAAAAGGGCATTCACTTTGAAGCGCATTTACAAAATACGCTTATAACGCTTCGGGATGGTAAACCACATATTTTTTGGATACGGGATTTAGAAGGCGTAAGTATCGAACAAGAAAAAGTAGCTACACATAGACAAGCACAGGGACCTTTGTTTTATGAAAAAGAACAGGCGTGGTCAAGGACAAAATATTATTTCATGGTAAATCATCTAGGGTCATTTATACATGCGCTTGCAAGAGATTTTCAGTTAAGCGAAGCCCATTTTTGGCAAATTGTACGAGAAATGCTACTTGAAGAATGGGAACAAACACAGAATGAGCTAGTAGCCCATCTGTTAACGACAGCTGTATTTTATGCTAAGAAAAATTTGTATAGCTGTTTAATTGGCAAAAGTGAAACACCAGAATATGTTGCAGTTAAAAATGCTTTGTATAAGGGGAATGAATTGTATGAAATTGATGACAGCTTTCATGCCAGTAAGTGAAGCATCCTATAAGACAGTACAGGAGAGATTGAAGTGCCAAACATTAGAGGCATTGCTTTTTGAAGAAATTATTCCAGTAACGAAAAATGGAAAACATTATAGCTTCCAAGGACAAAATGTTCAAGGAGAGGCGGTCCTTTATACATGTGAAGTAGTAGAAAAATGGTCATTCGGTCGAGTGAAAGTGAAACCGAATTCCATTCAAAGAGACGGAGATACCAATGTAAGTATCTATACTTTTCTGGAAGAAGTCGTTCAGCAGACGTTAGACGGTCAGCATACAAAGACATTTGTTCAGGAGTTATTGGAGACCTTTGTGAAGGATAGTCAGGCAAAGAGCAATCAGCCACCGTCTATACCGGCGGAGGATTTGCACTATGAGGCGTTGGAAAGCCACATGATTGATGGTCATCCGTATCATCCAAGCTATAAATCCCGAGTTGGTTTTACTTTGGCAGATAATCATTTGTATGGTCCTGAATTTAATCAGGATATAGCGTTAACTTGGCTTGCTGTTCGTCGGCACTTTGTAGATATTGCCGTATTAGAACCAACTGCAATCAATAAGATGTATCAGCATCATTTACAGCCAGAGGAGTTAGCGCATTTTACACAACAATTACGAGCGCAAATAGATGAAGATGAACAAGCTTATGTTTTTCTCCCCGTTCATCCGTGGCAATTTGAACATATTATAGCGACCGTATTTTACCCACAAATCGCTGATAAGACGATTATTATATTAGGGAAATCAGAAAGCTCATATCGAGCACAGCAATCCATTCGCTCGTTATCAAATCGCCATAGTGCACAAGCGAGTTATTTAAAATTACCTCTTAGCATTACAAATACATCTACTAGCCGTATTTTAGCGCATCATACGACACAAAATGCGCCTATTATTAGCGCTTGGCTAGATCGAATTATTAAAAGTGATGAATACTTGAAAAATTGTCAGTTTGAAATTTTAAAAGAGACAATCGGGGTATCTTTCCGCTATCAAAAATTATCTGTTATGCAATATGCAGTGGCTTATGGAACATTAGGCGTCATCCATCGAGAAAATATTGCACAATATTTGCAAGAGGATGAACAAGCGTGGCCATTAAATGCATTGATGCATAAGCAAAAAAATGGCGAGGCGTTTATTCAGCAGGCGATTGCATTCTATGGGGTAGAAAAATGGAGCCGAGCCTTAATCGAAACGCTGGTAACGCCAATTGTTCATTTACTCTATGTCCACGGAATTGCGTTAGAATCTCATGCGCAAAATATTATTCTCGTATTAAAAAATAATTTTCCGCATCGAATCATTATTAAGGACTTACATGATGGTGTGAGGTTTTGTTCTTCAGAGCTCCTTCATCCGGAATGGGAGCCAAAGTTAAATCCAGAGCCAGCCACACATCGACAATTTAATCGGTATTCATTTTTAAAAACAGCTAAAGTTTCAGAAGTAAGAGATTATACATTCGATGCTTTCTTCTTTATCTGTATGACTGAACTTTGTTTTACGCTTGAGGAGTTTGGATTGCGGGAAGAGGATTTTTGGCGCACCTGTACGGAAGTTATTTTAGCTTATCAGCAACAACATCCTCAATATAAAGAACGTTTTCAAACGTTTGATTTATTTGCAGCGGATGCTTTAATCGAGGAAATGACAAAAAGACGTATTTATGGTGATCAAACATTGTATTTTAGAAAGGCTCAAAATCCTTTACTACAGGCATTGGAGTTTTTGAAAAATGAAGAGAAATAAGTTGAAGGATAAAATAAAACGTCATCAAACGGTATATGGGTTATTTGTTTCGATTCCTCATCCAAGTGTAATTGAATTAATTGGTCACGCTGAATTTGATTTTGTCATTATTGATTTAGAGCACACGACAATTGATTTAGAAATATTGGAAAATATGATTCGTGCGGCAGAGCTACTCGAGATAACCCCACTTGTAAGAATTGCAGAAATAGATCGTACTTCAATCTTAAAAGTATTGGATTGTGGGGCACAGGGTATTGTCATTCCACATGTAAGTTGCAAAGAGCAAGTCAAACAGGTTATTGAGTATAGTTATTATCATCCGATTGGGCATCGGAGTTTGAATAGTGGCCGCCCTGCAGCTTTTGCCAAAGAACCTTTAACTGAGTATATTGCTGCAGCCAATGAAGAAATTATGATGATTCCAATGATTGAAAGCATAGAAGGCATTCGTAATTGTAAGGATATTTTATCACTACCACAAATCGGATTTGTTTTGGAAGGAGCGGCAGATTTATCGCAATCATTAGCCGTACCTTGGCAAATTGAACATCCCCAAGTGCAGAATGCGATCGAAGCGTTATATGACATTGTAAAAACATGCCATATACCGTATGCGACTGTTTCAAGAGAGATGCATCAGCATCGACGATATGCTGACAAAGGTGTACGCATCTTTGTGTTAGGGGATGACCGAAATACAGCGTTTCGAGCATATCGACAAAAGAAAATGGACTATCAAAATATAACAGGAGGCCAATATGAGTGATTCGTTACTAGCTGTTATTCAGTCATTAAATACTAATAAAACAGCGCCTGTTTGTGCTTATATTTACGACTTAGATGGTATTCAAGCACATGTAAACCGAATGCTTGAAACTTTGCCAAAGCAAATATTTTTGTTTTATGCGATTAAAGCAAATCCTGATCAACGAATCATTAAGGCCCTTTTACCATATGTTCGTGGCTTTGAAGTTGCTTCTATCGGAGAATTAGTAAATGTGCGTGCAGTGTCTGAGGATGTACCAATCTTATTTGGCGGACCTGGAAAAAAGGATGCCGAATTGGAGATGGCTATACGCCAAAAGGTCTCATATATTCATGTTGAAAGTTTATTAGAATTACGACGTATTCAAATGCTCGCACAAAAATTAAATAAAAAGGTCGATATTTTATTACGCATAAATTTACGTACAAATGCACTTCCTGAAACAAAAATTACGATGGGAGGTACTGCGAGTCCATTTGGCTTGGACGAGTCAGATATTCAACAAGCGGTGGCACTTGTACGACAAGACCCACTACAGCTTGTACAAATTAAAGGTTTCCATTTTCACTCATTATCGAATAATGTGCATGCATCATTGCATGTAGAAATGGTACGACTTTATGTGCAAAAAGCACTTGACTGGCAACGCTTGTATCAATTAGATGTGCAAGTACTGAATGCCGGAGGTGGATTTGGTGTTTCCTATAATGAAAATGAAGAACCATCTTTTGACTGGCAACAATTTACGTCCTTATTACAAGCTAGTGATATTTTGCAGGATTTAAATGGCATCCAACTCTTTTTTGAGCCAGGGAGATTTCTTGTTGCTGATTATGGCTTTTATGCTACAGAAATACTAGATATTAAACAGTCCCATCAACAGTATTTTGCCGTTGTAAGAGGTGGCACACATCATAATAGATTGCCAGCCTCATGGGGACATAATCAACCATTTCAGCTTTATGCTAGTGAAACGTGGACATATCCATTCCAACGCCCTAGCTTGCACAATAAGAAGGTCCATCTAGTTGGGGAATTATGCACGCCAAAGGATCGATTGCATACAGATGCTTTTATGTCTTCCGTTCGTGTAGGTGATATTGTCATCTTTGAAAAATCAGGTGCATATTGTTGGACAATTTCACATCATGATTTTCTGGGTCATCCTCATCCAGCATTTTATTATATCCAAGGAGGCCATATTCAATGATTGTACAGCAAAGTGTATCAGCAAGAGAAAGAGCTACAGAAATTATTAAGAAGGACTTAATGGATGCATTTTTAGTCGAGCAGTTCTTTGACGGGGATACGTATTTAAAGCAATCTCTTCAAGATGCAGCGAAAGAAATAAGTGCTTTATTTGCCCATTACCATTCACATGAAGTAGAGGTCTACATAGGAAACTTTTGTTTTCTTGTTGAAAAAAGCTATAAGCAGGGTGAGCAATGGGTGCGTCATTCTCCTATTTATCGACAAGTGGCTGGACAGTGGCAGTTAATCGTGTCAATTGAAGAGCTTGCCACATCCATTTTGCAGACTAGTCTCTCTGCCAAAGCCTATCAGCATCCAGCAGTGGCAGATTTTTTAAAGGGGCTACTAGTAGCTGTTGAGCAATTAACATTGAGTATAGAACAAATGAATAATTATGATGCATCGGCTCCTCAAACACCATACCAATGGCATGTCAAAGGAGAGCTGATTGCCTCGTTTCGAGATCGGCCATTTCATCCGCTTGCGAAAGCTAAAATTGGATTTTCAGCGCAAGATTATCAACAATATATGGCGGAATTTGGTCAACCCATCTCACTTCGTTGGGTCGCCATTCGTCATGATGTGGTAGTAAAAGGGAATGAGCAAACACCCATCCAATGTTTTGATTTACTTGAGGAAAAACAAAAGTATGAGATAGCGCAAGAATTTGAACGACGAGGTTTACGGCAAAGTGAGTACACGATGATGCCTGTGCATCCATGGCAGTTACAAAACATTATTTTAAAAGATTTTGAGCAGGAACTAGCCGATGGAACGATTGTTATATTAACAGCAAAAGCAGGCGATTTATGTGCGACTTCATCCTTACGTTCTTTAGCATTTAATCAACCGTCTAGCAGGATGCTAAAACTACCAGTAAGTGTACTTTCTTTAGGTGCATCGAGATATTTGCCTGTTGTTAAGTTGTTTAATGGTCTAGCAGGTGAAAAGTTGCTGCGACAAGCCATTTCTTGCGACCCTATATTAACGGAAAAGGTTATTTTATGTGAGGAACAAAATTGGTGGGGGTATATGCCTGAAACGATGGGGCTGTTTGATGACCATCCCCGTCATCTAGCGGCGCAAATACGCATTTATCCAAAGCAGCTTTTAGATGCGAACTATAAAATCATTCCGATGTCATCTTTAGCCGTAAATTTAAAGGGTCATCATTATTTAGATGAACTCTTCGGCCAAACTTTAACAAAACAGCAAGTAATAGATTTTTATACAGAAATGGTAACGATGTTTTATGAAATTGCCATGAGATTATTCAAAGTAGGGGTTTTGCCTGAAATACATGGTCAAAATTGCTGTCTGGTATTAAAGAATAATCAAATCCATCGTTTATTGTTCAGAGACCATGACTCAGTTCGTCTTCATATGCCTTATTTAGAACGCCATCATATTCAAGATCCGCAATATTATATTCGACCAGGTTATTCCAACAGCTTATATAATGAAAGTGTGGAGAAGCTGATTTTTTATATTCAATCATTAGGGACACAAGTAAATTTAGCTTCCATTATGGAGGCACTTGCACAAGTATATTCTATTTCTGAGCGAACTTTATGGTATACGACGAAGCAGACGTTAATGAAGGCTGTAACAGTTGTTGATATTCCAGCAGCAGATAAAGTAAGGTTATGGAAAGTTTTATTTGAGCAACAACAATGGCCAGTAAAACTGATTATTCGACCGCTGTTAGAGGCGGATGGTGTGCCAGGAGCGATGCCTTCTGGAAAAGGGCAAGGGTATAATCCATTTTGGAATTTATAAAGTGAATTATATTGCTGAAAATTGGTTGAGGTTTTGCATATTCTCCTACGATTGGGTACATTTTGACAATAAGTTGCATAGAATAATTTTAGAATCTGTGAGAGGATTGAGAAAATGTACTATGCTCCTTATTATGCCAATATACCAATGTATAGCTATGGAAATCAGTCTGTTCACTGGCCTGTTCCATATGAAGTAGTACTACCGAATAGTGCCTATCCATATCAAGCTGTCAACGGAAATAACAGTCAAATGAGTACCGATTATGGGCAACAGCCTTTTGTTGTAAATATGGAGGAGGCAACCAAGCGGAATAATACGTACCGTACTGCTCTATGGACAGGAAGCCATTTGCAAATTACGTTAATGAGTCTCAATATAGGTGAGGATGTAGGTTTAGAAATGCATCCACATGTCGATCAGTTTGTCTATATTGAACAAGGGCATGGGACTGTGCAAATGGGGTCGAGTAAAGAAAATTTAAGCTTTACACAAAATGTCCATGATGATTACGCGATCGTAATACCTGCTGGAACTTGGCATAATTTAACCAATATAGGGAATGTGCCATTAAAGCTGTTTTCAATCTATGCTCCTCCTAACCATCCATTCGGAACTGTCCATGCTACAAAGGCGGATGCAATGGCTTCGCACGGAGGCTATGGTCAACACAATTAATCACGATAATAATTTTTCATAGTAGAAGCAGAGTTGTTGATGTATAGCAGCTCTGCTTTTACTATGCCAAGCTAAACTCAATTTTTGGATGATATATTGACGAAATTAAAATTTACGTGTTATAATTATCTCGAATTCAAGATATATTAATTCGAGATAATTAAATCGAATGTGCAAAGCATTCTCTAATTAGAAGTTTGAAGTTGCACGTAGTTAGAAAACATATACAAAGAAAATAATTTATTTATGAATATGAAGGGGAACTGTTACTATGAACAAACATACAGAAGGAATTCACCACATCACAGCTATTGTAGGGCATCCACAAGAGAATATTGATTTTTATGCGGGGATTTTAGGTTTACGGTTAGTAAAACAAACAGTTAACTTTGACGACCCAGGCACGTATCATCTTTATTTTGGTAACCATGCTGGTAAGCCAGGAACAATTATGACGTTCTTTCCTTGGCCGAATGCTTATCAAGGGCGTATCGGCGACGGTCAAGTTGGTGTAACAACATACGTTGTACCAGAAGGAGCACTACCTTTCTGGATTAATCGCCTTGCAAAATTTTCTGTTCCATTTAAAAAAGCTGAACGCTTTGGAGAACAAGTCGTTCAATTTGATGACCCACATGGACTTCATATTGAATTAGTAGCTCGTGCAGAAGGTGAACGAAATAATTGGACATTTGGTGAAGTTACACCGGAAGTTGCCATTAAAGGTTTTGGAGGTGCAACGCTTTATTCAAGCCATCCACAAGAAACAGAAAAGGTATTAGTAGATGTGATGGGGCTTGAAAAAATTGCAACAGAAGGCGAATATGCTCGATTCAAATCAAGCGCTGACATCGGAAATATTATAGACTTAAAAACGGTATCAGGCGTACGAGGCCACATGGGGGTCGGCACAGTCCATCATATTGCTTGGAGAGCAAAGGATAATGCAGATCATTTAGCGTGGCAAGAGCATGTGATGAATCATGGGCAGCATGTGACGGAAGTAAAGGATCGTAACTATTTTAACGCTATTTATTTCCGTGAAGCAGGTGAAATTTTATTTGAAATTGCGACAGATCCACCAGGATTCGCGCATGATGAAACATTGGAGACAATGGGGAGTCAATTAATGTTACCGTTGCAATATGAACAACATCGAGAACGGTTAGAAAGCGCGTTAATCCCGATTCAAGTACGTTCATTAGATGAATAAAAAGGGGGGAGTTATTTGATTTCGATTGATCCGAAGAAAAATACAGAACGTGAAAACTATAAATTATTAGTTGGCAGCATTATTCCTAGACCTGTTGCCTTTGTCACGACTTTGTCCGAGCAGGGCATTATAAATGGCGCACCGTTTAGTTACTTTAATATCGTATCATCGAATCCACCGATGATTTCCCTTGCAATTCAAAGAGCAACAGGGCGCTTAAAGGATACCGCTCGTCATATTTTGTATCAAGAACAATTTGTAGTGCATATTGTAGATGAGGACAATGTTAACCAGGTAAATGAAACAGCTGCTTCGTTACCGGTAACAGAGAGTGAAATTGAAAGAGCTAACTTTACAGTAATCGACAGTCAGCGAATAATTGTTCCAGGTGTGAAAGAGGCGAAAGTCCGAATGGAATGTCGCTTAGTACAAAGTGTTCCTTTAATGAATAAAGAACAGCAGACAGGCGATTTGTTTATTGGTGAAATTGTACAATTTCATTTAGATGATGTGATTTATCATGAAGGACGAATAGACGCTAGCGCATTCAAGGCAGTAAGCCGATTAGCTGGAGCGAGTTATGCAAAAATCGGCGATATTTTTGACATAGAACGCCCTCAATAAAGTAAATAAGCAAAATTTTTGAAAAGATATATGGCTCGTGAATGGCTTACTACAGAAAATAGTCGAACCATTCACGAGCATTTCCTGTTTCTTAAATGGTAAATCCTTTTGCACCTTTTATACGATTTCCTGACATGCCCACGCATCAATTTCTACTTTTAATATGGGCGAAGCAAGTGCTACTACATATACCATTGTCATACAAGGGCAGTGATCACCAAAAAAGTCACCCATCACGTGCTTTCTTTGTGCTGTGTCAAATTCTCCAACTAAATAAAATACAACCTTTGTTAAATCTGCAACAGTCATGCCAGCACACTCAAGATTTTTTTTAATATTGTTAAGCGCTAGTTGCAATTGAATGATTGGATCTTCAGGTACAGTTCCGTCTAACGCCATCCCGATTTGACCTGAAAATGTTAGCCATCTGTTTGGGCCAGTTATTTCAATTTGGTGTACATATGGAGCTACAGGCGGGTGAATTTCCTTTGGATTTCTTGAGATTTTCATCGAATCATTCCTTACCTATTCTAATTTGGAGATACTTCTGAAATATCGTACTGAAATTAACATAAAACAAAAGAAGTTGCTTTGGATATGATAGTTTATAAGGGTATAATAGAATTATTAAAATTTTGGCTATAACGCTGATGTAGCTTTCAATACACATTAATCGTATTGTCTTTCATTCTAATTCGAAAAGTATAAAAAATCTATTTTACAATAGATTGAACTTCTTGAAAAAGGGTTGTTGAACGGAGTAATGGAAATACGCTGTCTAGACAGAGGTTTTTATCCCCCTAAACTCAAAGGACCATGAAAATGATAAATATTGATAACTAATAATTTTGTCTACTTGCTTAATATATTTCGCGTTCTGTAAGTTGGCAGTAGAGGCAGCGAAGCCGTTTTGTAGAAGGAGTGAATGCATGAGTAATTTTTTTCGAAGTAATGGATTTAAACGTTTTGTTATTCTAGCTGGGATCGCTGTTGCACTTTATTTAATGCGGAGTATGATTAACCTTATTCTTCTGACATTCATTATAACCTACTTAATGAATGAGCTTTCTACTAAGGCGACAAAAGAGTTTAAACGAATCGCACCCATCAATGAAAAAGCGATGATTGTCTCCCTTTACCTCTTACTTGTAGCTGCTATTATTGCAGTGATCTATAAGTATTTGCCGGTTGTAACCCAACAAATTACACAGCTTTTTGATTTGATTGCAGCTTTTAATCTCAATCCGAACGATAATGAGGTTGCGAGATATTTGGCGCCGACATTTGAGAAAATTGAACTTGGAAAATATTTAGAACAAGGTGTTGACCTTACGTTAAAAAATTTAACGAACATTGGGAAAGTCATTTTGCACGTGTTCATTGCACTTATTTTAAGTTTGTTCATCCTTTTGGAGAAGAAACGAATTATTGAATTTACTGCAAAATTTAAAGATAGTAAAATCGGTCCGCTTTACGACGAGTTAACATATTTTTCTAAAATATTTATTCGTTCTTTTGGAAAAGTAATTGAAGCGCAATTTATCATTGCTGCGGTAAACTGTGTTTTATCCGTTATTGCTCTTTCTATTATGGGCTTCCCACACTTAATTGCACTTGGAATCATGCTTTTTATTCTTGGTTTAATTCCTGTAGCAGGCGTAATTATTTCATTGGTACCGCTAAGCATTATTGCTTACAGCATCGGTGGACCGATGTACATTGCTTACATTCTGATTATTGTCGTGGTGTTGCATGCGATTGAGGCTTATTTCTTAAATCCAAAGCTCATGTCTGCCAAAACAAATCTTCCTATTTTTTATACATTTATCGTCATCCTATTCTCGGAGCAATTCCTCGGGGTATGGGGATTAATTATCGGTATTCCATTGTTTATGTTCCTGCTCGATATTTTAGGTGTCACGTCTTTAGAGGAGGAAACCCAACGATCTGTAGCTATCAATGACCATAAGTAAACTAAAAGGAAGCATCGCTTTATGCGCATGCTTCCTTTTTTGGTGCCTGCGGTTCTCGCAGGAGTCGAGCAACCCCTCACTACAATCAACAAGGAGGCACGCACACAATTTACCCACTAGTTTGAATAAACCGCGCGTGGCTTTCTTTTAATAAATAAGAGAATGAGCAATGCTGTAATGCCTTCAGCAACCGGGAAAGTCCACCAAATTGCTTGCGCGCCGAATAATTTAGGTAGCAATAGGAGTGCTGGAATAAATAAAATAATACTGCGTAGTAACATAATCGTTGTTGCAAGACGAATTTTTTCAATTGATTGGAAAAATTCTGCAAGCACCATATTCATACCTAAGAAAACGTAGCCAATTGCAAAATGGACAAAGCCTTGTGTTGCCATTGTGCGAATTTCAATTTTACTATCTCCAAACAGTTCCATTAATTGAGAAGGAAATAGCATCGCAATAATGGCAATGCTTAAACCGAGTATGAGAGCGGTAGCTAAGCCGATCTTCAAAAGCTCGAGTAAACGTTTTTTTAATCTGGCACCGTGGTGGTAACTGACTAGAGGTTGGAGTGCCATACCAATGCCTAAGAACACAGTTAATAATACCGTATGAATATAGTTAACCATTGCATAGGCTGTCACACCGTTTGCTCCTAAATAGTGCAGAAACGACACATTATATAAAATCACGATTAACGCCATAGAGGCTTCTACAATAAAACTAGGTAAACCAATGGCGAATATTTTTTTCAAATCGGATACGTTGAAAAAAGTAGAGACAAATTTTAATTCAGACTGCTTTTGGAAGAAATGGAGACATAGTACCGACATGCCGATGATAGTAGAGATTGCTGTCGCTAACGCGCAACCCTTAACGCCGTAATGGAGTACGAAAATAAATACGTAGTTTAAAAGGATATTTAAAATGGATGTTGTGATTAAACCCATCATAGCAAGCTTTGGGTTTCCATCATTTCGGATGAAAATGCTTAATAAATTTTCGATTGTGTAAAAGACACCGAATATCAAAATGACATGCAAGTATTCTTGGACATAAGGATAAGTCACATCACTTGCCCCAAAAATATAGGCAATTTCCTTTAAATTTAATAAAAGTAGTAGCACTAAAGTTAAAACTACCGCCAGCATCGTTGTAAACGAAAGTGTAAAAAGTTGATGTGCGCGTTTTTTATTACCTTCTCCAAGTGAAATGGAGTACAATGTTGCACCGCCCATACCAATCCACAGAGATATGGATAATAAGATGGAGAAAATCGGCACAGCAATATTGACGCCTGCTAGAGCAGTTGGGCCAACGCCATGACTGACAAAAATACCATCGACTAAAATATTTACTGACATCAGTAGCATACCAATCATCGCTGGGAATAAATAAGAAAGAAATAATGGTCTTAAGGGTCTTGTTTCAATTGGATTAATGGTCGTCATGAGTACGTACCTCTCTTACCATTACTTTTTCGCCCTTTTCATCGAGTTCCCCATTAAAGACGAACCCAAATAGTTGATAGAGATGAATGGCTACTTTATTGTTGTCATAAACACTTAAAAATATTTTTTCGCAATTGTATGTTGCCTGTAAAAAATCGATTAGCTGTTGCAAAAAGTATTTTCCGAGCCCTTTATGCTGATAACGTTCATCGATTAAATAACGGTCAAGCCATACTCGCTGTGATCCATCCTCATGAGGAAACAGACCATACATTGCGAAGCCGACTACGGTATCCTCCCTATATAAGCCAACGGGTATAAAGCGTTGGTCAGACGCTGCTTCGTCTAGGCATTGCTGTGTCGTTTCAATAAAGTCCTGCTGATTAGCAGCAATGTGTAATGCTAATACGTTTTGTTTGTTTAAAGCTGTGATGTCACGTATTTCCGTGAACATAATGTCAAAACCTTTCTAAATTTATTGTGGATAGCTACAATCTAAAGTATATAGTAACTATATAGTCAAGAAAGGAAATTTAAAATGCTTAATAAAAATGTAAAATATTTTACAACTGGTGAATTTGCCAAACTGTGTAAGGTTAATAAACAAACACTGATTTACTATGATCAAATCGGCCTGTTATCACCTATTATGAAAGATCATAAAGATTATCGTTATTATACAATTGCCCAGTATGATTTTTTTAGCGTCATCGAATTGTTAAAGACAGTCGGTATGTCGTTAAAAGATATTCAAAAGTATATGGCAGATAAATCACCTGAAAATTTTTTAGAGTTAATGCATCAGCAAAAAGCGCTTGTAGCAAAGAAGCGGCAAGAGCTCGAAATGATAGAGAGTATTATAGAAGTGAAAATTGAAACAACAGAGGACGCCTTGCAGACAGATTTTGATAGTATTACGATTGGTCATTTTCCAGAGGAAACATTGTATTTAAGTAAAAATATTGAAGATTCCACTGAAGAACAGTTTGTTAAGGCGGTCTCGGATTTTATTGATGAATTGGATCGCTCGCAGCTTGATACAGGTTATCCGATTGGTGGCATTACTAGAAGAGAGCAAGTTTTAGCAGGGAACTATGATAATTATTGTTACTTGTATATGGAGCAACCACATCCGCAGGAAGGGCATCCTTATTTTAAGGCGATTGAAGGGGACTTTATTATTGGCTATCATCTCGGGTTATCAACAGAACTTGGACAAACGTACGAACGTTTATTTAAGGTTATGGCTGAAAGAGGCTACGAGCTGGGGCAGTATGTATATGAGGAATATATTTATGATGCGGTGATTAAAAATCGAGAAGAAGAGTATGTAACAAAAATTATGATGGAAATAACAAAAAAGGCGAACTAGCATAATGGCTGCTTACATAAAAAGAATCTACGACACTGCGGCCGCTGACCCGCAAAGTGAGTAGATTCTTTTTATATGTAAAAGCCCTTAGCAGTTGCATGCGAGTTTATTTGTAATGGTAAGCGTTCGCTCTTGGATTGTTGCGTTGAATTTTATTAAACCATGCTTCGTCTTTTTCTTCTTGTTTTAAAGTATTAACGATGGTTGAGGCACAGTTAACACAAATTTTAGCTTGTGTAATTTTACCGCAACGTTCACATGGTGCACCAAGATTAGGGAAGATAGATGTTTTTAATTTTCCTGTCTTTACCCATTTATATAGTAAGTCAGATGAAATACCTGTTAATGCAACAATTTCATCATTTGTTAATTGACGATTATTTTTCCGTAGTAAAAAATGATGTAATTCCGAGAAAATATCCTCTTCTCGAGCGTCTATTTTTTTTTCGAAAAGTAGCATTTTATTCCTCTCCTTTATCTAGTTATTTAATGATTTCTTTATTTTCAATGACATTGTGAGGGTGTTCGTCATATTTGTAGTTTTCCCAACGATTGCGTGCTAATTTTCGATATTTATTTGAAACACTGCGATCCCCAATCAAGCGGGAGAATCCTTTTTTGGCTTCTCCAATATCACCGAGGCGAAGGCTTAATTCTGCATGTAAATATAGAATTCGCTCGCTGCCTTCTTGATTGGATGCAAAAGATTTACTGTAAAAATCTCTCGCAGCATATAAATAGTGAATTTCAGATTCGCTTTCATTTTTTAAACGGTAAAGCCAGGCTATTTTCAGTGCGATATTAGCCATTAATAGTGCTTCTTCCATAGAAGCTTTTGCAACGAGGTAGGCTAATTTGTAGCTTATGATAGCATCTTCGATAGTCCGTTCTTGACAGATGTTCATGGGCTTTTGTAGTTCTTTAATATATAGTTCGTCGATTAGTAGCATGAAAGGTCCGTAAGTTCTCGTCATAGATTTATGGTAGGCATATCCGCAATGTGGGCATACAGCAACTTCATACAGCAATGGATTTAAACCTTCATAAACAGGCATAAAATCCGTTTGTTCTTCGACTACTTTATAACGATTCGGACGTACTTTATATGTTGTATATTGCTTTTTACAAAATTTGCAATCCACATTACTTTCGTAGTAGTAAATATTAAAACCCATATGAATCAACTCCTCTGTGTCGAGTTTTTAACATTTCTTTAGTTCTACTTAAATGGACATAACACTCGTTCAATATATTTAATGGATTTTCGACTATTTTAGCAATTCTATGTTTTTTGATATAATCCTTTAGCATTATTAAAGTAGTGTCAAATGAATGGTTTTATTTTTATGTAAAGAGAATGTTAGTTTAAATACACTAGCAATAGTATGTATCGGTGGTATATGTGGAAAAGTTAAATAGTTATGCCTACATTGTTAAAATTACGTCAGACATACCTAGAGAGCTTTTTGTTATTCATCTTTTAGTAGGTTTATTATAATACATGTAGGATAATTTTACTATTCATTAATATGCTGAATATAAAGTAACTTTGTGAACGGCTAAAAAGATTAAGGATGTTTCGGTTATGCTCTTTTTGGTGTAAAATAATTGAAATTATTGATAGTTAATTTAAAAGGAGCGCATACATGTATGGACTGCAAAATCGTCTTTTTTGATGTAGATGGTACATTGATCAATTATGAGGATGGTTGTATTGAAAGTAGTACCAAGAATGCTTTACATACACTAAAAAACAAAGGGATTCGATTAGTCGCTGCAACTGGTAGACCACTATCTATGTGTCAGGACTTACGTAAATTGGGTATTGATACATTTATTACGGCGAATGGTGCTTATGTTCGGCACGGAGACCAAATCATCTATGCCAGCCCCATCGCTCAAACTATTGTACAAAGTGTTAAAGCTTTTGCTGACGACCATCAAAATAGCCTGTCATTTTTCACTGAACAATTATCGATGAATAGTGTGCAGCACCCTGCAACACTAAAGGCAATGAATGAGACATTGTCTTTAAGACAATATCCGCCCGTCAATAAAAATATTTTAAATGAGCAAGTTTACTTAATGTGTTTATATGTAAATGAACAGGTAGAGAAAAAGTATAGAACACAATTTCCAAATTTGAAGTTTGAAAGATGGCATCCTATGATTACGAATGTTTTACAAGAGGATGTATCAAAAGCAATTGCTGTTGAAGCTGTACTTAGTTATTTCAATTTACATCCAAAAGAGGCGATTGCTTTTGGGGATGGAGATAATGATATAGATATGCTAAAGCAAGTTGGATATGGTATTGCAATGGGCAATGGAAGTGTAGCCTTAAAAAATATTGCGGATGAGGTCACGATGGCATCGAATAAAGGCGGCATTGATTACGCCTTGCGCAAACTACAGTTGATCTAAAAAGAAATGCCATCTTTGCTATTGGTAATGGCGACTCTAGCGGGATGAACATGGAGAGAAAAAAGCCCCGCAGGAAGTGAGGGTAGTAGATATCTACATACAAAGAAAAAGTGTTAGATTGACAATCAATCTAACACTTTTTTGTTGAACCGTTGTTGTCCGCTTCGGCGGTGCTTTCCGCTCAGCACAGTAAGTCGTAACCCTCGCTAACGCGCAGGTTTGATAGCCAAAATTTATGAACACCTTTCTTCTGTTCCTTAAATTTTTTAAGTTTGCCCCAGCTTTTTTGTAACTAAGGCAAAATAGCAAATGAGCGTACGGGGAAGCCAGATGCTTTTTCAGGCTTTGGCACAATATTGAAAATGACTGCCCCCTTTGGTGGTAGTTTGTCTAAGTTTGTCATTAGCTCAATTTGGTATGTATCCTGATCCAGTACGAAGTATTCGCCATTTAACGTACCATTTTTACGGAAATCAGCCGCTGAATCTGTATCAAACGTTTCATGACCAATGGCACTTATATTTCTTTCTGTAAATAAAAACGTTAAAGCTTCTAATCCCCAACCTGGAATATGGTTGTGACCATCCTTGTCTTTATTACTAAATAATTCTTTATCCGGCCAGCGTTTACTCCAATCAGTTCGCAGTGCCACAAATGTTCCTGCTTCAATCTTTCCATATTCCGCTTCGAAGTTGAGTATATCTTGTACACTTAAAGTGAAATCATAGTTCGAAGCGGCCTCCTTGGACTTATCAATCACAATAAGTGGAAGAACAAGTTCTTTTAATGCTAATTCATCCAAGTAGCGTGCATCTGAAACAAAGTGAATGGGTGGATCAATATGTGTACCATATTGCCCGGGAAACGTAAATTGTTGTGCAAAGAAACCATCATCATGGGAAAATAACGTTTCAAACTTCGCATCATCAAACATAAAGAAATGTGGCGAGTTAGGTCCGAAAGTATGTGTTAAGTCAACCCATTGTTTTGATTTTAATAGTTGCAGTGCTTGTAAAAGTTCATTTGTCATTTTTATTCCCCGCTTTCTCTGACTATGTGTAGTGTAAAAAAACAAAAAGAGCCCTACTTGTAGTAGAGGACTCTCATGTAACTGAAGTCAATCTTCTCATCTTTTCGAATCTCGCACTTGGAATTAGCACCATGCCTTAGACTGGTTGCTGAGACTTCATAGGGCCAATCCCTCCATCTCTCTTGATAAGAAAAATATATGAATTTTCAGAATTAGTAATACCAACTACTTTAGCATAATCATCTATAGTTTACAAGTTCTATAGGAATATATGGATATAAATATAGCAATATAGATAAGGATTGTCACACAGCGGATTTTCCCCATCCACTTGCAAGGACTATGCGGGGTGCTTTTTTAGTGGGAACTATATAGTAGATATTTGAATGCCTTGAGATATAAAAATAATGTACGTGTCAATAGTCAGTAAATATCAAATAATTTGAAATATCAGCAAATTAATATAAATCTTATATAATAATTAATAATTCGGTAAATATATTTATTTTGCATTATTTTGAAAATTGTAGTTAAATAACCCTGATTTTTAGCTTAATTATTGAAATGTTATCTGTGATTATTTAGAATAATTTTAAATAGATTTGAGGGGGGTGTGATACGATGGCACAACAGATTCTATGTGAAGTCAATAACTGCACGTATTGGGGTTCAGGAAACAAATGTACTGCAGAGGCTATTTACGTTGTTAGTCAAAAAGGTCAGCGGGCATCCAATAGTGAAGAAACAGGATGCAAAACATTTACACCTGAAGAGCATTAAGGCCGGTAGAAGCCGGGGCACAAGAGAAAAAGTGTTAGATTGACGACAATCAATCTAACACTTTTTTGCTTTGCGTTAATGTATGCTACGGAGGATGTTTTCAAATGTCGTAATTGGTTATATCTATTTGAACAATAGGGTAGGTGCATTTTTTCTTTTTACCCCACATAATCCAATGAGTGATACCAGCTACTTTAGCATAACCATCTATAGTTTATAAGTTCTGTCGGAATATATAGATACGAAAATAGCAAGTCTCTTAGTCACCAATATAACACTAACGCTAAACTACAACACCCACCTTCTCTCAAAACAATACGAATATTATCTGGCGTATATTTCGCTTCAAACTTCGTTGTAATTCCAGCAGAAGAAATAAGTTTTTGGACTTCATCTTGATTGGATAGCTGTGCGGCGTTTTTAAGATCATGTGCAAATTGATCAGAACCCTCAATTTTCTCTGTCAGTAATTGCACTTGTTGCATAATTGTTTGCATCCCTTTTGCTGACGTCTTTAACTTTATGGTATTAATAGGCGGATAAGGGCTTGTTGTCGTGGTAGGCATGGCAAGTTGTCTAGGGACATGATGGGGTGTAGGTGGGATAGACATTCCCCAATCTGGATAATGGTTATAAACATAATACGGATAAGGATTGTAATACAGCGGATTTCCTCCCATCCATTTGCTAATCTCTTATGTATCTTATGTAGTTACATAACGTTTTGTGTGAGGCTGTTCTTCTTTCAAGACAGAGCATAAGGCATATATAATGATTTGCATTAAAGGGAATTAAAGAAAAAAATAGAATAAGTAATAGATATTGAGAAAAGGGGGTTATTGCATGAATCGTTTAAATTTAATTACATTGGGTGTAAAAAGTATGGTTGAGTCGCTTGCATTTTATCGTGAAGGGCTTGGTTTTGAGGTGGTTGTCTATGGAGATGAAACAAATCCTGATGTGATTTTCTTCAATAATGGAGGAACAAAAATTTCTCTATTTCCTATAGAACGATTAGCAAAGGATATAAATGAAGAAAACCCACCAAAAGCAGGCACCGACTTTACGGGCTTTACGCTTGCCTATAATGGAAAATCTAAAGAAGAAGTCGATGCAATCTTTTCCCTAGCAAAAAAAGCTGGAGCAAACATTGTCAAAGAGCCTGAAACGGTGTTTTGGGGAGGGTATAGCGGTTATTTCCAAGATCCCAACGGTTATTATTGGGAAGTTGCATATGGAGATACGTGGGAATTTGATGAAACAGATATGTTAATTATTAAATAATAAATAGCGTGCGTAAAATTTAACTAGTTGGACAGAGGGGTTGAGATGGTGCAGCAACCATTTTGGGAGAAAGAGTACTTAGCAGATACGCATTTCGCTTTTGGTAATCCTAGTGAGGAAGTAGTGGAATGGGCAAAAAAATTACCAGCGGATGCACGCATTTTAGATATAGGATGTGGCGATGGTAGACATGCCGTTTATTTAGCACAGCTGGGGTTTAAGGTAGAAGCCATTGATATTTCAGAGGCAGGTATTGCTAAAATAAATAGATACAAAGCGTCGCACCAGCTACATAATTTACAGGCAGATGTTCAAGATATTACTACATATCAGTTTAGCGATACGTATGATTGCATCATTTCACATGGCCTATTTCATTTTTTAGCGCGCGAAGATTGGCATCGCATTATTCAGTTAATGCAACATTATACCAAGATAGAGGGCATCAATATTATTACTGTATTTACAGACGAAGTTGACATTCCAGAAGATTTAGCACCGTTTGTCAAAGGCATATGTCAAGAAGGTGAGATTAGAGAATTATACGAGCAATGGTCCATTGCATTTTATCGCTCCTATCAATTTGAAGATCAGCATGAAAATAATATAAGACATTGTCACGCAGCCAATAAACTAGTCGCTATAAAAAGAGCATTGTAAATACAGTGATAGTTTTACTTTAGGTTAATTTTGGGTTTATTTCTTAGCTGAAGTATTGAATACACCAATTTTGTTAAGGATAACAAAAGAGGAGGTGTGATACGATGGCACAACAGATTTTATGTGAAGTCAATAACTGCACGTATTGGGGCTCTGGAAACAAATGTACGGCAGAAGCTATTTACGTTGTTAGTCAAAAGGGTCAGCAGGCATCCAATAGTGAAGAAACAGATTGCAAAACATTTACACCTGAAGAGCATTAAGGACGGTAGAAGCCGGGGCACAAGAGAAAAAGTGTTAGATTGATTGAGGTCATTCTAACACTTTTTGCGATGGCGGAAATTTTCTAATGTCGTAATTGGTACATATCTATTTTGTCTCTCTTGAACAATAGGGTATGTGCATTTTTTACTTTTTCCTCTACATAATCCAATGAATAATTGCCAAATGCATCCGTTAAGTCACCAATGGCGCGCGATAAATTATCAATCACAGGAATTAATGTATCAAGCTCCATTGGTTCTTTCCTAGTGTTCATTTCATCCATAATTTCATGAGCAAGATGTTGAATTATTCGCAGGCGTTTGTTTTCAGCTTGCATCATATCCTCCTTTAAACAGCAACTTTTTACACTCAATAAATATATGAAGGTCGTTTACAGTTCATGAGTGATTACTTTCGCTTGAACGTATATGGCACACATAACAAGACAAGGAAAAAGCCAGACTTCATCAAATGGAGTCTGGCTTTGTTTTTTAGTATTGAAATGTAACGCGAACAGCTGCACTAATGGTTAGTTGACCTTGCTCAATGGGGGTTGTCATAGATGAATCAGCCATTGCCATTGATTTATAAAGCACAGGGGCATGATCGTTTTCTTCGATGATTTCAATCGGTTGTGGCTGTACAGATAAGTGCATCGTTTGAGCGATTGTTTTCGCCTTCATTTGTGCATTATGAAGTGCTAAGCTGAGAGCCTGCTGATAGTATTCATCCGCATGCTCAATTTTAAATTGGATGGAGGAAATCTGATTTGCACCATTTTCGACAGCTGTATCAATAACAGCTCCTACTAGATTGGTATCAGGTATTTTTACCGTGATAGCATTTACTACTTCATAGCCTTTAAACATTTGTTTACCTTCTACATAATCATAAATAGGTGTAATCGTATAGGTGGCGGTCTGAATGTTTTCTCTTGGGATAGATAACGCCAAAAGAGCATGAATAACACGATTCATAGAGCTAGCATTTTGGTGCTGCGCTTGTTTTACACTTTCGCCTTGTGTCGTGACCTCTATTTGAAGCTGGACATAACTAGCGTTAGCGACTACTTTTCCATTTCCGCTAACAGTCATTACTCGTGATGTGTGGGGTACTTGTGCCTGGGCATGTGTGTAATACATTTGAATCCCACCTCCCGACTGGTTTCTAGCATGTTAAATCATTTTTAACAATGCTTCTACACCAGTCATTCCTGCAAATATACCTAGTTGCTCCGCTTCAAATGTAACAGATTCAAGAGGGGCGGTTAATAGCTCATCTATCGTCTTCACGCCAACCGCTCGACCTGCCACAATTTTTCGATCTAATAAGCGACTATTTAAAAGACCGACATCTAATGCACCACACATGATGTAGCCTGTATCATTAGATATAGTTAATAACGTTGTTTTTGGTAAATGCACAATCACAGCAGTGAAAAAATGACCTTTAATCATAATAGGTTCAATTGTCACCATGAACATCACTCCTTTTCTCTCTATACATATGGCAATAGATAAAAAGGTGTTCAATATTTCTACTAAAATTCTAAAGCGAAAAAAATCCACTGCGCTTTTGCGTGCACGAAGTAAGCCGCAACCTTCGCTAGCGTGAGGCCTGTTGCGTCTTACGTAGGGTGCATTTTTGCAGAAAGCTACGTGGATTTTAATTTCTCAATAGATAAATTGTGTCAGTGTCAGGCACTGATTATTTTGTATATGAAAGCATAGCTGTTTGTTTTATATTTTTTAACGCTAATTTAGCCTCATCTTGCGTAGTGTACTCGAACATACGGAATGTATCTTGCTCAAAAACAGTAATAACCCACATTGTAAAATCCCCTTTGTTGTCAATTTGTAGTATAACAGTTGTGTTATTTTGAATAATTGTTATATATCAGTTATGCCCTTTATTTTACACTGATTTTCAAAAAAATAAAGGGCTAAATGAAAGGTTTCACATTTCGTTCAAAATTTGACGTTGCGTAAATGAAAATTATTTAAAAATAAAGGTGGGCGAAATAAATTTAAGTAAAAAACTGTGAATGATGAAGAAATTGTTTGTTAATTGGTTTTTTAACATATCTTTTTAAAGGGTTTAAGTAAAAACAGGTAGCACCTCAATAGTATAATTTAGCGGCTTTCGTAAATAGTAAGATGAGCTGAAATATGCGAATGAAACATGGGAGGTGATACTGTGATACGTAAAAATGTATTGTTTTTGACGGTTTGCTTATTATTCATGTCGATATGTTTAACAGACATGCGTACCTCTGCAGAAAAAGGACGTAGTGAATATGAGAAGACTGGTGAAGTTGTTTGGGATATAGATACAAAGGATAAAATCGTTGCCTTAACTTTTGACGATGGTCCACATCCAAAATACACCGCAAAAATACTAGATACTTTAGCTAAGTATGAAGCAAAGGCTACATTTTTTATTATTGGTCAAAATGCAGAAAAGTATCCAGAGCTTGTTTCACGAACTTATAAAGAGGGCCATGAATTAGCCAATCATACGTACTCTCACCCGTATAAAGTTTCAATTCCTGATTTACAGGAAGAACTAAGGCAGACAAACCAGATGATTTATAGTATTACTGGCTTTTCTCCTGTTTTATTCCGTCCTGTGGGTGGCAATTATACTGAAAAGATGATCAATACTGCTGTAAACAACGGTTATAAAGTAGTCATGTGGTCTTGGCATCAAGATACACAGGATTGGAAAGAGCCAGGGGCGAATAAAATCGTCCAAAAGGTGTTAGGAGGAACAAAACCAGGAGATGTGATTTTGTTTCATGATGGAGGCGGCAACCGCACTCAAACGATTAAAGCCCTAGAAGAAATCATACCAACCTTAAAAAAACAGGGCTATACATTTGTAACAGTATCAGAATTAATTGAAAAAAAGCAGCAACAAGAGAAAATTCAATAAAAAATAAGCCATTTCATTATATTGAAATGGCTTATTTTTCTCTATAAGAAGCGGATATTCTAGGTATTTATAGATTAGAAAAATAATAAAGGTGCCAACGCAATACCAGCAATTGCTCCAAATGCAAAACCAATGCCAAGTCCAGCGCCAAATCCTGGTCTAAATCCCCAACCCCAAAGACCTAAGCCGTATCCTCTATATTGTCTATCAGGTAGAACCCATACCTGTTTTCTATCCACTTTCGTTATTTTTCCAACATGAACATTGCCAGATGTGTCAGTAATTCTTACACGTTTACCGTGATATTTACAGCAAAGATTATAACAATCAGTTGGATTCACAAGAATCTCCTCCTTTCTACGTCCTTACAAGTTAATATATGCCGTTGCATACATTTATCACTAGCCGATTGTCTATTGGAAACATAAGCTATCGTAAGGGGGTGCGTGAATGTCGGTAATATCAACAGATGATTGGCTACATGAGTTCAAAACTAGTCGAAAATTGAAGCATAGTAGAGAGTTTGAAGATTTACAATGTACGATTCTTTGTAGCCGATTACTAGACCATTTTAAAGGTGGAACGCCACAACAAATCCAATTTGAACTACAACAACAAGGGTTGTTTCGAGCGCATGAAAATATCGATATAAAAAGCCTGCAAGCGCAAAATGCTTGGCAAATTATACGAGAGGAATTGTTCTATTTAAAGAAGAAATGGAGCGGGCCTGATATACCCATCTATATTTTTCCTCTAACACAGGAGCAAAGCGTCACAAATAAAAATGGAGTTGCCTATCCAGATGCTCTATTTTTATTTATAGGAGAATTAGAAAGGCAAGAGTTACAGGCGTTATTTGCACATGAGTATAATCATGTTTGTCGACTGCACTACTTAAACAAATCATTAGAGGAAGTAACGCTATTAGATTCATTAATTATAGAGGGCTTAGCGGAATGTGCAGTGGAGGAATTATACGGTGCCAAATGGTTAGCGCCTTGGTTGAAAGATTATTCTACGGACAAAATGTTAGCTATATGGAAGACATACTTTTTGCCTAACATGAATGTTAAAGGTTTAGATCATCATATTGAGTTTTTATATGGTGGGAGGCTTCCTTCACATATAGGATACTGTATTGGTTATGAAATGGTCCGAACATATATACAAAAGCATGCATCAAATAAGTTACATGAAAAACATTCTGAAGAAATACTTAAGGGTTCTATATTTTCGGTATAACTAAAAACCAGTTGTCGATACACAAATCGACAACTGGTTACGCTAATTTAAATGGTAATAATCCCTATTGCTATTGCAATGCCTAGTAAAACAATGCTTAAACCCCACATCCAAAAGAAAGAGTATTTTAGGTGTTTTCCCATCTCTAAACCAGATAAGCCTAAAGCTAACCAGACAGCAGGGGCAAGTGGTGAAACAAACGTACCGACAATATTACCAATAATCATGGCATATGCAGTGGAGAGAGAGTCAATACCAAAAGATAAACCAATCTGTTCAACTACAGGAAGCAAGGCGAAATAATAGGCATCCGTACTTAATAATAAATCAAAGGGTACACCTAATATACCGATCATAATATGCAAATAAGATGATAGTCCTGCCGGTAAAATATTGACAGCATTATTGGCAATAGCATTTAACATGCCTGTGCCATTTAGTATGCCCAAAAATAAGCCCGCTGCAATAATAATCGACGCCATCGTTAACGCATTCGGAGCATGTGTCCGCACGCGCTCCATTTGTTCTTTAGGTGTACGATAATTAATGGGCAGAGCAATAGCTACCCCGATTAAAAAGGCTAATGCTGCCGGTACAATACCCGCGACTAAAACCCCGATTACCATGACAGCAATTACTGCATTCACCCACAATAGTTTTGGTCGTCGTAAAGATAGGTCTACTTCGGATGACACAACACCTTGTGTAATATGTTGGTCGTCATGCGTAAAATCAAGTGTGCCGTATTGCTTCAGAATACGGTGCTTTTCTCTAAAGCCAAGGTATAAGGCTAAAGCTAACATTAATAGAACACCAATGATTTGAATGGGTATTAACGGGTACCATAGTTCAGTGATATCCACCTCTAACACGGAAGCCACCCGTCCTAATGGACCTCCCCAAGGAACCATGTTCACCACTGCTGCAGCTCCAGCAATTAATAAAAGTAATAAGTATGGATTCATGCGCAAGCGTAAATATAAAGGCAATAGTGCTGGAATCGTAATTAAAAATGTAGAAGCACCAGACCCGTCTAGTTGAGCCACAACAGCAATTAGTACAGTTACAATAGCAACGACAACAATACGCCCCTTTGTAAGCGCAATCATTTTGTTGATCAATGGCTCAAATAATCCAACGTCCTGCATAATACCAAAGAAGATAATAGCAAAGATAAACATTACCGCTACGTTCATCACAGAACTTAGTCCGGAACTAAAGAATTCCCCTAATTCCTCGAAACGAAAGCCAGCGATAAAAGTAGCGATTATCGGTGGAATAACCATTGCAACAAGCGGCGAGACACGCCCACTTATTAATAAGGCAATAATGACGATAATGGTGATGAAACCAAGGATACTTAAGCTCAAAAAAACCCCTCCCTTTAATTGAGTATTCTGACTACTAAAAGGTAGCATGCTGTAAATAGGGAGGGAATAATATGGTCATAAGTTAGATAAGATACATACTATTCATTTTGTTCATAAGTTCCATAGTATATATATTTTCTTTCAGGTCTACCAATTGTTCCGTATATCGGTTTGATGTACAAAAACTGTTCACCAACTAAGTATTCTAAATAGCGGCGGGCAGTTGAACGACTAGAACCGATGATTTCACTCAATTGTGAGGCTGTAAGTTCCTTGGTTTTTATTTTTTCGAAGACCTCTTTAACTGCCTGTAATGTGTGTAAATCAATGCCTTTTACAAAGGTATCTTCTGTAGCAGTAGATTCACGATAAAATATGGAATCAAGGTCAACTTGCGTGAAGTTTGATGTGTGTCGAAATAAATGAAATGTATGCAAATATTTTTTAAACGCTTGATGAAGTCGTTGTTGTTCAAAAGGTTTAATTAAGTAATCTAAAATGCCTAAATCTATGACATCTTTTATTAAATCTCTTTCTGTTGCAGCAGAAATAACGATTATGTTGATGGCAGGATAATGATGCCGTATATGGTGTACTAAAGAGCTCCCTTCGACATCAGGAATATACAAATCGGTTAAAATAATCGCTGGTAAGTTGGTGGATTGTTTTAGCTTTTCAATCGTTTCTTGCCCAGTCCGTAAATTTTCAGTAACGGTAAAACCACCTATTGTATGAACATAATCTGCATGAATGTTTGCTACTCTAAAGTCATCTTCTATAATCCATACACTTGTGCAGGCTGTTGTCATAAGCGCTTACCTCCTTTAGGAACGATTATTAAAAAGCACGCTCCTGATAAATCTCCAGCATCTAATAAAATATCTCCATTTATTTTTTCGAGAGCTTTTTTGCTGATTGTTAAGCCATGTCCTCGATCTAAGCCTTCCTTTGTTGAAAAACCTTTCGCAAAAATTTTATCGGTCAGCTTGTGGTCAATACCAGGGCCGTTATCTTGAATCTCCAATAAATAATGATTTTTATAATCGTTAATAGATAATTGAATTATTTTATCGGAGGACGGCAAGTTTTTTAAAGATTCAATAGCGTTTTGAAGAACATTGCCAAGTGCTGTAAGAATAGCATCTTCCTGAAGTTTAGATAATTTCATAGATGGGGGAATTTCCTTCAGCTCGAGTTTAATGCCCAGTTCCGTTGCTTCTGCCAGCTTCCCTTGAATTAATGCTAGGAGTAGAGGGGATGTGCCATTATTATTTAGAAAAGCTTGATGTTTAAGATGAATATTTCGTTGTTCTTTAATGTACTCAATTGCCTGATTGTAATGTTTAGAAAATAGCAAACCTAGAATAATATGAAGCTTATTCGCAAATTCATGTGTATAGGCGCGTTGCATATTGGCATACTGTTTGACTTGTTTCAGTTCATCAATAATTTTTTGGATGTCTACTTTTTTTCTAAATGTATATAAAGAACCTATTTTCCTTTTCTTTTCCACTAAAGGCGCTTTATTTAAGATGATAATATGTTCATTGAGTGTTAGCTCTAAGTTATGAATATGTTGTTCTGCAACGATTTTAGGTGTGAAAATATGCTCGATTTTAGTTCCCATCCATGCTGAAATGGATTGATTGTGAGTAGAATCTAGCATTCCGTATGCACTTTTATTAATAGTGGTAATTTGATTTAAATGATCGACCGCAATAATCCCTTCTTCCGTCGTTTCTAAAATCACTTTGTTTTGTTGATATAATTTAGCAATTTGGATTGGTTCCATATTAAATAATAATTTTTTAATATAAAGAGAGATGGCGATTGCCCCAAGTATACCTATGAAAAGAATAATAATTGTGTAATTGAGCCACTTCATAAGATGGTCTTTGATGATTGTATCGATATGCGCGGTTAAAAAACCGACAGAAACAACACCGATAATGTTTTCGTCTATCATAATAGGGGCTTTACCTCGGATTGATTCACCTAAGGAACCAACCGTTTTAGAAATATAGGCTTGTTTATTTAGTAATGCAGCATCATTGTCCCCACCGACCATGGGATGTCCTATTCGATCTTTTGCGGGATGGGAATAACGAACACCTTGTGCATTGCCAACTACGATAAATGCTGCATTTATCTCCTCTCTTAAAGGTTCGACGATTGGTTGGATAATGTCACTTGGATTTTCATGCTCGAATGCTGTAATAATCTCCTCCATAGAAGCGATTGTTTTAGCAATATTCAATGCTTCCACGCCTATTTGCTTTTCTGTTGTATCTCGTATATGTTCTTGCAATAGATACATAAAGAGCCCACATATCATTAAAATTAAAATCGACATTAAAAAAATCATTTTAACTGTTAGAGACTGGAATAAACTTCTCATATTTCACCTCTAGATAGTTTTCGTTTGCCATCTTGTAAAAAGAGCGTATTTGGGAATAGAATAGCATACACCAAATAAAGAGTTCGAGTCATTTTATAGTGGCTAAAGTAATCATAAAAAGAATTTTGCTGTAAATACTTAGCGTTACAATAAAAGCAAGGGGTGATGGCTATGTCAAATGAAGTGAAAAATGTACTGCCACCTGTTGTTGATGCTTCAACAAAGGTGCTTATTGTTGGCTCAATGCCAGGAAAGCTCTCATTAGAGAAACAGCAATATTATGGCAATCCGCGCAATCACTTTTGGGCTATTATTGGGCAAATTGTAAAGAGAACAATACCGGAAGATTATAAAATGCGAATAGAGTTGCTAAAGGAAAATGGGATTGGTCTTTGGGATACCATCGAATCGTGTGAGCGCAAGGGTAGCTTAGATGCCGCCATTCGCAATGAAAAACCAAATGATTTTAAAACGCTTTTTAAACAGTATCCAAATATAGAACTTGTGCTTTTTAATGGTGGGAAAGCTTTTGAAGTGTTTAAAAAGCATATTGGTGTTGAGGTTTTAGATGGACGAGCCTATCAAAAGATGCCATCGACTAGCCCAATCCCTGGAAAAAATATAAAATCCTTCGACGAAAAGTTAGCGGATTGGCGAGTGATGCAATCGTATTTAACGTAAACGAGGTCATATGGTAGGCTAATTGCTCAAGCGACTTTCGCCCTCTTACATATAGTGAAATATGTAAAAGGGGGGAGTTTGTATTGAATTTATATCCAAATAATAATTATGGGGAAAATTTCAGAGGTCCGAGTTGGAATGTTCCAGGTATTCCGCCAGTTGGACCACCACCAAATATGGGCCAACCACCAAACTTTGGACCACCGTCTTCTGGGCAAATGCCAATGAGTGCTCCACCAAACTTTGCTCCACCTATGCCCGCGTGGCATGGTGGCTCAAATGGCATTCAATCGTGTTTATTTAGAAACACGTATTTATGGATGAACAACGGAAGAAGTTTTTGGTTTTTCCCTACGGTCATAGGTAGAGAATTTATTGCGGGATTCCGATGGAGTAATAGATATGGATGGCGTTTCCGTACATTAACAAGAGACCATATTCTTTCGTTTGAATGTTTTAGATAATGGATTTAAATCGTAGGGATTCGAATGGAGCATGTAGAAAACTGCCAAAATTTAAGTGGGCATTGTGCCATAGCGATTTTCTAAAAGGCGCGAGATGAAAATACGAAGCGAATGTATTCTGTTTTTAAGTAATTGATGTTACAATAATTGTAACTAAACATGAAGGGACGATGGGTGGCTAATGATTAACTAATCTTATTTTTTGCACATGAAATGTATATTTCAATGAATCAAAAATAGGATTAGTCTGCCCATTTTCCATAAAGTACACGATTGTAGGCTCAAACGCCTGCTATTGTTGAACGTATACTAAAAATGCAAATTACCGTACGAACGCTTGGTGTGGCATTTTTAGTATTGGAGCATCTCATAATAAGGCTCAAACATTGAGCTTTTTTGTGTTTGATATTTCGCGACTAATCCTTCCAAAATAATTGGAGGGATTTTTTTGTCCCTCTATATAGAGAGGAACGGATGAAATGAAAGAACTTTTAAAAATACAGAATGTACAGTATGAGGTAGGAGACATACGGATTTTTGAACAGGTGACGGCAACAGTAAAACAAGGCGAAGTCATTGGTATTATAGGAAAGAATGGAGCTGGCAAATCGACATTATTACAGCTTATTCAAGGCATCCTAACTCCTACGGCAGGACAGCTAGTGCCGTTGCAGCATGTTAAAATGGCCTATGTGGAACAAGAGCAAGCAACTATCGACAGTTGGGAAGTAAGCGCAGAAGAAGCGGATTTACTTGCCAAATGGCATGTACCAAACATTGAGTTTGCAGCATTAAGCGGTGGAGAAAAGTTGAAAAGGCGACTAGCAAGAGGTTTTTCACAACATGCGCAATTACTACTGTTGGATGAACCGACAAATCATTTAGATGAAACAAGTACAGCGATGCTTATCGCTCAAGTAAAAAAATATGATGGTACAATTATTGTTGTTTCTCATGATCGTTATTTTTTAGACGAAGTTGCCACTAAAATATGGTCTTTGGAAGATGGTAAACTGCTCGAACATAGCGGGCATTATACAAGTTATATAGCGGCTAGAGAGCAACAAAGGCTAGCGCAACAACGCGCCTATGATAAGCAGCAAAAGAATATTGAACGAATTGAAGCGCAGATGAACGAGCTATCCTCTTGGTCGCAAAAGGCACATGCACAATCGACCAAGCAGGAGAGCTTTAAAGAGTTTTACCGAGTAAAAGCAAAACGAATGGATGCACAAGTAAAATCAAAGAAAAAGCGCTTGGAAAAAGAGTTAGCAAAGAACAAAGTTGAGCCGCCTAAGCAAGAAGATGAAGTGCGGTTTTCAGTAGAAACAAACCAGCGAGTAGGCAAACGATTTTTAGAATGTAAGCATGTAACAAAATCTTTTGGTCAGCGTCTTATATTTCAAGATCTAACAATGACAATACAATTTGGTGATAAAATTGCCATTACAGGTCCAAATGGTAGTGGCAAAACGACTTTATTGAAGGTGCTGACAGGACAAGAAAAAGCAGATGGTGATTTGTGGATTTCACCGGCAGCTACTATCGGCTATTTAACGCAGGATGTATTCGATTTGCCATTGAATCTTACACCAGAGCAATATTTTCACAAGGAGACGTTCGAGGAAAGAGGGAAAGTCCGCAATGTCATGAAACATTTAGGGTTTACTGCAAGTCATTGGACAGCACCTATTGGCAATATGAGTATGGGCGAGCGTGTGAAGTGTAAGCTGATGGCGTATATTTTAGAAGAAAAGAATGTTCTAATTTTAGATGAGCCAACGAATCATCTTGATTTGCCTTCAAGAGAGCAATTAGAGAAAACGTTGGAGCTCTATACAGGTACATTGCTCGTTGTGTCGCATGACCGCTATTTTATTGAGAAAACAACAAATATTGTGTGGCAGCTTGAAAATAAAGGAATCGTGAAAAAATGGAGAGAGAGCATACCACAGCAACAAAATGATACAAGTGCACAACGGCTAAAGTTAGAAAATGAAAGACAAGAAATACTTGGAAAACTTAGCTTTCTAACCGCCAAAGATAAGGAATATGCTGTGCTTGATCGGAAATTTAATGAGTTGACGAAGCAAATTAATGAACTCCGCTAGTTTGGCGTTTAAGACAGCAAAAAGTGGGGAACATTAACGTAATTTCAGTAAACAATTGCTCGCTTTTATAAGTGGGGAGACTCTTATGAATGTCATAAATCTTCGGGCACACTCGAAAAATTAGGACGTAATAGATAAAAAGCAAATATTGAGGTGTCTAGATGAAAAAATTATTTTTTATAACTATACTAACGATTAGTATCATTAGCGCATGTACTGAAAGAGATACGAATAGTAAGCAAGATACACAACAAGACCATCAATGGAACGAAAATAAACTTTGTATTTCTGAAACAACATCTAAAGACACAGTCTCTTCTTTAACGCAGGCAGAAGCATTGAAAACCATAAAGGAGCAGCTTGGAACAAAACTAGCCATTGTTTTGCCAACGAATGTTCCACTAACGGAAGGAGCTTTTTTAACCGCAACAACTAAAAGTGAAGAACAACAAGCTGAAGTTCTATTTCTAGAAAGTAAAGAGTATCTTCCGGTTAATGATGTAAAGCTAAAAAATGCAACGGCCGCAACTGCGATTGCCAAACTTACTGTAAAGCTCTATGACAGTATAGATGAGGCAAGCGAACAGATTGCTTATGAAGAATTTAGTAAAAATGGAGGGCAACAAGTTCCGCTTGGCTTCAATATGACTGGTTATCAGGATGCAGGCGCAGGCTCGTTATGGACTGGTTGGAATGAAGGAAGATGGGCAATAGCAACTCATACCCGAACAGATAATCCAGAAGCTGGAGTAGAGCTGGCAAAACAAGCAGTACAATATTTAGAATCCCATACACTTCCAATCCCACACGAACACGGTATGGTACATTTAGATGTTTATAAAACAGGAAACTTAATCGTATGGCAGGATGGAAAGCTTGTCTATACGCTTGATTCCATCAAGGACCCGATGAAGGCACTTGCAATGGCAACAGCTTTTAAGCAATAATAAGTAACCCCTGAGCGCAAGTACGCTCAGGGGTTTTTAATGACTTATTAGCTTTTGTAATAGCCATGTTAATTATGCATTTTACCAATTCAAATGCGACAAGTTATGCGAACTTGGTGTTAAGAGCATTCATTTCTTTTTACTTATGAAAGATTGCACGAAATAAACGCGTTATGCCTTCTTGTATTTCATCTTTCTTTAAATGTCCGAATCCTAAAATAATTTGATTGTTATGTTTCCCTTTACTAATGGAATGATCTTCTACGGGATATACTTTCACACCAAATTGCTCAATTTTTTGGAGTAATGCGCTTGAGAAATGAATGTTTTGCATTTCTACAACGAGGTGCAATCCAGTGGAATAGCCTAAAATTTTTATTTTATTTGAAAAAGTTGTATGTAAACAATCGATAAGAAAATCTCTATTATTCTTATAATACTTTTTCATTTTTGCAATATGTCGTTCTAAGTAACCCTCTTTAATAAAACGAGCAAGAATAAGCTGATCTATCGAAGGTGTGTGTAAGTCAGAAAACCATTTAAGCTGACGGCATTTTTCAACAAGGTCTATTGGGAGAACCAAATAACCAATTCTTAATGCGGGTGAAAGAATTTTACTAAAAGATCCAATGTAAAGCACATGATGGGGGTCTAATCCTTGCAATGAACTTACAGGAGGACCTTCATACCTAAATTCACTATCATAATCGTCCTCTACCAAATAACATTCTTTGTGCCTTGCATAGTTTATTAATTGAATTCTGCGTTGGATTGGTAAAGTACCCCCTAATGGAAACTGATGAGAAGGGGTAATAAAGATGAATTTTGGCTGTCGATCTTGCGGTAGTAAGGCTGTTCGCATACCGCATTGATCGACAGGAATAGCATAAATAGAAGCTCCAGAAGATTTAAATATCGTTTGAATATCATTTGTAATGGGGTCTTCCATAATCGCTTCATCATTTGCTAACAAAAATAATCGAGTGATAACAGTCAATGCTTGTGTAGCACCTGAGGTGATAACAATTTGATCTGGATGACAGTCAACACCCCTCGTTCTTAGTAAATAGTTGGCTAATTCTTCTCTTAATTCATATCGACCTTCGGGTTGATCGTAACCAAAAATGGCAGGATCCGTATCGTTCCAGATATTATGGGATAATTTAGCCCATGTTTTCCGGGGAAATAAGTCTAACGCAGGTATGCCCGAACGAAAATCAATTTTTGGTGCTGTTGTTTTGTCTTCTATCTTTTTTTGAACAGTTTCTTTGCTAGATAGAGTTAAGTGGGCGCCATCTGCAACAAATGTACCTGAGCCTCTATGGGAAACTAAAAACCCTTCTGCCACGAGTTGCTCATAGGCTTCTAATATGACATTTCTGGAAACATTTAATTCAGAACAAAGTTTACGTGTTGAAGCCAATCTCTCCCCGCCTTGTAATGTTCCATTTAAAATTTTTTCACGAATTTGTCGATAGACCTGTTTATTTAATGGTATATCTAACGCTCTATTTATAGGTATCCATAACATGTTTGCTTTTCTCCTTCTTAAAATTGGTACCGTCAAAATGTATAATAAGTGGCTCTATTTTTACCAATATTACCATGATAGAGTAATTTTAAATAATACACAGGAGATGAATAGATGAAAAAACCACAAGAGTTAGTTATGGAAGCATTGAAGTCGGCTGCAAGAAATAATCAAATGAAAGATGCATTTCAACAATCGAAAGAGCTGTATCCATTATTGTTGAAAGCCGCAAAAAGATATGTGGCAGGGGAAGTTAGAGCAGACGCCATTGCTGTAGCAGAAAATTTATTAGCGAAAGATTATCAAGTTTCACTGGAGTTTATAGGCGAAAATACTGTGCATCTTGAGGAATGTCAAAAGGCTGTGAAGGAATTTATGACGCTAATTGATGAAATGGGTACGCTGTCTTTGAAGCAAACCGTATCGTTTGATTTGTCGCATATAGGACTGTCTATAGACAAGGAAATTGCTTATAAACACTTGCTTCAACTTGTTCAGCATGCTAATACGCATGGCATTATTTTAATGGTTAGTATGGAGGAATCTTCAAAGACGGATGCTATTCTCGACATTTATAAAAAGATAGCGGCGCAATACGACAATATCGGAATAACCGTACAAGCTCATTTATACCGCACTGAAATGGATTTACAAGAGCTTGTTCAATATCCTGGAAAGATTCGAATAGTCAAAGGGGCATTTCAAGAGCCAAGCACTATTGCGATGGAGAGGTCAGAAGCATTGAATCGTCGCTATCTACAATTTATAGATCAGTTAATTAAGTGGAATCATCCTTTTTCAATAGCAACCCATGATGAAGCCCTTATACAAGAGATGGAACAACGTCACTATTTTCACCAATCAAATGTAGAAATCGAGATGCTTTATGGCATTCGTCCAGATTTAATTCGAAGTTTACAGCGAAAGGGATATAACTGTAAGGTATATCTGCCATATGGGCAAGAGTGGTATTTATACTTGTGTCATCGTCTTGCTGAAAACCCAGAAAACTTATATTTAGCAGTAACAGATATGTTAAGTACATCATTACTAGATAGCAATGAAGGCTATTGATGAAACAAATTATTCCAGAGGGTGTTTTGAAAGTTGAAACATAGGAGAAAAGTGCATTGAATGGATGGAATTTTACAATGACGTTATAGAATAATATGTATCGTTAAACGCCCGTGCAACCGCAAGGACGCTCATATGTTCATAGAATATTATGTTTTGCAAGTATGTTTAGACTATGTAGATACTCACACACTATATGAAGAATCCGACTGTAAAGGTTTTTGGCTTGGACCCCAACGATTTGTCTGTGGCTGACTATCAAGCACTGTAAATACAAATAGTACGATTGCTCCAAAGGGGATGAAAATGATTAAAATCCATGCTCCACTGCGCCCTATATCATGAAGACGGCGGACCGTCACAGACAAACTAGGAATCATAAAGATTATTCCAAACAACGTGCTGAGTATTCCCACCTCTGGTGAAAATTTGAGATTTAGCATCTCTTCAATCATTACTATTACAAATGAAATAATAATTCCGAAAAGGTAGTACATCCAATATTCTTGTCGTCGAGCGCGACCACTAAAATTGAATGTGTTCTTCAAGGCATGTACAAACCACTTCATCAAAATGTCTCCTTACTAGAAATCTAAAATAGTTTATATTTAAGAGAGAAGGATGTATAGAGAATTTAATTGTTTCATCTAACATAGACTTTTCACTTAAGAAAGGGGTGTTGTTCCCAAAGGTTGTTAATCATTATTTTTAATGGTTGAAATTCAATAAATCAACTTCTTTCTTAATCTTAATAATGCTTGTTATGAAATAGGTTGCATTTTTTCCTTAATATGTATTATACGTTATACTAAATACAATATAAGTCAATTAGAATAATGTTGAAAAACTACTAGAATACCATGTATCTATTACAGTAGATACATGGTTAGAAAACCGTTTCTAGTGCTCATGTTTTTCTTTGCTATATAGTAAAATGGTTATTTAGAAGTAGATGGTGATAGTAAAATTGAGCTTAAACTAGTTTAAGGCGAAGAGGTACATGAAAACAGAGAACGAAGAATAAAAGTGAGTTTTAGTATCAACAGTAAAAAATTGTTGAATGAATAATTCTTGAACAAGTAACTACTTTGTCAGAACACAACTCAGTTATCCCTACACAACTTCGCAAAAGGAGGTATAAAAATGGGCTATCAACAAGCTTTATCACGTTATATTGACGCAACAAATACACATGATTTTAACAACGTCAAAGCATTATTACATCCACAGGCGGTTTATTGGTTTACGGATCGAACATGCACGTCGCTAGAAGAAATAGAAGCTTATTTCAAGCATGCATGGCATGTTATTCAAGATGAGGTTTATCGTGCAACCAATGTACAATGGCTTACTGCTGATGAAAATGCCGCTACATGTATCTATACATACCATTATGAAGGCTATCACAATGGCACATTTGTATCAGGTAGCGGGAGAGCAACGAATGTTTTTACTGTTATGAATAATGAGTGGAAACTTATTCACGAACATTTAAGTAGCTAAGGCGACCTTTAAAATCACTTGAATTAGAAGCAATGACAATTGCCTAGCACCCTTTTTAATCTCGCTTTGCCGCATAAATGCGAGAGCTTTCTCCCCAAGGATGATAGCCAGTACCGATATAGGAAAAGCCATAGCGCTCATATAGACCGATATGATTTGTACAAAGATAGAGCTGTGGAAAACCATGTTGCTTTGCATCCTTCTTAGCTTGCTCTAATAGCAATGCACCATAGGCATGACCACGATGGCTTTCCTCAATATACACCGCACAGACCCAAGGATATAAATCCATCCGACTTATAAAGTCATTGGTAATTAAACCAGCACAGCCGATGATTTCATCATTAATCATTAATACATACCACTGTGGGAGCGGTACCTGTGCATCGATGCAATGGGCAATACAATCCTCATAGAGCATCATACTTTCCTCACTTGCCCATTTGCTCTGAATATAACGGGTCGCCATTTCAGCATAGCTTGGCTCCTTGCGTATGGAAATAATCTTCATTTTCGCCACCCCTTTGAAAAGTTAATAGATACGGTTATTATTGTAATTAATGGAAACATCAATAAGCAATAATAACTTGGGGAGGCTATAAACTTGCAGCAAGAAATCTATCAATGGGGATACGCCCAACATCCCACTTTAGTTTTTTTTCACGGTCTTGGTAGTACAGGTCTAGCATTTGGCGAACTAGCAAATTATTTACCAGCACATCATATCGTATCATTTGATTTACCTGGACATGGGTATGCATCAGCCTTGACAGAAGAAGCGGCTTATCTCCCATCAAATGTCATAGCATCAATCGAAAAGATGCTAACACAAAAGTTAGGTAATAAAAAATTTTATCTTATTGGACATTCTTTAGGTGCAGATTTAGCTTTACATTACGCAGCTACTTTTCCAAAGCAAATAGCTGGTCTTATTTTATTGGATGGTGGCTATTTAAGTTCACAAGATATGGGGATGACAGTAGAAATGGAGTTGCAGAACATTGAAAGTTTCTGTAACGATGTTAGATTCTCCTCTTGGGATGAATTTTTTCAATCGGAAAAAGAGGAGCTTTCGCGCTGGTCTGCTGAACTGGAAGCTGCTTCGCGTGCACAAGTAAAAGCATTGGATGGCGAAATTAGACTAGCTCTTTCCACGTTTACAGCACAATCGCTAATTAAAGGGCTTGATGCTGAACCCATTCGTCACAAACTTCAGCATGTGAAGTGTCCAACTTTATTGGTAAGTGCTACAAAACCTATTGAACTGGAACAAGTAAGAAATAAAAGTATAGCGGATTTCCAAGCAAAAGTAAGCAATGTTCAGGTAGAGCCTGTCCCGAATGCAGGGCATGATATTTTCCGCGATGCACCTGAGCAGGTAGCAGAAAAAATAACTGCATGGCTAGCTAATAATAATGGCTAAAGAATAATCGAAGCTGTACATTTAAAATAGGGGTTTAAATTACATGAAAAAGTTACGAACAGAACGAGATTTAATAACGTTGATTGAATCTGATACGTGGATGATGGAAATTTTGCGCTGTGTGGAACAACAACAGTTACCCGACAGTTGGGTTTGTGCTGGCTTTATTCGTTCCAAGGTGTGGGATTATTTACATGACTATCAAGACAGAACGCCCTTAGCGGATATTGATGTTATTTATTTTGATAAGCAGCTAATTTCAGAAGAACAAGAGAAGCAATATGAACAGCGTTTATTGGAACTTTTACCAAAAGAACCGTGGTCTGTGAAAAATCAGGCGAGAATGCATATCGTAAACGCTAGTGAACCTTATCAATCTTCCGTTGATGGCATGGCACATTTTCCGGAAATCCCAACAGAGATTGGTGTAAGGCTTACAAAAGGTGTACTGGAATTGGCTGCACCTTATGGCATACAGCATTTACTGTCGGGTATTGTGGCACCGACCCCTTTTTTTTATAAACATACACATTTACATGAGATTTATCAAAAGAGAATTTATAATAAACAGTGGCAATCTAACTGGCCAAAACTATTTATAACGACACGATAGGCTAAAGGGGCGAAAAGAGATTGCAACAAGAAAAAAAGCAAATACTTATGCATTATGAAAAATCTATATTGTGGTTAGAGCACCTGTTAGATGTTACGGAGCAACAGTGGCGCATGCCAATCCAGCAAGGGAAGTGGACAGTAGCAGAGGTTATTGGACATCTAATTCCTTGGGATCAATTTGTATTAAACGAACGTTTGCCCTTTTTATTTTCAAGAAATCAGCTACCAAAGGGGCCAAATGTAGAACAGATGAATGCTCAAGCTGCAAGTAGTAGCCGCTTACAAAGCAAAGCGCAAATAGTGCAGACATTGTTGAAGTGTCGGCGTTTACTGTTACAAGCGCTTCACGATTTACCGGATCAACAGTGGCAACAAAGTTTTAAGATTGGTTGCTCTGAACTTACACTTTACAGCTATTTTGCTGGATTGGTAGAACATGATCAGCATCATTTTTTACAAGTACAAAGTGTGCTAGGTGAAAAGCAATGGATATAAATATAAATCAAATCATTGATTATTATGCACAAGCAACTGTCAATTTTGTTGATATTTTCACAAATACAATGGAACCAGGACGAAAGGATACAGGACGTACTACTGCGCCTGGGAAATGTGGTTTAGTTTTCCCATTAGCTGGAAGTGCGTCTTTTAGTTTTAATGGGACACCCTATGCGATGGTGCCTGGAATGGTTGTCCATGCAGGACCACAAATGCCAATTGAAATTCAAGCGACTGGCGATAAGATATGGGAGTACGCAGTGGTTCATTATATACCATCAAAAGACATGGTGCCTTTCGCATTAGCCAATCAGCATTTTGCCATTCATACTGGAGATTATTCAAATATTATTAATCTTGTACAACAGTTAAAAGAAAGCTATGCCATGCCAGGGAGTATGGCGATTTTGAAATCTAAGGCAATATTTATGAATTTAGTGGAAGCTATCTTAATTTCAGCAAAGATGAAGATTCTTGACTCGGCAAATGAAATGATGGAACAAGTCGTTCAATACATACACGAGTACTATGCGAGACCACTATCGGTATCGAATATTGCGCAAGCATTCGGTGTCGAGCGTCGAAGATTAGCTTATCTTTTTGAACAACATACGGGCATGAATCCAAGTAGCTATTTAACAGAATATCGCATACGGCGGGCAAAAGACTTGCTAAGATATTGCAATTTTACGGTGGCAGAAATTGCTGAATGTGTAGGCTATATTGATAGCTTTTATTTTAGTCGGGTATTTAAAAAAAACACAGGCATGTCTCCAACAGCATTTCGAAAATTAATGATGGAAGAAGCCAAATATGTATAAAGCAGACGAGGGAAACCGCCAATAAAAGCACATGAATCGCCAGTACACCTGCGCACAACAAAAGTGTTAGATTGATTGCAGTCAATCTAACACTTTTTCTTTTTTAGTGCAGGGTTTTTGATAAATATTTTCGGCAAAAGTCCATATAGAAAACGAAATTGTCCATTCACAACTATTTTTCTCTTTGGTAGGATAGAACACGTAAATGATAATGACTATCAATTAATTAGTGAATTACTATTGACTTATTAATGAAAATGATTATCATTATCGTTGATAGATGACCATGATGAGGAGAGATTTAATGTGAATAAATATATCAAAATGTGTGCGCCTGCACTTTTAGCACTATCCCTTGCTGCTTGTAATACCGATAAAGCGGCAGAGTCTACAGCAGTAAAAAATGAAGCGGCTACAAGTTCTACAGAAACACAAACAGAACAAGCAACAACACAGAACATTACATATTTAGGCGAAACGTATGAACTACCAGCAAAGGTAGAAAATATTGTAGCGGCAAGTTTAGAGTCTATGGAAGATGCTGCAATGCTGGGTATTAAACCAGTGGGTGTACTCGATATTGGTGGCAAAATTCCATCCTATCTTACAAAGGAATTAGCAGGAGCCCAACTTGTAGGCAATAAAATGGAGCCAAATGCAGAGGCCATTTTAGCACTGGATCCTGACGTTATTATTGGGACATCCAAGTTCCCAGAAGAAACGGCGGGAAAGCTCAATAAAATTCAAACAATGATTCCTTACTCGCATATTTCAACAAATTGGAAGGAAAACTTAACATTGCTCGCACAGCTTACTGGGAAAGAAGAGGATGCTAAAAAAATCATTGCAGACTATGAAACGAAGGTTGCCGATGCTCAAATGAAATCAAAAGAGCAACTAGCAGACAAACAGGTGTTAATTGTTCGTTTGCGTGGTGGCATTATGTATATCTATCCTGCGGGTGTTTACTTAAATCCTGTGCTTTATGAAGACTTAGGGGCACCAGTTCCTGAAATCGTAACAACAACGAAGGCACAAGCGGAACTTTCACTTGAAACGTTAGCGGACATCAACCCGGATGCAATTTTCCTGCAATTTGAGGAATCTGAAAATACAGATGCTCCGAAAGCATTAGAAGATCTGCAAAAAAACCCAATCTTTGCAAGCCTAAAGGCAACTAAAAATGAACAAATTTTTGTTAATGCCATTGAGCCTCTAGCTCAAGGTGGTACTGCTTGGTCTAAAGTGAAATTCCTAGATGTTGCAATGGAGAAATTACTTAAATAGATGAAATAGGCTGGTAGTAGAATTGGTGGAATCACCGGGCTATTACCAGCCTTTTCATAAGATAACGAATAAATAGAAAAAGGTGTCGCAGTTGAAAAAAACAAACATAGTATCATTTTCTATATTGGTAGCTTCACCTTTCCTCATTGCGATTGTGGCTTTAATGTCTATTATGTACGGGACAAAGGATATTAGTGCCTTAACAGTGTGGCAAGCCATAACAGTATTTGATCCTGCAAATATTGACCACCAAATTATAAGGACTAGCCGTATGCCTAGAATGTGCGCCGTATTGCTTGTAGGTGCGTTTTTAGCAGTAGCGGGTGCAGTTATGCAAGGTATTACTCGAAACTATTTAGCATCGCCATCCTTAATGGGCGTTAACGATGGTTCAGCCTTTGTTATTACATTAGCCATTGTATTCTTTCCTGGACTCCCAAACTATCAAATGATATTGCTATCGATGCTCGGCTCAGCATTAGGTGCTGGCATTGTTTTCGGCTTCGGTTCCCTTATTCGAGATGGGCTATCGCCAGTTCGATTAGCCATTATAGGGACGGTTATAGGGACATTTTTAAGTAGTATAGCGACAGCAATTGCAATGTATTTCCAAGTATCACAAACGGTTAGCGCTTGGTATAACACAAAGGTACATATGGTCGACAATAGTATGCTCTTACTATCCATTCCTTTTGGCTTAATTGGTCTAATGCTGGCGTTATTTTCGGCAAGGGCCATTACAATCACCGCATTAGGTGATGATATTGCTATAGGTCTCGGACAAAAAACAAAAGCAGTAAAAATGGTTAGTATGCTCGCCGTCGTATGTTTAACAGGAACTGCGGTTGCACTTGTAGGAAAAATTGCTTTTGTTGGGCTTGTTATTCCACACATTACACGTTTTCTTGTTGGCGTGGATTACCGTTTTATTATCCCATGTGCAGCACTAATAGGTGCATTCTTCTTAGCGCTTTGCGATGTGCTCAGTCGTTTCGTTAATTATCCATTCGAAACGCCCATTGGTGTATTAACTGCACTGGTCGGTGTTCCATTCTTCTTATATTTAGTTCGTAAGCACGGAGGTGAAAAGCGTGCATAGTAGAGCTTCCCGTGTAGTCATTACGGTCATCACTATACTTCTTTTATTAATTTTAGGGGCAAGCTATCTCCATTTGACAAATGGTGTTTTTGATATGTCCGTAATGGATGTACTAAAAACACTCTTGCGAATTGAACCCAACCCGAAATTTGATCTTGTTATTTTTGAATTTCGTCTCCCACGAATAGTCATCGCGGCACTTGTTGGGGTAGGGCTAGGAATGGCGGGAGTCGTGTTACAGGGTATTACACGCAATGGCTTAGCAGACCCTGGAATTTTAGGCATTAATGCTGGCGCGGGTGCAGCGGTTGTTATTTTTATGTTTTTCTTTCAGTTCCGTGTGGTCACAGCGGATATCAGTAGCTGGTTATCCATTTTAATGATGCCGATTTTTGGTTTTGTTGGTGGTACGATGGCCGCGGCTTTAATTTTCTCCTTTGCGATGAAAAATGGTCATTTAGATATGCAACGTTTGATTTTAACAGGGATTGCTATTAATAGTGGTTTTGGCGCGTTATCGTTGTTTCTATCATTAAAAATGAATGCACAAGATTATGAGTCCGCTGCCGTTTGGATGGCTGGTTCTATCTACAATGCCAATTGGATTTTTGTCGTGTCGATGTTGCCATGGCTCCTATTGTTAGGTTTTTATGTTTATCGAAAATCGTATTTACTCGATTATTTTCAATTGGAAGAAGACAGTATTACGAGCTTAGGCATAGCGCTGGAAAAGGAAAAAATGAAGTTATTATTGGCGAGTGTCGGCTTAGTGAGTGCCTGTGTATCCGTTTCGGGGAGTATAGGCTTTATAGGCTTAATGGCGCCACATATTGCAAAACAGCTTGTTGGTATTCAACATCGTTATGTTATGCCGGTAAGTGCGCTTATAGGGGCTTGTTTACTAGTGCTAGCAGACTTTATTGGTAAAACGGTGTTTGCACCTTCAGAGTTGGCTGTAGGCATTGTTGTGTCCATTATTGGTATACCTTACTTTTTGTATTTGTTAGTAAAGTCAAAAGCTTAGGGGGAAATCGTGTGCAAACTGCATTTAGAATGGAAAATTTATCTTCAGGTTATGAGCATGTCCGTGTATTTGAAGGGTTGAATTTAACGATAGAAGAGGGCAAAGTGACAACGATAATAGGACCAAATGGTTGTGGTAAATCAACATTATTGAAAACAATTGGGCGCATTTTAAAGAAGCAACAGGGAATCGTTTATTTGCAGGAACAAAATATGCAAAATTTATCGACCAAAGAAATTGCAAAAAAGTTAGCGATCTTATCCCAAACACCAATTGCTCCAGGACAGTTAAAGGTAGAGGAGCTAATTGCATACGGTCGTTATCCACATCGTCATAATGTCAATCGTTTAACGAAGAAGGATGAAAAAATGATTGAGTGGGCCTTAACAGTTACAAATACATTGGAGTATCGCAGTCGTGAACTCGCACAACTTTCAGGAGGGCAACGACAGCGTGTCTGGTTAGCAATGGCATTGGCGCAAGAAACGAGTATTTTGTTGCTAGACGAGCCCACGACTTATTTGGATATGGCACATCAGCTAGAAGTGCTTGATATCGTAAAAAATTTAAATGAACAACATGGCTGTACGATTGTGATGGTTTTACATGATATTAACCATGCAGCGCGCTATTCAGACCATTTAATCGCTATGCGTCAAGGTGTTGTAGTGGAAACAGGTACTCCACAGGAAATTTTATGCGCGGATGTGATGCGCAAGGTTTTTAATATTTCTGCGAGAATTATGGAAGATCCAGCAACAAACACCCCTGTATGTTATGGCTATGATGTGTTAAAGGAGGGAGACAAATGATTGTTGGACAAGTAGACAGTGTATCTGATTTTTTTTGCTATGAAATGACGTCGATGTTTACAGATTATACGTATTCGATAAATGTTTATGTCCCTCAAGGGCAAGCACCTAAAGAAGGCTTTCCTATAATCTATGTATTAGATGGTTCGTCCTATTTCCAGTACGTGAAGGAAGCCATCCGTCTACAAAGTCGTAACGCACCTAAAACGGGAGTATTACCTGCCATTGTTGTCGGTATCGGTCATCTAGCTGATATGCATGAACGCCGTTTCTACGACTTTACAGCACCTGCAAAAACGTATAGTTATCCTGCCAGATTTAAAGGCAAAGGTTATCATCAGCATGGAGGGGCAGAAAACTTTAGTCGCTTTTTACAGGAGGAATTAAAGCCGCGACTTTCTGCACAATTTCATGTAAATGAACAGCAACAAACATTATTTGGTCATTCGTTAGCAGGTTATTTCGCACTATGGCAATTATTAAATAATAGAGGTAGTTACCAACATTATATCGCTATTAGCCCCTCAATCTGGTGGAATGAACATGAGTTGTTTGCTAGAGTAAAGGCTTTTATGGAAGCGCATCAACATGTGAAGGAAACCATATTTATTGGCGTAGGAGAACTGGAAACGTTTATGGTAGAAGATGCGCGACAAATAGCGGATCAGTTAGAGAAAGTAATGGACATAGTCTTTTATGAGGCATTAAGCGAAAACCATGCATCTGTAGTCCATACTGTTATGAGTAGAGCCATACGCTTTGTGCATAAAAATTAACTTTGCAACCGCATTATCTTAGGTAATGCGGTTTACTTTTGGATAAAAATACAATAATATGTATTTAAAATCAAAAAGGTGTGATATAAGTGGGCGTTATTTTAGCAGATAGTCAACATGCACACATAGTGCATAAAGTCATGATGCAAGCTTTTAAAGAATATGAACATGCAACACCGCCGTCTAGCGCATTAAGCGAAACAGTTAGCTCAATTGAACTGGCACTACAAAATGGCGAGCAAGCTTTTATTAGTTATATGGAAAATGAACCTGTCGCGATGGTTCGATTTACATTGAATGATGAGGGGATATATTTCTTCCGATTATCTGTAGTTCCGGAAAAGCAAGGTCAAGGTTTGGCCAAGATGTTAATAGCTGAAGTTGAAAATTATGCGCGTGCTCAAGGCAAAAGTGTAAGCGAATGTAAAGTCCGTATGAGTGTACCACGTAATATTGCATTGTATCGTGCATTGGGATATGTTATTACGAAAGAAACGATGGCAGAAAATCTTAACGGTATTTCGCTTCCTATTGTAACAATGGAGAAGACACTGTAGGGGGGCATGTATTTGAAAAAAAGAATAGGCTGTTTGCATGCACATCATTCAAATATAGACTACATAGAGCAAGCATTTAATGGTTTTCAAGAGATAGAGCTAGTGCACTTTGTTGACCCGGGACTCATTCAGCATGTGACAAAGGGTACTGATCATTTGTCCTTAAAGGTAAAAGAGCAATTGGAGTGGATAGCAAGTTGTAATATCGATGTCATTTTGATTACATGTACAAATTACATTGCATTGTTAAAAGAAGAGCAACTGTTATTATCTATACCGATTATAAAAATGGATGAACCTTTTTTTCAAATGATATGTGAAGAGACACAGCCCCAATTTATTCTTTTTACAAACCCTGCAACGGTAGATGGAACGATGGAGAGACTTTACCAATATGCGAAGCGCCATAAGAAGGCCATCAATGTCCAGGTGAAGGTACTAGACAATACATTTGACCTCATTATGCAAGGGAATAAGGCAGCGTATAACAATGCAATTATCCAATATTTCCGGGAAATAATGAATGATGGGCTGCGGATTGCTGTTGCACAGCTTTCGATGGTGGAGGCCGCACAACAATTTGAAGAGGAGTTCGGTGTAGCCATTACACACCCATTGTTATCGTTAGTGGAATTTTGGAGACTCGTTGATACAAAATGTGCAAATCCCGATAAAAAATAAAATGAAAATGAAATGAAACTTTTAAATTGGTAGTATAATGAATTTAGAAATAGAAACGGGGGCGAGCTAAATGAACGATTTACGCTATCCAATTGGACAATTTCGATTTCCAGAAGTAGTGACCGCACAGCATGTACAGAAATGGATTGATGATGTCCGTCTATTGCCGAGGCAATTAGCGGAAGCATTAAGTGGAGCAAGTGAACAATCATTAGCAAAATCCTATCGAGAGAACGGTTGGACAGTCACGCAATTAGTCCATCATCTAGCGGATAGTCATATGAATAGTTTTATTCGCTTTAAGTTAGCTTTAACTGAAGATACACCGACAATTAAGCCCTATAACGAAGAACATTGGGCAATGCTCCCTGATTCAGATATGCCAGTTGCGACTTCCTACAAGTTGCTAGAAAGTTTACACGAACGTTGGGTCTATTTGCTGACAAGTTTAACCGATGAGCAATTACAAAGTGCATTTCACCATCCAGACAATGGGTTCATGACGCTTGAAAAAGCACTCGCTCTGTATGCATGGCATGGAAAGCATCATCTTGCGCATATACACAATGCTCTTGCAAAATAAATTAAGAGGCGACTTTTTCTCACGTTTGAGAGAAAGTCGCCTCTTAATTTATTTGTAAATGCATGCTACTAAACATGTATCAAATTATACAATTGTTATACCTGCACTTGCAGTACCAGTTAATACTTGTGCAACAGCTACACCAGTTGTAGTGATAGAGTACACCATTATTAGTTTGTCACCAGCAGAAACTGCTACCGGTGCAAAACTGCCTGAACCAAACGCTGTAGCACCTAATGCTATTGCTCCTGTAAATGCTGGAGCTAAGTTAACTGTAGCATCTGTAGCAGTATAAGTCGTACTTCCAGCAGGTGCACGATAGATTGTCGCAGTAACTGTAGTAGAGCCCACTAGAGCAATGGCAACTGTAGCAGAGAATGATGCAGATAAACCTGTAATACTACCAGCACGTGGTACTGTAAATGCTTCTGTTACAACGCCTGATAAGTCAAGCGTGTTACCTACAAGCGTTACACCAGGAACTGCAGTACCGAATCCGATAAGGGATGGTGTAGCGATTAGCCCAGTAACTAAAGAAGTTAACACAACAGGTGTAATCCCAGAAGAGAATGGAATAATGGAACCGCCTGTAGCTGGTTGTGATGGTGTGATACATGCAGCATCAACCGCTAAAAATGGACCTAATGCATGACATTCCATACCTCTAGATGAGCAACCACATCCGCTATTAGACATAGGATCATTTAAGAACATATTTACACCTCCTTTCTTCATTATTCTATTCATAGAGGAATAGAGTAAAAGGGCTATTAACTAAATACATAAAGCTATTTTTATCTTCATTAAAAACTAAAGAAAGGTTATATGGCGTAACATGATAGTCTATCGTCTATTTGTTAAATGTCACAGCTAAAAATACGCAACCATCAATGTAAATGAGGGGAATGTGGACATGAAAAAGTCCAATAGGTATTGTGAATACTTATTGGACCGTTTCATATAGGAATTGTAATGGCTATTTTCATGGTATTGAATGGTTTTTCCTCCGAGGCGTTCAAACTAATTACGTCTACGAAATAGATTGAAAAATAAAGAATTTTTTTCTTTTTTCTGGTCTACTTCTATTACTTCTTCTATTGATTCTTCTACCATTACCTTTTCAACGATTTCTAGTTGGTTGCTAGCTTCTTCATTCGTTGCTATAAGCGGCGTATGTTCTTCTATAACTAAATCATTGTTGTAGACTGTTTCAGCTTCCATAGCAGGAGGCATAGTTGGAGTATCTACCGTTGCCTGAACTAATGACGAAGATTCTGTTAGCACCAAGTCATTAGCTATGGGCGCTGTTAAACTATTTGTTTCCAAGATGCTTACAGGGACTCCCTGTGTATCTGCTGCATTTTTAAAGTGAAAAGTCGATTCTGCAGTAGTGTTTCGATATAAACCGTTGTGAATATGACTTGGATGGGTATTAATTGATTGAAAATAATGCTGGTTAAAATGACGTTCTTCATGTTTTTTATCGGAATTAGGATTAGGTGGAAGATGCATGCCGGTGTTTATATTTGTTGCTTTGCCAGCCAAACTTTGAAGAAATTGATAAGTTGGTTCGGTCGTAGTTAATGATGGTTGTACAGCTGTTTGAGCTATTTCTTCTAAAAGCTTTTTTGTAGGGTTGGCAATATTTTTTAACGAGTTTTCATCAATATTCGTAAAATGAGTATCTGTTGGCGGTGATGCTCCATTGTTATCAACCGTTATTATTTTATTTAATACGGCTAAAATTTCCTGATTCATTTCTTCTATTGTTTGATTAAGGGATTGTATTTGAATCGAAAGCTGCTTTACTTGTTCCTCGTATTCTTTAATTTGTAAGCTTTGCTTATCATCAATTGTTTCAGTTAAGCCCTCTATATGAGCGATTTGCGTTTTCAGCTCCTCAAACTCATTCTTCACAAATAGATAATCTTCAATTGATGTACCCGCTTTTAAAGTAGTTAGCGTCTCTCTATAGGAATCAATTTTTTCTTTCAATTTTTCAATGTCTTGAGTGGAGTACAACTTCGAATCTTCCATTGCATTTCACCCCTTTCAGTCCATTAGTATTTTATTAAAAAACTCTACGTTCTGTTACAAAACCATGTAAACAGCCGAGAAGAAAGCAACGGTTCTATTCACTACTCGGGCAACAGCATCTCTTGAATAAATATCCTGTAAATTATTTGTTAGCCCATGCACTTAACGCTAAAAAACATATGCTACAAACGAAAGATAAAAAACTTATGGAGGTGTCAAAAGGATGCAAGATAATATGCCATCCCAGGCGCGCGAACTAATTTGTATAAATGTCGATAAGGTATATGACTGGATTGTAAAGGAAATGTCATTTGATATTTCGCCAACAGGTGCCATTACTTTCCCTGGTATAACACCAACGACAGTTTTAACAGGTGCAACTGTTACGTGTAGAGTAACTCCGGCTGCGACAAACCCAATCGTGATTCTTAATCGTGAGAATCGCCAATTCTCTATTGATGGATCAACAGTTTGTCTGCAACACTTGAATATTCAAAAGAACTTCATTCTTACAATTGTAGTTACTTTACCAAATGGTACTGTGTTTACAAGCAGTGAGATTCCGGTATCACGTTGTGAACAAGTTACATTATGTGCACCTAAAGGAACAGATGTTGAAATTCTTTATACAGATTTAGATTGCTTCGTGTGCACAACAGGTACGCTTACTGCTGGTACTGGAACAATTACATTTTCTGCGTTAACAATTACAGTAGCAGTATGTCAAAGTATTCAATCTACGTTCCCAGTTACTGTAGAGTTCTTAGCAAACTACTGCGAACCAAGAGCAGATTTACCATTCTCATGCCCAACTGCGGTTCGTCCAAAACAATGTTCCGTTATTTTCCCAACAATGGGGTAATGGTGCTAACACATAAGAAGTTGTCATAACATAAAGAGAGGATTATCCTCTCTTTTTTATTTTGGTTACTTATTATATAGGCAAGGGGGCCCTAATTATGAGTATTCATCATGAGTCTGTGCAAGAAAAAATAAGAAAGCTGAAAGAACAAACAACATTATATGTCGATGAAATGAAAAGACTGGTGAAAGAGCTCGACCAGAAAAAGGAAGTAAGTAGCGTTAGTTATTTCACAACGTCACTTAATATTTCATATGATGCTGATCAAGAAAGCCTATGCCTTGGCTCTTATCATATTCGCAATATCGGTAATCAACCACTAACAAATCCGTATATTTGTATAAAGCTGCCTGATGATTCTCCTTTTTCATTTTCAGGAAGGTATGTTTATGAGCATTTTAATCAAAATTTAAAAGTTTCCGGTAGCTGGGAACGAATACATGATACTTCTAACAAAACAGAATTTTGGCTTAAACCAATAGGGAAACCAACAATTGAGCCAAATGAGACGATTTCATTTACTAATTTCCAAATTAAATGGTCCCATCATTTATCCTATGCAGGTACAATAACGGGATTTACATATTGTGATGAGCTACAAGACGGTGTCTTAGTAATAAATCCTATTAATCTTAATGGAATGAGCAGTGTAAAGGAGGGGCAAGATGAGTGAATTAGAGGAACAAAAATTAGAGGTAGGGCTTGAGCAAATCGTACGTCAATATATGAAGGATCGGCTGATAAATGTCTCAGACTTTAAACAGGAGGAAGATAATAGTTTTGCTTTTCTAGAAAAAAACACGTTGCAACTATTGCTTGCCTCCTTGCTATCCGGAGACAAGAGAGTACCAGTAGAGAATGGCAATGGGCAATTTGAATTGAGTATTGTAAAGCAGCTAGATGAAATGATTGAGGAAACGAAAGTGCAGTTTGAGGAAGTAATGGATCTTTTGAAAAAGCTATCGTGATAGGAGGTACTAACGTGGATAATCAAAGCGTTAAAAATAACGATCCTATACAGCTACAGCAAATGATTATTTTTTTAAGAGCAGAGCTTGCGAAATATAAAAATGAAATAAATCGACTTAGAGATAGCGATTATTATTCACTCGTACTAAGACTAGAGCGAGAAAATGTCCGACTGACAAGACAAAATAAAGAACTTTCAATGGATCGTATGAAGTTAAAGAGAACGTTTGAAAGGGAGTCAAAGGCTTATGAAGAAGATAGACAAAAAAGAGAGATTCAACGACAAAAACATATTGCCTCGATAGACCTACTATTAAAAGAAATAGAGCGCTTACGTACAGAAAATAAACAGTTACAGTATACAAGGAAGCAGACCCATCAGGATATAGCAGTAGATGATAAGCGTGCTATAGAGAATCTCGAAATACAGTTAAGTACATTTACGAAAGAACTCAATGCAAAAGTGAATTCGATAATGGATACTTTACAGCAAGATGACACAACTAATGTCTATGATTATTTAGTTAAAGAACTAGCAGAGAGAAACGATGAAATCCATAGATTGTCCATAGAGTTAATGGAAATAAAAAGTAAAAAAACAAATGCTGAAGCCCTATCGAATGAAAAAGCCCTATCCGAGTTAAACGCTAAGATTGAAAAAATAATAGCTCAATCGATTGATTTTGAAGAGCAGCTCGAAAAGAAAGTACGTATACTGGATGACTTAGAGCAACAATTAAACCAGCTCGTTATAGAAATCAATGCCAATCAATCGATGTAAAATAAGTACTGGCATCATTTAAGCGGTTTATATGTGGAATCAGGATGGATGTATCCTCTTATGTAAAATCAAAAAATATAGGGGCTCACTAGTAGTTGATTATGGAGGACATAGAAGTGCTACTCAAAATACTCAAATGGAAGCCGCAACTAACGTGAATCAGCGAGTTAGTTGCGGCTTATTGTGTGCCTGCGTACGAACATCATGGCACAGCCTGAAGCTATTTTTTTCTATAAATGTTACGCAAAATTAAGCGCTGTTATTATTTTGTTTCTCGGTGTAATGTAACACGCTTCAAACGGGGTGAATATTTCTTTAATTCCAGTCTTTCAGGATTATTTCGTTTGTTTTTAGTTGTAATGTAATTTTTATCGCCTGTTTCAGTGCAGGCTAAAGTAACTTGAACACGCATATTATCGACTCCTTTTAAATCGTAATTATTACGCTTTAGATAATATATTGTTTACATACTAATGTCAATGTTTTGCGTTACAAAAAGTTATGCATTGCATTTTTATATTTTTTATGATTAAATTACAAACTATAAATAGTAATCATTACGATTTATAATGATGGAGGTTATAAAATGACAAATAAAATTCCAGTGACTGTATTAAGTGGTTATTTAGGTTCGGGTAAAACGACGATAATGAATCATGTGTTACAAAATGAAAAAAACATGCGTGTAGCTGTTATTGTCAATGATATGAGTGAAATTAATATTGATGCAGAGTTGATTGCAAATGGTAGCGGTATTTCTCGGACAGAGGAAAAATTCGTAGAGCTTTCCAATGGCTGTATTTGTTGCACACTACGTGAGGATTTACTACAAGAAGTAGAGCGTCTCGCAAAGTTAGGGAATATTGATTATATTTTAATTGAGTCGACAGGTATTAGTGAACCAATACCAGTTGCACAAACCTTTAGTTATTTAGACGAGGAGCTCGGTATTGATTTAACGAAGTTCTGCAAACTCGATACAATGGTAACTGTAGTCGATGCTAATCGTTTTTGGCATGATTTTCAGTCAGGTGAAAGTCTATTGGAACGTAAGGAAGCAGTTGGTGAATTAGATGAACGCGATGTAGCAGATTTATTAATTGACCAGATTGAATTTTGTGATGTTTTAGTGCTGAACAAGTGTGATCTCGTAACAGAAGAAGAGCTTGAAAGACTAGAACGTATTTTGCGAGCACTACAACCTGAGGCAAAGCTTATTCGTACCGTTAATGGGGTAATAGAGCCAAGCGAAATTTTAAATACAGGAAGATTCGATTTTGAGAGAGTATCAGAATCGGCAGGCTGGTTAAAAGAGCTAGAACTTGGTCATGAAAATCATACACCGGAGACAGAAGAGTACGGTATTGCTTCATTTACTTATAAGCGTAAAATCCCTTTCCATCCAATGCGCTTTGTAGAGTGGTGTGATAACATGCCAGAATCAATTGTCCGTGCCAAAGGTATTATTTGGAGTGCGAGGCATCAAGATGTGGCATTATTACTGTCACAAGCAGGTTCGTCTGCGAAAATTGAACCTGTTTCTTATTGGGTAGCAGCTTTACCTACAGCACAGCAACAGGATGTCTTTTTACAAAGCCCAGAGGTATTGGACGATTGGGATGAAGAATTCGGTGACCGTATGACACAGTTAGTCATTATAGGAATAGACTTAGATCAAGAAGAAATTACAAAAGAGCTTGATGCATGCCTTTTGACAACGAATGAGTTTGCGGAGCCTTGGGAACAGCTAGAGGACCCTTTTAATTGGGAGTGGAGTTAAAGAGGCTAAATAGTGGGTTGCCTGTTCAGCTTAATTTTAATGATAGGAGTTAACGAGCTATAAGGTTTAATCAAAGTAAAGGGTTGCTCGACGCCTATGGAATAGCAAGAGACTTAAGCCACCCCTGCAAAAAAGCGAGCAATCGGTCACTGCACCAACTTCACTTTGAATGTTGCAGTGCATACCTCAGGCTAGCAGTTTCAAACTTTGAGATTGTAGTGAAGGGTTGCTCGACTCCTGCGGGAACAGCGTGAGCCTTAAGACCCCGCACGTAGCGAAGCGGAGGAGGAGGCTTAAGCCACGCCCGCAAAAAAGCGAGCAACCCGTAACGGCAATCAACTTGCACATAGAAAATAACTAGGAGACTCGGCGCTTGCCTATGAAAAGCGTAGTGTTCGGGCTCGCTGGATTTAGTAATAATGCATGGAATTACTGTAGGAGAAACTGGATCTACCACATTACTTTTGTGGTAGATCCTTTTTAAATACATGATTATAGTCAGTCGCATCTCGTAATGCCTTTTCTTCTATTGGGATTCTTACTGATAGCATTGTAATGTTTAAGAGTGTAAAGCAAAATGCTGTAAAATAAGCTTGAAACATAATAGGCAACAGCAGAATTTCTAAACTAACAACGGCATAATTAGGGTGACGCATAAATGTATAGGGTCCCTTTCTGACAACTTCTGCACCTGGTAAAATTAAAATTTTCGTATTCCAAAAAGGTCCTAATGACCGGATACACCAAATACGTAAAGCTTGCACTAAGAGGAATAATAAGAAAAGTAACGGAAATAAGGGCGATGGTCCAAAATTATTGGAAACAACTTCAACAATCAAAAATAGAAAAAAACTAAAATGCATGGCAACCATATAGGAATAATGTGATTCACCTACTTCATAGGCACCTTTTGCAAGCATCCATTTTTCATGGCGTTTGGCTATAAAAACCTCTGTTAATCTTTGTAGAATTACAAGAATTAAAATAAAGTAAAATAGCATACTACTCCCTCCATTTAAGTAATACAACTTCCGCACAGAATCCAGGGCCGAGGGCGACAAGCAACCCAATATCATCTATCTGCCCTTCGTTTAACATAAATTGTTCGAGTACATATAATACGGTAGGCGAGGACATATTACCGTGATTGCGTAATATTTCCCGAGAAATGTCGGTTTTTTGTTGAGAAAGATAGAGCGCATCCTCATAGGCTTTTAACACCTTTTTCCCTCCAGGATGTGCAATAAAATGATCGAGCTGTTCGCTGAAAAGATGTTGTTCGACTAAAAATTGTTCAATGAAAGGGCCTAGCCAATTCGTAATAATCGCTGGAATACTTTTTTGGAAAACGACATGAAGCCCGTTATTTTTTATATTCCAGCCCATCACATTTTCTGAATCAGGCATCCACTTCGAGCCAGTTGTAACAATCGAAGGAACTGCTTTCTTCGTCTGTATTGCTGCATCGTCTCCGCAAACGAGTATGCAAGCTGCACCATCTGCGAATAAGGATGCACCGATTAAATTACTTTTTGAAAAATCGTTTTGTTGAAAGGTTAAGCTACAAAGTTCAACACATACAACAAGCACCTTTGCTTGAGGATGTGCTTTGCAATAATCATAGGCACGACTTATGCCAGCTGCTCCACCTGCACAACCTAACCCCCATAGAGGAATACGTTTTAATCGATCTGAAAAAGGTAGTTGATTCATAATTCTAGCATCGATGCTTGGTGTAGAGATGCCCGTACTACTTACGAAAATAATGGCATCTATTTCGTTAGGAGAAATCGGTGCTTCTAAAAATGATTCATTTTGTAAACAAGCTTGAATGACCTCAACGCTATATTGCGTTGCTAACGCTATATACAGATTGTTTCGCTCTTCGAAAGTATGCTCATTGCGGTGCCATTCGGCTGGTACACAGAAATGGCGAGTCTGAATGCCACCATTATCGAATACTTTTAAATAACGCTCTAATTTGGGGATTTTTTCGTAAAATAGTTCTTTTGTTAATGCCTCTGCATTCGCTTGCTGCAATGTGTAAGGTGGTTGATATGTACTTATCGAAATAATTTTTGACAATTCAACATCTCCTTCGTAAATAGGGGTCTTGTACATTATATGCAGATAGGAAGGGCATACATGCTTCATATAGATCAATTTGACAATTTTGAAAAAATTAGATATATTGGAAACATCTAAATTGGAAGTAGGTGATGTGACATGATGAATAGAGCCGTTTTTAACGAACTGCATTTCGGTTTGTTCAATTTCACACGCCTAAAATATACAATTTGACCTTGCTTTGTAGCGTGAAATACTACGATGTGGCAATGGCTATTTGTGTATTCCCTTAAACGTGCCTGTGAAACTTTGTAACTGCCGAAATGCAGTTGCAAAGTTTTTTTATGTTTGTAACGCATTAAGAGGCGTAATGGATAGACACATTTAGGAGGAATAACAATTGAATTTAACAACTTTAGGTTTTTCAACATATTTTCAAGAGCAATACACTGCATTTAAAGAGCAAACAAAGTTAGCAAATTGCGTACCTGCAAGGGTTGCTTTGGAGCATAAACATTCATACCGTGTGTTAGCTGAAGATGGAGAATGGTTAGCGACCATCGCTGGGCATTTTGCGTATACATCGCTCGCGAGAGAAGACTATCCAGCAGTTGGGGATTGGGTACTAGTGGAGAAGATGGCGGGAGAAGAAAAGGCAATTATTCATAAATTATTTACCCGCAAGTCCGTTTTTTCTCGCAAGGTTGCAGGAATAGAAATTAAAGAACAAATTGTCGCGTCAAATGTGGATATCGTTCTTCTTGTCATGAGTTTAAATGCCGATTTTAATATTCGCCGTTTAGAACGCTATTTAGTAGCCGCTTGGGATTCAGGGGCTAAGCCGGTAGTTGTACTGACCAAGGCCGATTTATGTGAGGATATACCGAGCATGGTACGTGAGGTTGAGCATGTCGCATTTGGAGTAGATATTTTTGTTACTAGTGCACGTTCAGGTGAAGGGATAGAAGCTATTCGCATGCTCTTTACGGACGGGGTGACGGGTGCACTGCTCGGTTCATCGGGTGCGGGAAAATCTACTTTAATGAATGCATTAAATGGAGAAGAGCTTATGAAAGTTTCAGCTATACGGGAAGATGATGCGAAAGGTCGCCATACAACAACACATCGGGAATTAATTGTACTGCCGAGTGGCGGTTGCTTAATTGATACGCCAGGGATGCGTGAATTGCAATTATGGGATCAAAGTGAAAGTCTATCTTCTAGTTTCCGTGATATTGAAGAATTTGCGACAGCATGTCGTTACAGGGATTGCACCCACCATAAAGAGCCGCATTGCGCCGTACAGCAAGCCATTTTAGATGGAACGCTTGAACCATCACGCTTACAAAGCTATTTTAAATTGCAAAAAGAACTTGCTTTTATTGAGCGGAAAACGAATGTGCAAGCAAAACTGAATGAGCAACGCAAATGGAAGCAAATTGCGAAAGGGTTAAAGAAGGGAAAGAAATAGTCGAGAAACGTTAAGGAGCAACTTCGCAATGACTGCGGAGTTGCTATCTAATTGTTTGAGGAGATGTATTATGGCTATACAAACTATTAATCATTTTTTATTTTCTGTTTCAGATCTAGCGCAATCTATAGCATTTTACCAAAATATTTTTGATGCGAAGCTTTTGGTGAAAGGGAGAAGCACAGCCTATTTTGATGTAAATGGGCTATGGCTTGCGTTAAATGAGGAAGCGGATATTCCACGTAACGAAATTCACCAATCCTATACACATATTGCTTTCTCTATCGATGCAAAAGATTTCGATACGATCTATGAAAAGCTTGTACATTATAAAGTCAATATTTTAGAGGGTAGGGTAAGAGATGAGCAAGATAAACAATCTATCTATTTCACTGATCCCGATGGTCATAAATTTGAATTCCATACAGGTACTTTGCAGGATCGCTTAGCTTACTATAAAAAAGAAAAACCGCATATGGAGTTTTTCAATGATTAAAAAAGGAGTGGTAATATGAAAAAAGCAATTATTTTTGATATGGATGGCACATTATTTCAAACAAATCTTATTTTAGAGCCGGCTCTTTCTGCGACATTCGATGTGCTACGTACAAAGGGATTATGGCAGGGGGAGACACCCATTGCCCAATATCGTGAAATTATGGGGGTTACATTGCCTGTTGTATGGGAAACATTATGCCCTATGCACACATTAGAGGTGCGTGAAGCTAGTAATGTTTTATTTCATGAAAAGCTTATCGAGCTAATACGAAACGGCAAAGGCGCATTGTATCCAAATGCAGAGCAAACACTCGCTACTTTAGCAAACGACTATCATTTATACATAGCGAGCAACGGACAACAAGAGTACTTGCAAGCAATTGTTGAAACATATAAGCTGAACCGTTTTATAGAAGGAACATATAGTATTCAATCTATTCCAAGTGGTCATAAATCTGATTTAGTAAGAAGTGTAATCGAAGCAAACGCCATTCAAGCTGGCACTGTTGTCGGAGATCGTTCGTCGGATATCCAAGCAGCACGAGATAATCAGCTATTTTCAATTGGTGTACGCTTTGATTTTGCTCAAGAATCCGAGTTACAAAAGGCACATATTGTGATAGATAATCTACAGGAAATACCATCTGCACTAGCGACTATTTTATAAAAATGTATCATTGTTCTTCATCCATCTATAGCAAGCTCGTAATGTTTACGTTGCATTCCATAAGGGGAAAGAGTAAAATAGTGCCAAACTATAATAAAAGCGTTGAGAAGGAAAAGTAAATTGGACAAGCATTTAATAGAGAGCCTCTGTTGGTGGAAATGAGGTAAATGAACCCTTTTGAAAATGACCTTTGAGCTTCGTACCGAAAGCTTTTTGCGAGTAGATTACGACGAGGTGGGCACTCGTTACAACAGCGGCAGTATCTCTTATATAAATGCAAGACGTACTGATTAAGGCAAATAGTGTAAGCTATTTGTAAATATAGGTGGTAACACGGGTATACTCGTCCTAATCAGTCATGATTAGGGCGTTTTTTTTATCTTCAAAAAGCGTTAGCTATTAAAAATTAGGAGAAAATTCTAATAAGGGACGAATGAAGATAGGAAAAACATGTTATCCGCATAACAAGAAATTTGGAAGATTGAGGGGAGTAACTTAAGATGACAATTGTAATTGGAGGAGCGTGGCCTTACGCGAATGGTTCATTGCATTTAGGGCATATCGCTGCATTATTACCAGGTGATATTTTGGCTAGATATTACCGACAAAAAGGTGAGCAAGTATTGTATGTTTCAGGAAGTGATTGTAATGGTACGCCGATTTCAATTCGAGCTGCACAGGAAAATACGACGACAGAAGCAATCGCAAACCATTACCATAACGAATTTACACAATGTTTTCATGACTTAGGATTTACGTATGATTTGTATACAAGAACGGATGCAAAGCACCACCATGATGCGGTACAGTCTATTTTTTTACAACTGCTAGCAAATAATTATTTATACAAAAAGAAGATTGAACAGGCCTATTGTGAAACGGATAAGCAGTTTTTACCTGATCGCTTTGTAGAAGGTATTTGTCCAAATTGCGGAGCGAAGGCACGTGGAGATCAATGTGATAATTGTTCACAAATTTTAGATCCACTCGAATTAATCGATAAGCGTTGCAAAATTTGTGGCAATGAGCCTGTTATCCGAGAAACAGAACATTTTTATTTTACTTTTAGTCAATTTCAAGGAAGACTTGAAACGTTTTTAGCTGAAGCCAAAGCAGATAAACGCTGGCGAGACAATGCACTAGGCTTAACTGAACGTTACTTAGCGGAAGGCGTACCAGATCGTGCTGTTACCCGTGATTTACCGAACGGAGTTGACGTACCTGTTCCAGGCTTTGAAGGAAAGAAAGTTTATGTGTGGATTGAAGCGGTAGCAGGATATTTAACAGCTAGTATGGAATGGGCAAAACAACACAATAGAGCACTTGAAGATTTGTGGAATGAAGAAACCATTGCTTACTATGTGCATGGCAAAGATAATATTCCATTCCATACAGTTATTTGGCCAGCGATTTTGATGGGGATTGGGGCAAAAGCATTGCCAACACATATTGTCTCAAATGAATATTTAACATTGGAAAAACGAAAATTATCTACGAGTCAAAATTGGGCCGTGTGGGTGCCATATATTTTAAGTCGCTATGATGCAGATTCGATACGATATTTTTTAACAATGAATGCGCCGGAAAACCGAGATACTGATTTTTCTTGGCGAGAATTTATTTATAGTCACAATGGAGAATTGCTAGGAGCTTACGGCAACTTTGTCAATCGCACGTTGAAGTTTATTGAGAAGTCATTTGATGGTCAAGTGCCTCAGGTGGATGTCGATGGGTCTGTAAGGAAACAAACGATTCAATTGTTTAGTGATGTCGGTGTGGCGATTGAAGCGGGGCATTTTAAACAAGCGTTAGAGGGGGTTTTTGCATATATTCGCGCAGCCAACCGCTATTTTGACGAACAGCAACCATGGTTACAAGTAAAGGACAATTTGGAAGATTGCCATCAAACGCTCGCAACATGTGTTTATATGATTGCAAATTTAGGTCAAGTACTACAGCCATTTTTACCGTTCTCTACAGAGAAAATTCGGAACATGTTAGGCATAACCGAATTGCTGTGGCATGAGCAAGTAGAGCTACCTAAAAGCATTACCGAAGTAACACCGTTATTTGAACGGCTTGATGTAGGGCTAATTGAAGAAGAATACCAAAAGTTAGTAAATGACAGTCAATAAAATTGTTTAAGTGACTGGAATTGTATGAGTGCCTGGCACTGTACTTTCCCTGGGCACACGATAAGCCGCCATATACTCGCTAATGCGCGGTTATGGCGGCTTATGTTCTGTGCGGATTCCACTGAAGTCTCCACGGATTTTTCTTTAAAACATATGTGAATTGTATGAGAATTGTATGAGTGCCTGACACCTAAACAATTTAGTTCGTAACGGGTGTTAGGTTCGCTACAACAATGCTGTTGATAGCATTGATATAAGCCATTGCACTTGCTTTTAAAATATCTGTATCTGCCGCTTTTGCAATATATTTCGCGCCTTCGTGTTCAATTGTAATTTTTACTTTACCAAGCGCTTCTTTACCACGAGATACGCTGTTAATGTTATATTCCACAAGTTTTACATCTATTTGTACAATATCTGCAATGGCAGAATACAAGGCGTCAATCGGGCCTGAACCGACTGCACTAGCTTTTAATACTTCGCCACCTTTGCGAATTTTTACACTAGCAGAAGGGAAGCTTGCATTGCTGACGACTTGTAAATCGACAATGTCAAAAAATTGCTCACTATAATGAGTCGCATTGGCATGATTTGCGTCATGCTTTTCATAATAACTTTCTACAATGACATATAAGTCGTGGTCGTAAACTTCTTTTTTAGCATCAGCTAATTTTAGGAAGCCGTCAAAGATACCTTCAAATTCTTCATTCGATAGATTTGAAAAGCCTAACTTCTCCAGTGCATTTTTTACTGCATGGCGCCCTGAACGAGCCGTTAAAACAAGTTCCATATCATCCAGACCTACATCTTCGGGATGGACAATTTCATAGGCATCGCGAGATTTAAGCAAACCATCTTGATGAATACCTGAAGAATGGGCAAATGCATTGTCTCCAGTAATGGCTTTGTTCACTTGTACATCTAAGCCCATAAAGCTAGAAACAAGGCGTGATGTGTTCATAATTTCTTTTGTGTTAATGCGCGTAGTTGCATTGTAGATAGAACTGCGTGTTTTCAATGCCATGACAACTTCTTCGAGTGCGGCATTTCCTGCACGTTCCCCGATACCATTGATGGTACATTCGACTTTGTCTGCCCCGTTTTTAATAGCAGCAAGTGTGTTAGCTGTTGCCATTCCAAGGTCATTGTGACAGTGTACACTTAGTAAAACACTGTCATTTAGATTTTTCATGCGGTCATTCAGCTTGTAAATCATAGCGCCAAATTCCTCAGGTTCAGCAAATCCAACAGTGTCCGGCACGTTAATCATCGTTGCGCCAGCCTTCATCACTGCCTCAATTGTTTTCCATAGGTATTCAAAATCTGAGCGAGAAGCATCCTCTGTTGAATACTGCACTTGTGGTAAAAGTGTTTTTGCATATTTCACAGCATCTACGCCAATTTGTAATATTTGATCTTTCGATTTACTGAATTTCTTTTCAACATGGATATCAGAAGTGCCAAGTACCATATGAATCATTGGATTTTCAGCATATTTTACAGCGTTGTATACCGAATCAATATCAGCCTGTACTGCTCGTGCTAAAGCTGTAATCATAATGTCATTCGTATTGCCGACCTTTTGTGCGACAGCTTTTACAGCATCAAAGTCACCTTGTGATGAAGCAGGGAAACCAGCTTCGATAATATCGACGCCTAATTTTTTGAGTTGCTGTGCAATCTCTACTTTTTCGTATAAGTTTAGTTTTGCCCCTGGCACTTGCTCGCCATCACGTAAAGTTGTATCAAACACCCAAATTTTTCTTCCCATTTTCAAACACTCCTTTTGTTGTAATTAATAAAAAAATAAAAAAAACCCGCCTCTATATCAAAATATAGAGACGAGTTATTGCTCGCGGTACCACTCTAATTGACCTTTTCTTTCAAGAAAAAGTCCCCTTATCGACAGCTATCACTGTCTATCCCAATAACGGTGGAAACCGACATCCCTTACGTTGAAACCGGCATTTAACTTACTAAGCATCGTATGCCTTATTCGATGAGGTTCAGGGAGTAGCTCATGGATGAGTTCAAAATGTGTGTCTACCGATTTTCACCAACCACCGGCTCTCTACAAGTACACGAGCATTTCTACTACTTCCAATCTTTGCTTACAATGTGTTGTTGAGAGTTATAATACGTGGATATTTTCAGTATGTCAACAATATTCTAAAAATTATTTGTTTTCTGTTTTAAAGATAAAATGTACTAATAGGTTTTGAATCAGCGGATTTTCACACGCTATTTTTAACAAATAAAGGTATATTTTATGAGATAATATGGGGGATTTTATATACATCGAAAGTAGGTAAAACAATGAAATTTGTATTTGATTTAGATGGCACGATTTGTTTTAAAGGTCAGCCTTTGAGTGCTGGTATTATAGCTGCATTAGAGAGTTGTCTACAGAATGGACATGAAGTAATTTTTGCCTCTGCTCGTCCGATTCGAGATTTGTTACCAATATTGCCCGAGTCGATGCATCAACTTTCGATGGTTGGAGGTAATGGAGCATTTGTTGCAGTCAATGGGGCCATAAAAGAGATAGTAGCATTCGAGGGACAAATTGTTGAAGACATTAAGCATATTATAACGGCTTATCAATTAGCTTATTTAGTGGACGGTGAATGGGATTATGCCTTTACAGGTAGTGAGACACATCCAATCTATCAAAATTTAGATCCACTCAAGCTAGCAAAGCAAGTGACATTGCAAGAGCTAAAGGACATCGTGAAAATTGTATTATTCCCTGGTGCACATCACTTAGAAATATTAACGCAGCTACAAAAGCTACCGATTTCGATATATGAACATGCATCCGAAAACATAATAGATATAAGCCCAAGCGGAATTAATAAGTGGACCGGCTTGGAGAAATTAGGCGTAGAACAAAATCAGTTTATCGCCTTTGGCAATGATGCAAATGATGCATCCATGTTTGCAAAAGCATTAGACAGTGTTTGTGTTGGAGCGCATAAGGTAAGCCAGCTTGCAACATTACAAGTGCCAAGTGAAGAAACAGCAGTAATTGAAATGATCCAACGGTTAAATTGTTTGAGTGCCAGTCACTGAATAGGGCACAAAAAAGCCGCAACAAACGGCGCGACAGCGACAGTTGCGGCTTATTGTGTGGGTGCCAGTCACCCACACAATTTTGCTATTGAACTTTAAATTTGGAAACTTGTGATTGTAATTCTTCTGCCATTGTCGATAAAGTAGCGGCAGAAGCTGCAACCTCTTCGATTGTTGCGAGTTGTTCTTCTGAAGCAGAAGCAACATTTTGCAAGTTCGAAGATGACGTTTGGGCAATTGTCGCAATGTCATCAAAGGATGCGTAAATTTGTTCAGCACTTGAGGACATTTCCTCTGAAACAGTTGTTGCTTCTTGTATTTGTTTGGAAACTTGCTCAATAAGGTCAACGATTTTTGAAAAGCCTTCCTCTGCCACTTTAACAACCTTCATCCCAACTTGAACTTCTTGTGTACCAGTATCCATCACAGTGACAGCACGATTTGTTTCCTGTTGAATTTCAGAAATTAAACCAGCAATCTGTTCAGCAGAGTTCTTCGATTGCTCAGCTAATTTTTTTACTTCATCAGCAACAACTGCAAAGCCGCGACCATGATCGCCAGCTCGAGCTGCTTCAATAGCAGCATTCAACGCTAGTAAATTAGTTTGCTCAGCGATATCAGTAATAATGCTAATGATATTGCCAATTTCTACAGAATGATTTCCTAGTTTTTTGACAACAGTAGCAGACTCCAAGACAGCTGTATTAATTGTATCCATTTGAGAAATAACACGCTGAAGCGAATCATTCCCTTTGTTTGCCTCAGTATTGGTTTCAATAGCCAATTCAGAAACAGCAGCAGTTGTCGATGCTAGTTGTTGAATGCCATTCGTCATGTTTTTCATAGCTTGCGAGCTTTCAGTTGCATTTTTTCCTTGGGCTTCAGAGCCGCTTGCCACTTCTTGCATAGCGGAAGTAATTTGTTCAGTTGCTTGAATAGTTTGATCTGCGCTAGCTGTTAATTCAGCCGCAGAGGCACTTACTTGCATCGTATTTTGACTGACATTGGTAATCAAGTTCTTTAAATTTTGAGCCATTTGATTAAAGGCTAATGCTAAATCACCAACTTCATCACGATTTTTAATGCGAATTTGCTCAGCCGTTAAATCACCTTCAGCAATTTTTTGTGCTGCCTTTGCCATACCTTTAATAGGACGAGAAATAATTGTTCCCATAATCATTGCAATTATCAGACTAATAAGTACGGCAAATATGCCAAGCAAAATCATTTGCATCTTAATGCCATCAATCTCATTGGAAGTAGCAGTTATTTTGGCTTCTACAGCTTCACTTTGGTAATTGGCAAGGTTTTCAACGCGCTCATCAAATTGTTTTAAAATAAGACGTCCTTGTGTGCTATCTAATTTTTCATATTGTTCGGTTTCACCAGCATCTTTTAATGAAAACATTCGATCGGCAAATTGCTGAACATTTTGCTCACTTTTATTGACGGCTTCTAACAGTTCAATTGATTTTTTGGACTCTAGTGTAGCCATTAAACTTTCTGATTTTGTTTTAAATTCTTCACGAGCGGATTTATTACCTTCACGATTTTGTTTATCGCCAAGTAGAAGGTATCCACGCATACTAACTATTTCTTGTTTTGCAAGTACTCTTAGTTCTTGTATACTAATAGACTTTTTAGTTTGTTCTTCGAGTAAATCTTGATAAGTGCCATTTACAGAATTAAGCTGTTTAAAATTTAGCGCAATCGTGCCTATTAAAACTAATATAACTATAAAAAAACCGAGAATTAATTTTTTATAAATCGTAAATCGCATGTTTGAAAAGTCCTTTCCTAGTAATTTTAGTAGAAATGTTACAAAAAGGTGAAATATGTATATATACCATTTATATCAGATTATATGGATTTTAAAAAGCAATATGAGTTTATTCATAGTAAAAAATATGAAATAAAGAGGGAATTAAGTTATAGATTATACTACTTAAAGCGGAGATAAATGTATTATTTTGTGTCAGTAGTGAATGAAAATACAGTGAATGGTATTAAGCTGTAATGTTTTTCATATAAATAATTGAAACTAAAAAGTTGAAACAACCGTATACATACCATAAACGTTAACCAAGGATGTGGGACAATGTATCGACCAATCTTAACATTACCAAAAACAAAGTATGAAAAATGTTTGGACGTTATTGGTAGCGGGTTATTTACTGTATCCATCCTATTTATTATTTTACAATGGGGTAATTTACCAGAAGAAATACCTGCACATTTTAATGCTAAGGGCGAGGTTGACCGATGGGGTTCGAAAATAGAAGTATTAATTTTACCAGGTATCGGAATTTTTATGTGGATATTTTTAGGGCTTCTCGAGAAAGCGCCACATATGCATAATTATCCAGCCCGATTAAATGAGCGCAACGTTGAGGCATTTTATTTAAATAGTCGTAGATTATGCAATGAAGTAAAAAACTTTTGTTTAATTTTATTTGCAATCATTTCTTGTGAAATAGTACTTGTTGCATTAGGAAAGATCGAAGGATTAGGCTGGTGGTTCTTGCCAGTGGTGCTAATTGGTACAGGTATCCCGATTTTGAAAGGTCTAATTGCTTCTTCAAAGATTAAATAAATAGTGCACGGATTAATTATAAATATGGGAGGTAATAGCTTGTTACTGTTCTATTGATTTTTTGCAGCTATCTAATAGTAAAAATATTAGGAGTTGAGAAAATGATTTATAAGAATTCACTCAAAGGTATATCTGCAAATATGTTAAATGGTTTTTTTGTAGACTGGCCGAATCCACCTAATCCCCAAACACATTTACGATTGTTGGAGAATAGCAGCAAAATAGTTTTGGCGATTGATGAGGATACAAATGAATTAATAGGATTTATTACGGCGATAAGTGATGGTGTATTATCTGCCTATGTTCCATTATTGGAAGTATTACCTCAATACAAAAATAAAGGTATAGGTAAGGAATTAGTAAGTCGAATGCTAAAAGAATTGGATGAGATTTATATGATTGATTTATGCTGTGATGATGACCTTGTACCTTACTATGAAAAATTTGGGATGAAGAAAACAAACGGCATGGTTTATAGGAACTATGCAATGCAAGCAGGAAGATAAGAAAAGAAAGAACAAAGCGCTTGGAGAATTGATCCAAGCGTTTTTTTGTATATATTTTGGACAATTGAAGTTAATTTAAATACTTTGTGATAAATTTAGGGTAAATTAAGACTTATGTCATTGGTTGATACATTTTTATTGTTAGCATTAAAACAGCAAGTAGCTAATGTGTAAGCGACTATGAATGTATGGTCCCTTTATTACGCGCTATACTGATAGAAAATCCAAATGATGTTGCTGTTTAAGACGCGCAAACGTCAGGATATCAAAAAGATTGGGCACGATACATTTAGAGTGCGAAAAAACAAGAGTCACAGCTAGCTCGTTTAGCGGAGATGCATGAAATCACAAGGGCTAGTTTTATACGAAAGAACACAACCGGAAGGCAAAGGGTTGAGCATAAGGTTCTCGGGGTAAAAGCTATATGCTGTAAAACTTTTGTCGATTGTTGTAGCAATGACACTGTCACTATTGCCAACTAATAATCTTCATACTACTATTAAGGAATATTTTTAATTCATTCTAGAAGCAAAATATTGAAAAGTGGGGGAATTTCATGCATGCATATATCGAACAAGTAGATGAAAAATGGCGAGATAGCTTTGCAAAGCTTGCGGACGTAGTAGCAACGAATATTCCTGATGGCTTTGAACAGACAATGACTTACGACATGATTAGTTATGTAGTGCCGTTATCGTCATATCCTAAAGGTTATCATGTAACACCTAATACACCACTACCATTTATTAGCTTAGCAGCGCAAAAGCGACATATAGCAGTTTACCATATGGGTATTTATGCAGATAATGCTTTATTATCTTGGTTTCAAGAGGAGTATGCAAAGCGTGTACCAACTAAGCTAAATATGGGGAAAAGCTGTATTCGTTTTACGAGTACAAAAAATATTCCATATGATTTAATTGGAGAACTTGTTTCCAAAATGACCCCTGCACAATGGGTTAATAGATATGAGGGAGAGTTGAATATATGAAAAGTGCTACTACATTTTTAATGTTCCAAGGACAAGCGCATGAAGCTATTTTGCAATATAAGCAATGGTTCCCAGAGTTAATAATTGAAAACTTGACTTATGTGGAGGACACACAACAGGTTGCAATGGCTGAAATCGATTTAAAAGGTCTGAAAATTATGATGAATGACAGTTCAATCAAGCATGCTTTTTCCTTTACCCCTGCAATTTCCATCTTTTTGACGTGTGAGACGATAGAAGAAATCGAAAGTTTAGTTGCACAAATAGTGGATGGTGGACAAGCGTTAATGCCCTTAAATAACTATGGGTTCTCTAAGCAGTTTGCTTGGATTCAGGATCGTTTCGGTGTATCGTGGCAACTTACGTATAATTAAATATCAGGGGGAGTATATATGAATCAATGGATGGAGCGAGCAGTGGAGCTTGCTCTTCAAAATATAGCACAAGGCGGTCAGCCATTTGGAGCTGTCTTGGTAAAGGGCGATGAAATCATTGGGGAAGGCGTCAATGAACTGCATTTGCGACCGGATAGTACAGGTCATGCTGAGCTACTTGCCTTAAGACGTGCACAAGAAAAACTCGGTTCTATCGATTTGCGAGGCACGGTTATGTATGCAAGTGGGGCACCTTGTCCGATGTGCTTCGGTGCAATGGCAATGGCGGGTGTCGACAAGGCTTATTATGCTAATTCACTAGCTGATGCAATGGCAGTTGGTTTAAGTCGCTCAAGTGAGGTTTATGCAGATTTGCAGAAAATTAATGAAGAGCGTGTGTTTCGCATGATTCATATGCCAGTAGAGGATATAGCAAAAAGTCCAATGCATGTTTGGCATAGTAAAACCTAAATACGTAAAAGGAGAAAAGAATATGGCAGTAACTTTAGTAAAGCATGACATAAAATATGCTGAAGCAATGCATGCATTGTCTTCAATGCCACAGGTTCGGGATGCGCTTGGGTTACCTGCTGGGAAAGTGGAAGATACCATTAATTTTATCAAACGTGAATGTGTAGACGAGGAAGAAGGAAAGACTGTTCCTCGTGTTGTGCTAAATGAGGAAGGTCGACTCATTGGTGTCACAGCATTGATGTTTATAGACCATATAAATAAGTGTTGTCACATAGGGTCATGGCTAGGATATGAGTTTTGGGGAAAAGGCTACAATGAGGAAGCGAAAAAGGCCATTTTAGAAATTGCTTTTTTTGATTTAGGGCTTGAACGCGTTTTCGCAGGGGCTAGAAAGATCAATATTCGCTCACAAAAGGCACAGGAAAAGTTGCCTTTTATTCGTCTAGGTGTAGAAAAAGAGTTTCCGCAGGAACATTCTTGGTTAGAAGTAAAGGAAAAGCAACCTTGCGTATTAAACGTTTTTGAACGTGTGGATTTTGTACGTTATTATACAACAATAGAAAAAGTGGAAGGTAGCCGTGAAAGTTACTTACCATATTTATTACTAGCGGATGAAAGTGAAATGACCGTTCGCCAATATATGAATGATGGTGAACTTTACACCATTAAATGCGGTGAAAAATTGGCAGGTACAGCCTTGCTTATTCCACAGTCTGATGCAACAATTGAGTTGAAAAATATAGCGGTTGTGGAAGCATTTCAGGGCAAAGGCATTGGGAAGGAAGCTTTGAACAAAATTTTTGCCCTTTGTAAAGGACAAGGATATGAAAATATTTTAGTAGGCACAGCAAATTCTAGTATTGACAATATTGCGTTTTATCAAAAATCAGGCTTCAGGATGGATACCATCGAAAAGAATTTTTTCAGTAAGTATCCTGAACCCATTTATGAAAATGGCATACGAGCATTAGATATGATTGTCTTTTCAAAAGCATTATAACAGGCAATGTCTAGAATAAGGCTGTCATAAAGAAATACCCGACCAACAATTGTTGAGCGGGTATTTTTATTTACCAAATAACAAGGCCATTAACTTTTCTTTGGAGTGTAAAAAATCGTCAAGAGAATAGCGATCAAGGACAGCCATATATGCTTGTAATGCCTCATAGAGGACACCTTTTAACTGGCATTCAGGTGCAATTTTACACAAGTTGTTTTCTTTGTCGAAACACTCAACAAGATGAAAATCCTCTTCTGTATGGCGTACAATTTCACCAATCGTAATGGACTTTGGATCGATTGCTAAACGGATACCGCCACCTCGACCGCGAATCGTTTCGATGTAACCAAGCAGTCCTAATTGGTGTGTCACCTTCATTAAATGGTTTTTTGATATATTATAGGCATCTGAAATTTCTTGAATGGTTGATAGTTGACCGTCTTCCTTCGCACCTAGATAAATGAGTGTTCGAAGGGAGTAATCTGTGTATAAAGTTAATCGCATTGGAACACCCTACTTTCTGTAATTCACTTCAATAATTATAGCATTTTTACCTTAAATTATTGTAAATCAGTACTTTTTTAAAACATGTATTTCAAATACATCAAATTTGTCTATTTTGTTAAAGATGTATTTTATATATTGCTTTAATGAATTGTAAGCGTTATATTGTAATCACGAAAGGATGGTATGCGATATGTTAAAACAAGAAACAGTACAAATTATTAAAGCAACAGTGCCCGTATTAGAAGTTCATGGGGTAGAAATTACTAAGACGTTTTATAAAAATATGTTTCAAGCTCATCCAGAATTATTGAATATTTTTAACCACACAAACCAAGAAAAAGGCCGTCAACAAACTGCATTAGCAAATACCGTGTATGCAGCAGCAGTTCATATTGAAAATTTAGAAGCGATTTTACCAGCCGTTATGTTAATTGCTCATAAACATCGTAGTTTAGGAATTTTACCAGAGCATTACCCGATTGTAGGGGAACATCTACTAAAAGCAATTAAAGAAGTGCTTGGTGACGCGGCAACAGATGATATTATCAACGCATGGGCTGAAGCATATGGCGTTATTGCGGATGTTTTCATTCAGGTAGAAGAAGATCTTTATCAAAAAGCTGAAAATAATGGTGGATGGCGTTTGTTTAAACCACTGAAAGTAGCTAAAAAAGAAGTTGTAAGCGACCTTGTTACTTCTATTTACTTTGTGAATGAAGATGGATCGCCACTTCCGGCATATGAACCAGGGCAATATATTAGCATTCGTGTCAAAGTACCAGGGGAAGAATATTTATTAAACCGCCAATATACACTTTCACAAGCGAGTGCTGAGGATGGCTACCGTATTTCAGTAAAACGTGAAAGCGATCATACACCAAATGGTAAAGTATCTAACTTTATTCACGATGTGTTACAAGTTGGAGATTTAGTAGATGTAAGTGTGCCAGCAGGTTTATTTGTATTAGAAGAAACTGCAGCTCCAATTACATTTGTTAGTGGAGGAATCGGCGTAACACCATTAAACAGTATGCTACAATCTTTAAAGGATGATGCAGTGAATGAAGTGCATTTTATCCAATGTGCACGTAATGAAAAAGTAGTAGCATTTAGTGATGACATCCAAACTAAAGTAAATACCCTTCCGAATGCATCCTATACAGCCCTTTATTCGGATGAGGATAAGTTATTGACGAAAGAACTATTGGCAGAACAGATTCCACATAATACGGACGTTTATATCTGTGGTCCTGTTGGTTTTATGGAGGCAGTTATTAAAAATCTCCATGAAATTGGTATTAAAGATGAAAAAATTCACTATGAATTCTTTGGACCTGCCATGCAATTAGCAAACTAAAATTATAATGAACTCTGTTATAAGCTGCATTTTACGCACTTGTAACAGAGTTTTTTTTATGTCATGCGTTATGAAATCTATATGTAAAGCGCTTTAAGAAAAAAATAGATCTTTCATGTTGACATTATACCTAATGGGGTATATTATAAAACACGTAAGCAAGATGAATCACTTAATTCGAAGGGAGGCGTACACATAATGGCGTACGATGCTAAAACAGCAAATCGTGTAAAACGAATGGAAGGCCAATTGCGTGGGATTTTACGCATGATGGAAGAAGAACAAAGCTGTAAAGATGTGATTACACAGCTATCTGCCGTGCGTTCTGCAGTTGATCGGACGATAGGTGTTATTGTCAGTGAGAACTTGCTGAATTGTGTTGCGACTGCTGATGGGGATTCAGAGAAAATGAATAGTGCCATCCAAGAAGCGATGGATTTGGTCGTAAAAAGTAGATAAATTTATTATACCCTTTATAGTATATAGATAGGAGGTAGTGATACTTGGAAGCATGGATTATGATCGCTATTGTGATTGGGTTTTTAGTTTGGCGTATGAAGCCAGCAAAAGGAGTGCAGTCCATATCAACAGCTCAATTAAAAAATGTGCTGAATGATAAAGATAAAGTATTCATCGATGTGCGAACGCCAGCTGAATACAAAGGTCGCAACATCCCGCAATTCAAAAATATTCCGTTAGGCTCTAGCTTTGATAAAATACCGAAGGATAAAGAAGTTGTCGTTATTTGTCAGAGTGGTATGCGTAGTAGTCAGGCGTGTAAGCAATTGAAAAAACTAGGATATGAGCGCGTAACAAATGTCCGTGGTGGCATGAGCGCCTATTAGGAGGAAACGATTGTGAAGGAAATTTCAGCAAAAGAAGTACAACAAGCTTTAGCAGATGGACAGATGTTAAAAATAATCGACGTTCGTGAAGTGGACGAAGTGCAGGCTGGACATATTCCTGGAATGATGAATATGCCACTTGGCTTACTTGAGTTTCGCATGCACGAGTTAAATAAAAATGAACCATATATTATCGTTTGTCGATCAGGTGCTCGCAGTGGTCGTGCTACACAATTTTTAGAAAGCCAAGGCTTTGATGTAACAAATATGGTTGGTGGCATGCTTGCATGGGAAGGCGAAGTACAGTAATAGTCTATAGTGAGGGTATACCCTATTCTATATTTTTTTAGCAAAAATAATACCCTTATAGGTATAAGGAGGAAGTTATGAGTATTAAGGCAGATTTTCAACTAGATGCCAAAGGGCTATCCTGCCCGATGCCAATCGTTAAAACGAAAAAGGCAATGGCTGAATTAGCGGATGGTCAAATTTTAGAAGTTTCAGCTACAGATAAAGGTTCAAAAGCCGATATCGCAGCTTGGGCTGAGTCTGTAGGGCATCAGTATATCGGGACAGTGGAAGAAGATACTGTGCTTAAGCATTACATTCGTAAATGCGCGCAGGAGTCAGCTGATGAAAAAACGTTTGAGTCCACAATTGAGTTGGAACAAATCGTAGGAAGAGATGGACTTATCCTCGATGTGCGTGAAGAAGCGGAGTTCGCATTCGGTCACATTGAAGGGGCAAAATCCATTCCGATGGGTGAGCTTGAAGAGCGCCTTTCTGAACTCGATAAAGATCGTGAAATTTATGTGATTTGTCGTACAGGTGCTCGCAGTGATTTAGCTGCACAAAAGCTAGTAGCAAATGGCTTTACAAAAGTATTTAACGTCTTACCAGGTATGACATCTTGGACGGGCGAATTAATTAAAACTATTTAAATTGGAGGAATTTATTATGTCAAACAAAGTAGCAATTATTGCAAGTAACGGTGGTCTTTTTGATGCGTATAAGGTGTTCAATATCGCAACAGCAGCGGCAGCTTCTGATAAGGAAGTAGCAATCTTTTTCACATTCGAAGGATTAAATTTAATTCATAAGCAAGGCATGAATGCTTTACCAATGCCTGCTGGTACAGAACATTTTGCAGAAGGTTTTGCGAAAGCAAATGTACCTGCAATTCCGCAATTAGTAGTAATGGCACAAGAATTAGGTGTTAAATTTATTGCGTGTCAAATGACAATGGATGTAATGGGCTTAACAGTAGAAGATTTTGTAGACGGTATTGAGGTTGGGGGAGCTGTAACATTCTTAGAATTCGCTAAAGATGCAGCACCATCATTAACGTTCTAATTAAGTTGCAACAGCTGTAGACGGTTTATCATGAGTGATAACCGAATGCTGAATATATTCAGTAGTGCATTGGATTTTGACTAGAAGATAACAATAAGCGGAGAGGTATGTCCTTTCCGCTAAAAAAATCAACGAAATAATACCTTGGGGGGTAAACGGAGTGTCAGTATTAAAATGGAGCGCTGCAGAAGTAGCGAAAAAAGTAATCGAAAACAAAGAATTATTTATTTTAGATGTACGTAATACAGATGCATTTGAAGATTGGAAAATCGATGGACACAAATTTGAATACCTTAATATTCCGTATTTTGAGCTATTAGATGGTGTCGAAGAAATTTTACCTAAAATCCCTACGGACAAAGATGTATTAGTCGTTTGTGCAAAGGAAGGATCTTCAATGATGGTGGCAGAGATGCTATCTGATGCTGGACGTACTGTTGCCTATTTAGAGGGCGGTATGAAAACGTGGAGTGAATATTTAGAACCGATTAAAGTAGGCGATTTAACAGGTGGTGGTGAGCTTTACCAATTCGTTCGTTTAGGTAAAGGCTGTCTATCTTATATGGTTATTTCTGAAGGCGAAGCAGCAATTATTGACGCTGTACGCTTCACGGATGTATTTACAAACTTTGCAAAAGAGAAAAACGTTCAAATTAAACATGTTTTTGATACACATTTGCATGCGGATCATATCTCAGGTGGACGCCATATTGCAGCACAAACAGGTGCAACATATTATTTACCACCAAAAGATGCAGAAGAGGTTGTATTTGATTATACGCCATTAGTAGATGGCAATGTGGTGCAAATTGGGGCTTCGAAAATTGATGTAGGTGCACTTTATTCACCAGGTCATACAATTGGCTCAACGTCGTTTGTTGTAGATAACAAATATTTATTAACAGGGGACATCTTATTTATTGATTCAATTGGTCGTCCTGATTTAGCAGGACTTGCAGAAGACTGGGTTGGTGATTTACGTGAAACACTTTATAAACGTTACCGTGAATTATCGGACGATTTAATTGTTCTACCTGCTCATTTTATGATTATTGATGAGCTAAATGAAGATGGTACTGTGGCAAAACGTTTAGGGGAGTTATTTGCTGAAAATCATGGTTTAAACATTGAAGATGCTGAAACATTCCGCAGTATTGTTACAGATAACTTACCACCACAACCAAATGCATATCAAGAAATTCGTCAAGTGAATATGGGGAAAATAACGCCAGCTATAGAGGAACAAACTGAAATGGAGATTGGCCCGAACCGCTGTGCAGTAAGATAAGTGCCAGTCACCCAAACAATTTACAAACAATTTAAAAGGAGATTAACATGAACTCAAATTTACAATTAGATGCAAAAGGTTTATCTTGTCCAATGCCGATCGTAAAAACAAAAAAGGCGATGGATACACTAGCTTCAGGTGAGATTTTGGAAGTACAAGTAACAGATAAAGGGGCTTTAGCGGATATCCCTGCATGGGCAAATGCAGGTGGTCACACGATTTTAGATAAATCGGAAGACGCGGGCGTCATTACATTCTTTATTCAAAAAGCGTAATGAGACGGGTGAGTGTTCAAGCAGGACACTCACCTTTCCACTTCATTCTACAATGCATTTTGCCGAATGCAGTAATAGCCTTGGTGAACTTAGCTTTTGCGTTAAGGAACAAGGTGTAAACGACTTGAAAGAAGGAAAAATAGATGGATATAACATGGGTTATTACGATATTTTTAATCGGCTTTGTAGGATCTTATATTTCAGGTATGCTTGGTATTGGAGGCTCGATTATTAAATATCCAATGCTATTATATATTCCACCTTTACTAGGATTTACTGCATTCACAGCACATGAAGTATCAGGTATTAGTGCTGTACAAGTGTTTTTCGCTTCGATTGCAGGGGTATGGGCATATCGTAAAGGTGGCTATCTAAACAAATCCCTGATTATTTATATGGGTGGGGCAATTTTAGCAGGTAGCTTTGTCGGTAGCTTTGGTTCCCAATATTTATCGGAGGCAGGCGTTAATATCGTTTATGGGATTTTGGCGCTTATAGCGGCAATTATGATGTTTATTCCTAAAAAGCAAATTGACGATAAGCCAATGAATGATGTTACTTTTAATAAGCCCGTAGCGGTAATTTTAGCATTCATAGTCGGTATTGGTTCTGGTATCGTAGGAGCAGCAGGTGGTTTCCTACTTGTACCGATCATGCTTGTTGTACTAAGAATTCCAACGCGTATGACGATTGCTACAAGTTTAGCCATTACTTTTATCTCTTCCATTGGGGGAACAATAGGAAAGCTAATGACGGGGCAAGTGGATTATTATCCAGCAGCCATCATGATTGTGGCAAGTTTAATAGCAGCGCCATTAGGAGCAAAAGCAGGGAAAAGTTTGAATACGAAAGTATTACAAGGGATATTAGCTGTCTTGATTCTAGCAACGGCTATTAAAATTTGGATGGATATTTTATAGGAGGATAACAATGAAAATTGAAGTGTTTTCTGACTTCTCATGCCCATTTTGTTATATAGGGAAAAGAGAGTTAGAACAAGCAATAAAAGAGGCTGGATATACTGATCAAGTAGAGATAGAGTACAAATCCTATCAAATTGATCCTACTGCACCGAAAGAGACGGGGCAAAGTTTTTATGAACATTTTATGGCTCAGCAAAACGTAACGCTTGAAGAAGCTGAACAAATGACAATTGGTATTACTGAACGAGCAAAGGAAGTTGGGCTCACATATCAATTTGCTGAGATGAAAAAAGTGCATACAGAGAAAGCCCACCGCTTGGCAAAATGGACGAAGCAATTTGGGAAAGAAGCCGCTTATATAGAAGCGTTAATGGCTGCTTATTTAATGGAAGGTAAAGACTTAAATGATGATGCCATGTTGCTAGCGGTTATTAAAGAGTTAGGCTTAGATGTTGCCGAAGCACAACAAGTATTGAATACAAATGAAGCTTTTAAGGAAGAGTTAGATAAAGATCGCTACGATGCGCAACAGATTGGGGTACAAAGCGTGCCATTCTTTGTTTTTGAAAATCGTTACGGTATTAAAGGTGCTGAGCCGAATGAAGTATTCGTACGTACATTGCATCAAGCTGCGGAAATTGCTGGTATTAAACCCACTTTAAATATGGTTGGTAACGGTGATGCTTCTTGTGCGGATGGTGCATGTAAATTATAACTGCATCATCATACGCTATTGCACAAAAGTGAAAAAGTGTTAGATTGACTGAGGTCAATCTAACACTTTTTTTGCTATGCCGAAGTTGTCCGCTACGGCGGCGCTTTCCGCTCAGCACAGTAAGCCACAACCCTCTGCTTGCGTTCTGAACAGGAGAGTCGCCTCTACGCTAGCGTTATTCCTACCGAACAATATGCTACAAAGCAAGCCGTTGGTTTTTTATTTAATCGTGTTAGCAGATAAAAGTGGAAACTACAAGGGGTATTAAGCATTGTTTCTGTTGTTATAGCACAAATTTTTATGTATATTAATTCCATTTTTATCGGCTTTATGGTTCTAAAATTGCGAAGTGTGAGAAAAATCACATCCTGCCATATATTATCTTGCTAGAATAAAATTAACATACAAAGGGGGGTATTAGTGATGAAGAAAATGACAACTGGTATAGCAGGAACAATCTTAATAGCTGCTACTCTTTTTGTTGGAGCAGCCATTAGTGACAAAATATTAGGTGACGCCAATGGTGAGACGAACGAAGCGGCGGTTAAAACACAAATACCAACGACGGCAAATTCACAAAAAATCGTTTACGCTCCGCCAAGTATCGAAGAAGTACCGGATGGACCGATGAAAGAAGCGATTTTATATGGTTATGAACTGGTAAGTAATACGCATGTTGCGGCAGATGAATACGTAGGAAATCAGCTATCTTGCACAAGCTGTCATGCAGGTGCAGGGTATGATGAACAAGCTTCTTCTCTAGTTGGTGTCACAGCTAATTATCCACAATATATTGCTCGTTCTGGAGGCATTGTAACGATTGAAGAGCGCATTAATGGTTGTATGGTGCGAAGTATGAACGGTAAAAAATTTGAAATGAATAGTGACGAGCTTGAAGCGATGGTAGCCTATTTTGCTTATATTTCACAAGGCGTGCCTGTTGGTGCAGAGCGTGAATGGGCTGGCACAAGTAATATGAAAAGCGTCCCTATTCCAGATGTAGCACATGGTGAAGAACTGTATGCGCAATCTTGTATTGCTTGTCACGCTGCTGATGGTTCTGGAACGGGTGCAACTACAGGTCCTGCATTATGGGGCGAAAATTCCTTTAATGATGGAGCGGGCATGGCACGTATGTCTAAAATGGCTGGCTACATTCAAAACAATATGCCAGTTGGAGCGGGTGGTACGTTATCAGATCAAGATGCTGCTGATTTAGCTGCTTACATTTTATCGCAAGATCGTCCAGAGTGGGCCAACCACGATAAAGACTGGCCTAAAGGTGGTCGTCCTAACGACTTAATGAACAAAGAAAAACGCGAACAAGTGAAAAATGGCACAATTGATTGGGAGCAAGTGCTCTCTACGAACTAACAAGTGCCAGTCACTCAAACAATTTTGAAATTTAAAAATCCACGAAGACTTCTTTGGGAACACACGAGTTGTTGTGTCTTACAATGTACCCATGGAAAGCGGAGTGGATTTTTTCGCTGTAGGAGAGTACATACTAGATAAAAGGTGCTAATGGAATGACTTGAACTGATGAAGATATGTTTCTGTAAAACCTCTTGTTGTCGTTAGTGGCTAGTAAAGGAAAGTTCGTTCATGAATTTGTTATACTAGCAGTATTAGGAAAAACAGCGGGAGGTGGCACTTGTTGGTTTATTTGAAGTTACTAATTCAAATTATTTTTGTTGCAGGAATTATTTATTTTGTTAGCGGACGGTTAATAGGTTCTAATATAAATTTTGTACGCAGAGTGCTCTCTGTTGTTATTAGTGTTACGCTTACGTCCTTTGTATATTGGTATTCCTACTTACGCCATCGAGATTTTTTATCGGAAACGATGATGCAAACCGTTACGGAAGTAAGCACCCTTATTTGGATAGGTAGTATGCTCCTTATCTCCATGCTGCTCTACCTCGTTTTCGAACTTTTTGATCCGATTGGTATTAAAGGTGGAGAGCGCCGTCATGGGCAAAAATCAATTTTATTGAGATTGCGTAGCTACTGGCGTCAGCAGAAGCGATTACGTCAGGTGTTAAAAATTGCAGTGACGAATGGGATTGTCCAAACGATTAAATATGCGAGGCAACGAGAAAATGAAAAGGAGCTTGCCATTGCCTTAAGAACAACGTTAGAGCAATGCGGCGGGATTTTCGTCAAATTCGGGCAAGTACTATCTACGCGTAAAGAATTATTTTCTCCAATTATCATTGATGAGCTAGAACATCTACAGCAAAGTGTAAAACCTTTGCCGCATGAGCAGGTGACAAAGATTTTAGAAACTTCCTTGCCAAGGTCAGTAGATGATGTCTTTATTCACTTTCAAATGGAGCCATTAGCAGCAGCCTCTATTGGACAAGTACATAAGGCACGACTGAAAAATTACGAAGAAGTTGTGGTGAAGCTACTGCGTCCTGAGGTAAAGGGAATTATGCGTGATGACCTTGATATTTTAGAGGAATTTGCAAATTGGTTTTCCAACAAATCTACTTGGGCAGAGTCGTTAGGCTTTCGAGAATTAGCTGGTGGATTTGCTGATGGGTTAAGGGAAGAAATTCATTTAGATATCGAGGTACGTAATACACTACAGGTAACAAATGCTCTTGCTAAAAGCGATTATAAAGTGCGCATCCCTAAAATATATACAGAGTTTTGTGATGAAGACATTATTGTTATGGAATACGTTCGTGGTAAAAGTGTGGCGGAAGGGGCATCTGAATTTCGACGACTAAACATTGATCGTAGCCAATTTGCACGAACAATTTTGTATTCCTTTTTTGAACAAATGTTATTTTCAGGGATATTTCATGCCGATCCACATCCAGGGAACGTTTATATTGATGAGACCGATGGAGTCCCAATTCTGCTAGACTTCGGAGCGGTTGGACGTCTAGGTGCTACTCAGCAAGAAGGGTTAAAGCTATTTTTACTAGGTATTCAACAAAATGATTCAGGTATTTTATATGATGGCTTAATGCTACTCGTAGAAAATAAAGAACATGCGGAACGTGCTAGGGTGGAGCAGGCTATGGATCAAATCTTGCTGAAAATATCCTATGTTGATCGTATCCCTACCGAAGAACTAATTCATTCGTTATTTACAGTGGTACGGGATTTTGGTCTTGCGTTTTATCCTTCTGTTGGTTTGGCGCTTCGATCATTAGTAACACTAGATGGAACATTACGTGTAATTGATTCACAATTTGATATTTTTACAGAAGCGAAGGATTTTTCGGCATCTTATATGCGAGCTGCATTTTTAAGACCGTTTAAAGAACCGTTAGAAACAAAAGAGCGTATACAGGAAGAACTGTCCATGTTAATACCTACTTTACGAAAAATGCCAAGGCGTATCGATCAGCTAATTCAACGAGTAGAAAGTGGAAAAATTATATTGCATCATGATATTTTTTCAGATGACCACAATGCACGGTTCATTACTCAGCTATTTTCGCGTTTTGTCTTATTACTTGTCGGCATTACATTTGGAATCATTTCTGTTGCGTTGTTAGCCATTTCTCAATTTATACATGAGCCATATGCAGTGTATTTGAATACGGCCGCATATCTAGGGTTATTTCTATGTGCGATATTATTAGTACGGCTGTCCATTCAAGCTTTACGTTCAATGAAATAGTAGGTAGGGGATGATTCTCCTACCTTTTTTATATTACAAAAAGATTACAAAACACCAAGGTGAAATGGACTACTTGGAGATGAAAACGTCATTTTCTAGCTGTATATAAAGGTTTTGTAGAAAAATGTCGCGTTTTATACAATGTTACAATTATATTTCGAGTTTTACTTTACGATTAAAACGGTGAGAAATAGTATAAAAGTTACGGCATTAATGCTAAACTTTAAAAGGCTAATAAAAACATAAGAACTTAATTGAATCGTTCAAGTATTTACATAAGGAAATAAAGAGCGAAATTGATAGATGAAGGGAAATGAAGATTCATGGGTAAGCGCAATAAATGGCGTAAGTCGATGGTGCTAACATTAGCACTTGCAGGCGGCTTATTATTTAATACAGTACAACCGATTGAAGCACACGCTGAAGAAACGTCTCAGCAAATGATCGAGAAAAAAGCAAAAATCGATGCGGAAGTAAAAAAATTAGAGACAGAATTACAACAGCTACAACAAGAAATCGATGAAAAAGTGAAAGTATTTAACCAAGTACAAGCTGATATCAAAGAAGTAGATGCAGGTATTGCTGAAACTGAAAAACGCATTGAGCAACGTTCAGCTATTTTAAGTGAACGTATGGCGGCTTATCAAGCACAAGATAACACTGTAGGTGTCTATTTAAGCGTTGTGCTAGAAGCAAAGAGTTTTGCAGATTTAATGGACCGTGTCGTAGCGGTTAAAACATTAATGGATGCTGACCAAGAGCTAGTAAATCAACAAGAAGCAGACAAAGTGAAATTAGAACAACAAAAAGCAACATTAGATGAAAAACAAAAAGAGCTTCAAAAACAATTCCAAGAGCTTCAACAAAAGGAAAGCGAAATGGAAGTGAAAAAAGCTGAAAACCAAGCAAAATCACTTGCATTAAAAGCTCAAATTGCAACGAAACAAGAAGAAGAGCGTTTAGAAGCTGAACGTAAGGCTGCTGAAGAAGAAGCGGCTCGTTTACGTGCACTTCAATCAGCTACACCTGTTGTTCAAGTGAACAATAATGGTGGCAAACCACAGTCAATCGTCGTGGGGTCTGGTGCTGGTACAGCATCTTCAGGTGGTGCTATTTCAACTGCCAAGCAATTCCTAGGTCGTGCGTATGTTTGGGGTGGTAGTAACCCTACAACAGGCTTTGACTGTTCTGGTCTTGTACAATGGTCTTACAAGCAAGCTGGGGTATCATTACCTCGTACAGCATCACAACAATACTTAGCAACACAACGTATTTCAGCAAGTGAAGCTCGCGTTGGTGATTTAGTATTCTTTAGCTATGGTTCAGGCGTAGCACATGTTGGGATTTACCTTGGTAATAACACAATGATTGATGCGCAAAATAAAGGCGTAGTGATCGAATCACTTGATTGGTGGAACCAATATTTAGTAGGCTTCGGTCGTATTCAATAAGCTTATAAAAGTTAGACGAATGAAATAGCAAAAAAGTTAAATAAAAATATACAATAGCATCTATTATCGGATTATCACGATAATAGGTGCTATTTTTATTTGCAGTTAAGTCCTTTTAGTGATTTAAAATCGATTGATAATGAAAATAGTAATAGTTATTCCCTATAGAAATAATGCTAAAGTATCGTATTTGAGAGAAGTTTGAGAGTTACTATTGTTATGCTGATTACGGCATTCATTTTAGAAAAATAAAGAGGGAGAGGAGAAATAGAATGCAGAATAAGAAATTGATACATGTTGTTATTATTTTATTCATGCTACTTAGCTTGCTTCCGATTGCACCTCGAGAAGCAAAAGCAGCATCGTTAAACCAAATATTTTTAGGAGAACCACAAGCGGTATTTTCGGGTAGAACGATTAGCTCTGGAAAAAAAGTAGTAGCTATTGGAAAAGATAGTGATGGTACACTCCACATGGCAGGAATGGTGGGTTTAACACCCTTTACGTTAAGCGATTTAAAAGGAGTACCTGCCTATCAATTACATAATGGGAGTCGGGAGCTGAATGAATTTTATAGTACAGCAATGACTGACTTAGATGGTGATGGTAAACAGGATATTGTTTCAGCCGGATCAAATGGCGTTCCAGAAAGCCCTAATAATATTATTTTATGGAACCATGATAATCAAACATTAACAAAACAATCTACGTTTAATCTATTTTCAATAGCCTTTTATGGTAAGAGTGTGCAAACGGGAGATGTCAATAATGATGGAAAAAATGATATCATTTGGTTTACAACAGATAACGTATATGTAGGTATTAATAATAGTACACCAAATAATCCTTCATTCTCGTTGAAAGTAAATGCGGGCGTAGATAATCAATCAGGAAATAATGGTTGTTCTATGGGCGATTTTAATGGTGATCACAATTTAGACTATATTTGTTCGACAAATAATAAAAATCATAATGATTTATTTAAAATTGGACTAGGTAATGGCGATGGTACATTTCAGCTTGAAGCAGTACCTCAAAGATCGGATAGTATAGTCGCACTATATGTTGCTTCAGATGATTTAAATCAAGACGGAAAAGATGATTTTGTATTAGTGAGAGGTAGTTACCCATCGAAATCAATTGAAATATCTGTAGGACTTCGTAATAGTACGAATACAGGTTTTGATATAACGCTATTAAGTCGAAGTGCATTTATAAATGGTTCAATTGCAATTGGTGATTTAAATAATGACGGTTATAAGGATATTGCTCTTACAGCTTTAAATAATGCAAATCAAAAGAAATTAGACGTTCATCTTAATAATGGGATAGGTCAATTTAACAGCGCTCCTGATGTTACTACAAATGGGGGGGATATCGAGCAACTATTTATAGAAGATATGAATAATGATGGTGTTAATGATATTTTGACAGTTGGAACTAGTCAAGTTAGTTATTATCCAGTAAATCCATATAAAGAAGTTACTAATTTAGCGCTCGATCAAACGAATATAGCGCTTAAAGCAAATGCAACAAAACAGTTAACAGCTTTATTTACTCCTGCGGATGCAACATCTCAAGATGTAACGTGGGAATCTAGCGACTCCACGATTGCAGCAGTTGACCAAAATGGTTTGGTGACAGGGTTAGCAGAAGGTAGCGCTACCATTACGGTCACTTCAACAAAAGATGGCACAAAATTTGCAACATGTAATGTTTTAGTTGGCAATCCACCAACATTATCTAATTTAACTGTGAGTGAAGGAACACTAAGCCCTGCTTTTGCAGAAGACACAAATGACTATATCGTCCATGTAGATAATGCGGTAACTTCATTAAAGGTAACACCGACAGTGATGGATACTGCAGCAACAATAAAAGTACTAGATACAGATGTTACTAGTGAAAGTCCATCTGATGAGCTTTCACTTCAAGTTGGGAAAAATAGTATACCTGTCGTTGTGAAATCTATCGAGGGTATCGAAAATACGTATACTCTAACTGTAATCAGAAACGCAAGTAGCCCATTGGTTACAAGTGCTTCGACTACGGAACATAGCCAAACACAAAGCGGATTAGTTATTACATCAGAAGATGGAAATGCCGTTACACATCTAAAAATTAGTAATATTCAAGGTGGGGCATTATTCAAAAACGATGGTACAACAGTCATCCAAGATGGAGATTTTATTACCATTGCAGAAGGGAATAGTGGCTTAAAGTTCACGCCGACACAATATTTAAATTCAGTGGCAAATGATGTCTTTAGTTTTGATGTTGCTGCAGCACTTGATACAACAGATAGTGGCCTAAGTAATACGGCTCAAGCTACTATTACTGTGAGTGAAGTGAATGATGAACCAATCGCGACAGATGATACACTATCAGTGAAAGAAAATGCTAAAGCTAAAATCATCACGTTTGTTGAGCTGCTTGCTAATGATAAAGCAGGTCCAGAAAACGAAAACAATCAAAAGCTTAGCATGAAATCTGTTGATAATGCAGTAGGCGGAACGGTAACGATTGAAAATGATGAAATTAAGTTTGCCTTTGAAAAGGATTTTAAAGGTCAAGGGAGCTTTAACTATACAATTGTAGATGATGGTACAACTTCCGGATTAATTGATCCGAAAGAAGCAACAGGAAATGTCGTTTTTTCTGTACAAGAAAACCAAATACCTACTGTCAATGAACCGATTGCAAATCAACAAGGTATTGCAGGTGGCGATGTTATCTCCTTGGACTTGTCAAATACGTTTAAGGATTTAGATAATGATTCTTTGACATTATCCGCAACCTCAAATAAAGAAGCAATTGCAACAGTCTCAATCAAAGATAATAATTTAAAAATTAATCCATTATCAGCAGGCCAAGCTACTATTACTGTGACTGCTGAAGACGACTTTGGAGGCAAAGTTACAACTGATTTTGAAATAACGGTTGTACAACAATATACTGTTACCTTTGAAGTGAATGGCGGTAGTAAAGTGCAAGCGCAAAAAGTAAAAGTAGGAGCTGTCGCTACAAAACCAAGCGAAAATCCAACAAAAGCTGGATACACTTTTGGCGGTTGGTATATGGATCGTGAACTGACGAAGGTGTTTGATTTTACAAAAGGTATAGTAGGCAATACAACGGTCTATGCGAAGTGGGAAGTGATATCTAGTGGTGATGGTGGTTCTTCTAGTACTCCGTCAACGTCGGAACCTACTCCAAAGCCGACTCCTACAGAAGATGTAAAAGTACTTGTTAATGGTAAAGAAGAGGCCATTGGTAAAGCGACAAGCACACAGGTAGGAAATCAAAAAGTAATGACGGTAACGGTAGATTCTAAAAAGTTACAGGAAAAACTAGCGGCAGAAGGTAAAAAAGCAGTTGTGACTATTCCTGTAAACAAGGATGCTGATATCATTATTGGAGATTTAAATGCTCAAATGGTAAAAAATATGCAGAATGAGCAAGCATTAGTAGTTATTCAAACACCAACAGCTTCTTACACATTGCCAGCTTCACAAATCAATATAGATGCAATTTCTACAGAAATAGGAAAAGATATTTCACTTGAAGACATTAAAGTACAAATCGAAATTGCGAAGCCTACAAACGATATGGTGAAGTTTGTAGAAAATGTGGCACAACAAGGTAATTTCTCTTTAATGGTTGCACCTATTGAGTTTACTGTAAAAGCGGTAAGTACTATAAAAACGGTTGATATTACAAGCTTCAACGCTTATGTTCAACGAACAATAACGATACCAAAAGACGTGGAAGCAAGCAAAATTACAACGGCTATCGTCGTTAAACAAGACGGCACAGCACAACATGTACCGACAAAAGTGATACAAAAAGAAGGAAAGTACTATGCGGTGATTAATAGTTTAACAAATAGTACGTATGCTCTTGTTTGGAATCCTATTGAATTTACCGATGTGGCTAATCATTGGTCAAAAGAGGCTGTGAATAATCTTGGCTCTCGAATGATTATTAATGGAGTACGTGAGGGCATATTTGCACCTAATCAAGATATAACACGTGCACAATTTGCTGCTATTATAGTCCGTGCGCTCGGTTTAAAAACAGATGACCTTACTAGTCATTATGCAGATGTAACAACAGATGCATGGTATGCAAGCTATATCAATGCTGCAAGTGAATACAAGCTTATTCAAGGTTACAGCAATGGTCACTTTGGACCGAATGATAAAATTACACGTCAGCAAGCAATGACAATTTTAGCGCGTGCTTTGTTGTTAACCGATATAGATACAACGATTTCAGAGCAAGAAGCGGCAACTATTTTAGCTGCGTTTATAGATGAAGGACAAATTGCCGAATATGCTAAATCTCCTATTGCAGTTGCAGTAAAAACAGGTTTAGTAACAGGTAAGGCAAATAAAACAATCGCGCCAACTGCTAATATTTCGCGTGCAGAAGTAGCGGTAATAATCGAACGCTTCTTAAAGAAAGCAGAGCTTATTAATTCAAAGTAATAGACAATAATATAGGGCACTTCTATTTATCATGAATAGAATGTGCCCTGTGTTTATTTTTATTTGTCGTTGGATAGAGCCGTAAATCATAGCTTAGCGAGCTACTTACGTCTTGACGTCCCCATTTTTCAAGCAACTGTCCAATTTATTTCACATCTGCTAGATTTTAAAATTGATTTTAATAACCCCTGTTTCTTTTAAGGCGAACAATAAGATGATAACAAATGGCCCTACAAGTAAGCCGATGATACCAAATAGTTGTAGACCGACAAACATCGCTATTAATGTTGGCAGAGGAGATAAACCAATATGTGCGCCCATTACTTTAGGCTCGACAGTTCGACGAATAATTAATAAAATAGCTGCAAGAACAAAGAGCTTAATGGCAATCGATGTATTCCCCATCAACAGGTGGTAAGTTCCCCAAGGCGCTAAAATAATAATGGAGCCGAGGAACGGGATAACATCAATAATCCAAATAATAAAAGTCATTGTTAGCGCAAATTTTGGTTGAATAAGGAGTAATCCAATAAATGTAACTCCGGCAATGATAAAGCTAACAAGAACTTGTGCCTTCATAAAACCGAAAAATGCATCTTTTAAACGATTCGTAATAATTTTTAATTTCTTTTCTGTTGATGGCTTTAAATATTTATAAGTTATCTGTTTTAATTTAGGTAAATCGAGCATAAATAAAAATAGAGCAATCATATAAACGAGAAGACTAATAAAGAGGCTTGGAATTTGTGAAAAGAAGGTCGTAACTTTGGTATAATTAAAGAAGTTTAAAAAAGATTCTTCAATTTTCTTAATAAAGTCGGTTGCCGTTTTTTGAAGTGAGGAACTCACTTCAGTCGGAAAGTCTTCTGTATATTTTGAAATATTCTCTTGCATATGCCCCCACATCTCAGATAGCTTAGAAATATAGTAAGGTGCTTGTTTGGAAATGGAAATTATTTGCGACATTAGTTGGGTAATAGTAAAGTAACAGATAATAGAAATAAAAATAACACTTACTATGTATATAAACGCAACAGCTATTTTCCGAGACATTTTCCATTTTCGTTTAAAAAACATGACAATGGGTTCCAATAAAAAAGCTGTAATACCCGCTAATAGTATGGGCACGGAAACTGGTATGATAAAATATGCAGCTACTAGTAGGCATATAATCGCTAGCGTTCGTATAATCAACTTTCGAGTTATAGATCTATTCATAAGCTCTCCTTTTTATCATTAATTTAAGTACAGTGTAACACAATAAAATTAAAATTTAAAAACGTTCTGAAAGTAATGAAGGTAGGGATAAATCATGGAAAAAGAGATTTTAGAGCTTTTTAGTAATTTAACAGAGCGTGACCGTGAAATTGAATACGAGTCTTATAGAAAATTGATGAAAATTGTGCAAGAACCAGTTGATTGGACATATGCAGTTTGGGAACAACTTGTTAAAGCCCTTACATATAATAATGGACATGCGCGTGCGCGTGCTGCACAGTTTTTATGTGCGTTAGCAGCAAAGAGTGATCCAGAAGAGCGTGTTCTTGATGATTTTCTAAAAATCTGGGCAGTGACGTATGATGAAAGTAAAGTAACAGCAAGACAGGCATTACAAGCAATCTGGCAAATTGGGCTTGCTGGACAGGTTCAAAGAGATTTAATTGTTTCTTATTTAGCGAAAAGGTTCCAAACTTGTATGGATGAAAAACAACCAACACTTATTCGTTATGATATAATTGTCTCTTTTAAGAAGTTATTTGATGCTACTAATGATCATAAACTATTGGATATTGCGATGAGATTAATTGAAGAAGAGCAAGATACAAAATGTAAAAAGAAATATAAAACAGCCATCCGTTAACATAGCGAGATGGCTATTTTTATGGCGAGCGAGTTATTTTGAAGAAAGAAAAGTTATTGTTATAATGAAAAAAACAGTATTTTTGATTCATATAAATGTAGGTCTTATTTACTTATCTGGAATTTAGTATGCAATAGTTACTAAATTTCTAAAAAGCGACAAAACCATTTGTTGAGGAATAAGCAACATAATTATTCACGCAATATACAGGGTGAGGGGTTATAGTTGGTCATTCTATATAAAAAAATAGTAACTAGAAAGGGTCGAGATAATGGGTATTTATAATTATTTAGTAAAGAAGCCAAACGGTGAAATTTTATCAATGGAAACGTATCGTGGAAAGACGATGCTAATTGTCAACACAGCTAACCAATGTGACTTTACATATCAATTCGAAGATTTACAGAAAATGTATGATAAATATGGCGAGAATAATTTCGTTGTGCTTGGTTTCCCTTGTAATCAATTTGGAGAACAAAACCCAGAAGATGGAGCAAAGACGATTAAACTTTGTCAAATTAACTACGGGGTAACGTTCCCAATCTTTGAAATAGTTCAGGTAAATGGCGAAGGGACACATCCATTATTTAATTATTTAAAGCACGAAGTAGATTTTCGTGAATTCGGTAAAGCCAATATGCAGGAAAAGATGTTAGCGGAATCAATTATCCAAATCGCTCCTAGCTTTTTAGATGGGCGTAATATTCGTTGGAACTTTACGAAATTTTTAGTAGATAATCAAGGTAATATAGTGGAACGCTTCGAACCAACCGATTCCCAACTAGATATTGAGCAAGCAATTGAAAAAATTTTATAGCTAGCTCTTTTAGTCAGAATTATTAGGAAAGAATAACGAATAGCTGGTCACTATGTAGAAATAGTGCTAAGTACGGTGTGGATATATTCGATTATGCTTCAATCTCATAACTATTTTTTTAAATCCATATATGATAAACTGCTATTCAAGTGAATAATTCTTGCAGAATAATGGTGCTAATTTTAGCATAATCGGGAATTCGGTGTAAGACCGAAGCTGTTTCCGCAACTGTAAGTACAAAAATCATAATACATGCCACTGTCCAAAGACAACAGGATGGGAAGGCTTTATGAGCGCTACGAAATGAAGGTAGCTAACTGTACGAGCCAGGAGACCGACCGTTATTTAATGTATAAAAACTCTTCGGAAGCTAGGAGGATATACGGCAAATACATTAGCTGTCTTCGTTAGACAACACTATATATGCTATTTTCGTCGTTCCCTAGGGAGCGACGTTTTTTTATGCACCTTTTAAGCAAAATCTGTTCATGAAAGAAAGAAGGGATTACAGATGAAAAAAGATGCGCGTTATTCTTGTTACCCGTTCATGCGTGAAAAAATATCTACAGTTGATTTTGAAATCCGTACAGATAGTTTAACAACGCATATCGGTGTAGCATTGGCTGCTGTAAAAGCCGAAGAAGTTGAAGTAGTCGGGGCAGATTTATTGACTATTTTGCCAATGGCATACCATGTCAATGGCTCGGTACGTGGCAAACTTGCGGTAACGGAAGAAGATTTGTCATGGCTCAGTGATCGTTATGATTTTTATGTAGGACATGTAAAGGAACAAATTCAAAATTTTGTTTTGCCACAAGGCACTGGGGCTGCAACTGCGCTTCACTTATGTCGGAGTGAGGCAAAAAAATCGTACCGTGTGCTACACAAAGTGTCAGAGGAAAGGGAAGTACCGGCCATTCTTTTCGACTACTTAGGATTACTAGCTAATGTATTTTTTGTTATGGCTGTTTACATGAATCAACAGGCTGGAATCGCTGAAATCCCGTTTATTAGCAAATCATATCCAATGAAGAAAAAGAAGGAGAATGAATAAAGTGAAAAAACTATTAAAAATCCAATGGCTTACTGTGTTAATGCTTGCGCTTGTATTGACAGGATGCGGCACAGCAGATAAAGCGAAAAATGACGATACATCTAAATCAGACCAACAAGTTGAGCAAAGTGGCTATAAAGTTAAGGATGATCGCGCTGTAGAAGTAGCATTTGATGCAGTACCGAAAACTGTTGTGTCATTACAACCAAGTAACACAGAAATTTTATTTGCACTAGGTGTTGGCGATAAAGTTGTCGGAGCTACAGAATATGATACGTACCCAGAAGAAGCAAAAAACATCGAACGTGTGTCAGATTCAGTGACATTTAATAGCGAACGAATTGTAGCCTTAAAGCCAGATGTTGTCATTGCGTACTCTACAGGAAATGAAGAGACACTAGATGCACTAAAAGGTCTTGAAGATGCAGGTGTGAAAGTATTTGTTATTCAATCAGCTGCATCATTTGAAGATGTTTATGGAGATATTCAACAACTTGCTGAAGTGATGGGTGTACAAGATAAAGGCGAGCAATTAAACAAAGAGATTAAAGCGAAAATTGCTGATGTTCAAGCAAAAGTAAAAAGTGTAGAAACACCAAAAAATGTTTACTTAGAAATTAGCCCAAAACCTGATATTTATACAACAGCAGCTGGTACTTTCCAACAGGAAATTTTAAATGCTGCAAATGTCAACAATGTATTTGGTGACCAAACAGGATGGGTAAAGGTTGCAGAGGAAGATGTTATTGCGAAAAATCCTCAAGTTATTTTAACAACTGTCAACTATGTAAAAGACCCAGTAGGGGAAATTCTAGGACGTGATGGATGGAATACGATTACAGCTATTCAAGATAAAGCAGTAAGTGCTATTGATACAGATATTTCAAATCGTCCAGGACCTCGTATCGGGGAAGCTGTTGAAATGGTAGCAAAAGCTGTATATCCTGAGTTATTTAAATAAGGATAAACGGTAAAAACCTTTTATATTAGCTTTAGGCAAAAGAGAAAAGAGGCTGGGACATAACCTTAAAATCTTAAATAGAGGTACATTGGTTTTGATAAATTTTTGCTAAGAAAATATATAGAACATATTTACTATTATTTCTTTTGCAATGAATAATAAATTAGAAGGGTTCCCTAGTTGTTGGTAGCGGAGGTGGTGACTCTAGCGGAAAAAGCACATTATGTTAGACGCAACAGACCGCGCGTAGCGAGGGTTGCGGCTTACGGTGTGCCCGCAGAAAGCACCGCCGAAGCGGACAATACCGGCGCAGCAAAAAAGTGTTAGATTGACTGCCATCGATCTAACACTTTTTCTCTTTTGTCCCATTATCTGTTTTTGCTATGCCGTTGTTGCCTGCTGGCATTTCTTCCTTTGTAGAAAGTATTTGCCTTAGCGGACAATAGCGTTATTCATGTTTTAAAATAAATATAGTTGAATAAATAAGGCATTGGATAATTGGTATTATCTTTGTTTGTTCTATAAAATAGAAGTAGAAATGATTGCTAACATAAGGGAGGCGTAGTGGATGACACAGTTTGACATGAAAGTTATTCCGTTTGAGGCAGTCTTGAATTTCCGCGACATGGGTGGCTATAAGACGAGGGATGGTCGTATCGTAAAGAATGGCTTGCTATATCGTTCAGCTGCACTTGGTAAGATGACACAAGCGGATAAGGTGCGCTTTGAAACATTAGGGGTAAAAACAATTTTTGATTACCGAGATGAACACGAGGCACGAAATAACCCTAATCCAACATTCAAGGATGCAAAGTATATTCAAATTCCTGCAAAGGGAAATCATGCGTTTGAGATGCCAACAAATACTGGTGGTCACAATTTTTATAAAGTTGTAAGTCCTGAGATGTTTCGAGATTTTTATGCACAAATGCCATTTAACAATATATCATTTAAAAAATTAATGGCAACAATCCAAAATCCAGATAATCTAGGTCTAGTTCATCATTGTGCAGTAGGCAAAGATCGAACAGGTATTGGAGGAGCTCTTATTTTGCTAGCATTAGATGTGCCAGAGGAAACCATTATGCAAGACTATTTAGAAACAAATATTTACTTACGCCCAATGGTAGAACGCATGGCACAGGCAATCCAAGATACTTTTAATGATCATGAATTACAGCAGTTTCACGCACTAATGTCAGCTCGCGAGGATTATTTGCAAGCCGCCTTTGATGCTATGGATAGTAAATACGGTTCAAAAAACGTATTTTTAGAGCAAGAATTTGGCTTAACAACAGAAAAACGACAGCAATTACAAGAATATTGCTTATGTTAATAAGACACCCTTTCACGCCATGCAGTGAGAGGGATTTTTTTGTAGCTATTCAATTATTTTTGTATTACCTATCCTATACAACAAGCCAATCTGTGATAAGATACAATAGATTTTTATGTAATGGATAGAGAGAAGTGAAGTAGTTGGGACATGCGATGAGAGAGAAACATTCGACCGACCAGTTTAGTTTATTTCATTTAACATGGCCGATCTTTTTGGAAGTTTTTTTATTTATGTTAATGGGATTAGCCGATACATTGATGTTAAGTGCTTTGTCGGATAATGCAGTTTCAGGTGTTGGTGCTGCCAATCAATATATTCATATTGCGATATTAATACTTGAAGTGGTGGGCAATGGTGCTGCAATTGTTGTATCGCAATATTTAGGTTCGAAACGCTATTTAGAGGCTACAAAAATTTCGGCATTAGCAGTTACGATGAACATAATTGTTGGGCTTATTATGAGTATGATTTTTTTCTTCGGCTCAAGCCATTTAATGACGATGATGAATTTAAAGGGCGATGTTTTGCAATATGCGCAAAGCTATTTAGTCATTATAGGTAGTTTTATTTTTTTACAGGCTATTATTAATGCGTTAGCAGCCATTATTCGTGTCCATGGTTGGACGAAACAGACCATGTACGTTTCGCTTGGAATGAATGTTATTCATGTCCTCTTAAATTACGGATTAATCTTTGGGAATTTTGGACTGCCACAATTGGGTGTTAAGGGCGCTGCGATTTCCTCCATTATTAGCAGGGGACTGGCGGTACTTGTTTTTTCGTGGCTGTTGTATCAGGTGATGGAGATACGTGTGAAAATAGAATACTATTTCACCTATTCAAAAGAATATGTCCGAAAAATTTTAAATATCGGTTTACCATCTGCTTTTGAGCAAGTGCTCTACCAATTTTGCCAAATTGTCTTCCTTTATTACGCAACCTATATAGGTGCTGAGACGCTTGCAGCAAGGCAATATGCCATGAATATTTCAATGTTTACATATTTATTTGCAGTTGCAATCGGTACAGGGACGGCGATTATTATAGGTCGATATGTGGGGGCAGGTAAAAAAGATGAGGCCTATCATCAATTATGGGTAAGCGTGCGCTCAGCTTTTATTTTCACGATACTTATGGTGAGTGTTGTTACAATTTTCCGTACGCAGTTCATGAGCCTATTTACAGATAATCCAGAGATTATCGCAATCGGCGGATCTGTTTTAGCATTAAGTATATTGTTAGAAACAGGTCGTACAATGAATATCGTCGTTATTAATTCATTACGTGCTTCAGGTGATGCAAGGTTTCCTGTTAAAATCGGATTTTTATCAATGGTATGTATGAGTTTGCCACTTGGCTACTTATTTGTATTTGTTTTAGATTGGGGATTAGTAGGAATTTGGTTAGCTATTTCAGCAGATGAATGGATGCGTGCTATTATCGTATACTTTAGGTGGAAAAGTAGAAAATGGGAGCGTTTTGCCATTGTTTCGCCAACAGAAAAAAGGAGGGAAATATAATGGGGGCCATTTCTAAACGAGCTGCAGGAGCGGCATTAATAAATGCAAATATTGAGCTATTTGCTTGTCCAATTTGTCAGGAGTCCATGCAAGTGTATGAGCAAGGGAGGTTGACATGTACAGCAAACCATTCTTTTGATATCGCCAAGCAAGGCTATGTCAATATGCTAACGCATGGAGCAACCTCTAAATATAGCAAGGATCTTTTTGAATCCCGTAAAAAGATAATTGATAGTGGGTTGTACGATCCTCTAGAGGAGAAAATAGCAGAATTAATAGGACAAGCAAAAACGGTGCTGGATACCGGCTGTGGAGAGGGTTCGCATTTAGCTCGCATACTGTCTGAAAGAGATAGTATCGGTGTAGGCATTGATATTGCAAAAGAGGGAATCCTTGCTGCTGCTCGCCATTACCCAGAGCAAATTTGGTGTGTAGGAGATTTAGCGAAAAGTCCCTTTGCTAAGCATAGCTTCGATGTCATATTAAATATTCTATCCCCAGCAAATTATGAAGAATTTAAACGGCTACTTACAACTGGAGGGTGCGTTGTAAAAGTGGTTCCGCAAAGTGGTTATTTGCAACAATTACGAGCGCAGCTTTACGCTGATTCGACTAAAGAAACGTACTCCAATGAGCAAACGGTCGAACGCTTTCGTGAATGTTTTACAAAGGTTACAGTAGAACGCATTACTTATACGGTTCCACTTGCTTCAATACTCGTACCAGCATTGCTAGAAATGACGCCGATGGGCTGGCACAAAGCACAGCAAGCAGAAGTGGATGTCAGTGAAATAACGATTGATGTTGATATCTTAATCGGTCAGGTATAAATCAGATCGATTTGACTTGGACAATTGCGGTATACAGCACTTTTCGATTACAATAGTAATAACTATTGAATAAGGTAGGAATAAAACAGTGTATAAATTTACGGCAAATCTTGTCAAATTAATATTAAAATTAACAGGTTCAAAGGCTCGTGTATATGATGCGCATAACTTACCAAAGGAAGGTGGGTTTATTATTGCGTGTACACATACAGGCTATGTGGATATATTAAATTTAGGTGTTGCGGTCATGCCTCGTGAAATTCACTTTATGGCGAAAAAGCAATTGTTTGATATCAAAGGGCTAGGATGGCTTATTAATCATTTAAATGCCTTTCCTGTTGATCGTGATAATCCCGGGCCAAGTGTAATCAAAATTCCCTCACAGTTGCTGAAAGAGGGAAAAATTGTTGGGATTTTCCCATCAGGTACTCGTAATTCAGAAGGAACAGATTTAAAGCAGGGTGCTATCACGATAGCACAACTGTCCAAAACTCAAATCGTTCCAGCCGCTTACGTTGGAGCGCGAAATGCTGGCGATGTCTTTAAACGAGGAAAGGGTTATCTCATCTATGGAGAGCCGTTTTATGTGACAGGGAAAGGAAAAGAAGGTCGTGAGGAATTTACACACCATCTTGAACATGAGTTAATTGCGTTAACAGAAGAATTGAATAAACGCATTGCAGCAGATAAAAAATAATACAGGAAGCACTCAGAATCTCGTTGATTTTGGGTGCTTTGTCGTAGGAGGCTCTTAACTCGATTTAGCTAAGGTCAAGTTGAATCAAGTTAAGAGCCCTGGCGGATGTCATAGATTTTTTAGAGGAGGTTTTCGAGCATGCTCGAAAAAAATCTGAACGCAATTACGCCAAGGCGTAATTGATTTTATGATTCATGTACTTTTTGTTTGCCTAGGGAATATTTGTCGCTCGCCAATGGCTGAGGCAGTCATGCGAGATTTAATAGAAAAAGCACAGTTGACCGACAAAATCGACGTAGATTCCGCTGCAACAAGCTCATGGCATATCGGTGAGCCACCCCACTGTGGAACACAAGACAAGTTACGAGAATATGGTATAGCGACAAAGGGAATGCAAGGAAGACAGCTACAAAAACATGATTTTAATCAATTTGATTATATTGTAGGAATGGATGAAAATAATGTACGTAATATTTTTACGATGCTAGGTAATCCAGATTCACCGAAGATTTTTTGTTTTTTAGATTTAACGGACCATCAAATGGATGTACCTGATCCATACTATACAGGTGATTTTCAGGAAACTTATGATCTAGTATTAGAGGGCTGTCAGGCATTATTAGAAAAAATTAAGTTTGACAACAAGTTATAGGCACTAGCTTCACGGTTATTTTTGTCTTAAAATGGTAAATATTATGTGATTTCCCCATGTGAAAAGATTACCTTAAACATTGGCATATCTAGCTTTGAAGGCATCAATATGTTATTATTTGCAGAGTAAAGATACGAAAAGTATTTAAATACCATTTGCAGATGTGTAAATGTGCATCTATGATTTTTATAAACTTTATTTTTGAAAGAGAGTGGAAACAATGGGTCGTAAGTGGAACAATATTAAAGAAAAGAAGGCGTCAAAAGACCAAAGCACAAGTCGTGTTAATGCAAAATTCGGTCGCGAAATTTATGTAGCAGCAAAATCAGGCGAACCAGATCCTGAATCAAATCGCGCTCTTAAAGTTGTTCTTGAACGTGCTAAAACTTACAGTGTTCCTAAACATATTATTGAAAAAGCGATCGAAAAAGCAAAAGGTGGCGGTGACGAAAACTTCGACGAATTACGCTACGAAGGTTTTGGACCGGCTGGCACAATGCTAATCGTGGATGCTTTAACAAACAATGTGAACCGTACTGCATCTGATGTACGTGCAGCATTTGGTAAAAACAACGGTAACATGGGCGTAAGTGGTTCTGTTGCGTATATGTTTGATTCAACAGCAGTTATTGGTTTAGAAGGTAAGACAGCAGATGAAGTACTTGAAATTTTAATGGAAGCAGATGTCGATGCTCGTGATATTCTTGAAGAAGAAGATACTGTTATCGTTTATGCTGAGCCAGATCAATTCTTTGCTGCACAAGAAGCGCTGAAGGCGGCAGGTGTTCAAGAATTTACCGTTGCAGAGCTTTCAATGCTTCCTCAAACAGAAGTGACATTAACAGGTGACGATATAGCAAAATTTGAAAAACTAATTGATGCTTTAGAAGATTTAGATGATGTACAAAACGTTTACCATAACGCAGATTTAGGTGAATAGTTTTTATTATCAGTCAGGCCAGTAGCAAACCTTTGCTACTGGTTTTTACTTGCTCCCGCAAAAAGCCTTCCAACTCTAAAAGAGTTTCGTCGCATAAAGATTAAGAACCAGTGGATAACATAGTTTTTAGAAAATGCTTTTTGCGTAGGCTTGGAAAATGGGCACATAAGCAAATGTGGAAATTTATTAAGGGGGAGAATTGTGCAAACCTTATTAGCAATCGTTATTTTTTTAGTGACGTTATTTTTAGTCATTGTGCAACCACGTAAATTATCTATTGGCTGGTCCGCCTGTATCAGTGCAGCATTTGCCTTAATGTTGGGCGTTGTAACATGGCATGATGTTGTGGCGGTAACTGACATTGTGTGGAATGCTACATTATCATTTATAGGCATTATTATTATTTCTCTGATTTTGGATGAAATCGGATTTTTTGAATGGGCTGCATTACATATGGCACGACTTGCAAGAGGTAGTGGCATTCGTTTATTCATCTATATAGGTTGCTTAGGAGCGATTGTTTCAGCACTATTTGCGAACGATGGTGCAGCATTGATATTAACGCCAATCGTATTAGCGATGGTAAGAAAGTTAAACTTAACAGAGCAAAAGGTTTTTCCGTTTATTATTGCAAGTGGATTTATAGCAGATACAACATCATTACCACTGGTGATTAGTAATTTAACAAATATTGTATCAGCGGATTTTTTTGATATTGGCTTTATAGAATATGCGGTGCATATGGTAGTGCCGAATATCGTTTCTTTAATAGCTAGTATACTCGTGCTATATGTTTTTTTCAGAAAGGCTATTCCGAAGCAGTACTCGATGGAGGCGGTGGTTCAACCAACTGTTGCCATTCGAGATAAAAAATTATTCCACATCTCGTGGTACGTTATAGCAATATTATTAATTGGGTTTTTATTTAGTGAATATTTTATTATTCCAGTGTCATTTACTTTATGTAGTGTTGCGATAATTTTTTTATGGTTGGCACAGAGAAGTAAAAACATTGATACGCAGAGGGTTATGAAAGGTGCCCCGTGGAGTATAGTGTTCTTTTCAATAGGAATGTACGTAGTCGTTTATGGTTTGAAAAATGTAGGGCTTACGGGGTTGTTAGCCGATGTGTTAGAACATGCCGTTCAGCAAGGCTTATTTGTAGCGACACTAACGATGGGATTTGTAGCAGCCATTTTGTCAGCAGTTATGAATAATTTGCCGACGGTGATGATAGATGCTTTAGCTATTGCTGAAACAAGTGCGACAGGAACAATCAAAGCAGGACTTATTTATGCTAATGTAATAGGCACAAACCTAGGGCCGAAAATAACACCGATTGGTTCCTTAGCTACATTGTTATGGCTTCATATATTGGCGCAAAAAGGCATTAAAATCAGTTGGGGTCAGTACTTTAAGATAGGTATTATCCTAACGATCCCGACACTGCTTGTTACATTACTCGCATTATGCGCTTGGCTAGCAATAATATTATAGTATTAAAGTCAAAATAGTTGAAAAAATAAATTTTTAGGTAATAATTAGTTATTATACTAGCAAAATGAAGAAGGAAAGTGTGCCAAAATATGAGCAGAGCAAATAAGTTAAGTAATAAAATTATTTTAATTTCATTAATGACATTAGTCGCTTTATTAATTGGTTTTATCGTCACGACGATTTACACAGCAAAATCATCTGTAAATAAAACAATGGGGTCACAGGCAGTAGCGGTAGCAGAAAACATTGCAAAACAGTTAAATGCGGATGATTATATTGAGCTTTCGAAAAAACCATCGGAGTCTAAACTTTACTGGGAGCTAAGAGAGCAATTAAACGATTTACGAGAAAAAAATGGCGTGCTTTATGCTTATACATTTGCGGTACCAAAGGAAGATCAGAAAGTAAGATTTTTAGTTGATGGTATGCCTAAAGATGACCAAGAAAATGCAGGTGCTATCAATTCGGAATCATCTTCTACTTACTATAAGGATCTTGAAAAAGTAATGGCTACAGGTAGCTATTATTCCGCAATATTACATAGTAGTGACTTTGGAGATTATTTATCGGGTACGGTGCCATTAAAAGATGAATCCGGTGCGATTGTTGCCTTTGTTGGTGTAGATATTGATGCAACACAAGTAAGTGGCGTAACGAATACGGTATTAACTTCAGTTTTACCAGCCCTTATTGCGATTATGTTCGTATTAACGGTGGTTGGAATGGTCATCATGTATCGTTATATTAACCGTTCATTAAAACCACTCAGTTCTTTAGGGGAAGCAGCTGAATACTTTGCACGTGGTGATATTGTTCAAGCAACGGAAGCAGTCGAGAAACTACAGTTTAAAGGTAAAAATGAAATTGCCGTTTTCGCCAATGCGTTTAAGGAATCGCTGATAAAATTAAAAGACACTTTCCAAACGATTCAACTTCGCACGGTTGCTTTACGAGAGGTTGTTGGCAAAATAGATGCTACTTCACAGCAGGTTGAAGCATCAAACTCAAAAATTGCAGACCGTATTATTGAAATTGCGGCAGGTAGTGAACAGCACCAGCAAAACAATAATGAGGTTTTGTTAACAATGAATGAAATGTCCATTGGCATCCAACGTTTAGCTGATACAACTTCCGAAATCGCTGAGTCTTCCAGTGCAATGACGGGATTAGTAGAGTCCAATGTAAACCATTCTCAAGAGGTTATTTCGCAAATCCAAAATGTTGAATCTTCTGTGTTGCGTACAGCAGGACATGTTGAAGAGATGGGCAATAAATTCCGTTCAATTGAAGATATGGTGCTAGTCATTACCAATATTGCCGATCAAACAAACCTACTTGCATTAAATGCTGCTATTGAAGCGGCGAGAGCTGGGGAAGCTGGAAAAGGCTTTGCAGTAGTAGCAGATGAAGTACGTAAGTTGGCTGAAATGTCTAAGACTTCTGCTGATGATATTCAAAAACATTTAGTAAGCTTTAAAGATATTACGGACCGTGCTCTTTCTGAAATGGCACAAAGTACGGAAGATGTGCAGGCGGGGAATGAAGCGGTGCAACAAATTGGTACAAGCCTTTCACAAATTTTACAATCGGTTGCAATGGTTAACAATAAAATTCAAGATGACTCTGCAGTAATCGAAGAAATGTCAGCCGGTTCAGAAGAAATCTTAGCGACGATAGAGCAAATGCAAAATATTGCGCAGCAAAGTGCCTTAGGTACGAAAGAAGTTGCAACTGCTTCAGATTTACAGGTGGCAATGGTTTCAGAATTAAATGAAGTAGTAGAAATTTTGGAACGCACATCTAAAGAGGTAATTGAAGCGATTAATACATTTAAATTATAAAGAATATCAAAAAACTATTTTTCTACGCATTGTATCCCTGTAGAAAGATAGTTTTTTTTCTGTGCGAAAAAATGTGTATATTAGCATATTTAAACGAAAAGGTGAGTATTCTACACATTTATTGTGAAATACATATTGTGTAAACTATAAAACCATTCCATAATATAGATTAATATTAATGCTTTAAATGAACGAAGTAAAAAGGGGTGTAAAGCATGAAATTTTTACGTTCAATACAGGGGAAATTAATTATCGTTTCAATGGCATTACTAATAGTGCCGAGCTTAATCATTGGTATAGTCAGTTATGGGAAAGCAAAGGATGGTATGGAAGGTTTAGGCGAACAAGTTATTCAAAATAGTGTTGAGTCTACTTTGCAATTAATCGAACTTGCAAATGAAAGTGTAGAAAAAGGTGACATCCCTTTGGAGGTTGCGCAGGAAAGAGTACGAGAAGCGCTGCTTGGTCCAAAGGATAGTGAGGGAAAACGACCAATTAATTATCCTGGTAATCTAGGAGAGTATGGTTATATCTATGTTTTAGACGACAAAGGAACATTAACTACACATCCTACTCGCGAAGGGGATAACTTGTGGGATGATCAAGATAGCAGTGGAAAGTATTTTATTCGTGATGTAACCGAGCGAGCATTACAAGGCGGTGGCTTTACGGAATATGAGTTTACACTTCCAGGTCAGGACGTATTAGCGGATAAAATCATCTATTCTGCAAAAGATCCACATTGGGGATGGATTGTCGCATCTGGTACATATATGCAAGATTTTAATAAGGAAGCTAATTCATTGTTATTGGTTATTGGTCTAACATTATTGGGTGCCATTATTATTGGTACCGTCATTGTAATTTTTGTGTCTAGACATTTGGCTTTACCAGTTAAAAACTTATCGAAGCGTGTCCATGAAGTGGCACAAGGTAATTTAACCGTTGAAATTGAAAACCTACAACGATCAGATGAAATTGGTCAATTGAATACTGGTTTTAATGATATGGTAGATCAATTAAAGACACTAATTACAGATGTTGAGGAGGCCATTGTCGAAATTCAATCGACTTCGTCCAATTTAACAGCCGTTGCAGAGGAAACAAATGCTTACGGTGATGAAATTGTCAAAGCGATTAATGAGGTATCAAGAGGGGCAGTGAAACAAGCATCAGACGCAGAGGATACAAATCGTACAGCGATTGCATTTGCACAGCAAATTGTAGAGCTACATGATAAAAATGAATTAATGTTGGATGCTTCTCAAAAAATGAAGCAGTCCAATGAAGAAGGGCTTGTGAATTTAAACAGTTTGAAACACAAATCACAAGAATCGTCTGCGCTTATTAACAGTGTTCAAACAGTGTTCAATAGCTTAATTGTTAAAGTAAGAGAAATTGAAGGTATTGTGGGCACAATCAATGAAATTTCCGATCAAACGAATCTTCTTGCATTAAATGCATCGATTGAAGCGGCGCGTGCTGGAGAGCATGGCAAAGGCTTTGCTGTAGTAGCGGAGGAAGTACGTAAGCTAGCAGATCAAACATCTGTTGCAACAGATTTGGTACGCACGACGTTACGAGGTATTGAAAGTGAAACGAACTTAGTAAATGATGAGATGCAAAAAACAAATATCATTGTCCGTGAGCAAAATAATTCAGTTAGTATGATGGAATCTTCATTTAATGAGATAGAAGCGTCTGTCGGAGAGATTATAGTAAATATTGGAGAGATGACGGCGGGCGTAGAATATTTAAATAGCTCTAAGGAAGATATTATGCAATCGATTGAAAGTATCGCGCTGATTAGTGAGAAAAATGCAGCTTCCTCAGAAGAAGTCACAGCATCAGTTGACGAGCAACAGAGAGCTATTCAGCTTATTAGCGAATCATCTAATGATTTAACAGACGAAATTTCAGCATTACAGGAATCTATTCAACGTTTTACAATAAGATAACCATTTAGAGGCTGGGACATAACTAAAAAAATTAAAGAAACGAGGAAAGCTGTTCATAAATTTTTGCTATATGGAGAACTAGCTAACTTAGCTATTCTTGCTTTTGCAATAAATAAAAATTTAGTAGGGTTCACTAGTAGTTAGTAGCGGAGGCGGTGACTCCTCCGGGACGCACGCAGCGTAAGACGCTGGCATTCCGCGCGTTAGCTAGGGTTGCGGCTTACGTGTGCTGAGCGGAAAGCACCGCCGAAGCGGACAACGGCGCAGCAAAAAATGTGTTAGATTGATGGCAGTCAATCTAACACATTTTCTCTTTTGTACAAGCATCTTTTTTATAGGCAAGACGTTGTTAGTATAAAGGGGTGTTGGATATGAAAAGGTGGATAGTGGGAGGCATCATAATTGTTGTTTGTATAGGTAGTGCTCTTTATATATGGTTAGGACAAGAAATGAAACGAGGCACACAGCCAGTTGCAGATGGAACAGCACCATATGTTATCGTGCTTGGAGCAAAAGTAAAGCCAGGTGGTGTGTTATCACTATCTTTAAAAAGTAGATTGGAAGAGGCTGTAACCTATCTCAATCAATACCCGCATGTTAAGGTAATCGTCTCGGGTGGACAGGGAACAGATGAGGATAGAACAGAGGCATCAGCAATGTTTACCTACCTAGAAGACAATGGCATTGAAGCTGAACGAATTTTAATGGAAGAGCAATCCACATCGACATATGAAAACTTATTATTTTCAAAAGAATTACTACCAGCAGGGACAAAGCAAATTACGATTGTCTCGAATGATTTCCATTTACAACGAGCGAAGTATTTAGCGAATAAGCTTGATTTAGAGGCAGATGTCGTTGTTGCCAAAACCCCAAAATCTGTGGAAGCGAAGTTAACACTACGGGAAAGAGCTGCATTATTAAAAACATATATCATTGGTCATTAATGATATATTTACTTTCTTTCCATTATATATTTGGCATATAATAGAAATATAATGACTAAACGACAGAAAGAGGGTACTTCTATGACAACGTTTAAAGATTATGTATACAGCCGTCCGAACGTGGAGGCGATGAAAGAGCAACAGTTAGCTTTAATCGAGCAATTTAAAGAAGCACAATCGGTTGAGGCACAAAGCGAACTAATTGAAAAATTAAATGAACTGAGTAATGAATATGCGACAATGGCAAACCTCGTCTACATTCGAGCATCGATTGATACCCACGATTCATTTTACCAAGAAGAACGTGATTATTTTGATGAAGTAGGCCCTGAGCTTGAAGAAATTACAACCGAATATTATAAAGCATTAATCGCTTCACCATTCCGCGAGCAGTTAGAAGAAAAATGGGGGCAACAGTTATTTGATTTAGCATCCTATCAAATTAAAGGATTTTCACCGAAAGTCATTGATTTAATGCAAAAGGAGAACAAACTAGTATCAGAATATAATAAACTAGTTGCTTCAGCACAGATTGACTTTAACGGTGAAACATTAACGCTAGCACAGCTAGGACCTTATACAGAATCGACAGATCGAGCAATGCGTAAGGCTGCTACAGAAGCTCGATTTGGCTTTTTTGCTGAGCATGAAGCGGAATTTGATCGCTTATATGATGAGCTAGTTAAAGTGCGTCATGAAATTGCTGTAAAATTAGGCTATAAAAATTATGTAGAGCTTGGCTATATCCGTATGAACCGAATTGATTATAATGCTGAAATGGTCAAGAAATTCCGTGACCAAGTACGTGATTTAATCGTGCCAGTTGCAACAAAACTATTTGAGCGTCAAGCAAAGCGAATCGGGATTTCAGACTTAAAATTTTATGATGAAGCTTTAAACTTCTTAACAGGTAATGCTACGCCAAAGGGTGATGCAAATTGGATAGTGGCAAACGGTAAAAAAATGTATGAAGAACTATCTCCTGAAACGGGTGAATTTTTCAACTTTATGATTGACCATGACCTAATGGATTTAGTTGCGAAAAAGGGGAAAGAAAGTGGCGGCTATTGTACGTTTATTGAAAATTATCATTCGCCGTTTATTTTCTCGAACTTTAACGGTACATCAGGTGATATTGATGTGTTAACACATGAGGCTGGACATGCCTTCCAAGTATTCTCAAGCCGTGATATTGGCATCCCAGAATATTTATGGCCAACATATGAATCATGCGAAATCCATTCAATGAGTATGGAGTTTTTCACATGGCCTTGGATGGAATTATTCTTCAAAGAAGACACCGAGAAATATAAATTTACACATTTAAGCAGTGGCTTATTATTTCTTCCTTACGGTGTTGCTGTTGATGAATTCCAACATGTTATTTACGAAAATCCAGAGATGACACCTGCTGAGCGTAAAGCTGCATGGAAAAAAATCGAGCAAACCTATTTACCACACCGTGACTATGATGGTAATAGCTATTTAGAGTCAGGTGGTATATGGCAACGTCAGGCACATATTTATGCAAGCCCGTTCTATTATATCGACTACACGTTAGCACAAATTTGTGCGTTCCAATTCTGGAAACGCTCACGTGAAGAGTTTGACGCAGCATGGAAGGATTATATCCATTTATGTGGCTTAGGCGGTTCCATGTCATTTACAAAGCTTGTGAAGGAAGCGGGCTTAATTTCTCCGTTTGAGGATGGCTGTGTAGAATCAGTAATCGGTGTGATTGAGGACTACTTAAATTCAGTGGATGATACAAAGTTGTAGATGTTAGATAGAAACTGTGCAGAGCTAATATAGTGGCTCTATAAGAAATTAGCAAGTGTTAGATTGATTGCAATCAATCTAACACTTTTTTGCTACGCCGTTATTGTCCGCGTCTTACGCTGTGTGCGTTCTGAGCAGGAGTCACCGCCTTCGCTACCAACAACTAGTGAACCCTTCTAATTTTTTATTTATTGCAAAAGCAAGAATATGTTTTCTATAAAAATTGTCCAAGATAAGTTGTTTTTTTGCTTGTTATCTATGTAATCGATACTAGGATACTTGCGAAATGGTTAATATATAAGTAGTATTTTCAGTAACTGTGATAAAAGGAAGTGAAGAAAGTGACGAGGAAGGTATGGTTCCAGGTAGGTATAGGGATTTTACTAGTTTTACTAATACTTAAATATTTTATAGAGATTCATTGGATTTTCACACCGCTTGCTATGATTTTAAAAGCGATTTTTGTGCCGTTACTACTTGGGGGTGTGTTGTATTATGTGACCGAGCCAATTCAACGTTTTTTAGAAAAGCGTAGATGGCCAAGGTGGTCGAGTATTTTAACAATTGTCGTTGGACTGATTGCCATAGTGGTCGGCTTTGGTTGGATTATTGGTAATCCGATTGCTACCCAGCTTAATAATCTGGCAAAAAATGCACCGATGATTAGTTCAAGCATTCAAGAGGCCGCTGATTATGTATTCAAAAATAAAGATAATTTCCCACCACAATTAAAAGATTTTATTGATTATCTTGCTAATTCTGTACAGGACATTGCTGTGGTAGCAAGTAAATGGCTTGTATCATTTATCCAATCACTGGTGTCAGTTTCTTTACTAGCGATTTTAATTCCATTTTTCTTCATTTTTATGTTGAAGGACCATGAGAAATTTGCGCCTTCCATTTATAAATATTTTACTGGTGAGCGTCGTGAATGGATTAAAAAGACATTGAGTGAGATAGATGATGTATTACGTAGCTATATTCAAGGGCAACTACAAATCAGTTTTTTACTAGCACTTATTATGTATGTTGGGTATTTAATAATTGGCTTAGAGTATTCATTATTGCTTGTGATTTTTGCCTTCTTTATGAATATGATTCCGTTTATTGGACCGTGGATTGCTCTTGCACCAGCAGTTATTGTAGCCGTAATTCAAGATCCGATGCTTGTTGTGTGGGTAAGCGTCGTTACACTTATTGCACAGCAGATTGATAGTAACTTTATTACACCGAATGTTATGGGGAAATCGCTTGATATCCATCCGTTAACAGTTATTACGATTATTTTAGCAGCCGGTAATATAGCAGGCTTTATTGGGATTATTATTGCCGTACCATTCTATGCGGTACTAAAGGTAATTGTTTCGAATATTTATGATGAACGAAATGCGATAAAGAAAAAGGCTACGAAGTCAGTATAGGGGTCGAATAAAAAGTGGAACAAGAAATTGTTAAAGTTTTTAATGAGCAGCATGAACAAATTGGAACGGCAACACGAGCAGAAGTACATGAGAAGGGCTTGTGGCATGAGACATTTCACTGCTGGCTTGTCAACGAGAACTATATTTATTTCCAAATCCGTAGTGGGCAAAAGAAGGATTATCCAGGGCTGCTAGATATAACAGCAGCAGGGCATTTACTAGCAGTTGAGACAGTGGAAGCAGGCATCCGCGAAGTAAAAGAAGAATTAGGGTTAACAATTAATATTCAAGACATCGTCAAAATGGGGATGACATCTTGTAGCATCGTATCTGAAAATATGATAGATAATGAATTTTGTCATGTCTATTTGTACCCGTTTGAAGATAATTGGGATGCATTTGAGCTGCAATATGAGGAAGTTTCGGGTGTTGTTCGAGCACAGCTTGATGAAGCGGAAGCATTCTTTTTAGGGAAAACTGGCACGCTAAATATTGAGGGGTATGAATATTTCCCTGATGGGCAACGAGCTCGACTCGTGCGTCCTGTCAGTACGGCACAATTTGTGCCGTATCGTGAGCTGTATGTGGCGGATGTTATTGGCTTTGCCAAAAGTGCAATGTACAATCGATAGTAAAGTCACCAGCCATGAATAACGATTAGAAAATGGCCATCGGTATGTATGGCATATAGCATGATGTATGCTTTACGCTCATAAAGATAACTTCGAAATGAATTGAAGTTATGTTTATGAGCATTTTATGTCTATCTGTTAATTTATGTAGAAAATAAGCTATACTTGTATTTACAATGAAAGAAAAGGAGCATATATATGCTAACATTTGAACAAAAACAAGCGATAATTGAATCGTTTTCCGAATTAACGAAAAAAGAAATTTCGATGAAACGAGTGAATTATCATTATATGGACAGTTTGTTTGAAAAGACGATTGTCGTAGAAAAATTGCACCCAAATGGCAATGGTTTTGTCTTTGTAGGAGATTTATTGCGCTACGAAAATGAAGCAAATGATAAAGGACTAGTCAATATTCGCGATTATGATGAGCACCAGTTGCGTGCCATTATTGAAGATGCCATTACTTATTTAGGTGAGGAACAAGAAGCGGAAGAACCTATTATTGAAACTTGGCGTAATCGTGAAGGCGATCAATTAGAGCTTGCGTTTGAGCAACGTTCTTGGAATGTTTATCATCGAGAAAATTTAGAAGAAGCCTTTGGCACATATGATGCTGCGAAAGAATACTTACTAGAAGAAGGCTTTCGTAAAAAGAACTAAGTAATATGGGGGAAACGACATGAGTGGTAAAAAATTGGTAGGTATTGTAATTGTTGTTTTAGTCATTGCATGTTTATTTTCAGTTTTTACGATTCAAAATTTTTATAAAAATAATCAAGAACAGCCAAATAGTGAGAATCGTGAAATAAATAAGTCAAAAAGTTTGAATTTAATATTACCACAGGCTACAATTATCTCGAATTCAAGATAATTGAAAGGTGATGGGTTTATGCAACATTTATTTCATAAAGGTACAGATGAAACCAAGCCAACCTTATTGTTATTACATGGTACAGGTGGGGATGAGCATTCTTTAATCAGTCTTGCAAAGGAAATTGATGCAACAGCAAATATTTTAAGTGTACGAGGTAATGTATTAGAAAACGGTATGCCTCGTTTTTTCCGTCGCTTAGCTGAAGGTGTTTTTGATATAGAAGATTTAATCTTCCGTACACAAGAGTTACAAAGTTTTTTGGTAACAGCAGCAGAGGAGTATGGTTTTGACCGTACGCGCATTGTAGCAATTGGTTATTCAAATGGGGCAAACATTGCTGCAAGTTTATTATTCCACTTTGAAGATGCATTGGCAGGGGCAATTTTACATCATCCAATGGTGCCAAGACGTGGCATCGAACTACCTGCGCTTCCTAATATTCCGGTATTTATAGCAGCAGGAACCAATGATCCGATGTGTACTGCACAAGAATCAGAAGATTTGGAGTCGCTGTTATCGAAAGCGGGTGCTCATGTAACGACAGCATGGTTTAACTACGGACATCAGCTCACAATGCCGGAAGTAGAAGCGGCAAGAGCGTGGTATCAACAAAATTTTTAAACGTAAAATCCGAGAACAATGTAACTATATGTTCTCGGATTTTTTGTGTGTATCATTACTTTTTCTTAGCAAATGGTAGCCACCAGTTCCAATCACCAAATAGCTTCATAAGGCTCGGTACCAGCATAAGGCGAATAATGGTCGCGTCAATCGCGATGGCAATCGCAATACCAACTCCGATTTGCTTTACAGGCATGACATCAGTAAAGGCAAATGCCCCTGTAATAACAATCATAATAAGTGCAGCAGATGTAATGATACGGCTAGTAGATGTTAGCCCATCCACTGTTGCACGTGTATTATCTGCACCTTTTTGATATTCTTCCTGTATGCGAGAGATTAAAAATACTTCATAGTCCATACTTAAACCGAAGACAAGGCAAAATACGATAACTGGAATAATAAGGACGATTGTTCCAGCCTCTATTCCAAAATGCCCATATTGGAAAATATAAACCAGTATGCCGAACGCTGAAGATAACCCGATTATATTCATAATGATTGCCTTGAGAGGAATTAAAATGGAACGGAAGGCAAGCATCAAAATAAAGAACGTTGACACGATAATGATTGAAACCGCAAATATTATTTTACTAGCAATTTCATCAAAAATTTCTTGATTAAATTTCCCTTGTCCACCTAGTTTGAAGTCAACATTTAAATCCTTGTCCATCCACGTTCTGGCGAATTGTTGTGCAGCGGAGGACGAACCAGCTACATTTAATGTAATCGGAATAAATAGCTGTGTATCCTTTGAAAAGGTATTAATGATTGGTTTTAATTGTTCTGCCACTTGTGGCGTTTTCAAGGAAGCTGTTAATTCCTCTGGTGATTTCATTTGGGCTGCTGTATAAATCGTTGAGACTTCATCAACGAGCGGATCGTTAAGCAGTTTTTCTTGTATATCAAAAAGTAGCTTGCGTCCTTGCTCATTCTCCCAGCCATCTTGGCGTTCAGCAAGTAAATACAAAACGGATGTATCACCAAGCCCAAACGTTTCATCCAATTTATCGTAAGCTGCTCGGGCATCGTATTTGGGTGGTAAAGAATCTACTTGAGGTATAGCAAGTTTAATATCCTTTAACGGAATCATCCCGATACCAAGTAACAATAAAGCAACAATAACAATGGATACAGGTCGCTTCATAACAAAGCCGGCAAAACTGTGCCAACGATTCGTGCCACCTGGCTTTACACGTAATATGCGCCATTTATTTAGGCGATCTCCTAACACCATCATTGTCGCAGGTAATAAAGTGAGACCTGAAAGCACGGCGAACAATACGACAATTGTGCCACCTAAGGCAATATTGCGGAAGATTTCTACATCAATGACAATCATGGCACCAAGACCAATCATGACACAAACAGCAGAAAAAATAATAGAACGACCGGCTGTTTGGATAGCAATTTGTATAGCTTCGGCAATGCTAGAATGGTTACGCTCTTCACGATAGCGATTAATAAATAGCAGAGCGAAATCAATACTAAGGGCAAGTCCAAGCATTGGTACAATATTTAACACAAAAATGGATAAATTAACGCTACCACTTAGTAACGTCAACAGCCCGAATGCTGTGACAACGGTAACAACTCCGATTAAAATTGGTAAAATCGCAGCTACAACAGTACCAAAAGCAAGTAATAGCACAACAATAGCGATTGGTAAACCAATGGCTTCAGCGGATGCTAAGTCCTTTTGGCTGGCTTCATTAATATCCTCCGAAATCACAGGGCCACCTGTCACACTGATACCTTCTTCTTCAACTAAAGCACGAACCTCTTTGACGATAGCTGGCAAATTATCAATGTTATTTTTAAAATGTACCATGGCATAGGAAATGTCATTCTTTTGTAAAGTAGAATCATCCAATGGTGACTGAATGGAATGAACTTCTTCAATGTCCTCTAGCTTTTGTAGAGTGTTTTCGATTTTTTGATTGCTTGTTTGATCAAAAACAACCATGATTTTTTCTGCAGGTAAGTCGAATGTTTTGGCTAGTTCATTTGTGACATAGGTATGATCAGCTTCAACAAAAAAGCCATCTCCATGCAGTTTGCTAGGAAGCTGTATAGCAAACACAGCCATTGTGATAAAAATACCAATCCAAATGGCAACGATAGCTTTCGCATGTGCAGTGATAAAAGCTGAAAAATTTTTCATAACGATAAAGCATCCCCCTTTTAAACTAGTGTAAAGGATGTGTCACTTTTTGTCGTGTGACAAAGTAGAAAATCCTGCTCGCAGTAAATGGCGTGAGAATTGTATGAGAATTGTGTGAGTGCCTGTCACCAAAAAACGGCACTTTCTGGGAGCAGAGAGTGCCGTGAATTCTAAAAGAATAAAGATAATATAAAGTATATAACGGATGCCATTACAGCTGATATTGGCATTGTAATAATCCAAGTGGTTACAATTTTTCGTGCCATTCCCCAGTTAACACCACGAACTCGTTGTGCTGAACCAACACCCATGATGGATGAAGAAATAACGTGTGTTGTGGATACTGGTAAGTGTACTAATGTCGCACCGAAAATAACAGTAGCAGAAGCTAAGTCAGCTGCAACGCCATTTACAGGACGGATTTTCATAATTTTACCGCCGACCGTTTTAATAATTTTATAGCCACCAATAGAAGTACCAAGACCCATAGCGGTTGCAGCCGCTGCTCGAATCCAAAAAGGAATTTCATCCCCGGTATGCAAGCCACCTGCAATTAACGCCATAGTCATAATACCCATTGCTTTTTGGGCATCATTTGTACCGTGCGTAAACGATTGGATAGCCGCTGTAAAAATTTGCATTGTCCGGAAGCCTTTATTCGTACGATATAAATTTAAGTTTTTAAACCATAGTTTAAACAGCGTCATCATAAGAAAGCCGGCACAAATTGCAATGAGTGGTGACAATACTAATGCCATAATGATTTTTGTAAAACCGCCATAATTAAGGACGCTAAAGCCTGCAGAAGCAACTGCTGCGCCGGCAATTGAACCGATTAATGTATGTGAAGAACTTGATGGGATACCAAAGTACCAAGTAAGTAGGTTCCATATAATAGCTGAAATTAATGCGGCTAATATAACGACAGAACCAGTTGTATCTCCTTCAAAAGCATTTAAAGAGAATGGATCAACAATATCTTTTGTTAGCGCTTTTGCGACACCCACGAAAGTAATAGCACCGATAAAGTTCATCGTCGCTGCCATAATAATGGCAACACGTGGGGGTAATGCTCTTGTGGAAACCGAAGTTGCGATAGCATTTGCTGTATCATGGAAACCATTAATAAAGTCAAATGTTAGGGCAAAGATGACGACCAATACGGTTAGTATAATGATTGTATTCATTGTATTTGACCCACTCCTAGTTACGCGTTACGCATGATAATTGTTTCCATTGTGTTGGCAACGTTTTGACAATAATCAGCGATATCCTCAAGTTGTTCATAAATATCTTTAAACTTAATGATGCGGATTGGATCTTTTTCATTTAAAAATAATTGCTTAATAGAAGTTCTTTGTACTTCGTCGCATTCACGCTCATAGTCTTTTATTAGAATGGCATGTGGGCGCATGCCAATAAGATTCTTTTTCTTTAACTCTTCAGTTGCTTTAACAATTTCGTCGGCACTTTTAGAAATATAGCCTAAGAAAATGCGCATTGATTCGTCAACTTCTGTTAAGGAGAACATTTCGAAGTGGGCGATACAATGCTCCGTACCATCTAACACATCGTCCATACGAATAGCGAATTCTAAAATATCTTCTCGTTCGATCGGTGTCATAAATGATTTGTTTAGCATTACGATTAGTTCATGAATGAGTTTATCGCCAGCTGTTTCGTAATTTTTCATTGTAATGCTAATCTCTTTTAAGTCAGCTACACTTGTTATACGAAAATCATTTGCGTAATGTACGGCCTCTCTCATATTTTCAGCAATTTTATGCAATGCTACAAAGAAAGGGTCTTGTTTTTTTGAGTTAAGCATGTAAATAGAATCCTCCTGGATATAGATAAAATAAACGACCTTTAAACTTTACTATCATAACAAAATCTTACGTTTATCTACATAAAATTTATCTTTCCTACACAAAACTTTACAATCCTGTAATATACATTTTGTTCACAAATATTAAGTGTTAGGGTGTGTTTGTTTATATTAATACAGTATAAATGCCTATATAACAAAGAATTTATTAATTTTAAAAATCTGTTTAGTACAGAGGAACCTCTTTTGAAGACCTCATTTTCACAAGCGATTGATTTTGAATTGTAAAGGAATTGTAAAGATAGATATCTTAACATTTCTTAGTGTTCCCTATTTTCTTAAGAATATCTTCATTTTTATCCTTCGTTAATATTAAGAATTGTTTTCTACAATAGAGAAGTAAGAGAAAGGGGCGTCAAGTCAAAAATGATTCAAGTCGAGAACTTACAACATACATTTTTAATTGGGAAAAAGGGTAAGGAAAAACATGTACCTGTATTAAAGGGTGTAAATTTTGAAGTAAAAAAAGGAGAGATTGTCGCAATTGTGGGCAAGAGTGGCTCTGGAAAATCAACATTGCTACAAATTTTAGCCGGGTTTATGAAAGCTGAACAAGGCTCTATTCGTGTGAATGGGCAACAGACAGAGAAACTCACTGAAACAGAAAGTGCAGCGTTTCGTTTGCGCCAGTTCGGATTTATCTTTCAAAACTTTCAACTTATGCCGGGTTTAACTGCATTTGAGAATATAGAGTTACCTTTGAAATTACAAGGTGCAAGCAAAGCTATTCGTAAAGAAAAAGTGAAAAAATTAATGGACAAAGTCGGATTATCGGCAGTAGCCGACCATTACCCAAATGAATTATCAGGCGGTCAGCAACAACGTGTAAGTATTGCAAGAGCGTTGATTACCAATCCTCCTATTTTGCTAGCGGACGAGCCAACAGGGAGTCTAGACTCTGAAACAGAGCAGGATATTTTACTCCTTATTCAAAGTTTAAATCGTGAGCTAGGCTTAACATTTGTCATTATTACGCACGATGAAGAAGTGGCAACAATTGCTCATCGTCGTTTCCGTATGTATGACGGCGAGCTTGTGAAGGAGGATGAATAACATGATATGGAAAGACCAATTGGATTTTGTTATCCAACATATTAAGAAAAATAAATTACGCGTATTTATGACCGTGCTGGCTGCAACAATGGGTTGTGCATTTTTAATTGTCCTTGCATCCGTAGGGTTTGGGCTACAGGATTCAATTCGTAACGAGATACTATCAGATGAAAATATAACTAAAATTCAAGTATATGATGGCTCACAATTTACAGAGCAACAGAAAGATGAAATCAAGTCTATCGAGCATGTTAAAACAGTACTTGAAACGAGTACAGTTAATGCAAGTGCGCACTCATATTTTGAAGATCGTGATACAAATTCAAGTCTAGTTATAACGACTATGTCAGATTTTAAAAGTGTAACTGGGAAACTTGCAAAAGGGAAGTTCCCAACAAAGCCAAATGAGATTATTGTAGGATACCATTTTGCTCAAACATTATTAAATGATGCAGAACGAGATGTCATTAAAGAAAAAAACAAAAAGGCTGAAATAGAAGGCACATACTATGATGGTAGTGAAGAAGGATATAAAAAATCTTTAATTGGTAAAGAAATTGAATTATCTTTAGCTTCCTATTCCAATGGAGCGTCTGAAACTGAAAAGGTGAAATATACAATAGTTGGTGTGACAAAAAAACCTTCTTATGATTGGATGATTGACAATACAGTCTATATGGATTCAGCGCAAAAAGCAGCGATAGGAAATACCCTTGCAGCATTAGATAAAGTAGCAGTAGATGAAGTATTTAATACGGAATTCAATATTTATGCGGATAGTCTAGAAAATGTTAAGCCTATTTTAGAAAAGTTAAAAGACAAGGGCTATAGCGTGTTCTCTGTGACGGAACAATTGGATCAAATGGATGTATTTTTCCTTGTGTTGAAAATTGGTTTAATTTTTGTTGGGACAATTGCAGTGTTAATCGCCTCTATTGGGATATTCAATACGATGACAATGGCGGTTACAGAGCGTACACGTGAGATTGGGGTATTGAAGGCAATTGGCGCTAGTCCAAAGTTGATTCAACGACTCTTTTTAATGGAAAGCACATTTATTGGTATTTTAGGTACCGTTATTGCAGTTATTATTTCATATGTCATTAGCTTTACAGCAAATGCAGTTTTACCGTTAATTTTAAAAGCGGCGACAGGTGAAGATGCTTTTAGTTCGTCAGATATTACATTTTCACTTATCCCATGGCAACTTGTTATCATTGCGTCTGCCATCAGTATTGGTGTGGCGATGATTTCTGGCTACCGACCAGCTCGTAAAGCAACGAAGATAGATGTTATTCAAGCATTACGACAAGAGCTATAAAAAGAACCCGAGGCACATAATGCGCCTCGGGTTTTCATAATTTACAAATAAGATGTTAATTCATTTGCTAAAAATGGCTTTGCATTCAACAGGGTTACAAAGGCATCATACTTAGCGCGTTGTTGTGCGCTCGGCTTTTTGCCAGTATAATAAGCGCGAATTAGAATGTTTTTTGGTGTGTTCTCCATATCAATAAATTCCAACAACTGTGCTTCATAACCAACAAGTGATAAAATCTCAGCGCGAATGGAATCAGTCGCGAGAGCTGCAAAACGTTCGCGGACAAGGCCGTGCTGTAACATGACATCGAGTGCCGGTGTATCAAGTTGACGGTTTAGCTCATGTTGACAACAAGGGACACTTAATATGACACTTGCGCCCCATTTCACTGCGCGTGATAATGCCATATCTGTTGCAACATCACACGCGTGTAGAGTTACGACCATGTCTACATTCGATTCATCGTTATAATCATTAATATCCCCAACTAAAAATTCAAGTTGCTCGTAGCCTAAATCTTGTGCAATACGAGAGCATTCCTCGATTACCTCTTTTTTTAAATCTAAGCCAGTAACGCGAATATCCAACCCTTTTTCAATTTTTAAGTAATGATACAAGGCAAACGTCAAATAGGATTTTCCTGAACCAAAATCTAAAATACGGACTTGGCGATTTTTGGGTAAATAGGCTAAGGCATCGTCGATAAATTCAATGAAGCGATTAATTTGCTTGAATTTATCGTATTTTTGTTTTTTACTTTTCCTTCTTCGCTTTGTACACCTAAACGAATTAAAAAAGGATAAGGCGTGGACTCATCAAGTAAATAGTTTTTCTTACGATTATGTGATAAGTTTACTTGCTTCGGAGTAGCGGCTTTATCTGATTTCCATAAAACTTTATTTTTTTTCGATAGTTGCACGTGTACTTTTTCTTCTTTAAAGTCGATATGTGCTTGACGGAAGTCAGCAAAGAATAGTTCAAGTTTAGGCGGGAAATCGGCTAATAGGACATTCTCATGTTTTAAAATACGCTCATATTGGTATTCAATTTGTATATGATAAGCTTCTTTCAACATGATGGGCTTTAGTTTTATACGCTTTATTTCATTAGATTTCATTCGTGGTTGACTAATTGTAGCCGCAACGAGTTGTTGTTGGGAAATTTGGTCTAGAAGCAGTGTTTTCATTTCTTCAAATGTCATTTGTTTCGCCTTCTTTGTTGTGTAATAGATGGCATTAGTGTAACACAATTTTCTTCACGTTGTTTTTCATTTCAAATAATCGGTAAATCGAATATTCAGAAAATGGATTTTTGTTTTTGAACATTTTACGGTATATTAATAGTGAAAAGTATTCTATGCTAAAAAATAATGTTCAAAAGGAGGAATGCTTATGTCAGATAATACTTATCAGCTAATCGCTATTATCATTTATATGATTGTCATGCTCGGAATCGGGTGGTATGCATTCGTTAAAACTTCAAATTTAACAGATTATATGCTAGGTGGTCGATCCTTAGGGCCTGCTGTTACAGCGTTGAGTGCAGGTGCGGCAGATATGTCTGGTTGGCTTTTAATGGGGCTTCCGGGGGCAATTTATGCTTCAGGACTTGTTGAAGCATGGATCGCCATCGGGTTAACAATAGGAGCTTATTTGAATTGGATGTTTGTCGCACCAAGATTACGGGTTTATACGCAAGTTTCAAATGACTCAATTACAATACCGAGTTATTTAGATAATCGCTTACGTGATCATACAAGATTAATCAGAATTGCTTCAGGACTCATTATTCTATTGTTTTTCACATTCTATGTTTCCTCAGGTATGGTAGCTGGCGGTAAGTTTTTTGACAGCTCATTTGGCTACGAATATCATACAGGTTTATTGATTGTATCAGGTGTAGTTGTTGCTTATACATTGTTTGGTGGTTTCCTAGCTGTGAGTTATACGGACTTTTTACAAGGTCTTATTATGTTTTTAGCACTGATTACAGTACCTTTATTTGGGCTATTTTTAACGGGTGGTCTTAGTGAAACAGTAGAATCCATTAAAACGGTAAACCCAGAACATTTAAGTTTATTACCAGCATCAGCGACAGCTGCAGCGATTATTTCATCGCTTGCATGGGGGTTAGGATACTTTGGGCAACCACATATAATCGTGCGTTTTATGGCGATTAGTTCTGTAAAGGAAACGAAACAGGCTCGTCGCATCGGTATTGGTTGGATGATTTTAAGTCTTATTGGTGCCCTTGCAACTGCATTAGTAGGTGTAGCGTACTATCAACAAAATGCAGGGGAATTAAAAGACGCTGAAACGGTCTTTATTGTACTTGGTCAAATTTTATTCCATCCATTTATCGCGGGTATTATGTTGGCTGCTATTCTAGCTGCAATTATGAGTACCATTTCATCGCAATTAATTGTCACTTCTTCAGCTCTCGTTGAAGATATTTACAAGGCGTTATTTAATAAAACAGCAAACGATAAACATTATGTGTTTATTGGGCGTATGGCAGTTTTAGTAGTAGCCGTAATTGCAGCAATATTAGCTTGGAACCCTGAAAATTCCATTTTAAATTTAGTAGGGTTTGCTTGGGCTGGCTTCGGGGCTGCGTTCGGTCCAATTATTTTACTATCATTATATTGGAAGAAATTGACGAATTATGGAGCGCTCAGTGGAATGGTGACAGGTGCGGCAACAGCCTTTATATGGGGTAAAATAAAGCTGCTTTCAACTACTTTATACGAAATCGTGCCAGGATTCATTGTTTGTTTAATAGTAGCCGTTGTTGTAAGTATGGTGACTTATAAGAGAAATGCAGAAATCGAGGAAGAATTCGATCGTACTGAAACATTGTTAAAAAAAGAGCGAGGATAAGTTGATAAGAGTAAGCTAAAGTTAGTTTACTTATTTCTAATTTAACATAGTTTATCTACATTAAAGCATGCGCCCAATTTTCTAGTCTAGGGCGCATTTGTTTTTTTATAATGAGCAGACTATTTTTGATGATTCGACGTTGAAGTATGTGTATAAATAACGCTGCGGTGGAAGGAATCTTTGCCGACTAAAAGACACAGTTTAGGGCATTATATGGTAAGATGAAGAAAATTTGTTGTAGCAACACCAAGGCGTTGGTGGGAGGATTGTGAATGGATAAATTGAAAGAAGTAGATGTATTGTTAGAAAAGGCCATATTAGTTGGTGTTAATTTACGTAATGATAAGCATTTTGATTATTCGATGGAGGAGCTTACAAATTTAGCTGAAGCTTTAAATGTGGAAGTGGTAGGTATCGTCACGCAAAATTTAGAGCGAGTCACACCATCTCATTATGTCGGGACAGGTAAAATCGAAGAGATAAAAAGTTTTTATGAAGAAGCACAAGCTAATCTTGTGATTTTTAATGATGAATTATCACCTTCACAAATCCGTAATTTAGAGCGCGATTTAGAGACGAAAGTCATTGATCGGACGATGTTAATTTTAGATATTTTTGGACGCCGTGCCAAAACACGTGAAGCACAAATGCAAGTTGAGCTGGCGCAACTTCAATATATGCTTCCACGTTTAGTCGGTTTACATGCTTCCCTAAGCCGACAAGGTGGTGGTACTGGTGGCGGTTTTAAAAACCGTGGAGCAGGTGAGACCAAACTTGAGTTAGATCGTCGTAAAATAGAAGATCAAATTTCTAAAATAAAAAAAGAACTCGAGCAAGTAAAGGAGCAACGAGAAACCCAACGAAAACAAAGAAGAAAAAATGCTGTACCTGTTGTATCCATTGTGGGCTATACGAATGCTGGTAAATCAACGATTATGAACCAGCTCCTTGCTAAAATTGGACAAGAGGATCATAAACAAGTATTTGAGAAGGATATGCTATTTGCTACACTCGAAACGTCTGTCCGTTATATTGAATTACACGATAAGAAATCTTTTTTATTAACAGATACAGTTGGCTTTGTTAGTAAGTTACCGCATCATCTAGTAAAAGCGTTTCGTTCTACATTAGAAGAAGCGCGGGATGCAGATTTATTGCTCCACGTTGTGGATGTTTCAAATGCAGAACATGGCTTTATGATGGATGTTACAAATGAAACGTTAAAGGCGGTTGGAGTGGAAGGAATCCCTACTATTTATGTATATAATAAAGCGGACTTAGCAAATGTGCCGTACCCTGTTATCAGTGGGGACAATATTTGGATTTCTGCTAAGCAAGGCAATGGTTTAGATGAACTTTTACAAATTATACGTCAGCATATTTTTTCCGATTATGTAACTTGTAAAATGCTTATTCCATATGAGCAAGGAAATATTGTTTCTTATTTAAATGAAAATGCGACGATTTATGAAACGGCATATGAAGAAGCGGGCACATTATTAAAGCTTGAAGTAAAAGAAGCCGATTATGCAAAATATCAACATTTTGTTGTTAAATAACATAGAGTTAAAATATAAGTAAGCCAACACATAGCTAGAAAAGTTGCCTAGCTTATTTCTATGGAAATGACACATATAACAGAATAAAGCTTGTGCGTTGAGATAAGGTCGCCATGTACCTTGCGATAACTAATAGTAATTGGAAAAAATGGGCTTTGAAAAAATTACAATCAATGGTGACTCTCGCCATTGATTTTTTTATTTGCAATAAATAAATTATTTTCTGATTATATAGTATTTTAAAATATTATATTTATATTTTATTTTTTTGATAAAGCAAAAAGTGCGAAAACGTAGATATTTCAATATATTTAAGAAAATATCAACTAATCAATCTGAATATAGAGAAAACTGATAAATTTTCAACATTTTTTAAAACTCTTGATAAAGTGATAAAAACGCTTTAGTATGATGAAACATAGTTTTTTATCCTTACTAATGGGTAATAATATTTTTAAGGAATAATAAAATGGGAGAGGATATTGTTATGTCTACTAAAGATGAAATTGTAAAATCCGTCCCTCAAAATGGTTTTGTCGGACACCCTAAGGGGCTCTTTACATTATTTTTCACAGAATTTTGGGAACGTTTTTCATACTACGGGATGCGAGCGATTCTAATTTTCTTCATGTATTATGAATTAAATGAAGGTGGATTAGGTCTTGATCGCGGTACAGCGAACTCCATTATGGCCATATATGGTTCCCTTGTTTATATGTCGGGTATTATTGGTGGCTGGATAGCCGATCGACTTTTAGGTACACGTAAAACGATTTTTTATGGTGGCGTATTAATTATGATTGGTCACTTCCTGCTAGCATTCCCTGGCGGTGTGACAATGTTATTTGCGTCGATGGCGTTTATTGTTATCGGTACTGGTTTATTAAAACCGAATGTCTCAAGTATTGTAGGGGATATTTATGCTGAAACAGATAGTCGTCGTGATGCAGGATTCTCGATTTTCTATATGGGCATTAATATGGGTGCATTCATTGCGCCGTTTATTGTCGGAACAATTGGACAAAAGTATAGCTTCCATTTAGGCTTTAGTTTAGCAGCCGTTGGTATGTTAATTGGTTTAATTGTTTTTAAAGTAACAGAGAAAAAATATCTAGGATTAGCGGGCTTACAAGTAAATAACCCGTTAAAACCAGAAGAACGTAAAAAAGTCTTTACACAAATTGTTATTGTAGCGCTAGTTATTCTTGTCTTAGGTGGTATCGGCATTAAAACTGGTGTACTAACAATGAATGTCTTTAGTTTACTTATTACTATACTTGGTGTACTTATTCCAACAGCTTTCTTTATTTATATGTACCGCAGTGAGAAAACAACGAAAGATGAGAAATCTCGTCTTCTGGCATACATTCCGTTGTTTTTAGCGGCAGTTATGTTTTGGGCTATTCAAGAGCAAGGTGCAACAATCCTTGCGACGTATGCAGATGAGCGTACACAATTAAATCTTGGTGGCTTCCAGTTGGAATCATCTTGGTTCCAATCATTAAATCCTTTATTTGTTATTACATTATCACCACTATTTGCGATGTTATGGCTAAAATGGGGCGATAAGCAACCATCCACACCACGTAAATTTTCTTATTCACTATTTTTTGCAGGACTATCATTTTTAGTGATGATGATTCCGGCACATCTATCTGGTGGACAAGCTTTAGTTAGTCCGTTGTGGTTAGTATTATCATTCTTTTTAGTAGTAGTTGGGGAATTATTATTATCTCCTGTAGGTCTGTCTGCAACAACGAAATTAGCTCCACAAGCTTTTGCTGCACAAACAATGTCACTGTGGTTTTTAACTAGTGCTGCGGCTCAAGCGATTAACGCTCAACTTGTTAAGGTATACGAGGTTGTAAGTGAATTCACATATTTCGGATTTTTAGGATCATTGTCAATTCTTATTGGCATACTCTTATTAGTACTTTCACCGATTATTTCTAAAGCGATGCGAGGCATTAATTAGTTAAATATGCTGGGATAATAGAGAAAAGTGTTAGATTGACTGCCATCAATCTAACACTTTTTTGTTATGGCGTTGTTGTCTGCTACGGTGGTGCTTTCCGCGGGCACACACGTAAGCCGCAACCCTCACTCGCGCACGGAATGCCAGCGTCTTACGCTACGTGCATTCCCGCAGGAGTCAGAGCCTTCGCTCCCAACAACTAGTACACGATTCTATTTATTGTTTACTGCAAAAGAATAAACAGCTTAGGTTTCGTTTATTTTGCATAATAGAGAAAAGTGTTGTTGTCCGCTACGGTGGTGCTTTCCATGGGCACATCGTTAGTTGTTACAAAACTAAAAGACATTACTACGCATCTTTTTTGTCTTTTGTGTAGTCTATTAGCTAGAAGATAATTTAATTTTCTGTAGAATAGGACTATTTTTCGTTATAATAATCTTACTAGTAACAATTTTAAGGGGTTGGTTGTCATGAAAGAAGCATTGGATCGTTTGAGGCCAAGATTAATGGAGATTTTCACGTATTTACATGCACACCCAGAAATAAGCTGGAAAGAGGTAGAGACAACAAATTATATTGTTGATTTGTTGACGCGTGAAGGATTTTCCCCACAACGCTTTAAAAATTGTACAGGGCTTTATGTTGATATCGGCAAGGGAAATCCAAAAGTGGGCTTACGTACGGATATAGATGCATTATGGCAAGAAGTAGATGGTGAGTTTAGAGCGAATCATTCCTGTGGGCATGATGGTCATATGACAATGGCAATTGGTGCACTCTTACTTTTGAAAGAGCAATCTCAGTTATTAAAAGGAACAGTACGTGTTATTTTTCAGCCAGCTGAAGAAAAAGGAACGGGCGCACTAGCTGTTCTAAAAGAAGGTATTATTGATGATTTAGATTATTTATTTGGCGTCCATTTAAGACCTGTCCATGAGCTTGAAGATGGTACATACTGTGCAGCGTTGTATCACGGCGCATCCCGTTTACTTGAAGGGGAAATTATAGGTGAGGACGCCCATGCAGCAAGACCGCATCTTGGTGTTAATGCAATTGAAGTTGGGGCAACGATAATAGAGGATTTACGCACTATTCATACAGATCCAATGGTGCCTGTCTCCATTAAGATGACAAAATTTCAAGCTGGAGGAGATTCGGGGAATATTATTCCGGGAAGAGCTGCCTTTACAATTGATATCAGGGCACAACGGAACGATGTCATGGAGACACTCGCTTTAGGTGTCAAGCGTGTAATCGATTCTTCAAAAATATTGCATAAAGTGCAAATTGAATTACAGACAGTTGCTAATATTGTTGCTGCTGAGGTAGATACGACGGCTCAATATATTATGGAGCAAGCTATTGTAAAGGCTGCTGGCCTGTCTAATTTACGTAAGCCTGTACATACCCCAGGAGGAGAGGATTTTCACCATTATGCGGTGCAACGTCCGCACTTAAAATCAACTATGCTTGGTCTAGGTTGCGGATTAACACCAGGGTTACATCATCCAAAAATGAAATTTAAACAGGCAAGACTTGTAACAGGAGTGGAAATTCTTACAAACGCTGTATTAGGAGCATTAAAACTAGAACCATAAAGGAGGCATCAGAACATGTTAAAAAACGTTGTTATTAAAAAAATGATGACACCTGCGGAGATTGCTGAGGTGCAATACTTAAATGCTGAAATTTGGGGGAGTCAAGCAATTCCATCGCATCAAATGTTAGCGGCTGTACAAAACGGTGGATTATTGCTTGGTGCTTTTCTTGAAAGTCGGCTAATTGGTTTTAATTACTGCTTTGTAGGCTATTTGGACGGAAAAATGTATTTACACTCACACATGATTGGTGTTGAAAAAACATATCGTGAACAAGGTGTAGGAGAACTATTGAAGCATGCTCAACAAGAGTATGCACGAGAGAATGGATTTCAACTAGTTCGTTGGTTAATTGATCCATTAGAAGCGCGCTTAGCAAATTTATCGTTTTTAAAGCTTAGTGCTTTTAGTGATCAGTATGAGGTAGATTATTACGGGCCACTACAAGACGATTTTAATGATGGACTACCTTCGGACAGGATTGCAGTCGAATGGTGGATTGAGCGCAATCATGCAGACGATAGTTTAGATGAGCTAGAAGAAGTGGCAGAACAAATAACATCGTGGACGTTGACAGTCGACGGATTGCCTGTGCTCGATAAAGAGGGTGAATTCGATAGTAAGCAACAATTTTATAAGGATGCTTATTTAGTACCAATCCCACAGCATCTGCAAAAGATGAAAATAGAGAGTCCTAAATTAGCAGAAGATTGGCGTTATAAGATGCGTACCATTTTAACAACCTTTTTTGAGCAAGAATATGCAATCGTTCGTGTGAAAAAGCATAAAGAATATGTTCATTTTTATCTGTTGGTCAGACGCTCTTTATTGGCTTTATAATGATGGATAAGGAGTGACGTTTGTGAGAATAGAAGAGATTACAATTAGACATTTAAAAATGCCAATGAAAGCACCGTTCACAACGAGCTTTGGTACTGTTGCTGAAAAAGAGCTATTGCTTTTAGAGGTGAAGGATGCAAGTGGCACGATTGGATGGGGTGAGACAGTTGCTTTTGTAGCACCTTGGTATACAGAGGAAACACTAAAAACGACGTGGCATATGTTAGAGGACTTTTTAATGCCCGCTTTGCTACATAAAGACATTGCACATCCGGATGAGGTTAGTGCCTTGTTCGCCACTATTCGGCGTAATGGTATGGCTAAAGCCTCGATTGAAGGTGCAGTGTGGGACATTTATGCTCAGCAAACAAAGCAATCTCTTGCACATGCATTAGGTGGAAGCAAGGACCTTATTGATGTAGGCATTAGTGTAGGTATTCAATCTAGTACGGATAAGCTATTAGAGCTAATAAAGGTCTATGTGGAAAAAGGCTATAAACGGGTAAAAGTAAAAATAAAACCGGGCTACGATGTCGAAGTCATTCGTGCTATTCGTGCTGTATTTCCTAATCTGCCTTTAATGGCGGATGCAAACTCAGCGTATACATTAAATGACATTGAAGTGTTACAACAGTTGGATGCATTTAATCTGCTAATGATTGAGCAACCACTTGCAGCAGACGATATTATCGATCATGCCAAGCTTCAAAAACAGTTGAAAACACCAATCTGCTTAGATGAAAGCATTACATCACTAGAGGATGCAAGGAAAGCAATTGAGCTAGGTAGCTGCGGTGTAATTAATATTAAAATTGGACGTGTAGGCGGCATAACAGAAGCCAAAAAAATACATGACTATTGCCAACAACATGCTATTCCTGTTTGGTGTGGGGGCATGTTAGAAGCGGGAATCGGACGAGCACATAATATCGCTTTAACAGCGCTTTCTAATTTTGTTCTACCGGGTGATACCGCAGGTTCTAGCCATTATTGGTACGAGGATATTGTAACACCCGAAATCGTAGTGGAAGATGGGCATATTCGTGTGCCACAGAGCATCGGAATTGGCTATCAGCCGAATTTAGAAATTATTGATAAATTAACAATTAGCAAAAAAGTCTATAAAGGGTAATAGGGCTTGGCTTATTTTCCATCATGATTGTTAGTATTGCATAAATAGTCGAGGAGAGAAGTGATTGAAAAAGAGCTTACAAATCGGCGGTGCTTATGTAGGAATTATCGTCGGTGCGGGGTTTGCATCAGGACAAGAAATCATTCAGTATTTCACGAGTTATGGCAATAAGGGGATTATAGGTGCTCTTTTAGCGACACTATGGTTTGCCTTTGTGGGAATGTGTACAGCACAAATTAGTTCGAGGTTGCAGACAACGTCCCATAAGGATTTGATTTATCAAATTTCAGGGAATACGATTGGTTTTTTAATGGACTTTGTTCTATCGCTATTTTTGTTTGGTGTATCAGTTATTATGTTTGCTGGTGCTGGCGCTACGTTTGAGCAAATGTTTGGACTACCCGTATGGCTGGGGAGCATTTGTATGATTGCCCTCACCATGATGACAGTAATGATGAATGTAAAAAGCATTATTAATATTATTGCAATTGCAACGCCTTATTTATTAGCTGTTGTTACGATTATTGCAGTCTATTCAATAGCTACGATGGATTTATCGTTTGCGGAGCAAGCAACAATAGCAGAACAGCAATTACAAACATCCTCTAAAAGCTGGTGGGTAACGGCGTTGCTGTATATGTCTTTTAATATCGGCGTATGCTTCTCGCTCCTTACAGTGATGTGTGGCGCAATCCGTAATGAACGAATTGCAGGTATGGGTGGCATTATTGGGGGACTGTTGTTAGGCGCGCTCATTCTACTTATTCATTTTTCTCTTCTAGCTAAAATGAACGTTATTGTCGGGTTGGATATTCCAATGTTAGCATTGGCGAATGAAATTCATCCAATCGTAGGTTTATTAATGTCATTTTCATTATTAGGGATGATTTACAATACGGCGGTAGGGATGTTTTATTCGTTTACGGTACGATTTTTTAAACCAACAAAGCCTAGCTTTAAAGTTGCTGTAATTTTTATGGGTGGTTTAGGATTTTTGGCAAGCTTAGTGGGCTTTACGACACTTGTATCAAAATTATATGCAGTGATGGGCTATGTAGGATTTATTTTGGTGGGGTCTATTATTTTTGCGTGGTTACGAGGCATAAGACGAGTAGTGTAAATATAAGGTAATTGAGAAGGATAAGCTATGCCATTCTCAATTACCTTTTTATTTTGGAAGAACTTGCGGGTTGGGGAGCGCGTTGAAATGCATCAAAAAATAAGTCGTTTAGCCAATATTATTGTTGAAAAATCAAAGTTTTCAAGTATTTCCAACTAAAACGAGAACAATTCTCAATAGTTGGTTGACTGATAATAGAAAGATGCTTATAATGAGAATCGTGAGTAATGATAATCATTTTCATCCGATAATTAATTACAAGCAAAAATGAATCTACCGGGGATTACAATGAAAATAAGATATCTTTTAACAGCAACTGTTGTGTTGTCTATTGTGTCGCTATTTATTGGTGTAGTAAATATTAAACCAAGTGACTTATTAGACTTCGGTTCAGAAGAAACTAGACTATTTATTATTAGTCGTGTACCAAGACTTGTAGCAATTTTGCTAGCAGGTGCAGGTATGAGTATTGCTGGTTTAATTATGCAAAGCTTAAGTAGGAATAAGTTCGTGTCACCAACTACAGCAGGAACTTTAGATGCTACGAAATTAGGTGTCCTAATTTCAATGATGTTTTTTACAAATGTCACGTACTTCCAAAAAATTTCCTTCGCTTTCATATTTGCTTTAGCCGGCACATTATTGTTTATGCAAATATTAAATCGAATAAAGTTTAAAGATGCGATTTTTATACCGCTTATTGGCTTAATGTTCGGAAATATTCTTTCGTCGATTACGACATTCTTTGCGTATAAGGCAGATATAATTCAAAACATTACTGCATGGTTACAAGGAGATTTCTCTTTAATAATGAAAGGTCGTTATGAGCTTTTATACATAAGTGTACCTGTTCTAATTTTAGCTTACATTTATGCGAATCGTTTCACAGTGGCTGGAATGGGTGAAGATTTTGCAAAAAATCTTGGTCTTTCCTATAAATTCGTTGTGAATTTAGGTCTAGTGTTAGTAGCACTCGTAACAACTACGGTGGTATTAACTGTTGGTATGATTCCTTTCCTTGGATTAATTATTCCAAATATCATATCGCTATTCAAAGGGGATAACCTTGCAAAGACATTACCACATACAGCATTACTCGGAATGTCATTCCTATTATTATGTGATATTTTAGGACGCGTCTTGATTTTCCCTTACGAAATTCCGATTAGTATGACGGTCGGCGTCATCGGAAGTGCCATCTTCCTATTTATGTTGTTTAGGGGGAGAGCATATGCGTAACCGTACCAAAATGTTGATATTACTAGGATTAGCAGTAATTGCTATGTTACTGTATGTCTTTTATGAACTAAATGGGAACTATCATTATGCGTTCCCTCGTCGCCTCATTAAAGTGGTGGCGATGGCATTAACGGGAATTGCCATTGCGTATTCCACAGTGGTATTCCAAACGATTACACATAATCGGATATTAACACCAAGTGTTATGGGACTTGATGCGTTATATATGATGGTGCAAACAATTATTTATTACTTCTTTGGCTCTATGTCCATATTCGTTATTAATGCGCAATATAATTTCATGTTAGCTGTTACAGCTATGGTAATTTTTGCACTTATTTTCTATCGGGTATTGTTCAAAGAAGGGAAACGACCGATTTACTTCCTACTGCTAGTCGGAATGATTGTCGGAACGTTTTTAGGAAGTGTCACAACATTCTTCCAAGTATTAATTGATCCTAATGAGTTCTTAAGCTTACAAAGTAAAATGTTCGCCAGCTTTAATAATGTGAATTCAGATTTAGTATGGTTAGCAGGTTTTGTGATTGTCGGAACTTTTATATACGGATGGCGCCATATGAGCCAGCTCGATGTGATGTCCCTTGGTCGTGATACAGCGATAAACCTAGGAGTACCTTATGATAAGCTTGTACAGCGCATGCTTATTCTATCTTCTATATTAATTGCCGTTTCTACAGCTCTTGTTGGGCCTATTACATTCTTTGGCTTAATCGTAGCGAATTTATCGTATCAGTTTTTCAAGACGTACAAGCACTCTGTGTTAATCGCAGGCTCTTGTGTGATGAGTATTGTTGCTTTAGTCGGTGGACAGTGGATGGTCGAGCGTATTTTTAACTTCGATACAACACTTAGCGTCATTATAAACTTTGTAGGTGGTGTGTACTTCATCTACTTATTATTGAAGGAAAGTAGGTCAGCAGGATGATCCAAGTAAAAGAGATTTCTAAGTTTTTTGGGAAAAAGCCGGTCATTCAAGATGTTAGTGTAGACGTTGCACCAGGAAAAATTACGTCTTTTATCGGACCAAATGGTGCAGGTAAATCAACATTGCTTTCAATGGTAAGCCGTTTACTGAATGCAGACACTGGAGAAGTACTACTGGATAAATCGGATGTGCGTCGCTGGAAATCCGATGACTTTGCAAAGCGCGTATCGATTTTAAAGCAATCAAACTACATGAATGTACGTCTAACAATACGCGAACTTGTATCATTTGGTCGTTTTCCTTATTCAAAAGGGAACCTAAAACCAGAGGATGAGCAAAAAATAGATGAAGCAATACAATATATGAATTTAGACGATATTCAGCATAACTACTTGGATGAATTATCGGGTGGTCAGCGTCAACGGGCATTTATTGCAATGGTCATTGCGCAGGACACCGACTATATTCTATTAGATGAGCCACTTAACAATTTGGACATGAAGCATTCCGTGCAAATCATGAAAATATTGCGTAAGTTGGTCGATGAGTTAGGGAAAACAGTTGTCATTGTTTTACATGATATTAACTTTGCATCTGTCTATTCTGATCATATCGTCGCTTTAAAAAATGGACGTGTTGTAAAAGATGGTCCAACGAATGACATTATTAACTCAGATGCATTAAAGGAAATCTATGATATGGATATCCCTGTTCAAGAGCAGAATGGCTGTCGCATTTGTGTCTATTTTAACTCATAGTAATAATAGATAGTCCTACCTATCTAAAAATATAAAAACAATTAAAGGAGCATTTCACAATGAAAAATTGGAAATTACTTACTGTGCTAATGGCAATGATGCTTTTAGTATTAGCTGCTTGTAGTTCGAAAGAAGAATCAAAAGAAGACGATAAAGGTTCAACAGATAATAAACCTGCTGAAGAGCAAAATGAAGCTGCTTCTGCTTACCCAATCACAATCCCAGGTAGTACAATGGGCGAAAATACATTTGAAGAAGTAACACTTAAAGAACAACCAAAAAATATTGTTGTATTTGACTATGGTTTCCTTGATACTTTAGATGCTTTAGGCGTTGACGTTGCAGGTGTGCCACAACAATCAGTACCTAGTTATTTAAGCAAATATGCTGACACTACGTATGTAAACGTTGGTTCTTTAAAAGAGCCTGATTTTGAAGCAATTTCTTCTATGAGCCCAGACATTATTTTTATTTCTGGTCGTCAAGCGGCTGCTTACGAAGAATTATCTAAAATTGCACCAACTGTATTCGTTGGTGTAGATAACGCGAAATTCATGGAATCATTTAAAACAAACACTGAATTAGCTGGTAAAATTTTCGGTAAAGAGAAAGAAGCTGCTGATGCATTTGCTGCATATGAAGCGAAAGTAGAAGAGATCAAAGCAAAAACTGCTTCATCTGAAGACAAAGCTTTAATCGTTTTAGGTAGTGAAGGTTCATTATCTGCATATGGTCCTGGTTCACGTTTTGGTGTTATTCATGATGTATTTGGTGTAAAAGCTGTTGATGATACAATTAAAGTTGATACACATGGTGATAACGTAAGCTTTGAGTACGTACGTGAGAAAAACCCAGATATGTTATTCGTAGTTGACCGTGATGCGGCAGTTAACCCTGAAGGTGAGTCTGGTACAAAAGCTGCTATTGAAAATGAAATCGTTAGTGCTACTAACGCTGCTAAGAACGGTAAAATTTTCTATCTAAATCCAGAATATTGGTACCTATCAGGTGGCGGTTTATTATCAGAAACTGCAAAAGCTGACGATATTTTAAAGGCGTTTAACTAATATGTTTGTTCAAATTAAGCGTATGGTCGTTACAGAAGGCAATGCCAATAAGGTTGTAGAGCGTTTTGGAGCTAAAAAGGATGGTCCATCACTACTTGAACAGCAACCAGGTTTTATCGATAAGCAAGTCCTTGTAAAAAAAGTACGTCGTGGCGATGAAGAAGTGCTTATTATGGTTCGTTGGGAATCTGAAGAAGCATGGAAAAATTGGGAGAAGAGCCCTGAGCATATTGCTGGTCATAAAGCAAATGCAGGTAAGCCTAAACCTGACTTTATCATTGAAAGCGGACAAGATGTTTACTATGTAAAAGGTTAATAAGAATGGGAGGTGTCACAAGTAATTTGTGGCACCTCTTTTTGCTTTTTAAGATATAGCAATATGTGTGAAGAAGTAGGGAAGAAAAGGATGGTAGGCAAGAGGGTGACTCTGTTTGTGTCACACCTCACCTCGCCATGAATGAAGGTTGTACTTTAATGTTTAATCGAAGTTTTATTCCAGCTATTGAAGGCTGAAGTAATATTAAAAGAAATACCGCTCTCATTAATGCATAATCCAGTAAAATTAGTCGGACAGTAATAATAAGCTTCACTTGCCTTAGTAACAGAATCGAAAGTCTTTGTAGAGGCAATATAATCTGTATTTGTAACATCAGTTGGTAAGTCTGCATTGTTAACGGTATTACTGCCGATGCTATGGTGATTAAGAGATTGTATTTGCTTCCCTCGGGCATACATAATGCTGCAATGAGGAGCTTTATAAATCATCGGGGTATGAAGATTCAAACCAGAAGTTAAAGGGCTCACTAAAGACAATAATAATAAATCGTCATCGGACACTTTTACAATCTTATATTGCGCCATATAGGCATCCATTTTTTGCTGAAAAGTATCTTCAAAACCAGATGTATCACAAATGGAGTTAGATAGAGTAGATTTAAGTTTGTATGCTGCTAAAGTTTCTTGATAAGCTCGTTGCTCTGCTTGAATAATGAGTTGTTCAATAGATTGTTGTTCGTGTGAAGGCTTTTTAATAGTGATTTCTTCTGCCGCTACATAAATCGTGCAGGAAAAAGTTTCTGTAAGTATTAGTATAGTGTTATTTACTCCATTAGCCATTTCAATCACTCCTAATTTGGAGAATTTTAAAATTAACATAAGGCAAAAACTCCAGATTGTGTCACATATATTACAGATGAATTTTACCTACCTTAAGCGTAACATCTGTCAGGACGCCATTTCAATGGTCAGTTAACGCCAAAAAATGGCGGTCACTAGTATTATCCCGCCATTTTTTATACTACTTTTTGGCAAAAAACTGGCGTGCTATTTGAAAATACCGCCATTATTTGGCGGTATATATGTTTTTATTATCAGTGATAGGTAGAAAAGGTGAATACTAATTCATTTAACTCGATAATGATAGAATTAATTACCAAAAATATATATAATATTGAATAATATAATTAAGGAGGAAGAGGGCTATTGAAGGATATAGATGGACGCATTAATGAATCTTTAGACATAATTATTGAAAATGATGCAATGCTTGGTGATGAATTAAAAACAATGCTTAAAAGCTTTAAAGAAGAAAAAGTAGTTACAGGCTATTCGTTTGGCAAACTATGTTTTTGGCATTATGAAGCATTTGTAGATTGTTTGAATGATGATATTTATAAAGTCGCTGCAGCTATTGAACTTCTAATATTGTCCTATGATATTATTGATGATTTACAGGATAAGGATTCTGATTATATTTGGAGCAAAACACCCGAACTTGCATTAAATGTTGCATTAGCCATGCTCGTTATGTCATCTAAGACTATACATAGCACTACTTTTGAACACAAAAATATGGCTCTTCGATTATTACAAGAATATGCATTGCGAAGTATTAGTGGCCAGCAGTTAGATGTACTCAATGATTGTCAAGATGAGCAATCATATTTACAAATGATTGACCAAAAATCAGGTTCCCTAACAGCGATGAGTTGTGTTATTGGTGAAGTACTTGCCAAAGGAGAAATGACTGCTGAAATAGAAGAATACGGAAAATATATAGGTATTATTCAACAAATAAAAAATGATATTCAAGGTTTAAAAACATGGGGACCTAAGAATGACCTTATAAATAAAAAATATTCGTTACCAATTATTTATCTAATGTCACAAAATAATAGTGTTTCAAAATATGTGATAAACTATTATAATAAAGATATAGTTACATTTTTGGATAAAAATGCTATAGAAAATGAGCTGAAAAATGGTGGCGCAATACGCTATGCCATTACGATGAAGAACCTCTATAAGCTAAAAGCATTGAATAATCTCGAAAATGTTGCTATAAACAAAGTAGGTAAAGAATACCTAATCAAACTAATGAGATGAGGAGAGATTTTTATGATTAATGTAATTCAGTATCTAGAACAAAACCCTGCACTAGTATCACTGTTAAAAGAACAGAAAGTCGCATTAATTGGTTTTTCAGCAACTGAACAACAGGCTATACTTGACTCATTCGAAGAAGAACTATGCCTACAACAAACAATTTGGAACTAAATATAATTATACGAAAATGGTTTATGCTTGCTATAAGTGTTTACATTCTGCTAGGTTTCTACCTACTATATGTTACTTATAGCAAGCCTTATTTGGGTATAGATATAAAAGAAATAAATGGAAACTGGATAGTGGAAAAATCATATGGACCATTATTGACTGGGCAAAGAATCTCTGCGAACGATATTATTTTAAACATAGATAATGTTCCAATCGACGCTATTCCTTATGTCAAAGATGATTTTGTTATTAGGGCGGCAAATATGTTAACTATTTTGAAGCCTGATGGTCAAATTATCGATGTTGAGGTAAGTAGTTTAGATTTTACTGACCACTTTTATTTTGTATTGGTAATCCCAGCGTGTTATTATTTTTTAACATTTTTTATTGTCCTTTATTTGTATTGTAAACAAAAAACACCTCGCTATTAAGATTGCTTATTTTATTTATGCTATCGGTCTCTATAGCCTATCTTAGTAGCGGCGCATCTGGCAGTCTAAACAGTATAGGCATTATCGTCAATCGAGGGAGTATGCTATTATGTTTAGTATTGTTTTTACATTTTTTGAGAAATTATTTTATTTTTTTAAAGGCAAATTGGATACTTTCTAACAATATTAAATTATTTTATCTACTACCGATTATAGCCATGCTATTTGGCTACATTGGTATTATTTATTATGACTTGCATGATTTCCTTTCAAATATTGTTTTAACTGTTTTCTTAATTTTCCTTATTACTATACTTGGCATTTTATTGCTAAGCTATTTTAAATATAAATCACCTCAGTTGAAAATTTTGTTAAATGGCGTAATGATTCCTTTTCTTCCATTCTTGTTTCTTTATGCAATTCCACTTATATTATTTAATCGATATATTCTTTCCGCTGAAATCAGTGCTTTATTTTTATTGTTGATTCCATTTAGCTTTATTTTTACTCAACTAGCGGAACGATTATTTGATATTGAATATCACATTACAAGACTTCGGTACTATGTAATATTCTCTTTAATATTTACTTTGTGGTTTGCTTTTGGTTTGTATTGGATCGCTGGGAAATTTTTAACGATGACTGTGATATCAGGTATTTCATTGTTTACTTTTTTATCGTTGGTTGTTCTTTTCTACATAAAAGAGAAGGTCGATTATCGCAAGCGTAAAATATTGTTTTCTACTAAAGGTGATTATATACATCAGTTATATATTGCTGTAGATAGAATTGGCAAAACGATTAAATTAGATGAGCTTCTAGAAAGGTTTGCACAAGAGGTTTCACTGCACCTTGAGCTTGAGCATGTATTTGTATTAACCTATGACTATGACACAAATCAATTTACTTCAATGGTTGAGGGAAAGATTCCTATAAATCCTATGTTAATGGAAGATTTAAGATTAGGAGAAATACGGAAACTTGACAAAGTCTATCTAGCTTTCCTCCATCAAGATGCTCATTACAAAAGAGCCTTAGTATTGGGGCATAATAATTCAATTCATTTAAAAGAAGAAGAGCTACTATGGCTCGAGTTGCTCCTGTTATATGTAAATAATTTTATAGAAAATACAAAAATGGTGGAAGAACTGTTAGAGGAACTAAAGCATATGAAGCAAGCAGATGATGGTCAATTACCTTGGCTAAACAAACTACTGTGGTTAAGGTTTGAAGAGGAAAAATATCAATTAGCTCAAGAATTGCATGATACGAACTTACAAGAGCAACTCCATATTGCTCGAGAAATAGATGTCTTAATAAATGCAAAAGATACAGTAGAAATCCAACAAAAACTTGTAAAGATTCATCAACAAATGGTTACATCTTTACACGATTTAAGAGCTTATTGTGAAAATTTGAAACCCCCGCTATTAGACACACTAGGGCTAAATGCAGCCTTAGAAAAACTCATTCGAAAAGTAACAGAAAGAGCTAGTTTTTTGCTAATCTATACAATCGATCGCCTCTATCTAGAGGATGAGCGAATGAACTTAATGATTTACCGTCTATTTCAAGAATTACTCAACAATGCTATGAAACATTCCTATGCGACAACAGTTGAAATTCATCTTAAGGAAATGGACAATGGATTTGAAATCATTTATCAGGATGATGGGGTAGGCTGTAATGTAAATGATATTATAGTGGCAGAATCGATGGGGATTCGTGGTATGCAAGAGCGTGTAAAAGCCTTTAATGGACACTTTTACATGGATACCCATATTAATAAAGGGATGTCTATTAGAATTACAGTAAAAGAAGGAAGTGACACACTTGATAACGATGCTCATAGTGGATGATCACCCAATTGTGTTAGAGGGAACAAAAAATCTATTTAAAGAAAATGAAGATATTTTAGTGGATACAGAAAGTGATGCAACTTCTGTCATTCCAAAAATTAAAAACAAGCCATATGATATTTATCTTATTGATATCAATATGCCTTTAGAAAATGGCATCCATTTAGCTCGAAATATTAAAGCTCTTCAGGTGGATGCGTCGATTATCCTTTATACAGGGGATGATATTACGGATTATTATCCACTCATTTTGGAAAGAAAGATCGAGGGGATTTTAGCGAAGACAGCATCTAAAGAGCAAATATTACGGACAGTTCGAGCCATTGCCAATGGTGAAATTGTGTTACCAAAAAATTTCTTAGATTTTCTTGATAATCGCTTTAAACTGCAGGATGCAAAGCTCGATATACATTTAAATGAAAAAGAAAAGAAAATTTTAAGATTGATTGCTAAAGGGCATACAAATAAAGCAATAGCAATCGAGTTAAATATTCCTCAGCGAACAACTGAAAGATATTTAACACAGTTATTTTCCCTACTCAATGTAGATTCAAGTACAGAAGCAGTAAACCTTGCAGAACGAATGAATTTACTCTAGTTTTAAAATATGGTAGAATGTATAAAAATATTGCTATATTTTACTATAAAAGGGTATTTTAGGTGCGCACCAAGAGGCATTGCCTATACTTAGAATAATTTTCTGTATTTATAATTCTAAATACCTATTATGTGTATTAAACACCGCCATTTTTTGGCGGTGTTTTTGTATTACCGCCAAATCACGCCAAAAAATCTAGCGAAGTCCGCCAAAAAAGTGGCGTAAACACAACATTGAAATGGTGGTATAAGTACTGGTACGCTTAACTTAATCGTGGTTAAGTTTATTTGCCATAGTGCGTAATAGTGTAAGTGTATGGTTCATTAATTAATAAATTACTAATTTGTTTATATAGTAGAAAGTGGATTTTTTTGTAATGTTACTAGCTAGACAGCATATTCAAGATAAAACTTTAATAAAGGTAGGCGTATAATTTGAAAGTAGAACTTGAAAATTTAATCTCTATAGATGAATCTAATAAAGATCAAGTCATTAAAGTTTATAATCGCTATGGTATTTTGGTAGGTGCGCCTGAAATCAGAAAAAGAAATTTGAAGGCATCTTTTAATCCTATTTTTACTTTAAATGAAGATGTGACGTATGAGCAGGTGGCAGCATTATATAAATCATTGGAACATGAATTAGGGATTGTCTCTATTGGAGAACGTTTTTACTTTGATTTTTCGGAGAGCGAGTATGAACAAGCGCCATTATTTACTTTAAATTCTACGGGGAATTCCCCAGAGATGTTTGTAGATGATAAAGGGACTTTATTTTCTATCAGTACGTATTGTAAGCAGTGTGGTCTAATGGAAAAAGAGCAACTCTCACCATTAGTCATTGATACTTCGCAAATGAAAGATCGTCATTTAGTCCATGTAAGTGGGTACTGGGTAGCTTCCGAAGAATTAGTGGCACTAATGAAGCAAGCTAAAATTGAGGGCTATGAACTATTGGAAGTAATGCATAGCGGATCAGAAGTTGGAAAACAGCCTGCATATCAAATAATCCCAACACAGATAATGCCTGGATGTAGCGCTGAAAGAATTAAACTGTATTTTGCTACTGAACAACCACCTTGCAAATGTGGGTTAAGCGGTGTCATTAATGGTCCTGATATTTATGATCGTAACGATATAATAACTTTAAGTGGTGATGTATTTTATTCTTCTGAATGGAGTCATGATGGCAGATATCTGTACAGAAAAACACTATTTAGTAGAAAGTTCAGGGAGTTAATTATTAATAATCGTATTTCTAGAGAAGTTAGAGGAGAAAAAGATCAAAACTTTGGACCGAAAGATTGGTTATTTGACCCAGTATTATTAAAATAGTCTGAAGAATGAAATATCAGAGGGTTGGAGAGTGCTGATGTTGTTTAGAAAAATACTACCTATAATAGCTATTTTATTTATTGTTGCATTAGCACTTTCAAATTACTTCAATAAATTGGATGAAGCATCTATTCGACTAGCTCGTGATATTAAGTGTTTACTGATGCTATAAATGCCGAAATATATGAATATACTCCTCTATTTCACGTAATTATGGTATGATGTGAAAAAACAATTCGTGAATGTATTTTGAGGTGACATTTTGATAAAAAAATGGGGATTTCCATTAGCAATAGTAACGCTAATCGCTTTTTTTATGTTGCGGTTAACATATCAGGGTGAGACAATTTTTAATTTTGATACAAAAGTGGCAGACATATTATTTGGTAATCCGTTTATCGAAGCTTTTCATTATATCGGTGAGCCGAGTTTTGTGATTACCGTTGCGCTTATATTAATGGTGTATTTAGCATGGAGGGTAAAAAATTACCGAGGCATGCTATTTGTTTTGTTAACATTTGCAGGAGGTAATGTACTGAATCAATTGCTAAAAAAATGGATTCAACGACCTCGACCAGAAATAGAAGATCAATTAACATCGTTTAGTTTTCCATCAGGACATGCTATGTCAGGCATTTTGTATTTGTTTACCGTTGCTTATTTGTTATCTGAAAATAACAGCAAAGCACGTCAAATACAGCTTTGGGTAGGGGCAATTGCACTGACAATACTTATTGGTCTATCACGTATAGCAGGTGCGCGCCATTTTGCTTCTGATGTACTAGCTGGCTGGTGCGTCGGTTACACATGGTTTATCATTTGTGTACTTTGGTATGAGCGACGTAAACGATTATATAAAAAGAAGACTATAAAACAATAGTACTAATGTGAGCAGTACCCTTCAAAGGGTGCTGCTCTTTTTAAGTAGTGCTAGTCGAATGACGTGCCTATGAGAAGTGAAGTGGATTTTTACGTAATAGAATAGCGTAATATGGCGTGTGCTTTTGCGGACAGTCCTTTATTGGGACTACTTCCTTTATATGAGAAAATTATTAAGTTTTTGTATAGAATATTTACCTAGTAAAAAAGAATTGCTTCTAGGAAACTTTTAAGCTAAGATGAGTACAATAAGAAAAAGAGAAAAGGAAGAAGGACTTGGAAGGATCAATATTATTCGCCTTAGGGTTAACCCTTTTTGCTGGACTTGCAACAGGAGTAGGGAGCTTAATAGCATTTTTTACATCACGCACAAATACAAAATTTTTATCGATAGCCCTTGGATTTTCCGCTGGTGTTATGATCTATGTATCACTTGTGGAAATATTCGTAAAAGCAAAAGATGCTTTAACGAATGCTTTAGGTACAACTAACGGTTATTGGTTGACGATAGCAGGTTTCTTTGGCGGAATGTTATTTATAGCATTGATTGATAAATTTATTCCAAAATCGACTAATCCCCATGAGGTTAAGCTTGTTGAAGATGTTAATGCTGTAAAACCACAGGTAGATGAAAACCATCTGATGAAGATGGGGGTTTTCACTGCTCTTGCCATTGGGATTCATAATTTCCCTGAAGGTATTGCGACGTTTATGTCCGCAATAAACGATCCGAATGTTGGTATTGCTATTGCAATTGCTGTAGCCATTCATAATATACCAGAGGGAATTGCTGTATCAGTACCTATTTTTTTTGCTACAGGCAATCGTAGAAAAGCGTTTAAACTATCTTTTTTATCAGGGTTAGCAGAGCCTGTTGGTGCGCTAGTAGCATATTTGCTATTAATGCCTTTTTTAACAGACGTCATGTTTGGGATTGTATTTGCCGGTGTTGCCGGAATTATGGTCTTTATATCATTAGATGAGCTACTCCCCGCTGCACAGCGCTACGATGAAACACATTTATCGATGTATGGATTAGTTGCAGGAATGGCTGTAATGGCTATTAGTCTAGTATTATTAGCATAATTAAATGAAAAAGGAATCTAGTCAATGGATATCGGCTAGATTCCTTTTTTTATACTTCTATTAATTTTTTAACTGTTTCCAAGCAATCATAAAAAGTGTTAAATGGCTCATAAGAAACTTGTAAATCTTTACAGTGGTCAAGTAACTGTTCTCTAGCTAATACTAAATCCGCTTGTTTAGCAGCTTCAAAATCAGAAATAGAGTCACCAATAACAATTTTGAAATGATCGGGCTGTGTCACTTTACGCATGACAGTTGGTTTACAGCAACCGCAACTTTGAGTTGTAAACTTTGCACATTGTGCATCGCAGCTATTTGGATAAACAATAGTAATCTGCTCTCCAGAAAAGTCAGCACTATTGCAATAAACCCCTGAAAATGGACCAAACTTTTCAAGCATTGGTTGTATGAAAAAATCGACCCCTCCGCTGACAATATAAAATGGAATATTGTGTTCCTGTGCATAATGAACGAATTCTCTAAAGCCTTCACGAATAACAGCAGTCTCCAGTAAATATTGAATGATGTCATCTTTTTGGTTAGTCGATAATAGTTCAAACATAGCTGTAATGCCGTCTTTAAAGCTTATTGTTTGGGCCATCATCGCCTTCGCAATTTTTTCAGATTGTTCAGGGACAAAATGCGTCATAAGTGAGACGATATTATCTGTTTCGGTTATAGTACCGTCAAAGTCGCAAAATATAATTGGTTTCAAGTTACAGCCTCCTTCAAGAAAAAACGCCTACTTTGAAGTAGACGTTGTAAATTTATATTACTTGTACACCATGCTCATCGGCCTTCGTTAGAATAATATGATGTTCTGGGAATTTTGCTTGCATTGTTGCAACAAAGCCTTCGGCAATAGCAGTAGGGATGATGGAAATTAGTGTCGGACCAGCTCCACTTAATGCTGTACCATAAGCACCATTTGCTTTTGCAGCTTCTTTAATCTCCGCATATTGTGGTATTAATGTTGAACGGAAAGGTTCATGGAACAAATCAGCTTCCATATAGTGCCCAGCACGTTCAAAATCTCGAACCATTAACGATGCAGCTAGCATATTTGCATTTGCAGAAGCACGTACTGCATAAGCCCGATCAAATTGTTTTGGTAAGACCGAGCGTGACTCACTCGTTTTCAACTCCACATCAGGGACATAAACAACAAATGAAGCATTGATATCATTGACATGGAAAGTATCTACAATACCGTTTTCATCCATTGAAGATATAGTCAAGCCTCCAAGTACTGAGGCAGTAGCATTATCAGGATGCCCTTCAATCTGAGAAGATAGATTTAACTTGTCTTGCACAGTTAACTTCAAATCGCATAATTGGTTGGCTAGTTCAATACCTGCAACAATAACGGCTGCACTACTGCCCAAACCACGAGCTAAAGGAAGTTCGCTTGCCATTTCAACACGGCAAGTAGGTAAATTCTTCTTATACTGATCAGCGATTTTTTTGGCAATAATGTATAGTAAATGTTGCTCAAGCTCAAATTCACTAGGACCGTTGTCATCGAGATGTATAATCTCCCAACTATCCTGTAGGGAAACATCTAATTTCAAGTAAAGAGACAAGCCGAGTCCAATAGAATCAAAGCCAGGGCCTAAATTGGCTGTGCTCCCAGGAACGGTGATTTGCCACTTTTTACTCATAGTACGCCCTCGATATATTTGCGGATTTCTTCTTCATCATTTTTTAGAGCAACAACGTCTACTGTTGAAACGTTCATTGCCGTGTCAGGATCTTTTAAGCCGTTACCAGTAAAGACTGTCACGACTTTTGAGCCTTTGACAATTTTACCGTTTTCAACAGATTTAATAACACCTGCTAATGATGCAGCTGAACCAGGCTCAACAAAAATGCCTTCCGTTCCTGCAATTAGCTTATAAGCTGCTAAAATTTCTTCGTCTGTTACAGAGTCAATAATGCCGCCAGACTCATCTCGTGCTGCTTCAGCATACTGCCAGCTAGCAGGGTTACCGATACGGATAGCTGTTGCAACTGTTTCTGGGTTAGCGATTGGTTCACCTTTTACAATTGCTGCGGCACCTTCTGCTTCAAAGCCGTACATTTTTGGTAAACCTGAAGCTTTGACATCATTATATTCTTTAAAGCCTTTCCAGTAAGCTGTAATATTTCCTGCGTTACCTACTGGAATGCATAAATAGTCTGGAGCAGATCCTAAAGCATCTACAATTTCAAAAGAAGCTGTTTTTTGCCCTTCAATGCGATATGGGTTAACTGAGTTAACAAGTGCTACAGGTGTTGTTTCACTCACTTGACGCACGATGTTTAATGCATCATCGAAATTACCATCAATTTCAATAATTTTTGCACCATACATTGTCGCTTGTGCTAATTTACCAAGGGCTACTTTCCCTTTAGGAATAACAACAATAGATTGGATACCTGCACGTGTTGCATAAGCTGCAGCAGCAGCTGAAGTATTGCCTGTTGAGGCACAAATAACACATTTACTACCGTCTTCAATAGCCTTGGCTACGGCAAATACCATACCGCGATCTTTGAAAGAACCAGTTGGATTTGCACCTTCTATTTTACCATACAGCTCAATACCAAGCTGTTTAGAAAGATTAACTAAATGTATAAGAGGCGTATTGCCTTCGTTTAATGTTAGAGCAGGTGTATTTTCTGTTACGGGTAAAAATTGTTTATATTCTTCAATAAGGCCTTTCCACATAACGTAACGATCTCCTTTTGTTCTTATAGAAAGAACAGTTGTTTTTGTATAAGAGACATTTTAACGCAAATGACCATCTATTTTCAATAGCAATTAATAAATTGTCTAAACAATTCGGTCATTTGAATTTTACTTGTCACTTTCTTGAAACAACTGTATAGTAAACTCGTAATGTAAAGTCAAGTGTAAAGACAGGTGGTTAAGATGACAACAATTAAGCAAGAACAATCTATATCACGTAACAAGCTTTTGGGTGTAGCAGGTGTTGGCTGGCTCTTTGATGCAATGGACGTCGGTATTTTATCTTTCGTTATTACAGCGCTCGCGGTAGATTGGGATTTAACTAAGAGCCAGATGGGTTGGATTGGCAGTGTTAATTCTATAGGAATGGCAGTTGGCGCACTCATCTTTGGTATTTTTGCAGATAAAGTCGGTCGTAAGCAAGTGTTCATGTGGACGCTTATATTATTTTCTGTGGCAAGTGGTATTTCGGCATTTACAACAACTTTAATCGCATTTATGGCATTACGCTTTTTAGTAGGGATGGGGCTCGGTGGAGAGCTACCGGTAGCATCTACTCTTGTTTCTGAAAGTGTGGAGGCAAAGGAACGTGGAAGAGTAGTGGTATTACTAGAGAGCTTTTGGGCAGCAGGCTGGCTTATTGCCGCACTGATTTCTTATTTTGTTATCCCGACATGGGGCTGGCGTGTCGCTTTGTTGTTAACAGCAATTCCAGCAGTGTACGCTATATACCTGCGTTGGCATTTACCCGATTCACCACAGTTTACTGCGAAGGCTGAATCTAAAAAACGTAGCATTTTTCTCAACATACGTGATGTATGGTCGAAAAAATATGCCCGTTCGACACTTATGCTATGGGTGCTATGGTTTACAGTAGTATTCTCGTATTACGGTATGTTTTTATGGTTACCGAGTGTAATGGTCGGAAAAGGTTTTGATATGATTACTAGCTTTAAGTATGTGTTGATTATGACTTTAGCTCAGCTTCCGGGTTACTTTACAGCGGCATGGTTTATTGAAAAATTTGGACGCAAATTTGTACTTGTTTCCTATTTAATTGGAACCGCTGTAAGTGCTTTCATTTTTGGTAATGCAGAAACAATGGCGGTGCTATTAACATCTGGGATGCTATTATCATTCTTTAATTTAGGCGCGTGGGGTGCACTCTATGCTTATACACCAGAACAGTACCCAGCCGTTATTCGGGGTACAGGTGCAGGAATGGCTGCCGCAGTTGGACGAATTGGCGGTATTTTTGGTCCATTATTGGTAGGATCATTACTAACAGCAGGCTATGATATCGGTTTTATTTTTGCAATTTTTTGTGGTGCTATCATTATAGGGGTTATTGGTGTCATATTTTTAGGCACAGAAACGAAACAAATGGAACTGGAATAGTAAACATAAGGAAAGTCTTGGGTTCAATTTGAATCCAAGACTTTTTTGAAATCTGCTTTATTAAATACATAAAAATTATGTTTTATTTATTTTTATGCACTTTTTTCTAAAATATGTTAAAATTTCAATTCGTAGATTACTTGTTATCCAACTACTAAGTTGATAAAGATACTTTGGATATGATAAATATAGAGATTTTATGTCATTTTATTATGAACTAGTGCGTTAGTGTGTTAATACATTAAAGATTTTTCTGAAAAGTCATTGTATTCAAATTGCAATCATGATACTGTATTTTTAATCGAATTTAGAGTCAGTAGGGAATAATCTCCATTCGTGATAATTTCTTTGAAAGAAAGGTTGTTAGGAATGAGTATAAATGAAAATATAAAGAAAAGATTTGTAAGACTGTCAAAAGGACAACGTAAAGTTGCGCAATTTGTTATGAGTAATCCAACGGTTGTTATTGCTAATGGGGCAGCTGAAGTAGGTAGACAGGCAAATGTTAGTGAATCAACCGTTATTCGTTTTTGTTATGCGATGGATTTGTCAGGTTATGTGGAGCTACAAGAAGAGATTAGAAGTTATTTAAACTCACAACATGAAAGTGTTCCTCTTCAACCAGCACATACGGCGAGCAAGCAAAGAACTTCAAGCTTTGCTAAAATCATGCAACGTGATATGCAAAACATACAAGATACAATACATCTTGTGAACGATAAGGTGCTTCAAAAAAGCTCTAAATGGATGCATGAAGCAGATACAGTTTATATTTTAGGTACAAGACAAGCAGCCTCTATTGCTAATTGGTTATCGTATACGTTGAAAACTTTACGACCAAATGTAAAGCAACTACGTACAGATTCAGATGATCTCGTTCAACAAATCAACAGCATGAGCGAACGTACTACGTTAATTGTTTTTTCATGTGATAAACATTCCAATGATGTGAAAACGATTGTTGAAATAGCGAAAATGAAAAAAGTGAAAATTATTGCTATTACCGGATCGGCGTTGTCGCCAATAAGAGACTATGCAAGTGCCCTATTTGCATTAGGTTTAAAAAATCAATCCTCTTTAGATATGGTACCTGTTCTATTTTCATTTATGCATGCTCTTATTGAGGAAATGGTTAGTCATGATAAAGAGCGATACACTCAATATCAACAATCATATGAACAAGTAGAAAATAACTTATTATTTTTAGATGTAGCAAGAGAAAAGCAAGTATTTTAATCAAGTATAGCGTATAGATGGAGTAATAGGCTCATCTATACGTTTTTGGTTTTAAGGTCTAGAAAAGTAAAAAGATGTCCAACTAAAATATTAGACATCCTTGAAAAAACAATTTATAAAATTTTACTTAAACTATATTCAGCCTTGAATGTATCATTCAGTTTAATAGCATTAACGCGAGTTCCTTCGTGTTCAAAGCCTAGTTTTTTAAATAGCTGTAATGCGGCATCATTATGCTCCATAACGGATAATTCGAGGCGAGAGATATTTCTTTGGTTAGCCCAGTCTTCCACTGCCTTCATAAGTGCTGAGCCAATCCCTTTTCGTTGGTGTTCTTCTTTCACGGCCAAGTGGACTGAGGCAACATGTTTGGCTTTAGAGTGCTTATAACCATGAATTACTGCATAACCTGCAAACGTGCCATTTAAAATGCAAAGCAAAATTGTGCGGTTTTTTAATTGCTTCCAATAAGCTAAGTTTTTTCTAAGTTGTTGTACAGTTAGCTCTAACTCATTTTCAACATTATACAAAAATTCAGTTTGTTGAAGGATTTCTTCTTGTAAAAGAATAAATGCTCTAGCATCTGATGCTTCAATCGCTCGGATTATGTACGCAGAAGTATTTTCGTTATTTTCAGAAATATGATCCGTCGATATTTTCTCCTGTGTGCGAGAAAATGTGACACTTGTGCCTAATTTGACATCTATGACATAATAACCTGCATTTGTCCAAGATAAAAAATGCGTAAGAGGAGGCTTTGTTTTTTTCCACCAGCTCTTATTTAAATAAGCAGCATTGGGTAAGGCTTGTCCCATAATGTTTTCTAATGCGCTAAAGGATAAAGTAATTTCACTTTGCGAAGCCACGTCAAAATAGCTTGCCAAAGGAATATACTTTTTTTCCATCTTCTTTGTCATCACAATCCCCATTCCTGTAATTCCTAAAAATTTTGACTACATGATAATAGCATAAAATTATCGTTTCTTGTATAAAAATCACAACTATCTATCTATCTAAAATAAGGAAATTTATGTTTAACAAAGGAAATAAAAAAAATCCATGGTAAAAAATAGATAAACTATTAAATGGAGTGAAATACTTTTATTATAGTATAGTGTAGCGTTAATGAACAACAACATAGTTTTCAAAAGGAGCGTATGATGAAAGTTTTACTTTATATCATGTTCTTTCATAAATTATGTTAAAATAAATGAAAATGTAGAAGTCATTTAGGAGGAAAAGTATTAATGAGCAAAGTTTTAGTTTTCGGACATAAAAATCCTGATACAGATACAATTACATCTGCAATTGTATACGCATATTTAAAGCAACAAATAGGAGTAGAGGCTGAAGCAGTACGTCTTGGCGAATTAAATAATGAAACAAAATATGCACTAGACAAATTTGGCTTTGAGGCACCGCGTGTTATTTCTTCTGTAGTAGGGGAAGCGGAAAAGGTTATCCTTGTAGACCATAATGAATTCCAACAATCGGCTGATGGCATTGAGGAAGTACAAATTACAGAGGTAATTGATCACCATCGTATTGCAAACTTCCAAACAGCTGACCCATTGTATTACCGTGCTGAACCAGTTGGTTGTACAGCGACTATTTTAAATAAAATCTTTAAAGAAAATGATGTTGTAATACCAGCAAATATTGCAGGGTTAATGTTATCAGCTATTATTTCTGACACATTACTGTTCAAATCACCAACTTGTACACAACAGGATGTCAAAGCTGCGGAGGAACTTGCAAAAATCGCAGGTGTTGATGCTTCGGACTATGGACTAGCAATGTTAAAAGCAGGCGCTGACCTTTCAGATAAATCTTTAGAGGATCTTTTATCTTTAGATGCAAAAGAGTTCCAGTTTGGTGAATATAAATCTGTCGTTGCCCAAGTGAATGCTGTTGATATTAACGATGTGCTTGGACGACAAGAAGAATTAGAAATTCTTTTAAATAAAAATGTTGCTGACAATGGTTTAGATCTATTCTTCTTCGTTGTAACAGACATTTTAAACAATGATTCAACAGCTGTTGCAATTGGACAAGTAGCAGAAGCGGCAGCAAAAGCATTTGGTGCAGAGCTGACAAACAACCGTGTTGTTTTACCAGGTGTTGTATCTCGTAAAAAACAAATCGTTCCAGTATTAACGGATGCATTAAAATAAAATAGCGTATTGTCCAAACTGAAGAACGAGGTTGAGACAAATAGAAAAAGTGTTAGATTGAATGCCATCAATCTAACACTTTTTTGCTATGCCATGATGTCTGCGTCTTGCGTTTTGTGCGTTCACGCTATCATCAACTAGTGCCTTATTAATCAAGTTTTAGTGGTTGAACTGCTGGACCTTCTAACACTTCTCCTTGGGCATTAAAACGGGAGCCATGACAGGGGCAATCCCATGTCTCATCCGCTTCATTCCACTTTGTTTTACAGCCTAAATGCGTACAAGTCGGAGCATTTCCATTTTTAATATAACCTGTGACCAGTTCCTTTGCCACGAAGCCTCCGACTTTCAGCATTTGCATAAACTGCGCACCAAATTTTGTACGTGCAGGCGAATAAAGCGTACTTGCATCGTTGTTCTTCGCAGTACCTGTAATAAGTGAAGACAGTAAATCCCCAGCGACGAATGAATTTGAAATCCCCCATTTGCGATATCCTGTTGCGATAAAGACATTTGGTAAGGACTGCGTAATTTTTCCGACATAAGGTACCATGTCGGGTGTTTCGATATCTTGAGCCGACCATCTATAAAGTGGCTCCTGCCCAAAGTGTACTTTCATTTCATTTTGAATAGCATCGTAAAAGGGCTTCGTATTGGTCGTTTCACCTGCGATATGATTAGCCCCACCGAGAAGTAAATAGTGCTCATCGTTTATAGTAGTCGTTCGAATAGAACGTGAAGGAAAATCAACTGATAGATACTGCCCTTGGTACGTTTCCGTTATTTTACTAGCAACCATATAAGATCGGTTATTTGAAAGCTTTAGGAGTTGTAATCCTTTGAAGGCTTCAATTGGGTAATGCGTGCACAAAACAAGCTTATTATATTGAACCGATATATTTTTTTCGGTATGTAAGTCATTTTGTGCTATCCGTAATTGCTGGACACGTGTGTTTGCATATAGTTTCGCGCCCATTGATAATGCCTCTTTTATAAGAAAGTTACTTACAATTACAGGGTTTATTTGAGCTTGCTGTGATACGCTAAGTGCCTTTGTAATAGGGAAAGGGAGCTCCGTTTCAGAAGTAATCTTTGCCTTTACATTTAATACTTTATAGGCATTCCACTCTTTTAATAATTGTGAGTAGCCTTCTTTTGTTTGACAATACAGGTATGAGTCAACTGGCCGAATGGACTCTTTAGGAAGGAATTGTAATGCTTTCTCTACAGCATGTTGATTTAAATGATAGTAGAGTCTAGCATCGTTTACAGAAAGCTTTTCGAGAAGATTTGCGTAGACTAAGCCATGCTGTGCAGTTAGTTTACCTGTTGAATGACCAGTCGTACCATGACTTAGCTTTGAATTGGCCTCTAGTAGTACAACATCGACACCTGCTTTTGCTAATACATAAGCGGTATATAGTCCAGTCAATCCTCCTCCAATAATACAAACATCACATTTAGTCGAAGCTGTTAAAGATGGCAAGGAAACCGAGTCGGTTGTTGCAAGCCAAAGAGATTGTGTCATACATAACCCTCACAGTGTTTTTACGTTCAGTATGGAGATAGCTTTGAAAATTTATGCAATGAAGCATAAAAATTGCTCGAAGAGAGCATGTGTCGTTACAATGTAGCAAAAGGAGCGTGTTTTTTATGAAAATCGAAATTTGGTCAGATTATGTTTGTCCTTTTTGCTACATTGGCAAAAAACAATTGGAAAAGGCAATTCAGGATACAGGGTTTGAGGGCCAAGTGGAGCTTGTTTATAAAAGCTATCAACTTGACCCGACAACACCAGCGGATACGAATGAGTCTATCTACGAATCTTTGTCTCAGAAATATAGTATGACATTAGAAAAAGCGAAAGAAATGACACAAGGTGTGGCAGCTCGCGCAAAAGAAGTAGGCTTACATTATAATTTTGATCAGATGATGGCAGAAAACACATTAAAAGCACATCGACTTGTGAAATGGGCTGAACAACAGGGTGACGCTAGTGAATTAGTTGAAGCGCTGTTACATGGCTATTTTATCGATGGAAAGCGCATTAGTCATGATGAGGTATTAGTGGCAATCGCAGAACAAGTTGGTTTCAAGCGTGAGGATATTGAAAAGGTTCTTGCTAGTGATGAATTTAAAGGTGATGTGGAAGTAGATATACAGGAAGGGCTTCAGCTTGGTGTACGAGGTGTTCCATTCTTTGTGCTAAATCGTAAATACGGTATTTCAGGAGCACAACCGCAAGAGGTGTTTGAAAATACTTTGCGTAAAGTAGCGGAGGAAGAAGGCTTACAACCAGGGTTAAAGATGGAAGGCTCTGGAGATGCAGGCGTTTGTACAGATGATAGTTGTCAGATCTAACTTGCTTCTGTAACCTTTATAAATGTTGAATTGACACAACCTAGTTAAAGGGCTCAGGCTGATGTTTCAGATTTGAAAGAGGAGCGATTCGAGCAAGTTCGAAAAAATTGGACGCAATTACGCCTAGGCGTAATTGCGTTTGTGCATTTTACTCACAATGATTCAGTCAAAAGTCTGAGGCTCCTAACGTTGACTTTTTATCGGAATTTTTTTATTATAAGGATATATCTTGAATTCGAGATATTAATTTAGGAAACTCAAGGGAGAAATTATATAATGAACGTATTAGTAGTAAAAGCTAACAACCGCCCAGACGGAATTTCAACAAAAATGTACGACACTTTCATGGAAAACGTACAAAATGTAAACGTAACAACATTCGATGTATTTGCTGAAGATATGCCATACTTCGGTCAAGATCTTTTCAATGCATTCGGTAAAGTTCAAAACGGTGAAGAATTATCTGACATTGAATCTCGTCTTTTAGCTGCAAAACAAAAAGCGATGGATGCACTAACTGCAGCAGATGTAGTTGTATTTGCTTTCCCATTATGGAACTTAACAATTCCAGCGACATTACAAACTTTCATTGACTATGTATATCAAGCTGGTTTCACGTTTAAATATGATGAAAACGGTCAATTAGTTAGCCTAATGACTGATAAAAAAGCTGTAATCTTAAATGCTCGCGGTGGTTACTATTCTGCACCAGAAGCACAACCTATGGAAATGTCTGTAAACTACATTAAAAATGTAGTAGGTGGCGTATTCGGTATGGAAATTATTGAAGAAGTTATTATTGAAGGTCATAATGCTTCACAAGATAAAGCAGAAGAGATTATTGCAAACGGCCTAGAAGCAGTTAAAAAAGTAGCAAAATCTCTACAAACTGTAACTGCGTAAGTAATTTATTATAGTGGTTATTAAAAAATGCCAAAATGCTGATTGAAAAGCATTTTGGCATTTTCCTGTTTAGTGAAGTGTTCTTTTTTAAAACCTCGTATAAATACTTCTTGTCTTCGTTTGTTAAAGGGGGGTCCTCAGATTTAGCTGCAACATTTAAAAAAGATAAACTCAAGAATACTAAGAGTGTAAGAATAGATCAAAATAAAGTGTTCTTATTTAGCATATTTTAGCCTCCTTTTTTGATAATTTACTATAAGAATATCGAAAAATTGATATTTTATACAGATTTTTATTGTAGAATTTAGTAGAAAACACTATTTGTAGGAGGTCTATAATTATGGAATTACTTCTTGCCTTTTTTTCTTCAATTCTATTTATTTAATGCCGATTTATGGAATGATATTTTGTTTGAGCCTTGTTAACCTTTTAAAGAAACTTAGTAAAGGTCAAACAGATATTTCGAAAGAACAAATTTTTTTAACAATCTCATTTATAATAATTATTTGGAGTATAAGTGGAGTAACGGCACTATCGTTATCTTAAAATAGTGGAACAACAGATTATGGACAGAAGGAAACAGGCGGTAGTCAATCCAAAAAGGGACTTCAGATGAAAACATACCAATCCTATCTGCTGGTGCTCCTTTCATAGCAATATTGACGATCTTGGTGATACAGAAGGCGGTTCCGGTAAATATTTTAAAAAATAATGCTGCATATCAAAAGGAGAGCACGATGAATCATCGTAGCTCTCCCTTTTTTGGCGTTCAAATGCTTTGAAGCGAGTACCTTGGAACGGTAGTATGCCAAAGTCATGTTCAGCTAGCTGTCCATAGTTCCGACCATCGAGCTTTAACTCTAAACGTTCCCCACTTTGAACTTCAAAAGTTACATAGTAGGAGGTGTGAGCACTAGTATTACCTGAACCGCCCCGTGTGTCTGACCTTTTTGTAACAATTTTGGATGGTACTGTTAATTTAGGTGAATTATTATTTTTGCCCATTGTCTAATGCCGTTAAGTATAACGAAGGCAAATGTACCGAAGACTATGAAAAAAATTAAGGAAATAATTTAAGGAAAACGAATAGTGGTTGTCGTGTCATTGATGTGCAGCATGCTAATTTTGAAAGTATTTTAAGTAGTATTTACCGTCTAACTGCGTATGAAATGGCAATCTAAAAAGGACTTTAAACATCTAAGTAAACATCAGAATTTGGCTCAAAACGCTGTTATATCAACGTCGAATGTAGAGGTGTCTCACGCGTGATTAGAAGTGATTATGTATCAATTATTACCTACAAATAGTGTTTTCTACTAATATTCTGTAACAAAATCTTTACAAAATATTATTACTTTTTTAATATTCTCATGTTACCTTTTTAAAAAAGGAGATTCAATAAAAAGGGAGGTAGTAATGATGAGAAAGATTTGGTCTTTAATTATTGCGACAACTTTGATATTCACTGTATTTGGATCACTTAATATTGCTAAAGCAGAAACAAATTTCATGGATAACAAAATTCCAGATAATGAAATTGAGTTTCTGACAGGAAGCACTCTAGATGGTTATAACTATATTGAACTTTCGGAACCCGTAACAGAAAACTATGATGGAGTTTACGAAGTATTAATTGGATACTACATAGAAGAGAACTTAGATGAAATCAAAAAACTCGACAATTATAGGGAATATGACACGTATTTAGTTTATGATCAGGGTATAACTCAAAGCTGGTCTTGGTTATCAAGACCATATTTTATTATGAGTGTTGCAAGAGGTATGTCTTATGAAAGTTCAATAGAGGTATCAGCTACTATTTCAGGCACATTTAGTAGTGATATTCCGAGTAAGGCTTTACCAACAGTTAAATCTTCTTTCGGTTTCAGTGCATCGGGCAGCAAAAAAATAACTGAAAAAGTTGTTTTATCGGGTCCTAACGCAGGTTATTCTAGTAGAGATTTTTACTATAAGCAAGGAAGACACACACATAGAGTAAAAATTGTACAAGAACGCAGATCCAATTGGGATGGTGTGTTATGGACTAAAACATACTACGGTAGTGTAGGAAAACCAGCTATAAAACATTATTCAGTTGATAGAAAGTAGGTTCTTAAAGTGATTCAACAGATCGTTAAATGGTTTTTGCTTACTATACTCATAATTTCATCGATCAGTTTTATAATTGTTATTCAATCAAATTATATAGCAGATGCATTAGCCGCTCGTTCGATTCCAATAGCTATTGTAGTAGGTTTATCTTCATTAGCTGTTGCTATCATGTTTCGAAAATAATATTTACTAGAGTGTCGACAAACTAATTTTCAAGTAGAAAATGAGTAAGGTCTGACACTCTTTTATATGCTTAAAAGCATTTCTTAATGTAAAACACCTCAAGAAACACGGATATTAAAGAGTTTTTAAAATGACCGTTCAATGGCTGTATATTTGATTCAAACCAAAGAAGTAGACAAAGTCAATTTTTTCGACTTTGTTTACATAAGAAATGAACCCCTATCAAAACAAAAAGAGAACGGCTTTTGCTACTCTCAATCTTTTTTTATTTACTTAATTTTTTACTGGCGCTTTTTCCAAAACCCCTATAATTCTTTTATATCGTTTTCCTGTGTCTTTTAATTCTTCCCGAAAAACTTCTGCTACTAAAAAGGGTAACTTTACTTTTCCAACAACAACAATATCACCAGGTTAAATATTTAATTCACGTAAATGTTTAGGGGATATGCCACGTATATTTCTTTGGATATAATTTCAATGCCTCTGATATGAAATCCCGAAAGTGTATTATTCTCCATCTACATTCTCTCCAATCATCAACTTTTATTGATTTTCCTAACGCTTATCCAATGTTTCACCATCAAATACGTTTTGTACAAGCTAGCTTTTAGTTTTTGACGAATCATTATATAAAAAGCGCTACTCTTTTTTTTCGTGAAATGGGTGCATTTCACGGAGAAAAGTAATAGTATTATTAGTTAACTAATATATTATCAACTATTAGGAGAGTGAATAGTATGTTAGAGCTTACAAAAAAACGGCCATATTTCTGAGCTTATTGCAAGTAAAAAGTCGTTAAAAGAGCTTAGGAAACTTTTAAATACACGTGATACATCCATACGAGAAGTATTTAATTCATTAGGGTACTTCTATAATAAATCGCAATATGATGCCAATTTTCCTAATAAAGATATGACTTTTAATGAAAATCTTTCGTTTTATTATAATTTGAAATCATTAACGAACGTAGAAAATCATTGCATCTTCATTGTTATCTACAACTACTAACTGTTCATTTTCAAATGTATAGGGGATTTGTTTGTCATTCAAATTAGCCAGTAGCTTCTGTAATTCAACTTGTGAAGAAAGAGATAATGTATAGCTAAGTAAACCCGTTGTTTTATTTGCTGGTATTGGTGCACCGACACCTTGCCAGATGTTTACCGCGATATGATGGTGGTAACCTCCAGCAGACATGAACAGTGCGCTATCATGGAAGTTAGTCATAATATCAAAACCAAGTGCATCTATATAGAAGTAAGTTGTTGCGTCATTAATATTGCTCACATTTAAATGCATATGACCTAATACAGTTCCTTTAGGGAAACCTGTCCAAGGACGCTGACGGTCATATAATGCCATCACACCTTCTATATCAACAGCCTCTGTTCCGGTTATAAGTCCACCATGACCATCATTTAGCCATTCAGCACGAGGGCGATCATGATAGATTTCTATACCGTTACCTTCTGGATCATTTAAGTAAAATGCTTCTGAATAAATATGATCACCAGCCCCTGTTATAGGTATACCTGTATTCAACAAGTTGCCAATCACATAAGCTAAGTCTTCTCGAGAAGGAACTAAAATAGCAAAGTGGAATAGACCAGTCGTACGAGGTGGACGAATCTTCACCCCTTCTTCTGTTGACAATACTAAAATAGGTTTTGTATTGCCTGGAATAGAAAATGTCACTTGTGTTGGCGTGCTTTGAAGTACTTGAAGCCCTAGTTTTTTATAGAAATTAGTCATTGTCTCTAATGACTGTACAAGTAAATGTAAATGCTCTAACTCTAATTGTGCATCAATTTTATAGGTCATTGTCAATAAATCCTCCATTTTTAAGTTACTTTTTGTAATTAAATATAAAATAGTAAACATGTTACGTCAAGTAAATAAGTTACTTTAAATTTACTTTTGCTAAATTAATCGTTACAATAGAATACATAAGAGGTGAAAAAATATGAATGAGACAACTTTATGTCCTCGTTTAGCTAAGGCAATGGATTTAATCGGAAAACGCTGGACTGGGCTAATTTTATATCAATTATTAGACGGATCACAGCGCTTTAATGAGATTGAATCGGCATTGCCTGTAAGTGGTCGTTTATTATCTGAACGTTTAAAGGAACTTGAAAAAGAGGGGCTTGTTGAACGAAAAGTATATTCAGAGGTGCCTGTACGTGTAGAATATTCTTTAACAGAAAAAGGCCGAGCATTAGAAGGTGCTATTCGAAATATTGAGTCATGGGCAACTAACTGGCTATAGTAATGGCAAGAATATTTGCGAAGTTAATTTTTGTGCAGTGATATCAGTGTGAAAGTGTCATAAGATGAAGCCCCATCCTATGAAAGTCATATCTTTCGTAGATGATTTTATTGAAGTAATCGGGTAGCTAGAAGGTTCTGGATATACTGATTTGTGCAGCGTATAACTAACTAGGACATGATGCTGCCCGAAAATGCGCAAAAAATACCCTTCATTTTACTTGTCAAATCGAGGTTCTAAATCCATACTAGTGTAGAGTAAGAAGGACGGTAGAAAGGAATTAGCTCTCATGACAAAAGAACAATGGGCTGTGGATTTAGCACAAAACATAAATCCAGCCAATATTAAGCTAGATGAATCATTACAACAATATACAATGACAAAATTAGGTGGTAAAGCGGATGTTTTTGTTCTCCCTGAAACAGAGGAAGAAGCAATTGCAGTTATTCGCTATGCACATATAAATAATATTCCATTATTGATGTTAGGAAATGGATCCAACATGGTTGTCCGAGATGGAGGCATGCGTGGGATTGTTGTGACATTTTCACATTTAGATAAAATTCAAATTACCGGTGATCATGTTTATGCCCAAAGCGGCGCACTTATTAAAGATGTGTCAAAGCTAGCAGCTGCTTCATCTCTAACAGGTTTTGAATTTGCTTGTGGCATCCCTGGCTCGATTGGTGGAGCGATGGCGATGAATGCAGGCGCTTATGGTGGCGAAATAAAGGATATTATTATTTCTTCTAAAGTACTAACTAAAGAGGGAGATATTTTAATACTATCAAAAGAAGAGCTTGAATTAGGTTACCGTCAAAGTAGCATTGCCAAAAAAGGTTATTATGTACTGTCTTCAGAGTTCCAACTAGCTCAAGGTGTACAGGAAGAAATTGATGCTAAGATTGCCGATTTAACGTTTCAGCGTGAATCAAAGCAACCATTAGAGTACCCTTCTGCAGGCAGTGTTTTTAAACGCCCGCCAGGACACTTTGCAGGCAAGCTTATTCAGGATAGTGGTCTACAAGGTAAAGGGGTCGGTGATGCAGAAGTGTCCACAAAACATGCCGGCTTCATTGTTAATAAAGGAAATGCTACAGCTTCTGACTATATCGCAACGATTGAAATGGTTCAACGAGTGGTAAAAGAAAAGTTCGGTATTGATTTAGAAACAGAAGTGAAAATTGTCGGTGACGACTTATAAAAAAATGTCGCTCTTCGCTAATGGCGAAGGGCGTTTTTTTGAGGAGTGTGAACAAATGAAATTTATTTCGTGGAATGTTAATGGTATACGTGCTTGTTTAGGGAAAGGTTTTTTAGATTTTTTTAATAGTATGGATGCGGATTTTTTCTGTATTCAAGAAACAAAATGCCAAGCAGGGCAGGTTGAACTAGCACTCGAAGGATATGAGCAATATTGGAATTACGCGCAAAAGAAAGGCTATTCAGGTACAGCGATTTTTACAAAGCATACACCGCTTGCTGTGCACTACGGTGTGGGGGAGGATGAATCGCAGGATGAGGGGCGAATTATTACATTGGAGTATGACAACTTTTATGTAGTAAATGTTTATACACCAAATGCTCAACGCGACTTAGCAAGATTACCGCTGCGACTAGAATGGGAGGAACGATTAGCGCTGTATTTAAAAGAACTTGATGCCAAAAAGCCAATTATTTATGGCGGTGATTTAAATGTCGCCCATGCTGAGATTGATTTGAAAAATGCCAAATCGAATATGGGCAATTCAGGATTTACATATGAGGAACGTGCTAAAATGTCTGAGTTATTAGCAAGTGGCTTTGTTGATTCTTTCCGTTATAAGCATCCTGAAGTGACTGATCATTATACTTGGTGGTCTTATATGAATAAAGTCCGTGAACGAAATATCGGATGGCGCATTGACTATTTTATTGTATCAGCGCGTTTAAAGGACCAAATTGAAGTAGCTACTATGCATCCGCATATAATGGGTAGTGATCATTGTCCAATCGAGCTTCAACTAACTATTTAATTGTTTGTGTGCCTGACACCGTATGTCTAAAAAGACATACGGTTTTTTACTGTTGCCCAAAAGATTCCTTTGTAATCGTATGTAGAAAAAAGATGTGTAATACAGCAAAATTCGCTGAAAAATGAGGTTATTCAGATGGGAGGAAAGTATTTGATACGGCAAATAAAGAATATATTGCATAAGAGGGGGTTGTAAGGTGAGAAAGTTTAAGTGGAAAAAGTGGTTAATGATAATCGCTAGTGTGTTGGCAGTAGTCGCCATAACATCTTTCATTGTCTTTACGTGGTTTATGAATAAGTCAAAACCGATTATTGATGGAGAGCTCACTGTTAACATGCTTGATGAAGATGTGACGGTGACAAGGGATGACAAAGGAGTTCCACATATATTTGCCGAGACAGATGCAGATTTATATCGTGCTCAAGGCTATGTACAGGCGCAGGATCGGCTGTTTCAAATGGATTTAGCACGTAGGCAGGCAAGTGGCCGCCTGTCAGAAATTATTGGTGAGGCAACGATTAATACAGATAAGCATTTCCGTACCTTTAGTTTACGAAATGCGGCTGAAAAATCATTGGCAGCGTATGATGCCGAAAGCAAGCAAGTGCTTGAATGGTTTGCAGAGGGAGTGAACACCTTTATTGAACAGGCAAAGAGCACGAATACGTTAAGTTATGAATTTGCGTTACTAGGTTACGAGCCAGAAGAATGGTCGGTTGTAGACTCTTTAACCATCGGAAAATATATGGCATACGATTTAGGGGGCAATTGGAATACACTCGCCTTCCGACATTGGGCTTTACAAAACTTCGATGAAGAAAAGGCGAAGGAGTTATTTATTACGTATCCTGAAAATGCTTCATCGATTATAGAAGCAAATAAAGAAAATCCTGTTTCAGTGGCAGGGCAATTTAATCCTGCATTATTGCCAAATGAATTTAATGGCAGTAATAACTGGGTTGTATCTGGCGATAAAACGAAATCAGGTAAGCCAATACTAGCGGATGATCCGCATTTGGGGTTAAGTACACCATCTATTTGGTATCAAATGCATTTACAATCGCCAGAGCAAAATGTAAGCGGTGTTATATTTGCAGGCATTCCAGGAATTATTTTAGGTCATAACGATGAAATTGCATGGGGTGTAACGAATGTAGGCCCTGATGTACAAGATTTATATATTGAAATTCCAAATCCAGATAATCCAACACAATTCCGTTATGACGGTGAGTGGGAACAAGCTGAGGTGCGCAAAGAACCGATAAAGGTAAAGGATGGCGAAACGGTAGATTTTGAAGTCCTTGTTACACGGCATGGCCCGATTATGACAGACCTAGTATTTAAAGAAACGGAGCCTTCTGCCCAGTTTTCAATGCAGTGGACAGCTCTACAACCAACCGCTGAATTACGAGCAGTGCTCGGTTTTAATAAGTCTTCCTCTTGGCATGAGTTTGAGCAAGCATTAGAAGATTTTAAAGCACCTGCTCAAAATTTTGTTTTTGCATCTAAGGATGGCACAATCGCTTATAAAGCTAATGGGCAAATTCCATTGAGAAAGCAAGGGGATGGACAATTACCTGTGCCGGGTGATTCAAGTGACTATGGTTGGGAAGGCTTTATTCCGTGGGATGAGTTACCGACTGTTGTTAATCCAGAGGAGGGCTTTATTGCTACTGCTAATAATGAGGTGATTGGTGAGGAATATCCGTATCATATTACGGATTTTTGGGCGCAGCCATATCGCTTTGAACGAATTAAGGAAGTGCTTGAGGCCAATGATTCATTAACGGTTAAAGATATGATGAACTTACAAATGGATCAACATAATTTATATGCTCGCGAATTTTTACCGAATTTATTAGCATCCATCAAAACGATGGATAAGGATAAAAAATATGCAGAGATCATGGCGTTATTAGAAGATTGGAATATGGTGGATGCAAAAGAGTTGGGAGCCCCGTTAGTCTTTCATACGTTAATGGTACAAATACAAGAGGTATTGTTTAAGGAACAGATGCCAGAGGATATGTATAACATGATGTACGGGAAATTCAATATTACGGATCAATTTCTGCGTAAAGCATACGCAGGTGAGAAAAGTATTTGGATAGAAGAGCAAGGTGGTGTTGATGCCACAGTCTTTGAGGCGTTTGAGCGTACTGTTGGAAAAATTGAGGGACAGTTCGGAAAAAATGTGTCGAAGTGGCAATGGGGTGACTTTCACCAATTAACGTTTGATCACACATTAGGTAGTGCTTCACCGATATTTGCCGCATACTTTAATGCGAAGAAGGTGCCAATTGGTGGCTCGAAGGTGACGGTGCAGGCTGCTGATAATGATTTAGCTGGCAATGTTAATCATGGAGCGTCGTGGCGTTTTGTTGCGGATGTCGGTAATTTGAACTCAGCTTTCCATATTGTCGGACCGGGTCAAAGCGGTCATGTGAAATCGGACTGGTATCAAGATCAGGTGATGGACTGGGCAAATGGAAATTATCACGAAACCTTTGTTAACAAGGAAGCGATTAAAGGTAAAACAGTATTATTAAAGGCACAATAAAAACCCAGCGCAAGCTTTTCTTGCGCTGGTTTTTTTGTGCCAGTCACTCAAATAATTCGAATAATTCAAAATATAATCAAATGCTATTTTCGTGATAGTAATCATATACATTCAAATGCCCATTTGAATATGATGGAATAACATGCTATATTTAAAACAATCAAACGAGTATTTGAATGAGGTGAGGAAATGGCAAAAGAAGTCTGTGAAGTGACGCATGTTAATGAGCAAGCGGTGACAAGGGTTCAACAGCAAATGCCTGATTTATCAGGTGTAGCGAAATTTTTAAAGGCATTATCTGATGAAACAAGACTTAAAATAGCGTATGCCTTAACTGTAGAGAATGAATTATGTGTTTGTGATGTGGCGACAATAATTGGGTCATCTGTAGCGACTGCATCACACCATTTACGTTATTTAAAAGATCATAGTTTAGCGAAATCGCATCGTAAGGGAAAGCAAATGTATTACGCTTTAGCTGACGAACACGTATACCAAATTGTAACGATTGCTTATGAACATGCGAAAGAAGGGATTACTAATGGCAGTAACACCGATTAAGCAAGAATACCGATTGCAAAACTTGTCCTGTGCTAGTTGTGCAGCTAAATTCGAAAAAAATGTAAAAGCGATACCTGACGTACAAGATGCACAAGTCAATTTTGGAGCTTCCAAAATCACGATTGTAGGAGCAGTTAGCGTCGATCAAATTGAAGAAGCAGGAGCATTTGACGGCATTAAAGTTTCACAATCTACGGCTAAAGCAAGTGAAGCAACAATTCCTTTTTATAAGAAGACCGAGAACATATTAGCTAGCGTATCCCTGCTATTCGTTATAGTTGGCTATCTATTATCTTCTGTTCGTGGAGAAGAAGACTTGTTGACAATTGCTATGTTTATCATTGCGATTTTTGTTGGAGGCGTAAAGATATTTAAAACAGGCTTACGCAATCTTGCACGATTTGAGTTTGATATGAAGACGCTTATGACTATAGCAATAATTGGTGCTGCGATTATTGGGGAGTGGGAAGAAGCGGCTGTTGTTGTCTTTTTATTTGCAGTTAGTGAAGCACTTGAAGCGTATTCAATGGATAAGGCACGGCAATCAATTCGTCAATTGATGGATATTGCTCCGCCAACTGCCACGATTAAACGAGCGCATGGCGAGCATTACCATGAGATGGAATTAGCAACCGACCAGATTGAAATTGGCGATATTTTAGTCGTGAAACCAGGTCAAAAAATCGCAATGGATGGTATTGTGCTCGCTGGGCTGTCAGCAGTCAATCAGGCTGCTATTACAGGAGAATCGATTCCAGTCAATAAATCAGTAGGTGACGAGGTTTTTGCGGGAACGTTAAATGAAGAAGGTGCATTAGAAGTACGTGTAACGAAACGTGTAGAGGATACAACGATTGCGAAAATAATTCATTTAGTAGAAGAAGCGCAAGCTGAAAAGGCACCTTCGCAACAATTTGTCGATCGTTTTGCGAAATACTATACACCAATCATTATGCTTGTAGCGTTACTTGTAGCGATTATGCCACCTTTATTTGTAGGGGATTGGCAACACTGGATTTACCAAGGATTAGCAGTGCTTGTGGTTGGTTGTCCTTGTGCGCTTGTTGTTTCTACTCCAGTAGCAATCGTAACCGCTATTGGGAATGCTGCAAGACAAGGCGTTCTAATAAAAGGTGGTATTCATTTAGAGCAACTAGGCCATATAGATGCTATTGCCTTTGATAAAACAGGTACCTTAACAAAGGGCACACCTGCCGTAACAGATATTTACACTCCTACGGAAATGCTAGAGGAAGATGTATTACAACTGGTGGCTGCTGTTGAAAAACAATCGCAACATCCATTAGCTAAAGCTATTTTAAAGGCATTACATGACAAACAACTACCAGAGCTTATACCTACAGATTTTCAATCCGTAACAGGTAAGGGTGCTTATGCAGCAGTGGATGGTCAAAAGGTTTATGTCGGTAGTATGAATTGGATTACAACATTAGCTCCAGTTGATGAAATAATGAAAGAACAGGTTCAAAAACTGCAAAAACAGGGTAAGACCGTAGTAGCGGCTGTTCGAGATGGGCTCTTTATTGGCATCATAGCAATTGCCGATCAATTACGTACTGAGAGTAAAGAAGTACTGCAAAAGTTAAGTGCTTTAAAGGTGAAACATACTGTGATGCTAACGGGTGATGCAAAATCAACTGCCGAAGCAATTGCCACTACTTTAAGTATGAGTGATGTGCGAGCAGGCTTACTGCCCGCCGAAAAATTATCTGCTATTAAAGACTTACGCACGCAGTACGGAGCAGTTGCGATGGTCGGGGATGGTGTTAATGATGCGCCAGCATTAGCTTCCGCCAATGTAGGTATCGCTATGGGTGGTGCGGGTACAGATGCAGCGTTGGAGACAGCTGATATTGCATTAATGGGCGATGATTTAACAAAACTACCTTATACAATGGCATTAAGCAGAAAAACATTACGAATTATTAAAGAAAATATTATTTTTGCACTAGCCTTAAAATTAATTGCCTTATTGCTCGTGATTCCAGGATGGTTAACATTATGGATTGCCATTTTTGCCGATATGGGCGCAACATTACTCGTTGTCTTTAATTCTTTAAGGCTTATAAAACAAAAGAAATAATAGGTATAATGACGTGATTGGTGTAATTTTGTAGGTAAATAATCGTTGCAATGTATATTTATAATTGTTGTATAGATGCTACTAGCGATTCTTGAAAAGGGCTAAATTTCACGCTATTATTAATTGTGTAAAAATGTAACAATACATTATAAATGAGGCGAAAGTTTTATATGTCAGAACCTATTTTAGTAAATGTTACAGAGGAAATTGTGCGTGGTTTAGTAAGTTTTCTACTGCGAGGACCAGAATACCAAACATTTTGTAAATGTCAAATCTGTGAATTTCAAACAGTGGCATATGCATTAAATGCATTGCCTAGTAAGTATGTTACATCTAAGGAAGAGCGAGATGAAGCATTTAAAGCCATGAATACACCTGAGAATATTGAACTGATTAACAGAGAAATTATTCGTGCATTACATGTGGTAAATAAGCATCCTCGACATTAGATAGAGCCCACTTCTACATTGAAGTAGGCTCTATTTATGTTTCAAGGAAGTGTTTATCTTGGTTATGTATTTTCAGTTAACTTTTAAGGCAAGCTTGTAGTAAACTAAAGAGTAAGAATAGGAAAGAGAGGGAATTAGATATGCCAACACCTAGTATGGAGGACCATATCGAACAAATATATTTATTGATTGCTAATAAAGGATATGCTCGTGTGTCTGACATTGCTGAAGCATTATCTGTTCTTCCTTCTTCTGTTACTAAGATGGTTCAAAAATTAGATAAAGATGGTTATTTAGTTTATGAAAAATATCGTGGGCTTACATTGACGCCAAGAGGAGAAAAACTTGGAAAACGTCTTGTGCAGCGACATGAACTGCTAGAGCAATTTTTGCGAATCATTGGTGTAGATGAAGAGCGTATTTACAATGATGTAGAAGGAATTGAGCATCATTTGAGTTGGAATTCAATTGATCGTATTGCAGATCTTGTGCAGGTAATGGAAGAAAATCCAGATATCGCAAAAAAACTAGAAGCATCTAGAACACAACACAATCTATAGAGGGAATAGCTTATTCATAAGGATGTAAGCAGCATTTTGAGACGATCTCTACGTTTCGTTGTGTGATACCCGCGTTAAGTGATGATTGTATGCGGAGCTTATATATTTGCGAAATTGATGGTAAAAGAAAGGAAGACATTATGAACGAATTAAAATCAGGTGAAGTTGTTACTTTAACTGTATTAGAGCAACAAGCATCGAAATGGGTCTTAACAAATGGGGTAGTTGAACTGCCATTAAATGCTTCAGAAGTTACAGAACCATTAGCTGTTGGGGATCGTATTGAAGTATTTTTATTTGCGGATCGCCGTGGTGATTTAGCTGCCACGACTGCTATTCCGGCATTTGCCCAAGGCGAATACGGCTGGGCACGTGTTCTTCGTGTTGTAGAGCGTGAAGGTGCTTTTGTTGATATTGGTACTTCACGAGAAGTGCTGGTTAAAGCGGAGGACCTACCTGCGATAAAAGAAGTATGGCCAGAGCCAGGTGACCATTTATATATGACATTGCGAACAGATCGCAATGGAGATTTATTTGGTCGTTTAGTAACAGAAGAAAAGATTTCAGAGTTATACGAAGGTGCATTTGATGATATGCATAATAAAAATATTACTGCCCGTCCTTATCGTTTATTGCCAGTAGGATCATTTTTACTAGGTGTAGAAAAACCATATCGTATTTTCGTCCATGAATCAGAACGCTATGCAGAACCACGCCTTGGACAAGATGTTGAAGTACGTATTATTGATGTTAAAGAAGATGGCTCGATGAATGGCTCTTTGTTACCTCGTAAACATGAACGTATCACAGGAGACGCGCAGCGAATTTTAAGCTATTTACAGGATGTTGGTGGTAAAATGCCATTTAGCGATAAATCTTCGCCAGATGAAATTAAAGAAATGTTTAATATGAGTAAAGCGTCATTTAAACGTGCACTCGGTACACTTATGAAGGCTGGTAAAGTGAAACAACAAGATGGCTGGACAGAAGAAATTTAACTTGTAGCTTTTATAAATACTAAGGAAATGACGAGAGATAAGCAAAGAAACCTTCTCGTCATTTTTTCGTACTAATAACTGTATGATGACATACATTATACAGGCTAAATGATTTCTAGCGAAAGGGGTCACACAAATTGAAAAAAATATGGGGGAAAATGCTAGTAGCTACGATGCTAGTATTTGGTGTGCTGGCACCAACAACTGGATTTGCAGCAGACAATACCACACCTGACAATGCGACACCAAATGCAATAGATGAAAAACTAGGTGTACCAATTGTGGTGTATGGTGCAAACCTATCCGAAGCGGAAAAAGATTCTGTAAAAAAATCGTTAAAAGTAAATGAAAATCCTGAAGTTGAGGAAATAACAGTATCAGGGAATGACTTAGCTAAATACATTAAAGATAGTAATGCAAGCTCACGTATGTATTCTTCTGCCAAAATTACACGTAAAGATGCCGGTAAAGGATTAGTTATTGAAATCGTCACACCATCAAATATTACACAAGTAACGTCAGAGATGTATGCAAATGCAATGCTGACTGCGGGAATTGAGGATGCGACCGTGCAAGTAGCCGCTCCAAAGGCTGTAACAGGTCATTCTGCGCTTGTTGGTATTTATAAGGCCTATGAGGTAACAACGGGCAAAACGTTAGATATAGAGCGTACGGACGTTGCCAATGAAGAACTATCAGTTGCCACTACAATTGCTGATTCTGCAGGAGTTGATGATGCCAAGGTAGCGGAGTTACTAACAGAAATCAAAAAGCAAATTGCTGAATTAAAGCCAGCAACGCGTGAAGACGTGGAAAAAATCGTCCAAGAGCAGCTAGATAAATTAGAGATTAATTTAAGTGAACAAGATCGTCAGTTACTAGTTGATTTGATGGACAAAATTAGTAAACTAGATATTGATTTTAGTAAATGGTCCGAGCAATTAGATGATATTAGTAATACAATACAAGAAAAATTTGGCGCGCTGATGGAAGATGAAGGCTTCTGGACGAGTGTGAAAAATTTCTTTGCAGATTTAAAAGATACAATTTCAACATGGTTTAACTAATTGAAAAGCTCTCTGCCTCTTGATGGCAGTAGAGCTTTTTTAATCTGTCCGAATTGTTAAACGAAACGTCGTCTACTATTTTTGTAAAAATGCAAAAAGCTATGGTACTATGAAAAAAAGGAGTGGTGAGAAATGGAATTCCAATTACAAAAAGTAGCGGAAAACAAACTAGCTTTTGTTTACAAGCAAGATGGGGAACAGTTAGCGGAAATTACATGGAAACAAGAAGGTCAAGTAATGGTCATGGATCACACTTATGTATCAGATAAGCTCCGTGGGCAAGGCGTTGCCAAAAAATTATTAGATCGTGCAGCAGATTATGCCCGTGAAAATAATTACAAAATGGTGGCTGTTTGTTCATATGTAGTTGCAGCATTTGAAAAATCTGATGCTTATGACGATGTAAAACAATAAAAATAAAGCAATCTGCTAAATAGCCTAGAGCTACTATGCGGATTGCTTTTTAGGTTTTAAAATAGAACTTTTCCATCTTCGCCATTATAGAAAAACAATACTGTAAATAAGGAATGTTAAAAAGCCTGCGCCACCGACTAAAGAAGCCATGTCTACCCAATCATAAACTAAATCTAAATCTTTCATAAAGAACATCCTCCTATCGTTTGTACTATTTCATTAATTCCCTCATATTGTCAGTGCTAATCATAAAAAAGTACAAAATAATAAAGAAATACGTAAAAATATTCGAATTATGCGATAATATCGACTAGGAGAGTGATTGTGAATGTCTTGGAAAATACAGACGTACGATGAATTAACGACGGAAGAACTGTATAAAATAATTCAGCTAAGAGTAAATGTTTTTATTGTTGAACAACAAACCTGTTATGAGGATTTGGATAACCATGATCAAAACTCTATACATTTATCATATGTTGAAAATGGAAAATTATGCGCCTATGCTCGTATATTACCCCCAGGTGAAAAATTTACAATGGCATCTATTGGTCGCGTAATCACAAGTCAGGAAATGCGGGGTACTGGACTTGGTAAAGATATGATTCGCTTAGCACTAGAGATAATTGAAGACAGATGGTCAGGTTCAGAAGTATTTATTCAGGCACAGGAATATTTAAAAAAGTTTTATAGTTCTTTTGGCTTTCAACAAGTTTCTGCACCGTATATTTACGATAGCCTGCCACATATAGATATGCTATACCAAGCAAAAAAATAATGTTTAGTCCTCTAAGAATAGGGAAAAGCTATAGTATAAGGCCAGTTTCTATATTTTTAGGAGGGATTTCGGATGGCAAAGAATAAAGGGACAGGTGTTGTGCTTGCGGGATTAGCAGGATTTGCAGCATCTTATTTAAGCAAAAAAGAAAACCGTGATAAAGCAATGGATATGTTTAACAGTATGAAAGCTAAGCTAGGATCTTTCATGAATACATCGAATGTGAATATGGATGATCGAGTTGCGGAGCGTATCACAGCCGAAGTAGCAACTGAAGCCGGTACAGCACCTACAAAGCTAGCTTCCAATGAAATGGTTTCTGAAGGTGGAGGACATACAGGCGTTCATTTCTACAATGAAGAAATACAGGAAAAAGAAAAGTAAGGTGCCAGGCACTCAAACAATTTTAAAGTAAAAATCCACGAAGATTCCAGCGAGAACGCACGCGATGTAAGCCGCAACAAGCCGCGCGTTAGCGAGGATTGCGGCTTACGATGTGCCCGCCGGAAAGCGAAGTGGATTTTTACGCTTCAAAAGATAGCACAATGCAAAGTGCCAGTATTAGTTAGAAGAAATAGTCCTGCTACTATACGTTTTTAAAAAATAGGAAGTCCGATACTCTACTTAAAGTGATGTATAGGACTGCCTCTTTTTATGTGGGATAAGTGTTACACCAGCAAAGGTGATTAAGACAATGCCTGTAAAGATAAACCCGCTGACTACACCAAGTGATAACCATCCAAGCAATGAGGAGCCTAGTACTACTCCCAATGAGAAAAATGCATAAAAATAGCCATATGCTTTCCCGCGGATTTCAACTGTCGTAGAATCAATTAATAGTGAATTCACAGATGGGAATAACAAACCGAAGCCAATACCGTAACAAATCATCGCTATATAAAGGAAAGTACTCGAATCAGCCTGACTAATCAGTATTTGACTGACGCCCATTAAACCGATACCGAGGGATAATGTTTTTATCGGAGCTACTTTATCAAAAATACGATTTGTCGGCAATATAAAGACAAGGACAGCGACAATACCGAATGCACTCATTAATGTACCACTTAAGCGTGAGTCGAAGCCTAAAGTTTGGACTTTTAAAGGCAATAAATAAGCAATCACACCTTGGGAAAACATTAAAAAGAATGCTCCTGAAAATGCCTTTAACGTACCTATATTATGGAAAAATACACTTATTGGGATATAAGTTTTAGAAGATGTTTTGTCCTTTTTGACATGATTAGCATGTAGTAAAAAGAAAGAAAGGATACCTAACAGTAGCATAAAACTTGCAGTGATATTAAAGACAAAAGGTACACTCGTACGACTTGCTAAAATACCACTAAATGCTGGGCCAACGATAGCCGCAATACCTACAAATGCACCTGAAATGGCACTACCTTTGCCCCGCTTTTCTTGATCGGTGGCATTAGCTAGAAATGTAAAGGCCGCAGGAACAATAAAGCCGGCAACCAATCCATGTATAAAACGAACGATGAGGAGGACAAGCGGTGCATCTACTAAATTATATAATGTTAATGATAGGCCCGTTGTCAGCAGACCGACAATTAAAATAACAAAGGGTCCTTTACGATCGGTTAAAAAACCCGAAATAATATTCCCAAATGTATTAGAAAGAGAATACATACCAACTGCAAGTCCGGTTAAAAAGGCAGAGGCACCGAGTGATTCTGCATATGTACTCATAACAGGAAGCTGAGTAAATAGGTCAAAAAATGAAAAGAATATAATTAAATAGATAAATTTCTTCATAACTCCTCCGACTACTTATTACGACATAGTGGGTTTATTATACCATTTTCGACATAAAAAGAACGCCTAATAAGTTTAAAACAACTTATTAGGCGTTCTAGAATTGCTACTATTAAGCTTTAGCAATTTCTTTTCTCATTGTTTTGTTTTTAGCAAGGTTTACGTGCCAAGAAAGAGCCTCTTCTAAAATATGAGGTGTTTGTTGGTTACCTGTTGCTTCTACAGCACGGTTGTAGTAATCCCATAATTGCTCTTTGTAATCAGGGTGTGCACAGTTCTCGATAATTAAAGGTACACGTTCTTTTGGTGCAAGACCACGTAAATCAGCAATACCTTGCTCAGTAACGATTACGTCAACATCGTGTTCTGTATGGTCTACGTGAGAAACCATTGGTACGATTGACGAAATTGCGCCACCTTTTGCATAAGATTTTGTTACAAAAATACCAAGACGAGCGTTACGAGCGAAGTCACCAGAACCGCCGATTCCGTTCATCATTTTTGTACCTGAAACGTGAGTAGAGTTTACGTTACCATAGATATCTAACTCAAGCGCAGTGTTGATTGAGATTAAGCCCAAACGACGGATAAGCTCTGGGTGGTTAGAAATTTCTTGTGGACGTAAGCATAATTTATCTGCATAGTGTTCCATGTTGCCGAATACACGTTTTTGTAGTTCTTCTGAAAGTGTGATAGAAGCTGCAGAAGCGAAATCTACTTTACCAGCATCAATTAAATTAAATACTGCATCTTGTAGTACTTCAGAGTAAACAAATAAGTGTTCGAATTCTGAATCAGCAAAACCGTCAAGTACAGCGTTTGCAACAGAACCTACACCAGATTGAATTGGTGCTAAAGTATTTGTTAAACGACCAGCTTTGATTTCAGAACGGAAGAAATCAAGTAAAATGTTAGCCATTGTTTGAGTTTCTTCATCTGGAGGCACGATCATTGAAGGTGCATCTGGCTCTTCAGAAATAACAATTGCTTTAATTTTAGCAGGGTCTACTTTAATACCAATCTCACCAAGACGTTGGTTTGGTTTTGTCATTGGAATGACATCACGTTTACCTTGTTCACCAGGAACATAAATATCGTGGATACCGATTAATGATTCTGGGTGAGAAATATTTAATTCAATAATAATATTTTCAGCGTATTGAGCGAAGATTGGTGAGTTACCAACTGAAGTAGTTGGGATAATATAGCCATCTTCAGTAATTGCAGCTGCTTCAATAATTGCATATTTAATTGGTCCGATAATACCTTGACGAACTAACTCAGCGTTGTGAGAAAGGTGAGCATCAACGTACATTACGTTACCAGCGTTGATTTGATTACGAATACCAGCGTCAGCTTGGAATGGTCCGCGTTTACGGATAACGCCAGCTTCAGCTAAATACTTATCTACTTCTGGTCCTAAAGAAGCACCTGTATATACATCAATTTGGAATTTTTCGTTTTTAGCACGTTCCACTAATGCCATAGGAACAACTTTTGCATCCCCAGCACGAGTGAATCCGCTCATACCTACTACATCACCGTCAGAAAGAAGTGCTGCAGCTACATCAGCAGATACGACTTTGCTTTCAAGCTCCTTATTACCTAAGCGTTTTTGAATGATTGCATCCATTAAAAAATCCTCCCCTAAATTTGATGGAAACCGATAACAAAACTAGAAAAAACGTGTAAGAATTTTCTGTTTATTTAGTTGTAGTATGACTCCAACCATTTGATTAATACTATCACCAATTTGTCACAAAAACTTTATAAATAGCATTAAATTAAGTAAACAAAGGAAAATCGAGCGGAAGAACGCTTTTTCGACAGAGAAAACGTTTTAATCTAGCGCTATGTATTATCTAAGCGGTAAATCAAAAAAGTACAGCAAGCCCTCCTTAAGAGGATACTTGCTGTACTAGGGATAATTAGAAGCCTAAAGAACGACGGAAATAACTTGCGTAGCGTTGACTAACCGGAATACGCGTTCCATCTTTCATAATTAATAAGAAAGTTGAATGTGAATCTGGTTGAATTTCATCAATATAATCGATGTTTACAATGTATGAACGGTGGCATCTAATAAATGAGTCTGGCGCTAAAAATAGCTCTAAATCACTTAAGTTTAAACGGTGATAACCTTCGCGCCCCATTGTTTTAACAAATGTTTTACGTAACTGTGTTTCAAGATAAATCACTTGATCATGTTTAATCGGATACCAACAGTCATCGATTTTAATCGTGATGTAGTTTGTTAAAAATGCTGATGGCTTTTGTGGGAAGATAGCGGTAATGGCACCTTTTGTTTCGCCTTCTTCCATTAAAGGAATACTCATGCCATAGTAAGCAACACCAAATACATCAGGTTCGATATAGGTGCTGATTTTTTGCCCATAGCTTAAAGCTTTGTGTGCAGCTGAGCCTTCTTTGATAGGGTCACCCGGCTTAATTTTTAGATCAACCTTTTTGCTCGGTTGGTAGTACAAGTATTCATTTGTATCAGAAATTGCGATTGAAGTATTCTCAGGGAAAAACTCCTTAATAATCTCCATGATTTCTTCTATTTGCTTTGGATCCACTATTAGCACCTCATTTTAACTTTTAAAAATAGTATTATCATCTATTTTACTACATATTCGTATAAATTATATAGAGAAGATTTCGGAATAAAATAGAGATATGTCGATTGCTACATTAAAAAGATGAAAATTGACTTACATAAAATTCAAGGTATTATAATTAATTACTAATTATTTTTAATATGTATATGGTAAAATTTAAATGTCTATTAATAAGTTTACAAGGTTTCTACGGTATTTATATGATAAATTAGAACTAGGACGATGTATAAAATGTGGTTGAAAGGAAATCGCAAAATATGGTAAAATTCACTGTAAAGTATATTTTTTTTAATACTGGTGTTTAAGTTAGGTTATTTTTAAGCTATATTCAATATATAATTGTGTAATAGGACTCAATTCATATGATAAATAAGTAAATACTTTTTTCTTATTTTGAATTTGTAATTTGATGTCAAATATTGTAATGTAATTCGTGCACTCTGAGGAAAGATGGGGAAGATTATGCAACTACATCAACATTCTATGTCAGAAACGATATCAAAAAGATACTTCCAAGAAATCGATAATATTAATCAATACATCGGTGTAGAAGAATTTTTTAATATTGAGTCAAAATTAATATTTGAAATTTACCATTTAGAATCTGCAAAGGCTAAAAAATCTTTGCATGAATTAATTGATATTCTTTCTATACGTTTTGGCAAGCAGGTCATTAAAATAGTGCGAGGTTATTTTTCCGTTTTGTCGTCGATTGTTGCTCGTAAATTGCTAGACAATCAAGTACCTTCGAAGAAAGCCTTTGCTTTTAATATTGCTTGTAATGATATGATTGAAAATCAGATGAAAGACGCAGAATTTTTGCAATTTGCTGATGATTTAATTGATTTCTTTGTGTATTTTATCGCAGATAGAAAGCAACCGACTTTCCGTCATCAGACAGTCAATAAAGTGATTATGTATATCAATGATGAGTTAGAGAACGATTTAACAGTGGAGAGTATCGCGAATAACTTCCATATAAGTACTAGTCACTTGTCGCGTATTTTCAGAGAACATGTGGGCATTACATTGGTCGAGTATTTAAATGTTCGTCGCGTAGAGGAATCCCAATATTACCTACGACATACGAATAAAAGCATTACATCCATTTCAGACCAATTCCATTTTTGTAATCAGAGCTACTTCACACGTATTTTTAAGAAATACACAGGGGTAACACCTAAACATTTCCGTGATGAGCTGCATCATGAATTTTACCGTTTTGAAATGAACGAGACGGAGATGCAAAACGCTTAATATTGTGGGACAATAAATGGCACTCAATGAATAAGAACCATACTGTAAGATGCGATTGTATTAGCGATGCTAAAGCGCGCATCTTTTTTATGTGAACAAACTACCATTATGTCACGCTTCCGTTAACGCCTAAGCGTATTTGATAAGTAGCGCTTGCTATTTGATAAAGGTAGTCTTAATAAGGTATACTTCACATTAGTTGAAAAATAATAGTAGGTGGAAAAATGAAAAATTTGAAGCTATTATCAATGCTTGGGCTTGTTGTTTTTGTATTAAGTGGCTGTAAAGCAGTTGAGAACAAAGAGGGCTTTTTCTATAGTGTTTTTGTAAAACCTATGGAATTTTTACTGGAGTTTTTCGGAAATGATATTTTTTCAGGTAGCTATGGTTTAGCAATCATCGCTATCACGGTTCTTATCCGTTTAGTCTTAATGCCGATTATGTTGAAAAACTATCGTCAGCAACAACTGATGAAAACGAAAATGGATGCCTTCAAACCTGAAATGGAAGCTGTTCAGAAAAAAATGAAGGAAGCAAAGACAAAAGAAGAACAAATGCAATATCAGCAAGAGATGATGGCATTGTACCAAAAACATGGTGTCAATCCTTTAAATATGGGTTGTTTACCAATGTTAATTCAAATGCCAATCATTATGGGTCTTTACTTCTCAATTTTATATTCTGCCGATGTGAAATCACATATGTTCTTATGGTTTAGCTTAGGTTCACCAGACATTGTGATGACAATAATTGCGGGTATTGTTTATTTGGTACAAGCACGAGTTTCTTTATGGACCGTACCAGAGCAACAAAAAAAGCAAATGAAGATGTTTATTTACATTTCGCCAATTATGATTGTCTTTATTTCTATGTCTTCTATGGCAGCACTACCGCTTTACTGGTCTGTCAGCGGTGCATTACTAATTCTTCAAACGTATATTGGTCGAAAATATTATTCGGAGCATCCCGAAAAAGCAGAATCATAAATGAATGAATGTCGAGGCGCGTTGTAGCCTCGATTTTTTTTAGGAGGAAAACAGCATGAATACAAAATGGGTATCTTCAATTTTAGTTGCAATATTTAGTATTGCGGCTATTGTATGCATTATTATTGGCAATTTTAATTTAGCGGTGCTAGCAATGACAATAATGTTTGCTTTGTCAAATGGCTTTAGAGCGAAGAGTTTTAAGGAGCAAGGATATGTTAAAGAGGCGAAATGGATGAAGTATATGGCAATCTTTTTCTCTGTTGCTTCCATTGCGGTACTAATTATTATTTTTACAGAATAAGTGGAAATGCTACACTTAAAAATGTGAACAGTGATAAAATAAAACTATCAAAATATAGTGTATTAACTTGCTTTGGCAGTAGCCTTGCCTAATACGGAAAGTGCTATGTATGTACTGCAAACGGTTAGGGCAAACCTTGCTGAAACAAGTTAAATACCTGGTGGTTGTCAAAGATGTAAAAGAACTTTCGAGCCGTTTTGAAAAAATCTTAAAGACATTCCGCCGAGGTGTAATTGATTAAAGGTCTTAGGGTTGCTCAAACTCCCATTGAAACGACCTGATTTTGAAATCTCGTTTTGTTTAGCAACCCTGTATCTACACAAAAGGGGCAAAGAAATGAAAAAAAATCGACTACCACTTATTATTGGCGCTATTATTTCAGCGGCACTGATCGTATCTATTTTTATAGTGATTTACTATAAGAATAATCAAGTCAATGTAGCGTCAGATGAAGAACAACCAGTAGCAGAACAAGGCAAAAAAGACAATCCTACAAAAGAGCAACCAAAAACACCCGAAGTAACTGAACCACAAGAGCAGCCAGACGAAAATGGCTATTACCCAAATCAAGCAATGCCGACAGAGCCTACTTATATTGATGGTATTTTACTGGCTAATAAAAAATATCCACTACCATCCACATTTGCACCAGGTGAAAATCCAGAGGCACGTCAAGCGTTAAATAAGATGTTAGCCCAAGCTAAACAACAGGGCTTTAACTTAGTCGCGTTTAGTGGATATCGTTCTTATGAATATCAAACAACATTATACAATAATTATGTTAAGCGCGATGGTCAAGCTGCAGCAGATCGCTATAGTGCACGCCCAGGTTTTTCCGAGCACCAAACAGGCCTAGCGTTTGATATTGGGGAAGTCGGCAAAGAAGATTTATGGTTGACTGAGGAGTTTGGTGAAACACCTGCTGGGAAATGGCTATTTGAGCATGCTGCAGAATATGGTTTCATTTTACGATTCCCTCAAAATAAAGAACATTTAACAGGCTATATGTATGAATCTTGGCATTATCGCTATGTTGGAATTGACATTGCTAAGAAAATGAAAGAACAGAATGTTACGTTAGAAGAGTATTTAGGGGCTGAATAAACAAAGAGCTTGGAGACAAAACTTCAAGCGAGAACGTACGCAGCGTTACGGTGTGCAATGGGGAAGTAACCACTGTAGCGAACCACAGCAAAAAGTGGCTGGGACATAAGAGAAAAAGTGTTAGATTGAACCTAATCAATCTAACACTTTTTTGCTATGCCGTTGTTGTCCGCTACGACGGTGCTTTCCGCTCAGCACAGTAAGCCGCAACCCTCTGCTTGCACGCGTATTGCCCGCGTCTTACATTATGTGCTGTTCTGAGCTGGAGTCACCGCCTTCGCTACCAACAACTAGTGAACACTTCTAATTTTTTAAATCGCAAAACGAATGGGTTGTTATAATATCGGTGTTAATAAGCGAGAAATAGATTCTTTAAACTTTATCATGCTGGAACGATTTTGATACATTTCCCAAGTTAATTCTGTGCTATCTAAAATGTCCATTTCAAATAGCTCAGCTAATTGATGAGAAATTTTAGAATCGTAAATAAAGGCATTTACTTCGAAGTTTAAACTAAAACTTCGAACATCGATATTTGCAGTTCCTACTGTAGATGCTTCATCGTCAATAATAATAGCTTTAGCATGAATAAATCCTTTTTCATAAATATAAACCTTTGCTCCTGCACGTAATAACTGGCCCACGTAAGAGTATGTTGCCCAATAAACAAACATATGGTCCGGCTTATTAGGAATCATAATACGTACATCAATGCCTGATAAAGTAGCAATTTTTATGGCATCTAAAAAACTAATATCAGGAATAAAATAAGGCGTTTGAATATAAATATATCTCTTGGCCATATTAATCAGCTTTAAATAGCCGATTTTTATTTGTTCCCAATCAGAGTCCGGTCCACTGGAAACGATTTGTAAACCGACATCACCTTTTTTCGGGATAGCAGGGAAGTAACGGTCGGAATAACCCATCTTTTGCTGTGCACATGCTTGATTCCAATCTAATAAAAAGCGTGTTTGCAATGGGTGGACAGCGCTTCCTTCAATACGTAAATGTGTATCTCTCCAATAGCCGAATTTCTTTTGAAGTCCAAGGTATTCATCTCCTACATTAAAGCCCCCGATATACCCAATACGACCGTCAATTACTCCTATTTTGCGGTGATTTCTAAAGTTGAGGCGAGGGTTAAGCAGTGGGAATATGGAAGGGAAAAATACTTCTACTTCACCACCTGCTTCAAGAAGTTCCTTGAAATGTCTCCTTTTTACATTACGAGAGCCCATTTCATCATATAAGAGCCTTACTTTGACTCCTTGTTTTGCCTTTTTAATCATTGCGTCAATAAGACGAGTACCTAAATTATCTAAGCGGAAGATGTAATATTGAATATGGATATGATCTTTAGCTGCTTCGATGTCTTTTAATAGCTGTTCAAATTTGTCTGCACCATCGTCAAAAATAGCAAGGTGATTGTCTTGTGTTAATACCGCATTATTCGTTTTTAAATGCATATAAATCATTTCTTTATAATTTTCGGCATTTTCAATACGAAACTCAAACGTATTATCTCGAATGGTGTCTATTTGATAGCTAATCAGATTATCAATCCCAATATCTTTGCGCCCTTCCCAACGAAACAAATGTTTCCTGCGCAGTTGTCTGCCAAGTAGTAAATATAAAATAAATCCAGCTAATGGCAAGAAAAATAGGACAAGAATCCATGCCCATGTAGAACTAGCATCTTTACGCTCTAAAAATATAATTGTCATCGCAGATAAGATATTTACGAATAAAATTAAAGGTACTAGATATTCTACATCTGTAAAAATGCTCATTCCTGCACCCCTTTACTATATTTCACATTATATCTAGTATAGCTTACTTCACAGGTGGAAAGAAAGGACAGTAAGTGATTTGTTATCATCAAAAAATTCCCCCAAAAAAAGTAGGGACAATGCCTTTGTGTTTTGCGACTTTGAGGGCATAGCTAGCATACAGTAATCGAAATTAGGCAAGCCCCATCACAAAAAAATAGTGCTGGGGCTTGCTCGTTTTGTATTCAGTTTCAAGGCAAGAGGTAAATCAGTTAGCTTATACATAATATTCCCATTGAAATAGTATATCGCTAAAATCTTGTTGAAGAAGCTTATCACGATTGATAAAGAATTTCCCTACGCCACTATCCGCCCACATAATACCGAACTCATCATTGGAATCTATTTGTAGTAAAAGTACATCATACCGTTGTAGCAGATGAGATTCGTGCCGAATGTCTTCCTCTAAAAAATATGCGTATCCGCCTATTTTAGCGCCAGCTCCTAAAAAATGCTGTAAGTAAATTTCGTGCAAATTAACATCATGGTTTAGGGTACATATTAGACTCGGTAAATAGTGTACAGCTCGATAATCTAAAGCTGAGACAGGTTCCTGTGTAAAGTGGAATTGTAGCGATAACTCTTCTTTAATAGGAAACCAATCATCTGTGGTCACAGAAGGTTTTTCTTGTGTTGGCATTGCTGTTTTTGTTTCTAACGTTGGGTAAAATCGTACTTTATAGAACTGTTGAAAAATGTCTTCCTTATAATGTGCCGCATTGGCAAAAATATTAGATGAAATAAAAAATTGTAAAATACCTTGAGTAGGAAAATCTTGTATTGTTGGTATTTCTGCAAAATTTATTTGAGCTAATAAACGCATCGCTTCACCAGTAATGTCCTTTGGAACTGTTTGATAATAAGGTAAATAAGGTTCACCGGCGAATTTACTTTCTGTTATTGTAGTTGAATGTTTACATGGTGATATAGTGATTGCCGCCAGTAGCGAATCTTCAATTTCAGACCGTAATGGTTCAAGCTCTCTTGGAAGAGAAAAATTGATTGTTTTATTCATGCAGTATCCTCCGAGTTTACGCTTTCAAACATGGATGTCATATAAGTTTAACAAATACATCTGTTCTATTAGTTACGACATATAGTACGAAAATTATTCAAGCCTTAAAGTTTTATTTGAAGCCTTATAAATAAAGATTAAAATAATCGAGATAATTGCGATAGCTGCAGCAATATAGTAGCCAAGATTAGATTGCATCGTAAATAACCATGTGAAAAATAGAGGCCCGAGAATACGCCCTAAATTATCCATAGAGTAGGAAAGACCTGCTGCTGTCCCATATTGGCCGCCAGATTCTTTGGAGGATAATGACACGACACATGTTCTTGCAAGGGCATTTCCGGCTGTAAAGATACAAAGTGCAAAACCTGCCATTAATAGATTGCCTGTTAAAGTAAATAAAAGCATACCGATTGCTGTAATGATTTGAGCTCCAATGAGCCAAGATGTTTCTGTGCCATTTTTAATGCGACGAACTACGCCACCTTGTATGGCTGCATCTACAAAGCCACTAAACATAAATAAATAACCGATTTGCAAAGGTGTTATTTGTATACGGTCAATTTGAAAAAGCTGGAATGTTGCTTCTACTCCTGCAAGCATAAAAGTCACTAAGAACGAGAACATAAATAAATAACGAACACGGTATTGAAGCATTTTGCCAACACCTTTTGGGACAATTGCTCTTTTTGTTACATCTTTTCGTTTTTCTGGTTCTTTTAAGACGAAAGTTGCATAAATAAATAATAGTGCGATTAAAGCTGCTGATGCGATAAATGGCAATTGCAAGCTATAATTACCTAACATGCCGCCAATTGCAGGACCGAAGATAAAACCTAGACCAATGGACATGCCCATGAAACCCATGTACTTATTACGATCTTCCTCGCTCGACATGTCACCAATAAAACCTGTTACAGCTGTATACAACGCACCTGAGAATAAGCCACCCACGATACGTGATACGTATAACATTGTTAAATGATCAATGAACATCGAAAAAATAATGAAACTGAGACTGAATCCTACCAATCCTGTTAAAATGAGTTGTTTACGACCGACTTTATCAGAAAGCTTTCCCCAAAGTGGTGCGGTAAAAAAACTTGCAAGAGAATACACTGTCAGTAAACCGCCTACATGGATGTTTTGCCAATCGTTTTGTACGATGACCTCTGGTAGGACAGGAATAATAATTCCAAAGCCTAGGTAGACGAGAAACTGTACTGACATTAAGAGTAAAATTGGTTTTATCATTTAATTTCCTGCTTTCTTACAATATTTCAGTATGTATATTCTACCTCTCTTGTTCTTGCTATTACAAGGGTACGGTAGGGGAAGCATTTGAAACCAAGACAAGGATTGATTTAGTTTATGTTCAGTTATTATTTTGCGTAACCGTTCATCCACAATAGTTATCTCTTCTTTCACTCCCTCTTTTGGTAGAAGCTTGTTCCTGCTGGCTGGTCAAAAAATAATGAAGAACAACGAATAGAATTGATTTGATGGGTTAATAATGTATTTATCAAATTTTATTCTATAGTGTATTTTGTTTGCCTAAAAAAGTGACATTTAAACATAATTTACATTGTAACAAAATTGAAAAATATTAAAGGCGAGTTAAATGGTATGATAGATACAGATAAACTCGTCTGACATCTAACACTTAGAAAAAATGAAACTTTTTTGGAAATAAAACGTTATATAAAATCGAGAAAAGATTGAGGTGGAATGTATGACGAAGGAAGTAGATTTGAAAAAGATTGTTTCGAATTTATCGAAGTTGGGTGTGACAGCTACTGTAACAAAGTCTCGACTTGAACTTTTAAAAGTGCTCACACCACCAACGCAAACTCCGCAAGTTCAAGCTTAACTCGTTTTACAAAAAAGAATGGATAGTTCTCTTTCGAAAGTAGAGAGGCTATCCATTCTTTTTTTATTATTTAAATTTCTTAATCCTCTTCATCGTACGTTGTAAACATGTAAGTACGATAATGGAAACGCATGCTAAAGACTAGCCCGATGGCCAAGGCATTGCCCATTAAAGAACTTCCCCCATAACTTATGAATGGTAGTGGAATACCTGTAATCGGTAGTAGCTGTATTGTCATACCAATGTTTTCGAATACATGGAACGTAATCATCGCGATAATACCTGCACAAACATAAGTTGAAAAAGGGTCTTTCAATAATAATGTTGTTTTAGTTAAATGATAGATTAACAAAAAGAAAATACAGATTACTATACTTGCACCGATAAAACCCCATTCCTCACCGATGACGGTGAAGATGAAGTCCGTATGATTTTCGGCTACGTATACTTCGCGCCCACGGAAGCCTTTACCGAAGATTTCACCAGACCCAATAGCGTTTAAGGAAGTAATCAAATGGTAACCATCACTCGATGAATAGGAGTATGGATCTAGCCAAGAGTAAATTCTGGCAAACTGGTACGCTTTAAATCCAAATGTTTTCTCTAAAAATTCCTGCATGTAAAGTGCCATCCACAGGAGGCTTCCCCCGACGACAGCGCCACCTAAAAAAGTAGGTAATAAAATTTTCCAAGAGATACCTGCTACAATAACGAGTGCAGCGGTAATCGCAAAGAAAACAAGTGCTGAACCAAGGTCAGGCTGTTTCATAATAATACCAAGTGGTATAATCAACGTTAAAGCGATTTTACCTAGTAAAATGAAGTCAGATTTAATGGATCTTAAAGAGTAGACTTCATGATGCTTACTAATAAGGCGGGCAAGCGCTAAAATGTAAAAAGTTTTCATAAATTCGGAGGGCTGGATATTACCAAGTGGTGTATGGAACCAGCTTTTAGCACCATTCACAGGCTCACCAATTTGGCCTTTACCTTCCGGCATGAAAATAAGCAAAACTAAAAGAGCAATTCCAGCTCCGTACATATACCAAGCCATTTTTTTATATTGATCAGGCTCGAAAAACATAATAACACCGATAATAAATGCACCAATTACATACCATCTTAGTTGCAAAGGTACGTAATTAATACCATATTGTCCGGAAGTTTGAGCGGATGCAATTGCTAATAAACTAATGACAAGAAAAGTGAAAAGTATAAAAGCGAGCGTCCAGTCAAAACGGTTCACGAAATTTCGTTTATTTTCCATAAAAGCCACCTAAAATAAAATAGTTTAAAATCTGCGCACAGACGCATGTCGAACATTAACATTATAACGCAAAAAACAATTTTACGCCTGAGTATATTGTTGTGACGACAAATAGCATAAAATGTTTCAAAAAATGATGTTTAGTTTTATAATAAAGTGAAGAATGGGGTGATGGATGTGGCTAAGAAATTAAAGTCAGCTGAAGATTTTATGTATCATATATATGTTCATATGAATGATGTCGATAAATTTGTTATATTTAGCGGGCTTAAATTCTCGCAATTCGTGGCTGCTTTAGATCCACTGCATCACTTACTATTACTAAAGCATTCCTATGAAGACGGATCATTTAATATGCATACACAGTTTGATTATATAGCAGATGAGGAAGTTCCTCGTTTTGTAAAAAAAGCTACAGAGTCGAAAGAATTGTGTTGGGTAGATTTTATGGATGAAAAGAGGCTGGATCAGCTGACACCGATGGAACAGGGAGAACTGCTTTACATAAGTCATAAAAAAGAACCGATTACTTCGCCATTTTTTAATAAATTGCAAAATCGGTTTGTGTATTGTTCTTCGGATGTTGAGAAAATGACGAAAATTTATTTTCGCCATTTAAGTGATTCAGATTTGCTCGTCGCTAATGTGTTTAATACGTTAATACGTGAGAAAGAACGAAGCACAGGTTTTTGGCGTCGTAAAGTAAAATCGAGTATTCCTTCTCTTACGCCGGAATTTTTGCGTGCGTATCGCTCCTTTGCTAAAGAGGGCGCATTGTTGTCACTGTATCGCATTGAGAAGCCGAAAGCCGCATATGGTATAGAAATACGTAACCTGTCAGATTATTCCTTTCCAGATGAGGTCTGGGATGATTTAAATACAATTTTGAAAAACGAGCACGATGAATTGATTCATATTATTTAACTATATAGCAGGTATTTCACCAGCTATATAGGAATGGAACTCAAGAAAGTGATAGTCAGTCATTTTACTTGGGTGACCAACTTTTGAATGAATAAGGCACTCAAATCTCACCGTCCAAATTACGGTGAGATTTTTATGTCATTTGTCAAGCCGTTTCGTGATAAACTAATAATACTCAAGAAGTATGTGGAGGGCACAAAAAATGAAAAAAAGAATCGGTTTATTATACGGCGGAAAGTCAGCGGAGCATGAGGTGTCATTGTCGACGGCGTGCGCAGTCACTGGAGCTTTGAATTTCGAGGAGTATGAGATATATCCGATTTACATTACACCAGATGGGGAATGGCGACGCGGTGAGCGTTTAGAAAAACCCGCAAATTCGATTGAAGAATTGCAATTTGGTGATGATGCCATTATTTTAGAAAATAATATTACAGCGTTTTTAATTGATAAAAACGGGGCAGCGGTCCAATTTGATGTTATTTTCCCTTTACTGCATGGAACAAACGGGGAAGATGGAACTGTACAGGGTTTACTGGAAGTGTTGAATCTTCCGTATGTCGGTAATGGTGTGTTGGCATCATCTGCAGGTATGGATAAAGTGATTATGAAACAGTTGTTTGAAATTGCGGGCTTACCACAAGTCCCATATACGTACTTCATCCGTAGTGAATGGACGAAAGAGCAAGATGCTATTTTAACGCGTTGTGAACAGAAATTGTCTTGGCCAATGTTTGTAAAGCCAGCAAATTTAGGCTCAAGTGTTGGTATTAGTAAAGCTTCGAACCGTGAGGAACTGATTCAAGCAATTGAGGTAGCATTGCAATTCGACCGTAAAATTGTGGTAGAGCAAGGTATTGTAGCACGTGAAATTGAATTAGCTGTACTGGGCAATGATTTTCCAGAAGTATCTGTGCCAGGTGAAATTAAGCCTATGACAGAGTTCTATGATTATGATTCAAAATATAAGGATGGTTCAACAGCATTGATTATTCCTGCTGAACTACCTACAGAAGTTGTGACTAACTTAAAAGAGCACGCAAAAAGTGCGTTTAAGATTTTAGATGGAAGTGGTTTAGTACGTGCTGATTTCTTTGTCACGGCAGATCATGCCATTTATATTAACGAAGTAAATACAATGCCAGGTTTTACACCTGTTAGTATGTATCCGCTTCTTTGGCAACATACAAACGTAAGTTATCCAGAGCTTATTAATCGACTGATTGCGCTAGCACTTGAGCGCTTTGAAGAAAAACAACAGCTTCACTATAAAAAAGACTGAGTGGGATTATTGTGAAAAAGACATTAAAGGAATTAGCAGCATGGTTAAATGATGAGGTGCCAGCTTTCGGAGATACGATTGTATCTGGTATATCGATTGATACAAGAACAATCTGCCAAGGGGATTTATTTGTGCCATTCCGCGGTGAACAGGCAAATGGTCATAAGTTTGTACAACAAGCTTTTGAAAAAGGAGCGGGTGCTTCGCTTTGGCAAAAAGATGAACCTAACCCGCCCAAAAATGTTCCGTTACTATTTGTGGATGATTCAGAGTTGGCGTTACAGCAAATGGCACGTGCTTATCGTAACGAGCATAAGGCGACCTTTATTGGTATTACAGGATCGAATGGTAAAACATCCACAAAGGATATTTTAGCGGGCACGCTAGCACCGTTTTTTAAAGTACAAAAAACAATTGGTAATTTTAATAATCAACTAGGCTTACCAATTACGATTTTACAGCTCCAAGAGGATACAGAAGTTGCTGTACTTGAAATGGGCATGAGTGGATTTGGGGAAATTGAGTTTTTAACAAAGTTAGCTCGTCCTCATATAACGGTAATTACCAATATCGGTGAGGCACATATGCAAGACCTAGGCTCGCGTGCCGGTATTGCAAAGGCGAAGTTTGAAATTATACAAGGTATGCAAGAGGATGGCGTACTCTTTTATGATGGTGATGAGCCATTATTAAATGAGCTTGTTGCAAAAGAACAAAATTTAAATGCACAGGCGTTTGGTTTAGAACCAGGCGATTTGTTATATGCTGATAATATTGAAGCAACTGCAAGTGGAAGTAGCTTTACAACACATGGTGCTATTGAAGGGGATTTCTTTATTTCTGTTCTTGGGAAGCATCAGGTGAAAAACACTTTAATTGCCATGCTTATCGCGCAAAAACTAGGTTTAACGGATGAGCAAATCCGTACATCTTTAAAAGACGTAACGTTAACAGATATGCGTATGCAGCAAATACAAGGAAATCAAGGTGCATTATTTATTAATGATGCTTACAATGCTGCACCTACGTCGGTAAAGGCGGCGATTCAGTTTATAGCCACTACAACTATTCGCCCTGAAAAGTGGCTTGTGTTAGGTGATATGCTGGAACTAGGGGATAATGAAAAAAGCTTCCATGAAGAGTTATCATTAGCAATTCATGAAGGTGAAATTGACTATGTGTGCTTGTACGGCCCGCGTATGGCTTTCTTGTATGAGGTGTTGAAAGAACGTTTCGACGCTGACCATTTATTATACGACAAGGATGATTTTGCGCCTATCATTGCAAAGCTTCAACAGGCAACAGAGAAATCCATTGTTTTATTAAAAGGCTCACGTGGGATGAAACTAGAAACAATTTTGCAATCATTTACTTCATGATTTGCGGTTGTTGACATAATGAATTGTTACTTGGGGTAAAAATCCGCTCTGGTTTACAGATGCGCTGATTTTTACCCTTTATTAAAAAAATTGGAAAGCATTTTGTATGCTATTGCTAGTAAAACAGCCACTTTTTGAGGTGAGGGTAATGACGATAGGTGTATTATGTATTCATGGATTTTCGGGTGGTGCTTATGAGGTAGAGCCGTTTACCGTTTATTTACAAGCCAATACAGATTGGCTAATCGAGACGCCTACCTTATCAGGGCATGGAGAAGAACTAAAGATGAAAGGCTTTACCGCACAGCATTGGTTAATGGATGCGGAGTTAGCTTTTCGAGCGCTATCGAAAAAAGTGGATGAAGTGATTGTCGTTGGTTTTTCTATGGGTGGCATTATTGCGTTATATTTAGCGAAACGTTATAAGGTGAAGAAGCTTGTACTGCTTAGTGCTGCAGCTAAATACATTAGCCCTAAGCAGCTTGTTAAAGATTTTAAAATGTTAGCAACTGAAGCGTATCATCGCAACCTTTCGAATAATGAGTTGTTTTTGAGATATCGTCATAAGTTCAACAACGTCCCCTTAGCAGCTACGATTGAATTCATGAAACTTGTCCAAAAGGTAGCGCCGTACTATCAGGACATTAAAATTCCAGTGTATATTGTACAAGGGAAATTAGACGGAATTGTGCCCTATCATACCGCTCAATTTTTGTTTGATCAGCTTGCTTCAACAAATAAAAAGTTGTATTTTTCTAACAATGGCAAACACCATATTTGTCATTGTGAAGATTGTTTTGATTGGTTTACGAAGGTTTTAGCGTTTTTAAAGGATAAGTAAATAGTCAGATTATTACGACTCATGCGTTATCGTTGCATACGTTTGATTCCCGTGATAGACTAGTGTAAGCAATGGATACATTTTGTGCGAAGACTCTTCATAATTTGGTTGAAGAGTACTTTTTTTTGAACATAACGGTTTTATTCTAAGTGAATAATTACGCAGAATCGAACCGCTCGGTAAAGACCGGGCTTTCCTTTTCATATAAGAGCTCTACTTGAAACATTTGTAGAGAGAATTTTTAAGTAACGGAAACGTTCCACAACACAGGCTCGAATTTGCCGACAACTTCATCTGAAAATGTAACCATTTGTCAACTTAAAAGGAAAAAAGGAGATTGAGAAGTTTGACAAATTTTTCAGAATTAAATATTAGTGAATCTACACTACGTTCAGTAAAACGTATGGGATTCGAAGAAGCAACACCAATCCAAGAGGGTACTATTCGTTTTGCCATTGAAGGTCGCGATGTATTAGGTCAAGCGCAAACTGGTACAGGTAAAACTGCCGCTTTTGGTATTCCACTTATCGAGAAAATCGATCCTAAAAACCCTAATATCCAAGCATTAGTAATTGCTCCAACTCGTGAATTAGCGATTCAAGTTTCAGAAGAACTATATAAAGTCGGTTACGACAAGCGTGTGAAATTATTATCAGTTTACGGTGGTCAAGAAATCGGACGTCAAATTCGTGCACTGAAAAATAAACCACAAATTATTGTTGGTACACCAGGTCGTATTTTAGACCATATTAATCGTCGTACTTTAAAACTAGAAGATGTTCAAACACTTGTACTGGACGAAGCAGATGAAATGTTAAACATGGGCTTCATCGATGATATAAATTCAATTTTAGAAAACGTACCTGCTGAGCGCCAAACATTATTATTCTCAGCAACAATGCCACCAGCAATCCGTAAAATCGCTGAGACATTTATGCGTGACCCTGAAATTGTAAAAATTAAAGCAAAAGAATTAACAGTGGATAACATTGATCAATACTTTGTGAAAGCTGCTGAGCGCGAAAAATTCGATGTTTTATCTCGTCTATTAAACGTTCACCAACCAGAATTAGCGATTATCTTTGGACGTACAAAACGCCGTGTTGATGAGCTAGCACAAGCTTTATCAATCCGAGGATATCTTGCTGAAGGAATTCATGGTGATTTAAGCCAAGCAAAACGTATTTCAGTTTTACGTCAATTTAAAGAAAATAAAATTGATATCCTTGTTGCAACAGATGTAGCAGCTCGTGGTCTAGATATTTCAGGCGTTACACACGTGTATAACTTTGATATTCCTCAAGATCCTGAGTCTTACGTTCACCGTATTGGTCGTACTGGCCGTGCCGGAAAATCAGGTCTTGCAGTAACATTTGTAACACCTCGTGAAATGGGCTATTTACGTATTGTTGAAGAAACAACGAAAAAACGTATGACACCACTTCGTCCGCCAACAAATGACGAAGCTTTAGTAGGTCAACAACGTTTAGCTATTGAGACACTTGAAGGTCTTATTGCCAATAATAACTTAGGTGATTATCGTACATTAGCTACAGAAGTACTTGAAAACCATGATGCTATCGATGTAGTAGCAGCTGCATTACGCTCATTAACAAAAGAGCCGGATGATACGCCTGTTACAATTACGGAAGAGCGTCCATTACCAATGCGCCGTGAGCGTTCTGGTGGTGGCGGTGGTGGCCGCGGAGGCGATCGTAATAGCCGTAACAGAAGCGGTGGTGGTCGTAGCTTTGGCGGTAACCGTCGTGAAGGTAGTGGTGGCGATCGTCGCAACAGTGGAGGCCGTCGTGAAGGTGGTCGCCGTGAGGGCGGAGCTCGTCGTGAAGGTGGACAAGGTCGTTCACGTGCACCACGTCGCCATGAAGACTAATTAACTTTCAAACCTTACAGTCAAATTGACTGTAAGGTTTTTTATATTTATAGTTAAATTAATTTATTCGAAATTTTTGGAAGGAAAAGTAAGTATGCGAGATTTCTAAACGGAACGTTGCGACGAAAGCGGCTTATTATAAGCATTAAACTATAGCGCCGTATACTAAAAAGGCGATATACTAGATGTTTAGATGGCGGTTAATTATGATGAAAAGGCTATGGATTTATTTGAAACAAATTAGTATTTGCGTACGTATACATAGGTAATGAAAAGAGGAGGAACAATTTTGAGAGCTGAACCAATTCATCAAATTTCCCGAAAAGGGTTAACAGTATGGCGATTATATGGTGTGTTACAAACATTGCTGTTGTTAGTCATTGCAGCATTGGTTTGTTATGGCACTTATTATTATGAATGGCCTTCATTTATTTATTTTATCGCAATTGCTGTTGTTCTATTAAGTGCATTTTTTTCTGCGTATTTATTCCCGAAAATTCGATGGGAACGCTGGAGATACGAAGTGCGCGAACATGAAATTGAAGTCCAACATGGCTTGTTTGTTGTCAAACGCACATTAATACCAATGGTACGTGTGCAACATGTTGACACGACACAAGGCCCCATTTTAAAAAGATACAGCCTAGGTAATATTTCAATTTCTACAGCCGCCACGGTACATACAATTCCAGCACTGGTCATGGATGAAGCAGATGGACTTCGTGCGCGTATTTCGGAATTAGCAAGGGTGGCGGAAGATGATGTCTAACGAAGTGTATCGTTTACACCCTGTATCGGCGATTATCTCTAGTGTCAAAGCACTAAAGAGTATGATCTTACCTGTAGCCATTATCATTATTAGTAATGGCTTTAACTTTTCCTTGAACTTCCGCAGTGAATATTTTTTTGAAACCGTATTACTGTTTGGCGTGTGGGGGGTAGGGGCAGTACTAGCGCTTGTCGGTGGTATTGTAAAGTGGCGTACCTTTGTTTACTGGTTTGAGGATGGCGAACTCAGAGTAAAGTACGGGTTATTCGTCAAAAAGAAGCGTTATATTCCATTTGAGCGCATTCAAAGTTTAAATTACCATGAAGGTATTTTTCATCGGATATTTGGCCTAGTCAAGGTGCAAGTTGAGACAGCAGGCAATAAAGGTGGCAAGCCAGAGGTAGAATTAACAGCTATTCAAAAAATAGCGGCTGATGTTATTGAAGAAGAAATGCGTCGAGCAAAAACACAAATCGCACAACCACTTGGCGAGGAACTAGCACATGGACAAATAGAGGAAGTGATGGTGCCTGTTATTTATCGTATGTCGATGCGGGATTTACTTGTATTAGCAACGACTTCTGGTGGAATTGGCGTTGTCCTATCAGGTGTTGCAGCGGTCATCTCTCAGTTTTCGGATATTATCCCGTATGAAGAGGTCTTTCATGAAGTGGCAGATATTGTGAAGATTGGCGCATTCTTAGTTGCTTTAATGATCATGTTTGTGTTGATTATTGCGTGGCTACTATCGGTTGTTATAACACTTGTGAATTATTACGATTATACGGTTCGTATTGAAGATGAAAAGTTAATGATTACTAAAGGGTTACTGGAGAAGAAAAGAATTACATTACCATTAAATCGTATACAGGCAATCCGTATAGTTGAAAACCCTTTGCGTCAAATATTTGGTTTTGCTACGGTTGTAGTAGAAAGTGCAGGGGGAAATGGTGAAAAGGGTGGAGATAAGAAAATTGCATTGTTCCCACTGATTAAAAAACAACATTGTGTACAGACGCTAGAACAACTTTTCCCTGAAATGAATTGGCATCCTGAATTTATAAAGGCTCCGAAACGTGCACGTCCATTTTTTTATCGCATTGATTTCATTTGGCTCGTACCGATAATAGGGGCAAGCAGTTATTTCTTATATCCTTACGGGTTATTAGCATTCTTATTAATACCATTAATCATATTCCTTGGTATTTGGCAACATCGAACAGCAGGCTACATGATTGACGGCAAGCAATTGACAATGCAATATCGGATCTTTAGTCGCATTACATTGTTTATGGAGAAAAAACGTATACAATCTATGGAAAGTAGTCAAACGTATTTCCAAAAGCGTAAACAAGTCATGTCGATAAAAGCAACGGTAATGTCAGGAATGGCTGGTATGACAGGTAATGTACCTAGCCTAGAACAACAAGATGCTGAAACTATATTAACTTGGTATGAACATTAAATAGAAAATGATTAGCTAATCTTTGCATAAAAATGTAAAGATTAGCTTTTTTTATATACAAATCTAGAAAAAATGCGTTTATAATAGAATAAATTGACAAAAAGGGGTGGATTTGATGTTTCGATACAGCATAAATGAGCACACCTATTTAAAAATGTTAGATTTAAATGATGTAGAGGAGTTATTTGCGCTAACAGACCGTTCAAGAGAGACTTTACGTGAGTGGTTACCCTTTGTAGACAATGTCAAGACGGTCAAAGATACAGAACAATTTGTTCGAAATGCAATGCAACAATATGCTGACCATAATGGGATACAGGCTGGAATTTATTATGATGGTAAGCTAGCGGGGGTCATTGGTTATCATCAAGTAAATTGGCAACATAAGTGGACAAGTATTGGCTATTGGTTAGGGAATGAGTTTGTTGGCAATGGGCTTGTGACAAATTCGATGAGGGCATTTATTGATTTTGCTTTCGAATATCTAAAGTTAAATCGTATTGAAGTCCGCGTTGCAGTGGGGAATATACGTAGTCGGACAATTCCTAAAGTGCTAGGATTCAATGAAGAAGGGCGTTTAAGAGATGCTGAATGGCTATACGATCATTATGTAGATCAGGTTGTCTATGGGCTAACCGCAGTAGAATGGAAAAAAATAAAAATGGCGAAAGAGGCTACTGTTGTACTATAATTTCAACGATAGCATGTCAATGACCTTAGAAAAAATGGAATGTTAGGGATGTTAAGCTATAAAAAAGAGGAACAGCCCGCAGTGATTAACACCTCACTGATGGGGTAGCTCCTCTTTTTACAAGCTATTTTCCTGCCATTCTTTGTTTGCGCCAACTTAGAATTCTTGTAGGATGTAGGTAAATAAGTCCGAGTAGGAATCCAGTCACTAAGCCACCTAAATGGGCATAAACATTTACATTAGACTGTAAGAAAGTCATGATGACACTGATGACGATAATCGGCAAAATAAGCTTACGAAGCATTGGCATTGTACGACGCGTGTAGTAGACAAGTGCACCAAACGCACCGAAAATACCAAAAATTGCGCCGCTTGCGCCAAGGCTGGCATAACTACTGTCATTAAGCATAAAGGTTGCCATGTTCCCTACGATACCCGATAATAAATAAATCGTAATGAAGCGTGCTTTACCTGCAATTTTCTCAAGTTCTGGCCCAAATAAAAACAGGGAGAACATATTAAAGAGCACATGCATAAAGTTCGCATGTAAGAACATCGCAGAGAAAATCCGCCACCATTCACCGCTTTGTATAAGGAAATTGACTTGAATCCCATAGTTCCACAGCAGTTCTCCTATGACTGGAAGAAGTGTTAATACATAAAGAATAAGATTCATTGCTATTAGTGTTGAAACAACAGGATAATAACTTGTATATTGCTTAAAATTTTCTGTTCTACTAAACATAGCTCCACCTCAATTTACAATTATTATACATGGCTTTTTGGAAATAAGAAAAGGAGAAGTTCATATGATTAAAGGAATTGGTCTCGATATTGTAGAAACTGAGCGTATTGTGAAAGCAATGACACGCACAGATAAATTTATGGACCGCATTTTATCAGTTAACGAACGTGCACTATTTACAGCGCATTCTGAATCTCGCAAAATAGAATTTTTAGCAGGGCGATTTGCGGCAAAAGAGGCCTTTTCAAAAGCGCTAGGTACCGGAATAGGGAAAGATTGTGCGCTACAAGATGTTGAAATATTAAGAGGGGAAGCGGGTAACCCTGTTTTATATTTTAAAGGAGAGCTTGTAAAGGGCTTTGTTAGTATTACACATTCTAAGCAATATGCAGCCGCGCAAGTAATATTACTTATGGAATAAAATATATTGCCTTTTCATCAAATGACATAACTGACAAATATGGTTCATATATTGTCGTAGTGGATTTGAAAGAAGAAAGGGTGAAAGCGTGGGCAACCGTTTAGTTACTTGGCTCGTCTTAATTTGTGCGATATTACTTCTGTCGGCGTGTGGTACAGCCTCACAGGAAAAAGTGTTGAAGAAAGTTAATGGTAAGTGGTCAGAGACGAATGGTTATGAGTTAGACGCTAAGATGGAGATTAAATCAGGTGGAGAACCTAGAACATATGATGTTACCGTGTGGCATACTAAACCTGATTTCTATCGAGTGGAAGTAGTGGAAAGTGGGAAAGATGTATCGCAAATGATTGTGCGTAATGCTGATGGAGTTTTTGTGGTTACACCAACATTAAACAAAATGTACAAATTCCAAAGCGATTGGCCAAAGAAAAATAGTCAGGCGTATTTAATCGGAGCATTAGCAGAAGATTTAGCTGAAGATAAAAATTTAGTCATGAAAGAAGAGGACAAAGCATATATATTTGAAGCGGCTACTAGAAATAGTTATAAAAATAGTATGCCTCACCAAGTTATAACGGTAGATAAGAAAACGATGCTTCCTACATCTGTAGTGATTATGAATGATGTCAAAGAAGAGCAAATTCGTATTACATTTAATAATATTAAGCTAGGTGTACAACATGCTGCGAAAGAGTATGCTGTTGAACAATTTACTGAAACAGAAGATTCAAAAGGCGAACAAGCTGCACCTGCAAACAAAGATGCAAAAGATGATAAAGATGCAAAAGGTGAAACGGATGCAAAAGGTCAAGCGGAAGCAGATGGTGAAGCGGATGCTAAAGGTCAAGCAGATGCAAATGGTGAAAAAGAAGCAGTCGGTGCAGAGGTTGAATATCAAGAATTCCAAACGCATTATCCAGTTGTGAATTTTGAAAACACGAAAATGACAAATGAAAAAGCCATTAGTGATAGTGGTATGGAACGAGTTATTTTAACGTTTGAAGGGGATAAAGCGTTTACAGTTATGCAGCAACCAGTTATGAAAGAGTCCTCTATGTTACCAGTTACTTCGCCAGGTGATCCTGTTGACTTAGGATTTACAATTGGCGCGATTACAGATACGTCCATTAGCTGGGAAAAAGATGGCGTCGCATTCTTTGTAGCTTCTAGTAAATTAACACGTGAAGAAATGGTGGAAGTTGCGACTTCCATGACGATAAGTAGTATGAAGTAATTTTTCTAGCTACAGCTTTCTGAAAAGAGAGCTGTAGCTTATTAGGCAATAAAAGAACTTTTTATTTCTAGCAGTTTATGTATAGCAATGTGAAACAGTGGAGATTAATGATCTATAGAAGTATGTTGCATGTTCTATAAAAGATAAGCTAGTTTTAATAGGAATAAAAAGGTAAAAATTAACATGCTGTCGAATTTATATAATGACATGCACAAGTAGATCATCAATGTATTATCCAAATGGCGGACAAGTAGTATGCTAGAATTTAATGTTATATGGAATTATTCCTATACATAACGGTTTAATAACTAAAAAAGAGGGTATTCTAATGGAGACACAGCAGCATTTTAGACCAACCAAAGCAATTGTAGATTTACAAGCAATCCAACAAAATATAAAAAATTTAAAAGATCTACTCCAACCAAATGTACAAATTATCGCAGTCGTAAAAGCTAATGCCTATGGACATGGGGATATTGCAGTTGCTAAAGCAGCTTTGGAAGCGGGTGCAACAATGCTTGCCGTGGCTACACCAGATGAAGCATTACATATTCGAGCACATTTCGAAGAACCAGACATACTAATATTAGGGGCCTCGCCAGTATCGTTTGCATCCTATGCAGCACAACAACGCATTACTCTTACGGTATTTTCAAGTGAATGGGTACAGCAAGTTGCAACAATGGTAGCAGGGGAAGAAAACCCTTTACAACTACATATTAAGGTAGATAGTGGAATGGGCAGAATTGGTATACGCACCGAAAGCGAATTGTTAGCGCTATACCATACCATCCATTCAACAGATAATGTAGAATTGGATGGCATTTTTACTCATTTTGCAACAGCTGATGAGGAAGACACAGCCTATTTCGATAGCCAAGTAGCGTTATTTGAAAAGCTCATTGCTATATTGCCTGACAAACCTAGACTAGTACATGCATCCAATACAGCAACGGCTTTGGTAAAGGATAATCGTTTACAATATGATGCTGTACGTTATGGTATTTCAATGTATGGTTTAGCACCATCATCTTATGTAGAGGGGATTTTACCATTTCCATTGAAGCCTGCCTTTTCACTTGAGAGTGAGCTTGTCCATGTCAAACAGTTAAAAGCAGGAGATTCAGTAGGTTACGGAGCAACATTCATTGCACAAACAGATATGTGGATTGGGACAATTCCAGTAGGTTATGCAGATGGGGTAATTCGTAAATTAGCAGGACAAGAGGTACTAATAGACGGACAAAGAATGCCTATAGTTGGACGAATTTGCATGGACCAATGTATGGTTGCGCTACCAAAAGCATATGCTATAGGTAAGGAAGTAACGCTCATTGGTCGTCAAGGGCAAGATGAGATTTCAATAGATGAATGGGCAACAAAGCTAGAAACGATTAATTATGAAGTACCATGCATTATTACAGCAAGAGTTCCTCGTATTTACATTTAACTTTGTTTAACCAAGTAGCCCTTCTCTTCATAAAATAAGAGTGAATAGTAATTATTCAATTTTGGTCAAGTTAAATAAGGAGTATGACAAATTTTAGAGGAGTCTTTTATGTAGGCTTATAAAATATGGGTGGAACGCGTAATTTATTACAAGTAGTTTTTTAATGAAAATAATTTTTCAATACATGTAGACAAATTGGGTTAGCGAATTTTTGTCGAAATTAATCTGTCAATGGGAAAGCCAATTCTGTTCGGATTAGTGGATTATGTATAGTGAAATTAAGTAACAAGGCACCAAGTCAATATGACGGATGGTACCAGCACATACTTTCGAAAACCTACAAAATTTTACAACTTGTCCTTCAAATTGTCAGATATTTTGTCATTTCATGTCTTTTCAACAATATCTTTCAATGGTAGAATGGGTAGTAATGAAAAAGTGTATGGTTCCGTTGGAGGTGCTTGCTGTGTACGAGAAAAAGTTAAGAGAAGCTACAATTGCTATTCAAGATAGACTGATTCTACAAACAAAGGAAGTAATTGAAGGTGAATCTTTTGTGCGTATTTTGTCGCGCAAAAATTTAATGCAGGAGCAACCAAATCAAATACGGGAAGCTATGATGAAAGGATATGTTGAGATGTCTCATATTAACCTGATGATTGCAAGTGAATGCTTGCACGCGGAATATGAAGCACAACATACAGTGGAGCGTCTCGTTAGCGGGGGATGACACTTTGAATGTAAAACGTGGTGACGTTTTTTTTGCAGATTTATCGCCGGTAGTTGGATCCGAACAAGGTGGCACTAGGCCGGTATTAATAATTCAAAATGATATTGGAAATCGATTTAGTCCGACTGTCATCATCGCGGCAATTACTGCACAGATTCAAAAAGCAAAATTACCGACACATGTTGAAATAAATGCTGAAAAGTACGGTTTTGAACGTGATTCGGTCATTTTGCTTGAGCAAGTGCGTACAATTGATAAGTCTAGATTGACTGATCGTATTACGCAGCTAGATCATGCAGTAATGGAAAAAGTGGATGGAGCATTGATGATTAGTTTGGGGCTTGTTAAATTTTGATATACATATGTGTATAGAGCATCAGGGATTTTATTTATCCTGATGTTTTTTTAATTTTTTCATTACAAGCATTATTGCCTTTTAAGTTTGTAGAAAATTGTCGTTGGTTTTTTGTAACTCAAAAAAATAAAATTTATGCGAAGAAAAAAAGTTAATCATGTTTAACATTCGATAGATGCGGGTAAAGAAGAAAAGTCTAATAAATATGGTGGAGGTGGGCTGTATGGACATGGTAGTGAATTTTAAAAAAGATGGCACAAAATTATATGGTTATGTTGAAGGTGAAATTGATACATTTACAGCTTCTGGTCTGCGTGAGGAACTAGAGGCGGTTAAGATTACAGAAGGTATGGAGATTAAATTAGATTTATCGAAAGTGAATTATATGGATAGTACGGGTCTTGGTATTTTAGTAGCTTTTTATAAAAGAGCTTTACGTGAAGAAGGTAAAGTTAAAATTGTAGGTCTATCTAAACGGTTACAAAGATTATTTGAAATTACTGGCTTAAGTGAACTGATGGATATTGAAACTGATAAGAAGGTGGAATTAAGTAATGAAGGAATTTGATTATATTGAGATAAGGGTTCCTGCAAAGCCGCAGTTTGTCAGTGTTATTCGTTTAACGGTTTCTGGATTAGCTAACCGCATAGGGTTTAGCTACGATGATATTGAAGATTTGAAAATCGCCGTTAGTGAAGCGGTGACAAATGTTGTGCACCATGCGTATAAAGATGTTGAAGAAGGCGAAATTGTCATAGGTTGTGCGCTCTATGAAAACAAGTTGGAAATGATGATTGCAGACTATGGGAATAGTTTTAACTTTGAAGAGATTAAAACGAAAATTGGGCCTTATCATCCGGGAGACAGTATTGCGGGGCTAAGAGAGGGCGGTTTAGGGCTTTATTTAATGGAAACTTTAATGGATGAGGTGATGATTAATAACGATGGTGGCGTAACTGTCTTCATGACAAAGTACGTCGCTAGGGAGCAGGTGGAAAAAAATGTCGAAAGAATCACTACATAAATCTTCTACTAAGGAAGATGTATTAAAGTGGATAGAATTGTACCAAGCAACAGAAGATGAAGAAGCTCAAACCAATTTGGTTATTCATTATCGTAATTTAGTAGAGTCCATTGCGCGAAAATATTCATATGGTAAATCTTATTACGATGATATTGTGCAAGTTGGGATGCTCGGGTTACTAGGTGCAATAAGACGTTTTGATGCTACATTTGGTCGCAGTTTTGAGGCCTTTGCAGTACCTACTATTATTGGGGAGATTAAACGATTCTTACGCGATAAAACGTGGGATGTTCATGTACCGAGACGAATTAAAGAAATTGGACCACGTATTAAAACGACTGTAGAATCGTTAACGATAGAGTTCCAACGTTCACCTTCCGTTAAAGAAATTGCAGAGCGTTTAGAGGTACCTGAGGAAGAAGTTTTAGAGGCAATGGAGATGAGCCGAAGCTACCAAGCACTGTCAATGGATCATTCAATAGAATCAGATAATGACGGAAGTACTGTCACGTTATCTGATATTATGGGTAAAGAAGATATAGGTTATGAAATGACCAACAGAAGAATGATTGTTGCAGATGCAATGGAAGTTTTGAATGAGCGAGAAAAACAAATTATTCAGCTTACTTATTTAGAGCAACTGAGCCAAAAAGAAGCGGGAGAACTATTAGGTATTTCTCAAATGCATGTTTCGAGAATTCAAAGAAAAGCAATTAAGAAATTACAGGAGGTCATTCTTGCAAGTGGAAGTGTGCCACTGTAATACCTTTCATTAGGGCGTTTATTACTAGAGGGTTTCATAATCCAATAGCAATAGCGCCTTTTATTTTTGGCTGTCCTTCTTGGTGGATGGACTATCTTTGGTTTTTTATTGAAGTGTAGTGGTAAAATGAAAAGAAAAAAGGTAGTGATAATGTGGAACAAAAACAAATGTACCAGCTTATTGCAAAGGATGTAGCAATTAAACCAAATCAAGCAGAGGCAGTAATAAAATTACTGGATGAAGGTAACACCGTCCCGTTTATTGCGCGCTATCGAAAAGAAGCTACTGGCTCTTTGGATGAGGTACAAATAAAAGCTGTAGAAGATCGTTATCATTACATACAGCAACTTGAACAACGTAAAGAAGAGGTTCTTCGTTTAATTCAAGAACAAGATAAGCTTACGCCAGAGCTGGAACAAGCCATCCAAGTGGCGACGGTATTACAACGTGTTGAAGATTTATATCGCCCATATAAGCAAAAACGACGTACGAAAGCGACTATCGCAAAGGAAAAAGGGTTGGAGCCTCTAGCTGATCTCCTGCTAGAGTATCGTAGTGAAGCGTTAGTCCAATTAGCTCAAGATTTTGTTGATATGGAGAATGTTGCAACAGTGGAAGATGCAATTGCTGGAGCACGTGACATTTTAGCAGAGCGCTTTGCTGATGATGCAAGTATACGGCAGAAAATCCGTACTTTTTCTTGGAAAGAAGGCATGCTGACTACCGCTTTAAAAAATGCGGAACTAGATGAAAAAAAGGTTTTTGAAATGTATTACGAATATGAAGAGCCTGTCAACCGCATTGTTCCTCATCGTATTTTAGCTGTCAATCGTGGGGAGAAGGAGGATGTCTTAAAGGTTGCTATCCAAGTACCGATAGATCGAGTACTGATGATTATGTGGAAAGAGTGGATACCAGCAACAGGTTTCTCACCTGCCATTGCAGAGGTGAAACTTGCAATAGAGGATTCCTATAAACGATTAATTCAACCATCGATTGAGAGAGAGTTACGTAATGAATTAACGGAAAAAGCAGAGGCGCAAGCGATTCATATTTTCTCGGAAAATCTCCGCAATCTTTTACTACAGCCACCGTTAAAAGGTAAGTATGTACTAGGGGTGGATCCTGCCTATCGTACGGGTTGTAAATTAGCTGTTGTTGATGAGACGGGTAAAATGCTAGAAGTTACGGCGATTTACCCACATCCACCAAAGCCAGATATAGCAAAATCAAAAGCAGTTGTGAAAGAGATTTTAGCGAAATATCCTATTACAATCATTGCGATTGGTAATGGGACAGCCTCGCGCGAAACTGAGCAATTTATTGCCGATGTTTTAAGTGAAGTGAACACAGATGTGGCCTATGTTATTGTCAACGAAGCCGGTGCATCTGTATATTCAGCGTCGGAGGTTGCGCGTGCTGAGTTTCCTGATTTGCAAGTAGAGCAACGGAGCGCGGTGTCAATTGCACGACGTTTGCAGGACCCATTGTCAGAATTAGTAAAAATTGAGCCAAAGGCAGTAGGTGTTGGACAATATCAGCATGATGTTTCTCAAAAGAAATTATCAGAGTCATTAACATTTATAGTAGAAACAGCGGTTAACCAAGTCGGTGTCGATGTCAATACAGCATCAGCCTCTTTATTGCAATATGTTTCAGGGTTATCGAAAACCGTTGCCGAAAACATTGTAAAAGTACGAGAAGAAAATGGGCAATTCACAACTCGTGCGCAACTGAAGAAAATTCCTCGCCTCGGTGCAAAAACGTATGAGCAAGCAATAGGGTTTTTACGTGTGCCTGAAGCGAAAAATCCATTCGATGCGACAGGTATTCACCCAGAAAGCTACAATATTGCAGAGCAAATTTTAGAAGCGGCTCACATAAATAAAAAAGAACTAGGAACACAAAAGGCAGAGGAAGCAATTGCAGCTCTTAATGTTCAAGTGTTAAGTGAAAGTCTAGGGATTGGCGTTGTTACTGTTCAGGATATTGTAGATACTTTAATGAAACCAAGCCGTGACCCGCGTGATGCTTTCCCACAACCATTACTTAAAACGGATGTTTTAAAAATGGAAGATTTACAAGTAGGAATGGAATTACAAGGTACTGTACGGAATGTCGTCGATTTTGGTGCATTCGTTGATATTGGTGTAAAACAAGATGGGCTTGTGCATATTTCCAAGTTGCAAAAAAAACGTATTAAACATCCATTAGAGGTTGTGGCATTAGGTGATATTGTCACAGTATGGGTGGAACAAATAGAGGTAAACAAAGGCCGTATTTCATTAACGATGCTACCTCCAGAAAAACAAATGGTTGAAGTGTAATAATTTCTTGCCACACTGTCTATACTGCGCAGTGTGGTATTCTTATTGTTAGAGGTGATGAAATTGAACAATGAGGAACTGCAACAGCTTGTAAGTCGAATTTCATTAGAAAGTTTTCATAAACCCTTTATGCATCGTGCATACTTTAATCCAAGGCTGCGTACAACAGGTGGGCGTTATCTTTTGCAATCCCACCATATTGAAATCAATCCAAAGGCGTTTGAAATATATGGTATTAGAGAGGTAGAGGGGATCATTCTTCATGAATTATGTCATTACCACTTGCACCTTGAAGGAAAGGGCTATCAACATCGAGATAAAGATTTTCGAGCGTTGTTAAAAAAAGTGAATGCCCCTCGATTTTGTTCAGCGTTGCAAATACCTAAATCTCGTAGCAAAAAACAGCGCCCTCACTATACATATGAATGTATACAATGTCACCAAAGGTATGTTAGAAAAATTAGATTCAATGTGAACAGATACTGTTGTGGCAAGTGTTCAGGGCAATTAAAGATAGTTGAGTAAAAAACTTTTAAAAAAGGGTTGACGTTTATTCAGCTAATCCCTATAATAGTAAAAGTCGACAAGATAAAGCCGACAACACAATATGATTATTCCGAAGTAGCTCAGTTGGTAGTAGCACCTGACTGTTAATCAGGTTGTCGCAGGTTCGAGTCCTGCCTTCGGAGCCATGGCCCCTTGGTCAAGCGGTTAAGACACCGCCCTTTCACGGCGGTAACACGGGTTCGAATCCCGTAGGGGTCATTTTCATAACATAGATAATTGTAACATTGGTCCCGTGGTGTAGCGGTTAACATGCCTGCCTGTCACGCAGGAGATCGCCGGTTCGATCCCGGTCGGGACCGCCACTTATTGGGGTATAGCCAAGCGGTAAGGCAACGGATTTTGATTCCGTCATGCCTAGGTTCGAATCCTAGTACCCCAGCCATTCATTTCTTAATATGAGCCATTAGCTCAGTTGGTAGAGCATCTGACTTTTAATCAGAGGGTCGAAGGTTCGAGTCCTTCATGGCTCATCTTTTTTAAGAAAAAGGTTGAAAATTCGAATTATCATTGTATAATAAGAAGGTTCCTATTTTTTGAATGCGGTCGTGGCGGAACGGCAGACGCGCTAGGTTGAGGGCCTAGTGGGGGCAACCCCGTGGAGGTTCAAGTCCTCTCGGCCGCACCAAGTCAGTTCAGTTATTTAACACATGCGCCCGTAGCTCAATTGGATAGAGCGTCTGACTACGGATCAGAAGGTTGTGGGTTCGACTCCTGCCGGGCGCGCCATAATATATTTTAATAATTGCGGGTGTAGTTTAATGGTAAAACCTCAGCCTTCCAAGCTGATGTCGTGAGTTCGATTCTCATCACCCGCTCCAAAAAATATTTAAAAAATTGTTGACATCATTAACGAAAGATGTTAAGATGTAAAAGTCGCTGAAACAAACGGCAACAAAATGAACCTTGAAAACTGAACAAGCAAAACGTAATCAATATAGTTTTTACTAGCTAACTTTGTTAGTGAACGAAACAAAATTTTGGACATCAAAATTGATGCCAGCAAAACAATTTGAGCTAATCAAATTTCTTTTATGGAGAGTTTGATCCTGGCTCAGGACGAACGCTGGCGGCGTGCCTAATACATGCAAGTCGAGCGAACAGAGAAGGAGCTTGCTCCTTTGACGTTAGCGGCGGACGGGTGAGTAACACGTGGGCAACCTACCCTATAGTTTGGGATAACTCCGGGAAACCGGGGCTAATACCGAATAATCTTTTGTCCCTCATGGGACAATACTGAAAGACGGTTTCGGCTGTCGCTATAGGATGGGCCCGCGGCGCATTAGCTAGTTGGTGAGGTAACGGCTCACCAAGGCAACGATGCGTAGCCGACCTGAGAGGGTGATCGGCCACACTGGGACTGAGACACGGCCCAGACTCCTACGGGAGGCAGCAGTAGGGAATCTTCCACAATGGGCGAAAGCCTGATGGAGCAACGCCGCGTGAGTGAAGAAGGATTTCGGTTCGTAAAACTCTGTTGTAAGGGAAGAACAAGTACAGTAGTAACTGGCTGTACCTTGACGGTACCTTATTAGAAAGCCACGGCTAACTACGTGCCAGCAGCCGCGGTAATACGTAGGTGGCAAGCGTTGTCCGGAATTATTGGGCGTAAAGCGCGCGCAGGTGGTTTCTTAAGTCTGATGTGAAAGCCCACGGCTCAACCGTGGAGGGTCATTGGAAACTGGGAGACTTGAGTGCAGAAGAGGATAGTGGAATTCCAAGTGTAGCGGTGAAATGCGTAGAGATTTGGAGGAACACCAGTGGCGAAGGCGACTATCTGGTCTGTAACTGACACTGAGGCGCGAAAGCGTGGGGAGCAAACAGGATTAGATACCCTGGTAGTCCACGCCGTAAACGATGAGTGCTAAGTGTTAGGGGGTTTCCGCCCCTTAGTGCTGCAGCTAACGCATTAAGCACTCCGCCTGGGGAGTACGGTCGCAAGACTGAAACTCAAAGGAATTGACGGGGGCCCGCACAAGCGGTGGAGCATGTGGTTTAATTCGAAGCAACGCGAAGAACCTTACCAGGTCTTGACATCCCGTTGACCACTGTAGAGATATGGTTTTCCCTTCGGGGACAACGGTGACAGGTGGTGCATGGTTGTCGTCAGCTCGTGTCGTGAGATGTTGGGTTAAGTCCCGCAACGAGCGCAACCCTTGATCTTAGTTGCCATCATTTAGTTGGGCACTCTAAGGTGACTGCCGGTGACAAACCGGAGGAAGGTGGGGATGACGTCAAATCATCATGCCCCTTATGACCTGGGCTACACACGTGCTACAATGGACGATACAAACGGTTGCCAACTCGCGAGAGGGAGCTAATCCGATAAAGTCGTTCTCAGTTCGGATTGTAGGCTGCAACTCGCCTACATGAAGCCGGAATCGCTAGTAATCGCGGATCAGCATGCCGCGGTGAATACGTTCCCGGGCCTTGTACACACCGCCCGTCACACCACGAGAGTTTGTAACACCCGAAGTCGGTGAGGTAACCTTTTGGAGCCAGCCGCCGAAGGTGGGATAGATGATTGGGGTGAAGTCGTAACAAGGTAGCCGTATCGGAAGGTGCGGCTGGATCACCTCCTTTCTAAGGATATTTTCGGAATACAAACCTTGGGTTTGTAAGATTACGTTTTGCGTTCAGTTTTGAAGGTTCATCATTACGATGAAATACTTCAAAACTGTGCTCCTGTCGCTACGCTTTCGTCGCAAATTTGCGAAGAAGTAGAAACAGGTAGTGAATTTGTTCTTTGAAAACTGGATAAAACGACATTGAAATTGTAACAAACACATTTATTTTTTTAAGTTTTTTATAGGCTTAATAACGAAATAGGGTTTCAAGACACAAGCAGTTCTAGGAAGCGAACGAGTGAATGAAGGAGCGTACTTACGTACGTGACTGATTGAACGAGAGAAGCTGACAACGAAATGCGCAGTGGATTGGAAGCCGATAGGTTAAGTTATTAAGGGCGCACGGCGAATGCCTTGGCACTAGGAGCCGAAGAAGGACGGCACTAACACCGATATGCTTCGGGGAGCTGTAAGTGAGCTTTGATCCGGAGATTTCCGAATGGGGGAACCCACTACGTTTAATCGCGTAGTATCTTGACGTGAATACATAGCGTCTTGAAGGCAGACCCAGGGAACTGAAACATCTAAGTACCTGGAGGAAGAGAAAGAAAAATCGATTCCCTGAGTAGCGGCGAGCGAAACGGGAAGAGCCCAAACCAAGAGGCTTGCCTCTTGGGGTTGTAGGACACTCTATACGGAGTTACAAAGGAATGAGTTAGATGAAGCGACTTGGAAAGGTCCGCCAGAGCAGGTAAAAGCCCTGTAGTCGAAAGTTCGTTCCCTCCAGAGTGGATCCTGAGTACGGCGGAACACGTGAAATTCCGTCGGAATCCGGGAGGACCATCTCCCAAGGCTAAATACTACCTAGTGACCGATAGTGAACCAGTACCGTGAGGGAAAGGTGAAAAGCACCCCGGAAGGGGAGTGAAAGAGATCCTGAAACCGTGTGCCTACAAGTAGTTAGAGCCCGTTAATGGGTGATAGCGTGCCTTTTGTAGAATGAACCGGCGAGTTACGATTACGTGCGAGGTTAAGCTTTAGAAGGCGGAGCCGCAGCGAAAGCGAGTCTGAATAGGGCGAATTAGTACGTGGTCGTAGACCCGAAACCAGGTGATCTACCCATGTCCAGGGTGAAGGTGAGGTAACACTTACTGGAGGCCCGAACCCACGCACGTTGAAAAGTGCGGGGATGAGGTGTGGGTAGCGGAGAAATTCCAATCGAACTTGGAGATAGCTGGTTCTCTCCGAAATAGCTTTAGGGCTAGCCTCGTGATGAGAATACTGGAGGTAGAGCACTGTTTGGACTAGGGGGCCATCCCGGTTTACCGAATTCAGACAAACTCCGAATGCCAGATATTTATACACGGGAGTCAGACTGCGAGTGATAAGATCCGTAGTCAAAAGGGAAACAGCCCAGACCACCAGCTAAGGTCCCAAAGTAATCGTTAAGTGGAAAAGGATGTGGCGTTGCACAGACAACCAGGATGTTGGCTTAGAAGCAGCCATCATTTAAAGAGTGCGTAATAGCTCACTGGTCGAGTGACGCTGCGCCGAAAATGTATCGGGGCTAAACGATTCACCGAAGCTGTGGATTGACATCTACGATGTCAGTGGTAGGAGAGCGTTCTAAGTGCGTTGAAGTCAGACCGGAAGGACTGGTGGAGCGCTTAGAAGTGAGAATGCCGGTATGAGTAGCGAAAGACGGGTGAGAATCCCGTCCACCGTATGACTAAGGTTTCCTGAGGAAGGCTCGTCCGCTCAGGGTTAGTCGGGACCTAAGCCGAGGCCGATAGGCGTAGGCGATGGACAACAGGTTGATATTCCTGTACCACCTCCTCACCGTTTGAGAAATGGGGGGACGCAGTAGGATAGGGTAAGCGCGCCGTTGGTTGTGCGCGTCCAAGCAGTAAGGCGTGTGTGTAGGCAAATCCGCACACTGTAACGTTGAGCTGTGATGGCGAGTCCGTATGGACGAAGTTCCTGATTTCACACTGCCAAGAAAAGCCTCTATCGAGGTGAGAGGTGCCCGTACCGCAAACCGACACAGGTAGTCGAGGAGAGAATCCTAAGGTGTGCGAGAGAACTCTCGTTAAGGAACTCGGCAAAATGACCCCGTAACTTCGGGAGAAGGGGTGCTCTTGAGCGTGCAAGCGCATGAGAGCCGCAGTGAATAGGCCCAGGCGACTGTTTAGCAAAAACACAGGTCTCTGCAAAACCGTAAGGTGACGTATAGGGGCTGACGCCTGCCCGGTGCTGGAAGGTTAAGAGGAGTGGTTAGCGCAAGCGAAGCTGCGAATTGAAGCCCCAGTAAACGGCGGCCGTAACTATAACGGTCCTAAGGTAGCGAAATTCCTTGTCGGGTAAGTTCCGACCCGCACGAAAGGCGTAACGATCTGGGCACTGTCTCAACGAGAGACTCGGTGAAATTATAGTACCTGTGAAGATGCAGGTTACCCGCGACAGGACGGAAAGACCCCGTGGAGCTTTACTGTAGCCTGATATTGAATTTTGGTACAACTTGTACAGGATAGGTAGGAGCCAGAGATCTCGGAGCGCCAGCTTCGAAGGAGGCGTCGGTGGGATACTACCCTGGTTGTATTGAAATTCTAACCCATGCCCCTTAGCGGGGCAGGAGACAGTGTCAGGCGGACAGTTTGACTGGGGCGGTCGCCTCCTAAAAGGTAACGGAGGCGCCCAAAGGTTCCCTCAGAATGGTTGGAAATCATTCGTAGAGTGTAAAGGCACAAGGGAGCTTGACTGCGAGACCTACAAGTCGAGCAGGGTCGAAAGACGGGCTTAGTGATCCGGTGGTTCCGCATGGAAGGGCCATCGCTCAACGGATAAAAGCTACCCCGGGGATAACAGGCTTATCTCCCCCAAGAGTCCACATCGACGGGGAGGTTTGGCACCTCGATGTCGGCTCATCGCATCCTGGGGCTGTAGTCGGTCCCAAGGGTTGGGCTGTTCGCCCATTAAAGCGGTACGCGAGCTGGGTTCAGAACGTCGTGAGACAGTTCGGTCCCTATCCGTCGTGGGCGTAGGAAATTTGAGAGGAGCTGTCCTTAGTACGAGAGGACCGGGATGGACACACCGCTGGTGTACCAGTTGTCTTGCCAAAGGCATCGCTGGGTAGCTATGTGTGGACGGGATAAGTGCTGAAAGCATCTAAGCATGAAGCCCCCCTCAAGATGAGATTTCCCATTACGCAAGTAAGTAAGATCCCTCAAAGACGATGAGGTAGATAGGTTCGAGGTGGAAGTGTGGTGACACATGGAGCTGACGAATACTAATCGATCGAGGACTTAACCAAAAAAGTTTGAAACATTCAATGAACCGTTTATCCAGTTTTGAAAGAACAACCTTTCATAAAAGGGTTTCAAGATACGAGTAGTTCGCGGAAGCGATTGAGAGAAGGAAGGAGCGTACCTTTGTACGTGACTGATTGAACGAGAGAAGCTGACGCAGTAATACGCCGTGTATTGGAGGTCGAATATAGTCTAGTGATGATGGCAAAGAGGTCACACCCGTTCCCATACCGAACACGGAAGTTAAGCTCTTTAGCGCCGATGGTAGTTGGGGGCTTCCCCCTGTGAGAGTAGGACGTCGCTAGGCAATTCAAACAGTTAGCCGTGTGCTGGCTGTTTTTTTATTGCCAGATTAGAGGTATTCTTTACTATTTTTTAATAAGTAAATAAAAATAGTATTGTAATTTTATATTTTTTGTGTTATATTTATAAATGTCTTAAAGAGGTCCCGTGGTGTAGCGGTTAACATGCCTGCCTGTCACGCAGGAGATCGCCGGTTCGATCCCGGTCGGGACCGCCATTTATATGAAATTACAGTTCTTATGATTTTTATTAATCATAAGGGCTTTTTTATTTGAGTGCGTATGAAATCGCCACTAAACCGAGAGAAATCGCCAATAAAACAATGGAATCAGTAGCTTCATGAAAATAGAGGATACTAAAAGATATGCACTAAATCGTTGTCCAGTGCATATGTATAGACAGTATGAGTTTTTGCAAGGACGGAGGTATGTCCATAGCTTTTCGTTTCGGTATCTATTGGTTAATCTTTATACTTAAGGTTGCTTGTGGAGTACCCATGATTGATATTGAGGAATCAAATTCATATCATTGGCAAAAAAATATGAATGAACATGAATTTGCGCAACTGAAACAAGGTATGACGTATATGGATGTAGTTAAAATTGCTGGTGGGGACGCTAGTGAGATGATTGAAAGTAATTATTATCGTTGGAATGATGAAATCCTTATGACACAAGCCTACATAATTCAATTTAAAGATGATAAATTAGTAAATAAAGAGGTTATTGCTGTAAAGGGATATTCAACAAGAGAGTAGACACGTCTTCAATCAGAAGGACGTGTTTATTTTTTTGAAATTCACTGGATGCTTTGAACATTTGCTTGTGTTTCGGTAAACTAGAAGTAATGAGCTAGGAGAGGACATAGAGATGATATTTGAAAAAATAATGAATTCACTAGAGGATACAGAACGCTTTGCCATTAAGTTAGCAAATTTACTGATGGCTCAAGATACAATTACATTAGAAGGGGATTTAGGGGCTGGAAAAACCACATTTACAAAGGCATTAGCAAAAGGGCTAGGAGTAACAAGAACGGTTAATAGCCCTACTTTTACTATTGTAAAACAATATGAGGGACGTTTACCTTTTAATCATTTAGATGTATATCGCTTGGCAGAAAGCGATGAGGACCTCGGCTGGGATGAGCTATTTTACGGTGATGCGGTATCTGTTGTTGAGTGGGCCCATCTAATTGAACAGGATTTACCAAAGGAACGTTTAGGAATTGAAATATATCGTATTGGTGAAAACGAAAGACGATTTGTGTTAATGCCTTATGGAAAGAGATACGAGGCACTATGTGAGGAGCTAATGAGATGATTTGGTTGGGAATTGAAACAGCTAATGCGCCACTTTCTGTTGCAGTTGTAAAGGACGGAAAAGTGATGGCCGAGGTTGTACAAAATATAAAATTAACGCATTCTGCAGGAGCCATGCCAGCAATTGAAACGATACTAGCAAATGTAGGTGTAAAGCCAAATGAACTAGATGCAATTGCTGTATCAGAAGGACCTGGATCTTATACAGGCGTGCGCATTGGTGTAACGCTTGCTAAAACATTAGCGTGGACGCTTCAAAAGCCATTAGTCGGTGTTTCAAGCTTAAAAGTTTTAGCAGCAAATGCAGCACTTTTTGATGGACTAATTTGTCCTATCTTTGATGCACGTCGGGGCAATGTATATACTGCTGTTTATAAAGGGATAGAACTGGATGTTGTTATAGAAGACTATCATGACCATATAGAGGCACTGTTAACACGTTTGGAGGCTTTAAACGCGCCTATACTATTTGTCGGGGCTGATGTCGATGTATTTTGGGATAAAATTGTTGAAGTACTTGGAGTAAACGCGTGTCGTGCAGCTCTTCATGAGGACTTGCCACGAGCTAGTGCAGCCATTCTTTTAGCGAGCGCAGAAGAGCTACCGAGTATCGAGGCAGTTCACCATTTTACTCCTCAATATAAACGCATTGCTGAGGCTGAAGCGAATTGGTTAAAGGAGCAAAAGGAGAAGACACATGAGTAGTCATATCGTATATCGTAAAATGGTGTCAGAGGATGTTCCAGCGGTATATGCGATTGAGCTTGCTACATTTCCTACACCATGGACATTGGATTCTTTTTACTATGAGATGCATGAAAATCAATATGCACACTATGTTTTAGCAGTAGATGAAAACAATACTATAATTGGTTTTTGTGGCATGTGGATGGTTATAGATGCGGCGCAAATAACCAATGTGGCTGTTTTAGAGACGGCTCGTGGACAAGGAATCGGAGAAGGCTTAATGCGTGAAGCGATGCGTATTGCACGTGAGCATGGAATGGACGTGATGAGCCTAGAGGTACGTGAAACCAATACTGTGGCGCAAAACCTTTACCGCAAGCTTGCATTTCAAGATGGTGGCATACGCAAAGGATACTATACAGATAACGGGGAGGATGCCCTAGTCATGTGGGTGAATTTATAATGGAAAATCGAGTTATATTAGCAATTGAATCGAGCTGTGATGAAACAGCAGCCGCGATTATTCGTAATGGTTCTGAAATTGTTTCAAATGTGGTAGCTTCACAAATTGAAAGCCATAAGCGATTTGGTGGTGTTGTACCAGAAATTGCATCACGCCATCATGTCGAACAAATTACTATTGTTATTGAAGAGGCGTTAAAACAAGCGAATATGAAGCCCTCTGACTTAGATGCAGTAGCTGTTACAGAAGGACCTGGTCTTGTAGGAGCACTTTTAATTGGCATTAATGCTGCAAAGGCGTTTGCCTTTGCCAATAATGTACCGATTTTAGGTGTGCATCATATTGCTGGACATATTTATGCTAACGCACTTGTTCAACCGATGGAATTTCCACTTCTAGCCCTTGTTGTGTCAGGGGGACATACAGAGCTTGTTTATATGAAAGAGCATGGTTCGTTTGAAGTGATTGGCGAAACACGAGATGATGCAGCAGGTGAAGCATACGACAAAGTTGCACGCGTGCTAGGATTACCATATCCTGGAGGGCCTCGTATAGATCAGTTAGCACATGAAGGGCAAGAAGCCGTTGCTTTTCCTCGTGTATGGCTTGAAGAAGGCTCGTATGATTTTAGCTTTAGTGGCTTAAAATCGGCAGTTATTAACTATAAGCACAATATGGATCAACGTGGTGAAGAAATATCACCAACTGCAGTTGCAAAGGGCTTTCAGGAAAGTGTAGTGGAAGTTCTAACAGCTAAAACATTGCGTGCAGCGCGGGAGTATAATGTTAAACAAGTCATCGCAGCTGGTGGCGTAGCTGCGAATAAAGGACTGCGCACATCCCTTGAAACGGTTTTTGCAAAAGAGGGAATTCCATTTTTTGTACCGCCATTGAAATTGTGTACAGACAATGCAGCAATGATTGGAGCAGCCGCAACACCAATGTTTGAAGCTGGTATTCGTGGAAATATGATGATGAATGGTCGCCCAGGTATGGAATTAAAATCGTGGGTTGACTAAGAGATTGAAAAGAGGAGGCTCAAGTTATTCGGGCATCCTCTTTTTTACGTATAAAATCTTGAATATTGTAAGAAAATATATACTTATAATAGAAAAAGAATAATTGACAAATTTTTCAGAAAATTATCCACAGAACGTGTGAAAAAAACATGTGAAAAAACTGCGAACATTCGTACTTATGCACAAAATGTGGATAACTTGTGCATAAGTTGTGATTATTCTATATATAGTAGCGTATATTACACATAACTATGTGGATTAAATAATTTGAAATTGTGGACAGTGTGGAAAAGTCTGTTGATATGTTGATATTACTAGTTTTATAGTGTGAATAAAGTTGTGGGCATTTTTTGTCGAAAAATAGCACTTGACCAATATATATGAAAAATAAAGGCGAGTAAAGAAAAAAGCCATATGACAAGCATATGGCTAAAGGTGCCAGGTACTAAAACAATTCTGAAAATTATGAGGAAAAATCCACGACAGAACGTAAGACGAAGGCATTCCGCGCGATAGCGAGGGTTGCGGCTTACGTGTGTGCCCGCGGAAAGCGAAGTGGATTTTTAAGATTTAGGAGCTTATATTATGCAAGGTATTTATGTTTAGTGCCAAGTACTTAAAAGATTATACAGTTGCTATACGATTTACAAAATAATATTTTCTAATTCTTCATTTAGCTCAAGCCATTCCATTTCAATGACTTCGTGCTGTTCTTTAACAGTAGCTAACTCATTTTGTAGTTGTGTAATTTTCTCATGGTCTGTGAAAATTTCAGAATCGCAAAGTGCTTCTTCTAAACGAGCAATTTCTACTGAAGCCTTCTGCATGTTGACTTCTAGCTCTTCAATAGTTCTTCTAATTTGGCGTTCACGCTTTTTTGCCTCTTTATCAATTGTTGAAGTAGAGGTCTTTTCAGATGCTGTTGATTGTAGTTGTGACTGAGAAGCTGCTTTCATTTGAGCAATTTCGTAAAGCTCCTGTTTTTTCTCAAGATAATAATCATAATCACCTAAATACTCAAAAGAACCTTCTCCAGATAGCTCAACAACTTTGGTAGCAATTCGGTTAATGAAATAACGGTCATGTGATACGAAAAGGAGCGTTCCAGGATAATCAATTAGGGCATTTTCTAGCACCTCTTTACTATCCAAATCTAAATGGTTGGTAGGCTCATCGAGAATTAAGAAATTCGCTTTTTGCATCATTAACTTTGCCAATGCCAGTCGAGCTTTCTCACCACCAGATAAAGAGTTTACCGTTTTATCCACATCTTCGCCGCTGAATAAAAAGCGACCAAGTACAGTGCGAATATCTTTTTCATTCATTAATGGCCATTCATCCCATAGTTCCTTTAAAACGCTCTTGTTGCTAGATAGTTTCGCCTGTTCTTGATCGTAATAGCCAATTTGCACATTAGTACCATAGCGGATTTCCCCTGCAAGTGGGGACAAATCTTTTACTATGGTTTTTAATAATGTGGATTTGCCCACACCGTTTGGTCCGACTAATGCGATGCGGTCTTCACGAAAAGTTCGTAGTGTTATGCCGCTAGAAATTTGCTTGTCACCGTAGCCAACAGCTAAGGCATCAATAGAAAGCACATCATTTCCACTTTGCCGTTCAATTGTAAAACCAAAGCTAGCGGACTTTTCATCTCCTTCAGGGGAGTCCATCCATTCTGTGCGTTCAAGCATTTTGCGCCGGCTCTGTGCCATTTTGGTCGTCGAGGCACGGGCAATATTTTTTTGAATAAAATCCTCTAGCTTGGCTTTCTCATCTTGTTGGCGTTCAAACATTTTCATATCGCGCTCATAGTTTTTTGCTTTCTCATCTAAATAGGCACTATAGTTGCCTGTATATTTTGTGACGCGATGGCGAGATACTTCATAGACGATAGAAACAACTTGATCTAAGAAATAACGGTCATGGGAAACAATTAAAATAGCGCCTTCATAGCCTTTTAAATAATTCTCTAACCAAGATAGCGTTTCAATATCTAAATGGTTGGTAGGCTCATCGAGAATTAATAAATCGGGCTTGCTTAGTAGCAGCTTAGCAAGAGCTAGACGAGTTCGCTGGCCCCCTGACAAGGAGCTAATTGGTTTTTCATAATCCTCTGGGTAAAATTGCATTCCATGAAGAACAGAGCGTGTATCAGACTCGTACTGATAGCCACCTGCATCTTTAAAATCATGTTGTAATTGGTCATATTCGGACATTATCTTTGTATACATGTCAGAGTTATCGTAAACGGCTGGATTAGCCATTTGTTGTTCAAGGGAACGTAATGCTTTTTCTTGTGAAAGAAGCGGTTCGAAAATTGTCATCATTTCGTCCCAAATTGACAACGTAGAATTTAGTCCAGCATGTTGTTCCAAATAGCCGACTTGTACACCTTTTGGAATGATAATATCGCCAGCATCATATGACAATTGACCAGCAATGATTTTTAGTAAAGTGGATTTACCAGCACCGTTACGTCCTACTAATGCGACACGATCACGGTGTTGAACTTCTAGTTTTACGCCACTTAAAATTTCATCGGCAATAAAGGATTTATATAGTTGATTGACTTGTAATACAATCATTCTTGACACCTCAATTCATTCTTAGTGTAAATGATGAGGGATTTGCTTGCAATGTCAGTGCTTTACTTATTCCAAGCTGTCATGTAAGATTGAAACGATTTCTCTTTAGTTAGTGGCGTAAAAAACGCCGTTAACTAAAGGGAAATCCACCAGTGGATGTCACAGATTACCGCATAATCTTGGAAAATATCTGGACGCAATTACACAGTGATGTAATTGATTTGTATAAGCATGTTTCAAAAGAATATTCAAATGCACTTCTGTGGATTTGATGTGTTTATAAGGAGGAAAAAGTTTGAAACAAGAAGTGAAAATTCCACAAGCCACAACTAAAAGACTTCCTCTTTACTATCGATTTATCCAAAACTTTGCGCAAGAAGGAATGGAACGTATTTCATCGAAGGAATTGAGCGAAGCGATGAAAATCGACTCTGCAACGATTCGTCGTGATTTCTCTTATTTTGGTGCGCTTGGGAAAAAGGGATATGGCTACGATGTACAACATCTATTGACATTTTTTAGTCAAACACTAGATCAGCATGAAACAACAAAAGTAGCATTAATCGGTGTGGGGAACTTAGGTAATGCCTTTTTAAAGTATAATTTCCAGAAAAATCATAATACGCACATTGTGGTGGCATTTGATTCGAAGGCGCCTAAGGAAGGGAAAATGATCAGCAATATTCCTGTGTATCATCCCGATTTACTAGAAGAAAAGTATGCTGAATACGGGGCAGACCTAGCTATTTTAACAGTATCTTCACGCTCTGCTCAGAAGATGGCAGATCGCTTAGCAGCAATGGACGCAAAAGGTATTTTAAACTTTACACCAGAGCGAATTACTGTACCCGATTCTATGAAATTATTAACAATAGATTTATCAGTTGAATTGCAAGCGCTTATTTATTTAATAAGAAATAGCGATAAATAAGTGCATTCACAATTTTGTAAACAGTTACAATTGATGGCGTTCAAACTATCTAAATAAATTCGCCAAACCTAAAAATTTAAGTTAAAATGATATATATATAAGAGGAGGTGGCTGTAATGGTTGTGCACTTAAGTGCTATTACACCAGTTGGCCTAGTTATTATCGGTGTGGTTGCAATTTTAATTTTCGGACCAAAGAAATTACCAGAGCTAGGTAAAGCTATGGGTTCTACACTTCGCGAATTTAAAAATGCAACAAAAGGTCTAGCTGATGACGATGATGATGCAAAAAAGAAAGTAATTGAACATAAAGAAAATGATAACGTTAAGTAAGTTAAGGATGTCAATTTAATATGAATCCAAGAGAATTAACTGTTACAGAGCATTTAGTAGAACTAAGAAAACGGCTCTTTATTTGTGCTGTTTTCTTTGTTATTGCACTTATTGTTGGCTTTTATCTAGCTGAACCAATTATTAAATATATTCAATATAGTAAAGAAGCAGAGCAACTAACTTTAAACGCGTTTAATGTGACCGATCCTCTTGTTATTTACCTACAAGTGACGGTTTTTGTAGCGTTCGTTTTAAGTTCACCATTGCTTCTTCATCAAATTTGGTTGTTTATCACACCAGGTTTACATGAGACAGAACGTAAGGCTACTTTAAAATATATTCCTTATTCGTTTATTCTATTTATAGCAGGTGCATCATTTTCTTATTTTGTGTTGTTCCCATATGTTATGCATTTTATGATGGGCTTATCTGCGGATTTAGAAATCAAACAAACAATAGGGATTAACGCATATTTTTCATTTTTGTTTCGCCTAGTTATGCCTTTCGGAATCGTTTTTCAGTTACCTGTTGTAACGTTATTTTTAGCACGTTTAGGTATATTAAATCCTGAATTAATGGTGAAGTTCAGAAAATATGCATATTTCGTGTTAGTTGTGATAGCGGTATTCCTTGCACCACCCGACTTTATTTCAAATGTTATTGTAGCAATTCCGCTATTTGTAATTTATGAGATTAGTATTATTATAGCGCGCAGGGGCTATCGTAAATTTTTACAAGCTGAAGCAATGCAGTTAGAGGAAGAACGGATAGCAGCAGAACGTGAGCAAGTGGAGCGTTTGTTAGCTGAGCAAAAACGACAAATAGAAGAAATGAATGACTAATTTAAAAAGCTGGATGTGATGACCACATCCAGCTTTTTTTATTGCATTTTTTGCAGTTCTTGTAAAAACTTTTGCAACGGTTCAGCGTTTAATTGGATAAGCGTTACAAAGCCATTTAGCATAATGTGCGCAATAATTGATGTCCATATCCGTTTTGTTTTGTGGTATAGGAAAGCAAAGATCAAACCACAAATGGTATACAACAGGATGTGTGAAAAATCAAAATGAATCAGTGCGAAGAAAATAGCACTAACAATGGCCGCCACCCAGAAATTCGTTGTTTGAACAAGTGAGCCGAAAATAACGCGACGGAAGACAAATTCCTCTAAAATGGGACCAAAGACAACAATCGCTAAAATGGCAATGGGTGCACCTTTAGCTATCGCTACGATATCAGCAGTGTTTTGTGAGCCACCCTCGATTCCAAAAACAGCCATTTCAATAGCTGCTCCAATCATTTGGCCGAAGAATACAAGGAAGAAACCTAAAACGCCCCACATAATTGTAAGCGGGATAGACTCTTTTTTACCTTGATAGACATCCCAAAACGTTTTATCGCGAGTGGTTAAAATCAAACTTATAATCAATGCAATCGCAAAACTGAGTGCGATATACCAGCCTTGTGTGATAGGAGCTGCTTGTTCGTGAGATAAGCCTGTTGTATTCATCACGAATTGATGGAACGGTAAAAGCAACCATCTACCTGATACTTGCATGATAATGTAAACGATTAAAACGTAAAGAGCAGTTTTTTTATGCTGAACGCTTTTTAGAGAATTATTCACAGTCAAAATCCTTTCCATTCATAAGCTTCCTTTCTATTGTAGAGGAATATGGAAAGAAAACAAAATTTTTCGAAGTTCTCGCTTGCAAAAAAAGAATTGATTGATTATCATAATAAATGTATTAGCACTCGTTGATATAGAGTGCTAATAAACTTTCAACTAATATTTAAATTAATAGGAGGTTGTTTTACTTGTTAAGACCACTAGGAGATCGTATTGTCATCGAACTAATCGAGGTAGAAGAAAAATCTGCATTTGGGATTGTACTACCAGACTCTGCAAAAGAAAAACCGCAAGAAGGTAAAGTAGTAGCAGTTGGGACAGGTCGTGTTTTAGAAAACGGACAACGTGTAGAGCTTGACGTTAAAGTTGACGACCACATTATTTTCTCTAAATACGCAGGTACAGAAGTTAAATATGAAGGCAATGAATACTTAATCTTACGCGAAAGCGATATTCTTGCAATTATTGGATAATTATTATTATATGAATCAAGCTTAACGAATATTCCATTTCAGGAGGGTAAATTCAAATGGCAAAAGACATTAAATTCTCAGAAGAAGCTCGTTCATTAATGCTTCAAGGTGTAGATAAATTAGCAAACGCAGTGAAAGTGACATTAGGTCCTAAAGGTCGTAATGTCGTGTTAGAAAAAAAATTCGGCTCACCATTAATTACAAATGATGGTGTAACAATTGCAAAAGAAATTGAACTTGAAAATCCATACGAAAACATGGGTGCAAAATTAGTAGCAGAAGTTGCTTCTAAAACAAATGAAATTGCTGGTGATGGTACAACGACTGCAACAGTTCTTGCTCAAGCCATTATCCGTGAAGGTTTGAAAAACGTAACAGCTGGTGCAAACCCTGTTGGCATCCGTAAAGGGATTGACAAAGCGGTAGCAGCAGCGCTGACAGAATTACACAGCATTTCTCGTCCGGTAAGCAACAAAGAAGAGATTGCACAAGTTGCGGCAATTTCAGCAGCAGACGACGAAGTAGGCCAACTAATTGCAGAAGCAATGGAACGTGTTGGTAATGATGGTGTTATTACAATCGAAGAATCTAAAGGTTTCACAACGGAGTTAGATGTAGTGGAAGGTATGCAATTCGATCGTGGTTATGCATCACACTATATGGTAACAGATACAGATAAAATGGAAGCCGTTCTTGAGAACCCATACATTTTAATTACAGATAAGAAAATTACAAATATCCAAGAAGTTTTACCACTATTAGAACAAGTGGTACAACAAGGTCGTCCACTTTTAATGATCGCAGAAGACGTTGAAGGTGAAGCTCTTGCAACGCTTGTTGTAAACAAACTACGCGGTACATTCAACGCTGTAGCAGTAAAAGCGCCAGGTTTCGGTGACCGTCGTAAAGCAATGCTAGAAGATATTGCAATCTTAACAGGTGGTCAAGTAATTACAGAAGAATTAGGTTTAGACCTTAAAACAGCTGATATTACATCACTAGGCCGTGCAGCGAAAGTTGTTGTCACAAAAGACAACACAACAATCGTAGAAGGTGTTGGCGGCGCAGATGCAATCGAAAGTCGCGTAGGCCAAATCCGTGCACAACTTGCTGAAACAACTTCAGAGTTCGATAAAGAAAAATTACAAGAGCGCTTAGCGAAATTAGCTGGTGGTGTAGCAGTGATTAAAGTTGGTGCTGCAACAGAAACAGAACTAAAAGAGCGTAAACTTCGCATTGAAGATGCACTGAACTCAACACGTGCAGCAGTTGAAGAAGGTATTGTATCAGGTGGTGGTACTGCACTTCTAAACGTCTATGCAGCAGTTGAAAAAGCAGCTGACGCATTTGATGGCGATGTAGCAACTGGTGTAAAAATCGTACTTCGTGCGTTAGAAGAGCCAGTTCGTCAAATCGCAAACAATGCAGGTCTTGAAGGTTCTATCATTGTAGACCGTTTAAAACGCGAAGAAATCGGTGTTGGTTTCAACGCAGCAACAGGCGAATGGGTAAACATGATGGAAGCAGGCGTAGTAGACCCAGCAAAAGTAACACGTTCAGCACTACAAAACGCAGCTTCTGTAGCAGCTTTATTCTTAACAACAGAAGCGGTTGTAGCAGATATTCCAGAACCAGCAGCACCAGGCATGCCTGATATGGGCGGTATGGGTGGCATGGGCGGCATGATGTAATAAGCCGTCAGCCCCTTGCTAGAAGGGTTTGTAATAGGTGAAATGCTAGGATTTTAACGAAGCCTCTCATAAGTTCATGGAACTTGTGAGAGGCTTCTTTTTTTGTATGTCCATGAAAACAGTTCTGGACAATGATCGTACATAGGAAACAATAAGAAAATCTTAAGAATTGGTGCATGAGTTTGTTAAGATTTAGTTAGTATTATATTTTTATACGAATCCAATAGGAGTGATTACAGGAACCTAAAGAGATGGAGGATTGAATGTAGTTGAACATTTTGATTTGTGATGATGATAAAGAAATTGTAAGGGCAATAAGCGTTTATTTAGAAAATGAGGGATATAAAGTATTTAAAGCGTACAATGGTGTGGAGGCAATTGATCTTATTCAAGAGCAAGTGATTCACCTAATTATTATGGATATTATGATGCCAAAAATGGATGGCATTACGGCGACCATGAAGATTCGGCAAGATAATATGATTCCATTAATTATGCTTTCTGCTAAGTCGGAGGATTATGATAAAATACTCGGATTAAATATTGGTGCAGATGATTATATGGCAAAGCCGTTTAATCCATTAGAACTGGTCGCTCGAGTGAAATCACAGTTAAGAAGGTATACGGCATTTGGCAGTCTAGAAGTAAGTAGCCATATTTTCCAAACGGGTGGTCTTATGATAGATGATGAAAAGAAAGTCATTACGGTTGATAAACAAGCTGTTCATTTGACCCCAGTACAGTATAAAATTTTAAAGCTACTTACAGCCAATACTGGAAGAGTATTTACCATTGAAGAGATTTATGAAAAGGTGTGGAATGAAAGCGCCGTTAACCCAGAAAATACGGTGGCAGTCCATATTCGGAAAATTCGAGAAAAAATTGAAATTAATCCGAAAGAGCCGAAGTATTTAAAAGTTGTGTGGGGAGTTGGGTATAAAGTTGAGAAATATTAGTCATGCACTGATTACAAAAGTGATTGTGTTTCTAATTGCTATCGCTTGTTTAACGGGTACAGCGAAGGCTATTATGGGCATGGAATTAAATGATGTTTATCTTAGTAATATCAATGAAGATAATTACTTTGAAAGTCAAGTATTCGCTGATGAAAGTTACAGCATTATAGCTTCGTTAGCGCAATTAATCGGACAATATAAAAGTGAAGAGTATATTTTAAGTGGTAAGGCACTAACAAAAGAAGATAGAAGAGCAATTGAAGAAGAGTTATATAATGATTTCCGATATTCATATAAATACAATGGGAATTTGAGTGAGTTGGAAAATAGACGCATATATGAAAAAGAGTATGCAGATGACATCAAAAGTAAAAAAGAAGAAAGTGCGAAGGAACAAGTACGTGTTTTTTATCGTTTACTCAACACTTTAGAAGCATCTGAAGGAATCGTCTATTATGCAAGTGACGGTAAACATATCTTCTCCAATAGTGAACTAAATAAAAAAGAACAATTTACATCATTTGGCGCCTATATGCTAGTTGATGATTATCAACAGAAGCTGTATCCAACAGAAGTAGGAAAAAGTAAGTACGTAGATTATGTTACACAAGAAGTGGAACAGTTAAATCCACAAACAGACGTTATTTATGTGGCGTTTGAAGAATCTTTCTTACAGCAAAAAATGCAGGAATGGCAAAAAGATAAAGCGATTGCCAAACGTTTACTGAATGAGTTTATGTTCTATCTAGCAGGATTTATTGTATCTTTTGTTTATTTAATAATTGTTATTGGCAGAACGTCATTCAAAGATAAAGAACTGCATTTACATGTTATGGACAAATTATATAATGATTTAAATATTGTAATCCTCGTATGTTTAATCTCTATGTGGATGGCTATGATTATTGAAGTGTTACGCAAGATGAACTTGCTTCTGACGGTGCCTATTTTTATAATTGCTTTGTTACTAGTCTTATCACTCGTAAAGCATATTAAAAATCGAACATTACTGCAGTACACACTTATCTATCAAATTATTAAAAAATGTTTTATTGTGGTGAAAAACATTTTTGATAATGGGAGTACAGCGGTAAAAATTGTGTTACTTGTTATCGGCTATCCTTTAATAGTAGTGGCTACATTTTTTATGTTTCCTATTACACTAGGCGTAGCAGCCTGGTTGGCTATGAAAAAGGTGAAATCGTTTAATCGCATTAAAGAAGGCGTAGAGCAGATTAAAAATGGTGACCTTCATCATCGAATTGAAGTAGATGGAAAAGGGGAGTTTAGCCAACTTGCCATGAATATTAATAGCATTACCGATGGTTTAAAAAAGTCGGTGGATAGTGAAATCAAGAGTGAGCGTTTAAAAACAGAGCTTATTACGAATGTTTCGCACGATATCAGAACGCCATTAACGTCTATTATTACGTATGTCGATTTATTAAGAATCGAAGAAGACCCGGAATTAATTGCTGAATATATTGATGTATTAGATCAAAAATCGAAAAGGCTCAAGCTTTTAACGGACGACTTGTTTGAAGCGGCTAAAGCGTCAAGTGGCAGTATGCCTGTTCAATTAGAACGAATTGATATCGTTTCGTTACTAAAACAAGGCATAGGAGAGATGGATGAGAAAATCGAAGCAGCATCCTTAGATTTTAAGTTAGCCCACCCAACAGAAAAAGTCTATGTGAAGGCTGATGGTAAGCTTCTATGGCGCGCCATTGAAAACTTATTTTCGAATATTTTTAAATACGCGCTGCCTGCATCTAGAGTATATATTGATGTTGAAGATTTAGGTAATGAACTACAAGTAACATTTAAAAATATTTCAGCGTATGAATTAAATATTTCAGTCGATGAGCTTATGGAACGTTTTACACGCGGAGATGAATCTAGATCGAGTCAAGGTAGCGGATTAGGGTTATCGATAGCTGAAAGCCTTATTCAAATCCAAGATGGAAAGTTCTTCGTTCAAGTAGATGGCGATTTATTTAAGGCGATGATTTACCTTCCAAAATTTCAAAATGAATAAAATAGTGAAGGAATAGGATGCATAAAGTGTGTCCTATTCTTTTGCAGTTGTTGTCCAACAACTATTGAAATAATTTTTTCTTGTTCTTGAAATCTTTGACTTCTGCAAATAAGTTCGTTATAATTCGTGATGTATTATAAAATGCGTAAAGGAGGACTATTAAATATGACACTACGATTCCCAACTTTGAACCAATAATTGAATATGGTCAAAGGCTCTGTTTGTGTATGCAGAGTAAACGGAATTAGTCTGTCTTGTTTTAATATACCTCATTTCATATTTGTGAAAATACAATTCCATCATTTTATGAATCTTTCCCATATATCACACTTCGAAATATAGGAACGATTGTTTAATCGATGGAAAAATATGCAATGTTAGAAAGGCGACTTTGTTCAACCTTTCTTTTATTTTTGTCTAATTACACCTTTTTTGATGGTATCAAAAGTAGGTGTTTTATGCCCTATGGCTAACTTCATAAAAATAGGACGGTTTTTTCCCTTTACTTTTGAGATCACAGGCAGATGTTTGTGATCTTTTTGTTTTCTATAGTGGGTATTATGAAAAGCTCTGACGCTAAACAAGGTGGTGAATTCCCCAATGGTATATGAACTAGGAAGGATTGGGTAGGATTTGTTTGGAATATACAAATTTTTAAGCATAGGTTACTGATCATAATGAAATCTATGAAGCATTTTTTAATATGACTATTCGTAAGGAGTAAATAAATGAATCAAAATCAAACGGTGAAATATGAATTCCTATCACAGGACCCCAATGTTAAAACATTACCCATCATGTTGTCGTTAATTATCGGTGCGTTCTTTGCTGTTTTAAACGAAACATTGTTAAACATTGCCTTAACTACATTAATGCATGAATTCCATATTACCTTGCCAACCGTTCAATGGATGGCAACAGGGTTTATGCTTGTCATGGGTATAGTCATTCCAGTCTCTGCATTGATGTTGCAGTGGTTTACAACAAGGCAATTATTTCTTGGTGTGATGGTCACGTTCACAATTGGAACGATTATTTGTGCTATTGCACCTAGTTTTCCGGTTTTATTGGTAGGGCGTTTAATACAAGCGATTGGAACAGGGTTGTTAATGCCCATTATATTTAATGTGTTTCTTTTGTTATATCCACCAGAAAAGCGCGGGAAAGTTATGGGTATTGTAGGTCTAACGTTTACGTTTGCACCGGCAATTGGACCAACTTTATCTGGGGTGATCGTAGAATATTTAGGTTGGCGCTATCTATTTATTATTGTTATTCCTTTTGCCATATTTTCAATTGTTTTTGCCTTTAAGTATTTAACAAATGTTTCGAAAGTTACAAAACCTAAAATTGATTTTCTATCATTGCTTTTTTCAACGATTGGGTTTGGAGCAATTATTTACGGGTTTAGTGCTGCTGGTGAAAAAGGTTTCCTTAGTTCTAGCGTTTATCTGACGATTATCATTGGAGTCATAGGTGTTGTCTTGTTCTCGTTAAGGCAATTTAAGCTGAAAGAGCCTGTTATGGATTTACGGGTATTCAAATATCCAATGTATACATACGCTGTATTTATGTTTGTCATTATTATTATGGCGATGTTTGCATCAGAAATTATATTACCTATATTTATGCAGGGACCATTAGCTTTGACGGCTGCAACAGCGGGGCTCGTATTACTACCAGGGAGTTTACTCAATGGGCTCATGTCGCCAATTATGGGGCAGATGTTCGATAAATTTGGACCACGTGTATTGATGATTCCAGCAACACTTGTTTTAAGTGGTACCGTATTTACTTTGAGCAGGTTAACGGCTGAAACATCGATTTGGATAATTGTAGTATGCTATATTTTATTAATGCTAAGTGTCTCGGCTATTATGATGCCAGCACAGACAAATGGTTTAAACCAACTGCCTAAATCTTTATATCCACATGGAACGGCAGTGATGACTACTTTACAGCCTGTTGTAGGCGCTATTGGTGTTGCTGTTTTTATTAGTATTATGAATACCAAACAAAATCATTTTTTACAAAAGGCAACAAATCCGAGTGATCCGTCTACAATTAGCCAAGCAATGGTAGCTGGTGTGGAACTTGTTTATCTTATTGCCTTTATTATCACGATAGTAGCGATTATTTTAGCATTTACTGTTTATCGTGCGGTGCCTAAAGAAATAGTTGAAACACACTCTGAAACGAAATCTTAGCATAATCTCGGTTGAATACTGCCCAATACTATAGTTAACGTTAAAAATAAAAGCTTCTCATCAGTTGCATCAACTTTTGAGAAGCTTTTTATTTACGCTAATTAAAGAAAAAACGGTAATCTAACAATCGCTTTTCTAGTTTGTTGTGATGCTGAATTATCGTTTAAAGACAGCTAGTTATTGACCTTCAACCTTTAAAACTTCATATTGGAAACCCCGATAAATGTAATGTTGTTTTTGATACATGTCTCTCGGTGTATCTTCACCATCTGCTACTAAAATAACGGTTTTTTGCTGAAAATTTTGCATTACATATTGCTGAAGTTGCGTACCTATTCCTTTCCGTTGATAAGCCTCTAGTACAAATAAATTATCAATTTCAACTGTCGTATCTTCTTCAATTAGCTCTGTAGAACCAACTGGGATGCCTTCATAGTAAGCAAGGAGTTGATGTTTCTTCGAATCGTGAAAACGGTGTTTGAGTAAAGCTTGTTTTTCAGTGGCAAAAGTTTCACCATATCTTAAATCTTCTTTGTACTGCAGTGTTAAAAATGCCTCTAAATTGTCGTCAGTCACAGGTCGAACTTCAACATGTTCATTTACCTTTGCAGGGAAATGGCTAGGTTCAATTGTATATAACTCTAAAAATCCAATATCATAGTTTTCATCCGTTAAATAACCGTGAATAGCGCTCGGAATTTTTTCATTAGACGGGAAAATAAATTTTAAATGTCGCTGATTATGTTGTTGGTGATAGGAGCGTAGTAAATGCTCCATTTTCTTAAATGTCGTTAATGCAGGCATTGTTTTAAATAAAATAAAATTGCTATCATAACGGCTCAGCATTTCTGGATAATGCACATGCCGATACATTTCGTCTTCATAAATGATATGGCCAATTTTTTCTATATGCTCAAAAGTAATATCGTTCATTGTAAATCTCCTTATTATGCATGACTTGAAAAAGGGTAACGATTGAAACTTTATTGCTATTAGTGTGAATACTATGGCACTTGATAGCAATAGAATTCTAAATGATGCACATCTTCGCTCCAAGGCGATAAGTAACTGACATCTAAAAAAGACAAAGGGCATCAAGAGAGTGACATCTTGATGCCTTTTGACGTACGCTTCAGCCAAGGAATAGCAGCGGAATGTTTATTAAATTCCTACATTATCGTACTTGTAACAGGCGTTGGCTCAGGGAAATAACCTAATTGAATGCCATAACCAATCATTGTACGGATAAAGGCTGGATTAGGCTCTGCGCATGTAATATCCGTATGCTTTAAAAAGTCCTGTGTTTTATCACTATTCATTCTAAATGGTGAATCGCTTGGGCCATCACCGTCAAGCTGTGCAATGGCTAATGATAAATAATCTTGTAGTTCTTCTGGATGCTCCGAGTGTAATAGCCAATCTTCATATTCTTTCGCCGTAACAATTTCTAACGCATAGCCCATATCTTTGATAGCCTCAACAAAATCGAGATAAAGTAACGGTACCGGGTTACATAGATGGAATATGTGCCCATTTGATTTTGGCTGACGGGCTAGTGCTACAAGTGCTTGGCTTGCATAATTAATTGGCGTAAAATCGACATGCCAATGAGCTGACGGGGTTTTTCCTAAGTAAAGCATTGATTTTACCAGACGATAAAATGCATTATCATCTATATTGCGTTGGAATTTCCCTGTCTGTGAATGACATGTTAAATTGCCAACACGATAAATTGAGACAGGAATACTATCATTCACTGCATTTCTAACGAGATTTTCAGCATCTAACTTACTTTGGTTATAGACATTTGAAAGTGCAACATTGTAATCGAAATCACCAAGTGCTTGTTTGTCTCCCCATTGTGTTGCCGCAAGCTCCTCAGGGATACCTATTGTTGAAACATAATGGAAATGTACACCCATTTTACATTTAGCAAGCTCCAGCAAGTATCTAGTGCCTTGCACATTGACATCGTTAAAATGACTTGCTGCTCCGAAATGTCTTACATCTGCACCGCAATGAATTATAGCGTCGATTTTTTCAGTAAGAAGCGCGTGGTCTTTAGCAGATAAATCAAGTTTTGCCTTACTTAAATCGCCTTGGATGACCGTCACTCGTTTTTGCAGCATCGGGATAATAGCATGTCCAAAATAAAATAACATGCTATCTTTTAATTTTTCATCAGGCGTTGTCTGTGCACTTTGTCGAATTAAACAATAAACATGTGCGTTCGTATTCATTAAAAGCTCATATAACACATGACTACCTAAATAACCTGTTGCGCCAGTTAACAGTACCGTTTTCATCGCTAAAGGTGTGACATTGTGAGCAGTAATAAGACGGCTTGGTTCCATTAAATCTTTCCGTACTAAATCAGTTTTTGGCTGGGATACCTCATTTGTTTCAGGTTGATAAGTACTAATATAATAATCTAATTCAGCAATCGTATGGTATTGGAAAAAGTCTTGAATTTTTAAAAATGGAATATGTTTTTTCACTTGTACTAAAATCTCAAGTATTTTTAAAGAATGTCCACCGATATGAAAGAAGTTATCGTGAATGCCGACACGTTCAACATCTAGCACTTGCTCCCAAGCACTGGCTAGTAGCTGCTGTATTGTATTTTCAGGCGCATCATAATGACTTGGTAGCGGTGTTGTTACCTTCAGGGCAGCTAATTGCTTTCGATCAATTTTGCCAGTAGGAGATAATGGCATTTCCTGCACTTCAAGTAAACGTTCAGGCACCATATAGTCTGGTAAAAGATCTGCTAAATAATGTCGAAGTGCTTCCTGTTCCACCTTCATACCACCGAATACCGTGTAATAGGCAAACAAGCTATTATTGCCATCGTCCTTTTTTTTGGCAAGGATTACAGCTTCTTGGATGTTAGGGTGATTACTTAACACCGTTTCAATTTCCCCAAGCTCAATGCGGAAACCGCGCACTTTGATTTGAGAATCTTTGCGTCCTACAAATTCAATTACGCCACTTGGCAATAAACGAGCTAAATCACCTGTTCGATACATCAACTTCCCAGATTTAGTGGACAAATGTGGGACAAACGCTTCAGCAGTTTTTTCAGGCTGATTTAAATAGCCAGCAGCTAGTCCTGCGCCAGCAATATAAAGTTCACCTGCTTCATTGGCAGGGCATAGCTGACCGTAGGTATTAATAATATACATCTCATAATTGGCAATCGGTTTGCCAATTGGAATACTAGCATGATGTTCGATAATTGTATCCGGTACTTTGTAATACGAGGATAGCACGGTACATTCTGTCGGTCCATATACATTGATGATTGCAGTAGTCGTGCCGAATTTTTCACGCCACTTTTGTATAACCGCAGGCATAAGGGCTTCCCCACCTACAGACAAATATTTAAGAGATGATAATTGATATTGGTAATCGCTGGAGAGATGCGTTGCAAGCTGCGTAAAGAATGCATTTGGAATAGTGGCTGTTGTCACTTTTTCCCTTGCAATCATCTCAGCGAATGCTTCAATCGATATGCGTTCCATACTTGTAAGCATATGTAATCGAGCGCCAGAAAAGAAAGCAGTAAATGTTTCCGTGACGGATGGATCAAAACTATAGGAGATAAATTGCGAAAAAACATCATTTTTACTTGCTTGGTAGATTCTTTGATTATCAGTAATTAAGTTAATCACAGATTCATGCTTTAGCATGACGCCTTTTGGCTTGCCTGTCGAGCCAGATGTATAAATAATATAGGCTAAATCGGCAGGGCTGAGATCAATGTAAACATTGTCTTTTGGGAATGTGATTTCCATGCGATTCAGTGTAAACACTGTACGACATTGAAAATCGTTATGTAATAAATTAGTAAGTAACGCTGTATGTTCTTCTTTTATTAATATGAATGGTGCTCCTGAATCATTTAAAAGGTATTGACAGCGTTCTTTTGGATAGCTCGGATCTATTGGAACGTAAATACCTCCTGCTTTTAGAACGCCAAGTAAACTGATAACAGTATCCTGACTACGTTCCATAACAATAGCTACTTTGTCGCCCTTTTGGAGACCATTGTCTAGTAACATATGGGCAACTTGATTGGAGCGTTCATTGAGCTGACGATAGGTGATCCGACCACCATTAAAAGACAGGGCAATTCTTTCTGCGAATCGTTCCGCTGATTGATAAAATACACTAGGGATTGTTTGATCTTTCGCATAAAAGGCTTTTGTTTGATTTAAAACTTGATATAATACTTTATCTTCCTCTGTTAACAGTTGTGTACAATTGGATGGTAACGTCTGTTGTTCTTGGGTGTTTGTTTGATAATGTGCTGTAAATAAATCAAGGTCTTGTTTTAATTTCAATCATAACAACTCCTATTTTTGAAAGTAGGGGATTGTTCCCCTTTAGTGCAATTAGAAGTAACTTTATTATTGATAGGATTAGACATTGCTATTTTTTCTTATTAAACAGCCTTGTCGATGTTTTTGCATCGACAAGGTTGTGGGATTACTTGCTCTTTGTTTATTTTCAGTGCTTTCATTACATCTATTTTACAATAAATGTATTTACAACAGTTAATAATTCACCTGATAAATCAGATAATACTTGTGCTTCTTCTGAAACTCTTTGCACGGTATTTAGCTGACTAGCGGATGTTTCGGCTACTGCTCTTGTATTGTCTCGAGAACTTACTGAGAAGTGTTCCATATCTTGAACAGCTGAAGTAACTTCTTCCATACCTGCTGCCATTTCTTCAATCGTTGCTGATAATTCTTGAATTTGCCCTGTAACATGGTGAATTGAAGTTAAAATTTGGCTAAATGATTTTTCGGAATCATTAATCATAATTAAGCCATTATCCACTTCTTCTACAGCATGTATCATGACCTTTACAGATTCATTTGTATCTTGTTGAATACGAGTAATGAGCGTAGAAATTTCTCTTGCCGAAGCTTCTGATTGTTCGGCTAGCTTCCTCACTTCATCGGCAACAACAGCAAAGCCACTTCCTGCTTCGCCTGCGCGAGCAGCTTCAATCGCAGCATTTAATGCAAGCAGATTTGTTTGGGAAGCGATACCTGTGATAATGCCGACGATTTCTTCGATTTTGCCGGAATGTTCACCAAGCATTTTTACAGATGATGCGGAATGATTAACTGCCTTACTAATAGCATTCATTTGGGCTACAGATTTGCTTGTTGAATCATTACCTTTTTCAGCTTCTTCCGATGCTAAAATAGAAGATTCAGAAATTTGATTGGATGTCATAGCAATGCGTTGAATACCAATACTCATTTCCTCAATTGTAATAGAACTTTCTTTAGCTTTTTGCACTTGTATATCAGCACCACTAGCAATTTCTTGCATTGACGAAGCTACATTATTGTATGAATCTGTTGCTTCTTGCATATTGCTTGATAAAACTTGTGCAGAGTTTGAAACACGTGAAGAAACATTTGTTGCACTTTTAATAACAGTTTTTAAGCTGTCAATCATAACATTGAAATTAGTTGTTAGTACGCCAATTTCATCATTTGAGTGAACAGGTAACGCTTCAAGCTCTAGGTTACCTTCCGCAACTTTTTTAGATTGTAAAGATAGCTGTTGGATAGGTGTTAGCTTCTTTCTTAATAGTGTATATACCACGATAGAAGAACCAATTAGGAATAGTACAGTTATTAACAGAATCCATAATGCTTCTGATAATGCTTTAGCATTTACCATAGATACATCATAATCAATGGCGTAAGCAGCTACAACGGAACCATCTTTATCTAAAATCGGCGTAAGACCTGTTTTATAGCTTCCAAACTCATCTTTATAAATATCTGTAGCTGTTGCTTCTTTTGTTTCAAACACTTCTTTTATTCTTGCAAGAAAATCTGGGGAAAGTCCCATGGCAACCATGTCTTGGTTATACTCTGCACCTACTTCAAGTACGCTTGTGGAAAGAACCGGTGCGTTAATATTTTCACCATCTACTGTAATAAGAAAGAGATTGGTAATAATGTCTGATTCCTCGTTAATGGCATCCATTTCCTTCGTTAAATGTAGGACATCATTATTGTCAGCATTTGGGCTTTCTAGTACGGATTTCAATGTCTTTTGGTCTATTGTCTTAGACAAAATCATCCCTTTATCATAGAGCGATTGGTCCATATCTTTTAAATTACTGTTTTTCACTATATAATAGGCAAATCCCGTAGTAACTAGCCCAAATAATAGTAAAATACTAACCATGATGACGGTTAATTTCTTGCTAATCGACATTTGCTGTTTCTTATTTTTCTTCATATCTCTTCCTCCTAAAATTGTATACAAGACATATTTCAAGCGAAAAAGGGACGGCCGATAATACGAAAGTCAAATGTAATGGGAATAGTACAATGTTACAATTGACTGTTATGATATTCAAATATATGGAATTACCTTATACTTTTTATCATTATTTCTTTGATTGTAAAATAATCCATTCATCCCCTAACATTAATCAACTATACTGCCAAAAAATACGATTCACAACCCAAAAATCCTCCTATTTAAAGTGTGAAATTTCGGTGAGCGAAATAATATATAGTGTTTTTATATCAATGTTTTCGGATGGTTATGCACATAATTAACAGAAAATATAATAATAATAGTATATTTTGTTTCTGGGACTAGCTGCTAAAATAAAGTGTTTATTATTCTGGACAAATATTATAACCAACATAAGCGAAAAAATTGTTGGTGGTCATTGTTATGTAAAATTAAAGGCTTTCCATTTGTTCATTGCTGAACTGATGGAAAGCCCTTTTTTATCTTGGATTACCAAATATGCCAGGTAAAATATCAGAAATACCTGGAGGTGTTAAACGAGGGAATCCTGGTAATTGCCCGCCTGGAAATGGAGGAGGTGGGAATGGCTGCGGTGGATATGGACGTGGTGGATATGGTTGCGGCGGATGCGGATATGGTGGATACGGTTGCGGTGGGTACGGTTGTGGCGGATGTGGACGAGGAGGAGGATATGGTGGCGGGTAAGGGGATGGATAAGGAGGTGGATAAGGTGGCGGATATGGTGGCGGATATGAGCCAGGAGGCAAACCTGTCCCTGCTGCGGCAATTTGATTAACATCAACTGTAATAATTTGTCCAGAATCTAGCTGAATTTCTGCAGTTCTTCCGTCTTTTCCAAATGTTCGAATTAAAGTACCAGAATAAGTACCAGTAGGGAGTGTAACCCATATTTTCATTCCAGGTCGGAATTGCTGATTAAAATCTTCAGGGGCTAATCTTGGATAGACCAATAGAACACACCTTTCTTCATTTTTCTTTTCTAACATATGTCCCATATTATCTTTGTCATAGGCATATGGCATAAGACAAATTAGAAAGTATAGGCATTATCGCACTATTTGTTATAAAATATATCGATTTTAATTATAATAGGAAGAAATGACTGAAAAGGATGTTTGAAATGGCAATTATCAAAATGAAAAAAATAAAGATACAAAATTTAAGAAATGTACGCAATGGTGAGCTCACAATAGCGGTGAATTTTGCTTCGCTTATGACAGCGAATGTAGTGGGGGTATATGGGCAGAATGGTTCAGGGAAAACAACCATTGTCGATGCATTTAGTTTGTTGAAGACCATTATTTCTGGGTGGATTGCTGAAGTGAAATTGCCATCACAAGATAAACGATTAATTATGGCAGGGGAAAAAACTGCTAGTCTGGATTTTGAATTTCTAGTGGACAACCAATTCGGCACATTTTTTGTCAACTATTCCGTAACATTGCAAGAAGATGAAAAACGACTGTTCATAATTGCGGAGCGCTTGACTTACAGGGAAGATGAAAAAGGAAAACGCTCAAAAGTGTTAGTAAGTGTTGCAGATGAGGATGTTCAAATTCGAAAAAGCTCTTTACGAGATATGAGTGAAAAGATCCGTATAAAGACGCTTGTTGTTCAACAATTAGCACGAAAACAATATATGTCTTTTGTCTTCCATAAGGATTTAAAGCCGTTGCTACAAGAAAAGCTATTAGATTTAGAAATGGAATTGCTTCATAATATAGCAGTCGACTTTAATCGGGACTTACATGTTATTAATAACCAAAATATTGCCCCTTTATTTGAAGAGCGTATTATGCCTTTTAGTATTCATTTAGAAAAAACGCGGGGCTCGATTCCTTATGATTTGAAAGGACCAGCATTATTGCCAGAGAATGCTTTCAATGTGTTATGTGAAGTCATAGAGCAAAGCAACCAAGTACTATCGACCATTATTCCAGGGCTAACGATTAAAATTCACGTTATTACAGAGCAATTATTAGATAACGGTGAAAAAGGCATACGTTTTGAGTTTTTATCCAAACGGGGTGAGCGGGAATTACCGTTACGAACTGAATCGGAAGGAATATTGAAAATCATTGCTGTGCTTAGCGTTTTAATAGCTGTTTATAATAATCCGACTGCATGCGTCGTAATCGATGAATTAGATTCGGGTGTATTTGAATATTTGTTAGGTGAGTTGTTAACAGTGATTGATGAGGGCGGAAAAGGACAGCTTATTTTCACGTCCCATAATTTACGTGTGTTAGAGGTGCTTGCCATTAAAAATTTATGGTTTACAACAACAAATGAGGATGATCGATATATGCAGCTAAAGGGCATTAAAGAGGTCAATAATGCGCGAGATGTCTATTTGCGTGCGATACAGCTTGGCGGACAGGATGAGGAAGTGTATAAAGAAACGAAAACGTTCAAAATAAAACGTGCTTTTAGAAAAGCTGGTGTGCAACATGACTAGAAAAGTACTATTAGTGATTGTTGAAGGTCAAACGGAGCAAATCATTTTAGAAGATTTTTTGGATGAACATTTTTCTGATTCGACGATTCGCTTTGATGTACAGCGAGAGGATATTTTGACGAAGTGGGATGCAAAAAAGAGAATCCCCAACATTAAAAATAGTGTTAGCCGAGTCATTCATAACTATCTTGAAAAGTATAAGTTTTTAGCAAAAGATTTAACGGCGGTCATTCATATTACAGATGCAGATGGTTGTTTTATCGCCCCAGAGTTTGTCAAAATCAAATCAGATATGGAGCAAAATTTATTTTACACAGAGGATGCCATTTTAGTAAAAACAGAGAGGCGTAAAGAGCAAATCGAACAGCGTAATGAAATGAAAGCGAATAACGTAAAGATTTTGCTTGCCAATGACCATTTTAGTATTAATCGTTTAAAAGTACCGTATCAACTTTTTTATTTTGCTACAAATTTAGAGCATGTGTTATGGGATGAGCGCAATGAAGTTGCAACAGAAAAAGTGCAGAAAGCAGATGAATTTATGGACAATTTATCGGGCTCTATTAAAGAATATCTTGTGGAGTTTTTGCCTGTTGATGGAACATTAACTTATAGGGAAAAGATGAAAGAAAGCTGGGCGCACTTAACGAAGGGTTGTAACTCATTGCAACGAGGTACAAATGTGCCGTTATTATTTGACATGATTACGTCCAATGTAGGTGACTAATGGACAAAAAGGCTGGGACATAACTAAAAAATTTAAGGAATAGAGGAAAGGTGTTAGTAAATTTTTGCTATTATGGGAACTTGGCTACTTGCAAAAAATAGAAGTGTTTCACTAGTTGTTGGTAGCGGAGGTGGTGACTCCAGCGGGAACAGCACATAATGTTAGACGCTGGCATTCCGCGCGTTAGCGAGGGTTGCGGCTTACTGTGCTGAGCGGAAAGCACCGCCGAAGCGGATAACAACGGCGTAGCGAAAAAGTGTTAGATTGATGGCAGTCAATCTAACACTTTTTCTCTTTTGTCCCACCCTTTTTCAATGAGCTAAAATTTTTATAAAATGTGTAACAAATATTGGATACTAACGACTTATTAAGGAATGTAGAAAGCGGGGTGAAGTATTGCATAAAAATCAATTACAGATTGAGCAACTATATGATGCCTATCATCGTGATGTCTACCATTTTGCGCTTTATTATACAAATAGCAAACAAGAAGCGGAAGATATTACGCAAGAAACTTTTTTAAAAGTACTTAAACAATTACATCACTTAAAGGATGGAGAGAAGGTAAAAACGTGGATTTTAACGATTGCACGGAATACAGCAGTAGATATACATAGAAAACAAAAGATTAAGCGTTTATTGACAGAGAAACTAACTAAACAGCCTATTTTAACAGAAGGCATAGAACCTCCTACTATAGTTGAAAAAAACGAGCAATGGCAAATTGTACAGCAAGCATTAATGACATTAAAGTCACATGATCGAACAATCATTATATGTCGTATGTTAAAGGATTACACAATTCAAGAAACAGCAGCTATTCTTGGTATTTCAGAAGTGAAGGTACGCGTTGACTTTCATCGTGCAATGGCAAGACTTCGTAAAAAAGTAGGGAGGAGAAATTGATGGAAGATCGTGAGTTATTTGATACATTAAAAAATCGTCCCGATATTGAGCCAGAGCAAGCATTTTCAAGTAGCCTACGTCGAGAGTTAGAAAACAATCCAAAATTAAAAACAAAAAAATTAACTGTTGCACCACTTCTCACAATCCCTATGACAATAGCTATTTTTGTTTTTTTATGGATGATTACTACAGGTCAAACGTTAGAAATAAGAAGTACGGCATCACCTATTATCAGTCAAGAGAAAACAATGGTGTTTACTGGAGGGTTGTTTGTATTACTCTCCCTAGTGTTATTTATTATTTTTGTGTTTAGCAAGGGTTATACAAAAGGGAAACTGGTCTTTATAACATTTGCCTTGTCATTGTGTGTATGGGTGGGGAACCTAGTATACGCTAATTGGTAGCGTGTAGCTGAACCGATTGTAGTACCGTCTCAACGTGATACTTATGTATCCACTGCTAGTAGATTTTTAGATAGAGACAGTGAAGTATTACTACCACTTTTCATTCGAGATATAGAACTTTGCGGGAGGGGAACGTTGATGAAAGATCCTTACAATAATTTATATAATGGGTTATGTTTTATTTTTTTAGACTTAAAATTTTTTGGACTACCTGACATTTTTCCTGATTTCTTTGGTTATATGTTTTTTGCTTATGGCATTCATTTATTGCCGTCAATTCGTAAATTGAAGTATTGGACGAGGAACTTTGCGATGGTTTTAACTGTATTGTCCTTTGTTGTGGAACTGGACCAATGGACGGGGACATTGCTGTTAGGACAAATCGGAGTACAGTTGCTGCAATTTTTATTGATACTTTTCATGTATTTTCTATTTCAACTGTTATTGCATATTCATGGAAATAAAGCTTTCGAGGCGAAAACATTTAGAACATATCAAATATATATGACGCTTATGCTATGTGGTTTTGTTATACAATCATTTGCTATTAACTTAGATGCCAATTTGCAAGAGGTGGCGCTTACTATAAGTATTCTACTACAGCTTATAGCTTTTATACTGTTCGTCTTTTATTGCCGTTCAGGTAGTAAATACTTTAAAAGCAAACAACAAAGTAATGTCCAATCATTTTAATAAATTGTTTGAGTGCCTGGCACTTACCATAGTTTGAGTGCCTGGCACTTACCATAGATACTTAGCATAATATCGGCTCCTGAATCGTAAAAATTCACTACGCTTTCCGCGGGCACGACGTAAGCCACAACCGTCGCTGTCGCGCCGCCTGTTGCGTCTTACGTTACGTGCGTTCCCGCAGGAGTCTTCGTAGATTTTTACTTAATTGCTTGCCGGAAGAATTCAGAATTGTTTGAGTGCCTGGCACTCTAAAGTGACATGTTTTCTTGTTTTATATCATAAGCTTTATAGCTATGGTTTCATTACGTAAAAAGGAGGCAAATCGCATTCAAATACATGTTGTGCGGGCAGGGGAGTCCTTATATGGCATTGCACAGGCATATGGTACAACCGTTCAAAGTATAGTAGATGCCAACCAAATCCCAGATCCCAATCGATTAGTTGTTGGGCAAGCGCTCGTCATTCCAATCGTAGGGAGCTTTTATTATGTGCAGCCTGGGGACAGTTTATGGTCAATAGGGCAACGCTTCGGCATTAATTATTTAACGCTTGCTCAGGTCAATGGCATTCATCCAAACCAGATTTTATCAGTTGGTTTGCGTCTTTATATTCCGCCAGCACCGAAAACAAAAGCAGAGACTTTGGCATATTTAGAGCCAAGAGGAACAGCGGTAAGTGAGGCGCTATTAAGCCAAGCTAGAGAAGCATCGCCATATTTAACGTATCTTGCGTTATTTAGCTATGAGGCGCAGAGGGATGGGACACTAAAGAAGCCACCAATAAATGGTGTGACTGAAATTGCAAATGATACAGGTGCATCTCTGGCTATGGTTGTATCTAACTTGGAGAACTTCCAATTTAGCGGAGAACTAGCAAGAGATATATTTCAAAGTACTGCTGTGCAAGATGTGCTTTTTGACAACATTCTTAATGAAGCGAGGCGCGTAGGAAGCATCAAAGATATTCATTTTGATTTTGAGAACTTACCAGCCGATCAACGAGAAGCGTATAACAATTTTTTAAGACGAGCAGTGAAGCGGTTCCATGCCGAGGGATATACGGTGTCGACAGCACTAGCACCGAAAACAAGTGCTAATCAGCGAGGTCCTTGGATTGAGGCACATGATTACAAAGCGCATGGGGAGATTGTGGACTTTGTATTGCTGATGACCTATGAGTGGGGCTATTCTGCGGGTCCACCAATGGCTGTTTCACCTATTAGGGAAGTGGAGGCTGTTGTGAAGTATGCTGTATCGGAAATGCCAGCAAGTAAAATTTTGCTCGGGCAAAATCTATATGGCTACGATTGGACATTGCCGTTTGTACAAGGGGGTCCGTATGCAGAGGCTGTAAGTCCGCAGAGGGCTATTGAGATTGCGAAAAAATATAATGCAGCGATTCAGTATGATTGGAATGCACAAGCACCTTTCTTTGACTATTACGACGAGCAAGGAAGAGCGCATGTAGTCTGGTTTGAAGATGCGCGATCGATTCAAGCGAAATTCAATTTAATTAAGCAGTACAAGCTTAGGGGTATAGGATATTGGAAATTAGGGCTACCGTTCCCGCAAAATTGGCTATTGATAGGTTCGAATTTTGATGTGGTGAAAAAATGACAATGATAGGGATAAGGATATACCCAATCTATTGCTCACCTAATTGGAAATAATCTGTAAATACTATTCCCTAATTTGGTAATATATTATATAATTATGGTAAATTGTAATTTAGGAGGGATATTTTGGGTAAATTTAAAAAGTTAGGAATTATCTTAACGTCTACTGCATTTTCTGTCGGGGTTCTTTCTCCAATGGCACAAGCTTCTGCTAATGTTAAGGATGCTCCAGAGAGAATTGAGATTCAAGTAGCCTCTACTGAAACAAAAGTAACAAAAAGCACACTTATTAAAAAATTACGTGAGCTTTTCCCAGAAAAGTTCAATTTTTTAACAGAAAATGATTTCCATACTGGAAGTGGCCATTATTATAACGATGATAAAACTGTTCGTTATGAATTGAGCTTCCATAAAACGGTGAATGGAAAAGATATCTATGGTAGCATCACATTTAAGGGCGATAATTTAGAACTTGAACACTTCTATTACCAGCCAGCGAATGTTGCAGATGCGCTCTATCCTGCAAAATATTCAAAAGAAGATGCACAAAAAATTGCTCAGGATTTCTTAAAGAAATTCCCGAATACAGCAAATTATAAGTTGCAAGAAGATGAATATGATTATATTAATGATTATAATTTCACTCGTCCATTATCAGAACCAATTACTTATTCCTATACGTATGCACCAACACAAAACGGTGTAGCAATTAGTGACCATTTCATTTCTATCGGCGTGCTTGCTAATGGAGAAGTTGTACAAGTATATCGCAACTCAGATGTATCTTCTAAAGCAACGTTCGATAGTATAGAAAAGAAAAAGAGTGAGCAAGATGTGCTTGCACAAATTCGTGAGAACTTTGCTGTTGAGCTACGTTATTATGTAGATTATAATTTCCAATCTGAAAAACGTAATGTCAAACTAGTGTATGTGCCAACATCAAGCTTCTCTGGTGTAAATGCATTAACTGGTCAATGGCAAACAGCGAATGGTTTCGTATCGCAAGCACCAAAAGCAAAAGGTGTTGAAAAGCTTTCTTCAGAACAACTTGCCCCAAGAAAAAGCGGCATGAAACTTGATGAAGTTGAGGAATTTGCAAAGTCCTTCTTAAAAGTGGACCCTGATAAGGCGAAGTTGCAAATTGAGCTGATTGATGAAAGAGAAAATGAAAACGGTGAAACACTCTACTCTGTAAACTATATGTATAATTACGATAGAGGTGGCACTGGTGCGTCACTTGAAATTAACAAGGCAACTGGTGAAATTACTCAATTCTATGATGTACGTAGAGATTTCATGGTAACAGATAAAAATGCAGAAACAATTACTAAAGATGCTGCGATGGCAAAAGCAATCGACTACTTAAAAGAGTGGGCTCCGTCTTATATTCATAACTATGCAAAACCTTTAGATGATTTTGCTTATGATAGTTATGGTAAGCAATATAGCTTCTCCTTCCCACGCGTAGTCAATGGAATTGCTGTTGTTGGTGATGAAATTTATGTAAGCATCGGATCAGACGGTTCATTGCGCTCACTATCAATTAACCAACAGAAAATTGATAACTGGCCGGCTGTAAGTAAGGCTGTACCAGCAGATAAAGTGAAGGAAACATTTAGTAATGCATTAAAGTTAAAACTGCAGTACGCGAAGCAGGACAAAGAGGATAATAACCACTATGATTTAGTGTATGCACCGACTTATGAAGGTAGCCTTTTCAATCAAATTGATGCAACAACTGGCAAATGGGTGAATAGTGTGGGCGATTCAAATAGTAAACCACAAATTTCGCACCCAACGGCTGGACAGGAACTAAATTACTTATTAGCTCAAAATGTGTTGGAAGTAAAAGATCCAGCAAGCTTTAATGCTGATACATCTGTGACAAAAGGTGAGGCATTGAAAATTATGCTTAAATCATTAACATATGGATATTTCGGACCATATGGAAATGAAGATGAAGCGCCTCAATCCTTTAGTAATATTGATGCGAAACATCCGTTATACGGAGTGGTTGAGCAAGCTGTAAGAATGGGTGTATTACAACCTGCAAATGAATTTGCTGTTGATGCGAAATTGACTCGTCAGGAACTTGCAGAATGGTATATCCGTGTATTACGTTTAGAAAGTGCTGCTAAGCATAGCGATATTTACAAATTAAACTTCGCGGATGCAAGCACTATCGACCCAGCGTATACAGGATATGTTGCATTAGCAAGCGCAATGGGGTTAATTGATGCACAGCAAAATAACTTTAATGCAACTGCAGAAGTAAGTTATGCTGATTTAGCTGTGTCGACACTTCGCTTAGCTCGTGCTATTCATGAAAATAATGCTAGTCGTAATTTCTACTAGGACAATTTGAATGAATTCTTCCATCTGTTTAGGATGGAGGAAAAGGGTATCTCTTGACTTGAAGAGATACCTTTTTGCCGTTTAATTGGACCAGTTTTAGGGAAGAATAAATGTAAGAAAAGGAGTGAAGATAATGCGAATTTATAAAAATTTATTAGTATTCTCATTAGCGACAGGTTTACTTTATGGCTGTAACAAAGATGAGGTAAAAGACGTACCTGCAAATGCTCCAACTGAGCAAAATACAAATCAACAAGCTGGTGAAAATGTCACTGACCAAGTGCCTTTTAACTTTTTGGAATTTGCATTGGATGTCGATTATTCGCCAACAGAATCTTATGAGATTGAATATGAAAATAAGAAGAACGGTTTAGAAGTTAAATTGAAAGATGACCGCAACAATGAAAGAATACAAGGTGATGAAGCGTATACGAAGGTTGAACCATTATTGAAGCAACTAACTTTTGATTCAACAACACCGAATGATGAAGTAATTGAGCAGGTTATTAAAGTATTTAATATTAAAGATGATTACCAATCCATTGAGGTAGAAGTGGAGTTTGCGGATGGAACAGAAAAAGAGTTTAAACGGTTGAAGTAGTAGCTGTGCCTTATACAGTAATATGTATAGGGCTTTTTCTACGATTTGCAACGCCTTTGTAGAAATCAATTTAAGTCCATTTTAAATGCCATAGGAGGGTTTTAAGATAAAAGGATTGCTAGCAGGATTTTTTTATGATATTATTATCTCGAATTAAAGATATTTAATTTCGAGGTAAATAGGAGGGTGCATCTTATGAAGGAAGAAAATCGTTATTTAAAAGCTTTTACGATTATGTTCCGTGCTTATCAATCTGTCCAGGATGCAGCCAAAAAAGATTTGCTTCAATATGATTTAAACCAAACTGAATTTGGGGTACTAGATTTTTTATATCACAATGGCGAACAGCCTATTCAAGTAATTGGTAAGAAAATTTTAGTTGCAAGTAGTAGTATTACGTATGTTATTGATAAGCTGGAGCAAAAAGATTATGTTTGTCGACGAGCTTGTGCTAATGATCGTCGTGTTACGTATGCAGTGTTAACAGATGAGGGACAGGTTTTAATGGATAGAATTTTTCCGCTCCATGAACAGAAGATAAATGAAATTTTTCAAATATTGGACCAGCAGGAGTTGGAAATAATGAATATGGCTTTAAAAAAGGTCGGTCTTAATGCCATTAATAAATAAAAAATTTTACACATATATCTCGATTTCGAGATAAATAGGAGGCTTTTAATTATGAATCATTTAAAAGGGATTCACCATGTAACAGCGATAACAAGTAGTGCTGAAGAAAATTATAAATTTTTCACGTATGTACTCGGAATGCGTCTAGTAAAAAAAACAGTCAATCAGGACGATATACAAACATATCACCTATTTTTTGCAGATGATAAGGGTAGTGCAGGTACAGATATGACATTCTTTGACTTCCCGAACATACCAAAAGGTGTACATGGAACAAATGAGATTTCCAAAACATCATTTCGAGTACCAACGGATGCAGCATTAGTTTATTGGGTAAAGCGCTTTGATCGCTTAAATATCAAACATACAGGCATTAAAGAACAGTTTGGTAAGCAAACCGTATCGTTTGTTGATTTTGACGATCAACAGTATCAACTGATATCTGACGAAAACAATAAAGGTGTTGCCGCAGGTACACCTTGGCAAGATGGTCCTATCCCGCTTGAATATGCCATTACAGGATTAGGGCCAATATTTGTACGTGTTGCGAATTTTACTTATTTTAAAGAAATGTTAGAAAAAGTAATGCTTTTCACAGAAATAGCAGCAGAAGGAGACTTCCATTTATTTGAGGTAGGAGAGGGAGGGAACGGTGCGCAAATCATTGTAGAATATAACACCATCTTACCTGTAGCTCGTCAAGGGTTTGGTACAGTGCACCATGCAGCATTCCGTGTAGCAGATCGAGCTGTTCTAGATGAATGGACAGAACGTTTAGAAAGCTTTGGCTTCAGTACGTCTGGTTACGTTAACCGTCACTTCTTTGAATCGCTCTATGCACGTGTAGCACCTCAAATTTTATTTGAATGGGCGACAGATGGACCTGGCTTTATGGGAGATGAACCTTATGAAACATTGGGAGAAAAATTATCATTACCACCTTTCCTAGAGCCTAAGCGCGCACAAATTGAAGAACTTGTTCGTCCAATTGATACTGTTAGAAGTACGATACCATTTGAGAAAGAATATGAATAATAACTTTCCCTTGTACAATATGCAAATTGGAAAGTAAATGCTAGTTAGGTCTTTGATTATGACTGTAGACAGTACTACCGAAGCAAAATGAATGACTGGAGGACGTCAGAATGGAGTTTACAAAGTTAATTGATAAACGTCGATCGGCAAATAATTTTATAGAGGGAATTACAATGACGGAGGAGGATATCCGTCCCATTTTAGAAGATGTTAAGCTTGCACCTTCAGCATTCAACTTGCAACACGCGGAATATATTGTTGTGTTAAATCAAGAATTAAAAGAAAAAGTACGTGAGGCTGCATATGGTCAATATAAAGTACATTCAGCGTCCGGTGTTATTTTAGTATTAGGAGATAAAGAAGCTTACAAGCAAACGGCTCATATTAGTCAAGGTATGGTTGATTTAGGTATTATTACAAACTGTGAGCTTGACAATCTTATAGACGATAATACAAAGTTTTACGAAGAACGTGGCGAAGTGTTTATGAAGGAAGATGCAATTCGTAATGCATCACTTTCGGCTATGCTCTTTATGTTAGCAGCTAAAAATCGTGGCTGGGATACATGTCCGATGATTGGCTTTGATCAACAACAAATGCGTGCACTATTCAATGTGCCAGCAACACATGAAATTGTACTAATGATGACAATCGGTAAGGAAAAGGAAAGTAGTAAGGGTTTAAGAGGGTATCGTAAACCTGTTGAAGAGTTTACTACCTATTATTAATGCAGTATAAAATATAAATGCTCAACCAATATTAAAAATAGTAACCACTTAGGAGGAAATATCGTGAAAGTAGTAGCAATCGTAGGTAGTATCCGTAAAGAATCTTATAATATGCAATTAGCAAAGTTTATGCAAAAACGTTATACAGAAAAGTTTGAACTAGAGGTATTAAGCTTACGAGATTTACCAATGTACGATCAAGATATTGAAAATGAAGCACCACAAACTGTCTTAGATTTCAAAGCAAAAGTAAAAGCGGCAGACGCGGTCCTATGGATAACACCAGAATATAACGGAACGGTGCCAGGGGTGATGGTAAACGCTATAGATTGGCTATCACGAGTGGATAAAGTAATGATTGGTAAACCATCCTTTATGATGGGAGCATCTATGGGGAACTTAGGAACGGTTAAAGCGCAATTACATTTACGTGATATTTTATTCTCACCTGGCATTAATTCACCATTGCTAAGTGGTAATGATGTTTATATTGGCGCTGTCCACACAAAATTTGATGCAGAAGGTAATTTAACAGATGAGGGGACTGTCAAATTCCTTGATTCAGTAATTGAAAACTTCTTAGATTGGGTTAAAAATTATATTTAATAAAAAAGAATGCTAATAAGTATAAGACATACTTATTAGCATTCTTTTTTAGGGTTGTTGGCATTGTACGGGCTCTAAAGAGTCATGCTTTTCCAGCAGGAATCGAGGAAAACTTACCTCCTATATCTTTCTAATATAGGGCTCATTCTTATTTGCATTAAGTACTACATAGGGTGAAAAATCAATGAGCATGTAGTTTTTATTTTATACTATTTAATAGAAGTATCTTTCTTCTGCATAAAATCTTCACACTTACACGTTATCATTTTGAAATATAGGTGGTTACAGGATGAAAAAACTTTCACTAAAGCTTGGCATTATCTTTTTTATCACATTGTTTTGCATCGAAACATTTATGATGTTATTTTTGCATCTTTCTTTGACGAATTCGAGAGTTGATGAAGAACTAACAAACTTGCAGACAACGGGTAATTCGCATCGAAAGATATTGGAGCAAAATTTCGAAAAGGAAACGTTATCACATATAGTATTAATGGAATCCCGAGATAATACAGACGTTGTGATTGCAGATCGTACTGGCAAAATTTTAGCTACTTCTTCGCCGCACCTTGATATAAAAGCATATTTACAGAGGCTTGGAGCAAGTGTACCTTATGATGGTCAGGTGCTAGAGAACAATTGGCAAGATGAAAAGTATATAGCGACCGTTAGTCCAATTCAAAAACAGCAAAAGACCATTGGCTATGTTTTTATGTTCCAAAATACAGATTCTATCCATGCCTTAATGGAGCGATTAAATAAACACTTCCTAATTGTTGGGCTTGTGTCGGGATTGGTGACCATTGTAGTGATTATTGTGTTATCTAGAAAGCTTGCTCGTCCATTAATTGAAATGAAAGAAGCAACATTAAAAATGAGTAAAGGGGATTTTACAGTAGCCCTTTCAACGAATGGTCAAGATGAATTAAGTGATCTTGCGAATGCTATTCAACTATTATCTAATGACTTAAATCATTTACGAGAGGAAAGAAAGGAATTTTTATCGAGTATTGCTCATGAGCTGCGAACACCGATTACATTTATAAAAGGTTATACAGATATTCTTTATAAACGAGATTTATCGGAACGAGATCGTCAAAAGTATTTACGTATTATTATTGAGGAAACGAATCGATTATCAAGGTTAATAAAAGACTTATTTGATTTAGCAAAAATGGATGAAAATGCATTTGTTATAAACAAAGAATGTCTTCATATGGATGACTTTGTGGCAAGTATTGAGGCAAAGTTAAGACCTGCTTTCCATGAAAAACAAATTGACCTTTTTGTGCAATGTGAAGCGGGACTAACTTTATTGGCTGATACAATAAGGTTGGAGCAAATTTTTTTGAATTTGTTAAATAATGCGCTGACTTATTGTTCCTCAGGAGATTCGACTTTCTTACAAGTGGAAAGAAACAATCATTTCGTATCAATTATTATAAAAGATACCGGAAAAGGAATTCCGCAGAAGGATTTACCTTATATTTTTGAACGTTTTTATAGGGTTGATAAATCTCGTACGCGTGCCAATGGCGGTTTAGGATTAGGACTTGCCATTGTAAAGGAGCTCGTTCATGCACATGGAGGGGAAATTACCGTTGTTAGTGAGGAAAACAAAGGGACTACTTTTAAATTATTGTTTAAGGAGTAGGAACAAATGAAAACATTATTATTAATTGACGATGAACCAAGGATGTTAGAGTTACTTACCCTTTATCTTGAACCTTCTTTTCATTGCATTGCTAGGTCGTCTGTAAGAGATGCTTTAGAATATTTAGAAGAACATCATATAGATTTAGTGCTGTTAGATATTATGATGCCTGATATGGATGGCTGGCAAGTATGTCAGGAAATAAGGAAGTTTTGGGACGTACCGGTTATTATGCTTACGGCAAAAGGGGAACAGGCTGATATTATAAAAGGGCTAAATCTTGGAGCTGACGACTATATTTTAAAGCCTTTCGATGAGGAAGAATTGTTAGCGCGTATACAGGCTGTTTTAAGAAGAACAAAGGCTGAAGAAATCGTTATTAATTTCGAAGGGCTACGCTTAAATAAAGAATCCTTTGAGTTATCTTTTCACCAAGAGATGATTTCTTTAACGCCAAAAGAATTTTTGATGTTAGCGTTATTTCTTGATTATCAAAATAAAGTTTTCTCTAGAGAGCATTTAATCAACACTGTATGGGGATATAATGTAGCAATTGAAGACCGAACGATTGATTCACATGTCCGCAATTTACGGGATAAGCTTCGAAAAAGTGGCTTTCCAGTGGATGATTATTTACAGACAGTGTGGGGAATCGGCTATAAATGGCATAAAAGCGGTGACAAAAAGGTTTTAGAATGAGGCTGGGACATAACTAAAAAAATTTAAGGAACAGAGGAAAGGTGTTCATAAATTTTTGCTATATGGAGAACTTATCTTTTCTTGCTTTTGCAATTAAAAAAATTAGAAGTGTTCACTAGTTGTTGGTAGCGGAAGCGGTGACTCCTGCTCAGAACAGCATACAATGTAAGACGTAACAGACCGCGCGTTAGCGAGGGTTGCGGATTACTGTGCTGAGCGGAAAGCACCGCCGTAGTGGACAACAACGGCGTAGCAAAAAAGGTGTTAGATTGACTGCCATCAATCTAACACCTTTTCTCTTTTGTCCCAACCTCATTATTTTGTCGCTAGCTCGCTATCAGTCACCCATTTATGATTTTTCATTTCTTCACCAGTAGTTGTTAAAGCAAAATCGACCATATAGACAGTCGTTTGTACGGCATCATCAATGCGTACAGTCGCATTTTCCATGCCTGTCATATGGGTAGCATCAGTTTTTACTTCTGTTCCTGGTGATAAAGGTGCTTCACCTGGGTCGATTAATTCCTCATGAATCAACCATTTATGATTTTCAATTGTCTTACCACCAGTAGTAGGCTCAAATGAAATAATGTATGCTGTCGTATCGTAAGCGCCGACAATTGTTGCTTCGGCTCCTGTCATTCCTGACATATGGCCATCTGTAAGAATAGCCTTACTGCCGACAGGGAACTTTGGATTTTCGGCTGTTTTTAAAGTGGCTGGAACTTCACCAGAGCTTGAATGATTCATCATGGAATGCTCCATTTCATCCCCATGATCCATCTCTTCGCCGTGGTCTGTTTTGTCGCTTTGAGCAGATTCTGACTTCGCTGTATTATCAGCACAAGCTGAAAGTATTAGTAAAGCAATTGCTGCTACTAACATTAGGAGCCGATTTTTATTTAATACCATATGAATTTCCTCCTTCGATTTGGATGTGTCTTTAATGTAGCAAGTAAATGTGCAGAAATGATGCATTTAGTTTGAAATGAGGAAAGATAGATTCCTAAATGAAGGAAATAATAGACTACGATAATGATGTATGATAGAATCGTCATAATTTTAAAATTTCAGATACTAATGGTGTGACGCTTGTAAACACGAGCATCACTTAAAAGGGAAGTCGGTGTAAATCCGACGCTGTCCCGCAACTGTAACGAGGAGTTCTATGATAGTATAGCCACTATTTTTAAATGGGAAGGCAATCGTAGATACGATGAATCGAAGCCAGGAGACCTGCCAGTTAGTTCATACCTGTAATGCCCACGAGGATGCAAGCAATTACGGACAATTGATGGATATTTCTCCTAATTTGTTTAGCTAAGGGTATTTCTATGCATGTATGCGTAGAATGCCCTTTTTTATTGCTTCGTCTTTATCATGATTGATAAGGAGTTATAACCAAATGAATAAAAAATTTATGTTATTTTCTTTGACCCTTTTTCTAGTGCTCATTGCGTCTATGACAGTGGCCATTATGATTGGGTCTGTGTCAGTTACGCCGTTACATGTATGGAAGGTAATTCTTTCGAAAATGCCATTATTCCCTCATGTTATAGAGGAGGATTGGAGTCGTTCGCAAGAGATTATTATATGGCAAATCCGTGTTCCTCGCGTGATCCTAGCGGCTGTTGTTGGTGCAGGCTTAGCGGTTGCTGGTGCTGCTGTTCAAGCACTAGTCCGTAATTCGATAGCCGATCCGTATATTTTAGGTATTTCTTCGGGAGCAACAGTGGGCGCAACGGCTGTCATTATTTTAGGGGCGTTTTCATTTTTAGGTATCTACGCCCTTTCAGTCTCTGCTTTTTTAGGCTCTTTTATGGCAATTGTCTTAGTATTTTTGTTGTCGCGTGTAGGAGGACGTATTTCGATTTTTCGCCTTTTACTAGCGGGGATGGCGGTGTCCTTTATCTTATCTGCCACTTCGAATTTTATGTTAATGATGTCTAAGGAAGAGGGCGGGATGAAAGCCGTTATGTATTGGATGTTAGGCAGTCTCGCAGGAGCAAAATGGAGTAATTTATTTATTCCAGTCATTGTCTTTTTTATCGTATTTGGGTTGTTGTGGCTATACTATCGAAATCTGAATTTATTACTACTTGGGGAAGAAGCGGCCGTCACGTTAGGGGTAAATCTTCAACAGTTTCGCATACAGCTAATAGTACTCGTATCTTTACTGACAGGTGTGCTCGTTGCAGTAAGTGGGTCCATCGGGTTTGTTGGTTTAATTATTCCGCATATCGTACGCTTGTTAGTTGGCTCTAATTATAAACATGTTATCCCCATAAGTGCATTGTTAGGGGGAATTTTTCTAGTTTGGGCTGATGCGTTAGCGCGTGTATTAATAGCCCCAGAAGAAATGCCGATTGGTATTATTACTGCTTTTTGTGGGGGACCATTTTTCATTTGGCTACTACGTCGAAACAATTATTCATTTGGTGAAGGGGATTAAAGGTGATGACATTAGAAGCAAAGGAAGTATCATTCTCCATTCATGATCAGTGCATATTAGAGAAAGTAAGCATTCAAATAAAAGCAAAGCAGTTTGTTGGGTTGATTGGCCCTAATGGTAGCGGAAAGTCTACACTATTAAAAAATATGTATCGTTTATTAAAGCCAGAAAGCGGTACAGTGCTATTAAATGAGCAAGATATATTTAAGCAATCAAGTAAAGTCATCGCAAAGAAATTAGCAGTTGTCAGTCAAGAAACGCCTGTGTTGTTCGACTTTCAAGTAAAAGATTTAGTGAGTATGGGAAGAACACCACATAAAAAACTTTTTGAGATGGACAATAAGGAAGACTTTAATATTGTAAAAGAAGCCTTGTCTCAAACAGGTATTGCCCATTTAGAAACACGTAGTTTTAGTTCCCTTTCTGGAGGGGAAAAAAAGAGAGTGATGGTTGCGCGTGCACTTGCACAGCAAGCACAGATACTTATTTTAGATGAGCCGACAAATCATTTAGATATCCACCATCAATTACAACTAATGGATTTAATTCAAACACTGCATTTGACGGTTGTCGCCGCCTTACATGATTTAAATATGGCTGCGATGTACTGCGACTACATTTATGTTTTACAACAAGGTCGTATCGTTCAATATGGTACGCCAGAAGAAGTGTTAACACCTAAGCTGCTGGATGATGTTTTTGGAGTATGCGCCGACATTCAAACACATCCACTAACAGGCAAACCATATTTAACCTATTTAAGTGCCAGTCACTCAAACAATTTTTGAACAATTTCCACGTAGCATAAGGGTACGAAGACTGTGGACTTTTCCGCTGTAGAATGCTTTTTTAGTATGTACATACTAGGCAATATAATTAAAGAAATAACTAATGGTCGTTTGTATAGTTGTGAGATATTCGGGGAACGTTATTTTTGAAAGGATGCGTGATGAATATGGAAGAAGTAAAATTTGCACAATTAGATCACACACAGCTTGAAAAAATTAATGAACTCGAAAAGAAAATTGGCGTTACATTGGTTGCATATGATTCAGCAGCAATGCCAAACCAAGGTTCAGGTTCGTACGAGACTGATAAAGGCGCTCATCAAAACCATCCATCCTAATGCTTGAAAATACCTTGCAGCAATGTAAGGTTTTTTCATTTTATAATAAAACAAAAGGAGATGTGTACATTGTTTCATGACTATTATGCAGATTTACATATTCATATTGGACGAACAATGAGTGGGCGCGCAGTGAAAATTACTGGGAGTAAAACGTTAACATTAGCACGAATTTTAGAGATGGCTAGTGCCAAAAAAGGGCTTGATATTATCGGCATTATTGATTGTCATTCACCAGAAGTCATTGCTGAAATGAATATAATGATACAACAAGGCAAACTAAAGGAGTTATCGCAAGGTGGACTCCGATTTCAAGAAACAACGCTTATTCCAGGTTCTGAAATCGAAATATATGATAGCTCCTGCCATGGACCAATTCATGTGCTAGCTTATTTCCCTACTATTCAAGTGATGGAGAATTTTTCGAATTGGATGAGCCAGTATATGAAAAACATCCATTTAAGTTCACAGCGTATTTATTGTGAAGGCCAAACTGTACAACAAAAAGTGCGGGAATTAGGGGGGCTTTTTATTCCAGCACATGTTTTTACGCCATTTAAAAGTTTATTTGGAAAAGGTGTTCATATAAGCTTAACAGAAGTATTCAATCCACTGCTTATAGATGCTATAGAGCTTGGTTTAAGTTCTGATTCCAATATGGTCAAAAACATAAAAGAACTTCAAGCCTATACATTTGTTACAAACTCTGATGCACATTCGCTTGGGAAAATGGCTCGTGAATATCAAAAACTAAAATTAATGGCGGCTAATTTTAGCGAATTAAAGATGGCGCTTCATGAACAGGATGGGCGGGCAGTAGTGGCGAATTATGGGTTAAATCCATTGCTCGGCAAATATTATCAAACTGTTTGTGCTAATTGTGGTAAACAGCTAAGTGCAGACGATACGCTTTGTACATCTTGTGCAAGCTCGAAAATTATTAAAGGTGTTGCGACACGTATTAAGGAACTATCAGAGCCGTATGTTGATGAACGTGAAAGACCACCATACATCCATCAAGTACCACTTGATTTTATACCAGGTTTAGGTCCGAAAATGATGGAAAGATTATTACATGCATTTGGGACTGAAATGACGGTTTTACACCGTATCACGACCGAGCAACTCGAGGAAATTGTGCCACAGAAAATAGCTACGATGATTGATTTAGCGAGAACGGGACAATTACATATTGAGATTGGTGGTGGAGGTGTCTATGGAAAGGTACAGCATAAATAGAGCAGGAAAAGAATGCTAGCCAAAGTATTTACAATATAATGCACCCACTTTTATCCTTAATCTAGTAAACTAGTAATTAGTAGATGAGCAGGAGGAGTGGGTATATGCAATTTTCAAAAAAATTTCGTTTTTTAGCTGCTAGCATGCTAGCTTTACAATTAACAATACCTGTAGGTGCGAGTGCGGAAAAGAAAGAAGATCATATAGCGCCAAGCTGGGTTGTACAGGCTGATTACATAGCGCTAGGTGATTCATTAGCACATGGTATGAATGAAGTCGGAGCCATTGGCTTAGGCTATACAGATTTTGTAGCACAGGCATTACAACAAGAAGGTTTACTTACATCCTATAATAAAGGGTTTGCCTATTCGGGGTATACAACTAAAAATGTGTTAAAAGACTTACAAGATGATGTAGAAAAGCCAGTGACGGGGTTTGGTTATACAAATGATCGTGCAAAGCTTAGAGCTTCAATTCAAGAGGCAGAGCTGATTACGTTAACTGCTGGTGCTAATGATTTATTGCCAATTCTAAAACAATCGTCAACAACTGGTATTGATACAGCCGCCATTATAAAGGCATCTCAAGAAGCTATAAATAATATAGCGGCAATACTCAAGGAAATAAAGAAGTTAAATCCACAGGTACAAATTTACGTGATGGGCTATTATAATTCTTTCCCTTATTACAGCGAAGACTTGCAATCACAGTTTAAAATGCTTTTAGGCCTAATGAATGCTTCTATTAAAACAACTGCTGAGAAAGCAGGTGCAATATTTGTGCCAACATATGACGTAGTGGCGAAAGATGTACCTAACTTTTTGCCAAATCCAGAAAACATTCATTTAAGTGAAGCAGGTTATTTAGCAGTAGCAAAGCAGGCATTTTTACCAGCTATTAAAGCAAGTTCACTATGGGATGCTTCTTCAGCAATCCAAGTCAATGTTAATAGTAGTACAGGGGCGACTGTAAAATGGCTAGCGGCAACTGATAATGAAGGGGTTACGAACTATCATGTGTATTTGAATAATACACTCTACTCTACAGTCGATGCCAATCAAACAGCTATAACGCTCGATAGTTTAGTAGATAATACTACTTATACTGTTGCCATAAAAGCGATAGATGCGGCAGGGAATGAAAGTGTGCAAAGTCCAACTGCAACTTTTACAACAGGCAGTAAAGTGCAATTTTTAGATATAGAAAATCATTGGGCAAAGGAGTTCATTCAAAAAGCGGCTGCAAGAGGCATGATGAAGGGCTATGCTGATGGTACTTTTAGACCTGAACAAAATATTACACGCGCACAGGCAGCAGCGATGCTTGTTAGAAGCTTAGGTTTAACAACAACTAGCAAAGCGCCTTTCACAGATATAGCGAGCTACGATGCCGAAACACAGTCAGAAATTGCTGCTGCTTATGCACATGGTCTTGTGAAGGGGTCGGATGGCAAGTTTAATCCAAGCCAGCCTATTACGCGCGCGCAATTAGCATTAATGATAAATCGTGCTTATGAAAAACAGTTTAACCAAACATATGTTGTGAAAAATCAAACACCGTTTACCGATATAACTAGCTACAATGATGAAACGAAAAATGCCATCACAATGCTGTATGAGCTTGGTATTGTTGCAGGAAGTGAGGGAAGATTTTCTCCTGAAGCCCCAACAAAGAGAAGCCATGCTGCTAAAATATTAGTGAACTTTAGTGAACGTTTGAAATAAACCTTCTTTAGGAACTTCTTGAAAGCGAATTTGTCAGAGGTCATTACGGTTAAGCTAACTATTAAAAAGCCGTTCAATAAATCCACTAAGAAGATTTATTGAACGGCTATTTGTTTTAATAGTGAGTAGAGGTACTCTACTTCAATAAGTCAGGGATGAGTGTTAAATCAACGCTGAACTATGAGTGGTCTTTCAGTAGATGTCACAGACTAATGCTTAAATAATCTGGACAAACTCAACAGACCTAATGGATTTTAAACTATGATAGTTTGGCAATAATGCCTTCTTCATCATCTAAAATTAGCTCAATACCAGTTGAGAAAGGATCGCCGTGTAGGACGTCTTTAATCCATACACGTAATGCGCCAATCATAGCAGCGGTATTCAATACTTCGATTTGACCGTTTGTTTCGACTTCCGCGCCGAAGCCTGTCTCATCTTCGTACGTTAGCTCAACAAGTACGTCTTCAGGGCGAACATTTAGATGGTAAGCCTGTGAAAGACAAATTGCATTGATAATATCTTGCTCGTTAATTATTTGTGCCATTGTGTAGCTTCCTGTTCTTTACGCTTTTTGTCTTTAAACATATTGATAATTTTCACGACAAGCATCACAATTACAGCAATAGCAGCGATATTAATTAATAAACCTAAAATATTACCAAGCATACCTAAACTACTAAATAGACTACCGAATAGTAAACCTGCTAAACCACCTAGCATTAAGCCCTTCATAAGGCCGCCAGAGAAAAAGCCACCTTTTTTTGCAGTAGTTGAATCTGTTTTGTTTGTAGACGTAGTATTATTTTTATTTGTTGTAGCATTATTTTGGTCTTTAGAATTATCCTGAGATTTTTGGATATTTGAGCTATTGTTGTTGTTTGAGAAGCCTTTTTTACCTGACTTATATGATTTCGCTTCTGCAGTTGGTGTGTCTGATATTAATAGTGTTGCGCCAACTGATGCAAACATTAGTGTCGCTGCAAAAAGAGCAGCAAGAATTTTTTTCATTACTTACATTCCTCCAAAATAATTTTTTGTTTTATCATAAAATAGTTCTTAATAGTAATTTTACATGAACTATAGTGAAAAATAAAATATTCACTACCTGTAATTTAGGAAATTTGCAATATATGAACAAGTAGTGTCAGCATACTGCTGAATGGGAATAGGAAGGAAGGAAAGGAGTAAATGCAGTGCTTCCAACAATGACATTATTAATTTCAATATTTTTAATGCTGTATATTACAGAAAAAAGACGCTTTATTAACGCTGTCGTTTTAGGCTTAATAGGGTTGAATGTATTTGTAGGTATGACAACACGTTATGATTTATTTATTAACGAACAAGGTATTGTGTCCAAAATGGGTATCATGACGTTGTTCGGTATTATACCAGGTATCATGTTAATACTATCCATTGCGATGTTTTTCAATAGTAAAATCCTGCTTGAAAAAGAAGGGCGAAGATTTCGAAATGTATTACTAGCTGTGTTTGGCTTGGCTTTCTTTGCAATGATGATTGGCTATGTTTTCGTATTCTTTACGAATATTGAAAATCCTGTTTGGCATATTCTTTTCTTTTATGCGTTTTTGATTTTTGCTTATACAGTATTTTTATATACAAGTGTGATGGTCTACGCTATCATTTATCATTTTGCACCGATAACATATGAACCTGATTATATTCTTGTGCTGGGATCTGGCCTTATTGGTGATAAAGTTCCTCCTCTATTAGCAAGCCGTTTAGATGAGGCAGTCAAGCAATATAAAAAATATGGAGAGCGACCTTTTATTATCGTCTCGGGTGGGCAAGGGCGCGATGAACAAGTTTCAGAAGCGTTTGCGATGGAAACATATATGATAGATAAACATCAAATACCGAATCGGAAAATATTGATGGAAGATCGGTCGACAAATACAGAGCAAAATATGGCGTTCTCTAAAGCGATTATGGATGCGCATGCGCAAGGGAAAGAGTACCGTTCACTTTTTGTTACGAATAATTTTCATGTATTTCGAGCGAGTATTTATGCAAGAAGGGCAAAGCTTGATGCACAAGGTGTAGGCTCTAAAACAGCGTTATATTATATACCTAACGCTTTTACTCGTGAATTTATCGGTTTGTTAGAAATGTATGAATGGGGACATATAACGCTCTTTTTCGTCATTACGTTATTTGTAGGACTAATGTTAAGAGCATATGTGTAACCATTCTTGAACTGCCTTCCATATAATAATAGCAAGGCAGTTTTTTTACATAGTGTGCAAGGGGGGAAATGAAATGTACGGGCAATTTTTAGCAAAGCAAAATAAGGAGCGAACGGAGTCCTTACAACAATCAACAAATATACAGAATACATGGTTTGCACAAAACCTCACTTTACTCATATTGGATGAAGTACAACTGACAACCTTGCAAAAGATGCTCTATCAAGTTATTCAGGGATTGCTAAGAAAAAAACATCAGCGACACTTACAAATAGTACATCCTGAGCAAACACAAACAGTGCAAGACAATGTACTAACGCTGTTAGCAGAATATGATGATGTATTGCGTGAGGCAATCCCACTCCCGATATATATTTTAATATGGCAAATTACTTCCTTAGAGAAGTTAGCGTATACAACGGAGGTTGTTGATGATGTCCTCGATGTCCTGGAATGGTATTTTACACATCAGGACGAAACAGTTGCTGTTTTTGAAGAAGAAGATTTAGACCATGAAGAAATCATCGATTTATACAAAGCTGCGATTGAAGAACAAGATGCAGATGCCCAATTTGAACTTGGAGAATATTATAGTGCAAATGAGGATACATTTTTCCAACCGAAAAAGTCGATTAAGTGGTTTGAATTAGCGGCAAAACAAGATAATGCGAATGCCCAATATGCTCTTGGTAACTATTATTTTGAAGGAATTGGTGTAGAAGAGAGTTATGATCGTGCTTTTAAGTTATACGAAGCTGCAGCGCAACAAGGGCATGCAGATGCGGCAAATAATTTAGCGGATATGTATTTGAATGGTGAGAGTGTACCAGAAAATATGTCACTTGCTAAACATTGGTTCGAGATTGCTGCCGCACAAGGGGTGGCAGAGGCAATGTTTACATTAGGTCTTATGCATGAACAAGGGTTAGGTGTTGCAATAGATGAAGAGAAAGCATTTGCCTTTTATAAAAATTCGGCTGAGGCAGGCTATGTTGAAGCGCAATACAGACTAGGTGGGATTTATTTAGAAGGTCACTTAGGTCAAGCGCGGGATATAAATCGTGGTTTATATTGGTTTGAAAGAGCGGCTGAACAATATCATGTAGATGCATTTTATGATTTGGGCTTTATTTGGAGCAAGGGTTTAACGGGGATTCGTAATATTGAAAAAGGTATTCATTGGTTCAAGCAAGCCTCACTCCAAGGAGACCCTGAAGCAAAATTGCAGCTTGGTCATATTTATAACAAAGGTGAGGGAATACCACGTAATATTAAAGAAGCGAAAAAATGGTATGGACTTGCGGCAGAAGCAGGTATAGAAGAAGCAACCGTTTTACTAGAAGAATTAGAAGAACTTTAAATTTGAAATCTTATGATATTGAAATTTACCCGTAACGGTTAGCTGTGAACTAGGCGTTGCGGTTTTTTATTGTGGTGGATGAGCAAATAGTGGTCATATATCTATACATAGAAAAATGATATGGGAGAGAATTCGTTTTTACAGGGGTGAACTGTTAATAGAATGGTTATTTTATGCTATTTATTAACAAAATTTACAATGGTTAATTATATTCATTTTTAAATAAAAAAACAGGATAAAGGACTCTTAATAAATGGCCGAAGGGGAGATATTGAAATTACAGATACTTAATATTACATGTAGTGTTGCAGAGGGAATACGTAAATTCTAATAAATACTGTAGAAATAGCTACTGAAAAAAATTATGATAGCGTTTTATTGCAATTTAACAGTTGAAGACCATTTAGTTTACGTTTAAACTGTACGCTAATTTATGGAAAAATATAGGATATAATAAATTGACAATTATATTAAAAATGTATAATGTATATGAGTGATTTTAATAATGAAAAATAATGAATTACTGCTTATTATGATGTTATTTTGTTATATTATTTTCTTGTAAATTTATTAATGGTTGTGGTATCTTTTCATAGATTTGTCAATATATTTGGGTAAACGGAAATGGGATTTTTGCTCAGCTTTTCAAAAGAACACGTAATGAAAGAGGGAAAAGTGTGATTTTTCAAAAACAGAAAAAGGCAATGACGTTAGATTTACAGCAATACTCGGTGACAATGGATGTTCCGAACTCTCGAACACTGGTTAAGCAAATTGAAATGCTAAATTTGACAAAAGAAGATTTACAATATTTAAAAGCTTTTAAACCATTTGTTGAGGACAACATAAATCACATCGTTGACCGGTTTTATGAAATGATTGGAACTGAGCATAGTTTAGTAGATATTATTAATAAACATAGTTCTGTGGATAAATTGAAGGTCACATTGCGTCGTCACATTATTGAAATGTTTAACGGTACAATTGATGAGGAATTTTATAAAAGACGAGTAAATATCGCCAAAGTGCATGTACATATCGGACTGAGAACACAATGGTATATTTGTGCTTTCCAAGATTTAACCATGTCATTTATTGATTTAGTTGAAGAACATGTAGTGCATCCGAAAGACCAATTGAATACAATACGAGCAATTTCTAAAATTTCTAATTTCGAGCAGCAACTTGTATTAGAAGCGTTCGAAAGTACAATTGAGCAACTGAAGGAAAACGTTGAACGTGAGAAAGAAGCAGTTGAGAAAAAAATTGTGGAATCGTCAGAAGGATTAGCGACCATTTCACAAGAAACAAATGCCTCCTTCCATCTATTAAATAATCAATCACATGAAATTAAGCAATTGGCAAAAAAATCGCTTCAGGTGAGTACGTTAGCAGAAAGTCAAGCAATAGAAGGTCGCGAATGCTTACAACATCAATCTCAAAATATGTGTAATATTATTCAGTCAGTGGATGATATTACGGATAATATTAAACAATTAACGGATATGTCGAAAGAAATGGAAGCGATTATGAATGTTGTAACGAACATTGCCAACCAAACAAATCTGCTTGCTTTAAATGCAGCTATTGAAGCAGCCCGCGCTGGAGAGGCGGGGAAAGGCTTTAGTGTTGTGGCAGAGGAAGTACGTAAATTGTCTAGTCAGACGAAAGAATCTGTTACATCCGTTGCAAAATTATTAGAAAAAACGACAGAGCGAACGTCTAAACTGGCATATTCGCTTAGTAATATTCAGGCAGAGGTTGCTTCAGGTGAGGAGAACATGGCTCAAACTGAAGGACAGTTTAATAAAATTTTAGATGCAATGACAGAAGCTAAGTGTCAAAATGACCTTATGGAAAAAGAGGTTCAGGCCGTAGCTCAGGTCCTTCATGAGCTTGGGCTAGCATTTAATGAAGTAACAAATTCAGCTGACAAATTAGCAAATGTCGCACAAAACTTAAACTAGTTGAACTTTCGGTGTAACTTTCGGTGTCAGGCACTCAAACAATTTCGAATTGTTTGAGTGCCTGACACTTTATAGTGTTGCTAAATTTGTAATGGGTTGAACGTTATTGTTTGTGAAAAAAGTTTATACTAATAAGGAGAGAAATAACGAATTAGGGGCGATACTTTATGAAAACAATAGTTGTATTAGGTGGCGGCATTACTGGTTTATGTACGATGCATTATTTACAACGCCAAGTATTGCAAAAAAACATAGATGTCAAACTAGTGCTTGTTGAGAAAAATCCCTACTTAGGTGGTAAGTTACATTCCGCTTATGAGCAAGGATTCATTATGGAAACGGGTGCTGACTCGATTGTGGCTCGTCATAAAGGGGTCATGGAGCTGGTGCAGGAGCTTAATTTCGAACAGGAGCTAGTGTACAACGAAACAGGGGTATCTTATATCTATACAAATGACGAATTACATGCGATCCCTGCTGATTCAACATTCGGTATTCCAATGAGTTTAGCGTCTCTTGAAGCGAGTACACTAGTATCAGAAGCAGGTAAACAACAGGCATTACAAGATTTAACAATGCCGAATAAAGGCTTTACTAAGGACAGCTCAATCGGTGAGTTTTTAACATATTACTTAGGGGAAGAACTTGTACAAAATCAAATTGCACCAGTATTAGCTGGGGTATATTCGGGTGACCTCCATCAACTGTCGATAGCATCTACCTTACCGTACATAATCGACTATAAAAATGAGTACGGTAGTATTATTAAAGGTTTTGAGGCAAATCGCGAACAATTTGTAAAAGCTTCCAACAAAAAGTTTATTTCGTTTAAACAGGGCTTATCATCACTTATCCATCGTCTTGAAGAAACGTTAACAAATGTAGAAATTATTAAAGGCGTAGCGACAACCAATGTAAAAAAACATGAAGAACATTATACAATTACATTAGCAGATGGAAGCATGTTTGAGGCTGAGCACGTAGTATTAGCACTGCCAAATGAAGCCGTACAAAGCTTATTACAGGACCCATCTTTGGATCGCTATTTTAAAGAATTTACTACAGCCTCTGCCATCACCATTTACCTAGGCTTTGATGTACCGGACGCAGTGCTACCGGCAGATGGGACAGGCTTTATTGTGTCACATAACTCGAATGTACAATGCAATGCCGCAACATGGACAAGCCGAAAATGGAAACATACATCTGCTAATAGCAAATTGCTCGTGCGCCTCTTTTATAAGAGCATTAACCCTGCGTATGAAACATTACGTATGATGACAGATGAAGAATTAACAGCTGTAGCATTAGAAGATGTAAAGAAAAGTTTAGGCATTGATGAAAAACCAATGGTTGTAAATGTAGCCAAGTGGATCGATCAAATGCCAAAATACGATTTGGCACATCATGAGGCGTTGAAAGGCTTAACAGCGGAGCTTACAGAACGGTATCCCAACTTATCGATAGCAGGTTGCTCATATTTCGGCGTAGGTATTGGTGCTTGTATTCAAAATGGTAAAAAAATAGGCGAAGCGCTTGCGGAAAAACTAGTATCACGGTGAAGTTAAAGCTAAAATAATATTTTTTTCGTGAGAAATCTTCTTTGTTAAGTGAAATAGTCTTGACTCTATCGCCTGTAAACGATATGATTCTTTTAATTATTTGAAAAATTCATACTATATTCTTATCAAGAGAAGCCGAGGGACTGGCCCTATGAAGCTTCAGCAACCAACTTATGTCAGGTGCTAAATCCAGAAGACCTTATTGGTCGAAGATGAGAAGGAACAACAATTGCGATTCGTTAAAGCCTTCTTTTTGTAAAAGAAGGCTTTTTATATTTTGGATACAAGGAAAGAGAGGGCTACGATTTATGGGATTGCTAGAAAAGTTAAAAACACATGTGCTTACTGCGGATGGAGCCATTGGTACAGTATTATATGGTTACGGCTTAGAGTACTGTCATGAGGAAATGAATGTACAAAGACCGGAGTTAATTGAAAAAATTCATAGAGAATATATAGCTGCTGGTGCAGATGTCATTCAGACCAATACTTACGGTGCAAATGCGATTAAATTAGCACGTTACGGCTTAGAATCACGAGTGCAACAATTTAATGAAGCGGCAATCACGATTGCAAAACGAGCGGCAGCTGATGGCGGGCAATTTGTTTTAGGGACAATTGGGGGCATCCGTGGCATTCGTAAAAGTGATGCTACATTAGAGGAAATATTATTGACTGTTGAAGAACAAGCAAATGTGTTACTTGCAGGCAATCCTGATGGTCTTTTACTTGAAACGTATTATGATTTTGAAGAGTTAAGTGCAACGTTAAAAATGTTACGCAGCAAAACAGAGCTACCAATTATTGCACAAGTATCCATGCATGAGCCGGGTGTGTTGCAAAATGGAATGACGTTAAATCAAGCATTACATGAGTTACAAGCTCTTGGTGCAGATGTAGTAGGCGTCAATTGTCGTTTAGGTCCCCATCATACAATTCAAGCATTTGAAGGTGTGGAGCTTCCTGATAAAGCATTTATGTCAGCATATCCAAATGCGTCACTACTAGATTTAGAGGATGGGCGTGTCGTTTATGAGTCAGAAGCTGATTATTTTGGCCGAGCGGCAGTTGCATTGCGTGACCAAGGTGTTCGTTTAATCGGTGGATGTTGTGGTACGACACCTAAGCATATAGCAGCTGCGAAGAAATATTTAGAAGAGTTAACGCCGGTTGAAGCAAAGTATACGAAACCTGAAAAAGTAGAGATTGTGCGGGAAGCGGAACCTGCGACATATGAACCGCTACATGAAAAGGTGAAGCGCGAACGTTCGGTTATCGTAGAGTTAGACACTCCGAGACATCTAGAAATTGACGGTTTTATTCAAGGGGCAAAAAAATTATATGAAGCAGGTGCAGATGTCGTGATGATGGCTGATAATTCGCTTGCATCTCCCCGCATTAGTAATGTCGCTATGGGTGCGTTATTAAAGGAGACACATGGTGTACGACCGTTGACGCATATTACGTGCCGTGACCGTAACTTAATTGGTCTACAGTCCCATTTAATGGGCTTAAATGCACTTGGCATTCATGATATTTTAGCGGTTACTGGAGATCCAACAAAGGTAGGAGACTTCCCAGGTGCCACAAGTGTTTATGATGTTTCATCCATGGAGCTTATTCAATTAATTAAACAGTTGAATGAGGGGATATCATTTTCCGGTAAGCCACTTCGTAAGAAAGCAAACTTTTCTGTTGCGGCAGCATTTAACCCCAATGTTCGTGTATTAGATCGTGCAGTAGCACGCTTAGAGAAAAAGATTGAACATGGTGCGGATTATTTTATTTCTCAACCTGTTTATACAAAAGAAAAAATTGTGGAAATTTATGAAGCAACAAAGCATTTAGACGCCCCAATCTATATTGGTATTATGCCAGTAACGAGCTATAAGAGCGCCGAGTTTTTACATCATGAAGTACCAGGGATTAAATTATCAGACGATGCACTATCACGTATGAAGGCGTGTGGTGAAGATAAAGAACGTTCAACATTAGAAGGGATTGCAATTGCCAAAGAGTTAGTAGAAGTAGCGGCAGAATATTTTAATGGTATTTATTTAATTACACCGTTTTTACGTTATGATATGACGCTTGAATTAATGAAATTTATCGGACAATTGGATGAACAGAAAAAAGGAGTAAGTATAGATGGCTAAGCACTTGATTGAAGAGCAACTAGAGAAACGAATTTTAATTCTGGATGGCGCAATGGGTACAATGCTTCAAAATGAAAACTTATCAGCAGAAGATTTTGGTGGTGAGGAGCTTGATGGATGTAACGAGAATCTTGTATTAACTAGACCCGATGTGCTTGAAAAGGTTCATCGAAAATATTTAGAAGCTGGTGCGGATATCATTTGCACAAATACGTTTGGCGGTACACCTCTCGTATTAAATGAATATAATCTTGGGGCTAAGGCGGAAGAGATTAATAAACGTGCTGTGGAAATTGCACGCAAAGTAGTGGATGAATTTTCTACTTCAGAATGGCCACGTTTCGTTGCCGGAGCGATGGGCCCAACGACGAAAACATTATCAGTCACTGGCGGTATTACCTTTGATGAACTAGAAGAAAACTTTTATGTACAGGCAAAGGCTCTAATTGAAGCAGGTTCAGATGTACTGCTACTTGAAACGAGTCAAGATATGCTCAATGTAAAAGCGGGGACACTAGGGGTGTCACGTGCGTTTAAAGAGACGGGCAAAGAATTACCGGTGATGATATCCGGCACGATTGAACCGATGGGTACAACATTAGCAGGGCAAACAATTGATGCTTTTTACATATCAATCGAACATATTAAGCCGCTTTCAGTCGGTTTAAACTGTGCAACTGGTCCAGAATTTATGACCGACCATATTCGTTCACTAGCAGAGCTTTCTACTGGCTATATTAGCTGTTATCCGAATGCTGGTTTACCGGATGAGGAAGGTTGCTATCATGAATCACCCGAATCCCTATCACAAAAATTAAAAGGTTTTGCTGAAAAAGGCTGGCTGAATATTGTCGGTGGTTGTTGTGGGACAACACCAGCCCATATTGCAGCAATTAGAGAAGTACTGAAGGATGCAAAGCCACGTCAATTGCCTGAAGCTACACATGGTCATGTCGTATCGGGTATTGAACCTTTAGTGTACGATGATTCAATGCGTCCATTATTTATTGGGGAACGAACAAATGTTATTGGCTCTCGAAAATTTAAAAATTTAATTATTGATGGTAAATATGAGGAAGCGGCAGAAATTGCACGTGCGCAAGTGAAAAATGGTGCACATGTTATTGATATTTGTTTAGCGAACCCTGACCGAGATGAATTGGCGGATATGCGTGGATTTATGCAGGAAGTTGTGAAAAAGGTTAAGGTTCCACTGGTTATCGACTCCACAGATGAAAAAGTAATTGAGGAAGCATTGAAATTTTCTCAAGGGAAAGCCATCATTAACTCTATTAACCTAGAGGATGGAGAGGAACGTTTTGACGCCGTAATGCCATTAGTGAAAAAATATGGTGCTTCTTTAGTTGTCGGTACGATTGATGAGCAGGGGATGGCAGTAGATCGTCATCGTAAATTAGAAATTGCTGAGCGTTCTTATCAACTATTAACGGAGAAATGGGGCTTGGCTCCTGAAGATATTATTTTTGACCCGTTAATGTTCCCGGTCGGTACTGGAGATGAACAATATATTGGATCAGCACTTGAAACAATTGAGGGCATTCGTCTTATCAAAGAAAAAATGCCACGTACGTTAACGGTACTCGGTGTCAGTAATATTTCTTTCGGCTTACCACCAGTGGGTCGTGAAGTTCTGAACGCTGTTTATTTATATCACTGTACACAGGCAGGCTTGGATTACGCGATTGTAAATACAGAGAAATTAGAGCGTTATGCATCGATTCCTGAAGCAGAAATTAAGCTAGCAAATGATTTATTGTTTAATACAAATGATGAAACATTAGCGGTTTTCACTGATTTTTATCGTGATAAAAAGAAAGAGAAAACAGAAGCGGATATTCCGAAAACGGTGGAAGGGCGCTTAGCTTACTATATTTTAGAAGGAACAAAAGAGGGGCTTATTGAAGACTTAGATGCCGCTCGTGAAATTTTTGAGGCGCCGCTTGATATTATTAATGGGCCGCTGATGGAAGGGATGGCTGAGGTTGGCCGTTTATTCAACGATAATCAGCTTATCGTCGCAGAAGTATTACAATCAGCGGGTGTTATGAAGGCTGCTGTAGCACATCTTGAGCAATTTATGGAAAAAAATGAGGACAGTTCTGGTAAAGGTAAAATGGTGCTCGCTACTGTAAAAGGTGATGTGCATGATATCGGTAAAAACCTAGTAGATATTATTTTAAGTAATAATGGCTACAAAGTCGTTGATTTAGGTATTAAAGTAACGCCAGCTCAGTTAATTGAAGCGATTCGTAAAGAGAAGCCTGATTTCATCGGACTATCTGGCTTACTCGTTAAATCTGCTCAGCAGATGGTGATCACTGCGCAAGACTTTAAGGCTGCTGGTATTGATGTGCCGATACTAGTAGGAGGGGCGGCGTTGTCTCGACGCTTTACTGAAACGAAAATTGCTAATGAATATGAAGGACCTGTCATTTACTCAAAAGATGCGATGCAAGGGCTAGAGCAAGTGAATCTGTTAATGGGTAGTGAGACGCGAGAAAACTTTTTAGCTGAAATAGCAGAGTCCCGCCAAAAACGATTAGAAGCAGATGAAAAACGTGCAGCACGACCTGCTAAAGAAATTACAGTGAAGCCTGTACGTACTGTGAAAGATGCACCGGTGTTCCTGCCAGCGGATGTTCGCCGTCATGTGAAAAAGGAGTACTCGGTGTCGCATCTATATCCATATGTAAATATGCGAACATTACTAGGGCATCACTTAGGGCTAAAAGGACAAGTTCAACAATTACTAGATGCAGGGGATACGCGAGCAACAGAATTAAAAGCATTGGTGGATGATTATTTACAAAGTGATATATTGAAACCTTCAGGCTTGTATCAATTCTTCCCAGCACAAGCTGATGGAGATGATGTCATCGTTTATGATCCTGCCGATAGTAAAACGGAAATTGAACGCTTTACATTCCCTCGCCAACAGGTGGAGCCATTTATGTGTTTAGCAGATTTCTTGAAAACAGTAGAAAGTGGAGAAATGGACTATATTGCATTGATGGTTGTCACAGCTGGTCAAGGTGTAATGGCGACAGCTCGTCAATTAAAAGAAGAAGGGAAGTTCCTTGAAAGTCATGCCCTTCAATCAACTGCTCTTGAGCTTGCTGAGGGCTTTGCGGAACGTATGCACCAAGAAATTCGTGATCAATGGGGCTTCCCAGACAATACAGATTTCACGATGCGAGACCGTTTTGCTGCGAAATATCAAGGGCAACGTTTCTCATTTGGCTATCCTGCATGCCCAAACTTGGAGGACCAAGAAAAATTATTTGGTTTGCTCAAGCCAGAAGATATAGGGGTTCATTTGACAGAAGGCTTTATGATGGAGCCAGAAGCTTCCGTATCAGCAATAGTTTTCGCGCATCCAGATGCGAGATATTTTAACGTGTAATTTTGCTAAAAATGCTTTATCTTTATGAAGAACACTTTAACGGTCAACGATTAAAGTACATGTGAGCGACGGATATTACTGATTGTGAACGGGTGTTATCCAAACCTGTTCACAATCTGTGTTTCCTTTGTGGCTTGTCGAATGAACTATTGTGCAATGCATACCCTGCTGTTATCGGTGGGGTTCTATTTCTTTTTAGGTGAGGACGTGAACTGGATGATTCGATTTATGGAAGAAAAAGATTTACCTGAGGTTTTAGCTATTTATAACGATGTTATTTTAACAAGTAAAGCTGTATATAGGTATGAAATACAATCGTTAGATGAGAAAAAGCAATGGTTTCTTGAGCACCAAGCAGCGGGTAACCCGTTGTTAGTTTTTGAGGAAGATGGAGTAGTGGCGGGTTTTGCAAATTACAGTCAGTTCCGCCCTTATCCAGGTTATAAGCATACGATGGAGCATTCGGTATACGTACACAAGGACCATTATCAGAAAGGCATTGCCAGTAAGTTAATGCATCAATTGATTGATATCGCAGAGAAACAGGGTGTGAAGACTTTAGTTGCCGGTATCGATGGCGAAAATATTGGCAGTATTAAGGCGCACGAGAAGCTAGGCTTTGAATATGCAGGAACAATTAAAAATGCGGGATACAAATTTGGAGAATGGTTGGATTTAGTATTTTATCAACTACATTTAACGGGACCTAAAAAGTAAAAAGGCATCGCTAATAAAGTAACAACAGCATCGCTAACGTGTTGAAATAACCTTAGCGGAGAGCGGAATTTTAAAGCGCTGGCTTTTGAGTATGACAAATGTCATATGCTTTTTATGATGTTTGCGTCTGTTGCTCGCTATACTCTTGTTTTATGATGATATCATAAGCAAAAGGAAACGAGGGAAAAAAGGAATGGCAACAGATAAAGAAAAAACGAAAAAGTTGCGCCAAGATGTAGCACCATTTGCGAAATCAGACACAGGTAAAAGTGTTTTTCAAATGGTTAACACAATAGCGCCGTTGATCGTCCTATGGATTGCTGGTTATATGTTGGTTGATATTTCGCCATGGTTAACTGCAGGTTTAAGTGTTATTGCTGCTGGTTTTGTCGTAAGAACATTTATTATTTTCCATGATTGTACCCACGGTTCATTTTTCAAAAGTAAAAAGGCAAACGACTGGGTTGGCTTATTAACTGGGGTACTGACATCGTTCCCTTATGAAAAATGGAAACGTGAGCATACAATTCACCATGCAACAAGCTCGAACTTAGATAAGCGCGGTATTGGTGATATTGATATGATGACAGTAGAAGAATATTTACAATCTTCTAAAGGTCAACGATTATGGTATCGTTTTTATCGTAATCCACTTGTAATGTTCGGCTTAGGTCCTTTATATATGGTATTAGTTTTAAATCGTTTTAACCGAAAAGATGCGAAGCAAAAAGAGCGTATGAATACGCATTTAACAAATATTATTATTGCCGGGATTTGTGCAGGGCTCATTTACACTATGGGTTGGCAAGCATTTTTATTAGTGCAGGGTGTTACTTTATTTATCGCAGGTGCATTAGGAATTTGGTTATTCTATATCCAACATACGTACGAAGATTCTTATTTCGAGCATGACACTGATTGGGATTATGTGAAAGCAGCGGTAGAAGGTAGTTCATACTACAAATTACCGAAATTATTACAATGGATAACAGGTAATATCGGCTTCCACCATGTACACCATTTAGCTCCGCGTGTACCGAACTATAATCTTGAAAAAGCGCATAAAGAAACGCCACCATTACACACGGCTACTACAATTACGTTACGTACAAGCTTAGAATCGTTACGCTATAAATTATACGATGAAGAACTTGGCAAATTTGTCTCTTTTAAAGAAGTCAATGAAATCATAAAACGAAAAACGAAAGGCAGTATCGCTGCTTAGTCGTAAACAGCCATCTCTTCTTAGGAGGTGGCTGTTTTACATAGTAAGGATAGGCTCGTAGGCAAGCCACTGTATGGCAATGGACGGGCGCAAATATGCTTTTATTGATATAATATAGGGAAAAGTAGGAAAGAGCGTGAGATTATGATGAGGAAACGGCATAGTATCATTCCGAATAGTCCTATGCTCAGCGTTTATTTATGGATTATTTTTTGTTTTCTCCCGTTTTTCTTTATATTTAGAAAATCATCGTATATTGAAATATCAATAGGCATTACTTTTTTAATGCTCTATTTTATTTTTTACCGATTTTCTGTGAACGCTAAAAACGGGCTTGTTTATATGTGGATTAGCTTTGAGATGGTCATTAATATTACGTTGACTATTTTGTTCGGCTATGTGTATTTATCGATTTTTACAGCCTTTTTCATTGGAAATATCCGTAGACCGGTTGGCTTTTACATAATGTATGGCCTCCATATTGGTTTTACTGTGATATCTACAGGATTTGGTTTCTTTGTTGAGCTACATTTATTTTTATCACAGCTTCCATTTGTTGTTTTAACGATTTTGGCAGTGGTGCTTCTACCGTTAACAATTTATTCGAAAAACAAGCGTGAAAATTTAGAAGGGCAATTAGAAACTGCAAATGAACGTATTGCCGAATTAATTGTTTTTGAGGAACGTCAACGTATAGCAAGAGATTTACATGATACGCTCGGTCAAAAATTATCCATGATTGGCTTAAAAAGCGATTTAGCATCTAGACTTATTGCACGGGATCCTCAGCAAGCATTAATCGAGATAAAAGATATTCGTCAAACAGCTAGTATTGCTTTAAAAGAGGTTCGAGAATTAGTATCGGATATGCGGACAAATAAATTTGAAGATGAGCTTATGCGTATATCTCAAATTTTAAAAGCGGCAGAAATGGAATTTGTTTTTGAGGGGGATGTGGACTCCTTACGTGTCCCACCACTTGTAGAGAATGTGTTGTCCATGTGTTTGAAGGAAGCCGTAACGAATATTGTGAAACATAGCGGCGCAACCAAATGTGAAATAGCCTTCCACCAAAACTTTAAAGAAGTACATTTGATTGTTCGTGATAATGGACAAGGCATTACGAAAAAACAGGCATTGAAAACAGGTAACGGCTTAAAAGGGATGCGCGAACGATTAGAGTTTATTAATGGCACATTTAAAATAGAAAGTGAAAATGGCACTACTTTAACGGTATCGATTCCAGTGACCATTACACATCAAAAGGTTGCAGAAAATCTGAAGAACCTATAGAAAAGAGGGTTATGACATGATACGAATTGTAATCGCTGAAGATCAGGGGATGCTGTTAGGCGCACTTCGTTCCTTACTTAGTATGGAGGAAGATATGGAAGTTGTCGGTTTAGCCAAAAATGGGGAGGAAGCATTGGCGCTTGTAGCAGAGCACCAGCCGGATATTTGTATTATGGATATTGAAATGCCGGTGAAAACTGGGCTTGATGCGGCTGAAGATTTACATGGTTCTGATTGTAAAGTTATTATATTAACAACCTTTGCAAGACCTGGCTACTTTGAACGAGCAAGAAAAGCAGGTGTACGAGGTTACTTACTAAAGGACAGTCCTATCGAAGAGTTGGTTAGTGCCATTCGAACAATTGTCGATGGCAAACGCATTTACGCACCCGAGCTGGTTGACTTTGTCTATGAGGATGATAGCGAGAATCCATTAACTGAGCGCGAAAGTCAAGTGTTGACACTTGTGGCAGAAGGTAAAACGACGAAGGAAATTGCGGCTGAGTTATTTTTATCGGCAGGAACTGTACGTAACTATATTTCCACCATTTTAGAGAAGCTTCATGTGGGCAATCGGATTGAAGCGATTGCACGCTTTAAGGAAAAAGGATGGAATAAATAAGTCTTCTGAATGTACTTTTCAAGGATGAATAGGTATGCTAAACAACAGAGATTTTTCTATCACTACTTATAAGGGAGCAAGATATATGCAAACGATTACTGGTAAAACAGCTTTAATAACTGGTGCGGGTCGTGGTATTGGCCGTGCAACAGCCATCGCCTTTGCGAAAGAGGGCATTAATGTTGGGCTTGTGGGACGCACATTAGAAAATTTACAACAGGTTGCTGACTTATTAAAGGCGTATGATGTCAAGGTGGCATTAGCTACAGCGGATGTAGCTAATTTGCAATCAATCACAACAGCAGTAGAAAGCATTCGTGCTGAGTTAGGGCCAATCGATATTTTAGTAAATAATGCGGGTATTTCAAAATTCGGTAAGTTTTTAGAGCTTTCACCTGAAGATTGGACGAATATTGTAGATGTAAATGTCAAAGGTGTATATTACACAACACGTGCCGTCCTACCTGAAATGATTGAGCGTTCTTCCGGAGATATTATTAATATTTCATCTACCGCTGGTCAAAAGGGTGCTCCGATTACGAGTGCGTATAGTGCTTCGAAAGCGGCTGTTATTGGTATGAGTGAATCGCTGATGTTAGAAGTTCGCAAACATAATATTCGTGTTGTGACATTAACGCCAAGCACGGTTGCAACGGATATGGCAGTGGAATTACAATTAACTGATGGTAACCCAGAAAAGGTTATGCAAGCGGAAGATTTAGCAGACTTAATGGTCGCTCAATTAAAATTACATCCACGTGTTGTGTTAAAACATGCAGGTCTTTGGTCAACAAATCCTTAAAAAGTAGTTGCCCATCAAATGAAAATAACAGTTACCAAAAATGGTGACAAGATTAAAGGCATCAAGATTTTACTCTTGATGCCTCTTTGTTATTTTTATAGTTAGGAAATGTTATTTGATTGTTAAATGCATTTATTAGTTGATTGGAGCGGAGGGCGGGCGACTCCTGCGGGACAGCACAAAACGTAAGACGCAACACCCTGCGCGATAGCGAGGGTTGCGGCTTACGGTGTGCCCGCGGAAAGCGTCCGCCCGTAGCGGAAATCAACGGCAATAGTTAGCGCTATAAGTTTTTCTACAAGATTTTTTATTACTTTTTACGCTTTGTTAAACGTCCAAGTACGAATGCACCAGCTGCTACTGCAAGAACGGTATTCGTTTTTTTCGTAAATACTTGTTTCGTAACAAGGTTAAGGTTTTGCGGACGTTCCGCTAAACGACGCATAAAGTAACCGTACCAATCTTCGCCGAATGGTACATAGACACAGAAGTTATAGCCTTCTTTCGCAAGCTCTTTTTGCATATCTGTGCGGAAGCCGTACAGCATTTGGAATTCAAACTTTTCGAGTGGAATATTATTGTCTGCAACAAAGCGTTTAACATGTGCAATCACGTTATGGTCATGTGTTGCAATCGATGTAAATTTGCCATGTAATAAATGATATTCAATTAATTCGATAAAGTTTAAATCGATATCTAACTTATCTTGGAAGGCTACATCAGCAGGCTCTTTATATGCACCCTTTACGATACGTAAGCGGTAGTTTTTAAATTTTTCAATATCGTCTTTTGCACGATAAAAGTATGATTGGATAACCGTTCCAACATTGTTAAATGTTTTTGATAGCTCTTCCACCATATCAAATGATGTTTGTAGACGACCGTAATTTTCCATATCAAAGTTAACAAAAATATCATAAGCTGCTGCTTTTTCTACGATCTCATATAGATTGTCATAGCAAAAATCAACATCAATGTCTAAACCTAATTGAGATGGCTTTAACGAAATATGCGCATCCACACCATTTTCATGAATGGCTTCAATGACAGCGAGGATTTGTTCCTTAGCTTTTGTCGCTTCTTCTTCATTCGCAACAAATTCCCCTAGATTATCAACCGTGCAAGAGATATTATGTGCGTTTAAATCTTTGATGCTTGCAATTGTTTCTTCTATATTAGTACCAGCTACCACACTTTGGGCACCTAACTTTAAGCCGTATTTTTTAGCAGCACTATTTAATAGTTGGTTTTCAGATAATTGGATGAAAAAATCGCGTAATAACATGGGTCATTCTCCTCACTGCATTTTTCTTACTAGTATAACATATTTATAGTAATTGTCATGATATCACGAAAACAATTATTCAACTTCCAACAATTGTAACCTTTCGTTAAAAAGCGCAGGATAGCTTAAAAAACCTATTATTATGCTCGATAATGTTGCGGTTGTTAAAAGGGCAAAAATAATTAACAATTGAAATTGTACGGCTTGTATAGGGTCTGCACCGCCAATAATTTGACCACTCATCATACCTGGTAATTGAACAAGCCCAATCGTTTTTTGACTTTCGATGGTAGGGATCATGCTCGCTTTAATCGCATTGATTAGTTGGCGATGAATTGCTTGCTTTGGTGTACCTCCTAGCGATAAGATAAGTTCAATTTCATTTTCGTGACTTGTAATTTCCGCAGTAAAGCGATTTAAAAATAAAATAGATAGTACCATGGAGTTGCCAATTAGCATTCCGCTAATAGGAATTATATACTGTGCAGTTGTAGGAACAATGTTGAAGCCGAGTAAAACTCCTTGTGTGACAATTTCCACCATTACAAGCGTAAACACTATTTTCCACGTAATACCCTTAATACCTTTTCCCTTTTTTCGGGCATTTAAAGTGGCAGCCACAATCATCAATGTCACCATTAGAAAAATATATATAATACTCCCTTCATCAAAGACAAAATTTAAAATATAGCCGACTGCAAGCAATTGAATAATTGAGCGAATCGTTGCAATAATTGTGTCTTTTTCAAGCCCTAGCTTAAATGTCTTTGATAGTACTAGCGGGATTAAAACAAAAATCAATGTTAGCGAAAGTGAAGTATAAGTCATGCGTTTACCCCCTGTATAAATTCAGCGACTCTTGGGTTAGTAGGGGCTTTCAATAACGAGCTTTCACCTGTTTCAATCAACTCTCCATCCATCATGACCCATGTGTAATGGCCGATCGTGAGCGCTTGCTGTAAATTGTGGGTAATCCAGATAATCGTAACATTATAGTTTTTATTTAATGATACGATAAGTGCTTCAATATCCTGTACAGATTGACGGTCCAATGCGGAAGTAATCTCATCTAACAATAATATAGAAGATTGATTAATGAGAGTACGTGCAATGGATACCTTTTGACGTTGTCCACCAGATAATTCATTAGTAGCGCGGTGTAAAAAGCTGGCATCGAGCCCGACATCTAGTAAATATTGAATGGCATCTTGTTGTGTGAGCTTTTTTCCTTGTAAAGCGAGTGGAAGAGCCAAATTGTCAAATACAGTTCCAGCAATCATAGGCGCTGCTTGAAGAGCAATTCCGACATGTTTTCTTAATGTAGTTGGTTCATAGGTAGTGATTGTTTGATTGTCAATGAATATAAGCCCGTCAGTTGGTGATAATAGTCCGTTACACATTTTTAATAAGGTCGTTTTACCAGCGCCAGATGGGCCAACGAGCGTTGTAATTTTGCCTTTAGGAAATGAACCGGTAATGGACTTTAAAATAGCCTTATCCTTTACTAAAAAGCTCACTTGTTGAAGATGGATAGCGGGCTCGTATATCGTAGTCATGTAGTTGAAACTCCTTTATGCTTATAGGTAAAATAACTGTAGCATGAAATATTTGTTAACTACAGTTATTTTACCTTTTTGCAGTATACTTCTAATCATCATGTGTAAGGAGAATTTTAATGACTATTTTATATGTAGATACACTAACATTCGCACAAGGCGAGATGTATATGATTGCGGCGAATGAAGGGCTTGTCTATCTTGGCACACCCAATACCGCATTTGATGAGGTGGAAAAGTGGGCTCAAAAGCACTTTAAAGGCTACAGTTTTGAAGAAAACAGTGAAAAGCTTAAGCCTTATGTTAAGCAATTCACAGCCTATTTTAATCGAGAGCTGACTGAATTTAATTTACCAATGCATGTGAAAGGAACAGCATTTCAACTAGCTGTCTGGGATGCACTCAAAGAACTTCCTTATGGAACAACCACAACATATGCTGCTATTGCAGAGCGAATAGGCAATCCAAAGGCTGTGAGGGCTGTTGGAAGTGCAATCGGTGCGAACCCGATATTAGCGATTATTCCGTGCCACCGTGTAATTGGGAAGAACGGTAAGCTAACAGGCTTTCGCAGTGGGTTAACGATGAAACAGTTCTTACTTGATTTAGAGAGAGAATAAATATAACAAAAAAGAAACTGCTAGAGATCCGCGCAAATTGATACGGATAGCTAACAGTTTCTAGTGCCTTTTAATGGATAACGTATCTAATTTTCAGACATGTTTTTCGGTCACGTTTGTTTGTGTTTTGCCGATGTGAGTTAAACGTTGAGCAAATGTTTCACCTTGTATAGCGGAGCTTTTAAAAATCTCTTGGTATTCATAAGCAGGTGTACCATGTTCGATCACATCTAGACCTGTAATCTCTTCTTCTGCTGATACACGTAAAGGGACAAATGCTTTAATGATGTATAAGCCTGCTGTGACAGTAACGCTAACCCAAGCAATTGTAGCAATCACACCTATAGCCTGAATACCTAATAAGCTAATGCCACCACCGTAGAACAGACCTTGACCACCAACATCAAATAGCCCAACTGCAAGTGTACCCCAAATACCACAAATACCGTGGACAGCAATTGCACCTACAGGATCATCTACTTTTAACTTCCATTCAATAAAACGGACACCTTCTACTAATAATGGTGCTGCGATTAAACCAATAATAAGTGAACCAACAATGCTGACGTTTGCGGCACCAGCTGTAATGCCTACTAGACCTGCTAATGCACCGTTGAGAGTTAGTGAGCCATCAATATGACCGTAGCGGAATTTAGTATAGAATGCAGTGGCAACAACGCCAGCTGCTGCTGCGAAAAATGTATTAGCAATTACTTTTGGAACAAGTGCAGGGTCTGCTGCTAACGTAGAGGCACCATTAAAGCCGAACCAACCGAACCAAAGTAAGAACACACCTAATGCGCCGATAGGAATACTATGACCAGTAATAACGTTAACACGTCCGTTTTCGTATTTACCTAGACGTGGTCCAACCATTATGGCTGCTATAAACGCAGCTACTGCACCAGTTAAATGGACAACAGTAGAACCAGCAAAATCGATAAAGCCGAGGTCAGTTAACCAACCTTGACCGCTCCACACCCAATGACCTACTACAGGATAAACAAGTATTGTCATTAGTATGATAACACCGATATAAGCAAAAATATTTGTACGTTCTGCTACTGCACCCGATAAGATAGTCGCACCTGTGGCAGCAAACATTGTTTGGAAAATAAAGAAGGAGAGGTCATCTACACCGTTTAAAGCGAAACCACTTGTTCCGAAGAAGCCTCCTGCTGTGTCGCCGAACATAATGGCATATCCACATAGGAAATAAACAATCCCACCAAGCGAAATGGTTAAGAAATTTTTCATAATAATGTTAACTGCATTTTTAGAACGAGTAAAACCTGCCTCGACCATTGCAAAACCTGCGTGCATAAAGAATACTAAAATTGTCCCAAGCATAATCCAAACTAAATTTACAGATAATAGTACGTCATCCATAACTATCTCCCCCTTATTCTACAGCAATTGATCCGACTTCTTTAGTACGGATACGAATTGCCTGTTCTACTGGATAAATGAAAATTTTTCCGTCGCCAACTTTACCAGTTGCAGCATCGCGTAATAAAACTTCCACAATAGCATCAACTTTTTCATCATCGATGATCATTTCTAATTTCAATTTTGGTAAAAACTCAATTTCATAGGCATTGCCTCGAAACAAACCTGTATGACCTAATTGACGACCGCAGCCAGCGATTTCAGAAATACTTAAACCTGCAATGCCTACTTTTGCAAGTCCGTCTCGTACAGCCCCAAAAACTTCCGGACGAATAATGGCCTCTATTTTTTTCACTCACAACAGCTCCTTGCGTAAATTTAATTTACATATTATAGCGAGTAGATAAATGGCGCAATGTTTTTTTTGATTAGCATGTTAGGTTATATTACATTGTATATTTCGTCTTTCGTAGTAGTTTACTAAAAAGCTATTTATAAAAGGAATGTAAGCGGTACTAAAATTTGTGTCAGAAATGTGAACAGTTCAAAATTTTCTGACTACATATGTTAGGAAACATAACATGGAAACAGAAAAGTGTAAAACGCAAGATTTTGGGTATATAGTGTATACTAGGACTAATTATGAAAGTGGAAGAAGGGATTCCTATGAGATCGAACTATGCTGACGATAGCTTAGCGCTACACACGGACTTGTATCAAATTAATATGGCAGAGTCTTATTGGGCTGATGGCATACATAATAGAAAAGCGATTTTTGAATTATATTTTAGAAAATTACCATTTGGAAATGGCTTTGCCGTATTTGCTGGACTGGAACGCATGCTTGAGTATTTGCGAGATTTTCGCTTTAGTGAGTCAGATATCGCGTATTTACGTGAAGAGGTTGGATATAAAGAAGACTTCATTGACTATTTAAAAAATATTCGCTTTACAGGCGATATGTATTCAATGGTGGAAGGGGAGCTCGTTTTTGCCAATGAGCCAATTGTACGTATTGAGGCACCTTTAGTTGAAGCACAACTAATCGAGACGGCGCTATTGAATATTGTCAATTATCAAACACTAATTGCCACTAAAGCAAGTCGTATTAAGCAAATCGTTAAAGATGAAATGGCAATGGAGTTTGGTACACGTCGAGCGCAAGAAATGGATGCGGCTATCTGGGGAACTCGTGCAGCCTTTATAGGAGGGTTTGCTTCAACTAGTAATGTGCGTGCAGGAAAACTATTTAACATTCCGGTAGCTGGTACTCATGCTCATGCACTTGTACAGGCTTATAAAAATGATTATGATGCATTCCACGCCTATGCGAAACGTCATCGCAACTGCGTATTTTTAGTGGACACCTATAACACGCTGAAATCTGGAGTGCCGAATGCGATAAAAGTGGCAAAAGAACTTGGCGATAAAATTAATTTCATTGGTATTCGTTTAGATAGTGGGGATATTGCTTTCTTGTCAAAAGAAGCACGTCGTATGTTAGATGAAGCAGGCTTCCATGATGCCAAAATTGTTGTCTCCAATGATTTAGATGAATATACAATTTTAAACTTGAAAGCTCAAGGTGCCCGCGTAGATATGTGGGGAATTGGTACAAAATTAATTACAGCTTACGATCAGCCAGCATTAGGGGCTGTCTATAAAATGGTCGCTATAGAAAATGATGAAGGTCAGCTAGAGGATACGATTAAAATTTCTGCTAATGCTGAAAAAGTTTCAACTCCTGGCTTAAAAAGTGTTTATCGTATTATTGACCGTAAAAACGGTAAAGCAGAGGGTGATTACATTACGATGTATGACGAAGACCCTCAATCCGAAGAGCGAATAAAGATGTTCCACCCTGTGCATACATTCGTATCAAAATTTGTCACGAATTTTGAGGCGAAAAACTTGCATCAGCATGTGATTAATAAAGGGGACGTAATTTATGACAATCCAACGTTAGAAGAGATGCGTAATTATGCAGCTGACAATTTAGAACTGCTGTGGGATGAATATAAACGTGCCATGAATCCAGAGGAATATCCAGTCGATTTAAGCCAAAAATGCTGGGATAATAAAATGCGAAATATTGAAGAAGTACGAGAAATGGTCGATCGAATTGTAAAAGACTAAGGAGTGGAAGATGTTATGGCATTACAACAGCAAATTATTACCGAATTAAAAGTTTTGCCAACAATTGATGCACAGGAAGAAATTCGTAAATCCATTGATTTTTTGAAGGCATATGCACAAAAATATAGCTTTGTTAAAGGGTTTGTACTTGGTATATCAGGTGGTCAAGACTCTACTTTAACCGGTAAATTAGCTCAACTAGCAGTTAATGAGTTAAATGAGGAAGCAGGCGAGCAGAAGTATTCATTTTGGGCAGTGCGTTTACCATATGGTATTCAAAAGGATGAACAAGACTGTCAGGACGCTATTGATTTTATTAAGCCTACGACTACCTACACGGTCAATATTAAGGAAGCGGTTGATGCAAGTGTTCGTGCTCTAGCTGATGCTGGAGTTGTGCTTAGTGATTTTGTAAAAGGGAATGAAAAAGCACGGGAGCGCATGAAAGTACAATTTTCTATCGCTGCTATGAATAGTGCTGTTGTGTTAGGAACAGACCACGCTGCGGAGGCAATTACAGGTTTCTTTACAAAATATGGTGACGGCGGAGCCGATTTAATGCCTATTTTTCGTCTGAATAAGCGTCAGGGGAAACAATTATTAGCGGCACTTGATTGTCCAGCGCATCTGTATTTAAAAGTTCCGACTGCTGACTTAGAAGAACATCGTCCATCATTGCCTGATGAAGTGGCACTTGGAGTAACTTATGAGCAAATTGATGATTATTTAGAAGGGAAGCAAATTCCTGACGATGCTCGTGAACGATTAGAGCAACATTATTTACGCTCTCAACATAAACGCCATATGCCAATTACAATTTTTGATGATTTTTGGAAGTAATGCTTATGAGAATAGAGTTGTTCAAAAGTGATAGATACTTTTTGAATAATTCTATTCTTTTTTTATATATTTGGTTCTGTTTGCTTAATTTTTTGCATATAATGTCGATATAAATACCTATAAAGTAAGTAAAATGAAAAGGAGGGTAACTAATTATGAGGACTTCTAGAGTAAATGCGACGACAGGTAGCACTTTTCGTAATGAACAACAGTATTTACATGCTGGTGATATTAGTCATAACTTTAGCCACCATACACAGCAACAATTTAAAAAAAGTTTGCAAAAAAATAAAGAGAAAAAGCGATCAAGTAATAAGAGGCCGATGCAGCAACAACGCCATAATCAACTAGAATCTATTTTTGCAGAAAGCGGAGGCTCTGTTCAAATTCACAATGAACTAAATGAAACAGCTGGAAAATTGAGCCGTCTAAGTAAGCTAAAGAAGCGCCACAATAGTTACCGTACCTCTATATAGCAAAATCAAGTTCGAGAATATAGTTGTTGATTGTGGCGACTCTACTAAAGAACGCACAACCAATCGCTAGTAAAAGTCAGAGAATCACAGACCCGCCCGTAGCGGACAACAACGGCAAGTGTTAGATTGATTGCAGTCAATCTAACACTTTTTTTCTTTTGTCCTCGCTTTTTTAACCGTTTTAGTTTGTACGAGAATACTTTGACTTCAAGACGTTCGCAAAGTAGTCATATAGATTTTTCCGAATCTTCACAGAGGTTTTCATCTTATTTCACATCTTATCTGTAAAATACTAGGTAGTAACAGAAAAGAATTGGGGGAGCAATAGTGAAAAAATTATGGTTACCAGTACTAGCTACGTTACTAATATTGACAGCGTGTGGTACTGAAAAGGCAGAAGTGAAGGAAGAAAAAGCGAATTCAGAAGTTGCATCGAAAGAGTCTGAAGTGAAAGATGAATCAGTGCAAGTTGCTTCTTTAGTAGATTCACGATTACAAGAACCACAAGAAGATACAGTTTGCGAAATGTGTAATATGAAGGTTTATATGAAAGACCATGAAATGGGTGTATTTTCTGCTCAAGCGATTAAAGCAGATGGTACAATTGCGTTTTATGATGACATTGGCTGTTTAGTCAATGCAGAGGTTGCGAATAACGAGAAAAATGATAAGTTTGTACGTGATTATAATACAAAAGATTGGGCGAAGGTCGAAGATGTCACAATCGTGAAAACAGATTTAAAATCACCAATGAACTGGGGATATATCTATTTCATTAACAAAGCTGATGCAGATAAGTATTTAGCTGAAAATCCAAAAGCGCATGTAGAAGAATTACAAAAAATTAAAGACGATGCATTAGAGCGCCGTAAAAAGAAAATGCAAGAAAACGCTGAAAAGGAAGCTAATGGAGAATCAGATAAAATGAATATGGAAGAGATGAATCATGAAAGTGATGACCATAATCATTAATACAGAAGGGCTAGGGGAATTTCCTCTAGTCTTTTCTTACTGAACTTGGAGGTACTAAAGGTGAAAAAAATAGGATGTATCTTATTGTTTTTGCTATGTATAAGTTCGACTGCCTATGCAAAATTTGATATACAGGAGGCAATCGACAGAGCGGAACCTGGGGCCGTCATCAACATTCCAGCAGGTTATTATAAAGGAAATTTAATCGTGACAAAAAACATTACATTGCGTGGAGAAAAAGGCACAGAGATTGCAGCCGTTGGGGAAAAACCAGCAATTCGTATTGAAGGTGCAGACGCAGTCATGATTGACAATATGACGCTATCGGGAAAAAAGGGAATTGTTGCTAGTGAGGTGGAAGGTCTTGCGCTACGACAATTGAAAATTAACGACGTGCATAGTGCTGTGCATATTCAACACGGCGAAAATGTACACATCCAACATGTTGAAATAGTTGGCACACAGGCGCATTATTCAAAAAAAGGTAATGGTATAGCTATTTATCAAAGCGAGAAGATAGTGGTTGAAGATAGTAATATTAAACATGTGCAAGATGGTATTTACGTAGAAGAGGTTGACGGCATTGTTGTGCAACGCAATACGGTAGAGAATAGCCGTTATGGTACGCATTTTATGTATACTGAAAATGCCAAGGCTCTAAACAATACGTATGCGAGCAATGTAACAGGATTGATGGTGATGATGACTAGCGGTATTACGATTAAGGACAATGTAGTCATCAATCATAACGATATGAATGGCAGCGGAGCATTGCTATATGATGTGCAGCGTGCAGACCTTGCTTTTAATACGATGAAGAACAATCGAACGGCCATTGCATTACAAAAAAGTGCAGAGGTTCAAATTATGCATAATAATTTTCAAATGAATCAAACGGCCATTGAAGGGACAAAGGTAGATGACCAAACAGTTGTGTACAATAATCAGTTTACTGGCAATATATTAACAGCTCGCTCCGATCAACAAGGCATTCAATTATCGAGTAATTATTATGATGATTATGTTGGAACGGATTTAAAAAATGACGGTACTGGAGATGTTCCATATGTCGCTGTATCTAGCTTTGGACAATGGATGGTCCGACAGCCAGTGTATCAATATTTTGTAGAGTCACCAAGCGTTGTTTTACTAACTTCCCTCGATCAGCAAATCAATAAAAGCGCGAGGACGGTGCTTGTTGATGAAACGCCGAAACTGATGAAAGACCAAAGTGTAAAAAAAGTAGATATAGATATAGCGCAGTTTTTGCTAGGTCTATTTTTTATTTTAAGTAGTGTATGGCTATGGAAAAGAGGTTTGATGGAATGAAAAAGTGGATACTAATAATTTGCGTTAGTTGTTTACTGGCTGTAGGGTGTAGTGAAAAAACGTTTAAACCACGTGACATTGTCAATGAAACCGATGTTTGTAAAGTTTGTAACATGTCAATTGTGCATAACGAGTATGCCGGACAAATTGCCTTGAAAAATGGTGACTATGAAATGTTTGATGATATTGGGTGTTTAATTGAGTATATTGCGGCAAATGGAGACGAAGAGGTTGGCGCTGCATTCATTAAGGATGCAAAAGAGAATAAATGGATTGATGTTTCGAAGGCGACGTTTGTCTACAACAAAGATTATTGGACGCCGATGAATTATGGTGTACTTGCTTTCGAAACACAAGAAGCTGCGCAATCTTGGATGGCTACTGAAGGTAAGGGACAAGTGCTTACTTATGAGGATTTAAGCGATTTTAATTGGGGGATTCATCAGTGATGTACAGCATGCTCATCAAACTTGAATTGAAACAAATGTTGCGCAGTCGGTGGATGCAATTAGTTGGCTTACTCTTCACTTTTGTTTTTACATCGATTATTGTTATCCAGCAAATGGCACTGCCTGATGTAGAAGGTTTTACTCGTCAAACAGCTTCTTTTTTAAATGTCCTATTGTTTTTATTGCCTCTATTTATTTTGACAATTGGCAGTATGAGCATTGCTGGTGATATAGAAACAGGGTGGTTTTCTTTATTAAAAACCTATCCGATGACGCGTAAACAATATATTTTTGGAAAGTATTTAGCTACTGTTATTGCCTTTTTATTAATCGTGATGGTAGCGTTTGGTGTTGTTTTAGCACTTGGCGGATTACTTGGTGGCGTACGTTTGCCGTTTATTTTTATAAGTCTGACATTATTATGCATTGCTATTTTTACTTCCTTAGCGTTAGCTATTGGGGCGGTAGCGAAAACGAGATTATTTGCGCTATCTCTGTCGTTAGTTTTATGGTCATTTTTCTTATTGCTTCTGTCGTATGCCTTAATGGCAATTGGCACAGTAGTTGCAGGGCATATTTTACAAAAGCTAACGATTATTGTTATGCATATTAATCCTGTAGAATGGTTGCGCTTTGGTTACTTTATATTTACAAAACAGGCCAGCGTACTTGGTCCATCTTTTTATAATGTGACAGCATTTTATGCATCACCATTGGGCTATGTAGTATATGGATTGGTAACATGTTTGTGGGTAGCTTTACCGCTTGCCTTTACTGCAAGGAGACTAAAGAAGGGGGAGAAGCGGTAGTGTTACTAGAGGCGAATCATCTATCAAATGTCTATAAAAATAATAGGGGACTTAAAGACGTATCCTTTACTGTGCAGAAAGGGCGTATTTTAGCGTTAGCAGGTGGCAATGGAGCGGGGAAAAGTACGCTTATTCGCCTGTTAACTGGACAGGAGAAACCAATGTCAGGGGAGCTAAAATGGCAGGAGAGTCAAGCGATTCGATATATGCCAGATGATGTAGATTTTCCCTCAATGTTAACGGCAGCAGAAGTATTGCAATTACTGTCCTCTTTGAAAAGAATAGCTAAAAAAGAGCAAGAGCAAGTATTGAAACGCGTTGGCTTGTGGGACGTTAGAAAGCAAAGGGTTCAACAGTTTTCGAAGGGAATGCGGCAACGGTTAAATCTTGCACAAAGTTTACTAGGTGCGGGGTCGCTCCTTATTTTAGATGAACCAACGAATGGACTTGACCCATTTTGGATTGCAGAGTTGAAAAAAATGATGCTTGAACAAAAGGAAATGGGCAATACAGTGATATTTTCTACACATTTACTAGGATTTGTAGAGGAAGTAGCAGACGATGTGTTAGTGTTACATGAAGGAAATATATTACTTTCAGGAGACTTAAATGCAATATTGAGGAATGAAAATGTTTCAACATTAGAGAGTTTATGGTTAAAAAAATTAAATCTGTAACATTTATGTAAATGAAACGTTATACTATTAGGTAGGTTTGTTTGATAAGAAACATCAAACAAACCTCTTTTTATAGAGGCAATAACATGTTTGTTAATTTATCATTTTAACTGGATAATGGCACATTAATTGTGTTACGAAACAGTTTTCGATATGCTTGAACTAAATTATCGTGCAATTCAAATAATTGGTTAGCGAAAATGGGAGGTTTTTTGTTTTATGAATTTACAAATCCAAATGGTATTAGAAAATATAGAGAAAGTAATGATAGGAAAGAGAGAGGTAGCGGAACTTAGCATTGTAGCCTTACTTGCAAGGGGGCACGTATTACTTGAGGATGTGCCAGGAGTTGGTAAGACTATGATGGTACGTGCGCTTGCTAAATCTTTCGATGCCCAATTCAAACGAATTCAATTTACTCCCGATTTACTGCCCTCCGACGTTGTAGGCGTTTCTATCTATAACCCAAAAACAATGGAATTTGAATTTCGTCCAGGACCGATTATGGGCGATGTAGTTTTGGCTGATGAAATTAATAGAACGTCACCGAAAACACAATCGGCCTTACTTGAAGCGATGGAGGAAGCATCTGTTACAATTGATGGTAATACACTTATGATTAATCAGCCATTTTTCGTTATGGCTACGCAAAATCCTATCGAACACGAGGGTACCTATCCATTACCAGAGGCACAGCTTGATCGCTTTTTACTAAAAATAAAAATGGGTTATCCAACGAGAGGGCAAGAAGTAGAAATACTGCGTCGTGCTGAAAATGGCAAGTCTATTGAAAAAATTGAAGCTGTGCTTTCGGTGGCACAATTAATTGAATTACAGCAACTTGTGCAAGGCGTTTATGTGGAGGACTCCGTTAAAAACTATATGGTTGAACTGGCTTCTCAAACAAGAGAGAATAACTACGTGTTTTTAGGGGTTAGTCCTCGTGCGACAATTGCTTTGATGAAGGCGTCTCAGGCATATGCATTTATGAAAGGGCGAAGCTATGTAATACCGGACGATGTTCAATATTTAGCGCCCTATGTCTTTAGCCACAGATTAGTGCTCAAGCCAGATGCGCGTTATGATGATGTAACAGCAGAAGAAATTATTGAACGTATTATTGCGAAAACGCCTGTGCCGACGAAGAGGTTAGCAGAGCAATGAAGAAATGGCGAGCCCTTTTTGAAAAAAGTAAACATTTTCTATTAGTGAGCTTTCTGATACTCATTACGTTTTGTTATGCTATGTTTCAAGGTGGATTTGTCAGCTGGTTTGTCTTTTTTACGGTAAGTCCATTTTTGTTGTACGCTTTTATCTTCCAACTTGTGAGGGAGGAAATATACAGTGTAGAGCGTAAAATTGACCCTTCTCATGTAGAAAGCGGACAATCAGTTCAAGTGACAATAAGTGTAGAAAGAAAAACGCGTTTTCCATTTGCGTATATGCTGATGGAAGAACTTGTTGGTAGCGAGATGCTAGTGCAGTCAAAGGTGCAAGAGAAAGACGCCATAAAATTTGTAGGTTTTAAAAAAACGTTTACTTGGCGTTACACACTTGAAAGCTTGTCACGTGGTGAGCATCGTTATTTAGGTGCGCAAATCATCTTCCATGATTTTTTCGGATGGGCAAAGAAGCGCATTTTGGTAGAAAAAGAACAAATCGTTCTAGTTTATCCGAGAGTGCATGATATGAAATATGCTACATTACAAACAAAATTAGATGTTGGGTCCATGATGACCCCTTATTCAATTGTGAAGGACACATCAATGGCTATAGGTTTACGCGAATACGTACCAGGTGACCGCTTTTCGTGGATTCATTGGAAGTCATTTGCAAAAACACAAACACTTCAGTCAAAGGAATTTGAAGATCGTCAATCACAGGAATTGATGTTAATGCTCGATGTAGGTTCTTCTCCGTTATTTGAAGAGAAGGTGGAGTTGATCGCTTCAATGCTTAGTGCGATTGTACGAGGGCGTGGGGATATTTCCTTTGTTTCAACAGGTGTAAAAACAAAAGTGTTTTCTTCTATCCAAGGTGAAAAGCAACTAGATCGAGTGATGCATCATTTAGCTTGTGTCAAACCTGTTGAAAATGCAAAATATCAATTGCGTGATACCCAAGTCCTTCAGCGTGTGGCAACGCTTCTATATGTTACGAGCGATATATCAGATGAATTACTACATACTTTAGGTAATACGGTGAAAAGTTGTATTTGTTTTGTAGTATCTCAAGAGACACAGGCACGTTCTGATGTAACAAAGCGTTATAAACATATTCAAGTCGTACATGTAAACCCAACAGATTATTACCACTTGTTCACGGAGGTGATGAAGCCGTGAAAAAATCACTAGAAAATTTTATTGAGCTAGCTTTCGCGTACGTCATTATTTTCTTTATATTACGTGAGTGGCTAACACCAGTTATGCAATTAACAAATACAGGTTTAAGTCAGTTGTTTCTAGTTTTTATCGGCTTAGCACTAGTGCTTTCTTTATTTAAAGTTCGACCGTTATTGTCCGGACTTATAAAGTTAGGTTATATTACATGGTTTGTGATATTTGTTTATAGCGAGAATCCGTTTTTTTCAGGACACACCATTCCGTTTTTAGTGAATGAAGTGACGTGGAACATGGTGAACGTTTTTTCAGGGAATTTTGGACAAGTATCAGATGCATTTAGAACAGTATTGTTTTTAGCGTTGATTTGGATGTTAATTTATTTAATTCACCACTGGATTACAGTGCATCATAATATTTTCTACTTCTTCGTATTAACCGTATTTTTCATCGCGACACTTGATACGTTTAGCGAATATAATGGAAAGCTCGCTATTATTAAAGTAATTGTGCTTGGTCTAATTATGACGGGTGTACTTTTTATTAAACGTTTAAGACTTCAGCTCGATGCACCGAGTGATATGCTTAGAAAGTGGAAAATTGTTTTACCAATGCTTATTTCGGTGGCACTTGTCAGTATGGTGGCATTCTATTTACCAAAAGCAGGACCGACATGGGCTGATCCAGTACCGTTTATCAAAAGCGTTACAGGGCAAGATGGTGTAGGAGATGGACAAAGAACAGTTGGCTATAGTGATGATGACAGTAAGTTAGGTGGGCCGTATAAAGGAGATAATACATTAATTTTTACAGCAACCTCACATGATCGCCATTATTGGCGTATCGATACTAAAGATACGTATACATCGAAAGGCTGGGTGTTATCAGGTGAATATATGGGGGAAGCTGTTTTTGAAAACGATACCCCAATTTATACATCCTTGCAGGTTGGGCCACGAGAAAATGAACGGCAAATTCAAATGGATATGGCTGTCCCTATGCCATTTTTAATTCAAACATATGGCATGTTATCCGTTTCGGCAGAGGACCCCACCTTGTATATCCAAGATGGACAAACTGAAAAAATAGTAACAAAACAACCGAGTGGTGAATTGGTGACGACGGATAATGGTAGTAATAAATTACTGTCAAATTATACGATAACTTATAGTGAGCCAAACTATAGTTTGCAACAGCTTCAAATGTCTGAACCAGCTATGTTAGAAACATTAGATCCTTCTTATAATCGTTTTTTACAATTACCTGACACACTTCCGCAGCGTGTACAAGATTTAACGCTCGATATAACGCGTGATAAAGCCTCTGTATACGAAAAAATAAAGGCAGTGGAAGGCTATTTTTCAAAGGGAAACTATAGATACGATAAAAAAGCAGCAGCTATTCCTGCTGAAAAACAAGATTATGTAGATCAATTTTTATTCGATACAAAAGTAGGTTACTGTGATAACTTTTCTACATCCATGGTTGTTATGCTTCGTTCTATCGGCATTCCCGCTCGCTGGGTGAAAGGTTTTGCACCAGGTGATGCAGGGGCGTTATCAAATGGTCTGCGTGAATATAAAGTGACGAATGACAATGCCCACTCTTGGGTAGAGGCATATGTTCCAGGTACAGGGTGGATAGAGTTTGAACCGACAATTGGCTTTTCTGGTACAGTGAATATTGATTATGATTTACAGCAAAATCAACCTCAGCAAGAAGAAGTACTACAACCAGAAGAAAAACCAGCGCAACAGCAAAAGAAAGAGCAACCAACAGAGCAAACAGCTAACAATTCAGCTTTTAGCTTAGACCTTGTATGGGCTTGGGTAAAATCGTTAAAATATGTTTGGTTCACGCTAATGGCTTTACTCATTATTATTGGTGTGGCTTTATTTGTACAACGAAAAACATGGATTCCTAAAATGCAGGTGCGTGTCTATCGCAAAAAAGAAGCGGATTGGTCAAGTTTTGATGCTTCCTATCAAGCATTAACGAAACAGTTAGGGCGCATTGGTTTAAAACGAAAACATGACGAAACATTGCGAGCGTTTGCTGAGCGGGTAGATGCATCGTTAGAGACAGAAGAGATGCAAAAGTTAACGGCCGTATACGAGCAACATATTTATGGCAAGAATGCACAAGATGTTGACTTCGTTAAACTGCGGGAAAGTTGGGAATATTTAATCAATCGCACAATCGGTTGATTTTAATGGGTACAAAGAGTAAAATGAAAAAAATTATATATGATTAGGATGGCTTTCATATAAGTTCGAAAATAGGGTTCGGATGTTTCTACGAAATCACCGTAAATGATTTCTCTATGAAGGTGAATGTTTTGGCTAGGTGAGAAGTTTTATACATCACTTTTCTTTGTTACGCATTCCCCTTTATATATCAAGAGCTTATGGACGCGTAGGAAGTTTTTTTTACTTTCATACGCGTTTTTCTTTGAACATATGAAAACGTCCTTTAAAAATAGAAGAAGAGGTGGAAATATTGTCAGCAAGCCCTTTATTAAAAGAGCAAGAAAAAATCGTCGTTCTAGACTTCGGTAGCCAATTTAACCAATTAATTACGCGTCGTATCCGTGAATTTGGTGTTTTCAGTGAATTACACCCACATACGATTACAGCAGATGAAATTAAAGACATGAATGCAGCGGGTATTATCTTTTCAGGTGGTCCTAACTCTGTTTATGATGACAATGCATTCCATGTAGATCCAGCTATTTTCGAATTAGGTTTACCAATCCTAGGTATTTGCTATGGTATGCAATTAATGGCGCATACGCAAGGCGGTAAAGTAGAAGGCGCTGAAACACGTGAATACGGTAAAGCGGAAGTTCAAGTAACGGCTGCTAATAAATTATTCGGTGATTTACCAACAGAACAAATCGTCTGGATGAGTCATGGCGACCACGTAACAGAAGTACCTGCTGGCTTTGAAATCATTGCAACAAGTGCATCTTGTCCAATCGCTGCTATGGCAAACGCAGAACGTAAACTATATGCAGTACAATTCCACCCAGAAGTTCGTCACTCTGTATATGGTAATGATTTACTACGTCAATTCGTATTCGATATTTGTGGCGCTAAAGGCGATTGGTCAATGGCAAACTTTATCGAAATCGAAATTGCTAAAATTCGTGAAATCGTTGGCGATAAAAAAGTATTATGTGCACTTTCAGGCGGGGTAGACTCTTCTGTTGTTGCAGTACTTATTCATAAAGCAATCGGTGACCAATTGACTTGTATGTTCGTAGACCACAACCTAAACCGTAAAGGTGAAGTTGAACAGGTCATGAAAACTTTCACAGAAGATTTCGATATGAACCTAATTAAAATCGATGCACGTCAACGCTTCATGGACAAACTTGCGGGTGTATCTGATCCAGAGAAAAAACGTAAAATTATCGGTAACGAATTTATTTACGTATTCGATGAAGAAGCTTCAAAATTAGAAGGTATGGATTTCCTTGCACAAGGAACGTTATACACAGACATTATTGAATCTGGTACGTCGACTGCGCAAACAATCAAATCGCACCATAATGTAGGCGGTCTTCCAGAAGACATGCAGTTCAAATTAATTGAACCATTAAAAACATTATTCAAAGACGAAGTTCGTGCACTTGGCTTAGAACTTGGTCTAGATGAGAAAATTGTTTGGCGTCAACCATTCCCAGGTCCTGGTTTAGGTATTCGTGTACTTGGTGAAGTAACAGAAGAAAAACTTGAAATTGTTCGTGAATCTGATTTCATCTTACGTGAAGAAATTGCAAAAGCTGGTCTTGATCGTGACATTTGGCAATACTTCACGGTATTACCTGATATTCGTTCAGTAGGTGTAATGGGCGATGCTCGTACGTATGACTACGCAATCGGTATCCGTGCTGTAACGTCTATCGACGGTATGACTTCTGACTGGGCACGTATCCCTTGGGACGTACTAGAAAAAATCTCTGTACGTTTAGTAAACGAAGTAAAACACGTTAACCGCGTGCTGTATGATATTACATCGAAGCCACCAGCAACGATTGAGTGGGAATAATCACTAATAGCAAGAGTCCTAAATGCCCTGATAACACAGGGGTTTAGGGCTTTTTTTTGTTGCGTGGGAATGATGGGTGTAACATGAAGATAGACCATAAACCATTGTAGAAGGGGTGAAATTGCTGGAAAAGTGTTGGATGTAGTAAACTAAGTTTATGAAATACGTTGGCTTTTAATTGAGGGGGATGAAAATGGAGAAAAGTATTGCGACGATTCACACATTAGCTGTCGGTATGCCGAAAGAATTGAACTATAGCAACGGGCGATCAATGATAACAGGAATTGAAAAACAAGAAGTACAAGAAGTTTATTTGGGAAAGAGTGGTTTTGAGGGAGATGATGTAGCAGATAAAAAGCATCATGGTGGGCCTGATCGTGCTGTTTGTTTATATCCTGCAGAGCATTACATACAATGGGAGCAAGAACTAGGTAAAAAATTGCCGTCTGCAACATTCGGTGAGAATTTAACGGTAACGAACATGTTGGAAGCGGATGTTTGTATAGGAGATACTTATAAAATTGGAGATGCTGTTATTCAAATTACGCAAGGGCGTATTCCGTGTAGCACGATTGATAGATATGCAAAGGCAGATATATTGCTCAAACGTTTAATTGAAACGGGGTATACGGGCTACCTTGCACGTGTGCTAATCGAGGGAACAATCAGTGCAAATTCAACGATTGAATTGATTGAAAGACATCCTGCGGGTATATCTGTTTTATATTGCAACGAGGTCTATTATAAAAACAATGATGTAGGTGCGATGAAGAAAATTCAAGCGGTGGATGCGTTAGCGTTAGATTGGCAACAAAAGTTAGAAAAAAAGATTCAGTCATTGCAGAGTCGAGTAGGGAAGTAAAGCACAAAAGTATCAGAACCCCCTTTAGCTTTTAGGCTATAGGGGGTTCTTATTTATGTAAGGAATTTCAATGGATTAGCTTACGATCAAATGAATTGCATCCTAAATAGCATGTTATTACAATAAAATCGTCTAAAACGATAATTGTTTGTGTAGTAATGAGTAGTGAAAAAATTGAAAGGAATGGAGATAATGTTACGAAAATATAAGTATAGCGTGATTTTATTTAGTTACATATCACTGGTGCTTGTATTGCCAAAGCTTTTTAATTCGCCCGCTAATCAGACTGAATTAAATACTTTCTTATTACTATTTTGTCTTGCGCATGGAATGGTTTGTATCATAGCCTTTATAGCATTACGTAGCCAAGTAATTCTTGGTTTGAAAGATATTCGAAACAAACCATTAAAATTTATTCAATTGTTTATTGTTGGATTGTTGTTACTATATCTAGGTGTAATGTTTATAGATCCGCTAGTTGATTCTTTTGCTAACTCGTCAAATCAATCTAGCGTCAATCATGTTTTGCAGATAGCACAAGGTATAATGCTATTTGTCTTTTTGTTTCCAGTCGTTTTGCTGGGACCGGTGAATGAGGAGATAATATTTAGGGAAATCATTCTGAAAAAGTTAAAGACAAAGATAGGGGTATATTTCTCGATTGGAATTTCTAGTTTCTTATTTGGCCTTTTACATGTACATAGTTTTTCAGAAATTGTTCAAGTGATACCTTACTTTTACTCTGGGCTCGTCTTTGGCGTCATTTATTACAAATCGAATTTTAATATCGTGTATTCAATAACCCTCCATATCTTTAACAATTGTATTGCGATGCTCTTTGCACTTTAAAAAGAACTCATAGAAAAAGAGTTCTTTTTCTTTATTTTTCTATGTTTTTTCCAAAAACTGAACATTAATTCCGTATTTTATACGAACTTTCGTATTTTTTTTATAAGAAATGTTCGGAAATGGGGTTGAAATCTAAAAAACGAAATGATATATTACGATTGTAAATTAAATAAGTCGTCGTATAATGTCGGGGATAAGGCCCGTGAGTTTCTACCAAGTTACCGTAAATAACTTGACTACGATTTTAGTTTTATACGAATGTATAGTAACTAATTTATTTCACACATTATGAGTGCTGAAATGTATCGTAGACATGCGACTAGTAGAGTAGTCAGCGTGTCTTTTTTGTTTTCGGTATTGAAGACGACAATACGGAGGATCTTTAAAAAATGAAAAAATATTTCATGTTCGATGAATTAGGTACTAATTATCGCCGCGAAATAATTGGTGGTATTACAACATTCCTTGCCATGGCTTATATTTTAGCAGTTAACCCAGGTATTCTGGAAAATGCAGGGATGGATAAAGGTGCTGTATTCGTAGCAACAGCATTAGCAGCAGCAGTCGGTTCTTTGATTATGGGTATTTTCGCTAAATTCCCAATCTCATTAGCCCCAGGTATGGGATTGAATGCATTCTTTGCTTTCACTGTAGTAGGAGCATATGGTATTCCTTGGCAAACTGGGTTAACAGGTGTATTTTTCTCAGGGATTATTTTTATTATCCTTTCACTTACTGGTATTCGTGAAACAGTTATTAATGCAATTCCAGCACAACTTAAATATGCAGTATCAGCTGGTATTGGTTTATTTATCACATTCGTAGGGTTACAAGGAGCGGGTATCGTTGTAGATAGTCCAGCAACTTTAGTAACATTAGGTGCATTTACAGGTTCAACTCTTTTAGCAGTGTTCGGTATTATTATTTCTGTCATCCTTATTTTAAAATTCCGCAGCGTCGGTATTTTCTTAGGGATGGTTATTACAGCGGTCGTTGGTATGATGACAGGTGTCATTGCACCACCTGTATCGGTTGTATCAGCAATTCCAAGTGTAGATTCAACATTTATGGTTGCACTTAAACCGATTTTTAATGACTTTGATTCTTTAATAAACGTTAAATTTTTAGTCGTAGTACTAACATTTTTATTCGTTGACTTTTTCGATACAGCAGGTACATTAATGGCTGTTGCTACTCAAGCTGGCCTAGTAAAAGACGATAAATTACCACGCGCAAGCCGTGCGCTTATGGCGGATGCATTAGCTACAACAATTGGTTCTTTATTCGGAACTTCAACAACTACTGCATATGTAGAATCAACTTCAGGTGTAGCAGCAGGTGCTCGTTCAGGTTTTGCCGCAGTTGTTACAGCAGTGCTATTCTTAATCGCGCTATTCTTCTCGCCATTACTTGCTGTTGTTACTTCGGCGGTAACAGCACCAGCACTTGTTATCGTAGGTGTGTTAATGGTTTCATCATTGCGTTTAATTGAATGGGATAAATTCGAAATTGCAGTTCCAGCGTTCTTCACAGTATTAATGATGCCGCTTGGTTATTCAATTGCAACAGGGATTGCAATTGGTTTCGTATTCTATCCTGTAACAATGCTTTTAGCAGGTCGTAAAAAAGAAATTCACCCAATGATGTACGGATTGTTCTTTGTCTTCCTTGCATACTTTATCTGGGTTCGATAATGTAAAGACGAAAAAGCTCCTCTTTGTGAAAACGAAGAGGAGCTTTTTATTCGAAATTGTTTGAGTGCCTGACACATAATATACTATAGAAGAAACTACTAGTTATTATTGACTGAATAGTTTTATTTCAATTAAACACTTGCAAACTATGATACGAGATGTTATATTTAAACACGTTGTTACGAAACATGTGAACAACACACTGCAAGAAAATAATAGTTGACATCATATTGAATGTATGTTAAATTATAAAAAGTTACTTACTAGTAACTAACAAAATGAACCTTGAAAACTGAACAAGCAAAACGTAATCAATATAGTTTTTACTAGCTAACTTTGTTAGTGAACGAAACAAAATTTTGGACATCAAAATTGATGCCAGCAAAACAATTTGAGCTAATCAAATTTCTTTTATGGAGAGTTTGATCCTGGCTCAGGACGAACGCTGGCGGCGTGCCTAATACATGCAAGTCGAGCGAACAGAGAAGGAGCTTGCTCCTTTGACGTTAGCGGCGGACGGGTGAGTAACACGTGGGCAACCTACCCTATAGTTTGGGATAACTCCGGGAAACCGGGGCTAATACCGAATAATCTTTTGTCCCTCATGGGACAATACTGAAAGACGGTTTCGGCTGTCGCTATAGGATGGGCCCGCGGCGCATTAGCTAGTTGGTGAGGTAACGGCTCACCAAGGCAACGATGCGTAGCCGACCTGAGAGGGTGATCGGCCACACTGGGACTGAGACACGGCCCAGACTCCTACGGGAGGCAGCAGTAGGGAATCTTCCACAATGGGCGAAAGCCTGATGGAGCAACGCCGCGTGAGTGAAGAAGGATTTCGGTTCGTAAAACTCTGTTGTAAGGGAAGAACAAGTACAGTAGTAACTGGCTGTACCTTGACGGTACCTTATTAGAAAGCCACGGCTAACTACGTGCCAGCAGCCGCGGTAATACGTAGGTGGCAAGCGTTGTCCGGAATTATTGGGCGTAAAGCGCGCGCAGGTGGTTTCTTAAGTCTGATGTGAAAGCCCACGGCTCAACCGTGGAGGGTCATTGGAAACTGGGAGACTTGAGTGCAGAAGAGGATAGTGGAATTCCAAGTGTAGCGGTGAAATGCGTAGAGATTTGGAGGAACACCAGTGGCGAAGGCGACTATCTGGTCTGTAACTGACACTGAGGCGCGAAAGCGTGGGGAGCAAACAGGATTAGATACCCTGGTAGTCCACGCCGTAAACGATGAGTGCTAAGTGTTAGGGGGTTTCCGCCCCTTAGTGCTGCAGCTAACGCATTAAGCACTCCGCCTGGGGAGTACGGTCGCAAGACTGAAACTCAAAGGAATTGACGGGGGCCCGCACAAGCGGTGGAGCATGTGGTTTAATTCGAAGCAACGCGAAGAACCTTACCAGGTCTTGACATCCCGTTGACCACTGTAGAGATATGGTTTTCCCTTCGGGGACAACGGTGACAGGTGGTGCATGGTTGTCGTCAGCTCGTGTCGTGAGATGTTGGGTTAAGTCCCGCAACGAGCGCAACCCTTGATCTTAGTTGCCATCATTTAGTTGGGCACTCTAAGGTGACTGCCGGTGACAAACCGGAGGAAGGTGGGGATGACGTCAAATCATCATGCCCCTTATGACCTGGGCTACACACGTGCTACAATGGACGATACAAACGGTTGCCAACTCGCGAGAGGGAGCTAATCCGATAAAGTCGTTCTCAGTTCGGATTGTAGGCTGCAACTCGCCTACATGAAGCCGGAATCGCTAGTAATCGCGGATCAGCATGCCGCGGTGAATACGTTCCCGGGCCTTGTACACACCGCCCGTCACACCACGAGAGTTTGTAACACCCGAAGTCGGTGAGGTAACCTTTTGGAGCCAGCCGCCGAAGGTGGGATAGATGATTGGGGTGAAGTCGTAACAAGGTAGCCGTATCGGAAGGTGCGGCTGGATCACCTCCTTTCTAAGGATATTTTCGGAATACAAACCTTGGGTTTGTAAGATTACGTTTTGCGTTCAGTTTTGAAGGTTCATCATTACGATGAAATACTTCAAAACTGTGCTCCTGTCGCTACGCTTTCGTCGCAAATTTGCGAAGAAGTAGAAACAGGTAGTGAATTTGTTCTTTGAAAACTGGATAAAACGACATTGAAATTGTAACAAACACATTTATTTTTTTAAGTTTTTTATAGGCTTAATAACGAAATAGGGTTTCAAGACACAAGCAGTTCTAGGAAGCGAACGAGTGAATGAAGGAGCGTACTTACGTACGTGACTGATTGAACGAGAGAAGCTGACAACGAAATGCGCAGTGGATTGGAAGCCGATAGGTTAAGTTATTAAGGGCGCACGGCGAATGCCTTGGCACTAGGAGCCGAAGAAGGACGGCACTAACACCGATATGCTTCGGGGAGCTGTAAGTGAGCTTTGATCCGGAGATTTCCGAATGGGGGAACCCACTACGTTTAATCGCGTAGTATCTTGACGTGAATACATAGCGTCTTGAAGGCAGACCCAGGGAACTGAAACATCTAAGTACCTGGAGGAAGAGAAAGAAAAATCGATTCCCTGAGTAGCGGCGAGCGAAACGGGAAGAGCCCAAACCAAGAGGCTTGCCTCTTGGGGTTGTAGGACACTCTATACGGAGTTACAAAGGAATGAGTTAGATGAAGCGACTTGGAAAGGTCCGCCAGAGCAGGTAAAAGCCCTGTAGTCGAAAGTTCGTTCCCTCCAGAGTGGATCCTGAGTACGGCGGAACACGTGAAATTCCGTCGGAATCCGGGAGGACCATCTCCCAAGGCTAAATACTACCTAGTGACCGATAGTGAACCAGTACCGTGAGGGAAAGGTGAAAAGCACCCCGGAAGGGGAGTGAAAGAGATCCTGAAACCGTGTGCCTACAAGTAGTTAGAGCCCGTTAATGGGTGATAGCGTGCCTTTTGTAGAATGAACCGGCGAGTTACGATTACGTGCGAGGTTAAGCTTTAGAAGGCGGAGCCGCAGCGAAAGCGAGTCTGAATAGGGCGAATTAGTACGTGGTCGTAGACCCGAAACCAGGTGATCTACCCATGTCCAGGGTGAAGGTGAGGTAACACTTACTGGAGGCCCGAACCCACGCACGTTGAAAAGTGCGGGGATGAGGTGTGGGTAGCGGAGAAATTCCAATCGAACTTGGAGATAGCTGGTTCTCTCCGAAATAGCTTTAGGGCTAGCCTCGTGATGAGAATACTGGAGGTAGAGCACTGTTTGGACTAGGGGGCCATCCCGGTTTACCGAATTCAGACAAACTCCGAATGCCAGATATTTATACACGGGAGTCAGACTGCGAGTGATAAGATCCGTAGTCAAAAGGGAAACAGCCCAGACCACCAGCTAAGGTCCCAAAGTAATCGTTAAGTGGAAAAGGATGTGGCGTTGCACAGACAACCAGGATGTTGGCTTAGAAGCAGCCATCATTTAAAGAGTGCGTAATAGCTCACTGGTCGAGTGACGCTGCGCCGAAAATGTATCGGGGCTAAACGATTCACCGAAGCTGTGGATTGACATCTACGATGTCAGTGGTAGGAGAGCGTTCTAAGTGCGTTGAAGTCAGACCGGAAGGACTGGTGGAGCGCTTAGAAGTGAGAATGCCGGTATGAGTAGCGAAAGACGGGTGAGAATCCCGTCCACCGTATGACTAAGGTTTCCTGAGGAAGGCTCGTCCGCTCAGGGTTAGTCGGGACCTAAGCCGAGGCCGATAGGCGTAGGCGATGGACAACAGGTTGATATTCCTGTACCACCTCCTCACCGTTTGAGAAATGGGGGGACGCAGTAGGATAGGGTAAGCGCGCCGTTGGTTGTGCGCGTCCAAGCAGTAAGGCGTGTGTGTAGGCAAATCCGCACACTGTAACGTTGAGCTGTGATGGCGAGTCCGTATGGACGAAGTTCCTGATTTCACACTGCCAAGAAAAGCCTCTATCGAGGTGAGAGGTGCCCGTACCGCAAACCGACACAGGTAGTCGAGGAGAGAATCCTAAGGTGTGCGAGAGAACTCTCGTTAAGGAACTCGGCAAAATGACCCCGTAACTTCGGGAGAAGGGGTGCTCTTGAGCGTGCAAGCGCATGAGAGCCGCAGTGAATAGGCCCAGGCGACTGTTTAGCAAAAACACAGGTCTCTGCAAAACCGTAAGGTGACGTATAGGGGCTGACGCCTGCCCGGTGCTGGAAGGTTAAGAGGAGTGGTTAGCGCAAGCGAAGCTGCGAATTGAAGCCCCAGTAAACGGCGGCCGTAACTATAACGGTCCTAAGGTAGCGAAATTCCTTGTCGGGTAAGTTCCGACCCGCACGAAAGGCGTAACGATCTGGGCACTGTCTCAACGAGAGACTCGGTGAAATTATAGTACCTGTGAAGATGCAGGTTACCCGCGACAGGACGGAAAGACCCCGTGGAGCTTTACTGTAGCCTGATATTGAATTTTGGTACAACTTGTACAGGATAGGTAGGAGCCAGAGATCTCGGAGCGCCAGCTTCGAAGGAGGCGTCGGTGGGATACTACCCTGGTTGTATTGAAATTCTAACCCATGCCCCTTAGCGGGGCAGGAGACAGTGTCAGGCGGACAGTTTGACTGGGGCGGTCGCCTCCTAAAAGGTAACGGAGGCGCCCAAAGGTTCCCTCAGAATGGTTGGAAATCATTCGTAGAGTGTAAAGGCACAAGGGAGCTTGACTGCGAGACCTACAAGTCGAGCAGGGTCGAAAGACGGGCTTAGTGATCCGGTGGTTCCGCATGGAAGGGCCATCGCTCAACGGATAAAAGCTACCCCGGGGATAACAGGCTTATCTCCCCCAAGAGTCCACATCGACGGGGAGGTTTGGCACCTCGATGTCGGCTCATCGCATCCTGGGGCTGTAGTCGGTCCCAAGGGTTGGGCTGTTCGCCCATTAAAGCGGTACGCGAGCTGGGTTCAGAACGTCGTGAGACAGTTCGGTCCCTATCCGTCGTGGGCGTAGGAAATTTGAGAGGAGCTGTCCTTAGTACGAGAGGACCGGGATGGACACACCGCTGGTGTACCAGTTGTCTTGCCAAAGGCATCGCTGGGTAGCTATGTGTGGACGGGATAAGTGCTGAAAGCATCTAAGCATGAAGCCCCCCTCAAGATGAGATTTCCCATTACGCAAGTAAGTAAGATCCCTCAAAGACGATGAGGTAGATAGGTTCGAGGTGGAAGTGTGGTGACACATGGAGCTGACGAATACTAATCGATCGAGGACTTAACCAAAAAAGTTTAAAACATTCAATGCACCGTTTATCCAGTTTTGAAAGAACAACCTTTCATAAAAGGGTTTCAAGATACGAGTAGTTCGCGGAAGCGATTGAGAGAAGGAAGGAGCGTACGTCTGTACGTGACTGACTGAACGAATGAAGCTGACAAAGAAATACGATGTATATTGAAAGCCGTGAGAGCTTCAAGACACAAGTAGAACAAGGAAGCAAACGAGTGATTGAAGGAGCGTACCTTTGTACGTGACTGATTGAACGAGAGAAGCTGACGCAGTAATACGCCGTGTATTGGAGGTCGAATATAGTCTAGTGATGATGGCAAAGAGGTCACACCCGTTCCCATACCGAACACGGAAGTTAAGCTCTTTAGCGCCGATGGTAGTTGGGGGCTTCCCCCTGTGAGAGTAGGACGTCGCTAGGCAAGTTTAAAAGCCAAGGATATATTCCTTGGCTTTTTTTGTTTTTTGCATAATGTTTTGTGTGAAGGTACCGGATATACGATTGAGAAGCTTGAAATAGGGATATAAAATGCTACTATGATTATGAATTGTTACAATTTCGTGCATTCTTGAAGTGCCTTATCGGGTATAATGGATTACAAGTAAGGAAGAATAATCATGACATGGATTGGAAGGAAGAACAGTTTGGGCAAAAAGCAAATTTGGTATGAAGTAGAAGAAAATGAAACAATCGAACAATGTTTAGAGAGAATGCGTCAAGATGGATATATGGCGATGGGACGGAAGGAAGAGCCTATTTTTCATCTAGTAAATGGCGAACCAACGTATTTACGTCAAAAAATACAATTTAAAGCGATGTTATGTCAAGATTCTGACTAAATATGACTTAAAACCGAACGATATTTAGTGATGAAAATAAAATGTTCGCATTTTTGCATTGACGATAGTGTTTTCACTTGTTAAAATGTGATAAGGAAAACAATTAAATCCCTCATATATGCTAGAGAATTGGCTCTAGTGTCTCTACCCGGCACCGTAAATGCTGGACTATGCGGGAAAGCAACTTTTGGCATGTTACGGGAAGGTGTGTGTACAGATGTCTAAATCTGCATATTCTTTTCATAATAAGTCCTCAAGTAAGCTGCTTTCACGTGTATGGTAGAGAGTAGCTTATTTGAGGATTTTCTTTGTTCAAAAAGTAAAGAAATGCAGTGACTATTGAATAATAGAGGCTTGCACAATAATCGATCATTTTTCTATCGTTTAAAAGGAGCGACAATTCATGAATCCGAAAATCGGTGTCATTATGGGTAGTTCAAGTGACTGGGAAACTATGAAACATGCGTGTGATATTTTAGATGAATTACAAGTACCGTACGAGAAAAAAGTAGTATCAGCACATCGTACGCCTGATTTAATGTTTGAGTACGCTGAAGCAGCACGTGGGCGAGGTATTCAAGTGATTATTGCAGGTGCTGGAGGTGCAGCACATTTACCAGGTATGGTAGCAGCTAAAACAACATTACCTGTTATTGGCGTGCCAGTACAATCTCGTGCACTTAATGGTCTTGATTCACTGTTATCAATTGTACAAATGCCAGGTGGTGTACCTGTAGCAACTGTCGCAATCGGAAAAGCAGGTGCAACAAATGCAGGCTTGCTTGCAGCGCAAATTTTGTCGACAACAGACATAGAGCTTGCTAATAAACTAGATGCTAGACGCGAGGCGACGAAGCAACAAGTATTGGAAAGCACAGGTGACTTAGTGTGACGAAAATTATTTATCCAGGACAAACGATAGGTATTATCGGAGGAGGACAGCTTGGCCGTATGATGGCACTTGCTGCAAAGGAAGCAGGATTTAAAATAGCTGTTCTTGAGCCGACAATGGATTCACCATGTGGACAGGTTGCAGATATCCGAATTGTGGCACCTTATGATGATGAAGCTGCATTAGAGGAACTTGCAGAAGTCAGTGACGTTATTACGTATGAGTTTGAAAATATCGATTACGATGGTTTAAAACGATTAACTCAAATGGCTTACGTACCACAAGGAGCTGAATTAGTACGCATTACACAAAACCGCGTGACTGAGAAGGAAGCAATTGTGAAAGCTGGCTGTCCAGTAGCTCCTTATATAGTAGCTAATACATACGAGGAATTGGTCGCGAGTATTGACAAGATCAGTTATCCGTGTATCGTAAAAACTGCAAGAGGTGGCTATGATGGCAAAGGGCAGCAGCTTCTAAATTCAGCAGCGGATTTACCATTAGCAGAAGGGCTTTTCGCTCATTCACAATGTATTGCTGAAGGGTTTGTACCTTTTGTGAAAGAAGTATCAGTTATTGTACAGCGAAACGGTGACGGAGAATTATATTGTCAGCCTGTTGGTGAAAATATTCATGTTCATCATATTTTACACGAAACAATTGTACCTGCTCGTATCGAAAAGATGACAGCACAGTCTGCTGAGCAAGAGGCTATAAAAATAGCTGATTACTTAAATTTAGTAGGGACGCTGGCGGTAGAAATGTTCGTTTTAGAAAACGGCGAAATTATTATTAATGAACTAGCACCGAGACCACATAATTCTGGTCACTATTCAATAGAGGCATGTAATATATCACAATTCCATAAGCATATCCGTGCTATTTGTGGTTGGCCATTGCGCAAACCGCAACTTTGGGCACCATCAATAATGGTGAATGTATTAGGGCAGCATGTTATGCCACTTAGTAACTCAATTGCAAAATATCCTGAATGGTCATTGCATCTTTATGGGAAAGCTGAAGCTAAAGTGAACCGTAAGATGGGCCACGTAACGATTATGACAAAAGATTTAGAAGCAACATTACAACAAATCGAAAGTTCTGGCATTTGGTCAGAATAGAAGGAGATACGCAATGATTGAACGTTACACAAGACCCGAGATGGGCGCAATTTGGACAGAACAAAATAAATACCAAGCTTGGTTAGAGGTTGAAATTTTAGCATGTGAAGCTTGGGCGGAGATTGGCGATATTCCAAAAGAAGATGTAGCTAAAATTCGTGAAAATGCTTCATTTGATGTAAATCGTATTTTAGAAATTGAGAAAGAAACGCGTCATGACGTAGTGGCATTTACACGTGCTGTATCTGAAACACTTGGCGAAGAGCGTAAATGGGTGCACTACGGTTTAACTTCAACAGACGTGGTTGACACAGCCCTTTCTTATTTGATTAAACAAGCGAATGATATTTTACGAAAAGATATTGTGAATTTTATTGATATTATTGCAGCAAAAGCGAAAGAGCATAAACATACAGTTATGATGGGTCGTACACATGGTGTACATGCTGAACCAACAACGTTCGGTTTAAAATTAGGCTTATGGTATGAAGAAATGAAACGTAACTTAGAACGCTTTGAAGCAGCTGCTCAAGTGATTGAAACAGGTAAAATGTCTGGTGCAGTTGGCACATATGCAAATATCGATCCACGCGTTGAACAATACGTATGTGACAAATTAGGGCTCGCAGCATCACCTATTTCTACACAAACATTACAGCGTGACCGCCATGCACAATATTTAGGCGCTCTTGCATTAATTGCAACATCAATTGAAAAATTCGCAACTGAAATTCGTGGATTGCAAAAATCAGAAACTCGAGAAGTAGAGGAAGCCTTTGCAAAAGGACAAAAAGGTTCATCTGCTATGCCGCATAAACGCAATCCAATCGGCTCTGAAAACATGGTTGGTATGTCACGTTTAATGCGTGGTTACATGGTAACAGCTTACGAAAACGTAGCACTATGGCATGAGCGTGATATTTCACATTCATCTGCGGAACGAGTTATTTTACCGGATGCAACGATTACACTGAACTATATGTTAAATCGCTTCGGTAACATCGTGAAAAATTTAACAGTATTCCCTGAAAACATGAAACGTAATATGGGTCGTACATTTGGACTGATTTACTCACAAAGAATTTTATTAGCACTAATCGATAAAGGGTTAGTACGTGAGGAAGCGTATGATACAGTTCAACCATTAGCGATGCAGGCGTGGGACGAGCAAGTACAATTCCGTACGTTAGTTGATGCAAGTGAAAAAATCACTTCTTATTTAACGAAGGAAGAGTTAGATCATTGCTTTGATTACAACTACCACTTACAGCATGTAGATATGATTTTTGAACGTCTTGGACTTAACTAACAGTATTGAATCGATAGACAGTTAGTGCCACGACGGATGTTACGGGTTTTGAATCATACTTCAAGATTCAAAATCCATAACATCAATACGTCGAGGCGTATTTCATAATAATCTGGGGGAATGACGAAATGACGAAAGACCAACTTTTGTATGAAGGTAAAGCAAAAAAATTATATGCAACAGAAGATCCTACAATACTTTTAGTTGAATATAAGGATAGTGCAACAGCATTTAACGGTGAGAAAAAAGAGGAAATTGACGGGAAAGGCGTTTTAAATAATCGCATTACTTCATTAATTTTCGAAAAATTAAAAGCTAACGGAATTGCGTCACATTTCGTAAAACAATTGTCTGCTACAGAACAACTAGTGAAAAAGGTTGAAATCATTCCAATTGAAGTTGTTGTTCGTAACATAGCTGCAGGTAGCTTAGCAAAACGCCTTGGTTTAGAAGAAGGCACACCATTAAAACGCCCAATCGTAGAATTCTATTATAAGGATGATGCATTAGGCGATCCATTTATCACAACGGAGCATATTGATGTACTTGACCTTGCAACACCAGAAGAAGTAACAGCGATGTATGACGGTGCATTAGCTGTGAACAAAGTACTGCAACCAATTTTTGCTGATGTGGATGTCACGCTAATTGACTTTAAACTTGAATTTGGCCGTGATACGAACGGAGATGTACTATTGGCTGATGAAATCTCACCAGATACATGCAGACTTTGGGATACAAAAACAAAGCAAAAGTTGGACAAAGATGTCTTTCGTCGAGACCTTGGTAATTTAACTGAAGTATACACTATTATTCTTTCTAGACTCGGAGGCAAATAACAATGAAAAAAGTTAAAATTTACGTAACATTACGTGAGAGTATTCTAGATCCACAAGGTTCAGCAGTACAAGGTTCTTTAGCGAAAATGGGCTACGGTGAAGTAGAAGATTTACGTATCGGTAAATATCTTGAACTAACTGTCGGAGATTCTGCGCGCGATATTGATACTCTAGTAAAAGAAATGTGTGAAAAAGTTTTAACAAATGTAGTAATTGAGGACTACCGTTACGAAGTCGAGGAGGCTAACTAATCATGAAATTCGCAGTACTCGTATTCCCTGGGTCAAACTGTGACATCGATATGTATCATGCGATTAAAGACGAACTAGGTGAAGAAGTAGAATATGTATGGCACGCAGAAACAGATTTAAGTGGCTTTGACGGTATTCTAGTACCAGGCGGCTTCTCTTATGGTGACTATTTACGTTGTGGCGCTATGGCAAACCAATCCAATATTATGGCAGAAGTAAAAAAAGCAGCAGATGCGGGTAAGCCAGTCTTGGGTGTTTGTAACGGGTTCCAAATTCTAACAGAAGCAGGCTTATTACCAGGTGCTTTACTACGTAATAAAAACCTAAAATTCATGTGTCGTACAATACAGCTTAAAGTTGAAAACAACAATACATTATTCACAAATCAATATGAGCAAGGTCAAGTAATCAATATTCCAATCGCACACGGTGAAGGTAACTATTATTGTGACGAGGAAACATTACAAAAACTAAAAGATAACAATCAAATTGTGTTCACATACTCAGGAGAAAATCCAAACGGTTCTTTAGAAGATATCGCAGGGATTATTAACGAGCGCGGAAATGTATTAGGAATGATGCCTCACCCAGAACGAGCTGTCGATGCACTTGTGGGCGGAGCCGATGGTCTAGCAGTATTCAAATCAATTGTGAAGCAGTGGAGGGAAAATCATGTCAACAACTAAGTTTGAGCCAACAGCACAGCAAATTAAAGATGAAAAGCTATACGCTGGAATGGGGATGTCAGACGAAGAATTTGCAATGGTAGAAGGTATTCTAGGTCGCCTACCAAACTGGACAGAGACAGGTCTTTTCTCAGTAATGTGGTCTGAACACTGCTCATATAAAAATTCAAAACCAGTATTACGTAAATTCCCAACAAAAGGGCCACAAGTATTACAAGGTCCTGGTGAAGGTGCAGGGATTGTAGATATTGGTGATGAGCAAGCCGTTGTATTTAAAATGGAATCACATAACCACCCTTCGGCAATCGAGCCGTATCAAGGTGCAGCAACAGGTGTTGGCGGTATTATTCGCGATGTATTCTCAATGGGTGCACGTCCAATTGCGATGCTAAACTCATTACGCTTCGGAGAGTTAAAATCAGCACGTGGTAAATATTTATTCGAAGAAGTAGTTGCTGGTATTGCTGGCTATGGTAACTGTATCGGGATTCCAACTGTTGGTGGCGAAATTCAATTCGACCCTTGCTACGAAGGTAATCCATTAGTAAATGCAATGTGCGTTGGGCTAATTGATCACAAGGATATTCAACGTGGTATTGCTGCGGGTGTAGGAAATACAGTGATGTACGTAGGAGCAAAAACAGGTCGTGATGGTATCCATGGAGCGACGTTTGCCTCTGAAGAATTAACAGAGGAATCAGAAAATCAACGTCCAGCTGTGCAAGTAGGTGACCCATTTATGGAAAAACTACTACTTGAAGCTTGTTTAGAAGTTGTAAAATCTGATGCGCTAGTTGGTATTCAAGATATGGGTGCTGCGGGTCTTACTTCATCTTCAGCAGAGATGGCTTCTAAAGCTGGATCTGGTGTAGAAATGAACCTAGATTTAGTACCACAACGTGAAACAGGTATGACTGCATATGAGATGATGTTATCTGAATCTCAAGAACGTATGTTATTAGTTGTGAAAAAAGGTCGCGAAGATGAAATTAAAGCGATTTTCGATAAATATGATTTAGATGCAGTAGCAATTGGTGTTGTAACAGATGATAAAATGTTGCGTTTACTGCACAAAGGTGAAGTTGTGGCGAATGTACCAGCAGATGCATTAGCAGAAGATGCGCCAGTTTATCATAAGCCATCTGCTGAGCCTGCATACTACGCACAGTTCCAAGCAATGGACAATGCAGAACCAGTTGTAACAGATTATAAAGAAACGTTAAACGCATTGTTACAAGCACCTACGATTGCTTCAAAAGAATGGGTTTACGATCAATACGATTATCAAGTTCGTACATCAACAGTTGTGGCACCTGGTTCAGATGCTGCAGTTATCCGTGTACGTGGCACAAATAAAGGTCTTGCGATGACTACAGACTGTAACTCTCGCTATATTTACCTTGATCCTGAAGTGGGCGGCGCGATTGCAGTAGCAGAAGCAGCGCGTAATATTGTCGCAACGGGTGGTACACCACTTGCTATTACAGACTGCTTAAACTTTGGTAATCCAGAGAAGCCAGAAATTTTCTGGCAAATTGAAAAATCTGCCGACGGTATTTCAGCAGCATGTACTGCACTCAATGCACCAGTAATCGGTGGTAACGTTTCTTTATACAATGAACGTTCCGGCGAAGCCGTTTATCCAACACCAACAATCGGTATGGTAGGTCTAATCGAAGACTTAGCACATGTAACAACGCAAGATGTGAAAGCAGCTGGCGATGTAGTATTTGTTATCGGTGAAACGAATACTGAATTTGGTGGTTCAGAACTTCAAAAATTATTAAATAACGGTGTCATCTCAGGAAAAGCACCTGCTATTAACCTAGAAGTAGAAGCAGCTCGTCAACAAGCATTGTTGAAAGCAATTAAAGCAGGACTTGTACAATCTGCACATGACGTAGCAGAGGGTGGTCTTGCTGTAGCACTTGCAGAAACGACATTTGGTGCACAAGGTTTAGGCATTGATGTAACACTAACAGGCTCTGCAACAACGGCTTTATTCAGTGAAACACAATCCCGTTTCGTTGTAACAGTCAAAGAAGAAAATGCAACTGCATTTGTAGAAACTGTAAAAGATGCACAAAAAATCGGTGTCGTAACAAACGATGCGCTTGTTAAAATCAACGGTGACAACGGTGTGCTTGTAGAAGGTACAGTGGAGGAATTCCGTTCTAATTGGAAAGGAGCAATCCCATGCTTGCTGAACTCAGAGGCTTAAACGAAGAATGTGGGGTGTTTGGTATTTGGGGTAACCCAAATCCAGCACACCTTAGTTATTACGGGCTTCATGCTCTTCAACACCGTGGACAAGAAGGTGCTGGTATCGTCGTTTCTGACGGTCTACACCTGCGCGCGGTGAAAGGCGAAGGATTAGTAAATGATGTTTTCAACGAAGAGAAATTAAAAGCAGTGGACGGAAAAGCGGCAATTGCCCATGTTCGTTATACGACTGCTGGCGGTGGCGGAATCGAAAATGTACAGCCATTACTATTTCATTCATCAACAGGTAGCCTTTCAATTGCTCATAACGGTAACTTAGTCAATGCGACACACTTAAAACAGTATTTAGAGCGTCAAGGTAGTATTTTCCACTCTAGCTCAGATACAGAAGTGTTAGCGCATCTTATTAAGAAAAGCTCGCATTCACCATTCCGAGCAAAGGTGAAAAATGCCCTTTCGTTATTAAAGGGAGCGTATTCATTCTTAATTATGACCAAAGATGAAATGCTTGTTGCACGTGATCCACATGGTCTACGTCCTCTATCTCTTGGAAAACTAGGAGACGGTTGGGTTGTTGCTTCTGAAACTTGTGCTTTTGATTTAATAGGAGCAGAGTTTATACGTTCTGTGGAACCAGGTGAATTATTAATAATAAACGATGAAGGTGTAAAATCAGATCGTTTTGCAGATATGGAAAATCGCGCAATGTGTGCGATGGAGTATGTATACTTAGCACGTCCTGATTCCGATATTGATGGCATTAATGTGCATATGGCACGTAAACGTATGGGGAAACAACTCGCACGTGAATGCGCACATATTGAAGCGGATGTCGTAACTGGTGTACCTGACTCAAGTATTTCAGCAGCAATTGGCTTTGCTGAAGAAAGCGGTATTCCATATGAGCTAGGGTTAATAAAAAACCGCTATGTTGGTCGTACATTTATTCAACCGACCCAAGAATTGCGTGAACGTGGTGTAAAAATGAAGCTGTCACCTGTTGTGCAAGTTGTCAAAGGGAAACGCGTTGTAATGGTGGATGATTCAATTGTTCGTGGTACAACATCACGCCGTATTGTCAAAATGCTAAAGGATGCAGGTGCAGCAGAGGTGCATGTTGTGATTTCTTCTCCACCAATGACGGATCCTTGTTATTACGGTATTGATACTTCAACACATGAAGAGTTGATTGCTTCGAGCCATAGTGTGGATGAAATAAGAGACGCAATTGGTGCTGATTCACTAACATTCCTTTCAGTTGAAGGCATGGTCGAAACGATTGCACGTCCATTTGAGGATGAAAATAAAGGTCTTTGCTTAGCATGTTTTACAAGCAAATACCCAACAGAAATTTTTCCAGATACAATCTTACCACACGAAAAAGAACTGTTACGCTAAGTGTATGTTAATCAATAAAGCCTTGTTGGAGTACCCACATTCAAACGATGTTGGGTATCCTCTAAAGGTGAAAATGACATTGAGTTAGGATTGATATTCCCAGCATGATGTTGAACATAATTTTGTACGACTCTCTATATGTAAAAGTTAGGGTTTTGTGCTGAATTAATTTAAAGGAGGATCTCTGCATGTCAAAAGCATATGAACAAGCAGGTGTAAATATTGAAGCGGGCTACGAAGCTGTTAAACGAATGAAGTCTCACGTTGAACGTACGAATCGACTAGGCGTGATGGGTACATTTGGAGGCTTTGGTGGTATGTTTGACTTGTCAGAACTAAATCTTAAAGAACCTGTTTTAATTTCAGGGACAGATGGTGTTGGGACAAAATTAAAATTAGCTTTCATGGTAGACAAGCACGATACAATTGGCGTGGACTGTGTTGCTATGTGTGTAAACGATATTGTAGCGCAAGGTGCAGAACCACTTTACTTTTTAGATTACGTGGCACTTGGTAAAGCAGAACCAGCGAAAATTGAACAAATCGTCAAAGGTGTTGCAGATGGCTGTGTGCAATCTGGTGCTGCTTTAATCGGTGGTGAGACTGCGGAAATGCCAGGTCTTTATGAAGAAGATGAGTATGATTTAGCAGGATTTGCTGTAGGCGCTTGTGAAAAATCAGCAATCGTAACAGGTGAAAAAATTGTTGAAGGTGATGTGCTTATTGGATTAGCGTCAAGCGGCGTCCATTCGAACGGCTATTCATTAGTGCGTAAAATCGTGTTTGCTGACAACGGCTATGCAGTGGATGCAGTTGTTGAAGGCTTCGAAGACTTAGGCCCAATTGGTGAAGCACTGTTAGTCCCAACTAAATTATATGCAAAACCAGTTCTTGCAACATTAAAAGCGGCTGATGTGCATGGTTGTGCACATGTAACGGGTGGCGGTTTCTATGAGAACTTACCACGTATGATGCCAGAAGGCTTAGCAACAGAAATTGACCTAGGTTCTTGGCCGGTTCTTCGTATTTTCGAATTTTTAAAAGAAAAAGGTCAGCTTGAAGATAAAGATTTGTATAATGTCTTCAATATGGGCATTGGTTTCGTATTGGCTGTACCAGCAGCAGAAGCAGATAAAGTTATTGCTACAGCAGAAGCGAATGGTGAAAAAGCATACAAAATCGGTCGCGTTGTGAAAGGCGAGGGCGTTGTATTTAACGGCTCACATGATGGGAGCTTAGTGTAATGACTGCACCAGTAAAAATTGCCGTCTTTGCTTCAGGGAGCGGCAGTAATTTCCAAGCGATTCAAGAAGCGATTGAACGTGGCGAACTACATGCTAAAGTGGAGCTTGTTGTGACAGATAAGCCTGCTGCATTTGTTGTGACGCGTGCTGAAAAATTTGGTATCCCCGTCCTAGCTTTAAATCCAAAAGAATTTGCATCGAAAGCAGACTACGAAACGGCGATTATTGAAGCCTTACGTGAATGTGGTGTGCAGTGGATTGTACTTGCAGGGTATATGCGTCTAATTAGCGAAGTATTATTGGCGGCATATCCACAGCGTATTGTGAATATCCACCCTTCACTGTTACCATCCTTCCCAGGCAAAGATGCTATTGGACAAGCAATTGCACATGGTGTGAAAGTGACGGGTGTTACGGTGCATTTTGTAGATGAAGGCATGGATACAGGGCCTATTATTGCACAAGCTGCAGTTGCTGTTATCGAAGGTGATCGTGAGGCAACTGAAATGGCCATTCATCAGCAAGAGCATGTGTTATATACAAAAGCATTACAACAATTATTAAAGTAATGGATTGGTAGGTAGTTAGGTTTGGCTCATTGTAACAGGAAACGCTAGTTGTTCCTGTAAGATTCGCTCAAATCATGATGAACTCCGCTCAAGTAGAACGAGTCGTTCAATAAGCACCTAACGCCGCTAAATCAAGATGGATAGATAATTCGTGGCTTTACACGAGACAAATTAGGAGGATTTCGTTGTGACAAAACGTGCATTAATCAGTGTTTCCAATAAAGATGGTATTTTAGAATTTGCCAAAGAATTAGTGGCATTAGGTTATGAAATTTTATCAACTGGTGGTACAAAAAAAATGTTACAGGACAATAATGTCGCAGTAACAGCAGTGGATGAAGTAACAAAATTCCCAGAAATTTTAGATGGGCGTGTAAAAACTTTAAATCCAATGATCCACGGTGGACTATTAGGGAAATTCGATGATGCTTCTCATCAAGCGCAAATGAATGAGCATGGAATTGAACCAATTGAAATTGTTTGTGTTAATCTTTATCCGTTTGTTGAAACAATTTCAAAGCCTAATGTAACATGGGATGATGCCATCGAAAATATCGATATTGGTGGTCCAACAATGCTACGTTCAGCAGCTAAAAATCATCAATATGTAACAGTCATTGTAGATAGCAATGACTATGCAACTGTATTAGAAGAATTGAAAGCAACTGGTGCTACAACGATTGAAACACGTCGTAAGCTAGCAGCAAAGGTTTTCCGTCACACAGCAGCGTATGATTCTTATATTTCAAATCACTTAACAGAGGAAGCGTTCCCTGAAAGCCTAACGCTTACTTATGAATTAAAGCAAAACTTACGTTACGGTGAAAATCCTCATCAAAAAGCCGCGTTTTATCAAAAACGTCTTGGTTCGGATTTCTCATTAGCTTATGCTACGCAATTACACGGAAAAGAATTATCATACAATAACATTCAAGATGGTAATGCCGCACTTCAAATCGTGAAAGAATTTGAAATGCCTGCAGCAGTTGCTGTGAAGCATATGAATCCATGTGGTGTTGGTACAGGTGTAACGCTAGAAGAAGCTTTTGACAAAGCATATGCAGCCGATCCTACATCTATTTTCGGTGGAATTATTGCATTGAACATGGAAGTAGATGCGGCAACGGCAGAAAAGTTAAGCCATATTTTCTTAGAGATTATTATTGCGCCATCTTTCACGCAAGAAGCATTAGATATTCTTACACAAAAGAAAAATATTCGCTTATTAACAATTCCATTTGAGCAAGCTAAAAAAGATCAATTTAACGTTGTCTCTGTTGAAGGTGGCTTACTTGTACAAGAGCCAGACAGCTATGGCTTTGGTGATGCAGACATTAAAGTAGTGACAGATAGAGAGCCTACTGACAAAGAATGGGAAGCATTACAACTTGGCTGGGCTGTAGTTAAACATGTGAAATCAAATGCAATCGTTGTAACAGATTCTCAAATGACATTAGGTGTTGGCGCTGGTCAAATGAACCGTGTAGGTGCTGCGAAAATCGCTTTCGAACAAGCTGGTGATAAAGCAAAAGGTGCTGCTTTAGCATCTGACGCATTCTTCCCTATGAATGATACAGTAGAAGCAGCTCATGCGGCAGGAATTACAGCCATTATTCAACCAGGTGGCTCTATTAAAGACCAAGATTCGATTGATAAAGCAAATGAGTACGGCATTGCAATGGTGTTTACAGGCGTACGTCACTTCAAGCATTAATCATCGCTATATAAAAATATACAAATAATAAAGGGTTTGTCCTAATAAGGAAAATAGTATACTGGGAGCGTTTCTAGTATACTATTTTTTCTATAAAAGCATATAAATGCTCTAACTCACATGAGGTTCGAAGGATTTACTTAGAGCAGCTTATTAGACAGCTCTTACTCTTAAAGAGGAGGATTCACTAATTATGAACGTATTAGTTATAGGAAGTGGCGGTCGTGAGCATGCAATTGCCAAACAATTTAGCATTTCTCCGTCCGTAAAAAAAGTATTCGTAGCGCCAGGTAATGATGGGATGCGAGAAGATGTAGAAGTTGTTGCGATTGACACAATGGATTTTGCAGGACTTGCACAATTTGCTAAAGAAAACGAAGTAGATTTAACATTTGTTGGTCCAGAGCAACCACTTGCAGAAGGGATTGTCGATTTCTTTACGCAACGTGGTTTACGCGTATTTGGTCCAACGAAGGCAGCAGCGCAAATTGAAAGCAGTAAATCATATGCCAAAGATATTATGAATAAATATCATATTCCTACCGCTGCACATGCAACATTTACAGAATCAGAAAAAGCGATTGACTATATTAAAGCCCAAGGTGCACCAATTGTTATTAAGGCAGATGGCTTAGCGGCTGGTAAAGGTGTAGTAGTAGCTATGACAGAAGAAGAAGCGATTGATGCCGTACAGGATATGATCGGGAATCAGCGTTTTGGTGAGTCTTCATCTCGTGTAGTGATTGAAGAATTCCTTGATGGTGAAGAATTCTCCTTTATGTCTTTTGTACATAAAGGACAAATTTATCCAATGGTGATTGCACAAGACCATAAACGGGCTTATGACGGCGATAAAGGACCAAACACAGGTGGCATGGGTGCATATTCTCCTGTTCCACAAATATCGCAGGATGTAGTGGATGTCGCCTATAAAACAGTAGTTGAGCCGACTGTTAAAGGAATGGAAGCAGATGGGGTATCATTTACGGGTATTTTGTATGCGGGTCTAATTTTAACAAAAACGGGTCCTAAAGTAATCGAATTCAATGCGCGCTTTGGTGATCCAGAAACGCAGGTCGTCCTTCCACGCATGCAATCCGATTTCGGTGCCTTTATGAACGCATTAATGGAGGAAAAACCATTTGATTTGCAATGGTCAAATGAAGCGATGTTAGGCGTTGTTATTGCTGCTGAAGGATATCCTGGTGATGTGGAGAAAGGAAATGCGTTACCGAACTTAGAAACACTTTCAGCTTCACATGCAGTCTACCATGCAGGTACGAAGTTTGTAGATGGAAAATATGTAGGGAATGGTGGGCGTGTTTTACTTGTCGCGGCAAAAGCATCTACCTTACAAGAAGCACAAGAAAAAGTTTATGCTGGCATTGCCACAGTTGAATGGAACAACTTCTTCTATCGCAAAGATATTGGCTGGCGTACATTTAAATAACATTTACAAATATTTTTCATAGACTTTTCATTTCTCTAAAAAGTAAGGAGCCGTCTCAAATTTGTATTGAGACGGCTTCTTTGACTAAGAAGGATTTTGTGCTTTTGTTGTAGAATTTTTACTGTCCGAGGAATGTTGGTTTGAAGTGCTGGTGTCAGATGAGTTAGAAGCACTTGCAGTTATATCTGACGAATTACCAGTAATCGCAGAGGAGAAATCCTTCATTAGCTTACCAATCTGTTCAGAGGACATTGGATTTTGTTCAGAAGACATAGAATTTTGCCCACTGAACATACTTTGCATAGAGGTGTTCATGGCAGTTTCCACATTTGTGTTTAACATTGCCTTTGCAGGACAATATTTAAAAATACCCTCAGCCATTTTCATTGCCCCTAATGCGATCATCAGTCGACTTTTCAAACAGTTAGGATTTCTTGAAACTTTAGCGATACCAAATGCCGTCATACTTGTGCCAAGGGCAAAACGGCAAAAGGCATTTTTATCACTAAGATTTGCTTGTTGCATCATATCATTTCCTCCTTTAGTCATAGTGGAAAAATAAAGCGGGGTGCACTTTGCTTTATGAAAGTGCTGTGTTACGATTGAAACAAGATGATTGCATAAAGCATTATTTTGCTTCATGTTGCAGATAATCTGAAATGAAGATGTACATGGCTCGGTTTTTGAAAGGCGTCAACTTGTGAGTCCTATTCAAAATGCGAACGCCAATACATCCATATGCACAATGAATGCAAAAGCGTTTATGCAGTAGTAGTATGTGAATTCAAATAGGAATTACACAATGAAATTTTACGCAAATTAGGAAGGAGCGATTTACATGGATCCAGTATGGAAAATTACAGAATTGCGTCAGCATTTAGCTGTTATAGATGGCAAAAAATCGCCTAATATTGTCTTAAAAAATGCACGTTATTTACATAGCATGCTGAAACAATGGGTGATAGGGAATATTTGGATTGCAGGAGACCGTATCGTGTATGCGGGAGAAAAAATGCCTCCAGTAATAGATGGAACAGAAATAGTAGATTGTTCGGATAAAACGATTGTACCTGGCTACATTGAACCACATGTTCATCCGTTCCAGTTGTATCATCCTCAATCCTTTGCTGATTTTTGTGGGCAACTTGGGACTACAGCTTTTATATCGGATAATTTAAGCTTCGTCTTATCTTTAGAAAACAAGAAAGCGTTTTCAATATTAGATGACTTAAAGAAATTACCGTTTTCGTTTTATTGGTGGACGCGCTTTGATTCACAAACAGAAATGGAGCAAGAGGAAGAAATTTTTTCAAACACTTCGATTTTAGAATGGTTAGAACGTGACGATGTATTGTTAGGTGGAGAGCTAACGGGCTGGCCTCGTTTACTGCATGGTGATGATTTAATGCTTTATCGCATGCAAATGGCGAAAGGATATGGTAAAAAGATTGAAGGTCATTTTCCGGGTGCATCAGAGCGCACTTTAGCGCGGATGAAATTACTTGGTGCAGATGGAGACCACGAAGCCATGACGGTGGAAGAAGTAGAACGTCGTATTATGCAAGGATTTGCCGTAACGCTTCGTCATTCTTCAATTCGTCCAGATTTACCAAATCTATTGAAAGGAATCGTAGAAAAACAACTACCGATATTCGACCATCTAATGATGACAACGGATGGCTCAACACCATCATTCCATCAGGATGGTGTGATGGATAAATGTATTCAAGTCGCATTAGATGCAGGGGTTTCACCAATCGATGCTTACCAAATGGCATCCTATAATGTTGCGCGTTATTACAATATGTCGAACTTACATGGTTTTATTGCGACGGGACGCTTTGCCTCACTAAATATTCTACAAGATGAATATCATCCAATACCGGAAAGTGTACTATCAAAAGGTGTTTGGTTAAAGCGTGATGGAGAACGGGTGCATCGTTTTGCTGACATAGATTATTCAGCAATTCCTTCTTTTGATTTGGACTTTTCGCTAACCTCTCATGATTTCCAATTTTCAATGCCATTTGGAATTGAATTAGTAAATGACGTTATAACGAAACCTTATAATTCATTGATTACACGAGAAGGGCAGCTTGCAAACCATGATGAAAGTTATTTAATGCTGATTAATCGAAGTGGTAACTGGCATGTTAATACGATGATTAAAGGTTTTGCCACAAACGTTCAAGGTTTTGCCTCCTCCTATTCAAATACTGGGGATATTTTGCTTATCGGCAAAAATAAAGACGATATGCAAAAGGCATTTGAAGAGATGAAGGCAATGCGTGGAGGCATTGTGCTTGTAGAAAAGGGAGAGGTCGTAGCATCTGTTCCGTTAACTATCGGTGGTATTCTGTATCAAGGGAATATGGAGGAACTGACAGTGAAGGAGCTTGATTTAAAACAAGCATTGGCAGAACGTGGCTATCGTTTAGGAGATGCCATTTATACTTTGCTATTTTTACAATCTACGCATTTGCCGTATATTCGAATAACACCAAAAGGGATTTTTGATGTCCTGAAGAATAAATTATTATTACCAGCAGTAATGCGGTAGTTAAAGTAGTACAATTTATATAGCGCCAGAGCACCAGCAAATAGACATTACATCAGAGCGGCATTGACTAAAGGAGAGTAATGCAAGTGTTAAAATCAAAAAAACTACTAGTTGGCTTAGCATTAAGCGCCTTGTTCATCGGTGGATGTTCAAAAGATGCATCTGAATCAGATGAGGAAGCAACGAAAGTAGATGACAAGCCAGCTATTGAAGAGCCTGCAAAGCAAGAGACATTTGTGGCACCGTTAACAGGAGAGAGTGTTGAAGAAGAAGTAACACAGCGTCCAATTATAGTGACCATTAATAATCATCCTGCCGCACGCCCTCAATCAGGTTTGGCATCCGCAGATATTATTTATGAAATGCTAGCTGAAGGAGACGTTACGCGTTTACTAGCAGTCTATCAAAGTGATTTACCAGAAAACATTGGCCCAGTACGAAGTGCACGTTCATATTTTGTAGATATGGCAAAAGGTCTTGGGGCATTTTATGTCGCACATGGCTACAGCCCAGAGGCAAAAGCGATGCTTAGCAATAATGTTGTGGATAATATAAATGGTATGAATTACGATGGTACACTGTTTAAACGCTCGAATGATCGCGTAGCTCCACATAACTCTTATATTACCTCTGAAAATATATTAAAAGGTGCTGAAAAAGTAGGCGCTTCAATGAATTACAGTGAAAAAGTGCATCAGGCTTTTTATGAACCCGATGAACGTGGTAAAATAGGCGTTGAAACAAGTCAAGTTGACATTAACTATGGGAATAGTAATTATTTCCACAATACGTATGTGTACGATCATCAAACGAATCGTTATGGACGACAATCGGCAGGCGTGGAAACGAAAGATATGTTGACAGGCGAAGCATTAACATTTGCAAATGTGTTATTTTTTGAAATGAATCACCAAACAATTGATAATGTGGGTCGTCAAGATATTGATTTAACCTCTGGTGGAAATGCGTATGTATTGCAAAATGGTTATTTAAGAGAAGTAAAATGGGCTAATATCGATGGATTACCAATGGCTGTCGAAGAATCTGGTGACCTTGTAAAGCTAGTTCCAGGAAAGTCATGGGTTCATTTCGTACCAGCTTCACCAGGGTTACAAGCAATGGTGAAAACGCAGCCTTAAGAGGGAGGAAAACTGTATGCAAATCGAAAAAATTCGAGGGCATCAAACAGATCAGTTATTTAAAGCAGTACTAGAACTGAAGGACATTGAAGAATGCTATAAATTTTTTGATGATTTATGTACGATTAGTGAAATTCAATCACTAGCACAACGCTTTGAGGTAGCACATTTATTACGTTTAAAGAAAACCTATGAATCCATTAAAAAGGAGACAGGGGCAAGTACCGCAACAATTTCTCGTGTACGTCGCTGCTTTGATTATGGTAACGATACATATGATGAAATGTTAGGTCGTTTGTATCCAGATGAAAAGCCGTTTCAAGCACCAAAAGAATAGTAGGTAAGAGGCTGGGTAGAGTTTCTGCTCAGTCTTTTATATTTTTTTGTAGAGAGCCATAAGCTATACTTGTAAACGAATAGATAGAAAATGATAGGTGGTAAAATAGATGGATTATTTAGAGTGGAGACATGTGTTCAAGTTAGACCCAGCAAAGGACATATCGGATGAAGCACTAGAAAAAATTTGTGAATCTGGAACGGATGTTATTTTGGTTGGCGGCACAGATGGCGTAACATTAGATGGCGTATTAGATTTGCTTGTTCGTGTGCGTCGCTTTGAAGTACCAATAGCGCTGGAAATTTCAACAATTGATGCAGTAACGCCTGGCTATGACTATTATTTTATTCCAACGGTGTTAAATAGTGATGACCCGAAATGGATTAAAAATTTACACCATGAGGCTATTAAAGAATATGGCGATATTATGGTTTGGGATGAGTTAGTAGCTGAAGGGTATTGTATTTTAAATCCAAATTGTAAAGTTGCAGAAGTAACACAAGCGAATACCGATTTATCGACGGATGATGTAGTGGCCTATGCACGAATGGCAGAAAACTTCTTTAAACTGCCTGTATTTTATTTAGAATATAGTGGAGAATATGGCGATATTGCAATAGTACGTGCGGTGAAAAATGAATTGCAAAATACAAAGCTCTTTTACGGTGGTGGCATAACTTCTTCTAAGCAAGCTGCTGAAATGGCACAAGTTGCTGATACTGTAGTTGTGGGAAATATTATATATGAGGATTTAAAAGCTGCACTTTCGACTGTTAAGGCTGTAAAAAATGCGATATAATTAAGAACAAATGTTTGTAAGGCGGTGCGAAATGGAGCATTTAACAAAAAACTTATTAGTAGGTATGAACCCCGAACAGGAAAAAGCAGTAAAAACAACTGAAGGGCCATTGCTAATTATGGCAGGCGCTGGTTCGGGCAAAACGAGAGTACTAACACATCGTATTGCGTACTTAATCATAGAAAAAGAAGTATACCCATCAAAGATTTTAGCGATTACGTTCACGAATAAGGCTGCTCGTGAAATGAGAGAGCGGATAGATGGCATTCTCGGAAATGGAACGGGCGACAGCATGTGGGTATCAACATTTCACTCGATGTGCGTACGCATTTTGCGCCGTAATATCGAGCAACTAGGTATTTCACGCAACTTCTCGATTTTAGATTCGACAGATCAGCTATCAGTTATTAAAAATGTCTTAAAAGATGAAAATATTGACCCTAAGCGTTTTGAACCACGTGCTATTTTAAATGCGATTAGTTCAGCAAAAAATGAATGCATAACTGCAGATGAATATGCAGCGCAAATCAATGAACATAATCCGTATGAAAAAACGGTTGCCCTTGTTTATAAAGGCTATGAAAAAAAATTACGACGCAATCAGTCACTAGATTTTGATGATTTAATCATGACAACGATTACCTTATTTAAACGAGTACCTGAAGTATTAGAATACTATCAAAATAAATTTCAATATATACATGTTGACGAATATCAAGATACTAATAAATCGCAATATTTATTAGTGCAACTACTTGCGAAAAAATTTAAAAATATTTGTGTCGTAGGGGATTCCGACCAATCCATTTATCGTTGGCGAGGCGCTGATATTGGCAATATTTTATCGTTCGAAAAAGATTATCCAAATGCTAAGGTCATTATGTTAGAGCAAAATTATCGCTCTACAAAGCGCATCCTCCAAGCGGCAAATGACGTCATTCAAAATAATACAAGCCGTTATCCGAAAGAGCTGCGCACAGAAAATGCACATGGTGAAAAAATTGCTTTATATAAAGCATATAATGAGCAGGAAGAAGCGCAGTTTGTCGTGCAAACAATCCAACAGCTTATGGAGAAGGAAAATCGTTCATTTGATGATTTCGCCATCTTATACCGTACAAATGCACAGTCTCGTGTGATGGAAGAAGTGCTTGTGAAGTCCAATATGGCGTATCAAATTGTGGGTGGTACAAAATTCTATGACCGTAAAGAAATAAAGGATTTATTGGCGTATTTACGTCTAATCGCCAACAATGACGATGATTTATCGCTTGCGCGTATTATCAACGAACCGAAGCGTAGTATTGGTGCTACCTCATTTGAAAAAATGGCACGCTATGCAATTGATCAGGATCGCTCCATTTTTGATGCGATGAATGATCTAATCTTTATGGGACTAACAGGAAAAGCTGCTGCTTCAGCGGAACATTTTTATGCAATGATTAAAGGTTTTACAGAAATGCAAAATTACTTATCTGTGACGGAAATCGTGGAACAAGTAATTGAGAAATCAGGCTATCGTGCGATGTTACAAAACGAAAAGTCCATTGAAGCGGAAAGTCGTTTAGAAAATATTGAGGAATTTTTATCTGTAACAAAAGCATTTGAAGAACGCAGTGAAGATAAGAGCTTAATTGCCTTCTTGACGGACTTAGCTCTTATTGCCGATATCGATGCGCTTGACAAGGAAGATGCATCAAAAGGCAATATTATTTTAATGACGATGCATGCTGCAAAAGGATTAGAATTCCCTGTCGTTTTCATTATTGGCATGGAAGAAAATATTTTCCCTCACTCTCGTTCTTTAGACGACAACGATGAAATGGAAGAGGAACGACGACTGGCATATGTTGGCATTACACGGGCAGAGGAACGGTTGTATTTAACATGTGCACAATCGCGTACGATTTTTGGTCGTTCAAGCTTTAACAATGCTTCCCGTTTCTTACGTGAAATTTCAGAGGACATTTTAGAGTCAATTTCCAAAGGTGGTTCAAAACCTGAAGTACCATTTGCATCAAGTAATCGCTCGTCTAGTGGGTATTCAAAACGCACACTTGGCGCGCAACAGCATACACAACCAGCAACTGCACGCCTGCAAGCAACTGGAGGCGACCAATTCGGTTGGAAGGCTGGGGATAAAGCGATTCATAAAAAATGGGGAACAGGTATGGTTGTTAGCGTAAAAGGTGAAGGTGATAGTACAGAACTTGATATCGCATTTCCACAACCAATCGGTATTAAGCGACTATTGGCGCAATTTGCACCTATTGAAAAAGCGTAAGCGGAGGAACTTAAATGAATGAAATTGAACAGCGCATAGCGGAGTTAAATAAATTATTGCATGAATATGGGCATGCGTATTACGTGCTAGATAACCCTCTAGTTGCAGATAGTGTATATGACCAGCTATTACATGAACTCATTGCATTAGAAGAGGCAAATCCTTCACTTATTTATCCTGATTCACCAACACAACGTGTAGGCGGTGCAATCGTAGAAGGATTTAAGAAAGTGACGCATGATTATCCGATGCTAAGTCTGTCAAACGCATTTAATGAAGCGGACTTACAAGAGTTTGACCGTAAAATTCGTCAAGCAATCGGCGATCACTTTTCTTATGTTTGCGAATTAAAAATAGATGGTCTTGCTATTTCATTAAAATATGAGAATGGTGTTTTTGTACAAGGAGCTACACGCGGTGATGGCGTTGTAGGAGAAGATATAACAGCGAATTTAAAAACGATTCGTGCTGTGCCACTGCGCTTAAAAGAACCAATTACGATTGAAGTACGTGGCGAAGCCTATATGCCTAAAAAATCATTTGAAAAATTGAATGCCCAGCGAGCAGAAAATGGCGAAGAATTATTTGCAAATCCTCGCAATGCCGCTGCTGGCTCATTGCGTCAATTAGATCCTAAAATTGCCGCAAGTCGTCAATTATCAACCTTTATCTATGCAATTGGGGGAGATGGTGAGGCGTACGGAATTGATGGACATGGCGAAATGCTAGATTATTTAGAAGGAATCGGCTTCCCTTCAAATAAGGAGCGTCAACGTTGCGCGTCCATTGAGGAAGTATTGTCCTTTATTGAATATTGGACAGAAAACAGACCGAATTTAGCCTATGAAATTGATGGTATTGTTATCAAAGTCGACCGTTTTGCACAGCAGGATGAACTCGGCTATACGGCAAAAAGTCCAAGATGGGCAATTGCCTACAAATTCCCCGCTGAAGAAGTTGTCACAACATTACTTGATATTGATTTAACAGTAGGGCGCACTGGCGTTGTCACACCAACTGCGATTTTAGCACCGGTACTGGTAGCTGGAACTACAGTGCAACGCGCCTCTCTACACAATGAAGATTTAATTCGCGAGAAGGATATTCGCATTGGAGATACCGTCATTATCCGAAAAGCTGGGGATATTATTCCTCAAGTAGTCGGGGTATTATTAGAGCAACGTCCAGAAGATTCAACTCCTTACGAAATGCCGCCAAATTGCCCGGTATGTGATAGTGAGCTGATTCGAATTGAGGGGGAGGTTGCCTTACGCTGTGTGAATCCAGCTTGTTTTGCCCAAATTGCAGAGAGCATCAAGTACTTTGTCTCCCGTAACGCCATGAATATTGATGGGCTTGGAGAGAAGGTTGTCGAGCAACTGTTGCGCGCTGATTTAATTCATGATGTATCCGATCTATATCAGTTAACAGTGGAGCAATTAGTAGAGTTGGAACGAATGGGTGAGAAATCAGCTACCAACCTAGTGAAAGCTATTCAAGCATCTAAGGACAATTCGATGGAACGTCTATTGATTGGGTTAGGAATACGACATGTTGGAGAGAAGGCAGCGAAAATCGTGTCAGAGGAATTTGAGACGATGGAGGCGGTGATGGCTGCATCTGAAGAACAACTTGTTGCGATTCATGAAATTGGCGATAAAATGGCCTCGTCACTCGTTGAGTATTTTGCTAATGAAGATGCCCGTGCTGTTATTAAACGACTTGCTGAAGCGGGTGTCAATATGACATATAAAGGCAAAAAGGTGGAAGTAATCGTAGGAGACAATCCATTTGCAGGGAAAACAATTGTATTAACTGGTAAACTTGAGCAATTGACACGGAACGATGCAAAGGCGAAAATAGAAGAGTTAGGTGGAATTGTCACAGGCAGTGTTAGTAAGAAAACAGACCTTGTTATTGCTGGTTCGGATGCAGGTTCCAAACTAACGAAAGCACAACAACTAGGCATTGAAATTTGGAACGAAGATGACCTAATTGAGCAACTGACTTAACATCATTTAAAGTAAAGTTTCATAACGCAAGAAAACAGTAAAGCATGAAGAATATTTGCGCCCGAAAATTAGTGGCGTCAAATATAATTTGTACAAGACGAATCTGATATTAGTAAAGGGGTACTAACATAATGAAGTCATTTCGACTCATTCCAGCAATTGTAGCTGCTGCAATGCTAGTCGGCTGTGTGCCTTCGAATAAGAAGGAGACAGAGCTTACACAGGAAACGCAACAGGAAAAAGCGGAAACAACGATTATTCCTAGTCTACAGATTGATGAATCTTTTTATAAAACACTCATTCCATATAAAGAAAGTGCAAGCCGTGGATTAGTCGTTTCAAATATTTACACGAAGTATGATATGAAGGAAGTTGAAACAGGGTTAATGCGTCTTTCTCAAAATGAGTTTGACACAGAAAATTATTACTTCCAAGAAGGGCAATATTTAGCTGAAAGCACAGTAAGCTCCTGGTTAGCGCGTAGTTCACAAACGGAGGATGGTTTAAATCCTCCGACAACAGACGCTATGACGCCAGAAGAACGTGCAACAAAAGCACCTGTTTATTTAGCCCATATTGTCGAGCAAAACTACTTAAAGAAAACGGATGATAACAAAGTGAAACTAGGTGGTATTTCAATCGGGCTTGCTTTGAATTCTATTTATTATTATCAGAAAGAACAATATGGGGAGTATTACGAGGAGCCTATTCCGGAGTCTGCTCTTATTGAACAAGGCAAAAAGATGGCGGCTGAAATCGTTTCCCGTATGCGTACACGTGATGAACTAAAAGATGTACCAATTGTCGTTGGGCTATTTAAACAGCGAGCGCGCAATGAAATAATTCCAGGTACGTATTTTACTTATGGTGTTGCCAAAGAAGGGCAAAATGATATTGGCGATTGGCAGGCGCTAGATGAAGAATATGTGATGTTCCCTACAGATGACACACATGATGCTTATCGAGATGTAAGTAATAATTTTAAAAACTTCAAACAAGATGTTGATAAATATTTTTCTAACTATACGAGTGTCATCGGCACTGGCTTCTATCAAAATAAAAAAATACAAAAGCTCTCAATTGAAATTCCAATCCAATTTTTCGGCACGGCTGAAATTATTGGTTTCACACAATATTTGACGGGCGTCCTTATCAATCAATTTGATAATATTAATGTCGAAGTGAGCATTACATCGGTTAATGGTCCAGAAGCTTTAATTATGAAAGAAGCGAATGATAAAGACCCATATGTACACGTGTATGAGTAAACAATAGTCAGCCTTGTGCTGGCTATTTTTTAATGAAATGAGAACAAGACATAGTATGTAATAAGCCTCAAAGTACGGAAATGCGCTATGGATGATGTTGTCCATTTCAACAATAGAAGACATCATAAGACAACACTTTGTCATAGTAGTGAAAGTTTCTATATTTTTGGTGAAAGTTGTGATTTTTAGTAGGAAAAATGTTATGATAATGGGCATGGTTAACTTTATTCAACCCTATTGTTATCGATAAAAACAATGAATTGGATAGTATTCGGAGGTGTGAACAATGGCAAAATTAACAAAAGAAGAGGTTAAGCACGTTGCGAATTTAGCACGTCTTGCAATTACAGAAGAAGAAGCGGAAAAATTTGCTGAGCAACTTGGGAAAATTACTGACTTTGCAGAGCAGTTAAACGAGTTAGATACTACAAATGTTGAACCAACAACACACGTTTTACCATTAGTAAACGTAATGCGTGAAGACGTGGCAACAAAAGGTTTAGACCGCGATGTAATGATGTTAAATGTAAAAGAACAAGAAGATGGTCAAGTAAAAGTACCAGCTATCATGTAATACTAAAACATAGGAGGATTCCTCATGACGTTATTTGAACGTTCAGCAAAGGAGCTACAAGCTGATATTAAAGCTGGTAACCTAACAATCGCTGACTTAACAAAAGAAGCATATGAACGAGTGGCAAAGCTTGACGGTGATGTACAAGCTTTCCTTGCTTCAAACGAAGAAAAAGCAACTGCACAAGCAGCTGAAATGGACAAAGTACCATTTGAAAAACGTGGACCACTTTTTGGTCTTCCTATTGGCGTGAAAGACAATATCGTAACAGAAGGCTTAGAAACAACATGTGCTTCTAAAATTCTTGAAGGATTTATGCCAATATACGATGCAACTGTTGTAAATAAGCTACGCGAAGCGGGCATGATTACAATCGGAAAATTAAACATGGATGAGTTTGCAATGGGTTCTTCAAATGAAAACTCATACTATAAAACAACAAAAAATCCATGGAACTTGAACCACGTACCAGGTGGCTCATCAGGTGCATCTGCGGCAGCAGTAGCAGCAGGCGAAGTGCCATTTTCACTTGGTTCAGATACAGGTGGCTCAATCCGCCAACCTGCAGCATATTGCGGTGTCGTAGGGATGAAACCTACATATGGTCGTGTATCTCGTTTTGGACTAGTAGCATTTGCTTCTTCATTAGACCAAATCGGACCAATTACACGTAATGTTGAAGACAATGCGCTTCTATTAGAAGCCATTTCAGGCTTAGACCCTAACGATTCAACTTCAGCAAATGTAGAAGTACCAAACTTCGCAGCAGCACTAACTGGCGATGTGAAAGGCTTACGTATTGCTGTACCAAAAGAATTTTTAGGTGAAGGTGTTGGCGAAGCAGCACGTCAATCCGTACTGGATGCATTAGAAGTACTAAAAGGCTTAGGTGCAACAGTAGAAGAAGTATCACTTCCTCATTCTAAATATGCACTTGCAGCTTACTATATCCTATCTTCTTCTGAAGCTTCATCAAACCTTTCTCGTTTCGATGGGATCCGTTACGGCTTCCGTGCTGAAAACGTGACGAATTTAATGGACCTTTACAAAGAAACACGTGCGCAAGGCTTTGGTGATGAAGTAAAACGTCGTATCATGCTAGGAACATATTCTCTTAGCGCAGGTACTTATGACGCTTACTACAAAAAAGCGCAACAAGCACGTACACTTATCAAAGCAGACTACGACAAAGTATTCGAAGACTTTGATGTAATCATTGGGCCTACTGCACCAACACCAGCATTTAAAATTGGTGAAAATGTAGATGATCCGATGACGATGTATGCCAACGATATTTTAACAATTCCTATGAACTTAGCAGGTGTGCCAGCCATTTCAATTCCATGTGGTTTTGAAAATGGTCTACCATTAGGCTTGCAAATTATCGGTAAATACTTCGATGAAGCAACAATTTACCGTGTAGCGCATGCGTTCGAGCAAGCTACTGCGTTCCATAAAGAAGTTCCTCAAATTTGGGAGGGAAAATAACATGAACTTTGAAACAGTCATTGGTTTAGAAGTACACGTTGAGTTAAAAACAAACTCAAAAATCTTCTCGCCAGCGCCAGCTCACTTCGGTGCTGAACCAAATACAAACACAACAGTAATCGACCTAGGCTACCCTGGTGTCCTACCTGTCTTAAATAAAAACGTTGTAGATTTCGCAATGCGTGCAGCACTTGCATTAAACATGGAAATCGAACAAGAAACAAAATTTGACCGTAAAAACTACTTCTATCCAGATAATCCGAAAGCTTATCAAATTTCACAATTCGATAAGCCAATCGGTAAAAACGGTTGGATTGATATTGAAGTAGATGGTTATACAAAACGTATCGGTATTACACGTCTTCATATGGAAGAAGATGCTGGTAAACTAACGCATGCTGGTGACCACTCACTTGTGGACTTTAACCGTCAAGGGACGCCGCTTGTAGAAATCGTGTCTGAGCCAGATATTCGCACAGCAAATGAAGCGTATGCCTACCTTGAAAAATTAAAATCCATTATCCAATATACAGATGTTTCAGACTGTAAAATGGAAGAAGGTTCACTGCGCTGTGATGCCAACATTTCGATTCGCCCATATGGCCAAGAGGAATTCGGTACAAAAACAGAGCTTAAAAACCTGAACTCATTCAACTACGTACGTCGTGGGATTGAGCACGAAGAGTTACGCCAAGCGGACGTATTACTTTCAGGTGGCGTGATTGATCAAGAAACGCGTCGCTTTGATGAAAAAACAGGTAAAACAATTTTAATGCGCGTGAAAGAAGGAACAGATGATTATCGTTACTTCCCAGAGCCTGACTTGGTGCGTCTGTCAATCGACGATGAATGGTTAGAGCGCGTTAAATCAGAAATTCCTGAACTGCCAGATGCTCGTAAAAAACGCTATGTTGAAGAATTAGGCTTAACACCTTATGACGCGGGCGTGCTTGTTATTTCTAAAGAAATTTCGGATTTCTTTGAAGCGATGGTAGCTGATGGTGCAGATGCAAAACTTTCAGCTAACTGGTTAATGGGCGATGTTTCAGCTTATTTAAATGCTGAACAAAAAGATTTAAAAGATACAGCATTAACACCAGAAAACCTTGCTGGTATGGTGAAGTTAATTACGGACGGTACAATTTCTTCTAAAATCGGTAAAAAAGTATTTGCTGAATTAGTAGAAAATGGCGGTTCAGCTGAAGACATTGTAAAAGCAAAAGGTTTAGTTCAAATTTCAGATGAGAGTGCCTTATTAGCAATTGTTACAGAAGTATTAGATAACAATGCACAATCAATCGAGGACTTTAAAAATGGTAAGGATCGTGCAATTGGCTTCTTAGTCGGTCAAATTATGAAAGCGACAAAAGGCCAAGCGAACCCACCAATGGTTAATAAATTATTACAACAAGAAATTGCTAAACGCTAATTTTTTGCTATTACAACGAGTCAAGAAAGTGTCTTCACTTTCTTGGCTTTTTAAATGTAAAGACTGTACATACTAACAAAAAGTAGCACTTAATAGTTGTCTAAAAAGAGTATTCATAGCAAAATATAGAATAGAAACAATCACATCACTTAAAAAGGGGATAGTATATGAAAACTGAGCAACAATATTTTGAAGAAGCCATTTCAATTCAACAATATATGGATCAGATGACGACGCTAAAAGAAGATAGCTTTCTAATTTATGATGGTTTTGAAGTGCCAACAAACGATGGTTTTGTAACGTTACTGAAGGACAAGCAACCTAAAATTTTAACCATTACAGAAGATTGGTGCGGCGATGCAATGCTAAATAATCCAATTATTCGCCGTGTTGCTGAAGCAGCTGGATTAGATATGCGTACAGTTTTCCGTGATGCAGATACAGATTTAATCGACCGTTATTTAACAAATGGTGGACGCGCGATTCCGATGTATATTTTATTAAATGAGTCGGGACAAGTGATAGGTAAATGGGGACCACGTGCGCCAGAGTTACAGGATATTGTTGTGAACAAAAGAGCGACGTTGCCAGATAAAGAAGACCCGAATTTTGAGGAAGCACAAAAATCGCTTTACGCTGAAATTCGTGAAGACAATATTACTAACAAAACAAATTGGACTTATGTATATGAAGATTTCAGAAAACATGTAACAGCAGCATTACAAAAATAAAACACTTTGTTAGCGCCAGAGGTGTTTGCACTGGCGTAGTAATAGTAGTGCAACATTTCAACGAAAAATTCGTTGAAAGTATTAGAATCTTATGAAGCAGGAAGGTATGTTATGAAACGAGCAAGAATCATTTATAATCCTACATCTGGGCGAGAAGTGTTTAAAAAGCATCTACCAGAAGTATTGGAGAAACTAGAGGTAGCAGGCTATGAGACATCTTGTCACGCAACAACTTGTGAAGGTGATGCAATAGAGGCAGCAAAAAATGCAGTAGAACGTGGATTTGATATTATCATAGCAGTTGGTGGCGATGGGACGTTAAATGAGGTTGTTTCTGGTGTAGGCCAATTCGAAAAACGTCCGAAAATTGGTCTAATTCCTATGGGGACAACGAACGATTTTGCACGTGCTGTCCATATACCACGAAATATTGATGAAGCCGTTGATATTATTATTAAAGGCGATACCTTACCAGTTGATGTTGGATTGTTAAATGGAGAACGCTATTTCATCAATATTGCTGCTGGAGGACGTATTACTGAGCTAACGTACGAAGTACCTAGCAAAATGAAAACAATGCTTGGACAGCTTGCCTACTATTTAAAAGCAGTTGAAATGATTCCATCTATTAAGGCATCACATATGCGTATTGAATATGATGGTGAAGTATTCGATGGCGATGCCATGATGTTTTTATGTGGCTTAACGAATTCAGTAGGAGGCTTTGAAAAGCTTGCACCAGATGCGAGCATAAACGATGGCTACTTCACATTAATAGTATTAAAAAAAGTAAGCTTGCCAGAATTTATTCAACTTGCAGCAATGGCTTTACGAGGCGAGCATTTAAAGGATGATCGCGTTATTTATAAAAAAGCAAGTGTCGTAAAAGTAACGACGGATAGTGAAGTTCATTTAAATTTAGATGGTGAATATGGTGGAGATGCGCCTGCGACTTTTGAAAACTTAAAACGCCATATTGAAATTTTTGTACCAATTGAAGATATTCGTGAGGAAGACCGTATTTAGATTAACAAAAAGCGTAAATTTATTTTATGAATTTACGCTTTTTGTATTTTATTTCCATATAATGAAGGGTTGTGAACGAATTAAGAAAAATGTTTGGCAAATGTGCGTATATTACTTGAACAAAATTTGAAACCTTTATAATAGGCCGAAATATCGGACCATTATAAAGGTTTTTTTCGTTGGAATAGTGGAAAATATGGGTATGGGAAAGGGAAAGGAAGTGGTGCAGTTGTATAAGTCACAGGAAAAAAAGCTTATTTGGTTAAGTTTTGGTGTTGCAATTATCATGCTACTTTCCATACTTGGAAGAATATTTGGAAGTTAGGAGGGCAATGAGATGATTAATGAATCAGCAGTCTTTTGGAGTCGTGCGTTAACGGAGCTTACGTTATCATTCCACATCATTTATGCAACGATTGGTGTCGGTGTGCCGTTAATGATCATGATCGCACAATGGACTGGATATAAAAAGAATGATGAACATTATATTTTGATGGCGCGACGTTGGGCACGAGGTTTCGTCATTACCGTTGCTGTAGGAGTCGTAACAGGAACAGCTATTGGATTGCAATTATCGTTACTATGGCCAAATTTTATGCAACTTGCAGGGCAAACGATAGCATTACCGCTCTTTATGGAAACCTTTGCATTTTTCTTTGAAGCCATTTTCTTAGGAATTTATTTATATACATGGGATCGCTTTGATAGCCAGAAAAAGCATATGTTACTCCTAATACCTGTTGCAGTTGGTGCATCCATGTCAGCTGTCTTTATCACAATGGTAAATGCCTTTATGAACGCACCTCAAGGTTTTGATATTGTGGACGGACAGCTTGTGAATATTCAACCATTTCTAGCAATGTTTAACCCGGCTATGCCAACAAAAGTTGCGCATGTTCTCGTTACAGCCTATATGACATCAGCATTCGTCTTGGCAGCCATTGCAGGCTACCGTATGCTCAAAGGCTCAGATCATGTTTACCATAAAAAGTCTCTATTTTTACTGATGAAAATCGGTTTAGTTTCATCAATTGCAGCAGCAATTATAGGCGATTTCTCAGGTAAATACTTAGCGGAATACCAACCAGAAAAATTAGCAGCGGCTGAATGGCATTTTGAAACAACAGATAAAGCTTCATTGGTTTTATTCGGTGTATTGGATGGCGAGGAAGTTAAGTATGCCATCAAGGTTCCTTATGCTTTAAGTATACTAGCACGCAATAATCCAAATGCAGAAGTTATTGGTTTAGATCAATATGCGGAGGAAGACAGACCACCACTTTATATACACTATCTTTTTAATATTATGGTCTTTATCGGCATGTTTATGGTATTAGTGTCTTTCCTTTACGTAGTAGGGAAACCACGAGGTTGGCGCTTTATTCATGCACGATGGTTTAGATGGATTATTGTAGCAGGTGCTCCACTGTCAATTATTGCGATTGAAGCCGGTTGGTGGCTTGCGGAAGTTGGACGTCAACCGTGGATATTATACGGTATTATGCGCACACCAGAAGGCGCTACAACGAGCGATCATGTAGATTTAATGATGCTGTTATTCACAGGTGTGTATACTGTACTTGGAATAGGAAGTACAGTCGTATTAGTTCGTATGTTTAAAAAGAATCCGATTGAACGTGAAATTGAAGATCGGCATACAGAAAAGGGCGGTGACATCATATGACATTAGAAGTGCTAGGAATTTCAGTTTTATGGATATTCCTTTTCGGTTATGTGATGGTGGCATCTATTGATTTTGGGGCAGGATTTTTCAATGCTTACAGTTTACTTATTGGAAAAAATCATGTCATAACTAATATTATTAAGCGTTATTTATCGCCTGTATGGGAAGTAACAAATGTCTTTTTAGTATTTTTCTTTGTAGGGATTGTAGGATTCTTTCCACAAACCGCCTTCTATTATGGAACGATTTTGCTTGTTCCAGTCAGCATTTCTTTAGTGTTGTTGGCAATTCGAGGGTCGTATTATGCATTTGAGGCGTACGGGGCACGCGGACATATTGGTTACACGCTGACATATGGCGTATCAGGTTTATTGATTCCAGCTTCGCTCTCTGTTGTCTTTGCTATTGCAGGTGGCGGTTATGTAGACATTGTGGAAGGGCAACCTGTATTGAATTATTGGACATTATATACAAGTACATTTGCTTGGAGTATTGTCGTATTAAGTATAGCGGCAGTTCTTTATATATCTGCAGTATTTTTAACGTGGTATGCACATAAAGCAACTGATGTAGAGGCTACAAATTTAATGCGAAAATACGCCCTTATTTGGGCAGCACCTTTAATGATTAGTGCACTTGGTATTATGTATGAGATGAAATCCATTAACCCTGAAAGCTATCAGCATATGGTTAATTTATGGTGGATGTTTGCTATTTCTGCCGTATTATTTATCATTACAGTGATATTACTATGGATGCGAAAAAATTACGGTCTTGCAGTAGGATTATTAATCGCTCAGTTCGCGGTAGCATTTTTCGCCTATGGCATCGCACAATATCCATATTTACTGTATCCGTATTTAACAATTTACGATAGCTTCACAAGCACGCAAATGGCCATTGCATTAGTCATCGTCTTTATTTTAGGATTATGCTTACTTCTGCCTTCGCTTTATTTATTGTTGAAATTATTCCTATTCAACAAAAATTACGTGACAGGAAAAGAAGACCATCATGCATAGGGGGATATAGGTATGGAAAAAATCGAAATATTTTATGCGCCGTTTATAGTCGTCATTATTAGTATCATCATTATGTTTTGGTGGGCACCAAAGGATGATTATGTAAGAAAAAATAAGAAAGAGAGTCGCGAATAGCGGCTCTTTTTTAGCAAAATTAGCACAACCTGATAAATTCAAGCCTTGTTCTTTTTTCCTCCGCTATCACATGCTACAATAAGGAGATTGAAATGGAGGATGTACGAATGTCAGCACCCGTAAAAAAGAATGACCAACTTACAGTTTATATAGAAGATTTAACACATGATGGCAATGGTGTCGCAAAAGTCGAAGGCTATCCATTATTTATCCAAGGGGCTTTACCGAATGAAACAGCAGAAGTCCATGTTTTAAAAACATTAAAAAATTATGGCTTTGCAAAAGTCTTGGATATTTTAAAGCCTTCACCTGATCGAGTAGAAGCACCTTGTGATTATTTCAAGCAATGTGGGGGCTGTCAGTTACAGCACTTATCGTATGAAGGTCAGTTAAAGTGGAAGGAAAATATGGTGCGTAATGTTATGCAACGTCTAGGCAAAATCGACGCACCCGTTTTACCAGTGAAAGGGATGGAGGAACCATGGCAATATCGTAATAAGGCCCAAATTCCATTTTCCACAAATGACGCCGGTCAAGTGATTGCTGGTTTTTACAAAACAAAATCCCATACCATTGTCGATATGGATCGCTGTCTCATTCAAACGGGCGAGGCAGACGCAATTCTTTCTGGTCTTAAAAAAGAATTAACAGCTATCGGCATGCAACCATACAATGAGGCATCACATGAAGGCATGCTACGTCACGTCGTAATCCGTACAGCACGTGCAACAGGTGAGGTCATGGTTGTACTTGTGACGAAAAAGAAAAAATTCCCGCAAAAAGATGCCGCTGTAGCGAGCATAATAAAGCTAGTACCAAATGTTACATCCATTATGCAAAACATCAATAGCGATAAAACAAACGTTATTTTTGGTGATGAAACGATTAACCTTTGGGGCAAAGACATCATTATTGACGCTATCGGCGATGTACGCTTTGAAATTTCAGCACGTTCTTTCTATCAGGTAAATCCGCAGCAAACCGAAGTGCTTTACAAGCAAGCGCTTGACTATGCTGATTTACAAGGACATGAACGTGTCATTGATGCCTATTGCGGCATCGGTACCATCTCTTTATTCCTAGCACAAAAAGCAAAAGCGGTGATGGGTGTTGAAATCGTACCCCAAGCCATTGAAGATGCAAAACGCAATGCAGAGCTGAACGGCTTTACCAATACGTACTTCGAGGCAGGCCCAGCAGAGGAAGTCATTCCACGCTGGTATAAGGAAGGCAAGGAAGCGGATGTCCTAGTTGTCGACCCACCACGTAAAGGATGCGACGAAGCCCTTTTACAAACGATTTTAGAGCAGCGTCCTAAACGCGTAGTATACGTATCATGTAACCCAGCCACACTCGCACGCGACCTACGCATCTTGGAAGATGGCGGATACAAAACACAAGAAATACAACCAGTTGATATGTTCCCGCACTCTACACATGTGGAGTGTGTCTCGCAACTCATTTTATACAAAGACAACTAACGAATCGTTTGTTGTCTTTGTATAAAGTTTTATGCCCCTTCTAAGAGATTGACTAAGATATAGTGTATATGGATTTTACCTTCGTGTGTACAAGTAATCCGCTCAATTAATGGATGAAGAGTTTGAGGTGTCAGTTTATCTAATGAAAGAATATCTTTCAACTTTTTGCTGATAGAAACTGCGTAATTTTCATCTTCACATTCGTTTATTTTTTCATACTGTTGAGTTTTCTTATTTTGGAGTCCCTTTTATTTTATCATCTGTAGTTTGCGGTACTCGACTAACTCTTCTCTTGAGATATATCATCAGTAATTAAATCGACGTAATCCAACTTCTTTTGCTTTTAAGCATTAATTTCAGATTGAGTTTTTTTGTAACTCTTTCTGAATCTGATGCTTTTTATTATTGAGCATTTTCAATAAAGTCTGTACAAAGCTTTCTTCTTTTATAGGGGTTTTAGGTCATTCATGATTTAGACCACCACTGTTTTAACTTTCCCTTCTTTTATTAAACGAATTAGTTGCATTAGATTCGGTCTTTGATTCATTTTTAGTTTCGTTGCTGGAACATCATGATCATCAAGACAAATAATAAAATTTTCTTCGTCACTAAATCCCAATGACTCAAGATACTGTTTTGCAGCTGCTTCTTGTAGTTCAAGACTTTAAGTAACGGAACTTACCCGGTTTTAGATAATAACTAGATTTAAAATAGTAGAGAATTTATAATATACTTATTACATTTAGGGGGTTATATTATGGCAAATATTCCAGCTAAGATAATTGAAAGAAAACTAAAAAAAGAAGGAGTTAACGTTGAGGGTTATTCCATAATTGAAGGAATTGAGTTTGATTATATTGAAGAAGCAAAAACATTAGGAATGGATGATGGTATAACTGAGGAATATGATTTTTTATCTGAATTTTCTATAAATGACCAAATTCTTACTTTCTATGGAAGTGTGGTGGAAGAGTACTTACAAATTTCGCCAAATCAAGAAGTTCCATATTATTATCCATATTTAGATTATTGTAAGATTACAGGTGATGGAAAAGAGGAAATAATTGTCGAATTGGACGTATATTGGAAGAAGTGTTGATTTTAATCTTAAACAGGGGTGTTATTTGTATAGATAAACAAGTACTATACAATAAAATGCAATAAATGGTTTTTGCTTAGGTTAACCAAGCATTTTTAATAAACTCACCAATTTTTCATGTGTTGCCACATACATTCCGTACATGTTAGAGTGCTGTGTTTCGCTTAGGAAATAGTCTATTGGAGTAGGTTTCTGTCCATTTGGAGTGGAAACCTATTCTTTTATATGTTTCTTCAATTAGTTTTTTTCATGATCATACGTTATGGTATGCTTAAAACATTTGCATTATATTTGGGAAGGAAGGTCGATTCATGGATCAATTGACAGCATACATCGATGAATCTGGAAATTCAGGTGTGAAAATATTTAGTGGTGGAGACAAGTTTCATTGGGTTGGAGTAATGTTGTCATCTTGTGATGTGGATTCAACTCTGAAGAGGATTATAAAATTAGCTCAGACGGAAGGTTTCAATGAACTACACGGAGGCGAGCTAGGATTAACGCGGCTAAACAGACTCGCGGATAGTTTAATTGAACTTTATGAAGAATTAGATGTAACTTTTGTTTTTACTCGGGTAGAAAGAGAACATGTTGCAACAATGAAGTTTGTAGATCTTGTTTTTGACCCCGAGAACAATGAGGCTGTCCCTTCCGAGATGTATAACATAGAATTCTTTAGGTTAATGACAGCTTTATCTGTAGCAAAAACACTGACCAATGAACATCGTCGAAGGTTCTGGGACGTGTTAAGCATAGGTGAAAAAGGTGTTCCTAAATTTGTTGAACTTATGCAGGATATTAAAGAGCATGCTCTAGACAACGATGAGTTTATTTACGAAAAGGACTTGTTTTGCGAAATCTTCGATTATGCAGCTACTAATCCGATTCAAATTCTAGAACTAGATATCTTAAGTAAAGAATTAAAACGTATACAATCTGAAGGGATTACGGATGAGTTCGATGATGTATATAGAAATAATGCGAAATACAGATCTGCAAACTTAGCTACTTTTAATATGTCAGTAGATGCATTGCATAAAGTACTAATGGATAATAAGAAAGTGATCTCTCGGGTAGTTCACGACGAGCAGACTGAGTTTGATAAACAACTTAAAAATGCATTTGCTCTTACAAGTAAAGTAACCGTTACTTCAGATCCGTTTGAATATTCAAAAGCAGGATTAATGGAAACCTTCTCGGGAGACATCGAGTTTATTAACTCTTCACAGAACGCCGGAGTTCAACTCATTGACGTGGCGCTATGGATAATGAAAAAAGTCAATGACTCAGAAGTTGAACTAACTGATAGATGTGCAGTGCTCTATGATGCTATTGTTAAACGAGCATATTTTAATGGTTTTTGGCTTGATAAATTGGTGCGGACTCTTTATAGGATGGTGCAAGAGAAGGGGGGCATTGATTAGTATAATTTAGACAGTGAATATTCTAACGATGACAAAACGCTTTTGTGAGATGGGATTGGGCATCTGAAAAGTGCTGGAAAGAATAATAGCACAATATTTTTTGAAATGTCAGTTGAAGGAGGAGTGTGTAAACACCGACTCCTGATGATATATAGCAATGTAGAGAATTAGACGCATATTATTTGGTGAGAAGGCTATACCATATGGTTAATGAAGTAATAAATATTTTAATTTAAGCAAGTGTTTAATTTTATTTTGTGTTTTAGAAATGTTTTCAGATCTAAACGTGCTAACATTTGCTAATGATATCCTGTGAAAAACGACAAAAATTCATTAAAATGTTATAATGAACATTTTTACAAATATAAATATACCATACTCTCACCTTACGTTCGGCATGATGTAATAACTAAAGTACTTTTGATTTATCGCTTCTTTATTAAGGTTGAAAATCAACAAATGGCTAATTGCTCTTTAAAAGGAGTGGTTAGCTTTTTTTGCGAAGAAAAATATATTGGGATTTTAATACATAAAAAATACAATGTTTTATAATTTTCGACAAATAATATTTTGAATGTAGTATATTAGATAATTAGGAAGCTATTGTTCAATATTTTTATTTTGTTCCTTTTTTAAGTTATAAAACCAAAAAATGAAAGGGCTGTGTAAATAGTGGCTAAAAAAACAGATTTAAAAACTTATATTCAAACCATAAATATAGATAGATTTAGAGGTTTAAGTAATATAGATATTAATTTAGGTGAGAGAATTACAATAATAAGTGGGAAAAATGGAACTTCAAAATCTACAATTTTAGGAATTGTTGCACAAGTCTTTAGTTTTAGAACAGATTACTCAGAAGATATTGTTGAAAGAGATAATTTAAGACAGTATAAAAGTTTATTTGATAAAAGTTTTGAATCGCCTTTTTCTGACCATTTTAGGTTTTCTTCGGAATTTGATGTGAAAGGAAGTATGGAGGTAAGATTAAGCATTTTTGATGCACTAGAAGATAAATTGAAGGAAAATTTATCGCTTACTTTAAATGAATCAAAAGATCGAAGTAAAGCGCGTCCCATATTGAGAGGAAATAGTGACAGAAACATTACCCACCCAGTTATTTACTTAAGCCTTAAACGATTATTACCCATTAGTTCTAGAGAAAAATATATTGAGCAAAATGTTCAATATATAAAAGATAATCTAAGCTACGTGACAAGACTTTCAAATCAAATCCTTCTTCAACACAAAATAACGAATATAACACCTACTACAGGAACTCTACCTTCGCTAGCTATTCACGGAGAAAATTATGATAAGGAAGCCATTTCTGCAGGAGAGGATAACGTAGGTCAAATAATACAAGCCATTTTATCTTTTAAAAAACTGAAAGAGGAATTTTCAAATTATAAGGGGGGAATATTATTAATAGATGAAGCTGATGCAGGATTATTTCCAGCAGCTCAAAAGGAATTAATTAAAATTTTAGCTCAATTGGCTAAAGAATTAAATTTACAAATAATTATGACCTCTCATTCGCCAATCATGGTACAAGAGGTTTTCGATTTACAACAAAAGGATTCAAGAAACTATAAAACTATATATTTAACAGATACTTATGGTAAATTACAGGTATTAGAGGATATTTCTTGGACAGATATTGATGCAGATCTAAATGTAGAGACAATTGATGTTGGGAATGAGGTACAATTACCTAAAGTGAATATTTATTTTGAAGATAAAGAAGCTAGTGACTTTTTTAATGCTTTAGTAACAAATCGCAAACTAAGAAAGCCATCTCTTCTACTTAGTGATATAACTTTGGGATGTAAACAATATCTAACTTTGCATGATAGGAATATTCCAGAGTTCTCTAAAGAAAGCATTATTATTTTGGACGGTGATCAACAATTCGCAAAAGGTAAATATAAAAATATTATTTTGTTGCCAACACAAGTACCTCCAGATCAGCTAGTTTTCGAATTTTTATACAACTTACCTTCAGACGATGATTTTTGGAGGAATAGTAATCGTTTTACGAAAAGTGTATTTTTAAGAATAGCTAATGATATAATTGGGCTACTAGAGATTAAGGGGAATGAAATAATAAATATTTCTAAATTAGTAGATATATATAGATCGTCTAACGCGAATAAAGCAGGAATAGTTAGAGAGAAATTTAAAGAGTTTTATAAAAATGAGCAGCTTCAAAGGTTGATTAAAGGGCCAGTGAAAAGTAATCCATTTAGGTTGTGGTGTGAAAATAATAAAGAGACAGTTCGAGAATTTAATTTACAATATGAAAAAGCACTAAAATCTATTTTAATTAATATAAAGAAAGCACCCAAATCATTGATTGAAGAGTTTTATAAAACCTCGTAAGGTTTAATTAATATATAAAAGGTAGGAATCCAAATGCCATATACAAAATCTCCATTAAGGTACCCGGGAGGAAAGACTCAACTTCATAAGTTTGTCTCTCATAACATGGAATTGAATGGTGTTGTGGAAGGGGTGTATTGTGAACCATTTGCTGGAGGGGCTGGGGTTGCAATTGAGTTACTATTAACCCAAAAAGTGGAAAGAGTAATTTTAAATGATTTAAATAATGGAATTTATTCTATTTGGTATTCAATTCTTAATGATATTGAGAAATTTATAGATAAAATTGAAGAGATTGAGATAACTATAGATGAGTGGCTTGTTCAAAAGAAAATTTATAGTGAACTAATAAATTCTGGATATAGTATTGATTTGGCGTTCGCTACCTTCTTCTTGAATAGAACATGTAGATCTGGAATCATAACGGGCGGACCTATAGGTAATATGGAGCAGACAGCTAAGGATAAAATAGATGCAAGATTTAATAAAAAGACACTTATTAAGAAAATAAGAGAAATCAATCGTAAACGTGATTGTATTGATTTATATAATTTAGATGCTAATGCATTAATAGATGAAGTTATTATCCATGAAGATCCTAGTAAGTTATTTATATTTTTTGATCCACCATACTATAAGCAAGGGAAAAATTTATATACTAACTTTTTTCAACATAACGATCATGTTTTATTATCTGAAAAGATTAGAAAATTGAATAATTATAATTGGATTGTAACATATGATTTTGAAAGCGCAATAAAAGATATTTATTCAGGCTATCCTATTCGATCTTATGACTTAAATTATTCTGTAACAAAAAAAAGAAAGGAAAAAGAGTACTTAATTTTCAACCCGAATTTGAATATTGAATCATATGATAAAGTAGAATTAAATAATTTATAATAAATTGAGAAATGACACTTCTATAAAATGGATTATGCCAATTAATTGGTAGCGAATGGTCGTTAATAAAATACAAATACCTAAATTTTAAAGCATATATGAAATAGTTTGGCATGGAGCCACTAGCAATACGATTTAGGCTAAGAACACCTAGCAACGAGCTAAATTAGCAAAATAGCCTATTATATCGCCTACTCCATGTAAAGTGTCGATATATGTAAATTTATACTTACTCTTAATGACTATTTAGTGAATTCCTAAGGCCATAACCATAGAAAAAGGGGATTGTCTGATATAATGAACGGGTCCCGAATAGTGGAACTATTCGGGAATAAAAAAATGAATAATAAAATCAGAAAAGTGTATTTAATATCATTCTAAAATGCAATACTAATTAAGTGAGGTATTAGCATGTTTTCTACTTCATTTGTAACCGTGTACCCAAACTGATTTGAGATTAGTATTAGCTTCTAATAATAATGTAGTGTAGGTATGAAGAAAAGGTTAGAGAACATTAGGAACGGAGCCTTTCTTTAAGAGTATTAATTGGAAAACTTAACCAATCAGTTTGTATAAACCCACCGGCATCTTTTGAGTTGCCACATACCCTCCACACATAGGCTGTTGCGTGGTTGGCGTTGGTTTAATATACAGGGGACACATATATTATTGATTGATTCGAAAAATTTAACAGCATTCCTATAAAACTTGAAAAAGTAGATATTTTCAATACAGACCTTGATTTTGCAAATAACTTTTGCGAAATTGGGGTCTTTTCATATGGAACTTAATTGGAAAATAAGAATGTTCAGCCTATAGGATTAGTACATAGATTTCCATCCGTTCTTTCTAGGAAAGGAACTACTTATATAATCTATTTTATGAAGATTTCCTATCTTAACACCGGAAATCAGTTGCATTTTATAGGGGCTTTTCAGAAGCTTTGTGACTTTTTATAAGACTCTAATTTCATGAGGATTTAGAGAATAATTTTTAATTTTACCTCATAATAAAATATGTTGTCAACAATAAGTTTGTGATTTTTTAAAAAAATGTTATAATAGTCTTATAATTGTTTTTTTAAATCGTATTTCGAATTCCGCTGACCTTTTTTGCAGATAGAATTTGGATACGTTTTTTTAATATCCCTTATTAAGACGAAGAAAAAAATTAAAACAGTTATGTGGGCTTTTTGAGGTAGGTAGTTGAATTAAATGATTAATTGACTATCTAATAGTAACCGAGGTTTTATTCCATAAGGAGGACTAGAATAATGAATCTAATTAATAAAAAAGTTACACATAAGCGTTTTGGCATGGGTAGTATCGTTAAACATAATGAGTCCATTATTGAAATACATTTTGCAACAGAAAATAAAATGTTTGTTTTTCCTGATGTATTTGGAAAGTACTTAAAATTACATGATAAAAGTGATGCTCAGTTAATTGAAAAAATAATACAAAAAAAGGAAATCGAACGTAAGGAAGAAGAAATGAGGAAGGAAGAAGAAAAAGAACTGCAACGAAGAAACCAAAAACTTCGCTTAGAACACGAAAAACTGATGAAACATCATAAACTGCACCCAGAATCTCAAATGGTTTTTAAATGTGACACAGAAGAACAGACTAGTTCTTTGTTAGAGTGGAAGGTTTTTTCAGGCGCTATAAAAAGTGGTAATAACAAAGGAAAGCCAAACAAACCTAACCGCATGCACCAAAATAGCGCTGTCCTATTAACAGCATTAGATTCCGGCATGTCTGAAAAAGACAGACGTATTTTAGGTGTCTATATGGTGAATGAAGATTTTATCGGTAAGCTGTGTGAAGATGGGAATATTCCGGCCCATTCAAAATACAGACTCCAACTTACAGAACAGGAATCGAATCAGCTACTTTTTTGGAAATATTATATAGATAAAAAATACCCTAACAAAATGACATGGAATACAGGTAAATACCGTTATTTTGATAATTTATGGATGGCTCAAATTTTACTTGATATCGTTTCATTGAAAAGTGAACCAACAGAACGAGAACTTGCACAACAATTTTTAAAACATTTTTGTAAAATGAATCAGATAACAGTTCATGATTTACCAAAGCCGAATGGGGCATTATTGCGTATTTAGACGTTATCCCAAAGATAATAAGAGTGACAGGGAACTGACATGTTTTTATACAATCTTTTATCAAAAACGAATTCTTATTAATGGGATTCGTTTTTTTTGTATGAAATATAAATAAGATCTACTGATTTATGTATTTTTAGTTTTTGTCAAAAAAGCCAAGGATTTAATATCAATCCGTGGCTTTTTTATTGAGTAGATGCAGTTTATTTATGTTGTTCGCCAATATGATTGAAAAGGGAGGCAGTCAATTCTCTTCGGATTTGCTTAATATGCTTTTCCATTAGTTGTTTGGCTTGCGTGGCATCACCGGCTGCGATGGCCAAGTAAATTTCTTTATGTTCATCTATAGTTTCTTGCGTACGGTCTAAGTCTTTCAAGCGCTGTGTTCGGGTCACACGGATTGTATCTTGCATATGTTCGCTAAGGGTTTGAAATAATTGCGAGAAGATTGAATTATGAGCAGCGAGAACGATATTAATATGGAAGCTTAAATCAGCTTGAATGCCTAGTTCCACGTCATGTTTTACTTGATTCATCATTTCCAATGCTTGCCCAATTCGTTCTAAATCTTCAGAAGTGGCTCGTTGTGAAGCTAAAAAGGCACATTCTACTTCAAGTGTTTGGCGAAGCTCTAGCATTTCATAAATAAGTTTTTTTTCTGTTTTTAAAATGGTAGAGGAAAGCTCTTGTCCTAATGAATGGCATTCAGGTGATTTCAGAAAACTGCCACTGCCTTGTTTAATGTCTATAATTCCTTTTATTTCAAGCTTTCGCAGTGCCTCTCTAACCGATGTTCGACTTACATTAAAGCGACTCGCTAATTCTCTTTCCGTCGGTAGTTTTTCTCCAGGCTGTAATTCTCCATTTAAAAAATATTCCTGTATTTGATCTACAATAACTTGATAAGCTTTTTTCTTTGGTTGCAGCATTTCCTATGTCCTTCCCCTCAATTACATAGTAAAAGTATAAACGCTTTAATCATACAGAATTCCCACTTCGTTAGCAATGAAAGAAAATTATTAATTATTGATATTTTCTGAATATTAAGTATAATAAAAATGGTTGGACCAATTATAATATTTATGAATATTGGTATAACCTATTCATTTATCATTCATGACTTTGGGAAAATGGGAGAAAAAAAGGGGAGAATAAAATGATGGCAAGTGTAACAAATGAACAATTGGTGAGCGCGCTACAAGGTGTTCTGTCAGAAAGCCAAGTAACGATCAATCAAACAATTTTAGAACAACATAGTAGTGATGAATCTTATCATCAAGCTAGTTTGCCGGATATCGTTGTGTTTCCAACAACAACTGAACAAGTGAGTCACATACTAACTATTGCAAATCAATATAAAGTTCCAATTGTCCCATTTGGCAGAGGAACAAGCTTGGAAGGACATGTAATTCCTTATGAACAAGGGATTACCATTGATTTTTCAGACATGAACAACATAGTAGAAGTGAGGGAGAAGGACTTTCTCGTAAAAGTTCAACCAGGGGTAACGCGTTCGCAGTTAAATAAAGAGTTAAAAAAATACGGTTTGTTTTTTTCAGTGGACCCTGGGGCAGATGCAACACTAGGTGGAATGGCCGCGACAAATGCGAGTGGCACAACGTCTGTTAAATATGGAGTAATGCGCGATCAAGTTCGAGATTTAGAAGTTGTGCTGTCAGATGGTACGGTTATTCATACCGGTAATTTAGCGGAAAAATCTTCATCTGGCTTTCATTTGAACGGTCTTTTTGTAGGGTCTGAAGGAACGCTCGGTTGCTTTACGGAATTGACGCTAAAAGTTTATGGACTTCCTGAATATGTAATGGCTGCTCGAGCATCTTTCAAAACAGTCAATGATGCAGTCGAAGCAGTCGTTAGTATTTTACAGGCCGGAATTCCAATCGCAAGAGTCGAACTGGTTGATGAACCTTCTATGAAACAAGTGAACTTGCATAGTAAAACAGCTTATGAGGAGCAACCAACGTTATTTTTAGAGTTTCATGGAAATGAAGCTGGTTTAAAGCAAGACGTTGATTTTATGAAAGAAATTGTAGCAGAGCATAATTGTCAAAATATAGTTTTTGAGACTGACAATGCAGCGCGAAATCAGCTATGGGAAGCTCGCCATAATTTAGCTTACGCCTATGTCCATGGACATCCAGGAAAAAAACTGATGGTGACAGATGTTTGTTTACCGATTTCTGAGTTAGCAGGGGCTATTGAACATGCGAGAAAAACACTGAATATGTTTGCCCTTACAGGGGGGATTGTTGGACATGTCGGTGATGGCAATTTCCATGTTCTTTTAATGATTGATATGCAGGATGCTAATGACATAGCAAAGGCGGATGAATTTAATGAATTAATTGTTATGTATGCGCTTGAACGAGGGGGAACTTGTACAGGAGAGCATGGTGTCGGTATAGGGAAACAGAAATACCAAGAGAAAGAACATGGGAAAGCACTGCTTGTGATGGAAAAGATTAAACAAGCGCTTGATCCGGATGCACTGTTGAATCCAAATAAAATATTAAAAATAAAGAAATAGGGAGTGGGAATATGAAAATATTAGAAGCGATTAGTACGATAGCTGGAAAATACTTTGCGCTATGGGTCATCTGCATAGCTGTTATTGCTTTTATCATTCCCGACCCATTTTTACTATTTGGGGGCTATATTACAATATTGCTCGGCATCGTTATGTTTGGTATGGGACTATCGTTGAAAGCGGTTGATTTCAAATTAATTTTAACGAATCCAGTGCCCGTTATTATTGGTGTTTGTGCTCAATATCTTATTATGCCGCTGACTGCTTTTTCCATTGCCTATATCATGAACTTACCCGCAGAATTAGCGGCAGGGCTTGTTCTTCTCGGTTCAGTTCCAGGGGGTACTGCTTCGAACGTCATGGTGTATTTAGCGAAGGGCAATGTCCCATTATCCATTACGATGACTTCCTTTTCAACGTTATTAGCGCCAATTGCCACACCATTCATACTTCTATTACTTGCAGGTAAATGGATGCCGGTCGATCCAATGGCAATGTTTACTTCTATTATTCAAGTGATTATTTTGCCGATTATTTTGGGGATTGTTATTCGGAAATTTGCCCCACAGATTGTAGAAAAGAGCATTAACGTCATTCCTCTTATCTCAGTAGTGGCTATTATCATTATTGTCTCTGCAGTTGTTGCTGGCAATGTTGATAGCATAGCATCGGCAGGATTTATTATTTTTACGGCAGTAATGCTTCATAATGCATTTGGACTGCTGCTTGGCTATTTAACAGCGCTACTATTAGGACTTGATGAAAGTAATCGGAGAGCGATTTCCATTGAAGTGGGGATGCAAAACTCTGGTCTTGGGGTAGCATTAGCCACTGCCCATTTTGGTCCGTTAGCTGCCTTACCGAGTGTTCTTGGTGCTGTGTGGCATAATATTTCTGGTCCGATTCTTGCCACTTATTGGTCGAAAAAAACGGAAAACATTGAACATCAGCTTAGTGAAAAAATACAAGAAAGCAACGTCGAAACACAAGTATAAAAGATGCTAGACGTTATCAATAAAATAAGACAAGAACGAATTCCAATTTTGCCGGAATTCGTTCTTCTTTTTGCTCGTTATAGGTATGTTACGATCGATTTCTTTTAGGATAAATCTTTTCACAAATAAATGTATTGTCAAAGGTTAGTAAAACTAATGTTTGTAGGATGTTTTTATGGCAAGCATAGCAGCAGTAGTGAGAAACGAAACTTATTCTCTTGCAATATCGTCTACAACTTGACAGAAGTGTGGAAACGGGAGTATTATACATTAGCTACCGAAAAAAAGCTATAGTGAAGTAATAATTTTCCGAAATTTATACGAACAATCTAACACTAGATTTCAATTAATAAGTAATAGGTAGGTGCAGAAATGAAAAGTCTAATAAGTAAAAAAAGTGACTTATTAAACAGCTTTTTAGGGATATATATAGTAGCTGTAGTCATGTTATGGATGAAAACATACATCACGCAAACAGCACAATTTGATTTAGGTGTAGAAGGAGCACTTCAACATTTCCTTTTACTCTTAAATCCACTAGGTTCAGCAATGCTATTTTTAGGGATTGCTTTTTTAATTAGAGGAAAGAAAAAATATACATTACTGCTTGTTATTTACACGCTGATGTCAATTCTTTTATATGCTAATGTAGTGTATTACAGATTTTTTAGTGATTTTATTACATTACCGACCATTTTCCAAACGCAAAACTTTGGCGATTTAGGTGGTAGTATTCTTTCATTATTAAAACCTTATGATATTTTGTTCTTTGTGGATGTCGTTGTCATGTTTTATTTACGATTCTCAAGCAAAGTTCCAAAAGAAACAAAATCATTTGGATATAAAAAAGCAATGACGATTATTGCTTTTGCATTAATCGTATCAGTTGTCAATTTAGGATTAGCTGAGGCTAGTCGCCCTCAACTATTAACGCGAGGGTTTGATAGAAACTATATTGTGAAATATTTAGGTATGTATAACTATACGATTTATGACTCAGTAGAAACGATGAAAGCTTCCTCACAAAGAGCGTTGGCTGATAGTAGTGATATTACCGAAGTAATTAACTATACAAAATCGAACTACGCTAATCCGAATGCAAAATATTTTGGTGCAGCAAAAGGAATGAACGTAATTTATTTACACTTAGAATCATTCCAAAACTTCCTAATCGACTATAAATTAAACGGTCAAGAAGTTACACCATTTTTAAATTCATTAGCAAAAGATAATCATACATTGTATTTCGATAATTTCTTCCATCAAACAGGTCAAGGTAAAACGTCTGATGCAGAATTTATGTTAGAAAACTCTTTATTCGGATTACCACAAGGTTCTGCCTATATTACAAAAGCACAAAATACGTATCAAGCAGCACCAAGTATTTTAAAAGATTATGGTTATACATCGGCTGTCTTCCACGGTAACAACGGAAGCTTCTGGAACCGAAATGTTATATATAAATCATTTGGATTTGATAAGTTTTATGATGCAAGTTATTATGACACAGCCTCTTCAGATAACATGGCTGAATATGGTTTGTTAGATAAACCGTTCTTTGAACAATCGCAAAGCTTTTTAAATTCTTTACCACAACCGTTTTATACTAAATTAATTACGGTAGGGAACCATTATCCATATAAAATGAATCAAGACTTAGTAACAATCGATAAAGCGAATACAGGCGATGCAAGTGTAGATAATTATTTCCAAACAGCACGCTATGCCGACGAAGCAATTGAACAAATGTTTAATCAACTAAAAGAATCAGGTTTATATGATAATTCAATGATTGTTCTTTATGGTGACCATTATGGTATTTCAGACAATCATAATGCAGCAATGGAACAAGTTTTGGGGAAAGAAATTACACCATATGAAAGTGCTAATTTACAACGTGTCCCATTATTTATTCATGTTCCAGGTATGCAAGGTGGTATCAACCATACGTATGGTGGTCAAACAGACTTGCTGCCAACACTTTTACATTTACTAGGAATTGATACGCAAAACTTTATTCAATTCGGTTCAGATTTATTATCAGATGAGCATAATGAAATTGTGCCATTTAGAAATGGCGATTTTGTGAGTCCAGAGATTTATTCAATTAATGAAAAATTTTATGATAATAAAACTGGATTACTACTAGATGATAGTCAACTAGAGGCAGCACAAGCTATTAAAAAAGAAGTAGATTTTAAATTAGGCTTATCTGACAAAGTAGTGAATGGTGATTTACTGCGATTTTATAAACCAACAGGTTATACGCCAGTAGACCCTTCAAAGTACAATTACAACAAAGATGACAGTATAGAAGCTAAATAATAATTAGTAGGCAGTTCAAGATGATGAGTTTGATATCACGAAGTTTATGATATTGTACCGTTAGCTAGGACTGCCTTTTCGCTTTTTAACACGAGCTGCTAGTGCATAGTATTTCCTGATTTTAGAAGTTAGAAATCTAATTAAAGTAGGAACTGTATGAAGATAAATAACAAAAGCTAGGTTATACTATAATAATGACTTTATTGCTGAAACTAGCATTACGGTGTTAAGGACGAGTCGTTTTTAGAAGTAGAAGCAATGAAGTTTTAGGGGATAAGTGAATAACCGAATATCCTATAATGAGAGGGTTTGAAGTAAAATATGACGAATAATTTTTGGCGGGATTTACCGCGACCATTTTTTGTACTTGCTCCAATGGAAGATGTGACGGATGTTGTGTTTCGTCATGTCGTAAGTAAAGCAGGTAGACCAGATGTATTTTTTACCGAGTTTACAAATTCAGATAGCTATTGTCATCCAGAGGGTCAGAAAAGTGTGCGAGGACGTTTGCTTTTTACTGAAGATGAACAGCCTATGGTTGCTCATATATGGGGAGATAATCCTGAATATTTTAGACAAATGAGTATTGGTATGGCGGAGCTTGGTTTTAAAGGTGTTGATATTAATATGGGCTGTCCTGTACCGAATGTGGCTTCACGAGGCAAGGGAAGCGGTCTTATTTTACGTCCTGATGTTGCTGCGGAACTTATTCAAGCAGCGAAAGCGGGTGGACTGCCTGTCAGTGTGAAAACAAGACTTGGCTTCACAGAAGTGGATGAGTGGCAGGAATGGCTTACACATATTTTAAAACAAGATATCGCCAACTTATCAATCCATCTGCGTACGAGAAAAGAAATGAGCCAAGTAGAAGCACACTGGGAGCTAATTCCGGAAATTAAAAAATTACGAGATCAAATTGCACCAAATACGCTATTAACAATCAATGGTGACATCCCTGACCGTGCAACAGGTATGAAGCTAGTTGAACAATATGGTGTGGATGGCGTGATGATTGGACGAGGTATTTTTAAAAACCCATTTGCTTTTGAAAAAGAGCCAAAGGAACATAGTAGTAAAGAATATCTTGATCTTTTAAGATTACAGCTTGATCTTCAAGATCAATATGCTGAGGAGCTACCACGTTCAGTTACTGCGCTACATCGCTTTTTCAAAATCTATGTTAAAGGATTCCGCGGGGCAAGTGAATTAAGAAATCAGTTAATGAATACAAAGACAACGGATGAAGTACGCGAATTGCTCAATCAATTTGAATAGGTGCCAGTCACTCAAACAATTCTAAATTGTTTGAGTGACTGGCACGTACTACATTCTTACTACGTAGTATCTTAATATTACTTATATTTACCTAATATTCTTTAGATAATACTACTAGTGTCGACAAAAATTGACATGTAATTTATAATGTAAAATTGTAATAATGTTAGTATTATTTTAAGAAAATGAAAAGGCAAACTTACTGAAAGGTAAGGACGCAAAGCTACGAGTCTAAAATCCTATAGGGATTATGATAGTCGGGTTGCCAAAATAATAAACGATTATTTGGCTATCCTTAATTTTTATAATAAGGGTAGTTTTTATTTTCCTAAAAGGGGACAAATTAAAGAACTATAGCGTTAATAAAGTCTTGTTAGTATAGGATAGTAAAAAAACTATATGAAAAAGGAGATTAAAAATGTTAGTCGTTGATAAACCGAAATATAATATGGCGATTTATGAAGCAAAAAAAGAAGTACACATTCAAGTTCAAGGATTTATTAAAGCAGAACTTGTAGAGGAATATATAAAAGATTTGGAAGAGACAGTGGCGAAAGTACCAAAAAAATCCTATACCTTTGTAGTTGATGCAACGTATCAATCACCTGTTCCATCTAAAGTTTCAGCGGAGCTAGGGCAAACATTAATGTTTTACGCATCACTTGGTTTCAAAGATATCTATATTGTCAATCCAGCCTCTAAAATTGCCTATGTGCAAGTGAGAAATGCTTTAGAGGGAGTGAATTTCCCAGGAACAGTAGTTGACAATGTATCACAATTAGCAACACGATAGTTTTTAAATCACTAGAAGCATATTTGGAGGAATTTATGATGCCAACATTACAAGATGTATATACATATGAAATCATTACAAAAGACCAACCAGATTTAATTGAAAAAGCGGCAACATGTTTAGCAAAAACATTTGTTGGAGTAGATGTAGCCGGTAAATGGGTGCAAGAACCGATAATCGGGTACTCCTTAAAATTACCTTATGATGATTTCTACCAATTCACGAAAGAATACATTGAAGACAATGTGCATCAAGGATACTGTGTTGTTGCGCTCGATGCAGAACGTAATGTAGTAGGCGCTTTAGTTGGAGATACAAACGCGCTGGAAATACATGAAGGTCCTATTTTTAGTGGCACGTTTTCTGATATGAATATAGTGATGGATGTATTAGAGGATATCGATGTTCGTTTCTTAAATGACTATAAACAACGTTATGGAAAAGAAATGGAAGACAATGAAGTGCTGCATTTATTTTTATTAGGTGTCATCGCTGAGCACAATCGCCATGAAATTGTACAAACGTTAGGTGATATTTTAGTTCAAAAAGCATCTGAAGAAGGGTTAAGACTGGTGTTAGCTGAAGCAACAAATCCGAAGTCAATGAGCTTGTTACAGAAGTATCATGGATTTGAAAAGTATGTAAATGTTGAAGGGGATTTCATTGTTCATAAATACGAAAGCAATGAGCATTTAAACGATATCCCAGCGACTGTAGCTGATGGAATTTATATTATTGTAAAAGAGTTATAAAACATCATAGGTAGAGAGAATAGGAGATTTTTATATCATGGATGCTATTATGCTAGTGATTATAGTATTTTTATTATGCACGTCCTTGTATTTTGCTTACCGATATTTTTCGCTTAAACGTCAGGCTGATAGTCAGAGTGAAGTGACAAACGGGGCAGAGGAATTATCTGCAAGTCAATTAAAAGAGCAATTTCATCTATACGAAAAAAATATAAATGAAAAAGGTCAAAATCTTGTTGAACATGGAGAGTATGCAGCGGAGAAGGCTGATATCGTTAGAGCAGCCATTGATGAGGTAGGAAAAGGGTTAAAAAAACAATTAGTAGCTACTGAGGAAAGTTCAACTTCGATTGAAGACATCACAGTGGCTATCGAAGAACTGTCTATAAGATCAAACCAAATTTCAGAACAATCGAATACGACGTTAGAATTGACGCAAGAAGGTAACGAAAAGCTAAAAGATTCGATGGTGAAAATGGAGCAATTTGATCAAACGATTAATACAACTTTTGATGCAATCAATATCCTTGGAGAAAAATCACATGAGATTGGCAAGATTGTCAAAGTAATTACAGGGATTTCAGAGCAAATCAATTTATTAGCATTGAACGCAGCTATTGAAGCAGCTCGTGCAGGTGAACATGGAAAAGGGTTTGCTGTCGTTGCGGATGAAGTTCGGAAATTAGCAGAACAATCGCAACAGTCCGCTGCTGAAGTATCGAATATCGTAAAAAATATTCAAGAAGAGACGGATCGAGTGGTTACATCCATGAAGCAAGGAACAGAAGAGTTTGCACAAACGAATACTACCATTTTAGAAATTGGTACGATGTTCGAAAGAATTGTAGAAACGACAAAAATTATTGCTGAAAATAATGCCAATTCATCTGCAAGTACAGAAGAATTATCTTCAAGCTCTCAGCAAATCATGGTGGCAATGAGAGACATTTCGTTCATTTCACGTGAATCTGTGGAAATGTTTGAGGAGCTAGTTGAAATTAGCGATGACGAATTAAGTACAATGGATAAATTAGTGCAAGAAGCAGGCAACCTTGTCAGCTTAAAAATATAGAGAAATCGGTGCCAGACACTAAAACAATTCAAAATTGTTTTAGTGTCTGGCACTCTTTCATATATTCTAGTAAAAGCTAATAGGGGTAGATATCCATGGACAAACAAAATAGCAAATACAGATGGGTAGTATTTGTTGTTGTATTGTTAACTTATTTGTTAATGGCGAGCCAACGCACAGCGCCAGGATTAATTACAGATCAATTAATGAGTGATTTTCAGGTCACGGCAGCAACGATTGGCTTATTAACAAGTATCCAATTTTTTGTATACACAAGCTTACAAGTACCAATGGGGATTTTGGCTGATCGTTACGGCCCAAATGCTTTTTTAATTTTAGGGGCGACACTTACAGGGATCGGTACAATCATTTATAGTCTTAGTACACATGCACTTATGCTATTTTTTTCGAGAATATTGACTGGAGTAGGGGATGCAACAATTTGGGTTAATATGGTGCTTATTTTGGCACAATGGTTTCATCGCAAGGAGTTTGTACGTTTAATTGGTCTGGCAGGTATGACTGGAAGTCTAGGGTTTTTATTGGCGACAGTCCCCTTCTCCACGTGGATTGATTTACTAGGTTGGAGGATGGCCTTTTGTAGCGCAGGACTACTATTGACCCTGTGTGGCCTAGTCCTTTATTTTGTACTTGTAAAAAAGCCTAAAACACGCTTTATCAACGAGCAAATTTTTGTAACCGATGAAGAACAACGTGATAAAACATCCGTATTACTGAAAAGAATATTTACCAATCCCCAAGCATGGGCTCTATTTTTTTGCCATTTTGGTGTAGTAGGAGGTTATGTAGGATTTATTAGTTCCTGGGCTGTACCATACGGAATGAGTTTATATGAAATGACACGTTCGGATGCAAGCCAATTGATTATGGTTGGTCTTATTGGGGCACTAATCGGAGCTCCTCTAACTAGTTGGCTGGCTAGCAGGCTAGATACGATTAAAAGGCCATATATTGTCGTGCATAGTATTGTTTTACTTAGTTGGTTTACGTTTCTTATATGCAATGGACATCCAGCTTTTTTCTTGCTGTTGGTACTATTTTTTATCATCGGCTTTGGGTATGGAGCAAGTGCATTAACATTTGCGGCTGTACGGCAATCATTCTCTTTACACGAAGCTGGTGTAGTTTCGGGATTTGCCAATACAGGAGGCTTTTTAAGTGCCGTTTTGTTGCCCATTATTTTTGGTTATTTATTAGATCATTTTCAATCTGTTTCAGGTTATGTAGATGATGGCTACTACTATGGTTTTATAGTGCCAGTTCTTTTCTCCATCATTGGTTTGTTTGGTGTGCTGTACTTTAAGGAAAAGCGTAGTATCTAAAGGTGTGGAATTGAAAATGAGAGCCACAATCTAAAAATAAAAGTTTATAAATTGTGTTTATCGGAAAAAATGAAATTACTGTGAATGAATAGAAAGCTCTAGTTGTTAAATTTATTATACTAATAGAGCAGTTTAGTTGAAGAAGTAGAAGTAGAAGGGTATTTTTAATAGGTAAACTAAAGTGGAATATAGCGGTTCTATATTGGTAAATTTTTTGTTCCACTTTATGTATGGAAGGAGTATTAGTGTTTTGGGAATAACAAGTATGGTCGGATACGTAATTATAGGTGCATTACTTATTCTTTTATTAGTATTTATCTTCGTTATGATAAAAGGAGCAAGAAAGTAAGTGCCAGGTACTAAAACAATTCTGAATTGTTTTAGTGCCTGGCACCTTTTATTTATTTTTGTCTTTTTTCAGCCATTTCTACAAGTCGTTTCGTGATTTCTCCACCTACGGAACCGTTCGCGCGAGAAGAAGCATCTGGCCCAAGTTGTACGCCGAATTCTTGTGCGATTTCATATTTCATTTGATTAACAGCTTCTTGTACACCAGGAACTTGAAGTTTATTGGAACTTCGATTTTTATTAGCCATTTTTCTCACCTCCTTGTGCTATTAGAATGGTCGGCAGTTTGATTTTCATACATTTAAAAACAAGGAAATGTGCAATCTACATACTATAGGCGAGGAATAATTGCAAAGCTAGCTAAAAATACAATTTACTCTGTTATAATAAAGCCTGGCTCTTATAAATTCAGATTTTGCAAGGAAATCAAGGAGGTTTTGCTATGACGAATAATGATATTTTGATTCGTTTACGATATGCACTAGATATTAAAAATACGGATATGGTAGAAATTTTTAAGCTTGGTGGCATGAAATACACTAAAGAGGATGTATTAAACATGCTTATCAAAATTAAAGAAGATGAAGAAGATATCCCAGAGAATTACATTAAATGTAATAACAAAATGGTAGAGGCATTTTTAAATGGTTTAATTACTTTTAAACGTGGCCCTCAACAATCAAAACAAGGTCAACAGGAAGGGCCACCACCGGTTACAGGGAAAGAAAGCCCAAATAATATGCTTTTGAAAAAAGTGAAAATTGCAATGGCTTTAACAACGGAAGATATGCTTGATATTTTATATGAAGGTGGCGTAACAGTATCGAAAGGTGAGTTAGGTGCGATTTTAAGAAATCCTAGTCATCGTAATTACAAAGAATGTGGCGATCGCTTTGTGAGAAACTTTTTAAAAGGTTTAACATATAAATATAGAGATTAAGTATTAAATTGTTAAAGCGAATTGTGGTCGGATGCTTACCTACAGTAAGCGTCCCGCCTTTGTTTGTATTGGATGAAGTACATAATAACAATAAAAGCAATAAAAAATAAATTGTAAAATCACCATTATTTTCTTTGAACAGTTGATAAATGTGACGGAATTGTGTACAATGAAATTGACACAAAGTTGTCACAAAGGGAAAAGAAATGTTCATGAATAGAGGGGTGCTTTTTATGATATTTTTTGATTTTATTTTAATTGCTATTTCTTGCATTAGTATTCCATTAATAGTTGCTGTTATGTTAGACATTTTTTATGCAGAACGTAAAAAAGTTCGTTTTTCATTACGCCGTACTTCTGTATGGTATATGTGCGTTTTTGCATTATCCTTTATTCCAGCTGTCTTACTCGTAACACAACTTGCATAATTGAATAAACATTTAGGGGTAAGTGTTTATCAGAAATTTAAGCAGCAATAACGTATGTTTACGTTGTCGCTGCTTATTTTTTGTCAGGACTTTTTACAATAAAGAAGAATATTTTTACATAGTAATTATTTCATTGTTTGTACATAAGTAGTAAAATAAGAGCATGGACTAAATAGTAATTTTGGAAGCTGTATTGATTATTTTTTACTATTATGTTAATTTGAGGAGAAATAAGGGCAAATCTACTGAAAGGTAGAGACGCAAAGCTACAGGTCTAAGGCAGATAACGCTATGATGGCTGGGTTGCAAAAGATTAGTAGTTATTGGGATTTATTATTTTTTTATCTTTAATAACCTATTTCTTTTGAAATAGGTTATTTTTTTTTGACCTATAAAATATAAAGAGGAGGAATTATCTATGCAATTTTTAAAAAATGTTTCATTGAAAAACAAATTATTACTTACAGTTTCAATTATTGTTTTAATGTTGATTTCTATCGTCACAACGCAAAGTATTAGTGAGCTTAACAAAAGAATGAATGTAGATTTGGAACAAGAGTTAAAAAGTGTTGGTATATTGACAGCTATGAATCTCGATAGTGATCAGATAAAACATTTATTAAATGAAAAAGGGGAAAGTAATCCCGATTTTAAAAATCTCCAAAAACAGCTAGATATGATTCAGGAAGAACAGGGGATAATGAGCTGGAGTTATATTTGGGATATGAAAGATAAAGGTGTTAATCCGATAGGGTATACATCCAACTTGAATGAGGTTTATGAAGCTGGTGAGATTTTCGAAGATTTAGCAGATGAACATGTAGCAACAGCTAAGCGTGCAATTGACAGTAATCAGTCTGAAGTGACGAACGTATTCGAAGATCAATTTGGTGCTTGGAGAACAGTATTTACCCCTATTAAAGATGATAATGGCAAAATGATCGCCTTATTAGGTATTGATTATTCCGCAGATTACATAAATACAATCATTAAAACAAGTATGACAAAACAAATTGCAATTGCAGTTGTTGGTTTGATTATTTTACTAATTTTACTTTACATAATTATCGATCGACTATTAAAACCTCTTAAGAAAGTAGTCGATGTTGCAAATCAAGTGGCAAATGGTGAATTGCAACAAGTTGAATTAGAAATTACAAAAGATGAAATAGGGAACTTATCGCAATCTATTCAAACGATGGTTACCAATTTGCAACATATTATTTTAAATATTAGAAATACATCTAATCATGTTTCTTCTGCTGCAAGTCAGTTAACTGTCAATGCAGGAGAGTCGTTTAACAGTTCTACCGATATTGCAAAGGATATGAAACGTATAAATGAGAATGCGGAAGCATCTATGGTGATGACAGAAGAAACTGCTGCAGCTATGGAAGAAACAGCAACAGGTATTCAACAAATAGCTGACTCAGCAAATACTGCTGCCGAATCATCTATAGCAGCATCTCTTGCTTCTGAACGTGGAGATAAAGTCGTGCAACAAGTTATATCCCAAATGGAGCTAATTAATGGTTCAGTAGAACAAATTGGCAAAACCATTAATGGCTTACATGTTAATACGAATAAAATTAGCGATATTGTGAGTCTTATTACAGCAATTGCGGATCAAACTAACTTACTTGCTTTAAATGCAGCTATTGAAGCAGCAAGAGCAGGAGAACATGGTAAAGGTTTTGCAGTGGTAGCAGATGAAGTGAGAAGGTTGGCAGAGCAATCCTCGCAATCAGCAACAGAAATATACAATCTAATTAGTACGATTCAATCCGATTCAAATGCTTCCATTGTCGTGATGGAAAAAGGAAAAGCAGATGTAAAAGCAGGTATGGAATATACAGATGAAGTAGGGGAAATCTTTAAAGAAATTCTTACATCATCGGAAGAAGTCGCTAGTCAAATTCGTGAAATTTCAGCAGCCTCTCAGCAAATTTCTGCTTCGTCAGAGGAAGTTGCAGCGTCTGTCAATAACATTAAACAATCAGCGGAGCTTTCATCAGAGTTTTCATCTAATGTGTCAAAAGCGACACAGGAACAATTAACGACGATGCAAGAAGTGAAAGAGGCTTCTTCTTCTTTAGGAATAACAGCACAAGAATTACAAGCGCTTGTAGCAAAATTCAAATTGGAGAATGATGAAAATGGAAAATAATTTAGCACAAAAAAATGTTCTGATTACTGGTTCTAGTAAGGGCATCGGAAAAGCAATTGCACTTGCATTCGCAAAACAAGGTGCCAATGTATTGATTAACTTTATTGGTGACGATCATGAAGCAGAAGAAGTGCGAGCACAGGCTGAAAAGCTAGGTGTACGAGCTTATAAATACCGTGCTGATGTATCAGACTCTCATCAAGTACAGGACATGTTCCGATACATGGATAGTCATCTAGGACAGATTGATATTCTTGTAAATAATGCAGGATTTGCACAAGCTTCTAGCGTGCTAGATTTAACAGACGAACAATGGGACAGAATGATTAAAGTACATCTTTATGGATGTTTTTATAATTGCCGAGAAGCAGCGAAACGAATGAAGGAACGAAACAAAGGCAAGATTATTAATATTTCTTCAGATATTGGTAGTCTAGGTTGTGAAGAGTTTACGCATTACTCAGCTGCAAAAGGCGGCATTAATGCATTTACGAAAGCTTTGGCAAGAGAATTAGCGCCCAACATCTTAGTAAACGCTGTAGCTCCTAGTGGGACACTCACAGATATCCTACAAGAATTTGGAGAGAACTATATTGAAGAGGAATCTGCAAAGTATCCATTAAAACGCTTGGCACAACCTGAGGAAATCGCAAAAAGTGTACTTTTTTTAGCCTCTGACAACGCTGATTTCTATACAGGTCAGATTTTAACGCCTAATGGTGGAGTAGTGATGAACGGATAATGTAAGAACTAAGGAGCAATAAAAATGTTGAATATTTTAATCTTTAGCGTGTACTTAATTTTTATTTATTATATTGGTTATAAGGGGTATAAACGCGTTAATACGGCAGAAGATTTAATCGTAGCCGGATGGAGCATGCCTCTCTCAGTTGTGACGGGAAGTTTAATTGCGGCTTTATTAGCCGCTCCGTTCTTTTTTGCAGCTGTCGGTTCTGGTTATACGAGTGGCGGCTTTGAGGGATCAGCGACGATGGGTGGTTTAGGGACCTGTATGATTCTTGGTGCGCTTATATGGACCAAACCGCTTAGAAGATTAAAAGGATGGACATTAGCAGACTACTATGGCTTAAGATATGGTAGTAAAAAGTTAGGAGCTTACACAGGGATTGTAATGGCTATCGCCTTTGGAATCTTTAATGCAGCAGCTTTAACGGTTGGTGGAACGTATATTATCCAGCAATTGCTACAAATAGATTTTGTTCCAGCAGCATTATTATTTGTATCGTTAACAGCACTGTATTCTGTAATTGGCGGTTTATGGGCTGTAGCCTACACAGAAATCGTACAAGGTGCGCTAGCAGTAGCTGGTATTTTAGGTATTACCATTTTTGTGTTTATTTATTATCCTGATGTGACGTTTAATCCGGAGTGGTGGAATATAAGTGAATTGTTTAATAAGGCAGGAGCTGAATTTTGGACGTTATATCTTGTATTAGCGCTTGGTGATATCCCTGCTGTTGACTTAGGTCAAAGGGTAGCCGCCGCGAAAAGTCCAAAAGTAGCACAACGCAGTATGATTATAGCTGGTATCGTTATTATAGCGATTAGTTGGATTCCTGGCATGTTAGGTGAAGCCTTTAAAACAATTTATCCTAATAGCACAAATCCAGAAACGTTAATGCTAGCCTTTGCACAAGGATACTTTCCTCCTCTTTTAGCTGCAATCTTTTTAACAGCAATGGCGGCGATGGGAATGTCGACTGTTGCCGCATGTTATGTTGCAACTTCTGGTATTATCACAAAGAATATTTATTTAGACTTTATTAATCGTAATCCTAATCCTAAAAATTTATTGAGATTTTCAAGACTTGTGATTTTAAGCAGTGCAGTATTAGGCTTAATCTTGGCTGTTAGCTTTCAAAAAGTAATTGATTTAGCTTACTTAGCTTGGGACGTAATATTCGTGACGATTTTTTGGCCAATTGTCTTAGGTCCATTTTGGAAGCGGGTCAGTACGCCAGCTGTCTGGGCAAGTATATCGGTCGGGCTGATCTATTATATAATCACAACACTAACTTTTGTACCTAGTTTATCCATACAGTCTGAAGGCTTTATAGGTTTAATAAACGAATTATGGCAGGCACCTGTTTTCTCTGGAGTAGTCATTTCAGGTATAACGATAGTGATTGTCAGTTTGCTTGTGCCACCTTCACAACATGTGCTAGATATGCATAAAATTGAAAAAGATAAAACATTAGATAATGTAGGCAGTAAGGACGAGCTAGTGAAACAACAATAAGCTGTGTGTTAGCTTAAAAAGACTTGTTCAACAACACGAAACACTTGAGGATACCAGTGTTTCGTGTTTTTTATTATCCAAAAATGAAGCATGAAAAGAGAGATAGCTGAATAAGATTTCTACTATAGAGATGTATTTTCCCTATCTATTATTTTGTTGAAAGTGGGATAATAATGAAAACAATCTTTCTAGTATTGTTAGGTATGATATATTTGTTTTTAGCAATGGCAATGGATGCTGAATTCATAAAAAAATTGTACTTTTTAATTGGCATAACCTTAGTCATCATTGGCGTAATACGTTTTATTAAATGGAAATATCATACTTTTAGAATAATGGCGGAGCGTAAAAGTGCAAGTGAAGAAGAGTTAAAGAATATCCCTCATACCCATGGCATCATTGCAAGTGATGCTTTACATGCATTATTACTGAATAAGCAATCCAAAACACTTATACTGGCAGTTAAAGAAGATTGGGAAGCAGAAGTAGTAAAGAAAGAAGTCCGTTTTAATGAAATTTATGAGGTAGCGATTGTAGAGGACGGTCATATTGTGGCAAGAACTAGTAATGGTTTGTTTAGTGACTCTTTACTAGCGGGGGACCACCATGTTTTAGTAGAAGAAGCGGAGATTGAGGAAGAAGCATGTGAGGAACAGGAAGTGTCCCAATTAGCTTTAAAAATGGTGGTAGACAATCTAAGCGATCCAATTATAGAGTATATCTTTTTAGAACAAGAGGATGGCATTTCAATAGAAGATGATACGTATATCGAAGCAATGGCGTTGTGTGAACAATGGTATCAAAAGGTCAGTATTATTATCAAGCACTATGAATTAGAGCGAGTACCTATCCGACATTGGCAATAATCCTATACTAGATGTCATCTAGCCTAATAAAAAAGCTATCACGAAGACATTCGGATAGCTTTTTCCTTGTATTAAAGTGTGAATTTTTGTAGTTGTGTGTTTAGCTCTTCAGCCATTTCAGCTAATTGATTGGCACTCTTTGAAATTTCATCCATTGTTGCAGCCGTTTCTTCAACAGTGGCCGTTGTTTGCTCAACACCAGCAGCGGATTCTTGTGAAATAGAAGCTATTTCATCAATCGAGCCATTAATCGCTTCGGAATGTTGGGAAATTTTTGTTAAGTTATTTGAAATCACATTAATATTGTTATTCATATCCTCGATCGCTTGAGAAATTTGATCGAATGTATGATTCGTTTGATTTAATTGTGCTGTACCTTTTTTTACTTCTTCATAACCAGATTGAAGGGAATTTGTGACATTGCCTGTTTCGCTTTGAATGCGATGAACGATTGTTGAAATATCTGTCACAGAGAATTGTACTTGTTCTGCCAGCTTACGCACTTCATCGGCAACTACTGCAAAGCCTTTGCCATGTTCTCCTGCACGTGCCGCTTCGATGGCAGCATTTAAAGCAAGCAAATTCGTTTGGTTAGAAATTTCATCGATTACAGAAACCAATTTTGAAATTTCAGCAGACTGTTCGTTTAAACCTTCTACCTTTTTTACGGAATCTAACACAATGTCATTAATAGTTGCCATTTGTTGTGTAGATTGAACCATTAATGTTTTCCCTGTGTTTGTTAAATCATGTACTTGCCCCGAATGCTCTTTCAACTCAATGCCTTCTTGCGTTGTTTCATAAATATGGCGTTGGAACGTTGTCATAGTTTCAGCTAAATCGCTAGCTGTAGAGGCTTGTGTTTCTGTTCCAGTCGCAAGCTCTTGCATGGTATAGGAAATTTGTTCCGTACCAGTCTGAACTTCATTAGAAGATTGCGCTAATTCCTCACTGCTTGCAGCTACCGTTTCAGATACATTATGAATAGAGCTAATCGTATCTTTTAATTTTTCATTCAGGTCATTGGCACAAAGCATTAGGTGACCAATTTCATCTTGACGGGTAACGGAGAACTTTTCATTGCGTAAATTCCCATCAGCTAATTCCCTCATATGATTGGAAACTATAGAAATAGGCTTAGAGATTCTACTTGCTGTGAAAATAGCGATAAGAATTCCTAAAATTGATAAGATGATACTTGCAATGACCCCAATTGTTTTATTGCTTGAACTTGTTGATACGACATCATTGCCGACCTTTGTAATGGCTTCAGCGCGTTTATTAGCTACTTCTTCATAGCCAGCACGCACTTCAGTAACAAGATGATTGATAGCTGTTAAATTTTCTAACGCTAATTGTTTATCACCTTGCTTATATACTTCAAATACTTCACTATTTACTCGGTTGCTCCATTCACGGGCCATTTCTACGAGTTTTTCCCGTTCGGGCGTATTTTCATACTTTTCGACGATAAGGTTATTATCTTCAGCAATTTTACGGTATTCATTAAACGTCTCTATGTATTTTTCATCACCGGATACAACATAACTTAAGGCGGCAGATAATCGGACGCTCGTAGACATTGCTAGATTTTTACTTGCAGTTAACACAATTAAATCTTCTTCAACGAGGACTTTAGCCTGTTTCTCCATGTTTGTATTAGAAAAATAAGTATACGTAGTAAAACAAGCAAATAATACTAATAACATAATAAATGTACTTAATAAACGTGCTTTAATTGTTTTAAATTGAAATAAACGATTCATTTTTTCCATCCTTTAGCTTTTTCTTTAAAACTTATCCTACTCTATTTATTCTATTACTATTTCAAAAGAAAAGTAGAATTTTTTTGTTGAAAATACTAAAAAAGGTTTTTTGGCATAATTTAATTCATATTTTTCAAATATTTTTGTCTGTTTGCTAAAGGTGTGTATCTAATTACCTATTGTCATGGTGTTTTTAGAAAAAATAAATTTGACAATACTATACAATTTTTCACAAGTTCTATAGAGGATATCAAAAAACTGCAAGAGGCTGGGATAAAACTAAAAAAATTTAAGGAACAGAGGAAAGGTGTTCATAAATTTTGGCTATATGGAGAACTTAGCTAACTTAGCTATTCTTGCTTTTGCAATTTAAAAAATTAGAAGTGTTCACTAGTTGTTGGTAGCGAAGGCGGTGACTCCAGCGGGAACAGCACATAATGTTAGACGCAACAGACCGCGCGTTAGCGAGGGTTGCGGCTTACTGTGCTGAGCGGAAAGCACCGCTGTAGCGGACAACAACGGCATAGCAAAAAAGTGTTAGATTGATGGCAGTCAATCTAACACTTCTTCTCTTTTGTCCCAGCCTCTTGCCTTGTCTTTAGAGGTATCCATCTGATTTCGCTGTGAATGGAGCAGTTGCCTAGTTCTTTACTGCTTATCTTTTTTTGCTTGACGTTCCCATTGCAATAAAGATGGATATGGATCAAATGCCCATTCTGTTCGACCATTAAATTTGTAAATGCCGTAATGAAGATGTGGAGGGAATTTTCCAGATGTGCCTTCTTTTCCATAACCCGAGCTGCCAACATAACCGAGTACTTGCCCTGGTTCTACAACATCTCCAACCTTTATGTCCTTATGATAGCTCCCGAGATGGGCATAATAGTGATAAGAATTATGGTTATCGCGAATGCCAATTCGCCAACCTCCGAATTGATTCCAGCCTTTGACTTCGACTACACCATAGGAAGTGGACAGTACAGGTGTCCCGTAGCCAGCAAAAATGTCAGTTCCCTCGTGGATTCGTCTGCCTCCCCAACCTCTATTATCACCCCAAGTACCTCTATAGCTGTAATCGGAGCGTGTTGGAATCGGGAATGTATGGGCATCCAGCTCAGTCGTTTTAAAATGTTTATACAAAGTGGAAATCGTGACGATTTGATTAACGGCTTCTTCACTTCTATAGTATTCCCATAAAGCAAGTTTAAAGTCTTCATCTGTAGAACCAAATTGACTTATATAACTGGCCATGGAGAAGATCACATCTACATCATCTGAAGGGCTTGCAATACCATCACCGTTGCCATCCAGTCCCATTCCACCAAAATAACTGATTGTTTCAGGTATCGTATCTTCCTTGACAGGATTTAATGCACCTGACCAATATTCATCAGAAAATTGAATGGCGATGAAGCCATCTCGTTTCGGGATATCTTTACGAACGGATTGAAGATTGCGCTCATATTGATCGATAGCCGCTAAAAAGTGCCATGGAATTAGTAATTCATCAAATTGTACGTAATAGGACATACGTTGCTGTAAAATTTCTTCATTACTCGATCCTTCATTTGCCAGTATAACCGTTGGGGGAAAATAACTCCACAGCAGCATACATGTCAGAAGGAAAATTAAATAACGATTCAAAATTGGACCTCCTTTCTACAGATTAGAATAACCGAAATTTTATATTTCATAAGTCCACTTTAAATGCAGTAAATCCCTTTTATGTAGCGAGAAAAAAACTTGAACAATAAGAAGAAACTAATTCAATGAAAAAGTAATGGGTATCATAATGTATCTAACTTCATACTATGTTATAAATCAAGCCCTGAAAGAATGGAGGGAAGGCTATCAACATTTTAGATAAAGTGAAGAGCTATCGCGAAGAAGAAAATCGACTGAAGTGGGAAGGTACATTTGCAGATTATTTACGCATCATAAAGGAAAGACCTGAAGTTGCTCAAACAGCCCATTCTCGCGTCTACAATATGATTAAAAGCGCAGGTGTAGAGGAACGCGATGGGCAAAAGATGTATCAATTTTTCGGAAAAGAAATTTTTGGGCTTGAATCAGCAATTGAAAGACTGGTGGAGGAATATTTCCATCCGGCAGCAAGAAGATTAGATGTTAGAAAACGGATTTTATTATTGATGGGGCCTGTAAGTGGAGGAAAGTCAACGATCGTAACATTGTTAAAGCGAGGACTTGAACAATTCTCGCGCACGGAAGAGGGAGCAGTTTATGCAATTAAGGGATGTCCAATGCATGAGGACCCTCTGCATTTAATTCCACATCATTTACGTAATGACTTTTTTGAAGAGTATGGAATACGAATTGAGGGCAGCTTATCGCCTTTAAATACGATGCGTCTTGAAAAAGAATACGAAGGACGTATTGAAAATGTCATTATTGAGCGTATCACTTTTTCTGAAGACAAACGTGTGGGCATAGGAACCTTCACACCTTCTGACCCAAAATCTCAAGATATTGCAGATTTAACGGGGAGTATTGATTTCTCGACTATTGGCGTATTTGGCTCAGAGTCGGACCCTCGTGCTTATCGCTTTGATGGAGAGTTAAATAAGGCGAACCGAGGAATGATGGAATTCCAAGAAATGTTGAAATTAGACGAAAAGTTTTTATGGAATCTGTTGTCACTGACGCAGGAAGGGAATTTTAAGGCAGGAAGATTCGCTTTAATAAGTGCCGATGAATTAATTGTTGCCCATACAAATGAAACGGAATATCGTTCCTTTATTTCGAACAAAAAGAACGAAGCGTTACATTCCCGTATTATTGTTATGCCAATTCCATATAACCTAAAAGTGAGCGAGGAAGAACACATTTATGAAAAAATGATTAATGAAAGTGATATGGCTCATGTTCATATTGCACCACATGCATTGAAGGCCGCAGCAATCTTTTCGGTCCTAACAAGGCTAGAAGTTCCGAAAAAACAAGGTGTGGATCTTATTAAAAAAATGCGCTTGTACGACGGAGAAAATGTGGAGGGATTTAATTCCGTTGACTTAGAGGAACTGAAAAAAGAGTTTCCTAACGAAGGCATGAACGGCATTGATCCACGGTATATTATTAACCGTATTTCATCAGCAATCATTCGCAAAGAAATACCATCTATTAATGCATTGGATGTGTTGCGAGCACTGAAAGATGGTCTTGATCAGCATGCTTCTATATCTCAAGAAGATCGAGAAAAATATATGAACTATATTGCTGTTGCAAGAAGAGAGTACGATGAAATTGCGAAAAATGAAGTGCAAAAAGCATTTGTCTACTCGTACGAAGAATCTGCCAAAACATTAATGAATAATTACCTCGATAATGTAGAGGCATTTTGTAATAAAAACAAAATATTTGATCGCTTAACTGGCGAAGAAATGAATCCAGATGAAAAACTAATGCGTTCCATTGAAGAGCAAATTGGCATTTCTGAAAATGCGAAAAAAGCGTTCCGTGAGGAAATATTAATTCGCATTTCAGCTTACGCAAGAAATGGCAAGCGTTTTGACTATAATTCTCATGAAAGATTACGAGAAGCAATCCAAAAGAAACTGTTTGCTGATTTGAAAGACATCGTGAAAATTACAACGTCTTCCAAAATGCCTGATGAGTCACAACTGAAGAAAATCAACGAAGTTGTAGCAAGGCTTGTTGATGAGCATGGCTATAACACAACATCGGCGAATGAATTATTACAATATGTAGGTAGTTTGTTAAACCGTTAACCAATGCCAGTGACAATGATGCAGGGGCGTAATGAATCGTCAGAATAGGAGTGTCCCATTTTTTAGGGCACTCCTTTTATTTCTCTAAAAAAGTTCAAGAAAGCTGACTGCTAGCATAGGATAGAAAAAGCGAATTTGATAGATGGGTGAGGATAAAAATGACTGAAAACGAAAATAAGCGATTTGTCATCTCTCAGGAAAATTGGTCCCTCCATCGTAAAGGGCACCAAGACCAACAACGTCATATGGAAAAAGTTAAAGATGCGATAAAAAACAATTTACCCGATTTAGTAAGTGAGGAAAGTATTGTTATGTCAAATGGCCGAGAGGTTATCAAAATACCTATACGCTCCCTCGATGAATATAAAATTCGATATAACTATGATAATTCAAAGCATGTCGGTCAAGGACAAGGTGATAGTAGCGTGGGGGATGTTGTCGCACGCGACGGTAGCAAGAGCAATCAAGGCAATGGCAATGGAAAAGAAGCTGGTGACAAGCCTGGTCAAGATTATTATGAAGCAGAAGTCAGCATGGAAGAAGTTCAAAATGTGTTGTTTAAAGAGCTAGAACTCCCTAATTTACAGCAAAAAGAAAAAGCAGATATTAAAACCGAAAAAATCGAATTCAATGATATAAGGAAAAAAGGGCTTATGGGCAATGTTGATAAGAAGCGTACCATTTTAAATGCGATCAAACGCAATGCCATGGAAGGGAATGCTCAAATTACGCCCATTCATAACGATGATTTACGCTTTAAAACATGGGATGAAGTGGAGAGGCCTGAATCGAAGGCAGTTGTGCTTGCAATGATGGATACAAGTGGTTCCATGGGCACTTTTGAAAAATATTGTGCAAGAAGCTTTTTCTTTTGGATGACGAGATTTTTACGTTCGAAATATGAGACAGTGGAAATTGAATTTATTGCACATCATACAGAGGCAAAAGTGGTGACAGAAGAAGAGTTTTTCACAAAGGGAGAAAGTGGCGGAACGATTTGTTCATCTGCGTATATAAAAGCGTTAGAGTTAATACGCGATAAATATAACCCAAGCCGTTACAATATTTACCCAGTTCATTTTTCGGATGGCGAGAACATTTCGATGGACAATGAGAAATGTTTAAAACTAGTGAGTGAATTGATGGAAGTATCGAGTATGTTTGGCTATGGAGAAGTAAATCAGCATAATCGTTTCTCGACGCTGATGTATACGTATAAAAAAATTGATGATCCAAAATTTAGGTATCATATTTTAAAGAAAAAGGGCGATGTCTACGATGCCTTAAAAAGCTTTTTCCAAAAAACTGAATTGCAAAATGAAAATTAAATTGGAAGGTGTTAAGCCATTCATTTCCGAAAGGAGGAGGCTGAAAAATGGAGAAGGAGCTTCACCGTGCGATTGATGAAATAACAGAGATTGCAACAGGATTTGGTTTAGATTTTTTCCCGATGCGTTATGAAATATGTCCTGCAGATATTATTTATACATTTGGCGCATATGGTATGCCTACTCGTTTTTCCCACTGGAGCTTTGGAAAGCAATTTCATAAGATGAAGCTGCAATATGATTTGGGATTAAGTCAAATTTATGAGCTCGTTATTAACTCCAATCCGTGCTATGCATTTTTACTTGATACGAATTCACTTACACAAAATAAGCTAATTATTGCGCATGTATTAGCACACTGTGACTTCTTTAAAAATAATGTGCGATTTTCAAATACAAGACGCGATATGGTTGAGAGTATGACAGCGACAGCAGAACGTATTGCCAGTTATGAAAGAGAATATGGCAAAGAAGAGGTGGAACAGTTTTTAGATGCAATTTTAGCCATTCAAGAACATATCGACCCTTCCTTATTAAGGCCAAAGCTGTCATCCGAAGATGAGGAACAAGATGAAGAAGACGTGATTACTTCCAAATCACCGTACGATGATCTTTGGAATTTAGATACGAAAGAAAAAGAGCAGAGACCTGTACGTAGAAAAATTAAACAGTTTCCATTAAAACCGGAAAAAGATTTATTACTGTTTATAGAGGAGCATAGTCGGGAGCTTGAGGACTGGCAGCGAGATATTTTAACGATGATGCGTGAGGAAATGCTATATTTTTGGCCGCAATTAGAAACCAAAATAATGAATGAAGGATGGGCTTCTTATTGGCATCAACGCATTATGCGTGAACTGAATTTAACAACAGTGGAGACAATTGAATATGCCAAATTAAACGCAGGTGTTGTGCAACCATCAAAAACATCGATTAATCCTTATTATTTAGGTTTGAAAATATTTGAGGATATTGAAAAACGCTATAATAACCCAAGTGAAGAGATGCGCAGATTAGGCGTTCTACCGAACACGGGGCGTGAAAAGATGTTTGAGGTGCGAGAAATTGAATCGGATATTTCCTTTATTCGCAACTATTTAACAAAGGATTTAGCCAAGCAAGAGGATTTGTATTTGTTTCAAAAAAAGGGCAATGAATATCGTATAACAGATAAAGATCATGAAATGGTGCGGGACCAGCTTGTATCGATGCGCGTCAATGGAGGATTCCCATATATCGTTGTGAAAAATGGCGATTACCTACGAAATGGTGAATTATATTTGGTTCATGGTTATGAAGGAATGGAACTAGATCCACATTATTTAGAAAATGTCTTGCCGTATATTTATCAATTGTGGGGGCGTCCTGTGCATTTAGAGACGTTTGTTGATGGAAAGCCCATGCTTTATTCGTACGATGGTACAAAAAATTATAAGCGTTCTGTTTAAAGCAAAGCTTCTATCAGGTAGGATGAAACAACCTACAGATAGAAGTTTTACTTTTTTAGGCAATGAATTTGAATTTTTATTCATTGTGGTCGCTGTTAGATGGTTCTTCTTCAGGTACTGTATCTAGTAGTCCTTCTTCAACATCTTGAGACTGACTAGCATGCGAATGGATATCACTATCGATAACTAAACTATCCCGTACCTTGATACCTTGTTGTCCACCAGCCTCATCGTTATCATCTCCAGCAATTCCACTTCTGCCATTACCATCCGCAAATTGAGAATTAAGATTTCTTGTTTGACTGTGATTTAGCGCGTTTTGCCCACCTTGGTTGGCATTTGTTCCAACATCTTTATTAATTTGACCGCCACCTTCAGCCCTTTGTTCAAAGTGGTTTTCGGTATTGCCAATATTAAATGTAATATTTATTGTGATGTTATTTTTCGCTTGTTTATTAGAACTTTCTCTTTCAGGTTCCTCCGAGTGATTCGAATGTTTTGGAGAATTATAAAAACCTGTCATAGTTTCCACTCCTTTCTTTTAAGTATTATTATTAAAGTATTAAATTATTAAAAGTTTACTTGTACGTGTAGCCTTATATTGACAGAGAATATAAAGAAAATTATTTATTGCTATGTGTGAAAGTAGTAAAAAGTCATGATAGAAACATTACATTTAGGGTATCCAACATGAATTTCTGCGCGCTATCACGAAAATTTGTTAAAATGAATAAGATTATATGAATATCTATGGAACTGGAACGGTGAATAAACGTTGAAAACATTTAAAAAGGTTTATATAGAAATAACAAGTGTTTGTAATTTAGCTTGTAGTTTCTGCCCGCCAACTGAGCGTGCTAAGGGACTTATTAAAGTTGAACAATTTAATAAAATATTGGATGAAATACGCCCACATACGAAATACATTTACTTGCATGTAAAGGGTGAACCACTTTTACATCCACGTATTCATCAGCTTTTGGATGCGGCTCATGACAAGGGCTTTAAGGTCAATATTACAACGAATGGTACGCTGATTAAAAAAAATCGCGAAAAGCTATTAGGTAAGCCTGCATTACGCCAAATCAATTTTTCATTACACAGCTTTGATGGGCATGAGGGTTCTGAAAATCGCGAAAAATATTTAGGGGATATTTTAGAATTTGTGCGTGAAGCAAGCAAATTTAATACGATTATTTCGTATCGTTTGTGGAATTTACAACAAGATCATGTTACAGATTTGGCCGCAAGAAGAAACCGTGAGACGCTTGAAATTATAGAAAATGAATATAATCTCGATTTTCGAATCGAAGAAAAAGTACAGCCTGGTAAGGGTGTAAAAATTGCGAATAATATTTATTTAAATCAAGACCATGAATTTAGATGGCCAAGTCTACTTGCTCCAGAGGATGAAGGAAAAGGCTTTTGCCATGCGTTACGCAGCCAAGCAGCTATTCTTGTAGATGGCACTGTTGTACCTTGCTGTCTTGATGGAGAAGGTGTTATTAACTTAGGCAATGTTCATGAGCAATCCTTTAGTGAAATTGTAGAAGGTGAGCGTGCCAATAATATAGTAGAAGGCTTTTCAAGACGAGAAGCGGTCGAAGAGCTATGTAGAAAATGTGGCTATCGACAGAAGTTTGGGATGGAAGGAGAATAGGGGAGGGATTAGAGTACTGTGACCGTTGCTGTCCGCTACTGACGGTAGTTTTCCGCGGGCACGGCTTCAGCTAATATTTGCTGCTCGTGCTGTTCATGCTGGAGTGTCGCGCCTTCCACTCCAATCCACTTCGCTTTCCGCGGGCACGACGTAAGCCGCAACCCTCGCTAACGCGTGGAATGCCAGCGTCTTACGTTGTGTGCGTTCCCGCAGGAGTCTACGTTAAACGCGGGTTGCATTGCAAGATTTAAAGTGTTGATTGATTTCCGCTACGGGTTGCTCGCTTTCCGCGGGCGTGGCTTAAGCCTCCTCCTCCGCTTCGCTACGTGCGGGGTCTTAAGTCTCACGCTTATCCCGCAGGAGTCGAGCAACCCTTCACTACAATCGCAAAGTTTGCATCTGCTAGCATATGTGGGTGCCAGTCACTCACACAATTTGTAAAAATCCACAGTCAAACAGCTCTAATGTTATTCAACATTAGAGCTGTTTTTCTTTGTTTGCGCATCGATGGTATTTAGAAAATCTCTGGTGATGCGTACTACATATTTTACTTCGTCTAAATTGCGCTCTCTTAATAATGAGCGATGAATGTCGAGCATAAGATTTTTCTCTTCAATATCAGTAACACCCGATAATCGTTGGAAATTAAAGAGTTCTTCAGGTGCAATATCTAACGCCTTCATAAGCATTTCCAATGTACTTAACGTAATATTAGATTGCCCATGCTCAATATTTGAAATGCGACCTTTACTAAAACCTAACTTCCCCGTTCTCTCTGCAACTTCTTCTTGACTAAGCCCTTTGGAAACTCTAATGATACGGAGTTGTTCACCTACTAGCTTTAAAAAGTCTGACATATCATTCACCTCTATGTAAAAAGCTAGTGAAAAACAATGAAAATGCATATACCATTAAAGTTATACAATGTAGATAATATTACATTAAAATGGTACAATAATCACTATATGAATGCTAAGTGAGAAAATATCTACCATTTGATTCACTAAAATCAGGCGTAAACAATTATTTATGTGAGGATGGCATATTGTGAAGAATGGAGGATCTAAACGTGTTGAAGCGTTATAGACTAGATGAAATAGCTCTTATTGTTGCTAGTTTAACAACACCTCATATTCCAAATTTCTCAAAAGTAGATCAACCACTTATTACCGCAGAAAATTTAAAATGGTTGTCTCTTGGCGAAGATATTCGTCGATTCTCTCAATTGGATAGTGCGATAAATCAATGGAAATGGGCGAAGGTTCCCGCAAAAACAATTGTATTTGAAAAAAATAGCCTAGATGGTGCTAACAAGCATATATTTCAATGTGAAAGTGTTGCGTATATAGCACATGACGTTGTCGCGATTATTCCAAATGAGTCCATTATTTTAAGCGATTATTTATACTATTTTTTTAGTTGGTATCAACCAAATACAGACTGGAGACAGTTGCATCATATTCTAATAGATATACCTTCACTTGACATGCAAACGAACATTGTCAAACTATTAAAAACAAGTCAACAACTATTGAAAAATAAAAAATCCTTACTAACTGCTGTAGAGGAGTTACCACTGCATATTCGTAATATTGCGCAGCAAACAGAACAACATACTAGACAGTTAAATTACGGCTTTGACCAACTTCAAATGTATTATAATTTCACACTCCATAAAATTTTTACTGGAGAGCTATTTCGGTGAAACAATAAATCCTGATTGGCAAATAAAATACAAAGTCGGTGTAATCACAAAAGAAGTGAAGCTTACACCGACTTTTAAATAGTTAAATTTCAATAATAATAGGCAAAATCATTGGTTTACGTTTCGTCTGTGAAAAAAGATATTGGCCGACAGCCTTTTTAATTTCTCGTTTTAAAACAAACAGTTGCTGCTTGCTTTCCTCTTGTAATTCACTAATGGTTGCTTTTACGAGGACATTTACTTTGAGGAGAAGATCCTCTGATTCTTTCGCATAAACAAATCCCCGTGAAATGGTATCAGGTTCTAAAATAATCGACCCATCTGCTTTACTAAGCGTTAATACGATAACGAGCATCCCATCCTCTGATAGTTGTTTACGGTCACGTAATACAATTCCTTCAACTTCTCCAATACCAATGCCATCTACATACGTATCCCCAGATGGAATTTTTCGCGTTTGCCTCGCTTTAGCATTTTCAATATCGACAACGTCTCCATTTTTGATAATAAAGGTATGCCCTCTTTTGACACCAACAGATTCTGCTAGCAAACGGTGTTGGTGTAACATGCGAAATTCACCATGAATCGGAATAAAAAACTTCGGTTTCATTAATGTCAGCATTAGTTTTAAATCTTCTTGATAACCATGTCCAGAAACATGCATGCCAGTGTTACTGGATGAACCATAAATCACCTTAGCCCCAAGCTGAAATAAATTATCGACAATTCGAGAAACACCTTTTTCATTTCCTGGTATGGGAGAGGCGGCTAAAATAACAGTATCCTCTGGTAAAATCTTTACTTCTCGATGGTTGCCACTAGCTAAACGGGCAAGAGCTGCTAATGGTTCCCCTTGACTACCTGTACATAAAACAACGACGTCTTCTGGTGGGAGGTACTTTACTTCACGGGCATCTATTAACAAATCTTCCGGGATTGTTAAATATCCACGTTCTAAAGCGACATCTACAACATTTACCATGCTGCGACCTAATAGTGCTAGTTTACGATTCGTTACGATTGTGGCATCTACAATTTGTTGAATACGATTCACATTGGAAGCAAAGGTAGAAATAATAACTTTGCGTTCAGCATGTAGAAAGGCTTCTTCAATATGATGACCTACCAGTTTTTCTGATGGTGTTAAGCCCGGTCGTTCAGCATTGGTACTTTCAGAAATTAATACTAATACACCTTGTGTACCAACCTCAGCCATCTTATGAATATCTGCAAATTGATTATTTACCGGTGTTAAATCAAACTTGAAATCACCCGTGTGTACAACATTTCCTTCGGGAGTTTGAAAAACGATTCCTAGACAGTCAGGTATACTATGATTTGTTCTGAAAAAACTAACGTCAATCTGACCGAAATGTAAAGCTGAATCAGAACCAATCTCAATTAATTCCGTCTCTCTTAAAAGTTTATGTTCTTTTAGTTTTAGTTCGATTAAGCCTAATGTAAAGCGAGTACCATAAATAGGAACATTTATTTTCTTTAAGAGGTATGGAATGCCACCTATATGATCTTCGTGTCCATGAGTAACAATCAATCCTTTTATTTTTTCTTTATGCTCCTGTAAATAAGTGATATCTGGAATGATTAGATCAATACCAAGTAGGCTTTCATCCGGAAACTTCGCACCGCAATCGACAATTAACAAATCGTCAGCGTATTGTATAACATACATGTTTTTACCGATTTCGTTGATGCCACCAAGAGCAAAAATAGATAATGCATTTTTTGTTACAGTCAATGTGATTACCTCCATATAAACGTATTACGATAATTTTTAGTATTGCTTAAGTCTCCAATCTTATACTTTTGTAGGTATTCAAACTCGTCAGTAAAAGCTGACAGACAGAGGATGACGCATTCGAGATTGGATATGATAAGTGCATGAATGAAGGAGTTGTTTAATATGAAAGAATTTAAAATAACCTATTTCTTTGATGAGCTACATTATGTAAGACGATTTATCCATATAGAGTCACAGGAAAAAGCGCAACAATTGGTTGAAAGTGAGCGCGATCAATATATTACCTTTACGGATAGCAGAGGGATTTATCATGAATTGCATACAAGGGATGTTCGGGTCATTCAAATTTCCGAATATCATCGTGTAAATAAAACAGTCACAATGTAGAACACATAATTTACACAGATATGGTTGATTCAGATAAAATCAGCATTTTTGACTTGCATGAAGATATGCAAACGGTGAAGAGCTCAAGAAAAAGGTGAAAAGGGAAATGAGCTGAGTAAAATGCAGCCTGATGAATGATAGAAAGAGGGAAGCGCTTGAGCCTTTATAATGTATAAAAAGCAAAGTGATGTGAGTTTATCCTATATGTTTGAATAACTTGTAGCAGCCTACAATTTAACCTATAGCAACTGGACAGTTTAAGTCCAGTTTTCTATAGAGTATATGTTGGACCAAATCCTCCATCCTACTTCTTCAATGGGAATAACAATATCAATATTTTTCCATCCCACAATCCACGGCTTTTACCCACTTTTGCGGCTACATTCTTTGTTAAATCTTAAATATGTTTTCACATTTTATCAAAAAAAAAAAATTCTAATTAAAAATATGATTTTTATAGCAATAGATTTTAATCTTAAAAAAAATCGTTATAAGTAATTGTATTTAAAAAGTGTAATTGTAAATTAACATAAAACCTTTTTTTGTAAAATTTAATATAAAAAATCGGTTTAACTTTATTTAATTGTCTCAAAAAAAAAATAAAAATAAAAAAAGAAGGTCTTACGTGACCTGAAAAATTTATTATTCTTTCTATCAGAAATACAATGAAAATAAGGAAAGGATACATGTAGAGATGAAAAGAAAAAAAAGATATAAAACACCAGCAATTTTTGCAGCAGCAGCAGTAGTAGTAACACCAGCAATAGTAGCTCCAATTGCCACTGAAGCCTCTCCTAAAGCCATTGACATTAAAATGTTGGTAGACGGTGAAGAAGTAACTAATCATCAATGGAAGAACAGAACTTATCGTTTAGTTCATGAACCAAGCGGTGCATTTTATACAAGAGTACTAGCGACTGATGAGATGACAGTAGGAGTAACGGGGACATATATTATCTATGATTTAACAGATTTACCAGACGACGAACGTCAAAGAGCAGATGCTCATAAAAAATTACAACCAGTCGGGAAATTTGATGTGCTTAAGGAGGGTACTGTTACGCCTATTGAGTTGAATTACCATACGGTAAAAATTTATGGAGATTCGGAGAAGACTAATCTGTTAGCTACATTCTTGGTTCTTTCAGAAAACAATGTTGAAGAGAAGCTGAAAGCTCTAAGTAAGAACAATAAATTTGTCGAGTGGGTAGTAAATAGATATGGAGAAACATTTGAAATTACTAAACTGCTGGCAGCTCTGGAAGCAAGTAATATTGGCGAAAACGAAGAAGTCTTTTTTATTAAAGATGAACCAGCAACACCGATAGCACGAGAAGTAACAACAACACCACAAGTAACAACAGCACCACAAGTAACAACAGTACCACAAGTAACAACAGCACCAAAAGTAACGACAACACCAGAAGTAACAACAACACCAGAAGTAACAACAGCACCAGAAGTAACAACAACTCGAGAAGTAACAACAACACCAGAAGTAACAACAGCACCAGAAGTAACAACAGTACCAGAAGTAACAACAGCACCAAAAGTAACGACAACACCAGAAGTAACAACAACACCAGAAGTAACAACAGTACCAGAAGTAACAACAGCACCAAAAGTAACGACAACACCAGAAGTAACAACAACACCAGAAGTAACAACAACACCAGAAGTAACAACAACACCAGAAGTAACAGAGGATGACTTAGAACTAGCAGAGGAGTTACTAGGAGATTTATCGGAGGAGGAAGCAGAACTAGTAGTTGAGTTACTAGAGGAAGAGGCAGAAGCTGCAGAAGTTGCTGAGTTCCTAGAAGTTTTAGCAGAGGAGGACCCAGAACTAGTAGTTGAGTTACTAGAGGAAGAGGCAGAAGTTGCAGAAGTTGCTGAGTTCCTAGAAGTTTTAGCAGAGGAGGACCCAGAACTAGTAGTTGAGTTACTAGAGGAAGAGGCAGAAGCTGCAGAAGTTGCTGAGTTCCTAGAAGTTTTAGCAGAGGAGAACCCAGAACTAGTAGTTGAGTTACTAGAGAAAGAGGTAGAAGAGATTGTGTTAGATATTGAGTGGGAACTCTTCTTATTATCAGAAGAGGAATAGTAATTAGGCGATACATGCAATAAAAACTCATCTTTAGAAAATTACAATAAAATTACTTTAATATTGTAATAAATTACTAGCTATACCCTCGATATAAAGGCAAAGTCGCTAATGGCTTTGTCTTTATATTTTTTAAGAAACTTTTAGTATCGGAGTGTTTTAATTTTAAATTTTAGTATATTGATAAAATAAAAAGGAGCTGATAGACTATGGAAAGGTTTTTAGATCGCCCAGAAAAAATACTGATTTATCTTCATTTTAACAGCGGAGAAGCAAAGATTGATGAGTTGGCAGAACATTTACAAGTTGGACGAGCGACTATAGAAAAAGAACTTCAATTTTTAATGGAGACATTAAGTAGCACAAGTTTTTTGATAAAATCTGGGGAAGTCCATGTAGATATAGTTTCTCCTTCACTTATAGACGATATGCTGAAAATACTATATAAAGAGAATATATTTTTGAAAATAATAACATTGCTTTTTGAAAAAAATATATATTCTATAAATGAAATAATCAATACTCTTAATATGAGCAAATCCACAGTATACCGTAAATTTAAAGTTATAAAAGAGTGGCTACAAGAATATAAATTACAATTAGTAACTACTCCAGTGCTAACGATTCAAGGTGATGAAAAAACTATTAGAAATTTGATGCAACAGTTTTATGACTTTTATTTATCTCGTTCTTTATCAGAAATAAGATTTTTTGACAAAGAACTCTTTGTGAAGAAAATTGATGAAATTTGTGTTGAGAATAATTTCAATTTGACACCACAAGGTCTACGGAAATTGTCAATTTCCATGGAGATTATGCATATTAGGAATCGACTTTCAAAGTATATACAATATAAAAATTTCCCTACTGAAGAAAACTCTCTTTATATCAATATAACGAAAAAGCTACAATCTTTTTTTCCTAATTATATGAACAAAAACATTAAACAATATGAGATTATTTATTATGCAACGAATTTATATAATTATTTAATACGCAAAAGAAAGGCAACGATAGATGAAATATATTCTTTAAAAGATACTAATTTACGTTATAGTATGATTTTTGATTTTTTAGATAATATATCTGAAAATTTTTATTTTAATTTCTCTTCGGACATAAGACTCGTTGAAGGGTTAAGTAGATATACAGAACTCTACTATATTGATTTACGCTTAGGAACTAATAATAGATTAAATGGGTTAAGCGGTTACATAAATATTTGTAAAAATCATCCTTTTTATGCTCTTGTAAAAGAAGCTGCATTAAAGTTATTTAAGCAATATAATTTTCTTCCTGAAATTAAAGAAATTGATATATTTGCTCTTTACTATTTGCTCTCAATAAGTCAACTTAGAATAAAAAAGATACAATCTGTATCAATAGCGATTATTACTGAATCTGAAATTGAACAAGAAAGTATTTCAGAATATCTAACATTTAAATACGGAACAAATATACAAACGTACGCATTAAACCTATACGCTTTCAAAAAGAATATATTTTATCAAGAATATGATTTGTTAATAAATATGGAAAATAATAATAATCTTTTCGAAGGTGTTGAAAGTTTAACCATCTCCCCTATATTAAGTAACGCTGATAAGAGCAAACTTGATTATAAAATTAACGAACTTTTAAATAAAAAAATGACTAAATATACTGAGCTAATCGTTTTTTAGCATAATCGCAATATGACTTTGTGCTTGCAACTCTATTTAGCAATTATTTTAGATTCCTCTTAACCATCTTCCACATGAAAAATAACCATCACTCCAAAATATATACGACAATCTTGCTTGTTCTTTTATAACTACTAAGTTGTCAATTACCCTATTAATTTGTTTTATATTCAATCATTTCTTTACCATCTCAATGCACCGGTCATCCAAATTTACGAATATCATCGTGTAGATAAAACAGTCACAATATAAAACGCATAATATTTGCATGTTTACACACATTAATGGAAAAGGAGTGAGAAAACATGGACAAAGAAAATGTGCCACATGAGAAGAGAATATTTATGAATTTATCAAGTAAGGACAAGCCAGATATGGTTGATTCGGATACAATTAGCATTTTTGACTTGCATGAAGATATGCAAACGGTTGATATTATCCCAATTGAAGAACTCAATAAAAGAGTGAAGAGAGAGGGAGACGAACTGATTGAAATGCAGCCTGATGAATTATAGGAAGGGTGGGTTTACTTGCATAATATAAATGAAGAACAGCTTACGGTGTCCGGTACAAATATTAGTGAAGTAAAACGTAAAAATGCACAAGCGGGTTTATCTTATAATGAAGTAAAAGAGGTTTTAGCAAAGAACGGTGGGTTTGGTACCGCCAAATATAGTGATACAGACAGTGAAGAAGTAAAGGCGGAAATAAATCAATCTATGCGCAAGCAATGATAATTAAGGGAGTGCGAACAGAATGTATGTCGCACTCCTTTTCTTGTACAGTACAATGGAATGGAAAGGAGTGTGTTGAAGTGCAATATGAAGAACAGCGTTGCCCAATATGTGGGAAAGAAAATCATTGTGGAGTAGTAGAAGGTCAAAAGACATGCTGGTGTATGACGGAAAAATTCCCAGAAGGTATCATAAAGGCAATCTCTGAGGAACCTAAAAAGTGCATTTGTCAAAATTGTTTACATACATATAAAGAGATATAGATAATCCTTGGCATTATTACCGATTTTGGTGGTACAAATGTCTATCACACAACAACCTATTTGGCATACATTACTCTGAAAGGAGTGTGTCTAATGACCAAACCAATTCCACTTAGTAATGTAACACAGGCATATTTAGAGGAAAACAAAAGAATAATCAACAAGATGATGCAAGGGATGACGTATGTCACGATAACATGTAGCATATCCGAAAACTTCATCAAACAAATTATTCCATATCAAGTAGCCGCTATTAAAATGTCCGAAAATGTTTTGCAATATACAACGAATATCCCCGTTCAAAATTTCGCATTAGAAGTGATCAAAACGCATACTGAAATAGTAGATAGTTTAGAAGCAATACAAAACAGATGCTGTATCGTCCAAAATTCAGAATATGAATTATATGAATATATGTGTACATTTAAAGATATTGCTGAAACAATGTTCCAAGCATTATGCTCACCACCAACTTCTAATAGCATCAATGTAAATTATCTACAAGATATGATTGTTCACCATCAAGCAGGTGTACGACTCGCCCAAAATGTTTTAAGATTCTGCATATGCCAAGAGTTAATACCAATACTTCAATGCATGATTCAAACACTATGTTGTCAAATTGATGAAATGCAAAAATTACTTGATGGGCTACAAGATTGCTAAATATTAAAACGCTAAAATTGTCCGCTAATTTTAGCGTTTTAAAATATTATAAATTTCTAAAATAAACTAGAAAAGAAATTTTTCGCAGTATTGGCAATCGACTTGAAAGAAGAAGCGATATAATCAATAGCTTTACTAATAGCTTTAGTTACAGTTGCTATTACACTAGTGAAAACTTCCATAATTTTATTCATAATCTCATTCATAAATTCCCCAACTTTTTGTGCAACTAAAAGAATTACTGTTTGTTGATTAGGGTTTTTATTTCCTATATCTTCTATTTTGTCATAATATTTATCAATCATTGCATTTGCATTTTCTTTCGCTTTTGCTCGGTTTTCATTCATTTTACGCATAAACGATGATTGATCTTTATCATTTTCTAATGATTGAACATTTGTTAACAAATCTGCTTCTTGTTGTAGATGAAAATTATTCAAATTTTGCTCATGGTTTTTTGTTGCTTCGATTATTTCTGCAGATGCATCTGATAATGAAATAGATTGAAGTCCAATAAACTCTGCTAAAGAAAAATCTTTTAGTGTATCTCCTTTATAATTGTCTCTCATTTGATTTAGAATACTACTAAAATTATTTACTGCAACTGACATAAAAAAATCCTCCTAAAAGTATGTTTTATTTTTTGAATGAACTATGACTTTACTAATAACTTAAGCTAGGTTATAACATCAAGTTTTTACATGACGATTTCCCAATTTTTTTGATGTTAAGTTATCCTGCTCACTTCCTACTATAAAACAGAAAAAATATTTGCAATATTGATAAATGTTAATATCTTGAAATTAACATTTGTTGATATATTACATTTACTAATAAGCGGCAAATAGATTCCTTTTTGATTTAATTTCAGTAGACGTTTTTCGCAAAGCAATGAAAGCACTTGTTGTTTCTATCTAGTTCTAAACAAACGAAAAAATCATACGTCGAAGAATATTCTGTGACATCTCTTACATATTTTGAATGTGTAGAAAATTGCTTCAACGTCACCAGCTTGTTAAAATAGTTTGTGTAATCTAAATTTTCTGAATTTTGTTAGTGTAATTTTCTTTTATTACTTGTGAGGGAATGGACAAGATTAGTAACGAAAAATAATGAGGGGGTTTATGATGACGATGTTTATGACGGATATTTTACAACATTATGCTACACAGCAACCAGATGCTATTGCGACAATTTATGCACAACAAAAAGTAACGTATAGTGAGTTTTATAAGCATACAGAAAGATTTGCTGCGTATTTGCAACAACAGGGCTTTGAAAAAGACGATGTCATTGCATTATATACACTTAATTCTGATTTATTTTTAATTGCTTACATGGGTATTCAGTTAGCCGGTTTTGTTGTAATGCCTATTAATACGAAGTTAGCAGCACGGGAAGTAGACTTTATTGTCAAACACTCTGAAGCAAAAGGGCTTATTTATGATGAGCGCATAGCCGAAGTATTAGCAGATGTTAGCTATTCATTTCAACATATAATCGGTTTAAAGGAAATGAAAGAGGTTATCGAAAACTGTCAGGGACAAAGAACGATTACCCCATTACATGCGAATGATACGGCAGTTGTTATGTATACGTCCGGTACGACAGGCAAGCCGAAAGGTGTCATGCTAACGCATCAAAATATAGCATCGACGGCGGCTATTTGGTCAGCATCGATGACTATGACAGCTCAAGATAGGATGTTTATTTGTACGCCATTGTTTCATTGTGCGGGACTGCATGTATTTGCGATGCCGATGTTTTATAAAGGTGGAACCGTAATGATAGAGGAAAGCTTTTCACCTATAAATACATTAGAGCAACTTGCTAAAACGCAGGCGACAATATTCTTTGGTGTCCCTTCCATGTATACAATCCTATTAAATACACCTGCATTTAAGAATCATAGCTTTAACGATTTACGTCTATTATGTTATGGGGCGGCTCCGATGCCATATGAACTTGTCAAGCAAGTGAAAGAGGCATTACCAAATGTAAACGTGCAAAATTTATATGGACAAACTGAAAATTCACCAGCTGCTACATCACTGTTAGACGCTGATGCATTGACGAAAATCGGTTCAGTCGGCAAACCGTTAGCACAGACAGAAGTTCGTGTAGTTGATAGTTTGGGAGAAACTGTACCAGCAGGCGAGGTTGGTGAAATTTGCGTGAGAGGGCCACAGGTGATGAAAGGGTATTTACGCAATGAGGAAGAAACGGCTCGAACAATTCGAGATGGCTGGCTCTATTCAGGTGATTTAGGAAGGTTCGATGAAGAAGGTTACTTATATATAGTGGATCGCAAAAAAGATATGATTATTCGTGGTGGGGAAAATATTTATCCAATTGAAATTGAAGAAGTTTTATATCAACTGCCAGAAATTTTAGAAGCAGCAGTTGTCGGATTACCACATGAAGTATACGGGGAAGTACCAAAAGCCTTTGTTGTATTAAAGGAAGGAAAGGTGTTAGAGGAGGCTACGATTTTAGCCTATTGTCAAACACAGCTTGCCAAATATAAAGTACCTTTTGACATTGAATTTTTAGCGCAGCTACCGCGCAATGCATCTGGAAAGGTGTTAAAACACACACTACGACCTAAAATAGCAACTACTTAAAGTAGCAGTAAGTGCACTAGTTTTGTCTAATCATTGAAAAGTAGCAGGATAAAATATGAACACCTACTAAATTAGCGTATAATGAGACTACGACAAATAGTAAAAATAGTATAGAAGATTGACTAATTCTTCGAAAGATAGGAGCGGAATTTGTCTTGTGGAGGGATTATAAACGTCTTTTAATCGTAGGGATTATGATTATCATGCTACTTTCTGGTTGTAATCAATTTACAAAGCAGAGTCGACCTAAAAATGAATTAACAGTTTTGACAGTAGAATTTAATAGTGGTGCACCGATTCCTAATTTATATATAAAACTGACAGATGTGGAGTCTGGTAAGAAAATCGAAGAAGCGATGGGCTCTGATGAGGGAGAAGCTACTTTTACAAACCTTGTAGAAGGTAGGGAATATACGATTACTGCAACAACGCTCAATAACGTAGGTGACAATGATGGCTATACGACAATCGAAAAATTCACGTATGACGTGACCAAGCCCTATTACCGATTGCCAGCACATTCATCTAGAGCAGAACAGGAGCTAGCAGTTCCAGTCATTATGCAAAAGCCAGAACTTCCCCAAGGTTGTGAAATTACCTCACTAACAGCTGTTTTAAATTATTATGGTATGGATGTGACCAAGCTTGAAATGGCTGATACCTATTTGCCTAAACAGAATATTTATACAGCAGGTGGTCAGCGATATGGGCCGAATCCAGCTGTTGCCTACGCAGGAAATCCGCGTGATAAGGCCAATGGTATGTATGTCTTTGCTGCACCAATTGTGAAAGCGGCAGAAGCGGCGATTGCAGATAAGCAATCCAACTTGCGGGTAACGAATATGAGTGGTGCATCACAAAGTGATATTTTAGAGCTTGTTGAGGAGGGGGTACCGGTTGTTGTATGGGTAACGCTTGATTTATCGACACCTAAAACAACTGGCAATAAAGGATGGGTTTATGAAGGAGAAACGTTGAAACGTGATGCGTACATAAATTTACATGCTGTCGTATTAACCGGTTATTCAAATAAACAAGTTGTCGTAATGGATCCATTGCAGGGCAATGTTTCATACAATGTAGATGAATTTTTTAAGAGCTATCAGGAGCTAAATATGCAAGCGGTAGCGGTTCATAAATAATGTTTTGAGGAGTGCTATAGAGCGCAGCTTGGATTGCACAAAAGTATGTTACACTAATAAATAAAAAGCTAAAGTGAGTTGAGTAGCATGGCCATTGAGCACACTTTTTTACCAGTTTTATTAGGCGATGAAATGAATGCTTACGGCATGGCACGAGCATTTTACGAGTCCTATGGCGTTAAACCACTTGCATTAAATCATACGAATATGGAAAAAATTCACCAAAGTGATTTATTAACTTTTCGTGAAGTACCAAGATTACATATTGAAGAGCGCTTTGTTGTTGCTTTACAAGCCATTGCAGAAGAATTTTCCGAAAAGAAGTTATTGCTTTTAGCCTGTGATGAGTTTTACGTAAAGAAAATCGTGCAGCATAAAGAGGAGCTATGTGATGATTATGTAATTCCCTATGTCGATGCACCGCTTGCCAATCAATTATTAACACGAGAAAGCATGTATCAGTTGTGCGAACAGTATGGTTTCCATTATCCTGATATGCATGTATGTACGGTAAATGATTACGAGGAATTGAAGACACTTGACTATCCAGTTGTCATTAAGCCACTGAATATGACGAAATACGCAAGTTGTATTTTCCCTGGTAAGAAAAAGGTATATATTGCACAAAATGAAGAAGAAAAAGATGCTATTTTCCAAGCAATCTATAAGGAGTCAGCATATCGCGATGACTTAATGGTTCAGCAATATATTCCAGGCGAAGATGCTAATATGCGTGTTGTGAATGCTTATGTTGGACAAGATCACAAAGTCAAGCTACTATCTGTAGGGAACCCCATTTTAGAAGAGCATTCACCGGATGGTATTGGGCGTTATGTCGCCATTATGACCACTTACGACAAAGAACTAATGGAGTGTGTGAAAACATTTCTAGAGGCGCTAAAATTTCAAGGCTTTGCTACATTCGATATGAAATTTGATGAACGAGATGGGTTGTACAAATTGTTAAGTATAGAATTACATAATGAACTATCGAATTATTATGTGACAGCAAGCGGCTATAATTTAATGCAGTATGTAGCGGATGATTTTATTCGAGGGAGTAAACAACAGCTTACATATGTGCAGAACAAGCACCTCTGGACGATTGTGCCAAATGGTATATTATTTAAATACGTATTAAATGAAAAGCTTGTGATGGAAGCAAAGAGTTTAATTCGCCAAGGTTTAGCAACGGATTCTATTTTTAATTATAAAGATATGAATGCGAAACGTTGGTTAAATGTAACGCTTGAAAACTTAAGCTTTTATCGCAAATATAAGAAATATTTTAACAACAAAGGTCTGTCTAACTCATGAAAAAACAAACTCTAGGTATAATTGGTGGCGTTGGTCCACTTGCAACAATGTTTATTGGCGAAATGATTGTAAGACGTACAAAGGCAACAAAAGATCAGGAGCATGTCCATACTATTATTGACAATGATACAAATATTCCAGATCGCACGGCCTTTATTTTGGATAATACAAAGGAAAACCCTGTTCCAGTATTAGTTGAGGATGCAAAAAAACTAGCTTCTGTTGGAGCGAATTTAATTGCGATTCCGTGTAATACGGCGCATACCTTTTATGATGAATTAGCGCAAGGCTCTCCAGTTCCTGTGTTGCATATGATTCGTGAAACGGCGAAACGTGCGCATGATTTAGGGGCAAAGCGCGTTGGTATTTTAGCGACAACCGGTACGTTAACTTCAGGTATGTATCAAAGCGCTTTAGAGGAATATGGTATTACACCAGTTATACCAGATAATCCTATGAAAGAAAAAGTGATGTCAATCATTTACGATTATGTGAAAGCTGGCAAAGATGTAACAAAAGAAGATTGGCTGCCTATCGAAGAGGCAATGTTGGCTTTAAATTGTGATCGTATCGTGCTAGGATGTACAGAGTTATCTATCGTCAACCGAGATTTAAAATTATGTGATAAATATATAGATTCATTAATCGTTTTAGCGGAATGTGCTATTGTAGCATGTGGTTATGAATTAGTGGATTAACATGTGGCTCACCTGTTGAAAAAGGGTGAGCCTTTTCCATACAGGTGTTACATAAAAATAACGCGAACAATCTATTTAGCAGGAAAATGCTTGTGCACAGTTAGTGTGTTAAACTAGTGTCAAGCAGGATAATAAGGTGGGAATTAACATGTCAGTAATTAATTTATTAAAAGAAGAATTGCAAGCAAAATGGAACTTTGAAGAAGCGATGAAAATTCAAGAAGAAATGATTCCAGCAATGCTTGAAGGCAAAGATATTGTAGCAGAATCACCGACAGGATCAGGTAAGACATTGGCCTATGTGTTGCCATTACTAAATAAAGTAAATGGGGCGAAAAAGCAAACACAAGGACTGATTGTTGCGCCGTCTCAAGAATTAGCAATGCAAATTGTCGAGGTCATCCGTGAATGGATTGCAGGTACTGATATTACAGTACAACAACTAATTGGTGGAGCAAACTCTGCAAGACAAATCGAGAAGTTAAAGAAGAAACCGACAATCGTAGTTGGTACACCCGGTCGCCTAAACGAATTAGTGCGTTCAGGGAAATTAAAGTTAAAAGAAATTGAAACAGTTATTTTAGATGAATGTGATCAGCTATTGAGCCGCGAGTATCGCGTTGTCGTAAAATCATTTATCGAAGGTGCGGCTTACGGGCGCCAAGTAGTTGTGGTTTCTGCGACAATTACGGAGGAAATTGAATTAGTCGCTAGCCGCATGATGTTTGAACCTTTACGTTTCAAAATTAAACCTGAAGATATGGTGAAGGTTGGCAAAGTTGTCCATTCATTTGTGAAAGTAGAAGAACGTGATAAAACGGACTTATTACGTAGAATGGCGCATACAGAAGGGTTACGTGCGCTTGCTTTTGTCAATAATATCGATCAATTATTAATGAAAGAAACGAAGTTACAATATCGTTCAGCGCCAATTGTTACTTTACATTCTGACATGAAAAAAGAAGAGCGTAAAAAAGCATTAGATGCATTTCGTAAAGGAGAAGCGCGTATTTTAATCGCCACTGATATAGCTGCACGTGGTTTAGATATTGCCGGTTTAACACATGTTATTCATGTCGATGTACCACGTACAATTGAACAGTATTTGCATCGTTCAGGCCGTACTGGTCGAGCGGGAGCAGATGGTGAAGTCCTTACGTTGTTATCATACAACGATGAAAAAACATATAAAAAGTGGACGCGTGAAGTTCCTGGCAAACCTGTGCAAAAAATATGGCACGATGGCAAGCTAGTAGAAGGTAATTCAAAAACAATTGGACAAAAGCGAGGGAAATAATATGACATTTGAAGAAAAATTACAAGCATATGCTGAACTTGCGGTGAAGGTTGGTGTTAATATTCAACCTGGGCAATACTTATTAGTTAATACTTCGGTGGAAGCAATAGACTTTGCGCGTTTAGTAGTGAAAGAGGCATACAAGGCTGGAGCTGGTCGTGTTCATGTGAATTTTTCAGATGATGAAATGGATCGCGCTTATTTCGAGCATGCGTCTGATGAAGAATTTAATCGTTTCCCTGAATGGGTTGTTAAAATGCGTGATGAGTTAATCGAGCGCAAAGGGGCATTATTATGGATTGATGCTGCAGATCCAGACAAATTAACGGGTATTTCAGCTGAGCGATTAGCCACACACCAAAAAGTATCAGGTGCTGCATTGAAAAACTATCGCAATGCCGTGATGAAGGATTTAATCGCTTGGTCGATTGTAGCTGTACCATCAGCCAAATGGGCAGGAAAAGTATTCCCGAGTTTAGACGTGGAAAAACAAGTACCAGCGCTATGGGAAGCAATCTTTAAAACGGTGCATATTGGTGAAGGCAATGCGGTTGAAAATTGGCGTACACATGTTGCAAACTTAGAATCACGAGCTGCATTATTAAATAATAAAAAATATGCAAAACTACATTATACTGCACCAGGCACAGATTTAACGATTGCTTTAGCACCACAGCATAAGTGGTTAACGGGTGGGAGCAGAACACCTGAAGGTACTGTATTTATCGCTAATATGCCGACGGAAGAAGTGTATACCTTACCAATGAAACAAGGTGTCGAGGGGTATGTAAGCAATACCAAGCCATTAGTATACCAAGGCAATATTATTGATGGCTTTAAGCTTACCTTTGAAGAAGGAAAAATTATTGATGCACAAGCGCAAGTTGGGCATGATTTATTGCAAGAGTTAATCGCTGTCGATGAAGGATCTTGTTATTTAGGAGAAGTTGCACTTGTCCCACATGAATCCCCAATTTCAGCTTCAGAGATCTTATATTTTAATACATTATTTGATGAAAATGCATCCAACCATTTAGCGATTGGTGAAGCGTATCCAACTTGTTTAGAAGGTGGAAGAGATTTAGAAAATGGTCAACTTGAAGCATTAGGTGCCAATATTTCAGTAACACATGAGGACTTTATGATTGGTAGCGGCGACATGGATATTGACGGTATTTTACCAGATGGCACTGTGGAGCCAATTTTCCGTAAAGGTAGCTGGGCTTTTTAATAGATTAACGACATTTATTGTGAGGTGAGCAGATGAAACGACTAATAAGCCTAGTAAGTATAACTGTACTTTCGTTAACACTTGGTGTTTCATCTGCCTTTGCACGTGGTGAAAATTATGTAGCACTTGGAGATTCCTTAGCGGCTGGTCAAACACCGTATCAGGAAATTGATGCAGGTTATAGCGATTTGGTTGCGATGCGATTAGGAATGATTGGGCATTTGAATCACTATACAAAGCAGCTCGCTTTTCCTGGTTTCACAACGGCAGATGTTTTAGAGCGTGTTAAGTCTGAAGAAGCAAGCGCGCTACTAGCCAATGCAACGCTAATTACTATTTCCGCAGGTGCCAATGATTTACTACGTCTTGTGCAGGTTAACCCATCAGCTGGTACGTTAACATTTTCACAGCTTCAAGTAGATTTTGCGTTAAATAGTGCGCGAAAAAATATGTCGGATTTATTAGCTGAGTTGAAATTACGCGCACCCAATGCGAAAGTCTATGTCATGGGCTATTATTTTGCCTATCCCACTGTACATGCAACACAAAAAGAGGGAACGAATGCACAGCTCTTAAAGTTAAATACGATTTTAGAACAACAAGCTGAGCAGGCAGGGATGACTTATGTTAATGTCTACGATGCTTTTGGCTTGCAAGCTACTCACTACTTGCCAAATATAGCAGATGTCCATCCTAATTTTGAAGGATATCGTCAAATGGCAAATGCCTTTTTAAAATCGTATAGCGGTAGTGATGGCTTAGCTATTTCTACTACAGAGTTGCCTAAGCCGAACCCCATGACATTTCAGGAAATAATGGAGAAACAAGCAGAGTCCAACGAAAAACCTGTAGCGGAACAACAAGAGAAAGTCGCAACCGTCAGAAGCCTTCAAGGTTTTATTGGCTATGCTACTTTTATAGAAAAGGTCAAAGCCAATCAATCCATACAGCCACAACGAATTTAAGTGGAAAAACACCAAGAACAAAAGTATGCTAAGTACATAAATTGCCACCTATTAGGAGCAATTTAAACAACTTAGCATACTTTTTTAGTGCCACTGTTTGTGTGCCTTGTGCGGGTGCCAGTCACCCAAACGATTCTGAATTTAACGGGTGCCAGTCACCGAAACAATTCTGAATTTAACGAGTGCCAGTCACCCAAAAAGGAATATAGTTGCATGCATGATAAAATAAAAGAAAAGCAAAACAGGAGGTGCATAGACAATGAAAATATTCCATACAGCCGATTGGCATTTAGGAAAACTTGTACAAGGTATCTATATGACCGAGGATCAGCGTTATATTTTACAGCAATTTTTGCAAGCGATTGAAGAAGAACAACCTGATGCAATTATTGTAGCAGGCGATTTATATGATCGTTCAATGCCACCTGTAGAGGCCGTTAACTTATTAAACGATGTTTTCGCAGAAATTGTACTTGAAAAGAAAATTCCGGTGTTAGCAGTTGCCGGAAATCATGATAGTGCGGGACGATTAAATTTTGGTAGTCGTCTTATGCGAGATAGTGGGTTACATATCGTAGGGCAATTCACAAAAGAACATTCACCAATCGTTCTGACAGATGAATTCGGTGAGGTGCATTTTCACCTAGTGCCATATGCAGAACCAGCCTCCATACGCACTATTTTAGAAGATGATACGATTCAGTCACATCAAGATGCAATGCAAAAAATCATCGCCCATATTCAGCAAACGATGGATACAACAAAGCGGCATATTTTTATTGGACATGCTTTTGTGACGAAATATGGCTTTGAAGAAGATAATACAAGTGATTCGGAACGACCGTTATCCATCGGTGGGTCAGATTGCGTGGACGCTGCCTTATTTGAACATTTCAACTATACGGCACTCGGCCATTTGCATAAAGCTCACTTTGTACTGAATAACACAATCCGTTATGCAGGTTCACCGTTGAAATATTCGTTGTCGGAACATTTGCATGAGAAAGGCTTTTTAATTGTAGAGCTAGATGCTAATGGACATGTAGAGGTTAACAAAAGCAAGCTTGTGCCAAGACGTGATCTACGAGTGGTGGAAGGCTTCATGGATGATTTATTACAACTACCACCATGTGATGATTATGTCTTTGTACGATTAACAGACACGACACCTGTAGCCTCACCGATGGAGCGAATCCGTACTGTTTTTCCACATGCAATGCATATTGAACGTAAAGCATCACGAATACAAGTAGCCCAAGAAATACAAGCTGTTGAAACGGAAAAAGTAGAGGATATTGACTTGTTTCGTGGATTTTATGCAGATGTTTTGGGCGATCAACCTGATCCAGAAACCGAGCGTTTGTTTTTAGAGATGCTACAAGAATTATTAGATGAGGAACGGGAGGCGGTGCGATGAAACCACTCAAGTTAACGATTACTGCTTTCGGTCCATATAAACATACAGAAGTGATTGATTTCCAACAGCTTGGAGAGTACCGTTTATTTGCTATTTCAGGCAAAACAGGCGCTGGGAAAACGACGATTTTTGATGCGATTTGTTATGCGTTGTATGGTGCAGGAAGTGGTGAAGATCGTCAGGATACAGCTATGCTTCGGAGTGGCTTTGCTGCGGATGATGTTTACACCGCAGTAGAATTGGTATTTGAAATGCGCGGTAAAGTGTATCACATTTTACGCCAACCAGGTCATATTAAAGCAAAAAATAAAAGTGTCACTGGAAGAAAAGTTGAATTAGCAGAAATAAAGGATGGTAAATTTGACTTTAGTATAGTGGAGAAGCAGCAAACAAATGAAGTAGATAAAAAACTGCTTGAAATTATAGGGCTAACAAAAGATCAGTTTAGTCAAATTGTGATGTTGCCCCAGGGGGAATTTCGCAAATTATTAACTTCTGATTCCTCGAATAAAGAAGTCATTTTACGTAAAATTTTTAAAACAGATCGTTTTAATGCAATGACCAAAAAACTAGATATCAAAAGAAAAGAAGCCGAAAAGGATGTCGAGCGTGCCCAGCAATTGAAAGAACATTTACTTGGACAAATTGCAGGTGCATTACCACAACGGTCATCAACACTATTTACTTGTATAAGCAATAATACGTATAATATGCATCAACTAAAAAATGCCCTTGAAGAAGAGCAATTCTTTTATAATGCTAGTATCCAAACGGAACAGCTCCGCTATGAAGAAGCCTATGCGCATCATCAAAAGGAACAAGAATATTACAGTATGGCGAAAGCGCTGAACGAGCAGTTCGAACAACAGGAGCAACGACAAGCCCGTTTGCAAATGCTGTTACAACAACAACATTTATATACAGCGAAGGAACAGGAAATACAATTAGCTGAACAAGCGGAGCGTCTTCTTACTTTTGAACAACAGTGTGTAGAATTACGGACAGAGCAAAATCATAAGGAACAACTTTATCAGCAAGCGACAATAAATCATCAAAACGCTTTGGCACAACTAGCAATAGCCCAGCAATTATTTTCAGAGGAAGAAGCGAAAGAACCAGCTCGTCAGCAAATATTGCAACAAGAAATGCAGCTATTAGCGCTGTTACCAAAGTTTGAGGCATTTGAGCATAATCAGCAACAACTAGAAATAACGCAACAACTTGTTGATAATGCTAAACGTGCAGTAGCAGATAATCTAAACATTTTAGAAAAAGAGCAAACCCAACTTCAAGAGTTAACAACAACCATTGAGCAATATGAAAAACAAATGGAGCCCTATGCGGGTTATTTAGAACAACTTCCTAAGCTTAAAGAACAAGTCACATTATTAGCTCAATTGGAAAAATATGAGCAAGCGAGTGAGCTAGCTGAGCAAGCGTTTCAAAGGGCGCAACAGCTCTATCAAGAAAGTAATAAAGCGCTACAGACTAAGGAACAACAATGGATTACCAGTCAGGCAAGTATTTTAGCAGCCAAGTTAAAAGATGGCGATGCTTGTCCAGTTTGTGGCAGTACAACACACCAATTAACACATAGTGAGCCACTAGCAATCGTGGATGAAGTGGAGCTGGAAACAATCCGCGCGACAGCTCATGCAAATGAGAGAAATTATTACGAAAAAGAAGCAACAGTCAAAACAACAAAGCAATTGCTTCAAGAGGTGGCTGAACAGGTAGAAGCTAGCCATATATCACTAGCTGATCGAGTAGATCTTACAACTTCATTACAATTCATTGAGCAACAAGTTACTGTTTTAAAAATCGTTAACGATCAACTATCTATCGCACGGACTAAGCTAAAAGAGCAACTGGCAAGAAATGAACAATTACAACACAAACAAGTCCAGTTAGAGCACTATTTTGCCGAGCAGTCGAAAGAATTAATTAAACAGCAAGCAATTGTAGAAGAACAACAAAAGTACATTCCTGAACATGTAAAGTCATTGCAACAATTAAAGCAAACAATGGAAGATATAAAATCGCAAAAGAATGCATTACAAGCAGCATGGAACGCGAGCCAGCATAATCTACAAGCAACAAAAGAAGCGTCACATAAGGCAGCTATAGCAGAAGAACTGGCAAAAAAAGCCTATGAGGAATTGCAAAACAAACTGAATGAAAAACGAGAACAATTTGTCACAAGCATGAACAATGTAGGTTTTACAACATATGAAGCATATGCGGCGGCAAAGCGAAGTGTTGTACAAATCGAGGAATTACGTAAAGCGTGCCGGGATTACGCTTTACAACAGCACTCTTTACAGCAACAAATCTTAGATGGAGCACAACATCTTGAAGGAAAAGAGAAGCAAAATTTAACGATATTAGAAGACAAGCTTGAGATGTTACGAGCTACATCTGAAGAAGCATTTAAAATATTGCAACAGACGAAAAATTATGCAACAGCATGTGCTGACTTTATTGTTAAAGTTGATGAAACGGCGAGGGAAATACGGATACTCGAAAAAGAAGCAGGCCGTGTAAAAGAACTTTACACCGTGTTGAATGGTCAAAATCCTAAAAAACTGTCATTTGAGCGTTATATTCAAATCAATTATTTAGATAAGATTACAGCAGCAGCCAATCTTCGTTTATTCCATTTATCAAATGGACAGTTTGAATTGCGGCGCTCTGATCGCTTGGAGAAGCATGCCAAGCAAAGTGGGTTAGGGTTAGATGTGTATGATGCTTATACGGACCAATTAAGAGATGTAAAAACATTATCTGGTGGGGAGAAGTTTAATGCATCATTAAGTCTTGCATTAGGTATGGCAGATGTTATTCAAAGCTTCCAAGGAAATATTCAGATTGAAACGATGTTTATCGACGAGGGCTTTGGTTCTTTAGATGAGGAAGCGTTAAATAAAGCAATTGATACGTTAATTGATTTACAAGATTCAGGAAGAATGATTGGTGTTATTTCACATGTAGCTGAGTTAAAAGCCGCAATGCCAGCCGTTTTACATGTTGAAAAAACATTAAGTGGGCATAGTACAACACACTTTGAAGTAAAGTAGTGCCAGTCACCCAAACAATTCTAAATAAAACCCACTTGCACTGTGTGGTGTAAGTGGGTTTTGTGTGCCAGTCACTCAAACAATTAAAAGAAGTCAGTGCACCTATTTTCTGCGTGTTGATACGTAAGGTGTTGTCCCTTTTTTTGCAGCAACTACTTTTTTGACAATAGGAATGACAATAGGTGCAAATTTTATAGCGGTTTTCACTACTTTTGATACTTTCATGAATACGACATCTCCTTAGTACTAAATTTTAACGTATAACTCGTACAGCTTGCACAATATTCCAAATAACAATACCTAATGATACGAGTAAATAAATTGCAAATGAAGCAAACCAAATGATAATGAATGTATTCCCATTTGAAGAAGGATCAAACGTGTTCAATGACATTGAAGAAAATATAGAGATAGCAAAGAAAATGATACCTAAGACTAACGGAATCAAGTGAGAAATAAGTGCTCGAATGGAATGTCTTTTGACTTCACTATCTTTTGAAACAAAGTAAACGACTAATGGAACGACAAATGGTGCAATAAAAACACTGAGATAACTAAACGCAGATAAAACTTTTTGATTCTCCATAATTGTTCCTCCCTTTTTAATATTTACGCATAGAAAGCGTAAAAGTTTCAAAAAAATAATTGAGGAAAAGGTTGTAATACCAGAGGTGTTTGCGTACAATGAGGGTGTTCAATAAAAATGAGATGTAACGACCACAAGGGGAGCTGATGATGTCAGCTGAGACTGGGCACGTAATGCCTTTACTCTTTGAACCTGTAAGTTAACACTTGCGTAGGGATGTGGATAGAAACCGACACTTTTACGATGTGAGGCTCTGTCCTGGCATCGTTTTTTTATGCCGGATTGAGGTGCACATCCAAATAATTGTTTTCTATTCCTGCTCTTGTATCCTACATCGGAACAAAGGAGAGAATAATAGTATGGACAAAAAAAGATTACTCATGCTGGTGGAGATTGCAATTTTTGCAGCGGTAGGGCTTGTGCTCGATCAAGTTTCTTTTAAAGTATGGGCACAAGGTGGCTCGGTAAGCTTAGTCATGATACCAATTATTTTAATGGCATTTCGTTGGGGGCTTTTGTCAGGGCTCACAACAGGTCTATTAATTGGTGTGTTACAAACAATGTTTGGTGCTTATATTGTGCATTGGCTTCAAGGATTACTAGATTATGGGGTAGCCTTTACTGTAGTAGGTTTAGCGGCAATTGTTCGTGAACCTGTATTAAAAGCCGCAACAGCACTCAACAAAAAGAAAATGGCTCTGTACATAGTGATGGGAACAGTGTTAGCTGGTTTTTTACGCTATCTTGCACACACGATTGCAGGTGCAGTATTCTTTGCAGAGTATGCGGGCGATCAAAATGCATGGATTTATTCAATTATTTATAATGGAACATATATGCTACCAGCAACTATTTTAACAGCTATTGTCGGTGTTCTATTATTTACAGCAGCGCCACAATTAATGCAACGAAAATTATAAATGAATGGAAATAGTATGCTAAGAATTACTTAGTATACTATTTTTTCATATCGAGAACAATCAGTTTAAATGAACTGTAGAGAAAGGCTGTTTTAAGGTCTAAAGACTTTTAAAATCGTCTGTTTTTTCTATGAGTAGCACTTATGAAATTCTATTGGCATAGAATAATTAAAGCTTTTGGCGTTATGCACATAAAAAGTTATGTTATATTAAAGAGTAGATATTAGATGAAAGGGACGTTAAAAATGATTGTAAAAACCCAAGAAGAAATTGAAGCCTTTAAAAAAATTGGTCGCATTTGTGCGGAAATTCGTGAGGCGATGAAAGCAGCTACAAAACCTGGTGTGACAACACTTGAATTAGATGAAATTGCAGGACGCATGTTTGCTGAAGCAGGAGCTATTTCAGGTCCTAAGGGAGAGTATGATTTCCCAGGTTACACTTGTATTAGTGTCAATGAAGAAGTTGCCCATGGTATTCCAGGACAACGTATTATTAAAGAGGGAGATATTGTTAATATTGATGTATCTGGCTCTTTAAATGGTTACTTTGCAGATACAGGTATTTCTTTTGTAGTAGGGGAAGGTTATGAGGATAAAGAAAAACTTTGCCGCGTAGCAAAAAGCGCTTTTGATCGTGCAATGACAAAAGTAAAAGCTGGTTCGAAATTAAACCAAATTGGGAAAGCGGTAGAGCGTGAGGCTTATGCCAATGACTTAACAGTTATTATGAACTTAACGGGTCATGGATTAGGTCGTTCATTGCATGATGAACCAAACCACATTTTAAACTATTACGATGCGTGGGATTCAACAATTATGAAAGAAGGCATGGTGTTAGCTGTAGAGCCGTTTATTTCAGCAAAAGCAGAGCATATCGTTGAAGCTGGTGATGGCTGGACATTTATCACACCTGATAAATCTTTAGTTGCCCAAATTGAGCATTCGATTATTGTAACAAAAGACAAACCAATCATTTTAACTTCATTAGATGAGCAATAAGACGAACTAAAAAACCTGCTTACCGATTTATTTTTGGTAAGCAGGTTTTTTTTTGACGAATAGAATACCAACAACAAGTACCCCACATAAAAATAAGGCTGCTGTCGTCACAAGCAACTCGTCAAGATGATTATGAAATGCAATGCCAACGAATGCCCAAATGAAAACGCTAGGATAGACAATATCAAAATGATGATAACGTATATGTAAGGCAATCACGACACCAATTGTCAGTAAAATAACTGCCCAAAGTGGATTGCTAAGACCAAAGCCATTCCATTCATAAGAAGTTAACGTAAAACTTGTATTTGTCATCAATAAAAATGTAGACCAAGCAAAGTAAAGTGAAATCGGAAGGCGGCCAGATAATGCATTATTGGAATGTGAGTACGTATTGTAAAGGAAAAATAAGTATAATACTAACATTACTGTACAGATGAAAAATACTATGAATAATTCATAATGCCAAAATAAAATAGAAATCGCTTGTAAAATACATACATTGCTAAAGAGAACAGTCTGTTTTATAGTTGTCTTTTTAAAATTCATAACTAACCAATAAGCGAGCAAAATGTAAATGACTATCCATATCATATAACTAATATTAATAGGTGCAAACATTACGGGAAAACGATTTGAGATTTCTAACGAAGATTGACCATTTATTTTTATAAAATAGGATGAAAAGGTTAGGATGAGTGAGACAATATACGTTATTGTCATTAAAATAAACTTAGGCAAGGTTTCCTCTCCCTTCGTGTTAAATTGTATAGGGAAAAGACAAATAAGTATAGGACTGTCACAGAATATCTATTTTATTATAGCGGAAAATCCTTACAATGTATCAAGTGAATTTGTTGAAATTATCTACAATTTACCATTTGGATATGCATCCAAATACTTCTTTAGTACAATAGAAATATCCAATTTGAAGGAGTGGAATTTTAATGACTCAAAATCTAAAAAATCTTGACCTATCGATTGAACTAGATAAAAAAATGTATAAAAAGAAATTAAAAGTACTCCAATATGAAATGTTAAATGCACAGCAATTTTTACTAAATAATAAAATCGGACTTATTCTAGTATTTGAAGGAATGGATGCTGCTGGTAAGGGAGGCGCCATTAAACGTCTTATTGAACGGGTAGACCCTAGGGGTTACGTTGTTCATCCAATTTCAGCACCACAGCCTCACGAATTACGCTATAATTACTTGCAACGTTTTTGGAGAAAATTACCGCAGCGTGGTCAGATTGCCATTTTCGACCGCTCTTGGTATGGACGAGTGCTAGTAGAGCGTATCGAAGGATTTGCAAATAAGGAAGAATGGTCTCGCGCGTATGAGGAGATTAACAACTTTGAGAAGATTTTAACGGCTGGAGACTACATTGTTATAAAATTCTGGTTACATGTGTCAGACGAAGAGCAATTGAAGCGCTTTAATGAGCGTGCGCAAGATCCATATAAATCATGGAAGTTAACAGATGAGGACTGGAGAAATCGCGAAAAAACACCAGAATATATCGCAGCAGCGAATGATATGTTTGAAAAAACAGACAAGAAAAATGCGCCATGGGTTTTGGTAGCAGGAAACGATAAAAAACATGCACGCGTACAAGTGCTACAAGAAACGCTTGCACACATTGAACGCGAGGCGCAAAAGCGTGGTTTACATTTAACAAATGTTTTAGACAAGTCCCAATTAGAGGATGCAGAATCATCTAGTATGGAACTGTTAGAAATCCAATCAAAAGAACAAGTGAAAAATAAATAAATAATATGATTGATGCTGTGATAACAAGACAGGAGCTGTTTTGGTTGTAGCAGCATCTTTTTTTACATACAATGAACATGTACTGACAATTATCGGAAGGCTTGTGGAGAGAAATGGTGCTAAAAATTTGGAATTTATTAAGGAAAAAGGGTGGAAATGTGGTCTCGATTCAGGGGGAGAAATGCTACGTTCGCACATTCCAAGAAAAAGATGCACAAAGTTTAACGGGTCTTGTAAGTCGAAACAAATATTTTTGGTCTACATATGAACCGTTACAGCGACCTGAATACTATACAGTTGATGCACAGTATAAAAAAATTCAAGAAAGTTTATATTTAATGAGCTCAAAGAGAGAATTTACTTTCGGCATATATGAGCAAGGTACAAATAATTTAATAGGTCACATCGCGTTGTATGCTATCAAACGTTTACCGTATTCAAGTGCCTTTGTTGGTTATGCGATGGATGAAATCTATATAGGAAAAGGAATTGTAACAGAAGCAGTAGAATTGGTTGTACAATTTGCCTTTGAACAAATAGGGCTACATCGTGTGGAGGCGTATGTATCGACTGAAAATAACGCTTCGATTCGGGTGTTGGAGAAATCAGGATTTCAACGAGAAGGCTTATTAAGAAAATTATTGTATATCAATGGACAATGGGTAGATCATTATATGTATGCTCGCCTAGAGCCATCATCATGAATACACAACGAGTTATAATAAAGTGCAAAAAGTGTTAGATGACTGCTATCAATCTAACACTTTTTTGCTGCGCCATTGTTGTCCGCTTCGGCTGTGCTTTCCGCTCAGCACAGTAACCCACAACCCTCTGCTTGCGCGCAGAATGCCCGCGTCTTACGCTGTGTGCGTTCTGAGCAGGAGTCACCGCCTATGCTACCAACAATTAATGCTCACTTCTAATTAAAGAATGAATAGCTAAGGTTTCGTTAATTGTACTAACACCTTTGTTACATTATCATTTTTTAGAACCTAAACTAGCAAAATCATTTAACAGCTTCAAAGGTGATGGTTTGATTTCGGTCTGTAGGATATTGCTTATAACAATAATCCGATGAAATAACGATATCTTTAAAGCCAATTTGCATTAAAAGCCTTTTAAATTCTTGAATTCCATACCATTTTAAGGTGAATATTTCAAATTCGCTTTCGATACATTTGCCTTCTTTCCATTTATCATAGCGATGGTGGGTAGTTGTCGTTTGTTCAATATAATTGATTGCAGATTGTGTTATTTGCAATGTAATCAATTCATCTTGCTTATTTGTAAACGTTCGATATTGAGTGCTACCTTCATGAAAATCTGGTTGCAAAAATATATCGACTATCAATCTTCCATTTGGTTCTAAATGATGATAAAAATTAGATAGACTAGTCATAGCCTTTACATCATCAGTAATTAATAAAAATGTTCCAGTAGGGATAATGATTGCTTCATAAAGTTGATCTGATTGGAATGTCTCCATATTTGCTTGATAAATAGTTGCTTCTTTTTGTGCCTTTTTTAGATTGCCTCGACAGTAGTCTAACATTTCCTCGGATAAATCAAAGCCTTCAATAGCAAAACCTTGTTCAAGTAAAGGAATTAAAATACGCCCTGTTCCAACAGCTGGTTCTAATATTTTTCCTTTGACATGCTGAAGTCTGTCGCTATAATATTCGACATCACCGAATGATGTGCCGATTGGTTTATCTAGGTTATAAACTTCTGCTGAAATCGAATGATAAGTATACATATTGTCCTCCAATTTTTGTTTACTTTTTATAGTATTATTACATAAATTTACCTAATTATTGTATGAAACGCAAGATATGTTCAATAAAAGGAATGTCTACTACATTATTTACAGCGATATAATTTGCGAAAGCATTAAAAAATGTGTCTATCATTCGATTATTCGATACGATAGACACATTTTTAATTATATAGAAAGTTTTTCTGCCAAAAACGATGCCTTTGGCGTTAAGGTTTTATTTACTACCGTCGTCAATTAAATCAAGGCGACCAGTATTTGGATCAATAACTAAACCGTGAACAGGCACACTATCAACCATTAACGGGTGATTACGAATTGTATCGACACTTTTCTTCACGCTAGTCGCGACATCACCGAAACCGCGTAAGAAATCTTTTAAATCAATACCAGAGTACTCCATCATCTTAATGGTTTCTTCTTTAATACCTCGGTCTACCATTTGGTTAAGCATTGCATCTGGATCAACTGCGCTCATACCACAGTCATAATGCCCAACTACATACACCTCATCAGCTTGCAGTCCATAAACCGCAACGAGTAAACTACGCATTACTGCACCGAATGGGTGACTTACTAAAGCACCAGCACTTTTTACAATTTTTACATCGCCGTTTCTTAAGTTCATCGCTTTAGGTAATAGCTCTACAAGGCGAGTGTCCATACAAGATAAGACAACGATGCGCTTATCTGGGTACTTCGTTGTAATAAAAGGCTCATATTTTTTTTCTTGAACGAAATCTTCATTAAACTGTAAAATATCTTTTAACATTGTCATGAAAGTTTGCTCCCTTCCCTAATGAAATATTTTAGAGCAAAAATGTAAATATGCAAATAATAATGACAATATTCGCGCAATTTTTATGAAAAAAAAAGAAGTTTGGTAAATTATTTAGCGAATCTACTATGACATATTTATAAACGAAAAAAAAACAGCTACATAAAGTAGCTGTTCTTATATGATTAATATTTTTCTTTTGGTTGTGGATCTACAGTTACAGAAGATTTGCTATCTAAACCAACTTGTAGATAGTGGATAAAGAATCCCATAGAAATTAATAGTACGGCTGAAAAGCCAAGTACAGTTGTAATGAACATTATAAAAGCTCCTCTCTACTTAAATAATCTACTATATGAACTACTCTAATTATACAATAGGTTGCTAGGAAAATGTAAGGATAATTTATGACATCCATAAGATACCTAGCCTAGAATAATAGTAATAGGACTGACTATTTACTTAAAAGGCCCAGTTGCCATTGCGGAAAATTGGTTCGATTTGACCATCAGCAGCAATGCCGTCAATATCCATATTAGCACAGCCAATCATAAAGTCAACATGCGTTAAACTTTGATTTAGACCGTGAGACAGCAATTCTTTTGCTGACATTTCTTTACCACCTTCTATACAAAAGGAATAGGCATTGCCTATAGCTAAATGATTAGAGGCATTTTCATCGAATAATGTATTGTAAAATAATAATCCGGATTGTGAGATAGGCGATTGGTGGGGAACAAGTGCTATTTCCCCAAGATACTGTGCACCTTCATCTGTTGCAACAAGTGATGCTAATATATCTTGTCCTTGCTGTGCTTGTATATCGATAATACGACCATCTTTAAATGTTAATGTAAACTGATCGATAATATTTCCACTATAGCTTAAAGGTTTTGTACTTGAGACAAAGCCATTAACACCTGTTTTGAGTGGGGCTGTAAAAACTTCTTCTGTTGGCATATTTGCCATAAATGCATTGCCATATATATTGACACTACTGCCACCTGTCCAAATATGCTTCTTTGGTAACTCAATCGTTAAATCTGTTCCGGGAGCTTGATAGCGCAAGAACTTGAATTGTTTCTTATTTAGATAGTCGGCTTTGTTATGTAACTGTTCGTTGTGAGTTTTCCAAGCATTAACCGGTTCATCTTGATCTGTGCGTGTAGCAGCAAAGATTGCTTCCCATAATGCTTCTACTTGCTGTTCTTCTGGTAGTTGAGGGAATACTTTGGCTGCCCATTGTTTAGAAGGAGCAGCAATAACTGTCCAGCTAAATTTATCTGCTCGCATCATAGTATAGTAGTTAGCGAGTGCTTGACCTGAGGCTTTTTGGAAAGTCATAATTTTTTCATGATCGATATCCTTTAAAAGGTCTGGGCTTTGTGAAACGATGCTTAAAAAGGCAGCACCTTGTTGTGCAAGCCATTCACGCTCTTGAATTTTCCATGGAGGATAAAAATCAAATGAGTCTTTTGGAGCTTTTTCATAACGTGTGCGCACAAGTCGATCATCTGATAAATCAACAAAAACCTGTTTTGCACCATTTTCATAAGCAATTTTAGTAATTATTTCAGCTAATTTTAAGTTATCGGTCGAACAACTCACATAAAGGAATTGATTTTTCTGGATATTTACTCCTATTTTCACGGCTAATTCGGCATATCTTAGTAATTTTGTGTCAAATGATAATAACAAATTCTTAACTCCTTTCGATAAAAGACAATTTCGTGTATTATTCTTAATTCAATATAATCAAATATGGTCGAAATGTGAATAAAAAGCATTTATTTCATCGAAAAATTAGTGAAATACATTTATACTATATAATATGTTTATTTAAAATATGGAAAATAGGACGAAAATAAGTAAGTATAGAAGATTTGGAGGTTCTAATATGGATTTATCGTCAGTAGTAGGGATAATTTTAGCGCTAGTTGCACTATTAACAGGGATGGTGTTAAAGGGAGTAAGTTTAAGTGCCTTTTACAATCCAGCGGCGATTTTAATTATCATCTTCGGTACAATATCTGCTGTAACAATTGCCTTTCCTATGAAGGAACTAAAGCGGGTACCAAAGCTATTTAAAATTCTTTTTAAAGAAACAAAACTAGCAGATGATATTGAAATTATTAAGATGTTTTCACAATGGGCCGATTTAGCACGTCGTGAAGGATTGTTAGCCTTAGAAAGTAAGGCTTCAGAAATTGAAGATCCATTTTTAAAAAATGGTCTTACATTAGCAATTGATGGTCAAAACGCAGATTATATCCGTGATGTATTAACGGAAGAAGTAGAAGCGATGGAAGAACGACATATAAGTGGTTCGGCTATTTTTACACAAGCAGGTACATATGCCCCGACATTAGGGGTACTCGGTGCGGTAGTAGGGTTAATCGCAGCATTAGGAAATATGAATGATATTGATAAGTTAGGTCATGCTATATCAGGTGCATTTATGGCAACATTATTAGGTATTTTTACAGGTTACGTGTTATGGCATCCATTTGCCAACAAGTTAAAACGTAAATCAGCAGTTGAAGTAAAGCAAAAACGTATGATGATTGAAGGCATTCTTTCTGTATTAGAAGGGGAAGCGCCACGTGTTATTGAACAAAAATTATCTTCTTATTTAACGATGGAAGAGCGTCGTCAAATTACGGGTGAAAGCGGGGCGGGCGGCCTTGGCAAAGAAAGCTAAGAAAAAAAAGCATGAAGATCATGTTGATGAGTCTTGGTTAGTACCATATGCTGATATTTTAACGTTATTACTGGCGTTATTTATCGTACTTTTTGCATCTAGTTCAGTTGACCAAGAAAAATTAGAGCGTATGTCGGCAGTGTTTAATCAAATATTTGATGGTGGGTCGAGCTTTTTAGAACAACCATCTCCAATGCAAACACCAGATGCAAAGAATGATGAAACACCACAACAGCCACAGCAAAACTCAGCGTATTTAAAGGATCAACAGGATTTAGCTGAAATTAAAGATAGTGTCGATAATTTTATTGCAGTCAATGAGATGGAAGGTCAATTCGCAACGGAAATGACAGATGAAGGTTTACTTGTTACTATTCGCGATAGCATTTTGTTTGATCCAGGACGAGCTACTATTAAACCTGAGTATAATAAAATTGCTAGTGAACTTGCAGGCGTATTAGTGTCTGACCCAGCACGTAGTATTGTCATTACTGGTCATACAGATAACGTACCGCAAACAGGTCCTGAGTTTGCTTCGAACTGGGAATTATCGGTAATGCGAGCAGTGAACTTTTTAAAAATTTTAGTGGATAGTAATTCAAAACTTGATCCGGTTTATTTTAGTGCAAAAGGGTATGGGGAATATAAAGCCATTGCACCGAATAATACGGCTGAAGGGCGCGCGAAAAATCGTCGTGTGGAAGTATTAATTCAACCACTTGTTGCTGAAGATGGCTCTGCTGCGAAAAATACGCAGTAGTCAAAAGAAAAAGCTATTAGCAAATGACTTAAAGGTCCTTGCTAATAGCTTTTTTAATGTAGAGAGGTAAGGTTATAGGGCATTGCTATTATTTGCGTAAAGAGCCCAATTCAGCAACGATAGCCTGCATTTCACTAGGGCTAAATGTGTCACGTTTCATAACCATTTCGTATAGATAGACTAAATCTTCATAATTTGCTTCATCAAAATTCTCTGATTTCATGGCATCTACATTGACCATGCGAAGCTTATCTTTCATTTGATCGACCATATAAATAACGTTTTCTTTTGACGATATAGATAAATCCATTCAATTAACCTACCTTTCATAATCCTAGCCAATATCATTTCATTGAATAAAAAAAATGTCAACACTGTAATTGGGCGTTGCTTTAAAAATAGACTGTAATTGGGTAGAATAAGGGCAGTAAGCTGTTTAATTATAAGAAAATAGGGAATAAACATTACACAAGCAGGGGGTATATAAAATATGGGACAAAGTAAATTATTAGCATCCATCGTCGTAGGTGCTGCTGTAGGTGCTGCATTAAGCATGTTTGATCGTACTACACGAGAGAAAACGGTCGCTACTACTAAAAAAATGAAGGAAGCAGTATCCTATTACGCATCGCATCGTAATGAACTACAAGATTTAATTGAGGAAAAGGTAATCGCAGCTAAAGTACTTTGTGATAGCGTATCAGAAAATGTCAATACAATAGCTGAGAAAGTCGATGAATTTAAAGAATTACCTTCCACTATTCAAGGCATGATTAGCGATACAAAAACAGCCTTTACCTCACCAGAAAAAGAATAGGCTGTAGTTCAAGGAGGGAATTAAATGGAAAAGAAAAAGGCATCCATACGTTCTTCATTTGCGGAAGTAAAAGCATTTTTTTCGCCAAATGAAGATATGGTAGATGTAATGACATCGAAAGGCTTTATCCAAGATTTAATGCTTCGCATACAACGCGTTGAAATATCGGCGCTTGGGGCGCAACTTGCTTATTTCTTTTTGCTATCTTTCTTCCCCCTACTCATTTTCCTTGTAACGCTATTGCCGTATTTAAATTTAGAAACAACGCAAGTGTATTCGTTTTTAGTTAATTTAATGCCTGATGAAGTATACAGGTTGATTGAAAGTACATTAAATGAAGTGCTAACGAACCGTAATAGCAGCCTATTATCAATTGGGGTACTTGGAACGATTTGGTCTGCGTCAAAAGGAATTAATGCGTTATTAAGAGCTTTAAATAAAGCGTACGATACCGAAAATAGGGTGAGCTTTATAGATCGAGGGCTCTCTCTTGTATTTACTTTAGCTTTAGTAATTGTAATAGCAGTGGCACTTTTATTACCTGTTTTTGGACAGCAAATTGGTCATTTTTTATTTTCAATCGTTAGTATTGAAGATGAGTTTGAATCCCTTTGGCGCAATATTCGCTGGTCGATGCCACCGTTGCTTATTTTTGTAGTGTTGATGGCAATTTACTGGTTAGTACCGAATACGACACCTCGATTGAAATTAATGGGTGTTTGGCCAGGCGCAATGTTTTCGACGCTCGCATGGTTGCTTGTGACATATGGTTTTTCTTTCTATATTAGTAATTTTGGAAACTATTCTGCTACATATGGTAGTATTGGTGGCGTTATTATATTAATGTTGTGGCTGTATTTTACAGGGATGATTTTAATTTTTGGTGGTGTCTTAAATGCCACGATGCAAAAGAGAGCATTGCTTAAAGCGGAAGGTGCTATTAAATAACTGTAAAAGTAGCTCAAAAGAGAAAAAGTGTTAGATTGACTGCAATCAATCTAACACTTTTTGCTATGCGTGGATATAGCTACAGTGGATGCTTCCGTGGGCACACCGTTGATTTCCGTTCCAGGCGCTCCCTTTCCGCAGGCACGGCTTCAACTAATTTTTGCAGCTGTCGCCGCAAAAATGGATTTTCAGCTCGTGCTGTTCCTGCTGGAGTGTCGCGCCTTCCACTCCAATCAACTAATCACGCATCGCAGAAAATTGTGTGAGTGACTGGCACTAGGGAGTCTTCTTAAAGTGCAAAAATCCACTTTGCTTTCCGCTGGCACGACGTAAGCCGCAACTCTCGCTAACGCGCGGAATGCCAGCGTCTTACGTTCTGTGCGTTCCCGCAGGGGTCTACGTGGATTTTTACTTAGTAAAATTGTGTGAGTGACTGGCACCCACATAGGCTAGCAGATACAAACTTTGCAATTGTAGTGAAGGGTTGCTCGACTCCTGCGGGACAAGCGTGAGACTTAAGACCCCGCACGTAGCGCAGTGGAGGAGGAGGCTTAAGCCACGCCCGCGGAAAGCGAGCAACCCGTAACGAAAATCAATGGCAATAGTTCATTTTTATGAATTGGATGACACTTTAAAAGGTGGTCTCGGTTTGAGACCACCTTTTTTATACATTTTTATTAAGCATTCGTAAGCCGTTTAAAATAACGAGAATTGTACTGCCTTCATGACCGATAACACCTAGTGGTAAATCGACAACTTGTAAAAAGTTAGAGGCAATCAATAAAACAATGATACCGATAGAGAAGAAGATATTTTGTTTCACGATTCGTTGCATTTTGCGAGAAAGACGAACCGCATAGGCAATTTTAGATAAATCATTTTTCATTAATACGACATCTGCTGTTTCTAAGGCAACATCTGTCCCTTCTCCCATTGCAATACCAGTAGTGGCTGTTGCTAATGCTGGTGCGTCATTGATACCGTCACCAACCATCCCTACGTATTTATGTTGATTGAGGAGGCGTTTCATTTCCGTCACTTTTGTTTCAGGAAGACATTCTGCCACATATTCAGTAACGCCTGCCTCTTTTGCGATCACTTTAGCCGTTTTCTCATTATCGCCAGTCAGCATAATGACATCAATTCCTAATTCTTTTAACAATGCGACAGCTTTTTTTGCTTCATCACGAACAGTATCTTTTAACGCAGCAAGTGCGACAATACCTTCTTTGTCACGTATGAAGATTACTGTTTTACCTTCAGCAGAAAGCTTTGATAATGCGTTATTTGCGAAGGTGTTAGCTTCTTCACTTCCAACAAAATCTGGTTTACCTATTAGATACTCTGTTCCATTGACAAAGCCTTTCATGCCCCAACCAGGGATATCTTCAATCGTTGCTTGTGCAAACTGAGATATGTGTTGTGCTTTAGCATAGGTAGTAATCGCTTGTGCTAATGGATGGTTTGATTGTGCTTCAATACCCGCAAGAATAGCTAATGTTTCTTCTTGATTTAAGCCATCACGTACGATGAAGTCTGTAACGACTGGTTTACCTTGTGTTAAAGTTCCTGTTTTATCGACCGCTAATGCACGTAACGCACTTAAATGCTCGAGGTGTAAGCCACCTTTAAATAGTATCCCGTTTTTCGCGCCATTCGAAATAGCTGCTAATGTGGCAGGCATAATGGATGCAACTAGTGCACATGGAGATGCCACTACTAAAAGTACCATTGCTCGATAAAACGTAGTCGTCCAGTCCCAACCGATTAAAAAGTGAGGAAGGAACATCATAAGTGCAACAGATAGTAACACTAATTTTACATAAGTACCTTCAAATTTTTCGATAAATTGCTGTGAAGGTGATTTTTCACTTTGAGCATTTTGCACAAGCATAATAATTTTTTGGAATAATGTTTCGGAATTCGGTTTTGTCATTTCCATAGTAATCGCGCCATTTAAATTAACTGTCCCTGCAAATACTTCGTCACCTTCAAACTTGGCAATCGGTAATGGCTCACCACTAATAGCAGATTCATCGATAGAAGACTGTCCTTTAAAGATAATACCGTCCGCTGGGACACGTTCACCAGGTTTAATCAGTAAATGGTCTCCAATTTTTAGTGTTGAGACAGCGACTTTCATCGGTTCAAAACCGCCGCGTACTAACCAAGCTTCCTCAGGTTGTAAATTCATGAGAGCAGAAATTTCGCGATGACTTTTGTTCATTGCATATGTTTCTAAAGCGCCACTGACAGCAAAGATAAAAATAAGGATGGCTCCCTCTGTCCAATAGCCAATCGCTGCTGAGCCGATCGCAGCTAAAATCATTAGTAACTCTACATTTAATTTTTTTTCTTTTATTGTTTCTTCGATGCCTTCTTTAGCTTTTGCAAATCCTCCAACACAAAAAGCAACAATATATAAAAGAACTGAAGCCGTTGTTTGATCATTTGTATCTAAACGCCATGCAAGCAAAATAAATAAACCAGCCATGATAGCAGCAATTAGTTCTGCATGCACTTTGATATTCTCAATTAAACCAACATTTTCTCGATTAGAGTACTCCATCTAAATCCCCCCTGATAATGAAAATCAATATCAAAAACCTTGTAAATTAAAGAAAAACAAGCGTTTCTGTAGTTGATAACCACTTTCATTCAAGTCCTTCTTAATTTAGAATTATTATAACAAAGCTGTTTGGAAAAAGAAAGGAATAAATTTAAAATAGAATAAAAAGTCCTTTGAAATATTTGGTTTAGAGGAGTTGCAAATCAATATACTGATAAAATAGTGAGCTTGTTCAAGAAAAAAGAGGGGTTTATATAGCGAAGAAAAAAGACACAGTATATTCACTAGGAATATTCTGTGCCTTTATATTTTGTGTTCGTTAAAGGTAAATCTTTTCGTTAAAAATATGCTATTGGCTTAGAAAACTCTTTCTGCATGTAGCGCAAGTTTTTCTAGAGAAGATTTATCTACATCAGCGTGAAGCGAGTTACCGTGAGAGTCCATTGTTACTACGGCTGTGAACCCTTCAACGTTTAAATGCCACATAGCTTCTGGAATACCGAATTCCATTAAGTCTACACCATCTACACCTTTAATGCAGTCTGCGTAGTATTGAGCAGCACCACCGATTGCATTTAAGTAAACCCCACCGTGTTCACCTAAAGCAGCAAGTGTTTTTGGACCCATACCGCCTTTACCAATTACAGCACGGATACCAAATTTTTTCATGATATCGCCTTGATATGGCTCCTCACGGATAGAGGTAGTTGGACCAGCAGCTTTCACTGTCCAGTTACCTTCTTCATCTTTAGCCATTACAGGGCCACAGTGATAAATAACTTGTCCGTTCAGATCAACTGGTGCATCATGACTCATTAAGTGATGGTGAATTGCATCGCGACCAGTGTACATACGACCAGTAATAGATACAACGTCACCTACTTTAAGTGAACGAATTTGTTCTTCTGTAATAGGTGCAGTTAGTTCTACAACATTTGTAGAAGTTTCTTCTGTTGTTGCAGCAACTTCATCTTTAAATGTAATTTTTTCGCCTTCTTGATAGTGCCAGTTAATGATTTCGCCAGTTTCTGGATTAATATCAACTGCCATACGACGGTAAGCCCAGCAGTTATAGGCTACTGATACGTAGAATGATGCAGGAATACGGTGCATAACGCCAATTTTACAACCAAGTAAAGTTGCTTCACCGCCGAAGCCCATTGTTCCAATACCGAAAGTGTTAGCAGTTTTTACAACATATTCTTCTAATTTTGCAAGATCAGGATTTGCATTCGTATCTTCCACATGACGGAATAATTGCTCTTTTGCTAAATCATAACCAGACGAGCGGTCGCCACCGATACCTACGCCGATGAAGCCTGCAGAACAGCCTTGACCTTGAGCTTGATATACAGAGTGTAGAATACATTTACGGATACCGTCTAAGTCACGACCAGCACGACCAAGACCTTCTAACTCACATGGTAAGCTGTATTGGATGTTTTTATTTTCACAGCCGCCACCTTTAAGAATTAATTTAATCGTAATATAGTCTTTTTCCCATTGCTCGAATTTCATAACTGGTAGTCCATCACCAAGGTTGTTGCCACTGTTTGCGCCAGTTAAAGAATCAACAGCATTTGGACGTAATTTTGCATCGGCTGTTGTATCGTTAATTGCTTTTTTGATTGCTTCTTTAATCTCTAATTGGTTTACACCTACAGGAGTGTAGATTTTAAATGTTGGTAGACCAGTATCTTGGCAGATTGGTGATACATTGTCTTCTGCCATAATAATATTATTAGAGATTGTTTCCAAACTCATTGCTGCACGAGTGCCTGCATTTTCAGCTTCTTTCGCTTTTTTAATGGCACGACGTACGTCTTTTGGTAAGTTTGTTGACGTTTCTGTAATTAAATCATATAGACTTTTCTCCAAAGTTTGAAGATTCATTTTGGTATTGCCCCCCATAGAAAATTTAATTATTTCCACGAACCATTATACTCTTTTCCACTAATGAAAAAAAGAGTGCATGTAATTGTAGTAGGAATTAGCGAATAACTATAGAATTCTAATGTTTCGTAATTTGCCATTAAATGTTTAAAGAGAGTAATTGCTTATCAGGAACATTTGTTCTATAATGGAATTAACTTTAATTCAAGGAGGATATTTCATGTCAGAAACAAATTCGTTGAAGTTACCAAAGGAAGTTGAACCATATCGAAATATAATAGAAGGAACAATGAGTCCTGTTGTTGTAATGGAAGCGCATGAAAAGGAAACGACTTTATTTGCAAGTAAATTAGCAGGGAATCCATATTTTCCACTGACTATGGAATATCCTAAAAACGAGGAACAGCAACCATTAAAGCTTTTAGCACAAATTAATTTTGCGGATGTTCCTAAGCACGTGCCTCATTTACCAGAGCAGGGGATATTGCAGTTCTATATTGATGGTTATGATGATGTCTTAGGGATGGATTTCGATAATGGGAAAAATCAAGCGGGTTTTCGCGTTATTTTCCACGATACAATCATCGATGATGAATCGCAACTTGTGCAAGACTTCTCATTTATCGAAAATGAGGATGAAGAAATGTATTTTCCTGTAGAGAAAGAACTGGCATTAAGCTTTAAAGCAAAATTTGAACCTTTATCAATGGGTGATTTTCGAAGCGATAAAAAGTACGCAAGTCTCTTAGCGGTTATTGAAGAAAACGAAGAATTGGCGGATGTATTGTATGATGTATTATCTGGAGCTGGGCATAAAATAGGGGGATATCCTTTCTTTACACAGGATGATCCTAGAGCTTATGGCGATTATAACGATTCAACAACGTTGTTATTGCAAATAGATAGTGAAGGAGATCATATACTGTGGGGAGATTGCGGTGTTGGCAATTTCTTTATTACAGAAGAAGAGCTTAAAAATAAAGACTTTAGTCAGGTTGTTTATAATTGGGATTGTCATTAAAAAGCAAGCGGGCAAATTATTTGCTCGCTTGCTTTTGCGTGTCATTATTGTTCACGAGCGTTGAATTGCTCCATTTTCTCTTCTAAATCATCCATCATTTGAATTAGACGATCAATATCCTGTAATTCAGTTGTTTCTGGGTCGATGGCATCTAATACTTCTAAAAACATTTCAAGACGTTCTTTTAAGTAAGTTACTTGTTGCTCTTTATCAGTGATTGGCTTTGACATACATACACCTCATTTCGTCCCTTACATCGTAGCTGATTTAGGACTAAATTTCAATGCTTAGGTAAACACCTAGGACTTAGAGATTATTTTGAAAAATTAATAGACAGAATATTTACAATATTGATGTTGTATGTTAAAGTTGTTTTAAGAAATAGTAAAGGAGCTGATGGTACTAAACGGTGAACTCTAACTCGAAAAGGAGGGAGTTTAAACAAGTAATCGGCAAATAAAAAGCCGAAAATCGTGTTTATACAATTGAATGGAGATAAGTGTTAGTTAAGCCTTAGCGTAAAATCACATGTGGTGAGCGCTAAGGCTTTTTGGTATGCTGTTATGTGGAAGATGACTTGATGTTGGAGGAAAAAATGACTTACTTCTCAGATTACAGCAAAAAAAGGTTTGCAATCCTAGTGTTAATTGTATCTATATCAGGATTTTCACAAGGAATGCTACTGCCACTTATTTCTATTATTTTTGAACGTGACGGTGTATCCTCTGCATTAAATGGTTTAAATGCGACAGGTCTATACATAGGAACTTTATTAATCTCGCCGTTTATCGAACAACCTTTACGAAGATGGGGCTACAAACCAATTATTTTAATAGGTGGTGCACTTGTATTTGTCTCACTCCTTGTATTTCCTTTATGGAAAAGTGTTACATTTTGGTTCGTGTTGCGTTTGCTGATAGGTGTAGGCGATCATGCGCTACATTATGCAACTCAAACATGGATTACAAGCACAGCCGATCATAAAAGTTTAGGTAAAGGTATGGCTATTTATGGTTTGTCTTTTAGTACGGGCTTTGCGGTAGGGCCATTGATGGTAAAGCTTATACAGATTGCTGAACCATTGCCTTTTATTGTGTCGTCGATTATGTGCTTATTTGCATGGTCATTTGTATTTTTATTACGCAACGAGAAGCCAGAGCGTCTAACTGGTGATATGAATGCAAGAGGATGGAAGCGCTATAAGGTGGCTATTGTATTTGGGTGGATTGCATTTTTAGGTCCTTTTGTTTACGGTTTTTTAGAATCGTCGTTAAATGCTTTATTTCCAGTATACGCCTTGCGTAAAGGCTTTGATGTTGATATAATTCCCATTATTTTATCAGTCTTTACTTTTGGAGGTATTTTAACGCAAGTTCCTCTTGGCGCACTGGGCGATAAAATTGGACGGCGAAACATCTTGATGACTGGAGCATTTGGGGGAGCTATCCTTTTTAGTATGGCTAGTTTTTTAGAGCATTCACCATTAGCGGTAGCAATCGTATTTTTCTTCGCAGGTACATTGGTCGGTTCGATGTTTTCTCTTGGAATTACTTACATGGCGGATTTAACGCCGAAAGAACTGTTACCGACTGGCAACTTACTTTGTGGAATTGCCTTAAGTATCGGTAGTTTAACAGGACCGTTTTTAGGCGGGGTTTATTTAGAGTTTGTAAAAAATTATAGCTTCCTTTTACTTGTGTCGTTGCTCTTACTAACTGTGGCAATCGTTTTACTTGTATTCGGGAAACATAAAAATAAGCGACCAGTGACGGTTTAATGTCATGGTCGCTTTTATATGCAAAAATAAAAGAGCGGGGCTCATCTCCCGCTCATAAAACAAAAAACGCCCAGCAAATCCGTGCTGTAATGGCGTTTTTCGGTGTGACACGGATGTTTAAGTCCATGCCACGTAGGTTTGGCACCTAACAATATATTATACAGATAAGCTATTATAAAAGCAATGAGATAGTTGATAGATATATAAGGAATTAAATGGAATTCCCGCATAATGGGGGGGAATCCATTTGATCAATAGTGATACCCGCGAAATGGTGTGGAGTACCCGCGAAGTGGAGCGAAATATCCGCGAAATTAGAGTGAATACCCGCGGAGTGAAGTGAAATACCCGCGAAAGCAGAGTGAATACCCGCGGATGCAGGAAGTGATTTTGCGGAAGCGAGTGTGGAATAGGGGGAGAATTGATAATAGTAACAAGAATTAACTAGTAATTGGTGGTATTATGGTTAAAAGATTTAATTAAGAATAAGGAGGAGATTCCTTGAAAATTATGCGTAACTCAGACCTTTTAAATGACAGTGAGATAATGGATTTATTAGATGATTCTCAAAGGAGGATTAAATCTTTTAACAAAGAAGAACTTACAGAAACAGCTAGGGCTATATTAAGAGAATCGTTAGAAAAATCCATAGAAATATATAAACAAAATAAAGATTTTGGAAGTGTTGAAACCTTTAGCATTATATTGTGTAATTTTGAGAGCTTAAAATTTTATTTAGAGTTTGATCATGAAAATTCTATTGCATATTCTTTTGAATGTAATAAAGAGACTGAGCATTATGCTTTAAAAGATAGTGGTTTTTTTACCTTGTTAAAATAAAAAGAAACTCTAAAAGTAAAAATAATGCTAACAATTTTGATATTTTACATAGTAGAGAGTAAAAAATACGAAAATCTAGGAAAACTGCATGATGATAAGTTTTTTTCCAGCGTTGATTTCTGAAGAGGATTAGGAACCTAGAGGAGAGATTATCTATACAAGAGGCAGCCTACACCTACCTTCTGAAGTTGTAGTTTTAAGGAGTGAAATCATTTTTTGTATACGGGAAAGGAGAGTCGATTCTTTGGTGGGAGACTTGAATTTTGCACAAGAAGCTCTTTTTCTTATTTAAAATAAAAGAGCATCTCAAAAAACTTTGAGACGCTCTAACTGTTTATTTTCTTAACGCAAGCTTTGCAATACACTCAACTTGCATGTTTTTACAACATAGATTTAAGCTATGATAAAAACGTCCAATCTATAGTAATATTAACGCTGGAAACGATTATTTTATTGATTAGTTTGGCGATTATCAATCGCTTTTGGTCCGTCTCCTCGTAATTCCAAACGAATGTGGCTAACTGAGAGACTGTTTTCTATCTCATCATAATTTTTTAATTCGAAGATGCTGCTAAAGTGACTGGAGAATATGCATCACCTTACTAGGTTCTATGCGTTTTTTATAGTCTGCTTCGGCGCTAGCAAAACGGATAATGCCTGCTTTATCAATTACATAAGTAGCTGGTACTGGAAGTTCCCAAGAATGATCACCATTAAATGTTTCGAGTGAAATATCAAGCGATCTGTAGATAGGATATACATACTCAGGTAATTTAAATTTAAGATTATATTGTTCTGCTGTTTTATTGTGCAAGTCGCTTAAAACATGAAAATTTAATTCGTTCTTTTCTTGTACAGATGCAGAATAGTTTGGAGTTTGAGGGCTAACTGCAATCAATTGGCCCCCAATTGCCTTAATGTCATCATTCATTCGCTGGTATGCTTTCAACTCAAGGTTACAGAATGGACACCATGTACCGCGGTAAAATATCAGAACAACAGGCCCTTTCAAAAGTTCTTCAGACAAAGTTATCTTTTGACCTGTAGAATCCACTAAAGTGAAGTCAGGCGCTTTGACTCCAGCTCTTAAACCCCTACCGGAATCAGATGTACGTAAATCCTGAATCGATTTTTCGAATGCATCCAGCACTTCCTTTGGGAGCACCTTTTCCATATGTGTAGCTGCTATTTCTAAATCTCTTTGCAATTTTTGAAATGGCGTGTTTTCCATTATGTCATCTCCGTATCGTATTATATTTTGTATGTAGTTATACGATACATCTTTTTCTAGAAGGAAGATGTAATGTTGTTTACAACTCATTTTGAAAATCTCTTTGCTACTTGATACGCTCCAGCATTTTTCAGTCTAAGAAATGTTTCTCTCCAAAAGCTTTCCGATGGATATAGATTGTTTTAAATCCTGTCTTAATGACTTCTTCTTTAACAAGTTCTTGTAAAACCACAGTTACAGCTTCTCTAGTTGCACCAACTAAATTGGCGATTTCTTGATGCGAAAGAGGAAAATCTATTTTGTAATACTCATTATCACCCGTAAGTCCAAACTGATCAGATAGTTTAATAAGCGCATATAAAACTTTGTCATGTAGTTTCCCAAGAGCTAGATTTTGCGTTAACTGACTCATACCGATAACTCGATTACTAAGTACTTTTAACAATGTCATCATAAATTGAGGCCGCTGAATTAAAAAATTTTCAAATCTTTCCTTATTCATCAAACATATATGGCTTTCCTCTATCGTTTCAATAAAATTCTCTCGGGTACCAAATGATATGATATCCATTTCCCCAAATACATTACCTTCGTTGAGTATATCCGAAGTAAATTGCTTACCTTGAGCATTTACCTTATACAGGCGCAACTTCCCCTTTTTAACAAAGTAAAGCCCCTCCGAAAAAGTTTCTGGTGTTTGAATAAAAGTGTTTTTCGGAAAAGTCGTTATTAATGTTAATTGTTCCATTTCTATTAAATCTTCCATCGAGAGCGAATTAAGCAGATTAAATTGCGATAAGTATTGAATGTTATCCATTTTTCCTCCTTATAATTGCATGGGCTCTACAAGACTATAACACATGAAATCAATCGACAATCGTGACAGTACTCAGCTTAAGCAGAACTGTAAAAAAAAACGCAGTCTACAAAATGTAGACTACGCTTAATCAAGATCAACAAAATTTTAAAAGTATATCATTTTCGATGTTCCGCTTTAAGAACCAAGGAGCAAACGCACTCCACTTGGGCAGTTTGTGCGAACATGTCAACGGGCTGAATATATTCCACATCATAAAGTTTTGATAATTCCTGTAAATCTTTAGCCAGTGTAGAGGGGTTACAAGAAGTATAGACAAAACGTTTTGGCTTTAGTTTTAGAACAGTGCGAATAAATTCTGGAGCAAGGCCTGTGCGCGGCGGATCGACAGTAATCACATCCGGCGTAAAGCCTTCTTTGCGCCATTTCGCTAATACACTTTCGGCAGTGCCCACCGCGTATTTCGTATGTTTAAAACCATGCTTGCGTGCATTAGTTCGAGCATCTTGAATGCTTTCTGGAATAACATCCATACCACGAACTTCTTTTGCTTGATCAGCTAGCCATAAACCAATTGTTCCTACACCACAGTAAGCATCAACAACCGTTTCTTTACCTGTTAATGCCGCTGCTTTTTTAATTTCATTGTATAAATGTACGGTTTGCGTTGGATTCAATTGAAAGAACGCGCGAGCCGAAAGGTCAAATGCTAATTCCCCAAGTTCCTCATGAATTGTTTCCTTGCCGTCTAGTACAATCGTTTCATCACCGAAAATTAGTGAAGTTTTTTCACGATTAATATTTTGTGCAATCGATACAATACTTGGGTCGATTTTTTTAATGCGTGTTATAAGCTCAGCAAGGTGGGGAATTTCTTTGCGTGTCGTTACAAGCACCACTTGCGTTTCACCTGTACGAATCCCCGTACGTACAACAATCGTACGCACTAAACCATCGAGCGTACGACCATCGTAAATTGTAATATTTAATTTTTGTAAAATTTTACGTGTTGCTACTGTAATTTTCGATGTGATTGGATGTTGTACAAGACAATCATTAATATTCAGTAGCTTGTTGCTGCCTTCAGTAAAAAGACCTGCATAAACACGTTTGCCTTCTTTGCGTACTTGGAACTGGCTTTTATTGCGATAATGCCATGGGTTATCCATACCCAGAGTATGGCGAACTTCTACAGATGCAGCTAACGGCTTAGCATAGCGTTCTAAAGCTTGCATCACAATATCGCGTTTTTCAAGAAGTTGTTTTTCATATGTCATATGTTGAAGTTGACAACCGCCGCATTCATTGTAAACAGGGCAAGGTGCTTCCTGACGATACGGCGATGCTTTGCGAATCGCCAGTATGTCAGCCTCTGCGAAATTTCGTTGTGTTTTTGTGACTAGGGCAGTAATTTCTTCTCCTGGTATAGCGCCTTTTACGAAGACAACGTTGCGTTTATAAAAGCCCACGCCTTCGCCATTAATACCAAGTCTCTTTATCGTTAATGGGAATTTTTGTCCCACTTCCATCGTTGTTTGTTGCGTCAAGCGATCCACGTCCTTTAACTTTGTACAGCACGTAGTTACTGATAACATGCTGATATCATCTCCCCATTATAACTAAGGAGTGGACGATTGCATAGTGACAGGGAAATCTTCATACTCCAATACTAAATCATCAAGCGATAAAAATGTATAGCCTTGCTTTTTCGCTTCGGCAATAAATAAAGGAAGTGCTTCTGCATTATCTTGCGCTACGGTATGCATTAAAATGACTGCACCAGGGTGAAGTTGTTCCATCAATGCATTATACGCATAATCTGCTCCACGACGTTCATCCTTTAGCCAATCTTTAAAAGCGACAGACCAGAAAATATGACGGTAGCCTTCAGCATTGCCGACTTCCAACAACTTCGCATTAAAAATGCCTTCTGGTGGGCGGGCATATGTTGTACGGTCAATACCGGTTAATTCACGTAATTTCCCATCAAATTTACGCCATTCTGCACGCATACCATCTCTTGTTAACCTAGCCATATTGGGATGACCATAGGAATGGTTGCCGATAGTATGACCATCTTGTACCATACGTTTAACAAGGTCACTAGCACTTTCTAAATAATGACCGGTTAAGAAAAAAGTTGCTGGCGCTTTTTCTTTTTCTAACGTATCCAATATACTTTCAGTAAAGCCATTTTCGTATCCATTATCGAATGTTAAGTAAACAACTTTTTTATCGGGTTTTCCTTTATAAATTGCTCCATATTGGTCGAGTAGCTTGTCAAGTTGTGCTCCTGCTTGTGCTGGTTCGCCATTCTGTGCTTTTTTAATGCCCCAATGATATTCATCTGAGCCTGAAGCAAAGTATGGATTAAAGCTAATTGCTGCGGCAATAATAAATGTAGCAATTACCGCACCTACAATATGTTGTTTCCACATAAAAAACGCATCCTTTCCTTTTCGTTTAGGATGCGTTACTTTTAAAAATTTATCCTACTTCAAGTCGCACTTTGCACACAGATTTTATAATAAATTTTCAAGTGCTTCTTGTAAATGTGGGAATTGAAATTCGAAGTTGTGCGCTTGTAAAACTGTTGGTAATACATGCTGGCCTTCTAAGACAAGCATACTTTGTTCGCCAAGAGCTAAACGCATGGCAAAACTCGGGACTGGCAACCAATGACGGCGCTTCATTACCTGTGCGATAGTTTGTCCGAATTCCTTCATGCGTGTAGCATAAGGAGCTGTGACATTAAATGGTCCGCTGATGGACGCATTTGTAATTGCAAAATAAAGGGCACGTGCCACATCCTCGATATGGACCCATGATAGCCATTGCTCACCCGAACCAATCGTTCCGCCTATATGCAATTTATAAGGCAATAGCATGGAAGGCAACGCGCCATTGTCACGACCTAAAATAACGCCAAAGCGTGCGAGTGCTACACGAACGCCTAGTTTTTCAGCTCGCAAAGCATGGCGTTCCCAATCATGAACGGTCCATCCTAAAAAATCAGTTGCATAATCCTTAAAATTTTCACTATAGGTTGTCGCTATGGAAGGTGGATAAATGCCAACTGCACTGGCATTTACAAGTACTTCAGGCGTTTTATCTAGTTCCTCTATAATCCGAACGATTTCTAATGTAGCATCCATCCGACTCGTATAAATCGCCTTCTTTTGTTTTTTTGTCCAACGGCCGTCATTTAGTGATACACCAGCCAAATTAACGAATGCATCAATATTGTCTAATTCTTTTTCTGGTCGTGCGCCATCTCGTAGCCATTGGACATAATGAATGCCATTTTCGTATTTAGAATTGCTGCGTGACAAGACAAATAGTTCATGGCCTTGCTCTTGTAACAATTTGGTTAGCGCTTTCCCAACAAAACCAGTACCGCCCGCAATAACGATTTTCATACGAACCCCTCCTTTTTCCAAATAGATGTAACTCAACTATACACAAAGATAGAAAAAAAGAAAAAGATGTTATAATGTTTAGGCAAAGGAGTGGTTTCATATGCGTGTTATTACAAAAATTGCACGTCAAAAAAACAATCCAGAACGTTATAATATATATTTGAACGAGGAATACGCTTTCCCAGTAGATGAGGCAATTCTCATACAATTTGGTTTGACAAAAGGGAAGGTACTCGAAGAATTTGATATTCAGGAAATTGCCTATGAAGATGAAATTCGTAAGGCGTTTAATAAAGGGCTGAATTATTTATCCTATCAAATGCGAAGTGAGCATGAGGTGAAGAAAAAGTTAAGCTCACTAGAGTTCGGCGAAGCAGTCATATTAGAAGCTATCCAAAAGTTAAAATCATATGGCTTTTTAAATGATGAATCTTATTCAAAAGCATTGCTAAACACCAAAAAAGCTACCATGAAAAAAGGCCCGCGAGCTATTCGACAAGATCTTATGAAAAAGGGAATCGATAAAAGTTTGCAAGATGAAGTACTGGAAACATTTAGCCATGAGGAACAAGTAAAGCTTGCCACACAGCTTGCTGAAAAAGTAATTCGTTCTGAAAAAAAGAAAACACCATCGCAAATAAAGGCCAAAATTCAAGATTTTTTAATGCGAAAAGGGTATTCATTTACTATTGTAGATGAAGTACTTGGACAGATAGAAATCGAACAAGCAGAAGATGAATGGCAGGCATTGCTTGATGCACAAGGCGAAAAAGTTTGGAAAAAGTATGCCGCGAAGTATACTGGTTATGAATTAAAAATGAAAACGAAGCAGGCGCTTTATCAAAAGGGATTTCCTGTAGAAATTATAGATCGTTTTATTGAAGAGAAGGAGAATGAAGAATGAATGACAAAAACTATGCTGCAATGACAGAGCATGAATTACGTGAAGAAGTAGCTAAGCTTAAAGAAAAGGCTCGCAAAGCGGAACAACTAGGCATACTCAATGAATTTGCAGTTTACGAACGTAAAGCTTTAATGGCAGCAGCTTATTTAGTCGATTTAGATACGATTGTTCCAGGGGAAATGTACCGCATTGATGGCTCTGATAACAACTTTTTCCAAGTGGATTATTTAAAAGGACGATTTGCTTGGGGGCATCGTCTTGGCGGCGATAAGTATCAGGAAGCCTTACCTGTTTCTATATTATCACCAATAAAGGTGGGCAAGTAAATGCAAGAAAAAATTGACAAACTAACAACAGAATTACTGGCAAAAAACCCTGAAATGTCTGTAGGTCGTGCGCGAGTTTGGGTGGAGCTTCTTTGGAGTGATTTTGAATCCTCGTCTGCCAAAGCGGGCTACAATTACCGAGGAGCTGACTATACTGAAACGTTAGTGCGCCAATTAATCGGCAGCTATGGTGATAAGCTTCATCTATTTGCAGGGCGCAATCCTAAATACGCTCATTTACTGGATACAAGTGACGATATCGTACAATAAATCGAAAACGGAATAGGTTAAAAAAGAAAAATAAAGCCGGTGTTCCTTAGTAGGATACCCCGGCTTTATTAGCTTTCTGTAGACTCTTTAATTGCTAGCGCCAATTTGTAATTTCTTCTGAAGTTTATCTTCGGTGAAAATCCAACCAGTGTAAGAGGTAATGATTTCATCGGCATCGTTTAAATGAGCGACTGCAACGAAAGGATAGCGATTGTCACTACGGTAACGAAGATCAATTAACCTTACTTCTGTTAAGCCGTTTTCAAGCTCTGAAATTTCCCATCGATATAATGGTGAGAATGACACAAAGGCATCGAGATTCGGGTCTTTCATAGCAGCTTCAACAGTCGGTGTTTTCGGTAATGGTTTGATTTCAAATTTATCGTAAATATTAACTGTTCGCCCATACGCACGGCCAACATAGTAATGCGTTTTAGATTTTGCAGCGATGCGCCAGTGAAAAAATCGCATTGTAGGAGCTACAATAACATAATCTTCATCCTGTATGGTATTATGAACGGCTCTTTTAACCGCTTTTTGCAAAGCAAATCGTAAAATATAATAGACGATAATAATGCCATACATGACGCTAAATGTCCAAACTGGATTTGCCCCAAATGCCCATAGTAATATACCAAGGCAATGGAGAGTGAATATTATCGGATCGAATGTATTAATAACACCAAGTGCAACCCATTTTCTAGAGAATGGACGAATGGCCTGTGTTCCATATGCATTAAAAATATCAACGAAAACGTGAATGGCTACTGCAAGAAATGTCCAAAGCCATAAATGCAACACATTCGCGTCTTGAATAATTAGTGATAGCACGATTGTAATTAAAATTGGCCAGATGACTACAGCTGGAATTGAATGGGTGATACCGCGATGATGTCGAATATAAATCGCATTATTGCGAAGCTTTAAGACCGTATCAACATCAGGTGCTTGTGAGCCGATAATGGTACCAGCCATAACGGCGGTAAAGGTCATTGAATGATTTGCAACTACTGGGTCAGCTAAAGCGAGACCTCCGAGTGCTATGCCCATAACGAAATGTGTACCTGAATCCAAAATTATCCACTCCTAGCATGCGTGAAAAAGGCGTACAATGCATACATGTATATTTCAATATTGGTATCGTATTGCTTTATACAGTTTACCTTTCTATCGCTAAGTATTCATTCACATAATACGGTAAATGATACCGTATTAAAAATACGTTTTTGTCATATTATGCGAATTAGCTTTTCTTAATTGTATACCCTTTTTATCATAAATTAAATCGTAAAAACACGGGAGGTCACTGTGAATTATCCATATGTAACAGAATTTCGACAATCTTTAGTCGAATGGTTCGAAAAAGAAAAACGAGATTTACCATGGAGGCATACAAAGGACCCTTATAAAATTTGGGTGTCTGAGGTCATGCTACAGCAAACACGAGTTGACACAGTAATTCCTTATTATAATCGCTTTATGGAAAGCTTTCCAACGCTAGAATTATTAGCAGAGGCACCACAGGAATATTTATTAAAGCATTGGGAAGGCCTCGGTTATTACTCACGAGCACGGAATTTACAAGCAGGTGTGCGTGAGGTATTAGAAAGTTACGGGGGAATTGTACCTGATAACCGGCATGAAATTTCAAAACTAAAAGGAATTGGTCCTTATACTGCAGGAGCTATATTAAGTATTGCCTATAATAAGCCCGAGCATGCAGTTGATGGTAATGTTATGCGTGTTTTAAGTCGTGTCCTTAATATCCATGATGATATTGCACTTCCAAAAACAAAGAAGATTTTTGAAGCGGCTGTTGAAGAACTAATTGATTCTGAAAATGCATCTTCTTTTAACCAAGGCTTAATGGAACTTGGGGCGCTTATTTGTTCCCCAACTTCACCAAAGTGCTTATTATGTCCCGTCCGAGAATACTGTACAGCTTTTAACGAGGGTGAACCCGAAAATCTTCCTATTAAATCTAAAAAAGTAAAGATGAAGCATATTTCATATGATGTCTTTGTTTGTGAGGATGAAGATGGACGGATATTGATGGAACAGCGTCCAGAAGAAGGATTGCTTGCGAATATGTGGCAGTTTCCAATGGTGGAACAAGAAGATGATTCTTTGATAAAATTTGCTCACCATCATGAATTAAATGTCCAAGCACACCAGCCAATTTTAACATTTAAGCATATCTTCTCTCATTTAACTTGGCATGTGAATGCTTATTATATTAAGAGTAAAACAGCTGAGAAGGGTGAATGGCTGACACGTGAGCAAATAGAATTATTACCGATGCCTGTACCTATGCTGAAGATATGGCAAGCGATTAAATAGTGGAAATGAAAATTTAAAAAATTAAGAGCATAAAAGTAATCACCTCTGTACACAATAATTAGCGTGGAGGTGAATGACTGATGAAGAAAAATCAAAACAACAACCAACAAGCAAATAAAAACATGCAACGCCAAAGTGAAGAGTTTGGTTATGAAACAGACTTCAACGAAGTGCAAAAGCAAAATGCTAAAGCTGAGCAGAATAAAGCTCAAGCTTCAGGCAAATACGCTAAGAATAACCAAAACGCGAGCGAGTAATCTCTCACTTTGTAACTGCATAATTGCATTTACCTTCTAAGGGGCTGTCTAACAATCGAAAAGATGAAAAGGACAGCCCTTTTCTATATCTTGTGACACGTATTATATAGAAAGATAAAAAATTCCTGAGGTTTTTGTTATGATGGAAATTGCTATTAATTTACGAAAATTTGTACATAAATAACATGACACAGTGAAATTTGTAGTTTTCAACTACACCTTTCGCGTACAGATTGCTATAATATACTAGAGACTGCTAGATTTAGGTAGCATAGACGAAAAGGTGGGCTTCAAAAATGGCAATACCGGTAGAAGGAGAAACGATACAAATACATAGTTATAAGCACAACGGCCGCATCCACCGTGTTTGGCAAGAAACAATGGTTTTAAAAGGAACGAAAAACATTATAATCGGTGCGAATGAACGAACACTTGTGACAGAATCCGATGGTCGTACGTGGCTAACGAGAGAGCCTTCTATTTGTTATTTCCATGCGGAGCACTGGTTCAACATCATCTGCATGCTGCGTGAGGACGGTGTGTATTATTATTGTAATCTAAGCTCACCATTTGTTTTCGATAATAATGCCATTAAATATATTGACTACGATTTAGATATTAAGGTTTTTCCGGATATGTCGTATACCCTTTTAGATGAAGATGAATATGAACAACATCGACAGGAAATGTCTTACCCAGATGTAATCGATAAAATTTTAAAGCGCAATGTCGAAAAATTAATTAGCTGGATACAACAAAAAAGAGGGCCTTTTGCACCTGATTTTATCGATGCATGGACGAATCGCTATAAGTTTCAGCTCGATATGCAAGCAGATGATTGTCAGTAACACCTATTAGTTTAACTAATGGGTGTTTTTTTTCATGTAAAGGGTATTTTATAAAGAGAGGCTTCAATGAAAGTGAAAAATAGTTAGCACAAAAGTTTTACTAACTGTACTTCATGCTAAATATTGCTATAATACGTAAGGGCATTCAATATTGAATGTCTGTTTCTTTTTGAATGTATAGAAAGCCATTTAAGCAGAAATGGGTTTCAAATAAGGAAGTGAAGATAATTGGGTAGCGTAAAGCGTTATATGCGTTTTGTAAAACCATACACATGGGAAATACTTTTAACCGTATTCATTGGTATTGTGAAATTTGCGATTCCGTTATTTATTCCATTGCTTATAAAAATAGTACTTGATGATATTATTGGTGCTGATGATTTAACGGATACAGAAAAAACAAAGGAATTGTTTTATTGGCTAGGTGGAACAATTATTGTATTTTTCGTGATACGACCACCAATAGAATACTACCGTCAATACTTTGCACAGCATGTGAGTAATAAGGTACTTTTTGATATCCGAAAAGAAATTTATGCCCATCTACAGCGACTAAGCCTGAAGTATTACGCAAATACAAGAGCTGGCGAGGTCATTTCACGTGTTATTAACGATGTGGAACAAACGAAAAACTTTGTTATGACTGGTTTAATGAATGTTTGGCTTGATTTTGCAACAATTGTCATTGCGGTCGGTATTATGCTAGCAATGGATGTCAAACTGACGCTTGTTGCACTAATTGCATTCCCATTCTATGCAATTAGTGTAAAGTTCTTCTTTGGTAAACTACGAACTTTAACACGTAACCGTTCACAGGCACTTGCAGGTGTGCAAAGTTATTTACATGAGCGAGTGGCTGGGATGAGTATTATTAAAAGCTTTACGCTAGAAAAGCATGAACAACAACTATTCGATGAAGCCAATGGTGAGTTTTTTGAAAAAGCGCTAGATCATACGAGATGGAATGCCAAGTCCTTTGCAGTAGTCAATACAATTACGGACGTGGCACCATTGCTTGTTATTGCTTATGCCGGCTATCAAGTGATTAATGGCTCATTATCGCTTGGAACAATGGTTGCTTTTATCGCTTATATTGAGCGACTCTATGGACCGCTTCGTCGATTAGTAAGTTCATCCACAACGTTAACACAATCTATCGCTTCGATGGATCGTATGTTTGAATTAATGGATGAGCCTTATGAGGTAAAAAACAAGGAAAATGCCCTTCCATTACCGCGAGCAACAGGTGAAGTGCGATTTGAAAATGTAGCCTTTCAATATGAAGTGGATGGTTCGCCAATTTTAAAAAATATGAACTTTACCATAAAACCAGGGGAGACGGTTGCATTTGTAGGAATGAGTGGTGGTGGGAAATCTACTATTATTAGTTTAATCCCCCGTTTTTATGATGCGACAGCTGGAGCGGTTTTTGTAGATGGACATAATGTTAAAGATGTCACAATCCATTCATTGCGCTCACAAATTGGTATTGTGCTTCAAGATAATATTCTCTTTAGTGATTCAGTTAAGGAAAATATTTTGATGGGGAAACCAGGTGCGTCTGATGAGGAAGTAATGGCGGCTGCAAAAGCAGCTAATGCACATGACTTTATTATGAACTTACCAAATGGTTATAACACAAAGGTAGGAGAGCGAGGCGTAAAATTATCAGGTGGTCAAAAGCAACGAGTGGCCATTGCCCGTGTATTTTTAAAAAACCCACCGATTTTAATTTTAGATGAAGCGACATCAGCGCTAGATTTGGAAAGTGAAGCACTTATTCAAGAATCATTAGATGCCCTTGTGCATGATCGCACAACGATTATTATAGCGCACCGACTTTCAACCATTACACATGCTGATAATATTTTTGTTATTGAGCATGGACAATTAATAGAAGAAGGTAATCATGAACAACTAATGAAGAAGCAAGGCACTTACTATAATTTATTCCAAGTACAACATTTAGATTAAGTATCACACAATATACGAATGCCGATGATTTGCACCGTAGGGGGTTTTAAGTCCCAAATTGTTTGCGTGCCTGGCACAAAAAAGCCTTCCATTGTTAATAAAATGGAAGGCTTTTTTTGTGGAAATTTATCGATTTAACAGAAGTTTTTGGAGGAGGGGAAGAAAAATGTAGAAAATATATGTAATTTGCAGAATAATAATGATTGAAAGAGAGAAGTATTTTAGTTAGAATTATCTGAAAATAGAGAATTTAGTGATAGTTAGTATATAATATTCAATAAAATTGTATTTTTTGAAAATATTGGTGAGGTGGGGCGGTTAAACATGCGAAAAAAGCTGTTAGAAGTAAAAGGGTTACAAACAACGTTTTTCACAGATGATGGACAGATTCCTGCCGTTGATGATATTGATTTTTCAGTCCATGAAGGAGAAATTTTAGGGATTGTAGGGGAATCGGGTAGTGGGAAAAGTGTCACATCTTTGTCCATTATGGGATTAATCCCTTCACCACCAGGAAAAATTACTGGTGGACAAGTACTGTTAGAAGGCAAAAATTTAGCGAAATTAACGGATAAGCAAATGCAAAGAGTACGTGGTAAGGATGTGGCGATGATTTTTCAAGAGCCTATGACTTCCTTAAATCCTTTATTTACAATTGGCGAGCAATTAAAAGAAGCAATTTTAATCCATAATCCCAAGTGGTCGAAAAAGAAGGCTTTTGCGCAGGCGGTAGAAATTATGAAACTAGTAGGATTACCACGTGTAGAGGAACTACTGAAAGATTATCCTCATCAACTATCAGGTGGGATGCGCCAACGAGTGATGATTGCTATGGCATTGGCCTGTGACCCGAAGGTGCTGATTGCCGATGAGCCGACGACTGCCCTCGATGTGACGATTCAGGCACAAATTTTGCAACTGATGAAAGATTTGAACAAGCGTATGAATACGGCTGTCTTATTAATTACGCACGATTTAGGGGTCGTAGCAGAAACTTGCGAACGCGTTATTGTAATGTATGCAGGGCAAATTGTTGAAGAGGCACCTATTCAAGATATTTTTAAAAATCCTAAGCATCCTTATACACAAGGACTTATTAAATCTGTGCCAGATATGCGTTACAAAAAAGATAGCCTTTACTCAATACCTGGCAGTGTACCTAGGCCGGGCACGATAAAAGATGGCTGTCGTTTTGCAGCACGCTGTGAATTTGCAATGGAACGTTGCCTACAACAAACACCACCTTTATATGAAGAGACAGAGCAACATAGAGCAAGGTGCTTTTTACTGGAAGAACAGGAGGTGATTCAATATGTCGAAAGTGCTATTGAAAGTTGAAGGGTTAAAAAAATACTTTCCAATTCGCAAAGGATTCTTGAATACGCAAGTTGGCGATGTAAAAGCTGTGGACAATGTATCCTTTGAAGTATTCGAAGGGGAAACATTAGGGATTGTGGGCGAATCAGGATGTGGTAAGTCAACGACAGGTCGCCTTTTAATGCGCTTGCTCGAACCGACCGCAGGGAACATTGAATTCGGTGGCAAAATGCTTTCTTCCTTATCGAATAGTGAAATGCGGAAAGCACGAAGGGATATCCAAATGATTTTCCAAGACCCCTATGCTTCACTTAATCCACGCCATTCGATTGGCAAGATTTTAGAGGAACCACTCATTGTGCATGGAATGGGCAATTCAAAAGAACGCAAGCAGAAAGTAATTGAGCTGCTTAAAATTGTTGGCTTAAATGAATATCATGTAAAACGCTATCCTCATCAATTTAGTGGAGGACAGAGACAACGCATTGGTATTGCGCGAGCGCTGATGACCAACCCGCGTTTAATTATTGCGGACGAACCTGTTTCTGCGTTAGATGTATCAATTCAGGCTCAAGTTTTAAACCTAATGCAATCTTTGCAAAAGGAACTAAAGCTTACCTATATTTTTATCTCACATGACTTAGGTGTTGTACGCCATATTAGTAATCGTGTTGGGGTTATGTATTTAGGCAAATTAGTAGAGTTGACCGCAAGTGAAAATTTATATGCAGAGCCGCTCCACCCATATACGCAGGCATTATTATCTTCTGTTCCTGTGCCTGATCCAACTTTTGAACGTGAGCAGCTTATTATATCTGGAGATATTCCGAGTGCATCCAATCCGCCGAGTGGTTGTGCATTCCATACAAGGTGTCCGTTTAAGAAGGCACAATGCTCAAGCGTTGTACCGAACATGCAAGAAGTGAAGCCGGGTCATTATGTTGCTTGTCATCTTTATGATGCGATTCAACATTGAATGATATAAAAAAGTTTTAGGGGGAAAATAGATGAAGAAAAAGAAGCTTTGGTCTTTGGGCGTAATGCTAATCCTTGTTCTCTCGACAATCTTAGCTGCGTGTAGTTCTGGCTCTGATGGCAAGGATACAGGTTCGAAGGATACGTCAACTGGCGGCGATTCAGCTAGCAGCGGTGAAAAAACATTAGTATATGGTCGAGGTGGCGACTCCACAGCTCTTGACCCTGCAACAGTAACAGAAGGTGAATCTTTTAAAGTAACAGTGAATATCTATGAAACACTTATTAATTTTGGAGAACAAGATGTTACTTTAAAGCCTGGTTTAGCAAAATCATGGGAAGCTTCAGAAGATGGCTTAACTTACACATTCCAGCTTGAAGAAGGTGTAAAGTTCCACGACGGTTCAGATTTTAATGCAGAAGCGGTTGCAAAAAACTTTGAGCGCTGGAAAGCTGGTGCAGATAAGTTCCCATACTTTATGTCTCAATTTACGATGGGCGGGGAGCAAATCATTGAATCCATTACACCAGAAGGCGATTATACAGTTGTCTTTAAGTTGAAACAACCACAAGCACCATTCTTGAAAAACTTAGCGATGGTGCCATTTGCCATTGCTTCTCCAAAAGCATTTGAAGCGAATGACGATGCACTAATTGATAATCCAGTTGGAACAGGTCCATTCAAATTTGTAAATTGGACACGTAATGATTCTATTACAATTGAAAAAAATCCTGACTATCGTATTGCAGGGTTACCGAAATTAGATAAAGTAATTTTCCGTTCTATCCCTGATAATTCTGCACGCTTAAATGCACTAAATAATGGTGAAGTAGATGTAGTAGATGGCTTAAGCCCGTCAGATAAAGGATCGATTGAAACAAATGGCGATCTACAATTAATCGAACGTCCATCTATGAACGTAGGCTACCTTGGATTAACAGTAACACGTCCACCTTTCGATAACGTTAAAGTTCGTCAAGCTGTGAACTATGCCATTGATAAGCAAGCGTTAGTAGATGCGTTCTATGAAGGTTTAGCTGAGCCTGCTAAAAATCCAATGCCACCAGTTATTGCTGGCTACAATGATGATATTACAGGCTATGCTTATGACCCTGAAAAAGCAAAAGCATTGCTAAAAGAAGCAGGCTATGACGGTAAAGAAATTGAGCTATGGGCAATGCCAGTACCACGTCCGTATATGCCAGATGGTCAAAAAATTGCAGAAGCGATTCAAAAGAATTTAGCTGATGTGGGAATTCCATCTAAAATCGTCTCATTCGAATGGGCTACGTATTTAGAAAAAGCTCAAAATGGTGAAGCGGATGCGTTCTTACTTGGTTGGACAGGTGATAACGGCGATGCTGATAACTTTATTTACACATTATTAGATGCTGATAATATCGGTTCAAACAACTACACATTCTACGACAACCCTGAGTTACACAAATTATTAGTTGCTGCGCAAACAGAAGTGAATGAAGACAAACGTAATGAGCTTTACAAACAAGCGCAGGTAATTATTTCTGAGGATGCACCTTGGGTTCCACTAGCACACTCTATTCCTATCTTAGCTGCAAGTACAAAAGTGACAAATTACTTTGCACATCCAACAGGTTCTGATCGTTTAGAAGCAGTAGATATGAATTAAACAATAAAGAAATAAAAATTGTCGCTACTCATAGTGACGTAACAAGATTTTTACAGCTTTGGACTTTGTCTAGTGTTGTAAAAACGGGTTGTGACTATGTTTGTCGCAACCCGTTTTTCTGTCTGACAGACAAACCATCTAAACGTCTATCGTTTGTTGAAAGCTGTCCCTTTCTACAGTATGTGTATAGACTTCATGCTTTTCGCAGCAAAAGTATAATTAGAAAATTACAGAGAGGTGAAGAAAATGCTTCACTATATGGGAAGACGTTTATTTCAATTAATCCCAGTTTTGCTTGGAATGACTTTTATCGTCTTTATGCTCATTCGTCTAATTCCTGGTAATCCTGCACAAGTTATTTTAGGTCAGCAGGCGACGAAAGAGGCGGTTGAGGCATTAAACGCAAGTTTAGGATTAGATAAACCATGGTATACGCAATATTTTGGCTATTTGGGGGGGATTTTTCAGGGCGATTTAGGCGTGTCTTTGCGTACAAAGTTACCTGTGTCACAAGAGATTTTTCCTTATTTAGCGGCAACAGCAGAATTAGCGATATTTGCAATGATTATAGCAGTCATTATTGGTGTCAATGCAGGTATTATTTCAGCTTGGTTCCAAAATTCATGGTTTGATTATACCGCTATGGTTGTTGCGTTAATTGGTGTATCGGTTCCGGTGTTTTGGTTAGGTTTAATGGAACAATGGGCATTTAGTATTCAGCTTGGTTGGTTGCCTACATCTGGACGTAATGATGTACGAGACCCGATAACCGCAATTACGCATTTTTATTTGCTGGATACACTGATTCAAGGCAGATTTGATCAATTTACAGAAGTGTTAAAGCGGTTAATCTTACCAGGGGTGGCACTTGCTACGATTCCTATGGCGATTATTGCAAGGATTACCCGTTCGTCTATGCTTGAGGTCATGCGCTCTGATTATGTTCGAACAGCGAGAGCAAAAGGACAAAAAATGTTTATCGTCGTTTACAAACATGCATTGAAAAATGCCGTTATTCCAGTGTTAACAGTTATTGGTTTACAAACAGGGTTGCTACTAGGTGGTGCCATTTTAACAGAAACGATTTTCAGTTGGCCTGGCATTGGTCGTTATATTTATGATGCAATCGGATTCCGAGACTATCCAGTTATACAATCGGGTATTTTAGTTGTTGCTTTTATTTTCATTATGATTAATTTAATTGTCGATCTACTTTACACTGTGATAGATCCACGTATTAAATACAAATAGGAGGGAGATGCGATAATGACTGGTGCGATAGATATAAAAAAAGAAGCAATGGCAAGTCAAGAGCGAGCGGCAGGTCCTTGGAGAGAGGGCTGGCGCAGCTTTAAAAAAAGCAAAATCTCCCTTGTTGGTGCTGGTATTGTCATATTTTTTATTGTCCTTGCTGTTTTTGGCCCTTCCATTGCGCCACAAGGAATCAATGAACAGGACTTATCGAAACGATTATTGGCGCCTTCCAGTGCACATTGGTTTGGAACAGATGACTTTGGACGAGATATATTCTCTAGAATTATTCATGGTGCCCGTATTTCGTTAAGAATTGGTTTTTTTGCTGTAATTCTTTCAGTTATTGTAGGGAGCTTACTTGGAATTCTTGCAGGGTATTATGGCAAGTGGGTTGATACGATTATTTCTCGCATTTTTGATATTATGTTGGCGTTTCCTAGTATTTTATTAGCAATTGCTGTAGTGGCTGTACTTGGGCCATCATTACAAAATGCATTAATTGCCATTGCGATTATTAATGTACCAAACTTTGGGCGCTTAATTCGGTCAAAAGTGTTGAGTGTAAAAGAAGAAGAATATATCGTAGCTGCCAAAGCGATAGGGATGCGTGATTCACGTATTTTATTCTCACATATTTTACCCAATTCGATGACACCGATTATTGTGCAGGGGACACTTGCCATTGCGACGGCGATTATTGAAGCGGCTGCTCTAGGTTTCCTCGGATTAGGGGCACAGGCACCAGCACCTGAATGGGGAAAAATGCTAGCTGACGCGCGTATCTACTTACTAAAAGCACCATGGACGATGATTTTCCCAGGGTTAGCTATCATGCTTACGGTATTAGGGTTTAATTTAATGGGAGATGGTCTACGGGATGCGCTCGATCCGAAAATGAAAAGCTAATATGGTAAAGAGCCTTCTACTGAAAAGCTAGAAGGTTTTTATTTGGTAAAAAAGGGAGAATATAAAAATCTACTTTCATGTGGAGCCATTATTTGAATTTTATGTAATATTATTTTAGACTTAATGTATGTTGATACATACTTTTTGACGTAATAGCTATAAATTGAAAAATTTAAAGCAGTGTATTGGACAGTTGATTAAGGAAATGGATCGGACAATTACAATATGTAGCGAAAAGTTATTCGACTTCCGCAAGAAAGCAGTAACTGAACGTTTCTATTATTGGAGTTGCTAAAACATGTTAATCAACATATTTAAAATACTATTCACGGTTTTTTAGCAAGTATGCAAATTAAGGAGGGCTTTAACATGGGGATTAATTTACAAAAGGGACAGCGTGTAGATTTAACAAAAGGCAAAGCTGGTTTAAATAAAATTAAAGTAGGCTTAGGATGGGATCCAGTAGGCCAAACAAAAAGTGGTGGCTTATTGGGTGGCTTATTTTCTAGTGGTAGATCAGGAGGCAGAGATGTTGACTGTGATTCATCAGTTTTAATGTTGCAAGATGATCGTATACTGGCAGGAGATGACGTCGTTTACTTCGGGAAATTATCAAGTAAATGCGGATCAGTTAAGCATTCTGGCGATAATTTAACAGGTGACGGTGCAGGTGATGATGAGGTCATTACAGTGGAGTTAGGAGCTGTGCCTGCACAATACAATAAATTAGTATTTGTTGTAAACATCTATGATGCGGCTGGTCGTAATCAACATTTCGGTATGATTCAAAATGCGTATATTCGCGTGTACGATGACAAGACAGGCAATGAATTAATTCGCTATAATTTAAGTGATGATTATTCGAATTTAACAACACTAGTTTGTGGTGAAATTTATCGTCACGGCAACGAGTGGAAATTTGCCGCTATTGGTAACGGTACAAACGATGTAAAACTTGGTGATGTAGTTCGAAGATATCAATAATTATAAATTATAAATTTGAGGAGGAATACAAATGGGTATTTCATTACAAAAAGGTCAAAAAGTTGATTTAACAAAAACAAATCCAGGATTATCAAATGTTATTGTAGGTTTAGGCTGGGATACGAATAAATACGATGGTGGACATGATTTTGATTTAGACTCTTCTATTTTTTTACTTGCTGATACAGGGAAAGTAGCAGACCAAAATGATTTTGTCTTCTACAACAATACTATCGGTGGTAATGGTTCTGTTGAACACTCTGGCGATAACTTAACAGGGATTGGTGAAGGGGATGACGAAATCGTTAAAGTTTCGTTAAATGAAGTACCTGCCCATGTGCAACGTCTAGCATTCACCGTTACAATCCATGATGCAGAAGCACGTAGTCAAAACTTTGGTATGGTATCGAACGCATTTATCCGCATTATTAATGCTGCGACGAATGAAGAAATCGTGCGCTATGATTTAGGTGAAGACTTTAGTATTGAAACAGCTGTTGTTGTCGGAGAACTATACCGTCACAATGGTGAATGGAAATTCAACGCAGTAGGTGCTGGATACCAAGGTGGTTTAGCGGCACTTTGTAATGATTATGGTTTAAACGTAAACTAACTTTTAACTTTATATGAGAAAGGGAGTTTCTTCTAATGGGTATTCAGTTAAGTAAAGGACAACGCATTGATTTAATGAAGCAAGACCCAGGCTTAAATAATGTAGGTATTGGTTTAGGTTGGGATGTTAAACAATTCGATGGAGGAAATGACTTTGACTTAGATGCATCTGTGTTTTTGTTAGATGCATCGGGAAAATGCCGTAATGAACAAGACTTTATTTTCTATAATAATTTAACAAGTCCAGACAAATCTGTTCAGCATATGGGTGATAACCGTACTGGTGTAGGTGATGGTGACGATGAAAAAATTCTTGTTAATTTAAAACAAGTGTCTCCTCAAATCGAAAAAATTGTTGTAACCGTGACAATTTATGATGCGGAAGGTCGCCGTCAAAACTTTGGACAAGTACTAAACGCTTATGTTCGATTAACGAACGAAGAATCCGGTTCAGAAGTACTTCGTTATGATTTAGGTGAAGATTTCAGCATAGAGACAGCGGTCGTATTTTGTGAGCTTTACCGACATAATGGCGAGTGGAAATTTGCTGCTGTTGGCTCTGGCTATCAAGGTGGTTTAGCTGCATTAATCAATGCTTATGGACTGCAATAATTAAAGTGCCGTTTATAACTAGATGGTTACGATTATGAATTGAATAGAGAAAGCGACGTAATGGAAGGCACTGTATTAGTCTGTATAAAACAGGTTGATGCAGTGTCTTTTTTACAAAATCATTCTTGAATGGGGAGAGAATTGGATGCAATATTTTGCAACAGAAGCGGAGACGATTTTTTATCAACAACCACGCAAATTTACGAAATTAGATTCACCTGATATTTTGTCCTATGCATTAGGTGCAACATTATATATGCCCGCGTCTATGCCTAACATTATTGACATGGTACAATCACAAAAATATCAAGAGTTAAAGTCACTTGTTATCGATTTAGAAGATGCAGTTGGGGATGCAGAGCTAACAAGCTGTGAAGAAAAAATTATAGAAGATATCAGTACGCTTTATACATTGTATCTTCAAAAGGATATTTTACTTGAAGATTTACCGCTTCTATTTATTCGTGTGCGTAGTGTTGAGCAATTTAAGCTTTTAACCTCTAAATTAGGAAAGCGTCAAGAAGTGATTACAGGCTATGTGTTTCCTAAATTTACAGCAGTACAAGGGAGAGCTTATTTTGAAATACTAGAGCAAACAATCGCACAGCATCAACTAACGTTATATGGGATGCCGATTTTAGAAAGTCATGACATTTTATATAAGGAGTCTCGCATAACAGCATTATTTGCGATTAAAGACGTACTTCGTCAATACAGAAAACGTGTACTAAATGTCCGTATTGGTGCGACCGATTTTTGTGGGATTTACGGAATTCGACGTAGAGTAGACGCAACCATTTACGATATTGCTGTTATTCGAGATTGCATTGCGGATATCGTCAATGTACTTGGGCGTGAAGAAGATGACTTTGTTATTTCCGGACCAGTTTGGGAGTATTTCAGCAATGAGCGTGTATTGAAGCCAACGCTAAGAGCCACTCCGTTCAGTGAACAAGGAGCGTTGTTTGCCCGTAAGGCACTACTCGATGATTATTTAGATGGCCTAATGAAGGAAGTACTATTAGATCAACAAAATGGTATTTTGGGTAAAACGATTATTCATCCTAGCCATATTCGTATTGTTCATGCCTTGTATGTTGTTTCATATGAGGAGTATTTAGATGCCATCAGCATTGTTGAAAATAATAATGGGCAAAAGGGTGTTTTAAAAAGCCATTATGCCAATAAAATGAATGAAATGAAACCACATATGAGATGGGCGCAGAAAATTTTACGCCAAGCATATATTTATGGTGTATACAATGAATCTGCAAATTTTGCCTCTCTTTTATTGAACACAACAGTAGGGGGAACAACGGATGACGAAGCTCGACAACAAGTTGAACATTATTCAGGATTATAAAATCGCAATAGAGATGACTGACAATCCTTATGATTTTGCTATAACAGATTTATTTAAAATGGCGACACGTATTAATAAAAAGAGACAGTTTTTATTTGTTAGTACAGTTCTTGGTAAGCATTTAGCAGTCCAGCCACAAGTACCGATACTGACAGGGGCTTTACTAGCTATGATGTATTATGAGCGATTGACAGGAAAAGAGCCTTTGTTAGTACAGTCTGTTGTACAGGCTATGCAAAATAGAGATAATGTGCAAGAGATTTTGCAGCAAGTGGAGGAACAAGGATTGGAACTAGCAGAAGACGTGCTATTTATTGGCTTTGCTGAAACAGCAACAGCGTTAGGGCATGCAGTATTTAATGTTTTTAAGTCTAATGCTACGTATATTCATACCACACGTGAACTAGTGCCAGAGCTTGAACCATTTGTGACATTTGAAGAAGAACATTCACATGCCACAAGTCATCGAGTATATTGCGAACAACCAGAAAAATTGCTACAAGCAAAACAGATTGTGCTTATTGATGATGAAATAACGACGGGCAATACAGTAGTAAATATTATCGAAACCTTGCAACGAAAATTCCCTCATGTCCAACGCTACTCGGTATTATCAATTTTAGATTGGCGTTCATCTAAACAACGAGCAATGTTTGCTCAGCTAGAAGCGCAATGGGGGATAACAATAGATTTTGTAGCTATTATGTCTGGGCACTTTACTTGTGAGGGTACACCGCTTTTAACGAGCAACCAAGTAGCAGTAACATTACCGCAAACAGCTGACATAGCTTTGCTTTCAGTGGACGAGGTAGTCGAACAAAAGCAGTACCATTCAATCGCTGAAAATGGCGTTATCAATAGAGCGCCATACATGTTAGCGACAGGTCGATTCACGATAACAGCCGAGCAGCATGTTGCGCAAAAGAAAACATTGCAAGCCATCGCGGCTCAATTACGAGCACTTCGTACAGGTGGTCCAGCACTTGTCATTGGAACAGGTGAATTTATGTATGTGCCGATGCAAATAGCGACTTGTTTAGGACAGGAAGTATATTTTCAATCAACAACACGTAGTCCCATTTATTGTGCAGATGACCCTTCCTACACAATTACTGATAAGATAGCTTTCGAAAGTCCAGAAAATAATGGTGTCGAAAATTACTTATACAACTTACATAGTCATCCGTATTCGGAACTTTTTTTAGTCATAGAACGTATAGCCAATCAAGAGGTCGTTGCAAAGACAGTGCAAGCATTGAAGGCAGTGAGTAACGCAAATATTTACGTTATTTGTATGCACGACTGGAGGACTATATAATGCATGAAATAAAACAACCAGATAAAATGGGAAGCTATTCTTCAGAAGATGTTGTGTTTTTGCTACGAGATATTAGTAACATAAGCTTAGAAATAGATAATGAACAACGGGAACGACTTATTCAATCGGGGACACATTATTCAGAAATGTTGCCTGTAGAATATCTTCCTTCCGAAGCGTACATGACGTTGTTTTATCAAACATTGGAAGACTATGCAGAACGCATTGCACTAGCTGTTGGTGTGGTGGCACAGCAAATTGTAGCACGTCAAGGTTTAGAGCATTTAGTGCTTGTTAGTCTAGCGAGAGCAGGAACGCCAATAGGTATTTTAATTAAACGATATATAAAAATGTATTATAACGTCAGCGTTCCGCATTATACGATATCGATTCTTCGTGGTCGTGGTATTGATGAGACTGCTATTCGATATATATTTACTCAGCACCCACATGCGCGCATTCAATTTATTGATGGTTGGACAGGGAAAGGGGCCATAACAAGGGAATTACAACAAGCGTGCGCAAGCTATAATGAACAAAATATTCAACAACTAGATGCTACATTAGCGGTGCTTGCTGATCCAGGACATTGTGCAGCCATTTATGGCACGCGAGCAGATTTCTTAATACCTTCCGCATGTTTAAATTCAACGGTTTCAGGTTTAGTGAGCCGTACGGTATGGAATGAGCAGTTTATGGATGGCACTGATTTTCATGGGGCGAAATATTATAAAGAACTACAAGATGCCGACGTATCCAATTTCTATATAGACCGTATCAGTGCCTATTTTACACAAGTACAGAAGGATGTAGCGCAACAACTTTGTGAGCGAAAATCATCTGCTATTACATGGCAAGGAATGGAGTCGGTTGTGGCTATTCAACAACAGTATGGCATTACCAATCATCATCTTGTAAAACCAGGCGTGGGCGAAACAACGCGCGTCTTACTTCGAAGAGTTCCGTGGAAAATTTTAGTTAACCCAACATATGTACAGGAATTGGCGCACATTTTACTGTTAGCCAAAGAAAAAAATGTTCAAATTGAAGAATATCCACAAATGTCCTATGCATGCTGTGGTTTAATAAAAGAAGTGTAGAGGAGAGAAGACATGCTACTATTTACATCAGATTTAGATCGTACGCTTATTTACTCCCAGCGCATGATGGAGAAATTCCCACCGAAAACAGCACCGATTATAGCCGAACGAAAAGAGGGAGTGGGACTTAGTATGATGACGGAAGTTACGATGTCATTATTGCAGCAAGTCCACCAACAAACTTTATTCGTACCAGTTACAACGCGAGCAGTGCATCAATATGAACGTATCCATGTTATAAAAGAATTGCGTCCTACTTTTGCAATTACGAGCAATGGCGGTACAATAATAGAACAAGGACATCCTAATAAGGAATGGTCAAAAATATTACGTAAACGAATAGAAGATTCCTCTATTCCAAGGGCGGATTTGCTACGTAAATTTAATAGCTACCAATCAGATGAATGGCTTCAACAATCGTTTTATGTTGATGAGCTATTTTATGTCCATTATATCGATGTCAATATTATACAGGATGTCGAAGTGCAAGCAATGATTCAAGAGTTTGCAGTCCATGGTTGGCACGTCTTGCTGCAAGGAAGAAAATTATATTTTTTGCCAAAAGTGCTTACAAAAGAAGCTGCAATCTCGTATTTGAAGGAGCATTGTACATATAATATGCACGTGGCGGCAGGCGATTCCATAATGGATTACGGCATGCTCGCTATTGCTGATAAAGGCTATACACCAAACCACGGCGATTTAAAAGACAAACAACCACAAATACTAAAGAACACAATGTATTCGCCTTATAACGGTGAAGCTTTTACGAAATATTTACTCGAAGATGTTTTACAATTGGCCAATAAGCAACCAATTGTGTAAGTATGATGTAAGGAGGTGACGCTTGTATGCAGACAGTCACAATTGAATCTGTTTTAGAAAGAGATTCTTATGATTGGCTACAAGCCTTCCAAGATTCAGCGAACGTGCGAACAGTTTACGAGGTGACACCACAACAAATCCGTTTTAGTCGTATCGCAGTTCGTATATTGGGCGTACCGATTGAAGAAGATGATTATTTTAATTCCTTATATACAATGTCCCAAAATCCCAATGTTCATATATTAAGTGAAGAATTAAATAAACATATTGAGCAAAAGGATTTTCAAGCATTGCAAACGATTTTAGAGCAACATCAGCAATCCCCTAAAGGCTTGTCTATAAATCGATTGATTGCCATGATGTATGGTCATCAACTCATTCCTAAGCACGATGATGCTTCAATGAATCGTCATTTACAGCTAGTGACGATGCGTGTAGTGGAACGCTTCCGAGAGCAGCAATCACTCGGTTTACTGGCCAATGATTTCCGACGCTTTTTAATAGATATGGTCAAGTGGCTAAAAAATCATTGGATTCAGTGGACAAAAACGATGAAGCCGACAGATGATTTTCCTAAGGTTGTTTGGTATGGTGAGACAACAATGAGTCAGCGCTATTTTCTTCTATTACTAATGGAGCTGGGCTGTGATGTGTTAATCTTCCATCCATCAGCGATTGATGAGTTTGCAACAGTAGATCCTACTGATGCATTTTCTGTTTCGCACGCCTACGTAAGTCAAACAGCATTACAACCATTTCCTGATAAATTACGAGAGCGTCAAGCAACTGTTGGCTATAGTTCTAGCCAACATTACGAGCATTTAATGCATGACCATCAATCGGGTGTTTATCGACCTTGGCAATTTAAAGATCATATGCCACAATCATTAACATTACGCATGACCTATGATGATATTTTTATTTATGCTAACGAAAAGGCAATGGTTCGTCCGAAATTTGAGGCTCTCCGAGATAAAGTAATTATTCCTGTTATTTTCGCCAAAATTAGCGGTGTTTCTAGTAGACGTGAAGAGTACTGGGCCAATATGCATCAGTTGCTAGCTAGCCCGCAAACTGTTTTTGTACAGGATTTTCCGTATGCTAAAACGAGCAGAGCGAATTTCCATTTTCACTATAAACATTGTTTAGTAAATGGTGAGCTATCTACAGAGCGCATCTTGCAAAGTGATTGGTGGCAATACGGGGAGTTAACACTGGAGTTACAACAAGCCATTGCTCATACGATTAAAACTTCTTGTGAACAGCCATTGCTTAAACGACAACCTAATGAGTCGCCCTATGATTTGCAATTATTTTTATTTAAGCAAATGACGATGATTCCAAAGGAAATATTGCGCCTGTTACAAAGCTTTGACTATGCACAGGAAGTACCAAAGTTGGTGCTCTATCAAGCACCTCAGCAACCGGCATTGACCCGTGAAGATATTGCATTGTTAGCATTTTTAAATCGCTTTGGTGTGGATATTATTTTCTACAATCCAACAGGAAAGCTTGATTTAGAAAAGCATTTACTAGAGGATACGTTTGATGGGCATCGTTTAGAGCATATGGTGTTTGACTTACAATTTGAAGAGCCAAAGCAGCAAAAGTCAAAACCGGATAAAATGATTAAAAAATTGTTTAACCGTTTCTTCTGACTGCTTGGAAAGGAGGAACTTGATGTCAAATAGCGCAATAACTATAGAACGATTGACAGCTGAAACCGCAGATCTTACAAAACATCAGCTGTGTCTAAGTCCAGAAGTTCAGCATATTGCCAATCATATTAATGTGAAAAATAAAATAGAACTAACAGAGCTTGGTAAAGAGCCTGCCATTAAGCTTTCGCGATTCTCCGATCAAATATTAAAAACAATTGCCCATTCAAAAGTAAATGAATCGAATGACTTATTAAAGCAGCTTGAAGCCTTGATGGATCAATTCGATAAAAAAGAAGTGATGGAGCAACAAAGTTTCTTTAGCAAACTGTTTAAACGAGCACCAAGGAATAAAGAAGATTTGTATGCAAAATATAATCGTCTTGGCAGAGATATCGAAAAAATACATTATCAATTTGTTCTAATGGAAGAAGCATTGGCGAATGATAATCGGATGCTTGCTCGTTTATATAACGAAAATTTGACATACTATTTGGAGCTTGAAAAATATATTATAGCAGCAGAAATGAAGCTAGATGAAATCAAGACAACATTAATGCCGATGTATGAAAAACAAAGTGAAGCAGGAAATCAAATCGCTAAAATGGAGCTTACAACGTTACAAGCGATTGCTGAAACACTTGCCCAAAAAATTGATGAGCTTGAGAAATCGCGTATGGTAGCTATTTTAGGGGCAACACAAATGGATATGCTACGCAATGGCAATAGCGCATTAATGGAGCAAATAAACGGAGCTTTTGTCACGACCATTCCTGTATTTAAGATGGGGATTATGAATGCAGTAAATGAAAAACGCCAACAGCTACAAGATAAATCGGCAGCCGCTTTTGAAAAACGTATGAAACAATATGGTGAAACAAACAGCAATGCTGTTGCGCAGAGTATAATGCATGCCCAACAAAATGAGCCGACGCTGACGCTCGAAGAAATGTGGGAGACAATCATTACTGGTATTGCAAGTTACCGTCAACTACGCGCTGAACAAACAACAAAGCGCCAACAAATAGAGCAGCAACTAATGGCTTTAACTACTAAAGCCTCACAATAATTGTGTGAGTGACTGGCACTTAGCAAAAAGCCGCAACCTCCGCTGTCACGCGGATTGTTGCGGCTTTTATTTGCGTTGTTCGGGGAAATTGTGTGAGTGACTGGCACTTAAATTAAATAAATTCTTCTTCGATTTCTAAGTTGATTTCTTCACCATGATGGCTTTGGTATGACACAATGAGCGTATCCAAATGTTCTAAGTTTTCTTCGTAATCTAGAATACGCGATAAAATATAAAGGAGATGATAGCTAGAAAATTCCGTATCTCCTTCTGCGTGTGCATAGGTTATTTGATTGATGAAAATTTCCATTAACTGATTGCGCTGAATGTAGTCGATATGCTTACTCCATTCTGAATGCTCAGGTTTTAATTTCCCTGTATATTTCAGTAACAGTTGCTCATGGTAGGTAAGCAGGAAGTCCAGTCGTTCTTGAATCATTAAATGAAATTGAGTCGGCAGTTGTGCCAATTCATTTTCATGCTTATGCAGCCGTTGTAACAATTCTAAACTTTTTTTAGAAGTTGTAATCATTTGGCGATAGACAACTAATTTCCGTGCTTTAACAAATTTTTTATTTTTAAAGTAATTGCGTTCTTCCTTAAAAAAATCATAGAGTGTGTCCACACGCAGCATACGGTCTTTAAATTTGCTTAAAGCCGTTTTAGTAGACGTATGTTCAGAGGCTTGACGAACAGCTAAACGCGTCCAGCGGATAATGTCATCCTGTAAAAAGTAAATTTTGCGGAAAAGTTTTACTTCGTATTTAGGTGGCAAAAACACAAGGTTGACGACAAATGCTGCTAAAACCCCAACTAAAATGGTAAGAAAGCGGATAAGACCGAAAGTCAGAAAGTCATCGCCTTGAATTTCCATAATAGCTACAACAGATACAAGTGCTAAGGAAAGAGACTTTTCAAGCTTGAACTTTAACATTATACCGATTGCTGTAATGACTGCAATGCCAACAGCCACAACGTGATGGCCGAAAAGTAAACCGAAAATAACTGCAATGGAAGCTCCTATAACGTTGGCTTGAACTTGCTCAACAATCGTTTGATAGGAGCGATAGATTGACGGTTGAATGGCAAAGATTGCTGCGATTCCAGCAAAAACTGGAGACGGTAATTGCAGGAGCTCAGCAACAAATAACGCAAAGACAATAGCTACACCAGTTTTAAATACACGGGCACCTAATTTCATAAAAAAATCGATGTCCTTTCTGTCTAAAATTTTTAACTTGCTTCAGCAGCAGTTCACCACTTCAATAACAGTGGACAATCATGTTTATACACTGGCTTCAGTAAATTTAAACATCTACTCAATCAAGTTAAAGACCCCGCGGATGTCACAGATTTTTACTTGAGCTTTTCGGGATAGACTCAAAAAACTGGACGTATTTACGCCGAGGGTAATGAATGCTTCTTTACATTATAGAAGGAAGTTTCTATAAAATACATAGATTTGTATAACAGGATAAAAAAAAGACGACGCTCAAATGAGTGTCGCCTTTTTTGTTTCTATTAAAGCTGTGAAAATGCATAGTCGACAGCTTCGATTGTTTCACGAATATCTGCTTCTGTATGCTCTGTAGTTAAAAACCATGCTTCATATTTTGATGGAGCAAGGTTAATACCTTGGTTAAGCATTAATTTAAAGAATCGACCGAAAATTTCTCCGTCACTGCTTTCTGCTTGCTCATAGTTTTCAACTTTTACATCTGTAAAGTAAATTGTTAGTGCACCTTTTAGACGATTTAAAGTAATTGTGACACCGTGTTTTTTGGCTGCAGTTAAAATACCATCTTCTAAAATAGCACCAAGACGATCCATTTCATCGTAAATACCTGGAGTTGCTAATACTTCTAGGCATGCTATACCAGCTTGCATCGATGCTGGATTTCCTGCCATTGTCCCTGCTTGATATGCTGGTCCAAGTGGGGCAACGGTATCCATAATTTCTTTGCGACCACCGTATGCACCGATAGGTAAACCACCACCAATGACTTTTCCTAATGCAGTAAGGTCAGGCGTTAATCCAAGTAGTGTTTGTGCGCCACCGTAATGGAAACGGAATGCAGTAATTACCTCGTCATAAATCGTCAGTGCACCTTTTTCTTTAGCTGTAGCGTGCACTAACTCCAAAAATCCAGTGTTTGGTTCCACAATACCGAAGTTACCGACAATGGGCTCTATTAAAATAGCAGCGATTTCATCGCCCCATGCATCCATCGCTTCAGTAAAAGCTTGTGGATTATTAAATGGTACAGTAATCACTTCTTCAGCAGTCGCAGTCGTTACACCTGCTGAGTCTGGTGTGCCTAATGTAGCTGGGCCAGAACCTGCAGCTACTAATACTAAATCAAAGTGACCGTGGTAACAGCCAGCGAATTTCATAATTTTTGTACGGCCAGTATAAGCACGAGCAACACGAATCGTTGTCATGACCGCTTCTGTACCAGAGTTATTAAAACGTACTTTATCCATTGAAGGAATGGCTTCTTTTAGCATTTTTGCGAAAGTTACTTCATATTCAGTTGGTGTCCCAAATAATGTACCGTTTTCAGCAGCATGAGAAATTGCTTTCGCAATATGCGGATGTCCATGCCCTGTAACAATTGGACCGTATGCGGCTAAATAGTCGATATAACGGTTGCCGTCAACATCCCAGAAATAAGCTCCTTTTCCTCGGGCCATTGCAACAGGGGAGCCACCACCTACTGCTTTATAAGAACGAGAAGGGCTGTTCACACCACCAACGATATGCAAAAGCGCTTCTTCGTGTACTGCTTCTGATTTTGAGTGATTCATTAATATTGCCTCCTAAGTCATTATACTTAATCTATTGTAGACCTATCAGTGTAAGAAATCCAAAGAAAATAAGGGATATGACTTGATTTGTGACTTAGAGTAAAATAAGACATGCAAAGGAGGAGTTTAATATGACTTTAGTAGAAGGACAGAAAGCACCGGATTTTTCACTTGTTAATGACAAGGGGGAGCAAGTGCAATTAGCAGATTTCAGAGGCAAATATGTTATTTTGTATTTTTATCCGAAAGATATGACACCAGGTTGTACGACAGAGGCTTGTGATTTCCGTGATAAGCACGATGACTTTAGTCAGTTGAATGCAGTTGTATTAGGTGTGAGCCCTGATGATGCTCAAAAGCATACGAAATTTATCGATAAGCATGGGTTGCCATTTTCTCTTTTAGTGGATGAGGATCACGCTGTGGCTGAGGCTTATGGTGTATGGGTCTTAAAAAAAATGTATGGACGTGAATATATGGGAATTGAACGTTCTACTTTTTTAATTGATACGGAAGGTAAGCTTGTAAAGGTATGGCGCAAAGTGCGTGTAAAAAATCATATTGAAGAAGTTTACGCTTTTTTAGCCAAGCAGGAGGAGCAGTAATGAGAATCTATTTTACGTTTGAGCCAAGACCAGATTTACGTAAACCGTTAGTAGAGGAATTCCCACAATGTGATTTTGTATTTGAAAATGGTTTATCTACGGATGAATTACAAAAAGCAGACGTACTGGTTACATATGGTGAAGATTTAAACGATGCCAATATACAGTATGCTACCAAACTAAAGTGGATTTTTGTTGCTTCGGCAGGTGTAGAGAAAATGCCAGCACAAGCCATTATGGATCGGGATATTTTAGTATCTAATGTGCGAGGGATTCATAAAACACCGATGGCCGAGTCAATACTTGCTCATATTTTAGCCATTAAGCGTGCATTGCCATGGATGTATGAGCAACAAAAGAAAAGTGAATGGTCGAAAAAAGGAAAGCAAACGGAATTACGAGATAGTACAGCACTTATTTTAGGACCGGGTGCCATTGGATCGGAAGTAGGTCGGTTACTACAAGCGTTTGGGGTAACAACAATAGGCTGTAACCGTTCGGGCAATGCAGCACCTTATATGGATGAGATGGTGAATTTCGCTAAGTTAACAGAAGCTTTGCCTAAGGCGGATATCGTACTTTCTGTCTTACCGAAAACACCAGATACTACGCACTTATTGAAGGATGAGCATTTTAATGCAATGAAAAACGATGCCATTTTCATGAATTTTGGTCGTGGAAATTTAGTAGATGAGAAAGTTCTTATTCGTGCTATTGAAGCGGGTGAGATTGGTTATGCCGTATTAGATGTGTTTGAAGAAGAACCACTTAGTGCAAACAATCCTTTATGGTCATACTCCAATGTAATTGTTTCACCACATGTTTCAAGTCATTCTTCACGTTATGTAGAGCGTAGCTTAGCTATTTTTAAGCCAAGTTTGACGAAATGGTTGGATGGAGACACCGCTTTAGAAAATGTTATGGATTTGTCGAGGGGTTATTAAATTGTAATTTAATTTAGATGACGCATAGGCGAATGTTGACAGATGTTAGCTTAATTAGATACACTAATTGTAACAATTATAAATTAATAATACTTATGAAAAGGGGTGCATGACGATGTCTATACCGCATTTACAGGATGCACTTGACACGTTAAAAACAACTGGTGTACGCATTACTCCTCAGCGTCATGCTATTTTAGAATATTTAATTCAATCGATGACACATCCAACTGCCGATGAAATTTATAAAGCACTTGAAGGGAAATTTCCGAATATGAGTGTGGCAACTGTCTACAATAATTTACGAGTTTTCCGGGAAGTAGGATTAGTGAAAGAGTTGACGTATGGGGATGCTTCAAGCCGTTTTGATTTTGTGACCAACGATCACTATCATATGATTTGTGAATGCTGTGGTAAGATTGTCGATTTTCATTACCCAGGTTTAGATGAAATCGAACATTTCGCTTCTCAAGTAACAGATTTTGATGTGCATTCACACCGTCTAGAAATATACGGCACATGTCCAGCTTGTAAAGATGTTGAAGCGAAAGTACAGTAAGTTTTCTTGGAATTTCACATAAATTCATAGATGAGAACGATTAAAAAGCAAGTGGGCAATAGTTCGCTTGCTTTTTTTGTTATGATGGGGCGAATAATTCCGTATGTTAATACACTTTTTATCATTGGAATGAAACTATTGATGTAGAATAAAAGAACAATTAAAAAATAGTGTATTTAGGAAAAACTGTTAGATGTTTAAAAAAGAATAGGAAAAGCGAGTATTTTCAAAATTAAATAAACTGAATATTTACAATATTGATGTTTTGTGATAAAAAATAGTTAAGAAAATAGTAAAAGGAGTTGGTGACATTCAAAAATAAGAACTATATTTTGAAAAGGAGGGAGTTGGAGTTATATGTAGTTAAGAGTATTGACTTCACAAGTATAATACTTAGATGTGCAGTACACTATTTCCACGTGTAAAGTTGCTTTGAGAAAGTACTAAAGCAAGGTTTTTTATGTTGATTGAGATTTTTATATAAAGTTGGGTTCAAAAGTCTAAGTTACTGAAATTTTTAGCACCTCATCCATTTTGAGTTAGGAAAGCTAGTAGGAGGGATATAATGAATGTACATTTAGGGAGTAGTAATTACCTTAGTACATTAAAAAAAGAAGAAAGTTTATCGGATGATTTATTTCTAACAAACAAAAAAAGAAAAGCAACATACGAAATAAAAAAAGAAAATGGTTATGTACGACATATAGTAACGAAGGAAAATGGTGAAAAAGTAATTGTTAGAGAAGTGAAGATTTCTAAACATGAAGAAAAAGAACAGTCTTCTGGTGACGTAAATGCTATGATTACGCAAAAATTAGTAGAGCAAATGATAAAATCATTCGATGACAGGCAGAACCAGCAGCAATTTTTCAAAACTGGTATAGCTGGTCAAAAGGAGAAACAAATTTCTAAATATATAGTAAGCATATAATACCCATTAAAAATCTCAATCCACTATCAATTAAAAAGGAAGATTAATTGAATAGGAGGTTTTTAAATGAAATTTAAAGTATTTCTTTTATCAATGATTACATTAGTGAGTATTTCAGGACTTTCTTTTGGAATGCCGGAAGCCAAGGCTGCTAGTAACGAACGCTCAGTACAAGCAGTAACAAAACTTAATATCAGAGATTATACAGTTAGAGTACCTATTAACAGTAGTAATTACCAATTAACTTATCATGAGCCTGGTATGACTTATGTTACTAGTAATAATTCTATATCTGTAATATCCACTGGTAGGTTAATTACATATTTTTCAACAACAGCGAATGTTTTTGTCTATCGTGATGGTAAGCTAGATCATACGATCACTGTCATTGTTGGTAGAGGATAAAGTATTCCCCATGTTGCTTTCAGTTAGAACAAATAAAAAATCCTAGCTCTTCAATGAGGACTAGGATTTTTTTGCTTTGTTATTATAAGATTGGTCGAACTCTTTTCCTTCAAGTGTAGGATCAAGAGTTAACGGTTCATTGCAGTACATGCACATATCAACTCGACCTAAAACTTTCGTATGCTTATGACAATTTGGGCATTCTACTTGAACGGCTCTTGTAGAGAGAAGGCCAATCCAAGCATAGACAACTGTACTACCAATAATACATAGTAAACCAAGTGTCATGAAGATTAAGACAAGGATGGGATTGTTTTTAAAGAATATCCCCCCATACATAACAACAAAGCCGATAAAAATAAGTGCTAATGCGAATGAACGGATTTTATTAATTTTACTTTTGTAAGGTTTCATACAATATCTTGCCTCCCAATCTAAAATCTACTATAACATATAAGAACGAAGTATTTTAGCTTTGAGTAGGAGTCAAAGAAGGAATAGTTTTAGAGTATGTCGAAATTTTAACGAAATAAAGGTCTTACAATAAATAGAGGAGGGCTGAACATGGAGCAAGTATTGCGTCCTATATATCAAGAACGCGCGAGTCAGTCTAATACATTAGGTGTTATTTTAATGGAGAAACGTGAAGAGCAAAGTAATGTTACTGACACATTTGATACGGTATTACTAATTATCGTGAAAGAAGCGGATCAGCCTGTTTATACAAAGCACTACCTATATGAGGGAAATAAGGTAGCCTTACATACTGTTACAGAAAAATTGTTACGGAAGTGGTTACTAATCGGCTCTAATAAGAAAGTCGTTGATTGGATTTTCTTTGGGAGAGTGTTGTTTGATCGCAATGAGTTCCTTCATAAACTAAAAATTGAACTGCAAGAGTTTCCGTTTAGTGGTCGGAAAATTAAAACGGGTATTCAATTCTCAAAGTTAATTCGTCGTTACTTAGAAGGAAAAGAATATTTTGATAAGGGTAGTTACCTAGATGCATACAATCATGTAGTAGATTCCTTGCATCATTTAGGGCGATTGTCCATTATAGATAGTGGGTTGTATCCAGAAGTTACGGTGTGGGCACAAGTGAAAAAAATTGAACCAGCCATTTACAAGCTTTACGAAGAACTTGTTATGAGTAGTGAACCAATTGAAAAGCGTTTAGAGCTTCTATTTTTAGCAAGTGAGTTTTTGATTCATTCACGTACACATGACGGAGCGCAACATATATTAGAAGTAATGCAAACAAAAGAGTCATGGACTATACAGGAATTACATGATCACCAAGAGCTTGTAAACTATTCCGTAGACTTAGAAGTATTCGTAGAATATTTAGTGGGGAAAGGCTACATTCTAATTGACCCTGTCGTTGCAAAAAGTGAAATGATATTTCATCGACATTATAAGGTGAATAAAGAGTCTATAGAATTTGAATAAACCTTGTAGTATGCTAGTAATCGAGGTATAAAAATGTACCTCGATATTTTTTTAAAAAAAGTGTTGACGTTTAATATAATGATATTGTATTATATTAATTGTCGCTAAGACGTAACAGAAACACTCGAAAAAATCAGTGAAAAAAAACTTTTAAAAAGTTGTTGACACAAATTGAGTGAGATGTTAATATAAAGAAGTCGCTGAAAAACGACGAAACAAAATGAACCTTGAAAACTGAACAAGCAAAACGTAATCAATATAGTTTTTATTAGCTAACTTCGTTAGTGAACGAAACAAAATTTTGGACATCAAAATTGATGCCAGCAAAACAATTTGAGCTAATCAAATTTCTTTTATGGAGAGTTTGATCCTGGCTCAGGACGAACGCTGGCGGCGTGCCTAATACATGCAAGTCGAGCGAACAGAGAAGGAGCTTGCTCCTTTGACGTTAGCGGCGGACGGGTGAGTAACACGTGGGCAACCTACCCTATAGTTTGGGATAACTCCGGGAAACCGGGGCTAATACCGAATAATCTATTGTCCCTCATGGGACAATACTGAAAGACGGTTTCGGCTGTCGCTATAGGATGGGCCCGCGGCGCATTAGCTAGTTGGTGAGGTAACGGCTCACCAAGGCAACGATGCGTAGCCGACCTGAGAGGGTGATCGGCCACACTGGGACTGAGACACGGCCCAGACTCCTACGGGAGGCAGCAGTAGGGAATCTTCCACAATGGGCGAAAGCCTGATGGAGCAACGCCGCGTGAGTGAAGAAGGATTTCGGTTCGTAAAACTCTGTTGTAAGGGAAGAACAAGTACAGTAGTAACTGGCTGTACCTTGACGGTACCTTATTAGAAAGCCACGGCTAACTACGTGCCAGCAGCCGCGGTAATACGTAGGTGGCAAGCGTTGTCCGGAATTATTGGGCGTAAAGCGCGCGCAGGTGGTTTCTTAAGTCTGATGTGAAAGCCCACGGCTCAACCGTGGAGGGTCATTGGAAACTGGGAGACTTGAGTGCAGAAGAGGATAGTGGAATTCCAAGTGTAGCGGTGAAATGCGTAGAGATTTGGAGGAACACCAGTGGCGAAGGCGACTATCTGGTCTGTAACTGACACTGAGGCGCGAAAGCGTGGGGAGCAAACAGGATTAGATACCCTGGTAGTCCACGCCGTAAACGATGAGTGCTAAGTGTTAGGGGGTTTCCGCCCCTTAGTGCTGCAGCTAACGCATTAAGCACTCCGCCTGGGGAGTACGGTCGCAAGACTGAAACTCAAAGGAATTGACGGGGGCCCGCACAAGCGGTGGAGCATGTGGTTTAATTCGAAGCAACGCGAAGAACCTTACCAGGTCTTGACATCCCGTTGACCACTGTAGAGATATGGTTTTCCCTTCGGGGACAACGGTGACAGGTGGTGCATGGTTGTCGTCAGCTCGTGTCGTGAGATGTTGGGTTAAGTCCCGCAACGAGCGCAACCCTTGATCTTAGTTGCCATCATTTAGTTGGGCACTCTAAGGTGACTGCCGGTGACAAACCGGAGGAAGGTGGGGATGACGTCAAATCATCATGCCCCTTATGACCTGGGCTACACACGTGCTACAATGGACGATACAAACGGTTGCCAACTCGCGAGAGGGAGCTAATCCGATAAAGTCGTTCTCAGTTCGGATTGTAGGCTGCAACTCGCCTACATGAAGCCGGAATCGCTAGTAATCGCGGATCAGCATGCCGCGGTGAATACGTTCCCGGGCCTTGTACACACCGCCCGTCACACCACGAGAGTTTGTAACACCCGAAGTCGGTGAGGTAACCTTTTGGAGCCAGCCGCCGAAGGTGGGATAGATGATTGGGGTGAAGTCGTAACAAGGTAGCCGTATCGGAAGGTGCGGCTGGATCACCTCCTTTCTAAGGATATTTTCGGAATACAAACCTTGGGTTTGTAAGATTACGTTTTGCGTTCAGTTTTGAAGGTTCATCATTACGATGAAATACTTCAAAACTGTGCTCCTGTCGCTACGCTTTCGTCGCAAATTTGCGAAGAAGTAGAAACAGGTAGTGAATTTGTTCTTTGAAAACTGGATAAAACGACATTGAAATTGTAACAAACACATTTATTTTTTTAAGTTTTTTATAGGCTTAATAACGAAATAGGGTTTCAAGACACAAGCAGTTCTAGGAAGCGAACGAGTGAATGAAGGAGCGTACTTACGTACGTGACTGATTGAACGAGAGAAGCTGACAACGAAATGCGCAGTGGATTGGAAGCCGATAGGTTAAGTTATTAAGGGCGCACGGCGAATGCCTTGGCACTAGGAGCCGAAGAAGGACGGCACTAACACCGATATGCTTCGGGGAGCTGTAAGTGAGCTTTGATCCGGAGATTTCCGAATGGGGGAACCCACTACGTTTAATCGCGTAGTATCTTGACGTGAATACATAGCGTCTTGAAGGCAGACCCAGGGAACTGAAACATCTAAGTACCTGGAGGAAGAGAAAGAAAAATCGATTCCCTGAGTAGCGGCGAGCGAAACGGGAAGAGCCCAAACCAAGAGGCTTGCCTCTTGGGGTTGTAGGACACTCTATACGGAGTTACAAAGGAATGAGTTAGATGAAGCGACTTGGAAAGGTCCGCCAGAGCAGGTAAAAGCCCTGTAGTCGAAAGTTCGTTCCCTCCAGAGTGGATCCTGAGTACGGCGGAACACGTGAAATTCCGTCGGAATCCGGGAGGACCATCTCCCAAGGCTAAATACTACCTAGTGACCGATAGTGAACCAGTACCGTGAGGGAAAGGTGAAAAGCACCCCGGAAGGGGAGTGAAAGAGATCCTGAAACCGTGTGCCTACAAGTAGTTAGAGCCCGTTAATGGGTGATAGCGTGCCTTTTGTAGAATGAACCGGCGAGTTACGATTACGTGCGAGGTTAAGCTTTAGAAGGCGGAGCCGCAGCGAAAGCGAGTCTGAATAGGGCGAATTAGTACGTGGTCGTAGACCCGAAACCAGGTGATCTACCCATGTCCAGGGTGAAGGTGAGGTAACACTTACTGGAGGCCCGAACCCACGCACGTTGAAAAGTGCGGGGATGAGGTGTGGGTAGCGGAGAAATTCCAATCGAACTTGGAGATAGCTGGTTCTCTCCGAAATAGCTTTAGGGCTAGCCTCGTGATGAGAATACTGGAGGTAGAGCACTGTTTGGACTAGGGGGCCATCCCGGTTTACCGAATTCAGACAAACTCCGAATGCCAGATATTTATACACGGGAGTCAGACTGCGAGTGATAAGATCCGTAGTCAAAAGGGAAACAGCCCAGACCACCAGCTAAGGTCCCAAAGTAATCGTTAAGTGGAAAAGGATGTGGCGTTGCACAGACAACCAGGATGTTGGCTTAGAAGCAGCCATCATTTAAAGAGTGCGTAATAGCTCACTGGTCGAGTGACGCTGCGCCGAAAATGTATCGGGGCTAAACGATTCACCGAAGCTGTGGATTGACATCTACGATGTCAGTGGTAGGAGAGCGTTCTAAGTGCGTTGAAGTCAGACCGGAAGGACTGGTGGAGCGCTTAGAAGTGAGAATGCCGGTATGAGTAGCGAAAGACGGGTGAGAATCCCGTCCACCGTATGACTAAGGTTTCCTGAGGAAGGCTCGTCCGCTCAGGGTTAGTCGGGACCTAAGCCGAGGCCGATAGGCGTAGGCGATGGACAACAGGTTGATATTCCTGTACCACCTCCTCACCGTTTGAGAAATGGGGGGACGCAGTAGGATAGGGTAAGCGCGCCGTTGGTTGTGCGCGTCCAAGCAGTAAGGCGTGTGTGTAGGCAAATCCGCACACTGTAACGTTGAGCTGTGATGGCGAGTCCGTATGGACGAAGTTCCTGATTTCACACTGCCAAGAAAAGCCTCTATCGAGGTGAGAGGTGCCCGTACCGCAAACCGACACAGGTAGTCGAGGAGAGAATCCTAAGGTGTGCGAGAGAACTCTCGTTAAGGAACTCGGCAAAATGACCCCGTAACTTCGGGAGAAGGGGTGCTCTTGAGCGTGCAAGCGCATGAGAGCCGCAGTGAATAGGCCCAGGCGACTGTTTAGCAAAAACACAGGTCTCTGCAAAACCGTAAGGTGACGTATAGGGGCTGACGCCTGCCCGGTGCTGGAAGGTTAAGAGGAGTGGTTAGCGCAAGCGAAGCTGCGAATTGAAGCCCCAGTAAACGGCGGCCGTAACTATAACGGTCCTAAGGTAGCGAAATTCCTTGTCGGGTAAGTTCCGACCCGCACGAAAGGCGTAACGATCTGGGCACTGTCTCAACGAGAGACTCGGTGAAATTATAGTACCTGTGAAGATGCAGGTTACCCGCGACAGGACGGAAAGACCCCGTGGAGCTTTACTGTAGCCTGATATTGAATTTTGGTACAACTTGTACAGGATAGGTAGGAGCCAGAGATCTCGGAGCGCCAGCTTCGAAGGAGGCGTCGGTGGGATACTACCCTGGTTGTATTGAAATTCTAACCCATGCCCCTTAGCGGGGCAGGAGACAGTGTCAGGCGGACAGTTTGACTGGGGCGGTCGCCTCCTAAAAGGTAACGGAGGCGCCCAAAGGTTCCCTCAGAATGGTTGGAAATCATTCGTAGAGTGTAAAGGCACAAGGGAGCTTGACTGCGAGACCTACAAGTCGAGCAGGGTCGAAAGACGGGCTTAGTGATCCGGTGGTTCCGCATGGAAGGGCCATCGCTCAACGGATAAAAGCTACCCCGGGGATAACAGGCTTATCTCCCCCAAGAGTCCACATCGACGGGGAGGTTTGGCACCTCGATGTCGGCTCATCGCATCCTGGGGCTGTAGTCGGTCCCAAGGGTTGGGCTGTTCGCCCATTAAAGCGGTACGCGAGCTGGGTTCAGAACGTCGTGAGACAGTTCGGTCCCTATCCGTCGTGGGCGTAGGAAATTTGAGAGGAGCTGTCCTTAGTACGAGAGGACCGGGATGGACACACCGCTGGTGTACCAGTTGTCTTGCCAAAGGCATCGCTGGGTAGCTATGTGTGGACGGGATAAGTGCTGAAAGCATCTAAGCATGAAGCCCCCCTCAAGATGAGATTTCCCATTACGCAAGTAAGTAAGATCCCTCAAAGACGATGAGGTAGATAGGTTCGAGGTGGAAGTGTGGTGACACATGGAGCTGACGAATACTAATCGATCGAGGACTTAACCAAAAAAGTTTGAAACATTCAATGAACCGTTTATCCAGTTTTGAAAGAATAAAAAAGTATTTCTTAAATACTTGTAATTATAATGATATATGTTATAATAGGTAATGTCTTTCAAATAGTCTAGTGATGATGGCAAAGAGGTCACACCCGTTCCCATACCGAACACGGAAGTTAAGCTCTTTAGCGCCGATGGTAGTTGGGGGCTTCCCCCTGTGAGAGTAGGACGTCGCTAGGCTATACATACTAAAATTATTCCGAAGTAGCTCAGTTGGTAGTAGCACCTGACTGTTAATCAGGTTGTCGCAGGTTCGAGTCCTGCCTTCGGAGCCATTCTTGGAGAGTTGTCCGAGTGGCCGAAGGAGCACGATTGGAAATCGTGTAGGCGGTTAACACTGTCTCAAGGGTTCAAATCCCTTACTCTCCGCCAGCACTTTAGGATTTCAATCATAAAGGCCCCTTGGTCAAGCGGTTAAGACACCGCCCTTTCACGGCGGTAACACGGGTTCGAATCCCGTAGGGGTCACCATTTATAACGAATACCCAGATGGAGGATTAGCTCAGCTGGGAGAGCATCTGCCTTACAAGCAGAGGGTCGGCGGTTCGAGCCCGTCATCCTCCACCATTTTTAAATAATTTAAATAATTTAAATAGTATTATCGCGGGGTGGAGCAGTGGTAGCTCGTCGGGCTCATAACCCGAAGGTCACAGGTTCAAATCCTGTCTCCGCAACCAAAAATGGTCCCGTGGTGTAGCGGTTAACATGCCTGCCTGTCACGCAGGAGATCGCCGGTTCGATCCCGGTCGGGACCGCCATTTTTAAAATAATAACATGGGTCAGTAGCTCAGTTGGTAGAGCATTAGATTGAAGCTCTAAGTGTCGGCGGTTCGATTCCGTCCTGACCCATCATGTTTTTTGCCGGTTTAGCTCAGCAGGTAGAGCAACTGACTTGTAATCAGTAGGTCGTGGGTTCGATTCCTATAGCCGGCACCATGTTTTCCCGGAGGGGTAGCGAAGTGGCTAAACGCGGCGGACTGTAAATCCGCTCCTTAGGGTTCGGCGGTTCGAATCCGTCCCCCTCCACCAGTTTTTTTATAGGGGCATAGTTCAACGGTAGAATAGAGGTCTCCAAAACCTTTGGTGTGGGTTCGATTCCTACTGCCCCTGCCAATTAATTTTATGGCGATTGTGGCGAAGTGGTTAACGCACCGGATTGTGGTTCCGGCATTCGTGGGTTCGATTCCCATCAGTCGCCCCATTTACTATAAAATTAAAATATAACTATAAAGCAATGGCGATTGTGGCGAAGTGGTTAACGCACCGGATTGTGGTTCCGGCATTCGTGGGTTCGATTCCCATCAGTCGCCCCATTGTTGGGGTATAGCCAAGCGGTAAGGCAACGGATTTTGATTCCGTCATGCCTAGGTTCGAATCCTAGTACCCCAGCCATTTATGCGGAAGTAGTTCAGTGGTAGAACACCACCTTGCCAAGGTGGGGGTCGCGAGTTCGAACCTCGTCTTCCGCTCCAATAATATGGCGGCATAGCCAAGTGGTAAGGCACAGGTCTGCAACACCTTTATCACCGGTTCAAATCCGGTTGCCGCCTCCATATTTTTTTCTTAATCGGATAATCCGATTTTTTTTATCTCTAAAGTATTATGCCGGTGTGGCGGAATTGGCAGACGCGCACGACTCAAAATCGTGTTCCTTTGGAGTGTCGGTTCGACCCCGACCACCGGTATCAGTAAGCTCGGATACGCTAAAATTTGAGTTTAAGAAAAAAGCTTGAAACCTTGATAAATCAATGGTTTCGGGCTTTTTTTATGTTTTTGAGGTGGGTTACGGAAGACTTCGTTTTGAAATTTTTATGCACAAGAAATGCACAAATATTTATTGTGCCATCTTCTCGAAAATACTGATTGTGTTTTTCTCATCTTCTTCACGCAGCTCTTTTATAACATGGGCATAGTCCCTCATAGTAGTTTGTATATCCCCATGTCCTAATCTTTCGGATACATAATAAATTGATGATTTTTTATAGAGTGATACGCTGGCATGTGTATGTCGTAGTCCGTGTACCGTAATAGTGTTTGTTATTCCTAAATCTTGCAAAGTGTTTCGTAGCAATTTATTTGCTGTTCCATTTGCAATTACTTTATATTTTGATTGAGCACTAAAGAAAACTAATCGGTGGATATTTGTTGGTAATTTATCAAATAACTTTTCGAAAGCTTTCATTGTCTCTGTATCCATTTTTATTTTACGAACAGATTGGGGGTTTTTAGTAGGACCAAAACCTTCTTGCATTTTACTTAAGTAACCCCAAGTTTTATCAATGTTCAAAGTGTTGTTTTCGAAATCAAAGTCTTTGCGTGTTAATCCAACCAATTCTCCGAAGCGTAGCCCAGAAGTTAGACCAAGCAACAAAAGGTAATATCCTAATCCGCGTTCTAGTCGTTTGTATAATTCTTTCAGCAATAATTCGCTTTCGGCAAAATTCAAATGTTTTTCACTATCCTTTTTAGCTGGTACAGAACCTGTCAAAACAGCTTTACGAGTGAACTCAATTCGGATAACGTTTTCTTCAACAGCATCATATACACAAGCTTTGATATGGGAGTGTACTTTTTCAACAGTTTCTTTAGAACGGGTTGATCCATAATTATTTAAAAAATCTTGATAGTCATGACGTGTAATGTCTTTTATTAGTGTTTCTTCAAAATATATTTTAATTGCCTCAAGTGTATATTCATAATGAGTCAGTGTACTTTTGGTAACGATATTCATCTTGTAACGCTTATACCAAGTCTCGAAGTAGTCAGCAAAAGTAATTGATTCTGTAATAGGCTTAATACCTTTATTCAAAGCAGACTCGGCTTCGGAAGCAGCAATTTGAGCTTCTTTTTTGGTTTTAAAACCACCTTTCCGATATTGCTTTTTGTTGTGATAAATACAGTATTGCCACGCTTTTCCACGTTTGGTGTAACTAGCCATAAATAACCCTCCAATTCTAAATTTCTTTGATTATAGCAAAATTAATATATATTAATGCATTATGGAATAAAATAACTTTTTACAAAAAAACCTAAAATTCAACAAGAAACGACATTTATTTTTTTCTTTTAGTCGGAGAAATTGTATGATGAGGAAATCATTTCTTCATATGTCGAAGCCCGTCTAACGATATTTTTATGAAAAAAAGAACTATGCATATATAATTTAAATAACAACAAAAATGTCGAATGTTGTAAAAAGAACCATGGATAATATTACATAATTATTTAATAAGGACGGAACTTTTGTTCTTATACAACTAACCTAAGAGGTGGTACATATGAAAAAAAAGTTAATTGAATTAATTCAAAATCAAGATGATAAAAGATTAATACGTCTTTTGTATCACTTAGTGAAAGCAGCCATCAAAAAAAGTAGCTCCTAAAAAGAGCTACTTTTTTTCTTGGAGTCTATAAATAAGTTCTAAGTCTAAGTATCGTTATGTCAGGTTTCTTGGGATTGTTTTTTAGTAACCCATCAATTAACTGTTCAATCAATAATAAATAGTCATCATCTAATTCAACAACTTTGGTAATTATTTCTTTTACTAATTCGTTATTTTCATTTACTAATAACTCACCTAATAATTCTGCGAACTTTTCATCCTCGGTAACAGCAATGAACATATCACCTTCACCAGTTCTTAGCCATTGTTCATTTACACCAAATTCATTAGAAATTAATGCAATAGTTCGGTCGGTTACTACCCTTAAATCTTTTTCCATCTTTGAGATGTTGCTACTAGTCATCTTTATCTTTTCTCCGAACGACGCCATTGATAAATCTAGTGTATCCCTTAATAATTTCAATCTACTACCTATTGTCATAGAGCACCTCCTCTCCTAGCATTATACTATATTTTCGTCCTTAGGCAATAAAATATATCAAATCTATTGACCTAGGACTATTAAGTATGTTAATTTGTGTACATAGGACGTAAACGAGAGAGGGTAATACTATGGAAGAATTACGTAAAGCTGAAAAAATGATGTCTATCGTTAATAAACTTCATTTGCTTGATGAGGAGGAACTGCTTTATCTATCTGGTGCAGTTAGTGCTTTGACTTTTGCCCAAAGTCAAAAAAAATTGAAAAAAGAATCTAAAGAAAAATTCCAAAAGGATGTATCTTAATTCGAAAGAGGTGATAAGACATGCAACAACAGTTACAGGTAAATTTAACAGTTCCAGTTCCAGATGGATATGTACTAATTAATAAAGTTGAGTTGGAAGAATTACAGCGCCAAGAGTTAAGTGGAGTCTACTGGACTATGAAAAATTTAGAGGAGCGCGTTAATAAGAAACAGGATTGGATTAAAGAGAATATTCTTTACCCATCGAAGTTTCGTAAAATAATAGATTCTGAAAATGGTGGATTTGTTTATTATCCTAAAAGCGTTGGAGAGAAATGGATGTTTCATGCCTGCCAGATGACGAAATTTCTAGATAATAATTTCAATAAAATTTTTGGAAGTAAATAAATGCATATTGTACAAAAAGCAAAAAGACATTTGCGAGTGCAATGCTCGCTCATGTCAAGCAGTTTGTAATAGTAAGGGTTGGTTAGTCTAGTTCTCTAAGTGGAGAATTTACAAGCTGCTTGATGTGAAGTCATTACATAAAGAACATCATAAGAAATTTCACATACATAAAAAACTCAATAGAGCGCTGTGATACCGAGCCAATGACGGTATATATATTCGGATTTATAGCTTATGAGACGGTAGCAACGTTAATTAATCGAATATTTAATATTCAGAATGGAAGGTGAATTGTCCAAATGGAAGGCAATGTGCAAATTTCAATTAAAGATTTTGATGATTTACGAGAAAGAGCTGATGGATTTGAAAGAAAATTTAAGAATTTAATGAAATCGCTTAAGGCGTGTACGGTTGAGGTTAAAGAACGTGAAATTGATTCTGGTTCAGATGAATGGATACAAATTATCTCAATTGATGCAGAAAGAGCTTTGAAACTAGTAGCTCCATATGGAGTTGAGTTTATAGATGAAAAAGACATATTGCGGTTTGTAAATGCGGAAAACGTAATGATTGGAGTGGAGCAAGAATGATAGAACAACTACAGCAAGCTTATTCACAAGGTTTAAAAAATCTAGTATTCGTAGATTTCGAAAATAAAAGCATTATTGGAAGCACAATGACATTGGAATTAGAGCTAAGTAAAGAAAGAGCCTGTGGACAGGACTTAATAACAGCTATGAATCTACATTTTTGCAATGAGGATTACGATTCAGCACAAGAGTGTGCAGAGGTATTAGTAGAGAGAATAGATTACATCAAACGCTTAGAGGGTCAAATAAAAGAACAGCGTCGAAACAAATTATTTGATATTGCTAATCAATTAAACAAGCAAGGGAAAATCGGAGAGGTTGTGCATTTTAGTGCAAATCAGAGTTTATGACATAAAAAAACTGCTTAATCGTTGGAGCGACTAAACAGCACTTTAAACCTAGGAAATTTATCTTATCGCCATTATATCAAGAAGCGGAATGTGTGTCTAGCACACTCAACAAATAAAAAAGGGGGAAATTTTGTGAAACAAGGTCGCAATTTAACAAGACAGCAAAAAATCTATATAGCAAGTTTTCGTTTGAATCCTAATAACTGGCTTATAAGTAAAAAGGAAGCTGATAGATGGTTGATTATTCATCGAGAAACAGGTCGATCTCGAACTATTCCAGCACCATAAACAAGCTTCCTAATTGAAAAAAAGCACGACAAAAAAGAAAAGCCTTTGTGGGAAGTCACAAGGGCTTTTATAAAGACCAACAAAAAAAGCCGTATCAACTCTGAACAGTTAAAACGGCTCGTTTGACTATTGCCAAACACCTTATTGCTAGTATAGCAACCTTCATGGCAAACAGTCAATTAGCGTCCTTGTAATGAATATTAGATTTACGACGAAACTCTAAATTTAACAAGGATACTAGATTATTATCACATCGGGAGAGAATAGCCATGAAGAATAAACAGCATAAGGTAAGACATGTATTAGCATCGTATGAAGAAGCATTTAGTGAATCAGAAATTACCAAAATTCATGAAGATAGTTTACTAGATAGAGCAATTGCAGGCTATCGTGTAAAAAGCATTTGGAGTGGTTCAATTTTAGAGGTAGAAGCGTACCCATATTGGAAAATTCCTCAAGGTAAACGTTCAAAGAGAGATAAAAATAGCAGCAAAGCACAAGAAAAGTTAAATGAAAAGAATAGGCAGAAGCATGTAGCAAGATTAATTAATACAAACTTTCGTGAGAATGATTTGTACACAACGTATACGTATTCTGATGCATATTTACCAAAAGATTATGACCAAGCAAAAAAAGATATGGTTAATCTCATCAGACGCATGAAGCATTGGTTAAAAAAGCAGGAGAAGTATGCAGATTTTGAATTGAAGTATATTTATTCAACTGAACATACAAGGGATGGAAAAAAAGTACGAGCACATCATCATATGGTGACAAATTTTCCTGATCGTGAAGTAGCGGAGAAGTTATGGAATAGAGGTCGCGTTAAGTCTCAACGTCTGGAAGAAGATGATCTTGGATTTACAAAGCTAGGAGAATACTTGGTAAAAGAAAAGGGACATAAAACAGCAAAAGGCTATACACCTAGCCGTAACCTAAAACAACCGAAAGTGACGGTATCAGACACGAAATTAACTCGTAGACGTGCTGCTAAAATTGCGACAGAAGAAATTGGCGCGCAAGAAATCTTTGAAAAAATGTATAAAAATTATCAGTTCAAACAAATGAATGTGTCATTTTCAGATTACGTAAGTGGGGCATATCTATATGTGCAAATGAAGCGGATTGACACACCAATAAATCGTAAAAGGAGAATAATAAATGACGATGAAGACAATCAGCATTATTAATCTAAAAGGCGGGGTATCTAAAACAGTTTCAGCTATCAATATAGCTTATACGCTAGTGAAATTGCATGGAAAGCGTGTATTACTCATTGATAACGACAAGCAGGGCAACACATCTAAATTTTTCGGGCTGTATGATCCTGAAAGCAAGTGTGGATTATCAGAGTTATTAACAATAAGGGATTTAGATGTGGATAACGTTATTCAGCAAACAAATTATGAGGGGCTAGATATTATCACCGCCAATATGAATTTGCTACGTGCTAATAAGGAAATCTTGATGGATGTATCACGTCCACAACAAACACGCCTACGTAAAAAACTAGAGTCAGTGAAAGAGCGTTATGACTACGTAATTATTGATAATGCCCCAGATATTAATATGACGGTAGTAAATGCATTAGTAGCATCTGACGATGTGTTAGTGCCCATTAAAATAGACCAATTTAGTTTTGATGGATTAGAACAAATCATAGAGCAGATTGAAGATGTAAGTGAGTTCAATAGTGATATTCGTTTTGCGGGGTGCTTTGTCACAATGTATCAGCGTAACAATGTGAATCAACAAGGTGCTGAATTATTAGAACAGCAGGGTTATCCAATGTTTTCGACACGTATCAGAAAGACTGTGAAAGTAGATGAAATGACGTTCGTTAAAAAGCCGTTATTAGAATATGCGAAGCGGTCAACGGCTTGTGTGGATTATGTAGCGCTAGTAAAAGAATACCTAGAATTGTGTTAGTTTCGGGCACATTTTCAAAGAAAGGAGCGGAGTAAATGTCAAAATTCAATCTATCACAGCTTATGAATACAGAATCCAAGAAGCAAATTGTGGCATTTAAGATTGAACACATACCATTGGATAACATACTGCCATCACCAAAAAATAACTACAGTGTGGATGATGTCTCGGAGCTTAAATCGAGTATTGAACTGTTGGGACTTCAACAAAACTTAGTGGTACGTATTAAAGATGATGGGGCATACGAGCTAATTAGCGGTCATAGACGCTTAAAGGCTATGCAAGAGCTACGCAATGAGGGAAACAAAGATTTTGAAAAAGCGCCTTGCAAAATTGTTAAATCGACAGACGATATCCAAGCAGAATTACAACTCATACTAGCAAACTCAACAACTCGTGTGTTAACAGATGCTGAAAAAACGAAACAGGCAGCGCGATTACATGAACTGTTACAAGAATTACAAAATAGTGGTAATCAACTAACGGGACGCAAACGGGAGATTGTAGCGCAACTTATGGGCGTGTCATCGTCCCAAGTGCAACGGATGGACAGCATTAACAAAAAATTAGCTCCTGAACTAAAAGAAGCATTTAGTGAAGGGGAAATAAATATCACTGCTGCATTTGAAATATCGAGGTTGCCAGAAGAAACGCAAAAAGAGGTTGTCCAAGAATACAGAGAGGGTAAACCGCTAACGCCGTCCGTAGCAAAAGAAAAGCGACAGGAAATCATTGAGTCAGAGCAAAAAGAAAAGCCGATGACGCATGAACTAGATAGCTATCCTGAACAGTTTGAGGCGATATTGCAAGGCTTGAAAACTTTTATGTGTGGTTTCAATAATCAGAGCTTTCGAGTAGGTGACAAGTTGAAGATAAATGAATTTGACGATGACAAAATCTTGTACACAGGAAGATTTGTTGAAGTGAAAGTCATTTACTTACAAGAAGGGGGAGCAAATGACATCCCCGAAGATTACGTGATTATGAGTATTAAAAAAATTAGATAAAAGCAATTTTGGAAGGAGGAGAAGTGGGTGGAAAGTAGCTTACGCCAGTTAAGTCTATTTGATGATTATTCACAATCGTCTCGTGTATTTTTTAGAGTGCGTGAGACGGTGAAAGTCATTGAAGTAAAGAATAATCCTGAAATCTATGAATATCGCAAACATTATTTTGATTATGTGATAGGTAAAAGAGGAGTTGTCCAGAAAGTAGATGGTCATTCCGTGTTAGTACGTATCGGGGATGAATCCATACTCTTTGATGCACAGGAACTAGAGTGGATTGCGTAAAAATACAAATTTATAAGGGGGCATAAACAGAATGAGAACACAGAAACGACAATATTCAAGAAGCCATGCCAATAGAGGGCAACTTTTCGAAAATTTAATTGATATGACAAATAATCAATACCGCAATAACAATTTTGCAGATATCCGCAAAGTACCTTCGCCTGTGAAAATATTAAAAGTCACTGGGAATAAGGTGGAAGGAAAATTAGAAAGTGCTACATGGGTAGATTATAGCGGAATTTATAGAGGAAAATCCATCGTATTTGATGCAAAAGAAACGAAACAAACAAACTTTCCGTTAAGCAATCTAACTAAAGGTCAATATGAGTTCCTGCGTTCATGGCATTTAAAAGGTGCACAGGCATTTTTGTTAATTTGCTTTTGGATAAAGGATAAAAACGAGCCTGAAATATATCTCCTTAACTTTGAACAATTAGAAGATGCATGGATAGCCAAAGATAATGGCGGTGCTAAATCAATTCCACTTCAATTTTTCCGAGATCACTGCACTCGAATTAAATCAGGGATATATACAGTTCATTACTTGGAAGCGGTTAGAGGTGTACTGCGATGACTGAACCTTACTGGAATGCTAAACATGGCGAATACATCAAATGCCCTGTAGAGGGCTGTAAACACTTCGGTATTATCATAACAAAAGCTCATTGTCGTGTTGAACATCAAATGAGCCGTGAAGAAGTGCGTCGGAAGTACGGTTTACCTAAACCTTTTTCAAAGTCTAATAGAAAAAAAGTAGAGGATAGAAGACGCGTTGGTGAGGGGGAGCATTGATGTTGGAAATAAGAAAAAAACAAATGGTCACAACAAGAAAGAAGCATGAATGTTACGGGTGCGTAGAAGAAATAGAAAAAGGCAAAAGTGCAGTTTATGTTTCCGCTAAAGAAGATGGAAAACATATACAGTTTCATCTACATGAAGAATGCAACAAAACAATTGCAAAAGATAAATGGTTTTCTGGAAGCGGTCTTTATCGTGGTTGTATCAAAGATGCAGTGAAAAATTCCGAGGAATTGAAATCAATTAATATTTCATCGTTGGATGAATTGCCATTTGTTTTAGGACTACAAAAGGGTTTGGGAGGGTGAATGTACATGAAAATGGTTGTATCAAAAGAGCAATATAAGCAGGTACGTCAAGTAGAGAAAATGTTAGGGGTAAAGATTGCATTAGCGCCAGAAGAACATCAGTTACGTGTAGTTGATTGTTTAAATGGTCAGTGGGGCATCTATCAAATAAAACACTGTTATAAAAGTGCGACGAAATACTTTGCTGAATTGAAATTAATTGAGCCTGCTACAACAGAGCAAGAAGCGATTATGAAGTTTTTGGCAATACAGCAAAAAAAGGCGAACGAAGGGAAATTAAAAGTAGTGATTTATTGATTGGAGGTATCGGCATAAACGTCGCAGGAAGGTGAAAGTATGTTACAAACTGTTATTACTTACGAAAAAACTACTTTAAAAGTCATTTCGGCAATGCAAATAAACACCATAATTTCAGAAGCAAACATTTTAAAAATGCAGAATTATGAAGTTTTAATTACTTCAAAAAACAATGTTATTCATCTGGACGAAAGTAATCAAATGTACTTGAAAAGAGAATACGGAAAAATGTAGGGGGCAGTAAAATGCAAATGAACAACAGTTATCCTCGAATTAATGAGGAAGTAGCAGCTATTTTAAAGCAAGCAAAAGCAGAGCCAGCATTTGAAGGTACAGTCCTTGAAGGGAAAGAGCAAAAATATGCTGTTATTAAATTAGCGGATTTAGTTAAGTACAATAGTAAATTTGATTTAGCCGAAGTTGCGCCTTTAATTGATTCACTGCTAGGTAATGTCGAAGTGGGACGTGAGAGTGATGGTAAAAAACCGTTTAACTCGTATGTTGTAATTAACACCGATGAGCCATACATCAATGAAGTAGTTGCGATACTTGAAAAGAACGGTCATTGGGATGGTGTACCTAGCGAAGAAAGCAAGATAAAAATACCAAAAGTCGAAATTCAAGAAGCGGCAGATTTACATTTGCAAACAATTTTAGACTTACAACGCATTCAGAGTATGGTCTATTCAGTAGATGATTCAGTAACTCGTTCAATTGGTGTAGCGTTGAGTGAATTAGAAGCAAAATTTCATAAAATCCATGATAAGTGGTCAGAGGACGATTAAACACAAGAAAGAAATTGTGCAGGGGTGGTGTGAATATTATGTGTGAAAAAGTTTGCTGGACTTGCGGACACTTTGCTTTTGGTTGTTTTGTAACAGGTGAATACAACAATACAGTTAAAGTAGATGACACATGCGATAAATGGTGTCCAGAAGGAACGCAAGGCACTGTAACAGATTATGGATATGATGATGGGAAAAATGAAGAGTGGCTAAAAGATGATATGTCTAATCTTTAATCGAAAGAATATGTCCAATAGAAAGGGAGAATGGAAATGGCTATTGGGGATAAAATGAAAGTTCTAAGGGAGAGTAAAGGCTGGACGCAAAAGTATACTGCTGAAAAAATGGATGTTTCCCCACAGATGTACAATAACTACGAAAACAATAAAACTAATCCATCTTTAGAAATTTTAAAGCGTGTATGTAATTTATATAATGTCAATTTAAATACTTTGGATGATGAAAATTCTCAAAAAGTATTTACAGGAGGAAAAACCATTATGGAAGAATCATTTAGGCATTATCAAGTAATTGAAACAAAAGATATGAGCGCAGAACAGTTACAAGAAGCTTTAAATAAGGCAACAAATGATTTTTCAGAAAAGCAGATTGACTATGTGATTGGCACGAAAATCATTTTAGGATATGAGTCTTTTTTAAATGCTCGTGGTAGAGCAGAAGCAAGGTTGCAAGCACCATCAAAGAAAAGCTTGAATGCAATGAGTAACAACAGCGTTTATTAATTAATTGGAAGATTATATTCAGTAAAGGAGTCCAAAAAATGAACATTGAAGCGATACATCAAAATGCAGAGATTATAAGCTCATCTGTATGTGGTAGGCACTTCAATCGTGTTGTAATAACTTATGATGAATTTGCATTTTTGACAGAATTAACAGGTGTAGATAATCCGTATAAGGGTTATGGGGATGACTTTATAGAGATGGATTATCACGGTGAATTTATACCATTAATTGAAAATGCACGTGAGGTAGCTTTTCAAAGAGAAGAACAAAAGCTTATTGAGCAAGAAGAAATAACAGCATGGAAAGCAGTAAATTGCTTATTCGATGATGAAGAAGAAAATTACTATCACGGTTAAAATATCAAATTTTTATAGGGTTATCAGCTGACAATTGCAATATTTTTACTAAATTATAGAAAGACATTATACAAGGAGGGGTGAAGGTAATGGCTAAAAAATTTAAGTGTCATTACTGTAGAAATCCAATAACTGAAAAGTCACCAAGTAATCACAATTGCGGTTGTCGTACTCGTCCAGCACCAACAAGTGTGTCAGTTGGCTTTGTATTGGCTCATGATGAATATAAGAAAGCAGTAAAAGAAATTGCCCATTTAACTATTCATCATGAAAAAATGAGCGAACAAGACATGAGAAAAACGTTATCAGAGGTAGCGAAAACAGTTAAAGATGCGATTGTAAATGATGAATTTTATAAAATGACTTACTGAACACTTTGAAGATTTCATTCAAAAACAAACAAATAAAAATTCGGAGGTAACAAGTATGCAATCAATTGATAAACAAGCTATTTTAGACGTTTTAAACAATTTAGAGGTTATTGAACAAGAAGGTGGGGAAAGTGCTTATTTGCTAGTTAAAAATAATGTAGAAAATCATAAAAAGTTAAACGCTGTAGGTGTCCCAAGTAAAACTATTAATAATTACGGTGATAAAGAAACGTTTTGTATTCTTGCATTAGCATTAAGTGAAGGTTATGCAGATCATTACAATGCTTTTAAAGGTGGTTTAGTTTTAGAGCCAGAGAATCGTATAGAAATTGAAACAAGTAGTGCAAGTGGAATTAATGATTTATGTAAACAAGCCTATGAAACGGCAGTTTCTAAAGGTTGGCACGATCAACCAAGAGAAACGGGTACATTGTTAGCATTAATACACAGTGAAGTAAGCGAAGCACTAGAAGCGGATCGTAAGGGAGATACAGAAAATTTCACAGAAGAATTAGCCGATGTATGTATCCGTATTTTTGATTTATGTGGTTCAAGAAATATTAATCTGGAGCAAGCAATAATTAAGAAAATGGAGCGTAATAAAGGTCGTTCATATAAACATGGCGGAAAAGCCTATTGAACAATATGAGAAAAATAAGATGGAGTGATTATTATACCTAATTTTAGATTTCATAGAGGTTCGCTTGAAGAAAGTCTAAAGACAGAGGTTGAAGTCGAGAATATTAAATTGCTTCATGAAATGATTTGTAGTGAATTGCAAGATTACTCAATTGCTGAAACTACAATAATTGTCGAATTTTATGGATATGATCATAGAATTGAGAAGGAGTTATATTCTGTGAAAATATTCGGTGTTGGAATAGTGGGATTTTTAGATTCAGAATTTAGTAATTGAGTAATATGAGGATATTGCATATGAGAGGTGAAATAAATGTCGCGAACTTTAACAATAAATCACGGTGAATATGATTTTACTAGATTTGAACAGGCGGTAAAGACTCTACAAGAAGAATACGGTTATGAAGGTCTTGCTTGGGATATGGTGATAGCTAGTGATGATTTTGAAGTCCTAGCAGGTTTTTTAGAAGCGGATGGATTACAGGTTGAAATGGAAGGATGAATTAGAAAAAATACGTATATAAAGGAGTGAGACATCATGACAGTAGTTAAAGAGCCAATAAGGGTAGAGGGAAATCAATTAGAACAAACTACGATTGATCGTGTAGCAAAGATAGCAGCACAGCAAGCAATTAAATCATATGAAGAAGCGAAAGCGATTATCAACGAAAGGGAACGTAACAAGCGATTGTACAATGCGAAAGAACTCTTAAAACATTATGACGAACTAAAAATATATGTAGGGAAAATAGATCGCAAAGCAAAAGTATCTATTCCCAAATTAATGATTTCAGAAAAAGAAAATATCATTAATTTAATTGAATTTGGAGGCGATATAGTACAATCCATAAAACAGACATCGCAAACAACAATAGCAATGATTCAATATCTTGATAAAGCACTGGACACGCTAGAATATATTTATAAGCAAGAAAACAACATGCGGGACTTAGAAATAATAAAGATGTGCTATATGGAAAAAATAAAAATAGAAATCATTGCAGAGCGCTATGGCATCAATAAGCGTAGTGTATATAAAATAATTAATAATGTTGCAGAGAGGTTATCCATTTTATTGTTTGGTATTTACGGTATAAAGCTCGAATAACAAGGCACTTTTAGGGCAACACAAGGGCATGTAACATATGTTAGTATGGAAATGTAGAGTAATTGGATTTACATTACATCAAGAGTCTTCCAACTCACACGAAAAGCCCTGATTATTAAACAGGCAAAACAACATAATAGACGATTGTAGAATCGTCAACACTACGGAGAGGCTACTAAATTGGTAGTCTCTTTTTTAAGTATCAGATTTGTATTATTGGTTATGTTATCCATATATATTATGATTGATTCAGAAGGTGGTGTTAGTAATGGCGAAGATTAAAAAAGTAGAATTTATCGAAGCATTTTCTGCATATTCATTAAGAGATTTCATAAATGAGTATTTGGAGAAAAATCCAAGAGAAAATGTTGTTGATATTAAATTTAACGTGTATTTGGAAGAAATAGACCCTGTTCATTTAGAAGAAGATGAAGATCCTAAACAAAACAGATTCGGTGCTTTTCTACTGATAGGAGATAGAGATTAAATAGAGTATAAGAGGTCACATCTAACAAGGTGTGGCTTTTTATTATAAAATTGGATACAACTAAGATGAGGTGATAAACGATGAAGAAAATTGAGTGGCGTAAATTTTATGGTCACGAACCGATTCAACCGTTATCCATTAAAAAATATATTCTAGACGATGGCACTATGAAAGATACCCGACAAATGACTTATGAGTGTTGGTATGAAAACGATGATACAAAAGAAGTTGTAGGTATGTATCCAACATTTGAAATAGATGATGTAGTTACTTGTATAAGGGGTAAGCGCCAAATATATTGCATCAACCGTTATGAACGAGACGGTAGTGAAATACTATTAGAGTTGTTAGATAGTGATTTCAAACGTACTGGCAAAACTACTTATATGGAACCACATGAATTAATGCATGTTGTAAAAGATGTAGAGTGGATTTAATGAGTCATATCCAAATGGGTATGGCTTTTTATTATGCCTTGAGAGGTGGTGAAGGAATGACTTTTCTAAAGCAGTGTGCGTCACATGGTTTGCAACGAATCGGTTATTCAAGAAATGAATCAGAACTTTTGATTGAATGGCTTTATCCTGCAAGTACAATGGAAATCATTCAAAGTAAATTGAAATACAATGGACGGTTTGACAGTAAGAAGATATTCAAATAATTGCGGAGGGATGAAAGTGGTCTCTTTAAAAGATAAAGTTGAAACTTTGGGATTATTAGATGTTGATACAGACCCGACAATCATAGCCGAGTTATATCAACTGTATCAACATGATTCTAAAAAGAAATTTAAATACTTTAAGCGATATGGCGATTCAGTAATGTATTACAGTGAAGATTATTTAGAGCAAACATCTATTGAACAATTGCTGTTGAAAGATGTATGTAATCAGATTTATTAATTGTGGAGGGATGAACGATGAAGATAACAGAAGAAATGATTCCACTAATTGAAAAAGCATTAGGCTTTAAATTATATGATTGGCAACGCGCTTATCTATTAGAAGAACAACATTCAAAGCCTAAAGAAAGAGCGTCGGGAAGAACGACAGCTTACATCGTTAAACTGTTATTAACCAATCATGAGCCTATAGATATTAAGTTTCATGCCATGAGATACAAAGACCATCAAGGCGTTCACTACACAGATTTCTTCCGTAATTTTATGAGGGAGATAGACGAGAAGTTAACTACTGTTGGATTGCATACTTGTACGGTTAAACCGAAATCGAATAACAGAACTATTGAAATAGAAATAGATGCAGATACTTCTAAATTACAATTAAAGCTTAGAGCAATCGCAAAGTATGTAGGTGCATTAGCTGATGAGTTAGATGCAATTGATAATGTGTGGCAATGTGACTGTGGTTCGCTCGATTATTCAGACCATACTTATCCTAGCGGATCGTTAGTTACAAGGGTTTGTGATAAGTGCAAAGAATCGTATATCGTTCCGAACGATAATGAACTACCAACACAATTAAAAGGTACAACAATATCAATTGTAAATCCAAATAACAAAAGCGTAGAGGATATTGTAAATACTTTGAAGGAACAAATAAAAGGTAACGACTAATGAACTTCTACAAATCAAAAGCATGGCGAAGTAAACGGAAAAAAGTTTTAAGGCGTGACGATTATGAATGCCAAGAGTGTAAACGGTACGGTAAAAATCGAACTGCAACAACTGTGCACCATTGCAATCCATTAGAAGAACGACCTGACTTGCGGTTAACGACTTGGAATCTTTTGTCTTTATGCGGTACGTGTCATGATAAAATGCATGATCGTGTTAATGACAAGTTAACTGATTTAGGAGAATATTGGCGTGAAAAGGTATCCCCCCCACTTCAAAATGCAAAAGTTTAACACGGGAGGACCGAGGAGGAGGACTGTTTCCCTCCGCAGAGCATTTTCAGAGAAAAAGGGGTGTGAACGAAAATAGTTGGTAGGAATGAGGTGAGAAATTGACTAATGTAAAAACGAAAAAACAATTCAAGTCGGCAGTTACTAGGGAAATGAAAAGCCTTGGTGTATATAAGAAAGAGTACAATATTTTGATTGATATTTACGCTGGAATGATACATCAATACCACTTATTCGAATTGGAGTTTGAAGAATCAAATTATCAAATAACAGAAGAATATACGAACAAAGCAGGAGCGACAAATCAACGAAAAGTGCCACTTTTAACTGCAATGGAATCATTAAGAAAAGACATTGTTTCGTATTCGGATCGTTTATGCCTAAATCCAAAAACTTTATTTGCACCAGAGAAAACAGATAAAAATATACAATCAGATACAGGTTCAGCATTAGATCAATTTCTTGCTAGTCAGAAGAAGTGATGTAAATGGACTTATCGCATGTTAATTCAAAGCATTTTGAGGTGGCGTATGAATACGCTTTGTCGATTGTTGAAGGTCGGAAGATTGCATGTGAAGAGAATCGCTTTGCAGCACAACGATTTCTTAATGATTTAGAGCGTGATGATTTAGATTTTCGCCAAGAGCAATTTGATTTTATTATTGGATTGATTGAAGGAACAGTTGCTCACCAGCAAGGAGAAGACTTAGAGGGAACACCGTTGAAAGGTACACCACTTTATTTACAGCCGTGGCAAAAATTTGTCATTGTAAATTTAGTCGGATTTTTTAATAAAAATAGCAATGTTCGCCGTTTCCACGAATCATTATTAATGATCGCACGTAAAAACGGTAAAACAGCTTTTGCTTCTGCACTTGGTTGGGCTTTATCTATTTTAGATAGAAAAAGTGGCTCTAAATTATATATTTTAGCCAATAGTTTGAAACAAACTATGGAATCTTTTAGTTATCTTACGTATAACGTAGGGCGGTTGGAAGATAAAACAATTCGAGTACGTGACAATAATCAGGAGCATTCCATTTCTAAAAATTTTAGTGATGGTGGCTCTATTTTTATTCAAGCGTTAGCAAATGATCCAAAAAGGTTGGATTCTTTAAACAGTAATTTATTAATTCTAGATGAAGTTCATACTTGGCAATCCGCAAAACAATATATTTTGATGAAAAACTCACAAAAGGCGTATAGAAACAAGTTATTAATTGCAATTTCTACTGCTGGAGATATTCCAAATGGTTTCCTAGCGATGCGTTTAGAATACTGTAAAAAGGTATTGAACGGGACGATAGTTGACGATGAATATTTCATTTTCATTTGTAAAGCGGATCAAAACGAAAAAGGACAAGTTGAAAATTATACTGATCCAGCTATTTTAGAAATGGCAAATCCGTCTTGTGGTGTTTCAGTTTCGATAGATGATTTAATTCGTGATGCTGAACTGGCGATGAATGATCCTCAAACTAGGGGCGAATTTTTAAATAAAACATTGAACATTTTCACGTCATCTTTAAAGGCGTATTTTGATATTAATGAGTTTAAAAATTCGGATAAAAAATATAACTGGAAGTTAGAAGACCTAGCAAAAATGAAAATTTCTTGGTATGGAGGAGCGGATTTATCCAAGCTTCATGATTTAACTGCCGCAGCGTTATATGGCTGTTATATTCACGAAGGTAAAGAAATAGATATTGTAATTACTCATGCATTTTTCCCGATTGTTTCTGCTTACAAAAAGGCTGAGGAAGACGGAATTCCGTTGTTTGGTTGGCAGGATGATGGTGTATTAACGATGAGTAATACCGCAACAGTTCATTATGACGATATTATAAACTGGTTTAAAATGATGAAACAAAAAGGCTTTAAAATTAAGAAGGTTGGTTTTGATAAAAAATTTGGGCGTGAATTTTTCTTAGGAATGAAAAAAGCTGGATTTAAAATTGTGGATCAACCACAGTATTTTTATAAAAAATCAGAAGGATTTAGACGTATTGAAGTGAAAGCCAAAAATGAATGCCTTTATTATGTTCATAATCAAGCTTTTGAATATTGTGTGCAAAATGTTCGAGCTGTGGAAAAAACGGACGATATGATTCAGTATGAGAAAATAGATGGCGATGGTGGTACACAACGTATTGATTTATTTGATGCAGGTGTATTCGGAGCTGTCCAAATGCTAGAAGATATGACCAATTCGCAAAATGCGTCAAGTTGGCTAGAAGGATGAGGGTAAAATGGAATTTTTAAAAGAAAATATTTTAGAAATCATGTTGCTTATCGGAGTTGTATTTCTTGCGATAGGTTTTTTTATGCTTTCTATTCCTATTGGCTTTATCGTAACAGGTGCATTACTTTACGGTACGAGTATAATTTTGGTTCGTCTGGGAAAGGAGAGGATTGAGTAAATGGGTTTTTTATTTACGAGAAGTGAAAGGAAAATCAGAGCAGAAACAAATGAAAGTCCGATAGGTTTATTTATGTCAGGTCAAGATTCATCTTTATTAGTCAATGGTTATACAAAGCTTTCGGACAATCCAGAAGTGCAAACAGCAGTCCATAAAATAGCTAATTTAGTTTCTACAATGACAATTCACTTAATGGAGAATACGGATGATGGGGATGTAAGAATTAAGAATGCTTTGTCAAGAAAGCTTGATATAAATCCTTATTCTTTGATGACAAGAAAAACGTGGGTGTACAACATTATTTATTCGATGTTACTTGATGGTAGAGGGAATAGTGTTGTTTATCCTGTTGTTGAAGATGGTATGATTTCGGAACTAATACCATTACAACCATCGAAAGTAAATTTATTAGAAACTAATAATGGGTACTCAATCCGTTACGGCTCTAGAGTCTTCAACTATGATGAAGTTCTTCATTTTGTTTATAATCCTGATCCAGAATATCCGTGGAAGGGAAAGGGTCTACAAGTAGTCCTGAAAGACTTAGTACACAATTTGAAACAAGCAGCTCATACAAAGAAGAACTTTATGAGTGATAAATGGAAACCTCCGTTAATCATTGCTGTGGATGCTTTAACAGAAGAATTATCAAGTGATGATGGTAGGGAAAAAATTCTTAAAAAGTACGTGTCCGATACGGACACAGGTATGCCTTGGGTAATTCCTGCTGATTTAGTGAAAGTGGAACAAATTAAACCTTTGACTTTAAATGATTTAGCAATTAACGAAGCGGTTGAATTGGATAAAAAGACTGTTGCTGGACTCATAGGAGTGCCAGCTTTTTTCATGGGGATTGGACAATTTAATAAAGATGAATATAACAATTTTATTGATACAACTATCCTTCCAATTGCGAAAGGAATCGAACAAGTGTTAACAAAGGGGCTTTTATATCAGCCAAATTGGTATTTTAAACTTAATCCTCACAGTTTATATGCGTACTCAATTACAGAAATTGCAGCAGTTTACAGTGATTTATATGTAAAAGGGTTATCTCCGGGTAACGAAGTACGCGATAAAGTGGGACTATCACCTATGAATGGCTTAAATGAACTTGTAATGCTTGAAAACTACATTCCAGCAGACACGATAGGACTTCAAAAGAAATTAATACAAGGTGGTGATAATAATGAATAAGGAACGTGGGAATGTAATTCAAATTAGGAGTGCAGTAAGTGAGTTGCAAACTCGTAATGAGCAAGAAAATGAGTACATTATAGAGGGCTATTTTGCTGTCTTTGGAAAAGAAACGGAACTTTGGAAGGGTGCTTTTGAAGTAATAGCACCAACAGCATTTGATGATACCTTAAGCAATGATATTAGAGCGTTAATTAATCATGATTCTGCACTTGTGCTTGGTCGAAATAAATCAGGAACACTGGAATTAAAAATAGATTCTAGGGGACTGTGGGGAAAAATTCGTCTGAACCCTAAAGATACAGATGCAATGAATTTATATGAACGTGTAAAGCGCGGTGATGTAGATCAATGTTCATTTGGTTTCAACATCATAGATGAATCTACAGAGTGGTTTGATGATGGAAAAGTTAAATGGACAATTAATAAGGCTGATTTACACGAAGTTTCAGTAGTTACATTTCCAGCTTATGAAGAAACAAGTGTGCAAGCTAGACATGCTCAATTTGAGCAAATGAAAGAGCGGAAATTTGAACAAAGAAAACAAGAATTGAAAGCGAGGCTACAAAGATGACTTTAAAACAATTAATGGTTAGTAAGAAAATTGAACAACGTAAATCAACATTAGTAGATTTGATGTTGCGTGAAGAAGAATTTCAAAATCGAAGTGCAGAACTAGTTGCAGCGTTGGAAGAAGCAAAAACCGATGAAGAAATTTCGACCGTGGAATCTGAAATTAACAAGCTGGACAGTGATAAAGAAGAAGTTGCTAGTAAAAAATCTGTTTTAGAAGATGAAATAAAAACACTTGAAACGGAATTAGAGCAGTTAAATTCAAATGCTCCTAACAATCAACAACGTTCTATGCAATTACAAAATCAAACAAGAGGTGAAGAAAACATGAATCGTTTACAAGTTCGTGAATTATTAAAAACAGGCGAATACTACGAGCGTAGTGAGGTGAAGGAGTTTTACGATCAGTTTAAAAACCTCCGTGCCGTAACAGGTGGAGAATTAACTATTCCAGAAGTAGTAGTGAATCGAATTATGGACATAATGGGGGATTTCACAACACTTTATCCACTTGTCGATAAAATCACTGTAAAAGGTACAACTCGTATTTTGGTGGATACAGATACAACAGCAGCGACTTGGATTGAACAAAAGGCGGCTATTCCAACTGGAGATGTAGGAACCGTTACAGCTATTGACTTTGATGGTTTCAAAGTAGGCAAAGTAACATTTGTAGATAATTATTTATTGAATGATTCAATTATTAATCTGGATGACTATGTAACAAAGAAAATTGCTCGTGCCATCGCAAAGGCTTTAGATATTGCGATTGTAAAAGGTGAGGGCGCAGCCAATAAACAACCAACTGGTATTGTACCTTCTCTAAAAACAGAACATAAAGTAGAAGTTAAAGCTGATGCAAATTTGGTTAAAAATACTGTCAAACAAATTGGGTTAATTGATACTGGTGAAGATACTGTAGGGGAAATTGCTGCTGTAATGAAACGCTCTACTTATTATAATCGTTTCCTTGAATTTTCAATTCAGGTGAATGCGGAAGGTAATGTTGTTGGTAAATTACCTAACTTAAAGCAACCTGATTTATTAGGTTTGCCAGTTGTATTTAACAATGGTGTGGAAGTGGATCAAGTCCTTTTTGGTGAATATGATAAATACACTCTAATTGAACGTGAATCTATTACTATCGACAATTCGGAACATGTTAAATTTGTTGAAGATCAAACTGCTTTTCGTGGAAAAGGACGTTACGATGGGAAGCCAACTAATGTAGATGCATTTGTATTAGTTACTATCAAAGATGTTGAAGGAGTAGCAGGAGCGTAATTATGAAAGGGTGATATAAGTGGCAAAATATAAAGTTATTTATATGTTTCGTGACTTGAAAGACAATGACCATATTTATAAAGTAGGTGATAAATATCCACGTAAAGGGCGTGTAACAAAGGCGCGTATTGATGAATTGTCTTCAACTGATAATAAAATTGGCATACCACTAATTGAAGAAATAAGTGAGGACGGTGAGGAGTGATGGAAGAAACCTTACTTGCTAACTGTTTGCAATTATTGAAGTTAGATTTAAGTATTACACATAATTTGCGTGATACCTATTTTATTAACATTTTGAAAACAGCTAAGAAGGAAATAGAAAAAATGGGCGTTAATATGGCTGATTCTACTAGTGTAGAAGATACTCAACTCATTGTGGATTATGCTGTATGGAACTACAGAAAACGTCAAGAGGACGTAGGGCTTCCTAGAAATTTGAAATTCCGTATTCATAACCGTGTTATTCAAAAGGCTGGTGCAAGTGATGCCAAGCCTTAAACAATCTGTACAAAATGGTCAACACATATCAAAAGACGATGTGTGTTTTTTAATGTCCTCAACTATTATTCTTGATGAAATGCTTCAAGAAATAGAAACCACTTTACCAGAGTTGGTATACTGTGCGCCTGTAAGTATTGGTCAACGCGAATTTTCCGTCACAATGCAAGTAGGATTAAAAGCGCAATTAACTTTAATCATCGACCATGATGAATATGATGGCGAAAAAGAAGTTGAATATAATCGTGTGAAGTATTCAATATATCGGACATTTGTACGTAATGACGGTGATATTGAGCTGTATTGCGAGGTGCGTAAAGGTGTCAATTGACGTTGAATCATTGGCTGCTGAAATAAATCGCACTCTTGCATTATATGCTCGTCAAACAGAAGAAAAGATAGATGTTATTTCAGAAAAAGTAGCAAGTGACGGTGTAGAGTTGTTGAAAGCTGATTCGCCAAAATCACCTATGGGCGGTGATTATGCAGCAAGTTGGGATTATAAAAAAGTTGGTAAAAAGTTTATCATTCACAATAAGAAACATTATAGGTTAACGCATTTACTTGAAAAGGGACATGCAAAGGTGAATGGTGGTAGGGTTGGGGCAAGAGTTCATATTGCGCCAGTGGAGGATAAATTGATAAATGAATTTAAGAGAGAATTACAAAGGGGGTTGAGTGAATGACTCTAAATGAATTAGCTCATAAATTAAATTCTTTGTATCCTACTCGCTATTCTCATTTCACAAGTACCCAAGAACCACCATTCATTTGCTATTTAGATGATGGGTCTAATAATTTTTATGCTGACAATAAAGTCTTTGTAGAAGGAACGCTTGTAAATATTGAGTTATATACAAAAACAAAAGATTTTACGGCAGAAAAGAAAATAAAAGAGATGTTAAACGAAAATGAAATACCATACGAACAAACCCCTACCGTTTTTATTGAATCGGAAGGGGTCTTTCAATGCGTATTTTCAGTTACATTAATTTAAAAAATCGGAGTGTGAAAAGTATGTATAACGTATTAAATGATAAAAAAATCACGCAAAATTCGAATGATAAAATTACTATTCCGTTTCATTGGAAACCAATCATGGATTTAGATATCCAGTTCTTTGCAGAAAATAAAGTTGAATTTGGATTAAGTAATGTTCACTATGCACCGTATACCGAGGGTACTAATAATGAGATTATTTTTGAAACACCAATTCCAATTCCGGGTGCAGTAAGCATTACTTCTGAACCAATTGGTGAGGCAACGAAATTCTTCGCTGATAACATGGTCTACTATGTTGTTAATAGTAACCAAGGATATGAGGCTACATTGAGTATTGCACTTATTCCACAACAATTTGCAATTGACGCATTAGGAGAGGAACTTGATTCAACAGATGGGGTATTAAATGAATTGGCGAATGCCCAAGGTAAGCCGTTTGCGCTTTTATTCCAGTTCGAAGGAGATCAAAAGGCAACTCGTCATGTTTTATACAATTGTACTGCTAACCGTCCAAGTATCAGTGGTAATACAAAAGAAGAAGGTACAGAAGTATCACCAAACGAATTAACGCTTACTGCATCGCCTATAAAAATTGGTGAAAAATTGATGGTAAAAACAAAGACAACATCAACAACTAAAGAAGAAATATACAGTAATTGGTTCAAAAAGGTATACCAAAAAATTGCAACTGTTGAGGGCGCGTAAGAGGAGGATAACCAATGGAAATTACATTACCTATTGATGGGAAAGAAGTACCTTTTAAATCAAATGGCGCGGTTGCAAAGCGTTATATGATGCAATTTCAACGTGATTTGTTAAAAGATATTCTAAGTATGGGTGTTGCAGAAAAGAGCTTTGATGATATGAGTCAAAGTGAAAAAATCCAATGGATTCGTGAACATGTTGATTTCAATATGTTTTTCGATATTGCTTGGGTTTTTGCTAAAACGGCAAATAATGAAATTCCTGAACCTATGAAATGGTTAGAATCGTTTGATGAGTTCCCGATTTTGGATATCATTGAACCGTTACAAATGTTACTTGAAAAGACGATTGCTTCTAAAAAAAAATAACAAGTAGCAATGCTGTTGAATCAAGTCGCCCAATTAGCACAGAGCAATTTTTAGTGTTATGTCGAGAATGTAACCTTTCGCATGATGATTTGGAAACAATGACTTTTGGTATGTGTTTAGATTACATTGATGAGTATTTAGAAACTAAAAATCCGAATAAAAAAGAAACGAAAGTTCGCAAAGCAACACAAGCAGATTTCGATTCATTCTAGCACTTACCTTTTGGTAGGTGCTTTTTATTTTTAGAAGGTAGGGGGTAGGTGGAATGAATGTCTAGTGGTCGAATACAAGGGATTACAATAGAAATTGGTGGAGATACAAGAGGGCTAACGGATGCTTTAAAAGATGTTAATAAGGAAAGTAATAAAGTTGCTAGTGAGTTAAAAGAAGTTGAACGTGCTTTGAAATTCGATCCAGGGAATGCTGAATTAATCGCTCAAAAACAGCAGCTTTTAGCAGAGCAAATACAAAAAACTAGTGAAAAACTAGATGTTTTAAAAACTGCTCAATCACAAGTAGAAGCTCAATTTAGAAGCGGTGAAATAGGAGTAGAACAGTACAGGGCATTTCAACGTGAATTAGCAACTACTGAAGCAAAGATGCAACGTTACAATGCTCAAATAGATAGCACTGCTGTTGAACAAAGTCGATTGGCGCGTGCTACAGGAGAGTTATCGGCTTTTTTTGAAGCAACGGGTACAGATGTTAACCAATTCGCTGACTTATTGGGCACACGTTTAACAAATGCAATTAGAGATGGTTCTGCCACTACGGATCAAATGAATCGTGCTTTACGTATAATGGGACAACATGCATTAGGTGCTGGCGTTGATATTGACCAAATGAGAGATGCGCTAAGGAGAGCAGCCGAAGGAGCTGATTTAAGTGGAGTTCGACAAGACTTAGCAAGAATCACTCAAGAAGCTAATCAAGCGGAGGAAGCTGTCAATGGATTTGGTCAAGAATTATCAGGAGTGGTTGCAGGACTAGCAGCGGGCGGAGGAATTGCGGGAGTTATAGAAAAAGCATTAGATGTTTCTAGTTTGAATACTCAAATTGAAATGTCTATGAACCTGAACGAAGCCGATACTAAAGCAGTTAGGCAGACAATTATGGAAACGACGGCTGCAATTGGTGATGAGGAGGCAGCATACGAGGGTGTACGAAGACAATTAGCTCTTAATAAAGACGCTTCTATCGAAACTAATCAGGAAATCATAAAAGGCGCTGCTGCTATTTCACATGCCTATAAAGAAATTGATTTTAAAGAGTTGATTCAAGAATCACATGAAATAGGTAAAGAACTCGGTATCTCGCAAAAAGAAGCTTTAGGTCTTGTTAACGGTTTATTAGATATTGGATTTCCGCCAGAACAATTAGACATCATTTCAGAGTATGGAAGTCAACTTGTCATGGCTGGTTACAATGCTGAACAAGTGCAAGCAATCATGGCATCGGGTGTTGCCACTGGTACTTGGAATATTGATATACTTTTGGACGGTTTAAAAGAGGGAAGAATTGTAGCCGCTGAATTCGGTCAGGGTATCGACAAATCTATGCAGGATGCTATTAAAGGCACTAATATCAGTGAACAACAATTAGTTAAATGGGGTCAAGCAGTAGCTTCGGGCGGTCAAGATGGTGTGAAAGCCATGCAAGAAATGAATCAAGCCTTGTCATTAATTGATGATGATACCAAACGAAATGAACTTGGTGTGAAAATGTACGGTACGCTTTGGGAGGAACAAGGAAGCAAGGTTTCGCAAACAATTCAGGGTATGAATGAACATATCAGGACGGCAGCGCAAAACACCGAAGCATTAAATGGTGATGTTTCAACATTAGAATCAGACCCAGCTTATCAATTAGCGGTAGCGATGGGGAGTATTAAAGAAGCGTTAGAGCCTGTATTGGCTAGTATTGCGGATTTTGTTGGCAAAATAGCTGAATGGGTAAGCAATAATGCAACATTAACAGCAGCAATTGTTGCAATAGTTGCCACGATTGCAATTCTTGCAGGTGCGTTTATGGCTTTAATGCCAGCGGTAGGCGGGCTTGTAACTGCATGGCCAGCTTTAGTAGCTGCAATAGGGACTATTTCTGGACCAATTGTTCTGATTGTTGCTGCTATAGCAGGTCTTGGAGTCGCGCTTGTGGCTGCGTACCAAAATTCTGAAACATTTAGAGAAAATGTGAATAGTGTATTTCAAGCTATAAGGGATGTTGCAGTCACTGTATTTGAAACAGTGGCTTCTTTTATTGGTGAAAAAGTAGCTCAAATAAAGCAATTTTGGAGTGAGAATGGCACTCAAATTTTACAAGCTGTACAAAATGTCTTTAATGGCATAAAGGCTGTAATAGAGTTTGTCATGCCTGCGGTTAAATTTATAGTCGAAACTGTATGGAATGCCATTAAACAGGTCATTGATGGTGCATTGAATGTCATAATGGGGGCTATAAAAGTTTTTAGCGGGCTGTTCACAGGTGACTTCTCAAAAATGTGGGAAGGCGTAAAGCAGATTTTTAAAGGAGCTATTGATGTAGTTGTTGGCTGGATGACATTAAGCTTCTTTGGTGGAATTAAAACAATCGTTATGAACTTGGCTAAAACGGGTGTAAATCTGTTAAAAGGCATGTGGGATAACATTGTTAGCTTCTTTACTTCAATGGGCACAAAAGCATCAACCACTGTATCGAATTTTTCTACATCTGTTATTAACTTCTTTAAAAATTTGGTTACTAATTCAGTTAGTGCTATTTCCAACATGGTTAATTCTGTCGTGAATTTTGTGAAGAACTTAGCTACTAATTTCGTGAACATCATTTCAACTATGAAAACAAATGTTTTAAATAAGATGAATGAAATTAAAGATGGTCTCATTAATAAAATTAAATCTTTACCTGAACAATTTACGTCAATTGGTAGAGATATAATTAACGGTCTTATTAAAGGTATTTCTGCCATGACTGCAAATGCGATTGAATCCATTACTGGAGTTGTGGATGGTGTAGTAAGTAAAGCAAAGAGTTTGCTTGGTATCCATTCACCTTCAAAGGTTTTTGAGCAAATTGGTTTATGGACAGGCGAGGGTCTTGTAAACGGCTTAGATGGTTCACAATCTAAGGTACAAAAATCAATTGAAGAATTAGGCGGAATATTAATTGACGTTGCTGAAAATAATTTAGATGAAGAAAAGAAAATTACTACAGCATCAAAAGAAGAAATCGCTAAAATTGAAAAGCGCGCTACAGAAAATATCGAAAAAATACAACGCGATGCAGCTAAAAAGAAAAGAAAATTAACTGCCGATGAAAACTTGAAAATCGAACGCATAAAAGAAGATAGTGCAAAAAAGGTTGCTGATATTGAGAGCAAAGCTACTAAACAAAAAGTAGAGTTAATTACAAAAAATCAAAAAGAAATGTTAGAAGAAATTAAATTATATATTAGTGACAAACAATCACTTGAAGAAATGAGTTTAGAACAAGAAGCTGCACTTTGGGAAAAATCAATTGCACTTTTCGATGAAGGTACGAAAGAACGTGTAGAAGCCCAAAAAGCATATAAAAAAGCCGTTGAAGACATTAATAAAAAAGAGTTGGAAAATGTTAAGCAAAATATAGCTGATAAAAAATCTTTGGAGGAACTGTCTTTAGTAGAAGAAGCGAAAATTTGGGAAAAAACCATTGGCTTGTTTGATGAAGGTAGTAAAGAACGTATAGAGGCACAAAAGGAGTACCGAAAAGCATTAGAAGCAGTGAACAAAGAGATAGTTTCCATTAACAAAGATTATCAATCACAGATGAAGCAAATAAATGATGATCTATTAAAAGAAGAAGATAGATTAAATAAAGAGTATAAGACGGCTTTTGACAATCGCGTATCAACGCTTATGTCATATGCAGGTACGTTCGATGCTTTCAAAGTTGATTTAAATCGTACAGGTCTTGAACTAATGTCTAATTTACAAGGACAGGTTGATGGATTTAAACAATGGCAGTCTGAATTTGAAACCTTATCAAGTAGAGGTGTTAATAAAGAGTTACTTGAAGAACTTTCATCATTAGGTGTAAAAGCTTTGCCAGAACTTGTGGCTTTGAACCAATTAACTGATGAACAATTAACCCAATACAGCGCACTTTATCAAGAGAAATCACAACTTGCAAGAGAGCAAGCAGAGAAAGAGTTATTAGGTATGAAAACTGATACTCAAACAAAAATTGATGAAATGCGAAAGGCTGCCAATGATGAATTGTCAAAATTGAATAACGAATGGCAAGCTAAAATCAAAGCTGTTACACAAGGGACTAAATCAGAGCTTTCATCCTTAAAGCAAATTGGTGTAGATGCAGGGAATGGGCTTTTAGAAGGTCTTTCATCCACATCTGGAGCTTTATATGCTAAAGCACAAGAAATTGCAGATAACATTGCAAGAACAATAGCTGCTGCATTAGATATCCACTCACCTTCAAGGGTAACAATGGGATTTGGTGTTAATATCAATGAAGGTCTCATTAAGGGGATGGAAAAGTCTAGTGGTAGATTGCAACGTGCTATGAATAATGTTTATGGTTCACTTGCAAGCAGTGCTGAAAAGTCTGTTTCAAATAAGACAGCTATAGTTCAAGCGAATACTCCATCTACAACAACGACTACAAAAACAGAAAATCATTATCATATGAGTTTTACAAGTCCAAAAGCACTTGATCCATACGAGTCAGCAAGAATGGCTAAAAACGCATTAAAAGAAATGGGATTACAGTTTTAAAAGGGGGCTAGGACATGATTGAGTCTTTCCAAAGGCGAGAGAAACTAATTTTTGATAATCATCGAGGGCAGACATTTGAATTATCAGTGTCTAGCCCTTTTTATTTAGACGGTGCAGATGGACTAGAAGTATTAGAAAATGAATTTTATAACGTAAAAAATTATAACGAGGACGGCACTAATATAAAGGGTTCTAGCGTAAGAGAAAGAAACATTGTGATTAATGGTCGTATTCGATTAGATAAAGACATTAACAGAACGAAGATTATTCGTTTTTTTAACCCGAAACATCAATTTACACTGAAATATACCAATGGAGATATTGTTCGCTATATTGATTGCAAAGTTGAAAAGACACCAATAGTCAGTAGGCATGACATTCCTGAATTCATGATTTCATTTTTATGCCCGAATCCTTGGTGGTACACAGAAGAACAAAAGTATGAGATTGCTATGTGGGTGGCTGCCTTTGAATTTGAGCTTGAAATTGATGCGGAAGGAGACGGTATTGAAATGGGCTATCGAGAGCCGAATAACGTAGTCAACGTTTTCAACGATAGCGATACAGCATCCCCTTTACGTATTCAATTTAAAGCCATTGGAAGTGTAATTGATCCGTACATTGAAGTAGTGGATACGGGGAGAATTGTAAAAATAGAAGCTACCTTAAAAGGTGGAGATGTTGTTACTGTTAATACAAAGCGTGGAGATGAATACGCCATTCTTGAACGTAACGGACAACAAATTAATTACTTCAATTACCTTTCGCATGATTCTGATATTCAATTAAGTGTGGATGTTGGAGATAACTTGATTCGCTATGATGCTGCTGAATTTGTATCTAATTTAGAGGTGTCGATTTACTTCACACCTCAATTTGTAGGGGTGTAGCCATGCTGTATGTATACAACGAGAATTTTCAAAAACTAGGATACATCGGTAAGTTTTCTTATCTACTTTGGAGAAAGAAGTATGGACCATTTGCCGAAGCGGAGTTGCATGTCGATGTAACAATGAAAAATATTGAGTTATTGAAAAAAGGAAATATCATTCATCGGCAAGATGATAATGAAGCAATGTTTATTTATTATCGCCAATTTGATGATAGTAGTGGAGTGGATCAATTAGTAATTAAATGCTTCTCTCTGACACGATGGACAGACAGACGTATTTTGTGGAAGCAATACGACTTCAATGATACGCCTGAAAAAATAATGAGACAAAGTATCATTGAAAGTATGATAAGCCCAACTGATCCAGCTCGTAAAATTCCACAGATACAACTAGCTATCATAAAAAATATTGGTCAAGCTGTTCAACAGCAAATTTCATACAAACAGGTGTATGAAGTATGTGAGAGTTTATGTACTACACATGAAATTGGAATGCGTTCTTTATTCGATGGTCGAAAGCTCGAATATGATTTTTATGAAGGGGTAGACAGAACGATTAATCAAAGTTTGAATCCTCATATTATCTTGTCAAAGAATCGTAGTAACTTGCTTAAACGTACGTATGAGGATGCAGACAATGATTTAAAAACAACAGCTCTAATAGGCGGTGCTGGCGAAGGTGCAGTGCGTAAGATGGCGATTATCGGGGCATCTATTAAAGGGTTAAATCGACGTGAAATATTTATTGATGCAAGGGAGATTTCGGATACAAGAGACAGTGACGGCGAGCAGATACCGATTACAGACAGTGAATACAACAATTTACTTGTAGCTAAAGGCAAAGAGAAGATTGCAGAATACACAGAGTTCATCGGCTTTGATTGCGAGTTAGATGTGACCAAAGAAAATACAAAATACAATGAAGATTTCTTCTTAGGTGATTTAGTCACGATTAAAGATGATGACTTAGGAATTTTAATGAATAGCCGTGTGATGCAAGCGGATGAAGTGTTTCAGGAAGATGGTAAATCAATCTATGTGACGGTTGGTAAATCAGTACCTACCCTTCCACAGGCTATTAAAAGGATGGTGAAGTAGTAATGATGAAATTTGGGATGTTTAACTCTATTAACGGAGATAGAAAATATAAAGCGGAAGATTTTGCCCAGTACTTTGCCACGTTTATTGGCAATGGTATTTTCGTTAAGCCTTCTGATTGCTTACAAATTAAAGCAAATGGAGATTCAATGAGTGTAATTGTTCGCCCAGGTAAAGCATGGGTTAATGGTTATTATTTAATCAATGATGAGGATTATAATTTACCTCTTTCCACTGGAGATACAACACTTAACCGTATTGATCGTATTGTCATTCGATTAGATTTTATCCAAAGAAAGATGAGTGTGGAGGTCAAGAAAGGTGTGCTATCTGCTTCACCTGTTGCACCAACATTAAAGCGTGATGCAGATGCCTATGAGTTAGCATTAGCAGATGTTTATATTGCTAAAGGTGCCCTAACAATTAATCAAGCTGCTATTACGGATACACGATTAAATAATAACTTATGTGGTTTAATGCATGGCGTTGTTGACCAAGTAGACACTACGACAATCTTTAATCAGTACCAACAATGGTTTGATGATTATTCAGTTACAAAAGCGTCTGAATTTTTAACATGGCAAACAAATGTAACTACAGCTTTAGAAGCTTGGATTGACGCACAGGAACAAGATTTCACAGCATGGAGACAAGCAGAGGAGCAACTTTATTATACTTGGCTAGAAGGACGTAAGAATAACTTCGACGAATGGTTTGCCACTGTAAAAGATATTTTGAATACAACAGCAGATGGTAATTTATTAAATCGATTACAAGACCACGAGGATGCTAGTATGCCACATAAAATGTTGGTTGGTGAAAAAGTGTATAAGTATGGATGGGCGTACAATCCAATTAAGAAGTGTATGTCATGTGTTATGAAGGAGGTTGTACAGTAATGACAAATGAAGTACCAGATATTGTTGTTGATTTACCTACTTATGAGCAGGTTGAGGATATAAAAAACGTGGTCGATAATACTGGTGGAGTAACCGTAGATATTGACAATAAGCGTTATAAATCTGTAGTAACATCGCCCTATAACTTAGCAACTGGAGTTGGCGAAGGTGTATGGGACAATTTCACAAAAGATATGCAAGCGAAATTTCCAGAAGTTGCGTCTAAACAAACCATGCAACATGGAAATAAAGTTAAGCTTAGAGACTCAATATATATGTCGTTTAAAGGAATATGCATTGCATGGTTTGACGCATCCACTATGACAATTATAAACGCTGTAGATACGGAAACACTTCCAGATTTCAGACTATTAGGCACTCAATATTTATGGTTTGAAGATGAGAAGTACTTATATATTAGAGGCACATCCGCACCGCTAGCTAGTCAATTAAGATTTGGAGTTTTCGATAAGCTAACATTTAAGTATATAAAATGTATAGGTTTAAGCGGTGCTGATTATGCTGGCGGTACAGTTATAGACCCAACTGTCACATACAGGACTTCTGAAATCCCATATATATCTGGTAACTTCTTTCTACCTTCGCCTTTTAGTGCCCAATTCATGAGATATAAATTAAACTTCGATTCAGGAGGAGTGCCGATTAACTTTAACTATCCAGGAACTGCTTTAGGAGTGACTGGAGGGGTTACAATTTACGCATTATTCGAATATGGAGGATATATTTACACTTTTGCCACTGATGGTAATGCTCAGAAACTTCAAAAACACGAATTTAACACATCAAATGGAGCGATAACTAAAGTTGCAGAGAATACTATTCCAGTTAATACCACTGGAAATATCCCAAGGGCAAGCTCGTGGATGCATAAGCATACTTCTGGAAATGGAACGCCGTATGCAATAATGTCTTTTGGACCTTCGTCACCACTTATATCTATGAGGTTAGACACCATGGTCAGTGACCAGGCTCTTTACCAGAACGTTTCAGATGTTCCACTTTTCGATTACGAAAATGGTAACGCTTTATGGGTACAACACTATACCGTTGGTTCTTTCGCGTTTATTTTGAACGGCACGGGATATGAACCATTGTATAAATATATAATGGACAAACAAACTGGTAGATTCACTAGTTTGGTATATTATGTACCAGTAACAGTTTCGACATATAATTCTGGAACTTGGGTAAGATTGGCAACGTTAGGTCAATATGGCTTTTGTTTGAACGGTCAAGTGATATTTAAATATGGAAATAACGGTTCGGCCACACTATCTACATTTAAACTATTAGAAGGCGTCAAGGAGGTATAAAGATGTTATCAATTTATGGATACCCCAATGGTGATGGTAATTGGACTATTTTCTATAGCGAAGTCCATATTCCAGAAACTATCAAAAGAGATGTAGTACCAATAACGGTAGAGAACCAACCAGAAGACGGTAAAAGCTATGTGTTGCGTCGTAATCCTGTTACAGAGGAGTTCTATTGGGAGCCTATTTACCCAGTACTTCCAGAAGATGAAGAACCACCAATCAATGAACCGTCTGAAGAAGTGCCTCCACAACTACAAGTTTCTGTTGAAGAAATGCAAGCGCAAATATTACTTAACACTGAATACCTAGTATCAAGAATTGAATTAGGATTAGGAGGAAAATAAGATGACAGTATTTGACTTATGTAAGTTTTTAATTGACCGTAAACGTTATGAGCAGGCTACTATGTTGAATAAAGTAAATGTCTTTTATGCTAATAACCAATTGAAAGATGATGAATATACACAGCTATTAACAGAAATTGACTCACAGCAAACGCAAGCATAAGCTTAGCGTTATTTTTATTGTCAAAAAGAGGTGATACCATGACAAAAGATGAATACTACCAAATCCAACAAGTGGTATGTTTTTTAGAGGATTCATTTTGGGTTCTTAATAAACTTAAATGGGAGGGTCATTATAATGCCATTAAAGATAATGAGCATTATAAGCGGATTTTAGAAGCGATTGACTTATTAGAAAATGAACACAATGCATTATATGAATTGATTAAAGAGGATTAGTTTTTTGCCCGATAATTGTGGAGGGCTTTTATTATTCACGAAACGAAGGTGAGGACATTGGTCGAAACAATCAATAATTGGTTGCCGATTGTATCAGCATTAATTGCAGGACTTTTATTTATTTGGCGCATTACCAACAATCTAAATAAAACGTTACTTAGTTTAACTAATGGCATAGATAGATTAAACCAACATTTGAACGAAGTTGACGAAACTACAAAGGATTCAGCGCAACGAATTAATAATCACGAAGTACGAATTGTCGTTCTTGAAAAAGTAGCAGGTATACAGGGGAATATAAAGGAGAGTGTTAAATATGAAAATTAATTGGAAAGTACGTTTACAGCATAAACAATTTTGGGTGTCATTAATTGCATTGTTACTTGTGCTCGCTAATCAAATAGCGGGCATTTTTAATGTGGATATTACGATTTACAACAGTCAAATTACCTCTATTTCAGAGACTGTATTAAGTATTTTAGGATTGCTTGGTATTATCATTGATCCAACAACAAGCGGAGTTTCTGATAGTGAGAGAGCAATGAATTATGACAAGCCGAAGGATGGTGAACAGTAATGGTGACAGTACGTAAAAAGCTAGTATCTGATGCACAGGCAGCTAAAGTTACAAATGGTAAAGGAAATACTAAAAGAAAAGTAGTTATTCATGGTACTGACAATTATCGAACAGGTGCTGATGCTGATGCCCATGCTCGCTTACAAGCAAATGGTAACAGTCGCTCTGCTTCATGGCATTGGCAAGTAGATGATAAAGAAGCGGTGCAATCCTTTGAACATACATGGAAATGCTGGGCTGCTGGAACAGCGAAAGGCAATACAGAGGGTATACATGTAGAAATGTGTGTGAATAGTGATGGCAACTATAGAAAAACAGTGGAAAATACCGCAGAGTTAGTTGCTAAGATATTAAAAGATGAGGGACTTGCTATTACTGATGTTGTTCAGCACAATTATTACAGTGGTAAAAACTGTCCTCGTGAAATCCGTGCAGGTAATGTTACTTGGGCTGTCTTCTTACAAATGGTTAAAAACGCTGGTGCTATAAAACAACCAAAACCAATCACAGACAACAATAAGTATCGTATTTTAACAGGCACATACAGTACTTTGCAGGCTGCTGAAAATGCTTTGGATGTGTTAAAACATCGTTTCGGGTGGGTGGCTTATATTGAGCAAGATGATTCGAAATGGCGTATTAAATCAGGAACGTTTACTGGCATGGATGCTGCACAAGCTGGAGCAAATAAAATTAAAACAGCTAAACTTGCACAAGTTGCAAACATTATAGCTGCATAACAGTAAAGCCCAGCGCTCAATTAATTTTGAGTCTGGGCTTTTTTTGTTTGTGATTATTGTTTTACTTCAAAATCTTGTCTACCTAATTCTTTACCTTCAATCCCTTGGGTTGCAACTAGTGTTACGGGTGTTTCTAAATCGTCTAATTCATAGGCGATTGCATTTTCAACTGTTCCATCTTTTTTAATCACTTCTAGTTGTGTATTTAAAAATTTATCGTCAGGTAACATGCCAACTTCTAATTCATTCACAGAATTAGGATTGTTATCTTGGATTGCTGTAAAGACGACTGTCCAAGCAGTTGTAGGATCAATCTCTTTATCACTTAGATTTGTTGTATTATACCATATAGCAATTACAGGTTTTTCACCGTATTCATTTCCTTTTTCTCCAACAGGAATTATTTTTGTTTGAGTAATGTTAACCTTTAAATCGACTAATTTAGCTTCACCATCTTTAAAGTAAACATCCTCATTCTTTTTTTCTTTTTCTGAACTATCAGCAGTTACAGGTGTTTGAGATTCCTCTTTGTTTGGTTCTTCTTTAGCTTTTTCTTCTCCACATCCTGCTAATCCTAAACTTAAAACTAACGCTGCACTAAAAATTAATTTTTTCACTATATAATTCCTCCCTCTGTATTTCCATTTTAGGTAATTAAGAGTAAAAAGTACAGATGAAAAAAGAGAAACGTAATCTTTAAAATAATTTTTTAATTGTTCGTTTTAAAGATGGTTTGCGCTTTTTCTTAATTAATGGCTTAGGTTTCTTAATCTTTATAGGTTTAACTCCAATAGCTTCATACATTGCTTTTTTAGCTTGTTTCTTTAGTTGACGTTTCTTTTTACTAATTAGTTGTTTAAACATGGTTAGCCCTCCTAATAGATGATTAACAAACAGGAATACAAATAACAAATAGATAAAATGTAAAGGATTCACAAGTAAGTATACGCTTTTTAAAAATACCATGTGCAATAAATAGTAAGACTATTAATCGTTATTAAAACATAGCCTTACAATGCACAAAAAATGAAAATGCACAATTTATGCACAAGGTTGTGTGTAAATGTTGATTTATCAATACTTAATGGGTATATATTTACCCCGACCACCGGTATCATCACGTACATATACGTTACGTTTAGTAAGATTAGAAAGCTCACAAACCTTGATAGAAAAGGGTTTGTGAGCTTTTTACATTTATTGGGTTACGATAGGAAACGATAAGAATCGAAATCTTTTTACACATACTTTACACACAGGCAGGTTCATTTTACACAAGCTGCAATCCGAGAAAATGTGATTGATAAAGGAGAGCAAACTAAAAAAGCTCATGTTTGAAAAATAAACATGGGCTTTTTTAATTGGATTTAATTTGTACATTGTGAGGTGTTAATTGTTATTCTCCTGATACATTTCTGTAAAAGTATCGATTGCCAATTGATCGTTCTCTTCAATTGTTTCTTTTAAATGATGTGCATAAGTTCAAGCGAAGCTATAATACTACTTGGAGGAGGTAATAGGGTACTGGTGAATACGTTTAAAACCAAGAAAATAGTAATACAAACCAAAGCGATGGTTTGTATTACTAATGTTAGTATGCTTCACCTTTTAAAATTATTGAACGCGAGCAAATCCAAATCCTGAAGCGTAGTCATCACCTATAGCAGCTCCATAACCACCTTTAATATCTACTGATTGTGCTCTTGCTTGTAAGTTAGAACGTAGTTGCGTGTTAGACAATGACGGATTTTCAGCCCAAATTTTTGCTGCTAAACCAGAGACATGAGGAGTAGCCATTGATGTGCCGCTAATTGTATTATAACCGCCATTATACCATGTAGAATAAACGGATGAGCCAGGAGCTGAGATTTCAATATCACCTTCCTGAATTACATAATCTCCAGCTGTAGATATATAACCACGTGAAGAGTAATCAGCTACACGATAAGTCCCATTTTGTTGTACATTTTCTAAAGCTGCAACGGCGATTGCATTTGGTAATGCCCCCGGATACCCAATTGTTCCTTGCGCATAGCCTGAATTACCAGCTGCAGCTACTATTAGAACTCCTTTACTGTATGCGTAATTGACAGCACTTGAAATGAGGCTATTATTCGCTGAAGAACCTAGAGACATACTAATAATAGTTTTGGTACCAGTAGCAGTTGCTTGATCTGCTGCATGTCGAATAGCAGCAGCAATATCATCTGAGTATCCAGAGCCGCTATCTAATAACACTTTGTAAGCCCAAAGATCAGCATTTGGAGCTACACCGTAAACGCCTGCTTGATCGCTTCCACCATCAGCTAAGGCCGTACCAGCAACATGTGTACCATGTCCGTTTCTGTCTGTACAGCTGTTGTTAATGGGTGTTGTCGCACCTGTAAAGTCTTTACATTGCTCTACGTTATTGACAAGGTCAGGATGAGAAGTATTTACACCCGTATCGAGTACAGCAATATTAATGTCACTTCCTCCAGTTGTAGATGTTAAAGTATCATTGTTATAAATTGCTTTAATTCCCCAAGGTATTTGTTGAGAAGCTCTTAAAGAAGTTACCAAATCCAGAGTTTCATTTTCTACCATACTATCGTCTTCCAAACCTATCGTATCTAATGTAACGATAGGAACTTTTGTAACTGTGAAATTTTTATTTTTCTGTAATGCTTCGAATTGTTTTTCATTCATATCAGTTGAAAATCCGTTCTCTGTTAATTCCCAACGAACCGAATATTGATTTTTTAATGTTGATTTTTCTGATTTTTTGTTTGTCTCAACATAAACACGGAATTTCTCCTGACCACCGTCGTTTCCTGAGCTATCTTCGCTATTCATCGCTGTTGCGTACACCGGATTTATTACTGATCCTGCAATCAAAAGACTTAGCAACGTACTTTTCATTTTTTTCATTCATTCCATCCCCTTTTCAAATTAAGTTATAGTATTACAATTTGAATCTACCATAATTTAGGTTTTTTGATTATTGGGAAAATTATGATTATAATAAATGTAAAATATAGTCATTCTATACGGGAGGTTATGAAAATGAAGATAGGTTCATTAATTAAGTACTATCGTACAAAGCTAGGAATGACACAGAATTCAGTGGCGATGGGGATTTGCTCGATTCCTCATTTAAGTAAAATTGAGAATAATAATAAAGAAGCAAATAGCGAGACAATACGTCTACTGCTAGAACGATTAAATATTAGTATTCACGATGTAGAGAATAACGAACAAAATATTATTTGTCTATTAAATGATTTACAAAAACATATAAATTACCTAGAGAATGAGAAAGTAAAAGAGGCAATGAGCAGATTAAAAGAATATGAAGAAATAATAGGTTTTACAGAATCTATTTATTTATATGAACTTTATAAGTTACGTTATTATGTGTTTGTTAAAGAGCATAAATTAGCAGACAATCAATTAAGATGGCTAAATGCCCACCGACAAAATTTTTCCCAACATGAAAGGTATTTACATTCATATTATTATGCATTAGTTTTAATTACAAAAGGTAAATATGAGGAAGCAGCTAAAGAACTAACTCAAATACTTCAAATACATCCAGAACTAGGATCACTAGAAGGAGAGTTTTACTATCATTTCGCTTTAATAAAAGGGCGGTTAGAAGAACCAAGCCAAGCAATTATTTATGGGAAAAAAGCTCTTCAATTCTATAAGGACCAATTTAATTTTAAAAGAATTGTTTATACATTAATGTCTCTGGCACTCAACTACTCTCGAGGAAAAGTGTTTCATGAAGCAATCGAAATCTATGAACATTTAGTGAGAAATGTGGAGCTATTACAGCAACAGCAGCTATTACCTGCTATATATCATAATTTGGGGGATTTGTACCAAATGAGATGGGAATATGAAAATGCATTAATTTACTTTGAAAAAAGCGCTTCTTTAATGTCAAAGAACTGTGATCATTATCTGCTTTGCTTATATAATTTAGGTGTTACACAATTTCGCTTAGAACAAACGGAAAAAAGTATAAAAACCTTTACTATTCTAAAGGAAGAAGCAAAAAATAAGAAAAAATAAGTTTTAATTTATTTGCTACTTTTTATTTATATTTGCTAGGAGAAGAAAAAAAGAAAGCAATGGATTTTTTAGAAGGGAGGTTAATTCCATTTACAGCAGATAATGAAGAATTAAAAGAATTGCACCAACAATTTTCTAATTTATTGGGAGAGTATTATCGACAAGAAAAGCAGTTTGAGAAAGCTATGCAATTTATTGAAATCTAAAGGAGAGTGTGAATATGAAGAAAAATGTTGGATTATCGATCTTAATACTGAGTGCTGCAGTAATAATTATATCTGTTCCAATTCATCCACCAGTTTTATAAAAGGCAAGAGTGGTAGAAGGTAGTGGCTCTATCTTATGATTGAGGAACAGTGTTTTTCAAACTCGAAATGTGAGGCACTTCACAACCGGAAAATCGCCATTTTCTTGGATAAGATAAACGGTAGCAGCATGTACTTTGCTAGGCTTTATATTGAGCCTCAGCGGGCATAATTCTCGCATTAAAGATTTAGCAACCGGGATTAAACGCCAATTGCCTTAGGGCTAAAAAATTGCATATGTATTAAGGTTCTCATTAATTTGAGAACTCTTTTTTTGTTTTATAAGGAATCGTCTTATTACAAGAGGTAGTTAAACATCAAGGGGGATTATAAGAATTAAACGCAACCCATATTGAAATGGTGTGAAAAATTACAAGATTAGCGGATATTGCAAATCCATATTTTTTCATTTTACTCCGAAACAAGAATTTCGTTTTATGGTATAATATATTTCAAATGTTTATTTAGGTATATTATGTATAAAAAAGATATTTCTACTAACTACTTGTGGAAGTAGTTTCGTAGAAGGCGAATAGGGAATGGCGTTGATGAAGTAAATAAACTCTCTTACTAATAAGGGACACTAGAGTGATAATTTGCTAGGCTTTGATTTATATAAAACCTATAAAACTTAAATGACCTATTAACACCCCTTGCAACGTATTGCAGGGGCGTTTTGCTATGTACACAATTAGAAGTGTAAATGTATAAAGACTTGGGTATATGGACACTAATGCAAGGCAACTCTTCAAAACAGTTTTTAGTTAATATTTATTTTACTTGATGAATAGGATAACAAAGATGTAAGTAAATATAGGGGGAATAGTATGAAAAAAATAAGTAAGATGTTGATTGTAGTTTTAATTTTAGGGTTACTCCAGATTCAGCCTGTTTATGCAGCTAGTTTTAAAGATGTATCATCGGACAATACGTTAAGTACGGAAATAGATTATTTAGTAGAGCGTGGGATTATTAAAGGGTATCCTAATGGTACTTTTAAGCCAAATGAATATGTCACAAGGGCACAGGTAGCTGTTATGATATCACGTGCGTTAGCCTTAAAAACAACAAATGTAAAAAATCCGAAGTATCAAGATGTACCGACATCTCATATTTACTATAAGGAGATTGCTGCGACACAAAATGCTGGAATATTTGATGCAGCCAAAAAGTTTAATCCAAACGGTACGTTGACGAGAGCAGATATGGCTATTGTTTTGCAACGAGCTTTTAAATTAAAGGGAACGACGAGCCCATATTACTTTACAGATGTTACAGAAAAGACACCGGGCTATAAAGAAATTTTAGCGGTAGCGAACAATAATATTACGAGCGGTTATCAAGATGGCTCATTTAAACCAAAATTGCCATTAACAAGAGCTCATTTTTCAGCATTCGTAGCTCGTGCATTAACTCTTTCAAATCCTAATTTATTAAAGGACCCTGCCTATACCTATACTTATGCCTATTATTCACCTGATGATGGTCTAAGATATACATTAAATTATCAATATAGTCATAATGATAATAAAAATGATGTTTGGACAATTACGAATATGACTAATAATAAGCCGTTTTATGATGAATTATTATATTATGATGGCTCAGTATATGCGCAAGCAATCGCTCAGGAGTATAGCTCACATTACGATTTTTATATCGGGCTCCCACTAAGAATAGGCGTGATAGTTCATGAAGACGATGAACGTCCTGTAAACGGCAATCGCATTACCGTCCAAACGACGGATGGAACAGTTCGAGCAGGTGGTGTTAACTATAAAAATGTAGCAATATTAGAAGAAAGCTTTAAATATATTGATGTAGTGAAGACATATTATTTTGTAGATGGTATTGGCTTAGTTAAGGAACTTCACAATGGGGAAGTTGTTTATGAGTTACTAAAACGAACAGCAAATTAAAGATTGAAAAGGATGCATTGAAAAATGCATCCTTTTTTAAGTAAGCGATATATGAAAAAAACGTTTAAGGGCTTGTCGCCATTCTTTATCGGTATGTGTTGTATAAGTTGTTAATGATTGCCCTTCGTATATACGAAATTCATTATTGAACATCGTATGTCGACCAGTAGGGGTGCGAATCATGGCGATTTTATTCTTTTGTTGAGAAAGACGTGGTGCAAAATTGGCATCGTTCCCGTTATCTGTGAAGTTGTACAGTAGGCGCCAATTGTGTGATGTTTGCTCATACAGCATCCAACCGTACGTGTCATGCCATTCAATTTTGTAAAGCTCATTGCCCTCGCGATGTTCGTGATGCGCAATTAAAGGTACTGGTTTACACGGAGCTAAAGCACCTACGCCTACGTCCGAGATATAAGTTATGCCGTCAAATTGAACGAGTAGTAGCTGGTGCATGGGAACTTCTTCAATCGGTGTACTATCATCCGTATTACGCCAAAATTGCGCATAGCGATTTGTTACAGAAAAACCGAGCTCTCGTAGTAGCCAGCTATATAGAATGTTAAGTTCAAAGCAATTGCCTCCGCGTTGTTGAACAATAATTTTTTGAAAAATATCTGGGATAGCAAAGGAAATGTCACGTTTCAAAGCAACATCTAAATTTTCATAGGGAATGGTATGTAGATGTTTCGTTTGTAATTGACCAAGTAGCTTTAAAGACGGCTCTAAAGATCCTTGAAATTGAATGAATTTTAAATATTGTTGAATTTGAGCATTCATAAAATCGCCTCACTTCCTTATTAATTAACATAACCGAAATAGCACTAGAATACACGTGAAAAATAGAGAAAGAAAATAATAGAAATAGAGCTAAATAACTTGTAAAATTAATATATTCACTACTAGTTCGTAATGAATTTCCCATTTTTAGTTAAAAATAACGTTTCTAAAGGTAGGTATATAAATGAAGAATGAAATAAAATGGATTGAAGTAAATTCATATGATGAAATGAGTAACGTAGCTGCACATATTTTTACTGAGCAATTACAAGCAAAACCAGCTAGCATACTAGGGCTTGCAACAGGGGGTTCACCAGTTGGGATGTATAAGGAATTAGTTAAGCGTCAACAAGCTGGTGATATTTCTTTCAAGGAAGTTACAACATTTAATCTAGATGAATATGTGGGCTTAGAACAAAATAGCCCAGCAAGCTACTGGACGTTCATGCATGAAAATTTATTTAATCATGTGGATATTAACGAAGAAAAGATACATTTACCAAACGGCAAGGCGACTGATTTAGAAGCCGAGTGTGTGGCATATGATGCGCAAATTGCCGAAGCAGGTGGTATCGATTTACAGTTGCTTGGAATAGGGGTTAATGGACATATAGGTTTTAATGAGCCTGGTACATCATTTGATTCACTGACAAATATTGTAGAGCTGACAGAATCAACACGAACTGAAAACGCTATTTATTTTGACAATCCAGAAGCTGTGCCTACTCATGCTATTACAATGGGTATACAATCTATCATGAATGCAAGGGCGATTGTGCTCATCGCATTTGGTGAAAAAAAATTAGAAGCAATTGAAAAATTAAAAGGTGGAGAAGTGACTGAAGCTTTCCCAGCTAGCAGATTATTAAATCATCCAAATGTAACGATTATTTACGGCGGTACAAAATAAAAAAACAAGCGTAGACTCCTTTTTTGAAGTCTACGCTTATTTTATTTTTTACTTGATAACAAGACGCCTGCAACGACGGCAAGACCGCCGATAATTTGAAAAATATGTAGTTGCTCATCTAAAAAAAGCACGGCAAAAATAGAGGCAAAGACCGGAATAAAGTTTAAATAAATTCCTGCTTTATTCGCGCCAAGTTGTACGACCCCATGATTCCAGCATAGAAATGCTACAATAGAAGCAAAAATACCTACATATAGAATAGCGGCAATCGTTGACCAGTGCCAATGTATAGCGTTGGGCATTGTTGTGATTTCGTATAGGTAAAATGGCAAGAGCATGATAGCACCAATAAAGATTGTGACAAGAAATGTTGACTGTCCTGGTAAACGACCCGCGTAATGTTTTACAAGAAGGGAATAAATACTCCAACAGAAAACGGCGACGACAACAATTAAGTCCCCTTTATTGAACGTAAAATCGACTAAGCTTGCAAACGAACCCCCTGAAATAATAAAAAGGACACCACTCAGTGATAGTGCAGTTCCAAGAATTTGGAATGACGAGAGTTTTTCCTTCAAAAAAATAAAGGATAGTATGTAAATCATGATGGGTGTCGAAGAATTCATCAACGATGCATTGATCGAAGTTGTATAGTGGAGAGCTATATAGACGAGCGTATTAAAAGCTGCCACACCAGTAAAGGCTAGTATAAGGACAATTTTCCAATGTTCTTTAAGCATGTGCCACTCTCGTTTTACGCTACGATAAGCAATCGGTAAAAATACGATAAAGGCGACACACCAACGAAGAAAAGCCAATGTAAGGGGTGGGATATTGCCACTCACGGCTCGGCCAATGACAAAATTACCACCCCATAGAACGGTAGCAAGTAATAATAACGCATATGGTGGGATTTTCATGAAGCGATAACTCCTTTTAATTTAAAATACTAATGTCAATTATAGGCATTAAGGGAGTGAATAATCAATGCTACATGTACCCATATGCTAGAATGAGAGAAAGAATAGGAGGAAGTAAAGTGATAAGTACAGTAGCACATTTAAAAAAAGGGGATACAGTTGGCATTGTATGTTTGTCCAGTCTAGTTGAGCCAGAGAAATTAGGAAATGCTTTAGCCTTTTTAGATGAGCTGGGTCTCCGCTATAAAATAGGGGATACGATAACAGCAAAACATGACTATTTAGCAGGTAGTGATGACGTAAGACTTGCAGACTTTCATGCTATGGTTCAAGATCCTGACGTAAAGGCTATCTTTTGCGTAAAGGGTGGCTATGGCTCTGCTCGTATTGCTGGAAAGATTGATTATGAGTTGCTAGCGGAAAATCCAAAAATTTTCTGGGGCTTTTCTGATCTTACCTACTTGCATTGTGCTATTAATGAGTATGCAAATATTGTGACGTTTCATGGACCGATGCTAATGGCTGCCAATAACATGGATGAGTTATCGAAGAAAATGTTTTTACAGCTGTTTTCTCCGATTGAAATACAGTATACAGAGGCTATTTCTCCATTAACTGTAGTTGCCCCTGGTTTTGCACGTGGACCAATTATTGGTGGTAATTTACGCCGTATAGTCAGCACTTTAGGCACAAAATTTGAGGTTCGGACTGAAGGCAGAATATTATTAATAGAAGATATTGCAGAGACAATTCCACGTATTGATTCGATGTTGCAACAGTTAAAACAAGCTAGAAAGCTGGAACAATTAGCGGGGGTAGTAATTGGTTCCTTTACAGAAACAGGAGCAAGTGATGAGGCTCTTCTAATGTTAATGCAAGAATATTTTGGTGATTTAGAAATACCTGTTGTAGCTGGTTTTAAAATAGGGCATGAAACGACGAATATTGCCATCCCATTAGGGGTCGATGCCATTTTAGATGCACAAGAAAAAGTGCTTCGAATTTTACCAGGCGTTCATTAAATGTTTGAATTTTTTTGAATTGCGTGAATAGTGTGAGTGACTGGCACTCGAGCAATATGAAAGCCGCAACTCTCGCTACACGCGATTTGTTGCGGCTAATGTTTTGCGTAAAATTGTGTGGGTGACTGGCACTTCTTAGTAAGGTTCGGCATCGTGGCCTTTATCGACTGCGTCTTTTGGTGCATTATCACCGTTAATGTTACCAAGAGGCTTTGCAGACGAAGCGTTTTGTTGCGCCTTTTGTAAACCTTCTTTTAGTAAGCGTCCATATTCCTCATCTGCTTCAGCAGCCAATGCGATCATCGCCTCTTGGATAGCTGTATTACATGCGGATAAATCCCGAATTAAATTTGCTAGTAATTCGTCACGTTCCCATTGTTCAAAATTACGATAAGTTTCACCAGCTTGCTTCGTATTACTTTGGCGATCAATGGATTCGCGCACTAAATTACCTTCAATATATGGTGTGTATTCCTTCGCCGTTTGGGTAGCTTCTTTTAAACCATTTAACATTGATGGCTCATAATTAATATGTGGATTTTGTCCTGGTGCTAAATCTCGTTTATACATCATTTGCCCACCGTTTTGGTTGGTCGCCACTCGTTTTTTCGGCGCATTGATTGGTAATTGTAAATAGTTGGCGCCCACTCGATGACGTTGCGTATCAGAATAAGAGAAAGTACGCCCTTGGAGCATTTTATCGTCTGAGAAATCCAATCCATCAACGAGGACACCTGTGCCGAAAGTTGCTTGTTCTACCTCGGCAAAATAATCTTCAGGGTTTTTATTTAACACCATTTTTCCGACTGGATACCAAGGGAACTTGTCATTCGGCCATAGCTTCGTATCATCCAGTGGGTCAAAATCAAGCTCAGGATGAGGGCCATCCTCCATTATTTGTACATTTAACTCCCATTCAGGATAATCTCCACGTTTAATAGCATCATATAAGTCTTGTGTAGCATGGTTGAAATTCTTTTGTTGAATTTCTTCTGCTTCTTTTTGTGTTAAGTTTTTAATGCCTTGTAATGGCTCCCAATGGTACTTCACAAGGACTGCTTTGCCCTCACTATTTACCCATTTATACGTATTGACACCAGAACCTTGCATCATGCGATAGTTGGCAGGGATACCCCAAGGTGAATAAATAAAAGTGACCATATGGAAGGATTCTGGAGAACTTGCACAGAAATCAAAGAAGCGCTCGACGTCTTGAATATTTGTAATAGGATCTGGCTTAAAAGCATGAATCATATCTGGAAATTTCATGGCATCACGGATAAAGAAGATTTTTAGGTTATTTCCAACTAAATCCCAGTTTCCGTCTTCTGTATAAAACTTGACAGCAAAACCGCGTGGATCACGTAATGTTTCCGGTGAATGTCCACCATGAATAACCGTAGAGAAGCGGACGAAAACAGGTGTTTGTTTGCCTTTATCCTGAAATACTTTTGCTCTTGTATAGTTAGAAATAGGCTCATCTCCAACAACTCCATATGTTTCGAAGTAGCCATGTGCTCCAGCCCCACGAGCATGTACAACACGTTCAGGAACTCTTTCTCGGTCAAAGTGGCTTATTTTTTCAAGGAAATCATAATTTTCAAGAGTTGCTGGCCCTCGATTGCCGACTGTTCGTAAATTTTGATTGTTGGTAACCGGATGACCTTGGCGATTGGTTAATGTATCTTCTTTTTCATGAGAATGGTTCATTACTATTGCTCCTTCCAATTGTACTAAACAAAGTTTGTCCAATTGATTAGCAAAATAGACATAAAAAAACTCTCTTACACACAAGGTGTAAGAGAGTTTCGGATGGCGTTTTCCAATTCATCTGATTGAGTTTTTCATGCCATTGCCAATAGTTGGTGATAGGTCATCGGTCATAAAGTAACTGGTCACATGTCATTGGTTGATCTAAGTTGTAAGTCTACATTAAAGTAGTTTTGAAAACAGCACATCCGACTCGGTTTGGAGTCTCACCGCCCCGAGTTTAGAAATAGCGAGAATCGTCAAATTGTATTTCAACGCTATAGTTTTTGGCATTAATCAAATTAGAGAGCTTATGTGCATCCTTTTCTAGTTGAAGTGAACGTTCACGGTATGCATCTGGCTCGAACATAGCAATTTCATATAACATTGTACCTTCACCATAGCCCATACGTACAGTTTCTTTTTCATGTGTGCCCAAGTGTTTACAAAGTTCAGCTTCAGCGCGAAGTTGTGAAGCCAGTTCAATTGCCTCTACAAGTGCAAGTTGCTCACCTTTAAAGTCTACTTTGTTCTGAATATTCGCCTCATAGACAAGTCGATCTAATGTGCGTATATCAAGGCGTACTTGTGCTAGCTCACTTTCAATAACAGCCATTGCACGATTACTCGTTTTAGGAGCTTGTCCTTTTTCAACAGTGACAAAAGAACTACGATGTAATTCATTAATAAGTTCTTGAACCTTCTTTGCTAAAATGCTTTTTAGTTTAACTGCTTCTGCAAGATTAATCATGAAAACACTTCCTTTTATAGTGTAGTAGATGGTGTTGCATTCGTTAAAAGAGCAATTTGATAGTCTCCACCATGAATTTGGTTGAACATTTTTCCCGCAGAGGCAAGAAGCTTTTGCGCATCCTCAGGTGCAAGGGAAGGGCGAAGGTAGAAAATATGGAGCGCTTCAGTTGTTGCCTCAGAGACAGCTGTACGTTGTGAATCAACGAATGGTGAACCAAAAGGCCCTTCCTCGTCTCGACTAAAGAGAATATGATTGAGCGTATTGAAGCGCCCATTTAACCCTTCGTAGCCCGTTTCTTCATTGCCAAGTGCAATTTCTATGTTTCCTTTAAGGTGTGCTATATCATAAATGCCAACTGGAATTTCGTATTGTAGGGAGAAAAAATTATTTAAATCGACACCAGAATGCAACGGTGTTAAATAGTTTTGCTTACTTACTCGACGCATTAAGCTTTCAGCCGAGTGACGATAACGGTTCGGATCAGCGCCAAGTTGTTTCCAAAGTTGTCGCCATTCTGCAATACCTTCACGTTCAGTTACAGGTTGATCTTGCATTTCTAAATAGAGGTTTTCCTGATATAATTGCAGGCGACCTTTAATCATTTGGGGCGATTCTGCTACGACAATTTTGGTATAATGAATAATGCCGATTTTCAGCTCTGGAAGTTGCGTTAACAACGATGGATTAAGTGAGACTTCCATAAAAAATCACCTACTTTATTTGTTTCTATTATTATATCATGTAAGGAGTTGGAAATAAAATGAACATACATGACCTACAACGAGAGTTTGTGGCGTATGCAATGTCCATTGGCGTTGATAAGATTGGCTTCACAACGGCAGCTCCCTTTACAGAATTAAAAAATAGACTGCGTCGCCAGCAGGAGCTTGGTTTCCAATCAGGTTTTGAAGAGAGCGATATTGAAAAACGTACGGAGCCACTTCAATTATTAGAAGGTGCAGAAAGTATTGTTGCTATAGCTGTCGCATACCCTTCGAAGATGAAGGACGCACCTACTGGTAAAAAGGGGGCTCGACGTGGGATATTTTGCAGAGCTTCTTGGGGCGTCGATTACCATACAGCATTACGACAGCGTTTAGCATTATTAAAAGCTTGGCTGGAAGAGCGAGTGAGCAATGTCCGTATTGAATCAATGGTTGATACAGGTGCGCTTGTAGATAGGGCGGTGGCGGAGCGTGCAGGTATTGGCTGGAGCGGGAAAAACTGCTCGATTATAACACCAGAGTTTGGTTCATATGTTTATTTGGGTGAGTTAGTGACAAATATTCCATTTGCACCGGACAAGCCAATGGAGGACGAGTGTGGCGAGTGCCGTTTATGTTTGGATGTTTGTCCAACAGGTGCGTTAATCGAAGGGGGACAACTCAATTCACAGCGTTGCATTGCCTTTTTAACGCAAACGAAAGGTTACCTCCCAGATGAATTCCGCTCACATATAGGAAACCGGCTATATGGCTGTGATACTTGTCAAACAGTCTGTCCAAAAAATAAAGGCAAAATCAATTGGATACATGAGGAATTTAAACCCGATCCAGAGCTTGCAAAACCCTTATTAACACCACTTTTAACGATTTCTAATCGGGAATTTAAAACAAAGTTTGGTCATGTTTCAGGCTCATGGCGTGGGAAAAAGCCCATTCAACGCAATGCTATATTGGCGCTAGCGCATTTTAAAGAGGAAGCGGCAGTACCTGATTTAATCGAGCTTCTCGAAAAAGATGAGCGACCCGTTATTCGAGGGACAGCAGCGTGGGCATTGGGGAAGATTGGTGGAGAGCAGGCGGCAAACGCTTTACTCGCTGCGCAGGATCAAGAACAAGATGAGGAAGTCCTCGTGGAAATAAACAAAGGTTTACAATTTTTTAGCTAAGGAAGTGTTTCGTTATGCCATTGCATATCGTCTTATATCAACCAGAAATACCAGCAAATACAGGCAATATTGCACGTACTTGTGCTGGTACGAATACCTCACTCCATTTAATACGGCCGCTTGGCTTTTCAACCGACGATAAAATGCTAAAACGTGCTGGCTTGGATTATTGGCATAGTGTCAACGTGGTGTACCACGATTCCCTTGAGGATTTTTTAGAAGCATCAAAAAATGGGGATGTCTATTTAATTGAAACGTATAGTGAAGAACCGTTTACTACGCATGATTTTAGTGACAAAGATCGGGATATTTACTTTATGTTTGGAAAAGAAACGACAGGCTTGCCAAAGGATTTTGCCTATGAGCGCAAAGAAATGTGTTTACGCATTCCTCAAAGTGAGCATGTGCGTTCACTAAATTTATCGAATACAGCCGCAATCGTTATTTACGAGGCTCTACGACAACAGGGCTACCCAGGTTTACACTAATAACAAGCGAAGGACAAAAAAGCGTTCGATTCATTCGAACGCTTTTTGTTATGCCGTTGATGCCCAGTTTTGCATGGAAATTGTGTTAGTGCCTGGCACCACTTTTACTCTTTGAGTGCTTTATTGACTGCTGGCATAATATGAGTGCCAAGTAGCTCAATAGATTTCGCTACCTGCTTGAATGGTACTGCGCCAATATCAAGCTGTGCCATAAAACGTGAATGACCGAAAATTTCATGCTGCATTAATATTTTTTCAATAATTTCATTTGGACTACCAACAAATAGCGCATTCTGACCAGCTGTCATATTGTCAAAGCCTTCTTTAGATAAATGATAGCGCATACCACGTTGTGCATTAACATAGTGCCAATAATTTGAGTAATGTGGATAAAATTCATCCTTAGCCTGCGCTAAATTTTCAGCAAAGTATGCGTGCCCTGAAACAGTGATTTTTGCTTTATTCTCATCGTGTCCTGCTGTGAGCAATGCTTCGCGGTAAACATCAACTAAATGTTTGAATCGTCTTGGATCCCCGCCTAAAATGGCTAAGTTTAGGCCTACGCCATAACGACCCGCACGACTAGCACTTTCAGGCGTTCCACCCACACCGATATGAATGGGGATTTCACGACTAGCGCGTGGTGCAATGTCAGCATGTTGAAGCGGTTTGCGATAGCTGCCACTCCACGTTACACGCTCTTCTCGGTTTAACTTTAACAGTAAAGCTAAATGTTCCTCAAATAGTGCATCATAATCATCTACATCATAACCAAACAACGGGAACGATTCGATAAATGCACCGCGTCCAGCAACAATTTCTGCACGACCATTTGACAGTAAATCTAGTGTTGCAAAATCTTCGTATAGTCGCACTGGATCGACCGTACTAAGTACAGTCGTCGTACTTATTAATTGAATGTTTTTTGTCCGCTGGGAAAGTGCAGATAATACGACTGGTACGGCTGAAACAGCATAATCTAAACGATGATGTTCTCCCACACCAAATACGTGAAGACCGGCTTCATCTGCAAGCTGTCCGTATTGCATTACTTCATCGAGGCGTTCTTTAGCAGTTGGCATATAGCCATTCACCGGATTTTGACCGATATCTGCCAATGTGTAAATACCAAATTCCATGAGAAAGCCTCCTTAAAATTTCAGTAAAATAACATTACCAGCAGGATCTTCTGTTTGGAAACCACCATCAATAGCAGTAACAGGCGCTCCTAATTGTTGCAAGTTTGCTTTTAATGTATTTGCCTGCTCTTCATTATCTAGACGCAGTGTAAAAGATTTTAGACCAATTTGATTTTCTCCAAGCTTTGGTGCCCCTTCAGAATACCAAGTATTTAAACCGATATGATGGTGATAACGTCCAGTAGAAATAAATAATGCTTGCTCACCATAACGAGTGACAATGTCAAAGCCCAAGCCCTTTGTATAGAACGTTTCGGCTGCAACTAAGCTTGAAACCGATAAATGAATATGTCCCATAACCGTATTAGCAGGTAAACCATGCCATTGTCCATCAGCTTCTGCCAATATAGAAGGAATATTAAGCGGCTCAGTTACCATATGCACTTGGTCTGAGCGCCAAGTCCAGTCACTTTCAGGACGATCTACATAAATTTCAATACCATTTTCATCTGGATCACGTAAATAAAGTGCTTCACTTACATCATGATCAGAGGCACCAAAGTAAACACCTGATTGACGGAAATGCGTAATGATATTAGCTAAATCACGGCGTGTAGGTAATAGTAGCGCAAAGTGATAAAGACCGCTTGTTGAGCTCGTTTTTTGTTCAATTGTTGCCAGTTGAACAATTGTAAGCAGTGCTGTTTTACCGTCAGCGGTTAAGGTAGCTCGATTCGCTTCTTGCTGTAAAACTTTAAAGCCAATAATGTCTTGATAGTATGTTAATGATCGTTGTAAATCACTTACTTTAACTTCAACATTTGTGACATATGTGTTCGGTTTTTCATGAAAATGCATGGTAGTATTCCTCCAATATTTTAGTTATGATTGATTATCAAGTTACTTATTGTAAGTAAGTATATTTTATAAAGTGGAGGAAGTCAAGTAGTTAAATTGGTCGAAAAAAAGAAGTAACCGCAATGGCTACTTCTTTAAAATAAGAAAATCACTAAGTATTAAAATATACTTAGTGATTTTCTTGGAGTATTATTTGTCCGCTTTGTAGTCGCCTTCGTACCCAGCAGTGAAAATAGCAGCTAGGAAAGCAACAGTTACACCAATAATTAATAATAACTTCATGGAAGAACCCTCCTCATGTTTATAAGCAATCTCTTTTTAGTATAGCCTATCTATTATAAAAATGAAACGACCTTGCTGAATAAAATATGTCAGAAATGGTTCAGACTTTAATATTTCGGGAAAACTATAATAGAGGTGATAAAAATGGAAAAGAAGGTTCCCAATATAGAAAATGGGACAATGGCTAGAAATTTTAAAGAGTTGCAAGATCTCGGTAAACAAATGGAGCATTTACGAGACGGTCTTGAACTTGCAGAAGATGAACGCATTGCAGATCCAATTCAAGTAGATGATGAACCCGAAGACAAACAATAGGTGTAATATGGAATTTAATGTCTGCTTGAGTAAGCGGGTGAGGTGAGTTACCCGAGAAAAAGAGGTAAATACCCGCGGAATGAGAGGGAATATCCGCGAAGCAGAGGTAAATACCCGCGGAATGGGAGAGAATACCCGCGAAGCAGAGGTAAATCCCGCGATTGAAGTGAGTCCCCACGATAGAGGTGAGTTACCCGCGAAAAAGAGGTAAATACCCGCGAAGCAGAGGTAAATATCCGCGGAATGGGAGAGAATACCCGCGAAGCAGGAGTAAATCCCTCGGAATGAGAACAATCCTTGCGCACAGCAGAAAGAATTCGATAACAGAAACGAATGGTATTATTTTTAATCCAATTTTTTGTATAATGAAACTAGGAAAAGAAAGGGGCTGATGTTTTTGAATATACAATCAACAAAAACGTTAACAAATGGTATTGAAATGCCTCGCTTTGGTCTAGGCGTATACAAAATGACTGAACGTGATGAAACATTACAGGCGATTGATAAGGCATTAAAAGTGGGTTATCGTGCAATTGATACTGCTTCGTTATATGGTAATGAGGTGGAAGTGGGTGAGGCGATTCGTTATTCAGGCATTAAGCGCGAGGATATTTTTGTCACAACAAAGGTTTGGAATACGGACCAAGGTTATGATGCAACGCTACGTGCCTTTGAAGTGTCACTAAAAAATTTAAATATGGATTATTTAGATCTATATTTAACGCATTGGGCAGTGCCTGAAACATTTGAAGAAACATACAGAGCTATTGAGCGTTTGTATGACGAGAAGTTAATTCGAGCAACAGGTGTGTCGAATCACCATGAACATCATTTACAAAAACTATTATCAAAAGCCAATATCGCGCCAATGGTCAATCAGGTTGAATTACACCCATACTTACAACAAGAGGCATTAAAGGCATTTTGTGCAGAGCATGGAATTGCTGTCACAGCATGGTCACCACTAGGGCGTGGGGGTGTGCTTGATAACCCTACTATTCTTGAAATTGCTCAAGAATTAGGGAAGTCAGCTGCACAAGTCGTGCTTCGTTGGCATTTGCAAAAAGATACATTGATTATTCCGAAATCTGTAACAGCCAGTCGTATTGAGGAAAATGCACAAATATACGATTTTGAATTAACGCAGGCGCAGATGGATAAGATGACAACATTAAATCGCAATCATCGTTTTGGCCAAGATCCAGATAATTTCAAATTTAATTTTTAACTATAGAAAATCCCGCTATCAAACTAGTTGAAGCGGGATTTTATTGATGTTATTTCGATTCTTTTACATAAGGAATGTAGTTTGATAGCATTTTTGCCATATGTGCACGTGTCGCGTTGTTACTTGGCATGAATTTGCCATTTGAACCGCTAGCAATCTTTAAATCTTGCATAAGCGCGATAGCATTTTGTGTTTCTTCATTATATTTAGAAATATCGTTGAAATCAGCCGTTAAACCAGTTTTTGCATCATGTTGTAAGTTATAGGCACGTGCAAACATTAATGCAAGTTGAGAGCGTGTTACTTTTGCAGTAGGGTTGAACTTGCCATTTTGACCTTGTACAATGCCAGCTTCTGCAAGTGCTGTAATCTCTTTTTGAGTCGCTGCTTCTAAACTAGTAATATCAGAGAATGTTGTTGCACCTTTAGCTTCTAGCTTTAAGACACGCGCAATAAATGATGCAGCTTGTGCACGAGTTAAGTTTGCATTCGGCGAATATGTTGTTGCCGATGTACCTTGTGTTAAATCACGATAGTAAAGATCACGCACGTAACCTTCTGTTTCAGAACCTTTAGCAATATCCGTAAATGGAATTGTCGCGATAATGCGTCCTTCCACTTTAGCGTCTACTGTTTTAAGTGAATTTAAGTGATCGATGAACATTTCAAAGTCTACTGTACCAGGTTCACTTACACGGCCGTCTGCATAAGCTTTTGCAAGTGTTTCGTAGCCATCGCCACCTTTAGCAGTGAACGTATTTGTAGCACCTTTATAGTAAGCTGCTTTATCAAGTTCTTTACCGTTTAGTTTAATCGATTGAACACGTTTGCCAGCAGGTGCTTTTCCATCAAATTCTACTTGTAGACCAGAGAAGTGTAGGAAGCCACCTGATTCTTTCGGGAACTCTTTTACGCTATGTTCAGCAATTTCATAGAGTTCAGCACCTGTTAAATTTACGATACCAAGTGCATTACCGAAAGGCATTACCGTCATTACTTCACCAACAGTGATATCTCCTGCATCAATGCTCGCACGGATACCGCCACCATTTTGGAATGCGAATTGTACTTCTGGATCAATTTTTTTAGCGCCAGCTAGCATACCATCCGCAATAACGTTGCCTAGATTTGTTTCGCCTGCACGAACGCCCCAAAGTCCACGTTTGCCATCAAGTACTGAAACAGCTGTATTGCCTGTTGATTGTTGCTTAACTGCTGCAATTTTTTCAGTATAAGGCGCTAATAGTTTTGTTGCATCAGCATCTGCTGCTACAGGATTTTCTTTATTATTTAAAGCATGTAATTGGCCGAAGTATTCAACAACAGCACCGTTATCGTCAAATGTTAAATCTAGCTCACCTAAGTTTTCACTATATTGTCCTGTTTGAACAATAATTGTCGGATTTTTAAATGAAGTATCTGCTTTCACAGCTTTATCTAATTTTGTATGTGTATGTCCACCTACAATGACATCGATACCTTCTACTGCTGATGCTAGTAGTTTATCATTATCCCAATCAGCAGAATCGTCATAGCCTATATGAGTAAGCGCAACAATTTTATTGACGCCTTGTTTTTCAAATTCAGCTACTGCTTTTTTTGCAGAGTCGATATAGTTTGCAAATTGTACGTTTGCTACGCTTGAAATAGATGGCGTTTCCTCTGTCGTTAAACCGAAAATACCAACTTTTTCACCGTCAATATCTTTAATTATGCCGTTATAGATTTTACCGTTTTGGAAGTCTTTTGTTACTGTTTGGAATTGTAAGCCATCAAATAATGGGTCTTTTGAGAAGTCGAGGTTGCCTCCAAGTAATGGGAATTCAGCACCTTTAACAAATTTTGCAAGAGCAGCATGACCTTCTGGGCTTGACCCTAAATCGAACTCATGGTTACCAAATGTCATCGCATCGTAACCCATTAGGTTCATTAACTTCATTTCTACTTCTCCAGTAAATTCGTTGAAGTAAAGCGTACCAGTTAAGGCGTCACCTGCATCTAATAGAAGTGAATTTGGATTTGCTGCACGTAACTCTTTAATTTTTGTTGTACGTTGCGGAGCATATTCAGCGTGCGAATGTGTATCATTGGAATGTAAAATTGTTAAATTAAAGCCTTCCTTTGTAGCAGCTGGTGCTGTTTCTGCTGCATGTGCCGCAAAGCCTGGTGAAGCTAGTAAACTGGCAGCTAGAGTTGTTGCTGCAATACTTTTAACCCATTTCATATAATGAATTCCTCCCTCATGTATATGTCAGATGACTGACAATTTACTCTATTCTAACATGAAAGAAATCCATCGTCATTACCAATATTGGAAAAATCAATATTAAAATTATTGTAAAAAATAGGTGAAGTAATTATTAATTCATAAATTCATATTCTAATTTGAAATAAATATTAAAAATGGATATTTTTATTTTTGTAACTTTTCCATAAAAAATAGCACAAACCTTGAGCAGGTTTGTACTACGATGAGGTTGCTATGATTCGTCTTTCACTAAAATGAGCTTATTTAAAAATGGGTGTTCAAATTCTAATTGGATAGCATGTAGTTCATAGTCACCACTTGCCGTTTCACGTGCACCGTACATTGTATCGCCAATAATAGGATGACCGATATGCGCCAAATGTACACGAATTTGATGTGTACGACCTGTTTCTAGTACAAGGTGGACAACACAAGAATGTTTATAGCGTGCTACAACTTCATAGTGTGTGACGGCATGTTGACCTGTCTTTGAAACGACGCGTCGTGTTGGGTGATGACGATCTTTCCCAATAGATTCAGCAATCGTACCAGATGTGGAGCGAAGATTGCCTTGTACCTCGGCAGCATACGTACGAATAATCGTCTTTTCTTCAATCATCCGATCAAAAATGGATTTGGCTAAAGGATGTTTTGCAACTAATAACAAACCTTCAGTGCCCTTATCTAGACGATGTACATGCTCTGCATAGTGAAGGCCTTGCTCTTTCATATGAGCCATTACATGGTTCATACAAGTATGTGTATCGTAGTCATCATTTGGATGGGTGGACATACCCTTTGGTTTAGAGACAATTAAACAGTGATCATCTTCATAAACAACGTCAATTGCACAAACAGGTGTTGGTTTATAGTTAGAAGCTGGGATTGGGAATGTAAATTTTAACATGGTTCCTACTGGAAGTGGCTCCTTCCAAAGTAAGGGCTCGCCATCTATTGTTGTGACAGCCTTTGCCATACGTAATTCATGTACTAGCTTTTTTCCCAGTCGCCAATGATTTCGCAAAAGCTCCTCAACTGTGATATTACTGTCTTTTATTTCATATTGAAACATCGATTTTCCTCCGTGGAATAGGGTCTATTTAGATACCCTTGTTTTTGATACAAAAAAATCCGCTCCATTTCCGCAGGTGATTCACACGAAACAAATGTTAAAGCCGCTAGATAATCTAGCTTGAATCGCAGTCCCGCAGGCATAGCGCGAATTTTCTTATGTTGTTCTGTCTTTTAAACAATATACTTACATGAAAGAGAGCTTTACTTTGCTTTAGAAGCCTTTAGTAAATAGAAGCTAGCTCCTGCAATTAAAATAAATGCAGTTAGGGCCAGAAACGGGATTGTAATGAACCCAAGCCAGTTTATGTATTGACCTGTACAAGATACGGCACCACAAGATGGGGCAGATGCAGCTAAAAAGCTTAGTTTCTGAATACCATAATGATAAAGTGATACTGTACCCCCCATTATAGCAAAGACGGCTGTTGTTACCGCAATACGTGTATTTTTTTGAATAAGGGCTATAGTAGTCATGATTACAATTGGATACATAAATATACGTTGAATCCAACACATTTTACAAGGCTCGTAATGACGAATTTCAGAAAAATATAAAGAACCGAGTGTTGCAACGACGGACACTATCCAAATAAATAATAAACTATTTTCCTCTTTTTTAGACATATCAAAACTCCCTTTATTATAACGCTGTACTTGTTAAGATTATATGTGTTTTGAATTTAGAAGTAAAATGTTTCAATTATAACCAGCCAATACGCTCATAGCATTCCAAAATCTGTTGGAAATTCAGTCTAAAGTATGAATGGCTCAGGCAGACACCTGCGACTTGGAAATGTTATCATTACTAGTAGTAATGCCAATAAAAAGAGGTGTTTTTGTGAGAGAGAACGAGCACTCCAATATTAGTATTTTAAAGGAAATTGCTGAGTTATTGAACGAAGAAACAGAAATCGTCACAACATTAAAAGGCGCACTAGTAAAGTTTTTAAATGGCACAAATTTTGAAACAGGTTGGATATTCTTTATTGACGAAAAGGGACGATCAGAGCTCGTTGTCCATGAAAATTTACCAGAGGCACTTGAATATAAAAATTGTCACTATTTAAAAAAGGGAGGTTGTTGGTGTGTCTCCCGCTATCGCAATGAAGAGTTAAAAAAGGCTTCGAACATTATTGAATGTCAACGTATCGAAAGTGCAATTGCTGCGAATGTTGGCGATCACGATGGCATCACACATCATGCAACAGTACCACTTCAATCGGGGCAGGAACGTTTTGGTGTCTTGAATGTAGCGTCCAAAAATACAGTGCGTTTTTCAGAGGAGGAACTTGCTTTACTTGAATCAGTTGCCTTTCAAATGGGCTCAGCTATTAAACGGATATTATTGACAAAGCAAGAGCAGGAAATGGCACTTGTGAAAGAACGTAACCGATTAGCACGTGACTTACATGATTCTGTCAACCAGCTATTATTTTCCGTGACATTAACGGCGAGGGCTGGCATTGAAATGAGTAACGATAGTGAAGTAAAGGAAACGTTTAAGGAAATTCAACATTTAACACAAGATGCTTTAACTGAAATGCGTGCACTAATATGGCAGCTACGACCAAAAGGCTTGGAAAATGGGTTATTAGAAGCGATAAAAGTGTATGCAGAAATGCTTGGCTTAAAGCTTCATGTTACCGTATCGGGCGTACTACAATTTCCATCTCGTATTGAAGAAACATTATTTCGTGTGGCACAAGAGGCACTTAATAATGTTCGTCGCCACGCTGGAGTACTTGAGGCGGCACTTTATATTACTGTCACAGCTACGGATATATTATTAGTTATTCGTGATGAGGGACGAGGCTTTGTGATTGATCATGATACTAAGCTTCTATCTATGGGCTTACAATCGATAAAGGATCGGGCTAAATCGGTAGGAGGTACTGCTGACTGGGTAAGCGAAATTGGCAAGGGAACTGAACTGCTAATTCGTTTACCGTATTGAGGGGGGAACGACAATGATTCGTGTACTAATTGCAGATGACCATCATGTAGTCCGACGAGGATTATTATTTTTTTTAAAGACACAGAAAGATATTGAAGTTGTAGGGGAAGCGAAAAATGGTGTGGAAGCGGTCGCACTTGCTGAAAGTATACAGCCGGATATTATATTAATGGATTTAGTAATGCCAGAAATGGATGGTATTCAAGCAACAAAACGTATAAAAGCTAAGTTTCCACAAATTGAAATTTTAATGTTGACGAGTTTTTCTGACCGAGATCATGTTGTACCAGCTATGGAAGCTGGAGCGGCAGGATATCAGCTAAAGGATATTGAACCCGATGAATTAGTATTATCAATTCGTCGCATTATGCAAGGGGAACATACTTTGCACCCTGAAGCAACATCGACGCTTGAAATGGATCGACAACAATCAGAAAATGCACTACATGTGTTAAATCCACTAACCCCGCGTGAGCAAGATGTACTTGCTGAACTTACGAAGGGAAAAAGCAATCGAGAAATTGCATCATCTTTATTCGTTACGGAAAAAACAGTGAAAACACATATTTCAAATATTTTTACGAAACTACAAGTACAAGATCGGACGCAGGCTGCGCTATATGCAGTAAAGCATGGATTGACAGAGGGCAGTGGTCAGTAGAATAACCCGAAATGGGACAAAAGCGAAAAAGTGTTAGATTGATTAAAGGCAATCTAACACTTTTTGTTATGTGCATTTTGCAAAGATTCACCATGTCGTTCATATAAGTTTATTGATTATGACTAAATAATTTGTTCGACATTTCTTGCAATGTAGTACTCGGCGTAAGGGCCAAGTCTTCATTTAATTTTTGTTCGTAGGTTAAAAAAACAGAGTGAGCCTGTTTTTGCATTCCTGCATCAATCAACAGTTTTAAGTATTGTTCGATTTTATAATCATTATAAGGGTCGAACTCTAATAAGCGATTCAGATAATCTATGGCCACTTCTGTTTCATTCATTATGCTAATTTGAAAGCCTTTTTCCAATAACTCTATGTAGGATTTAGTTAGCTTATCTCTGTCTGCAGTAGCCCATTCATAATCATCAAAAATGAGTAGCCCATCTTTATAAATGGCAAGGCATTGATTGATTAATGACAGAGGGGGGCAATCTAACTTCTTGAAATCACTAAAATAATCTTGGAAGTCATATAAATCACACATGATATTCGGTTTTTCAAAAACATAATACTTATTTGAAAATATAATACAATTGGAATATCCCATATTATTTAACGTTTTCCTTAAATAGGATAAGGCTGTATGCAAATTCGATTTTGCGCGAACATAATCTAAATTTGGCCAAAGAATTTCAATGAGAACATCCCGATGAATGGGCATGTTTGGATGTAATATGAAATAAGCAAATAATTCCTTTGTTTTTTCTGTTTTGAAGGAAACGAGACTATTGTTGCTATAGGTAGCGAATTGATTAAAGCATTGGACGTTTAACGTAGTATTAGAAGTTTGATGTACCAACTGTTGCATAGAAAATTCATGTTCAATACGTGATACGGTTTTTTCTAATCGTGCTAGGCTAATCGGTTTAAGTAAATAATCAAGTCCTCCAATTTCATATGCTTGTATGGCAAAATCTGAATACGAAGTAATAAAGATAACAATTACATGTGGTCGATTGCTTTTGATAATATCAGCAACTTCAAGCCCATTCAGTTCATCAAGCTTTATTTCTAAAAATATGACTTCAAAGTCCAGTGATGGAAGGCTATTTAAAAATAGCTTTACACTAGTGAAGGTTTTAGTAACCTCTATTTGTTGAAAGTTTTGTAGCTTATTTTGAAAATAGTGTAAAGCTAGAGGTTCTTTGTCTATTAAAACGGCTCGAATCACATCAAAATCTCCTTTATACAATTAAATTGAAAACCATTAAACTCTAGTTCATTGTTTTTGAAAAGGTCTCCCCCTTATTAGAGGATAGAAGTTTTTTATGTACTGTTAAGAGAATTGAAATAATTGTATAAGCGTTTATAATTAAACTATTTTGAAAAAATAAAAATATAATAGTTAAACTAGAAATTTGATTGAAGGGTTAAAGTTTGTTTTTTTTCTTATTTTATAAAACCTTTTTAATGCTTGTATTATGTAATAGCCGTTATTATAGTACATTTGACTTAAAGAAAACTCAAAAGGTACTTAAAAAATACTTAAAAATAATAGGATATAAGTAATTGAAAATTACTTTGTTGTGGAAAAGTAGTGTGTGATTTAAAAAAATGTACAAAGTTGAGGGATTGAAGAAATGAAAGTAGATCGTTTACTCACGATGACAATGATTTTAATTAATCGTAAAAAAGTAAAAGCACAGGAATTAGCCGAGTTATTTGACGTATCTGTTCGAACCATTTATCGGGATGTCGAAACCCTAAGCTGTGCGGGGGTTCCAATCTTAAGCCAACAAGGGGTTAATGGCGGAATAAGTTTAATGGAAGGCTATCGAATGGATAAACAAGTATTAACAAAAGAAGAGCTAACCTCTCTTTCAATTGCTCTTAAAAGTGCTTTAACCTCCTATGAGGATGCCCATGCTAAAGCTGTTTTAGAAAAGTTAACAGGCGTAGCAGATGAGCAAGTAAAACAATCAATTGATCATTTTTTTATTGACCTTAGTCCATGGGGACAAAATATACTATTAAAAGAACAAATCACATTATTGAAAAATGCAATCGAGAGCGAGCGTTGTGTAAGCTTCTTGTATTCGACTACGTATGGTACGATGACCAATCGAATAATAGAGCCGCACACTTTAGTCCAAAAAGGCAAGATGTGGTATATTTACGGCTATTGCACATTAAGAAACGGTTTTCGTCTATTCAAAATATCAAGAATGAAACAAATGAAAGAGGAGCAACGCAGCTTTGAACGAAAGGAAGTACATTTATCTGACCTTCCGTGGGATAAAGCATGGCAACAACCAGAAAATTTAGTAGAACTCACACTGTCATTTGATGCACAGATTTTAACATTGATAGAAGAAACATTTGGGGTGGAACAGATAGATTATGAAAGGTCCATCGTGCATGTTGCATTGCCGGAAGATGAATGGCTCTATGGCTTTTTGCTGAGCTTTGGTAATCGAATAAAGCTTCTTGACCCACCTTATTTAGTTGATATCGTGCAAAAACGGGCACAAGAAATCGTCGAAATATATACAGCAAACAATAGGTAAAATCATTGTTGTCCATTCAATAGATGACATACAGATGTCAAGTTTGCTTTGTTATAGTAATAACAAATTAAACGAAGGGTGGACGTAAACTATGCAAAGTTATTGCCAAAGCTGTGGGATGCCATTAGTGCATGAAAAATTATTTGGAACAGAAAAAGAGGGGCAAGTTTGTCGGGACTATTGCACATATTGTTACGAATTAGGAGCGTTTAAACAGCCGAATGTAACGATCCATGAAATGATTGACATATGTGTACCTCATTTAAAGGAAGAAGGGATGGCAGAAGAAGAAGCACGACAAATGTTAGCTTCCTTTTTACCACGTTTAAAAAGATGGAGAACAGATACTGGAAAACAACCTGTGATGAAAGAAAAACAAAGCTTTCATATCGCTGGGATTTCAGCAAAAACGAATAATGCGAACGAAATCACAGCACAAGCGAAAATACCACAATTATGGACCACTTATTACCAGCAAGATATTGCAGGCCAACTACCAAGTCCACAAAATAATGTCGGCATGTATGGGCTGTATTCAGATTACGAAACAGATGTGAACGGAGAATATACACTCACGCTTGGAGTGGAGGTATCGGCTGACGTTGAAGTTCCAACAGGTATGGTCATAAAAACAATTCCCGCATCAAAATATTTAGTGTTCACCTCAGAAAAAGGGCTAATGCCTGATATTGTAATACAGGCTTGGCAAGATATTTGGGCTTGGTTTGCCAATACTACGGAAGTAGAACGAACGTATAGTGGAGACTTTGAATTGTATGATGAACGATGTGCCCAGCCTCATGAGGCACAGGTGGATATTTATATTGCAATTAAGTAAATACAATAAAAGCGAGTGACATAATACAACAAAGCCAGTACCTACCATCAAATGGTAGGTGACTGGCTTTTGCTTGTTGGAGGTAGTTCTTCGATATGTGGTTCAATATGCACAAGCACCTGACAAAAGCGGTTTTCGCGCATAATGGTATGTTCAATTTCCTCTGTAATACGATGACTTTCAAAGACGTTTAAATAAGGATCGACAGTCACTGTTACATCGATAAAGTACATATTCCCATGCGCACGCCCTTTGAAATCTAAAAGCTCAATAACGCCACTAACATTGCGAATTAATACCGATAATGTCTCGACTTCATCAATATCAAAGGCATCAGTAAGACTTTGAACCGCTTCCCAAAATATTTCTACAGCAGTTTTAATTATTAGAAAAGCTACAACAAGGGCTGTTAATGTATCAATAATCGGAAAGCCAAAAATTGCTCCGAATATCCCGATGGCTGTGCCGATACTGACCAGCGCATCCGAGCGATTATCATAGGCAGCAGCTTTTACAGCCGCACTTCGTATTTTTTTTGCCAGTGCTAAATTATAACGATAGACAACATACATGACGGCTGCACTTCCGATTGCCACAAATGCTGTTAACAAAGATGGTGTTGTGCCAGATGGCTCCCATAGTCCTTGTAAAGAAGCAATTAAAACTTGTAAGCCGACGATTAGCATAATAAATGAGGCAACGAGTGACGCAACAGTTTCAGCTCGTAAATGACCATATTGGTGATTTGAATCTGGTGGTCTTTGAGCAATGCGTAAGCCGATTAAAACGGCAATGGATGCGATGATATCCGTTGTATTGTTTAATCCATCTGCTTTTAAAGCTTCTGATGTTCCGATATAGCCAATTGTTAGTTTTACTGAGCTCAGTATTAAGTAAGTGGCAATTGATAGCCAAGCTCCTTTTTCCCCTTGACGTAAATTTGTATAGAGCTCCATTTTGTTTCCTCCTCGCAAAACTTTCGGGCATTATAAAACGACCCCCTTATATGAAAGGGAGTCGTTTTGCATTTTTATTTATCGTCTTTCGATTCTTCGATTTCATTTGTTAAATCAAGTTCAGGTAATTTCAGAACTTCTAAGTATAATATGTGGTGACCATCTAATTCTTTTGCTGTAAATTCATAACCTTGCTCTTCAATGCTATCACCTTCGATTGCATCAAAACGCTTTGTCATGAACCAACCACCAATCGTATCGATATCATCATCTTCTATGTCAGTACCTAGCATATCATTGACATTTTCTAGTAGCATTTTTGCATCTAAAATAAAATGATTTTCTGCAATTTCCTGTACTTCTGGAATTTCATCTTCATCAAACTCATCTTGAATATCCCCGACAATTTCCTCGATAATATCTTCAATGGTTACAAGACCTGATGTACCACCATACTCATCCATTAAAATAGCCATATGAATACGTTCACGTTGAATCTTGAGTAACAATCCGTTAATTTGCGTAGTTTCCATCACGCGAATAATCGGTTGCATATAGTCAATTACTAGTTTATCGCCATTTGCAGGATCTTTAATATAAGCAGTTAATAAGTGCTTCATATTCACTAATCCAATAATATGGTCTTTATCCCCGTCGATAATTGGATAACGAGTATATTGCTCCACACCCATTAAATCAAATACTTCTTTAATCGTAAGTTCTTTCTCAATTCCGACGATTTCAGTACGTGGCACCATGATTTCTTTTGCAAGACGATCTGAGAACTCGAAGATACTGTTAACATATTCATATTCTGCGTTATTAATTTCTCCACCTTTTAAACTATCTGACAAAATCATGCGCAATTCTTCTTCAGTATGTGCAACTTCTGATTCTGACATCATTTTAAGACCGAATAGACCTGTTAAACCACGTGCAGAGCCATTCAATAATTTAATGATTGGATAAGTAATGTTGTGGAATAAAATTAATGCACCAGAAAAGTGTAATGTTACAAATTCTGCTTTTTGGATGGCTAAAGTTTTTGGCGCCAATTCCCCAATAACTACATGCATAAACGTTACGATTGAGAATGCAAGTATAAATGAAAGGATAGATGTTATGCTACCGCTCAGATTTAGAAACTCGAACACTGGATGTAAAATGATTTCAAATGTAGGCTCACCTAGCCAACCCAGTCCAAGTGCTGTAATGGTAATACCTAATTGACATGCAGATAAGTATTCGTCTAAATCCGATACAACACGTTTTGCATTTTTCGCTTTTTTATGTCCTTCTGCGAGTAATTGATCGATGCGGGTAGTTCTCACTTTTACGATTGCAAATTCAGTTGCAACGAAAAATCCTGTCATTATAATTAGTAGGGCGAATGCCGCCAACCTAATGGTTATTTCCAATATGTCTCCGTCCAAATAATTCCTTTGTCCCCGCCCAAATGAGGGAAGTAAACAAAGTGTACACCTCCTATGATTTAAAAAATTGTTGGATGTTTTAATCATAAGTTATTTGTAACTAAAACACAAATATTGACAACGACTTTTTTATACTATTTTAAGATGGATTTGCTAATAAAGAAAACGGATACTTTCAGATGACAAATGATTGAAAATCAATAGGCATTATGCTAACTTTAAATGGAGCAAGGATAGTTTGTTTAGAGAAAGAAGCATTTGCATCTCATATAAAACGACACGTCAAAAATCTCAAGAGAGCTTTACTTGCGGATTTTTTTAAATGAATTATTTTAATATGCAACAAAAAAAGGTTGTCTCATATGAGGCAACCTTTTTTGCGCGAACGAGAAGCACATAAATGGACACTTTTGTAATATGTATTTCTAAATAGGGCAATCATTTTTTACTGTTGGAAGCGCAACTTTAGACAAGCCTTTTCCACATCATGAACAGATTCTTTTAAAGGGATCGCGTCTAAGTATGTGGAGATGGTGATAGGAGCCTTTTCGGTTAGTCCTTGTTGTGTTAGGACATAATGTTTCCCATTGTAAGATAAGTATAGATGTTTAATGGAACGTTTTCCTAGTGCACTAGGAGATTCGAAAATAGCTTTTAGCTGGCTACAATACTCACTGTAAAAATTACTACTATATCCAGATAGTGCTTCGAATTTTTTACTATCGATTGAACTGGACTCATCGACTAACTCGAAAATTTTTGCGGAAAATTCCGAAAAAAGTTCCTTTACTTTAGCACGAATTAACGCTTTTGAATTATAGTTATTTAAGTCATCAGAAAGTGCGACTTTACTCATTGAAATAGCCTCCTGCATATAAAACATTTAGAATTAAATTCATTTATTAAATGTATAAGAAAAATACAGGAATATCAATATAAACAGACACTTTTCGTATAATAGCAGTGGTTTTAATAGTAAAAATTAGGCGTTTTTAATTATGCAAAGGCAAAAAAATATTGGTTTTTTTAGTCATAAATATGGAAGAGCATTAACTCATGAATCATTTTTTTAACATCTTCTTCATGTGGAGGAATAGGACCAATCCATTGGATGACGCCATCCTTTAAATATTCTGCCGCGTAACGTTCACGTTGATAGAAAAAGGAAATGGCCCATCCAGGAAGCTGTGTATTTTCAAATAAAGGTTTAAAGCTAAAATGCTGAATCATATACAAACCCCATTTCTAATGATATGTATTTAATATTATTCAAGGATAGTGGTAATATTGCAACTAAACAATATCGGATGATGTTTTGATAGGAACAATTATGCTTTGTCGTAATAAAATGGAGGGTATTTCTTTCGTTGGATTTCATTGCTCTGCTATAATGAGTGCAGTAGGCGACAAATTACGCCAAATGTGAATACGATTGAAATGAGAGGATGCTAATGGACAATTTTTTAGTGACATTATTATTTATGGCAATTATCGGCGCCGCAATCGGTGGTATAACAAATCATCTAGCGATTAAAATGCTTTTTCGACCGCACGAAGCAATTTATATTAAAAATTGGCGTGTACCATTTACACCGGGTCTTATTCCAAAAAGACGTGATGAACTAGCGAAACAATTAGGTCTTACCGTTGTAAATTATTTATTAACACCTGAGACGTTTAGAAAGAAATTTTTCTCTAAAGATATTCAAGATAAAGTTGAACAATTTGCACAAGTAAAAGTTGAAGAGACATTTTTCACGAACGATAAAACCATTCAGGACTGGCTAGATTTAGCTGGCTTCTCTGATATGCCTGCCACTATTGAACAAAAAGTTGAACGAATTGTAGCGGGACAATTTGAATCAGTAAAGAATACATTATCCACGAGATCAATTCGTACACTGTTATCGGAGGACATCCAAAATACGATTGATGCTAAAATTCCATTAGCAGTGGGACATATTTTAGAGAAGGGTGAGGAGTATTTTTTATCACCCGCAGGCGAGATGACGATAAAAGCAATGATTGATGACTTTTTATCGTCAAAAGGGTCACTTGGCGGTATGATTAATATGTTTTTAGGGGATTCCTCCTCACTTGTCGGCAAAGTACAACGCGAGCTTGTAAAGTTTTTACAAGCCCCAGGGACAACATCGCTGCTGACAAACATTTTTACACAAGAATGGGAAAAGTTAAAAGACCGACCGGCTATGGATTATTTAGGGGATATTGACTTTGAACCGATATTGGCAAATTTACAAAGCTATGTAAAAGATCAATTAGCAGTAGCAGAACGCTTACAGCATTCTATTTCTTATTATTGGCCAACAGGTAGTTCTTGGATGAGGGAAACGGTAATACCTCAAGTAATTGATAAAGCATTTGTTAGAGCGGAAGAGAAATTAGAAGATGTACTAAAACGTTTAAATTTACAAGAAGTAGTTCGTGAACAAGTGGATTCGTTCCCAGTATCGAAACTAGAAGAGCTTGTACTTGGTATTTCCAAGCGTGAATTTAAAATGATTACAGTGCTAGGTGCAGTTCTTGGTGGTTTAATTGGTATTGTGCAAGGTTTAATTGTTTACTTGATTTAGAAAGGGGAAATAAGAATGGTTAATATTTATAATGAAATTAATGCTTTGGAGGCTACTTTCCGTAAAACAGAGGAATTTAAAGCATTGGAAGCAGCAGTCGCTGTAGTGAAGGCAGATGAAGATGCGATAAAGTTATTCCAAAACTTCCGTAAAATTCAGGTGGATTTACAGAAGAAACAAATGGCTGGTGAGGATTTACAAGAAGATGAACTGATTTATGCACAAAAAACTGCTCAGCTTGCGCAACAAAATGAGAAAATTGTAGCGATGCTTGAGGCAGAGATGAAGCTAAGTGGTGTAATCGAAGAAGTAAATCGCATTTTAGTAAAACCGATACAATCGTTGTATGAAGGCATGTAAGTAAGTCAAAAACTATAGTAGCTGAAAATAGTTGTCGATAGACTGTTACATGTTGCGACGAATAAATAAACGGTTATTTGCACATATAACAGTAAGTAGGAAAACGTGTCTCGGCTATTCGAGACACGTTTTCACTTTAGTTAACCGTAGCTTATATTATGGAGGGATTGTCATGCATGTTTTAATTGAATGGGCTTATAAAACACCAAAGGGTGCGGGAACAGTATTAAGGTCAGAGGAAATGCGGGCAGCACAAGCTTTATTGTTGGCAGAAGATATGGAACGTACTGGACGTGTCAAATCACTACAATTTATTGACCGACAGAATACGAACTGGTCTATCAAGGAGCTCAAGGCTTATTTAAAAGAAGTTGAAACAGAACCTCATAACATTACTGTTTATTTTGATGGAGGCTTTGACCGTGCAACGAGACAATCTGGTCTTGGTTGTGCCATTTATTATGAGCAAAATGGTAAGCCATATAGGTTAAGAAAAAATGCATTTTCTGCTGAACTGAAATCAAATAATGAGGCAGAATATGCCGCGCTATATTTAGGTTTAGTAGAGCTTGAATTATTAAATGCTCATCATCTACCGATACAGATTGTAGGTGATTCGCAAGTAGTTATTAATCAGCTAACTGGCGAGTGGCCAGCTTTGGAAAAGGATTTGTCAGATTGGGCGGATAAGATCGATGCAAAACTAAGCGAGCTTGGCCTACAAGCAAACTATCAACTAATTTCCAGAAAAGAAAATACTGAAACGGACAGATTGGCTACACAAGCATTAAACGGTATTGATATTACAGGGTTGAGTGAAATGATAAAGGAATAATACACGAACGTGAGGTGTCAAACTAATGATAGCTCCTAAGACTGAAGATAAGGTCAAAGAAATTTGAAATTGTCTTCAGTCTTTTTATTGACCATACATATTAGATTTCATGATGTTTTGCGGTAGGAGTCTTTGTGCTTACTTGTCCTATATGAGCTGTTTATTTGTTATATACTTCGGATACTTTTTGGCGAATTGCTGTAAAGTTTGCTTGAAAGGAAATGTATGCATAAAGTTATGAGCTAAACGTAATTCATCAGAATAGAGAAGGGTATGGCGAAAATGTTGTTGAATAAAGTTTCGGGCGTGTTTATAATGCTCGTTGATAGAGATAGCCCCGTACATTTCTTGTTGATTGATAAGATAAATCAAATCACAAAGAACTTTTTGCCCACGATATTTCAGTAAGATGGTTACATACAAAGTCTTTTCATCACAGCGTTGTAAATCAAAATGATGGAAAGCTACTTCTAATTGCTCAATGAAGTTAGAAACAGGAGAATACTTGCCTTTAACTAAAACCACTATCAACACCACCTTTTTTAAATTATAAGTAATATTATTTTATATGTCTATCATTAGACGGAATATTCTGTCATTATGGCAGTTTTGCTTATCATGAATAAAATTTGTTAAACTATTGAGGCAATCCATTTATTGAACAGAGTACACTGGAATATTGAAAGAAGAGAGCGAATACGATGAAAATTATTCAAATAGATCAAAAGTATCCTGAAGATTGGATTCGCGTTTTAAATCATATTGCGAATTTATTTTTTGAGGATTCGAAGTTGAGTACAAATGCACAAGAAGCGGAGATGTCAGTTGCATTCAGTTACCGCGTTGATGCTAATTTTACTGTCTATACAAGCGCGGTATTAGAGGTTGATGATAAACGCTATACAAATGATTACCATATTGAATATGCGACAGAAGCTGTTGGACGTGAGCAAAATATTCGTATGAAACGTGCATTATCGCATGTATTTTTAGATGTGCTTGAGCAACATACGGGGATGCATCAACAATGGGGTATTTTAACAGGTGTCCGTCCTACAAAGCTCTATCACAAATTCCGTAAAGCTGGTATGGATGACGCAGCGATTGCGGAAGTGTTAATTCGTGATTTTCGATTGTCAGAGGAAAAGGTAGCATTGTTGAAAAACATTGTTGAACGACAGTTAGTTACAATTCCTGACTTAGACCATATCGGGAAAGAGATTAGCGTTTATATTGGCATTCCGTTCTGCCCAACCAAATGCGCTTATTGTACCTTCCCAGCCTATGCAATTGGTAGTAACCGTAAGCAAGGGCGTGTGACCACGTTTTTAGATGGACTACACATCGAATTACGTGAAATGGGTAAATGGCTGACAGAAAATAACATGAAAATAACTTCTATTTATTGGGGCGGGGGTACACCCACTTCAATCGAAGCACATGAAATGGATGCATTATATCAAACGATGTATGACTCTTTCCCACATCCTGAAACGATTCGTGAGGTAACAGTTGAAGCCGGTCGTCCGGATACGATTACACCAGAAAAATTAGCTGTTTTAAAAAAATGGGGCATTGATCGAATTAGTGTTAATCCGCAGTCTTATACAGATGAAACACTAAAGGCAATTGGACGTCATCATACGGTACAAGAAACGGTTGATAAGTTTTGGTTAGCACGTGAATCCGGTATGAATAATATTAATATGGATTTAATTATTGGCTTGCCGAATGAAGGGACAGAGGAGTTCCGACATTCTTTAGAGGAATCAGCAAAAATGCAACCAGAGTCGTTAACTGTGCACACGCTATCCTTTAAACGTGCTTCAGAAATGACGCGTAATAAAGATAAATATAAAGTAGCTGATCGTGATACGGTAGCAGAAATGATGCAGATGGCACAAGTGTGGACGAAGGAAAATGATTATGTTCCCTATTATCTATACCGTCAAAAAAATATTTTAGGTAATTTAGAAAATGTAGGCTATAGTAAAGCAGGCGAAGAAAGCATTTATAATATTGTCATTATGGAGGAAGTGCAGACGATTTTAGGGATTGGCTGTGGAGCATCTTCTAAATTTGTTCACCCTGAGTCAGGGAAGATTACACAGTTCCATAATCCAAAAGATCCGGCGGCTTATATTATGACGTTTGAAGAAGCCATAGGTAAAAAAATCGAGCTATTAAATGATTTATATCATGCATAAAGAGCAAAGTGTTAGATTGATTGTGAGAATCTAACACTTTTGCTGTTTTAATGTCTACGAATCGCCACAAAGGCAGGACAAATCGCCACACAACTTTCCTCTAGCTTTTGAATTTATTGTCATTATACTAATTTGTAAGCGCTTAACATTTGGTATTCTATAGGATTATCTGACTGCTAACAACGAGGTAAATATGAACAGAGTGGGGGTATAAGATGAAAGTCATTATTTGTCCAGATTCTTATAAAGGTACTTTATCTGCATTTGAAGTTGCAAAGGCAATGCAGGCAGGGGTCTTGGATGTAGATCAAGCAATTGAGACAGTTATTTTACCAGTAGCGGATGGAGGAGAGGGTACATTAGAATCACTTATTGCTTCAACGGGCGGGAGATATATTTCAGCAAGTGTACTTGATCCGCTAGGCAGAATGATTAAAGCAAACTATGGAGTGCTTGGGGATGAAGAAACCTGTGTTATTGAGATGGCACAAGCTTCGGGTATTATGCTGTTGAAGGATAGCGAAAAAAATCCTGAGCTAGCATCAACATATGGCACAGGGCAGTTAATTAAGGCTGCATTGGATAAAGGTTTTCGTCAGTTTATTATCGGTATTGGTGGCAGTGCAACAAACGATGCTGGTATCGGTCTATTACAGGCACTTGGGCTGCAATTTAGGAAAGGTGATGGTTCATCCATTGCTAATGGCGTGTCGGGATTACTAGATTTAGCATCCATTGATAGTAGTCAACTCGATGTACGGTTGTCTGAGGCAACATTTACTATTGCCTGTGATGTGGATAATCCTTTGATTGGAGAGCGCGGAGCTACAGCAATTTTTGGTCCGCAAAAGGGTGTAAAAGAGCATGAAATTGCTTTATTCGATGAGTGTTTAAAACGATTTGCAGATATTGTGGAAAGACAATTTCACATTCGTTTACACGATTATAAAGGAGCTGGTGCGGCAGGAGGTGTTGGTGGCGCATTAATGGCCTTTTTAAATGGCACTTTCCAAGCAGGCATAGATATTGTGTTAGAGGCAGTACAGTTAAAAAGGCATTTGATAGGCGCTCAAATAGTTATTACTGGTGAGGGCAAATCGGATCGTCAAACATTACATGGAAAGGCGCCATTGGGGGTAGCGCTAGCTGCAAAATCAACAAATGCTCATGTTGTGCTATTGTCTGGTGCTGTTGATGAAAAGGATAAGCCTGCTTTGCTTGAGTTTTTTACCGTTGTGGAAACACTAGTAGATGAATCCACTACTGTTGTGCAGGCAATGCAAGAACCATATCGTTTCATTCGCATGAAAACAAAACAACTAGTAGCGCATTACGTGAAAAATTGAGTGCCGGTCACGCAAACAATTATGATGTTTGTAGGAGCGAGAACTTGCTCAAAAAGCTATGCTAACTATTTTGAAAATATGCTAAAATAAGCGATATGAATGCTTTTTGTTCAAGTAGAAAAGAAGCTAGGAGCTGACACTATGTCAATTAATACAATTATTTTTGATTTGGATGATACGTTGTTATGGGACAAAAAATCTGTTAAAACAGCTTTTGAAAAAACATGTGAATATGCAGCGACAATACATAATGTGGATTCAGCAGCATTAGAGGAAGCCGTACGCAAAGAAGCACGTGCACTTTATGAAGGCTACGAAACATATGATTATACAGTATTAATCGGTATTAACCCTTTTGAAGGGCTTTGGGGAACATTTGATGACCCTACTGATTCTTTTCAAAAAATGAAAAAACTTGTGCCAGGTTATCGTACTGAAGCATGGACAAAGGGTTTAGCGGCACTTGGTATTGACGATGCAAAGTTAGGTGCTGAACTAGGAGAACGCTTTGTAGCCGAACGCAAAGTTTCACCTTTTTTATATGAAGATACTTTTACCGTTTTAGATGAACTAAAAGGCAAATATCAACTGATATTACTAACGAACGGTGCACCAAGTTTACAAAATTTAAAACTTGAAATTACACCTGAAATCGCACCGTACTTCGACCATATCATTATTTCTGGTGATTTTGGTAAAGGAAAACCAGATGCCTCTATTTTTGAGCATGTGATGGAAACGGCGGGCATTACTGCTAGCGATGCTATTATGGTTGGCGATAACTTAAATACGGATATTTTAGGCTCTTCTCGCGTGGGTATGCGCAATGTCTGGATTAACCGTGAAAACAACGAACTAACTGGGAATGTAACACCAACCTTTGAGGTAGATTCGTTAACAGCCCTATTAAAGCTTGTACAAGAGCTTTAATATCTTTACTATTTTTTAAGTACTGATTCTTAAATGGTCAGTACTTTTTTTATGCAAACATATTGCTGTCTAGTAATTTAAATTGTCTGAAAACTAAAAATATACTATGATTGTTAGTAAACTTAAACACTTTAAATCTTCGAATTATCGATCTGGCAACGCTTTTGTGCTCTTCTTTGTTTAATGTCAAGAAAACGCTTACTTATTCGTCTGGGAAATCGTAGTAGTAAGGGAAGATGTGTAGACAGTAAAAACATGATGGGAGAAAACAGCATGTTTATGGGGGTGCCTATTCATGAAAGCAAATCGTTTAGTGTTTGAAAATGCTATAGATATTAATCCACGCTCAGGCATTATAAAATTCAATGGGAATCGAATGATTTTAAAGTCAGCTGAAGCGCTTGGCTTTTTTAGACGTGACATTATTCAAACTTTGAATATGGAGCGTGCAAAAGGTTTTTTATTACGATATGGCTGGGCGTGTGGCTACAGTGCTGGTGGCTCTATCGAGAAAATGTACAACTGGAAAGAGTTAAAAGAGTTAATTAGGGCTGGTGCTGCCATTCATACATTAGAGGGCGTTGTCAGTGTACAAATTGATGTATTGGAAATAACTAATGATAAGTTCGAAATGGAAGGGAAATGGTTTCATTCTTACGAGGCAGAGGAACATGTCCGCCATTTTGGTTTTAGTGATGAAAGTGTTTGTTGGACATTAATCGGTTATGTAGCAGGCTTTTTAGCCAAAACGTATCCAAAAGAGATTGTCGTTTTTGAGGAAAAATGCCGGGGGAAATGTGATGATTATTGTAAATTTGTTGTACGGACAAAGGAGCACGCTACTGAAGAACAGTTGGAAATATTACGATACTTTCAAGATACTTCGTTAGCTGATGAATTAGATAATACATTTAATGAGTTAAAAAGTCTCAATAATTCCATTGTGCATTCAGACACTATTCATAAACAAATGACACATGCAATGCTTGAAGGATATACATTAAACCAGCTGTTATACCTGTTAAGTGATGCGTTACAATGCAGTGTAACTGTGGAACGAAGATACTTAATGAAACCAATTGGTTACTATTTTATGCATGAGGACGATGAACGTCTTTATATAGAAGCGAGTCGTAAGAAAAAAGAGTTTCGCCATGAATATGATATTATGACGATGAAAAAACAATTGGGTACATTGGTAATTTTAAGTCACAAAGCATTAACACGTGAACAGGAAATGATTATTGAACGCGCTGTAACGGTTTTTTCGATTTACTTATATACACAAATACAAATCGCACAATCGCAGTGGAAGAAAAAATCGGATTTTTTAGATGAAGTTATGAGTCAACAATCTCCCTCTGAGGAGCTTATTAAAAAAGCACGAAATATTTTTTATTTTGATCCGAGTAAAAATAATCGTGTTATCGTTATAACAATGGAACAGGAAGAACCCGAAATAGTGCATAGCTTTTTAGCTACTGAGTATTTAAATGTGGAGTGCTTTATTAAAAACCAGGAAGTACTGCTTATTCTTGAAGATTGCAAGAAAGATGTTCAATATATGTCGAATTTCCTTAGTAGTTTATCGAAAAGGGTAATGGAGCGCTTTAAGCAAGCAACTTTCCAAATTGGCGTAGGAAAAAATGCAGAGAAGTTAGAAGAAATCGGGAATAGCTATAACGATGCGAAATTAATATGCCAATTTTTACGTTACGCAGCCCCACAACAGACACAAGCGGCCATTTATGAAAACTTCCAGCATATTATGTTATTTTTAAAAACGACAAATCCAAGAGAGCTTTTACAGTTTTATAAAGAGGTACTTGGTCAGTTATTGGAATATGATGAGCAAAATCATGCAACACTTGTCCATACGTTAGAAGTCTTTTTAAACCATAGCGGTAACGTCAATCAAACTGCAAAAGCTTTGAATCTATCAATCCCTGGTTTTCGTTATCGTATGGAAAAAATTGAATCATTATTGCAGGAAGACATGCGTACAGGGGATGGTCGTTTTCGCTGTCATTTAGCGTTAAAAATTTATTATGCAATTAAAACTTTAGAAAATGAAAAATGAGAAAAGTCAGCGATTTTGCTGACTTTTTCTAGTTTATACGAAAATTTCTTTCAAATTTTAAAGAAAAAAAAGAGAAGACTATACTTTTTGTTAATTATCAAAAAATTCAAAAAGTATTAAATTGAAATAGACATGTCAAACAAGAAAAAAGATTTGTAGGAGGGAAGGGAATGGTTGTTCAACAAAGTACGAAGCCATTGACAGGGCAGGAATATTTAGAAAGTTTAAAGGATGGTCGGGAAATTTGGTTACATGGTGAACGTGTGAAGGATGTCACGACACATCCAGCTTTTCGAAATTCAGCACGATCGATTTCACGTTTATATGATGCCATGCATGACCCGCAATACAAAGATATTTTAACTTGTGAAACGGATACGGGGAGCGGGGGGTATACACATAAGTACTTCCGAGCAGCACGGAGCGCAGATGATTTAATTCAAGGGCGAGACGCAATTGTTGCTTGGGCAAAACTCACTTATGGACAAATGGGACGCACACCAGATTATAAAGCATCCTTCCTTGCAACGCTCGGAGGAAATCCCGAATACTATTCACCTTTTCAAGAAAATGCAAAGCGTTGGTATAAAGAGTCACAAGAGCGCAATTGGTTTTTCAATCATGCCATTGTCAATCCACCAGTGGATCGCCATAAAGACGTGCATGAAGTCGGCGATGTATTTATTCAAGTAGAGCGTGAAACAGATAAGGGCTTAATCGTTAGTGGTTCGAAAATGGTGGCTACTGGCTCTGCAATCACAAACTACAATTTCGTTGGTACGTATGGTTTACCTATCAAAGATAAAAAATTTGCGGTGGTTTTTATTGCACCTATGGATGCTCCAGGAGTGAAGCTTATAAGCCGTGCTTCATATGAAATGACGTCAGCGATTATGGGAAGTCCGTTCGATTACCCATTAAGTAGTCGCTTCGATGAAAATGACGCCGTACTTGTATTCGAACAAGCGCTTATTCCATGGGAAAATATTTTAATTTATGAAGATATGCAGAAGACGACTTCATTCTTTGTAGAAAGCGGTTTCATTAATCGTTTTACGTTCCAAGGTGTCACACGCTTAGCGGTGAAATTAGATTTTATTATTGGTGTCTTGCTAAAGGCATTAAAGACAGCAGGTACGGATCAATTCCGAGGTGTCCAAGTGCATATTGGCGAAATTATGGCGTGGCGTCATATGTTCTGGTCATTAAGTGATGCGATGGCGCTGAATCCAGAGAAAAAAGAGAATGGTATTGTCATTCCAAATTTAAATGGTGGATTAGCCTATCGTGTATTTTTGCAGGAAGGCTGGCCGAAGATTAAAGGCATTATACAGCAAATCGTAGCAGGAAATTTAATTGTACAGCCTTCCAGTGCAAGGGACTTTTTAAATGAGGAATTCCGTCCAACATTGGATAAGCTTTATCGTGGTTCAAATGGTATTGAGGCTCTTGAAAAAATTAAAACAATCAAGCTACTGTGGGATGCGATTGGTACAGAATTCGGTGGTCGAAGTGAGCTATATGAACGGAATTACGCTGGAAACCATGAAGACATAAGGTTACAAACGTTGTTTGGTGCACAGGGAAGCGGGAAAACAGACGAGTTTATCGCTTTTGCAGAGCAATGTATGGCTGATTATGATTTAACCGGTTGGACAGACCCAACTTGGGTAAATCCGGATGATGTGAATTACTTTACAAATAAATAAAAAATCAGGGGGAATGATGGATGACAAATTTTGATGTAGCACAATTAGCGCACGTGGAGCTTTTTACACCAAAACCAGAGGAATCTTTAAAATTTTTCACCGATTATATGGGGCTACAAATTACAGCGCGTGAAGGGCAATCGGTTTATTTACGAGGGTACGAGGATTTTTATCATCACACATTAAAGTTAACAGAAGGTAAAGAAGCTGGTCTTGGCCATTCGGCATGGCGTGCAAGTTCACCTGAAGCGTTAGAACGACGGGTTGCATCGTTAGAGAAAAGCGGCTATGGAAAAGGTTGGATCGATGGCGATTTAGGGCATGGTCGTGCTTATCAATTTGTTACACCTGATGGTCATAAACAAGAAATTTTGTGGGAAGTAGATTATTTCCAGCCAGCGGAAGATCAAAAAACATTATTAAAAAGCCGTCCACAAAAAAGGCCATTAATGGGTGTCCCTGCCCGCCGTTTAGATCATATCAATTTAATGTGTAGAGATGTAGCAAAAAATCGTGAATTTATGTCTGAACATTTAGGCTTTAAGCTACGTGAACAAATTGTCTTAAATAATAACGAAGAAATTGGTGCGTGGATGAGTGTGAGCCCATTAGTACATGAAGTGGCATTAATGAACGATCAAACTGGTAATAGTGGTCGCTTCCATCATATTGCGTTTTGGTATGGCTATCCACAGCATTTAATGGATACAGCGGATATTTTCGTAGAAAACGGAATTCAAATAGAAGCGGGCCCTGGAAAACATGGTGTAAGCCAAGCGTATTTCATGTATGTAATGGAGCCTGGTGGAAACCGAGTAGAATTATTTGGTGACTCTGGTTATCTCATTTTTGACCCTGACTGGAAGCCAATCACTTGGCGCGAAAATGAGTTAGATGAGGCGATTATTTGGTATGGCTCACCTCTACCTAATGAGTATTTCTTATATGGCACACCTGATCGTGCAGTGAAAGTTCCAGTGAAATAAATAGATGAGTAATAATGGTGATTAATAAATAGCGTGCCTAAATAGCTGTCTTAACTACTACTTTTTAGTATTTGAGACAGCACTAATTGATGAGGAGGTTATGTAATGGATGATCGTCTGTTTAGAAATGCAATGGGGAAATTTGCAACAGGTGTAACTGTCATTACAACAAATGTGAATGACACTATTCATGGCATGACGGCAAATGCGTTCATGTCTGTTTCACTTAATCCAAAACTAGTAGTGATCTCGATCGGGGAGAAGGCTTCAATGCTGGAGCATATCAAGCAAAGTGGGACATTTACAGTCAATATTTTATCAGCACAACAGCAAGAATTGTCTATGTTATTTGCCGGCCAACTAAAAGAAAAGCGCGAGGTCCAATTCAGTGATTTACAAGGGGCCCCAACAATTGAGGGTGCGCTTGCACAAATAAGCTGTGAAGTAGCGAGCACATATGTTGAAGGCGACCACACTTTATTTATCGGCAGTGTAAAGGACATTCAGCTAGAAGAAGGAGAGCCCTTACTATTTTTCAATGGAAGATACGGCTCACTTGCAGTGGAAACAACAATGCAGGCTTAGGAGGTTGACAATGGATAGACAACTTTATGCAAAGAAGTTATTAGAAGCAGAAGAAGCAAAGCGACCTATTGCCCCATTAACGTCCACTGTACCAGATATTACTGTCGATGACGCTTATACAATTCAATTACTTCAAATTGCAGCAAAGCAACAAATGGGCAAACACATTATCGGTAAAAAAATAGGTTTAACAAGCAAGGCGATGCAACAACAATTTCAAGTAACAGAACCAGACTACGGTCATATTTTATCGGATATGGTTGAGGTGGACGGTGCAACCATTTCTCTTAATCATTTTATTCAGCCGAAGTTGGAATTTGAAATAGCATTTATCTTGAAGAAGGATTTATATGGGCCCTCTATTACGGAGATGGATGTTATCGAAGCGACAGATTATATTGTGCCAGCTTTAGAAATTATTGATAGTCGTATTACCGATTGGAAAATTAATTTTGAAGATACAGTAGCAGATAATGGTTCTTCCGCAATGGTCATTATTGGCGGCACACCAACAAAATTGACTGAGGTAGATTTACCGCATATTGGTATGAATGTTTATCGCAATGGCGAGCTTTTTGATAGTGCAGCAGCGGCTGCTGTAATGGGAAATCCACTACGGGCAGTAGCATGGCTTGCTAACAAGCTAAGTAAATACCATATTGGCTTGCAAGCAGGGGAAATAGTTTTAGCAGGCGCATTAACATCAGCCGTAACGATAGAAGATGGAGATAGTTTTACAGCGGAGTTTGCTCATCTTGGTGCTGTTTCCGCCACGTTTAAAAGAAAGGAGGAGAAATAAAAGTGGTCAAATTGAAAGTTGCCATTCTGGGATCTGGAAATATTGGAACAGATTTAATGTACAAAATTGAGCGCAGTGAGGATTTAACGATGAGTGTAATGGTTGGAATAGAGCCAACATCAGAGGGCATTCAGCGTGCGAAAGATCGTGGCTATCATACCATTACAAATGGCATTGCAGGCTTAGTTGCACGTCCAGAGCTCTTCGATATTGTGTTTGATGCAACAACTGCTAATGCCCATAGTGCGCACAGTGAACAAGTACTGGCACTTGGCAAAAAGATAGTCGATTTAACACCGGCGGCTATTGGTCCATTTGTTGTGCCGTGTGCAAACTTGGAAAAGTACGTGGCAGTTGACAATGTCAATATGGTGACTTGTGGGGGGCAAGCGACGATTCCCATTGTGTATGCCATTAATCAAGTGGTGGATGTTACGTATGCAGAAATTGTGGCAACAGTGGCGAGTAAAAGTGCAGGGCCTGGCACACGCGCTAACATTGATGAATTTACACGCACAACAGCTAAGGCGCTAGAGGAAGTAGGCGGTGCAAACAAAGGGAAAGCCATTATTATTTTAAATCCCGCAGAGCCGCCAATTATGATGCGTGACACCGTACATGTATTAGTGAATGAAGGTGGCAAGGAAGAAGAAATTACAAAGGCTATTGAAGAGATTGTGAGCGCTGTACAACAATATGTACCGGGTTATCGCATGACGAGTGCGCCTATTTTTGATGGTCAACAAATATCAGTTTTTCTGGAAGTTGAGGGGGCGGGAGACTTTTTCCCACCGTATTCAGGAAATCTCGATATTATGACGGCGGCAGCAGTGCAAGTCGGAAATCAAATGGCTAGGTTGCAACATGGAACAGTCAAGTCGAACTAATTGGAGGTGAGGATGATGACAAAACAACTAACCATTTTAGATGTGACATTGAGGGATGGTAGTCATTCAATGCGTCATGCATTTACGGAGCAGCAAGTGCGAGAGGTTGCAAGAGGTTTAGGAGAAGCAAAAGTGAAATACTTTGAGGTTTCCCATGGGGATGGATTAGGTGGTTCCTCTTTGCAATACGGTTTTTCGAAAGTGGATGAACTGAAGTTAATAGCTGCGGCAAAAGAAGAATGTGGTGATGCTTCGATTTCAGTTTTAATATTACCTGGAATTGGTCTAAAGGAAGATTTGAAAAATGCTGTGAAGGCGGGCGCTACTATGGCGCGAGTTGCAACGCATGTTACCGAGGCCAATGTTGCTAGTCAACATATTTATTTAAGTCGAGAATTAGGATTGACAACAGTCGGCTTTTTAATGATGGCACATATGGCTCCGACGTCAGTAATAGTGGAGCAGGCGAAATTATTTGAAAGTTATGGAGCTGAAATTATCTATGTGACAGATTCAGCAGGTGCCATGCTTCCCCATGAGGTGAAAGAGCGGGTAGCTGCGCTAAAATCGCATGTTTCTTGCGAAATTGGCTTCCATGCCCATAATAATTTATCACTCGCTATGGCAAATACGATGGCTGCAGTCGAAGCAGGTGCTACGTATGTGGATGGTAGTTTACGCTGTTTAGGTGCCTGTAGTGGAAATACTCAAACAGAAGTGATGGTAGCAGTTTTCAATCGTTTAGGCTATGAAACAGGCATTGATTTATATCGAACAATCGACGTTGCCAATGAAGTAGTAGCACCATTTATGCCACAATCACAGGAAATAACAGGGTCTAGCTTAATGATGGGCTATGCAGGCGTTTACTCAAGCTTTTTACTCTTCACTCAAGAAGCAGCGAAAAAATATAACGTAGATGAACGCGAAATTTTAGTAGAACTTGGCAAAATGAAAGCAGTAGGTGGTCAGGAAGATTTAATAGCAGAGATTGCACGTAACTTAGCAGTTGTTAAGCAGTCAGTATAAAGGGAATGGAGGAACGAGCGATGATGAAAACCGATACGCTAGATCAAATTGCATATGCGTTGTATTTAGCAGAGCGGGATGTGTATGAGGTTACGAAGTTTGCCGAGCGCTATCCAGAATTAACCGTTGAAACAGCTTATGATATTCAAGACAAACTTATTGAACTAAAGTGCAAACATGAGCAAACATCCATCTCGGGACTTAAGCTCGGTTTAACAAGCAAAGCTAAACAGCAAATGATGGGAGTGCATGAGCCTACTTATGGCGTGTTATTAGCGAATATGGCGGTCAATGCCCAACATCCAATATCATTAAAATCACTTATTCACCCCAAAATTGAGCCAGAGATTGCCTTTGTGTTTAAGCAAGATTTAGTCGGCCCAGTAGTGACTGTCGCGCACGTACTGACAGCAACTGCGTATGTTGCACCTGCCATGGAAATAATTGATAGTCGCTATTTAAACTTCCATTTTACATTACCGGATGTAATCGCTGATAATTCCTCTTCCTCTCGCTACATAGTGGGTTCGCAAAAATATGCAGTGAATGAAGTGGATCTGGTTAATATGGGCTGTATTTTTACACAAAATGATGAAATGATTGCGACGAGTACAGCAGGTTCCGTTATGGGGCATCCAGCAAGAGCCATTGCATGGATGGCGAATAAATTAATTGCCCGTGGTCAGCATATTCGAGCAGGGGATATTGTACTTAGTGGCGCACTAACTGGTTCTGCTACAATGCATGCAGGAGATAGCTTTACTGTCAGTTTTGATGGAATGGAATCATTATCTGTTCAAGTGGAGCGATAGATAAGGAGGAGTCGAGATGCCATTTATTCAAGTAACGTTTATTGAGGGGCGAACGAAAGAACAGAAGGAACTATTAATAGAAGAACTAAGTAAAACCGTTTCTTCGGTACTCGAGGCACCACTGGAAACGGTTCGTGTATGTTTAAATGAAATCCCAAGTTCTCATTGGGGGATTGCAGGAAAGTCCATCCAACGTCGACAAAATGAAGAGTAAGGAGTGGTCTATCATGGCAAATACACAAACGAAATTGAAGGAAGTTAAACTATTCATAAATGGAGAATATGTAGAATCTTCTTCTCAAACATTGTTCGAAGTGAAAAATCCAGCGACTCAGGAAATTATTGCAAAAGTTCACGAAGCTAGTTTTGAAGATGTGGATCGTGCTTGTGAAGCTGCACGTCAAGCTTTTGAAGAAGGTCCTTGGCGAACGATGCCACTATCGGAACGTTGTGCAAAAATTCGACGGATGGCAGAAATCATCATCGAACGCAAAGAAGAGTTAGCACGCTTAGAAGCATTAGACGTAGGGAAGCCTTACCAAGTAGCGTTAGAGCGTGAAATCCCACGGGCAGCAGAAAATTTAAAGTTTTTTGCGGATTTTATGGAACAGCAAGGTGGTGAGGTATATCCAATGGATGATGCGTATTTAAATTATACGCGTTATGAGCCAGTTGGAGTGGCTGCATTAATTACACCATGGAATTTACCATTTATGCTGACAACATGGAAGCTTGGGCCATGTTTAGCTTCAGGGAATACGGCAGTTATTAAACCAGCAGAAATTACTCCACTAACCGTATCGTTACTTGGGGAGATAGCACAACAGGCTGGCATTCCAGATGGGGTCGTTAATGTCGTGCATGGTTTTGGTGTTCAGTCGGCAGGAGAATTTATGACGACACATCCTGAAGTTGATTTAATTTCTTTTACGGGGGAAACAACAACAGGGAAAGCTATAATGAAAAATGGTGGAGATTCATTAAAAAAGGTATCGTTTGAATTAGGTGGAAAGGCAGCTAATATTATTTTTGAAGATGCCAATTTAGATAAGGCCATTCCTGTCTCCATTCAGGCAGCATTTATGAATTCGGGTCAAGTATGCTTAGCAGGATCACGTATTTTAGTGCAGCGTACTATTTTAGATGAATTCCTCACACGCTTTAAAGAAGCGGCTGCAGCATTAGTTGTTGGCGATCCGCAAGATGCTAAAACAAATATGGGACCAGTCGTAAGTCAAGCCCATTACAACAAAGTAACTAGCTATTTAAGCATCGCTGAATATGAAAACTCTACGCTTATTTATGGTGGCAAACGTCCTGAATTACCAGCACATTTAAGTACTGGATATTACCTACAACCGACTATATATTTGCAGGAAAATGCTCAAGCACGTATTTGCCAAGAGGAAATTTTCGGGCCAATCGTGACGATTATTCCATTTGACACAGAAGCGGAAGCATTAGCGATTGCAAATGGCACAGAATATGGATTGAATGCAGTGGTCTGGACGGAAAATTTACAGCGTGCACATCGTATTTCACATGATGTGCGGGCGGGAACAATTTGGGTCAATTGCTGGTTTGTACGCGACTTACGTGCCCCGTTTGGCGGCTTTAAAAAGAGCGGCGTAGGGCGTGAAGGTGGTCACCATAGTCTAGAATTTTTCACTGAAGCAAAAAATATTTGTATTGCGTTAAAATAACACCCAAACAAAAAGTAGGGCAGACAACAACGGCATAGCCAAAAGTGTTAGATTATCTAACACTTTTCAGACTATAGACAAACTCGAAAAATTTCGAGTTTGCCTACAGTCTTTCTTCATTTTAAAATAAAAATAGATGTCTACTCCCGTTGATTTCCGCTACGTTCGGGCGCTTTCCGCGGGCACATCGTAAGCCGCAACTCTCGCTAACGCGCGGTCTGTTGCGTCTTACGTACTGTGCGTTCCCGCAGGAGTCGCCCGCCCTTCGCTACCAACAACTAGTAAACACTTCTAATTTTTTAAATTGCAAAAGCAAGAATAGCTAAGGTCCCCATATAGCAAAAAATTATGAACACCTTTCGTCTGTTTCTTAAATTTTTTTAGTTATGTCCCAGCCCCTTTTTCTTTTTGTCCAAACCTATTCGCAAAATAAACCCCTTTTTCGGGCATAAGAAAAAGCAGAGAGTAATCACTCTCTGCTTGCGTATGTTAATGATTAAAGGTCAATTGCTTTTACTTCGTCGATGTTTTCAAGTTGTGCAACGAATTTTAAATCTTCTTCTGTCACTACATTATCGATCGTTAGCATCATAACAGCTGTTCCGCCAACTTCAGCGCGTCCCACTTGCATCGTAGCGATGTTGATGTCTTTTTCAGCTAGTTTCGTTGCCACACGTCCAATTGCACCTGGTTTATCTGTGTTTTTAATGTAAAGAAGGTGTCCTTCTGGTACAACGTCTACTACATAGTTTTCTACTTTTACAATACGTGCGCCAAGGCCATTTAGTAATGTACCAGCTACTGTATGTGTTTCATTTGCTGTTTTTACTTCAATCGTAATTAAGCTTGTGAAGCCTTTAGCAGTAGTTGTTTTATGTTCGTTAATTTTCATGCCGATACGTTCAGATAAGTAGCGAGCATTAACGTCATTGACATGGTTGCCGTGGTTTTTAGCTAGTAATCCTTTTAATGCATTAGAAGTTAAAGGACGTACGTCGTAATTTGCTACTTCACCAGCATAAGATAAGTTAATCTCTTTTACAGGCTCTACTGTAACTTGTGATAAGAATGAACCAAGTTTTTCAGCTAATTCAAAGAAAGGTTCTACTTGTGCAAGAAGTTCTTTTGGAATTGAAGGCATATTAACTGGGTTTGTTACTGTACCTGTTTTGTAGAATTTAATAATGTCATTAGAAACGTCAACGGCTACAGATTCTTGCGCCTCAATTGTAGATGCACCTAAGTGAGGTGTTGCAATCACTTGTGGTAAAGTTAGTAATTTATGATCAGTCGCTGGTTCAGAAACGAATACGTCTAGTGCTGCACCTGCTACTTTGCCTTCTACAATCGCATCATATAAATCGTCTTCATTGATGATACCACCACGTGCACAGTTAATGATACGTACGCCATCTTTCATCATAGCGAATTTTTCTTTGTTAATAAGGTTACGTGTTTCAGGAAGTAATGGTGTGTGTACTGTAATGAAATCAGCAGCAGCACAAATTTCTTCTACAGTAGATTTTGTTACACCTAATTCATTTGCACGTTCATCAGTTAAGAATGGATCATACGCCATAATATTCATACGTTGCCCTTTTGCACGGTAAGCTACTTCTACACCGATACGACCGAAGCCAACAACACCTAATGTTTTATTTTTAAGCTCAACCCCAACATATGATTTACGGTCCCATTTACCGTTTTTCAGTGTGTTGAAAGCTTGTGGAATGTGACGAGCAAGAGAAGTCATCATGGCGATTGTATGTTCAGCTGCAGAGTTTGTGTTACCATCTGGAGCATTGACTACGATAATACCATGCTCTGTTGCAGCAGCTAGGTCAATGTTGTCAACACCTACACCAGCACGTCCAATTAATTTTAAATTTTTTGCAGCTTCGATTACTTCACGTGTCACAGTAGTTTGAGAACGCACAAGTAATACGTCAATATCAGCGATTTTTGCAATTAACTCCTCTGGTGCTAGCCCAGTATCAATAATAACGTTTAAGTTTAAATCTTTTTCTTGGCGTAGTGGGAAAATACCATCTTCACTTAGTGGGTCAGCGATAAATACGTTAATAGTTTTTGTTGCAGTTGTCATTTGTAATTAGCTCCTTTTAAATAAAATTATTAGTGGTGTCTCTATGTGACAGTCCGGATTTTGTAATATTGCGGCATCTTACAGCATGCAAACAATCTCCTTTCTTTATTCGAAACAATATAAAAGCCCTCCACGCCTTACAAACACAGGTATTGTGTCGTAAGGGGCGAAAGGCTGAATAAATATAGGTTCGCGGTACCACCCTTAATCACTGAACGAAAGGATTCCGTTGCAGTCTTAGCTATATGCGTAACGTGCATGTGACGGATAGGCTTACTTTGACAGTTTCGGCTTATCTATTCGGGAGTGGAACTATATCGTAGAAATCACTGATTTACACCAACCATCAGCTCTCTTTGGATTTTCTTTCGACTAGCGTGTCTCCGTCGTTATATTTTTGTGTGATTAAATTTGATAACATCATAATCCTTATTGTTCACCTTTGTCAACAATAAATCGAAAAAAGATTAAAATTCCTCACTTCAAAAGTCTGAAAAATGCCTAAAAACGAACTATATTAACTTTTTAATTTAATAACGTTCGTCTTTTTGCGGAGGACAATGTAAGCGCTAACGAATCTGTCAAGACAGGTGACATGGGGGATTTCTAGAGAATGAAATGATAAAAAAACAATAAATAATTATTGGAATATAATAGATTATTTCCAATAAACTTTCTTTATTTTGATGCGGAAGGCGAACAATTTTGTGCTGAAACATTTTTTGCAAAGTAATAATAAGTTAGAAGGTAAAGCAACAACAAGAGAAGAATGTATGTAAAGAAAGCTGGATTTAGATTTTAGGGGGTGTGGGTATGAAATACGATGTAGCGATTGTTGGTGCTGGACTGGCTGGACTTGTTGCCGCCTGTGAATTAATAGGTGCGAAGAAGCGTGTACTGTTAGTGGATCAGGAGCCTGAAAATTCGATGGGGGGACAGGCATTTTGGTCTTTTGGTGGCATCTTTTTAGTAAATTCACCAGAGCAAAAGAGGCTTGGCATTAAGGATAGTAAAGAGCTTGCATGGCAGGATTGGCTAGGGACTGCTGGTTTTGACCGATTGCAAGATGAGGATGCATGGGCTTACAAATGGGCACGAGCGTATGTAGATTTTGCTGCCGGAGAAAAATACGCTTGGCTTAAATCGTTCGGAATAAAGTTTTTTCCTGTTGTTGGTTGGGCTGAACGTGGGGGCTCATTAGCAGGTGGTCACGGTAATTCAGTTCCGCGTTTTCATATTGTCTGGGGAACAGGCCCAGGGATTGTAAAGCCATTTGCCGATAAAGTGAAAAAAGCGATTATGGATGGCTTGGTAGATTTTAAGCCGAGGCACCGTGTCGATGAATTTATACAAAAAGACGACAAAATTACAGGAATAAGTGGCACAATTTTAGCAGAAAGCTTTGCCCAACGTGGAGAGCAAAGCTCACGTCTTGGCATTGGTGCATTTTCCTATGAAGCAGATGCGGTTATTGTAGCAAGTGGTGGTATTGGTGCCAATATTGACTTAGTGCGCAAAAATTGGCCAGCTCGACTTGGGGCACCACCAAAAAATATGGTATGTGGTGTACCAGCGTATGTAGACGGCCGAATGCTAGAAATTACTGAACATGTAGGTGGCCGTATCGTTAATCGTGATCGTATGTGGCATTATACAGAGGGATTGAAAAATTGGGATCCAATTTGGCCCAATCACGGTATTCGGATTTTACCAGGCCCTTCCTCCTTGTGGTTTGATGCCGAGGGAAATCGCTTTGGGACACCCAACTTTCCAGGGTTTGATACATTAAGTACATTAGAGGCTATTCAAAAAACAGGTTATGATTATTCATGGTTTATTTTAACGGAGAAAATTATTGAAAAGGAGTTTGCTTTATCGGGTTCAGAGCAAAATCCAGATTTAACAAATAGAAGCATCCCGCAGTTGCTGAAACGTATATTGCCTGGTCCACCTGCGCCGATACAAGCATTCAAAAATCATGGTGAGGATTTTGTTATTGCGAACGATTTAAAGCAACTCGTCGATGGTATGAATAAGCTTGCAGGTAATGACTTGCTTGATTTTATAAAAATTAAGGAACAAATTCTAGCACGAGATCGCGAAATGGATAATAAATTTACGAAGGATGTCCAAGTGAATGCCATTTACGGAGCGAGAAATTATATTGGTGATAAGGTCGTGCGCGTTGCAAAGCCTCATAAAATGTTGGATACAAAAAATTGGCCATTAATTGCGGTGCGCTTAAATATTTTAACCCGTAAAACATTAGGGGGATTACAAACCAATTTAGATGGGGCTGTAATTGGTATGGACGGTCAACCAATGCCAGGGTTATTTGCAGCTGGAGAAGTGAGTGGTTTCGGTGGCGGTGGGGTACACGGATACCGCGCGTTGGAAGGCACATTTGTTGGAGGATGTTTATTCACTGGACGGCAAGTAGGACGATATTTAGCCCGTGCCAGTCACTCACACAATTAGGGTATCTGCGGGAAGCACGAAATGTAAGCCGCTTGCGGCTTACAACGTGCCCGCAGTGCCAGTCACTCAAACAATTTAACGTTGAACTTGTGCAATTATTGCGATTTGTTCTTCCACTTGCTCTTTTGTCCAGCCATTTTCTTCAACAAAGAAATTCCGTTTTGCGCGTCGGCAATCATCTGAACAGCTGCGCATATAAAATGCCTCATGCTTTTCCTCGCATAGCATTAATTTATGACATTCCGGATTCGCGCAATTTGTATAACGCTCTGTTGGCTCTCCGGTAAAATAGTCTTTGCCAACAATCACATGCTCTACTTGATTAATCGGCACACTGCGACGGCGGTCAAAAACAAACATCTGTCCATCCCATAATTGTCCCTGAACGTCAGGGTCTTTAGCATACGTGGCAATGCCGCCATGTAATTGACCGACACTTTCACCATAGCCCTCACGCTTTAACCAACCAGAGAACTTTTCACAGCGAATGCCGCCTGTGCAATAAGTTAAAATATCTTTACCAGCAAAATCCTCTTTATGTTCCTCCATCCAAGCAGGAAGATCACGGAAGTTTTCAATATCTGGACGCACAGCATGACGGAAATGTCCTAAATCAAATTCATAATCATTTCGGGCATCGATAATAACGGTATTATCTTTCTGCATACGCGTCATAAATTCCTTAGGTGTTAAATAATCGCCCGTTATTTCTAATGGGTTAATATCCTGTTCTAGCCCTAGGTGGACAATCTCTTTACGAGGACGTACATGCATTTTTTTAAAGGTATGTCCTTCTGCTTCATCGATTTTCCACATAATATCTTTAAAACGAGGATCTGCCTTCATATGATTCATATAGCGTTCGGTTTGCTCAACCGTACCAGATACTGTCCCGTTAATGCCCTCTAATCCTACTAAAATACGACCGAGTAAACCAAGTTCTTTACAGAATGCTAAATGCTCTGCTGCAAATGCTACAGGATCCTCGATAGCAACATATTTATAATAAAGTAATACACGAAAGTCCTTTTGTGTCACAAAAATACCCACCTTTAATTTCATTATTCGACATTAAATATAGCATAACAACAGCTATTTTGCGTAGAACAGAAGGAGTTTTCCAAAAAAAGACGAATAGTACATAGTGAATGACTATTCATATTTGGGGGTGTGGGACATGGAATTTTCAACAATTACATTAGAAAAATTAGAGCGTCGTGCAACATTAACACTCAATCGACCACAAGCTATGAATGCAATGGATGATGTGATGATGCGTGAATTAGCGGAGTGCTTTGAAGCATTACAGCAAGAACAGGAAATACAGGTATTAGTTATTCGCGGGGAAGGTAAAGTTTTTTCTGCGGGTGGAGATATTAAAGCAATGCTTGATCCTAATAAGCCATTAAATATTGATGAGGCAATGGGCTATTTAACTCGTATTGTTAAGGCTTATTACCAACTACCAATGATTGTAATAGCAGCAGTTCATGGTGCTTCAGCGGGGTTAGGATTTAGTTTAACACTTGGTGCAGATATTATCGTTGCTTGTGAAAATAGCAAGCTGGCAATGAACTTTATCGGGATTGGCTTAATACCAGATGGTGGGGGTCATTTCTTTATGAAGGAAAGAATTGGTACCGTAAAGGCAAAACAAATGATTTGGGAAGGAAAAGTGCTAACAGCCGAGGAAGCACATAGCGTAGGCTTAATTGATTATGTTGCACCTGAAGGGTCGGTTTTTGCAGTGGCTGATCAGTTAGTAGGAAAGATGCTTGCATCACCAATTGCGTCAATGATTATGACAAAAAGAATTTTGCATAGTCAAAATATGCCTCAATTAGAGAGCATTTTAGCGATGGAAGCTCAGGGGCAATCAGCTATGCGAAAAACGGCAGATCATTTAGAAGGCATTCATGCATTTGTTGAAAAAAGAACACCTGTCTTTGTAGGACAATAAGGCATTCCTGGAATTGAGGTATAGGTCACAGCTTAGCAAAGAACAGGCTGGATAAAAGTACGATTGATGTTTTGATAACAATAGACTATACAACGTAAGCCCCGCCACGAACATTTCTGTAGCGAGACAACGAGATTCCGTTGCATGCATGATGCAAAAGAGAATGCTCGATGCTCGACCACAAAAAGCGAAGTGGCGGGGCTTACCTATTTTCAAAGATATAGCTAATTACAATGTGACATGCGTCATCATTTAAACATGGAATAATATTAATTTTCCAGAAGAGTTAACAAGGCGATGTGTTTTTTCCGCAACTCCCTTTTCTTCGATTTGCTGTTGACCGTTTACTTTTGCAGCTTCATCGTTTTCAAATGTCCAAGTTTCATCATACAAAGTTTCACCAGTTTTCTCAAAAGCTGTAAAACGATAATTATTCATACACAAACCCCACCCTTTACTAAATTATATCTCTATTATACATAGAAGAAATATAAACTTCACGGTATATCTAGCGAATATTTCGATAATTTACGAAAATTGTGGAAAATTTAGTACAACCTTAAGAAGAGCTGTTACATGAATTCGTTTCTCATATTGTAGGAAGTATGATAAAATAGAACAAATATTCGCTTTTGATTCATCCTTTCTGTAGATAGGCACAAATCTACAAAAAAATTAAAATCTAGACTTAATGATGAGATTCAATTTATTTATAGAGGTGATTAGATGTCCGCAATTCGTTTTTTCCATATGGCAGATTTACATTTAGATAGTCCTTTTAAAGGCTTATTTGGATTACCTGACAGTAATCTTAAGAAAATTAGAGCAAGTACCTTTGAAGCATTTGATAAAATTATTCATATGGCAATCGAAGAAAGACCAGATTTCTTGCTGATTGTTGGGGATATTTATGATGGAGAAAATCGTAGCTTACAGGCACAAAGACGTTTTCAAACAGCAATGGAAACACTTTTTGAGCATAACATCCCCGTTATTGTCAGCTATGGCAATCACGATCATTTACATGGTTCTTGGACCCGCTTTGCCTTGCCAAGCAATGTCTACGAGTTACCAGCAGATACGAGTGTTGTGCAATTAAAAATTCGTGGTCAGCAGGTCAATATTTATGGCTTCAGCTATGGTCAGCGTCATGTAAAAGAAGCGATGATCCATCATTATCCAGTGGCGCAGGATCAGCATGCAATCCATATAGGTATGTTGCATGGCAGTGAAGCCAGTGATTCAACGCACGCGGTTTATGCACCATTTAAAAAAGAACAACTTCTTGCAAAAGGATATCATTATTGGGCGCTTGGCCATATTCATAAACGACAGTTATTACACAAAGAACCACCTATTGTTTATCCAGGCAATATTCAAAGCCGCCATCGTAATGAACAAGGTGTAAAAGGATTTTACGATGTAACCTTGTCACAAACCACAGCTAATTTAACATTTGTACCAACTTCTGCTGTTGTTTATAACGTCGTGGAAGTGGATTGTACAAATGTAATGCATGCTAACGAGTTACTGCAAAAATGCGAGGAGGCTATCGCCAACAATCGCATGGAATATGGTGCATCAGTTATTGACTTGCACTTGCACCATATAGATGATGAAGCTGAAACATTATTTGAACATGCCACGATAGATGAATGGCTAGAAACTATTCGGGAAGCAGAGGATGGCATTGAACCGATGGGGTGGGTGCAAAAACTATTTATCCACAAAAGTATAGCTTCTTCTGAATCGACAGCTATAACAGAATCGGTCATAAGCGTTATGGATCAATGGGACATTACGGAGTGGAAGGATATTTTAAAGGATTTGTACCAACATGCGAGTGGTGCGAGATTTGTTGAACCTTTAACGGAACGAGAAATTGAGCATTTGAAGCTTGAGGCGCAGGCGTTATTAGCGGATGAAATTCAAAGGGTGTGAGAACTTTGTTGACGATACAGAAAATCCACATTTACGGCTTTGGTAAACATGAAAATATCACCATTTCCCTCCAAGATGGTGTGACCATTTTTTACGGTATGAATGAAGCTGGGAAAACGACAATCCAACAATTTATATTGCAGATGCTTTTTGGTTTTCCAACAAAGCAGCAAAGCCAGCGGAAATATGAGCCGAAGACATCACCGAAATTTGGCGGTCAGTTGACCATTCAACACCCAATATATGGTCAGTGTACAATTGAACGTGTAAAAGGAAAGGCAACTGGCGATGTCACAGTTTATACAGAAGATGGTACAAAGGGGCATGAGGAACTGTTAGCGAAGCTTTTGTATGGCTATTCACGCGCATCATTCGAAGCTATTTTTTCATTTTCCATTCATGAACTACAAGGCATCGAAAAAATGTCGGAGGATGAACTGACGCATTTATTGCTCGCATCGGGAACGACCGGTATTCACCAACTATCTGCACTTGAAAAGAAATTAGACAAAGATGCTGGCGAACTTTTTAAAAAATCTGGGAAGCTACCACTTATTAATCAAAAGATTGAACATTTAAAGCAGCTTGAAAAGACGATTAAAAAAGAACAGGCGACCATTCAGACCTTTGAAGCTAAGTCGCTCAAATTACAGCATCTCGAACACCAGTTAAAGGAATTATACAACCAGCAAAAAACATTGCAACATGAATGGCAACAACTTACTATCATGAAACAAGCGCTGCCACTTATTGAACAGCAAGATAAGCTACAGCAGTCACTGAATAGCAATGCACCTGTTCAATTCCCTCCAGAAGGGATTAGACGCTATGAACAGTTAAAAGATCGATTAACGCATGAAACGTTGCAACTGACGCAACTAGAGGACCAATATCAAGCTCTACAAAGTAAGCTACAATTGACTGCGGATGAACAGACCATTGAAGAAATGACAAGGCTGACGCATAAAGAAGCAACGTGGAATCAGCTTGTTGTTAAAGAACAGAACTTAAAGGACGAGCTATTTGTCTTACAGCAAGACATCGAAGCCCAGTTTCGTTTATTAGGTGTGCAAGAAAATGAAGCGCAAGCAATACTTCTTGAGGGAACTGTATCTTTACAACAAGAGGAACAATTTCAACGACACTTGACCGTATTAAGTACAACAGAAGAAGAGTTAAAGTTTTATTTACAATCATTGGAGCAAATACATGAGGAATTAGATAGCATTACTAGACAGAAAAAGCAGCTTCAACAGGAGGCATTAACTGCTGAGGAAGAACATATTTTAGCACAGTGGCCCCAGAAAAAAAGGCGCTTGGAACAATTACGACATGTTCCGTTACAACGCTCGAAACCGAAGCAACCGATACTTTTTATCTATCTCGTGTTAGCTTTAAGTATTGTGGCAGTTGTTTATGGTGTTGTTGAAAAGAATTGGGCGGTCATTGTGATTGGAGCCATCTTAGGGTTATTATTCTTATTGTTTTTAAAACATGTTAAACAAGTGGAAGAAGAGCCGCTGGAGCGTAATAGCCACTTATTAAAAGAACTAGAGCAAGAAGAACACTTAGTTCAACAGTTGCTTGCGAAAAAACAGCGTCTTGAAGATCGGTGGATAGTAGCTAATGAACAACAGCGCGACAAAGAACGCCAATATGCACAGCTCGAACATAAAATTCAACAAGCTGAACAAACAAGCGCTGAAGCAAATCAAATGCTGGAAAACTTTTTGCGGCGTTTTCGTTTAGAAGGAAATGTGCCAAGGACTTTATTGCCGGAGTTGTTTATGCGCATTCGCACTGTACAGGAAATGGACGTAAAGCAAAGGAGCACATTCAAGCTTTTGCATGCGATACAAAATGAAAAAAACGAGCTTTATGAAGCGGTACAGCAAGTTTTAAAAAATGAATATAGTGAGCAGGAAATTTTTATGCATCTGCGTGCTAGCTATTTAGCGATTCAGCAGGCACAACAACAAATGTTGCAAACAACAGAACAAGTTGCCCAGCTACTATCAAAAAAGCAAGAGGTACAATCACTTTTGCAAAACTATGAATCACAAATCGCACAGTTATTTACTAGCGCAAACGTCAATTCAGAACACGCTTTTTATGAGATGTTTGAGCACTTTCAGCAGCAACAAAAGCTACAGGCACAATTACAAACAATTCAAAATCAGTTGGCTTCTTTAGAAATACAGCAGCAAGAGCGTTTGCTAAATGGGGCACAACTTCATGAAAAAATACAAGCTGTAGAAGAAGAGCGCAATGCCCTTCAAGTGTCAATTGATCAATGTCTAGAAGAGCGAGCTACATTGCAGATTGAAAAAGAACAATTGCTCAACGACGAAAAATATGGACTATTGCTGCAACAATTTGAGCAAGAAAAAGCACTATTGCAACAACTGATAGAACAATGGGCTAGTAAAAAAATGTTGGCAACCGCAATTCATGAAACATTATTCCGCCTACGTGAGGAGAAATTGCCACATGTCCTTACGCAAGTAAATGCTATTTTCCACTCCTTAACAGCTGGTCGTTACGATAAGCTCTTTATTCATGAAGAAGGCTATTTCGAAGCACAAGCTGTTTCTGGATTACGCTATCATGTGGCAGAATTATCACAAGCCACAAAGGAGCAAGCTTATATTTCTCTGCGAATGGCACTTGCGAAAACCCTTGCAACTTCAGCACCATTCCCGTTTATTATGGATGATCCTTTTGTCCATTTTGATCGAAACCGTACAAACAAAATGGTACAATTAATGAAAGAAGTAGGATATGAACGTCAAATTTTATATTTTACTTGCCATGAAGGGATGCTCGAACTTTGGCAAAAAGAACAAATTGTCGATCTAGGAGCACTAGCAAATGAAAGGGGAGTGACGTCCACATGAAAGGTATTACGACGCTCCAAGTAGGAGAATCAGTTGATCAATTTTTATTAATTAAACAGTCGACAAAAGGGGTTACCACTGTAGGTAAGCCATTTATGTCACTATTACTACAAGATAAAAGTGGAGATATTGAGGCGAAACTATGGGACACAAACGAAGAGCATGAAAAAATGTATCATGCAGAGGCGATTGTCCATGTAGGTGGAGAAATTCACGACTATCGCGGGAAAAATCAATTACGTATTAAAACGATTCGTGTGGCAAAACCAGAGGAGGGAATTGCAGTAAATGATTTAGTTCCTTCTGCAGCTACTCCAAAAGAACAGCTTTACGAAGAATTAACGCAATTTTTCTTCGATATTAAAAATCCGAATATTTCTCGTATTACACGTGCAGCTATTAAAAAGCACCAGGATGCTATTTTAGTATATCCAGCAGCAACAAAAAACCATCATGATTATGCTTCTGGCTTGCTGGATCATATGGTATCGATGCTGAGACTAGGAAGAGCAATTGCTGATTTGTATCCAACGTTAAATCGTGATTTGTTATACGCGGGCATTATTTTACACGATATAGGTAAAGTTGTTGAATTATCTGGACCTGTGGCAACAATGTACACAGTGGAAGGGAATTTACTTGGTCATATTACCATTATGGTCAATGAAATAGCTAAAATCGCAAGTGAGCTTGAAATCGAAGGCGAAGAAGTGATGCTTTTACAACATTTAGTACTTTCACATCACGGGAAAGAAGAATGGGGCAGTCCGAAAAAACCGATGATTCAAGAAGCGGAAATCTTACATTATATTGATAATATTGATGCAAAAATGAATATGCTTACGCGAGCATTGGGTAAAACGGCTCCTGGAGAATTTACAGAGCGACTATTCCCACTCGATAATCGTTCGTTTTACAAGCCAAGTATTTAGTAAACAAAAAGGAAATAAAAAGGGTTACGCTTTATCAGCGTAACCCTTTTTTCTATCGACAAGCCACGATTATTTAGATTCTTTATCTGTAGATTCGTCTTTGCTTTTTTCTTCAGCTTTTTTAGCTGCTTCTTCAGCCGCTTTTGCTTGTTCTTCAGATGTTGTTGTAAATGATTGTAATGCATCTTTTAATTCTTTATCAGAAGTTTTAAAGTCTGCATCTTTTGCCATTTTTGCAACAATGTCTTTTAGCAATGTTTGAGCTTCACCAGATTGTGTTAATTTGTTAATCATTGTTGTACGAATTTTATCTTCTTCGTCTTTAAATGAGCCAACACCTTTTACATCGCGTTTTTCCGTAATTTCAATTACGTGATAGCCGTAGCTTGATTTAACTGGTTCACTTAATGTATTTAATGGAAGTGCATAAGCAGCGTCGTTGAACTCATCTACCATAGAGCCAACAGTAAACCAACCTAGCTCGCCGCCTTTTGCTGCAGAACCAGTATCAGTTGAGTATTCTTTTGCAACATCAGCAAAAGATGCCCCACCTTTAATTTTCTCAATAGCTTCTTTCGCAGTTTTTTCATCTGCTACAAGAATATGACGACCATTTAATTCTGTTTTCATTTGTTCATAATATTTTTTTACGTCTTCTTCTTTAATTGCTTTGTCTTTTAAAGCTTTTTCTTGAAGCAGTTGTACACGTAAAGAATCTTTAAAGCCTTGTTCCGTTAAGCCGTTCTCAGCAAGCGCTTGTGCAAAGCTATCACCAAATTGTGATTTCGTTGCGTCGTATTGTTCTTTAATTTCTTTATCAGTCACTTCATATTTGTCGGCTAATACTTTTTCTGTCACCATCTGTTGTAATACATAAGAGCCTGTTAAAGTCTTTGCTTTGTCGTTAAAATCAGATACTGAAATATCGCCTACTTTAGATGTAACTAACGCTTTATCAGCTCCACTACAAGCACCAAGAGCTAAAATTGAGGCTGCTAATGTTAAAGATAATACAGTCTTTTTCATATGGATATTCTCTCCTTACTTTCGTTTCGTCCATTTTTTACTATAACATAAACGTTTTAAAAACAAAATGGTTCCCCCTTGAGTATAGCCTAAATTTCAAATTTCAAAGCGCATAGGATATAGAAAAGAAAGGGGGTGAAGTTATGAGCAACGGAGGATACGGTGGTGGCGGTGGCTACGGCTCAGGCTTTGCTTTATTAGTTGTGTTATTTATTTTATTAATTATTGTTGGTGCAGCGTTCCTATACTAATTAATAAAAAGCCGAAAAGCTAAGGATATGTTTTTCCTTAGCTTTTCTTAGCAATATCTAGGCATTCGCACCGCACGCTTGGGTCGAGGCCAAAAGAATTTTGGCATCACTTAAAACCAATAGCTGTTTCAATGTTTTAAAAATAAAGACCCGCGTGCGGACGGGCGCGGATGCGGCTTCATTAGACTGCAAATAAAATTTCAACATAAAATGATACAAGTAAAATTGTAATAAGTATATTGATAGTTCGGAATATCTTTGGTTGGTTTTCTTCGGGAATTTCACGTCGCATGCACAATGCGTATGTCATGCGGTTAATTTGAAATAAATAGAATACCGAGAATAGAACTACAATCATTAATAGCAAGTCTATTCCTCCCCTCTTTCAGTATTATTAGCATATCAAAAAACTTCAATAAAACACAAGTACAAGCGAATCAATGAATCGTAGGTGGTACTAAAATTTCATAGCCCTTCGGTGTTTCTTCGATTTGGGCATCTTTAGGTGAATTTAATAAATATTTCACGTAAAGAATATCAATTAAACATAAACTGCAATGATACGCTAAAAGTAATGTTCCGTAATGTGTATAGGCAGGTAATAGCCATGTACCGATAACGATACTTGTATTTAACACAATAAAGGGTGCAAGCAATGCAAAAATATATCTAGTTTTTGATAAGGGCTCTCGAATACGCATGTGTAGTACAGGAATAACATAAAATTGGGTACGGATCCGTAATTTGAGATGCTGGCGTAAGTCAAATAATGCGAGAAAGTGAATATATTTATGGATAGGGTAAAGAGCAAGTACAGCAACCACGAATAGCCAGAATAAATGGTCAGTATAGTACTCATCATTGAATAAATTAAATGTCACATAGGACACTGAAAAGACAGATAGAAAGACGATTACAGCCATCATGATGATACGTGTCGTGCCATAATGATGTTCGAGGTTTAAAATTTTCCAGCAATGCATGTTTAATATCAACTCCATAATAGGGAAGGGTCCTATTTAATGTAAATTGATTTCTAACAGAATGCAAGAGAAAGGAGGTATTTCAGAAATGTTTCTGAAACGCCTCCTTTTTAACATACATTTATCCTTTTACAGTTGAACGTTCTTCTAACGTGTCAAAGGAATCACGGAAGTGTTGAAATGAGCGTTCAAAAATATCGATAAAGTCTTCACCATAAATATTACGAATAACAGCCATCACATCTAAAAATTCCGGGAAGCGACCATATAAGTCTTTTAACGCTAACGAGCCCTCAAGTACAGAATGATATGTGTTATGATAATTGCTATTCATTTCAATAATAAGGTCTGTCCCTGTTTCAGTGAGCTCTACATAAGTATTACGTTTGTCATCATCACGTTTCGAAAACTTTAGTAATCCACGTTCTTCTAGTTTTTTAGAGAAGTTAAAAGCGGTTGAAACATGCATTACGCCAAATTTTGCTACATCTGAAATGGAAGCCCCTTTTAAATGATAGGAAATCCACAGTATATGGTGCTCGTTAATGTTTAGATCATAAGGTTTAATCCACTGCTGCCAATCTTTTTCAACTGCTTTCCATAAGGCCTTTGATAACTGTGCAATTCTTTGACTGTAAAGCATCGCTTCTTTTTGCGTGTATAATTCCTCTGACAAAGCCATCACCTGCTGCTTTCTTTAACGTTTTAAAATTATTATAGCAATAAAGAAAAAAAGTTTAAAGTTAGAAAAATTAAAAAATTGAAAAGTGGTTAAAAAATAATATTTTGATGATTATTTTTGGTAAAAAAACGTGATTTTATTTCGGTTTATGAAACTTTATACCTGTACTTTTTCTTGTGGTTTTTTCTTTTTGTCAGTAAATTGTGCAATGTTTTTCTCGATTTCGTTAATTGAATTCTGTAATGCTTCTATTTCTTGTTGTAAATTATTCTTTGTCGGTTCGATTTCTTGTGAGAAAGTAGTAATCGACTGTTTTAGAGCATTTATTATTTGTGGTATATTATTTTTCGCTTCATTTGTTAATGTGCTAACGGATTGTTTCACGTTGTTAACTTGATATTTTACATCTTGAAGCTTTTCTTTTGCACTATCTGTGTTGGACAGTAAAGTAGTGCGTAATTGTTGGCCTGATTGAGGTGTTGAAAAAAGGACCGCAATTGCCCCACCAATAATGCCTGTTGTTAATCCAAGTAAAAATGGTCTTGCTTTCATAATTAAGTACCCTCATTTCTATATTTGTTATCTTTCCCTCTATTAAACCATGAAATCTATAGAATCAAAAAGAAAAAAGAAGCTAAACGAGTGATTTTGCTTCACAGTTTAGCTTCTTCCCTTATATTTAGCCTTAAAACGTCTTACGTTCGGACCTGTCTTCATTGTTCTTTTAAAAAGTGTAGCAACAAGAACTATCTGCTGCTGTTATAGAGCTTGTGAAATTGCCGTGTTGAATTTAGAGCGTTTCACTAATTTTGCAACGATTGGATAGATAATCACAAAGGCTACAACGTTAAATGCAACAGCTGGTATGACAACACCAACAAATAACATTGTGAATGTTGCGCCAACGTTTGCGTTAAACACAAAGAGGGCAACGGATAAAAAGACTGTACCTGATAAAATGGTACCTAACCCAACTAAAATAGCTGATACAGCAAAATGACTCACGACTTTTTTCAGCACGACCAGTATTGCTAAAAACGCAAATCCAGTAACTGCTTTATCAATAATATTTGGGATAAAGCCTGCTGGGAAAGTTGTAAACAAACCGGATAGTACCCCTGTTGACAAGGAAAGTAAAAACGTTTCTTTTATTGTAGGGAACAATAAAATACCGATAAACATCATTGTTAACATGAAGTCAGGTTTCATGCCATTAACCATACCTGGTGTGACCACATAAAGGGCAGCACCGACACCAACTAAGAGTGCCATTAACACTAAATTTTTTGTATTCATTTCTAATCTCTCCTCAACTATGCTAATCTAGTTGTTTCCTAACGTGTCCTCTTGACCGTTAGCGAAACTTATTAGTGATTGTACGCTAAAATTGTTCGTTTGACAATAGCGTTCCATGTCCAATTGTAACCAGCATTCATGTATGCAAATTGTTTGCGTGCCTGGCACCAAAGAATGCACTAAAGATTCGCTTTAATGTTGTCGGCTACTTCTGTCAATTGCTCTGGCGTATATTTTTGTGTTTGCCAAATTAAGCCTAAGCCTTCTTTTTCGTCATAACGCGGAATAAAATGTAAGTGGTAGTGGAAAACAGTTTGTCCAGCTGCTGCACCATTGTTATTAATGGTATTCATGCCAATTGGGTTAAATGCTGCTTTAATGGCATTGGCTAGCTTAGGTGCGACCGCATATAAATTACGCGCTACATCTTCAGGCATTTCAAATAGGTCTTGGCAGTGCTGTTTAGGTATTAATAAAGTATGACCTTTTGCAACAGGTGCGATGTCCGTGAATGCATAGACATGTTCATCTTCATATACTTTTGTGCTTGGAATTGTTCCATCAATGATTTTGCAAAATAGGCAATCGCTCATTCGTAAAATCCCCCTTATTTAATATGTAAGTTTATTCTATCATACTCATAACTGAATCATTTGCTAATTTTTGATAAAATAATAACTAGAAGAGGAGTGAGGGTATGTCGGTATTAGAAGTGCAACATGTGACAGGTGGTTATACGAAAAAGCCTGTGATTAGAGATTTGTCATTTACAATAGGTAAAGGAGAACTTGTCGGGCTAATAGGTTTAAATGGTGCAGGTAAAAGTACGACCATTAAACATATCATAGGTACAATGCTCCCAAAGGAAGGCGACATTCGTCTAAATGGCGTAACGTTAAAAGAAAACACGGACAAGTATCGAACAGCATTTTCATATATTCCTGAAACACCAGTTTTATATGATGAGTTAACATTGCGTGAACATTTGGCATTAACCGCGATGGCCTATGGTTTAGATGAGGCTACACTCGCGGCCCGTTCTGAACTATTGTTAAAAGAATTTCGAATGGAAAAGCGTTTAAACTGGTTTCCATCGCATTTTTCTAAAGGGATGCGACAAAAAGTAATGATTATGTGTGCGTTTTTAGTTAATCCAAGCCTCTATATTATAGATGAGCCGTTTGTTGGGCTCGACCCGCTTGGTATTCAATCATTGCTAGATCAAATGGATACAAAGAAAAAAGAGGGGGCATCGATTTTAATGTCCACGCACATTTTATCGACGGCCGAAAAACATTGTGACCGCATTATCTTATTGCATGAAGGAAGAGTGCGAGCGCAAGGAACGATGGCTGATTTACGTAAAGCATTTGCAATGCCTCATGCAACGTTAGATGACCTCTATATTGCTATGACGAAGGAGCGGGACCATGAAGAACATGCGTGATGTATGGTCCTCGCGCTTCATGCACTATATCAGTGAAGTACAAAAATATATGCAGTTTATTTTCACTGGACATATAGCGATTGTACTTGTATTTCTTGTTGGCGCTGGGGGCTATCAATATAGTGAATGGTTGAAAATCGTTGAAACAGATTTTCCGGCGGAAGGGCTCATTGCTTTAATAATCGGTATACTATTAGCATTTAGCCGCCCAACAACATTATTGCGCGAGCCTGACCAAGTATATTTATTGCCATTAGAATCAAAAATGTCACAGTATTTTAAAAAGGCGCTAGCGTGGACATTTTGGTCACAAGTTTGGATTGTGGCAATTGTTTATATCATTAGTATTCCGTTAATAAAAGCTGTCACAGAATTAACAACCTTTAATATTTGGTCAATATTTTTCATTGTCATCGCCTTGAAATTTGTAAGTGTGCAGGGAGAATTTAGTTATCGTTATAGTGAACGTGGTCACTACATATGGGTCGATCGATTAATACGCGCTATCGTATGTGGTGTAACCGTCTATATGGGGCTTCAAATGCAGCTTCTTTTAGCACTCCTTGTGGCGGTCATCGGATATGTCTATGTATGGGTGTTTCGTAAAAAATGTGCGAATGAGCCTGTACCATATGAACATTTTGTAAAACTAGAACAAAATCGCATGATGAGTTTCTACCGTTTTGCAAATTATTTCACAGATGTACCCCATCTGCATGGAAGTATTCGACGGAGAGCGTGGCTTGACTGGTTTTACAATTTTATTCCCTACCAAAAGGGCAATGCTCAAAAGTATTTAGTGTTCCGTACGTTTATTCGTACAGACGATCATTTTTATTTATGGCTTCGCTTAACGGTTATCTCAGCCGTAATTGCAGCCTTTGTCAATATCCCAGTGGTAACATGGATTGTGGCGGGTGCACTTAGCTTTGCGACGACGGTTCAGCTAAAGCAAGCTTTAATAGCTAGCGGGGAATTCCGTATGGACATGCTGTATCCATTGCCAGAAAATGCACGTAAAGTTGCCGTTCAGCAACTAGTGCGCCTGACTATGATTGCCCAAGCTGTCATTGTTGGTCTTTGTGGCGTGACACAGCCGATGTTTTATGTGACACCAATCATTATCTTTGTAATAAGTGAATTGACTGCCAAGATGTCTAAGTCTTAAAAAAGGATGTTTGTTTGTGGCAATGTTAAAAAGCTCATTTTCCCTATTTTTCGTAGGTAAAATGAGCTTTTTGTTTATTTTACATATTGATATTCGAGCGCAGCGTTTAACATAACTTTTGCTGCGACAAGCATACCTTTTTCATCAATATCAAATTTTGGATGATGATGTGGTGCATATTCAGTAGGAGCTGCTCCTGTGAAGAAAAATGTCCCTGGCTTTTCCTCTAAGTAGTAAGCGAAATCTTCACCGCCCATTGTAGCTGGTATTTCAACAACATCGCAAATATCTTGCGCGATATCTCGAACAAAATATGTTTCTTTTTCATGATTGACAATTGCTGGATAGCCTCGACGGTAATCAAGTTCTATCGTGCAATCTTGAGCAATTTCAGTGCCATGTACAACCCGTTTAAATTCACGTTCCATCGTTTCACGTACCTCTTTGTCAAAAGTACGGATTGTTCCATTTAAATAGGCTGTATCTGCAATAATGTTATCAGCATTCGAAGCAACGAATGAGCCAACTGTAAGAACTGCTGACTCAGTTGGCGCTACACGGCGTGCCACAAGTTGTTGCAAGTTCATAACAAGTTGGGAGCCAATCACAATAGCGTCTTTTGTTTGATGAGGGTGTGCGCCATGGCCACCTTTACCTTGAATTTTCAGTTCAAAACTATCAACTGCCGCCATTAATGGACCAACCCGGTAGCCAATCATACCTGTTGGATGATTGGATGATAGGTGTGTTCCAAATATAGCATCAACCCCGTTCAGTGCACCTGCTTGTACCATACCGATAGCACCACCTGGATCGGATTCTTCAGCATGTTGATGAATCAGCACATATTCTCCTGCTAAGTCATCGCGCATTTCCCATAAAAGTTTTCCTATGATTAATAATGTAGCGGTATGCCCATCATGACCACAAGCATGCATAACACCAGCTACTGTCGACTTGTAAGGGACGTCCTTTTCATCTTGGATAGGAAGTGCATCAAAATCTGCACGTAAGGCAATTCTTTTACCAGGTTTGTTCCCTTTAATGCGCGCGATAAGTCCGTAGCCGCTAACATTTGGTTCAACAGGGACACCGAGCTTTTGATAATATTGCATAATATAATTGGCTGTTTCTTGTTCTTGGAAGCTTAGTTCTGGATGCATATGTAGATGGCGGCGAATCGCCACCATTTCTTCAAAATGAGCATCAATTTTTTCAAGTAATTGTTGATTCATAAATAAGTGCTCCTTTTAAAAATTAAGCCTCTTCTTCTTGAGGGGCAACGCTATATGTTGAAACATAGGAAGCGGCAGAAAAAATATTTTGTTGTCGCACGCCAGTCGGCTCTTCACGTTGGGCATGAGCTGTTTTATAGGCTTGTGAGCTTTTCCATGCTTCAAATGAGTGTGGTCCATTCCATTGTGTCATGACAATATACGTGTCACCATTCAATGGACGTAGTAGTCGGAACGCCACAAAACCAGGCTCGTCCTCAATTGCACGTGCGCGATTTAAAAAACGATGTTCAAATACAGGACGACCTTCATCAGTAACGGGAATATTGTTGAAGACAAAGAAGCCGCGTTCTTCTAATTCGTTTACAGAATCCAATACTTCGAATTTACGTGGGGTTGCAAAAACAGATTTTCCTTCCGTTTCATGTATAAGCACAGAATTTCCTTCTCCATGCAATAAAATCATATGCTCATCAGGGTACTTATTTTTCACTTGTTCTATAAATTCTCCTGTGCCAGAAGTTAAATAAATATACATTATTTTGCCCTCCTTATGAATAGCTAAAATTGCGTGATTAACTCCATTTAAGTGCAAGTCGAACGCTTTGTCAAAAAAGAAGGCGCGTAGAAAGAACAATTTTATGACATTTCATGAGGAAAACTATACAATAGCAGAGGAAGCGTTTACTATTGAAAACGGATATCAATAATAATGGAATAAACAAGTGATTTTTTAAGATTTGAATTTCATCGAGGGGAAGGAAATAATCAATGACAACACTTTTTAATGATACACTTCTACGTGCTGCACGAGGAGAAAGGACTGAACATACACCAGTCTGGTATATGCGACAGGCAGGTCGTTCTCAGCCAGAATATCGTGCAATTAAAGAAAAATATTCATTAGAGGAAATTACACATCAACCTGAGCTTTGTGCGTATGTAACACGTTTACCGGTAGAAAACTACAATGTGGACGCTGCAATTTTATATAAAGATATCGTAACGCCACTACCAGGTATCGGGATAGATGTAAAAATTAAAGCGGGTGTAGGCCCAGTTATTTCTAATCCAATTCGCTCAGTAGCAGATGTAGAAAAATTAGGTGAGTTCAATGCAAGGGAACATACACCTTTCGTATTAGAGACAATAAAATTACTAACAGAAGAACAGCTTAATGTACCATTAATTGGATTTGCAGGAGCGCCATTTACATTAGCGAGCTATATGATTGAAGGTGGACCTTCTAAAAACTATAATAAAACAAAATCATTTATGGTTTCAGAACCACAAGCATGGTTTGCGTTAATGGATAAATTAGCAGATATGATTATTGCGGACGTTTCTGCACAAGTAGAAGCAGGTGCTAAAGCGATTCAAGTATTTGACTCATGGGTAGGTGCTTTAAGTGTTGAAGATTATCGTGTCTTTATTAAACCAGTTATGACACGTATTTTCGGCGAGTTAAAAAAAGAAAATGTACCACTTATTCAATTCGGTGTAGGTGCAAGCCATTTAGTAAAAGAGTGGAATGATTTACCAATCGACGTAGTAGGCTTAGATTGGCGCTTACCGATTAAAGAAGCGCGTGCAAAAGGTATAACAAAACCAGTACAAGGAAACTTAGATCCTTCATTATTACTTGCTGATTGGTCAGTAATTGAAAAACGTACAAAAGATATTATCGATCAAGGCTTAGAGGTGCCAGGTCATGTCTTTAATTTAGGCCATGGAGTATTCCCAGAGGTTGATCCAGCCGTATTAAAACGTTTAACAACACTTATTCATGAATATAGTGCCCAACAAATTCAAGCACGTTCATAAATATCAACAGTGAAAAAGAGCACATATTAAATCACACAATTACACTTTATTATGGTGTAGTTGGTGCTAGCGTATAGAAATCAGACAAAAAATATAGTTTAACTATTATTTAGAGGTGAAAAGGACTATGAAAAAAGTTAAAGGTTTATTAGTGATGGCATATGGTACACCCTATAAAGAAGAAGATATTGAACCGTACTACACACATATTCGTCATGGACGTAAACCGTCTGACGAGCATTTAGAAGATTTACGCAGTCGCTATGAGGCAATTGGTGGTTTATCACCACTGGCTGCTGCAACAGAAGCACAGGCTGAAGCTTTGTGTGCACGTTTAAATGAAGTGCAAGATGAAGTAGAATACAAGTTATTTATTGGTTTAAAGCATATTCATCCGTTTATTGAGGATGCAGTGGAGGAAATGGTCGCTGCGGGCATTAAAGAAGCCGTATCAATCGTCTTAGCACCACATTTTTCAACATTCTCTATTAAATCATACAATGGCCGCGCAGCGGAAACAGCAGGTGACCGCCTAACAATTACGTCTGTTGAGTCTTGGTATGATGAGCCTAAGTTTATTGAATATTGGAAGGGGAAAGTGAACGAAACATTCGATGCTATGTCTGCTGAAGAACGCGAGAAGGCTTGCTTAATCGTATCAGCGCATTCACTTCCAGTAAAAATTAAAGAACTAGGCGATCCTTACGAAGACCAATTAATTGAAACAGCTCGCCTAATTCAAGAAGCGACGGGTGTGAAAAATGTAGAAGTCGGCTGGCAATCAGCAGGACAAACACCAGAACCATGGTTTGGTCCAGATGTGCAAGATTTAACACGTGATCTTTATGAGCAAAAGGGGTACCGTTCATTTGTTTACACACCAGTAGGATTTGTAACAGAACATTTAGAGGTACTTTATGATAACGATTATGAATGTAAAGTGGTTTGCGATGAGTTAGGTGCTAACTATTATCGTCCTGCAATGCCAAATACACATCCATTATTTATTGATGCGATGGTAGATGCCATTCATAAAAAATTAAGCTAAGCGAAAAGAAAGTGATGATGTTGGTGACTCAAAAAAGACGAAAGGTAGTTGTTGTTGGCGGTGGTATTACAGGCCTTACAGCTGCGTTCTATATGCAAAAACAAGCGCGTACAAGAGAATTGCCGGTAGATATCGTACTTGTCGAGTCGTCATTACGTCTTGGCGGAAAAATCCAAACGCTTAGAAAAGACGGCTTTATTATCGAGCGTGGACCAGAATCCTTTTTCGATCGTGAAAATCATGTACAAGCACTGGCAAAAGAGCTTAGTATTGAACATGAGATGATTACCGGAGATTCAGGACCGACTTATGTAGCTGTAGGAAGTAAATTGTACCCTATTCCGAGCAGTCTGATGTCAGGAGCAACGCCACATATCTCGTCATTCATTACATCTGGTTTGTTTTCACTTAGTGGGAAAATTCGTGCAGCGGGAGATTTTATTCTCCCGCGTTCTGCACGGGATGACGACCAGCCATTAGGGGAGTTTTTTCGAAGAAGATTTGGCGCAGAGGTTGTAGAAAACCTAGTGGAACCTTTACTTGCAGGAACATTTGCAGGGGATATTGAACAGCTAAGTATGCGCTCTATTTTTCCACAGCTTTACGAATTGGAGCAAAAATATCGTAGTTTACTTTTCGGGATGAAGAAATCAGGAACAAATTTTCTAAGTTTCAATCAGATAACGAAGGATAAAGGGATTTTTCAAACCTTTGAAAATGGGCTTGAGACACTTATCGAAAAGTTAGAAGAATCTCTACTTCCAGGGACAGTCATGAAAGGTGCGAAAGTAGAACAAATTGATCATGGTAAAGATGGTGCTGTGCAAGTCGTACTAAATAATTTTTCACATATAACAGCAGATGCAATTATTATCGCAACGCCATTTAATGTGGCACAAAAAATGTTTAGTAAGCATCAGCTCTTGACTGAGTTAAATACGATGAAAGCCGCAACTATTGCTACAGTGACGATGGCATTTAAAAAAGAGCAACTTGGAGACTTAGATGCACTTTCGTTTTTTGTCTCTAGAAATAGTGATTTTTCAATAACATCTTGTACGTGGATTAATCGAAAATGGCCGAATACTACCCCTGAAGGCTATGTATTATTACGTAGTTATATTGGTCGTGTCGGTGATGAAACAATAGTTGCCTTATCTGATTCAGAGATTGAAAAGACAGTATTACAAGACTTAAAGAATACAATAGGGCTAGACGGTGAACCCGTGACAACCGTTGTCTCTCGTTGGAAAAACGCTATGCCACAATATACTGTTGGACATGAAGCGAAAATTGCTCGTGTAAAGGAAGAACTTTATCAACACTTTCCAACAGTAAAACTTGCAGGTAGCTCTTTTGAGGGGATTTCAATTCCAGAGTGTGTAGAGCAAGGCTGTAAAGTGGCAAATGAAGTTTTAAGTGATATGTTTAAACAGTAAAGAGTAGTGCAAATTTACATTTGTACTACTTTTTTTGATAGGTTTTTAAGTATTTGTTTAAGTAATGATAGTAGCAATCATTGAAAGCACTTTTTTGTTCTTCACAGTGTTGGATTACTTAAATGTTGAAATAAAGAAAGGGCGCTTTAAAATTAGCATGGCAATTTTAAGGCGCCAAATAATTAGTGTTTATTGAAAAGAAACTGCAATGTTAATCAGGATGGGAGCACAATGGATTAGTAGATTTCCATCTTTCTTAAAAGTAATAGGAGTTGTTGAACATAGAATAGACTATGTCTAGCGATTAAGAAATTCTGTGGCATGACCAAACAATACCACCGGAGTTAGCGCCCCCTAAGGTCAATGCAATGCTTAAGCCATTTGCATCATAAAATAAATCAATCAAATCGCCTGCATTCAAATTGACTTCTCCTGCTAATGTTACAGTACCATTACCGAGAACTGCTCTAATAGTTAATAGGGTAACAGCTAAATTTAATACTGGGAATAAACCGTTTATTAAATTAGTTGTAGTATTTCTACGAATTGTAAATGAGGGGTTAACACCTGCACCAATGCCAAGACTGATGGCAGCTACTGTTGAGTAGTTGATAGTTGCTTCAAAGCAATATCTTCCAGTTGTTGGGACTGTGAATATACCAGTTGTTGGGTTAAATGCTGGTGTTGTGAAATAAGGTGAAGCTACACTCCAGTTAGTTAAAGTAGTAGAGTTACTAACCGCTAGAGTATTTAAAAATGCAGAGAAGCCTTCTGTAAAAGCTGGCCCAGTAGGTCCTGTTGGCCCTGTTGCACCAGTAGGTCCCGTCGGTCCGATAGCACCTGTCGCGCCGGTTGCACCAGTAGGTCCTGTTGGTCCAATAGCACCTGTCGCGCCGGTTGCACCAGTAGGTCCTGTTGGTCCAATAGCACCTGTCGCGCCGGTTGCACCAGTAGGTCCTGTTGGTCCAATAGCACCTGTCGCACCAGTAGGTCCTGTTGGTCCAATAGCGCCGGTAGCGCCAGTGATACCCGTCGCACCAGTAGGTCCGATTGGCCCAATATCGCCTGTAGCGCCCGTGATGCCCGTCGCACCCGTAGGTCCGGTCGGCCCAATATCGCCTGTAGCGCCAGTGATGCCCGTCGCGCCCGTAGGTCCGGTCGGCCCGATATCGCCGGTAGTGCCAGTGATGCCCGTCGCTCCCGTCGCACCCGTAGGTCCGGTCGGCCCGATGTCGCCTGTAGCGCCAGTGATGCCCGTCGCGCCCGTAGGTCCGATTGGCCCAATATCGCCTGTAGCGCCCGTGATGCCCGTCGCACCCGTAGGTCCAGTGGCCCCAGCAGGTCCGATAGCGCCCGTGATGCCCGTCACGCCCGTAGGTCCGATTGGCCCAATATCGCCTGTCGCGCCCGTGATGCCCGTCACACCCGTAGGTCCGGTCGGCCCGATATCGCCTGTAGCGCCCGTGATGCCAGTCGCGCCCGTAGGTCCGGTCGGCCCGATGTCACCTGTAGTACCAGTGATGCCCATCGCGCCCGTAGGTCCTGTTGGCCCGGTGTCGCCTGTAGCACCAGTGATGCCCATCGCACCCGGAGGTCCTGTTGGCCCAATATCGCCTGTAGCACCAGTGATGCCCGTCGCGCCAGTGGCCCCAGTAGCCCCAGTAGCCCCAGTAGCCCCCGTTGCGCCAGTAGGTCCGGTCGGTCCAGTCGTCCCTGTTGTACCAGTAGGTTTAACAGGCCAAATAGAACAGTTTTGCTCTGGTCTATTAATGCAACGGCATGGATAACTATTACATCTCTTGCAAATGTTATTTAAAATAAAGTCGTGGAAATTCATTTATTCACCTCCTCTCTCAAATATCCTATTCATAAAAATGATAGAGGAAGTGGACGGTTAACTACTTTGCTTATTCATATAAGCATTATAAATTGTGTACTAGCTAATCACTATGATCTTATAGGGGAAGAAGCTTAGGAGAGAAAGAAGACTTTCTTATAAGAATTGCATTTCCTGATTTTCATAAAGTTTAATAGTAATCTAAGCGTTGTCATTCATCTTTTTTAACAATTGCTCAAAGTAAGTTTTGTTGTGTAAGATTTTTTCATCGTTCGGTAAGTAGCCTCGTGCCAATTCATTATGGGTATTGGCTAATTCGTATTGTTGTAAACGGTCATAGAGGACGCAAAGTTGTATATGAGGTAACCACGTGGTAAAAGTTGTATTTAGAAATGGAGCGTTTGGTTTTGTTTTTATTGTCAATGCTTGTTCATACCAAAAGATTGCCTCCTGATTTTTCCCTTGCTCCATAAAATGATGGCCAAGCCTACAGCATGCCTCTGGACGTGGGATGTCATATTCAAAGCTTCTTAAAATAGAACTTACATTATTTTCTTTATCATTTAAAGTCGAGTAACAATCTGCTAGTTTAAAACAGGATTGAATATTATCTTCTACCCAACCACGTTTTGATGTTAAAAAAAGTTCATAGTAAAAGATTGCATCCTCAATTTCATTATGATCTAGTAATTCATTGGCATAATAAAATGTGTCACGTGGAGTTAATGCTTCACCTGATTGAAGGAGTTTTCTATAAATGGTAATATTCCGCTGGTGGTCATGATGAAGTGGTAAGTGGCTAATAGCGACATCACTTTCGTAAAGATGTCCACTAACCTCTAAATATTCATGAACTGCACCAATCCATTGAAATTGCTTATCTCTTTTAACTAATCGATATCTTCTTAAAAGAGAGTTCACTTTTCCTTCAGCATCAAAGCTTAAATAGTAATTCATCGAGACAGCATCAATTTCAGGGGCTAAAGATTCCTTTAAGGCTTTAAATTTCTCCTGATCTTCCGCCAATAACACATCATCAGCGTCTAACCAAAGAATATAGTCCTGTGTAGCTTGTTGGAATGAAAAATTTCGCGCTTGGGCAAAATGATGCACCCACTCAAATTCAAAAATACGATCAGTAAACTGTTTTACAATTTTCTTTGTATTGTCGCTGGAGCCAGTATCAACTATATTTATTTCATCCACTAAATCTTTTACTGATTCAAGACATCTGGCAATGACATCTTCTTCATTTTTCACAATCATACATAAACTAATGGTTACCATAATGTGATTCCTCCTTACGATAATCTTTGTAGTATATGTGTTAATAGGCATTTTTGCGATGCTTAAGTCTTTTGCTATTGATAGTAAAGACGCGCTGTTATCGGCTGGGAATGTGTCATAAATTTACCTTTCAAGTTTCACGCAGATTTCACAAATGTGAAGTATAGTTAGAGGGCAGAGGTGATGATTTTGAAAAAATGGGCATTCTTCATTTTTTCTTTTATACAAATTATTTGGTTAGCAGGGTGTACAGAGAAATCTTTTGAGCCAATTGAACGTAATCAGCATTTTATAGCGTCTCTCAATATTCAAGAACCATCGCTTGATTTTATTGATGATCAGGGTGGAGTTTTTGCATCTTGGACATTTGACAAAGCGTATACAGGCGCAATACTCCTCGATAAGGACCAAATTTTACTATATGGTCATCAATTAGATGAAATAGATGTTTTTGCACTTTCAACAGGTAAAAAGCTCTATTCAAAAAAAGTAGATATTGGCACGACCAATGTGTATTATGCGCCGAAGTTCAAACAATTTTTTGTTACGAATAGTAAGATGAATACAGTGACAAGCTTTGATGTGGAAGGAAATGAACTTGCTTCACAGCGGCTTGGCAATTATCCGATGTCGATGGCAACGTATAAAGATAAGCTTTATGTGGTGAACTATAAAGACACGAAACTATCAGTGTTATCCATTAAAGATTTAACGATAGAACAACAGTGGCCAATAGAAAAATCGTCACATGGTATTGTCATTATTGAAGAGACAAATGAGTTATGGATTGGTGGACACGGTGAAGGAAGCAAACCGAATAGTTCGGTGAAACGTTATGATCTTACAACAGGTGCTGTTCATGGTGAAATAGAAATGCCTTTAATGCCAGTAGGTTTAACAAAGACGAAAGATAATGTGTTAGTGGTCAGCCATGGTCATAATGAATTATATGTCGTTGATTTTAATGGTACAGTGAAATGGCATAAAGAGGTAGGGGCCAACCCATTTGTTGTAAATCAGTTTAATAATCATATTGTTGTAGCTGGCTATGACGACCACACATTATATTTTATAAAAGACGGTCAGGTACAAAAAACAGTTGATGTTGGTAAAGGTGCATTTCAACTGTTAGTAAGGGAGGAAGAAAAGTGACAACAGTATTAATTGTTGATGATGAGCAAGATATGCGTAATTTAATCGAGATGATGCTCAATAATTCCAAGTTCGAGACCTTTACAGCTGCAAATGGAACGGAGGCGTACGATATTATTGTGCGGGAAAAAATCGACTTAGTTCTATTAGATGTAATGATGCCACATGAAGATGGTTTTACAGTTTGTCAAAGTATTCGTGCGATGTCGAATGTTCCTGTAATTTTTTTAACGGCACGAGATGCGAATGAGGATAAAGTAAAGGGGCTGACACTCGGTGGAGATGATTATATCGTAAAGCCGTTTACAAATGATGAACTGGTGGCACGAATGCATGCTGTATTAAGAAGAAGCGGTTCTAATATAACCGATTTGCAGCAAAAAATTGTTGTCTTTGGGTCCATTAAATTAGATGAGATTTCTCGGAAAGTTTCAGTTGAAGGGAAAGTAATCCCGTTAACTTTAAAGGAATTTGAATTATTACATTTATTTATGAAAAATCCAGGCAATGCCTATTCACGTGAACAATTGTTAGAGCGTATTTGGGATATAGATTATTTAGGGGGAACAAGAACGGTTGATACCCATATAAAAACATTACGCTTGAAGCTTGGAAAGGAAGCGGCAGGGTATATTCAAACCGTTTGGGGAGTCGGCTACCGCTTTGACCCTGGCGAATGAAAAAGATTTCCACACGTATTTGGCTACTAATATTTGCATTTTTGATTATTACAGTTGTTTTTATGTACGTACTGACTGATTTTTTATATGAACAGCTTTATGTGGAAGATACAGAAAGCATGATGATCGAGGTCGGTACAAAGTTACAAACAATGTATACGAGTGGCAAAGTGACAGATGAATTTATTGCTGATATTGAACATTATAATAATTATTCTAATTTAAATATTTTTGCTGTTAGAAATCCACGTGAGCTTAGTGCATGTGTTCCGTTTGATATTGATTATGAAACATTGATAGGTGCAGAAGAACGAGAACAATTGCTAGAAGGTAATTATGTGCAAAAGATTGGCTATGAGCCTCGGTTCGATCGACAACTTATTTCAGTTGTATTGCCTTTAGTAGATCAAAACAGGTTAGAGGGCATTATTTATATTTACTTCCCATTAGCAAAAATCAGTGAGTTAGCAAGTCAAGAAGTCATTTTCTTATTTTTGAGCGCATTTGTCTTTTTGATTGTGATGAGCTTCTTTGTATATAAAGGTATTCAACGTATTATGCGTCCATTAAATAACTTACAAATAGCGGTGGAGCAAATGTCGTATGGTCATTATGAAACACGAGTGCCGGTTAAATCTAGTGATGAAATAGGTAAACTATCCAGCACTTTTAACGGTATGGCGGAGGCTATACAACGTGAAGATGAAGTACAAAAAACATTTTTAGCAACTGTTTCTCATGAATTACGAACACCTATTAGCTATGTAAAAGGGTATAGTGAAGCAATGCAAAATGGTATTATTGCAGAAGAGCAAAAACAAGAGACTATTCAGTTGATCGTGCGAGAAGCAAATCGTATGGAACGTTTAACAAATGAGCTTCTTCAACTTGCTCGGATGGAAAACGAACAGAAGGATATTGCCCTTTATCCGATTCCACTTGCAGAAACATTACGAGAAGTACGAAAAATTTTAATGCATCAAGCTCAAAAAAAGAATATTACGTTGCATCTTAATGTAGATGATGAACTAATTGTCAAAGCGGATGAAGTGAAGCTTAAGCAAATATTTATTAACATTATCGAAAATGCTATTAATTACTCTTATGAACAGTCAAAAGTGGACATTGTGGCAGTTGAAAATAATGGAAATGCACTTATTACGATAAAGGATGATGGCATCGGTATACCGCTGGAAGATTTATCGCATGTGACAGAGCGTTTCTATCGTGTTAATAAAGCGCGTAGTCGTGCAGATGGTGGCAGTGGCTTAGGTCTATCTATAGTGGAACAATTATTAAAGCAGTTACATGGTAAAATTGAAATTGAAAGTGAATTAGATAAAGGTACAAAAGTAAAGATTACGATGCCGTTAATGGAGGAATAGAACATGAAGAAATGGATTTTGACATTGTTAGCTGTACCCGCATTATTAGTTGGGTGTGGGGAAAAGAAAGAACCAGCTACAACTTCCACATTAGAGGAGCCTCAAATGTTGGAAGTAGAAATTTTAACGTCAAAAGAAGTAGCAATAAATGCTCCGATAGAGCTAGCTGCTCACGTTACCCAAGGTAAAGAAAATATTGATGATGCAATCGTAGAATTCGAAGTGTGGGAATCAGGTAAACGCGATGAAGGTCAAATGTTAGAAGGTAAATTAGAGAAAGATGGCGTCTATAAAGCTCAGACAACATTCGATCATGACGGCGTATATTATATGTTTGCTCATACTACAGCTAATGGCATTCATAATATGCCGAAACAGCAAATTACTGCTGGTACACCTGATATGACAAAAGTAATTCAAGAAGATGAAAAAGCCAATATGAGCATGCCAAATCAGGGTACAGATTCATCAGAGGACACAGAGCAACAAGAAAATGAAAAAAATCATCATTAAAAGCTTGCATTATTTTTAAAATAGGAATATTATAATGACCAGATGACCGAAATGGTTTTCTGGTCATTATTTAATTTCAGTGTACAAAAGGTGTACATAACTTAACAGGAAAGGATGTCACAAATGGATCGTAGGCAGGAAATTATTGAAGCAGCTGCAAAATCATTTACGTTGTTTGGCTACAAGGCAACGACGATGGAACAAGTGGCGAAAATTGCGAATGTCGGTAAAGGAACGATTTATACATTCTTTGCAAATAAAGAAATTTTATTTCAAGAGATTGCGATGTCACTTGTACGTGAGATGAAGGCGGAAGCGGATGCAGTGTTGGATGTATCAGCAAGCTTTATGGATAATGCGCATCATGCTTTGATGAAAATGCTACAGTTCCGTGAGAAGCATCTTTTATTTGCGAAGTTAATAGAAGAAGAAAAAGAATTACGTACGCCAGCGGTCAAACAAGTTCTAATTCGCATTGAGTCTGAAATATTATCTTATATGGCAACATTAATTCAACGACGAATTGATAAAGGTGAAATTCGAGATTGTGATGCGGAGTTAGTAAGCTACCTGTTATTAAAAGCGTATTTAGCGTTCGTAGTAGATTGGCATGAGCTACATGGCGACATGATTCCAGAAGAGAAGATACTAAATCTTTTTAAGGAGACAATCTTTCGAGGGCTCGTTCTTTAAGAAAAAATCTACAAATTTTACACATGATGAAGTTTGCGATTTTTTTGCAGTAAAATGACCAAATGACGTTTTCGGTCAATTAGTATAGGAGTGAGAAAAAATATGATTAAAGCTGAATGGCTGAAAATCCTTAAAACAAGAAAAATGCTTGTTTCAATAATCGCTGTTCTATTTATTCCGGTCATGTATGCAGGCATGTTTTTATGGGCGTTTTGGGATCCATATGCAGGCATGTCTAATTTACCGGTAGCGATTGTTAATGATGATAAGGGTGCAGAAATGGATGGAGTGAAGTTAGACTTAGGAGATACCTTAGTCGATAAACTCGTCGATAGTAAGCAATTTGACTTTATAGAAGTGTCAAAAGAAGAAGCGGAAAAAGGATTAAATGGTCGAGACTATTACATGATTTTAGAAATCCCAACAAATTTCTCAGAGCATGCTACAACTTTACTTGATGACAAACCTTCTAAATTAGTCATGAATTATATTCCGAATGAAGGCTTGAACTTCTTAGGAGCACAAATTGGCGAAACAGCAATGGATCGCATTCGTGCGGAAGTAAATACGCAAGTTTCTGCTACATATGCAGAGAAATTATTTGATTCTATTGCTACATTAGGAGATGGCTTTACAGAAGCAGCTGATGGTTCTGTTAAGTTAGACGAAGGCGCTAAAAAAGTAGCAAATGGAGCGAAAGATTTAAAAGGATATTTAGAACAGTTAGCTTCTAGCACAATTGAACTTTCTGATGGTACTGATAAAATTACCAAAGGTGCAGCGCAAGCAGCTAATGGTGCTAACGACTTATCAACTGGTCTTGTGAAATTAGAAAATGGTACAGTGCAGTTACAGCAAGGTGCACAGCAGGCAGCTGCAGGTGCAACAAGTCTTCAACAAGGTCTATCTCAATACACACAAGGTGTAGCGAAAGTAGAAGCAGGCCTTACAACAATAACTGAAAAACAACAGCAAATTATTGCTGGTGCAACATCTGTTGCTGAAAATGCTGGTAAGCTAAACAGTTCAGCAAATCAGTTATCTAATGGTTCTGCACAAGTAGAAGCGGGTATTGCGGCTCTAACAGCACAGTTAAAAAGTACAATTGATGCAATGCCAGCAGAGCAAGCCGCTGCTTTAAAGCAAACGTTAGCTGAGCTACAAGCTGGTAGTACCAATGTGCACAATGGTTTAAATGCATTAGCAGCAGGTACTGAAAAATTACAAGCTGGTGCTAACCAAGTTAGCGGTGGTGCATCACAAATTGCTGCAGGTCAAAAAGATGTTTTAGCTGGTGCAAATGCATTAGCAGCAAAAAGCAATGAACTAGTTCAAGGTGCACAAAGCCTTCAAGCTGGTAACGCCACTCTTGCTAGTAAACTAGGTGAATTACATGCAGGTGTAAACACAGCTGTTGCTGGTTCACAAACATTAGCTTCAGGATTAAATGACTTAGCGAGTGGTACAACAACATTGAATAAAGGTACTTCAACACTTGCTTCAAAATCTGGCGAGTTAGCAGAAGGCTCTGCAACACTTGCTGATGGGTCAACTGAACTTGCCGATGGTACAGCGACACTATCTAGCAAATTAGGTGAAGCTAGTGAAAAAGCAAACGAAGTACATGCAAATAATGACACATATGATATGGTCGGTAGTCCGGTTGAAGTAGAAAAAGAATCAATCAACCATGTTCCAAACTATGGTACAGGTTTCGCACCTTACTTTATTTCACTTGGATTATTTGTTGGAGCACTGCTAATTTCAATCGTATTCCCACTTGTAGAACCTGCAATTCGTCCGAAAAATGGCGCATCATGGTTTACAAGTAAAGTGACAGTCCTTGCATTCGTAGGTTTAGTGCAAACATTATTAACAGTAGCCATTGTAAAATGGGGCTTAGGTCTTGAAGTACAAAATTTAGGTTACTTTGTACTAACGGCGTTACTAACAAGTTATGTGTTCCTAGCTTTAATTCAAATGTTAGTTTCTATTTTCGGTGATCCAGGTCGTTTCATTGCCATTGTTGTACTGATTTTACAACTTACAACAAGCGCGGGTACATTCCCACTTGAACTGATTCCGTCACCATTGCAAGTATTCAATAAATTATTGCCAATGACATATACTGTTCAAGCATTTAAAGCAAGCATCTCAACAGGCGACATGACGTATTTATGGCAAAACTATGGTATGTTATTTGGCTACCTAATTGTGTTCTTAGTCATTACTTTTGGTTATTTCATGTTATTACACACAAAACGTTACTCAAAAGTAGCGGAAGATTAAAAACACTTTGCACCCATCATTTACTTGGTGGGTGTTTTTTTAGTGCCAGTCACTCAAACAATTTAGTACCTAGCATAATATAGGCTCCTAAATCGTAAAAATCCACTTCGCTTTCCGCGGGCACAGTGTAAGCCACAACCCTCGCTGTCGCGCGGTTTGTTGCGTCTTACAACTTGCGCTGTTCCCGCCCTAATGTCATGGCTGGCGCATATGCAAAGTGCCAGTCACTCAAACAATTTCATTTTAAATGTAAAACAGCAGCTGATATGAGCGTATCAGCTGCTGTTTTGTGTAAGTGTAAGAGATTTAATTAATGGTTCATCATAAATGTATGATGAGTGGTGTCATTATTAGTTCGTGTGGGGCACGAAATGACGTTACAGCATAGGCAAATGCTTATAGGCAGTTACATTTTTCACAAGTGTTGCTGTAGCATTCGCTTTGTTCTTCGATCTTTTCACCGCATTCTGTGCATTGTTTTGCAGGTAAGTTCTTGAAAAATTCAACTACGTTTTCTAACATTGTGGACTCCTCCTTTAAGTTCATCTGTACTATTACTGTTTTATTATTTTCTAGTGTATTATAACAGATGCGTTTCGTCAACACAAAATGCCTAATTTACGTTAAAATAAAATATGGATATTTTGTGAAGGAGGAAACGACTATGATTTTCGTTGATAATAAAGGGATTCATGATCCACGCATTAACCTTGCCATTGAGGAGTATTTACTAAAGACAATGGATGTAGAGAAGGAACCGGTGCTGTTATTTTACATAAATCAGCCATCTATTATTATTGGGAAGAACCAAAATACGATTGAAGAGATTAATACAGATTATGTTGAAGATAATGGTATCATTGTTGTGCGCCGCCTTTCTGGTGGAGGTGCGGTGTATCATGACCTTGGAAACTTGAACTTTAGCTTTATTACGAAGGACGATGGCGATAGCTTTATGAATTATAAAAAATTCACACAGCCAGTTGTCGATGCGCTTGCAAAAATGGGCGTAAATGCGGAGTTATCGGGTCGTAATGATATTTTAGCTGAAGGGCGTAAAGTATCTGGTAACGCGCAGTTTTCTACTAAAGGTCGCATGTTTAGTCATGGGACATTACTGTTTGATACAGAAATAGATGCAGTTGTATCTGCATTGAAAGTAAAGAAAGATAAAATTGAATCAAAGGGTATTAAATCCATTCGTTCACGTGTAGCAAATATTTCTGAGTTTTTAAAGGATAAAATGACCGTTGAAGCATTCCGCTTAGAAATTTTAAAATCTATTTTCGGTGGAGAAGAAAACATTCGCTATCATGAGCTTTCAGAAGAAGACTGGGCAAATATTCATCAATTATCTGCTGAACGCTATCAAACTTGGGAATGGAACTACGGGAAATCCCCTCGCTTTAATATTCAAAAAACACATCGTTTCCCTTCAGGCGGGATTGACATTCGCTTAGAAGTGAATCATGGTGTGATTGAAGAAGCACATATATTCGGTGATTTCTTCGGTGTAGGCGATATTGCAGATGTTGAGCAACGCTTAGTTGGTACAAACTATGATCGTGCTGCGATTGCGATGTCATTAGCGGATATCAATATCCCAACATACTTTGGCGGCATTTCTACAGAAGAGTTTTTACAATTAATTTATTAACAGTAGACAAAAAATAGTTGGCGAATGCCTTTTCCTAAAAAAGATATTTTAGCCTAACTTGGCGTATAATGTAAGCGGTTATGCTGTGGAAAAATTAAAGTCTAAACATGATGGAACCGTTGAACTTGAAGTTACCAATATATTCACAATAAATAGGGCACGCGCAATTAGGGCGCGTAGCCTTTTTTTGGTACAATATATGATAGAAAGGAGTGTCATTATGGAGAAGCATCGAATATTTATTGTCGAGGATGATGTGAAAATTGCATCATTGCTTGCAGAAACACTGAGAAAATATCAATACGAAGTGGAAACGATTCAAGAATTTGAACACTTAATAGAAGAATTTACAGCCTTTAATCCACATATGGTATTGCTTGATATAAATTTACCTGCGTATGACGGCTATTATTGGTGTCGTCAGCTACGTCAACATACAACATGTCCTATCATTTTCATTTCAGCGCGCTCTGGCGAAATGGATCAAATTTTTGCGCTTGAAAATGGGGGTGACGATTTTATTACTAAGCCATTTAATTACGAAATCGTTCTCGCTAAAATCCGTAGTCACTTGCGTCGTACATATGGAGAATATGCCGCTAGACAAGAAGAACGGACGATTAAACAAGGACAGCTTGTACTGCATTTAGAGCGTATGGAGCTGCACAAAAATGATTTAGAAATTCCATTACAGAAAAAAGAATGTATTATTTTAGAATTGTTAATGGGCCATGCACCCAAAGTAGTAACACGTGAGCAACTGCTAGAGGAGCTATGGGACGATCAAGCATTTGTCGATGAAAATACGTTAAATGTGAACATGACACGTGTTCGCAAGAAGCTAGCCGATTATCATATTGCCTCAACAATTGAGACGGTTCGTGGAGCAGGCTATCGTTTTATATTAAGTGCGGGTGAGTTGTAATGGGCTGGAAATTATTTTTACGTGATTATGCAACATTTTTTATTTTTCAACTGATTTTAGTCGGTTTTATTATGGTGTTGTACTGGCTTGATGGCTTTCGTAACGTCGATACGGCTATTTATTCTGTAAGTATTAGCTTAGTATTACTATGCTCTTTTTTACTTATTCGTTATTTAATGCGCCAAAGTTATTTGGGTAAAATATTACATCTTCCAAAATCAATGGAAGATGTGTTACAAAAAAATGCCAAGACACCAGAAGCGGTGCAAGTAGAAAAATATATGCATGAACTGTACCGACTGTATCAGCATGAGCTTCATTCCTTGTATGCTAGCCAAAAGCGCCACGATCAATTTATGAATCAATGGGTACATCAAATGAAAACGCCTATTTCTGTCATTGAGATGCTATTGCAGGATGAACGCCCTCTTGATAAAAAGAATGTGCAAGAAGAAATAGATCGTTTACGTAGAGGATTGGATATGGTGCTTGTTAACGCACGTCTAGAGAACTTTGAAGAGGATATGCAAGTCGAACAAATTCCGTTAAAAACAATTGTCACTGCAACTGTTAATGAAAATAAACGTTTATTTATTACGAATCGTGTTTTTCCGGAAATCCATATTGAGGACGACATTATCGTAGCAAGTGATTCAAAGTGGCTTCGATTTATCATCGGGCAATTTGTAACAAATGCAGTGAAATATACATTTGAAGAGAATAAAAAAATCGTAATGTCTGCCATTAAACAAGATGATCATATTCAGTTAGCGATTTGTGATGAAGGAATTGGTATTCCTGCTTCTGACCTTTCACGTGTGACCAAAGCTTTTTTTACGGGTGAAAATGGGCGTAAAACTGGGGAATCCACAGGTATGGGTTTGTATTTAGCAAAGGAAATCTGCGGAAAATTAGGGCATCAATTGGACATTACATCAGAAGTAGGAAAAGGTACGATTGTCACCGTGACATTTACAAATTAGGGGGAGCAGAAATGGGAGAAGTACGGATTGAAGACTGGGTATTAAATATTGAATTAGAAAAAACGAAGGAGTTGTACGCGTCACACACAGAACTTTGTGACTGTTTGTTTTGTGAAAATTTCCGTCAGGCTAGCTTCTTACTGCAAGATGAAGTTGTGCATTTTTGCGATGCACTTGGGCTAAACTTACATAAACCAAGTCTCCTAAATGCTTTTCCAGTTGAAGGCGAGCAAGTGATGTATAGTGGGCACTATTCAGTTTATGGTGAAATAATTGAAGGTGAGTTAGATGCATGGGATGTCGTAGTTGGAGAACATTGCTTTAGTCTAGTGCAAGAAGAAGGAAAGAATGCTTCAGCCGTAAGAGAACCGCACTTTCAAATTGGCTTTGAGGTGGTATTCAATTGGCTTTTACCAAAATCTATGGAATTAATCGAGAAATAAGGTGAACAAAGTATGCCTATTTTAGAAATAAAGGATGTTACGAAAGTATATGAGGGCAAGGTGACGCATCGTGCACTCAATCAATTAAGCTTTGAAGTTGAACAAGGCGAGTTTTTAGCAGTAATGGGTCCATCAGGAAGCGGCAAGACGACATTATTAAATTTGATTTCTACAATTGATGAACCAACGAGTGGGGAAATCATTTTAGATGGCATGAACCCGCATAAGCTAAATGCTACTGAGCTTGCTTATTTTAGAAGAAGACAACTCGGCTTTGTATTTCAGGATTTTAATTTATTGCATATGCTTACGGTTGAAGAAAATATTGTATTGCCGTTAACGCTCGATCAGCAGCCGTTAGAAGTAATGGAGGAGCGTCTTGCAGGTATTGTAGAAAAGCTTGATTTAACGTCCTTTTTGCATAAACGTCCCAATGAAATTTCAGGTGGACAAGCACAGAGAACCGCCATTGGACGGGCGCTGATTCACAATCCGAGCCTTATTTTAGCTGATGAACCAACAGGGAATTTAGATTCGAATTCCTCGCGTGATGTCCTTGAACTATTAACAAAAATTAATAAAGAAAAACAAACGACAATCGTGATGGTGACACATGATCCAATCGCCGCAAGTTATTGTGATCGTGTGCTCTTTATTAAGGATGGGGAATTTTTCAATGAGATTTATCGTGATGATCGACGTCAAATGTTTTTCCAACGAATTTTAAATGTATTGAGCTTACTAGGAGGAGGGCAAGTAGGTGACCTTTCGACAATTCGCTTACCGTAATGTCGTACGGAACAGCCGTATTTACGGTGCCTTTTTTATGGCAAGCTTTTTTTCTGTGGCTGTATTTTTTATCTATTCAATGCTGATGTTTCATCCAGATATTGAACGAGGTATTTTAGGAGAAGTATCGTTAGTCGGCATGATTGGTGCAGAAATCGTACTTGTCCTCTTTACTTTGTTCTTTTTATATTATTCCATGAGTGCCTTTTTAGAGGCGAGATCCCATGAGTTCGCTATATTATTGCATCTTGGGATGGAAAAGCGCCAAATGAACAAACTTGTCTTTTTAGAAACGATGATTATTGGCTCTGGTTCGATTATTGTGGGCATTATTTTTGGCTTCTCATTTTCAAAGTTTTTCTTTATGATTGTTCGAGAAATTTTACATTTAGAGAATTTACCGCTCTATGTATCTTGGCAACCTTTTTTACTTACGATAGGCGTCTTCACAAGTGCTTTTGTGGTTATTTCGTTTATTAGCGTATATTTTACACGTGAGAGAAAATTGCGAGATTTAATCAAAGGGAATGATTATTTAACTAGTGTGGCTAGTTATTCAAAGATTCGCGCAACATATGGTGTTATTTTGATTTTAGCAACGTATGCATTGGCAGTTATTGTTTCCCATACGACGATGATAGGTTTAACTTTATTGATTCCTTTCTCGGCAACATTTGGAACGTATTATTTTTTTAGTGATTCAGTACCGTTCTTTTTAGAAATTGCTCGTGGGAAACGTAAATTTCATTGGCGACGTTATCGCTTATTATCTTTAGCCGAGCAGACACATATTATGATGGATAATGTGAAAATGTTCTTCGTTGTTACAATGGTTTCGACACTGGCGTTTTTATCAGTCGGTGTTTTAGCTACAATGTCTTCTTATACGACGCAATATGACCGATTAAATCCATTAGGGCTTATTTATAAAGGAGATATTAATAATCCGTTTGAGGCTGAGCATATCAATTCTTTGCGTATGCAGTTAGAAGACAAGGGTTTATCCTATCATTTATCCCGTTTTCTTGTTGTCAAGCAAACATCCTCCTTTACACATAATGAGGTGGAAGTATTCCGCGAATCTGATATGAATGTTTTGTTGTCTTCTTTTAACTATCCGTTAATTGATTTGGCGTCTGGTGAAGCAGTGTTTATACCATATTCCGAAGAGTCTTTGAAGAAACTTAAAAATATAGTAGTCCATACAATTTTAGAAGAAAACGAAATTCCAATTACCATTGATAGTGTATATCCTAAAATCGTATTCCCAGGTTCCATTGTTAGTGTAAACTCGATTGTGATCAGTGATGAAGACTTTGGGAAGCTTGTAAAGCCGATTACTAGTAAGAACGCTTTGCAACCCGTCTATCATTTATTTACATTCGATATTCCACAGTGGATGGAGACGAAGGAAATTGGCAAGGACATAGTGGATGATGCCTCAACGGAATATTTTTATAGTATAAAAAAGGGCAAGCATAGCCCATTTTATTTTGAAAATGCAGGATTAAATTATTCTTATATATTAGCTACCTACTCATTATTTACATTAGTTGGTGTTTTAGTGGCCACTGTATTTTTACTAGCTGCTGGTAGTTTTATTTACTTTAAATTGCATACCTCACTTGAACGAGAAAAGCGGAAATTTGATGTGTTAAAACGCATGGGCTTAACAGATATTGAGTTAAAAAAGCTAGTCAACCGTCATTTATTCCCACAATTTTTCTTACCGTGGGGCGTTGCTATGATGCACAGTGGCTTTGCTTTCTTTATGGTACAAGGCATTTTAAAGGACATTGCTAATATTTCAATTGTTAAAGAAGTGTTCTTTGCATTTGGCTTTTTTGTCCTAATACAGGTTATCTATTTTTACTTAATTCGTTGGCGTTACATCTCCCATATCCGTTCTTAAAAATACGTACAAAAGAGAAAAAAGTGAATTTTTTAAAGGTAATATTGACACGAAATAAAAAGTTTCATTGTTTTTTAGATATATTTCTTATATAATATTACTGAATAACGATTCATTTTATACGATAAGGGGATGGTGTAATTGAATTTAGTTTCATGTGTCCGTCAACAAGCAGCAGAGCAGCCGGAAAAAATTGCGTATCATTTTATGGGGAAAGATACTTCATATGGGGAATTTGAGCACACAGTTGGCCGCTTTGCACAGGGGTTACAAGATTTAGGGGTACAAAAAGGGGACCATGTGGCGTTTTTACTCGGCAACACGCCACATTATTTAATCGCTTTATATGCAACGATGCGTCTAGGAGCAACAGCAATTCCTGTGAATCCAATCTATACGCCAGATGAGATATCTTATATTTTACGAAATGGCGATGTTAAGGCGGTTATTGCACTTGATGCATTGCTTCCATTAGTAGAAGTAGGTGTACAGGCATTCCCAGAAGTAGTGACATTTGTCGTTTGTGAAACAACAGCAGATGTAGCTGAAAAAATAGAGGCTTTATCGGAAGAGGCAAAAGCGAAAACACATTTATTTTCGCATATTGTTGCAAGTGCCACTGGATCGTTAGAACCGGTAGACATCGCACAAGATGATACGGCTATTATATTATACACTTCGGGAACAACAGGCAATCCAAAAGGTGCCATGCTGACACACGGAAATGTTTATTCAAATGCACGTGATGTCTCAACGTATTTAGGGTATCGAGCAAATGATCGAATTATTGCAACATTACCAGTTTTCCACGTGTTTGCATTAACAGTCGTAGTCAATGCACCATTGATTAGTGGAGCAACCGTTTTACTTACACCTCGCTTTAGCCCAAGTGAAATTTTCACATTGGCGAGAGAGCAACAGGCAACTGTCTTTGCGGGTGTGCCTACGATGTATAACTTTTTGTATTTATTACCAGAAGGCAAACCGGAAGATTTTTCAACAATTCGTTTAGCCATTTCAGGGGGCGCATCATTACCTGTTGCACTATTACATAATTTCGAGAAGAAATTTAATGTACGTGTATCAGAGGGCTATGGTTTATCAGAAGCTTCACCGGTAACATGTTTCAATCCATTAGACCGTGAGCGAAAAGCTGGCTCTATCGGTACATCGATTAATAACGTTGAAAATAGAGTGGTCGATGTTAATGGTATAGATGTTCCTGTCGGTGAAGTTGGTGAGTTAGTTGTTCGTGGTCCAAATGTCATGAAAGGCTATTATAAAATGCCTGAAGAAACGGCGATGGCCATTCGTGATGGTTGGCTTTACACAGGGGATCTTGCAAAAGTTGATGACGAAGGTTATTTCTATATCGTCGATCGCAAAAAGGATATGATTATTGTTGGCGGTTATAATGTTTATCCGAGAGAAGTAGAGGAAGTTCTATTTGCTCATGATAATATCGTAGAGGCGGCAGTTGTTGGCTACCCAGACCCTAATTTTGGTGAAGCAGTACATGCATATATCGTACTCAAGGAAGTAGCGGCTACGACAACAGATGATATTTTGGCATATTGTGCAAAGCATATGGTGAAATATAAAGTGCCAAAAGTTGTGGAAATATTAGATGAGCTTCCCAAAAATACAACAGGTAAAATTTTGCGTCGTACTTTAAAAGAAAAAGTATAAACGAATTAATAAGTCAGGCCCACCACAAAAAAATTTGTGGTGGGCCTGTTGGTTTTGGAACAGCTGCCTTTTAAATTATCAGAATTGTTTGGGTGTCTGGCACTTACGGTGAAATAAGTTGAGTGCATTGAGCTGGAGTGATAAAATCAGTCATGTGTAATCCTTCTACATACTTTAAAAGGGCTTGTCATATAGTAGGGGAGTAGTAACTTGTATACTTTGTTGTATCGTTTTGGAACCCTTTTGTGCGCAACAACGTCCAAGCTATTAAGAAAAATTAAATTGAAAGAGAGCATACAAAACCAATGATAGGACTCATCCAAGAGTTAATAAGTTTTATAATGCATATTGATGTGCATTTGGAAGAAATCATTCGTGATTTTGGTAATTGGAGTTATCTTATTCTATTTGCCATTGTCTTTGTTGAAACAGGTGTCGTGATTTTCCCATTTTTACCAGGTGACTCATTACTTTTCGCAAGTGGTACATTAACAGCTGCAATGGGCGCCTTTGACTTATGGATACTAATTCCTGTATTTTTGGCAGCAGCAATTTTAGGGGATACAATGAATTACCATATCGGTCATAAAGTTGGGACATCGATTCCTCCGAAAAGTTTTTTAGGTCGGATTGTTAAAAAAGAACGTATGGAAGCAGCGGAGAAATTTTTTAACACGCATGGTGGCAAAACAATTGTAATTGCTCGTTTCATGCCTTTCATTCGTACGTTTATTCCGTTTGTTGCAGGGGCAAGTAAGATGCATTATAGCTACTTTTTACTGTACAACATTGTAGGCGCTGTTTTATGGGTATTCAGCTGTACACTCCTTGGATATTTCTTTGGTAATATTCCAATTATTAAAGATAACTTCTCAGTAGTGCTTATTTTAATCATAGTTATCTCAGTTATACCAGCTGTTATTGGCGCTTTTAAATCTAAATTTGGTGGGAAATAAAAAGATGCCTCAGATAACATTTGCAGGCTGACACTAAAAGAAAATTATGTTAAGCATCATTTACACAGGCTAGCCCTACCACTATTTTTGGTGGTAGGGCTTTTTGCTATTTCCATGGTAGGAGGAAAATCTATGTTAACTTTAAAAAATCTCAACTATAGTGTCCGGCATCAATATGAAATATAAAATCTTAAAAATTTACTATCACAATGCAAAACTGTAGGATGCTATTGTCCAACCTGTTACTTTTGAAAAATCAGTATAACACCCTTTTTAGTAAATGTTGCGCAAGGTAAGCAAGTAAAAAGTAAAAGCAAATTTTTAATATAGATGCATAAAGTAGTAATGCTTTATCTTTTTTAGTCATAAAATGTAAATTATATAGGTAAATGCTAGTTTCTCAATAAGAAAAATTTATTATAGTGTTGAAAAAATAAGCGTAAGGTAATGAAAAGTGCTATAATAATTACTAGAAAATGGTGAATTGGAGGCAACGAAATGGAAGTATTCATCGGAAGACAGCCAATCTTTAATCTTCACGAACAGGTCGTTGCATATGAGTTGTTATATCGAAACAAAAATGTAAATTCATTTCCTGATGTCGATTCAGATGCTGCAACAGTGGATGTGTTAGTGAACTCATTTTTATCAATTGGTATTGAAGAGGTAACGAAAGGTAAGCCTTGTTTTGTTAATTTTACGGAAAACTTGCTTATGAGTTCAATCGATGAATTTTTAGATCCTTCGCAAGTAGTAATCGAGATTTTAGAAGATGTACCACTAACACCAAATCTAGTTAAGCGTGTCATTGAGCTGAAGTCGCATGGGTTTAAAATAGCGTTAGATGATTTTATTTTAAAAGGAAATGTACCTATATATGATACGCTTTTCCCGCATATTGATTTAATTAAAGTGGATTTCTTAATATCTTCTTTAGTTGAAAGAATGGAAATAGAAAATATGGTAAAGGAAAATTTCCCTCATATTAAATTACTTGCGGAAAAAGTGGAAACACAAGAGCAATATAGAGTCGCCAAGCATTCAGGCTATGAGTTTTTTCAAGGTTACTTTTTTGAGCAACCTCAAATCATTAAAGCGATGGATATTCCCGCAAATGCCATCCAATATTTTCATATAATTTCGCTCTTAAAGGAAGAAGAACCGAACGTTCATCTGTTAGCAGAAAATATTGAACGGGACATATCGTTGACGTATAAATTATTACAAATGATTAATAATTCTAGTAAACGTTCAAAATCGAAAATACGCTCCATTAAGCAAGCCATTTTATTACTTGGCTTAGCAAATCTTCGCAAGTGGATTTATTTACTAGCTATGCGTGAATTCGATGGTAGGGCAGATACAGATCTTTTTCAAGAGTTGATGCAAACATCTTTGTTCAGAGCAAAGGTTTGTGAAAAATTAGCCAAACGCAATTATAAGCAAAACTTTTCTGAATACTTTTTAGTTGGGATGTTTTCGTTAATTGATGCGATCTTACAAAGACCGATGAATGTTATTTTGCAACAATTACCTTTTTCAGAGGCGATTACAGAAACAATATTAGGTGGTCAAACAGAGATGACACCTTATCTTGAATTTAGTATTGCGCTTGGAAAATTAGATTGGCAACGATTAGAAGAATTAGCACCACAAATTAATATTGAAATGGCAAGTATTGATCTTTTATATAATGAAGCACTAGAATGGGCAGAAACATCATTATAATTAGGGAAAACGACAGCTTATAGGAGTTGTAGCAAGAGGCGACTCCTAAAAGGTATTCCACACGCAAGAAGAGGTATGTGTCCTTATGGTGCGGAAAGTGCACCTGTAGCGGACATCAATGGCTGAGAAAAAGTGTTAGATTGATTGGGATCAATCTAGCACTTTTTCTCATTTATTCCAACTACTTTCTCTTTATCAAGATGAAGTTCTCAACGTGAAAACTATTTGCTATAATCATGTCGTCATCTTTAGAAAAATCTGATAGTTGAAGTGGGCGTGAGGAAATGAATCAAACACAAGATGTAAGGGCAAGTATTGTGGAATATGTTTATGTGATTGTTGGTGCCGCAGTTGTGGCAATAGGTTTTAATGTCTTTTTACTACCAAATCAAGTAGCGTCAGGTGGAGTTAGTGGCATAAGTACCATTTTACATGGTTTATTTGGCTGGAATCCTGGCCTTGTACAATATGCATTTAATATCCCATTGTTTCTAGCAGGAGTAATAATACTTGGTAAAAAGTTTGGCGTCAAATCTTTTATTGGGACAATAACATTACCGTTGATTGTGTTATTGACAAATCACTGGGAGCCGTGGACAGATAATCCTTTACTTGGTGCGCTTTTTGGCGGAATTGTTGTAGGCTTAGGAATAGGACTTGTCTTTAAGGGGAATGCTTCTACTGGTGGCACTGATTTACTAGCCCAAATTATTACAAAGTATACCGGATTATCGCTTGGTACAAGTGTACTATTAATTGATGGAATTATCGCAATTAGTGCGGCAATTGTTTTTGACTTAGAAAAAGGGCTCTATGCGTTAATTGGACTGTATGTCACAACGAAAACGATTGATATTATCCAGTTAGGTTTTAGTCAATCAAAAATGGTTTATATTATTACGTTAAAACAAGATGAAGTGCGTGATGCGATATATGCTGAAATTGATCGTGGTGTGACAAAGTTACCTGCAATTGGCGGTTATACAGGAGAAGCACGACCCGTTTTAATGGTCGTTGTCTATCAAACAGAGTTCACAAAGCTGAAACAACTCATTAAAAACGTTGATCCATCAGCGTTTGTCATCGTTTCTGATGCTTATGAGGTGTTAGGTGAAGGTTTCAAACGTGCATAATTTTGGTATAATAGCTTGGAAAGATATTCATTTACTTAGGAGGGGTACTAATGAAAAAAGCAATGTTAACATTAGTGTTCGGTTCAGCGATTTTCTTAGCAGCATGTGGTGGTGGCGGAGATAAAGCAGCTACAGATAACAAAGATACTGCTGCTGAACCAGACGGTAAAGCAATCGCAATGAAATCATGTGTTTCTTGTCACGGTGGCGAGCTACAAGGTATGGGGAATACACCTGCACTAAACAATGTAGGTTCTCGTTTATCTGAGCAAGAAATTTTAGACGTAATTAACAATGGTCGTGGGGCTATGCCAGCTGGACTTATTAAAGGTGCAGATGCTGAAGCCGTTGCAAAATGGTTGGCTACACAAAAATAATACAATGAAAAAAAACTAGCGGTTCTGGAGACCGCTAGTTTTTCTATTTTTATCATGTGCATAAGCTTTCTGAGATAGTTTTACATTTGTTATGTACAACCTTTAACTAGAAGTAAGTATAATAGTGTTACTAATCATCATGCACACAAGTGTAAATTCATTTCTTTTATACATAGGCATGCTAAAATAAAACAATATTCAATTCGTTTGAATGGAGGCTGCAAATATTGGTCGTAGTATTGACAAGAGATGTAATGGAAAAATTTAAGCTAGAGTTATTAGGCGGCGAGGAAGGTATAGGAAGAACAATTACCACAAGTGATATATCTAGACCGGGGCTTGAAATGGCTGGTTATTTTACGCATTATCCTGCTAATCGAGTACAGCTACTAGGGAAAACAGAGCTTTCCTTTTTTGAAATGTTACCAGCGAATGTTAAACTTGAGCGTATGCGATTGCTATGTTCACAGGATACGCCTGCTATTATTATTTCGCGTGATTTAGAAGTACCAGATGAGCTTATTCAAGCTTCAAACGAAAAGCATGTACCTGTATTTAAAACTCACATGACAACAACGAAATTTTCGAGTAGGTTAACCAATTATTTAGAGGGACGTTTAGCACCTATGACAGCGGCACATGGTGTGTTAGTCGATGTATATGGCATCGGTGTGCTTATTATCGGAAAAAGCGGGGTTGGGAAAAGTGAAACAGCTCTTGAACTAGTAAAAAAAGGGCATCGATTAGTTGCAGATGATTGTGTGGAGATCCGTCAAGAGTCGGAGAACTTTTTAATAGGGAGTCCGCCACCGCTGTTAGAGCATTTATTGGAAATACGAGGTATTGGTATTATCGATATCATGACACTGTTTGGGGCAAGTGCTGTACGACCATATAAACGTATTACCTTAATTATTGAGCTAGAAATATGGGATCCAGACAAGGTTTATGATCGTTTAGGTTTAGAAGAAGAAAAAATGAAAATCATTGATACGGAACTAACAAAACTCACAATTCCAGTACGACCTGGACGAAATGTATCTGTAATCATCGAAGTAGCGGCGATGAATTACCGTTTGAAGAAAATGGGTGTCAATGCAGCGGAAGAGTTTTCAAGACGCTTAGATGAAGTCATTGCTTCATCAGATGAGTTAGATGATTAATGGAAAACGGATTGTAACATATTGAGAGGAGCATAAGATGGATTTATTACTATTAGACATTAACCCGGTCGCCTTTCATTTAGGGCCAATACCTGTACGATGGTACGGACTTTTAATTGTGTCGGGGATAATATTAGCATATTTTGTTGGACAACGAGAGGCGGTAAAACGCGGATTACCTGAGGATTTTCTAGCTGACTTATTATTATGGGCAGTGCCGATTTCCATCGTTTGTGCGCGCATCTATTATGTTTCTATGCGTTGGGATTATTATAGTGAAAATCCAGGCAATATTATTGAAATTTGGAATGGTGGTATTGCGATTCATGGTGCGTTATTAGGTGCATTTGCGACGGCTTACATATTTACGCGGATAAAAGGGGTAAGCTTTTTACGAGTAGCTGATATTGCAGCACCAAGTATTTTGATTGGTCAAATTATTGGTCGTTGGGGCAACTTTATGAATCAAGAAGCATTTGGCGGCCCAGTGTCACGTTCATTTTTAGAAAACCTGATGCTACCGGATTGGATTATTAATCAAATGTACATTGAAGAACTAGGCACATATGTACATCCTACATTTTTATATGAGTCTGTTTGGAACTTCATCGGTTTATTAATATTACTGGCATTACGTAAAGTGAATCTAAATCGCGGTGAAATTTTCTTTAGCTATTTAATATGGTATTCAATTGGTCGCTTCTATATAGAAGGTTTACGTACGGATAGTCTTTATTTGGTAGGAGACTTGCGTTCGGCTCAGGTTGTTTCCATTATCGGCATTGTGATAGGTCTTGCGGCAATTATTTACCGCAGATTGAAGGTAAAGCCTGCTGTGAAATATTTGGACAATAAGTAAGGAGTGGAAAGTATGGCTGTAAAGGCATTGCTTTTTGATTTTGATGGTACACTATTAAATACAAATGACTTAATCATACAATCATTTATGCACGTGTTAGAAGAGAGATTTCCCGGGCAATATTCGCCAAAAGATTGCTTGAAATTCATGGGTCCGTCATTAAAACAGACATTTAGTGTTTTAACGCCAGGAGAAGAAGATGAAATGATAGCAAAATACCGCGCTTGGAATGAGCCGCATCATGATGAGCTTGTCACAGAGTTTCCTGATGTTGTGTCAACTTTAGAGCAATTAAAGTCAATGGGGATTAAATTAGCCATCGTCTCAACAAAGCGCAATGCGATGATTGACCGAGGGTTGAGGATCCTAGGTGCTAGTCATCTATTTGAGGTGATCGTGGGAACTGATGATGTCCAACATGTGAAGCCTGATCCAGAGCCAGTTTTACTTGCTCTTACACGTCTTGGTGTCGCAAAGGAAGATGCCATTATGATTGGTGATAATTCACATGATATTGAAGCTGGACACAATGCGGGTGTAAGAGCTGCGGGTGTCGCATGGTCAATTAAAGGGGAGCAATATTTACAGCAGTTTAATCCAGAATATCTATTGCACCATATGAAAGATTTACTTGCTATTGTGAAAGAGGGGTAAAGGCATGGCGCGTAAAACGGAAAGATATCGTGTCGAAGGAGCAAATTCGCTATGGAATGTATATGATACGGTGTCCTTTTGGAAGGTGATGAAGTGCTTCATTGTCATTCAAATTGGACGCTTCACACCTTTTTTACGCGTGAAGAACTGGCTGTATCGCACTTTTTTAAAAATGAAGATTGGTGACCAAACGTCTTTCGCTTTAATGGTCATGCCAGATACGATGTTCCCAGAACGTATTCATGTCGGCAATAATACAGTGATTGGCTTTAATACGACAATTTTAGCGCATGAATATTTAATTGAAGAGTATCGTTTAGGAGATGTCCATATTGGCAATGAAGTAATGGTTGGTGCCAATTCAACCATTTTACCAGGAGTGACAATAGGAGACGGTGCTATTGTGTCTGCGGCAACACTCGTACATAAGGATGTACCAGCAGGTTGTCTAGCAGGTGGCAATCCGATGCAAATTATTTACACTGCGGAACAGATGGCGGAGCGTAAACGAAGTGAAGTTGTCCAATGGTGCACGCCGAAAAAGTAAAGAAGATGAAAAGTGTTAGATTGACTGCAAATCAATCTAACACTTTTTTGCTATGGCGTTATTGTACGCTACGGCGGTGCTTTCCGCTCAGCACAGTAAGCCACAACCCTCGCTAACGCGCAAAAATGCCAGCGTCTTACGTTGTGCGCGTTCTGTGCAGGAGTCACCGCCTTCGCTACCAACAACTAGTGAACACTTCTAATTTATTGCAAAAGCAAGAATAGCTAAGTTCTCCATATAGCGAAAATTTATGAACACCTTTCCTCTGTTCTTTAAATTTTTTAGCAATGTTCCAATCTCTTTTTTTGCTATGCCGTTATTGTACGCTTCAGCGGTCCTTTCTACTCAGTACACTAAGGCTGCAACCTTCAACTCATTTCGATTGCAATTATTATATTTTTAAAGCAAGAACAGCTAAATTTAAAGTAATGTCCGCATTTTGATGTCTCCTACATAAGTGAGGCAATAGTCTCAATAAACATTTCACTTTGTGTAAATAGGTGTATAATTAACAGAAGTATTGAAATTATTTGTGAATTTAATGTGTAAAACATTGACTGAACTGAAGGAATGAGTTAAAATACTTTCATATTCTAATTCTCTAATACTCTAGTGAATTAAAGTGAAACGTAAGGAAGTGTCCACATGTCGTCGATTAAAATGTTCGAAAAGCCACTTGGTATGCGTGATAAATTTCCGCAAATTTATGAAAAAGTAGAAGCTGTAAGACATACAGGTCGAAATTTTTTACGCTCAAGAGGCTATGAATTTATCAAAACGCCTACAGTAGAGTATTTCGATACGGTAGGGAAAGCATCTGCAATTTCCGATGCGCATTTATTTAAGCTTGTAGATAGTCAGGGCAACACGCTCGTTCTACGTCCTGATATGACAACACCGATTGCTCGAGTAGCCACTTCAAAATTATTGAAAGAAATGATACCGCTGCGCTTAGCTTACTTTGCAAGTGTATTCCGTGCACAGGAAACAGAAGGTGGACGTCCCGCAGAATTTGAGCAAATGGGTATTGAGTTAATTGGTGATCATTCCGTGTTTGCGGATGCAGAAGTAATTGTTACAGCAATGGAGTTATTAAAACAATTTGGATTAGAAAATTTCAAAGTCACAATAGGACATGCAGGTGTCTTGAATTGTATTTTACAGGACTATACAGAAAGCATCGAACAAGAAGATGTCCTGCGTACACTGCTTGTACAACGTAATTATGTAGGCTTTGAGGAGGCAGTTGCATCATTTGATTTACCAAAAACAAAATCAGATGCATTGTTACAGTTTATTGAAGAGGCAATGACCTTAAAGGAAATTCGTGATATTGAAAAATATGTGCGTAAAAATGACGCATTAGAATATATGCAACAACTTGCAAAATTATTAGAAGTCGCTGATCTTGCACAGTATGTCGCGTTTGATTTTACTCTTTCAAGCCATATGAGCTATTACACAGGTATGTTATTTGAAGTATTTGCTTCAGGCAGTGGTTTCCCATTAGGAAATGGTGGACGTTACGATGGTTTGCTTGAAGTATTTGGATCAAAGGTCGGTGCTACAGGCTTTAGCATTCGTGTAGATAGATTATTAGAAACGATTACTGCACAAGCTTCGGACAAGGAAGAAGCCATTGTGGTGCTATTCGAAGAAGAAAATTTTGAAGAGGCTCTGGAAAAAATAGAGGCTTTAAGAGCAGCAGGTAAACAAGCGACTTTACAGTTGAGAAGTAGTTTAGTTGATGAAGCAGCCTTTTTAACGCATTTTACAAAGGTAGTTGTTGTTGGACAGGAGGAAATTCGCGGTGAATGAATTAACCATTGCTATGCCGAAAGGGCGCATTTTTGAAGAGGCATACCAAATGCTTATTGAAGCGGGCTTTAATTTACCAGAAGAGGTTGAAATGTCGCGTAAATTAATGATCGAAATCCCAGAAGAAAAAATTCGTTTTATTCTAGCGAAACCTATGGATGTGCCTGTTTATGTTGAGCACGGTGTAGCCGATATTGGAATTGCTGGAAAAGATGTTTTACTGGAGCAACAGCGCGTGGTACATGAGCTTCTTGATTTGAAAATAAGTACTTGCTATATTGCTTCAGCTGGCTTACCGAATACGACGATGAACGAACTTGCACCACGCATTGCGACGAAGTATCCGAACATTGCGATGAAGTATTATAAAGGGATTGGCGAACAAGTAGAAATTATTGAATTAAACGGGTCGATTGAGCTTGCGCCAATGATTGGTTTAGCAGATCGTATTGTGGATATCGTATCGACTGGACGTACGTTAAAAGAAAATGGCTTAGTTGAGTATGAGTATATTACAGAAGTTTCCTCACGCTTAATTGCCAATCCCGTAAGTTACCGCATGAAAGGTGACCGCATAATCGATTTGGTGAAACGTTTAAAGAAGTGTGTCGACTAATGAATGTTGTTTCATCGTAATAATTGCAAAGACGCAAGTTGCGAAAAGGAACTGCACGAATAGCTAGAAATTTAAAGGAGACTTTTTCCATGAAAATCACAAAGTTAGCAAAAGGTATTTCCTTGAAACGACCACTTGAAGGTGGCAACGAAGAACAATTAAAAATTGTACGACAAGTATTGGCAGATGTGCGAGCACAAGGTGACAGCGCAATACGTACATATACAGAAAAATGGGATGGCTTTGCTCCAGACAATTTACGTGTTACAAAAGCAGAGATTAAAGAGGGAGTAGAGGCAATCGACGCGCAATTATTTGCAGATTTAACAGAAGCTGCCCACAATATTCGCGTTTATCATGAGCAACAAAAACGTTCTGGCTATCGTTTGGAATTAGCAGATGGCTCTTGGCTTGGGCAACGGATTACCGCACTCGATGCAGTAGGTCTTTACGTTCCTGGAGGAACAGCGGCCTATCCTTCTTCCGTGTTGATGAACGTTATTCCTGCTCAAGTAGCGGGTGTTGAGCGAATTGTTATCACATCACCTGCGGGGCGTGACGGGAAATTACCTGCTGGTGTACTTGCCGCCGCTCATATATTAGGTGTGGAAGAAGTATATAAAATTGGTGGGGCACAGGCAATTGCAGCACTTGCCTATGGAACGGAAACAATTCAAGCCGTCGATAAAATAACTGGTCCAGGTAATATTTACGTTGCACTTGCTAAACGCGAAGTATTTGGTGAGGTCGCGATTGATATGATTGCTGGACCAAGTGAAATTGCCGTAATCGCAGATGATACAGCTTTTGCAGATGAGGTAGCTGCAGACCTATTATCACAGGCAGAACATGATAAGATGGCCTGTGCCATTTTAGTGACAACGTCTGAGCAACTTGCTCACAATGTGGCGCTGGAAGTAGAAAAACAATTAGCGACTTTACCACGTGAAGAAGTAGCGCGTGCCTCAATCGAAAATTTTGGCGCGATTTATATTGCTGAAACGATGTCAGATGCAGTGGAGGCAATTAATTCATTAGCCCCTGAGCATTTAGAAATCGTGACCAAAAATGCCGAAGCGGTGGCAGAGCAAGTCCGCCATGCAGGTGGTATTTTCATCGGTCGATATAGCTCCGAGCCTGTTGGAGATTATTTTGCTGGCACAAACCATGTGCTACCAACAAACAGCACAGCGCGTTTTGCAAGTGGCTTAAATGTGGATGACTTCGTAAAAAAATCGAGTATCGTTTATTATACTGAAAAAACTTGGGCAACGAACGCCCCGAAAATTGCACGCTTAGCTCGGATGGAAGGCTTAGAGGGCCATGCTCGTGCTGTAGAATCTCGTGGATGGGAAAAGGAGTAATACGATGACAGAACAGAAACGCTACGCAAAGGTAGAACGCAAAACAAATGAAACACAAATTTCAGTTGCCATTGAGTTAGATGGCGAGGGCAAGGCGGATATCCAAACAGGTGTTGGCTTTATGGATCACATGCTGGATTTATTTATTAAACATGGTCTATTTAATGGCACAATTCAAGCGAATGGTGATACGCATATTGACGACCACCATACAACGGAAGACCTTGGCATTGTATTAGGACAAGCCATTCGTCAAGCGCTCGGCGATAAGAAAGGTATTAAACGTTATGGTAATGCCTTTGTACCAATGGATGATGCACTGGCACAAGTTGTTGTCGATTGTTCAAATCGTCCACATTTAGAGTATCGTGTGCCTGAACTAAAAGAGAAAGTAGGAACTTTTGATACGGAGTTAGTGCATGAGTTTTTATGGAAATTTGCGCTTGAAGCAAGAATGAATGTCCACGTTATCGTACCGTACGGTCATAATACACACCACATTATCGAAGCTATTTTTAAAGCATTAGCTCGTGCCATTGATGCGGCAGTTGAAATTGATCCTCGCGTTAAGGGTGTACCTTCCACAAAGGGGCTGTTAACGTGAAAATAGGTGTTATTGACTATGGGATGGGTAATTTATTTAGTGTTGAACAAGCACTAAAACGACTTGGCTGTGAAGTCATTGTAACAGCACAAGAACAGGAACTAGATGAAGCTGATGCCCTGTTACTGCCAGGTGTGGGCGCTTTTCCCGATGCTATGAAACGTTTAGCTGAAACAAAATTAGATTGCTATTTACAAAAGGTACAAGCAGAAAATCGACCATTGCTCGGTATTTGTTTAGGCATGCAGTTATTATTTGAGGAAAGCGTAGAGGTGACACCAACGAAGGGACTAGGTTTCTTCAAAGGCAGCATTCAACGTTTTAGCGGCATTCAAGGGGAGCAGTCTTATCGAGTACCTCATATGGGGTGGAATGAATTAATTGTGATGAATCGACCAGCATGGCTCAAAGGCGAGACACCTGCCGAGCACGTTTATTTTGTCCATTCTTTTTATGCGACGAATATTGAACCGACAGAACTAGTGGCCTATGCTGACTACCATGGCATTGAAGTCCCGGGGATTGTTGCCAAAGGCTCGATCACAGGTATGCAATTCCATCCTGAAAAATCAGGTGAGTTAGGCGTGTACTTATTAGAACAATGGTTAAAAGGGGTGGCGGCGTGCTAACGAAACGTATTATTCCATGTCTTGATGTGAAGGAAGGACGAGTTGTTAAAGGTGTACAGTTCGTATCATTACGTGATGCAGGAGATCCGGTAGAGCTTGCAAAGTTTTATGATGAACAAGGTGCAGATGAGCTTGTTTTCCTAGATATCTCAGCATCGCATGAAGGCCGTGACACAATGGTCGATGTAGTGCGCCAAACTGCGGCGACACTAGCCATTCCATTTACTGTTGGTGGCGGTATTCGCTCGTTAGAGGATATGAAGCGTATTTTACGCGCAGGTGCTGACAAAGTATCTGTTAATACTTCTGCCTTAGAACGCCCAGCGCTGATTAAAGAAGGTTCTGACTATTTCGGAGCACAATGTATTGTTGTTGCAATTGATGCGCGCTATAGTGAAGAAGACGGCACGTGGATGGTCTATACACACGGTGGTCGCAACAAAACATCTTGGCAAGTAATAGAGTGGGCAAAAGAAGCTGTCCGCTTAGGTGCTGGCGAGATTTTATTAACAAGTATGAATCAAGACGGTGAAAAATCTGGCTTTGATTTAGCTTTAACGAAGGCTGTACGACAGGCCGTGACAGTCCCAGTCATTGCAAGTGGTGGTGCAGGGAATGCCGAACATTTTTACGAAGTATTAGCGGACGATATAGATGCAGATGCAGCACTTGCAGCATCCATTTTCCATTACAAAGAAACGAGTGTAGCGCAAGTAAAACAATACTTACGTGAAAAAGGAGTGGCAGTAAGATGATAGAGAACATTAAATTTGACGATAAAGGTCTTGTTACAGCAGTTGTGCAAGATGCCAATACAAAAGAAGTATTAACTGTAGCTTATATGAATAAAGAATCATTAGAAAAAACATTAGAATCAGGCGAAACTTGGTTTTACTCACGTTCTCGTGAAGCGCTTTGGCATAAAGGAGCGACGAGTGGTAACGTACAAAAAGTAGTGTCCATTAAAGCAGACTGTGATGGCGATGCATTAGTTGTAGAAGTACTTCCTGCTGGTCCCGCATGCCACAATGGCACAACATCTTGCTTTACGACAGTACTGCAAGAAAAAGCAAAAGTTGGTTCGGTTAGTATTATCCCTGAGCTAGTCAAAGTCATTGAAAAGCGTGAGCAAGATATGCCTGAGGGTGCATATACTACATATTTATTCGATAAAGGCATCGATAAAATTTGTAAAAAAGTTGGGGAAGAAGCAACAGAGGTAGTTATCGGTGCAAAAAATCGTGATGCAGAAGAAGTAAAATGGGAAGCGGCTGATTTAATTTACCACTTACTAGTTTTACTGCAAGAACAAAAAGTAAATGTTTTTGACGTATTACATGTGTTGGAAAAACGTCACGAGGAGAAATAACAGCATATCGCTTATTGTATGGTATAATATAAGTTACTGTAAAAAGGAACGTATAATACGTTCCTTATTTCTTGTTTCGGAGGAAATATTTTGGAAAAGAAACGTCAAAAAGAGAAGCAAACGAATGTCGTATCGTTCATTCCAACAGGCGACTATTATTATAAAAAATCAATTCAAGCGATGAATAGTGGTCAAATGGATAAAGCCTATAAATACTTACAACGTGCTGTAGATTTAAGTCCAGATGATCCTATGATTTTATTGCAATTAGCGATTGTAGAGTTAGAAGGTCAAGGTTTTGAGGAAGCCTATGATCTGCTTCGTCGTGCCTATCAATTAGACCCAAATGAGCCAGAAATTATTTTTTATATGGCTGAGGTATCAGGATGTGTCGGCATTATTCAAGATGCCAAACGCTTTGCAGAGCAATACTTAGAAATGGAACCTGAGGGTGCATATGCGGATGAAGCGGCAGAAATATTAGACTTTGTTGCTTTTGAGCACAATGAATATGAAGAGCTGGAAGGCAGTGGCGAGGATTTATATCGGCAGGAGCAAGCACGTCGTTGCATGGAAAAGGGTGACTTTCCAGAAGCAATCAATATTTTAGAACAATTAGTAGAAGATAGACCGGAATTTTGGTCAGCATACAATAATTTAGCTTTAGCTTATTTTTATGTAGGTGAAGCGGAACAGGCTAAAGCGATTTTGAACACGGTTTTGCGTGAGAATAAAGGGAATCTCCATGCATTGTGTAATCTAACGGTTATTGCCTACTATGAGAAAAATGATGAGGAATTAAATGCTCTTTTAGAAGTATTGGTGAAAATTCAACCTTATGCTTGGGATCATCGTTACAAATTGGGCGCAACGCTTGCACTGATTGGTCAATATGAAACTGCATTTAAATGGCTACGAAGCATGCAGAAGCGTGGTTATTTAGGAGATCCAGGGTTTTACTTTTGGTTATCTCATGCGGCCTACTTTTCTGGTTACGATGATATTGCCAAAAATGCTTGGGAGCAGTTGCTTGAGTTAGATCCAGATAAAGAAGGTTTTGAACCTTGGCGTCAGCAGGAAAATACATATGAGCTTGACGCATTAGAGCATGATCGTGACTTCATTGTAGCGAAGCTTGAAAGTGAGTATATAAGTGATCGTTTATTTGGCTTATTTTTATTACGAGGAACAGCGCATAAGCAGGAAATCATTGCGCATCCTAAATGGATAGATGTAGAGCAATTTGGTGCTTTTGAAAAGCTTTTTTTAGCTTATGCACTCGGCCATCAGTTTGATGAGAAAAACAAAGTAGAGGCAAGTTTTTTAAGAGCCGTACGTGTACCCGAGATTTTGTTGGAGCACTATGGAAAGTTGACGACAATCGTCGCACCAATGTTCCAAATGTGGTTCGTGCTTTGTGAACAAGCACTTAGTCAAAATTATCGCTTTACAAATCCGGCTGCTATTGCAGGTGCAAATGACTTTTTATTCCGCTCATCTCGCATGTTGAAGGTGACGAAAAAAGAAATCGCAGAGCAATATGGCATATCTGTAGCAACATTATCGAAATATATAGATGAAATATTAATGTACTTACCAACGAGTTAAATTGAAGTTGTGAGCAACTTAGTTGAATAACTTCATGCTTTCACATACGATGAACATACTGAACGTTATTATAAAAAAGTATTACGAGTTTAGGAGGAAGTAAGTATGTCAGAAGAAAAAATTTATGATGTTGTAATTATTGGTGCAGGTCCTGCCGGAATGACTGCGGCTGTTTATACATCACGTGCAAATCTTTCAACATTAATGATTGAACGTGGTATCCCTGGTGGACAAATGGCGAATACAGAAGAAGTAGAAAACTATCCAGGATTTGATACTATTTTAGGGCCTGAGCTATCTACTAAAATGTTCGAGCATGCGAAAAAATTTGGTGCTGAATATGCTTACGGTGATGTCTCAGAAATCATTGATGGTGAAGAATATAAAACGATAAAATCAGGTGCTAAGGAATATAAAACACGCTCAATTATACTTTCTACTGGTGCAGAGTATAAAAAAATGGGTGTACCTGGTGAAAAAGAGCTTGGTGGACGTGGTGTCAGCTATTGTGCTGTATGTGATGGTGCATTCTTTAAACAAAAAAATCTCGTTGTCGTAGGTGGCGGAGATTCTGCTGTTGAAGAAGGTGTGTATTTAACGCGTTTTGCTGATAAAGTAACAATTGTTCACCGTCGTGATAAATTACGTGCACAAAAAATTCTACAAGATCGTGCATTTGCAAACGACAAAATTGATTTCATTTGGAATGCAACAGTGAAAGAAATTAACGAAGCTGATGGTAAAGTAGGCAGCGTTACATTGCAATCAATTGTCGATGGCACAGAATCTGAATTTGCGGCTGATGGCGTATTTATTTACATTGGGATGTTGCCATTAACAAAACCTTTTGAATCACTAGGCATTTTAAATGAAGCTGGTTATATTGTGACTAACGACAATATGGAAACAAATGTACCAGGTATTTTTGCTGCTGGGGATGTGCGTGAAAAAACGCTTCGTCAAATCGTTACTGCGACTGGCGATGGCAGTATTGCGGCGCAAGCAGCACAACATTATGTTGAAGAATTACTAGAAAAGATTAACGCATAATAAGCGTTATACCGAGTGATGGTCTCAAAAATCTTAGAAGCGCATTGCAATTGGCCGTTATTACCGGAAAAAAATACAAATTTTTAATACGGTTTTAATATTGCTGTAACTTGGATGACATATAAAAGGTGTAATATAAAGACTGTAATTAGCAATCCCCCTTTTATTTTTTTAGTAGGTTGTTTCCGCCTAAATTAGGTGGGAGCAACCTATTTTTAGTGCCAGTCACTCAAACAATTCTGAATTTTTAAAGCGCTGCAAGTAGCTTATTTTACGTAATAGTAAGCCTAATGCTAATTATTTTGGATATGTCATGTCTTACAGTAGAAAACTGTATACTATATGTAGAGGGAATAGTGTAAAATAATGGTTATTGAAAGATGCGTTGACCTTTTCTGCATGCATTTGAAACCTTTGGGATAAGTTGATTTAATCATTTTTTTGCGCAAGATTCCATAGTTGTGAAATGAGGACAAACTCTGATAGGTCTTGCTATAATAAAAAATAGAATGCAAAAGAGATTAGAGGTGTGCCTATGCAAAGAATTGCAAACTTAATCGCCGTAAAAGACGGCCAAGTATTATTACTTCAAAAGCCGAGACGTGGCTGGTATGTAGCACCAGGCGGGAAAATGGAGAGCGGTGAGTCTATTTATGAGGCTGCTTTACGTGAGTTTCAGGAAGAAACAAATGTAATCCCATTGAAAGCGCATTTAAAAGGTGTCTATACGATGGTTATTAAAGAAGATAACGTTAAGGTAGATGAATGGATGTTGTATACTTTTGTAGCGAAGGATATAGAAGGTGTACCATTCGAAGAAACAAGAGAAGGTAAGCTTGCATGGCACCCAATTGAGGATTTGAAACATTTGCCAATGGCTGAAGGTGACCGAACAAATTTACAATTTGCTGTATCACAATCAGGCATTCAGTACGGTACATTCGAATACACGAAGGATTTTGAATTACTTCATGAAAAAATACAAATATCAATAGAACAATAAAGGAGCTGCATGACAGTGGTGGTTGAAAGTCAACAACATGAATTGGTCATTATTACAGGAATGTCTGGAGCTGGAAAAACGGTAGCTATTCAAAGCTTTGAGGATTTAGGGTATTACTGTATTGATAATTTACCACCAGCGTTACTCACAACTTTTTTAACTTTACTTAGAGATTCAGGTAAAAATATTACACGTATTGCCGCGGTCATGGATATGCGTGGCGGTGACTTTTTCGATTCGCTCATTGGTGCGCTTGACCATATATTAAAAGAAGGCGATATTGTTGCGCGGATTTTATTTTTAGATGCTGATGATCAGACGCTTGTAAGACGATATAAGGAAACAAGACGTGCACACCCATTAGCTGTAACCGGTTTACCTTTAGATGGTATTAAACAAGAACGTATACTTCTATCTGAAGTGAAGGGCCGCGCTAAATTTGTTTATAATACCTCCAACATGAAACCAAAAGAGTTACGCGAGAAAATTGTCAATGAATTTGCAAGCGATGCAGATCATACTTTTTCAATTAATATTATGTCCTTTGGATTTAAACATGGTATGCCAATAGATGCAGATTTAGTATTTGATGTGCGCTTTTTAAAAAATCCATATTATGTGGAGGAATTGCGCCATAAAACAGGTTTGCAAACAGAAGTTTCTTCTTATGTATTAGCGTTAGAGGATACACAAATCCTAATTCAAAAACTAACGGATTTGTTTGAATTTATGGTACCGCTTTATAAACAAGAGGGGAAATCACAACTTGTCATTGCTTTTGGTTGTACAGGAGGACAGCATCGTTCGGTGACGTTGGCAGAATATTTTGGTGCTTGCTTAGCCAAAAATGAAAATGCTGTGATATCGCACCGTGACATCAATCGAAGAAAGGATTGAGTGAATGGGGAAAAAGCATACAAGGCTAGTTGTAATAGGTGGTGGTACTGGCCTTTCCACGTTACTGCGTGGTTTAAAGCATCACCCGTTTGATATCACTGCAATCGTAACAGTTGCGGATGATGGTGGTTCCTCAGGACGTCTACGTGATGACTATGATATTCCCCCACCAGGGGATGTCCGCAATGTCATCGCTGCATTATCAGACGTGGAGCCACTTGTTGAGCAAATGTTTCAATATCGTTTTTCTGTATCAGATGATTTGAACGGTCATTCTTTAGGTAATTTAATGTTAACGGCTTTAACAGATATAACTGGGGATTTTAGCCATGCTATTAGTGAGATGGGAAAAGTGCTAAAAGTACATGGGCGAGTGATTCCAGCTGCTAATAAAAAGATTACTTTACATGCCGAGTTAGAAGATGGCGTAATAATTGAAGGTGAGTCTAAAATCCCGACAGCATCAAAACGCATTAACCGCGTTTTTTTAGTGCCTGAAAATGTGCAACCGCTACCAGAAGCAATACGGGCAATTAATCGGGCAGACTATATTTTAATAGGACCTGGAAGCTTATATACGAGTATTATTCCGAATTTGCTTGTGAAAGCAATTGGGGAGGCTGTTGTAAAAGCAAGGGGTCGCAAAATTTATGTATGTAATTTAATGACTCAAAAAGGTGAGACAATTTCCTATACAGCAGGTGACCATGTGCAAGCGATACACAAGCATGTTGGTAATTCTTTTATCGATTCTATTTTAGTCAATGATGAGCAACTGCCACATCCTGTAAAAGAACTATATAAAGAAGAATGTGCAGAGCCTGTAACATTTGATGTAGGAAAGCTTGAAAGTATGGGATTAGAAGTTATTAAACGAGATATTGCAACCATTCGACCTGATGGGACAGTTCGCCATAATGCGGCAAATGTTGCAAAATGGCTTGTGGATTATGCAAAAATCTTACCCAAAAAGTAAGGAAGCCTACAATAGAGTCCTAAAGAATGCTTGTTGTATATGGTAAGATGAACATATACATAGAAATAAAGGTCGAAAGGGGGGCGTGCTATGTCATTTGCTTCAGAAACAAAAAAAGAGCTTACACAGGTAGAAGCGGACGACTACTGTATGAAAGCGGAAGTATCCGCGTTAATTCGTATGAATGGTTCGTTATCTTTTGCTAACAAACAACTTAGCTTAGACGTGCAAACCGAAAATGCTGCAATCGCACGAAGGCTTTATACGATAATGAAGAAGTTGTATCCATATAATGTGGAGCTACTTGTACGTAAGAAAATGCGATTGAAAAAAAATAATGTGTATATATGTCGTGTACGTGAAGGTGCACGGGAATTGCTCATTAATTTAGCTATTATTTCAGATGATTTTCAATTTAATCATACGATTTCTAAAGAGCTGATTAAAAAGAGTGGTCATAAAAGAGCCTACTTACGTGGAGCGTTTTTAGCAGGTGGCTCGGTAAATAATCCAGAAACGTCTGCCTATCATTTAGAAATTTATTCTTTGTATAAAGAGCATGGTGAGGCATTAATGGATTTAATGAACGAATTTGAATTGAATGCAAAAACCATTGAACGCAAGAAGGGCTTTGTGACATACTTAAAGGAAGCGGAAAAGATTTCCGACTTTTTAAATATTGTCGGAGCCCATCAAGCCATGATGAAATTTGAAGATGTTCGTATATTACGCGATATGCGCAATAGTGTGAATCGTATTGTGAACTGTGAGACAGCAAACTTGAATAAAACAATAGGTGCTGCACTGCGTCAGGTAGAAAATATTCGATTTATCGAAAATTCCATTGGCTTAGATCAGTTGCCTGAAAAACTGCGCGAAATTGCACGCCTACGTGTGGAATATCAAGATGTGACGTTAAAAGAACTTGGTGAAATGGTATCAAGTGGAACGGTTAGTAAATCAGGAGTCAATCATCGATTGCGTAAAATAGACGAAATAGCAGATGCATTAAGAAGAGGTGAAAAGATAGGCGGTTAAGTTTTCATGCGTATTCGATATGAAAGCAAGCACAATCGCTTATTGTTCTTCTGCTGTTAAGTGAGGTAATATAATACTAATAGATGAACGGTAGTGAAGGGGAGTATTGCGAATGACTGAAAAAACAGTCCAGGTAAAATTAAAATTAGGACTTCAAGCTAGACAAGCAGCGTTGTTTGTACAGGAAGCAAATCGTTTCAGCGCTGATATTTTTCTTGAGAAAGACGATAAAAAAGTAAATGCCAAATCCATTATGGGTGTAATGAGCTTAGCCATTGCAAAAGGCACGAAGGTTGTTTTAAGCAGTGAAGGTAGCGATGCAGAGCAAGCGGTTTCATCCTTAGCTGCGCTTATTGAAAAGGAAGACTAATCAAAAACCTCTAAGTCACAAGAGCTTAGAGGTTTTTGATATGGCCGTTGGGCGGACACATATGAAAGTTGCGACTCGCGCTAGTGAGCGGATGTTTTATGTCTTACGTGAGAGCCTAGCACCCATTAAAAAAACCGCTAAGCCATTTGAGCTTAGCGGTTTTTCTAATTAGCGTTCGTTACGTACAAAAATATGGTCGATTAAGCCGTATTCTTTCGCACGTTCAGCTGTCATGAAGTTATCACGGTCTGTATCTCTTGAGATGACTTCTAATGGCTGACCTGTACGTTCAGATAAAATACCATTTAATTTTTCACGAAGGAATAAAATGCGTTTTGCCGCAATTTCAATTTCAGTCGCTTGACCTTGTGCACCACCAAGTGGTTGGTGAATCATTACTTCTGCATTTGGTAATGCATAACGTTTACCAGGTTCACCAGCAGCAAGTAGGAAAGCACCCATAGATGCAGCCATACCAATACAAATTGTTTGTACTTTTGGCTTGATGAATTGCATTGTATCGTAGATGGCCATACCAGCTGTAATCGAACCACCTGGTGAGTTAATGTAAAGAGAAATATCTTTATCTGGATCTTCTGCTTCTAAGAATAGAAGCTGTGCAACGATTGAGTTTGCAACGTTGTCATCAATCGCACTACCTAATAGGATAATACGGTCTTTTAGTAGTCGTGAATAAATGTCATAAGCACGTTCACCACGACTTGTTTGTTCAATAACTGTAGGAATTAAATTCATGTTAAATCCTCCTTAAAAAACTAAATTCGAATACTTTTACTGAAATCATCCATTATATTTCAGTTGTAACCTTATCATACACATTATAGTCAGGGAAGGTCAAATATTAACGCTGATATTAAGAAATAAAATATATAACAAAAATAAAAATTTATAGTTGAAAAATGGGCAAGACGTTTGTATAATGGAAAGGTCGTAAGTTAAAGTACAGTACACTATTTTGCAGGTATGCTTCTGAAATGAGGATTATCTACATGATGCTTTACCGTAAAGCCTTAGAGTGAGTACTTTTTTTTTATGTTCAATTGCCCTCGTGGTGTAATGGATAACACGTAAGATTCCGGTTCTTGCACTGGGGGTTCGATTCCCTCCGAGGGCGCCATTTTACTGATTATTTGATATACTTTTATAGCTCGTTCTCCTATAAGTAGTTTAGCAGCCTGCTTAGGGGAGAAAGAGAGGAATAGGGGGAATATTGTCCCGTAGGCATTATTCCCAGATTTATTCCTTTCTAAACCTTCAAAAAGCAACAACTCCAAAAATTTTTTTTAGTGAACATACCGAACGTGAGGCTAGCACGCTAGCCCAAAAGAAGAATCCTATCTGAGGGGATTCTTTTTTTGTGCTCAAAAATATCTAAAATCTGTATAAAAACGATCTTAAAATTGCATAAGTATACATTTTGTGACAAGTATCTTGTTTTTATTACATAATTTTTCTTCATTATGCTTAGTAAAATTCATTTTTATGAAAAAATAATCACTTTTATACGAAATCGTATTGTATATCAACTCTATTGACACTATAATTGACCTAATAGTCTAACATTTCCGAATTGAGAAAAATGAAGTGGTCGGAAAATGATTAAATGTTTAGGGGGAAAAACTATGAAAAAACGTTTTTGGACGTTATTGATGATCGTGGCGGCATTTACGCTTGTGCTAGCGGGCTGCGGTGCTAAAGAAGACACATCTACTGGTGATGCACCGGCTGATGGTGGCGCGAAGGACAAGGTGTATAAGGTAGGAACAGAGGCTACATTTGCACCGTTCGAGTCAATTGACGATAAAGGCAATATTGTAGGATTAGATGTCGATATTTTGCAAGCGATTGCTGATGAAATGGGCTTTAAAGTAGAATGGGAAAACATTGGGTGGGAGCCAGTATTCCAAACAATTAAAAATGGTGAAACACATATCGGTGCATCTGGTATTACGATCAATGAAGAACGTAAAGCATCATTTGATTTTACAGAACCATATTATGAATCTCAATTATTAATCGTTGTAAAAGAAGATTCTGATATTAAGTCATTAGCTGATTTAAAAGATAAAAAGATTTCAGTACAAATTAATGCAACGGGTCATATGGCAGCAAAAAAATTACAAGGCGATGCAAGTACAAACATCATGGCATTTGAAAACCAACCAGTTGCTATTCAAGAAATGTTAAACGGTAACGTAGATGCAACAATTGGCGACAATGCAGTTATTTACGAATATATCAAGGCAAATCCAAATGCAAAACTTAAAGTAATTGAAGATGATGCATTTGAAAAAGAATACTATGGCTTTATGGTGAAAAAAGGCAATACGGAGTTATTAAAACTATTAAATGAAGGTCTACAAAAAATTAAAGACAATGGTAAATTAGCAGAAATTACTGGTCAGGACTTTAAGTAATAAACGATGCCGTTAGCCGAATCATGCTAGCGGCTCATTTGATTTATTAGGGGATTTAATAGTAGAGAATTTGAATGGGAAAGTAGGGGTTCTGATGGACATCTTTGATTTACAATGGGACATAGTTTGGAACTACCGTGATATGTTTATACGTGGTATAGGTATAACAATCATTTTAACACTCAGCGGTTATTTTGGTGGTATTATTTTAGGCTTACTATTAGGTTTAGGAAAACTATCGCAAAATAAGTTAATTTACTGGCCATCTAAACTATATGTGGATTTATTCCGTGGAACACCAATGCTTGTGCAAATTTTACTAATTCATTTAGCGGTTATTCCAACAATTTTTGGTCATTCATTAGGTTATATGGTTTCTGGTATTACAGCACTTGTATTAAACTGTGCTGCTTATAATGCAGAAATTTTTCGTGCGGGTATTCAGAGCATTGATAAAGGGCAAATGGAAGCAGCACGTTCACTTGGCTTAACACACAATCAAGCGATGAAAAAAGTAATTTTACCACAAGCCTTTAGACGTATGATTCCACCACTTGGTAACGAATTTATTGCGTTACTAAAAGATTCTTCTCTAGTAACGGTTATTGCAGCACCAGATATTTTATATGCAAGTAAAGTAGTAGCGGGTGCGAGTTTCCGTTTCTGGGAACCATATATTGTCGCTGCCCTACTATACTTGGTTTTAACATATGTTGTAACAAAGGTAGTCGCATTTATAGAGAAGCGATTTAGCAATAGTTATGTCCCTCGTAAAGCAGAAGGGAGAGAAGCAAGATGATTAAAATTGAAAACCTACACAAATACTTTGGGAAGCTCGAAGTATTGAAGGGCATTGATTACGAAATACAAGAGAAGCAAGTCGTTTGTGTCATTGGTCCTTCAGGGTCAGGGAAAAGTACTTTTTTACGTTGCATCAATATGCTGGAAGAAGTAACGGACGGTGCCATTTATATAGAAGATATCAAGATAAATGCACCAAAAACAAATATTAATGCCATTCGAGCAGAAGTCGGGATGGTATTCCAACAGTTTAATTTGTTCCCTCATATGAATGTCATTGATAATGTCACGATGGCGCCGATGCAAATTCGCAAAATGAGCCGTGCGGATGCAGAGCAACTAGGTCATGAGCTTTTGAAAAAGGTCGGTCTTGATAGCAAAGCTTATAGCTATCCTGAGCAGCTTTCAGGTGGACAACAACAACGAGTAGCGATTGCTAGAGCGTTAGCGATGAAACCAAAGGCTATATTATTTGATGAACCAACTTCTGCACTTGACCCAGAAATGGTGAAAGAAGTATTAGATGTTATGAAAAATCTAGCTTCTGAAGGGATGACAATGATTGTAGTCACACATGAAATGGGCTTTGCACGAGAAGTGGGCGACCGTGTTGTGTTCATGGATGGTGGTTTTATTGTAGAGGAAGGTACGCCAGAAGAGATTTTTGGTAATCCACAAAATGAGCGAACAAAGGCTTTTTTAGGGAAAGTTCTTTAATTTTTAATAATAGGAAAAACCATTCATTGCAAAATGCGATGAATGGTTTTTTGTTATTAATGGAGGGGATTTGTAGTAGTGCCGTACGAATCAAGCAATGCACGCATATCTTGTTGTGAGTATTGCGGCACTTGATAATAGCCATGCTTATTTTGGTAAATAGAAAGTTCGTATGCCATTTCGATACAGTTGGGAATACTATCAGCAACAACACGACGCACAACTGGATTTGTTGTTTCTGTCGCTGCTGCCGTTAAACATTTAGCAGACCCTTTATGTGCACCAAGCAAGAAGCCAGAAATGATTTCATCATTAATCTCACTCACATTTTGCATTGGCTTTTTCGGCTGTGCAGGCGTAATGCCATATTGGAAGTTGTTTCCTGTTTGCATTTCATAACGACCTGTTGGCACAGATGGATCATGTCCTGTTTTAAATGACTCCACAATCGTATTGTACATACCGAGTGTGAAATTATATTGATTGTCCAAAATGCTAAGTAATTCTGGATCTTTTACTTGCGGACGTAAAAGCATGGATTGATTCAGACATGCAATAATTTCGCCAATTGCTTCATGCATGTCCATTACTTCATGTCCACCGTGGTTTAGGCTTTGTTGTTGGTTAGATGATGTTACATCATTTGATTCATTATAAAAAGATTGTGACAAAAAAAACGCCTCCTGAATGTATAGTTTGTTGCAGTAATTAGTATGTCTTGTTCGCCATATTTCATACGACATAAAACTGTTTGCATATATTTAGCATAGCGATGTTTTTTTGCAACACATTAGAGGTATAAGAAAAGAAAGTAAGGAGGCTGTAAAATTGAAAAAAATTTTTGGACCTGTCGCAATCATTATCATTATTTTAGGTGTATTCGCTTTATTATTTATTCCAAAATATAATAGCCTTGTGACGGCAGAGGAAAATGTGGATTCGAAATGGGCTCAAGTCGAAAATCAGCTACAACGCCGCTACGATCTAATTCCGAATTTAGTGGAATCGGTCAAAGGATACGCAAAACATGAGCAAGAAGTCATTGCCAGCATAACAGAGGCACGTGCACAGTTAGGTAATGCACAAACACCAGAGCAACAAGCGATCGCCAATGATGCGTTAAATGGTGCGCTTGGTCGATTGCTTGTAGTGGTAGAAAATTATCCGAATTTAAAAGCAGATGCGAATTTCCGCCAATTAATGGATGAGCTTGCAGGCACGGAAAATCGTTTAGCAGTAGCACGAGAAGATTACAATAATGAAGTACAAGGCTTTAATAAAATAGTAAAACGCTTTCCAGGTAATGTAGTAGCAGGTATGTTTGGCTTCGGGCAAAAGGAATACTTTAAGGCAGCAGCTGGGGCTGAAAAAGCACCGGCAGTAGATTTTAGTGATTCAGGTAAACAATAATGAAGCGTTTGACCGTAATACTTGCTTGTTTCATGTTTTTTGTAACAGTCAACAATGCATATGCCCAGTTCCCAACACCGATGAAAAATACGTACATTCATGATTTCGCTAATGTACTATCAACGTCTGTAAAGGAAGAACTCAATTCTTATTCAGAGCAGTTAGATAAAGGCACTGGTGCTGAAATTATGATTGTAACGGTGGATAGTATTCATGGGCAAGAAGCTAAAATGTATGCTACCCAATTGATTCGTGCTTGGGGCATTGGTGATGCGCAGAAAAACAACGGCGTTTTGCTACTGGCTACATTTGGGCAAGGGCAAGGAAAAAATGATGTGGTGATCGCGGTGGGCCAAGGTCTTGAGGGCGCGTTACCAGATGGGAAATTAGGACGGATATTGGATTCTGCTTTTTATCCTTCTGCAAGTAATGGTGAAATTGACCAAGCATTTCAAGCGACGTATACAGCATTGTATCAAACTGTAGCGCAAGAATATCATTGGGAAGGTCAAATGCCAACTCAACCAGTAGAGGATGAATCGATGCCCACTTGGATGTTTGTACTACTCGTAATCCTCGTACTCGTCGTCATTATCTTCTCCAATGGAGGAGGCGGACCACGTTCAAGAGGACGGGGAAGAGGAGGTTATCCAGGTGGTTTTGGTGGAGGTTTTGGCAGAGGCGGCTCCGGTAGCGGAGGATTTGGAGGCTTTGGCGGAGGCTCATCTGCTGGTGGCGGCGCTAGCCGAAAATGGTGACAGGCACCCAAACAATTTTGTCACTAAAACCGCAGTGGATTGACACGTTTTCGTAATAAAATAATTTACTAGTTAAAAGACTCTTCTACATATGAAGAGTCTTTTTAATTTGGATAAAGAGGATAATTAAATAAGTTTTATCATTTATTGACAAAAAAACTAGATTTGTTATAATTTCTTTGTATCGACTAACGATATAACGCACACTGATATAAGGAGGAATCATTTTGAAAAAAAGATTTTTGTCAGCATCTTTAGCGGTCATTTTAACAGCTTCTGTTGTCTATCCTGTTTCCATTCAGGAAGTACGAGCTGCAAATGAAACGAGCAATGTAATTGTTGCACAAGAGGAGCGCCTAACAGCAAAAGAATTTCTTGAATTGGCTGTGACTTCTTTAACTTTCCAACATGGGTCACAAGCAATGCGTCAAGAAATCATGGATAAGTGGGTTAAAGAGGGAGAATTACAAAATTTAAGTACTGCCATTAAACGTGATGAAGTTGCTCGAATTTTAGTAAGAGCTCTTGATAAAGAGGAAAAAGAAGCATCATTAGCAGACTATTTAGAAAAAGCGAATAAGCTAGGCTTATTTAAAGGTATTTCTGAAAATAGTGAAACCATCTCAAAACAAGATGCTACTAAAATATTTACAACGTTTAAGTCTATAAAAAACGGAACGAATAACGAAGGGGTAAAAGAAATTTCTGTAGAGGATTTTATGAAAAATCCAGGAAACTTCGGTTACCAATTGTCACCAGATGGTAATTACATTACATTTGCTTCAGCATGGGAATCTCGTTCAAATGTATTTGTGAAGAAAATGAATGACGATAGTGAACCTGTTCGTGTATCAAGTTCAAAAGATCGTGATATTTCAGGATTCTTCTGGAAAGACGATACATTGCTTTATGCAAAAGATAAAGGCGGCGATGAGAACTTCCATATCTATTCATCTTCATTTAATGGTAGTGAAGAAAAAGATTTAACACCTTACCCTGGTGTAACTGTAGGGGTATTAAGTAATTTACAAGGTGTTAAAGATGAAATATTAATTATGATGAACAAAGAAGATGCGAAAGTTTTCGATGTGTACAAGCTTAATGTCAAAACAGGCGAAACAAAACATGTTGCAAAAAATCCTGGGAACGTATCGAATTGGGTAGCGGACCGTGATGGCAATATTCGTATCGCTGTCGTTTCTGATGGTGTAGAAGGTACAATTTTATACCGAGAAACAGAAAAAGATGAATTCAAACCATTTATTGAAATGGCTGCAGGAGATGAAGTAAATCCGCTTGCCTTCTCTAAAGATAATAAATATATTTACGCTACTTCTAATAAAGGTCGGGATAAAGTACAAGTTGTGAAATATGATCTTGAAGGTAAAGAAGAAGTAATTATGTCGAACGATGAAGTAGACGTTGCAGCCGTATTATATAATAGCGAAAAAGATAAAATTTTATACGGTGCATATATGACTGATAAAGTACATTATCAATTCTTTGATGAAGATTTTGAGAAACTATTCCGCAAAATTCAAAACAAACTAGGTGTTGAAGAAAGCGAACTAGGCATCAATGACTACAATAAAGAAATGACTAAGTTTATCGTCAGCGTGTCAAGTGACACTGTATACGGCAAATATTATTATTATGACTCAACAACAGATGAAATAACAGAACTAGCAACATTAAGTCCTTGGTTAAAGTCAGAAGAACTTGCTGAAATGCATCCAATTTCGTATAAGAGCCGAGATGGACTGACAATTAACGGTTATTTAACATTACCGAAAAACAAAGAAGCAAAAGACTTACCGCTTATCGTGAATCCACACGGCGGTCCATGGGCACGTGATATGTGGGGCTTTAACCCAGAAGTACAGCTTCTTGCAAACCGGGGATATGCTGTGCTACAAGTGAATTTCCGTTCTTCAACTGGATACGGAAAAGAATTTTTACAAGCTGGTAATAAGCAATGGGGTCTAAAAATTCAAGATGATATTACAGATGGCGTGCAATGGGCAATCGATCAAGGCATCGCGGACCCTGACCGCATCGGTATTTATGGTGCATCATTCGGTGGCTATGCTACATTAGCTGGTATTACAAAGACACCTGATTTATATGCTGCGGCAGTTGACTATGTTGGTGTATCAAATATCTTCACATTGCTTGATACAATCCCACCTTATTGGGAAACAATGCGTAACATGTTCTATGAGCGCGTAGGGCATCCAGAGACAGACAAAGAGCTATTAACAGAAGCTTCTCCTGTCTTCCATGTTGATAAAATTAAAACACCATTATTTGTTGCGCAAGGTGCAAACGATCCACGAGTTAATCAGGCAGAATCTGATCAAATCGTAGAAGCATTACGTGCTAGAGGTGTGGAAGTAGAGTACATGCTGAAAGAAAATGAAGGGCATGGCTTCCAAAACGAAGAAAACCGCATTGAATTCTATAATGCAATGGTTAAATTCTTCGACAGCCATTTAAAAAAATAACAAACGATGAGACTGTGCAAAAATTACCTTGCACAGTCTTTTTTCATTTAAAATAAAGAAAGATAATTACGCCAAGGCACGTAAATCGAAATTGTGTGCGAATTGTTTGCGTGCCTGGCACCATAAAGTAAAAGGGGTTGGTAAAATGGACGTGAAATTTTTTAGTCGTTCCCAGTGCGAGCTTTGTGTGGAAGGATTACGCACATTAAAACTTGTTCAAGAAGAGTTAGGTTTTACCATTGATATGATTGATATTGAAACCGATGAAGCGATACATGAAAAATATATGCTGATGATACCGGTAGTGGAAAAGGATGGAGAAGTTATACAGTATGGCAATTTAGATTATGTAACATTAATGGAACGTTTGTGACAAATCAAAGAGCCATTACGTGAGAAGAACATAGCTATTTTAGCCAACTAAATTATCATTCGCTAAATGAAGTAATATCGAATGAGGTAAAAGGTTATAAATAAAGCGAAAAAATTCGTTATTCTCTAGCCGAGAGAATAACGAATTTTATATTTTTAAACCTGTATATTCACGTTATTCACAAATTGTTCAATGAAAGCGTTATGAATATGAACAGTTTGTGAAGACCCTCACACAAAGCTTTCTTTTTTAAAAAATAGGAGTAGAATAAGAATCAAGTAAAGGTTGTTATAAAACAGTTTAGAAAAAGTACCACATTTTTACGTGGTTGTTATATTACAAAAATAAACTTAAAGGGAGATTTGACTATGTGGGTTATTACAGTATTTGAACAAAAGGACGTTCGTATTTTTGAATACACAAACAAAACGGAAGCTACAAAAGCTTTAGCAGGCTTCAAGAAAAACGCAGTATTATCTTTCACTAAATAAGAACAAAGTCATCTCGCAATCAGAATGAATGATTGCGAGATTTTTTGTGCCAACAAAACAGTACAGCATGTCATTTTTACTATGCTAATAATGGGTGTCGCTATGTATAAAGGTTGTACTAGCAACACATACCATTAATTGCTTGCTCTTTTTTATAAAGCATATTATAATTAAATTGTAGGTGGGACATTATTTAATATAGTGGGATAAAAAACGACCCACTGTAAGTGAAAGGGAGTAGATAGATATGTTAACTGTACCTGAGGCACAGCGAAGACTACTTCCGGAAATGAATCCGCTTCTACAATCGAGATATCGTATTCTACAATCGATACAGCTGATGCAACCAATTGGCAGAAGAACGCTTGCAGAGTCCCTAAAAATGACAGAACGTGAAATCCGTAAAGAAACAGATATTTTACGTGAGCAAGGGTTATTAGATTCCCAAAAGTCGGGTATGGTATGTACGAGTGATGGTGAATTAGTGATTGAACAGCTAAGAGCATTAGTTTATGAATGGTCGGGTCTTACTCAACTAGGCAAAGCGCTCGAACAACAATTAGGGTTGCAACATGTGCTAGTCGTACCAGGTGATTACAACGATGACGAAACCGTTTTAACATTGCTAGGCAAAGAAGCGGCACAGCAATTTCTTTCGACTATTGCCAATGAGCAAGTAGTGGCTGTTACTGGAGGGAAATCAGTTGCCTCCTTAGCGCAGTTTTTACAACCAGTCGATCATCAGCAAAACATTACATTTGTTGCTGCTCGTGGTGGTATCGGTCATGAAATGCACATGCAGGCCAATACACTGGTTGCTACGTTCGCTATGCAAATGGATGCCCAGCACCGTACATTATTTTTACCAGAGCATTTAAGTGAACAGGCTTATCAAGCGATGTTAACAGAGCCTATGGTAACAGAAATAATGGCTTACTATGACCGTGCTGATTGCGTTATTCATGGTATCGGCTCTGCTGAAGAAATGGCGATTCGTCGTAATACATCTGCTGAAGATTTGCGTATTCTCGAAGAAAAAGGTGCTGTTAGTGAAGCATTCGGCTATTATTTTAATGCCGAAGGACAAATTGTGCATCGTATTCGCACGATTGGTATTCAACTTGAACAAGTTGAAAAATGTAAGCATATTATTGCGGTGGCAGCAGGCAAACAAAAAGTGAATGCCATGCTATCTTATTTTAAGGTAGCACCGAAGCAGACGATTTTTATAACAGATGAAGCTGCAGCAAAGGCAATCGCTGAACGTTTACTGTAAAAATAAATCAATGAAAACATTATTGGAGGAATTGACAATGGCATTAAAGTTAGCAATTAATGGATTTGGACGTATTGGTCGTTTAGTATTTCGTGAAGCAATGAAGCATGATGAATTTGAAGTAGTTGCAGTGAATGACTTAACAGATGCTGGTCAGCTTGCACACTTATTAAAATACGATTCTGTACATGGTATCTATGATGCTGATGTAAATGCAGATGAAGATTCTTTCGTAGTGAATGGAAAAAAGGTTAAAGTATACGCTGAAAAAGACCCAGCGCAGTTGCCATGGGGCGAGCTTGGTGTAGATGTTGTCCTTGAATGTACAGGTCGATTCCGTTCAATGGAAGATGTAGGGAAGCATATTGAAGCAGGTGCTAAAAAAGCCATTTTATCTGCACCAGCTAAAGGAGATATGCCGACATTCGTAATGGGTGTGAACCATGAGGATTACAATCCAAAAACAGACGATGTCATTTCAAATGCATCTTGTACAACAAACTGTCTTGCACCAGTAGCCAAAATTTTGGATGAAAAATTTGGCATTGAACGCGGTATGATGACAACAATCCATTCTTATACAAACGACCAACGTATCCTTGACTTCCCGCACTCTGATCCGCGTCGTGCGCGTGCAGGGGCAGTGTCAATGATTCCAACAACGACAGGTGCAGCAGTAGCAGTTTCCAAAGTATTACCTCAATTAAAAGGTAAACTAGATGGATTTTCTATGCGTGTTCCAACACCGAATGTATCATGTGTGGATTTAGTGGTAGAACTAAAAGCAGATGTTACAAAAGAGTCTATTAATGCCGCTTTAAAAGAAGCTTCAGAAAATGAGCTAAAAGGTATTTTAGGCTACAATGAACTACCATTAGTATCAATTGATTACAATGGTAATCATCATTCTTCAACAGTGGATGGCCTTTCTACAATGGTTTTAGAAAATAGTATGGTGAAAGTTCTTGCTTGGTACGATAACGAAATTGGTTACTCTACTCGTTTAATGGATCTTGCATTATACATTGCTCAACAAGGGTTAAATCATAAATAAGTGTCATAATTCGCAATTTGAAGTAAAAAGTGTGACATAATACGGCTTTTTACGCAAAAATAGTATAGCCTTTATAATATCGAAAAGATATAATATACAAGGGTAATAGGAGTAAGGGATGTACCCTTACTCCTTTTTTTAATAAATATATTTAGAGCGCATGGCTTGTTATAACGTACACAGATATAGGAGATGTTAGATGCAAGACATCAAACGGTACTTTTGCTACTATTAAAATTGGTAAAGGTATACTTTCACTTGCTTGGACATTTTGCCATTCGATAAGCAAAGGAATTTTACAAGCATACTCGAAAAATCTTGTTACCAAAACTGTTATTCGCCAATTCAAAATGTGAACAGCCAAGATGGGTGAAGCACATTTTATTATGTCCGTACTACGAACTTTGAAGGGGGTTTCTTCATGTTAAATAAGAAAACAATGAAAGATATTGATGTAAAAGGTAAGCGCGTCTTCGTACGTGTTGATTTTAATGTACCAATGGCAGATGGGGTTATCACAGACGAAACGCGTATTCGTGCAGCCATTCCTACGATTGACTATTTAGTCGAACAAGGGGCAAAGGTGATTTTAGCATCTCATTTAGGTCGTCCTAAAGGTGAAGTAAAAGAAGATATGCGTTTAACAGCAGTCGGTATTCGCCTAGCTGAAATCATTGGCAAGCCTGTTACTAAATTAGACGAGTCCATCGGTCAAAACGTAGAAGCGACTGTCGCGAACATGCAAAACGGCGATATCGTTCTGCTTGAAAATGTACGCTTCCATGCTGGTGAAGAGAAAAATGATCCTGCATTAGCGGAACAATTTGCTAAAATTGCGGACGTTTATGTGAACGATGCATTTGGTGCTGCTCACCGTGCACATGCATCAACAGAAGGCATTGCTAAGCATGTTCCTGCTGTATCAGGTTTCCTTATGCAAAAGGAATTAGATGTGCTAGGTAAAGCATTATCAAACCCAGAGCGTCCTTTCACAGCCATTATTGGTGGCGCAAAAGTGAAAGATAAAATCGGTGTGATTGAGAGCTTACTTGAAAAGGTCGATCATTTAATTATTGGTGGGGGACTATCATTTACCTTCATTAAAGCGCAAGGTCATGATATCGGTAAATCTTTATTAGAAGAAGATAAAATTGAACTAGCTAAATCTTTTATTGAAAAAGCACAGGCAAAAGGCGTGCAGTTACATATGCCAATTGATGCGGTAGTAGCAAATGAATTTTCGAAAGATGCAGAGACAAAAATTGTCGATGTTGATGCTATTCCTGCTGATTGGATGGGTCTTGATATTGGACCGAAAACAGCTGCGCATTATGCAGAGGTGATTGAAAAATCGAAGTTAATCATTTGGAATGGACCAATGGGCGTATTTGAAATGGAACCATTCGCAAATGGTACGAAAACTGTAGCAGAGGCAATGGCAACAACTGCTGGTTACACGGTAATCGGTGGCGGAGATTCTGCAGCAGCAGTCGAAAAATTCGAAGTAGCTGATAAGATGGATCACATTTCGACAGGTGGCGGTGCTTCACTTGAGTTAATGGAAGGCAAAGAGCTTCCTGGCATTGTGGCATTAAACGACAAATAATAGCGTTTATTAAAGAAATCTTTTTAGCAAACATAATAGATAGGAGGCATAAACGATGCGTAAACCAATTATTGCAGGTAACTGGAAGATGTATAAAACATTTGAAGAGGCAATACAGTTTGTCGAAGCTGTGCAGGATAAACTACCTTCAAATGACAACGTAGATGCAGTTATTTGCGCACCGGCACTATTCCTACCAACGCTTGTGCAAATTGCTAGTGAATCTGAATTAGCAATTGGCGCACAAACAATGCATTACGAAAATGAAGGGGCGTTTACTGGCGAAATTAGCCCGGCGCAGCTTGCGAGCGTGGCTGTGGACTATGTCATCTTAGGCCACTCTGAACGCCGCGAATATTATAACGAAACAGATGAAGCTATTAACAAAAAGGTGGCTGCAGCACTTTCGCATAATATCGTCCCAATTATTTGCTGTGGTGAAACATTGCAAGAACGTGAGGCTGGTACGACAGAGCAAAAGGTAGCTGGTCAAATTACAGCAGCACTTGCCGGTTTTGCGGCACAGGATGTGGAGCATATGGTACTTGCCTATGAGCCTATCTGGGCAATCGGCACAGGTAAAACAGCAACGGCAGAAGATGCCAACCAAGTATGTGGTGCTATTCGCGCAGTTGTCGAAAAATTATACGATACCGCAACAGCACAGGCTGTTCGTATTCAATACGGTGGTAGCGTAAAGCCTGATAATATTGAAGAATTGTTATCAAAAGAGCATATCGATGGTGCGTTAGTCGGTGGTGCGAGCTTACAAGCCGAATCATATTTAAAATTATTGGAGGCGGCAGCAAATGCCTAAAAAGCCAGTAGCATTAATTATTTTAGATGGTTTTGCATTTCGTGATGAAACATTCGGAAATGCAGTTGCGCAAGCAAAGAAACCAAATTTTGATCGCTTTTGGAATCAGTTCCCACATGCAACATTAACTGCGGCAGGTGAAGCAGTAGGGTTGCCAAATGGTCAAATGGGGAACTCTGAAGTAGGGCACTTAAATATTGGTGCCGGACGTATCGTCTATCAAAGCTTAACACGTTTAAACAAGTCGATTCGTGAAGGAGACTTCTTTAAAAACCAAGCATTTTTAGATGCTGTAGCGCATGTAAAAGCACATCACTCAAAGCTACATGTAATGGGTTTACTATCAGATGGTGGTGTTCACAGCCATTATGAGCATATGTTTGCGCTGTTAAAGCTAGCGAAGGAACAAGGCGTAGATGAAGTATTTGTTCATGCATTTTTAGATGGTCGTGATGTAGGTCCAACGACAGCAATCAACTATATTGAAGAAACTGAAAAACAAATGGCTTCGATTGGCATTGGTAAATTCGCTTCGATTCATGGTCGCTATTATGCAATGGACCGCGACAAGCGTTGGGATCGAGTGGCATTGACGTATAATGTGCTGGTGGATGGTGTAGGACAAACAGCGGACAGCGCAATTGCCGGTGTGACGGAGTCCTATGAGCGTGAAGTAACCGACGAATTTGTTATTCCATTTAGTGTGCAAGAACATGGTGAAGCCGTTGCGACAATTGCAGATAATGACGCGGTTATTTTCTTTAATTTCCGACCTGACCGCGCAATTCAATTATCAAAAGTATTTACAAATCCAACATTTGACGGGTTTGCGCTCTCTGCAAAACACCCGCAAAATGTAAAATTCGTATCGTTCACTCATTATAGTGATGAAGTGAATGCGCAAGTTGCTTATGAAAATGACAACTTAAAAAATACGATTGGTGAAGTGTTAGCCTCTAATGGGAAAACACAGCTTCGTATTGCAGAAACAGAAAAGTATCCACATGTTACATTCTTTATGAGTGGTGGTCGTGAGGAGAAATTCGCTGGTGAAGAACGTATTTTAATTGCTTCTCCAAAGGTCGCAACATACGATTTAAAACCTGAAATGAGTGCATATGAAGTAACAGAAGCATTGCTTGCAGAGATTGCAGCCGATAAATTTGATGGCATCCTTCTTAACTTTGCGAACCCCGATATGGTGGGACATAGTGGCATGTTAGAGCCAACGATCAAAGCAATTGAAGCAGTGGATGAATGTCTTGGGAAAGTAGTAGATGCTCTGCTGGCAAAAGGCGGTGCAGCTATTATTACAGCTGACCACGGTAACTCTGACGAGGTTGTTACGTTAGCAGGGGAACCGATGACAGCTCATACAACAAATCCTGTTCCGGTAATTGTGACAAAACCAAATTTAATGTTAAGAAATGGTGGCATTTTAGCCGATTTGGCGCCAACCATGTTAGAATTATTAGAGGTGTCACAACCTATTGAAATGACAGGGAAATCATTAATCGAAAAAGAGGAGAATTAGTTATGCCATTTATTACACAAGTTTATGCGCGCGAAGTTTTAGACTCACGTGGGAACCCAACAGTAGAAGTTGAAGTATTTACAGAATCAGGTGCTTTTGGTCGCGCAATCGTGCCATCAGGTGCCTCTACAGGTGAATACGAAGCGGTAGAATTACGCGATGGTGACAAATCACGTTACCTAGGCAAAGGTGTATTAAAAGCTGTCGAAAATGTAAACACAATTATTGCACAAGAATTAGAAGGTAATTTCTCAGTTCTTGACCAAGTAGTAATTGACAAAGCTTTAATTGAGCTAGATGGCACAGAAAACAAAGGTAAACTAGGTGCGAACGCAATCCTAGGTGTATCAATGGCAGTTGCACATGCTGCAGCAGATTATTTAGATGTACCTCTTTATCAATATCTTGGCGGTTTCAACTCAAAACAATTACCAGTACCAATGATGAACATCTTAAATGGTGGTGCTCATGCGGATAACAACGTAGACATCCAAGAATTCATGGTAATGCCAGTAGGCGCAGAAAACTTCCGTCATGCATTACGTATGGGTGCTGAAATTTTCCACAGCTTAAAAGCAGTATTAAAAGACAAAGGCTACAACACAGCTGTAGGTGATGAAGGTGGTTTCGCACCGAACCTTGGTTCGAACGAAGAAGCAATCACTGTAATCCTTGAAGCTATCGAAAAAGCTGGCTACAAAGCTGGTGAAGAAGTGAAATTAGCAATGGACGTTGCTTCTTCTGAATTATTTAATAAAGAAGACGGCAAATACCATTTAGATGGTGAAGGTGTTGTCAAAACATCTGAAGAAATGGTGGACTGGTATGAACAGTTAACAGCTAAATACCCAATCATCTCAATCGAAGACGGCTTAGATGAAAACGACTGGGCTGGTCATAAATTATTAACAGATCGCATTGGCGCTCGCGTTCAATTAGTAGGAGACGATTTATTCGTAACAAATACGAAAAAATTAGCTGCTGGTATTGAGCAAGGCGTTGGTAACTCAATTTTAATCAAAGTAAACCAAATCGGTACATTAACAGAAACATTCGAAGCAATCGAAATGGCGAAACGCGCTGGTTACACAGCTGTTATCTCTCACCGTTCTGGTGAATCAGAAGATGCGACAATCGCTGATATCGCAGTTGCGACAAATGCTGGTCAAATCAAAACAGGTGCGCCATCTCGTACAGACCGCGTTGCGAAATACAACCAACTTCTTCGCATCGAAGATCAACTTGGTGCAACATCAGAATACCTTGGTTTAAACTCTTTCTATAACTTAAAATAAGGTGAATCGCTAGAAATAGCTTCGGACTATAGACAAACTCGTTTGTCTATAGTCTTTTTTTTAACGGCTTAGATTTAATATTATCCTAAATCGTAAAAATTCACTTCGCTTTCCGCGGGCACGTCGTAAGCCGCAACCCTCGCTTGCGCGCGGCATGTTGCGTCTTACATTACGTGCGTTCTGAGCAGGAGTCTACGTGAATTTTTACTTTGTGATAAAAAATCTAGGAACTGCCTGTGTCATATATCCTTTTTGTAATAAACACCTTTGAATGGCATTTCTAAGCTGGTAAAATCCATAAGGAAAACTAGTTTTTCCACAGTGATCTATGTGGTGTGTATGTTGATTTCCATTCCAAGCACTCCCTTTCCGCAGGCACGGCTCTAACTAATTTTGTGGCGCTAAACCACAAAAATGGATTTTCCGCCGTTCTGTCCTGAGTAGGAGTGTCGCGCCCTTTATTCTAATCACCTGGTGTTATCTACTAATATAATAAAATTGTTTGAGTGCCTGTCACTCGCATGCGTTCTCGCAAGAGTCTACATAGCTTTCGTTTGAAGATTCTGAATTATTCCGGTGCCTGTCACCCTATATTCTGTGTTTGTCATGAGAACCTTTATTTGTTATAATATAGTATGTTGTGATGTTTCAAAGTTCGGGAGGTGCAGTGTATGCATACAGCAGTATTAGTAGCTTTAATTATCGTATCATTAGCATTGATTGTCGTAGTCTTATTACAATCTAGTAAAAGTGCAGGCTTGTCAGGTGCCATCTCGGGTGGAGCTGAACAACTATTCGGCAAGCAAAAAGCACGTGGTATGGATTTAATTCTTCACCGTACAACAATTGTATTATCCATTTTATTCTTTATTTTAGCAGTTGCGATTGCAAAACTATAATAGTTGAAGATATGCCGCCTAACCTCGAATGGTTGGGCGTTTTCTTTTATCTTTTAGTTCAAAGCGTAATGTTGATATTATGTACATAGTTAAACGAAGATAAATAGGTATGAATTATACTAAATATGGACTAAAATAAGCCAATGTATCATGGATATGGCTATAATAGAGAGTATATGTTTTACAGTGAAGGAGAACTTGCGAATGAATAAATCATTATCACAGCCATTTTTCTTTCAAGCAGGCCCTCGTGCTGTGTTATTATTACACGGCTTTACAGGTAGCTCGGCAGATGTGCGTATGCTTGGTAGATTTTTAGAGAAAAAAGGGTATACTACATTAGCGCCGCATTATAAAGGCCATGGTGTGCAACCTGAAGAACTCATTACAACAGGTCCAGCCGATTGGTGGCAAGATGTCAAAGCGGCCTACCAACAATTACAAGATGCTGGCTATCAAGAAATTGCGGTGGCAGGCTTATCACTTGGCGGTGTGATGGCTTTAAATGTAGCGCTCAACAATCCTGTACAAGGTATTGTGACAATGTGTGCACCAATGACCATGCGAACAACAGACGTAATGTTCGAAGGCGTCTTAAAATATGCAAAAGACTATAAAAAATTTGAAGGTAAAACTGAAGCGGAAATTGATGCAGAAGTGGCGTTAATTGCTGACAAAGGGATGCCATCATTACAAGAACTTCGTGAGTTTATTGCGCAGACTCGAAAAGAAATTGATATGATTTATGCCCCTATATTTGTCGTACAAGCGACAAATGATGAGGTTATAGAGACAGAATCTGCCAACATTATATATAATCAAACTGAGTCACTAGAAAAGTATATCAAGTGGTATGAAAACTCAAAACATGTCATTACATTAGATCAAGAAAAAGATCAACTACATGAAGATATTTATCGTTTTTTAGAAGGGCTAAATTGGGCACACTAAAAAAGAATAAGGATTTTTATATGAGGGAGGGAATAGTATGACAGACAAAAAAGATTCACTACAAAGTCGTTTACTCGATTTTTTCGGTGAAGAAGAATATAAACCGTTAACCGTTGGAGAAATCGAAGACGAATTCGGGTTTGAAGATGCAGAAGAATTTAAGGAGCTTGTCAAAACACTCGTGCGAATGGAAGGGCAGGGCTTAGTTGTTCGCTCACGCTCCAATCGCTACGGCTTACCGGAGCGCATGAATTTACTCCGTGGTAAATTTATCGGTCATGCAAAAGGATTTGGCTTTGTGACACCAGATATTGAAGGGATGGATGATGTATTCATTCCACCGCACGAAGTAAATGGTGCCATCAATGGCGACACGGTCCTAATTCGCGTATTAAAGGAATCTTTTGGCGATCGCCGTGAAGGCACTGTGACAAAGGTTGTGGAACGCGGACAAACAACATTTGTAGGCACATTCCAAGCAAATAGAGGCTTTGGCTTCGTCGTATTGGACGATAAAAAACTACCAATGGACATCTTTATCGCAAAAGGCGATACATTAGGTGCGGTTGATGGTCACAAAGTTGTCGTGGAAATTGCCACATGGCCAGAAGATTTAAAATCAGCAACAGGCTATATTACAAAAATTTTAGGGCATAAAAATGATCCAGGTGTCGATATTTTATCTATTCTGTATAAACATGACATTCCACCAGAGTTTCCAGAAGAAGTCATCGCTGCTGCACAACGTGTGCCAGATGAAATTTCACCAGCCGATTTAGAAGGTCGTCGCGATTTACGCCATGAAACCATCGTTACTATCGATGGTGCAGATGCAAAAGATTTAGATGATGCGGTAACAGTGACAAAAAATGTAGACGGTACTTACAAGCTTGGCGTACATATTGCAGATGTCAGCTACTATGTAACACAAGGCTCTGTAATTGATATTGAAGCATATGACCGAGCGACAAGTGTCTATTTAACAGACCGCGTTATCCCAATGATTCCACATCGACTGTCAAATGGTATTTGTTCATTAAATCCACAAGTAGACCGACTAACGCTATCATGTGAAATGATTATTGATGGCAATGGGAATGTGATTGCGCATGAAATTTTCCAAAGTGTTATTAAAACGACAGAGCGTATGACGTACAAAGATGTTTATAAAATTCTAGAAGAACAAGATGAAGCGCTAATTGCTCGCTATGAGTCGCTTGTACCGATGTTTAAAAACATGGCAGAGCTATCGAAAATTTTACGTCGCAAACGTGAGCTACGTGGTGCCATTGACTTTGACTTTAAAGAGTCGAAAGTAATCGTCGATGAAGATGGCTGGCCAGTCGATATTGAACTGCGTGAACGCACTGTAGCAGAGAAGTTAATTGAAGATTTCATGCTTGCAGCGAACGAAACAGTAGCAGAACATTTCCACTGGATGAATGTACCGTTCCTATACCGTATTCACGAAGATCCAAAGCCAGAAAAACTACAACGCTTCTTTGAATTCGTCACAAACTTCGGTATTTTAATTAAAGGTACAGGCAATACGGTGCATCCAAAAGCATTGCAAGATGTGTTAACAGCCATTGAAGGCATGCCAGAGGAGCCAGTTATTTCGACGATGTTACTACGCTCTATGCAACAAGCGAAGTACTATCCAGAAAGCATTGGTCACTTCGGTTTATCGACAGATTTCTATACCCATTTCACATCACCAATTCGTCGTTACCCTGACTTAGTTGTCCACCGTTTAATTCGCACGTACTTAATTAATAAAGATACGTCGAAAGAAACGCTTGCACAATGGGCAATGGCAATGGATGAAATTGCCGACCATACATCTGAACGCGAACGTCGTGCAGTTGATGCAGAACGCGATACAGACTCGCTGAAAAAAGCACAATATATGTCTGATAAAATCGGTGAAGAATTCGAAGGTATTGTGTCTTCTGTTACGAACTTTGGTATCTTTATCGAGCTACCAAACACGATTGAAGGACTTGTGCATATTAGCAATATGACGGATGATTACTATCGCTTCGATGATCGCCAAATGATGATGATTGGGGAACGTACAAACCGCCAATTCCGCATCGGTGATGAAGTCAAAGTACGAGTTGCAAACGTCATTATCGAGGAGTCATCAATTGACTTTGAAATCGTAGGAATGGTAACTTCTTATGGAAGAACAAGAAAAGCCACACCTACTGTTATTCATGCACGTAAAAACTATAGCGACAACAAAGACGGACGCAGTAGCCGAAGCAATCGTTCAGGCGGTGGCAGAGGTCACCGTGACGAGGAAAAACCAAGCCGTGGCGACTCTTCAAAACGCAGAGAACGCGGTGACAGCGATCGCGATCCACGTGGCCGACGCAAAGATAGTTCAAGCCCTGGCCCGAAAAAAGGCGTAAAACAAAAACAAAAGTTTTACGAAGGCATCGCTAAAAAAGGCAAAAAGAAAAAACAAAACGTAAATAATGAAAAAATCCAGCGTGAGCAGGCTAAGCCCTGCTCAACCTTTGAATAGAGGGTGAACTAAATGGCAAAAGGTACTGGGAAAGTATTAGCACAAAATAAAAAAGCGGGACATGACTACTTTATTGAAGACACAATTGAAGCGGGCATGGTACTAACAGGCACAGAAATTAAAGCTATTCGTGCAGGCAAAGTCCAATTGCGCGACTCATACGTTCGAATTACAAACGGCGAAGCATGGATTAGCAACATGCACGTTAGCCCATTCGACCAAGGAAACCGTTTCAACCACGACCCATTACGCGCCCGTAAATTGCTCCTACATAAAAAGCAAATCGGCGAACTAGTCGGCGCAGTCAAACGCGACGGTTACACCATTATCCCTTTAAAAATGTACATTAAAGACGGCTACGCCAAACTACTAATCGGCGTCGGCAAAGGGAAAAAAGACTACGACAAACGCGATGACATGCGCAAAAAAGAAGCAAAACGCGAAATGGAACGCACCTTCAAAGCAAAAAATCAATACTAGTAGATTACGAGGAAGGCTCACCACTTGTTGTGGTGAGCTTTTTTCAATGATGTTCGCAGGTATTTGAGAGGGTGAGGAGGCTTACCCGCGGAGTGATTGAGAATACCCGCGAAATGGGGAGGTTTACCCGCGGAGTGAAGGAAAATACCCGCGAAGAGAGGAGGTTTACCCGCGGAGTGATGGAGAATACCCGCGAAGAGAGGAGGTTTATCCGCGGAGTGATGGAGAATATCCGCGAAAATATGTGATTTACCCGTGAAGTGAGGTAGTTTACCCGCGGAATAAAGAGAAATACCTGCGAAGTAAGATGGTTTACCCGCGGAACAAAAATAATATCACCTAAAGAACAAAAAATTTTCCATTTACTTGAGATTTTATTAAAGTTTTTACGTTGTTAAAGTAAGGAGGTGGGGTCTCATGGATATGCAGCTGTTACAAAAAATCATTGCCGGGGATCAACAAGCATTTCGCATCATTGTTGACACATATAAGCAGCCACTTGTCAGCTATTTAACATATCAAACGAATGACGAGGAATTGGCGAAAGATATTGCGCAAGAATCATTTATTAAATGCTATGAAAACTTACTTCATTTTAAAGGTGGCTCTTTTAAGGCATGGCTTTTTCGTATCGCGATTAATCAACTAATTGATTTTAAAAGAAAGCATAAGGAAGATGCAACACCACTTGAGGAAACACCCTCATTAGAAACACCAGAAGTATTAATAATCAAAAAAGAACAGAACGCGTTACTTCAGCAATGGCTTGCAACATTGGAACACAAAACGCACCAAGTTTTCGTCCTAAAGTATGCCAGTAATTGCTCCTATGAAGAAATCGCTGAGACACTTAATATTCCAATATCGGAAGTACGAAACCGACTGCATAGAACAAAGAAACGGCTAAGAAACGCTATGTTGAAGGGAGAGATTAATAATGAACTGCTTATCAACTGAAGAAATGCACGATTTTATCGATGGACGAATAGAAGATAACAAAATGATGCAAATAGACAAGCATATTCAATCATGCGCAACCTGCTCTGCATTATTGGATGAACAACTTGCAACCGAACAGCTAATAAGCTCCCTGTTTCCTCCAGTACATGTTGACGATTCATTTACAAATCAAGTGATGAATCAATTACCAAAGAAAAAGGCTTCGCTTACAAAAAAGCGAGACTGGCGAGCAACTTTTGTAGCAGTCGCATTCGTCACAGCAGCATTATTATTTCTAGTATTTTCGACTATGCAGCAGGAGCCAGCAACTAGTTCTACACCCATTACGATAAAAGTAAAAGACGTTAAGCTCACAGATGCTTATATTACAGTGACTCTAGCGACATTTGGCTATAATGGTGACGAAAATTTCTTCAATAAAGCAACCGTGGGGGAAGTAGCACTCGTACTACCAAGCGGAAAAAGTGAAATAGCTAGTTATACTGCAGAGCAATCAATGAATGAGATTAAATTTGAGTTCCCCTTATTTAATGTGACACATGATGAATTTAAACTTCTTTTTAACTATCAACACATTTATGACGTAGATGGTCAGTGGACGTTTGAAGTACCGATTGATCGCAAGGAATTGTTAGCTCAAACAGAGACTGTCACGCTACGTTCTGCGTTTGAAAAAGACGGCGTTAACGTAAACTTTATCCGTGCGCAACATGGACCACAGAACTCTCTCTTCAAATTTGAAACAACATTTACGGAGGACATGGCAACATTTGTAGAGCAACAAGTTGAAAAGTTTACATCTGATTTACCGCTAGCAGAAAAAGAAGCTTATGCTGGCTATAATGCACAAATATTATATGACGTTATTGACGCTGATGGACAAAAATTACAACGCTCGATGCCAGAAGATAACGTAAATATTCAAGATGATCGCTACGCTCATACTGAAACAATTAGTGCCTATCCAAGTGTAAAAGTAGGCGGCTATATAGCTGTTACTGGTGCCAAGTTTGAGTTGCCGACGAATGTCCGACATCCGCTAACTTTGGACCAATTACCTTACTCCTTTACTTATAAAGATACAGTATATGAAGTAAAGCTCTTACCCAACAAACGTCTTGAAATTTCGTCAGACGCAAAGGCAACGACGATTAACAACTGGCATATTACAGTGAACAATAAAACAGCATGGGATACAGCCCGTGTTCGAAAAGATAAAGAAAAACAGTATACAACAATCACATTCGATGAGGAGATTCAATTAGATTCGTTTATCCTTTACGGTCAAACAGAATTACAATATGTTTACTTTGATGAACCAATTCGTGTGGATATACGATAACCTAAAAACACCTTTTGATTAATAATTTTCAAAAGGTGTTTTTCATTTGCTATGCTTTTTTGGCGTTGAAAGGGGACATATCAATCTGTAAATAAGGCACTATACTTGAAGTAAAGCTTGGTTTGTTTTATAATATGAATTGTTAATGCCAGATGTATTGAAGCGTAGTACTACTCTTCAACCGTACTAGAAGCAATTCTAGCTCTTTGTTTGATCGACGCCACGTGGCTCGCATCATATTCAAGGGGACGTTACGGATTCGACAGGGATGGTTCAAGCTTTGGTCGCGCGTCGGAGGTCTCGGCTCCGTCATCAACGGAAGTTATATAATAACTGGCAAACAACAAAACTTAGCTTTCGCAGCGTAAGCTCGTAAGCGCTCTGCCTCTCTATCGCCCATGTAGAGTACGTAGGGCCCAACTTTAGTGGGATACGGTCGATGGTGCCACCTGAGTCACTGGCAAGAGATTTCCAGGTTAGCGTACAGGACGCCTGTTTGTCGGCATAATGCTACGCGAATTGCGAATGGACAAACTACACGCGTAGAAGCTGAAGTATTGGAGTCTTTGGACGCGGGTTCGACTCCCGCCGTCTCCATACATTGGAAACAATATAGTTTCAAAAAGTGTCAAATTCCTTGATATATCATGGGTTTGGCGCTTTTTTTATTTCAAAAACTTTCAACTGATATCAAACGGTTTTGGGTCATTTTTTGGGTCAAACTAGGTCAAAATTGGGTCAAAGAATTAGCGTGAATTGATGTATGCATCAAACTTTTCAATTGTGCTAGCTTTGGTTTTCTTGGTTACATGCGTATAAATATCCATTGTCGTTTTAACATCTGTATGTCCTAGCCTCTCCTGTACTTCTTTAATACTTGCACCCGCTTCAAATAATAATGAGCAATGGGTATGGCGTAAACCATGTGTAGTAATAGGTTGAAGCTTGTATTTATCAATTACTTTATGGAGCCACTTTTGCGTTTGAACAGGTTGAATGAAGCGGTTATGTTTATTGCTAAATACGAGTTGTTTTTTATTAGATGTATTAATGCCTTTTTCTAAATAAATCTTACTTTGCTGGAACTTCCATTTTAATAGTAAAGACATTGACGTTTCATCCATTTTAATTGTTCGCACTACACCATTTTTAGTTGTCTTCAGGTACAATCGACAATCCTTGCCGCGTGAAATCGCTTTGTTAATACGAATTTCACTTCGTTCAAAATTGATATCATTCCACGTCAGTGCTAATACCTCGCCTTTACGCATACCTGAATAGCTCAATACATGAAATATTGTATAAACCATTAGATTATCTTGCTGTTCATAGCTTTGAAGTAGTTTTATTAATTGTTCTCGTTCGTAAAAGTTTTCAAATTCTGCCTCATCTAAAACGATTTGCTTTCGCTTCTTAGGCATCTCAACCAATGTAAAAGGATTTTTATCAATGTAGCCATGTTTAATCGCATAATCGAGAACTTTTGCAGCATAGGACTTAACCATGCGAAACCGCTTTAGCTTTTTAGCCCACTGATTTACATGCTTTTGGCAAGTTGCAATATCAATCCTGTCAACTTTATAAGTACCCATAGCAGGTAAAATGTGATTTTTAAAGATACCGATAGTTTTTACAAATGTACTTTCTTCAACGCTGTTTTCGTACTGCTCAACCCACATGTTATAAATATCTTGATACGTTTCATATTGTTGTTTTTTATATGTGCCACTGTATACCTCGAGCTGTAACTGATTCATAGCATCTTGAGCTTCTTTACGTGATTTAAAACCACGTCGAGTAGTAGTTAAAGGCTTTCCAGTTAATGAATCTGTACCAAGGTAAAACTTAAACATAAAACGCTTTTCGCCATCTTTTAATGTGTACTCTTTGATTTGGGGATTTCTCGCCAAAGTAATTCTTCATCTGTACTGCTTACGGAGACAGAGTGTAAGGTGAGTAGTACCTTACATACTTATCATATTATGTAAAGTGTTTGAAGACAAATTAGAGTTTATAGAAAAATAAAAGAACAAGCTAAAAAACTTGTTCTAATAGTGCATATATTGAATAAAATTTTTAAATGCATTAGTCTTGATTTCATCCGTTTCGATAATATAAACATCTGAAGTAATATCTTTAAAGCTATGACCTAACCTTTTCTTTATTTCATATGGTGTTGCACCACTTATAGTACATTGTTGCATGTGTACGTCTTAAATCATGGGGAGAAATCTTTTTGAGTTTATATTTTTCTTGGATATTATTGCACCAGTCCCAAGCCTTAGATGGATAAGTAATATTATTTTTCTTATCAGAAAATACAAGCTTCATTAACCATGGAATCATCTCCCAATATATTTTAAATATTATAGCCACCAAAAAATATATTTCTAGAGATGAACTATTTTTCAGCTAAATAAATTTTTGTCACATCTTGTCGATTGTGTCCTATTAGTTGTGCAACTTTTAAACGAGCAGCATCTTCTGAGTACCCTTGTAAAATAAAAGAGTCATACTGCTCTTTTGCATAAGCGTGCCTGAAGCTGTGCATAGTTATTTCAATCCCTTTTGGACGGAAATTCAATGGATCAATGATTTTAAGCCGGTTATTTTTAATGAAGTCTTGAACACGTTGAATTACTTGATGTGCCTTTTGACTAGGTGGAACAAAGATTTTTTGACCACGCGAGATGTTTTGTATAGCAGCCTCTAAAGTTGTGATGGCTACGTCATTAAGTGGTACTTTTCGAATAAGACCACCTTTTCCCTTAACCGTTAAAAAGTTTTCTCTGAACGCTCTTTCTACATCAGAACGGTTCAATCTAACTGCTTCATGAATACGTAAACCCATTTCCCTCCCTAGAATAATTATTAAGCCCATTTCTGGATTTCTAGTTTGCTTAGCAAGGTTAATTAATGCTCGATATTCCAAATCTGTGGGGCGACGATCAATTCGACCAAAACATCTTCTCTCCAAATTAAAATTGATAGATGTTTTACTTAATACTTGGTTACTACTTAGTACATAGCGTGTTTGCGGGATTTGATCGTGAAAATAACGTATAGCAGCTAAATCATTTTTAATTGTGGAAGCTGATTTTCCTTCACTTTGACGTTCAATAACATATTCCACGAGATGTTTATTTTGAATATTAGCCAGCGTCTTCAAATTAAAGTTATCTGCCAAGAAGCGGCAAAATAAATCCATTTGGCTATAATACTGTGGTAAGGATTTATGAACGCTTATTCCTTTTGCATGCCGGGCTATTTTATTTAACTGAGACATTAAATTTAAGTACGCACCTTTATTACTTAAATCATCATTTTTTTCTGCAGCATTTCGTAGTTCAAATTCTGTTTTAATCCATCCTCTATTTCCGATCATAAACAATCCTTTCTGGTATATTTTATTATGATTTTAAAAAAGAGCAGACTTCGCCTATATAAAATTTCTAATATCTTTATGAGATTTATATATATAGCACTTACGAAAGTTCGTTGTCACAAGAATTTCTAACTCTTAAAACCTTCTGTCTATATGGAACTGTTAAAAGTTACTTTTAGGTTTATATCCTCATAAAGCGTTGTTAAGTACTACTTTGCACAACTTTAAGCAAGTTTGCTTAACGCTTATTAAGCGGGTGCAGCTTACTTATGCCAGCAATTCTGCTAGCTTCTATCAAGATTAGAAAAGCAAGGTCAATGTCCGCAGACATAAAATTTTCAAAGACAATTGTTAATAGTAAATCTACTTTTTCAAAAAGTCTCATTTACACTAGGCGATAATTTATTCACTCTTGCCCGTGGAGTGTTAGCTTCTTGTAGTTTTAGGTGTATTATCACCGTTTATGGTTGTCCCCAAGCTAATATAATATTGAGACATTGATGTTTAACTGGTATTTAGCAACAGCTAGTCGATTCAGACCAAATCAGAGGTAAGCAACAGCATAATCTGAAATTGGATTTCTTTTATATAAACCGTTGTGTTAAGCATCTAGAGCAAAAAATCAACGGGCTTTATTGCTCCTTACGTATAAATTGTTAGAATTCTAGCCAATTTAATAAAATTGGATTAATCGATATAAGTGAATAAGTTTTAGAATTTATGAGATTGTTATAGTTGTTTGTGAATTGTTAAAGGAAATTAAATGCTTATTAAAGAATATTGAACACAATTTAAATGAGATTATTAATAGATACACCGTAGAAAAACAGAGATTTTTTAAAAATTATCACAAAAGTGATTAAAAGTGGATTGTTAAATTAGGGAGATTAAAGTGAAAAAAATTAATGTTAATACTTATATATTAACAGTTAGATTTAACCATTCTAAGAGTGAAACTGAATTAAATATAGTATTAGCTAAAGGTGTTAAGAATCGTAACTTTAAGATGTTAAGTTTCTTATAATAAAAACTAATTTTAATTGAAGTTGTTAGATTAAACATGATTTATACCATCAAAAATAGGATATATCTACTTTATATGAATATGATATTAATGTTAAGGGGATTTAATCTTGTGTTAGAAAGAACTAGAGAGAGAACGAAAATTTAGGTATTTTAATTACAATCAGAAAAAGGAACGTATGTTGCCATTTTTGGTTAATCGCTTATAATTGAATATGTAGAGTTATTCTTTAAGGAAGAGAAAGGTATACCATTGTGATTTTTATGTTCTTTTTGAGTTTTTTATAAATCTAATTAGCGAAGGAAGGGGATAAGGGATATACTTTACCTGATAGGGAGAAAATATAAAAAATTATAAAAATATTTTTTCGATATACTAATAAGAAGTATATGTAAAACTGTAGCGTAACTCTTTACATTTTGAAGCATACTTTAATTTAAAGGCTTTACGCTTGGATGACCAGTATGGTATTTTTCGGACAGGCCCGCTTTTTTGTTTGAAAAACAGTAGATTAAAATAAGCTTTCCACAAAATTTAATTTAATAACATCAATTATTAGAACATAGGGATATACCAATGATAAAGATAAGATATTCTGAAATATTTCAGGGAATTCTCTAATTATTTCAAAGTCTGCATGAAATTACCTAAGGTCAATTTAGATAATTATTAAAAAAAGACAATGTGATTAATAATATGATAATATTAAAAAATCAATAAGAATAAGGTGAGTTCAATTGACATACAGATTCATAGATTTATTTGCAGGTATAGGTGGTTTTAGAGCTGCTATTGAAAGTATAAATAATAAAGAAGTAAAATGTGTATTTTCTTCAGAAATAGATAAATTCGCTAAAGAAGTTTATAAGTATAATTTTGGTGAAGAACCAACAGGTGATATTACAAAAGTAAAAGCTGAAGATATTCCAGATTTTGATTTATTAGCTGGTGGTTTCCCTTGTCAACCGTTTAGTTATGCAGGGCGATTAGAAGGATTTGAAGATCAAACTAGAGGTACGTTATTTTTCGATATTGTCCGTATTCTTTCCACAAAGAAACCTAAAATGTTTATTTTAGAAAATGTAAAAGGCCTAAAGTCACACAATAAAGGTGAAACTTTAAGAATTATTGAAGAAACACTTACTAAACTAGGTTACGATATACATTGGGAAATACTGAATAGTTATAATTTTGGTGTTCCTCAATATAGAGAAAGATGGTTTTGTGTAGGTTTTGACAAAACTGTTGATTTTAAGTTTCCAAAAGGAAATAAAGCAGGTACAAAATTGGCTGACATTGTTGATATAAATAATGATGACCCAACATTAAGGATAACAGATTTTGAAATTCAGCGTATAATCCATCATTTTAATTCTACAGATATTAGAGTACAACATGATAATTCAAAGTATGCACCTAATACAAAAAAAGGAAAATACGGTGTGTTTTCTTATCTAAAGCCAGATAAAACATTAAGATTCCATATCGGTGATACAGCTAAAACTCAAATTCAGGAAGCTTATTATAGTAGTATGGAGAGTGTTGCACCAGCAATTATCGCTACTAGAGAGCCAAAATTATGGGATTTACGTCGCAGATTATCTGTTGAAGAATGTAAAAAATTACAAGGTTTTCCGGATTGGTTTGACTTTAATGTTTCAAATACCCAAGCTAAAAAACAATTAGGTAATGCTGTTACTGTACCAGTCGTAAAGGCTATCGTAGAAGAAATGTTTTTACAATATGAAAACTCAAATTCAACTAGAAAAAAAATTGATACTATTATAGAAGAACAATTATCTTTACAATTATAATAATAAAAAAGCTGCTTAAAATTTAGTTTAAGCAGCTTTTAATTTTTGTGATAGTAAACTCTCATGTACATATTAATATTTTTTTTGTAACAAGATCTATTAATTCTATATGTCGTTCTTTAAAGCTTAAATTCATATTAACACCAATTAAAAATAATGATGGGTTTCCTGGTGAGGAAATATTAATTTTAATGGGTTCACTAGAAATATTGGAAGGGTAGATTAAACAACCAACAACACTTTTTAGAGTTTGAGTATAAAATAATAATTGATATATATCTGATGAATTAACAATATCCGCATTTTTGATGTCGGGATTGAATTTCTTATTTTTAACATCGAAAATTGCTCGAGCTGTGAAAGCAAATTCATTATAATCTATTAAAATATCTGGAGAATAACTTTTAGATAGGGATACTTCTTCAAAAGTGATTTTGGCGAATTCCTTTGGTTTCTCCCATTTTCTAACATCATTTTTTAATGACTGTTTCAGTACTTTCCTGATATATTTTTCGAAAATGTCATTAGAATTTACTAAAAATATTTTAGATTCTAGTCTCCCATTACTATATGTAGCTTTTATATTCATTAATATTTCTATAGCCATATTTATAGCTAAGTTATAAAAACGATTTGTAGAGAAAATTGAAAGAGCCTCTCTTTTATCTATTTCTAAAATAGTAGGAGTATAATGTACTGTTTCTACATTTTCGAAATTAACTAATATATCTCTAATAGTAATTTGTTCTTGGATGCGAGGTTCAATTTTTAATATTTTTAATAATGCAGCTTTTAAAATACGATTAGAACTAGTATTAAGATTGTAGTCAACTCTTTGATTAGGTATACCCTTTAAACTAATAAAGTGGGGATTATAACTTGTGAAATCTATTTCACCATAAAGTATCTTGGAAAAGACAACTTCTTTGTTGAAATGACCCGTCAAACCTTCTTTGACTAAAGATCTACAAATATTGATATATAAGGTGAATAATACATCATCAATTCCAGATTTTGAAAAATCATAACCTTCAATAATTCCATGAAGAGATTTCTCACTATTAACAAATGCATACATTTCAAATATTCTTTGCATAGTCATACATTCGTTTCGAGAGTTAATTTCAATTATATTGTCTCCTAACTTTATTACACCTACAGTATAATCTGGAAAGGATAGAGAGTTATTTTCAATCGAAATAGGTAGATCTGAAAAATTGGTTAGAGATTTTTTTAAGATTTCTATACTTTCGAGATCTAAATGAAGTTTCTCGTTTTCTGTAATTTGTATTTTATTCATTTGTTTGGCCTAGTGTAAAATTTTGAATTTCACTAATAAATTCCTCGCCTATTATTCTTTTTGGTAAATTGTCTCCTAATAAAAAATTTATCTGCTCTTGATCACCGAAACAATATTCCTCTATCATAGGCAAAATTTTGTAATTAAAAAGTATTTCTAGATTTTTATTATTCCAGTAGTATGCACCATTTGAATCTATTAATTTGTAGTTAAAGAATATAGCATGTCCTATTACTAGATCTTTATTATTATGACTTTCTACTAACTTACTATTTAATTTTTCTAATAAATCTGCAATTGATATTCCACATTCTGTTTTACAAACTTCAATTAGTACATCAGAAGTAGGTGGGCAATATATATTAATGAATCGTCTTCGAAGAGCATGATCAATTGAACCGATTGTTCTATCTGAAGAATTCATTGTACCAATTATATAAAGGTTTTCAGGTAAACTAAAACTTTCTAGTTTATTATCAATTAAAATTTCAACACTATTTCCACGATCCAAACATTGAATCGTTTCTCCGAAGACTTGACTTAAATTTGCACGATTAATTTCATCAATCAGCAATAAGTGCTTAGCATCCTGTTTAGTTGGGTTTTCAGAGTGATATTTTTCTATTTTTGTAATGATATTTTGTAAAATACCAGGTTCATATTTTACATCATTTCCTTTTACAATATAACCACCTATAAATTGTTGATAAGAATATTGAGGATGGAATTGAATTTTTTCAGTAATTCCGAAGTTACCATTTTGCTTTAGTTTTTCACTTAGAAACGATTTAGATGTACCTGGAGGACCACTTAAAATTACTTGTCCATATAAGTCTAAAATCTGCTCTAGCTCTTCTGTAGTAATTAATTCATTATCTCTTTTCATAATAACTCCTTTAAAATTATTTATTATTTTTGGATCGACAATTTGAATCATATTTGGATTTAACCAAGTTAGACTCTTTGGTTTATTTAATAATAAATTTCTAATTTCTTTTGAATTATGTATTTTATTGGAAAAATTAAGTTTGATGTTACTAGATGTAGTGAAGAATACTGCTCTTTCTTCAGGTGTGATATTATAATCCAAAATGAATTTATTAATCAATTGGTTAACAGTGAAAGGTTTATCAAATTCTAAAAATCTACTGTTCCAAATTGATAGAGAAATCAAATCTACTTTTTGTTTACTTATATTGCATTTTTCTTTGAAAACATCTAAATAATTGTATGTGAATTTTAATTTTTCTTCGTTTGAATCGTATATTAAGATCTTACGCCATTGCACACCTCCACCGATAATATTATTTTTAAATCTACTACCTATCCACTTATTCCAATCTTCAGACGGCTTCTGATTCCAATTATTAAATTCAAAAGGATTTAAGAAGTTTAATTCTCGAGGAATATTTTCAAATGGATTAAATAAGCTCGTTAAATTAAATGTTATAGGTTTTGCATAAGTATTAATATTTGATATAGGTTGGGAATCTAAACTATTTATTTTACAAGCTTTCAATAATAAAAAATGGAATAGCATGTTGTTTTGTTCACTATTCCTAGTGTTTTTAAGGTTATTTATTGATTCAACAATAGTTTCCGTTGAAATAAAATAAGGCATTTTTTCACCTCGATAATTTTTGTATAATCTAAGGATATTAAAAAAATAAACCAATTACAATATATGTTAGGAGAGGATTTTATTTTTTTAAAAGATTTGAAATCAAGTGCGGTCATAAGCATCCAAACAAAATACTTAAATTTAATTTTAGAAAGCAAGAAAGTTTTTGAATATAGAAACTTTATTCCAAAAAAACATAATGGGTACTTTTGGGTCTATGAGACTTCACCTATTAAAGAGTTAAGATATATTATGAAAGTAGGTAAGGCAATTGTATTTCCTGATGAAAATTAATATAGATACATATGGTAGTGCAAGATTTAATTCTGGAGAAATGAAATGTAAATATGCATATCCTATATTAGAGATATACGAATTAAATTGTGACTTAAGCTATTCGGTTTTGAAGCAACACCGATTTGTACCTCCACAGGCTTTTTCATATCCTGAGTTGTTTAAGTATATTATTGATTATGGTTTTATTAGTAGTAAAGGAATAATAAATGAATTTTTATAGTGTTACTTTATAGTGTAATGATAAAGTAGCAAACTCTCTATTTGAAAAATTAGAAGGTAATAATAAATTTTTGAACTAATGGTATTTTATAAGGAATGGAGATTCAAAAAGAATCTATTAAGTACACCCAGCTCACTAAATAGGAGCATAGGCAATTTCCTAAACCCACCAGTATCGAATAAATAAACAAAGCGGCCTCTGAAAAAATAAGAGTTCGTTTTGATTACTTTGGTATTAAACTTTATCCCATTGATTTTTAAATGAAGCAAGTGGGGTACTTGAAAGTGACAAACCATTATTACTTAAATTAAAGGTGTAGTTTCCACTAGTGCTTGATTTTGAATTAATCATATTCTGAATCTCTTTGTTTGTGAAAATATAGTATTCAAAATTAGTTATGCCCTTTGATGAAGTGCAATCACTAATAAGTAATATTAGATTGTCAAATGAATTAGCTTGGGTTTGTGTTTTTTTTAGTATAAATGAGTCTTTTGATGAATTTCCAACTCGTTGAATATGCTTTACTTCAACTTTTTTATAAGGATTTAAAAGTATTAAGTCAAAACCAGACTGATTTACAGTTGCAAACCTTACTGTGTGACCTAAGGAAATAAGTTTAGCGAAAACTAAGGATTCGGCCAAAGAACCGCTTTGTTTTCTAGATAAAATTTTCAAGATAATACACCACCTGTAATTATTTTGTAATTCATTGTTTTATTTTATACTCATACATATAAAAAGGGAACTTAAGACTTATTAATTTAAAAGAGTTGTAAATTGAAAGAATAAATTATAAAGATGCCCTTATATACTGCTGGGAAATTATTTAAATAAAGCTGAAAATTTAAAATTAATAAGTTAATTCCATAGTTTTGTATAGTAAAATGGTTTTATTATGGTAATTATAACTTAATGAAAATGAGGGATACGATGTTTAATCCAACAGTTGATGAAGCAAGTTTAAAACATACATTGGTAGCTTATTTAGAATCTGAAAACCATATTGAATTATCAAAAATTATCGAGCATTCTGATTTAAATTATGAACCTCAATATGAATTCTCAGGTGTAGTAAGCTATCAAAGAAAGCTATTTTTAATTATCCGTGTACCAATTGCTTTTAAGAAGAGAGTGGAGGATCAACTTTCTATACTGAATAAATATGTATTTGATATTTATCGTGATGATAATGACTATATGCTTACTAATATAAAAATTGGTATAAGGGCAATTCAACTAGAAAATTTTAATGTGCAAGATAATTCGATTATTGTAGAAAAAGAATCTGTATATTCAACACTCATTAAAAGATTGGTATCAGACAATAAGCTAACAGATTTACACAAAAAATATTTATTTGAAGCTTGTAGTGTAGGTAGTAGTGGTAATATGATGGCTGCAAGCAACTATGATGTTAGGGTGTGCTGCTGAAATTGCTCTTATTGAACTAGTAGAAGCAACATTTAAATTTTATAAAAAGAATAAATCAGATGTCGAAATATCTAATTTTGAAAAGAAAGTGATGGGAGCTAAGACAGCATTTATAAGACTTGATGAATTTTCTAAAAGATTGAAAATAGAGAAAGCAATTTTAATGAGTTTCGGAGTGGAAAATGTCGACGTATTTTTCAGTATTTTTGAGATCATTAGATTGACTCGAAATGATGTTGGACATCCTACTGGGAACATTTTAAGCAAAGAAAAATTTGAAGTGCAGTTAAGTGCGTATATGACGGTCTTGAATCAATATCAACAGCTTTTAGAAGGCTTACCGACTGTAAAAGTCGAAATAAATAATTAAATAGAATGAGTATTACTAAATATAGTAAGAGAACAAATTTTTAATATAGAAAAGGTAAAAAATTATCTCCGTAAGCAAAAAATAATTCATTTTGGGTCAAATTGTGGGTCAGGCTTTAAAACAGGTGCTGAAAAACCATTTAAAATACTGGTATTTCAGCACTTTTTATATTTTCCGTTTCAAGACCCGCCGTCTCCATAAAACAATTATTAAATGATTTCATAAAGTTTCAAAATCCTTGATATACAAGGGTTTTGGCACTTTTTGATTTTCAAAATGTTTCATAGAGTTTCAACTTATTTTGGGTCAAAAATAGTCATTTTTTAGGTCAGAAATTAGTTGATTTTTAAATATGCTTCGAATTTATTCATAGTATTAGCCTTTGTTTTTTTAGTAACATGCGTATAGATGTCGATTGTCGTTTTGACATCAGTATGCCTTAAACGTTCTTGAACCTCTTTAATTCTTGCCCCAGCCTCGAATAAAAGTGAGCAATGCGTATGGCGTAAACCATGCGTACTAATTTTAGGAAGATCGAACTTCTTAAAGATTTGGTATAGCCACTTCTGAGTTTGAATGGGTTGAATGAAGTCATTGGCACGATTATTAAATACTAGCTGCTTCCTAGGCGGCTTTTATCTCTTTATAATATTTATCCCCAAAAAGCTAAATGTATTTTATTACCTCTTTTTTCATAAAGTTTCCGTCGTTCTAGCCGTTTGTTCCGCACATTTATTTCAAAAGCAAACTTATGACCATTCCCAAAATCCGCATACACATCCGCAATTTGATTGGTTTTCGCAATACGTTCTTCTAACGCGACATAAGCATTTGGATATTTCTTTTTTAACCAATGATAAATCGCTAGTTTTCCACCAAGATTTCTTGTGTTTCAGGCTCTCCAACAAAACTACATTCAACATGACGTTCATGATAAAAGTGTTGAATCTTTTTAGTTCCGCCGTAAAGAAAACGTTCTTTATCCTCGTGAAAAGCAAATTGTTTTCACCATTTGGATTGATTGCTACAAACAACTAATCACCTCAAATTTTTAAAATTTGATAAATATAGAAAATGAAAGCTGTTTTATTCACCAGATGGTATAATAGTTACATAAAAAATACACTTTATTACTTTTAGGGTCATATTATGTCCGTTTCAAGATGTAAAATAGATTCTAATATAAGTTTTTCGTTTTTCGATAGTAATTAAGTAAAAATTCGATAAAGGGTGATAAATATGATTGATAAAACAATTATACAACAACATTTAAATATTTTAGGGGAAATTGGTAATGACATTAAAATTAATCAAGAAATTATCAATCGAATAGAGGAATTAAAAAGTATATGTGGTGAATTTTTAATTAAAATTTTAGCAATCGGGTCATTTAGTGCTGGAAAAAGTGCTTTGATGAACTTTTTACTTGAAGAAGAATTATTAACTGAAGAGCAAACACCTGAAACGGCCATTGCAACAGAATTAAAATATAGCCTAGTGGAAAGCTACGAAATAGTTGATGTAAACAAAGAGCGTAAATATGTAGAAAAACAACAAATTCAATCCGTAAATCCGAATGTTTGCTTAAATATTCGTTACAATTTAAATAACAATTTTTTGAAAATATTTGAAGACTATGTATTTGTAGATATGCCCGGCTTTAACTCAAATATTGAACAGCATAACCGCGCAATTTTGCAATATGTAGAGAGAGGGAATGCGTACTTACTAGTAATTGATTGCGAAGAGGGTGGAATGAAAGCCTCGGTTTTAGAGTTTATTGAAGAAATACGTAAATACGATCACAATTTAATTATTGTGCTTTCAAAGGTAGATAAAAAAGCCGAGGAAGATGTGCAAGTAATCGAACAACAAATTAAAGCGCAAGCATCGTACTTATTTGGATATGATGTTCCAGTTGTAAAATATAGCAAACATGATAACGATACTAAGCAAGGTTTACTGGATGCTATTCACGCACTCAATAGTCAACAAATTTTTGAACAAGCTATATTGCCAAAAATAAAAGAAATTTATCAATTCTTTGAGTTAGCGTTAGAACAGTCGATTAAATCTTTAGCTTTTGATGATAGTGCTTTAAGAGAAGAGATTCAAAAAAGGGAAAAGGCTAAAAGTGAGTTAGAATACAAGCTTCAACAGGAACGTTCGAAGTTAACTAATCGAATGACCTCACAAGTATTACCTAGCATTATTGCTGAAGTTGAAAATGCACTATATGTTCATTCCACAGAGCTTGCCAATGCAGCAATATCAGGTTCAAATGCATTTAGTATTCGTATGAATTCGATTTTACGTCCGGTACTTCTTGAAAATACAAAGAAATATACAAATATTTCTTTTGAAGAATTTTTAAGGGATGTTAATTTATTAGAAATATTAGTAGATAAAACAGAAGAAATAGTTTACACCGTAACGGATAAAATGCGTAAAGTAGAGTCGATTTTTTCTCGAAAAAATGAAGGAACAGACAATTTCAACAAAGTTTATAAATCGGTAACAGGTGCATTAGCCATTGCAACAACAGCTGTTGCGCCATGGTTAGAGATTATTATTTTATTTCTTCCTGAAATTTTAAAACTATTAGGTGTGGGGGGGAAACAATCTCAGGTCAACAAAGTAAAGCAATCTATTGAATCAGAGGTAATTCCTCAAGTCATTGAGAAACTTAGTCCAGCAATTCAAGAATCTTTAGCAGAAATGGAAGATGTCATGATTGAAGAACTAGAAGAAAATTTAAGATTAATCATTTCCATTGAAGAAGAAGCTTTACAAGCAGCGTTAAATCAACAGGATGACATGCAGATAGAACATGATAAAAAGTTAATACAATATGAAACAACACTAGATTTAGTACGTGATGAATTACAAAAAGTTGAGAAGTTGGTGACAGTATGAATGTAGAAGCTATTCAATTTATTGATAAAATTCAACATATATCAGACGAACTTAGAATGTATAATAAGTTTTTAAGCGAAGACCGCATTGCACTATTCCAAACAAATTACATGAAACTAAAAAATAATTTAGAAGGAATTATGAAATCAAAGCGTAATTTGCAAATTGGGATTATTGGTGAAGTAAAAGCAGGGAAGTCTTCATTTATTAATGCTCTAATTTTTGATGGTAAAGATATTTTGCCAAAAGCCCCAACGCCAATGACTGCGTCACTTACGAAAATTCGCTATGGTGACAGATTTGAAGCAGAAATTGTTTTTTATGATGAAAACGACTGGAATATTATTCAGTATAACGCGCATTTAGCAGACCAATTTTTAAGAGAGCTGTACGAGCAAGAAATGAAAAAAAGTGCATATACGATGAATTTTGACCAATTTTGTGTTTTCAAAAAAGATGATGTGCCGAAAGAATATGCAGCTTGTAAAGAGCTTATCGAAATGGCTGAAAAAAATAATTTAAATGTATCACAATATATTGGTCAAAAAATTGAAATCAATGCTGATGAGCAAGATGAATATATTGAAAAATTAAATCATTATGTTGGTGCAGAAGGGCAGTTTACACCTATTGTAAAATATTCGGTCATTAAGCTAAATAATGAACGTTTAAAAAATATTGAAATTGTCGATACACCGGGGATGAATGATCCAATCGTAAGTAGAACGATTGTAACCTCAGATTTCTTAATGAATTGTGATGTAGTGTTCTTTTTAAGCTATGCAGGGCAATTTTTATCACAGGAAGAAATGGGCTTACTTACTCGCTCATTACCAGAAAACTCAATAAGCCATGCATATTTAATTGCTAGTAAGTTTGACTCGGCAATATTAGATTATAAACAAAAGAAAGCTACATTAAAAACAGCGGTGCAACATACGTTATTTAATCTTAATCTACAAGCAACTACAACAATTGGTGAATACATTACACAGCGAAATACTCCATCTGTAGTAAAGGCAATTCAAGCAAATCTCCCGCCACACCCAACATCAGGACTTATGTATAGCAGTGCAATGAAGCTTTATCATAATGAACCATTAACAAAAGCAGAAGAGCATATTTTAAAGCAGTTTGAAAAGCGTTTTGAGGGTTTTAGCCGAAGCCCTAAAGAGCTGATGAAGCTTGCAAATGTACATACAATAGAAGGGAAAATTTTATCGAAAGTAAAAACAGAAAAAGACAATATTATTACCGAACGTTCATCCACGATTATTCAAGATCAGCATATTGAATTTTTACGTTTAATCCGTCAAATGGAAGAACAAACGATTGATAATATTCAAGAAATGAAGCATTCCGATGTTTCGAGCTTGAAAAATAAAGTCGAAAAAATTTCTTCGAAGCTCCAATCTATTCGTAAAAATGTGAATGATATTTTTACAGCAAATTATTTAAAAGCTAGCCGTATACTAGTTGATATTAAAATTGATGTAGAAAAGGAAATCAATAATCATACAGGTGTGAAAGTGGCGGTTTCTACTTCATCAGATACAGGTACAAGACGAACAGGATTTCTTGGCTTAAAACGTGAATCTTATACGATTACAACGACAAACTATACAGCTGAAGTAACAGAGGTAGTCGCAAGTATTCGTAAATATATTACAAGATCTCGTGAAATGATTAATAACGAATTTAAACGCTTATTTGATTTACAAAATATGAAAAAGGAGATCGCAAACGAAGTAGTAGGCGCCTTTGATTTAGTAAGTAATGAATTTAATGAATCTGAAATTAAACGTGCTTTAGAAATTGTGTTAAATCAAATTGTTATCCAAGATATCGAAGTTGACCAAAGTAAATATGATGCAAAAATTACTTCCACTTTTTCATCGCCATCTGTTCGTAATGAAGAGATTTCGATATTACAGCTAGAGCAGGAACGTATTTTGCAACAAGTAGCAAACGATATCAAATCTGAAATTGATAGCAAAATTAAAGAAATTGAGTTGCTATTAGAAAAGTATGCAGCGAATTTCATCGACGATATCGAAGCACAAATTACGGTAAATGCAACAAAAATCGAAATGCTATTAAAAGATAAAGAAGCAAACTTGAAAGGAATGGAAGAAATTTCATTGAAATTAAAAGCGTTTAAAAAACAATTAGCGTAGTAGGAGAATTCATATGACGAAGGAAATGGACTTATTTTCACTTGATGATTGCGATTTATTTGCTGCAGATGATGATTTATTTGATTTTAGTTTAGAAGAAGAGTACGAAGCGGAAAACCCCTATTTAGCGGACTCAGCTAAAGGGTTAAACCTCATTTCGGACTTATTAAGCGTAACTAATGAAACGAAAAGTAAATTACGAAATATACGTCGTTTGGACACTCTCATTGATAACAAGCTATTGCAATCTATCAATAAAATTCAACTAAAAAATGAAGTTCATTTGTATCAAGAGCTTGTAAAATTAAGTGATAAATTATTTGAGCAAAATAAAGTAGCTTTACTGAAAAAAAAGAAAACGATTGGAATTGGCGGTCAATTTAGCGCGGGAAAATCAAAGTTTATTAATTCGGTTATTGGAGAGGCAATTTTACCAGAAGACCAAGTGCCAACAACATCGATTGCTACGTATATCGTAAAAGACGACAACTTGTTTATCGAAGCTTTAACAAAAAACAATCAATCTGTACAATTAGATTTAGATGCCGTAAAAGCGCTAAGTCATGCGTTTTACAGTACATACAATTTAGGGTTTTCGCACTTCATCAATAACTTAGTCATTTCAACACCGGTATTTCCCTACGAATCGATTGCCATTTTAGATACACCAGGGTACTCAAAAGTTGATGCAACGAAAAAGCAAGCCATTACAGATAATGAAAAGGCATTAATGCAATTAAAATCTGTCGACTACTTAATTTGGTTAATTGATGTGGAAAATGGCGTTATTAAGCAAACGGATATTGATTTTATTGAATCATTAAATATGAAAAATCCGGTACTAATTGTATTTAACAAATGCGATAAAAAAACGGAATCGGATGTGGAGAATATTATTTATACAACAAAGGAATATTTGAAAAAATCAAACATTCCTTTGTATGAGGTAGTTGCTTATTCTGCTCATGAGGAAAAAGAGTACTTAAATCGCAACTATTTAAAAACGTTCTTTAAGGAAATTAACCGTAAATCGAATACATTTGTATCATTAGAAGAGGAAATTGGAAAAATCATTATTCAGCTAGAGCATCAAATTGATGAGTATTTCAATGCGGTGCAAAAAAGACGTAATGATGTTGGCAACTATATTTTTAAATCTGACGATATTTCAGAAATTCAAACGTTAACAAAGGTTTATGCAATGCTACAACAAGAAATAAAAGAAATTAGTAATTGTAGAAAAAATTTAGTAAAAACAAAGGAACAAATTTTGAATCAATTCAATGCTCTTGTTTCTGGAGGTTTACAATGACAAAAATCGAAAAAACCTTTCAAGTATTAGGAAAGTTATTAAAAGAGGAAACAACCTCACACTTTAATCATGTCAAAGCAAATCAGCAATTTCAATCGTTTTTACAATATGTAACAACAGAAATTTATCCAGTCATTGATGAAAGCAGCTATGAAAATAAAACTCATTTTTTAATCAATTTAAAATCGACTATACGAGAAATTGAATTTATCGTTCGCACACCTCATTTGCAAAATAAAACGCTTGTGGTTATAGAGGGTAAAAAGCATGCAGTTCCACAATGGTTTGAGCAAAATCAAATGCAGGAATATGCAAAATTTATTAGACAAAACGCAAACATTCCGATGATTTTATCTGCATCAGAAAAAACAACGATTGTTGCACAAAATACATTAGAAAACTTATCAAAGTTATCGCCCGATGAATTTCGACATGTGAATCAGCAATTATATAAAGAAAAACTCGATGTAGATCAATTTATTCAAGTGTTTTATATTGAAGCAAAATGTCCGTTTGAGCATATTGCGTTTATTTACTTACCACAATTTGTTTCAAGACAAAGTGAAATGTATAAAATGCTACATAATATGGCGGAAGCATCGATTATGATTGAACCGCTTCATAAGCAATTGAATCAATATAAAGCACCGAACTATGCTAAACAACGTTTTATTATTGGAGAAAACGTAGAAACAGAGTTGTCTTCTTTAATGCTTGAAGAAGTGCCAGTATTACTTCAGCAGCTTAATAAGCCATGTATGATGCCGGCGATGTATGATATTTTTACTGAAACATATCAAGAATACTTAATTAATGTGACAAAAGAGTTAGCTTATGAGCAATATTTAGTAAATGGGCTTTCTAAAGATTTAGTAACGGTTAGCGATGAAGAGCTTGAGGCAAATATTATATCAATTCGCAATAACTTAAAGAAACAGTTACAGGCTAAACAAATATCCCACGAAAATTTAATTAAACATTTATTACAATGCAACAAACATTTAATGGAGATTGAAAAATTATTTGTAAGTCCTATACTTTCTGATACCATTTTCTCTAACAAAGCTCAGCTTTACATCGCAAGACAGGCACTTGTCGCACTTGAAATCAAAGATAATACGGGATATAAAGTAGCAATTGAGCGTTTAAGAAATTCTGACTCTATTTATACATCAATCATTCAGGCCTATTCAAAAGGTGAAAAAGAGGAAATTGTTAAATGTATAAATATTTTAGATGAATTACCATTAAATGATGTGACAGCATATATTAGTATTAAATATTTTTCAGTTATTAAAAGTAAATCACTTTATAACAAGCTTAAAAAGTTTTATCACAATAACTACGATGCAGAGGTTAATCTGTATTTAGGTAAAGCTGCAATTTCAGTTTCAAATAATGTCGATGCACAATTTTATTTAAAAAAAGCAATGAATCTCGGTAATTCTGAAGCAGCTGAGCTTTTATTATCGTTTATAAATAAAAAGAATATTATAGAGGTAGAAAGCATTGCACGTTTATTAGTTCCTGAAGCTTGCTATCTAGTAGGAAAATATTATTTAAACAGCAAATATAGTAAAGCGTTAACGTTTTTAAAGATTGCCGCGACATTTGAACATTTTCAAGCATTGCAAAAACTAGCAGAAATAGAATTTAATCGTTTTAGAAAAGGTCGAAACAATTTACCAGATAATCGCTTAGAGGTTGTATTTTTGAATGCTCTAAAATTAAACCACTACGTTCATGAAAAAGAGCGTTCAAAAGAAGTAGCAGAACATTTAGGGAAGTTATATTATTGGGACGGGGATCATCGCAAAGCGATTAATTATTTATCAACAGTAGATAATGCAGAATGTAACTTTCTGTGTGGGAAAATTTATCAATACGGTAATGTATTGTCGCAGGACTTACAAAAATCCAAAAATTATTTTGAAAAAGCTGTAAGGCAATCACATTCTTATGCAGAAATAGAATTACATAAAGTAACTGGTTGGATTCAATCAAACGAAGTGAAGCAAAGTTATAGCAGTAGTAGATCGTATAGTTCTTCTTCAAGTTCAAGCTACTCATCAAGTAAATCTTGGTGTTTCTTAACAACAGCAACTTGTATTGCTTTAGGGAAAGAAGATAATTGTGATGAAGTATTAAATTATAAAAAATATCGTGATGAACATTTACGTTTCGATGATGATGGAAGAGACTTGATCGTAGAATATTATCGCATTGCACCTAGAATTGTGAAAAAAATTGATGCCGAACCAAATGCGAAAGCGTTATATTTGCAGCTATATAATCAATATATAAAAGTTGGATATGACTACTTACAAAAAAACGATTTAGTTAATGCAAAAAAGATTTATATAGAGATGGTGAAAAATTTATGTAAAAAGTATAATGTTGTGCCATTTCAATATTAATAAAAGTATAGACTGAGTTCACTTGATGCTAGTCTATTTATTATGAAATTTAAAACAATGCTTGTAAATCGTTTTTAATCGTTTCATCACCCATAAATAATAAACGGGGCGAGCTGCCTGTTACATCATTGTCTTTAACGCTCACGAATTCAACAGTTTGAAGCTCGAACGGCATTTCAGATGGTGTGTTTGAATATCTTACATATGCGAACGGTGCAGCTTGTCATGCTTGTGCTTTGTAGCTGAAACATCTTGCGAATGGGGTAATTTACTGCTAGATCGTCGAACATTAATAAATATTAATCCAAATGAAATAGATGGCTATTTCTATAAATTGCTAGAAACGGAATTTTAGTGGTGTTAAAGGTTGAAACTAGATTTAGTCGATAATAAAGGGAACAACACACACATTCAAGGGCAAAGTAATAATATTGATAAAGAGGTTGTGATTAACATTAATAAGTTAAAAGTACTTAATGTAGAACAGGGTGATTCATTAATTCTTTCTATTGATAAACATTGCAAATATAGTGAGCGTGATATCTATATAGATTTAGGTAATGGTCGATATGACGTTTCAAGAGTCAGTAATCCTGATTATAAGAAAATATTACTTTTGTCTCATGCTCATGAAGATCATATTGGGGGACTATCATTATTTATTAATTCTTTAAACACTAACAATTCTAATTTAGAAGAAATCTGGATGCCATTGTTTTTTAATGAAGTATCTATTATTACAGAAAAAATATTAAGTCTTAAAGGAATTCAAAAGGTATCTCATATGAACGGTGCATTATTGAGTGCAAAAAATACTGCGTCTTCATTTTACTTATTAAAAAAACTTTCTAAAACAACTTCAATTAAAATGGAAGGAGTTTATAAAGGTAGTAGAAAATGCGAATGCGCCCATATTAAGATTTTTCATCCAACTTTAGATCCAGCGTTAATATTAGGATTAAGTAATAATGAGATAGAAAGCTATATTGAAAAACTTGAAACAACTAATTATGATGAATTTTACAAATGGTTCACCGAATCTGATGCAAAAGAGGTAATTAACTTTCTACAAGGCAACCAATATAATAATAATGATATGGAATATGGTTGGAATATATATTCTAATCCTGTTATTAATGAAGATTTATTAAATATTACAACTAAATTTTCATATGGTTTATTTTTAAAATTAAGAAAATTCATTAATGAGTTTGTAGAGAAGCCTACTAATATCTCCTTCAACAAATTGTATAATTCACTAAAAGAGTCCAGTAATAATTGTAGTATTGTTTTTAAATATATAAATGATGATTTAGATGTACTTTTTACTGGAGATATAGGTAAGCGTATTTTAGATTACCTATCTATGAACAATGATTTAATGGCAAAAATTTTAAAAATACCACATCATGGGAGTAAATATAACTTAAATAAAAGAACATTAAAAAGAATAAATCCGAACTATGCAATTATTAGTCATGGAAATGGGAAGTTTGGAAGACAAGTAGATCCGCATCCCAATATAGAAGTTATTCGCATGTTAGATGATTTAAAGGTTAAAAGTTTATACACAAATGATGTAGAAAAGAATAACAAAATAATTATAAATAGACCTAATAAGATAGATGTTTGGCCAAGAGTTGAGTACTATGATAAGAAATACTTAAAAAACTAATAGACTCTCTAGTCTGAATTCTAAAACATTCTGCTTTAGTATATTGACATAGAAGGGAGGGGGAAAATGGCTAATATTATTTCTGATAAGTATGGTGTTTATTCATATATCGGAGTATCAGATGAACTTTATCAACATAACTCTTTAATTTTAGATAGTAACGTAGCTATTAGTTTAGAGAAGTTCTTTTATTCCCCTATAAAATTAAACCGTAAATTAGAAGCAACTAGAGATCTATTATTAGACAATATGGAAATTGACATTATAACAGGAGCTGCAATACAGGAATCATGTTGGGATCCGATGATTAGTAATATAAACAATGGTCAATTAAGTAAACTAGAAATAGCGATGAATGGAGTATTAAATTGGGGTGAGAAAGAAATTATTAAACATTCTCATTCTAATGGAATTGAATTTAAAGGAAAAGCATACAGAGAGAAGCCAAAAAACATTTTAACATTAGTGCCTCAAATAAAAAAATGGAATCCGTTAATGCTTGGGAGTTATGCATGTGTTTTAAAGATAATGACTATTCAAAAGCAAAAACTTTCAAGAGTTGAGAGTGTTAAATTATTTGTAGAATTCTTGATTTATGAGCTAAAAGCCATACATGCTTTAGAAATGGAACTAGCTGTCAATTATTTTCTAGGTAACGATGATTTATATACAATTGGTAATGGTATATTTAAATTTGACAAACAAAATGAAGAGGTTTTATTAAAGGCATGGAATGCAGCATGGGACTTATTCTTTTTGAGACTTTTACAGAGAGCATACAGTGACTATAGTTTCTTAAATATCATAAAACCTAAATTAGTTACGGAAGATAAAAATCTCATAGGTATGGCTAAATTATGTTCATTAGAAAGTTCAATAATAAAAAATAACCACTTTATACCAATTTTATTATTTGATGAAACACTTATTAAAAAAGATTTTAGAGATGTTGTTGAAAACATAAATCTTAAAATCAAAAATAGTTTTTTGGAACGAAGTAATGCTAGAAAAAATATTAAAGATAAGGACAGCTATCTAATTGAAAAAGTAAAATTTTTAGAAGCTGAACTATTAAATTACTGTATATAAGAATAGAGTAGCAAGCTTTATCCCATTCTTTTCAGCAAGTGGAGAAAACGATTCAGTAGAGAGTGGTAAAAGCAAAAGGTGTTAATCATCCTTTTACTTAATTTCTAAAAATATTGAGAAACTAAATGCAATAAACATTACTATAGAAAAAATAACGGAAGAAGTGGATTTAAAAGAGACTGATGTAATCAATAAGGCAAGAGAACAAAGGATAATGGCTATACGTAATAAAATATTTGTTCTTTTATTAAGTTTAAAAAATCATCCAATACACCAAGTAAAATAATAAGTCCTATAAATATAAAATACTCATATAGAAGTGTAGGTTCTAAATATTCTGGACTGAACCTAGTTAACTGAATCGCAGAAATGAATAGAAGAATGTATTTTGTAAATTTAAAAATGCCTGACAAAGTATCACCTCATTTTTATAATGGGTAACTAAATAATGTAAGTCTAGATGAAATTAGCAATAAATTGTCCAAGTCGCTAAAATTAGTGGCTTTTTATTTTGCCTTGAGAAAGGAGAAGACATATGCCAATACCACTGTAAGAAAATGTAGCAGGTATTGAATATACAGTGCAATACCAAGAGGAAATGTTTAGAACTCACAAGCTAATGGATCAGAGGTGCTTTTGTAAGGTCTTGCTATCTATATAAGTCGATTAGCACCTGTAACTATTATTGCGAAAGATGCTCGATGGAAGACAATTATAGATACTGAGAAGGAGAAGGATGAATATTTTAGTGGAAAGTCCTATATTTGTCCGGATGAAGTAATCACCGAATCGCCAAATTTTATGGTAGAAAAGTTTCTAGAAATCATAACAAAATTGGGTAATGCAGGTTATAGAATTTTAGATAAAGAATATACATCTAAACCGCTATCGTTTGAAACTAAAATTCCGACCATCTTAACAATTCCAGAACTAAATGAAATCTATAAAGTGTTCGATGGTATTTTTTATTGGGAGGACTAACTTGATTTTTAATTTTGCTAGTTACTCCTTTTTCAACTAACTAAATGCTTTAGCTGAATACACTATAATAAGACCACTCCGTGATGAACTGCACCTCCAATTGTTAGACACAATCTAACAAATTGGAGGTGTAGTTTTTCTATGGTTAAATAATTTGCAGAACAAGCTTCTGAGCGTCGTTATGTAAATGGAGATGGCAGATTTCATGAAATAGTTAATTCTACGATTTATAATAAAATTAAATTTAAGATTTACCAATAAGTCGTGGCTGCGTTCGAAAGTTTATATTCGCAGGTACGGTTGCGCGGCTTATTGCCTTTCCCCACAACAATCAAAACATATGGTACGCTTCTACTAACAGGGCACACAGTAGAGGAGGATTTTGCGATGCATGAGGCATTTATCGAATCGTATTTTTTGAAAAAGGATGAGACGATTGAAAAGGTGGAACAGCAAGAGCAACTATTTGTTATGACGATTGTTAGAAAGACGGCGCGTACATTTCGTAAAGTGGCACATTTAAAGATAACGATGAAGACAGAATTTACTTCACCTTTTCCTAAAAAATTAGCAATTTATAAATTCACACCAAAGGCAAAACGAACGTTACATGAAACGAATGACACGATTCAACAGTGGTTACAACAGGGTTGGATTGTGCGTGAAATTCGTTATCACACAGACGGTATTAGTGTTAAGGAAGATTATTACCGCATTGGGCCTGCTTACATAGAAACGCAACACAAATCCGAGCAACAACAGATTATAAAACAACAGCAACAGATGCAGGCGTTACAGCAGAAAGCTGAGCAACTAGCATTACCGGAGTTATTCCAACAGGCAATCGAATGGAACGTGCTACCTGAACAGTGGACGATGAAAAAGCGCATGAAATATATTGAGTTTTGTTTAGCATTTTATGCGTTATCTTTGCAAAAGGAGTTATTTGATTTTAAGGAAATCGGCGCGACCTTACACGATACGATAGGGGGTTCAAAAGTATTTGACCAAGAGCGCGAGGCCTTTTTAACACAGTTGGAGCAAAGTGGTATTGACCCGACGCTTTATGGGCTTGTGAGCATCGGAAAAATTGTGCCCATTTATTTTACTGGTCATGTGCAAAATAGTGTTGCAACGTATGCGATTGGCGCGGTGCATGCGACGACGGATAATGCGGTCTTAACATCACATTTTATAACGACAAATACAACGTTATGGCTTGTTGAAAATCGCGCTATTTTAACGCGTATGGCTGTAGAGACGGAATTTTTACGGCACACGAATTCTTGTATCGTTTGTTTAGACGGACAAATTCGTTCTGCCCATAAGCAATTTATCGAGCAATTATTACAATCTTCTATTAAACAAACGATTATTTGGACAGATACCGATAGCGCAGGTATCACGATAGCCAAATATGCCGCAGCCTTAGTTAAGGGAACGGTAAAAATTGTTGGACGTGATTATGAGCTGTATCATTCAATTGAAAGCTATGCTACCCAAGTACAAGAAGCGCATGAACAGGAACAGCAGTTAGGAGGGGTGGAACAGTGGAGCAAATGGGTGTAAAAGAACCGATTTCAATTTTTACAAGCGATTATCAAACCGCAGAATTTATGAAATCAATGCGGGATTTAGCCTCATTAGCAGGTGTATTAAAGGAATTAAGTACCGAAAAAATGTACGATTCCCCGATCGAAACGATTCGTTTTTTAAATGTTATTCAATTAATTAATGAAGCATCTCTCGGCATTAAAGATGCCATTGATAACGAGGAAGTATTGTACTACCGATATCAGTCTACGTACCCACAAGATAATGAACCGCCAACATTAGCGCAAATTACGAGAATGCTGACGATTTTAGAACGCAATAATTGGATTGTGAAACAGAGCCGTCAAATTAAAATGCGTGACCGTGGGAAAAATTTAATGGACGGGTTAATTCGCATGGGTAACGATGCGCTAGCCTATTATTTGCAGGATGATATTGGACGCTCGCTATTTCAAGCGAGACGCGATGCCGAAATAAGCGCTGCCTATGACGATCAAGGGATATCTGGAGGCAATAAAATTGCATCGATGATTTACAACGTTGAAGAGGCGATTAAGCAATTGGAGGAACGCCAGCTTGAACTTCTTGCTGATCGCAATGCCTTACCGCAGCTGGAGAAAATTAATCAACTCATGCTTGAGCTTGAAACAAAATTAAATGAACGTTTACAACAGTTTGGCACCGTCGAAGAAAGTACGAAAATGAGTGATTTAATGCGTCGCGGAACGGCTGCCATTTCAAAAGGGACTTCGCTTAGCTTAAGTTTACTGACAAAATATATTCGCTTTGTTAATATGCAGCTCACACCTACCGCTAACACTATTTCACCAGAAAAGGTACGTCAGTTTATTTTGGCAATGCATTCACCAGAAGCTAATACGAATATCCCAACAGCCCACGATATTTTAAGTTTTATGGAGCAAAATCAATATGATGAAGAGGGGATGGATGGCTTATGGGTCCCTGTGAAATTTGCCGCACCGATTGGCCCACAAGATATTACAGATGCCGTACATTATTTACAAACGTATGAACCAAAGCTAGAAAAGCCGATGACTCATCAGCTTGAGCATACATATGAAGAAACCGAAATGGATATTCGCCCAATCAAAGATGCATTGCAGGATGCTTCTTGGAAAATGACACAGTCATTAATTGATACCGAACGAATTGAACATTATTTAAGTGAGCACGGTGAAACGGAAATGGAAGAGCTTATTGTGGAATCGAGTTCAAACAAATGGCATGACGCCATTCTTTCATTATTAGCTGTCTCGGCATTAACGAGTAACAAAAAGGTAGAACAACAGCCTATTGATTACACGAAGGACTATGAAAAACAATGGGAGTGGATAGACGATGACGACAAACGATTTACCGTTCGACAATACCCTTATGATGATGAATAGCTTAAAGGGCTATCTCACGACCGACGAGGAATTAACGTTTATGCAGTTATTATTTTCGTCATCCGCATCCATTAAAGGGGCAAATTACGGCTTAGCAAAGAAAGATTTAGAAAAGCTACTTGGCATTAAAAATGGAGATGATGATGCTTTCCATTCATTTATCAATCGTTTAAATGCCGTGTTAAGTCGCTATTTCCGTGTGATTTACGATGACCGTCGAGACCGCGTAATTGTCATGATGCATGTAACCGCAAAACATGCAAAATCAACATTAAGCAGTGAGGCGCTCGCCATTATGTTGTATTTGTTTTATCACCAAGAAGTACTTGGGCATGAATTTACGCTCCTGCATCAAATCCTAGTTGATTTTGGTCATGAATCACTAAATGCCAATCGCAAATTAAAAAATAATATCGACCAACTGAAAAAAATTGGCGCGGTTACAGACTACGAATCCGTTTCTGAAGAGGCCTATATGTTAACAGCCATAGGAGTACATATGTTTTCAGAGTCATTTTTACGACGCACAACTGAATTTGCCCAGGAAACCCAGCTTAGTAAAGAAGAAGTAATGAAGTTTTTCAATCGCTATAATTTACATATCGAGGAGGAAAACGAATGATTCCGTACCAATTAAAAATTCATGGCGTTCGCGACTACTCATCGCGTAGCATTCATTTGGGGGAACCAGATGAGCATATTTTAATTACGGGTCCAAATGGTGTAGGGAAATCGACATTAACATTTTGCCTTGGGGCAGTGCTCCATTCATCAAGGGTAGAACTAGAGGGACTTCGTTCAACAAATTTAAAAGTAAATGACCCTTGGTACGCACGTATTACACTCGTATTTTTAAATGAAGGCAAGTCGAAAATTGATGGTCCAAAATTTATCGCCTTTCAGCTAACGGTCAATCAAGATACGAAAAATAGCCCGATCCAGCGTGAGTATGAGGTGTTACATGGGCAAGACAAAGAACATTTAACATCGCATGCCCGCTATACATCTGGTGGTACAGCAGGACGGACATTCAAAGCGTATCGTGAAGATTTGCGTGTACGCTATAAAATTGAACCAGATATTTATTATTTAATTTGGTATCAGCAAGAAGTCAATCAATTTGCGGCGATGTACCCGGAAGAGCGTTTCCGCAAATTTAGTGATATGTTCGAGATTTCTGAGATGCAAAAGGAATGGGAAGCTTCATTATTAAAAATTAAAGAAGTTCGTACGGAAATTGAATATTTAAAGGGTTTTCAAAAAGTGGCAGAGTTAAACTTAAATGCGGCGCAAACTGATCTTAATAAATATTTGGACAACAAAAAACGTATTTTCACATCCGGCCAAAAATATTATACGTTGCTCCATCGCATGATTGGGTATTATAGTACTTCGATTGACAAGACGTCCGAGCAAAAAGCGCATGATCAAGTAGAAAAGGAAAAACGGATTGTTGCGCAGCAAAAATTAAAGCAAAATATAAGTGAACTAGAGCAACAAAAAACACAAGTGTCACAAAATATGGAGGTATTGTCAGCGCAATTAAAGCACATAACCAATCAGCTCCAACAACAACAAGATGAAGATACACAACAACAAAATTTACAGCAACAGTTAGAACAGCAACTTGAAAAAATCGATGAAAAGCGCAAGTATTTACGTTTTGATGCCGACACGACACAACGTAAGCTAGAACAAACAAAAAAACAATACGCTACGATTACAAAGCAATTAGCTGAGCTCAACAATCAGCACACCCAATTGCGCAAGCAAGAACGCGAGCTTGATCAAGAAACAGCTCGTTTAAAATTCACTTCATCGCAACTAAAAGATGAAATCACAAAGGCAGAAAAGCACAAAGCAATTTATGGAAGCAGTGCGCAAATCGAACAACAAATTAACACCTTATCACTGCAAAATGAACAAGATTTTGAACAAATACAACGTCTTAAAATCAATCTTCAAATGATGGAACAAAATATTACACAGTATGAACTAAAAAAGGTCGTATCAACACGCCAGCAGCAAGGACTACTACATTTAAAGCAACAGCAACTGGAGGCGTACACGTTACGTGAGTTGATCGAGCTTATGCCATCTGCTCCAGTGCAGTTGGAAAAGCAGCTTGAGGCGATTAAATATAGCATTTTTTATGTCGGGAAAAACTATAAGCCAGTCAATGATTTGTATTATGTATCACTTCCACAGCTTGTGCCAACAGAAAGTATTTCAAAGCTACCAGAGTTTGGCTTACAAATTCGTAACGACTTAACTGAACAGCAGCGGAATTATGCGAATAAGGCGCTTTGGTGGGTCAAGCAGTTTTTCTTAGAGAGCCCGAAAATCGAACAAGGCTTGTTATATGATACGCGCGGTGTTCGCGGTGCGCAGGAAGCGGCGCAATATATTTTAAGTGATGGGGCGATTGAAAAGCTGTTGCAGGAAGTACAACAAAACTATTCAAAAACAAAGAACGAGCAGCAACGTTTAAAACAACAATATAAAGAAAATCAACAACAGTTGAAACAGCTACAAGGTCATCTTTATACGATGCAATTAGCCGAAAGTACATTATTAAAGCAAGCGGATTATGCATCATATTTGCAGCAACTTGCACTAGTCGAACAAAAATTATCAGCTCTTTATGATGAGCAAACAGCACTTGAAATTCAACTAGACGAGCTAAAAAGCGAGCAAATAGAAGCAAAGCATAATCAGGATTTTTATGAGCAACAATGGACAATTCATGAGGAGCTCGGCGCATTTGCAGGCCAGCAAATGCAACTACAACAAATTGTGCAGGCAAGAAAATACTTGCAACAAAATATCCGAGCACTTACTACGGAGCAGGAGATAAAAGATCGTGAAATTAATCAACAAAAACGCGAACAATCACAACTAGGTGAACAGCAACAACAATTCAAAAGTAAATTGAATATCGTAGAAAGCCAAATTACAGGTTATGAATTAACGATTCAAAAGGCAATGGACAAGCTAGAATTGGATGAAACGATGAAAAGTCGCTGTCAGCTCGATTTGATTGAACTTGAACAGATACTGCCGCCAGAAGCACAACAACTAGACGAACAACTCGCAACGAACATGTCACTAACGATGCTACAGGCTGAAAGCGTACAAGCACAAGCGCAGCTACGCAATGCACGCTTAGAAAAAATAAACGAAAATGCCCAGCAAAATTACGATCAGCAAAAAGCAGATTTTGATAAGAAAAATGCGGAGCTAGCAAAATCGGAGCAGCTCCTCGAAAGCAATACGATTCGTGCAAATGAGCAAGAAGATCGCTTAGAAACTACGATTACAATGCACTTAATCAAAATCAATACGCTTTTCCAAAAATATATGGATTTGTTCCAATTTGAAGGACAAGTCGAAAAAGAACGCATAGAAGAAAAATCAGGTCGCGTAACTTTCCGACTCTATATTAAAGCACGTAAAATTGGCCATCAAGGCGCCCTCGAAGATGTCAGCATGAAAGCTCGTAGTGGCAAAGTAGGCCTAGGCGTATCCGGCGGAGAAGAATCACTAAGCTCACTCCTTTTCGCCCTCGCTCTACTACAAAACTTAACCACTTCACCAGGCTATATCGTCCTCGACGAATTCGATAGCGCACTAGACGATGAACGAAAAAATAAAGTATTCAATCTCTATGCCCAAGAGCTACAACGCAAACTAATCATTGTATCGCCAAAAGGACACGATGAAACATACTACAACTGCTTCTCAAAAGTATTCATTGTAGAGCACGACGCCACGATTCCAAAAAGTACGATTCGGGGGATACAGAATAAGAAGTGAAGGTAATTGATTTTGGCTAATGATTTTTATAAGGGTGTGTTAGAAGTTGTTAAACTTTTGAAATTTTTGTGTTTAGTTGAAATGATGTAGATATTTAAATAAGTCCTTGGGTTCTCCATTAACATTTAAACCCACGAGAATTCGATAGAGAATTGAAAAATTAATTGATTATAATAAAATAGTAAGGCTATATTAGCTAAATTTAAATTATATAGAATGTAACCAGCGTCTAGAGAAATAAGGGATGGACGAAGCTATTAGTTTCTCAAAGTGGATGAATCCTAATACAGTTGATTATTTTTTAGAAGTGTTAATAAATTGCTATACAAAATGATAAGGAGTAAAGAAATGACAGCTATCGAAATACTATCATGGCCTTTTATACAAGAAAGCATCAATCAAATCAACAACAAAGAGCAGTATTTAAATTACCCAGTCATATATGTTTTAAATGGCAATAAAGAAGCTTATATTGGTGAAACGGTTTATTTTAAAAATCGTATGAAAGCTCATTTAAAAGCACGTAAAAATATTCAACAAGTAAATTTGATTAAGCACGAACACTTCAATCGTTCAGCAACATTTCATCTAGAGACAAAGCTGATTAACTACTTTCTAGGCGATGAAAAATATACGCTTCAAAATAAAAGTAAGACAGTTAGCGATTTTACTCATAACTACTACAATAAACCTTATTACGATCAACAACTATTTAAAGAACTTTGGCAAAAACTATATGAACATAAGCTTGTTGACAATGAGTTACATGTAATTGAAAACAAAGATATTTTTAAATTATCTCCCTTCAAAGATTTATCTTTAGAACAACTTGAATTAAAAGATAAAGTACTCGATTTTTGTGAGAAACGAGTGACTCAAAACACAAGTGAATATGGAAGTCTATTAATCATTGAAGGTGAAGCGGGCGTTGGCAAAAGCGTTGTGTTAAGTTCTATTTTCAATACGATTCAAGAAAGAGTAGAAGAAGCATCTTCAAATTTATATCGTACAGAAAATTATTTAGCTGTGAACCATGAGGAAATGTTTAAAACATATAAAAACATAGCAAAACAAGTGAAACATTTAAAAGGCAAAAACTTTGCAAAACCTACATCTCTGATTAATATGTTGCAAAAAGAGGGAAAAAAGGCTGATATCATTTTCGTAGATGAAGCACATTTATTGCTAACGAAGCCAGATACTTATAATGGCTTCCACGGCAATAATCATTTAGAGGAGTTTTTGAAGTTAGCAAAGGTAGTTGTCATTATCTATGATCAAGATCAAGTATTAAAACTGAAGAGTCTATGGGGAGCAGCAACATTAGAAGGGCTTAAGAAATTAAGTACTTTTCACGAAGAATACCAGTTAACAAATCAATTCCGCATGCAAGCAAATGATGACGTAATCAATTGGATAAATGAATTCAAGCGAAAAAAATTATTGCCGCTTCCCAAAGATAAAAACTACGAATTTAAAGTGTTTGAATCTTTGAAGGACATGCATGATGAAATTAAATCCCAAAATACTCAGCACGGGTTAAGTCGTGTTGTATCAACGTTTGATTACATACATAAAAAAGATGGTGGGACCTACTACGTGAAAGAATCAAATGGTGAATACCAACTGCCATGGAATACAACAAGTACGAAATATACATGGGCAGAAAAAGCAGAAACCGTTCACGAGGCTGGATCAATTTATACAATACAAGGCTTTGATTTAAATTATGTTGGTGTCGTACTTGGGCCATCTGTTCAATATGACGCTGTTAAAGATGAAATCAGCATTGATACGAGTAAGTATATGGATAAAGGTGCATATACAGGTATGGACGGAATTGAAAATGTAAATGAAGCAAAGGAAAAAATCGTCCTAAATTCAATCAATATCTTGATGAAGCGTGGAATTAGGGGTCTGTACATTTATTCAAGTGATGAAGCGTTGCGCAATAAACTTTTAGAATATCAAAAAGCAGGTGAATAGTATGAGTGAGTTAGAACAACTACGTAAAAGTATTTTGCAATTCCGAGACCAACGTAACTGGCAGCAATTCCATAATCCTAAGGATCTAGCGCTCTCCTTATCACTTGAAGCAAGTGAATTATTAGAGCTGTTTCAATGGAAAACGAGTGAAGAAGCAGTTGAAAAGAACTTAGATAAGATGAAGGATGAGCTAGCAGATGTTTTGATTTATGCGATATTGTTTGCGAATGAGACGGATTTGGACTTAGTAAAAATAATAAATAATAAACTTCAAAAAAATAATGAAAAATATCCAATTGAAAAGTTTACTGGGAAAAATACTAAATATGATGAGATATAAATTTATAAAACAAATTTAAAAGGAATTTAATAACCTTAGTTTTCGTGAATTTGTTAAAGTTTTTACTACTGAACAGTTTTGTATTTCAAATTGGGATCATAGATTTAGCGTAAGGAATATTTTTCTCGATAATTCATTTTGGGTCAAACTATGGGTCAGGCTTTAAAACAGGTGCTGAAAAACCATTTAAAACACTGGTATTTCAGTACTTTTTATATTTTCCGTTTTAAGCCCCGCCGTCTCCATACATAAAGTGGCTACAAACGTAGTCATATCAACGATTTAACAGACTAGGGATATTGAACGGGAGTTGAAATCTTGGGCAATATTCCTTTTCTTATCCCTATGGAAAAGTGACATATTTGTGCTTGTTCGTAGACCTTCTAATCAAAATTAATGGGGGGTTTTTTGTTTGTCTAACAGAAAACGAAAGTATGGTATTTTTGCTGTCAGTGGTGATGTAGTAGCTCTATCGAATAGTAATGAAAAAGCGCGGAAGGATTGTATCGTAATAAGTACAGCATTAGATACCATATTCAACCAAATGCGTATAGGTGGGAATAGACCTCACACAATTGAGAGTTACGAATACATTATTAAAGCAATTTGTAGATATTTGTCAGATTGACTATGTAGAGGATATTGACCTAGATAAGCCATATCACTACCTTGATATTCTAGAGGTAAAGCCTGCTACTAAGCTAATTCGCTATTGAGTTGCTAACTATTAAAGAAGCATCATTTCGTATTTTCAACATGATACTAAAAATGGTGGAAAACGATATGAAACTGCTTGGAAAATAATTCAAATTCCAAATTGAGAGTGTCAAAATGTTGCGTGTAATTATATACAGGGATACCAAAATTGACTAAGCATAAAACTCGTCAGTTGTTTTTGTAGCCAACTGAAACATCTACAAACAACTGCACTTCTATCAAATATGTCTAAAAAGTTATAATTAGGTACAGAAGTGATCACAGTAGGAGAGGCATTTTGAGGAGTTATTCTCGATTTGATTTTCTTATTAATTTCATAGATAGATTAACATTGGTGTGCAGAGGTAATAAAATCCTCCTACAACTAATGATGAAAGTAGTTCAATAAGAGGTAAACTGCTGTAAAAAGAAAAGATTTAATGAGCAAGACAGATATCTCAAGACGTTATGGATTAAAATGATCAATCTTTTTTATAAAATTCTAATACTTAGTTATAAAGAAACCTCTACTTTGATTAATCTGTATTCAAAATAGAGGTTTTATGGCTTATTACAAGGTACAAATTCCTACAGAATATGAATTTAGTATAAAAGTACAAGATAGAAAATATCGGATTAATTGATAATTAAAAGGAAAAGTTAGAAGAACAAGTATCATTAGAAATGAAATTTTGAGGGGGGGTATATGGATATATCTAGCTTCCATATACTTTATTTAACCTAGTCCTCAATTAAAAACTCTTCAATATTATCTAATAAAATTTTTAAGTGGGTTAAAATATCACTATAGCTAAGACCCGTCAAACGCCAATACTCATCACCCACAACACGTTGGATCGGACCGCCATATGTCCAACCACAATTTGTATTTATACATGCTGCCAATAAAGAGTATTTATAACGAGATAATTCTCCTGTAAGTCTAGGAGCCTGAGAACCTGTTAAAGTATTCTTTTGTGTTTTTAGTTGCGTGAAATATAAATTATTATCTATATAAGTTATAACATCTACACCTTGAAGTTTAAGTCCTAACTCTTTTTCTGGTGAAAAAACATTGGGTGATAGATTAGCTAGTTCTTCCCAAAACAATCCTAGCTTGGTATTTATTCCACGAGTAATAGCATTAGCTGAACTAAGGGTAGGTGCACCAAGTAATTCATAGATGTTATTTTTCCTAGTTAAAGCAGTGCTTTTTATCTTGTCTAAATAAGGATATAGATTTTCCTCAAATTCTTCGAATTTCTTACTAAGAAGATGTACATTATTTGGTTTACTAGCGAAATATTTAGGAAGTTCAATTTTTAATGTTTCTTCCCATAATTGGTAATTATCTAATGTGGGGTTTTGAGACTTTAATTCATAAAAGACTTCATTGATTGCTGATTTGAGGGTATGTATAGTAATCACTCCTATCTTAATAACTAAATAATATATCAAAGGGAATATTATGTAAAATAAACGTATTAAATTATGAGAAATGGTAAAATGGTTAAATAGGATAGACAACATATTCAAAATAACTAATTTTAACTATTAAGGTAAATTACTAAATGGAAAAGTAAAGATTGGGTTATTAATTCTTATAATAGAGGAATGGTTCCCAATATTAAATATTATCTGCCAAAATGTTAGAAGGGAAATTTGTTTTGAAACATCAGTTTATTTATGAGGATGTTATCAATCTTGATTATTTAAAAAAGTCTTTTAGTGATTGAGATATATGGAAATTTAAAGGAACGAGAATAATTAAAAGCATAATATAAAACATTGAATTTATTTCTTTTACTTGAAGGGAAAGATACAAATGGGTAGGGTATTGAAAGCTTAAAATTTGTTCAAGAAGAAATCACAGGAATTGAAACGAATAAAGAAGCACTAAAAAGATTGCATATGATTATGACTTCTTCCTTGATAAGGAGGCAAATATTCTTCAAATACAATAACTCAAAGGAAGAAGTGGCTCCGATACTTGCAGTATTGTGAAAAGAAAGGATAATCACATTCATAAATTGGAAAATGGTTGAATGCATGTATAGAATCCGACACTTGTCATATTTAAAAATGATTTTTTATAGGAATTTAAGTGGACATTTCAAAACACCTGGTCAGCCAAACAGCCTAAGAGTTTGGATTAATGAACGGTTGGTCTTTCAGATTGTCTTTAGATCTTGACTTGTATCCAAGCATTTTACGCTAAAATTGACTATGTACTACGTTCTTCATTATTTTCTCGGAGTGATATGTCAAAAAATTGTGTCGGATATTGTTGTGGATTAGGAAACTAAAGTATAATTCACTTTATAATAATAATGTTGGATGGTGTAAAGAATTGGCGATTAAAAACTTTGGGTTTAGTACGGTCGAAACATTTTTAATGACTAATAAATATTTTATTCCTGATTATCAAAGGGAATATTCCTGGGATGAAGAAGAACAAATTAATGATTTTTGGTTAGATTTATTGGACTTAGTAGAGAATGATAGAGAAAATCACTTTTTTGGTCAAATAGTTGTCCATGACGATATGGAAGAAAAGAAAAAATATATTATTGATGGTCAGCAAAGAAGTTCAACTTCAGTTATATTTTTTGCCGTAATGATACGTTTATTTGATGAGCTATATAATGAAACAGGGAAAGAAAGTGCATTAAACAAATTTGAAGATATTCGTGTAGCGATTGTGGGACGTTGGAGCGAAGAAGAAAATGGATTGAAATTTCATATGGGTAAAATGGATAATATATTCTTTAGAGACTTTATTCAAAGAGGAAAACCGATCTCTGGAGAAGTTACAGAAGCTTCTCATAATAGAATTAAAAATGCATACGAGTTTCTTTATAGAAAACTCTCAGAAGAATTAATTGGATTAGACAGTTATGACAAATATGAGAAGTTACTTAATTTTTATATTTCTTTTAAAGACAAATTTACGCTAATGTATGTCGAAACGGATGATATAAATGAAGCATTTATTATATTTGAAACCTTAAATGCTCGAGGGAAAGAATTAGAAACGTCAGATCTTTTAAAGAATCATTTATTTAAAACATCAAATAATTTAATTGATGATGTGAAAAATGAATGGTTAAAAATGCAAGGGAACGCAGAAGGAATAGATCTTACAAAATTTATAAGAACTATTTGGAACTCGAGTAATGATTTCTCTCGAGAACGAGAGTTATATAAAAATCTTAAACGTGCAGTAACGAAGCCTAACGAATGTTTAACTTTCACAAAAAAACTTGTAGATAGTTTAGATCCGTATAAAGTTTTAATAGATCCACAAAATGAGAGCTATTTTGTAGATAAAGAAATTGAAAAACATATAGAAAACTTAAAGGTTTTAAGTGCAAGTACGTATTTCCCTATAGTGATTGCAATGGCTAATGCTTCTTATGATGAAGTTGATATTAAGAAAGTTTTACAAGCAATTGAGAGCTTTATAGTTAGAAATTGCGTAATTGCAGGTAAAGTAGCAAATAGGTATGAAATGTTATTTGCAAAAGTAGCTAAAAAAATTAGTAAAGAGAAATTATCATATAATAAAATACTTGCCGAACTGAAACCAGAAATGCTAAATGATGATGATTTTGAAAACTATTTTGAAGTTGCAATTATTAAAAGTTCTTCTGTGGCAAAATTTGTTCTAAGAAGAATTGCAGACTATCAACAAAAAGAAATGTTAGTAAACCCAAGTAACTTGGTGATACATTTAGAACATATTATGCCTAAAAAGATTGGTAAATGGAAAATATCAGATGAACTTCATCAAAAATACCTTCATAGAATAGGGAATTTAACTCTATTGTCAGATGAATACAATACCTCTATCAAAAATAAAGTATTCAGTGAAAAGAAAGAAACATATAAAAAATCCAAAATTGAAATGACAAAAACATTATCTAATTATAATGAATGGACAGTGTCAAGAATTGATGAGCGTCAAAAAGATTTGTTTGAAGTAGCTAAAAAAGTATGGAAAGATTTCTAACTAATTGATTTATAGATGATATTTATATCTCTTATATCTTAACAAGATCATTTGAGCATTTTCATGTGGTCTTGTTATATAATACGAGACAGCAATGAATGATGACTACAGAGTAAATAGAATCTAATGCAGATTATTAATATGTTTTGCTTTGGTTTAGAAAATTAGATTTTAGTTTATGATTATTGATTTTGTTTTATTCTGATGAAAGGGAATGTTACTAATTCTAAAAAAGTAACATTAAATAGGCATATGGAGATTTTAACAAGTATCTATGAAAACTACTGTAACCGAATAGAAACTACCAAGAAAAATTTTGAATTTAGAAACTTTAAAATAATATCAGATAAAGGTTTTTTTATAATGTGGGTTTATGTACCTAATCCAGTAAAGGAAATTAGATATAAAATGACGGTGAAAAATCCGATATGTGAGTTTGATACTGATGTCCAGTATAATGAAGGGAATGAAAAGTTTATTGAAATTATGGCGAATGGTAGAAAGTTCGCATATGAAATTATTGCGCTTGAGAGAATAGAAGAGCCAGTTCCCTTAGCCATTATGAAAAAAATAAATGTCAATGCACCTCAAAATTTTGCATATCTTGATAACTATCCACATTTAAAAGAAGCCCTAAAAAAGGCAAGGACTAGAAAAATATTCTAAGCCTTGCCTTTTACTCTATCTGTTTACTTTAAAAAATGAAATTATTATTGGCTAATCATTGTCCAGCAAAGTTTTTACAATTATTTTTAAATAGGAAGTAGAATTTGCTCGGACTCCTGACTTTTTAGTGCTTTTTCTAGATTCTGTTTATAAAGAATAGGGAAAGTTATATCAGATGTATTTTTATATCTAGAATATTTGAAAGTGTTATAAATGTTGTCATTTATGCCGTTAATGTCATTTAGGATGGTTTTTCCTATTGCTTCTCCTAGTTTGATTGGAACAGCGTTTCCGATTTGTTTATATTGTTCCAATAAGCTACCGCAAAATACCCAATTGTCAGGGAACCCTTGTATTCTGGCATACTCCTCTATTGATAATGGCCTTAATTCTGTGGGATGAATTAAGTCAGTTGCTGGCATTGTAGGTACTGTCACAAGTGTTGGACTTGGCTGACTAAATGATAGGCGTCTAAAGAAGCCAGTTTTACCTCCACCCATAAAGTATTTTGCCCCCATCGCTTCACGTTGTTCTGCATCAGATAATGATTTCCAATTTCCCCCTTCTGGGATCTTCTTAAACCATTCTATACGAGATTCAGGTATCTTAATATAGTTCATTTCTGTTCCTTGTATATCCCCAATTGCTTCCTGAAGAGTTTTCCAAGGAGGTAAGTTATATTCCCCATTTTCTGAGTTTGTAGGAGTTAAATAGGGAACTTTTTTATTTCCTAATTTTCCTATAATAACAAATCGTTCACGTTTTTGAGGGGCGCCAAAATTTGCAGCATTATAAAGTTCAAAGGATACGCTATATCCAAAAGACTCTAATTTTTCGATGACATAATGTAATACGCCTCCTTTAACAGGGTTTCCTTTTGTTTCGTCTAAGACTGCTTCTGTCGTTTGAAGTCCCCGAACATTCTCAATAACTACATATGTTGGCATCAATTCACCTATTAGATTCAAGTAGCGAATAAAAACATTACCACGTGCATCTTCAAAACCCTTTCGATTACCAGCTGTCGAGAAGGCTTGACAAGGGGGACCTCCAAATATGATATCTATTTGTTGTTCATTTGAGATTTTAGCATATTCTCTAATTTTATCAGCTGTACATTCCCAGATATCACCGATTAAGCCTATTTCATTATTATTAGATGCAATAGTAGCCCGTGCATCTTTGTTTATTTCAGATGCAAGAAGTGGATTAATCCCAGCGTTTTTCATCCCTATGTCCATCCCCATACCACCGCTGAAGAATGATAAAGCAACGATATTTGGTATTTCATCAGTTACTCGTTTTCTATCATCTGGATCGACAACATATTCTCCGGTTTTTAAGAAATTATTAACATCCTTTTGAGTTGTTATCCAAGTTCTATTTATATTTTGCGATTTTATTTTTCCATCTCTCATTAACTTTCTTGCATACTGTTCTGTGACTTTTAGTTGTTTTGCAACTGTTTGGATAGTCATTTCCATGTAGATGCTCCTCTCCGAAACTTTTTATAGACCCGACATACAATTTATAATAACATAGATTTATTTAGAGTGTACAATTAACTAGTATAATAAGATAAAATAGAAACTAATACATAATTTAAGGTGGGAATTTAATATGGCTAAAATTAGAAAATCTTTTGAATATATTTTGGATGAAGGATTAACAGTTGAACAAGCAAAATCTGCATTTGAAATTGCGAAAATACTAGTAGTTAATGAGAATCATCGAAACAATTTAACAGATATGTTTAACTTTGCAATAAACAATGATACTAGTCTTTTCACTGTATTATTATTTGAAGAAGGTAATTTAGAGAATATGGCTATAGAATATCTAACTAAATGGAGTAATAGTTATGAGTTGGGAAGAACAAATTTAGCTATAAAAAGACCACTGAAAAATTATGGAGAAAAAGATGCAGCACTAACTAAAAGAATTGCTTCAAATACTGAAGAGGATGATGAAACACTTAATAAATATTTATTAGGTCATTACTTATATATGAGTGCTGAAAATATGAACGGGGCCATACTTGAAGAATACTTGGCTGAAGTGTTAGAACCTTATGGATGGATTTGGTGTGCCGGTTCAACCTTTAGAGCAATAGATTTTTGTTATTTCGGTGAAAAGAACATTTTGTTGCAAGTGAAAAATAAATATAATACTGAAAATAGCTCAAGTTCCGCAATTCGTAACGGTACAGAAATTAAGAAATGGCAAAGGTTAAATCGTCCCCGAGTTGCAACAGGTTTAAATAACCCGATTCCAAATTGGGAAGCTTTAAGAGTATTGGTTCAAGCTGATGAAAATTTAAAATTACAGTTAACAGAAGAAAAATATCTAGAGTACATAATGGAAAATTCTACAAAAGAAATTGAAACTCTTAATTAAAAAGTAATTACATAAATAATGGATTATTACTTTAGTATAATCAAAATAGATGCAATATTTGATACTCCCATATTTCTGAGTTTACATCGTGAGTTGCAAGTTAAATTAACTGAAAAGTTGTTGTTTTATATGGTTGGACATTACCAAGAATTAAATTGATTTATTAAAACCTCCTGTTGAGTATTGTGACTCACTAGGAGGTTTTATTATTTTCAAGAGATCCTTTTTACAACGCATTCTTTGCGTTTTTTTTGCAGATGGTTAGGTTATTGTAATCAATATTGTATCCGGGGCGTAGGGATTCCAATAAATGAGCTATTTTACTCACCCATTAGTAAAATTATTCTAAAATTAGAAGTTAGAAAACATAATTTAGTGGTAAAATAATCATAAGACATAAGATTATAAATGACCTATAAATACAAAAAGATGAGGTGCACGATTTGAGCGCGACAAATATCGAATGGCAGTTTTCCAAAATACCGAATATCGAAGAATCGAATTTTAATAAAATTTTAGAGCGTTTTTATAGTTTAGGTGTGGCGGGGTTAACACGTGAAAACATACAAAATTCATTAGATGGTCGATTAACTGATTCGGATCAGCCAGTTGTAGTAAAGATAGAATTAGGTACAGTTAACCGAAATGAAATTCCTGGAATGGCGTCAATTGTTCAACGCATTAATAGTTTAGAGGGACGTAATGGCTATACAAAAGAGACAATTAATCATATGAAAGCTTCTATGATAGATGAGGAAGTTCGCTATATTTCATTTGAAGATTGTAATACACGTGGGTTAACAGGCGCGAAGTATGGTCAGAGTAATTCGAAAGAACATACTTGGGGAATCTATGCGTATAACAAAGGTGTTCATTTTGAAGAGAAGGATGAGTCATTTGAAGCATCACGAGGGGGTTCACACGGTGTAGGGAAAATAGCGTCCAATGCAGCTTCGGATATACATATGATGTTTTTTGCCAATTGTGATCAAGAGGGTGAACAGCATTTAGGGGGCACGATTCAGTTAATTGAACATAAATTTAGTGATGACTATTATCGTTCGACAGGGTATTTTGCGAAACTGGAAGACTCTAAGTTTATGCCATTTGAAAATCGCTATGGCAAAGTTTTTGAGAAAACAACGCGTGGGTTAAAAATCGTTATTCCATTTTTAAGAAAGAGCTTTTATCGAGAAGATGAAATTATCCGTGCGGTATGTGATAGTTTCTTTGTTTCGATTATTGAGAAGAAATTAGTAGTGCATGTCAATGATTTAGTGATTAATGACACGACGATCGATGCGATTGTAGCAGACAGCCAGTATTACGTGCAAGAAATTGAATCAATGAAGAAAGTATTCACACCTTTGTATGTGAAAACGTTTAAAGATCTACAGCCACGTTTAATTGAAATACCACATGCTAATACAGTATTTCAGTTTAATTTATATTTTAATTTTGATGAACGTATTCCTAAAGGACGAGTTGGAATCATTCGAACAATTGGTATGAAGATTGAAGATTTTGCAGTGAAAAATAATGCAACGAAGCCTTTTAATGCGGTGTTAATAGGCGGTATTGAAGAGGATAGTTATTTAAAATCACTTGAGAACGAATCCCATACGAAAATATCAAGTGATGATATAAAAGATCCTGAACTGACAAAGCTTGCAAAGAGATTTATTAACAATCTAAATAAAGAAATCTTAAAAGTAATTGATGAAGAAATGCGAAAACATAATCCCGTAGATGGAAAAATTAATACATCAGATTTGCTTTATACAATGGAATTGGATTTCAAAGAAAACTTATCACAGTCATTTGGAACGGTAAAAATAAAAAATGGGAATAGTATTGTTACGAGTGATGAGGGAAATAAAACTGACACAATACCTGTAAAAGTGAAACGAAAACAACGTCAAAAGGGTGAAGCAGGGGAACCTAAAGAAAGTGGCGGCATCCGAAGAAAAGGGAAAGCACGAGATAAAGGTGAGGGGGAAAGCGTTGCTGAGGATCAAAAAGATGAATACAAAATTAATCCATACCGTGTGGAACGCCTTTTATTAAATGACCATGAATTTATCCAATTAAATTTAGCGGGTAGCCCAGAAGTTGCGAAAGCAAAAAAATGTAATTTGAAATTCAATATTATTGATGGGATGGGTAAGGAATATATCGGTGAATTTAATATGAAAGAAAATTATTCGAGTATCATTGATAAAAATAATAGTAAATCATGCGTTATTGAAGCGGATGCCATTAAAAATGTATCGATTAAAAATGGAATTGTGAATCTGCAACTTGCACTTAAACCAAAATATAATCGCGCAGTCAAATTTATTTACTACATAGAGGTGTAATATGATTTATAAAAAAGATGCTAATTTCCCATATCCGATTCTTTCATCGAACACTTTTGCATACGAAGAAAGTGATTTCACAATCAAAGTAAGCTTTGAAGAAGATGGAGAATATTACCGTTTTAAAATTACGCCTAAACTAACTTCGGCGTTTGTTGAAGCATTACTGAATAGTGGAGATGCCCAATATTTATTAGTTATTCAATCAAAGGATACAAAGTTTTTCCCACTAAATCTACATCATTTACAAGTAGAAATAGCAAAAAGTCGGATGTCCTTATCGAGTCGGACATCCATCCAAGTTCATATTGTAGCAAAATCAGATATTCCATTTAACAATAATCATGAATTGAATCGTTTTTATGAAGAGTTAAAACAGTCAATCGTCGTTCAGAAGTTTTCAATGATTGGTTTTTCAAACATCGTAACCTTTGAAGGTGGAATGAAAAATCCACTTGAGTTGTTTGAGAAGCGATTAGATCCAAATTTAAAATCATCTATTAAATTTGAATTAGGGTCTGAATGTATTATTATCCACTTCCGTGATGAAGATATTCAATTCCAATCGATGACAAGAGCTAGCGCATTTATGAATCCTTATTTATATACAGGATTGCGCATGGCTTTAGAACGCTTTATTAGCAACTATGCTGATGAGGATGATGGCGGAGTAGAGCTTTTACAATTGGCGCAACCTGAAGATTTACTAGATTTTAAATTGTATAATCTAATGATTAGTAAAGGAATCGATGAGCTAACTGTTGATAATATTGATGAAGTGATTGGACGTATATCCCATCAAATTATCGAGAAGTATGTTAAAGCAGTAAAGGAGTTAGTAACACATGAAGATTAGACTTTTAAAAGAAGATTATAAAAAAAATGAGTTGCTCTATACAGCATTTAAAAATGGTGAAGTAGTAGACGATCTTTTCTTCTCGGAAGAAATGGTTGTAATTGAAGAGGCACCGGATTTTCCAATTTATATGGGGAAAGGGTCAGAAGTACAAAAGAAAGCAGATTTTCTTGAAGCATTTAAAGTCATTGCAAATTCTTATGTGAATTTGGATCGTGATATTCATTTTAATGAGCGTTTTTGGCATTCGCTTTTAATTACACAAAAGCGTGAATATATTATAGAAAGATATCCTCAAGTGCTAGAAAGCTATCGAGAATTTTGTAATATTGTTATCAAAGGATTTGACTGGGAAAACTATATTTACAAATGTATTTTAGCAGTTGAATATATTGAGGATGCTACTGAGCTACCACTTTCTAATGACCAGTATTACGAATTAATTGTAGATAATTTGGATATTTTTAACTACATTATTAAATATTCGATTTTTAGAAATGGAGAATTTTTACTGAAGATTTTAACGGTGATCCATAACTTAGGCATTAGTGAACTATTAAAAGGGAAAATAACGGATCGCCCTGATTTAGGAAAAGATGAACGTTATGGACGACGCGTTATTTTTGAGCTTAATAAATCCTATCCAGTATTAATGAGCCCATTACTAGAAATTGAGGATCTACAGGAAGAGTTTTTAAATGCTTTGGGGAATTATTGTGATGTGTCGGGTATTGAGGAGCAAAATCTAGTGGTTGTGTGAAAGTAAATCGTGGTTATGAATCAATAGGAGTGATTAAAATGACTTTCGGCAAAACAATCAAAATGTTTTTGATTGATGGAGACCCAAGTGGAAGATTAACGTGTGAATTATCTAACTGGACGGGGCTGGCGTATAGAATCCCTAGAACTGAAGTGAAAAAATGCTCGGATCGCCCTAATTTGAATTCGACTGGTGTGTATATGTTATTTGGTCGAAATATTGATGATAAAGAGGCTGTATACATAGGGGAAGCAGAGGAAGTTTATACACGATTGCAAAGCCATTTGCGTGAAAAAGATTTTTGGAATGAAGTGATTGTATTTATAAGTAAAGATGAGAATCTAAATAAAGCTCATATTAAGTATATTGAAAACAAGTTATATGAAAAAGCTAAAGTCGCAAATCGTTACTTTCTAATGAATGGCAATATCCCTCCCATGCCATCCATTTCTGAAGCAGACCGTGCAGAAATGGATGAATATATTAGCAATCTTGTAATGATGGTCAACACATTGGGCCATAAATTATTTGAAGAGATCAAAGATAGCTCAGAAGTTAATGCAGATGATGTTTTATCTATAAAATCGACGCGTGGTGTGGATGCTAAAGGTATCCAAACACAAGAAGGTTTTGTCGTATTAAAGGGATCTAAAATTGCAAATAGCATTGTAAATTCGTATTCAGAGCGTTTATTAGCAAAAAGAAATGATTTTTTACATACAGAAAAAGTGAAAGTTGTTAATGATGAATTTGTAGTAATGGAAGATCTTTTATTTACTAGCCCGTCGGCAGCAGCTGATATTGTGACGGGGCGAAGTGCGAATGGGTTGACTGAATGGAAAGATAGGAATGGAAAAAGTCTGAAGGATTTAGTTTGATAATTTGATCCAATTGGGGGAAATCCTATTTATAAATTATCCCCATACCCCACCCTTCCTAAGCTATACTTATACCTAAACCAATCGAATGGAGCAGGATACTAAGTGTTAAAAAATCAAATTGAATCAATAATAAATGAGCAAGTCCATAGTAAATTACTAGATGTAGAAAAGACATACGCCCAAAAGCACGAATTGTTAGACGAGGATGCAAAGGTAGAAACAATTTCTTTGCCATTTGACGTGATTGAACGTTGCCATAAGGAAACGGAAGAATTAATAGCAGAAGAAACAGCTTCTTTTCTAACAAAGCCTGTTCATTATTTAAAAGAGCATGCAAATGTATTTATGTATGTGACGTCTGAACGTTTGGATGTAATACGTGTGGATTCGTTTGCGCTTGAATTTGATGGGGCGTTTGGTGTGTACAGTGCCATGTTTGGACTGCGATTGCAAAAGAAGTATAGTGCGTTTTTGCATTCCTATTTTACAGCACATTTGCAACATAACCAGATGACCTATAGTGTGGCATTTTCTGGGGAAGATGGGCTTTGGGAAGTGAATCTTGCGTTAGATGCGCTCGATGGATTTAGTGAGCAGCAGTCGTTTGACGAAGTGTTAGCACAATTATATTGTCTTGTTTTTGGACTTCTTGAAGAACTTGAGGCGAGCGTATGATGCATACAAAATGGCCGTTAGAATTTTGTATCCTCGCATAATATATTGGGTTTTAAACAAAAATACATGGTGAGGGAGAAGGAAACATGAACATCGTTACAAATCGTGAGGATATCCAAAAATATGAAACCTTATTAGAAGAAAAGTTAAAACAGTATGTTGGGACAAAAGAAGTAAAAGGTGTCACTGTGGCTGTTGCGCATGGAACGGGCGAAACGAATGTATGGCAAGTACAAGATTTAGGTTACTGGTTTGTGAAAAGAAAAGTAGATATAAACAATAAATGGTGGAATTCCTTTGGATTTGCATTAGACGATAAATTTATAGAGTTTTGCGAAGTCAATGTACCTCTTGAAGGTGTTAATTCAAAAATTGCAGGAGCATTTGTTGAATCGGATGGTAAGGTGTATTTAGTTCATAAAGGTTCAAATATTGCTGGGATGAAAAAAGAATATGTACATAGTCATTATCAAGGTGAAACAGTAGCGATTGCTAACAATGACTATCGCCTAGTTGTAGCTGAAATAACGTCGTCAAATGCGCCTGTTCAGATTGGAAAATTTTTAAAAGAAATAAAGCGCTTAAAAGAAGCGTATTGAATTTGTGACAAAATCCTATCCACTTCCTTTTTATAATAAAAAAATTCTTTCAAAGAGTAAATTGCCCTTTTTTGAATTAAACTATTATAAAAAGGGGGGCTTATCCATTATGCATTCAATAAATAAAATAGGTGATTGTTTTTGGTATATGACGCCTATAGCGGAAACGGATCGTCCTATTCTAGGGATGGTAGTTGGTCAAAACAAAACATTAATGATCGATGCAGGGAACTCGGAGGAGCATGCACACTATTTTCAGGAAGAACTTTTAAAAATGGGAGTTCCTAAACCTGATATGGTTGTTTTAACGCATTGGCATTGGGATCATATTTTTGGACTTTCTGCATTACGTCAAATGGTGTCTATCGCTTCGAAAGAAACAAAAACAGCAATGGAGAAGTTAATTCCATTTTCTTGGTCAGATGAGGCACTTGATGCACGTGTGAAGGAAGGTATAGAAATTGAATTTTGTGCCAGAGCTATTAAAGAAGAATTCAAAGATCACCGAGATATTCAGATTGCTTTGCCGGATGTCACGTTTGATAAACGGGTGGAGATTGACCTAGGTGGTGTCACTTGTATCCTTCAACATGTTGGAGGGAATCATGCGGCTGACTCGGTTGTGGTCTATATAAAAGAAGAAAAGATTTTGTTCCTTGCTGATTGTATTTATCCTAATCTGTATGCTGAAAAAGTACATTATACAGTTAAGGAAACGCTTCGTCTGTTGGCTGAATTAGAGCAATTTGATGCGGATACATATATTCCTTCGCATCAACAGCCAATAACAAAAGAAGCGTTTAATCAAGAAGTAGCGATGCTTAGAACGATTGCTACATATACCGATAGTTGTGATGGAGATTCACAAAAAATTATGCAAGCATATAAAAAGCATGTGAAAAGAGAACTAACAGAAGATGAAATTGAAACTATCTCTGACTTTGTGAATGGTTATTAACAATTGTCAGAATTGTTTTAGTGCCTGGCACAAGGAAGTGGAGCATACCACTTCCTTTTCATTTTCTTTATAAAATTAAACTTACGATAATACCTGAAAGGACACTTACAAGGGTAGCGCCAAATAATAATTTTAAGCCAAAGCGTGCGACAACATTTCCTTGTTTTTCGTTAAGACTTTTTACAGCACCGACAATAATGCCAATTGAAGAGAAGTTGGCGAAGGATACAAGGAATACGGAAAGAATGCCCATTGTCCGTTCACTAAAGTGATAATCGCCTCCAGATAAATCCAACATCGCTACGAACTCATTTGTTACTAGCTTCGTCGCCATAATGGATCCGGCACTAACCGCTTCCGAGGAAGGGATGCCCATAATAAAGGCAACTGGCGCAAAGATGTAGCCTAGAATCGTTTGGAAAGTAACGCCGAATAGTAGTTCAAAGACACTATTAAATCCTGCCATCAATGCAATAAAGCCGATTAACATGGCACCGACGATAATCGCCACCTTAAAGCCATCCAAAATATATTCGCCAAGCATTTCAAAGAACGATTGCTTTTCGTGCTCGATTTCTAAAATATCTTCTTTCGGGTCAATATCGTATGGATTCATAATTGAAGCGATGATAAAACCGCCAAATAAATTTAAAACTAAAGCCGTAACAATATATTTTGGTTCTAGCATCGTCATATAAGCACCAACAATGGACATGGATACGGTAGACATTGCTGACGCACAGAGTGTATATAAGCGCTGTTTTGACAGCAGACCAAGTTGTTTTTTTAATGTGATGAAAACTTCTGATTGACCGACCATTAATGAGGCAACGGCATTATAAGATTCCAATTGTCCCATGCCGTTTACTTTACTTAATACCCAGCCAATACCTTTCATAATAAAGGGGAGGATTTTCAGATGTTGAAGAATACCGATTAATGCTGAAATAAAAATAATGGGTAGCAATACGGTTAAAAAGAACGGCGCTTCTCCCTCATTGGCTAAGCCGCCAAATACAAAGGTAACTCCTTCACCTGCATATTCCAGTAATTTGTTAAAGACAGTAGCAATTCCCTTAATAATAATTAAGCCAAATTGTGTATTTAACAACAGTAATGAAAACAAAATTTGAATGATTATCATTGTAATAATTGGTTTGAATTTAATCTCTTTTCGATTGGAACTAGCAAGCCAAGCGAAAAACAATACAATGAGAATGCCTAAAATAGAAATAACGTATTGCATATGTAACCTCCTGATGTTGAAAACATGATGTGATAATTACCTTTTGCATAGTACCTTTATTAATTGTGAGTGTTGTCTTGAATATGTTGTCCAAATTACTAAAAAAGAACCGCACTTATTTAATATAAATACCCTTTGTTGAAGAAAGGTAACATAGAGATATTAATAGAAAGTTATTAAAAAAGCAAAAAAATATCTATTTTACTGAAATTTTGATAGGCACTAGGGAATAAAAGTAAGGATTATACTTTTTTTACAATATAGAGCTAGCTGGCAAATGCCATAGTGATATAGCATAATGAAAATAAATTGAAGATGGACAAAATCGTCACAATAGCTAACGTAAGGGAGTGCAGTGAAAATGAATGTTGAAATGGTGATGCAAGAGCTTGAAGCACTTGGGAAGGAGCGCACGAAAAAAATATATATGTCAAATGGTGCACAGGAGCCACTTTTTGGGGTGGCTACGGGGGCAATGAAGCCGATAGCTAAGAAAATCAAATTGAATCAACCATTAGCGGAAGCCCTTTATGCCACAGGAAATTATGACGCAATGTATTTTGCAGGCATTATTGCGGAGCCAAAAGCTATGACAGAGTCAGATTTTGAGCGCTGGATTGATGGGGCGTATTTTTATATGTTGTCAGATTATGTGGTGGCAGTGACGTTAGCGGAAGCGGACATTGCGCAACAGATTGCCGATAAATGGATTGCTAGTGGGGAAGAACTAAAAATGTCTGCTGGCTGGAGTTGTTACTGCTGGCTATTAGGTAATCGTCCCGATGTTGAATTTTCCGAAAGTAAAATGGCTAATATGCTTGAAATGGTGAAAAGTGCGATTCACAATTCACCTGAACGAACAAAATCTGCTATGAATAATTTCCTCCATACGGTAGGGGTCTCATATATCCCGTTACACGACAAAGCGTTAGCTACAGCACAACAGATAGGTCCTGTAGAACTTAAAAAGAATAATAAAAAAAGTAGTTTCCTCCACGCTTATGAAAGTATTCAAAAGGAAGTAGAGAGAGGCAGAATTGGCTTTAAACGCAAATATGTAAGATGTTAATTCCTAGCAAGTACCAAATTAAGCGATTCCCTGTGGATTTCGTGGCGATAACACAAAATTACATGGCGATTCCAGCGTATCTTCCGTGGAATAAGCATATTCCATCTCTATAAAAAGGAGGCACAATAATGACGCAACAAAAAATAATGATTATACCGTACAGGCCTGCATTTGCTGAGCAAACAGTAGCGATGTGGCGAGATAGCAAGGAACAGGCTATTGGCCAGAAAGAAATGCATAGCGTTGAAAATCATGTGTACTTTCTAAATTATCTATTACCAGAACAGTTTCAAATTGAGTTAGCGATTATTGATGAAACAGTTGTTGGTATGATTGCCTATAACGATAGGGAAATAAGTCAACTGTATATTCATATAAACTATCAAGGGCTTGGTATCGGGCAAACATTGTTGAATAGAGCGAAAACCCAATCAAGTGGAAAATTAATTCTATATACATTTGAAGTAAATGAAAAGGCCCAACGTTTTTATGAAAAACACGGATTTAAGGTGATTGGTAGAGGGCATGAAAATGAAGAAAATTTACCTGATATTTTATATGAATGGATTATTGAATAACGAGAGAGCGAAGAACAGGAGCTTGTCCTGCGATTAGTTTTCTTTTATAAAACAAGCAAGAGAATAACAATCTTTTTGCTTGTTTTATTTCGTCTGCGATTTTTTATTGCGATGCGTCCTTAGTCCTTTATCTGATTTTAAAATGGTAAATATTGAAACTTATTATCCAATCAAACGTATAAGTAATATAGTCAGCGTAAAGGGGATGTTTAGAATGCGAGTTAGTTCAAGTGAAGTAACACCTCAAAATTTCGGGATGTTTTTTTTGCAAGAAAGATTTGATGAAATTTATAACCAATGTCATGCAACGTTTCAAGAGATGGTTTCGAATGAGCAATTTAATGAAATAGCTCAATCTTTTAATGCCAATGTACAAAACTATGAGTTATTTAATAAATCAACAATCGCTCATTATCATCAATATGTTTGGTTGGACGATCGACAAGAGAAAGCGATTCAGGTAACGATGGATTCAAGTAATATTATTCATAGCTTATTAATTAAGCCTTATGTGGTTTTTCCAGAAAGCGATAAAAAGTATAGTCAAAATACATATATAATGCCTATAAAAGAGGAGTGGTTTGTATTTTGGGGAGGGGTTAATGAGTTTGTCAATTACCATTACGCATATGAAGCACAAAGATATGCATATGACTTGGTGATCATGAAGAATGATTCGACCTTTAAAGATTCTCCTAACGTCAATGAAAACTATTATGCCTTTAATAAAGAAGTTACTGCACCTGCAGATGGGAAGGTAATTAAAGTTGTCAATCATCTAGAAGATAATATCCCTGGAGAAATGTATGAAATGGAGCCAGCAGGAAATGTAATTATTATCGAACATACCAATCATGAATATAGTATGGTAGCGCATTTAAAAAAGAACTCTTGTCTTGTGCAACAAGGAGATATGGTTAAACAGGGTGATGTGATAGCGCTTTGCGGAAATTCAGGAAATTCCTCAGAGGCACATATCCATTTTCAAGTGATGGACGCACCAGACCTTCTTAATTGTCAATCTTTACGCATTCGTTTTGCGGATGGTTTGGAGCCCATTCAAGGTGATGTTGTAAAATAAAATAGCTAAAGAACCGATGAGCGAATTTCCCGTTCATCGGTTCTTCTTTATAGGACTAATCACCATTAAATACTTTGAATTAATTCGCTATATTTTAGGGAAAGTAAGTTTAATGAATAGTTTTTAATTTTATCGGTTGCAATAATACCCGTTAGGATACATTCAATCATTTCTTTATATTGATAGATTAAATGGACTTCCTGCATAAAAGATGAATCAATCGTAATGCCGTTCGTCATCGTTTTTAAAATTACTTGTTGCTCTTCATATAAGTAAACTAATTCGAATTTTGAATTATGTATTAATGTTGTAATTTCTGGAAAAATAGTAGCGTCGTTTAAAGCCGCTACTATATCGTCGACCGGCTTTACACCTTCTATTGATTGTAAATACGAGAAAGTTTCTCTTAGTTTTTCTTCTAAAAAATCAGTACTCATTGAAAATGCTCCTTCGTGTTTTGCTTCATCCATTTTAATCATTTTATGATTATTGTATGCCTATTTTAGTGGTAAAAATTATTAAAAAAACTTACTTTTTTTTGAATTAATCGGGATAATTTCATTTTAAATAAATAATTTATAGTAGTAAATACTATTTAGATAAAATCGTAAATATGGACTATACTAATGATTGTTGTCCATTTTATTAGGAAAAATGGTTTGGTTAATGCGCATTTATTTAAAAATCTATTATTTTCGGTTTAAAATAAAAGTAGTAAAATATAAAAAATAAATTTTCACAGCATTTTATGGAGGTGCAGAGTATGAATTATGTTAGGGTCGAAATAATTGATACTGTGGGGTTAAATCCAAGGGAAAGAAAAATGTTGCAAAATACGGTGTTAAACTTTGTTGCGATGAGCAATGCGTTAATTTTGAAAGAAGATGTCGTGATGAACCCGTTGGAACCCAACAACGAAAATATTGGGATGATCTTAATTTATGCCAAATCACTGAATGAAGAACAGTGTAAGACAATAACAGAGGCATTGTCCAATCGATTCACCACGTATTTTAAAATGACTGAGTTGGATTTGGAAGCGCAAATTAGCGTTTATTGAACGATGCGACGTGCAGTCTTTGTATATAAGCTAAAACGCCACGGGAAAAATCCGTGGCGTTATTTATTAGATTATTTATGCTAAAGCACAATGCTTAATTTTTTACATAATAAGTTAATTGAATCCGAGTGTCTTCGTTTAATTTATAAGCGATGATGAGCATATATGTGCCTTGTTCTTCGTGTGAAAGATCGATTGTAAAGTGGTCTGTATTTGGTGTAAGTTGTTCCACATCTACGTAGATTTCTTTCATTGTTTTCGTATTTCTTAGACCGATTTGATAAGGGTTTAAGTATTGACCATCCAAACCTTTTACTAAGTTCTCAACCGTCGCTATAGGACCTGTTAAGCTTGATACTTCCACAACTTGGGGCTGCGCAGTGATAGTATCCAATGAACCTAGACTTTGCAATGGTGAGAAATCGGTAATACTATTCGCCGAAATATCGAGAGATGTTAAATTTTTAGCATATTGTAAGCCGTCTAGATTTGTAATACGGGCATTGGGTGCATGTAGACTAGTTAGTGTAATCATATCACCTAATGTGATTTCCCCAGACAGCCCCAATGTTTGCTGAATTGCCTGTTTAAGATTGTTATCTGCAATCGGTATGATTTGAGTAAAGTCAATAGCGATAAGGGCAGCTTTAGTGCGTGTTAATTCCTCTAACGCTTCATCGATTTGTGCTTGAGTTGCTTGAGGGTTGGCAAGTACTTCCTCAGCTTTTGCTATACTCGCTTGTAATGCTTGAATGGACTCCGCTGTATAGTTTTCTATAGGAATGGCTTTGGCATCCTCTAGTGCTAGCGTTAATGATTGTGTAAAAACGCGCTCTGCATTAGCGAAATGTAATTTAGTATCTCCCCATGAAGCATGGTCTGAACCGTTGCCATTGCCGCCATCAGTTACGACCAGTTTTAGTTCTTTGGCCCCTGTAATGCTTACTTCAATGTATTGTTGAGGGTCTCGCGATTGCATCAAGCCACTGTCAAATTGCTTCTCTCCATCAACAAACACTTGGAATGTTACAGAGCCTACCGTACCGTACATTTGACGGTCTACACCAACAAAGGCAGTGAAGAAATCGGCATTTTTATCGCTTAAATCATAGATAATTGTAGAGTTTGAATGGGCGCCGATACCTCTTTCGTATGCTTTCTCACGACCATCATCACCTGTTAGGCGAATGGCATTGTGACTAATAGAAACATCTTTTAATGGTGCTGTATAGCTGTTTTGTGTAGAGTGCCATTGAAAATCAGTTAAGTAATGATAATCATCCATGTTAACTACTGAAATCATGCGTTTTTTCGATACTTTATTGCCATCACTGTCGACAACCGTATACGTAATGTCATAACGGCCAGCGCGATCGAAGTTTACTTGATCTAAGCCCGTTACTTGTACTTGAGATGTTAAATCGCCATCTTCAGCATCAGTTGCCACATAGCTATCGTCCATGGTAATCGGTGTTCCAACTTTTGTTGCGATTGATTTTGCAATTGTTAGTTCTGGTATCCCGTTTGATACATAGAACTTAGCATCAGCAAAGTTAGCGTGATCTGATGCATTACCATTGCCAGAGTCATGTGCAATCAGTTTTAACTCGTTAACACCTGCAAGTGGAACTCTTACTAATTTTGCTTCTGTTTGATATTTCATCACGCCGCTGTTATATACTTCTTGTCCATCAGCAAGTATTTTAAATGTTACGCTAGAGTTAGTGTTTTCAGCTATGTTGCGGTCAATGCCAACAAGTGTTTCGAAATAATCATAGTTTTTGCCTGTTAAATCGTAAACAATTTCAGAATTCGCATGCGTACCAATACCTTTGGCAAAAGTTTTTACTTCACCATTCGTTAATACTTTAATTGAACCGCCTGATGATGCTTTGTCTTTGTTGACGGTACTATACGCTGTTTGTGCCGATTGCCAACCGATGTCAGAGGCGAATTTTTCATCGCTATAAACATAGACAGTTCTTGTCGCTGTGACGACATTATGATCACTATCTGTTACGGTATAGTCGACGTGGTAAGTGCCTGTTTTCTTCGTATTAAAACCGTTGGCAGTGACTTGGATTTGATTACTAACATCACCGTCTTCGATATCAGTTGCTGTTACATCGCTTAGTAAATCGAAATCACTGTTTAATTTCACCATCGTCAAATCTTCAGGTAGCGTTAAAGTAGGTTGACTCGAGTCTTTACCGAACTTAGCATCAGCCCAAATCGTATGGTCTGAAGAATTGCCACTATCATTGGCATCTGTTGTAATGAGCTTTACTTCCTTTGCTCCTGTAACAGGGATATGGATGTAGCCGTGATCTGTGTTTGCTTTGAATACATCACTGGCAAATTTTTTCTCGCCATCGACCCAAACTTCAAACGTGGCAGATGAAGCTTTGCCTTTTGCCACTTGATCAATTCCGATGTAACTTTCAAAGAAGGTAAAGCCTTTACCTTCTATGTTATATACGATTTCTGCGTTTGCGTGTGCACCGAGTCCTTTGGCATACGTTGCCTCAACACCTTGTCTTAATAACGTAATGGTGCCACCTGCAACAGATTTATCTTTTTGTAATGAACCCCAACCAACTTTGGCAGAGCTAGCTGTCATATCAGAAATATACTGCATATCACTTACGACATTGACAGTCATAGTTTTTGTTTCTTGGATGCCTTCATCGTTGATTTCATAGACAACTTCGTAGATTCCTTTTTTTGTCATATCTACTGTGTTCGATTTAATAACGACCGTATTCGTGATATCTTTGCCACTATAGGAAATTGCTTTAACATAATCCATAGGATTGAATGTTTGATGTAGCTTGACTGTAACCTTATCTTCAATAGATAGGGTAGGGGTAAATGCCTTTACTTCTACTGGTTGAAGTGCAGTTAATTGTTTATCATAGCCAACAACTTTGTACGTGTAATTTTTTGTACTATCGATATGTTGATCGATAAATTGTTGAGTACTTGTAAAGCCGATTAATTCATTATCTCTAAAAATTTCATAACCTAAAAAGTCATCTTGCTTTTCTTTATCAACGGATAAATAGAGCGTATTTGTTTTGGTAGCTTGGTTTGATGCCAATGTTACGTTTACTGCTTTTCCTTTCAAACCATTCCCTTTATAGTCGACCGCACTATTATTTAAATACCATATTTTTTTATCTGGTTTTGGATACTTACTTGTTTTTGCTCTTGTTTCGTCCGTTACGACAAAGCCATGACGAGCAAAGTGTTCACTTAAATCTAAACCGAGCGCTTCAGAAGAAAACTCGACTAAATATTGTTGTTTAGAACGTTCGCCATCTGTTAGCGTGACATTTTTTTCGCGGTAAAGAGCGTTTAATTTTCCCCAATAGCCAGGGCTATACATTTCAAGTTGCCAGTAAACGGCTAGTTTTTCAAACAAACCTTGATCGTTATAATCTTTTGTGTTTTCTTTCAATACGTTTTTATAAACGTTCGCTTCATATGGAATGCGTCCATCGATTTTCCCGTAAAGTGCTGACATATGTTGTGGAAGCATATTGTTTGTTACTTCGCCGATTGTTCGTACACCTATATCCATACGGTGACCGATTTCATGGATAAGCCCCCATGAACCGCCTTTTTCTTCTATCGGAACTAAAATATCAGCCACAACATCATCCAGTGTGCCAATATGATCACCAGCTGCATACATGTACGCATAAGGCTGTGCAAGTCGTACGTTTTCTCTTATTAATTTTGGATCATGTTTTTCACTGCGCCCATCTAAACCGTAATACTTAAATAATTCGTCCATAAGGCGATTATACGATTCAATGGTTTGGAGCGGGCTATAGCCATTTTCTATATAGGTTTTGTAAGCACCTGTTGCAGTACCTGTCCAAAATAAATGGTCACCAACGACTTCTACAATATCAAGCACTTTGCGATCTTCAACATTTGGATGCTTCGCTATATCTTCATCAATTTTTTTCTTATAGTCGATTAAAAATTGTTTGAACTCCTCTACGTTTGTAGACTTTGTTGCAAATGGAATTCTCTCAATACCTTCGAATCTTAAGGTCGGTGCTTTACCTTGCTTTTCCGCTGTATAAGGATTTTCAATATAGATTGTGCCACCAGGTGTAACGGCCTTCTTATTATAAGAAGTTTTAGGGATGGCAGGAACAGTGATGACGTTTTTACCGACTTTTAAGCTGACACCTTGTCGCCAACTATTCCAAGCACCTTCTTGTTGTGAAAATGCCAAGCGTGGTAACGGACCAGTTGTTGATGCGTCAACGTAAACGGTAATTTGATCACCCGGTTGGGCAGCAAGGCCAGTTGGTTGTAAATTGTTACCGAAGCCGAATTTCAATTGTTGATTGGCATGTTTGACCATATCCCCGTGTTGCTCGGCTACTATAACTCTTCCTTCTGTAACCACTTCATCGTTCATTATTTTTTTAGCTAATTCGATATTGTCTTTATAAGTAGCATATAGTGGATGTGTTTTCGCTTCTTCTTCTAAAGCGTTAATATGTTCGATGCTGTTGAATGCAGGGGAAACTGTATTCATCGTTCCGTCAGTAAATAACTGCGCCATTTTATCGTCTAATGTATCTTCTTTATAGAAGGCTAATTCAGAAAGTGTTGCCCAATTTTGATTGGATTTAGTGAATTTAAATTTCACCCGTTTAAATGTCGTCGGTGCAAATTTTGCCTCTACTAATCCTGCGACCATGTTATGTTTACCTGTTGAGACAAGTTCATAGGTATCGCCTTTTGACGTTTGGGAAGCGTAAATTTCAAATTCCTCGGCAAAGCCTTTACGGTCAGAAGGTCTTGCTCCATAAATAATACGATTTAATGTAACAGGTTCTATAAATTCAACTTCTACTTCATTTGAGAATGTAGCTGTGTTGCTTTTATTTGTTTCCCAATATGTATGAACATCGCCATCGATGGCATTTTTGATAATGGCGCTCGCATAGTGTCCGCCATTGTTGGTAATTTCTTTAATGTTTGCCTTATCCATTCTAAATAACTTTGAATACGCTTCGTTGGCATAATGGCTAAATGACGAAGTTAGTGCAGTTGTCGCTGTAATTTTTTCATTGCTTAGCAGTGCTTTCGCATTGTCAATATCTTCTTTGAATTGTACGTAGAAGGGGTGGCCTTGGGTTTCGACCTCTAATTGATTGATAGCATCTATGGTGTTGAATTTGTCACTTACAGCGCTCATTGTATTATCTGTAAAGAGTGTCGCCATTTTGTCAGAGACAGAATCTTCTTTATAAAATTGAAACTCGGATGCACTTGCCCAATCTTGGTTTGCTTTCGTAAAAACAAATTTTAGTCGTTTAAATTCTGTAGGGTTGAATTGGATTTCGACGATATCTCCAGTAGAACCTGTATATTGTCCTGATGAAACGAGTGTAAAATCATCGCCTGTATCTGTAGTGGAGCTATAAATTTCAAACTGCTGTGCAAAACCTTTTCCTTTTGTAGAAGATTGACGAGCTGCATAGACAATTCGATTTAATGTAGATGCGTCATGGAACTGAATGATCACTTCATTAGTGAAGGAGGTACTATTGGGTTTCCCTGTTTCCCAATGGCTGTTCATATCACCATCAATCGCTTTATCTATAGTAGAACTTCCATATTTTCCGCCGTTGTTCGTAATCGATTGAATGTTTGCTTTCGCTATTTTAAATACGTCATCGTATGCTTTTAAAATATCTGTTCCGTACAATTCAAATTTTTTCACCGAAGCGATGGAATAATTAGTATGAGCTTCGGCTGAAGTTTTAACTATATCTCCACTTGGATTTTCAGTGGCTAAAACATTCATTGGACCACCGACTAAATTTAAAGCAAGGGCAGATACTGCTACAATCTTTACTACTTTCATCTAAATTCCTCCTTATGCATTTTTCTTACAGAGTACATAAAAAAGCTACTCAAAAAAGAGTAGCTTTATTTTAAATAAGGCAATCATAAAAAATCCCACATTATAATAAATAGCACTAAAAAATGCCTTTCATAAATTATATTAATATACAATTATCAGTGGGTTGTGTGTTACGTCCTTATTAAACAAAAAGTAGTATGTACTCTTCGGCAACTGGCAGACATAGTTATTAAAAACCTTAGTCCCTATAGCTTTGCGTCCCTAAATTTCTTTAGGTTTGCCTATTCAATTTTCTACAATAAAGAATAGCATAAGGAAAATCATTGCCAAAGTACAATTTGCACTATATTTTACCACCTATAATTCGGGTAAAATGGCGAGGTTTTTTTATTGGGCGAAAAATAATGTCATTTAATGGTGGTTCATTTGTTATGTGTAAAAGACTTTAGTAAGAGAAAAATGGTTTATCTGTAAACTACTTATGTCATGGGTACTGATATTGAAAATATTTACAATAGGTGAAATAATAGATTTGATACTATTTAATGAAAGGAAATGGTCTACATGTTATATAAATTAAATAAGTCCTCCTGGGATTATGAAAAGGTAAAAAGAGTGAGTCTTGATGCGATTGGTTGGAAAGAGAAGGATTTAGAAAGGTTAGTATCTAAACATCTGCAAGATTTTATATCTAGCAAAGATTTAATGACAATATTTAACGAGCGTCCAAGACAAGAAGAACCCGATATTTTAGCTGTTGATAAAGATGGCGATTTATACATATTTGAATTGAAAAGATGGGGTTCAAATCAAGAGAATTTGTTACAAGTATTGAGATATGGTCAATTATTCGGCAATAGTAGTTACGATGAGCTCAATGAAAAATACCTCAAATATAGCCAAGGTAATATATCGTTAATGGATGCTCATAAAGAGTATTTTGGTAAAGACGCAAGTAATCAAATTACCCAAGAGATGTTTAATAATAAGCAACATTTCATTGTTATGACAAATGGCTTAGACCAACAAACGGTAGAAGCAATTATTTATTGGAAGAAGAACGGTTTGACTATTGATGCCATTGTCTACTGGATATTTGAAGTGAATGGTGAACATTATATTGAATTTAATATGTATTCGCCAATTGAAAGTTATTTAGAATATGAGAGTAGCGCCTACGTTTTAAACACGAATCATAACAATAATCCACTAACGACAGATGAAATGTTAACTGGAATGAAAGCAGCGGCTTATCATAAAGGATGGCAAGAAAAAATAGAAAAGATTCAAAAGGGCGATATCGTATTCCTTTATAAAAGCGGAGCTGGCATTGTAGGATACGGAAAAGGTTCTGGTAAATATAACAAGCAAGACTATGATGGCTACGCTAATGCAGAGACAAATACACCTTTACAAGATTTTTGTACATTAAAGCATCCATTAAGCGCTTCTGAAATGAAAACTATTTGTGGACAAGGATTTAACTTTAGACAAACAATGTTCTCAATTAGTGAAGAAAATGCCAATAAATTAATGCGAGTAATTCAAAAACATTACTTGTAACATTTTAGGAGCGATATTCTAGCCGTTTAGCGTTACCGCGGTTAACAAGCTTCCATCACCATTTACACAATCTTCTACGTCATTATGCGTAGGAGGTTTTTTATTTTTGTTTGAATAGCGAGCGGCAGCGATATTGAACTGTAATGTTTAGTTCATCTTCCGTTCATTTTCAGTTCATGTTGTGTTCATGTTGACTCTATATTCTAAGAATGTAAAAAGAAATAGGAGGGGTTTAAAATGAACCTAGCTTTAAAAGAAATGAAGAAAAATAAAGTGCGATTTGTGATTTTAGGTTCGATTGTTTTTCTGGTGAGTTTATTAACCTTTATTATTTCGGGTTTGGCAAATGGATTATCGCAAGACAATGCTGCGCTTATTAAAGATTTACCAGCGGGGCAGTTTTACATGAATGAAGATGCAGATGAAACATATAATCTGTCTAGAATAGATAGCAGTACCCAAGATGAAATTTTAAGCAAACAAAAAGATGCTGTCGCCTTTTCTATTCAAATGGGCTTTATCAATGATAAGGCAGGAAAGCAACAAAGCGTGGCATTTGTAACAGCTACCGATTCGCCGTTATTTGCAACTGTTAAACATGAAGAAATTATTTTAGATAGTTCATTAAAGGATAAAGGTATACAGATAGGCGATACAGTAACGAACAATCAGTTTAGTGGCAAGTTTATTGTAAAAGATTTTGTTGAACAAAAGAAATATAGTCATGCGCCAGTTGCCTATATTAGTATGGAAGATTACCAAGAAATTTATCGAGTTAAAGAAATGCAATTAGTGTTTACACCAGATGGGGATGCCTCACAAGCGTATACAGGATTACAAGCTTTTTCAAAAAGTGATTTTTTAAATACGATACCGAGTTATAGCGCAGAACAAATGTCTCTTAATATGATTGTCTGGTTTTTAGTTGTCATTAGTGGCATGCTGTTTGCAATCTTTTTCTATATGATGAACGTTCAGAAGATTGGCTTATACGGTATTTTAAAAGCAATTGGTTTAAAAACAAGTAAGTTATTCAAAATGATTTGGACACAAATGATTGTGATTACTGTGATTTCTCTGGTGCTATCTATTACACTAAGCCAAGTTTTTAATCAGTTTGCACCACAAGGAATGCCATTTAGTTTAAGTTTTGCTACAATAACGCAATTGTCGATTGTATTCCTTATTATTGGATTTATCGGGGCTACCATTTCAGGGATCCAAATTAAAAAAATTCAACCATTACAAGCGATACAACAAGGAGAGGTCTAATATGACACAATTTACAATGGAGAATGTTAGAAAAACGTTTACAAATGGTGAAGTGCAGGAAGAAATATTAAAAGGCATTAACCTGACCCTGAAGGAAGGTGAAGTAACAGCATTAGTGGGCGCTTCAGGTTCTGGTAAAAGTACTTTGCTAACGATTGCAGCAGGTTTGCAACCTACAACCGATGGGCAGGTAATCTTTGAAGGGAAAAACATGACGACATTAAGTGCAGATCAAGTTCGACAAGTACGGGCAAGTAAATTTGGCTTTGTCTTTCAATTTGCACATTTAGTTCCGTTTCTTACAGTAGAAGAACAGCTCCTGCTGATGTTGGAAGTATCTGAAACGCCATTAAAGAAACACGAGCAGCAAAGAGAGGTAGAGCGTATTTTAAAATTAGTAGGGATGGATCATCGCAAAAATGCCTATCCTTCTTCATTATCAGGTGGGGAAAAGCAACGAGTTGCGATTGCCCGAGCGATTATTCATAAACCGAAAGTGCTCTTTGCAGATGAGCCAACAGCAAGTCTCGATTCGAAACGATCGAAGGACGTAATGGAGTTAATTCGAAATCTTACTAAAACATTAAATATCACGACGTTAATGGTTACACATGATGAAGAAATGCTTATGTATACAGACCAAGTCATTAAAATGAATGACGGTAAAATTTTGCAAAATGTAAATTAATAAAATGCGCAGAAAGTGTTAGATTGATTAGCTTCAATCTAACACTTTTTTGCTGCGCCGTTGTTGTCCGCTACGGCGGTGCTTTCCTTTCGCGACCGTCGCTAACGCGCAGAATGCTCGCGTCTTATATCGTGTGCTGTTCTGAGCTAGAGTCATCGCCTTCGCTCCCAACTACTAGTGAACACTTCTAATTTTTTATTTTTGAAAAAGCATTAATGGCTAAGTTCGCATAATAAAAAATTTATGAACATCTTTCCTTTGTCTCTTATTTTGCAGTAAGCGTTAATCCTGAGAAGTCAATTCGAATACTTTACTGAATCGGAACTAATATTTCGCATAAATGATTATCAATCATTTGCGACGTATATCTTTCAATTATTGGTTCTTGTCTCATGATTAGCTGATGTTGCTCGATTTCTGAAAAGACAGTGCTCCAAAATGTGCTGATTGCTTCTTTAGTATGGTCGAGCAAGAAAACAGCGTATTTCCCGCCGCTAAATGTACCAACATGTGCAGGTTTTGACACATGGAAATTTTTATGAATCATTATGCCGACATCATAACGGCATTGCTCTTTAGGTGTTATTTCGGGATTATCTTGCGCTATGCCGAATATGGCTGATTGGTTCAACAAGTCATTTAAATGTGCCCATTGTTTAAAAGACTCCATTAACCCTTTGTTTTGCCGTTCACCATATTGACCAACGTTTCTAAAAAAGGCAATTTTTGAAGCGGGTAATTCTTCAATTGTGATTTTCATTGTATCGTCCTCCTTCTTTAGCTAAGGTAATATGATTAAAAATGTTTCTCAAGAACTTTTTTAAAAGTAATGAAATGTTTTAATTCTTCCGTATTCTATTATTCAAAGCAAATTTGCAAGAACCCATCGTGTGGATGATGGCATTTTTTATGTTTTCTATGTCATACCTTCTAATTAGGGGGTATGCATGTTGAGAAAAATAGTAATGTTTGTTGGTGTATTGCTAGTAGCTATAGTTACTTTTAACCTTGTCGATAGGCTTTTAGTAGCCGATACTTCAGAAAATAAAGAAGGGCAAGGTTCATTCGTTAGTCAAGAACAATTAAGTATGGCTACATTGAAAGATAAGTTGCGTGCAATATATGTTGGAGTAGATGTGAAAACGACACCAAAGAAAGAATTGGTGTTACAAGTTGTTGCGGACGAAGATTATTTTAATTTGGTAACAAAGGATATGGAACAAATTGCTAAAAGTGTGATAGCAAACTCTCCATTTATGGACTATACGCTTGTTTTTGAACGCTGGGAATTAACCTCACGGGATGAAGAGGATATCAATCTCGATAATGGGGTATCCAATTTTATTAAAACGATTGTGGAAAGTCTTGAAAGTTATACAGTATTCAAACATGTAACGACGGATCACCAGTCTTTCATTACTATCCAAACGACAATAGATAGTTCTGAGAAAGACGCGGAAAAATTAGCGCTGGAGATGGAAGAGACAGTTTATGAAATAATTAATTTTCAAAACCGAAATGAGCAATCTCAGAAGCGTACATATGACATTAAAATAGTGAGTGCTCAGGGAAAAGTATTAAATCGATAAATGGTGAAATTGTGTGGGTGACAGGCACTAAAAAAAGCCGTAACATGCGCTAAGTGCGACATGTTGCGGCTTAAATTGTATGAGTGACAGGCACTAGCCTTTTAGGAAATCGGGTTTAGCGAAGCTTGGGTTAGGGTATTGGTAGAAGCCTTCACCTGTAGCTCGTCCTAATTTACCTTTATCGATATACTCTGTTTTCAATAGGTTAGCTAATTTTTTCATGTTTTCATCCCCTGTAGCGGCAGCTTTTGCTTCTACAATGTTATGGGCTGTATTAATACCTACAACGTCTAAAATAGCAAATGGACCAAGAGGAGCGCCAGTACCAATCATCCATGTTTTATCAATTGTTTCAGGGTCAGCTACTTCTTTCACTAATAGCATTTCTGCTGCATCTAAAAATGGCACTAGTAAAGAGTTTAAAATATAGCCAGGCTGTTCTTTATATAAAGGTAGTGGTACCATGCCGATTGCACGTGCAAATTCCACCACTTCATCAAATACTTTCATATCTGTACCTGGGTGTTTCATAATTTCAGCAGTATTGTTTACCCAAATAGTATTAGCAAAATGTAATGCTAAAAATTTCTCTGGACGCCCTGTTGCTTCTGCAAATTGGCTAGGTAATAAAGTCGATGAGTTCGTAGCAAAAATTGTTTTTGCGGGTGCAACTTTACCAAGGTTTGTGTAGAATTCAGTTTTAATTTTTACAACTTCAGGAATAGCTTCGATAACTAAATCAGCATTTGCTACAGCATCTGCTAAATCACTATTAAATGATAGACGAGCGTAAGCAGCATCCACTTCTTCCTGTGTGGCACCTAAATCGTGCTGGTACAATGGTTTTAACTTTGTAATACGCTCTTGCGCATTTTTTAAAGCTTCGTCATTAATATCGTATACAGTAACGTTAAATCCTTTAAAAGCAGACTGATAAGCAATCTGGCTTCCTAAAACTCCGCTTCCTGCTACAGTAATATTTTGATAATTCATCTGACTTCCTCCTCTGATAATGTTACATCGATATAATAGTTTCGTTACAAAACGATTTCCTTGTTACACTCCCATAGTACTGCTTCCAACGAACTAAAATCAAATAATAAACTCAATTATTATAATGATATAAAAATATGTCTAATTACTGTAAAAAATTATCTCCTTAAAGTATGTGCTGATGGGGAATAAAAATAACGGCTCTACCATTTTTTTTTGATAGAGGTCTCTGATACTAGATGCGTACTGTACAAAGGTTAATATTATGAGTTGAAAGGACTATGCAAGATGAGTAGTTATCCCTTTTGTGAATAAATGTATTAATTAATTAGACCTATGTAACTAATTATTTAGACGGTGAATTTAGTTTTTGAAATATAGGACTTTATTATAATTTTGAATAATTTACATATATTTATAGATTTGTTAACAGATGATTTAGTACACTAAATTTATGAATTGAAAGGGGAAAGAAAAATGAAGAAAACGATTTTAGCTGGAGCTTTAAGTATTGCTTGTTTTACAGGAGGTTTTGCTACACAAGCACAAGCTCAAGGCAATGACAATATTGCCAATATTATTCATCCAAATCAGGTTGTTGTAGCAACAAACCAAGCGCAGTCTATGTCTTATCAAGATATCTACAAAATGCTATTACTTTCAGAATTAGGTATTGACAATCCTGATAATATGACTGTAGTAACAACTAAAAATAGCATTACTTTGAAAATTTCACTAAAGGCAGTAATGGATAGCTATTCAGATGGGTCAAACTTATATCCTGAGGGTGAAAAAGAGTTTAAAGAAAACTACGAAGAAATTAAAAAGCTATTTGGTGATGCTATGCAAATGCGCTTTATTCAATCTGGTAATAGTTACAAAGCTGAAGTTTATGCAGAAGGGAAATGGCAAACTGCAAGTAATAAAGATGTGAATGATTGGTTGACAGTATTAAACCGTGCAGATTTTGATCTTAAACCAGGTGGTTATTTTACAGATGCAATTGGTCACTGGGCTGAAAACTATATCCAATTACTTTATCAAGCTGGAATAGTGACAGGTGTTACGGATACAACGTTTAATCCGAATGGTCAAGTAACACGTGGACAATTAGCTGCAATGATTTTCCGTGCTTCAGGACTAGATGTTAATGAAGATTATGAAGGTCCAGCTACATACAAAGATATGCAAGGCTTCTGGGGGGCAAAGGAAGTAGCGATTTTACAAGAGTATGGATTACTCGAAATTTTTGATGGTGAAAATTTTGAACCAAATAAACCGGCTACACGTGAGGAAATGGCTCATGTAACGGCAAGCTACTTGGAATCAGTGGAATTCGATGTAGAAAAGGCTAATAAAAATAATACTTTTACAGATAAAGGAGACATGCGTCAGGAAGCGGTAGCATCGATTGGCTTATTACAGCAATTAGGAATTATTGAAGGCGCAAATGGTAAGTTTAATCCAAAAGGCAATTTGACTCGTGCGCAATTTACGAAAATCCTATCGCTTACACTGATGACAGTAAATAAATAGTAAGAGTAAAAAACCACTTTGCTAAGGCAAAAGTGGTTTTTTACGTGCCAGTCACCGAAACAATTTTGACACAATTCATCCTGCAAGTACGTGGAACATATAGCTTAAAAAATAGCCTAATAATATATAGGTGAGAAAGGCTTTACAAGTGACTGTTTGTACATGGTGCAATATAAACTCTGAAATACTAGCCGTACCGATTAATCCGATTGATAAGCCCATTAATATTCCTTGTGCTCTTATTGTTAAATCCCAATACTGACCAATTAAAATAAAAATGATAAAGAAAATGGAGAATCCGATGAAATAAATAAATAGCTTCCATAGCTTTTCACTTTGTGAGAGAAAAGCTGTTGTAAGTGCAAATCCTTCAGGAAGATGATGAAGAATAATGGAAGCTGTGATCGTTATACTTAATGCAGAGTTTCCTAGTAAATTGCCTACTGTAAGACTGATTGGGATTGTATGAATGACCATTGCAATGGCGAGCAAGGAAACGGAGGGATTTTGATAATTAGTCGGGTGAAATAAACTACTAAGTAGTTGAAAAACTAAATAGCCGATGAGAATGCCTAGTATGATGCCAAAAGACTTGTACATTTGAACTGAGGATGGAATGATGTCTAGTATAAGCAATCCTACTAAAAATCCGCCACATAATAATGATAAGCCCTGGGTTGTATGTTGAAAAAGCTTAGAGAAAACCCAAGCAATTGTTCCTCCTATACTCACGCTGAAAAAAAGAAATCCTCCAAGTATCATTGCACTCAACTGCGAAATTCCCCCGCCCCATTATAATCTGAAGTCCGTTTTACAAAATATATGCAATTCAAGGGTTTATATGAGGATACGCTGTTAAAAATATACAATCTCACTATCTATGTAGAGCAGGGAAACATTAATTAGCAAATAAAAAGTTACAGCTCGTACAAATGAAAAGGAGCAGTATCAAGCTTCCCTTCCATCTGTAGACCGTATAGGGTTATTGGAAGACTTCTTCAATCGTTTGAGCAATGGTAATGAAATGTAAGTCTTTATCTTTTGTATATTCGATTGCGCCAGCTCCACCTAAATAAAATTGTATAGATGGATACTTTGAAGCAAAATCCTCTAATTGCTGTAAGAGAGCAGGGTGCATTTCAAAAGGCATAGTTGTTAGCGCAGACAATATAACAATTTGAGGCTGAAACTTCGAAACAAGCGATTCAATTGCCCCTAGTGCAGGTGAGCTCCCTATTAAAAATGACTTCCATCCAAGCAACATCGCTTGTAAAAGCAAAATATGGAGTGGGACTTCATGATATTCCCCTGGTAAACATGCCCCCATAATAAGAGGGGCGTTGTCTTTGTATTGATAGTTGCGTCTAATCTGTACTAAATAATCTCGGATCACCATCGTGATAACAGCTTCCTGATATTCTGACCATTCTGCTTTTTCCCATCGCATACCTACTTCATGTAACAAAGGAATAACTACAGTCGATAGAAATTTGGGTAAGCCAAGCGCATAATGGGCATCTTGAAGAATTCGGTTAATTTCAATTTCGTCACAATGCGCCCCTTTTTCTAGTAGAAGAAAAACATAATCGTTCATTTCGTGATGGATAGTTGGAACAGGAATTGGTTTAGAATCTGATTCTTGTTCTGGCTCCATTGTTTTGACAACTGTGGCCGCTTGTTTTATAGAATATCCTTGTTCGGATAGTTTTCGTACCTTTAGTAGTATTTGAATATCTTGTTCTGTGTAAACTCTATGACCGTTGTCTAATCGTTTTGGTTCAACAAGTTGATAGCGTTCTTCCCATTTTCGAATGACTTGCTTAGAAAGACCCGTTACTTCGGAAACTTGTTTAATATTATAATGCCATGTTGTTGAATTGACAGATGTCATTGTTCGTCAACCCTCTTTCCAGTTTGAAAAGTATCGAATTATCATAACAATTATACTGTAGATTTATCAAGTGGAAAATTTAAACCTATAGCTCTATTTTAAACGATAAAACATAATTTGTATAATTTTTGTATAAATAATATATATAAAAGTTTGACAATATTTAATTTTTCATGATATACAGGTACTAAACAATTATGTGATTGAGGTGGAGAATGTGGCGAAATGGTGGAAACGGAAGTTAGAAGCTTCTAAAGATGAATTGTTTAGTTTGGAGGATGGCTTTGAACCAGTTATTGAATTGTCTACTATGCCAGAGTTAGAAAAACAGATGGTATTAATAGGGCTTAAACGAGAAGATTTCTACATAATAAAAGCATGTCAGCCATTTGTTCGCGACGGTATCGAAGAAGTAACGGCTGTATTTTACCAAAACATACTCGCAGTTCCATCGTTGCGTAAAATCATTGAGGAGCGTACCCAAATCGATCGCTTGAAAAAAACATTAGGGAACTATTTAATTGCAATGTTTGATGGAGCTTTTAATGTAGAAGCAATTGAAAGAAAAAGAAAGCTAGCTCGCATGCATTTTAAAATTGGTCTAGAGCCAAAGTGGTATATGGGTACTTTTCAACATATCCAAGAAGCAATCATCAATTTGATTGTGAAAGAGATGACAGCACCTGCTCTTCGTGAGCAAATTATGTTAACCATTTCAAAATTAATTAATCTTGAAATGCAAATTGTGTTGGAAGAATACGAAAAGGAAAACGTTAAAATAAGAAATGATCAATACAATCACATTAAAAATGAGTTAAAACAAAAAATATCTTTAATCAGTCAAGATTTGGCTAATTTAACTGAAGAAACAAATTCGTCTATTGATGAAGTAGATGTGCAAACGACGATGATTGCACAAATAATTGAAAGAAATGTCGAGACTGTTCATCATATTAATCAAGATGCAGATGTTGGTAATCAACATGTCATGAAGTTGGAACAAGAGATGCGCCATATATATAACCGGACAGAAGAAATGGGCACATTAATCGGCAACTTAAAAGAGTCTTCGGATCGTATTATTGATATTGTTTTGCTCGTCAAAGCCATTGCAGATCAAACCAATTTGCTTGCCTTAAATGCCTCTATTGAAGCGGCAAGAGCAGGTGAACATGGTAAAGGATTCGCGGTAGTTGCTCAGGAGGTACGCAATTTAGCTGAACAGTCAAAACAATCTGTCGAGGAAATTACGAAGCTTGTTCAAACATCTACCTCTTTAACGATGCGTGCAGTTGAAATGATAGATTGTATTGAAGAAAGCGTGGCAGATGGTGTTGAGGCTGCTGTTGAAACACAATCGAAATTTCACGATATCCTCCAAGCTATTGTGGAAAATGAGCGATGTATTGTACAGGTAGAAACGGATGTAAAAAATTTAGAAAAGGTAATTAGCTCTATTGGGAACGAAACACGCACTGTTGCCAGTACAGCTGATAGTTTATATCAGACAGCCATACATATGTAGATAACACATATGCTGATAGATTTTCACTAAGATAGAACGATCTCCAACTGTAGATCATTCTATTTTTTTATGTCCTTGAGTAGAAACGAGCAGTCTCTGTTCATCATGGACTGTTTTAAAAGTAGCCACTACAGGTATAAAAGGGGAGAGCGTGTTTTTAAAGGAAACATGTATATCAATAATTAAAAGGCTATATAGTACCTTATATAGATAAAAATAAGGAGGGATGGCTATGAAGTGGGTTGCACTGTTAAGTTATATAGCAATGATTATAATCAATGGTTTAGCAAGTACAATCGGTATTAATGGCAAAACAACAGCGGAAATATCCAATCAAATAGAGGTACTTTTCACACCAGCAGGCTATGTTTTTGCTATTTGGATTGTGATTTATATTGTTTTGGGAATATGGATTTTTATTCATTTCTTTTCGAAAACAGAAAATCAGGAGACCGCCATTATCAATCTTGTTACATTAACGTGTCTGTTTAATATTGCGTGGCTTTTATGTTGGCATTATGCATATTTCGTATTATCCATTGTAATGATGGTAGGTCTCCTTATAAGCTTAATCTTGATATACAGTAGTTATCCAAAAGGGGATACTCGTTTTGCAGGAAGATTACCGTTCTCGATTTATTTAGGCTGGATTAGTGTAGCCTTAATGGCGAATATTAGTTTTGTACTGAAGTATTATCAATGGAATGGCTTTGGTATCTCTGAAATATGGTGGGCAAATTTATTGCTCTTTGTCGCTACATGTCTTGCTATTTATATACGCACTGTAGAAGTGGATGTTGTGTTTCCACTAGTTATTATTTGGGCTCTTATCGGCATTGCTGTCAAAAATGGAGTGGATGCAGGAAGTTTATTTTATATGCCTATACTATATAGCGTAGTGCTCTTGATATGGATTTTTGTAGGAAAGCGGAAAGAGTAACTAGTTAACGGTAACAGCCATCAACGACATAGCAAAAAGTGTTAGATTGATTGCAGTTAATCTAACACTTTTTCGCTTTTGTCCCAGTCTCTTTCATTCATTGGATTATGATCAAGGACCGTGCTAGTTGTTCTAATTTTGTTCTTATATGAATATAGTGGCTACTAAGTGCTGAAATAGGATGCGAAGTGTAACACTAGAAAATAAGCGTTTGGAAAGAACGTGATGCTTTGTTATTGAAGGCAAAAAGGAGTGACTACACACGTGCTAGAGTATAGACTCGTGACAACGATTGACGAGCTTGAGTCGTATAAGGAAACTTGGACTAAGATACTTGAACGTGAAAAAAACGATAATCCATTTATAGAGTATGGTTGGGTGTCGACGTGGTGGTCGATACTTGGGTGCGAAGAAAATGTGGAAATTTACGTAGTTGAGCATAGTGGAGAGCCCATTGCATTTTTTCCATTTGTTCATGCTATTCGATTTGGTGGCATTCATCAATTTAGCTTTTTAGGACAAGGACTTGCTTCTTATATGGAGGTGATTTCCGAAAAAATTTGGAAAGAGCGAGTGGTGCAATATTTATTAAAAGAACTGATAAACCAATATAAACGGGTTCTTTTCTTGTTCCATGGTTTGCTTGAAAGTAAGGATACTTCTCAGATTTTAGAAAAGTTTACTTTAGAACGACAATTGCCCCATTCAATTTTTCGTGTGGTCACACCTTATATAGATTTTAGAGCAATTGAATTACCGGATTTTTTAAAGAAGCATAAGCGTAAATTTAAAAGTATTCATCGTCGAGAGAAACGATTAAAAGAATATGGTCAACTTACGTTTCAAAAAGTTGATGATGGAAATTTAGATAATATGTTTCAGTTGTTCGAAAGAAGATGGCAAAAGAAAGTAGATACGAGTGGATTTACAAAGGAGCGGACGCGGGCATTTATTGAACAGCTCGCAAAACAACAAGATGCAGCACTTGCATTAAAAGTTCATCGGTTGCAATTTGAAAATATCTGGATTGGCTTTACAGTAGATATTTGCTGTCGAGGTAGAAACTTTTGTCACACAATGGGGCATGAGCCGGATTTCAATATGTTCGGACCTGGACGATTGATCGAGAAGGAAAATATGCTGCAAGCACATAGTACAAACTTACAACTATACGATTTTGGCAGTGGCTACGAACCGTATAAGTTTGAATGGTATACTCATTTAGATTTTACAAGAAAATTCATTATGAGTACGACAGGTATTAGGGAACGACTATTTCGAAATGCAATGGTGCTCCATGAAACGGTTTTAACAATAGTAAAAGCAAATCGTAGAATGGTTGAATGGAAACGTAATACATTAGGAGAAATGCGATACTGGTTGACAAAGGCAACTTTGCACGAGTGGTTTTCAATGCTAAAATGTAGGGTTCTTAGTGGACGGGTATTTCATATTTATTATTTACAGACAAAACGAGGTCATAACAAATCGAACTTTCGTGAAATCTATATTCAATCCTTACTGGAACACGATAAGCGTTCCGAGCTCCTTATGCATTATTTTAAAGGCTATAAACTGTACGGACAAACCAATCAGGAAGTAGCTTATTTGCGACATGATCAATTGATTCGTGAAGAAGCAATTGGATTTATACAGGAGTTGCCACCGAATACTACATATATTAAAAATTATGAACTACCGAACCTCCAAATAATAGTCGGGGAAGTGCAACGGGAAGGGCGAGCAATTTGTACGTCTGCCAATTGGTTTGAATGGCGGAAACGTAAGAAGTTGTCAGCATTGGGATTTCAAAAGGTAGAACGTGTATGGGTCAATCAATTTTTAAAATGGAAAAAAATATATCGTCAACAGGAAAAATGGGAAAAATATTTGTTGAAACAAGGGCATAAATTAGAGCATATTTGGCATCTAGCCATACTTTCCTTACTTATATAACAAAAATCCTTAGCATCTTTATGGATGCTAAGGATTTTTAGTCTTGTCTAATTTTAATTGTAACTGTCATGCTGTAATGCAGATGATATTTTGTTAACGTAGTGTATTAGCAAAAATCAAATTAAAAGTGAATGCCAGGTTTGTCAATTAGCTTACAGCCTGTGCCGTATTTCGCTTTTAAGGCACCTTTAAAGTGTGTTTGTTCAAGCTCTGGGAATGTCTGCTTCCATAGTTCGAAGACATTATGATTTGACGCTGTGCCGTCTTTTGTTAGGCGGACAATATGAAAACCGTATTCGTCATTACAACGAGCGAGTGGACGATTTTCTCGCACTGTCATAATTCGCCCGCTTGCTGTTATTTCATAGAGTCCTTCATAGCCTGCAATTGCACGGCTTTCTTCATCTAAATTAGTTGTTTTAATAACTGCCTTGTCAACAGGTTTTTGTTCTTTAGCAGGCGCTTCGGGCTCCTGTTCCTCTGGAAGTTGGTCAACGACAATAAAATCTTTATTGGAAGCTTTATCGCTCATTGTTGCCATTACATTCATAATGGAGCCTACATAATGTAATGGTTTGTCGCTACCTTCTTCATAGACAAAAATATTATAGTCAGTTTTATTTACCTTTTTCATAATAATGTTTCCTGTCGTAATCGTAAAACCGATAAATTTGTTTTTATTTAGTGCTTGTAATGCTTGTTGCTTTGTTAAAGTCATTATTAATTCTCCTAAAAAAATGTTTTTTCTATTTTACCATAAAATTAGTAGTGCTGTTTTCTAATGCTTGTTGCAATTGCCCATAGGAAAGAAAAATGCGAGAATGCAGTTTGGAAAATTTAAGAAAAAATATGTAAAGGGTGCTTTACAAAATAAAAAAAGTAAAGTACACTTTACGTAAAGTTAGCTTTACATAGGGGTGGTGAAAAATGGAACAGCGCATAAAAGAGCTGAGGGCTTCCTTTGGTTGGACACAGGAACAACTATCCGAAAAACTAGGTGTTTCGAGACAAACGATTATTTCGATAGAGAATGGTCGTTATAATCCGTCTTTAGAACTGGCGTATAAGATTGCAAAATCATTTCAACTAAGTATTGAAGAAGTATTTATTTTTGAGGAAGGTAGTGATGAATGATGACTTTGGAACAAATGCTAGGTTTACTTGGTATCGTATTAGGACTTTCAGGCGGTGTTTTTGGACTTTGGTGGGGACGTAGAATGGCTGCACGTAAAAATGGGCTAGATGAAAGATATGAAAAAATTACAGTTCATTCACTGGCAACTGGCTGGAAAATAACGATTATCTCCATTTATCTGCTACTCCTTTTAGTGATTCTTGGTACGCAGTTTTCTACTGCCCAAGTATTAGGGATTCTGTTATTCATTCATATGGCAGGATGGGCATTTTCAACATTGTATTATAATTTAAAGTTTTAGAGTTGAAGGGGGCAAATTCAATATGCAACATAAGTTTAGTATGAATTTATCTTGGTCACAAGGAAGAAATGGTACAGGCAATTTATCAGCCACTCATTTGAAAACACATGTATCTATTCCTCGGGAAATGAATGGGCCAGGAATAGGAACAAATCCGGATGAGATGTTATTGGGTGCTTCCGCAACGTGTTATTTAATCACATTTGCCGCTTTACTTGAAAATTCTAAAATTCCTGTCGTGACATTATCAATGGAGGCAGAAGGATTTGTCGACGTAACGGATGGTGTTTTTACATATGAAAAAATTATCCACAAACCGAATGTCAAAGTAGCTCATCTAACGGAGCGTGAGGAAAGACGTATTAATCGATTAGCACATAAAGCAGAACAAACTTGTATGATTAGTAAAGCTTTAAAGGGAAATGTGCAAATTGAATGTCACCTTCAAATTGAACATACGACTGATGGTCAACCATCCACCTCAACGATTTAATGATGAAAGGAATTATGCTAGAAGTTTTTCTAACGTAATTCCTTTTGTCATTTTTACATAGTATTTACTTGGACTGAAATAGTTCTATAAATGGGCGAAATGAATATATAAAGTTAAGCACTAAAAAAATGAAAAGGATGATGTATTGCACGTACAGACAGCCGAGACACTCACATTTTACGGTCAGTATGGAAAACGAATTTTTGATATAGTAGGGGCACTTATTTTATTGTTTTTAACAATCCCTCTTATGATAGCTATTTTCCTCCTATTACTTATTACTACTGGACGCCCCATCTTTTTCAAACAAATTCGAACGGGATATGATCATCAGCGTTTTATCATATGGAAATTAAGGACCATGTCCATACAGGCAACACCTGTCAATATGCCTGTGATATGTACAGATGGTATACCAGATGATTACTATTTTAAAACTGACCAAGATACGCGCATTACAAAAATTGGAGCAGTTCTTCGTAAGTTAAGCATTGATGAAATTCCACAACTTCTCAACGTATTAAAAGGTGATATGAGTATTGTTGGGCCCAGGCCTGAAATTCCTGCAATTACAAATAGCTATAGCGCATTACAAGCACGTCGTTTAGAAGTAAAGCCAGGTTTAACAGGGCTTGCCCAAATTAACGGCCGCTCTAATATATCGCATGGACAAAAAATTTCCTATGACCTTCACTATGTGGACCATGTAACTTTTTGGATGGATGTAAAAATTGTTGTGAAAACACTTTTTGTCGTACTGGCCAGAACAGGTGCTTATTAAAAGCAGGAGGTGGAGGATACTGAAGATTGTTCAACTAATAACACGTATGGATAAAGTAGGTGGCGCTCAAAAGCATGTCGAAGCGCTTGCCATAAAATTAAAGCAAGATGCTCATGAAGTGACGATTGTGACGGGGAGTTATGATCCATCATTATGGCGCTTACAAGAGGCGCAAATTGAAGTCATTCGTATCCCAGCCATGCAGCGAGCAATACATCTGACAAAAGATATGCAAGCGCTGTGGCAATTACGAGCAGCTTGTAAAAAAATTCAGCCTGATATTATTGCGGCACATTCTTCTAAAGCAGGTGCCATTGGACGTGTTGCAGGTCGTCTTTTACGTATCCCAACAATTTTTACTGCGCATAGCTGGAGCTTTACAGAGGGTGTGCCGCCAAAAAAACAATTAATGTATCGTCAGCTTGAAAAAACTGTCCAACCATTGACAACAAAAATTATTACTGTATCTGATTATGATCACAAGTTGGCGCTAACGAAAGGAATTGCACCCGCTCATAAAATGCAGACCATTCACAATGGGATAGAACATTTAGAAAGCGTAATGGCACCAAATAGAGTACGGAATGAACAGCCTCAACTTGTTATGGTCGCTCGCTTTGAGATACCGAAAAGACAGGATCAATTGCTAGAAGCTTTGTTGGCGTTACGTGACATCCCTTGGCATCTTCAATTTATTGGAGATGGTTCTTTGCGACTGTCATTAGAAAATTATGTGAAAGACAAAGGGTTATCAGAGAGAGTGACCTTTTTAGGCAATCAATTGGATGTCACAACATTACTTGCTGAAAGTCAAATCTTTGTATTGTTATCCGACTGGGAGGGCTTGCCTATTTCGATTATCGAAGCAATGAGGGCTGGGCTTCCCATTATTGCAACGAATGTTGGTGGAGTGAATGAGTTAGTGACTGATGGTGAAAATGGATTTTTAATTCCTCGTGACGATGAAAATCAGAGCCTATTAATAAAAAGGCTAAAACAACTTTTAACAGATAAATCACTTTGTGAAAAAATGGGCGATGCAAGCGAACGCCGTTTTTTACGAAACTTTACGTTTTCGCCTATGTATCAAAAGACGCTCGATATTTATGAACAAGCTATTTCAAAGTTTGCTAAGAAGGGTGATTAAATTGCAATTACTTCGCATTCGAACGGACGATGAACTTGTGCTTTATAAGGAAATATGGGATGACATTTTAGCGAATGAACAAAATGATAATCCATTTATTGAATACGCATGGTTTTATAACTGGTGGATCACGATAGGAAGAAAAGAACGAGTGGAGCTATATGCTGTTCAAAAGAATGAGGAAATTATAGCATTTTTGCCATTCACGGTAAAAATGCTTTGGGGAGTGCGCATATATGCCTTTACAGGTGAAAAAATAGCCCATTATACAGGAATCGTCGCAAGGAAAGAGTGGCAACTTTCTGCCATTACGTTCGTATTTGATGAACTTATGAAAAAGCACCGCCACGTATTATTTTCATTTCATGGATTACTAGAAAGCAAAGAATCAACAAAAGTAATCGAACAGTATTTTGTTGAAAAGCAATTACAACTTTGTATTTTTCGAGATGTAACACCGTATCTCGCCTTTTGTGAAGTTGATTTCGATAGCTACTTTAAGGAAAGGGAAAAAATGCATGATGTTGAACGTCGGAAAAATAAGCTGCGAACATTTGGCTATTTGCGCAAGAAATCGCCTGTGCACGAAGACCTAAGAGCATTATTTCAGTTATACGATAGATGTTGGGTAAAAAAAATAGATACGAGTGGCTTTACAGAAGGAAAGAAAAAAGATTTCTTTGAAAGGCTGATGCTCCTGAAAGGAGAAGCAATGCAAGTCGAGGTAGATGCTCTTGCTTTTGACAATCAATGGCTCGCTTTTAATTACGGTATTTGTTGTCGGGGACGTTATATAACGTATGCAAGCGGTTATGAGCCAAACTTTACAAGTTTTGGGGTAGACCATTTGCTGAATCAATCCACAATAAAACGTATTTTTACAGAAAACTACCTTTTGTATGATATGAGTGCTGGCTATGAGCCTTCTAAATTAGCGTGGCGTTCTGGCATTGATTTTACAAGGCGGCTAGCGGTCAGTAGTAACACGAAGCGTGCCAAGTTATTATTTAGACGATTAGTATGGAAGGAACGCATAAAGGAAATGTTGCGCAGTAATCAACGCGTTGTCAAATGGACACGTCATACGCTTGGTCATTTACGCTATTTAGTAAAGTATGGGAAAGGGAAAGATTGGCTAGAATATGGACAACAATTCGTTGAAAAGTTTGTTCGTTTAAAGCGCGTGGAATTGTACGAGTTATCCCCAGCTGATCGGGTAATACCACAGCAACCAGTAGGAGAGTTATTTGAGGAAATGACGATTCAAGAGGCGATACAAATCGATCAGGAAGAGCTTATTTCCTTATTGTCTAAGGGATATACCATCTATAAAGATTCCTTTGCTCAAACGAGTAAGCCTGCTTTTGCTTTACATACGGAAACTTTACGTGTGGATGCATTGCAAATTGTTGAGCCGTTGCCAAAGCAAACCTATTTTTTAACTTATGATCTCTATAAAAATATCGACATTATCACAGCATATATTCAAAAAGTAAAACCAGATAAAACACTGTGGATAACGGCAAGTTTTTGGCAATGGCGTAAGCGAAAACGTCTACAACAAATAGGCTATAAACGTATTTCTCGAATGAAGCATTTTAAATGTGCTCGTTATGAGCGCAATCATGTAGAAAATTACACAGAGAGTGGGGGCGATGTTCATTCTATCCATTAGAAGTAAGCGATGGAATATCGCGATGCAGCATATTTACTTTGCAGAAAAGCTAGCAAATACTAGAAAGCCGATGAAGTTAGTTTGTCACACACATTCACTTGTTCCAAGTCGTAAGTTGATTAAACGTGAAGCGGTTCATATTCGATTAACAGATCATGAGTACATGATGTTGAGTGCACTGTCGAAAAACACTCGAAAACTATTGCGTCGTGCACAAGAAGAGTCCTATCAAGTTTTCTTATATAAAGAGCCTTCAGAGGATAATTTACGAGCATTTCAACAGTTTTATAATGAGTTTGCCAAAAGGAAAAAAATCGACCAAATAAATAAACCTCAAATGGAAGCGATTATGCTATTAAATCAACAACAGGCTTTGTTATTGTCAGAGGTGCGAAGTATTTGTGGACAAACCTTATGCTATCGACTGGATATTGTCCATGCACAAAAAGCGATGTCCTATTATGTAGCGACTTGTCATGCTAGCGTATTACCTACACATTTAAAACGTCCTATGCGCTATGCGAATCGTTTCTTGTTATGGCACAATTTCATGTATTTAAAACAGCAAGGGTTCGTTCTTTATGATATGGGTGAGCTAACAGATATCGAAACGGTTCGTCAATTTAAATTGAGTTTCGGTGGACAAGTTGTAAACGTATATTCTGGTTACATCGCACATTCGAGAATAAGTGCGTTGTTATTGGGCGTGCAAAAGTGGAGAAAATAGCAAGCAAAGTAAATCATGGAGGTTTTGTTATTTCCTTGGACTTTGAGCTAAATTGGGGTGTCCATGATGTATTTAGGTATGGGCAATATAATAAAAACTTATATGGAGTACGTCAGGCCTTACCTAAAATCCTAATGCTGTTTAAGGAATATGAAATTCATGCAACATGGGCTACTGTTGGCTTATTATTTGCGGAGTCTAAGGGAGAAATGGCGCACTACTTGCGAGGCATTCCAGTGAAGTACGAGCAGATGAAGTATGCAGCACATTCACAACTTGCAAAAGTAGGTGAAAATGAGCAAGAAGATCTTTTACACTTTGGCAAATCGTTAATAGAACAAATTATTCAAACACCTTATCAGGAAATTGGTAGTCATACGTTTTCGCATTATTATTGTTTAGAGAGTGGACAAATTGAATCGGATTTTGAATCGGATTTACAAGCGATGGCCATGATTTGTGAAGGATATATTGCACCGATGAAGTCGATTGTTTTTCCACGTAATCAGGTAAACGACAACTATTTTACTGCGTGTCAGCAAGCAGGCTATGTTTGCTATAGAGGAAATGAACGGCATGATTTATACAATCCGAAAAAGTTCACCAAAAAAAATCGACTATCATTAGGCGCAATGAAATGGCTGGATAGCTATGTTAATATTACGGGTAATCATATGGTCCGATTAGAGGAAATGAAAGAGGATGCATTTATTAATGTTCGAGCAAGTGCATTTTTAAGGCCTTACAGTCGTATTTTACGTGCATTTGAGCATCGCAAGATACAACGAATTAAAGAAGGGATGCTTGCTGCTGCTAAGGAAGGGGCTTTTTATCATTTGTGGTGGCATCCGCATAATTTTGGAAGACATATTGATAAAAATTTAGCGATGCTTGAGGAGCTTTTGCAATATTATCAAGAATTGCAAAGAGACTATGATTTCCAAAGCTATTCCATGTATGAGGTAGCAATGCTATGTAAGCAATAACATTTCTGTATAGAGTGTTATTGCTTTTTTGTCTTGCTTCGAAATTTAGTTGCTACTCTAAGAGAGCAATGAAACGTGCGCTAAAAATTAACTCGCTAGATGTTATAGATTTGGCAAGGGACTATTCGCGGTTCCGAACATAAGGATTCATTTTGTGCTCAAGCTTAATGGATGATAGGTTTTATAGAAATTTTAAGAGAATAAGAGGGAATTGCGCAGGGCGTGACGAAGATGTAAGTACCTTACTATAGGGCTGCTTTAGAATAATAAGCGTGTTCACAATTTTAGTGAGATCATAGTAATAAGTTCACTTAACGGATGAGGGTTATACATAGACAAAGGGGAGTCAGGGATGAAGGACAAGCAACAAAAGCCAATTTGGATTCAAAATATTTCTCAATTAGTAACACTTGCAAGTGACAAGAAAGGTCCGCGAGTACGAGAAGCAATGCGAGAGCTTGCTATTATTGAAGGAGGAAGTGTTTGGCTGGAAGATGGTGTGATTCAAGATCTTGGTACAACACGAGAAATGATATTAAAATATTTACCCCGTGCAGAGGAAGCGGAGATTGTCGATGCTACAGGGAAAATTGTCACGCCCGGTTTGATTGATCCTCATACCCATGTTGTTTTTGGCGGTAGTCGTGAACATGAATTTGAGATGCGTTTAGAAGGCGCGAGCTATATGGACATTATGAATGCTGGGGGAGGCATCCATGCAACAACTCGAAAAATGCGCTCGTTGACAGAAGAACATATTTTCAATCAGACGACGAGACGCTTGGACTTATTTTTACAACATGGTGTTACGACGTTAGAAAGTAAAAGTGGCTATGGCTTAGACTTAGAAAACGAGTTAAAACAATTACGGGTTATGCAACGATTGCAAAATAAGCATCCGATGGACATTGTGCCGACCTTTATGGGCGCACATGCAGTACCAGAAGAATATCGAGAAAACCCAGAGCACTTTGTTAACTTAGTGATTGATGAGATGATTCCTGCGGTGGTGGAAGAAAAGCTTGCAAAATTTATTGATGTTTTTTGTGAAGTCGATGTCTTTACACCCGAGCAAGCAGAACGTATTTTATTGGCTGGCAAGGCACAAGGGCTTATACCTAAAATACATGCCGATGAAATTGAAGAAAATCAAGGTGCGCATGTTGCGGCAAGAGTAGGTGCTATTTCTGCTGAGCATTTATTAAAAGTGTCGGATGAAGGTATTGAAGCACTTGCTAAATCGGGCGTAATTGCATGCTTGTTACCAGCAACAGCCTTATATTTAGGTGAAAAACCAGCACGTGCCCGAGATATTATTGACGCAGGTGTACCTGTAGCGATTTCCACTGATTGTAATCCAGGCTCATCGCCAACGATTTCGCTACCACTTGTTATGAACTTAGCATGCATCACAATGAAAATGACGCCGGCAGAAAGCTTATGTGCTGCTACCTATAATGCGGCTTGTGCATTGCAAATTGAAGATTGCGTAGGTTCTATTGAAATTGGAAAACAAGCTGATTTAGTGCTGTGGGATGTCCATAATCATCAAAAGTTACATTATATTTTTGGTGTAAATCATGTGAAAAAGGTTTGGAAAAAAGGTGTGAAGGTGGTAGGTTAAGATGTTTACCCAACCTGAATGGCAATGGAAACAAGAAAACGGCTCAGGCATGCATCAGTGGATTAAGCAAAAGCAAAACCCACATGCAAATGATGTAGATATTATTGTCTATGGCGCCTTATTATCTTATGCGAACGATCCTATGAAAAAAGCACAGTATCCTACTGCTTTTCGAAAAGCGTGGTCGAGTTTTCAATCTTATAATTTAGATGAACAAGTAGATTTGCGTTCATTAGCAATTGTTGATATTGGAGACGTGGCAATCGACTCGACCAATCGCATGCTTTCGGAATCTGCTATTGAGGCAGCTGCTGAAAATTTAAGTATCGCTTATCAGAAAAGCTTCACTTGCCTGATTGGTGGCGACCATGCAATCACGGCTTGTTCATTAAGAGGGATTAAAAATGCTTTTCCGAATGAGCGAATTGGCATTATTCAACTTGATACGCATCTAGATGCAAGAAATCAAGAAGATATAGGTTTAGCAATGAATTCACCGATTCATCAACTAATCGCATCAGGCGTTGTAGAGGGAAAACATATGTATAACGTTGGCTTGCATGGCTTTTTTAATTCACCAGAAATGATTTATTATGCTCGTGAGCAAGGAATTCATATGATTACGTTAAAGCAGATGCGACGTGACGGTATCCAATTGACCATCCGTGAAATGCTACGTCAGCTTATGTATGAGGTAGATAGGATTTATGTATCCGTGGATTTAGATGCATTGGATATTACGTTTGCCCCAGATGTACCTGCTGCTACACCGGGTGGATTAACGGCCTATGAATTATTTGATATTTTAAAGCTGATTGGTGAAAATGAAGGTGTACGGCATATTGACTTTATTTATCCTGATCCAAAACAAAATGAACTTCGCTTAGAAACGGTGAAAACGGGGGTTACTGCATTTTTGCAATGGCTAACTGGCATTCAATTGGATCATCGCAATCGTATATCAAGGAAAGAAAAGGCAGGCTATGGAGCTACTCCATAGTCTGTTTTGCTACGGGCGGAAGCTTCCCACAGGCACATCTAAATTGTTTGGGTGCCTGACACCTTAAACTGTTATAATAGAATAATAGATAAGAGAGGATTTTTTATTATGACTACAAAACCAAAATTACTCATTGTTGATGGTATGGCGTTATTATTTCGTTCTTTTTTTGCATCAGCAGCAATGGGGCATTTTATTCGATTAAAGGACGGCACACCAACGAATGGTGCGCAAGGATTTGTGCGCCATGTGTTGACGGCACAATCTATTATGCAACCAACACATTTAGCTGTTTGCTGGGATATGGGGGCACAAACATTCCGCAATGAATTATATGATGGCTATAAAGCTAACCGTCCAGCACCGCCAGAGGAAATGCTTCCTCAATTTGATATGGCTAAAAATTTAGCTCAACATATCGGATGGCAAAATTTTGGCGTTGTCGGTATGGAGGCGGATGATGTAATCGGCTCGATGATTACGAAGTGGCAGGATGAAGCTGATATTACGGTTATTAGTGGGGATAAGGATTTATTACAATTGCTCACACCGACAACGCAAATTGCTTTTACAAAAAAAGGTTACACTGAATATGATCTTTATACACATACACGCTTTAAAGAAGAATATGGTATAGAGCCAATTCAATTTGCACAAGTAAAAGCGTTTATGGGTGATACGAGTGATGGCTACCCAGGAGTTAAAGGAATTGGACCTAAGCAGGCACTGACACTTATTCAAATGTATGGCTCGATTGATAATGTGATTGCTTCCTTAGAGGACTTAAAACCTGGTCAGCGTACCAAAATTAAAGACAATCTGGATATGCTGAAGTTATCACATGAACTTGCAACGATACAAACGAATGTACCGATTGAAGCCGATTTTGCTCATTTAGCAGTACCAAACTATGAGCACCAGACGATTAATGCAATAGAGGAACGTGGCTTTACACTTATTGCGAAGCAAGCACGTTCATTGTATGCCCTTAGTTAGGTGCTATTTTAACGAAGCGTAATACGTTTTTATTTTGTTGAAATGAAGCACTACGGATTTGACTGGCGCGATTGTTTCCTCCGTTATCGTGGAAAATTAACAATAGCTTACCATCTTGTACTTCGTAGCCAATAAGTGGTACCCAATGGTAGGCAAAGGTCGATTTTTTATCAAACCATCTTAGGCTAAAATAACGGTCAAAGCGCATTGCCACAGGGCGACCTGCGTCAATTTCTTGCAGCGCCTCTTTTAATGTGCAATCGCGTATATCCCATGTTGGTAACAGCTTTCGAAGGTTAGAAATTAAACGCCATTTAAACAAACCAACTTTGGTGCTACCTAGGATTTGGTAAAGGTCATTTACCGATGGAGCTAAAGGATCAAAGTACTTTAGGATGACATGGACTGTTGTCGGCCCACAGGCAGAGTTACGATAATGAGATGCAATAGATGCATCGTATTGCGATTTTCCTTGTAATGACAAATGCTGTTTCATCAATATCTCCCTTCCAAAAAACGCTTTATAATCTACGTGTTTTTAAAAAGGTGTTTGCTTTCGATTGATATAGAAGAAAAAATAGTATGCCAAGGGATACCTAGCATACTATTTTTACGTTTGTTACGATTTATTATTGTTGAGCAGCTAAAAACTCCGTAACTTGTTGTGGTGTTTTAGCGTTCGCACTATGTAAGTGGGCTAATTTTTCACCGTTTTGGAAAATTAATAAACTTGGAATACCCATTACATCGTATTTATCAGCGATTTCTGGCAGCTCGTCACGGTTAAGCTCATACCAATCAAATTGGTTGTATTCTTCAATAATTGGGTCGATGAACATATTCATACGTGTGCAATCTGGGCACCATCCAGCATAAAATTTTACAAGTACTTTTTGTTCACCAGAAATAAGCTCATTAAATTGTTCTGCAGTTGTTATTGTTTTCATTAGTAAATCACTCTCCTTGCTTTCCATTTTACACATTTTCTCTTCAACCTGAAAGTTATCTGTTTGGGATATGTGGAAGCTACTTATTGTCTTATTTTCGCTCGTAAAAAACAAAAAAAGTTGTATATCGCAAAAATAATTATAGAAAAAAGATTGCTAATTTAGACAAAATAATCTACACTAAAAACAGAAAAAGTAGTTTTATTTTCATTCAGTGGAAGACATTTCTCGTGATTGAAGAAAGTAAATTGAGTGAAAATAAGTCTCTGGCGATTGTCACAGATTTTGAGTAATGCTAGTGTGAAAACTTCGCATTCATGCTATACGACGTTTCGACTTCCGTTTTAACCAGTAGCAGTGTCAAAATCTATGCGCAAAAACGCCGAAGCACAATTTTGATTTTTTTTGACCAAAAAATGAATGGTCATTCATTCAATGGGAGAATAAGGGGGAATTGCTTGTGACTTACAACATTAAAAAAGCGGCTGTTCTAGGTTCTGGGGTAATGGGTTCTGGAATTGCAGCACATTTAGCAAACATCGGTATTCCAACATTATTATTAGACATTGCACCGAAGGAACTAACGAAAGAGGAGGAAGCAAAGGGGCTTACGTTAGCACATCCAGCTGTAAGAAACCGCTTTGTAAATGGGGCTCTTCAAAAGTTATTAAAGCAAAAACCAGCACCACTTACTTCTAAGAAAAATTTATCGCTTCTAACGGTGGGAAATTTTGAAGACGATTTAGACAAACTGAAAGATGTCGATTGGATAATTGAAGTTGTTGTAGAAAATCTAGCGATTAAACAAAGCCTGTATGAAAAAATTGATGCTGTTCGTACGCCAGGTACAATAATCAGTTCTAATACATCGGGCATTAGCATTAATGCGATGGCTGAAGGACGTTCAGAAGATTTCCAACAACATTTTTTAGGGACACACTTCTTCAACCCTCCACGCTATTTAAAATTACTTGAAGTAATCCCGGCAACAACAACTGCACCAGACGTTGTTGACTTTATGAAAAAATTTGGTGAGGACATTCTTGGGAAAGGTGTTGTCTTGGCTAAGGATACACCAAACTTTATTGCCAATCGCATCGGCACATACGGTCTGTTAATCACTTTACAGCAAATGATGCAAGGTGGTTATTCAGTCGGAGAGGTAGATTCAGTGACAGGGCCGCTCATTGGTCGCCCAAAATCAGCTACCTTCCGTACATTAGATGTTGTTGGCTTAGATACATTTATTCATGTGGCAAAAAATGTATATGACCAAACGACAGGAGAGGAACAGCAAGTATTTGCAGTACCTGAGTTCCTACAAAAAATGGTTACGAACGGCTGGCTAGGTGCAAAGTCTGGTCAAGGTTTCTTCCAAAAGCAAGGAAAAGAAATTTTAGAAATTGACCCACATACTTTAGCTTATAGTCCAGCTAAAAAATTACAAACACCTTCGATTGAAATGGCGAAACAAACGCGCGGACTAGCGAACAAAGTGAAGACATTAACATACGCAAAAGATCGTACAGGTGAGCTTTTATGGGGAATTTTTGCACCTACACTAATTTACTCTGCGCAGTTACATGGTGAAATTGCTGATGATATCGTCGCAATAGATAATGCCATGAAGTGGGGATTCGGCTGGCAGCAAGGCCCATTTGAAATTTGGGATGCTATTGGTGTAACAGAATCTGTTGCGAAAATGGAGGCAGAAGGTCGAGAAGTTCCACTATTTGTGAAAGATATGTTAGCGCAGGGCTTTACTGCATTCTATTCAGAAATAGATGGTGACGTAGCGTATTATAACGGCTCACAATACGTGAAAGTTCCAGTGAATGAGAAAGAAATTAACTTAAAGCGTTATAAGAAAAAACATGGTGTTATTAAGTCCAATAGCGGTGCTAGCTTAATAGATTTGGGTGACGGTATTGCGATACTAGAGTTCCATTCCCAATCCAATGCCATTGGTTTAGATATTATTCAAATGATTAACTACGCAATAGACGAAGTAGAAGCAAATTATAAAGGCTTGGTAATCGGAAACCAAGGTAAAAACTTCTGTGTCGGAGCGAACTTAGGCATGATTTTAGTAGAAGCACAGGATGATAACATCTTCGAACTGGATTTTGTTATTAAAGCATTCCAAGATGCTATGCAAAAAATAAAATATTCCAGAAAACCAGTTGTCGCTGCACCGTTCGCTATGACATTAGGTGGGGGCGCAGAAGTATGCTTACCTGCTGCACATATCCAAGCGACAATGGAAACTTATATGGGCTTAGTAGAAGTCGGTGTTGGCTTAATTCCTGGGGGTGGCGGTAACAAAGCACTCTACCAAAAGTTCTTAAAAGGCTTACCGCATGGTGTGGAAGTAGATTATCAACAGATTGCCAATAAAGTATTTGAAACAATTGCTATGGCGAAAGTATCAACTTCAGGTGAGGAAGCACGAGACAATAATTTCCTAAACTTTGCAGATGGTATTTCAGTCAATGCAGATCACCAAATTTATGATGCAAAGCAGGCTGCTTTGGCACTCTATGAGGCAGGCTACCAACCACCGGTGCCAACAAAAGTTCCTGTTGTCGGTGCATCAGGCTATGGTACGTTACTAATCGGTGCTCAAGGGATGTTTGAATCAGGCTTCATTAGTGAACATGATTTAAAAATTGCCAAGAAGTTAGCGTATGTTATCGCAGGTGGAAAAGTACCATACGGCACATTAGTAGATGAACAATATCTATTAAACTTAGAACGTGAAGCATTCTTAAGTCTAGTAGCAGATCCACTATCGCAGCAAAGAATGCAACATATGTTGTTAAAGGGAAAACCACTTCGTAACTAATTAGATAGATGACTATATTTGCACATGAAACAAAGGGGGATTTAGACGATGCGTGAAGCCGTTATTGTAGCAGGAGCACGAACTCCTATTGGAAAAGCGAAAAAAGGTTCATTAGCAACAGTAAGACCAGATGATTTTGGAGCAGCAGTTGTCAAAGAGACATTGAAAAGAGCGGGCTATGAAGGGCCTATTGATGACTTAATTTTAGGGTGTGCAATGCCTGAAGCAGAGCAAGGTATGAATGTTGCACGTAGCATTGGTGCACTTGCAGGGCTACCGGATACGACACCTGCTTTGACTATTAATCGTTTTTGTTCATCGGGTTTACAGGCAATAGCGTATGCAGCTGAACGTATTATGCTTGGTCATTCAAAGGCAATTCTTGCTGGCGGTGTTGAGTCTATGAGTATGGTACCAATGGTAGGGAATACACCACGCTTAAATCCAACATTAGCAGAAACAGCCCCTCAATATTATATGGGGATGGGACATACAGCAGAGGAAGTCGCACGACAGTATAATGTTAGCCGTGAAGATCAAGATGCATTTGCGGTACGCTCGCATGTGCTTGCAGAAAAAGCAATTCAAGAAGGTAAATTTAATGATGAAATCGTCCCAATTGAAGTAGAACAACATTATGTGGATGCTAATAATAAACTACAGGTGAAAAAATTTACTTTCAGTATGGATGAGGGGGTCCGCCCTGGCACATCTGTAGAAGGTTTAGCGAAACTTCGTCCTGCCTTTCATGTAAAAGGTAGTGTGACAGCAGGTAACGCTTCGCAAACTTCTGATGGTGCAGCAGCAGTTCTGGTGATGGATCGAGAGGAAGCTGAAAAGCAAGGGATGACACCAATGGCGAAGTTTTTAGGCTTTGCGGTAGGTGGTGTTCCTCCAGAAGTGATGGGAATCGGTCCAATCGTTGCAGTACCGAAAGCACTTGATATTGCCGGTTTATCTATAGAGGACATCGATTTGTGGGAAATTAACGAAGCATTTGCTTCGCAGTCTTTACAAGTTGTACGTCATTTAGGCATCGACCAAGAGAAAGTGAATGTCAATGGTGGCGCAATTGCATTAGGACATCCACTTGGCGCAACCGGTGCAATTTTAACATTAAAACTTATTCATGAGCTGAAACGTCAAGGTAAAAAATATGGAGTTGTCACAATGTGTATCGGCGGCGGTATGGGCGCAGCTGGGGTATTTGAAATTTTATAAGTTGTGTAAAAATTAATTGTTTAAGAATTGCGAATTGTATGCGTGCCTGGCACCGAAAAATAAGGAGGAATTGGACATGACAGAAAAAACTACAGATATCATTAAAGGCGGCGGATTTATTATTGAGGATGTGGCGTTAGATCGCGTATTTACACCTGAAGATTTTACAGACGAGCAAAAAATGATCGCCAAAACAACGGAAGAGTACGTTGCGAATGAAGTATTACCTGTCGTTGAAAACTTAGAACATCATGAGTTCGAACATTCAGTACGTTTACTAAAAACCGCTGGTGAGCTAGGCCTATTAGCGGCAGATGTACCAGAAGAATATGAAGGTCTTGGTTTAGATAAAATTTCTTCAGCATTAATCGCAGAAAAAATGTCTGTAGCAGGTGGTTTCTCGATTACACATGGTGCGCATGTGGGGATTGGTTCATTACCGATCGTGCTTTTCGGGAATGAAGAGCAAAAGCAAAAATATTTACCAAAGCTTGCTTCAGGTGAGTTAATTGCAGCTTATGCTTTAACAGAGCCAGGTTCAGGTTCCGATGCATTAGGTGCTAAAACGACTGCCAAGCTAAATGCTGCCGGTACTCATTATGTTTTGAATGGTGAAAAACAATGGATTACAAACGCTGGATTTGCTGACGTATTTGTTGTGTATGCAAAAATCGATGGCGATAAATTCTCGGCATTTATCGTAGAACGTGCATATAACGGTGTTTCTGTTGGGCCAGAAGAAAAGAAAATGGGTATTAAATCTTCATCAACTCGTACATTAGTGCTTGAAGATGCAGAAGTACCTGTTGAAAATCTGCTTGGTGAAGTAGGTCGTGGACACGTCATTGCCTTTAACATTTTAAATATCGGTCGCTATAAATTAGGTGTCGGTACAATCGGTGGCTCAAAACGTGCATTAGAGCTAGCGATTCAATATACGAACCAACGTCAACAATTTAAAACAAAGCTTTCTGATTTCAACCTAACAAAAGAAAAGCTATCGACTATGGCGTCTCAATTATATGCGTCAGAATCATTAAATTATCGTACAGTTGGATTATTTGAAGATCGTCTAAGTCAATTGAGCCCTGAAGAACAAAAGCAAGGGAAAGTCATTGCCAATGCAATTGCAGAATATGCAATTGAATGTTCGATTGCGAAAGTGTTTGGGTCAGAAACATTGGATTATATTGCTGATGAAGCGGTGCAATTACATGGTGGCTATGGCTTTATGGCAGAATATGAGGTAGAGCGCATTTATCGCGACTCTCGAATTAACCGCATTTTCGAAGGAACAAATGAAATTAACCGCATGATTGTGCCTGGCACATTTATGAAAAAAGCATTAAAAGGCGAATTGCCATTATTGCAAGTCGCACAAAATTTACAACAAGAATTGCTGATGATGATGCCAGAAGAAGTAGGTACAGAACCACTAGCACAAGAAAAATACCTTGTAAAAAATGCTAAGAAAATCGCTGTGTTAGCAGCAGGTATGGCAGCACAACGCTACGGTGCGAAGCTTGACCAAGAGCAAGAAGTATTGGTTAATATCGCGAATATCGCAAACCAACTATTTGCTATGGAGTCTGCTGTGTTACGTACAGAAAAAGCGATTGCACGTGAGGGTGCAGAAAAATCACAACAAAAATTACTTTACACGCAAATTTTCTGCCAAGAAGCATTTGCAGAAATTGAGAAAGAGGCAAAGGATACGATTCTTGCTTCAGCTGATGGAGATGCTGCACGGATGACATTGTCAGCGCTTCGCAAACTGACTCGCAACAACCCTTATAACCTTATTGCTAAAAAACGTGAAGCTTCCGTTAAACTTATCGAAGCTGAAAAATTCATCGTATAATACTAGCTATGAACAGACTGTAGATACCTTAATCTACAGTCTTTTTTGGTGACAGGCACTCACACAATTTATAGCTTTGTCTTAAGACTCACTAAGTAAAAATCCACGTAGACTCCTGCGGGAACGCATAGATTTAAGTGTCAGGCACTCAAACAATTATAATTGTTTCATTTTGGCACATACTAGTTATGATGGTATACTACAGAAAATGATAGTAGAGGAGCCTACAAATATGATTCAATTTATCCATTATCCTAAATGTACAACTTGTAAAAAAGCACAGAAGTGGTTAAACGACAATGGCGTTTCATACGAAGAGGTACACATCGTTGAACAAGCACCTACGAAAGAACAATTAAAGCAATATTGGCAAGCGAGCGGGTTGCCACTGAAGAAGTTTTTTAACACTTCTGGCATGAAATACCGTGAACTTGGATTGAAGGATAAATTGGCGGAAATGCCGGAAGATGAGCAACTTACACTGCTTGCGTCAGATGGTATGCTAATTAAACGACCAATCGTGACAGATGGAAAAAAAGTAACGTTAGGTTTTAAAGAAACAGAATTTGAGCAAGCTTGGAAATAACTGCTTTTATCCTTGTTTTTATGATAGAAGTATGGCACACTGATAGTGAATATATTACATATTTATGGAGGGGTTTTTGGCATGAGCACACCTAAAGACTTACGTTACTCTGAAGAACATGAATGGGTAAAATTAGAAGATGGTAAAGTACGTATCGGTATTTCTCACTTCGCACAATCAGAACTAGGAGATATCGTTTTCGTTGAGCTTCCACAAGTTGGCGACGAAATTAAAACAGATGATCCATTCGGAAGCGTAGAATCAGTAAAAACTGTTTCTGAACTTTACGCACCAATTTCAGGTACTGTAGTTGAAGTAAATGCAGACTTAGAAGATAGCCCAGAATTCGTAAATGAATCACCATATGAAAAAGCATGGATGATCGTTGTAGAGCCTGCTGATGCATCAGAGATTGAAAACCTTATGACAGCTGAGCAATACGAAAAATTGATTGCAGAATAAACAAGCCTGTAATAGAAAAACGTCGGCAAATTTACCGGCGTTTTTTATTATATAATGCTACAATTTTTCGGCGCATTCTTAGGAATTGCTAGTGCAATGAATTAATGGAAACGCCCAAAAGTTGAGATGCAATAGTATGAAATTCGGTTATTCAAATGTTATGCTGTAGTAGATAACTGTCTAAATGGGGGTGGCGTGATGTTCGAAGGGAAATGTTTAATCGTGGAAGGCCGTTCGGATAAGCTTCAAATAGAACCTATTCTTAGTGAAGATGTTACAATCCTTTGTACAAATGGTACAATTGGTGTGCATCAATTAGAAGAATTACTCGACCCATATGAGGGCTGTGAGCTCTATACATTTTTTGATGCGGATACATCAGGCGATAAACTACGAGCATTAATGGATAGACATTATCCAGAGGCCGAGCATTTACGGACAATGCCAACATATAAAGAAGTAGAAACAACACCGAGGAAAGTGCTAGCGACGATTTTATTGCGTGCTCATTTTTCAATCCATAATGAATATATTTTGTAAGGTTGCGTGAAATCATGGAAGAATGGTCAAAAGAGCAGTGGGAAACGGCTGTACAGTCTGGAGACAAAACTGCCTTTTATTTATATACACCGATGTGCGGAACTTGTGCCGTTGCATCCAAAATGATGAATATCATTGAACAGTTACTGCCAGAGGTAAAAATAGGCAAGGCAAATATCAATTTTTCAGAACAAATCGCTTTTGATTTTCAAATTGAAAGTGTACCTTGTTTACTTGTTAGCGATGGAGGAGAGGTTATTGAAAAGATTTATGCCTTTCAATCCGTACCATTTTTATACGAATTGTTAAAAAAACCAATTGACTGAACTTTGCTAGCGTGGTAAAGTAACAAATATATTAAAAAACTATTAAATATATCGAACTCTTATAAAGAGCGGCGGAGGGACGTGCCCTATGAAGCCCGGCAACCATCACATTTGTGAAAAGGTGCCAAATCACCCAAAGATTTATCTTTGAAAGATGAGAGAACGGTTTAGCGTATAAAGTACGTGACCCCTTCTACTTGTCTTGAGAGAAGGGGTTTTCTATATGAGAAAAGGAGTATTCGCTATGATACAGCTTCAAAATATTACGAAGAAATACAAAACCGCAAATGGCGAATTGACTGCTGTCAAAGATGTAAATCTTTCCATTAACAAAGGTGAAATTTTTGGCATTATCGGCTACAGTGGTGCTGGTAAAAGTACGATGATTCGTTTATTAAACGGTTTAGAAAAACCTACTACAGGTACAGTGAAGGTCAATAATCAAGAATTTTCATCTATTAAGGGGCAAAAGCTCCGTGATGCTAGACAAAAGGTAAGCATGATTTTCCAACATTTTAACTTACTTTGGTCCCGAACAGTGGCAGAAAACATTGCTTTTCCACTAGAAATAGCAGGCGTTTCTAAGCGTGAGCGAGAAGCACACGTGAAAGAACTAATTGCACTCGTTGGCTTAGAAGGTCGCGATAAAGCGTATCCTTCACAGCTATCAGGTGGTCAAAAGCAACGAGTTGGTATAGCGCGAGCCCTTGCCAATAATCCAGAAGTTTTGTTATGTGACGAAGCTACATCTGCACTTGATCCAGAAACTACAGATGCAATTCTCGATTTACTAGTTGATATTAATGAACGATTAGGCTTAACCATTGTGTTAATTACGCATGAAATGCATGTTATTCGCAAAATTTGTCATCGTGTGGCGGTGATGGAAGCTGGAGAAATTGTAGAGCGCGGTGAAGTATTGCAAGTGTTCCAAGCACCTCAAGCGGCAATTACAAAAAAATTCGTCTCACAAATTACTGATACGAAGGAAACGCAGGAGACTGTTGCACAGCTTAGAGCGAATTATCCTACAGGGCAATTGGTCAAGCTTGTCTTTGTAGGAGAAAAAACAGAGCAGCCTGTAATATCGCATTTAGTGAAGCAGTTTGATGTAGAAATTAGTATTGTTCATGGTAATATCTCACAAACTAAAAACGGGGCATATGGCACACTTGTTGTGCAAATTGATGGCTCAGAGACAAATGTAGCAGCTGCATTAAATTATTTGAATACAGTTGAAGTACAAACGGAGGTGATTGCAGATGCTAACTAATCTCTTTCCGAATGTCGACTGGGAAAAAATGTGGTCTGCCACATATGAAACACTTTATATGACCACTATCTCAACGGTCATCACGTTCATACTTGGTTTAGCCATTGGTATTATCCTCTTTTTAACGAGCCCGAACCAATTATGGGCAAATAAAATCGTAAACTTTTTAACGGGGTCAATCGTCAATATATTCCGTTCGATACCATTTATCGTGTTAATTATTTTACTAATACCGTTTACAAAGTTTTTACTTGGAACAATCCGCGGAGCAGATGCAGCTTTACCAGCACTTATTATCGGTGCAGCACCATTCTATGCACGAATGGTATTAATTGCACTACGAGAAATTGATAAGGGCGTTATAGAAGCAGCGCGCTCAATGGGTGCTAAAACGTCCACGATTATATGGAAAGTACTAATTCCAGAATCATTACCAGCACTTATTTCTGGGATTACGGTAACGGCTGTTGCCCTTGTTGGCTATACGGCGATGGCTGGTATTATTGGTGCTGGCGGTCTAGGAAACTTAGCCTTTTTAGATGGCTTCCAACGTAATCGCCAAGATGTGACATTAATGGCAACTATTTTGATCTTAGTAGTCGTATTTATTATCCAATGGATTGGCGATATGATTACTTCGAAAACAGACAAACGTTAAAAAGGTTATACCGGTTATTTACCGCTAACATATTATGGTTTGAACAAAATAAAGGGAGTGTAGACAAATGAAGAAGTTATTAGCAGGATTATTTTTATCAGTACTTGTACTAGCTTTAGCAGCTTGTGGTGCTGGTAACAAAGATGAAGCAGGTTCAACAACTGGAGATAAGGCAGACGACAGTGCAAAAACTGAAGAAAAAGTAACATTAAAAATAGGTGCTTCTAACACACCTCACGCAGTTATTTTAGAAAAAGCAAAACCGATTTTAGCTAAAGAAGGCATTGACTTAGAAATCGAAACATACCAAGATTATGTATTACCAAACCAAGATTTAGATTCTGGAACAATTGATGCAAACTATTTCCAACATATCCCTTATTTAAATTTACAAATCAAAGATAATGGCTATGATTTTGTAAATGCTGGCGGTGTACACATCGAGCCAATCGGTATTTACTCTAAAAAATATAAATCTCTTGAAGACCTTCCTAAAGGTGCAACAATCTTATTATCTAATTCTGTTTCAGACCATGGTCGTATGCTGTCATTATTAGAGGCAAAAGGCTTAATTAAATTAAAAGATGGTATCGATAAAACTGCAGCTGAAATTAAAGATATTGTAGATAATCCGAAAGACTTTAAATTTGATGCGAATACTGCACCAGAACTACTTGTTCAAATGTTTGAAAACGAAGAAGGCGACGCAGTCCTTATCAACTCAAACTACGCAATCGATAATGGCTTAAACCCAATCAAAGATGCGATTGCTTTAGAAGATAAAGAATCTCCATATGTCAATATTATTGCAGTACGTGCTGGAGATGAAAATAAACCAGAAATTAAAAAATTATTAGAAGTATTAACTTCTAAAGAAATCCAAGACTTCATTCTGGATGAATGGAAAGGCGCAGTAGTACCAGTTAAATAATATGAACTTTTAAAAAGAGTATGTAAGTGAAAACTTACATACTCTTTTTTTATGTAAGGAAAATATCCGTCGTTCAAGGCAATGTCCAATCCGTCTTTTACGAACATATTTGTGTAAATAACAATAGTAAGAAAGTATTTATTATATTAAATGTGAATTATTAACATTGTTCAGTGTTACAATGTGACTTTTATTAATACAGTTAAAAAGAGGTGCGTGAAAAAGTGAACAATTAGGAAAAGGCCATTTTATTTTAAGCAATCGGAGTGTGACGATATTTTTTCTTTTTTTGAAATAATGCCATCTTTGCATCTAGTTAATTATATTTAGAAAAATAGTGCATGTATTAATTTACCAAAAATGATATAATACTAAAGGATTATATGAAGGTTTTTGGTGAAATCAACTTATTTAAAATAGTTATATATACATTCAATTAAAAATTGTTTAGAATTTGTTTAGTTGAAATTAGTACTATAGGTATGTTGGAAATGTGTACTTATTTTGTGGTGACAAGAAAATAAATTCCTTTTGCACAAAAAAGGATTTATTTGTATTTAATGTTTAAAATTAGGTAAAGGGGTAATTTGTTTATGGGGATTAAAATTGACTCACCAAAGTTAGCTTTATCGAAAAAAATCAAAACGAAACAGGCAAAAATTGGTGTAATCGGACTTGGCTATGTAGGATTACCACTCGCTATAGAAATGGTCAAAAAAGGGTTTCAAGTAATTGGTATTGATAAAAATAACGAAAAAATAGCTAAGCTAACGAATGGAGAAAGTTATATTGCTGATTTATCGGATGCTGTTATCCAAGAGGTCTTAAAAGAAGAGATGTTGGAAACGACTGCGGATTTTTCAAAGCTTGCAAGTGTAGATGTCATGATTATTTGTGTACCAACTCCAACATCAGCAGATGGTACACCGAATATTTCTTACATTGAAGATGCGTCCAAATCAATCGCACAATATATTTCTGCCAATACACTAGTGATTCTTGAAAGTACGACGTACCCTGGAACGACTGAAGAAATCGTTCAACCAATTTTAGAAAAAAGTAATTATGTGATTGGGCAGGATATCTTTTTAACTTATTCCCCTGAACGTGTTGATCCTGGAAATATTAATTTTACCGTTTCAAATACACCGAAAGTAGTCGGTGGTGTGACAGAAGCATGTTTAGAAATAGCAAAACTATTTTATGAAACGATCATCAATACAAATGTTTTTCCTGTTTCTAACCCAAGGGTTGCAGAGATGGAGAAGTTACTGGAAAATACCTTTCGCCAAATCAATATCGCACTTGTTAATGAGCTGAGCAAAATATGCTACAAAATGAATGTAGATATTTGGGAAGTAATCGAAGCTGCTTCGACAAAACCATATGGATTTATGCCGTTTACACCTGGTCCAGGGGTAGGGGGGCATTGTATCCCTGTTGACCCTAAATATTTATTATGGGCAGGACAGCAACATGGTATTACGGCTTCATTAATTGAGGCGGCAGATAAAATTAATGATTCCATGCCGAGTTTTGTGGTTGAAAGACTGGAAAATTATCTTATTGACCAGAAGAAAGAGCTACGAGCTGGAAAGATTGTTGTTATTGGTGTCACGTATAAGCCAAATATTAATGATTTCCGTGAATCTCCTGCACTTCACGTCATCCAAGAATTATTGGAGAAGCAATATGATGTTATGGTTGTGGACCCATTTATCGAAACTTTTTCAGTCAACCAATACACACTTAATACTGTTGCATTATCAAAACAATTAATCGAAGAAGCAGAAGCTGTATTAATTTTAACGAATCATGCAGAAATTGATTATGGACTGCTCGATCAATATGCTGCACTAATTTTTGATACACGGAATACCCATTTTTTATTTGCCAATAAAAATTATCATAAATTGTAAGGAGAACTGTGTGGAAATGAAAAGACTAAAATTATGTAGTTTACTAGTCGCTTTGTTCATAGCAGGATGTCAATCCGAAACACAAAGTCAAGTTGCACCAGTAGATTCGTCGATTGAAATAAAAGAGCATGATGGAACGATGAGCGATATTTTACATCATGCCAATATTCTTACCCCAAAAGTGGCTTTGACTTTTAATGGACTTGCAGATAATGAGACAATGCAAAAGCTTTTAAAGGTATTAGATCAAACGAACATCAAGGCAACGTTTTTTATTGAAGGTATGCGTCTAGCACAAGAACCTGAATTGGTTAAGAACATATTGAGCAAAGGCCATGAAGTAGAAAACGGTACATTAACGTTCCCTGATATGGCAGATATAGATTATGAAGAGACTTATAAAGAAATATATTTAACAAATCAAATTTTTGAAGAGCAATTAGGTTATACACCGAAGTATGTGAGAAGTCGTTCAGGGGACGCAACAGACAATATGCGTTATGCTACAAATGCTCTTAATATGAAAGCTGTTGTAGAGGCATCTGTTAATCCGAAAGATCGTAATATGCAAAGTGCAGAGGAAATGATGACGTATATTCGAAAGTATGTAGATAGTGGTTCAGTCATCCATTTAAATACGTATATTAATCCGGCCGTCATTGATGTTGTCCCGTTACTTGCACAGTTTGGCAAAGAAAAAGGCTTTACATTTTCTACGTTAACGGACGTATTTGAAAACGAATATTTGGTTAAATCATTAGAGGAAATTAAAGGCTACGATGCGATAAAAATAAATCCAGCATATGAAAATGTCCAACCGCATGTCTATTATCGGAAAAATACAACAAAAAAAGAAATTGCTTTATCCTTTGATGACTGGGCAAGTGAGGAACGAACGAAGGAAATTTTAGATGTTTTGGATAAGTACAATATTCAATGTACATTTTTCTTAATCGGGAAGGGTGTTGAAAAAAACCCTCAATTAGCACGATTAATTGTAGATCGAGGACACGAAGTAGCGAGTCATTCTTATAATCATGTCGATGTAACAACGATGACACCAGAGGAGTTACAAGAAGATGTATTGAAGGCACACCAAGCACTCACGTATGCCTTACAAGAATCACCGTTATTGTATTTTAGACCAAATCAAGGTGTTATTAATGAGGAGTCTGCTAAAATTATTGCCGCTACTGGCGTTCAAACAATTGCCATGTACGATATTGCATCATTTGATTGGAACTTAGATTATACGGCACAAGATATTTATGATCGGGTTATGACTAGGGCAGCTCCAGGAAAGGTAGTGGTGATGCATATTTTAGACGGTACAAAAACAGTCGAAGCACTGCCATTAATTATTGAACAACTTCAAAAGCAAGGCTATAGTTTTGCAAAAATGTCGACTTGGATTGAAGAAGATTCAAATAAGAAAGTGAATTGATAATCATGAAAACGAAAAAAGAGATTTTAACAATGCCGCGCTCTGATCGACGTATCTTATCCAATATTCCTGACCCTGAAAATGTGCGGAGCCTCGTTAATCGTCGAGGGGCTTCGTACCAAACAGAAGGGGATATTGACCCTACAAATGTAAATGAAATTTATCGTTTACAGTTATTAAGTTTGCGTTATGAAACTGCATTTGAAGTGAACATTAAAAGAGCTAGACAAAAAAATCCTTATCAATATTATGCTGAAGATATTTCGGTGACAGGTATCCTTGTTTATACGGATAGTGCAAATAGATTATTAGCTGATGAAATTGTTACGATGCAGTTCACAATACCTGATGGAGCGATGCCTGAGGGTTATGAATCAAAAGTAAAGTTAAAAGCTAAAGTAGTCCGTCAATTTACAAAAGAGATAGATGGAAAAACGAGATACTACTATGCGTTTGAATTTTTAAATCCTTTAAATGAGTATTTAACGAAAAAACGTTGGGGACTTTCAATTTTTGTAGCGAGTTTATTTTTATTTATTGTTTCACTTATCGTTGTATTAATGCGTGCTGAAAGTGTCATCTATTTTAAGTTTAATAAGTTCTTATATTTATATAGTATAATCGCAGCAACATTTCTTCTAAGTAGATATTTGTTTGGTATTTTCTATAAGAATGTGCCAATCAATCCTCAATATGAACCCGGTGTTTCTATTATTATTCCAGTATTTAATGAAGAACAATGGATTCATAGAACCATTTTAAGTTGTATAAATCAATATTACCCTGTGGATAAATTAGAAGTTATTGTCGTAGATGATTACTCTACAGATAGAACAGAGGAAGCCGCCAATAACATGATTGAGCTGATTCATAGGGAAGGTGGGCGTTTTAGAACAGAGGGACGTTTGAAATTTCATAAGCTACCTCAAAATGGGGGGAAGCGTGAAGCGTTAATAGCGGGAGTGCATTTGGCCAAACATGATTTAGTCGTTTTCGTCGATTCAGATAGCTTCTTAGAGCCTCACGCCATTCGAAATTTAGTACAACCTTTCCAAGATCCTAAAATGGGCGGTGTAGCAGGGAGAACAGAAGTAGAAAACAAGTTTACGAATGCTCTAACAAAACTACAAACGGTTCGATATTATATAGCCTTTCGTATAATGAAAGCGGCTGAGTCTTGGTTTGACACCGTAACATGCTTATCGGGGCCACTTGCATGCTATCGTAAAGAGCTTATATTAAAAAATGAAACAGCATGGTTAAATCAAAAGTTTTTAGGGCAACCGGCAACATTTGGTGATGATCGTAGTATGACAAACTATATTTTAAAGACGCATCGCACAGGCTATCAAGACAATGCAGTATGTTCTACAATTGTACCTTCAGATACAAAAGTCTTTTTGTCGCAACAAATGCGCTGGAAACGATCATGGTTACGAGAGTCGTTAAGAGCCTTTTTATTTATGTGGAAAAAAGAACCTTTTATGTTTTTGTTCTTTATCATTGGTTTAATTGTACCAATCGCAGCACCAATTGTCGTAGTTTATAATTTAATCTATGTGCCTATTATGCATGGGATATTTCCAACAACATTTTTAATGGGTCTATTGTTAATGGCAATGCTGATGAGCTTGGCCCACCTATTCTTTAGACGAAGTAAGTTGTGGATGTTTGGCTTTATATTTGTCCTTTTCTACGAATTTATTTTACTTTGGCAAATGCCTGTGGCGTGGGTGACATTTTGGAAATCAACTTGGGGTACAAGAGAAACACCTCAAGATGTATTGGCAAGGGAAAAGAAATTGGAAAAACAAAAGATTCGGAAATCCCGATTTTCAATGCTGAAAATAAGAAAAATGGGTGAGAAGGAATGAGTGAAAAAAATGTTGTATTAAATCCAGCTAAAAAAAATCGCAGAAAATTACTTCGTTCTATTGCTCAATTCGTTATCGTTGTATTTTTAGCGGTGATATTAATACGTGTCGTGTTCTTAACAGAAAAAAAAGAAGAGGAAACTGTTCCTCTAATTAATAAAGATGGTTTTATTGCATTATCCTACTTTGGCGTAAGTAGAAATGATTCTCCAAAATACGTGTCCAGAAAGAACTTGGAAAAACAGTTGGAGTTACTTGAAGGGCAAGGTTACAAAACGATTACCCAGCAAGATATATTAGATTTTTATGAAAAGAAAAAACCTCTACCAGAGAAAGCGTTGTTTTTATCATTTGAAGATGGACGCACAGACTCAAGTATTTTCGCTCAAAACATTATGGAAGAGTTGAATTATAAAGCAACCATGTTTACGTATGCCAATAAGATGGATACGAGAGACAATAAATTTTTAAAACCTAAAGATTTATTACTGATGCAAAAAAGTGGGTTTTGGGAATTAGGTTCCAATGGATACCGTCTGACGTATATTAATATTTATAATGATCAAGGACAGTCATTAGGCATGATTGACGAGAATGATGTGCCAAATAAAACGACAATCGAATATTATAATCACTATTTAATGGACTTTATTCGCAATCAGTTTATGATTCCGAGTGAAACGCGGAAAGAAATGGAGACGCGAATTAAAAAGGATTATAAATTAATGCACGATATTTATGAAGAAAAGTTAGATGAAGTGCCAAAGGCGTATGCCATTATGCATGCCAATGCACTTTACAATAATATGGACCCTTTAGTAGAGAGTATCAACGATACCGAAATTAAAAATACATTTTGTATGCATTTCAATTTAGAGCTAGGTGCCTATAATAACAAAGATGCAGATCTCTATAACTTAAGTCGATTACAAGTATCGCCATATTGGTCAACAAACCATGTGATGATGAAAATCCGCCAAGCGAGTAAACAAAATGTAGCATTTGAAGTAGGGGATGCGCAACAAGCAAAAAAATGGTCCATTATTAATGGAGCCGCAGAATTTAAAAATAATGAAATCATTATAACGTCTGCACCATCCAGTGAAGGGCGCATTATTTTAAAGGATGCCTTGCCTAATCAATATAATGTCAATTTTGCTTTTAAAGGAAATGTAGTAGGGCAGCAATCTCTATATTTGAACTATGATGAAAAAACCAATAGCTATATTCGCATTGCATTAATAGACAATGAGATCGTTGTATCAGAAAAATTGCCTGGAGCAAGTGTTGTTGAAAAGGAACGCTTGCAGTTAAATGATATTAAGTGGGATGAAGAACAATACGCATTTAATAAAGCAACTGTCTATAACTATCAAGATACACAAAAAGGTTCGAGAATTGATGAAGATGAATATCCACGAAATTTAACACAAAAAAGAGTATTTAATATCGCTGTGAATAAAGATAAAATAGAGATAAATGTCGACGATGTATTATCGAAGACAATAAAGGTAAATCCAGTTATTAATGGGACTCAATTAGGAATCGGAGCAATGTATAGTAAAAAAGATACGACACATGAACAGTATGCAGATGATATTTACGATACATTGATCGATGATCTATTAATAACAGATGGAAACAAGACGACACTCTTTTCAAATCAATATACGAATTTTGATAAAGTAAAGTATAAAACAACGACATTGTTTAATAACGTTGTAGACTTCTTTATTGAAACCTTCTAAACCGAGGGGAAGTTAGATTCACGTGAGAAAATTTATTTGGTTTATCTGTATGGCACTACTAATTATCACAGCATGTAGTAATAGCAAAGAAGTTCCGGTTGAAGCAAAGGAAGAGCTAAAAAATAAAAATAAGTTGCAATTATCTATTTGGTTGCCCGAATGGCAAAAAAAATCAGCAATAGAAGACGTGAAAAATTCACAGCAGGGTTTACAGGATATCCGTGTATTTGGCGCTTATTTCAACAGTAAAGATCAATTATTATTAACAGATAATGCGGTAGAGATGTTGCAACAAACACAGCAACAATTTCATGCCACACATTTTGTGATGCTTACGTTAATCAATGACTATGTTACAGATAACGCCCCATCAGTTCAGAAGGATAGTAAGTTATTACATCGCCTGCTCCAAGATACTTCAACGAGGCAAAAGCATATCGATAATATATTGCAAATTGTTGAGCAATATCAGGTCAAGGGAATAGAAATTGATTATGAAAAGGTAGCGAAAGAGGATCTTCCGAAATATATACTTTTTTTAGAAGAGCTTTATCAACAGTTATCCAAAAAAAATATCACACTAAATGTTGTATTAGAACCGCGTTTTCCATTCGATATGAAATTGCCCGATGGCCCAAAGTATACTGTTATGGCGTACAATGTCCATGGTTATCATAGTGGACCTGGAGCAAAAGCAACATTCTCATTTTTAGATGACTTACTAAAAAAAATACAAAAGTCGAATCAAAACTTAGCCATTGCTTTTGCAACGGGTGGATTTAAATGGGCTGCACAAGGGAAAGCAGTTGCTTTAACGGAAATTGAGGCAGAGCAACTTCTCGCCAAAACGAAAGTAAAGAAACAACGAGATCAAGCAAGCGGAGCTGCCTACTTCACTTATTCTGATGACAATAATGTACGTCATGAGGTATGGTATGCGGATCAAGAGACACTTGAAAAATGGATTAGCTATGTCCAACAAAAAAGCTACCATGAGGTAGTATTATGGCGCGCTGGCGGTTTAAGTTCAGATACATTAAAGTGGATTGACAAGCAATCTATCAAATGAAGGAAGGATAGATAAGTCAATTAAACGTATTTTTTACTGTAGTTTGAAATAGCGAAAAGCTATATAATGATTAAATATGACAAGCCCCACCATTTAACTTTTTGTGGGCGAGCATCGAGCATCTTCCATATGGCATGTGCCATATGGAGGGGGCTTGTCTGACTCGCTTTCCTATAAAAGTTTATTTGGTGGGGTTTACCTTGTTTATCAATAATTATGTACGGTTAGTACAAGGTTTATTTTTGTTCCTATCGGGCACTAAACAAGTAAGGCTTTGAATTATTTCGAGGAGAGCTACAAGGAGGTAGGAATAATGAATGAAGTAATTTTCGCAAAAGATATAATGCTAGAACAAGATGTTAAAAAATATTTTGAAATTATGCTTGAAAGTGCTATTCGTTCACATATGACGATTACCACAATTTTTTTAAAGTGTGTACACAGTAGCTCTTCAGAAGTAAATCAAAGCAATGTAAATGCTCAAATTACTGATTTTTTAACGGAAAATATTCGGAAGACGGATTTACTCTTCCAATTGGCAGATGGAGAGCATTGGGGCATTATTTTTTTACAAAGTAGCGATGTTGAAGCGAATGCATTTTTAAAAAGAATCTTTTATTTACTAAAGAAAGATACAACGCTAGAAAGTCGCGTTGCCTTAAAAGCTTCTATAACAGAAATACGTAATAATCAGATTAACTTTGAAATACTAGTAGAAAAAAATAAAGCATTACTGGCTGATAGCAATCAACAGCAATGGTGGATTGAACAGATAGAGGATTATCGTTTACAATCCATTGAACTTGTAAAAGTGAGTATTATTGAACAAAATGCTATTTTTAGAAAAGTGTTAGAAACGACTTTAAATTCCATGGATATCGCTAATTTTACTTTTGATGTCACAGCATATGAAGATGGTTATAGTTTTTTACAATCTAATACTTATCAATCCGGGCATTTGCATTTAATTATTATGAATGATATTTTACCGCGCAATAATGGCTTAGAAATTTTACACAGCTTACGAACAATGCCGAACGAAAAGCGATTCCTCATTTACATGATGTCTGAACGTAACTCAGAGATCGCCGCACTCAATGCATATGAAGGTGGCGTAGATGAATTTATAGTTAAACCGTTTAACTTACGTTTATTAGAAGCAAAAATTAAACGAACTTTTGCGAGGTATTGGCAATGATAGACTTATCGCTTGATTTTCTTTTATCCGTAATAGCTATACTGTTCATCGTTCTGTGCGGCTTTATGATGTATATATTTTATCAACGTCAAAGTGAAGTGCGTTTTAAAAAATCGAGAGATATCTATTTAAAAGACTACTCACAGCTTTGGTATGAATATCTTTTTAATAATGAAATTTTTTCAGTGGTGCTTATACCACGTGGCAAGCCGCAAGTTCAGGCAATCGAAATGATTTTTTCATCCTATTTAAAGAACATTACGAATGATGATATGAGATGGAAAATGAAGAATTTTTCCAATCAGTATTTAAAGACATTTTATGAAAATGATTTAATGAATAAACGTTGGAGCATTCGCATGAACGCATTATATCGTATCGCCGATTTGCAGCTCGATGAATTGCTCGATGCTTGTAAAAAATTAGAGACAACGAAATACTCTAAGGAAGAGTTTTTTCAATTGCTTAAAATATATTCTTTATTTCAGCCAGAATTATTTATTCAAAAAATAAAGGCCCCCAATGCAAATTACTCTGAAAGTGAATATAGAAGATTATTCGTTTTATTAGAGGAAGATATATTTATGCGATTTTTTGATGAGTTTACGAGCTGGTCAATGAGCATTCAATTTGCTGTAATCGATACGGCTGCGGCCCAAAAAAATATGCAATATATTGAGAAATTAGAGCAATTATTAACGAATGAAAATGATGAAATTAAAATACGCGCGCTAAAGGGCCTGTTTGAAATTGGTGTAATTGAAAATATCAATCCGTATATTCCTTTCGTAACGTCACATTTATGGGAAGTACGCTTAATGGTAGGGAAGATATTTAAATATGTCCCCTTGTCCTATTCTTATCCCTATTTAGAACAGCTTCTTCAAGATGAAAATTGGTGGGTTCGGTCTCAAGCTGCGAAGACGATTGCTGAAGATCGTGACGGATTAGAGAAATTAAAAGAGTTTATTTCATATTCTACTGATCATTATGCAGTGGAGATGGCACAAGAAACAATAATGAGAAAGCAGGGAACGAGATGAAAATTTTACATTACTCCATGTTGTTTTTTGGCGGCGTAATTGTATTTTATATGCTGTTTGTTATTGTTTCATATTGCACCATGTTAATTATCGCAATGCTTGATTTGCGTAAGCGATATCGTTTAGACCCTTCGGAGTATGATGATGCGCATATAGATGCCTTTTATTCCAAGCCTGTGTCCTTACTAGTTCCTGCCTATAATGAAGAAGTAGGGGTAGTAGATACCGTCTATTCATTGCTTAATTTACGTTATCCGCAAACAGAAATTATTATTATTAATGATGGTTCCACTGATAATACTCTACAAACGGTCATTAAGCACTTTCAGATGAAACCTGTAAATAAAATTATAAAAACAAATATTCATACGAAGCAAGTTATCCAAATTTATGAATCAGAAATTTATATGAATTGTATATTGGTAGATAAAGTGAATGGCGGCAAGGCTGATGCATTGAATGTCGGTATCAACGTATCACAATATCCGTATTTTTGTTCCATTGATGGGGATTCCATTTTAGATGAAAAAGCATTGCTTCGTGTAATGAAGCCGATTGTTTTATCTGATGGCGAAGTGATTGCAGCTGGGGGCAATATACGTATCGCCAACGGAGCGAAAATGCAACTTGGCTCGATTTATGATATGCGATTACCTAGTAATTATTTAGTTATCATGCAAATAATTGAATATTTGCGAGCCTTTTTAATGGGGCGAATTGCATTAAGTAAATTTAATCTTGTGTTGATTATTTCAGGTGCATTTAGTGTCTTTTCAAAAAAATGGGCTGTTGAAGCAGGCGGCTATTCGACCAATATTATTGGTGAAGACATGGAGCTCGTTGTCAATATTCATCGACTTATTAAAGAGAAAAAAGAAAATAAACGAATTGAATTTGTGCCAGACCCTGTCTGTTGGACAGAAGCGCCGCATACATTAAGTGTTTTGCGAAATCAGCGCAGACGTTGGCACCAAGGGATGTTTGAAAGTCTTTGGAAACATAAGAAAATGACGTTAAATCCACGATACGGTTTGATTGGTATGGTGTCGTTTCCGTATTTTTGGCTTGTGGAATGTTTAGGACCTGTTGTAGAACTAGGTGGCTATATCTATATTATTATCGCGTTTTTCTTAGGGCAAATTTATTATGAATTGGCGATTTTGTTATTATTGCTTTTTGTTATTTATGGTGTTATTTTTTCCGTTGCTTCCGTATTATTTGAGGCTTGGAGCATGAATACGTATCCAAGAAAGAGAGACTTGTTACGTATGATTACTTTAGCGTTTACTGAAATTTTTTGGTATCGCCCACTTACACTACTATGGCGTTGTGAAGGATTAATTCGATTTGTACGTAGAAAGAGTGAATGGGGAAATATGAAGCGTGTCGGGATTGCTGAAAAGGAGAAAAGAGTATGAAGCGAATATATATAGGAATTATCATTACATTAATGCTCATTATTACTCCGATTATTATTTGGTACTTGGATGATAATACCCCGCTTAACGTAGCTATTTTAGATAAAACAGTTCCAAATGAAACATATCGCGAACATCTCGGCGTGAATTGGTTTTTAAATCATTACAAGTATACGATGGACAATCAGCCTTATGATTTAGTGGACAGTTATTTCGGTACGCAACCAGATGACAAATTAAAAAGTGTAACGGAAAAAAAATTCCCAACAGACTACAGTAACTATGATGTGATTTATTTAGCAGATACGTATGGTGTGTATAAAGATGATTTAGGACAAGAAAAAAGGCTAGGACAGCGCTCAGAAAAAATTGTCGGTGGTTTAGAGATGGAAGAATGGCAGTCCATTGTATCTCGACTAGCTAGTAATAAAAAAAGTATGTTAATAGCCGAGTACAATACATTTGCTTCGCCAACAACAGAAGCTGTTCGAAAAGAGCTTCAAGATTATTTGGGAATTTCATGGTCAGGATGGATTGGGCGTTATTTCGATGAGCTCGATTATCATAAAAATTTAGAAATACCACAATGGATCGTAGATGAATACGGAGACGATTGGTCCTATAAAGGCGGAGGATTTATCGTATTTAATGAAATTACAGAAAAGCTCGTAGTATTAGAGTTGGACAAACATATTAAAACGGCAGGGATTGAGCTTCAATTTACGGAAGCGGGTAAGCAATTTTTTAATACCTCTAGCAGTGCAAAATATGAGTATTGGTTTGATATTATTACGCCGAAATATGCTGAAGATGCATTAGCCAACTATAAGTGGGATTTAACGAAAGAAGGGTCAAAGTTATTAGATGACAATCATATTCCACAACAATTTGCAGCGATTGTCTCGCAGGATAAACGTTATACAACGAGCTATTATTTTGCAGGAGACTTCAATGATATGGGGCGTTTACCTACGCTATCTAAAGTCAAAGGTTTACCTACTCTTTATAAATATGCTGAGAAGTTTGCTGACAGCTCTTTTTATTGGTCTATTTACATACCAGTTATGCACAAAGTATTTGAGACATTTGAGAAAAAAGAAGTGCAAGAAACAAATCATGCAAACAAATTAAACTATAATGCACGTGTTCAAGGTGAAACGTTTGAAGTGTTACAAGATGGAAAATGGGAGCCGATAACATTCAAAGGTGTCAATATTGGTATGGGGAAACCAGGTGCATTTCCTGGGGAAGCAGCAATCACTGAAGAAGAGTATTATCGTTGGTTTAATCAAATTGCAGCTATGAATGCGAATACGATACGGGTATATACATTACACCCGCCAGGCTTCTATCGAGCGCTGGCAAAGTACAACGAAGAAAATCCTAATAAGCCACTATACGTTTTACATGGTGTTTGGATTAATGAAGAAGGCTTATCACAATCACTTGATGCTTATGATGCAACTACGTTAAAGGATTTTCAACATGAAATGAAGCGCATGGTTGATGTTATTCACGGTAATATTTATGTGAAGCCTGTAACGGGACATGCATCCGGCTTATACGATGTAGATGTTTCAAAATATGTAATTGGTTGGGTGCTTGGGATTGAGTGGTATCCACATATGGTCGTCGGAACAAATGAAAAGCATGCTAATTTAGGGCAATATAATGGAACATTTTTCGAAACGAAAAATGCGACACCTTTTGAGCATTGGCTTGCTGAGCAGATGGACATGATTACAGTTTATGAGAAAGAGAAATACAATTGGATGCGACCGATGAGTTTTACCAACTGGGTAACAACAGATTTACTAGAGCATCCATCCGAACCATCAGAAGATGAAGATTTAGTAGGCGTTAACCCGAATGTCATCTTTACAAAAGGGGAAATGCAAACACCAGGACAATTTGCTTCATATCATGTCTATCCTTATTACCCAGATTTCTTTAATTTCGATAAAGATTATTTAAATTATGTAGATTTCCGTGGTCAAAAAAATAGTTATGCGGGCTATTTAAATGAATTGCATAAGGCGCATACAATGCCTGTACTTATCGCGGAATTCGGCATTCCAGCATCGCGTGGAATGACACATGAAAATGTCTACGGTTGGAATCAGGGGCACATGTCTGAAAAGAAACAAGGTGAAACATTGCAGCATTTGTATGAAGATATCATGTATGAAGGCTTGCTTGGTGGGCTTGTATTTACATGGCAGGATGAGTGGTTTAAACGGACGTGGAATACAATGGATTACGACGACCCGAATCGTCGACCGTTTTGGTCCAATGCTCAAACCAATGAACAGCAATTCGGTCTAATGAGCTTTGATCGAAATAAAGTAAAAGTGGATGGAAAGCTAAATGATTGGGAAGAAGGTACACAATTATATAAAACTTCGCCTTCTAGCTCGACTGATTTTGCTGTGGATTACGATGAAAAGTATGTGTATATGAAGTTGAAGAGTGATGAGATAAAAACAGCATCACCACGTATTTTACTAGACGTAGTACCAGAGCAAGGCAATACATCTGCAACAACTATTAAAAATATAACATTTTCAAATGGTGTTGACTTTATTGTTGAGTTAAATAAAAATAGCGATTCGCGAGTTGTCATTGATGAATACTACGATTTCTATGATTATTTCTATGGACATCGATTAAGTATGATTCCTCCACGCATGAAAGCAGCGGTTAAAAATAGTGGCAAGTTTGCGCCGATTTATTATGTTTTAAATAAACAACTGTACTTACCAGAACAAAAAAAGACGACAGACTTTAGCTTTTATGAAACAGGTAAATTGCTACAAGGAAATGCAAATCCTGAAGCGTCTAACTATAATTCACTCGTTGACTACACATGGACAGATGATAATGTGATTGAGCTACGAATACCTTGGCTTCTGCTACAATCCAAAGATCCAAGTCAGCGAGAGTTTATGGGAGATTTATATGCAAATGGTGAAACAGCGTCAGTTAAAGTGGATAATATTTTTGTTGGTGTAGTATTTGTCGATGAAGAAGGAAAAGTAGTCCAATCTTTACCGAAGTCTACGAATAATGTATTGCCAGCATTGGATTCATATAGTTGGGATACTTGGCAACAACCGAAGTACAATGAACGCTTAAAACAATCTTATTATATTTTACAAAAAGTATTTAAGGACGATTAACGCATACACTTGAAGCATTGGATAAACAGAAAAAGTGGCTGGGACATAACTAAAAAAATTAAGAAACAGACGAAAGATGTTCATAATTTTTTGCTGTATGGAGACCTTAGCTATTCTTGCTTTTGCAATAAAAAAATTAGAAGTGTTCACTAGTTGTTGGTAGCGAAGGCGGTGACTCCAGCTCAGAACAGCACATAATGTAAGACGCGGGCATACGCGCGCAAGCAGAGGGTTGCGGCTTACTGTGCTGAGCGGAAAGCACCGTCGTAGCGGACAACAACGGCAAAGCAAAAAAGTGTTAGATTGATGGCAGTCAATCTAACACTTTTTCTCTTTTGTCTCAGCCACTTTTTTTACTGTGAATGTTGTTGTCGCACCGTCGTCGGACGCATCTCAATTGTTTGGGTCATTGAAACTGTGAAAGTCGAGAATAGAAATTAGTTACGAACTCTAAAAATATTTTTTCAGATGGAGCGATTTCACGATTTATCGGTGAAATAATGCCAACAGTTCTTGGTATTGTAGGTGATTCAATGGGTACCTTAATCGTGAAGCGGGCAGCTGAATCATATAGGGAGCTTTCAGGAAGTAAGCTAACGCCAATTCCAGCTGCAACTAGACCTTTTAAGGCATCTAAGTCTTCACCTTCCGAGATTACATTCGGTAAAAAGCCAGCAGCACGACAAGCGTCCATTGCAACTTTATGCAATATATAGCCGTCTGGAAATAGAACGAAAAGGTCATTACGTAAGTCTGCCAGTTGAATGCTTTCTCGTTTAGCTAATGGATGGTTTGCTGGCAATAAGGCTGCAATGTTTTCTGTAAATAGTATAGTTGATTGGATTGCCTCGTCCTTTGGGGGAAGCGGTCCTAAAAATGCTAAATTTAACTCACGGTTTTTAACAGCATCAATTAAAAATCGATAGGAGCCCTGACGCAATTGGAATTGCAAATCTGGGTATTCGCGCTTAAAGGCTGAAATAACAGTCGGTAGCACATAGCTTGCTAGGCTTGTAGGAAAGCCTATCTTAATAGTACCTTTTGCAGGGTCTAAATATTCCTCTACCTGCTTCGCTGCAAAGTCTATGGCTTTTAAAGCAGTAATCGTATGTTCGAGAAAAGTTTTTCCGATCGGTGTTAATTTTACATTTCGACCGACGCGTTCAAAAAGTGGTGTGCCTAATTCGTCCTCTAAATTAGCAATTTGACGACTTATTGCTGACTGAGCAACATGAAGATGTTCAGCAGCTTCTGAAATATGTTCCCGTTCTGCAACCTCCACAAAATAACGTAATTGACGTAACTCCACTGGATATTCACCTCTATTAATCGAAAAATCCGATTGATTATACTTTAATTATATAATATTTAATATATAAATAGTCTGAAAAAATAGCGTAGTGCGAAATAAAAATATGATAAATTACAGAAAAGACAATTGAAATTGAAAGATTTAACACAATCTTTTAATGATTATATTAAAAAAAGGAAATTACACTTATTCTGTTAGTAATTTGAGAGTTGGGTCTTGTAAGATGTATATGAGGTGGAAATTTATGATAAAGAAAGGGATTAGCTGGATACTAATTCTACTGGCCATTACAATGTTAGCCGGTTTAACATTTAACGATCAAGATACGAGCAATACAGATCTGCAAGCAAAAGATGGCATATTAGATCTTACGGGTATTTCTAAAAATGAAAAAGTAGTTGCCTTGTCAGGTGAATGGAAGTTTGTTGGAAATGAATATGTAAAGCCAACCGATATTCTGCAAAATGCAAAGGTGGAAATTGTGCCGGGGCCTTGGAAAGAAAACGTCCAATATGGTACTTATCAGCTTCAAGTTACATTGCCTGCCCATTTCGATAAACTAGGCATCCGTGTAAGAAATATTTGGTCTGCACATCGCCTCTTTATCAACGGAGAAGAGTTTGCTTCTTACGGAACGCTTGGAACGCAAAAGGAAGGGGCAGTACCGAGTAATCCAGTGTATGAAATCTATTTTAAGCCTAAAACAAAATCACTGACCATTACATTGCAAGTAGCAGATTTCTATAATGCACGGCATGGCGTCATTTTTCCAATTGATCTTGGTGATGCAGAAACGATTGCTCACGATGTTGTAAAGGATGTTAATTTAGAGAAAACGACAATCATTATCTTATTTATTTTTTCGATTTTTCATTTTAGCTTGTACTTATTAAGGACGAAAGATCGAGCTTTTTTCTACAGTGCTCTGTACTTTTTCACATTGGCATTATTAGTATCTACAAGGGGTGAACGGACGCTTATTCGGGAGTACCCTGCCATCTCCTTCGAATGGTACTTTCGATTACAAGATTTTATTACGTATATCAATGCCGTTACGTTATTCTTTTTCTTTGTCTATACTGTTGAAACGCTAGTGAAGCGTCGAACAGCTATTACGTTGGCGATGCCGCTAATCTTATACGGAGTAGGAACGCTACTCTTTCCTGCAAGGTCATTATCATTTTTACAATATTTCTTCTTTGGATACATAAATGTTTTGGCTTTAATAATAATTGGGAGATTGGTCCACTTACTTATCACTAAAAGTACGAAAATACCTAGAAATGAACTAATGATTTTAAGTGCCTCGATGTTTTCACTACTTATCTTTTCGATAAGTGGCACAGTCGATCAGCTTTTTTTCTCTGGCAAAAATGTTCTTAATCGCGGTGGATTACTATTTTTTATTCTAGGTATGAACGTCTTTCTCGCAATGCGTCTTATTAATCGAACGACGGAAGCGGAAGTTTTTAGCGAAAGATTGGAAAAGGCTACAATAGGTAAAGATTCTTTTTTAGAAGTTACAACAAAAGAACTCGAACAACCTCTTTATCATGCACTGAACGTCACAAAATCATTATCAGCACATCGAACTTTAATAGAGCATCAATTACTTGAGCAACAACTTGAACGTTTACTTTATTTAGTAAATGACTTAAAGGATTTTACAAGAATTCGTTTCCAAGATTTTCACATTGAAGTTCATCCGGTAAATGTGCAAATGATTTTTCAGCATGTCGTTAAAATGCATGAACGTACGATGGAAAAAGCAAATATCCGATTTTATACGCATGCAGATAGTCAATTGCTAATACAAGCAGATGAGCAAAGAATTAGTCAAATAGTTTATCGTGTGGTGGAAACAGCCATTGCTCACGCGGTCAATGGAGAAGTCGTTCTAACGATTATGCATCTTGATGCAGATGTAAGAATAGTCGTTGAAGGAACTGGACCTGACGTTATCAAGCAAATCGCTGCAGACGAAACGGGCCAATCAATCGGAAAAGCAATAATTGAACAAATGGGTGGCAGCTATTCGGTAGATATTTTACATAATGGCATAAGGTTTTTAATCACATTGCCTTTTGGGGGATATGAGAAAAAACAACACAATAAAACCGATTATGTTCTGCCGTTACCCCTTCCAACACTAAATGATAATTTACCAAATTTATTGATTGTGGAGGATGATGTTATACATGCAGAAGTATTGCGAAGTTTGCTTCAGAATCATTACGCAATATCTTTAGCGCATAGTGCTGAAGAAGCGCTTTACACTATTCAGCATAAAAAACCGGATTATTTATTAATCGACGAAGTGATGCCGGTGATGGATGGCTTAGTGTTAACCAAACAAATAAGAACTCAATATAGCTATATTGATTTACCGATTATCATGCTAGTAGCTAATGAATATCCTACGAATATTTCACTTGTACTTGAATCAGGCGCTAACGATTACATTCGAAAGCCTGCATCCAAGGAATCATTATTGGCACGACTCTCTGCTATTTCTTTAACGAAAGAAGCGATGACGAATGCTATTGAGCATGAAATGAACTTTTTACAAGCGCAGATTAAGCCACACTTTTTATATAATGCACTTAGTAGTATTATTTCCTTCTGTTATACAGATGGAGAACGTGCAGGCCATTTATTAACCATGTTGTCTACGTATTTACGATATATTTTTGATTCAGGAAAAGAAGGACATCGAGCAACGCTTGAAAAAGAACTAGAAATCATTCAGGCTTATGTTGAAGTTGAACAAGCTCGTTTTGGTAGTAGATTAAGCGTTGTAATTGAAATTGATGAATCAATTGATACAGCAAAAGTTGAGGTGCCTAGCCTGCTTATACAGCCTCTTGTCGAAAATGCGATTCGTCATGGAATTTTTGAAAAAGAAGGAAATGGCTGTGTAATTGTGAAAATAGAAAAAGAAGAAAATTTCCTTGTAGTTCAAATTATCGACGATGGCGTTGGGATGACGGCAGAACAAGTAGCCGCTTTAACAATGGGGAAAAATATCAGTTCTAATGGAATTGGTTTTACGAACGTATTACGCCGTGTTAAAGAGTTACCAAAAGCTTCGCTCATGATTCAATCTAAATTGGATGAAGGAACTACAATGATTTTAAAACAACCTTTAAAGGAGCATGCCAATGTGGAAAATTATTATGGTAGAAGATGAAGAACCTATTCTAAACTTGCATAAGCGTTTACTGGAGAAGAGTGGTCTTTTTAAGGTTATTGCATCTTATACTTCGCCCATAGAAGCAGCTAAAGAGCTTTCAACAATTCAGGCAGATGCGATTCTGTTGGATATCGAAATGCCTAAAATAAATGGCTTAGAGCTTGCGTTAAAGCTAGTAGAGGAAGGAATTGATGTACCAATCATTTTTTCGACAGCTTATACGAAGTATGCAGTAGATGCTTTCCGCGTACAGGCGCTTGATTATGTCTTAAAACCGATGACACCGAATACGGTACTGCAATTAGATGAACGACTTGCAAAATATTATGGTCGTCAGAAACAACACAATATTGCTAAGCTTGAAGTTCGCCTTCGAGGTGAAGCAGGAACTCGTATGAACGGTCAAGCGATTAAATGGCGCACAAAGGTAACAGAAGAACTGTTTTACTATTTGCTGCTGAATGAAGGAGTAGTCGTTTCTAAATATCGTATTTTAGATGATATTTGGCCAAATCTTGATGAGCGAAAGGCACTAGCGAACCTTTATAATACGATTTATCGCTTGCGCCAGCTATTTAATGAATTAGAAGTGCCAATTCAAATTGAACGTATCAATGATGGCTATGAGTTAAAAACAAATAATGCCGTTGTGGTGCAAATGTCTAATGAGCCTGATTCATTCCTTCTTGAATCAAAGGGCTATTTATGGGCTTATAAAATAAGCTGAATTATATTTTTAAAAAATAGTAAAGAAGAGAGCTTAAGACAAAAGCGTTAGATTGACCTGCTAGCAATCTAACGCTTTTTTGCTATGTTGCTAATGTCCGTTACAACGGCTATGCGCATGCACTAAGAATGCACCCCGTTATATGCCACGCTTTGTTGCATCTTCATTTCTAAGTTGTTCCTACTATAGCCATGTCCTTTGCCACAACTCGTATGCTCTTTACATTGGTAAAATAATTGCAAAGGAAGGAATCACTAGGTTTTCCATTCATTGAACCTAGCTAAAAGTTACGAACAGGTTTATTCTTGTTTTTTATATTTACATACAAAGTTTTATGGAGACTTCTGCTGAAAGCAAATTAAATTTTCATCATACAGTAAAAAAGTGTAAATCTGCTTGACGTGTTTATTATGCTAGTACTCTATAATTTTATTTCTTGAAGTGATTCCATTCGAATGAAATAGGATATAGTATAGATAGGGTTGTTTGTGCGTATTTGTCACAAAACCGTTACAATTAATGCTCTATGCGAGGTTTCCACTATGTAGCTAGATGAAATCTATTCTCAATTAGAGATATTTCATTGAAAATAAACTTTGTTGATTCTCATTGTCAGTTTCGATTTCCAATAATCTGAAAATGCTTACAAAGTCTTTATATTTCACGATTTCATCATTGAAAAGTGAAAGTGGTCAAAATGGTTTGCATAGAGAACGATTTTCAGTTAAGATTAGAATGATAATAATTAAGGAATGGTTGCCCATTCATAGAACACATTATGGAGGTATTTTCATGTCAACTTTAGTAATTAAAGATCTTCACGTTGAAATCGACGGGAAAGAGATTTTAAAAGGCGTAAACCTTACAATTAATACAAATGAAATCCATGCAATTATGGGACCAAACGGAACTGGTAAATCAACACTAGCTTCTGCAATTATGGGACACCCTAAATACGAAGTTACTTCTGGTACAGTTGAACTTGATGGTGAAAACGTACTTGAAATGGAAGTTGATGAGCGTGCACAAGCAGGTTTATTCCTTGCGATGCAATACCCATCAGAAATCGCTGGTGTGACGAACGCTGATTTCTTACGTTCAGCTATTAATGCACGTCGTGAAGAAGGCGACGAAATTTCACTAATGAAATTTATTCGTGAATTAGATAAAAATATGGAATTCCTTGAAATGCATGAAGACATGGCGCAACGTTATTTAAATGAAGGTTTCTCTGGCGGTGAGAAAAAACGTAACGAGATTCTTCAATTAATGATGATTAAACCAACTTTTGCTATTTTAGATGAAATTGACTCTGGTCTTGATATTGATGCACTTAAAGTTGTGTCAAAAGGTATCAATGCAATGCGTGGCGAAGGCTTCGGATGCTTAATGATTACGCACTATCAACGTCTACTAAACTACATCACACCAGATCACGTACACGTAATGATGCAAGGTCGTGTTGTAAAATCAGGCGGCGAAGAATTAGCACAACGTTTAGAAGCAGAAGGTTACGATTGGATTAAAAAAGAACTAGGAATCGAAGAAGAAACAGAAGAACAAGAAGCATAAGAAGGAGGACGAACTAGCATGACAGTGGAACTTAACTTGCCTGTAACAGTACAGGACGTGCGCTCGTTCTCAGAAGCGAATGGTGAGCCAACTTGGTTTGCAGAGCTTCGTACGGCAGCACTAGACAAAGCAGCTGGTTTAGATATGCCAAAACCAGATAGAACAAATATTACAAAATGGGATTTTATGAATTTCCCAACTCACACAGTTGTCAGTGAAGAATTAACTTCATTAGATGAATTACCAGAAGAGGCAAGAGGGTTAATTAATCTTGAGTCTCAAGAAAACTTATATATTCAACGTAACAACACACCAGCGTTTATTAAAACGTCACAGGAGCTTGCTGACAAAGGCGTTATTTTTACAGATATGTTAACAGCTGTACGTGAACATGGTGAGCTTGTACAAAAGTATTTCATGACTGAAGCAGTAAAAGTCGATGAACATAAATTAACTGCACTTCATGCAGCACTTGTAAATGGTGGCGTATTTGTTTACGTACCGAAAAATGTCGTTATTGAGCAACCGTTACAAGTAGTATTTTTAAATGATAATGCCGAAGCTTCTCTATATAACCATGTATTAGTTGTTGCTGAAGCCAATGCAGCTGTCACATACGTAGAAACATATATTTCTACAGTTGAAGAAGCGAAAGGTCAGGCAAATATTATTTCCGAAGTCATTGTACAAGATAACGCGCAAGTAATTTACGGTGCGGTTGATGTACTGGCTAAAGGTTATACTACTTATGTAAATCGTCGTGCTCGTTTAGCGCGTGATGCAAAAGTAGACTGGGCACTAGGTTTAATGAATGATTCAGATACAATCTCTGAAAACATTACACACCTTATCGGTGATGGTTCTCATGCAGATACAAAAACAGTTGTAGTTGGTCGCGGAGAGCAAAAGCTAAACTTTACTACAGAAGTTCGTCACTGGGGTAAAAACTCAAATGGTCACATCTTGAAACACGGTGTGATGAAAGATGCAGCACAGTCAATCTTTAATGGTATTGGTTACATTGAACACGGTGCTACAAAAGCGGATGCACAGCAAGAATCACGTGTGCTAATGCTTTCTGAAAAAGCACGTGGCGATGCGAACCCAATTCTTTTAATTGACGAAGATGATGTAACAGCAGGACACGCAGCATCTGTAGGACGAGTAGATCCACTACAACTTTATTACTTAATGAGTCGTGGTATCTCGAAAGCAGAAGCAGAGCGCCTTGTTATCCATGGATTCCTTGCGCCAGTTGTTACGCAATTACCAATTGAGGGCGTTCAAAAGCAACTGACGGAGGTTATTGAAAGGAAAGTTCGCTAATGATCAATAAAGACATTAAAAGCTATTTCCCAATATTAAATCAACAAGTAAATGGTCACCCGCTTGTTTATCTTGATAGTGCAGCAACATCTCAAAAGCCTATTCAAGTAATTGAAGCAATTAAGCATTACTATGAATTTGATAACTCAAATGTTCACCGAGGTGTGCATACATTGGGGAATCGTGCGACTGACAAATACGAGGGTGCTCGTGAAAAGGTTCGCAATTTCATTAATGCGAAAACGACAGAAGAAATTATTTTCACTCGCGGTACAACAACTGCGTTAAATACAGTAGCTTCTAGTTATGGTCGTGCAAATGTTGAGCAAGGTGATGAAATTGTCATCACACATATGGAACACCATTCTAATATTATACCTTGGCAACAGCTTGCAAAAGAAAAAAATGCAACATTAAAGTACATTGACCTTGAGGCAGATGGAACGCTTGACCTTGAAAAGGTTCGAGCAACAATTACGCCGAAAACAAAAATCGTGTCTGTATCCATGGCATCAAATGTTCTCGGTACGATTAATCCGATTAAAGAAATTGCTAAAATTGCACATGCCAATGGTGCAGTTATGGTAGCGGATGGTGCACAAGCAGCACCGCATATGAAAATGGATGTGCAAGACCTAGATGTCGATTTCTTAGGATTTTCAGGACATAAAATGTGCGGACCGACTGGAATAGGTGTACTATATGGTAAAAAAGAGCACCTTGAAAAGATGGAGCCAATTGAATTTGGTGGCGAAATGATCGACTTTGTTGGATTACATGATTCAACGTGGAAAGAATTGCCGTGGAAATTTGAAGGTGGTACACCTATTATTGCAGGAGCAATTGGTTTAGGAGCTGCTATCGATTTCTTAACTGAAGTAGGGTTAGACAATATCGCAAAGCATGAACATGCGCTTGTAGGCTATGCGATGGATCAGCTTGAAACAATTGACGGACTTAAAATTTTTGGCCCACGCGATCCTATGAAGCGTTGTGGACTTGTTACATTTAACTTAGATGATGTACATCCGCATGATGTTGCAACTGTTCTTGACATGAATGGCATCGCTGTTCGTGCCGGACATCATTGTGCGCAGCCACTAATGAAATGTCTCCAACAAGTAGCGACAGCGCGAGCAAGCTTTTATCTGTACAATACGGAGGAAGATATTGACCGCTTAGTTGCTGGGTTGCGTTCAGCGAAGGAGTATTTTGGCGATGTCTTTTAATAATTTAGATCAACTATACCGTTCAGTAATCATGGATCATTATAAAAATCCTCGTAACAAAGGATCTTTAGAAACAGATGCTGTCACAATTGATATGAACAATCCGACTTGTGGTGACCGTATTCACTTAACACTTAAAGTGAATGATGGTGTTGTAGAAGATGCGAAATTTGACGGTGAAGGCTGTTCAATTTCGATGTCTTCTGCATCGATGATGACTCAAATCATTAAAGGGAAAAAAGTAGCAGAAGCATTAGAACTTGCTGATATTTTCTCAAAAATGATGATGGGTGAAGAATATAGCGATAAATACGACCTAGAGGATGTCGAAGCACTGCAAGGTGTTTCACAATTCCCTGCACGCATAAAATGTGCGACATTGGCTTGGAAAGCAATGGAAAAAGGCGTAAAAGAATAATAATTCGTGAACGGAGGAGAAATAATGGCTAAAAAAATGCCGGATATTGGCGATTACAAATACGGATTCCATGACAAGGACGTATCAATTTTCCGTTCAAAACGTGGTTTGACTGAAGAAATCGTCCGTGAAATTTCAAATATGAAGCAAGAGCCAGAGTGGATGCTTGAATACCGCTTAAAAGCGCTTGAAACTTTCTATACAAAACCGATGCCACAATGGGGTGGCGACCTTGGCGATTTAGATTTCGATGAGATTACGTACTACGTAAAACCATCTGAAGCTACGCAAAAATCTTGGGATGAAGTACCTGAAGAAATTAAAGCAACGTTTGATAAATTAGGTATTCCTGAAGCAGAGCAAAAATATCTTGCTGGTGTATCAGCTCAGTACGAATCTGAGGTAGTATACCACAACATGAAACAAGATCTTGAAGACCTTGGTATTGTGTTTAAAGATACTGATTCAGCTTTACGTGAAAACGAAGAGATTTTCAAAAAATATTGGGGCAAAGTAATCCCATACACTGATAACAAATTTGCTGCATTAAATTCAGCTGTTTGGTCAGGTGGTTCATTTATCTACGTGCCACCAGGTGTAAAAGTGGAAACGCCTTTACAAGCATACTTCCGTATTAACTCTGAAAACATGGGGCAATTTGAGCGTACGTTAATTATCGTTGATGAAGGCGCACACGTGCATTATGTTGAAGGATGTACTGCTCCAGTTTATACTACAAACTCTTTACACTCTGCAGTTGTAGAGATTATCGTCGAAAAAAATGCTTACTGCCGTTATACAACGATTCAAAACTGGGCAAATAATGTTTACAACTTAGTAACTAAACGTACAGTTGTTGAAGAAAACGGTACGATGGAATGGATTGACGGTAATATTGGTTCAAAATTAACGATGAAATACCCAGCTTGTATCCTAAAAGGTGAAGGCGCTCGTGGTATGACATTATCAATTGCATTAGCTGGTAAAGGACAACACCAACATGCTGGGGCAAAAATGATTCATATGGCACCGAATACATCTTCTACAATCGTTTCTAAATCGATTGCCAAACAAGGTGGTAAAGTAACATATATGGGTCAAGTTCGTTTCGGTCCTAAAGCAAGTGGTGCACGTGCTAACATTGAATGTGACACGTTAATCATGGATAATCAATCTACTTCGGATACGATTCCATACAACGAAATCTTAAATGATAATGTTTCTTTAGAACATGAAGCGAAAGTTTCAAAAGTGTCAGAAGAGCAACTATTCTACTTAATGTCTCGTGGTATTTCTGAAGAAGAAGCAACAGAAATGATCGTAATGGGCTTTATCGAACCATTTACGAAAGAATTACCAATGGAATACGCAGTAGAAATGAACCGTCTTATCAAGTTCGAGATGGAAGGTTCAATCGGCTGATTTTTTGTTGATGTACATGCGACTAGAGCTATTTTAGCTTTAGTCGCTTTTTATTTTTGTAAGTATTTGCACTGGAAAGTGTATGCTATCATTAGGTACATAGGGAGGGAGTCTTATGATTCGAATTGGGTTAACAGGCTGGGGCGATCATCCTTCGTTATACAGTGGTGTGACTGCCTCAAAGGACAAATTATTTGATTATGCAGGTCATTTTTTAACAGTAGAAGTAGACACATCATTTTATGCTATTCCATCAGTTGATAATGTACGGAAATGGTGTGAACTAACACCACATTCATTCCGTTTTGTTATAAAGGCTTATCAGGGAATGACCGGTCATTTACGTGGGGAAATCCCCTTCGAATCCAAAAATGATATGTTTAACGCGTTTATTGAGTGTGCCAATGAATTTAAACGGCATGGAAAATTAGCGATGGTACTCGCACAGTTTCCACCATGGTTTGATTGTCAGTCAAAAAATGTCCAATATTTATTGTATATTAGGCAACAATTAAAAGAGTTCGATGTGGCAATTGAATTTCGTAATCGCACGTGGTATGCAGACAAGCTTGTCCAGCAAACAATGGATTTCTTGCAGGATCATCAATTTATTCATACGATTTGTGATGAACCACAAGCGGGTATTGGCTCTGTTCCCTTTTACCCTGAAGTAACGGCAAATAGGGCACTTGTACGCATTCATGGTCGTAATATTCATGGTTGGCGTAATACTGGCAATATGAAAAACTGGCGCAAAGTTCGATTTCTATATGATTATAATAAAGAAGAATTGCAACAACTCAGCCAGCATATTCAAGCTATACAGCCAAAGGTACAGGAGTTATTTGTGTTATTTAATAATAACTCAGGGTTGCATGCTGCGAAAAATGCAAAGGAGCTTCAGGAGCTATTAGCTATACGAGATGTTGGTTTAGCACCAAAACAATTAAATATGTTTGAAGGAGAAATATAATGGAGTTTATTCTTTTAGTTATCATTGCACTAGCATCGGGGCTAATCGGCTCTCTTGTTGGGCTAGGTGGAGGGATTATTTTAGTACCGGCTACTTTATTTGTTGGGTTAAATCTTGGGTTGCTTCCAGATATAACACCGCAAAAGGTGGTTGGGCTATCTGTTGTGATGATGATTTTCACCGGGCTAGCATCAACATTAAGCTACATGAAATCCAAAACGGTGGATTATAAAAGTGGTTTTATATTTTTTTTAGGTAGTGTTCCAGGAACAATGGTAGGTGCATGGGTAAATAAAGGATTGGATTTACCTTCATTTAATTTATATTTTGGGTTATTGTTAATTGTTATATCGATTATTTTACTTGTACGCGATAAATTGAAACCTGTACAATGGTTTGTGAAAAATGGTACACAACACCAGTTTATCGATGCATCGGGACAAACATATGTTTACGGCTATCCGATTTGGTTTGCGTTGTTGTTCTGCTTTGCAGTTGGCTTTGCATCAGGATTATTTGGTATTGGTGGCGGCTCGATGGTTGTGCCTGCAATGATCATATTATTTTTATTTCCACCACATGTGGCAGTGGCAACATCCATGTTTATGGTGTTCTTAACATCCATTGTGAACTCCGCAAGCCATATTTATTTAGGGCATGTACCATGGCTTTATACGATTCCAGTTATTCCTGGGGCTTATATTGGAGCTAAGTTAGGAGCAGCACTCAATAAAAAAATTAAATCAGATACACTTGTCCTGGCACTTCGAATTATTTTATTATTATTAGGAATTCGTTCCATTATAGAGGGCTTATTGTAAAGAAGAGGTGGCTGGAATGCTAGAAAAAATTCATATTTTTCACACAAATGATTTGCATAGTCATTTTAAGTATTGGCCACGCATGCAAAACTATGTCAATGCGCAACGTGCTCAATATGCAGCTCTAGGGGAAACTAGCTTTTTAGTTGATGTTGGAGATCATCTAGATAGGTCAAATATTTATACAGATGCGACTATTGGTAAGGGAAATGTCCAATTATTAAACGATGCAGGTTATGATGTTGTGACAATCGGTAACAATGAAGGCATTACACTGTCTCATGATGAGTTGTTTCATCTATATGATGACGCGCTATTTGAAGTCGTAGTGGCGAACGTTAATGCCTCGAAGGGACAAAACCCAATGTGGCTAAAGCCTTACGTTGTGTTAACTACAAAAAATGACACGAAAATCGCGGTTATTGCAGCGACAGCTATGTTCGAAATTTATTATAAGGAATTGCAATGGCAAATAGACGATGCACGAAGTTCCCTTATTCGATTAACCCATCAACTGCGTAAAGAAGTAGACATTGTTGTTTGTCTGTCACATTTAGGAATTACTGAAGATGAACTGCTCGCAGAGGAATGTCCTGAGATTGATGTTATCTTTGGGTCTCATACGCATCATACATTGCCAAATGGGAAGTTCATCAATGGTGTATTGCTTACTGGCGGAGGAAAATTTGGCCAATATACTGGACATCTCGTGATAGAATATGATAAAAAAACGAGAGAAATTGTTGAAAAAAAGGATACTTTAATTCATAATAAGGACTTGCCAATTGTTGAAAATGAAAATGAATTTTTGCTAACTTTAGAAGAAGAAGGCAAAAGGTTATTAGACAAGCCTGTATTTTCAACAGAAAAAATGTACAATAAAGAATGGTTCCATTACTCACAATTATCTCACTTATTTGCGCATGCAATTATAGAAAAAAGCGATGCAGATTGTGCGTTATTTAATGCAGGGATTTTTTTAGAGGGCCTTCCAAAAGGAACGGTAACCGCGCTTGATTTACATAAAATTTTTCCACATCCAATTAATTTATGTACAATCGAATTGTCGGTATCTGAAATAAAAGAGATTTTTCAGCAATCGAAAAATGAAGAGTGGCCCAATATGGAGCTTAAAGGATTAGGGTTTAGGGGCGTTGTTTTTGGTAAGATGCTGACGTATGGCTTTGCAATGAATGAGGAGCGTCAATTGCTCATTAATGGAAAGATTGCAGATAATGAACGTACTTATAAATTAGTAACGCTGGATTTGTTTACGTTCGGTTATTTTTATCCTAGCTTTAAATATGCAAAGAAAAAATATATTTTACCTGATTTTTTACGAAACATTATGTTAGATTATGGGCAAAGTTTCTTTAAGCGATAGATAAAATGCTTTAAGAATGGATTGGGGAAGAAGTCATGCGATTAATTTCAATCGATGTATTAAAAGAAGGAATGGTACTAGGAAGAACCATTTGGAATGAGGCAGGTCATCCACTTTTAAAGAAAGACGTTGTCATTAATGAACGTATTATTGAAAGACTTCAACAGTTGAATACGCATTATTTATATATTGATGACAAAATTTCTGAAGGCATTGAAGTCAAGGAGACAGTTCCTCCTGATGTCCGGAATAAAGCCATTTCAACTATTAAAGATTCTTTCCAATCATTGAATGGTTTAAGTACGGTGAATGCCTCTTATATACTGGATCAACAGTCGAAAGCGATTGTCACGATTGTCGATGAACTACTCTCAGCTATTACGGGTAATAATGAAATTTTAACGGTTTTAACAGATGCTTATTTATTTGATGAATATTTATATCAGCATTCTTTTCATGTGACTTTATACTCGATTGCAATAGCAAAAGAATTAGGTCATTCTGCTGAAGATCTTCGTTTAATTGGTATTGGTGCCTTATTGCATGATGTTGGAAAGCTTATGGTGCCGAAAGAGATATTAAAAAAACCAGGTCGCTTATCTCATGAGGAATTTGAGATGATGAAAATGCATACGCGTTACGGGTTTGATTTATTACGTAATTTGCATTCTATTTCCTTACTGGTTGCACATTGCGCTTTTCAACATCATGAACGCATTGATGGAAGTGGTTATCCACGTGGCTTAGTTGATTTTGAAATCCATCCATTTGCCAAAATAATTGGTGTAGCGGATGTATTCGATGCAGTGACGACAAATCGTGTATATCGTGAAAAAATGCTACCATCACAAGGGCTTGCCATTGTTGAAGCTGGCTCAGGCACTATTTATGATGCACGAATTGTTAATGCATTAAAAAGATCGGTTGTCCATTATCCGAATGGGCTGATTTTAAAATTATCAGATGGTCGCCGAGGCATTGTTTCTAAACAAAATACTTTGGATGCTGCTTTGCCATGGATTCGAATTTTTGAAGAGCGTAATGAATTACTTACAGCGACATATGAAATTAATTTAGTGGACTATCCAACTGTAAAAATTGATAGTATTGAAACTGATTATGTAGTACCAACGAGAGTCGTATAATTTGCTCCTTCTGTTCATACGTTGTAGAACAGGAGGAGATTTTTTTGTTTTTCCCTCGAAAAAGGATGAAATTGCGAACGAATCATAAAAGAGGAATGCAGCTCAATCGTTTAACCTTATTAATTGTCGCAAGTATTATTTGTATCGCATTATTTCTGTATTTATTAAATGAGCGTCTTAAACCCACATATTTGGAATATGCAGAAGTGCAGACGAATAAAATTGCGTCGTATGTTGTTAGTAAAGCCATTAACTCACGTACTTCTAACGTATTGGACGTTAATGATATAATCGAAGATGTACCATCTGGTACGTCAGTGACCACAAAATTTAATACAGAAATTATTAATAGAGTGCGTGCAGAAACACTTGAACTTGTGAAAATGTATTTAGAACAAGCTGAGCATGGAGAATTGTCCCATTTACCGGATTTAGATAATGTTGAATATGATGTGAATAAAATTCAACAAGGAGATGGTATTGTCTTTTTCGTTCCGCTTGCACAGGCGGCAGATATTCCTTTACTCGGTAATTTAGGGCCTAAAATACCCATACGTTTTCATGTAATTGGCAATGTCCATAGTAATGTTACAGCGGATATTAGAGAATTTGGTATTAATAGTGCGTATGTCGAAGTTGGCATTCATATAGAAGTGAATGTCCAAATAATTGTGCCATTTGCTAGTAAGTCAACGACGGTATCACAGGATATTCCTGTAGCAATGGGGTTAACGAGAGGACCAGTACCAAACATTTATACGAATGGCACAGATGCGGTACAGCCATCTATAGAAGTGCCGGTGCCATATCAATAGAAATGTTAGGTTGAGAGTAAATGTTAGTTGTTGCAGTTCGTGTAATATGATACATTGACAACAGTGATGGTAGATCATATTCAACAAAAGATTACTTTGATAGGGGCGAAATTGTATGACATCCTGTAAACCTACTAGCAATGAAAAAGAAGAACATGTAAGAAAACCTGATTGGCTTAAAATTAAACTAAACACGAACGATGAATATAAGGGTCTTAAAAAGCTAATGCGTGAAAAAAATCTTCATACAGTATGCGAAGAAGCACGTTGTCCAAATATTCATGAATGCTGGGGTGAGCGTCGAACAGCGACAATGATGATCTTGGGTTCAGTTTGTACGCGTGCATGTCGTTTCTGTGCTGTAAAAACGGGTTTACCAAATGAGTTAGACCTTGCAGAACCAGAACGTGTGGCAGATTCAGTAGCAATTATGAACTTAAAACATGTTGTTATTACAATGGTGGCTCGTGATGATTTAAAGGATGGCGGTGCAGAAGTATTAGCGGAAACTGTGCGCGCTATTCGTCGTAAAAGCCCTTTAACATCAGTAGAAGTATTGCCTTCAGACCTTGGAGGTATTAAGGAAAATCTTCAACTTCTAATGGATGCAAGACCAGATATTTTAAATCATAATATTGAAACAGTACGTCGTTTAACGCCAAGAGTACGTGCGCGTGCAAAATACGAACGTTCTTTAGAATTTCTTCGTTTAGCAAAAGAGATGCAACCAGACATTCCAACAAAATCATCTTTAATGATTGGTTTAGGTGAAACGCATGAAGAAATTTTAGAAGTAATGGATGATTTACGTGCGAATAACGTGGATATTATGACAATTGGTCAATATTTACAACCGACTAAAAAACATTTACCTGTAAAAAAATATTATTCTCCGATTGAATTCGGTAAACTTCGCAAAATTGCAATGGAAAAAGGTTTCAAACATTGTGAAGCAGGCCCACTTGTACGCAGTAGTTACCATGCAGACGAGCAAGTGAATGCCGCAACAAAAGAGCGTCAATTACAAGCCGAAGTGTAATGTAATTTAGTAGACCTAGAAAGGTGGTGTCACTTTGATCATTATTGAAGGATATGAATACGAAGTTGTTGAAGATTACCGTGAAGCTTTTCAGGAAGAAGTCTTTAAGGAGCGGTACTCAGATATTTTAGTCAAGTATGATTATATTGTAGGCGACTGGGGTTATAATCAATTGCGGTTAAAAGGTTTTTTTGACGATAAAAATCAGAAATCTACCTTTGATACAAAAATCAGTACGCTGCAAGATTACTTATATGAGTATTGTAACTTTGGCTGTGCTTACTTTGTTTTGCATAAACGCGGTAAAGCTATTATGCAGCCTGATGTTGTAATAAATGAAGCTACCGAAGTGACAAAACCAAATGACAATGAACAGATAGCAGAATAGCTAATAACAACCTGATGCCAAATGTGCATCAGGTTTTTTTATGCGATGACGGCCGTTGAACAATGAACAGCCAAGTATAGTGTGTGTAATTTGGATATAATAGTACAAAAGATTAGTGCTTTAGCATTTATTGATTCTTATTAAAGGTGTGATTTTTATAAAAAGAGCAGTCTTTTTAGATCGAGATGGGGTTATTAACGAAGTGTTGACGAAAAGAGTTAAATTTGTGAATAAGCCGCAGCAACTTTTTTTCCTACCTCATGTGCCAGAGGCGATAAAAAAATTAAACGACTTTTTTGATTTTGTCTTTGTTGTAACCAATCAAGGTGGCGTAGGCTTAGGATTTATGAAAGAAGGACAGCTCAAAAAAATACACATGCATATGACAAATGAATTAAAGACACAAGGTGCTATCATTCATGAAGTCGTGTATTGCCCTCATAAACCAAAAGCTGGTTGTGATTGTCGGAAACCAAATAGCAAGTTAATTGTAGATCTTGCTGAAAAATACAATGTGGATTTATCAAAATCTTATATGGTGGGGGATACAGATACAGACATTATTGCAGGAAAAAGAGCTGGTACAAAAGGCGTTTTTTTAGGTAAATATGATCCACTTGCGGATGCCGTATTCCCAGATTTAATAAGTGCTGTTGACTGGATAATTGAGGATGCATATTAGTTTTTTTGTTTAAGTATAAATCATTTAAAAAAGGAAAGTTTATAAAGTGGAGGTGATAATTTTGGCTAACGAAAAGCAAAAGCAAAAGAAAAAGCAATTAGACCGTGAAGAGTACGGATATGGCTTTGATATTAGTGTAGATGATTTAGCTGTTATTGGGCAAAATAAACAAGCGAAAAAACAAAATGATAATGAAAACAAAAACAAACCACATAATAAAGATAACCCTTCCACTTTAAATAAATAATGATACATCAGGGGTTCTATTTAGTGTAATATTCGATAGACATGATGGGATTTTGACAAAAAAATTTCGCTATATGCCAAAGGGTCTATTGCAGTCCCAAGCAAATGGATTAGCGAAATTTTTTTTATTTAAATCTTTTAAACAGTATTAGTTTAGTAATTCCCGTAAGTATTCACGCAGTTCCACTGTCTCTTCTTCAGAACGGTTGTATACGTGTTCAAGGTAGCCAGGTTCTTCTACGTCGTCTGGTCCTATAATCGCAAAACGGCCAAATTGGATATCCATCACAAGTACTTTGCCAAAGAAGCGGCTAGATTGTAAAATGGCTAAATCGTAGCGTAGTTTTTGTCCTGCAAAACTAACAAAGCGTGTTTTTGTATCTTCTACATCATCATATAAGAAAAAACGTTCCATCTTTTAATCTCCTTCCAGTCCTATAGATATGGTACTATAGAAGAGAAAAGACTATCAACTTTAAATGATTTGAATGGGGGCTTTCCTTGTGTATTTTGTAGATCGAAATAAAATCACAACAAACTTACAGTACTTAGATAAACTATTAGCTATTTTGGAGACAGAGGATAACTGGCTACAAAATGATATGAAGAAATTAGCGCTCGAACGTATTGGGCATAATGTGATGGAATCAATGATGGATGTAGGTAACTTAATGATTGACGGTTTCATCATGCGTGATCCAGGTAGCTATGAGGATATTATTGATATATTAATCGATGAAAAAGTCGTATCAACTGATATGGAAGCATCGTTAAAAGCTGTTGTAGGCTTACGTAAAATGCTCGTTCGTGAATTCGCATCTGTAGATATAGCAGAAGTTGTGACGGTTTTAACAGCCAGCTTACCGGCTTTAAAGCAGTTTGCACCAGCAGTGAATAACTACTTAACAAATGAGCTAGGTCCCGTATCAGCATTTTTACCTGAGGATCATCAATGAAAACCTATAAGGCTTATTGCTTTGATTTAGATGGCACTGTCTACCGCGGAAAGGAAGGTATTCCTTCTGCGGTTGCTTTTATACAGCAATTACAGCAGCAAGGGATTGAGCCGTTTTACGTAACAAACAATTCCTCTAAAACGAGAGAGCAGTTACAAGAAGCTTTACACGCAGTTGGCGTAGAAGCACCACTTCATCATATTTATTCAAGTGCTTTAGTAACAGCAAAGTATGTAGCTATGAATTTCCCAGACAAAAGAGTAGCAATGATGGGCGCTGATGGGATTCGATTGGCGTTGTTAAATGAAGGAATTGAACCTGTAGACAATGAGCCAGATGTATTTGTTATGGGCATCGATCGCACATTAGATTATATGGCACTGGCAAAGGCTACAATTGCTGTACAAAATGGTGCTGCCTTTATTGCAACTAATCAAGATATTAAATTTCCAACAGAATATGGATTTTTACCTGGAAATGGCTCATTTGCGCGCCTAGTAGGAGAGGTTGCTGGGGTTGAACCAATCTACATCGGGAAGCCGTCTGCTGCAATGCTCGACATCATTGCGTTAGAGCATTGTTTTACAAAAGATGAGATGGTTATGATTGGTGATAACTACGATACGGACATTATGTGTGGTATTCATTTTGGCTGTGATACCATTCATGTCAATACAGGTGTAACACCAACAAGCGAAGTTTTAACAAAAAAACAGCAACCTACTTATTTAGTGGAAACGCTGGTTTAAAATTTTGCTCGAGGTATAAATTAACAAAGGATGTTATGCCGATTTTGGTATAACATCCTTTTCATATGTGTAACTTTATTTTGTTAGGACTCAAACTTTTTTTAAAATATATTGATGGTATCCATGTTTTACAATTACCATAATGGATTTTCATCAATAAATTGATATATAGCTTTTGTGAGCTCCTCTGGTGAAGCAGCTTCTACTAATTCACCATTGACAATCGCGTAAAAAGATTCAGAACACTTTGTACAGTAGCTAAGGCAGCCATATTCCAAAACATCGATATTTGGATCGCGTTCGAGTATTTCATAAGTTTTTTGTGAGCCATTTGCTAAATTACTTACACAAAATTCAACCATTGGATTCATATGTTCACCTCACCCTTGATATGCTACTAGCTTTTGAAACGTTCGTCAATGATTTAAATTGATTGAGTTAAAGTCGTTCCAGTTTATATGAATGCTGACTAACCGTTTATTTGTAGTGGGGATGCAAATTATTGCAAGATACTTTTGGATGTCACCAATTTTAAGTTAAACTTTTCGAGTCGGCTTATTTATTACGGGGCACAAATTCTGCCGAAATGTAATTGACTTTGGCATAATTGTTGTGTGAAAATGCAAAGAAGTAATCGATATTGTGAAATCTTTCACAAAAATGCAATCTTATATTGTGAAACTTCTCACAATCGGTTATACTCATTTGTGGATACTTTGTGAACAATTATAATTAGATACATTAAAGGAGACTATTATGGGGAAATTAGTACTTTTAGGTGGCGGCTACGGCAATATGCGTGTCATGCTTCGACTTTTACCAAACAACTTACCTTTGGACACGGAAATCGTGTTAGTAGATAGAGCGCCTTTCCATAGTTTAAAAACAGAATTTTATGCATTAGCAGCAGGGACTTCAACAGATAAAGAAATTCGTGTAAGTTTCCCAGAGCACGAGCGTTTAACGGCTGTGTATGGTGAAGCCGTTGGGATTAACCGTGCTGAAAAAGTAGTCATTCTAGAGGATGGGCAACGTATTGAATATGATGATTTAGTTATTGGTCTAGGCTGTGAGGACAAATACCATGGTGTACCAGGTGCAGAAGAGTACACATACAGCATTCAGACGATGGCAAAATCACGTGCAACATTCCAAGCGTTATGTGGTTTACCAGCAGGCTCAACTGTCGGCATTGTTGGTGCTGGTTTAAGCGGTATTGAGTTGGCGAGTGAGCTACGAGAAAGCCGTGCTGATTTAAAAGTAAAATTGTTTGACCGAGGTTCACGTATTTTAAAAGACTTCCCAGAGAAGCTTAGTAAATATGTGAAAGATTGGTTTACGAAACATAATGTAGATGTTATTGCAAATTCTAATATTACAAAAGTAGAACCAGGGAAAATTTTTAACCATGAAGAGGAAATACCACTAGATGCAGTAGTTTGGACTGCAGGTGTGCAGCCTGTTAAACTTGTGCGTGAAATGGATGTTGAAAAAGATCGTCAAGGTCGTCCGATTGTCACGCAATACTTTAATGTGTTGGATGATGAGCACGTCTATGTTGTTGGTGACTGCGCTTCTTCTGACTTTTCTCCTAGTGCACAATTAGCGGAGGAGCAGGCGGAGCATATCGTAAAAGTATTACGTATGCGTTGGAAGGGTGAGCGTTTACCAGAAAAAATGCCTGATATTAAACTAAAAGGTTTCATGGGATCATTAGGTAAAAAACAAGGCTTTGCTTACTTAGCGGATACAACTGTTACTGGTCGTATTGCACGTTTAATGAAATCTGGATTACTATGGATGTACAAATACCAAAATGATTAATGCGTTGCTCATATTCTTTTGAGCATACTAGTAAATAATAAAAGGGATTGCTCAAAGGTAAACTTGTGAACAATCCCTTTCATGTATTATTAAACGGTTTCGTCTGGTGTAAAGCCAAGGTTTTCAAGGGCATTAAAGACCGGCTTTAATTGGACATACCCTTCTCCTACTACTTCATCATTGATGAGCACGAGTGGATAGAAAAATTCATCTTCTTGAATACGTCTAGCATAATCTAAATCACGTTCATTCTCAATTGGACCTTCAATATCGACATAACGAATAGCATAAGCTTGGTCTGGATATTTACGATCAATAGCGGCTTGCAACCACTCATATGTATCCTTAGAAGATGGTGCATTGACACAGCTAGCACAGATGACCGCAGTGCCATAAATTTCGATAATTGGTTTTGTTTGACCCATAGTATTTATTCTCCCTTGTGATTCTATATTGGATTTTTTCTGTTGCTAACATTATAATCATTATAAGGAAAGGAGTCGAGACAAATGGCAGAAGCAACAATTAACGACCAAGTTCAAGAAGTATTAGATAAATTACGTCCATTCTTATTACGTGACGGTGGAGACTGTGAATTAGTAGATGTAGAAGATGGCGTTGTAAAATTACGTTTATTAGGTGCATGTGGTAGTTGCCCTAGTTCTACGATTACATTAAAAGCAGGTATTGAACGTGCTTTATTAGAAGAAGTACCAGGGATTATTGAAGTAGAACAAGTTTTCTAACATTTACGTACAAAAAGTTCTAGCTAATTTTGGCTAGAACTTTTTTAATTTACGCTTGTCGAGATTTTTCTTTTTCTTCGCGAATCAGTGTCCATTGTTCCTTTGCCATATCGATAATTTTTGCTTCGCCACCAATACTTTGTTTCTCAATAACCTTAGAAAAGAAGCGTGTCGCATTTTCGATATCACCGATACGTCGTGATAGCTCGGCAATCATATACATAATGCGTACATCAGACATTTGAGTTGTGCTGTAATCCTCATTTGAATAGGAATCCATATAAAGATCTCGGGACATTTTCATAAAACGCTGCTCTTGACCTTCATTTTTTAATGAACGATATAACCACGCAAGACGTAAAGTTAGACCAGCAGTAGCAACGAATTTTTCTTTTTTAATCGTAGCGCATAAAAATGCTAATTTATAGGCTTGAATCGCTTGGAAGACCGTACGTTCACCTTTAAAATCATGGTGAATCCATTTTTCTGTAATTTGTGTCTTTATCTCATCTTGTACGCCAGGCGCAAAATATTTTGTAAAGTCCTCTGTAAAGGAGAAGCCACAATGCTCACAAACAAAAACATTGTAGTAAAGAGCATTGACATCGTCAGCATAAATCGGCTGAAAATCGGTTTCCGTATGATCCACTTTTATGAATTTAGAGCGTACTTTTAATGTTGGAAATTCTTTTTTACAATTAAGACATTGAATTTTTTTTTCATAATACGGTGAAATCTCCATAATATATACCTCTTTCATCGATGTAATTATAACTATTATACCAATAGATGCATTTAACACATGAATAAAAAATACTAATTAAGTGAAAATATCGGGAATTTTGCTAATAATCTACTTCAAGCTGAATGTTTGTCATACAATAGTCAAAATTGATATGATAAGTAAGAAGGAAGGTGATTGGGATGACAAGTTTAAAACAAGTAATAGACGTGACTGAAGCGGCTGCATTTCATATTAATGAAATGATGGAGCATAATGAGGAGCAAGGTTCTTTTTTACGCGTAGCTGTTAATGGTGGCGGATGTAGTGGTCTATCGTATGGCATGCATTTCGATAAAGAGAAAAAAGAAGACGATTTTGAAGATGTACAACATGGTTTAACGATTCTTGTTTCCCGCGAAGATGCGCCTATTTTAATGGGAACAAAAATTGACTATAAACAATCGTTAATGGGTGGTGGCTTCACCATCGACAACCCAAATGCCATCGCATCTTGCGGCTGCGGCACAAGCTTTAAAGCGGCAAAACGTGAAGGTACGCCTGAAGTTTGTGAATAATTAAACGTGATATAAATGTTGAAGAAGGGTTGTATAAGTCTATACATTCCCGATTATAAGTAAACACAACCCTAAATTAGCGTCGTTAGGGCTGTGAATACCAAGCCTTTTTGATTTGTCTGTTGCGGAAAGCATCACAAATTGAGGAGGCTTTTTTGTATGGTTTAAAAAGAGTAAACAAACACAATGTAGAAAGAATATCCAAAAACTTTGAACAATCAATTGACCTTATGGATTCTGCTAAAAATGCAAAGGGGCTTCGACCAAGAACATTAAAAGATTATCGTAAAGATTGGAGCTACTTTGTTAAATGGTTGGAGCAGACCTATGGGATTGAGACAGTTGATGAACTAGCACCACAGATTTTCCGTGATTATATTAACCACCTTAAGTATGATGCGAAAAAGTATGAAGGGCATAAATTTATAAAGGAAGAACAAGGGTTAGGATTGGCTGATACAACAATCAACATTTGATTACGAGTATATAAAGCAATGTACACCCATTTAGAGCGTGAGGGATTAATAGCGTTTAATCCTATGGCGTCTGTAAGGCTGATAAAGCAAGATATAGACCTGACAAATTGCTTTACCGATGAAGGAGTGAAGGAGCTTTTCAAACAGCCTGAGAAGCGTGATTACGTTGGCTTTCGTGATTATGTTGCTATGACACTTTTATTAGATTGTGGACTTAGAGCAAATGAGTTATTGAGCCTACGAGTGGCTGATATAGACTTTCAGACACGCTTCATAACGCTAAAAGCTGAGGTAAATAAGAATCGCAAGCCTCGTATTGTACCAATGTCAGGTCATTCAGTAAAGCTCCTCATGCAGCTTATTGGTGAAAATAAGAAGCATTTCACAACCGACAGAAGTTTTCTATCACAATGGGGAGAGCCTTTAGGGCAAAATCATTTCAATAAGCGTTTAAAATATTATGCTGATAAAGCAGGGATCAAGGGCAAAAAGGTTACTGCTCACGTTTAGCGTCATACATGGGCAAAGAATATGACACTTAATGGATGTGATTCTTTTACACTTCAAAAGATGGGTGGTTGGAGCGATATTAGGACAATTTAGAAGATACTTCCAAATGGATACAGACGATTTACGAAAGACGCATGATAGTTATTCACCTGTGATGAATATGTTGAATAAAAAGCAATAAGATTAAAGGAGCTAGAGGGGGTAGCTAAGGATTTGAGGGAGAGCCTTTAGTTTGATTGGCTGTCTATGTTATAGCTTCAAGGTAACTTGATTCTATGATGTAGATGGTCTTTTTGTGTAATTTAAAAATTTCTCATATTCCACTAGTATTGATTTGACAAAAAGATTTTTTTGTAATATGGTAATAAACAATTAATTATGTATTACTTTAATTGTATTAATTATTGTATTACAATTGAATTGGAGATGATATTAGTATGGAAAATACACCGAAAACAATCAGTTTTAGATTGGATGATGCAACACTTGAGAGTATGGAATATTTAAAAAAGAACTTATTTAAAGATAAGGAAGTTGGTAACTCAGAGTTAATTCGTTATGCGTTAAGCTATTTACAAAGTAGTTTTGGACGAGGTATGGCTGACAGTGAATACTTTTATGAGTTAGTTCAATCGTATATAAAGACAATTTATTTGAAAGCACCGTCAACAAACTTCCGAATGTTAGATGAGATACTTTACGCAATGGAAAATGCTTATGGAGAGTATACGGTAGAAGAAGTAGAAGAGCTTGGAAAGTTATATGATGAATTAAATCCAATAACTCTTGTACAACTAATTCGTTTTAAAAATAAAATTGTTCCTATAACGTTTTTAAAAATTATGGGACAAGATGAAGACGAGTTAGAAGATATGACTGAAACCAAATTAGCAGATTTAATTTTGCAAAAATTTTCGGAAGAAGAGTTTAGGAAAGAAGCAAAGAGGCTGTTCCATATAGAATCATGATTGTTAAATGCTCTTTAGAAATAGTTAGGCACTTACAGCAAAAGAAAGAGAAAATTATTTTCTAATTAATCTCATGTGCTTAGTTAATTAGCGAGCAAATCAATTACTAATATAAATAAAGACTATTCAGTAGTTGAATATCTCGCAAAATGACTATTAGCTAAAAGGAGCTATGTTAATACTTGTATAACGTTTTAGCTGATAGAGGAGGTTATTTTTTATTGAAAAACACAATATTTTATTCATGGCAATCAAATCTCCCTAATTCTTCGAATAGAGGATTTATAGAACAGTGTATAAAAAATGCTATAAGAAATATTAGAAATTCTAAAGATTTACATTTAGAAATGAGTATAGAAAGAGATACAAAGGGGGTAATTGGAACACCGGATATTGTTGATACTTTATTTAAAAAAATTGATTCTAGTAAATTATTTATCGCAGATGTTTCAATAATTAACTCAAATAGCAAAGAAAGAAAAACACCTAATCCTAATGTATTGTTAGAATTAGGATATGCGGCTAAATCTCTTGGATGGAATAATGTATTATGCTTTTTTAATCTAGATTATGGTAGTATAGAGGACTTACCGTTTGACATTAAATTTAGAAGGATTATAACGTACAGTTTAAATAATCGTGTTAAAGGTGAAGTTAGAAGTGAATTAGCAAAAATAATATCTGCGACAGTCGAAGAATTGTTTTTTAGTGGATTATTAGATGATGATATTAATGATTTTTTCAAAGTTAAGATAGATACACAGTTACTTACTGTTCTCAAAAGTATAGCCAATATAGTATATGGCTATAATTCCGAAGGGAATAATCTTAATCGTATAACTAGGCTATTAAATTTAAGTGAATCTGATATGCAAAATTTACTTTTGAATAAAGAATTTATTGGTTTTCAAGTCCACAAAAATTTTCGAGAAATAGAAGAGGAACTTACATTAATATTTAAGGATTTCGTATCTTCTATGTATTTTAAAAAAGAACTTGGAATTATTATTGCAAACATTATTAAATGGATAAAAAAATATAATAAGTTTATTTCTTTAAGAACGCACCCAAATTTATTTATACATACATCTAAAGTCAATTCAGAGTATTATTTACTTGATTCGAAATCTTTAAATCCTACAAACAAAGAAGGTTATTTATTGTTAAGGAAAATTGATGGTGAAAAAGGAATGGTAGTAGACTTTGGAGATATACAAGAAACTTCAAAAGTAGATAGAGCATTAGAAAGCGTTTATCTCAATGAAATATATTATATAGAATTTAGTGCTTGTATAAAAGAATTTTTGGGGTTAGTGGAGGTGTGGCTTGATAAGACTAATGGTGAATTTATTATTGATAATATTGAAAACTTCGAATTTAGAAGAGGTGAAAATCCCTATATAAAATCTATTGGAAATCCAATGCAAGAATCATTATTGATGATACTAAAAGAGGGAATTAACATTAATTATTATGAGCTATCTATATTTAATGCTATTAGTATTTTAAAAAGTTACGGATATATTTTTTCTGATGAAAGTTCTATTAAAAAAATTGTAGAGAGATATACAGCCATAAAGTTTAATTTAGAAGAAGAAATTACTTCACTTATTAATTATTCAACTGTTGAAAACCCTATTGACTTAATACAACCTTCTAAAGAAAACTTTGAGCTTTTAAAAAATAAAGAGTTAAAGTTAGATAGTATCTATATGCCACATATATTGGTTAAGAAAATAAAGGCATTAATACTCTTGCAAAACACTTCGGAATTAGAAATTGTAAAAGTGCACATTGATGAATTATTAAAAAAAATAAATGAAAATTTAGTAGTTTTATTACCAAATGTAATGGAGAGTTTTTTAAGAGAGGTAGCGGGAGGTAGATATTCCGATATTGATTTAGAGCAAGTTGCAGAAGAATTTGAAAATATAAGAAATTATCATGAAAAAGAATTGAATATTCTATTAAGAGGTTTGAAAAAGGTAGATATATTAAAAATATTAGAGAAATAAATATAAAGATAAAATTATTCCTTAATATAGTAGAATATTCATATAAATCATAGATATTAGTAGGAAGTGGGTTATTTAATGAGTATTACTGAGTGGGTACTACAAACTTATAATGCACAAAATAGTGGGCTTGAAAAAGCGAAAAATTTTACATTTATATGGAGTTTATTTGAAAATCATTCTAGAGGTAGTATTTTCAAGTCTAATAATATGCATATTAGTGATTTTGAAGTATGGGTAAATAGTTTAGATATTAAAACAGATAAATTTTCATTAGTTATCGAAGACAAAAATTCTAATAATAATATAAGTAATGGGTTAATTGATAATATCAATAAATCATTTAATCATTTTTATCAGAAATACGATAAAGATAAAGAAGTATTTTTGAATCTTGTATTTAATCAAAATGATGCAATGACACAAAGAGCGAAAGGGTATTTTAAAACTTTCGCAGAATCGATGGATAAGACAAGGATACAGTCGAAAATTATTTTTTTGTTTTATATTGCTAAAAGAATGAGAAATAAGTTTTTTCATGGTATCAAAAGTATTGAGGATGTTAAACAAGACTCTAAAGAGTTTGAAAAAATAAGTGGATACTTAATATCTATTATTTCATTAATAGAGAAATATGATTGAATTATTATTAATATATCAAATTTCAAGGTAATTAGATAAGAACTTGCGTAGTTTATAGAGGAGCGGGGTAAAATAAGGGTTTATCTCGTTTTTTATTTTGATATTAGTCTTTGTGTAAGACAAAATAACAATATTAAGATGTAGTTCAGGTAAGTCTTACATAGCATCTGTGAAGCTGTTGGAATATATGACCCTTATTGTGAGTGTGGTGAAACAGTGGATGCTTGAGGAGTTTGTTATGACCTAATGGAAGGGGGGCGTAGTTTCCGATATTGAGGTAGGGTGTCTCCTTGTATTGATGTGACCTGAATCATCCACACGAATTTAAGTTTCTAACGAAAGACTAATCACATTTAGTAATGGTTTTTCCACGTTACTTGGGGTACAATCGAATCAGCGATATGCACAATCATAGAGGCATGGGATACACAATCCACTCTGTGATTTACAATCCATCAAAGCATAAACAAACGTTGATATAAAAACATTTAAGGTAATTAACTTATGGGTGGTGGCTTCACCATCGACAACCCAAATGCCATCGCATCTTGCGGCTGCGGCACAAGCTTTAAAGCGGCAAAACGTGAAGGTACGCCTGAAGTTTGTGAATAATTAAACGTGATATAAATGTTGAAGAAGGGTTGTATAAGTCTATACATTCCCGATTATAAGTAAACACAACCCTAAATTAGCGTCGTTAGGGCTGTGAATACCAAGCCTTTTTGATTTGTCTGTTGCGGAAAGCATCACAAATTGAGGAGGCTTTTTTGTATGGTTTAAAAAGAGTAAACAAACACAATGTAGAAAGAATATCCAAAAACTTTGAACAATCAATTGACCTTATGGATTCTGCTAAAAATGCAAAGGGGCTTCCTATTCTTATTATAGTAACTGCGTAAGAGTGTTCCTTCTTAATAACAGGAACCCAATCTTATTTTTCTTTTATAAAAAAGAAACCTGTTCCATTTTCTTGTGGTATAAATCCTTCTTCAATGGACATTTTTTCTATAGTGTTTTGTTCATGTGCTGTAATTACAGCGGTAACATCCTTTTTTTCAGCTGGCTCCCCTTTAATAAAAAAGAAACCTGTTCCATTTTCTTGCGGTACAAATCCTTCTTTAACGGACATATTTTCTACCATTTTTTGTTCTTCTTTTGTTATAACCGTAGTAATATCTGTTTGTTCTTTAGCTGATCCTATATTGTCTTTTGCAAAACCAATTGTCAATGCTAAAACGCCTGTTAAACCAATAGTGAAGACTAACTTTCCTTTCATATAAAAACCTCCATTTGAATGTAGTTTGAACCAATAATATATTTCTTTATCATTTTTCCTTACACAATTTTATAAAGCAACTTAGAACTTCTCCGTTAGAGTTTCTCAATTTTTATTGTTATATTTTCTTCGCTAATTGTGATGTTTTCTGTTTCAGATACTTTCTTTATAGAATCTTTAATTATTTGTTTAATCATCTTATCATCAACTTTTGTATTCTTTGGAAAGCTTATTGATATATCAATAATTCCTTTAACGGGACTACCACTTACCATTATTCCTTCTATTGACTCACTATCCAATTCCGTTTGTTCTGTAATAGATGCCATTATTTCTGTTTTAAATTCTGAAATTAAATTTAATTCTTTTGATTCTGACATTACATTTGCATCATTTTCCTTGTTTTCCGTAATATCTATAATTTCCTCTTTATTGCAGCCAACTAACAAAATTGAACTAAAAACCATTCCTGAAAGCATAGCTTTTTTTAACACTTATACTCCTCCTTTATAAATAAATTACATATTTTGAAAAAATATCAATATTAAGTTTAACGATATATATTGGCGAAAGTTTCAATTTAAACATAATATCTTACCTTATTGAATTGATAAAAGTGAGTAAAGATATACACATAGAAAGACTAAGGTATTTTCTAGAATGCCTTGATATTCATTTACAAAGTATATCGAGGTTGTGCACATTTGAATCGAAGCAATGAAAGCGGATTGCATTTCTTGTTTATTCATTTATATTTAGCTTTAAAAATAGGTAAAATTTATTATGGAAATATATACAGTCAATAGTAAAAATGGTAGAATAGTGAAGATTAAAAGGAGGTCATTTGATTGAATATACTTAAGAAATGGTTTGTTGCAGCCTTTGTACTCATCATGTTATTTACTTTTCAGCACCAAGTAGCCGAAGCAGCAGACTACCGAACAGTGAAAGTTGTGAGTGGCTCCAGCTTAATTGTCAGAGAGTCGCCGAGTGATACAGCCAATTCGGTTGGTAATCTAGATAAGAACCAATTTGTAATAGAGTTTTCTACTTCTAATGGTTGGTCTCACATTCAAGCTGGTGATGTTAAGGGCTACGTTAATACTTCATTTTTAAGCGTTCCACCTTCAACAATAAAAATTGCAAATTCTAAAAGTGGTCTTGTTGTAAAATCTACGCCATCGCTATCAGCAGCCACATTAGCGACATTGAAGTACAATATGGTCGTTGAAGATTATGGCTCGGTAGGGAATGGATGGTCCTATGTGCAGTATGGTAATGTGATAGGCTATGTTAAATCCGATTTTATGGGAAAGACTAAAACATCGACTAAGTATGTAAATACAAGTAGTGGGGTTGTTGTTCGCAATATTGCCAGTCAATCTGGAGCTTCAGTAGGTTCATTAAGCAATGGTACACAAGTAACAGTACATTCTACATTAGTAGGGTGGTCTTATGTAACTGCTGGGAATGTTAAAGGGTATGTAGTCGATTCATTTTTATCGACAAAGAAACCTGTTGTACCTTTCAATAATATTAACTTTAAATTGTCTATTCGTGATGTAGAGAGAAATGAAAAATCAACGTTTATTCAAAAAATTCAAGACGATAGAGAAACTTATTTAATTTATGAGACGAAAAAATATGGCTATTTTGCAGAGTTAACATACATTTTTATAGGTGGACAATTAGAGTATATTAGCTATGATTTCTATCCAGATCAAAATAGTTATCATACATGGGATGAAATGTCTGTTTTACATGATATTCTGCATAGAAAGGGTGTTGCAGAATTTGGTAATGACTATCAATTCACATATGAAAAATATAATAGTCTATATACTACTTGGGAAAAGAGTGGTTACAAGGCATTGCTAACAGTGCACGATAACTATCTTTATACAACGGCAAAATTAATATATTATCGTAAATAAAATTCATATAATTAGTAATATAGATATAAAGCCTTTTAAGTTGGTGCTTGCAAAAGCATAATGAATTTACAAGGCTTTTTTGTATGGTTTTAAAGAAGGTGAAAATTGCAATGGAGAATGAATATTCAGTGTTAGTGATCGGGGGGTATTTATAAAAAAACCTCACATTGTTGTAATGTAAACCTCCAATAGCGATTGAGAAAGCAGAATAAAAAGACTTGTGCTGAAAAGTCGTTCAAACGCACAAGCCTTCACAAAAGTATTTCTTTGAAAAATAGACTATCCTATTAAGATGTTAAGGATACCATGAAAGTTTAGCATCACTATCTAATGGTTTATTTTTTATTTCCTCGCTCAAAGTATTGAACCATTGACTTGAAATTTCTTCTGCTTTGAGATTGATATCGTCATTATCTTCCCAGATAATATGAGAAAACCAAGCTCCTGTTGCCCATTCAAATTGCAGTTCAGCAAAAGAAATTTTAGGATGGTTCACTTGAATAAATTGATCATTTACTGCTTTAGAAACGTTAGAAGCTTGAGGTAGTAACTCATTTTGAATTTTTTCTATAATAGTAGGATTTTCAAGCTCATACCACTTCAATAGATGCCCATCAATTTGGTAAAAAATATGGAAAGATGGCTGTTGACCCATATCTATTAAAATAAAGGCACGTTCTACTGTGTTGTCAGTCGCCTTCACTGCGTTTACGATAATATTTTGCGCAATTTCCTTCCAAAAGTCATTTGCCTCATCTAATGGTGACGGTAAAGAAAACGCAGACTCAAGTTCAGAAATATCAGCTTCTGCTTTATTAACCTCTTCAACTTTTTTAAAAAATCTATTAAAGAACCCCATTAATTGCCCTACTCCCGATTTTATTTATGATAAATAATTTTAGTATTGTTGCTTATTTGTTAACTAAAACATATCTATTACAAATAATAACATATAAAAGTAATAATAAATAAATGGTTATGTAAATATTTAGGGGCATAGGGTGAGCATGGTGTTGTAGATAAGTTTACTTTGATTTTGGTGAAAGGGGATATTCGTACAATAAGAAAGAAGCTGCGATATATCTTTAGATAGAGATATTTGCGGCTTCTTTATGTACCGGTAAAAGATGGTTAGCTAAGTTTCGCTACTACATAATCATAAATTTCTTCTGAAGGTTTATCGAGTGCAATGGAGAATTCCGAAAATATAATTTCTTGTAAAGAGTGCAATAATTTTTCTTCTTGATTTGGGAATTTTTTTTCGTTCGCTTCATATTCAATCTTTTTGCGTAGCAGTGTATTTAAGAGGTTAGCTTGCTTTTGTCGATCGCCGGTTTTAATAATTTCTACGTGAAATCTCATACGATGTGTGTTTTGTTCAATCCATTCCACACCAGGAGACGTGAAGGATTGTAAAATTCGAATGGCTTCTTCTTTTTGAATAACATCTCTAAGCTGTTTTTTTGCATTATCAATAGGAGTACGTATCGTTAATTTTGAATCGTTTAGTGGTTGTAAAACGTAGTAAGTTTTAGTAATGTCGCTAAAGGTTTGTTCACAAATATCTTCAACTGAACAAAGTCCATGTGATGAATAAATGACTACATCGCCAACATTATACATGTATAATCCCTCCATCAAACATTATTGTCAACTTAGTTGACTAAATTAATTGTAAACAATAAAAGAACTTTTGTCAACTTAGTTGACGATGACTTCGTTTTTTTGTATAGTAATTACGAAAATTAGGGAATGAAGGTGAACGAGTTGAAGGACGAATTGCAAAATCGAGATGTCATTGATTTGTTGAGCGAACGTCATGAAATACTTCGCCGACTTGCTGAAGAGAAATGGAATAAACATAATACAGTCCATATATCCAACTCAGAATGGCATATTTTAAGCAAAATTTATAAAAACCAACCGACTATTTCAGAAGTAACAAAAGTTGTGGATTTTTCTCGCCAAGCCACTCATAAATTTATTAAAAGTTTAGCAGCTAAAGGTTTGGTGGAAGTGAGCAACGCTGAGAATAGTAAAAAGCACAAAGTAATACGGATGACGAACTTCGGTGAACTGTGCTATGAGCAAAATGAACGGAATAAAGCAGAAATTGAACAGCAATTGGTTCGTACTATCGGAGAAGAGCAAGTAGCAAAATTAAAAAACATCTTACAACTTAATTGGATGGAGTGCCAGTCACCGAAACAATTCTGAATATTTCTTTTGCGCAGGATGCGTGTGCTTGAGTTTAAAGCTTCTGTCTGCAAAGATATCGTCTTTTTTCTATAATTAAAACTTCTAACTATAGAAAGCTTAACGCTATAATATGGACATAGAGGTGAATGGATATGAAAAAAGATCGAGGCAAAGTTTGGTTAGGAGTCGCTGGTTGTACTGTCAATGAGCTTGGACAATGGCTTGTTGTCAAAAAGGCTTATAGTGGTTTAAAGGGGCGCTGGTCATTACCAGCAGGTTTTGTGAATGCAGGTGAAACAGTGGATGAGGCGATTGTTCGGGAATTAAAAGAAGAAACAGGGTTAGATTGCTATGTTTCGGGCTTAATAGGTTTCCGTACAGGTGTTATTCACGGTGAAGTTAGTGATAATATGGCTATTTTTTATTGTAAGATGAAAGACGAGCGACAACAGCTTTGTATTCAAGAAAATGAATTGTTAGAGGCAAAATGGTTATATCCATGGGAATTGGCACAGGATGAAATGACATCGGTCATGTTAAAGGAAATGGTTTCTAATCAGTTTGAACAGCATCAATTAGATGCCATTGAAGGTATCAATCCAGGAGAGGTATTCGGTTACACCTCTTACCGTTTGTTTTTTAAAAAATAATGCAAGGAACAGCTAGCTACATTTACTGAAAGTTGACGATTTACTAAAATATGACGAACATGCGAAATGAAGGATATGTTCATTGAAAGCACTCTCATAATCATGTAAACTAATGAGAGGAAAACGGAGGTTATACATACATGGGTGGTTCAGTTTCATTAGTACAGTTAATCATTTCAATTGTGTTATTTTTCGTCATGTTTTTTGGTATCGGATTCTTATTGAATATGTTACTGCGAATGACATGGTTAATGGCAATTGTATATCCAATTGTTGTTGTTTTTATTGTCGATGAAGTAAGCTTTTTAGATTATATTTTTAAACCTGGTTCAGCTTTCCCTGCGCTGTTGGAGAAATTGCAAGCACTTCAAACAGTAGATATTGCTATTTTATCTGGCGGCTTTGCAGGAGCGATTGTAGCAGGAATTGTAATGATTTATTTACGTAAAAGTGGATATCGAATGTTTTAGTCTTAACAAGAGACAATGTAATTGTGAAAGGAGCTGGTTCGAGGATGTGAACCAACTCTTTTTTTATTGAATAAATTGATAGGCTATGATGGCGATAAAAATGCCAGTCAATGCTCCGAAAAATACCTCACTTCGCTTATGCCCAAGCAAGGTTTTTAATTCTTCCATTTTTTCTTGCCCATCCATTTGTGGCCAATCCTTTATATCACGTAACAATGTTTGAAAATCTTTGCGCAACTGATTTAAGACTACAGCATGTTGCCCTGCCTGGTATCGAACACCACTTGCATCATACATGACAATAAAAGAAAACATAGCCGCTATGGCAAAAATGGGAGAATCTAAGCCTGTTTCATAAGCGATGGACGTTGTTAACCCTGTAACAGAAGCGGAGTGTGAGCTAGGCATTCCTCCAGTGGATGTGAACAGTCCCCACTTTAATTGTTTGGTCATTAAAAAATGAATGGGGATTTTTACAAACTGTGCAAAGAGAACGGAAAAGAGGGCGACGAGTAGAGGAGTATTTTGAAGTATCGACATATTCATCACAACCTTCACTTGTAATTGCCTTTATTATAACATTCATTATTTTCTAAAAGAAGAAATAGCTAAATATTACGTGCATTTCTGAAAGTTAGGTATAATAGAAATATTGAATGGAGGAATATTTATGCATATTGTTAAAGAAGCAAAAACATTTGAAACGATTTCTACAGAAGTATTAGTGGTGGGGGTCACAAAACATCGTGAACAAATGCAAGATTGGGCAAGTTTTTCGACTTTTTACGGAGAGTCTCTGAATGGGTGGCTTAGTGCAGGTGATGTTTCAACTGAACTAAAAGCCATTACGAAATTGCCATTTATGAAGGAGCATGCCCATCTAAAACGAATTTTGTTTGTTGGCTTAGATGAACGTAAAAACTTAACGGAAGGTGATTTACGTGCAGCCTTTGGTTTAGTCGGCAAAGAGCTAAATGCTTTAAAAGTGAAAGAGTATTCGATTTGGCTAGAATCATTTACAACAGAAACAATAACGGTAGATGATGTTGCATTTTTAGCAGGTGAGGGCACAACGCTAGGTTATTATACAATTCCGCACTATAAAACAACTTCAAATGAAGTAGATAAGCGCATGGAAGCTGTACATTTCGTGACTACTGCTGAAGATTTAGATAATGTTGTAGCGAGCTTCGAGGTCGGAATTATTTATGCAGATGCCGTAAATGAAGCACGTAGCTTAATTAATCTTCCACCAAATTTATTAACAGCGACAGACTTAGCAAATTATGCACAGTCCCTTGCTATGGACTATGATTTTGAAGTGGAAATTTTAGATAAAGCCCAACTAGAGGAACTGGGAATGGGTGGTATTTTAAGTGTAAATCAAGGCTCATTTGAGGAACCTCGCCTTATCACTTTAAAGTATAAAGCAACAGAAGATTTCACTGATCCGATTGGGCTTGTTGGTAAAGGTGTAACGTATGATACAGGGGGCTATTCTCTAAAACCTAAAGATTCAATGGTTGGAATGAAGGGTGATATGGGTGGTGCAGCAGCTGTGCTTGGCGCTATGAAAATTATTGGTGAATTACGCCCTAATAAAAACGTTGTAGCAGTTATTGGTTCTACGGACAATATGGTTTCGGACACAGCCTTTAAACCTGATGATGTGATTACAACGTATAGCGGTAAAACGGTTGAAATTTTAAATACTGATGCTGAAGGTCGTTTAGTACTGGCAGATGCTACTACATATGCTAAACAACAAGGTGCAACTGCGCTAATCGACGTTGCCACTTTAACTGGTGGTGTTATTACAGCTCTTGGTTTAGATAAAACGGGTGCACTTTCTAATAACGATGCATTCTATGCGAGTTTTATGGAGGCAGCACAAGAGACAGATGAGTTTGTATGGCGTATGCCGTTAACAGAAAGTGATAAAAAGCGAATTCGGAAATCAGATATTGCCGATTTAAACAACTCTCCTGGTCGCGATGGCCATATGATTTTCGGAGGTGGCTTCGTAGGTGAGTTTGTTGGGGATTTACCATGGATTCATTTAGATATTGCAGGTACATCGGATGCAGTCTCTGCACATGATTTAGGACCAAAAGGCGGTACAGGTGTCATGGTGCGAACACTAGCAAACTTTGTGCAACGTTTAGGTGAAGAGAAATAGAGTAGGCAAAGGACTTGCGGTATATGTACCTCCCTTCATACGATAGAGAAAAAGGGAGGTAGCATATGCGGAATTTCGGAGGATATCCAGGAGGCTTCGGTGGCTTCTTTTGGCCAATTGGCGCACCATTTTTTGGAGGATTTTTAGGCGGTCTACTTGGATCACAATTTAACCAATATCCAAACTATCCTAATTATCCAAATTATCGTCCATACCCACCAGGTCCATTTTACCCGCCAGGTAGACCATACCCGAGGTATCGTAGACCATATTAATGTGAATTAAACGAGTGCCAGAAGTTTAACAATGGGCTCATTAAAAAGTAAAAAAAGGTGAGGCTGGGACAAAGGAGAAAAGGTGTTAGATTGATGGCAGTCAATCTAACACCTTTTTTGCTGCGCCGTTGTTGTCCGCTTCGGCGCGGTGCTTTTCACTCAGCACAGTAAGCCGTAACCCTCGCTAACGCGAGGAATGCCAGCGTCTTACGTTGTGTACGTTCTGAGCAGGAGTCACCCCTTCCTACCAACAACTAGTGAACCCTTCTAAATTTTTATTTATTGCAAAAGTAAAAATAGCTAAGTTCTCCGTATAGCAAAAATTTATGAACACCTTTCCTCAATTTTTTAAGTTATGTCCCAGTCTCATTTTTTTCGTATTGAAAATTTAAAATGATTGGTTTCGTCGTTTAACTTTTAAAATGAATAAAACAACTGTTGACAGAATATACTAAATTATTTATTATTCTTATTATATTACTAAGAATTAAAAATAAAAGCTGACTAGCAAACTAGAGGCTCTTATTATCCAAAGGCAGGACTGTGTCTATGGATAGTATGAGTCTCTTTTTTTATCGAATGAAAGGAGTGCAACGACATGGGAAAAGTGTTCATAGTAGGAGCGGGTCCTGGAGATGTTGATTTGATTACCGTGCGTGGATTGCGCTGCATTGAACAAGCGGATGTCATTTTATATGACAGACTGGTCAATAAGGATTTATTAGCCTATGCGAAAAAGGGTGCCAAGTTAATATTTTGCGGTAAGTTACCAAATCGGCATGCCATGATTCAAGATCATATTAATCATTCGCTTGTAAGCTATGCACAACAAGGTTTTATTGTCACAAGGTTAAAAGGAGGTGACCCTTTCGTTTTTGGTAGAGGTGCGGAGGAAGCTGAAGTACTTGCACAACACCATATACCATTTGAGGTCGTACCTGGTATTACATCTGGTATAGCTGCACCTGCCTATGCGGGAATTCCTGTTACACATCGAGATTTGAGTTCAAGCTTTGCAATGGTCACAGGGCATATGCGAGAAGGAAAAGATGATGGTATTCAATGGGAAAGTCTTGCTAAAGGAATCGATACCCTTGCGATTTATATGGGCGTTGGCAATTTGCCTTATATTCAACAGCAGTTACTGCAATATGGACGTGATGCGCAAACGCCTGTCGCACTTATTCATTGGGGAACGTGTGCACAACAAAAAACGGTGATAGGTACATTGGCAACTATTGTGGATGTCGTACAGCAAGAAGAAATTCAAAATCCGAGCATGATTGTAATTGGTAAGGTGGTGACATTAAGGGAAAAAATCCAATGGTTTGAGGAAGTTTGTCCACAAATGCCTTTCAAAGAGATGTCAGTATAAGGAAGTGTTTTGATGCAAGCGATTTTATATGTAGCACATGGCAGTCGTGTGAAAGCTGGTGTAGAGCAAGCAGTTGCATTTCTACAACGCGTGCAACAGGACATTGCATTACCAATACAAGAAATTTGTTTTTTGGAACTAGCCGAGCCGACTATTGCACAAGGTATAGAAAACTGCTTCCGCCAAGGAGCAACGGACATTGCGATTATGCCAATTTTGTTGTTAGCCGCTCAGCATGCCAAGCATGATATTCCCAAGGAAATTGACAAAGCACAAAAGCAATATCCAACAGTACATTTTACATACGGTGAACCACTCGGCGTACATGAACTATTAATTGATACACTTCAAAAACGAATTTTAGAAACACAGCTCCATTTTAACAATGCAAGTGTATTACTGATTGGACGTGGCAGTAGTGATCCAGCAGTAAGAGAGGATTTAACAAAAATCGCATTAAGATTACGCCATAAATATGGTTATGGAAAGGTCGATACGTGCTTTTTATACGGAGCGGGTCCTAATTTGGAGGAATGGTTAGCACAAAGAAAACAAGACAATGAGCAGGTATTTATTGTGCCGTATTTATTGTTTACAGGCATTTTACGTCAAAGTATAGCCAAACGTTTACAAGGATATGAGGTAAATAACATGATTTTATGTAATAGCTTGGGCTATGACGATAATGTAAGAAAAGTATTAGTGGAACGTATTATGGACTTAATAAAACGAAATTATTTGGAGGAAGGGTGTTTTTCGTAATGGTAGATAAAAGAAAAGAAAATATAAATCTAGCATTAGATAATGTCCGACAAATTTTAAATACAGTTAACCATGGCTCGATTACATTAACTGTTCAAAACTTTTACGTTGTACAAATTGAAAAGAAAGAAAAAATACGTCTTAGATAATTTAATAATGATACGTGAGGTGGCTTAGTTGAAACTGCAAGTAATTAACAGTCCTTTTAATGAGGAACAGGTGAAGCTATTAAATGAACTTCTACCTAAATTAACTGGAGAACAAAAAATATGGTTGAATGGTTACTTAAGTGCTCCACTAACAACAGTAGATACCGTTGTAGAAGAAGCAGTATTGTCGGTAGTACCCGAGACGAAAACGGTGACGCTATTATATGGCTCACAAACTGGAAATAGCCAAGGACTCGCTGAAAAATTTGCAGCTGCGTTAAAAGCAAATGATATTGAGGTGACTGTCACATCTTTAGCAAAGTTTAAGCCAAATAATTTGAAGAAAATAACGAATCTTTTGCTCGTAGTGAGTACGCATGGTGAAGGGGAACCACCCGACCAAGCAATTCAATTCTATGAATTTTTGCACAGTAAGCGTGCGCCTAAATTAGAACATCTGCACTTTTCTGTTTTGGCATTAGGAGATAGCTCATATGAATTCTTCTGTAAAACTGGGCAGGATTTTGACGCACAATTTGAAAAGTTAGGCGCGAAACGTATCGTTCCACGTAGAGACTGTGATGTTGATTACGATGAACCAGCAGCCGAATGGTTTACAGCTGTTCAACAGGCATTATTACAGCAAAGCGATACAGCGATTGTCTCGCATGCAACGCCATTATTAGAAGAAGAAGCTACATATTCTCGCAAACATCCGTATTATGCCGAAGTACTGGAAAATATCAATTTAAATGGGCGTGGCTCGAATAAGGAAACACGTCATATTGAGTTGTCCATTGAAGGTGCAAATTTACATTTTGAGCCTGGAGATAGCATTGGTATTTTGCCAGAAAATGATGAATCTTTAGTAGATGCATTAATCACAGCCTTGCAGTTTCATCCTCAAACAGAAGTAACGGTGTTTGAGGAATCCATGCAATTAAAAGAGGCTCTTCAAAAAAAGTTAGAAATTACAGTGTTATCGAAGCCTCTTTTACAAAAAATTAGTGCTTTTACGGTGCATAAAGCATTGGCAGAGCTATGTGAAAGTGCTACAGCATGGAAGGATTACGCAAGAGGAAGAGATTTACTTGATGTCGTTGAAGATTTTGCTCCTTTTACTTGGGATGCACAACAGTTTGTAGCCCTTCTTCGTAAAATTCCAGCGAGATTGTATTCCATTGCTAGTAGCCAATTGGCCAATAGTGATGAAGTCCATTTAACAATTGCTAAAGTGAGTTATGAAACGAATGGTCGAAAGCGTTTGGGCGTGTGTTCGGGCAGTATTGCAGAGCGAATTCAAGTGGGCGATACATTACCGATTTATGTCCATAAAAATCCAAACTTTAGATTGCCAGAACAAGCAGATACACCAATTATTATGATTGGTGCAGGCACAGGTGTTGCGCCGTATCGTGCTTTTTTAGAGCAGCGAGAGGAATTAGGAATAACAGGGGATACTTGGCTGATTTTTGGCGATCAACATTTTGTCACCGATTTCCTTTATCAAACAGATTGGCAGCGTTGGCTTGCTTCAGGCACATTAGCTCAAATGGATGTTGCTTTCTCACGTGATACAGATAAAAAAGTATACGTCCAACATAAAATTCACGAAAAGGCACAAGTATTTTATGAATGGCTTGAGCAAGGGGCTGTTATTTACGTTTGTGGTGATGAAAAATCGATGGCTGCTGATGTTGATCAAACAATCTGTCGCATTATTGAGCAGCAAGGGCATAAAACGCCTGAGGAAGCGAAAGCGTATATCAATGATTTGAAACAGCAGAAGCGCTACCAACGTGATGTTTATTAGTAAAGGAGCGAGATAAATGACTGGAAAAATTATTTTACCCCCACAACCTGGAACACCAAGCGATGTTGAGCGTATTAAAAGCGATAGTAATTACTTACGTGGAACATTAGAAAGAACAATGAACGAACCTTTAAGTTCAGGTATTCCTGAAGATGATAATCGCTTAATGAAATTTCATGGCAGTTATTTACAGGATGATCGAGATTTAAGAAATGAACGGCAACGTCAAAAATTAGAGCCCGCGTATCAGTTTATGGTGCGTGTACGTACACCTGGTGGTGCGGCAACACCTGCACAGTGGCTTGTTATGGATGAGATGGCAAGAAAATATGGCAATGGATCATTAAAATTAACAACACGCCAGGCATTCCAAGTGCACGGGATTTTAAAATGGAATGTCAAAAAATATATGCAAGAAATAAATGAAGTACTTTTAGATTCTCTTGCTGCATGTGGGGATGTCAACCGTAATGTAATGTGTAATGTCAATCCCAATCAATCAGCATTACACGAGGAAATTTACAATTGGTCAGCAAAGTTAAGTGAGCATTTATTGCCAAGAACACGTGCCTATCACGAGTTATGGCTAGATGGCGAAAAAGTAGTGGATAGCCAAGAAGAAGAAATCGAGCCAATTTACGGTGCACAATATTTGCCTCGTAAATTTAAAATTGGTATTGCGATTCCACCGAGCAATGATGTCGATGTTTACTCACAAGATATTGGCTTTATTGCAATCGTTGAAGATGATGAGCTTGTAGGTTTTAACGTAGCAGTTGGTGGTGGTATGGGGATGACACATGGTGATCATGAAACGTATCCACAGCTTGCGCGTATGATTGGCTTTATAACACCTGATAAATTACTTGAGACGGCAGAGAAAATTATTACGATACAACGTGATTATGGTAATCGTTCAATTCGTAAAAATGCCCGTTTTAAATATACAATTGATGCACGTGGACTCGACTGGTTTAAAGCAGAATTACATCGTCGGCTAGGGTGGGAAATACAAGCGGAGCGTCCATTTACATTTGACCGAACGGGCGATGAATTTGGATGGATTAAAGGTGCAAATGGTAAATGGCATTATACGCTATTTATTCAAAATGGGCGCATTAAAGATTTTGAGGATTATGAGCTGTTAACAGGTTTACGAGAAATTGCCAAAGTGCATACCGGAGATTTCCGATTAACACCAAATCAAAACTTAATGATTGGCAATGTATCGCAACAGCAAAAGGAAATCATTGCTGCGCTTATTGAGCAGTATAAGTTAACAGACGGGGCCCACTATTCAGCGCTGCGCCGTAATTCCATTGCTTGTGTGTCGTTGCCTACTTGCGGTTTAGCAATGGCAGAGGCAGAACGTTATTTGCCTTCACTCATTACGAAAATTGATACGATTATCGATGAAGCGGGTTTACATGATACGGAAATTGTTATTCGTATGTCGGGTTGCCCAAATGGGTGCTCACGCGCTGCAATGGGTGAAATCGGCTTTATCGGCAAAGGTCCAGGAAAATATAACATGTATCTTGGCGCAAGCTTTACAGGTAATCGTTTAAATAAAATTTATCGCGAAAATATTGGGGAAGAAGAAATTTTAGCCGAACTACGTCCAATTTTGCTGCACTATGCAAAAGATCGTTTAGAGGGCGAGCATTTCGGGGATTTTGTAATTCGTGCAGGTTATGTAACAGCCGTCTTTGATGGTCGAGAATTTCATAAGGAGTAAAAGGAGGGTGCCTGGCACGCAAACAATTCTGAATTCTATATCCTAAAAATTCACGAAGGCTCCTGTGAAATAGCGCAAGATGTAAGCCGCAACAGGCCCGCGACAGCGAGTGTTGCGGCTTACGTGTGCCCTTGCAAACACTTTGGCGGTAAGAACTTCTGCCATAATGGACATCAACGACATAGCAAAAAGTGTTAGATTGAAGGGTAGTCAATCTAACACTTTTCTTTTTTGTCCAAGTTTTTTAAATAGAATAATCTTCTGGGATAAATACTTTTAATTGCTTTGGTCGCACAAATACATTGTCACCTACGTTAAGATGAAGACTTAAAAATTGATCTTTTGTCAGTTCTGCTTCTAAAAATTCATCCATGTCACAACGACGGAGTTCAATTTGGACAATCGGTCCAAGCAAATGAATATGGCTGATATGGGCGGGGACAGTGCCAGCCACCGCTGTTTTTTCAATTTGTATATCGTGTGGTCGTACATAGCCTACTGCATCTTCTTGTGTATGGGCATGCGTATCTGGCACATCAATGGCAAATTCTCCATGTGTCAACTTACCGTTATGTAAACGCCCTTTAAAGAGGTTAACATTACCTAAAAAATCATAAACAAATGGACTTTTAGGATGGGTGTACACTTCATCTGGACTTCCAATTTGCTCAATTTTACCGTTGTTCATCACGACGATACGATCTGCGACATCGAGTGCTTCTTCTTGGTCATGCGTAACAAAAATACTTGTAATATGAAAATCATCATGTAACTTCCGCAACCAACGCCGTAATTCCTTACGCACTTTTGCATCAAGTGCTCCAAATGGTTCATCTAGTAAAAGGACTTTAGGTTCCACAGCAAGTGCACGTGCAAGTGCAACCCGTTGACGTTGCCCACCAGATAGCTGTGTTGGATAGCGATCCGAAAAATTGTCTAGTTTAACAAGTCGCAGTAGGGTCATTACTTTATCGGTTATTTCTGCTTTGGATGGTCTTGTTTTACGTGGTCGTACTTTCAATCCATAGGCAACATTATCGAAGACCGTCATATGGCGAAAGAGCGCATAGTGCTGAAAGACAAAGCCTACGTTTCGTTCCTTCGGGTGACGATTAGTAATTGTTTGGCCGTCAAATAAGATTTCGCCGACATCCGATGCTTCAAGCCCTGCAATCACGCGCAGTAAAGACGTTTTACCAGAACCAGAAGGGCCAAGTAGCGCTACCAATTCACCAGATTGAATATCGATGGATACATCTTGTAAAGCTTGAAAAGAACCAAATTTCTTAGAAACATTTTGAATTTGAATGCTCACGCAAGAATACCTCCTTTAAATTGATTTCGATTTCCATGCAACAATATCTTTTATAACTAGCGTAATAATCGCTAACACACTCATCAATGAAGCAACAGCAAAAGCTGCTGAAAATTGGTATTCATTGTATAAAATTTCGATATGAAGCGGCATTGTATTCGTCATGCCTCGAATATGACCCGAGACGACAGAAACTGCTCCAAACTCACCAATGGCACGTGCATTACATAAAATCAAACCATAAAATAATCCCCATTTAATATTGGGTAATGTTACATACCAAAAGGTTTTAAAGCCATTTGCACCAAGAGAAATAGAAGCTTCTTCTTCAGCGTTCCCTTGTGCTTGCATTAACGGGACAAGCTCACGTGCAACAAAAGGCAATGTTACAAATATAGTCGCAAGCACAATGCCAGGTAAGGCAAAAACAATTTTAATATCATTAGCAAATAGCCAATCTCCAAATAGTCCTTGTGCACCAAATAGCAAGATAAATACTAAGCCTGCAATAACGGGCGATACAGCAAAAGGTAAGTCAATTACTGTTAATAATAAATTTTTACCTTTGTAATTGAATTTCGTTAATGCCCAAGCAGCCATAATGCCGAAAATGGCATTTAAAGGAACGGCAATGGCTACTACTGTTAAGGTCAACTGAATAGCAGCTAAAGCATCTGGATGTGCGATTGCTGCAAAGTAGACGTCTGCCCCTTTTTGAAAGGCCGTAATAAAAATCGATACGAGGGGGAGAACGATAAAAAATGCTAAAAATGCCAGTGCAATAAATGTTAATACATAACGAAAGAAGCGAGGCTCCTGTAAGGCAGCGGGCTTTGCTGCTACAATCCGTGTTTGTGGAGCCAAAGGTTCAATAATCGTAGACTGATCCATAAATACCTCCTAATGTATAAAGCGGCGATTTGCTAGCCATTGAATAAGATTAATCGTAAATAATAAGACAAAGGATGTAATTAGCATAACAGCGGCAATAGACGTGGCACCCGCATAGTCATATTGTTCAAGCTTTGTCATAATGATTAACGGTGTAATTTCTGTCTTCATCGGCATGTTACCAGCGATAAAGACAACTGAACCGTATTCCCCTAATGCACGTGCAAAGGCTAATGAAAAGCCAGTCAAAATGGCTGGTGCAAGTTCAGGGAAAATAATCTTACATACAGTTTGCAGACGTGTAGCCCCTAAACTTGCTGAGGCTTCTTCAACTTCTACACTAATATTTTGTAAAACAGGTTGCACAGTACGCACAACAAATGGAAGACCGATAAATGTTAGAGCAATTATAATACCGAGTGGTGTAAAGGCGATTTTAAAATTGAAAAACTGTCCAATCCAGCCATTTGGTGCATATAGCGATGTTAAAGCAATACCTGCTACTGCCGTAGGTAAAGCAAATGGTAAATCTACAAGACCGTCAATAATACGTTTAAACGGGAAGTGGTAGCGTACGAGTACCCAAGCGATAATGGTGCCAAACACAACGTTTACTAAACCAGCAGCAAGTGCAGTGCCAAAGCTTAACTTATAAGAGGCAATTGCTCGAGGGTCGGTGACAATTGCGGTAAACTCTGCCCAGCTTAACGACATTGTCTGAATGAAAATCATTGCTAAAGGTAAGAGTACAAGCAAGCTTACGTAGAGCATCGTATAACCAAGTGAAAGGTGGAAGCCGGGAATAACACGAGCCGGCTTCTTTTTAAATGTTAGGCTAGTCATCATATGCCTCCTTATTGTGGAACGTAAATTTCATCGAATGTACCACCATCTTTAAAATGTGTTGTCTGAGCTTCTGTCCAACCCCCAAAGTCTTCAATGGAAATAAGTTCAAGCTTAGGGAATTGCGCTTGGTATTTTGCTAATATATCTTCATTGCGTGGTCGATAGTAGTTTTTCGCAGCAATCTCTTGACCGATGTCACTATATAAATGTTGTAGGTATGCTTCTGCGACTTTACGCGTCCCTTTTTTATCAACAATTTTGTCAACGATTGCTACAGGAGGCTCTGCTAAAATACTTAAAGAAGGTGTAATAATTTCGAATGCATCTTTCCCTAATTCATTAAGTGATAAATAAGCTTCATTTTCCCAGGCAATTAACACATCACCAATTTTTCTTTCAACAAAAGTAGTCGTGGCGCCGCGAGCACCAGAATCAAGTACCTCTACATTGCGATACAAAGCCTTCATAAAATCTTTTATTTGCTTCTCGTCATTGTTATACAACTTCGCTGCATAGCCCCATGCGGCTAAGTAATTCCAACGGGCACCACCTGAAGTTTTTGGGTTTGGCGTTATGACTGAGACATCGTCTTTTACCAAATCATCCCAATCTTGAATCCCTTTTGGATTGCCTTTTCTTACTAAAAAAACAATGGTAGAAGTATAGGGTGTAGAATTATTTTCAAATTCTGTTTGCCAGTCTTTGTTTAGTAGACTACGAGCTTGGGCAATTTCATCAATATCGTAAGCAAGTGCTAATGTGACAACATCGGCTTCTTGACCATCAATAACCGCACGCCCTTGTTTACCCGAGCCACCATGTGATTGATGAATTTTTACTTCTTGACCTGTTTCGTTTTTCCACTTCGCGATAAAGTCTTGATTAAATTCATCGTAAAGCTCACGTGTTGGATCATAAGATACATTTAGTAACTCAACTGTTTTTTGTGTGTCTTGCGAAGTTGTATTGTTATCTTTGGACGTGCTATTACATCCTGTTAACATAATTGTTAACCCTGATAAGAGTACAATTGTTTGAAAAATAGTTTTTCTTTTGTTCATTGAAAATCTCTCCTTTTTCTTACAAAATGCAAAAGGACCATCTCTTCAACATGTATCAACACATGTTAAGGAGATGGCCTTCAGATAATCTGATCAGCATATTTTGTTTTTTAGCTTAGTACCACATTAAACATATATTTCCTATTAGTCAACAAGGAATTGAAAAAATATTTAAAATTTTAGATAGGTTTTTCCCTAAGTCCAGTAACGAGTAGCAAAAGACTCTTTTTATGAATAAAATTATTTGTATGTAACGATAGTGACAGTTTAAAGAGATGCAAAATGACATTCTTTAAATATGTTTATATTTTTACAAAACCTAGTTGACTACTAGGTGTAATTTAGTATATATTGGGTAATAAGAAAAGTGATTGTTGAATGAGGTACAAGATTACTAGTTTACAATCATCATATATGCTGGCTAGTCAAACTAGAGGCGTTTTAACGAAGGTACAATGCATTATTGTATCTGTTGTTAAAACGCCTTTTTCTATATCCGAAAATGTTTCGAGGGGGATTTTATGTTAACGTATGCAACTTGGCAGGAGCCAACGATTAATTTTGAAGTGGATGAATCCTATAAGGGTGCACTTGAGGTGTTACGCTGGAGCTATGCACAATATGGCGATGAGATTGTATATGCGTGTAGCTTTGGTATTGAGGGAATTGTGTTGATTGATTTGATTTCAAAAGTAAAGCCAAATGCTACGATTGTTTTTTTAGACACAGATGTCCATTTCAAAGAAACGTATGACACGATTGAACGAGTAAAAGCAAACTATCCGCAGCTAACGATTATACTGCAAAAGCCTAAGCTGACACTTGAGGAGCAAAAGGCGCAATATGGCGATGAATTATGGATGTCCAATCCTAATCAGTGCTGTGACATCCGAAAAATAAAGCCGTTACATGAGGCGTTATCAGGAGCAAAAGCTTGGATTTCAGGGTTGCGCAGAGAACAATCGCCAACTCGGCAACAGACAAATTTTATCAATCGTGATGACAAATTTAAATCCATTAAAATTTGCCCGCTTATTCATTGGTCATGGAAAGATATATGGCGTTATGTTTCCAAGCATAATTTAACGTACAATCCATTACACGATCAAGGCTATCCGAGTATTGGCTGTGAACACTGCACACAACCTGCATTTACGTTGGATGATTTACGTGCAGGTAGATGGCAAGGAACGGGTAAAACTGAATGTGGGTTACATGAATAGGGGCGTTTAAATCATGCTGGAATATATTGCAATAGCTATAAGTTTATTTTTTGCAATGAATATTGGGGCAAGTGGTGCAGCAGCATCCATGGGTGTTGCTTATGGGGCAGGCGCTATAAAAAAAGCATGGCACGCATTGTTAATTTGTGCGGTAGGGGTTTTGGCAGGCGCTATATTGGGTGGCGGTGAAGTTGTCAAGACTATCAGTTCAGGGATTATGCCACAACAGTATATTACTGTGAAAATCGTCATCATTATATTAATTTCTGCGACAAGTGCGTTGTTTCTTGCCAATTTGTTAGGCATTCCCTTATCGACGAGTGAAGTAACCGTCGGAGCGGTCGTAGGTGTAGGAATTGCCTACCGCGTGCTATATGTCAAATCATTGCTCGTGATTATGGCCTTTTGGGTAATCGTTCCTGTTATAGCGTTTGTCATTGCCTTTATAGTTGGCAAAGTACTGTATAAATTTCAAGGGAAGAGCTTTTTGAAAAACCACCCAATTTTAACAGTGCTACTTATATTTGCTGGATTTTTCGAAGCTTTTTCAGCAGGGATGAATAATGTTGCCAATGCAGTAGGCCCACTTGTTGGTGCTGGTATGATTACGGTGACAAAGGGTATTTGGCTAGGCGGTGCTTTTGTTGCACTAGGGGCGTTGTTGCTAGGAAGACGTGTACTCGAAACAAATGGCAAAAAGATAGTGCGTTTTGAAAAAGCTGAAGGCATTCTTATTTCAACTACAGGTGCCTTGCTTGTTGGTATTAGTTCATTGTTTGGCTTACCTGTGCCATTAACGCAAGTAACTTCCTCTTCTATTATTGGTATCGGAATGGCGAAAAGCGGTAAACAAATTTTTCATAAACATATCGTAAAGAAAATCATGTGTATTTGGATTGTATCACCCATTTTTTCATTAGCGATTTCTTATAGTCTAATTCAGTTATTTATGGAGAAAGATTTATATGCCATCGTCATTATGGGGAGCGTTATAATCGGAACGCTTGGTGCTATTAGTTTAATGCGAACAATGCGTGAAGAAGAACGCTCAATATACGATGCAGGTGAAGGCATTTAAATATAAAACATAGTATTTGAATAAAAATAGGGGGAATATTGAATGAGTTTACAACCACATGGCGGCACTTTAGTGCAAGCTTATAATCCACAAAAATCAGTAGTACATATTGAGAAGGAGATTGTTTTGGATACCATTGCGTTAAGTGATTTAGAATTAATCGCAATTGGAGGGTATAGCCCAATCGACGGTTTCTTAACTAAAGAAGATTATGAATCTGTTGTTGAACATACAAGGTTGGCCTCTGGCATTGTTTGGAGTATACCGATCACACTGCCTGTTGATCAGGCCGTAGCAGCAACTTTACAACCAGGTGATGAAGCAAAATTAATCTATGGTAATGATGTCTATGGTGTGATTCATATCGAGGATATATATGAACCAGATAAGCAAAAAGAGGCACTACTTATTTACGGTACACAAGACTTAGCCCATCCTGGAGTGAAAAAGTTACATGAACGGCAGGGGATATATGTTGGTGGTCAAATTACGTTAATTAAACGTCTAGAGCAAATATTCCCTACGTATTCATTTGATCCAACAGAAACAAGGCAGTTGTTTAAAGACAAAGGGTGGCAAACAATTGTGGGCTTTCAAACGCGTAATCCTGTTCACCGTGCGCATGAATATATTCAAAAGGCGGCATTAGAAACAATTGATGGCTTATTTTTAAATCCATTAGTCGGTGAAACGAAGTCGGATGATGTATCTGCCGCTATACGTATGGAGAGTTATGAAGTGCTTTTGGAAAATTACTATCCTCAAAGTCGTGTGCAATTAGGTGTGTTCCCAGCGGCTATGCGCTATGCAGGGCCTAAGGAAGCCATTTTCCATGCACTAGTGCGGAAAAATTACGGCTGTACCCATTTTATTGTTGGACGTGACCATGCAGGTGTAGGGGACTATTATGGCACATATGATGCGCAAAAAATCTTTGAACAATTTACCGAAGATGAACTTGGGATTGTGCCTTTAAAGTTTGAACATAGTTTTTATTGCACTCGATGTGAAGGCATGGCAACTACAAAAACTTGCCCGCATGATAGTGCATCACATGTAATTTTATCAGGAACGAAAGTCCGGGAAATGCTCCGTAATGGAGAAGTGCCTCCAAGTACATTTAGCCGTAAAGAGGTTGTCGATGTACTAATAAAAGGCATGCGTAAGGAGGTATTAAAATGAGTTCTAATATCGTATGGCATGAAGCTTCTATTACGAAAACAGAGCGTCGCACGCAAAACAAACATCACAGCTTTATTTTATGGTTTACAGGATTATCGGCATCAGGAAAATCTTCCGTAGCAAACGCGTTTGCACGTACATTATTTGAGCGAGGTAATCAGGCGTTCGTATTAGATGGTGATAATGTAAGACATGGCTTAAATAATGATTTAGGCTTTGACGAAGTGAGCCGTAAGGAAAATATACGACGTATCGGGGAAGTTTCTAAGCTTTTTGTGGAGAGTGGTCAAATTGTACTCACAGCCTTTATTTCACCTTATCGACAAGATCGTCAAGTCGTTCGACAGCTAGTGGAAGAGGGGGAATTTTTAGAAGTGTATGTGAAATGCTCCGTAGAAACATGTGAACAACGCGATCCAAAAGGTCTATATAAAAAAGCGCGCAATGCGGAAATTGCTAATTTTACAGGTATTAGTGCGCCCTATGAAGAACCTGAACATCCCGAATTTATTTTGGATACTGAACGCTATTCTATTGAGGACTGTGTAGAGCAGTTAACAACGTTTCTAACGGATAAAGGCTATATTTAAAGCGTGCCAGTCACTCAAACAATTTCAATGTTTGCCCTAGAGCAATGATTGGGCAGGAGCAACAACCACCGTAACAGACAAAGATATAGCAAAAAAGTGTTAGATTGATTGTAGTCAATCTAACACTTTTTCATTTTTGTCTCAACTTTGGTTATTTAATACCTTGTTCTTTTTTCATTTTCTCAATTTCTGGCCCTAGTTCATCACGTACGGTTCCTTTCCATGGCTTAACACCTGCTATGTAGGAGGAACGAGTCATAATATGTCCTCCGACAGGTCCAGTTATGAATAGAAACAAAATACCTAATAAAATACGTGGGTTAAAATGATCCTCGATCAGCCAAAAATAAAAGAATACACCTACCAACACACACATAACACCAAGTGTGGCACTTTTAGATGCGGCATGTGCCCGTGTGTACAAATCAGGTAATCGAATCAGCCCAATAGCTGTTACAACGATAAATAGTACACCAATCGAAATAAATAAAATAACTAATGTATTAGCGAGAATTGTCACGTTTAATGATATCTCCTTTCTCTATAAATTTAGAGAAAGCAACAGTACCGATGAATGATAATATCGCTAATAATAAAACAATTTCTAGGAAGAAGCTTGTTTCCACTAAAACTGAAAATAACGCGATTAAAGAAATAAGTGATACACCTAAGGAATCAAGTGCTACGACACGATCTGATGCAGAGGGTCCTTTTACCATACGGTAAATCACTGCAATCATCGATAAGCAAATCACTACGATCGCTGCAATAATAAACGTCATCATGATTTACTCACCTCCAAAATAGCTTTTTCAAAAGAGTCTCGAATGGATGCAATGGCATCATCTACATCACTAATATCAATAGCATGGACAAACAATGTTTTAGCATCATCTGAAACATGCACTACAACAGTCCCAGGAGTTAATGTAATGAGACTTGATAGTAATGTAATTTCCCAGTCTTCTTTCAATACAGTTGGGTAAGCAAAGAAGGCAGGTTGCATGTCCAGCTTGGGCTTTAATACAACTTTCAATACTTGAATATTGGCTAATATTAATTCCTTGAAAAAGAGAACAGTGAGTTTAATAATTGCCCATACTCGAAATAAATAGAGACGTGTAAAGAAAAATCTTCTCATAATGACGAGCAATACAATACCAAGGATGAAGCCTACTATAAACCCTGTTGCTGTGTAATTAGATGAAAGGAACATCCAAACGAAGGCAAGAGCAAAATTTAAAATAATTTGAAATGCCATAGCTCTAATCCCCCTTCATTACAGCATCTATATAAATAGATGGGTCATTTAAAAGTTTTGCAGCATCATTCATAAATGGTGTCATCCATTCCGAACCAACACCATAGGCAACGGTAATAAGCACTAATAGGACAGTCGGCACAAAAAGTGTAGTATAGACTTTTTTATCGACAGTTCCCTTAGTTTCCTTTTCCTCTCCCCAGAAGGCATATAGGAAAATACGAATAACCGACAGTAGGACAAGTAAAGAGGAGGCTAAAATAAAGATACTACTCCACATACTGCCAGCCTCAAAGCCCCCCTGCACAATTAAAAGCTTTCCAACGAAACCACTAAGTGGAGGAATCCCAGCTAAACCAAAGGCAGCAATTAAATAGAACCATCCAAGAGTAGGATATGTTTTCATAAGACCGCCCATTTTACGTAAATCTGATGTACCGGTAATGTAGATGACAATACCAATTAACATAAAGAGGGCTGCTTTTATAAGCATGTCATGTATCAAATAGAACATTGCGCCCTTTAGCGCCATTTCATTCATTTGGGAAACACCAAACAAAATGACACCTACTGCAATCACGATGTTGTAAATAATAATGAGCTTGACATCGAAATAGGCTAGTGCGCCGATACAGCCAGCAATAATTGTTCCAATGGCTAGCACCATTAGTAAATCATGTGTATACGATAAATCGTGTACAAAAAATAATGTGTATGTGCGCGTAATCGCATAAACGCCAACTTTAGTAAGCAGTGCACCGAAAAGTGTTAACACAGGAATAGGTGCAGCAGCATAAGAAGTTGGAAGCCAGAAGTAAAGTGGGAATATGGCTGCTTTTAGTCCAAAAACCATTAAAAACAAAACAGCAATTACGGTTATAATACCTGGCTGATGAATATCGCTAATCTTTACTGCGATGTCTGCCATATTTAGTGTACCCACAACTGAGTAAAGGTAGGCTACCGTAATAACAAACAAAGCAGAAGAAATAACATTAATTAAAATATATTTAATGGAGCCTTTCAGTTGTCCTTTTTCTCCACCTAGCACAATGAGTAAATACGACGCCATTAAGAGTACTTCAAAGAATACAAATAAGTTGAAAATATCTCCTGTCGTAAAGGCACCATTTACACCAGTTAAAATAAACATCATACCAGGGTAATAGAAAAAGCGTTCACGCTCTTTTGTAATAGAGCCAAAGCCGTACCAGACAACAAAAAATGCAATGAGTAATGATGTAGTTACTAACAGTGCTGACATCATATCAGAAACCATTGTAATACCGTATGGTACTGGCCAATTGCCAAACGTGACTTTCTGAATGCCATCATTTTTAACTTTTAGTAAGAGCGAAACGGCTGAAACAAAAGCAAGTAGGATGCCCAGTAAAGCAAACGAACGCTGGTATTTTAAATTTTTTTGCCCAAACATTAAAATCATACCGAAGAAGAACGGAATGATAATCGGCAGTAAAAGGAAGTTATTCATCCTCATCACTTCCTCTCATTAAGCTAATATCATCTGTCTCAAGCTCTTGATAGGAGCGATAGGCAAGTACTAGGAAGAAAGCCGTTACCCCGAAGCTAATAACAATCGCAGTTAAAATCAATGCCTGTGGTAAAGGATCAGCAAACGTTTTGGCTCCTTCTTTTAAAACAGGGGGTGCCTCACCTGTTAATCCACCCATTGTTAAAATAAGTAAATGGGCACCATGGCTTAAAAGTCCCGTACCAATAATAATGCGTAATAAGCTTTTCGATAATATTAAATAAACCGCTGCCATAAACAGAAAGCCAATGACAAACGCCATAATTATTTCCATTATTCATCCTCTCCAATCGTTTGAATAATGGTCATCGTAACGCCAACAACAACCAAGTAAACACCGCTGTCAAACAGCATTGCTGTGTGCAAAGACTGCTTACCTAGAAGCGGCAATTCGAAATAATCAAAGAAATGTGTAAAAAATGGTTTTCCTAAAAACATCGGGAATGCGGCTGTCGCAAATGCCAATAATAAGCCCGTAGCCGTTAAATACGTGTAGTTTATCGGTAAAACATTTCGCACTGTATTTAAATCAAAGGCAAGGACTAACAGTACAATGGCACTGGATGTTAAAAGCCCCCCGACAAAGCCGCCACCGGGTGTATAATGACCAGCTAGGAAGATATGAATGGAGAAGAAGAAAATAATGAAGAATACAATTTTAGCTGTAAATTGTATAATCACATCATTTGTTTTCATGTGGTTTCTCCTTTCTATTCATACGCAGCTTAATCATTGCTAAAATTGCCATACCTGCAATACCTAATACTGTAATTTCAAATAATGTATCAAAGCCACGATAGTCTACTAAAATCACATTGACAATATTACCGCCACCCGCTTTAGAATAAACGGTTTCTTCATAATATTTTGAGATGGTCGGCACAAGTTTTTGCGAATGTGCAGATAATGCGATAAGTGTCACCATCACACCAACTGCGATTGAAATAATCGCCCGATTTAATTGAAAGCGCATGCGTTCTTCGCGCTTGCCAAGCTTCGGAAGATGATAAAACGCCAATAAAAATAACGCAACCGAAATGGTTTCAATAACTAGTTGAGTTAACGCTAAATCAGGTGCATTAAAAATAACAAAGAATAATGCAACAGTATAACCGACAGAGCCTAGTCCAATAATTGCTGTCAGTCGTGATTTTGCAAAAATTGTGATCGCTGTTCCAATCATTAACACGACAATTAAAATTAGTTCGTATGAGCGAATTGGTGCTGTACCTTCAAAAGATAGTGAAAAGGCATCTTTTACAAATAAGGTTCCAATTGAAATCGCTGTGATGCCACTAAACATATACAGTAGATAGTGACGCATAGACCCTGTCATATAAAGACGTGATACACGATTTAACCCTACATCTAAAGCAAGCATCATTTGGTCATAGGCATTATTGAACGTAAGAGCACGCGGGAATAGCTTGTAGATGCCTTGCCATTTAGGTAAGGCAACAAATAATAAGACACCTATAATAACAATGCCTATTGTCATAACTAATTCTGGTGTAATTTCGCCATGCCAAGCTGACACGTGAATGTTGATATCTTCAGGTGCATTATATAAAAACGGCTGAATAGCTTGTACAGCCGGCTTCACAAACGTATCACCAATAAGATTCGGAATGAAGAAAATAATCACCACTAATGATGCTAAAATCATCGGCGATATAAGCATGCCTATCGGAGCTTCGTGTGGTTTATGAGCGTAAAGTTCTGGTTTATATTTTCCTGTAAATGTTCTACAAACAAAGTAAAAGCTATAAATAAACGTAAAAATACTCGCAATCCAAGCAACAATTGGGAACAGCACGCCCCATGTATCAAAGCCGAAAAATTCGAAATTCTGAAGTGATAACATAGCTGTTAAAAACATTTCCTTACTTAGGAAGCCATTAAATGGTGGTAATCCTGCCATTGAAAAACTACCGATCGCCGCAACCGTAAAACTAAGAGGCATGATGCTCATTAATCCGCCAAGTCTACGTATATCGCGTGTACCTGTTTCATGATCGATAATCCCAGCAATCATAAATAAGCTACCTTTAAATGTTGCATGGTTAATCAAGTGGAAAATGGCTGCAAAAGCTGCATATTTAAACATTGAATCTGCTGCTCCATTTACATGAAATGCAACTGCACCAGCTCCTAGTAATGACATAATTAGCCCAAGCTGACTGACAGTAGAAAAGGCAAGAATACCTTTTAAATCGGTTTGCTTTACTGCAAAGAACGAACCCCAGAAGAGCGTTAGCAGACCAACTCCTGTAACAAGCCAAATCCAAAGTTCAGAAGCTGCAAAAATCGGTGTAAAGCGAGCAACTAAGTAAATACCTGCTTTTACCATTGTTGCAGAGTGAAGATATGCGCTGACAGGTGTCGGAGCCTCCATTGCATCCGGTAACCAAATATAGAATGGGAATTGTGCAGATTTCGTAAACGCCCCAAACAGCAATAATATAAGGGCCCAAATGAATAACGGATGTTGCACTAAGTTTGGTGCCATTGCAATAAGTTCACGGATTGAATATGTTCCACCCATTAAATAAAGAAGGATAAATCCTCCTAACATCATTAAGCCGCCAAAAACGGTAATCATCATCGATTTTAGTGCACCGAAGCGAGAAGCATCGCGTGTGTACCAATAACCAATCAATAGGAACGATGAAATAGATGTTAATTCCCAGAAAAAGTACAAAGTAATTAAATGGTCTGATTGTACAACACCGAGCATAGCGGACATAAATAGTAATAAGTAAACATAAAAATTATGTAGTTTTTCTTTATGTTTATCTAAGTAGAAAATGGAGTAAAGCACAACAAGTGAGCCAATTCCAGTAATTAGTAATGAAAATAATAAACTAAGTCCGTCTAAATAAGATACAACAGAAATATCAAGTGATGGTATCCATGGAATTCCATCATAAAATACTTCGCCTTGCGCAACTCTCGCTATATAAGTAGCATAAATCACGGCGAGTGTAGCAGGTACTGCAAGAACAAACCAGCCTGTGTGAATATTTTTAATGCTTTTATATATAAAAGGCACAAAAATTGCAGCAAGCATCGGGATGAAAATATAGAGTACTTGTAACAAAAAAATCCTCCTTTATGCAGGTAAGTGTAATAATTATAACGTACTTTTGTAGGGAATGCATATCGACTCGTAGGATTTAGCTTGGATACAAGGAGAATTTTAGCTATATTATAAATAGGAAGTTATCAAAAAAAACAGAGGAAAAAAATTTTTTATGAGGAACCCTTACATATATGGTTATTTACCATTAATTACAATTTTATTATTTAGTTTAACGTTCGGCATGTATGCCGTAGGTGAAGCATTACAGTTGTTTCAAGCAATCGGTGTTTATTCTGGAATGCGAGAATTTTTGTCAGATTTTGAATTACGTGTATTGTTACTCATTGTGTTTGCGCTTATCTTTTTTATGGCTTTTTCAGCACTCAAACTAGTTGGTGAAACAATTCATGAACTAGGAATGTTGTTTTTTTCGAAGGACAATGAAGGGGCTGCTGTGAGTCAAGCACGTGGAGGCTACGTCATTTTATTTATTGGTGCAATGTGTTCTGCCTTTGCAATTCAATCTATCTATGTATTGGCAGGTATTTTTGTATTAACGGTCTTTATATATTTTATTTATCGTATTTATAAAATGAGCCTTTATATGTCTATGGGTGGAACAATTGGATTACTTATATTTGAGCTTTTCATGTGGACATTACTATTCTCGTTATTAGTTTATGTCATTTTAAAATTGTACAACGGCGTACTAGCAAGTCTCCCATTTGCCAAATAAAGTGCCAGTCACCCAAACAATTCTGAATTTTTTCTAAGTAAAAACCCACTTTGACTCCTGCGAAGGCTGATAATGTGCCTGCAGAAAACGAAGTGGGTTTTTTATGCTAGTGCCAGTCACCGAAACAATTCACCGAAACAATTGGCGCTGATACACTAATAGAAAGTTACTCTAGTAAAACATTAAAGAGTTTGTGATGAATTTTGTACGCTTCTAGTTTTTCCATTGGCTGTGGTTTATCATAGCCAAGCCACACGGCAGCGGTATATTGGTCATTTAAACCAGCTAGCCAATAATCACGGTAATCATTTGTCGTACCTGTTTTAGCCCCAACATAGCTACTATTGCTATAAACCCCTTGCCCCGTACCATTTGAGACAACTTCTGCAAGCAGACCACGCATATATTTTACGGTTTTAGGCGACCAAATCTGGTCACGTGCCTTGTCCCAACTATATAGCTCAGTGCCATCATTAGCTGTTACTTTTCGAATACTGTGGGCTAGCACATAAGAGCCATCGATAAAGCTTGTATAGGCATCTGCAAGTTCAAGAGCAGTGACGCCATATGTTAATCCACCTAATGAAGCTGCGTAAGTATGATCCTTTGCCACCATGGAACGGAAATGGAAGCGATCAAGATAACTGAAAGCTGTATCTACCCCCACAGCGTTAAAAATGCGAAGAGCGGACGTATTGTAACTATTCCGGAATGCTGTATGAATTGTCACATCACCGTAGTTATATCCTCCATAATTTTGAGGACAAAAAGAACCGACACAATAGCGCCCACCATTGACAATGGAGTCTGGCGTATGAGTTGTTGTTTCAAAATAGGGTGCATAGACAGCAAGTGGCTTAAAGGCTGACCCTGGCTGTCGCGGACCTTGATAGGCTCGATGATAATCAAACTTTTCGTAATTTTTTCCAGCATAGAGGCTGACGACTTCACGAGATGAATTGTTAATAACAGCACCCGCCGCCTGTAATTGGCCATTGCCTAAAATAGCAGTTATGCGCTCTTCATCATGATTCTGTTTAGTTGGATCCAGTGCAGTATAAATAGTTAAACCATTCTGATATAAAGTATTAAGTCGATTGTCTAGTTGTGCTTGAATAGTTTTCTTTTCTTCTTCACTTTGCGTGTTGAGCAGTCGATCTGTATAGCCTTCCTTCTCGGCTACTAGCCAGCGTAACTCTTGAAGAACGTAAGTACTATACATCGGATAGCTTTGTACCTTGTTCTTAACATTTAAAGTAATTGGTTCTGCTTTATACGTCACTGCATCTTCTTTTGTAATAACACCACTTGTCGCGAGTGTATCAAGTAGACGTTCTTGTCTTGCCTTGGTATCATCAAAATGTTTTAAAGGGTTATAAAGAGAAGGATTGTTAGGGATAGCTGAAATAAACGCTATCTGTGCAATCGATAATTCTTGGATAGGTTTTTGAAAATAATAGCTTGCTGCACTACCTATTCCATAAACTTGATTGCTAAAATAGGATTCATTTAAATACATCGTTAAAATGGCATCTTTATCGTATTTCTTTTCAAGTTCATAGGCATAAAATAGCTCTGTTAGTTTTCTTTCGTATGTTTTTTCATCAGATAAATAACGCATACGAACAAGCTGTTGGGTAATGGTACTGCCTCCTTGTGAAGCTGAATTGGTGTTTGAGTTAGCAACCACCGCGCGTAGGATAGCGCTAAGATCGAAGCCGACATGATTATAAAAGTCTGCATCCTCACTAGCAATAAAAATTTCCTGGGCAATTTGTGGAATTTCTTGTAAAGTTAAAGGTTGTCGCCATTCGACATATTCCTCACTAAAGGTTTGGCCGTTCTGATCAACTAATGTGACAGGAAGCTGTACCTGTACTTCGGGAACCTCAATTTTCTTCTGAATTTGTTGTTCGTGGGCTTGTGCTGTACTCAGCTCTGCTCGTATATTTGTACCAATCCACCAAATGGTAGGTAAACATAGCGTTACAATAATAAAACCAAAAACTTTTTTCATATATGCCTCCAACTTTGAAAATAAGTCTTTCATCAGAATAGCATATTTTGGATGTATTCCAAATACTCGTTCAGACCTATTTACACAATACTAAATTACAAAATAACAATTGCCTTGAGGTCGTCTGTCATTCCAACATGATTTTGGGTTATACTACCATTGTTACTACACAGAAGTTTCTAGATTTTCACAAACATAATTGACTAAACGATTGTAAAATTGCAAAATTCGTCAATACTTTGATGGAGAAAACAGCTAGGAAGTATGTTAGACTAATATGAGGTCAGAAATGATAAGGTATAATCATTTTCGTTGAAACTGAAATTTACATTTAAAGGAGAGACTCCAATGTTTCCACAATTAACAACTGAAGTACAAGAAGGCGAAGTACTAGTAGAAATGAAAACAACGTTAGGTGCATTAAAAATTAAATTGTTCCCAAAACAAGCACCAAAAACAGTTGAAAACTTCTTAGGGCATGCAAAATCAGGTTATTATGATGGTATTATTTTCCATCGTGTTATTCAAGATTTTATGATTCAAGGCGGTGACCCTACTGGTACAGGTATGGGTGGAGAGTCAATTTGGGGTAACTCATTTGAAGATGAGTTTTCTGATGAATTATTTAACCTGCGTGGTGCATTATCAATGGCAAATGCTGGTCCAAACACAAATGGTTCTCAATTCTTTATCGTACAAATGAAGCATCTTCCAAGTGATATGCTTCGCCAATTACAAGGTGCTGGTTTCCCAGAAGAAATTATTGAGGCATATGCACAAAATGGTGGAACACCATGGTTAGACCATAAACATTCTGTATTTGGTCATGTTGTAGAAGGTATGGATATCGTTGATAAAATTGCTGAAGTAGAAAAAGACTTCCGTGATAAACCTGTTGAAGATGTGAAAATCGAGTCAATTACAGTTTTTGAATAATTATTGTAAGGACGTGTAGAAAATATGGAACATTTGATGTATCAATTTTTATATTTCCCAGAAGATAAATCAGCGTATATTCCAGCAGCTTTTGAATTTTTAATTATGCTTATTTTATGTATAGGCGTATTTATGATTTTCCGTAAAATTTCTAAAAAGCAGGAATTAAAATCTAAGGAAATCGAAGCACGTATTTTAGCTGAGAGAAACAGCACCAACAATAGACACAATTAAAAAAAGCACTCTGCAAAAGAGTGCCTCCGACTATAGACAAACTTGAGATTTCCCGAGTTAGTCTATAGTCTTTTTATATACATCCCGACAGCAGGCACAGTGTAAGCCATAGCTTGAAAATTCACAATTGTGTGAGTGACTGGCACTATGACAATGCGAGCTTAAAACGAGCAACGGCATCTTTTACCGTATCAAATGAGCAAGCTACATTCATGCGCAGGAAGCCACGACCTTCTTCACCATATTTTGAACCAGGTTCTAGTGCAAGTTTTCCAACTTCAAGCAAACGTTGCATTAATTCTTTTTCATTGAGACCTAGTTGGCGGCAATCAATCCACAATAAGTACGTACCTTGAGGCTTTGCAATGTGTATGCCTGGCAATTGCGTTAACTCGGCTATAACATAATTCATATTATTGGAAATATAAAGAAGTAACTCTTCTAGCCATGGTAATCCTTCTGTGTAGGCTGCTTGCAGTGCTACAGGAGCAAAGCTATTCAATGAACCTTGCCCGCAAGCCATATTAACCGCCTCTAAAAGCACCTGCTTTTTCTTATCTGTCGTAATAATATAAGCAACTTGAATTCCTGCAAGATTAAATGTTTTAGTCGGTGCCATACAGGTAATAACACGATTAATTTCATCTCCTGCTAGTTTTGCAAGCGGAGTATGTTGTGCACCATCTAACATTAAATCAGCATGAATTTCGTCTGAAATAATGAGCACATCATATTTTGCACATAATCGAATAATTTCTTTTAATGTAGCTTCGTCCCATACATAGCCTCCTGGATTATGTGGGTTACACAATATGTATGCTTTAACGTTTTGGGCAAGTGCCTGTTCAAAAGCCTCAAAATCATAGACAAATGTTCCATCTTGCTCGACTAAAGGGCAAGTAACCACTTCACGGCCATTACTTTTAGGGATATTAAAAAATGGCGGATAGACGGGAGTAGAAATAAGCACTTTATCGCCTTGTTGAGTCAGTGCAGTCAAAATATTTGCCAAAGCTGATACGACACCGTGGCTGAAAGAAATGGCTTCTTGCTCAATGTGCCAATTGTATCGGCTTTTTTGCCAATCTACAATCGCTTGTTTTGCTTCTTCGCCTACATAGCTATAGCCAAAAATCGCCTCTTTAGCATGTTTTTGCAGTGCTGCTGCAACTGCAGAAGGTGGAGCAAAGTCCATGTCCGCTATCCACATTGGTAATATTTCTGTTGTATCGCTTAATCCATAAATTTTCTCCATTGCGTCCCATTTTACTGAGTTAGTACAACGACGATTTAAAGTTTGATCGAAAATCGACAAGCAAATCCCTCTTTTCTTTTTTTTTACTATGGTATCATACCTATTAAGATTAAAGGATAATAGGTGAGTATTTTGGATAATATAAAAATGAATCGAACAGCCGTGCATCTGCTAGCAGAGTGGGATCCTTTCCACTTAGGTGCTGAGCATTATGATACAGAAACAGCAGATGTTGTTGCAGCACTACAAAGTATTGATGACCCATCTGCTCTTGCGAAGGTCATTCAAGAAACTTACGAGCACTCGTTTGAACAGTGGATTCCAATTGAAGATTGTGTTGCCATTTCATATAAACTACTGGCCATTAAGTTTGAAGCAAAATGTATTATTTAAATCGACATATAGTGTTTTTTTATTGGAAAGGTTTGTGTGCAAATGATTGCACGAAAGCTGCTTCCTTATAAAAGTGAGGTTGTCTTCTGTTTTTAGACAACCTCACTTTCTTATTGAAATAACGGCAAAATACCTTGGATAAAAATAAGCAAAATCGCAATAGGTGACACATAACGAATTAAAATATACCAAGTGTTAAACAGTAGACTTGAGGAAGCAAGCTCTTTACGAGAAATATCCTTTGTATAATAATAGCCTGCAAAAATAGAAATCAGTAAGGCACCGATTGGCATGCCGACACTATTTGTAATAAAGTCTACAAAATCAAAAATGGAACGATCTAATATTTTGACATCTGATAGAATACCGAAAGATAGGGCACTCGGAATTCCGAAGATGAAAATAATAAGTCCACCAATCCATGCGATTTTTTTACGCTTGTCGGGTTTGTCTCCAATGGCGATAGCTACTACAATTTCTAACATTGAAATCGAAGAAGTCACTGTAGCAAACAGTAAAAGAATAAAGAAAATCGTTAAGAATAGGCCCCCAAGTGGCAATTGCTCAAAAACAGCAGGTAAGATAATAAAAACAAGCCCTGGCCCTTGGTCGGGTGTATAGCCTAGCGCGAATACAGCTGGGAAAATAACTAAACCTGCAAGAAGCGAAATAATAATATTCATAGATGCTACATTAATGGCTGAATTACCGATTTTTTCGGTTTTAGGGAGATACGATGCGTACGTAATCATAACAGCTATACCAACACTTAAGGAGAAGAATGCTTGTCCAAGCGCTTTTAAAAATGTTTCAGCATTTAAGTAAGACCAGTCAGGTACAAACATAAATTTTACGCCTTCCATTGCACCATCAAGTGTTAAGGAACGGATTACTAACACAATAAAGAAAATAAATAGTAGTGGCATCATCCACGTACTTGCTTTTTCAATCCCACCTTTAATACCTCCAGATACGATAGCAATCGTTAACAGTAAAAATAACCCTTGCACAAGTACAGCTTCAAATGGGCTAGAGATAATATTGCCAAACAAATCAGCATAATTCCCGTTATGACCATCGCTCGTTAATTGAAACGTTAATGAACGTCCTAAATAACTTAAAATCCAACCACCTACTACACTATAGAAGGATAGTATTAAACCCGCAATAATCATGCCGCCCCATCCTATTAAAAACCATGGTTTTCCTGGGGCTTGTTGTTTGAACGATGTTACAGCATCCTTTTGCCCACGACGTCCAATCATAAATTCTGCAATTAACACCGGCAAACCGATGAAAAATGTACATAAAATAAATAATAAAATAAATACACTTCCGCCGTTGGTTCCCGCCATATAGGGGAATTTCCAAATAGCGCCTAATCCTATGGCGCTACCAGCAGCAGCTAAAATAAATCCAATTTTTGTTGAAAATTGATCTCTAGATGACACGAAAATAAAGCCTCCTTATACTAAAGTTCTATTTTACCGCAAATATGGCATAACACAAGGCAAATTTCTGAAAATTGATTATAAATACTTTTTACGCCCCAAAGTCTTACTACAACTAGAATTCTTTAAACGAAATGCATGATTTACTATCAATTCTAGCGATTTTCTCAAGCTATCCAGTTACAATTAAAATTGTAACAATTAGGAAGAATAGGTCGTTACATAGAAAAGGAGGGATAACGAGTGAATGAAACGGAATTAATCGAGCGAGCACAACAGGGTGATAAAGAAGCTTATATTGAACTAATTCGCATCCATCAGCGAACAGTTGAAAAATTTGCTTTTCAATGTGGCGTACATAGTAGTGATTTAGCGGATGTTTCACAAGAAGTTTTTGTCAAGCTATACCGTTTTTTACATCAATTTAAGCAGGATCGATTTACGACATGGCTTTATAAAGTCACACTTAATGCTACCCGTGATTATTATCGAAAAGAGCGACGTGAACAAGCAAAGGAGGAGCTGTTAAGCGCGCAGCGACAAGCCCCAAGTCCTTCAGCTGAAAAGCATGTCCTTAATTTTGAGGAAGACCGTGTATTGCATCATAGAATTCAAGCGCTTGATGAAAAATATCGCTATCCGCTCGTCTTGTATTATTTTCATGAGTTGAAGTATGAGGAAATTGCCGAGGTACTTGGCATTTCGTTATCCACTGTCAAAGTACGCATATTGCGGGCAAAAGAAAAACTTAAAGTAGCTTTGACACAGGAAGGGAGTGTTGAGAATGGATGATCAACAATTTGACAAGCGCATGGCACTGTTGAAAAAATCATACGACCGAATGGAACCTCAATTAAATCCCGACAATGTTTTCAAGCAAATGGAAGAAGAAAAAGAAGAAGCACTGCCGAAGCAATCGATTACCGCACAACAAAAACAAGCCGTAAAATGGCAGAAGCCAGCAGTATGGATAGCAAGCGTTGCAAGTGTGTTGCTAATTGGTCTCTTAGTATCGTTTTATACATTGAATCAACAGGAAAATACACACAGTGAAGTAACACAAGATGTGCCTGTTGAAAAGGCAGTTGAGGAAGAGATAGCAGATTACCTAACGAAAAAATTTAATAGTAAAAAGGAGGATATTAGAAAGGAATTAAAAGTGACCAAAGATGAGCTAGAAGCCTTTGATTTTATTAAAAACGCAAATTCAATGTTAGATTTTTATCTTACGACTAATTTGCATTTGAAATTAACGGATGAGAACTATGTGGAAATTATGGAAGAAAATATAATGAATCGGTTAATGACTCCTAAGCGGGCGGTAGAAAAGATAGAAACTTTTAGAAATTTAAGTTTTGAGGAATCGTTTGCCGTTTATAGTAACTACGTTATTTCTGTAGAGGAATTGGAGCGTTTTTATAGCAAGCTTCTTGAGCCTTACCAACAGCAATTAAAAGAAAAAGATGATGTAAAACAATATCCATCTAATTTACAAGCTATTATTGAAGCGGCAAATAATCAATATATGGAGTTGAAAACGGATGGAAATGGCGTGTTTTATTTTAAAGCAAATCCAATCAATGGGGAATTTGCTCCGCAGTATATCAACCAATTACATCCGGACGTTTTCGGGTATTTCGAATATTTAAAAATGGGTTACTTATTATTGGCAGATGACTTACGATATACGCGAGAAGAAACGGCGCGCTCACTTAAAATAATGGAACGTACATTACTTGCAGATGTAAATGCTAGTTCTCTTGATTACAAGCTTTTAGAAGAAACCTATAAAAATACGTGGGTGGTATTATTGCTAGGTACAAAACAATATCCTGCCATAGCAAATGACGGGCAACCTCATCAGGACTATATGAAATTTTTAGAGGAAGTAGCTAGTGGAAAGTATGGTGAAGTAATGCAAAAGACCGCTGCTACTATTTTAGGAGAATTACAGCAAATGCAGCACTCCGCTACATTATCACAACTTGAACCTTATGATATCTGGACAATACTTTTACAGACACGGCAAGAAACAGCAGGTACTATTAACGACAGTGACTTTAATGTTGTCGATATGAATGAGTCTCGTATTGCACAAATAAAAGGAATATATGAACAATATAAAAACAATAATGATGAAGCAATCATCAATCAACTACACCCAATCAATATTGCCTCACTTTACTTATATGCTGTGACCATTGACGATAAGGCAGTGCAAAATGCTTTATTAACACCAGATGCCGAAGTGGATGCAAGTATGTTACAAACGATACAGAGTCTTGATGTTTTTAGTCAGCTAGGCGAATATAATGGAATTTTTCCTACCGTCGCTGCTCGTGTTGCTATAGGCAATCAGGAAAAGTACGGAAGGCAGTTCCTCATCAAGTTTTCAAAATCAGAGGAAGGTTATTATCGTATCACAGCAATCATGGATTGATGGGATGATTTTTTGCCCCACTTATTGACGTATGTTATAATTTATCGTGATATATACGTAGCAAACATATAGAAAGTGGGCAAAGGTTATGGCAAAAAAATATGAATTAGGAGACGTATTGACCGGAAAAGTTACAGGTATTCAACCGTACGGTGCATTTGTAGCACTTGATGACGATACACAAGGGCTCGTGCATATTTCTGAAATTACGTACGGCTTTGTAAAAGACGTCAGTGAGTTTTTATCAGTTGGGCAAGAGGTTGAAGTTAAGGTACTTGAAATCGATGAAGCGGCCGAAAAAATTAGTTTATCGATTCGTGCCTTACAAGAGCGCCCAGCAGCAAGAAAAAAAGACGCACCACCCCGAAAATCATTACAGGATCGAGTGGATGAATCCGATGCGAATGGTTTTAATTCCTTAAAAGATAAATTACAGGACTGGATCGAACAGTCAGGACATTAAAAAACGAGGATGCTTTCATGTGAAGGCATCCTCGTTTTTTATTTTTTATGATTTAGCCCTTTTTCATCTTCCGTATGCGATATTGCAGGTTTTGTCGGCTCATACCGAGAGCACCAGCAGCCTTTGTTATATTGCCTTCATATAGATTTAAGACATTTTGCACATAATAGGATTCGGCTTCTCGTAAATAAGCATCGAGAGGCATGACATCGTTTTGCTGGTGGAACATGAAAAATTCAGGTTCATGGTCAGATGTGTCTTGGCTTTGCACTTTAAATCGAAAATGAACAGGTAGTAAATCAAACGTAACGGTTGATTCTGTTGTCATAAACGAAACGATTTCATCTAGCAATAGTTCGAGTTCCTTTAAGTTTCCTGGCCAATCATATTGTAAGAATAATGCTTGGACATCCGGTGCAAGTTCTGCCACATTTGACGCAAATCGCTCACGATGACGACTAAAATAATCTGCCACGAACGGTAAAATATCTTCTTTGCGATCTGTTAAATTTGGAATAGTAATGGACATTGTTGCAAAGAAATAATAGAGAGATTTAGACAGCTTATTTTCTGCAATAAGTGTAATTGGGTCACTGCCGACACTACCGATTAGCATATATTTGGATGGTGGTAATGACTGTAATAACTCAAGTAACTGTTCCTGAATTGGAAGACTTAAAAAATCAATACGTTCGAAGAAAAAAGTATAGGCTTTATCATCTTGTAAAAGTTCCTGCACCTTATCGAGCACTGATTTTGCCGAACGTCGACTAAATAATGTAACAAAGGCTTCTGGATCAGTAGAAGCTGCATGATGAATACCTTCTGCAACTAAATCTTTGCCTGTACCAGATTCACCGATAAGTAAAACAGGTAATTTTACCGCCGCCGCTTTTTTAGCGTTGACAATAACTTGTTGCATTGCTTCAGATACTGCTGTAATCATATCAAAAGTTAAAGGTTCACCATATCGTCGTAGCGGCTGATAGACTAATTTTTCTAAAGATGTGATATCACGTGCGAATTCAATCGCACCAATCAATTGATTATTTTTAAAAAGAGGGAATGTATCATTAATGGTTGTAATTTCATGGCCGTTTTTATTCCAATAGGTTTGTTTCACATTCATTTCTTGTAAACCGGTTTGTAACACCCGCATTAAAGTACTTTCATGTTGACGGAAGGAAAACAATTCAATAATTGAACGATCTGCTAATTCATCAAAATGAAATCCTTCGATTTCTTTCATTTTTGAATTATAGATAATTGTTTTACCCGTTACGTCAATCGCATGTATACCAACGGATACATTAGTTGCAATAAACTCATAAAAGGGTAGTAATGGTTCAGAATTATTCATAAAATGTGCACCTCAAAAATTTTTTACTTGAAATATGCAACGAAATTTTGCATTATAATAAGTGTAAGAATATTTTATACGCAAAAATATTTTGCGTCAATAGTTTTTGCATACTAAATATTTACAGCTCACAAAAGGAGGATATAGTATGATTCCATACAAACATGAACCATTTACAGATTTTTCTCAAGAGGCAAATTACAACGCATATTTAGAGGCATTAAATAAAGTTGAAAGTTATTTAGGTCAAGACTATCCATTAATTATTGGTGGAGAGCGCATTACTACAGAAGATAAAATCGTTTCATATAACCCAGCAAAAAAAACACAGGTGATTGGTCGCGTTTCAAAAGCAAGCAGAGAATTAGCTGAAAAAGCAATGCAAGTAGCTGACGAAACATTTAAAACATGGAAAAAAGTAGACCCAGCGATTCGCGCTGATGTGTTATTCAAAGCAGCGGCAATTATCCGTCGTCGTAAACATGAGTTTTCAGCATTATTGACAAAAGAAGCAGGTAAACCTTGGAATGAAGCGGATGCAGATACAGCGGAAGCAATTGACTTCTTAGAATACTATGGTCGCCAAATGTTACGTATTAAAGACGGCCAACCAGTAGAAAGTCGCCCAGGCGAATACAACCGTTATGATTACATCCCATTAGGAATCGGTATCGTTATTTCACCATGGAACTTCCCATTCGCAATTATGGCTGGTACTACAGTAGCAGCTTTAGTAACAGGGAATACAGTATTATTAAAGCCAGCTTCAACTACACCAGTTGTTGCATATAAATTTATCGAAGTTTTAGAAGAAGCAGGATTACCAGCAGGTGCTGTTAACTACGTACCAGGTTCTGGTGCAGAAGTTGGTGATTACTTAGTTGATCATCCGAAAACGCGCTTTATCAGCTTCACTGGTTCTCGTGATGTTGGTTTACGTATTAACCAACGTGCAGCAACACATAACGAAGGTCAAATTTGGATTAAACGCGTTATCGCTGAAATGGGCGGTAAAGATACAATTGTAGTCGATAAAGAAGCAGACTTAGAGCTTGCAGCACAATCAATTGTAAAATCAGCTTTCGGCTTCTCAGGTCAAAAATGTTCGGCATGCTCTCGTGCTGTTATCGTAGAAGATGTTTATGACACAGTAGTGAACCGTGTAGCAGAGCTTACTAATGAATTAACAATCGGTGACCCAGCTGACAACAGCAACTTCATGGCAACAGTAATCGACCAAGCAGCTTTCAATAAAATTACTGAATACATTGAAATCGGGAAAAAAGAAGGACGCCTTGTAGCAGGTGGTACAGCAGATGATTCTGTTGGTTACTTCATCAACCCAACAGTGTTTGCAGACGTAGATCCTTCTGCTCGCATCATGAAAGAAGAAATTTTCGGACCAGTTGTAGCAATTGCAAAAGCAAAAGATTTCGATGAAGCGATTGAAATTGCAAACGACACAGAATACGGCTTAACAGGTGCGGTTATTACAAATAATCGTATGAACCTAGAAAAAGCGCGTGAAGATTTCCACGTTGGTAACTTATACTTCAACCGTGGTTGTACAGGTGCTATCGTTGGTTACCAACCATTTGGTGGTTTCAACATGTCTGGTACTGACTCAAAAGCTGGTGGCCCAGACTACCTACAACTTCATATGCAAGCAAAAACAACTTCAGAAATGCTTTAATTTTTACTGATTTTAATGTGGGACGACACCACATGTTCAAAGATAGACTGTTCTAGTAAGTAGAAAAAGTTAGCACACCTCGTAGAAAATAAATTCTACGAGGTGCGCGATTTAACCATATGAAGGTCAACAAATATTTTTTGTTTCTATTATATAGTCCTTTTTCAGCTCTACTAGGCAGTCTTATCTTTCATAGATTTTTATTATGAGTTAGTAGGGAGAGTGCTTTATGACAAAATCACAACAAGTTATTGAACAAACACAAAATTATGGTGCTGCAAACTATCATCCACTGCCAATCGTTATTGCAGAGGCTGAAGGTGCTTGGGTTAAAGATCCAGAAGGAAACAAATACTTAGATATGTTATCAGCATATTCTGCAGTAAATCAGGGACATCGTCATCCAAAAATTATTGCTGCATTAAAAGAACAAGCTGATAAAGTAACATTAACTTCTCGTGCATTTTACAGTGAAAACTTAGGTGAATGGTATGAGCTTGTAGGAAAATTAACAAATAAACAAATGGTTTTACCTATGAATACGGGTGCAGAAGCAGTGGAAACTGCATTTAAAGCAGCTCGTCGTTGGGCTTATGATGTAAAAGGTGTTGAAGAAGGCAAAGCAGAACTAATCGCTTGTAATGGAAACTTCCACGGGCGTACGATGCTAGCAGTATCTTTATCGTCTGATGAAGAATATCGCCGCGGTTTTGGACCGATGTTACCTAACATTAAACTTGTAGATTATGGTAATTTAGAAGCGTTAAAAGCTGCAATTACACCAAATACAGCAGCATTTTTACTTGAGCCAATTCAAGGGGAAGCTGGTATCGTTATACCACCAGAAGGTTTCTTAAAAGCAGCTCGTGAACTATGCCGTGAAAACAATGTGTTATTTATTGCAGATGAAATTCAAGCAGGATTAGCTCGTACAGGTAAAATGTTTGCTTGTGATTGGGAAGAAGTAGAGCCTGATATGTACATTTTAGGAAAAGCATTAGGCGGCGGTGTATTCCCAATTTCTTGTGTAGCTGCAAATCGTGATATTTTAGGTGTCTTCAACCCAGGTTCTCATGGTTCAACTTTCGGAGGTAACCCTTTAGCTTGTGCTGTTTCTATCGCATCTATTAAAGTTTTATTAGATGAAAAATTAGCAGAGCGTTCACAAGAACTAGGTGAATATTTCAAAGGGAAATTACGTGAAATTAACAACCCAATCATTAAGGAAGTTCGTGGTCGTGGTTTATTTATCGGTATGGAATTAACAGAGGCAGCGCGTCCATATTGTGAAAAGTTAAAAGAATTAGGCTTATTATGTAAAGAAACACATGATACAGTTATTCGTTTTGCACCACCATTAGTTATTTCTCAAGAAGATTTAGATTGGTCAATTGCTCAAATTGAAAAAGTATTTAAACTTTAACAAAATGTTCACATTTTATTTCGGAAGTGTGTTACAATGATGCCGATATACTATCATTATAAAAACAAAGAGGCGATTTAATATGTCTGAAAACTTAAATCTGTTCACATCAACTCAAGATGTTATTCAAGATGCTCTTAATAAACTAGGCTATGACGAAGCAATGTATGAATTACTGAAAGAACCGCTTCGTATGCTACAAGTACGCATTCCAGTTAAAATGGATGATGGTACGACAAAAGTATTTACTGGTTACCGTGCTCAGCACAATGATGCAGTAGGACCAACAAAAGGTGGCGTGCGTTTCCACCCAGCTGTTTCAGAAGAGGAAGTTAAAGCGCTTTCAATGTGGATGACATTGAAATGTGGAATCGTTGATCTACCATATGGCGGAGGTAAAGGCGGTGTCATCTGTGACCCACGTCAAATGTCAATGGGTGAGATTGAACGTCTAAGCCGTGGTTATGTACGTGCGGTAAGTCAAATCGTGGGACCAACAAAAGATATTCCTGCGCCAGACGTATTTACAAATGCACAAATTATGGCATGGATGATGGATGAATATAGCCGTATGGACGAATTCAACTCTCCAGGGTTCATCACAGGTAAGCCACTTGTACTTGGTGGTTCTCAAGGTCGCGATCGTGCAACTGCTCAAGGTGTAACAATCGTTATTGAAGAAGCTGCGAAAAAACGTGGTATTGATATTAAAGGTGCTCGCGTTGTTATTCAAGGATTTGGTAACGCAGGTAGCTTCTTAGCTAAATTCATGAATGATTTAGGTGCCAAAGTAATTGGTATTTCAGATGCATATGGTGCTCTTCATGATCCTGAAGGTTTAGATATCGACTACTTATTAGATCGTCGTGATAGCTTCGGAACTGTAACAACATTATTCGAAAACACAATTTCAAATAAAGATCTTTTAGAGCTTGATTGTGATATTTTAGTTCCTGCCGCAATTGAAAACCAAATTACTGCTGACAATGCGCATAATATTAAAGCAAACATTGTCGTAGAAGCAGCAAATGGTCCAACGACAGCAGAAGCGACAAAAATTTTAACAGAGCGTGGCATTTTACTTGTACCTGATGTATTAGCATCTGCAGGTGGTGTTACAGTATCTTACTTCGAGTGGGTACAAAATAACCAAGGTTATTACTGGACAGAAGAAGAAGTAGAAGAACGCCTGTACAAAAAAATGGTTGAAGCATTTGAAAATGTTTATACAACAGCCACTACACGTAACATCAATATGCGCTTAGCTGCATATATGGTTGGTGTACGTCGTACTGCAGAAGCATCACGCTTCCGCGGATGGGTTTAATCTATCGAAAAGGGTCGTCTCCAATTTGGAGCGACCCTTTTTTGTATAGAATGAAGCTGTGTGCCATTACGAAAGTTAAACTTAACAAAACTTGTTACGACGATTTTTTTGGTTTGTCAGTAGATTACAAGATGAATGAGTTGTGCCTGAAAAAATACATAGGGCATATGTGGATTAATGCGCGCGCATATAATGGTGCTTAAATCTTTGCTTTCTACTCTAGAAATATGAGAAAATCCAACTAGAAAGGGGCGATTTCCATGAATTCATTTACATTTTATAATCCAGTGAAGTTACATTTTGGTGAAGATGCGTTGGAAAAATTACCGAAAGAATTAGCGCAGTTCGGACAGAAGGTGCTAGTTGTTTATGGCGGAGGTAGCATTAAAAAGAATGGTGTATATAATGCTGTCATTGAGAAATTACAAGAAGCGGGTAAGTCCATTTTTGAATTGAGCGGTGTTGAGCCAAATCCGCGTGTAGAGACAGCTCGTCTAGGCATAGAGATTTGTAAAAAAGAAGGGATTGACCTTGTGCTCGCTGTTGGTGGTGGTTCTGTTATTGACTGCTCCAAATTAATAGTAGCCGGGGCAAAATATGACGGGGACGCATGGGATATTGTTAAAAGAAAATTTATTGTGAAAGATGCACTACCGTTAGGAACAGTGTTAACCTTAGCTGCAACAGGCTCTGAAATGAATTCCGGTTCGGTTATTACGAACGCTTCAACGGAAGAAAAATTCAGTTGGGGTAGCCCAGCTGTCTTCCCTAAGTTTTCTATTTTAAATCCAGCATACACAGTGACTGTGCCGAAAAATCATACAGTTTACGGTATAGTGGATATGATGTCCCATGTCTTTGAACAATACTTCCATAATGCAACCAACACACCCATTACTGATGAAATGTGTGAAGGTGTATTACGAACAGTAATTAGCACGGCCCCTAAACTTATCGAAGATTTAGAGAATGTGACATTACGTGAAACGATTTTACTAGCAGGAACAATTGGTTTAAATGGCTTTTTATCAATTGGTTCCCAAGGGGATTGGGCTTCGCACAATATTGAACATGCCGTATCTGCCATTTATGATATCCCTCATGCGGGTGGTTTAGCAATTTTGCAACCACATTGGATGCGTCTAAACGTATCGGTTAATCCTGAGCGCTTTGCGGGTATTGCGACACGTGTCTTTGGTGTTGATGCAACTGGAAAGACAACCGAGGAAGTTGCCCATGAGGGGATTGATCGTCTATCGGCATTTTGGACATCTTTAGGTGCACCCAATCGTTTAGCCGATTATGATATTGACGATGCTAAATTCGATCAAATTGTTGAACATGCCATGGAAAACGGACCTTTTGGCAACTTCAATAAGTTGCAGGAAAAAGATGTACGTACAATTTTACAAAATGCACGTTAGGTTATAGTGTGACAGTAAAGGATGTATCGAAAAGTGAGATTATCACTTTTGATACATCTTTTTTATTTTATTCATTACAAAAAATCAATTACAAACGCCTGTCTATTATTTGGGTTAATTGTCAAAATTGTTCAGAATTTGTTCAGGTAATTTTTTTAAAATGAATGTAATCATTTTTGAATTGACAGGGGATGTAGAGAGAATGTTAAAACAATTGATTGAAAATCATATTACGATGCACTGTGAGAGTCATTTTTTTCAGCCGAATATTTACGAACTGAAAAATTGTATCGAAGTATTAGGAATTGAAGCGACTGCGTTACGAATGGACAATGATCAAATTGCCGCAGGATATGTAGTCGACAATCGTATATTTTTTAAAAGCATGCGATATGGACAAACGACGATCACATTAACTGATGGTCAAAGGGAAGCGATTGTGCAACTTTACGTTCGTCCATCTGGAGAAATGATGCTAGAGGTAACGCCGAATTTAGATGATGCTGAAATCGTGCTAGTGTATTATCGAACGATTTTAGCTGAAACGGCGATAGCAATTGATTTAAAAGGGGCTTTGAAGCACTATTTAGTAGCACATAATCTTATGAATGATGAGGAAGCCATTACAGAGGTGCATTATAAATCGATGCATCCGAATGTACTAAAAGATTCTTATGCGGGTAATTTTGTTTTAGGTTGTCGTCCGGACGGAGAGTCGTTAACAAATGCTGAAGAATTTGAATTAGCCAATCGTCTGGCTACATTAGAATTCTCAAAAATTATTATTCAACAGGATGGCATAAAAAAAATGATCTGTTTAAGAATGCTATTAACTTTTATGATTACGGATTATGTAATTGTCTCATAGAAGTTTGAATGCATTTGTCAATGATAGAACTTTTTACGTATTCTTATACTAAATAGCCAACTGCCTTACGTTGGCAATTGGCTATTTGTTTATTGTTCTTTTGTAGGTCGTTCTCCAACATGTTGCCAATTTAATCTACCATCATCCTCATCAAATAAAATGGCTACTTTTGATACGCCTTTTTGACTTAGAAGTACTTCTGTTAAATGGTCGCGTACATCATCTAAATAAGCAAGGGATAAATTCGGGTCTGCTTCTGCCACAAGCTCTACATGTAGAAATTCTCCTTCTTTAATCACTTCTAAACGAACGATATCTTTAATATTTGGGTTATCCATTACAAGGTGAGCAATATGATTCAGCATTTCCTCATCCGTTTCACCGATAACACCACGTGCGTTATCTAGGAATACCTTGCCAACTACATAAAACATCATACAGCCAATAATAATTGACACAAGTCCTTCAATTCTCGCCCAACCAGTAAAATGTGCAATTAAGATGGCGGCAAAGGCTAAAACGTTACCACCAGTAGCTACTAAATCTTCCATAAATACTAATTTAGTGGCAGGTTTTGCACGTTTTAAATACGTAAATGCTTTTGCAATAGAAGTTAGGCCAGCCTTTTCTTGTCCAGCCTCATGTAGCACCTCGACTGCTGCTTTTGCAAGAACCGTACCTTCTAATACAATCCCAATAAACAACACACCAAGTGCAATAAACATTCCTTTCGATTCACCTGAAGGATGCATAAAATGATGCCAGCCTTCCTTAATCGTCTCATAAGATAGGATGGCTACAATAATTACGGCGAATAAGCATACAAGATTAACAATTCGACCAAAGCCTCCTGGGAATTGCTTTGTAGGTGCTTTTTTCGAAAGGGCGGAGCCGATATAGACGAAAAATTGGTTTGCAGCATCACCAAGGGAGTGCATCATTTCGGCAAACATAGCCACATTGCCTGTGAAGAAAAAAGCAATCCCTTTAATGATTCCTAAAAAGGTGTTTACAAATGCAGCCATAAGGGAGGGTTTATTACCGTCTTTTAATAGTTTTAATATTTCTGTCATAAGAGTCCTCCAACTAGTTTAAAATTTCCATTTCTATTTTTTCAATATAAGGTAAGGTACGTAATGAACGATAAAACGACAGTAAGTTATCTGAGACAATTAACGATAAACGGAAATCTAATTCGTGTAATACTTGATTATTCGCCATTGGTATATCTTTAATACGAATATTTTCAATTACAATGTTGTTTTCCTTTAAAAAAAGAAGAAATGATTCTGTATGGTCATCATTATCAATCTGAACCTTTAATGATACTTCTCGCATCCGAATTCGTTTTGGTCCAATTTTCATAAGAAAAGGAGATAACACTTCGATGCCAAAAACAATGATAATAACAGCTAGTGTTGCATCCATATAAAAGCCTGCGCCAACAGCAATTCCAATGCCAGCAGCTCCCCAGATCATAGCTGCAGTCGTTAAACCAGAAATGCTATCATTACCGCGTCTTAAAATGACACCTGCCCCAAGAAATCCGATGCCACTAACTACTTGTGCTGCTAAACGAAGGGGATCCATTGTAATGTTTATATCTCCCCTTGGAGGTGTTGAGTATGCAGTCTCGATAGAAATAATAGTTAGTAAGCAACTAAATGTAGCAATCACTAAACTTGTTTTTAATCCAACAGGTTTCTTTTTTAATTCCCTTTCAATACCGATTACTAAACTTAATGTGGCTGCAATCACTAATTTTATTCCAACTTCATATGTAATCATATTCTCCAATAATGTTTCCAAACGCAACCCTCCATTGTTATTTCGTATTGCTAAGAGATATGCAAGCTGTCATTATTATATGTACATTACTTTTTTGTATTGTACATCACGCAAGTAATGAAGTATAAGTTTTTTTTATGGAGGCGGATTCAATGAGTAAACCGAAGATTCATCCATATATTCCAATTTTCATAGGTGTTATATCAGTATCTTTATCTGCTATTTTTGTGAAATTAGCAACTGCGGATGCTGGTGTTATTGCTTTTTATCGTATGTTGTTTTCTGTCATAATTATGGCACCACTATTTTTTTGGAAATATACCAATGAATTAAAACAGCTATCTATTCGTGATTGGTGTTTTTCTTCTATAGCGGGTGTTTTTTTAGCTTTTCACTTTATTTTGTGGTTTGAGTCACTAAATTACACATCTGTTGCAAGCTCAACTGTGCTTGTGACACTTCAACCACTTTTTGCGTTTGTAGGTACATACTTTTTCTTTAAAGAGGCAATTACTGTGAAAACTATTTTTGCGGGGGCTATTGCCATTGTTGGTAGTGTGTTAATAAGCTGGGGTGATTTTAAACTAAGTGGATCTGCTTTCTATGGGGATCTGCTTGCATTAATTGCTTGTGCACTTATTACAATATACTTACTATTTGGGCAAGATGTACGAAAGCGATTATCACTTGTGACTTATACAATGATTGTTTACGCAGTAAGTACGATAACATTGTTTTTCTATGTTTTATTAAAAGGGGAATCATTCGGTCCGTATTCGTCTATGGATTGGATGTGGTTTATTTTATTGGCAATTGTCCCTAATTTATTAGGTCATACTTTATTTAATTGGTCTATTAAATATGTTAGTACGAATGTTGTTTCAATTGCTATATTATTTGAACCAATCGGAGCGGCCGTATTAGCTTTTATTATTTTTAAAGAGTATTTAATCGCTACACAAATCATTGGTGGATGCATTGTAATAGCAGGGATTCTACTGTTTGTAGTGGATGATAAAAAGATTTTAAAGTTTTTTAAGAAAAAAGCTTGATTTTTATATTGCTATATTATATATTATTACTTGTCCTTAACAAGAAGGACGACATGAAAAAAGAAATTAAAAAGTTGTTGACTTCTTGTTGAATACAAGTTATGATAATAAAGTCGCTGAAAACAAGCGGAAATAAATGAACCTTGAAAACTGAACAAGCAAAACGTAATCAATATAGTTTTTACTAGCTAACTTCGTTAGTGAACGAAACAAAATTCTGGACATCAAAATTGATGCCAGCAAAACAATTTGAGCTAATCAAATTTCTTTTATGGAGAGTTTGATCCTGGCTCAGGACGAACGCTGGCGGCGTGCCTAATACATGCAAGTCGAGCGAACAGAGAAGGAGCTTGCTCCTTTGACGTTAGCGGCGGACGGGTGAGTAACACGTGGGCAACCTACCCTATAGTTTGGGATAACTCCGGGAAACCGGGGCTAATACCGAATAATCTTTTGTCCCTCATGGGACAATACTGAAAGACGGCATCTCGCTGTCGCTATAGGATGGGCCCGCGGCGCATTAGCTAGTTGGTGAGGTAACGGCTCACCAAGGCAACGATGCGTAGCCGACCTGAGAGGGTGATCGGCCACACTGGGACTGAGACACGGCCCAGACTCCTACGGGAGGCAGCAGTAGGGAATCTTCCACAATGGGCGAAAGCCTGATGGAGCAACGCCGCGTGAGTGAAGAAGGATTTCGGTTCGTAAAACTCTGTTGTAAGGGAAGAACAAGTACAGTAGTAACTGGCTGTACCTTGACGGTACCTTATTAGAAAGCCACGGCTAACTACGTGCCAGCAGCCGCGGTAATACGTAGGTGGCAAGCGTTGTCCGGAATTATTGGGCGTAAAGCGCGCGCAGGTGGTTTCTTAAGTCTGATGTGAAAGCCCACGGCTCAACCGTGGAGGGTCATTGGAAACTGGGAGACTTGAGTGCAGAAGAGGATAGTGGAATTCCAAGTGTAGCGGTGAAATGCGTAGAGATTTGGAGGAACACCAGTGGCGAAGGCGACTATCTGGTCTGTAACTGACACTGAGGCGCGAAAGCGTGGGGAGCAAACAGGATTAGATACCCTGGTAGTCCACGCCGTAAACGATGAGTGCTAAGTGTTAGGGGGTTTCCGCCCCTTAGTGCTGCAGCTAACGCATTAAGCACTCCGCCTGGGGAGTACGGTCGCAAGACTGAAACTCAAAGGAATTGACGGGGGCCCGCACAAGCGGTGGAGCATGTGGTTTAATTCGAAGCAACGCGAAGAACCTTACCAGGTCTTGACATCCCGTTGACCACTGTAGAGATATGGTTTTCCCTTCGGGGACAACGGTGACAGGTGGTGCATGGTTGTCGTCAGCTCGTGTCGTGAGATGTTGGGTTAAGTCCCGCAACGAGCGCAACCCTTGATCTTAGTTGCCATCATTTAGTTGGGCACTCTAAGGTGACTGCCGGTGACAAACCGGAGGAAGGTGGGGATGACGTCAAATCATCATGCCCCTTATGACCTGGGCTACACACGTGCTACAATGGACGATACAAACGGTTGCCAACTCGCGAGAGGGAGCTAATCCGATAAAGTCGTTCTCAGTTCGGATTGTAGGCTGCAACTCGCCTACATGAAGCCGGAATCGCTAGTAATCGCGGATCAGCATGCCGCGGTGAATACGTTCCCGGGCCTTGTACACACCGCCCGTCACACCACGAGAGTTTGTAACACCCGAAGTCGGTGAGGTAACCTTTTGGAGCCAGCCGCCGAAGGTGGGATAGATGATTGGGGTGAAGTCGTAACAAGGTAGCCGTATCGGAAGGTGCGGCTGGATCACCTCCTTTCTAAGGATATTTTCGGAATACAAACCTTGGGTTTGTAAGATTACGTTTTGCGTTCAGTTTTGAAGGTTCATCATTACGATGAAATACTTCAAAACTGTGCTCCTGTCGCTACGCTTTCGTCGCAATCTGCGAAGAAGTAGAAGCAGGTAGTGAATTTGTTCTTTGAAAACTGGATAAAACGACATTGAAATTGTAACAAACACATTTATTTTTTTAAGTTTTTTATAGACTTAATAACGAAATAGGGTTTCAAGACACAAGCAGTTCTAGGAAGCGAACGAGTGAATGCAGGAGCGTACTTACGTACGTGACTGATTGAACGAGAGAAGCTGAAAACGAAATGCGCAGTGGATTGGAAGCCGTTAAAGGTTTCGAGATACGAGTAAGACAAGGAAGCGATTGAGTGAGAGAAGGAGCGTACCTCTGTACGTGACTGACCGAACGAATGAAGCTGACGCTGGATTACGATGTATATCGGAAGCTGCAGGTTAAGTTATTAAGGGCGCACGGCGAATGCCTTGGCACTAGGAGCCGAAGAAGGACGGCACTAACACCGATATGCTTCGGGGAGCTGTAAGTGAGCTTTGATCCGGAGATTTCCGAATGGGGGAACCCACTACGTTTAATCGCGTAGTATCTTGACGTGAATACATAGCGTCTTGAAGGCAGACCCAGGGAACTGAAACATCTAAGTACCTGGAGGAAGAGAAAGAAAAATCGATTCCCTGAGTAGCGGCGAGCGAAACGGGAAGAGCCCAAACCAAGAGGCTTGCCTCTTGGGGTTGTAGGACACTCTATACGGAGTTACAAAGGAATGAGTTAGATGAAGCGACTTGGAAAGGTCCGCCAGAGCAGGTAAAAGCCCTGTAGTCGAAAGTTCGTTCCCTCCAGAGTGGATCCTGAGTACGGCGGAACACGTGAAATTCCGTCGGAATCCGGGAGGACCATCTCCCAAGGCTAAATACTACCTAGTGACCGATAGTGAACCAGTACCGTGAGGGAAAGGTGAAAAGCACCCCGGAAGGGGAGTGAAAGAGATCCTGAAACCGTGTGCCTACAAGTAGTTAGAGCCCGTTAATGGGTGATAGCGTGCCTTTTGTAGAATGAACCGGCGAGTTACGATTACGTGCGAGGTTAAGCTTTAGAAGGCGGAGCCGCAGCGAAAGCGAGTCTGAATAGGGCGAATTAGTACGTGGTCGTAGACCCGAAACCAGGTGATCTACCCATGTCCAGGGTGAAGGTGAGGTAACACTTACTGGAGGCCCGAACCCACGCACGTTGAAAAGTGCGGGGATGAGGTGTGGGTAGCGGAGAAATTCCAATCGAACTTGGAGATAGCTGGTTCTCTCCGAAATAGCTTTAGGGCTAGCCTCGTGATGAGAATACTGGAGGTAGAGCACTGTTTGGACTAGGGGGCCATCCCGGTTTACCGAATTCAGACAAACTCCGAATGCCAGATATTTATACACGGGAGTCAGACTGCGAGTGATAAGATCCGTAGTCAAAAGGGAAACAGCCCAGACCACCAGCTAAGGTCCCAAAGTAATCGTTAAGTGGAAAAGGATGTGGCGTTGCACAGACAACCAGGATGTTGGCTTAGAAGCAGCCATCATTTAAAGAGTGCGTAATAGCTCACTGGTCGAGTGACGCTGCGCCGAAAATGTATCGGGGCTAAACGATTCACCGAAGCTGTGGATTGACATCTACGATGTCAGTGGTAGGAGAGCGTTCTAAGTGCGTTGAAGTCAGACCGGAAGGACTGGTGGAGCGCTTAGAAGTGAGAATGCCGGTATGAGTAGCGAAAGACGGGTGAGAATCCCGTCCACCGTATGACTAAGGTTTCCTGAGGAAGGCTCGTCCGCTCAGGGTTAGTCGGGACCTAAGCCGAGGCCGATAGGCGTAGGCGATGGACAACAGGTTGATATTCCTGTACCACCTCCTCACCGTTTGAGAAATGGGGGGACGCAGTAGGATAGGGTAAGCGCGCCGTTGGTTGTGCGCGTCCAAGCAGTAAGGCGTGTGTGTAGGCAAATCCGCACACTGTAACGTTGAGCTGTGATGGCGAGTCCGTATGGACGAAGTTCCTGATTTCACACTGCCAAGAAAAGCCTCTATCGAGGTGAGAGGTGCCCGTACCGCAAACCGACACAGGTAGTCGAGGAGAGAATCCTAAGGTGTGCGAGAGAACTCTCGTTAAGGAACTCGGCAAAATGACCCCGTAACTTCGGGAGAAGGGGTGCTCTTGAGCGTGCAAGCGCATGAGAGCCGCAGTGAATAGGCCCAGGCGACTGTTTAGCAAAAACACAGGTCTCTGCAAAACCGTAAGGTGACGTATAGGGGCTGACGCCTGCCCGGTGCTGGAAGGTTAAGAGGAGTGGTTAGCGCAAGCGAAGCTGCGAATTGAAGCCCCAGTAAACGGCGGCCGTAACTATAACGGTCCTAAGGTAGCGAAATTCCTTGTCGGGTAAGTTCCGACCCGCACGAAAGGCGTAACGATCTGGGCACTGTCTCAACGAGAGACTCGGTGAAATTATAGTACCTGTGAAGATGCAGGTTACCCGCGACAGGACGGAAAGACCCCGTGGAGCTTTACTGTAGCCTGATATTGAATTTTGGTACAACTTGTACAGGATAGGTAGGAGCCAGAGATCTCGGAGCGCCAGCTTCGAAGGAGGCGTCGGTGGGATACTACCCTGGTTGTATTGAAATTCTAACCCATGCCCCTTAGCGGGGCAGGAGACAGTGTCAGGCGGACAGTTTGACTGGGGCGGTCGCCTCCTAAAAGGTAACGGAGGCGCCCAAAGGTTCCCTCAGAATGGTTGGAAATCATTCGTAGAGTGTAAAGGCACAAGGGAGCTTGACTGCGAGACCTACAAGTCGAGCAGGGTCGAAAGACGGGCTTAGTGATCCGGTGGTTCCGCATGGAAGGGCCATCGCTCAACGGATAAAAGCTACCCCGGGGATAACAGGCTTATCTCCCCCAAGAGTCCACATCGACGGGGAGGTTTGGCACCTCGATGTCGGCTCATCGCATCCTGGGGCTGTAGTCGGTCCCAAGGGTTGGGCTGTTCGCCCATTAAAGCGGTACGCGAGCTGGGTTCAGAACGTCGTGAGACAGTTCGGTCCCTATCCGTCGTGGGCGTAGGAAATTTGAGAGGAGCTGTCCTTAGTACGAGAGGACCGGGATGGACACACCGCTGGTGTACCAGTTGTCTTGCCAAAGGCATCGCTGGGTAGCTATGTGTGGACGGGATAAGTGCTGAAAGCATCTAAGCATGAAGCCCCCCTCAAGATGAGATTTCCCATTACGCAAGTAAGTAAGATCCCTCAAAGACGATGAGGTAGATAGGTTCGAGGTGGAAGTGTGGTGACACATGGAGCTGACGAATACTAATCGATCGAGGACTTAACCAAAAAAGTTTGAAACATTCAATGCACCGTTTATCCAGTTTTGAAAGAACAATCTTTCAATTAAATACTGTCTAGTGATGATGGCAAAGAGGTCACACCCGTTCCCATACCGAACACGGAAGTTAAGCTCTTTAGCGCCGATGGTAGTTGGGGGCTTCCCCCTGTGAGAGTAGGACATCGCTAGGCATAATACCCAGGAGGATTAGCTCAGCTGGGAGAGCATCTGCCTTACAAGCAGAGGGTCGGCGGTTCGAGCCCGTCATCCTCCACCATATGCCGGTTTAGCTCAGCAGGTAGAGCAACTGACTTGTAATCAGTAGGTCGTGGGTTCGATTCCTATAGCCGGCACCATTTTTTTGAGCCATTAGCTCAGTTGGTAGAGCATCTGACTTTTAATCAGAGGGTCGAAGGTTCGAGTCCTTCATGGCTCACCATTTTAATTGCCAACAATAATATGCGGGTGTGGCGGAATTGGCAGACGCACTAGACTTAGGATCTAGCGCCGCGAGGCGTGGGGGTTCGACTCCCTTCACCCGCACCATTTATATATTAAAATAATAATTGCCAGAATAAATAATCTTATGCACATGCGGAAGTAGTTCAGTGGTAGAACACCACCTTGCCAAGGTGGGGGTCGCGAGTTCGAACCTCGTCTTCCGCTCCAAATGTGCCGGGGTGGCGGAACTGGCAGACGCACAGGACTTAAAATCCTGCGGTAGGTGACTACCGTGCCGGTTCGATTCCGGCCCTCGGCACCATTTTTTATCAAGCGCCCGTAGCTCAATTGGATAGAGCGTCTGACTACGGATCAGAAGGTTGTGGGTTCGACTCCTGCCGGGCGCGCCAATAAATGAACGGGAAGTAGCTCAGCTTGGTAGAGCACTTGGTTTGGGACCAAGGGGTCGCAGGTTCGAATCCTGTCTTCCCGACCATTTCCAAAAATCTGTAATTTATGGGGCCTTAGCTCAGCTGGGAGAGCGCCTGCCTTGCACGCAGGAGGTCAGCGGTTCGATCCCGCTAGGCTCCACCATAATTTATAACCAGTATAAAGATCCTGGCGGCGTAGCTCAGCTGGCTAGAGCGTACGGTTCATACCCGTAAGGTCGGGGGTTCGATCCCCTCTGCCGCCATCTTAAAGGACCTTTAGCTCAGTTGGTTAGAGCAGACGGCTCATAACCGTCCGGTCGCAGGTTCGAGTCCTGCAAGGTCCACCATTTATATAATAGTACGGAGGTATACCCAAGTCTGGCTGAAGGGATCGGTCTTGAAAACCGACAGGCGGGTAACACCGCGCGGGGGTTCGAATCCCTCTACCTCCTCCAGTTTTAATTTTAGTAAATGGTGTACAAAAAACTCGAAGTGAATAAACATATTATCGCGGGGTGGAGCAGTGGTAGCTCGTCGGGCTCATAACCCGAAGGTCGTTGGTTCAAATCCAGCCCCCGCAACCAAATGGTCCCGTGGTGTAGCGGTTAACATGCCTGCCTGTCACGCAGGAGATCGCCGGTTCGATCCCGGTCGGGACCGCCATTTTAAAATAGGTTCAGTAAAAGTATATGGGTCAGTAGCTCAGTTGGTAGAGCATTAGATTGAAGCTCTAAGTGTCGGCGGTTCGATTCCGTCCTGACCCACCATATACGCGGGTGTAGTTTAATGGTAAAACCTCAGCCTTCCAAGCTGATGTCGTGGGTTCGATTCCCATCACCCGCTCCAATGGGCCTATAGCTCAGCTGGTTAGAGCGCACGCCTGATAAGCGTGAGGTCGATGGTTCGAGTCCATTTAGGCCCACCATTATTCCGAAGTAGCTCAGTTGGTAGTAGCACCTGACTGTTAATCAGGTTGTCGCAGGTTCGAGTCCTGCCTTCGGAGCCATTTTTTTATTTATGGGGAAGTACTCAAGAGGCTGAAGAGGCGCCCCTGCTAAGGGTGTAGGTCGGGTAACCGGCGCGAGGGTTCAAATCCCTCCTTCTCCGCCATTGGCCCCTTGGTCAAGCGGTTAAGACACCGCCCTTTCACGGCGGTAACACGGGTTCGAATCCCGTAGGGGTCATACTAAAACACAGTCGATATGAGCAATCATAACGACTGTGTTTTTTTGTCTAGATCATTTTAAAAATCGTCTACCGATTTAACGGTAGACGATTTTTTGTTAACTACGTGATAGCATTCTTTCAAGAGAGCTACGAGCTTCTTCAGCCGTTAACGCATCCACTTGAATGCGATTATGTGGCTTACCTTGGTCAATACTTTCAAGTGACCAAAGTAGATGTGGAAGGTCGATTCGATTCATTGTAAGACAAGGGCAAAAGTTTTCGTTTAAAGAGATTATATGTTTATCAGGATGTTGTTGAATAATGCGATTTACTAGATTCATTTCTGTTCCGATTGCCCACGCCGAGCCGCTTGGGGCGTTATTAATCGTATCGAGAATATATTTTGTAGAGCCTGCATCATCTGCAGCAGCAACTACTTCACGACTACATTCAGGATGAACAATAATGCGCATATTTGGATATGTTTGACGAACCTTAGCAGTATGTTGTACTGTAAAACCTTCATGCACCGAACAGTGTCCTTTCCACAATATGACTTTGATATTTTCTGGAGATTGGTCTGTTTCAAGTGTATTTGTATGAGGGTTCCAAACCGCCATACTTTCTAGTGGAACACCTAAGTCAAAAGCAGTGTTTCTGCCCAAATGCTGATCTGGTAAAAATAAAATACGCTGCTTTTGTGAAAAAGCCCATGTTACCATTTCTTTAGCATTAGAGGAGGTTACGCAAGCCCCACCGTGACGTCCAGTAAATGCTTTAATGGCTGCAGTCGAATTTACATATGTTAACGGCAATATTGTATTACCAAAAAGTTGTTGTAAAATAGGCCAAGCTTGCTCTGTTTGATAAATATCAGCCATATCTGCCATGGAACAACCTGCACGCATATCAGGTAAGTAAACATGTTGTTTTTCAGTCGTGAGCATATCAGCTGTCTCTGCCATAAAATGTACTCCACAAAAAACGATATGTTCTGCTTCTGTATTAGCAGCAGAAATTTGAGCAAGCTGTAAGGAATCTCCTGTGGCATCAGCAAATTGAATCACTTCATCTTTTTGATAATGATGTCCAGGAATAAAAAGCTTCTTACCTAGTTTCTTTTTAATAGCTAAAATTCGAGACTCCATTTCGGTCGTTGATAATGTGCGGTAATGCTCAGGAAGTAATGAAGTTTGTTGTAGTAGACTAGTGATGGACAAGTGTATGCTCTCCTTTCATTTGTACAAGTGCACTTATATCAAAGGCTTTTACTGAATGCGTTAGTGCACCCAGTGAAATCCACTGAATACCTGACTTTGCATAAGCATGTAAATTTTCTAATGTAATGCCACCAGAAGCTTCAGTGGCAATATGTGTTGGAACGGATTGAATCCAAGCTGCTATTTCTTCAGGCGTACAATTATCAAACATAATAATGTCTGCACCTGCGGCAATGGCTTCATCTAACTGGGGTTTTGTTTCAATCTCTACTTCGATTTTTACTGTATGCCCAATTTTTTTACGAGCGGTTTGTACGGCTGCTGTAATACTACCAGCAAAAGCAATATGATTATCCTTAAGCATAATCGCATCGTATAAGCCACTTCGATGATTATAGGCACCACCTATACGTACAGCATATTTGTCAAGCATCCTTAAGCCAGGAATCGTTTTGCGTGTATCGCAAATTTTCGCAGAAGTTCCTGCTGTTTCCTGAACAGCTCTATTGGCTGCTGTGGCGATGGCAGACATGCGCTGAATAAGATTTAAAATCACTCGTTCTCCTATCAATAATTTCTGTAGAGGTCCTTTAATAACTGCAAGAATATCACCATATTTCACGGCATCACCGTCATTTTTATGCATTGTGATCTGCATGGAAGAATCGAGTAACCGAAAACCATGTTCGATAATAGGTGTTCCGCAAAAAATACCACTATCTTTTGCATAAAAGGAAAAGGAACCGGTTTGCTCGATTGAAAAGATAAGTTCGCTTGATAAATCCCCATCTCCTATATCTTCATTAAAAAATTGCTTGAGCATTTCCTCGAGTTTGATGATATTCATACATTGAATTCCTCACTTTCATTTGTCCTTGTTGAAAAATAATCCAGCGCTGTGCCCAGTCTGTTTCACTGTTAGGTGTATCGTTGCGAATATGAGCGCCACGAGTTTCTGTTCGTGTAAGAGCCGCATGCCCCATCAGCGAAGCAACAATATGCATCATGTAGAGTTCAAGGTGCTGTGCATTGAAATTCATCACATTCACTTGAAGTAAATCTTGTAATGAAGGCAATTGCTCTACAAAAAGTTGCATATCGATAGGGTTTCGCACGATGCCTAATGTATGCATCATTGCTTGTTGTAATTGTTCTTTCGGTAATAATGGGGGCATCGACTGTTGATATTTTGCAGCAGCAAGCGTGAAATTCGTTTGGTTGCAACCAGTTTGTATGATATATATAGCCATCTTTTGGCCGAATGTGATGCCTTCCAGTAATGAATTGCTTGCTAAACGATTTGCACCATGAACGCCCGTACAAGCAACTTCGCCGACAGCATATAGGTTTGCAATCGTAGTTCTTCCCATGTCATCAGCTATAACGCCGCCCATTAAGAAATGACTTCCTGGTGCTACAGGGATTAGGCCATTTTGTAAATCAATACCGTTGTCAATGCAAAGTTTTGTAATCGTAGGGAATTTCTCTTCAAAGTGCTGAATGTTTGTAATATCAATAAATGTTTCTTGCCCAGATGCGCGCTTTGTATATAATGTGTGGGCAGTAACATGACGTGGTGCTAAATCTAGCAGTGGATGTACACCTGTCATAATAGGTTCACGCTGTGCATTAACAAAAATACCTCCAGCGCCTCGAACAGCTTCAGAAACCAATCCTTTAGCCTCGCCATCACACCATAATAAACTTGGATGAAATTGCATAAATTCCATATCGCTGATGGCAGCGCCTGCGCGATATGCTAATGCAATACCATCTCCCGTATTCGAGGCATAGTTAGAAGTGCTTGGATAAAGAGCACCTGCACCACCTGTAGCAAGAATGACATGATGGGCAAAGTAACGTTTTAATCCTTCTTCACCCTTTGTCAGGACGCCAATACACGCGCCATTGCTGTTTAACATCAATTCAAACGCCAATTCATTGCAATGAATAGAAATGTTTGACGGTAGGTGTTTAAGTAAGTAATCAATCAATATTTGACCAGTCCTATCGCCCCCAGCATGTAAAATACGATGATGACTATGGGCTCCTTCTAAGCCAAGTGCCGGTTCACCGGTTTCTTGCCGATCGATGGGCAATCCCTCTAAGAGAAATTGCCTCATAATGGTAGAACCATCTTTTATAAGTGTTTCAACAAATTTTTTCTCGTGATGGCATTCACCGGCAGCTAATGTATCAGCAATATGCAAATTTGTATGATCTTCAGGACTAGTAACGGCAGCTATGCCTCCTTGTGCACGATAAGAGCTACTCATTTTAACAGAGGATTTCGTAACAATCTGTACTTGAAAATACTGTCCAAGTAGTCGTGCTGCTTGAAGTGATGCAATGCCACTACCAATAATGAGTATGTCTGTCTTTACATCCATAGGTCTACCTTCTTTACAGTTGTCTTGACACATATCTTTACATAAAATAAAAAGGAAAACAAGACTTGATGACTAGAAAGGGAGAATTAGATGATTTACATGGATTATGCAGCAACATCTCCAATGTCGAATAAAGCACTTGAAGCTTATTGTGAAGTGGCAAAACGTTATTATGGAAATAGTGCAAGTTTGCATGATTTAGGAGGACAAGCAAATTACTTTGTAGAACAGGCGAGAGCTATCGTAGCAAGAAAACTCGGCGTTAAAAGTGATGGGATTATTTTTACTGGAAGCGGAACAGAAGGGAATTTACTATCGATTTTATCACTGGCTTTAGCTTCAAAAAAAGGCAAGCATATAATTTCATCGCAAGCTGAGCATACGTCTGTCCATGCAGCATTGAATACACTTGAGAAAATGGGTTATTCCGTTACAAAATTACCTTTACAACTGGATGGGTGTATTCAAGTCAATCAGGTACGAGAGGCTATAAGAGAGGATACAGCATTAATAACAATTCAACATGTAAATTCTGAAATAGGCTCCATCCAACCAGTGGAAGAAATTGCTTTAATAGCAAACAGTCAAAATATATTTTTTCATGTAGACTGTGTACAGTCCTTTTGTAAGCTACCAACTACTTCTTTTTGTGCAAATGTAGATGCAATTACCATTTCTGCCCATAAAATAGGAGGGCCAAAAGGATGTGGGGCAATATTTGTAAATCCTCAAATTCGAGTGCCGTCTTTAACACCAGGCGTAACACATGAACGTGGTTTACGTGGTGGAACATTAGATACACCTGCCATTGTGGCTTTTGCGACAGCCATTGAAAACTATCATTTTGAGCGTCAACATTATGAATTGTTGCGTCAATATCTACAAAGCCATTTACCACCAGCTTGTCGATTAATTGAGTGTGTGAGGCAACTACCTAATATATGTGGTTTGATGATGGACAAAGTGGAAGGGCAATACGTGTTACTCAAATTAAACGAAGCCGGTATTTGTATTTCAACTGGTAGTGCTTGTGATATACACAGTGAATCTGGCACAAAAGCAATTATATCAATGGGTTATACAATGGAGGAAGCACGACAGTTTTTTAGAATATCATTTGGACCAACAACAACATTTGAAGAAATTGATCAATTAACTTTTGCATTGTCTAACATTCTAAAATAAATTAGGTATTGAAAAAAGCCTTTAATTTTTCTGATAAATCACTTCCTGTAAAAATTAAAGGCTTCTTTGTTCTAATAAATTGCTTCTTGACGTTACTAGTAAGCATGGGCTTTAAGTGATAACTGCAAAAGCCATCTATAATTTTATTGTTGCAAAGGCGTAAAAGCTACCTCTCCCATAGCGATGCAAACGAGCACACCATTAAAGAAACAGTAGTAGCGTTCGTTAAAAATATACATCTCTTTGTCGACAATTTAACTATTTTATTGATTTGTGTAAATAAAATGTTTTCTTTTGGAAAAACAATTGCTATAATGGTTAGTAGAGCGATAAATTCTCTCACATAACAAAAATATCTTTAAAAAGTAATAATTTCTTTTTTTTATAAAAAAGTGTTGCATTCTCTAGATAAACGTTATACAATAATTCTTGTCTTGAAGGACAGGTAAACAACTTCAAAACGAAATACATAAGAGTTTCGAGATAAAAGCTATTCGCAAAAGCGGTTGAGAGAAGGAAGAAGCTTACTCTAGTACGCAACTGACCGAACGCATAAAGCTAATGCAGTAATACTTTGTATTGAAAGTCGAAATATAGTCTAGTGATGATGGCAAAGAGGTCACACCCGTTCCCATACCGAACACGGAAGTTAAGCTCTTTAGCGCCGATGGTAGTTGGGGGCTTCCCCCTGTGAGAGTAGGACATCGCTAGGCATAATACCCAGGAGGATTAGCTCAGCTGGGAGAGCATCTGCCTTACAAGCAGAGGGTCGGCGGTTCGAGCCCGTCATCCTCCACCATATGCCGGTTTAGCTCAGCAGGTAGAGCAACTGACTTGTAATCAGTAGGTCGTGGGTTCGATTCCTATAGCCGGCACCATTTTTTTGAGCCATTAGCTCAGTTGGTAGAGCATCTGACTTTTAATCAGAGGGTCGAAGGTTCGAGTCCTTCATGGCTCACCATTTTAATTGCCAACAATAATATGCGGGTGTGGCGGAATTGGCAGACGCACTAGACTTAGGATCTAGCGCCGCGAGGCGTGGGGGTTCGACTCCCTTCACCCGCACCATTTATATATTAAAATAATAATTGCCAGAATAAATAATCTTATGCACATGCGGAAGTAGTTCAGTGGTAGAACACCACCTTGCCAAGGTGGGGGTCGCGAGTTCGAACCTCGTCTTCCGCTCCAAATGTGCCGGGGTGGCGGAACTGGCAGACGCACAGGACTTAAAATCCTGCGGTAGGTGACTACCGTGCCGGTTCGATTCCGGCCCTCGGCACCATTTTTTATCAAGCGCCCGTAGCTCAATTGGATAGAGCGTCTGACTACGGATCAGAAGGTTGTGGGTTCGACTCCTGCCGGGCGCGCCAATAAATGAACGGGAAGTAGCTCAGCTTGGTAGAGCACTTGGTTTGGGACCAAGGGGTCGCAGGTTCGAATCCTGTCTTCCCGACCATTTCCAAAAATCTGTAATTTATGGGGCCTTAGCTCAGCTGGGAGAGCGCCTGCCTTGCACGCAGGAGGTCAGCGGTTCGATCCCGCTAGGCTCCACCATAATTTATAACCAGTATAAAGATCCTGGCGGCGTAGCTCAGCTGGCTAGAGCGTACGGTTCATACCCGTAAGGTCGGGGGTTCGATCCCCTCTGCCGCCATCTTAAAGGACCTTTAGCTCAGTTGGTTAGAGCAGACGGCTCATAACCGTCCGGTCGCAGGTTCGAGTCCTGCAAGGTCCACCATTTATATAATAGTACGGAGGTATACCCAAGTCTGGCTGAAGGGATCGGTCTTGAAAACCGACAGGCGGGTAACACCGCGCGGGGGTTCGAATCCCTCTACCTCCTCCAGTTTTAATTTTAGTAAATGGTGTACAAAAAACTCGAAGTGAATAAACATATTATCGCGGGGTGGAGCAGTGGTAGCTCGTCGGGCTCATAACCCGAAGGTCGTTGGTTCAAATCCAGCCCCCGCAACCAAATGGTCCCGTGGTGTAGCGGTTAACATGCCTGCCTGTCACGCAGGAGATCGCCGGTTCGATCCCGGTCGGGACCGCCATTTTAAAATAGGTTCAGTAAAAGTATATGGGTCAGTAGCTCAGTTGGTAGAGCATTAGATTGAAGCTCTAAGTGTCGGCGGTTCGATTCCGTCCTGACCCACCATATACGCGGGTGTAGTTTAATGGTAAAACCTCAGCCTTCCAAGCTGATGTCGTGGGTTCGATTCCCATCACCCGCTCCAATGGGCCTATAGCTCAGCTGGTTAGAGCGCACGCCTGATAAGCGTGAGGTCGATGGTTCGAGTCCATTTAGGCCCACCATTATTCCGAAGTAGCTCAGTTGGTAGTAGCACCTGACTGTTAATCAGGTTGTCGCAGGTTCGAGTCCTGCCTTCGGAGCCATTTTTTTATTTATGGGGAAGTACTCAAGAGGCTGAAGAGGCGCCCCTGCTAAGGGTGTAGGTCGGGTAACCGGCGCGAGGGTTCAAATCCCTCCTTCTCCGCCATTGGCCCCTTGGTCAAGCGGTTAAGACACCGCCCTTTCACGGCGGTAACACGGGTTCGAATCCCGTAGGGGTCATACTAAAACGCAGTAAATGTGATTACACATTTACTGCGTTTTTTTTGCTAGATTGAAAAATTGAGAGTGCATCGTTTCCCATTGTCTATTTATGAATACAATGATGATTCTCTTTAATAGCAATATTAGGTAATATAGGTATAAGCAATTATAAAGGGGGATCATACGAATGAGCGAAAATTTAAGATGGGTGTATAATCGGCAATATCTTTTGCAAGAGAACTTACAACAATGTAAAGATTTACTGCAAAATTTTACAGTAGAACAGGTTAATTGTGTGGAAAGATTCCATCATACATATGAAAATTTTGAAAAAACACCTATACATGATTTAGATGCTTTAGCAATGGGTCTCGGGGTCAGTAAGATTTTTGTTAAAGATGAATCCTATCGCTTTGGTTTAAATGCGTTTAAGGTGTTAGGTGGTATTTATGCGATTGGCAAATATGTTGCGAAATTGCTAGATCAAAATGTTGATGAATTGTCTTTTGAACAATTAAAACTACCTGAAGTGAAAGAAAAATTAGGCGACTGTACCTTTATTTCAACGACAGATGGCAATCATGGGCGCGGGGTTGCTTGGGCAGCAAGGGAACTTGGCTGTAAGGCGCGAATTTATATGCCTGCTGGTAGTGCGGAAGAGCGCTTGCAAAATATTAAAAATGAGGGCGCATATGCAGAAATCACTTCAATGAATTATGATGAAACGGTAAGGTATACCTCACAGCTTGCAGAGGATAATGGCTGGATAGTGATACAGGATACAATGTGGAAAGGGTACGAAGAGATTCCATTATGGATTATGCAAGGCTATACAACATTGGCAAAAGAGATTGTTGACCATCTGCAAGAAGCACCGACCCATGTATTTTTACAGGCAGGTGTAGGTTCATTTGCAGGAGCTATTGTCGCTTTTTTACAACAATATTATGGACAACAACTAACATTTGTTTTAATTGAACCTGATGCAGCTAATTGCTTCTATGAGAGTTTTAACCGAGGTACTGGACAGTTTGTTACTGTCGGTGGAGAAATGCAAACCATTATGGCTGGCTTAGCATGTGGGGAGCCTAATCCTATCGCTTGGGATATTTTAAAAACATATACAAAGGTAAGTATTAGTTGTAGTGAGAGAGTAGCTGCAACGGGTATGCGTGTCTTGGGAAATCCACTTGGAGCGGATAATCGTATTGTTGCAGGAGAATCAGGAGCAGCGCCATTTGGATGTTTTTATGAATTAATGACAAATAAGGATTACTATGATTTAAAGGTCGCTTTACAGCTCAATCCAAAGTCAAAGATATTGTTTGTTAGTACAGAGGGAGACACAGACGTAGAAAACTACAGAAATATAGTGTGGCATGGGAAGTATGCTAAATAGGAAAGGTGAGCATCTTGGATACTGAGATGCTTTTTTATATTAATTCTTGCAAATTATTTATCCATTTTATAAAATATTTTTACTTATATACGGAATATCTCAATATTTAGCTTTTAGTAGGAATTAAAATATATGTGTTTACAAGATGTAGACTTAACTTTTAAATTAACGGAATTTTCATACATTTAATTAGTTAGGAGGTTTAATAGAAATTAGATACTTTTATCCTATCTTCTTGTTATTATCAATATTTCTCATAGGGTGCAGTTCTAAAGAAGCTAGCTTAGATTCTATAGCATTTTCTTCTAAAGAATGTGAACAAAACTGGGGTATTTGTACAGTTTATGATAAAGGAAGAGGTGATAAAAGTGAATAATCACATAAATATCAATGGAGGATAACGAAATATAATCCTGACTTCAGAAATAATGAAGGGCATTACACGAAGAAATTGGAATGGACAAGCCCAACTCACATTGGGAAGACAATTAATGGTGAAACTTTTACATTAGAAAAATATTTAAAGGTCGAAACAGCCTATATTAATACAATCATGAAGTTTTTAGAGGTCAATCATATAAAATCATTAACAATGATTAACATGACTTATATTGATGTAGATAGTAATTGTGCTATGTATAATCAATTGTATGATGAAAAATTAGACAATTTTCAATTAAAAGATGATCAAGAAGTATCGATTGATCAAATCCCTCTTATTTCTAAAATGGTATTAAGAGGTTTCATATATTGTCATTTCATAACTTTAGATTTTTTTGTGCATTTTGGAGATGACTATTATATGTTTATTGGAACAAATAATTATCAAGAGGAACCATTACAATTTGCTCGGGAAAACAATTTATTTGTAGAAGAAATGGTTTCTCCATTTTATATCAATGAAGAGAACATCGAAAGAATGGTAATGTGGACGCCAATTAATGAAGACACCGTAGTAGGTGAGGAAATACTAACTGACATTTCAATAGAGGAATATAGAGAAATATTGCATCTTTCAAATATTCATCCGGTTATCGGGTTATTTCCAATTACAGCGAGTAACCAACAATTTTTTCAAAAAAAATTAAGACATAAAATAGATACGAATAAGTATCAATATTATCTAAGTGCGGGGGATTAACCTAACTGTACTGAGCTACTCTCAAAAGTTAGCCAAATATTATAAGCAACTTCTAAGATCTGTGCCTGGGTGAAGTGGACACAGATCTTTTTATTTTTCCCTTACGGCAGACTTATATAAATATCCTCTTGACCTTAACGCTGCGGAAAGGTTTACAGTATAAATATGGAGGTGAAAGCAATGGAGTATACCATTTTACAGCTTGCTAAATTGTCAGGAGTAAGTACGAGAACGTTGCGGTATTATGATGAAATTGATTTACTAAAGCCGGCAAGAACAAATGAAGTAGGGTATCGCTTTTATGGGCAACAAGAAGTCGATATTCTTCAGCAAATTTTGTTTTATAAAGCGTTAGATATGAAGCTTGAAACCATTCACAACATTATTCATGCACCTGATTTTCAACATAAAGCGGCATTAAAAACACATCGTGATGCTTTATTACAACGAAAAAAACAGCTAGATCAATTATTAAAAACAGTGGAACAAACCATTCAATCGATTGAGGAGGAACAACCAATGACAAACGAAGAGAAATTTGAAGGCTTTAAAGAATTGCTGATTGAGGAAAATGAAAAACAATACGGTAAAGAAATTCGTGCAAACTACGGCCATGAAAAGGTCGATGCATCGAATGCGAAGTTTAAGAATTTATCAGAGGAACAATATAAGGCAATGCAGCAACTCGAACAGCAACTATTTGAACGATTAAAAGAGGCAATGGCTATAGGCGACGTGAAACATGATGTCGCCATGGAAGTGGCAGAACTGCATAAGCGTTGGCTGAGCTTTTCGTGGCCACAATATACAAAGGAAGCACATGCTGGTTTAGCACAAATGTATATAGCAGATGAACGTTTTACGGCTTATTACGATCAACATGTGTCAGAAGGTGCTACTCAATTTCTCCATGATGTAATTAGAGAATACACACAAAACTAATGGAATCCTTCTCATACAGATGTTTTAGAAATAGATATTTAGGAAAAAATGAAAGTATGAGGAGGAGATTTTTTTGAAACAACAAATGATTGAAAAGTTTAAAAACCAATTACAGCAGGAATTACAAGAACTAGAGAAGCAGCTAGAAGAATCAGAGCGACCGCAGGCAACAGAGCTCTCAAATTATGATAACCATCCAGCCGATAATGCGAGTGATTTAACAGACCAACTTACAGAGATGGCCATTGATGAACATCGTAGTGACCATGCTGAAGAAATCGAGCATGCGCTGCAAGCAATAGAAGATGGCACATATGGTAAGTGCGCTATATGTGGCGAAGAAATTCCGTTAGGCCGTTTAGAGGCTATGCCACATGCATTGACATGTGTAGAGCATGCTGAACAAAGAGACGATTTACTGCGACCAGTAGAAGAAGATGTGTTATCCTCTTTACCAAAATCTGATGATTTCGAAGAGCTTGAGGAATTTGGTTCGTCTGATACACCATCAGATAAAATGTAAAAAATAAGAGCATTTCTTCCCTTAAACAGTATAATAACTGTATGAGGTGATGGACATGGAAATAATTGATTTACATTGTGATGTTTTATTAAAGTTAACGACATTAGAAGAACCCAAATTTAGTAATGATAGCCGATTACATGCTAATAAAGAAAGACTGCAACTAGGGCAAGTCAAAGCACAAGTATTTGCCATTTTTATTGACCCTGAAATACCTCAAAGTATGCAATTTTTAGAGGTTATGCGCCAAATTGAAGCCTTTCATACACAAGTATTACAAACAGAGGGCATGGTGCATATTACGGAATGGTCACAACTCGATACGTTAGCACTTCATGAAATTGGTGCTATTTTAAGTTTAGAAGGCTGTAGTGCAATTGGCGAGGATTTGACAAAGCTTTCCGCAATTTTGGATGCAGGTGTTATGTTAGTAGGTCTTACATGGAATGAAGAGAATGCTGTAGCCTATGGTGCTGAGCAAGATGCTAGCCTCGGTTTAAAGCCATTTGGTAAGGAAGTTGTTAATATGCTAAATGAGCGGGATATTATCATTGATGTTACCCATTTAAATGAGCAAGGATTTTGGGACGTACTGCCGCTAGCAAAGCATATTATTGCTAGCCATAGCAATGCACGTGCAATTTGTGACCACCCGCGTAATTTAACAGATCAACAGGCTAAGGCGCTTGTTGAGCATGGGGGCCATATTCATCTAGTTTACTACCCGCATTTTATTGGCGACAATGCAACAATGGATGATTTAATTGAGCATATAAAGCATCTGGCAAGTGTCGTTGGCATGGAGCATCTTGGGGTAGGTTCTGATTTTGACGGAATAGATATGACAATCAAAGGTCTTTCACATGCAGGTGAGGCGCAAAATTTATTAGAGATGTTACGTGAGTATTTTTCAGATGAAGAAGTTCGCGGAATTGCGCATAATAATTTCAAACAATATTTAAAAAAAGCAGCAACTAAATAAGTTGCTGCTTTAGCGTGTCAACAGAGTAAAAATCGCTACGAAGTTATTTCTGCTATTGGCAAACGCACACCGTTGGTTGCAATTTTCTACTTGCATGTGAGGCGCCACGTTTAACGTTTTATGTTGTTCTCGTTGAAGTCGCTGCCTTCGTTGCAATTAACTAACCCTATTAATAAAAGAAATGATTTACTAATAAACCAATTGCTAATAGGAAACCGAAGAATGTATTTGTTTGCGCTGTAAATTTCATCGCGGGCATTACTTCTTTGGCTTCTTTTTTATCGCGGAAAATTTGGATTGCTCGGAGTGGCTTCGGTACACTTAGGAAAATGATAAGCGCCCAAAAAGTAATCCCATCAATGGCTACTAATGCGATAACCCAAAGGTACGAAACGATGAAAAAGCCAGATAATACAGAAATAGCACGGTCGCGTCCCACTAAAATGGCCAGTGTTTTACGTCCACCTTCTGTATCGCCAACGATGTCACGAATATTATTAGAAAGCATAATGGCGCCAACTAAAATCATACTCGGAACAGAAAGTAATACCGCATCTAATGTAACTGTAAGTGTTTGAATGTAAAAGGCAATTAAGACAATACCCATCCCCATGACTGCGCCTGAAACAAGCTCTCCAAAAGGTGAATATGCGATAGGGTACGGCCCTCCTGTATATAGAAAACCTATAAGCATACATACTAGTCCAACTACAGCAAGCCACCAAGAAGTGGAGGCACAAATATAAATGCCAAGTAGCATGGCTAGTGCATAAAAGCTTAGGGCAATCAGCATAATCGTTTTCGGTTGAACACCGTGGCGCACAATCGTGCCACCAATGCCGACAGAATGTTCATTATCTAATCCTAACTTGTAATCATAATATTCGTTGAACATATTTGTTGCTGCTTGAATCAGCATACTTGCAATTAACATTGCAAAAAATAGTCCAAAATGAATGGTTTCTTTTTCAATTGCTAGCGCAATCGCTGTTCCTAAAAATACTGGAACAAATGAAGCGGTTAAAGTATGTGGACGTGTTAAATGCCACCAAACTTTAAAACCCCTATCAGCTTCAATGACTTTGGTCATAAGGTCTTTCTCTCCTTCAACTATTGTAGACTCTTCTTATTTTATACGAAGAAAGAGAAATTGGATAGGTTCACAGCTTATTACATACTGTTATGTTTAAAAAAATGATACAATAGTACATGCATTTGAGAGATGGGAATATAAATTAAGTAGTAGAAAGAACAGAGCCGTCAAACGTATAGGACGGCTATTTTAGCGGAACAAGTAATGCTAAAGACGGATGTCACAGAGGGATTTGTGTGTGACATCAAAGCGACAGACGTAGGATGTTATGTATGTGCAGGACAACGCAACACGTACCATAACGCGAAAACATCATTGATATGTACATTGCAATAACGGAGGTAATTTTCATGCAACAGAAGTGGTACCAAGCCACAGAACTAGAAGTGGACTCTTTGGGCCAAAACCTTCATTTTTATATGGAAACAATCGAAGTAAGTCGCTTATCGGCTCTTGCATTTTTTGCAGCGGGCGAGGAGCGTTATAAAGGTGAACGATTTTATTGGCAAAATAGAGAAAAAACAATGACATTGGTTGGGCTAGGACACGCTCACACAATTCAAAATAACGAAAAAAATAACCGCTTTGATGCTGTAGAAGCAGAGTGGAAGCGCTTAACGAAAAACTGCGTAAAAGGTCAGGCTGAACTACAACCAATTTTGTTTGGTGGTTTTACATTCGATCCGCAAAATAATGTAGATGGGGAGTGGACTGACTTTCCAGAGGCTTATTTTGCCTTAGCAACGTATCAGCTTGTTTTACGTGATGATAAAGCCTATGTAAGCATTCACCTTATCGCAAGTGCTGCTGAGGCAGATGGACAATTAGAGGCGTTGCGTAAAGAGCGAAATCATTTAATCCATGCTGCTCAAGTAAAAGAAGTGAAAATGTATGCGAAGCCTGAAATCACAAATTATTTCGAGCCTTATAAGGATCCTTATTTAGCATCAATTGATCAGGTCACAGCATTAATTAAAGCAAAAAAAGCGGATAAGGTTGTCATTGCACGTTCCCTTGCGCTGCAATTTAAGGAGCAAGTAACTTCACCTCAAGTATTAGCTCAAATTATTCACGAACAGCCTGAAAGTTATTTGTTTGGGTTGGAGTGGCAAGATTTATTATTTTTCGGCGCATCTCCTGAGCGTCTTGTAAAGGTTGAAAATGGTCGTGCCTACTCATCATGTGTTGCAGGATCTATTCAACGAGGTAAAACGGCGGAGGAAGATGAAGCTTTTGGACAAAGCTTATTAAATGATCCGAAAAATGGTGGTGAACATCAATATGTAGTCGATATGATTGCGGAAACGTTCTCAAAAAATTGTGTTGAAATGAAAATACCTGATGGACCACGCTTACTAAAAATTAGAGACATCCAACATTTATTTACACCTGTTGAAGGTCAGCTAAATAACGAAGCAACCATTTTGCAATTGACGAAGCATTTGCATCCAACACCCGCTTTGGGCGGTGTGCCTAGAAAAGAGGCAATGATTGCTATACGTAAATACGAGCCAATGAACCGTGGTCTTTATGCTGCACCTATTGGCTGGTTAGATGCGGAGGGTAACGGAGAATTCGCAGTTGCGATTCGTTCAGCAGCTCTACTAAAAGATAAAGCTTATTTATATGCAGGTGGCGGTATTGTAGCTGATTCAGAGCCACAATCTGAATATGAGGAAACATTAGTGAAATTCCGTCCAATGCTTCGAGCGTTAGGAGGACAAGTACATGAGTGAACGGAAAATATTGACTGATTATGTTTATAAAATGGTTGCATCATTAGTACAGGCAGGTGTCCAACATGTTGTTGTAAGCCCAGGGTCACGGTCGACGCCACTAGCTTATGCTTTTGCCTCAACAAAGCAATTGACGATGTACCGTCAAGTAGATGAGCGAGCTGCTGCATTTTTTGCGTTAGGCATTGCTAAGGCGACTACTAAGCCTGTCGTTTTGTTATGTACATCTGGTACTGCGGCGGCAAACTATTATCCTGCGATTGTGGAGGCAAGTTATGCAAGAGTACCACTAATTGTTATAACAGCCGATCGTCCACATGAATTACGTGAAGTAGGTGCACCACAAGCAATTAATCAGACGAATTTATACGGAGCACATGTAAAGTGGAGTGTGGATTTTCCGCTAGCGGATGGTGCTGCACCGACATTGCCATTTATTGAACGTCATATTGCACGTGCAGTAGCTATTGCAACAAGTGCACCATTTGGACCAGTACATCTTAACGTACCGTTCCGTGAACCGTTGCTCATTGATTTTCGAGAGGAGCTTCCAACTGTTACGTTTAAGCAAAGCCATATTGGACAGTTAACGCCACCGAAAGCTGCACAAGTAGAACTGGCTTCTATTTTACGAGACACTAAAAAAGGATTTGTTGTTGTTGGGGAGCTTCCGCTCGGGACAGATTTAACCATTATGTGGGAGTTTGTGCGCCAATTAAAATGGCCTATCATTGTGGAGAGTCTATCGAATATGCGAACTTCCGTGCCAAATGATTGTTTGCCATATGTTATGACAACCTATGATGCCATTATGAAAAACGATGATTTTAAAGCGCTAGTAGTACCTGAAACAGTTCTGCGCTTAGGAGCACAACCTGTATCGAAATTTATGATGCAATTTATTGCAAAGTCGCAGCCCAAAGCTTATATTGTTGTCGATGAAGATCCGATGTTCCGTGATTCAACAGGGGTGTCCACTCATTTTCTGCATGCAAGCATTGGCGAATGGCTCGTACAATTAGACCTTGCTGAAACTGCGCTAGAGGCGGCATATTTAGCGGAATGGCAAGATGCGAATGATATTGCACTTGAGTATATTGAGCATTATACAGAAGGCGCAATTGACGAAGGTGCTATGGTAAGTCGTTTACTTGAAATCATTCCAAATGGCAGTGATATTTTTGTTAGCAGTAGCATGCCCATTCGTGATATCGATACGTTTTTAATGGCAACATCAAAAGATATTCGAATTTTTGCGAATCGTGGCGCTAATGGCATTGATGGGGTCGTATCAACGGCAATGGGCTTAAGCCAAGGAAATAACCGTGAAACCTATTTGCTTATCGGAGACCTAGCTTTTTTACATGATGTCAATGGCCTAATTGCGTCACGCTATCAAGCATGTAATATGACCATTATTGTCATGAATAACGATGGTGGTGGTATTTTCTCATATTTACCGCAATCTACGGTAGAGGCTCATTATGAAGATTTATTTGGTACACCAACTGCACTTGAATTCCAAGACATTGCTCGTATGTACAGTATGGACTACATTTGTGTTGAGGATATTGCACAGTTAGTGCCGAAATTTAACACGTTGAGAAAAAATCCGTTACGATTAATTGAGATTTTTACAAACCGTGAAGAAAATGTCTATGCACACCGCGCGCTTTGGAATCGTATTAATGCAGGGTTAAAAGCATGGCAAAGCTAATGATTCGTGGGCTTGAGACACATGTGGATATATGGAATGAAGAAGCGGGGCAAACACTAGTTGCCCTGCATGGCTTTACAGGTAGTACTGCTACATGGCGAAATTTAGCAAAGGATCTTCCACATGTGCGAGTTGTGGCGATTGATTTAATTGGTCATGGTCAAACAGCCGTACCGGAGCAAGTAAGTCGCTTCACGATGGCTGAACAATTGCGTGATTTAGAGGAAATATTTTGTCAGTTACAATTAGAAACTTTTGCATTGCTCGGTTATTCAATGGGTGGACGTATTGCACTATCCTATACGATTGCTTACCCTCAACGTGTCAGCAAGTTGCTGTTAGAAAGTGCTTCTCCTGGTTTGCGAACTGCAAAAGAGCGTATGGAGCGATGCGAGCGTGATAATGCGTTAGCGGAGAAAATAACAACGAATGGTTTACAGTCCTTTGTTAATTCGTGGGAAAATATTGCGCTATTTGAATCGCAGAAGCGTTTAGCTAAAAATGTAAAACAAGCAGTTCGAGCAGAACGATTGGCCCAAAGTGAAAAGGGCTTGGCAGGCAGTTTACGAGGAATTGGAACAGGCATGCAACTATCAAACTGGTATAATTTAACTCAATTAGAATTACCTGTACTATTAATAACAGGTTCATTAGATGTTAAATTTTGTAATATTGCATTGGAAATGAAAGCGTTATTAAAAAATGGAAAGCATATGTCAGTAAATGACGCTGGACATGCAATTCATGTGGAAAATCCAGCTGAATTTGCTACAATAGTAAAGGAGTATTTAACGTAATATTTTTTACGTTAGCGCCTCTTAGTAGTAATGAGGCGAATTTTATAATTAGGAGGTATTTCAATGTCACGTCAATGGACTACATTACATACTTACGAAGATATTAAGTATGAGTTTTATAACGGTATCGCTAAAGTGACGATTAACCGTCCAGAAGTGCGCAATGCATTTCGACCAAAAACAGTTATGGAAATGATTGATGCATTTTCTCGTGCTCGCGATGACAAAAATGTCGGTGTTATTATTTTAACAGGTGAAGGCGAAAAAGCCTTTTGCTCAGGTGGAGACCAAAAGGTACGCGGCCATGGTGGCTATGTAGGGGAAGATGAAATCCCACGTCTAAACGTTCTTGATTTACAACGTTTAATCCGTGTTATTCCAAAACCAGTTGTAGCGATGGTTGCTGGTTATGCTATCGGTGGAGGACACGTATTACATGTTGTATGTGACCTTACAATTGCAGCAGACAATGCTCGTTTCGGACAAACTGGTCCTAAAGTCGGTTCATTTGATGCTGGTTATGGTTCAGGCTATCTTGCACGTATTATCGGTCATAAAAAGGCGCGTGAAATTTGGTACCTTTGCCGTCAATACGATGCTCAGCAAGCGCTTGATATGGGCTTAGTCAATACAGTTGTTCCTTATGAACAATTAGAAGATGAAACAGTGCAATGGTGTGAAGAAATGCTACAAATGTCTCCAACAGCTCTACGCTTCTTAAAAGCAGCTATGAATGCTGATACAGACGGCTTAGCTGGTCTTCAACAAATGGCAGGCGATGCTACACTTCTTTACTACACTACTGATGAAGCAAAAGAAGGTCGTGACGCATTTAAAGAAAAACGTCAACCAGACTTTGGTCAATTCCCAAGATTCCCTTGATTCGGAATATTAGAAAAAGCTGGGATAAAAGAGAAAAGGTGTTAGATTGATGGTAGTCAATCTAACACTTTTTTACTGCGCCGTTGTTGTCCGCTTCAGCGGTGCTTTCCGCTTAGCACCGTAAGAAGCAACCTTCGCTACCACGCAGAATGCCCACCTCTTACGGTGTACGTTCTGCGCAGGAGCCATAGCGAAGTTCGCCATATAGCAAAAATTGATGAACACCTTTCCTCTGTTCCTTAAATTTTTTTAGTTATGTAACAGCCTCTTTTTCTGTCTATAACAGGCTAAAAGCAGTACCATATCAGTGTAATGATTGGAGGAAGCAAACAATGTATCCAAACTGGATTTTACAGCGTGCGTCTATCACACCATTACGTAGCGCTCTCACATATGAAGGACAAACTTGGACCTTTCAACAAGTAAATGAGCTATCCTTAAAACGAGCTCGACAATTAACAGCACTTGGGGTGCAGCAAGGGCATCGTATCGCTATTATGGGTCCGAGTACGCCTGCACTGGTCGTTATGATGTATGCTTGTATGCATTTGCAATGTGAAATGGTGATGCTTAATCGCAGGCTGACTCAAGCCGAAATCGCATATCAATTAGAAGATTCACAAGCAACGATTGTGCTAGTTGCAGATGAGGATGTAGAAAAATTACCGTCATCCGTACACTATCATGAATTTACGGCAATAGAAAATAGTAAAGAGCAGTATGTTGATATTGCAAAAGAATGGTCACTCAATCAAACAACATCCATTATGTATACGTCTGGTACGACAGGCTTCCCAAAGGGGGTTCGTCAAACAGTTGGTAATCATCAGGCAAGTGCTACAGCCTCTGTTCTAAACATAGGTTTACAAGCCGATGATGTTTGGTTGTGTGCAGTGCCATTATTCCATATAAGTGGTTTTTCCATTTTAGTTCGTTCATTGTTATACGGCAATAAAGTACAACTATATGAGCATTTTAACGTAGAGGCGATCACACAAAATATTATGGATGGTGATGTCACCCATATGTCAGTGGTCGCTGTAACATTAGAACGCATTTTAAATACCCTTGAGCTAAATAAGGCGCAGGCGTCACCCCGTTTTAAATTGATGCTAGCCGGTGGTGGTCCTGTACCAGTGGATTATCTAGAGCGAGCAAGTGCATTGCATTTAGCAGTAGCTCAAACATATGGTATGACAGAAACCTCGTCACAAACGGCTACATTGGCAAGTGAAGATGCGATGACAAAGATTGGCTCAGCAGGTAAGCCATTGTTTTTTAACCAAATAAAAATTTCAGCACCCAATGCACAAGGTGAAGGGGAAATATGTATTCGAGGTCCCCACGTAACGCCTGGTTACATAGGTCGTTTTGCCGAGAAAAGCGCAACTGAGGAGGGCTGGCTTCACACGGGAGACATTGGCTATATGGATGAGGAGGGTTACTTGTTTGTAGTGGATCGTCGGGCAGATTTAATTATTTCTGGTGGTGAAAATATTTATCCAGCAGAGATTGAAAATGTGCTATTGGCACATCCAGCTGTTCAGGAAGCGGGTGTATGTGGCATTGAAGATAAAACATGGGGACAAGTTCCTATAGCATTTGTTGTTTTAAAGGAAGCGGTCACGATGGAAAACTTAAAGCAATACTGTGAAAAGAAACTGGCTAAATATAAAGTTCCCAAACAAATTAAAATAATCGATACACTGCCACGTAATGGAGCAAATAAGCTACTAAGAAGAAAATTAGCAGCTTTACTTGCCAGTGAATAACTTTAATGGATTTAGCCTTTACAAATAGCATGCTAGAAGTCACTTCTAGCATGCTATTTTTTTGATTTCAAGTGCCAGTCACTCAAACAATTTTAAGGCTTCTGTTATTGAAATTATATTTTTTTGATTAAATTAATTATTCTTTAACATAATAAATAATGGGGGGCATAAACTATTTAGTAAAGGAGAATGACTCATATGAGAAAAACTATATATAATGTTGTCATTATATTATTTGTTTTACAAATGAGTCATGTGCAAGTATTCGCAAATTACGAATCACAGAATATAGCAACAGCTAATTCAATCGAAACATTACAACAGCAAATTCAGAAAGAAGTGATGCAATTGTCTACTGAATTTGAAATTCGTTACACTGGTAAAACTTCTGAATTACAAAACGAACTAACAGAGCTTATCAAACATGCCATATTAGATCCATATATTTTCGCCAATATTTCCAGCTTTCAATGGAAGTATGATGGCTATGCCAATAATATTGTCATTCATTTTCAATTTACTTATCATATTTCTCAGGAAGAGGAGGCATTTACAGAGCAAACATTGACAACTATTGTTGCGTCTATGCATGGATTAAGCGAATTAGAAAAAATACAGGCTGCACATGATTATATCGTCTTAACAACAGAGTATTCAAAAGATAGTGTAGGAAGCCAATATTCGCCATACACATTGCTTAGCGAAGGCAAAGGTGTCTGTCAGGCCTATGCTTTAGTGCTTTATCGAATGTTAGATATGCTAGGTTTTGAGGTGCAATATGTGCCAGGGAAAGTAGGCGAACAATTGCATGCATGGGTGTTAGTGAAGTTAGATAATGAATGGTACCATATTGATGTGACATGGGATGACCCATTGCCAGATCGGAAGGGCGAGGTACGTTATAACTATTTTCTCGTATCCGATAAGCAATTAGCGCAAGATCATACATGGGATTTTGCAAGTTTTCCTTCAGCAACAAGTGAAAAATACGCAGATTGGCAAGGGAAAAGTAGGATTGAAGTTCTTACGAAACCATTAGCTAATCTTTTTACCCCTAATAGTGGCCTAGCGATTATAGAAAATAATGCGCTGCAAATGAAACAATTAATAGAACACTCTGCACAATTACCAAATGACTTTCAACTTAGCGACAAACTTAATCAAATCGTTTTATATGAACAACAGGATAAAGTTGTCCTACAGAGCGCTCTTGCAGTTCGTCCGGTTATTGTCAAGACAAAGATAAACGGGGATGCCAGGATAAAGAGGCTTCCTCGCTTTGACAAAAATGAAAAGCGTATGCCGCAAGAAAAGTACGTCATAATAAAGGAGGTGTCCCTTATGCATTACGGGGCACCTCCTTCTTCATCTTAAACAGGTAATTCGTATCGTTGTTTTACTTGTGTTCATTTAGAGCTGTTTCTAAAGTTTGCATATTTTTTTTCATGAGAGTAAAATACGTTTCATTATTTTTCACATCATCACTTGTTAACACGCTTAAATTATGTAGGACAAGTGATTGAGCGCCAACTTCTTTTTGAATGACTTCGGCTAATTTAGATGAAACATTTTGCTCGAATAAAATATAATGAATATTTAAGTCTTTTGCTTTATCTACAATCGCTGTTAATTCCTTTTGAGACGGTTCATTTTGCGAGTTTAACCCTGCAATTGGAACTTGTGTTAAGCCATATTGACCCGCGATGTAGCCAAATGCAGCATGCGATACAAAGAATGTTTTGTTTTGCGTTGTGTCAGCCATCGCTTTATATGCAGTGTCTAAATCTTGTAGCTCTTTTATGAGCCCTTCATAATTTGCTGTAAATGTCGCTTCTTGAGCTGGCATTTTTTCAACTAATGCATTTTTAATGGATAATGCTAAATCTTGACTAATAACAGGCGACAGCCATACATGGGGATCGACACTACCGTGAGCATGATCTCCATGATCAGCCTCCTCGTCATGCGCGTGATTATCTTCCGTAGTCGCATCTTCGTGCTCGTCATGTGCGTGGTCATCTTCTGTAGCGGCAGCTTCATGCGCATAATCAGCTTCATCTTCTTCGTCATGCGAATGACCAGTACTAACGGCTAATTTTTCATCAGGTATTTGAGATGCCGTAGCAACCATAGTGACATCTTCGTTGGCTAATGTCTTTTTCGTATTTTCTACAAAACCTTCAAGTCCTAAGCCAATATAGAAAAATAGATGCGCGTCAGCTAATTTCATCATATCCTTTTGCGTTGGCTCAAAGGTATGCTCGTTAGCACCAGGAGGATATATAGAAGATACTTCTACATAATCGCCACCAATCCGCTCCGTAAAGTAGCTTAAAGGATAGACGGTTGTGTACACAGTTAATTTATCTGTTTTCTCCGTCTGTTTCGACGATGATGATTGATCACCACAGGCAGCTGTAAATACGGCTAGTACAGCAACTAAGAAAAATAGAAATATTTTTTTCATATAATGGATACCTCTTTCAAATAGTAATGATTACGATTTGTTTTTTAACAGTATCTATAATAACGCACATCGAATAAAAGTACAAGAAAAAATGACCTTCGAAAATTATTTCTTTTTCGAAGGCCATTTTTCAGGCACAGGATCAAAGCCACCAGGATGAAGTGGTTGGCATTTTAAAATACGTGTGACGGTCAAAATTAGACCTTTAATAGCGCCATGCTTTTGAAAAGCTTCTAGACCGTAAGAAGAGCATGTTGGATAGAAGCGACACGATGGTGGCGTCATTGGTGAGATAAATTTTCTGTATAACTGAATGAGCCATATAAAGGGATATTTCATGCTTGTCCATCCTTGTGATGTGAATTATTTTGTTTTGGTTTTGCATCGATTGTTTGTGTAAAAAAATCGCCTTTTTTCTTGAGAATAACGATTACGGAAACACCAAACATTAGCATCATCATTGCAATCATAATGATGATTGGTAATGGAACACCCATTGTTTTCACTCCAAATTCTATTTGATATTGTTATTATAAGTGATATTGCTATAAAAGGGTTAAATTTGAACTACTCGTCATGCTGCTGAAAATTTTGCTTCGGTTTTTCATCGACCGTATGTTTAAAAGCATAGGCGCGATTTACACTTAGAATGGTTGCGACTGTTACTAATATCACGATAATGATTGCAACCGTGATTAGCGAGGTTAAACTCATTGTATTCACTCCGTTCTTGTTCGTTATATCTATTATAAATTAGAAGCTCTAACTTAGTTGTGAAGGAAGTTTGACATTCCAGCGAATAAAATAGGCACTTAACCACCATACTATGGAAAAAGGAGTGTTATCTATGGATCGTCAACGTGTTTATTTTTCACTTGCCCATAAAACGTATTATACAAATCCTTACGAAGGGCAATGGAATTTCGAACTTAATGTAGACCGGCAAGCATTAGATGTTTTTGAAAAAATATTTCAACAAATGCAACTATTAGAAATTGCGAGCGGTTGGCGCGCACAATTGCCTTATTTGCAATATCATTTGGATCGAGAAAATGACGAGTTAGATTTACGTTTGAAGAAAATTTATGCACTTATACATGAGTATGGGGATGATGATACAAAGCAATTTGTAGAACAACTTCCCTATTTCAATAAACGTGTCTAGCTATTGGCTAGACATTTTTTATATTTGCACAACCTGTATAACATTATGCTAGTGGAAGCGTGATAGAAAAATAATTTCTAGAAAAATAATAGCAAGTGTACTAAGTCCAACTAGCGCCATTTTTCTTTGAATAATATTTTCAAATGAATGTATTTTACATACTGAACAACTTAATGCCACTCTAGATGGGTTGACCATTGTCATGAACGAAGAACTAACATTTTGAATGCAAGCAAGTATAGTAGGTGACAGACCTATGTGCGTAGCAGTTTCTGTTTGTAGTCGAATAAACATAGTATTGGACGCAGTATTACTGCCAGTTAAAAAACCACCTGTTGCGCCAATTAAAGGTGTTATGAATACAAAGTATGAACCAAATGTGTTGGCAGCAGTTACGGATAGTAGCTGAATCATCTCGGCCTCTGCCATCATTTCGGAAACCACAATATATAAAAAAGTCGTTAGCAATACAGGATAACATTTATTGATTGTTAATTTGATACTATCGAAAATGGATGCCTTATTTAAACGGAAGAGCGTACAAGTAAAGAGACAAACAATAAAGAGAAAAAATCCAGGCGAATAAAGAAACGATAATTGGAATTGATAAGACGCAATCGTTACGGTAAGCAGGCTCGTTAAAAAATCTTTAATCGGATTAATAGTTCTTGATGCGATTAATAGAGCGATTAACAATAAATAAGGAGAAATATTTTTTAAAAAGATATTAGAATAATATTGTTTGTTTCTATTTTGCAAAGAAATTATAATAAAAATAGCCGCCATCACCGTTAAAGAGCCCACTACTCCGGCAAGTTCTACACTGATGAAACGATTACAAATCCACACGCTTAAACCTAAAACTAATCCCATCGATAGTATCCGCCATTTTTTCTTTTGCATTGCATCTTTTCCGACGCCTATGTATATAACTAAGAAGGCAAAGTAGATATAAATAGGAATGCACATCAGAGCGCTTCCAATACCTAAATCCTCTAAAGGAATGTTTCCTAATGATGCACCAATAATTGTCCCCATTGCTAACGTGCCCCAAGGTATGATACATAAACTAATTAATGCAATGAAGGAAGATTGTAAGGAATTGAAACCTAGAGCCATTAAAATAGGTGCAATAACAATGACCGCTAGACCAAAGCCGCTAACGGATTCAATTAAAGGAGAGAGCCCCAAGGCTAATAATAATACTTGGTCAATCCGATTATCAGTAGAGGTGGCAATAGAAGAAGCTATTTTTTGGATGGACCCTGATTTTTCCATTAGATGATATAATAATATTCCAAAAAATAAAACATAGGTAACTGGCAATGTTATAAGAAAACTGTTGATAAAAGGTTTAGGCAGTAATGCGATGTTTAGGTGAAAAACAGGAGAAGTAGAAATCACTGTTGTAAGTAGGCAAGCAAAAATGCCAGTGAAAATAGAAGATTTCTTTAAAATAAAAATCATAAATAAAATACTAACAAGAGGGAATAGCGCTAATACGACTTTTAACATAAAACAACACTCCTATACTCGGTTATTCACTATAGTATATTTTATTTTCGCTAAAGTGTAAATATCTTATCTTGCATGAAATGATTCAAACATCTTCTAGGTTGATTGTGATTGATAATGTACAATATCATAGTAGAAGGGCTAACGAAGATAAGTTTTTAATTACATTTCACTATAGTAAAAATAATAGTAGGCGAACAAAGTAGTGAAAGGAGCTTTATTCATGGGATTTGGAAAGCAAGTAAATGTAATGAGGAAGAAAAACAAAATGACATTACAGGAGCTTTCAGCCGCAAGTAATGTGAGTGCCTCGATGCTATCTCAAATTGAAAGAGAGGAAAAAAATCCAACGATACAAGTAGCTTGTCAAATTGCAGAAGCTTTAAATACAACACTTTCAGCTTTATTAGATCAGCAGGAAAAAAGGGAGGTTGTCGTCATAAGAAAAGATGAACGACCCATTTATGTTGATGAAAAATCGGGTTTTCAACGACATTTATTATCACCTTCCGTTCCATCACGAGGTATTGAGTTTGTGTTAAATATTATTCCACCAAACAAAGAATCAGGCATATTTCCCGCGCATAAAGCAGGCGTAAAAGAGTATATTTTTGTTAAAAGCGGAAAGTTACGAGTTGAATTGGGGCATGGTGCTTTTTCTGAAGAATTAGAAGCAGGCGATTCTCTTTTTTTTGAAGCAGATACAGCGCATAGATTTATCAATATGACGAATGACGAATGCCACTATTTTCTTGTAATTGATTCCTCACAGTACATGAAATAATAAGACGAATAACATAATGAATACATTCGTGACAATATAATACGAGGAGTTGAATGGAATGTTTTCATTTCAAGATTTGAATGGATTTCAAGTGGATTTAAGCTTTACAAGAGGGGAGTTTCAAGTTGAACCAAAGCATGTCCTTGTCTTTTTAAAACATGAACAGAAATGGCTATGTACGATTCATAAGCGTCGTGGCGTGGAAGTGCCAGGAGGGAAGGTAGAATTAGGCGAAACATTAGAGCAAGCTGCTGTTCGGGAAGTATTTGAAGAGACGGGTGTGCATGTGAAAAATCTTCAATGGTTTGCAGAATATGCTGTTCACGGTGAACTATTGTTTTGTAAAACAGTCTTCACTGCGGAATTTGTCAGTCAGGAGAAGATAGATTTTGATTTGGAAACTTCGGGTATGGTCTGGTTAACCGATGAAGAGTTTGCAAGCCATCCAAATTTAAGCTTCCATATGAAAGATGAAGGCATGCAAAAAATGCTAGAGGAGCTGAAGCGCTTTGACAATCAATGGAGAAATAGTTGAAAAACGTCCATATCCTTCACCGAATCCAGCTATTCGATTATCAGAAATTACGTATCTATCCCTTGGATTACGTGTCAAAGGCTTACTAGCAGAGCCTAAAGCAGAAGGTACATATGACGGTTTTTTATATTTGCGTGGGGGTATGCAAAGTATCGGCATGGTAAGACCAGCACGTGTTGCACAATTTGCAGCCCAAGGTTTTATCGTGTTTGCCCCTTATTATCGGGGGAATAGAGGTGGAGAAGGCCGTGATGAGTTTGCAGGTCAAGATCGTTTTGATGCAGTGCATGGGGTAGATGTGCTAAAACAATTTTGCAACGATCATATCCATGTGTTTGGTTTTTCACGTGGAGGTATTATGGCGCTCTGGACAGCCATTTTACGGAAGGATATTACATCCGTTGTGACTTGGGCAGGCGTTTCGGATGCCACAGCTACATACTGGGAGCGAACCGATATGCGTCGAATGATGAAACGGGTTATTGGCGGGACACCTAATCGTGTTCCAGAAGCCTATGATGCACGCACACCTTTATTTCAAGTCGATCAGATTACAGCCCCAGTGCTAATTATCCACGGCTATCGGGATGAAAATGTAGATATTGAGCATGCAAGGCAGTTAGCATTTTACTTAGAAGATGCCAATAAAGTGTATGAAACTTGGTATGATCAACGTTTTGCCCACCAATATCCACCTGCCCAAAATCGTGAAACGGTTCGTGCATTATGCGAATGGATGAAGAAGCAGTGAAAATTGTTTGAGTGCCTGACACTAAAAAAAGACACTAAAAAAAAGGGAACGAATACATCGTTCCCTTTTTGTATGCATTATTTTAATGGCCCACCAAGATTAGTGATTGCTTCAGAAACATTTGAGAATTTCTTGAAGTTGTCGTTGAATAGACCAGCAAGTTCAGCAGCTTTCACATCGTAAGCAGCTTTGTCTGACCAAGCATCACGTGGGTTCAGCACTTCTGTTGGTACACCTTCAACTGCTGTAGGGATGTGTAAACCGAATACAGCATCTTGAATTGTTTCAACATTGTTTAGTTTTCCGTCGATTGCTGCGCGTACCATTGAACGAGTATAAGAAAGCTTCATACGGCTACCTGTACCGTATTCGCCACCAGTCCAACCAGTGTTTACAAGGAATACTTGTGCGCCATGCTCATCGATTTTTTGACCTAACATTTCTGCATAAACAGTTGCTGGAAGTGGAAGGAATGGAGAACCGAAACATGTAGAGAATACTGGTTCTGGCTCTGTTACACCACGTTCAGTACCTGCAAGTTTAGATGTGAAACCACTTAGGAAGTGATACATTGCTTGCTCTTTTGTTAATTTACTGATTGGAGGTAAAACACCAAATGCATCAGCAGTTAAGAAGATGATTGTTTTTGGGTGACCTGCAACAGATGGATCAACGATATTTTCGATATATTGGATTGGATAAGCAACACGTGTATTTTCTGTTAATGAACCATCATCGTAGTCGCAAACACGAGTTTCAGGGTCTACAGCTACGTTCTCTAGTACAGAACCGAAGCGGATTGCGTTGTAGATTTCAGGTTCTTTTTCAGCAGAAAGGTTAATTGTTTTTGCGTAGCAACCACCTTCAATGTTAAATACGCCGTTGTCAGACCAACCATGCTCATCGTCACCGATTAATTTGCGGTCAGGATCAGCAGATAAAGTCGTTTTACCAGTACCAGATAAACCGAAGAATAATGCTACGTCACCAGCTTCCCCAACGTTTGCTGAACAGTGCATTGATAAGATGCCTTGTTGTGGTAATAGGTAGTTCATAATACCGAAAATTGATTTTTTAATTTCACCAGCATATTCAGTACCACCGATTAGGATGATTTTCTTTTCAAGTGATACAATGATGAATGTTTCAGAAGCTGTACCATCAACAGCTGGATCTGCTTTAAAGTTAGGAGCTGAAATAATTGTGAAATCAGCAACGTGAGAAGCTAATTCTTCTTCAGTTGGACGGATAAATAATTGATGGGCGAAAAGATTGTGCCAAGCATATTCATTGATTACTTGAATACTTAATTGTGAATCTTTGTCAGCACCAGCAAAACCTTTAAATACAAATAATTCGTCACGTTCTTTTAAGTATTTAACTACTTTTACATATAAGTTATCGAACACTTCAGAAGAAATTGGTTGGTTTACTTTACCCCAGTCAATTTTATCTTTTGTGCTTTCTTCTTCTACCGTATATTTATCTTTAGGTGAACGACCAGTGTATTTGCCAGTTTCTGCACGAACTGCGCCATCTACTGTTAACATTGCCTCACCACGAGATGTAGCTTTTTCAGCTAATTGTGGTACTGAAAGTTGAACGTTAATGTTCCCGCCGTTTAATAATTCCTTCAGTTCGTTTGCAATTTCTACTGAATTCATCGATTAAATACCATCCTTTTTTATAGTATTCCCTTGAGTTTGAGGGAGTTTTTCTTAATTTCAAAAATAGTATAACACAATTGCTTTAATAATCTATACTAATTCAAAAATTATTTTCGAGTTTTAAATACTTTTCAACAAAACGACATAAAATAATTGACATTGTTCTACCTTTTACGTAAGATGAGGAATTGAACGGATACTCTTATCCCGAGCTGGTGGAGGGTCAGGCCCTGTGAAACCCGGCAACCTGCATGAACTATTTCACGACATGCGTTGGTGCCAACCTGATGCAAGGGGATACCCCTTGAACGATAAGAGTGAAAGGTTACGAAGTCATTATTCCTTTCCTCATGTTAAGTACACGTGAGAAAAGGATTTTTTTTATTTTTAAAATGAATGTAAAGGTAAGTATGTGCAATTCTTTCCTTATTATAATGACGGATCTTTCGAAATCCTCATGTTAAAAGCAACAACGGCTTGAGAGTTCAATCCTTTAGGAGCGGACTTGACATGGGTAATGAGTACCGTATTAATTTCGCAAATACTATTTGTAAGAGTAATAGGAGGAAAACCAAATGACAAACCGTCGATTGTTTACATCAGAGAGTGTAACAGAAGGACATCCCGATAAAATTTGTGATCAAATCTCGGATGCTATTTTAGATGCTATTTTAACAGAAGATCCTAATGCCCGTGTAGCGTGTGAAACAACGGTCACAACAGGCTTAGTATTAGTAGCAGGAGAAATTACTACTTCTACTTATGTAGATATTAAAGGCATTGTGCGTGATACAGTAGCAGAAATCGGCTATACACGAGGCAAGTATGGCTTTGATGCTGAAAACTTAGCTGTACTAGTCGCAATCGGAGAGCAATCACCTGATATTGCCCAAGGTGTAGACCAAGCATTAGAAGCGCGTGAAGGTTCAATGACAGATGCGGATATTGAAGCAATTGGTGCAGGTGACCAAGGATTAATGTTCGGTTATGCATGTAATGAAACACCTGAATTAATGCCTCTACCAATTAGTTTAGCGCATAAATTGGCTCGTCGTTTAACAGAAGTACGTAAATCAGGTGAATTAGCATATTTACGTCCAGATGGTAAAACGCAAGTAACAATTGAGTATGATGAAAACAATGTCCCTGTTCGTGTTGATACGATTGTTATTTCAACTCAGCATGATGAAGAAGCAACACTTGAACAAATTCAAGCAGATTTAAAAGCATTAGTAATTGCTCCAGTAGTTCCTAGTGAGTTATTAGATGCACAGACGAAATACTTCATCAACCCAACTGGTCGTTTTGTTATCGGTGGTCCAAAAGGAGATGCTGGACTTACTGGTCGTAAAATCATCGTTGATACATACGGTGGTTATGCACGTCATGGTGGTGGTGCATTCTCTGGTAAGGATGCTACGAAAGTGGACCGTTCAGCAGCCTATGCAGCACGTTATGTAGCGAAAAATATTGTTGCAGCTGGTTTAGCAGAACGTGCAGAAGTACAGCTTGCTTATGCTATCGGTGTAGCACAGCCAGTATCGATTGCCGTTGATACGTTTGGTACAGGACGAGTAAGTGAAAGTGAAATCGTAAAATGGGTTCGCGAACTTTTCGATCTACGTCCAGCAGGCATCATTAAAATGCTTGATTTACGTCGTCCAATTTATAAACAAACGGCTGCATACGGTCACTTTGGCCGTACAGATTTAAATGTACCTTGGGAAAATACGGACAAGGCAGATGCACTAAGAGAAAAAGCTAGTTTATAATCTGTTTTGTCAAGAACATTCGATTTGGTAATGAACAAACGTAAATGTTTTTTTGAAAGGGGCTAGCTAGTGGCCCCTTTTTATCTTGCCTTTCGCATTTCTTCTTACTTGCTGCTAAGTCGGGGAGTAATGCACCTTCTATTTAAATCGTGAAGGCAACTAGTGCTCTTTAATCGAGTGAAAGATTTAAGCGGACTTTACGTAAGTAATTGAAAAAATTCGCTTTCTTCCCGTACGTCTACATACAAGATGTACTGTAGGCGGTTAGTGGAAGGAAATTGCGAATTTTTTTTATAAAGAGTTGTTACGTATGCAAACATCTACAACTTATAGGGGCAATTCGCCCGTTTTGTAAGCATCCATTATTTTTGAAGAGATTTGTAATATTGTCCTTTTTCCGCGTATTCTCTAACGATACGTTCCATATCTTCCTTATCTTCAGCATTTAATTCACGTACAACTTTGGCTGGACGTCCTAATGCTAAACAATTGGGAGGTATGACTTTACCTGGAGGGACAAGACTACCCGCACCGATAAATGCACCTTCTCCTATCTCTGCCCCATCTAACACAATTGATCCCATACCAATTAAGGCATTTTTTCGAATTGTACAGCTATGTAAGGTTACTTGGTGTCCAACTGTTACTTCATCTTCGATTATTAATGGATATTTTGGACTTTGATGTAGACAACAAAGATCTTGGATGCTTACTCGTTTACCAATAATTGTAGGAGATACATCGCCTCGAATCACTGTATTAAACCATATTGTTGTCTCTGCTCCAATCGTTACGTCTCCCGTAACGGTTGCATAGTCAGCAATAAAAACCGATGGATCGATTGTAGGTGTTTTGTCTTTAAAAGGATAAATCATGCTAATCGCCTCTTTTCTTTCTTTGATGTAGTATTATCGTATCAAATACGCAATTTTATGCAAATATAATTTTATAATGGTACGAATATTTCGTTATAATTATTGTGTAACTAATTATTTAGGAGGACTATGTGAATGTGGAAATGGGAAGCTGATGGACAAGCGAAGGCTGTGATTGCTATTGTTCACGGTGCATATGAAAACCACCGTTGGTACGCATGGCTGATTGAAAAACTTAGAATGGAAGGCTTCCACGTAGTCATGGGCGATTTACCGAATCATGGGGCAAATGCGAAACTATCACGTGTCCATGATGAGGACTTTAAAGAATACAACAAGTATACTAGGCATTTAATTGAAAATGCCTTTTCATATAATTTGCCAGTATTTTTAATAGGGCATGGACTAGGAGCAACGTTAATACTGCATACCATGCATAAGAGAAAATATGAATGTGCAGGAATTGTCTTGACCTCACCTTGGTTGCAATTGAACTTACAGCCTGGGAAATTATCGAATGCATTAACGAGCTTAAGTGCTTTGACGGCAAGTGTGAAGATGACACATGATATTACTTTCGACAAGTTATCACGTAGTGTCGAAGGTCGCGATGAAATGAAAGACGAGTTTCCTTTTATGTCTGTCATTTCAGTAAAATGGTATCGTGAGTTACAACAAATGATGCGCAATTTAGTAATTATGCCGAAAGCAGAGTTTCCAAATACCCCTATGCTTATTATGACTGGAGAAAGAGATAGCATTACAGAAACTAGACAAACACGTAATTGGTTGCATCAGCAGGAGTTTGCTGAATTCCAATTTAAAGAATGGGCAAAATGCTACCATAATCTGTACCATGAAATAGAGAGAGATGAGATTTTTTTCTATATCCGTGATTTTATTAATAATGCTTTGCGTAGAATTGGCTATATAATTCGATAGAATGTTTCCCCTCCGAAAAATATTGTTGAATAAGATGTATAGTAACTTAAAAATAATGTTGTAATTTTCAGAAAAATGTAATACTATAATGTCTTAAAGAACGAATATTCATATTTTGGGAGGGGTAAGATGGAAAGTATTGTTAGCTTTATGAACAGTATTTTATGGGGACCGTGGTTTATTTATGGTATTTTATTGATCGGTTTATTCTTTTCAATTATTACAAGGTTCCTACAAATAAGACATATTAAGGACATGTTTGTCTTAATGTTTAAAGGGGAAAAATCAGAAAAAGGAATTTCTTCTTTCCAAGCAATGTCGATTGCATTATCTGGGCGCGTTGGTACAGGGAACATTGCTGGTACAGCAACTGCCATTGCAATGGGGGGACCTGGTGCGATTTTTTGGATGTGGGCAATTGCCTTCATCGGTGCAGCGACAGCTTATGTGGAGTCAACATTAGCGCAAATATATAAAGAAGAGAAAGAAACAGAATATCGTGGTGGTCCAGCCTTTTATATTGAAAAAGGGATGGGGCAGAAGTGGTTTGCAATCATTTTTGCAATTGCAGCGTTAATAGCCATGTTAATACTAATGCCTGGTGTTCAATCAAATGCAATAGCAGGTGCCGTTGAAAACGCTTTTGGAATGGAATCTTGGATTACAGGAATTATTATTGTTGTATTATTAGGTGCTATTATTATCGGTGGGGTTAAATCCATTGCAAATGTTGCACAAGTAGTTGTCCCATTCATGGCTTTAGCTTATATTCTAATGGCAATCGTCATTATTTTTATGAATATTTCAGAAGTACCTGCTGTATTTTCGCTAATTTTCTCTAGTGCTTTTGGTGCACAAGAAGTATTTGGGGGAATTATTGGTTCAGCAATCGCTTGGGGGGTTAAGCGTGGTATTTATTCTAACGAAGCGGGTCAAGGAACTGGTGCGCATCCAGCGGCGGCAGCTGAAGTTTCACATCCTGCTAAACAAGGTATTGTGCAAGCGGCATCTGTGTACATTGATACATTATTAGTTTGTTCGGCTACAGCATTTATGATCTTATTTACAGGTATGTATAATGTTCAGAATGAGAAAGCTGCGGAAGGTACAGATCCGTTTATTTACGTTGGTGAATTCAATGAAAATGGCCTTACTGGTGAGGAGCAAATTACCTTTGCGAAAAGTATTAAAGAAGGTGCTGCATATACACAATGGGCAGTGGAATCTTCATTGCCAGGTATAGGTTCAAGCTTCGTAGCAATCGCTTTATTCTTCTTCGCATTTACGACAATTATGGCGTACTACTATATAGCAGAGACGAATGTGGCCTATTTATTCTCAGGGAAAACCGAAAAGATTTTCATTTGGATAGCTAAAATCGCCTTTTTAATTGCAACATTTTTTGGAACGATTCGTACATCTGACCTTGCATGGGCAATGGGTGACGTTGGCTTAGGATTAATGGTATGGATTAACGTTATTGCCATTTTAATTATTATGAAGCCTGCGATTCTCGCATTAAAAGATTACGAGAAACAGAAAAAAGAAGGCAAAGACCCTGTGTTTGATCCTCGTAAACTAGGAATTAAAGGTGCGGATTTCTGGGTTGATTACAATGATAAACGCAAAAATAAATAATGTATAAAAAGTCCTCTCAATATTGAGAGGACTTTTTTATTTTAATGGCCGTCGCAAGCGGCTGCTTGTGCGTTCAGAATTGTTTGCGTGACTGGCACCGGGAAATCTTTCATTTTTTCTAATGCAATAACAAATGGTGGGTCGTTTTGTTGGTTTAGAAATTCGTATTTTAACACATGGACATATTTTTGTGGTAACTGACTAACAAAGTCGATAACAGCGTCACGTTCTTCTTTACCGCCTGGATGGCCATGGTAAATGACAAGGACAATTAATCCGCCGATTTTTAGCAGTTGCAATAAATCTTGAATTGCAAGAATCGTTGTATTTGGTTTTGTTACGATATCATGGTTACTGCCAGGCAAATAGCCAAGATTGAATATAGCAGCCGCAACTGGTTTTTGAACATGCTTGGCTATATTTTCGTGCCCCGTATGTAACACAAGGGCACGGTGTTCTAATGCATTATCTAGCAGACGGTGCAAAGTAGCATCGACTGCATTTTTTTGCACGTCAAAGGCATAAACTTGTCCGTTATCACCAACAAGTTGAGCTAAAAATAATGTATCATGGCCGTTTCCAGCCGTAGCATCGACAACAGTATCGCCTTCTTGTATCGAGTCTATTAATAATTGCTGTGCATATTGTAAGACGCGTTGAAGCTTCATTTTGTGACCTCGGTATTATAAAATTTACCTTGCCAACTGCCCCGACGTTCTAACTCTGCATCAATACCGTTCAATACTTCCCACTTATTAACACTCCACATTGGTCCAATCATTAAATCAATTGGTCCATCACCTGTTATACGATGGATAACCATTTGCGGTGGTAAAATTTCTAACTGATCTGCAACTAGTTTTGTATAAACGTCTTGATCTAAAAATTCTAGCATGCCTTTTTCATATTGCTTAACCATAGGCGTCCCTTTTAATAAATGCAGTAAATGGATTTTAATGCCTTGGACATCCAGTTTAGCTACTGCACGTGCCGTTTCCATCATCATGTCATAATCTTCAAGTGGAAGGCCGTTGATAATATGTGAGCACACACGAATCCCATGCTTACGCAGCTTTTCAACACCTTCTACATAGGTTGCATAATCATGTGCACGATTAATCAGGTTTGCCGTTTTTTCATGGACGGTTTGTAGTCCCAGTTCAATCCATAAATAGGTGCGTTTATTTAGTTCTGCTAAATATTCTACAACATCATCTGGTAAGCAATCTGGGCGTGTTGCAATGGACAGTCCGACTACACCTTCTTGTGCTAACGCAGCCTCAAATTTTTCCTTTAAAACTGGCAGTGGCGCATGGGTATTTGTATATGCTTGGAAGTAAGCCATATACTTGCCATCTTTCCATTTTTGATGCATTTTGTCTCGAATTTCCGCAAATTGCACATCAATAGGATCGACTTTATTTCCGGCAAAGTCACCTGACCCTGCAGCACTACAAAATGTACAACCTCCGAATGCGACTGTACCATCTCGGTTCGGGCAATCAAAACCTGCATCGAGCGCTACTTTAAATACTTTATGACCGAAGTGATCACGTAAATAGCGATTCCATGTATAGTATCTTTTCCCCTCTGTGGGAAAAGGAAAGTTTGTTTCTGTCATGTATTTCACTCCTCTAACATTGTATTTTATCATGTGCGTAAGGTTCCGTCATGGAGTAAGAATATAAATAGACAGAGACAAATATTAGGCGGCTTTGTTTACTTAAATAAATATTTTATTTTTGTAGTAAAGGAACAGAACTGTTGGCTACTATAACGCATGCATAAAGCACAAAAAAACGGCTTATTTAAGAAGTTTTTTATGAAGAAAGGGTAAATTTATTTTCCTTGTACTTTTTTATTTTTCATCATAAACTAGCTATTTAGAGAAACGAAATAATGGGGGTCAAGGATATGCCAAAAAGTGTTTGGTTTTTAATTATCGGTATGCTTGTGAACACGACGGGCAACTCTTTTTTATGGCCTTTAAATGCCATTTATATGCACGATTATTTAGGGAAATCACTTGCAATGGCTGGCTTTATTTTAATGTTGAATTCGGCTGCGGGTGTATTAGGCAATCTATTAGGTGGTTTTTTATTTGATAGAATTGGCGGCTATAAATCTATTATGCTGGGCATTTTATTGACCGTTGCTTCGTTAATAGGATTAACAATCTGGCATGGCTGGCCACATTATGTTTGGTTTTTAACCATTCTTGGATTTAGTGGAGGAATTGTATTTCCAGGGATGTTTGCGTTAGCAGGAGCGGCTTGGCCTGAAGGTGGTCGTAAGGCATTTAATGCGATTTATTTAGCGCAAAATTTAGGTGTTGCCGTAGGGCCGGCATTAGCTGGGATTGTGGCGGATTATCAATTTGATTATGTGTTTATTGTTAATTTAGCGATGTATATTTTATTTTTCTTTATCGCATTGATTACATTTAGAGGAATAGATGCGGAAAGTATAGCATTGAAAAATGTAGTAAGTGAAAGTAAACGTATTACAAATAAGGCACCATTTTATGCCTTGTTAATTTTAAGTTCATCCTCCGTGTTATGCTGGCTTGCCTATTCGCAATGGAGTGCAACTATTTCATCCTATACGCAAGATTTGGGCTTAGGGTTAAAACAATATAGTTTACTTTGGACGATTAATGGGCTTCTTATTGTTGTTGGGCAACCATTAATCGCACCGCTTGTGCGCCGTTGGGAACATCAACTAAAACGTCAACTAGTATTTGGCATTACGCTTATTGCAGCGTCGTTTGGCATTGTAGCATTTGCTGGAGATTTTAAAATGTTTGCTGCTGCAATGGTTGTATTAACTTTTGGCGAAATGTTTTATACACCAGCTTTACCGACCATTGCAAATCAGCTTGCACCAAAGGGACGCGAAGGTTTTTACCAAGGTATTATTAATAGTGCGGCTACAGCAGGTCGGATGATCGGTCCATTGTTTGGCGGCATTATGGTGGATCAATTTGGTATGATTGCCCTTGTTTCAATTTTAGTAGTTATTGTATTAATAGGCATTTTCCCATGTCTGATCTATGACCGCCCATTATTGGGTGGCAGGCACGCAAACAATTCTGAAAATTAAAGGCGATTTACTTATAAGCGAATGCTATAGCATTCGCTTTTTTATTTTTTTGGATTGAAATAGTTGACGCAAAAGGATACAATCATACATATTCAAATATTTGAATATGTGAAAATGAATGATATGGGGGGATTAACGTGGAAGAAGGCTTACAACAGTTTAAAGCCGATTTTTTTAAAGCCTTAGCACACCCGTTACGGATAAGAATTCTTGAGTTATTAGTCGATGGCAAGAAAAGTGTGAATGAGATTCAAAGTTGCCTAGAAAAAGAAGGCTCGGCAGTTTCCCAGCAGTTAAGTGTTTTACGGGCAAAAAATATTGTTTATGGGACAAAAGAAGGTAAAAAAGTTTACTATTCTTTAAGTGATCCAATGATTGTTGAATTGTTGCGTGTTGCAAAAGATATCTTTGACAACCATTTAATTCATACAATTTCAAGATTAGAAGAAATGACCGTCAGTGAAAATGACGAAGAGTGCATGTAGGGGATGTAATACATTTACCACCCCTTACTGAACTGGATTCGAAAAACTTAATTATTTCGAAGGGAAGATTATTGTATGAAATCACTGTTTACAGGTCGGTATGAAGGGTATTCAGTTGATCATTTTAAAAAGGACTTATTATCTGGCATAATTGTTGGGATTGTTGCAATTCCACTAGCGATGTCTTTTGCCATTGCTTCCGGTGTAAAACCAGAATATGGGATCTATACAGCGTGTATTGCGGGCATACTTATTTCACTATTTGGAGGTTCAAAATTCCAAATCGGTGGACCAACAGGTGCTTTTGTGCCAATTCTTTTAGGCATTGTCTTATCATATGGCTATGAAAATTTATTAATTGCGGGGTTAATGGCGGGAGTGCTGCTATGTTTAATGGGCCTTTTCAAGCTAGGTACTCTTATAAAATTTATACCACGTCCTGTAACGATAGGCTTTACTGCGGGTATTGCGGTTATCATTTTTACTGGGCAAATAGCTAATTTTTTAGGTTTAACAAATATTACACGTCATGAATATTTTATCGCAAATATGAAAGAGTTGTTCGTGCATATAGGAACAATTAATTATTATAGTATTTTCATAGCGGTTATTTGTCTTGTAATTATCCTTTTAACACCTAAATTTTTTCCAAAAGTACCTGGCGCATTAGTAGGCATTGTTGTTTCTACACTTGTTGCTACCTTCTTTTTTTCAGGACAGGTTGCAACAATTGCTACGGCTTACGGTCAAATTCCTAATACGTTACCGAAGTTTTCAATACCAGAAATCACCTTGGAACGATTACAATTATTGATTGGACCTGCCTTTGTAATTGCCATTTTGGGCGGGATTGAGTCGCTCTTATCAGCAGTTGTTGCTGACGGTATGACCAATACGAAACATAATAGTAATCGTGAGCTTGTAGGACAGGGCATAGCGAATATTATTACACCATTATTTGGCGGGATTCCTGCTACAGGGGCGATTGCACGTACGGCAACCAATATTAAAACGGGTGCTGCATCACCAATGTCAGGTATTATTCATGGTGTGTTTGTATTAGTCACATTATTGTTATTAGCGCCCTTTGCTTCGCATATTCCGTTAGCAAGTATGGCACCAGTACTAATGGTCGTTGCGTGGAATATGAGTGAACAAAAACATTTTGCTCATATTGTAAAAGCGAAATCTGGAGATTCACTTGTATTAATTATTACTTTTTTGCTTACCGTTTTCGCTAGCCTAACGATTGCTGTTGAAGTAGGTCTTGGCTTAGCCGTTGTGTTGTTTGCTAAACGAATGAGTGAGAAGTTGGTTATAGATAAAGTATTACCTGACCATACAAAAAAGAATGGAAAGGTACAACCTTATGTGGTCAATCAAAAGCATGATTGTCCACAAATTAGTATTTATACGATTGAGGGTCCACTGTTTTTTGGTGCAGCGCAAACGTTTGAAGAGACATTACTGCATTCTATGCAAGAACAACCAAGCGTCCTGATTTTACGTATGGGAAAAGTGCCATTTATGGACTCCACAGGTGAGTCTTATTTTAGCAATATCGTGGAGAACTTTACAAAGCGTGGTGGCAAGGTCTTCGTCACGGGTATACAAGAGGACTTAAAACTAGCGCTTATGCGTAATGGATTATATGCTCAAATTGGACAAGATCATTTTTTTGAACATACAGGAGAAGCTATAAATAGAGCATTGACACATTTAGATATGAATAAATGCCTTGGTTGTAAACATTTCGCTTTCCATGAATGTGCTGACTTTTCGAGTGACAGGCACGGAAAAGATTCTGACAATTGATGACGATTGAACAGAAAAGCTCCACACGATGGATTGTCGTGTGGAGCTTTCCTATTGGGGTGCTACATTACATGATTTGCTTTCATGTTGCTCGCAATATTGGCAGTAAGATAGTGAGTGGCGTTGTGATGTTTGAAGAAAAAAGCTATTGAGAATACTTGTATCAAAGAAGGGGAAGTTTGAAGACATAGGATGCTTGTAGAGATAATACGAGCTATAAGGATAGTCCTCCATTTTGTCAACCATAGGGGGAGACGTTGAGATAGGATTGCGGTGAATATAGCGACTAACACTAAGCATGTCGAGTTGTGAGGGAACAAGGTCTGCAAAATATCGACTCTCATATAGATGACCGCAATAGTTGTACTTCTTTTTAAAGTAATTGCTGTAACGCCAATTAACATTGGCCATCACTTTGCCTAGTGGCACTTTGGGTGAACGAATCAGCAGGTGATAGTGGTTAGTCATAACGCAATAGGCAACAATCGTAAACGAATATTTGTGATAAGCATATTGTAATACACGAAAGAAAGCTTCGTAATCTGCTACATTGTGAAAAATAGTTTGACGATTGTTACCGCGTACTACTACATGATGATAATGATCTGGGGACCAAAGCCGTTTTTTTCTTGGCACACGCTATTGCCTCCTTTACTTTTTTCTTTAGCATAAAAAAGCATGTAAAGAACGTCAATTAGACGGGAGTTACGAAAGTAATGACTATTTTTATTTTTCATGTGCATAGAAGGTTGAAATGAAAAATTGTTGGTGAAAATAATCATAGAAAAAATTTTTTTGATAATTGTGTGGAAATTGTGTGCGTGTCAGGCACCATAAAAAGATGCTTGTGCTTTTCAGAACTTTCCATTAGAATAAATGCAATACATGTAAAGACATTGATGAGGAATAGTAAATTTGTGGTTCTTTTTAGAGAGCTAGCGGTTGGTGGAAGCTAGTAAGGATGCAAATTGAACTCGCCTGCTGAGTCTGCATACGTAATATGAAATTTTACGTTTGCCGTTATTTCCGCGTTAAGGAAGCTTGAGCCGAGTGTAATCACTAATTTGGGTGGTACCGCGGGAGTTAAGAATACTCTCGTCCCTTTCTAACAAAGAAAGGGGCGAGTTTTTTTATTTTTTAAATATTTTGTCAATTCTTACGATAAGTGGTACTGCACATACTATAAGGAGGAAAAATAATGAGCTTTAATCATCAACAAATTGAAAAAAAGTGGCAACAGTATTGGGATGTCAACAAAACATTCAAAACAGAAAATGAAATGGATAAACCGAAATTTTATGCGCTTGATATGTTCCCTTACCCATCAGGTTCGGGACTTCACGTAGGACATCCAGAAGGTTATACAGCGACAGATATCCTTTCACGTTTCAAACGTATGCAAGGCTTTAATGTTCTACATCCGATGGGATGGGATGCATTTGGATTACCTGCCGAGCAATATGCACTTGATACTGGGAATGACCCAGCAGAATTTACAGCAAAAAATATTGCGACATTTAAACGTCAAATTCAAGAGTTAGGCTTTAGTTATGACTGGGATCGTGAAATTAACACTACAGATCCAGAATACTACAAATGGACACAATGGATTTTCATTCAATTATATAAAAAGGGCTTAGCTTATGTAGATGAAGTGGCGGTAAACTGGTGCCCAGCTCTAGGTACAGTGCTTGCGAATGAAGAAGTTATCGATGGGAAGTCTGAACGTGGCGGACATCCAGTAGAACGTCGTCCAATGAAACAATGGATACTTAAAATTACAGCTTATGCGGATCGTTTAATCGACGATTTAGAAGAAGTAGATTGGCCAGAATCCATTAAAGACATGCAACGTAACTGGATTGGTCGTTCGGAAGGTGCAGAAGTAACATTTAGCATCGAAGGGTCGGACAAAAACTTTACGGTATTTACAACACGCCCTGATACGCTATTCGGTGCAACATATACAGTTCTTGCACCAGAGCATAAACTAGTGGCTGAAATTACAACAGCTGAACAACAAGCTGCTGTCAATGCATATCTTGAAAAAGTAAAAATGAAATCAGACTTAGAGCGTACAGATTTAGCCAAAGAAAAAACAGGTGTATTTACAGGCGCTTATGCAGTAAATCCGATTAACGGCAAAAAAGTACCAATTTGGATTGCTGATTATGTGTTAGCGACGTACGGAACTGGTGCGATTATGGCTGTTCCTGCGCATGACGAACGTGATTATGAATTTGCTAAAGAGTTTGGTTTAGACATCGTTGCTGTACTTGAAGGTGGAGATATCGACAAAGAAGCATTTACAGGTGACGGTCAGCACATTAACTCTGATTTCCTTGATGGTTTAAATAAAGCAGATGGTATTGCAAAGGCGATTGAATGGCTAGAGGAAAAAGGTGTAGGGGAGAAAAAGGTATCTTATCGTCTTCGTGACTGGCTATTCTCTCGTCAACGTTATTGGGGTGAGCCAATCCCAATGATCCATTGGGAAGATGGTACAACAACTCCAGTTCCAGAAGCGGAGTTACCATTAATGCTTCCAAAAACAGATAATATTCGTCCATCTGGAACAGGGGAATCACCATTAGCGAATATTAAGGATTGGGTAAATGTTGTAGATCCTGAAACAGGCAAAAAAGGTCGTCGTGAAACCAATACAATGCCACAATGGGCAGGCTCTAGCTGGTACTTCCTACGATATATTGACCCTAACAACAAAGAAGCGATTGCTGATCCAGAGTTACTAAAACGTTGGTTACCGGTTGATATTTATATTGGTGGAGCAGAGCATGCAGTATTGCATTTACTATACGCGCGCTTCTGGCATAAAGTATTATACGATTTAGGGGTAGTGCACACGAAAGAGCCATTCCAAAAATTATTTAACCAAGGTATGATTCTTGGTGAAGGTAATGAAAAAATGTCTAAATCAAAAGGCAATGTCGTGAACCCTGATGAAATCATAGAGTCACACGGTGCAGATACACTACGACTTTATGAAATGTTCATGGGTCCATTAGAGGCTTCAGTTGCATGGTCTACTAATGGTTTAGACGGTGCTCGTCGTTTCTTAGACCGCATCTGGCGTTTGTTTGTCAACGAAGAAGGTACGCTATCAGCGAAAGTGCAAACTTCAGACGATAAGTTTTTAGAAAAGTCATATCACCAAACAGTGAAAAAAGTGACAGAAGACTACGAAGGGATTCGCTTCAATACTGCTATTTCACAAATGATGGTCTTTATTAATGACTGCTACAAAGCAGAAGTACTTCCAACAGCCTATGCTGAAGGATTTGTGAAAATACTAGCACCAATCGCTCCGCATATTGCTGAAGAGCTATGGCAACTATTAGGTCATGAAAATACATTATCTTATGAAGAATGGCCAGCGTATGATGAGTCTAAGCTTGTGGACGATGAAGTGGAAGTTGCTGTTCAAGTGGCAGGTAAAGTACGTGCGAAAATTATCGTAGCAAAAGATGCTTCAAAAGAAGAAATTGAAAAAGTAGCATTAGCCGATGAAAAAGTACAAGAATATATGGCGGGCAAAGACTTGGTAAAAATTATTGTTATCCCAGGAAAGCTTGTTAATATTGTTGTTAAATAATTAAACAAGAAGCCGTGAAATACGTTGTAAGAAGCGTACTTCACGGCTTTTTTAAATGTCGTTGGTAATAGGAACATTACATGCATTGCGATAAACGAGCCACGTATATAGGGATTGAGCGGAAAGGAAGCAAACAGTATCTTGCTAACAATGAAGAGGTCGATACGTAATGGAAGACATAGTGGCAGGAATTCAAACGTATGGTAGATGCTACATCAAGTAAAAGCATCAACGCCAACAGATAAAATCATATCGAGCGAAAAATATGGCACAAGCATGTAACCTAAAAGGCAAATGTTTAGGAGTTAACGTTAGTTATGGACGAAATAGAAAACAGCTCTAAGCAAATTAAAATGTAAGAAATAAGGTCGATTCTAAAGTTTTAAAACGATGCTACGAAAAAAAGTGTCCGAAGCGGGGGCACTTTTTTTGTTAAAGTGAAACCAACTTTAAAAATTTTACGACTATAGGATGAATGGATAAAGGAGGGGCTCAAGTGAGTGAGCATTTAACAGCCATTATGGAAGAGCACGGCGAGTATTGCCTTCGTGTGGCCTATTTATATGTACGAGATTGGTCGATTGCAGAAGAAATCGTACAAGATGTATTTCTCGCCTACTATTTGCAACAGCATCGCTTTGAACAAAGAGCTTCGCTTAAAACTTATTTAGTAAAAATTACAGTACATAAAAGTCATGATTATTTAAGAAGCTGGAAAAATAAACGTCATCAATTACTTAGCAAATTTCATTTTGGTATTAGTAAAAGAACGCCAGAAAGCGATGTCATTAAAGCGGCGGAACGAGTTACATTGCAAGCGGCATTATTTGAGTTACCTATTACTTATCGGGAAGTATTGATTCTTTATTATTATCAGGAATTAAAAGTACGTGAAATTGCAGATGTACTAGGTAGTACAGAAAATACAGTGAAAACGAGGTTGCGTAGAGCGAGACAACTGTTACAAAACAAACTCGAACGAAGCGATTGGGAGGTGCTAGGCGATGACATCTTTTAAAAAGAAGCTGAATGAGGAAATAGGCGAAACACCACGTTTTACAAAAGGATTAAAGGAGCGCATTGTGCACCAAGCCGCACAACAACAGTACAAACAAATTAGCAAATGGCAATATCCAGCAATAATTGTAGGGATAATGGTGACACTACTTTTTTTGATTGCGAGTGGGCCATGGCAGCAAACGGAATATGTACAGCATGCCTCAATTGTTGAACTAGCGCAAAATGAAGAAATACAGCAATTGTCAATTGCACAAAATTGGTATGAAGATTCATTTAAAGCGGGGAGAACAGGTTGGGTAATAGGGCAACAAGAGTACGTAAAAGGGACTGAGACAAAGCTGTTTGAGAACATGCTTCAAAAGGCAGTGGTAAGACAAAAATCAGAGGAGTATTACTTAATTAATAATTTATGGATAGAATTTAGTAATGGGCAAGTGGTAAAGCTCCAGATGTTTAAAAGTGATGACAAATTTGCCTTTCTCGATCTAAAAACCAATAAATTTTATGAGGTCAATGATGGGGAGGCTATATCCGCATTTACAGACTTTAATTTTAAGAAATTGGACTTTAACTTTTTGGTCTTTCTCGTATGGATTGGTTTCATTTGGCTAGGGGCTTGGGTAGCGGAGAGAGCCGTTCGCTGGAAATTCCATATTCCAAAAGAGCCGAAGTATGTAAATGACAATCATAAGAAAGTCGTATATCTTAATAAGTTTATCAATGTGATTGTGCTATGTATATTTAACTTAAAATCATGGATTATATTTATTGCTGCTGACTTTGTGCTCATTTTAGTTATATTGTTACCTAATTTAGCAATCGAATATTATTTTGGCAGACATGAAAAAAGACATTACGTAGCATTAACAACTACAGCTTACACATCTATTATATTTATCGCTTTCCTTATTTGGATTTTTTAAGTGGCAGGCACCGAAACGAATGTGAATATTCAGAATAATTTCGGTGCCTGGCACGTTATTTCATTTGTTCTGGTAGCCAAAGTGATAATTGTGGAAGTACGATAACGAGTGCTAAGAACACAATCATTAAAATAATAAATGGAATAACTCCTTTGACTACTTCTCCGAGTTTTTCCTTCGCAATACCACTTACTACAAAGAGATTTAGACCTACAGGAGGTGTAATCATACCAAGCTCCATATTGATTGTCATAATAATCGCAAAGTGAATAAGGTTGATATCAAAATGAACAAGGATTGGTAACAAGATTGGTAGCGTTATGAGAATAATGGATACTGCTTCTAAGAACATCCCCATGATAAAGAATAAAATATTGACGATAATCATGAAAATCCATTTGTTCAAGTCACTTTCCGCAATCCAAGCACCAACTTGTTGAGGAACTTGTGCGTTCGTTAAATATAAACCGAATAAAGACGCAGCACCGATAATTAAGAAAATCATTGCAGTAATATTAATAGACTCAACTAATACTTCACGGAAGTCTTTTAACTTCATTTCACGATAGATAAATAGTGACACGACTAATCCGTAAAATACTGCAATCACAGCCGATTCAGTAGGTGTGACAACGCCAGAATAGATCGTTCCTAAAATTAAAAACGGTAAGAAGCCACCCCAAATGGCTTTTAGTGATTTCCGCCAGCGAACTTCCCAAGATGCCGGCTCATCGCCATTAAACCCATTGCGTTTTGCATAGAAGATAGCAGCAACGATTAAAATACCAGTTAACGCAAGACCTGGAATAACCCCAGCCATAAATAATTCACCGATAGATTGCTCGGAAGTTATACCATAAATGATTAAAGGAACACTTGGAGGAATTAAAATGCCGAGTGTACCACCAGCAGCTACAAGTCCCATCGAGTAACGCTTTTTATAGCCAGCTGAAATCATGGCAGGAATCATAATGGAACCGATAGCAGCAGCCGTAGCAGGGGAAGAACCGGAAATGGCTGCGAATATCGCACAGGCAACAATGGTTACAACTGCGAGACCGCCAGGGAGATGTCCAATCCAAGCGCGTAATGCTTCTATTAAATACTTAGAAATGCCCCCACGTGCCATAAGTACACCTGCAAGAACGAATCCCGGAATAGCCATCATCGGGAATGAATCGAGAGCTGTGAAAATACGCTGTGGAATCATATTCATATTGAAATCAATTTGGAAGAACACTAAAATCGTTGAAAGCGCTAAGCTGACTGCGACAGGTACACGTAAAAATAATAAAATAAAGAAACTAAGTAAGAGGATTAGCATATTCTTCGTCCTTTCCTCTTAAAATATTGACTAATCTTTCTACAAATCGTAGTAAAAATAACACACCTGAAATTGGCAGTACTAAGTAGACTACCCACATAGGAATGCCGATGTCTAGTGATACCATACCGGATGTATAGCGGTTTTCAACTAAAATAAATCCATAGTACGTATAAATGAAACAAAAGACGATGCTTAAGCATGTTGCCACTAAATCTAAAATTCGTTTCTGGGATGGTTTTAATTTATCGTATAAAATATCTACTTGGATGTGCTGATTGTGACGAAGTGCTAAACCAAAGCCAAGAAATGTTCCCCAAATAATGGCGTAACGTGCTAATTCTTCTACCCAAGCTTGGGGTTCATTAAAAATATAACGCATCATTACACCGTAGAAAATCAGTGCAATACCAGCTACGAAAAAGAATCCAGCAAGGATTTCCTCTAGATACCCCCATAGTTTATGTAAAATATTCATGCGGATGCCTCCTTAAAATATGATGATTGTATTTTCCGATTTAAAGTAAAATGAGAATGCATTCTGTCTATCAATTTTTCAAAATATTGTAAGAGATGTACTTTAAGAAAAAGAGTGAGTGTCGATAAGTCATCGACACTCAATTTAAAGCGCTTATTTTAAATCACGAATACCATTAATTAAATCTTCAGTAATCGCTTTGCCAAACTCTTCGTAAACGGGCTCAAGTTCAGCTTTGATAGCCTCTTTTTGAGCAGCTGTTAATTCAACCACTTCAATGCCAGAGTTCTTTATGTTTTCATACGATTTGGCGTTTTCTTCAGCAGCTAAATCCCAAGCTAACGTTGTAGCCTCATTTAAAGAATCTTCAACCGCTTTTAATAAATCGCTAGGAATTTTATCCCAGAAAGGTTTGTTCACAAAGATAGCGTAGTCAAGACGACCGTGTTCAGATACAGAAAAGTACTTTTGAACTTCTTGGTATTTTTGAGTATCGAAGTTGTTGAACGTATTTTCTTGTCCATCTACAGTTCCTTGTTGCAGCGCAGCGTATGTTTCACCGAATGAAATTGTCGCTGAGCCAGCATGTAAAGCTTTAAATTGTGCTTCAAGAACTTTCCCTGCTTGTGCACGGAATTTTAAACCTTTAAAATCTTCAACATTTACAAGTGGGTGTTTGTTATTTGAAAAATGTTTAAAGCCATTTTCCCAGAATACTAAACCTTTAATATCATTTGCCGCTAATTGATCGGATTCAAGAATGGTTTTTGCTACGTCAGAATCAAAGAATTTACGAACATGCTCTTCGTTTTCAAAAAGGTAAGGCATGTCTACGTATTGCCAACGAGGGTCAATTTTCACCATTTTTGTAACAGATGGAGCAATCATATGTACGTTTCCAGATACTAATGCATCCAGTTCATCATTATCGCCATATAATTGAGAAGAAGGATAAACTTCAACTTTCACTTTACCGTCAGTTTTCTCCTCAACTAATTTTGCAAAAGCATCGGCAGCTTTTCCTTTAACACTGTCAATTGATGTAACGTGAGAAAATTTAATAACAAGTGGTTTATCTTTTGTATAACCACCATCACCTTCAGCTGCTGGAGCAGAGGCTGTTTCTTTTTTGTCGCCACCACACGCGGCTAATGCTAGTACAAGCACAGCCATCAGTGACATAAGAAGCCATTTTTTCATGTCAAATCCCCCTTAAAGTTTTGATTATAGTTAAAAGGATTCCCTTTAAACTCAAGTTAATGACGTGATTGGTTTTTTGGCAGTGCCAGTATATATTTCTTGCTATAGTTATTGGCATAATACTCATACACTGGGTCAAATGCAGATTCCCATTGCTGAACATCTTCATCTGTAAAGTAATGAATATTGATACAACTACAAGCTTCCATTTCTTGCAAACGTTCTGCTGTAAGATTTTCTGCCAGTTGCCATTCCCATTCTTGTACTTCTGCAAGCGTTTCAATAAGCAATGTTTGAACATCCTTCGGTAAGGATTGCCAGAACTCATTGTTCATCAGTAGCAAATAACCTAAATAACCATGATTACTAATAGTTAAGTAGTCTTGTAAGGAATGGAGGTTTTTACTTGTAATATTTGTTAAAGTATTTTCCTGTCCATCTACATTGCCTTTTTGTAGTTGATGGAAGACCGTGTTGAAATCTATGCGTTTTGGATAGGCACCAACACTTAAAAATTGTTCTGCTAAAATATCACTTGGCATGATGCGCATGCGTAAGTCTTTTAAGTCAGAGACATCTTGGATAGGGCGGATACTATTACTCAATTGTTTGAATCCACTATCCCAAACACCCATTGAAAACAGATTGTGGTCATTTAATTTCTTCATTAATGATTGACCCACTTCACTATCAATGTATGAATGTACTTCCTCAGCATTTTTAAATGCATAGGGTAAGTCCATCACTGACCATTCGGGAACGAGTGTAGTAATTTTTGAAATGGCTGGTGCAATCATTTGAATATCGCCACGTAAAAGCGCATTCATTTCTTCACCGTCTTTATAAAGAACACCATTTGGAAAGACTTGAATTTCTACATGACCATTACTTCGTTGTTTAATGAGCTCGGCAAACTTTACTGCCGCCATTCCCTTTGGTGTGTTTTCACCAACTACATGTGAAAAGCGAATAACAATTTGTTCTTCATGACTTAATTGCTCATTGTCTGTAGGGTAGTCTTGTTGCTGACAGGAAACTAACAGCACTGTCAGTAAAATGAGAACGCTCACAAATTGTTTAAGAATACGATTGCGCCACATATAAATTCACCTCTAATCTATTGAAGATGTGAACGCTTTTTATTGTATTGTATTTATTGAAATACTCAATATTATGGTATTAATGAACATTTTGGTATTTATGGTATATAACAATTTATTATTTTAATAAACTGTTACAAAACAGATTGCATGCTTTTTTTCTTATGTGTAAGTAAGTGAATTGAAATGCTTTAATGCTAAAAAACTTCTCAAAAGAAAAGAATCTGCACGTCTTGTATGGGAAACGATAGCATAGCAAAATCCTGAAGAGAACGTGGATATTGCTATGCTTGTTGCTTACCCACAAAAAGCGAGCAGATTCTTATTTCTTGCTATTAGTAATCACAAACGTGGAGAAATTGCGCAGGATGCCATTATTTAATGGAATAGTATTTTGTAGGCCGTCCAACAGCTCCGTATTTTAATTCGATTTGCACAGTACCTTTTGTTGCTAAAAAGTCTAGGTACTTGCGGACAGTTACTCTCGCCATGCCAACATTTTGCGCAAGCTGTTCAGAAGTAATAGGTGCCTGAAGTGTTGTTAAGTAACCTAAAATTTGTTCCATTGTAATGTTGTTCAAGCCTTTAGGCAGTTCAAGCATTTCGTGCTGGATGCCTAACCACTGATCAATATCCTCTTGGTTAATTGTCGCGGTGCTTAGTAAACTTTTTGTAGCGTTTCGATATTGTTGTAAAGCTTTTTCGAAGCGATCAAAACGAAATGGTTTTATGAGATAATCCATTGCACCAAGTCGAAGGGATTCTTGTACAGTAGGTGCATCACGAGCGGCTGTAATCATAATAATATCGGACGGAATACGCTGCGCCCGAATTTTTAAAAATAATTCCATTCCCGTCATATCTGGTAAGAACATATCAAGTAAAATGAGATTAGGTTTTTGAATAATGATTTTTTCGTAGGCATCACGTCCGTTGACAGCCTCTCCGATAAGCTGAAAACCAGTCATTTTATTTAAAAACCCTTTGTTAACCTCAAGCACCATTGGATCATCTTCTACGATAAAAACTGTGAGTTTGCTCATTGTTCGTCCATCACCCCTATATTAATTGTAATTGTTGTACCAACATGAACAGTGGATTCTACTTGAATCGTCCCCTTATTGGATTCGACAATTTGTTTGACAAGTGCAAGTCCAATACCGTGTCCATCTTTTTGTTTCGTACTAAATCCGTATTCAAAAATACGCTGTGGTATGCCTTCTATTCCTTTCCCACTGTCCTGCACTTCTATAATTAAAAAGTGCTTATCCCCAATAATCGTTAAGTGAACATCTTTATGTAGACATTCGAAGCAAGCTTCCATTGCATTGTCCAGTAAGTTGCCGATAATTGTAATAATGTCACCACACGATAAACCACTCATAAAATCTACAAGGTTGGAATCTTCATCAATTGTTAGTTCAACGCCTAGTTCCTTAGCACGTGAGTATTTGCCAAGCAATAAGCCTTGAATTGAATAGTCTTGAAATTTATCATGCAAGCTTTGAATGATTTCCTCTTCATCTGTAATTTCATCGATAATGAGGCTTAATGCATCATCATTTCGTTCCAATTGGATAAGCCCTGCAATACTATGGAGACGGTTCATATATTCGTGTTGCTGTGCACGCAAAGAATCGACAAGCATTTTAATACCCGTTAATTCTTCGGCAAGCATATTTGCTTCTTTGCGGTCAGTTAACATGATGAGATATCCGGCATTTTGCTCCATAATCCGAATTGGAAATGTTCGAACTAAATACATTTGGTCGAACATTAACAGTGGTCGATAGATTTCGTGCTGTTGAATAGTATCCTCTGCCAGCCAAGTGTTTTTAAATAATGCTTTTCTGGAAACTTTATGCCCAAAGAAATGCGTATATTGCCTAGCTAATCGGTTAATAAATGTTACATTCCCGCTTTCGTCAGTCGCCAAAATACCAATATCCATCGCTTGAATAATGCCTGAGCGTTCTTCTACTAGCCGAGCGATTTCATAAGGTTCCAAATTCAATGTTTGGCGTTTTAAATGGTTAGCAACCCATACAGACCCACCTAAACCAATTACGAGCCCCCAAAAAAGAGAGACTAAAATATCAAATTGATATTGGTCTAAAAGGTTATACCATTTTGGTGCCAGTAGCCCAACAGTAATAACGCCAACTTGTTTTGTACCTTCCTCATTCATTATTGGTACGAATGCTCGTATAGAATAGCCAAGGACACCGTGCGCCTTTGATATGTACTCATGCTGTGAAAAAGCTTCTATTTCATCGCCACCTTCAAAAACGGTACCTAGCTTACTTTCAGATGGATGGGAGTATCGAATACGTTTCATATCAATGATCACAATGTAATCAACATCCGTTGTTAATCGGATACGTTCCGCAATGGGTTGAATAACTTCAAACCCCTCTTTTGTGCCTACATTTTTTTGTACGTCTGTCAGTTGCGAAACCGTTCGTGCTATAGCTATTGCACGGGCACCGAATTCTTTTTCCAAAGCGCCTGCTAGATTATGAATCATAATTGCACCACTCGTCGTGATAGAAAAAATAACAATTATGAACGAAAAGATAAACATTTTTAGTCGCAACGATATGTTTTTCATAAGTATGTAAAAGGAATGCTAAAATGGCAGCCTTTTATCATTTCATCACCTCTGTTATTGAAGATTTCGCTAAGTAAGCGCAGTGATTATGTAGAGTAGCACACCTATTTTTCTAACAATGAACTAGGACTATCATTTTATAATAAAGTAACATAAAAGAATAGCTTGTTGTAATACAATTCAGCTTAAATGTATTCATTTCAATGGTGTACTATAACAATTTACATATACGTTCTCTGTGAAAAAATGAAAAAAGTGGGAAGTGCTATGGAGGTTTTGTTGTTCTTTTATTTGTTGCGTGTTTTCGGTAAATCAAAAAATTTATATTTGAATAATAAAAAATAATAGGTAATTTATCTTGAAAAGGTCGTTATACATATCATTTGTGTAAATTAATTTACATTTTAAATGCTTACTGGAGGAGTTTACATATGTTGTGATAGCTTGATTTTTTTTGCGCAAAGAAAATTTGCTTCGATAAGGTTTTAAAATTCTCTTTTGTTCTCAATATTTCTGTCTATCAATTATTTGTATTTTCTAACCCTTTACGTCTAGTGGTTTTGTATCTAGTGGCAGCGTAGGAGAATACATGGCTTAATATGTGAAAATATGCACAAATTTAACTATTTTAAAATAATTTATTTAGCGTAAATAAGTACGGTAGAAAAATAATAATAGCTAAAATATGTTGGTGATATTGTTTGGTAAACGCCTTTTTTTCTTAGGGACTGTAAGGATTTTGATGTTTTTAATATGCATTGATTAGTCGAAAACTTTTTGGAGAAATAATATTTTTTAGAAAAACATCTTGCATTCGAATAATTATAAGTGGTAAATTGTTTTACATGGACGTTCATAGAATTTTCACAGGTAGCAAAAGAGGGGAGAAATGAGAATTTATGAATAAAAATAGATGGTTAATTGCATTATCTGCAATCGCTATTCACCTTTCCATTGGTGGAGCCTATGCATACAGTGTATACAAGCTGCCGATTGTCACAGAAATGGGATGGAGTGAAACAGAGGTTACGATAGCCTTTACAATTATGATGGGGCTTGCTGGTTCTTCCGCAGCGCTATTTGGTAGTTTAGTAGAAAAAATGGGTCCGCGTAAATCGGCTATGGTAGCAGCAGTGCTGTTTGGAGCAGGACAAGCTGGTGCAGGTGTGGCAATCTCTATGGATTCTGTCACTTTATACTGGTTAACTTACGGCTTACTTAGTGGTTTAGGTATGGGGATTGGTTATATCGCACCTGTCTCTACATTAGTAAAATGGTTCCCAGACCGTCGCGGTTTAGCTACAGGTATGGCTGTACTAGGGTTTGGATCGGGAGCATTAATTACTGCACCGGTAGCAGCAAACTTAATGGAAGCAGTCGGAATTTCTACAACTTACTTTATTTTAGGGGCAAGTTACTTCACGTTAATGATTTTAGGGGCTTCTTATATAGCGCCGCCAAAACCAGGTTTTATGCCTGCGAATATGAAAGCGGCAGCAGAAAAAGGCAAGGATGTAGTGAAAAAAGATTTAGCAGTAATGTCAGCTCGTGAAGCTGTGAAAACAAAGCATTTCTGGATGTTATGGTCCATGCATTTAGTCAATGTAACTGCGGGTATTATGATGATTTCTGTTGCATCTCCGATGGCACAGGAAATTGTAGGTTTATCAGTTGCAGGTGCTGCAGCAATGGTAGGCGTTATGGGATTATTCAATGGTGGTGGTCGCTTAATTTGGGCTGCTGTGTCGGATTATATTGGTCGTTCAAACGTCTTTGTCATATTCTTTACAGCACAACTTATTACATTTATCGTATTGCCACATACGACAAACGTTATTATTTTCCAAGCACTTATTTTCTTAGTAGTTAGTTGTTATGGTGGCGGTTTCTCAAACTTACCTGCATTCGCAAGTGATCTATTTGGTACGAAGCAACTTGGTGTTATCCACGGTTATTTACTAACAACTTGGTCTTTAGGTGGCGTTTTTGGTCCACTTCTAGTGAGCGCTATTAAAAATGCTTATGATAGTTACATTCCTGTATTCTATGTATTTGCAGGGTTAATTGCCATTTCCTTAATTATTTCGTTAACGCTACGTGCAGATGTGCGTAAACAAACTGCGTTAAAAACAGCAGAGCAAAAGGTTGGAGACGTCTCCGCTACACGATAATTTTTACTTTCAATTCGCACTTGAAAAGTATAGCCGTATTAGTGTCATTTCGCATATGACGCTAATGCGGTTTTTTATTTGTAGCAATTGTTATACAACACTTGATTAATCTTCGTCTAACATATAACAGCTCATGTTTGATGTCAATAAGATTATGGTAAATAAAGTGATTTTGCTACTAAAAGAGAAATTTTGCAACGTTATTCTATTTATAAGTGACAGCAATTTACTATAAAAATAATCAAAATAATAGTATATAAAGTGCTATATGTCTGTAGTGGTGGACTGTGACAAAGAATGGTGAATCTTTTCATGGCAATTAACGTATATAAGGGTATAAAGGAGGCGGACGATATGGGAAAGTATTCATTAAATGAATTCATTAAGAAAACGCAACAAGATGATTATGAGAACGAATATTTTGAGTTAGAAACAGAGCGTGTATTAGAGGTTAATTTAGATGGTGAAGTCTGGTCAAAAATGGGGGCTATGATTTCATACATAGGCGACATTAAGTTTGAGCGGGAACGTGTTTTAGAGCATGGCCTTTCCAAAATGTTTAAAAAAGCATTAACAGGCGAAGGGACGCAACTTATGAAAGCAAAAGGAAAAGGGCGTCTCTATTTAGCTGATCAAGGGAAAAAAGTGACTATTTTTGATTTAAAGGATGAAAGTATTTGTGTCAACGGGAATGACTTGCTGGCATTTGAACCAAGTATTAATTGGGACATTCAATTAATGCGTAAAATGGCTGGTATTATGTCTGGCGGACTGTTTAATGTAACGCTACAAGGAAGCGGTAAAGTAGCTATTACAACACATTTTGAGCCGTTGACGTTATTGGTGAAGCCTGGTGAAACGGTTTATACAGATCCTCATGCTACAGTTGCATGGTCAGGTAATTTAACACCTGAATTTAAAACAGACATTAGCTTCCGTACATTTATTGGACGTGGCAGCGGTGAATCGATTCAAATGGCTTTCTCCGGCGAAGGGTTTGTCATAATCCAACCGTATGAAGAGGTTTATTTGTCTAACGAAAGTTAAAATAAAGTAGGGACAAAAATGCAAAAGTGTTAGATTGACTGCTATCAATCTAACACTTTTTTGTTATGCCCCGTTGATGTCCGCTTCGGCGGTGCTTTCCGCTTAGCACAGTAAGCCGCAACTCTCGCTAACGCGCGGCTTACTTTGTGTGCTGTTCCCACAAAAGTCCTACCATTGCTACTATCAACTCGTCTATTCTAAGTTGTTCAAAGTGAATCAGGTCATTCGAATGCGGCGTTCATTCCTGCAATTCGTCCTGTCACAAGCGCAGACGTAATATTATAGCCACCTGTGTAACCGTGAATATCTAATATTTCTCCGCAGAAAAACAAACCTGCCTTTTTCTTAGACGCCATCGTTTTTGGTTCGATTTCTTTCACAGAAACGCCTCCACCTGTAACGAATGCTTTGTCGAGTGATTGCGTACCGCTAACCGTCATTGTGAAATTGACTAGTAAATGTGCTAGCGCGCGAATTTTTTCTTGCGATAATTCAATGCCAGTCATTTGAACATCAATATTTGCACGGTCACATAAAAATAGCAGCCAGCGTTCTGGTGCGACGCCTTTCCAAACATTTTTCACTGCTTTTTTCGGTTCTTCTTTTATAAGCTTATTTAAATATTGCAGACATGTTTCCTCATTGAAATCTACAAGCGTTTGGATACGCATTGTGACAGGTTCATAACCCGTTTTCATTAACTCCTTGACGACAAACTGACTACAGCGTAATACCGCAGGGCCGCTTAATCCGAAATGCGTAAAGAGCATGTCCATTTGATGTGTTATTAGTGGTTTACCTTTTTTATTGAGAACGGATACCGCGACATCTCGTAATGCTAGTCCTTGTAGCTCTCTCGTTTGAATAAACTCCTCTTTTGATAAAACGGGCACTTCTGTTGGAAAGAGTGTTGTCACATTATGTCCAGCACGCTCGGCCCAAGGGTAGCCATCACCTGTTGAACCTGTTTGTGGCACTGCCTTGCCTCCAACTGCTACAATAACAGCCTTACAGCGTACTTCTGTTCCATCTTCTAAGCGCACACCAAGAATCTTTTCATCATCCATCAATAACTTGTTAACGGGTGTATTTAACCTTACTTCAACATGTAGTCGTTGCAATTGACGAATTAATGCATCGACTACATCTTGCGCTCGGTTGGACATAGGGAACATACGACCATGGTCTTCTTCTTTTAATGCAACACCTAGACCTTCGAAAAAGGCAATAATATCCTCATTGTTGTAAACAGTAAAGGGGCTATATAAAAAACGACCGTTGCCAGGAATATGTTTAACAATTTCTTCAACAGGTAGTCTGTTTGTTACGTTACATCGACCACCACCAGAGATTGCAAGCTTTTTCCCAAGCTTTGTCCCTTTTTCGAGAAGTAAAACTTTCTTTTTTCGTTCTCCAGCTGCGATGGCGGCCATTAATCCAGAGGGGCCACCACCGATAACGATTACATCATACATATATGTGAACTCACTTTCTTTTCATTATTAGGAACTTTTCCTATTATACATGAAGTCTATATAGAGGGCGGCTAGTTTACATTGAAAATTATAATAAAGTGCTTTATAATTTTTTATCTATAATGACAGCATGAAATGAACGGCTTTTCGTGCTATGATGATAGAGGTTATGCACTAAATTATGAGGTGAAAAATAGATGTGCGGATTTATTGGCTATATTAATGGAACAAATGTGATTGATCATCACCAAACAATTGAAAATATGATGAATACAATTATTCACCGTGGGCCAGATAGTGGTGGTATTCATAGTGACGATAAAGTAACGTTAGGTTTCCGTCGTTTAAGCATTATTGACTTATCAGACGTGGCAAATCAACCTCTTTATAGCCCAGATGGCAACATTGTGCTTGTTTTCAATGGGGAGATATATAATTTCCAAGAGTTGCGTAAGGACCTACAAGAAAAGGGTCATACATTTAAAACGAAATCGGATAGTGAAGTGTTAATTTTCGGCTATCTGCAGTATGGTGTAGAATTTGTCAAACAGCTTCGCGGTATGTTCGCATTCTGTATTTGGGACAAAAAGAATGATTTACAATTTATCGCGCGTGATGGCTTTGGTATTAAGCCTTTGTACTACACTGAAAACACAACGGATGGAACATTTATTTTTGGGTCAGAAATTAAATCTTTCTTGCCTCATCCAGCATTCATTAAAGAATTAAACAAAAATGCATTACGTCCTTATTTAACGTTCCAATATTCTTCAATGGACGAAACATTCTTTAAAGGTGTATTTAAATTACCACCAGCGCACTATATGGTCATTAAAAATGGACAAAAACAAATTGTCCAATATTGGGATAAAAAATTCCATGCGAAAGAAGCGCCGATTGAAAAATATGTGGAAGATATTCGTTCAACAGTAAAAGAGTCAGTAGATGCCCACCAAATTAGTGATGTAAAGGTTGGTTCTTTCCTGTCTGGCGGTATTGATTCTAGTTATATTACATCATTGCTACGACCTGATAAATCATTCTCTGTTGGTTTTTCTGACTATGAAGATATGTTCAATGAGACAAACTTAGCAAAGGATTTATCGGATACATTAAATATTCAAAACGAGCGTAAATATATTACAGCGGATGAGTGTTTTGAAGCTTTACCGAAAATTCAATGGCATATGGATGAGCCACAGTCGAACCCATCTTCTGTACCGCTTTACTTCCTATCGGAGCTAGCGGCGAAGGATGTAACAGTAGTACTTTCTGGTGAAGGTGCGGATGAGATTTTTGGAGGCTATTCGTGGTACCAAAACTCTGGTCGAATGAAAAAATACGAGAAAGTACCATTTGGTCTACGTAAAGCATTACGAGGTATAGCAGAAGCATTACCTAAAAACCAATATACGCATTTCTTAGTAAAAGGCGGGCAAACGGTAGAGGAACGCTTTATTGGTGAAGCGGTTGTATGGGATGAAGATGACGCATTAAATGTCTTAAAACCAGCATACAAAAACGGACCATCTGTTCAAACAATTACGAAACGTATTTATGATGAAGTACCTGGTGATGATGATGTTACGAAAATGCAGTATTTAGATTTGAATTTATGGATGCCTGGAGATATTTTGTTAAAGGCAGATAAAATGAGTATGGCGCACTCTATCGAATTACGTGTACCATTTTTAGACAAAGAAGTAATGGAGCTAGCTAAAAATATTCCATCAAGATATCGTGTCAATGATATTGATACGAAATATGTCCTTCGTCAAGCGGCACATCAGGAATTACCAGAAGAGTGGGCAAAGCGTCCGAAGCTTGGCTTCCCAGTGCCAATTCGCCACTGGTTGCGTGAAGAAAAGTACTATAATATGGTGAAGGACATGTTTACAACTGACTTTGCCAACGAATTTTTCGATACGAAGCAACTAGTTGGTTATTTAGATGAACATTATGAAGGCAAAGCTAATCGTGGTCGCTATATTTGGACAGCGTATGTGTTCTTAGTATGGTATAAACAATTCTTTGTTGATATGTAACACAGAAGTAGCAGTTCAAAGAATCTAGTAGATTTTTTGAACCGCTATTTTTTTGGAAATATACTAGACAATGAATATCAATTTGTTCTAATATACGGAGAATTGAGGATTTCAAAAACTTTTCAGTGTTTTTTACATCTGTTCTCTTGTAAATATGTTAAGATAACAGTTGGTTTACTTGTTTTAATGTTTGAAAAGTGATGCTGTTACATCACTTATAAAAAGCTTGATTTTACTAATGAATGGATGGATACGATGTCCAATTTAATGAAAGGTACTGCGATATTAACATTAGGGATGTTTTTATCTAAGGTGCTTGGATTAATTTATATTTTTCCCTTTTATGCGATTGTTGGGCAGGAAAATATTGCGCTGTATCAATATGCATATATTCCTTACTCAATCATGCTCGCAATAGCCATTTCAGGTGCACCGATTGCTGTATCGAAATTTGTTTCTAAATATAATGCATTAGGAGACTATCAATCAGGACGCAAGCTGATGAAGTCGGGCATCCTTATTATGATGATAACGGGTATGGTGTCCTTTGCTGCTCTTTTTATATTGGCAACACCGATTGGTGAACTTGTTATTAAAAGCGATGAACAGAAATTTACTGTCGAGCAAATTGCTTCTGTAATTCGTTGGGTAAGCTTTGCGCTTATTGTTGTCCCATTTATGAGTTTATGGCGTGGCTTTTTTCAAGGCTATGACAAAATGGAACCAACAGCAGTTTCGCAGTTGGTGGAACAAATTGTCCGAATTGTTGTTTTATTAGGTGGTTCTTTCTTAGTGGTTGTTGTTTTTAAGGGTAAACCTGAAACAGCAGTGTCCTTTGCGGTATTTGCAGCATTTATCGGGGCAATTGGTGGTTTAATGGTGCTCTATTACTACTGGAAAAAATATCAACCTGAATTTAATTTATTACGTAGTCAAAGTATTACGTCTACCCAGCTACCAATGTCGGATATTTATAAAGAAGTGATAACGTATTCCATTCCGATGGTATTTGTAGGGGTGGCTAATCCATTATTTCAATTAGTGGATATGTTAACATTTAATGGCGCTATGAGTTCCATTGGTTTAGCCAAAGTAACAGATGAATATTTATCGATGATTAACTTTACAACACATAAAGTAGTCATTATTCCAGTTATGTTAGCAACAAGTTTTTCAATGGCGTTAGTACCAACGATAACAAAATATTTTACACAAGGTGAGTATTTATCGTTACGTCATGCGATGGATAAAACGTATCAAATTTTAATTTTCATTACATTACCAGCAGTTGTGGGCATTTCATTATTAGCGAATGAAATTTACTTTATGCTTTACTCTGAAAGCGAAATGGGTGCAACGATTTTAGCTCATTATGCACCAGTGGCAATTTTATTTGCGTTGTTCCAAGTTACTGCCGCGCTGCTACAAGGTATTGACTTCCAAAAGTGGATTGTCTTCAGTCTACTATCAGGTATTTTAGTAAAGCTAGCCCTTAACATAACGTTTATTCGTTGGCTAGAAGCGGACGGAGCTATTTTAGCAACAGCGATTGGTTATAGTGTATCAATTATTATTAATTTGCTAGTGCTTCGAAAAACGCTTAATTATAAATCAGAAATGGTTATACGTCGTGTTATGCTTATTTCACTTTTAACAGCTGCAATGGCTGTCAGCGTTATAATCGTTCACAAGCTATTAGAACTTGTAATGGGTCCAGTGGATGGTAAATTCTCGGCGCTTGTCTATTCTGTTATTTGTGCAGCAGTGGGTGCTGCTGTTTATGGCTATTTGTCGTTACGCTTAGGTTTAGCACAAAAACTACTTGGTGAGCGCATAACACGAATTACAAGTAAATTAGGGTTTAAATAGGAGGAACAATGCGTTTAGATAAATTATTAGCCAATATGGGCTATGGCTCACGAAAGGAAGTTAAGCAACTCCTAAAACAAAAGGCCGTTTCTGTTGATGGCACGTATGTAAAAGATGCGGCAATGCATGTTGATCCAGAACAGCAAAGTGTTGTCGTATTCGGTGAACGTGTTGTATATACAGAGTTTGTGTATTACATGATGAATAAGCCACCAGGTGTTATTTCTGCTACAGAAGATTTACGAGATGAAACTGTCATTGACTTATTAGACCCACTACATCAACATTTTCAACCATTCCCAGTCGGTCGTTTAGATAAAGATACAGAGGGCTTGTTACTATTAACGAATGATGGTGTTTTGGCCCATAACTTACTTTCTCCAAAGAAGCATGTACCTAAGGTGTACTATGCTAAAATAGAGGGGATTGTTACGCAAGATGATGGAGAACAATTTGCGCGTGGTGTCGAACTAGATGATGGCTACGTAACAAAGCCAGGCAAGCTTGTTATTCTGAAATCTGCTCCGCAATCAGAAATTGAATTGACGATTCAAGAAGGTAAATTCCATCAGGTAAAACGGATGTTTGAAGCAGTAGGTAAACGTGTCATCTACTTAAAACGCCTTTCTATGGGGAGCTTACAACTTGATGAAAGCTTAGCATTAGGTGAATATCGCGAGTTAACGCCAGAAGAATTAGCAGGCTTACAAAATAGAGAGTAAAGAAAATCCTCGATGCTATACTTTTAGTATCGAGGATTTTTTTATACATGTTTGTCCCATTAACTGTATAATATGATATATCAATAAAATAACGTGGGAGAGGCTTGACGTACCGGAAATATTTTTTGTTCAAAAAAAGATAGTGAAGATGAGTAGAGGACATGTTAATGAAAAAACTACGGATTAAATTATTAATATCTTTAATTGCCTTTGCATTAATACTTGTTGCTGTAATTTCTTATGTCAACAGACAAATTCTTGTGACAAATATTGAAACACAAGAAGCTCGTAATCGAACATTAATTGAAAATCATATTCTTGCAGATATGCAAACTGTAGATAATGCGCACTTTTATTTTGATAAAAACATTTCGGATCAGATGGAAAAAGAGTTAAGAGCATTAGCTACTTATTATAAGCAAAATCCAAAAATAGACACTTGGAACTTACAACAAATGAAAAGTCAACATGGTATGGATATATACATATTGGATCAAACAAATACGGTAATTTATACTACATTTCCAAAAGATTTAGGTCTAAATTTTTCGCTTTGCTGTAAAAATTTTTCGGCATTATTGGATGAACGTAGAGAGAGTGGGCAATTATTTACAGATGGGATAGATATTTCGACCACTACTGGTGAGTACCGTAAATTTAGTTATTTAGCAACGCCTGATAAAAAATACTTATTAGAGCTCGGTTTGGAATTAAATGAAGTCCCTGTCTTTCAAACTTTTAACTTTGGAAAAACCGCTGCGTATTTAGTTGAAAAGTATAATGACTTACTGGATGTTCGAACGATTAGTGCAAACGGTGTTTTTTTCTCGGACACCGAATCCACTCGGGTAACTGTGAAAAATCAAACAAAAAAATTCCAGGATCATTTTAAGACTGCACTACAAACGATGAAGCCTGCTGAATATCAGCAAATTTTAGACGATGGCTATATCGAAACCTATCGTTTTTTACCGTATGAAGCAGAGACGGTGCGTGGTGCCTCAACAAAACGGGTAGTCTATGTTAAATATGGCAATCGTACAGAGTTAACTGCACTTGCCAATAACACAAAACAGTTTTGGTATGTTTTAATGATTGCATTAGTAACAGCGTTAATTATGTTAGTTGTTATTAATAGGCTATTTTCTAAAACGATACATCTTGCAACCTATGATCCACTAACAAATGTATATAATCGTGCTACATACATTAGCAAAATGGATAAATTATTGAAAAAAAGAAAAGCCAATACGCCTGGTTTATTATTAATAGATTTAGATAACTTTAAGCAAGTAAATGATCGATTTGGACATGCTGAAGGAGATAGGATTCTTATTGAAACAGCTAAAATTTTAAAAGACGTCGTAAGAACAGAAGGTTTCGTTGTAAGATTTGGTGGAGATGAATTTGCAATTGTCCTATATGATACGAACAATGAACATATGGTACAAGTAGCAAGTGCGATTTTGGAGAAAATCCGTAGATTAAAAAATGTAGAGAATCATAAATGGTCGGTTATTTCTGTTAGTATGGGTGGCGTAATTTGTGAAAAGTCAAATGAATCCGAGTTAAGTTTATTTGAACGAGCAGATAAGGCTTTATATCAGTCGAAAAAAGCAGGTAAGGACCAATATACTAGTTATCATGAAGTAGCTTCAACAGAAGAAAAATACAATCAATCAACGTAGTTTTACAACGGTTATAAGTAAAAGCACGAGTCCAGTAGGCAGCCTACTTGTCTCGTGCTTCTTTATTGTGTTTTGGGTCGATAAAATAGGGAACTACATAAAACAAGGGCAGCAATGACGATAAACATTGTATCAATATAATGTGTTAACAGCCAGCCACCTATAATAGGACCAATAAAACCGCCTAAATTTTTAAATTGTGCCGCACCTAAATATGTAGCTTTTTGGGTCTCTGGCGCAATTTCATCAATCATGACATTCATTGTTGGGAAAGTAAATATTTCACCAATTGTAAAAAGAACCATTGCACAAATAAACAACGGATAGTTTGTAGATACGCCAAATAATGTGAGCCCAACAGCAAAGAATAAAATACCGATAAGCAGTATTGTTGTAGATGTGAAGCGCTCTGAAAAAATACTAATCGGTAATTGCAGTAAAAGTACAACCGCAGCATTTAACGAAATCAGTAGCGAATAGAGCTTGGCTCCATCTTCAATTTTGAGCTCAATAAGCTGAGGAAGTGTTGAGTCGAATTGCGAGTAGCCAATATTTATTAAGATTGCGCCGAAAATAAAGCTTAGCAGTACACGGTTTGTTAAAAGAATTGTAAAGGTTTGTAGCACTTTTGTATGAACCATCGCCTTTTGCTGTTGCATTTTGTAACGATTCAACACGAAAAATAAAAATATGGCATAAACAATGTACATAGCGCCTGTCAACATAAACGGTACGCTAGGACTAGATAATGTCGCGATATATACACCAATAAGTGGTCCTATGACTGCGGCAATATTAATGGCTGTGTAACGCAATGAAAACAATCGTTTTCGTTTATCAGCAGGAGTAAAGTCAATCATTAAAGCCTGTGTAGAAGGTTCAAAGAAGGAGCGACATAACCCGTTCAATGCATTTAGAATGACGAAAAACCAAATTGTATGCGCTGTTGCAAAACCAAAGAACACAATACTCCATACGAGGATCGTAAGTAAAATAATACTTTTTCGACCAAAGCGATCTGTTAAGTAACCGCCGAAAAATCCACCTACTGTAGAAATAAGTGGCGCGATACCAATGGTTAATCCTATTTGTAAAGGGGAGGCATCAATTTCGTTATGTAAATAGATAGCTAAAAAAGGCATTGCCATAAAGCTTGCAACGCGTGTGAAAATCGTTCCACCTAAAATAATCCAAACAAGTGGATGAAACATTTTGGGAAGTTTCATAGAATTATCCTCCTCTCAACATGTAGAATGTTTCGAGTGTAACGGATAATAAAGTGCTTTGTAAATAGAAAAAAAGAATGACCCCGACGAAAGGTCATTCTTTTTCCATACAAAAATGCTTTACGCAAAGTGCGCAAAAACTAAGACGTCAATTTTACTTTTTTACTCGTCGTTGTCCATTTGCCTCGACTTGGACTCATCACCAAATCGTTAAAGGCTAACACGTTCAAATCTCTTTGAACGGTGCGAGGAGTGATGCTAAACTCTTCGACTAAATCCTGTGTAGACACGGTTCCTTTGTCTAAAATAAACATGTACACATCTTTAATACGATTAAGCATTCGATCAGTAGTTGGTTTCATAAATGAACCACTCCTTCATCTTAATTCACTTGGCAAAGACTAGCGGACGACAATATGTGCGGAGTGCACTGAGGCTATTAAGTAGCTGCCTTAGACATCCCCTTTTCTAATTTTATGTTCAGAACAAATAATTCTGATAACTCTATTATATAGAATAATGATGTGATTTTCTAGTGAATGGCGTGGAAATTTACAATTAATTCATAAAGTTTGCGCTGTATTTTGTGGAGATTAGTGAAAAAGATGCTATATGTGGTAGTGTAAAGGAAAGATAAGAAAATGATAGTTAGAAAGATGATTGAATTTTTTTTAGTAAAGAGTAGAATAATCTTATTATAAAATGGAGGAGGTACATAGGATGGATTGGTTACAGGTTGCAAAAGAAAGACAAGATGAATTAATTCAAGAGTTGCAAGAGCTTGTGCAAATTAATAGTGTACTGGATGAAAAAACAATAACTGCGGATGTGCCTTTTGGTGAAGGACCGTTAAAGGCATTGGAATGGTTGTTAGCGAAAGGGAAAGCACAAGGGTTACAAACAAAAAATGTTGATAATTATGCTGGACATATTGAAATGGGCCAAGGTGAAGAGTTACTGGGTATTTTATGTCACGTAGATGTTGTCCCTGTAGGTGATGAATCAAACTGGACGTACCCACCTTTTAGCGGCACGATTGCAGATGGAAAATTATTTGCGCGCGGTGCTATTGACGATAAGGGCCCAACAGTTGCTGCATGGATGGCAATGAAACTTGTAAAAGATGCAGGTATTCAATTAAACAAACGTGTGCGTATGATTATCGGAACAGATGAAGAAACAGGCTTCCGCTGTGTCGACCACTATTTTAAAAACGAGGAAATGCCCACAATCGGTTTCGCTCCTGATGCGGATTTCCCACTGATTAATGCCGAAAAAGGCATTGCTGCGCTTGTGTTGTCCCAAAAGCAGATTGGGGATGCAACGAAAGAACAGCTACTACTATTTAATGCTGGAAAGCGTTCAAATATGGTACCTGATTTTGCGAAAGCGACAGTTCAATTCGTATCTTCACCGTTCGAACAGAATTTTCAAACATTTTTAAGTAAAAATCAGCTAGAAGGCTCTTTATTAATGGAGGGTTCTCACTATATAATAACTATCAAAGGAAAAGCAGCCCATGCAATGGAACCTGAAAAAGGTGTCAATGCAGCTGTTTACCTTGCAGCATTTTTACAACAAGAGTTAACGACTGAAGGAAGTAAGCAATTTGTCGATTTTATCGTTGATGTATTCCATCAGGATCATTATGGTCATGCACTAGCATTACAATATGAAGATGACATGTCCGGACAAACAACATTAAATCCTGGTATTGTAACTTACGATGCAACGCAAGGTGGCAACATTGTTATTAGTTTCCGCTACTCTGTAACGTATCCATTTGATGACAAAATAACAGAAGCGCAACGATTAGCTGCAGACAAAGGATTTTCACTTGATGTTCAAGAAAACTCAAAACCTCATTATGTCAGTGAGGATGATCCGTTAATCCAAACGTTAGCTGGTGTTTATCGCCGACAAACGGGCGATAACGAAACACCTTTACTTTCAACAGGCGGTGGAACGTATGCACGCGTCTTGAAAAAAGGTGTGGCATTCGGCATGCTTTTCCCTGGTGATCCAGATGTCATGCATCGTGCGGATGAATATGTAATTGTTGATAAATTAGTACAAGCTGCTGCTATTTATGCAGAAGCCATTGCAGAATTGGCTGGGAAGTAAGTGTCATTAAGAGCGTAATGTTCTTGCCAAAGAGATCACGAAGCTTCACACGCCAAGTACTTCACTGAAAAGTTTACTTTGATTTACTGCATCTGGTCTTACTTGATCGTGTAGTGGGAATCATTGTACTTAAAAATGTGAAAATAACTTAAAAATGAAAAGGATGTATAAACATGGCATACTCATTATGGAATGACCAAATCGTTGAAGAAGGATCTATTACAATTTCACCAGAAGACCGTGGTTACCAATTTGGTGATGGTATTTACGAAGTAATCAAAGTATATAACGGGCATATGTTTACAGCACAAGAGCACATCGATCGTTTCTATGCTAGTGCCGAAAAAATTCGCCTTGTTATTCCTTATACAAAAGATGTATTACACAAATTATTGCATGATTTAATCGAAAAAAATAATTTAAATACAGGTCATGTTTACTTCCAAATTACACGTGGAACAACTTCTCGTAACCACATTTTCCCGGATGCAAGCGTACCAGCAGTGCTAACAGGTAATGTTAAAACTGGTGAACGTTCAATTGAAAATTTCGAAAAAGGCGTAAAAGCGACATTGGTTGAAGATGTTCGTTGGTTACGTTGTGATATTAAATCTTTAAATTTACTTGGCGCGGTACTTGCGAAACAAGAAGCATCTGAAAAAGGTTGCTACGAAGCCATTTTACACCGTGGAGATATTATCACAGAATGTTCTTCTGCTAATGTCTACGGTATTAATGATGGTAAACTTTATACGCACCCAGCAAATAACTACATCTTAAATGGTATTACACGCCAAGTTATATTAAAATGTGCCGCTGAAATAAATTTACCAGTGATTGAAGAGCCGATGACAAAAGGCGATTTATTAGCAATGGATGAAATTATTGTGTCTTCTGTTTCATCTGAAGTGACACCGGTTATCGATGTGGATGGTCAGCAAATTGGTGCAGGTGTTCCTGGTGAATGGACTCGTAAATTGCAAAAAGCATTTGAGGCAAAATTACCAATTTCAATTAATGCCTAATCTGTATAAATGATTAAAAAGAGCTACCTAAAACTTGGTTATTCGCCAAGTTAGGAGGGTAGCTCTTTTTTATAGAACAAAATATGCATGTATTCTCCTGAAACGTCATGTAAAATAAAAAAGATAGCGCCTTTAGTCGATATCACGGTGATACCGACTAGTAACGAGGCGAATTTGATATGGGGCAGTAAGATTGGAGTGACCTAAACATGGCACAATTAGTGAAAATACAAGATTATATTTCACGTTATCAAATTGATTTAGCTAGATATCCAACGCAATTTGTACGTTTAAAGAAAAGCCAATGGGATCGAATTAAACGTAGGTGGGAATTGGGCGAAGATATTACCGAGTGGCAGCATACTGCGAATGAAAAAGACAATGATGTATTGGAAGAAAAAGAGCGCTTCTCACTCTTTAAAAAGATTTTTGCAGGGCGACACAAAGAAGACGTGCAAGAAGATATTGAGCAAATCGACGTTACAAACGAATTGACAAATGACGAAGATATGATCCCTGAAGAAGAAACAACTTTATCATTTGAACCGAATATAGTGTACGCACCTCAGTCTATTCATGAGTTGAAGCGAATGTTTATAGATCAGTTTTTTCATTTCCAAATGAAGTGGGCGAGTTCCACTTTGCGGGAAAAATCTTATGTCGATCCTCGATTTTTACGTGATTCTTTGTTGCGAACATTGCTACAAAAATTACCAGATAATTATTTAGTTTTTTACTATCCTATTTTGCAAGTGAGAAAGGCACCAATTGAGCTAGATGTTGTGTTAATGTCACCTACAGAATGTATTTGTATTACTGTACTTGAGGCAGAGAATCAAGCAGTGTATGTAGGTGGAAGTGACCGTTTTTGGGAGAAAAAAGTGGGCACAAAAGATTCGAAAGTACTGAATCCAATGATTAATTTAAGTAGAATGGAATCTGTGTTAACTCAATTATTTAAGCAAGATCAAGTCGACATGCCGATTCGCAAAGTTATTTTAACACGCAATGGCTATTTCGATTATCCAGGCTCATCTTTTAACGTTCGATTAGTGGATCGTCGTAATTATAATGAATGGTTGCATGCTTTAAGAAATGTATCATCTCCTATGAAGCATATGCAAATCCGCGCTGCACAAACAATTTTAAATAACGTCCAAACGACTTCATTTAATCGTGATATTTGGCAACAGACACCTTCAAAAGCTGAGGACTAACAGATGCATGTATTATTTATTGTCAATGAGCGTGCAGGGAATGGCAAAGGGAAAATTGTTTGGAATAGACTACAACGACATTTAACGATTGATTATCAAGTCGCTCTGACACAATATGAGGGGCATGGTCAAGAAATTGCGAGCGAATGGGCACAAAACGGGCAAATAAAAAAGTTAATCATTGTTGTTGGTGGAGATGGCACCGTTCATGAGGTAGTTAGTGGCATTGTACATAATGATTTTGTTGTGATTGGTGTTATTAGTGCAGGCTCTGGTAACGACTTTGCACGTTATTTTCCAACATTTCAAAATGCAACACAAATTGAAGCTTACGTCAAAACGGAAATGCTTGAGCGTTCGATAGATATAGGAAAGATTCAACTAGGAACCATGCACGATGAAATATTCGTCAATAATGCAGGGCTTGGCTTTGATGCCTATGTCACAAAGCATATTAATAAGTCGCGTCTAAAATACTATTTTAATAAAATTGGATTAGGAAAACTATCTTATGCTGCCGCAGTAGTTAGGAGCCTGTTTCGTTTTACCTGTTTCGATGTAACGGTTTATGCAAACAATCAAACACAGCAATTTCAGAATGTATGGTTTGTAGCAACGAGCAATCAACCGTATTTTGGTGGAGGAATGAAAATTTCACCTATGTCTAATGCATTGGACGGCAAAATTGAATTAACCATTGTTCATAATATTGCAAGATGGAAGCTACTACTAGTTTTTGCTACTGTTTTTTTTGAGAAGCATACAACTTTCCGAGAAATAACTTTTTTACAAAGCAATCAATTTGAGATTGTTGTACATGCACAGAGCGTTGATTGTCATACAGATGGTAACTACATTGGTGCAATTGGGCAGGATACAATTGTGCGCTGTACAATCCAACAGCAAGCATGGAAATGTATAAAATTAGAAAAAACAAAAAACGTCATTTCGCAATAATATCATGCGAATATGACGTTTTTACGTTATACTATAAAAAATCAATAATTTCACTATTAAGAAATGAGGAAGAAAATTGAGATTACGAAATAAGCCTTGGGCAGAGGAAATGATTACAAATCATCCAGAGGTGATTATTCCAAATCCTGAAGACTTTAAAGGAAATTGGCAAGCGGTTTTTGGCAACAATCACCCATTACACATTGAAGTAGGTACTGGGAAGGGTCAATTTGTAACCGGAATGGCTCTGCAAAATCCAGATATTAATTATATCGGTATTGAGCTTTATGATAGTGTCATCGTTTGCGCATTAGAAAACATTCTTGAAGCTAAATCTCCAGCGAATTTACGTTTGTTAAAAGTAAATGGCGCAGATTTAAATAAATTCTTTGAAAAAAATGATGTAGACCGCGTGTATTTGAATTTCTCAGATCCTTGGCCAAAATTACGCCATGCAAAGCGTCGTTTAACGCATGAGGGTTTTTTGAAATTATATGAGTCGATTCTAGTGGATAACGGGGAAGTTCATTTTAAAACGGACAACCGTGGACTGTTCGAGTATTCGTTAGTTAGTATGTCTGAATATGGTATGTTACTGAAGTATGTATCACTCGACCTACATGCAAATATGCCAGAAGATAATATTATGACAGAATACGAGCAGAAATTTTCTGCTAAAGGTCAGCCGATTTATCGCTTAGAATCGCAATTTATTACAAAATAATAGATAGCAGGGGGAGTAAGGATGGATCAGTTAAAGTTTCACAATATGACATTATCATGGCTAAACGGGGGTGTCACTTGCCTTGATGGCGGTGCAATGTTTGGCGTAGTACCAAAACCACTTTGGTCACGTAAATATCCAGTAAACGAAAACAATCAAATTGAATTACCAACAGAGCCTATTTTAATTCAATATGGTGAAAAAAATTACCTTATTGATACGGGTGTCGGTTTTAACAAATTAAATGAAAAGCAACTACGAAACTATGGCGTAACAGAGGAATCCACGCTAGCTGATAGTTTACAAGAGCTTGGTCTAACAACCGCTGATATCGATGCAATCTTAATGACACATTTACATTTTGATCATGCGGGTGGTCTGACGCAATGGGAAGGTGAAGTTTTAGTTCCTACATTCCCAAATGCTAAAATTTATGTAACACAAATTGAATGGGATGAAATGCGTGAGCCAAATATTCGCTCAAAAAATACGTATTGGAAAGAAAACTGGGAGCCTGTACAGCATTTAGTTGAAACGTACGAAAGCTCTTTAGAGGTAGCTCCTGGCATTGAAATGATCCACACAGGTGGTCATAGTGATGGACATGCCATCATTAAGTTGTCACAAAATGGTGAGGTCATGATACATATGGCCGATATTATGCCAACGCATGCGCATCAAAATCCATTATGGGTGTTAGCATATGATGATTATCCGATGACGAGTGTATTTGCTAAGGAACGAATGATGAAAGAAGCTTTAGCAAACGGCTACAGTTTTATTTTCTACCATGATGCGTATTATCGTATGGTGAAATGGAATGAAACAGGTAAGGAAATGGTTGCTAAGTTAGAACGCAGTAGACAAGCGGTTATAACATTTTAATCATAGGTCACACATGTAAACTAGACTATAGGCAAGCGAAAGATTAGACGCTTGCCTGTAGTCTTTTTTATTTATCTTGCTGTAATTGTTTATGTGCCTGGCACCGATATTTTTTGTGCAGTTTTCAGCTAGTTGTAAACGACTACTTTCTGACTATGGATGGAATATGCTGTTTACCGATATTGGTATACAATATTCTGAATATTTTATATTGACCGATTAGTCTAATATTAATATACTGAGATAACATCAACGAGCGTTATATTGTCAGAAGGGAAATGAAATACAATGAAAAATTTTATTAATAATGTACTAACCGGTATGAGTATGGGGATTGTCGTTTGTTTAATTCCAAACGCATTAGTTGGAGAAATATTAAAATTAATTATTCCCTACGTACCTCAGTTAGAAATTATTTTAAATACATCGGTTTTAGCTATGAGTCTATTGCCAGTTGTAATAGGTGTAATGACAGGTATTTGCTTTAAATTAACGCCTGTTCAAACATGTAGCGTTGGACTAGCTGCATTTGTCGGTAGCGGTGTCTATACAATTGATCCGGATGCAGGCATTACCATCGCCGGTATTGGTGTGGTAATTAATATCGGGATTACGACAGCTTTGGCTGTACTGTTTGTGCAATTTTTAGGAAATAAGCTGAAAGATTTTACACTTCTTTTAATGCCTGCACTTGCTATGTTCGTACCTGGTTTAATCGGAAATGCCATTTTACCGTATGTGCGTACAGGATCAGGCTATGTTGGTCTGATAATTGAGCATTTAACGACATTACAACCTGTTGTAATGGGCTCGCTAATTGCCATGATCTTCTCTATCTTAATCATTTCACCAATCTCTACAATCGGTGTTGCGACAGTTATTATGTTATCAGGCATCGGTGCAGGTGCAGCAAATCTCGGTGTTTGTGCATCTGGCGTCGGAATGTGTATTGCTAGTTATAAAGCAAATAATATTGGGACAGCCATTGCCCATGTTGCGTAAGCAAAAATTCAAATGCGTAATTTTTTCATGAAACCTAAAATAGCATTTCCGATGATTATTACTGCGGGAATATTAGGGGCATTAGCAGGTCTGTTTGAAATCGTAGGTACCCCATACAGTGCAGGTTTCGGTTTAGGTGGTTTTGTGGGACCGTTGAAATATTTAAGTTTAGTCGGATGGACACCTTATACAATCACTGTAGCTGTTACATTATTTATCGCCTTACCAATTATATTAAATGTCATCTTACTGCGAATCTTCTCGATGAAATTGAAATGGATTACATCCAATGATTACAAAGTACATTATGAATAATGGAAAAGTCTCCGTATGGGGGCTTTTTTTTCGTGAACATTTTGGAAAATGTGATACACTAAAAGCTATACTAAAACACAAAAGAGAGTTGAAATAACGATGGCAACGGAGCAACCATTTTTACCAGTATTATTAGGATCAGATATGAATGCATACGGCATGGCCCGAGCATTTTATGAAGCATATGGCATTAAGCCACTTGTATTAGGACGTTCACATTTAACAGCAACACAGGATAGCCATATATTGGAGTTCCAAGAAATCGATCGTTTAAATGAACAAGACGTATTTGCACCAGCCCTTGCACAAGTTGCAAAACAATACGCTGATAAAAAATTACTGCTACTTGCTTGTGGCGATGATTATGCAAAACTAATTATTAAAAACAAACCGGCTCTACAGGAGCACTTTACAGTACCTTATATTGACGAGTCATTAATGGATGAAATATTATTGAAAGAAAATTTTTATAAAATGTGTGAGAAGTACGACTTTAAGTATCCAGGTACAACAACAGTTACAGCTAAAAACTATCAAGACTTTACACCACCATTTGACTATCCAATTATTTTAAAAGCGTCCAATTCAGTGGAATATTGGGCTTGTAAATTCCCAGGAAAGAAAAAGGTCTTCGTTGCACATGATGAAGCGGAAAAAACGGCTATCTTAAAAGCGATTTATAGCTCTACTTACCAAGATACAATGATAATTCAAGAATTCATCCCTGGTGATGATTCGTATATGCGCGTGTTAAATGCATATGTAGGAAAAGACGGGAAAGTGAAGCTAATGTGCCTAGGTAACCCAATTTTAGAAGAGCATTCACCTGAAGGAATTGGTAGTTATGCAGCAATCGTAACGACATATGATAAAGCGCTGATGGATCAAGTGCGCCACTTTTTAGAAGATATCGGCTATACGGGCTTTGCTAACTTCGATATGAAGTATGATATTCGCGATAAACAATATAAGTTATTTGAAATTAATTTACGTAACGGTCGCTCAAGCTATTATGTAACCGCAAGTGGTCATAACTTAATGAAATATGTAGCGGATGACCATATGTTAAATATTGAGCAACAGTTAACATATGTTGAGGATAAACATTTATGGATGATTATTCCGAAAGGTGTGCTATTTAAATACGCATCAAACGAAAAGCTTAAACTAGAAGCACAAAAATTGATTCGTGAAGGAAAGTGCACCAATTCACTTTACTTCGAACAAGATATGAATCCAAAGCGCTGGGTAAAGCTTACGCTAAATAATCTAAACTATTACCGAAAATATAAAAAGTATTTTAATAATAAAGGTCTAGAAGAATAAGATTACGTAAAAGGAGGTATAACACATATACCTCCTTTTATTTGATTTCTCTCGGAGTGAGGTGATTTACCTGCGGAAGGGTGAGGAATACCCGCGGAGTAAGGCGATTTACCCGCGAAAGGGAAAAATACCCGCGGAGTAAGGTGATTTACCCGCGAAAAGAGAAGGAATACCCGCGGAGTAAGAAGATTTACCCGCGAAAGGGAGAAGAATACCCGCGGAGTGAGGTGATTTACCCGCGAAAAGGTGAAGAATACCCGCGGAGTAAGGTGATTTACCCGCGAAAGGGAGAAGAATACCCGCGGAGTGAGGTGATTTACCCGCGAAAAGAGAAGAAATACCCGCGGAGCAAGAAGGTTTACCCGCGAAAGCGAGGAATACCCGCGGAGTAAGATGATTTACCCGCGAAAGGGAGAAGAATACCCGCGGAGTGAGGTGATTTACCCGCGAAAAGAGAAGGAATACCCGCGGAGCAAGAAGATTTACCCGCGAAAGCGAGAGAAACACCCGCAGAACAAAATGATTTACCCGCGAAACAACGAAAAACAACTTGAGCAGCATCGTTCATCCTGCACTACATATATGTAGTTATAAAGAAAATAGCATATGGACGTATCACAATGTCCACATGCTATTGTAACGGATTATGTTTAGACTTCGATTAGTTCTACGACAACGCCAGAGCGTGCGTCGGCAGCGAACTCGAATGTTTGCATTTCACCCTCGTGCATGCGAGAAATCCCACCACGATAAACGGGAATTGTCATAAAACCATTTGTGAAATTATCTGTTTTCATAAAGATCCAAGAACCGTCTATTGGCGCATCTTTTTTAAATTCCTTTTTTATGTTTTCAAGTACTTGTCCTGCTGGCACATACGGAGAAACTTTTTCACTGGCTTCTTTAATAATGACTGCCGCGGCGAGGCCTGTTGCAACACCAATTAAAAAATCACGTAATTTCATGGGTTTTTTCCTCCTTTTCCTATAGCTCTATTTTAGCATAGCACAAAGAGTGAATGCACGTTCATTGCAAAGGACTTTTATGAAATATATCAATATTTCGACTTCTGAAATAATTATGATACAATAAGCAAGGAAGAAAATTCTACTTCGTGGGGAGAGAGTCATCATGAATGAGGAAACATTACAATTATTTAAAACTTTAACGGAATTACCGGGTGCACCAGGCAATGAACATGCAGTACGTGCATTTATGCGTTCAGAGCTACAGAAGTACTCAGATGAGGTTATCCAAGATCATTTAGGTGGTATTTTTGGTGTCAAGCATAGTGAAGTAGCAGATGCCCCTAAAATACTTGTAGCAGGTCATATGGACGAAGTAGCATTTATGGTTACATCTATTACTGATAATGGGTTAATTCGTTTTCAAACACTTGGAGGCTGGTGGAACCAAGTGATGCTTGCACAGCGTGTAGAAGTATATACTAAAAACGGTGCAATTCCAGGTGTAATTTCATCCATTCCACCGCATTTACTTACAGATGCAGAACGTGCAAAACCAATGGAAATCAAAAATATGCTGATTGATGTCGGCGCGGACAATAAAGAAGATGCGATTGCTCTTGGCGTTCGCCCAGGACAGTCGATCATCCCAGTATGTTCATTCACGCCGATGGCCAATCCGAAAAAAATAATGGCAAAAGCGTGGGATAATCGCTACGGCTGTGGACTGGCGATTGAATTAATGAAAGAAGTGAAAGATGAAAAATTAGCTTCTCATTTATATTCAGGTGCCAATGTTATGGAAGAAGTTGGGTTACGTGGCGCTCAAGTGTCAGCAAATATGATTCAACCTGATTTATTTTTCGCGTTAGATGCATCACCTGCGAACGATATGTCTGGAGATAAAAATCAATTTGGTCAACTTGGTAAAGGGACATTATTACGAATACTTGACCGTACAATGGTCACACACCGTGGTATGCGTGAGTTTATTTTAGATACGGCAGAATCTAATCATATTCCATATCAGTATTTTGTATCTCAAGGCGGCACCGATGCTGGTCGTGTACATACATCAAATGACGGTGTACCAAGTGCTGTGATTGGTGTGTGCTCGCGTTATATCCATACGTCAGCATCGATCATTCATATTGATGACTATGCAGCAGCTAAAGCATTAATCGTAGAATTAGTGAAAAAAGCAGATCGTTCGACATTAGAAACGATTCGCGCTAATGTATAAGTAACAGAAAAGATGCCTTTAGGGCATCTTTTTTCTATGTAAAGAAAGAGGGATATCAATGGAAATAGCGATTGGGACAACGAATAAAGCGAAAATCCAAGCAGTGCAAGCGATTGTTAATCAATATTTTGAAAAAGTAAATTTTACATATTTTAAAGCCGCCTCACAAGTATCAGAGCAACCTTTAACTACGGAAGAAACAAGATTAGGGGCCATCAATCGGGCGAAAAATACAGCCCTTGCGACCGATGCAGCACTATCCTTTGGACTTGAAGGTGGCGTCACTGAAATAGATGGTGTGATGTATGTCTGCAATTGGGGAGCACTAACATTAGCTGATGGGACAACGTTTACGGCAGCAGGTGCACAAATTATTTTGCCAGAAGAAATTGCCCAGGAAATAAGGGGTGGCAGGGAGCTTGGTCCTGTAATGGAACAATATACGCAACGTCTAGATATTCGTCAAGGCGCAGGGGCTGTAGGTATTTTTACGCAAGGGATAGTGAGTAGACAGACAATGTTTGAGCATATTGTCGCGCTGCTTGTTGGACAATATTTGTTCACATTAGCACAAAGATAGTGTCTTAGAACTAGTGAGAACGAAGCAGTGAAGTTGCAACTTATCTAGAATTTTTTTAAAATAGAAAAAAGTTAGCAATGAAAGGGAGATTGAAATGTCTTATGCAAGGCTTCAAGCATTAGGTTTACTGCTATTACTTTTGGGGCTTTCGGGTTGTAATCAATCGGTTGATGAACAAATTGCTAGTGGACTTCAAATGACAGAAAAGGTATTTGCAGAAGAGCCAGAAGCGTATACCGACAAAATTGGTCAAATTCAACTTTTTTTACCGTCAAAGTTCAAAATTGAGGATAGTTCAGATGCCTATAATATTTTAATATCAAAAGGAACGAATTCCTATATTCTTTTTATCAATGATCGTGAACAAGACGATAGTAAGCTTTATTATAATCTGCTAAAAGAAGATCGTTCAAAGAAAGTCATTAATGAAACTACATATGACAAGGATGGTATTTTCGGCTTCTCTGCGGTGTCTAAAACAGATAATAAAGATGAATTTGAGTTAATTGTCAGCAGTGGTGGTGTAAAAATGACGACTATTTCACCAGCAAATAATATTGAAAATAATCTTCATGAGATGACGAAAATCGTTCATTCGGTTAAGATTAAATAATTGCATCGTTTGAAGAGCGGTTCACAAATCTATGTGAGCCGCTTCATTATGAAGAAAGGACGTGAGCGAATTGAAACAAATAAAATCAGAGCAACTTGTGTCCCTATTAAAAAAACAGTTAAATGAGCAAAAGTTTGATTTTCAATTTGATAAAAAGCAAGATAAATTACGCTTAAATCATAAAAAACTAGACAAAGGGATGGAGCTTTCTTTACCAGGTATTTTAGCAAAATATAATGAAAAGCAAGAAGCGGCGATTGCAGAAGTTGTCTATACGATTGAGCAAACTTTTTTAGCAATGGAACAGGAGCAGGAGCAAGGCTTTAAACAATCTGGGCAAATCTACCCGGTTATTCGTGCCACATCTTATCCGAAAGCTTCGAAAGAAGGACATGCTTTTATCACAACGGAGCATACTGCCGAAACACGTATTTTCTATGCACTCGATTTAGGAAAAACGTATCGCTTTATTGATGAATCCATGTTAGAAACGTTAAAATTAACTGTAGAGCAAATCCGAGAAATGGCGCGTTTTTCTGTTAAGCAACTACCAACCAATTATAAGAAAGACGAAGTAGCTGGCAATGTTTTTTATTTTATTAATGCCAATGATGGCTATGATGCCAGTCGTATTTTAAATGAAAGCTTTTTAAAAGATATGCGCTCAAAAATTGAAGGGGATATGACTGTATCTGTACCTCATCAAGATGTATTAATACTAGGTGATATTCGCAATGAAACAGGGTATGATGTATTAGCACAGATGACGATGCATTTCTTTACGGTAGGAACAGTACCGATTACGTCATTATCATTTATTTATGAAGATGGAGAGCTAGAACCAATCTTTATACTAGCAAAAAACAGAGTAAAGAAGGAGCAAGAAAAACAATGAATGTATTTTACAACAAAGAACATGTGGGAGATGTCCTATTAGTACAATTAGCAACAGAGGCAATTGTGAAAACAGAGGTAGAACGTGCTGGTGATATTGCCATTTTAAAAGAAGCACAAACAGGGGAAATAAAAGCATTTAACTTATTTAATGCAAGTAAGTATGTGCAAGTTGAGGCGCAGGGGAATGTAGAGATTACACCAGAATTTGTTGCACAGCTTGAAGCTGCTATTACGAACAATGGAGCTACAATTAGCCTGGATGTAGATTTTTCACCTAAATTTGTTGTGGGCTATGTAGAAACAAAAGAAAAGCATCCAAATGCTGATAAATTAAGTATTTGTACTGTCAATGTAGGAGAAGAAACGCTACAAATTGTATGTGGTGCACCGAACGTTGATGCTGGTCAAAAAGTAGTCGTTGCTAAAATTGGAGCTGTTATGCCATCAGGTATGCTGATTAAAGAAGGCAATTTACGTGGTGTTGACTCTTTTGGTATGTTATGCTCAGCGCGTGAATTAGCCATTCCTAATGCACCATCTGAAAAAGGTATTTTAATTTTACCTGAAGCTGCTGTAGTAGGTAGTGCATTTGAAACACCAAGCCGTTAAACGAATAAGTTTTAAGCAAAAATCGTTATGCTACCAATAGCTGGTGGTATAACGATTTTTTGTCTAGATTGAGCCTATAAATACGGGTTTCTATATCATTTTTATGGTATGCTTTTTGATGTGGACATTGAACATAGTTTTAGTACCCGATTTTAATAGTCTTAGACAATGCTATAAAAGAAGTGTAAGAGAAATGAGTGAAACAACGTGAATTGGTTTAAAAGAAAATTAGATAAAATTTTAAATAGAGATGACTATGAATATGAAGAATATTACGAAGAGTATGAGGAGCAACCGCAGCAGCAACAGCCGATAAAGGAGACGCAAGCACCTTCACAAAAAGCTTTTCGTTTCCCTTTAATTGACGATGAACCAGAGTTGCCGCAACCTGCTTCACAACCAAAAGAAATGTTTAATCAAATGGACGATGTATATGGCCAAATTGAAGATTTATCTTTACCAAAACATTTAAATCATCAAGTTGTAGATTCCCGTGTATATGACATAGAAGTTTCTGGAATTCGTGAGCTTTTAGAAAATCGTTCGAAACGAACTGGCCGAACGACAATTTCACGTGTTCAACCTAAGCAAGAATATCCGACAAAAGCGAGTATGGTTTTTCGTGATGCACAAGTTGAAGCAACACCTGTTATAAAAGAACCACAAGTGAAACAGGAAAATACTGCCGAAATTATGGCGCAAAATCGTAAACGTTTTGTACCAACGGATGTTCCTTCGCCAGTTTATGGTTTTGCAAAACCAAGTCCAATCGAGCAATTATTAAATAAACGCAAGGAGGAACATGAAGCGGAAAAGCCCTCCATTGCTATGATTGCAAAAGAAGCGACAACAAATAAGCCTATTGAAAATATACTAGAAGAAAAAGAGCCTACCATTACGCCAAATGATTTACATGAACAGCTTGAGATATCAAGCTTAAAGGAAGTGCCAGCGAAGCATTTAAGTGAATTTGAGGATGTTGAAGTGATAGAGCAAAGTCAAGCAATCGTTGATGCGAATAGCAAAGCTACTTCGAAGCAACCAATTACTTTTGAAGAAGTTGAAGTGGCAGAGTCAAGCAAAGTAGCTTTTGAAGCATCTACGGAAGCAACACCAAAGCAGCCGATTACATTTGAAGAGCTTGAAATTCCAGAGCAAAGCGAACTGACAGATAAAGCAGATATAGAGCTACCTATACCACAAACAACATCTTTTGCTGTAAATTTTGAAGCTCAAATTAAAGATGCTGTGCAACAAGAACTAGCTGTTGAACAGCTATCAGCAGATCAATCCGAAATTCATGTAAAAGAAGTCGTTGTGGAACAATTACAAATAGAGAATTCCACAATCCATATTGGAGAAGTGACGGTTGTTCAGCCGACGAGTGAAGAAAATGAACAGCAGGTAGTCGAGGAGTCATCTTTAAAGCAAGAAAAGAGTCGCATTCCATTTAATGTCTTAATGTTAAAAACAGATAAAGAAAAATGGCGCATTTCACAACAATTAAAATCGAAAGTGCCAGCGACTACAGAAAAAATACAAAGCGAGATAGCGGTTACTTCCGATGATGACAAAATCGACGATGGAGCATTGTTAGAAAATGTAAATACATCTTCAATAGAGACATCATCCCAAGAACCTTTTTCCAAAATGACAGAATCTAATAGTAATCCTGTTATCACGATGTCTCCTGTTGCAACAATGACACGGATGCCAACTGAAAAACAGTCAATTGAAGCGGATGCAAATGAAGTAAAACCAGTATCACCGATTGTCACAAATGAAATGCGCCAAGCAGAGCAGTTAGCGACTGAAGTGGAAACTGTTGAAGAAAATCCAGTATCACCGATTGTCACAAATGAAGTAAGCCAAGCAGAACAGTCAGCAAGTGAAGCGGATGCACATGAAGCAAATCCAGTATCACCGATTGTTCCAAATGAAATTCATCAAGCAGAACAGTTAGCAAGTGAAGCGGATGCACTTGAAGAAAATACACCACCGTTTGTTGCAAATGCTTTACGCCAAGCAGAACAACCAGCAATTACAGTGGATGCAAGTGAAGAAGTTTCTGCAACGCTTTTTGTCGAAACGGATTTATTACATGAAAAAACTATCGCACAATCAAATGATAATCAAAACATCATTGAGGAGAAACTTAATGATTCACTGGAAATTTTAAATATAGAGCCTGAAAAAGAAATAACACCTCAAAAGCCTATTCATGTGTACCAAAAGCCAACGGATGAATTTTTGGAGCTACCTGAGGAGAAAACACAGGATACAGAGTGGATGGAGCAACAAGGGGATACACTAGTTGAAGCACTATCTTATTTCCAAGTGTCAGCACAAATAGAATCGATTATGCAAGGTCCTGCCGTTACTCAATTTGAAATTACAGTTAGTCATGGTACAAAGGTAAGTAAAATTCGTAATTTAGCAGATGACTTAAAACTGGCTTTAGCTGCAAAAGACATTCGAATACAGGCGCCGATTCCTGGAAAGAGTTCGATCGGAATAGAAATTCCTAACCGTGTATCTCGTGCTGTTCGTTTATCAGAAGTGACAAATAGTGCGTCATTCCTCGATTCTGATTCACCACTTGAAGCGGCACTTGGTCTCGATTTAACAGGGAAGCCAGTGACAATTGATTTACGAAAAATGCCACATGGCTTAATTGCTGGGGCGACTGGTTCAGGAAAGTCTGTTTGTATCAATTCCATTTTGGTTAGTTTATTATATAAAGCTGCACCGCATGAATTAAAACTTATGCTGATTGACCCAAAAATGGTAGAGCTTGCGCCATTCAATCATATTCCCCATTTAGTCAGTCCGGTTATTACGGATGTAAAGGCTGCAACAGCAGCGTTAAAATGGGCTGTAGAGGAGATGGAGCGTCGTTATCAGCTATTTGCACATGCAGGTGCGCGTGATATTACACGTTATAACGCTTTAGCAGATAAAAACAATGAGCATAGTTTAAAATTACCCTATATTTTAATTGTTATTGATGAGTTAGCAGACTTAATGATGATGTCGCCAGCAGATGTTGAGGAAGCAATTTGTCGGATTGCGCAGAAGGCACGTGCTTGTGGTATTCATTTAATTGTTGCCACGCAAAGACCTTCTGTCGATGTTATTACAGGTCTAATTAAATCTAATATCCCTACCCGTATTGCCTTTGCGGTATCTTCACAAATCGATTCACGTACAATATTAGATGGGCAAGGTGCAGAGCGCTTACTAGGACGAGGCGATATGTTGTATCTAGGTAATGGCATGTCGGCACCTGTACGTTTGCAAGGGACGTTTGTAACAGATGATGAAATAGAAGCGATTATCGATCATGTTCGTGAGCAAGGTGAACCAGATTATATATTCGATCAAGAGGAACTTTTAAAGAAATCAGAAGTTACTGCAGAGCAAGATGATTTGTTTGAGGATGTCTGTCGCTTTGTTTATGAAGCAGGTGGAGCTTCGACTTCTCTTATTCAACGCAAGTATCATATCGGTTATAATCGTGCTGCACGTTTAATTGATATGCTGGAATCACATGGTTTTGTGTCAGAAGCACGAGGTAGTAAACCGCGTGAAAGTTATATTACTGAGCAAGATTTAATTGCTATGTTTGAATAAGAATTGCGGTGTTTTCGTCAAGATTATCTGACTTTCGTCAAAATTAGTTTTTTTAGAAAAGTTGCACATTTATCCTTGTGCATAAATAGTGCTATAATAGACAAGATGTTTTAACATAGTACGTATTTTTCTGTACGTGTAAAGGTATTAATACCTAGTACAAAATACGATACACCTAATAGATGATAGATGGGATATTGTATTTCCCGGGGGGTTTAATTAATGACAGTTTTTCATTTCACAGGCATTAAAGGTTCTGGCATGAGTTCGCTTGCACAAATCTTATTTGATGCTGGTGAACAAGTACAGGGCTCAGATATTGATAAGTATTTCTTTACGGAACAACCGTTACGTGAACGAAATATTCCAATTTTTACTTTTAATGCGGATAATATTAAAGAAGGTATGACAATAATCGCAGGGAATGCTTTTCCTGATGACCATCCTGAATTAGTGCGAGCACGTGAAATCGGTGTAGAAATTATTCGTTATCACAAATTTCTTGGTGAGTATATTGGCAATTACACATCCATTGCCATTACAGGTGCGCATGGCAAAACCTCTACAACAGGCTTAATGGCGCATGTTGTTGGCGGATATAAACCAACATCGTATTTAATTGGTGATGGTACTGGTGCAGGACATGAAAATGCAAACTTCTTTGTGATGGAAGCATGTGAGTATCGTCGACACTTTTTAGCCTATAATCCTGATTATGCAGTAATGACGAATATTGACTTTGACCATCCGGATTACTTCGCGAACATTGAAGATGTATATGCAGCCTTTCAATCACTTGCCTTACAAGTGAAAAAAGCAATTATTGCTTGTGGTGATGATGAGCATTTGCAACGTATTCAAGCGAAAGTGCCTGTTGTTTATTATGGGTTCGGAGCTGAAAATGACTTCGAAGCACGTAATGTTGAAAAAACAACAGAAGGCACAACATTTGATGTATTTGTTCGCAATGAATTTTATAGCACTTTCTTTATTCCACTATTTGGCGACCATGCAGTGTTGAATACATTAGCTGTTATTACACTTTGCCAATACGAGGGTATTTCATCAGAAATTATTCAAGAACGTTTAAACACATATAAAGGTGTAAAAAGACGTTTTACGGAATCGAAAATCGGGGATCATGTGTTAATTGATGATTACGCACATCACCCAACAGAAATACGTGCAACGATTCAATCGGCTAGACAAAAATATCCAGAACGTGAATTGGTAGCTATATTCCAGCCACACACATTCACACGTACGCAAGCATTTTTACAGGACTTTGCTGATAGCCTTAGTTTGGCAGATGCAGCATACCTTTGCGATATTTTTGGTTCAGCAAGGGAAACGCAAGGTGCACTGTCGATTCAAGATTTAGCCTCTCTTATTGAAGGAAGTGCTGTAATTACTACAGAAGGTATTGATGTTTTAACAAAGCATAAAGGCGCAGTGTTTTTATTTATGGGCGCAGGCGATGTTCATAAGTTCCAAGATGCCTTTGAAGATGTACTAAAAAACAACGAAACAGCTTAATCCGTAAGGAATAAGCTGTTTTTCTAAAATTTGAGAAGGATTTAAGTTTTATTTGTCGAAGATAAGGTAAGTAATAGTATAGAGAGAATTCTTACTAGCAGGAGGTCTATTTTATGGAAGTCATTTTGTATATCGCAGCAATTATTGCAGCAATCGGTTTTTTATTTTTGTGTGTCAGCGTCGGTATGACGTTATTTTCGCTCAAATCCATTCTTAGCAGTTTATCAGGCACATTATCAGGCATTGAGAAACAAATGGAAGGCATTACACGTGAAACGACTTCTTTGTTAATTAAAACAAATAGCTTAGCCGAAGATATTCAACAAAAATCGGAGCAGTTAAATTCTGTTGTTCATGCAGTGAAAGGTATGGGTGAGTCTGTAAATGGTTTAAATGCATCCGTACAGCAAATTACATCATCTATTTCTAAAAGCGTTGAACAGAACGAAGAAAAAATTGCGCAAGTTGTACAGTGGAGTAATGTTGCAATGGGCATTGCAGATAAATGGAAGAAGCGTAAAATTATTGAGCAGGCACCAGAAATAATGCCTGAGGACGTATATAATTTTGAACAGGTTCAATCGGACAAGCCGAAAAGAAAATGGGGTCGCAAAAAATAATTATTATTGAGCAGGTGCTTTATTGACACCTGCTGAATATAAATAAAGCCTTAGGCGATTTTCATGTGTTGCTCGCAAGTAGTAATACAGACGTCTAGGCGCATTAGATTATAAAATGGGAGGAATTGTCCATGACTACACAAAAGCCAAACTTTAACGAAGTGAAAGAACAACAACTTGAAAGTACATTACCACAGCTTTATAATTCGCAGGAATCGATCTATGAAGAGGAGCGTGTAAACATGAAAGATTTCGTCATTGGCGCTTTAGTTGGAGGTATAGTGGGGGCAGCAGCAGGGTTATTATTAGCTCCAAAATCAGGGAAAGATTTACGTAGTGATGTGGCAGTGCAAGCCGTTAATTTAAAAGATAAAAGTGCAGACTTCTCGTCAACAGCGAAGGATAAAACAGTGCAACTATCAAAACAAATTCAAGAGCAATCTTCACAATTGGTAGAGAAAGTTAAAACGCTTAAGTCTGCAAAAGCACCAACTGTTTTTGATGATGGAACGGTTTCTTTTGAAGGGGAAGAGCCACTTGATGAATTTATCGATGGTGGTGAAGTAAAACAAGAGGACGTAGTAGAAGCAACTGAACAAACTGTTGAAAAGCAAGAGAAAGCACAAGAGGTTCGAGCGTAAACTAAAGGGGAATTTAGGATTTCCTATAGAACACTACACTAGTACTAGTTGATGAAAACGGTGGTGATGACTCCTGTGAACATGTGGAATGTACCGTAAAGCACGCATATAAGATGGCACAAACCGCGCAGGAAGCCCTCGCCGTAGCCTGACATCAACAACAAAAGTGTTAGATTGATTACAGTCAATCTAACACTTTTTCTTTTTGCACCTACTTTTTTACAATGATAAAGGTGCTTCTTCGAGTACAATTTCTAATTGATCGCCACCGAAAATTTCTGTATCAAAGGTTGCGGGCTGTCCGTTACGTAAAATCGTAAAGTTGCCTTTAAATGTTGTAGGGAGCTGCCAATTCGAGAAACGGAACACATCCTGATAAATCCAAGGACTTCGATCTTTCTCTTGAATGCTAACCGTCGCTCCATTAGGAACCGTAGAGAGCGGTGAAACAACAGCTTGATTAACAAGCACTTCATTCGTCGTTTTTTTCAACTCTAACAGTTCCTGTTGAAAATGGACAATGATTTTGTCCTCCAACAACACATTCATATGATCAGCGATTCGTTGTACAGTTGGTAACGATGGTTGGGAAAAAGTAATAATATCGTTATGTTGAACAGCATAAGACAGCTTTCCTGGTTTTCCGTTAATTAGTAAATTCGCAGAAAACGCTGGTAAATATAATGGCTTGCCATCGACGTAAATAACATATGATTCAAATTGTTTCAGTAAATTGGTATTGTTCGTCGATGTAAAAACGTCTTCTACTGTTTCCGCTATTTCATATGCGATAATATCACGATCGTTTACGAGAGCATCCATTGAAACGGATGAACCGTTAACCGTAATTTTAGGTTCAATGACATATTTTGTTTCTTGAATTGTAATCGTTTTAATGACTGCTTGATCCACTATATCTCTTATTGTAGCAGTAGCTGGAAGACCATCTTGTCCTTCTATTAGCTGAATGGCATCCCCCGTTTTAATAATTGTTTTTGTAGAGGATTGTTGTCCATTCACTAAAATTTGTGCTGGTTGACCGTGGCCACCAGGTATAAAAATATCTTGTCCGTTCACACTAATGGATAAACCATGACCTGGCTTGCCATATAATTGTTTAGCACGAATATTGGCAGCTAAAAAGGCATCGCCAACAGTCATTTCTTTTAATTCAAACAGGCGTACAATTTGTTCATTTACCGTTAAACTCATATATTGAATCGGCATTTTCTTTGCAGCAATAGCTATGCCGATAGGTGTTACTAATTCAGGGGATGCTTTAATGTGCGCTTCCTTTGTTAAATTTTGAATGGCATCGACACCGCGAACGGCAATACGATTTGCTGGTAAATCAAGTACTAGACCGATTTCAGTTGTAAGGTTAGGTGTTAAACTACCTCCACCAACGAGCATTACGGCTTTAGGAGCAGTTCGATTATTAAGACGTAATATTTCTTCTCCAATCGCCTTGGCGAGTTGTTTAACAGCTGGTTCAATTGCAGAAAGCACTTCTTCTTTAGGATAGTTTTGATCGAATCCTAAAATATCTTGAATTAAAATCTCCGCTGAACAATGCAGTTGGCGCTTTGCCTCCTCGGCAACAGGAAAATCAAGCAAATAATGGTCACTAAGTGCTTCGGTTATTTCATCTCCTGCTGTCGGCACCATACCATAGGCAACAACTGTACTTTTATCGGTAATGGCGATATCTGAAGTACCAGCACCAATATCGACAAGTGCAACATTTAAACGGCGCATCGTAGGTGGAATGAGCACATTAATGGCAGCAATGGGCTCTAATGTTAGTGCATCCATCTCTAAATTTGCCCGTTTTAATGCGGCAATTAGTGATTCCACTACAACACGAGGAAGGAAAGTGGCAATCACTTCGATTTGTGCCTCGTCACCTTGCTGATCAAGAAGGCTACCAATTTCTTCACCATCTAGACGATAATAAAGGACTGAATAACCAACGCAATAATAGTGACTTGTTTTCGTATCCTCTTTATGTTGTAGGAGCTGTTGCTGGGCTTGTTGAACGGCCTGTAATTCTAAGCGACTAATATCTTCTTCAGTAAAGATAGGACGGTTACGAATATTAATGGTCACACTTGCCTGCTCGGTTTTTAATGAACGACCTGCAGCAGCAACGCTTACTTTTGATAAAGGTCCGTGCTTTTCTTCGAGCTCTTGTTTTATCTCATTAATTAACTCTGCCACGTACATGACATTATGTATTTGACCATCTACCATGGCCCGTTCTTTATGCTCTTTTACTAAAATATCTTGTACATGAAAATGATCATTATCTTCTTCTAAAATAATGCCAACAACAGAACGTGTACCGATATCAAGCGCAAATAATTTTGAACTCAATGTAATCGCTTCCTTCCTCGAAATATCTCAAAATAATTTAGCGAGTTGAAGCGCTAAATTAAAAATGCGTGACATTCTGAACAACTTTGATTATAATGATGCTAATATCTAAAAATGTAACATACATTTCAGAGTTCTGAAAGTGTCTGTCATAGGGAGAGGAGCAAGAAGTATGAGCCAAAAGGATTTAGAAAGCTTACGTAGTCAGATTGATGGATTAAACTTAGAAATTCTTCGTCTAATTAACGAACGTGCAGCTGTAGTAGATGAAATCGGTAAAATTAAAGAAAAACAAGGTGTTAACCGCTATGATCCATTGCGCGAACGACATATGCTTGATCTTATTAAAGAGCACAATCACGGTCCATTAAACCAAATGACGGTAGATTATATTTTTAAACAAATCTTTAAAACAGCTTTAAAACAACTTGAAGCGGATAAAAAGAAAGAATTACTTGTATCACGCAAGAAAAAATCAGAAGATACTGTCATTAATGTTAATGGTGAACTAATCGGCCAAGGAAAACCATCTTTTGTATTTGGGCCATGTGCTGTTGAATCATATGAGCAAGTAGCAGCCGTTGCGGCATCTATTAAAGCTAAAGGTGAAAAGTTAATCCGTGGTGGAGCATACAAACCTCGTACTTCTCCATATGACTTCCAAGGTCTTGGATTAGAAGGGCTTAAAATTTTAAAGCGAGTATCTGAAGAATATGGTTTAGGTGTTATTACAGAAATTGTGACACCAGGTCATTTAGAAGAAGCACTTGATTACATTGATGTAATCCAAATTGGTGCACGTAATATGCAAAACTTCGAATTATTAAAAGCAGCGGGTGCTACAAATAAACCAGTACTATTAAAACGTGGTTTAGCAGCAACGATTGACGAGTTCATTCATGCAGCAGAATACATTATGTCTAAAGGAAATGAGAACATCATCCTTTGTGAACGTGGTATTCGTACGTACGAAAAAGCAACACGTAACACATTAGATATTTCAGCAGTACCAATTTTAAAACAAGAAACACATTTACCAGTATTCGTCGATGTAACACATTCAACTGGTCGACGTGACTTATTATTACCATGTGCGAAAGCAGCAATTGCCATTGGAGCAGATGGTGTAATGGCAGAGGTGCATCCAGATCCATCTGTAGCACTTTCTGATTCACAACAACAAATGGATATTCCAACATTCGATGCATTCTACGAAACGCTACAAAAATTCATGAAGAATCATGAAATTCATGCATAATGATTTCACACCGCTTGCGCATTAAGCAGGCGGTGTTTATTATATCGTGACAATTTAATGTCTAGAACAGTACTATTTGTACTTGGTATTTCTGTTCATGTACGTACTTCTTCTTGAAAATGATGCGAAAATTATCGTATGATAAGGCTATAAAAGGAAAAAGGGAGGCACGTACGATGACTGTTACAATTTATGATGTTGCACGAGAAGCAAATGTTTCGATGGCAACCGTTTCTCGTGTAGTTAATGGTAACCAAAATGTAAAACCAGCAACACGAAAAAAAGTATTAGAAGTAATTGAACGATTAGAATATCGTCCGAACGCAGTAGCGCGAGGGTTAGCGAGTAAGAAAACAACAACAGTTGGCGTGATTATCCCAGATATTGCAAATAACGTTTATGCGGAGCTGGCACGTGGTGTGGAGGATATTGCGACAATGTATCGCTACAACATTATTCTTGCCAACTCAGACCAACATGAAGATAAAGAGCTACAGCTGCTAGATACAATGCTAGGCAAACAGGTGGACGGTATTGTTATGATGAGTGATGAAGTAACAGAGAAAATGCAACAATCGATGGATCATTCGCCAGTTCCGATTGTTCTTGCAGGTTCTGTAGATGAATCACAAACAATTGCCACTGTGAATATTGATTATTTCCAGGCAGCGTATGAAGCGATTTCGTTATTGATTCAAAATGGACATAAACGAATTGGCTTTGTAACAGGCCCACTTACTTATACAATTAATGGAAAATTCAAGCTTGAAGCTTATAAAAAAGCATTGCAAGATGCAGGCTTAAGTATAGATGAATCACTAATTGCTGCAGAGGAATCTAGCTATGATATGGGCTTAGAGGCATGGGAAACGTTATCTGCTCTAGAAAATCCTCCAACTGCTTATTTTGCAGGAAGCGATGAACTCGCTATCGGATTGATTCATGGTGCGCAGGATGCTGGGAAAAATGTGCCAGAGGATATCGAAGTTATCAGTTTTGAAAATTCTAAGTTAGCTCGTATGGTGCGCCCTCAGCTTACAAGTGTAGCACTACCGCTATATGATATCGGAGCTGTTGCGATGCGTTTATTGACTAAACTTATGAATAAAGAGCCTGTTGAGGACGAAGCGGTTATTTTACCACACCGCATTGAACAGCGACAATCTGTTAAAAGCAAATAACAAAAAACACGTAAATCTAATAGTAAGATTTGCGTGTTTTTTTATTGAAGTGAATTGTTTGAGAATTGTTTGGGTGACTGGCACCGCGGCTTAACTGCGCTTTTCAGTGCGAATAATATGTAGCGCTTTTTCTAACATTTGCGCGTTTTTTTCTTCAATTTCTGCCTTTCGTGGAATGGGCTCATAAAGAGGATTTGGGTCCTCCCATGTAGGAATAAACGGCACGGGTGCCTCTGGTTGCCAGCGCTCTAACCATGCTTGTGGTAAGGGACCTGATGGTTTTTCTTGATCGGTCATTTCTAACCATAGCATCGACCATGCGCGTGGCACAACCCGCCATATATCGTAGCCTCCACCACCAACCGCAATCCATTTGCCATCACAATATTCGTGCGCTAGCTTGTGCGCTAACTTAGGAATCTCCTTATAAATATTCATTGTACCGTATAAATGCGTTAATGGGTCAAAATAATGTGCATCTGCACCGTTTTGCGTTAATACAACATCGGGTTTGAAAAATTCAAAGACTTCGCGCATTGCCTGTTCATATATGTCTAAGAAACTATCATCCTCGGTAAATGCATCGATTGGAAAGTTAAATGAAGTTCCATAGCCTTGCCCATTGCCTCGTTCAGTTATATTACCTGTTCCAGGGAATAAGTAGCGACCTGTTTCATGAATCGATAATGTACAAACATCGGGGTCATCATAGAAACTCCATTGTACGCCATCACCATGATGGGCATCCGTATCAACATATAGCACCCGCGCTTTGTATTTGTCCTGTAAATAACGTATAGCTACAGTACTATCATTATAAATACAAAAACCTGAAGCGCGCCCACGGAAACCATGATGTAGCCCACCGCCCAGATTTAGCGCATGTTCGGCTTTTCCTTCCATCACATAATCGACAGCAGTTAATGTGCCACCTACAAGTTGGGCACTTGCTTCATGCATATTTTTAAAGATAGGTGTATCCTCCGTGCCTATACCATAGCTTGCACATTGTGCCTCGCTGAGTTTACCATGCCCTGCATTTTTTACAATTTCAATGTATTTTGGATCATGTGCGAGCAAGAGTTCTTCTTCTGTTGCAATTCGTGCAGGAACGATATCGGCATCATCGAGCGCCCCTATATTTTTTAGTAAATCCATCGTTAGCGTCAAGCGTTTGTGATTGAAAGGATGTGTATCTGAAAATTTATATCCGAGTTGTTCTGGCGAATAAACAAAGACAGCCTTTTTCATTATAATGAAACACCTGGTAGATTAGGCCATAACACGTCGAAACCTTCTTTGCGAAGATTCTCAATGATAGCAAGTGGGTTTAGTGTTTTTACTCGGACGCTTAAAATTTTATTTTGTGTATTTTCAGAATCAGGATATACTAAGACGCTTTGGACATTTGCATGATGCAGATTAAAAATCTTTGTAATTTCAAATAACACGCCCGGTGTATCGCACACGCGTATTTCAATTTTAGAGCCGGGTTCAGTTGCACCGGTTAACTCAATATATGTGTAGAGCAAATCGGTTGTAGTGACGATACCGACAAGTTTTCCCCCAGAGACAATTGGTAAACAACCGATCTTCGTTTCATAAAAAGTGAGTGCAACTTCCTCTACAAAATCAAGAGGATGACCGACAAGTGGATTTTTTATCATAATATCTTCTACCTTGGCACTAAAGACAGGAGAATTCGGCTCATCCTTCAATGGCGAAGGCAGTGCTTCTTTAATATCTCGCTCTGTAATTACACCGAGAACGTGGTGTTCATTGTCTATAACAGGTAAATGACGCACCTTCTTCTCACGCATCAATTTCAGCGCTTCTAACACAGTATTTGTAGGAGCCAGTGTATAAGGCTCATCATTCATAATTTCTTCTACAATCATATACTCATCCCCTTTGTGTTGGTTTTAATACATGAAGCGATTTCTAAAACGGAGCCTATCGAATCTTTCCATCGTTTCAGGAGGCACTCGTTTGCCTTCCCGAGCCATTAGGCAGTTAGCTGGATGCGATGTAATTTCAGGATCATCTGTAGCAAAATATTCGAAACCAGCCGAGCTCATCATTCGTTCCATCATTTTGCGGTAATCCCATACATTTAACCCAGTCCCTTTTAAGTCCCAATGCCAATAATATTCAGTTGTAATAACAAGGTAATCCTCCATCTCATCCCCCATAAAGGACACCGAAAGCAAGGCTTTACCAGCCCCAGTCCCACGATAGTCAGGAATTACCTCAATGGCTCCTAACTCAATCATATTATCAATGCGGTCCTCTGCCCAACGTTCAAGCGGATCGGGATATAAATAGGTGACGTAGCCTACAATAATGTTGTCTTTTCGAATGATAATAATGCGACCTTCAGGAAGCCCTGCGATTTCTATAATGGCTTGCTGTTGTTGTTTAGGAGGTCTAAAGGCAACTAATCCCTCGTGGAATGTATACGTAGCTAATTTTTCTGGAGGAACAGGCCCTTCCACATAAACAGTACCATGCTTTGTCTCCTTTGTAACAGAAAAAAAAGTCTTTTTATGTTCCATAATTACACCACCTGAGTTTAATAATTCCATTATAGCTGATTTAAAGCCGAAAAACGCTTAAATTTGCGAAATATAACTACATTTTCGGAAAAATAAAAATATTGAGACATTCTTGAAAAATTCGTGTAAAATAGATGTATATTGCAACTGTTATTTAACAGATGAATGTTGTATTGTAAGCATTGTTCATATTTATAGCGCATAAACTGTTCTATAACAATTGCTACATAACGTATTTGTCTTTAGAGAAAGTGGCGAATTTTAATAGCATTCAGTAGCTGTTTTATATGGCGAAATTGTTTCAATTGCCATTATTAAATTTAATTTTCCATATGGGGATGGAGGTTCTCTTTTTATCCTTTATAAGAGGCTTCAAGGGAAATTATATTGCACGCAAGCAAAATGCAAACGATGTGACAGGCAGCTACGCGTACGTCAAGGCCTAATTGCTAGGGGTATCGTGAGTACGATTTGAAATTTGCTTACGAATGGACTAAAGCAAAAAAGGAAGGGGTAATTTCATGGGGATGAAAACAATGGAGAAATTGAAGGCAATACCAGGGCACTATCATTTGCCAAATTATGAGGAGGCAGCAGCGAATCATAATTGGGCAGAAACTGAAAAGGCATTTAGTTGGCATAAAACAGGATTAGTAAACATGGCTTATGAGGCTATTGATCGCCATACAGAAACGGCTAGAAAAAATAAAATTGCACTGTATTACACGGATGGAAAACGCAAAGAAGCCTATTCTTTTAATGAAATGAAAAGGCTGACAAACAAGGCTGCCAATGTTTTTAAATCAGCGACAAACTTAAAAAAAGGCGATCGCTTATTTATTTTTATGCCGCGTTCACCAGAGCTTTATTTTTCTTTATTAGGCGCATTAAAAATAGGGGTTATTGTAGGGCCTCTATTCGAAGCATTCATGGAAGGAGCGGTATATGACCGTCTTTCAGATAGCGATGCAAAAGTGTTAGTTACAACGCCTGAGTTACTGGGTCGAGTACCGTTAGATAAACTGCCTAACTTGCAACATGTATTTTTAATAGGGTCTGATATAGAAGAAACACCGCAAATTTTAGATTTTAATAAGCGTATGAAAGAGGCTGCTGCTACATTTGATATTGAGTGGATGGACCGTGAAGACGGTATGATTTTACATTATACTTCTGGCTCGACAGGTGCACCAAAAGGTGTGTTACACGTGCATAATGCAATGATTCAGCACTATCAATCTACACAATGGGTACTAGATTTAGGCGACAATGATATTTATTGGTGTACAGCTGATCCAGGTTGGGTAACGGGGACATCTTATGGCATTTTTGGTCCATGGTTAAATGGGGTGACAATGCTGATTGTTGGTGGTCGATTCTCACCACAAGCATGGTATCAAGCAATCGAGGATTACAGTGTTACAGTTTGGTATAGTGCGCCAACAGCTTTCCGTATGTTAATGGGGGCTGGTAGTGGAATGTTAGAAAATTATGATTTATCATCCTTACGCCATGTATTGTCTGTTGGAGAACCCCTTAACCCTGAAGTGATACGTTGGGGATGTGACGAATTAGGGCATCGTATTCACGATACGTGGTGGATGACAGAAACCGGCGCGCATATGATTTGTAACTATCCAAGTATGGATATTAAACCGGGTTCAATGGGCAAACCATTGCCTGGCGTTTATGCGACAATTGTAGATGATGCGGGAAATGAAGTACCACCATTTACTATGGGGAATTTAGCGGTACGTCGAGGTTGGCCTGCGATGATGCGTCAAATTTGGGGTAATCCTGAGCGATACGAATCATACTTCCTAAAAGGTGAATGGTATGTGTCGGGCGATTCAGCTTATATGGATGATGAGGGGTATTTTTGGTTCCAAGGTCGAGTAGATGATGTCATTATGACAGCTGGAGAACGTGTAGGACCATTCGAAGTAGAAAGCAAGCTACTAGAACATCCAGATGTCATTGAAGCAGGTGTAATTGGAAAACCAGACCCTGTTCGTGGAGAAATTATTAAGGCATTTGTATCTTTGCGTGAAGGTGTTGAACCATCAGATGCTTTAATTGAGAATATTCGCGAGTTTGTCAAAAGGGGATTATCAGCTCATGCGGCCCCGCGTGAAATTGAGTTTAAGGAAAAGCTACCGAAAACAAGAAGTGGTAAAATTATGCGACGTGTGTTGAAGGCATGGGAGTTAAATTTACCAACTGGTGATCTTTCGACGATGGAAGATTAAGAAGGGGCAATAGGCAATTTATTTTTATTCAATCAGAAAACATAAAGAGGGTAGGAATTCATTCGACTATGAAAGAGTTCCTACCTTCTTTTTTCTGAATTTATCGTAGCCATTCTGTATTCCTGAAATTTATAACAGAAGATTAAGAAAATACTAGGATTAAATAAAAATTCAGTTGACTTAATATTTATGCAGACGTATACTATTTTTAACTTATTTTAGAGGTGAGTAGAATGAAAGTAGGAATTGTTGGTGCAACAGGTTATGGAGGGTTAGAATTAATTCGTTTTTTACATAATCATCCAGTGGTTGAACAGATAGATTTATTTACATCTTCTGAAGAAGGTGTCGTTTTTTCTTCGAAGTTCGGACATTTAGTAACAATTATAGATTCGCCATTGCAAAAAATAGATTATGAAGCATTATCGAAATTGGATGTCGTATTTGCAAGTACGCCTTCGGGTGTGACAAGTGAGTTATTACCACCTTTAGTTGGAAAAGGTCCGAAGTTAATTGATTTATCAGGTGATTTTCGTTTAAAGAATCCAGCAAGCTATGAACAATGGTACGGGAAAAAGGCAGCACCACTAGAAATTATTGAGCAAAGTGTTTATGGCTTAACAGAGTGGAATGCGCATAATGTCAAAAATGCCTCTCTTATTGCGAATCCAGGATGCTATCCAACAGCTGTTCTGCTGTCGTTATTACCTTTATTAAAAGCGCAATTGATCGACCCGAATTATCTCGTTATTGATGCGAAAAGTGGTATTTCTGGTGCTGGCAATAAACCATCGCAAACAACGCACTTTAGTGAAGTGAACGAAAGCTTCTCCATTTATAAAACAAATACACATCAACATATTCCAGAAATTGAGCAAGCCATTTCAATGTTTGCCAATGTGGAGACGACTATTACTTTTAATACACATTTAGTTCCAATGACACGAGGTATTTTATCGACAGCGTATGCACCAGTAATGCCTGGCATTACTGAGGAACAATTAGTGACTTGCCTACAAACAACATATGAAAAACATCCATTTGTCCGAGTGATAACAGATATGAATAGCCTTACTACAAATCGTGTGAAGGGCTCTAACTATTGTGATATTTTCGTAAAAGTTGATAGCCGTACAAATCGAGCAACCATTGTTGCAGTTATTGATAATTTAGTTAAAGGTGCTGCTGGGCAAGCGATTCAAAATATGAATGTACAATTGGATTTACCACAAACAACAGGCCTAGATGTCGTGCCATTGTTCATTTAAGTGCCAGTCACCTAAACGATTTTGAATATTTAGAATCGTTTTGGTGCCAGTCACCAGTCACTCTTGAAACTAAGGAGGAATTAGTTTATGACATTAACAGCGTCAACAAACGTTATGAAAAAATTATCAAGTAAAAACATCGTATCGCCCAAAGGGTTTAAAGCAGCGGGGTTACATTGTGGATTAAAGCATAAGAAAAAAGATTTAGCTATTTTAGTTAGTGACGTACCAGCAAGTGTAGCTGGCGTATTTACTACAAATGCGGTTCAGGCAGCACCATTAAAAGTAACGAAAGAAGTTGTTTACACAACAAAAAAAATGCAGGCAATGATTGTCAACTCTGGTAATGCGAATGCTTGTACGGGTAAGCAAGGTGTAAAGGATGCGCAAACAATGCAAGCTTTAACAGCTGAAAAGTTAGGGATTGCAGCAAATTTAGTTGGTGTGTGCTCAACGGGTGTAATTGGTGAAATTATGAATATGGAGCCAGTAGCTAGCGGGATATCGCAACTACAACCAAAAGATTGCTTAGAGAGTGCAATTGATTTTGCACAGGCCATTATGACAACTGATACTGTTATGAAAAATACAAGCTATAGCACAATCATTGATGGCAAAGAGATTATTATTGCAGGTGTAGCGAAAGGTTCGGGAATGATTGAACCTAATATGGCAACAATGCTAGGTTTTATTACAACAGATGCGAATATTGAATCGCATGTATTACAAGCAGCTTTATCAGATATTACGAACCTAACATTTAATGCCATCACAGTGGATGGCGATACATCGACAAATGATACGGTCGTCGTGATGGCAAACGGTGTAGCTGGCAATAATTCTTTAACATCAGCACACCCTGATTGGCATAACTTCTACTATACCTTAAAAACCGTGGCACAAGACTTAGCCAAAATGATTGCAAAAGATGGAGAAGGTGCAACGAAACTAATTGAGGTGGAAGTAGAAGGTGCTATTTCAGATGACGAGGCACGTAAAATCGCGAAAACAGTAGTTGGGTCGCCACTTGTCAAAACAGCTGTATTTGGTTGCGATGCGAACTGGGGACGTATTATTGCAGCGGTTGGCTATAGTGGCGCGACAGTTGACCCTGACAAAATTACCATTCAAATTGGTGGCGCAACAATGGTTGAAAACGGAGAGCCAATTGCCTTTTCAGAAGATGAATTAATCCAAATTTTAAAAATGCATGAAGTTAAAATTCACGTGTCACTTGGCATAGGTGAAGGCAAAGGGCATGCTTGGGGATGTGACTTAACGTATGACTATGTTCAAATCAATGCATCATACCGCTCGTAAACGCAAGGTGATTAAGCTAGGTGGTAGTACGCTTGAAGGCTTAAATGACGATTTTTTTGACAATTTTAAAAAGCTACAAGAGAGTGGCGTTGAACTTATTATTACACATGGCGGCGGCCCTGCTATTAATCGTGAGCTAGCTGCACGAGATATTGAATCTCATACATTAAATGGTATTCGCGTAACGAGTGAAGCAGCAATGGATGTTGTCCAGTCTACATTAATCGGGAATGTTAATCCTGCGCTAGTACACGAGTTAACAACAGCGGGGATTGAGGCAGTCGGTTTAAATGGCTTTGATGGGCAATTACTTGTAGCAGACTTTTTAGACAAGGACATATACGGCTTTGTAGGTGAGATAAAATCCGTGAACACATCGCTGTTAGAAGCATTAATTGCTGCTGGAATTGTGCCAGTCATCGCGTGTGTTGGGGCGAATCTAGAGGGTCAAGCGCTTAATATTAACGGAGACACTGTGGCGAGTGAAGTAGCTCTCGCTGTGGGAGCGGAGAGTTTACTTCTTGTTACGGATGTCTCCGGTATTCGTATTCAAGGCGACTATCAAACAGAAGTAACGCCTTCATTAATAACACAGTGGATTGAGGAAGGTCATATTTACGGTGGGATGATTCCAAAAGTGCAAGGGGCACTCGATTGTCTAAATGCAGGAATTCCATCAGTGCAGATTGTTGGAGATACATTAGTAGGTACAACGATTTTGCCGTAAGGGGAAGGGATGGACGTCATGTTGTGGAGATGACGTCCTAAAAAATAACTTGGGGAGCTGATAGAATGAGTGCTTTATTTGGAAACTATGGCAAACGTCGTGCACAAATCGTAAAAGGGCAAGGAACTGTTGTGGAAGATGCTAGTGGCAAAAAGTATTTAGATTTCACAAGCGGCATTGCTGTTGTTAGTCTTGGGCATGCACATCCTGCTATTGTCAAAGCGATTCAAGAACAAAGTGAAAAACTTTGGCATATATCGAATTTATTTGATATACCTGGGCAAGAAAAAGTTGCCCAAAAATTAGTGGCAGATACACATTTGAAGTATGCGTTTTTCTGTAATAGTGGTGCTGAAGCTAATGAAGCGGCCATCAAACTAGCACGTAAGCATACTGGAAAACATCATATCATTACTTTTGAAAAATCATTCCACGGTCGCACGTTTGGTGCAATGTCAGCAACTGGTCAAGGTAAGGTACATAATGGATTTGGACCACTTGTCGATAAATTTACAACACTTCCATTCAATGATGTAGCGGCACTTGAGGCAACCGTTGACGATTCAGTTGCAGCCATTATGCTGGAGATGATTCAAGGTGAGGGTGGTGTTAATAGTGTAACGCCTGAATTTGCAGCTGCTATCGCCAAAATTTGCGAAGACAAAGGTGTTTTATTAATTGTCGATGAGGTGCAAACTGGTATTGGAAGAACAGGGACGCGCTATGCATATGAGCAAACCGTGTTACAACCAAATATTGTGACATTAGCAAAAGGCTTAGGCGGAGGATTCCCAGTGGGAGGAATGTTAGGTACAGCAGAGTTCTATGACACATTCGGTCCTGGGACGCATGGTACAACATTTGGTGGGAATCCATTAGCAATGCATGTTGCGCAAACGGTCCTTGATTATGTATTTGAGCCAAGTTTTTTAGAAAATGTGCAAGACTTATCTTCATATTTTGTGAAGCAATTGCAAGCCAATTTACCAACAAGTTATACGGTACAAGGGCAAGGATTATTACTTGGAATCGGTTGCGGTGAAGCGGAAGTAGCGCCTTATATTACAGCAGCCGAGGAAAAGGGGTTACTACTGGTAGGCGCAGGCCCAAATGTCATTCGACTTTTACCACCGCTTACAGTGACTAAAGCAGAGATTGACGAAGCTGTACAAATTTTAAAAACAATTTTACGATAATCTATCGTTGGCTTGTAAACTACTATAGATAAAACGAAAAAAGTGTTAGGTTGACTACAATCAATCTAACACTTTTTTGCTTTGCTATCCGTTCTATGGCGGTTGTTTTCTGGAAGTTTCCTAGCGATTCACTAGCAAGTGGAGCGATATTTTATTGGAGTTGTTTCACTAATGTCGTAACAAGACTCGGAAGCCACTCGTTTAAATGGCTGAATTTAAAGCCTGCTGCTTCTGCTTTTGCATTCGACATATACCAATGTGTTGGAATGCCATAAGGTGATTGTGATGTTTCATCACCGCCAATAAGTGATACTTTGGCTTGTTTTCCTGTTTCCTGCTCAATAAGTGCAAGTAATGCCTGTAAGGAAATAGTACCTGTTGCTGTGGCGTTATACGGACCTTCAATCGGTGCAGTTCCAGCAAAATATAAAAATGCTGCTGCTTCATCGTCGGTAATATAACTCATTTTTGCTTCAATATTTGGCATGGATATTGGTTGCCCATTTAAAATGCGCTCAACATGGAAATGTAACCGACGAGTATAGTCATGCTCACCAAGGACAATTGGGAAACGGACAGCGACAACTGGAAATGTTGCTTCTTTAAAAAGGACAGCTTCTGCTTGCCGTTTGCCTTCACCGTATGTGAAATCATCTCTATCGCCCATACGAATCTCGTAGTCATACGGATTAAAATCAGTTTCAGATTTCATCTTTCCATCTGCTTCATACGTCGAGAGCGTTGAGGTAAAGACGAGCTTTTTAGTTTTATTTTGTAATATTTGCGCAATTTTCTGGGCTTCATTTGGAGAGTAACAAATATTATCGTAGACGATATCCCATGTTGTAGTAGCGAGTGCTTTTGTCAATGCTTCAACATCATTGCGATCAACCGAAAGCTGTTGAACTTGTGCTCCAAAAGGATTGCCACTTTGACCGCGAGTTAAAATCGTAACGTCATGGTTATTCTCAAGGCAAAGCTCCACCAATTTTTTACCGAAAAAGCGTGTGCCCCCTAAAACTAGAATGTTCATGTTATCTACCCCTTTGTTTAGTAGTCCTCTTAATAATGACAAAAAAATAGGCTTACTACAATTGAAATTTCAATGTAGTAAGCCTAAATGATTATTCTGTAGGTGGTTCTGTAGGTGGTGTCGTCTCTCCGTTATTTCCTCCAGTAGAGCCAGAGCCATTGTTAGAGCCGTTGCCACTAGAGCCGGAACCATTGTTACCATTAGAGCCGTTGCCACTAGAGCCAGAGCCATTGCCACTAGAGCCGTTGCCGCTAGAGCCAGAGCCATTGCCACTAGAGCCGTTGCCGTTAGAGCCAGAACCATTGCCACCAGAGCCATTATTGCCAGAACCATTGCCATTATTCCCATTGACTGGTGGAATAGGAACGTCTGGCGTCGTTGGTTGTTCGCCTTTGTCCTCTTCTTCTGGTTTTGTCTCACTACCACCTGTTGACGCAACATTTGACTGTGGTGAAGTTAAACCAGTAATATCAACTGCTACAACTACATACGCTTGTCCGCTTGCGACGGTTATACTTTGCGTTGCTTCTAGCACCGAAGTAACTAGTGTGTTACCACCATTTGTTACATTATAAATTCGATAGCCTACCACATCATTAGATGAGCTACTCCAAGATAGTGTATTGCCTGAAATGGATGCTGTTACAGCCGCTGGCGGACTACCATCTGCTGGGAAGTCGACAGCTGATACAGATGAATTTGATAGTGATGAATTTTTAGGAAGTAGGCTTGCAGGGTTCCCACCCAGTCTACCTAACATCCGTTTAATAAAGGCTTGGTTAATACCAGCACCACTAGATTTTACAAATTCTGCTGGTGTGTTTGGATGTGCATTATACGTTTTACCTTTAATTGTTACGACGCTTGATGAAGCGAGGCTATCATCAGGTCGTGACGGTAAAAATACTTTCGCGTTAAATAAATCTGAGCGTACCAATCCTGCATTTGCACAAGCGGCAGAAGGTGCTAGACCAGAAATACCACAGAATGAAGCAGTCACAACATTTTTTGGTGCCTTAAAGTTTGAAGGAGCATCAATTAATTTAGGATCTACATCATACATGGAATTCATTAAAGTACCCCATAGCTTGTTAATACGTACACTTGGTTGTAAATACGTATTATTAAAGGCATTAAGTGAGCGTTGTTTATCGTAGCCCATCCATACACCAAGTGAAACATTTGGATTATAGCCTACTAACCAGACATCATTATATTTTTGGGAAGTACCTGTTTTAGCTGCAAAATCAGAAGAGAATTTTAATGTATTTTTTGCAACTGTACCTGTTCCTTTTGTTAAAACATCTCGTAACATATCCGTTACGATATAAGAAGTCTCAGGGCTAAACACTTGTACAGGTTCAACTTTATGTTGGTAAATAAGATTTCCATCTTGGTCTTCGATTTTTTCAATCATATAAGCATCGATAAATTGACCACCGTTTGCAAAAGTTGCAAACGCATTTGTATTTTCTTCAACAGTTGTACCTATTTGTAAAGCACCAATCCCTGTTGAAGGATTTGTATAGTCTTCAGGTTTTAATTGTGAGAAGTCCATTTTTGCTAAAAATTCAGCGGGACGTCTATTTAAAATATCATAGTATAAGCGTAGCGCTGAAATGTTTGTTGAGTCAGCTAACGCTTCACGTGCTGGAATAAGACCACGCTCATCGTTCGTCAAATAGTTCGTTGGACTCCAATCGCCAATAGAGAACTTGACGTCAACTAATGGACTTCCTGCACCAATTACGCCATATTCAATGGCTGGGGCATAGACAAGTAATGGTTTCATAGTTGAACCGTTCGAGCGGTAAGCTTTAGTAGCGTGGTTTAATTGATTTATTTTAAAATCACGACCACCTAGGAAGCTTAAAATTCGACCTGTGCTATTTTCGATTAAAATACTACCAACTTGAACAGGCATTTGCACTTCGATTTCCTCACCTGTTACAGGATCTTTGCCTTTACCCGTATATGTCTGACCGTAGTATTTAAAATTATCGGCTGCTTTTTGCATAGCATCAAACATATCCTTGTTGATAGTGGAATAAATACGATAACCTTTTGAACGAATGTCTCGGTCTGCCAAAATCGAATATTTTTCTTGTAATTTTTCTTCCGTTTTTAAACGTTCTGAATCAATACCATCTTCATTGGCTAGTTTTTCAGCAATAATTTCTTTTGCTCGTTCCTCTAGCTCAAACGTTAACCATGGATAACGATCCTCTGGACGTGCTTCTGGTGTACGGAAGTCTGCTGTAATGTCATATGCGAGCGCATCTTCATACTGTTTTTCATTAATGTAGCCAGCTTCATTCATGCGGTAGAGCACCGTTTTCATACGATCGATGCCTAATTTTAATGCTTCTTCACTTTTTAGCACACCTGTATTTGTAAATGGTGTGTAAGTATACGGTGCCTGAGGAATACCAGCTATGTAAGCGGCTTGAGGAAGCGTTAAATCCTTTGCTTTCACATTAAAAATACCTTCAGCTGCTGTTTCAATACCTGCGATATTACGCCCTGTTGCATTTCGACCATAAGGAATAATATTTAAGTATGCCTCTAATATTTCTTCCTTTGTCATAAAGTGCTCTAAGCGCATGGCAAGTAGCAGTTCCTTCGCTTTTCGCTCATAGGAAACTTCATTTGTTAACACTTGGTTTTTAATAAGTTGCTGTGTTAATGTAGAGCCACCTGTCTGTGTGGCAGAGTTTGTAACGTCTTGCAGCAATCCTCGAATAACAGCTTTTGGAACAATTCCATTATGTTCACGGAAATATTCATCTTCCGTTGCGAGTACTGCATTAATTAAGTCAGGGGCTACTGCGCTAAGAGACGTTTCACGACGTTCTAAATCTGTACGCAATTTTCCCATATAAATATCGTTGGCAAAATAAATTTCACTTGTTTCCTCATAGTTGAAGATAAGGTTTCGTAACTCTTCTTTCGAACGTAAAGGTTCTTCTTGTACAAGTGAGGCAAAATAGCCGGCGCCAACAGAACCAACAAATACAGTGCCTACCAATGCAAAGACTAAAAATAGTAAAAATAAGTTCCAGACGACGCTGCCTGAAATACGTAATGTCTTCATCCATTTTTGTTCGAGAAATGCATCGATCTTTACATTGATTTTCTCAATCCAATCCTTCAAGGTATCGACCTCCTAAAATCTTGTTTATTATAGCATATAATGAATTGTCTCGAACATAGTTATTGACATTGAAACAGAATCGTATAGAATAATGCTTATAGTTTTCTAGTGATGAAGAGTTTGCAGTAGTATCTATATTCCCTGTTTAGAGAGCCAGCGGTTGGTGAAAGCTGGTCATAATGTAGAGACGAATTACGTACTTGGAGCTTAGACGTGCGCGCCTGCGATAAAGGCGGCTGAATGAAGAGGAAGATGGATGACATCTTCAAGCTGGGTGGTACCGCGTTAGCTATTAACGTCCCTGCATGCAATTTGTTGCGTGTAGGGACTTTTTTGTTTCTACACGCTAAAAGATGATAATTTAGGAGGAAGAAACAATGACAAACGAATTATTACAAGATTTAGAATGGCGTGGATTGTTGTACCAACAAACGGATGCTGAAGGTATGGCAAAACTTCTAGCAGAACAGTCTGTTTCTCTATACTGTGGGGTAGACCCAACCGCTGACTCAATGCACATCGGTCACATCGTCCCTTTATTAACGCTTCGTCGCTTCCAAAAAGCTGGCCACCGTCCAATTTTACTTGTTGGTGGAGCAACAGGAATGATCGGGGACCCTTCTGGACGCTCTGAAGAACGTCAGCTTCAAACAGTGGAGCAAATTGACAAAAACGTGCAAGCCATTCGTGGACAATTAGAGCGTATATTTGAATTTGCACAAGATGGAAATGGCGCGCAACTTGTTAATAACCGTGATTGGATTGGGGATATTAGTACAATTGAATTTTTACGTGATTACGGGAAATTAATCAATGTTAATTACATGTTAGCAAAAGATACAATTGCTTCACGTCTTGATACAGGTATCTCATTTACGGAATTTGCTTATACATTAATTCAAGGTATTGATTACAATCACTTGTACAACAATTACAATTGTCGCATTCAAGTGGGTGGTTCTGATCAGTGGGGCAATATTACAACTGGTTTAGAAGTTATTCGTAAAACACATGAAGAAGAAACAAAAGCATTTGGTATTACAATTCCGTTAGTAACAAAAGCGGATGGTACAAAATTCGGTAAAACAGCTGGTGGTGCTGTATGGTTAGATAGCAAAAAAACATCTCCGTACGAATTCTACCAATTCTGGATTAATGCTGCGGATGCGGATGTTATTAAATACTTAAAAATCTTTACGTTCTTAACACGTGAAGAGATTGAAGCATTAGCTGTGTCTGTGGAAGAGGAACCTCATTTACGTAAGGCACAAAAAGCTTTAGCGGAGGAAATGACACGCTTAATCCATGGTCAGGAAGCGCTAGACCAAGCTATTCGCATTACGGCTGCATTATTCTCTGGCGATTTAAAAGCACTTTCAGCACAGGAAATGAAGGATGCATTTAAAGATGTTCCTTCTATTGAAATGGCTAAAGAGGCAAAAAATATCGTAGATTTACTTGTGGAAGCAGGGATTTCATCTTCAAAACGTCAAGCTCGTGAAGATGTGACAAACGGTGCCATTAGCATAAACGGTGAAAAAATCACAGATTTAGAATACAACGTCGATGCAAAAGACCGTTTAGAAGATGCCTTTAGCATTGTACGTCGCGGCAAGAAAAAATACCATATGGTCAAATTTGTTTAGGTGTCAGGCACTCAAACAATTTTCACACAATTCAACCTCCCTTCGAATGGATCACTTCGAGGGAGGTTTTTGTTTTAACATTGTAAGAAATTAGGTAGAGTGATTTGCTGATAGCTTTCAGGGTGTAGCAGTTGAGCAAGTTTAAGTGCACCTTCCACTAATCGAGGGGATGGACGGCAATACAACCATTCCTCCATTACATACACCTGTTGCATTTGAACCGCTTGTAGCTCATTAGCACCTGGTCGCTTTAATAAATGAGCTGGTTTAATTCGCTCATAGGCAACACCTACCCACGCCATCAGTATATAATCTGGATTACGTCGAACAATTTCTTCCCACTCTGTTTGGACATTCGCTAACTCGAAATCATGAAATAAATTTTGGCCTCCAGCAAGTTTGCTAATTTCGGTTAACCAATTGACTTGACCAGGTGTGAAAATAGGATTTGGCCACCACTCCCAATATAAAGTAGGGTGAGTGGAAACCGTTTGTGCCACCGCTTGAAGCTGGGCAATAAATTGTAAATATTCCGTTGCAACTTTTTGGGCGTGCTCCGTTACGCCACAAGCAGCACCTAGTGTTAGAAGATCTTGCGCAATTTCGTTTAACGAGTTGGCATTAAAAACAATGTGGGGAATGTTCCTTTCCAGTAATGCCTCTATATTTTTTTCCATGCCTGGTACACTTAATGAGGCAAGTACTAAGTCGGGCTGCAATGCTTCTAATGCATCCATATCAATTGATAAATCGGGACCAAGCTTTGGTAATGCCTGCACAGATGAAGGCCAATCTGAAAAATCATCAACACCTACAAGTTGATGGGTCAATCCTAAGTAAGCAACAAGCTCTGTATTGCTTGGACAAATGGAAATTAAACGCATATGTTTCCCCCATATCTTTTTAAGAAAAGTATAGCTGTCACTAGGCACACATACAACAGGGGAATGTTTTTTTCCACAGAAAAAGGCATGCCTCAAGGAGACACGCCATTGTTTTTAATATTTTAAGACAGTGCAACCGCTTCAAGTGACTCTGTTGGTTTCCCTACAGGTCCCATTGCAGCAGTAATAATTTGTTTAATGTCCTCTAATGTTGCTTTACGAGGATTCGTTGCAGCACAAACGTCTAGCATTGCATTTTTAGCTAAAATTTCAATATCTTCATCCTTCGCACCTAACGCACGGAAGCCACTTGGGATATTTAAATCTTTTGATAATTTTTCAATGGCAGTAATTGCTTTTTCAGCAGCATCACGTTTGCTAATCCCTTCAACATTTTCACCTAATAACTCAGCGATTCGAGCAAACCGCTCAGTACGTGCTGTTAAGTTGAAGCGGCACACATGTGGCAGTAAAATCGCATTACATACACCGTGTGGTAAGTTGTAGAAGCCACCTAATTGATGAGCAATCGCATGTACATAGCCAAGTGAAGCATTATTAAATGCCATACCCGCTAAAAATTGTGCATACACCATTTGCTCACGTGCTTCTAAATCAGCACCATTTGCGTAGGCACGAGGTAAAAATTCAGGAACTAGCTGAAGTACTTTTTCAGCACATGCATCAGTAATTGGTGTTGCATTAGTCGATACAAACGATTCAATTGCATGTGTTAATGCATCTACACCAGTTGCAGCTGTTAGAGCTGGAGGTAAGCCAATCATTAACTCTGGGTCATTAATGGATACAAGTGGTGTCACATGTTTGTCAACAATCGCCATTTTTACTTTTCGAGCTGTATCCGTGATGATTGTAAAACGTGTCATTTCGCTTGCTGTACCAGCAGTTGTATTAATCGCGATTAATGGCACCAGTGGGTTTTCTGATTTGTCAACGCCTTCATAATCATGAATGCGTCCACCATTCGAAGCAATAAGTCCGATACCTTTTGCTGCATCATGTGCACTACCGCCTCCAAGCGATACGATAGAATCACAGTTTTCGGCATGATAAACAGCAATTCCATCTTCAATGTTTTGATCTGTTGGATTTGGTTCTGCTTTAGGGAAAATTGCAACATCAATTCCAGCTGCTGTGATGATGTTAGCAATTTGTTCTGAGAGACCTAACTTGTGTAAGCCCTCATCTGTTACGATTAATGTCTTCTTCACTTCTAAATCATTTAAGCGCTTACCAACTTCTTGAATTGCTCCAGGTCCAAATAAGTTTGTTTTTGGCATTACAAATTGCTTTAGAACGTCTGACATATTTCCAACCCCTTTGAAATAATTGTTATTGCTTGAATGATGGCGAACCACCTTCCGAAATCCATATTATTCTATTTTTTTTGAAAGTTCAATACGTATTTTTATTAAAATTGTTAATTTTACCACTGTTATTATTTCACAAAAAAGTAAGTTTGGAATTGAGATAGTAAAAGATAATAAGGAGTAGGAAGGTTGATTTAAATATGTTTTAAGAAATGCTATCGTATAAAAATAAAATATATTTTTTGGTATTTCGTTCTATTTTACACCTTGCTTGAATAGTAAATAACTGATATTTGATTGTTAATATATTAATAGTGTTTACGTTGTTTGGTATGGGAATAATTGTTATTTTAATGTACGGAAAAATAAGTGCTTTTTATTTAATGTAATATTTAGGATGGAACAGTAAGTAAATCTCGGTGCCAGGCACGCAAACAATTCTGATAATTCACTTCAATTTATGAAAAAACATTGAGTGGGTTGTGGGGAAGAAAGTCGCAAGTGAGAGAAATCTGACTTGCGGCTTCTTTGTATTTTTACTGCTAAACGTACATTCGGCAATTATCAGGTACAATGGGGCCTACCGTTGTATCCAGTGCTAGGTACACAAACAAAGTAATAGTTTTATAAAAACGCTGATGCGGCAACACTTATGCTATTACTGCACATGTTTAGTCAGTTAGTGCCATTGTAGTCCCAACTTGCCCCCAATTAATGTTATTTTGTGCTCGGAATTACATGAATAGATAAAAATAAGAAAAGCCCTAGAAACCTTTGCAACAAGGTTTCTAGGGCTTTTTGTGTTGCTAAATGCAACGAAGGTTTATTAACGAGAGTAGTACTCTACGATGAATGCTTCGTTGATTTCTGCAGATAGTTCAGAACGTTCTGGAAGGCGAGTGAATGTACCTTCTTTTTTATCTGCATCAAAAGTTAAGTAGTCAGGTACGAAGTTGTTTACTTCGATCGCTTCTGTAACTACAGCAAGGTTTTGAGATTTTTCACGAAGAGAAATCGTTTGACCTGGTTTAACGCTGAATGATGGGATATCAACGCGTTTGCCGTCTACTAAGATATGACCGTGGTTTACTAATTGACGAGCTCCACGACGAGTGCGAGCTAAACCTAAACGGTAAACTAAGTTGTCAAGGCGAGTTTCAAGAAGGATCATGAAGTTTTCACCGTGAACACCTTTCATTTTACCAGCGCGGTCGAATAGAGTACGGAATTGACGTTCAGTCATACCATACATATGACGAAGTTTTTGTTTTTCTTGTAGTTGTAAACCGTATTCTGATAATTTTTTACGTTGGTTCGGGCCGTGTTGACCTGGTGCGTAAGGGCGTTTTTCGATTTCTTTACCAGTACCGCTTAGTGAGATACCAAGACGACGAGATAGTTTCCAAGATGGACCTGTATAACGAGACATATTGTTGTCTCCTCCTTTAAATTTGGTTTTTTTTGTTGTAAAACAAAAACCAGTAGTACCCATTCTTATACGCATTTTATTTTCATGTATTTTCGCCTATGCAGCCATTAGGTTACACAATACACCATCTATTTTGCCACTGAGAGTTTTTGTGTAGTAATACTCAGTAAAATTGAGGAATAAAATACAGTAATAAGCTTATACCACTGCTGCGTTTATTTTACACAAACTTCATTGTAACTGCTTAGAGCGTAGACGTCAATTATTAGTATGGCTATTTTTAAAAAGAACTATAGTAGGAATTTCCTTGAGAGGAATTTAACACTAATACGAAATGGTTATTGATGCGGTAGTAAATGTAAAATGTAAAAGTAAGGTAGAATTACATAGTCAAAATGACACAAATTATGTATAATACATTATAAGTTAATAGTAATTGATTTGTACGTTATATAGAAAAGGTGATTTCATGACAGACCATTTACAAACGCTGAAATATATAAAATCTGATGTTTTGAGCATTTGGGTGAGTTCGAATGGAGGACTAGTCAGTTTTAATGAGTATTTTTATTCATTTAAACAGTGTCTAAAGAAGCACTTGAAAATTGAAAATGCGGCCTTTCTTAGTTTTGAAGGGAATAGTTTAATACCTGTAGAAGAATTGGCCTCTTTGACAATTGAAACAAAACTAAATGCTGTGTCATGGCTAATGATAGAAGCTAGCTTTTACCAACAGAAAGTAGTAAAGCTTCCCTATATATTAAAAGAAAAAACAGCCTATAATATGATGACAGATATGGTGCTTTTCCAGACGGAGGGCAAAGAGCCTATGGGTGTGTTACTTGTTGAAGCCACCGATACTTGGACGGACTTTATGACTTCGGATTACGGTGAAGAGTGTGTAGAAACGCTTACAAAAGTTTTACAAATGCTGATTGAAAATCTCGAAGTAAAGTTAAATGAAGACCAATATAGAAAACTTTATAACATGACCGATTTATTTCACTCAACAATGGATATTGATTTGATTTTAGAAAACGTTTTAAAAAATATTCGCGATAATTTTCCAGAATTCAATGTGGAACTTATATTATCTAACGATCAAGATCGCCATACGACTATCGATATAAAACTTTTTGATTATCTGTCTGAAAGACCGGCTACTATCGAAGCTTTTGTATCAGGAGAATTGACTACTGAACTAGCTGGAGACTTGAATTGTCGTTTATTAAACGCCCCTATAAAAGGGAGACAAGCTATTTATGGCATTTTGCAAGTGAGTGCACCAACCACATATCTTTTTTCAGCAACGGAAAAAGACTTTGTGCGCATGTTAGCACAAGCATCTGGAAATGCGCTAGAAAATGCAAAATTATATCATCAATCGCATCGCCTCGTAAGTGACTTACAACTCATCAATGAAACTTCGCATCGATTAAATATGCGCATTGATATTAATGAAATGTTACTTTTCCTACAAAAACAATTAATGAAGTCTTTCCAACCAATGGAAGTTTGTTTCGCTTTTAAAGATCATGCTACCTATGAAGTGACAGATGCTAGCACATCGTTATTTAAATCAGAAGAAGGTAATACGTATATTAGACATGTTGAACAACATTTTGAGCATACAAATGATCCACTCTTTATAGCAGATTTTAGCCGATTAACCCCAAATCAAATAGAATATCGTTCAATTATGGCGATTCCTATCTTAATGGAGGAAAAAATAAATGGCTTTAGTATCGTACTGCACAAAGAGCCCTATTTCTTTTCATTTGATAGCTTTAAGTTAATGCAATCTTTAATCCATCATTCTTCGTTAGCGATTGCCAACTCTATTTTACGCAATCAGCTACAAGAAATGGTTGACCGTGATCATTTAACAAAATTATATGCACGCAGTTATTTAGATCAATATGTAGAAAAATCCCTGAAAAAAGATCAATCAGGTATGTTCTTGCTTATTGATATTGACAATTTTAAACGCATCAATGACACTTACGGCCATCAAACAGGCGATAAAATTCTTGTGCAAATTGCTGTGAAATTAGAAGAAACAATAGGTGCTAGCGGTATTTGTGCTCGCTGGGGGGGAGAAGAAATGTCGGTGTATGTACCAAATGTTGGTGAGCAAGAGGCCATTGAGCTAGCTTCAACAATAGTTGAAGTCATTCCGAATGCTACTGACCCTAAAGTAACGATTTCAGCAGGTCTTATAACATGGGATCAATACTATCGACCAGCTTTTCAATCGGTTTTTCTACACGCCGATACAGCTTTATATGAAGCGAAAAACAATGGGAAAAATAGATTTTGTATCCATGATCGGACGTTACAAACAAATGCATAATAGATGGTTTACTATAAAATGCCCCGAAATGATATATTTATAATCCATTTCAGGGCATTTTTTAGTGGCTATAAGATAATATTGTGAAATATTAAATATGAAGAAGTAGTGTTTCTACAAAATGTTCTAAGCCGGTTTGATCTTCTTGTGAAAAGCGATTTTTAATAGGGCTATCAATATCAAGAACGCCAATCACCTTCTCTTGTTGAATAAGCGGAATGACAATTTCTGATTGAGAGGCAGCATCGCATGCAATATGCCCTGGAAATGCATGAACATCTTTTACGACAAGTGTCTCTTTTTTTGTTACAGCTGTTCCACACACACCGCGTCCAATTGGAATTCTCACACAAGCTGGTAAGCCTTGGAATGGTCCTAAAACTAGTTCATCCTCTTGTAAAAGGTAAAAGCCAACCCAGTTAATGTCTGTAAGAAATTGATTAAGCAAGGCAGATGCGTTACCTAAATTTGCAATGCGATCGGTTTCGCCAGTGAGTAATGCATCTAACTGTTTTGCTAATGTCTTGTATTGATCCGCAATAGATCCTTCGTAATTAATTTGTGTAAACATATGAGCACCTCGTTTAAACGTTATTTGTCTGGAAATAGAGTTTTATAATGCTGATGTAAATCGACAGCAGCATGAGCATCTGAACCGAAAACGATAGGTAAACCAATCGTTTTACTATAATCGATAAAGGCAAATGGTGGATAGGGTTCCTGACAATATGTTTTACTTAAGCCAGCACTATTTAAATCTAACTCATATCCTTTTTGCTGCATAGTAGTTAATACTTCTTGGATGCGGTCAGTGTCATCAACTGGCTGATGATGGGCTAGCTGAAATTTATGAATAAGTGTTGGATGCCCGATGCGCTTAGGTTTGTATTGTCCTAAGTCAGCTTCAATAGATTGTAGGACAGTATCATAATATAAATGATAGAGACGTTCAACAGAACCTACTTTTTGGGCAAAATTTATAAAACTTTCTGCAGAAAAATCAATGCATTCGTACGTATTTTGCCATTGTAAAAAATGAACAGATAAAATGGCATCGTCTAAAAAATGTCCATATGTATCAAGAAAATGACGTGTTTCTTGCTCGAAGCCGACAATATAGTCGATCTCTAAACCGATGCGAATGCGAACATCCTGTGCATATTGTTTTTGAAGTCGTTGTAAGTCTTCCAAATAAGGCATTAAAAAATCTGGGCGCATACCACTATCCTGTTCAGGTGTAGGATCTTGGAAATTAGAGGGTAATGGTGCATGTTCTGTAAATGTAATATCGGTAAAGTTTTCAGCAATTGCTTTTTCAATATATTGTGTAAATGAATCAGATGACCCATGTGGGCAATAGGGGCTATGGATGTGCCCGTCTCTTTTCATACATTTTACACTCCTTTAACTATTAAAATGATAAATACATATTTACACTCTATGTTCAATGACATAGGGGAAGCTGTCAATATGTAGGTCGTGAATACACTTTTCTGAAAATCACTTAAATTTTAGTACAAAAGGCGAAAACATAGTATATAATAAATACAACTAGCCAATTCGTTTATTGTAGAATAGGAGGCTTACGATGGAGTATATCATCATTCCGATTATCCTACTATTAATTTTAGCCATAGTAGGATTAATGATGCGAAGAAAACATACAACAATTATTGCACAACTTGAAAATGAAAAATTACAAATACAAAACAATCCCATAAATGAAGAAATTTCTAAAGTTAAATCTTTAAACATGAATGGCGAAACAGAGGAAATGTTTGAACGGTGGCGTAATAGTTGGGATGAAGTCATCGACGTACATATGACAAAAATTGATTCGCTTTTATTCGATGCTGAAGACCAAATCAATCGCCTTCGTTTTAAAAAAGCAACGTTGATTGAGCGTGAAATAGAAGATTATATTCGTAAGTGTGAAAAAGATAAAGATAAAATCTTAGAAGAACTTAATGAATTAATTGGCAGCGAAGAAAAAAACCGTATTGAAATTGAACAGTTAAAAGAATATTATCGATCAGCACGTAAAACATTGCTTGCACATCAGCACTCATTTGGCGTAGCCCTACCAGCACTTGAACAAAAACTAGAAGTGTTTGTACAAAAATTTGAAGAATTTGATGTACTCACAAGCGAGGGCAATTATTTACAAGCGCGTGAAATAGTAATTAGCTTAAATAATGAATCTCAGCAAACGTTTGAATATATTAATGATGTGCCAACTATTTTAACCGAACTACAAGTAAAATTACCTGGTGCAATTCAAGAATTACGCAATGGTCAGCGTGAAATGGAAGAACAATCCTACTACTTGCATCATTTAGAACTTACAGAGGCTTTGGACAAACTGGAAGAAGAGTTTGCTTCGTTAAAAGAAGAACTAGCAGAGCTAAAATTAACATCTGTGAAACCTCGTGTTGCTGAAATAAATGAAGAAATAGACCGTTTTTATGACTTGCTTGAAAAAGAAGTGATTGCTAAAAACTATGTCGACCAAAATTGTGAGCGCTTATTAGGATCGATTACGAATGTTATTAACTCCACTCGATTAGTAAGTGATGAAGCAACATTTGTCCAGCAAAGCTACCACTTGAATGAAAAAGATGCAGAAATTCCAAAAGCGGCGCTAAAACAATTAGAAGCATTACAACGTCGCTATGATTTATTGGCGATGCGTGTGTCAGAGGAAAAATCGGCCTATTCAAGCTTACAAGAGGAATTAATTGAAATTAGTGAAGAACTGGAGCGCATACACGAAGAGCAAGGGCATTTATCGAATACAATGAAAAAACTTCGCATTGATGAAAATAAGGCTCGGACACAAGTGGACAACTTGAAAAAAACGTTACAAGAAACAGATCGTCTGTTAAATAAGGCGAATATTCCAGGTATTCCTGAAGAGATGGATGCGCGATTAGATGAGGCAGCGGAGCATATTTACGTTGTGATGCAAAGTCTACAAGAGGTACCGCTCAATATGGGAACTGTCCATAATAACTTAAATGCAGCGACACTTTGTGTTGAGGATGTTCACGCGAAAGCACATGAATTGATTGAAAACGTCATGCTTATCGAACGTATTATTCAATATGGCAATCGCCACCGTGCAACAAATCCAAAGTTAAATGCTCGTTTAAAAGAAGCAGAAGAGGCATTTCATCAATTCCGGTATGCAAAGGCTTTAGAAGAAGCAGGGACTGCAGTGGAGGAAATGGAGCCAGGTGCTTTGAAACGCATTGAGGCCATTGTTGCCGAAGAAGCGTTCACAAAGTCATAAATGCTTTATGACAATAACAAATAGACAATAACAAATGAATTAGCTGCCTAAAAAGTGAAGTGACCTTTTTAGGTAGCTTTTTTTACGACCGTACTCTTTTACTTGAACATTGTACTGGTTGTTTTGGGGATTTTATCCTAAATAAATGTTTTCCAAAATATTTTTCTATGGTGTGAAATCAGCTGAAATTCACAGCATATTCGCAATAAATAAGCGATGCTAAGCGGACCTAAAATGACGAAATTAGAATATTTAGTAGTCAATTGCGACAGATTGCGTTATGATAAATACCGTTAAATCAACGTTTTGAAAGTGTGTGAAAAATAATGAAAGCTAATACAATTTATCTTGATAATAGTGCTACTACAAAGCCTTATCAAGAAGTGATGCAAACATTTATGGCAGTAAATGAGCAATATTATGCAAATCCTGCATCAATCCATGCCATGGGTGTAGAATCAAATGCATTATTAATGCGTGCACGGGAGCAAGTAGCAGATATTTTGAAGACTGAAGCAAAAAATGTGCTATTTACTTCAGGTGGAACCGAATCGAATAATACAGCCATTTTAGGTTTCGCACGCGGTAATACGCATAAAGGAAAACATGTTATAACAACGGAAATTGAGCATCTTTCTGTGTTAGAGCCAGTCAAGCAGCTTGAAAAGGAAGGCTTTGAAATAGAATATTTACGTGTCAATAAACAAGGTGTTATTTCATTGGATGAGCTAAGAGCCAAAATACGGAAAGATACGATATTGGTTAGCATAATGCATGTCAATAATGAAATGGGAGCAATTCAACCTATTTTTGAAGCGGCTGCTATCGTTCATGCAGAAAGTAGAGCGGCATTTCATGTGGATGCAGTCCAAAGCTTTGGAAAACTTCCATTAACGTTTAAAGGTGAAGATGGGCCAGATTGTATTACGATTTCTGGACATAAAATCCATGGCTTTAAAGGTTCTGGTGTCTTAGCTTTTCGTAAGCCAATGCAATGGCAACCTTATGCTTTTGGTGGTGGACAGGAATTCGGCTTACGTAGTGGCACAGTGGCTGTACCTCAAGCAGTAGCATTGGCAAAAGCGGCTCGTATGGCAGTCGAAACAATGGAAGAACGTTCTGAAAACTACCGTAATTGGCAACAGCAATTACGTGCAGCACTAGCGCATTTTGGTGATATTGTGCATATAATATCTACTCCAGAGTGTGCAGCTCATATTTTATCGTTTAGTGTACGTGATATAAAAGGCGAGGTACTGATCAATGCTTTGCAAAAACATGGCGTGATTGTATCGACTTCGAGTGCTTGTTCTTCTAGACAAACAAAGACAAGCCATGTTGTCGAAGCCTTAATTATTGATGAACATTTTAAAAAAGGTGTTGTTCGTGTTAGTTTTGGTGCACATGTAACATCGGACGATATAACCCAATTAATACAAGTTATTAATACAGTATTGAAGGAACTTAAAGGAGAACTATTATTATGATTTGGAAAGAAATTTTAATTCGATATGGCGAACTATCGACAAAAGGACGTAATAAAATGGACTTTATCCGCCGTTTACGTGAAAATATTCGCTATGCATTTGCAGATTTAGGCCATTTACACATCCGCACAGAACGCGACCGAATGTTTATTGCCATTCAAGATGAAGCACAGATGGATGTTTTATTAGCAGGCTTACCGAAAATTTTTGGAATTCAATCATTTAGCCCAGTTGCTGCATGTGAAAAAGATATGGATGCTATGAAGCGACTTGCGCTTACAATCATGGATACATTTAAAGATCAACAGCTAACATTTAAAGTTGAAGTGAAACGTACAGATAAAACATTCCCATTAGATTCTCACAGCATTCAACGCGAAATTGGTGGGCATGTTTTACCACAATATCAAAACTTATCAGTAAAAGTGAAACATCCAGATGTAGAATTACGAGTGGAAGTACGCCACGATTCAACATATATGATGGCGCAAGTGATACCAGGCGCAGGTGGTATGCCAGTTGGCTCTAACGGCAAATCATTATTAATGCTGTCAGGCGGTATTGATAGTCCTGTTGCTGGGTATTTAATGATGAAACGCGGTGTACGTTTAGAAGCAATTCATTTCTTTAGCCCACCGTATACAAGTCAAAATTCATTGGAAAAAGTAAAAGTACTTGCAAATGAACTAACAAAATTTGGTGCAAGTATTCGCCTGCATGTTATTCCATTTACAGAAATCCAAGTACTTATTAAAGACAGAGTGCCGTCCAATGTGTCAATGACAACAACACGTCGCATGATGTTAAAGGTGGCAGATAAAGTACGTGAGGAAATTAATGCACTGGCCATTGTAACAGGTGAAAGTCTTGGACAAGTAGCAAGTCAGACGCTAGAAAGTTTAACGGCGATTAATGCTGTAACGAATACACCAATTTTACGTCCGCTTATTTCAAATGATAAATTAGAAATTATTGATATTGCAGAAAAAATCGGCACATATGAAACGTCAATTCAGCCATTTGAGGATTGCTGTACAATTTTCACCCCAGCTAGTCCGAAAACAAAGCCAAAGCTTGAAAAAGTAGAGCATTATGAAAGCTTTTCTGATTTTGATGAACTAATCGAACGTGCTGTGAAAAACCGTGAAGTGTACATTTTCCCGAAAAAAGAACTACCTAAAGATAAATTTGCAGATCTTTTATAAAAAATTTACGGATTTAAACTAAAAAGAATATTCTTTTCTTATAAAGACCAATAACGACATTATAATAAGAAGGAAACCGTCTCAAATTTGTAATTTGGGACGGTTTTTTTATATTTTCTAGTCTTTTTCCTTTAGAGTTACATTTTACCTTTAAAATTTTCGTATTAAAAATCGAATATCGCACATTCTATATTCACAAGGAGGTGAGAGACATGACAAACAACAACAGTTCAAACAAGCTTGCAGTACCTGGTGTACAACAAGCGCTTGATCAAATGAAATACGAAATTGCACAAGAATTTGGTGTTCAATTAGGAGCTGACGCATCAGCTCGTGCTAACGGTTCCGTTGGTGGTGAAATCACTAAACGTCTTGTACAAATGGCAGAATCTCAATTAAAAGGTATGCCAAAACAATAATTGCAAAAAAGCATTTATTGAACTTAAAACCAGTGACCGTAAAAGGCACTGGTTTTAGTTTGTTTATTTTTACTTTTTTTATGACTAGCGTAACTCGAATTATTCAATCAATACGATTTAAAGGTCTCAACGGTTTGGTGAATATTATGACTTTCACAAATTGCGGAAATAACTGCTACACCGTCTGCACCAGCTTTTAATACAGTTTCTGCATTCTGACAGTTAATGCCACCAATTGCTACAATCGGCAACTCGGGATAATGACGGCGTGCTTGTTGTAAAAATTCAGTTCCACTTGGCGTTTTGGCATCGTTTTTAGAAGTGGTGGCAAAAATGGGACCAATCCCTACATAATCTGCACCATTTTCTATAGCGATCTGTAATTCATCCGCTGTATGAACCGAAACACCAAGTATTATTTCCTCACCAATTTTTTCTCTTACTAGCGAGATGGGACAATCATCTTGTCCAATATGAATACCGTCTGCCTTGAGCTTTAAGGCAAGCTCAATATCATCATTTACGATAAATGGAACATTGTAGTGATGACATCGTTTTTGGCATTGACGGGCAAAATGTTCATAATGTTCATCAGTTAGTGCATCTGTTCCTTTTTCTCGAAATTGGAACATCGTAATACCAGCTTGCAATGCTTCTTCTAGTATTGCTAATGGTTGTTTGATTTTTGCATTCGCTGTACCCATTATAAAATAGAGCTGCAAATCACTGCGTTTCACCTATGGTCACCTCGCAACTTTCTTTGAATTTTTGGTAAGCAAAATGATTTGTTGGTCCATTACCATGACCAATCGATAAGTTATGAGTAATTGCTAGTTGAATGAATTTCTTAGCCTCAATAATGGCTTGCTCTATCGGCATTTGACGGCCAATAAAAGCTGTTAATGCGGCAGAAAATGTACACCCTGTACCGTGTGTATTTTTGGTCGCAATTCGACTAGACTGCATTGAGAATGATTTGCCATTTTTAAAAAATACATAATCTACAGCAAAATCTTTGTTCGCTAAGTGGCCACCTTTGATAATCACGCATTGAACACCTAGCTGTAGTAACGAATGCGCCGCAAGTCGAATGTCAGACACGGTTTCGATTTTTCTTGCAGCTAATGTTTCAGTTTCTGGAATATTTGGCGTTACAATCGTGGCAAGTGGTAATAAATTGTTTCTTAATGCCTCCACAGCTTCTTGTTGTAATAAAGTTTCACCGCCCTTTGCAATCATGACAGGATCAACAATAAGAGGGATGGTTAAATTTTTCATAGCTAGCGCAATTGTACGAATAATATCAGAGGAAAAAAGCATGCCAGTCTTAATGGCACTAATTGGAAAATCCTCTAAGAGAGCATGAAATTGTTTATTTATAAAGGCTTGTTCGATGGGTAGCACATCCATGACACCTTGTGTGTTTTGGGCAGTTAAAGCTGTAATTACGGACGTTCCGAATACATCTAATTCTTGAAATGTTTTTAAATCTGCTTGGATACCTGCACCGCCACCGCTATCAGAGCCCGCTATTGTTGTAACAATGTGCATCAAATATCACCGTCCTTCGATAAACGATGCAATTCGTTTAAGACTGCTACAGTAAAATCACCATTATATTGAGCAGCCGAATGAGCATGTTCAGCAATTTTTTTATAGCTCATTAATGTATCGCATAATTGAGAATAAGGCTCATTGCCCGCCATATATGCAGCACAACAAATTGCGCTTAATAAACAGCCAGTACCTGTCACTTCTGTCATTCGAGTATGACCACCAGCAATCCATTGCGCAAGGTTCCCATCGGTTATAAAATCTTTTTCACCAGTTACAATCACGATGCAATTAAATTTTTTTGCTATTTCTTTTGCTTTATCCTCAACAGATATGGAACCAGTACCACTATCAACACCTTTTTGTTGCCATTGTACATTAGCAATCGCGGCAAGTTCGCCAACATTACAGCGGATAACAGCAAAATGAATCGAATCTAATAACTGTAGTACCGTTTGTTTGCGGTATGCTGTAGCGCCAGCAGCTACTGGGTCCAAAATTACTGGTATACCAAGGGCATTTGCTTTTTTTCCTGCAAGTAACATCGACTCTTTTGTTCGTGTAGTAAGCGTTCCGATATTGACTAATAACGCTGATGCGATGGATACCATTTCTTCGACTTCCTGCGGATCATCCGCCATTACCGGTGATGCACCAATTGCTAGTAAGCCATTTGCTTGAAAATTTGCCACTACATAATTGGTTATGCAGTGAATCAACGGTTGTTTTTTACGAATCGTTTGAAAAACCATTGTAGTCCTCCTCTTTTGGTGGACGTAAGCATGCAAAAAAAGCTCTTTTTTATTCGGGCACAAGGCACACGTAAAAAGAGCTTTTCATCAATAATAAGATGTGTATTGCTCCCTACGTCAGTATTAACTAACAGGTTCAAAGGGTCAGGTTTTACCTTCTCAACTCACAAGAGTCCCCCTGCAATCATGAAAATTTTAGTTGACCAAAATGTAACATACCTTTTCGTAGTATTCAATAGCATTTTATCATTATTTGGAAAGCAGTGACTGATGCCATATACTAGACCATGATAATTGTCATGACTTTTTTAAAATAGGATCCTTCCATTGAAAATCGTAAAAAATGAGTTTTATAATGAACCTAGTATTAAGGAGGAAGTTATGATGAAAAGACAGGATTTAATTGCACCAGAATGGTATAACATTGTGGAGGAAATTGAAAAGTATGCTCAAGATCCATCTAAAAATGCATTAATAGTTTATAATGACAACGAAGAAATTCAATATATTACATACGCAAATTTACTGGAAAAGGCGAATCAGGCTGCCCATGTATTTACTTCGCAGGGTTTAACGAAGGGCGATGTGCTATTAGTGATGGTTCCAAGATCTGTCGAAGCTTATATTGTTTACATAGCGGCACTGAAAGCGGGTTTAACTATTATCCCTAGCTCTGAAATGTTACGTACAAAGGATATTGAATATCGTATTACACATGCCAATGCCAAAGGTATAATCGCCTATGAGCCATATATTGAGCAATTTGACGACGTAACAAATTTAAAAGGAATTATGCAATTCGTTATTGGTCACGCGCATGCACCATGGCAACCATTGCTTGAAAAAATGAAGGAACATCCTACAAATTATACAAACCCTACACCGACAAAAAGTACAGATCATGCTTTTTTAGCTTATACAAGTGGGACAACAGGGAATCCTAAGGCAGCTGTTCATACACATAGCTGGGGTTATGCGCATTTACGTACGACAGCACCGAATTGGTTAGGTGTCCAAGAAAATGATATAGTTTGGGCTACTGCCGCACCTGGTTGGCAAAAATGGATTTGGAGTCCGTTTTTAGCAACGTTAGGTAGTGGAGCAACAGCATTTGTCTATAAAGGAAAATTTGATGCTTCGACTTACTTGTCATTGCTAGAAAAATTTAAAGTAAATGTGTTATGTTGTACCCCAACAGAATATCGCTTTATGGCCACACTTAACAATCTACAGGACTATAATTTAAGTGCCATCCGTCAAGCTGTATCAGCGGGTGAGCCGTTAAATAGTGAAGTCGTTAAAGTGTTTTCAAAAACGTTTCATATTCAAGTGCGTGATGGCTATGGCCAAACAGAAAATACATTGCTTGTTGGGACACTGGTTGGCATGGATGCTCGCGTCGGCTCTATGGGTAAACCGACACCAGGCAATACAGTCGAAATTATTGATGATTTTGGAAATCCTGTTGCTGATGGCGTTGTTGGAGATATTGCCGTTCATCGTCAAACCCCAGCACTGTTTAAAAAGTATTTCAAGGACCCAGAACGCACTAGCATGCAATTCCGTGGAGATTGGTATATTACCGGTGACCGAGCATATAAAGATGCAGATGGCTATTTTTGGTTTGAGGGACGTGGTGATGATGTCATTATATCGTCAGGCTATACAATTGGGCCATTTGAAGTGGAAGATGCCTTAATGAAGCATCCTACTGTTAAAGAAGCTGCTGTTGTGGCAAGCCCTGATGAAGTAAGAGGAAATATTGTGAAAGCCTTTATCGTCTTGCGTGAAGGAGTGACAGGTGATGATACGCTTATTCAAAATTTACAAAACCATGTGAAGCTGATGACAGCGCCTTATAAATATCCACGGGCAATTGAATTTGTTGAAGCATTACCAAAGACTGCTTCTGGAAAAATCCGTCGTGTCGAATTACGACAACAAGAAAAAGCCCATTACACACACCAATAATTATTTCCTAGGAAATAATGTCGAAAAATCAAAGTTCATGCTTTATGATGAACTTTTGATTTTTTTTGTACATCCCTATTTCGTTTATGGCAAAATAATAAATGTGGGAAAAACTTTTACATAAAAATCACTTAAAAGTGAAACGTTTTGGACATTAAGACGTATAACGTGAAGAGGAGGCGATTAGATGAATACAAAAAGGTGGATAGCCTTAGCAGTTGCAGCTGTATTATTAGTGTTTTCATTAGGACTTAACACAATTATGGCGATTTTTAAATCAGATTTCTTTAGTAATTTTGATAGCGTGATGGCTGGCAAAAATTTAGATGTATACGAAACGATTATTGAAGGTGAAGATCATACTAAACGTATCGCATATTTGAAAGTGGATGGGACGATTCAAGATGTTGGATCGAATACATTATGGCAATCCGTTTCTTACGATCACCAGTTTTTCTTAAATCAATTGGATAATATTTTAGCTGATGATACAGTACAGGGGATTGTACTAAGTGTGAATACTCCAGGTGGTGGAGTAAAGGAATCGGCAGAAATTTATAAGAAATTGTTAGAAATTAAAGAAGAGCGTCAAATTCCTATCTACGTGTCGATGGATTCTATGGCAGCGTCGGGTGGTTACTACATTTCAGCACCAGCAGATAAAATTTATGCACATCGTGATACAATAACAGGTTCTATTGGTGTCATTATGCAATCTATTAATTATCAGGAATTAGCCGAAAAAGTTGGCGTGAAATTTGAAACGTTTAAATCAGGGCAACATAAAGATATGCTAAGCCCTACGCGTGAAATTACTGCAGAAGAACGTGCTATGATGCAAGATATGATTAATGAATCTTATGAAGAGTTCGTTGATATTGTTGAAAAAGGACGAAATATGTCTGAAGCGGATGTAAAAAAGGTAGCTGATGGTCGAATTCTTGGCGGTACAAAGGCACTTGAAGCAGGCTTAATTGACGAAATTGGCGATGAGCAAGCGGCAATTGCAGCTTTACGACAAGATTTTGGATTAGAGGATGCAGTTCTTTTCGAATACTCGTATAATCAAGGAGGCTTACCGTCATTAATTGGCATGAAAGTAGGTTCACTATTTGGTCCTTCGGCTGAAGAAAAAATGTTGATGAAAATTATGACGGAATACAAGGCACCAAAAATGATGTATTTATATGGTGAATACTAAGGAGGGCATACCATGACAAACAATGATTTCGTTTTGCAAGGGACACCCTCGATAAGCCAAGAATTGCTAGATAAAACAGTGACGCCTACAGTGATGACAAACTATGAATTGAAGACCGCAGGATTTTGGGTACGTTTTTGGGCATTTGTCCTGGATGGATTAATTATTTCTGCAATAATAGGAATTGCTGTTAATCCAATATTTTACTTAATGGACTGGTCATTATCAGAATCAGTGTGGTATGCACCTATTTCAATTATTTCAGCTGTTCTTTATTATTGTTACTTTGTTTTGATGACGAAATTTTTCGGGCAAACTTTAGGGAAAATGGCATTGGGGTTACGTGTAGTATCGCTGAAACATGATAAACTCCAATGGTCAGATGTGCTGTTCAGAGAATGGATTGGTCGTTTAATCAGTAATATCTTTACGCCGCTGTATATTTTAGTTGCGATTTTACCTGACAATCAAGGTATACATGATTATTTTGCGGAGACTACGGTTGTTCATGAAAAAGTGTATATAGCAAAAGAAACTGTGCAAGCAACAGTACAAACGCCAGCAACTATTCAGGAAACTGCTAAAGAGCCTGAAAAGTTGGAGGAGAAGCCTGAGGAATAATCAGCATGCAAAACATCACTTTGAGTGACTTGACAAAGAGATGTAAATTTTTGATATGTAAAAATGTTAGATGATTACAGTCATCTAACATTTTTTTGTAATTATCTTTAAAAATGTGTGTGAACAGTGTAAATAGGAGTGGTAGCTGACAAGCCATCACAATAATTGCATGACGATAAGTTGTCCTAGTTGCAATTATTTCCCTACATTTAGTAAGATTATGTACATATGATGATTAGGAGGCGTTAACATGGCACAAATTACATTTAAAAAGGGTCCAGTAACACTAATAGGTAACGAAGTAAAGGTTGGAGACCAAGCACCGGATTTCACAGTATTAGCAAATGATTTATCACCTGTTTCTTTAAAAGATTCAGAAGGTAAAATTCGCTTGTTTAGCGTAGTCCCATCATTAGATACAGGTGTATGTGATGCACAAACGCGCCGTTTTAATGAGGAAGCTGCAAATTTAGGCGATGATGTAGTAATTTATACAGTATCAGTTGACCTGCCATTTGCACAAAAACGTTGGTGCGGAGCTGCAGGAATTGATGCTGTTCAAACAGTTTCAGATCATCGTGACCTGTCATTTGGTGAAGCATATGGCGTATATATTAAAGAATTACGCCTTCTAGCACGTGCTGTTTTTGTGGTAGATGCAACTGGCAAAGTGACTTATGTCGAGTATGTACCTGAAGCTACAGATCATCCAAACTATGAAGCAGCAATTGCAGCAGTGAAAGCACTAGCATAATTTGCTTCTTTTAGGCTAAGATAATACTAGACAAAAGGGCTGTGACAGGTTTTGTCACGGCTCTTTTCTGCGTGAAAGGAAGTTATATATGGAAAAAATTGAAAAACTATTTGGGATGCTGAATGAGCATGCAGAAAAAATAGAAAAAGAGCAAGATGCGACATTGCTTGAAGGTGTGCTTGATGGACTAGAAGCATGGCTTGATGGAGAAGTAGATTTCTCCCAACAAGGAGCAACGAAAGAAGATGTGCGTAAATCTATTCAAATTGCGATTTTAAAAGGGATGCGTAAAGGTTCCCAGCCAAATCATCAAATGACGCCAGATACGCTTGGTTTATTAGTTGGTTATTTTGTTGAACAAATTTTTGCGGATCGATTAGAGAAAGAAAAGCTGACAATCATGGACCCAGCAGTGGGAACAGGTAATCTATTGTTAACAGTTATGAATTTACTTGATGGAAAATTAGAAGCATCAGGTGTGGAGGTAGATGAATTACTGATCCAATTAGCTGCAGCAACAGCAGATTTAACAGAGCAACCAGTGTCTTTATATCGCCAAGATGCGTTGCAAGACTTATTGGTGGATCCTGTAGATGCGATTGTTTGTGATTTACCAGTCGGATACTATCCGAATGAGGAAGTAGCACTAGATTATGAGCTTTGTGCTTCTGAAGGCATGAGCTATGCTCATCATTTATTTATTGAGCAGTCTATCAATTATACGAAAGACGGAGGCTATTTATTTTTCTTAGCGCCAACACATCTTTTTGAATCAGAACAGTCGAAACAACTGCATAAGTACATCCAAAAGCATGCTTGGATTCAAGCGATTATTCAATTGCCAGATACAATGTTTGCCAATAAAGCACTTGAAAAAAGTATTGTGATTTTACAAAAGCAAGGGGAAGCTTTTAAAGCCCCGAAAGAAGTATTATTGGCAAAAGTACCAAATATGCAAAATAAACAAGCGCTTGCACTGTTTTTTGAGAAAGTGAAGATGTGGCAAGAAGGAAAATAAAATAATAAAAAAGGTATCCGAATTAGGATACCTTTTTATGTATTGCGATTAAGCTTCTGGTGTACGGATAACAAGTACGTCACAATTTGCAGAACGTACGATTGCTTCAGATACTGAACCGATTAGGAAGCGTTCTACTGCATTTAAACCAGTAGCGCCACAGATAATTAAATCTGCATCAACGATTTTAGAAAGCTCTTTTGTAATAATATTTTTAGGAGATCCATACTCGATTACAAGGTTTACGTTTGTTAAGCCTTCTTCTTCAGCTTGTTTTTTGTAACCATTTAATAATTCTTCAGAGAAAGCTTGTGCACGCTCTGCAATGGAACGGTCATATGCTTCAATAGCAGCGAATGAACGTGTATCAATAACATTTACTAGGTTTAAAACAGCACCTTCGTTACGTTTAGCAACGTCGATTGATTTACGAAAAGCGTACTCTGCCTCTTTAGAACCGTCTACTGCAACTACAATGCTTTTATAATGATTAGCCATTTGTATTACCTCCCTATTTGTATAATGATATTATATCAAATGATTTTCTAAAGGAAATACTTTCCGAAGAAAATTTGTGAAAAAGTGAAGGCATTTACTGTACAATGACTCGTATATCTTTAATAGTCTTACTATTTGATATTTTATAAATATTGTAAATTTAATTAGTATTTGCTTTAATTAAAGCATTTTTTGCACATGTTTGGTAAGATGGAAATGCAAGGGGTGCATCATTTACGATGAAACGTATTTTGATGAAAATTGCTTAGTTCATAGGTTATGAAAGGGGATTGGAAATATGAAGATTGGTATTCCAAAGGAAATTAAAAACAACGAAAATCGCGTAGCAATGACACCAGCAGGAGTTGTATCCTTAACGCATGCTGGGCACGAAGTGTATATTGAAACAGGAGCTGGTATCGGTTCAAGTTTTACAGATGCAGATTACGTAGCAGCAGGTGCACATATCGTTGCATCGGCAAAAGAAGCGTGGGCTCAAGAAATGATTTTAAAAGTAAAAGAACCCGTAGCATCGGAATACGATTACTTTTATGAGGGACAAATCTTATTTACCTACTTGCACTTAGCGCCAGAGCGTGAATTAACGCAGGCATTAATAGATAAAAAAGTTGTAGGTATTGCCTATGAAACGGTTCAACTTGCAAATGGTTCACTACCTTTATTAACACCAATGAGTGAAGTAGCTGGTAAAATGGCAACACAAATTGGTGCGCAATATTTAGAGAAAAATCACGGTGGTAAAGGGATTTTACTAGGCGGTGTATCAGGTGTACAACGCGGTAAAGTAACAGTAATTGGTGGCGGAATCGCCGGAACAAACGCTGCGAAAATTGCAGTTGGTATGGGAGCAGACGTAACAGTTATTGATTTAAGTCCAGAACGTCTACGTCAATTAGAAGATATGTTTGGTCGCGATGTTCAAACATTAATGTCTAACCCGTATAATATTGCAGAATCTGTGAAACACTCAGATTTAGTTGTCGGTGCTGTTCTAATTCCTGGAGCAAAGGCACCAAAGTTAGTTTCGGAAGAAATGATTCAATCGATGCAACCAGGTTCTGTTGTTGTGGATATTGCGATTGACCAAGGTGGAATTTTTGCGACATCTGATCGTGTTACAACACATGATGATCCAACGTATGTTAAACATGGGGTAGTCCACTATGCTGTTGCCAATATGCCAGGGGCTGTGCCACGTACTTCAACGATTGCTTTAACAAATAATACAATTCCATATGCGTTGCAAATTGCCAATAAAGGCTATAAGCAAGCATGTATTGACAATCCTGCATTGAAAAAAGGTGTGAATGCATTAGAGGGGCATATTACTTATAAAGCGGTAGCAGAAGCACAAGGCTTGCCATATGTGAATGTGGATGAATTAATCCAATAATAATGAATAACTAAAATTAATATATCCTGTGGTTGCTATTCGTTACGTATGAATACATCTGAACCATGAAATGCCAAAAGAAGGATAGAAATATCCATTTATCGTGGATTAGCAATTCTTCCTTTTACAATAAATAAAAATATTGAAGCTAGCATTAGTTGTTGACGTAGGCGCTGACTCCTGCTCAGAACAAACATCATGTAAGACGCGGGCATTCCGAGCAGAAAGCATCGCCATAACGGACAACAAACGATAAAGAAAAAGTGTTAGATTGACTTTAGTCAATCTAACACTTTTTCTCTTTTGTGACTGTAAAAGAATCCAGAGAAACTGTGCTATCTTCTACATCGTATTTCCAACTGTAAAATACCTTGTCTTACAGTACGATTAAGTCTTTAGGGAATTTTGTTAATACTTCCACACCATCTTTTGTAACCACGACATCATCCTCAATACGGACACCTGTCACATCAGATTTGTAAACACCAGGTTCGATTGTGAATACCATGCCTTCTTCCATCATCATGTCATTTGTTCCTGTAATAGATGGGAATTCATGAACGGAAATGCCAAGCCCATGGCCAAGTCTATGTGTGAAATATTCACCAAATCCTGCGTCTGTAATAGTATCGCGCGCAATTTTATCTAAATCCATTGCACGTACGCCAGGCTTTACAGCTGCAATGGCATTGGTATTAGCCGCTAATACAGCATTATAGATTGCCTTTTGGGGAGCAGATGGTTCACCAAAAGCTACTGTACGTGTAATATCAGAGCAATAACCATCGTAAATTACCCCTAAATCAAATAACACCATATCGCCTTTTTCGATTTTACGTGAACCAGGTTTACCATGTGGTGAAGCCGATTTTGGTCCACTTAATACCATTGTTTCAAAGGACATTTTACAGCCTTTTTCTTGAATAGCACTTTCAATAGCAGTTAAAATCTCCATTTCAGTTTTACCTTCAGCAATTTCTTTGCAACCTACTTCAATCGCATAATCGGCAAGTTGAGCCGCTTTGCGTAGTTTATTTAACTCATTTTCATCTTTAATCACACGCATTGCATTAATTTTTTCATCAAGGCGTACGAATTGAGCTTGTGGAAATGATTGTTGTAAAGCTTCTAAACGTTCTACGATAAGCTGTGCTTTTTCAATCGCAAATGTTGATGGATTTACATTGCGCTTATGAATCGCTTGTGCAAGAACATCCATAGCATTATCTGTATCTTGATGACCGATTACTTCATATGACCAGCCGGCAGCTTGTGCATCTGGAATTTCCATTTGTGGACAAATTAAAAAAGGTTCTGCTTCTTTAAAAATCATCACACCTAGTAATCGTTCGTGGGGATTACTTTTAAAACCTGATACGTAATAGACATTATCGGGAGTCGTTACGAATGCGGCATCAATTTGATTTTTTTGTAAATAGTTTTGGATTTCTTGTACTTTTGACATCATCCATTTCCTCCTCATATTGCACCTAGTTTTTTGGATGTTAATTTAAAACATCATCTTTCAAGTGGCTTCATTTTTAGGTATAAGCAATGCAATGCTTACGTTTATTTGGAGCACCCGCAGCGCGGTTATAACAAAAAATGATTTAGCACGATGGTTCTTTTCTCGGCATATACATGTCAAAGGAAAAGCTAGCACTATAGCACTTTTCATATCCTGTACAAGCATATCAAAAAAAGGGAAAAAGCGCATGGATAGCGAATTAAAAGATGGAGCAAATATTATGGTATTGGGAGGAACGTTTTTATGCAAATTAGTTATCATGGTCATTCTGTCGTTAAAATTCAGACAAATGATAAAACAATTTTAATTGACCCTTTCATTAATGGAAATAGCCAAACAGATTTGAAGGTTACAGATGAGGCGCCGGATATTATTTTACTTACACATGGGCATAATGATCATGTAGGGGATACGGTGGAACTTGCTAAGAAAAAGGACGCGCTAGTTATTGCACCAAATGAATTAGCAAACTGGATTTCATGGCAGGGTGTGAAAGCGCATCCAATGCATATTGGTGGAGCAAAACAGTTCGATTTTGGGAAGGTGAAGTTTACACAGGCTTTCCACGGCTCCTCTTATATAACAGAAAACAATGAAATCATTTACATGGGAATGCCTGCCGGCGTGCTATTATTTATCGAGGGATTAACGATTTATCATGCGGGGGATACAGCACTATTTAGCGATATGAAATTAATTGGTGAACGTCATCCAATTGATATAGCGTTTATACCAATTGGTGATAATTTTACGATGGGTCCTGAAGATGCTGCATGTGCTGTAGAATTTTTAAAACCAAAAATTGTTGTACCGATACATTATAATACATTCCCTCCGATTGAGCAGGATCCGCAAATTTTTGCAAATTTAGTGCAAAATGCAGAGGTTCAAATTTTAAAAGCTGGTGAAAAAGTAAACTGTTCCTAATCATTTAAGGTGCTGTACTATAATAATTGACACCACGTGCGTAGTTGAAATAATAGGAAACGTTAAACATTTTACACCTTTATACTCAATATTTTTGCAAAAAATATGGTACACTAAGAACAGAATTCATTGCTTGAGAAATAGGTGATATTTTGTCAACAAAACATGAGAAGATTTTACAATACATCGAGTCACTACCCGTGGGCGATAAAATTTCAGTACGACAAATTGCAAAAGAAATGCAAGTTAGTGAGGGAACGGCTTACCGCGCTATAAAAGAAGCGGAAAATCGTCGATTAGTAAGTTCTATTGAGCGTGTCGGAACAATTCGTATTGAAAAGAAAAAGAAAGAAAACATCGAACGGTTAACATTTGCCGAAATTGTTAATATTGTAGATGGCCAAGTATTAGGTGGTAAAACAGGTCTACATAAAACATTAACAAAATTTGTAATAGGTGCGATGCAATTAGAAGATATGATGCGTTATACAGATGCTGGTAGCTTACTTATCGTCGGAAACCGTATAAAAGCGCACGAAAATGCGCTACGTGCAGGTGCTGCTGTATTAATTACCGGTGGCTTTGACACAACAGATGACAATAAGCAACTTGCCGATGCACTGGATTTACCGATTATTTCTACTAGCTACGATACTTTTACCGTTGCCACGATGATTAACCGTGCTATTTATGACCAGTTAATTAAAAAAGATATTTTATTTATTGAGGATATCTATGTACCAATGGTTGAGACATCTGTGTTACGCAATGATGAAACGATTCATCATTTCCACAAGTTGAATGAGCGTACAACACATGGTGCATTCCCAGTAGTAACTGCCAACAATAAATTGGTCGGAATGATCACTGTTAAAGACGTTATTGGTAGGGAAGAAGACGAGCTGATTGAAAAGGTTATGACGAAAAATCCAATCGCTGGTTCAATGAAAATGAGCGTCGCGTCTGCAGGGCACCGCATGATTTGGGAAGGAATCGATTTACTACCAATTGTCAATGACGATAATGTTCTACAAGGTGTAATTAGTCGTCAAGATGTGCTGAAAGCATTGCAACTTGCACAAAGACAGCCTCAGCACGGTGAAACAATTGATGATTTAGTAAAGAATGAGATGAAAGTGCTAGGCGATGAAGATTTAATCGTTGAGTTTAAAGTGACACCGCAAATGACAAACCAATATGGGGCTATTTCTTACGGAGCATTTACAACTTTACTAGCCGAAGTTGGGTCATTTGCATTAAAGCGTCGAAAACGTGGCGATGCAGTGGCAGAAAACATGACGATTTATTTCATTAAGCCTGTTCAAATGGAGAGCACACTTACTGTTAAGCCCCGCATTTTAGATATGAGTCGGAAGTTTGTTAAGATGGACTTCGAAGTATTTAATGAGCAAATGCTTGTCGGTAAGGCAATGATGATGTTCCAGCTATTGGAGCGTTAAGTACACAAAAAGGGATGGCCTAGTGCAAATACTAGGTCATCCCTTTAATCGTTATGTTCAATGATATGTGCCCTGCAATTAGAAATTATCGGTTGATACGATATTCTTCATCCACAAATTGACCATAGTGGCGAGCTTTTTTAATATTTTCTACAATAACAAAGATGCCTAATATCACAAGAATTGCTACAATGATAAATGTAAACATTCCAGGGAATAAGTAAGCTTGATTTAAAGAAAATGCAAGAATAAAGGAACCGAAGCCTATATTCGCCTTACTTTTGTACCAATTTTTAGCAATAGGTAATGGAGAACGGAACTGTTTTGTTTTAAAATAAAAATAAAAGACAAATGATATGATAATTGCGAAGACAAAAATTAAATTGAGCATAGTAAACCTCCTAGCATAACTAGACATTATTGTAACGATTATTGAAGAAAAATGCTAACGGTTATTACTATCATTTTGGGGGAAATCATTTTGAAAAGACAAATCATCGACACAATTGCTGCATATGAGACAATCGTTATACATCGCCATGTGCGTCCGGATCCGGATGCGTACGGATCACAATTAGGGTTAAAAGAATTGATTTTAGCCAATTATCCTGATAAAAAAGTGTACGCTGTAGGCCAGCACGATACGTCTTTGTCGTTTTTAGCAGAGCCCGATCAAATTGCGGATGCTGTTTATGAAAATGCTTTAGTTATTGTGACAGATACAGCGAATACGGAGCGTATTGACGATCAACGCTATACAAAAGGTAAGATGGTTGTAAAAATTGATCATCATCCGAATGATGACCAATACGGAGATTTATTGTGGGTAGATACAACAGCAAGTTCGTGCAGTGAAATGATTTACGAGCTTTTTGAAACAGGTAAAGAAACATTGGATTGGCAACTATCGGATGCCTCTGCTAGATTATTATTTGCTGGAATTGTAGGAGATACAGGGCGTTTCCAATTCCCAAGTACAACCGTAAAAACATTTAGAGTGGCAGCAGAGCTCATTACATATCATTTTGATCGAAATCAAATTTTCGATGGGATGTATGAAATGGAACAAAAACTGTTAACTTTACAAGGTTATATTTATCAAAACTTCATAATGGATGAACATGGAGCGGCGTATGTTAAACTGACTAAGGAATTACTTGCAGAATTTAACGTTGTGCCATCAGAGGCATCTTTATTAGTCGGTTGTTTAGGCAGTGTAAAGGGAATTTGTGCTTGGGTTATTTTCATAGAAGAAGAAGACCAAATTCGAGTTCGTCTCCGTTCTAAAGGTCCGATTATTAACACATTAGCAAAAGAATTTAATGGTGGGGGACATCCTCTTGCTTCAGGGGCAACTGCCTATTCATGGCAAGAAGCAGAGCGTGTCACTGCACGTTTACAAGAAATTTGTCAATCATATCATTCATAATTGAAAGGCGGGGATTCTTTTGACACATGTATATACACAAATGCATACGAGCGCGGATTTATTGCAAAGCACGATTCGGCTTGAACAATTGATCCCTTTTTTACAAGAGCAAAATACGCAGGCCTGTGCAATTGTCAATTCGAAATTGTACGGGCTTTTGCCTTTTTGTCAAGCGATGCAGCAAGCAAATATTCATGCGGTAATAGGGCTTACAATAAAGGTCCAGTGGGATGAAAAAACAATTCCGCTTGTGCTGTATGCGCAAACACAGGAAGGTTATCAGCATCTACTAAAGATTAGTAGTGCTGTTTCTATTCGACAAGACGAGGTATTGCCTTGGAAATGGCTTGAAGGCTATGCGGCAGGATGTATAGCGCTACTGTCGACGGTTGAAATAGCCGATAGAGCAGAGTGGCAAGCAATGACAAGTGCGCTACAGCAAGTGTTTGGAAAACGTCTATATGTAGGGATCGCAAGACCAGGAGGAATAAGAGCAGACAATGAAGCGATGATTACGCAGTGGTGTGAAGCCGAAAATATTGCCATTGTAGCCACGCAACGTTGCTATTTTTTACGACCAGAAGACCATTTTGCTTATGAAGTGGCTAGAGCAATCGATACAGGGGAAAAGCTTCAAAACACGATGCTAACAGCGCATTTAGAACACTATTTTGTACCAACAGAGGAACAGTGGAAAGGTTGGTTTGGAGATCGTTTAGAATGGCTTGAAGCAAGTGCCAGCATGCTTGCTAGCTGTGTTGCAAAAATTCCAGAAACGCATGTTCAAATGCCTACATTCCCTGTACAAGAGGGAGAAACAGCAGAAGACTTGCTTGTCAAAGAGGCATTTTTAGGCTTAGCTGCACGTTTGAAGGTGGCTGAGCTACCTGTAGCATATCGAGAGCGACTCCAATATGAGCTTGGAATCATCTGTTCAATGGGCTATGCTGATTATTTTTTAATTGTTGCAGATTTTATGCATTTTGCCAAAGAACAGCGTATTTTAACTGGGCCAGGTCGTGGATCTTCCGCAAGTTCACTCGTTGCTTTTAGTCTCTCTATAACACAGGTCGACCCACTCGCCTATGGTTTATTATTTGAACGCTTTTTAAATCCTGAGCGTGTTACACTGCCAGATATCGATATTGACTTTGTGGACAGTAAACGACATCAAGTCATTCAATACGTCGTGCAAAAATATGGCAAGGCTAATGTTGCACAAATTATTACTTTTGGTACTTTGTCTGTGAAAGCAGTAGCAAGAGATGTGGCGCGTGTTTTTGGGTTTGAGGCTGAAGTGATGGAAAAAATATCGAAAATGATCCCCAATAAACCAGGGATGACATTGCACAGAGCGGTGGCAGAATCACCAAACTTTCAAACTTGGTTAGCGGAAAATGAATACCATCAACGTTGGTATGAAGTGGCATTAAAACTAGAAGGCTTGCCGAGAAATTCTTCTACCCATGCAGCGGGTGTTGTGTTAGCACCGACACCTTTAGTGAATACAATTCCAATAGAAGATGGTCATGATGGTGTGTATATTACGCAGTGGCCGATGGGGGATGTAGAGGCGCGTGGGCTTGTAAAGATGGACTTTTTAGGGTTGCGCAATTTAACAATTTTAGAGCAAGTACGTTGGTCTATTTATAAAACTGGAGGGCCATGGATAGAATTTGACCTTATTCCAATGCATGACGAGCTGACGTTCCAGTTGCTTCAAAAGGGTGATACAGTTGGTATTTTTCAGCTAGAGTCGGAAGGGATGAAACAAGCATTACGTGATATTCATCCAACCCATTTTTTGGATATTGTAGCTGTCAATGCACTTTACCGTCCAGGCCCGATGGAATTTATCCCTGTGTACGCTAGACGGAAAGCAGGCAAGGAACAAGTAACGATGCCCCATCCGTTGCTGGAACCAATTTTACGCGAAACATTTGGTGTTATTGTTTATCAGGAGCAAATCATGCACATTGCTGCAACGATGGCAGGTTTTACAATGGGGCAGGCGGATTTATTGCGTCGTGCGGTGAGTAAGAAAAATCGTGATATTTTAGACGAGCAACAAGCCGCCTTTGTCAATGGGGCATTGAACCAAGGTTTTGATCGACATATTGCAGAAGATGTCTATGCGCTAATTGTCCGCTTTGCAGACTATGGCTTCCCAAAAAGTCATGCTGTTGCCTATAGTGTCATCTCGTATCAAATGGCGTATTTAAAAGCACATTATCCGCAAAGTTTTTATGCTGCTTTATTAACAAATGCAACGGGAAATACGGAAAAAATTCAGCAACTTGTAGCGGAAGCGAAAGATAAAGGAATTCCATTTTATCCACCTTCGCTGTTGCACAGTACAAAATTCTTTTTAGTTGAAAAGGATGGAATTCGCTTTAGTTTATCCGGCGTTAAAGGTGTGCCGCACACGTTTATAGAGAAGGTAATGGCAGTACGCAAAACAAATCCAGCTGCTTTTCATAATTTATTTGATTTGGCAGTCGCTTTAAGTGCACAACATTTCAAACCGAAAGTAATGGAAACTTTAGTTTATGCAGGTGTGCTCGATTATCTAGGTAAGGATCGTGCGGTGCTCGTAGCTACTTTAGAGGCGGCGCTAATGCATGCAGAACTATTGCGTCCAACAGAAGATGTAGATATAGAAACGGCAACTGCGTTTACTTTTGGGAAACCAAAGTATATGCAAGCAGAAGCGATGCCCCAGAAGGAAAAACTCCAGCATGAAAAAGAAAGTCTAGGCTTTTATATATCAGCTCATCCTGTTTCAGAAGTAAGAAATTACTGGGCAGATGTGAATATTACATGTGCAGAACTGAAGCATGCACGTGAGGGAATGTATGTAAAAATGATTGGACTGATTGAAGAAGTAAAAAAAATCAGAACGAAAAAAGGAGAGCAGATGGCTTTTGTCCAACTTCAAGATGAGTTTGGTACAGTATCTGTGACATTATTCCCTCAAGTATTTCAACTCGTACAGGAAATGTTGCTGGAAGATGGGTTACTCTATATTGAAGGCACGTTGGAAAAACGTTTTGGGAAACCACAAGTGAAAGTAAAACATGCACAATCGACTGAAAAATTATGAAATTAAACAAGAATTTAGAAACTGCATAGCATCATATGCAGTTTTTTCTTTACTTTTCATCAGTTATTTTGTAAGATATAGTCAATGCTAAAAAGTGGTCAGACCACTTTTGATAACGGGAGTTAATCATATGGATAAACAAACCGAACAAAAAAAAGTGTTTTTAGAAATCGTTCAGCAATTGCGTCAACTGATTCGAATGGAAAAAATTCAAGCTGGAGAAAAGCTTCCTTCTGAACGTGTATTATCAGAAAGGTTAGGTGTTGGGCGATCCTCTGTAAGGGAGGCACTGCGCAGTTTAGAGTTACTTGGACTCATTGAGACACGCCATGGTGGGGGTACATTCCTTGCCTCAACACATAAGCATCAGCTTGTAGAAGTACTGTCGATGTTTATATTAGAAGATGAAAAATCAAAAAAAGATGTCGAATTAACGCGACAAATTCATGAAAAGGAAGCAATTCGCGTAATAAGTTGTACAGAGATTCTTCGTACACTACCTGTGTGGGACAGTTTTTTTGTGAAGCTGGAGATTGAAGGAACAGTCAATTGTCGCGATGTGTTACGAGAAATAATTATTACATCAGGCAATCGGCTTTCGCTGAAAATCTGGTTTCAACTTGCAGCTTATGACGGTGACCGTTTAAATCGAAACTCAACGGAAGATGAAAAACTTATCCTTCAAACAATGTTGAAATCGATGCAGCTTGGTTATGAAAAAGAAGCTTTACGAGCTTACGAGCAGTGGATGGGTACTGGTCAAACTTTTTAGACAACAAAGGGGGAGTCAAACATGGCAATACGCGACATATTTAGCGCAAATCGAAAAAAGAAACAGGATGGTCAAGAAAAGGCATTTCCAGAAGGACTCATGACAAAATGTCCAGAATGCCGCCATATCCAGTTAACAAAAGAATTAGAGAAGCATCACAAAGTATGCACGAAATGTGGTCACCATTTTAAAATGACGGCACAGGAGCGTGTAGCAGACTTTTTAGATGAAGGTTCGTTCGTTTCGATGGACGATCATTTACAAACAAGCAATCCACTAAATTTCCCTGCCTATGTAGAGAAAATTAATGCGGATCAACAAAAAACAGGCCTAAATGAAGCGGTATTGACAGGGTTAGGCACACTGGATGGGGAAGAGATCGTCGTTGCCATTATGGATTCGCATTTCCGTATGGGGTCAATGGGTTCTGTTGTTGGAGAAAAGATAACACGCGCTGTTGAAAAAGCAACAGCATTACGTGTACCATTTATTATTTTTACTGCAAGTGGTGGCGCACGAATGCAAGAAGGTGTTTTATCGTTAATGCAAATGGCAAAAACGAGTGTGGCGTTAAAACGTCATAGCGATCAAGGGCTATTATTTATTTCGATTTTAACGCACCCAACGACAGGCGGTGTTTCTGCAAGTTTTGCCTCAGTGGGGGATATTAATATTGCGGAACCTCAAGCACTAATCGGCTTTGCTGGTAGACGTGTAATTGAAGAAACAGTAAGAGAAAAACTACCAAATGATTTCCAAACAGCAGAATTTTTATTAGAACATGGTCAACTAGATGCCATCTTCCATCGCAAAGATTTACGTAAACAAGTGGCTGTGCTTGTAAAAATGCATACGAAGGGTGGCGTACAACATGTCTAAAAATTTAGCCTTTGAAGAACCAGTAGTACAATTACGTGAAAAAATTGATGAATTAAAAACGATTGCAGCCGATGCGGATGTAGATATGACTGGTGAGATTGAAAAGCTGGAAACACGTTTAACGCAATTGGAGCAATCAATCTATGCCAATATGAAGCCGTGGGATCGAGTGCAAGTGGCACGTCATCCAGAACGACCAACAACGTTACAATATATTGAAGCGATGTGCGAAAACTTTATTGAACTACATGGTGATCGTACGTTTGGTGATGATGCCGCGATACTTGGTGGGATTGCTCTTTTTGAAGGACAACCTGTCACTATCATCGGTCATCAACGTGGCAAGTCCACAAAAGAAAATATTCGCCGTAATTTCGGTATGCCACATCCAGAAGGTTATCGTAAGGCGTTACGCTTAATGAAACAAGCTGAAAAGTTTAATCGTCCAATCATTTGTTTTATTGATACAAAAGGTGCTTACCCAGGGAAAGCAGCAGAAGAACGTGGTCAAAGTGAAGCGATTGCTCGTAATCTAGTAGAAATGGCAGGGTTATCAGTACCCGTCATTAGCATTGTTATAGGAGAAGGCGGTAGTGGCGGTGCTTTAGCATTAGGTGTAGCAAACCGTGTATTCATGTTAGAGAACTCTACTTATTCGGTTATTTCTCCAGAAGGTGCGGCTTCAATTCTATGGCGTGATGGTAGTCTTGCAAAGCAGGCGGCTGAGGCAATGCGCATTACCGCACCTGATTTAAAAGAGCTTGGTGTTATTGATGGGATTATTCCTGAAATCACTGGCGGTGCTCATCGCAATGTAGCAAAGCAAGCTATGTATATAAAGGAATGTATTAGTGACACACTAAAAGCATTAAATTCTTTAAATGGTGAGCAACTAATTGAAGACCGCTATGAAAAATTTAAAAAAATTGGACAATATACAGAAGTGTAGACTAAACACATAACAAAGCGCTGACTAGCTAATCGTTAATTTATAACGAAGAATTTTTTAAAAATGTTAAATTTTAGATGCTTTGTGATGAGAAGAATGTGTGAAAGCGCATTCTTTTCATTTTTTATGTAAAAGTTATGTTTTTCTAACGTCAGAACCCTTACATAGTTTGTTTTTTCGTGTTAATGTGAATAATATTAGATAACACTGCAGGAGGTTGTTCGACAATGAAAAAAATTGCCGTATTAACAAGTGGTGGAGATGCACCTGGCATGAACGCAGCCATTCGAGCAGTCGTTCGTAAGGCAGCTTATCATGGACTAGATGTTGTTGGCATTAAGCATGGCTATGAAGGTTTAATTAAAGGATCTTTTGAGCTACTTGATTTAGGCTCTGTAGGTGGCATCATTCAAAGAGGGGGTACGAATTTATTTTCAGCTCGTTGCCCTGAATTTAAAGAAGATGCTGTCCAACAACAAGGTATTGCTAAAATGCGAGAAGCAGGTATCGAAGGTTTAGTTGTTATCGGGGGTGATGGTTCCTATCGAGGTGCTATGGACCTTGTGAAAAAAGGGTTCCCAGTTGTTGGTGTGCCTGGAACGATTGATAACGATGTTCCTGGAACAGAATATACAATTGGCTTTGATACTGCGCTTAATACAGTCGTTGAATCAATCGATAAAATTCGTGATACGGCGACTTCCCATGAAAACTCTTTTATTGTTGAAGTTATGGGGCGTGATGCCGGTGATATCGCATTATGGGCAGGGCTTGCAGCAGGTGCTGAAACCGTCTTAATTCCCGAGGAAGATTATGATTTAGACGACATCATATCGCGTCTAGAGCGTGGTGAAGCACGAGGGAAAAAGCATAGTATCATTATTGTAGCAGAGGGTGTAATGTCAGGAAGCGATTTGGCAAAACTACTAAAAGAAAAGACGGGGAAAGAGACGCGTGTTTCAGTTCTTGGTCATATTCAACGCGGTGGTTCTCCAACGGCACGTGATCGTGTCCTCGCAAGTCAATTTGGTGCACATGCAGTAGAATTATTAATGGAAGGTAAATCTGGTCGAGCTGTAGGCATACGCAACCATACAGTAATTGACTATGATATGCCAGAAGCTTTTGAAAAGCATCATGAGTCAGATGTAAGCTTGTATACTTTAATGAAAGAACTATCAATATAATTTGGCGTAAAACGGAGTGGGCAGAAAATGAGAAAAACAAAAATCGTATGTACAATTGGTCCAGCAAGTGAGTCACCGGAAATTTTAGAAAAACTAATTGAGGCAGGTATGAATGTAGCCCGCTTAAATTTTTCACATGGTTCACATGAAGAACATGAAGTGCGCATTAATTTAATTCGTGAAGTTGCAGATAAGTTAGGAAAACCAGTAGGGATTTTGCTCGACACAAAAGGACCTGAAATTCGCACACATAATATGCAAAATGGAGAACTGCATTTAACAGCAGGACAAGTAATCGATATTTCGATGACGGAAGTAGAAGGAACAGAGGCAAGCTTCTCTGTTACGTATGACCGACTAATCGAAGACGTAGAACAAAACTCCATTATTTTATTGGATGATGGGTTAATTCAATTACGTGTGCTAGCAACAGACACCGAAAAAGGGCTTATCCATACAATCGTAGAAAATGCTGGAGTCTTAAAAAATAAAAAAGGTGTTAACGTCCCTGGCGTTTCAGTGCAATTACCAGGTATTACTGAAAAAGATGCACAAGATATATTATTTGGTATTAAGCAAGGTGTCGATTTTATTGCCGCTTCATTCGTTCGTCGAGCGAAAGATGTATTAGAAATTCGTGAATTACTTGAGCAAAATGGTGGTAGTCATATTCAAATTATCCCGAAAATCGAGAACCAAGAAGGTGTCGATAATATTGACGAAATCATTTTAGTATCAGATGGATTAATGGTAGCACGTGGTGACCTTGGTGTAGAAATTCCAGCCGAAGAGGTACCTTTAGTTCAAAAGAAATTAATTCTAAAATGTAACCAAGTTGGTAAACCAGTTATTACAGCTACTCAAATGTTAGACTCAATGCAACGTAATCCTCGTCCAACACGTGCTGAAGCAAGTGACGTTGCGAACGCCATTATTGATGGAACGGATGCGATTATGCTATCTGGTGAAACAGCAGCAGGAATTTACCCAGTGGAATCTGTACAAACGATGAATAAAATTGCACAGCGCACTGAAAACTCATTGGATTATAAAGCAATCGTTTCGACACGTAGTCGTGAAAAAGAAGCGAATATGACAGAGGCTATTTCTCAGGCAGTAGCTTATACTTCGATAAACTTAGGCGTAAAAGCGGTATTGGCACCAACGGAAAGCGGAAATACAGCGAGAATGATTGCAAAATATCGTCCTGGTGTACCAATTGTTGCTGTTACGGGCTCTGCAAATACAGCCAATACACTAACGCTTGTATGGGGTGTCTATCCGGTAGTATGTCAACGTGTTACAACGACAGACGAAATTTTAGAGCTGGCAGTAGACGAAAGTTTAAAACATGGCTATGTTACGCATGGTGATGCAGTTGTTATTACGGCTGGAGTTCCTGTTGGTGAAGCAGGTACTACAAACTTAATGAAAGTTCACATTATTGGTGATTTACTGGCGCGTGGTCAAGGAATCGGCAAAGCATCAGTAATCGGTAAGACAGTTGTAGCAAAAAATGCAGCAGAAGCATTAGCATATGACACAGATGGCTGCATTTTAGTAACATTAGGTTCGGATCGCGATATGATGCCAGCGATTGAAAATTGCATCGGCCTTATTACAGAGGAAGGCGGACTGACTAGTCATGCTGCTGTTGTAGGGCTAAGCCTTGGTATCCCTGTAATCGTCGGCGTAAAAGAAGCAACAACATTAATTCGTCACGGTCAGGAAATAACAATGGATGCTGAAACAGGTGTTATTTATAAAGGACATGCAAGTGTACTTTAATAAATAATAACAAGGCTCTAGTAGGGGGAACCGTACTAGAGCCTTTTACATAACAAGTGAAAAATAGTATTTACATGTATTTGTTTTTTAGATGAAACTTATTGGGCTATAATAACGTATAGAAGGTATAGCTTTTTCAATAGAAAGGAGAAAAATATGAAAAAATTTTTTCTTAGTTTTGTTGTATATGCATTAGCCGAACTGGCGTTATTAATAGTTATTGGTCAAAATATTGGCGTTTTCAATACATTATTACTTGTTGTCGCAACGACAATTATTGGTATTTATATAGCGAAAAATAAAGGTATTAATTCCGTGAAAAACGTAAAACATATGGTAGCACGAGGGGAAGCTCCGGGACCTGCATTAGTCGATGCCATGTTGAATTTTAGTGGCGGTGTACTTTTAGCACTACCAGGTTTTATAACAGATGTTATCGGGTTGTTATTGCTGTTACCAATAACACGAAAATTATTCCAACCGCTCGTATTTTACTGGATGCGTAAAAAAATGAAAAAAGGACAATTTATCATTGTTCAAAAATAGATTTTTCTTTCAGCTTAACAGCTAAAAATAAAAATAATGGGCTTAGTAAAATACCATAAAAGCCGAATAATAAAATGGAGGCAGCACTGATGAAAAACGTGTGAAATGTTCGTAATTGCAGTGTATTCGACCAAAGCATAGATTCAGCTAGCTGCCTTGTAAGTTGGACAAACAAATACAATAGTAAAATGGCAACACATAAAAAGGTATTACCATTAAAATAAAAGTAAATGCTCATTGGGACAAGAAAAACACCAATGCCGAAAAAAGGTAGTACATCTGCAAACGCAACAATAAATGCTTTCGTAATAGCTTGGTCAAATTGGAACATCATAAAGCCTGCACAAAGAATGAGCAGTGTAATCGTAAATAACTGAAATTCCACGAATACAAAGTAATGAAACAGTTGCATAACTTTGGAAAAATGAGATTGCCATTCATGTCTATATTTTTTCGGGACATATTGGAAAAACCAATAACGAGATTTCCTTGTTTCTAATAATGCAAAATAATATGCAACAAGAAAGATAAAAACTTCAATGACGTGCTTCATAAATATTTGAAATAAATTTGCTGTATAAACGACGATTGAATCAAAAATAGACAGCGATTTCTCCTGTAAAAACTGCATGAAAATGGATTCATATTCAGTGAATAATGGGAAGTTTTGGAGTGTGTCTCGTATTTCTGGAAAGATGAGTATAATGCTGTTTATTGATATAATAATGAGGAGAACAATGCAAGAAAGTATCAATATTTCAACGATAATTGCAGCAATCCAATAAGCGATTTTACAGTAATTATGAAGAAAATTTATTATAGGATATGTGGTAAATGATAAAAATATAGCAAGAGACACAGGTAATACGAACCAAAGAATTACTAAATAGAAAATAAACCAGAAAATATTAATAGTTCTTTCGTATGAAAAATATTTAATATTCCTCATTTTTACAAAATCACCCCGATTCAAATGAAAAAATATTGTCAAAATATACAAAACACCCTCTTTAGTACGCATATATAGTCGCTCGTCCGACTTTTTCTTTATTTAAAGGATTTTCATTCACAAAGCTGTCAAAAATGATTATAATAGCAATGTAAGCGATTTACTTAATGGTTCATGTGAGCAAAAAACGTAAATGCTATGTTTGAAAAAGCGTTTACAATAAAAATTATTAGTATGAGGGAGCGATAATTTATGTCAGCAACAAAAGGTTTAGAAGGTATCGTAGCAGCGGAATCTAAAATCAGTTCAATTATCGATGACACACTTACATATGTTGGTTACAACATTGATGATTTAGCAGACAACGCATCATTTGAAGAGGTTATTTACCTACTATGGCACACTCGTTTACCTAAAGCGGACGAGCTTGCTGAGTTAAAACAACAATTAGCAGACAACATGTCTATTCCACAAGCAATTGTAGACCAATTCAAAACGTACCCACTTTCAACTGTACATCCAATGGCTGCACTTCGTACGGCAGTATCTTTACTTGGTGTATTCGATGAAGAAGCGGATGTGATGGATCCAGAAGCTAACTACCGTAAAGCTATCCGTCTACAAGCTAAAATTGCAACAGTTGTGACTGCATTTGCACGTGTACGTAAAGGCTTAGAGCCAATCCAACCAAAAGCAGAGCTTAGCTATGCAGCAAACTTCCTATATATGTTAAAAGGCGAAGAGCCAGCAGCAATCGAAGTAGAAGCGTTCGATAAAGCATTAGTATTACATGCTGACCACGAATTAAATGCCTCTACATTTACAGCACGTGTATGTGTAGCTACATTATCAGATGTTTATTCTGGCGTAACTGCAGCTATCGGTGCATTAAAAGGACCACTTCATGGCGGTGCAAATGAGCAAGTTATGAAGATGTTAACTGAAATTGGTTCACTTGAAAACGTTGAATCTTACATTCAAAATAAATTAGACAACAAAGAAAAAATCATGGGCTTCGGTCACCGCGTATACCGCAAAGGCGACCCACGTGCACCACACTTACGTGTAATGTCACAAAAGTTAACTGAACTAACTGGTAAACCAGAACTTTATCAAATGTCAGTTAAAATCCATGACATGATCGTTGAACAAAAGAAATTACCTGCTAACGTAGACTTCTTCTCTGCATCAGTGTACGATTCTTTAGGTATCGATCATGACTTATTCACACCAATTTTTGCAGTTTCACGTACTTCTGGTTGGGTAGCACATATTCTTGAACAATATGCTAACAACCGCCTAATCCGTCCACGTGCAGAGTATGTTGGACCAGGCATGCAAAAATATGTTCCAATCAGCGAGCGCTAATTTGGAATTTATGCTAGAATATTTGGGACTGTGTTACCTATAACACAGTCCTATGATTATGAATTTAGGAGGCAACATCAATGTCAAACAAAATTGTAGTTGAAAACGGCGTACTTAATGTACCAAACAACCCAGTAATCCCATTCATCGAAGGTGATGGAATCGGTCCAGATATTTGGGCAGCAGCATCTCGCGTAATTGACGCAGCTGTAGAAAAAGCTTATAACGGCGAAAAGAAAATCGAATGGTTAGAAGTTTTAGCTGGTGAAAAAGCATTCAACCAAACAGGTGAATGGTTACCACAAGATACTTTAGACAAAATTAACGAATACCTAATTGCAATCAAAGGTCCTCTTACTACACCAATCGGTGGTGGTATCCGCTCTCTAAACGTAGCATTACGTCAACAACTTGATTTATATGTTTGCTTACGTCCAGTACGTCACTTTGACGGAGTACCTTCTCCAGTTAAACGTCCAGAAGACGTTGATATGGTTATCTTCCGCGAAAACACAGAAGACATCTACGCAGGTATCGAATTCGAATCAGGCTCTGAACAAGCTCAAAAAATCATCAACTTCCTACAAACTGAATTTGGTGTTAACCAAATCCGTTTCCCAGAAACTTCAGGTATCGGTGTAAAACCTGTATCTAAAGAAGGTACTGAGCGTTTAGTACGTTCTGCTATCGAATATGCAATTAAACATAACCGTCCTTCTGTGACTTTAGTTCACAAAGGAAACATCATGAAATTCACTGAAGGTGGATTCAAAAAATGGGGTTATGAATTAGCTGAAACTGAATTTGCTGATCAAACATTCACTTGGAACCAATATGATGCAATCAAAGCTGACCAAGGTGAAGAAGCAGCAAACAAAGCACAAGCTGAAGCTTTAGCAGCTGGTAAAATCTTAGTAAAAGATTCAATCGCTGATATCTTCTTACAACAAATTTTAACTCGTCCAACTGAGTTTGATGTAGTAGCTACAATGAACTTAAATGGTGACTATATTTCTGATGCATTAGCTGCTCAAGTTGGTGGTATCGGTATCGCTCCAGGCGCGAACATTAACTACGTAACTGGTCACGCGATCTTTGAAGCTACTCACGGTACAGCTCCAAAATATGCTGGCTTAGATAAAGTTAACCCATCTTCAGTATTACTTTCAGGTGTATTAATGCTTGAACACTTAGGATGGCAAGAAGCGGCTGATCTAATCACTAAATCTGTAGAGAATACAATCTCTTCAAAAGTTGTAACTTATGACTTCGCTCGTTTAATGGACGGCGCTACAGAAGTGAAATGTTCAGAATTCGCTAACGAACTAATTAAAAACCTATAATTTTTACGAAATAGCGTAAAAATGATCACTGTAACAATCCGGAATGTGTCAACAGACGTTTGTTTCATGTAAAATTGGTTTGCTACAGTAATATTAGTACCTGGTTTAATCGAGGGAGAGAGAATTTATTCTCCTCCCTTTTTTAGCATATATCCTAAAATAAAAGGAGCGTATTCAAATGACTTTGAAACGTAAAAAAATCTCAGTAATCGGTGGCGGATTCACCGGCGCAACTGCAGCTTTTTTAGCAGCACAAAAAGAACTTGGCGATGTTGTATTAGTCGATATCCCACAAGCTGAAAATCCAACAAAGGGTAAAGCTTTAGATATGTGGGAAGCTGCGCCAATACAAGGTTTTGATTCTTTTGTAAAAGGTACTTCTAACTATGCAGATACTGCTGATTCTGATGTAGTCATCATTACTGCAGGTGTCGCACGTAAACCTGGCATGAGCCGTGACGACTTAGTTCAAATCAACCAAGGCGTTATGAAAACTGTTTCAAAAGAAATCGCTGCTCATTCACCAAACGCAACCATTCTCGTATTGACAAATCCTGTTGATGCGATGACTTACACAGTATTTAAAGAAACGGGCTTTCCAAAAAACCGTGTAATCGGACAATCAGGTGTACTTGATACCGCTCGATTCTGTGCTTTTGTAGCTGAAGAGCTAAACATCTCTGTAAAAGACATTACTGGTTTTGTATTAGGTGGTCATGGTGATACAATGGTACCACTTACTCGTTATTCTTTTGCTGGTGGTATTCCTTTAGAAACTTTAATCGCTCCAGAACGTTTAGCAGCAATTGTAGATCGCACGCGCAATGGTGGTGCAGAAATCGTCAACTTACTTGGTAACGGTTCCGCATACTATGCTCCAGCAGCTGCACTTGTTGAAATGGCTGAAGCAATCATTAAAGATCAAAAGCGTATACTTCCATCTATCGCCTACCTAGAAGGTGAATATGGTTACAATGATATTTATTTAGGAGTACCAACATTACTTGGTGCAAACGGTATTGAAAAAATCTTTGAACTGGCATTAACGGATGAAGAAAAAGCTGCATTAGATAATTCTGCTGACGCTGTCAAAGCAGTTATGAAAGTTTTAGCTTAATCAAAGTTTATGAAATCGAGTAAGATTCATTCTTACTCGATTTTTTTTATGCAGAAAAATATTAAAAAAAGCCACTTTTGTACTTTATACTATGCCTAGTTATAAAATGGTTATTCTGCTTTTCGTTGTACTTTTAGAATAAAATTGATACTATGAAGGTAGTATGATAGAAAAGGGGTTGGCGTATCTTTGCTTCAAAAGAACAGTAAGCTTGGTCTCACTATTGATGAAATTACAGTTGGCGAGAAAATTCATATTACTGAAAAAATAGAAGATAAGGATTTATTGCTTTATTTAGGACTTACAAATGATAGTAATCCATTATATATTCAACATGAATATGCAGCGATGACGCCTTTTAAAAAGCCAATTGTACCAACTATTATGTTAAATGGCATAATTACGTCAGCTGTCTCAAAGTATATACCTGGACCAGGAGCGCGTATTATCGAACAACATTTAACGTATTTAGGACCACTCTATCATTATGAATTATTTGATACGTTTTTAGAGGTAACAGCAGTTAACAAAGTACAGAATACTATTACTGTATCTGTGCTCTCCTATAATGAACAAAAGCAGCTTGTAATTGAAGGTACATTGCTGGTGACACCACCACTGGCATTATAGCGAGCGTCTTAAGATTTGAAATGGGGGTTTCAAATCACTAACGGAGGCAATATACATGACAAAGACAATTTTAGTTGTAGAAGATGAGTTTTCTATTGCGACCTTATTAAAATATAATTTAGAACAGGCTGGCTATTTAGTTGAGACGGCAGCCGATGGTTTAGAAGGGCTAAATAGAGCCATGGAAATTCAGCCCGATTTAATCCTTTTGGACTTAATGCTTCCAAAGTTAGATGGTATGGAAGTTTGTAAGCAAATTCGTCAACAACGAATGAATACACCGATTATTATGTTAACAGCAAAAGATGATGAATTCGATAAAGTACTTGGTTTGGAATTAGGGGCTGACGATTATATGACAAAGCCTTTTAGTCCACGTGAAGTATTAGCACGTGTTAAAGCGGTTTTAAGACGCTTTACACAAAATGTTGTGATTGAGGATAAGGATGCATCTCAAGAAAAAATGTACGAATTTGGACAATTACGCGTATTTCCTGAGCGTTTTGAAGTATTTTTACAAGAGGAAGCACTGGAATTTACACCGAAAGAATTTGAGTTGCTTATTTATTTACTCGAAAACAAAAACCGTGTCTTAACGCGTGATCAGCTTTTAAGTGCTGTCTGGAAGTATGATTTTGCAGGCGATACTCGTATTGTAGATGTACACATTAGTCACCTCCGCGATAAAATTGAAGAAAATAGTCGTAAACCGATGTTTATTAAAACAATTCGTGGTCTTGGCTATAAATTTGAGGAGCCGAAAACTTCATGAAATCAATGAGTAACCGCTTATTCTTGACATTCATGCTCTCACTCGGAACGATTCTAGCTGTCCTAATGATTGTTATAGGTCAGCTTTTTCCTGTTTATGTAGAACAATACAAAGAGCAGGCGAGCTCATCAAGTCAAGAAGCAATCGAAAAAGTACTAGAGGAACGTCAAATTACTTTATCTGAGGAAGATAAAAAAGCATTAGTTGCATCTCAAACAATCGAAATAAAGGACTCGCTCTTGTCATACGTGCGTGCCCGTCTGTATGGTGTTTTAGCAATATTATTTACGATTACGCTGCTATTAATAGCCGTTGTAAGTCGTTACATGATTGTGAATTTCACCGCACCGATTGATAATGTAACCGAAACGGCACTTGAATTAGCAAAAGGAAATTACCGTGCTCGTGCACACGAGAATGAGCAGGAACGCATGATGCCTCTTAGTCATTCCATCAATATTTTAGCGCGTAATTTACAGGATATTACGACGATTCGTGAAGTAGAAGAAGAAAGGCTAAAAACGTTAATTGAAAACATGGGCAGCTCACTTATGATGATTGGACGTGAGGGGAATATTTCAATCGTCAATCGCGTGTTTTTAGAGCGCTTTGGTATGCAACTTGAGGATGTACAAGGAAAAGTTTTTCGTACGATTGGCTTACCGAAAACGCTTGAGCAATTTATAGACCATGTATTTTTAACAGAAATGCCCTATCGCCAACAAATAAAAATGGAAGTACAGCAGGAGTTATATAATAAAGAAGTGTACGGTGCTCCTGTTATTGGCGACCACGGACGTTGGCTAGGCGTTGTCATTGTTATGCATGATATAACAGAGCTTGTACGCTTAGAGCAAATACGGAAAGACTTTGTAGCCAATGTATCACACGAACTGCGTACGCCGATTACATCCATTAAAGGCTTTTCTGAAACACTGCTTGATGGTGCATACAAGGATGAAAAGATGCTGCTGTCTTTTTTAGAAATTATGCATAAAGAGAGCAATCGTCTTCAAATGCTCATCCAAGATTTATTAGAGTTATCTAAAATCGAGCAACATGGTTTCACGGTAAATATTATGCCTATGGGCTTGCAGGATGTACTGATACGTGGAGCAGAATTAACAGGGCCACGACTCGATGAAAAAAATATGAGCTTTCATGTGGATATTGCTCGTGATGTGGAAGTAATGGGGGATGCAAATCGCGTTATTCAAATTGTAACGAATTTAATCACAAACGCCATCACCTATTCACCTGAAGATACAACCGTCACGATTCGCTTGAAGGAAAATGATATGTATGGAATTATTGAAATTGAAGATGAAGGTATAGGGATTGAAAAGCATGAAATTGCACGTGTCTTTGAACGTTTTTATCGTGTCGATCGTGCACGTAGTAGAAATTCGGGTGGAACCGGTTTAGGGCTAGCCATTGTTAAGCATTTAGTGGAGGCACATCATGGGCGAATCCAGGTAGAAAGTAAAGTAGGGGTTGGCACAAAAATGATTGTAATGATTCCTAAAAAATTAACAAATTCTTTACAATAATTATATGTAAGATTCAAAATAGAGGGCTATACTGTTTTATAGAAACCCCCTATTTTGTGAAGACGAAAATAATGAAGAAAAAATCTTGATAACTTGTATGAAGATTTTTATGGTTGCTACTTTAGCTTTCGCCACAGAAGAATCTATTTCCAAATTTATTTTGGGGATAGATTTTTTCTGTTTTACACGTAGTAGATTTAGGTGTAAAGTATAGTAGCATAAAAAATTGAGAGAAGGTTGACCATGAAAATCGTCAAAAGTTTCGTGCAAATTGGCTATCTTTATATAATATTATTTATTGGGAATAGCATTGCTCGTTTACTTCACTTGCCGATTCCCGGTAGTATAATTGGACTTATTTTATTATTTTTAATGTTACAGTTTCATCTTATTAAATTAGAATGGATTGAGTTAGGCGCAGGGTTATTACTTAGTGAATTGTTATTATTTTTCATACCTTCCGCGATAGGTATCATTGATTATGATGCATTATTCGGTATACAAGGCGTGAAAGTAATACTTGTTATTTCAGTAAGTGCATTTGTAGTAATGTTAGTGACAGGTTATACTGCGCAGTGGTTAGAGAGAAAGAAGGGTGATGCTGCATGAACATAGTGATTGCTGTCATCAGTTTATTAGGGACCATTGCGATTTTTTATGCTTGCAAAGCGCTCTATCAAAAGTTTCGTAAAGAATGGCTTACACCAATTTTGATTAGCCCGTTAGTTATTATTTTATTGTTGCTAGTAACTGGTACATCCTATGAATCTTATAATGCAGGGGCTGATATTTTATCGAATTTATTAGGGCCTGCAACCGTTGCATTTGCTGTACCGATTTATAAAAATTTTGATCTATTAAAAAAACATGCATTTGAAATTGTCCTTAGCATTGCAATCGGATCAGCCGTTGCAATCGCTTCTTCCTTTATTATAGCGTTAGTAGTTGGGCTAAATGATGAGCTAGTTCATAGCTTAGTGCCACGGTCTGTCACAACGCCTATTGCGATGGATATTTCCAATATGATAGGTGGTTCACCTACGCTTACTGCGGTTTTTGTTATGACAACGGGTATTTTAGCTAGCCTACTTGCACCAATCGTGATGCGGATATGTCGTTTCCAAAAGCCATCTGCAAGAGGGTTAATGCTTGGCATGGGTGCGCATGGAACGGGTACGTCAAAAGCATTTGAATTAGGGGAACTAGAAGGTACTTTTGCTAGTTTAGCGATGATTGTAGCTGCCCTAATAAGCATCGTGTTGTCAGCTACATTTTTCCCAGTGTTAGAACATTTCGTTATGAATATCCTGTTACCTTCACGGTGACGGGATATTTTTTGTAATTGTATGTGTGCCAGTCACTCAAACAATTTATCTAATTTTACTTTATGAAATTATTTTGAATCTTTTTATGAAATATCCCGTATACAATAGTACTAAGCATAAGGGAGGAACAGACATGAGTGTGAAAAGGACACTAATGATGGTAGGGCTTGGGATTTTCGGCATTGTAGCACTAATCGCTGTATTTACTTCATGGTACACAGTCGATGAATCGGAGCAAGCAGTTGTCATCACGTTTGGCCGTGCTGATGAAACGGTAACAAATCCAGGTTTACATTTTAAATTGCCTTGGCCTGTACAATCCGTCGAGATTTTGTCAAGAGAAACATTTAGTTTACAGTTTGGCTATAAGCAAAATAAAGAAGGTGAATTGGAAGCTTATGATGCTGAAACGAAAATGATTACAGGTGATGAATATATTGTTTTAACAGATCTTGTAGTGCAATGGAAAATTACAGATCCTAGCAAATACTTATTTAATGCACAAAATCCAGAAGAAATATTACATAGCGCTACATCAAGCGCCATTCGCTCAATCATTGGTAGTTCAACAATTGATGCTGCGTTAACAGATGGAAAAGCAGATATTGAAGCCGAAACAAGAGAATTGCTTGTTTCACTTATAGATAAATATGATATTGGGATTGGCGTATTAGGTGTCAAATTACAGGATGTAGAATTACCGAATGCGGAAGTACGTGCGGCATTTACTGCAGTAACAGATGCACGCGAGATGAAAAATACAAAAACGAATGAAGCGCAAAAATATAAAAACCAACGCATTAGTGAAGCGAAGGGTGAAAAAGATGCCATCATTTCAAAAGCAGATGGTGCGAAAACAGCTCGTATTGAGCAAGCTCATGGGGATGTTGCAGTCTTTAATAAAATGTATGAACAATATAAAGGTAACCAACAAATTACGCGAGAACGTTTAATTTTAGAAACGCTCGAAAATGTTCTTCCGAAGGCACAAATTTATATTATGAATGATGATGGTAGTACGATGAAGTATTTGCCATTACAAGCATTACAACCAACAGTACAACAGGAGCCAAAAGAACAGCAGGCACCAACAGATAAAAAAGAAGGGAGCGGTAATTAATGGACCAGAAAAATAAAGATCTTGAAAAATTTCTAAATTTTTTATCAGGGAAATCAAAAAATACTGCTCCAAGTGATGGAGACAATGTTATCAAGATGTCAAAAAAGGGCCCGTTGAATCCTAAAAAATACATTTCTCTTGTTGTCACATTAACTGTTGTTTTTGCTATTGCCAGTATTCTTTTTGCTAATGTATATATCGTAAAAGAATCTGAATATGCTGTTGTTCGACAATTTGGGGAAGTAGTAAAATTTGAACGTGATCCAGGGCTTAAAATGAAAGTACCATTTATTCAAAGTGTAACAACGCTACCCAAAAATCAAATGACCTATAATATTTCAGAGGAAGAGATTAATACAAAGGACAAAAAACGTATCATTATTGATAATTATGCAGTATGGCGCATTACAGACCCGAAAGCACTAATCTCCAATGCGGGTACGCTGACGAAGGCAGAATCTAGAATGGAGGAGTTTATTTATTCTGTCATTCGAACAGAGCTTGGTCAACTTAAATACGATGAAATCATTAATGATGAAAATTCCTCTCGAGGTAGTTTAAATGATCGTGTAACAACACGTGTGAATGAATTATTGATAAACGATAAATACGGAATTGAAGTAGTAGATGTACGTATCCGTCGAACGGATTTGCCAGCAGAAAATGAGCAGTCTGTATTTACGCGTATGGTTTCAGAACGACAATCAACTGCACAACTATATTTATCAGAAGGTGATGCGGATAAACGCCGTATCGAAGCACAAACAGATAGAGAAGTGCAAGAAATGCTAGCAACAGCCAATAAAGAAGCAGCATTGATACAAGCGGAAGGAGAAGCGGAGGCAGCGAAAATTTACAATAGCTCCTTCTCTAAAGACCCAGAATTTTATTCGCTCTACCGTACGTTAGAATCGTACAAGAAAACAGTTGGTGAGGATACGGTGATTATCTTGCCGTCTACTTCACCGTATGCAAAAGTGTTATCAGGCTATATAAAGTAATACTGGAATCCTTGCAGGGGTTAATAAAGAATATACTAAATATAATAGATAGTACTAGTTGTTAGGAGCTAAGCGGTGACTTCTGCTCAGAACGCACACAGTGTAAGACGCGGGCATTCCGCGCGTTAGCGAGGGTTGCGGCTTACTGTGCTGAGCGGAAAGTACCGCTGAAGTGGACAATAACGGCGCAGCAAAAAAGTGTTAGATTGACGACAATCAATCTAACACTTTTTCTCTTTTGACCTTGTAGTAATGCTAGTATCCAAACTATGAAATTAATTCTAACAAATAATTGGTTGTGTTATAGACTGCTATTTTCTGATAAAATGATGTTGTTTAGAAATGATAGATGGGGGTAATAGCTGTGAAACTAACCATTAGCACGTGGCTCCAAAACTTAGGGATTGCTTGTAGCATCGCATCGTTTTTTACACTTTTCTTTCGTATATCTGATTTTGCTTGGATGACGAACAGTGTTTATCATATACCGGTATTTTTTGTTATTTTATTTTTATTAGGATTAGTCATTGCAGAGGATGTACGCAAAGCTTCTAAAAAAATATTTTGGTACGAGAAACGGCAAGAGAAACGCCCAATTTGGCAGGTGGGCATTGGTTTTATTTTCTTCCTCGCGCAAATCGGCGTAGTCATGGTGTTTAGTGCAGGACTAACACAGTTAAAACTAGGCGGTATGCCGCTATTTTTTGTTATTGCTTTTATGAATGCTTTCATGATGACCGTTATTTATGAGGAAATTTTCTTTCGTAAAGAAAGAGCTAAAAATGTTAGTCAATAAGAGTAGAGTCGATTGCATGTGCAATTGACTTTTTTTATGGATTTAACGGAAAATACCATGGAATGTTGCGTGATTTTAATTTTTCAACTGATCTGCGTCCCTATGATTGGTAAAAAGTCTGTTTTCCCGATAAAGTAGAGGAAAGAGGCATTTTCAAACATACGTTTTCGTTTTACAATGAAAAGAACGACGACTTCAGGAGGAAATAAGATGACTAAGGAAAAATTACTATTACTAGACGGTAATAGTTTAGCTTACCGCGCTTTTTTTGCATTGCCACTGCTGACAAATGATAGCGGTATTCATACCAATGCAGTGTACGGCTTTACAACGATGTTGCAACGAATTTTGGAGGAAGAACAACCGACGAAGATGCTCGTTGCTTTCGATGCAGGTAAAACGACATTTCGTCACGATACATTTACGGAATATAAAGGTGGCCGTCAAAAAACGCCACCAGAACTTTCAGAGCAGTTTCCTTATATTCGCAAACTGATTGATGCTTATGGAATTAAACGCTATGAACTAGACATGTACGAAGCGGACGATATTATTGGTACATTGGCAAAAGAAGCAGCAGGACAAGATATGGAAGTAATTATCGTGTCAGGAGACCGTGACCTTACCCAGCTCGCAACGGATAAGGTAACAGTGTATATTACGAAAAAGGGCATTACGGAAATCGAAAAAAACACACCTGCATTTATCGAAGAAAAGTATGGCTTAACACCTCTTCAAATTATAGATATGAAAGGTTTAATGGGGGATGCCTCTGATAATATTCCTGGAGTACCTGGTGTTGGCGAAAAAACAGCTGTTAAATTGTTAAAAGAGCATGGCTCAGTTGAGGCACTGTATGAAGCGATGGATACGTTAAAGGCTTCCAAGATGAAAGAAAAGCTTGTTGCCAATGAAGAGCAGGCATTGATGAGTAAAAAGCTTGCTACAATTTTTACTGAAGCACCGATTGATTTAACGTTAAATGACCTTGCTTATGGTGGACCTAACGAAGAAGAACTAATTAGTGTGTGGCAGGAGCTCGGCTTCAAATCACTACTAGATAAAAGTAATTTTACTGTGGAAGAACACCAACAGGCACCATTTGCTTTTGACATTGTACAAGTAGTGAAGCCAGAGCACTTAAAGGACGTTATGGCGATACATGTAGAGTTAGAAGATGAGCATTATCATACTTGTCAGCCACTAGGTATTGCTTTAACGGATGGCACAGCTACGATTTATGTGCCATTTGAAGTGGCTTCTACATCTGATTTGCTACGTCGATGGTTAGAAGACGCTACGAAGATTAAATATATAACAGATACGAAGGCAGCACAGGCGGCTTTAAAGCGTGTAGGTATTCGTTTAGCAGGGGTGGAGTTTGACCTATTGCTTGCATCCTATATTAATAACCCTGCACTTAGCGGTGATGATGTGGCAACACTTGCAAAAGATTTAGGCTATCGAGAAGTACAAGCAAATGAGACGGTCTATGGTAAAGGAGCAAAACGTGCTATACCAGCAAGTGATGTACTAGCTGAACATGTTAGTCGTAAAGCGTTTGCTGTGTGGACATTACAACCTAAACTAGAGGCATTGTTAAAGGAAAATGAACAGTTTGAACTGTATAAAAACTTAGAACTACCACTTGCGTCGATTTTAAGTGAAATGGAAAGTGAAGGGATTACAGTAAATCGTGCCACACTTGAAACGATGGGGCAGGAGCTAAATAATAAATTAGTAGTGATTGAGCAGGAAATTTATGCGGAAGCGGGCGAAGCATTCAATATAAATTCACCAAAGCAATTAGGCGTTATCCTTTTTGACAAGCTAGGTTTACCAGTGATTAAAAAACGAAAACAGGTTATTCCACAGCAGCAGATGTGTTGGAAAAATTAAAGCCAGAGCATGCCATTATCGAGCATATTTTACTGTACCGTCAGCTCGGTAAGTTACAATCAACGTATATTGAAGGCTTGCTAAAAGAAATTCATAAAGAAGACGGAAAAGTACACACACGCTTCCAACAGGCATTGACGTCAACAGGTCGACTAAGCTCAACGGACCCTAACCTACAAAACATTCCAATTCGTTTAGAGGAAGGGCGAAAAATTCGTCAGGCATTTGTGCCATCACAAGAAGATTGGATTCTTTTCTCTGCGGATTACTCTCAAATTGAGTTGCGTGTACTTGCTCATATGTCAGAGGATAAAAACTTAGTGGAAGCTTTCCGTGAAGGCATGGATGTTCATACACGTACCGCGATGGATGTTTTCCATGTAACCGCAGAAGAAGTTGATAGCAACATGCGTAGAGCTGCCAAGGCAGTTAACTTCGGTATCGTGTATGGCATTAGTGATTATGGATTATCACAAAATTTAGATATCACACGTAAGGAAGCAGCCGTTTTTATTGAGAAATATTTTGACAGCTTCCCTGGTGTAAAAAACTATATGGATGAGATTGTCCAAGATGCAAAATTTAATGGTTTTGTCACAACGTTATTGAATCGTCGTCGTTATTTACCAGATATCACGAGTTCGAATTTCAATCTACGAAGCTTTGCAGAGCGCACAGCGATGAATACGCCGATTCAAGGAAGCGCGGCAGATATTATTAAAAAAGCAATGATTGATATGGATGCTCGCTTGAAAAAGGAAAACATGCAAGCAAAACTTCTTTTACAGGTGCACGATGAATTAATTTTTGAAGCGCCTAGAGAAGAAATTGCCTTGCTCGAAAAAATTGTACCAGAGGTTATGGAAAATGCCATTGAGTTGATTGTTCCATTGAAAGTGGACTTCAACTATGGGGCAACTTGGTACGAAGCAAAGTAAGGAGGGGTAAAATGCCTGAATTACCAGAGGTAGAAGGTGTCGTGCAGGCATTAAAGCCGGAAGTTGAAGGTCGCACAATTAAGCAGGTTCAACTGTCAGAAATTGTCCGCTTTTCTTATGATGAAGGAAAGCAATGTATCGTTAAGCAAGCTGAGCCCGATGCATTTGAAATGGCATTATCTCAAATGACGATTACGAAGATTGAGCGCCGTGCTAAATATATATTTTTTCATTTGGTGAAAGAAGATGTTTCCTATGTATTAGTCAGTCATTTAGGCATGACAGGTGCATGGTTTATCGTCAACACGCCTGAAGAAATCAATGAAGAAAAATTTAAAAAGCATATCCATGCGACTTTTCAAATGGCAGATGGTGGCTATTTAATTTATTCAGATATTCGCCGTTTTGGTGAGTTGCGATTTTTAACGAAAATTGAAGATCATGCGCCACTGACAAAAATGGCGCCTGAACCGTTTGATGAGATAGCATGTGATTATTTTATAGCCAAATCCTTGCTACCGAAATACGAGAAAAAGGCTGTTAAAGAAGTCATTATGGACGGACAAGTGATTTCGGGCTGTGGCAATATATATGCGACAGAAGCATTATTTGCTCAAAAAATTCACCCAGCCCGCAAAATGAACCGCATAAGTGAAAAACGAAAACGTGCACTTTTTGGGGCAATTGTTGACGTCCTGCGTCAAAGTATTGAAGCGGGAGGTTCAACGATTTCGGATTATCGTAATATTAATGGCGAGGCAGGAAGCATGCAAAATCGATTACAAATGTACGGTAAAAAGATATGCCCAGTGTGTGGAACAGGGACGAGTCAAATGACAATTGGTGGACGTACATCTGTATATTGTCCAAATTGTCAACATTAAAGGGGAATTTACTATGATTATCGGACTAACAGGAAGTATTGCAAGTGGTAAAAGCACAGTCGCCAAAATGATGACAGCGCTTGGATTACCGATTGTCGATGCAGATGTTGTAGCACGTGATGTTGTGGAACCAGGAACGGAGACGTTGGCACTTATTGTCCAAAATTTCGGTGTAGACATTTTACTTGAAGATGGCAACTTAAATCGTCCAAAGCTTGGGGATATTATTTTTCATGAGCCGGCGAAACGCAAAATTTTAAATGATATTATGCATCCTGCTATTCGTCAGGAAATGTTACGCCAACGCGATGCATATATAGAGGCTGGACAAAAGCATGTCGTGATGGATATTCCATTACTGTTTGAAAGTAAATTGGAGCATTTTGTAGAGCGAATACTTGTTGTTTCAGTTAGTGAAGAGGTGCAACTTCGACGATTAATGGAGCGCAATCAATTATCAAAGGAAGATGCGCTAGCTCGTATGCATTCACAGTTACCCATGTCTGTGAAAGAAAAAAGTGCACATGCGGTGATTTACAACAATGAAAATTTACAACAAACAGAAGAGCAGTTAAAGAAAATTCTGACGCATTGGGGCGTACTTTAGTCAAAAAGAGCAATGTTAATTACTACACAGAGAAGCTCCAAAAAGGCATCGAGAGATTATTCTTGATGCCTTTGTTATTTTTCACCTTTTTGTACCACATCTTAGGTTAGTTTGCGTGCTCGCCCATAGAAGAAATCAACCAGTATGTAGCCAAAGGCATTCTAGGCACAGCAATTATTGCTGTGCATTTTTTTGTTTATAAGCGTAATAATAAGCATGAAGTACTGAATTTTTTTATTTCAAAAAAGGTGCTATTTTTCAGAAAATAAGAACTTTTTTATTATGGATATATAATGTTCATCTTTTTTAAAATTGTGTTATACTAATTAGCATAAAGTATATAATGAATATGAGTATGCACTCACAGGAGGATTTTATAATGACAGTATCAGTTGCTATTAACGGTTTCGGACGTATCGGACGTATGGTTTTCCGCCAAGCGATCGTACAGGAAGGTTTAAATATTGTTGCAATTAACGCAAGCTACCCAGCGGAAACGTTAGCACATTTGATTAAGTATGACACAAATCACGGAACATTCGAAGGTACGGTTGAACCAGCAGACGATGCTTTAATTGTAAATGGTAAACGTGTCCAAATTATTAGCGAACGTGATCCATTAAAATTACCATGGGCTACAATGGGCGTGGATATTGTAATTGAAGCAACTGGTAAATTCAATGATCGTGAGAAAGCAGCAATGCACCTTGAAGCAGGCGCAAAGAAAGTAATTTTAACAGCTCCAGGTAAAAACGAAGATGTTACAATTGTTTTAGGTGTAAATGATGAAAAACTTGATGTTGAAAAACATGATGTTATTTCAAATGCTTCTTGTACAACAAACTGCTTAGCACCGGTTGCAAAAGTGTTAAATGATACTTTTGGTATCGAAAGCGGTTTAATGACAACAGTTCACGCATATACAAATGACCAAAAAAACTTAGATAACCCACATAAAGATTTACGTCGTGCGCGCGGTTGTGCACAATCGATTATTCCAACATCTACAGGTGCTGCAAAAGCATTAAAATTAGTGTTACCAGAATTAGAAGGCAAAATTCACGGTATGGCACTTCGAGTTCCAACACCAAACGTATCACTAGTTGACCTTGTTGTAGATTTAAATACAGATGTGACAGTTGATTCAGTTAATGCTGCATTTGTCAAAGCGGCAACAGAAGGGCCGATGAAAGGTATTTTAAACTTCTCAATTGAGCCGCTAGTATCTGCTGATTACAATACAACAACATACTCATCTACAGTTGATGGACTTTCAACAATGGTGATGGGTAACCGTAAAGTAAAAGTACTTGCTTGGTACGATAATGAGTGGGGCTATTCTGCACGTGTTGTAGACCTAGTGCAAAAAGTTGCAAAAGCGCTAGAAACAGTTAACGCATAATGAACGCTATTGGCACATTGAAATCTTATGGTTTCAATGTGCTTTTTTTTGCAAGTTAGGATGTAAAGCAAATTGTTTGAGTGCCTGGCACCAAATGAACTTTTCTTATTTGTAGGAAATTTGTTATAATACAAATATCAAATTGTTGTGGAATCAGGAGAGTAAAAATATGAGATGTCCTTCTTGCCAATTTAACGGAACACGCGTAGTGGATTCGAGGCCAGTAGATGATAATAAAGAAATTCGTAGACGTCGTGAATGTGAGTCATGTGGCTTTCGTTTTACAACGTTTGAAAAAATTGAAGAAACACCGTTAGTCGTTGTGAAAAAAGAAGGCTCACGGGAAGAGTTTAGCCGCGAGAAGGTGCTGCGTGGTCTTATTCGTGCTTGTGAAAAACGTCCGGTTGCTTTAGATGTTTTAGAGGGACTTGTTCTATCTATTGAAAAAGACCTTCGCCGTATTGGGAACGCTGAGGTACGATCAGAGGATGTAGGAGAAATGGTGATGGATCGTTTGGCAAAAATTGATGAGGTGGCCTATGTTCGATTTGCCTCGGTTTATCGTCAGTTTAAGGATATCAATGTATTTATTGAGGAAATAAAAGAAATTATTCAACGTCAAACAGAGCAAAAATCTTAGGAAAAACAGAGAGGGTGAATGACGTTGATTCATTTGTATAAAGAATTGCAGCCCGCAGATACTTTTGACATTCGTCTACCTCATGCGCTTTCCACGATGGAACGTCAATTAGTAACATTATTTTATCAACCTCTAACGGGTGCTGAACCAATCAGTCTTTATTTAACACTATGGGCTGAAGCAGAGCAAATGCCAAAACAGCAAATGAATCATTATTATTTAATGAATGTGCTAGGACTACCAATCGGTAAAGTGTTCGAAGCACGTATTGCACTTGAAGCAATCGGTTTGTTACGTACTTGGAAAAAAGAAGAGGCAGAACAGCGAAGCTTTTTATATGAGCTTATGCGCCCGCTTGATGCAGATAGCTTTATGAAAGATCCTTTATTATCAATGTTTTTGTTTAGTAAAATCGGAGAGCAGGCGTATCGGAAATTGCGCCAACGTTTTATTCAGCCTATAAGGGGTACAGAATATAAAGATGTATCACGCGCCTTTATGGATGTTTTTAAACCGGTTAATACCAATATTCCTACCGATTTGCAGGGTGGCATTGATAGCAAAGAAAATGCACAAAAGGTCTACCCGTTTTATTTTGAGCAATTTGATTTTGAGTTGCTACAGGCAGGTTTATCTGACCAGTTAGTACCCGCAAATTTGCTGACGCTTGAAGTGCGGGAAACAATTGCCAAATTAGCATTCCTCTATCATTTAACGGCATTGGATATGCAAAAAGTTGTTATTTTAGCGCTTGATGATGAGTTAGGTATTTCACAAGAACGATTACGAAAAGCGGCAGCCGATTTTTATAAGCTTACTGTTTCAAAAGAGCCACCAAAGCTTGCCAAAGTATATGCTCCACCGGTTGAGGAAGATGCTGTTCAAAAAACAAAAGATCAGGAATTGCAACATTATTTAGAGTCAACACCTCCTGTCCAAGTGTTGCGAGATATTAATAACGGTAAAGAGCCATTGCAAACATCTGTACAATTAGCTGAGAGCTTAATCGTGCAACATGGGATGCCGGTAGGCGTGGTTAATGCACTACTTGAATATGTCATGCTATCTACGGATATGAAGCTACCTAAAAAGTATGTGGAAACCATTGCCGATCACTGGGTGCGAAAAAACATTAAGACGGCGAAGGAAGCAATGGAACTTGCACGTCAAGAACATGATAAATATACAACGTGGAAAAATAAACCACAGGCACCAGCTAAAAATAATAATCAGTATGTCAAAGGACGAGCAAATAATCAGCGTAAGGAAAAAGTACCTGAATGGTTTTATAAACGCAATGAGCAACCAGACGAGAGCGCTTCGTCCAGTACAATGGATTTTGAAAAAGAGCGCCAAAAAATATTGGAAATGCTTGGAAAAAGCGATAAGTAAAGTAGGTGAACGGTAATCGAACCAATTAATAAAGCATTAAAAAGAGCTATTAATGTACCATCATTTCAAGAGCGATATGAGGCGATGAGGAGAGAGATTTTAGAACACCCTCGTGTGCAGGCCTTTTTAGCAGAACACGCAGAAGAATTAAGCTACGATGCTGTTGAGCGCAATTTACCAAAGCTACATGAATTTATTAGTCAATCGACAGCGTGCTGTGGTTGTGATCATACAGCGCATTGCACCAATTATCTAAAAGGTTTTATTCCGACATTACGGGTTGTACGCAATACGGTTGAAATTGATTACGTGCGCTGTGAACAAAAGGTACGTGAGGATGAACGTCGGGATGTTGCCAATATGATTGCTAGTATGCATATGCCAAAAGATGTGCTACAAGCGACAATCCAAGATTTAATGATTGATGATGAATCACGTGTGCTTATCGCGCAACGGGCGGCACAATTTGTTAAGAAAACAGAGGAAACAGGGCAGTTGCCAACGAAAGGCTTTTATTTATATGGGAAGTTTGGTGTAGGGAAATCCTTTGTGCTTGGTGCACTTGCGAATGAACTGGCTTCCAAAAAAATTCGTTCCGTGGTCGTTTTCGTACCCGAATTTTTACGTGAAATGAAAAATGCAATCGGTGATAATACGCTAAATGAAAAAATAGATTATGTGAAAAAAGCGCCGGTATTAATGCTTGATGATTTAGGGGCAGAAACAATGTCAGCTTGGACACGCGATGAAATTTTAGGGACAATCTTCCATTATCGAATGGCAGAACAATTGCCAACATTCATTACCTCTAATTTTAACTATGATGAATTAGAGCATCACTTAGCGCAGTCTCAAAAAGGGGATATTGAGGTCGTAAAGGCTGGCCGTATTATGGAACGTGTGAGAGCTTTGACGGAGCCTATAGAAATGCGTGGCAAAAATCGACGTTTATAACATTGACAGTTGCATTTTATGACAATCGAGCGTATACTGTCTCATATACTATATAGCACAATGCAATGATGAGGACATGAATTTTGTGTAACGGCTTTTAGAGAGGGAAGTCATCGGCTGTAAGCTTCCTAGTTTGGACACATTATTTACTACCTACTGAGCAGCGAAAGGGCATATCTTTCGCCGGTCCCTAGCCCGTTAGCTAGCCTTGAGCTTCGTCTGATGATTTTATCGGAAGGAAGAAGGGTGGAACCACGAGCATACGCTTCGTCCCTTTTGTGAGGGACGGGGCTTTTTTGTTTTTCAGGGTTTTTTGTGCAAGCTTACGTTAACCATAAGATTCGCTGCTTCATCATGCATCACTAAATTTAACCAAACAAGGAGTGCAACAAAATGTCAGACATGATTAAATTAACGTTCCCAGATGGCGCTGTAAAGGAATTTGCAAAAGGTACATCTACTGATGATGTGGCATTATCTATTAGCCCAGGACTTCGTAAAAAAGCTTATGCAGGGAAAGTAAATGGAGAATTAGTAGACTTAAAAACACCAATTGAAGAAGATGCAACAATTGCCATTATTACACAAGATGATGAGGCAGCATTAGAAATTCTTCGTCACTCAACAGCCCATTTAACAGCACAAGCGATTAAACGCCTATTCCCTGAAGTAAAACTTGGTATTGGTCCGGTTATTGAAGGCGGCTTCTACTACGATATTGATGCACCAACACCAATTACTGCTGAAGATTTACCAGCAATCGAAAAAGAAATGAAAAAAATTATTGCTGAAAATCTAGAAGTAGAGCGTAAAAACGTTAGCCGTGCAGAAGCACAAGCAATTTATGAAGAAATTGGCGACGAATATAAATTAGAATTACTTGAAGCGATTCCTGCTGATGAGCAAGTGTCTATTTACTACCAAGGGGAATTTTTCGATCTATGTCGCGGTATTCACGTACCATCAACAGGTAAACTACGTGAGTTCAAATTATTATCATTAGCAGGTGCTTATTGGAGAGGGAACTCTGATAACAAAATGCTACAACGTATTTACGGTACAGCTTTCTTCAAAAAAGAAGAATTAAAACACCATCTTCAAATGTTGGAAGAAGCAAAAGAACGTGACCACCGTAAAATCGGAAAAGAATTAGAATTATTCACTACTTCTCAAAAAGTAGGTCAAGGTTTACCACTTTGGTTACCAAATGGTGCAACAATCCGTCGTGTGATTGAACGTTATATCGTAGACAAAGAATTATCGCTTGGTTATAAACATGTCTATACACCAGTACTTGGTTCTAAAGAGCTTTACCAAACTTCTGGTCACTGGGATCATTACCAAGATTCCATTTTCCCACCAATGGAAATGGATAATGAGACATTAATTATGCGTCCGATGAACTGTCCGCACCATATGATGGTTTACAAAAACAGCATGCACTCTTATCGAAATTTACCATTACGTATTGCTGAACTTGGAACAATGCACCGTTATGAAATGTCGGGCGCTGTTTCAGGGTTACAACGTGTACGTGGGATGACGTTAAATGATGCACATATCTTTGTTCGTCCAGACCAAATTAAAGCAGAGTTCCAAAAAGTTGTGCAGTTAATTTTAGAAGTGTACAAAGACTTTGATTTAAAAGATTACTCATTCCGTCTGTCTTACCGTGATCCGGCAGATACAGAGAAGTACTTTGATGACGATGCAATGTGGGAAAAAGCACAAAGCATGTTAAAAGAAGCAATGGATGAGCTTGGCTTAGATTACTTTGAAGCAGAGGGTGAAGCGGCGTTCTATGGCCCTAAACTTGACGTACAAGTAAAAACGGCCATTGGTAAAGAAGAAACGTTATCAACTGTACAATTAGACTTCTTATTACCAGAACGCTTTGACTTAACATATGTAGGTGAAGATGGTAAACCACATCGTCCAGTCGTTATTCACCGTGGTGTTGTGTCAACAATGGAACGTTTCGTTGCCTTCTTAATTGAGGAATATAAAGGAGCATTCCCAACTTGGTTAGCACCAGTACAAGTAGAAGTAATCCCAGTATCAAACGAAGCGCACTTCGACTATGCGAAACAAATCGAAGAGCAGTTGACAGCAGCTGGATTACGTGTTGAAATGGATGACCGTGAAGAAAAACTAGGGTACAAAATCCGTGAAGCTCAAATGAAAAAGATTCCTTACATGCTTGTTATTGGCGATAAAGAAGTTGAAGCTAACGGTGTAAACGTGCGTCGTTACGGCTCAAAAGATTCAGAAACAATTGCATTCGAAGACTTCTTAGCGAATATTAAAGCGGAAGTTGCACGTTTTTAATTGAATAAAGTACTTGATTATCTTTAATTATTTGTACTATAATGACGTATAAACTGTAAGTGTATTACACATACTAATTATGAGATTGTAAAAATATTTGACAATCTAAATTGTACATGCTAATATAATTAAGGTTAATGAATACAAAGTTTGTGGTTGAAGTAGAGGCTGCCCGCTTCTCACCTGATACAACGCTTAGGCTGTGAACAGGTATGACACGTTGAATTGTTTTGCGTACATTTACGCATGCACATATAGCGGGCGGACATCTTCAAAAATGTCCGTCCTTTTTTTATGGACATGACAAGAGGATGTACCGTTCAACCGGGCAAGGCTTTGCCCAAACCATGTATTCGCGACAACTACTTGGAGGTGGATTACTATTAGCAAAGACATGTATGTAAACGAAGGCATTCGCGCACGTGAACTTCGATTAATCGATCACAATGGTGACCAGCTTGGTGTAAAGACACGTAACGAAGCGCTAGAAATCGCCACTCGTGTAAACTTGGATCTTGTCCTTGTGGCCCCTCAAGCCAAGCCGCCAGTCGCTCGTATCATGGACTATGGTAAATTTAAGTTTGAACAGCAAAAGAAAGACCGTGAAATTCGTAAAAATCAAAAAGTCATCGTGATGAAAGAGGTTCGCTTGAGCCCAACAATCGATGAACATGATTTCCAAACGAAGCTACGTAATGCGATTAAATTCCTTGAAAAAGGCGATAAAGTAAAATGCAGCCTACGTTTCAAAGGTCGTGCGATTACACACAAAGATATTGGTCAACGTGTGTTAGATCGTTTTGCTGAAGCTTGTGCTGAAGTATCTACGGTTGAACAAAAACCGAAGATGGAAGGCCGAAGCATGTTCTTAGTTCTTCAACCAAAGAACGAGAAATAATATTAGACGAACAGTTTAGGAGGAATTCGACATGCCAAAAATGAAAACTCACCGTGGAGCTGCGAAACGTTTCAAAAAAACGGGTTCAGGTAAATTAAAATATGACCGTGCTTACGGAAGCCACTTATTCGCAAACAAATCTACGAAACAAAAACGTCACCTACGTAAAGGTAAAGTTGTATCATCTGGTGACTTCAAACGCATCAAATCATTACTTGTTTACATGAAATGATTGACTACACAAAATAAACTAATATTCATTTTTTAATGAAAAGCAGGAGGTAATTCATATGCCACGCGTAAAAGGCGGAACAGTGACGCGCAAACGTCGTAAAAAAGTATTGAAATTAGCTAAAGGTTACTATGGTTCTAAACATACATTATATAAAGTTGCTAACCAAGCAGTAATGAAATCAGGTCAATATGCATACCGTGACCGTCGTCAGAAAAAACGTGATTTCCGTAAATTATGGATCACTCGTATCAACGCAGCTGCTCGCATGAACGGTCTTTCTTACAGCCGTTTAATGCACGGTTTAAAAGTTGCTGGTATCGAAGTTAACCGTAAAATGTTAGCTGACTTAGCTGTAACAGATGCTGCAGCATTCACACAATTAGCAGAAGCTGCTAAAAAAGCAGTAGCGAAATAAAAAAGAGCGACTAAGTCGCTCTTTTTTATTTCTGCCCCGAAAGCGTAAGCGGCAGGGGCAAAATATAAATAAATTTCAGCCCCGAAAGCGTAAGCGGCAGGGGCAAAATATAAATAAATTTCTGCCCCGAAAGCGGCAGAGGCAAAATAAGGTTTCAGCCTCGAAAGCAAAGCGACAGAGGCAAAAGATATTTGGCATTGAAGCGAAGCGACAAGTGCGAATAAATTAGTGTATAGTGAAGACTGGTGGGGTTATTTCATCAGTCTTTTTTACATAGGAGGTTGTTTTAATGGCTCAAGCTTTACTTGCCTATATGGCAATTGTTTCAGTTGTATTGCTTGTTATGATGGGCATGGATAAATCGCGCGCAAAAAAGCATGAGTGGCGCATTGCGGAACGTACGTTGTTTACCTTGGCAATTGCAGGAGGGGCTGTTGGTGGCGTATTAGGTATGTATTTATTCCGTCATAAAACACGCCATAACAGTTTTGCGTTTGGCTTTCCATTGATTGCAGCAATTCAAATTTTTATAATCGTGCAATTATGGAGTAGCTCATTATAAAAAACTTAAATTGTGTAGAATTGTGTGAGTGCCTGGCACATCCTCATGAAGAGGATGTGTCACGCATAAGTTGTTCAATGGGTTGCTTCCAGTTGATTTTAGCGTTAGGATAGTTAAATAAAATTTCTTGTTGGAGATATTCGAAGTCACTCCTTGTAAATCCTTGTAAAGTTGCAGTGTCGCGGGCACCAACGAAAATTGTAACGACCTCAAACGCATCTTCGGTCGTACCCAAGTATTTTTCACCTTCAAATAGCGCACCCTTAAAAGAAATAAAGAAATTCTTTCGAACATTTTTTACGTCATCATAAAAGTAATATTGGCCTTTTTCATAGGCTTCATCGAGTTTTCGTTTAGGATCGGTTATATATCGAATCGCTTTATAGAATACATAGATAATAAGCGCAATCACTGCAAGTCGAATAAGTAATGGTAACATTTAAAAAATTCCCCCTTGAAGAAAGGTTATTCCTACCTATACGATTGGGGGAGACATTTAGTTTCACTTTATACAAAAAAATTTTAGAAATTTAGGAGAAAAAAATGAACTTACAACAATTATTTACGATGCAAAAAGAACTTGATGATTTTATTGCAAAAACACAAAATATTGAACACGATGTCTTTAAAGAGAAAGGTTTGGCATTAATGGTTGAGCTTGCGGAGCTTGCCAATGAAACACGTTGCTTTAAGTTTTGGAGTACGAAAGGACCATCAGCGCGCGAAGTAATTTTAGAGGAGTATGTGGATTCAATTCACTTTATTTTATCGCTAGGGCTACTTAAAGGCTATACGGCTATAGAAAAATGGCCAGTTGTGGAAGATAAGCGTGATTTAACTGAGACATTTTTAATGACACAAAACTATATATTAACATTTATAAGCCACCCAACAGAGCATAGTTATGCAGCAATTTGGCAATGCTATGGGTTACTTGCATATAACCTCGGTTTTACATTTGAGGATGTTGTGTCAGCGTATATTGAAAAAAACGAAGAAAATTATAATCGCCAACGAAGTGGCTATTAATTTACTAGACTAAAAAGTAAAAAAAACATCAATTTTCAGACGACTCACTAGGAATATTTCGGTAAACGAAGTATAATAGAGGGGATACAAGATGTAGGAGGCAAAAGGATGACACAACTAGATTCAACTTTGCAAATGTTTAAAGATTTAACAGATGCGAACGGCATTGCAGGTAACGAGCGTGCACCACGCGAAGTTATGAAAAAATACATCGCACCATACGCAGATGCTGTAGAAACAGATCATTTAGGGAGCGTCATCGCTAAAAAAGTAGGCGATGAAAGCGGCCCTAAAATTATGGTAGCAGGCCATTTAGATGAAGTAGGCTTTATGGTCACTCAAATCGATGATAAAGGATTCATCAAATTCCAAACAGTGGGTGGTTGGTGGAGCCAAGTAATGCTTGCGCAACGCGTGACAATTACAACACGCAAAGGTGAAGAAATTATTGGGGTAATCGGTTCTAAACCACCTCATATTTTACCAGCCGATGTACGTAACAAAGTAGTAGACATTAAAGATATGTTTATCGACGTGGGTGCTGCTTCTAAAGAAGAAGTACTTGAATGGGGAGTATGTCCTGGTGACATGGTAACACCTTATTTCGAATTCAATGTAATGAAAAATGAGAAGTATTTATTAGCAAAAGCATGGGATAACCGTATTGGCTGTGCGATTGCCATTGATGTCATGAAGGCATTAAAAGATGAAAAACATCCAAATATCCTATATTCTGTAGGGAACGTACAAGAAGAAGTAGGTCTTCGTGGTGCGAAAACAGCAACTCATAAAATTCAACCAGATATCGGTTTTGCTGTTGATGTTGGTGTTGCAGGTGATACGCCAGGGGTAACACCGAAAGAATCGACTAGTAAAATGGGTGCAGGTCCACAAATCGTTGTCTACGATGCATCTATGGTTTCACACCGTGGTTTACGTGAATTTGTTTTAGATGTGGCGGATGAAAATAACATTCCATATCAATTTGAAGCAATGGCTGGTGGCGGCACAGACGCTGGTTCTATCCATGTTACAGCTAATGGTGTACCTGCTTTATCAATCGGTATCGCGACACGCTATATCCACTCACACGCAGGGATTTTACACCGTGATGACTACGATAACGCTGTGAAGTTAATGGTTGAAGTGATCAAAAAATTAGACCGCGATGCAGTAAACAAAATAACATTTGATTAATCATGCTATAATGCAGTTTAGCCTTCTAACAATTTGTTAGAAGGTTTTTTTATATTTTAGCATGCCCTAGAGATACGGGTGGATCTTCTTGCAGTGGATAGAAAGGGATTGTGAAATGGAAATCAATGTTTATTTATTGTAATACGATAAATATTGTATTAAAATCATATTGAATATAAACCAATGAGGTGTTTTTATGAAAATAGCAACAACTTTGTTTTTAAAAATAGCGGTCATACTTATGGCTATCCCAGTTTTAGCACTGTGTATTTTGCTGGTACCGGAACTAGGGACGCTTTCAGAAAAGTTATTACCTGCGTTTTCTTCAATACAATATATCGTATCGATTATTTTGTATGCATCTTCCATTCCGTTTTACTTTGCTTTGTATCAGGCGTTTCAACTATTACGCTACATTGATCAAAACAAAGCCTTCTCGGAACTTTCTGTAAAATCTTTAAAGAAGATTAAATATTGTGCCATTATCATTAGTAGTTTACATGTCCTGATTTTGCCACTTTTTTACCTTTTTGCTGAGAAAGACGATGCACCAGGTGTGATTTTTGTTGGATTGCTTGTACCATTTGCCTCTATGGTGATAGCAGTATTTGCTGCTGTTCTTCAACGACTTTTACAAGAAGCGGTCGAAATTAAATCCGAAAACGACTTAGTTGTTTGAGGAAAGTAACTTAGCATTACCAACGCTTTTTCGGAGCAACTTATGTATTTGCTTTATAGTAATGCATATAAGCTGTTGCTTGGCATTGCTAGGAACAAGACATGTTCAGAAGTATCAGTTAAGGCTTTAAAAGTAATCAAGTTCTGTGCTATTGTTATCAGTGCTTTTGTTGTAGCGGGAATTCTCGTTGTTGCGATATTTATTAAAGGTGATTGAGTGGAACTGCTGGCATTCGAGTGTCATCACAATCTGAGGTTTTCCCAAACACTTGTATAAAGAAATCGTAGACATAAAATCGGAAAATGATTGAATAGTGTGAGGTTGAGGATATGGCGATTATTATTAACATCGATGTGATGTTAGCTAAACGAAAAATGAGCGTAACAGAGCTTTCGGAAAAGGTTGGCATAACAATGGCGAATCTTTCTATTTTAAAAAATGGAAAGGCAAAAGCAATTCGATTAACTACTTTAGAGTCGATTTGCAAGGCGTTAGACTGTCAGCCTGGCGATATTTTAGAATATCGAAGTGATGCCGAAGAGTAGTAGAATATTTTAGAATAGCTTTAAATAACTGCATAAGTGTGACCAGAGCAGGCCTTCGGGTAGGCTCTTTTTTTTATGGCAACAAAACAGGTTATATGAAATGATTATCAATGTAACTACGGCAGTAGTATGTTGACAATACGTTGCGTATGCATAAATATTCAAATAGACGTATTTTTGTCACAAATAACTGATGAATTCTAATTTTTGAAAATAAACATAAAAATTCAGTTGATTTTATATTTATGCATGTGTATACTAAGTTCAACAGTAACAAAAGCAAGGAGCGAAGGCTATGAAATTATTAGAAGAGGTACAGTTAAAGTTAGTGTCAAGCTTAAAAGGGAAAGACTTACTAACTTTGCTAGACTATACAAGTGAAGAAGTTCAACAGTTAGTTGCACTATCGTCTCAACTAAAAATAATTACAAAAGAAGGTAAATGTCCGAAATTACTTGAAGGTAAAACACTCGGAATGATTTTTGAAAAACATTCAACGCGTACTCGTATTTCATTTGAAGTAGGCATGGAACAATTGGGCGGTAAAGGTATGTTTATGCATGCGCGTGATTTGCAGATTGGACGCGGTGAATCAATTTATGATACTGCACATGTGTTATCAGGTTATTTAGATGGCATTATGATTCGTGCAAACTCTCATGCAATGGTTAAAGAACTAGCCGAGCATGCTACGATCCCTGTTATTAATGGTTTAACGGATATTTATCATCCTTGTCAGGCATTAGCAGATTTAGAAACAATCTTTGAAAATAAAGGTGAATTACAAGGTCTTAAAATTGCCTATGTTGGAGATGGCAACAATGTAGCGCACTCATTAGTAGTTGCTTCTGCACATGTAGGGATGCATGTAGCTGTTGCAACGCCTGTTGGCTATGAATGCGATGCGGAAGTTATCGCAAAAGCACAAAAGATTGCAGAGAAAAACGGTAGTACCATTACGATTACAAATGATCCTGTAACAGCAGTCCAAGATGCAGATGTGGTATACGCAGATGTTTGGACATCAATGGGGCAAGAAGAGGAAGCTGCAAAACGTTTACAAGATTTTGCTGGTTATCAAATCAACGATGAACTTGTTGCACATGCAAAGCCAGACTATATGTTCTTACATTGCTTACCAGCTCATCGCGAAGAAGAAGTGGCAACATCAGTTATAGATGGCCCTAATTCTTACATCTTTGAGCAAGCAGAAAATAGACTTCATGCTCAAAAAGCTGTTCTAGCTTCTATTATGGCTTAACGTTAGGCTAGATGACTTTCTTATGGAGAGTTGCTATATAGAGAGTTCACATTGACAACAGTGGGTGTCATCTGTGAATAACATAAAGCGGCATACAGACAGAGGGATGTAGCTGCGCGCGATGTACGTTGTCAAGATGGATGACCTCATCGCTACATAGTGAAAGTAACCTGGGAGACGCTGGGTTGCTTTTTTTTTATTCAAATGGTTATTGATAATAACATAGTTTTCCAATCAATTATAGAGAAAATTGATGGATATCTATATAATAGGAACAATACGAAATTTTAGGAGGGCTTTATTTGAACATTGATCATATCGAGGCATTTTTATATGTTGTCCATTATAAAAGCATTCATAAGGCTGCCAATGCATTGTTTTTATCACAGCCAACAGTTACAGCTCGTATCAAATCATTGGAACGTGAGTTAAACGTTGAATTATTTTATCGTGATGCAAGAAGTGTCATTTTATCAGAGAAAGGAAAAGATTTTTTACCATTTGCCACACAGATTGTGCAAACATTTCAGCAAGGGAAAAAGCAATTGCAGGAAACGCAAACAACAAATGAAGTATGTATTGGCACGAACGGTGTGACAGCCCAATATTTTTTGGCATATGCCTTACCTAAATGGAAGGAAAGCTTTCCTCACATGCGCTTTCAAATCATCACAGGTCCTACAACAATCCTGTTAGAAAAATTACAGAGTCACCAAATTGATATAGGGTTTATGCAATATGTGCATCGACAAGGAGTATGCAATGAGTTGTTATTAAGCAATGCAGTAAAGCTCGTTATGCATCGGGACCATACTTTGACACAAGGAGTCGTTTTAAAGGCAAAAGAATTAGCGCAGCAAAAAATGGTGTTTTTTGAATGTGGCGCATTTGATTGGAACTATGTCCATAAAATGTTCGAGGTAGAAGGCGTATCGGCAAATATTGAAGTGCGAACAGACCATTTAGAAGTAGCGAAGGCATTTATTCGAACGAAAGGTTATATGAGCTTTTTGCCACATCTATGTGTGAAAAACGAGCTTGAAAGTGGCGAGTTTGTTGAGATTGATGTGAAGCATTTACTCGATATGAACCAGCATATTTTTTTAACTTATTTGAAGAAAGATACACTGGAACCTGCTTTTTGGGACAATATTCTAAATACAGCTATTCAGTTTGAAAATACCCAAACATTTTCATGATAAAAAAATTTATAGCTCAAAAAATTTTTTCTATTATAAGACCTATTGCATAATTGTTTAATGAACGGTAATATCTTCCTCAATCCTATTTTATTTATGCATGTCTGCTTGACAGCATAAGTGAAATATTATTTTTTAACTCAAAACATACTTAACCACTAAGCTTAGTAAAATAAAAATTTTTAAGGAGGAGAACAGGTATGGTGAGACAGGATAAAATTCGATTTGGGGCGATTATTCATGGTGTAGGTGGCAATATTTCAAGCTGGCGACACCCAAAAGTAGCAAGCAATCAAAGTGTTAGCTTGCCGTTTTATATACAACAAGCACAGAAGGCGGAACAAGGGAAGTTTGATGTAGCTTTTATTGCAGATGGTTTATTTATTAATGAAAAGTCAATCCCTCATTTTTTAAATCGTTTTGAGCCGTTAACGTTATTATCGGCACTAGCAGTTTCAACAAATCACATCGGACTTGTAGGAACGGTATCCACTTCATATAGTGAACCATTTACGGTAGCACGACAATTTGCATCACTCGATCATATTAGCAATGGGCGAGCAGGTTGGAATGTGGTGACGACGCCATTAGAGAGCACGGCGTTAAATTATAATAAAACGATTGACCAGCATCCTAGCCATGCGGAACGTTACCAAATTGCTGAGGAATACTTAGAGGTGACAAAGGGACTTTGGGACTCATGGGATGATGATGCTTTTATAGCAGATGTGGAAAATGACGTGTTTTTCGATCCAGCAAAGCTACACACCTTACAACATAAGGGGAAATACTTTTCGGTACAAGGCCCACTCAATATTGCGCGCTCAAAACAAGGGCAACCTGTTATTTTCCAAGCAGGGTCCTCGGATGCAGGTATCCGCTTAGCCGCAAAGGATGCGGATGCCATATTTACGCATGGTGCATCGCTCGAAGAAGCACAGAAGTTTTATAAAAGAGTAAAAACGGCGGTTGCAGAAGTTGGACGAAATCCTGATGAAGTGAAGATTTTCCCAGGAATATCACCTATTATCGGGGACACAATCGAAGAAGCCGAGGCAAAGTATCAGGAAATAGTAGAGCTTGTTTCCATTGAACGTGCACTTGCCTATCTTGGTCGTTATTTTGATCATCATGATTTTACTCAGTATGATGTGGATGCATTATTCCCAGAGCTAGGTGACATTGGAGCAAATAGCTTCCGTAGCACGACAGATTATATTAAAACCTATGCTAAAGAAGAAGGGCTCACACTTCGTCAAGTAGCATTACGTGAAGCTACACCGAAAACGACATTTTTTGGTACTGCTGAACACATTGCGGATTTAGTACAGGAATGGTTTGAAAAAGAAGCAGCGGATGGCTTTATTGTAGCTGTAACAGTGCCTGATGCACTTGATGATTTTGTCGATAAAGTTGTACCCATTTTGCAGTCACGAGGTCTATACAGAGAGCAATATGAGGCAGATACATTGCGAGGTAATTTAGGATTACCATTTAAAGAAAGCCGTTATGTCACACAGTCTGTTTAAAAACCAAGTAAACTTATTTGAATAAATATATTTCGAGGAGGTATTGTATGAGTTATTCTTTAGGCATTTTAGACCAAAGTCCAATTATCGACAATGCGACAAACGAGCAAGCATTGCAAAATACAGTCGCTTTAGCACAAAGAGCTGAGCAGTTAGGATATAAGCGTTTTTGGGTGTCAGAACATCATAATACCGATACATTAGCAGGCACTTCACCAGAAGTTTTAGTATCGTATTTACTTGCAAAAACGACCTCAATTCGTATTGGCTCAGGTGGGGTTATGTTACAACATTATAGCCCATACAAAGTGGCAGAAAATTTCCATGTGCTCGCAACGTTAGAACCAGGGAGAGTAGATTTGGGCATTGGAAAAGCACCAGGAGGTCTACCATTGTCTACAAAGGCATTGCAATTTGGCACGCTGAACAATGGGGAGGACTTTGAGGAAAGACTAACGTTTTTACAGCAATTAATGGACAACGCGTTACCATCAGAGCATGAACTAAAAGATGTTCAGGCAACACCTATTCCTAAAGTAAAACCATCGTTATTTTTACTTGGTGCAAGCCCTCAAAGTGCAGCTCTTGCAGGTAAGCTTGGCATTGCCTTTGTCTTTGCTCGCTTTATCAATAGTGATTCGGCAATTTTACAGGAAGCGGCTAAGACCTATCGCACGCATTTCCCAAATGGTCATTTTGCAGTATCAATTGCCGCCTTTGCCGCCCCAACAAAAGAGGAGGCACAGGCATTAGTAGGAGAACAAAAAATTACGAAAGTACATTTGGCAAGTGGTCGTAGTTTGACACTACAATCGGTGGAATTAGCAGAAAAATTTGGGCAGGAATCAGGAGAAGCGTTCACTGTACAGCAGTATGATGCTGATATTTTATACGGTACGCCTGAAGAGATAAAAGCCACATTGGATGCCTTTCACAAGCAATATCAAATTGATGAGTTTATTGTGCATACACCGATTTTAAAGGCATTTGAACGACAGCGATCATTTGAACTATTAAGTCCAGTAAATTTACATTTACAACAACATGAAGCAGTAAGTTAAGGAGGATTATCAAACATGGTAAAAAAGATCGATGTAGTTGTATGGTCAAAGCAAGGTTGTAGCTATTGTGATGAAGTTAAAGCCTATTTACAAGGGCAAGGAATTACCTATAGAACAGTTGATGTTACACATAACGATGCTTTTCGTGACATTCTTGATACAAAGTATGGCGTACGCTATGTGCCAGTAGTAGAGATTGGTTCAAGTGAGGATGGGGTGTACAAAGCCGTTACAGAACTTGGACTTGAACATATTAAGACAGCACTTGCTATTCATTTACCATCGCAAGTTTAGGAAAGGGAGTGATACGATGAGGAAATTAACGTTTTATTTAACATGTGTACTTATGTTATTGTTAACGGCTTGCTCAAGTACAGAAAAATCACAAATAGATAGTAGTAAAGATGCGAAAGCACAAGGTAAAAATAACGTTCAAACAATACTGGTTGGAACAGGTACGCAATTTCCTAATATTTGCTTCCTTGATGATAAGGGGAATTTAACAGGCTACGATGTTGAGCTTGTAAGAGCGATTGATAAAAAGCTACCGGAGTATAATTTTGAATTTAAAACAATGGAATTTTCAAACTTATTACTAAGTTTAGAAACAGGGAAAATTGATTTAATCGCACATCAGATGGAGGTCAATAGTGAACGGGAGGAAAAATTTCTATTTAACAAGGAGCCATATAATGTATTTCCATTACAAGTAACGGTCAATGCGGACAATAATGACATCCAATCGATTGCGGATTTAACAGGCAAAAATGTAAGTGTGTCGCCAACGAGCAACTCTGCTGTTTTTATTGAAAAATATAATAAAGAGCATAATTTAGGGGCAAATATTGTGTACTCCTCTGGATCAGTGGATGTTAATAATCAACTTGCGACAGGCCGTCTTGATGCAATTATTACAACACCATTTGCAGTGAAGTACTATAACGAAAGCAATGAAGCTCAACAAAAAGTAGTGGGTGACGCACTATTAAACTCGAAAGTTTACTTTTTACTAAACAAAGATGAAGTACCTTTACAGGAGCGTATTGATGAGGCGATTAGAGAGCTTAAAACAGAAGGCGTAATTAGCGAGCTTAGTAAAAAGTGGTTAGGTGATGACTATACTGTAGATTTCTAACACATAGGAGAGGATGAGGGAAGTATGGGCAATGATTTTGACTGGATGCTAATAGCGAATGTACTTCCGATATTGCTTCAATATTTACCCGTAACACTGGAGATCTTATTTTTTTCGATTGTTTTTGGCATATTGTTTGGCTTCGTAGCTGCCATACCAAAGCTATTACAAATTCCAATTTTAAAACAAATGGTTACGATTTATATTTCATTTATTCGTGGCACACCTATTTTAATTCAGTTGTTTTTAGTGTTTTACGGTGTACCTGCTCTATTAAAGATGATTCATATTGATGTAACAAGAATGGATGCTATCTATTTTGTCATCATAACGTATACATTCAGTAATGCTGCCTCGTTTGCAGAAATTTTTAGAGCTGCTATTTTAACGATTGACCGTGGGCAATTAGAAGCGGCTTACGCTGTCGGCTTAAATCGAGCGCAAGCATTTTTACGTATTATTTTGCCACAGGCGCTACGTATCGCCTTTCCAAATATGGCGAATACAATGGTTAGCTCGTTAAAGGATACGTCATTGGCATTTTCAATTGGTGTTATGGATATGGTCGGTCGAGGAGAAACGCTGATTGCTTCAACTACAAGAGCATTAGAAATCTATTTGGCACTATCAGTCGTTTATTATGTGATTGTGCTGTTCGCGGAAAAGGTATTGAAACGTAATGAACGCTATCTCAACCGTTATATGAAAGAAGTAGCGATGAGCTAGGGGGAAAGGATAATGACTATCGATGTAGCTTTTATAGGGCACGCTTTACAGGAAATTTTTAAGGTGTTGCCTTTAACTTTGTTTATGACATTTACACCTGTTTGTTTAGGTATTTTAATTGGCATCATCGTCGCCTTTGTTCGCCTAAAACAACTAAAAATACTAGCACCGTTATTAAATTTTTACGTTTCTTTTTTCAGAGGCACACCGATTATTATGCATATTATGCTTATTTACTTTGGAATACCAATTGTTGTAGATGCAATGGCACAAGCATTGAGTTTGGATTTTCAGTCAAATACGATTCCAATTTTATTTTTGGTCTTACTAGCGTTGACGTTAAGTGCAGGGGCTTATGCATCAGAAATTATACGATCCGGTATTTTAGGTGTGCCACAAGGGCAATTAGAAGCGGCGTATGCTGTTGGGCTAACCTTTTCGCAGGCAATGCGACGTTTGATATTACCTCAAGCATTTAGTCAATCCATTCCGAATTTTACAAATGTCTTTATTGGATTTTTGCATGCGACCTCTTTGGCATTTTTTGTCTCAATTAAAGAGTTAACAGGCGCAGCGAATATCGTGGCTTCAGTTAATTTAAAGTTTTTAGAGGCATTTATAGCAGTCGGTTTAATCTATTGGGGTGTTTCAATTGTTGTGGAATGGTTTGCTCACCAAATCGAAAAGAGGGTGACGGCTTATAGTAAGGGAGGCATCTAGTTGTGTGCAATAAGAACGCTGTTCAACGTTTGAGTGCTTATCCAGTTTTCAATCGAAAAAGAAGTGAAAGGAGTGTTGTTTATGACAGTAGCACAAATTGTTATTGAACATTTACGACAAGAAGATTATCCAGCTTATTTGGAAGTGCTAGTGGACAGTTATGCGCAGTATGAGAAAGATTACAAAGACCCAGCGCATTGGGCTCAATATTTACAAGATATTCGGTCGTCTGTTGGCAATCCAAATGCAGAGACAATATTAGTTGCAAAGCGTGAGCAGGAAATTGTAGGAGGCTTGCAACTATTTACAAATGCTGAAAAAGCATACGGTCTTCCTGAACTTGGTATTGAGTCAACGATTGTACGCTTATTAGCAGTTCATCCGAAAGGGAGGGGGCAAGGTGTGGCTAAAAAATTATTACAAGAAAGTTTTGCCTTTGCTCGCAAGCGTCAGGATCAATCTCTCTATTTACATTCTGGTGATATTATGCAAGTTGCGATCAACCTCTATTTATCACTCGGTTTTGTCCGAGACGAGTCAAAAGAGTTTTATAAAGGCGATATCTTGGTGAAAAGCTTCCGCTATGATTTGTAACCAATAACCCGCTGAAAAGTAATCAGCGGGTATTGTTAGGTGTTGCTTAAATCTTTCCAAATGCAAGGTAAGGGAAAAATCCTTCAAAAAACCTTTCTGTGGCGGGCATGAAATAGGAACCAAAGTGGAAATCTGGGTCTAGTGTTGTAATAATCCATTTTCCAGCGTTGGAGTGTGCATCTATATAAAGCACCGCACCACCGTCTTCTGTAGAAATTAAAATATCTGCATGCTCTGGTGGCCAAAAAACACCATGTTGATGCCATGTACAATCAGCTAAAGTGAGGTAACCATTGAACAATGGATGAGCTGGATTTTGCAGGACTAAGCCGCTAGAAGCATCTTTATCAAGCCACCACCAGAAGTTTGTTGGTCGTTCTTCCCATTGCTGCGCAGGTATCCAATTCCAAGGTTGTGGGCCAAAAGCAACGATAATGCCACCGTTTTCCGCAAATTTGTGGATTTTCGCAGCGCTTGTTAACAATAATTGATAGTTTAATTGGGAGGGGACAATTAGGACATCGAGGTCGTCAATATCGGTTTTTAAAAAATCTGGATGGTAAATAAGCTTTGCAATAAATTGCTTAAATTTTGGTTCGTGGAACGTACGATAATGTGCTTCATTCCCACTGTAAATTACGCCAATTTTTCTCATTGACCATTATCCTCCTTTAAAGCATGAACCTCTGTTTCTAGCCATGCTAAAAACTGTGGGCGGATGCGATCTGTTGATGTATGTTCATCTGCATAACCAAGTAAATCACGGCCGGCATGTACTAAAATCGTACCATTTGTAGAAAAGCGGTCAATGTATGTAACCGGTTTGCCATTTGCAAACGTTAATAAAATTTCAGCGTTTGCAGGTGCATGATGATAGCCTCGAGCAAAAAAGCCTGCAACCCCTTTTTTGAATGTCATATCTTCAGTTGAAACTCCCTCGAAAATCACTGATTGCCCAGTCGGAAATACTTCATAATCTTTAAAGTTTTGGATGTGCTGGGGCATAAACGGACCACATCCTGGCAACCATTGTCGAAATAAATGCCCACAAAAGACAACGATTTTCTTACTTGCTAAAAAGGCAGCAATTTTTTCGCGCTGTAAAAATAACCATTCTTGATCCACAAAATTGGGAATCAAAAGAACGTCCACATTATCTAAATTCGCGTATGGAAAATCATATTGTTCCACGATTTTTGCTTCATTACCTACATCTTTCTGCATACGGCCATTGACACCAAAGGCATGTCCTGGGTCTAGCTTCAGCATTGTAAATGAAATGCTCATCATAATTCCTCCTCGTAACATAACTAATCGTTTAGTCCATTTTGGAAATAATATTAATAAAACAATTAATATGCACTTATATTATTTTTGACCCAAAATATATCTTGAAATAATTGAATATAGTGAAGTGCTCACAAAATCAAATTGACAATGATAATCATTATTAATATACTGTAGTGTATATTCTATTGCAAATGATAATCATTTTCAATATATTTTAAAAGAAAGTAGTGGATGTTTTGAAACCAATTGCTTATGTCGGTATTGATATTCAATTCTCCAGATTATCGGATGAGGATCGCAGACGTGGATTGACATTTTTATATTTATACGATTTACCTTATGCCGATTTACGTGCATATGCAGGCATTATTATAACGAATTTAGTGGAGGAGCAGTTTTTGTTAGAGCATAAAGCAATGCTAGAGCATTATTTAAACCAAGGGGGTGTCATTTTTTCGCTCACCGAGACCTCGTTACCTTGGTTAGTTGGTGTTCCTAACTGGAAGCGTTCTCCGATTCCATTAAAGGATCGTGAAATTGTGATGAAAGAACCTACCCATCCATTGTTTGTGGGGATTGATGCAGATGACATTAACTACCGCAAGGGTGTTAGGGGATTTTTTTCACGCGGATATTTTGAAAAAATTCCGCTGCATGCAGAGATCCTTGTGACAGACCAAAGCGGAGCAGTTATTCTTTATGCTGATTATGATTCAACGAATGGCACGATTTTTGCTGGTGCAGGCACAGATATCTATCGTGTGTTCATTGACGAAGACAATAGCTCTCGTCGATTAAGTGTGCAAATGCTTGCTTGCATTCGGGCGGAATATGCACGCAATCAGGTAAAGGGAGGTCAAGCATTATGATTGGCATTGTCACAAATGGATTGCCATTTCAAAATCGCTTTTTGGCAGAGGAGGAGTTTCGTTATTTATACGATGATCAATTACATATTCGGGAATTACATCGTTATGATTTAGCGAATTACGATACATTAATTTTATCTTGTCGTTTAGATATTCCTCATTTAAAGCGTTATCAATCACAGCTTTTAGCGTTTATTGAGTCAGGCAAACGGCTAGTTATTTTTGGTGAAATTTTGGACCATTGGTTCCCTACGATAGATTGGCAAGACTCCGAAGTGAATTTTAGCTGGTGGGTGCGAAATGGTGGAGACTTGCCTATGACAGCGCACAATAAGACGCATCCTTTATTTAAATACATCACACTACGCGATTTGAAATGGCATTATCATGGCTCATTTTTACCGCCAGAAGGAGCACAGTCTTTACTAGATATTCCGGACGGTCGCTCGCTATTTTATATCGATGATGTGAGTTTTAATGGCGAATTAGTTGTTACAACATTGGATCCTATGTTCCATATTGGGCTAGGGTTTATTGATCAATCAAAACCATTTTTACACGGTATAGCCAAATGGCTTAGAGAGGAAGAAGGACAATGAAAAAATATGGTTATCTTGCAACATTAGCACTAACGGCAATGCTAGTAGCATGTAATGGTCAAGAAGAGGCAGTGACACAGCAACCGTCTGACTCTTCTGCTTCAGAAGTACAAACAACTGCTGAAGAAAAAATAGTGACAGACCAATTAGGACGTGAGGTAACAATACCAGAGAAAATCGAACGTGTTGTGACAGGGGGGATTTTACCTTACTTTTCCACATGGTATGTCGCGACAAACTCGACAAAAGAAATAGTAGGGATGCATCCAAATTCGTATAATGCAGCAAAGAACTCGATTTTAGCGAAAATTTCACCCGACGTGTTACATGCGAAAACGTCATTTGTTCAAAATGGGGAAGTCAATATTGAGGAGTTATTAAAAGTAAATCCTCAATTGTATGTAGAAACGTCAACCGATGAAAATTCGATAAATAAAATTACGGAAGCGGGCATTCCCGTTGTTGGGGTACAAACCATTGATGCGGCTGCTGCCGAACCGTTAGCAACATTTAACAGTTGGCTAACATTAACGAGTCAAATAACAGGAACGACTAATCGGGCAGACCGTTTTTTACAAGAAGGTAATAAAGTGCAATCTGAACTTGATGCTACATTGAAGGATGTAACAAAAGCGAATAAGCCACGTGCATTAATATTATTTATGCATAATGATAAATCCATTACGGTAGGTGGTAGTAAATTTTTTGGCAATCAATGGCTAAATGCAACGGGTGCGATAGATGTTGCTGAACAAGATGTACAAGGAAGAAAAGAAGTCAACATGGAACAAATTTACGCTTGGAATCCAGACATTATTTACATTACGAACTTTACCGAAACACAACCAGTGGATTTACTAAAAAATAAAGTAAATGGACAGGATTGGAGTCAAGTAAAGGCTGTGCAAGATGGCAAGGTTTATAAAATTCCACTCGGTATTTACCGTTGGTTCCCACCAAGTGGCGATGCACCGCTCATGCTAAAATGGATGGCGCAAAAAAATCACCCCGAGTTATTTACGTATAGGATTGAAGATGAAATTAAAACGTATTACAAAGACTTCTACGAATTTGACGTAACAGATGAAGAAATTCACGATATATTAAATCCTTCTTCTGACGCGGCAAAATATTAAGGATTGATGGTTAGATGAAAAAATGGATTGTTGCATTGTTATGGTTGCTACCAATAATTGTAGCCATCGTTTCACTCGGTGTTGGTCGTTTTGAAGTGGGGCTAGACCATATTATAAAAATATTAACATCACAAGTGTTTCCACTTGAACAAACTTGGACGAAGATGGAAGAGACCGTTGTTATGAATGTTCGGTTACCGCGTATTTTGCTTGCGCTATTAATTGGCGGGGGCTTAGCGATAGCAGGTGCAGGTTTCCAAGGTATGTTTGGTAATCCATTAGTATCACCAGATATTTTAGGTGTTTCAGCTGGTGCAGGTTTTGGGGCATCTTTAGGGATTTTATTATTTGGTCAAAACTTTTCGGCACAAATAATGGCACTTCTTTTTGGTCTGGGTGCAATTGGTTTTACATTTTTAGTGGCAGGAGCAAGAAAAAATGCGCCTATTTTTATGTTCGTTTTGGCTGGTGTCGTTACATCAGCACTTTTTAATGCGTTGATTTCCCTTATAAAATTTGTTGCAGATCCGGAAGAAAAACTACCAGCCATTACCTATTGGCTAATGGGCAGTTTGGGCACAGCGACCTATAAGGATTTATTAATCGGTGGTCCGCTTATCCTTATAGGTATTCTGATTTTGTATGTACTGCGTTGGCGATTAAATATTTTAACATTGCCAGAGGATGAAGCAAAGTCAATGGGGATTCCAGTTGCGCGCTTAAAATGGTTCGTTATATTTGGTGCCACTCTTATTACAGCAGCCTCTGTGGCTGTGGCGGGCATTGTGGGCTGGGTTGGTTTAATTATTCCCCATGTTGCACGCATGCTTGTTGGTAACAACAATCAATATGTTCTACCTGTATCTGTTGCAATCGGCAGTGTGTATTTATTAATAATTGATGATTTAGCACGCTCAATAACGGCAACAGAAATTCCATTATCTATTTTAACAGCTATTATTGGTGCACCATTCTTTGCTTATTTATTACGTCGTTCAGGAGGTGGCTGGTGATGAAAATCGAAGTGGTCGGCGGCAATTATTATTATGAGCAACGTCGTTCAAAAATGCCTAATTTATATGCTAAAGATATTCATTTCACCTTAGCGTCTGGTGAAATAATGGCTATTCTTGGCCCGAACGGTGCGGGGAAAACGACCATGCTGAAGTGTATTACAGGGCTTCTAGAGTGGAAAACAGGCAAGACGATGATTGATGGTAAACCTCTTGCAGCAATGAATCGAAAAGAGCTATGGAAGCGGGTCGGTTATGTGCCGCAAGCGCATAAGATGGTATTTGGTTTTACAGTAGAGGAGCTTGTTGTCATGGGGCGTGCTCCGTATATTAGTACATTGGCACAGCCTTCAGCAAAGGATATGGAAGCGGCGCATATGGCACTGAAGACGATTGGAATAGAACACCTTGCTAAAAAATCATGTAATGAAATTAGTGGTGGAGAGCTACAGTTGGCTTTAATTGCACGTACGCTCGTATCAAATCCTGAAGTGTTAATTTTGGATGAACCTGAATCACATTTAGATATTCAAAAGCAAATTGTCATATTGCAAACAATCAAACGCTTATCACAGGAGCGAGGAATCTCTTGTATTATTAATACACACTATCCGAACCACGCCTTTTACCTTGCAGATCGTGTGCTAATGACTGCGAAAGAAAAAGATGTTGTTTACGGCAATGTACAAGAGGTCATGACAGAGTCTCGGATGAAGGAGTTTTTTGGCATTGAGCTGAAAAAAATCATTTACGAAGAAGAAGATTATCTCGTCGAAACAATGGTTCCACGTGCACTTGGTACAGAACGTGAAACAGGTGCCTGTCACCTTTAATCACGTTAAAAACACGACCTTCTCCTTAGTTGGAGGGGTCGTGTTTTTTCTCAATTAATGAAAGTGAAAATATATCGCTACTACAAGTTGAAAATTTTCCCTGGATTCATAATATTATGTGGGTCAAGTGCTGCCTTAATGCTTTTCATAACAAGTAATGAGGCACCGTGCTCCATTGATTGATATTTCATCTTCCCAATCCCTACACCATGTTCTCCTGTACAAGTTCCACCGCGAAGCAATGCATACTGTACAATATGTTCGTTAAAACGGTCAGCTTGAGCCTGTTCCTGTGCATTCGTTGGGTCTAACATTAATAGAGCATGGAAATTGCCGTCTCCGACATGTCCGACAATGCCTCCTACTAGACCGACAGTATTTAATTGTTCGCGTGCATAGAGTATCGTTTCTGCCAATTTTGAAATCGGTACACATACGTCAGTTGACATTAGTTTTTTACCAGGGTACGCATGAATATATGCATAGGCTAAAGAATGACGTGCCTCCCACAGCTTATTGCGTGCTGCATTGTCTTGTTCAAATTGGACACTCTTACAGCCGAAATCCTCAAAGATTTCTGTAGCAAATTCAATATCTGCACGCATACCTGCATCGTTGCCGTGGAATTCTAAAAATAGCGTAGGTTTTTCATCATACGTTGTTTCATTATAAATATTCACTTGTGTAATAGAAGCTTCATCGACTAGTTCAACGCGACCAACGGAGATGCCAGCCTGTAATAATGCGGCTACTGCACTGACAGCATCGCCCACTGTTTCAAAGACAGCACGGCCAGCAGTCACGAATTCTGGAATACCGTAAACTTGCAATGTCAGCTCTGTAAAGCATCCTAACGTACCTTCTGAACCAACAAATAAACCGTTCAAATGATAGCCAGAAGAAGATTTCGCTGCTAAGTTGCCCGTATGAATTACAGTTCCGTCAGCAAGTACTACTTCTAAATCCCGTACTTGGTCGCGCATTACACCGTAACGAACTGCTGTCGTACCGCTGGCGTTTGTTGCAGCCATACCACCAAGTGTCGCATCTGCTCCAGGATCTACCGTAAATTGTAGCCCATGTTTTTTAAGTTCTTTATTTAATTGTGCACGTGTCACACCTGGTTGCACTTTCACTAATAAATCTTCTGGACGAATCTCTAAAATTGCATTCATTTCAGAAAAATCGATAGATATCCCTTTTTCAATCGGAATAGCATTGCCTTCTAAACTTGAGCCAACACCAAATGGGACAACGGGTATAAGATTAGCATGTGCGATTTTCATGATGGCACTTACGTCTCCTGTAGAACGTGGGAAGACGACGATATCAGGTAAATTCATCGCATGATGAGATTCATCTTTGCCATGTAGTTCTCGTATTGTGTCGTTTGTCGACACTTGCTCATCCGATAATACCTCTCTAAGTTGATTTACTAGTAGCTCTATTGCAACAGTCATTCCAATCCCTCCAAACTTTCTGATAAATCTAATTTATCATGCGATTAGTGGAATTGGAATGAAGTGTTCATAAAAAATCAGTGTGCAAATACTTTTTCAAGCTTTTGAACGAATGCATCTTGTTCTTCAGCAGTTGATTGTTGCCACCATTTTTCGAAAAATACACCAAGCCCAGGTAGTAGATGCTCCTCACCACGTGAAATAGCATCTTGCACTATATCCTTAAATTCTGCTGCGGATTGCCCATGTACGTTTGCTGAAATGGCATCTCTTATTTGAAAATTCATCTATTTCGCCTCCTTAGTCATAATGTGTCCAGCGAAAAAAGAAATATGTATTAAATGAAGGTAAAACATATGATTTGTTTAAATACTTCTTATTATTTGTGCTAAATTAAGGCGATTTTTTAAAAGTTTCGTTGATGATTTTTTATAAAAGCGTTTGTCGACGATTTGGTAGACGCACGTTAAGCTAGTATCACCTAGGAATAATGGACTGTGCACAAGTCGTTAGGAAAGTAATAGTGTCACAAGACAAGTACAAACAACTTCTTTCGCCACAACAGCCATTTGAGGAAATATTAGAATTAGTCCAACCGATGATTACTTCTATTTTATTAAAGTGCCATATTTACAAAGACTTTGCGTATTATCGCCATATTGCAGCAATTGCTGTGTGGAAAGCTTATCAAAAGGCCAATCCATCGAACGGGCAGTTTTCTGCATATATTTATTCAACTGTTAAAGGGGAAATTTTGAAAGAACTGACAAAGAATAAACAATTCCAAGACAACGTGACATTTGTAGCTGACGACAAATTAAACAGTATAAGATGTCAGAAGGAACAGATTAACCGACTAGAGGCTTGTTTATTAGTAGATACAATCATGGGTAATTTAAAAGAGGTAGACCGAAAGATACTGCAACTTTATTACCTAGAAGGCTATACGTATGATGAAATAGCTAAAGAACTATCTCTGTCTGTTGCTGCAGTCAAAAAGAGACGCACAAGACTGATATATAAGCTCCGTAGTCTCTACCATCGATAAAGAAATTACTACAAAAAGATAGTAAAAGTATGCTAATATCAAAATAAATTGAATATTAGCATACTTTCGCTTGATGCATACAAAGTCTAATAAAAGTGCTATGATTTGTAAGAAGTCTAAGATATATACAATTTCAATGTCGTTACTATGAATTAATGGGTATATATACCCGTCTATTTAAAATGAGTATAACTTGGTATGGAGGGTTAGTATTGGAAAACGCGCGTAATAATATAGTTATAGACAAAAAGGAGCTTGGATTTAGTGCGATACCGTTGCTACTATTACTACCACTAATCGTTTTTAACCATCAGCTTTTTGCTATTTTTGAGGGTAGCTTTGTTTATTTAAGTTTAATCATGAAAATTTTTATCGTTGTATTTACTATGACCATTGCTATTCATTCATGGTTAATCTTTTCACAGCTATTATCAAATCAAACATTATACATAGGTAGTATATTTTTTGTTGTTGCTTTGTTAGAAATTGCGAACATTGTCTTAGCAGTTTCTCAAAGCCTAGACATAATGTTACTAAGCGTTTGGATACAGATTTTCATGCGCTTTGCTTTAATAATTGGTGTATTACTAATGATTGTAAAGCCTAGAAAAAAGTTAACGTTGGCACATCGTAGGATTGCTTATGGCATTGCGGTTTTATCTGTTGCACTGGTACTCATCATGTTGTATAAGGCACAGCCTTTTATTGATGATAGCCCATTAGTGACAACAATACAAAATAGCGCGCAATTATTGACTGCGGTTTTACAAGGTGTTTCAATCTATTCTTTAAGCAAGCATTATAAGGAGGCACCAAAACAAACTGGATGGCTAATGAGTGGGTCTGCTTATTTGATTTTGAGTGATTTGTTATTTGTTTGTAGCTATAACTTCAGTGGTATTTGGATGTTCGCTGCACTCTTTTATCAATTTTTTGCGTATTATATTTTTCTAAAGGCAATTTACTATACGTCAGTTGAAAAGCCCTATCAACAGCTATTAAAAATTAAGCTAGACTTGGAACAATCGCAACAGGAGCTAACTTTTCAAGCTTATCATGATGATATTACCCAACTTCCGAATGAGCGTCTTCTTTTAAAAACATTAAAGGAGAAGCTACATAAGGATGGTAGGCAACAACAGGCCATTATCTCCATTGAAATTGATCGTCTAGCAACTATTAGTGACTCCTTAGGCATTAGTTATTCCAATAAGATGATGAAACTTGTAGCTGAAAGAATTCAAGCGATGCTACCACCCCATTATTTTGCCACAAAGTTACGGGAGAGCCAGTTTGTCATTTTTATTCATCATGTACAAACAAAAGAAGAATTGATCCAGTTTTGTTTGAATTTAAAAAACGTTATGAATCAGCCGCTGCAAGTACAACTTTTTTCATTAAAAGGCAATGTCAATATTGGCATTGCATTCAATGACGCCAATTGTACGGCTGAACAATTATTGACGCATGCACAGCTAGCGATGCGTGAAGCGAGTCAATTACCGCAACGACTTCTTTTTTACCAACAGCATATGTCAACCGGTGTGGCAGATCGTATTTTACTAGAGCAGGAGTTACATAGGGCGCTCGAGCGACAGGAGTTTTATTTGGTTTATCAGCCACAAATTAACTTGAAAACAGGAAAAATAGAATCAGTCGAGGCGCTAGTGCGCTGGCGTCACCCAGAGCGTGGACTTGTCCCACCTGATACGTTTATCGAGATAGCAGAAGAGTCAGGGCTTATTATTCCTCTGGGAAAATGGATTCTTGAAACAGCATGCTTGCAAGTAAAAGCATGGGAAGCGCAAGGTTTGCCGCCAATGAAAGTTGCTGTTAATTTATCTCTTGGCCAATTATTTCAGCAAGATTTAGTACAAATGGTGAGAGAGATTTTACAACGAAGTAAGTTGGAACCAAGCTATCTTCAATTGGAAATTACAGAAAGTATGACAATGAATATAGATCAAATGACGCAGCTTTTACATGAATTAAAAGCACTAGGGATTCAAATAGCTGTCGATGATTTTGGGACAGGTTACTCGTCTTTGTCGTATTTAAAAGATTTTCCAATCGACTGTTTAAAAATTGATCGTGCTTTCGTACATAATATTCAACATGACCCAAATGATGAAGCGCTTGTATCCATGATCCTTTCAATGGCAAAGCATTTACGTTTAAAAGTTGTCGCTGAGGGGATAGAGGAAATTGCACAACTTGCTTTCCTTGTTGCAGGGGATTGCGATTATATACAAGGTTATTTATTTAGTAAGCCTATTTCAGCTGAACAGCTTGCAACAACGTTTAATGACTTACATATGCATGCAAATGATATTTTAGAGCGTTTTAAATACGGGGAAGAATACAGCATTTAAAAAGATAGTAAATGAAAATGGTAAATCCGCTTTGACTTAATTAGGCTGCAACAAGGTTGCATCTAATTAAGTACAATGCGGATTTTTGGGGAGTCCTTATTTTTTTAATGAACGAGGTATTCTTCTTTCAGTTCTGAAATATTGACTTCAGAGCGTTCTTCTAGCGAGCGTCGTAAATGAACAGTGGCTGTTTTGCGATCATCATGTAGCTTGTCAATCCATATCGAAACGCCATTGTAGCTCACTTCATATTCCGATGGAGAGGCAACAATTTCTTGTGCGCGTTGATACTCCAATTGAATACCCCCTTATTTTTTTTGCTTGTTTTTCGTCACAGCATTAATAAGTTCTGTGAATTCTTGGGAAAACTCTTCTTTTACTTTATCAGGTGCGATTTTTTGGTTTTTTGGTGTCTGTGGTAATGAGCCTTTATTTTGGCTTTTCCCTTGTTTATTATCTCTTCCCATGTGTGCTGTCTCCTTTCAGTTTTGATATTTCTTAATATGGCTTTCAAGTGCTATTTTTATCATGGGAAATACTAGGGAAACGTAAGAAATTCATGAAGGAATGTCAAAAGGTTTGGCAAAGATTCATAAAAGCTTATGAAAGATAGCGTTTCGGGAAATTCTAGTAGTAGTCCTTATTTTTTTATAGAGAAATCATTTTCTAATAGTGCCCAATTTTGAGGGAATGGAAAACCTAAAGCCCAATAGCTCACACCACGAAGATGATACTGCTTGAGTAGATCGAATTTAGCTTGTGCGCTTCTGGCGTCTTCAAACCAAACCTCATGATTTCTTCCTTGCTGATCAACGTAGCGGAAAAATGGTGATTGTGTAGTGCGATCATATTGAATAGTAGCGCCAAATTGTTTGGCTCTTCTAATGGCCTCTTGCGGGCTAAAGGTTTCTGCTTCTTGCCCTTTGACATGAGGAACTAGCCAATCTCGCGCATAAATTTGAAAGCCTAAAAAAATTTTATTAGCGGGTATTACTGTTAGAGCGTATTCTACAACTTTCTTTATTTCATTGATGGGCGAAATGGCCTGTGGAGGTCCAAGGCGATAGCCCCATTCATAGGTCATTAACACAACAAAATCCACAATTTTGCCATGAGCCTCATAATCAAATGCTTCATATGTTGACCCTGCTGGAGAAGACCTTGTTTTTGGAGCAAGTGCAGTTGATACTAAATAACCTTGCGGGTGCAGACGATCAACGGCTAATTGAAGGAATTGGTTGTATAGTTCTCGGTCTGTTGGTAGAACGTTTTCAAAGTCTATGTTTAACACTTTATAGCCTTTATCCTGCATCACATGTAAGATAGTATCCATCACTTTTACACGTAACTGTTCGTTAGATAAAATAATATGGGCTAAGTTGGAGCCGCTTTCTGTAGACGTAAAATTTGTAATAGTTAGCATTGGTAGGATGTTTTGCGATTGTGCTTCGTCAATCATTGCTTGATCATTAATCGGTTGTAATGTACCGTCTTCCTCTATCATATAAGCAAACGGGCTAAAAAAAGTGAGAAGATGACCGATTGCATGCAATGACTGAACAGCTTCTTCAGGCGGTTGATACGTATAAGCATTAACTTCAATAGTAGGCTTGGCTCTAGGAATAACTAACTGTGAACCGACATAAATCATATTTGGGTTTGTTATGCTATTTTTCTTCTACAATCGCTTGAACAGTTGTACCATAGTTGCTAGCGATTTGTGATAATGTTTCGCCAGCTTGTACAGTATGTGTAATGGGCGGAATAATCAGTTTTGTTCCAGGTGTTAAAACATCTGGATTCGTAAGGTGATTCATATGAATAATTGATTGCATTGATATGTTATATTGTTTGGCAATCGTCGATAATGTTTCACCTTTTTTGACGATATGCGTTGTGTAAGCAGAAGGAATAACGAGTGATTGTCCGATTATTAATTGATTTGGGTTAGGTAACGCATTTAAATGAGTAATTGCTTGCAGTGGCGCAGCATAACGGTTTGCAATGTGCCATAATGTTTCACCCGCACTAACTACATGTATTAACATTGTTCTCCCCCTAATAGGTTTTGTTAATGCATCATATGAAACAAAATGGATAGCTGATGATGAAATGCCATGTTATTTTTCATTCTTTCCCATTTTAAAATGCATATTTTTTCCTCATTAAATATACATAGTATAGTACATGCACATTGCATTATTGGAGAAAGGGGCTGTATGTTGAAGAAAGTAAAGCTCACAGGAAGAATTGTTAGTCCAGGTGATCCAGATTACGATGAAGCGAGGACAAATAATAACTTAAGTTTGCCAAAATTCCCGAGTAAAATTGTCTTTTGCCAAAGGACAAAAGATGTCGTGAACGCTTTAAGATGGGTTAGGGAAAATAATGAGGACTTCCGAATAAGGAGTGGGCGTCATAGTTATGAAAATTATTCCTTAATCAATCACGGTCTAGTCATTGATGTGAGTGAAATGAACGACATAACCATTAATTTAGATTATGGAACTGCTCGCATTGAGGCGGGTGCGAACTTAGGGCAAGTATACCGTACATTATGGGAACATGGTATGACAATTCCAGGAGGAACTGAAAGTAGTGTAGGAATTGTGGGTTTAACGCTTGGTGGAGGTATCGGTATGCTTTCTCGTCCTTTTGGGCTTACTTGCGATCAATTAATGGAAATTGAAATGGTTGGAGCGAGTGGCCATCAAGGAGCGGAGCTGATTCGAGCAAATCGGCAGATGAATAGTGATTTATTTTGGGCTAGCTGTGGTGGCGGTGGGGGGAATTTCGGAGTTGTTACAGCACTTACATTTAAGTTACATCCTATAGCGAAAGTGTCTCTTTTCCATATTTCATGGGACTGGGATGATTTTGAGATTGCTTTTGATGCATGGCAAAAATGGGCGCCTTTTACAGATGAACGTTTAACCTCACAAATAGAGTTAAAAGCAAAGGAAGTGGGGGAAGTTGTTGTGCAAGGTATATTTGTTGGCGCACCATCAGAATTAAAAAAGCTGTTACGACCATTAAGAAAAAGCGGGTCACCAACGGATCTATGGATAAAAGAAGTGCCTTATATGAAAGCAGTTCGATTTTTTGATGTTCCGAGTGGTAACCAGCCGGCACTCCGTAAAAGATCAGGTTCCTTTATTGAAAAACCATTTCCGCATGCTGCCATCTTGACTATGAAGCAATTTTTAGCAAATGCACCTAACAGAAATGCGAGCATCTGGCACCAATCGCTTAGAGGTGCTGTTAGCCACATTGCACCAAACCGTACTGCCTATTACTATCGCGATGCTCTTATTGCCCAAGAGTACATCACTTCATGGGAACAAACTCAAGATGAAAAGGAAAATATTCAGTGGGTGGAAGATGTAAGAAGGACATTATCCCCGTTTACAATGGGGGATTATGTGAACTTTCCAGATCAATCGATTGAAAACTGGCCAACTGCATACTATGGACGTAATTTCAGACGGTTGAGAGAAGTGAAAACCAAATACGATCCATTCAATGTATTTCGATTCCAGCAAAGTATTCCTCCGATTCGAAAGTGGCTGTAGTTCCCTTATAAAGTAAAGTTGGAACCTAAGAGAAAAAGTGTTAGATTGAGCGCTTATAATCTAACACTTTTTTGCTATGTTTTAAAGATAAACAGGCGATTTCTCGGTAGCTTGCATGTCCTCCATTTTGTGCTGTTACACAGGGGTTGCCGTTGTAACTAGCTACTAATTTATACGCTTGTAAAAGCGCTATTTTTACAGCAAAAATGGAAAAACCCAGAGCCTTTGTTTCAAAATTATTAAAAAATTATGTCACAATGCCTTTTATTATTCATTTCATACTCGTTATTTCCCTTGATAATTATTGAATACATCGTCAAAATGGAGATATTACATATATTTCTAGAGGGAGTAAATGCGATGAAGGATGTAGTTGTACGCAATAATGTGAAAATAATCGGCAAAGGGAAGCAACCAATTTTATTTGCACATGGATTTGGTTGCGATCAAAATATGTGGCGTTATATTACACCTGCATTCGAGGAACACTATCAAATTATTTTATTTGATTATGTTGGTTCAGGTAATTCTGATTTTAATGCCTATCAATCTCAAAAATACCAGTCACTTCAGGGCTACAAGCAGGATGTTTTGGATATCATTGAGACACTTGAACTGCAACAGGTCATTTTTATTGGTCATTCTATTAGTTCAATGATTGGCTTACTAGCCTCCATTGAACGCCCAGATTATTTTGAAAAGCTAATCATGATTGGCCCTTCACCTCGTTATTTAAATGATAGAGATGGCTATGTTGGTGGATTTGAACTAAGTGACATTATGGAAATATTAGATATGATGGAAATGAACTTTTCGGGTTGGGCTAGTTTTCTAGCGCCTATTGCTATGAATAATCCCGAGTCTCCAAAATTTACAAATGAGCTTGAACAAACATTTAAATCAGCAGACCCAGTCATTGCAAGGGAGTTTGCGGAAGTTACTTTTTTATCGGATCATCGAAGTGACTTATCTAAGGCAAGTATTCCTATTTTAATCATGCAATGTTCGGATGATAGTATCGTTCCGATTGAAGTTGCAGAATATCTACATCAGCATTTAAAAGCTAGCACGTTGCGTTTAATGACAGCAAAAGGCCATTATCCACATATTAGCCATCCGCAAGAAACGATTGACTTAATTACACAATTTCTTTAATGGAAAATGAAAGGATTATTATCAGAAATGGATAAACGATTGAACTATGCACCTTGTGGATTTATTGCCATTACACTTGATGGCATCATGATTGAGGTGAATCAGACCTTTCTGCAGTGGATGGGTTATGAACGGGTGGATATATTACACCAGCATATTGAAATTCTAATGTCCAAGCCTAACAAAATGATTTTTCATTCATTTTTTTACCCGACCATTAATTTGTACGATTATGTGGAAGAATTATTCATCAGTTTAAAGCATGACAATGGTACAGCCATTCCTTTTCTGTTGAACGGTCGGAAGTATGCGGTGGGAGAGGTTGAATGTATTGATTGCGTTTTAGTGCCGATGAAAAAGCGCATTGATTATGAATTAGAATTACGTGCGGCTAAAAAGCAACTAGAGGCGGCTTATTTAGAAAAGGATCAAGCATTAGCAAAATTAAAGCAAATCCATTTGGCAATTGAGCACAAACAAGAAGAGTTACTATCTATGAATGCCACGCTTGTAGAACTTTCCATTACGGATAAGCTAACAGGTTTGAAAAACAGAAGATTTTTTCAAGAAAAGCTTGAAGAACAGCTTGCTATGTTCAGGAAATCGGCGATCCCTTTCTCACTATTAATTTTGGATATCGATCATTTTAAAAGGGTCAATGATACATTTGGACATCAAGTAGGAGATGAGGTGCTTGCCCAATTGGCACAAATTTTAGATGCACAAGCTCGTCCAAGCGATGTAGTAGCGCGCTATGGTGGGGAAGAATTTGTCATCATTTTACCTGATACCAGTGTCGATGATTGTTGGACTATTGCTGAACAACTTCGTCAAACGGTTGAGCAGGCTCAATGGCAGACAGGAAGAATTACGATAAGTATCGGCATTGCCACAGCAACCGAGAACGATTCCGATGCGACGATTTTGAAAAAGGCGGATCAGGCTTTATATACTTCGAAAGAGAACGGAAGAAACAAAGTGAGTTTGTTTGAGTGACTGGCACGCAAACAATTCTGACAATTTACTGTGTTTTACTGGACTATGTAATTTGCGGTTTTCTACTGTATAATAATGAACAGTAAATAGGATAAAGGCGGTACAAACTACGATGAAAAGAATAGAATCTACGCAAAATGCGTTAGTGAAATATTGGAAAAAGCTAGCAACTACGCGAAAAGAGCGTGAACGTTCGGGTGAGTTTTTAGTGGAAGGCTTCCATTTAGTAGAAGAAGCGTTGAAAAACAAGAATCAAGTGTTACAGCTAATCGTGCGCGAGGGTGTTGATTTACCGTTGCTATGGCCAATCGACAATGTAGCAATGGTGGAAGTAACAGCAGCTGTAGCAAAAGAATTTGCGGAAACAGAGACCTCTCAAGGAGTTTTTGCAGTATGCAAACAGCTAGCGGTAGAAGAAGATGCAATGGCTTCTTGGCGCAAGGTACTTCTCATCGATGCTGTGCAAGACCCAGGTAATATTGGCACAATGATCCGAACAGCGGATGCGGCTGGTCTGGATGCAGTGATTTTAGGCAAAGGTTGTGCAGATTTATATAACCCAAAAACATTGCGTTCTGCCCAAGGGTCACATTTCCATATTCCCGTAATCCGCGGTGATTTGGAAGATTGGATTGATATGCTTCAGGACAATGGTGTACCTGTATTTGGGACAGCTCTTGATGAGGATGCAGTCGTGTATCATGAAATTCAGCATACTGGTGCATTTGCGATTATGATGGGTAATGAAGGCAGTGGCATTAATCCACAACTATTAGCGATGACAGATCAAAACATTATTATTCCCATTTTCGGACAAGCAGAATCGTTAAATGTCGCTGTTGCAACAGGTATTGTGTTATATGGCTTTGTTAAATAAAAATCGGTATATAATGGAAGGGAATAACGATAAACAAGTGTAAATCGTCGGTAAAGTAAACCTTCCAACAACGTCGATAGAACAATGCTAAAGTCAAGCTTGCACAGATGCCCCTTGATTTGAAGTGGTATCATATTGTATAATCACATTTAAAATGTAATTCTGTATAAGGAAATGCTTTGACCAGGAAGTAGTAAAGATTGTGAATGGACGACAGGGAGCGTAGGCCGGAGATTGAGAGCCAGCGCCGAACCAATGCAATTTTGAATTCATCCTGCGAGCAGCTACCGGGACCAGCAAGAAAAGATGCTGTAAAGGTAAGCCGGCTTCAATCGAGTCGTTATGGCAATGAAGTGATTGTGCGCACCAAAAGCGCGCAATAACTAGGGTGGTACCGCGAATATGTCCTCGTCCCTTTTTTGGGGGCGAGGTTTTTTTATGCCATTTGAGCAAGCGGGCATTTATATGATTAAGGAGGTTTTTTACATGGAAGAGCAATTAAAGCAGTTAGAACAAGAAGCGCTAGCAAAAATTGAAGCAGCAGCAAATTTAAAAGAATTAAATGATGTGCGTGTCGCTTATTTAGGGAAAAAGGGACCTATCACAGACTTGCTAAAAGGAATGGGGAAATTATCGGCTGAAGAACGTCCAAAAATGGGTGCTTTAGTAAATACAGTTCGTGAAAATGTTACAGCAGTGTTAGAAACAAAAGCGACTGTATTAGAAGAAGCGGCAATTGCCGAAAAATTAGCAAGTGAGTCGATTGATGTCACATTACCAGGGCGTGCTATTAAAGTAGGTAACCGTCATCCTTTAACACGCGTTATTGAAGAAATTGAAGATTTATTTGTCGGTATGGGTTATGAAATTGCAGAAGGCCCAGAAGTGGAAAAGGATTACTATAACTTTGAAGCGTTAAATTTACCAAAAGGTCACCCTGCACGTGATATGCAGGATTCATTCTATATTTCCGAGGAAATATTATTACGTACACATACGTCTCCAGTTCAGGCACGTACAATGGAAGCGAAAAAAGGCGAGTCAATTCGTATTATTTGTCCAGGGAAAGTATTCCGTCGTGATAATGATGATGCAACACACTCTCACCAATTTATGCAAATTGAAGGTTTAGTTATTGGTGAAAATATTCGTATGAGTGATCTGAAAGGGACATTAGATACACTAGCAAAAAAAATGTTCGGTGCTGACCGTGAAATTCGTTTGCGTCCAAGTTTCTTCCCATTCACAGAGCCGTCTGTTGAGATGGACATTTCTTGCTTCAAATGCGGTGGTGCAGGTTGTAACGTATGTAAAGGCACAGGCTGGATTGAGATTTTAGGTGCAGGTATGGTACATCCAAATGTACTTGAAATGGCTGGTTATGATCCGAAGAAAGTTTCTGGTTTCGCATTTGGTATTGGAGCAGAACGTATCGCTATGTTGAAATATGGCGTCGACGATATTCGTCATTTCTATACAAGTGACACACGTTTCTTATCACAATTCGAGCGAACAGAGGCGTAAGGGGGACTATAAATGTTAGTATCATTAGAATGGTTAAAAGATTATGTAAGTACAAAAGGCTTAGCGCCTGAAGAATTAGCAGAAAAAATTACTCGCTCAGGCATTGAAGTAGACGCAGTAATTGACCGTGCAAGCGGTATGGATAAAATTGTAGTCGGCTATGTTGTATCAAAAGAAAAGCACCCTGAAGCCGATAAATTAAATATTTGCCAAGTAGATGTTGGAGAAGAAGTGCCACAACAAATTATTTGTGGAGCGCCAAACGTGGATGCAGGTCAAAAAGTCATTGTTGCTCGCCCAGGTGCACATTTACCAGGTGGCATTAAAATTAAAAAAGCAAAACTACGTGGGCACGAATCGAACGGTATGATTTGTTCATTACAAGAGCTTGGTATTGAAGGGAAAGTAGTACCGAAAGCTTATGCAGAGGGCATTTATGTGTTACCAGCAGATGCAGAGGTGGGCGCTGATGCGCTAGCGCTTTTAGGTCTTCGTGATACAGTGCTTGAGCTTGGTTTAACACCAAACCGCTCAGATGCGCTTTCGATGTTAGGGGTAGCTTATGAGGTTGGTGCTATTCTATCAGAGGAAGTAAAGTACCCAGAAATCGCTTATAGCACATCTTCTGACAAAGCGGAGGATTTACTAAAGCTTCGTGTAGAAGACTTACAAGCGAACCCAATGTACGTAGCGAAAGTTGTAAAAAACGTTAAAATTGCAGAATCACCAATGTGGTTACAGCACCGTTTGATGGCAGCTGGCGTACGTCCTCACAATAATGTAGTCGATGTGACAAACTATATTTTAATGGAATATGGTCAACCACTTCATGCATTTGACTATGATAGCTTAGCAACAGGTGAAATTGTTGTGCGTAAAGCAACAGAAGGTGAAAAAATCACGACTTTAGATGACCAAGAGCGTACATTAAAGGCATCTGATTTAGTGATTACCAATGGCAAAGAGCCAGTGGCAATTGCAGGCGTAATGGGTGGAGCCAATTCGGAAGTAACAGCATCTACAACGACTGTTGTGATTGAATCTGCTTATTTCGATGGCTTAACAGTACGTCAAACTTCACGCAATTTAGGTCTTCGTTCAGATGCATCAGCTCGCTTTGAAAAAGGTGTTGACCCTAACCGTGTTGTGCCTGCAGCTGAACGTGCAGCAGCATTGCTTGCTGAATTAGCTGGCGGTGAAGTGTTAGAAGGCACTTGTATCGTAGATGAATTAGATAAAACACCAGTACGTGTTGTAGTCTCTCCGGATTTTATTAACGAACGTCTTGGCATGAAAATTTCATTAGAAGATATGCTTTCGATTTTAGAGCGTTTGAAATTCGGTGTAGAAGCAGCAAATGGCTTATTAATCATTGATGCACCAACACGTCGTCAAGATATTAAAATCGAGGAAGATATCGTTGAAGAGATTGCACGTTTATATGGCTACGATGAAATCCCTATGACTTTACCAGAAGGTGCCAACCAAGTTGGACAACTGACAGCGTATCAAGCAAATCGTCGCGTTGTACGTAACTTTATGGAAGGTGCGGGGCTTTATCAAGCAGTTACTTACTCATTAACGTCTGAGGCGTTATCACAACGCTTTGCACTAAAAGCGGAGCCCGTAACACGTTTATTAATGCCAATGAGTGAAGAACGTTCAACACTTCGTCAAAGCTTAATTCCACATTTAATCGAAGCGGCGGCATATAATGTAGCACGTAAAGCGGATAGCGTAGCATTATACGAGGTTGGTTCTGTCTTCCTTGGTCAAACAGCAGAGGGCTTACCGTTTGAGGAAGAGCATGTAGCAGCTGTGTTAACAGGTAAATGGTTAGATCATGCTTGGCAAGGTGAGAAAAAAGAAGTTGATTTCTTCGTCTTGAAAGGTATTATCGAGGGTGTTATTGGCAAGCTTGGTTTAACAGAGCGCATTACATTTGTGAAAGCAGAAGTAGCTGGCTTACATCCTGGTCGTACCGCTAGCATTTTATTAGATGGTGAACAAGTGGGTATTATCGGTGGTTTACATCCAGCGGAGCAAAAAGCATGGGGTGTAAAAGATACGTACGTGATGGAAATGAATCTAGTAGCATTACTACAAGCCAATGCAAGTGAAGCGCCACTTGGCTATAAACCGGTGCCTCGTTTCCCAGCGATGTCTCGTGATATCGCACTTGTTATGAATCGTGCAACAACAGCGGGTGAAGTAGTAACGGTTATTCGTTCGGCAGGAGTGAAACTGTTGAAGGATATTAAAGTGTTCGATGTTTATGAAGGTGAAAAAATGGAGGCAGGTAAAAAATCTGTTGCTTTCTCCCTCACATACTTCGATCCAGAACGCACGTTAACAGATGAAGAAGTTGTTGCTGCGCATAATAAAGTATTGAAAGCCATTGCTACAATTGAAGGAACAGAAGTACGTTAATTTATACTAATTAAAAGCTGTCTCGAATACGGAGACAGCCAGAATGTCGACAAAAGGCATCCAGAGGTTCGCTCTAGATACCTTTTGTCTTTTTTATATTATTGATGAGCATTACATGAAATAGCTTTGCAAATAGATTCACCTGATTGGAGCAAAGGGCTGGAGACTCCTGCGGGACAGCACAGCACATAAGACGCGGGCATTCCGCGCTTTTAGCGAGGGTTGCGGCTTACTGGCTGAGCGGAAAGCTTCCAGTCCGAAGCAGAAATCAACTTGCAGAAACCCCTATAAATCTATTTTAACTTCCGAGCTTTTTCGGTGTTCGCAAAATGCCATTTTGTAATGGAGCGTAAAAATTCCTCACCTTGTCCACGCCAAATACGTGCTGCTAAGGCATCAACCTTGCTAGATGCACCTTTTTGTAACGCCACGCCAGCAAGCTCACTGAGTCGATCCATTTCTTTTAAGAATGCTGCACGCGCCAAAATGGAAGCGGTGGCAACGGCAACATGTAATTGTTCTGCTTTTGTTGAAAATAGGACGCCATCTCGGACAATTTCACGCTCATTTTTTAAATAATTATAATACACCCCGCGTTCTGCAAACTGGTCAATTAAAATATGTGCAGGTTTTTCGGGCGCCATTTTTGCTAATGTATGTCCAAGTGCCTTATTATGCATCATCGCTTTCATTTTGCCTTGTGAATAGCCCTTTGCTTGTAAAGCATTATATTTTTCATTGCGCAATACGAGTACGCTATGAATACATGCCGCACGTAAATCAGGGGCAATTTTTCGCATATAGTCATCCGTCAGCATTTTAGAATCTTTCACGCCAAGTTCATTAATCAATTCTATTTTTGAAGAAGGAACGTAAACGGCTGCCACTGTTATCGGTCCGAAATAATCCCCAGTTCCTGTTTCGTCAGAGCCTAACACAGACATGGCGGCAAAACCTTCAGGAAGTGTATCTCCTTTTGCACCAACAGTTGAAGCCTTTTGCGTAGCTGATGCCCCAGAGGTTCCCCATCGTGCGGCTTCTCGCTCAGCACCGCCTCCTTGAAACATACATTTTCCTGATTTATACATCGTAATGGCTGTATCAGGCAGTTTTGCAGCGAACACAACACCAGGTGCTTTTCGCTCCACATAATAATTTGCGTAGTAGGACATTACCTCTTTTTGTGCAGTTGTTGAAATTAAAAGTACAATATTTGACATTAAACCGTTCCTTTCTATCCTCATTGTTCACAATTTTATACCTTTCATGGTATGATAATATATAGCTTTTTTGTATGGACGTTGCTCATAACGAATAACACCGTGAGCAAAAAGATTTTACTGGAGGGTGCGACTATGGAAAATCAAGAAAAGAATAAAATTTCTGTGGAAATATATGGTCATACATATAAAATGGTCGGCTCCGAATCCATTGGACATATGCGACTTGTCGCTTCTATTGTTGATGACCGTATGCGCGAAATGAATTTACATAATCCCTCACTTGATAGCACAAAGCTTGCCGTCCTTACAGCCGTAAATACGGTGCACGATTATTTACTCTTAAAAGAGCAAATAGAATTACTAGAAGAAGAATTGAAAAAATTAAAGGGTTGAAGTAAATGCTAGATTTAATTATATTAGTAGTTCTATTAGGTGGACTGCTAGTGGGGGCAAAACGTGGCTTCATTGTACAAATGATGCATATAGTTAGCTTTGTTGTTGCCCTAATTGTTGCGTATATTTATTATAAGCCATTAGCACAGAAATTTGTGTTTTGGGTGCCATATCCAGGTGTTACAGATTCGGGAAGCCTTGGAGTTGTCATTGACAGCTTAGATTTAGACCGAACATTTTATCGTGTCATTGCGTTTGCGGTTATTTTCTTTGCAGTAAAGATTGCCTTGCAAATTGTGGCATCCATCTTTGATTTCATTGCTTATTTACCAGTGTTAAGTACGGTCAACCGCTGGCTTGGTGCACTGCTTGGCATGATTGAGAATTATTTAATTTTATTTATTGTATTGTATGTTTTGGCATTAGTACCGATTGATTTTATTCAGAATTTAATGTCGAAGTCGTTCATATCAGGCCTTATTTTGGAACATACGCCGATCATTACAAAGATGTTCCAAAATTGGTGGTATATTTATCTCCATGCTTCCTAATAAAATTTGGCATCTACGCATGGAAAATTGAATGTAGTATTCACTCATTTGTCCGTAGAAATCTGCTAAATGGCGAAATTTCTGTTAAGGGCGTAGCTGTTTTGTGCACAAGCAGATTGTAAATTTTGTTGAATGTTGATTGCCTATCGCAATGTAAGCTAAAACAAAGTTGCGCAAAAGCCGTAATGAATAGGCAATAGTAAATGATGCACTTCTCTCGGACCAGAGGGAAGTGTTTTTACGATAGGGGGAATTCTAAATGAACAAAAAAACAATTATTCGTACGTTAGAAAAAATTGCATTATATATGGAGTTACAAGGTGAAAATCCGTTTAAAGTATCCGCATTCCGCAAAGCTGCAGCAGCATTAGAAGGTGATGAGCGCTCGCTTAGTGAGATGGAGGATGTAACAAAGCTTAAAGGAATCGGTAAAGGTACAGCCGCTGTTATTGAAGACTTAATCGAGACAGGTGAATCGAGTCTGCTTAAAGAATTACAAGATATTGTACCGAAAGGATTACTGCCATTACTGAAGTTACCAGGCTTAGGTGGCAAAAAGATTGCGAAGCTTCACCAAGAGCTAGGCATAGACTCTGCTGAAAGCTTACAAGCTGCATGTGAAGCGGGTAAAGTGCGCGAGCTAGCAGGCTTTGCCGCCAAAACAGAAGAAAAGATTTTAAAGGAACTAGCTAATTTTGCTAATCGTTCAGAACGTTTGCCAATTTGGCAGCTTGAGCCTGTCGTTTTACAAATTGAAGCACTTCTCGGTAGTATGGAGGAAGTGACGCGTTTTTCCGTAGCAGGCAGTTTCCGTCGTGCATCTGAAACAAGTAAAGATATTGATTTCATTGTTGTAACTGAAGCAATAGAGACAGTACGAGAAAAAATATTGAGTGCACTCGCTATTCAAGAGGTAGTGGCAGCAGGAGATACAAAAATTTCCGTTATTTTAGATTTAGATGATGCTGTAAGTGTTGATTTTCGATTAGTAAAGGATGTTGAGTATGCCACAGCCTTGCACCATTTTACAGGTTCAAAAGAACATAACGTTCGCATGCGCCAACTTGCCAAAACACGTGGGGAAAAAATTAGTGAGTATGGTGTAGAGCAAGCAGATGGTTCTGTGCTGACATTTGCAGACGAAGCGGCATTTTTTGCCCATTTTGATTTGCCATTTATCCCCCCTAGCTTACGAACAGGGTCAACAGAGTTTGACCGGCAAAGTGAAGTCAAGGATTTAGTTAAGCTAGAGGACATTGTCGCTGATTTGCATATGCATACAACATGGTCAGATGGCGCGTACTCTGTGGCTGAAATGGGTGAAGCGCTAATTTCCCGTGGTTATCAATATAGTGTTATTACCGATCACTCACAATATTTAAAAGTGGCGAATGGTTTGACACCTGCACGATTAGTGAAGCAACGAGCTGAAATTGACGCTTTTAACGAAGCGCATCCTGACTTTTATTTATATGCAGGCACAGAAATGGATATTTTACCAGATGGTTCGTTAGATTTTGATGATGAAGTACTGCGGAAATTGGATTTCGTGATTGCCTCCATTCATTCGAGTTTTACACAGTCACAGGATAAAATAATGGCGCGATTACATACCGCGATGCAAAATCCGTATGTACATATGATTGCTCATCCAACGGGGCGCATTATTGAAGACCGGGCTGGTTATAATCCAAATATCGCGCAGTTGATTGAATGGGCAAAGGAATATGGTAAAATTTTAGAGTTGAACGCCAATCCCTATCGTTTAGATTTATGCGTTGAGCATTTAGAAATGGCTGTTGCAGCAGGTGTACCAGTAGCGATTAATACCGATGCGCATGATATCGCGCATTTACGTTTTATGGATATTGGTGTGCGCTATGCAAATAGGGCATGGCTGAAAAAAGATATGATTGTCAATACATGGACGCGCGAACAGTTCGAGTCGTTCATTCGACGAAATAAATAGGTTGAGGAGGTGTTCTCAGTGATCGCAGACCGCGCATTGAAAACACTAGAATATGATAAGGTACGTCAACAAGTGGCTACATACTGTACTTCTTCAATCGGCAAATCAGCCATTGATGAACTTGTGCCACAAACAGACTTTGAAAAAGTCGTTCAGTTGTTAGAAGAAATGGATGAAGGGCTTTCCATTTTACGTGTAAAAGGCAATGTGCCAATGGGTGGTATTTTCGATGTACGACCAGCAGCAAGACGTGCCCAAATCGGAGGCATGCTTTCAGCGATGGAATTAATGGAAGTGTCTAGTACGATTCGAGCTAGCCGTATACTGCGTAATTTCTTAGAAGATTTAGAGTCAGATGAAATTATTGAAATCCCTCATTTTATCGCTAAAAAGGAAATGATGCCTGTATTAACAGGTTTACAGCATGAAATTAATAACTGTATTGATGATAATGGGGCTGTTTTAGATTCTGCAAGTCAAACGTTGCGCTCCATTCGCCAGTCTCTACGAGCAGAAGAGGCTAAAGTGCGTTCAAAGCTAGAGAGCTTAACACGAGGAAGTAATGCAGCCAAAATGCTTTCAGATGCAATTGTAACGATTCGTAACGACCGTTATGTGATTCCAGTTAAACAAGAATATCGCTATCACTATGGCGGCATTGTGCATGACCAATCATCGTCTGGTCAAACGTTATTTATCGAACCAGATTCAGTTGTACAAGCGAATAATGAAATACACCGTCTCAAAATGAAAGAGCAAGTTGAAATTGAGCGCATTTTGCTTGCTTTAAGTGCGATGGTTGAAGAAGTGGCACCTGATTTATTTAATTTAGTAAAACTATTAGGCGAGATTGACGTTATTTTGGCAAAGGGTAAATATGGTCAAGCCAATAAATGTACGATGCCTAAAATGAACAAGGATGGTTATATTCGACTTGTGCGCGCACGCCATCCGCTATTACCTATCGAAACGGCGGTTGCCAATGACATCGAATTTGGCAAAGATATTACGGCTATTGTAATTACAGGACCCAACACGGGTGGTAAAACCGTGACGTTAAAAACAGTGGGTCTTTGTACATTAATGGCACAAGCAGGCTTACCGGTGCCGGCATTAGACGGTTCAGAGCTAGCGGTATTTGAGCAACTTTTTGCTGATATTGGTGATGAGCAATCGATTGAACAATCGCTTTCAACATTTTCATCACATATGGTGAACATTGTCGACATTTTACAGCAATTTGATCACAAATCACTTGTGCTATTCGATGAATTAGGCGCCGGAACGGATCCACAAGAAGGGGCTGCCTTAGCGATTTCTATTTTAGATGAAGTACATGGTCGGGGCGCTCGTGTCATGGCTACGACGCACTATCCTGAATTAAAAGCATACGGCTATAATCGCCCTGGTGTTGCCAATGCAAGTGTGGAATTCGATATTGAAACGTTGAGTCCAACTTATCGCTTACTTATTGGTGTACCAGGTCGCTCCAATGCTTTTGAAATTTCTAGTCGTCTCGGTTTACCAGAGTCCATTATTGATCGTGCCAAAAACTTCACAGGAACGGATCGACATGAGGTGGAATCCATGATTGCGTCCTTAGAAGCAACACGACGCCAATCAGAGGACGATGCAGAGCGTTCCCATGATTTACTACTAGAGTCCGAAGCACTTCGTAAAGAGCTTCAGGACAAGCTTCAAGCTTACGAAGAACGCAAAGAAGCTCTTGACAAAAAAGCGAAGGAAAAAGCGCGCAAAATTGTCGAAGAAGCAAAACGAGAAGCAGAAACGATTATTTCAGAGCTTCGAGAAATGCGTAAAAACGCTGATCAAGTAGTGAAAGAGCATGAGCTGATTGAGGCGCGGAAACGATTGGAAGAAGCCACTCCGCTTGAGCATAACAAAGTATTGAAAAAAGCGGCTCAAGTCAAGGCGCGTGCACAAAACTTGGTTGTCGGTGATGAGGTAAAGGTGTTAAGCTATGGTCAACGAGGTACGTTGCTTGAAAAAGTATCTGATGTTGAATGGGTTGTACAAATGGGCATTTTAAAGATGAAAATTGCCGATACCGATCTTGAATACATTAAACCAGAGAAAGCGCCTATACAACGAGTTGCTGGTGTGAAAAATCGAGATAGCCATGTGAAATTAGAGTTAGATTTACGTGGGGAGCGCTATGAGGATGCATTAATACGCACTGAAAAATATATAGATGATGCGCTACTTGCAAACTATGGTCGAGTGTCGATTATCCACGGTGTTGGGACCGGAGCATTACGTCAGGGCATTCAAAGTTACCTGAAAAAACATAAGCGGGTGAAATCCTTCCGTTTTGGAGAAGCAGGCGAAGGTGGATTTGGCGTCACTGTTGTGGAATTGAAATAAGCTGTAAAGGGGACGGAGAAAATGCTAAATTCTAGCTTTTGGCGATATCCAATTATCGAAACGGCAGGATATTTTAGTGTTGTTGTGTTATGTTTAGTCGTCTCGATGGCATTGTTCGAAGTCGTTACGAAATATAAAAACTGGGAAGAAATAAAAAATGGTAATGTAGCTGTGGCGCTTGCAACGGGCGGTAAAATATTAGGGATTTGTAATATTTTTCGTTATTCGATTGCTCGCCATAGCACGCTTAGTGAAATGATTGGTTGGGGACTATTTGGCTTCACGTTACTAATTGTGGCATATTTCTTATTTGAATTTATGACCCCTCGTTTTAACGTAGATCAAGAAATTGCTAACGACAATCGCTCAGTTGGCTTTATTTCCTTTACGATTTCAGTCGGTTTATCGTTTGTTATTGGGGCAAGTATTGCATAGGAGTGTTATAGGATGGAAAAATTAGCGAAAGTTCTAATCGTAGTCTGTATCGCATTTTTGGCAGTCGGTGTCTACTATATGTTGACCGTATAATGATACGAGAGATTTAACTGTAGGTAAACTTGGATTTCTAAGTTTATCTACAGTTTTTTTGTTTAGAAATCTGTAGGGTCTCCATGAAAAGTAGGTCAAATGCCACGAAAAGGGCAGGAATCGTCACGAAATCAGTAGCCATTGCACGCTGATGAAAATTGCCTTTTAAAAAATTTTTCTAATATAGAAATATAATGGCCATCAGTTGCATAAAAAACAAAACAATGAATGAGTATTCATAATGATATCAACGGAAAGAACATTAAGGAGTAGTAATATAAATGTTGTTAAATGCATAATAATTAATCGAAAATGCATTTATTTTCTATTTTGCGTTTGAAAGTACATTCCTTTTTCATTATAATTAAAATAAGAATTTACAAAGTTTGGGACAAAGGGGAGAGGACGTATGACAGCAAAACCATGGCTAGCAAATTATCCTGAAGAAGTACCACCGTCTTTAACGTTTGAGGAAATTCCTGTGCAAGAGTTTTTAACGCGTGCCTATAAAAAGAAGCCATCGAAAGTGGCAATTCATTTCATGGGTAAGGATTTGACGTACACCGAGTTATATGAATCTGCACTTAAGTTTGCAAACTACTTACAAGCACTTGGCGTGGAAAAAGGAGATCGTGTAGCGATTATGCTACCAAACACGCCACAAAGTGTAATCGCTTACTACGGGGCAATGTATGCCGGCGCAGTCGTAGTACAGACAAATCCACTTTACACTGAACGAGAATTGCAGTACCAAATGGCGGACTCTGGTGCGAAGGTAATTTTAGTAATGGATATTTTGTATCCACGTGTTATGAAAATCATGAAAGAAACAGACCTTGAAAATGTCATTGTAACAGCTATTAAAGATTACTTACCATTTCCGAAAAATTTAGTATATCCTTTTATTCAAAAAAAGCAGTACGGTTTTAGTGTGAAAGTGGAGCATAGCGGACAAAATCATTTATTTACAGAAATAATGAAGTCCTCACCTGTAAAAATGATCAATCTGCCATTTGATTTCGAAGAAGATTTAGCATTGCTTCAATATACAGGAGGGACGACAGGGTACCCGAAAGGCGTTATGTTAACGCATAAAAACTTAATTGCCAATACGACAATGTGCGATGCCTGGATGTATAAATGCGTACATGGCGAAGAAACAATTATGGGTATTCTTCCATTTTTCCATGTCTATGGTATGACAACGGTAATGCTACTATCTGTGTTTACCCAAAATAGAATGGTATTGTTGCCGAAGTTTGATGCTGAAACAGCTTTAAAAACAATTGATAAGCAAAAGCCAACATTGTTCCCTGGTGCACCGACATTATATATTGGTTTACTAAATCATCCAGATATTGCGAAGTATGATTTATCGTCTATTAAAGCATGTTTAAGTGGTTCCGCTTCACTGCCTGTAGAAGTACAGGAACAATTTGAGGCCGTAACAGGTGGGAAGCTTGTGGAAGGCTATGGGTTAACTGAAACCTCTCCCGTAACGCACGCAACACCCATTTGGGGTAACCGGGTTATCGGTTCAGTAGGTTTACCGTGGCCGAATACCGACTCTGTCATTTTACGTACGGGGGATACAGAACAACTTGCTGTCGGTGAAGTAGGTGAAATTGCTGTCAAAGGTCCACAGGTTATGAAGGGCTATTGGAATCGTCCAGAAGATACGGCTGCAACTTTTGCAGATGGCTGGTTTTTAACAGGAGACCTTGGCTATATGGATGAGAAAGGTTACTTCTATGTGGTGGACAGGAAAAAGGATTTAATTATTGCGGGTGGCTTTAATATTTATCCTCGTGAAGTCGAAGAAGTTTTGTATGAACGGGAAGAAATTCAAGAATGCGTTGTCGCAGGTATTCCTGATCCGTATCGAGGAGAAACAGTAAAAGCATATATTGTATTAAAAGAAGGATATTCGATTACTGAAGACGAATTAAATAAATACTGTCGTCAGCACTTGGCTGCTTTTAAAGTGCCACGCATTTATGAATTCCGAGATGAACTACCAAAAACAGCTGTTGGAAAAATTTTGCGTCGTTCCTTAGTGGATGAAGAAAAAACAAAATTAGCGAATAAAGAAGCAAAATAACTACGTGTGAAAGTATTGACAAGCGCGAGTGTAAAATATAATATGAAAATATGAATGAATAACCATTCATATTTTCATATTTTTTTGTTTCTATTGACCACGCCGTATTTAGCTAGGATGGACCGCTCAAATTTTTGTATCGGGAACTTCAGCACTTATTAGTACTGATTGGCAAATAAGCAAAGTGCCACAGATGGAAATGGGCGTGCGTATGTTTTTTAGGTGGTGATATAAAGATGAAACGAGATAAGCCAAAATATAAGCAAATTATCGATGCAGCTGTCTTCGTTATTGCAGAAAATGGGTATCACCAAGCGCAAGTATCGAAGATCGCAAAACAAGCTGGGGTGGCTGACGGAACGATCTATTTATATTTTAAAAATAAAGAAGATATATTAATTTCTGTCTTTAATGAAAAAATGGCTGTTTTTGTAGAGTCATTACAAGATATAATAGAAAATGGAAGCACGTCGAAAGACAAACTTTCACGCATGATTGAAAATCATTTTAATGTTCTAGCTACAGATCGATCATTAGCGACTGTGACTCAATTAGAACTTCGTCAATCAAATAAAGATTTACGTCAAAAGATCAATGCAGTATTAAGAGATTACTTGCAATTGCTTGATCAGATTCTAATTGAAGGTATGGTTACTGGTGAGTTCAATCAAACGATGGATGTACGTTTGGCACGGCAAATGGTATTTGGCACAATTGACGAAACGATTACATCGTGGGTGATGAATGACTATCGATATGATTTGATAGAACAGGTTCCGAAAGTTCAGGCATTAATCCTGAACGGCATTAAAGCTTAAAAGGATGTGGAGAAATGGAATTTCTAAGTTGGAAAGTAGAAGATGGAGTAGCAATTATTACGATTGCACGTCCTCCAGCAAACGCATTATCTCGTGGAATCATTGCAGAAGTAGATGCTGTGCTAGATGCTGTAGAAAACGATGACGCTGTACGTGTCCTTGTGCTTCATGGTGAAGGCCGTTTCTTCTCAGCGGGTGCAGACATTAAGGAATTTACTGAAGTAGAGTCTGGAGATGAATTTACGAAGCTTGCAGGCAATGGGCAACAAGTATTTGAACGTGTTGAAACGTTCTCTAAACCTGTTATTGCAGCAATCCACGGTGCGGCACTTGGCGGTGGTCTAGAACTAGCAATGAGTTGCCATATGCGCTTTGTAACAGAATCTGCGAAATTAGGGTTGCCTGAATTACAACTAGGTCTTATTCCAGGCTTTGGTGGCACACAACGTTTACCGCGTTATGTGGGGGTAGCAAAAGCAGCGGAAATGATGTTTACAAGCGAACCTATTTCAGGGGCAGAAGCTGTGCAGTGGGGCTTAGCGAACCGTGCATTTACCGATGAATCATTACTTGAGGAAACACTAAAGGTTGCTAAAAAAATTGCTAAAAAGAGCCCAATCGCTTTGAAAGAAGCAATTCAAGCATTGCAATATGCGAAGCCGGCTTCATTCTATGAAGGTATGGAGGCAGAAGCTAAATCCTTTGGTACGGTTTTTGTATCAGCAGATGCTAAAGAAGGTATTCAAGCATTTATCGAAAAACGCGAGCCTGTGTTTACTGGCAAATAGTTTTCCATCAGTGTAGGTAACGACTGAAAGGGGAGTTTATCTACGTTGAAAATATATAATATTTACAAGTTTACTTGGAAATCAAAAAACGTTGCAGGGGGTATGAATATATGAATATTTTTGCATTAATTAAACGTACGTTTGATACAGAAGAAAAAATCGTTGTGTCAGGTGGTAAAATCCAAGAGGATGGCGCTGAATTCATTATTAATCCTTATGATGAATATGCAATTGAGGAAGCAATCCAAGTTCGTGACGCAGCTGGTGGTAAAGTAACAGTTGTGACAATTGGTGGCGAAGATGCGGAGAAACAATTACGTACAGCGTTAGCAATGGGTGCTGACGAAGCGGTTCTTATTAATACAGAAGATGATCTAGATGAATTAGATCAAAATGCAGCTGCTTACATTTTAGCTGAGTACTTAAAAGATAAAGAGGCGGACTTAATCTTAACAGGCAATGTGGCAATTGACGGCGGTTCTGGTCAAGTAGGTCCACGCGTTGCTGATTTATTGGGCATTAACTATGTAACAACAATTACAAATCTTGAAATCGATGGCACATCTGCAAAAATCGTGCGCGATATCGAAGGGGATTCAGAAGTAATTGAAACATCTTTACCACTTTTAGTAACTGCTCAACAAGGTTTAAATGAGCCGCGTTACCCATCATTACCAGGCATCATGAAAGCGAAGAAGAAACCGCTTGCAGAGCTTGAATTAGATGATTTAGATATCGATGAAGATGATGTTGAAGTAAAAGTAGAAACGGTGGATATTTACTTGCCAGCTCAAAAAGCAGCAGGTCGTATTTTAGAAGGCGAACTTTCTGCTCAAGCAAAAGAGCTAGTCAACTTACTTCATTCAGAAGCGAAAGTAGTTTAAGTCATTTGTTAACGCAAATCGAATCTTAAAGGGTAACGGAGGGAATATACTATGTCAAAAAAAGTATTAGTATTAGGTGAAGTTCGTGAAGGAAGCTTACGTAATGTATCTTTCGAGGCAATTGCAGCAGCAAAACAAATCGCTGATGGCGGCGAAGTTGTAGGGGTACTTTTAGGAGATGCGGTTGCAGGGTTAGCAAGTGCATTATTCGAGCATGGGGCAGATCGTGTTGTGACAGTGGAGCATCCGCATTTAAAACAATATACATCAGATGGCTATGGACAAGCTTTATTAGCTGTTATCGAGCAAGAAAATCCAACAGGCATCGTATTTGGTCATACAGCTAATGGTAAAGATTTATCGCCTAAAATTGCGAGTAAATTACAAGCAGGACTTGTTTCTGACGTCACTTCTATTGAAGGTGCCGGTGACGATGCAGTATTCATCCGTCCAATTTATTCGGGTAAGGCTTTTGAAAAGGTAAAAGTAAAAGATGGCGTAGTGTTAGTTTCAATCCGTCCAAATAATATTGCACCTTTAGAAAAAGCACCAGGTAAAACAGGTGATGTATCATCTATTACAGTTGATATTACAAATTTACGTTCAATCATTAAAGAGGTCGTACGTAAATCTTCAGAAGGCGTAGATCTTTCAGAAGCTAAAGTGGTAGTAGCAGGTGGTCGAGGTGTTAAATCAGAGGAAGGCTTCGAACCGCTAAAAGAATTAGCAGATTTACTTGGTGGTGCAGTTGGTGCATCTCGTGGAGCATGCGATGCTGAGTATTGTGATTATTCATTACAAATCGGTCAAACAGGTAAGGTTGTGACACCAGACCTTTACATCGCAGCAGGTATTTCTGGGGCTATCCAACATTTAGCGGGTATGTCAAACTCAAAAGTCATTGTAGCGATTAATAAAGATCCTGAGGCAAATATCTTTAAAGTAGCAGACTACGGTATCGTAGGCGATTTATTCGAAGTGATTCCATTGCTAATTGAAGAATTTAAAGCGTTAAAAGTGAACGCATAAGCTAGGGGTCTTCCCTAGCTTTTTTAATGCTTGAGAGAAGAAAAAATGGGGAATAGTAAAATAGGGGAACAGGATGCCGATTGTACGTAAAGCCTAAATTAGACATTGCAGGCAGATTGTTCGCTCAACATAAATTAACCATGCTATACTACAAACATAGTAAGTTTAAGGAGGATTTCAAATGGCAATTGTACATGCAACAGATGCGACGTTCCAAGATGATATTAAAGAAGGCTTAGTATTAGTCGACTTTTGGGCTGCTTGGTGTGGACCATGTAAAATGATTGGACCAGTTCTTGAAGAAATGGATGCTGCGGGTAGTGCTGCTAAAATCGTCAAAGTTGACGTAGATAACAACCAAGGTACTGCTGCACAATACCAAATCATGTCTATTCCTTCACTGCTTTTATTCAAAAATGGTGAATTAGTAGACAAAACTGTTGGTTTCCAACCAAAAGAAGCATTAGAAGCTTTCATCGCAAAACATGCTTAATTTGTAAAAAAGAGCTGAGCCATCTTTAGATGTGCTCAGCTTTTTTTCGTTATATAATAAAAGAGAAGCAACCGTTAAATGGTGATATTTGATATCCGTTTAGGCATCGCAAATGGCACTTTTATTTAGCATCAAAAAAAGGGGGGCAGGTAGGCGATGAATGATTTAATTAAACGAAAGCTTGATATTTTACCAGATCAGCCTGGCTGCTATTTGATGAAAGATCGACAAGGGACAATTATTTATGTAGGTAAGGCAAAGGTGCTAAAAAATCGAGTGCGCTCCTATTTTACAGGAACACACGAAGGCAAAACACAACGCCTTGTTGGCGAAATTGAAGATTTTGAGTATATTGTGACTTCATCTAATTTGGAGGCACTTATTTTAGAGTTGAACCTTATAAAGCTACACGATCCTAAATACAATATCATGCTTACGGATGATAAAACATATCCGTATTTAAAAATTACGAACGAGAAACATCCACGACTTATTACAACACGTAAAGTAAAAAAAGATAAGGCAAAATATTTTGGTCCTTATCCAAATGCGTATGCAGCAAGTGAGACGAAAAAGCTGCTGGATAGACTTTATCCGCTGCGAAAATGTGTGCAATTACCAACCAAGGTTTGCTTGTACTATCATATGGGACAGTGCTTAGCTCCATGTGTAAAGGATATTGATGCTCACATCTATCACGATATGATTGAAGATATGACGAAGTTCTTAAATGGCGGCGTTGAGGCAGTAAAAAAAGAACTTGAGGACAAGATGCTAGTCGCGGCAGAGCAACTAGAATTCGAGCGAGCAAAGGAGTTCCGCGATCAAATTGCACATATTGAGACGGTTATGCAAAAACAAAAAATCGTGTCTAGTGATACGACCAATCGCGATGTCTTTGGTTATGCGGTTGAAAAAGGTTGGATGTGTGTGCAAGTGTTTTTCGTTCGTCAAGGCAAGTTAATTGAACGGGATGTCTCCATTTTCCCAATTTATCAGGACGTGGAGGAAGAATTTTTAACGTTTGTCGGACGCTTTTATGAAAAGCTAGAGCATATTAAACCGAAAGAAATTTTCATTCCACAGGCTATTGATGCAGCAATTTTAACCGAATTATTAGAGGTTAAAGTACTGACACCGAAGCGAGGGCAAAAGAAAGAGCTAGTTGATTTGGCTATGAAAAATGCGGAAATTGCTGTGGCTGCTAAATTCCAATTGATTGAGCGACAAGAAGAACGTACAATTGGCGCATGCGAGGCACTAGGCGAAGCAATGGGCATTTCAGCACCATTGCGCATTGAAGCATTCGATAATAGCCATATGCATGGTACGGATGCGGTATCAGCAATGGTTGTTTTTATTGATGGTAAACCGGCAAAGAAAGAATATCGTAAATACAAAACACGAACAGCCGCAAAACATGACGATTACGGGGCAATGCAGGAAGTGATCCGCCGCCGTTACACGAGGGTATTAAAAGAAGGCTTACCATTGCCCGATTTAGTGCTAATAGATGGCGGTAAAGGACAGATGGAAGTGGCACGAGAAGTGTTGGAAGATGAACTTGGTCTTGTTATTCCAATCGCTAGTTTAGCAAAAGATGATAAGCATAATACATCTCAGCTCTTGTTCGGTGATCCGCCTGATGTTATCGCATTAAAACGAACGAGTGATGGCTTTTATTTACTTCAACGTATTCAGGATGAAGTGCACCGTTTTGCTATTACATTCCTACGGCAACAACATGAAAAAAATGCGATTCAATCTGTACTCGATGGCATTGAAGGTGTTGGACCGAAACGAAAGCAACAGCTATTGAAGCATTTTGGCTCAGTTAAAAAGATTCGTGAGGCGAGTGAGCTTGCCCTTCAAGAAGCAGGAATGCCTGCAAACTTAGCGAACATTATTTACACTTATTTTCAGCAGCAGACGTTGTCAAAGGATTAGACATATGCTAATGTTGGAATAGAACATAGCAATGGTAATACCATTATGTTCTAACAATCCTTGTATGAACGATTGTGCAATAAAGCATAATAACGAAGTATTTTCATAAAAGGTAAAATTACATTTCACTATTTTAAGTGATGATAGAGGTGCAAGGTTCAATAGTAGCACATCGAAGGATGGACAAATCCAGTGATGATGTGTGAAAGGGGAGCTTGCCGAAGTGAAGTATCGTTGTTCCGATACTTTGCTGGTTTTGCATTTAACAGATGTAGGACTGTCGAATCTTGACGTTTCGGAGAGCTATCACACATGCGCAAGCTATTTTATTGTACATGTTGCAGGCAGCTTTCACGTTATGTGATGGCTGCCTTTTTGCTGTTCTAGAAACGAATCTAAAAAAGGAGAATGATGAAAATGGCAAGTATTGTATTGAAATTTGGTGGACCTGCAATCGCCTCAACAGAGCGGATTCAGGAGGTCGCTAAAATTGCAATGGCAAAAAAAGAGCGTGGCTATGATGTAGTAGTAGTGACAGCAGCGATGGGCCGTACAGCTAAAGACTTAACGAAAATGGTACGTGCATTATCAGATGATGCCTCTAAGCGTGAGATGGATGTACTGTTATCGACGAGCTCGCAACTATCAAGTGCACTATTTGCGATTGCTTTGCAAGAGGCCGGTTATGATGCAGTGTCATTAACTGGCTGGCAAGCTGGTGTGCAGACAGATGCAAAACATTTTAATGCACGTATTGATCAAATCGATGTTCGTCGCATGCAAGAGCATATGACACAAGGACAAATTGTTGTTATTGCTGGGGAACAAGGGATGAATACTGCCAACAATATTACAACACTTGGAAAGGGTGGAGCAGAAACGACAGCAGTAGCCATTGCAGCAGCATTAGATGCAGAGCGTGTTGAGATTTATACAAATGTCGATGGTGTCTATACAGCTGATCCAAGTCATATTGAAAAAGCGAGAAAGTTACAGGCGATTTCCTATGATGAAATGTTGGAACTTTCGCATTTAGGATCACATATTCTACATCCACGTGCAGTGGAGTTAGCAAAAAAATTTCAAATCCCGGTGATTATTCGTTCAAGTGTAGTGGATACAGTAGGTACTTTATTGAAGGAGGAAGTTGAAATGGAGAAAAATTTAATTGTACGTGGTGTTGCTTTCGAAGCAGATATTATTCGTTTAACAATTGGCTATGATACATATTCAACTGCATCGTTAGCAGATATGTTTGCGATACTGGCAGAAAACCGCATTAATGTTGATATTATTGTTCAAGCTATTATTGAAGGTGTGAAACCATCTGTATCCTTTACCATTTTAAAAGAGGAATTTGCTGAAGCTTTACGAGTGTTAGAAAATAGTAAATTGTCACTTGGTTTTAGCTTTGCCGATTTTGAAATCGGCTTAGCGAAAGTGTCGATTATTGGATCTGGGATGGCATCGAATCCTGGAGTAGCTGCCAGAATGTTTGATCGCTTACGTCGAGAGGATATTCCAGTAAAAATGGTGAGTACGTCGGAAATTAAAGTCTCTGTTGTTGTGCCGCAAGACGAAATGATTCGAGCTGCTAATGCATTACATGAGGAGTTTAATTTAGAAGAAGAAATTCACAAACAGTAACTGCTATATAAAAATGATAAAAGGCATCAAGAGTAACATCTTGTTGCCTTTTGTCCCCACGTATAAGGTTTGTTCTAACAAAAGAATCCTTTAGACGTTTATTCATTTGTTATTGTATTCATAATACGTTCTTTAACATCCCATTTGACTGTAAACGTGACAAGCTGTTGTTTTTCACGCTTCTCATCATAACATTCAGTCAAGTAACCTTTTACTTGCTGAATTTGTTCAGCAATAAAGCCTGCTTCAAGTCTAAAGCTACGATTTTGAATTTGTAAAAGGGTTGGTTCATTCATTAAATGGAAAATGCGCCCATCTTTAGACTCCTTTGTCAATACTAGAGTACCCCAGCACGCATCTGCGAAAAATGCGATAAGTTCATCTTGACTTTTGCAAGGAAACTTCCGCGCAAGCTCCTTGCCAGCCCAATATAGTACGTCATCCTCATGTTTACCAAGTATTGAAGATAGGACATGATCACGAATTAACTCATATCCAAATGATGAGATAGTATTAGATGGATTATTTAACATAGAAATCCTTCTTTCTTAGAATTTTCTTATAATTTAGCACCGATAAAGTAATGATAGATTTTTCGAGAAGAAACGACACGTTATGTACTAGAATACTTCTTTAATAAGGTCTAGCAAAAACTCTATGTTACCTTGACGCTCGTAGCTCTTGAGAGTACAATAAACATGTCATAATATTGTACCATGATGAAATACACAGTCAATGGAGTATCATTTACAAAATGATGACTTCTTTTGTTGTGCTATTTTAAGTACTAAGGGGGGTAACAGTCTTGTCGAAAGATCGAGAGTTTTTATGGCGTCGCTTACATTCTCTACTTGGGATCATTCCAGTAGGTCTGTTTTTAACGATGCACCTATTCATTAACTTTACAGCAACAGGCGGAGCAGAAAGTTACAATGATGCTACCGCAGTAATGGAAAAAATTCCATTTCTTATCCTAGTTGAGTGGATTGTCATCTACATTCCATTAATGTTCCACGCATTTTATGGTGTGTTCATTGCATTCACAGCTACACCAAATACAGGGCGTTTCAGCACATACCGTAACTGGATGTTCTCATTACAACGCTTCACAGGTGTATTTTTAGTAATTTTCATTGCATGGCATATTTTCCAAACTCGTATTCAAAAAGCGCTTGGTACACACGTTGATTACGACATGATGGCAAATATCGTTGCAAATCCATTTATGCTTGGATTCTACATTGTTGGTATTTTATCAGCAACTTTCCACTTAACAAATGGTTTGTGGTCATTCTTAGTAAGCTGGGGTATTACACAATCACCACAGTCTCAAAAGATTGCTACTTATGTAACAAACGTTCTTTTCGTAATTCTAAGTGTAGTTGGTGTGGCTGCTATTTTAGCTTTCGTATAATTCAATAGAAGCTACTATAAGAGTACATGCAATCATTGCAATTTTTTAAGAGGAGTGAGAAATAATCATGGCGAAAAGCAAAATAATTGTTGTCGGCGGCGGTTTAGCTGGTCTGATGGCAACGATTAAAGCAGCTGAAGTTGGTACTGAAGTTGATTTATTCTCATTAGTTCCTGTAAAACGCTCACACTCTGTATGTGCGCAAGGCGGAATTAATGGTGCCGTAAATACAAAAGGTGAAGGGGATTCTCCTTGGATTCACTTTGATGATACAGTATATGGTGGGGATTTCTTAGCGAACCAACCACCAGTTAAAGGTATGTGTGATGCTGCCCCTGGTATTATTCACTTAATGGACCGTATGGGTGTAATGTTCAACCGTACACCAGAAGGTTTACTTGATTTCCGCCGTTTCGGTGGTACGTTAATGCACCGTACAGCATTCTCAGGTGCTACAACTGGTCAGCAATTACTATACGCGTTGGACGAGCAAGTTCGTTCTCACGAAGTAGCTGGTTTAGTTAACAAATATGAACACTGGGAATTCCTTGGTGTTGTTATCGATGATGACGGCGTTTGCCGCGGTATCGTCGCACAAAATATGCGTACAGAAGAAATTCAATCATTCCGTGCAGACGCTGTTATTATGGCGACTGGTGGCCCTGGTATTATCTTCGGTAAAACAACAAACTCTGTTATTAACACAGGTTCTGCTGCTTCTATCGTATACCAACAAGGTGCTTCATACGCGAATGGTGAGTTCATTCAAATCCACCCAACAGCGATTCCTGGGGACGACAAAAACCGTCTAATGTCAGAATCTGCTCGTGGTGAAGGTGGCCGTATTTGGACATATAAAGACGGTAAACCTTGGTACTTCTTAGAAGAAAAATACCCTGCATATGGTAACTTAGTACCACGTGATATCGCAACACGTGAAATTTTCGACGTTTGTGTAAACCAAAAACTTGGTATCAACGGCGAAAACATGGTGTACCTAGATCTTTCTCATAAAGATCCACATGAATTAGATGTAAAACTTGGTGGTATCATTGAAATCTACGAAAAATTCGTAGGTGATGACCCACGTAAATTACCAATGAAAATTTTCCCTGCAGTTCACTACTCAATGGGTGGATTATGGGTTGACTACAACCAAATGACTGAAATTCCTGGTCTATTCGCAGCGGGTGAATGCGATTACTCTCAACATGGTGCAAACCGTCTTGGTGCTAACTCATTATTATCTGCAATTTATGGCGGTATGGTTGCTGGTCCAAATGCAGTAGATTACGTTAAACATCTTAAAAAGCATGCTGAAGATTTATCGCAAGATATTTATGATGCACGTGTTAAAGAAGAGCAAGCGAAATGGGATGCTATCATGAAAATGGACGGCACAGAAAACGCTTACCTTCTTCACAAAGAGCTTGGTGAGTTAATGACGGCTACAATGACAGTTGTACGCTATAACGACCAACTTGAAGAAACATATAAAAAACTTGGTGAATTCCAAAAACGTTGGGAAAACATTAACATCAACGATACACAAAAATGGAGTAACCAAGGTGCTCACTTTACACGTCAGCTGAAAAACATGCTTTACCTAGCGAAAGTAATGACAAAAGGTGCTTTACTTCGTAATGAATCTCGTGGTGCGCACTATAAACCAGACTTCCCGCAACGTGATGATGAAAACTTCTTAAAAACAACGATGGCGAAATTCGACCCAGCTACGGGCGAGCCAGTTATCACATACCAAGAAGTAGACGTTTCATTAATCCCACCACGTAAACGTGACTACTCTGCGAAAGGAGACTAAGAATTATGGAAATCGCAGCTAATACTGGAAGAATGGTAAAAGTTGAAATTTTACGTCAAGATACACAAGGTGGCCAAGGCTACTGGCAGAAATTCGAAGTTCCTTACCGTCATGGTATGAACGTTATTTCTGTGTTAATGGAGATTCAAAAAAATCCAGTGACTGAAAACGGTGAAAAAACTACACCAGTTTCATGGGATATGAACTGTCTTGAAGAAGTTTGTGGCGCATGTTCAATGGTAATCAATGGTCGTCCACGTCAATCATGTTCAACACTGATTGATCAATTGACTGAACCAGTTCGCCTTGAACCAATGAAAACTTTCCCGGTTGTACGTGACTTACAAGTTGACCGTGATCGTATGTTCAACGCACTGAAAAAAGTGAAAGCATGGGTACCAATCGATGGTACTTATGATTTAGGTGAAGGTCCACGTATGCCAGAAGGTAAACGTCAATGGGCTTATGAATTATCTAAATGTATGACTTGTGGTGTATGTATGGAAGCATGTCCAAACGTGTCTGAAAAAGCTTCATTCATTGGACCAGCACCATTATCACAAGTACGTCTATTTAACACTCACCCAACAGGTGCAATGATTAAAGACGAACGTTTAAATGCAATTATGGGTGACGGCGGTCTTGCTAACTGTGGTAACTCTCAAAACTGTGTAGCTGCTTGTCCTAAAGGTATTCCTTTAACAACATCTATCGCATCTTTAAACCGTGCAACAACAGTGCAAATGTTCCGTAACTTCTTCGGTTCTGACCATTACGTTGACTAATTGTACAATGCTACTCCCTTACACAATAGTGTAAGGGAGTTTTTTTATAGACTGTTAGATAGAAGATGAGTGAAATCGTGAATAAAACACTAAAATTTATGATTTTTCTATCATAATTGCCTCTCTTCCTTTATAATGAATTTGTATTCATTTTTTAACGATGGTAATACGAATAGATTAACAGTAGGCAATCACACAAAGGGGTTGGGGATATGAAAGCAAATTATATTGAAGACTTTGAGAAATGGGCAGAGGATTTTTCATTTTATATTGAGGTACGTGTGCGTTTTTCGGAAACGGATATGTATGGGCATATGAATAATACCGTTAGCTTTACATATTTTGAACAGGCTAGAATCGATTATTTTAATCATTTAGGCATATTAATGCCTTCTGCATTGGACGACAAGGTAAAGGGGATTCCGATTGTAGCAGATTTACAATGTGATTATCGAAAGCAAGTTTTCTTTAATGATGTACTTCGTATATATACAAAAGTAGCGAAATTAGGTAACTCATCAATGGATATCCATTACTTAGCGAAAAATCAAAAGGATGAAGTATGCTTTACAGGTCGTGGTACAGTAGTACAAATGGATCCACGAACAGGTAAAAGCGTGCCGATATCACAAGAAGAAAAGGCGCAATTAGCACAGTTAGCGATTATGTAATTTGCTATTCATTGAGTGCTTCATCCTTTTAAGTGAGGCAGAATGGCATATAGGCATGGATGGAGGTCGGCGTGGAATTTCTTGTGGCAGGTAACGCAGATTTTCCCGAGCATGCTCGAAAAAAGAAGCTAGGGCGTCAAGAATTCCATTTTTTATGTCATTTGTCGCGCGAAAAAGAAGAACTTCCGAAATTTTTGTGGAAACTCGGTGTATTCATGAAAATAGCCGTCACCGCTCAACACTCCTTAACATAAGTTACAATACGTGCGGGGGAGGAGGGTGTGACTGAAAATGAATGGCTCTCATCATCGTTCTCTTTTAACAAACCGAGAACGTGAAATATTTGCGCTTTTATTAGCTGAAAAAACAACGAGGGATATTGCAGAGCAGCTTGGTATTAGTGAAAAAACAGTGCGAAATCACATTTCCAATACAATTCAAAAGCTAGGTGTAACAAATCGATCTCAAGCGTTAATTGAGCTGTTACGCTTAGAAGAATTCAAATTAGACTAATGGACACTTGCTATTTCGTGAAAAAAACGACAAAATAGAACTATTCAACGCATGTTTAGGAGTGGAATAGTTATATGTCGGATGAAGTAACAAAGCACTCACCTGAAACCGTTGCAACGGTTGAAAAGGAACTACGCTATATTGCGGCCATTGTGAAGCAAAAAGGAAGAGAAATTGTTTCACAATATACAATTACGCCGCCACAATTTGTTGCATTACAGTGGTTAGAAGAGCTCGGTGATATTACAATTGGCGATTTATCAAACCGTTTATACTTAGCTTTTAGTACGACAACAGATTTAGTGGATCGTATGGAGAAAAATGAATTAGTCAAGCGAGTGCGTGATGAAAATGATCGCCGGGTCGTTGTCGTTCATCTTCTCGAAAAAGGCGAACGAATTATTCAAGAGGTTATTGAAAAAAGACAGCAATATTTGCAAGAAATGCTTGTAGGATTTACCGAACAAGAAGTCGCGCAATTATCGAGCTATTTACAAAAACTACATGTACACATGAAACAGGATTGAGGCGGAAAGTATGAATGCCCCGATAGGCGTTATTGATTCAGGAGTAGGCGGTCTAACCGTAGCAAAGGAAATAATAAAACGATTGCCAAACGAAACGATTTATTATATCGGTGATACAGCAAGGTGTCCGTATGGTCCACGAACTCGACAGGAAGTACGGAATTTTACTTGGCAAATGGCCAAAGCACTCGAAAAAATGAATATTAAGATGCTCGTCATAGCTTGTAATACAGCGACTGCAGTAGCACTCGAAAGTTTACAACGTAATATGCCTTTTCCGGTACTAGGCGTTATTAATGCTGGCGCACGTGCAGCTGTAAAGAAAACGAAGCGACATGAAGTCGTTGTGCTTGCAACAGAAGGTACAATTAAAAGTGGGGCGTATGAAGAAGCCTTATTGTCTTTGAATACGTCTACCCACATTATTCCATTGGCTTGTCCAACGTTCGTACCACTAGTTGAAAGTGGCGAATATAAAGGACAATTTGCAAATAATTTAATTGCAGAAGGCTTAAAACCGTTAAAAAACGAACAATTTGATACGGTCATTTTAGGATGTACGCATTACCCGATTTTGCAAAAACAAATTGAAGCTGTCGTCGGAGAAGATGTTTTCGTGCTATCTTCTGCGGAAGAAACAGCAAAGGATGTCGAGGAAATGCTTGCGTATAATGGTACTTTAGCAGATACAAATGCTAAGCCCGCACATAAATTTTATGCAACGGGTTCTGTGCCAATTTTCCGTTCCATTGCAGAAAATTGGTTAGAACAAGGTACGCTTGACATACACCGTATTACATTAAAATAAAATCAGCTTAGCTTACGAGCTAGGCTGATTTTTTTAGTCGTCATTATATTGAAATAGACAATTTTACATAAACAAATAAATCGCAACGAACATCGCTGCACTTCCTGCCATCACAAAGACATGCCATATTGCGTGGTTGTACTTTATTTTTCTGTTTTTGTAAAAAAATGTGCCAGCAGTATAAAAAATACCGCCGAGTAAAAGTGTCATAAACCCGTTGAATGAGATATAAGCGACCAATGGTTTATAGGCAAAGACAATCAGCCAACCCATGCCAATGTACACAATCAACGAGATTTTTTTGAAACGATGGACGAAAAATTGTTTTAAGACGATGCCGATAAAGGCAAGAACCCATTCGATGATAAATATGCTCATTCCTAATTTTCCACCTACGGCAATAAGCGCTACAGGTGTATATGTTCCTGCAATTAATAAGAAGATGGAGCTATGATCTAATTTTTTCAAAAGCACTTTATGTGTGGGCAGTGCATGATATAAGGTCGATGCTATGTATAAACAAAACATCGAAAAACCAAAAATAATGTAACTAATAAGCTCGGTGCTTGTACCGGTTGTTAGAGCTTTATGCACTAATAGAAGGGTAGCAGGAACTGTTAAAAATGCACCGATTCCATGTGTTAGCGCATTCCAAAATTCTTCCTTTATGGTATAACTACTATGCTCAATTGTTGATTGAGACATGACCATCACCTCTTTCTTTATTATATTACTATAACAGCTTAAGGTTTTTCATTGTAGATGAAAATGTAATGCAATTGATATGATAAATATCATATATTGCATGTAGTAAATCGTCGCATCAGTGGAAAATATGATAAAATAAGGGCGCGAAAGATTTTAGGAGGCACGATGAATGATGACAAGATTTGATGGTAGAGATGCAGATGCATTGCGTCCTGTGAAAATGGATAGCGAGTATTTATTGCATCCAGAAGGCTCAGTATTAATCCAAGTTGGAAATACGAAAGTAATTTGTACAGCAACGGTTGAAGATAAAGTACCAGGTTTTTTACGCGGACAGGGCAAAGGTTGGATTACAGCTGAGTATTCAATGTTACCTCGTGCCACAGCACAACGAACACCACGTGAATCGTCACGCGGGAAAGTGAACGGACGTACAATGGAAATTCAACGTCTGATTGGTCGCGCATTACGTGCTATCGTCGATTTAGAAGCGTTGGGAGAACGTACAGTATGGATTGACTGTGATGTGATTCAAGCAGACGGCGGAACACGAACTGCTTCGATTACAGGGGCATTTGTCGCAATGACACAGGCAATTGCCAAGCTTGCTGAAGAAAAACAACTAGAAAAATTCCCTGTTACTGATTTTTTAGCGGCTACAAGTGTTGGCATTGTTGAAGAGCAAGGTGCCGTTTTAGACTTAAATTATGTAGAAGATGTAGATGCAGCGGTAGATATGAATATCGTCATGACAGGAGCAGGCCGTTTTGTAGAATTACAAGGGACTGGTGAAGAAGCGACCTTTTCACGTGAGGAATTAAATAACTTGCTTGCATTAGGCGAAAAGGGCATTCGTGAGCTTATTGAACTACAAAAACAAGCGCTTGGAGAAATAGCTCATAAAGTAGGAGGAAACTGCTAATATGAAACAAGTTGTAATTGCTACAAAAAACAAAGGCAAAGCAAAAGATTTCGAAGCATTGTTTGGGCCGCTCGGTTATGAAGTGGTGACGATGTTTGATGTCGCACCGGACATGGAAATTGAAGAAACAGGCACAACATTTGAAGAAAATGCCGTGTTAAAAGCAGAGGCTTTAGCAAAAGAGCTTGCAACGATTGTTATTGCGGATGATAGTGGTTTAGCTGTAGATGCGCTTAATGGGGAGCCAGGTGTTTATTCGGCACGCTATGCTGGTGATCATGATGATGAGGCAAATATGGTAAAACTATTGCAAAATTTACAAGGTATAGAAGATAACAAGCGCACAGCTCGCTTTTGCTGCTGTATTGCTATTGCGGGACCTGATTTTGAAACAACAACAGTGTTCGGCACGTGCGAAGGTGTCATTGCACATGAAAAACGTGGAACTAATGGCTTTGGCTATGACCCTGTCTTTTTTGTTCCAAGTTTAAATCGTATGATGGCTGAATTAACACCAGAAGAAAAAGGGGCTATTTCTCACCGAGGAAATGCCATTCGCAAGTTAAAGGAACAATTGCCAAACCTTATTAAGTAAGAGGTGATATCCATGCAAATAGTGGTCATGAGTGATACACATGGAGATAGCCATGTAATTGACCAAGTACGTGGCTTTTATCCGCATGTCGAAACGATGATTCATTGTGGTGATAGCGAACTGCCTTTTTCCCATGCTGCATTAGATGGCATGAAAAAAGTGCGGGGAAATTGTGATCTTGATAAAGCCTTTCCAGAGGAAATAATTGTGCAAGTGGGAGATGCTGCTCTTTTTGTCACACATGGTCATTTATTTAATGTTAAATCATCCATGTTGGCATTATTGTATCGCGCAAAGGAAGTCGATGCACATATTGTGTGCTTTGGTCATTCTCATCTATTAGGTGCCGAAATGATTGATGATATCTTATTTATCAATCCAGGAAGTTTATTAAAGCCAAGAGGTGGCAATGAAAAAAGCTTTGCAGTTATAGACATTCAAGCTAGCTATTATCAGGTGGATTTCTTCACAGAGAACAATGATCGTTTGTCAACGCATACGTTTGTTCGCGCATAACTAAACTTATTAAAAACGCTTAAGATTCTATATAAAAGAGAGTTTAAGCGTTTTTTCTATTTATGGATTACAAAGGCTTTGGAAAATACGTCCACGAATGAATTGCATGTTAGTAGAAAGACTAAATGAAAAGAACAAGGGTGATCAAATGAATAAGGCAAATAATATTGGTTGGAATTTTGATAATAGCTATGCTCGTCTACCAAATTCATTCTATAGCCATCTTCAATTAAATCGCGTGCATGCACCTAAGTTGGCGATTTTAAATGAAGCAGTGGCAAAGTCCCTTGGATTAGATTATAGTGCGCTTCAACAAGAAGATGGGATTGAGGTGCTTGCGGGTAACGAGATACCAAAGGGGTCATTGCCGCTTGCACAGGCATATGCAGGACATCAATTTGGACATTTTAATATGTTAGGGGACGGTAGAGCACTTCTTCTAGGCGAACAAATAACACCTTCTGGGGAGCGCTATGACATCGGACTCAAAGGTTCAGGACGAACGCCTTACTCTAGAGGAGGTGACGGCCGTGCAGCACTTGGCCCGATGCTACGTGAATATATTATTAGCGAAGCAATGTTTGCGTTAGGTATCCCAACTTCCCGTAGTTTGGCAGTAGTGACAACAGGAGAACCAGTACATCGTGAAACAGAACTACCTGGTGCGATTTTGACGCGTGTTGCAAGTAGTCATTTACGTGTAGGGACATTTCAATATGCGGCACAATGGGGTAGCGATGAAGAGCTTCAGAAGTTAGCTGATTATGCAATCCAACGCCATTTCCCAATGATTGAACAGACGGAAAATCGCTATTTGAGCTTGCTTCAAGAAGTTATGGAAAGACAGGCAGCCCTTATTGCCAAATGGCAACTAGTCGGCTTTATTCATGGTGTAATGAACACAGATAATATGACGATTAGTGGTGAAACGATTGATTATGGTCCTTGTGCTTTTATGGATCGTTATAATCCAGCAACAGTTTTTAGCTCCATCGACCGACAAGGACGCTATGCTTATGCCAATCAGCCGCCTATTGGAGGATGGAATATTACGCGTTTTGCTGAAACGCTCCTTCCACTTATCCATGACGACCCAGAAGATGCTATAGCACTAGCTCAGCAAGTGATTGAGCAATATCCGCAGTTGTACTATACAAACTGGTTAGCAGGAATGCGCGCAAAGCTTGGTCTCTTTAATGAAGAACCGCAAGATGCCGCACTAATAGATGAACTTCTAACGTTAATGGAAAAGCATGAAGCAGATTATACAAATACATTCCGTTCACTAACGTTTCAAAGATGTGAAGGAACGGCGCTTTTTGATAGTATGGAATTTAAAAAGTGGTACGAACAGTGGCAAGCAAGAAGACAAAGGCAAGAGCCATCCAAAGCACAATCACAGCAGTTAATGCGAGACACCAACCCTGCTGTTATTCCGCGAAACCATCGGGTAGAGGAAGCGTTAGAAGCGGCTGTTACACGCGGTGATTATCGTGTTATGGATAAGCTATTACAGGTGCTATCTCAGCCGTACGCGCATTTAGCGGAACAAGAAGCATATGCCACACTACCAGCACCATCCAACTGTCCATACCAAACGTTTTGTGGCACATAATTGAATGGACTGTAAACAAAGGATTATTTTTTGTCCTTTGTTTTTATTTTGGCGTAACAAAGGATAGCGGTAACAGCATAAAACCTTTGCGCATACGCTATGGATGACTAACAGAAAAGGAGACGGTGCAACGTGCATCAATATTCAAAAGGTTGGTTTGTCAAAGAGCTACGCGCAAAAGGGATTTTAGTGCATCCTCAATTAAAAACACATCTAGGCAAGTTTAAAGAATCTGAATTACGGAATTTATATTACCGCTATGTGGAGCAACAACAACCCGATACGGAGCAATCATAGCTTTTTCTCCAAGACGAAAAACCAGATTGATGGACAAATGCTGATTGTCGATGAATCTGGTTTTTTATTTATTATGAATAAAAGCGGTAGCAAAACTGCATGACAATGGCATTTGCTATCATGTCTGACATGGCAAGTGCCTCTGCCTCTATATCATCAAACACTTGCACGTCTGATTGATAGTCTTTTTGAATCATCGTCACGGCTTCTTTTTTCGTTAAAGCTAAATGGCGATAAAACATTTGCTGCACAGCTTCTTTAGTTAAATATGGATTAATGGAACTTAAAAATATGGCAATGTCATCGGCATTACGATACCATTCTTGTTCTTTAGCCGCTGCTGTTGCCGCATCTCCTTTATTCGCCGCTGTAACAAGCTGCGCTGCAATAAGTAAATGCTCTTTTATTAGCTCTGCATAGCGATCTGCTATTTGATCGCCGTAAAAGGGGCGCAGACAATTACCTAAATCCGTCGCATTACGTAAAAGACGTGCTTGCACAAATGGTAAATCCGGCAAATTAAAGACAATACTTATAATGGTCATCCTCGTCCAATTAACATGCTCCATCCACAACAGTCGATTCATCGCCATAAAATCAGCCTCTGCTTTACTAATGCATCTGCGATGATCCTGTTGCGGCTGTAAAAAGTGCCGAATAGGCGCTGTATACTGGTTGGATGGAGCCGTATAGATGGCGCTTAAAGAATTCCCGGAATAGCTGTTTGAATATGGAAACAATGCACATTCACTCCCTTAAAAAATTCATTCTAGTGTAGAATACTCTACACGATCCTTGAATGTGCAAGAATCCAGATGCGTCCATTATTCCTCATAGATCATTTTCTTTGTCATGCCTCCATCGACCGTAATATTAATCCCTGTGACAAATCGATTCGCAGGATTTGTTAAGTACAGACATGCTTGTGCAATATCTTCCGGCACACCAACACGCCCTACTAGATGTTGTTCATGATCGATAGCACGTAGCTGTTCATAATCACCGGTTTCGATCCAACCAGGTGATATACAATTGACCGTAATGTTATCTGGACCGAAAGAGCGGGCTAATGCATGCGTTAACGCTACAATACCGCCCTTGGAAGCGGCATACGCTTCACTATAAGGCTCAGACATAAAAGCCCGTGTAGAGGCTAAAGAAACAATCGAACCTCCAAGCTCATTTGTCCGCATGATTTTAGCCGCTTCTCTAGAACAGAATAAAACACTCGTTAAATTCGTTTGTAAAAGATTATGCCACTGCGCAACCGTAATATCATAAGGTGACACATGCTCAAACTTACCCGCATTATTAATTAAAATCGTAATCGTCCCAAAATGTTGGACCGTTTGCTGCATTAACGCAACAATATCTTGTTCCTTTGACACATCCGCCTCCACAAACAATGCCGAATACCCTTGTTCATTACACTCTTGCGCTAATTGATGCCCCAGCTCTACATTCACATCTGCAATTACAACCTTGGACCCACGCTGTGCATATGCACGCACAATCCCTTCTCCAATTCCTTGCGCACCACCAGTCACCACAACCACCGACTTTTCAAACATACACATACCTCCATTTTTGCTTATTATTTTAACAAAAAATAAGACAATGTAATGCAGTGAAATAACATAAAGAAAGCTATAGCATCATACAATAAATAGGTATATAATATTTTCAAGGCAAACCTTGCCTCCATAGTAAAATTCATGTTGACATTATGTAATAAAGGACATATAATAAATATTGTCTTTCCTAAGAGGTTTTTAGGAACACACACACCATGTCTCAGTAGCTCAGCAGGATAGAGCAACGGCCTTCTAAGCCGTCGGTCGGGGGTTCGAATCCCTCCTGGGACGTCAATAAATTAGTCACAAACCATTGATACGATTGGATTTGTGAGAAACTAGGGATTCGGTCAGGGCTTCGGTCATTGGTGCAGAATCCCTTTTTTGTACCCTATAAATTTACGTTTATATCGACTTGAAATTATCTTCCAATTCAATTGAAATGGAGGGTTTTTTTTATTATGACAAAGAAATCGGGGTTGTTTGACGTTGATTTTGGTATTGAGGAAATCGAAATCATATCAAAACAGACTAAGGAAAATGTAATTCATTCTAAGTGTGTAGAGGATGCACTTAGGATAGTTCTTCAACAAATGCTAACTAGTGGATATAGAACACGTACCATGAAAGATTATGGAACGATTGTTTTCGGGTTCTTAAAATGCACGAATATCAGGTATTTGGACGAAATAAAAACAGAGACAATCTATTTATGGTTGGATTCAATGGATGTATCAAATCAGACGAAGCTAACACGTTTAAAAGCTCTAAAATCATTTCTAAGCAAATGTTTTAACAATGGTTGGTATCATGTGAAGTTTTGGCAATCCATTAATGTAAAGGTTGATAAGAAGGTCAAAAAGGGAGCAAAACCAAGCGACATTCAAGTTTTACTATCATTGATTGATATGAGTACATTTACAGGGCTTAGAGATGCTACAGCGATTATGACTTTGTATAAGACGGGGATAAGAATTAACACTTTGGGACAGTTAGAGGAACGACATATTGACTTTAACAGTAAACTACTTGTTCTAGATGGCTCGATATTAAAGAACCATCAAGTGCTTAAATTACCTATTGATGACCAATTAATTAATCTATATAAGGTTCTGATAAAACAGAATCGTAAAATCAGAGCGCATTATAAGACATCGAATGCAGATATCTTCATTTCTTGTAAAGGAACTTCCCTAAATACCAAATCAACCAATAATGCTATCTCGAAGCAATTGACCAAATATGCGAAGCGGTTCAAATTAGAAAATATCAATGCACATGCAATTCGCAGAGCCTATGCTAAGAACTTGCATGATAAGGGAGCAAGCATAGCTCTAATCAGTAAAGCCCTTGGACATTCTGATTTAGCGGTAACAACGCAGTATTTAGATTTAGATGTGGAGGAAGTAGCTGTAAGTTTAAGGGAGTACTTATAACTTAATGTTATTGAGTACATGATTATAGATAAGCCCATTAAAAAGAAGCCCTAATAACGAGGGCTTCTTTAAGATTTCTTCCAATTAACAATTTGTTTTATTATCTCGTATAACTGTTTTTGCTCGTTTATATTTACATCCTGTAATAGTTCTATGATAAGTTGATATGGTAAATTTTCTTTAGAATCGTGATTAGGTTCGATAACTGAGAAGAAATCATCAAGACTAATTTCTAAAGCGATAGTAATTTGATGGAGACTAGAAATAGTTAAGTTTTTTTCTCCACGTTCAACTTGTCCTATATATGTTGGGTGTACCCCTGCTTTAAATGCAAGCTCTTCTTGACTCAAATTTTTACTTTTTCTTAATATACGAATTTGTAATCCTATTGAACTGATTAAACTATCCATTAAGTTTACACCCCCTATAAACAACCCTAGTTGGAATGTATAATTCGTTCTATATACTATTGATATCAATTAGATTAAAATATATACTACTAATATCATTTATTAGATATGGAAATTACTATAAGAAAAAGGAGCATTAGGGATGCTAAAAAAATGTTTTGTGTTTTCGTTGTGCATAATCCTGATGGGGTGTTCTGCTAAAATGGATGAAAAAAGCGAAGAAAAAGAAATAAATGTAGAGGCGGAAGCTTTAAAAGAGGAAGAAGTAAAAGAAGTTTCAACTGCTGATAAGGATATAGAGTATCAGGAAAAGTTAGAGAAAGGCTTTGAACTAGATATGGAAGACCTTGGCGACCATTTAAATTTAGTTCAATCTTCTATACAAACTATTGTTTCCGCAATATCTACGGGTGGAAGTTTATCAGAACGTGACTATCCATTACTTATTACAAATTTAGAAACTACATTATCCTTTTTAGAAAATATGCAAGACTACTCTGAATTAGAAAAATATAAAAATTCATATTCATATTTAGAAGAAGGCTCTCAATATTTGAGTAAAGCTTATACAACATTTAATAGTTTTTTTGAATCGCAAAATCAAGATGTAGATACGTTTATAGATATATTCTTTAAAGGTCTTGAAACTTATAATCAAGCTTTAAAAAAATTTGAATTGCTTGGCGAAACCTATAAGCAAGAATATATTGGTAATTCTGTAGACGCAAATATATCAGATAAAATTTCAATAACTAAGTCCGAGAAAGATGGGATTCATTACTGGAAAGGAGAAAAAGAAATTGTAGATGGTGAGGATTGGAATATGTTGAATGAAGATGAAAAAATTCAACTAATTATGCTAGATATTGAACAAACTGAGGCTTCTGGTATTGTTGAAACTAAAAAATTAAGTGCAGAGTATGTAGAGTTATTGAATAATTATTTCAATGAACAGACCAACCAAAAGGATAGTATTAAGGACGTTATTACAGAAGATCTAATAGACGAAATCAAAAATAAATAAAGATAATAGTCAGTATGGTAACTGAGAGAATTAAGAAAGTCGATTCATCAAAAATTTGATGAGTCGGCTTTTAACTTTGCTATAAGTGAGATGAACTATTAAAAAAGGGTTCAATTAGTGAAAAGAGTCTGTTATCCATGCAATCGGATTAAAAATAAGCTACGTGTGATTTTACTTAAAATAATGTTAATAGAGATGCTTTCTACGTGAGAATGGTACGGGGGGTATTTTTGACCGATTAGATTATAAGAATACATATTATACCTAACAGCACTACTATCCTCACACTCCTTTGAAGTTTATCAACATTATTACAGCAGATAAGTGGAGGCAAACACAAAAGGATAAGAAGAAATTAGATGAAGGCTCTAAAGCTCTATACAAAAAAGTAAACAGTAAAAGGGATAGAGGAAATGACAAGCGTTTCAAAAGCTACTTTGAATAAAGAGCTAATTGGAGCGAAAAATAAGAAAAGAACTTGTGTAGGCACAACCAAACAAGGTTGGTATCTTTTTTAGTGAGAGAATAACGTAATCGTTGCCTTTTCTATATGTAAAGGGAATACATTCACTGCTTAATTTTATATTGAAATCGAACCGACTAACCTTGAAATTATTGGTATAAATGGGTAAAGTATTCTTAGGGGAATAATACATACAATTAAATTTTTATAAGGTTGGTGAAATGTAATGCGTTATAATCTTCCAGAATCTGCTGACGAACATGAACAAGAAGAAAATAGTATTTTAGCTTTAAAGAACATTTTAAAAAATAAAAATTTTATTATTAGAGATATAAGGGAAAATGATTATGGTGTAGATTTAAATATAGAAGTTAAAATTGTTGGTAATAATAAAAAGTATGCAAGTAATTTTATATCGCAAGTTCAAATTAAAGATAAGATTAATAGTGAAAATATTAAAAATAAAGATGGTACATACAGTTTCCCAGTAAAGACTAAAACTATCAATTATTTATCAAATCAACCTGCTTCTTTATTTTTAATATATTTAGAAGATGAAGACCAAATTATATGGGAATGGGTTAATGAAATAGAGAAGTATGCAATAAATAAAATTGGGAATATTAACTCTCAGGATAATATTACATATAGATTTAGTAAGTTTTTAAATAGCGAAGCGGTAAATGAAATATATGGACAGATTATTCGCATAGGGGAAAAAATAAAAGATTACAAAGACCTTATATTGGACAAACATTCGGTTGATATAATTAAGCATAAAAATTTAATTAAGTCATTTAATAAATCGAATGAAATGATTAAAGAATATATTAATAGTAAAAACTATAAAAAAGCTTTAAAGTTATCTACTAATTTAGCAGATTTGTTAAAGGATGAAGATTCATATAATAGCTGTGCAGGATTAAGTTATTGCGTAGGGGATTATAAAAAAGCATTGAAATTCTGTAACAAATCAATAAGTATTAATTCTAATAATAGTGTTACTCATTTGATAAAAGGTTCTTCATTAATAAGGTTAAAAGATTATGAGGAAGCAAAAGCATCAATACAAGCCTCCCTTTCAATCTGCGAATCAACAGATGCATATAATGAATATGGGTTGTTAGAATTTTTATTAAATAATTTCAATGATTCGATAAAATACTTAGAAAAATCAATAAAACTTAATGTGAATAATGAAACAGCTTACTTATATCTTGGGAAAATCTATTCATCTATTTTAAATTTCAATAAAGCTGAATATAATTTACAAAAGGTAATAGAGATAAATCCTGAAAATGCCGATGCTTTAGCATTATTAGGAGAAAACTATTTCAATCAAGACAAATATGAGAATGCAATAGAATATTTTAATAAAAGTCTAGATTATGATAGTAAAAATAATAAAAGCTTACTAGGAATGGGACTAGCGTTAATTTCTATAAATAGGTTAGAAAAAGGTATAATTTATATTAGTGAATGGTGCGTTATACATCAAAAAAAAATATTAAACAAAGAAAAAGGTATTCTAATAGTTAATATAGGGTGGAATAAAACAATTTGCTTTGCGGTTACACCAACTAATAAAGAAGAAATAAAATTGGTATTTAGTGATGGAACCGAAATTCCTGTTAAACTACCTAATAAAAAGGACTTTATTCATATAGGGATATTAAGTAATAACATCGAAGACTGGGTAATACCTTTAGTTGGAAAAGTATTTGCAAAAAAGAAAACATTCAATTATATAATGAAAGAGTTAGAAAATAATCTTGAACTAATTAATTTTCCAAAATCTAATGGTCAAGATAATTATTTCGAATTTTCAAATAGTACGAAGTTACTAATTGAAGAAGAAAAAGATAGAGTATATATAGAATTGAATTTTAAAGAATTTGCAATATATGGATACACTGATCGGGAATATAATAAGAAAGGGTTTTATGAGTTTATTAAATACTATAATAAGTATGATTTCTTTCAAGTTACTTTGTGTTGTATCGAAGATAAAAAAGAAATAAGCTTTACTGTTAATGGAAATGTAACAATAAAAAAATTAGAAAACTGATAGGGAATTACTTATTTATGAAGATGACTACTATTTTAAACAGATGACACAATTATTATAGTTAACCATACCACAAGTAAGTACACAGTTATTGTTTTTGGAGCGTCAAAGTCTAATTCTATGTCTTTGATGCTTCTTTAATTTGGATAATTTTATTAGATAAATAGTTAATAAAATTGTGATTTTATCAAAGAAGAGAAAAATTCTTTTTAAAAAGATTGAGTGGTAAAGGTCATTGAAAAAACTCCTTAAATAAAGGAGTTTTTTATTAGTTTATATTAAGATATTTACACTTGATTTAAAATGTATGTAGCATACTAAACTGGAATAAAGTACAAAAACGTGGTATACTAATATAGTAATTAAGATATTGATTACATGCTAAAAACACCAAACACCAAACACCAAACACCAAACACCAAACACCAAACATCAAACATCAAACATCAAACATCAAACACCAAACACCAAACACCAAACACCAAACATCAAACATCAAACACCAAACATCAATTTCAATTACGCCGTTTTGGTACTTTTTCGGCGAGGCTTTAACAAGCTGTTTTTGCTTGTTAAAGGGTGGTGATAAAAAGTACATAACAACTGTTTGAACGAACATTAAAATGATACATAATCGCCTTATATATGATTTTTTATAATAACTCGATTTTGTATCAAAAATTAAAATTAAAAGGAGAAAAGACTATGTTAACAGAATTTAGCCAGAAAGAAATTGTAGAGCTTGTAGGTGATGAAGTGCTTAAAGAGCATCTTAATAAAAACGGGAGATTAATGCAAAATATGTTTAATCGTTTTATCAGGGACTTAGACCAAATTTTCGAGCAATTCAAAGTTGATGGCAAAGGTGGTAAAAGGACAAAATATTTTGTGGGTGAAAAGAGAGAGTATCTGATAGAGCGAAACGATAAAAGAAAATTTAATGGTGAGGGACAACTTCCACAGAATTATGAAGAAGGTTTGCCAATAATGATTTTAGAGTATTTGATTCGTACAAGTGTCATTTAACCAAAAACAACAAACAACTTACTAAAAGATATGGGAATTATTACCGAAGACTTTTTTGATGCAAGTAGAAGTAAATTTAGTCAAAGCGTATTAAATAATCAAATTGCAAAATTGAAAGTAGATAATATTATTGAAAGTAGTACAGAAAGTATTGTTTATGATTATGTTGACCGAGAAATAAATAGATTAACTCAACATTTTATGGGGTGTATACAGAAATTGGAGGTTGCAAAACTTATAGTACATAACAAACATACAATGGGGATAATTTCTGTAACTGAACCAATTGATAAATACGATAAGTTTAGTGGAAGAATGAAAACAATATTAGATGAACAAGAGATATTAATTGAATTATCACCATTTGTAATTGAAGAAGTTGCGAAAATGAGAAGAGGCTTACACAATAAGCAAAAGTATAAACACCTAACCTTAAGAGATATTTACCGTTATCGCAATAAAAAGGACGTTATTAAATATTGGGAAGAACACGATACATTACTTTATAAGATTGTTGACGAAACGGGTATTCAACTAAAACTATTAAGAACGTTTGAAGCACACTCATTATATTTACAGGCAGGAGATAATCCGATAAAAAAATGGTTAGAGAAAAAGCAGAATCGAGGAGCGATAGACTTATACAGTAACAATGAACTGCAATATTATCTGAAAAATCGTGAACAGTTTCATGAAGCAAGAGAGAAATATATTGTTAAATTGGCTACTGATAGACAAGATGAAGCACAAAAAGAAAACATTAAATTAACAAATGAGTTTGGTGGAAAGCAAAAAAGAGTTGAAATTAATATAGATGATTCTGAATGGATTAAAAATAAGAAATTAATGTTTCTAGGTTTATATGTAGAAGCATATGAGAAGTTACAAAAACACTATGGGTATAATTTTGAATAAATGAGAATATAGCTATAAATTCAGGTGTAAGGAATGTGGAATATTTGATTAACCTTATATAAAACATTAAAACACAAATAGAATGTAAATAAAGCATTTCAAACATAAAGTAAGAAGACTGAAACCCCATTTTAATGGGGTTTCTTTAAATTGAAGGTCTACTATCCACACGATCAGGTTAAATAGTTAGCAGCGTGTGAATTTGCTGAAAATGATGTGTATAGACATGATTTTTACGTGTGTTTTGCACGGCTACTGGAGGTGCTTTTTGACAGGGGGTATAAATTAATGTTTTGAAAAGGGCAAAGTAGGTCAATTCTATCATAATGGATGATTTAAGGAATGTTGAAACTGCATAGATATTTTAGAGATAAAATCGAATTGAACCAAAAATTTAAGCGAAAGAGATTTGAAAGTCAGTAATAATACAAAGAATAAAAATATATATAATTTTCCCAAATAATCGACAATTATTTCGTGTAATTGGTAAAATGAAATTAAATAGATTAAAAAGGGGATTTTGTATTTGACTAAAGTTTTGAAAGAAGTTAATGAAGAAACGAAAATAATAAAAAGTACGGTAAGTATAGTCAAAAGTGATGAAGAAACAAAATGGATTGCAAGTGAAAATGAGTTAACTACTTTAAGGCATGCTTTTAATATCCTAAATCAGATAGAAGTTTTAGACTTAATAGAGCAAAATGGATACAGTCTAAATAAAAATGTAAAAAAAGCTAGTGAACTAGAGAAAATATTGGTAAACGATTTTAAAAATGGACTTTTGAATCAAAAATTGTATGAGGATATAAGAGAAAAAGCTTTTAATCCAGAATTAAATGTATCTGATGGATTTTTCCTTTCATTTAAAAATGATGAAATAAAGGTAACTGATAATTTACTTATTAAACAGATTACAGAGTGGAATACAACACTTTCAGAAGAAAATGGTTTCGATAGTAGTATAGATTACATGAATTTTAGAAATAATGTGTGTAAAATATCGGTAACTAGAAATAGTGAAAAGTTTGCTTATGATAAAAGAAGTATGTTTAGTACAACATTCGTGGATGAACATAAATTATTAGTTGAAATAGACTTTAAGACAAATATAATATATTTTCAAACTTCTAATTCAACAAAGTATAGGTCAATAAAAACAGTTGTTAAGTTGTTTCTATCAATATTATTGGAAAAAGAAGGTAAATTTAAGCTATTACCTCCAAAAATGTCTCAAAAGTTAAACTTTACTTTTTCTAAAAATAATAGTACTGCTATTGCCCATAATAATATCAGTCCTAATACAATAAAACTGCTAGACCTTTTATTAGGTTTAGAGGATAGTGGGTCAAATTTTAATGAATTAATTTGCGTCGACATAACTTTTGACCATGAAGATACTAAAGCAGAGAATTTAAAGGCAAAGATAGATAGACAAGGTTTTGGTGGAGAAGATTTATTAAGAAAAAGCGATATAAAACAACATATTTTAAATAATAGAGGAATATTACAAATAGTCTTTAAATTAACTTATACTGAAGAATTAGCTGATGATAGAGAAAGAAAACATGTTATATTGGCAGGAATAGACAACGATACTAAGAATCATGTAAGAATATATATTCAAAACAATAATCCAGATTTAAAACGAGTTGTAAACAAAGCACATAAGGATTTAAAAAATATTTTTATTGAGCATTCCTCTAGTAGTTCACTTAGAAATGAAGATAAAATAAAACAATTGTTAGGATTATGATATGTGGAAATATTAAATAATTTTAATGTTTGCCTTGTTTTCTATTATAAGGGGTCGGATAATTTAAATACGTTTTTTTATGAAGAACATTTTAAGAAGAATTTTAAAAATCTTAAAAATACAGAGCTCATATTTCATCCTAAAATTTTCAAAAATGATAAAGAAGATAAGTATAAAGCTTTAAAAATCAACCACTTTAGCATTTATTATAATGAAGAAGTGCAGTTAGTTGTTGGAAAAAATATTTTTTGTGTTTTTTTATTAAACTTTGAGCAAATTAAGTCCTTTAGTTTTTTTGGGAATAGTGGGTTGGAGTTTATTGATAAAATTAATCTAACCCAAAAATGTGTAATTAATGATATTATTAATGTTATAACAGATAATATTTTAGAAATAACTCTGTCAAAAGAAAATTATTTCGATTATTTTGATAATTATTTTTTCTACGGAAGTAGTTTACAGATAACTCGCGAATTTGAAATTATAATGGAAAATGCAGACCTGTTTATAAATCAATTCAAGTTTCAATTTTTTGGTAATTCAACTATCGATATAAGAGATAAAAATTTAGTTGAGTTTGGAAAGGAAGTAACAGTTAATGAGAAGATGCACTTTATTTGGTATTTATCAAAACTGTTACAAGAAATAGATATTTAATTTGGGGGTAATAAAATGAGAAAGATATCTTTAACTATAGTAAATAATCAATTACACATTAAGACAATTCCTACCGAGACATGGCATCCAGAAGATGGATTTAGTGTTGATTTTTTCGTAAATCAAGACCATGAAATATTAACTCAAAAAGAACTTCTACCGATAATTAAAAAGTATTCAGGAGATTTAAATTGGATAAAATTCCATGGTAATAAGTGTGTAGTTAATCTAAATGATTTAAAAAATAGTTTCTCAGACCTCTTTAAAAATTGTGAATGGATGAATGGAGAGTATGAAGTACATCCAGAATTTGACCAAGAGATTGGAAGCAAAGTACCCATTGTATCGTTTAGTCTTTCTAAGGATGTTATTGAATTAAATAGTCCTAAAAAAATTTTTTTGAGTCACAGAGGTAGCAATAAGGAGTTTGTAAGACGGTTTTATGATGTATTAAAGACGATGGGATTTGAGCCATGGTTAGATGATGAGGATATGCCTGCAGGTAGTAACCTAGATAGGAGTATTTTAAAGGGGTTAAAAGATTCATGTGCGTGTGTCTTTTTTATTACTCCAGAGTTTACTGATGAGCAATATCTAGCAGATGAAGTTGATTATGCACATATTCAAAGAAGGAAGAAACAAGAAAAGTTTAGTATTATTACGCTTCAATTTGAAAATGAAGATGGTGTTAAAGGTACTATCCCTGAATTATTAGAAAGATTCGTATGGAAAAGTCCAAAAAATGAATTGGAAGCCCTAAATCAGATTTTGAAAGCATTACCTATAAAGGCTAATGTTATTGATTGGATTTAATTAATATAGTTCTATTAATTAGGAGAATCTCATCTTTTGAGGTTCTTCTACTCTGCTTTTAAGGGGATATTTTAATTGTAGAGACTAATTGGAATAAGCTGAAATCTTAGCGTGTGCCGCATTATAGGAATTTACCGTAATATTGGAAATATCCTTCTTATATGTCTCATACCAGCTTTTAAAATACTTCTCTAATGGATAATCTTTTTGTGGATCGAGTACGCCATTCATTAAATCCAATTCAATTTGTAACGCTGCCTCTACGGCTTCTTTCTTTGTTTTGAATCCCCCTTTCCTTATTGGTTTAGACTTTCCATCCACAACGCGGCTGATTGCGTATTGCCACGTACTCCCTCGCTTAGTATAGCTCGCCATATTTTAACCTCCTTGATGATAGTACATCTATAGATTAATAGAGGAATGTACGTTTGTGAAATGAGAGTTTGATTCACGTTTATTTTATCATTGATCAGCTCAAAATTATCTGATGTGTAGATACTTCAATTGTTGATATATTTTGCTATTATTTAGATTTTAATGAAGGCTTCTCATAAGTTGACCGAACTTATTTGGAGCTTCTTTTTTATATTTTACTTTGAGATGTGCAGATTTTGTAAATAATTTAAAGAGACAAGCTATCCAATATTCTGTTTAAATATATTAATCTATTATAGTAAATTGAATTTTTATACTGATAGGTATAACATTAATTGTAAGATTAGAACAAACGAGGAAATCGAAATTAATTTAAGTGTTATCTTAGAAGGAGGAGGGGATTACTGATGTTAAAAAGATTAACATGGCTTGAATTTGCAATTGCCTTAGAGAACGAAAATTTTGAAAATTATATTGAGTTTATGGAGGAAACTATTCTTAATGAACAGTCACAATTAGAACAATCTTATGGCGAATATATAAAAAATTATCCACCTGAGGATCATGATCAAATCTTTGAATATATGTATGAGGATAAATTTTATAATATCCGACAGGTTTACCCAAAGATAATGAGAACGTCAGCTTTAATATCGCAATATTCATATTTGGAAAAAACACTTAATACGATTTCTAAAGAATGTGAACGGAACTATAATTTATCAATAAGTCCTGAAGATATTAGACATAATGGTGTAAAAAAATATTTATTTTACTTACACAGAGTGGTGGGATTAAATATCAATGATACCGAAATATTATGGCAAAAGATATATGCTTATAATCAGATAAGAAATCGTTTTGTGCATTCACCAGAAGAAAACTATACGGTGAAAGAAAAGGCTACTTTTGAACAAAAAGTTAGGGGATTGTCATTCGAACAAAATCAGATTAACACAAATATATATAAGCTAAAAAGTGTAGAAAAAGAAATTAATATAGATTTTTTAGAATTACTTACACAATCACTAGAAATTGTTAGTGATGAAATCAAAAAGAAGGATAAAGAACTTGGACAATAAGATCTTATCTAATTGAATTTAAGCTAAGGTAAGTTTTATGTAAATGCTACTGAAGATGAAAGAAATGACTTTATTGCAGATTTACTTGAAATAAGTGGATATCGATTGAAAGATCAAACTAGAAGGGGGAGTTCTGCAGCTGGAAAATCATCCGGTGAGGTTGATATATTTGTCGAAAAAAATGGTTTCCCGTTTACGATTATAGAATCTTTAAATTTAGACAGTTTAAATACAAGTTATCTTAATGCGCATCTAGATAAAATATATTCCTATGATACAACAGGTAATAATTTTAATGTATGTTTATCATATGTTAAGGTAAGAGATTTTGGAGCTTTTTGGGAGAAATATTGTACACATGTAAAAAAACATAAATATCCTGTTATGTTTATTTCATCAGATGAAGATATTGATAAAAATTATCCATACACAGATAAAAGGTTTATGATAACAACTCATAGTCGTTCGGGAAAATGACATATCTTTATCATCTATGTGTAAAGATACATGATTTATAATTGGGATAAGGTGATTCTACTACATCATTTTAATATTTTGTTCGTATTAAGCATTCACCATTGTGTACTGTGCGTGGCTTGATATAGCTGACTAAACCTAAATTAAGCATGCTTTTTTACGTATACTTTATTAGGGTGTGTCTTTGGAATTTCTAACTTAATATTTGTTGAAATATAAAAAGAAGACGGTTTAGAAGTGCGATAATGCACTTCTAATTGGACGTCTACTTTTACTGTTATAAAATAAATATTTTGGGGGGCATATTATGGGTGGTATCTGGATAAAAAGAGGTCAGTTAATTGGAAGTACTAGTGAGATAATAGGATACAAATCTGGATTAGGATTAACTAAAGAAGAATTTGAAGAAATAATTCCTGAAAAATTTCAACAAGTATGGATTGGAAATAACCAAGAGTTGTTAAGAATTAGATCAGAAGAATTTGAAAACCTTATCAGTGTTTTATTATATAGGGTAGGTAATATAGAAAGTCCATCTAATGTCCCTTCGACTATAAGATTATTTAAAAAATATAAAAATAATCCTCGGTTTTTAGCGATATATAATGATTTAATGGAATCATTTATTCTATTTCTTAAAAGGGTTCTAAAAGGTAATCTTCAGACTAAAACAATAGACCCAACACCTTTTATACTTGAAGCTAATAAAAAATATTGAACTATGGGAGTTTCAATATCTATTGAAATTTTAGAAGGTAATAATTTAGATTTACATAAGAGTCCATGGGGAAGTATGAGACAAATTGAATGGCAAGATATTGCAGAGTTAAAGGAGTTATTTCAAAGTGAATCTTTAGAAACGTTATATGGGAAATTTATAGATCAACGATATATAGATTTTTTAAGTCATAATTTTGACTCTATAGGAAATATTAATTGGAGAAAATTTGAGGCATTGACATGTGAATTCTTCGAGAAACAAGGGTATTATGTAGAGATTGGTGAAGGCCGTAATGATGATGGAATTGATGCTAGAGTTTGGTTAAAGGAAGAAGAAGTTTCAGGTCCGCCAACAATTCTTGTTCAATGCAAGAGATACAAGACAACTATTGAAAAGATGGTCGTAAAATCACTGTGGGCAGATATTCAAGAATATGGAGCAGAATCTGGGTTGATTGTTACTACAAGCTCACTTTCTCCTGGTGCAGAAAAGGTATGTACAGCAAGAAATTATCCTATTACCCAAGCTAATCGAGATACATTAAAAACGTGGTTAAATGTTATGAGAACTCCATACAAGGGTGTTTTTATGGCTGAGTAACTTTCTTAAGGTGGAATATGGAAAAGGTCTAGAAACACTTATTTAAAATAGTTTCTTGGCTTTTTAAAGTTTAATAAGGCATTTTATTGTTTTCTAAGTTCTAAAACCTCTGCGGATAAAAATATTGATAATGCGAAAGAATTCATGTATGAAATATTAGACAGAACTAAAATAAACTAGTATATATGAAAGTTTGTTTTTAATAAGGTAGTGAATTTACTATATCATTTTAAAATTTTGTACAATGAAAAAATGGGGAGAACATTAAAAACTATCTCAAATAGATTGGGAAGTGTAGAAGAATCGTAAACAAAATTTTAAAATTAAATAAGCTTAAAGAAAGCAGGGGGAAATATCATGATAGAAATTGAATATCAAATATCTCGTGAAGTTAAGCAAAAAGTTAATAAAGTGATTGGTGAAATAACAACATTTTTTATACAACTTTGTGAAGATAGTGATGATTTTGATGTACATATGCAATATATCTTTCCTTCTCATCTACTAAGGGAAGATTTCGATAAATGTAAAGATATTATCTACGATATAAATGAATATGCAAATGATAAACATTTACATAACTTGAAGCCAATATATGAATATGCATTATATCATTTAATTCAATGGTACATTGATGTGACAGATGATGAAGATCAAATTATATTAGACATTTCTAGTTTAAATATTAAACATGAAGATGACAAATATATTATTAAAAATCTAAATAACTTAGAGTCGTATAAAGAATTTTTATTTAGTGATTGGGACTTTTTGGATCTTGAAGACTTTTTAAATATTTATTTTAAAGCACCAGAAGCGATAAAACCATTTAATATTAATCTTCATGAATATACTGATTTAATGCCAAAAGATATTAGATTAAAATTTCTACAAACAGTGGAAAAAGAAGATATAACATTAGATATTAAAGATTTAATAGTAAGAATAATTCATACGGCAATTAAACAAAAAGAAAACGATCCTAGAAGATTAAAGGAAACAACTGAAACCCAACTTAGTGATGATATTTCATATATATTACAGGCTGCTCTAACCACTAAGGGGATAATTACCGCAAGAGAGCAACCACGAGGGTTTGCCTTAAAGAATATTGGGGAACTAGACTTTTTCATTTATTCTAATTCGAACTATACATTTAGACCAATTGCTATTGGAGAAAATAAAGAATGGAGTAATTTCGAAAGGCAACTTAAGCAATTAATCGGATATATGACAGAAGATATAGAATTTGGTTTTACTATTCTATTTAATAAATCAACAAAGTTAGAAACAATTTTAAATAGAAGAAAAAATCTTTTGCAAAATTTTTATGTTGAGTTAAATGGCGAGAAGCATTTTGAAACCATTGAAATGAAAGAAGGCTACAACGAAATTAATGATATTGTAATTACAAAACATAAAAATCCTGAAAATAACACTAATTTTGAGATTTATCACTTTATTGTGAACGCTTATAGACCCGAAAGAGAAGAAGCTGCAAAACAAGCAAGAAAAAGAAAGTAACACTTATTATTTCTTCTATTTAATTATTTTGCGATTTGAAAAAATCATAAATATAGAGGACAATAAATGAATCAATAAGGGGAATACACATCTAAAGTGTTAAATGTCCACCATCAACACTTACTACATTATGTATACTGTGCGTTTTTAACCCTAGTCTTTGGTAAGGCGAGATATAGGAATCTCTAATTTAATATTCGTTGAAACATAAAAAGTAGATGGTTTAGAAGTGCGATAATCCACTTCTAAACCGTTTGTTTTTACTATAATTTTATGAATGAAGCGGGCTTAAATTGTTGGGGTTAATTCCGTAAGTGGTTGTTTTGGATTTAGTTAATGTATGATTTAAGATTTAAGCTCATATGCACCGACTTTGATATATTTTCTCAGTTTATCAACTAATTGATCGATTTTCGGATTTGATTTTATAATAAGTCTGTCATAAGCGTCTTGATCAATTTTTTCATCATTCATTTTGGTTGTAGATTTTGTATTAGATAATGCATTAATTTACACGAACATCAATTGATTGCCCTTTTATTAATACTCCAGTCCGTCCAATGCCTCTTTCATCTCATTGGCATTCTTTTCAAACATTTCCTCGTGTAAATGAACATAATATTTATCTGTTGTACGGTAATCTGTATGACCCATTAAATATTGTAGGTATGATCTATCAATTTTCTTATGAACCTGATATGTTGCAAAGCTATGACGCAGTCCATGAGCTGTAATCGATTCAATATTTAAAGAGGTAAGGACCTTATTTAAAGTATTATTAAATGTATTATTACTCACGACTTGAGCTTTACAATTCGCTTTATAAAATAAGCGACCGTGTTCGTTTTCAATGTAGCTATCGGATTTTTGAAAGGTTTTTAATAATGTAATTGTTTGATTAGATAATGGTATTGTTCGTTCCTTAATGTCTGTATCGTCTTTTTGGTATATATTTGGATTTTTTAAGTCTGTAAATCCGCTTCCTTTTGTGTATAACCATTGTTGATGGATATGAATGCATTGACGTTCAAAGTCTATATCTTTCCAACGAACCGCGCATAATTCTCCGTAACGAATTCCAGTAGTAGCAGCTAATAAAATCATCATTCTATCTAAAATAGGAAGATTGTCAGTACTTAAGTAGTTCAAGAGCATCTCATATTCATATGTAGAGATAAATAGTTTCTTTTTATTAGACTGCGCACCATAAATGCTCACGCCGTTTGTAAAATTAGCATGGATTTTATTGTGCTCAAATGCGTATTTAACGAAAGTACGAATTTTTTTATTAAGTTTTTCATTTGTGCTTTTTGTATTATTTTGCTGTGCATCCATAAAATCTTGATACATATCATGAGTAACATTAATTAGTAACTCATCACCAAAGAAATGCTTTACTTTATTGCTAGCGTTCAAATAGCCATCAATTGTTTTTTGATTTAAATTCGATTTTTTCTTTTTAATCCAATATTCAAATTCAAAATTGAACGGAAGGAGATCGTATTTAGAATGTATTTTCTTGCGATTTTTCTTTTCCTCCGCTAATTTTTCTTCTACATATTTTGCTGCATTTTCAGCTTCTCTCCTAGTTTTAAATTTACCTTTTCTAATGTTACCGAATGGATAATTACTTACAGAATAGTACCATGATGTAGTTTTACCATTTTTGTTTGTCCTTTTATTAATATAAGCCATGTTAATTTCTCCTTATTTAAAAATCTGATTGAAATTATCGTCTAAGAAAGGTGCCATCTTTTTTGCATGGAAAGTCCATGTTTCTCCTTTTACTTTTGGATAGTAGACAAACCCACCATTCGCAATATCAAGTGTTTTTCGAAGATAAGGCGGATAAAGGATTTTATCTTTAATCCATTCACTTTTTTTACCTACTATCTTTTCTAAATCGCTCATTGACCAATAAACACCACTAAGCTTTGAGTCGTTTAATTCTTCATATTCAATTTTTGAAATCAATACCGTATCCTCGGGTAGAGGAATTGTTAAATTCACTGATAGTTGTTGCATATAATCCACTCCAATATTTTTATCTATTACATGAGTTACATTTGTTATATTAAGTTTTCAAACTTGTAACTCAATTTATTTCAAAACATAATACCTTCATAGATTTGATAATTTAATAGCTGTAAGCAATTTTTTTTAATTTTTTTAAAAATATTTTTTTATAATATGAAAAGTGATTTTTAGATTAAAATAACCCTAGGTTTTCCACCAGTTTTCATTAAAATATACCCTCGTCCTTCAAAATTTTTAAAAGCTAAATCTAATTGAGAAGCGGTTGTATAGTTTTTTGCCGGATTTTATAGTGAAAAAACGTATAGAGAATTTATTCTCCATACGCTTCGAGAATTGGAACTGCTAATAATGGCTGGAAATATGTAATTAAGCATACAAATATATTGCCACTTGATTACGAGGAAGAGGGCGAAATCATTGATAATATTGAAGAATATTTGTTTGATCAAATTTCGGACTACATTACCAAGAAATTTAAAGAGCATCGTTTGGAAAAATTGATTGAAGAAATTTTTAAAAGCAAGAGGCTATATGATATACCATAGTCCAGAAGGGGTTGACGTTGGCATTGATATTTTAGATGCTTCTTGTGAGCTAGGTAATACGGGAAGTAATTTTTTAAGTTAAGCTTATGGAATGTTAATGATGTTATTAGAGAAATCTTCAGTTATTATGAGCAACTGTCATTAAAGATTCGATTAGAAATTCCGTTAAAGCAAATTTGGGTATTTAATTTTGAAGAGTAGAAAACTGACAGTTTATTATTTTTACTAGAGCAGCAATACTGTCATCTTGATGCATCAATCAAGATAACAGTGTTGCTGCTTTTGTTTTACAAAATATCCTTTGTTGTTTTAAATAGAATATGTTATGCAAAAGTAAATTATAGACTTAAAAATGAAAGTGCCTTTGGATTTAAGAGAACTAATTGCATTCGTCCAGATACGCCACCCGAAGTTAAATAGATATAACCAAGCTCACATAGATAAGCAAGTACCTTATTTAATTGATCAACTGAAGAAAACACGGCTTTTGCTTTTTTATAAATTACTTGTTTAGACAATGTGATGTTATCAGTTAGTTGTGCCACTTTAATTATTTTATCCAACAATAACCGGCTAAAATGCTAATTTTGTCACTAGAATCAATTGAGCAACACTTTTTAAAATCAATTGGATCTATCCAATCAGTTTCAGTTATACATAATTTGTTATTGCAATTAATATAAAAAAAGATGGGTGAGAAGCATTAATTAGTGTAGATACTGAGATGTTTTTTTTGTTGTTCATATATAAAGATCTCCTAAAGTTTTAAATATAATAGTCCAAAAAATCCTATATTTTAATAGGGATTCGAAATAAAATTTAGGAGGAAATATTAGAGAGACTAGTATATGCCTAGATTATTTATCAACCACCACAAAAACCTACGGAAAAACTGACATATCGGCTTTTCTATGGAACTCTCTTTATAAGCACTGTATTCAGCCTATGAAATTCGAGATGTGCAGATGACAGAAAGCTATGTAGAAGAATCGATTAATAAAGTAGCTTCTTGGTCGAAGCCTTGTCGTATTATTCTGTCCATTTGTCCAGCTGGTGAGCTGTTCATATGTTTTTTTCCGGTGAAAGCTTTTCGACTCACGCGCTTGTCACGTCCTATAAGCAACGAGGCACTCTGGGGAATTTCATCAAAGAAGTGGAAGATGATTTTGGCTTTGATTAAATAAAATTTTAAGGGATTCAAATCCAAACGATTCCTACACGTCTGATCAAAGTAGAGAGAATGTTGATATATATTTACACGCTTATGACAAGACTGTGTGCTACTAGAGAAAAATAGAATGCCCTTAATTCTTAGCTATTTAAAGTCATAAAAGACCCCGATTGACAGCTATAAATATTACAAAATAGTCCCCAAAAATGGGATGTGAATTAGATATGTTTTTTTGATCATTTTAGGGGTTGCACAGAGTAATTTGTCGGCTCGGAAGCCTTGGAATTACACGTGTGAAATATAGACATATCAAGGCTTCATATAGGTTGGGGTTATGAACTGGTGGTTGAATAGATTGGGAGCTTAATTAATGAAAGAAATCATTCTCAATAAAGTACGTTGCAAAAAGTGTAATGACATAATTGAATCTAAGCATAATTATGATTTTAGGTCCTGTAAATGAGGTTCGATTTTTGTGGATGGAGGCAAAGAGTATCAGAAGTTTGGCTGGGCGGATTATATAGATTTTAGTTATTCAATTTATGATGAAAATTGAGGAATTATTTTTAGAGCATCATTAAAACTATAGTTTGTCTTTTTTTCTTGCCATTAAAAATGAAAAGAAAATATAGGTAAGACCATTTATATTAAAACAAATACATAAAGCCTTAAATATTAGGTAAACCGCTTCAAATTGAAATCCTAAATTGTACTGTATAGATACTATTATAGTATTCATTCGTCTATGGTAACCAATAATAGTTACTAAATATACTACTATAGTAACCATTATTGGTGACTATTCAGAATCTCTACTGTAACAGGGAAAGACAGTTGAGTATCAATAATCATAAATTTTATTAATGAAAACTAATATTAAAGACTAATAAACAACAAGGCAGTTTTCTCAAGGATTGGATTGTTATTCAACTAACGACGCAGTTTAGTTGAACAAGAAAATATAATATAGTTTGTAAGAGTACAAACCGATGATTTAGGGGGATTTTTTATTACTATGTCGCATCCATATAAACAATTTGAAAATACACCTTTATGGGCAGCAATAAATAAAGGAATAGGTGACCTTGTAAAAAATAAGGATATTTAAGAAAGTACACAAAGAGAATACATCGTTGGATATCTTTGTAAGTTAGAACAGAATTTCATTTTTTAAGTGAAATAGAGAATAGCACTGAAAAGCCAAAAAGTCAGCCTTTCAGTGCTATTCTGTATTGGTTGGTGAATTATCTAGTATTTATTTTAATTTGGTATAATTAGCATAAAGAAGATTATTAGAATTATTATTCTCATCTATTAAGAAAAGAGGGATAGAAAGATGGTTATATTTTCAATTAATTCCTATTTTAAGTTAAATTTCATAAAAGAGGTTAATAAAATTCTCTTTCATGATCTATATGTTTGCCTTACTGAAACAGATTTTCAAAGAAGATTTTCTACTGGATTTGTATGAAGAGAAGTTCGCAGAATTTAGCGTGCTTGGTGGGAAAGTCAATGTTATTGATGAATATTCCTTTGATTTTATACAGAAGCAGTTTGAATTTTTAAGAACTGATATTTACTTAGACATGTTCTTTAACAAATCTATATTGTGGTTTAATAATCTTAATTATGATGAAAGAATATTTAAAATTAATGAATTCTTTAATAAAGCGACATCATTTGTTGTGGAAAGAGAACTAACAGAAAATGAATTAATATACATAAAAGAATTGATTGATTTAAACAAAATAGAGCATGATTTGAATAATTATAGAGATATTCTAGATATTATCCTAAACATTGTTCGGAATATACAACGTGATAAAGATGATTCTTTTAAATTTCTAATTAATTTTCATCAAGAAAAATTAATAATAGAATTTTTTACTACAGTTACAGAAATTCATAGCTTAAATCTTAATGACGAGATTAAAAATTATTTTTTAAATAAAAACAGTTTTAAAGGGTTTGGAGTACTAATAAAAAATTTACTTTCCAACAGTTATAAACTTGAATGGTTTATACCATGTCATTTAGCATATATAGAATCTTCATTAATAATAGACAAGCTAGGAATTTTAAGACAAAATGATCTATTGGATTTAATAAAGAGTCTACCAGAAAAACTTTCTACTCAAATAAAATTAGACAAAAAGAATAATTATTATTTTTATTGTAAAATTGATAACACTAATATAGATATTGAGCACTCTATTTTTAAGGTAAAAACTAAGTCTTCGGAACTGTTAGACATAATGTATTTTGGAGAAACATGGCCATTCAAAACTAATTTTAATTGGAATGAAGCATTTTGTATTGTTTCGAATGAAAATGAGAATCGTAGTATTATATACAATGGTTTGAAAGCAAAATATTCTCCATCCCTAGATAATGACCAAGCACTAAAAAAATTGATTTTTATAGAGACCTTCAGGAATTAAAGGTGCGTTCTAAAGACAATGATTTAGCGAATAGATTTTTTCATTCATTAAGTTTATATAAGAGCTTTTTATTGTTGGAAAATTAAGAAGATAAAATATTGAAATTATGGAATATACTTGAGGTTATTACGAAACAGGATAAAATAGATAGCATTGTTAAATATTCTGCTTACTTTCCAGCTGTTTTTCCAAATAATATATACACGAAGGACAAGATTCTAAGGCTATCCAATGACCAACAGTCTAAATTCTTTAACACTCAGTACTTAAATTATAAAGAAATTATTAATGATATTGGTAGTTTAAGAAATGAATTTATTGCCCATAAAAATAGAGGAGTCTTAGTTCAAGAACACAGGTTTGAAAGAAGTTTAATCCTATTGAACGACATTGTTATAAAACTTCAAAATGTAATATTAAATTACATATATAATGATTCAGGGATAAAGAATATAAAGGAAATTATAAAAGATCTTAAAACAAAATATTCCTTTTATTAGTGTTTGAATTATTTTGTTTTTTGTATCCCTAATCAAGCCAAATAGCATGAAAGACTTGACTGGTTTTTTTAAAACTTTAGATATTAATTATTCACATATATCGAACGACGCTACCTAGTTGTAATACTTTACAGCTACGCGACTAATATGGTCAATGTTGTGTATTGAGATCATTTCGATATTACATAAACTGGGGAGTTTAACTGGATATGTACTTATGATCTTCCACAATTGGGCGCTTTTCTAAAATAAGGTGAGTGTCTTCATGTATAGGACTAGATTGTTGAGGAGGTAATTTAGCATTAAAAGAGGGGTAACGTATCATAAGTAAGTGCGGTTTTTTGAATTAATAATGAAGAAACCATCTGAGATTATCCTCCCTTTCATTAATCAAAAATAAAGGAAGGTATTACAATGAATAAATCAGTTAAGTGTAAAAACGAAGAAATAAAAAATTGTGATTGTGCCAATTTAGTGAAAGAGTTTATAAATGATGAACTCAACGGTGAGATTTCTGATTTGGCTTCCTATGACTTTAGTAAATTAGAAGGTGATTTGAAGTTAGGTAACCAATGCGGCTATTTTGATTGCGATGATACATTACTAGCAAGGGCAATATATTGCGTGCTTTGGAAGGAGATTGATTGTGTATCAAAACTAATAAAAGATGGAAAATATCGAGGAGATACTTTGAATTCGTTCAATACTGTATTTGGGAAGAATGGAGATAAAGCTAAAAAGATATCGGATGAAATTACGAATCCTCCTGAGAGATATATGTTTAGAGAGAAAGTTAAGGACTTTTCTAAACACTATCACACAATAGGGAATTTCGTTATTTTACCAAATAAATTGATCAAAGATATTATGCTAATAGTCAAAGAAGAAGGACAGTATGTAAAAAAACTAGAATCAACTACAATTAATAGGTATCGTGGCCTCCAGTCTTCTGGACTTCATGATTACTTTGATCAGTTTCTTGGTGTTTTAGAAAATTGGTACAATAAATCAGATGAAATTTCAGATGATTGGAAAAAAGTATTAGATGGAAACAAGGAGCTTTTCCCAAAAAAGTTTGATGAATTTAGAGATATGTTCTTTTTAAACTCCTACTTTGACGATGGTAGAAAAAATGTTAGAAGACTCACTGAGAAGTTTCCAAGTGCTAAAGGTCGCCCTACTCTAGAAAAGGCAGAAAAATATCTAAAAGATGCAACTCAAATAATAAATCAGCGTGCAGAAATAATGATTGAAAATTTAGAAAAGAATTTGTGAAAACTAAAATCCCGAACCTCATTTATATAACCGTATCATAAGTAACGGAAGGAGATTGTTTATGAAAAGTATTTATATAAAATCAGTTGAATTTTTCGATGCTAACGCACATCAAATAGATGAAATATATGCAGAAAAATTACTTATGGATATTTCAACAATAATTCCAATTAAAGATGATAATAATATTCTTTTTTTAAACGTGGGAAATGCATTCGAAGAGAATAAGTTTATTAAAGAATTTATAGGTAAAGAATATAAAATATATAAAGAGAAGAATGATATTTATCGCTTTATTCAAGGATTAAAGGGACAATTAGAGGTTAAGTTATATAATTTAGTATTACAGAATCCTATTGGTTACTTGATATCTTTGTATAGAATGTTAGATTACAACTCACAATTCACGCCTTTAGTAATGGAAGAAATAGATAAAGATATTGATGAAATTGAATTTAAAGATGAAAAAATAAGAATTTTAGCTAGTTCAATTAATCTTCTTAAAAAACAAGCAAATGAATCAAGATTCAAAAAGATTTTAGGATATATAGAGAATATAATTGCTATAGATAAACAAGCATTACAAAAAGTAGTTAATTATATACTCGCTTATAAATTTGAATATTCCGATACAAATATTCAAGCAGTTGTTGAACTAGAAGATTTAATTGAAGTGGCTAGAGGGATTTATCGTATTCTTAGTATAAAACACGAGATATTCTCTAATATAGAGAAGAATACATTAATAATTGATAATGGAGAAATAATCATTAGTGTAGAAGAACCTATTTTAAAAACAATTTCTGGTGATTTTTATGATGTAATGTCCAATAATTTAACAAATAATTTTAAATTTGATGACAAAGTTAACGAGGTAATGAGGGAGTTTATAGGGGTAGATAGTATCACTATTAACAATGCAATTAACAATGCAATAAACCGATATACTGATGGAGAAAGTGAATATCCGGGAATGATGTTTTTTGATGAAGAAGGATTACTAATGTTTTTAAAATCTTTCTTTTCAATCGATACTAATAATGCAAAAAAGATAAAAAAAGAATTGGTTTTAGATAAATTGAAAGTATCTAAAATTCGCAATGATGTTTCTCTAAATGAAGGGAGATTGATGAGACAGAGCATTTTAGAATTAAATGAGGGGTTATACATCTGTAGTGAACCCATTTTTTTATTTTCATTAGGAGGTATAATTGCAGACATTGCTGATGGAAATATTTCTAATGAAGAGTTTAAAGGTAAATTATTCAAATATATTCATGAAATGCATATAGAATTCGAGAAAGATGTGGAATCTTTAATAGGAGCAAATTCTTCGTGTCAATTATTAAATAGGAGGGTACACGAAACGTTTTTTAAAGAATTCAAATTGCCAGGTGAGATTGATATTTTAGTAATTATTAAAGGAGTACTATTTGTTATTGAATGCAAGGCATTTTCATTACAATTCAATTTAAGTGGTATGCTTTCTGAGATGAAAAAAGTAAAAGGAACTAGTGATAAAAAATCTATCCAACAAAAATTGAAGGCTAATGTAGACACTTTAAAAGAAAATAAACACATCGTAGAAAGTGTGGTTGGTTTGAAAATAGATAAAATTGAAGGCGTAATTATCACAAAGAACCCTTCAATAGCTTTTGAAGCAAACATGGGATTTTTTGATGTAATACACAGCTCTCAAATTCTAAATTATATAAAAGACCACACTTAGAATAGTCACGGAAAACCTTAAGTGTGAGAAAGAACACCTTAAAAAGAAGAAAGAATATTACTCAGAATAAGAAAATGCTGTTGAAAATATACTTAAGAGCAGAAACCAATTTTCCACAACCGGGCGCTATCCTTGATAAAAGGATAAGCGCTCATTTTTTCATTGAAGGGCCATTATGGAGAAAGGTTTATTTAACGTGTGCAGGATAGTTGTACAATAGTTTGGATTTTTATGGTAAGTTATTTAGTGAATAAACAGCCATAATTCAATATGAGAAAGAAAAAGAATAGACTATTGAAGGGAGTAATTATATGCTTAATTTTTTATTTGATTTTAAGCAACACAGGAATAAAAGACAATATTCAAAAACAAAAATAAAGGATTTAGATGCAGAATTAAAAATAGAAATTAAGAAAATTGAAGAAGATCCTGAGAGATTCATTTTGAATGTTTCACATAAAAATGGGGAGCAGATCATTGTTTATCGTACTATTTTTGACCAAGATGAAAAATTTGGAGTATTCTTTATAGAACTTAAAGTTATTCATAAAAAAGGCATTGTATTGAATCGAATTCGTTTAAGTGCCTATTACTCCAGTGAAGAAACGATTGAGCTTTGTGATATAGAAGTTTTTGGAGAGAATGAAGGTAGGGGGTACGGTTCAATTTTACTCGATTCTTTAATTAATTTTGCTATAGAAAACTCTATAAAGAAAATTTCTGGTTGGATTTCCTATTCAGACAAGGATCACTTTGATAAGCTAGATTTTTTCTATAAAAAACACGGTTTCAATGTAACTTGGGGTAATGACACTAACAATGCAAATAAAGCCGCAGACATTATTTGGACTAATTTTTGAACAGTTTGTCTAAGAGTGAAGTAACGGTGTGTTTTCCTTCAAGAACCATCTTTCGCAATCAGGCATTTATTGAAAAAGAATTGAGTCGCTTTTGCTATAGGATTATGTTATGGAGTAAAAAAAATAGCAGCGAATTTTTTACAAGATGAAAGTAAATGGGAGATTGAACAACAAGAAGAGAAATATCTTGGGGAAAAAGTAATTGTTATCAGAGGGGACTTAGATGCATTTAATTCAGAAAAGTATAAATCAGAATCATTTAGGTTATGGGTGCATAAATCCTCTGGAATTTTAATGAAGATGGAGACTTATAGTTCAGAAAGAAATGTAGTAGATTCATTTGTAACTCAGAAGTTTATTCTCGATAAATCAATTCCATCAGTGATTTTGAATTTAATATTCCAAAAGATTTCAAAAAAATGATGTAACTGTTCATGTTATGATATTTTTGTTGTAAACATAATTTATTGATTAGGGAGGCCAGCCAATTGCAATGGAAATTAACAAAAGAAGAATATGATGTTTTACTTTCATATGTAGGTTGTGGGAACTTTCCAGAAGCTGATATTATTGTTTTTGGTAATGAAGAGGGAACTGGCGGATATAGTGTTGAAGCAAATGCGAAAGCACGTGTAAATCTTTATGGTCGAGATGAAATTACCGGTCAATTTTTGACATGCTTGAAGGATGGTAATTGGCAGAATGGATTTTATGAACCAAATGCTTACGGTGGGCGTAGGAAAGTGGAGAAATACATATTACCTATCGAAATCAAAAAGAATAAATTTACTAAAGGTGTTTTTAATCAGACCATAGCGAGGTTATGTTTAGCGATTGAAGATCCAAGCAAGGATTGGTTTCAAGGTAGCTCTGGAAGTGGTGCTACTGAATGGGAAGAAATAAAACAATTTGTTAGCAAACAATTATACAGACCAAGGGATGGAGTCCAAACTGCACTAGCTGATTGGCGCCCACTTCCTCGTCCAAGTGAGAGAGAGGCGGATTGGCCAAAGGAAGAATATAGTGCTATTTCCCTGTCTACTAAAAACAATCCATATCTTGCATTCTTTAATAATCCCAAAAGAAATAGGAAAAAGCCTTCAGATTTTAGTAATTTTCAAGAAGATATGAAAAAACGTTTAGAAATTCTTAAAAATCTATTTATAACATCTAAAGCAAACGTCATCATCGGTATTGGGGGAGTTAGTGGATTTAAGAAAGACGCATTAGAATTAATGTTTGAAGACATAAAATTTGTACCATTGGAATTTAATACAGCAGATATGTTTACTAGGAAAAATCGAGAACTTCAAGTGTTAACATCAACTATTTCTTTACCTAATAAAAATCTCCAGATTTTCTTAATCCCATTTCCAGAAGCAGGAAATGTTTTTAAAACGCAAGAAGATGCTTTAAATATGTTAAAGGAACTATTCGTTCAATATATAAATCCAATATTTAAACCATGTTAAAAAGAAGATAATTATACGGGGTATGAATGTTAGAGTGCTATTGTTGAATATTCGATTTACAAAATACTCAAATCAAAACAGCGATGATTCCACAATTATTTGTAAAATCATCGCTGTTTTTTAAAGCAAGACAGTAAAAGCAATAATCGTTGAGGAAACAGCCAACAATAAAAAGATAGTTAATATTAAAGGTGTTGTTACCTAGTATTTATATTATTAAATGTGCGTAGATATAGGCTTTGTTTAAATGATGGCGGCTGTAAGTATGTAAGTTAGTCCTTAACATAAGGTAACAATAATACATACAATCCCTTTTTTTGTTCTTTTGAAAGTGTTGAAAGCATTTTCGTTAATTCTTTGTCCAATTCTTGTTCGATATCTACACTCATTTCTTCGTGGCCATCAGATACTTGCATCTCCTTCTTGTCCTCTAAACTTTGAAAAAAATTACTCATGGAAATTTCAAATTCATTACATATTTTCTCTAGCAAAGTAAAAGTAACTTCTTGATTCCCGCTTTCTATGCGAGATAGTGGATGTATTTAATCTATAATTAAATCATTAAAAAATATAAAAAAAACAAATTTCTCCGTATAAACCTATAGTAAAACAAGAGGTTATTTTCAAATAAAGATAGAGAATATATCAAAGAATACGAGCGGCACACATGTTTATCTATAAGTTATCCAATTAAATTGTATTTAACCGAATGAATGAGCTTATTATAGGAAGGGAATAATTATATAAATGGATGGGTAATTTAGCCTTTTTTTCTAAAAAACATGATAAAATGGAATTATAAAATTTGAGAAATCGATAGTTAATGATTTTTCAATATTCGATGCGATGATATATATCATAATAAATAATTCTAAAGAAAAATTTCTTGAATGAACAGTTTTTACAAGAATTTAGCATGTTTAATAAAGTAAAATAACTTATCGAGCTTCACATATATTTTAGAAACGAAAGAAAGGAATGGAAAAGAAGATGGAATTAGTCTTATTTATCTTGATGATGTTAACTTTATTAGTTGCTACATTCAAATTGTTTATTAAATGGTTTGAATTAATGGTACCGTTTATCTTTAAAAAGCGCCTTGCAGAACTTGAAGCACGTCGCATGGAAGATGTAAAAAAACTACAGGATATGGGAATTGAATTGTTTTCTGGTGAAGATTATCTTACAAAATATACAAGCATTCGATAAAATTGGTCTTTCTTAGTTAAATGCACCTTCATAATCAATATTTTAGTTCGCATTTTTTGTAAAAAGTCCATATTCTATTCGAGTAAATTGATGCAGTTTTTTATTAATGACAATCCCAAGATCTTAGTTTATTTTTTGAAGCGAGGAACGGTGTTTAGAATAATTATTAGGATACAGCTCTAAGTTAGAGGATTTACTCATTAGGGCTGTTTTCATTTTAATTATAATATTCATTTAATGTGAAATAATGTTATGTTCAGAGTGTATTAGAAATGGGTTTTATATAATGGGTGTTTTTTATCTAGATGAAAAATATTTTTTTTGCTAAATAATTTCGATATATAATTCCTCTTTTTTAAATTACGTAGTAAAAGGATGATTTTTTATGGATGTATTAATAGAACCAATTCAATTAAGTTTTCCTATTAAGCAGGCTAATGTAAGAATTTCTTCAGGTTGGCTGGATAGGCTAGACATTTTCACAAAATTTGTATTTAAAATGATTGTTAAAGGATATGGAGAAGAAGAAATTCAAAGTGTGACGAAATTACAGAAGCATTTAATATTAGAAGAAATTCATCGTCTACAAGATTGGGGATTAATCGAAAAAGATTACAAACTAACTAATTTGGGTGAAAATTATGAAGTATTGCTGGAAATAATAGAGGATTTTAATAAAGAAGAACCGATTTTTTATATTAATTTATTTAATGGTCAAGTCTTATTAGAAAAAAAAGAGTTTGTATTAGAACCTAAAGGAAAAAAGATGAAAAGTAATGTAACGTGGGTTCAAACACAAGGTGCAAATTTTAATAATGTTCAAGAGCAGTTTATTCAAACTTATTTGTTTACTCACCCATTGTCAGGTTATCTTTCATTAGAAGCTATAGAGGCATTGGATATTTGGCTTGAGATAGAGAAAGAGACGCCCACAGTGTATTATTTGAAAACAATAGAGTCACTAGCAAATTTGCCTCATAGTCAATTAAAGCGACAGATGGACGATTTATTGCTACAGCTTAAGGTTCCATCCTTAAAAGTAAAAATCGACCACGTTGATTTAATTAGACACAGAACTGTTTTATCTACGTTAAGCCAGTTAGAAAAATATGATGCTTCTTTGATATCAAGTGATGCGCAGAAATTACTTAAGTTAAATGATTTATACACAACCGAATTAAAGCATGAGGAAAAAGTGTATTATTGGAATCCGTTAAATAATCACTTTACTTTAAAATTTGAAGAACAGACTAAAGTTCAAACAAATAGCTTTAAGATTATAGCTGCATGTTTACCTCCTACTGAGTTATTTATTAAAGAAGTATTTGAAGATTTACCTGAGGGGTTTAAGGTTTTTGTTGAAAATGTTGATGAAAAAATATATACAATCCATGCGTGTTCTAAGGAACTTTTGGAGGAGTTAATATGAATAGGCCAGCGCTACGATTTTTAGGACATATGGCATCTCGTTCAGTGGGGATTGTACAAGGTGTTTCAAAAAAGAATATTTTTCAAGTAGTTTTGGAGACAGGTGTAAATGTAGCAGAACTAGCGGGTGAAATTGTTCGGTATAATGAAACATTAAAACATACTGCTTTTATAGAGCAATATGGTGAGCGAGTAAAACAAATGTCTCAAAAAAGAACTGAACAACAAATAAAATATCATCAACAAAAGGTTATACAAATCCAAGAAGAACAATTATTAAATTTACAACTTGAAGAAAAATTATTGCATCAGTCCTTAGAAGAGTTAAAACAAAAAAGCGAGACGCAAATGTTATTAAATGAAATAGAAATAAAAGAGAATATTGAAATTAAGGTATTCATTATGGATATGTTAAAAACTTATAACAAAATGCTTTCACTTTGTCATAAATGTATTGAAAGTACAGTAGCTGAGGGAGAAGAGAAGCAAAGATTATTTGAAGAGTATCGTAAAAATCAAAAACAAATGAATGCACTTTCAAAGGAGATATATTGATGGGAATAGATATAAATAAGGCGAAAGATAAAGTGAAAAATGCGAGAGCAACGAATACTAAAAGCGGATCAAAGCCAAAATTAAAGCATAATGAAAAAATGGATTACATTAATTCTGGTATTACGGTAGTAAATTCATTAGCAGAGTTAACGAATACTATTTTGAATTCTAAAGAAGAAACAAGGCGTGCAAAAATTGATGCAGATTCACGTCAAGCAGAATTAAATTCAGATTTAGCAAAAATGAGAATAGACTTGTCTGAGAAGACTGAAAAGATGAAGATGAAACTAGAAAGAGCTCGTCTTAACCAACAAGAAAAATTAAAAGAAATTGATGCGGAGATTCATAAAGTAGAGCAAACAGAAATGACAAAACGTGAGATGCTCAAGTATGATCATGAACAACGTATGGAAGTTCTAGGAATGCAAAGAGAAATGCTAAATACGATTATGGCTATTTATAAAAAATACTATGAGGATTTATTTAGTGGTAATTCAACGTTAATAATTCCAGGAGATATAGGTCAACAAATGCAACAATGTATTAGAACAATTAATACTGCATTACAGCCAGTTGCTTTAAGTCATAAGGAAATTTATCTAGAAATAGAAGATTAAGAAAGGTGGTATTGTATTATGCCTTTGCCACTTCTACCATTATTATTAGGTGGAACTGCTGTTATCGGTCTAGGAGCAGCAGCAGCATCGTTTATATTTAATGAATTAACAGAAGCGGAACGTTTGAAGCAGCAAGAAATGAAAGATAATATAGAACAATTTAAAGAAGAACAAGATATTATCTTTAAAAAATTGTTAGCGGAGCATAAAATAACGGAATCACAGTTTAAGTATGCTACTGATGAGAAAATTACAAATTTGCGTGTTCAATTTGCAAAAAGCCAAAGTCAAATTCAATATGAATTTTCCAAAAAATACATTCAATTAACTTACGAACAAATCCAAGTATCAAAAGAAATTCAAAAGGAAATTCGAGTTGCACGAAACCGTATGAAAATGGTTATTCAAAAAGAAAAAACGATTTTACGTAAGGAAGCGATGAACTATTTATGGAGGGAGTTACAAATTGGATTTGAGAAAGCTAATTCTTACGTTTCTTATTTATATGCACATATAGAAAAAATAAAAGCACATCGTTTTCAATTGAAAAGTGACGAATTTATTTTTGAGTTTCGCTTACCAAAAAATTTTCCGCATATCGGAAAGTTATTGTTTTTTGAAAAAGATCGATTATTAGAGCCTAATGTGTCTTTGTCTTTAAATAATTTTCAGTCTTTCAACCTTGTAGTAGAAGATCTAATAGAATTAAACAATTTACCAAAAGAAGCGAAAATCCCGGTATTTATTACATCAAGACTGGATAATAGTACATATAATGTTTCGATTGGGAAAGGAATGTTTCAATTTGTTGCTGTCCAACAATCTCAAGTAGGTGTTCAAGCATCAGTTAAGTCATTTGGGGAACGCGGGGAAATTTTACTTTCTTATAAAGGTGTAGAATTATCTATGCGATCTAGAGATTTAAAGAATCCATTGAAAATTCCTCCTATAGGTGCAAATATTCGGGTTTATCCAACAGGTTGGCATGGCCTTTTACAACAAAAAATATTTGTAAGTGAAAAGTATGAGGATAGCTTACGATCATTTCAATTTTCAACATTACCGATTGTTTTTACAGATGATGGTGCAGAAGAATTTATTACCTATTATGAAGAGCAGGGTTTAGAAGGGGCATCCGATGAATGGAAAATAGGTCCGTATAATGGTGAAGTAACATCATTTAAGTTGCAACTTGGAGATTTTTTAGTTTTTAATGTTCAAGTTGAGCAAGGAGAATTTCCATTTTTACGATTTAAACAGATTTTACCTTTGGAGGAAGCGTTTGAAACCGATGATATCTTTATAGTAATGGATGCAGAGTTTGAAATGGTACTGGAAACGGAATTGCCCCTCCTTTCAAAGGAAAGTCATCGCAATATGTTTGATTTGAATGTGATGATCTTGAAAGAAATTCAAATACAAGAGCAACTAAATCAAAGTATAGAGGGGCTAAACTTTTTTGCGAAATGGACAGAAGTAACAGAAAAGCTTATTCATTATTTATCAAAGGGAACAGAAATAGCATGTGAGTTAGGAGTAGGGACAGTAGAATTGTACAAAACGAATTTTGTGCAATTATATAAACATAAATATGAGATTTTAAATAATGATGAGGTTATTAGTATATTAAATACGATCGCAGTAAATGGGTTACCACAATTTTTTATTGAGGAAAATCAGATGAAAGTAGAATTCGATGAGACCAGCCGACATTTAATTTGTTATAGCAATCAAGAGGAATTAAAATTCTCTCATCAAAGATTGCTTGTCTACACACGCGTTTTTTGTTATCCGGAGACACAACAAAGACTGGCACTAGATGCGTTTAGAGAAGGTGCTTTATTGAATGCAAAACTGCAACCGTATATTATTAATGGTACAAATGTTCAAGCTGAACCAATTTTACTTCCGAAACTTTCATGGAAAAATCCTTATTTGCTTAGTAATATGGCACAAAAACAGGCTGTAGAACAAGCATTAGCAGAAAAAAATTTGTATTTAATTCAAGGACCACCAGGTACGGGGAAAACAACGGTTATCCGTGAGTTGATTCATCAACAACTTCACTTAACACCGTCTGCACGTATTTTAGTTGTTTCCCAAGCTAATGTAGCTATAGATAATGTATTAAAGGGGTTAGATGAACAGCTAGCGGATGAAATGATTCGATGTGGCAATTTAGAGAAAATTGATTCAGACTTACAAAGTGTGAGTTTTGATGAAAAGCATTCAAAATATGAGGATTTGTTGAAATATAATGATGTACCAGATTATTTACAAGAATTTTCAAATGAATGGAATAAAATAATCACTCGTGAAAATCCAGAAAATGCGCCTGTTATGGGAGAAATACTTGTTCGTAATCATAAAATTGTTGGTGCAACTTGTTTAGGGCTTATGCAGCGTAAAATTGGTCTAAATCGAGTTGAGTTCGATTTAGTTATTATCGACGAAGCGGGGAAAGCTTTACCTGCTGAATTATTAATTCCAATAAATCGAGCGAAAAAGTTAATTATGATAGGTGATCACAGACAGTTACCACCAGTTATTAATCCAGCTCTATATGATGCTGAGAAAATTGAATTATCGGAAGCAGACTATTGTAAAAATGAATTATTTACAACAAGTTTATTTAAAAGACTTTATGAAACATTACCGAATTCTAACAAAATGATGTTGAATACCCAATATCGAATGCCAGCGGTTATTGGTAATATGATTAGTGAATTTTTTTATAATGGAAAGTTAGTTAGTCATAAGAACACAACAGAACGACCAACGAAATATTTCAATGAAAATTTAAATTTCTTGAATATGGATCGGCATGTAGCCTATGTTGAAAATACCCAATATGGTTCTGTGACCAATGAATATGAAGCAGAAATAGTTGTTCAACTTGTTCAACAAATTCGTGCTACTAGACCTATTTCAGAAAAAGTTGCGATTATCTGTCCATATCGTGGGCAAAATCGATTAATTAAACAAGCATTTTATAAGCAACAGATGAATATCAGTGAGCTAAATATAGCAGTCAATACAATCGATGCTTATCAAGGTGATGAAGCAGAAATTGTAATCTATTGCATGACGCGTTCAAAAAGAAAAACCCTTTACTTTTCCGATGAGGCACGATTAAATGTTGCTTTTTCTAGAGTGAAAAATGATTTACTTATTATTGGTTCTATGAAGTATTTGAAATCCTATGGAGAAAATCATATCGTAAATAAAATTGCTGATTATATTGTACGAAATGGTGAAATTCTTACAATAGAAAACTTAACGCAATTTGGTAAACAAATAACGTCAGAGAAAAATAGAGAAATAGATTTAGCGTCATTTAGTTAAATTAAATTTCAATGTCCCGATGTAGTTAAGAAAGGGTTTTTATAGTTAGAACACCCGCCGTATCGTACCATAAACATGAAATAAATCCTTTACACAAATTATACACAAAGACCCAGAAATCCTTGATAAAAAAGGGTTTCTGGGTTGTTTAAAAGTCCTCCTGGGACGTATCGAGGTTCAGATAGAACAAGTTTGAACCAACTGAAAAGCGCTTCAAATCCTTTAGTATCAAAGGTTTGAAGCGCTTTTATTTTTTGAGTTATTCAACAAACGGGCCATTTAATTGAATAACACTTCTAAATAAAAAATAGTGTTTTTTGTTAATCTTGATGTGAGTTTGTGAAACAATGTACTTAAGCTAACGAGGCAGTTTAGTTCAATAAGAAATCCGTTTTTTTGTTAAAATAAAACTAATAAATATGTTCTTTAGAGGAGCTTGTCTAATTGGAAATAAACGAACGAAAGGAAAAGATTAATTTACTTCAAATGAAAAGTAAAAGAAATACCATTATTAAAGAAATGAAAATCAAAGATATTCACTTAACTCTTGATTCTTTCTTAGAACCTCAACATTCCTATGATTTACTTGGTGATTTATTCAATAAAATAGATAAGCCCGTTGAATATAAAGAGGAATTTAAGTTTGGACATTGTAAAGATAAAGCAGCTAAAGAACTAAGGTTGCTATACAAGAAAATTCCAAAGCAACTTCAAGAAAAGGAAGTTATTTTGTTTCATTTAAATTATCGTGAAACAGGTGCGATTATTTAAAGATTGGAAGATATTTTTAGAGATATAAATTGGATAGTTAATTTTAGTGGTTATTCAAACAATGTTTTTAATTTTGTTGTTGTTGAACCGACCTTTAATTATGGAATTTGTATTGAAAGGTTTGAATATTGGGATACCTTTACTATATGGGGTTTATTGAACTAACGAGGGCTTTAGTTCAATAACAATCTTCAACAAACGGGCGCAATTCGGTAGTGACCCTTTAAAGTTAGAGTTTTTATTATGCAGCTAATTGGCTGGCATGTTTTCGGTAATTTACCGGACTCATGCCGGCCAGTTTTTGTTTAATACGAACATTATTATAATAATTGATATACTCTTTTATTTTCTTTTGTAATGCTTCATAAGAGATTAATTGTTCTCCATAATACATTTCCTGTTTTAGTAAGCTAAAGAAGTTCTCCATGGCCGCATTGTCTGCGCACGTTGCTTTACGAGACATGCTTTGAAAAACCCTGTTCTGCCTCAATGTTTTCACCCATGTATTGTGTTGATAGTGCCATCCTTGATCGGAATGAATGGTTGTCCGATATTCAGCACGCTTTTGAATAATTGGAAGCGCTTGTTTAAGTGAATCTAACACAAAATCTAGGCTCGGCCGTTTTGACATACTTAACCCAATAATCTCACCATTATATAAATCCATGATCGGACTTAAAATATAATTTTTCATCATCTGTACATTTAAATTCAGTTACATCAGTCACCAATTTTTGAAGGGCATATGACGTTCTGAATCTACGATTCAAAAGGTTTTTAGCGACTTTCCCAACTGTTCCTTTGTATGATTTATAGCGTGATTTACGCACGAATTTCACACATTTCAACCCTAGGTTTTTCATAATTCGTTGTACCTTTTTATGATTTATTGTATGTCCTTGCACTCTTAATTCCGCATGAATTCGCCGGTAGCCATATCGACCTTCATGTTTTTCGAAAGTCTCTAAAATCAAGACTTTCCACTCTACGTCTGGATCCTTTTGCCCCATCAGTTTGATATGATAATGATACGTCGCTTCTGGAATATCCACTTGTTTTAAAATATCTTTTAATCGAAATCCTTCTTGTTTAAGTTCGAAGGCGATGGCAGCTTGTGCTTTTCGAGGAAGGCATCTGGATTCTCTCGAAAAGCCTTCAACTTTTTTAAATACGCCACCTCTAAACGAAGCAGTTCATTTTCGCGTTCTAGCTGCTCCTCACGTGACATTGTTTTTTCTTGGTTATTCGCTGTTGATTTTTGTTTCTTAGACATAGACGGGCGCCCCTTTAATTTTTTTTGCAGGCCCTCTATCCCTCCTTTTAAAAAACGATGATACCAACTAGCAACTAAAGTTGGATCATTCAAGTTAAAGTGAATCGCAGTATCTTGATAGGAAGCACCTGTTCGTTTCATAAAGTTTAATACATCTAATTTAAATTGAACAGAATAAAACTGCTTCGTTTTCTTAACGGATAAGCCACTTTGCCCAAACTCTTTAAAAGCACGGACCCATCTCCTTAATGGAGAATCACCTATACCATACTTCTTCGCTATCGCTCTATATCCTAGAGAGCCACTTAAATATTCTTGAACCACCATCAATTTGAATTCTTCATTATATTTAGTCATAAAAAATCACCTCAAAAGTTAGTTTTTCACTCTAACTTTTGGGGTGCAGTACCTTCTGTAGCAAGAATTGCGCTATTTCTTTTTTGGGGGCTATTTTATAGTGTATGAAAACTGTCATTTTGTCAGTGTATGTTTTGGGAAAATTTGATAAAGTTTAAATAATTATAATTAGAAGGAGGCGGTACATTATGAAAATCGCGAACATATTTAACGGGGTGAATCTATTTTAAGGGAAGAGCGTATAAATCCCCTATAAACTACGTGGTCCCTAAAATCCGGAGGGAAAAAAGTGATTATTAGAGACTATAGTGTTAATGACGAGACTGGTTGGGTAAGATGCCGAACACTTGCGTTTTTACAGACTGCTTATTTTGATAATGTACTAAATAAGAAAGAATGTTATGAAAATCCAGCAATCGAGCTAGTCGCAGAGTTTGACGGTCAAATCGTTGGGCTTATTGATGTTGAATATGAAATAGAAGAACGAACAGTTTGCTCCAGAGGAGAAGGGTTAGGAGGGATGATTTGGCATGTCGCTGTTCATCCGGATTTCTCCCGACGAGGAATAGGACAACAATTACTCTATGCTGCTGAAACTAAAGCTAGAAGTGTGAATTTAAATCGTTTTGAGGCTTGGACAAGAGATGATTTATGGGTTCAGAACTGGTATGAAAAAATGAATTTTAATATCGTTGATTCCTATTATCACGTTTATTTTGAAGGAAATGAAATGAATCATCGAATTCAAAGTAATATGCCCAATCTATACTTAGTTAACGCTTTTACTCATTACGTTGGGAAAGATATTGACCAATTTACAAATAATAAACGTATTCACCAATGTGTTTGTTTTGAAAAATCATTTTAATCATTTCTAAGTTATGAATGGCATATTTATCAATAATACTATTCAACAATCGGGCGCAATTCTGTAATAAGAATCAGCGCTCGCTTTCATTAAAGGGCTAGATTGTGGGATAAGGGGTCTAGCCAGATTTATACGGATTCACAACGGTAGGCAAAGAAATATCCCCAAAAAAAGGGGGAACAATATACTTTAACCCGAATTATCCAGTCTTCTTTTTAATCCGTCGTCTCCTTCATCCGTTATATATTAATTTTATGTTTAGAGATACGTTGTAGGGGTATATGTATAGAGAGTAACATCTAAAATTTAGGAGGGATAGAATATATCACATGAACAACACCAAGAATTAATCCAGGCTTTACACCAATGTATGGCTGCCTGCAATCACTGTTTTGACGCTTGTCTAAAGGAAGACGATGTAAAGATGATGGCTGAATGCATCAGATTAGACCGGGAATGTGCAGATATCTGTAACTTTTTAGAGCAGGCGTTAGCACGAAATACACCATTTGCTTCAGAGCTAGCATCAGTATGTGCGACAGTATGCGAGGCGTGCGGCAATGAATGTAAGAAACATGATTATGAACATTGCCAGCAGTGTGCGGAAGCTTGTTTCAAATGTGCAGAGGCTTGTAGAAAGCTAGCTGCTTAATTTCTTTTCTTACTTGAAAAATACTTTATCCAGCATTATGTACATTTTCACGAGTCGGGACGTCCAATTATTTGGCGTCTTTTTTATTGATACAAAGCAATTATTAAGCTTCTCCATCGTATATGAACTAAATCTTTCAAAAAAGCAGTAAAAGGGATTGGTTCAATCGCTACCCCTTTATATTAAAGAAAAAAGGATATGCTTCTTTATTGATTAAAGAAACGATAAATGTACTAGACCAGGAAGAAAACTATAACCTCTTTCCTTTATAGTGATATTGGGATAATAGGTGAGTTTTCTAATAATCCCTTTGTATGCAATTTCATTACATAACAATTATTAATAAGCTAGGTTACAAGATAAGGAAATAACCGATAAAATAAGAGGAGGGATAAAAATATGAAAAAACTAGGGACTCTATACTTTTTCTGCGGAAAAATGGGAGCTGGAAAAACGACTAAATCAAAACAAGTGGCTTTAGAGAAGCAAGCAGTATTGTTATCTGAGGATGAATGGCTTGCATCTCTTTACCCTAATCAGATTACAACATTTGAAGACTATCTTAAATTCTCAGCGCAACTCAAGCCGATGATGAAAAAGCATGTCCAAAACATATTAAGTGGTGGTACAGATGTAGTCATGGATTTTCCAGGTAATACTCAACAACAGCGAAAATGGTTTTTGGATATTGCATCAGAGGTAAATGCAAACCATCAACTAATTTTCCTTAATTTAAATAATGAGCAATGCTTACGTCAAATTGCACAAAGGTGTATCGAACAACCCGAAAGAGCAACTTTTGACACAGAAGAGATGTTTATTCATGTTACTAATTTTTTTGAAGAACCAGAAGTATCCGAGGGTTTAAATATTTTAGAGTTTAGTGGGGAAGAATAATAAGGTTTGCAACATATCCTTGAAGATTTAAAGTGTGTAAAAAAATACCAAAATAGACCAGCGATAGTTTCTATTAAAGGTAATGAGATTGTTCGGATTTAGGTGATTACATTAAAGGCGATTGGCATTCTAGTAATTCACCCTACTCTGTAAGGTATAGAGGGTGATTTACTTTTTTTTGAAAAAGTAAATGACAACGCAAGAATCGTTACAATAAGTGTAGCGAAACTAAACATGAGCGTTATAGACTCATAAACTGTCATTGGAACCATCTCCTTTATTTTCGTTTGAAACGAATTTTTGGAATAAAAGATGACCAATCACCCTTAATATCTCGATCTACTACATGTAGAAATTATACCTTTATTGGCGTTTAATATTAAAAAAGCGAACACTAATTCTTTTGTACGATTATAAGGGAATTAGTGTTTTTTAATTTGTTACGATACATTCTGCAATCTCTGGAAAATCAATAAATGGATTCCGATTGCCTTGAAGTTCATGGATAGCTAGGTTGCGATGCTTTTCATAGATAGATACTGGAAAAGATTGATGCCATTTTAACAATAAGGAGGTATTCTCTAGTTCTTTTTTTATTATGTTTGGATAGCGAATTAGGAAATAGAGTGTAGCTCTAGCAACGATTCCTTTGCCGTATTCTGGTTCGAATTTACTTTCTTCAGCTTTGCCGCAGCCATCTTTGATTCCTAAAATTAATCCTTCAGGGATATAATCATGGAAATCGTAATAAGGGTAGTTGCTGCGACTGCTATTGCAGGTAGGATTGCAGGCGAATAAATGATGCAAGTCTCCTCTCATCGGTTCTTTTTTATCGAACCATGATTGAGGCACTACATGTTCACAGTTAAATAGATTATCCGATAAGATGCTTATTAACCCTTTTGCCTGCATTTCGTGGAGCCGAACGTCCTCCTCTATGACAGAAAGGGGATCCATCCTTTTTCCAGAATAAAGACTTTTTAATGAACCGTTTTCCTGTAAATCAACCCAGGGGTACACATAACGGTGCGGGCTGTAGTTTAATTGATCTGTATGTGTTTTTATAAGCAATGTGTGAAGGCTGTCTAAAAGAGTAGTATTCGTGAATGAAATGCTATGATAGTATTGATTTCTGACTTCCTTATCTTTCTTTTCGTCATAATAGGGTCGATTTTCCTGATAGTTTAAAAAATCTGACTTGGCCGTTTCCCATTCACAGTATAGCAAATCTAGTTTGTCCATTATATTTTCAACGCCTGTCCATATACTTTTTGGTTGAATACATCCGATAAGTATTCCTCTGTTGTTAAGTACAGCATTCCGTTGCCTTCGAGTTTTGGCGAGTTTCCTAAAGGAATCGTTCTTTTTATTAATTGTGCATACAGCTCAGCCTCTGTCAGATTTCGCTCAAAGTTTCTGTTGGCATTCTCTTTTATGAGTGCAAGTGCACCAGATATATGCGGTGTTGCCATCGAAGTTCCGCTTAGTTTTGCATAAGTTCCGTTTAAATACGTGGAAAGGATTTCTTCACCAGGGGCTACTAAGTCGACTTCATTATTCGAATTTGAAAAATTAGAAGATCTGCGTTGGAGGTTAATCGATCCGACGCTGATGACTTCATTGTAGCATCCAGGATAGGCCAGTTCATTTGAAGAACTCTGTCCATCTCCCTCATTACCAGCAGCACAAACTACTAGAATTTGATTAGTGATTGCGTTTTGAATAGCTTGGTGTAACTCAGGTACATCGACAGAACCTCCGAGGCTCATGGAGATGATATCCACCCTTTGTTCAACTGCATAGTTAATACCCTTTATGATCCAGTCATATTGCCCTGATCCATATTTATCAAGCACTTTTAAAATTAATAAACTTGCTTCAGGTGCAACACCAACTACTCCGGTGCCATTATTGATTGCAGCGATTGTGCCAGCCACATGGGTTCCATGGCCATTATAATCGATGTATTGATCAGGTTGTCCATCATCATCATGAGTGAAATTCCACCCACCGATAATACGCCCACTCAAATCAGGATGGGTGACGTCGCAGCCTGTGTCCAATATCGCTACAGTAATCCCCTTCCCTTTAGAATTCTCCCAAACTTTTGGAGCTGCAATAAGTTCAATACCTTCTGGCACCACTTCGACCACTTCGACCACTTCATTCACTTGAAACGGAATTAAATGTAACTTTTGCTTCATTTGTATCCCTCCTGAAAGAAATTAGTTTTTAAGTGTAATATTGGTAATTAATAATATTCTAACAATTCTGAATTTAAATTAACAGTTACAATAGATGTGTTTTTATCTAAAATATCAGATTTTTAATAGTGAAAATAGTATTGGTATCTATTAGTCAATATCGCATGATAACATCTTAAAGATTGTGGATGTTTGTACTTAAAATAAACTGCATTGGAGAAGTTGAATTTCATGGAACAGAAGATGCTTATAAAGGTATCGAATTAATACGTGTACATAAACTTTCTAAAAATACAACATTAGCTGAAGTAGAAAATCTATTCTCTATGCTATTTCACAAAGGTGAAAAGGGCTATAAAAATCCAAAACAATGCGTGGGTAAAATTACAATTCGAGCAAAAAAAGAAAATGGTGAAATTGTATAAGAAGGACACGATTGAGGGGGAAAATGGAATTTAAAGTTTCAACAAACAAAAGAAAATGTGAGGATTTTCATTTAAACAAAATGGACCAAAAATATTTAAATCAATTCATCAATATTAAATTTAAAATATTTGGAGAGAGTGAGAAATAGATAAAGAATATTTACTTTAATATTAAAGTGTTTTAAAATCCTTTCAATACTTAAATTTACAAGGAGGCATATTATGGAACAAAACATTCCTGAATCAATTGATGAATATATTTTACAATATCCTCAAGAGATTCAAGAAATATTAAAAACAATAAGAAAGGCTATAAAGGAATCAGCACCAAATGCCCAGGAAAAAATAAGTTACCGAATGCCTACTTTTGTATTAAACGGAAATCTGGTACATTTTGCTGCATACAAAAACCATATAGGCTTCTACCCAACTTCAAGCGGGATTAATAATTTTCAGCATGAATTGTCGGGATATAAAACCTCTAAAGGTGCAGTTCAATTCCCGATTGGAGAACCCATCCCTTATGGATTAATTAGTCAAATAGTAAAATTTAGGGTTGCTGAAAACCAAAGTAAAGTGGAAGGAAAAATAAAAAAGAAATAATTTGTAGATGGCAAATTTCCCTTTGTTTATGAACTGTAACAAAAATCATAATAACAGGATTTATCAACAATCGGCGCGATTCTATAATATGGATCAGCGCTCGTTTTCATTAGAGGGTTAGATTATTGAATGACATGCTTTTGTAAATGTAACTAGACCATTCTTTGGGTGCTTTTTTCATCTAACATTATTGTATAGTTAAATGTAAAAGGGGAGACAGAGTATGGATAACCAATATTTCGTAGGTTGGGGTACATTGGCATTGACAGATACCACCTTTGTGTAACAATCCTGTTTACAACTCTAATGGGCATATTCACGAAATAAATGTACTAAAATGGTTATTTTCTGTTTCACTATTTATACCAAAGCCGTACACATGTGTTTCATTCTTATTCCACAATCGGGTCATATTGTTGAAATACATTCTTTTATGAAAAGTTACCAAACGGCGGTTTGATAACTTATTATTTGTTATTTAAAAGAAAATCTAAAAACAATTCAGAACTAGTATTTGGCTGCATGTTTAATCGTGTGCATACATGTACAGGGCGTATAATTTCTATGTTTTTCACATAAATCCTTTGCAGTTGATTAGTATCTAAATACCTTTCAACAGCAATAGATGGAGATAAAGTAATACCATAACCTGAAAGAACTGCTTGAACCGATTCCGTTAATCCATTAAAAACCAATCCTATTTTAGGAAATGGCACACCTTGAGTATGACAAATGGATTGAAAAAGTTTTCTTGTTGAACTCCCTTCTTCTCTCATAACAAATGAGTATTGAACAAGTTCATCTAAAGTGACCTCTTTATTTGCTAATTTATGCTTTGGGTGAGTAACGAAATAAAACTCAATATCTTTCCAATGTTTACTTACTATATTAGACTCATCTATATTTTCAGTAACAATAATTCCTATATCTGCCTTATAATTTAGCAAATTATGAATCATGTCTTTCGTGTTTCCTGATTGAAGTACAAATTGAATATGCTCATTTTCATCTTTATACTTCGAAATGAATGGTGGAAGTATAGCTGTAGCTGGTAAATAGGTCGACGCAATGACAATTGTTTCAGCTGCTTGTTTTTTTATATTCGCGATTTTTGTTTCTATCGAGGTTTCTAATGAAAAAAGGTTTTCCGCCTCTTTTGCTAGAATGCGTCCTATTTTCGTTAATTGAATTCCTCTACCTTTCGATTGGATCAATGTCACATCAAGCTCTTTTTCTAAATGGCGAATTTGTATCGTTACAGCTGGCTGACTCAAACATAGATACTCTGCGGCCTTTGTTACATTTTCAAATTCGGCTACCGTTTTAAATATTCTTAAAGCGTGTAGATTCATGAAAATCCCCCTTGCATAAATATTATTTATGAATATTACTTAATTATATATTAGATTTATTGATAATAGCGTTGTATGGTTTGTATAAAAAGTTGAGGGAAAAATAATGAGAACATTGATTAATCTTTCATTGATATTTGCAGGTGGAGTTTTTCTATTATTACAAATTAATGCTACAACAAACATCCCGTTTCTCAGTATCATTATTTGCATTGGCATGTTAGGTTCATTTATAGGGACACTTGCAGGAGGCGGAGGCTTAATTACGTTACCTGCAATGCTACTACTTGGAATTCCTATTCATTTTAGTATCGCAACAAATAAATTTTCTTCAGGAATCGCATCATTATCTAGTTTATTTGTTCTTCTAAAGACAAAAGAGTTGAATATGAAAATAATGAAATCCTACATTATTTCTTCGATTATCGGAGGAGGCTTTGGTGCGCTAGTTACGTCAATTCTTCCAGAGAAATGGCTAAATCTAATTGCAATTTGTTTGCTAATATTTACATTTTTTGTATCTATTAAAAGTAAAAAATGGTATAGCGAACTACAAGCAAATAATACAAATCTTAATAATAATCGTGCTTCTAAAGTGATGTCATTCTTTATTGGGATGTATGATGGTGGATTTGGTCCTGGGTCATCAACATTCAGTATTTTATACTTTATAAAATCTAAAAATACTTATGTAAAGGCAACACAAATGAGCAGAGTGTTAAATTTCGGTAGCTGTTTTGGGGCATTTATCATTTTTTATCAAACGGGTTATTTACAATGGGATTATGCAATTGCTTTGGGTATGGGATCTATCATTGGAACACAAGTTGCAATAAAAATTGTATCAAAAATACCTTTAAAAATTGCTAAAGGGTTAGTAACTACCATCCTAATTTTATTAATCGTTCAAGTAGCATGGCAATTTAAGTAGATATGCAGTACTAAATCACGATCTTCAGCAATCGGGCGCTTTTCTTGAAGATTATTGAGTTGCATAGGCAGCTCTTTTTTCTTATTCAACTAACAGAGCAGTTTAATTAAAAATTATCTACTTAGAGAAACGAGGGTAATAAAATGAAATATTTTACTAAAGAATGGCATGAATTGTGTCAAAAAAATAATTTACATCTGCATTTAGAGGAAGAAAAGCAAGCTGAAACATTCTCAGAAGAATATTTTCAACAGCTTTACCACATTGAATTAAATAGTTGGCTTACTGTACAAGAAGAAGCTAATTTAAGATTAAAATCTCACGAAAACTATGAACCTTTTAATAAAGAAAAGGGAATAGAACAATTTCATGATATTTTCATACATAATCTTATGTATTTAAAAAAGCAATTACCAGAAACAATAGTAAAACAGATTGCAGATATAAGGGTGTTTACTTTAGATAAGGCAACTCGTAATGTAATAAATGCTGTAACTCAATTTTGCGAGGAAAATTACAGAATTGTAACCACAGTAATTGAAGATTACAAAAGATATATAAAAGAAAACTCAACATTACTAGATATAGAAATTGATGGGGATTTTAGCTTCCATGATTGCAAAATTATAAAATCAATTAAGAATGATAAATCCTTAAAATTACTCCTTGATAATAAAGTGAGTGATACAAATATAGATGAGGTCATATTTGAAAATATTAATATTATCAAACAGGATGATTTGTTAGAAGATTCATGGTGGCTGTATGAGGAAATATATAAAGTGAATGACAAATATGAATTTCACATCTTGCTACAAAATAAAACGGAGGACTTAATTGATTTTATTATATCAGCTGAACAAATTTCCTTTATAAGTAATAAAAATAATCTTTGATAGTAAACTGAGGCGTTTTTGTATTAAGTCGAAGCGAAGATATTAAAAAAATAAAGAGAAGCCTTATTAAGCTAACGGGTGCTTATCTTCAATAAGGTACTCAACAATCGGGCGCGATTGCGGAATAAGCTCCTCTTCTCTGATACAATTTACGTGTGTTTAAATGCTATAAGAACTTGAAAGTTTGTAAATACATCAAAAAGCCAATAAACGTTGTTAAATCAACGTTTATTGGCTTTATTAACTGTATTTAGTTCTAAAGGTCTTGAGTTTGAACAAGTTGTAGCATTTGGTAGAGATTATGATTTTGAAAATGAAGAAAGACTAAATGCTCATTATGTAGCGGTTACAAGAGCTAAAGAAAAAATGATAATACAATTGTCTATACAAATAAATTAGCTAATATTTTTAGAGCCCAAGATGTTAGTAGCAAGGAGAAAATTAAGTAATCAACTGTTATAATTTCAAATCTGTTAAATATTGGAGTGGTTTAATTAGGGTGTTTTACCTATTAATTTACATAAAGATAGACTAGATTATTTTAAGCTGTTTCTAAGGTCGCCATAATGCTTAGAGAATCGTATGTAGACAAACTACACGAGAAAGAAGCTGATGGATATTATAGTTTCGGGTCGCGGGTTTGAATCCCTCATTACTTATACGTACGATAATTTTGTTCAGCTAGTTGCAACAGAAGTAAAACCTGGATTCTTTTTAGTAAGAAGAATTAATTAGAATTTCAGTTTGGAACATTACCATAGTTAATTTATAAGAGCTAGTGAGATCCAATTAATCAGCATGTATAATTGTTGAGTAAATAATCATGTTCTACACATTTCTACACAACCTAATTGAAAACCCAGTAATACCAAGGTTCCAGGCGAATGATAAATTCCCTCCTGGGACATCAATTGTAAATCATAGGTTGATTTTAAACCAAAAAGAAAAACGCTTAAAACCTTGGATAATACAGGGGTTTGGGCGTTTTTTTTGTGTAAAGAATATCGAGAATAGCATTGAATAACATATAAAATTAAATTTAGGTAAACAATGTGGGCAAAAAATTAAGATGCAAAAATGTTGATTGCAATTTCTTCATCGCGTTCTTCCATTTTTTATAGGAGCGTATAGCAAGGCTGTAAAACGTTTATCAATGGTGCAAGGTGAACCATCATTAAAATGGTAAATGGAAATATTTATTCAAATTATTTTTTTATGAGGTATTATTAAACTATATTATTTGTGAAAAGCATAGAGAGGGGTTTTTAAATGAGAAAAGTTTACTTGTTATTTGCTATTATTGGCACAGTATTTCCGTATTATTTTTTGGTGCAATTCTTGAACGAAAATGGATTTGATTTAGGGCTATTAATAGATTTATTATTTGCAAACTCGATATCGACCTTCTTCGCTGTTGACTTTTTTATTTCATGTTTTGTTTTATCATCTTTATGTTTAATGAGTCGAGAAAGTATAACATTAAAGAAAAGTGGATATGTCTATTAACTTTGTTTACAGTTGGTTTATCATTGGCATTACCATTATTTTTGTTTTTCAGACAGCCTTATATAAAGAAATAAGGGTGTTAACCTATATAGGCTTTAATTAAATACTCCGTGATGGGTGGTCTTTAACAATACGTTCTAATAGCTAAGTTAATAAAGAAAATTACACATTTATTCACTAATTGGTGTCCTAGAGGTGCTTGAATTAGAATTTTATTTTATTGGATTTATTTTCCTTTTAATAGAAATAGTAGATGTGTTTAGGAATATTGATAAACGAAATTTAGGTGTGAAATTTTCTTTTTCTTATAGTTATTTGACCTTATTTCGAGGGGGTTTTTTGAAATTAATTGTACATAGCACTCAAAATGTTTATTTTGTATTGAGTGAAATTTTAATTATGATACCATATAGATTAATACATATTTGGAGGAATAATTATGGAAAATAGTAAGATAAAGTTATTATTATTACTAAGTTTATTTTATGTTTTAATTTTATCAGCATGTAATCAGAAAGAAGAAAGTGTTGATAAATCAGGTGATAATGAACAAGAAAAAGTAGAAACTTTAAATCAAGAGGAAAAAGAAGAAGTAGATACATCAAATCAAGATGGTTTAGTTGAAAGTGTCGAGAAAATTTCCAAAAATGAAGAGATTGCTGAAGACAATCATTTAAATACATCTTTGACATTAGTTTTAGAAGATGTTATTCCTAGGGACCCAAGTATTGATGATAATGTCTATGGATATGAATTAAATTTTATTTTGAAATATATTAACCATACAGATAAAGACATAAAAGGATTTATAGCAGAAACATATTTTTATGATATGTTTGGTGAATTAGTATACACATTAGATTTCAAATATGAGTGGGATGTTATTCCTGCAAATGGTTCTTCAAACTTCAATACTGCTGTTGATTTAAATCAATTCAAAGATGAAGATATGCGTTTTTATAATTTGCCATTTGAGAATATGAAATTTAAATACAAAATTAAATCCATAGTCTTTACGGATGGAACAAGTATTTAAAAAAGTAAAGCCTTACAACAAGCTTTGTAAGGCTATTTTATTTTGGAACCCTGCAGGTTGGGTAATGGGAGCCGTTGGAATAACTGCCGATGCCTTAAATGTTTTTAGATAAAATTAAACGTAAGATGACTAAGGAATTAGTAAAAAAGAGAAAGAAATACAAAAAGAACTAAAGAAGTGGCTTAATACCGATATTATCCCTCCAATAAGAAAAAAGATGTATTACCAGTATAATAAAGATATGAAAAATGATATAAAGTATTGCGAGTGTAATAGTTATTTCCATTAAGAATTAAACCTTGATTCTAATCGTATTTAGCATTTTATGTATTGATGAAATAAGAGGTATCTAAGTAAAAACATAATTATACACAATTTCTACACAATGAAGCTAGAAACCCTAGTAAAATTAATGTCTCAGAAATATTTATAAGCTCCTGAGACGTCTAAAGCTTCATGCTAACTAAAAGCGCCTCAAACCTTTTAAAATCAAGGGTTTGAGACGCTTCTTTTTCTTTATTAAGAATACGTAAGAAAATGAACTGTGCAGGAAAGTCTCGAATGGCTGTTATAGGCTTAGTTATAAATGATTTTTTGACCATCGCTAGCATTAGTACAATCTGTTGCTTCCCAAAGCAGATCATCGTAGATACTTTGTTCTTTATGTTTGTTTAGTTTAGTGTGTCATGGTGGTTCGTTTTTACAATTATTTTACGCCAGGGACCCAACCTACATTACGTTTCATCATGTTCATTAGGGGCTCTGGAATGTTATTATCACGGCTCATATCCATTTCCGTAATAACGGGTTCACCAGCGGCTACTTTTTCCACCCAGTGCGCTTCAATTAATAGCTCACGACCAAGTGCAAGTAAATCAGCACCTGTTTCCATCGCTTCTTTCGCATCTTCTGGTGAATAAATAGAACCAACGCCGATAAACGGTATTCGACCGTCAATGACGCGTTTTAAAATTTTAATACGGTTTTCTTTTTCGCCGCTATAACGATGTGCTTCTGAGCGGAAATCACCTAATGAAATGTGCAAGTAATCGAGCTTTTCATCTGCTAAACGATCTACAAGTCGAACCGTTTCATCTAGCGTGATGCCGTCTTCTTCAGGCTCTTCTGGGCTAAAACGATAACCAACGATAAATTGATCATCAGCATATTGCGCTTTGGCGCGGTTTATACTTTCGATAATTTCTAATAAGAATGTCATACGGTTTTCAACAGAGCCACCATAACGGTCTGTGCGTTTATTTGTAAAGCCTGAGAAGAATTGTTGTAATAGATACGTATTGGCACCGTGAATCTCCACACCGTCAAATCCTGCTTCAATGGCGCGACGTGTCGTTTCACCAAATGCTACGACGATTTCCTCAATTTCTTCTACCGTTAATGCACGTGCCACACCGCCATCTGCTGCAACGTTTTCACTTGCACTTACGATATCGCCATTTGGTACAAGGTCACGTACTGCTTGGCGACCGCCGTGATATATTTGTAAAATTGCTTTTGCGCCACCGTCGTGAATCGCATCAGCAATACGTTTTAAGCTCAAAATATATTCATCGCTATGTGCCGAAATTTGACCTGGGAAGCCTTTCCCATTAGGAAGTACGTAAGCACATGCTGTAATCACCGCACCGACGCCATATGAGCGCTCACGGTAATATGTAATCTCCGCATCTGATACCGTATCATCCGCATTTGCTGAGTAAGTGGTCATTGGCGCCATTAAGTAACGATTACGAATTGTGACGCCGTTATGAAAAGTAAATGGTTTTAAAAAAGTTGTCATGTTATTCACTCCTTCTAAAACAAGAGTAAATTTATAGGATTTAAAAGTCAAAAATCATGCTTACGACTATTTTCTACAACAAAAAATCAGTAGAAAGAATGATTGTATGGAGGAATTGGGGAAAAAAGTGGTCGGTTTAACAGGATGGACCAGAGTTATCGTAAAAAAATTGATCCACAGCATATTGCTGTGATTAGCGCCTTTGGAAACGACTATTCGTTATTCACTCTTACACAATGCGCATGATACATCTTGCTTCACGTTATCCGCACGTTGGACACTTACGTATTTTAATAAAACACAGAAAAAAGCGGCCAAAGAGTCGCCTTTTTCTATGTCTATCATTAGCTTACAGTATCGTGTAACCTTTTAAACTAGCCTTCTATTTAGGTATCGTAGAAAACAATTCAACATCATCAAAGTAATGAATCGCATCTTTATCTTGGTCATAAATATATAATCCATAACCATTTTTATTTTGTACTAGCTCTTTTATTTCACTAGTAGTCATCGGTTTTTCTACTTCTATATTAAGAGTAACAATATATTTTAGTGCATTAAATTCCATAATAGCTCCAGGAACTAACCCTGTACTATCTTTGTTTATTATTGAAGAAATATTTTCGGGTATCTTTAATTCAAAATAATATTTACTATTAATTTTACTTAACACATCATAAAGCTGAGGACTGATTCTGTAAGAAATTTTAAATTCCACTAATTTATCATTAGCGTTTACTTTAAATTCATCAACTCCAAAATTTGGTGGAATAAATTGCTTTTCTAAAGAAACGGTACTACTGACTTCCTCAATTTGTTGTTGTTCATGATTATTTTGTTTTTCCTCTAATTGCTGATTGTTACGTTTTGTATCTTCAATTTGTTGATTATTATCGCATGCTACAAGAACAAAAATAGATGTCAACATAACTAGAATAAAAATAAAAAGTTTACTATTAATAATTTTTATCATTGTTTAACCTTATCGCTCCAACTAGTATACGTCCATTTTCCTGTCACAGTCTTAGAACTTATTACTTTGCCTGCACTCCATAGTTTTTCAGTTCCACTTGCTTGCACCCAACTACTTCCTGCTCTTAACAAATAATTAGACTTGGCGGGAATCGACCAAGTGATTGAAAGTGTTTTTGTAGTAGATGTTCCTAGTTCTACTTGAGTTGAAACCCCAACTTCAGCCACCATTGACTTAAAAGTAGCGCTAGTAGCAACATTAGCTGAAGAAGATTGCGTAACAGCTACTGAATAACTAACAGAATCTGTGGCCGAACTAGGATTTTTAGCCAAATGTTGAAATTCAAGCTGATTGTTTCTAGATGAACTAGAATGCACATATTCATACCCTGACATATCACTGGCATATGGCGCAATACTTGGCAAAGTTACAAGCGGAGCGTTATCGTATTCTGTATAGTCCTCAGAGTTTGTAAAGTCAACTGCGTTTGTAAGGTCTACAGGTTCTTCAGCGTTAGCACCACTAACAGCATGTAAAGAAAGTAAAGATAACATTGATGTTGCTAATAAGGTTTTCTTCATACACATCCTCCATTCATCATACAAATTTTACCAAAAATAGGTTAATGAAATTATATATCATTATTTTTTGATTTTCAAATTTTTTACATAATCAAATGTTTAAATTTGTTTTTTAAACAATCGTTGTATAGAATGCCTAAAAATTTATCATTTGAGAAACTGATTTGCTTGTTGTCGCACTCAGAATTTCTATTAACTAATATAGGATAAAACAGATTGTAAAAAGGAAAAGACCACTCCTTATAAGTGGTCAATATAGATAATATGCAATTTGGTCTTATTTTATAATGAAGTCGACTTACTTTTTTTCTCATCCATAATTAGGTCTTCTTCATGTTTTGGGCGAGGGGGTTCAGTATGCCCGACACGCTCATTCGGTTTTTTAATATTGGATGATTTTGCTGACTCGTCTGTTGCAAATTCTGTATCTTTTTTATCCCTTTTCATTTCGACACCTCCTAAAAATAGTATTTAACGTATCTCCATAAAATATCCTTGTTTTTTTCAAATTCACATTTTCAAAACAAAAATTATTTTTCCGACCACTAGTGGACAGGCTTTGATAATGACGATAATGGATGGCACACAAAAATAAAAAAACAGACAACTAGTAGTAGTTATCTGTTTGATATGAGACGTTTATTTTGTGATCTTTACATTATTAAATTTGTAATCTTCCCAGTTAGCAGTTAGGGCAATATTAATTGAATCAGCATTGACAGGTTCAAAGAAAATTACATTTTCGGCAGTTACACCTGGTTCAATATATGAATCAGCATGAGGAACATCTTTTTTATACCATCTATCAAAATTGAAATCATGTTTGTAACTGTATTGCTTGCCATTTGCCACTATCCTAGATAAAGAAACGCTAGTGTTTATTTTATCATTTGAGTTATTAATATACGTTAAATATACTTTTAGAGAATCTGAATCTTGAATGACTTTGTCAATATTCACCGTAACACCATTAATCGTTTTTGATAATTCCGATTGGGTAGTAGGAGTTTTACTAGAATTGGATGTAACAGCATATGTTTTAGATTTGCTATCGTAAGTTACTTTCCCTCCAAATAGTTCTGTAACTTCATTTAGTGGTACATAAGCCTTGTTATTAATTAACTGTACATCGATAGATTTTTTGTTGCCGTCGAAAGTAAAATTGTACTTAGTGGCAGCGTAAGCACCCATACTAAACGTAAATAGTAAAATGAATACACTCAATATAACTGTTGATTTTTTCAAATTAAATCCTCCTTTTTTAACCATAATAGGGAACTAAATAAGTTTTGTATATAACAAAAAACAGATAACCATAATAGGTATCTGCTTAAATAAGTTTCTTCTAATTAGGATAAAAGGATAATCTTGTGATTGGAATAAGAAACAGCGTCCGAACTAAAGAAAATTTTTGCATATATTGTTAAATTACAAAAAATAGGTGGCTTAATAAAATAGCTAATACTACCTTAAATCAATACTTCTTTTTCAATTAATATACATATAAAAGCGTAGAATTCGATTTCCTAGTTAGTGGAAAACTGCCACTGAGATAATAAGAGTAATCTTCAATGTTGGGGATCGTAAAAAATCTTGTTATGTAGAAGGAAATAATTAGGAAAAGAACATACTTGATTTAAGTTTGGGTATCAAAGCTGCCTAATACCATGAAATCGACCACTACGCCACTTACGGGGTTTTCTGAACCTAAAACGTTAATACCTAAAACTGTTACACCACTAATATTTGTAACGTTAGCAGAGACATATTTTGCAGCAATGTTCTTTTCTCTCATTTGTACCCGCGGTCTTGCATTAATCGATGAATTGGTGGAATAGACGCTTGATACTGCGTAGTCGATTGTTGATAACAGTGTATTGCCTGTAGCTAATGCATTGTCTGTAAAATAAAACGTCGCTACACCATTAGCATCTGATGTAGCTTGCCCATAGATAATACGCTTTTCCTTTTTAGGATTGGACTCGCCTGCTTTAAACACATGAAATAATGTTGGTGATAATGTAATAACTTCAATGCTCATAGCCATCCTCCATTGCATTTTACAATATCCTATGAACTTTTATTTCGTTTAATACTTGAAATAGGCATTATTAACTTTTCGTTAGAAGCAGACGAATAACACGCGAATTATGGAGAATGCATACTACAAGAAATGAATAAGTAGTAAAATATAGGAATGGCGTGATTTTAAAAAACCGACTTAAGGAGAGAACATAGATGGGCAGGAAGCGAAAAACCTTACCGAAAAATTTCGAGGAACTCATTGAAATAGGCGATCTATCAGCGTTAAAAGAGGTATTTTTACAATGTGAATTAGATGCTCATGGTGGTTACAGTAAATCAACAGCTTTAAGTTTTTTTAAAGTACCGAATGATTTGGTTCGCTGGCTTATGGAGCAGGGTGCTGATATTAATGCGCGTGATTGTTACGGAAGAACGGCTCTACATAAACAGGCAATGAGTTGGTGCGGAAATATTGAATTGTTACTTGAGTTGGGTGCAGCGATAGAAGCACTGGATTATCAAAATGAGACACCTTTATTTGCAGCGGCAGAGTCATTTAATCCAAATGCAGTTTACACATTAGTTGGCAAAGGCGCAAATCTTAGCGCAGAAAACAAGATGAAACAAACCCCTTTAGAAAAAGCTTTGGCAACCTGTAGAAACATAGATATCGTCAATATGGCAAAGGTTGCAGAAATTTTGCTAAACGCTGGCGTGACTGTAACGCAGGATATGCAAAACGCTATTAAGCGAATTGGCAACGATTTTGAATTTCACCGAGATAACTTTAATAAGGAATATTTGAATCAAACGGATGAGGCACTTTACCGTCTATATCAGCTATTTGCTGTTTCCCCAGTCGGAAAACGAAAGATGCATGATGGCAGCTCTCTAATAACAGTATCTTCAAATGGTTGGCAGGCGCAGCATAATGAACTATGGGGTTTACTCATTCCTTCACAAGGCCATGCGAACACCATACAGGGTGAGGTAATTCGTATTACTGGTAAAGTCGCTTATGAAATTTTAGATAACGGTGGCATTAACTGGGATAATCAATATCGAAAGATGCTCCACAGTTTGGGTCATTATTTTCGTCTGGGCACGCCATTAAACCCAGCGACTTTGCAAGAGGCTGAAACATTAGTGAAAGAACTTCACAAGGGTAATAGTAGTGATGAACCTGCGAGACTGTGTGAATTAGCTGTGCATTGGGTACTTAGCAATCCGAATCCAATGAGGTTGGAGCAGCCAGATTATAAGCGATAGCTACGTATGCCTTGTTCAGCCCAATAAGCATTCAATGCTTAGCAATTCTCTTACTTTACAAGCTAAAAAAAGAGAATCGGACAGATAAGGAATGACAAAACACCTTTATTGGCTTACTAAACATAATTGGAGGGAATGTTTTACTATGAGTTATGATGTTCATATCGGAAGGTTAATCAGTGGGAGAAGAGAATTAGAAGGTAAGGGTAGTTATCTGCTATGTACGGCCAATCAAACGATTCAAGAAATAACGACATTTGGTTCTAAAGATGGGATATTTATTAGTACGCGTGATTTGGAGAATGCCCTTTACGACTTCTGCAAATCTGCCATTGCTCGCTATATAGAAGAAGGACGAAACAAGGATGTGTATACTTTCTCACTCTATACGGATAGCTATAATGGCAGCTATATAGTGTACATTAATAATCGGCATTCTTTAGAGCAAACGGTTGCTCAATACTACGCACAATATCAAGAAAGTTACTTGGAAACTGGTAGCAAGTTTTACAATCAAACTCTAGAGCAAATCTATCGCTCCTGTAAATTTAGTGAAGGCGATTATCCCTTTATGTACGACGAGATGCCGAATGGTCTTGAAACCTATCTTGAAATGTTCAACTGTATTAGTCAAGAAACACCCACGTATTTAAGCAATGACGAGAACTACATATTTGAGAAGACCATAATAGATTCAGAGCTCTTTTTAATTGCCATCCAAGTTATTCATCGATTGCAAAATGACCTAAAGCAATTGAATCGTACGGAGGACTTTATTGCCTACGTGTCAGCCGCGGATGGCGTTGGTGGTGATTATTTGACATTAAGCCAGCTCATAAGAAAAACTGTACCCGAAGACCAATTGTATCAATCAATGCCTGACTTAATGAAGAAAGATATGGAATTCCATTCTGCAGTCGATGCTATACAGCAACGTCCCCTTGTTCAACAAGTAAAACATTGGGTAGATGTAATCGAAAGAGGAGAATTTGGTAAAGGTAGCATGCGAAGCTTCTGGCGAACAGATTATGAGGCTTATGAACAACTTGTGGGGCTTGGAGGTCACGCCATCCCACATATTCAAGAGCATCTGAACAGTGAACTTAAAGATGATACTAGGCGCATTCTAATGGTGGTATTAGAAGATCTGGCAGAACAAGCTGCTCGCTTATAATTTTACAAAATCGTATAAGGCGAAAGGGGGGAATCCAATATGACGCAACGACTACCATGTAAGACGGAAGGCTGTAGCGCAACAATACTGCCGACTACAGCAGCCAAAATGGGCGGTATTTGTATGCCATGTCATCAGGAGCATGCACGAAAAAAGCAACAAGCTTACATTGAGAAGCACCGCAAAACGGTTAATCTCTATGAAGGACTTACGAATTATGTGGACATTCTTAAGGTAATGCATGCGCCGAGAACGTATGCTCCTCTTATCCAATACATTCCTTTTCCGTTAAGCATGGAGCAGATATACATAGTATTATCAGAACAAGAAGCGGACAATATGTTGAAATATGCCATGGAATTACTTGCCAAAAATAATGACAATGAAGCAGAGGACATTCTATTGTCGCTAGTATGCTATCGAAATAAAAATATCGCCAATTCTTTACCTGAACTGATGGAGCGTAGCTTGTTTCATTATCCACTTGTTTTTAAAGATGCACCACCAGATATACAACAGCTCCTTTTAGAGCGTATTAAATGGGATCAGGATAACCGAAACCATCTGCTCCTTGTGCTCGGTTGGATTGGTAATGCCATGGTCATAGAGCAGTTTCGGCAATGGCAAAAACAGCCGCCAATATGGACAAAGCAGTTGTATGTAACGCCAGAAACCTACGCTCTTGAAGGCGGATGGGAGCTTAGCCGTGACGGAATGAGGCGTGACCTAATTAACCATGTCTGCTATGCAATTAGGCAAACAGACCAACAAAGTGAAGATTTCAATGAAGAGCAGTATGCGCATTTTCTTGGGATAAGCCATTCAACCTGTCCGTGGTGTAATAGGAAGTTAACGAAATTAATGGACGTGGCTACCGCTCATCCATCTTTGCACTATCTCAACATGCACAAGAACTTGCAGGTAATAACCTGTGATTTATGTGGAAGCTTTAGTACAATCTACATGGAATTGGACAAGGATGGTGTGCCTGTTTGGAGCCGTTATAATCAAAAACCAGCGTATCTTCCAGATATTGATGACGTAAACAGCTCTATTGAAATGACACCTAGGTTAGCCCTTGCACATGAGCCACAATCACCATATTATGCTGCGCTTTGGACGATGTCACAATTAAATTCGCAGATCGGTGGTTATCCAAGCTGGGTGCAGGATTCAGCATATCCGCTTTGCCCTTGCTGTGAGCAAAGAATGCGTTTTATAGGGCAGATTGATTATACTGATTTTGATGAATATGCTGAAGGTATTTTTTATATGTTTGTCTGTCTAAAAGACAACATTACAGCAACCATTTATCAGCAAAGCTAAATAATGTTACTGTGTCAAAGGGGGAATAATCTTGCGTTGGAAGGAAGTTAGCAAGACAGATAATCTGTCACTTGTCCACCAGGCAGCAATGGAACTGGATGTGAATGAACGGGACGAGCGCGGGAGGACACCGCTGATGCTTTTTTTAACTAATCGAATGCCTGTAAAAGCGATTGAAATATTAATAGAGCACGGAGCAGAACTTGAAGCACAAGATAAACTTGGTGAAACGCCACTTAAAAAAGCTGTAAAGTTCAAGCAAGTGGATGCTATATTGAAGCTGATCGAAGCGGGAGCCGAACTAGATTCGCCACTGGGTATTTTAGCGACGGCTTGGAATGCAGCTCGTACAGATAAAAAGCTTGCTGACCTTCTGCTTGCAACAAAAGGAGCGGTTCGCCTTTCGTTGACAATGGAAGAACAAAGCATTGTTGAGGAGCTGTTGTATGAAGAGTCACAAAACAAACTATGCGAGAAAATAGCACACATTAATTCGCCAGAAATATTACATGCCATTGTGAACGGATATAACTGGGATGATGGTCCGGAACCGATGCTATCTGTTTTTCAACATCCAGCAACGTCAGAAATTACACTTCTTGATATGTATGATTTGTTAGATGGGGATTACTGGATGAACAAGAGGGATTCACATGATTTATTAAACACAGATGAGGAGAAGCGCTTTACGGAGCTTGCTGTTGCACTGTATAAAAGATTAGAGCAGTGCCGTCACTAATGATAAGAAGAGGCTGCGCCGTTGTTGTCCGCTTCGGCGGTGCTTTCCGCTCAGCACAGTAAGCCGCAACCCTCGCTAGCGCGCGGTTCGTTACGTCTTACGCTACGTGCATTTCCGCAGGAGTCACCGCCTTCGCTACCAACAACTAGTGAACCCTTTTAATTTTTTAGTTATGTTCCAGCCTCTTTGCATTATTAGTAAGCATTTAATTTATGGATGACTTCCTCTGCTAACACATTGCTAAAGCGAATAATTCCATGTTCTTGTACAATCAGCCCTTCATTGAGGCGTTGATTGAGCCAATCTGTAATAAAGGAAGGCGCATACCCACCTAGACCGAACTCACTGCCAAATACGATGATGTTTTGATAAGCTTCTATATATTGGTCGTAACTAGTTTCAGGATACGACTTCGTATATAACCAAAATTGCACATCATACATGGTATAGGATAATTGATCTGCATGAAAACTAAAATGGCCTTTCTCTTCGACAATCTGTGTACATATGCTACGGATTTTCTGTTCCACTTGTTCCACCTCTGTTACACGAGAGCACAGCTCCTCCAGCAGAGGAGTAAACTTCCCATGCGCTACTTTAGCCAAGGCTTCTTCTTTGTCTTCTTCAGAAGTATCATAGTGTTCTTCATTCACTAAGCCTTTGATAAACGCTTCAAAATTATCGGCAAGGAACGTAATCTCATAATCATCTTCTTGATCGACATGAATCACTTCAGGTTCACCATCTCGACCACATGCTCGATAGTCTAACATCACGACATCATGCCCGGATGAAGGACAATCACAAATAACTACTCCAATGTCTGGATATCCCCATTCCTCTATCATAAACGGACTGCCCAAATCTCCGCATAGGGAATAGCTTTTCTCACGTCCAATACCCATAATACCTGTAATGGCAATATGATCTTCCGCCCAGGAAGTTGCCATATCTGTTGGAAAGCAAGTATTTCTCGGTACTCCGCCATTGTGTTGCTTCATTAAATAAATATACGAAGCGGGGAGTTTATAACCAAGCTCTTTCTCTATAGAGGCAATTAATTCATCCGACGGTGGCTCTGATTGATAGGATTTTCTTGCATACTCGCTATCTTCCCAAAATGCACTTAGAGACATCTCTGAAAAAGGAATTCTCTTTTCTGCGGAGCCACCACGCTCGGAGTAAGCTTTCTTCTGGGCAAGTCGAAGTTCTTCACTTTTTTGCTTCTTGGCTTTAAGGGTACTCTGTCTTAAAAAATACTCGGTGCTGCGATCTCCGGAATCTAATTGGTCAGACATGCTAAAAGCTTGAGCTGCTTCCTCATAGCGCTTTAAATAATAGAAAGCAAAGCCTACCCGATAATGCCATAGCGCATCTTGTTTACCTGCCTCAGAAATTTTACTAAAATGATTGAGCGCTTCTTCGTAAAGACCCAAATTGTTATAGGCTCTAGCCAAAATGCTAATCAATTCATCGTCTCGTTCTTCTTCAGGAATTGCTAAAAGGGTATCGACAATTTGCTGATGTTCGTCTACTTCATGCCACTCGTTCAATTGATTTATAAGCTTTTGTTCCATTGTTACCTCCAAATGATTATTCATAAATACTACCTATGTATCTGGTAAATCCTTACCTTTAAAATAGTAACATCTATAAATGAAGGATTCTAGAATTTTCCTGTATGTTAAAATCAATACATTATGAGTGTAAAAAATAAAAGTATGTAAATTTCGGATAAAATAGTAAAATATATAATTATATTAACATTTTAGTTATTTTATAAATGTATAGAGGAGAAATTGTATTGAAGAAAAGTTGGATTTTTATTTTGTGTTTAAGTTTATTTTTAGTAGCATGCTCTAATGAAAAAGTTGGTGATCAAACAAACAGTGAACAAAAAGAAAAAAGTATAGGATCTTTGGTAAAAGAGATAAATAACTATGTGATTAATAAAGAGTATACAAAAGCAGTTGAAATTTATGAAGAATTAGGGGATTTAACGAGCAATAATTATGATGAAGATATAGAAGAATTAATTGCAAAAGAGAAAGGTTATAAAAATGATATACGTATTGTAAATGAAATAAAAGAACATTTAGATGAGGCGTTATTTAATCCAGAAAGTTTACAGTTACATAAAATTTTTATTGCAAAATTTTCAATGGATAATGAGGATTATGAAATTTATATAGATTACTCAGCAATGAATAAAATGGGCGGTTATGCGCGAGATTATTTGGAATGGGAAGTTAAAAACAGTGCTTTGCAGAACTTTACTCAAATTGAACCTGAGCTGTTTAAACAACAGTTAGAACTGCACAAAAGTAGTACAATTAGTGATGATAGCTATGAATTTGATTTAAGTTTGATTAAAGAATAAATATATAATAACTGATTAGAGTAACAGCTATTTAGCTGTCGTTATGCGTGGAAATTTCCCTCTAGGACATTATTGTAAGCCTAACATCCACAATAGTTGTAAGGTTTATGAGTTTTGTATTGGACTTATTTTTAATATCGCCTTGATACGTAATTAAATTGCTTACTTCAACCATGAAATGTCTTTTTATTATTCTTCAACGTTTCATTGATTACTTCATGCCCATTTGTCCCATGATATAGGTAGATGGGGGGTGCAGGCTAATGGATTATGAATATTCCGTGAAGTTTTACTTTAACGAAAGCCGTGAAGAAGAATATAAAATTAAAAATAATATTGGACAAGAAACCTTTGTAGAAGAACTGTCTAATGGATTCAATGAAAAGCCTTGGTATTCATTTACTGAAACTGAACATTTTAAAACGATATTAATTAGCACGAAAGAAGTTTATAAGGTATCGGTCGTGCAAAATGTTGTCACATTTGATTAATCCAACGAATTTAATACTTTTATCGTTATGCTTACAACGATAGTTGGATATTTAAAAAGGAAGCTCTAATCGCTTCCTTTTTGTTTATATAATATTACGCTATAGATAATGGCAATTCGTGCAAATAAAAAGGTTAACGTTACATCGTATGGTTTGTTTCATACTCGATGTTTACTTTAATTTTGTGCAAGTCCCTATCAATTTTTGAAATTAACATATGTATTTCTTCATTTTCTGAAGCGTTAAACGTTTCTCCTCTTCGTTTGCTTAACGTGACTGTTTGATTGATTAACCGCAAACAAGATTTAATTAACGCTAAATCTGTTTTGATTGCTTCTTTATTTAAAATGTCTATTTCATCCATTAATATTCACCCCCACTATAGATAATACAATATTAGTAATAATTAACCAATGTACAGCGCTGTCCTTAAAAAACTGATGAAATATATCTTAACCAGTTCATCTGTTGTTCATCTTGCCTTTGTAAAATATATCTGGGCAATAAGTGTATGCATTCTTAAAAGGTACATTTAAATTTGTGCTATGAATCGGGTGATTGAAATGTTAATAATGGCTACAATATTTATTACAGCAGCACTAATTTTTTATACAGTAGGAGTATGGTCAGAAAAATTTCAAAAAACATTAAAATTGTGGCATGTGATTATTTTTTGGATAGGCTTCATATGCGATACGCTTGGAACGACCATGATGGAAAAAATGGCTACAGAAGGATCTTTATTTAGCTTTCATGGCGTAACAGGTTTATTAGCTATTGTGTTAATGTTATTTCATGCCATTTGGGCTTCTATTGTGTTGGTGAAAAATGACTCTAAAATGAAGCAAAAGTTCCATAAGTTAAGCATGGTGGTATGGTTCATCTGGTTGTTTCCTTATATATCTGGAATGATATTCGGGATGATTAACAAATTTTAAAGTTTTGTTCTTTGAAAAAAATGTTCTAAAAATTACCCTATTTATTATTATGTCACAATACTTTCATTTGATATTCAAATCTTATATGGTATGGTTTTGAATGGGGCATTTACTGAATTCCAATTTTCAATAGGCGCTATCTAAATCAAGATTATATTTTAGCTCTAAAATAAATGTATGGGCAAAATAACATCCAATTAGATGGTTACAATAAATGTAAATCCCTTTTGAATGAGTGGTGGTTGAAAACACCCCTCTAATGAAACACGGAGCAATGAAGGTGATACAATTTAATTACTTGCTACTACATTAATAAATTATGAAAGAGCTGATAAGATATGACATGGGGTTTAGTTATGACAATAGTGATTGGATCTATTGTTAAATTGGTAATGAGTCCTCCAAGCATCGTTGTAGGGTGGACTGTCAGTAAATTTGAACTGCACAAAAAACTGGATGCAAAAGATGTTACCGTAACCTATAACGGAAAGAATTTAGAAGAAGAAGAAAAAAGTAGATTTACTAACTATTTTAATGAAGCTTCGTTTTTAAAAAAGCATTATATTTTCCCAGGTAATGAAAAGTTATTTTTAGAACCTGAATCAAATATCACGCCATTTGTTATCAATTTTAAAAAAGGCAAAAAGGATATACACTTCTTTGTTTTTAATTACGATAATCACGTTGATATCGTGAAGAAATACAAGGAAAAAGTCGTTTCATACAGTGTAAGTTCTGATTGTTTACAAAACTTTTCAACGTCTAAAGGTTTAGTATAAAAAGCTTTCATTGCAAATGATTCAACCAGTTGTCGCTATTATAGCGGCGACTGGTTGTTTTCGTTTTGTATGAAATGAAAAAGGCACTTACTAAATTGTAAGTGCCTTTGATTGCGTCGTCTTTTTTAAAATAGTAAAAAAATTGCTATCGTTTGAGATTGTATAGTCCTCTTTGGTACTTATGACAGTCAGTGATTTATTATGTGAATCAAGGAATATCGCATAACCTGTATTTAATGTGAAGTTGATTCGGTAATCATAATCAAGCAAGGATACGGATGCTTTTTCAAATTTGGCGTTTTTAAAAGATTCTATAAGTTCTTTTTGTGTTTCTTCGGGGAGTTTTATGTCTGTAAATATAACTTTGTAGCCTATATTGACTCTATGAACAGTGACAGTTGGATTGGCTGCATTGAAATTAGCGTCCGTTAATACATCTGTTGCAGAATAGGTTCGACTTTTTATTGCAATAAAAAACTAGCAACAACGATTATAAGTAAAGATAAAATAACGGTTAATATAAATTTTCTGATTTTTGATTTTTTCGTATAGACCCCTCTTTATCCTTTTTTTATAAAATGATAGCAAAATGCTGCAATTAAAAAGAATAGCATTTGCAATTCTTTTACGAAAAATTATAAAATTCTATATTGTATTTATTTGAAAATTGACTAGGATGGATTTTGTTTATAAAATTTGTGTACTGTGTTTAGTAAGTTAGTGGTTTTTACAGCACAAAATAGCTTTTAGTTAGCAGCATTTGCCTTCTATAAGAATTAGCAAATACATGAATTACATGTGATTTTCTTACTAATGGTTAGAGGTTAGTTAGTTGATTAATAATACATGGCGTTTGAATGGATGGTGTCAGTAAATGTTAGCAGAAAATATAAGGTCAGCTAAAAGAGGAAAAAATGAACGGAATGGTATTCACAATTGGCATCCCTATTATGCGAGTTATTCTGAATACTTTGTGGAGGATATGCTAGATTATTTAGGAGCTAATGAGAGCTCGATTGTACTCGATCCTTGGATGGGCAGTGGGACAACGGCTTTAGTGTGTCAAAAGAGAGGAATCAAATCTTTTGGTATAGATATCAACCCAGTGATGGTCATTTTTTCAAAAGCTAAAACTAGAAATTTAATTGAATTTAATTTGGATAGTATCGGAAATGCTATTAAGGAAACGGCTAGTCATGTCAAACTTGCAGAAGATGAATTTTTAAATAATGAAGACACATTAGAATTTGTAAGTGATAAACATCTGAATGTGTTAAATAAAATTCAACTAGCTATCGACGACGTTTGTAAGCATCACAGCGATATTTCAGATGCACCATTATCAGATACAATACGAGCTTTTTACTTTGCCGTTCTATTTAGATGTTTAAGGTACGTAGGGAAATTCAAGGTAGGTAAAAATCCAACATGGCTAGTGAATGAAATACGTAAAGCGAGAACCGACGAAGTAGATACATATCATTTATTTTATCATTATGTAAAGGCCATGATAAAAGACTTAGAAACATACTATACGAATATTTTAAATTATGGCTATTCCTATCCCTCTTTGTATGAAGGGGATAGTAAACAAATGATTTTTTCTGATTGTACCGCAGATAATATCATTACTTCTCCTCCGTATTTAACACGCATTGATTACGCTGTTTCTACAAAGCCAGAATTATTGTTTTTAGGTTATAAACAAGATACGGATTTTGATAGAGTGAGAAGAGCAACTATGGGAGCTCCTGTTATTGCTGATAAAAATATAGTCATAAACGAAAAGTGGGGTAGTTGTATTTGTTCTTTTTTAAAACAAGTGAAAGAACATCATGCAAAAGCCTCCCAAAGTTATTACCTACCTATATTTTTACAGTATTTTAGAGATGCATTTGAGTCGTTACGTGAAATCAAACGAGTACTAAAACCAAATGGACAAGCTTGTCTTGTGGTGCAATCTTCTTATTATAAAGATGTAGAAGCTAAACTGGGAGAAATGTATGTGGAGATGGCTCAATCCCTTAATTTAGAAGCACAAATTATTAAACGAGATGTTGTGAAACATCATTTAGCCAATGTTAATACGAAATCTTCGAAATATGTGAAAAATAAAATTTACTATGAGGATGCTGTTCTTATAAGAAAGAAGGGGAAAAATTGACGGAGTATAGTAGCCATAGAGAACAAGTAGCACAAGTTCATGGTGTGTCAGATAGACAAAATATCGTCGAAAATGCTTTATTACATGCATTCGAACCTTTTATTTTTATAAAAGAAGTACCATTTATTAATTTTGGTAATATGACTGCTGGTGAATTAGCGAATGCATTTAGCGCTTACCCTATCGTGGTAAAATCCATTTTAGCGACGGTAAATGTTGCAGGAAGGGCGATTAAGCGAGATTTAGATATATCTATTGATACATATAGTGATAAGTTACCGAAAGAAAAAGCGGCAATTTTAGCAGGTTATATTAAACCGATGTTGCCCAATGAACTTGCAATTCCTGCAATATGTGAATTGGATAGATGGTTTTATGTAGATAAAGAAATAAGAAAATTTAAAGGTAGTTGGGAAAAAGCGATTCTTACTATTTTAAAAAAGAATGCCGTAACAGATGATTTTAAAAAAGTTAAGTTTGAATGGGATGGGGAAAACTTTCAATTAGATGCAGTACATCCATCCAATGCGCCCTATAAGGTTGGTATCGATGTCAGAAGAATTGAGGCAAAACAAGATATCCATAAAAGGGCAGATGAAATCATCAATAAGGCGAGAAAATTTAAAAAAATTTGTCCAAATGCTAGCTTTTACGCAATAATTTATTACCCATTTACGAGTGAACATATTAATTTACAAACCAGATTAAAAGATGAACATATTAATGGTGTTTTTTTTGCTACCGAATCATTTTCAAGTATTGAACAGCAGACAAAGTATATTTTAAGTTCAGAAGGTTTACTGAAGGACGAGATTTATTAGATAATGAATAAATAATAGGTTATGAAGCAAAGTTAGAAATAATAAGGAGGAAACAACTATGTCAAAGAAAAATAAAGCGTTATCACTCGAACAATGTGAGGAATTACTTCAAACTTTGCAAGAGCGATTTGAGAAAAATATGAATCGCCATCAAGGACTTGATTGGACTTCAGTACAAGCAAAGCTCGAGACGAAAGCTGAAAAACTATGGTCACTCAATGAAATGGAAAACACTGGCGGTGAGCCTGATGTCGTAGGGTATGACGAAAATACGGGGGAGTTTATTTTTTATGATTGTGCAACGGAGAGCCCGAAAGGTCGCAGAAGTGTTTGTTACGATCGTGAAGCATTGGAGTCAAGGAAGAAGCATCAACCAGAAAATACTGCGATAGATATGGCAACGGCTATGGGCATTGAACTTTTAACAGAAGAACAATACCGAGCATTGCAGGAACTAGGTACTTTCGATTTAAAAACGTCGAGCTGGGTACAAACACCTGCAAATATTCGAAAACTGGGCGGGGCCATTTTCTGTGATCGTCGCTACGATACGGTCTTTATGTACCATAATGGAGCGGATTCCTACTATGCTGCAAGAGGCTTCCGTGGCGCGCTTAAAGTATAAATATAAAAAAACTTCGGAGAGCTTTCTAGAGCGTTTATGCTGTTTAGAAAGCTTTTATTTATTACAATTTAGTATTAAGGGGAGTGGTTATGTGATTTTCAGCAAAGTATTTGAGGAACCAAATAGTACACATTGTACAAATACAATTTTTAGGGAAGCTGTTAGAGCCATCATTTTAAATCAAAATAAAGTTTTGCTAGTTCATTCAAATAAGGGAGATTACAAATTTCCAGGAGGGGGACTAGAGGACAATGAAACTCATTTACAAGGGTTAGTACGGGAAGTAAGGGAAGAAACAGGTTATGTGAATTGCTATGTTTATAACAAGCTGGGCTTGATTTATGAAAAGAAAGTGGATGATGATGACGACAACACATTATTCCAAATGACATCCCATTATTATCTTTGTGAATTAAATGATACAAGGATGATAGCACAGCAACTAGAAGCATACGAATCCGAACTGCAATTTACTCCGAAATGGGTATTAATTGATGAAGCAATTAAACAAAATGAAAACTTGGGGAATACATTAGAGAACAACCGATGGCTACAGCGTGAAACCTTTGTTTTAAAAGAGCTGAAAAGATACGTAGCGTCAGGATTTCATAAAAGATCATAGCGTACTATCGTATGCTCCTAATAGATTGAAACGGGTGAAGCATGCGATTTTTTATATCCAATCATTCATATAACATGGTTAAACCTAAAATTTCTTTTTAAGAGCGTTTGAGGGCTAATCACCAAAGGAGAGCCCAAATGAAGGGTAACAGTATTAAAGCTATCATAATAACGAAAACAGTCATCCATGCAAATTTGCAGGGTGACTGTTTCTTTCATATGAAAGCGGGAGCTAGTGAAAAATGTAAAGACCGTATTTCAACCAGCTCGTCTATTTTGAAAAACAATGAAAAGGGTCACTAGGCTGGGCATAACCCTTTTTAAAGAGAGGTGCAATCAAACTGTATGTTAGAATTAGCAGTCTTCTTTGCTATTTATGAAAGTAGCGCCAACAATAATTAAAAGAATAAATAATACAACGATTAGAGCGAATGTTGAACCATAGCCATTGTTATTACCGTATTCATAGTTACCACAATAATTGTTGTTCCAACTGCCCCCTACATTTCCGCCGAAGTATCCCATGGAAAATCCCTCCTTTCTTCAATATATAGTATGTAAACTACTAAGAAGTGGAGGGGTGTTTATCCATTGGGGTAAGAAAAATAATGAAATCGCCATTAAAATAGTTAGAATCGCCAGCAGAACAAAGGAAATCGCCACTAATGCACAAGAATCGCCACAAAAACCTCCACAATCGCCACAAAAACCATTTGTGCAATTCGTTATTGGTTACATCGCAACCCAGTGATCTTTAGAAACTTCTACAAGTTGTGTATTGTCTAAGTTAAAACGGTTTACCATCAACTCTTCTTCGGTCATGACTTGGCGTTTCTTTTGTTTTTCAATGGCTGGATCTGGAATCGGAATTGACTGCAATAACATTTTGGTATAAGGATGTTGTGGGTTGGCATACAGCTCTTCGCTCTCTGCTAATTCTACAATTTTTCCTCCATACATAACGGCAACGCGATCGCTAATATGTTTGACCATCGACAAATCATGGGCGATAAATAAATAGGTTAAACCTAAACGTTGTTGTAAATCTTTCAGTAAATCCACAACTTGCTTTTGAATGGAAACATCTAGAGCAGACAGTGGTTCATCACATACTATAAAATTTGGCTCGACAGCTAAAGCGCGCGCAATGCCAATACGTTGGCGTTGCCCGCCACTAAATTCATGAGGGTAGCGTAAAGCATGTTCCTTTTTTAAGCCTACTAGTTCGAGTAATTCTTCAACTCGGGCACGACGTTGTTCTGTTGATGTCGTTAATTTATGTACATCAAGCGCTTCCCCGATAATATCAAGCACCTTTTTACGAGGGTTTAGTGATGAATAGGGATCTTGGAAAATAATTTGCATATGACGTCGCATACTTTTTAACTCATTTTTAGATAAGCGTGTAACAGGCACCCCTTTATACAACACTTCACCATCTGTTGGTTCATGGAGCTGTAAAATCGTACGCCCTGTTGTGGATTTGCCTGAACCAGATTCACCAACGAGCCCCAATGTCTCACCAGGGAAAATACGGAATGATAAATCATCGACTGCCTTTAAAAGCTCACCTTTCTTTAAATCGAAATGTTTTGATAAATTGCGAACTTCAACAAGCGGTACAGTTAAATCTATATCTTGTGCTAGATGGGGTGGCTGTTTCGGTTCTTTTTTTTCATGAAGCTTTGGCAATGCGTTTAACAGACGCTTTGTATAGGGGTGCTGTGGGTTCGCAAATATTTCTTCCGTAGTGCCTTCCTCAACAATTTCTCCCTCTTTCATGACAATGACACGATCACACATACCTGCAACTACACCTAAATCATGCGTAATTAAGATAATAGATGTCCCTAGACGTTCTTGCATTTGCTTCATTATGCTTAAAATTTGTGCTTGGATTGTGACATCTAGTGCTGTTGTTGGTTCGTCAGCAATTAACAGGGCAGGGTTACAGGCAAGAGCCATGGTAATCATGACACGTTGACGCATACCACCACTAAATTCATGCGGGTACTGATGATAACGCTCCTCACTATTTTTTATACCAACAGATTTTAATAATTCAATCGTTTTTTTGTAGGCTTGCTTTTTAGTCATTTTTTGATGCTTCATTAAACCTTCAGCGATTTGTTCACCAACACGAATGGTTGGGTTAGTGGAAGTCATGGGGTCTTGGAAAATCATACTAATATCTTTTCCCCGAATCGCTTCCATTTGTTTTTCCGTTTGTGTCACTAGATTGTCCCCTTGGAAAAGAATTGTTCCAGACTTTAAAAAAGAAGGGGGGGAAGGGAGAAGGCGCATGATGGATCGAGCCGTTACGCTTTTACCGCTACCAGATTCGCCTACAATGCCGACTGTTTCTCCTTTATTGACATAAAAGTTTACCCCTTTTACTGCTTCAAATTCACTTTCACCAGTAATAAAAGAAACGCGTAAATCTTGTATTTCAAGAATTTTTTCACTCATCGAATGCTCATCCTTTTATAAATTTTAAATATTCTTATTGACGAAATGTAGTCGTTCATACATACTGTACTATACAGGTAGGGATTGTACAATATAACCTGTGATGTAAATTATTTCGTTTGATTTTCATACCTTACTACTATAGTAAACGAAGAAAGGAGGAAATACATGATTAATTTTCAGAATATTATAAAGTTTGAGGGAAGTTATTATTTCAAGCGGGTTTTTAGCGAGATAACGAGGAAACATAGTTATTCAATTGCACTATTTTTACTAGGATTCCCAGTTCATGTTGTTACATATTTTTTATATTTGTTAAAAAAGGATAAAAATTTATATGTGCCGTTGTTTGCACAAATAAAACAACAATTTATTTCAGAGGGAAAAGTACATGCTTGGGCAGCCGAATATAAGCTACAGGAACAAACAAAGGCTGCATTTTTTAATAAATCACTGAATGAACGTCAACTGGATTTGGTTGTTAATCAATTAACAGAACAAAAGCTACATAGAGAAGTTGAAAAAATATTAGCAAACGATGGTTTAGCAAAGCCTTCTTATAAAAGCTATTTTAGTGAACTGCTTGAAAATCCACTGTTTTTAGTTTTGTCATTTATTCCAGGCGTTTTTATGTATATTTTCCTTATCTTATGTAGTAACGCATTTAGTCGGTTTATCGTTGAACGTTTAGTTCAAAGTGCCTTTGTCATCGTTGGTGTTGCCACATTAGTATTTACGATTTTATATTTATCACCATTTGACCCTGCTCGCAATTTGCTAGGTATTGAGGCAACACCTGAACAAGTCGCAAATTTTAATAAAATTTATGGACTCGATCAACCTTATTTAGTGCAGCTTTGGCATTCTTTATCTGGACTGTTTACGTTTGATTTAGGTAATTCGTTTGAAGGCAAGGAAAATATTACGCAAAGTATTATGAATAAATTTCCTGTGACATTGGAAATTGCCCTATTGTCATTACTAATGGCGGTGGCGATTGCCATTCCTGTTGGGATTATCTCAGCGGTAAGGCCAAATTCTTTTGCAGATTATGCGTTTATGTTTATCGCACTTATTGGTTTATCCATACCGAGCTTCTGGCAAGGTTTGATTTTTATTTTAACGTTTTCATTAAAATTACAATGGTTCCCAGCTACGTATAATCCGAATAATTGGTTATCCATTGTTATGCCAGTTGTTGTATTAGGTACTTCTATTACAGCGTCGATTGCTCGCATGACAAGGTCAAGCATGCTTGAAGTGATTCATGAGGATTATATTATTACTGCCAAAGCGAAAGGATTGAGTGAGCGCAAGGTTATTACCAAGCATGCGATTCGCAATGCAATGATTCCTATTGTTACAGTAATCGGTCTGTTATTTGGTGGTATGCTTGGCGGTGCTTCTGTTACAGAGAAAGTCTTTAACATCAGTGGTATTGGTAGCTATATCGTTGATAAACAATTTATTCCGGATATACCGGCACTCCTTGGAGGGGTTGTCTATATTGCGATTACGATTTCGATTGTCAACATGGTGATCGACGTGTTATATGCATTCTTTGATCCACGTATTCGTTCAAAAATGAAGAAATCTTAGGAGGAGAGGGGATAGTGTGAAATTCATCTCGAATGTTAAGCTGCTAATTAAAATAACGCAAGAATATGTCAATGCACAGTTTACCATTGTCTTTTCTGCTATTTTTTCAGTGTTGTTTTTACTAAATAGTTTTAATTTTGCTGACGGTGTATGGCGTCCCTATATCCTTGGGCTATTTATCATTTACGTTGCTACGACTTTATATGTATGGGTCGCAACGTGGCAAATAAAAAAAGATTTAGCTAAACAACGAGAAATTCAAAAGCGAACAAGATTGCTTGGTTACCCATTAATGTTAACAGTACTAGTGGGTAATGTATTTGCAGCAGGTTTCGGATTTATGCTCGCAACAAAAAATAAAACGGCAGAATATACTTTTGCTATCTATGCCTTCATTACACAAATTTTTATTATCGGTATTTCGGCACTCAATTTATTTAAGCCGTATGTAGTCGATACATTTTTATTTGCAATGGGTGGGTTTTTAGCACTCGCTGTCTTTTATGCCGTGATGGCTATACTTGTAGCGCGTTACGTTACGGCTAGTAATGCGCCAAAATGGATGATACCCCTTGGTGTGGTGTTACTTTTACCTACACTAACTGGCAATTTATTTTCATTACTGCTTGGCTTGACGTTAATTAAAAAAGCACGTAATACGGATCCATCGGCAGTAGAAAAATGGCAAAAAATATGGAATAAAATCTTGCGCAATACGATGGCTGTATTCGGCATGTTCTTCATTATTTTTATGTTCTCGCTGTCGGTCGTGAGTTCATGGACATTTGATTACGATTTTGCCGTGCAAAATAATTATAGTGCCTTGCTACAAACGCCATCTTTAGACTATCCGCTCGGAACTGATAATTTTGGTCGGGATTTATTTTCTAGAATCGTATTTGGTGCTCAAATTTCATTAATTGTTGGTTTCTTTTCTACAATTATACCAGCTGTAATAGGAGGAGCACTCGGTGCGTTTTCAGGCTATTACGGAAAAAATACAGATAACATTATCATGCGTTTGCTAGATATTTTATATGCTATCCCAGGCATTTTACTAGCTATTGCAATTATTGCAGCATTTGGCGCAAATACAGTGAACTTAATTATTGCGTTGAGTGTAGGGGCTATTCCAACCTATGCACGAACGATGCGCGCCAATGTCATGCAAATTGCCAATTTTGAATTTGTTGAATCAGCAAAGGCGCTAGGCGTATCAGATGCCGCCATTATTTTTAAACATATCGTACCGAACGCTCTTGCTCCGATGATAGTAAAAGCGACTTTAACAATTGGCGGAGCGGTCATATCGACTAGTAGTTTAAGCTTCCTTGGCCTCGGTATAGAGCCGCATATACCAGAATGGGGCAATATTTTAAAAGTAGGTAGTACGTATTTAGAAACCAATGCTTATGTGGCTATTTTCCCAGGGTTATGCATTATGTTACTCGTCTTATCGTTTAATTTTTTCGGCGATGGATTACGTGATGCCCTTGATCCTAAAACAAATTAACTTATTATATTGGAGGAAAAGACAGATGAACAAAAAATTATTTACATTGGCTACATCAGCAACTGTTGCAGCGGTTGCGTTAGCTGGTTGTGTAGAAACAAAATCAAATGTAGAAAATAAAGATGATCAATCAGAAACAGCTAGTACTAAACCAGTTCTTGAAGTGCTTGGGATGGCTTCACAAGAACAAGATATGAATATTGTACGAGACCAATTAGTGAAAAATGGTTTTGAAGTAAAGTTAAATATTCAACCAGACTTCGGTTCTTACTCGGCACAAAAAGATGCTGGCAACTATGATGTAGCGGTATCTAGCTGGACAACTGTAACCGGCAATCCAGACTATGCAGTAAGAGGATTATTTAAAACAGGTGGAGATTACAGTGTGACTGCCGATGCCACTGTCGATAAATTAATAGATGAAGCAAGTACGTTAACGGGGGATGCTGCAAAAGAGAAGTATAAAGAGCTAGAGCAAGCTTTAGTATTTGATAATGCGTATATTGCGCCATTATATATTTCTCAAAAGTTCCAAGGGATTTATGCAAAAGAAGTAAACCCAGACACTGTCCGTTTACCAAAATCACGTGCACAAGCATGGGAAACAATTTCATTTAATGATACCGCTAAAAATGCAACAGATACATTAGTTTTACATCAAGGGATTGCTTCCTTAACTTCTCTTGACCCGGTAAAAGGAAATGACGGTTCCATTAATACATTAAATACTAATATGTATGTACGATTAGTGAATTTATCTGATACGGATGAGGTCGTTTCTAATGGTTCACTATCTTATCATCACGCTATTTCCGAAAATAACAAAGAATACTATTTCGTCTTACGTGATGATATCAATTTTGCTAAGGTGGAAAATGGCAAAGCGGTAGATACCGGCGATTTAGTATCGGCTGAAGACGTTGTATTCTCTTTACAGCGCGCAAAAGATCAAAATTCAGTACCAGATCACCGCACATACTCTATTCATGAGAATATTGACTCTGTAGAAATTGTTTCAGATATAACTGCACTTGAAGCGGTGAAAACGTCTGACGGTCAATCAGTTTTAGATGAATTATCGGCTAAACTTCCTGCAGCGATTGCACAAGTTGTAACGGACGAAGCGAGTGTAGATAATGCAGCAGGTAAATATCAAGTTGTGAAAATTACAACACCGAATCCTTTCCCACAAGTGCTAAACTATTTAGCTCACCAATCGGGCGGAATTGTGTCTGAAGCGGCAGTTAAAGCAGTCAATACATTTGACGTAGCAAGTTATGACCCAAATGTAAATGTGGCATACGGTGACCAAGCTACTGTAACAGAAGGGGCAACATATGCCAATCATTTAGCGGCATCTGGACCTTACATTTTAGTTCAAAAAAATGATTATGAAGCAACGTTTGTCAAAAACCCAGCTTACCAAGTAGGGACTGAAAACGAGCCGAAAATTAATCATATTAACGTTCGATTCATTGAAGATAATGATTCAGCACTTTCTGCTCTTCGTAATGGTGAAATTGACGTATTACAATCTGTGCCTGAAACGAAAATTGATGTTGTAAAAGGTGATGCAAACTTAGCGTTAAAAACAGCGGATAGTAATGCTGTATCATATTTATTAATCAATCCAAAAGGCCGTGAAGTTTCGAAATCTGCAGACTTGCGTAAAGCCATCCTTTACTCGATCAACCAAGATGAATTTATTAGTTTCTATCAAGGTAATAAAAAACCAGCCGTTTCAACAGTTTCCCCACTTGTTGACACAGGCCTAAAATTAACAGCAGATAGCACAAAGGTAAAAGAATTTCTAAGTGCTTATAAAGCTAGTAAATAAAGTATCTGCCACTTTAGGTAAAGCACTTCAAAGCCATTTTTTATGGTTGAAGTGCTTTTTTTAGTACAAAGCTACATTATTTGTTTAAAATTGGAACTTTTCAGAGTTTTAATCGTATATGAAGAAAAAAGATAAAGAAGGGGAGTTAGGCATTTGCGAAAGAAAGATGTACTCATTATGCTAGTCACTTTGATTGTAGAAGGAATCATTACTTACTTGATTGCATCGTTTTTCTCTGTTCGATTTATCGAAATTATGTTTTTTGTTGGTTTTGCCATTGCAGGTGGAATTTTTTACTTTTTGAGTAGTGGTGGACCAATGGCTAGATACAATGAAGTTCAAGTTACTGCTCAAACAGGAATCATTCACAAAAACGAGCAATTTACTACCAAGAAAGGTCCGATATTTTTGGCTTCGGTATTATTTTGTTTAATTGGACTGGTGTTTTTTCTCCTATTAATTGCAGAGATTATTCCACCTAGTGCAAAGTAATATAGAAAAGTTATGCAGCTCTTATTCCGACTTTACAAAATACTTTACTTACATTAAAAAGCCCTTCTACCATTCTCCAACGGTTAGAAGGGCTTTTGCTGTTGACATGATAAACCAAAATAGAGGACATTCTAGTGTTCGTTGTAAATCAACGTACCGAATAATTCACATAGTAATTGGAAAGTACTTTAAGAAAAAGTCGGAGTTGATTGTTGTGATATTTAATCAAGATAAAGAATTTTACTGCTATAGCTGTCGTAAAAAGACGGTCTTTACATGTAAAGATCGACACAATAAAAGCGGAGTAGAAAGTCATTGCAGTGAATGTAGCGGCATTTGGTTTGAATGGCAAAATCGAGCCGTTGAGCGAGAAATGGAAAAGTGGGTTGAATATAACCACAAAATCGTCAATTAATACTATTATTTCCATAAAAAATGGTATTCTTGCTTGTAAAATATTAGATGAAAAGAAAAACCTTGCTTAAAATATTACGAGTTTTTGCTTAAATATGATACAAATTATTCATTTCAATCACCTATTTAGAACTTAAGGCTTGCCAATATGGCTATGTCTGATTTAGTTGTATATAATAAAATAAAGTTAACGCGTGAAGGTGATTGTATTGGACGACATAGTCATAACAGGGTATGGCATTAAAGCTCCTGGAATTCTAGATAAACATAGTTTTTTAAATGTATTAACAAAAGGTATTTGTACACAGAGTAATTTAAACAATGCTCATCAGCCTCAAGCAAACATCGTTGCGGGCGTGATTGACCAAAACTTTCAGGAGATTAATGGCGTAAATTATCGCCGACATCCACGTTCTGTAAGAATGGCAATTGCCGCGACATTGGATGCAATGGAAATGGCAAATTTAAAAGATGTTCAACCGCATCGAATCGCTGTCATTATGGGTACATCCGCTGGAGCGATTTTGGAAATCGAAAAATATGCTGCGGATGGTTTTGATTTAAGAAAATTCCCGATTCATGGGGTTGCGCTTGTTGATACCCACACGCTTTCGAGCTCTGTTGCAGAAGCTATCGGATCGTGTGGTTCTGCATTTACCGTCACAACTGGTTGCAGTGCTAGTTTAGATGCCATTTTAATAGGGAAACAATTATTAGAGTCTGGAAGTGTTGATGCTTGCATTGTAGGAGGAACAGAGGCTCCTTTAGGCCAGTGGACTATTAATGGCTTTAAAAAATTGAGGTCTCTTTCAACGGAGTGCTCCATTGAAAAAGCGGGTGTTCCCTTTTCAACACTGCATCAAGGCTTTGTTTTATCCGAGGGAGCTGGCGTTATGGTTTTAGAACGTAGACAATCTGCAAATGCACGAGGGCAAAGCATTTATGGGAAGGTTGAGCGTGTTATTTCGAGAAATGAAGGGCAGAAACTATTAAATTCTGATAGTACTGGTAGACATATGTTAGACGTTTTTCAAGAAACGGTTGGGGATACACTACCGAGTTATATAAACAGTCAGGCACTAGGCATAGCATTGAATGATCAAATCGAACGCTTTATTTTGGAAGAAACATTTGGTTCAAATGTGCCCATTACTTCGATTAAAGGAATGATTGGTCACACGTTTGGTGCAATGGGAGCAATGCAAATCATATCTTCTTTGTTGTCAATGGAATATGGGTTTATCCCGCCAACGATTAAAACATTAGGGCATGGATTTGAAGATACACCGATTGTTTATGAAACGAGGCATCAAGCGGTAGAGTCTGTATGTATCACTACTCATGGTAGTAGCGGGAATAATGCTTGTTTATTACTGACACATACTTAGGAGGCTCTTTATATGTTTTTTATTTTTTTACTTTTGTTATCTGGTATTCCCATTTGTGTTGGAATTACGATTTTAGTGTTATTCAAAAAAAATAAACTATCTAAAATTATTTTTCTATTTCTTCTTTTGGCGTCCTTTTGGCATATAGATGTTTCATTTTTATATGCTGTTCAATTGTTTAGCCAAGAGACCATTATGTTCTTTTTTAAACTATTTCGATTTGGGTCAATCATGTTAACACCAACCATCTTTTACGTTGGGTATACGATTGTTCAAGAAATGCTCCCATCGGAGTATCAAAAAAAGTGGGGGTCTATTGTTAATCGGACCACTGTGTTCATCTCTTATGCGTTTGCGTTATTTGTTTACATAATAGGATGGAGCTCTAAAAGTATTCGTGGGTTAGAACGTATTCAAATGGATACAAGTGTTTTTTACTTTCCTGTTGATGGAGAGCTATCCTGGATTTTTAATTTTAATGTATTTCTATTTATCATCACAATTATTATTTGTTTGTTGATTAGTTTAGATGTACAACATAAAAGTGAACGTTCTTTTTTATTTTATTTTACTATTTTCACATCCATCGGCTTTGCTATTGGTTACTTAAATATGTTTCCAACTTCTAGATTGTACCCAAGCTCGATTGCTATTTTAGTCTTTGCGATTTCTATCTTGATTCTTTCGAGTAGAATGCATCTTGAAATTGTTAATAATATGAATAAAAAGCTATACGAGCAAAAGCAGTTTTTGTTCAGGGTCATTGATTTAAATCCTAATTATATTTATGCGCAAGATGAAAGTGGTCGTTATACATTAATGAACAAATCGTATGCACAGTTAATGGGCATGAGCTTTCAAGATATGATTGGGAAAACGGACGGCGATTTACTAGCTGACTTCACTGATGGAGAAGAATGCAACAATCCAGATAATACGTTTAAATTGCCAGAAAAGTATTTTATAAAAGAAGAAGCTATTACATCCGCTTCGGGGGAAGTGGTATGGGTACAAACGGTTAAAGTTCCGATTAATATAAATGATAGTGCTACATTACTGGCAGTTTCAACTGATATTACGGAACGCAAGCGCTATGAAGATGAAATCAAGTTTCAAGCTAATCATGATGCATTAACAGGGTTACCAAATAGAAGGATGTTCAATGAAGATTTAATAGCGCTTTTAGAACAAGCAAAACTTGAAGGAAGTCAAAATGCCATATTGTTCTTTGATCTCGATCGTTTTAAATATATCAATGATTCACTTGGACATGATGTGGGTGATCTCTTATTGATTGAAGTATCAAGGCGTATTGAAATATTGCTAAAAGAAAAACATAGCAAGGCAACGATCTATCGACTCGGTGGAGATGAATTTACCATTTTACTGCCTGATTATGATGCTACTGAAAGTGAGAGATTTGCTAAAGATTTGTTATGTCAATTTAATACAGCGTTTTGGATTGATGGAAGTGAGTATTTCATTACACCGAGTATTGGTATTAGCACGTTCCCTAATGATGGGTATGATGCGAATACATTGATTAAGCATGCAGATACAGCCATGTACTACGTAAAAGAACGAGGGAAAAATAACTATCAATTATTTACTTCAGAAATGCAACAACACTTCTATCGAAAGATGATGATTGAAAAGCAATTACGAACAGCATTAGATAATGAGGAGTTTGAGCTTTATTACCAGCCTATTATTGATGTGAAAACGAATGAAATTATTGCTATGGAATCACTCATTAGATGGAATAATGAGGTGCTTGGGCAAGTTACCCCAGATGAATTTATTTCCGTTATGGAAGAAACAGGGATGATTATTCCGATAGGTAAATGGATATTGACTACAGCCATAGCACAAACAGCCCGTTGGCACAATGAAACAAATAAGCCTTTAAAAATAAGTATTAATGTATCGGTGAAGCAGCTGCTTGAATCAACATTTGTAGAAAATGTTAAGCAAGCAATAGAGAATGCGTCATTCGATGCATCCTATGTTGTGTTGGAGATTACGGAGAGTATTGCGATGTACGCTGAGTCAATGATTGAAAAATTATATGCATTGAAAAAACTAGGAATCAGTTTATCAATGGATGATTTCGGTACAGGCTATTCTTCGCTTAGTTATTTAAATAAATATCCATTGGATTCCTTAAAAATTGATAAATCATTTGTTATTGGGATGAACCAAGATGATGAAAACAAAGCGCTTGTCAAAACCATTATCGCGATAGCTAAGCAGCTCGATTTGAAAGTAATAGCGGAAGGAGTAGAAGGGGCGGAAGAATACGAATTCTTAGCCGAAATTGGCTGTGACTATGCGCAAGGTTATTTGTTTAGCCGACCACTACCTGTCGCAGCATTAAAAGCGCAATGGCTTACCATTAACTGATGTACGCCCTATTCATTCACGGTTAAAATTTGTTAGCTAGGCTTTCTCTTTTGAGGAAGCCTTTGCTGTAACAATTACTAGTATTATATTGCGACTATACGCTTGAACAAAATAGTGGAGATAGACAAATAGATAAAAAGGAGCGAATGGTGTTTATGAAAAAATGGATAGTATTCTTTACGCTAATAATATGCTTAAGCTTTCAATCAAATATAAAAGCACAGGTTATTTGGGATGGTGCGGAAATTACAAAAGGGCAAACAGGTAAGTTGACCTTTTCAAAGGATGTGAAAATATATAAAAAAAATGCTGATGGCACGTTCACCTCACTCGTTGTCAAGAAAGGAGAATTTTATCGTGTATACGGCCATGAGTATTCGACTGTTGGCAAAGTATACAAGATGAGTGGCGGCTATCGTGTACAAGCAACCAATTTAGTGATTTACAAGGATGTTCCGTTAGCTATTCAACAACAAGTAGCAGGTGAAAAGTTTACGGTTGGAACACCTATATTTTCAAGCTCAGCAAAAGGCGTTTCTATTAAAGAAGCCCCGAGTAGTTCAGCAAAAACTATTATGCATACGCCATATGGAGCTGTTTTTAAAGTAGTCGAGCTAAGTGGAGATTATGTAAAAGTAGAATACAATCCAAGAACGGATTCAACAATTGATTATGTATGGGGATATGTACCGCAAGACTATGTTTCCAATTTACCTGAAGGAACTATTCAATATGTAAAAGAAAATGTTGATGTATCCGTTCGTCCTGGCTGGCAAAGTCAATCATTAAAGACGGGCACATCTGTTGCAGTCTATTTCACAACAGCAGATGGTCGTGCCTACGTGTCTTCAAATAAAATATATGGATACCTCCCTGCAAGTGCTTTATCCAAAACGCCAATCATGGACAAAGAGCTACTAAGTTTAGCTGAACCGTCGAACATTTTATTTGATGCAACGAAAAAGATTTCCTTATCACAAACAGCCCCAGATTACTATTTAGCCGAGTTTTCACCGACTGCTAGTAATCGCTGGCAAGGCTATATGCAACTAGTAAATGATGATGAAATTACTGGAGGCAAACAACTAGCAGGAGTTCTTAGCTATGCACTTGTAAATAATAAGCTAACTTATCATTTAGCAAGTGAAGTGCACGACCATAAAATAACGATTCAGTTCCCGCTAAAAGTAAATGATACAATTCATATCAATGGAAACGAGCAAAAAGTGACCAAAATATATGAGCATTTATCTTTAAATATAACAGGTAGTTATGAAACATTTAACAATGTAGTAATCGCAGGCGATTATATTATTGCTAAAGGATTAGTGAAGGGTCGTTACGATTATTGGGTTCAATTGTAACGTGGTCTATTAAGAAAGTCTGTATAAAAATTTATTGATTTAAAAGAAGTATTTCTGTATTGAACGAAAACGCTCTTTTAGTAAAAAGTTGAATTAACAAAAAAATTGAAATATTCCGCAAATAGAATATATAATAATATCAAATATTTTATGGGAGGGATTTTTTTATATGAAACAAAAAATATGTATTTTGTTATCATTAAATTTATTGCTTTCCACATTCTTACCAATGTTTAGCTATGTTGGAAACGCAGAGGCTAATAGTAGTTTTGAGAATAGTATGGAGTTAATCAATCAAGAAATAGAAGAAGTTTTAAATAATCTAAACTTTATTGAAACAAGTGAATTAAAAACTATATTTTCAATTATTGAAGATGACGGAATTCTTTATGAATATGAAAGTTTAGTCTTGAATGAGAATACAAGAGATGAAAAAATAGCTGTAAGTAAATACTTAATCGAGAATGGAGTTAGAACAAAAACAGTAGAGTATTCAGAAGAAGCTGTGTATGATAATCAACCAAACAATATGATTAGGGTAAAAAGAGCAACTTGTCATGGGAAAACTAGTGGCGAAATAACTTGGGCAGGAACTAGAGCTTCTTTATATCTAGATTCATGTATTACAAAGAAAATAACAGATATTATTGATGGAGCTCATGGAGCTACAGCTGCTATTGCTGGTATTGGTGCAATAATTAGAAGAACACATCAACTTGCAAGATTTGTGCCTTATGCCTCAGCTATTGCTGGATTTCTATGGTTTGCTGGAGCTGGATTTAAAGCGATATCAGGCAATGGACAATACGGAGTAGGATATCATATGGCAAGAAATCCTTTAACAGGGAACATCTATGAGCTGGTAGGAATACCTTGGAGACAGTAAGGGTGTAGAAAATAAATGATATATCGATTTTTATTGATAATGGCGACATTAATCTTTATAGTCAATTTATATGTCCTTCCAACATTTTTCTTCATTGAACCAGATCGTACAGGTACTTTTATTGGCTTAATAATCATAGTGGTTATACTTCATCATCTATTAAAAAACAATGCTAAAAATTGATTTGACAAACTATATTTCGTGTAGCGCATTTGAATGGTGATGTGCTGCACGATTTTTTTCCAATGAAAATAGCTACCAGAAGCATTAGATTACCTAATTTTTTGTCTTTTAAAAGACCGTAAATGGTTTAAATTGAAAAAAATTGCCCAAAAGATTAAAAAAATGAGCTCATGGACTAAATTAATGGTACAGTTGTAAGTATATTTTAATAGTGAGTAGGAGAACGAATATGATAGAAATTAAAACATCTCCATTAAGTGATGGAGAATTCAATAGAGGGGTATTTGCTACGTGCGATATCCAAAAAGGAGAGCTGTTGCATGAAGCACCAGTCATTTCTTATCCAAATGAACAGCATCAATACATCGAGCAAACATTGCTTGCTGATTATGCTTTTGAATATGGTATAGGTCAATCTGCAATTCTTCTTGGTTATGGGATGTTGTTTAACCATTCTTATGAACCAAATGCAACTTATGAGATTAATTTTAGAAACCAGACATTTGATTTCTTTGCTTTCAAAGACATTAAGGCTGGGGAAGAAATATGTATTAATTATAATGGTGATGTAGATAATCAAGACCAATTATGGTTTAATGAGAAATAATAAAGAGTGAACAGAAGCTGGGACAAAAGAGAAAAGGTGTTAGATTGATTGCAGTCAATCTAACACCTTTTTTGCTGCGCCATTGTTTGTTCGCTACAGCGGTGCTTTCCGCTCAGCACCGTAAGCCGCAACCCTCGCTAACGCGCGGAATGCCCGCGTCTTACATTGTGTGCTGTTCTGAGCAGGAGTCACCACCTCCGCTACCAACAACTAGTGAACCCTTCTATTGTTTTATTTATTGCAAAAGCAAGAATAGCTAAGTTCTTCATATAGCAAAAATGTATGAACACCTTTCCTCTGTACCTTAAATTTTTTTAGTTATGTCCCAGCCTCTTTTGAAAAGATTTAAAAGAAGATGAATAAAGAAATTGAAAGTTGTTTATACTAGCACTAGACAAAAGAAATTTTGTAGTATATAATGAAATTAATAAGATCGTTTGCGAAGAAACAATGAATTCACATGTTACAAAGAGTAATCGTGTTATTTGTTCGGTACTTTTTGTAATATGTGAATTTTTTTCTTTTGAGGAAATCGGATATTATTAAATACAATTAATGGAGGTCATTTAAATGACACAACAAGGTACAGTAAAATGGTTTAACGCAGAAAAAGGTTTTGGTTTCATCGAAGTAGAAGGCGGAAACGATGTATTCGCTCACTTCTCAGCTATCCAAGGTGACGGTTTCAAATCACTTGACGAAGGTCAAAAAGTGGAATTCTCTGTAGAAGAAGGCCAACGTGGACCTCAAGCTACAAACATCGTTAAACTTTAATTTTTATTAAACTGACGATAGGCATCTTCAACGATGCTTAAGACTGTAGGCAAACCCAAAGCAATTTGGGATTTGTCTACAGTTTTTTTATTTCAGTGTCTTTTGAGATGACTGACAATAAACCTATTCATTGAAGCTTTCTAACAGCATGTATACGCTCTTCTAAACGTTGAATGATTCTTTCCCTTTATATGAAGAGAAAAGGTAATAGGGAGCGTAGAGAAGCGCTTAAAACATATCTGTACTTCTGGAAATGGTTTTATGCAAACAGAGAACTTAACTTTGCTTAAATAAATCGAGTTTAGAATAAAGAAATAAAAAACACTATGAATAAACTTGTTTGTATTTCGTGTCTTTAGGATAGACTGCAATCAACAGCAAAGGAGGGTATCTAATTGTTACAAATTGAATCTAATATCGTCGGAAAAGAAATAAGCTTTGGTTACTTACGTGATCATATTGAAAGACATGGTTTTACAATTGGAGGCAATTGGGAGTATCACAAAGGAAGTTTTGATACGATTTTATCGAGTGAGGGTGGAGAAACCATCTATTTGCGAGTGCCTTTTATTGTAACGCAAGGTGAACTAGATTTTTATGATGCACAAATTCGCTTTCAAAACCCATTCGTTATTAAACATGTAACGAATGTCGGATTGGATTATGATGAGGGCTCTTTGCTAGATGCAACGGGAGCGAGCCAATTCCAAACACCGCTTGATAAGGATGGCTATATACATGATAAAAGTAAATGGATAGAAGTTGGCGAAAAGGTAGTGACTGATAAAGTTCTCCCTTATTTTCACTAGTCTTTACACCAATTGTTTTACGCTAGTCACACTTTTAAAAAGTAGTGGCTTTTATTATGCCTATGAACTTAGTGACAAATCTTCTTAAAATAGTTTTTTAATTTATAGTGGTCATGTATCGTTAAATGCCAGCTTGTTAGATTGTACCTTGGTCGTAGTAGAGCGCGTGATTTTCATAAAGTTTGTCAATTCCTTCTCTATAATAAGGCATTCTACTGTTAGCAATTTCAATAGGTACCCATTCGATGTTGGTTATTTCATTGGGCAATGCTATTTCTTCAACCCCACTTATAATTTGCGCTTCAAAAGTGAAAAATAAAGCGTGATGATTCCTGCTTGTTAATTTTGATTCATTTACCGCGAGTAATTTACCTACTTCTACTAGATAACCTGTTTCTTCATGGACTTCACGGATTGTAGCTTCTATCAGCGTTTCATCTGTTTCCACTTTTCCACCAGGAAGCGACCAATGCCCTTCATGATTATGAACCATTAATATATGATAATCGACATTTTTAATTAATGCATAGACGACTTTAACTTCTTCCATTAGCCTCTCCTTGTCTATCTTCGTATAGTTAAATACATACATAATAGCGTATTGGAACATATTTGGAAAGGGCATATTGTGAATGGGTTATTTCGAGTCTTGGCTGAATCGAGATATAGTAGTAGACGGTCAATATCTTTATTTTACTAGTTATGCTACAGATAGAAGGGGGGATCCATTTTCTTTATGATATAATGATTGAGAAAACTCTGAATGTGTAAGAAAAGATGAGGGGGATTAATGATGGCTACGAATTATAAAAGAATCGCTGTAGCAATAGATTTTTCTGAACAGTCGTTGAAAGCGTGTGAGCGTGCGGTAAAATTGGCAAAAGAATATGGCGCAACATTACAACTAGTGAATGTGATTGATACGAAGTCGTTTGGTGCTATCACTGCATATGACTTAAAGTATGCAGAGAAATTGAAAGCGGAACATCTTACTAAAATCGAAAAGTTAAGATTAGAGGCTCAAACAGCCGGCGTAACAGAGGTATTGGCTGTTGTAGAAACGGGTTCACCAAAAAGCATTCTTACGCAACTGCCTACTGTAGACTTAATTGTATGTGGTGCAACAGGCTTAAATCAGTTAGAAAAAATGGTCATCGGTTCAGTAGCGGAGCGTATTGTCCGTTTAGCTACATGTGATGTGCTAATCGTTCGCTAATACGAACTTAATGAACGTATAACAGCCTAGAGCAAGTTCACTATTTTTAAACAAACTAAAGCCAGTTTCGATATTTTCGAGACTGGCTTTTTTGTTGTACTTTAAAAGCCGAGAAAATGAGGATCATTTTCTCGGCCATTTTTATTAGTAACCCCAGATCATTGCAAATAATGTACCAAGGATTGTCACAACAGCTACGAATACTGAATATAGAATTGTTGTATATAACGTTTTCTTATCCTCAGATTCACCGATGTGCATGAATAATACTAATTGAACAGTTGCTTGCGCAAGTGCAGTCACTACTAGGATTGCAAATGCCATATTGTAAGACATATCAAATTTCACAACTGCTAAAGCGATAATTGTTAATAATAGTGAGAAGCCGAAGCCCATCACATGTTGTTTTGGGAATAGTTCCTTCATCAGCTAATCAGTCCTTTCAAGTAGACGAAGCTGAAGATGAAAATCCAAACTACGTCTAGGAAGTGCCAGTACAGTGAGAAGATAAACGCTTTGTTAGCCGTTTGTGGGTTTAAGCCACGTTTTGCTACTTGGATTAAAATTGCAACGCCCCAGAAGAGACCAAATGTTACGTGGGCACCGTGCGTACCAAGTAAAGTCATTAATGAAGATAAAAATGCACTTGTTGTAATTGTTGCACCTTCATGAACATAAGTGACGAACTCGTCAATCTCAATAACTAAGAAGCCAAGACCTAAGATAAGTGTAATGATGAAGAATGTCATCATTGCTTTTTTGTTGCCAAGGCGCATAGCATGAACGCCAAGACCGATTGTAAAACTACTTGCTAGAAGTAGGAATGTTTCTAGTAATACTGGTGTTAACTCGAAAATCTCAGCACCATTCGGGCCACTGCCTGTACGATTGTGAAGCACAAAGTAAACAGCAAAGAGTGTAGCGAATAACATGATTTCGGCGCCAAGGAAAACCCAGAATCCAAAAATCTTTAAGCGGTTTTCTTCTGTACTATATTCTAATGGAAGTGAAGAATCGATTTTCATATTATTTATCACCTCTCAAACTTTTTTCAGTTTCCATAATTTCTTCAACTGAAATGTAACGACCATGATCATCTTCAAATGAACGATGAGCCATGAAGCCAAATACAACAAGCATGCTGATGATGGCTGGAATCCAAAGACTAAATACTGCGAAGAATGCTGCTAGGAATAAGAAACCACTTGTCCAGAAAGGCGTACCTGTGTTGTTAGGCATGTGGATTTTCTCGATTTTACCTGCAGTAATATCGCGACCTTCTTTTTTCGCAAACCAGAACTCATCTAAACGTGTAATTGTTGGTACTACTGCAAAGTTGTATTCAGGAACTGGAGAATGAGTAGCCCATTCTAATGAACGACCATCCCACACATCTGCTTTTTCGTTACGTGGCATATGTTTCCAGCTGTAGTAAATGTTATAGCAAATTAACGCAAAGCCGACTGCAAGTCCAAGTGCACCGATGAACGATAGCAAGTTAAGTGGACCGTAACCAGTAGATTCAGAGTAAGTGTACATACGACGAGCGTAACCATCTAAACCTAAAATGAATAGAGGGAAGAACGCTACGTTGAAGCTGATAGCGATAAACCAGAAACCAGCTTTCCCTAATTTCTCATTTAAACGGAAACCGAACATTTTTGGCCACCAGAAGTGGTAACCTGCAAGTACACCAAATACTGTACCTGGAATTAATACATAGTGGAAGTGGGCAACTAAGAACATCGTATTATGATATTGATAGTCGGCACTTGCCATTGCGAGCATTACACCTGTAACCCCACCGATTGTGAAAATCGGGATAAAGCCAAGTGCATAAAGCATTGGGGTAGTAAATTGAATCTTACCGTGCCTCATTGTGAGCAACCAGTTGAACATCTTAACCCCGGTTGGAACAGCAATCGCCATTGTTGTAATAGAGAATACACTGTTTACCATAACGCCGTGACCCATTGTATAGAAGTGGTGGGCCCATACTAAGAATGATAGTAATGAAATAACAACCATACTCATTACCATTGATTTGTAACCGTATAAGTTTTTACGAGCAAATGTTGCAATGACTTCAGAGAAAATACCGAAGGCAGGAAGAATAACGATGTAAACTTCAGGATGTCCCCAAACCCAGAATAGGTTGGCCCAAAGCATGTCCATACCGCCATCTGTCATCGCAAAGAATTTTGTACCGAATTGACGGTCTAACATCATTAATGCAAGTGCTACAGTTAATACTGGGAATGCAAATACGATAATAACGTTTGTAATTAAAATTGACCAAGTAAACATTGGCATTTTCATTAAAGTCATACCAGGAGCACGCATTTTAAAGATAGTCGTGATGAAGTTAACACCAGTCAATAACGTACCAATACCTGATAATTGTAGTGCTAAAGAATAATAGTTGTTCCCAACAGTTGGACTAAATTCTGTACCCGCTAATGGGAAATAAGCTGTCCAACCTGAATCTGGTGAACCACCAATAATGAATGATAGGTTCAGTAAACCACAACCTGCTGCGAATGCCCAGAAGCTGACAGCGTTTAGACGTGGGAACGCAACGTCACGTGCACCGATTTGTAATGGAATAACGATGTTCATTAAACCGATAACAAATGGCATCGCCATGAATAAAATCATGATTAAACCGTGCGTAGTGAAAATCTCATTATAGTGTTGTGCATCAAGTAGTCCGTTATCAGGGACTGCTGTTTGTGCACGCATTAAAAGTGCGTCGATACCACCGCGGAATAGCATTAAAAGTGCAACGGCGATATACATAATACCGATTTTTTTATGATCGACTGTTGATAGCCAGTTTTTATAGAAGTAGCCCCATTTTTTAAAATACGTAAGGCCTGCTACGACAACTACTGCACCAACTACGATACTAATAGCTGCGCCTAAAATCATCGGTTCTTGCAGTGGATGGAATAATTCTTCCATACTCATAGGATGCGCTCCTTTCAAATTTGGAAATTAGTGTGAATGTGTTTCGGCATCTTTTTTGGAATGGTCCATATTTTCATGGTTCATATCTTCGTCAGACATGTCCATGTCACCATGGTCCATACCTCCCATATCCATATCACCATGTGCCATTGGTGCAGGGCTGAAATCTAAGTGAGTAGAAGAGTAGCTTGAACGACCTACATGTTCAGCTGCTAATAATTCTTTGAATTTTTCTTCAGTTAATGGTTTTTCGTTCGCTTTTACGTCTTTAACCCATTGATCGAAGTCTGCTTGTGTCATAGATTGTGCTTCAAATTCCATTTCCGCAAATCCACGACCATTAAAGTTTGAGTTACGTCCCATGAATGAGCCAACTTCATCAGCTGCAAGGTGAATAGTTGTTAACATGTCACTCATCGCATATTTTTGACCCGCTAACTGTGGAATCCAGAAACTTGTAATTGGTCCGAATGAATACAGTTTGAATTCAATAGGACGATCTGTTGGAATGTTTACATAGTTCACAGTTTCAATACCTTGCTCTGGATAGCTGAAGTGCCATTTCCAGTTTGAAGATGCTGCATAGATAACTAGTGGTTCTTTATTGTCATAACCTTCTGGTGTTGTTTCTACCGTACTAGTAGTTTTTACAGTAACAATTGCTAGGAATGCTACGATAATAATAGGAATAACTGTCCATGTAATTTCTAGTACATGACTACCTTCTTCATGAGGTGGCTCATAATCGGCAGAAGCTTTTGATGCACGGTATTTTGTTAGCATAAATGCAAAAAGCACATACACGACTAGTAAAATAACTGCCATTGTAATAATGGATAAAATAATTGTGTTTGATAATGTTTGAGCATTTGGTCCTTTTGGATTGAAAACAGTTAATGGTTCACAACCAGAAAGGATTGCGATAGCGCCAAATGCTAATAACATTAAGCTAAATTTTTTATTCATGTTTGACTCCTTTCTATAAAACGGCTATTCATAAATTTCATGTGTAGTAGTATTGATTCACATTTATAAATAGTGGGTATTGAGGTCACCTCTTTTATCTGATGTACCAATCAAATACGTTTGCATTAACAATGACAATGGCATGGTTCAATATGAAGCATTAAGTCTAGTAAATGATTGGTCTTTTGCAAGCGTTCACAAACATGATGATGTATGCACCATAAAATGGACAATTCTTCAATGTAGATGGTCGCATCATGTCTTTGTTTGCATATAGGATTATACGCCCGCAGCACCAGAAAAAAAAATATTTAATTATAGAACTGATAATGAATAGGGGGTGATTATGAACATTTTTTGAACAAAAAAAGCTATTTTACTATTGGTATTTTAAGGTTTTGTTAAATTAACACTGTATAAACGTTGAAAATACTGCGTTTGTCGTATTTAACTAAGTAAACAAATTTTTTGTGAAAATTATCATTTCACATTTTAGACGATGTTTTGTAATAAAGTCCATGATGCGACTGTGTTTTTGATACATTTTAGTTGCGTTTTATCTAAAAAAGGAGTATAAGAAAAGTCGGTTTTAGGTACCTGGAAGGATAAATTTTCTATGTAAGGGATGATTATAAAGGGGTATATTGGAACATTGTTGAAATTATGTTAACATAATTAAACGATTTGAAAAATTAACAAATATTAGTATATTAATATTAGTATTCGAAAAAAAGAACATCCAAATGCGTTGGATGTTCTGTCCTTCATTTAGGAACCGAGCTTCAACCACTTTGCAATTTGCAAATACAGTGTGTTTTGAAGTTTTGGTGCTAGGTTATTCATTTTTAACGCGAAATACAAAGTCTTCATTGCGTTCAATGTACAAGTACGCCCACTAAAAAAGCGTTGATTATAGCCTTGTGTTACTAAATGCAATTCGAATTTATCAAAAACTTGCTCTACCCATTCGGATAGTGCTTCCTCAGAATAATTCCTTGCTAATAATGCTTCAATTATATTGACTAAGCGTTCTTCCTCGTCGTTGATAAAAACAACATCTTTCCAAGTTACTAGTTTGAATGCATGTAAAATAGAAGGAGCGTGTTGCAAATCAAATTTCGGATGTTTAATTGTTATTGCCGCTAAATCTGCTCCGTGTGCAACACTGTGTGCCCAGCCTTTACCTTCTATATAACCTCTTGTATCATTTTCAAGTAACAAATAACGCCCTATTTTTTTAAAGAAAAATTGTAAGCTTGCGTCATCTAAAATAAGGAGTTCACTATCTTTTGCCAAAATGCTCGCTACTAGTAAAGCTGAAAAAGAGCGGGTGAAAACACTATCCGTCATTTGCTCTCCAATGTTAGCGTATAAGAAATCTTCACCGGTTGCCGTGTCAAATAAATATTGTAGTTGCTGAGCGCTTAGTAAATTATCACTCAATAAGTCGATAAATATTCTATAGATAAGGTGATCGCGAAGTTCTGCGTCTGTTGAACCGATATGCGCTAACATTTCCTTTAGTAGCCATTCGCCCTCCTTGTTAAAAAATGCTTGTCGTGCTGATAGGGTCATAGATGAAAATGTTTGTAATGCTTCTTTAATCTCCATGATGAATGCCTCCAAAAATAAATCTCTCGTTCATTATACATTTTTACTCAAGAAATTTGTCTGTAGCGAATTATTTAATGGATACTTTCACAATAGGAATACCGCAATCTATAGAAAGCTGATATGATAATAGCGCAAAGGCTGGACAACCATCGTTGATGCACGACAAAAAGACATACTTGTAGTATGCCCAAGGCTCGGTTAAATGTAGTTTTAATGTATAAGACAGGAGTTTAGCTCGTCCTAACGTTTATGATGTTATTTTCATTGCAAGTTTCTCCCTATGTGAGAGCGTAGTTTAAGGTTCCTCGTATGTTTCACTTTATGGGAGAGGGGAAACGCTATTGTAGGCAAAAGTCAAACAACCCTATTATCACTTTATACTCGATATACATAAACGGAATTAGTTTTGCTTCCTATAAAATAACAGCCGATTTGATGCCGAGTGGCCATTCAATCATTGTATTTTGATTTGTTTTTAATTCCATAAGGATACTAGCATTTTTGATGGCATCTAAAAGCCACTCACTATAATAGAGAGTGGGATGAGGATGCTGTAAAATACGTTTCATATCATTAGTGTCAATTTGCAAAAGTTTATAGTTGCATTCAATATGAACGCTTTGGGGAATAATAAAAAGTGACGCTTGATGTTGATGGCCAATAGAGATGGAGCCAGGAATATTCCCATGCATACTTGTAATATGTGTCGTTGCTTCTTTTGTAAATGTATTTAATTTTGTCTGTGTAAAAAATTCAAAGTCAATTGAATAATCTTGTAGCGGACCGTGTGCTGTCGTAATTGATATAACTTTAATAGATAATTCCTCAAAAACGGGGGAGATGCGACTATCAAATTCCATGATTGTATCCATTAATGGCATGTATTACACTCCTTGTGAACAACTTGTATTGGTCTTGCTGACAATGAATATAGCGATGTCTGTTATGAATGAAAAAATATGGGTATTATTAATTATAATTCAATTTATTACAAAATATGAATAGAAATTCAATAGTTTTTGTTAAAAATAAACAATTAGTAAATCTAAAGAGGTGAGAAAATGACAAAGCATAAGCGTCATGTTATTAAACATGACAATATTGTTGTTTTTCCTGGTGCCATCCAAACATTAATTCGAGAGGGTCATATGTTTGCGGAAAAATACCAATATGAAGATGCGGTCGCATGCTTTGAAAAGGCGTTTTTATATGAAAGTGGAGATGAAAAAGCCTTATGTGCCTATGCCTATGCTTTATATGAGCTGAAGGGCTATGTGAAGGCAAAAGAAGTGTGTGAACAACTGCTAGCTCTAGGCACCTCAATGTATGTGGAAGTAATGGAACTATACATTACAATATGTATGCAATTGAAGGAATACCATCAAGTGGAGTCCATAATAACTACTTTGATAGAAGAAAAAGTACTTCCTGAAGCACAACTAGAAAAATTCGAACGCTTAAAAAGTATAAATAGTGAAGTGGCTAAAAAGTTTCAACAAAGAGAGGCTGTACAAGAACTTATTGAAGAACAAGAATATGACTTGGAGAAGTTTAGTGCACTAACACCAAATGAACAATCGTTGCGACTGCATCGTTTAATGGATACGAATGTACGACAATTAAAAAAAACCTTAAAGGCTATTATCGAATGTGCTGATATCCACCCATTTGTGCAAAGTCTTGCGTTAATATTACTTGTTGAGCAAGAAGTTTCGATTGATATCATCGTTTCAAAATTTAAACAAACAAAAACGGTCAATCCAATACATCTGGCACTGCCAAATCAATTAAAACAATATAATGACATAAAAAAAATCATCGAATCTAAATTAGAACAAGACCCATCAACGTTGGAAATGGTACAATATTTAATGGCTAAGCATGCTATTGTTACTTATCCATTTGAATGGTTTCCTTTTGAAGCCGATGATATTGCATATAGCTATATAGATTTTGTACAATCGATGCTTGGTAAGGTTCAGGAAATGGACTATGAAATCATTGACTTTTTACAAATGTTAGAAAAACTAACAGAACTCCATGAAGTATGAAATAAGTTGAAACTATACGCATCTATGATATACTAAAATGGTTGTCAAAATCGTAGTTACGAATAAATTGTCTAACATTTAAAATTGATCAACCCAATCCTCTACTTCACATGAGTAGGCGGATTTAATGTCAATGGCTTTAACTTTCTAGTAGGGTATGAAAACTTGAGCTAAATGTTAAGTCGCTGGCATATGTTGCGGATTTTTCAAACAAATCCGGACGCAATTACGTCAAGCGTGATTGAAATTAGATTATTTTGGAGGTATTTATACATGTCAGCAAAATGGGAAAAACAAGAAGGTAATATCGGTACTCTAACAATTGAAGTACCAGCTGCAGAAGTAGACGCAGCGATGGACCAAGCATTCAAAAAAGTTGTAAAACAAATTAACGTACCAGGTTTCCGTAAAGGTAAAATGCCTCGTAAAATGTTTGAACAACGTTTTGGAATTGAATCTTTATACCAAGATGCTTTAGAAATCATCGTTCCAGATTCTTATGCAAAAGCAATCGACGAAGCGGGTATTATGCCAGTTGATTACCCAGAAATTTCTGGTACAGAAAACTTCGTACATGGTCAAGATTTCTCATTCACTGCACAAGTAACAGTGAAACCAGAACCAAAACTAGGCGACTACAAAGGCTTAGAAGTTACAAAACTTCCAGTTGAAGTAACAGACGAAGAAGTTGAAGCGCAAATCCAAGAGCAATTAGCTCGTAAAGCTGAACTTGAAATCAAAGAAGATGAAGCGATCGTAGAAGGCGACACAGCGGTAATTGACTTTGAAGGTTTTGTAGGTGAAGAAGCGTTTGAAGGCGGAAAAGGCGAAGATTACCCATTAGAAATCGGTTCAGGCTCATTTATTCCTGGATTTGAAGAGCAATTAGTAGGTGTGAAAGCTGGCGAAGCAAAAGACGTTGTTGTAACTTTCCCAGAAGAATACCACGCTGCTGAATTAGCTGGTAAAGAAGCTACTTTCAAAGTGACTGTAAAAGAAGTAAAAACAAAAGTACTTCCAGAGCTAAACGATGAGTTTGCAAAAGAATTAGACCCAGAAGTTGAAGGCGTAGAAGCATTACGTGCAAAAATTAAAGAACAAACAGCATCACAAAAACAAGCTGAATCAGACGCTACACTTCGTGATGAATTAGTAGAAAAAGCTGCTGACAATGCAGAGTTTGAAGTACCAGCTGGAATGGTTAACTCTGAAACAGATCGCATGTTACAAGAGTTCGGTCAACGTTTACAAACGCAAGGTATGAACCTAGAGCTATACTACCAATTCTCTGGTCAATCAGAAGAAGATTTACGTGGTCAAATGAAAGAAGAAGCTGAAAGCCGTGTACGTGTTTCATTAACACTTGAAGCAATTGCTGACGCTGAAAAAATTGAAGCTACTGAAGCTGACATCGAAGCTGAATTAGAAAAAATGGCAGCTCAATTCAATATGACGAAAGAACAAATTACTGGTGCACTAGGCGGTACTGCTGTTCTTGAAAATGATATCAAAATCCAAAAAACAGTTGAATTTTTAGTAGAAAACGCTAAAATTACTGAATAAGATTTTTTAACGTAACTAGATAGAAAAATTAAGAAAACAAGGTACGGCGTTAAACCGTGCCTTGTTTTATCACACATAGCTTTTTAGTTTAGACTAAAGGGGCCCCAACCTCTCAAGGTCGAGGAATGAAAAAATCCAATTTTTACTAACTGTTATGCTTTTGGAGGCAACTTTAGTTAATATCTTATACATAGTATTGTTGTTTAATTTTTTACACGATGCTAAACTTTAACTTCATTGTAGTAAAGCCGACAAGTAGCAGTAGTATAGTGTCTCCGTTAAAATGGAAGAAGAACGCACTTAGGTTTTACGACTGAGGGAGCTAAAACCTCGAAAATGAAGCTGAAAAATCAGACAGTTGTCATGGGTTCGTCTGAAAGCTCGCATCAACACGAATTATTTGCAGAACAGCAAGTAGAGAGCCATTAATGTTTTTGCGCAAATGCTGCAATTACTTAGCTAACTGGTCAATCGTTTGAATAGACTTGAAAATAATTCAAAATTTAGATGCATTTGCGCCATGACGTAAATGTTGCAATCAATTTATTTGATAATGATTCAATAATCTTGTAAGATTGTAGCTTGAATAGGGGTGAAACATATTGTTCAAATTTAATGATGAAAAAGGCAATTTAAAATGCTCATTCTGTGGGAAGCCGCAGGAACAAGTACGTAAATTAGTTGCAGGTCCTGGTGTTTATATTTGTGATGAATGTATCGAACTTTGTTCAGAAATCGTTGTAGAAGAACTAGGTGTTGAGGAAGAAATCGATTTCCAAGATATTCCGAAACCGAAAGAAATCTTATCGATTTTAAATGAGTATGTTATTGGACAAGAGCGTGCTAAAAAAGCCTTAGCGGTTGCGGTTTACAATCACTACAAACGCATCAATACAAACAGTAAAATTGATGATGTAGAATTAGCAAAATCGAACATTGTGTTAATCGGCCCAACTGGTAGCGGTAAAACATTATTAGCTCAAACATTAGCACGTATATTAAACGTTCCATTCGCAATTGCAGACGCTACTTCTTTGACAGAAGCTGGTTATGTGGGTGAAGACGTTGAAAATATCTTATTAAAATTAATCCAATCAGCAGATTATGATATCGAACGTGCAGAAAAAGGGATCATCTATATTGATGAAATCGATAAAGTTGCACGTAAATCAGAAAATCCATCGATTACACGTGATGTGTCTGGAGAAGGTGTCCAACAGGCATTGCTAAAAATTTTAGAAGGTACTGTTGCAAGTGTGCCTCCTCAAGGCGGACGTAAACATCCACACCAAGAGTTTTTACAAATTGATACAACAAATATTTTATTTATCGTAGGCGGAGCATTTGATGGTATTGAATCCATCATTAAACGTCGTCAAGGTGAAAAAGTGATTGGTTTCGGTTCAGATCCTAATAAAGTTGAAGTGGACGAAGGTTCATTAATGTCGAAATTAATTCCTGAAGATTTGTTGAAATTTGGTCTAATTCCAGAATTCATCGGTCGTTTGCCAGTACTTGCAAGCCTAGAACAATTGAATGAGGCTGCACTTGTACAAATTTTGACGGAACCAAAAAATGCGCTAGCGAAGCAATATCAAAAAATGCTTGAACTAGATGGTGTTGAGCTTGAGTTTGATGAAGGTGCCCTTTCTGAAATTGCAAAGGAAGCAATTGAGCGTAAAACAGGTGCACGTGGTCTTCGTTCAATTATTGAGTCAACAATGCTTGAAGTAATGTACGAATTACCTTCACGTGATGACGTGAAAAAATGTATCATTACGGCAAAAACAATTACGGATAAAGAGAAACCGAAATTGCTTCTTGAAGATGGCACTGAACTCGATGAAGGTAGCGACACAAAAACTTCAGCATAATAAACAGACAAAGCTGTCTATTGTTATGAGAAAAAGAGTAACTTAGCTGACTTCGATTGTGCAATGTTCGCACATATCGAGAGTCAGCTTTTTATTCATACATAAAGCCGGCGACTGTAAATAGATGAAATTTTTGGCTCGTTTGAATAGATAGTGTGAATCGGTTTTTTAAACACATACTAGAAGCGCGGGATTGTGAACAAGAAAATTTTTGACGGAGGTGAATACCCGCATGGTAACAATTCAAAAAACAACAAATGTACCATTATTGCCTTTACGTGGACTTTTAGTATACCCGTCGATGGTGTTACATATTGATGTGGGTAGAAATCGTTCTGTAGCGGCGCTTGAACAAGCAATGTTAGAGGACCAATTGATTTTATTGGTGACACAAAAAGAAATGCACGATGAACAGCCAGAAGAACAGGATTTATATCAAGTCGGTACGATGGCGTATGTAAAGCAAATGCTTAAATTGCCAAACGGCACACTACGTATTTTAGTTGAAGGTGTTGCGCGTGCAACTTGGTCTAATTATCAAGCATTAGAGAAATTTACAGTTGTTGATATTGATGTAAAAGAGGATAAAGTTGAGAAAGATGTGGAAACGCAAGCCTTAATGCGTACATTGTTAACGTATTTTGAAAGATACGCTAAATCCTCCAACAAAATCACGACAGAAACGATTAATACAGTGGCTGATATTGAAGAACCAAGCCGCCTTGCTGATATTATAGCCTCGCATTTACCAATCAAAATTGCGGATAAACAAGAAGTTTTAGAAATGTTAAATGTTAAAAAACGTTTAGATCATTTAATTATTCGCTTGCATGATGAACAAGAGGTGCTGGACCTTGAAAAGAAGATTAATACGAAAGTAAAGCAATCGATGGAGCGTACGCAAAAAGAATATTACTTACGCGAACAAATGAAAGCTATTCAAACAGAGCTAGGGGATCGAGAAGGAAAAACTGGTGAAGTTGCGGAATTGCGTAAACAAATCGATGAAACAGGCATGCCTGATTCGACAAAAGAAGCGGCATTAAAAGAGCTTGATCGATATGAAAAATTGCCGAGTGCTAGCGCGGAAAGTGGTGTTATTCGCAATTACATTGACTGGTTAGTATCCTTACCTTGGACAAAGGCAACCGAGGATCGAATGAATATTACGCATGCTGAGGAAATTTTAAACCGCGATCATGATGGGTTAGATAAAGTAAAGGAACGTGTACTAGAATATTTAGCTGTGCGTCAGTTAAAAAATTCATTACGTGGTCCAATTCTTTGTTTAGCTGGCCCTCCAGGTGTAGGTAAAACTTCATTGGCACGTTCAATTGCAGAAAGTTTAGATCGCAAATTTATTCGAATTTCTTTAGGTGGCGTGCGCGATGAATCTGAAATTCGCGGACATCGTCGTACGTATGTTGGTGCTATGCCAGGTCGTATTATTCAAGGGATGAAAAAAGCAGGTACGATTAATCCGGTGTTTTTACTTGATGAAATCGACAAAATGTCTAATGATTTCCGAGGAGACCCTGCAGCGGCAATGCTAGAAGTGTTGGACCCTGCGCAAAACAACACATTTAGCGACCATTACATTGAAGAACCATACGATTTATCTAACGTTTTATTCATTGCGACAGCCAATGATTTAAGTACAATTCCTGGGCCTTTGTTGGACCGTATGGAAGTTATCTCAATTGCTGGCTATACAGAAATTGAAAAGGCTCAAATTACAAAAAATCATTTGATACCAAAGCAATTAAAAGAACACGGCTTGAAGAAAACACAAGTTGTTATCAAAGATGAAGCGGTGCTGGATATCATCCGCTATTATACGCGTGAGGCGGGGGTTCGTGGCTTAGAGCGTCAAATCGCAACGCTATGCCGTAAAATCGCTAAAGTTATTGTGTCTGGGGAAAAGAAACGTGTTACTGTAAGTTCAAAATCGGTTATCGAATACCTTGGAAAACACCGTTTCCGCTATGGACAAGCAGAAGAGGAAAATCAGATTGGTGTGGCAACTGGGCTAGCGTATACAACCGTTGGTGGTGATACGTTGCAAATCGAGGTTTCTTTAACTCCTGGTAAAGGAAAAATACAGCTAACGGGGAAACTCGGAGATGTTATGAAGGAATCGGCACAAACTGCATTGTCCTATGTACGTACAAAAATAGAAGAACTTCATGTGGATTCGGAATATTTCGAGACACATGATATCCACATTCATGTACCAGAAGGCGCAGTACCAAAGGATGGCCCTTCAGCAGGTATTACGATGGCAACAGCAATAGTTTCTGCGATTTTACATCGCCCGATTCGTCGTGAAGTAGGCATGACAGGTGAAATTACATTACGTGGTCGCGTCCTACCAATTGGCGGTTTGAAAGAAAAAACATTAAGTGCACACCGAGCAGGCTTAACAACGATCATTTGTCCAAAAGATAATGAACGTGATATTGAAGATATTCCTGAAAGTGTACGCGAAAATTTAACATTTAAACTAGTGTCATCTGCTGATGAAGTATTAGCAATTGCACTAGACGGAGGTTTTTAAAGAAATGAAAGTCCATAATGTCGAAATGGTCATAAGTGCAGTAAGACCGGACCAATACCCAGAAGATGGACTGCCAGAATTTGCATTAGCAGGTCGCTCAAATGTTGGGAAATCATCTTTCATTAACAGAATGATTGGACGTAAAGCGTTAGCTCGTATTTCTTCTAAACCTGGGAAGACACAAACGCTAAATTTTTACAAAATCGAAGAACAACTGTTTTTCGTCGATGTTCCGGGATATGGTTATGCCAAAGTTTCAAAAACCGAGCGTGAAGCTTGGGGGAAAATGATTGAACGTTACATTACGGGCCGTGAAGAATTAAAAGCGGTCGTTCAAATTGTAGACTTACGTCATCCTCCAACTGCTGATGATTGTATGATGTATGATTTTTTAAAACATTACAGTATTCCTTGTATCGTTATTGCAACGAAGGCAGATAAAATTCCAAAAGGTAAGTGGGATAAGCATAAAAAAGTTGTCAAGGAAACATTAGATATGGATAAAAATGATCCGCTCATTGTGTTCTCTTCAGAAAAAGGCATCGGTTTTGAAGAAGCTTGGCAAACAATTGAAAATAAAATGTAAACTAAAAACATCTATTGCGTCTTATGTAGCACAGTAGATGTTTTTTTGTTTTTATGTGCAAGCATTTCGTCGTTATTATTTTTCATGAAAAGCGCTTTGACACTTTTAATTACTAGCATGAAAGTTATGGACAAATATAAGAAAATTGCTTGATGAACGCTAAAATTAGCCGATAAATAAAATAGGAGGTGGACTAGAATGGATATTGCAGCTTTATCTATCGCAATGAATCAATCAAATCTTATGCAAAATGTCTCTTTAGCTGTTACAAAGCAAGCGATGGAGATGCAACAGCAAAACACTGAACAGTTAGTTGAAATGTTAGATGCTCCACATCCAACAGCCGGACATACAATTGATATCCAAGTATGATGTTGGCAGGGTAGCTTGAAATTGGAAGCTACCTCTTCCTTTATGTCTATGGTAGATTCGAAAAAATAGAAAAACATGTGAAAATGTAACTTTTTGAATAAGAAAAACTACCAATAATACGATATACTATTGATAAATAACAATTTTATAAGGAGGCGGGAATTGTTGAAGAAGATTCCATACATATTGATCGTTCTATGTTTAATGGTATTTAGTTTACCATCATTACCAACTGTTCAGGCCGCACAGTTAGTAACAGGAACCTTCGTAGATGTAACTTATTCAGAATATACGAATGCAAGTGGGCAAGTAGAAAAACAGCTAAGTAAAATCACTTTAGAAAATGCGAGTGGTCGCCAAGTCACATACAATATTAGCAATAGTGCCCGCCTGTACATCAATAATACGGAAACAACGATTGAAGGTTTTAAACTAGGTATGAAAGTAGAAGCTGAAATCTCGCTGCGTAGTGTAGTGGAACTTCGTGGTACTTCCAATACTACTGAGGAAACGACAACAGTCGCACAAAATCCTAAAACGATAGCTGGCGTAATCACAAGCATTGATCCTAATGGTATGTTCATTATGGTAAAGCCAGATGTCGGTAAAGAAACTACATATTATTTGAATAAGGATACAGCGTTTCAAAAAGCTTCCTCATCAGTTGATATTAGTGGACTGTATGTAGGAGATCGTGTAAAGCTTCATCTGAAAAATACAAGTACTTCGATTGTGACAAAAGTAGATATTAGTGAGACAGGAACATTAGTTGAAAATCTTTACAAAGGTGAAATACAATCGGTTAATATCAATGCGAACAAATTAACGGTTAAAAATCAAAATGCCTTTGTGAACTGGCAATTTGGTACAGCGTCAACAACTGCACTATCTACAATGAGTTTTTCTACAAAGGTTCCTATTTACGTTGGAAATACGAAAATAGAAAAAGGTCAGTTGAAAAATTATATTGGTAGTGAAGCATATTACGCGACAGTGAAGCAATTTGGTAAAGAGGTTATTGAGAAGATTGTTGTATTGAAAAATAATGAACGTACGTACTATGAGCCAATGATTGCAGTCGATACAGATTACCAATTATTAAAGCTGAAAAATGCGGGCACGCTGTACTTCCATGATGGATCAATTTTAATTCGCAATGGCCGTTTTGTTCAACCAACAGGATTATTAGCATATGGTACTGCGTTTGTTATTACTGACGGTACTGCTCGTGATCATTATGCACAAGTGGTGGATGTAACAAGCGATAGCTTTATGTCACCAAACTTAGCATCACATGAATTATATTATGGACGTTTAACTCAAGCGGATGGCTATTTAATTGAAATTGATGATGCAATGAAAATCGAATCAAATGTGTTCAAGAAAACAGATAAGACTGTACTATCTGTGAGTAATACGACAAAGGCAAAGGTTGATGATGGTAATAAAACATATAGTGTAATGCCAGATATTGAACTGTATTTATCAGAAGGGGATTACGGTTACTTCTATGTGAACAACGGGCATGTACAAGCTCTTCACATGTTAAATAATGCAAAACCAGTTGCTCCATTAATGCTAGTAGGTAAACTTCAGTCAGTAAAATCGACATATCCAGCTACTATTAATGTGAAAAGTGTGAGTCAATGGCAAAATGGTCGTTGGTATGAGGCAGGCCAAATGGTTGATATGAATATTGATCAAGCGACGCTTATTAAAGCAGGGAAAGTTATTCAACCATCTGATTTGAAACCTTCCGATCGTTTAGTCGTACTATCTGACCGCTTTGTAAAGGCACATTTCATTCTAGTAGATTAATAAGATGGAAGCTATCTCTCTATGTAGGGATAGCTTCATCTGTGCATATGCAAGGGAAGAAAGAGAGGGAAAAAACAGATGCGAAAACATGTATTGAAAGTGCTGTTAGCGTTAATGATGGTGTTCGTTATGGGGATCAGCATACTAGCAGATGCTTCTGCCACATCGGTGGAAACAACTGGTGCGGTAAAAAATGAATATACATACGAAGAAGCCGTGTTCATTACTGGAACACCCATTATTTTTAAAGGGACGAGTAAAGATATTAAAATTACTCAAAAAGAATCAAAAGGGAAATTAACAGAAACGTATAGTTTAAAATTAACAGCAAGTAATGGCGCGACATTAACAAGAAATATAGCTTATGAATCAGATGTTGTTAACTATGCTACGATTGGGCAAAAGACATCGAATGGTGTTGTGAAAAAGTACTCTGAGAAAATTGTAGTCGGCAAAATAACGTATACATTAGCAGACTACCAGTTTTCACAAGGAACTGTAACAGATAACCGCGCAGCATCTGATTATTATTCAGGAAATGTTATTTCAAGAAAAACATATACATTTCAGACAGGCTCTGGTAAGAACGCAAAAACAAATACAGTAATAATAGAAACGGATAGTCGTCATGCAGGGTACGAAAATTTCTGGGGAGCAACCGAAACGCAAATTACTGAATCTGTTTATTCGTACAGTGATGGCACAACAAGCCATGTGAAAAATCGCCTATCAACGAGCAAATCACGCGTGCTCAATTATGAGGAAAATCCAGGCAGTTTAGCAAGCTTTGATGGAGGCTATGCGGTCGTTAGTGAAAAGGACGTAATTTCAGAATATACGTATGATTTAGCTTCTGGACAAAAAGGCAAAGTGGATTTAAATACAGAATTTACGCCGACAATCGAACGTCTTATTATTCCGAAATTCCGTGATTTATCGAATCACTATGCAAAAGCTGCTATCGAAAAACTATACTCATTAGGGATCTATTCCGATACAAGTAATTTCTTTTCACCAAATACGCCGATGAAACGAATTGACTTTACTATCGCCATTGGTAAAGCAGTTGACCTGCGTGTTATGGAAGAAAAGAATACGAAAAAAACATCTACAAGTGTCTTTAAAGATGTTAAACGTACGATGAAAGATTATGCCTATATTGAATCGGCAGTCAACAAAGGCATTATTAAAGGTGTGACACCAGATTATTTTAAACCAGATAATGCGATTACACGTGCGCAAGCTGCCGCAATTTTTGTCCGTGCATTAGGGCTTGAAAACAAAGCGCCAGATCCTGGCTATGTTACAAAATTTAAAGATGATGCACAAATTCCTAACTATTCAAGAGATGGTATTTATATCGTCCATGAGCTTGGTCTTATGACAGGCGACCCTGTAACGGGCCGATTTAATCCAAACCAACCATTAACTCGTGCCCAAGCATCTGCTGTGCTTGAGCGATTCTTAAACTATTTAGAGAATGATTTAAAACAAAACTACCGAGATGATATATTATTCTTTAACTAATGAAAGGACTGAAAGGAATGCAATATGCGAAAAAGGCATTGCTATTATTGGCCTGTTTTGTACTAGCCTTTATGACTGTAACACCAATGGTCTCACTAGCTGCTACAACGATTCAAGATGTGCCGACAACTGATAGTAAATACAAAGCTATTTCTTGGGCAGTTGATAATGATTTATTAGCATTAAATGGTGCGAATAACTTTTTGCCAAACGAGCAAGTAACAGAGCGAGAGCTTGTCACAATGTTTGCAAAGCTTGATAAAAACTATGCGTTATCATATAACGAAAGTGTTGCCTATAATTTTTATAGTGATTTATATTTGCCATTCGAAGGTACACATGTAATGGCAAATCGTTCAAAAGCCATTACACGAGGTCACTTTGCACGTATATATGCTGCATTTAAAGGTTTAGATTTAGATGAACCACAGGCAGTACAATATTTATATACAAATGATATTTCAACTGGCAATACAGGCAAAAAAACATTTGCTGATTTTAATCCCTCTACGAAACTATCTCGTGGTGATGCAGCCGAGTTTTTATATCGTAGTGTACAAAACGGTTCCTTTGCTGTCCTAGGTTTGAAAAAATCTGCAGCAGGTCGTGATAATGATAAAGTAACTTTACCAGCAGGCTTTATGGGTTCGAATAGCGGAGAGTTTGAAGAACCGAAGGATAATGATAGTGATTTTACAGGTCCTGACTATGTCAATAATGCTCTGCAAAGTATTGAAGTTGAAAAACCAGATTTAATTGCAAACGGTGAGGATATGACGCCGATTACAGTATCTTTAAAGGCATGTAACGGTGACCCGATTGCTGATGATAAGTCCTATACGTTCCGTGTAACGTCTTCAGAGGGAGCTGATATTGTCAATTCAGCTGGTGAAGCTGTTCGCAACGTTCAATCGGACGGTTCAACTGTAACAGCGTTTGTTAAAGCGAAAAAGCTTACAAAATCAGTACGTGATACGATTAGTTTTGAACTTATTAACAACACAGATTCTAGCATGAAGTGTCTGGTTGGAGAAAAATTAAATGCACACGTGCGTTACGCACCACAGCCAGAATTACGCATTGACTTTAAAGTGTATGACCCAACGAATACAGATGACAATGGTACTATAACACCGCCTTATGTACAATATGAAAAGCCACCGGAGTTTTTCACTGAAAATGTAATTGATGTTTACGGTCCCGTGCCATTAAATCCTGATGCAGATGAAAAGCGTTTTAGTATTGGACAACAAACAAATGTTACCAATTCTCTAGGCGTTGTACAAAATATGTATTTACAATATGGTGGCGCCGATCCGAAGTATCCTGCTCTTGGATATGAGAATGCGATTTTACAATTTGAAAACTATAATATCTCTGTATATTTATTTGAAAAAATATTGAACGAGCGTTTAAAAGATTCTGTGACGACACCAGCGAAGACTGAGATTATGTATATGATTTCAGAGGATGGTCGTCCAATTTATCGAATCCAAGGAATCGATGATAATATTGCTTCACAAGTGGAAAATATCAATCCAGTAGGTACGATTATTCAGTTAATGAGTCCAAAATATATGCCAGAAGAAAAGAATTTAACATTAGAGCATTATGATAGTGTTATGAAAATTTATGCTATATTAACGGGCTTAAGTAATTATGAACGTACCGTATTATTAAAATACCAAGGCGGTAAATTACTAGGACAAGTAGAAGCTTATAAAAAACGTGTTGAGGCGTTAAAAGAAAGTGCAGATGCTGCGGCAAGACCATCTGGTAAGGACCGATATACACAAGTTATGGTAACGTTAGTTCGTCCAGGTGGAGAACCAATTACGGATTATCAAGGAACGGTAAAAATCAAATTTGATGGTGTAGAAAAAACGGCATCCTTTGTCACAAATACTTCGGATTATTTGAATAATACAGGTGGGCCAGGGACTGCAGTCGCTTACTTTGACTCGATTATTTATGGGAAATCTAAAATAGAAGCTACTCTTGTCAATAAAGTTGACCCACGTTATGCAACAATATTGAAGTCTATTACAGATAAAACGATTACAAAAGAAATTTTTACAAATCCTTACTTTAGTAAAAATGCTTGTAGTTTAGCAACTGAAGTCGCATATGTAGTTGATTACTCTTCTTCTATGAAACGTATCGACCAAACGAATTATCGCGGTACAAAAATGATGGAAGTAATCAATCAAATTCAGGCGAAAAATAATATTGTCATTGAAACGAACACAAGTGCAACTGTATTAGGTGAAGGCAGTACAGATAATGTCTTAAAGAAAGACCTGTATCGTACATCGACGGATAAGGGAGCTACAGATATTTTTACAGGTATAGAATTAGCTCTTACTAAATTCTCAAATGATACAAAAACTTCTAAATCCATTATTGTCGTATCTGATGGAAAAACAAGTAAATCAAAAATGACAAAAGTAATTAATGATGCGAAAAAGAAAGGCATTAAAATTTACACTGTAAGTATGGGTAAGAAAAACCAAATTAATGAGGCAATTCTGACACAAATGGCTACGGAAACAGGTGGCACATATTATCATGCAATTGATAATTACCAGTTCCATCAGGTCGCTCAAAAAATAATTGATGCGATTCTATGTAAAACTGCGCCTTCAAGCTGTATCAACCCTGATGATTTATTTGAGGAAGCGACAGTATCCATCCGGAAAGGATATATTACGATGAATGCAAGAATTGATAGTAATTGTCCAAATGTTGCAAATGTCGTTGTTCGTTATTCCTCTGTCAGCGGTGATGTTCAATTTGATCTTAAAAAGCGCAGCGATAGTGTGTTTATGTTGACGAAAAATGTCCAAACTATGGTTGACTTTAAAGTCAATGGCGACATCGAGTTTTTAGCTTATGATAAAGACGGAAAAATAATTTCGCAAAAAACTGTTAAAATTACAAATTCATAAAAGTGCTCAATGAGGAGCAATTCGACTGTAGACGACTAGATGCAAGTTTTAGTTTGTCTACAGTTTTTTCTATTGTGTAAAAGAGTTCAATGCCATTTTTAGAGAAAGCTTCTAGCAGACCATTCTATTTTTGAACTTTCTTTGACATAGCGAAACTGCATTACTCGTATGCAGTTTTTAAATTTGATACAATACGTATAATTTGTTAAACTTAGTTTATAATAATTCTAAAGTAGAAAATGAATTATAGTTCTTCATGACATGTTCACAAATAATAGATGAACTATTGTCGAACTGTGCTATAATGAGATTTGTGAATTAGAACGTGTGAGGTGTTATTCATGCATACCATCGTAGTAGGCTTGAATTATAAATCAGCGCCAGTTGAAATTAGGGAAAAGCTATCTTTCGTAGAAAGCGAGTTACCGCAAGCAATGGAAGCGCTGCAAAAACAAAAAAGCATATTGGAAAATGTTATCGTTTCAACTTGTAATCGAACAGAAATATATGCAGTCGTCGATCAATTGCATACTGGACGTCACTTTGTGAAGCAATTTTTAGCAAATTGGTTCAACTTGCCTGTGGAGACTTTTTCTTCTTACTTAACGATTCGAGAAGAAGATGAGGCATTAGAACATTTATTTAAAGTTACAGCTGGAATTGATTCAATGGTGCTTGGTGAAACACAAATTTTAGGACAAGTGAAAAAAAGCTTCTTAAATGGACAAGAGATTGGGACGACAGGTACGGTCTACAATCAGTTATTTAAACAAGCAGTTACATTTGCGAAGCGAGCACATAGTGAAACAGCTATTGGGGAGAATGCGGTATCTGTTTCTTATGCAGCAGTAGAATTAGCAAAGAAAATTTTTGGATCTTTACAACGCAAGCACGTCGCTATTTTAGGGGCAGGTAAAATGGGTGAACTTGCTATCGAGAACTTGTATGGTAACGGCGTAGGAAAAGTGACGGTTATTAATCGTACTTTTGAAAAAGCTGAAAGTTTAGCAGCCAAGTTCCAAGGTGAAGCGAAGTCAATGAGGGAATTACAATGCTCACTACTTGAAGCGGATATTTTAATTACGTCCACAGGTGCGACAGATTTTGTCATTGATTATGAGCTAATGCAACTTGTTGAACGTTTGCGTAAAGGTAAACCACTGTTTATGGTCGATATTGCGGTACCCCGTGATATTGATCCACGTGTTGGTGATTTGCCAAACGTATTCTTATATGATATCGATGATTTACAAGGTATTGTTGAAGCTAACTTGGCAGAGCGCGAACGTGCGGCAGCGGAAATTACGCAAATGATTGATAAAGAAGTTGTTCAATTTAAAGATTGGTTTGCAACGCTTGGTGTCGTGCCAGTCATTTCAGCTTTACGTAAAAAAGCAAACCAAATTCAACAAGAAACAATGATCAGTATTGAAAATAAAATGCCAGAGTTAACGGATCGAGAACGTAAGATTTTAAGTAAGCATACAAAATCAATTATTAATCAATTGTTAAAAGAGCCAATTTTACAAGCTAAGGAAATGGCAAATTCACCAAAAGCAAATGAACAGTTACGTTTATTCCAACAAATTTTTGGCATAGAGGATGCTGTGGAAGATGAAGTGGATATGATGAGCAAGCAAGAGCTTGAGCGTAAAGAACGTTTACGATCATCGCAAACACCTACTGAACCAAAGTACTCTTTCTAAGATGTCTAGACATTCGAGCTCCACAATCGCTTGAGGCTCACGATTTGAGTCATGTAGCAAATTTTTGCTTTTTGCATGGTTTTGCTGACGTGTGCGAACTTGAAATTACATGAGGCGTTTTCGTATCTGTATGGTAAACTAAAGATACGAAAACGTCTTTTTTAGGCTGGGATACTGTTTATAGTAGCTTTAGCACTTTTTGAAATAAAGAAGGGATGTCCATTGGCTGATTTGACAATGACAAGGCTCTATGAAGTGATGATCGTCTTGTATGCGATCAGTCTAGTGTTTTACTTTACTGATTACTTTTATAAACAAGTACGTGCAAGGCGGATTGCTTTTTGGCTTGTTTCATTTGTATGGGTGATTCAAAGTGCCATTATTATACTAACTTTTATCGAAACAAAGCGTTTCCCGATTTTATCTTTATATGAAGGAATTCTGTTCTATTCTTGGTTGTTAGTAACATTATCGATTATTCTCCATTGTATAGCGAGAGTCGATTTACCAGTATTTATTATCAATATATTAGGATTTTTATTTGCTAGTATTTTTACATTTATGCCGAAAAGGCCAACAGGAGCAGTAGGGGATACATTAATTTCGGAAATGCTCTTTATCCATATTTCATTTGCGATATTATCGTATGCTGCTTTCACGTTAACTTTTGTATTTGCGATATTATATTTAGTTTTATATCGCTTATTAAAAAAGAAAAAATGGTCACAATTATGGACACGTTTGCCATCATTACAGCAAACGAGCAATTGGATGAACGTATCATTTTTTATAGGGATTCCAATGTTATTCATAAGTTTAATATTAGGCTTTGAATGGGCATTATTAAGATTAGAGAGTTTATCTATCTTTGATGCGAAGATAATAGGGTCCTTTATCATTTTAGTATTATATTGCTGTATTTTATATGTGAATCGTAAAAGTAAGCTGACGGGCACTAATTATGCGTGGGTTCATATTTATGCTTATTTATTAGTTGTCGTAAATTTCTTTTTAGGAAGTAGCTTATCTCGATTCCATTTATGGTATTAGAAGAAAGGTTGGAGACTGTTGAGAAAAATTATTGTAGGTTCTAGGAGAAGTAAATTAGCATTAACGCAAACAAATTGGTTTATCAATGAGCTAAAGGCAGCAGGTGTGCCGTTTGAATTTGAAGTAAAAGAAATTGTTACTAAAGGCGATCAAATTTTAGATGTTCAACTTTCTAAAGTTGGTGGTAAAGGACTTTTTGTAAAAGAAATTGAACAGGCGCTTTTTGACAAGGAAATTGATTTTGCGGTTCATTCGATGAAAGATATGCCTGCCGTACTACCAGAAGGTTTAGTAATTGGTTGTATTCCACCTCGTGAGGATGCGCGCGATGCATTTATTTCTAAAGGTCATGTGAAATTTGCAGATCTTCCTGCAGGAGCAGTAGTGGGGACAAGCTCTCTTCGACGAAGTGCTCAACTCTTAACATTACGTCCTGATATTGAAATTAAATGGATTCGCGGAAATGTCGATACACGTTTAGCAAAACTTGAAACAGACGAATATGATGCGATTATTTTAGCGGCCGCAGGTTTAAAGAGATTGGGTTGGAGCGATGATGTCGTAACAGAGTTTTTATCAGTGGAAGACTGTCTTCCAGCTGTAGCACAAGGGTCTTTAGGGATTGAATGTCGACAAGACGATGCTGAATTATTAGCTGAACTAGCAAAATTAACTGACAGTGCTACATGGAAAGAAGCACATGCAGAGCGTGCTTTCTTAGCTGCTATGGATGGTGGTTGCCAAGTGCCTATCGCAGGTTATGCCAAGTATAATGGGGAAGAAATTACACTAACAGGGTTAGTTGCCGCACCAGATGCAGCAGTTATTTATAAAGAGACGGTAGTAGGTACTGATGCCGAAGCAATTGGTAATGAACTAGCTGACATGTTAACGAAACAAGGTGCCTATGATTTAATTCAACGTGTTAAGGCAGAGCAAGATGCTAAATAATTTACCTTTGCAGGGTAAAACAATTATTTTAACTGGAACGTCTAAAACAGCAACAGTTGGAGACGATATTTCCGCTTTAGGTGGTCAGGCAGTTTTTGCCCCATTGATAGAAACTTGCGAAATTATTGATCCAAAAGATGATGCGCAATTAGCATTTGCACGTCAATTTAACTGGCTAATCTTTACGAGTCAAAATGCGGTAGATGCTTTTGCTAGTAAGATGAATCGTTGTCATTTAAGTGCAAGCCATTTTCAAGGGAAAATTGCATCGATTGGAACGAAAACGACTGCGGCATTAGAAAAGTTAGGCTTTCAAGTTAGCTTTATGCCTTCAATATTTAGTGCCGATGTCTTTGTTAAAGAGTTTCCTATTGTTGCAGGGCACAATCCAACATGTTTATTTATTCGTGGGGAAAAAGCGAAAACAACATTAAAGGATGGGCTGCCCTTCAAATTAAATGAATGGACGGTTTATGAAACGATTGAGCGCCACGACCAAAAACAAGTAATTATCGATTGTATCCAGCAACATTCAGATGTTACAGTCATTTTTGCAAGTCCTTCGGCTGTAGATGTCTATGCAAAGGATATAGCTACAGTCGTTGGATGGAAAGCGGTACGTGTGGCGGCAATCGGGCACATTACAGAAGCAGCTATTGTAAACCACGGTGCTACTGTAGACATTATGCCGAGTATTTATACTATGCAAGCAGTCATCGAGGAATTAACGAAAGTAGAGGAAAGAACATGACAAATTTACAATTTCAAAGACATCGTCGTTTACGCGCAAATGCAATGATACGATCTATGGTAAAAGAAACTTACTTACACAAAGAGGACTTAATTTATCCTATTTTCGTGATAGAAGGCGAAGATATTAAGAATGAAGTTCAGTCAATGCCAGGTGTTTTTCAATTTTCATTAGATAATCTAGGTGCTGAAGTAGATGAAGTGGTTGCTTTAGGTATCCCAGCTGTTATTTTATTTGGTTTACCAGCAGAAAAAGATGAAGTGGGGACAGGTGCTTTCCACGATCATGGAATTGTTCAAGAAGCGACACGCCTTATTAAAGAGCGTCACCCAGAGCTGTTAGTGATTGCTGATACATGTCTGTGTGAGTTTACAGACCATGGTCATTGTGGCTTGATTGAGGGCGATCAAATTTTAAATGACGCTTCTTTAGATGTTTTAGCACGTACTGCTGTTTCACAAGCAAAAGCAGGTGCAGATATTATTGCACCGTCAAATATGATGGATGGTTTTGTTGCTGCAATACGTACTGGTCTTGACGCAGCGGGCTTTGAAAATGTACCAATTATGTCCTATGCCGTAAAATATGCATCAAGCTATTACGGCCCTTTCCGTGATGCGGCTGATGGAGCACCACAATTTGGTGATCGTAAATCATACCAAATGGACCCATCCAATCGTATGGAAGCTTTCCGTGAAGCAGAATCTGATATTGAAGAAGGTGCGGATTTCTTAATCGTGAAGCCTGCCCTAAGCTATTTAGATATTATTCGAGATATGAAAAATAACTATACATTACCGATTGTTGCGTATAACGTTTCTGGTGAATATGCAATGATTAAAGCTGCAGCTATCAATGGTTGGATTGAAGAGAAAAAAGTAGTGCTTGAAACATTGCTAGGTATGAAACGAGCAGGCTCGGATCTAATTATCACTTATCATGCTAAAGATGTAGCACGTTGGTTGGAGGAGAAATAATGGCGCGTTCTTACGAAAAATCAAAACAAGCATATGCAGAAGCTATCAACTTAATGCCGGGTGGGGTTAGTAGTCCCGTACGTGCATTTAAATCAGTAAATATGGATCCTATATTTATGGAATCTGGTCATGGTGCAATAATTACAGACATCGATGGCAATGAATATATTGACTATGTACTATCATGGGGCCCTTTAATTTTAGGGCATACTCATCCGGAAGTTGTAAAAGCCATTGCTGAAACTGCAGCGAAAGGTTCTTCTTTTGGAGCTCCTAGTTATACAGAAAATCGTTTAGCTAAGCTAGTATTAGAACGTTTACCTGGCATGGAGATGATTCGCTTTGTATCATCAGGGACAGAAGCAACAATGTCTGCATTACGTGTAGCACGTGGTGTAACAGGTCGTGATAAAATTTTGAAATTTGAAGGCTCTTATCATGGTCATGGTGATTCATTATTGATAAAAGCTGGTTCAGGTGTGGCGACATTAGGCCTACCTGATAGCCCTGGTGTACCTGCGGATATTGCGCGTAATACATTAACGGTGGCTTACAATGATTTAGAAGGTGCTAAACAAGTATTTGAAAAATTTGGTGCAGAGCTTGCGGCAGTAATTGTTGAGCCAGTGGCAGGGAATATGGGCGTTGTCCCACCACAGCCAGGTTTCCTAGAAGGCTTACGTGAATTAACAACAAAGCATGGTGCGCTGCTAATCTTTGATGAGGTTATGACAGGCTTCCGCGTTGACTATGGCTGTGCGCAAGGTTACTTTGCTGTAACACCAGATATGACAACGCTAGGGAAAGTAATTGGTGGCGGTCTACCTGTAGGTGCTTTCGCGGGTAAGAAGGAAGTTATGGAGCAAGTAGCACCAGCTGGTCCAATTTATCAAGCTGGTACATTATCAGGTAATCCATTAGCAATGACAGCAGGCTATGAAACGTTATCCCGACTTGATGAAAACTCCTATGAGTATTTCAAAAAGTTAGGAGACCAACTAGAAGCAGGATTTAGAGCTGCAGCTACAAAGTATAATATTCCACATACGGTGAATCGCGCTGGCTCGATGATTGGTTTCTTCTTTACAAATGAAGATGTAATCGATTTTGCTTCAGCGAAAACGTCTGATTTACAATTATTTGCGGAATACTTCCGTTTAATGGCTGAAGAAGGTATTTTCTTACCGCCTTCCCAATTTGAAGGATTGTTTATTTCTACTGCACATACAGAGGAACATATCGCGAAAACGGTCGATGCTTTCCATAAAGTGTTTGCCCAATTAGCAAAATAAGTTATCTAAAGCCATCCATTGGGGTGGCTTTTTTTTGTCAAAATTAAAACTTTCAGCATAGCCAAATAGTGGGCGTTTTAGTTTATAATAGAGCTATTCAGAAAAGAAAGTAGTGGTTTTAAAAATGGCAACAGGCACACATACAGTAGAAGTACCCGTAGCAATTGAACATGTTTGGGAATTCGTTAGTGACATGGAAAAATGGGCAAAGCTTGTCCCAGGTTATAATGCACATACGATGATAGACGATAAACACTCTACGTGGACATTTAAAGGTAATGTTGGTGTACTGAAAAAAACGGTAGAAGTAGAGATTACAATTTTAGAGTGGGCAGCACCTTCAAAGGTAACTTTTGAATTAAAAGGCCTATCAGATAATTTTACAGGAAATGGCTATTTCTTAGCTGAAAGCATTGATGCAAACAATACAAAAATGACAGGCTTTTTAGAAGTTACAGCAGGAGGCTTAGCTGGTCCTGTATTAAATCCAATCTTCAAGCCAATCGTTCCAAAAGCTACACAAATGTTGACAGATCGCGTAGCAAATAAAATTAAAATGGTAAACGTTTAAGCGTAAAAGCATGCCTGATTTTTATTCAGGCATGCTTTTTTTATGGTAAAAATCTTGTAACCATCGTTGTCTAGCATACATTTCGATTGCAATTCATATGATGCTAAGGGAGGGATTATTATCGAACAGAAAACTTGGAATATGCGTGAAACATTTTGTTTTCCGGGATATGGTTGCCCAACAGAAATTGCGGCTGTGCAGATAAAGCCACAATGGCAATCGATGCAATTAGAAGACTCGTTAAGATTAAATGGTATTTATCATATCACAGCGCATGTACGCTTTGATTTTCAAGACATGCAAACATTCATGGATGCCGAAGATTTAATCAGTATTGATGCACTCGATATTCAAGGAGATACTGGCTATTTTGAATATGCAGTCCCATTAAATGTTGATTTACCAAAAGAGGCAGCGATTGAGGACTTAATGGTGAAAGACATTCGTCCAATACTGTCCAATCAAATGTGTCAACTTGAATGGACAGTGACGAGTACATTTCGTAGTGAAGCATTACCAATGCCAGCAGTAGAAAAAATCGATGCTGTTGAGGAACAGGTTGTTGTAGCCAAGACGCAACTTCCAATAGAGGAGTCTACGTTTATTGAGCAAACTGTCCAAGTAATGAAACCGACACCTGTAGAAGCATCAGCCAAAGCTAAACAATCGGTACCGGCGGAACAAAAAATTGTGCTTAGAGAATCTTCCAGTCACTCTGCTGTGCGCGAATCAAGTTCCTGGAATGAAGTAGAAACAATGATTTGGGATTTAACAGAAGACTATACTCCGCTCAAAGTTCGTGTATCAAATGATATCTTTTAAAAGTAAATAGCATAGAAGTAGTAAAAGTAATAAGATGATAAGATCGCCAGAAGTTGGGATGATGATAACACGGATAAACTGAAAACCACAAATCGGTACAATAATTGTTCTACAATAAAATCGGAATTGTCGTAGCCAAGGTGGTAAAAGCCAAGGGTTATACTTACGTCGTCGCATATGAATAGTCACTTCCTTTTCTATTTACTTTTTAAGACTAGCTGAAATTAACTAAATCACTTGAAAAAATAGATGAATTTGCGGTACAATGTGGAAAGCTGAATATGGATGCTATGACAGGGAAGAGTAAATTATTTGTGCATTTATAGAGAGGAAACGGTAGCTGAAAAGTTTCTATTTGTACGTAATCGAACGTAGCTCTCGAGCAGCTTTAGTGAACTAATAGTAGTTAAAGCCGGTTAAACACCGTTAACGAATTGAGAGCCAGTTGTAATAAGCTTAAGACATCCAGCATGAATCCTTACTTCTAATGTATAAGGGCATTTAAAGTGCACTAATATGAGAAATAGTGATGTGCGAGAGTGCTTATCTTACTCTGCTGGAATTAAAGGTGGTACCGCGAACTTAAACTCCTTCGTCCTTTTGTTGACGATAGGAGTTTTTTTATTTGCTAAAAAGATGTATGCATTTTATTAGCGAATAATCCAAAGGCATTTGTCACTGATTTATTTGGTGTGAATACACTGGTAAATCAAGACGAGTAATTATGAAGCTTGCCTAAGCGCATAAATGTCAAAAATTATTTCACAACAGGAGGAGTCAATATGACAGAAAACATTTCAATGCCGACGAAATACGATCCGCAGTCTATTGAAACGGGTCGCTATGAATGGTGGCTACAAGGTAAATTTTTCGAAGCACAACCTGAAAGCGGGAAGGAACCCTATTCAATCGTCATTCCACCACCGAACGTAACAGGAAAATTGCATCTTGGTCATGCATGGGATACAACATTACAAGATATTTTAATTCGTATGAAGCGTATGCAAGGTTATGATGCACTTTGGTTACCAGGAATGGACCATGCAGGTATTGCTACACAAGCAAAAGTAGAAGCAAAACTACGTGAAGATAATATTACACGTTATGATTTGGGACGTGAAAAATTCCTAGAAAAAACTTGGGAATGGAAAGAGGAGTACGCTGGGCATATTCGCGCGCAATGGGCGAAGCTTGGCCTTGCATTAGACTACTCTCGTGAACGTTTTACACTCGATAAAGGTTTATCGGATGCCGTTAAAACGGTTTTCGTGCAATTATATGAAAAAGGCTTAATTTATCGTGGGGAGCGTATCATTAACTGGGACCCAGCAGCAAAAACAGCCTTATCGGATATTGAAGTTATCTATCAGGATGTACAAGGTGCATTCTATCATATGAAGTACCCATTAGCAGATGGTTCTGGCTATGTGGAAGTTGCAACGACACGTCCTGAAACAATGCTTGGGGACTCTGGTGTAGCAGTTCACCCGAAAGATGAGCGTTACCAACATTTAATCGGTAAAACGGTTATTTTACCAATCGTGGGCCGTGAAATTCCTATCGTAGCAGATGATTACGTTGATATGGAATTCGGTACAGGTGTAGTAAAAATGACACCAGCTCATGACCCGAACGACTTTGAAGTTGGTAATCGTCATAACTTAGAACGTATTCTGGTAATGAACGAAGATGGCACAATGAATGAACTTGCGGGTAAATACAATGGTATGGATCGTTTTGAATGCCGTAAGCAAATTGTTGCCGATTTACAAGAAGCAGGTGTCCTAATCAATATTGAAGAGCATATGCACTCTGTAGGACATTCTGAACGTTCTGGTGCAGTTGTAGAACCTTATCTTTCCGCACAATGGTTCGTTAAAATGCAACCACTTGCTGATGCCTCTTTAGAACTGCAAAAAGACGAGGAAGGTAAAGTTCACTTCGTTCCATCACGTTTTGAAAACACATATTCTCGTTGGATGGAAAATATCCGTGACTGGTGTATCTCTCGCCAATTATGGTGGGGACACCAAATTCCTGCATGGTATCACAATGAAACAGGTGAAATTTACGTAGGTAAAGAAGCGCCTGCAGACGCAGAAAATTGGACACAGGATGAAGATGTGTTAGATACATGGTTCTCATCAGCACTATGGCCATTTTCTACAATGGGTTGGCCTGACGAGGCAAATGAAGAATATCAACGTTACTATCCAACAAGTACGCTTGTAACAGGATACGATATTATTTTCTTCTGGGTATCTCGTATGATTTTCCAAGGTATTGAATTTACTGGACAACGCCCATTCAAAGATGTATTAATCCACGGATTGGTACGTGATGGCGAAGGACGTAAGATGAGTAAATCACTTGGTAATGGTGTGGACCCAATGGATGTTATTGAGAAATACGGAGCGGATTCACTGCGTTATTTCTTAGCAACAGGTTCATCTCCAGGCCAAGATTTACGATATACAACGGAAAAAGTAGAATCTGTTTGGAACTTTGCTAATAAAATTTGGAATGCTTCCCGTTTCGCACTTATGAACATGGATGGAATGACATATGATGAAATCGACTTAACTGGTGAAAAATCAGTAGCCGATAAATGGATTTTAACGCGCTTGAATGAAACAATTGAACGTGTGACTTCATTAGCAGAACGTTATGAGTTTGGTGAAGTAGGTCGTGAACTATATAATTTCATTTGGGATGATTTCTGTTCTTGGTATATTGAAATGGCGAAACTACCGCTGAATGGTGAAGATGAGGCTGCTAAGAAAACAACTCGATCTATACTGGCTTACGTATTAGACCAAACAATGCGTCTATTACATCCGTTTATGCCATTCATCACAGAAGAAATTTGGCAACATTTACCTCATGAAGGTGAGTCAATTACAGTGGCAGCATGGCCTACTGTGCGTACGGATCTTCACTTTGCTGAAGAAGCAGACAATATGAAGCTCCTTATGGATATTATACGTTCGGTGCGTAATATTCGTGCGGAAGTTAACACACCTATGAGCAAAAAAGTACCGTTGTTCATTTCTGCTAAAGATAGTGCAACAGTTGCTACTCTTGAAGCGAATAAAGCCTACTTAGAAAAATTCTGTAATCCTGAGCCGTTAACAATTGGTGAAGGCTTAGAGGCTCCGAGTCAATCAATGACGGCAGTAGTAACGGGAGCAGAGCTATTCTTACCGCTTGTAGGTCTTATCAATCTAGAAGAAGAAATCGCTCGTCTAGAAAAAGAACTAGAAAAGTGGGCGAAAGAAGTGAAGCTTGTCACTGGTAAGCTGTCCAATGAAAAATTTGTTTCAAAGGCTCCAGAAGCATTAGTAAATGCCGAACGCGAAAAATTAGCGGATTATGAAGAGAAACATGCAGTGGTATTAAAACGTTTAGAAGAATTAAAAAACATGTAATAGCATAGTGATTTGAAGAAACAGCAGATGGCGAAATAGTCATTTGCTGTTTTTCTTTTTATGCATCAAAAGTTATGTATTGAGTTAGGAAAAAATATATAGTATTATCTATTTTAGTTAGTATAATAGATAAAGGCAAACTACCCGAAAGGGTAGGACGCAAAGCCTAGGGTCTAAGGTGAAGAGAAATGAGTATTTTTCAAACTATGATCGCCTGGTTACCATTAAATGAAATTTTTATTTAATTTTATGGCCATTCTATGTTGAGTAGAATGGTCTTTTACTTTGAATGCAAGAATAACGGAGGTTTATTATGTCAGGAAATATTGGAACAATTGTAGTGAAAGTAAACAAAGCTTGTGATGATTTAGATTTTGTGAGCGCTAGGGGAATTATAGAAGCAAATCTTTTAAAGTTATCGGAGGCTAAATATTATCGACTATTAAATGCAAGTGGACGGGTTCTTATTAAGCATATTTTAGCGGATAATAAGGGGCAAAAAGATACGAAGATTTCATTAACACGTACAGATTTACTAGTGATAAATAAGATTAATGAGTATTGTTCAAATTTTGATATTTCGATGCTGAAAAGAACATTAAAAAATTCGTTAGAACTAGTGCAAAGATCGGATGTTATGCCACTCTTAAATAATGATGCAAAAATAATTTTAGATGATATGGGAGCGCTATTAGGCATCCATCAATTACAATAATTTGTTGTTTATTTGAAAAAAATTAGTTAAAAACACACAAATGATCACTCCTACAGTGGTTTTCTGTGTGTTTTTAAATTTGTATCAGAATTGTTTGTGTGCCAGTCACCCTTTATACTGTAGTGAAAGGGAGTGTTTCTTTTGTTTACTACGATAAAAGCATGTACAGATTTTATTTTTACATTAAAGGCGGTTGATCATAAACGTGAACCTTTAGTCATGATGCGTGAAGTATTGGCGCGTTTAGGGGACCCGCATAACAAGTTGCGCGCTATCCATTTGGCAGGTTCCAATGGCAAGGGGTCCACCGTAAATGTACTGAGAGAAATGCTAGAGAATGCAGGATATCGGGTTGGTGCTTTTACTTCACCACATTTAACACGTGTCAATGAACGTATGACCATCAATGGAAAACAAATTCCGGACGAGCAATTTTTACAGTATATGAATAACGTAGCTTCAATCATTGAGGCAAATTATAATGGGGACTATCCAAGCTTTTTTGAGGTCGTCACACTTATTATGTTCCAATATTTCGCACATGAAGAAGTGGATTTTGCGTTAATTGAAACTGGGCTCGGTGGAAGACTTGATGCGACCAATGTCATAACACCACTTGTATCCATTATTACAACGATTTCTTTAGAGCATACGGCCTTTTTAGGCGATACATATGCGAAGATTGCTTTTGAGAAGGCAGGTATTATTAAAGAAGGTGTACCCGTAGTGGTTGGTGTTAAAAATAAAGAAGCACTTGCTACGATTCAAAAGGTTGCACATGAACGTCATGCTAGCTGTCTTGTTCTAGGGCATGATTTTAACGTGATTGCACAGGAGCAGGAGATGGGCATGCAATCATTTCATTATCACAATGCGCATCTTGACCTCACAGACATTCAATTAAAAATGGCAGGAGCGCATCAAATCGCTAATGCGAGTCTGGCTATCACAACGATGGATTTATTACGTGAAAAAGGGCTTATTCATTTATCCGAAGAGTCAATGCGCCAAGCGCTACAACACGCACAGTGGGCAGGTCGCTTTGAACAGTTCCCTAATAATATTGTATTAGATGGTGCTCATAACTCAGAAGGAACTGCCGCATTGATTCGAACATTACAGAAGGTCTATCCAAATCAACACTATCGATTTATTTATGCAGCTCTTTCTGATAAAGACCATGCCAATAGTATTGCGTTAATGGATGCAGTAGCAACTTCTATATCTTTTACACAAATTGGACTACCCAATGCCATGCCAGCTGAACAGTTAGCGATGTTATCAACGCATCAAGACAAACGATATAACAAAAATTGGAAATATATAGTAAGTGAAGTCATACAACATAAGGACCAACAAGATATTGTTGTGATTACAGGTTCGCTGTATTTTATAGCTGAAGTTCGCCAATGGATACAGGAGGGAGCACAATGATTCCTCAGTTCGATGATTATAAGAAAAAATGGGCTTTAACTAGTGATGATGTAATTAAGCCAGGGCTTACAGCGATTGAAGAAGCATTGGCACTTGTAGGGAATCCTGAAAGAACATTGCAAATTGTGCACCTTGCAGGCACGAATGGCAAAGGCTCAACATTAACATTTTTAGAGTCAATTGCGCAGGAACATGGCTTAAAAGTAGGCAAGTTCATGTCTCCATGCATTTTGAATGTGCATGACCAAATTCAAGTAATGCAACAACCTATTTCAGCACTAGAGATGGATCGCGTTTTTCATCAAATGAAGAATGCGGGGCTTAGCGGTAAACTAACGGATTTCGAACTTTTAACTGTCGCAGCGTTTTTGCATTTTGTCCATTGTGATGTCGATATTGCATTAATCGAAGCGGGTATGGGGGGCTTACTAGATAGTACGAATGTAGTGCAACCTATTGTCTCGATTATTCCGAGTATAGCGCTAGAGCATACAAAATTTTTAGGTCCAACTATTGAAAGCATTGCGCAGCATAAAGCAGGGATTATTAAACAGCATCGACCAGTTGTAATCGGGGATTTACCTTGTGAAGCAAAGAACATTATTGAGAGAGAAGCTAATGCAAAGCAAGCACCTGTTCTAGAGCTGAACAATCAATTCCATATTGTGCGGATGCATGACTATGAGAACTATAAAAATGAGACTATGGACTTACATATCACAAATCTTACACGTCATATGAAAGGACCTCATCAAGCGAATAATATGGCATTAGCCATTACGGCATTTTTAGAAGTTGCGACTGCGCTAAATGTAGCAATCAACGTGGCAAGTATACGCCAAGGTATTGAAATGGCAAGCATTTTAGGACGATTTGAAGAGGTGTTGCCATATATTATTTTTGACGGTGCGCATAATCCAGCTAGTGCAGAAAAATTGGTAGAAACGGTTCGCCAAGCGTTTCCTAATGAGTCTATTACCTTTGTTGTCGGCATATTAGGTGATAAGGATGTAAAAGGAGTTTTGCAGTACTTAGAGCAAATTAGTGAGACATTTTATTTTGTTGATTTTGATAATCCGCGTGCGATGTCAGCACAAGATATGTTGGCATTATGTCATGCCCCGCAAAAAGCAATTTTGCAAAATACAATTCCATTTTTACAACAGCAATCAGAGAAGAAGTGTAGAACAATCGTAACCGGCTCTTTATATTTATTAACAGAAGTGCGCGGTAGCTTGCTTGACGGAAGCGGACATAGGTAGTGACAACTGTTTTTCCACTCCTGCGTGCGATTTAGATAGGGGATTGCTAGAAGGATAAGGATAGTTACTTGAGCAACGGCTTGTCAATTGCTTTCAGGATGTTACAAAATCGCCATGAAAATTATAGGTTTCATTAGAAAGGTAAAGTCAACTCATTAATGGGTTGACTTTTTTATTTTTTTATCACTTATGTAAGTTCATGCCAACAATCACACTCTAGTGAGGCGTAGGCAAACACTTTATATAACAAGGTAAAAAATATAATGTGGAACCTCACCAATTTCTATTAATGGTAATGCATTAAATTAGCATTTAAGCATACTCTCTAACATATACTTATATGAAATAACAGCTGATAACAGTGTCGTCTTTTTTTATGTTCGTTTTGATAGTTGAAGGAAGAGGTGATGAAGGTATGAAAATAGTTAGTCATGTAGTGAGAAAACAAGTAGTGCGTGCAATGCTAATTGGTGGTATTGTCGGGCTTTTTGGTGTTGCAGTTTTTTTAGGTGTTCTCCAAGCTAGTACCCAATTTTCTTTAAAAAAGGAAAGTGAAGTAGCGAAAAACGAAACTGAAACAGAGGCAGACTCCGCAACAATTCCGACAACAGGCGGTACTGCAAACTCAACTATGTTTTTTGCAAGTCAAGCGGGCGTATTTTCTAATTATGCAAGTGCAAGTGCATTTGTCTCTGAACATCCGTCATTGCAAGAAAGTGCAATTGTAGAAGTAGAGGGCAAGTTTTATGTATGGACAAGTATAGTGAACGAAGAAAGTGAGTTAGTGTTTTTAAAGGACCCACCAACATTTAAAAAAGTGTTTAGTGTTAGTGGTGAAAGTTGCAAGGAGGCGACAATTGCTGAAGTGATAAAAGTATTAGCTGATAAAAATACGACAAAATTAAATTTTAAAGAGGCAACGAAGGATTCCACTCTTCCTGCTGATTGGCAAAGTATTGGCAAGGCAGCAACCTCTATTTCTAGTGATTTAAGTATCGTGCGTCTCCAAATTTTTGCACATTATAAGTCCAAAAATGCTTGTCTTCAAACGAAATTCTAAGTCGAATAGTTAGCTATATGAATGTTATCTTGATTTTTTGAAAATTTTCAAAAACCGTATTCTCCGTTATGATAGAGAGAAGGAGGAATGGTGAAATCATGTTTGAAACAAATCATAAATTAGTACTTGCTTCTGCATCACCACGACGAAAGGAACTGCTTGCTATGTTGGACCTTCCGTTTGATATTGTAACAAGTGATGTAGAAGAGACAAGTGTAAAAGCAACAACTATGCAGGATTATGTAACAGGTGTGGCACTGCTAAAAACACGAGATGTAGCTAAGAAAGTGCCAGCAGCAACGATTATTGGCGCAGATACAATCGTCGTTTTTAACAATGCGTTACTGCATAAGCCAAAAACACGGGAGGAAGCTATTTCACACTTATCTCGGTTATCAGGCAAGCGTCATACGGTGATGACAGCAGTTGCCATCATTGAGCCGAATGGTATAGAAACAACATTTGTAGAAGAAACAGCAGTTGTATTCCATACTTTATCACAGGAGCTTATAGAAGCTTATGTAGCATCTGGAGACCCTTATGATAAAGCGGGCGGTTATGGTATTCAAACAGCTGGAACCCTTTTAGTTAAACGAATTGAAGGAGATTATAACAATGTTGTCGGCTTACCACTTGCAGCGTTGTTTGCGCAAATGATAGCGAAGCATATTATTCAATTTGCGAAGGAGTGAAGCTATTGCCAACAGATGTTTTACCAAAAACGATGATTCGTGACGTCAATATGGCAGATCGACCACGTGAAAGACTACTTCGTCAAGGTGCAATGAGCTTATCGAATCAGGAGCTATTAGCTATTTTACTAAGGACAGGTACGAAGGAAGAATCAGTTCTTGCACTTGCGAATCGTGTATTAAGTACATTTGAACGTTTACACCATTTAAAACATGCAACTATTGAAGAAATGATTGCCATTAAAGGGATAGGGGAGGTAAAGGCAATTCAAATTTTAGCTGCCATAGAGCTTGGCCGGCGCTTGTCTCAAAAGCAAAATGATGACAAGTTTACCGTTCGTTCTCCGCAAGATGCCGCAGCATACCTTATGCCAGATATGACCTCTCTAAGTCAAGAACATTTTGTCGTAGTGAACTTTACATAAATACGAAAAAATAATAGCAGAGTGAGACTAGTAAAATCTTACTTCTGCTATTCGTATTTTTTGGTTTCTATAACCTTTAGCTTTAGTACGTTCAATTATTTCGATTCTAACACTTTCAATAAAGGTTTGGACAAACGTTCTTTTTTCTTCTTGCGTTAGTTTTTCAAAGTTATCATTGAATTTTTTTGCGATTTCCTTATTTCTTTCCATATCCAATGCAGTTATTGATGGCTCTTCTAATTGTTCTAACTCATTTTTTAATTCACTATACCGTATACGAGATTCATCCATCCTATTTTTAAATTCCTCGTCTGTGATTAAGTCAGAAGCCCATGCGCGTTGGTATTTCTCGCGTTGATTTTCAATTTGTCTTATCTCTTTTTTTATAATTTCAGATTCATTCTCTACACTAGCTTCATTACTTGAAGACGAGGGAAGAGGTAAATTTTCCATGTATTTTAACAAAGCCTCGTTTATTTTGGATTCCTGCACATTAAATGCTGTTCTTCCCGGATTGTTTAAGGCGCAAGGTTGGCAACGGTATGAATTACTAGTTGCGGTCACGTTATCTGTTTTTCGCGTCCATACTTTACGTTCAGACGTACAGTGATTACCACAATCTGGACAAAGGATTTTCATTTGATAAATATAGTGACTGGTAACATTACGTTTTTTGTAATTTTGTCTAGAAGTAATAATGCGTTGTAATTGTTCAAATTCATCTTTTGTCATAATTCCTTCGTGAGTATTTTCGTAAATTACACCTTTCCAATACATGGCTCCATAAAGTGCAGGGTTGTGCATCAAGTCTAACAATGTTCTTATATGCCATTGGTAGCCTCTTTTAGGTTTATATTGAGTTGAGTTCATGTATAGCGCTAATTGTCTAAAAGACATCCCTTCACGAACCTTCTGCACCATTATTTTAACGGCTTCAATTTGTTCTTGGTGGATATGCAATTTATGGTGTTCATCTTTGTAAAACCCATAAGGAGGTTGAGCAGCCCATTCGCCTTGTCTGGCTTTTTCTATTTGCCCCATTACTACCCTTTCGCCTAAGTTGGCACTCTCCCATTCAGCTATTGCAGCAACAATAGTTATAAACATTCTGCCCATTGCTGTAGATGTATCATATATTTCAGTAGCAGAACGAAATATACAGTTAACTCTATCTAATTCATCGAGAATTTTGTGTAAGTCACGCACGGATCTAGTTAATCTATCCAATCGGTACACTAACAATACTTTTATATGGCCATCTTTAATATCTTTCATTAGTTTTTTTAATTGAGGACGATTTGTATCACGACCTGAAATACCTTCATCTACATAAAATTTATGTTCTTGCCAGTTTTGAGCAATGCAAAATGCTTTTAGACGTTCTCGTTGAGCAGAGATAGAATAACCTTCATTAGCCTGTTCTTCAGTTGACACACGGATATAAATTCCTACCGTCATGTAAAATACCTCCGATGATTTTGATTGTAGTAAATGAGCACAAATATTCATAGCAAGCAATTTTTTGCTTTAGTAGATAAAAATTTCTCATTAAACTTCATTTATCAGTATGTGCGTTTTCCTCTGAATAAAAATAATTATCAAGTATTTGATGATGAATATGAACGATTGGACTATCACCAAGAGTAAATAAATAGACATTCTCTCTGTAAGTTTTAAGAAAATCCTCAATTAAATATTTAATAATCATTTGAGGAACCTCATTGAATAATAAATGAGATACACTTACTCTGTTTTGTAGAGAAGCGTATACATGTATAACTTTGTATTCATCATTAAGGAGATATATTTTTAAAGTACAATCACGACCAGCTTTTATAAGTTCTATTGTATCTTCCAATTGTTCAGATGTTATGTCTATTAATTTCATTATTATCACTCCTTAATATAAATAAAGAGCAAGACGGATGAGTCTGCTCTATTTTCTGTAATGCTTAAACGTTTAAGTATTAATCTAAATTAACAATATAAGTGACTACTTTACCATGTAGCCTTAAATCTTCATTAACTTTTTCAACAGTGTGGTCTGTAAATATTGGGTCTGAAGAATTTGGTCTGAATATGAATTTATCGTCAGCTTCATAAAAAAACTTGACTGAATAATCATAACCGTTACTGTAAACAACGATATCTCCGTTTTTTAAATCTCCTACAGAACAACTTTTCACTGCTATTAATGAATCATGTGGGATAGTTTTGTTCATTGATTCACCGTTTACTCTCATAAAGAAAATATCTTCACAACCAGCGTATTTACCAAGAAGTTCATCCGGTATTGTAATGGTCTCGATTTCATCTACACACTCAACATCTATTGGTAATCCAGCAGATATTTTCACGGTAGGTAAAAAACGGTAAGTATAATCATTACCCTCTTTTAGTGCTGTTGTATCTTCTTCTAACAAATTTTCAACGGTAATACCTAGAGTGCGACATAATTTAATTACATTATCAATTGAAGAATTTACTAGATTATTTTCAATCATAGATCGTACTGTCGTATATGGCACTCCAGATTCTCTTGAAATAGAGGAAACATTAAATCCTCTCTCCCTCATAAAATTGGTTAATTTCTCACCTCTTTGCAATTATCTCACCACCTTTCTAATATTGTGTTACGGAATATCGTAACTTATGTATAAATAGTATCATTTAAAATACTGAAAGTAAACATTTAAATGCGACTAATCGTAGTTTTTGTTGTATTTATCGTTGACGCATTACGACACATCGTATATATTTAATTCAAGAGTTACGACACATCGTAATTCTATTAAATATATGTTCTAAAGAGTGAGGTGAAACAGAATGAACAAGCCTTATCCGAATTTAGAAGCTGAAATGGCAAGATGCGGAATTAAACAAAAAGATATCGCTGGGTTGCTAAAAAAACGAACTGCGACTATTTCAGAAAAGATGAATGGAAAATCAAAATTCGATATAGATGAAGCTTACGCTATAAAAAAAGCGTTTTTCCCAAATTGTATGCTGGATTACTTGTTCAGCAGAGAAGCAGTAGTCGCATGAAATTCAAAATCAATTAGTAATGAATGTTAAAGCGCTGTGATACCGAGCCAATGACGGTATGAATTATTCGGACTTATAGCTGATGTGACGGTAGCAACGTTAATGAGGATTAAAGGAGTGAGTAGTGTGGAGGATAATAAAAAATCCTCACAGGTTGTTGGCGCAACGAGTGAGGCGAAAATCTTATTGTTACTTAATGTCATTGAACAAGGTGTCCAATCCATTTTGATCAGAGATAAATATATCCGTGTTTTATTAACTGTTCAAATTCTATTAATTCTTTCATTTCTATTTAACTGAAATTCTTAATAACTGCATCAATTAATTGTCTAAGCTCTGTAGCATAAGCAGAAATTAGTATAGTTGCTGTCCAAGTTAAGCAACTTACTAAAAAAGAAGGTACGTTATTAAACTCTCGGTTAAACAAGAAACCTAAAATTGCACCTGGTAAAAAGAAAATATCCTTGATGAGATATTTAGGATGTAAGTATTTTTTAGCCCAATAATAGTTATCGTCAAAGGCTTCGCAAAGCCTAATATAAGCATCTCTAATTTTTTCTTCATTTCCAAAATCATCATATGAAGGTGAGAAGAAGTATAAACCGCCTATTAAATCATTGCTTAAGGGTCGATTTTTAGCAATTTGTTCAAATGCTAAAGCTTTCTCATCATGACCATTGGCGTGTTTATAAGAATTATAAAGACCTAACAAGTAATTAATTTTAGTATTTCTCCAAAGTCTACTTACAGGTTTTCGTAAGTATAAAAAGATTATCAAAATTGCAACTAAGAATATTTTCATATCTATCACCTGCCTTTCTATCCAAATTGTAACAAAGGTAGGCGAAAGGAGGAAATCAATTTGAATTTAACAGTCATTGAACTACGTGGTAAACGTGTTTTAACAACAGCGCAGCTTGCTGAAAATTACGAAACCAACAATCGAAGAATTTCAGAAAACTTCAATCGCAACAAAGAGCGATTCAAAGAAAATAAACACTTCTTTTTATTAGAAGGTGAGTATTTAAAGGAATTTGGTGAGCAATACGCAAATTGCGTATCGGTTGAAAAAGTATCCAAACTCTACCTTTGGACAGAAAAAGGTGCATGGTTACACGCAAAATCATTAAACACTGATAAAGCATGGGAAGCATACGAGTTACTTGTGGATGAGTATTACAAAGTCATAGAACAACCACAATTCAGCAGTTTAGAAATTGCGTTACAAGCTGCTTTGCAACATGAACAAGCTATCAAAGAAATCAAAACAGATGTGGACTATCTAAAAGGCAGTATGCGAATTGATTCACTTCAACAACAAGAGATACAACAGGCTGCTAAACAATCTGTTGTACAAGCTTTAGCTGGTAAAGATTCGGTTGCTTATCAAGAGATTAGTAAAAAGGTATTTTCAGCATTTTGGAATGAGTTCAAACATTATTTCAAGGTTCCGCGTTATGGTGATATACCAAAAGTTAAATACGGAGAGGCTTTAAGATTTATCCAGTTATGGAGGCCCTCCACAATATTACAGATTGAAATCGACAGTTGTAATAGCCAAATGGTTTGGAGTGATAATCGGTGAAAACTATGCCATCAATTGAAACTCAAAAACGTATGCATGCATTCTTCATGAAAACGTCAGCGCCTCGTATCCTTAAAGAAATAAAGGAACAAGAGGCCAAACAGAAGGAGGCGCAGAATGAACACAACCAACAAACAATGGTTAGCGATGTCGGATGAGGAAAAGCAAGTAGCACTTAATAAAAAAGCGAAAGGTTGATATCAAGTGGTAAAAGAAATCCCATTGCAAAATGGAATGGTTGCTCTTGTGGATGACGAGGATTATGAACGTTGCACTGAACATATTTGGTCTGTGAGGACTAATAGGGAAAGTAAATTAGTGGTGTCTAGCAATTCTGCAATACCTAAGACTTTAGGAGCTTTTATTTTTCAAAATACCGATGAAAAGAAAGTTGTGTTTCAAAAAAATATGAACAGGCAGTTAGATTTCACTAAAGAAAATTTGACTTTGGGTTCTTTAATTGAAATAGCTTCACGGGGGCGTGGACGAGGTGGAACTTCTAAATATAAAGGAGTTTATTGGAATAGAGGAACTAACAGTTGGCGCTCAAGGTTTACACACAATGGGAAAAATTACGAAGTGGGCTTATTTCAAACTGAAGATAATGCAGCCAAAGCTTACAACGATAAAGTTAAAGAAGTTAAAGGAGACAAGGCTTACATCAACATAATTGGTGAGAATAATAATGTTGAAGAGATAAAAGTCGAGAAACAGAATCAATTGAGGCGCCATAAAGGTGTTACAGGTTTTATAGGAGTGGCTTGTGTAGCTAAAAGCAAAAAGTTTCAAGCTTCAATTGTTCACAATAAAAAACGTATCCATTTAGGGACTTATCACACGAAAGAGGAAGCAGCCAAATCATATGACCAAAAAGCGTATGAACTACATGGTGACAAAGCGATATTGAACTTCCCTGAATTAATAGATGAATATAAAAAAGCTTTAAAAGAGATGAAACCAATAACCATTAAACCGGTTCCAGTTGCATTAGTCAGCCAAGCAATTAACAAAGCAATATCAGCACGTCAAAAATAAAACTATCAATCTATTGGAGGTTACTAGAATGAAAGCAATATTAAATGTTAAAGGTACGAAGTTATCAGTGATTGGTCTAAATATCAATGAGGACAAATTCACAAGTGTACAAGTTTTAGATGCAGAAGGTAAAGTAACAACACATTACGACAGCAAGTATGCACCGTATGTTCCAGAAGGTGCGAGTGTAATTAATCTCAAAGAAGCACTCGAATTTCCTGATGCTAATAAGGAGATTGTGGAGGACCTAAATCAGTTACTTGTAGATTCTCGAGATCATCTAAAGGACTTAGGAGAACAAATTATCCAAGAAGTATTGGTCCATGATGGATTACCTTTCGGAGACAGTGCACTTCCTAATCTAGTAAAAGAATACAAGGAACATAGAGATTACATTGACGGTGTTGAATCAGCGTTGGAGGTTGTAAAACGTGACAACTATGCTTAAGCAATTACAGCGTAATGCAGTCATTGAACAGTTGAAAAAGAATGGCATCCACAGGATTGATGGACAACCGCTAGAAGATGCCTTATACACAACGTTACTTAAAACATTGGCGCTTAAACGTGCAGCTGATAATTGAGGGAGGTGAAAGTAATGGAGAAAAGAGTTTTCACAAAGGATATGGCATCAAAACTGCGGAAGTCATTGAATGTCCAGATTGTGCATTTGAATTCGGTACGATTCATGAACAATCAGATATGCCAGGGTTATATATTTGTCCGAATTGCCAAGAGGATAACCTAGAAGCTGACATTTATCATTTGAAAGAAGAAAACAAACGTTTACGTAAAGCACTTGAATATTACGCTGACACAAAACATTACGAACCATATTGTATTCCAGTGGGGGATTATGCGTCTGACGTTACGGAAGACAATGGTGAAATTGCTCGTCAAGCATTACAAGGAGGAGAAATCAAATGAAAGCAATAGGTCTTGTTCGTAGAATTGATGATTTAGGTCGTGTAGTTATTCCAAAAGAAATCCGTAGGACTTTAGGAATTGAAGATGGCAATCCGTTAGAAATCTTTGTAGAAGGCGATCAAATCATTATAAAAAAACACATGGCTAATATGACATGCGCTGTAACGGGTGAAGTATCAGACAACAATTTCAGTTTACTAGGTGGAAAATTAGTTTTAAGTCCAGAGGGTGCTAAAAAGTTAATTGCTGAAATCGAGCAATCCAAGTAGGTGATTTCATGCGTATAGGCTACACACACGCTGATGTATACGACCGTGAATCAGAATACTGGCAAGACATTGAGGATGCACAACAAGCCCAAATGGAGGCACAAAAAAACTTGTCAAAGGGTGCAACCAATGACAAGCAGATACAAAAAATAAATCAAAATCAAATCACTGGTATTTTACCACAGGAGGATGCGAAATGACAAAGTTTATTGAGCAACGTGTAGAGGTTTTAGAAAACGAAGTAGCTGAATTAAAGCTAATAGTCCATGAATTACGTGCTAAGAAATCAATTGAGCCTTCCACAACTAATACTGTGGAGGACAAACCACAAATGGCAAAACTAGTAGATGGTCAGTGGCAACCTACTACGTATGAAGAACTTGCTGAAATGATGTCATTAACACCAAATCAACAACGTGCTCAGATTATCGAGAAGGCGAAGAAGTTTGTTGAGGAAAATTTGGCTAATGGAAGAACTAGTAATCGCACTGCGGAAAAAGGTAATAGCACATATCGTGATAATTATTATGAAGTAGATTTCTTTGTAAAAGAAGGGAAAGTAACAGCTGTTGTGTATTGGTTGGTATCTAACGAAAAAAGAATTGCTGAACCATCTAATGTTGGTCGTGCAAAATGTTCACCAAATGACGTATTTAACGAACACATTGGCAAAGCCATTGCACTAGGACGAGCGCTTGGTCTTGATGTAAGTGAGTTTGAACAGGCGGTGCAACCTGATAAACCAGTAATAGGAATGATGTTTGTGGGATGTGAAGGTGATGTTAGAGAAATTGCCACACGAGGACATTACACAGAGTCGTCTATGAAATCAGCTATTGATTCCAAATATGTTGTAGACTGTCCAATTCAAATCATCAACGACACTAACGCTATTTATGAGGTGGAATCATGAGTATATACACTCTCAAAGAACTAAATGAGATGATGTATAACCTTCAGCAATTAATACTGGATGGTGCAGATGAAGAAGAATTAAAAGGCTACATGGACACTATTTCACTTGAACGTGAAGCCAAATTGGAAGGTTATGCAATGGTCATTAAGAATTTAGAAAATGAAAATGCTGGTATTAAAGCAGAAGAAGAACGTTTTGCTAAACGTAGAAAGTATAACGAAAATGCAATCGCTCGGATGAAAGAACGTATGGCTGAAACTTTAGAAACAGTTGAGCCAGATGCAAAAGGTGTGAAGCGATTGAAAACAGAGAAATTCACATTCAGTTTCCGTAAATCAACATCTGTACAAATCGAAAATGATGCTGCTATCCCTCCACAGTTTATCAAGGTGGAGAAAACTATCAGCCGTGCTGAACTAGCAAAAGCATTAAAAGCAGGTAAGCAAATTGAAGGTGCTCAACTTGTTGAAAATCAATCGTTGCAAATTAAATAACTGGGGGTGCGCATATGCAAAAATCAGAATCTATTGCTGAGTTAGCTAAGGCATTAGCTGCATTTCATTTAGAAGTCAAGCAACCACTAAAAGATAAGGCGAATCCGTTTTTTAAGTCAAAATATGTACCTCTTGAAAACGTAGTGGAAGCCATAACAGATATAGCACCAAAACATGGATTGTCGTTTATGCAGTATCCAATAAATCAAGAAAACAAAGTTGGAATTGTAACAATTTTAATACATTCAAGTGGCGAGTACATCGAGACAGAACCGATTTTCGCACAGCCAGCTAAAAATGATCCACAGGCAACAGGAAGTGTTATCACGTATTTAAAGAGATACAGTTTATCAGCTGTGTTCGGGATTACATCAGATGAAGATGATGATGGAAACAGCGCAACATTCGGTGCTTCTCAACAAAAACAACAATCACAACCAAAAGCGGATTTACCTAAAATGATTTCAGCAGCACAATTCAAGGCGATAGGTGCTAAGACAAGTAATATATCAAAAAAAGACGGTGTAGATCAAAAGCAAGTTTATCAAAGTGCTGCAGCACATTTAAAAATTGATAAATCTACAAAAGAATTAACTTCCCATGAAGCTAGCAGAATAATCGAGTACCTTGCGACATTGGAGTAGGTGATACAAAAATGGCAGACATCACTTGGATAAAAATAAAAACGGATATGTTTGATAACGAGAAAATCAAGCTAATTGAACGGTTGCCCGAAGGTGACATGATTCTAATCATTTGGATAAAGCTACTCACTTATGCAGGTAAGGCGAACTATAACGGCTATATCATGCTAAGTGAAAATATCCCGATGAACATTGAGGAAATGGCAATCATTTTTAACAGACCATTAGAAAAAGTAAGGTATGCAATCGAAGTTCTGCAACGGTACAAAATGTTAGAAGTAAACGAGCAAGAAGTGGTTCTAATTAGCAACTGGGAGAAGCATCAAAACATCGATGGAATGCAAAAGATTCGTGAACAAAATCGCTTGCGAAAGCAGAGACAGCGCGAAAAAACAAGGAGTCAGGAGCTTCTTGAAATGGCAGAAGAAAGTCACGTGACAGTCACGCAATGTCACGCAACAGATATAGATAAAGATATAGATAAAGAATATATATTGTCGGGTAACAAACCCGACTCTATTCCTTACAAAGAAATTATCGATTATCTAAATAAAAAAGCTAATAAGAAATACAAACACACATCACAGAAAACACAAACCTTAATCAAAGCTAGGTTTAAAGAGAAATTCACCCTAGATGATTTCAAAACAGTTATCGATACAAAAACAGCTCAATGGTTAATGGATCCTAAGATGTCAGTATATTTACGTCCAGAGACATTATTCGGGACTAAATTCGAAGGATACCTAAATGAGCAAAACAATATTGTTCAATCGACAACATTACAAAATCAAAGCCCTGTACAGACAACAATGTACAAGCCAATCAACTCCGATATGACAAGAGGTGAAGGTTAATGCTTACAGAAGAAGCCGTGTTAGGTACATTGCTAAAGTTTCCTCACTTACTGGCTGATACAGACTTAAAGCCAAGCTATTTCCAGTATGTTGAGAATCGTAATGTATTACAGGCCATGAAAGAACTGAATGCAAAGGGTCAGGTTGTTGACTTAATAACCATGTTGACACAAGGTAGGCCCGAAGAATTTGGTGGTGCCGGTAAGCTTAATAAAATTCAAAATCTCGCAAACGAAGAAAAGTTTGATAGTTACGTTGAAATCTTACTAGATAAATGGCGGGAACGTGAAAAGTTAAACATTTTAGAAGTGGCAAAGCATGAAAATTGGAATCTCGAAAAAATTACAAATGAATTAAACAGTTTGGTATCAAACAACACAGACGATCACAACAGCATTAATGACTTGATTATGCAAGTTGCAGAAGATCCTTGGAAGCCTATGCAGGGAACGAAGGGGATAAATACAGGCTTAGAAGTTTTACAGACTGCTACAAACGGTTTTCAAAATGCAGACTTAATTATCTTAGCTGCAAGGCCATCAATGGGTAAAACAGACGTAATGTTACATTTCGCAAAGCAAGCCGGATGGCAAGGAGCAATACCGATAGTTTTCAGTTTAGAAATGCCTGCAGCAAAATTGCGAGATCGAATGATTGCATCGACTGGCAGTTACAACCGTAACAAGATGAAAAATTTATACGAGCGCTTAACTGATGGCCAAAAGGAAACGTGGATGAAGGTTATAGCCCAAGTTTCTAAAACAAATGTTGAAATTTTTGATAAGAGTGGACAAACAATTTCAGAAATTCGGATGAAGGTTAGGAAAGTACGCAATCAATATCCTGATAAGCAGCTCATTATATTCATCGATTACTTAACGCTTATTAAGCCGTCCGATGATTCAAAAAGCATGCATTTATCTATTTCCGAAATTTCAAAGGCATTGAAGGCCATTGCAAAAGAATTTAATTGTCCAGTTATCTCCTTGGCTCAATTATCGAGAAATGTTGAAAAACGCCCTGATAAACGTCCGATGCTATCAGATTTACGTGAGTCTGGAAGTATCGAAGAAGATGCCGACGTTGTTATATTTCTGTATCGTGATGCGTATTACAGCAAAAATGATGATGACGATTCATTGGAAATCATCATAGCGAAAAATCGTGAAGGTGAAGTGGGCACAGTAAACGCGAAATTCAACAGATGGACAGGTGTAGTAAGTGACGTTCAATGAATTACTACTAGAAGCGATTAAGTGTGATGATGAACTACTTGCATACTCGGTTTACTGGCTCATAAAGAACAATGTCGTAAATGGAGCTGATAGGACCAACAATATCAATTGGAATCTAGTAAATCATGAAGAAGTGAAGCAAATGCGTAACCGCAATGAACTGAATTTGCAAACTATCAAAGTTTACACGGTTCCACTTGGTAACAAGCAACACATGATTATCTTTGCTCAAAGCGAAGCATCAGCAAAAGGACATGTCTATACAGAGCTTGGGAGAATCCCAACAAAGATATTTGATATTTCAAACAAGATGGATATGAGCTTTTGGTTTCCCGAACAACAGAAAAACAAATCATTACGTCAGATGAGAGAAGAAACGTTAATCTTCCCAGCAACGGCAATGATATTTACGAAAGGATGATAGAACATGATTAACCGAGTTGTATTGGTCGGCAGGCTAGTAGCTGATCCAGAGTTACGGTATACACCGAACGGAATTGCCTCATGTAAGTTCCGAGTGGCTGTCAATCGACCATTTAAAAATGAAGGTGAACAACAGGCAGACTTTATCTCATGTGTAGCTTGGAGAAAGCAAGCCGAGAATCTAGCAAACTTTCAACGAAAAGGGAATTTAATTGGTGTTGAAGGTCGGATTCAAACAGGAAGCTATGAAGGGCAAGATGGTAAGCGAGTATACACTACTGACGTTGTTGCCGATAGTATTCAATTCTTAGAGTCAAATAAAGGCTCAGATGGCGCGCAGAACGGCTCGAACGTAAGTTCTGATACAAATAGAGGGGGAAGTCCTCAAAACGTTTCAGAGGGCTATAAACAGCCTCAAAACACACAGCTGAATTATACAAGGGTAGATGAAGATCCATTTGCAAATAGTAGAGGGCCGGTTGGAGTTTCGGAGGATGACCTCCCTTTTGATTAAAAGAAAAGAAAGGATGTGAGAAGAAATGGAATGGCGAGACATACCAGGCTACGAAGGTATCTATGAAGCTAGTAATACAGGACAAATTCGTTCGAAAGATGAAAAGGTCACGCATTCCGTTAAACACGGGCGTAGGGTTTGGAAAGGTAGAGTACTAAAACAAAAAGTAGGTAAAGACAAAAGTTGTCGAGTATCTCTTTATAAAGATAAAAAAGAAAAAACATGGCTGGTACATCGTTTGATTGCAAAAACATTCATTCCTGAAGTTGAGGGTAAGGACTATATCAATCATATCGATGGTAATAGGTTAAATAATGACGTTACTAACCTTGAATGGTGCAATCACAAAGAAAATAATAATCATGCTTTTGATACAGGACTAATTAAAACTGCAAAAAAGGTGATTTTAGTCCACAAAGAAACTCATGAACCTATTTATTTTAGGAGTATGAGTAGAGCGAGCACATTTCTTGGATATAGAGACACATATCTAGCTAACCATGTGTATGAAGGGAAATCTGAAATAGATGATTATGAGATTTTCCTAAAAGCAAAATAGTCGAGGTGCTAAATGATAACTAAAACTAGAAGCAAATATAACAACAAGAAAGTCACGGTAGACGGTATTACATTTGATAGCAAGATTGAAGCAAGTTATTACGGCTATTTAAAGCAATTAGAGCAACAGGGTATTATTAGCGAGTTCTTAATGCAGAAGGAGTACATCGTATTTGAGGGTTACACAAAGGACGGAAAAAAAGTGTTGCCTATCAAATACAAGGCAGATTTCGAAGTGCATTATCCTGACAATCGAATTGAAGTCATTGATATTAAAGGATTTGAAACAGCTGATTTCAAGCTTAAGAAAAAGCTATTTGAGTACCGTTATCCATTTAAATTAAAGTTATTAACTTTCTCAAAAATTGATGGTGGCTGGATTGAATTAGATGCTTTAAAAAAAGCAAGAGCAGAACGCAAAAAACAAAAATTGGGCTAATAAAGGAGAAATTCAAATGACAAACATTCAACTAAACGTTTTATTCAAAAAGATGCAAAAGGATGACAAAAAAGAGGTCTTAATGTTCCATGTTCTAAGTGATGAACTACCGCATGCTGACGAACTTCTTAAACTACCAGGTACGATTGCTATTTTAAAAGTTCAAGATCAAGATGGCGTAGGAGCAGAGTTTGTATCGATTCAACGTGATGATAAGAAAACGGTACTTAAATTTAATGTAAAACGTGATTCCAAAAAGGTTTATGAGCTTTATAAATACGCTGGGAACAACGTTAAATTAGAAATCCAACCATCTCAAATGTCCATCGATGAATTTTACGAATCTAAGGAAGATGAGGAAGACAATTCTATCCCTGATAACCAAATGAACATAGATGAAGTCAACCAGCAATTGACAGAATAAACAATTGAATAGAGGGCTCTAATTATTGGGGCTCTCTTTTTTATACCCAAAAACAGCAAATGAGGTGGGAAAATGACTGTAAATTCAACTTGGAGTTCAAAGGGCAACGAGCTTTTGAGATGTCCAGTAGAAGGCTGTAATCACATTGGTCAAGTAATTACAAAAGTTCATTGTAGATCTGAACACGATATGACTAAGGATGAAGTAAAAGAAAAATTCGGGTATCCGAAACGTGTAATTATGTTGAAGCCTAGTCAGATTGCAGGAGGATTTAAGAAGTAAGCATAATCATAACTTACGATTTCGAAGAGATTCAGCAGTATTTAAACGAGGGCTGGATTGAGAGAGGGGTGTGTAATATACATGGATGCAGATTTACTCAATAAACGTAAAGAAGTATTGCGAGAAATTGATAAATTATTGGTGCTTTGCAAATGTAATAACAATAACTCGAAAAAGACAACGTGTGTTCATTGCAAGAAGGTTGAACAGCATGGGAAGAAACTTAATCGGTTGTTAGGTAAACGAAATAACAAAGTTCTTGAAGAGTATTATTTATTTCAATCAGATGATGAACAATTAACTTTTGAAAACAAAGCAAACCTGACTGTCAAAGAATATTTGTACTATAAATCTAAAAATATGCTAGACAAGGATATTGCCAAGAAAATAGGGGTTTCTCCACCTACTTTATCTAATTGGAAAACGAAAAATAATATTAAAAACCCACCAACTAGACTAAAGAGAGGAGCCGTATAAATGTCAATTGAAGATGAAATTTTAGCTAATCCAGTGTTACGAGAACTTGGTGAATTATTGCAATCGGAGAGAGCGAAAGAAGTACTTATAAATCAAACTGCAAAAGGTTTAGCTAAGTACAGAAAAACAGTAGATATTAATGATTACTCATTAGTTGAATGGATTGACCATGCTATTGAAGAAGCTATGGATATGATGGTTTATTACAATTGCATAATAAAAAAATTGATTGATTCTGGCATCAAAGAAAATGATTTAATCGTTCAGCTATTCAAATCCGAGTTATTAGAAATGACGCATAAGGTTGATTTTCTAGTAAATTTCAGAAATAAAAAATTGGAGAGTGTTAAACAATGAATCTAAATAAATTTCAAGAGTTATCAAAACGAACAATGCCATTTCAAGGTGTACCGAAAAACCATATTCATAAAGAACATGGCATAACTAATTATGCTTTAGGCTTGATTGGTGAGTGTGTCGAGGTATTGAGTGCTGCTAATGATCGTGAAGCAATTCTAAAGGAAATTGGTGATGTATCGCATTACGCATTTGGACTTTTAACCTTCCTAGGAGAAATATACGAACCACTTGCTAATTATACTGTGGAAGGCACAAGAGAAAGCATAATAGACAAAATCATCATCCTATCCGGTGAGATTTCAGAACAAGTGAAAAAATTCGTGTTCCATAGACATGAATTAAATTCAAGTAAGGTTGTTTTAGCATTAAAAATGTTAATTAAAAATTTGATTGCATTAGCTGGATTTTACGATTCATCACTAGAACAAATTTGCGAAATGAACATTGATAAATTGAAAATGCGTTATCCAGATAAATTCAATGTTGAGGATAGTAAAAAGCGCGTGGATACGGTGCAGTAGAAAGGGTGAGTGGAATGCAACGAGTCTTAGATGCCTGTTGCGGCAGCAGGATGTTTTGGTTCGATAAGCAAAATGAGGATGCGTTATACATGGATATTCGTGAAGAAGAAGCTACATTGTGTGATGGTCGCCGATTAGTTGTGAAACCAGATATTGTCGCTGATTTCCGTAACATGCCGTTTGAAGATGACAGTTTTCACATGGTGGTATTTGATCCGCCGCACTTAGTACGTGCTGGAGATAATTCGTGGCTAGTTAAAAAATACGGCAAATTGAATGAAGCTTCTTGGAGAATGGATTTGATGCAAGGTTTTGATGAATGTATGCGTGTACTAAAACCAAATGGCACATTGATATTCAAATGGAACGAAGACCAAATTTCTTTACGAGAGGTTTTGGACTGCTTTGGCCACAAACCGTTATTCGGGGATAAACGCAGTAAGACACATTGGGTAGTGTTTATGAAATAAATTTATAGAGGAAAGTGGTGATTCCATGGCAACTGAATACGCATTGTACAAAGGTGATGAACTACTATCAGTTGGAACTATTAAGGAGTTAGCAGAACAATTTAAAGTTGGTGAAAGGACAATTTTTTTTTACATGTCACCAACTTATAAAAAGCGTACTAGTGATAGAAAAGGAAGACGATTAGTAAAGCTTGATTAATGAAATAAACAAACAAGGTAGGTGCTGCACATGCATTACGAGTGGTTAAAAAACTATCAAAAATTAGAGGATGAAATTGCAGGCATCGAATTTAATTTAGAACGTAATAAGAAGGAATTGAAGCGCTGGGTACATGGTGATTTAACAAAAGTAAAATTAACTTCGGAAAGCCATGGTGCTCAATTAGAGGAAATTATTGAAGCCGCTGAACAAGAATTAGCGCATAAAATGAATGATTTAGAAGAAATGAAAAATCTGATTAGCTCATTCAGAGGGTTGGATAATCAGATACTGTACAAGCATCATGTGGAAGGCAAAACGCTCATTTCCATTGCTGATGAGTTAGATAAAAGTCCGAATTATATTTACAACAAGCATGCACAGATTATGAAGATGGTTAAGTATAAATATGCTGAGAGTGTAAATGGATGATTGAAAGAAAATAATTAATAGAAAAGGAGAATGGAAATGGCTAACATTAATGAGTTTACAGTTGAGGAAAAGCAAAATGCACTGAACGATGCTTTTAAAATAATGAATATGAAAGTGTTCCGCATGGACGATTATCAATGGATAGCTCACTATTCAAAGGACGAAGCCCTAGCTTTTTATCATGAACAATCTGGAGTTCCTATGGATGATTTAAAAGAAGCTTTTAATGATTGGGGAGAAGTTCCACTGACAGATACGATGTATTGGGAAGCAACTGACATTACAGATGACGAAGCCAATATGGCTGGCGTGGACTATGTAGGGCAAACTGATTTTGGAGACTGTTATCAAGTTACATTTGATTGGGTAATCCAAAATCGAACACATAAGTATCCTGGATACATTGCATGTACAGAATGTTAAGTTACTGAATAGAATGATTATACTATCCCAAACCTAACTTAATGTAATGTTAAGTTGTAATTAAATTATAGAACCTATTGATTAATCGAGATATTATAGGAGTATCAAAAAGCGCACGGAAATGCGTTAAAAAATATTATCTACAATAATAAACACGTTCGCTTGTACGTGTGTTGCTAATAACAAGCATTTAACTTAATAAGACGATTGCGGAGTCGTCAACACTAGAGAATGAGAGACTGCTAAATTTGGTAGTCTCTTTTTATAATGACAATCCATTCCATTTACATTATCATTTAGATAATTAGGAAGGGGAATAAAATATGGGAATACCTTTTGGAAAAGCAAGAGAACTAGAAATTATAGGATTTTCTTTAGTCGAAAATGGTACAGACTCAATAAAAAAAGCGCATGAATGTATTGAAAAAATAGATGAACTTGTTAAAGGGGTTGACCACACATTAAAAGACGCTGTAATTTTCTTGAATCATGGTATTGAAATTTTATTGAAAGTGATGTTGGAAGAGAAAAATTCGTTTTTAATGTTTAGCGATATTGACAAGTATCAAAATGCAAAAGTAAAAATGAAAAAAGAAAATAAAAAAGATATCTTTGAAGCAAATCCGAATCTACAGACCGTTTCATTAAAAGAAGCGTTAAGACGTCTAGAGTATTTATGCGATATAGAAATAGATGTCAATATGAATCATGCTATTTTAAATCTAAATACTACTAGAAATAAACTAATGCATTCTAATTTGAAACTAAATGAAGAAGAACTTACTAAACTAATTACAGAATTAAAGTTTTGTTATAATGCAGTGGATATTTTCTTTAATAGACATATAAAATCTTATAATATTTATATCGCTGAGGCTAGATTTGAATTTACTAAAGAAGAAGAAAGAGAACATAACGAAGCATGGGCAGAAGCTTATGATTTAGGTTTACTTGATTATTAGAAATATATATAAGAAGTCACATCTAATATGGTGTGGCTTTTTATTATGCTTTGTGAAGGTCTGGTACATGATGTACCAAAGCTATAACTATGAATTGTGGAGGGTGAGGAAATGAACAATAAAGAGTTGTTTGAATCATGTGGTAAAGCAATTGTAGGAAGGTTCGTTAAAGGAATTACCGAAATAGCCCAAGTATTTAAAAGAAAAGAAACACTGAACTGTGGATACATTAAACAATTTGAGAAACGAGAATTATATTCTCAGATAAATATTACATTCAGTTCACCAATCATTAAGAAACGGTATGACGATATCTGTACAGCTCTTAAATATACCAAGCATAGCAAGAAAAGAGAACGATTATTAAAAGCTAAAAGAATGTATGAAAAGCATTTAATTGTGGAGGGATGATTGTATGTTTTACATCAAACCAGAAGACTTTACAGTCGAAAAATTAAAAGCACGAAATGAGTTAATAAAAACACGAATCGAGGAGTGCCAAGTAAAACTCGAAGAAGGGGCATTTCATTATTTCGGTGGATATGATTTGGAAATTAAATTGTTGCAAGAAGAGTATCAACTTAATCGAGAAACGATTCAAGCGCTAGAACGTAGATATAAAGAATTTAAGACATTGTTTACGAACTTAATGGCAAACGAAATTACCATTGAGATGAGTTCAGCCAACAAACCACCGAAGATTAAATTGAATGGTAAAGATATTGATGCCATCATTGACCTTCAATACAATTATGAAACTAAAGATTGCAAATCATCAGGACAACATAATTTTACAGTGAAGTATTTCGATAAAGATTCAGAATGTATTCGCACTGTATCAACAAACAAAATACGGGAGGGCTGAACGATGGAACCAATCTTTGCTAAGTGCAACAAGTCATGCGGTCACAAGTTCTATGTGCAACACTTCAAAGTAGACAAACTTCATAACTCAATTGAGAAGACATACTTCACCTGTCCTAACTGTGGACGTGAGTATGTCTGTTTTTATACTGACGAATCAATACGCAAGCTTCAATCAAAGATGCGAGAGCTACACCGCAAGATGAAGTGGGCTGATGGCGACAAGCTAGAGCAGTTGAAGCATGAGGAGTCCAAGCTAAAGGCAGACATCAAGAACCGCATGGACATCATCAAGCAAGAGATGACAACACATGAACAGTAAACCTTTACGACCATGTAACAAGCCTGCTTGTGGACAGCTAACTCGAGATGGCTACTGTGACCAACATAAGACAGCCAAAGCAGAAAACAATCGTTATTACGATAAGTATCACCGAAGCGATCAAAGCAAACAATTCTACCATTCATCTGCGTGGAAACGAGCGCGGGATTTAATTCGGATTCGTGATAACGGATTGTGTATTGAATGTCTAAATCAAAAACGAATAACAGTCGGAACTATTGTCGACCACATCATTCCAATCAAACAAAACTGGAATAAAAGATTAGATGAAGATAACTTACAACTACTTTGTCAGTCATGCCACAACAAGAAGACAGGTTCGGAGAGAAAAGAGGGATAGCCCCCCTCTTGAATTGTGTGAAAATCACAAACAACTTACACCGGATGCCAAAAAAGCGTGCAGAAAAACCCGTTTTTAAAATATTTTTTCGGAAATCTAACGAAATATGAAAGTGAGGTGATAGTATGGCAGGTCGAAATAAGCAGCCGTTGCAAGTGATTCTAGGAAATGGGCGTTCAAAACATTTAACAAAGGATGAGATAAAAAAGCGTCAAAATCATGAAGAAAAGATGCGTGGGCCTACAGAAAACATTGAAATTCCGTCGTATTTAACAGCAGCGCAAAAGAAAGAGTTTGCTGATATTGCTGAAAAGCTGGTTGCCCTTGAAATATTCAGTGAGCTTGATATTGATTCATTAGCAAGATACTTGGACTCAAAACATCAGTATTTACAGCTGGTGAAAGATATACGAAAAATAAAACCAACTGAAACAATCGAGCAGGAAAACGGTAAGAAAATAGTGATTGCAAATGAGGATTACCCAAAACTACAGCGTACCAAAAATACATTGTTTAACGAATGTCGTTCTGCAGCTGCTGATCTTGGTCTTACTATTACATCTCGCTTGAAATTGGTTATCCCTTCCCCTTCAACTGTGGAAGGCAAAAGCGAGGCGCAGAAGCGGTTTGGTGATAGGTTATGAATTGGGTTTTAGAACGAGTATTTAATTATTGTGATGATATTCTGAGTGGAAAAATTAAAGCTAGTATTAAACATAAATGGGCCATTCAACGCTTCTTAAAAGACTATGAGGATTGTCAAAGTGATGACAGTCCCTTTTATTTTGATGAAGAAGTGGCCGAGGATTTCTATTGGTGGGCAAATGAGTTTGAACATGTTGAAGGTGTATTGGCTGGTCAAAAGGTTGAGTTAAATGATTTCCAACTCTTCATATCTGTAAATATCTTTTGTTTTAAAAAGAAGAGAAATGGTGCTCGTCGTTTCCGTAAGGTTTATATACAACTCGCACGTAAAAATGCGAAATCACAGTTCTTAGCAATTGTCGGTTCATACATTGCATTCCTAGGCAATGAAAAACAACGTATGTATATTGCTGGATGGCAAAAAGACCAATCGGATGAGGTATATATTGCAGTTCGTGACGGAATTAATTCAAGTGAACTTTTGGACGGAAGATGGAAAGAAGCATACGGGAAAATTGAAGTCTTTAACAACGGTTCTGTCATTGTTCCGTTATCCCGTGAGACTCGTAAAACAGGTGATGGTAAAAACCCGTCAGTAGGCATTGTGGACGAATATCATAATCATCTAACGTCTGAAATTTACGATGTATTGTTATCAGGGATGGTTGCTCGTAAAGAGCCACTAATGTTTGTTATTACCACAGCGGGATTTGATTTAAGTCGGCCGTGCTTTGTTGAGTACGAGTATGTATCTCGAATTTTAAATCCTTATGATGATACAGAGAATGATGATTACTTTGGCATCATTTGCGAATTAGATCCAGGGGATGACATAAAGGACGAGAGTAATTGGATAAAGGCAAATCCTATTGTAGCTACATATGAAGAAGGACTTGCTTCTATTCGTTCTGATTTAAAAACAGCTTTGGATGTTCCGGAAAAGATGCGATCCTTTTTAACAAAAACAATGAATGTATGGGTGGATATGAAAGAAGGGGGCTACATACCCGCGAATAAGTGGAAAGCTGGGGAAATAGAATCTTTTGAGATGAATGGCCGTGATGTTTATATAGGGGTCGACTTATCGAAGAAGATTGACTTAACTTCAGTAGGATATGTTTTCCCTACTGACTATGGCTTTCATGTTGGACAACATTCATTTATGCCTGAAGAAGCACTTACAGAGCGTAGAGCGAAAGATAAAGTGCCATACGATGTGTGGATAGAAGAATGTTGGATGGATGTTACACCAGGTGCAGTAGTAGATTATAGTTTCGTAGAGCAATGGATAATGGATTTTATCAATAACAATGAATTGAATGTAATTCTATTTTGCTACGATCCATACGGTGCCACGCAGTTTGCTCAAAACATGGCTAACTATGGGCTAACAATTGTTGAAGTTCGTCAAGGTTTCCCTACATTATCAGAGCCAACAAAAGAATTTCGAGATTATGTTTATCAAAATAATGATCATCAAAAGAAAATTACCCATGTAGGCGATAAGGTATTATCATGGGCAGTCGGTAATGCAATTGCTGAAATGGCAGCCAATGAAAGTATTAAACTTTCAAAATCAAAATCTAGAGAAAGAATTGACCCGGTAGCAGCCATTATAACTGCTTTTGTTCAAGCTAGATACGCAACATTCGAAAGTGGAGAAGGCAATATCAGCTTTATTTCAATTCATGATTTATAAGGGGGAGGTGAAAAAATTGAAACTATGGCAACGAATTAAAACTTCTGCCTATATGGCATATGCGGGGGCTACTACAGGTTGGAAGGGTTCCACATGGGATTTCTCCAATTGGTTTGGACGAACCTTTTGGGGTATCGATAACAGCCAATTAGCAACAAATGAAACCATATTTAGTGTTATTAGTCGCCTTGCTAATACCATTTCGGCATTACCTATTAAATTACATCAAAATTATGATGTGATACAAAACGATATTTCAGATGTACTCATAAATGAACCAAACCAAAATATGAGTAGCTTTGATTTATTAAATGCTTTAGAAGTAAGTAGAAATGAAACAGGGAATGGTTACGCGATTATTTTGCGTGATATACGCATGCGACCAAATGAAATTGTTCCCCTGGACCCATCATGTGTTACTGAATTTATAAACAAAGATGATGGTCTGTTGTGGTACCAAGTCCAAGGAGAGCGAGGGACGATATTTGTAGCAAATACAGACATGGTACATGTTAAGCATATTCGAGGGCCTGCGCGCATACGGGGGTTATCGCCATTAAAAGTATTAGCCAATACCATTAAATACGACAAGGCAGTCCAAGAGTTTTCGCTTTCGGAAATGGAGAAAAAAGAATCTTTTACATTGAGCTATGCATCAAATGTTGATGAAGAAAAAAGGAATCGAATTATTGGTGACTTTAGAAGGTTTTACTCTGAAAATGGGGGTATTCTATTTAAAGAACCAGGTGTTGAAATTGATCCAATCAAAAAACAATATTTTGCATCAGATACATTGGCATCAGAGCGGATAACGCGCTCAAGGGTAGCCAATGTTTTTAATGTGCCTGTGTCCTTCTTAAATGATGTAGAAGGCGGAACAATGGCGTCCAATGAGCAATTAATGATTCAATTCGTAAACATGACATTGTTGCCTATCGTAAGACAATACGAACATGAATTTAATCGAAAGTTACTTACGAAAGCAGACCGAAAGCAAGGTATGTATTTTAAATTCAACCTTGGTGGCCTTTTACGAGGAGATACTGCAGCGCGTACAAATTTCTATCAAGCTATGTTACGTAGTGGCGCAATGAAGCCAGATGAGGTACGGATGCTTGAAGATTTAGCACCTATGGGTGGTAAGGCGAATGTACTTTGGATTTCTGGAGACTTATATCCACAAGAAATGGATCCTGCATTGCGGAAGTCCACTGCTACTGCTTCAACTGTGGAAGGAGGTGGAAATGAGAATGAGTAAAAAGAAAACATTTTTTGATGTTAAAGCATCGGTTGATGGTAAGTCAGCGGATGTTTTTATTTTGGGAGAAATTACTCCATGGGCATGGGAAGAATATGGCGAAATGTCATCAGTGGTTTTCAAAGAAAAACTAGATGCTGTTGGTGACGTCAGTGAACTGCATATATACGTAAATAGTCCGGGGGGTTCAGTGTTTGAGGGAATCGCCATTGGAAACATGCTGAAACGGCATAAGGCACGTACAATCGCTCATGTTGACGCGTTAGCAGCATCTATTGCGAGTGATATTGTGGCTTGCTGTGATGAAGTACGAATGCCCTCGAATGCAATGTTGATGATTCATAATGCAATGACAGGGGCTTTCGGTAATGCTAGTGAATTACGCAAAGTAGCGGATGATTTAGATCGAATTAATGGCATGCAAATTGAAACTTATATGTCAAAAATCGATGGTAAGACTTCGCAAGAAGAAATACAACGAATGATGGATGAAGAAACGTGGTTGTCAGCTCAACAAGCTTACGATATTGGTTTGTGTGACGTTGTAGAAGGTGCGAATAGGGCTGTTGCTTGTTTATCAAATGAGCAGACAAAACAATTTAAAAACCTTCCAAAAGCATTGGTAAAGCCAAGTGAAGAAGCTCTTACTGAAGAAGAAAGACAAAACATTATTGCAGATTCTAAGGCGAATCTTACTTATTTACATTCACTAAATTTAATCTAAAGGAGGGCATATAAATGCCAACATTATACGAATTAAAACAAAACATGGCTACTATTGGTCAACAAGTAGCGAAAATTGATACAGATTTAACAGCGAAAGCTATTGATCCACAAGCAACACGTGAGGAAATTAAAGGCTTACAAGAACAAAAAGCCGATATGCAAGCACGTTTTGATGTAATCAAGGCACAGCATGACCAAATAGAGGCAGAACAAAAGGCGAAGTTTGCTCAAAATTCATTAGCACAGATTGATGATCCGAAACAAAAACGCACAGAGGCGTTTGCCTCTTTAGTACGCTCTACGGTGCGTAATCAGCCAGTTGAACATGAAATTTATGCTGCATTGGGTGATAACACAAATCCAGCAACTGGTGGTGAAAAATTCTTACCTAAAACAGTTGCACAAGAAATCATTACTGAACCAATGGTTAAAAATCCAATGCGTGAGTTGATTACGGTTACTAACATTGTCAACCTTGAAATCCCTAAACTGGCGTACACAATTGATGACGACAATTTCATCGCAGATACTGAGACAGCTAAGGAATTAAAGCTAGAAGGTTCAACAGTGACATTTGGTCGCTTTAAATCCAAAGTATTTGCAGGGGTTTCTGAAACTGTTCTTGCAGGGACACATACAAACTTAGTTTCACATGTTGAAAATTCATTACGTTCTGGTTTAGCTGCAAAAGAAAAGAAAGTACAGTTTGCAGCAACACCAAAAGCTGGTGAAGAGCACATGAGCTTCTATTCAACGCAAAATGCAATCAAAGAAGTAGAAGGTGCAAATCTTTATAAAGCTATTAAAGCTGCTATCGCTGATTTACATGAAGATTATCGAGAAAATGCAAAAATCGTTATGACTTTTGCTGATTACTCGGAAATTATTGAAACATTAGCAAATGGTAATGCAACATTATACGCTGCACAACCAGAGCAAATTTTAGGTAAGCCAGTCGTGTTTGTGGACGCTGCAACAAAACCAATTGTTGGTGACTTCTCATACGCACACTTAAACTACGATTTAAATGTACTTTACGAAACAGATAAAGATGTTAAGACAGGCGTAAATGCTTTCGTTTTAACAGCATGGTTTGACCACCGTATTAAATTAAAGTCTGCATTCCGTATCGCGAAAGTAACTCCTACTCCTTAATAAAAGGAATAGGGGTTTTTATTTTAACGAAAGAAGGTGAATTAAATGCAGTATGAAGTAATTAATCGATTTCAAGAAAAATACCATGATGGCCATGTTTATGAAGTAGGGAAACCTTATCCAGCCGATGGTGAAAAGCTCGTCAAGGCACGTGCTGAGTCTTTAACAGAAATCCATGAAGAATATGGGGTAGCATTCTTAAAAGCTGTAGAAGAGCCTAAAAAGGCTACTGCAAAGCAAGCACCTAAAGAGCCTTCCACAGATGAAAAGAGTGATGCTTAATGCAATTACTTGATGAACTAAAAGAATATTTACGAATTGATGGGGATGATGAAAATCGTTCCCTTTCTACTTTTATTCAATCAGCACAATCTTACCTTGAAAATGCAGGGGTTAAGCAACCAGTTGACTACTATTTGAGTGTGGAGGGCAAAGACGTATTTGCACAGCATCGATTAGCCATTATGACGCTCGCTACACACTTTTATGAGAATCGTATAGCAATTACGCCATCCACAATTAAAACGGCACAACAGCCCATTCCTTATGGTTTACAGTCGATGATTCTGCAGTTGAAGTGGGTGAATCCTAATGAATTATCAGTACAACAATAATGCTGCTCGATTAAATAAACGTGTTACATTCTTTAACCCACCAGGGCAAATCGTAAATGGTTGGCCGAGTCAAGATTGGACACCGTATAAAAAATTATGGGCAGAAGTAAAATCGCAAAAAGGTTACAAAGTTTTTAATTCAGACGCTACACAATGGCAAGGTAAACGGATTGTGGGTATTCGCTATCGAAACGATATTCATGAAGAAATGCGGGTTGAAATAGCAGGCAAGTTTTATGAAATTGAATCGTTAGTGAATGATGACGAACGTAACCAATGGCTCACAATCATTGTTACGGAGGTGTTGTAAGTGCGCTTAGAACTTAATGGGATGGAAGCAACACTACAGAACTTAATGAATTTGCCACTAGAAGAGGAAGACGAAAATAGAGCGCTTAATAAGGCTGCTAAAATTGTCAAAGAAGCTGTTATTGAGGAAGTACCTGTAGATGACGGAACATTAAAGAAGAACATAAAAGCTAAACGTGCAAGAGATGGAGAAGCTAAGGTTCACACTGGAGGAGCTTATCATTCGCATTTAGTTGAGTTCGGGCGTTCCGCAGGTAGTAAATACGCTCTTAAAAACGGCAATCATCAATTAGTAACATGGGGTGCTACAGCACCGAATCCATTCTTCACTCGTGGCCTTGAAAGAAGTAAGGAAACAGCAATAAATGCTATGGCTGATGAAATTAGAAAGGCGTTGAGATTATGATTGATATTGTTGAACATATTCCGAATACACTTACGTCTTTAAATTTGCCAGTCATTTTTAACAGCGTTCCAACAGGCTCGAAAATTCCTAATCAATATATTACGTTCTTAGAAGTTAATGCAAATCCAGCCCTTGAAGCAGCGGATGTAGAGTTTGAAATAAAGCGACTTATTCAAGTAAACGTTTGGTCGAAAACAAACTACTATCAACTTGTGGAGGGCATTAAAAGATTAATGGAATCAGCAGGTTATGAACGAACATTTGAATACGATGCACCAAAACAAGAAGGCGATTCGCACTTTAACAAAGTGTTGCGATTCGTCTTTTTTGATGAATATTAAAACAATAGGAGGTCATGTAAATGGCAGCGACAACGGTAAATGAAAAACCGCAAAAAATTAGTTTAAAAAGAATCCACTATGCTTTAATGACAAATGAACAAACTGAAACATGGGGTGACGTTAAAACATTAACGATGCCCATTTCATTAACACTAACACCTAACTTTTCAGAGGCATCCTTAGATGCTGGGGATCGCGTAGTGGACCAAGAAGCACAAATGGATTCCATTACAATTGCAGGTGAAACCGCTGATTTACCAACGAAAGTTTTAGTTGATTGGTATGGACATAAAATGTCTGCAGAAGGTGGTATTATCACCAACTCAAATGATTCACCTAATGCTATTGCTATCGGATTTGAATCAGGATCTAAATTGGTTTGGTTCTTCAAAGCAAAATTAAAGCCGGGTGAAGAATCCAATGCAACACGTAAAAAAGGCGAAACAAACTATAAAGTATATCCATTTAGTGGTGAAGCTTTACCGTTAATTGACGGGAATATCAAACATACAGTTGATACGCGCGATGAAGGGGTAACAGCTACGGCAGAAACATTCTTTGCTTCAGTTGCAAAACCTACTGAACCAACCGTTCCTACTCCTTAATACAGAAGTCCTTTCGAGGGCTTCTTTTCTTTTAAATAAAATTACGTAACTAACGAAAAGGATGGATGAAACATGCAAATCACATTACGAATTAACAATGAAGAAAAAACTTTTACAAACGACTTTATCAAGGCACGTATTTTCCGAAATGCTCTAAAGATGAATGAAGAAATGCGCAAAGAAGGTAATGAAATTTCAGTAGTAACATTTGATGAAATGATGGGCTTTATAGTTAATGTCTTTGACAATCAATTTACTGTGGATGAATTATGGGACGGACTAGAAACTGGTAATTTCCAAGATGAAATCATGCGAGTATTTAACAGCGTACTTAATATGGGTGGATTAGAAACTAAGCCCTCCACAGATAATGAGGGAAAGTAAGAAGTCCATATCAGAGTATTAAACAGTTTTATAGAAGCCTGTTGAAAGAGGGCTATAAATTACATGAAATCGATGAAATGGACATCCATTTTTGGTTTGAGCTTTCAGATGAATATGAAGAAATAGAAGAAGTCACAGCCGACGAAATTTCGTGGTTGTGATTTTTATTTTTTGCCAAGAAGGCGGTGAGAATATATGGCGGAAATCGGTTCTTTAGAAGTCAGTCTTAGTCTAAATGCAGCTAATTTTAACGGCTCAATTGCCCAAGTGAATAGAAGAATGACAGCAATGGGAAGTGAACTAAGGGCTTTATCGGAAAGAGGAGATGCTTATGGTAGATCCGTAGAAGGTTTAGGCCAGAAGCAGAACATTCTAACTCGTCAATTCGATGCGGCAAGTATAAAGCTACAGGAGCAACGTCGCCGTTATGATGAATTAGTAGCTAGTGGAACAGCGTCAGAAGCTGCAATTGAACGACAAGCAAACGCTGTTAACCAGGCACAAGCTGAATACAATCGATTGGAACGACAACTCGGAGAGGTAACAGAAGAATTGCGTGTTCAATCTTCCCAATGGACACAAGCAGGTCGACAATTACAAGAAGTCGGTAACAAAATGCAAGCCATAGGGGGCAATCTTTCTTCACTAGGTAAAGACTTATCGATGAAGGTAACTGCGCCTATTGCTGCATTAGGTGCAGGTGCATTTAAAGCGGCCGTTGATTTTGAATCAGCTTTTGCAGGTGTTCGTAAAACTGTTAATACAAGCGAAGAAGGATTCAAAAAACTTGAACAAGGCATACGTGATATGGCGAAGGAACTACCCGCAAGTGCATCAGATATTGCTGCAGTGGCTGAATCAGCAGGTCAATTAGGAATTGCAGAAGATAAAATTTTATCTTTCTCGCGGACGATTATTGATTTAGGGGAATCCACCAACTTAACACGCGAACAAGCAGCTACAGAGTTTGCTCGTTTTGCCAATATCGTAGGTATGAGCCAAGACAATTTTGATCGTTTAGGTTCTTCGATTGTTGGACTAGGTAACACAATGGCTACAACCGAAGCAGAAATCATGTCTATGGGAATGCGTCTAGCAGCGCAAGGTAAACAAGTAGGTATGTCAGAAGCGCAAATTATGGCGTTAGCAGGTACTATGTCCAGTTTAGGTATACAAGCTGAAATGGGTGGTACTGCGATGACAACTGTGCTTAAAAAGATGCAAACAGCCGTAATGGATGGTGGAGCAGCTTTAGGAACGTGGGCAGAAGTCGCTCAAATGTCTAGTAGTGAATTTAAGAAGCTTTATGACGAAAGTGCTATCAATGGTTTAGATGCTGTTATCAAGGGTCTTGCCACTATTTCTTCACGTGGTGAAAACCTTGCAGTAGTACTAGAGGATATGGGCATCAAAGGTATATACGAATCAGATGTAATGATGCGTATGGCCGGAGCTAGTGATTTACTATCATCCGCGGTAGCAACGTCCACAGATGCATGGAAAGAAAATACAGCATTATCAAACGAAGCTTCACAACGATATGCTACTACGGCATCTCAAATGGCAATGTTGAAAAATAAAATCGTGGATATTGGAATCACTTTAGGTAACATCTTGATACCAATGGTAATGAGCGTACTTGATGTGATACAACCATGGATAGAAAAATTTGCAACACTTAGTGAAGGCACTCAAAAATTAATTGTTATTATCGCTGGAATAGCCGCAGCTATAGGACCAATAATTGTTGTGATTGGAACACTCATATCCAGTATAGGGACTATTGTTTCTACAGTTGGAACGTTTGCATTAGCAATAGGTGAGGCGGGCGGAATTGTAGCTTTACTGACTGCTAAACTATCATTTTTAGCACCTGTATTTACCGCGCTAACTGGACCAATCGGATTAACTGTTGCAGCTATAGGAGCAATTGGAACTGGGTTAGTTATAGCTTATAAAAAAGTGGATTGGTTCCGAGAAGGCGTTTTAGATACATGGGAAAAAATAAAGAACCTAACTAGTAATGCTTTTTCTTCAGTAAGTAATTTGATAAAGAATTACATTGATGATGCTGTAAAATTCGCAACAGAAATCATGGATCAATTCAAAGCGTTTTGGGAAGAAAACGGTAAAACAATTACTGCAATAGTTCAATTATATTTCGGACAAATAAAAGCGAACATTGAAGCAGTAATGATGATTATCAAAGGGATATATGAAGCTGTTTGGCCTGTTGTAACAGGTATTTTTAAAATCGCTTGGGAAACGATGAAATTAACAGTGGGTAATGCGTTAGATGTAATCCTTGGAGTTATTCAAACTGTAATGAAACTAATTCAGGGTGATTGGAAAGGTGCATGGGAAACTATTCAACAAACCGCAATAAATATTATGGATAATGTTAAGGAGTATTTCCAAAATGTTGATTTAGTGCAAATAGGAAAAGACATTATTCAAGGATTTATTGATGGTATTGGAAGTATGATCGATGGCGTTAAAACAAGTGCGTCGTATATGATGAGCCAAATCCAAGAACAGTTTACTGAAAAATTTGAAGAACTTAAAACAACAATTACTGATTGGTTTACATCGATACCTAGTGTGATTGAATCAAAGTTAATTGAATGGGGTACAGCCATTTCAAATTGGTTTACAAGCTTACCTGAAAATACAGCTACTAAATTAGATGAATGGTGGACATCCATTTCTGATTGGTTTACTAGTGTCCCTGAAAAAATATTTGCTAAGCTAGGAGAATGGGGAGTAGCAATACTCAAATGGACTGATGAACAAAACGAAGAAAACAAAAGACAATTCGATGAGTGGTGGACGACCATCTCAGATTGGTTTACTGACATCCCAGGGAAAATTACCACCAAATTAGAAGAATGGGGGGCAGCCATTAAAAAATGGTTCGAGGAAATACCGGGAACCATAGCAGAAAAGTTAAGTGAATGGTGGACAACAATTACTGATTGGTTTACTAACACATACCAAGAAATAACCAAAAAACTAGAAGAGTGGGGAACAGCATTTAAAAAATGGTTTGAAGATATGCCTACTAACATTAGTAAATGGTTATCAGACTGGTGGACGAAAATATCAACATGGTTTAGTGAAATTCCTGAAATGATCACTACCAAACTTGAAGAATGGTGGACTGCAATTAAAGAATGGTTTGAGGGAGTACCAGATAAGCCAGAAATAAAAAACATGGGAAAGAACATGATTGATAAGGTATCTGATGGTATTACAGAAAAGAAACCAGAATTACTTGATAGGTTAGGGGAAATTATTGTTGATGTTGCATTGGGGGCTTTAGCTGTAGCAGGAGTTGCATTATTAGCTACAGGTCGTGAAATCATCAAACGACTAATTGATGGTATTCAAGAAGCTAAGACTCTTCTAGAAACCAAAGTGAAAGAAATAAAAAGTTTGATAGAAAATAAAATTAAAGAAGTCAATTTACTTCAAATTGGTAGAGATATTGTAAATGGCTTAATTAAAGGGATTGGTGAAAAGTTTGAAGGTGTAAGACAAAAAGTTGAAGAATTAGCTAGTAAATTACCAAAATGGGCTAGAGATAAGTTAGGGATTAAATCGCCATCTCGTGTCATGATGGAAGTCGGTAGATGGACTGGCGAAGGTCTAGCTGTAGGTATTGAATCAACCCAAGCCCGTAATGAAAGTGCAATGAAAGAACTTGGCCAACTACTAATTGATACAACAAAGTCCAACCAAGCTGAAGTAACTAAAATAGCGGATGAAGCTGAAAAAGAGCGTACTAAAATTCAACAAGATGCAGCTAAAAAGAAACTTGAAATTGAAAATAAATTAGGTGTAGATCTTAAAAAAGCAAACAACACAATAAGCGCTAAGAAAAAAGGTGCTACAGCAAATGACAATATCAAGATTCAACAGTTGAAAGAAAATGCGAATGCAAAACTTTTAAAGCTTGAACAAGACACGCAAGAAAAATTAAAAAAGGTCAACAACAAAGCTTGGTCTGATATGGTCAAAAAAGAAGAACAAGCGTCTGGTGAGCGATTGAAGGTTCTTAAACAATACATTGCTGACAAAGATTCATCAAACGAACTTTCATTGGCTACTGAACAACACATTTTAGAACAGTCATTAAAGCTGTTTAAAGATGGCACAGCAGAGAAAATTGAAGTTCAAAAAATGTATAAAAAAGTTACTGAAAGTATCAATAAAGAAAAAGAGTCCATTGATAAAACTTACGTTGATAACGTAAAAAAACTAAATGATGATTATATCAAAGAAGAAGAACGATTAACTAAGGTTTATGAAGACGAATTTGAAAAGCGTAGAAATGCTTACTATTCATTTGCTGGTTTATTCGATGAGGTTCAGAAACGAGATGTTACCGGTGCCACTCTTATTGCTGCTTTACAGTCGCAAGTTACGGCTTTTGAAGATTGGCAGAAGAATATAGCGAGTCTTGCTTCAAAGGGCATTAACGAAGGGCTACTCGCTGAATTACAAGCAATGGGGCCTAAAGCTGGTGCAGAGATAGCGGCATTAAATACTTTGACAGAGGAACAATTAGCCGAGTACACAGGACTGTGGAAGGCAAAGAATGAACTAGCACGTACGCAAACTGAATCAGAGCTTACAGAGTTGAAACAAAATACAGAAAAACAAATCAATGAGTTGAAAATTAAAACTTCTGAACAGTTACGTATTTACCAAAATGAATGGCGTAACAGTATGATTGCATTAAAAGGAAATGTAAAAACGGAAATGGGTGAAATGCCTGATATCGGTGTTTATGCTGTCAGTGGTTTAATTAATGGAATGCTGTCTAAACAAACAGATCTAATTAATGCTGCACAATCACTTGCTGCTATTGTTTCAAGTGCATTTGCAACAGCATTAGATATTCATAGTCCATCACGTGTTATGCGTGGTTATGGTGTGAATATTGGTGAAGGTCTTGTATTGGGTATCAATGATATGGTTGGAAAGGTTGCAGGAGCTACTAAGCGATTAGCGAAAGCTGTAACAGATGGTTCTTATAAATCGGGACCAGGAGCAACTACATCGTCTTCCACAACACACAATACAGAAAATAACTATAACCTAACAGTGAATAGTACTAAGCCACTTGATCCATACGAAACAGCTAGATTAAGCAAAAACGGTTGGAAAGAGATTGCATTACAAATTTGATAACGAGGTGAAAATGTGAGAACATCATTTGGCTTTAATGAAAAATTAATCTTCCACAATAACAAGGGACAGTCATTAGAAATATCAGTGACGAGTCCTTTTTTCTTGCAATCAGCAGATGGTATTGACTCGTTAGAAAATGAATTTTATAACGTTAAAAACTATAACGAAGATGGCACAAACATTAAAGGTTCCAGTGTTCGCGAAAGGAATATTGTTGTGGGGGGCCAGTTGAGACGACAGGATAAAGAAATGAATCGGCAAAAGTTAATTCGTTTCTTTAATCCAAAAAACAAGTTTACATTAGAGTTCACAAACGGTGACTTCACTCGCTTTATCGATTGTCGTGTAGAAAAATCACCTGTCGTCAGTAAACATATATGGCCAGAGTTTATGATTTCGTTTTTATGCCCCAATCCTTGGTGGTACACAGAAGAACAAAAATATGAAATTGCTATGTGGGTGGCAGCCTTTGAATTTGAGCTTGAAATAGATGCGGAAGGAGACGGTATTGAAATGGGCTATCGTGAACCGAATAACGTGGTTAATGTATTCAATGATAGTGATACTGCATCCCCTTTACGCATTCAATTTAAAGCTATTGGAAGTGTGGTTAATCCGTACATCGAGGTAGTGGATACAGGAAGAATTGTAAAAATAGAAGCTACCTTAAAAGGTGGGGATGTTGTTACTGTTAATACAAAACGTGGGGATGAATATGCAATCCTTGAACGTAACGGCCAACAAATAAATTACTTCAATTATCTTTCTTATGACTCCGATATTCAATTAAGTGTAGATGTTGGAGACAATCTGATTCGCTATGATGCTGCTGAATTTGTATCTAATTTAGAGGTGTCTATTTACTTCACACCTCAATTTGTGGGGGTGTAGCGATGCTCTATGTATGTAATGAGAAATTTGAACGTCTAGGATACATTGGCAACTTCTCGTATTTACTGTGGAGGAAAAAGTATGGTCCTGGTAGTGAGGCGGAATTACATGTAGATGTAACACCTAAAAATATTGAACAACTGAAAAAGGGTAATATTATTTTCCGTCAAGATGATGACGAGGCTATGTATATTTACTATCGCCAATTTGATGACAGTAATGGTGTGGATCAGTTAGTTATAAAATGCTACTCACTTACAAGGTGGACCGATAGAAGAATACTATGGAGGCAATATGATTTTTACACAACTCCTGAATTGATTATGAGACAACTAATTAACGAAACGATGGTTAGCCCTGCTGACCCAACTCGTAAAATCGCCCAAGTGAAACTTGCTACAGTGAAGAATATCGGCAAAGCCATTCAACAACAAATATCCTATAAGCAAGTTTTTGAGGTGTGTGAAAATTTATGTACAACTCATGATATTGGAATGCGCTGTTTATTCGATGGACGAACACTCAAATATGATTTTTACGAAGGGACAGACAGAACGATTAATCAAAGTTTGAATCCTCGTATTATCTTGTCAAAGAATCGTAGTAACTTGCTTAAGCGAACGTATGAGGATGCTGATAATGATTTAAAAACAACAGCTCTTATAGGCGGTGCTGGTGAAGGTCCAGCTCGTAAGATGGCGAGCATCGGGGCATCTATTACAGGGTTAAATAGACGTGAAATATTTATTGATGCACGAGAGATTTCGGATACAAGAGATGGTGACGGTGAGCAGATACCGATTCCAGACGGTGAATACAACAATTTACTTGTAGCTAAAGGCAAAGAGAAGATTGCAGAATATACGGAGTTCATCGGGTTTGATTGCGAATTAGATGTGACCAAAGAAAATACAAAATACAACGAAGATTTCTTCTTGGGTGATTTAGTCACGATTAAAGATGATGATTTAGGAATTTTAATGAATAGTCGTGTGATGCAAGCAGATGAAGTATTTCAGGAAGATGGAAAATCCATCTACGTGACGGTTGGTAAATCAGTGCCTACCCTTCCACAGGCTATAAAAAGGATGGTGAAGTAGTAATGATGAAATTTGGGATGTTTAACTCCATTAATGGAGATAGACGATATAAAGCAGAAGATTTTGCCCAGTACTTTGCCACGTTTATTGGCAATGGTATTTTCGTTAAACCTTCTGATTGCTTACAGATTCGAGCAAATGGAGATTCAATGAGTGTAATTGTTCGCCCAGGTAAAGCGTGGGTCAATGGTTATTATTTAATTAATGATGAGGATTATAATTTAGCTCTTTCCGCTGGAGATACAACACTTAATCGTATTGATCGTATTGTCATTCGATTAGATTTTATTCAAAGAAAGATGAGTGTGGAGGTCAAGAAAGGTGTGCTCTCTGCTTCACCTGTTGCACCAACATTAAAGCGTGATGCAGATGCCTACGAGTTAGCGTTAGCAGATGTGTATATTGCTAAAGGTGCCCTAACAATTAATCAAGCTGCTATTACGGATACACGATTAAACAATAACTTATGTGGTCTAATGCATAATCCAATTTATCAAGTAGATACAACTTCAATCTTTAATCAGTACCAACAATGGTTTGATGATTATTCAGTTACAAAAGCAGCCGAGTTCTTACAATGGCAAAACAAAGTGACTAGTGAACTAGAGGCATGGATTGATGCACAGGAGAAGGACTTTGAAGCATGGAGACAGGCAGAAGAAGCATTGTATTACACGTGGCTAGAAGGACGTAAGAATAACTTCGACGAGTGGTTTGCCACTGTAAAAGATATTTTGAATACAACAGCAGATGGGAATTTATTAAATAAATTCAATGACCATGAGGATGCTAGTATGCCTCATAAATATCTAGATAGTAAGGATAACAAGCTCTACAAATATGGCTTGCAACGTAACCCATTGTTAAACTGTGTAGCTTTTATTTACGAGGAGGATGTGTAATGCCAAATGTAATAAATTTACCAACATATGAGCAAATTGAAGAAGTGAAAAATACCGTTGAAGGATTACCTTCTAAGGTTGCTCAAAAATCAGGGCACGCTATATTTACTGAGCCTGGTGTCTACACTTTTAATATTCCAGAAGGTGTAACTAGATTTCTAGTAACTGGCTTTGGAGCAGGCGGGGGCGGTGCAGGAGGAGCTGGTGGTGGAGCTGGTGGTGGGAGTCAGAGTAATCAACCAGGTGGCTCTGGTGGAGGTGGTGGCGGAGGAGGTAATGGAGGACATGGATCATTCGGTTTTAAAATTCCTGTTTCTGTGCCATTAAATGTAACCGAAGTAATTGTAACTATTGGTGAAGGTGGTGCTGCTAGTGTTGGGGGCAAAGGTGGAGTTGGGGTTATTAATTTAACCGGAAACTCAGGACAATTACCTCAAAAAGGTTCAAATGGGACACCGACATCTTTCGGCACATACCTAACATTTATGGGTGGCACTGGAGGTAATATACCTGCATCAGAAGCCAAAGGTGGGACCAATTCAACATTTACAGGTACAGCTAATGTAGCAGGGTTAGGTGGCGTCGGTGGTCAAGGTAGTCCCTATACGAATCACACTACAATGACAACAAACGGGGTTACTTATGAAAAAACAATAAATTTACTACCAAATATGTATGTTTGTAACATAACTTCAAACAGTGGAAGTAATGCTGGTTCTAACGGAAATAATGGCGGGGGCAATGTTGGTATAGGTGGTACACCTATGTCATTTGCAAATAATGCCTCTGTTGAAAGAATTTTAATTAATAATTACATCCGTTTATTTTATTCATTACCTAATGAAAATACAGGGTTAGGAGGAACAGGAGGAAAAGGCGGAAATGGAGGAATTGGAGTTAGTATTCAAGGAATCCCCGGAGGGAATGGAGAAAAAGGGCAAGATGGAACTGCTGGTAATTCAGGTTTACTACTCATTGAGTGGGGGTGATATTTATGTTTAAAGTAGCCATTGTACTTGATAAAGTTGTAAGGAATATTGGTCATTATGAAATATTACCAGAATTCTCACATCCAATTATTGTTGTAGATATAACTAATTATCAGGATATTATCAAAGAAGGTTACATTTACGATGTAGAAACTGGAAATTTTACTGAATCACTAGATACAGGAGAATCTCCTGACATTAATACACCAACTGAACCCGAACCAATTGAAACACTTGAAGAAAAAATAGCAAGATTGTTTACAGTTACAGAACAAAATAATCTAATTACTGTCGACGCTGTATTAGGCGTTTATGAAGAAGTACTTGCATTGCGTGAAGAAGTAGCTGCATTAAAAGGAACATCCAACAATGCTTAGAGCGCTGTTGTTAAAAATAAAATTAAAACTAAAATTGGAGGTCTGCAAAATGATAGATGGATATGTATTGTTAATTGCAAACACAGACAAAACAGGCTCAACGATTGAACGTGTGCCAGCGAAATTAAAAGCTCCAGTACTTACAAAACTAGAGGCGTTAGGGTTAGATGGTTATGGTAATCCAATTGAAGAAGTGTTAGAGAAAACGCAAGTATAAGCTTAGCGTTATTTTTATTGTCAAAAACGAGGTGAGGAAATGCAAGCTGTATATGAGCATCCAATTTTAACATTGTTATTTATTAGTACAATTGGCTTTTGGGTAACAGCTGCTTGTAGTCAAATAAATAACCATTGATTTTATGCCTTCCACAGATAATTGTGGAGGGCTTTTATTATACGAAAAGGAAGGTGTCAGATGAAAACAGATACACTATATACATCAATCGTTGGCGGCTCCATGGCATGGGTCGCTTATTTTGTTGGAGGAATTGACCATTTAATTAAAGCCTTTATTATTTTTTTAGCTATTGATTATGTACTGGGCTTGATGGTGGGATTTGCATATAAAAATATTGAGAGTAAAAAGGCGTTTAAGGGCTTACTCAAAAAAACTGCCATGATATTAATGGTCATTGCTGCGGTGCAATTAGACTTAGCAACTGAAAGTGGAAACTTCATGCGTAATGCCATGATTCTTTTTCTTATCGGTATGGAAGGAATCAGTATGATTGAGAATCTTGGTAAGTTAGGAATCAAGGTGCCTAAGTTTTTATCTAACGCATTTACACAACTTCAAATTGACAATGATGAGAAAAAGGATGATGCAAAATGACAAGCGTTACAACTACATGTCGAGACTTAGCCGAGCTTTTACCTGGTGCACAAACTGCGTGTCGATTGCTATTTCAGGAGTGTTACAAGGCGGGCATTAAGAACATCTTCATCACTGAAACATATCGCTCACAAGCGCGGCAAAAGTACCTGTATGCACAAGGTAGGACACGCCCAGGGAAAGTTGTTACATGGACACTAAACAGTAACCATAAATCACGTCTAGCATGGGATATTGCTGTTGGTCCTCCACAATCATTGTATGATGTCACTACATTAAGTAGAGTAGGAGCCATTGCGAAAAAGCTAGGTATTGAATGGGGCGGAACATGGACAAAAGCCATTGACCGTCCACACTTTGAAGTAAAAGCGAATTGGAAGATGCCTAAAGGCTATAAGTTAGAAGGACAAGTAATTGTACCAAGTAACAGCAAATTGAAAGTCCAATTAATTGTGGAAGACAAAAAGGAGGAAATTACAGTGGCAAATACAAATTGGAATCCGGGTTCTCCAGCTATGAAAACTGAAACAGAAAACTTTATTGCACAGGCTGTGAAGGATGGTATTATACATGAATCACACTTGAAGGATTTACAAAATGGTGCAATGACAACGGATCGTTTGGTGGGGTTATACATTACAATTCAACAACGACGAAACAAGTAGTATTGTTCAGTGTTTGTTCAGAACACTGTAGTAGTCTATTAATGTCATTGTAAACAAACGAAAGAACACGCATATACCAATGACGAAGCCCAGGTACTCAATTAATTTTGAGCCTGGGCTTTTTTGTTTATTCATCATAAGGTCTATATTTTTTTCGAAGCGATTCAAGCTCATCTTTTTTCTCAAGCAGTACACTTTTTAAGAACATTTTAGGCTGGTCTTTAGCTGCTTTTAACTTTCCGTCTTTCATCAATTGTCCGAGACGAACTTTCGATATTTCCAATACCTCTGCTGCTTCGGCTGCGGATAGTAATTCAGTATTTAAAAATTCAAGGAGTTCTTCAGTTGTGGAAAATTCATATTTCATGCAATCACCTTTCCTTTGGTAACATAAATATTATCAGCCTTGTGAAGTGAATTAAAACAGTTGTTCCATATAGCGCTAATAATACATAATCAATTGTTGAAGGACTTTGGAAATCAACATATTTGAGTATTATAGCAGTACTCGCAATTAGTAAGGCGATGTTTGTATAACCAAATCGTTTAAGCATTCTTTTCATACATGTAAGTGGATGTGTTATAATTTGATTGAGAAGGAGGCGCTAACCTCCTTCGGGATATTACTTGCGACGTTTCTTCTTTGCGGGAGGGCGTCGCTTTTTCTTTGTTCCTTGCACCATGTCGTAAATGTCTTTCAAGCCTGATGTGAAAGCTTTAAAGGTTGTTGCGACTAGCGCTACTGTTGCAAGGACTTTTTCAAATTCATCCACTCTTGTTCACCTCCTTTCTATACTCTTATTATACAATATCTATTTAAAAAAGTAAATAGGTTTATTCATTTTATTTCATATATTAACAAACTTTACACTTGTTAAAATAAGAACGATTGTTCTATTATAAGTACAAACGAATGTTCTTATTGAAGGAGCGTACAGTGATGAAAGAACAACTGCTAAAAGCTATGAAACATAATCAAATAGTAAACATGATGTATATGTCAAAGAGCGGTGAGATTACAAAGAGGAAAGTAAAGCTTGTAAAGATTGCAGGTGATTCATTTCAAGCTTACTGTTTTACAAGACGAGCAAAGCGTACTTTTACTATCAATAATGTGTTAGTAGTTGTTCAATCATACACAAGGAGCGTTCGGTGGTATGATTAGCTTTGAACAAAGAGGACTTCTTCATAAGTATGTCATTTACGATATGGCAGTACAGACATTACAACGTGACTACAAGGTGATTGAAAACCTTAAAATGAGCAATGTATATTTACCAATACTCGATAAACTTTTAGATGACATTACACAGGAATGTTACAACTCTAAAAGGCTATTAGCTAAAGATAAAATTAGGGTAGTGAAATGGGAAAAGATAGATGAATACTTTAGTGATTTAACCGTTGCTACAGCTGGCGAAGATTTAGTATTAACGTATGCAAATATGGCTTTGAAAACACAGGTTGAAAAATTATTGTTAAGCCACCAAAACAAAGAACCAGGCACTCATAGTTAATTGAGTACCTGGTCTTTTTGTTTATTGCTTATTTATAATACCTAAACGTTCCTTAATTGCGAACTGAAGTAATTGAGAAAAATTAATATTTTCTTTTTCTGCTGCATCATTTAACCATTTAGGAATTGTTAAAGTTTTTTTTACAGCCTTGTTTTCAATCTCATCTCTTATATAATCTGTTCTTACTTCTATAATCGAGATAAAAGCACCTTTTGGAAGGTCGATATTACTTGGATTTGAAGGGGTAGGAATTTGTTCTCCATCTTCCTCCATTCCATATAAAAAACCTACTAATACATCTTTAGCCATGTATACTGCTTCATCCATATCAGAACCTTCTGTAATACATCCTGGTAGGTCAGGGAATGTTACTGTAAAACCATTCTCGTTGTCTGTGTCTGGATCAAAAATTGCTGGAAAATAATATTTAGCCATCTATATAAAACCTCCTTGCAGGAGGACTATTTAAGTCCTGCCTGCTTTAGTATTGAGTTTGTAGTTTTTAGTAATAGGTCTTTCCTTGGATGTGGAACTGTTACAATTCCTTTTTTAGTAGGATGTTTAAAGTGGTGATGACTTCCAGCTATCCTATGTAAATACCATCCGTCTTTATTAATTATCTTTATCATTTCCCTTGATGATATGTCTTTCATCTCCTTTCTATACTCTTATTATAACACGTATTATTTATACGTGCAATATGTATTTTTAAATTATTACCTTTTTAACTAAAAAAATCAAAATAAAAAGCCACTCGATTGAGTGACTATTTATTAAACGCTTGGTGTTCAAAGTAATTATTAACGACATTAGGAATGTTATCAGTTAAGAAGTTATCCCAATTGATTTTGTTTAATGTTTCTTTATTGATTTCAAAAGACATAACTATACCATCTTTTTCATTTCCGTAAGTATCAACAAGTGGGAAGTACCAATGAATAATAATTATATCCAGTCCATTGACTTTACTTAAAGGTTGGAGAATATCTTTAGAATCCTTCCACATGCCTTTTTTAGTCATATTAGTTGTTAAGTTTTCATTAGCGTTTAAAGCGATAATTGCACCTTTATCGGATGCTACATATTGAACATCTTTAATAGTGTTCTTTTTTAGATTATTCTTCTTTCCTAGTTCATCAGTAACTATTTTTTTTATATCGTTTACTAGGATTGTGCTTGTATCCGTTGTACTTACTGTAGTAGGAGGAGGGGGTGTTTCTGCTTTACCATTTGATTCTGCTTCTTCTTTTAATTTAGATTCATCGGCTTTTACTTTTTGTTCTTCTTCTTTTTTATTTGCTTCCTCATTAGCTTTTGCTTCTTCTTTAGCTTTTTGTTCAGCTAATTCTTTTTCCTTGACTTTACGTTCTTCCTCTTCTTTAACTTTGTTCTCTTCTTCTTTTTTAGCTTCTGATGTAGCCTTTTCTTTTTTTAGTTCTTCCTCTGTTTTGCTTGCCACTTCAACCTTTTCTTTGCTACCTTCTGGTGCAGGCATCATAAAGGATACAATGAATAACAAAATTGAAACACCCAATACAATGCCGCCTTTTAATTTTTTCTTCTTAATAAGTCCAAGTATCAGCAATACTACACCAGCCATCATACCTAAAAGACTTATTCCAAATACAAATAAAGTCATCGTTAAATTCCTCCCTTTATATTTCCATTTTAGGAAACTTGGAGATAAAAGTACATAAAAAAACAGACAACCCTAATTAGTTATCTGTTTCCTCGTCCACACGTTGCAGTAAGTCACCTAAGTTCTTTATGTCCAATGTAAACATTATTTTCTCTAATGCATCCTTTGGATACATCTTCACTTTATTATTGGCAATTTCACTAATCAAACGTGTAGTAAGCCCCGTCTGTTCAGCTAAATCCTTCTGACTCATATCTCTTTCAGCGAGCAATACTTTTAACCTCGATTTTAAATACATCTACACACCTGCCTTCATTCCGATTTTCTTAATTTAATTATAGATTAAGAAATAAAATTACGCAATTAGTAATTGACATTACGAATAAAGTAATTTACTATTTGAGTAACATAGTTACTTTAAAAGTAATTTTATTATTTTATTAATGAATGAAATGAAGCGATTCGTAATCGGAAAGAGAGGTGAACGAATTGAAAACAATTCAACAACGCAATGAGTACCTTCAAGCAAAGATGAAACAACATGATGCAATATCTGATGCTCATAAGTATCAGCGACGCTTGAAATGGATTATAAGGTATCACAGTCTGTTGACTGATTTAGAAGTAAAAGAGATACGTGAGAATTTACAAAAAGCATTTAAGTAATATGAAAGTGAGGTGGAAAACGATGGCATTTGAATACTTAGCACAATATACAACATTCGATTCAGTAGCAGATATGGATAAGAGTGTGGAAGACCACATGGCAGTTCATTACTATGACTTAACAGAATCAGAGCGTGCCATCGTTTACAAACTTGCTTCTCACAGCTTAGAACATACTGGAGCATGTCATTTAAAAGCTTCTACAATTGCTGATGCATTGGAGATCAGTACAAAGACAGTTTATCGTGGCATCAAAAAGTTAGAATCGTTAGGCATCATCAAAAAAGAAACGACTGTAAAAGGTAAAGGTGGACAAGGTGCAAGCATTTATATCATTTTGCCTTACAATGTCTCACCGTCAATGTCCGACCGTTCAAAAGCTGAAAAGCCTTGCGAGAGTAACGTTTGTCGTCCACAATCTGAAAACCAACCATCTAGTTCTTTTAATCTTTTAAGTTCTAAACAAGCAAATAATATTATGAGTCTTGGTAATGAATTGGCTTTGCAAGCTGAAAAGAAAAAAGAGTATATGAATGAGTACCAGGTAATGCTGTTCGATTTCATGAATAGCTTACCGTTAGCTGATAACTTGAAAGATGAAATGCACAAGGTTGTATTGGCTACACAGGTTCAAAGTGTACCTGACTTTATTAAAGCTAAAAATGTTCTATTCAAAATTGCTATGGATATTAAAGAAGGTACGTTAACTGTAGCAAGTACATTAAGAGCCGTATTTGTAGGGGCATATAACAAGGTTGTAGTGCGTTCAAATAGTAAGCTATATAAATCATCATCTATAGAAGAAACTCCATATAAAGAACGTCCTGTACCTTTTTACAATTGGTTAAATGAACGTGATAGCCTTCCTCAATCAATGGTGCATAGTGAACCATCGTTAGTTAATTGGCTGGAATGGTAATTAGTTAGGTACTGACGGAAAGGGAAGTACCTGAATACATTTTGTAGGTGCACATTTATTAACCGCACATATATATCTAAATCATCACGTTTCAACTACGGACAAATCGTCAGTACTTGAATATAGCTACCTTGATTTTTTAGCACATAAAAAGGAGATGTATATATGACTCATTTCGAATATATGGAACAACAAGGACAGTTAACGATATTTGATTTATTGGATCAATATGAAGAAATGCAATTTAAAAAGCTTTCCACAAATGTTAATAAGCCTGTTGATAAAAAGAGTTTCATTGTAACTCATAAGGTAGGGTATATTGTTAGGAGATAAGGAAAAAGACCACTTCATAAAAGTGGTCGACGGTAATATGTATTTATGTAAGGTTTGTCGTCCTTTTCCTTAATGTCAAAAATCAAATTATGCATAAGCAAACGATATTTATCGGGAGCCTAAATGCTTCTATTGTGCATCCGAGAGAAATCTTCCGTGAGGCTGTCAAGCGATCTGCCGCTTCTATTATTTGTGCGCATAATCATCCAAGCGGTATACCTACCCCAAGTCCAGAAGATATTGAGGTAACGAAACGAATTCAGGAGGCTGGCTATATTATTGGCATTGAATTACTGGATCACATCATCATCGGCGACCATCAATTTATTAGCTTAAAAGAAAAAGGTTATTTTTAGTTTTAATAAAGTAAAGGCTTTCCTACATACGTTTGTGCATTGAAATGTTGTTGAATGAAGGAATGGGCATGTCAACTCCTACGCGAAGTGAAGGCAAGGGCGTTAACATTCTCCATAAGCGTGTGCAATAGGTAACAGGACAGGTACGAAGAGGAAGTGCAACGAACCCAAGAAAGCGCTTGACGCGGCTCGTTGGTTTTTTCATTCAGATACATCATAATGCGCATTGAAGTTATTTGGACAAGCTTAAGCTCTGCATATATTTGCAGAGCTTTTTAGATTTCTGCAGAAGGTCTCAAAGTCTTTAAGTGGTTGTAAATACTTCCAAAGAAGATATCAGTTTTTAAAAGATAAAATTTTTATAGTATAATCTAGAAGTAGTATAGTTGTAGCAAATTTAAAAGTGGGTTAACTCAAAACGAACCTTTTTAATTGGATGACGTTATTGTATTCATAGAAATATCTATAGCATTCACAAAAATTGGTAGCCTATAATGCGTTGTCTTACATGAAAAAAAATAATATGCTAATCTATACGTACTATTTTTAGTTTACGAGGGAATTAAAATAGTAAGTTTTCTGCAAGAAGCGGTATGTGGCACTACAAATTCTTGCATTTATCCGTTATAATGAACGGTATGATTTTATGTCAACGATAGTATGGCTTAAATAGAAAGGGAGTACACAATTTGTTTGGATTAGGTAGTAAAGATGTCGGGATTGACCTTGGCACAGCGAATACATTAGTTTTTATTAAAGGGAAGGGCATCGTTTTACGCGAACCTTCTGTAGTAGCAAAGAATACAAAAACAGGAGATATCGTTGCAGTTGGTAATGATGCAAAAAATATGATTGGCCGTACACCTGGATCTATCGTGGCGATTCGTCCGATGAAAGATGGCGTTATTGCTGATTTTGATATTACAACAGCGATGATTGAATATTACTTAAAAGAAGCTTGTAAAAATTCTGGGGGTAATTGGAAAAAACCGAATGTGATGATTTGTGTGCCATATGGTATTACATCGGTTGAGCAACGCGCAGTTATCGATGCCTCTCGCCAAGCAGGTGCAAAAGAAGCGTTTACAATTGAGGAGCCTTTTGCAGCAGCTATTGGAGCAAATTTACCTGTTTGGGATCCAACAGGGTCTATGGTAGTTGATATCGGTGGTGGTACAACAGAGGTAGCAGTTATTTCTTTAGGTGGTATCGTAACAAGTGAGTCTGTACGTGTCGGTGGGGATGCAATGGATCAAGCGATTATTTCATATATCCGTAAATCGTATAACTTAACGATTGGTGAGCGTACGGCTGAAGCAGTAAAAATGGAGATTGGTACAGCATTTGCTGAAGGTCCAGATGAAAAAATGGAGATTAGAGGTCGTGACCTATTAACGGGCTTACCAAAAACGATTGAAATTTCATCTAAGGAAATTTCAGAATCATTGCGTGAAGCGGTATCGTCAATTATTGACGGTGTACGAAAAACGTTGGAACAAACACCTCCAGAGCTTTCTGCTGACGTTATGGAGCGAGGTATCGTGTTAACAGGTGGTGGCGCGTTATTAACGAACTTAGACAAAGTTATTAGCCGTGAAACCAATATGCCTGTGTTTATTGCTGAAGATCCATTAGATTGTGTAGCTATTGGGACAGGTAAAGCATTAGATCATATTGATTTAATTCGTCAACAACAAGTAAAAGGGTAAGGAGGTTTAGGCAATGCCACAGTTTTTTTTCAATAAGAAAGTAATACTGCTACTTGTGGGCATGGTTTTTCTTGTGGCATTGATTAGCTTCTCATTACGAGATCGGACGAATGCAACTTTACCAGAGCAAATTATTAAAGATACAGTCGGCGTCGCACAATCTATTGTTGCGAAGCCGGCAAATTACATAACTGGTATTTTTAATAATATTGACTCCCTCTTAAACACGTACGAAGAAAATAAACGTTTAAAAGCACGCTTAGAAGATTTTGCAGCTGTACAAGCCGAAGCATTGGTTTTAAAATCTGAAAATGAAAAGCTAATGGAACTTTCTAAAGCGGAAAGTTTAAAAGCTTTTAATCCAATTCAAGCAACGGTTATTGCTAGAAATCCTGACCAATGGGAAGAAAAAATTATTTTAGATAAAGGTTCTTCTCATGGGGTAGAAAAAAATATGGCAGTTATGACAGCGAAAGGGCTAGTTGGTAAAATCACGCTAGTAACCCCTTTCACATCTGAAGTAGAGCTTTTATATACAAACAATCCTAACTACCGTGTTTCCGCGATGGTATTAGGAGAAAAAGAGGCATACGGTTTAATCGAGGGCTTTGATAAAGAACGAAATGAACTCATTATGAAGCGAATCGATTCTAGCTTAACGGTGAAAGAAGGAGAAAAAGTAGTTTCTTCTGGTCTTGGCGGTATTTTCCCTAAAGGTGTACCAATTGGAGAAATTACAGAAGTAAGTACAGATGATTTTGGCTTAACCAAAATGGCTTATGTAAAACCATCTGCTGATTTTTCAATTTTAGAAAATGTTGTGATAGCTAAACGAACATTGACAGTTATTGATGGTTCAGATGGTGACGCGACAAATGTAGATTTATCAAATCCACAAAAGGCTACTGTAGAGGGGGAAAAGTAATGGTTCGATTTCTCATTCCCTCTGTTGCAGTATTGCTATTTTTACTAGAACCAGAGTTTGCTATGCTTTCACCGATTGAAGTAAGTGGACATATCTATTATCTAGTACCCCGATTTTTAATTTTATACTTAATATTTATATCCATCTATTACAGCCGTCAACGTGCGGTAATGTATGGACTTTTTTTTGGTGTCTTGTATGATGTGTTTTACATTGATATTATTGGATTATATTCGGTACTCTATCCACTTATTTGTTTTTTAGCAGGGTCTATCGTGAAAATAATTCATCAGCACTTAGTTGTGACCACAACTATTTCAGTTGTTTTAGTAGCAATTTTAGAATTCGTACTCTATCAATTCTTCTATCTAATCGCTTTTACAACAATACCGTTAACGGAATTCTTACAATCACGACTACTACCAACAATCATTGCTAATACATTATTTTTAATGATTCTTGGTTGGGCCTTCAAGTATCTAATTAATGCGCGTGTCTTACAGAGAGCACGTGAAGTTTCTTAATAACAAGAGCAACGTGAGGTGAGGCATTCATGAAAAAACAATTAGTTAATATGAAGGGAACAAAGGACGGTTTTGTTCTTCGTTTAGACGATCAATGTTCGTATGCCGATTTAGTAGAAGAGCTAAAACGAAAAGTTTCAGAAGGCGGTATCGATGGCAAGGTGGATGTTCAATTACATTTAGGCTATCGATACTGTTCTGATGAACAAGTAAAAGAGCTAGTAAAAATTGTTCAAGAATCGGAACAGCTAATTGTAGCAAAAGTGCAAAGTGAAGTACTGACTGTCCATGAAAGCAACCAGAAAATGATTGAAAGCCAACAAGATACATATGTAGGAGTGGTCAGGTCGGGACAAATTCTACGTGCCTCGGGGGATATAGTAATTGTGGGGAATGTGAATCCGAATGGACGTGTAGAAGCTGGTGGTAATGTATATGTCCTTGGTAGGCTCAAGGGAATTGTGCATGCAGGTGTACATGGCAACAAGGAAGCGATTATTGCGGCATCTCGTTTAGAAGCCACACATATAATGATTGCCGATCAAGTTGAGGCAATGTCAGATGAACATGTAAAAGCGATTAATCAAGCAGACATGGCTTGTGCATTTATCGGCTATGATGGGCGTATTACGTACGATCAAATTCATGCGTTAAAAAATATTCGACCATTGTTAAATGTGTCTAAGGGAGGAAGCTAGTGTGGGAGAAGCAATCGTCATAACCTCAGGTAAGGGCGGTGTCGGTAAAACGACAACAACGGCTAACCTCGGGACTGCATTGGCTCTACAAGGGAAAAAAGTATGTTTAGTAGATACAGATATTGGCTTGAGAAATTTAGATGTTATTCTAGGTCTCGAAAACCGTATTATTTATGATTTAGTTGATGTTGTTGAAGGACGTTGTAAAATCCATCAAGCGTTAATTAAAGATAAACGTGTAGATGATAAACTATTTTTATTACCTGCTGCTCAAACGACAGATAAGAATGCTGTCACACCTGAGCAAATGGAGAGCTTAATAGAGGAATTAAAAAGAGACTATGATTATGTTTTAATTGATTGTCCAGCTGGAATTGAGCAAGGCTATCGTAACGCAGTAGCTGGTGCAGACCATGCTATTGTCGTGACGACACCAGAAATTTCTGCTGTTCGTGATGCGGACCGAATTATCGGACTGCTTGAGCAGGAAGAAATTACTGCGCCGAAACTGATCATTAACCGTATTCGTCAGCATATGATGAAAAATGGCGATACGCTAGATGTCAATGAAATTACAACACACTTGTCAATTGACCTGTTGGGGATTATCGTTGATAGTGAAGGTGTTATCTCTTCCTCAAATAAAGGTGAGCCAATCGTAATGGATCCAGCGAATAAAGCATCTTTAGGATACCGTAATATTGCGCGCCGTATTTTAGGTGAATCTGTGCCGCTCATGGCTATTGAGGATGAGCAAAGAGGCATGTTCTCAAAAATTAAAGCATTGTTTTCAAGATAATTTAAACCTTTTCGTGCGTTTGCGCGGAAAGGTTTTTTATGTTCCGTTGAATTGTGCGAGTGACTGGCACGTTTTTTGTGCATGAATGGACATGCTGCCTCATATAGTGTGAAAAAAGGATGAGAGCTTGTTTAAAAAATGGAAATGGGTTGTTATGATCTTGCTTGTGGCTACAATCATACTAGTAATTCGATTAGAAGACCAAGGTGTAATAGCAACACCGGTGCGAAAGCTTGTAACAACATCGGCAGATATGACATATTTAAGCGAGCTCGGAAAAAGTTTGCTTAAAAAAGAGGATGAAACGATAATGGTTTCAAGTGATGTGGGACAAACTGAGCTATTAACATTCGCCAATGCGCAAGTTTTTAAAGAAGGTTTTTTGTTGCAATATGAAGTGGGTCTCCCTGTTTATGCGGGGCAAAGTGGACTCGTTGTTTTTACAGGTCATACAAAATATACAGGTAAAACGATGACGATTAGCTATGAGGATGGTACAACGGTCACTTATGGCATGCTTGATAGTTTAGCACAGCTTCCATATACGACTGTACAGGCAAATGATTTAATTGGCATGAAGCAGACTGGACAACTCTATATTTCGATTGAAAAGGAAAAAACTCATTATAATCTAGAACAAATTGTACAGTGGCTTGAATCGACGGAGACCGATGAAAGTTAAATTGCACTTACTCTGTATCCCTCTGATCTTTTTCATGATTTTGAGTGGCCAAATTGCTTACTATGCAATTATTTTAACTTCGTTGCTCTGGCATGAAGCGGGCCATTTATTGGTCGCAATGCTTTGCGGTGTTAAGATAAAATCATGTGTTATTTCACCTTATGGAGGGGAAATTGAATTTGAAAATCCAGCAGCTGTGCAGACATCTTCACTACTTTGGATTGCACTAGGAGGACCAATCGCCACAATACTGGGGATTGGCCTTGCTTTTTTCATGCCAGAGTTAATTGCAACACGATTAATTACTGTACAATTGGTGTTGCTAGCAATCAATCTCTTACCAATCATTCCACTCGACGGTGGCAGAATAGTGTTAGCATGGTTATTTTTATTTTATCCAAGCGTGCGATTAGTTGAATATTATTATTCGCTTTCTCTTATTTTTGCCTCTATACTATTCATAATAACTTTAATAAATTTACCACAATCCATTTTTTTAGCTGTTCTTTGCCTATTTATATGGCTACAAGTACTAAAAGAATGGAAATATCGCAAGTATCGTGTAGCATTTGAGAAATATGTAATGAACAGGTTGACTTGATAGAATTCGTGTGGTAGTATTTTAATGTTATTGTTTGTAGCACCCGTGCTACTACAACCGCTCTGGGAAGGTTTAAGTATCTTTGGATCACCTTCATATACAGGCGAGTCTGAGTCTAAGAGGAGGTGCAGTAAAATGTACGCAATTATTGAAACTGGTGGTAAACAAATCAAAGTAGAAGCTGGTCAAGAAATCTATGTTGAGAAATTAGGCGTAGAAGCTGACGAGGTTGTAACTTTCGATAAAGTTCTATTCGTAGGTGGCGAAAACGTAAAAGTTGGAGCTCCATTCGTAGAAGGCGCTACAGTAACAGCTAAAGCTGTGAAAGAAGGCCGTCAAAAGAAAATCGTTGTTTTCAAATTGAAAGCTAAAAAGAACTACCGTCGTAAACAAGGTCACCGTCAACCTTATACAAAATTAGTTGTTGAATCAATCAATGCTTAATTGTGAGGTGTAACATGATAAAAGTTACGATACATCATGATGAAAATAGACATGTGTCTGCATTTGAATTTTCAGGACATGCTGAGTACGACGAATCAGGTAAAGATTTAGTATGTGCAGGTGCATCTACCATTGCGATTGGCACGGTAAATGCAATTTATGCGCTACTACAATTACAACCAGAAGTTGAACAAGCAGCTGAAGGTGGAGGCTACCTAAAGGTAGATTTACCAACAGATTTAGAGCCTGAAATTGATACAAAACTACAATTAATTGTCCAAGTAATGACTGCTCAAGTGTATTCTATGGTGCAAAATTACGGACAATATATCCAAATCAACTACAACCAAGTAGGAGGTGGAACAGAATGAAATTGTTATTAGCATTAGACCTTCAACTTTTCGCATCGAAAAAAGGGGTAGGTTCTACTAAAAACGGACGTGACTCTGAGTCTAAACGTCTTGGCGCTAAACGTGCTGATGGCCAATTCGTAACTGGTGGTTCTATTCTTTACCGTCAACGCGGTACAAAAATTTACCCAGGTACAAACGTAGGTCGTGGTGGTGATGATACACTATTTGCTAAAGTGGACGGCGTTGTTAAATTCGAACGCTTAGGTCGCGATCGCAAACAAGTATCAGTATACCCAGCTACACAAGAAGCTTAATTTTAATAAAGTAGACATAAAGCGGAGGACTGCATTTATTGCAGTCCTTTTTTTGGCTAAATTTCAATGAAGAATTAAGGGAAAAATACATCAAAACTTGTTATACTAGTTAAGATAACTTTATTGGAGTGAATGGGATGAACAATCAATCACTAACCATTAGTGAGGTACTACGTTTTGCAAATCATGATTATGTGAATCAACTTCAACTGATTCGCATGAATTTAGATTTAGGTAGAATTGATGAATCGAAAGAACTTATTCAACATTATTCGGAACAGCTACGAGTATTGTCTATCATGAATCGTCTACAATTACCACAAACAATGGAGTGGCTACAAACAGCAGGATGGCGCTATCCGGCGTTACCGCTGGAGCTTAATGGTGAGATCAAAAAACCAGTCACAAATAATATTGACAAGGATGTTGTAGAGTACTTAAACAAAACAGTTATGCATGTTTATGATACATTAGATCCATTTACGGAGCAGAGCTTAGCGATTGATGTACGTGTTGACGATCATACATTTGTTTTGGCATTTACGCTAAATGGACTGTGGAGTGCAGACGCATTCACCGAAAAAGGTTTGAAACAATTCGACATTCAAACAATTGTGCAGACAAATACGTGCTGGCAATATGTGTTGAGTGCAAATAGGGAGTGAAATAAATGTTTGTCGATCACGTAAAGATATATGTAAAAGGTGGCGATGGCGGTGATGGAATGGTTGCCTTCCGCCGTGAAAAATATGTACCAAATGGTGGTCCAGCTGGAGGCGATGGTGGTCACGGAGGGAACGTAGTATTTGAAGTAGAAGAAGGTCTACGTACGTTAATGGATTTCCGTTATAAACGTCATTTCAAAGCTGATCGTGGAGAGCACGGGATGAGTAAAGGGATGCACGGAAAACGCGCTGAAGATTTAATTGTTAAGGTGCCACCAGGTACAGTTGTAATGAATGAAGAAACAGGGGCTGTTATCGCGGATTTAGTTGAGCATGGTCAACAAGCCATTATAGCAAAAGCAGGTCGTGGTGGACGTGGGAATTCTCGTTTCGCAACACCGGCGAACCCTGCTCCTGAACTTTCTGAAAAAGGTGAGCCAGGACAAGAATTAAATGTTATATTAGAGTTAAAAGTGCTAGCAGATGTTGGGTTAGTAGGTTTCCCAAGTGTTGGTAAATCAACACTATTATCAGTTGTGTCTGCTGCAAAACCAAAAATTGGTGCTTATCATTTTACAACAATCGTACCGAATTTAGGCATGATTGAAACAGAAGATCACCGAAGCTTTGCCATGGCAGATTTACCTGGGCTTATTGAAGGAGCGCATGAAGGGGTAGGATTAGGGCATCAATTTTTACGTCATATTGAGCGTACACGTGTCATTGTGCATGTAATCGATATGTCAGGTATGGAAGGTCGTGACCCTTACGAAGATTATTTAACAATTAACGAGGAGTTAAAACAATATAACCTTCGTTTAACGGAGCGTCCTCAAATTATTGTAGCAAATAAAATGGATATGCCAGAAGCAGAAGAAAACTTAGTGGAATTCCGCAAAAAGGTGGGCGAAGATGTGCAAATCTTCCCAATCTCAGCGATTTCACGCCAAGGCTTAAAAGAATTGTTATTTGCAATTGCCGATTTACTTGAAGTAACGCCAGAGTTCCCTCTATTTGATGATTTAGAGGAACAATCGGACGCAACAGTAATGTACAAGCATGAATCACAAGGTGAAGATTTCGAGATTACACGTGATGATGACGGCACATTTATCATTAGTGGTTACTCGATTGAACGTTTATTTAAAATGACTGACTTTAGTCGTGAAGATGGTATTCGCCGTTTTGCTCGCCAATTACGAGGTATGGGTGTGGATGAGGCATTGCGTGAACGTGGTGCACAAAATGGTGATACAGTTCGTCTGCAAGAGTTTGAGTTTGAATTTGTAGATTAAGACAGGTGTTTTAGGGGGAAGCGTATGAAGAATGTTGCGAATCAGCGATATTATTTAGTTCGTGAAGATGTATTAACGGATGCTATGCAAAAAACGTTGGAGGCGAAGCACTTACTTTCGAGTGGTTCAGTATCCTCCATTTGGGATGCGGTCAAGCAAGTGGATTTATCGCGCAGTGCGTTTTACAAATATCGTGATGCTGTATTTCCTTTTCACTCCATTGTACAAGAGCGCATTTTAACAGTCTTTTTACAGCTTCAAGATCGAAAAGGAACATTGGCAAAGCTATTAGAAACTGTGACAAATTCGCATTGTAATGTACTGACAATTCATCAAACAATTCCAATTCAAGGACGTGCAAATGTTACATTATCATTGGATGTGACGAGCATGACTTCTGAACTTGATGACTTAATACAGCAGTTAAAAAGGTTAGATTTCGTAGAGTCAGCTGAGGTCATTAGTTCTGGTGCGTTGTAAAGGGGCAGTTTGTAAAGCCCCTTTGTCTTTTAGTAGTTCATGCTGGTAGATGTTGATACAAAATTTCGCTTCCTTTCCGCATGCGATGAGCAAGCCTCGCCGAAGTAAAAACCTCAGTGGGGTTTCGCTTAACTCGCTATCCTGCAGAAATACTGCGGAATTTGTAAAAGTTGCTATAGAAATGTACAATTCCATTTCAAACAGCTAGCAAAAGCAGTACGTATTTTCACAATACTTTTTAGAGAAGGCTGTTTTACATAGCCTCTTCTTTTTTAGCAAGAGTTTTCCAAACATTATAAATGTTTAATATACTACGCATTGTAGCGGAGGAGGTCATTTTGATGACAGAGCAACAGTGGGAAAAGCGTATTGCATATTTAGGACCAGAAGCTTCATTTACATATTTAGCAACAAAATCTATTTTTCCAACTGACTGGCTTGTCCCATGTGCAACAATTCCAGAATGCATTGAGGCAGTGGCAGAGGGGAAAGTTGATTTAGCAGTTGTACCATTAGAAAATGCACTAGAGGGCTCAGTTCCGCTGACGCTGGATTATTTATTCCACGAGGCAACGCTTTATGTAACAGGTGAACTACAGCTGAAAATTCAACAACATTTAATGGTCAATGAAGCGCAGAAGAACAATTGGGAATCGATTGAAGGTGTTTATTCGCATCCGCATGCATTAGCTCAATGCCACAAATATTTATTTTATCGTTTTAGTGATGTGCCGTTACATCAAACAACATCAACAGCAGCCGCTGCAAAATATGTATCCGAAAATCCTGAAAAATGTATTGCTGCAGTTGGTAATGCAGCAGCCGCAGCAAAATACGGTTTAACTATCGTGCAAGACAATATTCATGACTTTCATTTTAATCATACTCGTTTCTTTGTATTATCAAAGCAAAATAAGCGGTTACCACAGGAATTATCAGAAGGGCAAGCAAAGACAACTTTCATGATTACATTACCGACAGATCGATCAGGGGCTTTGCACCAAGTTTTATCCGTATTTGCATGGCGACAATTAAATTTAAGTAAAATTGAATCACGCCCATTAAAAACAGGTCTTGGAGATTATTTCTTCATGATTGATGTTTTAGCAGATGAAAAAGACCCGATGATGCGTGGAGCTATGGAGGAACTGGCGGCACTTGGTTGCAAGGTGAAGTCACTTGGTACATACTTTACGTATTTAACAACGTCTGACGAAGAATAACAGCAACTTAGGGGTGATTGATGTGGGTGGCATTATATTATTTGATGGCATTTGTAATTTTTGTAATAGTAGTGTGCAATTTATTATTAAACGTGACCGAGCGGCGTTTTTTAAGTTTGCTTCGATTCAAAGTGAAGTTGGTCAAGCACTTCTTGAACAATACAAGGTACCAGCAAATATAAATAGTGTGATTTACATTGAGCAAGGAAAAGTATACGTTGAATCGACGGCAGCACTTAACATTACTAGACACTTAGATGGCTTATGGCCTGTGTTTTATGTGTTGATTGCTATACCACCTTGTATACGAAACACTGCCTATCAACTTTTTGCTAAAAATCGCTATCGTCTTTTTGGTCAAAAGCAAGCTTGTTTATTACCTTCACCATCACAACGCGAGCGTTTTCTGGAACAACGATAATCAGCACAAAAAATCCACTGCGAATTCTACAGGAACGTAAGTCGCTACAAGCTATGTGCTAGCTGGCTGCTTACGTTGTGCTGTATGGAAATCGGAGTGGATTTTTGCGTTTAAATTTTCAGAATTGTTTGCGTGTCTGGCACGCCAATTATTGATCTGTGATTAGATAGCCTTTTTTTTGTAGGGACTGCTCTATTAAGTCTAAAATTTCCATGGATGGAGCGGAAATAACATGAAGGTGTGTGCCGCCTGTAAGTGCAGATAAGTAATTGGCTTGTGTGTCGTCTACACGTTGTACAAATTTATCGACATCATGACGGTTGGAGACCATTAAAGAAGCGGTAATTTCTCCGTAGATGGGGTGCTCAACAATCACATTTTTAACCGTACCACCGCAGTCCACGATTGTTAACAATTCGTCTTTGGCGTCTTCAGGTGTGTGAAAACAAGGGATCGTGCGTTCAACAGTTTGATTGAGTTGCTCTTGGTGCATATAAATATAGCCTTGGCTTGTTGCAATGATTGGTTCGTTTCTAGCCTTTAATAATGTCATATCATTTACAATAACTTGTCTAGAAACATTTGCAAATTTAGCGAAGTCTGTCCCAGTAATAGGTGTGTTGCTTTTTTTTAGCAGTTCTAGAAGTTGCAGTCGGCGTTCCTCGCCTAACATTTTTTTCATAAAAGATCACCTCTGCCGTGTAATAAAGGAAGTAGTATTCCTTATGCATTAGTGTACCATGAAGCATTTCCACCATGCGTGAATTTTTTGTATCCAAATGAAACATTGAACATATGATACGTAGAGAGGAAGGGAGGAAAAAATTGCGTATTCATATTGTTCAAAAGGGAGATACATTGTGGAAGATTGCGAAGGAGTACGGTATTTCATTTGAGGATTTAAAACGACTCAATGCCCATCTTGCCAACCCTGATTATATTGTTCCGGGCATGGAAATTATTTTGCCTGAAAAAATAAATAAGGAAACTCATAAAGAAACACATAAGGAAACACAAGTCCATAAAGAGATGCCTACTACTCAAACAAGGCCAAGTAAGGAAAGTGTAAAAAAAGAGGTGCAAAAGCCGATGCCGGCACCACCTCCGATTGTGGTTCAACCACCAGCACCGATGCCGATGCCAGAGCCGCAAATGATACCAATACCATTCCCGATGCCGATGCCAATGCCGATGCCGCAACCACAGCAACCGATGTGGGTGCCACAGCCAGTAGAACTTAGCTGGAATCAACAATTAGTAATGCCGCAGCAACCGGCACCTATACCAGCACCACCAGTAGCACAACCAGCACCACCACCACCACCACCACCGCCGCCGCCAGCACCAGCACCAGCGCCACCAGTTCAACATGTACCGCATATGCCGATGGTGCCTCATTGTTCTAGTTGCCATCAGCCAGTGCATCATCAAATGTGGTGGCATATGCCAATGCAACCACAAATAGAGGCTTACACAATGCCGCAGCAACCGATGCCATGTGCAATGCCTCAACAACAACCGATGCATTGTGCAATGCCAGCTAATGCGGTTGGAGGAGAAAATTTCCTAGAATCGAGCACATCACCATTCTTTAATCCGAATGCCGGACAAATGCAACCTCAATTTGAGCAAATGCCAATGATGCCAATGATGCCAATGAATCAATCTTGTGGATGCGGCGCACAGCACGGAATGGGGCAATCTTGTGGATGTGGCTCTCAGCCGGTAATGATGCCGAATTGGCAATTTGACCCATGCCATTGTCCGCCACCATGTTCAGCTGGACCATGGATGTCACCGCACTTTTTCCCAGGCGGGATGACGCCTTATCGATGGTAAAAAAGCCTATATTGTCGAGGAAGTAAAGCCTAATATTTGGAAGTATAAATATCAATCTAAACATTATTTTGTAAAACGAGCAAAGCAGTTAGAAATAGCAGATAAAGTGAGGGCAATTCATCGCCATTTGGGACGACTAGAACCCTCACTCGTCCTGCCGTTAGTAAAAAGTGATGATGATCAACTCATTGTTCAAATGTGGCAAGAGGGAAGTCATAGTGCGAATTTTGCTTATAAAAAAGATAGAGAACAATCTTTAAAGCTATTAATCGATTTGCATGACACGAACCAAAAAATTGCGTGGCAACGAGTACCAGGTTTGCATACCTTTTCTCAGCTTTTAAAATGGCAGATGCGTCATATGCGTTTTAAAAGTAGGCGAAATGACTTGCGAGCATTTTTAACGAGAGAAGAAGTGGAGCAAATTATTCATTTTAGCGAAAAGGCTTTGCAGTTAATGGAACTAGAAGATGTGCCGGAAAAAGACATCACGCTATTGCATGGTGATGTTGTGCACCATAACTTTTTATGGTGTACAGATGGTGAATTACGTTTAATCGATTTTGACTTAGCCCATCTCGGAGAAGCGGATGATGAGTATATATTATGGCTGCATCGCGTGTTGCCCGCAGTAGATTATGATCTTGCTAGTATTTTAAGAGAATTGCCAGCGCTTGAACGGTTAGATAAAAGGAAGTTCCATCGTTTAAAGTTTCCAAATGAGCTGTTGCGAGAATGGTTATTTGCTATAGATTTACCTTTAGAACAACAGCTAGTATTTTTAGATTATTTGATACCATTTACTAAGCGAGCGCTAACATACTGGCCGAAACTGTGGTACGATATTGATAGAGTGATGAAGAGATGACCGTCCCCGAGGCGGTCATTTTTGCATGGAATCGGCACTATTGCTATTGCATATAGTCGAGCATTCGTTCGCTATATGCTATAATCGAAGACGATGAATGTGAGGGATATACTATGTATGATTATTTAAAAGGTCAAGTAGTGCGTATTACGCCAGAATATGTCGTGCTTGAGCAACAAGGGATAGGTTGGCAATTGAATACACCGAACCCATTTGCATTTCGTGCGTCGGCAGCTGAACAACAAATTTACGTACACTTGCATGTTCGGGAAGATTCACAAGTGCTGTATGGTTTTCCGAATTTAGACCAACGAGAGTTATTCCGAAAATTAATTTTAGTGTCAGGCATTGGACCTAAAGGTGCACTAGCAATCTTAGCGACCGGTAACCCGCAACAAGTTATCGGTGCCATTGAACGAGAAGATGAAACGTTTTTAGTGAAATTTCCAGGTGTTGGCAAAAAGACCGCGCGTCAAATGATTCTAGATTTAAAAGGTAAACTTGGATCTTTACTAGACACAATGGAACTACCTAGTTCGGAAGATGAGCTGCCTTTATTCGGCGTTAATCCATATAAACATGAACTAGAAGAAGCCATTCTAGCATTAATGGCTCTCGGATACTCGGAAAAAGAACTCGATAAAATCCGACCACAACTAGAAGATAATGACAAGCTGGAAACAACAGATGCGTATATGAAGCAAGCATTGCAGTTGTTATTAAAGCTGAAATAATAGAAGGGAGGCAGGTACATGTCGGAACGTATGATAGCGAGTGAAGCTGGCCGTTATGATGAACAATTTGAATTATCTCTTAGACCTCAAAGATTAGCACAATATATTGGGCAGCAAAAGGTGAAAGAAAATTTACAAATTTTCATTGAAGCGGCAAAGCTTCGGCAGGAAAGTTTAGATCATGTACTATTATATGGTCCTCCTGGATTGGGAAAGACGACATTAGCCGCGGTTATTGCAAATGAAATGAATGTTAATGTTCGTATGACAAGTGGTCCTGCCATTGAGCGTCCAGGAGATTTAGCCGCGATTTTAAGCTCGTTGGAGCCTGGGGATGTATTGTTTATTGATGAGATTCATCGTCTTCCACGTGCAATTGAAGAAGTGCTATATCCAGCTATGGAGGATTTTTGCTTAGATATTGTTGTTGGAAAGGGACCGGAAGCGCGTTCGGTTCGTCTTGAATTGCCACCTTTTACGCTTGTTGGTGCAACGACAAGAGCCGGTGCGTTATCAGCCCCGCTACGAGATCGATTTGGTGTACTGCTACGTTTAGAGTATTACGATAATACATCACTTGCTGAAATTGTCGTTAGAAGTGCCCATTTATTTGATGTGGATATTGAGCAAATAGCGGCAGGCGAGATGGCGAGACGTTCTCGTGGTACACCACGTATTGCTAACCGTTTACTGAAACGAGTGCGAGATTATGCACAAGTGCTTGGAGATGGTATGATAACGGAGGACCTTGCTAAGCAAGCGCTAGAGCTTTTACAAGTGGATCCTAGAGGGCTTGACCATATTGACCATAAGCTTGTGACCAATATGATTGAGCGCTTCAGTGGTGGCCCAGTAGGCTTAGATACACTTGCTGCTTCCATTGGTGAAGAACGTGTGACGATAGAAGATGTGTACGAGCCATATTTAATGCAGATTGGCTTTATTCAACGTACACCGCGTGGACGTGTCGCAACGCATCTGGCTTACGAACATTTTGGATATGATTATCCACAACAAACATAAAAGAAGGAAGTTTTTTTCATGCGTGTAGAAGATTTTGATTTTGAATTACCAGAGGAGCTTATCGCACAAACGCCCCTTGTCGATCGTACGGCAAGTCGGTTAATGGTTGTGACACCGGGCTCAGAGAAAGTCGAGCATCATCATTTTGCTCATATTTTAGAGGAGTTACATGCTGGTGACTGTCTAGTACTGAATGATACAAGAGTATTACCTGCTCGTTTAATGGGTGTAAAAGAAGAAACGGGTGCCCATATTGAAGTATTGCTCTTAAAGCAAACGGCTGGAACGGATGAATGGGAAACACTTGTAAAACCAGCGAAACGTGTTAAAGTAGGTACCGTTGTCACATTTGGAGACGGTTTACTAACAGCAACTTGTACAGCAGAGTTAGACCATGGTGGTCGTATGTTTGAATTCAAATATGAAGGTATTTTCTATGAAATTTTAGAGCAACTTGGCGAAATGCCATTACCTCCATATATTCGCGAAAAATTAGATGATAGTGAGCGTTATCAGACTGTCTATGCGAAAGAACGTGGCTCGGCAGCGGCACCTACAGCTGGTCTTCATTTTACACAAGAATTATTAGAGCAAGTACGAGTAAAAGGTGTCGAGATTGTTTTTATTACACTACATGTTGGACTTGGAACTTTTCGTCCAGTAAGTGTAGATTCAATCGAAAACCATGAAATGCACGCTGAATTTTATAGTGTGACAGAAGAAGCTGCGGCTACGATTAACCGTGTAAAAGCAAATGGCGGACATGTCATTGCTGTTGGTACAACATCTACTCGAACACTTGAAACAATTGGTTCTAAATATGGAGAAGTCCGCGCAGAGCAAGGATGGACATCTATTTTTATTTATCCAGGCTATCAATTTACAGTGGTGGATGGTTTAATTACAAACTTCCATTTACCAAAGTCAACATTAGTAATGCTTGTCAGTACACTTGCGACGAAAGATACGATTTTAAGCGCCTACCATCAAGCAGTAGAAGAAAAATATCGCTTCTTTAGCTTTGGTGATGCTATGTTTATACGTCCTAGTTTACAAAAATAATTCACTTCTGTTGCATCATCATAAGAGATGCAACAGGATTTTGATTTGTTCAATAGCATAATCAAGCAAGAAATCGGAGTACTGTTTTTACTTTAGATAAGAGAGGATTTAACATTTTATGACACAACCAGCAATTCGTTATGAACTACTTCATACATGTAAGCAAACAGGAGCACGTCTTGGCATTGTCCATACACCACATGGCTCTTTTGAAACACCAGCATTTATGCCTGTAGGGACACAAGCAACTGTTAAAACAATGTCTCCAGAAGAATTAAAAGAAATGAATGCAGGCATTATTCTTTCAAATACGTACCATTTATGGCTGCGTCCAGGTAATGATATTGTGAAGGAAGCAGGTGGCCTGCATAAGTTTATGAATTGGGATCGCCCAATTTTAACGGATTCAGGTGGCTTCCAAGTATTCTCGTTAAGTCAATTCCGTAAAATTGAAGAGGAAGGTGTGCACTTCCGTAATCATTTAAATGGGGATAAGCTGTTTTTAAGTCCAGAAAAGGCGATGGAAATTCAAAATGATTTAGGCTCGGATATTATGATGGCGTTCGATGAATGTCCGCCTTACCCTGCAACATATGACTATATGCTCAAATCCGTTGATAGAACGACTCGTTGGGCAAAGCGATGCAAAGAAGCACATGCTCGTCCAGAAGAGCAAGGATTATTTGGTATTATTCAAGGTGGAGAATACGAAGAATTACGACGTCGTTCTGCGGAAGCGTTAGTAGAACTCGATTTTCCAGGCTATGCAATAGGGGGCCTATCAGTAGGCGAACCGAAAGATGTGATGAATCGAGTGCTAGAGTTTACAACACCGTTAATGCCGACAAATAAGCCGCGCTATTTAATGGGTGTAGGTTCTCCAGATTCTCTCATTGACGGCGCTATTCGAGGCATTGATATGTTTGACTGTGTATTACCGACAAGAATTGCCCGTAATGGTACATTAATGACGTCTGAAGGTCGTTTAGTTGTTAAAAACGCTAAGTATGCCCGTGATTTTGGTCCAATCGATCCGAATTGTGATTGCTATACTTGTAAAAACTATTCACGTGCATATGTGCGTCATTTAATTCGCACGGAAGAAACATTTGGTATTCGTTTAACTTCTTATCATAATTTACATTTTTTACTGAAGTTAATGGAGCAAGTGCGTGAGGCCATTCGTGAGGATCGTCTAGGTGATTTTCGAGAAGAATTTTTCGAAAAATACGGTTTTAATGGACCGAATGCAAAAAACTTCTAAAATTGGAATGGCACTTAGCGAAAATTTACCTGTTATAGAAAAACTATTGATAATATAGAAAAATTTTGGGCTTGTTCATCGCTTTTTTAGGGTGAAATAGTCTATACTAAAAAAGTGAGATTTGGAAAGGGGGCTAGCATTTTGAATATGGAATCAATATTAGGATTTGCACCGATCATATTGATGTTCGTGGCGATGTGGTTCATTTTAATCCGTCCTGCAAAAAAAAGACAGCAGGAAACGCAAAATATGCAAAGTAGCTTACAGCGTGGAGATAAAGTTATTACAATCGGTGGCTTACATGGTGTTATCGACTCAATTGAGGACACAGCTGTCACTTTAGTAATCGCTGATAATGTGCGCGTTAAATTTGACCGTCAAGCAATTGGACGTGTCGTAAATGATCAAGTTTAATATGATTAGGCGTTGTCCCAAATAACCTTTGGACAACGCCTTTGCCATTTTAAAGGCTATGTCGAAATGCGTATAATTTTGCCACACTTTTTTGTATAAAAAGCAACAGATACGGTCACCTTGATAGAGTGGGGGTGTTCGTATGGAAGAATATTTAGCAATTATTTTTAGGACATGCTTTTTATATGTTTTTATACTTATTGTTTTTCGATTAATGGGCAAGCGAGAAGTCGGTGAACTATCTGTTATCGATTTAGTCGTTTTCGTCTTGATTGCAGAAGTAGCTGCCTTTGCGCTAGATGATTATGAAAACCCATTATTTAATGCTATTTTACCGATTATTATTTTGCTCTTTATTCAAATATTGAGTGCTTATTTATCGTTGAAGAATAAGAAAATACGTGATTTAGTTGATGGCGATCCAGCTCTGCTTGTCAAAGATGGAATTATCCAAGAAAGCGAGATGCGAAAACAGCGCTATAATTTAGATGACCTTTGCCAGCAACTACGTGAAAATGGCATCTCCTCTGTTACGGAAATAGCTTATGCCTATTTAGAGCCTTCTGGTAATCTTTCCGTTTATAAAAAAGATGAAAAGGCTTTTGTCTATCCGCTTATTATCGATGGTGATATCCAAGACCGACATTTAATGCTTATCCATAAAGATGAAAAATGGTTAATGGATGAGTTAGCTAAAAGTAATATTCATGATAGTAGTACCGTGTTCTTTTGTATATGGGAGGACAATCGACTTCATATTCAATTGAAGGAACATTAGACCTTCTTCGCTAATTTCCGAATATAGTGGAAATCTGTAAAACGCAATTGATTGGACATTAATAATAACGTAAATAGTAAAAATAATGTGACACAACTACTTAAAATAAAAGGTAGTGGCAGTATTTGCATAAAGAAATATTGGGCAATACAAACGGCAATGAAGCAACTATAAGGGACAACAAACATACGGAAGCCGGCGCGTAAATTTTTGCGCTGTCTGACCGTAGCAATATGCAAGAATGATGTAAGTAAAACGCCGAAGCCAATGGCTACAACAGCTCCTTTTTCTTGGATGCCAGGTTGAGAGGCCAGTACAAACATAACGAATAGTTTACCGAGTCCACCATAAATGGAGTTCATCATGGCAGCGCGCGCCTCACCAACGGCCTGCAAAATGGAATGTAATGGACTTTGAATATAATAAAAATAAAATATAGGTGCTAAAATTTTCACATAGCCTCGGTTTTCTTCTAGATGAAATAATTTCATGGCTAGCTCGTCACCGTGAACGAAAAAATATGTGGCGGCAATGCAGCCTACTAAAGAAGATAAGCGCAACGAAACGGAAATACGTTCCTGTAAAAGCGCATTGTGTTGGCGTGCAACAGCATCACTAACAGCAGGAATAAGGACAATAGAAAGTGCTGTAGACACAAAGGCTGGGAATAGTAGCAAGGGCACTAAAACACCAGAAATGACCCCATATAAAATAGTAGCGGCAGAGGCCGTTAATCCTGCCATCGTTAATGCTTTTAAAAAAATAATCGGTTCTAAAAACCAAGTGAAGGAGCCAAATAGTTTGCTTCCTGCAGATGGGATGGCTACCCGAAGCATTGGTGAAGCTGGATAAGACTCCACTTTGCTTTTCTTTGGTAATAATCTCCTCTTTGAAACGGCGTAATGTAGCCATAAATACAGGAACGCAACAACTTCAGCTAAAAGGGTGATACCCATAGCAGAAGCCGCCGTTATGGAAGCATTATTATAAGCTGCAACCAATGGTAGCATAAAGGTAATAAAGCCGATGCGGACAACTTGTTCAAGCATTTGTGCCCATGCAGTTGGTGTAATTTTAGCAACGCCCTGTAAATAAGCGCGGAGCAATCCTGAACCGACCGAAACAGGCACGGCAAACAGTGCAATCCAAAGTGTAAATGTTGTTTGTTCATTATGTAACAGAGTAGTAGAAATATAAGGTATTGTTAGTGCTAAAAGTGGCATAAAAACAATCATGCCAATAAATGACCAAATGATTGCCGTACGCATCACGCCAAAAATGCTTTCACGTTTATTTTTTGCTAGTAATTCTGCCACAATTTTTGCTACAGCGATAGGTAGTCCAAGTTGAATGAGTGAGATGAAGAAAATAAATGCAGGATAGGCGGTCATATAAATACCGACTGCTTCTTCACCAGCAATGCGCATAAACTGCATTCTATAAAAGAAGCCAAAAAGTTTAGATAAAAAAATAACAAACATTAAAAATAGTGTACCTCGTACAAAAGAACTCATGCCATCCGTCCCTTCTCAAGCCGCAAAAATTCATTTACACTATTTGTATGCAAACACTTCTTACGATACAACTTTGATTGGAGATGATTCAAAATGAGTATGCAACATGCACAACTATTTGAAAAAATTCGTCCGGCAATTGATAGTAAGATTGCAGAGTTTAAGTATTATAAATATGATGCGATTTCCGCAGAAGAATTATGGCGTTATTGTGTAGAAAAAAAATGGCGCAAAAAAAATGTTGAGCAATTACGATTATATGAAATTATCGCAACTATATTTGCAGTATCGCCGTCTGATATTGTATCATTCAATCAAGTAGAGTTTTTACAAAGTGATAATTGGTTTGCAGAAATAAACACCGAGGAATTAAAATCATTGCTTGGGCCATTAAAAACACAAGAAGAATATGTCGTTTCTGTAAAAGATTAATAAGAATACTACAGTGTTGAATTGACACCAAGCGCAACGTGTTTCATAATGAGTGTGTTGCGCTTTTTTACTTTGTACAAGCCATGTCTAAAAATAGGCTGTAAAAGATTGTAAGGGACTTTGCTTTCCCTACATAATTGTTCCGCTTACTATTCATAATGAAATGGAAGACGCATCTTCTATTGGTACGGAATTTGCGCGTTATTGAACGATTGAAATAAGTAAAGCAAACCTTTTGAAGCACGAGCTACATAATTCTAAAGGAAAAGGAGGAATACACGTTTCAAAAGGTATTGCTAGTATACTTGTTTGCAGTGTAAGGGATGCCCTTGCACCAATTCGAGGAGGATTTATAGATGAAATTAAGAAGTCGAATTGTTGCATTCGTGCTACTTTTGGTGCTATTTGCAGCTTCCATGGGTACGACTGTAGATGGCGTCTTAAAGGACATTAAGCTTGGTCTTGATTTACAAGGCGGGTTTGAGGTACTTTATGAGGTCAATGAATTAAAAGAAGGACAAAAAATCACACCAGAAGTTGTAACCGCAACGGCAACTGCTCTTGGTAACCGTGTCAATGCAATTGGGGTAAGTGAACCAAGCATTCAGGTTGAAGACAAAAACCGTATTCGTGTGCAATTAGCGGGGGTTGAAGACCAAGAATCTGCTCGTAAAATGTTATCTACATCTGCGAATTTAACATTCCGTGATGTCGATGATAATTTATTATTAGATGGTGATGATTTAAAAGCTGATGGTGCGACGGATTCCTTTGACCAACAAAACCGTCCAATTGTTTCGCTAACGTTAAAAGATGCGAAAAAATTTGCAGATATTACAAGTAAAATTGCTGCCAAACCACAAGGTCAAAATTTACTTGTTGTATGGCTAGACTTTGAAGAGGGTGTCGATTCTTATAAAGCGGAATCACAAAAAGCGAAGCCTCGCTATGCATCTGCAGCAACAGTGAGCCAAACATTAAATACAACGGATGTTATGATCAGCGGTAATTTTACAGTTGAAGAAACTAAAAATTTAGCAGGCATTTTAAATGCTGGTGCACTTCCTGTGAAGCTTGATGAGATTTATTCTACATCAGTGGGCGCACAATTCGGTGACCAAGCATTGAAAAGTACAGTGTTTGCAGGTATTGTAGGCGTAATTGTTATTTTCCTATTTATGCTATTCTACTACCGTTTACCGGGCTTTATCTCAATCATTACACTTGCTATTTTTACATTCTTAGTTCTTGTTGTGTTCGACTGGATTAATGCCGTATTGACATTGCCAGGTATTGCAGCGATTGTGCTCGGAATAGGGATGGCCGTGGATGCGAATATTCTAGCGGCAGAACGTATTCGAGAAGAGCTGCGTGTTGGTTATTCGGTTAAACAAGCATTCCAGCTTGGTTCAAAACAATCTTTATCAGCGATTGTCGATGCACAGTTAACAACATTATTAGCTGCAGCCGTATTATTCTACTTCGGGACAAGCTCTGTTAAAGGATTTGCTACAACATTAATCATTAGTATTTTACTAAGCTTCCTAACGGCTGTGTGGGGTTCACGTGTACTACTAGGGTTACTTGTAAATAGTGGTTATTTCAATAACCCAGCATGGTTTGGTATCCCGAAATCGAAACAACATAGCTTAGATGAAAATATCGGTACATTAAATTTATCAACTAAATTTGATCGTTTCGACTTTGTACACAACCGTAAAAAGTTCTATACGTTCTCGTTAGCTATTTTTGTAGCAGGGATTGTTGTACTAGGGATTTTCCGTTTAAATCTTGGTATTGACTTCTCAAGTGGTACACGAGCGCAAATAGAAGCAGATCAAACGTTAACAAAAGAAGAAGTTTCAAAATATGTGACTAGCATCGGTTTCCCATCTGATGATATCGTGCTTTCAGGTGAGAAAAATAACATGGCGGTTATCCGTTATAAAGATGACTTATCACAAAGCGACATTTTAAAATTCAAAAAGGTAGTTGGTGAGAAATATGGCCATGAGCCTGGAGTAAGTACAGTTTCTCCAACTATCGGTAAAGAGCTAGTGAAAAATGCGATTAAAGCATTATCACTTGCTGCACTTGGCATCATCATTTATGTAGCCATTCGATTTGAATGGCGTATGGGTGTAGGTGCGATTATGTCACTGCTACATGATGTATTCTTAATTATCGCTGTCTTTAGCTTTATGCGCTTAGAAGTGGATATTACGTTTATTGCTGCCGTACTGACAATTGTTGGTTACTCCATTAACGATACAATTGTTACATTTGACCGGATGCGTGAAAACTTAGCGCAATATGATACAATTAAAGACCGTGAAGTATTAGCGAACATTGTTAATAAATCGTTGCGTCAAACGATGGGACGTTCGGTGAATACGGTGTTAACTGTAATTATCGTAGTCGTGTCACTCCTTATTTTCGGTGCACCATCTATTGAAACGTTCTCTATCGCATTATTAATCGGTTTAATTACAGGTATGTATTCTTCTATCTGTATCGCAGCCCAAATCTGGTACTCATTAAAAGTACGTGAGATGAAAAAATCAGATGGTCAACTGCGGAAAAAAGAGAAAAAACAATGGGGAACAGACGAACCTACTGTTTAATAAATACTTAAAAGAGCCATCTCAACATCAGTTGAGATGGCTCTTTTTTTTGAAAAAGACCTTCATGCCGCCCAATCTTTGTTTTAGCTATTAATTAAGAATCTCCATTTACTACTAAAAAGCAGACTAATTTATATATTCTTAGAGTATCAATTGATTTTTAAAAAAGGTTTTGCTAAATTTTAAATAAAAAAAGGAGGTCTTATTTTATGCGTAAGAGTATTACCTTTATAACTTTTTTTGGGATATTAGTATTTCTACCTCTTGTAAATATTTTAGTTGAAGAAGTTTCTGCTTCAACTAAAACTACAGAATCCGGATACATAGAGTATAGAAAAAATATTTTTGTAAATAAAGAATTGATTGATGAAGATGGAAAATTAGTATATGAAGCCGCATGTCTACTTGAACTTCTTAATTCTCAGCAAACTCCAAAATTTATTCAATATGCTATACCACAAGAGGAAAATTGCGTTTTTTGGTATAAACAAGAATTTGATACTACACCATACAATTATGTTAATGGATTGATAAATGGTCTCCCTTGGTCTATAGCATCAGTTGAAATTAAAGACCCTAGAATTACGATTCCATTAGGTTTAATTGTCGGTATGTTAGAAGCCATTAAAGCACCTAATACGATGTATGGGGCAATAGAATATTATAATTGTTATTATCCTAACGGTGGTGATTTTAAGAAAGTTATGAAATTAACGAAATACTATTGGGATCCAAACAGAACCGCTCAAGCAAAAGTATATGTTGGATAAATTAGAAAAAATCTCTCTAATTAATTTGATAGTCTTTCTTGTTATATACAGAGAAAGAGGGTGAATTTATTATAAAAGCAAACTTTTTTATGATGTTTTTGGGCATAATGATTGGGTTAACAACCGGTTTTCTAATCATTAATAATGAAATAGAGGTAACTACAAGCATATTTCTAATAGTATTCTTGATATTGGCAGTGCTCATGTTAATGGCTCTGTTATATAAAAATTATAAAGTTAAACTTCAAGAAAATAATCAAGATGACTAGTAAAACTGGTGGTTTCGGGGTGTAGACAAACTCCGAGGTTTTCACGTTTGTCTACAGTCCGTTTTATTTTAATTATTGAAAATACTGCTGTTGATTTTTCCTGCGTGCTGAAGCTTTATGCAAAAAAGATTACTAAATAAAGGTAAACTGTGACTAATAGGAGACCTTGTTGGTCAATATCAACTCCTAACTTAATGAATGGGCAAAGTTTAAATGAATTGAAGTGAAGATTTGCTCGACTCTTGGGGAACAACATGAGACGTAAGACACCAAACGCAACGGAGGAGTGCCCAAAGGAAGCAAGCAGCGCAGTAACACAAATCAATAAGTCCTATAAAAATTGAAGTGATAGTGCTTATAATTCACTAACAAATGCGAATAGAAATAAGCAGCTTTTTAATCTTTTTATCAGAATTGGTTGACAATTATTGTAGGTTGGCATAGAATAAGGCTAACTTTTCGTTCGGTATATGGTAGAAGGTCTCGGGAGCGAGATCGACCTTAGAACAGATGAGCAGAGCATAGATGAGAATAGCTGAGAAATTGTTGAATAAGAGTAGTAGCATAAGTGTGCAATGTAGAGAGTCAGTGGTCGGTGTAAACTGATTTGTAGCTTATGTGAATGGACTTATGAGAGTTGCTATATAATAGCAAACGGATTCCCCACGTTATCGGGGGTGCTTCCATCATGACGGTTGTGTGTTACACAACTGTTGATTAGGCGCATGCCTGAAAATCCTTCGCCTGAAACCACAGCGATTGATTTAATTTACGATAAAATGGTTGAAGCACATAAGTGAGAGCTTTTTAGCTCTAATATGAGGTGGCAACGCGGTCATGATCGTCCTCTGTAATTAGGAATTTTCCTTTTTGCAGAGGGCTTTTTTGTTTTGTTTTGATGCTTTTCCCAACTCGTATATGCAAATTTATTTTAATAAAGGGGTTTTGTCGATATGCAAACAACCAGTTCAAGAACAAAGATGAAAACAATCAATGGGGATTCATTAACACCAATCTTAATTTTTAGACGCTTGCAAGGCACCCATAAATTTTTACTGGAGAGTTCAGCACAGCATGAAGGCGCAGGACGTTATTCTTTTATCGGCGCTAATCCACGAAAAACCTATAAAGGTGTGGGCGATGAGATAGAGGAATATTCCTATAAAACAGGAAAAACGTATACACATAAAGGTGATCTTTTTGTACTGTTGAAGCGCTTGATGCCACGTATTTCTAATACAACCGAATTTCCTTTTTCAGGTGGTGCCGTTGGTTATATTGGTAGTAATGCAACGAACATCGTTTTAAATCATCAAGGAATGTTAGAACTACCAGATGTTCATTTCCATGTCTATGAAACCATTATTGTGTTTGACCATCTAACGGATGAGGTGACTTGCATTCATACGAACATCGATGCAGAAAAAAAAGAGCCAAATTTAGAGGAGCTAGCTCACCAGTTGTTAACGGGCAATGAAGGGGAGGATACTACATGGAGTTACGATGGACTAACAACGCTATCAAATCAAGAACTTGAATCCACTGTGACATCGTTAACTAAGACGTTAAGCGAAGAGCATACACGTGTTGTCCTGTCCAAACGCTTTATTGCCAATATACAAGGAGATGCATTGGCGCTCTATCGCCAATTACGTAAAAAAACGCCTGCGCCGTACATGTATTTTGTCACTTTCGATGATCATATTGTGCTGGGAACATCACCTGAAAGTTTAGTTCGAGTACAAGATGAACATGTCATTGCGACGCCAACGGAAGGCTCTTGTGCACGAGGTGCAACAAACGTAGAAGATTTAGATAATGAACGTCAGCTATATGAAAATGCTGAGGTAAGGAAATCGCATGCAAGTCTTGTTTCGGCTGTACAACAAAAACTAGCCACTGTTTGTTTCCCTGATTCTATCAAGCTAGTTGAAACGATGAAAATTGAGCGGTCAAAGCAAGCAATGCATATGACATCACGTCTGGAGGGGCAGCGCTTACCGATGCTTCATGCAGTAGATGTATTGGCTGCTATGATGCCAACATTCGCAGCTATTAATATCGCAAACGAGCAAACAGTAGAAAAAACAGCTCAAACAGCAGGTGTTTTTGGTGGAGCTATTGGATTTATAGGGTTTAATGGGCATTTAGATTTTTCATTAACAGGCAAATCCATTGTAGTGGAAAACGAAAAGATGCATACACAATCCACTGTTATGGTAACTAAATATTCAAATGTCGGCAGTGTATTGACACATGTAACAGCAGAACAACAGTTGTTTTTACAACATTTAGAATATGAAGGTGGGGCTAAATGATGGACAGTATACAACAAAAGGTACAGCAACGACAGCATTTAATGTATGAAGAAATGATTGAAGCAGCTCAATGGATGTTCCAACAGGCGACGCCAAAAGATGCTATCGCCCAATTTTTAATAGCCTTATCTGCAAAGGGTGAAACGGCACATGAAGTTGCAGCATTAGCCACAGTAATGCGTTCGTTTGCGCTCCAAGTGCCAGCAGAAGCTGGGGTTTATATGGATAACTGTGGTACAGGCGGAGACGGCTTAAATACATTTAATATTAGTACTGCATCAGCCTTTGTCTTGGCAGGAGCAGGCGTTAAAATGGCGAAGCACGGGAATCGCAAAATTTCTTCTGCATCAGGTAGTGCAGATGTGTTAGAGGCTTTAGGTATTCATACGAATATATCGATTGAACAAACACTGACACTTTTAGAAACAGAAGGAATTGCCTTTTTATATGCTCCAAATGTCCATCCGAAATTAAAACGCATTGGGGAAGTACGACGTGCCTTAGGAAAGCCTACTATTTTTAATCTTGTCGGCCCACTGACAAATCCCGTCCCTTTAGCCACACAATTTACGGGCATTAATCGTCCCAACTTTGTAATGGAATATGCCTCTGTTTTACAAATGCTTGGACGGGAGCGGGCGATTGTCGTTTCTGGTCCGAAAGGGTTAGATGAAGCATCACTTGCCGGTCAAAATACAGCCATCTTAGTAGATAAAGGTGACTTAATTCCATTTGCCTTAACAGCAGAAGATGTCGGGCTACACTATGCACCCCTAGAAGCGATACGCGGTGGCAATGCTGATGAAAATGCAACTATTATGCGTAAATTACTCGCTGGTGAACAAAGTGCCTATTTCGATACGGTATTGTTAAATGCCGCAATAGGTTTGTTCAGCCAAGGAACAGCACAAACCGTTCAAGAAGGTGTTGAAATGGCAAAAGATAGTATTTTCAGCGGCCGTGCATTGCAGAAATTAGAGGCAGTTGTTGCCTTTAGTGAAAAAATAAAAGAAGTGGAGATTGGGCTATGAATATATTAACAAAAATAATTGAACAGAAGAAAATAGAAGTAGACGCATTGCTTACACAGCCAGATCCATTAGCCAATTGCAACGAGATAAAACGTAACGCTCTTTTTGCAACGTTAAAGTCTGCTGATACGTTACAAGTTATCGCCGAAATGAAACGCGCATCTCCATCCAAAGGTCTTATTGCAGAGGGCGCTAATCCAGTAAAACAGGCAAAAATTTATGCACAAGCTGGTGCAGCCGCCATTTCGGTTTTAACAGATAAAATGTTTTTTCAAGGCTCGTTTGAAGATTTAGCAGCCGTTGCGAAGGCGGTTCAAACGCCACTTCTGTGTAAAGACTTTATGATTGACCGTGTGCAAATTCGCTTTGCGAAGGCTGCTGGAGCATCAATCATTTTACTTATCGTTGCAGCACTTGACGATGTAATGTTACAAGATTTATATCGCTTCGCCACAAGTTTAGGTCTTGAAGTATTAGTCGAAGTGCACGATATTGAAGAGCTTGAACGAGCACTCGCTGTTGGGGCAAAGCTAATTGGGGTCAATAACCGAGATTTGCGTACATTTGAAGTGGATTTAGAGCGAACAAGAGAAATTGCAAAAGTCTTTCCATTTGGGGAGCAACGTATGCTTATTAGCGAGAGCGGAATTTGGCATAGTGATGATGCCAAAAAGGTTGCAGCGATGGGAGCAAGTGCTGTTCTTGTAGGAGAGTCATTAATGCGCAGTGGTAATGCAGGTGTAGCACTTCAACAATTACAAGTAAATAAAGCAGGTGCATTACTATGACGAAAGTGAAAATTTGTGGTTTGAAAGAAGTCCAGCATGTGCAAGCCGCAGTGCAGGCAGGTGCAGATGCCATCGGTTTTGTCTTTGCGCCAAGCAAACGTCAAGTAACCATTGAACAAGCGCAACAATTGGCCAAACATGTACCCGATGGAATAAAGAAAATTGGTGTCTTTGTCAATCCAACGCCTGAAGAATTACGTTCGGCAGTATTAACTGTGCCATTGGATTATGTACAGTATCATGGTGAGGAATCTCCAGCGTTTATTATCCAACAAGGCTATCCATCCATTAAGGCTTTGTCTGTGCATTGCGCTGAAGATGTGCAGGCAGCTACTAACTATGATGTGGATTATTACTTATTTGATGCACCTGGCACAGATTATAAAGGTGGTAGTGGACATACATTTGATTGGACATTACTTGAAGCTGCTGGTATTCCACAACATAAACTAATTTTAGCTGGTGGTTTAAAATTAGACAATATTCAAGAGGCACTGTCACTCGTATCACCTTTTATGGTAGATGTTTCAAGTGGTGTGGAAACAGAGGGTAGTAAGGATACAGCAAAAATAACAGCATTTCTACAAGCAGTAAAGAGGGGGAGAGTATAATGCATTCATTGGCAAATAGCGTACCAACAAAGGAAGGGCGCTACGGAAAATTTGGTGGGCAGTATGTCCCAGAAACTTTAATGACAGCATTAATTGAATTAGAAGCAGCATTTGATGAAGCGATGGCAGATCAGGCATTTACAAACGAGTTAGCATATTACTTAAAGGAATATGTAGGACGTGAGACGCCACTGTACTTTGCTGAAAATTTAACGAATGAGCTTGGTGGTGCCAAAATTTATTTAAAACGTGAAGATTTAAACCATACAGGCGCACATAAGATTAATAATGCGATTGGCCAAGCACTTCTTGCTAAGCGTATGGGAAAAAAGAAAATCGTCGCGGAAACAGGTGCAGGGCAACATGGTGTAGCGACAGCGACTGCTTGTGCTTTATTGAATTTGGAATGTGTCGTATTTATGGGTGCAGAAGATATTAAACGACAGCAATTAAATGTTTTCCGTATGGAGTTACTTGGCACAAAGGTAGAGTCTGTAGAGACAGGATCAAAAACATTAAAAGATGCTGTCAATGCTGCACTACGTTACTGGGTGACGAATGTTGAAGATACACATTATATTTTAGGTTCAGCTCTAGGTCCACATCCATTCCCAAAAATTGTACGTGATTTCCAACGTATCATTGGTGTGGAGACAAGAACGCAAATATTGGAAAAAGAAGGGCGTTTACCCGATGCAGTAGTCGCATGTATAGGCGGTGGTAGCAATGCGATTGGCATGTTCCATCCATTTGTAGATGATGAAGCGGTCGCATTATATGGTGTAGAAGCAGCTGGCAGTGGTATTGACACTGGAAAGCATGCAGCAGCTATTGCTGGTGGGCAGTTAGGCGTTCTACACGGAGCGTATATGTATTTACTGCAAGATGACAATGGTTTTGTGCAGGAGGCTCATTCCATTTCGGCTGGCCTTGATTATCCTGGTAAGGGGCCTGAACATTGTTATTTGCATGATATTGGTCGAGCAAAGTTTGATTCGATCACAGATACTGAGGCGCTTGAAGGTTTACAATTACTAAGTCGGACGGAAGGAATATTACCTGCATTAGAAAGTGCTCACGCCATTGCCTATACTGCGAAGATTGCACAAGAAATGGATGCAGATGATATTATTGTTGTTTGTTTATCGGGTCGCGGGGATAAGGATGTCCATACGGTACGTGCAGTACTTGGAGGTGAGCAATCATGACCAATTTACAACAGGCAATTGAACAAGTAAAAAATGCAGGGAATAAAGCTTTTGTGCCCTATATTATGGCGGGGGATGGAGGACTTAGTACAGTAAAGCCCACCATCTTGTCGCTACAAAAAATGGGGGTAACAGCTATTGAGATCGGAATTCCTTTTACCGATCCTGTTGCAGACGGTCCTACTATTGAGCAGGCTGGTGAGCGCGCATTAGCAGAAGGTGTAACATTGCGTAATGTTTTGGAGACACTTGCATCATTCCGTCAAGAAATTACTGTGCCATTAGTCGTGATGACCTATTTTAACCCTGTTTTAGCTTATGGCTTAGAGCAATTTGCTAGTGCTTGTGTGGCAGGGGGTGTCAAAGGATTAATCGTCCCTGACGTACCACTTGAAGAAAGTGCCATACTGCGTCAAACGTTAAATCCCCATGGTGTGGATATTGTGCAGCTTGTATCATTAACAAGTCCACCAGAGCGAATTGCTCGTATTGCAGCGGCTAGTCAAGGCTTTGTCTATGCTGTAACGGTGAACGGCATTACGGGAGCACGTCCAAGTTTTGCGGATGATTTAGAAGGTCATTTTCAACGTCTGCGAGAGATGTGTCACATACCGGTATTAGCTGGCTTTGGTATTTCAACACCACAACAAGTTGTGAGCATGGGAGCACTTGGGGACGGCGTCATTGTAGGCAGTACAATAGTAGAGGCCTTGCATAAAGGCAACGTTGCGAAGGTCGAGGCATTAGTCGCTGCCTCAAAAGGAACGATTGAGACGTCAACGCCTTTATAGCAAATTGTGTGAGAATTGTTTGCGTGCCTGGCACCGAGTCTACTCTTATTTAGAGTAGGCTTTTTTATGGACGTCATGAGGATAAAACTAGTAAGCTAGTGAATAGTGCGTATAGGCGCGATTTTCGGTATAATAGCCTTCGTGAGGAAGTGAGAAAATGATTTTATCGAAAAAAAGATGGCAGGTCGAGCGTCCAGACGCACAACTTGTCCAAACATTACAAAATGACTTACAACTTTCTGCTATTGCGGCAAAAATTTTAGCAGCACGAGGCTGTACAACATCAGCTGATGCAGAAAGCTTATTAAATATGACAGAAGCAAATATTCACGACCCATTTTTAATGCATGGTATGGCAGAAGCGGTAGCGCGCATTCAACAAGCGCTTGAAAATAACGAGAAAATATTAGTGTACGGAGACTATGACGCGGATGGTGTAACAAGTACGACGGTAATGCTCCATGTCTTACTAGACCTTGGCGCAGATGTTTCCTTTAAAATACCGAATCGCTTTTTACATGGCTATGGTCCGAGTGAAGCATTATTTCGTGAAGCCCATGAAGAGGGCGTTCAATTAATACTAACGGTTGATAACGGTATCTCTGGGATTGAGCCAATCCGAGTGGCCAAAGAACTTGGAATGGATGTCATCGTGACAGATCACCATGAGCCAGGGGAGGAGTTACCGCAAGCAGATATCATTTTACATCCGCGTGTACCTGAAGGACATTATCCATTTGGTGAATTAGCAGGTGTTGGCGTGGCGTTTAAATTAGCACATGCCCTTTATGGTGAGCTGCCAACCCATTTATTTGAATTTGTAGCAATTGGTACGGTTGCAGATTTAGTTCCGTTAGTGGATGAAAATCGTTATCTTGTAAAGCGTGGCATTGAGGAAATGCGTCGTTCACTTAGTCCATGGATTCAAGCGTTATGTGAGGTGGCAAGTGCGGAACAAGCCACAATTAATGAGGAAACAATTGGCTTTTACTTTGGACCGCGCTTAAATGCAGTTGGGCGTTTGGGCGAAGCATCGCCAGCTGTTGAGTTGCTCATGGCAGAGGATACAGCAAAGGCGACAGCATTAGCCAAACAACTAAATGGATGTAATGCAGAACGCAAAGATATTGTGAAAAGTATTACCGATGAAGCGATTGCCTTCATTGAAGCAGATAAGAAAATTGGTGATTCTCTTGTGTTAGTTGTTGCAGGGGAAGGCTGGAATGCTGGTGTTGTAGGGATTGTCGCATCTAGACTTGTTGAACTTTATTATCGTCCAACAATTGTCCTGTCACTAGATTTTGAGAAAGGGACAGCAAAGGGGTCTGCCCGTAGTATTGAAGGGTTCCATTTATACAATGAATTGGCAAAAAATAGAGATATTTTACCGCATTTTGGCGGGCATCCGATGGCAGCGGGGATGACATTGCCATTAGAGCACGTTGATGAACTGCGCACACGCTTGGATGCGCAAGCAAGAGCTTGTTTAACCGAAGAGCAATTAATGCCAGTTCTTTCTATTGATATACCACTTAAAATTGATGAGATTTCCGCAGATGCTATTGAAGAAATTGCCATGCTCGGTCCATTTGGCACTGATTTTCCAAAGCCAGTATATGTACTTGAGGATGTGGAAATCGCATCGATGCGAAAAATTGGTGCTGCAGAAAATCACATTAAAATGGAATTAACTGACGGTCTTGAAAAATTGGATAGTGTAGGATTTAACAAAGGTCATTTATACCATGAGTTGACTTACGGTATTAAAGTGTCGTTTACTGGCGATCTTCAAATTAATGAATGGCAAGGACGTAAAAAGCCTCAGTTTATGATTGAAGATGTTCAAACGACAGAGTGGCAATTATTCGATATTCGTGGCATACGCCAAACATCTCGATGGTTACACACGGTACCAAAAGAGGAAGCGGTCTTTTTGGCGTTTCGTCCTGAGACAATCAGCTATTATCATTCATTGCTTGGTGTGTCAATTCAGTTAGTAGATGCTGAGCTGTCCAATGTAGAGCAAACAGATTATATTGTGTTGCTAGATTTACCGCACAATGTTCAATTATTAGAAAATGTGTTAAGCAAAACAGCACCTACACGTATTTATGCCCATTTCTATATGCCAGATTCCCAGTACTTTAATGGCATACCTACACGTGAGCAGTTTGCGTGGTACTATAAATTTTTAAAGCAACGTCCTGCATTCCCACTAGACATGCATTTACCGGATTTAGCCAAACATACTGGTTGGCCATTAGAAGCATTAAAATTTATGACACAGGTGTTTTTTGAGCTTAATTTTGTTAGAATGGAGAGTGGACTGACGACTGTCAACGTGAATGCGCCAAAAACGGCATTAACTGAGGCACCGTCTTACAAACAACGTTCTGAACAGATTGAAATAGAGCAAAAACTTGTCTATGCGCCATATATAGAGTTAAAGCAATGGTTTGATGAACGATTAAATTTATATGCGAATACAGTTTCGTAGGAGGAGCAAGAACTATGGATTTAAAGCAATACGTGACAACAGTTGAGAACTGGCCAAAAGAAGGCATCAGCTTCAAAGATATTACAACAATTATGGATAACGGTCCAGCTTACAAATATGCAACAGATCAAATCGTAGCTTATGCTAAGGAAGTAGGCGCAGAAATTATTGTAGGTCCTGAAGCACGTGGTTTCATTATCGGCTGCCCAGTTGCCTATGCGCTTGAAATTGGCTTTGCGCCAGTTCGTAAACCAGGAAAATTGCCACGTGAAGTCATTAGTGCAGATTACGGTTTAGAGTATGGTAAAGATACTTTAACAATGCATAAAGATGCCATCAAACCAGGTCAGAAAGTACTTATCTGTGATGATTTACTAGCTACTGGTGGTACAGTCGAGGCAACAGTACGCTTAATTCAACAATTAGGTGGAGAAGTTGTTGGCTGTGCATTCCTAATCGAGCTAAAAGAACTAAATGGCCGTGCAAAACTTGGCGATTTAAGCGTAAAAACTTTAATTCAATATTAATACTAAAAAAGCTGTCCCTATAATTGGGACAGCTTTTTTAAATAATTAATAAAAAGCTGCTAATCTATTTCGACGAACACCATCATCTCTATGAGCTAGTTTATGAGCATTTCAATCCTGCTCTAATCACCAAAAAATCCCTAATATTATGAAAAATAACTTTAATATTAGTTCTTTAAAATTTGTATATACTTAAATATTTATTTATGTTATATTTTACCATATAACTTTCGCGATAGATAATTAGGGGGAGAAAAATGAAGAAGATAATCTTTTCAATACTATTTTTAGTAAGTTTTTTTGTAATTTCGACGGAACACAAGGTTTTAGCGAATGAATTACCAGTTGATTCATTTATTAATGAGAATACCGAGATTATTTATGCTGATCAGATAGAAATTCCGAATAATGGGATTTCCCCTAATGCTGTAGAAAATGAAAATTACTATCCTGGCACAAAAACATTAATGAAAATAGGGGATGTTTTATATTCTTCAAAATCATTAGTGACGTCTACAAAAATTGTTGGTCATGTAGGTATTGTCGGTCCTGACTATAGAATATATCATGTTAATCCTGTAGATGAAGTGGCTGGGAAGAGAGATACAGTCGAAACGTATAGTAGTCGACATGGAGCAAATGAAACAATTTATATTTACCGACCTCGTTCAGGAGGACAAGGGGCAGCGGATTGGGCAGCGTATGCTTATTCTTATGCTAAAGTTTATGATATTATTAATTTACAGCCTTTGAACACACTTTCTCCTAATTACTGTTCTAAGTTCATTTGGCAAGCATTTTTCTATAGCAATTCTGGAGATATTACTAATTTAAGTCTAACAGGTTCTAGTACAGCCTTCGTAACACCTGGTCACATTAAAAATGCTAGTATTTTTACTAATGTAGGTTCGTTCAACACTAAATAAAACAAGCTTTCACTATATTAGGGAGAGTGGTTATTATTAAAAAATTTTTAATTATCCTGTCTATTGTACTTCTATTATGTTTAACACCTTTTGTGTACATTCAAGTAAAAAAGCACATTTCACTTAATAAAGTAATGGAGTATCTAATTGAAGAAAAAGGTTACGATGAATCTGATATTTTTATGATTGAAAGTAAATGGACTACCGGGATACCTAATTATTATGTAAAAGTAACTTTTCAAAATGAACCTAATATAGTATATCTTTATTTTGCACATGATATTAAAGGACAGTTTGAGTATTATGATATTCGCGGAATAAAAGTCCCAATAGAAGATTTGAAAAATTATGACCCTTATAAAAACAATCGTTCCTAATTCATGGTATATAAAGGTTTTAAAGTTTTGTATACGACTAAATAGCACTAAGTAACATTATTAACATGAGCCCGTGATATTTCTAGTAGAAATACCATGGGCTCTTTGTGATTTAACGACAAATTGTAGGAATTTTTATGCATTTACCTCAAAAATACCATCCAAGTGCCAGGTACTCAAACAATTCTGATAATTACTCGTAGGATTTCACTACTTGTTGTATTTTTTTTAGCGTTTCATAAAAGTCTTTATATTTTTCGGGTCCGATATCATGGATGATTTTCTCCTGAATGTCCATCCAAATAGGAGCTGCTTCCGTTAATTTTTGCATGCCTGTAGCCGTTAAAGAAATAATTTTTGTTCGGCCATCTTGTGAATCTTGGGTAATAGACACATAGCCATTTTTTTTCAAAAGATTGACATTGCGGGTTATCGTCGTCTGGTCAAGTGAAAGAATAATGCCTAGTTGACTAACTGAAACGGCCTGATGCTTTGCTATATTGGCTAACAGAGCGTATTGCGTAACTTTTAAATTAGTAGGTTCAAGAATTTTATCGTATAACTGCGTTACAACTCTAGTCTTCTTTCTAAGATTTGTACATACGCAAATTTGAGTATAGTCAATGTCTGTGTATACTTTCTCCATCAAATAAGCTCTCCTTTTATGTTTTTTAATTGTTTATATTATAGCACTTAATTGGAAAATATTTCTTGACATAAAAAATAACAAGTTATTATTATATATGTATATACATGTATTTTTATTTTATATGAAAATATCCTTAAAGTGTTACATTATCTGAGAATGTAGGTGGCTTTATGAAACGTATTCATTACAGCTGGTTTGTTTTAGCGATTACTTTTTTCTCCATTATTGTAGCGGGTATTACTTTATCTTCATCCGGTGTTTTTATTGGTCCGTTTGAACAGGAGTTTGGCTGGGATCGTTCAATCATTGCAATGGCTTTTGCCATCAGCCTTTTTTTATATGGCATTTCAGGCCCATTTATGGCAGCACTACTTGAAGTGATTGGATTAAAGAAAATGGTGTTAGCTGCGATGATAATATTAGTCATAGGGATCTCGTTCACATTGTTGATGCAGCAAGCATGGCAATTAATGATAATTTGGGGCTTTATTATTGGGTTAGGAGCTAGTCTCTTTTTAACAGTATTAAGTCCTTTTGTGGCGAATCATTGGTTTGAGAAAAGAAGAGGGCTTGCATTAGGAATACTAACAGCTAGTACTGCAACAGGCCAATTAGTACTGCTCCCAATTTTAGCGATGATGATTGAAAATTACTCATGGCGTTGGGCAATTGCATTAATCATTGTGTTAAGTTCGATCATGTTAATGATTATTGCATTGTTTATGAAAAATAAACCGATGGATGTGGGGCTTCTTGCATATGGTCTTGACGAAGAACGATTGGAAGATGTAGTAGAAAATAAGAAAAATCCAATCGTTATTGCCTTTAATGGTTTATTTGAGGCTGTGAAAGTGAAAGCATTTTGGCTTTTGGCTGGTAGTTTCTTTATTTGTGGATTATCGACTAGTGGCTTAATAGGTACTCATTTTGTATCGTATTGTATTAGTTTCGGTATTCCGTTAGTAACAGCAGCATCTTTTCTATCCTTCATGGGAATTTTTAATCTAGTAGGAACAACATTATCAGGCTGGTTATCGGATCGCTTCGATAATCGTTGGTTACTATTTTGGTATTATCTTTTACGAGGGGCTTCCTTAGTTTTACTGCCGTATGCATTAGTGCAAGGCTCTTTACTATTGCTCATCATGTTTACTGTCTTTTATGGACTAGATTGGATTGCAACTGTACCGCCAACTGTTAGTATCTCAAGGCAAATTTTTGGTACCCAAAAAAGCGGAGTTATTTATGGCTGGATATTCGCTTCCCATCAGGCAGGTGCAGCAGTAGCAGCATATGGGGGAGGTCTTATCTATAAACTTTTCAATTCTTATACTTGGGCATTTTTCTTGGCTGGCGTTTTTTGTGTTTTCGCTGGTTTGTTTGTCATCATTGTAAAAAAACAAGTACCGAATGTCATGCATAATGCTGATACAGCATAATAGTATAAACAATATGGAACGGACAAATAGTACGCTAGAAAATTAATCTAGTGTGCTATTTTTTATTGAAAATATTTGCATTTCATTTGAAGGGAAAATATAGAAGTGGGAAGCTTTAAACAAATCGTATGAAATGTTTTGACTTCGCTCAAACAAAAGTTTATAATACAAACAAATATAATAAAAGGTGATGCTATGAATGAAAGAGAACAAGCGGTACTGGCTTTAATTCGCAAAGATCCGTTTATGTCTCAGCAAGAGATGGCAGATAAGATGAATCTGTCCCGTCCAGTACTTGCGAACTTAGTGTCGAGCTTAACGAAGCAAGGGAAAATTGTTGGCCGTGCTTATATTTTACCTGAGGAAAATGAAATTATTTGTATCGGTGGCGCCAATCTCGATCGCAAATTTCATGTAAAAGGGACTGTTCAATTAGGTACTTCGAATCCTGCTAGTTCCTCATTCAGTGTAGGTGGAGTTGGACGCAATATTGCGGAAAATTTAGGCCGACTTAATCATCAGGTGACGTTATTAACGACAGCAGGGAAAGATGCGGATTGGCAAGTAATCCAAGAAGCATCAGAATCATTTATGAATTTGCGCTATGTCGAGCAGTTACCAGATGCTTCAACTGGTTCTTATACGGCGATTATGGACGAGCAAGGTGAGCTTGCATTAGCTGTGGCAAATATGGAAGTTTATGATTTATTGTTGCCGAGTTTGTTAAAGAAATACGAGGCAATGCTTATGAATGCTGGCTGCTTTATTATGGATTTAAATTGCCCGAAAGAAACGGTAGTGTATATCCAACAAGTCGCGATTGCGCGCGCTATTCCATTTGTTATCGTTCCTGTATCTTCTCCCAAAATGAATCGATTACCGGATACATTGCAAGGTGTGACGTGGTTTATATGTAATACGGACGAAGCAGAGACGATTGTAGGTCATACAATCAATACCGAGGCAAACTATGACAAAGCGATTCAAAAGCTTCTACAATTAGGAGCAGAGCATGTCATTATTACGGCAGGTAGCAAAGGAGTCTATGCTGCCTCTACCACTAGTCCACCACGTCATTTTACTGCGAAAGCAATAAAGAAAATTGAAGATGTAACGGGTGCGGGTGACGCTTTTGTAAGTGCTGTCATTCATAGTTGGTTAAGGGGGCAATCGTTTGAAGTTTGCATAGACGCAGGCTTAACGAATGCCAAAAATACACTGGCATCCCCATATACAGTAAGACCTGAACTATCAGAAGAATTGTTGAAAAGTGAAATGGAGGAATAACATCATGAAAGAATTCATCGTATTATCAGAAGAAGTAAAAGCTGGACAAGCACAAGGACTACCAATTGTTGCATTAGAGTCAACAATCATTTCACATGGTATGCCATATCCTCAAAACGTACAAACGGCACGTGAAGTAGAGCAAATTATTCGTGATAACGGTGCGGTGCCTGCAACAATCGCGCTGATTGATGGGAAAATTAAAATCGGTTTATCTGACGAAGAACTTGAAATGTTTGGGAATGCACAAGGTGTTGCAAAAACTTCTCGTCGCGATTTAGGCTATTTATTGGCTACGAAAAAATTAGGTGCGACAACAGTTGCTGCAACAATGATTTGCGCTGAGCTTGCAGGTATTGAGATTTTCGTTACAGGTGGTATCGGAGGCGTACACCGTGGTGCTGAAACAACAATGGATATTTCAGCAGACTTAGAAGAATTAGCACAAACAAATGTAGCTGTTATTTGTGCAGGTGCGAAATCTATTTTAGATATCGGTTTAACATTAGAATATCTTGAAACAAAAGGTGTACCAGTAGTCGGATATGGCACGTCTGAGCTTCCAGCATTCTACACTCGCCAAAGCGGATTTGATGTCAACTTTAAACTAGATACACCAGAAGAAGTTGCATCAATGTTGCGTGCTAAGTGGGATTTAGGCTTACAAGGTGGCGCAGTTATTGCAAACCCTATCCCTGAAGCGGATGCACTAGAGCATGAATTTATCACAAGCATTATTGAAAAGGCTTTACAAGAAGCTGAAGAAAATGGTATCCAAGGTAAAAACGTAACACCATTCTTACTTGGTAAAGTAAAAGAGTTAACAGCAGGTAAGAGCCTTTATGCCAATATCGCATTAGTGAAAAACAATGCAGTAGTTGGTGCGAAAATTGCAGTGGCTTACAACAAAGCAAACTAACAAGTAAATGAAAGACTCTTTGCGAAGCAAATCAGCCTAGCAAAGGGTCTTTTTATTTATAATAATGAATATTTTTTCCATTTATAAAACTTGTTCACGATATTATCTAAACTATATGACACAGTCCCTTTACAATCGCCCTCTATTTTTTATACAATTAAGTTTATATCTAATCTGAAAAATTTGACGAGCAAGGTGGACATGTTATGGCGAAAGAGCAAATTTTGACTCCTGAGGACGTTTTTGAGTTAGTCAAATCCTACATGAATGAGGAAAATGTCGCATTCGTGAAAAAAGCATATGAATTGGCAAGAGATGCGCATATTGAGCAATTCCGTAGCTCTGGTGAACCGTATATTATTCACCCAGTGCAAGTTGCCGGTATTTTAGCTGAATTACAAATGGATCCAGAAACTGTGGCAGCAGGCTTTTTACACGATGTTGTCGAAGATACGGAATTTACACGTGATGACCTAGTCCGTGAATTTGGCGAGGAAGTAGCAATGCTCGTTGATGGTGTGACGAAGCTGGGGAAAATAAAATATTTATCGAAAGAAGCACAGCAGGCGGAAAATCACCGTAAAATGTTTGTCGCTATGGCACAGGATATTCGTGTTATCTTAATTAAGCTTGCGGATCGTTTGCACAATATGCGTACCTTAAAGCATTTACCTGCTGAAAAACAACGCCGTATTTCAAAAGAAACGCTTGAAATTTTTGCTCCCCTTGCACATCGTCTAGGAATTTCGACAGTAAAATGGGAGCTGGAGGATACTGCACTACGTTATTTAAATCCACAGCAATATTACCGTATTGTCAGTCTTATGAAGAAGAAGCGAGATGAACGTGAGGCTTATTTAGACAATGTTATGGGAGAAATGAAATCCCAACTTTCTGAAGTGGAAATCGATGCGGATATTTATGGTCGTCCGAAACATATATACAGCATCTATCGTAAAATGGTGCTTCAAAAAAAGCAATTTAACGAAATTTATGATTTGTTAGCCATTCGCGTTTTAGTTGATAGCATAAAAGATTGCTATGCAGTGTTAGGTATTGTGCATACATTATGGAAGCCGATGCCTGGGCGTTTTAAAGATTATATTGCAATGCCAAAGCAAAACTTATATCAATCATTGCATACAACGGTCATTGGTCCATACGGTGATCCACTAGAAGTACAAATCCGTACAAAAGAAATGCATAAAATTGCCGAATACGGGATAGCAGCTCACTGGGCTTATAAAGAAGGTAAAAAGATTGATATTGAAAAACAAAATGTCGATCAAAAATTAACTTGGTTTAGAGAAATATTAGAATTCCAAAACGAGTCTTCAAATGCCGAGGAGTTCATGGAATCTTTAAAATTCGATTTATTCTCTGATATGGTGTACGTGTTTACACCAGAAGGGGATGTAATAGAATTGCCAGCTGGTTCTGTACCTATCGATTTCGCATACCGTGTGCATTCAGAAGTCGGTAATCGTACAATCGGTGCAAAAATTAATGGCAAGATGGTGCCGCTCGATACACCATTAAAAACGGGTGATATTATTGAAATATTAACATCAAAACAATCTTTCGGCCCGAGTCGTGACTGGCTAAAAATTGCTCAATCATCCCAAGCAAAAAACAAAATTAAGCAATTTTTCAAGCGTCATCTTCGTGAAGAAAATATCATCAAAGGCAAAGAGATGATTGAAAAAGAAATTCGCGCGCAAGATTTCGACATGAAAGAAACAATGTCAGCGGAAAACTTAAAACGTGTCTGCGATAAATTTAATTACACGAATGAAGAAGATTTATATGCCGCAGTTGGTGTAAATGGTATTACAGCGCAACAAGTTGTTAATCGTTTAGCCGAAAAACGTCGTAAAGAGCGTGAACAAGAAGAAGCACTTGAAAAAATTGAGCAAAAAATGAAAAATCCAATTCCGCAAAAGCGCACAGAGTCTGGCGTTATTGTAAAAGGAATTGACAATATGCTCATTCGATTGTCTCGTTGCTGTACACCAGTGCCGGGTGATGACATTGTCGGTTTTATTACGAAAGGACGAGGTGTTTCTGTACACCGTGCAGATTGTCCAAACATCCAAATTGAGGATGAGCAGGAACGTATTATCGAAGTTGAATGGGAGAATGGGCTTACACCTGAGAAAAAAGAGTATCCTGTCGATATTGAGGTATCTGCCTTTGATAGACCTGGTATTTTAAATGAAATTATGCAAATCGTCAGCGAGACGAAAACGAACATTTTAGCTGTGAGCGGCCGTGCTGATCGTGATAAAATCGCCACTATTCACCTAACGATTTCAATTTCAAATATTTCTCATTTGCATAAGGTTGTTGAACGTATAAAACAAACACCTGATATATATTCTGTGCAGCGTGTAATTAACTAAAGGCTGAGAAAAGAATAGTGTAGATTTTTTATAGATTGAGGGGTTTAACATTATGAAAGTAGTTTTACAGCGGAGTAAGGCTGCATCTGTTACGGTACAAGGAGAAGTAACAGGTGCTATTGATAGCGGCTATGTGCTTCTTGTAGGCATTACACATGACGATACAACCGAAGACGTGGCCTATCTAGCAAAAAAAGTCGCTAATCTACGCTTGTGGGAAGATAGTGAAGGGAAAATGAATCACTCTATTTTGGAGCATGGTGGGGCAATCCTATCAGTGTCTCAATTTACATTGTATGGAGATACGAAAAAGGGCAATCGTCCAAGCTTTACAAGTGCGGCAAGACCAGAAATGGCGGCCCCTTTGTGGGAGGCATTTAATGATGCATTACGAGGCTATGGTCTACAGGTGGAGACAGGAATTTTTGGTGCTATGATGGATGTGGCATTGACAAATGATGGACCTGTTACAATTCTACTTGAGTCAAAATAGAGGTACATTGTCTAGCATTCCTTCATATACTAAAAAGAATGGCTAAATGTGGGAAGGAAGTGTAATTTCGATGACGCAAATAGGAAGGATGTCGAATCCTTATTTATATGAAACACTGAAACTGATGATTGGCCAAATGATCGTTGTTCAAACGAAGAAGAATATTCAGCAAGGTAATTTGACCTCCATATTACCAGACCATATCGTTATCGAAATTAATCGCACACCCTTCTTTATTCGCATGGAGGAAATTGTATGGGTCACATTAGCGATAACATAAGTAAATCACATATAAAAACCTTCATTTTCTTTAATTAGAAAATGAAGGTTTTTTTTATTCGTTTGCATCAAAATAATCTAAAATGCCTTGATAAATGCCAAGTGAGGCTTGTTCTCGGAATTTAGCTGTTGTAATAACTCTTTCTTCATTGGCATTACTTAAAAAACCGAGTTCGATCAGCACTGCTTTTTGTCGATTTTCACGTAGTACTAAATAATTTCCTTGTTGTGTACCACGATCTTTTAAGTTGATTTTGCTAGCTAGCCCATTGTGTATGGCTTCAGCAAGCCCTTTTTGATTGTTGTTTAAATAATAGGAGGTAAAGCCAGAAATTGAGCTATTGTCAGTCGCATCATAGTGAATACTGATAAAAGCGTCTGCATCATGCTGGTGAGCAATAGACACACGTTTGCGAAGTGCAACATATTCATCTGATTCACGTGTCATGACAACATTTGCACCTGCTGCACTTAACTTGGAAGCAAGCAGGGATGCCGTTTTCAAAGTAATGTCTTTTTCATCAGTACCGCGCTGTCCAGTCGTCCCATGGTCATTACCACCATGCCCAGGGTCTACAACAATTGTTAGTCCATTTAAAGTCCCGTTTTTTCGAGGCTCAGACTTTGTTTTGTTAGTTGTTTTTGTCGCTGCATTATTTTGTGAAGTGGTCACAACCCAATTGGCAACGAAAGCGGTTTTATCGCCTAATTGAATTTCATAAAAATCATCTTTAGCACCTACAATGGGAAAAGTTTCACCTGCATCTACACGTTGCACAACCTCCGCAGTGGTTGTCGCATCTGTGCGTAAGTTGGTGCCATTATAAATAATTGTGACAGATTCAAGCGTTGATGATGAAGATGATGTTGTTGTTTTCGAAGTCGTTTTTACCGCATTTGAAAATGTCCCATAGAAACTATAAACCCAACCGGCTTTTTTATTACTATACTGAATTTGCACCCAATTGTGCTCTTGAGCAAGCACCTTAAAAGATTGTCCTTTGGAAACAGTCCCTAAAATTTTGGATGTTAAATCAGCTTTTTTTCGGACATTTAACGTATCGACTAAAATCGTAAAAGTAGTCCCTTTTGATTCGGTTGTTGTAGACACTTCAACTACTGGTTCAGTTGTTGTTTTTTCCGTTTTTTCATTAATCGTCACATAGTCTGAAGATACCCAACCAATTAGTCCATTCCAATTAATCTTCGCCCATTCACCATGTTCTGTTATTAATGTGGCTTGATTACCTGTTGACAGTTGTCCAAGAACAGGGGACGCAATATCTGGTTCCGTACGAATGTTTAGACGATCAACTTGGGAAATAACAGTTTTATCTATTGTTTGTTGCTCATTTATGGATGCTGTTAGCCATGAAGCTACCCATCCTTCGTAATCGCCTGTTTTTACTTGAATCCAGTCTCCCTCGCGACCGATAGATGTTAATGAATCGCCTTCTTCTAATGTGGTAATAATGGGGTAAGAGAGCCCAGGTCCTTCGCGTAAATGAAGTATGGTTCCAGTTACTTTTAAATCACTTGTATCGGCAAGCGCTAGTTCTTTGTCGCTGATATGTGGTATCATAAATGCTAATAATAAGACAAAGATAATGGTTTTATGTATAAGTTTTGTCGTCATCGAACCCCTCCTTTTCTTGTGCTATTTTACCATGTTTTTATGCTAAAATTCGAGGGAAAAAGGTAACAGAAATCGTTTTTTTAACAACTGTATGATGAAAAACAAGAAAACAGTTGACATTACCTTATGTTGTGACTAACATAAAGGGTAATCAAAAAATGATTAACCGCTTATGACCAAGCAAGTAGCGTATACCTCTATTGGAAAAGAGAGGGAAAGACTTAGGCTGCAATCTTTCCTACAAAAATGTATAAGGCGAATAACACTTGAGAGGCTTTTTTCTGAAAAGGAATACTTAGTAGGAAAAAACGGAATCGGCCGTTACCCGATTATGAGGAGGACGCAATATACGTTATGCGTCAACTAGGGTGGAACCGCGGAAGCATATACAGCTCTCGTCCCTTGCAATTATGCAAGGTGACGAGGGCTTTTTTTGTTGGATTTCTTCTGTACAAGGTCGGTCTATCTACAGTATGTTCGTATTTTACATACGAAGGCTAGCTCATAAGCAATTGAAAAGGAGGTATTTTCATGACTTTTAAAGTGCCACGAGGAACACAAGACATATTGCCAGGTCAATCAGAAAAATGGCAAAAGGTCGAATCGATTATTCGTGATATATGTCGTGTCTATCGATATAACGAAATTCGTACACCGATTTTTGAACAAACAGATTTATTTGCACGCGGTGTTGGTGAAACAACGGATGTTGTCCAAAAGGAAATGTATACATTTGAAGACCGCGGGGGTCGTTCATTAACATTGCGCCCTGAAAATACAGCCGGCGTTGTACGTGCCTATGTAGAACATAAAATGTTTGGTGCACCTGATCAGCCTGTCAAGCTATCTTATATTGGACCAATGTTCCGTTATGAACGCCAACAGGCTGGTCGTTACCGTCAATTTGTGCAATTCGGTGTTGAAGCAATTGGCTCAGCGGATCCTGCAATTGATGCTGAAGTCATTGCGTTAGCTATGGACATCTATGAATCAACAGGCTTAAAGGATTTAAAATTAGTAATCAACTCTCTTGGGGATAAAGAAACACGTGATGCCCATCGTACAGCGTTGATTAATCATTTCGAGCCACATATTCACGAGTTTTGTGCAGATTGCCAAAATCGTTTGCAAAAAAATCCCTTACGTATTTTAGATTGTAAAGTAGACCGCGAGCATCCATTAATGGCTTCTGCACCGGCATTAACTGATTTTTTAACAGACGATTCAGCGGCATATTTTGCTCAAGTTAAATCGTATTTAGATACACTTGGAATTACGTATGAAGTAGATCCAAACTTAGTACGTGGCCTTGACTACTATAACCATACAACATTTGAAATTATGTCTACTACTGATGGCTTTGGTGCTATCACAACACTTTGTGGTGGCGGTCGTTACAATGGGTTAGTAGAGGAAATAGGCGGTCCTAATGTACCAGGTATAGGCTTTGCGTTAAGTATTGAGCGTTTACTATTAGCGCTTGAAGCCGAAGCAGTGGAGTTAGATACAGAATCTGCTCTAGATGTTTACATGATTGCCATGGGTGCTGAAGCGAAGCTAAAGGCAGTAGAGCTAACAAGTTCATTCCGTGCAAAAGGCATTGCAACCGACATGGATTACCTAGATCGTAAAATGAAAGCCCAAATGAAATCTGCAGACCGATTAGGTGCTCAATATACAATCGTCTTAGGTGAAACAGAAATGGAAGAACAAGCAGCGACAGTCAAACATATGGCAACTGGGGAGCAACAAAAAGTCGCTTTCTCAGAATTAGTGAACTACTTACTTAAATAAATGAAATAGATGTTGGAGGAAATACAAAATGGCAAAAAGAACTCATGCTAGTAACGAACTTTCTGAAACGTTACAAGGCGAACACGTTGTATTAAAAGGTTGGGTGCAACGCCGTCGCGATTTAGGTGGTCTAATTTTTATCGACCTACGTGACCGTACAGGTATTACACAAGTAGTATTTAGCCCAGATGTAGCAGAAGCACATGCTTTAGCTGATAAAGTGCGTAGCGAATACGTAATCGAAGTTGAAGGGAAAGTTATTCTTCGTGCAGAAGATCAAATCAACCCAAATGTGCCAAACGGAAAAATCGAGGTTGAAGCAACAAGCCTAATCGTTATTAATACAGCAAAGACGCCGCCTTTCCAAATTGAAGATCGCACTGACGTTTCAGAAGATTTACGATTAAAATATCGTTATCTAGATTTACGTCGTCCAGTGATGTTTGATACGTTCAAAATGCGCTCAGACGTAACACGTACAATTCGTAACTTTTTACAAAATGAAGGTTTCTTAGAAGTAGAAACGCCAATTTTAACAAAATCAACGCCAGAAGGTGCTCGTGACTATCTAGTACCATCACGTGTACATGAGGGAGAGTTTTATGCATTACCGCAATCTCCACAACTATTTAAACAATTATTAATGGTAGCAGGTTTTGAGAAGTATTTCCAAATTGCTCGTTGTTTCCGTGACGAAGATCTACGTGCTGACCGTCAACCTGAATTTACTCAAGTGGACATTGAAACAAGCTTCTTAACACAAGAAGAAATTTTGGAAATGAATGAACGTTTAATTCAAGCTGTTATGAAAGATGTAAAAGGCATCGACATTCCTGCACCGTTCCAACGTATGAAATACCAAGAAGCGATGGATCGCTATGGCTCAGATAAACCAGATGTTCGCTTCGGTTTAGAGCTAGTAGCATTAAATGATATTTTTGATGGCTGTGATTTCAAGGTGTTTGCTGATACAGTAGCGCAAGGCAAGCAAGTGAAAAGTATTAACATCAAAGGTGCGGCTGATAAATATTCACGTAAAGATATGGACGAGCTGACAAAATTCGTTGGTATTTACGGGGCAAAAGGTCTTGCTTGGTTGAAAGTAACAGAAGAAGGTTTAAATGGACCTATCGCTAAATTCTTCGATGAAGCGTTAGCAGCTGCTTTAATTGAGCGCATGGGTGCTGAAATTGGTGATATTTTAGTATTCGTAGCTGACAAAGCTCCTATAGTGGCGGCATCTCTAGGTGCTCTTCGTACAAAATTAGGTCAAGATTTAGGCTTAATCGATGAATCACAATTTGCCTTCTTATGGATTACAGACTGGCCGTTATTCGAGTACTCAGAAGAAGATGGTCGCTTCAAAGCAGCCCACCATCCATTCACACGTCCATTTGACGAAGATATCGAGTTAATGGATACAAATCCTGCTGCAGTACGTGCACAAGCTTACGATATCGTGTTAAACGGTTATGAGCTTGGCGGTGGTTCACTACGTATTTATGAGCGTGATTTACAAGAAAAAATGTTTAAACTACTTGGTTTCACGGAAGAAGAAGCACAAGCGCAATTCGGCTTCCTGTTAGAAGCGTTTGAATACGGCGTTCCTCCACATGCAGGTCTTGCATTTGGTCTTGACCGTTTCGTTATGCTACTTGCAGGACGTACGAATTTACGTGATACAATTGCATTCCCGAAAACGGCAAGTGCAAGCTGCTTATTAACGGATGCGCCAAGCGAAGTATCTCCTGAGCAATTAAGCGAATTAAGCCTCGCGATTAAATCTTTTAAAAGATAAAAATAATGCGGAATACCTAGATTCTCTAACAAAAAATGTTGGGAATCTAGGTATTTTTTGTTTATTTCGAAAGAATTTGTTTTTTTGCTATAAATCGTTTGAATTATCTGAAATATGGTGTTATGATATCTGTAATACGAATCCTGATGTGTTTGTCTAACTGCTAACTCTATTTAACAGTTTTGACCGAACACTATATCGTCGGGAGCCATCTAATTTTGTAGTGGCAAACAAGCCCCATATGGAGAGGGACGTTTAAAGCTATGAAGCGGGCACCCACCTGCAAATTGCGGGTTCAAAACGAATGTTTCATTGGCATTACGGCACTATCGGGATTCGTCCATACATAGAGTGCTAGAGGATGCTAGAGCAAAGTAGTATTGTGCTTGTATTATTTACATTTACCCAATTTACAAGAGTGCATTCGTTGATAGAAGCGAATAGCGACATTTAAAAAGTGTTAGGTCGACATTAGGTCAATCTAACACTTTTTCTATTGGGATTAGCTTATTTTAAGTCAGGACTTTTTTGTTAAATTGAAAGAAAAATAAGAAAAATTGTAAAAATTACTTTTTATTTTCAAATGAACATACTATAATTGGTATAGACAACTAGACCATGATGCAAATAGATGTCTTTTTCTTGAACAGCAAAGTTGTTAAAAGCAAAGGCAGTGGAGGTGTTGAATTGAGCAACAGATTATTAATTTCCAATGTCACGATCGTCAATGATACCGATTTGCCGTTCAAAGGTGATGTTTTCATCGCGAATGGTCGAATTATGAAAGTAGGCAATGAATTAATCGAACAGGCAGAACAATATATTGATGGTAAGGGAAAAGACTGGTTGCTATTCCCTGGTTATATTGATATGCATATTCATGGTTCTGCCGGAAGTGATGCGATGGATGCCACAGAGCAAGCGCTGCATCAAATATCCCGTTCCTTAGTACAAGAAGGTGTCACAGGCTATCTTGCTACGACCATGACACAGGCACAAGCAAGCATTGAGCAAGCATTAAAGACGATAGCACAATTTGAAAATGATGAAGATGAAGCCACGTTGTTAGGCGTGCACGTTGAAGGTCCATATGTGTCACCGAAGCGAGCTGGTGCCCAACCAGTAGACTATATGATTTTACCATCAATCGAGCAATTTGCTTATTGGCAGAAATTAAGTCACAACCGTATTAAACAAATAACTGTCGCTCCAGAGCTGGAAGGTGGCATAGCGTTTATCGAAGCGCTACATAAGCAAGGCGTAATTGTTTCAATTGGTCATTCAGATGCAACATTTGAAGAGGTCGATAGAGCAGTGGCGGTTGGTGTGAGACAGGCAACGCATTTATACAATCAAATGAGACCATTCCATCATCGCAATCCAGGGGTAGTCGGTGGCGTACTTCTTGAAAATACGGTGAAAGTTGAAATTATCGCGGATTTTGTTCATTGTCATCCTATGTCAATACAACTTGCTTACCGACTAAAGGGGGCAGCGGGAATTATCTTAATTACGGATGCAATGCGTGCGAAAGGATTGCAATATGGCAATTATGATTTAGGTGGTCAAACGGTCCATGTTACAGCAAGCGGAGCGCATTTACCCAATGGAGCATTAGCTGGTAGCATTTTAACGATGGAGCAAGCAGTGAAAAATATGAAAGCGGTCACAAACTGTTCATTGTCAGAACTTGTTGCCATGTCTTCTGCAAATGCAGCACAGCAATTACAGCTATGTACAAAAGGTCGTATCGCAAAAGGTTTTGATGCGGATGTGATTTTGTTAGATCAACAGCTAAATGTAGAAAAAACTATTTGTCGGGGAAAAGTTGTATTTGAGAAATCATAGTAGAACGCGTTAGGAAGGTGTCAAACTTGTTAGATAAAAATTCTCATATACCAATCTATATACAAATAGAGGAAATATTAAAGCAAAGAATTTATTTAGAGGAATACAAAATAGGAGAAAATATTCCATCAGAGCGTGAGCTATCAGTGCAATTTGATGTGAGTAGAATGACGGTACGCCAATCTATTACCAATTTAGTAAACAGTGGGTTGCTCTATCGTGAAAAAGGAAGAGGAACGTATGTAGCCAATCCGAAATTGGAACAACCATTAATGGGATTAACAAGTTTTACAGAAGATATGCGTGCAAGAGGAATGGAACCGAGCAGTAAAGTTTTGCGCTTTGAAAAAATTGTGCCACCTCTAGACATAGCCGGTGACTTATTGTTAGAACCTGGGGAGGAAGTATTTTTTGTTGCACGGATACGAAATGCCGATTCTAAACCGATGGCAATAGAAAGAACGTATATTCCAGTGAAAGTTTATCCTGAATTAGATGAGAAAAAAATTATGGGCTCATTGTATGCACTGATTGAAGCGAAATTTCATCAGAAGATTGGCAATGCTATACAACAAATGGAAGCAGCTATTGTGGCGAAGGAGGACAGTAAATATTTGCAAATTAATAGTACAGCACCAGTGTTAATTATTAAACGAACAAGTTATTTAGCAGACGGTGTGCCATTCGAACTTGTACGAAGTACTTATCGTGCAGATCGATACAAATTTATAAGCGAAATTAAAAGGTGATGCGATGCGTGCTTATTTTCATGAACTTCAAAAACTATTAGATATTGTGCTAGAGCAGGAAAATGCACTGATAGCTGAAGCGGCACAACAGATTGTTTTGCGTCTCCAAAGTGGAGGGGTCGTGCAATTGTTTGGGTGTGGGCATTCACATCTATTAGCACAAGATGCTTTTTATCGTGCCGGGGGGCTTGTGCCTGTACGTCCTATAACAATAGAGCCATTAACTTTACATGCAGGTGCTTTGACATCTTCGAAAAATGAAAAAGACCCAACAATTATAGCGCGTCATAAAGAGCATTTTCATTTTCATGAGCACGATGTATGTATTGTTATTTCAACATCTGGACGCAATGATGCCCCAATCGATGCCGCATTGTTAGCCAAACAATCGGGTGTCCTCGTTATGTCTATGCAATCACTTGCGTATCGCCAACAACCAACTCGTCATCATAGTGGTAAGCGATTAGAGGATGTCGTTGATGTTGTTATTGATACACATATCCCTGTAGGAGATGGCTTATTACAACTACAGCGGATGCAATATGCACCAGCGTCAACGGTTATTGGTTCTGCTATTCTTCATGCGTTATTTAGCCAAGTTATTGAAATAATGGCGGATTGTCAGGACATAGTACCTGTTTTTGAGAGTAACAATGTAGAGTCGAATTTGCATCATAATGATGTTATGATTGCGAACTATCAAACTCGGATTAATTTTGAATGAAATTTGGAGGGGTATCGATGAAAAAAACATTTAAGATTACAACACCAGAAGGCTTACATGCTCGACCAACAGCATTATTAGTAACTGCTGTAACACCATTTGCTTGTGATGTTCAGTTAACTTACAATGACAAGTCTGTCAATTTAAAATCAATTATGGGTGTTATGGCACAAGGAATCGTAACAGGAAGTATTGTGACGATTTCGGCACAGGGGACAGATGCAGATCAGCTGATGCAAACGGTGACAGAGGTGATCATAACGAAAGGAATTGGTGAAGAATGTTAGAGATAAAAGGTATTGCCGTTTCTGAAGGCATTGCCTTTGCTGATGCTTATTGTTTAGTGGAACCAGATTTATCATTTGAAAAAGAGACGATTACCGATGTTCAGGCTGAAATAGAACGTTTTAAACAAGCGCTAGCGCAATCGAAAGTGGAATTACAAGAAATCGTAACAAGCGCGCAGGACAAATTTGGTGAAGAAAAAGCGGCGATATTTGTTGCCCATTTACTCTTATTAGAAGACCCTGAAATGTTAGCTGCTATTGAAGAAAAAATGAAGCTAGGCAGTAATGCAGAGTATGCACTACATGAAGTTTCAAAAATGTTTATCTCTATGTTTGAAGGAATGGACAATGCTTATATGCAGGAGCGAGCAGCGGATATTCGTGATGTAACGAAGCGATTATTAGCACATTTATTGCATGTGGAATTACCTGATATTCGTCGTTTAGCATCAGATGTCATAATCGTTGCTGAAGATTTAACTCCATCGATGACAGCACAATTAGATACCAAATATGTCAAAGGTTTTATTACAGATATTGGTGGGAGAACATCGCATTCTGCTATTCTCGCACGCTCTCTAGATATTCCAGCCATCGTGGGAACAAAAACGGCTACAAAGGAAATTAAACACGGCACGCCCCTTATTATGGATGGCACAAATGGCAACATACTTATGAATGTAACACCAGAAGTGACTACTTTTTATATGCAACAGCAACAACTGCAACAGCAACAACGAAGTGAGCTCTCACAATATCGTACGTTGTCGAGCATAAGTGCTGACGGGCACAGTGTAGAGATTGCTGGGAACATTGGCAAGCTGGAAGATGTAGAGAAGGTACTGCTTGCAGCGGGGGACGGTATCGGGCTATTTCGAACGGAGTTTTTGTATATGGAGCGGCAGGAACTCCCGAATGAAGAAGAACAGTTTCAAGCCTATCGTACCGTTCTTGAAAAAATGCAAGGGAAGCCTACAGTTGTTCGTACACTAGATATTGGTGGTGATAAGCACCTTCCTTACTTAAAGCTACCATCTGAAATCAATCCGTTTTTAGGCTACCGAGCGATTCGAATTTGCCTAAATCAACAAACCATGTTTCGTACACAACTGCGTGCCTTACTAAGAGCAAGTGCCTATGGTAATTTGAAAATTATGTTTCCAATGATTGCAACGTTAGAGGAATGGCGCATAGCGAAGCAAATGTTAGTAGAAGAAAAAGCTCAATTGCAAGCACAAGGGGTTGTAATAGCCGATGCAATAGAAGTGGGCATAATGGTGGAAATACCTGCAGCCGCGATGATTGCTGATTTATTTGCACAAGAAGTCGATTTTTTCTCCATAGGGACAAATGATTTAATACAATATATGTTAGCTACAGATCGTATGAATGAAAAGGTTTCTTATTTATATCAACCATATCATCCGGCTGTACTAAGACTTATTAAACATATTATTGATGCGGCACATCAACACGGGAAATGGGTAGGAATGTGCGGTGAAATGGCAGCGGATGAAATGGCGATACCAATTTTACTGGCTCTCGGTTTAGATGAATTTTCTATGAATGCTACTTCTATTCTCAAAGCAAGGGCACAGATTGCAAAGCTTTCAAAAGAGCAATTAGGCCAACATATTGAGGCTATTTTAATGTTAGCAACCGCTTCTGATGTTGAAGCATATATAAAACAACAGCTAATAATGTAATTATTTAATTCAGAATATTTTGTGAAAAAGGAGGGTGTCATGGATATTAAATGCGTTCCATCAACGGATTACCTACAAATTCATCGACTAAGGGACTATTGCTTTCCAAATAAATATACTGGTGCACGTCGTGACGATTTTCATTATTGGATTGAACATAGTACAACACTGGGAGCTTATGATGGGGATAAAGTCGTAGGTCAGCTCTTAATACTGCCACTGAATATGACGATACATGGTGAAAATTATGAAATGGGGGGAATTGGATTTGTGGCAACCTATCCAGAGTATCGTCAGCAAGGGATTATGAAGAAGTTGATAATAGCTTCGCTGAAGGAAATGCGACAAAACGGGCAAACCATTTCAGTACTGGCACCATTTTCTGTCTCTTTTTATCGCTACTTTGGCTGGGAACTATTTTTTGATAAGCTTCAATATACCATTTCACAGTCGAAGTTTCCTGATTTCGGTAAACAATACGATGAGGTGAAACGTATGAGCTTTGAATGGCCAGATACAACACTATTTGAAGCAATTCAGCAGTTTCATAATGCACAGGCACACCTGACGAATGGTAGCATGCTTCGAGACGCTGCTTGGTGGAAACGGATTGCAAGAAGATCGCCGGACAGTCACTTTGCCGCGTGTTTTTTTGCAAGTAGCATAGCTGGCTATATGCGCTATACGATTCAAGATGGTATTTTTACTATCCATGATTTTATTGCGCCACATCATCTGGCTGAACAAGCACTATGGCGTTTTGTCTCATCCCATGCTGCAAGTGTAAACACGATTGAGGGAGTAACAGCAAATGATCGCTATTTTGGCTTTAATTTTAAAGATCCACAAATTGAAAAAAAAGTAACACAAGATGTCATGGTTCGAATAGTGGATGCTTTCGCTTTTATGAAACGTTACCCTTGGAATAACTTACAGCACACGTTATACGTGCGTCTTAAGGATCCATTTTGTCCTTGGAATGAACAAATATACAGGATAAATAAAGATGGTCATGTTTCGATTAGGGAGGCAAATTCAGTGTCTGAACAGCATATGTTAACATTACCAATCAACTTATTTTCAGCAATGATGGTCGGCTATCTTCGTGTTAAAGATGCAGTTGTTTTTAGCCAAAAAGAACTAGCAGAGGAAGAAATACAACATTGGCAACAGGCGATTCCGTCAAATAAGCCTGCATTTTACGAATACTTTTAACTTGATTTCTGTTGCAGATAAGAAAAGGAAAATAACTAAACGTAATACGAGAGGCGTTTAAAGGTAAACGCAAAAATTTTTGAAGTTTTTTCTGGACTATACCAGTTGCGCAAATGCATTTATTCGCAAGTAATGAGGCGATAGCCCAATTATTTCAGCATGCAATATAGGTATAAAATGGAGAAAAATCTATATTGTGGTATATACCAATAGGTGCTATTCTCAGTATAAGTAAGCGATTTCATGAAAGTCGTCACAAGGATATGAAAAACGAAAAAGACAAAAAGGAGAGTGCTGACAATGAAAAATATTATGTTAGTGTGTGTAGCGGGAATGAGTACGAGTTTATTAGTTTCCAAAATGCAGAAAGCTGCGCAGGAACAAAATATTGAGGCTGATATTTTTGCCATAGCTGAAAGTGAGGTAGATAAAGTGTTAACAAATAAAAAGGCGGATGTCCTTTTACTTGGTCCGCAAGTTCGCTACTTAAAATCGACTTTTGAAGCAAAATTCAAGGAATTAAATTTTCCAATTGATGTTATTAATATGGCTGATTACGGCATGATGAATGGTGACAATGTATTGAAACAGGCATTGAAACTAATTGGATGAGGAGGCTAGCCCGATGGAAGAAACAGCGATGATGCAGTCCATTATGGGGTTAATCGTCCATAGTGGAAATACGAAAAGTGAATGTATGGAAGCGCTTCAGTTAGCAAAAAAGGGGCAAATCAATCAAGCAAAGGACAAAATAAAGCTGGCAAATGAGGCGTTAATCGAGGCTCATCATGCGCAAACAGCATTGTTAACCCAGGAAGCAAGGGGAGAAAAAGTCGAAGTATCGATGCTATTAATTCATGCGCAAGATCACTTAATGAATGCTATAACATTTCGAGATTTAGCGCAAGAAATGATTGAACTGTATGAACAAATTAAAGGGGAGTAGCATCATGTATTTGATGTCACAATAAAAAGCAAAGGGAGTGTGTGGAATGTTCCGATTTTTAGAAGAAAAATTTGTGCCGGTAGCTGCTAGAGTTGGGAGCCAGCGTCATTTAGTTGCCATTCGTGACGGTTTTATTACGATTATGCCATTGACAATTGTAGGTTCGTTGGCTGTACTAATTAATAACTTACCAATTGATTTTTATCAAAATGCACTTGATTCTATTTGGAAGCATGAAACATGGACACAATTTGGTGGTAACATTTGGAATGCTACATTTAATATTTTGTCGCTGTTACTTGCCTTTACAATTGCTTACAACTTGGCGAAGGGTTATAACAAGGATGGTCTTTCAGCTGGCGTAATTAGTCTATCTAGTTATTTAACATTTGGAACGTTTGGTGAAGGTGGTTTAACAGGATTAACAACAGGTACGGGCGGAATATTTATCGCCATTCTTGTGGCCTTGTTATCTACCGAACTATTTTGTAGATTAGCAGGCAATCGTAAGCTGCTAATTAAAATGCCTGATGGAGTACCACCAGCTGTTTCGAAATCATTTGCAGCATTGCTGCCAGCCATTATAACGATTGGGATTTTCGCATTAGTACGTACCATTATTACGGCAGGTTTTGGTATTCCGGATATTGTGGGATCGTTTTATTCAACAATTCAGGAGCCATTTATGGGCTTAACAAATACATGGGTAGCGGCATTAATTTTAGCCTTTATCCCAGCATTCTTATGGACGTTAGGTGTCCATGGCGCTAATATTATCGAGCCATTTATGCAAACGATTAATTCAGCTGCAATTCAGGAAAATGTCAATGCCATTTCGGCTGGAAATGTTGCACCTTATATCGTTAATAAGCCATTCTTTGATGCGTTTGTCAATATGGGCGGATCGGGTACGACCATTGCACTGATTATCGCCATCTTTATTTTTGCAAGAAAGAATAAGCAATATAATACCGTTGGCAAATTATCAGCCGCACCAGGCCTATTCAATATTAATGAGCCATTACTATTTGGTCTTCCAATTGTATTGAATCCTATTTTGTTTATCCCGTTTATTTTAACACCAATGGTTAACGTAACCATTGCATTTTTTGTAACAAAATGGGGTTGGGTTCCAGCGGCAACGGTTGTAGCACCTTGGACAACACCGCCGATTATTAACGGATTTTTAGTAACGCAATCGTGGACTGGAGCTGTTTTGAGTCTTGTGCTCATAATCGTGTCAGTTTGTATTTACCTACCATTTATAGCGATGGCTAACCGTATTGCTAGACAAGAACAAAAGCATGATCTAAAGGAAGAAACACAAGCACTACAGCCTGAAAAAGCAACAGAGATTCCGAAAGTTGAAGTGTAATAGCTTAATATTGGAGGTATTGTCATTTGAGAAGGTTAGGAATTTCACTATACCCACAGCATAGCACGCTAGAAGAAATGCAACAGTATGTGCAGCTAGCGCATGATAATGGTTTTGACCGTATATTTACATGTCTTTTGTCTTTAAAGGATGACAAAGAGAAACGTAAGTTACAGCAAATCAATTATTTTGCAAAACAGCTAGGCTTTGCTATTTCAGCGGATATTGCACCAGCAGTTTTTGAAGATTTAGGCTTAACGTATAAAAATATTGCTTATTTTAAAGAACACTACCATCTAGCGACATTGCGCCTAGATATGGGATTTTCAGGTCATGAGGAAGCATTGATGTCATTAGATAATAGTGAGTTAAACATTGAGCTCAATATTAGTAATGGTACGAAATATGTGGATAATATTTTATCCTATCAACCGAACCGTAATCATATTATAGGCTGTCATAACTTTTATCCACGACGCTATACGGGACTATCACGACAACATTTTTTAGCAACATCCAAAAATTTTAAAGCAAACCATATACGAACAGCGGCGATGATTTCTTCTCAACATGCAGTGTATGGTCCTTGGGAAAAAACAGAGCATGGTTTACCGACATTAGAAGAGCATCGTGATCTACCAATAACTGTGCAGGCGAAAGATTTATGGCATACAGGCTTAATTGATGATTGTATTATTGGTAATATGTATGCTTCAAAGGAAGAACTTAGCGCATTAGGCCAATTAAATCGCAATAAGCTAGAGCTAAAGATTGTCCCATCTTCCGAAACAACTATTTTAGAACAAGCGGTGTTATTTAAAGAGCCCCATTTTAATCGGGGTGATGTATCGGACTATGTTATTCGAAGTACCCAATCGCGCGTGAAATATAAAGATGGTGATTTTCCAGCTCATGATACACACCCATTACAGTTAGGTGATGTGACAATCGATAATAATTTAGATGTGCGCTATAAAGGTGAGCTACAAATAGTGTTAAAAGCAATGCCCAATGCAGGCTCTACAAATATAGTGGCAAAGGTCGTGGAAGAAGAACGCTTCTTATTATCTCAAATTCAACCTTGGGCGTCGTTCGGCTTTACAAAATAATTGAAACAGGAGGGGATTAAGCCGACAGTAGACTGTGCTTAATCCTTTTTTATATCGAAAGGAGTAAATAGAATGTACGTACTAGCGATAGATGGAGGCGGTACAAAAACCTGTGCTGTTATTTGTGATGAGCATGGCAATTTGTATGGCAAAGTAGTGACGTCACGTAGTAATCCGACTGCGTTGGATAGGCAACATTTTGAGTCGACGCTGCATGGACTATTGCAGCAACTGCAACAACAAGCGCCACAAATATTTTCAGCAATACATAGTTGCTTTGTTGGTATGGCTGGAGTGAAGGAACAGCAAGTAGAAGGCGTAGTAGAACGAATTATTCGGCAATATGTTCATAAGGATACGACAGTTATCATTGAAAACGATGCCTTAATTGCGCTCTATGCTGGGACGTTAGGACAAGAAGGCATTGTGCAAATTGCTGGGACAGGTGCAATTACGATGGGGTTTAACTATCAGGGCACGAGCAATCGTGTCGGTGGTTGGGGATATCTTTTTGATGATGAGGGTAGCGGTTATGATTTAGGGGTTGAAACGCTAAAGGCCGTTTTTCAAAGCTATGATCAGCGAGCCACACCAACAGCCTTAACGGATGTCTTGTTACAACATTTCACTGTTGACCATGTTCCACAATTAATAGAGTGCATTTATGGAGTGGCACATCCAAGAACAGTGATTGCTCCACTTAGCAAATATGTCTTTCAAGTGGCAGAAAAAGGAGATACTGTAGCCAATCACATTATGCGAGAGGCTTGTGTGAAGTATTACAAGGCAATCAAAACTTGCTATGTGAATATGGCATGGAGGCAAGAGCATGTACCGGTAGTTTTAGCGGGTGGCGTATTTGCAAATAACCCGATGCTTGTGTCACAGCTTGAAAAATTAGCGTTAGACGAGCAGATGCCACTGCACTTTATTTTACCTGTTTTAGAGCCGATTGGAGGAGCTGGTATAGGAGCGTTTAAAATGGCCCGCGTTCCATTGGATAGATCATTTATTGAATCGTTTCAGGCTAACTATGCAACATGGGGTGTTGACTAAATCAACGATTTTACGATGCTCTTTAGATGTCTATGCGAATTTTTACTTATACGGTAGCATAATACTTTTGAGAATTTCCACTTGAACAATATCATGATAAAATGTAATATAGGTTTGATTTTATCTTAGTATATAACTAGGTTTACTAATAAAAATTCGATAGATGGAGAGTGTAAGGATGTTACATCAATTTTCTCGTAACGAGCTCGCGATAGGTACTGAAGGACTCGAAAAATTAAAAAATACAACCGTAGCCATTTTAGGTGTAGGTGGCGTCGGCTCATTTGCTGCCGAGGCATGTGCTAGAAGTGGTATTGGACGCATTATTTTAGTTGATAAGGATAATGTAGATATTACAAATGTTAACCGTCAATTAGTAGCGTATCTTTCAACAGTAGGAAAATCCAAATCTGGTGTGATGAAAGAGCGAATTGCAGATATTAATCCAGAATGTGAAGTGATTGATATGCATATGTTTTACACAGAAGAAACGTATGAGCAATTTTTTGCACAAGGAATCGATTATGTTATCGACGCGAGCGATACGGTAATTTATAAAATTCACATTATGAAAGAATGCTTAAAGCGTAACATTCCTATTATTTCAAGTATGGGCGCCGCCAATAAAATGGACCCTACACGCTTTAAAATTGCTGATATTTCCAAAACACATACAGACCCATTAGCAAAAGTGATTCGTACAAAATTACGAAAAGATGGTATTCATAAAGGCGTAACCGTTGTATTCTCGGATGAAAGCCCAATTGTTGTACGTCCAGATGTCGTAGAGCATGTGGGAAAACCAGATGCAGCTATCCGCAAAGCGAAAATGCCACCATCTTCTAACGCGTTTGTACCCTCTGTTGCAGGTTTAATAGCGGCAAGTTGGGTAGTCAATAAAATTGTGGAAGACGTGAAAATTACCCGCGTGCAAGGTTAACCCCGTTCAAGCAACATGTAGTTTATATATAATTTAGCAATTTAAAAATGCTAATTAGAAGAGGAATCTGTAAAGTTTTCCATTAGGAACAGTGAGCTTACATGGGCACAGCGTGTCTGTGAATACGAGTTTGGCTGGCTTTTTCCTAAAATGGCTTGCAGATTCTTTTCTTTTACGGCATGTCTATCAGTAGGAGAAATGACGTAAAATGCTCCCTTATGTTATTTATGCGGCTGATGCTCACTTTTTCTATGATACAATAGGGCTGTTAAAAAAGAGGGGGCATTCATTAATAATGGAGCAAATTTATCAAATGGAATATAGAGGCTTAAATCTATTCGATGAAATTAGCACAGTGGAATTAGCGATTGATGAGGCGAACAAGACGATACATATTTATGATGTTGGACAGGTTGTGACACCTGTTTTTAATTTTGATGTATCTGCTTATGAATTATCAGATGGTTTTTACAAAATGGCGGATATACTTCGCCACAAAAGGATTTTAACAGAACAGCAACCAGCAACGGAGCTGACGTTAAGCCAATGGTTAATTACAAATAATGTGTATTTTTATAGTCCGAAACAAAGAATAAAAAAATATGCCAACGGTTGCATTATTGAAATAATTGATCGAGACAAAGAACAATTTTTGTTTGACTACTATTTACAAAGAGTTTAATTTTACCAAAATAATTAATCTTACGTACACAAAATGCTAACAATTCACGAAATTGCCTTATTTTTTTCATGAGCTCACTTCTTCTTTTGGTTTATTGCTATAATTTGAATAATTCCAATATATATATACAAAAGGTCGCTTTGTTTGGAATGTTCAAATCTGCTTAAGGGGAGTAGAAATGGCGTTTGCCAAAACAAATGAGAACATGGGAGAGTGGAAAATGGAAATACAAGTAATTCGTGATCACTTAGATATTGTAAAGCTTCAAGAAAAAATGAATAGTATTGTATTTGACTATTTGGATACGTCTAATAATTACACAAAGGCTATGCGATCTTTAACGCCTTTATATACACAGGTTACTACGTTTTATAAGGAATACTTAGGGGCAAGAGCAGGAGAACTTCCGAAAGCCAATACATATTGGCATTTGTTTATAGATTGCAGTGCAAAGTTATGTTATTTCTTAGCTGCATCCATTTTTTATGCGTCCAATGAGCTACAAAAAACACCAGAAAAAGTAGAAAGTTTATTAACGATTGCGGCCTATTCTTTACCGAGTATTGAACAGGAAGAGAATGAGGAATTTTTAACGGCCATTTTTGCGTTGTACGGGGATGTCGTAGAAAATCATGAGAAAGTATCTGCTTTAAGAGATGAAGTGCTTGCTCAACAAGGTGACGCTAAACAGTGTTTACAACGCTTTAAATTGTTTGTAGAGAAAGAAATAGCTTAAAAAATATATTAAGAAATAACTATCTACCATTGTCGAACTTTAAAACGACAATGGTTTTTAATATTGTGGAGATGTTTAGGAAGAAGCCTAACAGGCAAACTGTAGACAAACAAAGAATGTCCTGTTGTCTACAGTTTTTCTTTTTAGAGAAGCCGATGACTGCTTTGAAGCCTTGCAGGCATGGCTTCAACAAATTTTCATAATTGTTTCAGTGCCTGGCACTAATTATGGAATGATTTAAGCTTGTTGTATATACTTGCCATCCGTTTTTCCTCTCCTGCAATAACGGGCTTATAAAACTCTGTCCCTACAAGTTCATCTGGTAAATATTGTTGGTCTACCCAGCCACCAAATGTCCCAATAGGGTTGTTATGCGGATATTGGTAGCCCACATGCCCTAAATCTTTGGCACCTTCATAATGTGTATCGCGTAAATGTAGCGGAATCTCTCCTGTTTTACCTGCATGGATGCTTGCAATTGCAGCATCTATTGCGGAAATGGCTGAATTTGATTTTGATGCAAGGCACATTTCAATAACAGCGCTAGCAAGTGGAATCCGTGCTTCAGGTAACCCTAGACGCTCTGCTGCCTGAATAGCTGCAAGCATATGTGTACCAACTTGAGGGTTAGCAAGACCAATATCTTCGTACGCCATAACAAGGAGTCGGCGACTTACGGCAACTAAATCACCTGTTTCAAGTAAATGTGCTAAATAATACAACGCTGCATTTGTATCACTGCCACGGACGGATTTTTGCAAAGCCGAGAGCAAGTTATAGAAATGTGAACCATTCTTATCTCCGTAGACACCAATTCGACCAATCAAATGTTCTAAAATATGGTCAGAAGCAATCGTTTGTCCGTTCACTTCATCACTTGCATAATAAAGCGACTCTAGCAAAGTTAATGCCTTGCGTGCATCTCCGTGAGCTGCAGTGGCGATTTGCTCGATTTGAGTTGCTGTTAGTACAAAATGATATTTCCCTAGTCCCCGTTTGTCATCAGCAAGTGCTTTTTGAATAAGTTCTACTAAGTTAGCTGTAGTTAATTTTTTTAACTGATGAATTTCACCGCAACGCGAACGAATGGCTGGGTTAACATCATGATAGGGGTTTTCTGTTGTAGCCCCGATTAAAACGATAGAGCCATTTTCTACATGTGGTAATAAAGTATCCTGCTGTAATTTATTGAAGCGATGAATCTCATCTAAAAACAGTAAGACTTTTCCTGAAATTCTCGCTTCTTGTACAATATCTTCAACATCCTTTTTGCCAGCACGTGTTGCATTTAGTGCAAAAAAAGGGAGTTTTGAGCTACCTGCGATGGCATTGGCTATCGATGTCTTCCCTATACCTGGCTCACCGTACAGTAGCATAGAAGGAACATGTCCATTTTGAATCATTTTATATAAAGCCGTATCAGGACCGACAAAATCTTGTTGACCAACGATTTCATCAAGCGTTAATGGACGCATCCGATAAGCGAGTGGTTCATTATGCAAAACATTATCCCCTTTCGTACGTTTGTTCTAAATTATAGTATATCATAACCTTCCAAGAGTATTTCCGAGTTCTTCAAGAGGAGATTATGATATACTGTTGGTAGTATTTTGACTAGACTAATTGAGGGTGATAAAATGAAAATTTCTACAAAGGGCCGTTATGGTCTCACGATTATGATTGAATTGGCAAAACATTATGGAGAAGGTCCAATTCCGCTTCGTAAAATTGCTGCTGAAAAAGAGCTTTCGGAAGCGTACCTAGAGCAACTTGTGTCTCCATTACGTAATTCAGGATTGGTAAAAAGTGTACGTGGAGCGTATGGCGGTTATATGCTAGCGAATCCACCTAGTGAGATTTCAGCAGCAAACGTTATCAGTGTATTAGAAGGGCCAATCCAGCCTGTAGAAGGTATTGAAAATGAGGAAGCACCTCAACGAGAGCTATGGCTACGAATTCGTGATGCAGTAAAAAATGTATTAGATACTACGACTATTGAAGATTTAGCACAGTATACAGAGGAAAATGTAGTAGACGGCTATATGTTCTATATTTAATTTTATTAGACTAAAGCACCTCCAACGGTTTATATGCTGCCATGTTTTCGCCACTCTGCATGTTGTGCAAAGATGGACCATTTAACATGCAGCGTTTTCGCCTCTTGGGAATAGACAGTACTTTAGTGTTTTTGTATAAAGGAGTTTTCAACATGAATGCAAACATCTATCTTGATCATGCGGCTACATCTCCGATGAATGACAAGGTAATAGACGCCATGACTTTAGCGATGCGTAATGTATTTGGCAATGCATCGAGTATTCACGGAGCTGGGCGTGAGGCGCGAAAATATTTAGATCAGGCACGTGATATATTGGCACAATCCATTGGAGCAAAGCCAACGGAAATTATTTTAACAAGTGGCGGTACGGAAGCGGATAATACGGCAATTATTGGCACAGCTAATGCTCGTGCTCATGAAGGTAAGCATATTATTACAACTCAGATTGAGCATCATGCGGTGTTACATACTTGTGAGAAGTTGGAGAAAGATGGCTTTGAAGTGACCTATTTACCAGTAGATGCCAACGGGCGCATAACTGTAGAAGCGGTGCGACAAGCGCTACGTGAAGATACAATTTTAGTAACAATTATGTACGGGAATAACGAAGTGGGTTCAATTCAACCGATTGCTGAAATTGGTCAGTTGTTACGGGAACATAAAGCGACGTTCCATACGGATGCCGTACAGGCTTACGGTTTAGAAAACATTGATGTAACTGCTTTGCAGGTTGATTTATTAAGTGTCTCAGCGCACAAAATTAATGGACCAAAAGGAATTGGTTTCCTTTATCAAAAGACAGGTACACCACTTGCAAGCTATGCATTTGGCGGTTCACAAGAGAAAAAACGTCGTGCAGGTACGGAAAATATTCCTGCTGCTATTGGCTTTGCTACAGCTGCTCAAAATGCAAGTGAGTTGCGTGAAAGTAAGAGAGCACTGTACAATCGCTTTAAACAAATTATGTTGGATGTTTTTTCACATGAAAAGTTAGCATTTCATGTCAATGGTGATCCTCAAAATGTCCTGCCGCACGTATTAAATATTAGTTTTGCTAATATGGAGGTAGAGTCATTTTTAGTGAACCTAGATATGGCTGGCATTTACGCATCCAGTGGCTCTGCCTGCACAGCAGGTACTATTGATCCTTCACATGTGTTAGTAGCGATGTATGGAAAAGGGGCAGATGAGTTGCGAAACTCTATTCGCTTTAGCTTTGGCCAAGGACTAACTGAAGAAGATGTACGTCAAGCAGCAGAAAAAACAGCTACGATTGTGAAAAAATTGGCAAAATAATTTGCTATAATAGATAACTTTAAACCCTTATCAAAGAAGCTTTTACTATAAATAAAGCCAAAAAGTAAGGTTTAAATGAATTGAATAAAAGAAAAGGTGACCACAATGATCGAAACACGTGACCCATCACAAATCCGTGTCGTCGTCGGCATGTCAGGTGGGGTAGACTCTTCCGTTGCTGCCTATTTGTTAAAGCAACAAGGGTATGAAGTAATTGGTATTTTTATGAAAAACTGGGATGATACAGACGAAAATGGCGTTTGTACCGCGACAGAAGATTACGAAGATGTAATTAAAGTATGTAATCAAATCGGTATTCCTTATTATGCTGTCAATTTTGAAAAGCAATATTGGGATAAAGTTTTCACATACTTTTTAGAAGAATATAAAGCGGGACGCACACCAAACCCGGATGTAATGTGCAATAAAGAAATTAAATTTAAAGCATTCCTAGAGCATGCCATGAATCTTGGTGCAGATTATCTAGCAACAGGTCACTATGCACGTATTGATCGCAGTGGGGATGGCGAAGTACGTATGCTTCGTGGTGTAGATGATAATAAGGACCAAACGTATTTCCTTAACCAACTATCACAGGAGCAATTAGCGCATGTTATGTTCCCAATTGGGGATATCGAGAAAAAAGAAGTGCGTAAAATTGCAGAAGAAGCAGGGCTTGCTACAGCTAAGAAAAAGGATTCAACAGGTATTTGCTTTATCGGAGAGCGTAATTTCAAAGAGTTTTTAAGTCAATATTTACCTGCTCAACCTGGCAAAATGGAAACGATGGATGGCGTAGTAATGGGGCAACATGATGGGTTAATGTACTATACATTAGGTCAACGTCATGGTCTTGGCATAGGTGGAGACGGTGAGCCATGGTTTGTCCTTGGAAAAGATTTAGAACGTAATGTGTTGCTTGTCGGTCAAGGATTCCACCATGATGCTTTATACTCAACATCGCTAACAGCAGTGAAAATGGGCTATACTTCGACAAAAAAATTGCCCGGGAAATTTTCTTGTACTGCGAAATTCCGCTATCGTCAAACAGATACTCCTGTAGAGGTAGAAATTTTAGAAGATGGTCGTACACATATTGTGTTTGCAGAACCTGTACGTGCTATAACACCTGGACAGGCTGTTGTTTTATATGACGGTGAAGTTTGCTTAGGTGGCGGTACAATTGATGAAGTTTTTAAAAACAATGAAAAACTAACATACGTTGGATAACTCGCGAAAAAGACTGCGACGCTAAACTTTAAAGTGCATCGAGCAAATAATCTTGGTGTACACGAAATAGCGATCAGATGTGCAGTCTTTTCGCTACATAGAGGTGAAATGATTTGGATTTTAACGAGCAAGGAATTCTAGCGTTTCAAGAGAAACGTTATGAGGATGCTGCACAGCTTTTTACCAAAGCAATTGAAGCAGAGCCTGAAAATGCAATTGGCTATGTGAATTTTGGGAATTTATTGGCGGTCCTAGAAGATACAGAACGAGCAGAGCGTTTTTTTCAAAAAGCAATTACTGTAGATGAAACGGCAGCTACAGCCTATTATGGTTTAGCTAATTTATATTATAATGCGGAACGTTATGCCGAGGCGTTAAAACTTTATGAGCAAGCTGTGAAGCATAAAATTGCAGGTGCGGATGTTTATTATATGATGGGCAAGTGCTTTGAACGAATGGAAAATCCGAAGCTTGCTTTGCCATACTTACAACGTGCGGCAGAAATTGCACCAGAGGATACACAAATTCGCCTAGCATATGCAATCGTGCTCTGTGCATTAGAAATGTTCGAAGAAGGTAAGAAGGAGTTAGATTATTTAATCGAACAGGATTGGAATAATGCAGATGCTCATTATAACTTAGGTGTGCTGTATGCTGTATCCACTGAACAAACAGAAGATGCGATGTACCATTTAAAGCAGGCATTTACCATTCAACCTGAATACGATCAAGCTCGTTATATTTACGATATGATTGCACAACGATTTAATTAAAGCGGGCGAGACAAAACTTGAAGAGATGAAACAAGGACAAAGTTGTCAGCCATTCTTTCTTTTGCAAGAATAGAACGCTAGTTGATGGTAGCGAAGGCAGACTCCTGCTTGGGCATTCCGCGCACTAGCGAGGGTTGCGGCTTACTGTACTGAGCGGAAAGCGCCGTCGAAGCAGGCATCAATGGTAACAAAAAAGTGATAGATTGACGGCAGTCAATCTATCACTTTTTATTTGCTTGAGTCATTATTTGTTGTCTTTAACTGCGCTGTCAAATGTCAGTTGTGATAAGTATTGTGCTAAATGCGCAATAGGTGTTGTGTCTAACAGGGACGATTCAGTATCATTAGCCTTTAAAATATTGATTTCTTTATTGAGACGTTCCATTTTACGATCTAATTCAGCAGCTTGTAGCGCCGCTTCTTTTAGTTCCTTACGAATATGTGCTGGCACTTCCTTATTGTATTTATAGTAAATTTTATGCTCGAGACTTGCCCAAAAATCCATTGCAATCGTTCGTATTTGAATTTCCGTATAGACTTTTTCCATTCGATCGGACATGAAAATTGGAATTTTAATAATAAGATGTAGGCTTTGATAGCCATTCTCTTTTGGATACGCGATGTAGTCTTTTACGTCCACTATTTCAATATCATTTTGTGCTTGCAACATCGCACTTACTTTATAAATATCTTCTACAAAGGAGCACGTAATACGGACGCCTGCTATATCCCGAATATTTTCGCGAATACTATCGATGGCAGGTGTCAGCTCTTTTTTCTTCATCTTTAATAAGATGCTTTTTGGTGACTTCACTCGAGTGGAGACATGTTCAATTGGATTATATTCGTGCATAAGCTTAAATTCTTCTTGCAAGATATTGATTTTTGTTTCCACTTCGTTTAACGCAAATTTATAAGCTAAGAAGAAGCGAGTAAGTTCTGTTTGGAGTGTCTTAATAGTTGTGGCTTCAAGTTCATTTGTCATCTTAAAAAATCCTTTCTTTTAGTGCGAGGTAGGACACGTATTGGTTAATTGGCTACAACATATGTATTTCTTCTTCTAAGCTTAACAAAAAGGACGGGAAATTAGAAATTTACACTCTACGAAAAAGTGTAATTTCTTGTTAGTATGTCCTGTTTCCACTCATTGCTGTGCAAGATGCATTTTCTTCAAAAAAAAGACAACATACTTTAAGAGAAAACACTCAAGTATGTTGTCTATAGTTTGGGCTATTATACAATAATTTTTGCATTTAAATTGTAACGCTTATTGAATTCTTCAACAAAAATTTGCAAGTCGATATAAGTGCCAATATATGGCTCATTTTCTTGATCGCGTAGGAAACTACAAGTTGCTTTTAATGATTTTGAAAACTCAAGTAGCATTTGTTCATTATCAAGTTGAATCTGTAATGATAAGGAATCATCTAACGTGTTAACTTTGAAATATTTGCCATCAATAATCCGTTCTAAATTGGTTTCTCTAAATGGAAAAACATAATCTTTATAGATAAGTTTCACAGTATCCCGCCTTTTTTACAATAGTTCACAACTTCCGTATAAGGTAAATCTCCACCAAAAATAGAAAGTGAGCTACCGATTGTGACATGTAGCTTTCCATTTGAAATGGCTTTGAATTTTTCTAAGTCCTCTAAAGAACGAACGCCACCTGCATAGGTTGTTGGAATAGATGTCCAAGCTGCTAAATCTCGCACTAAGCTTTCCTGCATCCCACCTTTTTTTCCTTCAACATCCACTGCATGAATCAATAGTTCATCACAAAATTCTTCAATGTAGGAAATGTTTTGTGGGTTGACTTCAAAATCACTAAATTTTGTCCATTTATCTGTGACTACAAACCACTTTCCATCACGCATCCGGCAACTTAAATCGATTACAAGATGTTTTTTACCGATTAGCTTAACGAGTTGCACTAAGCGATTGACGTCGAGTTGTCCATCATGAAAGATAAACGATGTCACGATTACATGCGAAGCACCTGCATCTATGTACTTTTTAGCGTTTTCAGTCGTTATGCCACCGCCGACTTGTAAACCTCCTGGGTAAGCTGTTAAGGCTGCTAGTGCGGCTTGTTCATTGCCACTACCAAGCATAATAACATGCCCGCCTACTAATTGATCTTTTGCAAACATGTTGGCATAATAACTAGGCTCATATTCTGAAATGAAGTTTTCGATAACTTCTTGATCTGCATATCCTAGCGTGCTTCCAACAATTTGTTTTACTTTGCCATCGTGTAAATCGATGCAAGGTCTAAATTCCACTAGCTTCACAATCCTTCCAAACAACAAATTCTTACTGTATATCATAGCATGCTTAGTGTTAAAATAGCCGTAATTCATCATTTGTCAAAATAATGTTAAAAAATTTGAGGATTTTCTAGATAAAACGATTTTTCTTCATGCGCTGTGGTAAAATAATAGGATTGAAATATACAAGCAAGGAGACGAATCGATAATGACAGAAAATCTAGATTTATTTGAACTGAATAAGCTATTTATTCTTGGACGTCCGATTGTCTCTATTTTCCATAATGTTCAAAATATGTATTCTATTGTGCGCGTGAAAATTCAAGAAACAAATTTGCAATATGAAGATAAAGAAATTATTGTCGTTGGTTATTTCCCACAATTGCAAATGGACGAACAATATCGTTTTACAGGAACGATGAGACAGCATCCAAAATATGGTGTACAATTTCAAGTTGAAACCTTTACAAAAGAAGTGCCCGCAACTGAGCAAGGTATCGTTCATTACTTATCGAGTGATTTATTTGTTGGTATTGGAAAAAAAACGGCTGAAACAATTGTAGAGAAACTTGGACCCAATACAATCCGTCTTATATTAGAAGACCCGAATGTCCTTGATGGTGTACCACGACTATCTGCTGAAAAAAAGGAAGTTATTCATCGTACCATTGAGCAAAATCTTGGATTGGAACGGGTTATGATTCAGTTAAATGAATGGGGATTTGGCCCGCAGCTCGGTATGAAAATATATCAAACATATCGTACAGAGACGATTGATTTTTTAACTGAAAACCCTTATCGACTCATTGAAGATGTGGACGGTGTCGGTTTCTTTCGGGCAGATGAGCTTGGTGCAAAATTAGGTATTACAGGCAATCATCCTGACCGTATTAAGGCGGCTATTTTACATATTCTAAATACAGCAGCGTTATCGGATGGTCATGTATTTTTAGATGCGGAACATGTATTACCACAAGTGAAAGATATGCTGGAGCAAAGTCAACGCCAAGAAATACCATACGAAGCAATTTCCAAGGCATGTATCGATTTGCGTGAGGAAAATAAAATCTATGGTGAAGAAACGAGACTATATTTGCCATCTCTATATTTTTCGGAGATTGGTATTGCCTCAAAAATAATTGCGCTAACGGAACGCAATAGTCAAGCGAAGCATTTTAGTAAAGATGAAATTCGCAAGGCAATCGGCGAAACAGAAGCATTGTTAAGTGTCACATATGCAGAAACACAAGCTTTTGCAATTGAACAAGCACTTAATTCAGCTGTCATGATTTTAACAGGTGGTCCTGGTACAGGAAAAACGACGGTTGTTAGGGGCATTGTTGAAGTATATGCCAAACTTCACGGGCTTTCACTAAATCCAAAGGAATATGCGCAAAAAGAAGAGCCATTCCCTATTATTTTATGTGCACCAACAGGTCGTGCAGCTAAACGTCTAGCTGAGTCTACGGAACTACCTGCGATGACTATCCACCGCTTATTAGGCTTTACAGGTCAGGAGAAAGAGGAAGAAACGGAGCGAGAGGTTACTGGAAAACTGATCATTGTCGATGAAATGTCCATGGTAGATACATGGCTTGCCCACCAATTATTAAAATCATTACATGAGGATGTACAAGTTGTTTTTGTTGGCGATCAAGATCAGCTACCGCCAGTAGGTCCAGGACAAGTGCTCAAAGATTTACTTGCTTCGCAACAAATACCGACTGTTGAACTGACAGATGTTTATCGTCAGGCGGAAGGTTCAACCATTATTGAACTCGCCCATCAGATTAAACGTGGTACAATTCCAAATGATCTAACGATGAAAACATCGGATCGTTCCTTTATTAAAGCTTCTTCAGAGCAAGTGGCAAATGTTGTAACACAAGTTGTGAAAAGTGCAGTAACAAAAGGGCAAGAAATCCGAAATATCCAAGTTTTAGCACCGATGTATAAAGGACCAGCCGGAATCGATAACTTAAATAAATTGATTCAAGCGCTTGTCAATCCGAATGATACTGGTACAAGAAAGGAACTTGTCTTTGGTGATGTAACGTATCGCATAAAGGATAAAGTATTACAGCTTGTAAACCAGCCAGAAAGCAATGTTTTTAATGGAGATATGGGTGAAGTCATTAGTATTATTAAAGCAAAGGAAACGGTGGAGAAGCAGGATTTACTTGTCGTGTCTTTTGATGGAATTGAAGTAACTTATCAGCGCAGCGATCTTAATCAATTAACATTGGCTTATTGTTGCTCCATTCATAAATCACAAGGTTCAGAATTTCAAACGGTGATTATGCCAGTGGTGCGTGGCTATTCGAAAATGCTACGTCGTAATTTATTATATACTGGTATTACACGTGCGAAAAATTTCTTAATTTTATGTGGTGAACCAGATGTGCTAGCTAGCGGTTTACAACGAACAGATGATTTACAACGCTTCACGTCTCTGCGCGCACGACTTAACCCAATGGAAGCATCTAATGAGGTTACATTAGTGGAGGAGACGCAAACGCAACAAAATGAAGAGAACAATCAACAAGAGGATGCTACGACTGTGCTACAGCTAACGGTCGAAACCTTACCATCCATCCATCCAATGATTGGAATGGATGGCATATCTCCATATGATTTTATGGATGAATCATAAGAAAAATTAGTTTTATGAGGTGAAGAAATTGAAACGCATTGTGTACTTGCTCCTATTCATGCTGCTATTGCCATTCGTGCACAAGGTACATGCCAGTAGTATAGTTATTCAAGTGAATGAGGAAGCAACTGTCTTTGATAATCGTTCAGGCTCACTTGAACAAGTAGGAACATTATCAGCAGGACAAACATTTGAAGTGACAAAAGATTATGGGCCTAACTGGTGGCAAATTCGTTGGGGAGGTAACTACGGTTATGTAGATAAACGATACACGACTGTTGTTCCATCCAAGACATATCAAAATAACGTACCTTCTGTTGTCAAAGTAAAAGATTACATTGTAGCAACAAAGGTAACGCCTGTTTATGATAATACCGGTAACAAACTAGTGCAATTTGCAACATTATCGGAAGGTGTTCGTTTCCCCTTATATAGTAAAATGGGCAGTTGGTACGGAATTGCTGTGAACGGACGACTGGGTTTTGTACATAGTAATTTTGTTACAGAAGAAAAAGGGCAGGACACCACTGATCCATCAACAAAGCCGGTTGAAAAACCTACGCCGACACCACCAACATCACCAACAACCCCGCCAAGTAAACAAAATGGCTATATTGAAGCGTTGGAAAATGCTGTTCTCTATGATCTTCGCCGAGAACAACCAATGTCGATTGCGACACTGTTAAAAGGGCAACAGTTAGAAATTGCCAATGTTATAGATGAAATGTATGTTCAAGTACGGTGGGGCAAAACGTTCCTTTATGTGGAAAAATCAAAAATAAAATTTGTCAATACGCCGTCTTTTAAAAATAGCGGTAATGATAATGCAGGAAAAAATCAGTATTTCATCCCAATATCAGGGAATAATGAAATTTACGATCGAACAGCGAAAAAATTACAGCCATTTGCAAAGTTGGATGTAAATCGACGCTACCCCATTTTACGAAAAGAGCAGAATTGGTATGTTACGACAATAGGTGGACGTGAAGGTTATATTCACAGTTCTAAGGTAGCATTAGATCGTGGCGTACCTGTTATGATGTACCATCATTTCTTAAAGGAGCATGAATTAGGACGCTTTAAAAATGTAAGTACAACGATAACAGATACCCAATTTGCTCATGAAATGAAGTATTTGAAAGATAAAAAATATGAAACGGTTAGTACTGATGATTTAGTGCGCTTTATGCGCAATGAAATTACATTGCCTGCTTATTCCATTGTTTTGACATTTGATGATGGTTTATTATCTACAAGAGAATATGCCTATCCAATATTAAAAAATTATGGATTTCAAGCAACTCAATTTTTAATTACGTATCGTAATGAATATTCACCTGCAGAACAACTGTTTAATTATAATGATTTGCAAGCACTGTCAAAACAAGATATGGATTATATGCAAGATGTCTTTACGTTTGAATCGCACACCTATAATTTACACGATATGATTGGAAATAAAGGGAAAATGTTGTTGATTCCTTACCATGAGGTCGTAGAAGATTTAAAGCGCAGTTTAACGTTTATACCGAATGCAAAAGCATTTGCCTATCCATTTGGTCAATATAATGCCAATATTATTTATGCGGTGAAAGAAGCTGGGTTTACAATGGCATTTTCAACAAAGCCTGGCTACAACAATCCATATGATGATATCTACCAAATTAAACGCCTTTACAGCGATCAACAAACGAGCTTAGCGCAGTTCAAAAAAATGGTATCACCTTTTGCGCAATAAAAGAGCGTGGACTGGACTAACTGCTTTTCGACGAAAAACTATATGTACAAAAAACAAACCCGCATCTTCAGGGAAGATGCGGGTTTGTTTTGTAGTAGATGTTATTTTACATGGATGGGATTAATGCAAGCCGATTAAGTGATGTTTTACCACTTCATATGCTTGGCAAACATTTTCGTATTGATCTTGTTCTTTTGCAATCATATCAGAAGCAATAGAGAACAATAAATTTTCTTCATTATGATCTTCCATTTGGTTCATTAAAGCTGCTTCCATTTGAGCTACATAGGAAATAATTTGTGTATTCATTTTTATTTTCTCCTTTATTGGACAAATGATGTTTTTCTTTTCTTGATGTCTATATCTTACTCCAGTTAGTCAAAAGAAATCTAGAAAGTTGTACTAATGAAATGAGGTATTTTGATGAATGTGACACAAAAATGAACTTGTTTGAAAAGTGCTTTTTGAAACCGTTTTTATCTAAAATCACTGATAATTCAAGCTTTATCGTCAATTTTGTTGTGTATTATTAAACTAGTACAGTTTGCTGTGAAATAACGATTGATATAGTACAGATAAGTAGTTGTGGAACGAAAAAACGTAAAAGTTCATATACTACATGGAATGAAAACATAGGTAACTTTTTTAGGGGTGAATGTATGCCAATAATAACAGGCCAGCAGTATATTAAGCGCATCGATGCATTGCAAACGCATATCTCAATAGATGGCGCAGTCGTTACGGGAAAGGTTTCAGAACATCCAGCATTTAAAGGCGTAATGCAAAGTCAAGCAAAGCTTTTTGATTTGCAGCATGATGAGTCGTTACATGATAGCTTGACCTATGTATCACCAAAGAGTAATGAACGAGTAGGTATGTCTTTTCTACAAGTGACAAAGGTTGAAGATTTAGTAACAAGACGTCAAGCTGCGCGAGAGTGGGCTTTATCTAATCATGGCTTAATGGGAAGAAGTCCTGATTATATGAACACTACTTTAATGGCATTAGCATCTGCCGCTGAATATTTAAAAGATAAGCCAAATTGTTTTCCAGATCATCTGCTAAATTTTTATGAATATGCACGTGAAAATGATTTGACGATGACACATACGTTTATTGAGCCACAAGTAAACCGTCAACGATATCATTATGAAGATGAAGAGGTCATCATTGCGGCTAAAATTGTAGGGAAAACAACTCAAGGACTGGTAATTAAAGGGGCAAGATTGCTTGCCACACAAGGTGGCATTACAGACGAACTACTTGTTTTATCAACAAATGGCTTTGATAAGGAAAAAGGGTTTGGTTTTTCTATACCAAGTGATACGAAAGGATTGAAATTTTTATGTAGACAGTCATTTGTCGGAGGGGAATCAACGTTCGATCATCCTTTAAGCGCACGCTTTGAGGAAATGGATGCGATTGTTGTCTTTGATGATGTCGTGGTACCGTGGGAGCGCGTTTTTTATTATGAAAATAATGAGGTTGCCAATAACTTCATGAATGTGAGTGGCTTCCAAGCGTATACTTTACATCAAGTATTGTCCCGACAAATTGCTAAAACAGAATTTGTTTTAGGTGTTGTCCAATCAATTGTTAATACAATCAATATTGGTGAATACCAACATGTACAGCAAAAAGTAGTGGAAATCATTGTAACATTAGAAACGATGAAAGCTTTATTGCTCAAATCCGAACTAGAAGCTAAAAGAGACGACTTTGGTTATATAAGACCTGACCATCCAACATTACAGGTAGCCATTCAAATTTTCCCTAAAGTCTATCCAACCTTTACAGAAATCATTCAATTATTAGGTGCAAGTGGCTTAATGTCAATTCCGAGTGAAAAAGCATTTGGCGCAGATGATGGGGATTTGGAGCATTATTTACAATCATTTAGGGATGGTGGAGAGGAGCGTGTCAAAAAATTCCGTTTAGCATGGGATTTAACGATGAGTAGTTTTGGCACGAGACAAACGCTATATGAGCGATATTTCTTTGGAGACCCAGTACGTTTATCGAGCTTACTCTACCAATCGTATAATCGGGAGCCATTTATACAAAGAGTAGAAAATTTCTTAAAAAATAAAGATTAAGCGCTATTCGAAATGTTGTACTTTGGTTAATTTTAGATAGCTGACATATTTTTTAGCTGACTGCCATCATTTCATATCAATATAGAAATGCAATGATTGACAGAAGGCCATAATTTTTTTATAATGTGCGTTAGAAAATAGAAAAAACGATGATGGAACAAGTACGTATTTGTGCGTGTAGAAGAAAGGGATTTCTAGGCTGAAAAAATCCTCACGTCAACAAGTGCCGAAAGCTACTCCAGAGTGCAGCTAATCCCTGCCGTTCACTTACGTTACAAGTGCTAAAGAGGTAAGTATACACAATACTTACAACTAGGGTGGTACCGCGAGACAATATACAAAGTCCTCGTCCCTTTTTGGGGATGAGGGCTTTTTTATGCGTATAAGCGGCTTCATATCGTAATTTTACACTATTAGAGGAGGAACTTTTCACATGAAAGCAGTAGAAATTCGCCGTATGTATTTAGAATTCTTTAAAGAAAAAGGACATCACCATGAACCATCAGCACCTCTTGTGCCAATTAATGACCCTTCATTACTTTGGATTAACTCGGGTGTAGCAACATTAAAACCTTATTTTGATGGTCGTATTATTCCTGATAATCCGCGTATTACGAATGCACAAAAATCGATTCGTACGAACGATATTGAAAACGTAGGGAAAACAGCACGTCACCATACATTCTTTGAAATGTTAGGTAACTTTTCTATTGGTGATTACTTCAAAAAAGAAGCAATTCATTACGCTTGGGAATTTTTAACGGATAAAAAGTGGATGGGCTTTGATCCTGAACTTTTATCGATTACCATCCACCCAGAAGACCAAGAAGCATATGACGTATGGCATAACGAAATTGGCATTCCAGAAGAACGTTTAATTCGATTAGAAGGGAATTTCTGGGATATTGGGGAAGGTCCATCTGGTCCAAACTCTGAAATTTTCTACGATCGTGGAGAAGAATATGGTGCAGATGAAAATGATCCAGAAATGTATCCTGGCGGAGAAAACGAACGTTATTTAGAAGTTTGGAACTTAGTGTTCTCTCAATTTAACCACAATCCTGATGGTACTTATACACCATTACCAAAGCAAAACATTGATACAGGGATGGGACTAGAACGTATTGTATCAGTTGTACAAAATGTTCCAACAAACTTTGATACGGATTTATTTATGCCAATCATTGAAAAAATTGAACAATTTGCCAATCGCAAATACAAGCGTCCTGGTGAAGTCTCGTTAAGTGAAATCTTCGGTTCAGAAGAAGACATTAATACACCATTCAAAGTGATTGCAGACCATATCCGTACTGTGGCATTTGCTATCGGGGATGGCGCTCTTCCTTCAAATGAAGGTCGTGGTTATGTATTGCGTCGTTTACTACGTCGTGCAGTACGTTACGCTAAACAAATTGGTATCGAAAAACCATTTATGTTTGAATTAGTACCAACAGTTGGACAAATTATGGTGGATTTCTACCCAGAAGTTACGGAGAAATGTGAATTTATCCAACGTGTGATTAAAAACGAGGAAATTCGTTTCCATGAAACATTAGATGGTGGTCTTGCTATTTTTAATGAAGTTGTAGAAGCACAAAAAGCAGCGGGTCATGATTATATTCCTGGAGCAGATGCATTCCGTCTTTACGACACATATGGCTTCCCAATCGAGTTAACAGAAGAATATGCAGAAGAAGTAGGCATGAAAGTGGATCATGAAGGATTCGAAGTGTCAATGAATGAACAACGTGAACGTGCGCGTGCAGCTCGTCAAGATGTGGATTCAATGCAAGTACAAAATGAAGTGCTAGCAAACTTAACCGTTGCAAGTGAATTTGTTGGCTATGATACATTATCAGTAGAAACGGAAGTTGCAGCAATGATTGTCAACGGACAAGTCGCGAAGGTCGCTTCAGAAGGTCAAGAAGCTTTAGTTGTCTTAGCAAAAACACCGTTCTACGCTGAAATGGGTGGACAGATTGCTGATAGTGGTGTAATTTCCAATGACGGCTTTACAGCAATCGTTAAGGATGTTCAAAAAGCACCAAATGGACAACCGTTACACACAGTTCTTGTTGAATCAGGTGAAATGCATGTTGAAGATGCAGTAAAAGCGGTAGTTAATCGCAGTGAACGTAATCTCATCATTAAAAACCATACAGCAACGCACATTATGCAACGTGCGTTAAAAGACGTATTAGGTGACCATGTTAACCAAGCGGGTTCTTATGTTGGCCCTGATCGATTACGCTTTGACTTCTCTCACTTCGGTCAAGTAACTAAAGAAGAGTTACAACAAATTGAACGTATTGTAAATGAAAAAGTGTGGGAAGATATTGAAGTCGTGATTGAAGAAAAGGCGATTGATGAAGCGAGAGCAATGGGAGCAATGGCATTATTCGGCGAAAAATACGGTGATATTGTGCGCGTCGTTTCCATTGGCGATTATTCAATCGAACTTTGTGGTGGTATCCATGTAAAACGTTCTTCTGAAATTGGCTTCTTTAAAATTGTATCAGAAGGTGGTATTGGCGCAGGAACGCGTCGTATCGAGGCTGTGACTGGAAAAGTGGCATATGAGGCGGTTAAAGAAGAAGAGGCGCTATTAAATGATGCAGCAGCATTATTAAAAGCAAATCCCAAAGATATTGTCACTAAAGTTCATGCGCTACAAGCAGACTACAAAGAATTACAACGTGAAAATGAAGGATTATCACAAAAAATTGCCAATGCACAAGCAGGTGCTATTGTAGATGCAGCCCAAACATTTGGTGATGTGACAGTACTTTCAACGAAAGTTGAAGCGAAAGACAATAACCAACTGCGTCAAATGATGGATGACCTAAAAGGTAAAATGACAAAAGCTGTTGTTGTCCTAGGTGCTATTGATGGCGATAAAGTCATGTTATGCGCAGGTGTAACGAAAGATTTAGTGGGTGGCAATTACCATGCAGGAAATATTGTGAAAATGGTGGCAGAAGCTTGTGGCGGTAAAGGCGGCGGTCGTCCAGATATGGCGATGGCAGGTGCTAAAGATGCTTCAAAACTTGATGAAGCGCTACTTTCTGTGTATGATTACGTTAAATCCATTTAATTAATACGTCAAATCGGTTATAATAAAGAGAAATCGGAGATGAGCTTCTTTGCACATCTCCTTATTTCTGAAAGCGAGGTGCTGGTCATGAGTTCATTTGATCAAACGATGAAATTTAATTTTCCAGAAGAATCAATGGAACAGGAAGTCAAGCAGGTAATGTTGAAAGTACATTCTTCATTAGAGGAAAAGGGATATAATCCTATCAATCAGATTGTCGGTTACTTACTTTCTGGTGATCCGGCGTATATTCCTCGCCATCAGGATGCTCGTAATTTAATTCGCAAGCTAGAGCGTGACGAAATTCTAGAAGAGCTTGTTAAATTTTATATTAAAAAGAATAACGAGGGCTAGAAATGAGAATTATGGGATTAGACGTTGGGTCGAAAACAGTCGGTGTTGCCATTAGTGATGCACTTGGCTGGACGGCTCAAGGTATTGAAACCGTAAAAATTGATGAAGCAAATGGCGAATTCGGCATCGACCGTATTGCTGAGCTAGTGAAGGAATATACTATCACTGAATTTGTTGTAGGATTCCCGAAAAACATGAATAATACGGTAGGACCACGTGGTGAAGCTTCTGAAAACTATAAAAAGTTATTAGAAGAGACATTTTCACTGCCGGTTAAACTTTGGGATGAGCGTTTAACGACGATGGCTGCCGAGCGCATGCTAATCGAAGCGGACGTAAGTCGCAAAAAACGCAAGCAAGTCATTGATAAAATGGCTGCTGTGATGATTTTACAAGGCTATTTAGATAGCAAAAACTAATTAATGAGGTGGCAAACATGGCTCACGAGCATAACCATGAAGAAGAATTACACGTACAACACATTACAGTGATTGACGAAAACGGAAACGAGCAACTTTGCGAAGTAATTCACGTACACGAGTCTCCTGAATTCGGTAAATCTTATGTATTTTACTCAATGGTAGGAGCAGAAGAAGATGAAGACGGCTCTGTAGAAATCTTCGTATCATCATTTGTACCTTCTGAAAACGGTGAAGATGGCGAATTAACACCGATTGAAACAGAAGCAGAGTGGGACATGGTAGAAGACGTTTTAAACGCTTTAGAGGACGAAGACGAAGAGTAATTGTTTTCATTTTAAAGTGTAAAGAACAAGGATGGCAAAAGCGGTCCTTGTTCTTTTTTTACGCCAATCAACTTGGACGTACAAGGGCAAGAACTAAAACAATCAGCTCATTTGTAAGGAGGAAGTTAAATGAACGAGGAAACACAAGAATTTATTATTATCGGAGAAAATGGTCAAGAGCAAACATGCCGAGTTGTATTTACATTTGATGCCGAGGAAAAATCATATGTATTGTTCTCACTGATAGATGAAAAGGGGCAAGAAATTCCTGGTGATGTTTCAGCCATGACATTCGATTATGATGATAACAGCGGGGAAATGATTAATTTGCAACCTGTGGAAACGGATGCTGAATGGGAAATGATTAATGAAGTTGTATTAACACTGTTAGATGAATTTCAGGAAGAACCACAGCTTATAACCGTGACGAATGAAGATGGCACAGATCAGGTGTGCGAGGTTATTCATACATTTGCTTCTGAACAATTTGGCAAATCATATGTACTTTATGTTGCTGTTTCAGACGAGCCAATGGAGGAGCGTGATATTTTCGCTGCCCAATATGTACCTGGACCAGATGGAACGATTGAGGACTTACTACCGATTGAAACAGATGCAGAATGGGAATTCGTAGAAGATATCTTAAATGACTTATAAAAAACATACTCAAAGTTATTGAACTGCCCCGTAAAAGTTAGACATCAATCTAACTTTTACAGGGGTTTTTTTTATATGAGTGCCAGTCACTCAAACAATTCAAATCATTTGCAACGATGTCTAATAGAAAATTTCTATCTGAAGCTAAAAAGGATTCTATCGTCCAACGAATATTGTGTTTAGTAGAGAGAAAAACGTGTGTAACATACAGAAAACAAGGGAATCTTCCCCTGCAAGATTACATAAAGATTGATGCATGGGAAAAACAAGAAAAAATAGCATTGACCAATTACAAGTAAACGGATAAGATTTGTTGTAATAAAAAAGAAAATTTCAAATAGTTTATTTTAAGAGAATTATTCAACTGTACATGAAATGCTCTATATTTATTTGCAATTAAACCAAGTAAATTAATAAAAATAGGAGGATATAATATGAAAAAATTATGGTTATGGTTTGCTAGCGTGTTAATCATTGTCCTTGCTGGCTGTACAGATTCGAAGCAGGTAAAACAAGACGACGTTGTTACATTAAATGTAGGGGCTGCAAGTGTTCCTCATGCGGAAGTATTAGAATATTTAGCGGAAGATCTTGCACAAGATGGTGTGAAGTTAAACATTTCCATATTAAAAGATGCTGTCCAAACCAATCAACAAACAGCGGACGGTGAACTTGATTTCAACTATTTTCAGCACATTCCGTTTTTAGAACAGACGAATAAAGAAAGTAATCTAGATTTGGTAAGTGTCAAAGGTATTCACATTGAGCCATTCGGAGTCTATTCAAAAACAATTCACGATATTAAGGATTTACCACAAAATGCAAAAGTAGCTGTGCCAAATGACATTGTCAATTTTTCACGCGCATTACTACTGTTTGAACATAATGACCTTATCCAATTAGATGATGCAAAGGACAGTGATTTCACAGTTGAGGATATTACAAAAAATGAAAAGAACATTCAGTTTATAGGTGTTGATCCATTGTTATTAGTGCGCTCATTAGATGATGTAGACGCGTCTGCTATCAATACGAATTACGCATTAGAAGGAGGTTATAATCCACTCGAGGATGCACTTATTATGGAAGGGCCGGAGTCACCTTATGTCAATATTATTGCAACGACGAAAGAAAAACAGCAAGATGCTGCCATTCAAAAAGTAGTGAAATGGCTGACAAGTGAAAAGGCGAGAAAATTTTTTGAAGATCAATATAAAGGGGCTGTCGTTCCAGTATTTTAGCATGTTGAACAGATTATACGGATTCAAGTGCATAGGAGGGAAATCTGAATGATTGAATTTATAAATACGACGAAGGAATTTCATGTTGGGCAAGCGACTGTGAAGGCGTTAAATCACATTAATTTAACTATTCAGAAAGGCGATATATTTGGCGTAATTGGTTTTAGCGGTGCTGGGAAAAGTACTTTACTTCGCACAGTGAATTTATTAGAAGAGCCGACATCTGGTGAAGTGCTTGTCAATGGTAAAAATTTAACCAAACTAAGCAAAAAACAATTGCGGGAGGAAAAGAAAAATATTGGAATGATTTTTCAACACTTTAATCTCCTCCACTCTAAAACGGTTTTTGATAATGTGGCAATGCCTTTAGTGTTAAGTGGTGCTAACAAATCGAAAATAGCAGCTCAAGTGCAAGAGGTCTTAACATTTGTCGGCTTGCAAGATAAGGCGCATCGCTTTATTGATGAATTATCAGGTGGTCAAAAGCAACGTGTAGGGATTGCAAGAGCATTAATTACAAAGCCGACAATTTTATTATGCGATGAAGCGACATCTGCTCTGGACCCCCAAACGACAAAATCTATTTTAGCGTTGCTCAAGCGTGTCAATAGTGAATATGGCATTACCATTTTGATGATTACACATGAAATGGAAGTGATTCGAGATATATGTAATCGTGTGGCGGTAATGGAGAACGGGCAAATAATAGAAGAAGACAATGTCCTACACATTTTTTCTGCACCAAAGCAAGACACAACGAAAAACTTTGTGCAATCAGTTGTTCGAAATGAAATACCGCAATCTGTTTATGAGCAATTGAATGTCATCGATGGTTCGAAACGAATTTACAATATGAAATTTATTGGGGTGGATGTCGGTCAGCCTGTTGTATCACAAGTAGCCAAGAAATTCGCGGTCGATGTCAATGTACTATTTGGCAATATTACGGAGCTACAAGGCATTCCATTCGGTCATTTAATTGTAGAGCTAGTGGGTTCAGCACCGGAGATTCAAAAGGCGTTTTTATATATTCAAAGTAAAAATATTCATATGGAGGAGGTCGTTGCACATGAAGGTGAGCACACAGATTATCATCGACGCACTGTTGGATACGCTGTACATGGTTAGCATTTCATTAATTTTTGGCGCTATTTTAGGGTTTATATTAGGCATCGTTTTAGTTGTTACGCGCAAAGGGCACATACTTGAAAATAAAATTATTTTCTCGATTGTCAATCCAGTTGTCAATACGTTACGATCTATTCCTTTCATTATTTTATTAGTAGCTATCATTCCATTTACACGTCTACTTGTTGGGACAGCGATTGGCACAACTGCTGCTATCGTACCACTTGTCTTGCATATTGGACCGTATATTTCAAGATTAATTGAAAATTCTCTGCTTGAGGTAGATGAAGGCATCATTGAAGCGGCAAAAGCAATGGGAGCTTCTCCATTTCAAATTATTCATAAGTTTTTACTTCCTGAAGCCTTTCCATCTTTAATTTTAAGCGTCACAACAGCAACGATTGGACTTATCGGGGCAACAGCAATGGCAGGAGCAGTTGGTGGAGGAGGTCTTGGGGATGTTGCCATAACTTATGGCTACCAACGCTTTGATAATGTAACCATTCTCGTGACAGTTGTACTATTAGTCGTTGTTGTTCAAATTATTCAAAGTATCGGCAATACCATTGAAAGAAAGCTGCGAAGAGTAGCTTAAAAGGAGAGCTAGCAATGAAGAAAATACAGTATATTATCGGACTCTTGTCATTATTATTTTTACTTGTAGCATGTACAAAAGCTGAGGAAAACGATGTTGTGAAGGTTGGCATTCGCAGCTCGGAAATCAAAACGTGGGAATATATAAAAGAACAAGCAACAAAGGAACATATACATTTAGAATTAGTGACATTTTCGGCACAGTATGATCCCAATCAAGCATTAGCAGAAGGTGAAGTCGATATAAATGCTTTCCAACATGTCGCATATTTAAATTTATTTAATAAGAATAACGGCACAGATTTACAAGCGATTGGCACAACGATTATGGCGCCCATCGGCTTGTATTCGAACAAATACAAACGGATAGAAGAGATAAAGGATGGGGCCAAAATTGCAGTGCCAAATGATCCTTCTAATTGGGGGCGAGCATTGTTACTGCTGCAAGAATATGACCTGTTAACGGTTACCGATAATTTTGATGGCAATGGAGGCGAAGATCGTATACAAGACAATCCTAAAAATTTAACGATTGTGCCCGTAGATGGGGCGACGACGCCTCGTGTCATGGAGGATACTGATTTTGCGGTTATTAATAATGGAGTAGCTGTTGAAGCAGGTTTGCTTTTAAAGGATGCGATTATTCATGAAAATGAAACAGCAAAGCCTTTTATTAATGTCATAGTGGCAAAGCCTGAAGATAAGGACAACGCAAAATTGAAAAAAATTGTGGAGATATATCAGCGTAAAGAAACAGCAGATTTTGTCTCTAACATTTCAAAGGGGAACTATATTCCTGTCAACATGCCATTGGATGAACTAGCAACATGGAAGACGTTTTATTCATATTAAAAGGAGAGATGATGAAAAATGGCGGAGAACAAACAATTAAAGTTAGCTTTATATTTAATCGGGGCAGGCATGCATGTTGCGGCATGGAAGCATCCTTTAGCGCAGGTTGATGCAAGCATTGATATAAAAGCATTACAAAAAGTAGCAAAACTTGCCGAAAAAGGTAAATTCGACATGGCCTTTGTGGCGGATAGTTTAGCCATTAATCACGAATCCCATCCACATATTTTAAATCGTTTTGACCCACTGATTCAAATTACAGCGCTAGCTGCAGCGACATCCAAAATAGGGCTTGGTGCAACAGCTTCGACTACTTACAGTGAACCGTATGTATTAGCAAGACAATTAATGTCCATTGATCATATCAGCAATGGACGTGTTGCATGGAATTTAGTGACAACGGCAGATGCAACCGGCCAAACAGCTTTAAACTTTAGTCGTGATCAGCATTGGGAGCATGACCATCGCTACGAACGAGCAGAAGAATTTATTGATGTCGTGCAATCATTATGGGATTCTTGGGAAGATGATGCCTTTATCTATGATCGTGAAAATAATATTTTTTATGACCAAGAGAAAGTACATGAAACAGCATTTAAAGGTAAATATTTATCTGTGAAAGGTCCGCTAAACATTGCGCGTTCGATACAAGGGCAACCCGTTATTGTTGAGGCCGGAGCATCTAAGCCAGGGCAAAAATTAGCTGCACGAACAGCGGAAGTTGTTTTTGTCCATTGGGATGATATCGAAAAAGCCAAAGCACATTATCGCACTTTAAAGGCACAGCTAGCGTCGTTCGGTCGAACGGAGGAGGAGTTGCTTGTTTTACAAGGAATCTCGCCCATAGTAGCTGATACTGAGGAAGAAGCCATTCGTCAATACAATGAATTGCAATCATTGATAGACCCATATGAGAGCTTGAAGTTTGTTTCAGGTTATATGGGCAATGTTGATTTTTCAAAGTATTCGCTAGATACGCCAGCTATTGAAGTTGAGTTTCCTGCTGTCAACAGTATTCAAAGCCATTTTGACGAGCATTTAGAGATTATTAAAAAAGAAAATTTAAAGGTCGGTGAGTTGTATGCCCGCCTGTTTGGACCTGCTAAACGTGATGCCTTTGTTGGAACAGCGGTACAAATTGCTGACGAAATGGAACGATGGTTGAAGGAGGGGGCAGCTGATGGATTTATGCTGCAATTTCCGTTGTTACCACGTGATTTAGAAAACTTTGTAGAGAAGGTTGTACCAATATTACAAGAGCGTGGCATCTATCGTGAAGATTATACAGGGACAACATTGCGTGAACATTTAGGGCTAAAGAAACCTCAAAACCGATTTACGAAAAGTAAGGTGATCGATTAATGCGTGATGTTTTTATCCGGAATGAGCGAGAACAACAGCTCGTTCAATATGCTCGTAAACTTGCTGGGCAAATTGAAGAAACAGCTGCTATTTATGATGAAAGTGGTGCGTTTCCTTTTGACCATTTTAAATTGTTGGAGGAGGCAGGGTATTTTCGATTGACTGTACCGAAAAAATACGGCGGCGAGGAAATCTCTCTCTATGAAATGCTATTAGTGCAAGAGCAGCTTGCTAAAGGAGATGGGTCAACTGCTTTAGCGGTTGGCTGGCACTTATTAACGTTTTTAAATGTAAGAGAAGCGAAGTTGTGGCCGCAGCATATTTTTGCAGAACTAAGTCGTAAAGCTGTGGAGGAAGGTTCCCTGTTAAATATTATTAATAGTGAACGAGGAAAGGGCAATATTTCACGGGGTAGTTTGCCTGGCACGACTGCCAAAAAAGTTCCAGGTGGTTATATCATTACCGGCGAGAAAGCTTTTGCTTCACTAGCACCAATTTTAAAGCAATTCACGATTATTGCATATTTAGAAGATGAAAATGTAACTGCCGAGTTTCTTATGACAAAAAATGAGCAGGTTGAAGTGGTGAACACGTGGGATGCAATGGGCATGCGAGCAACAGGTAGTCATGATATCATTTTCCACGATACTTTTGTGCCAGATGAGGCATTATTATATCGTCACCGTCCGAATGAAGTGAATCGATTTTTAGCAGATGGACGTGTCTATTCTTTAGAAATTCCTGCGGTCTATTTAGGAATTGCAGGTGCGGCGAGGGATTATGTAGTCGAGTTTGCGAAAAATACGTATTCTTATAGCTTGGAAAATACAATTGCACACGCTAGCCATGTGCAACAAAAGATTGGAGAAATAGAGGTGTTGTATCAAACAGCACGTCGTACGCTTTACAGTATTGCTGCACAAGCAGAACAGCACCCGACAGGTAAACAGGATTTAGCGCAGGATGTTAATATTGCAAAATATGTGATTTGTCAACATGCCATAGACATTGTGACGAAAGCGATGCAAGTTGTTGGAGGCCGAAGTTTGTCGAAGTCTAATAAATTGCAACGACTTTTTCGAGATGTTCAGTGTAGCCGCTTTAATCCACCAGCTGATGATGTTGTTATTGCTCAACTAGCGCAAGGTTTGTTAGTAGAAGAGAAAAAGCAAGGAGCGTTGCAATTATAAAGGTACAAATCTGCTAAAGAATGTATTAGCAGATTTTTTTATGTGTGCAATTTCTCCTGAATTGTCATTTCTGTTTGTCGAAAAAGTTGATTTCTAGTATGATATTGGATAGTGATAGGGGGGAAACCCGTGGATAACGGTTCTAAAAAACAAGAAATGTTTTCAAAAATGGAAGAAAAAAAATCTGAGGTAAAAATCGTGAGAAAAATCGTAGCTATTATAGCCATTACGTTTTTATTATTATTTGGCATTATCGGTTTAATTGGGTACAACTACGTTAAAAGTGCGCTTAAACCGGTGAATCCGGATGCGACGAAAACCATTGCTGTTGAAGTACCAATTGGCTCTAGTTTAAGTTCGATTTCGGCTTTGTTAGAGAAAAAGGGCATTATTAAAGATGCGAAAGTCTTTAAATATTACGCCAAGTTTAAAAATGAATCTCAATTCCAAGCAGGAAATTATGATTTAACCCAAGCGATGACATTGGACGAGCTGATTGAGAGTTTAAAAACAGGCAAGGTGTATCGTGAGCCAATCTTTACGATGACGATTCCAGAAGGTCTAACACTTGATCAGATAGGTAAAATCGTAGAAAAGAAAACACCTTATACTCAAAAAGAGTTTATGGATTTAGTAACAAGTGAAGCATTTGTTCAAAAAATGATGGCTAACTATCCAGAACTTATTACAGATGCGGTTTTAGCTGATAATATTCGCTATGACTTAGAAGGGTATTTATTCCCAGCAACATATTCTTATTTTGAAGAAAAACCTTCGTTAGAGTCAATTGTTGAAGAAATGATTGCAGCGATGAATAATGTAGTGAAAAATTATAGTGAAGTGTTAGTTGAAAAACAAATGTCAGTCCATCAACTTTTAACGTTTGCATCGTTATTAGAGGAAGAGGCAACAGCACAAACAGATCGTGAAACGATAGCGAGTGTATTCTATAATCGTATAGAGAAAGGCATGCCACTTCAAACAGACCCAACTGTTTTATATGCCCTTGGTTCACATAAAGATCGCGTATTGTATGAAGATTTAGAAGTGGAAAACGCTTATAATACTTACAAAAATAAAGGATTACCGCCAGGGCCAATTGCTGGTGCTGGGAAAACTTCGATTGAAGCAACGTTAAATCCGAGCAAAACCGATTATCTTTATTTCTTAGCAGATAAAGAAGGAGTTAACCACTTCTCAAAAACATATGATGAGCATTTGCAAAAGAAAGAACAATATATTAAGTAAATCTCAGTAATTTGAGGCAAATAAATAGCACAATAAAATAGATAGAAGGAAAGAAAAATAGCTTTCCTTCTATTTTCGTGCTATTATAAATTGTGATTTTTAATCAATTATACGTGGTGGCAATTGTTTCGTGCATATCGACTAACAATTGCTCATTTTTGTATGGCAAAGTACCAAGACATCACGTTTGGTCTTTTTCTTTTTGTAGCAAAGTGATGATGAAGTTTGGATAACGGGAGTGCTCGTTTCCTTTTAAATGAGGGTGAATTTTACAATGGAATTATCGGATGCATATATACAATCATTTATTCAACCACGTAATGACTTGCTTTTAGAAATGGAAGCATATGCGGAAGAAAATCATGTACCGATTATGCAGTTAGCTGGAATAGACGCACTGAATCAGTTGCTACGTATTCAAAATCCGGCAAAAATTTTAGAAATTGGCACGGCAATTGGTTACTCAGCAATACGGATGGCAGAGGCTTTGCCAAATGTGCAGATTGTTACGATCGAACGTGATGAAGAACGTGTCGCTCGTGCAAAAGCTTATATTGCAAGATCGACCGTGTCCAATCGTATTACGGTTATTGAGGGAGATGCTTTAGAGGTAGACGATAAGGCAATTCACACAACTTTTGATGCGGTTTTTATAGATGCAGCAAAAGGACAATACCAACGATTTTTCGAAAAATATGCCCCTCTTGTCAACTCGGGAGGCGTCTTGTATATCGATAATATGTATATGCATGGCTTGTCCGATTTGGACTTAAAAGACGTACCACGTCGCAAGCGCACAATGATTCGGAATTTAAAAAACTTTACCGATTGGATTATGCACCATCCTGACTATACAAGTGCATTTTTACCAGTGGGGGATGGCTTATTATTATGTTTGAAGAGGTGACGACTATGAAAAAACCTGAATTGCTTGTTACACCGCAATCAGTAGACCATGTAAAAGCACTGTTAACAGCTGGAGCTGATGCTTTTGTCATTGGGGAACAACAATTTGGTCTTCGTCTTGCAGGTGAATTTTCAGTGAGCGAAGTAGAAGAAGCAACGAAGCTAATACACGCAGCAGGCAAAAAGGTGTATGTTGCAGTGAATGCGCTTTTCCATAACGAAAAACTAGATGCATTAGGTGACTATTTAAAAGAAATGCAACGCATAGGTGTAGATCGTTTAATTTACGGCGACCCTGCGGTTATTATAGTGCGTCGCGAGCAAGGTGTAACCATTCCGTTGCACTGGAATCCGGAAACGACGGCTACCAACTGGTTTACTGCGAATTATTGGGGTAAACGTGGTGCAACACGTGCTGTGCTAGCGCGTGAGCTTTCATTAGATGAAGTAATAGAAATTAAAGAAAACGCAGAAGTAGAAGTGGAAGTACAAGTACACGGCATGACTTGTATGTTCCAATCGAAGCGTCCATTACTAGGTCATTATTTCTTATATCAAGATAAAGTAATGACAATTGAAAATCGTCAAGAAAACCGTAATATGTTCCTTCATGATGATGAGCGTAACAACAAATATCCAATTTATGAGGATGCAAATGGTACACATATTTTCAGTCCAAATGATATGTGCATTATTGATGAGCTAGGCGAGTTATTTGAAGCAGGCATCGATGCGCTAAAAATTGAAGGTGTTTTACAAACGCCGGAATATGTAGTGACAGTTACAGAAGCATATCGTCGAGCAATTGACACATATTTTGACGAATCAGAAGATGCATATGACGATATTAAAGATGATTTACTGGCTAAAATTGAAGAAATTCAACCTGCTATTCGACCACTCGATACGGGCTTTATCTTCAAGGAAACAGTTTACTAGGAGGTGGCAAGAACATGGCATTGGCATTAGAACAAAATGACAAAATCCGTGAAATGATAAACGGTAAACGCGTCATTACAAAAAAACCTGAACTACTTGCCCCTGCAGGTAGCTTAGAAAAACTAAAAGTAGCTGTCCATTATGGTGCGGACGCAGTATTTATCGGAGGTCGAGAATTCGGTCTTCGCTCAAACGCAGATAATTTTTCTATCGAAGATATGCGTGAAGGTGTAGAGTTTGCAAATAAGTATGGAGCAAAAATTTACGTGACAACGAATATTTTCGCTCATAATGAAAATATGGATGGTTTAGAGCAATATTTAAAGGATATTGAATCAGCAGGCGTTACTGGCATTATTGTAGCGGACCCACTTATTATCGAAACATGTCGTAGTGCTGCGCCGAAGCTAGAAATCCATCTTTCTACACAACAATCTTTATCAAACTGGAAAGCAGTACAGTATTGGAAAGAAGAAGGCTTACACCGCGTTGTTTTAGCACGTGAGGTTGGCGGCGAAGAAATGAAGCTAATGAAAGAAAAAGTCGATATCGAAATTGAAGCTTTCGTTCATGGCGCAATGTGTATCGCCTATTCAGGTCGTTGTGTGTTATCAAATCATATGACAGCACGTGACTCCAATCGTGGTGGCTGCTGCCAATCTTGTCGTTGGGATTATGATTTATACGAGTTGGAAGACGGCGAGGAAAAAGCGCTCTTTGATGACAATCATGCACCTTTTGCGATGAGTCCGAAAGATTTAAAGTTAATTGAAGCGATACCACATATGATAGAGCTTGGCATTGACTCATTAAAAGTCGAAGGCCGTATGAAATCGATTCACTATGTGGCAACAGTAGTTTCTGTCTATCGTAAAGTCATTGATGCGTATTGTGCAGACCCTGACAATTTTAAAATTAAACGGGAATGGCTAGAAGAGTTAGATAAATGTGCAAATCGTGACACTGCTGAGGCGTTCTTCCATGATGCACCAGGTCATGAAGAGCAAATGTTTGGCGTTCATGGTCGTAAAACAACCTATGAATTTGCAGGGCTTATTTTAGAGCATGATCCTGAAACAAAAATTGTAACGATGCAACAACGTAACTATTTTAAACCAGGTGATGAAGTAGAATTTTTTGGGCCAGAAATCGAAAATTTCCGCATTACAATGGGGGAAATTTGGGATGAGGATGGCAATAGCTTAGATGCGGCACGTCATCCATTGCAAATTGTTAAGTTTAAATGTGAGACACCACTTCAACCGCACAACATGATGCGAAAGGAGAATAATTAATGGCAATCAAGCGTCCAGTTGTCATCGGAATCGCTGGTGGCTCATGCTCAGGTAAAACGAGTGTGACCCGTGCTATTTATGATGTTTTCCGTGAGCATTCTGTCGTAGTAATTGAACAAGATTACTACTATAAAGATCAAAGTCATTTAACATTTGAAGAACGACTTGGAACGAATTATGACCATCCACTAGCGTTTGATAATGATTTATTGATTGAGCATATAAAAAAATTATTAAAGCGTCAGCCAATCGATAAGCCGGTTTATGACTATGTACAGCATACGCGTGCTAAGGAAGTTATCCATGTAGAGCCAGTAGATGTTATTATACTAGAAGGAATTTTAGTATTAGAGGATGCAGACTTACGTGGTTTAATGGACATCAAATTATTTGTTGATACGGATCCAGATTTACGTATTATTCGTCGTATTTTACGTGATATTAAAGAGCGTGGACGTACAACAGATTCTGTAATTGACCAGTACCTATCTGCAGTACGACCGATGCATAATATGTTTATTGAACCGACTAAACGTTATGCTGATATTATTATTCCTGAAGGTGGAGAGAATGGCGTAGCGATTGATTTGATGGTAACGAAAATTAAAACTATTCTTGAAACTGACAACGTATTGTAATAAGATAGAGTGGTATTGACAATATTTACATGCTTTATGAAGCATATTTTTGTAAGGCATGCATACTATTAGGTCAAAGTGTATTTTGAAATGGATTAAAAATAATAAAATTCGATTAAATGCATTTTTCAAAGCATTTGGTCGAGTTTTATGTTTTTATATTGATGAAATAAGGAGTGAAGTACTTTGTCAAACGAAAAACAGTACCCAATGACTGCAGAGGGTAAAAGAAAATTAGAAGAAGAATTAGTGAAATTAGAAACAGAAACGCGTAAAGAAATTGTAGAGCGTATTAAAATTGCACGTGACTTCGGAGACCTTTCTGAAAATGCCGAGTATGACTCAGCAAAAGAAGAGCAAGCCTTTTTAGAAGGACGTATTTCTACATTAAAATCAATGATTCGTAACGCAGTAATTATTACTGAAGATGAAACGGACAACAGTGTAGTTTCGCTTGGGAAAACGGTTACATTCGTAGAAATTATTAACGGTAAACCTTCTTCTGATGAAGAATCTTATACGATTGTTGGTTCTGCCGAGGCTGATCCAATGGAATTCCGAATCTCAAATGAATCACCAATTGCAAAAGGCTTACTTGGAAAAGCTGAAGGTGAAGAAGTAGTTGTACAAACACCTGGTGGTGAAATGAAAGTGAAAATTCTTTCAATTAAATAATCACAGATGTACAAGCAGTTAGCTCTTCTTTCTAGAGAAGAGCTAACTGTTTTTATTTTGCAAGTCGTGTGGAACTTGATAAAATATTGGCTAGAGAGGGGGAGACTTCATGGGTGAACGACAAACACGAAGCAGTCGTCATTTGCAGCCATCTCACAATAAAAAGCTAGATAAAATGTTAAATATTTTAATTGGCATTGTCATTATATTAATTGTGATAGTGGCAACGTATGTGTTTAAGTGGCAAGATGATGCACAAGAAACTGTTAAAGAGGAACCAGCTCAAGAGCAAAAGAACGATGACAGTGAGAAGGAACCTTCAAAAGAGGAAGACATAGCGAGTAACGACGAACAGTCACAAGATGAAGAACAGACGAAAGATACAGACGAGTCGAAAGAGGCAGAACAGCAACCAGAACAAAATACGGCAGTGGAAACGACGTCAGACAATCCTATTGTTGACCGTGTGGTGACAGATAAAAGCTGGAAACCTACGCCGACAACGCAAACTGGAGAGCATGTGTCATCCTACGATGATCAATCTGTAGATTGGGCAGAAAAAATTGCGACAGTGACAGCCGTTACTGGCATTACAAATGACAATCTGATTGTTTGGCGCTTGCAAAATAATGGTGGTGCCAATAAAGCCATTGCAACGGTTTCGACAAAAGATAAAAGTGAAAAGTATCGTGTCAGCATGGAATGGGTTGATAACGAAGGCTGGCTTCCTGTAAAACTAGAACAGTTGAATACATTAGAAGGTGCCTATTGACGAAAACTGCTGTTTTGATTATTTTTAAATCTATTGGGTAAAAACATAGCTCAATAGCACAATGTTTGGTGACTAGAGCCATTATCCGTAGGTTATGGAAACACGTCAACGGATATTGGGGTTTGCGGCGGGTGCTTGTTACAATACGGATGCCAAAGCCGACACATCGTTGTTTAATAGAGTTGGATAAAAGAAGGGGAGTAATGAATTCATGAAAATCGCAGTTATCGGTGCAATGGAAGAGGAAGTAGAGTTATTACGCGCATCTTTAGAAGGTGCTAATAGTACAACAATTGCTGGTAGTGAATACACAACAGGGACATATGAAGGAAAAGAAGTAGTGCTATTAAAAAGCGGTATTGGTAAAGTCAATGCGGCAATGTCAACAACAATTTTATTACATGAATTCAAACCAGATGTAGTCATTAATACAGGTTCTGCTGGGGGTTATGATGAGGCCCTTGAAGTTGGAGCCGTTGTTATTTCAGATGAAGTCCGTCATCATGATGTAGATGTTACAATTTTCGGTTATGAAATTGGTCAAATGGCAGGTATGCCTGCTGCTTTCCAATCAGATGAAAAATTAATAAAAGTTGCCGAAGAAGCTGTAAAAGCAGTTGGTGAACATCAATACGGTATTGGCTTAATTTGCTCTGGTGATGCCTTTATGAATGATCCGGTACGTGTGGAAGCAGTGCGTCAACATTTTCCTCAAATGAAAGCTGTTGAAATGGAAGCGGCAGCTGTTGCACAAGTATGCTATCAATTCGGTACACCTTTCGTAGTTATTCGTGCACTATCTGATATTGCTGGCAAAGAATCAAACATCAGCTTCGATGAGTTCTTACCAGTCGCTGCAAAACATTCAACACAAATTGTATTAAAAGCAATTACGGCTCTATAAATCTACATGTAATAGACAAAGTGAGCAGTGAAAAAAGTGAGAAAAATCACAGTCGTAAATAATCTTCAATGCTACAATGGCATTATATTCTCTTCATAGTTCGATGGGAGGTATTCATTATGCTATTTTTAACAGCAGGTGTCGTAATAATTACAATGTTAATCGGCACGCTTATTTCGGCAGATTTGACAGAAGCAACGCATTAATACTTTATAGAAAGCTCCTTTGTGGCTGTTAAAGTCAAAAAGGAGCTTTTTATTGTTCGAGGAACTAACGGACTCCTCAATGGACACCAGCCACGCTAAAATGTGTTAGCAACTAATGAAAATCGTTATGCAAAGAGCATCAATAAAACAAGTACTGCTATGTCAAGATTGAATTTTTATCAATAACAAATTACAATAAATTACTCAATAGACTTTTGATCTCTTTTATAAAATTGATAGAGTTTAATGAGTGCTCGCTTTTCAATGCGAGATACATAACTACGAGAAATATTTAAGCGGGCAGCAATTTCTTTTTGTGTCAGTGCATCATGCTGATTTAGCCCATAACGGAGTGTGACAATTTCCAGCTCGCGTTCATCGAGCATGTGCAAATAATGGTACAACTGGGCAACATGTTCTTTATGTTCGATTTTTTCGGTTGCACTTTCTTCATCACATTGTAGCAGGTCGCGAATTTGTAATGCATTGCCATCTTTGTCTGTGCCAATTGGTTCAAATAAGGATACATCTTTTTGTACTTTTTTCTGGGTCCTTAAATGCATTAAAATTTCATTTTCAATACAGCGTGCTGCGTACGTTGCAAGGCGCGTCTTTTTATCGGGTGTATAACTTTCAACAGCTTTCATTAGACCGATTGTTCCGATTGAAATATAATCATCGAGTTGTTCATGTTTTGGGTGGAATTTCTTTACGACATGTGCAACAAGTCGCATATTGCGCTCAATTAAATCAAGACGCGCTTGCTCATCACCACCTAAAAATCGTTCAATACAAGCAGCTTCCTCTTCTTTAGAAAAGGGTTTATGGAATGTTTGCCCTTTTAAATAACCGAATAACGCAGGGATTTCAAACCATAACTGCAACATAGAAGTAAAAATTCCGCTCATTGAATGATTTCATCCTTTCCCCATTTTTCGACAGTATATGTTAAGAAAGGTCGTTCAATGAAAAAAAGTGCAACAGCAATTACGCTGTTACACTTTTCTTAACGTGAATGTACTAATCATTAGTAAAGCTAAAATCGGTAGTAGGAAAAGATAAAAGGCTGGATGGAACGTAGTCGACGCAAAATACGTTAATGTTAATAGCGTACCAGCAGCTGTTATCGGGAGCCCAGTAAAATAACCGTTTGCTTCACTAATATTGAAGCGAGCTAATCGCATCGCACCGCAGACGATATAAAGAACGGTCATCATCATGCCCGCGAAACCAAAATCAACTAGGACAACTTCATACATTAATAATGCAGGTGCTACACCAAATGATATAATATCACTCATAGAATCTAATTGTTTACCTAACTCAGATACTTGTCCGAGCGCGCGTGCCACTTTCCCGTCATAGCGATCGAGAAGAGCAGCAATAAAGATAAACAAGACACTATAGCTATAATATTCATGTAAAGTGGCCATTATGGCCGCGCCACCAAAGGACATATTACTAATTGTGATGAAGTTTGCTGCGTGCGATTTCATTTTCTTAACCGTCGTATCCACCAACTTGTGATAAAAAAACAAGGCGGATCACTCCTTTGCACTTAAGATATTGTACCATTATACTTCGGATGAGAAAAAATTGACAGTCTAATTTAATGGATAGGGGTTTTGCTTTATGAAAGAAAAACTATACCAACGCTTAATAGAATTAACGAATGGCAAACAATCTTCCCAGCTTTTACAAACTATTGCTAAAGCGAAGTGGAGTAAGCGAATAATTCCAAGCTATATGAAATTATACGATATTAACCTTGAAGAAGTTTCAAAAAAACCACAACAATTTTCAAGTTTGCATGATTTTTTTACAAGAGAGCTTTTAACAGATGCACGACCAGTAGACCAAAATCCTACTGTTTTTACAAGTCCAGTGGATGCAAAAGTGGAATCCTTTGGCCGCATTGAATGGGATATGACTTTTCTTGTAAAGGGCAAACCTTATGCTTTACAGGACTTACTAGGGAATAATGATCGTGCTGCGCAATATGCCGATGGACATTTTATCGTATTTTATTTAAGTCCTGCTGATTATCATCGAATCCATAGCCCGATTGATGGCGAAGTGTTAAGACAATACACATTGGGACAATCATCTTTCCCGGTCAATCAGCTAGGTCTAACTTACGGCAAAAAGCCAATTTCTCATAACTATCGTCTTGTAACGGAGTTAAAAGTGGCAAATGACCAGCATGTGGCATTTATTAAAGTCGGTGCTACTTTTGTCAATTCCATTGTGTTAACAAATACAACAGCCCAGTGGCAAAAGGGAGAAGAAGTTGGCTATTTTTCATTTGGTTCGACAGTGGTCATGCTATTTGAGAAAGATACCGTTACATTTACGGACAATGTTGTACAAGGAAGTCCAATTCGCATGGGTGAAGCCTTTGCAAATATGCTATAATGGTCGAATAATACGTTTAGATTAGGGGTCGCTATTTTGTATAATTTTTTATTACCAGATGAATTTGTGACAAGCATTTTTGAAATAACACCAGAAAAGCTTCAAGAACTAGGCATTAAAGGAATTATTACAGATTTAGATAATACGCTTGTGGAATGGGACCGTGCAGATGCAACGGAAGAGCTAATTATCTGGCTACGTATTATGAAGGAATCTGGCATTCGTGTCATTATCGCTTCAAATAATAAAGAAGCACGTGTAAAGCATTTTGCTGAGCCACTTAACATTCCATATATTCATAAGGCAAGAAAGCCACTTCGTAATGCTTTTTATAGTGCTGTTATTCAACTAGGCTTACGTCCTAATGAAGTAGTAATGGTAGGAGACCAGCTACTTACAGATGTGATGGGCGCCAAACGTTTAGGCTTGCATACTGTGTTAGTAAAACCAGTTGCACAATCAGATGGGCTCGTAACAAGATTTAATCGTTTCGTTGAACGTCGTGTGTTCAATGATTTAAAACGTAAAGGAATAATTACTTGGGAGGAACAAGAATGAACGAAATGCCAAATTGTATTGGCTGTGGTACGACAATTCAAACAGAAGATAAAACAGCAGTAGGGTATGCACCCCCATCATCATTAGAAAAAGACGTAGTCATTTGTCAACGTTGCTTCCGTTTGAAAAATTACAATGAAATACAACCTGTGTCATTAACAGATGACGATTTTCTGCGTATTTTGAATGGCCTTGGAACACAGCAAGGCTTGATCGTGAAAATCGTTGATATTTTTGACTTCAATGGTAGCTGGTTGCCAGGGCTTCATCGCTTCGTTGGCAAAAATCCAGTGCTATTAGTAGCGAATAAAGCTGATTTACTGCCAAAATCAGTGAAGCCCAAAAAAGTAATTAACTGGCTCAAACGTGAAGCGAAGGCACTTGGTCTACAACCGATTGATGTGCTGTTAGTTAGTGCACATAAGGGCCAAGGAATGGCTGAAGCAATGGAGGCTATAGACCAGTATCGCAACGGCCAAAACGTGTACGTAGTAGGTTGTACTAATGTTGGGAAATCCACGTTTATTAACCGCGTTATTAAGCAGGCTACGGGTGAAGGAGAAGTCATTACTACCTCGCATTTCCCTGGCACTACATTGGACATGATTGAAATTCCACTCGATGATGGTAGTGCATTATATGACACACCTGGGATTATTAATCACCATCAGATGGCACATTATATTGATGCAAGCGAATTAAAGTATATTATGCCCAAAAAAGAAATTAAGCCGAAAGTGTATCAGCAAAATGCAGGACAAACATTATTTATTGGTGCACTTGCGCGATTTGACTTTATTCAAGGGGAACGTTCAGCATTTACAATTCACGTGGCAAATGATTTGCCAATCCACCGTACAAAGCTTGAAAAGGCAGATACGCTATATGCTGAGCATAAGGGGGAATTATTGGCACCTCCGACTGCAGATTTTATCGACAAGCTTCCAGAGTTAGTCCGTCATGAGTTTTCAATCAAAGAAGCAAAAACAGATGTGGTCTTTTCGGGACTTGGCTGGATTACGGTACAGCATGCGAATGTGGTCATTGCTGCTTATGCACCAAAAGGTGTACAAGTATCAATTCGTCCATCGCTCATTTAATATTAGTAAAGAAGAGAAGAGGAACTAGGACATGAAGAAGTGGTTTGCAGTAATTGGTGATCCGATTGAGCATTCAAAATCACCAGCCATGCATAATGTTTGGTTTGAAGAAATGGCAATCGATGCAGCCTATATTCCAGTGCACGTACCATCACATCAGTTAGAGGCAGCGATTGCTGGTTTTAAAACATTAGGTGCTAGTGGTTGGAATGTGACCATACCGCATAAGACAGCAATCATTCCTTATTTAGACGAGCTAGATGAGTTAGCAGAAAAAATGGGTGCGGTGAACACCGTTGTACGAACAAAAGAGGGGAAGTTAAAAGGATACAATACAGATGGGCTTGGTTTTGTACGCTCATTAGAAGAAGCTGTCGGCAAGTCACATAAAGATAAGCCTGTGCTTCTAATTGGAGCAGGCGGGGCAGCTCGTGGCATCGCATTTGCCATGCAACAACAAGGATATATGAATTTAACAATCGCCAATCGTACAGTAGCTAATGCACAAGCAATTATCGATGAACTCGGAACAGGGCGTGCAATTTCTTTAGCGCAAGCGGAGGAATCATTGGCTGACTTTGGCATTTTGGTGCAAATGACGTCAGCTGGGCTTGTAACGGGTGACTTTTCGATGCCATTTTTATTGAATCGACTAGCGAAAGGCGCAATTGTTGCAGATATTGTGTATAATCCATTAATGACGCCTTTTTTACAAGCGGCTGTGGAAAAAGGAGCGACCGTTGTAACTGGTCTTGGAATGTTCGTACATCAAGGTGCGATTGCTTTCCATTACTGGCTCGATGAATATCCAAATACAAATTCAATGATTGCGCGATTAAAGGCGCAATTAGGAGGACAATAATTTTTATGTTAACAGGTAAACAAAAGCGTTTTTTACGTGCAGAAGCACATCATTTAACACCGATTTTCCAAGTAGGAAAAGGCGGCGTGAATGACGAAATGACAAAGCAAATTCGTGAAGCATTAGAAGTACGTGAATTAATTAAAGTGCGTATTTTAGATAACTGTGAAGATGACAAAAACGAAGTGGCAGAGGCTCTTGCAAAAGGTGCACATGCTGAACTTGTTCAATTAATCGGCTTGACAGTTGTTTTATATAAAGAATCACGTAACAACAAGAAAATTGTGTTACCAAAAGCAGCGAAATAAGGTGAAACGATGAAGAAGGTCGGTTTACTTGGAGGTACGTTTAATCCACCGCATATTGGACATCTAATCATGGCAAACGAAGTTTTTCATGCATTGGAGTTAGATGAGGTACGTTTTTTGCCAAATGCTCTACCACCCCATAAACAAGCTCCGCATGATGCGAGTGATGACAAACGCCTAGAAATGGTGAAGCGCGCCATTCAACCTTATCCGCATTTTCGTGTTGAGTCGTATGAGGTTGATAAGGGCGGTGTATCCTATTCCTATAACACACTTGCTGCATTATGTGAAAAGGAGCCTACTGTGGAGTTTTACTTTATCATTGGTGGCGATATGATTGATTCACTCCATACGTGGTATTGTATTGATGAGCTAGTGGAACTTGTTCAATTTGTCGGCGTAAAGCGTCCGAAGACAGAGGCGCTTACGGAGTATCCTGTATTAATGGTGGAAGTACCGCAAATCGATTTATCGTCGACACTGATTCGTGAGCGCCTTGCTACTGGTAGAACGGTAACCTTTTTACTGCCAGAAGCGGTAGAGACGTTTATACGAGAGGAAGGTCTTTATGGAACGCGAACAGTATTTAGCAGCGATTAAACCTCGCATGCCTGAGAAACGCTATATTCATACACTTGGTGTAATGGAAACAGCCATACAGTTAGCAAAAATCTATGGTGAAAACGAGAGCAAAGCAGAAACAGCTGCTATTCTTCATGATATTGCAAAGTATGCCGATATCGAATGGATGGAGGAAATCGTTAAAACACAACAGTTAGATCAACAACTGATTGGCTGGGGCAGTGAACTACTACATGGGCCTGTTGGTGCGTATATTGCTGAAAGTGAATTCGGCATAACGGATGAAGAGATATTAAATGCAATCCGTTTCCATACGACAGGACGTGTAGCGATGAGTAATTTAGAAAAAATAATTTTTGTTGCAGATATGATTGAACCGAATCGAAAATTTGATGGTGTAGAACGTCTGCGAAAAAAAGCGCAAAAGAATTTGGATAAGGCTATGAGTGCCTGCATACGTCATACATTGGCGTTTTTAATTGATAGTAAACAGGCTATCTATCCATTATCTATAGCATGTTATAACGATATGATGAAAAGAGAGGACAGTGAAGGATGACTTCAACTTTATTACAAGCAGCTTACAAAGCAATCGACGACAAACATGGCGAGGATATTGTCGTTTTAAATATGCAAGGTATTTCACTTTTAGCAGATTATTTCATCATTGCACACGGGAATTCAGATCGCCAAGTACAAGCGATTGCGCGTGAATTACAAGAGGTAGCAGTGAAAGAGGGACACGAAATTCGTCGTGTTGAAGGCTTCGATGGCGCACGCTGGATTTTAGTAGACCTTGGTGATGTTGTAGCACATATATTCCACAAGGATGAGCGTGCTTACTATAACTTAGAGCGTCTATGGGGCGATGCACCACAATTAGACGTATCAGAGGCGTAAGTGAGTAGCTACGAACGTTTTGCCCATGTATACGATGAGCTCCAAACGGATATTCCGTATGATCGTTACGTAAAGTGGGTAGAGCAACATGCGCCGAGCAATCAATTCCCGAAGCTTTTAGATATTGGCTGTGGCACTGGTGTGCTTGGCCTGATGCTAGCAAAGGCTGGTTATCAGGTAAGTGGTATTGATTTGTCAGAAGATATGCTTGCTATAGCCGCAGAGCGTTTTGCAGAGGCGGGTTTACAAGTGCCGCTGTTCTGTATGTCGATGCATGAATTGGACGGCTTTGAGGCACTGGATGTTGTCACGATTGCCATTGATTCACTTAACTATGTGGTGGAACAAGCAGACGTTTATTCGACGCTAGAGCGTATTCTTCATACGTTACGACCAGGTGGTCAACTGTTCTTTGATGTCCATTCATTATTTAAAATGGATGAAATCTTTTTAGATGGACCATTTACGTATGATGATGGAGATATTAGTTACGTATGGCATACAGAGCCTGGGGACTATGCACATTCGATTGTCCATCAAATGACGTTTTATGTTCGAGATGCTGGAAGTGATTTGTATGAACGTTTTGATGAGGAGCATTTCCAACGTACATTTGCTGTTGAACACTATATGACATGGCTTCGTGAGATTGGCTTTACAGATATAGAAGTAACAGCAGATTTTACAGAGGAAGCACCAGAATACGAAAGTGAACGCATTTTTATTCGTGCGGTGAAATGATAATTGCAACAGGTACTCCTGAAAGTTTGATAAGATGGGGGCCAATACTTAGAAAAGGCTGGGACAAAAGAGAAAAAGTGTTAGATTGACTGCCATCAATCTAACACTTTTTTGCTGCGCCGTTGTTGTCCGCTACGGCGGTGCTTTCCGCGGGCACACCGTAAGCCGCAACCCTCGCTACGCGCGGTCTGTTGCGTCTAACATTATGTGCTGTTCCCGCCGGAGTCACCACCTCCGCTACCAACAACTAATAACCCTTCTAATTTTTTATTTATTGCAAAAGCAAGAATAGCTAAGTTAGCCAAGTTCTCCATATAGCAAAAATTTATGAACACCTTTCCTCTATTCCTTAAATTTTTCTAGTTAGTCCCAGCCTCTTTCTGATTAAATATAAGGTTTTAATAACATATGGCTTGAACAATTTCGTTTTGGATAGAAAGCATCTATCTACTTTTCTCCATCAGAGCGATAGTATATGATTAAAACAGACTCCATATGATTACCTTTGCATAGAAAGGATGGTTTGCATGATCCAATCTTTATGGCAAAAGTATAAGAAAAGTGTGTTGCTCCCCAGCATACTAGTAATCAGTGGACTTTGTTACTTCTTTTTCTCGAATTTTGACTCTTCACCTCCCCAAGAAGAGCTCATCGAAACAATCCAACCGACAGAACAGCTAGCAATAATAGAAGAACCTGTTGAAGAAGCGGTCGTACAGCAGGTGCTTATTGATATAAAGGGTGCTGTATTGCATCCAGGTGTCTATGCACTTAAGCCAGATCAACGTATGATAGATGCAGTCCAGCTTGCAGGCGGCTATAGTGAGGACGCTGATACACGGCACATTAACCATGCGCAAAAGGTGCAGGATGAAATGGTTATTTATATTCCTGTAAAAGGAGAAAAACTTGATGACGTAATGTCCAGTTTCAACATTGCTACAGCAAATGAAAGCAACCTGACAACGAATAATAAAATCAATGTCAATAAGGCAGATCATACAGAGCTGGCAACATTAGTTGGGATAGGTCCTTCTAAGGCACAAAATATTATTGCCTACCGTGAGGAACATGGACGTTTCCAAACAATAGAAGATGTAAAAAAGGTGGCAGGTATCGGTGAAAAAACATTTGAAAAGTTTAAGGATGCCATTACCGTTAACTAATTTTACAAATATTGTGAAGTTGACGACCCTTTTCTAAAAGGGCTACACTAGAGTAGAAAAGTGACTGTGGCATGGAAGCGCAGTTTGTTATTAATGTAAGTAAATTTAGGAGGTAGTCATATGGAGCGTATTACTTGGGATCAATTTTTCATGGCACAAAGCCATTTACTCGCGTTACGTAGTACTTGTACAAGACTAGCAGTAGGCGCAACAGTTGTACGTGATAAACGCATTATAGCAGGAGGCTATAACGGCTCAATTACAGGTGATGAACATTGTATTGAAGAGGGTTGCTATGTTGTTGATAACCATTGTGTTCGTACGGTGCATGCAGAGATGAATGCTCTTCTACAATGCGCCAAGTACGGTACACCGACCAAAGGAGCAGATTTGTATGTGACACATTTCCCTTGTTTACCATGTACGAAGTCCATTATTCAAGCAGGGATTGAACGTGTCTATTATGCAACAGATTATAAAAATAATCCATATGCTCAAGAGTTATTTAAAAAAGCAGGTGTAGAAGTATTACATGTACCCTTTGATGAGCGCAAAATTGATTTTTTAAGAAATGAAAAATTAGCCTTGTACATAGATATGCTACATGCATTACGTGAAAGCGGCATGCCAGCAGAAAAATTGCTCCCTTATGAACAGAAGGTGAGTGCATTATTTGGCAAAATACAATAAAGCATAAATGGATTTATGTAGCACTAGCTGTACTTGTTGCTTCGCTTGCGGCATACAAGTCAGCTTGGCTACTTGTTGGTGTTCTGTTATTAGCATCATGGCTTATTTTAAAAGGTGAGGCAATGATGATACCAGCACTTGTGATAGGTGTTGGACTGCTTTCTTTCTTCTTTTTTTCCACCATTCGATTGACGGATCCTTCCCCCTTACCGTCAACTTTTCAATTAACATGGACGAGCGACTATAAAATTAATGGGCAACGGCTTAGTGGTTTTGCAAAAACAGAGACAGGTGAAAAACTCTATGTGATGTATACATTGTCCTCAGAGCAAGAAAAACATTTTTATGAAACGACATCGATTACAGGTTTTACCTATGTCGTTCAGGGCGAACTGGTAGCACCGAATCCACCAGCACATGCTTACGCTTTGTCCTTTGATAAATATTTAGTGAGCAAAGGCGCAAGGGGCATTTTTGAAGTCAAGGGTTGGTCGTTGATATCAAAAGAAAAATCATTAGGCATAGTGCTTGCAAAGTACAGATTCCACCTAAAAAAGCATATTGAAACTACTTTTCCTGCCTCCCTTGTAGCAGAGGCACAGGCGTTGCTTATTGGTTTACGGGATCATGTAGACGAAGAGCATCAGCGAGCATATCAGAAGCTAGGCATTACGCATCTATTTGCTATCTCTGGCTTACATGTCGCACTCGTTTCATGGTTGTTTTATGAAGGATTACTACGAGTGGGTATACGAAAAGAAATAGCGACAATTGTCCTGCTCGTTGTGTTACCTATGTATGGTGTGTTAGCCGGTGGAGCGCCTTCTGTAGTTCGAGCTGTTTCGGTTGTAGAACTGGTGATGTTAATGCGCTTTGCGAGGTGGCAGTTACCAGTTGATGACGCACTAGCCATTAGTTTTATTGGCTTTGTTTTATTGGAGCCTGGGGTAATATTTCAACTGGGCTTTCAGTTATCTTATCTTGCAACAATGAGCCTTTTATACTCGAATGCAATCTTGCAGGGCAGGCACTGGTTGTTCAAATCTTTGTTAGTCACGTTTGTATGCCAACTACTTGTGTATCCGCTATTACTTTATCACTTTTATGAACTATCAATCTCATCGTTTATTGCAAACATTGTTTTTGTGCCATTATTTTCGGTTGTTATTTTACCGACAAATCTGACGTTGCTCATTGTCTCGTTCATCTCGATGCCTTTAGCTAAGCTATTTTTCAAATTTTATGAGCCTTTGCGTGCTTGGCTGTCGGAAGCCATCATATATTTACAAGCTTTGCCGATGCAACTATGGACGCCTGGAAAACCTGCATTATGGCTTGTGTGTCTAGCGTTTGTTAGCGTGCTTAGTAGCTTGTATTTTTTAGAAGCGAGACGCTATGGTAAAGTTGCCATATTGCTTTTAATACCTGTTCTTTGTATTGAATTTGCACCTAAATTATATAGCGAAACGAGGCTGACATTTTTAAATGTAGGGCAGGGTGATTGTACAGTCATCGAATTACCGTTTAGAAGGGCCGTATACGTGGTAGATGCTGGAGGTGTACTTCGATTCAAGGAAGAGGATTGGAAGGCTCCTAAGCGCCCCTATGAGGTTGGTAGGCAGGTTATTGTCCCGTTTTTAAAAGGAAAAGGTATTCGACAGGTGGATATAATGATTATGACACACCCAGATGCTGACCATGTAGAGGGGGCAGAAGAAGTGCTAGAGGAGATTAGGGTGCGTGAAATTCATGTAACACCTAGCTCTCTCGATACACCAGTAATGCAAGACTTATTAGCGGAAGCGGCGAAACAAAAAGTTCCTGTAAAAGAAAAAATGAAAGGTACTTCATGGCGTGTGGGGTCGACAAATTTTCACTATTTATCACCGGATGATACACATTATGAGGGCAATAATGATTCCCTTGTGTTATTTATACAACAGGAATCGTTTCGTGCATTGTTAACAGGCGATTTGGAGGAAGCTGGTGAACATCAGTTAATAAAGCAATATGGTCCACAATTGGCAAACATAACGCTTTTAAAGGCTGGGCATCATGGTAGTAAAACTTCAAGCATTGAGCCATTTGTAGAGCTTCTACAGCCTAAATTAACCATTTTTAGTGCAGGACGTAATAATCGCTACAATCATCCGCATGAAATAGTAGTCGAACGTTTTCGACGGCGTGAATTAGCAACGATGATAACGGGTACAGATGGGACGATTGAAGTGGTAGCACATAAAGATAGATGGCATGTGCGTACTGAAAAAGACCTTGTCCAAAACTGAACAAGGTCTTTTACATTGGTATAAAAGGTAGCTTACATTGCTGCGTAGTCTACTATTACTGCGATGATAAACATAATAGTGAAAACCCCAAAAGATACGCCGAAACCAACGCCAGAATCAATAGCATCGTTACGTTTGCATTGTATATTTTTACCTTCAAATGGATTCATTGTCATCCCTCCAATTCTGTTATTTATTATAAGACATCATTTTCATAAAAGCTATATCGAAAAGACGAATTACCAATGTGGCAAGGAATCGACACAATTTAGCCCAAAGTCACAACCGAAACTAAATCATGTATACTAATAGTATTGCTAGATGGAGGTAAAAATATGATATCAACGGTTTGGAACAATATAAAAAAAGGTCAGCTTGCACCTGTATACTTAATAATTGGTGAAGAAAGCTATTTTATAGATGAAACAGTGAAACGTTTAAAGGAAGCCCTCGGCACAGAAGAAGAAATTGAAATGACGGCTTTTGACTTAGAGGAATTACCGGTAGATGTCGTAATGGATGAAGCGGATACGATTCCATTTTTTTCAGAGCGTAAACTGGTGATTGCTAAAAACGCATCGTTTTTAAAGGCAACTGAAAAGGGAAAAGAAAAAATCGAGCATGATGTGAAACGTTTGGAGGCATGGCTTGCAAATCCTTCAGATTTTTCTGTAACAGTTTTTATTGCACCATACGAAAAGCTAGATGAACGTAAAAAAGTGACAAAAATGATGAAAGAGCATGCGCTCATTGTCCAAGCCGAAACGCCGAAAGAACAAGATTTAGCAGTATGGATTCAAGGACTTGTGAAAGCACAGGGCAATACGATTACACAAAGTGCTATTGAGCAGCTTGTATCAATGGTTGGACCGAATATGCTACAGCTACAGATGGAAATGGAGAAACTATCGCTCTATGTAGGTGAGGGCGGAGAAATAACAACGATGCTCGTAGAAGATTTAGTAGCAAAAACGTTAGAACAGGATGCCTTTAAAATGTTAAACGCATATTTTGGACATGACCCTGTAGCGGCATTGTCGATTTACCATGATTTATTGCGCCAAAAGCAGGAGCCGATTATGCTTGTCGGGCTTCTTGCTTCGAATGTACGGACGATGTCGAATGTGTTTTATTTGCTGAAAAAGGGCTATCATCCACAGCAAATTGCAAAAAACTTAAAAATTCACCCATATCGTGTCAAGTTAATGGTTGAGCAACGCAACCGTCCATCTGAAGAAAGTTTACTGAAAGCTTTATATCAGTTGGCAGAAGTCGATTTACAGTTAAAAACAGCAGGAGGAAACCGCGAGCGATATTTAGAACTATTTTTACTACGCCAACTGTAAAAAAGATTAACTAGTTGGGCATGAATGGTTGTATAATGTCGTGGGGGGTTTTTGAACGTGCATACACGAATTCAGTACATGGACAGCCTTAGAGCCATTGCAATTCTAGGCGTATTACTTTTACATGCTGCGACTCCTTATGTCGTGCTTTATGACAAAATTACTTTATTTGACTGGCAAACAGGCATTGTTTATAATGCATTATCGCGCTGGTGTGTGCCCATTTTTTTAATGATTAGTGGGGCACTGTTACTTGGGCGGAAAGAAGAATCGCTGCGTACTTTTTTTAAAAAACGTGCGAATAAAATTTTACTACCTTTTATTGCTTGGTCAATAATCTATTATGCGTGGGCAACGTATATGTGGAATCCTGGGTATTCTTTGAAAGAGTTTCTAATCATGTTTTTTAATAATCAGATATACTATCATTTGTGGTATTTTTATGCGCTTATCGGTATTTATTTACTAGCGCCCGTCTTTAATATTTTCGTTAATCATGCCTCGAAACAAATGATAGGCTATGTGGTTGTTCTCTGGATATTATTTTATGGGGGCTTCCGTTATTATTCATATATTGTGAGTAATGAATTTACATTATTTTTCCCTTTAAGTGAGTATATCGGTTTCTTTATATTGGGCTACTATTTAGCGACATTTGAACTATCGAAAAAATGGCGTGTGGGCATTTACATGCTAGGGATAGTTGGAGCACTTGAAACAATTCTACGTACAAATGTTTTAACAGAGCAGCAAGGACAATTTACAAGCTATGCTTTTTCCTATTCTAGTCCAAATGTTATTGCGATGAGTATCGCTCTCTTTGTTTTTGTGAAATATTGGGTCAATCGTAAAGTGGCAAGTGGAAGCTATGAGACAAGTAGAATTGTTAAGTTAGTTGGGCAAACAAGTTTTGGTGTGTACTTAGTACATGCAATGATCTTAGATAAAGTCCGCCCGTACTTTTTTGATGAAAATGAGCTTTTTGTCAAACCGCTATTTGCTATTCCATTACAAGTACTCATTATTTTAGTGCTTTCCACAATAGTTGTGTGGATTATGCAGAAAATACCATATCTAAAAAGAGTGATTTAGTTAAGGAAGATTCATACATAATAGCAAGTGTGAATTGTTTTCCTGATAAAGAAAATCCGCTGTGCCTTTCCGAGGGGAAGACAAGGAGCACCTTTAGGGGCCCCATGTTTTTTCGAAGAAGCATAGCGGATTTTTTATTGGGCAATCCTATAATTGTTGAAAAACGAAAAAAGACCAGTTACTCAAGAAGAGTAAACTGATCCTTTATAAACACTTACGCTTTTTTAGCTAGGCGAGACTTTTTACGAGCCGCCGCGTTTTTGTGGATAAGTCCTTTTGAAGCTGCTTTATCTAAAGATTTGTAAGCTGCTTGTAAAAGTTCTTGTGCGTTTTCAGCGTTAGCAGCAACAGCGTTTTCAGCTTTTTTCACTGTAGTACGCATTGCAGATTTAGCTTGAGAGTTAGCAACGTTTGCTTTTTCGTTAACTTTTACGCGTTTAATCGCAGATTTAATGTTTGGCATATCTTTCACCTCCTAAAATAGGTACGAGATGATATCTTCTCATTGATTTCTTGTGTCAATACAACAAAAATCATTTTAACAAACGCTAGGCTAAATTGCAATAGATAAATGCAAAGAATATTTACTTGACAGTTTGAACAAACTACTAATTGAGGTGAGCTGAATGCAAAATTTAAATTGGCAACGGACTGATTTAATTGATGAATCTGAAGAGGTCGTTTTACATCAAACGAAGGAACAAAAAGAAACACTTGAACAATCATCTGGGGTTCAAATCGAAGACCGCACTGCAGGACGCGTGAAAATAACCGATGTCCAAGTGAACGCAGAAGGCAAGAAACAAATAGGCAAAAAAGAAGGGAAATATATAACCCTTTCAGTACCAACGCTTACATTAGAAGATGAGGATGGATTTGAACAACTTGAAAAAGCCTTGCTAGCAAACTTTAAAACGTTACATGAATCAATTTCTTGGCAGAAGGATGACAAAATATTAATTATAGGGCTTGGCAATCGAACGATAACACCGGATGCCATAGGACCATATGTTATCGATCACTTGCATAGTCTAGATAAAATCGATGACAAATTTGTCATGTATGCACCAGGTGTGACAGGGCAAACAGGCTATGAAACAGGTGAATTTGTAGCAGCATTAGCTGAGCGTCTACAACCAAAACTCATCATCGTCGTAGATGCCCTCGCAACAAGAGCAAGCGACCGCTTATGTAAAACCATCCAACTTACCGATACAGGCATTCACCCAGGTTCAGGTGTCGGCAATCAACGCAAGGAAATTTCCTTAGAAATGCTTGGTATCCCTGTCACGGCTATTGGGATTCCAACAGTTGTTGATGCACCCGTGCTAATTGCTGACGCAGTAGAGGTGATGTTACGCACGATTGCAGCGCGAGTTGCAGAGAGAGGAAAACCTTCGTCTAAATTATCATTATCTTCATGGCGTCCAGATATTAATAAAGAACTTGATATGTCTCTCGTTACACCCATTTTCGGTGAATGGGCAACATGGTCAAAAGAGGAGCGTCAACAGCTTTTTGAAGAGACTTTTGCTGCTTCACATGCACAGTTAATGGTCACACCGAAAGAAGCCGATTATTGGATAGATCGCTATGCAACACTCATTTCAACTATGCTTACAAAATGGGCAAACGACCTATAAATTCATCGTTCTAAAAGACACATCCCCTCCATACGATAAGGGGAGGAGGGTGTGACTTTGCTAAAAAAACTACAATGGTCAATTGGTCTATTATTGTTCTTTTTCGTATTACCAGTCATTGCTGGGCAACTTCCGTTCAACAAGCAAGCATCGACTCCGATGAAACAACCAGAGGATAAACAAGTCGTGTTTGCCGCTACTAATTTAGAAGAAGAAAGTGAACTAGAAAAGACAAAAGAGCAGACGGAAGAATCGACACCAGAATCGACACCAAAATCGACGTCAGAGCCGACAAAAGAGCAGGATCCATTTAAAGTATTATTGTTATTTACACATTCACAAGAAGCCTATCAACCGATAGTAAAAGCAGTTAGCGGAAAAGTGGCCGTTTATGATGACAAAACAAATATTTATAACTTACAAGGCGCCATTTCCAAGCACTTTAGCATGAACGGTATCCAGACGGATGTATTAGATGTTGATGTGATGAAGGTAATGAAATCGGAAGGCAAAACTTTTCCACAAGCTTATAACACAGTACGTCCCTATTTATCTAATCGTTTACAAGAGCAATCCTATAATTTAATAATTGATTTGCATCGAGATTCGGCCAAACGGAATGCGACAACTACTATGCACAACAATCAATCATATGCACGTATTGCCATAGTCGTAGGCGCAGAACATAAAAATTACAGATGGAATACGGCTTATGCAGAAAGTCTTTCTGCTGCCATGAATGACATTGTGCCAAAGGTTTCAAGAGGGGTTATATCGAAAAGTGGTGATAATGTAGATGGTCGCTACAATCAAGATTTAGCTAAAGAGATGATTTTAATTGAATTAGGTGGCATCGATAATACAGAAGATGAGTTAAATCGTACAATTGCTGTTATTGGAAAAGCAATTGCAAAAACCTTTGTAACGGAATCTAAAAGTTAAACAGTTATTAACTATATTGAATTTTTCCTATTCAAGTTCAAGCGATTTTTTCATCGCTGTCCACTTTAGAAAATAGTTTGATGCCATCAATAAAGGGTAATGAATGGTATGTAAGGTGCCAATTGAGAGAATTACCTAAAAAAATTTTTTACTAGGTCTTTCAATTGTTGATACCTTGCATTATACTTTTCAAGTCAGCTCATACGCCTTATTGAATCGGGCGATTTTCGATTGTGTTCATCAATGAAAAAAGCCGTTTCAAAAGCATCTTCCATTATGGGCAGATGCTTTTTTTGTTGTTTGGTTGCAACATTACAAATTTTTAATATAAAAGTGACTTTAATGATGTTTTATACATATGATTTGTAAGAAATATAGTATTTTTTTATACTCTATGGTAGCTAAGAAACGAATGAACATGGTATAACCAAAATCCCACCGTGGAAAATTTTTTTGCTTAAGAAAATGATCAACCTTTTAGGTGGCTCATACGTCTTTAATAGTATAAGTAAGTAAAGAATAAAGCGTAGAAAAGGAGCAGAGGCTAGGCAATATACTCACATTTTATAAATAACTTAATAAAGGGAACGACGTTTTATATTTTATTGGAGGAAACAGTATGTTAGGCAAGACATTGAATCATCGTTATATCCCAGGATTAGATGGGATAAGAGCTTTAGCAGTACTAGCAGTCATTGCTTACCATTTTAACTTTCGATGGGCCAGTGGAGGGTTCCTCGGAGTTGATATCTTTTTTGTTTTATCAGGTTATTTAATTACTTCAACCATTTTACCGGTGAAAGGGAATCAATTAACAGTCAGTTTGCGACGATTTTGGATTGGTCGCTTTCGACGTCTAGTGCCCGCTGCCTATGTTATGATTATGACCACTTTTGTGTGGGTCATGTTTTTTCATAAAGAACTTTTAAATACTATGCGTGGAGATGCGCTATCTTCCCTTTTCTACTCTAGTAATTGGTGGTTTATTTATCATAAACTTTCCTATTTTGATAGTTTCGGGTCGCCTTCCCCATTGAAGAATTTATGGTCTTTGGCGATTGAAGAACAATTTTATGTTATTTGGCCGATTGTATTGATAATTGGTTTAGCTCTATTTAAAAAACAAAGTAAATTTTCAACAATTATTTTCATTGGCGCAATTTGTTCAGCAATTCTCATGGCCATTCTGTATCAGCCAGGAGCTGACCCAAGCCGAATTTATTATGGGACAGATACACGTTCCTTCGAATTGTTAATAGGCTGTTGGTTAGCATTCGTTTGGCCGATGAAAAGACTTTCTACGAAAAAGCTTTCTACTAAGCATGTTTATGAACTTAACAGCATAGGTGTCATTACCTTTAGTATTTTTATTGTCAGTATTTTATTCGTAGATGAATACCAAGCATTTTTATATAGAGGTGGTATGTTCTTACTTTGTCTAAATGCAGCGCTATTAATAGCCTGTGTTTGTCATCCAGCTAGTTTTTTAGGCAAACTACTTGCATGGAAGCCGCTTCGCTGGATTGGTTCTAGATCGTACGGAATCTATCTTTGGCATTACCCTATTATTGTGTTAGGTACTCCTGTTCATGAAATCGGAAACCCTGTCTATTGGCGTGTTACTATACAGTTATTGCTCATATTACTGTTCGCTGAATTATCTTATCGCTTTATTGAAATGCCTATTCGTAAAAAAGGATTCCGATTATATTTCCGACAATATTTAATCATCCATCCGAACAAATGGCGTGATTTTTCAATTGCAAGAAAAATTGCAACTGCTGTTATCCCACTTTTCTTACTCGTGTTTTTTACTGGTATAACAGGGGTAGTAGGAGAAGCACCACAGGACACAAAGGAGTCTTACCCAACAAACATTAAAATAAATGGTGGACAACATGCTTCTGCAAAAGATCAGGATACAGTAGAGCAAGATTCCACAGATGAACAAGTAGAATCACCTGTTGATAATAACGAAGCAACGTCAAAAACGGAGAAAGATGATGTAAGTGACATTGCGAAGAAAGGACCGTATAAAGAACTACTAGCTATCGGGGATTCTGTTATGATTGATATTGCTACAAGTTTACATACGCTTTACCCTAACATTACAATAGATGGAAAAATCGGGAGACAAGTTTCGCAAGCAGTCAAACTGCTCCCTAGTTACGCCCGCTTTAATCAACCTGATAAAGCTATCATTATTCAACTTGGCACAAACGGATACTTTACAAATGACCAAATTGACACGCTTCTTGGTGCTTTTTCTCAAGCAGAAATATACTTAGTGAACACACGTGTACCACGTCCGTGGGAAGCAAAAGTAAACAATGCTTTAGCGAATAAAGCGCAAGAACGTGAGAATATTACGCTAATTGATTGGCATTCTACAGCCTTAAACCATCCCGAATATTTTGCACCTGACGGGGTACATTTGGAGCCAAAAGGGGTAGAAGCTTTATCGAGTCTAATTCAGCAAGCAATTGATGCTCGTATGAATGAAGTTTAATAAGCATCCTGCTGTCGCTAGATAGTCTCTCTGAGACGAGTCACTTTATGGAGTGACTCGTCTTTTTATATGAAAGAACAGGGATTTTTTCTTATGCAGAAAAAATAATTTGATTCTAATTTAATATATTTATACCAATTATAATCCAATTATGTATAATATTTAGTGGGAGGAGGGATTGATGGATACAGTGAATCCACTAGTTACCAACTTTCAAGTGTTACATAAAAAGGTTATTTATAGCAAATGACAAAAAGGGAGACTCAAAAAATGAAAAGTAAAACACTTGTATTAGTAATGACACTAATGTTAGCATTTGCATTCCATGTCAACATTGCAAACGCTAGCACTTTTAAAGAAGTAAAAGTAACAGACTCTTCATCAAAGGTATATGAAAAAACTGATACTAATACAAAAGTAATTGGAACTGTGGAAAAGGGGAAATTTGTTATTTCAATTAGTGAACATAATGATTTTTCTCGTATAATGTATTTAAATAACGAAAATAAAATGATTGATGGTTATATTATGGAAGATGCACTTGATGATGCGCCATACACAATTAAAATTGCGAGTTCGAAAAGTGGGTTGGTTGTAAAAGAAACGCCATCTTTAAAAGGTAAAACGATTGCAACATTACAAAATAAAATGGTTGTCAAAGATTTCGGATCAGTTGGTGATGGTTGGTCCTTTGTCCAGTATGGTAATGTTATTGGCTATGCTGCTACTAATTTTATGAGCAATTCACAGCCAACGACTAAATATGTGCTAGCAAGCAGTCTTATTGTTAGAAATATTGCAAGCCCTTCAGGTGTTCAAGTAGGGGAGCTAGCTAAAAATGAAGAAGTAGCCGTTCATTCTACAATTGCTGGCTGGTCGTTCGTAACAACTGATGATTACGAGGGCTATGTAGTAGATACTTACTTAAGCTCAAAAAATCCAGCTGCCGCGACAACGAGTAAACCAAGTGGCTCTTCAAATGCTAGTAATTCAAATAGCAATAAAACCTATAAAAATTGTACGGAGCTTCGTAAAGATCACCCAAATGGTGTAGGAGCTGACCACCCTGCTTATGCACCTAAACATGATCGAGACAAAGATGGATGGGCTTGCGAAAGATAATTTTACTTTAATTGAGTAGCAAATAATAGAATTAAAAAAGCGCCTGCCAACATGCAGGTGCTTTTTTAACTATATAGTTAGTTATTGAATTATTTAGTGCTTCCTGTACATACACTTGTCATATTTTATGTACTGTTTGAAAAGCACCTTTTAGGGCCTGATTGCCTGAATTGGGTGCTTTTTGATGCATTGAATTGCAGAAAATAACAAGCATAAATAAGAGTAACCATTGATTTAACAGCATTTATCCCGTTCTAATGTTGTGGTTTGTATGTGGTTCATAGTATAATTCATTATAGTTTAATTAGGAGTGGAAGAGATGAACCGAGAAGCACGATTAAAAAGACAAGAGAACATACGAAATTTCTCTATTATTGCACATATTGACCACGGGAAATCAACGCTTGCTGACCGTATTTTAGAGCAAACGAAATCACTGACATCCCGTGAAATGAAAGCGCAGCTACTCGACTCAATGGATTTAGAGCGTGAGCGAGGCATAACAATTAAGTTAAATGCAGTCCAATTAAAATATGAAGCCAAAGATGGCGAAGTGTATACGTTCCATTTAATCGACACACCAGGACACGTCGATTTCACATATGAGGTATCACGTAGTTTAGCTGCTTGTGAGGGCGCTATTTTAGTTGTGGATGCAGCACAAGGCATCGAAGCACAAACATTGGCTAACGTTTACTTAGCACTTGATAACGATTTAGAAATTTTGCCAGTTATCAATAAAATCGACTTACCAGCAGCAGATCCAGAACGTGTGCGTCAAGAAGTTGAAGATGTTATTGGTTTAGATGCTTCAGAAGCGGTATTAGCTTCCGCAAAGGCTGGTATCGGTATTGAAGATATTTTAGAACAAATTGTTGAAAAGGTTCCCGCACCAACAGGCGATCCAGAAGCACCATTACAAGCACTTATTTTTGACTCTGTATATGATGCCTATAAAGGTGTTATTATTTCCATTCGAATTATGAATGGTACGGTTAAACCTGGCGATAAAATACGTATGATGGCGACAGGTGCAGAATTTGATGTTATTGAAGTTGGCGTACATACTCCGAAAAGTGTGCCACAAAGTGAATTAACGGTTGGAGATGTTGGTTACTTAACAGCATCTATTAAAAATGTTGGTGATACGCGAGTGGGAGATACTGTTACATTTGCTAATCGTCCAGCAGCAGAGGCATTAGCAGGTTATCGCCGTTTAAATCCAATGGTATACTGTGGATTATATCCAATCGATACAGCTAAGTATAACGATTTACGTGATGCATTAGAAAAATTAGAGTTAAATGACTCTGCCTTACAATATGAACCTGAAACATCACAAGCGCTTGGTTTTGGTTTCCGTTGCGGTTTCTTAGGGCTTCTTCATATGGAAATTATTCAAGAACGTATTGAACGTGAATTTAACATTGATTTAATTACAACAGCACCTTCGGTAATTTACGATGTTTATATGACAGATGGTACGTCCATTAAAGTCGACAACCCATCCTTTATGCCAGACCCACAAAAAATTGACCGTGTTGAAGAACCATATGTGAAAGCGACAATTATGGTACCGAATGATTATGTTGGTGCGGTAATGGAGCTTTGCCAATTGAAACGTGGTAATTTCATGACGATGGATTACATTGATACGTCACGTGTCAGCATTATTTATGAAATGCCATTATCTGAAATTGTCTACGACTTCTTCGATTATTTAAAATCAAATACCAAAGGCTATGCATCATTTGATTATGAGCTAATCGGTTATCAGCCGTCAAAACTAGTGAAGATGGATATCCTATTAAATGCCGAGCAAGTCGATGCACTAAGCTTTATCGTGCACCGTGACTTTGCTTACGAGCGTGGAAAAGTAATCGTAGAAAAACTTAAAGAATTAATTCCACGTCAACAATTTGAAGTACCAATTCAAGCTGCAATCGGTCAAAAAATTGTCGCACGTTCGACAATTAAAGCGATGCGTAAAAACGTATTAGCAAAATGTTACGGTGGGGATATTTCTCGTAAACGTAAACTTCTTGATAAACAAAAAGAAGGTAAAAAGCGTATGAAACAAGTCGGTTCAGTCGAAGTGCCACAAGAAGCATTTATGGCTGTATTGAAAATGGATGATACGAAGTAACGTTGAAATAACAACGTTTATAGAGGTTATTAATTAGTAATTTTATATCCTTTGGGTGGAGGATGCCACCGATTTGCCACCGTTATTAAAATGAGCCTTCCACAGATGATTGTGGAGGGCTTTTATTATACAAAAAGGAAGGTGTCAGATAAAAATAGACACACTCTATACATCAATCAAAAAAGTGGCGTGAAGTTCTGATTGAAAATTAATATATAATAATGATAGGTATTAATATACCTCGGAGTAATTAACTCTTATAATCATTAATGTAAAATATTTGAATAATTTTTAATAAATTAGGAGTGTGGGAATGATTGATTATTTTGAAAGAATACTAAGATTTAAAGACATGGAAGTATGGGATGTTAAGTTTGGTAAAGATGTTTATCGATTATTTATAGTTGATGAAAATCGAGCATCTGAAATAAAAGATTTAAACCTATCTCCTAATGATATTTTTTTTGAAGATGATTTAAGGGGGAATTTGATTACCGTTAGTGTTTATTCTAAGCATCCTGTCAAAAAAGAACATATAGAACCAATCGATCAATTTTCTAAACAACTTACAGACCATGTTGCATTAGCACACTGTGATGTAGTAGTTACATTTTATACAGGTATTGTTGAAAATATTTTTAAGACGTTATTACAGGAGAAATATAACTTAGACTTTGACAAAATTCCTTTACAAAAATTATTACATTTAAATCAAGACTAATGCAAAAAAGGAGCGTTTATTTTGAAAAAGATAATAGCCACATTAATGATTTTGGTACTTACAATATCTATGCTTCCTTTATCTCCAAATAAAGTAAAAGCAGCAGAAATTGAAACAGAAAAAATGGATATTCCTCAAGAAGTATTGAATAGTTTACCAGAAGAGATTCAATCAATCTTGAGCGGTGAAAAGAATATGAGTTATATTTAGAGCTTATTGAAAAAGAAAAATGAAGAATATACTAGTTCTCCTATAGAGATAACACCTTTGGCTTCAAATGTTAACTCTCAAAGTTGTGAATATGATTTAGGAAGTAATTACTGTTTCAGAATTGATAAACAGAAATCGTCAACTGGTAAACCATATCATATACATAGTTATAAAAAGAAAGTACATAAAGGTCTATAGCCCTGATGCTCAAAAATGGTCAGATAATATACCATTTATAAAAACTTTAGCTATCTCAGCAATTGTAGTAGCTCTAGTAGTTACACCTATACCAGGTGACGAGTATGTAGCTTGGGCATATTTTTTAAGAGCCATTGCGTAATATTTTAAAAAGAACCAGGCGCTCATTTTAATTGAGTACCTAGTTTTTCCGTTATTTACCTTTTTGTATTATTCTAACCCTAATTGAGTCTTGTTCATCAATTTACCACCTCCTGTTTCTTGTTTAGAATCATTCGATGTTTCAGCAACCGATTTTTCCTCTTTTGCTGATTCGTCCTTTGTAGTTGTCTCTCCACAGCCTGCTAGTCCAAGACTTAATACTAATGCTGCACTAAATACTATTTTTTCATTTGTAAACCACTCCCTATGTATTTACATTTTAGGAAAATAATTATAAAAAGTGCAGATAAAAAAACAGATAGCCGTATTTAGTTATCTATTTAGAATAATTTATTAATTGTTCGTTTTAAAGATGGTTTACGCTTTTTCTTAATCAATGGCTTTTTCATCTTAATAGGCTTAATTCCAGTTGCTTCATATACTGACTTTTTAGCTTGCTTCTTTAATTGTTGCTTCTTTTTGCTAATCAACTTTTAAACATGTTAGCCCTTCGCAGATTATTTATATCTTCGTACCTTCTTTTAACACAAAATGAGCTTCAAACTTAATCCCTACAATATCAGCTACTTCTTATAATTCTTTTTCACTGAAATTATCACGTTTTTATTTTTTGACAAATTTGATTGTAAAGTTCCCATTTTTTCAGCTAATTACGTGATGTTCAAAGTCTTTAGCAGCCAATACACAGCTTCAAAGTGCACCTGACTTCATTAAAGCTAGCTATTCAAAATTGCTATGGATATAAAAAGAGAACTGGGTAGAATGGTAGATGGGAGAAATAATGTTTTGGAAAAATACTATACTTTTGTAGGGTTTTTAACAACCGTTGATAGAATATTAAGTTACTGGTATATAATACTAAGAAATTATGTTTTTATAACTGAGTAGGAGGAGAATAATGAAAAAATTATTTATTGTGTTACTAGCAGCATTCGTATTTGCAGTAGTAAATCCAACGAAATCAGAAGCGAAAGTGATGCATGATGGAGCGGAAGTTGTAAAAGGGCAAACAGGGAAAATGACCTTTAAAAAAGACATTAAGGTATACAAGAAAAATTCAGATGGTACGTTTGAATCTTTAGTGGTAAAGCGAAATAACTTCTTTAGAACGTATGATATTGAAAAATATGATAACAAAATATTCTATCAAATGGGGCAATACCGCGTACAAGCAACGGATTTGGTAGTTTTCAAAGAAGTACCAATAAAAATTCGTTCCTCTTTTTATAACGAACCAACTTATATTATTATTAATCGTGATGGTATTTATAGGGTAGGATCATACGGATTTAATTTCAGAAGTAGATGGGGTATTTCTTTCTTGGATACAAATAGTGGACAATTGCTGGAGTATTGCCAAAGCGATGATGGTAGTTGGATGGCGTGTTATCAGTATCCTGGTACAGACCTTAAAATCGCTGAGACTATACATAGTAAATCCGGAGAGCGTTTTGAGTTAACAAAAGATGCAGGTGGGAAAAGAACACCATTGGATGAAGCTAAATCTGAAACAATGTATGATAAGGGAAGTGTTTTTCAATCGCAAGGTACTGAAGTTAATGGTTATCTAGAAGTATTTAGTGAATCCGACTCAAAAAGTTCATGGCTTCCAGCGAATTTATTAAAGCCAGTTGGAGATAAGTGATAGATTAAGAATTATATAAAGCCCTCTTATTTTATTTGATAAGGGGGCTATTTTTTATGGTTGTGGACATGCGAATAGGCTGATTATCGATGTCTTGTGCTTAGCTGAATAATCCATAAAAGGACACTCTGTGATGGGTGGTCATTTTGTTATTTTCCCCATCATATCCCCACCAATGATAATAAATAAGCGAAGAAAAACAACCGACAAACCCTTATACAGCAAAGGTTTATCGGTTGGAAAAGGATACGAATAGATACATCCTGAATACAACGTTTCGATAGGAAGCATTTATGACTGTGCTGAAGATGGACGATACGAAGTAATTCTGATTTATCAATAGAGGTTGTAAACAAGAACCATGTAAAAAGCTCAGGTACTCAATTAATTTTGAGCCTGAGCTTTTTTCCATGAAAAACATATTGTTTTGCCTCTTGTTAATCAGGAGACTACAAAAACATTAACTGATTTCGTTTCTATAAATGATCTTATTTACATCGTGTCTTACTGTTTTATGACCGGCTTTCGTACCTTTCCCAACAGCTATGAGCATTACATCTAAATACCTGTCAGAAATATGCAAGATGTCTTTTAATTTTTTAGAATCATAGCCTGACATAGTAATCGTGTCAAAACCCGCTTCGTTTGCTAATAAAATAAATGACATGGACGCAAGACTTACATCTCTAGTTAATTCAAGCTTTAAATCTTCCTTGGATTGGTGTTTGTAATAATTGATTGCAGCATCCGCTAGATAATCCCTTAGCGATTCATCGTAATACCCCGCTTGGAAGCCTTCCTCATGTATGTCGATAATATTCTCTTTGTCAAATGCCTGATAATCACCCAACATGACAATTAAAGTTGAAGCTTCTATTACTTGTTGCTGATGAAAGGCTATAGGTAGTATTAAATTTCTTAAGTCCAGATTATCAATAATTAAGTATCGTGTAGCTTGGATATTATTTCCATTAGGTGACTTACTTGCACTTTCAACTAATGAACTTATTTGTTCTGAACTTATTTTATAACTTGCATCATAATGTCTAACTGAACGTCTTTTTTCCAATATATTTTTTACACTCATGCTATCAGCTCCGAAATTTTTATTGTCTTGCAGCTTTAATTATAGTAAGCAATAATATAGAAGAAAATAACGCACTTTAAAGTGGTATAGCCACTTAAAGGTGCCTATTTAGCGTTGGGAGGAAACTAGATGGTGAACTATAATACGGGAATTAATATTTTTATGAATATAGCAGGTGGTAAATGGAAATGTTTAATTCTTTTTTTCTTAAGTCAAAAATCAGTAAGAACAAAAGAGTTTTATGAGTTAATACCTGGCATTACACAAAAAGTTTTAACAGATCAATTGAAACAGTTAGAAAGAGATGGCCTTGTACGAAGAGAAATATTTAAAGAAGTACCGCCAAAAGTAGAATATAGCTTAACGGATTTAGGAAAATCTTTTGTACCAGTATTAAACACAATGTGTGAATGGGGAAATACATATGCAGGTATAAAAGGTCTAGATAAAGAGCAACAAATTGATTGTGATTTGTTCCGCGGTGCTCAAAATAACGTGTAATGGCAACTTGTCTTGCTTCTACAGGTACTGTAAATAATGAATCAAACATTTATTTAAAAAGTGAGTAGCTGTTTTTTCTAGATTGAGGCAATATTAGGTTTAACTAGATTTCATTTAAAATGCCAAAAAATTGTCGATATAGATTATGAGGTGGTAAAATATGAAAATAACGCATGATAGTAATTCTACGAACTTCATTAAAGTGTCAAATGTATCTTCCAATAGACCTAAAACGATTCAGCAAAATGCTCTAATTCGTAAAGATACATTAACAATAGGGCAACAAGCACGAAATTTGTTTAAAGGTCAGCAAGCTAAAACGAGTCTGATTGAAAGTTTAATGAAGCAACGTGAGAGCGTTCAACAAATGAAAAGTGATTTAAGCGAACGGACGTTAGAAAACGGAGGCGACTTATCGTCTATTAAAGAACAGCTAAAGGATTTTGAAAAACAAATAGCTGAAATTGATGCCCAAATAGCTGAACAGCAGATGGAAGAGCAAAAGAAAGCGACAAACCAAAAGGATCAAGAAATAAAGAAAGAACAACCTGCCAATTCACTGGAGGATATTTTGGGCAAATCTGTTTCACTAGAACAAATGGAAACATTAGAATTGTCGAGGAATTCATTAGGACGCGAACAAAATCGTCTTGCGAGTGAAGTAGCGTTAGATGCTAGCCGGGGTACTTTTATTGATAAAAAATATGAAAAACTCTCAGATTTAGAGGATCGGATTCAAACTGTGCAAGAAAAAGTAGCCGATCACCTTCAAAATGCTGAAGATAAAGATTTACATAAAGAAGCATCTTTAACTACTCTTATTGATGAGCTTAAAGAATCTAAAACCAAACAACAACAGGATAAACTGACAGCGGAAGAAGGCAGTTAAAGTAACTAGCCATCACCATATTGAGCAAATTTGACAGATTAACTGTTATTGTGAAGATTGAAAAAAGCCCAGTTCTCAAAATTATGAGACTGGGCTTTTGGGCGTGATCTAATTATTATGGACATGGCAAAAGGATCGTAGCCATATGCATGGTAGCAAAATAGCTATTAATCACATGTGTATTTATATTCAGGGTTTGTTTGAATAAAATAACCACTTCGTACTTGCCCTGCCCAGTTTTGTAATGCTTCTTTCCAAGCTATACTATCAAAAAATTCATCTACAGTTGTCGTTTCAGAAAACCATATTAATGGGGTATAAGGGGCAAGTGGACCTGCATCTCCCCAGATACCACCTGCTTTGATTGTACTTTGTTTTACAAGAAGTAAAGGAAGTCCGCGTTGTAGAGACATGGATGGTTCTATTTGTAAGAAAGGCGAATAAGGTTCAAGTTGATCCGTTCGCCGAGTTGGTTTTAATAGAGCCGCAGCTGTTCCATAACTAGAGTTTACTATTGTCCGGACATTCTCTATTGTAGTATTGGGATATTGGTCTGTATTCGGAATGGTTCTTGGGAAAAGAAGCACCTGTTTAATTTCGTTAAACATCCGAATAATAAATCGTTGCTCATCAGATAGTGGTGGTTGTGCTGAACCTAAAGTAAAAAGGTTTTGATGGCTAAAAAAAACAGGAATGCGGAAAAATGCACCAGCTGCATCATTTAAATCTTCCACAGCTTTATAAAATTGATTGATTTCAGTGTTCGTATTTCTAGTTTTATTCTCACTCAAGCTTTATCACCTCCTTACGCTAACTTATTCAAAAGTTAGAAGGAAAGGCTGTATTTACATACAATATAGCTATTCATTTTATTTCTTATAAATTATCACCTATATATTGCGAGTGAAAAATTATGAAATATAGTTACTAGATAAATAAATTAGGCTGCATTAGTTTAATTTTCGAATACACATTTTTATTCGCTCTACATACAGTGTAAAAAGGAGTGGTGTGTATTTATGAAAAATCATGACCGTTTTATTAAGGCTGTTAATATTCCTAACCCATTATATCAATCCATACAAGGACGATATTTTGTTGGTCAAACGGAACCGATTTGTTTAGGGAAAGGGAAAAATGCCTGGGGAAGCTTAAGTAATCCGCATTATTCAAATGTAGATTTATATGTAAATGCGTTTACCATTACAAATCATTCGAATCAACCATTTGTTGCTGAAATTTGGTTTAATGCAATACCTCCTGGAAATGCGATGATTTCTAAAAACGTAACATCTGCAAATCAGGCCATTTCGCCACTTCCAAAGCCCGAAGTGAAAATTGAGTTTGCTGAACTTGTAAGTGGATTTCCAAAACAGGGCGTAAATGCATTTAAACGCATTGTACCACCACAAAGTACATTGGCAAGTGATGAAGATGGAAAATTTATTTTTCCATCAGGAGAGTCATTTGTTATTTTTTTAGTTTCACCCAATGATGAATATATCGAGGCAGAAGTGGCATTTGGCTGGTTTGAAAAAAAGATTAAGAAATAAATATATCTCCGCCAAAGAAGATTCGCTTGTGTACATTCGATTGGGTAATACCAGCGTTCATCGTTAATTGTTGACTATATTATATGTATTGAATATTTTTTATGGGGAGATTACTTTATTTTACAATAGCTAAATGCAATGATAGTCACAATTTAAAACCTCTTATACACATTAAGTTACCACTTACTGTATGAATTACAAATCTTCTAAAATGGCGTGTTACATTAAGAATGTAGCATGATATATTTTGATAAATCATTTTTTAGGGGACTGTAAAATGAAAAAAATTACGTTAATATTTAGTTGCTTAGCTATTGGAATAGCTGGATACTCCATAGTTCAATATTTAATAATGGATGCCCATCAGGCAGGCTTTGTTCGCATGAAACTGATGTTTATGGATACATTGGATTCGCTTTGGTATACCTTGCTTTATATCCATATTGTATTTAGTATAGTGGCTTTAGTAATAGGACCCTTTACGCTATCTTCAAAGTTTAGAGAAAAAAATAGGAAGCGTCATCGTATAGCAGGGAAGGTCTATGTGATAGGCATTTTATTCGGCAGTATTGCAGGTCTTTATTTAGCGTTTTATGCTACAGGGGGATTTGTGTCACAGCTCGGTTTTAGTTTGTTAGCTATTTTCTGGATCATTACCGGCTATCAAGCGGTTACGAAAATTAAAAAACATAATGTTTATGAACACCAAAAATGGATGATACGCAATTATTCATTAACTTTTGCTGCAGTAACTTTAAGAATCTGGCTACCATTATTTGGATTAGAAAATTTTATGATTAGTTATCCTATTATTTCGTGGTTATGTTGGGTGCCAAATCTTATAGTTGCGCAGTGGATTATTGGGCGGATACTTCAAGAAAGAAGCACAATAGTTAAATAGGTTAGGATAAATGCCACTCTATTTAGGGTGGTTTTTATTGTCTATTCGTATCAAAAAGGCTGCCAAATTGGGAGGGTAGAATTTAAAAAAAGAAAAATAAAAGCCATCGGAAAGATGATATTTTTTTATGTAATCCTAAAATTATTATTAAAAAAATGTCTAAATTTTCTTGAAAAATAAAGTAATTTGACTATTGTGTGAGAATCATTATCAATGATAAATTATTGTTAACTCGGGGATAGTTTAGCTATAGTTATACGCTGTTGATATTATATAATATTACTTTTCAAATTGACATCATTTATTTAATAGGGTGAGGTATCGTAGTGTTTTGGATAAACAAAGAATACTTCAAATAAAAGTTAAGTCTGATGTTACAAAAGTTCTATAACATATAAATATTCTATGTGTTTTTTCGCACTTTTGGATAATAAATAAATTTCATATCAATCAGGTAACTCTTTTTTTTTTATACTAAAAATAAAATTTTAGGAGAGATGAAAATGAAAAAAATAATTATATTTTTACAGTTTTAACATTATTTTTTGGACTAGTACCTTTTAATGCAAAGGCATATGTAAATGGGGTAGATGAAAAAGAATATAAAGAGAGTTTAGAAAATATCATAACTGTTATAGAAGCAAATCTAGAAATTTCACCTCATGGCATAACTATTTTAGACGAAGATAAAATAGTTCATAATTTAAATAACCAAGATATTAATCTATTAAATGAATTAGCCAGACAACAAGGTAGCAATAAAATCATTACTAAAGCTTCATTAATGGAAGATTTAGAAGCACATTTCAATAACTTAAATTCACAGATTGAAAAAGGTGAACTAAAAGTTTTAGACAATGGTGCGATGATTGATTCTACTGATCACAATTTTTATATTCAGGGCGGATCTACTTACGATGAAACTTTTTGGTGGGGCAAACGACGTTATATGAGTACTTCAGCAGCTAGGCAATGGGTTTATGATTTAAGAGATGCTGCATCTGTATCTATGGGTCTGGCACTTGCTAGTGTCGTTTTTGGCAAACTTGGTGTAATACCTGCCACTATTAATGGTATTACTGCTTTATGGACTAACCAGTTAGCTAATCGAGTAGAATATCACAATGGAAATACAAATAGAGGAATTAGAGCAGATTTATACTGGGTTTTAGTTTTTAATATCGAGCCTCAATAATAGTATTTATTAAATTAATAAACAGCTATAAAGTAGGTGCTTTTATTGAAAAGTTTTTTAACTAAATTAATTTGGATGATTTTTATATTTGCTGGATTATCCTTGACAATCTATACCGTATTTTCGTCTGATTATGAAAATAATAGTGCAGATGCTACAACTTGGGAATTTGATTGGCTAGATTATAAAGAGCTTCATAAACTTTCTACAGGTGGGTCCCAAATAATTGCTATCATTGATAGTGGTATAAATCCTCTATACAGTGAAAATCTAAAATTTGAAAAATCTTTAGTTGATCAATCTATCGAAGATACAAATGGTCATGGTACTATGATGTACTCCATAATTAAAGGGATTGATGGCATTTTAGAAGGTATAAGTCCAGATGCACAAATAATCGTCATTAAAGTAATGAATGGGGATGATTCAGTTGCACCAACAATTATCAAGAATGCAATTGAATTGGCTATCCAAAAAGATGCTTCTATTATTAATTTAAGTATGGCTAGCCATTTTGAAGATAAAGATATTACGGAAACGATAAAATTAGCAGTAAATAAAGGTGTTACAGTAGTAGCTTCCTCAGGAGATTATGGAAATACTGAATTGATGTATCCTGCAATTTTAGATGAAGTTATTTCAGTTGGGGCGATAGATACTTCAGGAAATGTACTTGAATTAACAAGCGGTTCGCAAAAAACAACGATTAACGCACCTGGTCACGAGATATCAACAATCCATTCCGATGGGACTATAATTAAAACTACTGGTACATCGCAGGCAACAGCCTTAATATCAGGCTATATTGCACTATTAAAAGATTATGCCTTTTCGAAAAATGTAGCGTTAACTGATGATACGATTATATCGTTATTAAAGTCTATTAATAATGAAGAATTAACGTATTTACAAGCATTGATGAAAATCAGTACTTGGTAAGGGGGCTAGTTATATGGAAATAAGACCATATTATTTAGCAATAATAGCAGCCGTCATAAGTTGTAGTGCATCATATTTATCTATATCTTCAGATGCCAAATCTACCATTAACTTTTTTATGGCTATTTTAATAATTATTTCCATTTATTTGAGTTATAAAGAATACAAAAAGTCGAAAAGAGAGTCGTGATCTAGATTAATAGGATGTTGATATATGGAAATAAGAGATTGGTTTAGTATACCAATGATATTAAGTCAAATTGTTATTTGGATTTTATGGATTCTATTACAACTTGCTTTAGAAGCCAATGTAATGTGGATAGTTTTTAATCCATTTAATTTTCTTTTTGTTGCAAATGTAATTATTGGCGTCGTCTATCAAATTAAAAAGTGTAAAAAGACAACGTGTTAATATACGGGTATAAGATGACCAAGTAAGCAAACGATGTGACCTTGGTCATTTTTTATTGTGCAACGAATCCTGAAATAATGGAAAAATATAACTGACGAAATACCGTATGTGTATTATGATAAAAGAATAAGAAAGTAACACATTTTGGTTGTAGGAGAGAGGGGATTGCCATGGATTATCGTATATTTGAGCAGAGAGTTCAGAATATAGTGGAGCGAATAGTTGCGATTGGTGGAGAAGTATCAACAGTAGATATTGGTGCCCCTGCGACGCTACAACAAATTGCGCACTGTGAGAACCAATTAGGTTTCCAAATTCCTGAAAGTTTTAAAAAAGTGCTTGTGGAGTTTTCATCAGCATTTTACTTCCGTTGGGGTTTTCTAGATGATTACCAATTGGAGGGTGAACTGGACGGAATCTTTAGCGGAATGCTTCACTGGGATTTAGAATTATTGAACGAGATAAATAATGATAAAAATGCGTGGATTAAGGAAGTTTTTTCAAATCCACAACATGACTACGATAAAGTATGGCATCAAACATTTGCTTTTTACGAGGTCGGCAATGGAGACTACATTGCATTTGATATCGTTGATAACAATGCTGATGCTTCTATTGTTTATTTAAGTCATGATGATGGGGAAGGACATGGCTATAAATTAGCGGACAACTTTATTGATTTTCTGGAAAAATGGTCTAGGTTAGCATTTGTTGGTGGTGAAGATTGGCAGTGGCTAGCATTTACATCGAATGCTAGAAGTGGTCTTTTACCAGACAGTCAAAATGCAAAACGATTTAGAAGTTTAATGAAATTAACAATTTAATTTGGGATGTATGACGGGGCTTAAGAAAAGTGTCATATTGTTTAAAAGGAGCTAATAACATTGTACGAACAACAACTTGCAAGGGCAATCCAATTACGTAATGAGGAAAAGAAGAAAGAATCAAATCACTTGTTGTTAAAAATGGTAGAACAATACCCAAATGATGCGTTTGTGAACTATCAATGTGCTTGGAGCTTTGATGTTTTAGGAGAAGAGTCTCAAGCGGTACCATACTATGAAAAAGCAATTCAGCAAGGGCTATCAGGCAAAGAGTTAGAGGGTGCGTTTATAGGGCTTGGTAGTACATATAGAACGTTAGGACAGTATAAAAAAGCACAATCGACGTTTTTAAAAGGAATCGACTTATTTCCGACTAATAAAGCATTACAAGTCTTTTATGCCATGACTTTATATAATCTAGACGAGCATAGTAAGGCGATGGAGCTTTTACTAGAATGCTTGCTACATACGACAAGAGATGCGGAAATACTTAGTTATAAAAATGCGATTCATTTTTATGCACATCAATTAGATAAAGTATGGCAATAAAGGGGGAATAATGTGACGAAGTTTTATATGATGGCTATTACCAAAAAAACAGATGACCAAGAATATGAAGAAGCAGAAAAAGTTTTTGTTAAAAAATCGCAACTAAAAAAGTATTTGAAGAGTGAAGGGTACTGCAAGGAAACCAAGTATCAGTACATTAAAATACAAAAAGAATCGATGTATGTTGCCACTGTTGAAAAAATAAAAGTACAATAGCAGTCCAAATTCACGCAAACCAGAATGGCCGATTCTAAAAGGGAAATTAGAATAGATGGCCTATTTGAACAGGGAGTTGTTTTAGTTGAAAATTAGTAAAGAACATGCGGAGCATTACATTTGGGGTAAACAATGTGATGGCTGGCATTTAGTTAAAAATAATGAATTAAGTATTATTCATGAACGGATGCCTGCCAATACAACGGAAGTTTGTCATTACCACCATCAAGCACAACAATTCTTTTTCGTGCTATCAGGTATAGCAACAATGGAAATAGGCGAAGATCGGATTATATTATTGCCTCATGAAGGGGTTGAAGTACCACCATTTCAACCACACCAAATGCGCAATGATTCACAGGAGGATGTGGAATTTTTAGTTGTTTCACAGCCAAATAATAGAGGAGATCGTACGCCGATATAAGGTTATATAGGAACCTAAAGTATGTTTTCTAAATCTTCATTCTTTTGCATGAGGAACATTCATCTGTTATTTAGTACAGTAAATGGTATCAGAAGCTAAGGGGATGAGTGATTTATGAAAATCTTTAAAATAAAACTTTATGCGTATGATTTACATAAAATGAGGGAATTTTACTGTACCTTATTAGGATTTGAATTATTAGATGAGGGGACCCATTTTTTTGACATAGCTGCTGGGGAGAGCAAAGTTCGATTCGAAAAAGTAGAGGCTTCTGTTGCAAAGCAATATCATTTCGCCTTCAATATCCCTAGTAATTTATTTCAGTTAGCGAAAAAATGGGCAAAAGAGCGTGTAGACGTATTAAGTTTGGACGGAGTCGATGAAGTGTATTTTAAAACAAACGATGCCTATTCATGCTATTTTTATGATGCTGAGAACAATGTAGTAGAGTTGATAGCACGGCAGCAAATCAATCCGAGCGTTAATGCCGATACATTTTCTATTCAACATATACTGAATATAGCAGAAATAAATTTAACCACAGATGCGATTGCAGACGTCGTAGACCGTTTAAAGGAATATGATATAACGCCATTAAAGGGAGAAGATATTCGCCCAGATGCGCTAACCTTTATGGGAAATTACGAAGAGGGTGCCCATCTATTAATTGGTCCAAGTGAACGTCTTTGGTATTTCTCTACGCGTAAAGCGATTATCAGCCCTATTCAAATAGAGGTAAATAAAGAGATTGTGATATCTATGACAGCTAAAGGCAATTTTGCTATTTCAGAACAAACGAAGGATAGATAACAAGGCTATCCTTCGTTTTATCGTTAAAATAAATCGGTAGATAAATAGCGCAATCCTGTATCTGGAAAGAGTACGACTATACGTTTTCCTTTGTTTTCGGGACGTTTAGCAAGAGTTGTTGCAACAAACAATGCCGCACCAGAGGATGTACCTACTAAAACACCATCTGTTTGCGCTACAGTGCGAGCAGCTTTATAGGCCTCATCTGTTTCTACTTCTAACACTTCATCAATCCGATCAAGATGAACATTAGACGGAACGCGCGCTTCCTGTGCATCTGAAAAGCGATGCACACCTGTAATTTCAATAATATCAGGCTGTTCAACTGTAGCAATAGAATTAATAGCGGGTTCTACGCCTATAATTTGTATGGCTGGATTTTTGGATTTTAAATAAGCACCTACACCACTAATGGTGCCTCCTGTACCTATTGCAGCAACAAAAATATCAATTTGTCCTGCTGTGTCCTCCCAAATTTCTGGCCCAGTAGTGCGTTCGTGAATGTTAGGATTGGCTTCATTATCCAGTTGATTTAGAAAGACGACATTTTCATCCTTATCAACGACAGTTTCTCTAAATACTTTAATGGTTTCAACAAAATCGCCATCAGTTTCTTCAAATGCCGCTACCATCTCTGGTACATCGGAAAATGGCACAACCTCGGTTCCATATGCTTTCACAACCTTTGTTCGTTCTTCGCTTACACCATCTTGCATGTAGATACGTAACTTATAGCCCTTTGCTGCTGCGATAGCTGCAAGCCCAATACCAGTATTCCCACTTGTTGTTTCAATAATCGTTTTGTCCTTTGTTAAAACTCCACGTGCTTCAGCATCCTCAATCATCGCTTTAGCAATACGATCTTTTACACTATTCGCAGGATTAAAATATTCTAGCTTCGCAATAATTTCCGCTTCAAGTTGTAGTTCTTTCGTGTACTGATTTAATGCTAATAGTGGTGTATGCCCTATTAAATCGATTATCGACTGCTTTATGGTATTGGCAATAATTTGACCCATATCATCATCCCCTTTGTTTTACCTACTTAACAAATTAGTTTTGTAGGAATTATTGGCATCTTAGCATGATAAATCCTTCTGAGCAATACATTTTCTGATAGAAAGAATGGTTCGATTAATAGAAAAAAGTAATCAGTTTAGTTAAATTTAAAGTTTTAGTTGTTTTAAAGAGAAGTGGAGGGTAAGGTCAATTATTTGCGTTGTTGAACATTTTAGAAAAACATGAATTGCGCTATGATAAGAGAAATGGGAATGCTGTTATGATAGTAACTAGAAAAATGAATGGTGGAGAGGATTTGAATGGAATGTTGGAAGATGTTAACCGATTAAAAGAAAGAATCAATCAACTAAGTGAAGCGGAAGCAAAGTCAATGCTTTTCATATCTCTATTAAATGGAAAGTCGAGAGAGGACATGCAGCAAATACTCCTACATATGACAGAAGATAAGGAACAAATGGATAAAGCGCAGACAATACATATTGTTTTTGGTGATTCGCCAGCCGGAAGTCTAAAAGCAGCATTTAGAACGTCAGAATATCAAAAGACAGAGGATATTATTGTTTGGCCAGATAATTTATCGATTGGGCCAGTAAAAGATATACATCAAGCTTCGGGAATAGAAGCGAGACTTGGATGGTTCAACAAGCGATACAATATGGACGAGGCTGAACGTAATCATTATCGACAATGTATGCAAACTGCTATAGAGAAAATAAACAATATTTTACCACATCAAAAAATCGTTATTTGGACATGCCAAAATGCACATGAACAAACAGGATTACGACTTGTACTAGCCATGCTAGAAGGCAAAGTGAATGCAGTGCGAGTCATTGATACGTATAAGGCTTTTCATGAAAATGAGATGCATCCACAAATAGCGGATTATCCACGAACTTCAGGAGAATTGAATGAAGAAAACCTCCTGTATTTTTATGAACAGTTTGCTATGGATGAACTAAAAAATGATGCAAGAGAAGCTTTAATGAAGGAAGGTAAAAGCTTATTAGCAGATAAAGTCCATCTGTTACGAACATGGACATGTGATGGGCTATTACATAGCCTACATGAAAATCGAGATGATGATTTTATTATTGAATGTGCCAAGCGGATGTATCAAGAAGAGGGTACCGTAACGTTTAAGAAAGCGGCACGTTTAATAGGTGAAGTATATGGACATATGCAACAATTTACAGGAGACGAGTGGATTGAGTATCGCTTACGAACATTAATCAAGCAGGGGGTTTTTTCGTATCAAGGAGATTTGAAGGCAATGCGATTTTATGAAGTGAAATTGCAAGACGAATTCTTGACAAATTGAAATTTTTGATGTTTTGACTTCATTAAAAAGCATAGATAGAATAGTATAGTAGAGTTTGAATAACTCTAGTCGATTAGCAATATTTATCAGTGAACATAACGAGTGAATAAATAACGAATAGATAAATTTGAAGAAAGGAAGTCGATTATGAATCCTGAAATCAATCAAAATGCAATTCTTCAAGCTATTTTGGAGCTCTCTACACAAGTGCAGGGCGTGAAAACAGAGATTCAACAACAAATCAAAGCGCTAGACAAAAGACTACATTCAGTTGAAACGAGACTAGATTCATTAGAAACAAGACTAGGGTCGGTTGAAACGAGACTAGATTCACTAGAAATAAGATTAGGGTCGGTTGAAACGAGACTAGATTCACTAGAAATAAGATTAGGATCGGTTGAAACAAGACTAAATTCGCTAGAAACGAAACTAGATTCAGTAGAACAAAATCTTAGTGCAAAAATAGATAAAGTAGATGCAAAGATGAACGTGTTAACACTTGACATATTAGAAACAAAGGCCGATGTGGAAATGTTGAAGAAAGCAAAATAATTTGTTTTGGTCGTCACAATGTGCAATAATCATTGACAATTAGCAATGATAGAGGAGTGAGTTGGATGTTAAAAACAGCAGTATTTGAACAACTAAAAACAGCAATGAAGGAAAAGGATGTCTTAGCAAAAGGTGTGCTAACACTAGTTAAATCAGCATTAGATTTAGCAGAGAAAGAAAAAGGTGAACCTCTAACTCAACCAGAGGAGATTGCCATTATTAATCGTGAAGTAAAACAAACGAATCAGGCATTAGAAGGCGCGCAAAATGCTGGCCGTGCAGATTTAATCGAAAAAGAAGAAGCAAAATTAGTGTTATTAAAATCCTTCCTTCCTAAGCAATTAAGCGAAGCGGAAATTGCTGAAAAATTACTAGCAGCAGGCGTTAGTAAAGGTATGAATATGGGTGAAGCGATGAAGATTGCAAAACCATTATTATCTGGTCAAGCAGAAGGTGCCGTTATATCTAAAGTAGTAAAAAGTTTAATTTAATAATAAATTGAAGGATCGCTGACGAAGTAGTGTTGGCATCCTTTATTTATTGTCTGTGCAAGATTGCACCATTTAATCACTGTCAGAAAATAGAGGTTTTGCTTAATACAATGTTTAGAAGAGGAACCGTAAAATGATTTCTATTAAAATTAAGGTTTGCCAAATAAATGAAAACATTCTATACTATTAATTAACCACTGGTCAGTTGAAGGAGGATTCCATGTCGCCACGTAAACCATCAGCACAAGAATTGACACTCAAGATGATTGTTGACGAAGCTCATAAACAGTTTATTGAAAAGGGTTTTCACCAAGTTTCCATGCGTAGTATCGCGAAAGAACTTGGCTGTAGTCATGGAGCAATTTACTATCATTTTAAAAATAAAGCGGAATTATTTTATTGCATTATAGGTGAGTATTTTACTGAATTAAATCAAATGTTAGATGACATTGTAAATGGAACTGGAGACCATCAAAACAAACTTTACGATGTCTTTGTTGGCTTTATGAAATTTGGATTAAACTATCAAAGTCAATATGAATTGATGTTTATGACGAAAGATCTTCATATCGATGGATTATCGCAAGAGGCTGCTAATCTTAGCTATGAAAAATTTGCGCAATCGGTTCAAGCTTTATCAGCAAAAACATTGTTCATTTCGGATATTCATTCAACATTTCTTGCATTACACGGTTTTGTTTCACATTATCACCATTATGTGATGAACTATGATGAAGCGCAAGAGGCGGTAGATGTCCATGCTAAATTTCTCGTTAAAGCATTGGCTTAAATAATGTTGCTCTAGATGTGAAAGTGAATCTAGAGTTTTCTTTTAACATCTATTGACCAGTGGTTAATTAAAAGGAGGAATAGATGATGAAAAAAGCATTAGTCATGGGTGCTTCAGGTGGAATAGGTTTTGCGATAGTGAGTGAATTAGCGGCTAGAGGCATACAAGTTGTGGCTTTCGCTAGGGGGAAAGAGAAGTTGCAAGCGCTTTTTGAAAGTTACTCGAATGTGTCGATTTTTCCTGGAGATGTCTTTAATGAAGAGCATGTAAGGAAGGCATCTGTTGGGATTGATGTTATGTTTCATGCAATTAGTTTCCCTTATCAAGAATGGGAAGAAAAACATATTCAGTGTATCCATTCAATTATCAATGTCGCACAAACGCAACAAGCAAAAATTGCACTAGTGGACAATATCTACGCATATGGTAGGCAATCTTCTATTGTAACAGAGGAGGCAATTAAAGAACCTCATACGAAAAAGGGGAAGATACGATTAGCAATGGAAAATAAATTGAAGGCTAGTAGTGTGCCTTCATTAATCGTCCATATGCCTGATTTATATGGCCCCAATGCAGAAAATACAATTCTAAATGAAACATTAAAAAGTGTTATTAGTAATAAAAAGGCAAACTTCGTTGGGCATATGCAAGTGGCTAGAGAATTCCTCTATACAGTCGATGGAGCTAAAGCAATCGTTGAATTGGCATTGCGCTCAGACACATATAATCAGAATTGGAATGTGCCGGCTGTGCATCCTATTACAGGAGAACAATTATTGGAGATAATTCGAGATATTACGGGTTATAAAAAGAAAGTACGAACGGTTTCCAACGCAATGATTGGTATGTTAGCAATCTTTTCTCCGTTTATGAAGGAAATGAAGGAGATGATGTATTTAACAGAGGAGCCTGTTATTTTGAGCGGGGCAAAGTATGAAAGCGTGATTGGCACGTTGCCACAGACTAGTTATCAGGAAGGCTTACAACAAACGTTGCTATGGTTGAAGAAGAGGGGATAAAATCAGTTTTCCTAAAGTATAACAATTCACTTCGGTTTCTGCGGGTACAAAGTAGTTCGCAGAAATCTACGTGGATTTTTATTAAATTGTGTGAGTGACTGGCACTTATTTAGTTATATAATGCCTAGCTCGTTATTACAATGAATCATAGGGAAGTACTCGTTGATAGATTAAAGGGATTGGGGGTGTTTGTTTGTCAATTGAATCGCATGTGCATGAAGTGTATCCCGAAAAAAAAGGAAAACGTAAATGGGTGATCGTTGTAGTAAGTATTTTATTTGTTGTCGGTTTATTAATGGTAGGTAGCCGCGTTGTCTCTTCTATTTTTAATGATAATCAGTCGGATTTTGCAGCTTATAAAACACTTGTTGGTCAATCGACAGAAAATGATTTTGGGAGATTGACTTTAAACGAGGTGATGGTTGATGATAATCAACTATTGTTAAATGCAACTTTTGAACCGGCGAAAGATGTAAATTTCGACTATCAAATTTTTTTCTTTCCGCAAGTACTCGTGAACGGTCAAAATTATACCGTTCGAAATGGTGGTCAGACCATTGCCCAATCAGAAAATACTTATACAATATATAGCAGTGTTAAAATGCGTGATTTACCTCAAGATGAACTGTTGCAGCTGAATATCCTCTATAACGATTGGAATTGGGAAAAGCCCATTCCCGAGCCTTGGGCATTTAAGGTAGAAGCATCTCAAAAGCAACTGCAAGCGGATCGAAAAGTAATTGCGGTTAATAAAACCATTAAGCTTAGTGATGGTCAGGAAATTAAGGTAGAAAAAGTTGTATCTACACCGATTTCAACTACAGTATACGTTGAGACACAAGAAACTACAAATGAATCGTTAAATTTTAATATTGTATCGCAATCAGGCAAAACATGGCGTCAAGATTCTTCTTATACATTAAATGAAGAACATACAAAGTGGGGGATTCGCTTCGATGCACGCTATCTAACAGATAAGACATATAAACTGATTCCTGTTACTGCAAGTGATGTTAAAAGTGGCCCAGCTATCAAAATACGCGAGAAATGAATATTCGATGCTTTAAGTAAATTTTACAATATCTTAATCTATTATAAGACATTCTCCGTGTAATATGATTGTATATCACATGGAAAGTAGTGAACAGTTTGCCAAAGTTGTTAGAGATTTTTCTTATTTCCTTTAAATTAGGCTGTACATCTTTTGGGGGTCCAACAGCGCATTTAGGTTTTTTTCAAATTGAATACGTGCAAAAAAGAAAATGGTTATCAGATAAAGAGTACAGTAACTTAGTGGCACTTAGTCAATTTCTCCCTGGGCCTGCATCCAGTCAGGTAGGAATGGGCATTGGTTTACTACGTGGTGGACTGTTGGGAAGCTTAGCCTCCTTTCTTGGCTTTACGTTACCATCTGTATTACTATTAACTCTATTTGCCTATTTTTACTCGCATCTAGAGATAGATATGGGATGGATTCAAGGCTTGAAATTGGTTGCTGTTGCCATCGTGGCACAAGCCATTTGGGATATGTCCAAAAAGTTAATTCCTAGCGTAGTGCACTTGATAATAGCAATTTTGGCGCTTTTAACGCTCCAATTTTGGGGAAATCCATTTGCACAAGTTACTGTCATCTCATTGGCAGCTTTAATAGGTGCACGGCTGTTTAAGCAAACGAACGGTGTAGATGATACCGCGCAAAAAAACTTACCTATATCTAAAACAACAGGTGGTTTACTATTAGCATTATTTGCTATGTTAATGATTGCATTACCAATAGCTAATTCATTTGTAAAAGATGACTTATTAACAATTATAGAAAAATGTTATCTAGCAGGTGCCCTCGTATTTGGTGGCGGCCATGTAGTATTACCGTTACTCGAAACGCAGTTTGTGCAAAGTGGCTTAATGAGCGCATCTGACTTTATAGCAGGCTATGGTCTTACACAGGCAGTTCCAGGTCCATTGTTCACATTTGCTTCTTATATTGGGATGGTCATTGCTGGCGTGCCAGGAGCAGTGGTTGCAACGATTGCAATTTTCCTACCTGCATTTCTTTTAATTGTTGGGGCAATGCCTTTTTGGCTCACTATGAGCAGGCATGTGGCTTTAAAAGGTGCAATGGCTGGTGCTAATGCTGCGGTTGTTGGGATTTTAGCTAGTGCTTTTATCCATCCAATTGTGACCCAAACAATTCTAAGTGGATTAGATATTCTTTTAGCCGCTATATTTTTGTTGCTATCCTTGCGCTGGGCAGTCCCGCCTTATATACTGGTCGTGCTTGGCATAATAGTGGGATTGCTATGTTATTAAGAGCAAACAATAAAAAAATCAAAACTACACATAATGATGGTAGTTTTGATTTTTTTTTTGGATAAAGTGTTCCTTATTGTAGAAGCAAATGAAACTTTTCCATTCTAAAGGTAGGTTCCGCGAGCGGTGTGTCATCATGTTAGCTGAATTGTCATGTTCTATCTTCTATATAAAATATATTGCGTACGTATCTTGATACTAGTTTTTGCTTTTTAATTTTTGCAAAGACGTTATGAGAGTTTACTTTTATAAAACAATGTTTTTACAGTTCTTTTAAATATCTGGATGGATTCATAGCGTTCTTTATTTCGTTTGTTTATAATGAAGAAATGGAAAAACTCAACAAGAAAGAAGGGATAGCTATGGCACGAGGTGTTTACATTCATATTCCTTTTTGTCATCAAATTTGCAATTATTGCGATTTCAACAAATTTTACTTTAAAAATCAACCTGTGGATGAATATATAGAATCACTTGGCAAGGAGATGGCGCTTGCTACGGAAAAATATCCGCAACATTTTCAACAAATTGAAACGATATTTCTTGGCGGTGGAACACCGACTGCTTTATCTCCAGAACAATTGACGAGATTGCTCAACATGATTCGCACGTATATCCCAATGGATCGTGTGACAGAATTTACATCAGAGGCGAATCCAGATGAATTATCAGAGGCGAAAATGAATGCCTTGTTTGATGGAGGCGTCAATCGTTTAAGTATGGGCGTTCAATCATTTAACCAAGAATTATTGAAAAAAATTGGTCGCACACATAGCAATACGCACGTCTACGATACAATTGCACTCGCTAAAAAGGTCGGTTTCCAAAATATAAGCATCGATTTAATGTATGGTTTGCCTGGTCAAACGATGGCGCAATGGAAAGATTCACTAGATAAAGCGTTTGCGCTTGAGCTACCACATTTCTCAGCTTACTCTCTTATCGTAGAACCAAAAACAATTTTTTATAATCAATATGCGAAAGGGAAACTGAGCTTACCAACGGAAGATTTAGAAGCGGATATGTATGAAGTGCTAATGCAAGAAATGAAATTGCATGGTTATATGCAATATGAAATCAGCAATTTTGCGAAAGCAGGCTTTACTTCAACGCACAATAAAATTTATTGGGAAAATGATGAATATGCTGGTTTTGGCGCAGGTGCACACGGCTATATGAATGGCACGCGTTATTCAAATTATGGTCCTTTAAAAAAATATATGGATGCTGTAAATGCGGGGGACTTACCTATCATGCAGGAGCATGTTGTAACAGCAACAGAACAACGCGAAGAACAAATGTTTTTAGGGCTGCGTAAAACGGATGGAATTACACACAATATATATGAAGAAAGATTTAATGAGTCAATGATGGACCGTTATGGACATGTCATTGATAAGCTAGTATCAGAAGGGCTTTTGGCACACGATGCTGTAGGCATTCGGCTTACACGCAAGGGACGATTTGTCGGGAATGAAGTTTTTCAACAATTTTTGCTAGAAGATTGAGCGATATCGTTGACATAAAATGTGGGATTTGATAACTTAATAATAGTATTAGCACTCCTCTTAGTTGAGTGCTAACAGAGGTGATGATCATGCTAACAAATCGGCAATTACAGATATTGCAAGTAATCGTAGACGATTTCATTATGTCTGCACAGCCGGTAGGTTCTCGCCAAATCTCAAAAAAACAAGAGATTACATTTAGTCCAGCCACTATTAGAAACGAAATGGCGGATTTAGAGGAATTAGGGTTCTTAGAAAAAACCCATACGTCCTCTGGTCGAGTGCCTTCGGAAAAGGGGTATAGATTTTATGTAGATCATTTGTTGAATCCACAGGGCATTAATTCACGGGATATTCAGCAAATTCAATCGATTTTCAACGAACGTCTAGTAGAAGTAGAGCACATTATCCGAAAATCAGCGAATATTTTATCTGAGCTGACATCGTATACATCGATTCTTTTAGGACCAGATGTCCAAAGACATCGAGTAAAGCGTTTTTCTATCGTGCCACTCTCAAGCGACGCGGCAGTAGCGATTATCGTAACGAATAACGGACATGTTGAGAACCGCATGTTTAGTTTACCACCTAATTTTACCGCTGCTGAACTAGAAAAAATGGTGAACATTTTAAATGAGCGCTTAGTCGGTGTTTCGTTAGATGAAATCCATAAAAAGCTGGAAATTGAAATTCTGGCTATCTTGCAGCAACATGTTCGATCGGCGGATGATTTTATCCATTCGCTCGTTTCAGCTACGATGCAAAATTCGGAAAGTAAAATTTTCTATGGTGGTAAAACAAATATGTTCAACCAACCGGAATTCCACGATTTAAATAAAGTCCGAATGATTTTGGACTTAATGGAAACGACTAGCCAAGTGCAGTCGCTTTTCCATCCGAACGAATCGGGTATTCATATTCGTATAGGCTCGGAAAATCAGCAGTTAGAAATGGAAAACTGTAGTGTCATCACGACGACTTATTCAATAGGTGAGGATCAACAGGGGGCCATTGCAATTATTGGTCCAACGCGTATGGATTACAAGCGTGTTGTTGCTTTGCTTGAAGTAATGCGCATGGACTTATCTCAAGCCTTTACGAAGAATCGTAGTGAATGATAATGAGGAGGATTTAAGTGACTGAAACAACAGAAAACAAAGACCTTGTACAAGAAAATGTACAAGCTGAAAATGAGGCAACTGTAGAACAAACAGAAACGCCAGAAGAAGTGAAAGAACTAACGATTGAAGAGCAGTATGAAGCGAAACTAGCAGAATTACAAGCAAAGCTAGATGATGAGGAAAATCGCCATCTACGCCTGCGTGCTGACTTTGACAATTTACGTCGCCGTACACAACTTGATCGTGAGGCGGCTGAAAAATATCGTGCACAAAGTCTGTTATCGGATTTATTGCCGGTATTAGATAATTTCGAACGTGCTTTACAAATAGAGCCAACTTCTGAAGAAGCAGTCTCAATTGTAAAAGGTATTGAAATGGTCTACCGATCACTAGTAGAAGCAACTGAAAAAGAGGGCTTACAAGTGATAAAAGCTGAAGGAGAGCAATTTGATCCAAATGTTCACCAAGCTGTTATGCAAGAACAAGATAGTGAAAAAGAACAAGGTGTTGTATTACGTGAGCTTCAAAAAGGGTATATTTTAAAAGATCGCGTATTACGCCCAACTATGGTATCTGTAAACGAATAGTCATCGTACTATTTGAAAAAACAATTAGTTAATTAACGCATTTGCGTTTTAATAATAGGAGGAAATTTTACTATGAGCAAAATTATCGGTATTGACTTAGGAACAACAAACTCTTGTGTATCTGTACTTGAAGGCGGAGAGCCAAAAGTTATTCCAAACCCAGAAGGAAACCGTACGACTCCATCTGTAGTAGCATTCAAAAATGGTGAAAAACAAGTTGGGGAAGTAGCAAAACGCCAATCAGTAACAAATCCAAATACGATTATTTCAATTAAATCTAAAATGGGTACAGCTGAAAAAGTAAAAGTGGAGGATAAAGAATATACACCACAAGAAGTTTCAGCAATGATTCTTCAATACTTAAAAGGCTATGCAGAAGATTACTTAGGTGAAAAAGTAACGAAAGCAGTTATTACTGTACCTGCTTACTTTAACGATGCACAACGTCAAGCTACAAAAGACGCTGGTAAAATTGCTGGTCTAGAAGTAGAACGTATCATTAATGAGCCAACAGCTGCTGCACTTGCTTACGGTTTAGATAAACAAGATGTAGACCAAAAAGTATTAGTATTTGACCTTGGTGGTGGTACATTCGACGTATCAATCCTTGAATTAGGTGACGGTGTATTCGAAGTATTAGCTACAGCTGGTGATAACAAACTTGGTGGGGACGATTTCGATGACGCAGTAATCGAATATCTAGTTGCCGAATTTAAAAAAGAAAATGGCATTGACCTTTCTAAAGACAAAATGGCTATGCAACGTCTAAAAGACGCTGCTGAAAAAGCGAAAAAAGATTTATCAGGTGTAACGTCTACACAAATTTCATTACCATTCATTACGGCTGGTGAAGCAGGTCCATTACACTTAGAAATCTCTTTAACTCGTGCGAAATTCGATGAGATTACATTACCATTAGTAAATCGTACAGTAGGTCCAGTACGTCAAGCATTATCTGATGCAGGTCTATCTACTTCAGAAATTGACCAAGTAATTTTAGTTGGTGGTTCTACTCGTATTCCTGCCGTACAAGAAGCTGTACGTAAAGAAACTGGTAAAGAGCCTCACCGTGGTGTAAACCCTGATGAAGTAGTAGCAATGGGTGCTGCAGTTCAAGGTGGCGTATTAACAGGTGATGTGAAAGACGTAGTACTTCTTGATGTAACACCACTTTCTTTAGGTATTGAAACAATGGGTGGCGTGTTCACAAAATTAATTGATCGTAACACAACAATTCCAACATCTAAATCACAAGTATTCTCAACTGCAGCAGATAACCAACCAGCAGTAGATATTCACGTATTGCAAGGTGAGCGTTCAATGGCAGCGGATAACAAAACATTAGGTCGCTTCCAATTAGCGGATATCCCACCAGCTCCACGTGGTATTCCACAAATCGAAGTAACATTTGATATTGACAAAAATGGTATCGTGTCTGTTAAAGCGAAAGATTTAGGTACAAATAAAGAACAAACAATCGTTATCCAATCTGATTCTGGTTTATCAGATGAAGAAATCGAACGCATGGTAAAAGATGCTGAAGCAAATGCAGAAGCGGATGCAAAACGTAAAGAAGAAGCTGATCTTCGCAACGAAGCAGACCAATTAGTGTTCCAAGTTGACAAAACAATTGCTGATTTAGGTGAGCAAATTACAGAAGATGAGAAAAAATCTGTAGAAGATGCTCGTGATGAGCTTAAAAAAGCGCTTGAAGCTGGTGAATTAGAAGGTATTAAATCAGCGAAAGAAAAATTAGAAGGCGTATTACAGCCTCTAGTAATGAAAGTTTACGAACAAGCTGCAGCAGCGGCTCAAGCGGCTCAAGGTGGCGAAGCAGGTCCAGAGGCTGGAACTGACAAAAAAGACGATGGTATCGTTGATGCTGACTTTGAAGAAGTAAAAGACGATAAATAAGATATCAACAGCACAGTAAAGTGAAGAAGCCAAAGACCGCTTGCGGCTTTGGCTTTTCTCTTTCTATTCTTTATAGAAAAAAGAATGGGCATGTCAGTGACATTTCTATAATGCTAGAGATATCATAGATACAATGATAGTAATGAGAAAATTATGGCGAAAATTAAAGCAGTTTTTTAAACTGCATGTTACAATAGATTTTATGCAAAAAGAGCGGAGTGTGAATCATGGAGAAACGCGATTACTACGAGGTGCTTGGTTTAACGAAATCGGCTTCTAAAGATGATATTAAAAAAGCATATCGTAAATTATCAAAGCAATACCATCCTGACTTAAATAAAGAGCCAGGTGCAGATGAAAAATTCAAAGAAATTGCTGAGGCTTACGAAGTTCTAAGTGACGATCAGAAAAAAGCGCGCTATGACCAATTTGGCCACGAAGATCCTAACGCAGGCTTTGGCGGCGGTGGCTTCGGAGGCGGCGGCTTTGGCGGCTTCGAGGATATTTTCAGTTCATTCTTTGGTGGCGGTGGACGACGTCAAGATCCGAATGCACCGCGCAAAGGTGATGATTTGCAATATCGCATGAATATTAAATTTGAGGAAGCGATTTTCGGGAAAGAAACAGAAATCGAGATTCCAAAAGATGAAACATGTGATACTTGTCATGGCTCTGGAGCAAAACCAGGGACATCACCAGAAACATGTTCGACATGTAAAGGTGCTGGGCAAATTAACCAAGCAGTCGATACACCTTTTGGTCGCATGATGAATCGTCGTACTTGTTCAACATGTCAAGGAACAGGTAAAATCATTAAAGAAAAATGTTCAACTTGTCGTGGAGAAGGGAAAATTCAAAAACGTAAAACAATCAAAGTGTCTATTCCAGCAGGTGTAGATGACGGTCAACAAATTCGTGTGTCGGGTCAGGGTGAACCAGGTATTAATGGCGGTCCAGCTGGTGACCTATACATTATGTTCCGTGTTCAAGGGCACAATGAATTTGAACGTGATGGAGATGATATCTACTACGAATTAAAATTAACATTCCCTCAAGCAGCACTAGGTGATGAAATTGAGGTACCAACTGTGCATGGAAAAGTAAAATTACGTATTCCTGCAGGCACACAATCAGGTGCTCAATTCCGCTTGAAAGATAAAGGCGTTAAAAATGTGCATGGGTATGGAACAGGTAACCAATATGTCACAGTTAAAGTTGTCACACCAGAAAAACTAACAGAGAAACAAAAACAATTACTACGTGAATTTGCAGAAATCAGTGGTGATATTCCAGAAGAACAAGGAAGCTCACTATTTGATAAAATCAAGAAAAAATTCCAAGGTGAATAATTAGAGGAGCTGAAGAGCTACGTGAAGTGGTCAGAATTATCCATTCATACAAAAAATGAAGCGGTGGAAGCAATTTCAAACATTTTGCATGAAGCAGGGGCTAGCGGTGTTGTTATTGAAGATTCAGCTGAATATGCGAAGCCACGGGAAGATCAGTATGGAGAAATTTATGCGCTAAATGAAGATGATTTTCCAAAAGAGGGAGTCATCGTTAAAGCTTACTTATCAGAGTCTAGCTTTTTAAATGAAACAGTCGAAGAGATTAAGGCGGCCATTACAAATTTAACGAAATTTAACATTGATATTGGCGAAAATGTTGTTTCGATTGTAGAAGTGAACGAGGAAGATTGGGCAACAGCGTGGAAGCAATATTATCACCCTGTTAAAATTTCGGAACGCTTTACAATTGTACCGACATGGGAAGACTATTCACCCGTTTCAACGGATGAGTTAATCATTGAGTTAGATCCTGGCATGGCATTTGGAACAGGAACACATCCAACGACAGTAATGTGCTTACAAGGGCTGGAAAAGGTCGTGAAAGAAGGCGACACGGTTGTTGACATTGGCACAGGTTCAGGGGTTCTGTCCATTGGTGCTGCAATGCTAGGTGCAAAAAGTGTGCATGCCCTTGATTTAGACGAAGTTGCTGTACGTTCTGCTAAAGAAAATGTTGCGTTGAACAAAGTAAGCGATACAGTGCAAGTTTTCCATGGTAACCTATTGGATACTGTCAAGGAGCCAGCAGATGTTGTTGTTGCCAATATTTTAGCGGAAATCATAATGTCCTTTACTGACGATGCATTTACGATTGTCAAACCGGGTGGATTATACGTCACTTCAGGCATCATCGGAGCGAAACGAGATGATGTAAAAGCAGCACTAGAAGCTTCTGGCTTTGTTATTGAAGAAGTATTATTAATGGAAGATTGGGTAGCAATTATCGCCCGTCGTCCACTATAAATGAACCGAGGAAGCGCAAATTGTGAGCCGAGTGCTGACGATTTGGCGCTTCTTCTATTGAGAGGAGTGAGCAGTATGCAACGCTATTTTATTGAGACGGCCATTCATGAAGCGCGCATTACAGGTGAAGATGCCCGTCATATTATGCGTGTTATGCGGATGAAAGAAGGTGCTGAAATCATCGTTGTGGCACAAGACACAGCTTATATTTGTACGATTACGGCCTTTGAAGATGAGGATGTCTTAGTGCAAGCGACGGGACAAACCATTCCATCCCCTGAACTACCAGTGCGTGTAACAGTGGCGTGTGGGTTACCTAAAGGCGATAAACTAGAGCTTATCACGCAAAAGGCAACGGAGCTAGGCATGTATGCTTTATTACCATTTGAAGCGGAACGTTCCATTGTGAAATGGGATGTGAAAAAGGGTGCGAAAAAACAAGAGCGCTTGCAAAAAATTGCAAAAGAGGCAGCGGAACAATCACATCGCACACATATTCCCAAAATCTATGAACCGATTCACTTTAAGCAGCTTGTGTCACAAATAGGAGACTTCGATGCGGTTTTTATTGCAGATGAAGAGGATGCCAAAGCCGAAAAACGAACAAGGTTTGCGGATAAGCTAAAAACCATGGTTGACAAGCAAGCAAAATCCATCCTTATCGTCTTTGGACCAGAAGGTGGGATTGCGCGTAAGGAAGCTGAAATGTTAATGCAAGCAGGTGCCCAAACAATGTCTCTAGGACCAAGAATTTTACGAGCAGAAACGGCGCCTCTTTATGCATTATCTGCAATATCGTATGAATTTGAATAAAACTGCGGTTTAGCCTTGTGGTATTGCTATTTTTTGCAAGTGGAACTGTCACGGAGTAAAGCATTTTACCAGTGTGTATATCCCTTTGTAAAGCGCGTTTTAAGAAAGCTGCTGTCTGCACATGCAGGTGGCAGTTTTTTAGTGCGATTGCCGTCCAATGGTTGTAGGGAATTACTGCTAGATAAGAAAAGCATGATGCAATCGAGCGAATTTACCGTAGAAGCAAATTTTAAAGTAGTGCTGAGAAGGGGAGAAAATTTTTGAAAAAATAGATTGGTTAATGTCAAAGGATTACAGGAATAAAAAAGCCCAATTGTTAGCTTTATCTAACAATTGGAGCGATTACAGTGCTTGAAAGTTGCCTGTTAGAGCAGTTTATTTATTTTAAGGCTTCTTGCATAAAAACTTTCATCTTGCTACTTAATACTGTTAATTCACCAATAATTTCGCTGAAATCTTGAACTAGTTGAGCCTGTTCATTTGTTGCACCATTAATTTGCCCCATGTTTTGTTTCAGATTTTCAAGGCTACTATTAATATTTCGTAATGACGTTTCAATACTTTCTGTCGCGTTCGATGTTTCAGAAGAAAGTTTTCTTACTTCTTGTGCCACAATATTAAAACCAGCGCCATGTTGACCAGCACGAGCTGCTTCAATCGATGCATTTAAGCCAAGTAAATTTGTTTGACGCGAGATGCTTTTTATTAAATTTGTTACTTCGTGTGTTTTTTTAGCATCATCTAGTGCGTGCTGTGCTTGCGTGTTAATTTCGTCACTAGTGGCTGCTAGCTCCTCAGAATGAGAAGCTACGTTATGTACTTTATCTTGTAAACTGTTAATAATAGCTTCCATTTTATTCATATATTCTTCAAGTTTAAGTTTGTTGTCGATTGGTAAACCAAAAGCAAGTGCTCCCACAACTTTACCATGTTCACGAATTGGAAAAGCAAATGCATAAATGAAAATTCCGTAAACGTCTTCTGGGATAATGATATCTGAATTTTGCCCTTTTAAAGCAGTGTAAATATTCTCATCGTTAGCGTTTACTTTGTGCCCGTCTTGATAACCTACATCGATGCGTTTACCAGCTAAACATTTTACAACAGTTTCAGTTTCTTTATCAATAACCGCTACTATTGCTTCTTCTTTTAATGCTAAGTGAATATAGGGTACTGAAAGAGATAATGCTTCAAGAATGTTCATACTAATTCCTCCGTTTTTTGTAAACCGTTTAAGGGCACTATTAGTTATGTAATCATACAATTACATTGAAAGTATATCATTTCACCAGCTTTGTTGCTATATTGGAAAAAAGAAATGTATTTTATAATATGACAATAAAAAACAATTAAATGATAAAAAAGGATGGCAATTACTGATAGAAGGTTTCGTTTTCAAAGGTGATATTATATTGAGATAATTGATAGCAGAGCGTGTTAAAGTTCGGCAGTAGCTATTTGTTATGCTTAGTTATTTTATAAAAAAATCTAATAAGTACTGATTTTAAAAGGTTTGTGTTATTATAGTTCTCGTATCTAAAATAAGAACACAAAAAATACTTATAAATACGAAACACAATGTTATGTGATGTTGAAAGGATGAAATTAATTATGAGTTACGCGCCTCCAAAAACCGTATCTCTATATACGCTAGGTTGTAAAGTAAATCATTATGAAACAGAAGCTATTTGGCAACTGTTTAAAGAAGAAGGCTATGAACGTACGGAGTTTGATCATAAAGCGGACGTTTATGTGATTAATACATGTACAGTAACAAATACGGGTGATAAAAAATCACGTCAAGTTATTCGCAGAGCTGTCCGTCAAAATCCGGATGCTGTTATTTGTGTAACAGGCTGTTATGCGCAAACATCGCCAGCAGAAATTATGGCTATTCCTGGTGTTGATATTGTGGTAGGGACACAGGACCGTACAAAATTACTAGGCTATATTGAACAATATCGTAATGAGCGTCAACCGATTAATGCTGTACGCAACATTATGAAAAACCGTGTATATGAAGAGTTAGATGTACCGGCATTTACAGACCGAACACGTGCATCGTTAAAAATCCAAGAGGGTTGCAATAACTTCTGTACATTTTGTATTATTCCTTGGGCGCGTGGTTTAATGCGCTCTCGTGATCCACAAGAAGTTGTCAAACAAGCCCAACAGTTAGTAGATGCCGGTTATCTTGAAATTGTGCTAACAGGTATTCATACAGGGGGCTATGGTCAAGACTTAAAAGACTATAACCTTGCACAGTTGTTACGTGATTTAGAAGCGAATGTAAAAGGATTGAAACGTTTACGTATTTCTTCTATTGAAGCAAGCCAACTAACAGATGAAGTCATTGAGGTTTTACGTGACTCAAAAATCGTTGTCAATCATTTACACATTCCAATTCAATCTGGTTCGGATACGGTTTTAAAACGTATGCGTCGAAAATATACGATGGCATTTTTCGGTGAGCGCTTAACAAAATTACATGAAGCTTTACCAGATTTAGCTGTTACTTCCGATGTAATTGTTGGTTTCCCAGGGGAGACAGAAGAAGAATTTATGGAAACCTACAACTTTATTCGTGACCATAAGTTTTCTGAATTACATGTTTTCCCATTCTCACCTCGTACAGGCACGCCGGCAGCACGTATGGAAGACCAAGTGGATGAGGACATTAAAAATGAGCGCGTGCATCGTTTAATCGCTTTAAACGACCAACTAGCAAAGGAATATGCTTGTCGTTTTGAAAATGATGTGTTAGAAGTAATCCCAGAGGAATTTGTTCATGATGGTAGTGATGAAGAAGGTTTATTAACAGGTTATACTGATAACTATTTAAAAGTAGTATTTGAAGGACCTGAAAACCTTATTGGTCAACTTGTAAAAGTCAAAATTACACAAGCAGGCTATCCACATTCTAAAGGGCAGTTTGTACGTTTACTAGAAACGGTAAAATAATTGATAAAGGATTGTCTATCTGTTGAAGATGGACAATCCTTTTTACTTCATAATAATAAGCTTGTATGGGCATGATAAAATTTAATAATTTATAAAATTAGTGTTTGAGCACATATTTTTATTGGCTAGACTGGCTCTCGTGTAACGATTATTAGACGGAAACGTGAAAACATGTTATCATTCCAAAGAGGTACGGACAACTTAAGTTAGAAGGAGCGCTTGTTAAATGAAAACAAATTATGCAAGTATGATTGATCACACGTTATTAAAGGCGGAGGCAACGAAAGAGCAAATTGAAAAGTTATGTGCTGAGGCTAAAGAATTTGGCTTTGCATCAGTTTGCGTAAATCCAACTTGGGTAAAATATTGCAGCGAGCTATTACAAAATTCAAATGTTTTAGTTTGTACAGTTATTGGTTTTCCGTTAGGTGCTAATACAACCGCTGTAAAAGTATTTGAGGCAAAAGATGCAATTGCTAACGGTGCACAAGAAGTGGACATGGTTATTAATATTGGGGCATTAAAAGACCAAAACTTTGAATTAGTGCAATCAGATATTGCTGCAGTGGTAGAAGCGGCTAAAGGCAGTGCGATTGTTAAAGTGATTATCGAAACATGCCTACTAACCGAAGAAGAGAAAGTAAAGGCATGTGAACTTTCAGTGGCTGCCGGAGCAGATTTCGTCAAAACGTCAACAGGTTTTTCTACAGGTGGAGCAACAGCAGAGGACATTGCCTTGATGCGCAAAACAGTTGGTCCAGAGCTAGGTGTAAAAGCTTCTGGTGGCGTTCGCAGTTTAGAAGATATGCAAAAAATGGTCGAAGCAGGTGCTACCCGAATTGGGGCAAGCTCTGGTGTAGCGATTGTGAAAGGCTTAATTGCAGATTCTAATTATTAATGTTCACATCATTTAATAGCGGTCTTTAGAAAATAGTGTATGGGGGATTTCTCCGGTACACTATTTTTTTAATTACCACTAAAGACCGTACTTCCAATCAACCATCTATATTACGCTAACTTGTCTATAGAATAATTAATTTTTCTTTCTCATATACTCGAATGACGTAAATGCGTTTTGAAAGGAGGATTTTATGTTTACGCAATTTAAATATTGGCGGCCTTATATCAGTCCATTCGACCCTTGTAAACCGATTGAAGTCAAAAGTTATTCAACACCTCCGCAATTGTATATAGGCTTTCAACCACCTGGACTACCACAATTTCAAACTGCCAAGGAAGCGCTGAAATTTGGCACTTTATGGCCTCAATTTTTTAGTCCATATCCGAATCCTGAGAGAGGTGAGATGAAAGGTGAGTAAAAAAATGCCACCAGAATTTTATGAGCTTCTCGAGGAAATTCAGGCCATCGATTTTGTTTTAGTTGAATTAAATCTTTATTTAGATACACATCCTCACGATTATACAGCGATCACACAATTTAATGAAAATGCTGAAAAAAGTATGCGCTTAAAAATTGATTTTGAGCAAAAATATGGACCACTCATGAACTTTGGAAGAAGCTATTCGAATTATCCGTTTAATTGGGTCGACACGCCATGGCCTTGGCAAGTGTAACATCTTATGAAAAATGTTTGGATTAGGGGGAAAGATGTTTGTGGTATTATGAAAAAAAGCTCCAATATCCAGTGAAAGTTAGTACATGTAACCCGATGCTTGCGAAATTTTTAATAGAGCAGTACGGGGGTGCTGATGGGGAGCTGGCTGCAGCACTTCGGTATATGAATCAGCGTTACACTTTACCTGATAAAGTAGTTGGTTTGCTGACGGATATAGCGACGGAAGAGTTTTCACATCTCGAAATGATTGCGACGATGATTTATAAATTAACGAAGGACGCCACGCCACAGCAGTTAAAAGAAGCGGGAATTGGTGATTATTATGTGAATCATGATAAAGCTTTGTTTTATCAAAATGCAGCCGGTGTGCCATTTACCGCAAGCTACATTCAGGCAAAGGGGGATCCCATTGCTGACCTTTATGAAGATATTGCTGCAGAAGAAAAGGCACGTGCCACATACCAATGGATTATCGACTTATCCGATGACCCTGATTTGAATGATAGTTTAATTTTCCTAAGAGAAAGAGAAATCATCCATTCCCAACGCTTTAGAGAAGCGGTCGAACTATTAAAAGAAGATGGTAACACAAAGAAAATTTTTTAAAATACGACATAAGGGATATTCGTACAGGTTTGCTTCTGTAACAAAACGTAGATGAGATAAAACTTAGCTGATAAGGCAAACGTTTATGGATAACAACACCGTAGTGAAAATCAACGGTAAAGCAATAAAGTGTTAGATTATTGGTAGTCAATCTAACACTTTTTCTCATTTTGCTAATTAGCCTATTCAATATTGGAAAATTGCGCAATATCTTTACGATGACCAATCATGACTAAAATATCTTCTTGTTCAATTAATTGTTCTGGAGATGGAGAGATAATGATATCTACTCCTCTTACAATGGCAATAACACTGACATTGTATTTAGCACGTAGATCTAAATCGCGTAAATTTTTATTAGCCATTTTGGGAGGAATCATTATTTCTTCTATACTATAGTCTTTCGATAACTCAATATAATTTAACATATTAGGGGAGAGCAACTGATTTGCTACTCGCTCACCCATATCGCGTTCAGGATAAATAATCCAATCTGCGCCTACTTTATCTAATACTTGCCCATGTCTTTTCCCAAGCGCTTTAGCAATAATTTTTTTTATGCCAAGTTCTTTTAGCAATGAAACAGTTAAAATACTGGATTGCATATCGTTACCTATAGCAACAATGACACAGTCGAAATTTCCTATTCCAATGGAGGTTAGCGCCTTCTCTTCAGTCGTATCCGCAACGACTGCATGTGTTACATAAAGCTCGGCATCTTCAACCCGCTCCTCGTTAATATCGATTCCAAGCACCTGTTGGCCAGCTTCATGTAATCTTCTAGCAACACTTACTCCGAATCTACCTAAGCCGATGATGGCATATTGATTGATGGTCATAGTCGTTAGCTCCTCTTGAATTTAATTAACCGATCATTATATTTCCTTTTGGATGATGGAAAGCTTCTGGCTTTCGTCGTTTTGTAATAGCAAAAGCAATCGTTAGAGGACCAAGTCTACCAGCAAACATTGTTAAAATAATGAGTATACGACCAGCAGGCGTCAATTCAGGAGTTAGCCCCATGGAAAGTCCAACAGTACCAAAGGCAGATGTAGCCTCAAACAAATACATCATAAAACTATGTTTTTGTTCGGTAATGCTAAGAAAGATGGTGACAAACACCACAATGACCATCCCGCACATTGCCACGGTTAATGCCTTTAAAATGGTTTCAATCACAATTCTACGACGAAATAAAACAACATCTTCCTTCCCTCTAATTTGCGCCCAAAGCGTAGCAGCTAAAACGGCAAACGTTGTTATTTTAATCCCACCAGCGGTAGAACCAGACCCTGCTCCGATAAACATCAATAAAATAGTTAAAAACAATGTAGAGTGAGTCAAATCTCCGATAGGTAAAGTATTCGATCCAGCAGTCCTTGGTGTAACAGCCTGATAGAAAGAGCCTAAAATTTTACCCATTCCCGTTAAATCACCAATTGTTTTACTATTGGTATATTCAAATAAAAATATTAAAAGGGTAGAACCCACTGTTAAAATAACTGTGGCTGATAATACAATTTTAGAATGGACCGAAAGACGCTTTGTTTCACGATATTCATATAACTCATTCATAACGATAAACCCTAAACCACCAATTGTAATCAGCGCACAAATGGTTAACACAACAAATGGATCAGCTACATACGCTGTTAAACCTTGAAACCCTCCCATTAAGTCAAAGCCAGCATTATTAAAGTTCGAGATCGAGTGGAAAAAACCAAAGTAAATGGCTTTGCCAATCGGCATATCAAATGAAAATCGAATCGATAAGATAAGCCCTCCAATTAGTTCAATCAGTGCTGTAAATAACAAAATTCTTTTCACCAATTTCACAAGACCAGCCATCGAAATATTATTAAAGGCTTCTTTTAACAATAGCCTTTCTTTTAAAGAGATTTTTTTCCCTAACAACAAAAATAATAATGTTGCAAAAGTCATAAATCCTAAGCCCCCGATTTGAATAAGAGCCAGAATAACGATTTCACCAAACATTGTAAAGGTGTCTCCTGTATCAACTACAATTAAACCTGTTACACATGTGGCGGAAGTAGCAGTAAACAAGGCATTTAAAAAAGGTAGGCCATTTCCATCCTCTGTAGCAATCGGCAAAGTGAGCAAACATGCCCCAATAAAAATAATAATGGCAAAACCAAGTACAAGAATTTTTGGTGGACTTAAATAATGTATCAATTTTTTCATCGATGTCTCCTAACTGTTTACAAAACATGTGAGCCTTTCATATCCATATTTGGGCATAAGAAAAAGACCCTCATGGTTAGAATGTTGGATTGGGCATCACAAAAAAACTAATGAATGGTGGTCTTTATGACCTCCTTCGCTTTAGCCGACGAAGTTAGCTGACGGGTAGGATGGCGAAAGAGAACTCATCCCTTCTACATATGCAGAATTAACCCCAAAATATTGGGTCCTCCGTACTCACAAAAAATTTGAGATTTGGCTGTTATGAAATTGAATGGGATTATTTTACGCCCAACTAATATTTTTTGTAAAGCCCTTATTTAAAATAAAATTTCTTCACCTTATTGTTCACGTTAAAGCGCTATAAAATTCGGACAAAGTGGGTGTAAAAAATTCTCTGAACTATTTCGAATACTTTCTATTGACCGTTAAAAGACAATACGGTATAATTTTTTAGTACACAACAGTTAGTTATTAGCCTAATTCGATTGTGTATTGACGTGTGTTCGGAGGGAGGGAAAGAGAGATGTCAAAAACTGTCGTTCGCAAAAACGAATCGCTTGAAGATGCTCTTCGCCGCTTCAAACGTACTGTATCAAAAAGTGGTACAATTCAAGAAGTTAGAAAGCGCGAGTTCTACGAAAAACCTAGCGTAAAACGTAAAAAGAAATCAGAAGCTGCACGTAAACGTAAGTGGTAATTTAATTTCCCATTAAAAATCCCTACGTTCAAAACACGCAATTGTATGATTCACTGAGCAGACAATGATATACCTGGAATTAATTGCACTAGCGATTAATTCTGGGTATTTTGCATGATGCTCCATTTTGCGGTACATATTCGAAAAAAAGGCCGAATGAAGTCACTCAAGATTTCATTCGGTTTTTTCATATCCATTATCAACACAACTATTAAATCCATCCAACCGAAGATAAAAAACAACCTTTCATTAAAATTTCACTGTATAATAAAAATAAACAATATTTTGTGAAACTTATTACAAAGTCTCTCGTATATACAGTAGAGAAGCATGTTAGAAGGGAGGGAAAAAGATGCGACAAAAAAGGAGAATACTAAACTATATCATCATCATTTGGATGACAGTTTTGGTAGCGTTTCCATTGACTACAGCTTTCGCGAGTAGCAAGGTTTACCACGTACCGATTCATGATGAAGTAGAACGTGGACTTCACGCATTTTTGGAACGAGCTTTTAAAGAGGCAGAAGAAAATTATGCAGAAGCGATTGTACTGGAGATACATACGCCGGGTGGATTCGTCAATGCAGCTAGTGACATCGCCATGCTTATGGATGCCACAGAAATTCGTACAATTGCTTTTATTAACAAAGATGCGCATTCCGCTGGTGCTTTTTTAGCCTTACATGCAGATGAAATATATATGGTACCAAATGGAACAATTGGCGCAGCGGCTGTCATCGATTCAGTGGGGAATGCAGCGGACAATAAGGCGCATAGTGCGTGGTTAGCACAAATGCAGGCAGCAGCCGAAACATCTGAACGTGACCCGAAATATGCATTAGCAATGGCTGATCCAAAGATTAATTTGCCAGAATATCGTGCTGGGGGAGATAATTTATTGACATTATCTGCTGCAGAAGCAAAAAAGGTCGGCTATTCTGAAGGAACGGTTGCTAACTTTCAAGAGCTTTTGGCGGTAACGGGGCTAAAAGGTAGTGATATTGTACCGATTGAGCCAACATTCGCTGAAAAAATTGCTCGTTTTATTACGAACCCGCTAATTATACCTATTTTGTTGTCCGTTGCTAGTTTAGGGCTTGTTATGGAGCTCTATTCGCCTGGATTTGGCGTTCCGGGTATAATGGGGTTGTCAGCTCTCGGATTATTTTTCTTCGGTCATATGGTGGCAGGCTTTGCAGGATATGAAACATTGTTACTTTTCATCGCAGGGCTAGCCCTCGTTATCGCAGAATTTTTTGTCCCCGGAGGCATTGTTGGTATTTTAGGTGGTGTGCTTATAATACTTAGCTTGCTGCTAGCAGGTGCGAATATAACACAAATGATTATAGCGATCGTTATTGCACTTGTAGTAGCCATAATAGGAATGGTGGTCCTGATGAAATTTTTCGGTAAAAAAATGCATGTTTTAAACAAGTTAGTGTTGATGGATGCAACAACGACGGAAGAAGGCTATGTGTCTAACGTTAATCGCACAGAGTTGTTAGGAAAAGTGGGGGTAACAATTACACCGCTTCGTCCCGCAGGTACAATTCGTTTTGTTAATGAGCGTATTGATGTAGTATCAGAAGGTGGCTACGTTGATGTAGGCAAAAATGTAGAAGTAATTAAAGTTGAAGGCTCACGCATTGTCGTGAGACAAACAGAAAAAGAGATGGAGGAATAACAACATGGGATTTGATTTAGCTCTAATGGGTCCAATTGTCGGGCTAGTCTTATTATTTATTGTAGTCGCTGTATTCTTTACTTTTGTACCAGTGGCGCTGTGGATTTCAGCTCTTGCAGCAGGTGTCCGCGTTAGTATTTTCACATTAATCGGAATGCGCTTACGTCGTGTCATTCCATCGCGTATCGTCAATCCGTTAATTAAAGCCCATAAAGCTGGCTTACCAGTAACTATTAATCAGTTAGAAAGTCACTATTTAGCAGGTGGTAATGTAGATCGTGTCGTAAATGCACTAATTGCTGCTCACCGTGCGAATATTGAACTAACATTTGAACGTTGTGCTGCGATTGATCTTGCGGGTCGTGATGTATTAGAAGCGGTACAAATGTCGGTTAACCCAAAAGTAATTGAAACACCATTTATTGCAGGTGTTGCAATGAACGGGATTGAAGTAAAAGCGAAAGCACGTATTACTGTGCGTGCTAACATCGAACGTTTAGTCGGTGGTGCAGGGGAAGAAACAGTTATTGCCCGTGTAGGTGAAGGGATCGTTTCTACAATCGGTAGTGCAACAAGCCATACAACAGTCCTTGAAAATCCGGATATGATTTCGCAAACCGTGTTATCTAAAGGCTTAGACTCGGGAACAGCATTTGAAATCTTATCGATTGATATTGCGGATGTTGATATCGGTAAAAATATCGGTGCGGAATTACAGATTGAACAAGCGCAGGCGGATAAAAACATCGCCCAAGCGAAAGCTGAAGAACGCCGGGCGATGGCGGTAGCAAATGAGCAAGAAATGATTGCCCGCGTTCAAGAAATGAAAGCGAAAGTAGTGGAGGCAGAAGCAGAAGTTCCGCAAGCGATGGCAGAAGCTTTACGCTCTGGTAATCTTGGTATTATGGATTACATGAATTATCGTAACATTCAAGCGGATACAGCTATGCGTGATTCTATTTCTAAAGTAAGCCTAGATAAATCAGAACCAAATGAACCGAACGTATAACATACGGAAAGGAGCGAGTGCTAACAAATGGAACAACTCATTATTATTGCAATTATTGCCATAGTCAGCTCGCTTTTCGGAAAATTAAAAAACCCAAAAGAACAAAAGCCAATGCCCCCTTTCAATAAATCGGCTCAACCTTCCACTCATATGGAAGTAGATGAGCCGATGCAACATCAGCCAACGACTAAAAGGCAGAGCTTTGAGGATTTTGCACGAGAGTTTTTAGGGGAAATGAAAGCGGAAATGACGACAGACATGCCGGAAAAACGAGTGGAACCAAGAGAGGAAAGTGTGAAGGAACACATTCCTAGCTATGTAGCACCGCCGTTAACGCCGACTGAACCTTCTAGTCGTAAAATTGAACGACCTAGCCTTGGTCGTTTAGCTGCAGGGAAAAAAGAAAGAACAGTTGCAGCATCCAATAATGGATTTCAACTACCAAATTCTCAAAAGGCAATTGTGCAAGCAGTGGTAATGGCTGAAATTTTAGGTCCACCAAAAGCAAAACGAAAATAACTAGCATGTCCTCCTTTTTTGGCGCATATATTGCCGAAGAAGGAGGCATTTTTTATGAAAAAATTATTTCAATTAACGCCACTACTTGAATTAACACAGTATGAAACATTAAAAATTATCGGTCCATATCGCTTTTTACATGCGGACGCTACATCGTGCTCGTTTATTTATGCAGATTATCATATTATTGTGCGTGGAAAATCCGTTGCTATAAATGCAATTAAAGAAGAAATGCTTCATCTTTCAGTAGAGGATTTGCAAGAATTACATGTGAAAATGACTAAAGATTTGGGTGTGAGCAATCATGTGGAATAATCGACCGATTATCATACGTATAAAGCGTCATGAAAATGTTCATCCTTTTATTCAAGCATTGCATGCGCAACACATACCATTAAAGCGTGTCGTCTTTCGGGAGCAAGAAGTGACATTTGAAACGCATATGGGGTACTTGTCTAAAATTCGTCGTATACGCAGTCGCTATCGGCTTAAAATGACTGTTCATTATGCAGATGAACAACATGTTTTTCGAGCTCAACTTTGGACATTGCTTGGTTTGTTTATTATGATTTTAATCCCTTTACTATGTGCGCAAGTAGTTTGGCGCGTCGATATTGAAGCGGCTACACCAGAATTGCAACAACAAATAGAGCGAACGTTTCAAGAAACTTTTAGGCTAGAAACACCTATGACGAAAAAAGTGTTACCGTCAGATGCAGTAATTCGGCAAAGTCTGTTAGAAAAGCATCGAGATTTAGCATGGGTGCATATTGAAAAACACGGTGGTCGAGTTATTTTAAGACCACAGGAATCGCCTAAGAAAACGGAGCTGACAACAGAAAAACTTGCCACGCATTTAGTCGCTACAAAAAGTGGTGTTATTACACACTTCAATATTCAACATGGTGAGCGGAAAATTTCTGTAAATGATACAGCGTATGATGGGGACGTTCTAGTTAGTGGTGTCATTGAAAGTGGGGATGATCATGTTTTTGTTGGGGCAAAGGGAGAGGTATTTGCTGACTATTGGCTTGAATGCACATTTAAAATACCAACGAAGCTAACGCTCCAATCTTTGCAACAAAAGCAATGGCGTGTAGTCGTGAAAGGTATTCATAAAGAAGCGGTTGATTATGTACAAAAGAAAGACTTACCAAGTTGGCTAGATCCTTATGTTTCCATTGTGGAGGAACAGCAAACAAAAACGATGGAAATTACATTAGATGAATCTAAAATAGACACGTTGTTAATGCCACTACTTCATGAAAAGATGTTGCAATCCCTTCCTGCAAAAACAGTTATTAAGAAAGAAAACCTTTTACAGGCGAAGTGGGGGAATGGTACAGTTGAAGGGAAAGTTCTATTTTTAGTCAATGAAAACATTGCAAGTCCAATACAAGGGCCACAAGGAGAATGATTATGTCAGAACATTTAACTGTATTACAAGTGGATAATCCAAATGAAGCGGTCATGTTACTAGGTATATCTGATGCGAATATGAAATTGATTGAAGAGGCACTTCGCGTTCATATTATTACGCGCGGTGAGCAAATTCAGCTTGCAGGTGAAGAAGAGGCAAAAGAACAAGCGACATATCTTTTACATGCATTATTAAAAGTTATTCGCAAAGGCATTAATATCGACCAACGGGATGTAGCAACCGCAATTGAAATGACACAAAAAGGAACAATTGAATATTTTGCAGAACTTTACGATGAAGAAATTGCACGCACGACAAAAGGGAAACCAATTCGTGCTAAGACAATTGGTCAACGAGAATACATACAAGCGATTCGTCACAAAGACGTTGTTTTCGGTATTGGTCCAGCAGGTACCGGAAAAACGTATTTAGCGGTAGTAATGGCTACACAAGCGCTTAAAAATGGGCATGTAAAGCGTATTATTTTAACTCGTCCTGCCGTAGAAGCAGGAGAGTCATTGGGCTTCCTTCCAGGCGATTTAAAGGAAAAGGTGGATCCGTATTTACGTCCACTCTACGACGCATTAAACGATATTTATGGCTCGGAACAAACTCAACGTCTAATTGAGCGAGGAACGATTGAAATCGCGCCATTAGCGTATATGCGAGGACGTACATTAGATGATGCTTTTGTAATTTTAGATGAAGCGCAAAATACAACACATATGCAAATGAAGATGTTTTTAACACGTCTTGGCTTTGGTTCAAAAATGGTTATTACTGGCGATAAAACGCAAATTGACCTTCCTAAAAATACAGAGTCAGGATTGATTGTTGCGGAACGCACGTTAAAATATGTCAAACCAATACATTTCCAAATTTTAGAGCAAGGCGACGTTGTCCGCCATCCAGTCGTAGCAAAAATCATCCAAGCTTATGAGGAGCAACAACTTTAAAATAACCGCCTAAGGCGGTTATTTTAAAGTCTGTACCGAAAGCGAAGCGACAGGTACAACGATAGAAAAGTCTGTACGGAAAGCGAAGCGACAGGTACAACGATAGAAAAGTCTGTACGGAAAGCGAAGCAACAGGTACAACAATAGAAAAGTCTGTACCGAAAGCGAAGCGACAGGTACAACGATAAAAAAAGTCTGTACCGAAAGCGAAGCGACAGGTACAACGATAACCCTGAACACAGCGTAGCGGTGGAGGAGACTTAAGCAACGCCCGCGGAAAGGGAGCAATCCGTAACGGAAATCAATGGCAAAAGTCTGAGACCAAAGCGAAGTGACAAGTCAGCGAATTATGCATATATAAGGTTAAATGTGACGGCTATACATATACGTATAGCTGTTTTTTTGCTTTCTTTATACATTTTTCGGGAAAAATGTTTTTTGAATTGGTATGATAGAAGATAGATAGGGGAGGTGCCAAATGGAGAAACAACTTCAGAAAATTACGGAGCTTATTGGATTCCGCTACTTTTTGATTGTCGTTCTCATCCTTACAGGAGCATTACAATTTACATTTATGTATGGCAATGTAAAGGGTGTTACATATGATTTTAAACCGTTGCAACTTGCGTCAGAAACAGTAAGATCAACGAAAACCATCGAAGATACCGTGAAGACACAGCAGGAACGAGAAAAGGCTGCTAACGCAGTTACGCCCGTCTATCAATTTTCTGAAGACGTCGCTAAGCAACGTGTAGCAATCGTGACGTCTTTATTTGATTATGTCCTCGAAGTGAAAAAGGATGTCGAAAGTAGTAAGGACCCTGTTGCAACTGTCGACCAAGTGGCAAAGCTCCGGAAAAAATTAGAATCCATTGATGTGGATCAAATGCCTGTCGTCTTTACCGATGCACAGTTAGAAGGCTTATTACAACAAAGTGAAGCCGATTTAAAGCGAACAAGCATACAACTATCAAAACTTGTACAAGAATACCTAGAAAAATCAATTCGAAAAGAAAATGTGTTAGCTGCTCAAAATGATTTTGAAACCAAAATACGTGGACAGCGTGGCTATCCTGATAGGATTTTAAGTACCGTCGTATCAATTGGACGTGCTAGTATTATCGAAAACGAAACCATTAATGAGGAACAAACGAAAGTTAGAATAGAACAAGCAAAGGAAGCCGTTGAACCAACACGTATTCTACAAGGTCAAATCATCGTACAAGAAGGTCAGATTATTGATAATGAGGCTTATCGCCAGTTAGAGCTACTGGGTATGGTGAGTAATAAAGCATCACTGAAGCCGATTGCAGGGCTAATTATTTTAACGTTCATTCAAATGATATTTATGTATATTTATTTTGATCGCTGGGAAATCGAAGAACAGAAAAAGCGCAATGCATTACTCGTAACAGTTATTGTGTATAGTTTTTCAATCCTGCTAATGAAGTTTATAAGCTTAGTGGCAGATGGGTTTGATGTGACAATTGCCTTTTTATTCCCAACAGCGTTAGCTACAATGCTTGTACGTCTACTCGCTGATGATCGAGCTGCAGTCCTTATTACTGTCATGACAGCTGCTTCAGCAGGGGTTATTTTCCAAGAAGGATATTCTTCTGTAATGCAGATGGAAATTACTTTGTATATCATATTTGGTGGCTTTGCGAGTCTATTCTTTATGCGTAGTGTAGAAAAACGCTCGCATATTATGCAGGCGGTTGCCGTGATTTCTGTTGTAAATATGGGCTTTATCGCATTTTATTTATTAATGACACAATCATCTTATGGTTTATCTGAGCTATTGTTTTACTTTATAGCCGCGATATTATCAGCACTACTATCTGGTGCGCTAACGATGGGACTATTGCCATTTTTTGAGTCAGCCTTTAGTTTGCTCTCCACATTACGTCTCATTGAGCTATCCAATCCAAATCATCCATTGCTGAAAAAGCTACTAATGGAGACACCGGGAACATATCATCATAGTGTAATGGTAGCGAATCTAGCTGAAGCGGCATGCGAAGCGATAGGTGCGGACGGATTGCTCGCACGTGTCGGTTGTTATTATCATGATATTGGCAAAACGAAACGACCAGCTTTCTTTATTGAAAATCAAATGTCAGGTATGAATCCGCATGATTCCATGCCTCCAGAAACAAGTGCTGAAATAATTATTGCGCATACAACTGATGGCGCAGAAATGCTAAGACGTTATAAAATGCCACAAGAAATTATTGATATTGCGCTACAACATCATGGTACAAGTCTACTTAAATTTTTCCTTTACAAAGCGAAGGAAGAAGGAAAAGTAATAGATGAGGCAAAATTCCGTTACCCAGGACCAAAACCTCAAACGAAGGAAGCCGCGGTAATAAGCGTTGCTGATAGTGTGGAAGCGGCGGTTCGTTCGATGAAAGAGCCAAATGCTGAGAAAATTCATAAACTCGTTCGAGCAATTATTGATGACCGTGTACAAGATCATCAGTTTGATGAATGCGATATTTCGATAAAAGAGTTAAAATGTATAGAGCAAGTACTTTGTGAGACGTTGAATGGGATTTTCCATTCCCGTATTGAATATCCAAAGGCAGATAAGTAGGAGGCACTAATGATTTTAACGATTGATTTTACAGATGAAACAAATGAAGTGACAGCACAACATACGGAGCTTGTAGAAAAGCTTTTACAACATGCTGCAAAAGTGGAAAAGATTGAACCTGAAACAGAAGTATCAGTAACTTTTGTCACAAATGAGGCTATCCAAGAAATTAACCGAGAATACCGCGATAAAGATCAACCAACAGATGTGATTTCCTTCGCGCTAGAAGAATTAGGCGAGGGAGAAATGGAAGTAACATTTGAAGGCATGCCGCGCATTTTAGGTGATATTATAATTTCCACGGATCGCACTAAGGAACAAGCAGAAGAATATGGACATTCATTTGAACGAGAATTGGGCTTTTTAGCTGTCCATGGCTTCTTGCACTTATTAGGTTATGACCATATGGTACCTGAAGATGAAAAGGTGATGTTCGGCAAACAAGAGGAGATTTTACAAACTTTTGGCTTAGGACGTGACTAAATGAACTTACGCAAATATTTACGTTCATTTGGATATGCTTTTGAAGGAATAATCACAGCATGTAAAGAGCAAAATTTTCGATCTCATTTGCTTAGTGCGTGCATTGTTATCATTGCAGGTTATTTCACAGGTTTATCACGAGTTGAATGGTTGATTGTGCTATTATTAATAGCACTGATGTTTGCGCTTGAAATGATCAATACTGCGATTGAGCGAGTTGTAGACTTAGCATCAACAGACATTCACCCACTCGCTAAGCAAGCTAAGGATGTTGCAGCGGGTGCGGTGCTTGTATTTGCAGTATTCAGTGCTATAATCGGTTTACTTATCTTTATACCGAAATGGTTTTAGTTTTGTTCCATTACAAGCTACCACTTCGCTATGTGAGGATAAACGCCAACTATGCTCTTATGCATGTGTGGTTTAAACGCTGGCAAAAATCAATTGAAAACCCCAGCAAATGTCACAGATTTTGGAGAGGCGCTTTTCAAGCAGGCTCGAAAAAATCTAGACGCAATTACGCTGTGGCGTAATGGATAGTGCCTAGTCAAAGAGGCATATTTGATTTTTATGTAGAGGAGAATTAGCATAGATGAAGATAGATATGCATGCATTACTAGAAGAGTCAAAAAAAGCACGCGAGAAGGCATATGTTCCCTATTCAAAATTTAAAGTGGGAGCTGCGCTTTTGACTAAAAATGGCGATATCATCCACGGCTGTAATATTGAAAATGCTGGCTATAGTATGACGAATTGTGCGGAGCGTACGGCGTTTTTTAAAGCCATTTCAGAAGGTGTTTATGATTTTGAGGCAATTGCGATTGTAGCGGATACAGAAGGCCCCTGTGCGCCTTGTGGAGCTTGTCGCCAAGTGATGGTGGAGTTTTGCCCACCAACAATGCCTGTCTATTTAACAAATTTAAAAGGTGATGTCACGGTAACGTCAGTTGGCGAATTAGTACCGTTTGCATTTACAACGGAGGATTTAGAGAATGCTGGAAAATAATACTGGCTATAAGTCAGGCTTTATCTCAATTATTGGAAGACCAAATGTCGGGAAATCTACATTTTTAAACAGAGTCATTGGTCAAAAAATTGCCATTATGAGCGATAAGCCACAAACAACACGAAATAAAGTACAAGGTGTACTGACAACAGATGATAGCCAAATGATTTTTATTGATACACCAGGAATCCATAAGCCAAAGCATAAGCTAGGCGATTTCATGTTAAAAGTATCTAAAAATACATTGCGTGAAGTGGACGTTATCATGTTTATGGTAAATGCGGAGCAAAAGCTTGGAAAAGGTGACGAATTTATTTTAGAAATGCTCGAAGGTAATCCAACGCCTGTGTTTCTAGTAATAAATAAAATCGACCAAGTTCACCCAGATGAATTAATGGGTATTATCGACAGTTATAAGGAACGTTATGACTTTGCGGAAATTGTGCCGATTTCAGCACTTCAAGGTAATAATGTTGAAAACTTACTAGCAACACTTACTAAATATTTACCTGAAGGCCCACAATATTATCCTGCCGATCAAGTAACAGACCACCCCGAGCGCTTTATCATTTCCGAGTTGATTCGTGAAAAAGTGTTACATTTAACACGTGAGGAAATTCCGCATTCCATTGCAGTAGTCATTGATAAAATTCGTCGTGATGAAGAAAACGAAGGAAAAATTCGTGTAGCCGCGACAATTATTGTAGAGCGTGATTCTCAAAAAGGCATTGTGATTGGGAAGCGTGGAGCATTACTGAAAGAAGTAGGAATCCGAGCTCGTAAAGATATCGAAATGTTATTGGGTTCTAAAGTGTATTTAGAGCTATGGGTAAAAGTGCAAAAGGATTGGCGTAATAAATCGACACATCTTCGTGACTTTGGATTCCGCGATGATGAATATTAATTTTCTTCGTAGGGCTTAATGGTTTCAACTGAAGTCTACCGTATCGAGTTATTGCAGTGGACAAGTGTTAGTTGAAGTAATGCTTGATTCAGAAGAAGGGAAAATGGAGCTGTCCAAATATGTTGGAGAGCTCTATTTTCATGGAAAACTTGAAAAAAAGGAGGGGGATGGATGCTTTATAAATGGGAAGGTATTGTGCTAAAGGTGCGTGCGTACGGGGAATCCAATAAGATTGTGACGCTACTAACGCGAGAAGCTGGTAAAGTAGCAACGATGGCGCGAGGGGCCAAAAAACCTTCAAGCAGATTATCAGCTGTGACACAGCCCTTTACATATGGCATGTTTATGGTGCAGCATCATACAGGTATGGGCACTTTGCAACAGGGAGAGCATCTCAATTCAATGCGTCATATACGTGAGGATATTATAGCGACAGCCTATGCGAGCTATATTATGGAACTAGTGGAACGTGTAGTGGAAGAGGGAAAAGCAGAACCTTTTGCATTTGAAGTACTCTTGCAAGCATTACAAGCAATTGAAGATGGCTATGATCCGGAAGCTATTACCCTTTTTGTAGAGTGGAAAATGCTCCCTTATACGGGTGTGCAACCGATACTCCATGCTTGTGCTTCTTGTGGTGCAGTGGATGGAGAATTTGCCTTTTCTTTTGCACAAGGAGGTTTCTTATGCCACCGCTGTTATCAGCATGATCCATATATTATTCGCCTAACACCAACACAGTTAAAGTTAATCCGAATGTTTTATACCGTTCCAATTGATCAGATTGGTAAACTGGAATTGAAAAAAGAAACAAAATATTTCATAAAAAAAATTATTACAACGATTTATGAAGAACAAACTGGAATCCGCTTTAAAACAAAAAAATTTATTGAGCAATTAGAAAGAACGCCTGAATTACAGTTAAGACCATCTACAGATAAAACAGAAATGCCAGAGGACAATTAATGTACCCTCTGGCATTTTTACATAATGAATTAGTAGTCTTCCATATCATCGTATAAATCGTAATAAGTTGCCCATTTACCTGCAATTTTCATAAATTCAACATTTAAATATGCAGTTTCTCCATTTTTTCCAGTTACATGTATCATGGCATTGCCCTCTGCTAACGGTGTTACAATCAATTTGTTTCCATTAAGTACTGCTTTGACTGGTACTTTGTAAGTTGGATCAGAACCATCATCTAAATCTTCTAATGCAGCTTGTACCGGTTCAAATGATAAATAATCGCTTGTAAATGTTAGTTCGTCGGTTAATTCGTAAAGGTCAATACTACGTACAAAATCATACGTATATACATCAGCCGCCATTATTTGTTGCTGGGTACCATTTGTGAAAGTTAATAAGTATTGTCCATCTTTAAAAATCGATAGTGTTGTATTATTATTTTTCGTTTCTAGTGCATAGGAATCCGAAGATAAAGCCTGTCCATCGGCTGTTTGTATACTTACTTCTGTAGGTGCGAACGTTAAATCCGTTTCATTTAAGTTGAGCGGTAGATGTTCTAAATAGTCTTCTTCCTTTACTTCTTCAAGCGTTGTTTGTAGCTTACCGTCTACAGTTTTTACATGAACTAAGAAAAAGAAATCTGTGAACTCTTCTGTCTCTTCGCTAAAACCAGAAATGACTAATTTACCAGTACCTTCTTTTAAAGGCTTAATCGTAATGGTATTTGTCATCATCTCTTCGTCATCCCATGTGAAAATATCCTCTGCGGGTTCAATTCCACCATAAGAAGCGAAAATATAATCTTGGTTAAAACGACTTGCAGAAATCGTAGCATTATGTTGAGTGTTTTCTGCTCTTACTACAAAAGAAGCTAGTTGAGAACGTTTTACATAGCTTTGAGGGCCAAAGGTAGTCGGTGTCGTGCCTTTTGTAATGTTATTAGAAAATAATGTTTGAATATATGGCTCATATTCACTGCCAGCTTCTACATCTGTAAAGGGAATATCAATATCATCAGTAATTGTTAAATCAAAGCCCTTGACAATCATTTTCGACAATTGACCACGTGTAATTTGTTTCGTTGGGTTGAAATAACCATTAGAGCCTCGGATAATCCCTGCTTCTGCTAGTGCAGCGATGGCACCGTAGTTTTCATTGTCAGGGGTAATGTCCTTAAAGTTAGGGTTTTTTACATGAACAGTATCAAGATTTAAAATGCCTGCTAAAATTTTGGCAGCCTGTGTACGGGTAATAAAATTTGCGGGCTTGAACGTGCCATCTGGATAGCCGGATATAATTCCACGCTCTGCTAAGTTTATGATTGCTTTCCCTTCCTCTGTTGAGGGATTTATATCGGGGAATGATGAAGCAGCATATGCTGGGGGTGCTATGACAATGGCGCTCGTTGCGATAGTTGTTGCCATAACCAGTTGATAAAAACGATGTGTATTCAATTTGTTTCCTCCAATGTCCATTTTTATAGCTTGCTTTTTTCTAGTAAAGATCCTTCCTATGTACAGTTTCAAACTTCCGGACGATTGATTGCGAATGGTTGGTATTACTATGTATTGTTAAAAATACGTACTTTAACACAAAAGATTAACTATAATAATATATTTATAACAAATTGTTGAAGGTGAGAATAGAGGGAATATTATCCACTATAAAATGGGAATTATGAGATATAAATAGCAATGAGCTTATGCTACTAGGAAAAAAAGATTAGTAGATAACATTTAGTGAGAAATTTTTTGTTTTTTAAGCCATTCTTTATATTAATAGAAAAATGGCTATTTTTTATAAATATACATTTATCTATATTTTTAAATAGGTCAAATGAAATATAACATTGCCTGAATATCGATAAAAATAAATAAAATAAATAAGAATAAATAACTAATTTTTAGGCGGTTTATAATATATGCATAGTATTAACTAATCATTTAAGCCCCATATACTAGTTGAAAAGGCATTTTAACCTATGATATTGTAAAGATACAAAGAAATGTCATATTAATTATTCTTGTATAATTATACGAATTAAAGTTTAGGAATGTAATTTCAAACTATTTTAAAACCATGCCTCTATCAGCAAAACGTACTATTGTACGTTATTAGATTAATGCAGTCCTATGGAAAAGGGAGGGAGGTCACATAATGCTCTAACCATGCGTGTGTGGCTGATAAAATGCTAAAAAAAGTGATATTATGTATTGATGAAGTAGAAGCCGGTGATATTTTAGCAGAAGATATTTTTTCCGAGTATCGCCTATTAGCTAAAAAAGATTTAGTGCTAACTGAAAGAATTATTGCATTACTTAAACTTAGAAGAGTAGAAGAATTGTCAGTTTATCTATCATCAGATTCAGTAAGAATTGTTCATGATTTAAGTATACAACGTACAATGGAGTACGAAGATATTTTTGCACCACTGTTGGAGAAAAATGAAGAGATAGATGAATATCAAGTAGCGGTCAGTAATCTATTTATGTCAACGTTAGAAAATGTTGTACATGAATTACGTTATGGTCAAATATTAAAAAGTACGCAGGATACGGCATATGTCAGAGGTATATTTGAACGGATTTTAGCAGAAAAGAGTCGCTACGATTTGCTTATGCGTTTAAAGGAGTGGGATGAATACTCATTTGTCCATTCATTTGATGTCTTTGTTCTTGGAACAATTTTTGCAAGACAATTAGGCTTAACGGACATTGAGATGCTTGCCAGAGGTTATTTATTTCACGATATCGGCAAAGTTTTTATTCCACAAGAAATCTTAAGTGTAAAAAGAAAACTGTCCGAAGATGAATTTGATATAGTCAAAACACATACGACGAAAGGCTACGAGCTTCTTATAGAAAATGGTGAAGCTGATATTGCCTATTTGGCGCGCGATCACCACGAACGCTTTGCTGGAAAAGGGTACCCTAACCAACTGTGTGCAGATGATATGAGTGAAGGTGTTCAGTTATTACAAATTATTGATGTCTATTCTGCAATGACCTCAAAGCGTGTATATCATTCTGGATATGGTGCGACGGATGCTTTAGCAGTTCTATATCGTGATCGGCATTTATATAATGAAAAGTTTATGAACAAATTTGTAGAATGTCTTGGCATCTATCCTGTAAACTCAGTTGTGTTACTATCAGATAATCGTAGCGCTCAAGTAGAGCTTGTCTATGATATGTTCCCAACATTGCCGAAAGTAAAGTTACTAGATGAGCAAACGTCCATGAACTTACCACTGAATTATAGTGTCAAAATTGTTAAAATGATTGATTATCGTGCCGATAGTTTTGAGGAGATTTTTAATTTATTTATCGAGCAGTTGATACGTAATGATGAAAATTCTTTAAGGATACATTTTAATAAATTGATTGACCATTTACATCCGAAAGAAATTGTTTTAAAAATTTTTCTCCCAGCTTTTCGTATTCTTCGACTACTAACGAGAGAAATACAAACCGATATGAAGAAATATAAAAATTCCATACTCATATTAAATAAATTGTTGGAAGAACAATTAAATGTTTTGTACATGGATTATCAGCATGAGCAAACAACTATTTTAGTTGTTGAAACGGCTGTTCGAGAAAATTTTTTCATCAAACTTGTTCAGAGTATTTTGTATATTGACAAAATTGTACCATTCTTTATTAATCCGGGAGATGACCAGCGCATTACGCAACTAATGGAGCATTGTGGAGTCAATGTTGCCTATTTTATTGAGGAAGAATTGACGATAGATAGACGAGTGCGTCCTATGCGCGAAGGGACATTTCTCTATTACTCTTTAAGTGATATTGAGGAACTATTAGTAAACTTAGTAGGGATGAGTATGAAAAAGTTTCTATTTGAAGAAAAAATGCAAGAGCGATTATTTATATCGTTAAAAGCATAAAGCAAGATATTTATGACGACCAAATCAACAGTTGATTTGGTTTTTTTGTAAGCTTGCAAGAGGGATTAGATAAGGCTGTTGCAATTTAAAGGGGGAGTTCGATTGGCAATTGATAGTATCATCGAATTGAATGAACAAAATATAGTTCAAAGTGGATGCTTTTGTCTACGATATACACTAGTGTTACAGCTTACGTGTATGCCCACAAAAAGCATCGCCGAAGCAAAAACGTGTTAGATTGACTGTAATCAATCTAACACGTTTCCTTTGCTTAAAACCTAACTAATCGTTTGAATTAAAATTGAAGATGCTTTTCGATATATGCTTTCACATCAGCGATTGGCATACGTACTTGTTCCATTGAATCACGATGACGAACAGTTACTTGACCATCTTCTTTTGAATCGAAATCGAATGTAATACAGAATGGCGTACCGATTTCGTCTTGACGGCGGTAGCGTTTACCGATTGATTGAGACTCATCAAAATCAACAGGGAATGATTTGCGTAACGCTGACCATACATCTGCAGCTTCATCAGATAATTTTTTAGAAAGTGGAAGAACAGCTGCTTTAAATGGTGCTAAAGCAGGGTGGAAACGTAATACGGTACGTTTGTCATCACCTTCAAGCTCTTCTTCATCATAGGCGTCACATAAAAATGCTAATGTCACACGGTCAGCACCTAAAGATGGTTCGATACAATATGGTACATAACGCTCGTTTGTTACTGGATCAATATAAGTGAAATCTTCGCCTGAATGTTCCATATGTTGTTTTAAGTCGTAGTCTGTACGATCAGCTACACCCCAAAGCTCGCCCCAGCCGAATGGGAATTTAAATTCGATATCAGTTGTTGCATTTGAGTAATGCGATAATTCATCTTCCTCGTGGTCACGTAGACGCATAGAATCTTCTTTCATACCTAAGTTTAACAACCAGTTTTTACAGAATTCTTTCCAATAGGCATGCCACTCAAGATCTTCACCAGGCTTGCAGAAAAATTCAAGCTCCATTTGTTCAAATTCACGAGTACGGAATGTGAAGTTCCCTGGCGTAATTTCGTTACGGAAAGACTTCCCGATTTGTGCGATACCAAATGGTGTACGTTTACGCATAGAACGTTGTACGTTTTTAAAGTTAACGAAAATTCCTTGTGCTGTTTCTGGACGAAGGTAAATTTCATTTGTTGAAGATTCTGTTACACCTTGGAATGTTTTAAACATTAAGTTGAACTGACGAATATCAGTGAAATCTGCTTTGCCGCAATCAGGGCAGACAACATCGTATTTCACCATTGTTTCTTTCATTTGATCGAATGTCATACCATCAACGATAATTTCATCACCTTTTGCTAGCGCAGCATCTTCAATGATTTTATCTGCACGGTGACGCGCTTTACAAGCTTTACAGTCTACCATTGGGTCGTTGAAGTTGCCAACGTGACCAGATGCAACCCATGCTTTTGGATTCATCAGGATAGCCGCATCGATTCCAACATTATGTTCAGATTCTTGGACAAATTTTTGCCACCAAGCTTTTTTGACATTGTTTTTTAATTCCACACCCAGTGGACCATAATCCCAAGTATTTGCTAAACCTCCGTAGATTTCAGAACCCGGGAAGACAAAGCCACGATGCTTTGCTAAAGATACAATTGTTTCCATTGATTTGTTAGCCATAATAATAGCCTCCTTCGTAATTTTTCCTTGCATTTGAGTGAAACGTAACTGTCTGATAGGACGAATAGATAGACAACAATCATGATAGATTACCCTCATATTTGTTGAAAATAAGAATTCGCCATATCCAAAATAAAAATAGCACCCGTCTCCGGGCACGAAAATGCCCAGGGACGAGTGCTAATACCCGCGGTTCCACCCTGATTGTTTTAAACGCTTTGTTTAAAACCTCTTTTCAAAAAGTTAGCTCAAGGAGTGCCTTTCTCTGTTGCTATGTAGACTTTCACCATCTTCTACTCGCTAAATAAATGAACAGATACTTTTTTCCTATCATCGCCTGTATAACGCAAGATTGCTCGAAAATACATGGAGAGCAAGCGTCTGTGTCAATATTGTAGCATGTAGTTCTTTTCTTCGCAATAACCATTAAAATAGTATATAATAATTGAGCATAAGTATAACACTATTAGATTTGAGGCGGTGAGTCCAATCGAACTCAATAAACGTCAGGAAGACATTTTACAAATTGTGAAAGAGAACGGCCCGATAACAGGGGAACATATTGCAGAACGTCTCAATCTGACAAGAGCGACTTTAAGACCAGATTTAGCCATTTTGACAATGGCTGGCTTTTTAGATGCTAGACCAAGAGTTGGTTATTTCTATTCTGGTAAAAAAACATCCGTAACATTAACGGATAGCATTAACAATTTAAAAGTTAAAGATTTTCACTCTGGACCTGTTGTTGTACCTGAAACAATGACGGTGTATGATGCCATTTGCTTCATGTTTTCAGAGGATGTCGGGACCCTTTTCGTTGTCGATAAAAACGAATTTTTGACAGGTGTTCTGTCTCGTAAAGATTTACTGCGTACAAGTATTGGCACGCAGGATTTAAATAAAATTCCTGTACATATTATTATGACACGAATGCCAAATATCTCGTACTGTGAAAGATCCGATTCGTTAGTTGTTGCAGCTAATAAGCTAATAGAACGAGAAGTAGATTCATTACCGGTAATCGAACCACAAGAGGGTGGATTGACGATTGTAGGTCGTCTCACTAAAACGACCATTACACGTGCTTTCCTGTCGCTTGCGCAAAATGTCTAAAAATTGAAGGGGAACAGCATGAAAAGACTACGAGTTTTTGTTGTATCTGATTCAGTCGGCGAAACTGGGGATCAAGTAGCCAAAGCCGTAATTAGCCAGTTCCGACCAGGCTTGGAAAATACGATTATTCGGCGCTTTCCACATATTCAAACAGAGGAGCTTGTTCGAAAAATTGTGTGCCTCGCTGCAAAACAGAAGGCATTTGTTGTCTATACACTTGTTCGACAAGACATGCGTACATTACTACATGATTTATGTGAGAAAGAAAAAGTACATGCTGTAGATATTTTAGGACCAGCGTTGAAATCGATGGCAACCTTTATGGAAGAAATGCCATTAGAGACACCGGGCATTGTGCATCAACTTGATGACGACTATTTTAAAAAAATTGAGGCGATAGAATTTGCGGTGAAATACGATGATGGCAGAGATCCACGAGGCTTATTGCAAGCTGATATTGTACTTGTGGGTGTTTCACGTACATCAAAAACGCCTCTTTCACAGTATTTAGCACATAAACGTTATAAGGTGGCAAATGTACCATTAGTCCCGGAGGTCGCGCCACCAGAAGAATTATTTAAAATCGATCCGAAGAAATGCTTTGGTTTAGTTATCTCTCCTGATAAATTAAATTCAATACGAAAAGAAAGATTAATGACATTAGGGTTAAATGATGATGCCATCTATGCTCAGCATGTCCGTATTTTAGAGGAGATTCAACATTTTGAACAAGTTGTTGAGAAAATAGGTTGTAAAGTGATTGATGTAACAAATAAAGCTGTAGAGGAAACAGCGAATATTATTATTGAACAGCTAGCAAGTTGTAAATAAGAAACCAAATTGTGTAAACCACCTCGGGGTAGTAGAGGCGGTTTTTTTGAGTGGGTTTTGAAATTGGTATAGATAAATACTAATTTTTGTTTTATAATAATAAAATTGTGGTAAAAATATTTAAAAAGAGAAAAATCCTATTTTTTTGTCGAGAAATAAAGGATTTTTAAAACGGATATCGAATTGTGTTCTAGAACGTAAATTAAAGATGGTGATGAATTTGGCAGGGAAAATACCAGAAGAAGTGATTGAGCAGATTCGTACACAATCGGATATTGTCGATGTTATTAGCGAATATATGCAGCTAACAAAGCGCGGGCGCAATTGGTTTGGTCTCTGTCCTTTTCATGGAGAACAAACGCCATCTTTTTCTGTGTCAACCGACAAACAGATTTTTCATTGTTTTGGTTGCGGTGCAGGCGGTAATGCCATTACTTTCGTCATGGATATCGAAGGGATTTCTTTCCCAGATGCAGTCGTCAAACTAGGTGAACGTGTGGGTGTACATTTAGATGTTGGTCCAACTTTGCCTCAAGCGACGACAAAGATTTCAAAAGCGGAAGAAAGGATGAAAGAAGCACATGCTTTTGCGGCAGATTTTTTTCATCATTTATTGCTGAACACAGAAGATGGGGAAGAGCCTTTAAATTATTTGCTAGAAAGAGGATTTACAAGGGAACTTATCGAATCTAATAGCATTGGATGGTCTCTCCCAAGCTTTGATGCATTAACGATATTGCTTGAAAGAAAAGGTTATAACTTACAAGAAATCGCAGATAGTGGTCTAGTAATCAAACGTGAAGGAGAAGAACGCTATTTTGATCGTTTTCGGGGACGTATTATGTTTCCAATTCGAGATGAGAACGGTAAAATTATTGCCTTCTCAGGGCGAATTCTGTCATCGACAGGTGAAGAGGCAAAATATTTAAATAGTCCAGAATCACCAATTTTTCAAAAGAGTGAAGTGCTATATAACCTAGACAAAGCACGAACCTCTATTAGAAAAAATCGTCAAGTAGTGTTGATGGAAGGTTTTATGGATGTTTTAGCTGCAACTTCAGTTGGTGTAACAAATGCCGTAGCAACAATGGGTACTTCGCTTACGAATCAGCATATCACAAAGCTAAAGCGCTTAGTAGAGCAAGTTACGATTTGCTATGACGGTGATAATGCTGGATTTGATGCGGCGAAACGAGCGGCACAGTTATTACAAACGGAGCGCATGAAAGTGAATATTGCGGTGATACCAGATAAACTAGATCCTGATGAGTATATTCAAAGTCTAGGTGGACAGGCTTTTAAGGAACAGATTTTGGAAAACCCACATACGTATATTGCTTTTATGATGATGCATGCTAGACGAAATAAGAATTTTCAGTTTGAAAATGATACGCTTCAATATATTCAAGAAGTACTCGAACAATTAGTGGGTAGCTCCTCACCAATTGAACGAGATTTGTATATCCGACAGCTATCGAATGAAACAACGATTTCGGAAGAAGCAATTTATGCCCAATTCCGAAAACTAGAGGCAAATCAGGTACGCACTGCGAAAGTGGAAATGCCAACGCATACACCTTCGATGCCAGTCACGCAGCGACAAAAGCCTATGGACGCAGCAGAACGTGCCGAACGTTTATTACTGGCTCATATGCTTCATAATATAGATGTAGTGGACAGGGTATTACGTAGTGAGCAAAAAGAGCCTTTTGTACGAGATGCATATATGGCAGTTTTTGTTCGATTGGTAGGATTTTATGAGGAATATGGTCATCCAGATTATCAGCGCTTTGTCGAGATATTAGATGACGCTGAATTACGCAAAATTGTGATGGAAGCTGCTTTAGTGGAAAGGGATCCAGACCAAGCAGAGTCAGAGGTTACAGATTCTATTCGACAGCTTCAAAAATATAGAATTGAGCAGGAAATTCATCAAAAGATGCATGAGTCAAAGGAAGCGGAGAAGATGCACGAGTATGCGCGTGCACTTGAAATCGCCCAACAGATTATTCATTTAAGAAAATCGTTATCGGCGATTTAACCCGATTCGGTTGTTTAGAAGGAGGAAGGTTTATGGCGGACAAGTCTGAACGTTCAAAAGAGGTAGAAGTAGAAATTACATTAGATGAAGCAAAAAAATTACTACAAGAAAAGGCGAAAACAGAAGGTGAAATTTCAATGAAAGAAATTTCAGAGAAATTACTGCCCTATGAGTTGGAAAATGAAGAAGTTTTTCATTTCGCTGAAGATCTTGAAAAACATAAAGACATTCAAATTATCGGTAAAGAAGAATTTGAAGAAGAAAGCTTAATGAAAGAAGAAGCTAACGAAGAAACGTTCGATTTAAATGATTTAAGCGTACCACCAGGGGTAAAAATTAATGATCCTGTTCGTATGTATTTGAAAGAGATTGGTCGTGTAGATTTACTTTCTGCTGAGCAAGAAATTGCACTGGCAGAACGTATTGAGCAAGGGGATGAAGAAGCGCGTAAACGTTTAGCTGAAGCGAATTTACGTCTTGTTGTATCAATCGCCAAACGCTATGTGGGCCGTGGAATGTTATTCCTTGATTTAATTCAAGAGGGGAATATGGGACTTATTAAGGCAGTTGAAAAATTCGACTATCGTAAAGGTTTTAAGTTCTCCACTTATGCAACATGGTGGATTCGTCAAGCGATTACACGTGCGATAGCAGACCAAGCACGTACAATACGTATCCCTGTGCACATGGTAGAAACAATTAACAAATTAATTCGTGTGCAACGTCAATTATTACAGGACTTAGGTCGTGAACCGTCTCCAGAAGAAATTGGCGAGGAAATGGATTTAACACCTGAAAAAGTACGTGAAATTTTAAAAATCGCGCAAGAACCAGTATCTCTTGAAACGCCAATCGGTGAAGAAGACGATTCACATTTAGGGGACTTCATTGAAGACTCAGAGGCTCAATCTCCTTCTGATCATGCAGCCTATGAATTGTTAAAAGAACAGCTAGAAGATGTATTAGATACATTAACAGACCGTGAAGAAAACGTACTACGTTTACGTTTTGGCTTAGATGATGGACGTACACGCACGTTAGAAGAAGTAGGGAAAGTATTTGGTGTAACACGTGAACGTATTCGTCAAATTGAGGCAAAAGCACTTCGTAAATTGCGCCACCCTTCTCGCAGTAAACGTTTAAAAGATTTCTTAGAGTAAAACAGAACTTCAAACTTATATATGCAAACCCCGCCACTTAAATTTTGTAGCGGGGTTTGTTGTTTATAAGCTATTTTTAAAGTAGCTGTCCTTCTTTGGGGCATTTAGCAGTTTGAACACTATTAAACCATGTAAATTTAACATAATGATATAAGAGATGTAAAAATACATAATTTGAACGGATGATAAGTTCCGTTTTTTGCGACTTTTTACAGATGTTCTTTCTTTAATTGTGAGATAAAATTGTAGTACAACCATTATTAAGCAATGTTTGGAGAAAATACGATGACAAATCCACGGAAAAAAATTATTTTAAATGAGATATTGTTTTGGAAGCAAAATAAGCTATTACCAGAGCACTACTGTGACTTTCTAGCCACTCTTTATGCAGAGGGAAATGATGTGGAAGAGCTAGAGGAAGCAACTCATAAACAGGCAGTATTGCCTTTAGAAAAACGAAAAATGATGTTCTTCATAGTGGGATTATGCTTGGGTATGCTACTGCTCTTGTATATTTATTTTACAGTCACTTCTTTATTGCTTTTATTAACAGGTATTGTAGCCATTGCTACAATTACATTATTCATAATGGCTTTTCGAGTTGCGACCAAAAATAACTTATTAGCACCTGTCTTTCATATTATTGCTGCTATCTTGTTATTTAGCTTATCTATTCGCATGTATACTACATATTTTAGTGGAAATAATACTGTGCTGTTTGTCATTATCGCTGCAAATTGTGGGGTATGGCTAGTATCAGGTATCAAAATGAAGTTGCTTTATTTCACAGTATCTGGTGGTCTCGGGTTATTAGCACTTATTGGTTATTATTTGTATAATTTTATGTAAAAAAATACACCGCTATGACGAACTTTTCATTCATAGCAGTGTATTTTATTTTTGTAATATAGTAGTATGACTTTTTTAAAAAAGTATAAATAGAAGAAAAAATAGAAAAAACATCGAATAATAATATATCAAAATAATAGTATAACCTATTTGTGAAATTGTTAGGATAAATCAACAGCATAATAGGACATAAAGGTTTTATACGACAGCTATTAAATTTTTCATTGGACGTATATGATTGCCAATATGGTGGCAAAATATTGGCGAGAAGTGAAAGAGTTGAGTTATTAGAAGGTACATTATCAGTCCATATTTTGGGTTTAACAAGACATAATTTATCCAATTGATACAGAAATGTCGAAATTGTTACAAACAAAGGAAAACTTAGCGAATGGGGCTTTTCGTTTCTTGTTTAATGCAGTACAATATTAGATGTTGACTGATTCTATATTATAATAGAAGTAGACTTATTATGAGGAGGGGAAACATATGAAAAACAATCCAGTCGTTCCTTACATCTTGATTCTGGCATTTGGTATAGGTCTTATTTTCTTCATGTCTTTACAAGGCGCAGATAACAAGAAAGAAATTGCTGCTGAACAAGAGGGCGGTGGCGAAACTACAGAAGCTAATGATGATGGTTCTGCATTAGTACAAACTTGTATCGGTTGTCACGGTGGTGACTTAACTGGTGGTGTTGGTCCAAACCTACACGGTTTAGATGAAGCTCGTATCGTAGACGTGTTAACAAACGGTATCGAAGGCACACCTATGACACCAGGAATGAAAAACGAAGCGGAAGCAAAAGCAATCGCTGAGTACATTTCTACTCTAAAATAGTTTTAAAAAATGGCTGTACTAAAAAGTGTCTCTACGCTTTTAGTACAGCTTCTATTATGATGGAGTTGCTCAAAAATCTGAGACAACTCCATTTGTTTTTTTGTTCAACATCATACATACTAGAGTGGACTCTATATTTATAAGGTAGGCGGTTTAAAATGAACGCACAAAAATTATCAAAACGTTTAGAAACAGTGGCAAAATTTGTTCCAACTGGTGCGGTTGTAGCAGATATTGGCAGTGATCATGCATATTTACCATGCTATTTAATTCATAAGGGGATTGCTGCGAGCGCAGTAGCCGGCGAGGTTGTAAAAGGGCCGTATGAATCGGCGCTAGGACAAGTAAAAAAAGAAGGGTTAACGGAGAAAATTACTGTTAGACTGGCAGATGGCTTAGCTGCAGTGGAGGCAACTGATCATGTAGATACTGTAACAATAGCTGGCATGGGTGGACCACTCATTGTGTCGATATTAGAGAAACATCCACAAAGCTTACAAGGTGTTACACGTCTGATTTTGCAACCTAATATTCATGCAAAAGTTATCCGGGAATGGGCTTTAACAAATAATTGGGCCATTCTCGATGAAGATATTTTAGAAGAAGATGAAAAAATTTACGAAATTCTTGTCTTACAAAGAGGAGCGATGACGTTATCTCCATCGGAAATCTTATTTGGTCCTAAATTATTGTTACGTAAAGCACCAGCTTTTTTAAAGAAATGGCAACGAGAAAAAGAAAATTGGCAACGTGTTTTACAGTCCATTGAAGGGGCAGAGCCAACTCTTGAAATTGAGGAAAAACGTGCAGAATTAACAGCACTACTTGATTTAGTGGAAGGAGTTTTATAGCATGAAATCAGTAAATGGTCAGGAAATTATACAACTATTTGAATCATGGTCACCAAAGCATCTTGCATGTATGGAGAATGATCCAATTGGACTTGCCATTGGAACGTTAAATAAACCTGTAAACAAAGTATTAGTGACATTAGATGTGAATGACGCCGTAGCAGACGAAGCGATTGCCCAAGGCTGTGAACTGATTATAGCGCATCATCCGCCTATTTTCCGTCGACTAGCGAATATTCGTACGGACAATCCCGCTGGACAATTATACGAAAAACTTATTAAACATGATATTGCGGTCTATGCCGCACATACAAATTTAGATGTAGCGGAAGGTGGCGTCAATGATTTATTAGCTGATGCATTGCTGCTCGAAAATCGCTCTATTTTACAAGAAACGTATGCTGAGGATGTTTTAAAACTAAGCGTTTTTGTACCGACTGCCGATGCAGACGTGCTGCGTGAGGCATTAGCAAAAGCGGGAGCAGGTCGTTTAGGTTCTTATGAAGCGTGCAGTTATACATCGAGTGGAGAAGGGCGTTTCCGTGCACTTGAAGGGGCAAATCCGCATGTTGGTTCTATTGGAGAATTACATGTCGAGGAAGAAGTCAAAGTGGAAGTGGTTTTGCCCGCGTCCATTAAAAACCGCGTATTGAAGGCACTGTTAAATGCCCATCCATATGAGGAGCCTGCGTATGATATCATTCGCTTGGAGCAACAAACGAATCGTATGGGATTAGGTCGTGTTGGCTATTTACCAAAAGAAATGTTGTTACAAGATTTTGCAGAGTTTGTAAAGAAACAACTAGATGTACCAACTGTTCGTGTTGTCGGCGATTTGCAGTCAACAGTAAGAAAGATTGCACTAGTAGGTGGAGATGGAAATAAGTATATTTATACGGCAAAGCGTGCAGGTGCCGATGTCTTTTTAACAGGCGATATGTATTTCCATACGGCACAGGATGCACAAGCAATTGGTTTGCAAATTGTAGACCCAGGTCATCATGTTGAAAAAGTAATGATTACGGGTGTTGCGAAAAAAATGGCAACATTGTGTGAGACCAAAAAATATAGAGTAGAATTTGTCCAATCTACTATTCATACAGAACCATTTTTATTTGTTTAAGAGAGGGGAATACATGTGGCAAATGGGAAACCTGCTGGGAATAATGCAGGCAAGTTATGGATTATTATCGGCTTACTAATTGCTGTGTTTGGTGGCGGTATGACACTTATGACAAATATGATGAATGAGAAAAAAATAAATGCCATGACTGCGCAATGTGAAAACGATGGAGGCAAAGCCATCGTGTCAAAAGAAAAGAGCTTTCTAGCAACAAATTATTCGTTTGAATGTAAAAAATAGTATGATTCGCGTATGAATGAACGCAACTTTTAAAGGAAGTTCCTTTAAAGGTTGCGTTTTTTTGCTATGGACTTACAGATAAATCTACTATTTTTTTATTGTTATATAAATATTTAAAAAATATTGATTTTTCTATCATCTTATGCTATATAAAAAATAATTAAATGAGAATCCATTGAGAATGTAAATTGTAGGAATATGGAACAGTGTTGACGATAACAAAATGCTAGAAATAGGAGGTATATTTCTATATGAAAAGAGGCGATAAAATTAAAAAGATTCCAGCACCGTATCTTACTCTAATGCTAATTTTTCTTTCGTTAATAATATTAATCAGGAATTATGATAGTCAGCCTACTTGGATAACGGTTTTTGCGATATTTAGCATTTTAGGATTTTCCGTATTCACCTATTTGGATAGAGATAAATTTTTCAAAAAGTAAAGTACTTAATAAAACATAGCTATTATGCAAAATTCTTCCTTGTCAAATGAAAGGAGGTGAGCCATATGTTAGCCAAAAAACTGTGAGGGTGAAAATAGTAGTGTTAGCGTTGGTGGCATTATTGTTATTGCCATCTGGGGTTTTGGCAATGTCTTATAATGCTAATGATCCTCTATTTGCTGCATCATCTACGGTTGCCACACAAAGTGATCCATTCAACCGAGGAGACATTTCTCGTAAATGGCTAGCACCAGGACCAATCACACAATATCCAAATGAAGGTGGCACTTGGGAGTATGGATTTTGGGATGTTAAAGTGCGTTCCTACTACACAGTGGATCGCTGTCATGGAAGCACGGTAAATCTGAATGGTAATATATCAAGATCAGCTGAAACTAGAGCAGGAAAAAAATCAATTGCTGAACTTTGGGCGGTGCAGTTACCTACCCATAATGATCGATATTACTATTGGGTATGCGATTAAGTACTAAAGCTTTAATCCTTTAGGGGCTTGGAATGTCTTTCACAGTAGGCTTTCCAAGCTTCTCAATAAAAGATTAGGGGGAGTGGTTATGCTTAAAAAAGCAGTGCAACTGACATCTTTGATTTGTGTAATGATGCTGTCTCTGCTTATTTTTCAATATACGTCACTTGTCCAACAGCGGTTGCCATTAGGCACTACGAATCAATTTGATTTAAATCTTGCTGAAACCACTATTGTAAAAGATCAATTGGTTGCGGATCTTAACCGACTAACAGATCAATATAATGCAATTGTAGTCAAAACTTCAGTTGATCCAGAAAACTACGACAATAAAAAAGATATTATTTATTTTGGGACTGCTAAACCAGCATTTCATGGCTTGCTTATAGAGCACAATGCGATTAAGTGGTTCGAATCTGCTCTAACAGGTGACTTGCTTTCAACTGCAGAAATAGGCACCCGTTCTTTATCAGGCACCTATGCTTTTAACGCTGGAAAAGATTTTCAAGTAGCAGTAAATGATTGGGCGCAACAGCATCAAATTGGGCTTTTATGGGTTCCAGAACCATCTATACTAAGAATCATTTTTGCATACTTATTTCAAAATGGTACAGGAAATGCAGTGCTCGCTTCCTTGCTGTTATTAGTAACGACCATTAGTACGTGGATATTTCAACACGCAAAAGCAAGGTCTATTCGATTATTAGGCGGTGTCAAAACAAGGAAAATCCATGTGGAGGATACAACGACAATTTTATCTTTTATCTTTGTCGGATTTTTGTTAGGTTTGTTCATTTCATTAGGCTATGTAGGTGTCGTAAAGGACATTCGACAAATTCCATTCGTATTGAATCCTCTACTACTTTGTCTAATACTATTCTTAATTGGCGTTGCCATCATCACAGCATTGCTTTCGCTAATTGCTAGTCCAAAAGCTGCCCATATAGCCAAAAGACAAATTCCGTTGAAGCGGTTTTCCATAATGGGAAAGCTAAGTCATGTTCTTGTTATAATTTTATCGCTAATTGTTATCCCGACCATTATCACATCTATACTAATAACCAATCAACTGTCAAAAGACTATGCGCTTTGGGACAAAATGCACAATATCGTTCGGCTATCCATGTCTGACTTGGATTCATTAGAACAAGAGTCGACACTTCCCGAGGTAGAAGCTTTTTTTTCTAAAATGCAAAAAGCTAATAATGTAAGCCTTTCTTACGTTATTGATAAAGCGATTTTTTTAGAGCCATCTGAGATGAGTGGCTATGATCATATTATTATGACAGATCGAGCTTGGATTGATTTGCTAGAAATAGGTGTGGAAACAGAAGGCAAGGGCGGGAAACTCATTGCAAAAAATGTTAAAGATTTACCAGATGAATTGGCTTCCTTTTTAGAAGGGCAAATTCCGCTATGGACGAAACATAATGATGTTTATCCAGCGCAAGGTTTAACTTTTTACGAATATGTGGGAATGAAATTTCTTGCATTACCACCAAATGTTGGTTTAGCAGGGGAAACAGTGCAAGCAGAAAATCCGTTAGTTATACTGATAGATGGTCAGCTAACAGACATTGTAAAAACGAAAGGGTTCTTAATATCTTTAGCTTCTAGTGGAAATATCGTTTTTTTTGATGAGAATCATTTACAAGCAGCTTTAGCTAACTCCGTTATGAAACCTTCTATCACGTCGATTAATGGGATAGCAGACGTTGCTTTGGAAACGGCTCAAAGGTTTAAACAACAATACGTTTACTATATTGTATCAGGAATACTTATTGTCGTAACAATGCTGTTGACTGCTATATTAAATGGCAGACTGTGGGCAGGCACGAATGGTAAACGTATTTTTACCTTGCACACCTTTGGTTACCCATACACATCGATTATTAGACCGGCTTTAAAGCGACAACTAATGACAATCATTTTAACAACAATTATCGGTTCCATAATTGGTTATTTTATCCACTATATGCAACTTAGCGTTATACTTTCATCTGCATTGCTTGTCGGAATCTTATATTGGCTAGGTAGTTACATTTCCTTTCAAAATTCCGCAAAACAAGCATTTTATCGTACGAGTCATCGGCACAATTAATGTCTTAAAGGAGTAATGAATATGATTATTCAAACGAAAAATATTGGCATTGAAATTAGTGGCAAAACGATTTTTTCTAATATTTCTCTTGAGATCAACCCGAATGAAATGATGGCCATTACCGGTCCATCTGGTAGTGGCAAAACAACACTGTTAAATTGTTTAGGGCTTATCCAATCAGTTAATAGCGGGGACATCCTAATAGAAAATCAAAATGCTAGTAAATGGAAGGAAAAAGAAAAAACAAGTTTTTGGAAAGATAAAGCGGCATTTATTTATCAAGATTATGGGATTATTGAGGATGAAAACATTAGTTATAACGTGACATTAAATAAGCAACAAGCAAAGGCAAAGATTGTGGAGGAAATTCTACATACGGTTGGACTTGGGGAAAGAGGTCAGGAAATGGCGGCTGTGTTATCAGGAGGAGAAAAACAGCGACTAGGCGTAGCGCGTGCAATTTATAAGAAGGCTTCAATTATCTATGCGGATGAACCAACAGCATCACTTGATCAAATGAACAGAGAAGTCATTATTAATCTACTAAGAAAGTGTAGTGAAAACGGTGCTAGTGTGATTATTGCAACGCATGATGAAAGGCTTGTAAGTGTTTGTGATCGAAGTATAAATTTGAATCCATTTATGTAAAAGAAGCGAAACGGTGGAATATTGTTCTGGTGTTCCAGGGCTTCATGACAACCTACATTTAAATGTAATAAAAATAAAAATTCACTATACAAATTTCTACCTTCGTCTATACTTGATTTAACGCAATGCAGAAGGGAGTGGCGAATTGTGTTTATTCGTTTAACTAAGGAGCAACAAGAACAAATCATCGCTGATATACAACGCTTTTTCTATAATCAACGTGAAGAGGATATTTCCGATTTTGATGCAGAAAGGGTATTTGATTTTATAAAAGAGAATATTGCTCCATATATTTATAATGCGGCCATTTCAGATGCAAAATATGTAGTGGAAAGTCAATTATCAGCGCTGGACGAAGAACTTATCGCTTTGGAGCGCCCGATAAAAATAAAATGACAGTGCCAGTCACCCAAACAATTATGAAAATTCAAAGAAACTTCTCCATTGGATAATCAAATGCATTATGATAAAGGTAGCGGAATTCATTAGAAAAAAGTTCTGGCAAATACCTTGATAACATTCTAACAAAAAGTGGGGAAGTTTATGCAAATAGTAACTGTTCAACATTATGATGCATTTAGTACGGAGCCTAATAAGGGGAATCCTGCTGGGGTTGTAGTGGAAGGAAGCCAATACAGTGAGCAAGAAATGCAAGAGATTGCTAAAATGGTAGGCTTTAATGAAACTGCCTTTGCCTTGCCATCTAATCAAGCAGACATACGTATCCGATATTTTACACCAGGGCACGAGGTGGATTTATGTGGACACGCCACAATGGCAACCATTTATGCTCTACATACACAAGGGTTTTTAGCAAATAAATCAAGCATTACAATTGAAACGAAGGCGGGGATATTGCCAATCCTGCTGGAAGAAAAAGAGGAAAAGCTATACATAACAATGCAACATGCGGCACCACAATTCGTAGATTTTAACGGTTCTAAGGCAGCGCTTGCACAGTCGATTGGTTTAAACGAAGATGAATTACATGCAGAATTACCCATTGTCTATGGAAGCACAGGCTTATGGACTTTATTAATACCTGTCCAGCACTTAGCCTCGTTTGAAAAAATGAGTCCACAAACTGCTACATTTCCGTCTATATTACAAGAAATGCCAACAGCATCGTTACATCCATTTTGTTTACAAGCATTCGATAAGTCGGCAGATATGCATGCTAGACATTTTTCATCGCCATACTCTGGCACAATACAAGATATCGTAACGGGGACGGCTTCAGGCGTCATGGGAGCATATTACGCAAAGTACATCGATTCTGAAGTGTTTTATCCAAAAACACTCGTTGTTGAGCAAGGTCAAGAGCTTGACCGAGATGGTCGCGTCCATGTTCATGTAAACAAAGTAGATGGTGAATTGGACATTTCAATCACAGGAACAGCTGTCTATGTAAAGGAATTAAAAGTCCAAATTTAAGTGCCAGTCACTCAAACAATTCTCACACAATTTCAAACAAAAGAGACTGTTCTTTATTAGAACAGTCTCTTTTGTTATACGTTCTTTACTTTTGTAGTATGTCACACACTCTACCTATTTGGCCATCTGTTAAACGAACTTTAATACCATGTGGATGGTTCGAGGAGTTGGTTAAAATATCTTTCACGATACCTCTCGTTTTAACACCTGTTCGCTGATCTTTTTTAAGAATTATATTGACCTCTAGGCCCGGATAAATATCTTTTCGATTTTGACCGTTCATACTGTACCTCACATTTATATAGCATGACTCAAATTATAGCATATGTGTCGTTAGTTACCTATGGCAAATAGAGATTGAAAAAGTGAGGCTACTAAAGCGACAAATAAAGTATCATCTGATTGAAACAGTTTAAAGACAATTCCTTCGCGACGAATCCCACTATCTACAAAGCTTGCACTCGCAATTTTTTCATCATTGCAATATAAAAATGCGGTTGAAGTAAAGTCTTTCTCAAAGCGAAAGACGAGACCATCCATTGTAAAGGAATAGGAAGATTCCAATAATTGAACCGTTTTTCGCTGAATAGGTATCATGCTTCCATCTGGCATGATTAAGTGATGGCTTACACCTTGTGTTATCAGTGTGGAACGCACTTGAAAAAGAGCTTCTCCTTTCGTAGTGCGCGTTTCATAGCGATGTGGCAACGATTGTTGTGTTGCTACTAGTGCAGCTACATTCAGTACTTTTACAATATTGGAACGTTCGACAGGTTGGAGAATACAAACTGTTTCATGGTGACTATTTAGGATAGGGTACTTTGACGGTCTATCAAATGCTTGGGAATATGTAAGTGTAAATGTTGCCATAAAAAAACCTCCAATTTACTTACTATACGAGTAAGCAAGACTGGAGGTTTCATTATTGAGTGTTGGGAATCATTTTAAATTTGTGCATGCTGTCTGCTCCGAATCGATGTTATTTCTTCCTGTGAAACGGCATTTCACTTTTTTGTAATTTCACTACATTTTTTAATATATATATGATTAAATTAAAATAATAATAACAATATTATGTCTTTTTTTCTAAAAAAACTTGTATCATGCTTTTTTTTTGTAGTAAAATTACAAATAAATTTGGGAGGTGATTTTCAATTGTTAAGCTTTGAAGAAAGAATTAATAGCAAAATGAGCTCGCTAACTATTTCTGAGAGGAAGGTAGTCGAGCAGCTAAAAATGCATGAGCAACCCTTTTTGCTGTCAATGAACGAACTTTCACTATTAAGCAAGGTGAGTGAGCCGAGTGTTGTTCGACTGTATAGAAAGCTTGGATATGCTAGTTACCAAGAGTTAAAAGTAGCACTTGCTCAAGAACAAGTAAATAACGGTATCACATCAATAGGGAATTACAATGAGATTAAGGATGAAGATCTTGCTGATGTCGTTTTCGATAAAATGGCCGATCAGCTTGCCACAGCGATGTCGATGACGAAAGAAAAAATAAACGTTCAACAGATGGAAGAAGCGGTTCAAATTATCTCAAAAGCAGACAGAGTGTTTTTTTTCGGACAAGGTCTTTCTGGTAACATTGCAGAAGACGGTGCTCATAAATTTATGAGAATGGGCGGTACGATAATTGCTGTAAAGGATCCACATTACCAAGCGATTTATGCTAACCATATGTGTAAAGATGATGTTGTCATTGTCATATCGCATTCTGGAGAAACAGTCAATATTATAGAGGTAGTGAAAATGAGTCAAAAAAGTGGAGCGTTTGTCATTGTTATTACATCGAATTCAAACACAACGCTTGCTCAAATGGCTGATACGTTGCTTCTTACGCAGGCGCAAGAGACAGAAAAGCGATCGGATGCGATGGTCAGTCGCCTCGTGCAACTTGCTTTAATTGACACCTTATTTACAAGGGTTGTTGCAATCGGAGGGAGTCATGTAAAAGAATCCATTAATCGTTCAAGATTAGCTGTTACTAGAATGAAGAAGTAAATGATAAATAAAATGTAAGCGTTGTCACCTTAACTAACTTTTTACTTAAGGAGGATACACTACAATGTTAACAGGTCATACACTCATTTTTGGATTTGTTCTTGCTTTAATTGTTTTATTTGTCCTTATTATTCGATTCAAATGGGATGCCTTTGTCTCTCTTTTAGTGGTTGCCCTTGGTCTTGGCTTATTGTCAGGCATTCCTGCGAAAGAAATCCCTGGCATTATCGCTACCGGATTTGGCAATACACTAGCTGGTGTTGGTATTTTAATCGGACTTGGAATATTATTTGGTCAATTTTTAGCATCATCAGGGGCCATTAATAAAATTGCTACTGGGATGCTAAGCGTCTTTGGGGTGAAAAAATCTCCTTACGCTATTGCAATGACATCGATTACTGTTTCAATTCCTGTATTCTTTGATGCAGCGTTTATTATTTTACATAAATTAATCCAAAATATTTCTCTTAAAACAAAAATAGCACTTTCTACTTTTGTTGCAATTCTTTCGATTGGATTAATTACTGCCCATAGTTTAATTATCCCGACACCAGGGCCATTAGTGGTTGCTGACCAAACAGGCTCGGATATCGGAGTATTTCTTCTTTATGGATTGCTTGTTTCCATTCCTGGCGTACTCGTAGGTGGCGTCATGTATGGAAAGTTTATCGGGAAGCGCATTGCAAATAATGGACGTCTTGATGATTATGAAATGTCTGAAGGAAATAGCACAATTGCTGACAGAAAAGAAATTTCAACAGTTCTTTCATTTAGCATACTCGCTTTACCAATTATTTTGATTTTATCGAACACATTCATGAATTTACTATTCAGAGGCAACCCAGAACATTTCGTTCCGACCTTTTTTTCCGTTATTGGAGATAAAAATGTTGCACTGTTAATTAGTTTAGTTGTCGCAATGTTTGCCTTAAAGCCATACATCAAGGAAGATTCTAAAACTGTGTTTGCCAAAGCGTTTAATCAAAGCGGTTTGGTCATCCTTATTACTGGAGCAGGTGGTGCCTTTGGTAAAGTGGTTCAAGAAACAGGCATTGGTGATTTACTTATTGCTATGATGCAAGGGCTTAATGTGCCTGCCTTATTACTTGCATTTTTATTTTCGCAAATTCTTCGTGCATCGCTTGGGTCTGCCACGGTGGCGTTAGTGACAACATCTGCAATCATGGGTCCGATAGCGACGGAACTTGGCGTATCGCCAGTCCTATTGGGTCTTGCAATTTGTGCAGGCGGGGTCGGTTTATCACTTCCTAACGATTCAGGTTTTTGGGTAGTAAGTAAATTTGGACGTTTATCTATAACAGAAACAATAAGAGTTTGGACAATTGGGGGCTTCTTATCAGGTGTAACCGTATTACTATTCGTCTACATTCTCAGCATATTCCAAGGGATTTTACCAGGGTTATAATTTACTTGTTTAATAGCGTTGCTTTAGATACGAAAAAGGTATTTATCACTGATTAATAAACAACTAGATTGGAGCTGAAGTCAAAATGAAGAAAAAAATAGGATTTATTGGACTTGGCATTATGGGGGCACCAATGGTTCGCAACCTTTTAAAAAAAGGTAATGATGTGACTGTATACGATATAAATACAACCACAGTTGATATGCTTGCACAAGATGGTGCTAACAAGGCAACTTCTAGTAAGGAAGTAGCATTAACAAGTGATGTGGTGATTACAATGCTACCGCAAGGGGCAGATGTTTTCCAAGCTATTTTCGGCGAACATGGGGTAATGGAAGGTGCTCGTCGGGATATGATTATTATCGACATGAGCTCAGTCACACCGTCAGAATCAAAAGAAATGTTTGAGCTCTCTGCCAATCGAGGCGTCCATTTCCTTGATGCACCAGTTAGTGGTGGAGAGCCAAAGGCAATTGATGGAACATTGACAATTATGGTTGGTGGAAAGGAAGAGGTATTTGAAAAGGTAAAAGACATTCTTGGGAATATGGGGAGTAACATTGTCCATGTTGGTGATCCAGGTTGTGGCACTACAGCAAAGCTAGCCAATCAAATCATTGTAAATTTAAATATTGCTGCTATTTCCGAAGCACTTGTGCTAGCGACAAAAGCCGGTATTAATGTGGGGAAAATGTACGAGGCAATTCGTGGAGGACTTGCGGGAAGCACCGTAATGGATGCTAAAATTCCAATGATTCTTAATCGAAACTTTCAAGCGGGTGGCCGTGTCGACATTAATCTGAAAGATATAAAAAATGTAATGAATACTGCACATGAGCTAGCTGTTCCACTGCCATTATCGGCGCAACTTTTAGAAATTTTTTATAGTTTAAAGGCAGATGGAAAAGAGAGATTGGATCACGCAAGCATTGTTCAACATTATGAGAAATTAGCGAATGTTGAAGTTTCAAGAGAGGGGCAATAATCGTGGTAAAGAAAAAACATCGGAAGTGTTATCGAGCCTTCTTGAAGCGAATCATAAGCAAATTCAACTAAAATTAAAGGATGAGCTAAGGAGTTTTCATCATAAAATCGTTGTTCTTGATGATGACCCAACCGGTGTTCAAACCGTTCATGGTGTTTCGGTTTATACGGATTGGACAGAAGAAAGCATTAAGCAAGGATTTCGCGAAAAGAATCAGGTTTTTTTTCTGTTAACAAACTCCCGCAGTTTTTCAGCAGAGGAAACAGCAGTCGTCCATCGGGACATCGCACACCGTGTACATGCTATTTCTTTGCAAGAAGGAAAGCCTTATGTGTTGATTAGTAGAGGGGATTCCACATTGCGAGGCCATTACCCTCTAGAGACGGAAACATTGAAAACTTCAATTGAAGAAATTTCTGATACAACGTTTGATGGGGAAATTATTATTCCTTTTTTTGAAGAAGGCGGTCGTTTAACAATCCATAATATTCATTATGTTCAGTATGGAGATGAACTTGTTCCAGCAGGTGAAACTGAATTTGCAAAAGACCGTACTTTTGGTTTTGTTTCCTCTCATTTGGGCGAATGGATTGAAGAAAAAACAAAAGGTGCTTATACAAAAGAAGATACAATTTATATCACGCTTGAAGACTTACGCTCACAAAATATGAAAGCCATACAAGCGCAATTACTAGCTGCAAAAAATTTTAGGAAAATCGTTGTCAATGCAGCAGCTTATAGTGATGTTGAAGTATTTGTTATTGCCTTGCTTCAAGTCATGAAAGCAGGGAAATCATTTATTTTTAGGAGTGCCGCTTCATTAACAAAAGTTTTAGGCGGTATTTCATATAAGCCACTTTTATCAAGAGATGAGCTGATGACAGATAAGTCGTCCAGCGGGGGACTGATTGTAGTTGGTTCCCATGTGCAAAAAACAACAGACCAATTATACGCACTTCTGGATAGTGGTCTTGTCACAGGGGTAGAGCTTGACGTTCATCTTGTACATGATGATGAGAAGTTTCAACAAGAGATTCAACGTGTTCGCACTACTTGCGAAGAGTTAATCAGTGCAGGTAAATCTGTAGTGTATTACACTCGTCGCGAGAGGCTAGATTTAGGAGAAAACCAAGGTGAAAACGAACTTCAATTAGCCGTTAAAATTTCAAATGCTGTGACAAGTATTGTTTACAACTTACAGGTACAGCCAAAATACATTGTTGCAAAAGGCGGAATTACTTCTTCAAGCGTGGGAACAATTGGACTATCGGTTAAGCGTGCGACAGTAGCTGGCCAAATAAAACCCGGAATTCCCGTATGGAAAATAGGACAAGAAAGCAAATTTCCCGATTCATGTTACATCATTTTCCCTGGCAATGTTGGCACAATCAATACGCTAAAAGAAGTGATTGAAGTGTTGGAAGGAGAAATAAAGTAACCATTTTGAACATATTTAACCTTTTAGAGAAAAGATAAACCGAACTTCTTGCTACTAATGAAGGCGTTACGGTTTTTCTTTTTATGTTAAAATAGTTATTTATTCCATAGAAAAGGGAAGTGGAAAAATTGATGATTTGGTGTACATTCTTTCCTATGTTTCAGCGAACTAGGAAAAGTTTATGCTGAAAACGGCTGTGCAGGCATTTTTTTGTTCGTTAGTCCTACATATACTATTCGTTTTCATTATGTATGGATGGTCATATAGTAAAGAGATTTTCGGAAAGGTAAAACTAGGGGAGAGATATGTAGCAGAAAGTCATACTGATGTGATGTTCGTTTTTATAGGTTCCCCGATCGTTTTTATAGTGACGTCGTTTTTGGGAATAGCAATAGTAAGTGCTTTTCTGATTCGCTTGACTACAAAATTTCTTAAGACACGGGGCGTGCAAGAAAACTAGCAAAAGGATTGACTTACTATAAAAAAACATCCAATCTACTAACTTTACTAGTAGATTGGATGTTTTATGTTTAAGCGTTGTGAATCATTTCACCTGAAAGAGCGCGTTTTTCTTGGTCCGTATCAAATTCTTTTTCCATCTTCGATACGACAACTGTTGCTACACCGTTACCAATTAGGTTAGTGACAGCACGAGCCTCAGACATAAAGCGGTCTACACCTATTAACAGAGCTATACCTTCTACAGGAATCATCGGGAATGCAGCAAGTGTTGCAGCTAGCGTAATAAAGCCTGAGCCTGTGACACCGGCAGCACCTTTAGAAGTTAACATTAAAATCCCTAGTAAAGTAAGCTGATGCCAAATATCTAAATCTACCCCATAAGCTTGGGCAATAAAAATAGCCGCCATGGATAAATAAATGGAAGTACCGTCCAAGTTAAAAGAATAACCTGTTGGCATAACAAGTCCAACTACTTGTTTTGAACAACCGTAATTTTCTAATTTGCGCATCATAGAAGGTAGCGCAGATTCTGAAGAAGAAGTACCGATTACGATAAAAATTTCATCTTTGATGTATTTAATAAATTTAAAAATATTAAAGCCAAAGTAACGTGTAATTAAACCAATAATGACAACAATAAATAGGAACATTGTAAGGTACACAGAGAGCATTAAGAAACCTAAATTACCAAGCGATTTTAAACCGAAGTTCCCAATTGTGTAACTCATCGCACCAAATGCACCAATTGGAGAAATTTTCATCACCATATTGACAATTTTAAAGAAAATATCTGCAACGTGTTCAAAAAATTTGATAACAGGTTTTGCTGGTTCACCTATAGCAGCAGCAGCTAAACCGAATAATACTGCAGAAAATAAGACAGGCAATAACTCGCCATTTGCAAGTGCACCAACTACATTATCAGGGATAATTTGCATTATAAATGCTCCAAATCCATGCTCAGCAGCAGCAGCTTGCTCTGTATATTGAGCAACATCTGCAGCATTGGCTGCATCAGTATTAAATCCTTTACCAGGTTGAATAATATTTACTACAAGTAAGCCAATCGCAAGTGCGAAAGTAGAGACAATTTCAAAATAAATTAATGCTTTCCCACCAATTTTTCCGACCTTTTTCACATCGCCCATGCTACCAATTCCGATAACGACCGTTAAGAAAATTATAGGTGCAATTAACATCTTAATTAATTTAATAAATATATCAGCTAGTATTTTTAAGCTAGCACCGAACTCTGGGAATGCGGCTCCAACAATAATACCGAGTACGATGGCAATCAGCACTTGTACCGTTAAGTTTTTAAAATTTATACGCATAATACTTCCCCCTTGAAAAATGTATAATTTGTGAACGCTTTCATGTGGTTATCATAGCTGAAATTTTCCGACAATAGTTTTTATGACCGTAAAGTTTCTATTGTTCATTTTGTTCATTTTTCGTTTCGATAGTTTGGAAGTTAGTAATATCAAGGGTTGAAGGCTGTTTTATAGTAGATTATAAATTATTGAATCTATTATAATACAAAAGAAAAAATCCTCACGAAAAGTGAGGATTTAGCCAAAATGACCAAAAAGTTTAGGGAGAAACAATTTTTTGGATTTCAGATAGTATATGATGCTGTTTGACATCTGCTTTATAGAAATCATAGACAGGAGCTAGTTTTTCTTGAAATCGTTGTCGTTCTGCATCACTCATTGTGTAAATTTCAAAATCGTTCTCTTGCTGTAGTTTACGTAAATCATTGCTGTTCATAAAAACTGCTTGCTTAAATTGCCAGTCAGTAGTTTCTTTCATCGCTTCCATTAGTTGTTTTTGAACTTTGGGTGGTAGCTGTTCCCAAAATTTTTCATTCATTAAAACCGAATAACCTAAAATACCATGTTTAGTTAATGTCATATTTTTTTGAACTTTGTAAAAGCCTTTGGAAAAAATATTAGATGCCGTGTTCTCTTGTGCATCGATAGCGTGTGCTTCAAGGTCAGTAAAAATTTCACTAAAGGAAATCGATACTGGCGTTGCACCTACTAAGCTGAATTGTTTTTCAAGTGTTTTGCTTGGCATGGTACGTATGCGTAACCCTTGTAAATCCTCAAATGAATGAATTGGATGCTCGGCAGTTAAATGTTTAAAGCCATTATGCCAAAAACCGAGGCCGCGAACATTAAAAGGCTTCAGCTCATCTAGTAATTGTTCACCGATGGGTCCTGTCAAAACTTCACGTACTTCATCATCTGTATGAAAAAGATAGGGCAGATCAAGTACTTGCCAATCTGGTAGGTAAGAAGTCATTTTAGAAAAAGTAGGGATAATCATTTCAACTTTTCCATCTTGTAACGCTTGGAATTCATTTTCATCGTTATATAGCGAGGCATTTGGATAGACATGTACTTTAACCTTACCATTTGTTTTTTCTTCAACAAGTTCTGCAAATTTAGTTGCAGCTTGTCCTTTCGGCGTATTCTCCGCTACAACATGACTTAAATGGATGGTAATTTGTTTGTCGAGTCCTTTTTGTTCATCATCATACGGCAAGGTTTTCGAAAACAGAAAACCTTGCTGTATACTAAATACAATCGTTAAAACGAAAACAGTGGCAATCGTTCCAAAAATAAAATTTTTCATATAATACACCCAATTGATTCGTATTTTCACATGTTTTTGTTATTCTAACATAGGGAGAAAGCTAATACATAGTAAGAAGGAGGCAATGATATTGAAATTTCAAAAATTATCGATGAAGGGAAAAATCATGTCTCTTACTTTTTTTATACTCATGCTTTCCTTTAGTATTGGTGGTACGTTTTTACTAGGGTTTGTGATGAACGAGCAAAAAGAAAAGTTAGCAGAACAGGCGTTATTGGTAGCAAAAACCGTATCACAGTTACCAGAATTAAAATCGGCCATTGCAAACAGCGATTTTTTAGAAGCAACTAAACATATTAATCCTGTTGTGGAAGAAATTCGGGATATTAACGGAGCACAGTATATTGTGGTTCTCGATATGCAACGACGCAAGTATTCCCATCCGAACTCGGAAGAAATAGGGACCATATCACAGTCAGGTGATTTAAACGCGGCATTTTCGGAGCATTATTATACATCAATCGCGCATGGTGAACATGGCGATATGGTGCGTGCTTTTGTCCCGATTATGAATGATGACGGACGTCAAATTGGCGTAGTGATTGTAGGGTTTAGTGTGTTAACAGTTAGCGAGCTACTATCGTCTATACAAAAAGAGCTAATCATTACATTAGTTATGTCATTGTTATTTAGCGCATGGGGTGCTCAAACTTTAGGGCGACATATGAAAAAGCAAATGTTTGGATTAGAACCACACGAAATTGCTAAAATGTATGTGGAACGAACTGAAACATTTAACGCAATGCATGAGGGAATTATTGCCATTGATAAAGAATTTACAATTACAATCTTTAATGAAAAAGCATGTGATATATTAGGCGTAGCACACCGACCTTCGGCATTAATAGGCAAAAAAATCTTCGAAGTATTACCAGATACACGTCTACCCGAGATATTAGCGCTAGATCGCCCACTATATAATCGTGAACTTTATATCAATAATCATAGTATTATGAGCAATCGGATTCCTATACAGGTAAATGGTGAAACCGTTGGTGCGGTGGCTATGTTCAAGGATCGTACAGAAGTGAAAAAGCTAGCCGAAGAACTTACAGGTGTAAAGGCGTTTGTACAGGCATTACGTGTCCAAACGCATGAACATAAAAATAAATTGCATACGATTGCTGGTCTTTTACAGCTTGGCCATTATGATCAGGCACTTACTTACTTAACGCAAGTAAAAGAAGAACATGATGAAATTACGAAGTTTTTAAATGAGCGCATTAAAAATGAAAATATATCGGGTCTATTGCTCAGTAAAATTGCTCATGCGAAAGAGCATGGGATTACACTTGAAATAGACAGAGCTAGTCGTCTGACAACATTTCCGAAAAATTTAGATCATCACGATTTTGTTATTATTTTTGGAAATCTAATCGAAAATGCCTTTGATGCATTAAAGGATAGTCCGATGGAAGAAAAGGTTGTGCATATTTCGGTGGATGAAGATGAAGATGTACTGGCAATATTAGTAACGGATAACGGTGTCGGCATGTCAGAGGCAGTAAAGGCACATATTTTTGATAATGGCTATTCGACGAAAGAAAAAAAGGGTCGAGGAATTGGACTATATTTAATAAAAGAAATTGTCCAAAAAGGACAGGGTGAAATTGAAGTAATAAGTGAGCCGAACAAAGGGACGAGCTTTTTATTAACATTTTATCATTCTTAATATACAGCGATTTTTTCGCTAATGAGTTGTACTAGAGTATATGGAGGGCTTGACAGTGACACAAATAAACGTGTTATTAATAGAGGACGATCCGATGGTGCGGGAAGTAAACCGTCAATTCATCGAAAAAGTAGCCGGATTTGAGGTAATAGGACAAGCCTCAAACGGCGTAGAGGGCATAGAGCAAATTTGTTCACTACAACCAGACCTTGTATTTATGGATATTTTTATGCCAGAGCAGGATGGCCTAACAAGCTTGCGGAAAATTCGAGAATTGAAAATACCAGTCGACGTTATTACCGTAACAGCAGCCAATGATATGGAAACCGTTAAACAAGTTTTGCACCTTGGTGTCTTCGATTATATCATGAAGCCTTTTTCATTTGAGCGCGTACAAGGAACGCTGGAAAATTACAAGCGCTTTAAGCAACAAATGCAAACAGAAAGAGAATTTACGCAAGGAGAGCTCGATCAATTATTCCATTATCATAATGAGCAAGAAAAACGTGAGCTAGCAAATGAAGAAAAGTCTGAAAAAACGTTGCCGAAAGGCTTTAATCGAGCAACACTTGAAAAAGTGGTCCATTATTTACAATCAGTGGACGGTGCATCAGCAGAAGATGTTGCCAGTGGGGTGGGCATTGCGCGTGTAACAGCAAGACGGTACTTAGATTATTTAGAAAAACAACAGGAAATTACGATGGATGTCCATTACGGTGGCATTGGTCGCCCAATTAATTATTATTTTAGTAAATGACACTAAGGTGTGCTGAGCGGAAAGTAGCGCCGAAGCGGACAACAACGGCGTAGCAAAAAAGTGTTAGATTGATGACAATCAATCTAACACTTTTTCGTTTTGTTCAAGTACTTTAACATCGCCCTAAGTCAATTAGTAAGGCATAATTTTATCGACAGGTTTAGGCGTTTTAATTTTTGGTAAAATTTTATCAAGTGTCACCGTCCGTTGGATCGTATGCGTTGTTTCGTCTTTTTCATCGAATTGCTCAAGGAAAGTAATAACCTCTTTTACAATAGGGGTTGGAGTTGAGGCACCGGCAGTGACAGCAACAGTATTAATTCCTTTTAACCAATCAATTTTAAGCTCCGAAACGTCTGCAATACGATACGAAGGTGTGCCAGCAATTTCTACTGATACTTGTGTAAGACGGTTTGAGTTATTAGATTTTGGATCACCAACAACAATTAGTAAATCAGCTTCCCCTGCTTGTTTGGCAACTGCTTCTTGACGTACTTGTGTCGCTAAACAAATTTCTTTATGAACTTCGATATGTGGGAACTTTTCTTTTAAACTATCCATTAAATGTGCAACGTCCCATTGACTCATAGTCGTTTGGTTCGTGACGAGCAATTTATCATTCGTTAAGTTTAATGCATCGATATCCGATGAAGATTGTACTAAATGAACATGGTCTGGAGCAACACCAATTGCCCCCTCTGGCTCTGGATGACCTTTCTTACCGATATAAATAATATCATAGCCCTCAGCTGATTTTTCACGAATCAAATCGTGTGTTACTGTTACGTCAGGACATGTAGCATCAATGGATACTAGGCCTTTGCGTTTCGCAATTTCACGAATTTCAGGTGAAACACCATGTGCTGTGAAAATAACAGTGCCTGTTTCAACCTGTTCAATAATTTCTAAGCGATTATCACCATCTAGTGTAATGATACCATCCTCTTCAAAGGCATCTGTAACATGCTTATTGTGCACAATCATCCCTAAAATGTAGATAGGTCTTGGTAATGTTTTATCGAGTGCGGCGTTACGTGCAATGACCATCGCATCAACAACACCGTAGCAATAGCCACGTGGATTAATTTTTAATACTTGCATGGTTGTGACTCCTTTCAAGCTTACCTACCTACATTATAACGGACAGGCACGGCGAATACAAAGAAACGTTCACTCCATAGGTGGCTGGAAAATGCGCGGCTTCGATGGAAGTGGTTGTCGCGGAGTAGTCGACGCACTTTGTTGTGTTGAACGTCTAGTTCTTGTTGAACCTGCGACATTGCTAGCAGCGGCTGCATCAGTTGCTGCCGCTGCCGCACCCGCCGCCGCTCCAGCTGCAGGGAGCCCTGAAAAACCTTTATATAGTTTTAATAGTGAAGGAATGTTTTTTACCATAGGCATTGCTTGTTGTATATAAGGGGTATACGTTTTGGCAGAGTTAAATAAACTATTTGCCTGTTGTAAAAATGAACCGATTTTAGAAGGCTCCTGTACAGGTGGTGTCGGCATTTGCCCTCCGAATGCCCCCCTCATGCCCCCAGACATTGGAAAGCCACCTGGAATTCGTGGTTGAGGAAAGCCTCCAGGCGGGTAAAAGGACTGCGGTGGCATTTGTGGAGGTGTTGGCATCCGCATTTGCATGGGCATTTGCGCAGGCATTTGCATGCCATTTGGATACATAGGGAATTGATAAGGTGGTCTAAATACCATAATGATCTCCTTTCATTGTACGTTTTTCATTGATGACATACCTGATTATAGATATGATATGCAGACGCTGATGTTAGCGTTCGACAACGACTAATAACTAGAAAGTGGAAGAAATCGTAAGGAATCATGAAAGAATAGCTGTAAAAACATCGTTCCATCAACTGCTTTGTAAATAAAATTCTAAAAAAATACACAATATTTTTACTTGAGCAAGCGTATAATAATTTGTTGGTAAGTGCTAACTTAGGCAAAAAGAATGTGTATTATGGATTATATTAGTGGAAAAATGAATAATAGCGATTGGATTGTAAGAAATATGTTACAGTTATGTAAATGTGGTTTGTTATTTTTACAAAACTGTAATAGTCGGGTCCAATTGAGGAGGGTTTTTTGTGACAATTAAATTAAGAAGTGTGTTATCGTTTGGTATTATTATATTGCTTGTTCTAGTAATGGGGATTGTTCAACAACGAAATGCATCTTCGCAGCTAGAGGAAATACAAGTAATAAAGGAAAAGACATTTCAATCTACATTGCTAGCAGATGAAATGAAGTTGTCAGTTGTGCAGGTACAACAGTATTTAACGGATATTAGTGCCACACGTGCCCAAAATAATTTAGATGATGGGTTTGACTTGGCACAAAAATATAGTGAAATTTTTTATCGAGACTTAGAACAATTGAAAAGCCTTCATCCCCAACAGCAAGAAAAATTAGATACGATTAAACGTGCATTTGATGCCTACTATAGCACTGGGCAGAAAATGGCAACTAGTTATATAGAAGGTGGCCATGAGGCTGGTAATCAAATAATGCTTGAATTTGATACAACGTCAATAGAAATTAATGAAAAAGTAGATGTATTCCAACAAGATAGCATTGCCGAAATGCAAAAAAAATTAGACAATGTTGAACATCTTGTCGACCATAATAGAGACGTGTTCTTATGGATATTTGGCATTATTTTAGTCATTTGTTTAGCAGTTGGCGTCTTGTTAGTTCGTTCAATTGTTGTGCCAGTAAATAAATTGGCGGCAGCGGCTGAAGTGATTGCAAAAGGCGATTTATGTCAAAAGGATATAGAAGTTCGAACAAATGATGAAATAAGAAAATTAGCAGATTCATTTAATTTGATGAAATCTAATTTACATTCACTTATTCATAACATGACATTGAATGTGGAACATACCACTTCCGCAGCGGAGCAATTAGCAGCTAGTACGGACGAGATATCACATTCTTCAAACGATATTGCCAATCTTGTCGAACGAATGGCTTTTAGTGATAATCAATCTGCTGCAACTGGGCGGGAGAGTTCAATAGCGATGGATGAAACTGCACAAGGTGTTCAACGTATTGCAGAAGCTACACAAATGCTTCATACAAAAGCAATTAGTACACAATCTGCTGCAAACGAAGGCGAACAAACCTTACAAATTGCAGAAAAGCAAATGTCGATTATTCAACAATCATCTCAATCAACAAGTGATCGAATCGATCAGCTAAGTACTCAATCTGCTGAAATTGTTAATATTACAAAAGTGATTTCTGCTATTACGGAACAAACGAATCTGTTGGCACTTAATGCCGCAATCGAAGCAGCCCGTGCAGGAGAGCATGGGAAAGGTTTTGCAATTGTTGCAGATGAAGTACGCAAACTAGCAGAGGAATCCAAAGAATCCGCAAAACAAATTGTCGAGCTAGTAACGCTTATTCAACAAGATACGCAAGAAGTGGAAAAGGCGGTAGGGGAAACAGTATGCAATGTTGAGGAAGGCGTGAAATTTATTCGCAATGCCCAACATTCCTTCGATAATATTTTAAAATCTATTGAAGAGATGACGGACCAAATTGAAGATGTCTCGGCTTCAACCCAACAAATTTCAGCAAGTACAGAAGAAATGGCCGCCTCGGTAAATGAAATGTCTTCCGCTGCTGTCCATGCTGCTGAACAGTCAGATGCCGTTGCAGCGACCATTGAAGAACAAGTGGCAACTATACAGGAGATTAACACGGTTGCTAAATCGTTAAGTGAGGAAGCGTTATCAGTGAAAGAAGTTATCAATAAATTTAATATCTAATACGTTGTCGTTTCATATGCGAAATACAAAAGGCATGACTCCTATACTTGGGAGCCATGCCTATTTTAATACCTTTGTAAAGTTGCTATGTTAATGTTGATTGGAATCGTTTATTTTAGCCGGAGGTGCGCATGTATTGGTTGTACAACTTTTCTGTAAAGAACAGGCTGCACATTTCCCTTTTTTCTGTTTCTTAATGCTCTTATATAAAGTAACCCCTGCATAGCCAAAAATAATACTGCCAATGACTACATTGATGATTATCGACATCTTCTACACCTCAAATAAATAGATTCCCAATTGCGTAAACAACGAGTGCAATTAAATAGGCAACAACAAACGGATAAATAGTAGCGAATAACGTCCATTTAGTAGATTGTGTTTCTCTTTTAATAGCGCCAACCGTTGCTAAACAAGGCATGTAGAGCAACACAAAAACTAAAAAGGTATAGGCACTTAATGCATTAAAATGGGTTGTCATAGTGGACGATAATACACCTTCATTTACACCATAAATAATTGCCATTGTTGAAACAATTACCTCTTTTGCTAAAAAGCCTGATATAAGGGATGCTCCAGCTTGCCATGTCCCAAATCCAAGTGGTATAAAGAGGACCCCAAAAGCGCCGCCAATCATTGCGAGAAAGCTTTCATCCATCGCTACATTTGTGCCATGTGGTCCTATATAGGATAATAGCCAAATGATAACGGAGCCCGCAAAGATAATTGTCCCAGCTTTGCGAAGAAATCCTTTCCCTTTTTCCCATGTTGAACGCCAAAGGGTTTTAAACTGGGGCATATGATAGGAAGGCAATTCCACAAAGAAAACTGACGTCTCATTTTTTAGGAGTGTCATAGACAATAACTTTGTGACAAGTAATGCTATTACAATTCCTAATAGATATAAAGATAAGACAACCAATGATTGATGTTTTGCAAAGAATGCTGCGCCAAACAAAGCATAAACCGGTAACCGAGCTGAACAACTCATAAAGGGAGCTACAAGAATAGTTAAAAGTCTTTCCTTTGGTTGTTCAATTGTTCTAGCCGCCATAATGCCGGGAACATTGCAACCAAAACTGATAATCATGGGAATAAAAGCTTTCCCGTTCAAGCCAAAGAATTCCATTAGACGGTCCATAACGACTGCAATTCTTGCCATATAGCCCGAATCCTCTAGTAAAGAAATAAAGAAAAACAAGACAAAGATTTGAGGAATAAAAACGATTACCCCTCCAACACCGGCGATAATACCATCACAAATTAAATGAATAATAAAAGATGATGCGCCGATTGCCGTTAACCCATTATAAACCGTTTCACTAAAAGGTCCACCAACAAAGCGATCCAAAAGATCTGAAAGGGGCCCCCCAATCCAAGCAAACGTTGCTTGAAACATGAAATACATCAACGCTAAGAAGATTGGCACACCTAAAACAGGGTGTGTTAAAACTTTATCTATATGTTCGGTCCATTGTTTTTCACTTTTCTCTTGAATGACCAATTCATTTTTTATGGTTGCGATGTAGCTGTCCCGTTGATTTGTAATGGCGCCACTTAACGACTCGCCTATTTCAGTTGCTAGTGCCGTTCGAATCGTTTGTATTTTATGCAAGTAGTCCTCGTTTTGTAAAAAAGCATCGATAGCCTGATTGCCCATTAAAAATTGAATCGCACACCATCTTTTTTGCTCAGCAGCCACATTTTGTAGCAGGTCTTCAATCGTTGTAATGGCTGTTTCGATAGGGGTATCGTATGTTAACGTAAAATGTTGTTCGAGTTGGGAAGTGCTTTCTAATGCTTGATAAATCCCCTCGATGCCTTTTCCTGTACGAGCGACAATTGGAATTACAGGTACACCTAAAGTACTTTGTAATTTCTCTATGTTAATGGAGATGCCTTTTTTCTTCGCAACGTCCATCATATTTAAGCAAATAATAATAGGCTTTCTTAGTTCTAACAAATCGAGTGTTAGTTGCATATTTCGTTCAAAATTGGATGCATCGATAATATTTAAAAGCCCATCTATTTGTTCTTCTAGTAAAAATGTAGTAACGACGCTTTCATCTCTAGAAATAGGATTAAGTGTATAAACACCAGGCAAATCGATTATTTCTTTATTGAGCTTCTTTACCTGTCCTACCTTTTTTTCAACCGTTACACCACTCCAATTGCCAACATATTCGTATGAATTTGTTAATGTATTAAATAATGATGTTTTTCCAATATTAGGGTTTCCTATTAAAGCTAATCGCCTCATAATTGTTCTACCTTTATGTTCATTAAGTCTTTTTTACGCAGGCCGATTTTCTGACCTTGGCATTCCATTATACAGGCGCCAGAAAACCAACCTTTTTGAACCATACATACTTGGCAGCCCTCTTTTATGCCAAATGCATTTAAACGTTTCATTAAGAGTGCATCGACTTGCTGTAGGTCTTTAACTTTAACTTTTTCACCCAATTGAACCGCATGAAGGTCCATGAAATCTACCTACTTCCTTGTGAGTGATAATCATTGTCAAAATAAATAATATAGTATCACCTTTTATGCAATCTATCAATAAGAGGTTTACAGTAGGAAACAATATGAAAGTCGCTTTAAGCTATAAGTATGGTTGGGGGATAGTCATGCTTCCTTTAAAGCAGGTAGAAAGTTAAAAGGAGACAATCCAATAGGGGAAGTTGTCTGTCGCCAATGAAGTGGTGTCATGTCATGTAACTGGCACCTTATTCAAAGGCATAACGGACTTTTCCCCAATAGGAGTGTGGTTACTAGAGGTAAATGCGCTTGCTAACTTGCCCTATCGGTTTTTTAGTCATCATCATGATAACGAAGCATGCGATAGCCAACACGAACGTGTGTCTGAATGTACTTTGGTTGGGATGGATTATCTTCTATTTTTTTGCGCAGGGTTGCCATAAAAACTCGAAGACTAGGGACGTCCGATTGTAGTACATTTTGCCAAATTTCCTTCAATAAGAAGTTATGTGTCAACACTTTGCCTACATGCTTGGATAGCACGACTAATAGTTTATATTCGATGGGGGTTAAATGTACTTCCACACCGTTGACAAACACTGTGTTAGCCAAGTAATCAATTTCTAAATGACCATTGACAAACACGGCTGATTCATTTTCTATTTGATGTTCGCTGACCGTTCTTCTTAAAGCTACTCGAATGCGTGCAAGTAGCTCTTCGACACTAAAAGGTTTTGTAACATAATCATCTGCACCTGCATCAAGCGCATTAATTTTATCGAGCTCTGCACCGCGGGCACTAACAACGATAATCGGCGTTTGTGTCCAACTGCGGATTTTGTGAATAAAGTCTAGGCCATCCATATCAGGCAATCCTAAGTCAAGGATAATTACATTTGGTTTGAACGTTATGGCTTTTTGTAAAGCACTTGAACCATCTTGCATAATATCGAATTCGTAATTTTGGGTAGTTAAGGTCATTTTAATTAAATTGCCAATTGCTATGTCGTCTTCAACGACTAAAATCCGTTTATTCATCGATACTGACAACTCCTTTTTTTAAAGTAAAACGAAAGATGGTTCCGTTCGGGTAGTTATCTTCAACTACTAATTTACTATCGTGTAAAGTTAAAATCGTCTGACACAATGCTAATCCTAACCCTAAGCCTCTTCGGCTATCACTGCGCTGCACTTTCCCAGTGATAAATGGTTCAAACAGCTTTTCTTTTAATGAATCGTCAATACCTGGTCCATTATCAGCTATACTAAAATGTACATATTCGCCTTCCTCTTTTGCGATAAAAGAGATGTCACTACCAGCAGGTGTATACGTTAGGGCATTATTAATAATATTAATAAGCACTTGAATAATCAGACGTGCATCCATCAAAGCCATGACTAATTCGGGCTCTACATGATAAGAAATATGATGCGTATTGTTGCGTGGAATTACATGTAGCAACGCCTCTTGAATAATATCCTCCACTAGCTCCAACTGCATCTCGAGGGCAAATTGTCCATCCTCTAACATCGAAACGGCTAGTAAGTTTTCGACCATTTGCACAAGCCATCTTGAATTTTTATAGATATCTTCATATAACCGAGTTTTTTCTATATCTGGAATTTGAACTGTATTTGTTAACAATATATCCGCATTCCCAGAAATCGTAGTCAGTGGTGTCCGTAAATCATGCGAGATAGCACGCAAAAGATTTGCTCTCATTTGTTCAAGTTCAGCTTCTCTTGCAACTTTTTCATTTAAGTTTTGCAAATACCATTTATCTAACGCAAACGAAAAATCATTCATAATGGCATTTAAAATATGGCGTTCAAATGCTGGTAATGGGGTTTGCTTTGAAAGCGCAATGCCAACGACACCCTTTACACTGCCACTTGAAAGAACGGGCAAATAATAGCCGTTTACTTCTGGGAAAATGTCAGTTGACACGCCAGCAAAGTGGTTATTGTTGATGACCCAATGAACGACGCCTAGTTCATTTGTATTTTTAAATAGGGTAGCTACTTTCGTATTTTCAGTATTTGATAGAGTTGGTGTTGGAAAAAAAACAGATTTAGCAATCATGTTATTTTCTATTTCAAAAAATTGGACAGGTTTCTCTACTAATTTAACAATTTGAGACATGCCTTCTGTAATGATATCTTCAATGGACTTAGCGTGTTGTAATTTGCGATTCGTTTCAAGCAACACTTCCATTCGATAGGATTTTCGGACGGCTACGATGGCCTGCTCTTTTATCTTTTTCGTTAAGCTACTTGTAATAATGCCAGAGAAAAACATAATCATAAATGTCATCGGATAGTCTCGATGATATGCTTCCAGTGAAAATCGTGGCTCTGTAAATAAAAAGTTGAATAATAGTACAGCTACAGCCGAGCTAATAATAGTCATGAGCCATCCAGATGACCAAATCGCAAGAATTAACACACTAAGAATATAAATTGTAATAATATTCGATTCGCTGACGCCCATTGTGAAGAAAAATAAGGCTAAACATGACGCCAAGCTAAACACGACGGACATCTTCAACAAATCTAACCATTCAAAAGTTAGTCGATTGCGTAGATCTGGAAAATAAAATTGTTCGTTTTCTTGGTCTGGCACGATATGAATAGCGAGATTTGGTACATAATCATTGAGTCGATCGATGATTTTTGCATTGGGCTGCCACCATTTCTTTTTCATCACCGTCCTGCCGAGTACCAGTTTTGTGACGCCACTCATTTGAGCATAATTAGCAAGCGCTGCTGCGACATCATTCTCCTGCACGATTACGACATGTCCGCCAAGTTGTTCGGTCAATTTAATATGCTGTTGTAACCGCTCGGAATTCGCGTCGTTATCGTCACCTTCTTTCACCTTTTGTACATAAAGCGCCGTGAATTTACCATGTAAGGCTTGAGCAAGTCTGGCAGCAGTGCGAATGACTTTTGCGTTGGTTGGGGAGCTACTAATACCAACTAAAATATGCTCTTCAATTTGTGTCGTTTGCCTAATCGATTCGCTGTCATTTATTTGTTTGTAATTAATCGTATCTGCCGTTCTACGCAGGGCAATTTCCCGCAGTGCTACTAAATTTTGTTTGCGAAAAAAAGATGCTAACGCTTTTTCAGCTTGTTGTTTGGAATATATTTTTCCTTCTATTAAGCGTTGAATTAACTCATCAGGTTCGATATCTACAATTTTAATGAGCGCGGCTTGATCGATTAAATAATCTGGAATACGTTCGCGCACTTTTACCCCAGTAATTTCTTCTACAACATCATGAAGACTTTCAATATGTTGAATATTAACGGTTGTATAGACATGAATGCCTTTTGCTAGTAATTCTTCCACGTCTCCAAAACGTTTTGTATGTCGCATAACCGGAACGTTGCTATGAGCCAACTCATCGATAAGGACAATTTCCGGTTTACGCTCCAATACCGCATCAATATCCAATTCTTGGAAAGTTCTCCCTTTATAATGGATTGTTCTAGTAGGTATTTGTTCAAGCCCATCAAGTAATGCTAATGTTTCTGGTCGAGGATGTGGCTCTATATAGCCAATTACTACATCTTTTCCAAGTTTTTTTGCTAAATGTGCGGCATCTAGCATAGCATACGTTTTTCCGACGCCGGCTGCATACCCAATAAATATCTTCAATCTACCGACAGTTGTTTGTTCCTGATGAAACCTTGTTAAAAGCTCTTCGGGAGTGGGGCGCATTTTTTCCATCATCCTTCACCTCATTTGTATTATAGCGTTATCTGCCATTAAGAAAGTGTAAAGATTTAACACCTTTATCGTTTCTTAATACAAAGAAGCGATTTCCTAACACTACATTAATTTGAAAGTCAGTATGATAAAAACATCAAATAGAGAGAAGGGTGATGCAATTGATGGATTTATATATGGTTGGCTTATTACTCATTAGTTTTGCCAGTCTATATGCGTTAACGACTTGGTGCTACAAGCTAGTCGAAGAGTAAGGGGAGGAATTGCTATGTGGATTGTTATTGGAATAATACTTATATTGCTTTTTGGATATTTAGGGCATGCCCTATTATATCCGGAAAAATATTAATAGGTATTTAGGAGGAATAGAGTATGTGGCAAATAGCCATTGTTTGTATTATTTATTTACCGCTTGTTATCCTGACCGGCCATTATCTTTTTCGTGTGACAATGCATAAAAAAACATGGCTCGATCCATTAATGGATAAAGTGGATCATGTGATTTATAAGGTATGCGGCATTAAACAAGTGGATATGACAGGTAAGCAATATGTATTGTCATTAATTATTTCAAATGCTTTTATGGTTTTTATCGGATACATTCTTTTACGCATTCAATCTTTTTTGCTGTTAAATCCAAATGATATAGAAAATATGGAGGCATCACTTTCTTTTAATACCATCATTTCGTTTATGACCAACACCAATCTACAACATTATAGTGGTGAATCTGGTTTAAGTTATTTGTCACAAATGCTTGTTATTATTTTTATGATGTTTACATCTGCAGCGACTGGCTACGCTGCTTGTATGGCGTTCTGTAGACGATTAGTTGCAAAAAGTGATACATTAGGCAATTTCTTTGTAGATTTTGTGCGTGTGATTACACGTGTATTAATGCCTATTTCCATCGTAGTTGCCATTATTTTAGTATCGCAAGGAGCACCTCAAACATTCAGTGCCAATCAAACCGTTCAAACAATCGAAGGAAAAATGCAAGATATCGCATTGGGACCAGTTGCCTCACTTGAATCTATTAAACATGTAGGTACAAATGGAGGTGGGTTTAATGGTGCTAATTCCACAACGCCTTTTGAAAACCCTACGGTTATATCAAATATCGTAGAAATGCTATCTATGATGTTGCTACCAGGTGCTTGTGTTGTTGCCTTTAGTCTAATGGTTGCTTATAGAAAGAAAAAAACAATATTCGGCAAGCAAGGGCTAGCGATCTTTGCTGCAATGGGTATGCTATTTCTTATAGGGTTAGTGACAGTGTATATTGCTGAGCGTGCGGGTAATCCCCTTATTAGTAACCTGGGAATTACTCAGGAGCTTGGTAGTATGGAAGGAAAAGAAATGCGCTTTGGGGTAGCCCAATCTGCCCTTTTCACTACAGTCACAACTGCCTTTACAACGGGCTCGGTCAATAACATGCACGATACATTAACCCCAATTGGTGGAATGGTGCCGATGTTTAATATGATGTTAAATGTTGTATTTGGGGGCAAGGGTGTTGGGCTGATGAATATGATGATGTATGTCTTACTAACGATTTTCATCGCATGTTTAATGATTGGTCGTACGCCACAGTTTTTAGGAAAGAAAATTGAGGAAAAGGAAATGAAGTTAATAGCACTTTGTATTTTAATTCATCCTGCAATTATCCTACTGTTTTCTGCGCTTGCTGTTGCCACAACATCTGGGGTAGCTGGTATTACAAATCCAGGGGCACACGGTTTATCGCAAGTACTATATGAGTTTGCTTCAGCATCTGCCAACAATGGCTCTGGCTTTGAAGGATTAGCTGATAACTCAACGTTTTGGAATGTGACGACAGGGTTAGCTATGTTTTTTGGTCGCTATTTAACCATTATCCTTCAATTAGCAATTGCTTCACTACTTGCTAAAAAAATGTGGCACAGCGATTCAGTTGGAACATTGAAAACAGATACCTCAATGTTTACATTTTTGCTTGTTGCCATTGTACTGATGATTGGTGCGCTAACATTTTTACCCGCATTAGCACTTGGACCAATTACGGAGCATTTACAAATACATTCCTAATGAGGAGAGAATCAAATGGAAACTGTAAGAAAAGGTTTTATCACGAGCGATTTAGTAAAGAGCTCATTGATAGGCGCATTGAAGAAATTTAATCCAGTTACGATGATAAAAAATCCCGTCATGTTTGTCGTAGAAATCGGTTTTATTTTTGTTCTGTTGTTATCGTTTTTTCCTAATCTACTTGGCGGCGCGGAAGGAGAGCATGCTCAGCTCTATAATGCCATTGTCGCTATCATTCTCTTTGTTACGATTTTATTTGCTAACTTTGCAGAATCCATCGCTGAAGGGCGTGGAAAAGCACAAGTACAAACGTTAAAAAATACAAAGACAGATACACAAGCACGCGTCCTTTTAGCGGATGGTACAGAAGTGATGAAACAGGCACATGAGCTGAAAAAAGGGGATATTGTTTTAGTGCAAGCAGGGGAAGTGATTCCAAATGATGGCGAGGTCATTGAAGGGATTGCCACAGTCGATGAATCAGCCATTACTGGTGAGTCTGCACCAGTTGTAAAAGAACGCAGTGGAGATTTTTCATCTGTTACTGGTGGTACGACTGTCACAAGCGATTGGCTAATGATTGAAATTACTTCACTGCCAGGAGAGTCGTTTTTAGATAAAATGATTGCCCTCATCGAAGGAGCAAGTCGGAAAAAAACACCTAATGAAATAGCGTTAAATACATTGTTAGTTAGCTTGACAATCATCTTTTTATTAGTGGTCGTGACATTATATCCAATGACTACTTATTTAAATGTACACATTTCCATTGCAACGTTAATTGCACTGACAGTTTGCTTAATACCAACGACCATCGGCGGTTTACTTTCTGCTATTGGTATTGCTGGTATGGACCGAGTGACGCAGTTTAATGTCATTGCAATGTCTGGTAGAGCTGTGGAAGCTTGTGGAGACGTAGATACACTTATATTAGATAAAACAGGCACAATAACGTACGGTAATCGCATGGCAACTGAGTTTTTACCAGTCAAAGGAGTTGACCAACAAACTTTGATGCAAGCTGCATGGCTTAGTTCGCTGACAGATGATACACCAGAAGGGAAATCTATCTTATCATTGGCATGTGATTTAGGGGTAACTACAACGGATGAACAACAACTGATTCAATATAGTGAGCATATTCCCTTTACTGCACAGACAAGGATGAGTGGATTGAACTTGCAGGATGGGACGATCATTCGAAAAGGGGCTTATGATACGATTAAACAAGATAGTCTTGCAGCAGGACAACATATTCCTACAAATTTGGAACAGTTAGTGCATCAAGTATCTGCTGTTGGGGGCACACCACTTGTTGTGTCGTTGAATCATAATATCTTGGGTGTCATCCATCTGAAAGATGTTGTAAAATCCGGTTTGAAAGAACGCTTTGAACAATTGCGAGCAATGGGCATCAAAACAATTATGTGCACAGGGGATAATCCACTAACAGCAGCCGCTATTGCTAAAGAATCCGGCGTTGACAGTTTTATTGCTGAAAGTAAGCCAGAGGATAAAATAAAGGTGATTAAAGATGAGCAGGCACTTGGAAAAGTTGTGGCGATGACTGGGGATGGTACCAATGACGCACCAGCTTTAGCACAGGCGAATGTCGGTCTTGCTATGAATTCAGGAACGAATGCAGCAAAAGAAGCTGCCAACATGGTTGATTTAGATTCAAATCCAACTAAAATAATTGAAGTTGTAGAGATTGGAAAACAATTATTAATGACGCGTGGTGCACTTACAACATTCAGTATTGCAAACGATGTGGCAAAATATTTCGCTATTATACCTGCTATGTTAATGGTTGCAGTACCTGAAATGAATGCGCTCAACATTATGCAACTTCATTCGCCGACAAGTGCCATCATTTCCGCTTTAATTTTCAATGCGGTGATTATTCCGATGTTAATTCCCATTGCGATAAAAGGCGTAAAGTATAAGCCGATGAGTGCTACAAAATTATTACAGAAAAACTTATTTGTTTATGGACTAGGTGGTATCCTTGCGCCGTTTATCGGTATAAAGGTGATCGATTTACTAACAGGGCCACTGTTAACCATGCTTGGTCTATAGGAGGAAAATAATATGAATAGATTTTGGGACAATGTCAAGCAAGCGATAATGGTTTCTTTCATCATGTTTGTAGTCTGTGGTTTAATTTACCCTGTGACGGTAACGGGTATCGCACAAGGGCTATTTAAGCATCAGGCGAATGGTAGCATTGTGGAAGTTGACGGAAAAGCTGTTGGTTCGGAAAAGCTTGGGCAAGCCTTTACATCAGCAGCGTTTTTTAAGGGCCGCGTTTCATCCATTAACTATAATGTTTATACACAAGAAGATATTGTACCAGATAACAATGGTGAGATAGCTTATGGTGGCGTGAGCTCTGGAACGTTCAATTATGCTCCGTCCAATCCAGAATTAACAAAACGTATAGAGGGAGATATTCAAGCGTTTTTACAGGCGAACCCGACTATAAAAAGACAGGACATTCCTGCTGATCTTATGACGGCCTCCGGATCGGGTTTAGACCCACATATTAGTGTGCAAGCAGCGCGCATTCAAATCGATCGAATTGTCAATGCAAGCGGGCTGTCAGAGAAGGAAATCGAAAAAATTGTGGAGGCTAATACAGAAGGGCGGGCGCTCGGTCTATTTGGGGAAGAGAAAGTGAACTTCTTAATGGCGAATTTAGCTATCTTTAAACAAATGAAGGACAATGAATAAGTAGTGTAAAGTATAACTTCAATAGGGCAGATAGAGAGAATGGTATAGAGGTATTTTCTCTATCTGCTTACAATAAAAGGGTCTATATTAGCTTTGTGAATTGACAAGAATTTTAATATGGTTTTTCTCTTTCATTAACGCTTCAAAGCCTTCTGTTACAACATCATCGAGCCCAATGCGCTTAGTTACAAGTTTGTCCGCTGGGAAATATCCTTTGGTCATTAACTCCATAACAGCTGGGAAGATATCTCGATAGGCAATAATACCTTTCACAGTACGCTCAGATAATACAATATTATTTGGCTGGATAGAAGCGCTTGATTCCCATATCGAAACGATGATTGTTTCACCTTCGAACGTAGTGGAGTCAATAGCTTGCTGTAAAACAACAGGAACGCCAGTAACTTCAAATGCCACATCCACACCGCCATTTGTTAAGGCATGAAGACGTTCAACAGCATCTTCATCTTGCGGATTAATAACAGCTGTTGCTCCTAGTTCCATCGCCTTTGCAGCACGTTCTGCTGAAAGTTCTACCGCATAAATTTCGGAAGCTCCAGATGCCCGTAATGCTTCGATAACAAGAAGACCAATTGGCCCTGTTCCAAAAACTGCGGCTTTATCGCCAGCTTTTAATTTGCTTTGGCGAACTGCATGTAAAGCTACTGCGGCTGGTTCTACAAGAGCACCTTGTTCATAAGAAAGTCCTGCTGGCATTTTGTGTACCATGTGGTCATCTACCACAGTATATTCTGACAATCCGCCACCGCCGCCAGAAAGTCCGTGGAAACCTAGTTGTTTACAAATGTTGTACTTCCCTTTTTTACAAGCAGCACATTCGCCACAAGAGAGAATAGGTTCGACAACGACAGCATCTCCAATTTTTACTTTTGTAACACCTTCACCAACTTCAACTACCTCGCCAGAAAACTCATGGCCCATTACAATAGGCGCTATATCTTTACTGATAGAGTGTGGCTGTTCAACTGGAATAAAGATTGGTCCTGCTGCATACTCATGTAAATCGCTTCCACAAATGCCTGTCCAATGTACTTTAATTTTTACTTTACCGGATGCAATGGAAGGCTCCTCAATGTTTTCTACACGGATATCTCTTGCTTTATACCATCTTGCTGCTTTCATCACTATCAACCTCCAATACTATTATTCATGTTTATATTAACATGTGGAAAATATGCAAATCATTAGTTGGACAAAAATTGACATAAAAAATACGAAATGTCCATTAAATTATTTCACATTTTTCACACTTTACTTTTTTCATTGCATAATAGTCGTAATTAAAGTAAGTTTGTTAAGGGTTAGCGTTGCATCGATGAAAAAAACAAGAGAATATTGTAAATGCTTATGTTAATAGTACGTAAACATCCCTAAAAGGCCGAATCATGGTACAATGGGAAAGATGTAAGGAGGAACGAATTATGTCAAAATATACTGATTATAATTTTCAGCCATTTTTGCAGGACGCAATTGCAAAGCTTGGCTTCACAGAACCAACACCAATACAAAAGGAAATTATTCCACTAATCCTGAAAGGGAAAAGTGCGATTGGACAAGCACATACGGGTACAGGGAAAACACATAGTTTCCTTATTCCAATCGTACAACGCATTCAAGTCGACAAACAAGAGGTACAAGCGGTTATTACCTCTCCAACACGCGAGTTGGCTCAACAAATTTTTGATGCGTTAAATCAATTAATAGAAGGAACAGACATTCAAGCGAAATTATTTATTGGGGGTACGGACAAACAACGCTCCATTGATAAGTTAAAAACGCAACCACAAATCGTTGTTGGTACACCAGGACGTATTCGTGACCTTGTTTCAGCTCAAGCGTTATTTGTGCATACGGCACCAATGTTAGTTGTGGACGAAGCGGACTTAGCGTTCGATATGGGCTTTATCGAAGAGATTGATGGCTTTGCTTCTCAAATGCCAGAAAAGCTTGAAATGTTCGTGTTCTCTGCAACAATTCCCGAACGTCTACAGCCATTCTTAAAAAAATACATGGAAGCGCCTGTTCATGTTCATATGAACGATAAACGTCCCGTGGCAGAAGGTATTGATTTCGTCCTTGTACCTGTTCGTTCGAAATCTCGTAACAGACGTTTACAGGATGTTATTGAAGGCATTAACCCGTTTTTAGCGGTCATTTTTACCAATACACGTAAAAATGCAGAGCAAGTTGCGGGCTATTTAAACGAGCAAGGGATTCGTTGTGGTCAAATTCATGGTGATTTAACGCCACGTGATCGTAAAAAAATGATGAAGCAAATTCGCGATTTAGAGTTTCAATATATCGTAGCAACAGATCTTGCAGCGCGCGGTATCGATATTCAAGGAATTTCACATGTCATTAACTATGAAATTCCAGAAGATCTAGAATTCTTTATTCACCGTGTTGGACGAACAGCACGTGCAGGCAATAAAGGAACAGCGATTACATTATTTGAGCCTTCTGACGAGGATGCATTAGCTCGTATTGAGAAAATGGGTATACCGTTTGTACAAAAGGATGTCAAAGATGGTGAATGGTCGGAACTAAAAGAGCGTCATGCACGTAAAAACCGCGTGAAGCACGAAAATGAGATTGATGCGAAAGCAAAATCTTTAGTACGTAAGCCGAAAAAAGTAAAACCAGGCTACAAACGTAATATGAAATGGGAAATGGAAAAAATTAAAAAACGCGAACGTCGCATAAAAGCTCGCGGCAAAAAATAAGGAGGCATAAATATGTTACTTGGCTCACATGTTTCAATGAGTGGCAAAGAAATGCTACTTGGCTCTAGTAAAGAAGCTCTTTCTTATGGTGCGAACACCTTTATGATTTATACAGGTGCTCCACAAAACACGCGTCGAAAATCCATTGCAGACCTTAATATTATGAATGGTCTGTTGCACATGAAAGAGCACGGCATGACAAATATTGTTGTGCATGCTCCTTATATTATTAATATTGCTAATACAGAAAAACCAGAAACATTCCGTCTCGGTGTAGATTTCCTACAATCTGAAATTGAACGCACTGCTGCGTTGGAAGCTACACAAATAGTTTTACATCCTGGTGCCCATGTAGGTGCAGGGGCAGATGCTGGTATTGCTAAAATTATTGAAGGTTTAAATGAAGTACTATCGCAGGACTATCCCGTGCAAATTGCATTAGAAACAATGGCAGGGAAAGGAACAGAGTGTGGACGTTCTTTCGAAGAGCTTGCAAAAATTATCGATGGTGTGACACATAACGAGCGCCTTTCTGTATGCTTTGATACATGCCATACACATGATGCTGGCTATAATATTGTTGAAGATTTTGATGGGGTATTAAACGAGTTTGATAAAATAATCGGTGTAGATCGCATCAAAGTTCTTCATATAAATGACTCTAAAAACGTTCGTGGTGCAGGTAAAGACCGCCATGAAAATATCGGTTTTGGACATATCGGATTTGATGCATTAAAATACGTGGTTCATCATCCGCAATTAATGGCGGTACCGAAGATTTTAGAAACACCATTTGTTGCTCTAAATAGTGATGCGAAAACTAAAACAGCACCGTATAAATATGAAATTCATATGCTACGTAGTGGAGAATATAAGCCAGAGCTTATTAACGCCTTACGAGGAGAGTAAGAGAACCGTAGACCAACGCAATGCAAATTGTGTTTGGTCTACGGTTTTTTATGAATCGCGGGTAAACGAGGCTATATCGCGGGTATTTGAACGGCTTCCGCGGGTAAAGAGAGTTTTATCGCGGGTATTTAAACACCAATCGCGGGTAAACAGTTTAAATTCGCTGGTATCTTACGCTGGTATCTCAATCGTGCGGTTCGGAACTATTTTGAAATTCAAACGTCTACATGTGAAATAATGGGAAAGAACATTAGGTATAGAGAATGGAAATAATTACTGATAAATTAATTATGATTGCTTTATTTATTCTCATCATTCATTCAATCGAGACACTTGCCTATGCGGTACGTTTATCAGGGGCACGTGTAAAGTTACTAGCTTCAGCTTTATCTCTGTTTAATGTAATGGTGATGGTTTCAAGGCTAGCGAATATGATGCAACAACCGTTTACGGGGAGTTTAGTGGATACAGCGCCTGCTGACAATGCGCTAGCTTTTGTAGAAAGCCAATATCGCTTTATTATAGGAGCGGCATCCTTAGGGACACTAATGGGGATATTATTACTGCCGACTTTCGTAGCCATCTTTTCACGAGGCATCATTCATTTGGCTGAGGAAAGAGGGTCGATTCCAGCTTTATTGAAGAAAGGATTCACATTTGACTATGTAAGAAGAGGTATTAAACATATTCGCAAGCCAAGCTTGGCTTATGTAAAGGGCATTGGTTTACGAGATATTCCAGTTAAATTATTTGTGATGAACATTGTGATTACAGCGATTTATACTATTGGTGTTTTATCTTCTTTATATGCGGGTTTATTAGTCCCTGAATTAAAGGCAACAGCTGTCATGGCGTCTGGATTAATCAATGGCGTAGCAACAATTTTGTTAATTATTTTTATTGACCCTAAAATTTCTATACTTGCGGATGATGTTATCAATCAGCGGGGAAGTTATCTTGATTTAAAAAGAGCATCTGTTATGATGATGACCTCTAGATTTTTAGGAACGATTTTGGCGCAAGTATTATTTATACCTGGGGCACATTATGTAGCTTGGTTTGCAAAGCTTATTACTTAGGTGCTAAGACAGAAATAGCTGTTAAAACGAGGCATTCATCTACTGGAAGAAGTAAGAATTACAACATATCGTAAGCTTAATCATATAATATAGTTTAGATTTTAAGGCACATTTTCTACAAGGAAATGTGTCTTTTTTTATGTCTTCACTGTAAATAACTTTGCATTTTGTAATTTATAAATAACTAAATGCAATTTATATGTTGCAAAAAGCAATATGATTTCATATACTAATAGTAATAAAACAAATGGAGGGAAATTATGTATAAGAAACAAAAAAAGCAAGTAGATGAACGTGTTAAAAATTTACAAAATAAAATATACAAAGAGATGTATGTGCTGATTATGATTGTCTGTTCCATTTCTATTGTAATAAAGTTCTTTAAAATGGGCGTGTCCTTGGACAATGTATTAACAGAGTGGTTGATTATATGTGTGTCATCTGTTTATTATTATGTTAGGACGGCTTATCTAGGTATCTTAACAGATGAAGTAGAGGTTCATGATAGTAACAGTAAAATAAAATTACAGACGAAAAATATCATTTATGGAGTGGCTACTGGTTTGGTACTGGCGATTTTTTTTGGTCTTAATAGTGCCTTTAACTATGCGGATAGCACACAACAAGCATATAAATATTTCTTCATGGTTTTCTTAGTATCGCTAGTTATCTATGTACCATTTTTTGCAGGATTTTTAGGCTTATCATATATGGCTGCAAAAAAGAAAAGTGACCAAGTCGTACAAAAAAATCTAGAAGATTAACAGTGGTGATAAGTATGAAAAACATCCGTTTAAAAATGGCTCGAATAGAGCATGATTTGTCACAGGAAGATTTAGCTCAAAAAGTAGGGGTTACCCGCCAAACAATCGGTTTAATTGAAGTTGGGAAATATAATCCGACGTTAAACTTATGTATTGCGATTTGTAAAACGTTAAATAAAACGTTGGATGAATTATTTTGGGAAGAGTAAGACAATAAAAACCGCCATTAGCCCTTCGCTAAATGGCGGTTTTTCGCTTAACTTTAGAAAATAAATTCAATAGGTTTCAGTTAACACGCCTTCACGCAGTCTATAAACTTGATCGCATAAAGACTCAATATCATTTTTATTATGGGATGTTAATAAAATAGTTGCTCCTCGCTGTTTTTCAGCGTTAATAATGTCATAGACATTTTGTACAGAATTTTCATCCAAACCATTCATGGGTTCATCTAGTAAAATCAATTCAGGTGTTTCCATAATGCTTTGAGCAATGGCTAGTTTTTGTTTCATCCCAAGAGAGTATGCTTTAACAGGGCGTTTATCTTCGGGGTCTAAACCTACTTTTGCTATCGCAGCTTTTATATCCTGGTCAGTAATTTGATTGCGAATCGCTGCTAAAAATTTTAAGTTGGAGAATCCTGAGTAGTGCTCTAAAAAACCAGGTTTTTCAAGGATAACACTTGCACTTTTAGGAAACGAAAGATCTTGATGTAACACATCTCCGAATAATTTTACTGTTCCAGCACTGGGCTTCACTAAGCCGCAAATTACCCGAAACAACATTGATTTCCCTGAACCGTTGTGCCCCACAAAACCATAAATGTTGCCCCGCTCTAGCTGAAAACTAATATTTTGTAGCACCATGCGTTTTTTGATAATCTTGGAAACGTTTGATACTTCAATCGACATCTAGCAACCCTCCCTAATAATAATCATTTTTTAAGCCGATTCGAACAATAAATACACACATAAGACAAATAAATAGCCCTTCAATCACTAGAATGACAGCGAACATGTTTGCGTCGAAATTTCCCATTAGCCCATAATAGAACGGAATATAAGGAGCTGATCGTTTAATACCTGCAAAAAATAGGACGATTAGTAAAACCGTCGCTATTTTTGCTGAAAATAATAATTCGATTATTTTCCATAGCAATGCATGACAGTACATATTAATGAGTAGAAAGAATGCCTGTAGAACAATCAAGATATCAAATTGTAGCGTCACGTGAGCTTTTAAAAAAAGGGAAAAGCTCATAATATAAGTGATTGCGACATAGCACGCCGTGAATATAAGTAGGATTAGTAGCCGATTAAGCCAAAACCAACCTTTTGTTGGATAGCGTAATAGCATATTGTAGGAAAAAGAAGTGGAGCGAGGCTTCCAAACAATTTGAATTAATAGCACATAACCAAACCATAACAAAGTCCAATACATCCAAGTAAGTTCCTCCACTTTACCTAAAAGGGCATTATATGCTTGGTACAATGTCAGTCCATCAAAAAGAGATGTCATATGGAGTAGCAATAAAGTAGTACATAATGGATAGACAATACAAATACAACTAATTTTAAGGGCATCTTCTCGCAGTAGTTTCCACTCTAACGAAAATGTTGTCATGAATCATCATCTCGCACGTAAAAGTCTAGTTTATTGACTAAGTAATGAATGGCATTGATTAATAATATCGTAACAGCCACTAGCATAAAGAATGACCAAATAGGTGAAGTAAATTCACTTTTGTAAAACAAAATAGGTACAATGTGTATTGTGATTTTATCAACCATAAAAAGAGCCATGACTAAAATCGCACTAATAAAATTATTTTTGAGTAGCTGTTGGATCACTATGTATAGCAAACCACAAATAGCCGTAACACAATAAAACATATACATAAAGTAAAGCAAAGAACCGTTTTCTTTAGGCTCAGGCACATATAATAATAGGGCACTGTAATTTGTGATATAAGGGAAAAATAGCCACTTCGCTAGCGATGTGCTCAACATACTACTTCCGAAAACAATCGCTGTAAAAAAGGCGGTCACGATAAAAACGAAGCAAACTTTATACGAAGCAAATTGCTGCCGGTGACAATATCTTCTAAGTAATAGCCAATCATTGTCTTTAGATGAAAAAGGCGCTAATAATATTAAAAATAATAAGGTATAGAAATTTTCATAACGAGACGCTAATATAAAGTCTTTCACCGTATGCCATCTAGTTGCCACTGACATGATAGGCAATACTTCAAACAAATGTAGAGTTATCATAAAACATGCCACAATCCAAAAGAGCCATTTTTTCAAGCGAATATCCTGTAGACAATAGGTGTAGTACTTATAATACATCTTCATGTTTCTTCATCCCAATTAAGTAAATGATAAATGTAATGAAAATTTGCAACAGAAATTCGATAATCATAATAGAGATGGAGTTATCTCCATGTATACCTTCCGGAGCTAAAAAGTAAAATGGAGCCCATTTTGCGTGATTGGCAGCTAAAAACCAAATGCTAGTATAAATAATTTGTGGCATAAAAATTAATAAATAATAATTTTTAATAAACATAGATAGGGCTAGTCCCATACAAACATACACACTAGCAAACAATCCTCCGATAATATAAAATACAGCAACATATGCGTATGGAGACATGCTTAGTAAATCGGAAAAAAGAGGTTGAATATCGCCTTTGAAAGCACTTAAAACATTATCGGGTATTGCCAAAGTCCCCTCTACAAACCCTTTATAAATATTTGCATAGGCTGTATAGTCCCAATGATTTGTAAATAGATTAACAAGTACTACCCCTAAACATAGTGGCAGTACGAACATAAAAAAGGCAGTTAGAAAAGTAGAAGCAAACTTTGCAGTGTAATATTTCCGTCTATCCATGCGCATAAAAATAAAATGTTGATAGCCGCTTTTTCTTTCACGAAAAATTGAGTCTACAAGTGCAATAGAAATTAACAACGGAAATATTAAATAATACAATTGAGATGCAAAATTATTAGTAAAACCGAGCCATTGTTTATGCGGAGATACGAAATTGAGCATATCATCTACAATAGGTTTTTCAAAGTGTTGATTATAAATTCTCTCTGATAATAAATATTCTTCATTATGCTCTTTAACGCCTATCCATACAGCAATGACAACAAGCAATACCAAGGCACAAATACTAAGATAAAAGTTTTTATTATTAAATAGTTTTTTATATTCAAGTAGCATTGCTATCCTCCTTTCTAAAATAAAGAAAGGGTTGTCCTAAGATAGACAACCCTATCCTAGAAAAAACTATAATATAATTTTTCAATGGGTTTTATAGAAAAGAGATAGAGTACTCTTAGTTACTTATTTTGACAAATTTTTCAAAGTGAATAAATTACTTTAGTAGAACTATTATCAATTTACTATTTATTGTTATTTTAAATATCTGGATAAAATCTACCTGCAATGTCTACATTTACGTGTGTAAAAGCGCTATTTTCTGCGACAAGCGTTACGCTGTTGCCAACAGCGCTTTGATCTACTGTAAAGGTACGTGTATCATTGTCACCTACCCTTGTAGCTGTTGGAGAAACTTTCTTCCCACCGGAATCCACAATCCACATATTTGCAGTGTAGGTACTACCAACGATAGAGTTTTCCACCTTTGATTGACTATTCGTATCTTTTGTTCCTGTTGCTAAATTAATATTAATAGAAAAAGGAGGCAGTTTTTTCGCATAGCTGATAGGACTTGTCCCTGCACTTGCTATACCTGCACTAAGCAATAATCCTAAAGCACAAACTGTTGTTGCTAGTCTTTTCTTCATTTAAAATCCAACTCCTTACTTTGTATTTTAAAATGGAAAATAAACCAATGACATCGACAACATCGTAACTAAGAGATTATTTCTTTTCTTATCCATAATTATAAAATTCTCAATATTTAAAATCAATATTTTGTTTCCTGAAGGAAAAAGATTTTCTTAGGGAGGTTTTGAGAGATTGAATTTTAAATTAGAACGATTATATTTGAACAAATTCCCATCTATAGAAGGGGAAAAGCCCGAAAGTCTAAATTGACTTTCGGGCAATACTCTATTATTTAGTAAAAAGTGCAATAAGCTGGCGAGAACGTTTTCGTCCGAGTACTGCTTCCACTTCACTGAGTACATCTTTTGGAATACCTAAAAAGAGCCAAGAAAAAGAGAATTGCTCTAGATAAGGTCGAAGCTTTTTCACTTCAGAAGTGGTAATGTCAAAACCTTCGGCACGGGCAATCGCTACAACTTCTTTATCACTACTTTGAGATAATTGTTGCAAAAATTGAATACTCACAAACAATCCCTCCTTTTAAGTTTTGTTTTCTTTACAAATACTAAACTTTCATTTATACTTACAATTTGTAAATCGTAATGATTTTGAATTAGAAAGAAGCGATCATGCATGAAACAAGCATTAATTGACATTGAAAATGTGTCATTTCAATATGACTATACACAAGTATTAAAAAACATCTCATTTCGTGTGGAAGAAGGAGATTTTTTGGCGCTCCTAGGACCGAATGGCTCTGGGAAATCGACATTACTGAAAATTATTTTAGGTTTATTAAAACCGATGTCTGGTGAAATTACATTATTTGGAGAGCCAAGTGCAACGTTTAAACATCGTGAATGGATTGGCTATGTTTCTCAAAAATCCAATGCCTTCAACTCTGGTTTTCCTGCAACGGTTCAAGAAGTAGTTATTAGTGGATTATCAAAAAAATTAGGGCTCTTTAAGCGTCCTTCGAAGGATGCCAAAAGCAAAGTATACGAGGCATTAAAAGCCGTAGGGATGGACGCCTTTATGAAACGAAATATTGGCGAGTTATCTGGTGGACAACAACAGCGCGTATTTATTGCACGTGCTTTAGTCAGTGAGCCACGATTACTAATTTTAGATGAACCAACAGTCGGCATTGATCACGAGAATGTGCAGTCCTTTTATGATATGCTGGCGAAATTGAATAGGGAACAAGGAATTACGATGATTCTTGTTACACATGATGTTGATACGGTATCAAACCGCATTAGCCATGTTGCTTGCCTTAATCAAACAATTCATTTCCACGGCTACAAAAACGAATTTGATTCGATTTCTCAGGATGCGCTAGACGCTTGGTATGGCCATTCGGTGAGAAAGATTCACTAAAAGGAGAAGGCACAATGATTGAAGCAATTTTTCACTATGAGTTTTTACAAAATGCCTTTTTCTCTGGCTTATTAATTGGCATCATCGCACCACTATTAGGTGTATTTATCGTAGTTCGTAGGCTATCACTGATTGCTGATGCATTATCCCATGTTACACTTGCGGGGATTGCTGGTAGCTTATATGTAAGTCAGTCTGTTGCTGCATTAGCAATGCTCAACCCAATTTACTTAGGCATACTTGCTTCTGTGAGTGGCTCGATATTAATTGAGCGTTTACGCCGTTTATATAAGCATTATGAAGAACTTGCCATTCCGATAATTATGTCTGGTGGAATTGGCATTAGCGCAATTTTTATTTCACTTGCCAGTGGCTTTAGTACCGATTTAATGAGCTATTTATTTGGTTCTGTTTCGGCTGTGTCGAGGCAGGATTTATGGGTCGTTATTGGGATTGCGATTGTAGTTATTGTGTTTTTATATTTCTTCTTTAAAGAATTATTTGTGCTATCGTTTGATGAGGAATATGCCAAAGCAAGTGGTTTGCCAGCTCGCTGGGTTCACCTGTTGTTTATGATTGTGACAGCACTTGTAATTGCTGCTAGTATGCGCATCGTAGGTATTTTACTTGTTTCATCTTTAATGACTTTGCCAGTGGCTGCCGCCATGCGTCTGGCTAAAGGTTTTAAACAAACGATACTCTATGCAATTGTATTTGGCGAGGTAGCAGTGTTCATAGGATTAGTAAGTGCATTTTACTTAGATTTAGCGCCAGGTGGTACGATTGTCGTTACGTCTATTCTTATTTTATTGCTAGTTATTATCGTGAAGAAAATGATGTTAAAGGTATCTGTAAAACAAGGGGAGGAAGCACTGTGAATATTTCAAGAGCGTGGGAAATTTTAAAAGAAAACGGCTATAAAAAAACAGATAAACGTGAGTTAATTTTAAATATGTTTGCGGAAACGGATAAATATTTAACCGCTCGAGATTTATTAGATGTGCTGAAAAAAGATTTTCCAGGTATGAGCTTCGATACAATTTATCGTAATCTTTCAACGTTTGTAAAGCTTGGCATTTTAGAAGAGACTGAGTTGTCTGGTGAACGAAATTTTCGTATGCATTGTGAATCTGAACATCATCACCATCATTTCATTTGTATGGATTGTGGCAATGTAAAAGAGCTGAATGTTTGCCCGATGGAAATGTTAGGTGAGAAGCTTCCAGATTATGAAATTGAAAATCATAAATTTGAAATTTACGGAAAATGCCCAGAATGTAAACATGAAACCCTGTCAAATTAGTTTTGACAGGGTTTTTACTTATATCAAAGGAGTATGTTTAGAAGGAAAGGGTATACTCCATTCTCAGTGAAAGAAGGCTACTATGCTCTTACTACACGAATAGCATCTATTTTTTTGCAATCGATAATAAGTGGTGATGTTGAACCAGCTTCTAGGAAATAAGCACAGCAATTTCGTGCATTGAAGCTCACAAAAGTTAAACCAAGGAAACTAAGACCGCCTGCTAAGAAAACATCAACTACAGCCCCAACTTCTAATTTTCTTAATTGCTCACAGATGCAGCTTCTGCAGTTGTTCACTGCTTTGTGGCATTTCTCTTCTTTACATTCATGTTCTTTTTTGTGGCTACATTTGCAAGGTTTATGGCATTTACAAGGAGCCCAGTTCATATGAGTAACATAACGTCTATCTTCCATTCATATTACCTCCTTTCTCCATCACTTAATGTAAAGCTATTGCCTTACACTAATAATCTATGTTTTGTTGAAGAATGGAGGGTGGTAATATGTCCGATAAACAAAGAAAAAACTATTTTTTTCTTTTAATAAATGTTGTTAAAGTTTATTTTATATGGCAAAGGTGTGATTGTACCGATATGGTTGTCATAGAGATAGAAGTCTATCGGTGGGGAATAGGAAAGAATGTTATGTTTAAAGAGCAGAACATGCATTTTAAAAAAAGAAACGACGAATGTTGTTATTTTTACAAGCATTCGTCGTTGTTTCATTATTGTTGTTTTTGTTGGAATGCTACCATGAAATCGCGAAGTGCTTCGCAAGTTTCTAATGGCACAGCATTATATGTTGATGCACGGCAACCACCTACTGAGCGGTGACCATTTAAACCGATAAATCCAGCTGCTTTTGCTTCAGCTAGGAATTGTTTTTCAAGTTCTTCATCAGCGACGCGGAACGTGATGTTCATTAATGAACGGCTTTCTGGCGTTGCGTGACCTTTATAAAAGCCATTGCTGTTATCGATCGCATCGTAAATTACTTGTGCTTTTGCTTCATTAAGTTTAGCAACAGCTTCGACGCCACCTTTAGCTTCCACCCATTTCAATACTTCACCTAACATGTAGATACCGAATGTTGGTGGTGTATTATATAATGAGTTACCATCCGCATGTGTTGTATATTTAAGCATTGTTGGAATTTCTTTATTTGCTTTTTCTAGTAAATCCTTGCGAATAATAACGACTGTTACACCAGAAGGACCAAGGTTTTTTTGCGCACCTGCATAAATGATACCAAATTTACTTACGTCTACAGGTTTAGATAGGATGTCACTTGACATATCTGCTACTAAAGGAACATGACCTGTTTCAGGGAATTCTTTCCATTGAGTACCATAAATTGTATTGTTAGAAGTAATGTGCACGTATGCATCGTCTTCATTAAATTGAATATCTGTTAATGCTGGGATATTACGATATTTATTTTCCTTTGTGCTTGCTGCTTCAACAGGTGTACCGAATAATTTAGCTTCTTTGAATGCTTTTTCTGACCATGAACCAGATAATACATAGCTTGCTTTTTTATCGGCTTGGAGGAAGTTCATCGGTACCATTGTGAATTGAAGGCTTGCCCCACCTTGTAAGAATAGTACTTCATAGTTTTCTGGAATAGCATAAAGTTTTTTTAATAGAGCAATTGCTTCGTTATGTACTTCGTCGAAAATTGCACTACGGTGACTCATTTCCATAATAGACATGCCTGAATTACGGAAGTTTACTAATTGTTGTTGAGCGTTTTCTAATACTTCTAGGGGTAGTGCAGAAGGACCTGCGTTAAAATTGTATGCTCGTTGTGTCAAAATGGTACACTCCTTGTTTTGTTTAATAAAAGCACCTTTATTGGATTATAACTTAATTTTCAAGAGAAAAAACAAAATTCTCAATTTTTTATTTATGTACGATGAAAACGAGCATTTTAGTGTCAGGCACGCACACAATTGGCACACAATTTGTTTTATGTATTGCATATTGATGAAAAACTACATAGATAAAAAATTTTCGGTATACTGAAAGGTAAGAAATAGTGAAAGGGGTGTATGTATGTTTACAATAGAACAAGCAAGTCTGATTGTTGTGGATGTCCAAGGCAAATTGGCAACGATTGTAGAGGATAGTGAAACAGTCATTCAAAATGTAGCAAAACTAGTACAAGCGATGGAGGCTTTGGATGTACCTGTGTTATGGCTTGAACAAAATCCAAGTCGTTTAGGTGGAACTGCCTTAGAAATAGCGCAGCATCTTCAGGGGGCCCCGATTGCCAAAATGGCTTTTAGTGCTTGTCAGGAGCAAGCCTTTATCGATGCAGTTAAAGCAAGTGGTCGTACCCAATTTATCGTGACAGGTATTGAAGCGCATATTTGCGTTTATCAAACAGCAAGACAACTGAAAGAACAAGGCTTTGAGGTGGAAGTAGTTGTGGATGCGGTGTCCTCTCGTACAAAAGCCAATAAGGAAATAGGGCTAGATAAAATGAAGGCACTAGGTATATTGCCAACGAGCACAGAAATGATTTTATATGAGCTTTTACAAGGTGCGAATCATCCACATTTTAAAACAGTGTTACAACTCGTTAAATAACGATTTACTTGCCAGCAACCTTTAAATGCATAGCAGACAAAGGCGAGCAAAAAAAGTGACGGGGACATAAGAGAAAAAGTGTTAAATTGAACCTAATCAATCTAACACTTTTTTGCTATGCCGTTGTTGTCCGCTACGACGGTGCTTTCCGCTCAGCACAGTAAGCCGCAACCCTCGCTACGCGCGGAATGCCCGCGGCTAACATTATGTGCTGTTCTGAGCTGGAGTCACCGCCTTCGCTACCAACAACTAGTGAACACTTCTAATTTTTTTAATTGCAAAAGCAAGAATAGCTAAGGTCTCCATATAGCAAAAATTTACGAACAGCTTTCCTCTGTTCCTTAATATTTTTTAGTTTTGTCCCAGCCACCTTTTCTCTTTTGTGTCAGCACTTTTTATGCAGGCATTTCCGTTGGAGTTGGTTTTGCATAACCATTTTTGTATGTTTCATCAATTGTTTGGCGGATTTCTTTTAGAGTCATGCCATCTTTATGCATTTTTGCGGATTGTAGTGCGATTTCCAAACAAACAGCGCAACGTGTGCCATGATCATCCCATACAATTGTTCCGTCTTGCTTTTTTTCTTGAATAAAGCAGTTTAAATTACTTTTATGTCCAACAGATTCTCCACAGCCACAGTAGCATGGCATCCATTCTAAAATTTCGGTTGATTGACCAGCTATTTGGTAGACTAAGCGAATATTTTCAGATTGGCTATCTAAAAATGTTGGCAGGACATCAGCACTTGCTGTCTCTTCCTGAATATCTCCTGTTACATGAGCATGTCCATCATGTGAAGCTTCATTTTGAGTATCTTTTGGCTGTTCTTCCGTCGCTTGTTTGTCAGTTCCGCAAGCACTTAACACGAGCAATACCAACGTAAAAATGGATATTAATTTTTTCAAAAAAACGCCTCCTACATGTTTACAATATTTCCATTATAACATTGGTCACGTCAATATTTATAGCTAGCGTAGTCACAAATCAGTGAAAAATATCTAATCCGCGTGTTTTGTTCATTAAAAGTTCCATTTTTTCGCCTAGCAATTTTTTTAAGAACAAGCCAAACAACAGAAAAACTAACCAGAAGCTTAGTAAGAATGTAAGATCTAGCCATATTTTGGACCAAATGATGCCACCAACTGCTTCTCGCATCATGCCGATTGCATAAGTAAACGGTAAAAATGGATTAATTACTTGGAAAAATGTTGGTAACAATTCAACGGGGTAAGTACCGCCAGAACCAGCAATTTGTAAAACCAACATCACAATGGCTAGTGCTTTACCTACATTTCCAAATACAGATACTAGCGTGTAGACCACTGTAATAAAAACAAAGCTAATGATTAAACCAAAAAGAATAAAGGAAAGAGGCGCATGAATGGAGATGTCTAACAGTAAAATATCACCAATTGTAATAATCAATGTTTGGATAATGGAGATAGTTGCAAAAGTCATTAATCGCCCAAAATATATTTCACGAATGCTATATTGTGGGTTGTCGTGAATATTCACTGCAAGAAGAGAAATCAGCAACAAACAACCGACCCAAATAGATAAAACGGTATAAAATGGTGTCATGGCTGTTCCGTAATTTGCAATTGGAAATATTCTATGTTCTGCTAGTTTGACTGGTTCTTCAAAAAAATCTCGCTCTGCTTCGACATCATTTTTTAATAATTGAACGATTTCAGAGATATCGGTTTCGTTTTCTAATGTCCGTAGCTTATTAGCAAGGTCGATAATCTTTTTACTTAGTGTAGGGAAGTCAGATTGAATGGTAGCTATAGCCTTATTGGCCGTTACTAACGTATTTTTGGCATTGCTTAATCGTTGTTTTGCCTGTGGAATGGAGCTTTGCACTTTCGTTAGCATAGTTGATGCATTTGTTAATGTATCCTTTGCAGCATTCAAGGTTGTATGAATTTGTGGTTCCAGTTTATCTGAATAGTAACTAAGAAACTGATTTAAATGATTTGCAGCATCTTGAGCCGTTTGTTGGACTGCGGCAATATCTTTTTTTATTGTTTGCTCGTCGATATTATTGAATTGTTGTACTTTATTTGAGACATCCGTTACTACAGAATTTAGTTGACGTAATGTAGAGAGCACACTAATCATAGAGTCGCTAGCAATCGGATTTGCTTGTAACTTTCCTTGTATGGACTCCAATTGCTGAATAATACCTTTATTATCTAATAGAGCGATAACATCATTCGATCGCTCCTGTTGAAGCGATGAAATCACCTTTTGGAGAGAGTTTTCCAGTTGTTTACGAGAGGAGGCATCTGCCTGTGTTAACTTCTGTAAAGCTTCCAACGTTTGGATACTATTATTTACTTTATCTTGTGAAGATGTTAACTGCTTTTGCAGTTCGTCTTTAGATTTTGCTAAGGTAGCTGTATCTGTCTGGATAGTTTGCAATTGCTCTAAAAGCTGTGAGAATCGTTGAGCGATTGTTTGTACGCTTTCTAAATCTGCTTTTACAATGGGGGAAAGCTGAGTGAACAGCGTATCTGCCTCGTTTATCAACTGTAAACCATTGTGGATAGTTGTTAGACCGCTAGTTGTCATTTTTTCTATCTCGGGTATTTCACTGATAGTGGTGTCCAATAATTTTTCAGCATCTTTTCCACCTTTTGCAGTTTGAGCTAAAAATGATTCAATATCAGGAAGATGTTGTTCAATTGTGAAAATATAATGTTCAAATTTTTTGAAGTCTGGAATCTCGTGTTCGATTTCAATGCCAATGGTATTGAACATAGAAAAAAGTGTGCCATTGACTGTTGAGATAAATTCACTCGAAACTTGTTGGGTAATAACACCGGCGCCTTTACCTGTAATTTTGGGAGCAATAGGATTAATTTTTTCATTTACATAATAATCAATATGCGCTTTTGTAGGTTGATCGGTCAAAATGGATGTAAGCTTTTCTGAAAAATCGTTAGGAACGATAAGTACTGCAAAATAATCACCATTGTTTAATGAATCGAGCGCTTCTTTTCTTGGGAGAAAGTACCATGAAAAGCTATTGTTTGCTTGTAAATTGCTCATTAATTCCTTTCCAATGTTTAAATTTTCACCTTTAATTGTAGTGCCATCATCTTCATTGACAACAGCAATTTTCATATTTGCCGTGTGCGCGTATGGATCCATCGAAGCATAGATATTCAACCATGCATACAAAGAAGGTAAAAAAATGAGCCCACCAACAATGACAGCAACTACCCAGTTTGATACTATATTTAAGATATCACTTTTATAAATTCGAAAAACATGTTGGAAAGTAGGTTTCATAGTAAATTTCACTCCAAATTCATTTTGCGCATTATAGTAAGTAGGTTTCCATAAATACACTAAATTATGTTTGAATTGTGCGAAAACTTACTATGAAAGACGAATTAGTTTACTAGCTTCTAAAAACACTTTATAATCAATTCCAAATACACTAAAAGTAGGACATTTTTTATGTGAAATCGGAGGAGTTTAATTGAAAAAGCTACTAATTATTGGTTCGGTTATTGTTGTATTATTTGCAGCGATTATTGTACTTACAAATGTATCAAACAAAAACAAACTGGCGAGTGCGAATAATCCATACGGAGACAAAAATCTAAAACAAGAAACAATTGACCAATTAGATGATGAAAATTACCAAAATATTATGTTGCCTGATGAGCTAGAAAAGAAGATTAAAGCTGGGGAAGATGTCAATGCGTATTTCTTTAGTCCAGTTTGTGTACACTGTCAAGCATTCACACCCGTATTAATGCCGGTTGCAGATGATTTAGGCGTAAATATTGCACAGTTAAACGTATATGAATATGGAGATTTATGGGATAAGTATAATCTCGAAGCAACGCCAACTTTTATTCGTTTTGAAGATGGCAAAGAAACTGCACGTTTTGTAGGGGCATTAGCTGAAGAAGATTTACGAGCTTTCTTAGATAAAGAAGTATTAAAAAAATAACGCACAGAAGAGACTGAACCAATGGGACAGTCTCTTTTTTGTTCAAATAGATAGCAAATGAAATGGAGAGTGCTTTATAGAGTGAAGTATGTATAATATATACTATATAGAATGAGGTGTATGAAAACTGGAGGAAGAATGGATGACAATGGAAGAATACTTTTATAATGGAGAGCTGATGAAATGTTATAAGGTTGCTATGCAAATTGCAGATGGGCCTGATAAGGAGTTAGCTACTAAATATATTACTTTGTTGGATGAGTACGATGTTGCTGCATTGCCGAAGCCAACACTTTTCGTGGAAACTCAGCATAGTGAACGAGCGAATGAAAGTTATCCTGAATCAGACGATGTTTTAGCAATACGTGCTATAACAGATGAAGCGGCATTTGCGAAGCGAGTAAAAGCGCTAGAGGACATGGCTAAATCAGGTTCAGCTAATGAAAAGGCACAATCATTTTTTACACAGGGCGAGCTGTTTTTATTTGCCCATCATTACAATGAGAGTGTCCATTGCTTCAAGCAGGCAGTAAAAGCAAATCCTAATAAGGCTTTGTATTGGGGCATAACAGGTCAGACGATGCATCGTTTTGGTTGGATGCCATTTGATGCACTTGCTTATTTAGAGCAAGCCATTGACTTAGATCCGACAAATGCTCGCTGGAAGTGGAATAAAGCCCTTGTGTTAATTCAGCTTGCAAAAGATTTACAGATGGCACCGTTTATAGCGAATGCAGCGATTATATTAGAGGAAGCCATTGCTTCTTGTGGCGAGCATCAGCGATCTCTAAAAGATGCAATCCAAAATACAATTGATAATATGGATAGTTATGTATTTTCATAAAATGAACATGTTAAGACTGAAGATAAACTCGTTAATTACGAGGATATTTTCAGTCTTCTTCCTTTTTTCAACAGTTGAAACATTTTATCCATTTTTCTTTGATTGAATTTTAGGTATATCATGGTAATCTATTAGTAGAATCATCTCAAAATTATTTATACATAATGAATTATTATAAAGTAGCGGTTATCAGCCAAGTGAAAGTAGGGATCATCGTGTGGGAATTAAATAAACATTTTTCTTTATTTAGGAAAGGGATACTATTCATATTATTCTCTAGCGTATTATTGATGATCATTGGTTATTGGAGTGATGAATTTTACGGGATTTTTGGAAAGAGTAATTATGTTTCGATTCATTTGCTAATAGAAATTTTGATCATTGTTGTGACGATGACGATTGCCATCCAATCATGGTTAACAACACCTTATATTCTATCTAATAGAACTCTATACATAGGTGCATTATTTTTAACGTATAGCTTAATTGAAATTGCACATGCACTTTCTTATAAGGGGATGCCGCATTTTATTATGGAGAGCACCCCCTATGCTGCAACATGGTTTTATATTATTGGAAGGTTAGTGTTATCATGTGGTATCTTGCTCATATTTTTTATTAAGGAAAAAGCCATTCTTAATAAAACGTATCGATGGTTCATTTATAGTACGCCATTTGTTATTACTGTTGGATTATTCATACTTATATATGTACCGACTACCCCTATTCTGCCACCGCTTGTTATTGAAGGAGTCGGTCCAACACCGTTAAAAATTTCGTTGCAGTATGTCGCAATGGCATGCCATTTTCTCATCATGTACTTATTACTAAAAAAATTTAAGGTAGCACCCAATATTATATTCTTGTTGTTAGGTAGTGCAAGTTATTTAATCATTAGTGATTTACTTTTTACTACATATCGTGACGTTTACGATATTAAAAATTTTATTGGACATATTTTTCAATTGTGTTCTTTTTATTTTCTTTTTAAAGCCATTTACTTTTCATCAATTGAAAAACCGTTTCAGGATTTAATAGAAATGCAGAAACATTTAGAGAAATCTAGAGAGAAGATGCATTATATGGCTTATCATAACGAGGTGACAAGCCTACCAAATGAACGGTTTTTAATGGAGACATTACATAAGAACTTATATAAATCGAATGTTAAGAAGGCTATTTTAGCTATTGAGATTGAACGCATTTCAGCTATTAAAGCGTCACTAGGTAGTTCATATGCAGATAAATTAATTAGTCAAGTTGCACAGCGGCTAAAGGATATTATACCGGAGCAGTATTTACTAAGTATGCTTCGAGAAGATTATTTTATCGTATTTATTGATGATGCAAATCATACACAACGAATCATGGAGCTTTGTAAACAGTTGCAAATGGCCATGGCGAAATCCTTCCAAATACAACATATTTCTTTAAATGGGCATTTGAATATTGGCATATCTTTATTCCCGACGGATGCCTACAAAGAAGAAGAGCTTGTCAGGTATGCTGTGTATGCGATGCAGGAGGCGAGAAAAGTACCTTCACGCATCGTATTTTATGAAACTTCCATGTCTAGCGATATTACAGAGAAAATTATTTTAGAAAATGATTTACGTCATGCTTTGGATAATCATGAGTTGTTTGTGGAATATCAACCGCAAATAGATTTGCAGACAGGGCAAATTTTATCGGTTGAAGCACTAGTCCGTTGGCAGCACCCAAGTAAGGGCATGATTTCACCAGGTTTGTTTATTCCGATTGCCGAAGAGTCAGGTATCATCATTCCGATTGGACAATGGGTATTAGAAACGGCGTGTAGGCAAGTGAAGCAGTGGGAACAAGCAGGCTTACCACCTATCAAAGTAGCGGTAAATCTTTCTTTAGGCCAATTATTTCAGCAAGATTTAGTGGAGATGATTCAATCTGTACTTGAAGATACTGATTTAGACCCAAAATACTTACAATTAGAAATAACGGAAAGTATGACCATTAATATCGATCATATCACGATGATTTTACATCAATTAAAAACGCTCGGTGTGACAATTGCTGTTGATGATTTTGGTACTGGTTACTCATCGTTATCCTATTTAAAAGATTTTCCAATCGATTGCTTGAAAATAGATCGCTCTTTTGTCCAAAAAATTCAAAGCGACCCTACTGATAAAGCATTAGTTGATATGATATTATCGATGGCTAAACATTTACGTTTGAAAGTAGTGGCAGAAGGAATTGAGGAAGTAGCACAGCTCAATTATTTAATGGCAGGGCATTGTGAAACAGTACAAGGGTTTTTATTTAGTAAGCCGTTGCATCCGACATACTTACAAGATAACTATCAGGCACTTCAAGATAATGCACAAACTATTTTAGAAGCGTTACACGCTCAATGCTGAAACTTTAAAACACCCTTGTTTCGAAAGGAAACAAGGGTGTTTTTGTATGAATCACTTATTTTTGGATAGTATTAAAATGAAAACGATTTCATTTATTTAAAATATTCTAAAAATATTAACAATTTAAAAAGTTTTGTATAGGATTGCACTTGACGACGTTGACTTTAGTTGGATGAAGTAATATAATTTTCAAAATATAACAAGATTAATTATTTAGAATAGTATTACAATAATAATTTTTTTGTTGAGAATAATGGAAAAACTAAATGACATGTAGATAGAAGATAGGAGTTTAGACAATGGATATTATGCAAAAGGCAAAAGAGATGCACAAAGAAGCACAAGGGAAAATGGAGATTGTAGCAAAGGTACCTGTGCAGGATACATATGATTTAAGTTTAGCTTATTCACCTGGCGTTGCGCAGCCTTGTATTGAAATCGAAAACAATCCGCAAGCAGTGTATGATTATACAATTAAAGGAAATCTAGTTGGTATTGTGACAGATGGGACAGCCGTTCTAGGATTAGGTGACATCGGCCCAGAAGCGGCATTACCGGTGATGGAGGGAAAGGCGATTTTGCTAAAACGTTTTGCCAATGTGGATGCATTTCCTATTTGTCTCGCAACAAAAGATGTGGATGAAATCGTACGCACTGTTAAGGCGATTGCTCCAACATTTGGTGGTATTAATTTAGAGGATATTTCTGCTCCGCGATGTTTTGAAATCGAAGATCGCCTTCGACAGGAGTGTAATATACCCGTGTTCCATGATGACCAGCATGGTACGGCGATTGTTGTTGGGGCTGGCTTAATGAATGCGATTAAAATTGTCAACAAGGAACCAAAAGATATGAAGGTAGTGATAAACGGTGCCGGGGCGGCTGGCATTGCAATATTGCGCTTATTACTTCAAATGGGTTATAGAAATGTTGTGATGTGTGATACAAAGGGGATTATTTATGACGGGCGTAAGGAAGGGATGAATAGCATCAAAGACCAGATAGCAAAAATTTCAAACCCATTCAAATTAGTTGGGACATTAGAAGACGCGATTGCTGGTAGTGATGTTTTTGTCGGTGTATCTGTTGCCAATTTATTAACGAAAGAGCATATCGAATCAATGAACGAAAATCCTATAGTATTTGCGCTAGCTAATCCTAATCCAGAAATCACGTATGATAATGCTCGTGCATGGGGTGTACGTGTTATGGGTACTGGCCGTTCAGATTATCCGAATCAAGTAAATAATATGCTTGCTTTCCCTGGTATTTTTAGGGGGGCATTAGATGTCCGCGCTACAGATATAAATGAGGCGATGAAACTGGCAGCGGTAGAAGCCATTGCTTCGTTAGTATCAGCAGAAGACTTATCAGAAGAATTTATTATTCCAAAGTCGATGGATGAGCGTGTAGCGAGCGTTGTCGCGAAAGCTGTTGGCAGTGCTGCAATTGACTCCGGCGTATCGGTGTTATTCCAGCAACCACATCAACATGTCTAAACGTTGTCCGTTTCTTTCTATTTAACAATCATGGTATGATAGAGGTGTAATGATTTGTTGAGATAAGGACGGGTTTCGATCATGGCACAGGAAGTAGCAAATAAATTTATTGAAAATGTATGTTACCATTTAGTACGTAATATGGATATTGAAAAGGTTGAGCAACACTTTAATCAGACGATTGATATGCAACGTCAATCGGCTAGTTCGAAAACAGATTTTTGGGATAGGCTGATGGTGAATATGTTGTATTTTACTGACAATGAGCAAGTTTGGGAAAATCAGCTTATCAATATGCTAGAACAGAAACAATGGGTAAAACCAGCAGTACTTGAAGAAGAATTGCTTATGCATCAAATGCGAATTCGTCAGCAAGTAGCTGAACGAATGGAGATGGCAAAAGAATTGTTCCATCAACAGTATGACGCTGAAGGTCTTACAGAGGAAGCGATTATTTATGACTATGCCTATAGCGCTGCTGGACATTCGATGCGAATGGATTTACTCTCGGTTCTTGTATCAACGCCTGCACAATCCAACGTGCTATTTGACGCTGATCCGCAAGAAACACTTCGCATCATTAACGGATATATAGCCTATCATACAGACGGGCTTATTTCGAAAACAAATTTAACATAAAATTTGTAGGCATCGAATTAGAGAAAATTCTCTAATTCGATGCCTTTGTAGTGTCAGACACACAAACAATTTTCAAACAATTAGGGGAAGATTCCAAAATCAACATCTGTGCAGTATAATTGGGCAATATGTTAAAATAGTTTTGATTTTACTTGAAAGGAATTAATAGCAATGAATACACCATTCACTTTTAAACATACACAACCAGCAAATATGGACCCTACTAAAAAATATCCAGCGATTTTTTTATTGCATGGAATGGGTAGCAATGAAGATGATTTACCGCAATTGGTACAAGATTTTCAAGACCAGTGTCATATCATTAGTTTGAGAGGTCCTATTGCACAAAAGCCGGGTTTTGCCTTTTTCACGATACAGGAAGTGGGAAAGCCAGACCGTGCTATTTTTGATAAAGTGTTAATTGCACTGCAACGATTTATTTTAGAAGCGATTGAAGAGTTTCAAATTGATCCGCATAAAGTATTTGTCCTAGGCTTTAGCCAAGGGGCTGTTCTTGCACAGTCACTAGCTTTTGTTATGGGCAATTTAATTACAGGCATTGTAGCATTAAGCGGATATACGCCAAAATTTGTTACGGAGGAATATGCGATTCGCACGGTCAATCATTTACATGCTTTTATTTCTCATGGTGATTATGATTATGTGATTCCTTCACAATGGGGTATGGAAAGCAAAGAACTGTTTGAGCAATTTGGCGCCACAGTTACTTTCAAGCAATATCCAGATGGACATGGTGTTACACCAGAAAATTGGCGAGATTTAGGCATGTTTTTAGCGCAACAACTACAAGAACAAGATCATATGCAGTAACCCTAAGTAATAGATAAAAGGCATCGGGAATTCAATTTCTCGATGCCTTTTGTTCGTAAAAATTTTATTTAGATAGACTGCGGTCTTTATCTGTTACAGCTGCAACAGCATCATGGATTGTCGTTTCGAAATGATTGCTTTGAAGGGAAGATACGCCTTGAATGGTTGTTCCACCTGGAGAGCAGACTTGATCGACCAGCGCCCATGGATGCTCTTTTGATTGTAAAATCATTTTCGCACTGCCGAGTACTGCATTTGCAGCAATGTCGAGTGCCATGTTTTTCGGCATGCCTTCACGCACAGCAGCGCGAGCTAAGGCATCGATATACATATAGGTGAATGCTGGTGAAGCCCCACCAATTGTTGTAAAGATGGAGAATAAGTGTTCAGGTACTTCAATTATCGTGCCGATTGTTTCAAATAACATGGTGATAAGACGAAGTTGTGTCTCTGTTACTTGCTCATTTGCTGTATAGCAACTTGTTGATGCGCCAATTAGGGCATTGATATTTGGCATTACGCGAATAATAGGCGTGGACTCTGAAAGATAACCATGGAAGTAATTGAGGTTTTTTCCCGCAGCAATGGATACAATCATATGCTTTTCTTGGAGATGTTTTTTGACCTCAGGTAAAACATCAGGTAGCATTTGAGGTTTCACACCTAAAATAATGACATCACATTTTGCCATGAGTTCCTCGATGGAAGTTGTTGCTTGTATACCATAAGAGGTTGCGAGTTTTGTTGTTTTTGATTTTGTACGATTATAGCCATATATATAAGAGGAATCAAAATCTCCGCTATTGCACATTCCTTTAATAATGGCTGTGGTCATATTACCTAGACCAATAAATCCATATTTCACGTGTTAGACACTCCTTCGTTTAGATAGAACATACCCATTAGTATAGTGCAGATTGTTTTTCTTGAATAGCATTATGCAGGAAAGAAGGCAATTAGGTTCAAATTCATGCAAGTCGGTGGTATCATAGAAGGAGTTGTGAATTGACATTATACCTTCTATTGATAAAATCATGTACTTTATGTGAACTTTGAGACATAGCTATCCTAAAAGGGGTAAAATAATAATTTGATATGTTTAATGCAAAAAATGTCTCATTCTATCGAAGGACGTAAGTAGAAATTATAAGAGAAAAGGAATTAAGAGGAATGGAACAAAATCTAAAAACGGACCAAAATCCACAAACTGTAGAAAAAACAATAGAGAAACATTCGCGCTCTAATGTTTTAGCTCAAACAGTTAAAACAGGTATCATAAAATCCAATTTAATTCCTATGTGGGCTGGCTTGTCGCTAGGGATGTATAAAAATAAAATGACATTATTGGACAATATACCAGAAATCATTTTCGCAACAATTGGTTCGGCACTTGTTATAGGTGCGGCAGGAGCTTTTAATAATGTGTATGACCGTGATATAGATGCCATTATGCCGCGTACGAAAAATCGTCCGACTGTAACAGGGGAGATGTCAGCAAAATCCACGATGAGTTTAGCGATTATTATGCTTGTTGTTGGAGTAGCTGTACTAGCATTAGCCTCACCACTAGCTGCATTATTTGGATTTTTAGGTGTATTTTTATATGTTGTGCCGTATACAATGTGGACAAAGCGTCGCACTATTTATAATACCGAAATTGGTAGTATATCAGGCGCAGTACCACCTTTAATTGGTTGGGCAGCTGTATCTACTGATATTACACATCCTGCTTTAATGGGGCTCTTTTGTGTGATGGTAATCTGGCAAATGCCACATTTTTATGCGATTGCGATTCGTAAACATGCGGATTATGAAGCAGCTAACGTTCCGATGCTTCCTGTAATAAAAGGGATGCGCCGCACATATTACCAAACAAATTTTTATTTAATACTGTTAATATTATCAAGCTTTTTATTTGGTTCATTAAGTATTGGTATTATGCTTGTCGCACTTATATTAAGTGTGGCATGGCTTGTAATGAGTATTTACGGTTATCATAGTAACACGGATCAAGTGAAGTGGGCGACGAAAATGTTTGTTTTCTCGCTTTTCCATATGACAATTCTCTTCTCAACAGTTATTATTTATTCCCTAGCTGGGGTCATTTTTAAATTATATTAAATAGCATATTTCGATGAATCATAATTGAAAAGCCAACAAGTTATTCTAAGCTTGTTGGCTTTTCTTTTGCAACAGATGTAATTTGTCGATTTGGCCATTCGAGTGCATGAAGCTGCCCTCCAAAAACAGCACCTCCATCAATACCAATAATATTATTATCGCCGAAATAAACACTGTAGTTAGTTGGGTCTTGATGCAATTTATAGGTTGGTGTATGCCCGAAAATTATAGTTTTCTCACCACTGTAGCCTGTATGAAACTCTTCTCGAATCCATAAAAGTTGTAAAGGATCTGTGTCCGCTAAGGCTTTACCAGGTACAACGCCACCATGAACAAAAATGGCATCCTCCAACTCTATATACGTTTCAAACGTCTCGATAAGCTGTAAATGTTCTTCAAGCTTTGGCAATGTTTGAATAAAGCTAGGTAATGTGTTTTGGGCAATGGCATCTTCAAAATCTTCAGGCTGATAGCCGTAGCTTGCAAGTGTTGCATCTCCGCCACAAAGTGAAATCCAATGATGCCATGCTTTTGGAATACCAGAACGACAAGCTTTGAGCATAATAGCCTCGTGATTTCCTAATAGTACACGTGCACCCGTTGCTTGTAGTTCCTCAATTATATTTAAAACGCCACAAGATGCAGGACCCCGATCAATATAATCCCCTAATAAAAGTAACTTATCTTGTGTGGCGTCGAACTTCAATTTTAATAATAATTTTTCCAGAAGTTCTAATTCTCCGTGTATATCACTAATTGCTAGTATACGTGTCATAAAAAAGCATCCTTTCCAGTATAACAGGCGTTACTAATTATTATATAGAAGAATCTTACAAAATTCGACTTTTCTCGTTTGTTGATGATTTCCTCGGTAAGGAAGAAATATTTTAAGAAAAATGTTGTACGACCTAGTAATTGTTAGCGTTTGTCGTGTGATTCTATCTTATGTCACAATGTTTAAGAGCTATTATTCGTTTGTCCATAGATTTCGAATAGTGGGGGAGGGATGTACTAGTGGAAGATGCGATGTAATTCAGAAGATTAGGTGATTTGAATATAAACCTTTTTTCCAAGGCTTATATTCAAATCGGTTAATATTATTCTTTGAGGTTGTGCCATTCTTGCATGGCAAGTGTTTCGTCAAAGGTTGACAGCAGACGATAGTTGTCTGTATCTAAAATGCGATAATGTTGACTAATGACGTTTTGTTGTAAACGATAGCCTTGCCATTCATTTAGGTTTTTCCACCATATGTATCCGCCCATTGTTTTTTCCTTTGGCGGTAATGTGCCGTTATTGGCGATTAAGTCAACGACTTCAAGTGGATCACCACCTAGCTCATGCTGTAATATGGAACTTTCACGGCATAAAGCACATACTGCAACTGTAGTTGTCCATCCGGTTTTAATGCGGCCTTTTTCAATTTGCACGAGTGTTTTTTTGGAAAGCCCAAGGAGATCGCTCATTTGGTCTTGCGTTAATGCTTTTTCTGTTCGAATTAATTTTAGTTTTTCTGAAACGAGTAAAATGAGTTGTTCACGATTCATTCAAACACCCTTTCTTTCAGGTTGTTACGCTCCATTATACATGAAAAAGTAAAGGAAGGTGTGCAAGTGATGATTTTGAAATTAGAGGTAAAGGGGAGCTTGGGCTAAGCTAAAGAAATAGACTGCTCAAAGAAAAAAGCTTAGTCATTGAGCAGTCTGTTATTTGTGGAACAGGCCATTACTTAATATTCATATTTTTTTGTGTCCGAAATAACACGGAAATGGATTCCTTTAATTTGGGCACTTACTTTATGTCGAAGTGTATCAAGATAGACTAGCTCGTCTCCATCGTTTACACACTCAGCAATTTCCTGTAAAAGTTTAGTGAATGCCTCTTTGAATAATGAGCGCATATTATCAAAGTCAAGACTTCTAAAGCTACCGTCGATATCGAACGCCTCTACAGAATTTAACTGCTTGGAAGCACCAGCAAAGCGGTCATCGTATACTGTGTAGTTTTCATCTGTTACAACGATAATATATAATACTTCTCCTGTAATTGTTTTTAACTCAATATTTGTTTTGTGTTTTTTTACATCCGTAATAATATGGATACCGTCTGAATGATAAAGTTTAAAAAGTTTCATAACAATGCCCCCTGATCATAAAATCATATACAGATTTATTATATCGAAATATGGCTAATAATGGAATGAGACAAAAGTATTTAGATAACTTTGTATAGCCCTAAAGTTGTGAAAGTTATATCAACTGAGCCTTTCGTTTACGTTTATTAGCCTTCTGTAGGAACGGGTGCAGTTTTATGAAGAGGACGCACTTCGATAAAGTGAAGCTGATGACCCTGTTGTTCATAAATGCTAAATACATATTGCGCTAGCTCGATGTTTTTAATCGCTTTGAGCCCGTTGTTGACTGTTAAGAACCAACCACCAAGTGTTTCTACTTCTTCATTATCAAGGGATACTTGCAATAAATTTTCTACATCTTCTACAAGCATTTTTGCATTCAAAATATAATGATTGTCACCAATCTTCCGAATTTCTGCAACTTCATCATCGTCAAATTCATCACGAATCTCGCCAACGATTTCTTCTAAAATGTCTTCCACCGTCACAAGCCCAGAGGTACCACCATATTCATCCATTAAAATCGCCATATGAATGCGATCTTTCTGCATGCGAACTAGTAATTGTTGTATAGGTGTTGTTTCAATTACTCGAATAACAGGGTTAATAAAGTTTTCGAGCACTAAAGAATCATCAGTTATTTGTTCCAATAAGCCATGTGTAAACAACTCTTTTGCATTAATAAAGCCTAAAATATTATCACGGTCACCATCATACACAGGGTAGCGAGTATATTTCTCGGATGCGATAAAGTGAATAATATTAGTGAAGGTTTCATTAATTTCAATACCCGCAATCTCTGTTCGGGGAATCATAATTTCGCGAGCAATCCGTTCGTCAAATTCGAAAACATTATTCACGAACTTTAACTCGGTTTTATTGATTTCACCATTTTTAAAACTTTCAGATAACAGGGAACGCAATTCTTCCTCTGTATGTGAAATCTCGTGTTCATTAGCCGGTTTCATACCAAAGAAACTTAGAAGCATACGCGCCGATCCGTTTAAAAACCAAATGAATGGATACATCAATTTATAGAAAGCGATAATCGGTTTAGCAAAAAGCAATGAGATTGTTTCCGTCTTTTGAATAGCTGCCGTTTTTGGCGCTAATTCGCCGACAACGACATGTAGAAAAGTAGCGATAGCGAAAGCCGAACCGATTGTGAAAATAGGGATAAATTTATCCGAAATGCCGATTGTTTCAAAGAGTGGATGTAACATAAATTCAAAGGTTTTTTCACCAACCATCCCGATACCAAGTGCTGTTATTGTTATACCAAGCTGACAGGCAGATAAGTATTCATCTAAATGGTTGACAACATGCTTCGCAGGTATTGCCTTTTTATTGCCCTCTGCAATTAACTGATCAAGTCTAGAGGAACGCATTTTAACAATCGCAAATTCCGTTGCTACGAAAAAGGCGGTTAAAGCTAATAAAATAGTGAAAATCGATAAATTTAATATGGTCTCCAAATAGTCGTTCTGCAAAACAGAACGTCACCTCCTAGGTATTAATGAGTAGTAATAATGATTGCATTAATGCAATGCTTTCAGGTGAAACATTTTTTTTAATCGTTTGGCTATATTTCGTGTCTTGATTGTTCATTTGTTCCAGTAAAGAAGTTACATCATGCTCTAAATCTTGCATTTTTAAACGTAGTATTTGAACATCGATTTCTTCATAAGTTGTTGTGACATTAAGTGCTTGTTGTATTTCTACGAGTGAAAGTCCTTCCTGCTTGCGTTTCTCGATGAAATGAAGTCGTTCAATCATGGCAGGATCATAATAGCGGTAGTTTGATGGGGACCGTTCTGCCTCCAACAGGCCTAAATTTGTATAGTAATCAATTGTTCTTTTAGTAATGCCAGTTTTTTGAGCAAGCTCTCCGATTTTTAATTTTTCTGTCCCAATGCAAATACCTCCCAACCATCACGTGATGCTTTGATTATAACGTGACAGTTTTATAGCATACAAATAATACGCTTTAAAATTTTTAAAAATATGATTTTTTTGTGAATACGGCTTGTTGCTAAGGGCTTGCTAAAGGAATCGTCAATCGTTACAAAAAAAAGCTCTTCTAAACGATAATATCGTTAGAAAAGCTACAGACCTTATTTATTTAAATAGGTATCGTATAGATGATGTAATGCATCCTCGCCATTCATTTGTAGTATTTTTTCTTGATTTAAAACAAGTGTTACGGCTGTTTGCGCGCTATCAATTTGATCGTCATCTATTGTACACGTAACAGTCACTACACCGGTTTCAGCAAGCTTCTTTTGCATAGGAGTATCCCATGCTTGGTCAGAGAATAATGGTGCTCGCCATGTACCTTGAACATGTAGTTCATTTAATTCGGCGTCATATTCCCAGCGTATGTCACGTAAAATAGTTTTAAATAGGTCATTAATAGTAAATGTTTGGTCTTTGTAGTTAAGCGTTAGCGCTCTTATTGCATGGACATCACGACTAACAGAGCTCGCGGCAGCATCAGCTGCTGAGTTAATGCCCGATGCCGCATCTTTGATTTCAGATAGTCGATCGCCACAGCCGGTAAGTAAGGTAGACAGGCATGCTACAAAAGTGAGTTTTGTCATCCATTTCACAAGGAGTACCCCCAGTTTACTAGTTGTTACTACTATATTAACGAAAAGAAAATTGTGAAGAAAGGGTATGTAACAGGCAGATTGTGACGGTTTTGCAACGATACAACCTTTTCAAATGAATTGGAAATAGCAATGGTTATCTAGAGTGAAATTTTACGTAACTTAAATCAAGAAGGGGAGCGGTTCATATGAAAATTAATGATGAGATACTCGATCGATTAGGAACATATTTTGTTTATCATGCGGTCTATGATAATTATGGAATAACCTTCGAAAATTTTGTGGAGCGTTGGTTGCGTGGGATACTTGAAGTTTAGTGATGTCTATTCAAATCGCAAGGAAGTCCAACGGGTAGGACCACGACAAGTGCTGTTAGGTTCGCTGTTGTATACATCAACGTTGACGACAAAAAGTGTTAGATTGATCACAGTCAATCTAACACTTTTACTTTTTAATATTTTCTTGTCAGTATTACTTAAAGTAGTTCGTAATAAACTGATTTGCTTCTTGCCAATTATACACTCGCACAACATTGTCAGGTACAGCAAGACGGTTATATGGTGTATCGAATAAAATAACAGGTATTTTTAATTCTTCAGCGAGCATCACAGCATTATCATGTTTATCTTCAAAGAAAGCGGCGACATTATGCTTTTTGGCAGTCGCTAATTTATCATGACTTCCGATAAGTTCTATGTGATCGTACGGAATAGCCTGTGATTTAAACCAGTTCATCGTAATATCAGAAACATTCTGACCACGTGCAGAAATATAATATAGCTCATAAGTATGTTGCCAAGCATTTAAAATAGCTTTGGCATCCTTTGCAGCTTCTGATACTTCATACATATAAGGCTCATTTTCCTTAAACCATGCGTTAAATGCAGTGCGATCTACTGGATAAGGAAAGGCCGATAAAAAATCATATTCACAAACATCATCCAGTGTAATATTGACCTTATACTGCTTATTAATATGCGGGATAAGTGTACTCGGACAGGTCACTGTACCGTCAATATCAATACCAAAACGGGGCTTTGTCATGCAAGCACCTCCCTTAGGCGTTCGCTTTTGCAGCTTCTTCAGCCGCACGTTTTTCAGCCATTTCTGCAGCTAGCTTATCAATTTCTTTTTTCAATTCTTCTACCATTGTTTCTTCTGGAACTTTACGAACCGTTTTGCCTTTCATGAATAGCAGACCTTCACCACGTGCACCTGCAATACCGATATCGGCTTCACGTGCTTCACCTGGACCATTTACAGCACAACCTAGAACAGCTACTTTTAAAGGCACATTTAATGTTGAAATATATTCTTCCACTTCATTTGCAATAGAGATAAGGTCGATTTCAATACGGCCACATGTAGGGCATGAAATTAACGTTGCCATGTTAGACGCTAAACCAAATGATTTTAATAGCTCACGAGCAACTTTCACTTCCTCCACAGGGTCGGCAGATAAAGAGATACGTAGCGTATTACCAATACCTTTTGACAGGATTGCGCCAAGGCCAGCAGCAGATTTTACAGTCCCAGCAAACAATGTACCGGATTCTGTAATACCTAAATGTAGCGGATAATCAAAAGCTTGTGCAGCTTTTTCATATGCTTCAATCGCTAAATTGACATCCGATGCCTTCATTGACACGATAATATCGTGGAAATCTAAGTCTTCCAAAATTTTAATATGGTGTAGTGCTGATTCTACCATACCATCGGCAGTTGGATAGCCGTATTTTTCAAGAATGTGTCGCTCTAATGAACCGGCATTTACGCCAATACGAATAGGAATGCCTTTTGCTTTTGCAGCTGTTACAACGGCTTCAACTTTTTCTTTACGCCCAATATTACCTGGGTTAATACGAACTTTATCAATACCATTTTCAATTGCTTTTAAAGCTAATTTATAATCAAAGTGAATATCAGCTACTAATGGAATATGGATACGTTTTTTTATTTCGGCAATTGCATCAGCCGCACGCTCATCTGGCACTGCAACACGAACAATTTGACAGCCCGCCTCTTCTAGTCGCAGAATTTCTGCAACAGTTGCTTCGACATCATGTGTTTTTGTTGTACACATACTTTGAATGAATAATTCATTACTACCACCAATTGTTAAATTACCGACACGTACAGGACGTGTTTTTGAACGGTGACAAATTTCACTCATTAACTTTCTCTCCTTTTCGGGCCACTACTTTCAGCCGTCACTGACACTTATTTTAGCAGTGTAAGAAAATAAGGACAAGGAAGAAACGTTAACTTTTCATTTTCCGCATGCGTTTTCGAATTCAAAAGAGAGGGGAAGCTTAATATTTTCGCCTGGTACAAGTGCTTGTAATTGTAAATGTGGATTTAATTGATAAAAGAGCTCCAGTCGTTCCGGAAAGGTCATCGGCATTTTTGCTGGGTGTAGTGCAAATAAGCTATGGATGGTATCGCCTTGAATTGTTTGGACCGTAATGTAAGCTGGCTCGCGCTGGTCTTCGCAAAGTGTATTTTGCCCATCTTTTGGATAGAAGGCAGCGAGAGATAATGTACCTTCTGTTAAATCTACTTTTACGACAAATGCGATAAGCACAATAGCAACAGTTAACAAGAATGCTCGCAAAAAAAACCCCCTCCTTTTTCTACACTATATTGAGAAGAGAGGGGAATCATGCCTATTATTTTGAAATTGGTTGTTTTGGATATTTTGTAAAGGCGATAATTAATAGAGTAATGGTTAAAAGTAATGACAAGATTGAGAGTATTGTTCGGGCAGTTGGTACGAATTCTGCTAACATGCTTAAAATAGTCGCCCAAGTAATAGCGAATGTTGTAGTGCGCCAAATATGGCGGTATTCACCACGACGTTTCATAACTTTTAAAATAAATAAACCTGCTAGAGCATAGAGCGCAATTTGACCAAAAACTAACATCGTTGTTAGTACAAATAACATGATGAATGTGACTGGGTATAACAGCCATTTTATTTGATCTATGTATTCCGTTATCCCACTTATATCGAGGGTATTAACAGACATATCAGTAGAAAAACGTCCAAATGAAAATACAGTAACAATGGTAATTAATAGAAAGGTATATTGAATGACTTTGCCGATAGGTAGTAAACGATAAGCTGCTAGTTTTTTAGGGTGTATTAAGCTATCGATTAATAATTGTGAGTGTTTCATATTTATATCTCCTCCATCCGCTATTCTAACATGTTCGTGAATGACTAGATATGGATTGCATCACTTTCACTGAGAATGAGATGCTAAAATGTTAACATTGTGTAAAGAAGTTAAAGGTTTTCTTTACTTTTTGTACATTTTCATTTAATGATTAGGAATAGATTAGTAGAGACGTAGGAATTGGAGCGAATACCATTGACAATAGATTGGCAAAGCATATTATTTCAATTTTTAGGCGGATTAGGGGTCTTTTTATTTTCCATAAAATATATGGGAGAAGGGTTACAAAAATCGGCAGATGACAGACTCCGTGAATGGTTGAATCGATTTACAACGAATCCGTTTATGGGTGTGTTAGTTGGGATAATCGTAACGGTTTGTATTCAGTCAAGTTCGGCGACAACAGTAATTACTGTTGGTCTAGTGAGTGCAGGCTTCTTAACATTACGACAAGCAATAGGTGTCATTATGGGAGCTAATATTGGCACGACAATAACTGCATTTATTATCGGCATTAATATAGGTATTTATTTTTATCCACTTCTCGCGATTGGCGCAGCATTTTTATTTTTCTTTAAAAAGGCTATTTATCATCACATAGGTCAAATTTTATTTGGCTTTGGTGGTTTGTTTTTAGGATTGGAGCTAATGAGTGCTAGTATGCAGTCACTGCATGAATTAGCAGACTTCGCATCATTAACCATTCATTTGAGTAATCAACCGGTAATCGGGATATTTTTAGGGACTATTTTTACATTGCTCGTTCAAAGTTCGACAGCGACAGTTGGCGTATTGCAAGGCTTATATGCTGAACAATTAATCGGTTTAGATAGTGCGCTACCGATTTTATTTGGTGAAAATATCGGCACGACAATAACGGCTGTCCTCGCTTCATTAGGTGCTTCGATTTATGCAAAGCGAGCAGCGGCTGCCCATGTGTTATTTAATGTGATTGGGACGGTTATTTTTATGTTGCTGTTTACCCCCTTTATAAATTATGTGCAGTGGATTAGTCAGTTGTTTCATTTAGAAGCTCGAATGCAAATTGCTGTCGCACATGGTTCGTTTAATGTCTTTAATATGTTGATCCAACTACCGTTTATCGCAGGATTATCATTATTAGTAACAAAATTATTGCCTGGACATGACGGTGGTATTGATGTTGCAACGAAACATCTGGACCCATCCTTCATTGATTCTTCGCCAGCCATCGCATTAGGGCAAGCGAAAGAAGAAGTTTTGCGGATGGGTGAACATGCGCTGAGGGGCTTAGAAGAAACGTTTTACTACATGAAAACAGGGGAGTCATCACATATCCCTACCGTATTACAGTTGGAAGTGGCACTTAATCATTTAGATAAAGAAATAACGAATTATTTAGTGATGGTGTCCAAGCAGCCGCTTTCTCATGCTGATTCGGTACGACACCATACCCTATTAACGAATGTGCGTGATATTGAGCGTATTGGCGACCATTTTGAAAATATTTTGGAGCTATTGCAATATAAGGATCACCATGAAGTGAGTTTAAGTAAATCAGCGCGGCAAGATTTAATCGGTATGTTTAGTCTTGCCATCGAGGCGGTAAGGAAAAGCTTAGAGGCGCTTGATACGGCGAGTCTTAGTTTAGCGCAAGAAGTAACAGAGTTAGAGAGTTTGATAGATGATATGGAGGATAAACTAAGACAAAAGCATATTGCACGTTTAAATACAAACGAATGTAGTGGCGCAGCTGGTATTGTTTATACGGATATTGTTAGCAACTTGGAGAGAATTGGGGATCACGCTGTGAATATTGCAGATTCTATTTTAGGAATTCGCCACTAGATTGAAACTTTTGGGCAATATTTTTCGTATGTAAGGCATGCAAGACAAAAGGAGAGAGCTTTGATGGAAGTTGTTGGCTGGATCGTAGTGATTGCCTGCTTTATCGTTTCATTTGTTGGATTAGTGTATCCGATAATCCCAGGTGTTCTATTTTTACTAGGTGGATTTATTCTTTATGGATTATTTTTCTCATTTGCTGATTTAAGTTGGTGGTTCTGGGCAATTGAAATTTTATTTGTTGTCCTTCTCTTTGGAGCTGATACGGTTGCAAATGCTGTTGGTATTAAAAAATTCGGTGGCTCCAATGCAGGAATGTGGGGCAGTACAATCGGATTATTGATTGGGCCATTCGTTATTCCTGTTGCCGGCATTTTAGTAGGGCCTTTTTTAGGCGCCATCATTGCAGAGCTTATTGTAGAGCGAAGAACTTTTAATGAAGCTGTAAAAAGTGGTGTGGGTTCGCTTATCGGTTTTTTAACGTCAACCGTAGCCAAGGCAGTTATTCAAATTGTGATGATTGTCGTATTCTTTATTGCTATTTAAACGTATTGTGGGGGTAACTATAAAGTTTAACAAATTAAAGAAGTGGGTATATTAGAAATTGGATTATTTATTTCGGTCAAAAGGCTGAAATCTTTAATTTGAGGTATTTTTCATTGAATGGTTTGACCAATTTTGATAATCTAAGGATGTACTAATTATTTCTTTATTTTAGGGAGGAACTTAATAATGGCTTACGAATTACCACAATTAACTTATGCTTACGATGCATTAGAACCAAATATCGATGCAAAAACTATGGAAATTCACTATTCTAAACACCACAATACTTATGTAACAAATTTAAACGCAGCAGTAGAAGGTACTGAATTTGCAGAAAAAGACATTAATGACTTAATCGCAAATATCGATGCACTTCCAGCTGACAAACAAACAGCAGTTCGTAACAACGGTGGCGGACATGCTAACCACACACTATTCTGGGAAGTAATCGCACCAGGCGGTTCAAAAACTCCAGTTGGTGAAGTAGCTAAAGCAATCGATGCTAAATTTGGTTCTTTCGATGCTTTCAAAGAAGAGTTTGCAAAAGCTGCAACAACTCGATTCGGTTCAGGTTGGGCTTGGTTAATCGTTGATGGTGATTCAGTAGCAGTTACATCTACACCAAACCAAGACTCTCCAGTTATGGAAGGTAAAACACCAATCTTAGGATTAGATGTTTGGGAGCACGCTTACTACTTAAACTATCAAAACCGTCGTCCAGATTATATCGGTGCTTTCTGGAACGTAGTAAACTGGGATGCAGTAGAAGCTAAATTTCAAGCTGCAAAATAATCATTTGCGATAAAAAAGCAAAATAATTAGGTTTCTGCGGAACTATTGTGAAGCGGAAGTTTACTAATTATTTCTATGTAAAGGGCTATGTATAAGGTGAAAAATCACCTTGGCATGGCCCTTTTTATATGATTTTAGCGCATTCAGTAATGTTGCTTTCGAATAGCAGAAATCCATATATACGGAAGGAAACTTTTCTTGCCAAGTACCGTCATTTAAAATGATGCTTCCTCTAGTTAAGGATTGTTACGGCAGATCATTTCATAAATAGTCGGAAATTACGAATAGGTCGACGAAGCAAACGGCTGGGACTCCTCCAACGAAGTGTGAAAAGCGACCATCTGTAGTGTAAGTGATGTGATTGCTTCTATTTTACATTTTTCAATAATTAGTATTTTAATGATGACAAGGCGAATTATGAAAATGATGCAAGAGTATGCTTTTCTGACGCAACTTCGAATGGTATACTAGGTATCGTGTATTTAAACAGTTATTAGATGAGGAGGGGAATACATATGCGCAAAGCACCGGGGAAAAATCGCGCAGCGAGTGTTAAAGCGAAACATCACTCTAATTTAACATTTCGTATGAATGTCCTTTTCTTTGCTATATTTATCGTATTTTCGATGTTAATTTTTAGACTTGGTTATATGCAAATTGTTAAAGGGGAAGATTATGTTCGTATTTTAGAGCGGACTGAGGAAGTACCTGTCAATACGAGTGTGCCAAGGGGTCGGATGTATGATCGTTATGGGCGTATTTTAGTGGATAATCAGCCTGAAAACGCGATTACGTATACAAAAATGCAGACGACTAAAACGGAGGATATGTTAGCAATTGCTGAAAAGCTGGCTCAATTGATTGAACAACCAACGAATCGTGTCACATTACGCGATAAATTGGATTTTTGGATTTTAAAAAACCATGACGCAGCATATGCAAAAATATCTGATGAAGAGCAAACGAAAATTAAAACACAGGAAAATATTACGACAAGTCAAGCGAATGCAGAAATCGATAAAATTGTGCGTGAGCGCATTACAGACGAAGAATTAGCACAATTAACGGAAGCGGATTTAGAAGTATTAGCTATTTACCGCGAGATGGTATCAGGCTACAATTTATCACCTCAAATCATTAAAAGTGAGAATGTATCTGCAGATGAATTTGCTCGCGTTTCAGAGCGTTTAACTGAGTTGCCAGGAGTCAACACAACGACAGACTGGAAGCGTGTTAAACTATCATCCCTTTCTGTGTTAGGCCGTACAACTGTACCAACAAAAGGGATACCGAAAGAGAAGCTCAATTATTATTTAGCACGTGATTATTCACGTAATGATCGCGTCGGAGAAAGTTATATTGAAGCGCAATATGAAGAGCTTTTACAAGGGCAAAAAACAGTTGTCAAAAATATTACGAATAAAAAAGGGCAAGTTGTTGATACCATTACAACATATGAAGGCGAGCCTGGTAAAGATTTAGTATTAACATTTGATAGCGAGTTGCAAGTCGCTAATGAAAAAATTGTAGAGGAAGAACTGCTGAAGTTAAAAGCAATGTCTGGCTCAAGTTTATTAGATCGAGCGTTCTTAATCATGATGGACCCAAATACGGGAGATATCCTATCAATGGTAGGTAAAAAAATCGAAAAAGATTCGGAAACTGGCAGAAATGTAGTTGTGGATTATGCATACGGCTCGTTTACAACAGCTTATGAGGCAGGGTCTGTCGTAAAAGCAGGTACACTGCTGACAGGCTATAAACTAGGGGCGATTACTCCGAACACAGTATTAGGAGATGAACCAATCCATTTACTTGGTACACCCGTTAAAAGATCGATCTTTAATGCTGGTGGCTATATTTCAATGGATGGTTTAAGCGCACTTGAGCAATCTTCCAACGTATATATGTTTAAAACGGCAATGCTTATTAATGGCACACCATACAGTTACATGATGCCATTGCGATTAAATGATCAAACATTCCCGAAAATGCGTAATTCCTTTGCACAGTTTGGGCTAGGTGTTAAAACAGGTATTGATTTACCAAATGAATTTAGCGGTGTCCAAGGTCCGTCTGGTCCAACAATGGGTGGTAAAACACTCGACTTAGCCATTGGACAATATGATACGTATACACCGCTTCAACTAGCACAATATATTTCAACGATAGCGAATGGCGGCTATCGTGTTCAGCCTCATGTCGTGAAAGAAGTGCGTGATCCATCAAAAGATGGTCAGCAGCTAGGACAATTAGTGACAGAAGTAGGACCGAGAATTTTAAATCATATCGATAATACAGAAGAAGAAATTAATTATGTAAAAAAAGGCTTGCATCGTGTTTATACGGGTTCTCGTGGTACGGCACGTTCAGCATTTTCGAACGCACCTTTTACCGCTGCCGGGAAAACAGGGACAGCCGAAGTAGTATATTATGGACCATTACGTGAACGTTATGGTACAAATACGATTAATTTAACGCATGTTGGCTATGCGCCATATGAAAATCCTGAAGTTGCTTATGCTGTTGTCATTCCATGGGCAACTACGAACCTTAATCAACATTTATCGAATAATAACGTGATTGCAAGACGTGCTTTAGATGCTTACTATGAGCTAAAAGCAAAATATGAAAAGACAAAAGTGACAGATAATAAAGTAGAACAACCAATTTTACCTGCGATTACAAAAGATAAAATCGGTGAAGATGAACAAGAATAAAAAAACCGCTAGCGCATATTATATGCCTAGCGGTTTTTAGTATCTATATAGCTTTTTACTAGCGATTAAGCTGTTGAATCGCCAATTCAAATTGTTCCTTCGGTTTTTCTCCATAAAGCTCAATATTATTATAGAAATACGTCGTCATCATAAAATCAATAGCCTCCTGTAATGACAACTCTCGATGATCCATGATAAGTGTTAAATATGTTTTAAAGTAATCGGCATTTTGTACATTTGCATGATTAATCACAAAGTCAAACTCCTCTTATAATATTTCCTGACACAAATGAATATTATAGCATCTTTGCTAAAGGAAGCAAATCATTTAATTGCAATTGTAAACGTCTCTTTACAATCGTTTACAAAGCATTACATTCCTTTACGTGTCTTTTACGAACGGTTTATACGAATTCAACAATAAGTCATTATAGTAAAGATTGTAAGGCAAAACACAAATAAAAAAGTTAGTGACGGAGGCAAATGAGATGAAAAAGTGGAAGTACTTAACGATGACAGCGGTAATGGGTTCAGCATTAATGCTTGGTGCATGTAGCGGAGACAACTCAACGCAAAACAATAACAATGCAGAAACGAACTCAGGACAAGAAGCTGCTGACGAAAAACTGCAAGGTTCAGTTGCTGGAGATGGTTCATCAACAGTAGCACCAATTATTGAAGCAGTTGTTGAAGAGTATGCAGGTGCACAACCGGATGTCAAAGTATCGGTAGGTGTTTCTGGTACTGGTGGTGGCTTTGAAAAATTCATCGCAGGTGAGACAGACTTTTCAAATGCATCTCGTTTTATAAAGACAGAAGAGAAAGAAAAACTAGACCAAGCTGGAATAGCTTACACTGAGTTAGCTTTAGCATATGATGGTTTATCAGTAGTGGTGAATCCTGAAAACGATTGGGCAAAGGATTTAACTATAGAACAACTAAAGAAAATTTGGACTGAAGATGGCACAGAGAAAAAATGGTCAGATATCGACCCTTCATGGCCAGCAGAAAAAATCGTATTCTACTCACCAGGTACTGACTCAGGTACGTATGATTACTTTGATGAAGTCGTTTTAGATGGTGCTGATCTAGTAAGTTCAGCGACATTATCAGAGGATGATAATATGCTAGTTCAAGGTATTTCTGGTGACAAGTATGCAATTGGCTTCTTTGGCTTCGCTTACTACTTAGAAAATAAAGATAAGTTAAACATTGTTAAAGTCAATGGAATTGAACCAACACATGACACAATTGAAAAAGGCGAATATACGCCACTTTCACGCCCACTATTCACTTATGTGAAAAACAGTGCGATGAAAGATAATGCAGCAGCATATGATTTCGTTAAGTTCACACTTGAAAATGCAGGAGATATGGCAGAAGCAGTAGGTTATGTTCGTCTACCTGAAGAAAAATATGCTGAAGGCTTAAAAACTTTAGAAGGCTTAAAATAAGTAGACATGCATAGAGGGAAAGAGATGGATGCTCTTTCCCTCGCTTATTGGAAAGGAGCACCCAATGGTTTCTCAAAAGGAAAATAAGACATCATCTGTGCAACAATTAATTGCAAATTCGCGCAATCATAAAACTAAGAAAATAGTGGAAAAAGCCATGCCAGCTTTATTATTTTCTGCAGCGCTTATCTCGATTTTGACAACATTTGGCATTGTTTTCACCCTTATTTTTGAAACGTTTGAGTTTTTCAAGCGTGTTTCGATTACGGATTTTTTATTTGGTACACAGTGGCTACCGTTTTCTGGAAAGGAGCCATTATTTGGGATTTTACCGCTTATCGCAGGAACACTGAAAGTTACATTAATTGCAGTTGCTGTAGCAGTACCATTTGGGATTGCTTCAGCCATCTATTTAAGTGAATATGCGAGTGAGAAAACAAGACGTACAGTTAAACCGATTTTAGAAGTATTAGCAGGTGTACCGACAATCGTTTATGGCTTCTTTGCATTAACGTTTGTCACACCAGTGCTACAAGGAATTATTCCAGAGCTTAAACTATTTAATGCACTTAGTCCAGGGATTGTAGTGGGCATTATGATATTACCAATGATTACATCACTATCAGAAGATGCCATGTCATCTGTACCAAACAGTATGCGAGAAGGGGCTTTAGCGCTAGGGGCTACGAAGTTTGAGGTTGCTATAAAAGTAGTGTTACCAGCCGCTTTATCGGGAATTGTGGCATCAGTCGTACTTGCTATTTCCCGGGCAATTGGGGAAACAATGATTGTGTCCTTAGCAGGAGGATCGACACCTAAATTTGATTTAAATGTCACAGATTCCATCCAAACGATGACAGCCTATATTGTACAAGTTTCTACGGGTGATGCTGGTTATGGAACGACGATTTATTACTCGATCTACTCAGTTGGATTCACATTATTTATCTTTACGTTAGTGATGAACTTAATCGCTCATTATATTTCGAAACGCTTCAGGGAGGTTTACTAGCATGCGCTATATCGATGATACAGTCGTCAAGAAACGAATGACTAAACGTATTACATTCAATAAAGTCTGGAAATCCTTATTTTTCTTGGCAACTACATTTGCGCTTGTAATGCTAGCGATTTTGCTCTACCGCATTGTGACGCAAGGAGTAGGTTACTTAAACATTGATTTCCTAACGAATTTTGCTTCACGCTTTGCGGATAAGGCAGGGATTAAAGCTGCATTAATCGGCTCACTTTGGTTAATGGGAGTAGTAGCTCCGGTATCGATTGTTTTAGGTGTAGGAACAGCGATTTATCTAGAAGAATATGCAAAGAAAAATAGATTGAATGATTTTATTCGCATGAATATCTCAAACTTAGCAGGTGTACCTTCAATTGTTTTTGGTTTACTTGGGTTAACAATTTTTGTTCGTATGATGGAACTAGGTAAAAGTATTTTAGCAGCAGGTTTAACGATGAGTTTGCTAATATTACCTGTAATAATCGTGGCTGCTCAGGAAGCAATACGCGCTGTACCGAATGAACAACGTGAAGCTTCTTATGGGATGGGAGCGACGAAATGGCAAACCATTTTACGTGTCGTATTACCAGCTGCCATCCCTGGGATTTTAACAGGTAGTATTTTAGCTTTATCTCGTGCAATAGGTGAAACAGCACCACTCGTAGTAATTGGGATACCTGTTATTTTACAATTTTTACCTAACGATTTATTAAGCCAGTTTACTGCATTGCCGATGCAAATTTATGATTGGGCTAAACGTCCGCAAGAGGCATTTCAATATGTAGCGGCAGCGGGGATTTTAGTGCTGATGATTGTGCTGCTAATGATGAATTCCATCGCTATTTTTATTCGAAATAAATTCCAAAAACGTTATTAATGAGGTGACCTTATGGTACTAGATTTTAAAGAGGAAAATTCAGTTGTCAAATCAATTAATATAAATGTAAAGCCATCTGCTGAAGTTGCGAAAAAAGTAGTGTATGATACACGTAACTTAAATTTATGGTACGGTGATCATCACGGTTTAAAAGATGTTAATTTAAGTATTTATGAAAATGAAGTCACAGCTATTATTGGCCCTTCGGGTTGCGGGAAATCTACTTATTTAAAAACGTTAAACAGAATGGTAGAGCTAGTACCGATAGTTCGTACATCGGGCGAAATATTATACCGTGAACGAAATATCTTAGATAAAAACTATACAGTTGAGGAATTGCGTACTCGCGTAGGGATGGTATTCCAAAAACCTAACCCATTCCCAAAATCAATCTATGATAATATTGCTTACGGTCCACGTATCCACGGCATTAAAAACAAAAAAATTCTAGATGAAATTGTTGAAAAATCATTGCGCGGTGCGGCTATTTGGGATGAAGTAAAAGATCGTCTAAATCAAAATGCTTATGGTTTATCAGGTGGTCAGCAACAGCGTATTTGTATTGCACGTTGTTTAGCAATCGAGCCAGATGTTATTTTAATGGATGAGCCCACTTCTGCACTTGACCCAATTTCTACGTTAAAAGTGGAAGAGCTTGTACAAGAGCTTAAAAAAGATTATTCAATCGTTATTGTTACACATAATATGCAACAAGCGGCACGTATTTCAGACCGTACAGCATTTTTCCTAAGCGGCGAAGTTGTGGAATATGACAAAACAGATGTGATTTTCCAAACACCTTCAGATCAACGTACAGAAGATTACATTTCAGGACGCTTCGGCTAAGCATAGGGGGAACTATAGATGGTAGTACGTGAACGCTTTGAGCAAGAGCTTAAGGAAATTCAAGAACAGTTTGTAGAAATTGCAACAAATAGTATTAATGCATTAAAAATATCTTTTGAGGCATTGTTAGAGCAAGATTTGGAGAAATCATTAAAAATTATTGAAGATGATTTATATATTAATCGACTTGAGGAAGAAATTAATGATCGAGTAATTTTGATGATTGCCAAGCAACAACCTGTAGCGACAGATTTGCGCCGACTTATGGTACTTGTAAAAGCTGCATCTGATATGGAGAGAGTGGGAGATTATGCAGTTAATATCGCAAAAGAGACGATTCGTTTAGGTAAGGAGCCTCTAATCTTCCCAACGACCAATTTACAATCGATGTGTAATAAGACAGTCGAAATGCTTGAAAGTATTATTACAGCCTTTAGGGAAGAAGATACTGTCCGAGCAAAAGAAATTGCTGAACTTGACGATTACGTAGATGATTTATATGGGGCAACAGTAACATTATTACTTCGTGCTGGTGCAGAAAGTCCATCTCATATTTCGCAATTTACACATTTAACATTTGTTTGTCGTCATTTAGAACGTTCAGCGGATCATGCAACGAATATTGCCGAACATTTATTTTACTTAATTAAAGGTAAACATTATGAATTGAATAATTAAAAGAGAAGGGCTGCGACAAAGTGGCCGTTCTCTTTTTGCCCTTTAATACACTATTAAATATAAGAAATCGTGGCAACATTACACTCTACACCTACGTCAACTATTGTAGTGTGTTTATTTGTATTGTCAAAAAATTTTTTTGGTTATACTATAGACATTATCCAAAAAAATGTTCTTAGGAGGTGCTGCTTCGTGAAAGACGGTGTAGAATCACTTATAAAGAAATTTGGTCTAGAGATTTCGTCAGAACAACGCAACTACTTAGATTATCTATATGAAAATTTACATGTAGAAGAGCTAAGTGAGAAGGAACAACATTTTTTTATTGATTATTTTTACAAAAGTGAGACACTGCGTAATATGGCAGCATTTGCACTTGAGCTAGCGGATGTTATGCATGAAATCCGAGAAAACGTTCCAGCTATTGAACAGGCCGAGCGCTTAGCCAACGGTAAAGAGCAACGCATGTACTATGCGCAAAAATGGCAAGAAGCGAGACGTCAAAAGTTAAAGCAGCATACAACTAAAAGTGGAAATGTACTATATGTGCCATTTGTTGATTACAAGGAAGAGCAAGGGCCTATTATTATTTGTCTGGAACAAACTTTTGGCATGGAGAGGTATTCAGCGCTTTGTAAAAGTATGATTTTGCCGTTATTTATGAATGCATATAAAGAGCAAAGAGATTTATATATCGTGCCATACGATTGTCAAATTCACGTGCACTTCCGCTTTGAAAATGGTCATTTAAATCTATCTGATTTTAAAGATTTTATTGAATATAAGGCACAAGGTGAAGCAGCTATTTTGCCTGTGCTACAGTTTGTAAAAGGTTTGCTACAAGAAAATCAGCAATGTGCAGAAACGGAGGTTCTTATTTTTACTGAAGGGAATCCTGTTGATGGACCACATTTATTAGGAAAGCGTGCAAAGACCATGTTAGATGAAATGAAGCAGCGCTATCATGCTGAATTTTCTGTTATTGCGATGAATGAGCATTGTTTTAATGAGCATCACTTCTGGTTTGCAAATAGAGCCATTTTTTCAGAGGATGCGATTCAATAAAAAGCGAAGCTGACCAAATTGTTATTGGTCGGCTTATTTTTACTGTAAATCGTAACATCAATTTTTTTGCACAAGTATAATTGAAAAAGTACATAGGTATGTAAAAGGAGTATTACATGGATTCATTGAAATGGTTATTACCGAACTTGACTGTACCAACGTGGATAGACATTACCATTGCGGTCGCATTTTGTGTTGTGGGATGGTTGTTTCAGCATTTTGTGCTGAAGAAAATCATTACGAGCAGTGTTACATTTTTAAAGAATAGACAGCGTCATTTTCAAGCGACTGTTCTTGGACAATTTAATAAGGCAATCCGATATGCGTTTATGTCAGCAGTAGTTGTCCTAAGTTTATCGAATTTACTTAAAGTATTTTTATTTACACATTTTGCAACAAAGAATTTTGTGTTGTCTATCATGGTGTTTTTTGCCTTTAAAGGCGTATATGATGTGCTTCACTACTATACAAAGAAACCATTAGAGTTAAATAGTGACGAGGAGCAAAATGTTCTTTTACCGTTTTTCCTGCGTATTGGTAAAGTGCTTATTATGATTTTAGCTATGTTTACAATTGCGTCCTTTTGGAACTTTAATCTAAATGGCTTTTTAACAGGAATTGGTTTAACAGGGGTAGCGATTGCTTTTGGTATTCGTGACACCCTAGCACATGTTTTTGGTGGGATGTCCGTTGCACTCGACAATCCATTTCAAATAGGCGATTGGATTGCGACAGAGGATCAAAAAATAGAAGGTACCATTGAGGATATCAACCTTCGCAGTACACTTATTCAAACAGGCGACAAAGGGCTTGTTTATGTGCCGAACTCATATTTAGTGAATCGTCCAATATATAATTTATCAAAACGAGAGAAACGAAAATGTGAGTTGTTTTTATATGTAGCTGCGGAAAACGAAGAAGAAACATTACGTAGTGCTTTAAGCACAATTCATCAGCAAATTCATTTGCATGCAAATACTGAAAAAGAGCTGATTCATGTATATATAGATGAGTTCTATCAAGCATCATATCGGGTTCTTGTTCGTTTTTATGTTGCAACCAATGATACGGCTGTTATGTTAAATGTACGGCAGGATATTTTATTTGTGATTCGCCAAGTTGTTCAAGATTATGAGATAGTACTTGCAGAACAACCGGACGAATGTAAACTTGAGAAAAAATAATTTGAATTGTTCGATATTTTACATTACAATATATACTAATAATCGGCTTAGATGAAGAGTAGTAACTATTATTATTTGTTCAAGAGAGCTAGCGGTTGGTGGAAGCTAGTACAAATAAATAGCGAATGGACTTCGGAGCCCTAATCCAGAAGTTAAGTATGGATTAGCGTTTGCCTACGTTACAAGGCGTTGAGAGGGTCTTTTAAGACCAATAAAGGTGGCACCACGGCTTTTCCGTCCTTTGCGATGGAAAGGCCTTTTTATATGGTTTTTTGGTGTAGTAGAGCAGAGCATAGTGAAGGAGAGATTAAGAATGACAGTTGAGCTTAGCAGATTTGCCATCAAAGTATTACAGGGGGATATGATGACGCCTATATCGGTGTATCAATCTCTGACAGGAAAGCATAAGATGCTATTTGAATCTTCAGCCAAACATGAAGAAAGTGGGCGTTATTCCTTTATCGCCGTTAACCCAATAGCAGAACTGATTGGGAATAAAAACGGTTATCAATATACTAAAGGAATGAAAATGGATACGTCTAACGATAATGTCTTACAAAAACTAAAAGAAGTAATGCCACTTCATGAAGCGGATTATCCTTTTGCTTTTTTTGGTGGCGCAATCGGCTTTTTTGGTTATGAAACCGCCTTTTATGCTGAAAAAATTGGTGAATATTTACATGATAATTTAGAAATGCCTGATGTCCATGTTTTTTTCTATGATACGTTTATCGTGTTTGATCATTTAAAGCAAGAGGTGACATTAGCAGCAATCGATTTATTTAATGAAGGGCGCACCCTTGATAAGATGGAAGCCGCTATTGCTGAAATTGAGCAACAGCTACATGCAGGAACGACATTTGGTGCAATGGAGCTAGGTACAATTGATTTTCAACCAATGATACCAAAGGAAGAGTTTATTGCGATTGTTGAGCGCGCAAAACAGCATATTGTGAAGGGAGATATTTTCCAAATCGTGTTATCCCAACGTTTTTCTTCATCGTTTACAGGCAATCCATTTGCCTTATATCGGCAGTTAAGAACGTCGAATCCATCACCTTATATGTTTTATATGGATTTTGAGGCATACACAATTTTAGGAACTTCTCCAGAGAGTCTTGTAAAGGTCAAGGATCGCAAAGTTACAACAAATCCAATTGCTGGAACGAAACCACGTGGTACAACGCAACAGCAAGATGAAGCGATTGCTGAAAGCTTATTGAAGGATGAAAAAGAAATCGCTGAGCATCGAATGTTAGTTGACTTAGGGCGTAATGATATTGGAAGAATTTCCAAGATTGGCACCGTAAAGCTTGTGAAATATATGAACATTGAACGCTACAAACATGTCATGCATATTGTATCTGAAGTTATTGGTGAACTTCGTGATGAAGTCCATGTGTTAGACGTTCTTAGCGCATGTTTGCCAGCTGGTACAGTGTCGGGGGCCCCTAAGATTCGAGCAATGCAGTTAATTAATGAGCTAGAGCCAGTGAAGCGCGGCGTTTATGCTGGTGCAGTTGGGTATATTTCAGCTTCAGGTGATATGGATTTAGCGTTGGCTATTCGTACGATGGTGATCAAAGATGGGTTTGCGCATGTGCAAGCAGGTGCAGGCGTTGTGTATGATTCAGTACCTTTGTCTGAATATGAAGAAACATTAAATAAAGCTCGTGCGCTACTGGAGGTTAAACAATGATTTTACTCATCGATAATTATGATTCATTCACATATAATTTATTTCAGCAAGTCAGTATGCTTGGTAAGGAAGTTCAAGTAGTAAGGAATGATGAAGTAACAATTGAAGAAATAATTGACATGCAACCAGAAGCAATTATTTTATCACCAGGTCCAGGTACACCAAATGAGGCAGGAATCACAGTACAAGTTGTACAAGAACTATATACAAAATATCCGATTTTAGGGATTTGTTTAGGTCATCAGTCGATAGGGCAGGCATTTGGGGGAACAATTGAGCAAGCTAAAAATATAATGCATGGCAAGCTATCTGCTCTACAGTATGAGCAAACAGGCGTTTTTGCGCAATTCGAAGGTGATATGGAAGTGATGCGCTATCACTCGTTAATCATAGAGCCATCCACGTTGCATGAAGATTTTATTATAACTGCCACTTCGCGTGATGATGGAGAAATTATGGCTATTCAACATAAGCACTATCCACTTGTTGGATTGCAATTCCATCCAGAATCAATAGGCACTAAGACAGGTAGTGACATCGTGCAAGCCTTTTTAGCACTCGTTTAGGTGCGTGCCAGGCACTCAAACAATTTCCAAACAATTTGATTTTCAATAGAAAAAATCCACTTGCCTCCTGCGACTTATGAAGTGCTACGCGGAGAGCGAAGTGGATTTTTGTCATTTACGATGTATTATTGCTTTTTCCCAGTTATTAATTTGGCAATTTCCTCTAATGACATGGAAGAATTAACTTCATAAGAGCCGATTTGTAAACTTCGAGCATATTTTGCGTTCGCAAGTAATAGCTCCATTTCTACACTATTTGTAATAATGCCACCGTCTTCGAGCTTTTGCGCCACAATATAGGGCGTTATACCGCTATATATTTGAAGTGTCATTGTGACTTCATTATCAGCATTCTTATCAGCTTTCGGGGTACTATCAGTACGCTTATCTTCTGCAGACGTGTCAGTTGCATTTTCTTGTTGCTTATTTTCATTCCCAGTTTCTTTCGTCGAGTTCGCTTTTAATGTTGCGATTTCTTTCGTTGCTTGCTCGAGTTTTTTTTGTAGTTCCTCTACATCCTTATCGTTTGAGGAGGCAACTGTCGGTAGACCAATATTCAGATCCGAGCGATCGGCTATAGAAAGCAATGCGCCGACTAGGAAAAGGGCGATACCAAATGCACGGATGGCGGATTTGTTCATTATTATCTACCTCCGTTTGCAATCACTTGTCGCACTTGCTCTTCCGTTAAATTGGAGCGAATACTAATATCAGCAATGGAAAGTCCTTGCTTGTTGAGTTCGAGTACCTGACTGATAATGATTTCATGAATCGGCTTTAAGTTGTTTGGCATCGGTTCAGCCTTTTTTACTTGTGCAGCTTGTTGAACAGCCTGCATAACCTGTTGAACCTTTGGATTTTGCGTCGGAGGATTTTTAGCTATGGATGATTTAACCTGAAATTCAGGTTCTAGTAATAGCTCTTCTTCCACAATTTTGAGACGTCGCTTTAAATTATTCGTTTCTTGAAAAATAGAAATGGACAATTCTTCGACATCTTGTTCGACTTTTTTCGCACTATCTTTGAAAAAGAACGATAAAAAGATAAGAACGATACCGACAATCATAAGTATGATGGATAAATCCACTAGTTTCACCCCATTAAATTATGTAATTATAAGGTATTTTACCACATGCAAACTTAATGTGAAATGAAGGTAGATTTTTTTTCAGTTTATGTTATAATAGGTTAGTCGTATAAATCATGCTCAAATTTAAATTCTTGATATAGAGTGGGAGGGTTAATAATGCGCGTAAATATTACTTTAGCTTGCACAGATTGCGGCGAACGTAACTACATTTCTAAAAAGAACAAGCGTAACAATCCAGAGCGTCTTGAACTTAAAAAATATTGCTCTCGCGAGAAGAAATACACTCTTCACCGTGAAACAAAGTAATCGCTCATTAAGCCAAAACCACACGTGGTTTTGGCTTTCTACATTTTAAAGGGAGGTGCGATGTCGTGGATAAATCATCGTTGCGAAACAAGGTGCGTGAAGCACTCTCAAATATGAGTGCAGCTACATATCGCGAACAATCATTTGCTATCGCAAGAAAAGTGCTACAGGAACCATATATAATAGAAGCAAATACGATTGGCATTACAATTTCTAATAAGCCAGAAGTGGACACAATTCATCTAATCGAAGCACTTTGGAAGCTTGGTAAAACAGTGGCAGTTCCAAAATGTAACGCAAAAACAAGAGAAATGTCATTTTATGCGATAGAATCGTTTGCCCAGTTAGAAACTGTTTATATGCATTTGCGTGAACCAATTCCGGAAATAAGTGAGTTTGTTGACGCAAATGAAATGGATATCATACTTGTTCCTGGCGTAGTTTTTGACACACAAGGCTATCGAATAGGCTACGGTGGTGGTTATTACGATCGCTATGTATTACACTATAAAAAAGGTAAACTAATGTCTGTGCTTTTTGATGAGCAACTATATGAACAGGTGCCTGTAGAGACGCACGACTACCCAGTAGATCTTATCATCACACCGACAAAACGCATTGATTGTGAAGCGCAACGAGGAGCGAAATAAAATGGATAAAATGCTAGATATTTATGATTTATTAAAAACATATGGCACTTATATTTATACACGTGATCCTATTGGCGATTTAATGTTAATGGAGGATGAAATTCGTGAGTTGTACAAGGCGAATGTACTCGACATTAAAGATTACCAAATGGCACTGTTGTTAATACGACAAGAAACGACAAGACTGCGGGTTGAGCAAAATAAGCAGTAATGTTTCAATAGCGAATAATTTGGGTACGGTAAAAATATCGTAATATGTATGTAAAATTAGTAAAAACAGTGGTTTACCACTGTTTTTATGTTTTTACGAAACTTTTTACATTTAAAAACGTATATATTAATGTTAAGCTATAATGAAGCCGAGGAGAAAGGCTGCCAAAAATATATCTGTTGATTATCTGTAAAAAATGGATTAAGATATATTTTGTTTCAGAAATCAAATTGTAAATTTTATTATTTTTTTGTAAGGAATAGGGAGGATGTTAGGAATGAAATTAACTAAGTGGCCTAAACATTCATTTATGATACTAGCAATCGTAGCAACTTGGATAAAAACGGTCATTGTGTACCACACAAGCTTTGAGTTGAAAATTGAAAATGCAATGCAACAATTTATTTTGTTTATTAATCCATTAAGTTTTTTACTGTTTGTTTATGGATTATCGTTATTCTTTAAAACACCTAAAATAAGAAATCGCTATATAATCACTATGAGTATCGTATTATCGATTGTATTATATGGAAACGTTGCGTTCTATCGATTCTACAATGACTTTATTACATTGCCGGTATTATTCCAGACAAGTAACTTTAGTGATTTAGGAACTTCCGCTGCAGCTATTATTAATCCATGGGATCTTTTATATTTTGCAGATGTCTTTATTATTATTATCGCTAATAAGTACTTACCTAAAATGAAAGCAGCAGTAAAAGTAAACGTTGAATTCCGCCGTGCATTTTTCGTGTTAGCTATTGCGATGACATTTTTAAACTTAGGTTTAGCGGAAACAGAGCGTCCACAATTATTAACACGTAGCTTCGACCGCGAACTACTTGTTAAAAATATAGGTACGTACAACTATCATCTGTATGATATTTATATTCAGTCAAAATCATCTGCACAACGCGCATTAGCGGATGGCAGTGAATTAGTAGAAGTAAACAACTACATTCGTTCTAACCAAGCAGCGATTAACGAAGATATGTTTGGAAAATACAAAGATCGTAACTTAATTGTCGTGTCTCTCGAGTCATTACAAAACTTTGTGATTAATAATGATATGAATGGACACGAAATTACGCCATTCTTTAACTCTTTAACAAAAGATCCAGATACGTATTATTTCAGTAATTTCTATCACCAAACAGGGTTAGGGAAAACATCGGACTCTGAGTTTATTGTAGAAAACTCATTATTTGGTCTTGGCCGTGGTGCGGTCTTCTTCACACATGGTGGTAATACGTATAACTCAATGGCAGAGCGTCTTGGGGAAAATGGGTACTTTACAAACGTTATGCACCCGAACAATAAATCGTTCTGGAATCGTGATATAATGTACCAATCATTAAAAATTGATAAGTTCTATGATGTAGACTCATATAAAGTAGAAGAAGGCCAAGCTGTCAACTGGGGTATGAAAGATATTCCGTTTATGGAGCAGTCCGCTGCATTGATGAAAGACATGCCACAGCCATTCTACTCTCGTTTAATTACGTTAACAAACCACTATCCATTCACTTTAGATCCAGAAGACGTGATGATTCCTGAATACACATCAAACTCAGGAACGTTAAATCGCTACTTCCAAACAGTTCGTTACATGGATGAGGCGCTAAAAGACTTCTTCCAAGATCTAAAAGACCAAGGCGTTTATGATAATTCGATTATCGTTATGTATGGAGACCATTATGGAATTTCCGAAAACCATAATAAAGCAATGGCACAATATTTAGAAAAAGACGGCATTACACCGTATGATAATGCATTATTGCAAGAAGTACCTTTATTCATCCATATCCCTGGCGATGGTCAAGGGAAAGAGATGACAGAGGTATCTGGACAAATAGATTTACGACCAACTATTTTACATTTACTTGGCGTTGAAACGTCAAAAGATATGCAACTTGGTGCAGATTTATTCTCACCAGAGCACGAGGATTTCGTTATTTTCCGTGACGGCCGATTCATTACAGATAAATACGTTTATGCTGGTGAGGCTTGCTACGACAAAGCAACAGGGGAACAGATTGATGTAGCGCCTTGTCAACCTTATGCAGACCGAGCAACAACGGAATTAGAAAATTCGGATGCCATCATAAACGGGGACTTACTCCGATTCTATGATGAAAAAACAGGCAATTTAAAACAAAATGCAGTGAAGTAAATCAAAAAAGGCATACTAGAACTTCTAGTATGCCTTTTTTTGGTGCCAGTCACCCAAACAATTCAGGTAATTTTGAAAATTTAGCAATGCAATCGTTGCTAGTTATCCTTTATAGATGCGATAGGAATTGTTGTAAGTCCTTTTGTGTAACTTGCCCCTCCACTGTATATCTCAAAGTCCCCTCTGCATCAATAATAAAAGTAGTAGGGTAAGCCATGACTTTGAAAGCCTTCCCGAGTGCTCGATCATGATCTAAGAAAATAGGAAAACTTAAATTGTATAATTGTTGAAACTTGATTGCATTTTCACGACTATCATTTGAAGTTGCATTGATTGCGAGCAACTCAACATTATTTGGTTTTTGCTCATAAAAAGTATTTAAGTCCGGCGCTTCCTCATGACAGGGACCGCACCAAGAAGCCCAAAAATTAATAATTAGAATGTTCCCTTTATATTCTTCTAACGTTGTTGAGGATTCATCTAAGCGTGTTAAAGGGCTTTTGAAGTTAAGCATCTTTGCCCCTGTTTGTTTATCTACAATCAAATTAGGTTGGCTCTCTTTGTATATTTCATTTTTGACAGCAATACCAATGAGTGCCAGTACAACTACTAACGAAATGACCATTAAAATCGTTTTACGTTTCATCATAAATCTCCTTTTTGTGCATATAGATATAGGTTAATTGAATAAATTATTCCATATTTTAAAAATACTCCCTTATATAATAACGTAATTTATGAGAAAAAACCTCCTATTTTTTATAAGGGTTAGCATGATTCATGGATGAAAAAATTCTACAGAAAAGAAAAAGAGCAGCCTCCTAATAGAGACTGCTCTTTTCTGTCTGGATTTTAGTGTAACGCTGGAGGATATCCACTATGAACGATTGTCATGATGACGAACCAACCGAATACCCCAGCACTTGCTAAGTTGAAAACAATGCTTAGTAAGTTTTTTTCTTTAATTGCTTGGAATGTACCAACGACAGCTAAAATCGCTACTAGACCAAAAATAACCATTAATAAGTTCATTAAAAAAGACACTCCTTTCGACATCAGAAAATGAATGTCGTAAACAATATTCCTCCTTAATTGTAAACGTTCTACCTGTTTTTGTCGAGGACTAATATAGAGTAAAGTATGAACTTTTATCGTCAAATTGTGGCAAAGAATGTATAATATGAAGTTGAGGTGATAAAGATGATGAACGTACGAAGCTATTCCCTTGGACCAATCCAAACGAATTGTTATATCGTATCGAATAAAGAGAAAGAATGCTTAATATTTGATCCAGGCGAAGAAGCGACAAAAATTATAAAGGTAATTCGCAGCAATGGATTAAAGCCATTGGCCATTTTTTTAACACACGCCCATTTTGATCATATTGGTGCAGTGGATGAAGTCAGAGAAGCTTTTAATATTCCTGTGTGGATTCATGAAAAAGAGGTTAGCTGGCTAGATGACCCGATGAAAAATGGTTCTGGTAAATATGCTTCTTTACCAGATTATAAGGTTGCTGCTCCTGCTAAAGAACATATTATTAAAAAAGAGCAACTTTTTGAAATAAGTAATTTTGTATTTAATGCCGTATTTACTCCCGGCCATTCACCTGGTAGTATTTCATATATTTTTGAACAAGATGGTTTTGCCATCGTTGGAGATACATTATTCGAACAAAGTATAGGGCGTACAGATTTACTCGGAGGATCAACAAAACTATTACTTGCATCCATTCATGACAAACTCCTATCATTGCCTGAAGATACCATTGTTTACCCTGGTCATGGGAATTACACAACCATTGGTACAGAAATGGAAACGAATCCTTTCTTAAATGGCTTTTAATGGCGTTTTAAACGGCATGTGATAGCGATAGGTAATAAAAAAAGCGTGTCTCAAGATTTTGAGACACGCGATTTTTTGTATTAATGACCGCCACCAGGTACGTGAATGAATGTTGTATAGTACGTGAAGCCAGCGAAGAATACAGTTAAATATGCTCCGAAAATGTACATGTACATACGTTCTGAAAGGTTCAAGAAGCCTAATAATAAGAATAAACCTGTATTACCTACGAATAATAGCGATACCTCGTTCATACCACCAAGGTAGAACATAACTGCAAAAATACCTGTCCAGAATGCCATAACTTTATACATATTATCCATGAAGATTTCCCCTCCTTTTGCCCACGACACAATAATCTCTTACTCATTATAAATGATATGAAAGGTGTCTGTAAACTGGAACTTCTGCTTCTTTGTGACAAACAAATGGATTTTACAAATTAGCTATCGATTTCTGTCACGTTAATTTCATATTTGCATAAATCGCAGTTATGTACCATGCTTTCGATTTGGATAAATTCATTACTAGAAAATAATGCATTTAATTGTCCTTTTAAGTAAGATTCGTGTAAAGTACAAACGATGTCCGAGTGGGTATTAAGCTGCTCTTGGAATGGGCAATTAAAAATGGAGAAAATAACTTTTTTCCCTTTTTCCGTTTGCTGTATTTGTGGAGTATAGCCAATTAATGCAGCATTGTCTGTTAATAGCTGAAGCTTTTGTTCGAAGGATAGCATGTTATTAAGTTTTAATTCAGCATTTACATAATTTCTCATTTGTTGATAGCCATCTTGATAACTAATTTCCTGACATTTAGTTAAAGCAGATGGTCCTAACTCTTGTACTAATTGGATCGTCCATTTTAATAAGCGCTCTTCATCACGTCTAGGGAATGTTAGTGAAACACCTTTTTCTGATGCCTTATAAACACGACCAGGTCGTCCACCTTTACCAGTTTTTGCGAAATCTGCTGTAATAATATTGATTTCTGAGAGCTTGGTTAAGTGAAGGCGTGCAACATTTGGATGAATGCTGAATTTATCAGCAATATTTTGTACTGTTACCGTTTTTTTCTCTTTTAAAATATACTCATAAATGGAGTACCTCGTTTCGTCGGCTAAAGTACTAGTAATTTTTAATGGATGGATCATTTACATCACCTCATTGTATTATTTGAAAAATTGCTGTTAATGAAAAGTTAGGAAAAAAATCATGCTGATTCTATTATATTGCATTATTGGAAAAGATACAGATTCTTTAGGCTTAAATATTATCTTTTTCATATGTTTTGTTCATAATTTGTGAAAATTTGTATGTTATCCACAATATTTTTAGAAAAATCTGCGTTTGCTAGTGAAATATCCATCAAATTTTTATTTTAGAAAAAGGGCTTTTCTCGTAACGTGTTCCTCTTTATACTAGGAAATAACGAATAGAGCGGTCATATTCGAATGAACTAGAAAGAAGGGGTAATTATGCAAACTTTTGAATCTGTTGTAGAACAAAAGAGTGAGCATCTTTTAGTGAAAGCCTATCATTTTGGTGCTTCGGATTTATTACTCATACCGCAAGAAAATCGGTATATAATCTATTTTCGAAAATATGATAAGTTACTGACAGCAGGAGAGCTCCCCACTGAACTCGCCGAGCGCATCGTGTCCTATTATAAATTTTTAGCAGCATTAGATATTAGTGAGCGGCGTAAACCACAAAGCGGCTCTTTTCAGAAAATAGTGGAGCAAAATCGTTTTGCTTTACGCGTTTCCACACTTCCTTCTGCTTATTTAAAAGAAAGCCTTATTATACGGCTTCTTCTTCAAAACCACGCATTTCCACTTACATCCTTAAGCTATTCCAAATGTGCAGCTGATAAGTTAACTAAGCTAGTAGACAATCAACAAGGCATTTTATTGTTTTGCGGGGCAACAGGCACTGGTAAAACAACGTCTTTGTACTCTTTAATACACCATTGTTCTAGCGAGCTTCAACGCCATGTTATTTCATTAGAAGATCCTGTAGAAAATAAACAAGTCAATCTTCTTCAAATTCAAGTAAATGAACGAGCGGGCATTACTTATGCGGCGGGCTTAAAAGCGATTTTGCGGCATTCGCCAGACGTGATTATGATCGGTGAAATACGCGATCAAGAAACAGCTAAAATTGCTATCGAGGCAGCTCTTACAGGTCATTTAGTGTTGTCTACTATTCACGCGAAGGATTCAGTAAGTTGTCTCTATCGGCTTTTAGATTTAGGGGTGTCACCAGAAGAGCTTCGTCAAACAGTAATTGCTATTGTGGCACAAATGTTATTACACCTTCCGCAACAGCAAGAGGAAAGACGAGCATTATTTGAAATACTATGTGATAGCCACCTTGATCATGCCATTCAAGCTTTGATACAAAAATCGCATTATGCAATGCCTTATCGTCTAACGTTGGCTGGTCAAAAAGAAGAAATTATGAGGCAACAATATGCTGCAGCTCAGAGCGTTTATTGACAAACTACAACTGGATTATAAAAGAACAACAAAGTGGCGACTAAAAGAACAAGCACAATTTATTAGGCGTTTAAGTGTCTTAATACAGGAAGGCTATTTGTTTGCTCAAGCGGTGTCGATGCTGCTGCCACACCATGTGAAAAACTATGAGGAGGTTCAACAATTTGTAGATGAAGCACTTAAACAAGGAAAAGGTGTAATTGGCGTATTTGACACTTTACAATTAGCCAAGCATTATTTGGTAGCCATTTCAATTGCTGAACATAATGGACATATGGTTGAAGCATTAGGTGGTGTGGCCAAGCAAATGACGTTGAGCCAAGAGACTAAGAAAAAATTAATGAAGTTACTTTTGTATCCAGTAGTATTGATTGTATTTTTACTGTTGTTGTTCCTGTTATTTCGTACGTTTTTCTTTCCTAATATTGAAGCAATGGTGACAAGTCGCAACGATTATGGAACAGAGGAACAGTCGTCTATTGCCGTATCTAAATTATTATTACATGTTCCAGACGTATTTATCGTAGTCCTTTTTGTTTTGACTTTAGGTAGCATCATTTTTCAGCGTATGCTAAAAAGGTTATCGGTTGCTAGACAGCTCCAAATAATGTTGAAAATACCTTTTGTGAATAGCTATTTTCGCTTAACCATGACAAAACAATTTGCTGCTTATTTGGGTAGCTTGCTGCACAGTGGTTTTTCCTTACAAGCAAGCTTGCAGATTTTAGAGCGACAACGGTACCAACCGAATGTACGCTTTTTAGCTAGTCGCATAAAGGAAAGGGTTACTTTTGGTGATACCTTAACACAGGCAGTTACTTTACTTCCAGTGTGGCAAAATGATTTCGCTACGTTTGTAGAGCATGGGGAGCAAAGCGGTTACTTAGGTAAGGAATTAGTATTGTATAGTGAATTATTGTTAGAAAAGCAAGAACTCCTGTTGCAAAGATTGCTTGCATTTGTACAACCAACGTTTTTTGTTTTTATTGCTTTATGTATTGTTGCGGCCTATGTCAGTTTATTGTTACCGATTTATCACATGATTGAACTTATATAGGAGGACCTATCATGAAACATATACAACAAGAAGCAGGATTTACTTTAATTGAAATGTTAATTGTTCTGTTGATTATTTCCATTTTAATACTTATTACAATTCCTAATGTTACAAAACATTTTGCGACGATTGATGAAAAAGGATGTGCTGCATATATCTCGATGGTGCAAGGACAAGTCGAGGCTTATCGGATAGATTTTATGGAGTATCCTTCATTAGACGATTTGGTGGCAAAGGGATATTTAAAAGAGCAGGGAACGACTTGCCCAAATAAGGAAAAGATCGTGATTACCACTAAAGGAGAAGTGCAATTAGCAAAACAATCCTCTACAGCAGAGGTTGATGGACAATGAATCACATTAAAAATGAACGAGGCTATACGCTACTTGAAATGGTCATGGTGTTATTTATAGTAATGTCATTAACTGCCATTGTAACAAAATTATCAGTGAAAGTAGCTGAAGCAAAAGAAGTGGAACGCTTTTTTATGCAAATGCAATTAGACCTTCACTATTTGCAAACGTATAGTATGCACCATAAGGATTATATATTTATAAAATTTGAGCCACACTTACAACGTTACAGTATTAAAAAAGATTTTTTTACAACAGAATATACTCGCCCCTTTCCAAAAGGGGTAGAACTATTGACAGAAGGGACAAACGTTTATACAGTGCGCTTTAACTTTATCGGTAATATGATGACGCCAGGGACACTTTATTTTCATACACCTCAAGGGCTTAAAAAAGTAGTCATAACGCTAGGGCGAGGGAGAATGAGGGTCGAATGAATGAAATGGGCTACTCCTTTGTTGAAACAATTGTTTCTGTTGTTATTGTAATGCTGTTATGCTCGACGTTAATTCCGATTAGCTACACAATGAAAACAACCCTCTATCATCAAAAGCTTGAAGTTGCCGCTGCCGAAACGGCTTATGAAGGGTTAAAGCAATATCGTTATTTCCAGCAAGTCGCAGGAGTAAAAACGATTGACGATGTAGATTATCATTGGCTATTTGATGGACAGAAAATATGTGTCACATTTCAAAATACAAGAGAACTACGTCAAAAGTGTATTGAATTAGCAGGTGAAATTCGATGAACAACAAAGGATATACTTTATTGGAAGCGCTGATTCAAATGGTCGTCTTTGTGCTCGTTTGCCATGTTTTCATCTTCATTATTCTGTGGGCTCTTACAATAAAAACTTCTATCATGACGGATGAACATTCAAAATGGGAGTTATTTGTTTTCGAAATGACTACTAATTTGGCCAATGCTACTTCCTTATCCGTAAGGCAAAATCAAAGAACGATCATGCTTCAAACAGCCAATACATGGCAGTATTTTGACTGCTATCACAATATGATTCGACAAAGAGTGAATGGTGGTCATGTCCCGATGCTTGTGGGTATAAACAATTGCCAGTTTCAATTGAGTGGCAATGAACTGACAATCGCTGTCGAATTTCCAAGCGGTTTAAAGAAGGAGCGGACCTATTTTGTACCAATTATTGAAAAATGACAGAGGGGCTGTTTTTTTAATCGCAATTGCATTATTATTTTTTGTAACTACTTTTGTTCTTACGTATTGCATGTCTTATGAGATTCAGTTTCGAACATATGATGGGTTAGAAAAGATGAATGTTCGAGCTACGATAAATTTATTAGGACAAATTTTGTCAGACAGTGTAGAATCGTAGTAAGAAGGTGATTCGAATGCGAAAAATATATTTAGTTGGCTTTATGGGCTGCGGGAAGAGTGCGTTAGGTAGACGGTTAAGCTATTTATTAAAATTACCCTACTATGATATGGATCATGAAATTGTCAGACAGCAGGGAATGACGATTCCACAAATTTTTGAGAAGTATGGAGAGGCTCGTTTTCGCGAAATAGAAACGGAATTTTTGAAAAATTTCCGCGACGAGGCATGTATTATCTCTACAGGTGGCGGTGTGGCTATAAATGGGGAAAACCGTAAAATTATGAGACGCAGTGGACTTGTATTCTTTTTAGATGCGACATTCGAAGATATTTATAAACGAATACAGCATGATCCAAATCGACCAATAGTACAAAGCTCAACCAAGGAAGAGTTAGAGGAGCTGTATCATTACAGAAGAAAGTTTTATCGCGATGCTGGCCATATTCAAGTGCTGACAGAAGGTAGAACGATTCGGCATATTCTAGAGTATTTAGTATTTCAAGTAAAAAGATTAAAAAGCGAACGATGATTGATTTACGTGACTGTAATGTTCGTCTTTTGAGTTAAATTAAAAAATGTTTGCCTTTTCAATGCAATCAATGTTAGGATATAGACTAATAAGATAACTTTTTGTACATTGAATACTAAATAGTACCAAGATCATTCTTGGGCGGATGATTGTACGGGGAGAGCGCGTGTAGACGCCACCGAAGGAGCAAGTAGCAAAGGGCTATGAATCTCTCAGGTAAAAGGACTCGTACAAGACGCAACTCTGGAGAGAGCTGTAATACAACAGCCACCAAAGGGGAAAGCCTACTGATTGGCATTTTCGCAATGCGAGTTAGATTGGTGTAACTTTCAGGTGCAAGGACAGAGAATCCCGAAAAGGGGTTCGTCTGTCTTTTTTTATGTCTAGACATTGTTACGGCGTATGCGCTTGAAATGTCAAAAAAGCAGACGAACTACTACCAGTAAAATGATACAAACAATAAGGAGGCAATAGTAATGACGAATGAATTAAAACGTACACCTCTATTTGACGAATACGCAAAGTATGGTGGTAAAACAATTGACTTCGGTGGATGGGAATTACCAGTACAATTTACTTCTATTAAAGAAGAACATGATGCAGTGCGTCATCGTGCAGGCTTATTTGATGTGTCTCATATGGGCGAAATTTTAGTAACAGGCCCAGATGCACTAGCATTTTTACAAAATCTTTTGTCCAATGACATCGCTAAAATTGCTACTGGTCAAGCGCAATACAATGCAATGTGCTATGAAGATGGTGGCGTTGTCGATGATTTATTAACGTACAAACTTGCAGATAATCATTATTTACTATGTGTCAACGCAGCCAATATTGAAAAAGACTTTGATTGGATGATGGAAAATCAACATCAATATGATGTCACAATTGACAATCAATCGGAAGCATTTGCACAAATCGCTTTACAAGGACCACTTGCAGAAGAGCTTCTTCAATCATTAACAGCTACAGATGTAAGTGCGATTAAATATTTCCGCTTCCAAGAGAATGTTGACATTGCAGGACATAAAGCGTTAGTATCTCGCAGTGGTTACACGGGTGAAGATGGCTTTGAATTGTACGGTGCTCCAGCGGATATTAAAGCACTTTGGGATATTATTTTAGAGGCAGGAAAAGACAAAGGCGTTGTGCCAGCCGGCTTAGGTTGCCGTGATACATTGCGCTTTGAAGCGGGTCTGCCACTTTATGGGCAGGAACTTTCTGCTACAATTTCACCACTGGAAGCGGGCATTGGCTTTGCTGTCAAATTGAATAAAGATGACTTCATTGGGCATGATGCGTTAGTAGCACAAAAAGACAATGGTTTAGCGCGTAAAATTGTCGGTATTGAAATGATTGATAAAGGGATTCCACGTCATGGTTACAAAGTGTTCAAGGATGGTCAAGAAATCGGTGAAGTGACAACAGGTACGCAGTTGCCTTCTTCAAAACGTAATGTTGGTAACGCCTTAATTGACAGCCAATTCGCAACTATCGGAACAGAATTGGAAATCGAAATTCGTGGTAAGCACTTAAAGGTTGTAACAGTTGAAACACCGTTTTACAAGCGTTCAAAATAAAATTTGAAAAGAGGGACCTACATTTATGAAACATCGTTATTTACCAATGACGGAGCAAGACAAACAAGAAATGTTAGACGTAGTTGGTGTATCGTCAGTCGATGAGTTATTCGAGGATATTCCTGAAAAAGTACGTTTCAAAGGCCTTTATGATATTAAAGAAGCAAAATCAGAATCAGCACTTTTAAAAGAGTTATCGGCACTCGCTGCTAAAAATAAAGATACAAATGCAAACGTATCATTTTTAGGTGCAGGAGTCTACAATCACTATAAACCAATTATAGTAGACCATGTCATTTCTCGTTCAGAATTTTATACAGCTTATACGCCGTACCAACCTGAAATTTCACAAGGGGAATTACAAGCGATTTTTGAATTCCAAACAATGATTGCGGAGCTTACAGGCATGGATTTGGCAAACTCCTCTATGTATGATGGTGGAACAGCACTGGCAGAAGCAGGGATGCTAGCAGCAGGTCATACACGTCGTAAGAAAATTTTAGTATCTGAAACGGTTCACCCTGAATATCGAGATGTCGTTGCTACATATGCATACGGTCAATCAATCGACATCGTCACAATTCCTCATAAAGATGGTGTCACAGATGTAGAAGCTTTAAAAGAGCTGATTGATGAAAATACAGCGGCTGTTATTGCACAATATCCAAACTTCTTCGGTCAAGTAGAAGATTTACAAGTTATCGGAGATATTGCACATGATGCGAAAAGTTTATTTGTTGTATCATCTAACCCACTTGCACTAGGAATTTTAACACCACCAGGTAAGCTTGGTGCCGATATTTGCGTTGGCGATGCACAAGTATTTGGTATTGCGGAAAGCTTCGGCGGTCCACACTGTGGATTCTTCGCTGTCACAACAAAATTAATGCGTAAAGTGCCTGGTCGTCTTGTTGGGGAAACAGTAGATGGTGAAGGTCGTCGTGGTTATGTGTTAACACTACAAGCGCGTGAGCAGCATATTCGTCGCGACAAAGCAACATCGAATATTTGTTCAAACCAAGCGCTGTTAGCTCTAGCAGCATCTGTTGCTATGACTGCTTTAGGCAAGCAAGGCGTACGTGAAATGGCCATGCAAAATATTGCGAAAACACGCTACGCAAAAAATGCTTTTGAAGCGGCAGGCTTTACAGTGGCATTCCAAGGTGCACACTTTAACGAAATCGTTGTGAAAACTAATAAATGCGTGAAAGAAATCAACAAAGGCTTACTTGAAAAAGGCATTATCGGCGGTTATCCATTAGGTCAAACATACGATTCACTGAAGCAACACGTACTAATCGCTGTCACAGAATTACGCACGAAGGAAGAAATTGATGCACTTGTTGCAGAAATGGGGGCTCTCAATGCATAACGAAAATCAATCACTCATTTTTGAAATTACAAAAGAAGGTCGCGTAGGGTATAGCTTAGAAGCGTTAGATGTACCAGAAATCGATCTTGCGGATTTACTTCCTGCAAACTGTATTCGTGAAGAAGCGGCGGAGTTACCAGAAGTTTCTGAGCTTGATATTATGCGTCATTATACAGCACTATCTCGTCGTAACCACGGTGTAGACTCTGGTTTCTATCCACTTGGTTCATGTACGATGAAGTACAATCCAAAAATCAATGAGTCAGTGGCACGTCTATCTGGCTTTGCCAATGTACACCCATTACAAGATGAATCTACTGTTCAAGGTGCAATGGAACTTCTTTATGAACTGCAAACGTCTTTAGTCGAAATTACAGGGATGGATGAAGTCACATTACAACCAGCGGCAGGTGCGCATGGTGAATGGACAGCATTAATGATGATTCGTGCTTTCCATGAAGCGAACGGCGAAGGACATCGTAATAAAGTCATCGTTCCTGACTCTGCACACGGTACAAATCCAGCATCAGCAACAGTTGCAGGCTTTGAAACAATTACAGTTAAATCTGATGAAAACGGCTTAGTCGATATCGAGGATTTACGTAAAGTAGTAGGGCCAGACACAGCGGCATTAATGTTAACAAACCCAAATACACTAGGTTTATTTGAAGAAAATATTATCGAAATGGCAGAGCTTATTCATGAAGTTGGCGGGAAAGTATACTACGATGGCGCTAACTTAAATGCCGTAATGAGTAAAGCACGTCCTGGCGATATGGGCTTTGACTGTGTACACTTAAACTTACACAAAACATTTACAGGTCCACACGGTGGCGGTGGACCAGGTTCAGGTCCAGTAGGCGTAAAGGCTGATTTAATCCCATTCCTACCAAAACCAGTACTTGTCAGAACAGAAGATGGCGCATACCACTTCGATTATGAGCGTCCACAATCTATCGGTCGCGTAAAACCTTACTATGGCAACTTCGGCATTAACGTACGTGCTTATACGTATATTCGTACGATGGGCCCTGATGGCTTAAAAGCTGTTACAGAATATGCTGTACTCAATGCAAACTATATGATGCGTCGCCTAGAGCCATTCTACGACCTACCATATAACCGTCATTGCAAGCATGAATTTGTATTATCTGGTCGTCGTCAAAAGAAACTAGGCGTTCGTACATTAGATATCGCAAAACGTCTGTTAGACTTCGGCTACCATCCACCAACAACGTACTTCCCACTCAATGTGGAAGAAGCGTTAATGATCGAGCCTACAGAAACAGAATCAAAAGAAACATTAGATGCTTTCTGCGACATTATGATTCAAATCGCCAAAGAAGCAGAAGAAAACCCATCGATCGTACAAGAAGCACCACATACAACAGTCGTATCTCGCCTAGACGAAACACGCGCTGCCCGTACACCAGTGCTTCGTTATCAAAAAGCATAATGTATAAAAAAACCGTTCACATCAAGTTGAACGGTTTTTTTGTATCTACACTTAAATAATCCAAACTATAGATAAAAACATAAAAATTGATATAATTACATTAATTTGTAATTATATTTGTTGTAGGTATGATTAGGAAGGGAGATTAAAATGCAGGAAACAATGTTTGAATTGAGCTTACCAATAAATAGCCTATTAAATAATACATATAAAATAATGCAAGCTCTAGCTACTAGTAAGTTATCCTTTGTGTATATAGCTGAACATATCCATTCTGGAGAGCAATTAATCATTAAAGAATATTTCCCAATAGAAATAGCTTTACGAGACTTAGATAACAAGTCTGTAATTAATCGCTTACCGTCTACAAAAGATAAATTTAATGATTTAAAGGACAGGTTTCTAAGTGAAGCATTAATGATTAAGGATTTGAGTCATCAAAATATTGTTCAGTATCGGGACCATTTTACAGAAAATGAAACGATATATATCGTAACGGATTATTATGAAGGGATATTATTAAATCAATATATACAAAAATATGCTATTGATGAGAGGCATTTTCTATATGAAGAAATATTCCTTCCTTTGATTGATGCTATCACATATTTACATAGTAAGGGCATTATACATCGTGATATAAAGCCGAATAATATTATAGTTGATGTGCAAGGCAAACCTCGCTTATTAGATTTTGGTTCAGCAATTTATTATAAAAAAGATAATAAATATCCAATATTTACTACTGCAGGTTACTCACCTATAGAGCAGTATTCCATAAAAGGAGAGCAAGGTATTTATACAGATATTTATAGTTTGATGGCAACTTTATACTACTCCTTAACTAATGTAATTCCAATAGATGTTTCACAGAGGCTAATTGAAGATAAACTTACAAATGTGAGAAAATTTAATAAAAAAGTCAGCATTCCTCTAGCATTGACAATAGTATGGGGCTTACGAGTACAGAGTAAAAAAAGATGTTCTTCCCTTTCTTTTATTAAGTGCATGATCACGCTGGAAAAAAAGTTCAAATGTATAAAGAACTATCCAATGCAAAATAATTCTAAAAGACCAAATTAACTATGTGGTTATTACTTTTTATTCATTTTTTCTATATAGAACAGTTTTTTAAAAACAGCTTAGGACCTAAGAGTAATTGGACCTTTAGCTGTTTTTTTTATAAAAAAATGGGAATAATACATTTTTTTATAAAGAAAATATCATAAAAATCATAAGATATATTTTTACCAAAAATGCTTTTAAATATTTTATATTACAATATATTCTATTGAAAATATTGACATTAATTTTATGTATTGTATAGTTACTTTTGTGATACATAAATTTTAGTGAAAACATACAAAAATACATAATAATGGATTGTTGTTTCTTGTACATAGCACAGTACATCTTTTATATTGTAACATTTTACCTTAAATAATTTTATTATCTTTTTTAGTTAATTTATTGAAATATTAAGATGCTCAATTCAATTGCTTTACTATTCTTATCTTGTATTTTTTTCTCACTAATATTTATGCTTACTCGAAATTCGTTATCTAAAGGAGGGATGGCTGTAGTAATGTACAGCCAAATGAATGGAGATTATTAGTCAAACAAACAGAACCATGCTCTTTGAAGAAATAAACCCTGAGAAATTAGATTTAATTACGCTTGTTGGAGATGTAAAAGGAATCGACAGTCTAAGTGATGAAAAGATTAAGGAAATTAATCAACATCTTCTTGTAAAAAGTTTCGACGAATTTTTAGATAAATTTTCTCCTACTGTTTATTCATTTTATAATGCGGCCAATCAAAAGGTGATGTATACCTTAAAAAAACCTGAAGGAATTCAAGATGATTGTATTTCTGAAATAGCAATTGACCAAAATAATGATTTTTTAAAGATGCTATTTACGCTGATTGATACTAAAAGAAGTCAGGGTATCACGAATGTAGATTTTAAATTTGAAAATTTGCTAGACATGATTTCTCCTAAAAAAGTCATGGATGATATTCGTCAAGTTCGTAAGGAAATTCATTACCTGTACGGTGAGTATGACAAGCTAGATGAGGGAGATCCGAAAAAATTAGATACTGGTGACAAACTAAACCTTATGTTTGAAGTAGCTAGTAGAAACTACAACAATGTAATGGCGATGTTACCTTTAGCAATTGAAGATATTAAAACAAGATTATTATTAGGTGCTAGTCAAGATGAAGATGAGTCAGAAAAATTACAAATAGGTACACTTTCTATTGGTGATAATGGTGAATTAAAAATTATTGAGGCACCTCAAACAAATAGTTCTGATTTAATGGTTATTGAAGAAAATAGTAATTACGGTTTGAGTACTGTTTTTGAAGAAGACTATGAAGCCATTACAGAATCGCCATCTTCCTATGTGAAAGATTTAGTTGTAAGAACATTCTCGCCACTACCAGCTGTAAAAGCTGAATTCGATGTTGAAACAGAAGTTCAAAATTACAATACTTACCTTGAATTCTATAAGGATGCTAAGGATGAATTTGTAAAAACGGTGAAGCCTTTAGTTGAAAAGCTATTAGGTGTCAAAATGTACTTCGATCAATATGCGACGAAAAATAAAGGTATGCAGCCGTCATTACTAGTTACCAATACAAAGCTTGATATGCTTGTGAAAAGTAATAACCTACCAAGATTACGCACGTATTTAAATACCGTTAACGCTAAAAATGATTTCACAGATACAGTATGGTACGGCATTGTACCTGCACTAGAATTAGAATCTGCTGGAAAAATGAAAGTTAGCCGATCAAGATTCAAAGGGAATGAAAAGGTTACAAAGCAAGAGGGCAACACTATGGAATCCTTATCAATCCTTTTAGATACAGTAAAAGATTATAAGATTCAAATTTTCTTTAACTTTATGGCTGAAGAAGAAACTACCTTCAATGGAATCGCCACTGCTGGGATTGATCGTTTAATCGATAAATGCTCCGTTCTTGTCAGAAAAGATTATAGTGAATTCGCGATACCATGCTTACCAAACTTTACGATTATTCCAAAAGATAAATCAGGTGTTGTGATTGATACGAGAATGCATACTACCGAAAATGGCGCTCGTTTATCGAAGGAAAAGGAAGATGTTTTAAAGCTATGGATCGAGGGTGTATATGTAGGAGCAAGCTATGTAGCAGCAGGAATTGTGTCCGCTTATCAATGTCCAGAGTATTTAAAAGAATCATTTAGAAATGTGAAGAGAAATTATCCGGGGGTTCGTTTTGACATCGAAGCAGGTGACAACTCATTACGTGCTGTGACTACGATGGCGAAAGAAATTTCTGGATTTACAAATAATATTAAAGATGCGATTAATAGCAGAAGCTTTGGATTTGTATTCTCATCTGAAAATGCACAACTACAGGATAAAGATATTAAACGTATTACAGTATATAAAGCTAGAAGCTTGGCGATGGAAGAAGATGGATTCGATTCAATCTACAAAACACAAGTTAGTACGTATATTGAAAGAATTCTAAGATTCCAATCAGGTGACTTTAAGCATGAGAATATCGTTCGCTTCTTTAGTAATAATCCAAGTAGTCAAAAAAGTAAGTGGCTAAATGATAAAGGCTATGTAAACTCGATTATTCATGATGGAGATGATATTGGCTACATCATTGATGAGAAAACAAGCTTATGTCAAATCGACCTTGTATTTAACGGTAATGTGAAAAATCTTGAAGTCACGATTACTAAAGGGACAAGTGCTGTTAAAGCCTAACAATTTCATTTTCTCAATTTTAAATTATTTCAGTCGGATGTTTAAGATTTACTTTTTGTAAATCTTTTAACATATATACGAATCGAACGACTAATTGCTAATGACAAAAAATATTACATATTTCACAGTTTGATATGAAACATGGCACTGTGAAATGCAAAGCGGTATCAAGTTTATTTCATTAGAACAATTGGAAGTAAGATTCAATAAAATTTAGGAGGTACTAAAAAATGGGTTTTGTATTAAAAGTAGAAGGATCAGAAGCAATTGAATTAGGGTTAGAAAGCATCATGACTGTCGAATATGAGACAGATACTCCGAATGATTCTAACGCACGCTCTACAGATGTTGGGGCAACTTTAAAAGTAAAGGGCAAAATTTTAACTGCCACTGATGGTGATAATTCTGACGATACAATGAAATTAGGATTATGGTCATTAGTACCAGCTGAAAAAGCTGATTGTTACCGTAAAGTAACATTAGAGGTTATCTCAGCTGATCAAGTAGTAAGAAAAATTCATTTCCCAAATGCTTTCGTAGTGGATTACTCAGAAAGATATGGTGACACAGAGGGTATTGGAGAGTTCTACTTATTTATTAAGCAAAAGAAAGACAAAACAGATTTGGCAAAAATCGAGGGTGGCTACGCTGTCTAAGATTGCAGCATGATAAGACACTACTAATTATCTAAGGAACTTTTATAGTTCCTTAGATTATTTTTAATAATCCTAAATTGGGGTTGAAAACATGAAAACGCATTATGAAACATTAGGAATAAACCGAAATGCCACACAAGAACAAATAAAATTAGCTTATCGAAAGCTCTCTAAAAAACATCACCCTGATGTGAGTGGTGGAAATCCAGAATCAGAGAAAATTTTTTTAGAGGTTCAAGATGCATATAAGGTGCTGAAAGATCCAACGTTAAAAGAGGCTTACGATAGCCGTTTAGATAGCGCAGGGGATAGCTGGCAAAATGGACAGAAAGACGAAAAGCATTCAAATGGACATCAGTCTACAGAGAAAAAGCCAGATTTTAATATGAATAACCTTGAAAGAAACTTTGAACATTTCTTTGGCTTTAATCCAAAAACGAAGGAGATGTCCTCAACTTTGAATAAAAAATCTAAGAAAAATCCATTAGATACAACGGATTTATTCGAAAGTTTTTTCAAAAAATAAGTCATGGTAAAAAGAAAGGAGCGTGATTAAATGAAAGAACCATTTGCAACTGAAGATTACGGTGGAAATACAAGGGAAAAAATGTTTGTAAAAATTATTGATATCATCATTATCACAATCGCCTTCTTTTTCATTTTATATATTTTTGTAATGAATCAGGATGTCCTTTTAAAATTCGTTATTGGGACGGTATTGGTCATACTTGTCATTATCTACGCCTCCCTTAAATACGAAGCAAATGCAATTACCCAAGTGATGGCTAACAAGGATATCTCTAAGCTTGTTTTACTTAATGAACGTGGAGCAGAAATAGATGAATGGGAACTTGGTGATCAAGTTTCATTACTTATTGGAAAAAGTTCAGCTGAATGCAAGGCAGATATTGATTTAAGTGGAACAGAGTATGAATCTCTTGTGAATTATGAACATGCTGTCCTTAATTGTGTAGCTGGCATTTGGTATTTAGAGGATATAGATTCAGTTAATGGTGTTGGCTTAAAAAAAGCTAATAAACGTGTGAAAAAAAGATTAAAACACGAGATTCCTTACTCATTAGGTAATGGAGACACAATATACATAGCGAATACACGAATTTTGGTTAAATAGAGAGAAAAAGATTCGTAACATAGATGGGGGATATCGAAATGAGTTTGATTAGATGTACAAATGGTCACATGTTTAGTTCGAGGAGACATCGTAATATTTGTCCTTACTGTAACGTGATGGTAGAACAGGAGCAAAGACAAAATAGCCCATCCTCACCTGTAGTCGAAGCTGATGATAAAACATTGCCCTACTTAGGAGAAATGGATGGAATAGATCCTGTAACAGGATGGCTGGTTTGTATTGAAGGACCACAAATGGGTAGAGATTACCGTATTCTATCTGAAAAGAATTTTATAGGTAGAGCGGAAGATATGCATATCCGTATTGCTGGGGATAATTCAATCTCTAAACGTAATCATGCAGTTATAGTATATGATCCTAAAAAACGTAATTTTTATCTATTGCCAGGAGATGCATCGGGATTAGCTTATCTGAATAATGAGGCAGTATATACACCAACTGAATTAGCAGCCTATGATGTGATACAGCTAGGGAGAAGTATCTTTTTATTTATTCCACTTTGTGGTGTTCACTTTGAATGGGAAAACAATCAAAGTGAGGAATGATGACATATGGACCAAAAGTTATTATCTTACATAATTACATTAATTTTTATTATTGTACTCATCGTGTTACTCCTAATAAGGGGAGTACTTTCCCGAAAAATGGATAAAGGAAAAATTTATATTGGGAATGGTCAAACGATTGGCAGACGTGATGAACAGGATGATTATTTCTCAACTGCTGAAACGACAAATGGCACAATCGCGGTGCTTGCAGATGGCATTAGTGGTTTAGCTAATGGTCGTATGGCAAGCACTATCGCAGTGACAACTTTCATAGAAGAATTTAAAAAGCTTAGTAGCCTAAGTAATCTACAAAACTTTTTTAAGGAAGCTGCTAGAGCAAGTAATCATATGATTGTAGAAAACTTAAATGGTTCAAATGGAGGCACAACATTAGTGACAGCCATTATTGATAGCGAAGGCTATCTTCATTGGGGAGCAGTAGGAGATAGTGTTCTTACAATCTTTAGAAACGGTGAGTTTTTGGCGATTAATCAAAAACATATTTTTGAATCCGTTTTAACGGAACGATATATAGCCGGTGAAATTTCACAACTTGAAGTTCAAGAAAATCCACTAAAAAAGAGATTAGTAAATTATTTAGGATATGAAGGATTTAAAAATCTAGACACTGGAAATAATCCGATTCAGCTAAATAGAGGAGATAAGGTATGCCTTTTTAGTGATGGAATCTATGATGCTTTAACGGAAGTTGAAATGGAAAAAATTCTTTCTCAGCATGCTCCACCCTATGATTTAGCACAAAGCATAATAAAAGCCGTTGAACAAAAACGCTTAAAAAATCAAGATAATGCGACAATCGTGATTTTAGAAAAATCTTGGTGAAGTGGGATAGGGAATAGAGAAGGAGGAGACTTATGAGAAAGGAAAATTGCGACTTTAAAACTAGCTTTTTATCTGAAGCAGGGTCCTTTCTGCAAAATAAAGATTATTTTGCCTACACAGAACTTGACGATGTAGCTTGTTGGGTAGCTGTAAAGGGCTTGGATGCAGATCAGGAAATTAGTAGTGCAGAGTTAGCCGTAAAATCTATTTTAGAAAAATTTATGGAAAAGCCAGCTATGTCTAGAAGAGCAATCAATAAATATCTTAAACATGCTCAAAATATACTACAAGCGCAAAGCTTACGAGTAAGATTGAAGGCAAGTATTGTCATAGTCGTTTCCGATTACTCAAAAATGATTGTTGGAATAGCAGGTAATTCGCGACTGTATCACTTTCGGAACGGCACATTAACCTATAAAAGTACTGACCAAAGTTTAGCACAGGAAATAGTAGACATTCAGCACCGTTCATTAGATATTAGCCAGCATGAAGAAAGAGGAAATTTGTTGAACTATCTAGGCAAGCCAAACAAATTTCAGCCCTTTGTATCTAAAAAAATGAAGCTTATAGATGGAGATGTCCTACTACTTTGTACAGCTGGCTTTTGGGAAGACGTTAGTGAGATTGAGATGGCTGACGCGCTGGAAGGTGTCAAAGATTCCGAACAATATACAGATTTATTGGAAGAAATATTGTTGAGTAGACAAAGAAAAGTTGTAGCAAATTATACGGTTGCTGCCATATTTGTGAACAAAGTGTATCAAGAAACGAACAAAAATAAAATGAAGTATATAAAAATGATTGCTGTTGCATTAGTTTTAGCATTGATTGTAAGTGGCGGCACAATTTTTTATCAAGTAAAACAAGCGAAAAAAATAGCAGAGTTAACTGTTGAGATGAAGGACCATGAAAAGAGTGGAAATCTTTACTTTCAAGATGGAAATTACGATGAAGCATTACTTGAATATAGCGAGGGAAGAAATGCGGCAAAAAAAATAAAAGATCCAATACATAGAAATATACTAGCTAAAAAGTTAAGGGTGACTCAACTAATCATCAATGGCGATAAATCTGCAGAGGCAGGGCAATTTACAGAGGCATTGGAACAGTATGAAAAAGCTAAAAAAGAGGGCAAACTCATTAAAGGGTTTGGTAAGGAAGAAGTAGAGCAAAGAATTACAAATATGGACTCCGTTGTGGAGATTGTTGATGCTATAAAAGACGGAGATTTTCGTTTTGAGGCAGAGGATTACAATGGGGCTTTAGCAATTTACGAAAAAGCTAGAAAAAAAGCACTTGCCATTTCTTTTACTGGAGAGGCACAAATTAAAACAAAAATTGAAGAAACAGAAGAAAAAATCAATGAATTGAAAAAGGCCCAAAAAGAATTGCAAGCAGAAGGGTTGGAAAAGGCCGGAGATCAGAGCTATGCCCGTCAGGAATACGCTAAAGCGATAGAATCCTATACTCTTGCGCAGGAGATTTATCAAGAAACGGAGTTACTGGCAAAAGTTCTTGGGCTAGAGAGAAAAATTATGAATGCAAATGATAAGCTAAATCCCGTACCACAGGGTCAAGCAGCAGACAATGCATTACCTGATGAAGCTGAGCCGCCGATTGATGAGGCAACTGATGCCAGTGCCAGTTAGCATTCAAATCCTGAGTAAGGAAAGAAGGGAAGTAAAATGTTAAAAGAACTCATGTTTGAACGTTTAAAAAAAATTGAAAATTTAGAGCAACGTCAATTACTAAAAGATATTGTAAGTGGCGTTTTTGTAAATCTAATTGATTATCAAGAAGAGATGAACAAAAAGCTTGAAGAACGTATTTTTAATGAAATCGATGATCATGAAAATAGATACGACATTTACACAACCCTTAGTGCACGAGAAGATGTTGATCCCATTCATGATTGTTTGTTTCCAATATGTCCGACAGATTTAGAAGATACTAATTTAAACATTGAGCATCTACTTGAATCCATTAAAAATAATGAACTGGCTACGCTTATGACATTATTTTTAGAGTGTGATTCGATCGAAATCCAACATTTACTTGCGCAGCGAAGAATTTTCAATGGTCATCTTGTGACATCGCATGGATTGGTTGAAATAAAGCTGCGTCTTACTCAAAATAATCGTTATGTGCAAAAAATTAAAGACCTATATTCAATCTTTCAAATCAATGGTCTACCTTGGAAAACAATCAACCATCCATTTGTGAATAAGTTTGTTGATGTAAAACTTATTGGTTGTCCTACATTAAATGAGGATGTAGAAATATTCGAGGTGACGATTGATTTAGAGGAATATGAGCAACAAAAACGATTAAATATGGTTCCGCTTTGGAATCTTCAACGTCACGAGGTTAAGAATAGCGGTTTTCCGTTTCCAGCCATCGATCGAATAAATTATGAACATGTCTTATCGTTACGAAAAACGGGTACACAACATGGTTATCTTATTGATACGGAAGAAGACAATATTCGATATATAAAGCGTTCAGATAGTGAATTAACGATTGTTTCACCTCAGGATCAGTCAGGCGTATGGCAACTTCTTAAAATTGCAAAAGTTGAAAAAGACCAAGTAGGTAATTTAACTTACGAACTCGTCTCTAATCGACGAAATGAGCATTTTATGCACAAGCTTTCTAGTAAATATAATGTAAATATATCAACAAAGGGAGAAATCATTCGATTGATTAACTCCTTTGAGGTAGCAGACAATCTTGAACTTTTGAGAATAGATATTTTGGAAGGGCAAGTAGAAAATCGAAACTTTGTGTATCCATTTTTAAAGGACACAACAGAAGACGCTAGTCACAAGAAGACGATGCTATTACAATTCCTATCAAAACAAGATAAAGATTTTATTACGAATGATGTCTTGGGTTTTCTTCTTGCTGAAGTTCAAAGATATTTCACTGAATATAAATGTGTAGGGAAATGGTTATGAATTATATTTGGGACTTACTTATACAAGCCGAAGAAGAGGGCTTTTTAACAAAGGATATTTACTTTCATCTTGCCAAAATCTATTCACCTTATATGGAGCTTAGTCCACAACTACTAAATTCGCAGGCAGTAGAGCAACATGTGGAAGTAAACCCCTATTATCGTTATTTTCAAATTTTTAAAGAACTCTTTCAACCTGATCATACAACGGATGAGGCTTTTAGGGCCTCTTTATTAGATATTACACTGCATTTTTTAGCTGAGATTGATCGTATGCAAGGTTTAAATAAAAAGGAATATTATATTCGCTTTATGCTCAGAGACATTGAGGAAAATGTATTTGGAGAACTGGTTCGCGATAAAATCAAGTCTTTTTCAAAAAAAGAACAAGAGATTATTGCACTTAATATGCTCAGACTCTATCAAACTGGAGAAGAATTATATTTAATAAAGGACACGCTGAAAAATATATTTAGAAATTGTTTTATCTATGTGAAATCCGAGGAAAAAGATGAGTTACTTCTTTACATCCATCAAAAAAAGACAGCAGAAAATATTAATAAAGTCCAGCTAATCCAAGAAATATTTTTACCTATTGGCTTCCATATGGAAGTCTACTGGCAGTACCATTTTGGCATTATTGACGTAGAGGAAACCATGAAGCTAGATCGAATAGCTCTTTATTAAAAAGTGAGGAGGGGGATAAGTTGACGACTAAATATTCATATAAGCTTTATGCGAATAAGCGTTATACAGAAAAGAAATATATGACCTATACACGTGTAGAGTTAATGGAGATGACCACTTTTCAACTTAGAAATATTTGTTATAAAGAAAAGCTCATAACAGGCTTAATTAATACGCTGACAAGGGACGAACTAATTGAGAAGATTTTAAGATATCGTGGAGCAGAAGAGCATCTTTTAATTAAAGAAAAACAAGATGGAGGCTTTGAAAGAGTCGAAGAGGCGTTACAAAAATATTTAAAAACACCACTTTCTGATAATGGTGATATTAAAATACCTGCCAAAATGAATCTTTATAAAGGGATGAAAATCGATAAACCAGATCAATACCTTATTGAATCAGGAGGCTATCTTGTAGAATCCAATGTGATGTTAGTAAATGAACATATGGAATTATGTGGTATTTTAAATATTGTAAAAGACGATGAAAAAGCAAATTGCTATTACCTAGTGGCAGATCAAGCGCTAGGAATACGCGAGACGAAGAACAAGAACTATAGCTTTATTTTTTTGCGAAAGCAAGATTCTGAGTATATCTATAAAACATATTATCAGGAAACGCCGCTCCCACCAACAAACCTAAATTACTACAAAGTGCCAATACAGGATTTAGAGATGAAACAGTTAGAGACAACCAATGCCATTCTTGCCATTGATTTTGGGACAACCAATACAACAGCTGGCGTATTTTTGGATAGTGATTATGTCTCATCTCCTTGTAGTCATGACCTGTTAAACAAGCGAATTGAACTCAATAACATCAATTTTGTTCAATTCCCAGACACTCTTCACCAAAATGAATGGATTGAAGTCGTTCCGACAGTGGTTGCAGTGGCAGATTGCTCGAGCGTTGATCATGTAAGTTATCATTTTGGCTATGAAGCTTTGAAGGTGATGAAAAAAAATAGCTATACATCATTAGCCACGAAATTTCAGGGCATCAAACGTTGGGTTAGTAATTATTCAAAATTAGAGGAAATAATGGATGCAAATGGGAATACTGCCGTTATTCCACGTAGTCAAATCCTAAGAGAATTTTTACTGTATATCATTCACATGGCTGAGCATCAATTTAAATGTCAATTCAAACATTTACATATTTCAAGTCCAGTGAAGCTGAAAACGCAATTTTTAGAAATGTTTCAAGCAATTTTACCTGAATATCAAATTGAAATTGAGCATTCTCTCGATGAAGGAATGGCAGTACTTTATAATACAATAGCCAATCAGATTGAGAATCAGAGTTTTATGGATGGTAAGGAATATAAGGCTTTGGTAATTGATTGTGGTGGGGGAACAACAGACCTTTCCTCTTGTAAGTTTCGCATAGAGGACGGACATATTTCCTACAAAATTGATATTCATACAACCTATGAAAATGGGGATACCAATTTTGGCGGTAATAATATTACATATCGAATTTTTCAATTTATGAAAATTGTCTTTGCGAATTATTATAGTCGTGGGAAAAATGCTTATGACATTGATACGTTAATTGATATCCCAGGAAAAGACATTTATCGGTATGTTGATGATTATGGCGTCGAAGCGGTTTACCAGCAATTTGAAAAGGCGTTTAAGGATGCTGAGTCTATTATCCCTACACGTTTTAAAGAATATGAAAATCGTACACGAGATGAATATCTAAGAGTGCGTAATAATCATTATTTCCTATGGGAAATGGCAGAAGAAATGAAGAAAGAATTTTTCCGAAAAACAGGTATTCTAAGAAGCCGTTTTTACTCAGACAGCGAAATACAGCAAGAGAGTGATTTAAATATCACAACGGTAGATCGTTGGTGTTTATCTTTATTAGAAAATCAACAATTTAAAGATGTTTATGACTATCCAAATGTTTATTTCAATATTAAAGAAATAAACCATCTTATTAAAGCGGATATTTATGATATTGTGCGTGAGTTTTTAGAAAGCTTTTATGAAAGTGGCATGCTTAGTGAATATTCAATTATTAAACTAACAGGACAATCCTGTAAAATCGATGCTTTTCGAGAGGCTTTAAAGGAATTTGTACCAGGACGTAGCATTGAGTTTAGGCAAAAAGCTGAAAACGTTGGAAAAGTAGCAGAATTAAAACTCGCCTGTTTAAGAGGAGCCTTACGCTACTTAAATGCGAAAAAGATTGGCATGATTGAAACAAAAGTAACAAATGATGCACCTATTGTACCATATACGGTTAGTGCATATACGCATAATCGTCAAGAGAAGCTACTTATTAGTAGTCTAGAGAGGCTGAATCAAATTCACGGAACTATCTCCCGTCCATGGGGAGTGACTGAGGTTGAATTCTTCCTAACGGGAAGCGATCATCATACCGCACATAAATATACTTATATTAATCGACAAGAGGATTTTGTCCCTGTGCTTTATGAGAGTATCGCGTCATATTATTTTGATAAAATTCCACAGGATGAAACAGATTCAATCGTCAATGGGGAAGTTAAATTCTTTGTCTTTGCAAGTGAGGATCATTGGGGTTTCCATGTAGTACCAGTTGCTAGGAAAGAGGAGCAGCTACTTATCGGTAACAAGGAATTCTTTGCCTTTGAAACAGATTTATCTGAGTTAGATTTCTTTGATGGATTAAAGTAAGTAGGCATCTGCCAAAAAATAAACGAGGTGAGTGACAGATGTTTGCTAATCAATTTCCGCATTTTCAAAAAGGTAGAATTTTAAAAAGGGAAATGTTGGAGAACTTGCGAGATTATCCAAGAGAATTTTTAGATTTATATTTTCAAGATTATTCAGATGGCATTATAGCAGGTGCCCATATTACTGTAACGGATACAATTATCCATATTACAAAAGGGATAGTTAAACATAACAATAGGCTTTATTTGATGCATAGTAGCTATGAACTACCATATAAGGCAACAGGCAAAGAAACCATTATAAAAATAAAATTTGCTGAAGAAGTGAGTAGATTAGATTTTACGGATTTTACAGCTACTATTTTTCTTGATGAGTCTCTGGATGTTGCTAGCAATGAATTAGAAATAGCCCGCTTTAAATTAAAAGTTGGAGCAAACCTACGATCCGAGCCAAATGATTTTTTAGATTTTGCTACGGAATACAATACAGTGAATTATCTCCACTGTCAGTATGCGGGAATACAAGCTAGCACATATCACCCAAAAGTTTTACAGCGTTATGCAAAGGAACTATTAAAAAATCGCCCAACCAATGTGTATGATATTGCATTTGCTTTCGAGTGTTTGAATCAAGAACGAGTTCAGCGAGATGTCATTGAAATGTATATTTGCAATCGATTAGAGTTAGAATTTCAAGCGTTTTCAAATAACCAAATTCATAAATATTTGTACCGTATATTATCTGAATCAAAGAACGGTGGTCGCTTAGTAGGGCATAGTTCAGGGCGACCAAATCGTATGATAGTTGACTAACTGTATTTTAGTTATTGAAAAATGCTTAAGAAACGGAAGGTGAGTGGGATGAAATTTTTAGATGAAAAGATTATTGCACTTAGAAATGAAATGAGAGAGCAAGAGCAATTTGAGCTAGCTCAGAAAGAAGCAGCATTAAAAAAAGAACAAGAGCCTGAGGAGCAAAACGCTGAACAGGAAGAACAGGACTTCCCTAAAGTAAACATCTATCAAGATTACATAATGATTGATGATGAGAAGGTATCGGTGGTGGAGCAGCCATTATTAGATGGCAAAATGTCGATCCGTATGCCGAATCTTTTTTTCTTGATGTCTAAGGAAATAGCAGCATTAAAGTACCCATCAGAGCGTAGACCAACCCTTATTTATACAGATGATTCCTCCACGATTAATCTTGCCTTCAATCTGACTCCACATCGATTAAAGGAAGATGGTGTGGCTGCTTTCCAAGAAAATATGATTGATATTCTTGAACAGGCGCAACCTTCAGCAGATTGGTTGGATACAGAAGTCATAAAGATTGATGAAAAGACAGTTGGCTTTTTAGAAATCATTACACCGGCTATTGATGGCGATATTTTTAATTTAATGTTTTTTGCCTCTATCGAAGGATTAGCGCTTATCGGAACCTTTAATTGTATGGAGGATGACCTAGAAACTTGGCGTCCAGTTGCGAGAGCTATGATGGAATCCTTGCAATTTGCTTCAATTAGTAGGAATGGAGGGACAGTATTATGAGTGGGGTAGTGACAGCTTATCATAATATACAAATTCAACCTTTTGAACTTATTAGTATTCAAGATCTTACCCTTGTCAAAAAAATGAATGAGCATGCGACACTACGTTTTACTGGTATTGTGCCTGAAGAGGTTAGAGATACTTATGTTGAAATGACTGAGGTGTTATCTGCCATTGAGGTTAATCAGCTTAATCATCTTGGTGTTCCTACACCACTTTTTAAAGGTGTTATTTTAGATGTCAAGGTAAGTTCCGTTCGAGGCATTTATTATATTGAGGTGGAGGCGGCATCTAATTCGTATCAACTAGACATAAAAAAGAAAAATCGCTCTTATCAGGATAAGGAAATGACCTATTCATCTCTCTTTAAACTTCTACAGCCCGCGTATCCAGGTCTAGATATTATAGATGAAGCGACGAAGGGAGAAAAGTTAGGGAAGTTTACCCTTCAATACTTTGAAACAGATTGGCAATTTTTAAAGAGGCTTGCTTCCCGCTTTCAGACTGGTCTAGTTCCTGCTGTAACCTTTGATAAGCCGAAGTTCCATTTTGGAGTGCCTGCTGGCAGGGCAAAAGGCAAATTAGAAGATTATCATTATACTACCCGAAAAAAACTAGCAGACTACCTAGTATATACAGAGAATGGCAATGAAGGCATGGGAGAGCATGATTTCCTCTACTATGAGGTGGAAACCGATAAAGTTCTGGAGCTAGGAGATTATGTAACCTTTAACAAGCAAACCCTTTATGTTTCTGAAGCATTGACAACCATGAAGGATGGATTGTTAAAACATTGCTATACGCTTTCGACGAAAAATGGCATGAATAAAAGTGAAATCTTTAACTATGCCATCTCGGGATTGTCGCTTGAAGGAAAAGTGTTAGAAGTGGCAAAAGATCATATTAAAGTGCATTTAGCGATAGATGAAAAGCAGGATAAGGCAAAGGCACATTGGTTTTTGTATTCTACAGGTTATTCGGCTGAAGGACATAGTGGATGGTATTGTATGCCTGAAATCAATGACTTTGTTCACGTTTATTTCCCGTCACATCGTGAGGAGGAAGGGATTTCTAGTGGCTCTATACGAAAAAACTTAGACACATCGGCTACGAACAAACTTGATGATCCTTCAACAAAATATTATCGCACAGCCTTTGGTAAAGAAATTAAGATGAGTCCAACAGAAATCGTTATTACAGCGCAGGATGGCGATATTTTTATTCGGTTAAATGAAAGCAATGGTATTGAAATATTTAGTAAAAAAGAAATAAAACTTATTTCTGAGGCAGATATTTCAGTTAATACTAGTAAGAAGATTCTTTTGTCTGCGGAGGAAGAAATTTCTTTACAATGCAAAGAAAGTAAAATAACGATGAATGGTAGTGTACAAATTTTTGGGAAAGAAGTAAAGGCAAATTAGAATGTTTCTTTCGAAAAAGGAGGGAGTTTTATATGCAGACACAGGGAGTTTTACAACATTTTTATGACACAGAAGTAGCAAAAAGAAGATTGAAATATCTCTTACTGCTTGAGGATTATTTCCAAGCCTCCAAAGAACAGCTTGCCGAGGAATTTAGAAAATCTTTTCAAAAAGTATGTGTCGAACTAGCACAGCAGCAATCACTTCATCAAAAAGGACCCATTGCCCATATCACGTTTTCTATGCTACGTACAGAGATGCTAGCAGGGCGTCATGATTATCTAGTAGAAGGTACTGACGAAGAGTGGTTTTTTGATCTTCATCCACTCTTAACTACGTATGATGCTAGCTGGGCTCATCGTTTTTTAGAGCAATACATCCAAGAATTAAGTTTATATAGTAAAACCTTCATGGGTGCCATTACCCAAGCAGATATTGAACGTATAAAACTTCAGGAAGCCCATCATTTTCATCAATATATCTTGAGCCTTGCTAGATATGCGCTGCCTGGCATTGTAAGATGTCCAGAATATATGGCACTGGAGCGGGATGTAGCTGTCGAAATACGTATAGGTGAGTTTATGGATATTAATGAAGTAGTGTATAGCGAAGATTTCGCAATGAAGGATAATGAAGAAATAAAAGCATGGTTAGAAGAAAACTTAGAGAATGAATACCCATTTGAAGTATTTAGCCGTTTAAATTTAGCGAATGGACACTATAATGGCATAGATATTCGTTATGCATTTTTCCAGAAGGCAAATTTAACACACTGCCATATGCGTGATTCTCTTCTGATTGGCGCTAATTTTCGGGATAGCCAGCTAGTAGGTACTGATCTGAGCTTTAGCATGATTCATGAGGTAGATTTTAGCAATAGTCAATTACAAGGTGCAAATTTTCAACAGGTTCAAGGGGCAAGTGGTCTTTTAGATCGTCAAAAGTGGGAAATGCCAGGCTATTTACCTGTCCGCTTTACAGATGCTAATTTAGAGGGCGCTAATTTTGAGCTAGCAAATTTACGAGGAGCCTGCTTTTTAGGGGCGAATGTAAAGGATACACAATTTGCAGGAGCTAATTTAGAAAAGGCTATATTTTCTAAGGAAGCAAGGGAATATTTAGAGCTAGACGCATTTCAGACAGCAAGTGTTATTTGGAAGTAGATGTGGTGAAAAGGAGATTCAAAGATGAACTATTTTATTTTATCTCAGGATGAGCGAATTTCCAATGCTGTTGAACCGGTTGGTATAGCTCAAGTAATTAAAAAAGAGTTATTAACATTAGATAGAATGGATGAATTAGAGGAACTAGAACGCCAATTTCCAGTATTAGAAAAGAATGACATGCTGTATATCGATTTTATCGAAAAGCCAATCGCGCTCTTGTCAGATGCGGTTAAACAGTTAGTGGAAAAATATAACCCAAGTATGCCCTTTAAAGCTGTTGTGCTAATGGACATGCCTAAATTAATGCAAACATTATATTGGCTAGTAATACCACCAAAAGTACCTTGTCTTTCAACCCAAACTGAATTCCGTCTAGATGGAACGTTGAAGAAGCTTGTTCTCGATGAGGCCAAAGCTGCGCCTTATTCCTTCTTTCAAATAGAGGGTATTAAAGAAAATTATATCGTAGTCAATATTGAATTAGCAGAGAGTATTCTGCGCAGAGATTTAAGAGGAATTCGATTACAAAAAATACAAACTGAAGGAAGATGGAACGACATTCTTTCTGTAGAAAAAGCTTTATAAAATGGACAAGCAGGGCCATGTGAAGAAGAGCAAGAAGAGATTACATATCTAACAACGTTGTAGTGGAACCTTCTTGTTTAGAAAATTGCAATACCTTACGTATAGAAAGGAGGATTACCCGATGTCAGAAGAAATGCAGACAAGGGGTGGCGACCAACGGAGCTATGTTGTTGCGGGTGCCAAATTATCCTGCTCGCAAGGAGATCAAATAAGCATTTTGAAAATGCCAGTTAGTCACGGCGTTTATACAAAAAATAAAGCTCAAATGAATACGATGGATTATAAGCCCAATATCAATATTCAGCCATTCGGCTTATGTCAAACATTAGCTAATCCTATCGTTGCAGCCGCTACAGCTGCCAATAACGGTGTTTTAAAGCCAATGCCTTGTACACCTGTAATTACAATGCCTTGGATCAATGGGAAGGATGATCAATTAATCGAAAATCATCCAGCTTTAGTTAATCAATCTATTAATATGTGTATGTATTGTGGAACGATAAAAGTAGAAGATGATGGGCAAGAATAAGCCATTATCCCCTGAGGAAAGAAGGGAAGCATGTGAACACATACGAGGAAGTAATTGGATACGGTGAACTTGAACTCGTATCTCCTTATGATATCCAAACGTTGCATACTATCACTTTGACCCAAACGGTGAATGACCATGCAAGGTTATCAATAACGGGATTTATCCCTGCAGAGCAAAAAGATAGTTGTATGCAGATTGCAAGCACAACAGATCAAATTGAGCTTTATCAAAAACGTAATGGGCAACGACTGCAAGCCCTTTTTAAAGGCCAGGTAACAGAAATGGCTGTACGAACGGTAAGAGGAGTCTATCAAATTGAACTAGAAGCTATTACATCAACATTCACATTGGATTGTAAACAAAAATACCGCTCCTTTCAAGACAATCAGATGACGTATCAAACTTTGTTTAAAAAGGTACTCGAAGATTATTCGGGTGCCGATGTGATTGATACTGTGGCGAAAGCTACTCCTCTCAAGCAATTTATATTACAATATAAGGAGACGGATTGGCAATTTTTACAGCGTATGGCCTCCCATTTTCGTGCCGTGTTAGTCGCAGCAGTGGATGCGGATAAGCCAAAGTTCTGGTTCGGTTTGCCTGTAGGGCGGATAGAAAAGCTGTCGGTGGCCAATTATACGATTTTAAAGGATCGCTCTAAGTATTTACATATCAAACACAATGATATTGAGCGACCAATTGAAGAACGAGAAGCAGTCGCCTATGTGATAGAGTCTAGGAAAACATTGAAACTTGGCGATCGCGTCCAGCTCCAAGGTAAGGAGCTTGTAGTAGCGAAGTCCATCGCCCGTATGAAGCAAGGCATCCTGACCTACGAGTATCATCTACTGTTTGAAAAAGGCATACGTCAAAACAGACAAAGTATTCCTTTTTTACCGGGCACAGCGATTGAAGGTAAGGTATTAGAGGTCAAAAAGGACCAAGTACGTGTCCATCTCAGCATCGATGAAACACAAAAAAAGGAAGAGGCAACGTGGTTTCCCTTAGCGACATCGTATACCGCGGAGGGGCATAGTGGTTTCTATAGTCCGCCAGAGGAAGGGGATAGCGTTCACCTCACTTTGCCGACACATCGAGAGGAAGCAGCGGTTGTTCGGCATAGTGTACGAAAGACTGGCGAGTCCAACCCTAAAACAGCTGATCCGAAAACGTCTTACTGGGGTACGCCAAAAGGAAAGGATATGAAGCTAGACCCACAGTCGGTGACATTTACCGCCAAGGAGGGAGCTATTTTTCTTCAGCTCCATCAGGATAGTGGCATCACTGTGCATAGTAAGCCGCCTTTGCTGGTCAAAGCAAACGACACCATTACCTTTGCAGGAAAACGGATATCCATGAGTGGAGCTGAATCGATGCATTTGACATGTGGCTCCAGTAGTATTGTTTTTGATGGCAATACGGATATCCAAGGCCAGGTTGTTACGATGGAAGGGTCCATCAAAGCCCCTGTATCAGTCGCTTCACAGGAAGAAGTAGACCTCGAATCAGCCTTAAACGTGATGGGGATGATTCCTGTAGGTGGGGGTGACGTCTAATGGGTCTTTTAGGAATAGCGGGAAGTATGCTGGGAATGATTCCAAAAGTAGGCTCCGCAGGTGGCAAGAAAAAGGAAAGGGCGGAGGGTCGAAGAAGGGGAAAAACTCTAAAAAATCCTCCAACAAGAAAGGGTCCTCAAAGAAGAACCAACCGAAGTCGAAGAAAAAAAGAAAAAGAAAAAGAAAAAAAAGAAGAAAAAGAGTATATGGGGTAAAATCTTTACCAAGGCACGCAAAACCTATAATAAGATAACCAAAAGTAACATGGCGAAGAAATTCAAAAAAGGCGCAAAAGCGGCGGTGCTAGCGGTCAAAAATGCCTGCCAAAAAGTGAAGCAAAAAACAAAAGAAGTGTATAACCAAGCGAAACAAAAGACGAAAGAAGTGTATAGTCAAGCGAAGCAAAAGACGAAAGAAGTATATAGTCAAGCGAAGCAACAGATAAAGACTACTGTCAAACAGACCAAACAGGTAATGAAAGAAAAAGTACTGCCAACAATGAAAAAAGGTGCGAAAGCAGCAGGCAAAGCCTTAGTAAGTACTGTAACACCTAAAAATATGTTAGACACGCTCCAAGTAGGATTAGATGTCGTAGGGCTGGTTCCGGGGGTTGGAGAAATAGCAGATGGCTTGAATGCAGTGATTTATTATGCAAGAGGAGACAAGTTAAATGCAGCCCTCTCCGTAGGAGCGATGATACCATTTGCAGGAATGGCAGTGACAGGTGGTAAATTAGTAACTAAAGGTGCGAAAGCATTTAATGGTGTAGTTGATGGTATTAAAACCGTTACAAATAAAGGACCAATAGGCCAACTAAAAGAAAAAGCCACTAAAAAGCTAGACACCGTAAAAGATAAGTTCCAAACCAAAGTAGCCGAAGTAAAGGACCAATTGCGTCAGTTGGGAACACCGCAGTTAGAGTTGGCCGGCGTGAACGTTGGCCGAATAACGGATACGGGAACAGTCGGGAAAAACAAGCCATCGCCTACTCCAAAACCATCGAATAGTTCCAAACCACCAGCAAAAGATAGTAAACCTGCTGAGGGAACTAAGGGTACGGTTAAAACTGATTATGATAAAATGAAAGAAAGGATTCAAGAACGATATAAAAAATTTGCAGAGGATAAGAAGCAAAATATACCACAAACTAGCGACAAATTACTTCCGAATGAGCTAAAACACGGGCATTTTGGAAAGCTTCCTAATGAAAAAGCAGACGATATAACGGGTCACCATATGCCTTCTAATAAATATATGCAAGAAGAGTTTGGGATTGATACTAAAGAAAGTTATGCAATGTTCTTAGAGCATCCGCATCCAGGAAAAGGGGGAAGGCATCGGAGAACCTTTACATATGGATTGAATCCAAAATCAAGAAAAGAAGATTTTGATTTATACATGTCTTTGAAGCCACGAGATGCTCTAGCGTTTGATATAAATGATGCAAGGAGAATTCTTAAAGAAGATGGATTATATAATAAAGAAAATAAAGCTAAATTGAAAGAATATATCGATTATTATGAGAAATACGAGCGCAAAAACGTGAAGATTTTTGAAAAGCAGAAGGAATAAAGGTAGAACGGAGTAAAATATAATGAAATCCAAAGAATATATTTCTATTTTATACAAAATGCGTTTTCTAGAAAATGAAGGTGACGATATTGAAGAGTTTGAAAATATTCTTAATGAATTATCACATAGAGGGACGAATGATATAATTCCTGATCTTTGTACGATTTTTGAGGATGATATTGCAGAACCTTCGGCAGGCGACTACCTTATTGAAACAATATTTTATATTGCTGAAAAATCTGGGAGGGAAGAAGGATTATATAAACTTGCTATTAGTATACCTAAAATGTTGCCTCACGCAGAATTTTGGGCTGAGAGAATTCATCGGACACTTTTAAACTCAGAAAATATGATATTATCATATATCAATGCATTAGAAAATGTAAGTGATCCCACAAAACAATTAATTAAAGGAATTCTTTTTGATATAAAAGAGGAAGATTCAGACTTATATTTAGAAAAAGTTAATTCAATCTTAGAAAAGTTGAGCTAAAATAAAAATAGTTTTAAAAATAAAACTTAAGATACTAGGTGATATTATAATGGAATTACCAAAAATTGTTTTGGGTATACCTGGATTTTGGAAAACCAGAAATGAATTCAAAGAAGCTATGGCTAGAAAAGGTAATGGTTATATATATTTTGGGAAGCATATTGGCAATTTTGAGAAGCCAGACGAATTCTTTGAAATCGAAATTAGTGATTATAATAATTATGTTGCCGAGGCTTTTGAAATAGCTGGAAATGGATCATTTAGTAAAGATGATATAAATAATCTGAAAAAACATGATAGCATTGTGTATATTATTAGTGAAGGAGGTACTTTAGAAAATGTATTAAGAATCATGGAAGTTGCAAGTGCAGTACTACATGCTGGTGGAATTGCAGTAAATGTAGAATCTTCTGGAAGAGCTTGCACAAAGAAAGATTGGCTGGATATAACAAATAATAAAGAAATTAAAAAAGTATTCACTGCGTTTATTCAGATGTCTCGAGACGATAATTTCTTTTACACTACTGGCATGCAAAATTTTGGATATCCTGATGTTATAACTACAACAGAAGGAATCACAGCGGCTGAGGTTGAGCAGTTGTTTAAAGTATTTTGTTTATACAGCCTTATAGAAAAACCAAAAATTAATGATGGGGAAACTTTTAGCTTAGACCCAAATGCTCCTATATATTTATTAAAAAAAGAAAACTGTACAATGTTTGAAGAGGATGATTTATTTTTTAATCCATTTGGGATATGGAATTTAATTCGTCATCATCAACCTAAAAATGAATGATTTTGTTTATTGAGGAATTTATCAATTGGATGCCTGTATCTACTTGGTTAGCAGATGTAGAGACATGAAAAAATATGATATTTTATAAGTGAAGAAGATCCGGAAGGATATAACGATTAAAAACGTTTGAAGTCTATTGATTATAGTCACTAAAAAATAGAATAAGTTGTGGGATTTAAGTAGGGTAGATATCGCTGAATTAACAGAAGAAGAACAAGAAAGAAAAACTTGAATCAAACACAATATATTAATCAAAAACTAAAATGGCTTTATTAACATAGTTATAATCAAAAGTTAAAAGCTTGGATTTAACTTAAACAGCTCATACAACCTTTTTTATGGTGTGTGAGCTGTTTATTTTTGCATTGTGAGATTGTTACATTTATTTTCTCTAATAAAGTCCTGTTTATGACCAAAAGAAGAGTAACACCTGTTAAACACGCTCCAAGTAGGATTAGATGTCGTAGGGCTGGTACCGGGGGTTAGTGAAGTAGCAGATGGCTTGAATGCAGTGATTTATTATGCAAGAGGAGACAAGTTAAATGCAGCCCTCTCCGTAGGAGCGATGATACCATTTGCAGGAATGGCAGTGACAGGTGGTAAATTAGTAACTAAAGGTGCGAAAGCATTTAATGGTGTAGTTGATGGTATTAAAACCGTTACGAATAAAGGATCAATAGGCCAACTAAAAGAAAAAGCCACTAAAAAGCTAGACACCGTAAAAGATAAGTTCCAAACCAAAGTAGCCGAAGTAAAGGACCAATTGCGTCAGTTGGGAACACCGCAGTTAGAGTTTGCCGGTGTGAACGTTGGCCGAATAACGGATACGGGAACAGTTGGGAAAAATAAGCCATCGAATAGTTCCAAACCGCCAGCAAAAGATAGTAAACCTGCTGAGGGAACTAAGGGTGCGGGTAATAATTCTTCAGGTAGGGATGTTTATGGACCTTATTATGATGAGGCCAAAAAATTACACGAAACTAAGCCTGATTGGTATCCTAACCCTGATGAATCTAAAATAGTAAAGGGAAAAGAACTAAAAGAAGCAAGAGTAGATTATCAAACGTTGGTTAGAAGAGGGGAACTTGAAAAAGGTCATCATAAGCAAGGTTTATCTTTTGGTGGAGAGAATGTAAGTTCAAATATTAAAAAGACAGGAGAATCGACTATTCGTCAAAAAGAAATTGATGAATTAGATTTGGATTTTTATCATGAAATGGGTTATGGTAAAGAAAATGCTAAGATACTAAAAATACATGAAAATGAGAAGGGGATTATTGTATTTGGTAATAATCCTCAACATACTGAAGTTACTGTTTTTCAAAATAAAGTTTTGAAATGGCAAAAAGAAAATGGCAAAAGATAATTCAATGAAAGTAGGTGCATCTATGGGAGAAACGGGAAATCTTATGAATAGTATATGGTTTGGAGAAAAAACAACTTTAGACAAATTAGAAATTAAAGAAAAAATTTTGAATTCTGTAACGGAAAAGGAAGTATTATTTAATTTAATTGAATTATTTAAAACAGGTGATTTTACTCAAAAAACATTATTATTCCAATTAATGAATCAGACTAGAAATGAATCGGTTTTGAATTTATGTATTAGAATGTTCTTAGCTGTTGCAACACATGATGATTTAAGGGATTCAAATAATCTACGTTTTCTTAGTGAGGTAAACGAAGAAACAGTAAACACTTTTGCATCAGCAGCCATAACATCACTTTCTCTTGATATAATTCCATATTTATTGGCTTTACTTGAAGAATGGGATGAAATCAGTGATACAGCTATTATTATAAGGGATTCTATTGATTCTTTTATTAATTTTGAGGAACAAATAGGTGAAGAGGCAACTATAGATGAAATTGGAAATTTCTATTTTAATTATTGTGAGGAAATGGATACAGAGAGTTATTACTTCCAACAAAATTTAGCTTTTCCTGGCGACTTAGCTAAAAAGTTGATACAGCGTGTTTTGATTGCTGCGAATAATGAGGAGCCATTAAAAATGGAATTAATACCTTCTTTATTATCAATTTGGTCCGGTGAAAAAGTGCCTGCGGACTACAATACTGTCATAAATGCGAACAATTATAAAGATTTTATTGACTATATTGATAGACTTTCAAGTAAAAACTGGGAAAAAGGACAAAAATATTTTTATGGATATAAGCTTTAACTATAATATATGAAAAATATACAATTTAAATAATTCAATAATGCAAAGTATATATACAAGTGTATTAGAACATGGAATGCTTAAGAAAAATTTTCTACTTGATTATAAAGGCGAAGAAAATTATAAAATTGTAAACTACATTTTAGATTATGAATTTGACAATAATATTGAGTTAGCTTCACAAGAAGAGCTTGAGAAGTTAGGAGAATTTGATTAAGAGTTTTTACCCGAAAAGATAATGGAAGCAAAGTCATTACTTCCAAAGGGTATGGAATATTCTCATACCCAGCTACTGGTGACTTTTACGCTCTATTCATTGTCAAATTAGAGAATAAAACGAAATTACTACAAGTAGAGTTGCTTGAAGAAGAATATATTCCTCCTAAAGAAAAATTTATTCAGTATTTTTACTAAAAAGAACAAATTTCTACTTTGAGCTTGAACGAAAAGATGGAAACTTTAAATTTGATAGGTTGATTGTGGTTAGACTTAAACCATAATCAACCTTTTATTATTTAGGCGACCTATGCCGAAGGATAAAACTCCAAATCAGAATATAGAGCCGATTAATTCAAAACTGATAACAAATTATATACCAACTAGCAATTAAAAAGTGAGTAAAAGAAAAAGCCACTAAACAGCTAGACACCGTAAAAGATAAGTTCCAAACTAAAGTAGCCGAAGTAAAGGACCAATTGCGTCAGTTGGGAACACCGCAGTTAGAGTTGGCCGGTGTGAACGTTGGCCGAATAACGGATACGGGGACAGTCGGGAAAAATAAGCCAACGCCGAATCCAAAACCATCGAATAATTCCAAACCACCAGCAAAAGATAGTAAACCTGCTGAGGGAACTAAGGGTACAGGTAAAGGTGTACCTAAACCGGTTAGCATAGATGAAGCTAAGGGCATTGCTAGAACCAAGATTGCTCAAGAGAGGAATGAATTATTAGAAGGAAAATATATTGATCCAAATACTGGAGATATTTATATTCCACATGTTATGACTGCAGCAGTTAATCTTAAAACAGGCAGGGCATATATTGGGTATAATGGCAAAGGTGTTGACTTTAGAACGGGTAATGAAAGGTTTAATCCGACTGTTTCTGAATTGGATGACGAGGTAGTAATGTTGGTTGAAAAAACTAAAAACAGGGCATTAGAGGCCAGTAAGCAAGCAGGTGGGGAAGTCAAGGATAGCTTTGAAAAATGGACTGTAGATAATTGTGCTGAAGTTCAGGCAGTAAATCAAGCAGTGAAAGATGGTGCTAAAGTAGAAGATATCTTGCTAAGTACCATTGAAGTTTTGCCAAATAAGTATAAAAAAGTATGTAAAAATTGTAAGGAAACTTTTGAAAACTTTTTTATTGATAATTTTAAATGAAAGTAGAGCGAGGAAAATATGGATAACTTTTCGGAAAAAACTTATAAAATTTTGAATGAGGCAGGATGGTACCAAAATAGAAAAATAGATATAAGTTCGACAGTCTTATTTTTAGAGAGTAAGGGCTTTCGAGTGGGTTCTGTTGTAAAAGAGGCATTAGAGCAATTCGGTGGATTGGAATATAAGTTTTCTGATGGGAATGATTTTGAAAATTTCATTATTATTCCAGAAGAGCAAATAGGAGATGGCGTTCAGAAAATACATTTCAAAAGGTATGATACCTTAATTGGAGAGTATTTGATAGTGATTGGTTCCGTATTTAGAAATAATGCAATACTGTTTATGTCGGAATCGGGAAAAGTTTATGGAGCACATGATGATTACTATATTTGGGAATTTGGAAGCGATATCTATGAAGCAATTAATAATCTATGTGAATGTAAAAAATTCAAATTGATACACGAACAATAGATTATTATTGCATATTGAAATATAGTTAGGTGATATTTTTTAATGATGAATACGCCACAATACAAGCTAACTGCCGTGTTGTGGTTTCTTTTTATTTCCGTCTTAACGCTAAAACGTAATCAAGCGTTTAGTAGCGTCTCCTAAAAAACACACTTAAAGACGAGCGAATCATTCATAATATGTTATATCGTTGATAGGATCACGTAATTGTTGCGTGGTCTTTTTTCTTTTTACGCAGACGATATGCGAAATTTAGCCATGTATTATCTAGACGCACTAATAACTATTGAAATTTCGCAGGAACGCTCAAACGAAATCAAACGGCCATTGCTAGTAAGCGTTGGGGCGTTTCTTGCGAGGGAGTGGCATACGCGTTGATGTACGAATATGCATCGCTTTAGTGAAATAAAGTATTGTTGTATATAGATTAAACTATTTTCCTTTTCTATTTCTCGTAAATAAGACGTTTTAATAGGCAATAAAAGGGGGGCAAATATATTTTCACGGAAAAACGGACGAAATTAAAAACTATGGAAGATGGGGTCATGGGTGGTGACATTACCACTTTCAAAAAAGTCAAGGTTTGCGTTGGTACTGGATTGTAGTGGTCGAATATTTCATGGTGTGTACCGAAGTACAGAGATTTAACGTCAAATTCGGTCGAAGTAGCATCTCCAACGAGGTAACACTCGATTATGTTCAAAACGTTGGACCATTTAGTAGTGTTTACGTGGTATCTGATGACACCGCAAATAAACGTACCTACGCTTCTTGCGACGGAGGGAGGTTAAATATTGATGTTTAACTGTGAAGCTAAGGCGTAATAACGAATCACTGTATATGGACTTAACGGTTATCTGCTTGGCATTCTGGCACGCATAAATATTTTTTGGCGGAAAAACGGACGAAAGTTCACGAAGTCCGGAGGTAAACATTATAATAGCAATTGCAACAAAGCAATAAAATCAGATAGGAAAATTGAAGGAAGCGTTAATTGTCTACGTTGAAAGGAGAGGAAATTAAAACATCAGATTGATGATTTTGTTAATCAAAATAAATGATATAGGAGATAGATAAAATATGGTGGAAAATAAACTATGATACTATGTCAAGAAAATGGACAGAGAATATTGAGGTTTTTGCTTTAACTCTAGCGCGCTATCGCTTGCTGGCCTCTCAAATAAATTTAAGGGACGTAACCCTTAAATTATTTGAGAGATTAAAAGGGTATAATCATACTACCTTAGCTATCTGTAAAACTTTGTAATAATGCTTTTCGTACGCAATCGGTGACATATAATTTGTGAATGAATGGGAGTTTGGCCCTTCCGATAGGCTGGAATATTGGGAAAGTAAATATCTGAATAATATACCACAAGATGAAGGAGACAGAATTAAAATTGATAAAATGAAGGAATTTGAAAATAATAATTGAAGGGGCATATGTGCTAGTTAAATATTAAAAACATAACAGTATAATACTCCAGTAGATGTAGATAATATAAAACTGTTAAAGAGATTGTGTTTTATATGTTGCTGTGAGAGTATAAAGCTCTTAGATAATACGATTATGGAGATAAGAATCAAGTTATATTTTGGAAATAAAAAAGTAGGCTTTTTGATTATATACCTATGGAATTTATTTCGTTATTTAAAAATGGGAAATTTATAAAATAAAAAGAGTCAATAGCAACACTAGTTACAGTGGCTATTGACTTTTTTATATGTATCAAAAGGTCTTTTGATTATAAATTATATTAAGTAAAGTATGTTATCGGTACAAAAGTTATCGGCTAAGAACAAAGTTAGACTTCCTGATGCATTTAACTATTGAAAATGTGCTAAACATATTCCAAGTAGGATTAGATCTCGCAGGGCTAATACCAGGGTATGGGGAAATAGCAGATGGCTTGAATGCAGTGATTTATTATGCAAGAGGAGACAAGTTAAATGCAGCCCTCTCCGTAGGAGCGATGATACCATTTGCAGGAATGGCAGTGACAGGTGGTAAATAAGTAACAAAAGGTGCTAAAGCATTTAATGGTGTAGTTGATGGTATTAAAACCGTTACGAATAAGGGTCCAATAGGCCAACTAAAAGAAAAAGCCACTAAAAAGCTAGACACCGTAAAAGATAAGTTCCAAACTAAAGTAGCGAAGTAAAGGACCAATTGCGTCAGTTGGGAAAAGGTGAAATTAACGGTGAAAAGATTGAAATACAGTAGTTCTGATAAGAATGGCAGGTTAAATGATACAGAGCAGAAAATGATTGAGCATCTTAGGGAAAAGTACAAAGATACTCCAAATGTTAATGGTAATATTGAAATCATCTCTCACAAGGCGATTTGTCAAAGTTGTAATGATATTATTGATCAATTTCAAAAGGATTTCCCAAACATTAATATTACGAGAGTACAAATATTAGATGAGTAAAATATGGAGGAGATTTAGTATGAACTTTTATAAAAGTAGTGATATAGAGGATTTCTTGACATCCTTAGAGAAGGACTCTTATCCAATGAAACCCTGCAGTAAGGATGATATATCAAAATTAGTAGAATTGTCTCCAACTCGAACACTTCCTAAAACTTATTTGGATTTTATGAATAAAGCTGGTAATGGAATTGAATTTTTAGTTGGTACGGATTATTCCATGAAGTACATTTTTGATTTAAAAGAGTGGGCTATTGAACTTTTGGAGGAAAATAATTTCATAAAAAAACTCACAGATAATCAGTTTATATTTATGATGCATCAAGGATATATGTTCTGGTTTTTTAATTTAAATGATGGAGACGATCCAGCGGTATATTGTTATGATGAAAGTGTAGATTTAGATGATTTTAATAAGGTCAGTGATACTTTATCAGATTTTTTAATCTCCCTATACGATTGATAGAAGAGTCTAAATAACATAATGATTTTAACTTGACAATTATTTAAACGTTACACTTGCCATGTGGTAAAAAAAGATGTCATACTGTCAATACTAAACTAACTTATAAAACTTGCAAATATTAATAAACTTAGAAAATTTATAAACCTAAAGCACTTGATTGTCTATAACAGGCGACAAGTGCTTTTTCATGTTTAAATACGTAAATTGAAAAGATTGCGCTTATTTAATTAGTGTACTAAGTGTTAAATTTTATACAAGTATTAGCATACTAGGGGAAGAACATTGTACGTTTACCTTTAAGGGAAATGTAGCAGATGTATTGACGGGATGGTATAAAGGAGGAGATTAGGGTTGAATATGGAGAGATTTAAACAAATTTCATTTAGAGGTAGAGTGGCATACGGGGTTAGTTGTTTTGAAAATGCATTAATATCATTAAAATATGTTTCAGAAGATTGGAAGATTGTTTTAAGATACCTATGGGAGTTTACAAATTCAAGTAATTTAGAAGATTGCCACTCAGCTACGGCTGAATTAATTCCTGAAAATTTAATGGAAACAAAAATATATGATGAAGATTTTGAGCGAATAAGTGAAGATGAGTATTTATGCTTGTATAGACTTTATCAAAATATTGATGAAACCATTCATATTTTATTACGAGACATTCATGAACTTGGGATAAGTCATACTTATACTAATATTAGTGGGTATGGAGAAAGAAGTGTAGATTCATTACAAACACTTATTTGTCATATGTTGGACTACAATTATCCATTACCTAGTATTGAACCCTTTTTTAAATCTTCTATATTGGAAGACGATGGCTGGGGATATGAATTTGACGGTACAAAATTTTCTAAAATTCTATAATTATAATAAATCTAATCACCTATTTAACATAATAAAAGGATATAAAGTTAAAGGGTGGATCTTATTACTGTTAATATTAAAATAACTTATTTAATCGTCAAATAATAATAATAAACTTAGAAAATTTAAAACTTTAAAGCACTTGAACACATATAACAGGCGACAAGTGCTTTTTTGTATGTTTAATACGGATTACGATTATTTAATTAGTTTACTAAGTATTAACTTTTATAAAAGAATTATCACACAAGAGGAAGAACAGGCGATGGAAATAAAGAAAAGCTCCATTTGATTCGAATTAGCAGCGAATTCTATCCAAACAGTATTGGAGGTCAGGAGTAGACATAGCTGAAGTAAAGCAAAATAGATTTAAGTGAAGAGAACTATAAAAGAATATCTATCTAGCATGGGTAGGTAGAAAATAGGGGAAAATAATAAACGGCTTAAATCACCATTTTAAAAGGATCAAAAAATGTTAATTATATGTTAAAATGTTATTTGGAGGAATTATATATTAAATAGGTTCAAGTAAGTTTACATATCAGCATGGATGGGGTATAAAAAGAAAGCTGGGGTGACGTCTAATGGGTCTTTTGGGAATAGCGGGAAGTATGCTGGGAATGATTCCAAAAGTAGGCTCCGCAGGTGGCAAGAAAAAAGGAAAGGGCGGAGGGTCGAAGAAGGGGAAAAACTCTAAAAAATCCTCCAACAAGAAAGGGTCCTCAAAGAAGAACCAACCGAAGTCGAAGAAAAAGAAAAAAAAGAAAAAGAAAAAAAAGAAGAAAAAGAGTAAGTTGGGTAAATTCTTTACCAAAGCACGCAAAACCTATAATAAGATAACCAAAAGTGACATTGTGAAGAAAGCCAAGAAAGGCGCAAAAGCAGCGGTACTAGCGGTCAAAAATACTTGCCAAAAAGTGAAGCAAAAAACAAAAGAAGTGTATAAGCAAGCGAAGCAAAAGACGAAAGAAGTATATAATCAAACCAAGAAAAAGATAAAGACCACTGTCAAAAAGTCGAAACAATTAATGAAAGAAAAAGTATTATCGACAAAAGCAACTCGAAAAACAACGGGTAAGTCAAGAGTGAAGGCAAAAGATTGGACAGGGCATAAAAATAGGATAAACAGTGAAGACGAACTAAAAGCGCTACTAGATGAGCGTAGAAAAACGAGAGTAATAGGCAGTGATGGGGAGCCAATAATGACTCTTATGGATAAGCGAAAGGTTGTAAGTGCTGAATCAACTGCCACACCGGATGGTCTATCCCCATATGCAGTAATGGGATACTCCATGTTTATTGAAGATTATGTGACATTGACTGATGCAGAGGCGTCAATAGGTGACCAAGTAGGAGCAGCGTCTTCATTAATAAATCCTTTCAAGAAGTTCAAAAAAGGTAAGGAAGCACTAGACTCGTTAAAATATGGGGACAAAGGAATAGAAGAAGCCTATGATCTTGCCAATAAAAACAAAAAGGCGAAGGATGGTCAGTATACCCAAAAAGAACTCGATCAACTAGGCGAGTATGTGAAGAAGGTTGATAAGAGTACGGATAAACTTATCAAATTCAAAGGTGATGAAGCTATAATACATTATGAAAAACATAGTAAAGAGATTATGGATGCAATGGGTAAAAATCAATACAATTTAAAGACTTACATTGAAGATGCTAATCATGTTATTCAGACAGGACAATATGTACCAGAACTAAATGCATATGTGAAGCTTATTGGTGGTAAAGGAAGTGCGAAATACGGATTGGTTGGGCTAGATAGAAATACAGGAAATATAACCACGTTCCATATAAAGTCGGCTAAAGAACTTGCTAAAAAAGCCCCAAGTTTAGGTATTGAAACAAAAAAGAAGTAAAGGATGGATACAATGAAAATAAAAAAAATAAATTGGATTTCACAAGAGGCTTTAGAAGCTGAAGTAGTTGTAACAGATGGAGTATTTGAAATAATGTGTTTTTCACAACCATTCAATTATTTGAAAGATAGTAAATTAATAGGACCAATTTACTGTTTAAATGTCTCAAATCTTGTGTTAGCTGAAAGAACAGAATATAGTATTGAAAAGTTAGATGATCATTTTGCTTATAGATTTATAGGGAAATTAATTGATAAAGATTATGAAAAAGTGAAAATAGGTAAACTATTATTAGAATTGGATAACAATTTGTTACCAGGAGATATAAATGAAGGTGATTTTATAAGCTTTTGTTGTCAAAGGTTAGATATCTATTAAAATAAGGTAAAGTTTTTAATGAAACTTATTAAACATAATCCGATATTAATTAAAAGCTAATGTTGGTGAAGTGAATAGACGGGTCAAAATAATGTTGATAATCTAGAGGTCAGTTTCATACGAAATTTAGTAACTTCTATAAAACTATTAGGTGTTTTTCTTGTATTATTGGTTTTAAAATGAACGAAAGTAAATTTCCTTTTATCTTAAAAATAGGAAATATATTTTAATGAATTATGTAGAAAAGGTGGGGTGCATAGTAAGATCCACTATCTACTAAATCCAATGACAATAATATCTTTGTAGCAGATAAACACATCTTCATGATCACAAAGGAATCCATGCGTTTGACATGTGGTTCAGCTGTTTCGTCCTCAAACGCAACACAGGTATCAGGGAAAGGTCATAATAAGCATTCGGTGTAGTGTCCAATACATCGGGAGAAGTGGTAGACCTTGAATCGTCATTAGACGAAGCTGTTGGAATTTTAAAAAATTGCATTTAAATGAATGAAACGAGAAGTAGGCGAGATGACCATTTATTTACAAGGACCACTTTTATGGACTCCATAAGCAACAAACACACGAGATTAAACAAGCTAAAGGGTTTAAACGTTACACTTTCCATGTAGTAAAAAAGATGTCATACTGTCAATAAGAAAATAACTTATAAAACTTGCAAATATTATAAAATTTAGAGAATTTATAAACTTAAAGCACTTGATTGTCTATAACAGGCGACAAGTGCTTTTTACATATTTAAATATGTAAATTGAAAGATTACGATTATTTAATTAGTGTACTAAATGTTAAATTTTATATAAGTACTAGCATACAAGGGGAAGAACAGGCGAGAGGTTTCGATAGATTTGTTATAGGTTATAAGGATGTAATAAATAAGGAAATGAGTCACCGATTTAGTAAGTGTTCTCCATTCGATAGTTGAAGGTAAGTAACTGGATAAATAAGTAACAACAATGGAAAGGCAGAGTTTAATATAGATTGATAATGAAATTTATTATGTAAAGGAAACACAAGAAAAAATTCAAAATATGGAGGCTTATTATAGGACTTTAGGTTATGGATATTTTTTAGAGGCACTTAATGAGTTTATAAATGGCAAAGGCTTTGGTATTGGTTATACTAGTTGTTATTTTGCAACTGAATGCGCTCCTAATGATGAAGAGTACTTTGGTGATACTGGAGTAAATTTTACAACAACTCCTCCAGTAACTAGTACTGAAGTATATTCAATTGTGGAAAATGAGTTGTTTTTTGAATATTTACTTAAAGTAGCTAATGAATACCTATCCAACTATCCGCAGAATAAAATAATTGTTGAGGAGAATTTAACTCAAATTCAAAAGAAGTTAAATATATAAAGCATATAGAGGAGGAACAAAAAAACTTTTGAATAAGTAATTATAACATTGATTGGCTAACTACCTTTCAAGGTTTTCAGTTATTGTTAAAACAATTAGGCCCCAGGATAAAACATCTAGAAGAAAGTTATTGATAGTATAGTGTTTGGATAAACCATGCCATTTCCCTATGGAGACCATTCCAACAGGAGTGCACTCAATAATTAAAAGCCTGTGAATTTAGTGAGATCACATTTTACATGTGAAGGTAGTATGAAAAGAATGATATTGACTTAGCCTGGACGATAAAAACAACAAAAGAAAATGACTTACGTTATGTAAAGATTAGCGTTTAAATAAATGTAAGTTGTTTCTACGATAGAATAAAAATGGTATTATATGTTGTGAGAAGTGTTTTTAATAGGACAATCAACATCAAAGGAGGAACCATTGTGAAAAAACTTGATGCTAAATTCGAATACTTGTCGGATATGTACGAAGATTCGTATTATCCAACGTTTTTAGTAAATAAAATTAAAGAAAATATTATGAAATTAGTCCATTTTATTGAAGAGGGCAATCATACCATTGAAGAGGTGCAGGAAAAGTTGGATGAAATGACTGTAGCAATCAATGAACTACAGGATGAGTTTTATGAACACGATAGTGAAATTGAAACGGTTGCACGAGATTCAATCGCCATAACAGTAGAAGAAATTTTACAATATTTTGAGATTGATATAGATATCGAAGAAGCGGTAAGAGAACGAGATTGGTAAAAAATTACCAGGGTTTCAAAGAGGAAAGCGGATGTTCGATAGGAGATGCTTATAGTGTTTTTATCAACTTCTAATTATATTGTCTTAAATTAAAATTTGTATTCCTTAAAGTATAAAGTAGATTCCATAAAAAGAACGGAGCTTCATTCACTTGATTGCCTAATAAGCAACAAGTGTTTTTTTATGTTTAAGACTACATTTCCTCATTAGAATTATTGAAAGCTGAGAAGAGTGTATGACTATATTCATCCTCGTTAATTTGATATTTAAAGGTATTTAGATATAGGAAATGCGTTTAAATTTATAAAAAAATCAAAAAAATATGATTTTATATAAAAAAACAATATTGTATAATGATTGTAAATTTTAATACTAATCATTGGGAGGTCTATATGTCAATTAATACGAACTTTAATCAGCCAAATTCGACACTTGTAACTGTGAAAAGATCTAGTAGCACTACGCCATTAATTGCTACATCAAACCAAAACAATGACAAAAACATTAAAAATTTTGCAATGCAACAACAAAAAGACACCGTATCTATCTCGAGTGAAGCAAGAAATAGGTTACTGACGGCTCGTGCTTCTGTGAGACCTAACTCATGGGTAGATACAGCGTTAGATTGGGCAAAATCTACCGTTAGTTGGCTTAAAAAAGCGGGCCAATTTGCTGTAGATGCAGCAAAAGAAGGCATTAACTTTTTAGTACTCGATGATGTTAGAACGATTTTTAATCCGAATGCGGGTATTACAGAAAAAGGGGTAGCGTTAGTTTCCCTCTTCCCAGCAGGAAAAGTAGTGAAATCAGGGAAATTATTCGAGCTATTGAGAAAAGCAGGGAAATCCGCGGATGTTGATGCCTTTGCTGGTTTAGGTAAAATTCAAAAGTTTAATGCTAAAGGGATTTTATTAGATGGAGATAGCCGTACGGGTTGGGAACATATTTACAACAGACATGTTGCGGGAACTACTGCAAATAGGGGGACCACATTATTTCCTAGAGCACTCGGTGATGCACAGATTAAAAATCTAATTATGGAGTCATTGGAAAAAGGAACTTTAGAAAGTACTCATCTTGATGGTACAAAAATATACACATACCGTCCAAGAAAATATGGGATTTCTGAGATGACAACAATTGTCACGAAAGATAATATTATCAGAACATCGTATCCTAATAGTGGAACCTCTGTGATAAGAAAATAAAGAAGTATATCATTTGTGAAGGCTTACGTTAAAGAGTTACGATGATATTTATTAGAGATGGTAACTGAAAAAGCGCATATAATGAAGCGTCCGAACTTTAATCCACTTAACAAAAGTTTAACTATTTAGTAAAAATTATACCAATAAATTGGGGAGAAATAAAAATGAAAATTAGATTTGATCTTGAAGATGATGATGTAACGGTTCTAAAAAGTAAAAATATTCGTGCGGATTTTTATCTCGACAGTTATTTAGAAGTATTTGTACTTGAAAATAATCAAGAAACTTTACTCTTCTCCACAACTTTGCACAGTACAATCATCATTACATTTAGTCGACAATTAATTGAGTTACATCGAACGTGTAAGAAACAGGTTCTTGATACTTTTGGAAATGCTAACGTCTATACCTTTAAAAAAGTAGAGAAATATATTGTGATTACAAATTTTGATGTCTTTTCTAATTCAGAAGAATGGCAATATACATTTGAATTTAAGGCATTTGTGAAAGCTTATACGAAAGAATTACGACGGCATTTGCAAAACTTGGTAGTAAAAGATGCGAATATAATGAAACGTCCAAACTTTATTTTACTTAGACAAGGATTAAACGAATTAGAAGAAATCGTACAAGAGAAATAATTTGGAGAGATATTATTAAAATGAAAATAAGATTTGATCTTGAAGACGATGTTTCGGTTCTTCAAAATAAAAACGTGCATGCTGATTTTTATCTCGACAGTTATTTAGAAGTATTTGTACTTGAAAATAATCAAAAAACTTTACTCTTCTCTACAACGATACACAGTACAATTATTATTACATTCAGTCGACAATTAATAGAATTATATCAAACAGGTAAGAAACTCATTCTTGATACTTTTGGTAATGCGAATGTCTATACTTTTAAAAAAGTGGGGAATAATTTAATTATAACGAATTTTAGTGTGTATTCTAATTCGGAAGAATGGGAATATACATATGATTTTAAAGCGTTTTTGAAGGCTTATACGAAAGGGTTACGAATACATTTACAAAATTTAATAATAAAAGATGCGAAAATTGTCAAACGTCCAGACTTTATCTTGTTGAAGGAGGGATTAAAAAGTTTAGAAGAGGTTATCTTCGGAAAATAATTCGGAGAGATTCTATTAAAATGAAAGCGACAGCATTTAAAGAAGTGGAAGTAAAATGGAAATAGTTGTAGCCCCGTGATATGAATCTTATTATTTGGAGATACCCGTATATGATGACAATGATAATTAAAACAAAGAAAGAAGAGGTTTCTCTATAGTTTTGAGATGCCTTTTCTTTCTTTGTTAGTTTACTATACGTCAATTTATTTTTTTGTTTTGTTTTGGATAGAGCCCTGTTATGTACTTCAGTTAGTAACAATCAAAAGAATACTAGAACTGCGCTGGAAATTAGGTAGAATTTACTTTTTTAGATTGTTTGACAATAATAAGGGAAATTTTTGTTTATTTACCGATATATATCGTAGGCAACAAAAAGGAGGTCAACACGTTTTGAATAAAAAATATCTTTTTACAGTAGCGGCTATTCCCGCAGCATTTGTTGTGCCTGCTGTAGCAGGGGCAGAAGAAGTAACGACCCTTACAATAACAGGTAACCCTTTAGTAGGTGTAACGCTTAATGCCGACTTAAAAGGTGCACCAGCCGGCACATACATAAAAAGTTATCAGTGGTATTATGTTGAAGGGGGTTCCAATAAACCGATTCCTAGTGCAACAGAGGCTACATTTAAATTACCAGTAGAGGCAGAGGGTAAAACAGTCCTAGTGGAGGCTGTGACGACGACAGATACTAAATATACGAGTAGCCCAATAGTGGTACCAGAACTGTCCTTAAAAATTGAGAAACCTTCTTTTGAGGGGTACGGTCCTCAAAATAATGTGTTACCTGGTGACACAGTGAAAGTAATCGGAGCTAAAGTTACTGATACGAAGGGTGCTGTAATTCAAAGTAATCAAATTACATATAGCTATGAATGGTTTTATAAAACGGGCGATGTGTTTACGATTATTTCGGGAGTAAATACAGAGTCCTATACGATTCCTAAAGATGCGCTTGAAACAAATAAAAAAGATATATCGGTCAGAGTAATCGCGAAAGTCGGTACTAAGAGAGTGGAATCTGATTTCACAGAAGTGCTAACAGTTTCGAAACAGCCAATTGAAACACTTGTGACGAGCATTACGAACTTACGCAAAAGCGATAGCAAGTATCAGGTAACAGATTTTGCATCATTTGAAGCGAATGTAAAAGCATTAGAAACGAAATACCAAGCTCTTTCAGCTACTGCAAAGGCAAGCATTACGAACTATGATGTACTAAAGCGTGCGCTGGCAGATGTTGAGGCTATTAGCAAATTAAATAAGCAATTAGATAATATTCCGGCTGGGCAAAAAGACTTAGCGAAATATATTAGCGAACTAGAAGCGTCTTATGACAAGCTGGATTTATTACAACGTAGTTTAGACGTAAATGATACTTTGTACAGTGGTATTAAAGCTTTAGTAAAAGAACCATCTGATACCGCAGATTTAGCGGAAGTGAGAAGAATTAATAATGAGATTGTGGCGCTATTAAACTATGATAGTGCGCTCATTAAGTATGCCCCTAACAGTGTCGAAGCGTTACAGCTAGCGGTAAACAAAATAGAAGCTGATATTGCGAAACTATCGAAAAATTATCAAGTAGCTGTACAAAACCAAACGATACTTAAAGACGCTAAGCAAGATTTGAAAAAGATAGAACAGTTTATTAAACTTTTTGATAAATTGACAGCGAATACGACAGCGAACAAGCAGGTGACAATTGCTAAATCCATTCGCTCTAGCTATGAAAAATTAACGTATAAACAATTGCTTTTAGTGCCAAATGACTATAAAGTGAAGTTGCTTAATGCGGAAAATGCTGAGCAGGATATGATCAATCGTTTGAATGCGGAAATTAAAGCGTATATTGGTGATAAGCAATATCAAATTAAGCCTACAGCAGATTCATGGCAAGGCTATGTGAACAATATTAATAAAATCGTATCGGATTATAAAAGTTTAACAAAAAATTCAGCGGCTAAAATTATCGACTATGATCGTATTTTAATCTTGCAAAAAGACTTTAAAGCGGCAGAAAAAGTGATTAAAGATATAGATGGCTATAAAAAGCTTGCTAACACGGCTGGCGTGACAGAAAGTAAGCTGAAAACAAGCTACAGTAATACACTAAAAGCATACAATAAATTAACGACTTTACAGCAATCACTTGTTTATAATGCGCAGGAATTTTTAAATAGCTCTCCTAATATAACGGTAGGGAATAATGGCAATGAACCTACTGACAAGGCAGATGCGGAAGCACTGAAAGTTAAAATACAAGCTTTCGCCAATGTAACAAGTTATACATTTACGCAATTTGAAGCGGAAGTAGAAGAGGCAACAAAGCAATATAAAAAATTATCATCTCCAGCACGAAAATATGTAACAAACTATGATTTATTAACTACAGCGACAAAAGATCTTACTGGGGTAAGAGCATTCCATAAAAAAGTACAAGCAGCTCGAGAAGAACTAGATGTTGCAAAGCAAACGAAAAAAATTGAATCAGTCGAAGCGGCTTATGCGAAACTGCCTGCTAATCAACAGCATTTAGCGAAAGCGCAGTACGAGGATTTATTAAAAAATCGTTTAGTAGACACGACTGCACCTGATATTTCGAAATTAATACAAGATATTGCGGCAATTGAAACGGATGATTTATATAAAGTATCCATACAGGATATTCAAAACTTGGCGAACCAATATAATAAACTAAGTTCCAGCGATAAAAAACGCGTAACAAATGCGGCAATTTTAACAGCAGCTATTGCAGATGTTAAAAAGGTAGAGTCATTTATGAAGCAATACGATAAGTCGTTTGTAAGCAATCCAACAACGGTTATTAAAGCATTTGCGAAGCTAACATCTAAACAAATGAGTTTAGTCAGTGAAAATGTTCGCCAACAAATTATCGCCAAGGAGAAAGAACTTCAGCAAGCAAACGATATTGCATTAACGTTAATAGAGGACATTAATTCACTTGTCCAAAATGGCGATTATATTGCGAATTTAGAAGCGAAAGTGATGCAAATTCGCACTGCTTACGATAAACTAACTGCTTCTGAAAAAAGTGTCGTGAAAAATTATTCGAAGCTGACACAGGCAGAGAATGACTTGAAAAAAGTAGCAGAGGTTCATGCGCTATATGTACCTGATACAAATGGCAATGAAGCTGCTCGCAAAGCTTGGCAAACAGCCTATGGTAAACTCTCTAAAAAACTAGAAAATCTGTATAAGAATATGTACGCAGGCGATCTGTAAGCAGACTTCTGTGTAATCTTTAAAAATAGTATGTAAGGGGAAAGACAAACCTTACATACTATTTTTGTCTTAGTCTAACAGGGGCTAATTTGGTATTATATTTAAGGTAAGGTTTGAGAAGACATTCATTGTGTATACTAAGTCAGTAACTGTTTAGACATTTTCTTTTGTCATAATTTATGACAGACGCTACAATACATGGTTGACTTAGATGAATCAAATAGAGTCTTCGTAGTTCAAGCTATGAGGGCTCTGTTTTTAACTAGAAAAGGAGAGCACAGCAATGCGAATACATCATCATCAAGTTGAACATCACGATAGTCAATCGATAGGGCAGTGGGTTGAGCAGTTCCGTCCCTTTGCTAAGGAAGGGAAATGTGCCAGCTATATTCCAGCTTTAGCACAAAAAGATCCACAACAACTAGCCATCTCCATTATCGGACCGAATAGTGAACAAATCGTTGGAGGAGATGTAACGGAATTATTTACCCTCCAAAGTGTTTCAAAAGTTGTGACCTTTATTTTAGCTTGTATGGACCGAGGGTTGCCTTATGTTTTAGAAAGGGTAGATGTTGAGCCTACTGGGGATACGTTCAATTCCATTATTCGTCTTGAAAGTCATCAGCCTGGGAAACCTTTTAATCCGATGATTAATGCAGGAGCGATTACAGTGTCCTCAATGCTGGATGGCAATTCGCCACAGGAGAAAGTGGCGAAAATCCTGTTGTTTTTAGAACAAATGGTTGGCAAACAGTTAAAGGTAAACGAAGAAGTGTTTCAATCTGAATGGCAAACAGCTAATCGCAATCGATCATTAGCCTACTATTTAATGGATTCGGGCTTTTTAGATTGTCCAGTTGAAGAAGCATTGGAAGTTTATTTGAAGCAATGTGCAATTGAAGTCAATGTTTCGGATTTAGCAATGATTGGCTTAGTAATCGCGAATGATGGCTACCATCCACAGCGGAAAATTCAGCTCTTTCCAAAACAAGTGGCTAAATTAGCGAAAGCCCTAATGGTGACATGTGGTATGTATAATGCATCAGGTAAGTTTGCTGCTTTTATAGGTTTGCCAGCTAAAAGTGGTGTCTCTGGTGCCATTGTTGCGGCTGTTCCCAATCACGCAAGCTTGGAATCACCTTTCCCAGCTGGTTGTGGCATCGGGATTTATGGGCCAGCTATTGATGATATCGGAAATAGTGTAGCAGGTGTAAAATTACTTAAGCATGTTGCAGATGAGTGGAATATGACGATTTTTTAATGTTGATAGTGGTGAATAATTACATTACAGGAGGGCGCTTTCCATAGGCATATACGTAAACCGCAACCGTCGTAAATGACAGATTGTTGCGGCTTACGTTCCCACACAATGGAGAGAAATACATTTAATTTGTACTTGATGGCTGGTGCTATAAATTTCATATACCTTGTGAAGTCATGTTTAAGAATGTCTTTTTCTTTTATAGTGGTTCAGTCATGCCAAGTATGCCTGGATTTGAATGTTTGCAGAGTGAAAGTTTTTACTAAAAATCACTTTAACAGAATTGAAACATAGTTTCACAATCTACAACAACTATTATATTAATTTAAACATCCACCTGCTGCTGAGGCTCCTAACCACACTCATCCAATTGCAGCACCGAGAGCCCATCCTACTGGACCGCCAACACCTGCGAGTGTCATAAGTCCTGTAAATGCTGTTGTATGTGCAGCCGCCGCAAGAGCGGCTGCTCCACATCCACTAATTCTTGTCATCACAACAGCAGAATTTGCTTGATGTATAATATCCTCCTTCAGCTTTTTACCTTCTGGACTAGCGATAACATGATTTAGTTTTTCCAATGTTTGAACCAATTCACTAAAATAATCTTCACCGATTCGTGCTTTTAGTTCTTGCTCTTTTTCAATGATAACGGTTTCGCTAATTTCATCTAGTTTTAAATATTCAGTCACTATATAACTTACTTCGTCTAATGTTAAATTTGCAACTACTGCATTATTTTGTGGCAAAATTATTATACTAATCATTAATAGTAAAGTAATTAATATAAAAGATAGTTTTTTCTTCAACATTAAAATCTCTCCTATTCATGAAATAATTTTTAATCACATTAATACCCACTACAAAATGATTGATTATAAATATAAAACTATAGAAACACTCTTTGATATTTACTGTATATTTTTCTTTTTAGAAATTAAAGACATACATAGATTGATAATAAAACCTATGATTATTAATACTTGTAATAACGGCCATGTAATGCTTTCTTTAACTAAGCTTATTATGAAAAACACAATGACAACACTAACTAATGTAATCAATAGATTTTTCATTTTCATTGTTTCTGCCCCTTTGTATGAATAGTGGATGTTTGAATATCAAGTTCGCATACTTGCGCACCAAGCCTACATAGATTAACGATTAAAACATGTGGGTACAAATTTCTTAGGGAGATTATAATAAAATAACTGAAAATTTTCAATATATAAATAAATGAAATTACACTATTTTTCTTTCTATTAATCACTCTAAAAAGTAGGTTATTTTTCGTTTTATTATATGTTTATTTTGGAAAAGATGAAGTTTGTAAGAGGAGAGACTTTTGTTGAAAACGTTTATTTGTCATCCCTATTATCGCCTGACAACTTGATAGTATAAGGCGATAGCAATATTAGTTCTATAGCTACATATAGTAGTTTTGGTTAATTGGAGAACTGTAGGCGGTTTAATCATCTATTATAATGAAAGACAAGACGCAATGCATTGTGATTGCGTCTTGCTGTGGATTTGTTGCGAATTTATAAAATTGCTGTTATCTATTGTTGATATTTTTGCTTTTATAAAGAATGAAAAGAACGATAAACCAGATAGGTGTTAGTAAAAGCGCTGTTCTAGTCGCTTCGGAAATCAACATAATTACTAACAAAAACGCGAAGAAAGCAAGTACTAAATAGTTCACAAAAGGTGTCAATGGTGCTTTAAAAATCGACGCTTCGTGGAGTGCGCGGTTTTTACGTTTATAGATAATATGCGAGATTAGAATAATACTCCATACCCAAATAAAACAAATAGCACTAATCGTTGTTACGACGCTAAAGGCGTTTTCTGGCATGAGCTTGCTCAGTAATGCCCCTATTGATACAACGATGGCTGAAAGAACAAGTGCGTTACTTGGCACACTGTTTTTATTTAGCTTAGCAAAAGAAGCGGATACTTGCTTGTGACGGCCAAGATTATAAAGCATACGACTTGTAGAAAATAAACCACTATTGCCTGCTGAAGCCGCAGATGTCAGCACAACAAAATTGATAATACCTGCTGCGATAGGTATACCTGCTAATGAAAATACTTGTACAAATGGACTGCTTGTAGCAGACATTTCATACCAAGGGTTGATGCATAAAATGACTGTTAATGCGCCTACATAAAATAGTAAAATACGCAGTGGAATTTTATTAATGGCAGATGGAATATTTTTTTTCGGATCTGCTGTTTCTGCAGCAGAAACACCGACTAGTTCAACTCCTACGAAAGCAAAAACAACCATTTGGAAGGCCATTAGGAAGCCATAAATACCGTTCGGGAACAGCCCGCCATGTGCCCAAAGATTGTTTACTGATACAGTGCCAGAAGTTGTTTGAAAGCCTGTGAATAGCATGAATAATCCAATAATTATTAATGCAACAATTGTTACAACTTTAATCAGTGCGAACCAAAATTCGAGTTCTCCAAAAAGCTTTACTGTCAATAAATTAAGAAATAATAGCAGTACTAGACAGCCAATAGCGGGTATCCATTGCGGAATATTAAACCAATATTGTACGTAGACACCGACGGCAATAATATCTGCCATCGCGGTCATTATCCAACAAAACCAGTAGGTCCAACCAGTGACATACCCAGCCCAAGGGCCGATGTACTCTGTGGCGAAATCTGTAAATGATGTATAGCCTGCGTTTGATAATAGTAGTTCGCCTAGTGCCCGCATGACAAAAAATAAGGCGATCCCAACAATGAGGTAAGCCAAAATAATCGAAGGCCCTGCTAAAGCAATCGCTTTACCTGATCCTAAAAATAAGCCAGTCCCAATTGTTCCGCCAATTGCAATAAGTTGCACATGGCGATTTTTTAATTCTCGTTTTAACTGATGTTGTTCCAAGTTTATTCCCCCATAAGATGCGTAGAAGCGCTAGCTGGAAAATAAAAAAGAGACTAGTAGCAACACTAGTCTCGTAAACGTCAGAATAAAAATACCGTGACTGAAGGTTTAGTTTGTAACATATCCAATGCAACATTCGTCGTGTGGTATAGCTTTCATGGTGAAAGTTTATCTTACTCCTCTGTCCTTTTGCCTGAGATAGTGAACCCTTCGGCGACGCTAATTGCGCTCTCTCCAGAAATGCTCCTGCTATAGTTTCATCCATAGCATTCATAGCTTCAATCTTTATTTTAAGATATTATTTATCCTACCAATGACGAGCCAATAATACAAGGGTCAATTTTCAGTAGTATGCAGGTAAAAAGAAGAATTGGTTTCATGATGATATATTTGTTACAAAAAATAGTTATTTTAGACATAGAGTAATAAATACATTATCATTATTTTTACAACTACAAAGCTAAAAGAGGTGGAGGAATGGAGCGAGTAAAAGAAGCAGCACGATTGTTAGCACAAGAAGGGGTGAGTGAACAGGCCAAATTATTATTGCTAGATGCATTTTCTGAACAGCCCAATTGTATTGTTGCGCATAATTTGGCAGATTACCATAAAGAACAGGATCAATACGAAGAAGCATATCACTATGCATTGCAGGCTGTGGCATGGCAACCAAAAACGTATTCCCCATATGCATTATTAGGCGAATTGTCTATGCGCCAAGGTGACAATCATTCGGCACAGCAATGGCTAGAAAAAGCATATAACCGATTTCAATCACCGGTCGTAGCGCATAATTTAGCAACTCTATACAAGGCACAACAAAAATATGAACAGGCTGCTCAGCTTTTTATAAAATCGTATGAAAGCGAGGACTATGGGCTGATGCATGCTGTCGAATGTTTTGTGTTAGCCAACGATTTTCAGCATGCTAAAAAGTGGATAGCAATCATTGAACAAGAACAGCAACGATTTATCGGTGAAGTAGAGCTAGGAGAGTTGTACGGGCGAATGGGAGATTATCAGAAATCCGCGATGTGGTATGCAAAAGGCTACCAACATTATGCCCATACAGGTGAATGGATCGCAGATTATATATGGGTACTTCACCAATTAGGAGATGAAGCGCATAAGAAAGCAGTGATTGCAACGTTTATGGAGCAATGTACGCAAACAATAGCTGACTTGGCAAATAAGACGTTGGAATATGGCTGGACGGAAGAAGAAGTAGCAGAAGAAGAGGCGCAGCTTAGAGCGAATATGGAGCGGGTGAACAGTGCCCATTTACAGCACCACATTATGTTGCAAAATGAGCCGAGTATCGCTTCACGCTGTTATACTTTTTTCTGTCCGATGCATGATGAAGGACATGGTGACAGCGAACTAGATGGTTAGTCGTTAGACAACTACTATTATATAGAAGAAACTCTGAATATTAGCAAAAAGAATCCTTTACCAAAACATTTGGAAAGGATTCTTTTTATGAAAAAACCAAGCGCTAGTATCCTACTTCACTGAGGAAAGGACTATGTTAAATAGTCGCTATAGCCTGATTGAATTCACTTTGCTTATTGTTTTTTTGTTTTAATTTTACCAGTCCAATTACGGAAGCCGCCTTCAAGCTGGTAGATTTGATTGTAGCCACGTTTTTTTAGGTAAAGAGCAGCACGCGCGCTACGGCCTGTATTTTGACAGTATAAATATACTGGTAAATCTGGGCGGATTTCTTTATAACGTTGACGTAATGCTGTAGAAGGAACGTTTCGTGCGCCAAGGATATGACCTGCATCAAATTCTTTTTGTTCACGCACATCGATTAACTGCGCTTTACGGTAGCCTTCAATAAATTGTTCTTGTGTTAGGTTGGTTACGGCTTTTTTTAGTCGCATTGCATTAATCGCGATATATGCAATTAGCACTACTAAAACGACACCAATTGTGATAAGTATATCCAATTTCTTCTTACCCCTTTCTATCTTCTTTATTATTATAAAAGATGCGCTGGCGATAGTCCAATGAGTTTGATAAAATTAACTAGATTGTGGCTAGAAATGATTGATAGATGTAGGAGATGACATAATGACAACTTGGTATTTTCTAAATTCAGGAAAATGTAGTCCCTCTTTTAATATGGCACTAGATGAGGCATTGCTTGATTGGCATAGTGAGGGTTTAATTCCCCCTGTTATTCGTTTTTATGAGTGGGAGCCAGCGACATTGTCGATTGGTTATTTCCAACAAGCGAAAAGAGATATTAATTTAGATGCGTTACGTGAACAAGGAATAGGATTTGTTCGTCGTCCAACGGGTGGTCGAGCAGTATTACATGAACATGAGTTAACATATAGCGTTATTGTTACGGAAAGCTATCCAAATATGCCTGAATCCGTAACAGAGGCGTATCGAGTACTAAGTGAAGGGATATTGCAAGGCTTTCATAATTTAGGAATGGATGCCTATTTCAGTGTGCCTGACACAGAGGAAAAAAAGGCAGATTTGAAGCAGCCAAAAAGTGCCGTGTGTTTTGACGCACCGAGTTGGTATGAACTTGTCGTTGAAGGGAAAAAAATAGCGGGTAGTGCACAAACTCGTCAAAAAGGTGTTATTTTGCAACATGGCGCGATTTTACTTGATCTTGATGAGGATAAATTATTATCTGTTTTTAATTTTTCAAGTGAAGCGGCGAAAGAACGTATGCGCAAAAAGCTACCAGAGAAGGCAGTTGCCATTAATAGTCTTGTAAAAGAACCTGTGTCCATTGAACAATGTGTTACTGCTTTTCGAGATGGTTTTGCAAAATCGTTGCAAATTGAATTAAAACCATTTACACTTTCTGAGGAGCAATTAAAATATGTGCATGAGTTAGCGGAAAAAAAATATGCGCATGATGATTGGAACTTTAAAAAGTAAAATGTGGTATAAGAAAAATATTTTTTCACCGTTTAAACCTTGTAATGGCAAGCAGTAACCAATCTATTCGAAATTGCAAGAGTTGAATTTAAAAACTATATATAGTATCTTTTTAAAAGCGACATACACAATATGTAGTGTTTAACGGCACATGATATTGTGTATTTATTATTGTAAGGGGAGGCAAAACGATGGTACTTACAAATCATCAACCCGATGTAAACAAACAAATTGAACAGTTAAACAAAGATATTGAGCAATTCCCACAGGTTCACCCTGTCACGCCTGATATGCATATCACACATAAAGGTGTATCAAGACTTGTGATGATCGACCGCTACTCGTTTAAGGATACGGAAAAGAAAACGCTAAAAGCTGGTGATTTCGTCGTATTAACAGTGAAGGCAGATCCAAAATTCCCCGCACGTGGTTTAGGAACAATTCAACATATTGATAAGGCTACAAAAACAGCAGATATTTTGATTGAAGAAGACTACCGTAGCGCATTAGATGATCCAAAAGAGCAGGAAACAGGTGTGATTACACGTTCAATTGACGTGCTAGAAAAGCCTCTTGAAATTTTTTATGAACAAATTGCTAAACGAAATGCAACAGGGCTTGCTTCTGTTGAAAAAACAGCTGAAAAACGACAAGAATGGTTTGAAAAATTTTATCAGCAACTCGTTTCTTTAAAATTTGTACCAGCTGGTCGTGTCATATATGGAGCAGGATCTGAAACAGATGTAACTTTCTTTAACTGCTATGTAATGCCGTTTGTAGCGGACTCACGTGAAGGAATCAGTGATCACCGCAAGCAAGTAATGGAAATTATGAGCCGTGGTGGTGGTGTAGGAACAAATGGTTCAACACTTCGTCCTCGCAACACGTTAGCACGTGGTGTGAACGGTAAATCGTCAGGTTCGGTATCATGGCTAGATGACATTGCAAAACTGACTCACCTTGTCGAACAGGGTGGATCCCGTTAACCAAAACGGCGGGATTAAAATCTCGTGAATTGCTGGAACACCCTGAGAGCTTTTCTTGCTACAACGTAAACTGTGAAGTTAAGCGTGAATGCTTAAAAAAAGAAAAGATTGGGCAATCAGCAGCGAAGCATCTGGGGAAACACAGATGAACGTTCAACGACTATTGAAACTTCCTAAACTTTTAATACCACTTTGGAGGTGTAAGCATGGAAGAAGTAAATCGTAATGTACGGAGACGTCCTTACGAGGCGCGAGACAAAGAACGATTGATTAAAAAAATTATTGAGTTACATGAAGATGGAATGAGCCAAGTAGATATTGCGAAAATGCTCAGTATCGGTAGAGGAACAATTCTTAGATGGAACAAAGAATTAGAACTTTTTAAACCGAGAACACCTGGTGAAGCAGGTAAGCTGAAAAATAAAAAATATCATTATAATGAAAACTACTTCAAACAAGTTGATACAGCAAATAAGGCTTATTTAGTTGGCTATATAACCGGAGATGGAACCATTTTTGATCGTGGGACTTCTAAACGCTTAGTGTTATCACTTGCAGAGCAAGATCGACAACTACTTGAAGATATCGCTAAAGAATTATATATGTTGAATGCCATTAAATTTCGACGACGGAGAGCATCCAATGAACAAAATAAATATGCCTTAACAATTAATTCAACAGAAATGTGTAATGATTTAATAAAATTAGGGATTACACCACGAAAAACAGGGTTTGAACGTTGGGTTAACTTTGGAAGAGAAGATTTACAATGGGCATATTTAAGAGGTTTTTTTGATGCCGATGGTCATATTTCAAGTCGAGGAAGACTGGGGTTTACAGGAAATTGTCAAATGCTCCTGTCGTTGCTACAATTTCTACATGATAATCAATTAGCTTTATCTGTTCATAAACTTTATCCAAAACAAGGTTGCGTAGACTTGTACATCACTAGAAAAGATGATGTGAAAAAGATTGCTCAACAGTTATATAAGTTTGGCTCCATTCAACTCAATCGAAAATATGAAAAAATCAAATCATTCTTTGATGATATAGTCTGATCTTATGTGAAAGCATAAGAATGTGGCAGAAATGACCACATCTGAAAGGTATTTTAATATACTTTTTTTGTAACAAAAAGCGTGGGGCACAAATGATTATGCTAGCAGATTGGCATCCTGATATCGTGGAATTTATTATTTCAAAAATGCAAAATCCACGTATTTTACGATACCTAATGGAAAATACAGCAGATGAGACGATTATTCGTCTAGCGAAAGAAAAATTAAACTTTAAGCCGCTTTCAATGCAAGAAGAAGCAATGTATCAAGGCATTGTGAATTATAAAGGCATCGAAGGCTTAGGCGGATTCGATAGTGGCATTATTCGTGAAGCCGAAAATAAATTGCGTGACGGTGGAACGTACACAGTTCATAACCCAGAGTTTTTAACGGGTGCTAATATTTCTGTAACGTTAACGAAAGAATTTATGGAAGCTGTTGAAGCGGACGCTGAATTCGATCTGCGTTTCCCAGCGGTTGAAGAATATACAAAAGAAGAAATGGCTGTTTACAATAGTGAGTGGCATAAAGTTGGAGACGTACGTGAATGGGAGAAGATGGGCTATAAAGTACGCACATATCGTACGATTAAAGCAAAAGAGCTTTGGAATCTTATTAACGTCTGTGCAACATATTCGGCAGAGCCAGGAATTTTCTTTATTGACAATGCCAACGATATGACAAACGCGAAAGCATATGGTCAAAGTGTTGTTGCGACGAATCCTTGCGGTGAACAACCACTAGCACCGTATTCAGTGTGTAACTTAGCTGCTGTCAACTTAGCGCAGTTTGCCAATAAGGAAAATCAAACAGTTGATTACGAAGCATTACGTGAAACGGTTCGTGTTGGTGTTCGTATGCAAGATAACGTAATCGATGCAACGCCGTATTTCCTTGAAGAAAACCGTGTACAAGCTCTTGGTGAACGTCGAGTTGGCTTAGGAGTAATGGGCTTAGCGGATTTACTTATTTATTGTGAAAAAGAATATGGCTCAGAAGCGGGCAATGCACTTGTAGATGAAATCTTTAAAACAATTGCAGAAACTGCTTACGAGGCTTCTACAGAGCTTGCAAAAGAACGTGGCAGCTTCCCATTCCTAGTAGGGGCGACAGAGGAAGAAACAGCACGTTTACGTAAAGCCTTTACAGAAACAGGCTTTATGCAAAAAATGCCAGCGCACATTAAAGAGCAAATTTTAGCAACAGGTATACGTAACTCGCATTTACTAACAGTAGCGCCAACAGGATCGACAGGAACAATGGTAGGCGTAGCAACGGGTCTAGAACCATACTTCTCGTTCACATACTATCGTTCTGGTCGTCTAGGCAAGTTTATTGAAGTAAAAGCAGAAATCGTTCAAGAATACTTAGACCGTCATCCAGAAGCATCTGAAGATCAGTTACCTGAATGGTTTGTGACGGCAATGGAATTAAAACCAGAGGCACATGCGGATGTGCAATGCATTATCCAAAAATGGATTGATTCGTCGATTTCTAAAACAGTAAATGCACCGAAAGGCTATACGGTCGAACAAGTTGAAAAAGTGTACGAGCGCCTTTATAAAGGTGGCGCTAAAGGTGGTACGGTCTATGTTGATGGTAGCCGTGATTCACAAGTGCTGACACTAAAAGCAGAAGAAAATGATATGGATCAATTATCATTTGAAGAAGAATTAGTAGAAGAGCATGCAAAACGTCCAGTCGTATTAGTGGATACGATCCAAGCACTTGAGTCAACAACAGTTATCGGCTCAGATGTAGGGAACACATGCCCAGTTTGTCGTAAAGGCACAGTCGAAGAAATGGGTGGCTGTAACACATGTACAAACTGTGGTGCACAATTAAAATGCGGTTTGTAAAATAAAACCTAAAGTAAACCACTTCACCTTTATAGATGATTAGAGATGAGGTGGTTTTCTATTGGATAATTGTGTTAGTATTGTTCTGAATAGTAATGAAGAAAGTAACTTCAACTAAATCCATTTGGGTGGAGTGTTATTTTTTTCGAATCAGCGTTTCTCCAAGTGCGATTCCAACTGTAACAACTAAAATTGTTAGAATTAACAGAGCTTGTAAAATAAAATACCCAACTTGATCGAACATCGTATCTCTCCTCTTTTCTTAATAATACCTTCTATTATGAAATATTTACTTCCTAATTGAAGGGTCAAACGAACGAATAAAGCTCCCAATCAGTTCGATTTTTATCATATAGTTTACTTCATTCACATCATATATATGCAGTTGTTGTAATATTTCTTTAACGACAGGACGTTCAATATTTAATCAGCCTGCTGATTTTCTTAAGCGAACTAGGTGAAAGAGGATATTCTTTTAATAGGATTGAATATATCGTTAGCATAGCGATTAAGAAAAAGGTTTTCAATAAAAGGAGGAAACGACAAGTTGAAAGTGCTTTGTAAAGCTTGTAAATTAGAAATTTCTGAATCATTAATAGAATTAAAAGATTTAAATTTGATTAATAAAAATGATGGTCAAGATTACATTCCTAGAGGCTTCTATTTAATTCAACAAGAGACAGCTTACGATATAGTAAAAGGTTCTATCATTATTAACATCAAGGATTTAATCAATTCAAAACGCCATTCAAATAGAAGCAGATTAAATGGTTGTTGTGGTCTTGATGGTTGTGATGGAATGAATAGGGTCTGCTTGCATAATCACGAAATTGCTACAGAATACTCTGATTGTTGGAGGATCCATCAAGTGATATTCAACCCAGAGTTAGTAGAACTTATTTAACACTTACATATTAAACGACGAAGAGCCGTGTAGAAACCTGTATCTATGATTACGTGTGTAATTCATAAATACAGGTTTTTTTGTCAAACTTTTAAAATACTATTTTTTAAAAATTGAACCTATAATCATTTACTAATCGTCTAATAGCAGAATTTAAGAGAGGAAGGGAGGGTAGTAGATGGACAGAACAGAAAAAGATTTCTTATTAGAAAAAATGATGATTGAATATGGTGATGAGTTGGTACGATTGGCATTTTCTTATGTAAAAGATACTGAAATTGCGAAGGATATGGTGCAAAATACGTTTATCAAATGCTACAAAAACGTGGATACGTTTCGCTATGATGCCCATATAAAGACATGGCTTTATCGTATTACAATTAACGAATGTAAAGATTATTTAAAAAGTTGGCATTTCAAAATGGTACAAGTAAAAAGTTTTATTCATGAAACAGCGAAGTCGATTTACCCATCAACAGAAAAAACAGTAATCGATAAATACAATAATGAAGAACTAAAGGATACCATCTTTTCTCTGCCAAAAGTGTATCGGGAAGTGGTGTATCTCTACTACTACGAGTCGTTAAAGACAGATGAAATTGCTGAAGTATTGGATATTCCAATGAATACAGTGAAAACGAGATTAAGAAGAGCCAAACAACGATTAGAGTCGATGATAAAGGAGGCTGAACTGAATGGAAGATAAACGATTAAGAGATAAAATGCAGAAGATGTCTAATCAAGAACTGAGATTTACGCAAGAAGACCGACAGAAGGTTTTTGAACAAATTCGTAGGTTGGAAAAGAAGCACCGAGTAAAAAAGAAGTCTCTTGTTCCTTTTTCAAAAAAGATTGTGCCAGTGCTCATTTCATTATTAGTGCTAGGCTTATGTCTAGTTTTATTTATGCCATCGATGTTGCCTAAGAGCTTTCATGAAGATGGGAACAATAGTGCAACAGTAGTTCAGGAAGATCAAATTGTCACTACTTTAATTACGGTGAAAGCAGAACAGGAGGACGATAGAATACCTCTAAATCTTTTACTCACATATAGCAAAGAGAAAAACGCTATGAAAGTTCTGTCGATTCCTCGTGAAACGTATGCACCGATAGCGAACAAGGATGGGACTACCGTGTACGATAAATTATTATTTGCTTATGCTTTTGGTTCAGGAGGAGCAGAAAATGTAAGAACGACCGTTTCCAACCTATTTAATTTACCCATTGATTATTATGCGGTCATCGACTTAGAGACCTTTTCAGCATGGATCGCATCTATAAACGGTATAGATTATGACTTGCAAGAAGATACTCGCGTAAGAGCTATCACGAAAGTAGGGCTAGATTTCAAAAAAGGAACGAATCGTTTAAATGGAGAAGAGGTAGTGGCATTAATGATGGCTGCTACAGACGGGAGAAATTTAAAGGAAGAAAACTTATTAAATCTTATTCAAATTGTGGTGAATAAAACGAAAAACGAAATGGCACAATCGAAATTAAAAGAACTTTCCACTCAAATTGAAGCCAATATACCACTAGAACAATTGTTTGAAAACAACATAAATCTTCATTCAATTAAATCAGTATCGTTAAGTGCTGGCATTCGAGATGATATGATAGATGGAAAATATTATGTTACATTTGAGAAAGATTTTTTAACAGCCATTTCCGAAGAGTTAACGACATTTGAGTAATTAAACATTGGATTTATTGTAATTTATAGGAAAAACATTTTATACTAGAAGTGCGTTAATAAGTTTAACGCACTTTTTATATTTACGAGGAAAAATGTTAAAGAGGTGTAATATGGAGCACTATCGAATTGTTAAGGAAGTCATTGATAATTGGGATCCAAAGCGATTTTTGCATTACACACCTGAGGATGAATATGACCCAGAAATCAGGATGATTGTAGAGCTGCTACCAACAGTAACTTCTGTTGAAAATTTAGCGCTTAGGATACATGAAGTTTTTGTAAAAATGTTCTCGGTAGATGAAGTTTTTGCAATTTCGAATTGCTATCCAATTGCGTTGGAAATTTGGCACAACATGGGTAAGCATTAGGCAAAGGGTTTAGTGTGAGATGTAGTTTAGACAAGATACTTGCTTATTATTAGAACTCTGCTTTTTTGAGAGTGAACGATAATGAAAATTAAAATTACATAAAAACTTGCATGTAGAAAAATATTAAAGTAGGGATTTTGGAAGACAGCTCGAATGTTTATATAGAAAGGGGGAGAGAGTATGTCACGTTTACCAATTATTGTAGCACCAATGTTTTTAATTTCGAATCCAGCGATGGTCATCGAGGCAAGTCGGGCAGGGGCTATTGGTTCGTTTCCACTATTAAATGCAAGACCCGTTTCCACTTGCGCAGACTGGCTTCAAGAGATTAAAGAGGCGTTGCCAACAGAGCCATGGGCCGTCAATTTTATATGTCATCCAGTAGCGAATGCACGTTTTGAAGAAGATTTACAATTAATTGAAAAATATGAGCCACCTATTGTCATTACATCGCTTGGCAACCCGAAGCGTGTGATTGATATCGTGCATCGTTATGGGGGAAAGGTCTATGCGGATGTGGCCAATGTCAAGCATGCTGAGAAATCGGCAGCCACGGGTGTAGATGGGTTAATTCTTGTGTGTGCAGGAGCTGGTGGACATGGTGGGCAACTGAATCCATTCGGCTTTGTCGCTGCAGTCAAAAAATTCTTTAATGGCACCATTATTTTATCAGGCGCTATATCAAGTGGTGCAGATGTATTGGCAACGCAAATTATTGGAGCGGACTATGCTTATTTAGGCACTCGCTTTATTGCTTGTCATGAAGGAGATGCACCAGAGGCTTATAAAAACATGGTTATCGAAAGTACCACAGATGATGTTTTGTATACAGATGCCTTTAGTGGCGTGCCTGTCAATGTGCTAATTCCATCCTTAATAAAAGAAGGGATTGACCCGTCGACATTAACGCCAAAAGAGGCTATTGATTTAACACACCTTGTAAATGTGAAGGCTTGGCGTGATATTTGGTCGGCAGGACATGGTGTCACAACGATTGAAAAACGTGAGTCTGTGCGTGAAATTATTATGTCATTACATGAGGAATATGAAAGCGCAAAGCAACGATTGAATGTGGTACAGTCTTTGTAATCGCTGGAGGAGTGCCCTTTTAGGATGTTAGGAAAAACAAAACGCACAATGCTGTTTAACCAACAATTGTGCGTTTTTGTATTGTCTTAGTTATGGAACTTTATTAATCGTGATTTAATGTTGCAGCAATTTCAGGTTGTTGTTCAACTCGACGTAGCATATTAAATGAGGCAATCGCAACTTCGACCTGTTCGTCCATCGGCTCTCTTGTTGTCAGTAGTTGTAACCATAGACCCGGATAGCCTAAATAGCGTAACAAAGGAATATTGCGGCATGCATTTGTTGCTTGTAGTACTTCAAATGATACCCCTAATACAACAGGAATTAATAAAATACGGTCTACAATTCGTAACCACAGCGGGTCTGTAGGTACGAAGAAATATAAAAACATACCAACGAACACAGTGAATAGCATAAAGCTACTACCGCATCGATAATGTAAACGAGATTGTGCTTGCACATTTTCCACAGTAATATCCATACCAGCTTCATAGCAATTAATGACCTTATGCTCGGCACCATGATATTGGAAAACGCGTTTAATAATTGGTGTTAAAGAAATAAAATATAGATAGGTAAGCAGTAGAAGAAGCTTAATGCCACTTTCAAGTAGCACTTGACCAACTTTCCCTTCTATCCATGGTGAGAATAAATCCGCAATAAACACTGGAATTAGTGTAAATGCAAATTTACCGAATAGGAAAGAAAGAATCCCGACAACGGCTACGCCTAAAATCATTTGTAATTTTGAGCCGCTTTCTTCTACATTTTCGACTTCTTCGCCAGGTGTAACGTCATAACGGTCCCCTGAAAATTGCATATGACGTGAACCTAAACCTGCTGATTCAATAAGTGCAACAACCCCACGTACAAATGGAATTTTTTTAAGCTTTTGCAGGATTGGTTTTTGGACTTTTTTATAATGATAGTAATCAATGGAATCATCGTTACGGCGAATGGCAGTAATCGTATGTTCCTTCCCTCCGAACATCACACCCTCTAATTGTGCTTGTCCCCCGTATACAGGTGAATTGCTCAAGGCTAACACCACTCTCTTTATATATTTCAACTGTACCATTGTACTAAATTTAGCGAAAAACCTCTAGAGGTACGCATAGTAAATTTTCTTTATGGCTACACTTATCGTATAATTTTGCTTTTTTAGGAAGAGCGCTTATGTATTTCATTGCCATTGGCTAAAGACAGGACGTGTAAGCAATGTGCACGCTGCTTATTTATAGGAGGGGTAGCTTTGAAAGTAGGACTAATAACCGCTGCTGTTAATGCGATCGTGTTAGCATTATGTTTAAAAGGGCTTCATTTTTTTCATTTTATTCGTTGGAATCCAATAGGCTTCTATAAAAAATGGGAGTTGTTCGAAGATAGTTCTAAATTATTTCATTGGAGTTTTTTAACGTTAGCACTGTTTTTAGTCGGATTCTTTTTATATATGACGTTACGATATGTTCATATTATACCTGCAATCTTGACTTCATTTTTACTCGGGCTTTTGGTAACAATCACATTGGAGTGGTTTGTTTTGGATTTACCGTTACAATCCTCATCTTTTAAAAAATTATCCATCCCTTTTATGGTTGTGGTTATTTGCCTTTTGCGCTTTTTACTAGAAACAGCTAATTTTCATTACAAAGAGCATACAGCACAAAAAGGAAATTAGTTGCTGTATGCAATTGGTATGATAAAATAAAAAACAAGTACATAGAAAGAGGCGAATACTGCGTGAAGTTATTATGTTTGAATGGACCAAACTTAAATCGACTGGGAAAGCGTGAGCCACATATTTATGGCCATGAAACACTAGACGATGTCAAAAATAATGTTCAAAATCTTGCGGCTTCTCTTGGTGCTACAGTCGAGTTTCGTCAATCGAATCACGAGGGTGTTCTTGTAGATTGGGTGCACGAGGCGGAAGATGAAAAGTATGATGGGATTATCTTTAATCCAGGTGCGTATACCCATACAAGTGTAGCATTACATGATGCAATTGCGGGAGTGACCGTACCGGTTATTGAAGTACATATTTCCAATATCCACAAACGTGAGGCATTTCGCCACCATTCTTATCTTGCCCCAGCCTGTCTAGGTCAAATTAGTGGACTTGGTACAAAAGGCTATGAACTAGCACTACGCACTTTTATTGAGAGGGAGAAATAATTATGTTGAAATTACAAAAGCTTCGTAAAATACTTCAAGAACAAAACATCGATGGCATTTTAATTACGAACGAGTATAATCGCCGCTATATGACAGGTTTTACTGGTACGGCTGGCGTAGCGATTGTGTCCCAAAATGATGCTGTGTTTATTACAGACTTCCGCTATACAGAGCAAGCAACTGCACAAATTAAGGATTACCGAATTGTGCAACATGAAGCAACACTCCTAGAAGAAATTGCGACACAAGTTAAAGCGATGGGTATTAAATTATTGGGCTTTGAGAAAGATTCTGTCAGCTATGGTACATATGAGTTGTATAAAAATGTAATTCAAGCTGATTTAGTGCCCGTTTCTGGATTAATTGAAAAAATTCGCTTGATTAAGACTGCACAAGAGATTAATATTATTAAGGTTGCGTGTGAAATTGCTGACCACGCATTTACACATATTTTAGACTACATCAAGCCAGGTAAAACAGAGCTTGACGTTTCGAATGAATTAGAATTTTTCATGCGACAACAAGGAGCAACACAGTCCTCTTTTGATACAATTGTAGCGTCTGGTCTTCGCTCGGCACTACCACATGGTGTTGCAACAAATAAAGTTATTGAAAAAGGCGACTTTGTCACACTTGATTTTGGTGCGCTATACAATGGCTATATTTCGGATATAACACGTACGGTGGCAGTTGGTGAGCCATCTGAAAAATTAGTAGAAATGTACAATACAGTCCTTGCGTCACAACTTTTAGCACTTGAAAAAGTTGGTCCTGGCTTAACAGGTATTCAAGCAGATGCCATTGCACGTGACTATTTAACAGAAAAAGGCTATGGTGAGGCATTTGGTCATTCATTAGGGCATGGGATTGGTCTTGAAGTACATGAAGGCCCTGGCCTATCGAAACGATCAAATACGGTTTTAGAGCCGGGAATGGCCGTGACGATTGAACCAGGTGTTTATGTACCGGGAGTCGGTGGTGTTCGTATCGAAGACGATATTTTGATCACTGAATCAGGTAATGAACTACTAACACATTCGACAAAAGAACTTATTATCTTATAAACAATGGAGGAACACAAATGATTTCAGTAAACGATTTCCGTACAGGTCTAACAATTATTGTTGATGGCCAATTATATCGCGTGTTAGATTTCCAACACGTTAAACCAGGTAAAGGTGCTGCATTCGTACGTTCTAAATTACGTAACCTTCGTAACGGTTCTGTGAATGAAAAAACATTCCGTGCTGGTGAAAAAGTAGAGAAAGCACAAATTGATAATCGTAAAATGCAATATTTATATGCTCAAGGTGATGAGCATGTATTTATGGATTTAGAGTCATATGAGCAAACTGAACTTGCTTCAGCTGCCATTGAATATGAATTGAAATTCCTAAAAGAAAATATGGAAGTACACATTCAATCTTACCAAGGTGAAATGCTAGGTGTAGAATTACCAAACACGGTTGAATTAGAAGTAACTGAAACAGAACCAGGTATTAAAGGTGATACTGCTTCAGGCGGTACAAAACCTGCTACACTTGAAACTGGTCTTATCGTGCAAGTTCCATTCTTCGTGAACCAAGGTGACAAGTTAGTGATTAACACTACTGAAGCATCTTACGTATCACGTGCATAAGTAATATTTAGTAAACCTACTCTTTCAAAAGGGTAGGTTTTTACTTTTTTTTAATACATATATCGAGTAAAGTACAAAAATATGTAAAAATAGAAGGAGGTCGGAAAGAGAAATAAGGTTTACAATAAAAGTAAGGAGTGAATGCAATGTTAAAAAAATTTGAAATGCACTATCCAATTATTCAAGCACCGATGGCGGGGGTTACTACACCAAAATTTGTTGCTGCCTGTGCGGAAGTTGGGATACTAGGCTCAATTGGAGCGGGCTATTTAGATGGTGAGCAGACAAGGAATTTTATTCAGGAAGTAAAAAAGCTTACGCAAAAGCCATTTGCCGTAAATTTATTTGTGCAAGAAGAGCCACGCATTGATATAGATGTTCTCCAAAAAGCACGTATGGCGCTACAGCCTTACTATGATGAGCTCGGATTATCACCAGTGCAAAGTGTGATGTCAAACGAAGTTTTTGAGGGGCAATTGCAAGCAGTTCTTGATGAGCAAGTAGCTGTGTGCTCGTTTACATTTGGTATACCATCTCCAGAAGTTATTCAACGTTTAAAGGATAAAAATATTTATGTGATCGGGACAGCTACTACGCTAGAAGAAGCCATTCAAGTTGAGCAATCAGCTATGGATGCGGTTGTTTTACAAGGTGGTGAGGCAGGAGGGCATCGGGGCTCATTTACGAACCCCATGCAATTAATTGCCCGTGAAGATTTACTGCAACAAGTAGTAGGCAACATAACAATCCCAATTATTGTTGCAGGGGGCATTGTTTCTCATGAAGATGTGCAGCGCGCACTAGCGGGTGGTGCACAGGCAGTACAAATAGGTACTGCATTATTAGTAGCTGATGAATGTGAAATATCACCACTGTATAAAAAGGCTATCTTGCAGTCGAAGCCACAACAGACGACGATTACGTATGCTTTCACTGGTAAAGCAGCGCGTGGCTTAACCAATCATTTTACAGAACATATGAAGGATGCTGTTGTAGCACCGTATCCATTGCAACATCATTTAACCTCCACTATTCGTAAGGAAAGTGCAGCACAAGGCAATCCACAGTATTTATCGATGTGGATGGGGGAAAACAGTCACTTAGTGCAACCCGGTACAGTGAAAAGTATTATTGAAAAATTAGTATAGGTGCCAGTCACTCAAACAATTCTAAATTGTTTGAGTGACTGGCACTGTTCTTTTTTTTTGGAGTGCGACATATATTGCTGTACACGAGGGGGCGTATGAATGGAATTACAAGACGTATTAAGAGTCGCTGGAGTGGGACTAGTAGTAGCGCTTCTTCATGTTTTCTTTGATCAAACAGGGAAGAAAGAATTTTCATTTTTCTTATTTTTTATTGCCTACTTATATATGACAGCAGAATTGCTCCGATTTTTACGTCTATTTTTCACTGAAATTTTAACATTCTTCCAGTGGTTAACCTCATCTGGGTAAGTAAATGGAAATTGTCATTGTTGCTGTTGTCATGCTGCTTTTATTGTTGCTTATAAAAGAAGTCATACAGCCACTCCACGCGCTAATTAGTGTAATGTTTTCGTTTTTGCTGTTCAGTTTTTTGTTTACGACACTCCTATTGCCTTTCGTCAAACAAATTCTCGATATGCTTTCATTTTTGCCTTATGCAAAAGCCATTGTAATGAGTGCTAGTCTTTTTTATGTAGGGCAATGGGTGTCGATGTTATTAGTGGAGCATAGCTATAAAGTTTTAGGTAGTATCGTTTTCGATGCAGTTAAAATTGTTATTTTACTGTATTGGTTTAAAGAATTTGTGGTTGTTTTACAGGGGGTGTCATCTATTTTACAAAGGTTAAACTAAGGGGCGAAGCCAGTGCAGGAGCAACTACTTTCGTTTTTCGTCGATCCATTTTTTCTCTTGCTCAAGATGACGCTCATATTGTGTGGCTATGTCATCATTACATTAATTGTCAACATGCTTTTACCAGAATTTGAAAAAGGGACAAGAATCCTTTTTTTTCTTATTGTATTAGCCACGATTGGACCAGTAGTCGTCAACTCATTTCAACTTATTGATGAAATTGCACAAGGACTTTCTCATATATTCACAGCCTTTTATCCAATTCTTACTTCTAGTTTTTTGCTATCCAGTAGTATTACTGCAATTGCTTCTTGGCAGCCTTTTTTGCTTTTTTTTGTACAAGTCTTAACGATCATTAGTAGTAAATGGCTTATCCCAGGTGTACTCTTTGCTATTGTCTTTGATGTATGCAGTGTCATTGTCAAAGAAATATCTTTTACAAGAATTGCAGAATTAATTCGTTTTACTATTATGAGTATTGTTTCTGCGTCTGTTATTTGCTACATCATTTTAATGTCGGCAAGTGGTGTTGCTGCATTTAGTGTCAATAAGGCTGTTGCAGAGCCAGTGAAAAAGTTAATAGAAGAAAATATTCCAGTAGTCGGTTCTTTTATCGTAGATAGTTTTTCAATGTTTCAGCATATGACCCAATTTTCTACTTCAATTAGTAGTATAAGTGCTTTTATTGCCGTGATAACTGTATCGTTTATTCCGACAGTCCAGCTTGTGGTTAGTGCGTATTCATTAAAACTATTAGCCGCTATTTTAGAACCAATTGCTTTTGATGATATATGTAAATTACTTGATCATGTTAGTAAATCTCTCTTTACATTATGTGCAGTATCATTTCTAATTGCTTTTTCATTTATGTTTTCTTGTTTTTTCCTTATTGTTTTCGTGCAAGTGCTGGCAGGGGGGAGATAGATTGATTCTTTTATTGGCATTGCTCTTTATTTGTCAATTTTTCGTATTTCTGACGGATGATAAACAAATAATTTCACTAACAAAACTTGTCATTACGTTAGTATTTTTGCAATTGCTATTAAAGATTCCATTTATCAATTCATAGGAGGAAACAAGCGTACATACACTTGAAAAAGAGAAGATGAAAGGAGGCAATGTACAAGTGATGTGGAAAAGGCACGAAAAAAAACAACGTCATTTATCGTCTTAATGTTGATTGCTGCCTCCGTGGGAATTTTCATCGTGTTACCTATGTATCAAACGAATTCATCAAATGAGCGAGTAACACCGAATACGAGTGAAGAAAAACTTGAGCAAACGCTTAAGGCAATGCAAGGTGTTGGGGAGGTTAAAGTATATTTTTATTACGGAGAGATGACAGATGCCAAGGATGAAAATAAACTATTTAGCCAGTATTTTCGAGGGACTGACCAAGGTACGAAAGATGTAACAGGAATGCTAATTGTTTCAGAAGGAGCATCAGATATATTTGTAAAAAATGAAATTCGTGCGGTCGTTAGTCAAGTGATGCAATTACCTATTCATCGAATTATTATTGTTCCAATGGAAAATAAGGAGGAAAAGTAAATGCGCGTACGTAGAAGAACAGTTTGGTTTATGACATTATTAAGTCTTGTAGCAGTCATTTCAGTTTATTATTTGGTGGATCCTGCAAAACAGTTTAATGGCTTAACGATTTTTACAGATGATACATTACAACAAACAGCAATTACGGGTGTTACAGATCAGGAGGCTACTAGTAAGCAAGATGCCACACAAGAAGTATTGTCTCCAAGTCATTTATTTGAAGAAATGCGTATGCAAGTAAATGATGAAAGAAGCCAATTACGTGAACAATTAACGCAAAAAATTGCGTCTGAAGAATATACAGCTGAAGAAAAAAATGAGGCTTTCAATGAAATCGATGGCTTGATTAAACAGGAATCGGCTGAAGCGATGCTTGAAATGTTGATTAAGTCTTTAGGCTATAATGATGCGTTTGTTAGAGCGGAAGGTGAAAAAGTTTCCGTAACGGTTATGGCAGAAGAATTATCAAAATCACAAGCAAATGAAATTATTTATTTAGTAAAAACAGAGTGGGAAGGCGCAAATGACGTTCAAGTTAAATTCAGTGCAAATAACTATTAAATAATAAAGAAAAAAAGGAATATTCTGTTTATTAATTAATCATTGTTATATATCAGCATAATGAAAAGGCTTTCGTTTAGTAAAAGAAAGCCTTTTATTTTGTTTATATTTACTTAATTTTCATTTTAGTGTTTCAAATTGTTTGAAAAAAATATAGAATAGTGATTGTAGTAGATTTTATTTCATAAGGAGAGTTAGAAATGTTCAAAATTCAAGAAATTCGTGAAATTATCAAATTAGTAGATTCTTCTTCAATCGACGAGTTCGTTTATGAAGTAGATGGCGCAAAGGTTAAATTAAAAAAGAATGGTGTTGTCGTAACTGAAACAGTAGCACCTAAAAAACAAGAAACAGCCCCTGTTGTACAACAAACTGCACCAGTAGCACCAGCAGCTCCAGCGAAAGTTGAAGAAGCACCAGCAGCTCCAGCAGCAGCACCTGCAAGCAACGACCCATCGTTACATAAAATTGTATCACCAATGGTTGGTACGTTCTATGCAGCTCCAAACCCAGATTCACCAGCATACGTAAAAGTTGGCGACAAAGTAGGCGATGAAACAATCGTTTGTATCGTAGAAGCGATGAAGCTTTTCAACGAAATCGAAGCTGAAGTTAAAGGTGAAATCGTTGAAGTACTTGCCAAAGATGGCGATTTAGTAGAATACGGTCAACCATTATTCCTTGTAAAAGCTGAGTAAGGAGTGCAAACCATGAAAAAAGTTTTAATCGCAAACCGCGGCGAAATCGCTGTTCGTATTATTCGTGCCTGTAAAGAATTAGGCATCAAATCGGTTGCTGTATATTCTGAAGCAGACGCAGATGCATTACATGTGAAGTTAGCAGACGAAGCATATTGCATCGGTCCGAAGCTATCTAAAGATTCTTATCTAAGCTTCCCAGCATTGTTAAGCGTAGCAGAAAAAACAGGAGCAGACGGTATCCACCCAGGTTACGGTTTCGTTTCTGAAAATGCTGATTTCGCTGAAGCATGTGAAAATGCGGGCATTAAATTCATTGGTCCTTCATCTGATTCCATCAAAATTATGGGGATTAAAGACGTTGCTCGTACAACAATGGAAGCAGCAGGCGTTCCACTTGTACCAGGTACTGGTATTGTTCCAGATATCGAAACAGGTAAAGAATGGGCTGCGAAAATTGGTTACCCAGTTATCATTAAAGCAACTGCTGGTGGTGGCGGTAAAGGTATCCGTGTAGCACGTACAGAAGAAGACCTTGTAAAAGGTATTGATATTACGCAAAAAGAGGCTGCTGCAGCATTCGGTAACCCTGGCGTATATTTAGAAAAATTCATTGAATACTTCCGTCACTGTGAAATTCAAGTGTTAGCTGATGGGTACGGTAATGTCGTACATTTAGGCGAACGTGACTGTACTGTTCAACGTCGTATGCAGAAATTAGTAGAGGAAGCTCCATCTCCTGCTCTATCTTCTGAACGCCGTGCAGAAATGGGTGCAGCAGCGGTGAAAGCAGCTCAAGCATGTAACTATGAAGGTGCTGGTACAATCGAGTTCATCTATGACTATCAAGAGGACAAGTTCTACTTCATGGAAATGAATACACGTATCCAAGTAGAACACCCTGTAACAGAAATGATTTCTGGTGTCGATCTTGTTCAACAACAATTAAAAATTGCATCAGGTGAGAAACTTCCATTCACACAAGATGATATTAAATTAAATGGTTGGGCAATTGAATGCCGCATTAACGCAGAGAATGCATACAAAAACTTTATGCCATCAGCTGGTACTGTAGATACTTATGTAACACCAGGTGGCTATGGTGTACGTATTGACTCTGCTGTATATGCAGGTTACACAATTCCTCCATATTACGATTCAATGGTAGCAAAACTGATTGTTCATGCGGATACGCGTGAAGAAGCAATTGCGAAAATGAATCGTGCGCTAGGTGAATTTGAAGTAGCTGGTCCTGGTATCAATACGACAATCCCATTCCACCAAGCATTAATGAACAACGACGTCTTCAAATCTGCGAAATTCAACACGAAATTCTTGGAAGAAAATGACGTATTAGGAACAAGTAAGAAATAATTAACAAACGATGGAATAGAATCGAATATCTATTTCTTAAACCTTCTGGCTTTTAGTAGTCAGAAGGTTTTTTATTTAGTAGATATCTATTTTTGTTTTATGTTAACATTGTAAATAAATTGAAAAGAGAGGAGAAGATATGGTTATGTATAATTTTGAAGAATACGATGACCCGATTTTATATGACATAGAAAATGAGAGCTATTTGGCAGAATTGCCCTTTTTGTTAAAGTGGGCGTCAACTACACAAGGAACAATCATTGACTTAGCTTGTGGAACGGGGAGACTGACGATTCCACTTTCTAAAAATGGTTATCAAATGATAGGAGTAGACATCCATAAAGGTATGTTAAATGAAGCAAAGAAAAAATCAGCGGATTTTGATTTGCCGATTGAATGGGTGGAACAAGATTGTACAAAATTGCAATTACCAACGAAAAGTCATTTCATTTATTCAGTTGGGAATTCATTTCAACATTTTTTGACGAACAATGCGCAAGATAGTTTACTTTCTTCAGTGAATAAACATTTGGAAATGGGAGGCATCTTCATTTTTGGTACGAGGTTTCCTAGCGCAGAGGAATTACTTCAACCAAGTACGGAAGAATATTGGAGAACGTATACTGATCGCGATTCGCTTCATATTGTTGATGTCTATACAATTAGTCATTATGATGCTTTAAGTCAAATCCAACACTATACAACAATTAGAAAGTATAAAAATAGTGAAGGTCAAATGGTGGATGAAAAGAGCACAAAGATAAGCTTAAGATATGTATATCCAAAAGAAATGGAACGAATTTTATTGTACAACGGTTTTGAAATTGTAGATGTATTTCAGGACTGGAAAGAAACCGTTGCTACGAATGACAGTTACGAGTTAATCTATGTTTGTAAAAAAATAAGCAACTGAAAAGTTTGAAGGTTTTTTATAGACACGCTATTGCAATGACAGAACGGAAGAACTATCAAAAAGAACTTGCGTATAAGGATAACCAATAACGCAAGTTCATCATTACAAGCGTAAAAAATTTTATAGATTACTAACTAAGAAAAAATTCAACAACCCACCTACAATTGAAACAATAATAATACTCCATGCATATTTCTTACGTTGTTTGACGCCTACTATGCCCATAACAACCCCTAATAATGGTGATAATAATAAACCGATGATATAAGCAAAAATATTGTAGGTTTTATAACCATAAAGTTCGTTTTTCTCAATTGTTTCATTATCCATCTTCAATCCCCCACCATAAAACATCTGGAATATTTTTCTATCGTAAAGTAATTGTAGCACGAAGGTAGTGTAAGGTGTAGATAGAATCGTTAAGATATCGATAGTGATAAAACTTGTGTTATTAGCAGTCAACAATAAAAAGCCCATTGAAAGCAAAGTAGAAGCCGGCGATTAACTTTCAATGTCTAATCAATGAGGAAGAAAATTCTAGGATTACTTGTATGTAAAAAAATGAAAACGTCTTTTCTAAGCCAAACCTTCCTTTTTATAGTATAATAAGCATAACAACAGCATTTGCTTGCGATGTGTAAGGGAAAGGATGATATTTGTATGGCAGAGAAAGTAGGACAATCTTTCGTACAACCAACACCTTCTGGTAAAGAAGAGCTTGGGAAAATTGAAGTAGCTGCAGAAGTAATTGAAATTGTAGCTGGAATCGCAGTAAACGAGGTAGAGGGTATCGCAGCAACGCGTGGTAATATAGCAACTGGCGTCGTTGAACGCTTCGGTAAGAAAGTACACAATAAGGGCATAAAATCTGGTGTAACAGAACATGGAAAAATTACCATTGATGTATTTTGTTCTGTAAAATATGGCTATTCAATTCCGAAAGTGGCAAAGGATGTACAAACGCAAATTCGCCAAGCAATTTTAAATATGACTGCACTTGAAACAGCAGAGGTGAATGTCCATATTACAGGTATTCACTTCGAAAAAGAGGAAACAGTAGTACCAGAATAAAAAAAGAGGAGCTGCCATCTTGGTGATATTTCACCATAGAAGGCAACTCCTTTTTAAATTGGTTAAAAGGTTTTATAGCGCGATATCTTTTGGTTTCTTCCAGAACAGTGCAAGTATTACGCCGAAAACTAACACGATGGTAGCAAAGTAATATGGATAATTTAAGTCAATGTCGAATAATATTCCCCCAATAATTGGTCCGAATATATTTCCGAGACTTGTAAACATAGAGTTCATGCCCCCAACAAAGCCCTGCTCATTTCCTGCGATTTTTGATAAATAGGACGTAACAGCAGGACGAATTAAATCGAAGCCGACAAAAATAAAGAATGTCACAAATAATATTGCGAAATAATGATTAACGATTGTCATGGCAAAAGTCAGCGTGGCAGACAGAATGAGGGAGTATCGAATAACATTAATCTCGCCCATTTTCTTCGTAAGCCAGTCAAACAATAGTAATTGGGCAATGGCACCAATAATACCACTACCGGTAATGATAATAGCAATATCAGATGGTGTAAATGCAAATTTATGATCAACGAATAAACTAAAGAGTGATTCGAATGCTGCAAGACCAAATGAAAGGACAAAAATAAGCACAAATGCAATGAAATACAAAGGGCTAAAAATTCGTTTCGCACTGCTGAAAATAGAAGATGCGGCTTCTGTATCATCCGTAGCACGTGTCGGTTCTTTTAAAAATGTGAGCGATAATAACGCTGCTACGAAACCGAGAACACCGGCAGCGAAGAAAGGTAAACGTGTACCGTATTCTGCTAAAAATCCACCGAGCCCTGGTCCTATAATAAAGCCAGTACTAATAGCTGCACTCATATAGCCAAGTGCTTTCGGACGTTGCGCCATTGTTGTAATATCAGCAATAAATGCTGTTACTGCGGGCATAATAAAAGCAGCACTTACACCACCAAGCATGCGCGATAAAAATAAAATTTCAATGGAACGGCCCATCCCAAATAATAGCTCTGAAAGGCCAAAAATAAATAGACCAACAACAATCATGATTTTTCGGCCAATACGGTCCACCAGTTTCCCTGCAATTGGCGATACAATCAGTTGTGTTATGGCAAATGCTGCCACCATATAGCCAACGACAGAGCCTGTAATATTAAGCTCGTTCATAATAGTTGGTAATACCGGGATAACCAAACCTATTCCTAAAAAGGCGATAAAGAGATTGGCTAATAAAATAGTTAATGTTATAGCTTGTTTCTTGTTCATTTTTCTCTCCTTCAACAGTTCACGATACACGAGATTCATAATCTACTAGAATATTTTCCATCTAATACAATAAACCCTATAGTTACTATAGGGTCAAAAGATTTGTTTTTATTTTTTTAGTGTGGAAGTAAAACGGCATAGTTATGCAATGCACTAGAATTATTCTTACTTAAATGAGGAAGGTGATTAAAGCGTCGTACTTTGTCTGATTTTTAATTCTACAATAAACTTCTTTTCCTGCTCATCAGTTAAGGTTGCTGGCATATATAATTCGTAAACGGTGGATTCAAATGCTGTTTGTTGCGCATCTACATACTTTTTAAGTTTTTCGTAAAAGGAAAAATACGTATCGGGGTGATAAATAAAAGCAATGCAAGCATACTTACCTGCTGGTACAATGGTTTGTTTCATATTCGTTGTCAGTTTAGAAAATCTACGTTCCGTTAATAGTGGAGTGAAAATCGCATCATAAAAAATGTCATTTACATCTTTGTAATGAGCGAGCGGATAAATACATCCATAGCGACTATTTAAGACACTTCCTTCATTCTCGATAATTTTTGTTAAAATGCTGTAGTATGTATTGGTGCTAGAAGTGGGTGTCAGTTCAGTCGTAGTCACTTGTAATATTGGCATTTCTTCTTCAAAACGCGTGTAAACTTCGCCGAAGATGGGGATGTCAATTTGCTCTTGCATTTGCTTTTTTGTTTTCAACAGCGTGTATCTTACTTCATTCAGACGTGAAATTTTTTCTTCCAACCGTTGTTCTTGTTGTTCTAAAAAAACAAGCAGCTCTTCAGGCGTTAGCATAAGCGCCTTTTTAATGTCTTCAAGTGATGTCCCGATATATTTTAGTGACTTAATGATATCTAAGTAAAAAATCTGACTGTCTTTATAATAGCGGTAATTGCTAGCGGAATCAGTATAAGCAGGCTTAAACAAGTCAATTTGGTCGTAGTAACGAAGGGTCTGCACAGAAAGGTTTGCTAATTTTGCAACTTCCCCGATTGTATAATAATGTTCTTTCATCTGTTTTCCTCCACTAGTAAAAAATGTTGCGTTTGTGTCAAACTCTCGCTAAAGAAAGTGTATTTTTTTATTATAGCATTCAGCAAAGAAATGGCTCGATAAGATTGCATCCTATTATAAAAAGTTTCCGTTATATATTGTAAGAAGGTCCACAAATTAAAAATAAGGTAGCACTACATTTTTAACATTTCAAGAAATTAGAACTTAAAATAAGTAGAAAGTTGCTTGAAAAAGGTTTCAGATTATTGAAAACTTGCTTGAATCCGTGTTTCTCGTACGAATTTATGCTATTATAAATCTTAATGCCACTTAAGAAGGAGAGCTTTACATGAAACGACATGAAGCACGTGAAAAAGCGTTGCAAGTTTTGTTTCAGCTAGACAATACAGATCTTACAGTCGAAGAAGCAAAAGCACATATTAAAGGTCAACCGACAAATGCTTTCTACGAAAAGATTGTAAATGGAACAGCTGAACATTTAGAGGAAATTGATGCGGCATTAACGCAGCATCTAGAAAAGTGGTCACTTGCCCGTCTGCCAAAAATTGAGAGAACAGTTTTACGACTAGCTGTATACGAGCTTTTATACATGCAAGAAACACCAAAAAGAGTAGTACTTAATGAAGCAATCGAGTTATGCAAAACATTTGGAGACGATAAATCGTCAAAATTTGTTAATGGCGTACTTTCTAAATTTACAGAACAATAAAAATGTGTTGAATTGGAAGGAGTAACTAAGGTTTATGTCAAGTGCAATTATTAATGGTAAAGAGATTGGTCAAGAAATTCGTAGTTCAGTAGCCGAGCGAGTAGCTCGTTTAAAGGAGCAAGGTTTAATTCCAGGCTTAGCGGTTGTTCTAGTTGGGGACAACCAAGCTTCAGCTACATATGTGAGAAATAAGCAAAAATCTTGTGAAGCAATTGGGATGTTTTCAGAGTTAATTAAACTGCCAGAGGAAACGACACAAGAAGAGCTGTTAGTGCAAATTGAATTATTAAATAATCGTGAAGATATTCACGGGATTTTAGTACAATTACCACTGCCTAAACATATTGATGAGGACACAGTTATTGCGACAATCGCTGTTGAAAAAGACGTAGATGGCTTCTCGCCAGTTAGCGTTGGGAAAATGATGCTTGGCCAGGAAACATTTTTACCATGTACTCCGTTTGGCGTGATGAAGCTTCTTGAATATTCAGGAATTGAAATCGCTGGAAAACATGCAGTCATTGTAGGTAGAAGTCATATTGTAGGGAAACCAATGGGACAACTATTGCTACAAAAAGATGCGACGGTGACATACACGCATTCAAAAACACCAGATTTACCTTCATTCACAAAACAAGCGGATATTTTAATTGCAGCTGTAGGACGTGCGAACTTTATTACAAAAGAGCATGTGAAAGAAGGTGCTGTTGTTATTGATGTCGGCATTAACCGCGATGAAAACAACAAGCTATGCGGCGACGTAAACTTTGCAGAGGTTGACGGTATCGCATCTCACATTACACCAGTTCCAGGCGGTGTCGGCCCGATGACAATCACGATGTTACTCTTCAACACAGTGCAAGCGGCAGAAACAAAGCTTGCGAATAAAATGAAGTAATTACTTACAATAGAATTTCGTATGCTTAGAGAGCCATCTCATTACTTTTGAGGTGGCTCTCTTTTTGCAAGTACATCGTGTGCGGATAAAATATTGCAAGAATCGCCACTAAATCTGTGTAAAACGCCACATCATTAAAAGAGAACGCCACTAAACTAGTTTGAATCGCCACTAAAAAGGACACATAGTAGCCACTTTCATCCGAGCCAAGTTTGGAATAAATATGTTACAGTAATGTTTTAAAATAGGATGAAAGACAGACGTTTTTTCTCGTGAAACTGTATTTTTACACGTCAGGCGCGACAAAAAATGTTATGATAAGTGTAGTTTTGTGAAAAACTTGATTTTAGTAAAGGAGCCGAAAATAATGTCATCAGCTTCTTATTTAACTGTAAAAGCGTTAACGAAATATATTAAACGAAAATTCGATGCAGATCCACATCTTCGCGAAGTTTATGTCAAAGGGGAATTATCGAATGTTAAAGTACACCAATCTGGGCATATTTACTTTACGTTAAAGGATGATGGCGCACGGATTGCAGCTACGATGTTTAAAACTGCAGCAACAAAATTAGCATTCGAGCCTAAAGAGGGTATGCAAGTATTTATCCGAGGAGATGTAAACGTTTACGAAGGCTATGGTACATATCAATTATATGTGCAGGAAATGCAACCAGATGGAATCGGAAGCCTGTTTGTTGCTTTTAATCAACTGAAAGAACAGCTTCAAAAAGAAGGGCTTTTTAAACCAGAATGGAAACAGCCAATTCCAAAGTTTCCTGAAAAAATAGGTGTTTTAACATCCACTACTGGAGCCGCGATTCGAGATATTTGTACAACCTTAAAGCGACGGTATCCGCTTGCTGAAATTCTCATTTATCCGACCCTTGTACAAGGGGCACAAGCAGCACCAAGCATCGTACACAATATTGAACGCGCTAATCAAGATGCTGTTTGTGACGTCTTGTTAGTAGGACGGGGTGGAGGATCAATTGAAGATTTATGGGCGTTTAATGAGGAAGCTGTAGCACGTGCTATTTTTGATAGTCGGATTCCAATTATTAGCGCAGTAGGGCACGAAACGGATACGACGATTGCCGATTATGTAGCAGATTTACGTGCACCGACGCCGACTGCTGCTGCTGAAATGGCAGTTCCTGACCAGCAAGAATTGTATCAACGAGTGTTGACTCAAAAATCGCAGCTTCACCAAATCGTGAGGGCGCAACTTATAACGGAGCGACAACGTCTAAATAAGCTACAACAGTCCTATCCTTTATCGATGCCAGAAAGATTGTATCGTCCGTTTACCGAACGGTTAGCGCAGCTTGAAACAACTTTACAAAAAGCGATGCAAGTAGATTTGATGAAAAAAGAAGCACAACTTCAAAAATTGCATAGCGCAGTAGAGCAGCAATCACCAAAAAAAGCGCTCGTTTTTCATCAAAGGGAATTAGAACAGCGCATTCAACAGCTAACACGTTCTGCAACACATTACGTAACAAAGCAAAAACAACAATTTGAGGCATCGGTAAGAACACTCGAAGCATTAAATCCGCTTGCTATTTTAACAAGAGGATTCACAGTCGCATATAAAGATGACAAAGTGTTGAAATCGTCTACTGACTTAAAGCGGCAAGATCAACTAACATTGGCCTTCCACGATGGGAAAGTAATAGCCGAAGTGACAAATGTCTTGCCAAATAGTAAGGAGGAATAGCAATGGCGAAGAAACAACAAACATTCGCAGAAGCAATGACGGCACTTGAAGAAATAGTCCGCCAATTAGAGCAGGGTGATGTGCCATTAGAAAATGCTATTGATTTATATAAGCAGGGCATGGAGCTTTCACAGTTTTGCCATAGTAAACTACAGCATGCCGAGGAACAGTTAATTTCAATTGTTCAAGAAACAGGCGAAACAACAGTATTTGATCCGCTAAAGGGAGAGAACTAGTTAAAATGAACGAACAATTAAAACATTTTATTCAGAGCAACACACCACAAGTAGAGGCTGAGATGTTTGCACTTGTTGAGAAAATTGACGCACCAGCTCATTTAAAAGAGTCGATGCTATATTCATTAAAGGCAGGAGGCAAACGTATTCGCCCACTGTTTGTATTAGCAGTTTTAGAAATCTACGGTAAAGACCTAAAAGCAGGGCTTACAGTCGGTGCTGTTATTGAAATGATTCATACGTATTCTTTAATTCACGATGATTTACCGAGCATGGATAACGATGATTTCCGTCGTGGCAAACCAACTAACCATAAAGTGTTTGGTGATGCCCTTGCAACACTTGCAGGCGATGCGTTAAATACGCTAGCGTTTGGCATTTTAGCGCGCATGGATCTTTCAGCGGAGCAACGAATAGAACTTGTCAATCTTCTAAGCGTAGCAGCAGGTGCTGAAGGGATGGTTGGCGGTCAAGTGCTCGATATGGAAGGTGAGCAACGTCAACTAAGCCTAACGGAACTAGAACATGTACATGTCAATAAAACAGGTGCACTTTTACGATTTAGTATTGAATCGGGTGCAGTATTAGCCAATGCTTCTCAAGAAGACCGTGCTACTTTAAAAGAATATGCGCATCATATTGGGCTGGCATTCCAAATCCAAGACGACATTTTAGATATTGAAGGCACAACAGAGGAATTAGGCAAAACAGCAGGGAAGGATGTAGCGAGCGATAAAAGCACATATCCTGCATTACTAACGTTAGCTGGAGCCAAAGAAAAACTTGCTGACCATTATCAGCTAGCTATTGCAGCACTGGATAACTTACAAGTAGATGTCAGCTTACTGCGTGAGTTTGCGGCCTATATTGTTCATCGTAAAAACTAAGAGAAAAAATGGGCGTTAAAGGGAAAGAATATGCTAGAATAGGTGAGGACGTTTGCCAAGAGGCAAACAATAAGTGTTCGTACTTTTAGCATATGGATAACACTGTTATAATGGTGGAAACACGATTGCGGTGAATAATTTATTGAAAAGGTGTGTGAGAAAGGTGGATTTAAACAAGATTTCTAGTCCATCCTTTTTAAAAAACTTAGATAAGAGAGAGCTTGAACAACTTGCAAAAGAAATTCGAACTTTCTTAATTGAAAAATGTTCTGTCACAGGTGGTCATATCGGACCGAACCTGGGTGTTGTGGAGCTGACAATTATGCTTCATAAAATGTTTGACAGTCCAAAAGATAAGTTTTTATGGGATGTTGGCCACCAAGCTTACGTGCATAAAATTTTGACAGGTCGTGCGAGTCAATTTGACACTTTACGTCAGTTCAAAGGGCTTTGTGGTTTTCCAAAGCTTGTGGAGAGTGAACATGATGAATGGGAAACGGGTCATAGCTCGACATCGTTGTCAGCAGCCATGGGTATGGCAGCAGCACGTGATATTAAAAACGAAAAAAACTTCGTCGTACCGATTATTGGGGACGGAGCTTTAACTGGCGGTATGGCGCTTGAGGCATTAAATCATATAGGGCATGCAAAAACTAATATGATTGTCATCTTAAATGACAACGAAATGTCCATAGCACCGAATGTTGGCGCATTACACAACGTATTAGGTCGCTTACGAACTGCCAAAGAATATTCAAAAGCCAAAGAAGAATTAGAATCGTTAATTAATAAAATTCCGGTTTTAGGTGGGAAGCTAGCTTCAACTGCTGAACGCTTGAAAGACAGTTTGAAATATCTAGTCGTTTCTGGTGTCTTCTTTGAGGAATTAGGCTTTAAATATTTAGGGCCAATTGATGGTCACGACTTTGAGGCGCTTGAAACGACTTTATCCTATGCTAAAAAAGTAAAAGGCCCAGTGCTTGTGCATGTCATTACGAAAAAAGGAAAAGGCTACAAACCAGCAGAAGACGATACAATCGGGAATTGGCATGGGACAGGGCCATATAAAATGGAGACCGGTGCCTTTGTTAAATCTGAAACAAAAGGTCCTGCGTGGAGTAGTTTAATCGCTGAAACTGTTCGTAAAATTGCACATGAAGATGAACGCATTGTGACGATTACGCCAGCGATGCCTGTTGGCTCAAAATTGCAAGGGATTCAAAAAGACTTTCCTAAACGCTTTTTTGATGTCGGCATAGCTGAACAACATGCCGCAACGATGGCTGCAGGTCTTGCTACTCAAAAAATGAAGCCATTTTTAGCGATTTATTCAACGTTTTTACAGCGTGCATATGACCAAGTTCTACATGATATTGCGCGTCCAAATTTAAACGTTTTCATTGGAATTGATCGTGCTGGCTTAGTTGGTGCAGATGGTGAAACACACCAAGGTGTATTTGATATAGCATTCCTTCGCCACATTCCCAATATGACGATCATGATGCCAAAGGATGAGAATGAAGGTCAACATATGGTGAAAACAGCCATTGATTATAACGGCGGACCGATTGCCCTTCGTTATCCACGTGGAAATGGGATAGGCGTCCCACTCGATGAGGAGCTTATGGCTTTACCAATAGGTAGTTGGGAAGTGCTACGTGAGGGGAAAGATGCGACGATATTAACATTCGGCACAACTATTCCAATGGCAATGGAAGCAGCGCATATGCTCGCGCAACAAGGCGTAGAAATTGAAGTGGTGAATGCTCGCTTTATTAAGCCGATGGATGAAGACATGCTGCATCGTATATTTACTAGCAATAAACCAGTGCTAACGATTGAAGAAGCGGTATTACAGGGGGGCTTTGGTAGTGGCGTCTTGGAATTTGCACACGACCATAGTTATTTCACTGCAATCATTGATCGAATGGGTATTCCAGATCAATTTATTGAGCATGGAAACGTAGACCAACTGCTAGCGGAAATCCATATGACAGCAGAAGATACAGTAGCACGTATGCAAGTGTTACTACAACAAAAACAGCAAGTAGGTTTGAACAAATAATGACAAAACAACCGAAAGAACGTGTAGACATTTTACTTGTAGAGCGTGGGCTCTGTGAGACGCGCGAGAAGGCAAAACGGTCCATTATGGCGGGTCTTGTCTTTTCTAATGAAATACGCATCGACAAAGCAGGAGAAAAAATTGCAATCGATGCACCGCTGCAAGTAAAAGGGTCAGATTTAAAATATGTGAGCCGTGGTGGCTTGAAACTAGAAAAAGCATTGCAAATTTTTGATATGTCTGTAGAGGGGAAGCTGATGCTTGATATCGGCTCCTCTACAGGTGGTTTTACAGATTGTGCATTACAAAATGGTGCGCGACATTGTTATGCCTTAGATGTTGGCTCCAATCAGCTTGCGTGGAAAATTCGTTCAGATGAACGTGTAACAGTTATGGAAAAAACGAATTTCCGCTATACAACAGCGGCAGATTTAACGGAAGGTTTACCAGAGTTTGCTACAATCGATGTGAGCTTTATTTCACTATCATTGATTTTACCGGTACTAAAAACGGTTTTAATGCCAGGTGGGGATGTCATGGCACTTGTTAAACCACAGTTTGAAGCAGGTAAAGAGAATGTTGGTAAAAAGGGTATCGTCCGTGATAAAAAAGTCCATCTCTATGTTCTAGAAAAAACCGCTGCTATGGCAACGGAAGTCGGCTTTGTTGTGAAGGATGCTTCTTTTTCGCCGATTACTGGCGGTGAGGGGAATATTGAATTTTTATTCCATTTAGTGAATCCTATAGGGGATGAAAGTATTCCACCATATACAGCTTTTAATGCACTCGTTGAAGAAGCGCATAGTGCACTAAAATAACACGTGCTCATTAAGTAGAGCCGTGTTTTTTCTTGTGCTTTTATGCTGAAAATGGTAGTGTAATTATACAAATATTTAACTATTTATAAGAGGTGAACGATATGAATAAAGGGCAAAGACATATACGGATTCGTGATATTATTGCAAATCATGAAATTGAAACACAAGATGATTTAGTCGATTTTTTAAAGGATGCAGGCTATAATGTGACACAAGCAACGGTCTCACGTGATATTAAAGAACTGCACTTAGTAAAAGTACCTTTGCAGGATGGACGCTATAAATATAGCTTACCCGCAGACCAACGATTCAATCCAGTACAAAAATTACATCGTGCATTAGCGGATGCTTTTGTGAGCATTGACGGAGCATCGCATTTCTTAGTAATGAAAGCACTCCCAGGTAATGCAAATGCTATTGCGTCATTACTGGATCATTTAGATTGGCCTGAAATTTTAGGTACGATTTCAGGGGATGATACTATTTTAATTATTTGTCGCGATGAAGCCGAGCGAGAAAATACAAAAAATCGCTTATTGGACATGCTATAAGAGAGAAACAAAAATCCAAAGGTTAACAGTTGCTTGCCTGTTTTAAAAAAAGCGGTCATTTTGCATCTGATAGCACGAGAATAATAGCAGTTGAATTTAATTCAGAGGTGACAATTTGTGTTAAGAGAGCTTAGTATTCGAAATTTTGCCATCATCGAGGATTTAACGGTTAGTTTTTCGGATGGTTTAACTGTACTAACAGGAGAAACTGGTGCTGGGAAATCCATTATTATTGATGCGGTACATTTACTTGCTGGTGGTAGAGGCAATTCAGAATTTATTCGTCATGGTGCTAAAAAAGCAGAGTTAGGCGGGTTGTTTCAAATTTCAAGCACTGCACATCCTGTATATAAGAAATTGGAGGAAGCAGGCATTGAAATAGAAGAAGATTCTATTATTTTACGCCGCGATTTAAATGACTCTGGTAAAAGTGTTTGTCGGGTAAATGGCAAATTGGTCCCTTTATCGGTTTTACGAGATATTGGTGCAAGTTTAATTGATATACATGGTCAGCATGAAAATCAAGAACTAATGGATGAAAAACAACATATTCATTTATTGGATCAATTTGCAGAAGAGCAACTATCACCGATTCTTGAACAATATAGTATTCAATATAACGAATATCGGGCATTAAAAAAAGAATTAGCCACCATTTCTATTGATGAGCAGTTAATGGCGCAACGCATTGATTTGTACCAATTCCAAATGAAAGAATTGGAAGATGCAAATTTAAAGCTTGGTGAAGAAGATGAGCTGTTAGATGAACGTCGTCGTCTAATGAATTTTAATAAAATTTTCGAACGCTCGAGTGCTGCCTATGAAGCAATTCAGGGGGAGACAAAAGGGCTTGACTGGATCGGTACAGCGATGGGCGCATTAGATGATGCGGCGGTCATCGATGAACAGTTTAAAGAGGCATCTGAGTCGGTAACAACTGCTTTTTACGCTTTACAGGATGCCGCCTATCAGGTAAAAAATGTATTAGATGAGTTAGAATTTGATCCTGCGCGATTAAATGAAGTGGAGCAACGCTTGGCACTTTTCCAAAACTTAAAGCGCAAATATGGCTCCACTGTTGAAGAAATGCTCGCCTATTATGAGAAGATTAAAACAGAGCTTAGTGAGCTTTTGAATCGTGATGAAATATTGCAATTAAAAGAACGAAAAGTACTTGAAATGGAAGTAGTATTAAGTGAATTTGCTGAAAAACTTTCGCATGTTCGAAAAGCAGCAGCCAATGATTTAAGCGAGGCTATTATGGCAGAGCTACGTGAATTACATATGGAAAAAGCAAAGTTTATTGTAAATTTTGATGCTTTACCTTACTTTGATGTCAATGGTAAAGACCAAGTGATCTTTTATATTTCAACGAATGTCGGGGAACCACCGAAATCTTTACCGAAAATTGCTTCAGGTGGGGAATTGTCGCGTATGATGTTAGCATTAAAAACGATTTTTTCTTCTTCCAATGGTGTAACATCCATTATTTTTGACGAAGTGGATACTGGCGTAAGCGGTCGTGTAGCGCAAGCAATCGCTGAAAAAATTGCAGCCATTTCTGTTAATTCTCAAGTTTTGTGTATTTCGCATTTACCTCAAGTGGCGGCGATGGCTGACCATCATTACTTCATTAAAAAAGAGGTTGAACATGATCGGACATTTACTTCTTTAGCAGAAATCGATACAGATGCTCGTATTGAAGAAGTGAGCAGAATGATGTCAGGTGCAGAAATTACCGATTTAACTTTACAGCATGCGACAGAATTGTTAAAGATGGCAAACGAACGAAAAAAACAAATGCGCTAAATTAATAAGAAAATCCAGAGGCAATCCAATGTTTCTGGGTTTTTTTCATTTTGCACAAATATTTACCGCTTATAAGAACCGCACAACAACACATAGTATAAAGACAAAATTCAAAAGGAGGTGTCGTATGAATCGTCGTTGGCGTCAATTTGTCATTTTGCCTATGCTCATCGTTTTGTTATTTATGCCCATTCAGGCTTTTGCGGCCAAAAAATTAATACCGATGGGTGAAGCAATTGGAATTCAGCTTCAATTATCACATGTCTTTGTTGCGCATGATGTGTTATTAGCTTCCAATCAGTGGATGAAAGGAGGCGCCGTTATCGAAAAAATAAATGATACAACGGTAAAAACACTTGCTGATGCCAAGCAAGCCATTGCTCGCCATGGGCAACAAAAATGGACGATAAAAAGTGAAGGTAAAGCATTAACAGTTGACTTACAAAAGCAAGAAGCAGAACATGTCATCTCTTTTTTAAAGGATGAAACAGATGGAGTAGGGACATTGACATACATTGATCCAGAGACATTAAATTACGGAGCATTAGGCCACCAGATTGTCGACTCAACTCTCCAAGAAGCACCTGTCTTCCGAGCAGGCTCCATTTTCTTAGCATCCATTCATCAAATCCGTAAAAGCCTACCTGGTCAACCCGGCTATAAAATTTCCTCCATTGAAAAACATCAGGAACGATTAGGGAGTATTGATAAAAATACGGTTTATGGAATTTTTGGCCGATGGGAAGATAGCTATCAACAAAGATTGCCCAAAGCCATCGAAATTATGCATGCAAAAGATATAAAATTGGGGAAGGCTGAAATTTATACAGCTATTGAAGGAAGTAAAGTCGAAACATTTTCCATTGAAATTACAAAAGTTGAAAATGAACGGCTTGAATTTATCGTTTCTGACGAAAAGCTTATTGAAAAAACAGGTGGCATTTTACAAGGTATGAGTGGTAGTCCCATCATACAAGATGGTCGTTTCGTTGGTGCTGTCACACATATGTTTGTTGAGGAACCGAAAAAAGGGGCTGCTATTACAGTGGCAGAAATGTTAAGAAAATCTTCATGAATTGGATGGAGCTGCCTCTGGTAGCTCCGTTCTTTCATGGGTAAAATAGTATATTTTAGCTCTTTCCCCAAGTATTTCATGGTTTTTGTGAACACTTTAGCGATACTTAAAAAAAAGTGTAGTTTTATCAGCATTTTTTCACTAAAATAAGTGATAAGTGTATTCGACAATTTGCTGTTAAGTATCGTAACTTGTCGAGAAAAAAAGAAAGTATCGGACTACATACTCATTTTTGGAAATTGAAAAGGTTTTTAACCCAAAAATGTCGAAAATTCCACAGTGTGTCAAAAAGACATTAGGGGTAACGGTTTTATGCTTTGAACAGTCAAAGCAAAGTCCAGAAGGAGGAATGGAAATGACAAAGGTAAAAGTGGCGATAGCAGATGATAATCGAGAATTATTAAAAACAATGGAGCATTATTTTCAAGGACATCCCGAAATTGAAATAATTGCAACGGCCTCGAATGGGAAAGTATGTCTTCAAATGCTTGAAGAATACACACCTGATATTTTATTACTGGATATAATTATGCCTCATCTAGATGGATTAGCAGTATTGGAAGCGATGTATCAAAATGATCGTATGTCTTCGATACAAGTCATTATGCTCACAGCATTTGGTCAAGAAGATGTAATGAAACAGGCAGTGGATTTAGGAGCATCGTACTTTATGCTAAAACCATTTGAATTCGACCAGCTTGTCCAAAAAATATTACATTGTGCTGGCCAAAAGGCTTCTATACCGAAAAAGGCGAGTGTATTACAGCCGACAACTCCTCAAAAATTAAATCAGCATCAGCTTGATAGTACCATTACAGCGATTATTAAAGAAATTGGCGTACCTGCTCATATTAAAGGTTACTCGTATTTACGGGAAGCGATACAAATGGTGTTTGAAGATATCGAGTTATTAGGGTCTGTGACGAAAATTCTTTATCCAGAAATAGCAAAGAAATTCAATACAACACCGTCACGTGTAGAACGTGCGATTCGTCATGCCATTGAAGTCGCATGGAATCGTGGCAATTACGAGTCCATTTCGTCGATGTTTGGCTACACCGTACACCACTTAAAGTCGAAGCCGACAAATAGCGAATTCATCGCCATGATTGCGGACAAGATTCGTATTGATATGATGGCGAGTTAATTAACAGTTATAACAGCTTACAGGACTTATTTAGAGAGATTTTTAATATTATACCAACTAACTATTAGTGCATTACTAATTGATAAATATTTAAATAAACTATAAACACATTCATTTCTGGGATATCCCATTTATGGAGGTGTTTTTTTTTGCTGAATATTGAGAGCAGAACATGAATCTTGATTATGCGGCAAAGGACCAAGCGAACGTTGGATGGTGTTGGAAATTTGAATCTAAACAGACGTTTGACCGTATACCTAGTATCATGAGTTTTGGAGGGATTTTATGGTTAATGCTTACAAGGTGGCTCTTATTGGTGGAACGGGGAAAGTAGGGCGTTATATTGCTTCTAAAGCGGTAGCGAAAGGATATCAAGTCCGCATGTTAGTTCGAAATCCAGAAAAAGTAATAGACAAGGACAGTAGGATTGAAATCGTCAAAGGGAATGTAAAAAATGTAGAAGATATTCGTAAGCTACTAAAAGATTGTCAAGTAGTTATAAATACCTTTGGTCAACCAATCAAAGAGAAGGCGATGTATAGCAGTATCACTAAAAATATACTCGATGTAATGACTGAATTACATATTGATCGTTACATTGGTGTAACAGGTGGCTCTCTAACAATAACAGGCGATCACAAAAGTACGTTAAATAGAATAGGGGCAGCGTTGTTTAAAATAATGTACTCTAATATGATGGGAGACAAGAAGAAAGAATGGGATATTTTGACCAATCATCCACATATTCAATGGACGTTAATTAGACTACCATTTATAGTAGATGGCGCAGAAAGAGGAAATTTGAAAGAACATTTAACGGATATGCCTGGCACAAAAATAACTAATCAAGATATTGCGACTTTTATCATTCATCAAATCGACAATTTAAACTATGTACATAAAGCACCGTTTATTGCAAATTAATTTAAATTCCCCCAGTTTATTTATTCTGCAAAGTACAGTGGCAAATTAATGATGGATTGTATCCTATCATTAATGAACTATGAATGGTATTATTGTTACAAAATGTAATATATACTATATAAAGCTTGAAAAATTGGAGGGAAATAGATATGGGGTTATTTGATGGATTAATGGGCAATGCAAGTGAAGTCAATCTAGATAAATTGCAGGAAGAAATGAAAGAGATCTTAATACCGAATGAGACCATTCAAAATGCGTATAAAATTATTAGAGATACGTTTATTTTTACGAATAAGCGGTTAATTTTAATCGATAAACAAGGGGTAACGGGTAAGAAAACCGAATATCATTCAATTCCTTACAAAAATATTTTGCATTTTTCAGTGGAAACGGCGGGCACATTTGATTTGGATGCAGAGCTGAAAATTTGGGTTTCAGGCAGCCAATTGCCGATACAGAAAAATTTTAATAAATCGACTAACATTTATAAAGTGCAAAGTGTTTTAGCAGAATATGTGCTAGGTTAGTATTCAATGGGCGGTTAACAGGGTTAAAGCTGTTAATCGTTTTTTTGCCTTTTTGACTATAATAGGGACGGAGGGATTATAAATGAAAAGCGTAAATTTTCAACTTGACCATCATAACGCATTAGAAATAACACAAATTAATGAGCAGTTATATGAGATGCGACTAAGCGTTAATGGAAGCATCAGTGTTTTCTATTTAACGCGTGAACAATTATGCACGGATAGCAGAATTGAAGCATTTCAAGATAGATTAAGCAGTGACTTATTTACAGATAATAAATGACTAAAAGCCCAGAGTCTTTGTGTAGGATACTTAAGTAAATTTGCAAATAAATAGTAAGTTAAAACGGTACTTTATGCAGTAATGTTCTACTTTAAGAAGTTTTTTAGTAGACAAGACCTAATGCAAAAAAATTAAAATGAGGATTTATGTGAATATAGCTATTTCTTTTTCAAAGTGTTCATAAAAATAACCTAAAAATTTACTGGGTTTTTATGCAATAATAACATTTCCAATTGCAACGAAGGAAAACATGTTTTTTTTATAGTATATATCGTCTATTTTTTAGAGGAAAAAGGTTTGCACTGTGTACAGAGCTTACTGATAAAGTAGGGGTATTTTCTTTATGAGTAGTGACAATTGTCTCTAAACAAATGTAAATAGATTGTATATACTTACATATAGAGGGAAGGAGGAGGTAGCGTGATTCTAGTTCGAAATGATAACTTCGAAATATCGGAAGAAAACGGAAAGGTATTTATGCTTACATACAGCGCTGGGTTTCCATTAAAAGAATTTGATGGCGTCTTACGTAGTCACCCACGACTAAAGTTATCTAATTTTTCTATATTAAAAACTGTACTAGCGACAGAAAGCACAAGTCCTGTTGAGATTGGACGCTGGCTTCCAAATGTTGAAGCTGAAATTGCTCGAGATAAAATGTCTGCCTCTATATTTATATATGAAACAGCTGATTATATTCAAAAGAATAAAGAAAAATTAACGGAACAAATTTTGGAAACATTAGCGGATCAAGGCATTATTTATGGCATTTTAGACTTTGATATTTCAAAGGTTGAACCTGGCAAAGCGTTTTTAATTGCGCAAGGAACGTCACCTGTGGCAGGTACGGATGCACAAATTACATATTTACCTAAACCTGAAAGAAAACCTGTCATTCGTGAAGATGGGAAAGCCGATTACTACGACATGAATTTTATTTCAGAAATTTCAGAAGGCTCTTGGCTCGGTGAGAAAATTCCTGCAACGATGGGCAAGCCTGGTCAAAATGTACTCGGTGAAATGATTGCGGCAGCACCTGGTCGTGATTTTCCTATTCGATATGACAAAAAATCAGCGTATGAAGTAGAAGAAGATGGTAAAATCGTCATTCGTTCGAAAATAGCGGGTGTGTTAGATGATGTCAAAGGTGCGATTGGTGTAAATCGCCATCTACCAATTCATGGAGATGTAGGCGTTGAGACGGGGAATTTAGAGTTTAATGGCTCTTTAAGCATTAAGGGAACCGTTACAACTGGCTATACTGTTATTGCAACCGGAGATATTTCCATTGAAGGTGCGGAAGGGGTAAGCGGCGCAAAACTAATTAAATCAATCGAAGGTGATGTATACATTCGAGGTGGTATTTTTGGTTTGGGTTCAACACTCGTTGAAGCCGGTGGCAATATTTTCGTGAAGCATGTCAATGAAGCTATTTTAGTCGCAGATGATAGTATTCATATCGGTTTTTATTCACTTGGATCACAACTTACTGCCCATTCCATTTTTGTCGATGAGCGCAGAGGAAAAATCATTGGTGGGCGTGCTGTTGCAAAAAATACAATTGTTACAGCCATTTCGGGAAACCGTCTAGAGCGGAGAACGGATTTAATCATTGAAAGTGTCAATAAACAGGAAAGTTATGCAATGATGCAAGACAAAGCAACACAGTTAAAGCAATTGCAATCCGATATTTCAGAGCGTGAAGCGAAGATTACAAGTTTACTACCGCTGCTTAAGCAAATGTCTACACAGCAAATTGCTGCCTTTGAAGAAACAAAGCAAAGCTTATCAAAGTTAAAAGCAGAAGCGGTGACGCTAGATCGTGAAATTAAGTTAATGATGGATGAAATGCGTCATGCTGGAAAAGAAGAAATTATTGTTACAAAGGAAGCCTATCCTGGTACCTATATTCAAATTGGCAAAAAGTCCTCGTTGTTAAATAAAATGACGAACGGAAAATTTTTACTGGAGTTTGGTGAGCTGAATGTATAATGAATCATTCATCCCTGTGTTTGCGCATCGCGGGGCGTCTGCTTATGCGCTAGAAAATAGTTTCAAAGCGTTTGAAAAAGCATTAGAGCTAGGTGCCAATGGGATTGAGTTAGATATTCAGCTATCAAAAGAAGGGATACCCGTTGTTTACCATGATCCGCAATTATCAAGATTAGTAGGCAGTAATAAGCTAGTGAATGATTGCACAATAGCGGAATTGCAGAGCTTTAAATTAGGGAAGCCGTGGAGAAGGTTTTTTTCATCGTATAGAATTCCGACATTTGAAGCGGTTTTAGCATGGGCAAATAAACACCAACTCCCACTGAATATTGAATTAAAATCGACCATTCTTGACAATCAAGATGCGCTCGTTCAACTGCTTCAAGGGCTTAAATTACCAGCAAGTAGCCATTTTTCATCGTTTCATTATGAGCTGTTAGAGGTTGTGAAACGTCATGCGCCACAGCATGAAACAGCGCTAATCGCCACAAAAAAATTAAAATGGGATTTGCTGAGTGATTATAAGGCAATTGATTGTGTTCATATGCATAAAAAGTATTATAAACCCCGCTATTTAGAGGCATGTGTAGCTAGTGCTAAGACATGTCGCTTTTATGCGATTGATGGCAGTGAAAAGTTTTTGACGAATCCACATACATCCGTAGTAGGGTGGATTACTGATTTTCCGGATAAAGTTATCCATGTACAGCTACGTCAATAAAAATAGCTATCCAGTAAGTCACAAAGTTCTGTGGCCTATTTGGATAGCTATTTTTATTTTTTTTGGAAGCGCGGAGCCACTTTTCCTTTTTTTCGATCGCGGTGTAATAAAAAGCCTGCGAAAAAGCCAAAGCCGACAACAAAGAAAATGATGCCAACAACAAATTGTAGCCATAAAAATGGGAAAGGTGAGATGAGCTTACCGAATAATGTATCACGCATAAATTTAATGCCACCTGCGGCCATTAGACCTGGAATTAGCATGACAATAAACGCAGCAAAACGAGCCATACATGTCCCTCCTCATACCTAACTTTAATTGTACCTGTGGATAATGGAATGTCAAGAAAGCCTATGAATCTAAGGCGTCTCGTAAAAGCGCAGGAAGAAGCTCAAAAACTAGTAATCGTAACTGAATTTTTAGAAAATTCTTACTTAGTAGGAAAAGTGTAATAATAGTTGCGAAATTGTGAATTTGTCAGTATTGTAAAATTAAATGGAGCGATATTATCCATTGCAAAACAGTTTTATCATTTTTTTAAAATTTGATTGGGATGGGCATTAGGGGTTGCACTTTCCAAAGCAAAGGGGCGAGTTTTCATGGAAATCTTCAAGTATATGGAAAAGTATGATTATGAACAATTGGTATTTTGCCAAGACGAAGCATCTGGGTTAAAAGCGATTATCGCTATCCATGACACAACACTTGGACCAGCATTAGGTGGTGCTCGTATGTGGACCTACGCGACAGAAGAAAATGCGATTGAGGATGCATTAAGATTAGCACGCGGGATGACATATAAAAATGCAGCTGCTGGTTTAAACCTTGGCGGTGGAAAAACGGTCATTATTGGGGACCCATTTAAAGATAAAAACGAAGAAATGTTCCGTGCTTTAGGTCGTTTCATTCAAGGATTAAACGGTCGCTATATTACCGCTGAAGATGTTGGTACAACCGTAACAGATATGGATTTAATCCATGAGGAAACAAATTACGTTACAGGTATATCGCCAGCGTTTGGTTCATCGGGTAATCCTTCACCAGTAACTGCTTATGGCGTTTATCGTGGCATGAAAGCAGCGGCGAAAGAAGCATTTGGTACGGATATGCTAGAAGGTCGTACTATATCGGTACAAGGGCTAGGAAACGTAGCTTACAAGCTTTGCGAGTATTTACATAATGAAGGTGCAAAACTTGTAGTAACAGATATTAACCAAGCGGCTATTGATCGTGTTGTCAATGATTTTGGCGCTACAGCAGTTGCACCTGATGAAATCTATTCACAAGAAGTCGATATTTTCTCACCGTGTGCACTTGGCGCAATTTTAAATGACGAAACGATTCCGCAATTAAAAGCAAAAGTTATCGCTGGTTCTGCTAATAACCAACTACAAGATTCACGACATGGAGATTATTTACACGAGCTAGGCATTGTTTATGCACCTGACTATGTCATTAATGCAGGTGGTGTAATCAATGTCGCGGACGAATTATATGGCTATAATCGTGAACGAGCGATGAAACGTGTAGATGGTATTTACGATAGTATTGAAAAAATCTTTGAAATTTCCAAACGTGATAGTATTCCAACATATGTTGCGGCAAATCGTTTGGCAGAAGAACGTATTGCTCGTGTAGCGAAATCGCGTAGTCAGTTCTTAAAAAATGAAAAAAATATTTTGAACGGCCGTTAACAACGTCTATTCGCTAAAGAGAAGTCGCATTGTCGACTTCTTCTGTTTAAATAGTAGTAAATAAATGTCTAGGCTAATAGATTCGTCATTACAATAAATGACGTACACCTTTCATTGCAATGTCTTTAAGATAGAGATTGTTGCCTGTGGCGATACAGCGCTTTTCCTCGATGGATTGCACTATGACGCCAGTTAGGAGAGAGAGGCTTTAGCACTTTTCTCATAAGGAGGAATAACATATGGCTCAAAATTATGATGTTGTTATTTTAGGGGGAGGGACAGGTGGCTACGTTGCAGCAATTCGTGCGGCACAATTAGGCTTAAAAACAGCTATTGTGGAACGTGAACGACTTGGTGGTACTTGTCTACATAAAGGCTGTATTCCGAGTAAAGCATTACTTCGAAGTGCTGAAGTATATCGTATGGCCAATAAAACCGCGAGTGAATTTGGCGTAGACATTACAGGTGTTACCTTGCAATTCAATAAGGTGCAAGCGCGCAAACAAGCAATAGTAGAGCAATTAAGCCAAGGTGTGAATACACTGATGAAAAAAGGCAAAATTGATGTTTATGAAGGAACAGGTCGAATTTTAGGACCATCTATTTTCTCACCAATGCCAGGTACTATATCAGTAGAGATGCGCAATGGTGAGGAAAATGAAATGCTTGTTCCTACCAATGTTGTCATTGCAACAGGATCGAAGCCACGAGGAATGGCAGGATTAACGGTTGATGGGAAGTATGTCATGAATTCTGACCATGCATTGCAAATGGAAGAATTACCGACTTCATTATTGATTGTTGGTGGTGGTGTAATCGGCATCGAGTGGGCATCTATGCTTTGTGATTTTGGAGTAGCTGTAACTGTAATTGAATACGGTCCTACGATTTTACCAGCTGAGGATGCGGATATTGTAAAAGAAGTGACAAAACAGCTTGAAAATCGTGGTGTGCGCATTGTGACGAATGCTCGGTTAAATACAGATAGCTTTAAAATAGAAAATGATAACGTTTTCATTTCGGCGAAGCTTCAGGATAATGAGGAACAATTTGAAGCAGAGAAATTATTGCTTTGTGTTGGACGTGAAGCAAATATACATGGCATTGGTTTAGAAAATACCGATATTGAAATCGACAACGGCTTTATTCAAGTACGCGATTCTTATCAAACAAAGGAATCACATATGTATGCCATTGGAGATGTAATCGGTGGTTTACAATTGGCGCACGTTGCCTCACATGAAGGCTTGTCCGCTATTGAACATATTGCGACAGGAAAAGTAGCGCCGTTAGATGTTTTGCAAGTACCGAAATGTGTGTATTCTTTCCCAGAAGTGGCTAGTATCGGTTTAACGGAAAGTGCTGCTCGCGAAAAAGGGTATGCATTAAAGATTGGTAAATTTCCTTTTAAAGCAATAGGTAAGGCGCTAGTTAATGGAGAATCAGATGGTTTTGTTAAAATAATAGCCGATGAAAAAACGGACGATATTTTGGGTATTCATATGGTAGGGCCGCATGTGACGGATTTAATAGGAGAAGCTTCATTAGCGAAATTATTAGATGCAACTCCTTGGGAAATTAGTCAAGCAATCCATCCACATCCATCATTAAATGAAGTATTAGTGGAGTCAGCTTTAGCTGTCGATAAGCGAGCTATTCATTTTTAATGCGTTTATAGACATTACGCCGAATTGTAACAAATAAAAAGACCGACATAAATTGTGATACTAAAGGAGCTTGTGCGCAACAGGCACTTTAGCACGTTTTCTAATGCGAAAGGGGTGTTCATATGCAAGACGTTCAACTGAAACATGAAGATTTAGGGTTAACGAATGAAGAAGTCCTTGCTATGTTCGAAACGATGTTAATGGCAAGAAGATTAGATGAGCGCATGTGGTTATTAAACCGTTCAGGTAAAATTCCATTTGTAATTTCTTGTCAGGGACAGGAGGCTGCACAAGTTGGAGCAGCATTTGCGCTAGATAAAAATAAAGATTATATTGCACCGTATTATCGAGATATGGGTGTAGTTTTACATTTTGGTATGACGCCAAAAGAGCTGATGTTATCAGCATTTGCAAAGGCTGAAGATCCAAACTCTGGCGGCCGCCAAATGCCCGGGCATTTTGGGCAAAAGAAAAACCGCATTTTGACTGGTTCTTCACCCGTAACAACACAAGTACCGCATGCTGTTGGGGTGGCGCTTGCGGGGCGCTTGCAAAAGGAGGATTTCATCGCCTTTGTTACGTTAGGAGAAGGTTCTTCCAACCAAGGTGATTTCCATGAAGGGGCAAATTTTGCCGGTGTGCATAAACTACCAGTCATTATAATGGTAGAAAACAATCAATATGCTATTTCAGTACCAGTGGAACGTCAGTTAGGTTGTGCAAAAGTATCCGATCGTGGTATTGGCTATGGCATGCCAGGCGTAACAGTAGACGGCAAATGTCCACTGCAAGTTTATAAGGTTGTCAAAGAGGCGGCAGAACGCGCTCGTAGCGGTGAAGGGCCAAGTTTAATAGAAACGGTGACATTCCGTTTAACTGCACACTCTTCGGATGATGATGATCGTCAATACCGTACAGCTGAAGATATCGCGGAAGGCAAAGCGAAGGATCCGATTGTATTGTTTGAGAAGTATTTACAAGATGCTGGCATTATGACGGAATCTCTTCGTACTGAAATAGAAGAGCGTGTGATGGCCGAAGTAAATGAAGCGACGGACTATGCAGAGGCAGCTCCTTACGCTAAACCAGAGGAAGCCTTGAAGTACGTATATGCACCAGTGGACGGAGGTGACGTGTAATGGCAGTAATGTCTTATATTGATGCGATTACATTAGCGATGAAGGAAGAAATGGAACGAGATGAACGAGTTTTCATTTTAGGAGAGGACGTTGGTCGTAAAGGTGGCGTTTTCAAAGCAACTACGGGTCTTTATGAGCAGTTTGGGGAGTATCGTGTGTTAGATACACCGCTTGCGGAAAGTGCGATTGCAGGAGTTGGTATTGGCGCGGCAATGTACGGCATGCGTCCAATTGCTGAAATGCAGTTTGCAGACTTTATAATGCCTGCTGTGAACCAAATTGTATCGGAAGCTGCGAAAATCCGTTATCGCTCCAATAATGACTGGACTTGTCCTATAGTAGTCCGTGCTCCTTTTGGTGGTGGGATTCACGGAGCGCTTTATCATTCACAATCGGTAGAAGCACTTTTTGCTGGAACACCCGGTTTGAAAATTGTTATTCCTTCCACTCCGTATGATGCGAAAGGCTTGTTAAAGGCAGCAATTCGTGATGAAGACCCGGTATTATTCTTTGAACATAAGCGTGCGTATCGCCTAATCAAAGGGGAAGTCCCATTAGACGATTATACATTACCAATCGGCAAGGCAGATGTGAAGCGAGAAGGGGAAGACGTTACGGTCATTACGTATGGTCTAGCCGTTCATTTCGCTTTACAGGCAGCCGAGCGTTTAGCGGCAGATGGCATCTCTGTCCATATTTTAGATTTACGTACAGTGTATCCGTTAGATAAAGAAGCTATTATTGAAGCGGCAAGTAAAACAGGAAAAGTATTGCTTGTAACAGAAGATAACAAGGAAGGCAGTATTATAAGTGAAGTTGCGGCCATTATCGCAGAACATTGCTTATTTGACCTTGATGCGCCTATTCAACGTTTAGCTGGACCAGATGTACCTGCAATGCCATATGCGCCTACAATGGAAAAGTTTTTCATGATAAATCCTGAAAAAGTAGAGCGGGCATTGAGAGATTTAGCTGCATTCTAAAAATCTCCTCAGGAGATGCATATCTAATTAGTAGTCTCTTTTGAGTAGGCTTAAAGGCTTGCGAAAAAAAGTTGAAGCTTCTCAAAATAGTTATCTCGAATTTTGCAATGGCATGCCGTACATGGACAATTCAAAATTCGGGTTGACTAGATGGGGGCGTAATTGATGGGAGGAAAAGATAATGGCGATTCAAAGCATTACGATGCCACAGCTCGGTGAAAGCGTAACAGAAGGTACAATCGAAAAATGGCTCGTACAACCAGGTGATACAGTAAAAAAATATGATCCATTAGCAGAAGTTGTGACGGATAAAGTAAATGCAGAAATCCCATCTTCTTTTGAAGGGGTCATTACAGAACTACTTGCAGAAGAAGGGCAAACGTTACCAGTTGGAGCAGTGGTTTGTTCCATTGAAATCGCAGGTGACGGTGAAGTGCCAGCGTCTCCACCAGTGAAAAAGTCAACAGTAAGTGCTGCAATATTAAATGCAGGGATTCAGAAGAAACAAGAGTCTCCGAAGGAAGTTACTGCACCTATTGCATCTGCAAATTCAGTGAGACAGCAAAAAAACCGCTATTCGCCTGCTGTACTTAGACTGGCGCAAGAACATGATATTCCACTTGAGCAAGTTGTTGGTACAGGAGAGGGTGGCCGTATTACACGAAAAGATCTACAACAACTCATTGACGCAGGAAATATACCAACGCCAAAAGATGTAACACCTTCTGAGCCAGTTGCAGTTGCAACAACGGCTAGTAGCCAACCTGTTGCCGCTGTCGAAACACCAACAAAACCAATCGCATCCTCGCCAGTGTTGCAAACAGGCGACATTGAAATTCCGGTAACGAATGTGCGCCGTGCCATTGCGAATAATATGGTACGTAGTGCTCAAGAAGTCCCACATGCTTGGATGATGATGGAAGTTGATGTAACGGATTTAGTGGCTTATCGGGATAGTATAAAGATGGACTTTAAGCAAAAGGAAGGTTTTAATATTACCTACTTTGCGTTCTTTGTAAAGGCCGTTGCACAAGCTTTAAAAGAGTTCCCAATGATGAACTCTATGTGGGCGGGTGATAAAATTATCCAAAAACATGACATAAATATTTCCATTGCGGTAGCAACAGACGATGCACTTTTTGTCCCTGTTATAAAACACGCTGATGAAAAGTCCATTAAAGGGATTGCTAAAGAAATTCACGAGCTTGCCCAAAAAGTACGCACAGGAAAACTGACAATGGACAATATGCAAGGTGGTACTTTTACAGTTAATAATACGGGTGCTTTCGGTTCTGTGCAGTCGATGGGTATTATTAATTATCCGCAAGCTGCCATCTTACAAGTGGAAAGTATTGTAAAAAAACCAGTTGTTTTACCTGGTGGAATGTTTGCAGCACGCGATATCGTAAATTTATGTTTATCTTTAGATCATCGTGTATTAGATGGATTAGTTTGTGGTAAATTCCTAAATAGAGTAAAAGAAATACTCGAAAATACAAATAAATCTTCGACGTCAGTCTACTGATGACTTGTCGGAAACCTGTTGTATAACGGTTTCCGATTTTTTTTTGCTTTTCGAGTCGCAATTTGTCATGTAGAATAACAAATAGAAACTACTAAGGGGGGAAGCTGATTAAGCGTCCGCATGTCAAACAACATGAAAAATATTGAATTTGAAAAGCCGTCCTATTCAGAATGGCAAGATGCAGCAATCAAAGCTTTAAAAGGGAAACCATTCGAGTCTCTTTTAACGAAAACAAGTGAGGGTGTTACTTTAGAACCACTTTATACACAAGAAAGTTTAGTAGCAAAACTTGGAGATGAACTAGATAAACAAGTTGCCACAATCCGTTCCCTGCAAAATAGTCAAGTATTTCGTGTGGCACAGCAAGTTTATGCAGAAACAAGTGAAGCATTTTTCGCTCAACTTGATGATAGTTTAGCTCGTGGTAATGAGATTGTGACAATTGATAGCCGTGTAAACTTTGAATGGTCTGAAGAAATATTGGCACAACTAGCTCCTTATTTCTCTGAATATTCGTTTAAAATAACGGTAAAAGACGAGAATGATCCATTGTTAGCAGTATTTGACAACATCACAAATGAACAGCGTGAAACTGTGAATGGGTATATTGTAGCTAAAAACCCTATCAAGCTTGAAGGATTGCCAAATGTACGAACAATTAGTGCAAACACAGTAACTTACCATAATGAAGGCGCTAATGCCGTACAAGAATTAGCGTATGCACTTGCTATTGCAGCAAAATATGCAGAGCAAGAAGAAAACTTTGAAGCTTTTGCACAAAAATTTTATGTTTCATTTGCGATTGATACACAATTCTTCACAGAAATTGCGAAGTTACGTGCATTTAAAGTACTTTGGAAAGCGTTCTCATCCGCTTATGGTGTGGAAGAGAATGTGAAAATTCCAACGCTTGCGGAAACTTCTCTACGAAGCTTCTCGAAATTGGATGTTTACGTAAATTTACTACGTGCAGCAAATGAAGCGCTTTCTGGATTAATTGGCGGTGCGGATGTATTTACAGTTCACCCACATGATGCATTAACGAAGCCTACAGAACAATCCGTTCGTATTGCTCGAAATGTATCTTTAGTGTTAAAAGAAGAAACAAATGTTTTAAAAATAACAGATCCTGCCGGTGGTTCATACTTCATTGAATCATTAACAGCGGACTTCGTAAAAGAAGCTTGGGCATTATTCTTAGAAATTGAAGCTGCTGGTGGAATGGACGCGTATGCGGCATCCGGTAAATTGGCAGAAGCATTAGAAGTATCTTACCAAGCGCGAATTAAAGCGGCACAAACACGCAAACAATCGGTTATTGGTACGAATATTTATGCAAATCCAGCAGATGTACTTGAAAGTGAAACGAACCCATTATTTGCAGATGTGAAGCGTATTTCGATTCCGTTTGAGCAACTGCGAGCACAAATGACTGCTGCCAATGTGAAAACAGGAATTCTAGCATTAGGTTCACTAAAAAGTTCAAAACCTCGTGCAGACTTTGTATCTGGTTTCTTAAACACTGTTGGTCTAGTACCAGAAAAAAGCGAACCAGTAGCAACAGTTGAGGAAGCGCTCGCTTGGCTAAATACAACAGAAGCAAAATATGTTGTTATTGCAGGCAATGACGATACTACAAAAGAATTAGTACCAGCGATTTTAGCTAAAAAACCAGCAAACGTCATTGTAGACGTTGCAGGTAAATTTAAAGACGAAGAAGAAGCTTGGTTAGCAAATGGCTTAAACGGCTTTATTTTCGCAGGACAGAACATCATTGAAAAATTAAATTCAGTGTTCGCTAGCATGAAGGAGGTCCAACGATGAGCAAGCCTAATTTTAGTGCAATTGAAATCGAAAAAGTATTATCAACTGAAGCTCCTGCGGCGTCAGATGAAAAATTCATGACAAATGAAGGTATTGAAATTAAAGATATTTATACAAAAGATGACATTAAAGATGTGAAACATTTACATGATGTAGCTGGTATAGCACCGAATACACGTGGACCATACCCTACTATGTATGTTGCCCGTCCTTGGACAGTTCGTCAGTATGCAGGTTTCTCTACTGCTGAAGAATCAAATGCCTTTTATAAACGTAACCTTGCAATGGGTCAAAAAGGGCTTTCAGTTGCCTTTGACTTAGCAACGCACCGTGGTTATGATTCAGACCACCCACGCGTTACAGGTGATGTTGGTAAAGCTGGGGTTGCCATTGACTCTGTCGAAGATATGAAAATTTTATTTGATCAAATTCCGTTAGACCAAATGTCTGTATCTATGACGATGAATGGTGCTGTACTGCCAGTACTTGCCTTCTACATCGTTGCTGCTGAAGAGCAAGGGGTAACACCAGACCAGCTAGCTGGAACAATTCAAAATGATATTTTAAAAGAATACATGGTCCGTAACACATATATTTATCCACCTGCAATGTCGATGAAAATTATTGCGGACATCTTTGAATATACTGCGAAATTCATGCCGAAATTTAACTCTATTTCTATTTCGGGCTACCATATTCAAGAAGCAGGTGCTACAAATGATATTGAACTTGCCTACACGCTAGCCGACGGACTTGAGTATGTTCGTACAGGGTTAAAAGCGGGTATTGATATCGATGCCTTTGCACCACGTTTATCATTCTTCTGGGCGATTGGTATGAACTATTACATGGAAGTGGCAAAAATGCGTGCTGCACGCCGTATTTGGGCGCAAATGATGTCTACGTTCAATCCAAAAAATCCAAAGACATTAGCATTACGTACACACTCACAAACTTCTGGATGGTCTTTAACAGAGCAAGATCCATTCAATAACGTGACGCGTACATTAATCGAAGCCAATGCTTCTTCAATGGGGCATACGCAATCTCTTCATACGAACGCACTTGACGAAGCAATTGCTTTACCAACAGATTTCTCTGCACGTATTGCACGTAATACGCAGTTATTCTTACAAGAAGAAACAGCCATGACAAAAGTGATTGATCCATGGGGTGGTTCATATTATGTTGAAAAACTAACAGATGAAATCACTGAATCTGCTTGGGCGTTAATCGAAGAAATTGAAGAACTTGGTGGTATGGCAAAAGCGATTGAAACAGGTCTTCCAAAGATGAAGGTTGAAGAAGCTGCGGCGAAACGTCAGGCGAAAATTGACTCGAAATCAGAAACAATCGTTGGTGTGAACAAATATCGTCTGGACAAAGAAGAGCCAATCGACATTCTTGATATCGACAATACACTAGTACGTCAAAAGCAAATTGAGCGTTTAGATGCTATGAAAGCAGCTCGTGATGAGGCAGAAGTACAAAAACATCTTGCACGCTTAACGAAAGCTGCACAAGATGGTGAGGAAAACCTACTTGCAGTAGCGGTAGATGCAGCGCGTGCTCGTGCATCACTGGGAGAAATTTCTGATGCAATCGAAGTTGTATCTGGTCGTCATAAAGCCATCATCCGTTCCATTTCAGGCGTCTATTCTGCTAACTTCTCTGATGAAGAACAAATTACTGAAGTGAAAAATATGACAGATGAGTTCCTTGAAAATGAAGGTCGTCGCCCACGTATTTTAGTTGCGAAAATGGGACAAGACGGACATGACCGCGGTGCAAAAGTTATTGCAACTGGCTATGCTGACTTAGGGTTTGACGTAGATATTTCACCACTATTCATGACACCTGAAGAAACTGCGCAAATGGCTGTTGAAAATGACGTACATTGTATCGGCGTATCATCATTAGCAGCAGGTCACAAAACTTTAGTACCTGCATTGGTTTCTGAACTGAAAAAACTTGGGCGTGAAGATATTATCATTATCGTTGGCGGCGTTATCCCTGCACAAGATTATGAATTCCTTTATGAAGCAGGTGCTGTGGCGATCTTTGGTCCTGGTACAGTGATACCTGTATCTGCCATTAAAATTATTGAGGAAATCTATAAACGTTTAGGTTACGAGGAAGTGTCTAAATAATGGACAAAAACAAAGGGATGCAGGAAAGTGCTCTATTTGTCATGGGTGGCGTGGAAGCATCTCACGACGGTATGCAGTATGGTGTACCGAAAAAATTCCGAAAGAAAAAGGCGGACAACCTTAATATACTGGAGCTTGCACGAGATGTACGTGCAGGCTCACGTGTACAGTTGTCAAAAGCCATTACGCTCATTGAAAGTTCTAATAGTGCCCATAAAGCACAGGCTCAGGAGTTATTACAGGAACTTTTACCGCATACAGGCAACAGTGTTCGTATAGGGATTACGGGAGTACCAGGGGCTGGTAAAAGCTCTTTCATTGAAGCTTTCGGAACGATGTTATGTGAGATGGGTAAAAAAGTAGCGGTCCTTGCAATAGACCCGAGTTCTTCATTATCAGGTGGCAGTATTTTAGGCGATAAAACGCGCATGGAAGAACTGGTGAAAAAGCCGAATGCATTCGTTCGTCCATCACCGTCTGCTGGTACCCTGGGGGGTGTCCATAAGAAGACGCGCGAAACGATGCTTGTATGTGAAGCAGCGGGCTACGATGTCATTTTAATTGAGACAGTTGGTGTTGGACAGAGTGAAACATACGTCCGCGGTATGGTCGATTTCTTCCTATTGCTCGTGTTAACAGGTGCAGGAGATGAGCTTCAAGGTATGAAAAAGGGCATCATGGAATTGGCGGATGCAATTGTTGTGCATAAAGCGGATGGTGACAATGTTCGACTAGCGAAAAAAACTGTTTCCGAATACAAGCAAATATTGCATTTCCTTCAACCTGCAACACCAGGTTGGATGTCTACTGCCATGCCAGTTAGTTCGTGGGAGAAAAAGGGACTCGATAAAGTATGGGATACAATCGGTGAATTTAGGCAAACGGTAGAAGCAAATAACTATTGGTCTATCCGACGTCAAAATCAAACGAGAGATTGGTTCCAATCTATGATTACAGATCATTTAATTGATGCATTTTACGGAGACCCAAATCGCAAGGAACAAGTGCAGTTACTAGAGCGCCAAATCCTCAATGGGCAATTAACAGTAACGCAAGGTGTAGATCGTTTATTTAGCGATGAGCAATCACAGAAATAATGTACGCTTTTATATGAGCATGTAGGTGCACAAAAGCATCACTTACTGCTATGATAGGAGATGTATGAGCGCTTTCAACCTAAAGTTATGCAAAGCAAATGAAGACAGCGCGAAATTGAAAGGAGCTATCGCTTTATGAATATGGATTACGATTTATTTATGCAAGAAATTTTAAAAACAGCACGTGCAGAAATTGAGGCTGCAGGATACGAGCAATTACGCACGCCTGAAGCTGTTGAAGAGGCGTTTGCTCGTCCAGGTACAACATTAGTTATGGTCAATTCAGTATGTGGCTGTGCAGGGGGCATTGCTCGTCCAGCAGCAGCGCAATGTGTGCATTACGATAAAAGACCAGATCATTTAGTTACTGTCTTTGCAGGTCAAGATAAAGAAGCGACAGCAGCTGCTCGTTATCACTTCGGTGAAGACCACTTACCATCTTCTCCATCATTTGTTCTTTTAAAAGATGGACAAGTCGTAGCAGAAGTGGGTCGCTATGAAATCGAAGGCCATGATCCAATGTCAGTAGTGACAAACTTACAAGCAAATTTTGAAGAATATTGTGAAGAGCTATAAAGTTTATTAACACCTACATGGTGCGCTCAACATAAGTTTAGCTTTTATTGATTTGACTAAAGTGACTAGTACACTTTAGTCAAATCCTTTTGGAATTTTTGTAATATTGGCTAAATATATGTGCAACACAATAAAAGTTTAAATAGATAAGATGAGCTTCTAATGAATAACTATTCGTTATGAATGCTGCAGGATGGGAGGCAGTCGACTTGAAGAAATTTTCAATCGGCTATCGTACATTAAAAACAGCAGTCGGAGCAGCAATCGCCATTGCGATTGCGCAGTATTTTGAATTGGCTTCATATGCTTCAGCCGGTATTCTAACGATTCTATGTGTGCAGCCAACAAAGAAAAAATCCCTTCATGCTGCTTATACTCGCTTTGTCGCAAGCATTATTGGAATGCTGTATGCATTTTTGAGCTTTGAGCTATTTTCTTATCACCCGTTAACATTAGCAGGAATGCTTGTATTGTTTATACCGACGATTGTTTCGTTAAAGGTAGCAGATGGTTTTGTATCAAGTGCGGTGATTATTATGCATATTTACGCAGCTAAGGGCTTTTCGTATGATTTGGTAACGAATGAGTTAGCCTTAATGGCTATTGGTTATGGTACGGGAATCGCCATTAATATGTATATGCCAGACATTCAAAAGGAATTAAATTACTATAGAGTTAAAATAGAGGAACTGTACAGTAAGATTTTTTTAGAAATTGCCAGCTATTTAAGACAGGGTGATACGTTATGGGATGGACAAGAACTGATTCAAGCAGTCAAAACGTTGAATGATGCAAAATCATTAGCCTTTAAAGATGTAGAAAATCATTTTACTCGTAGACAAAATGACTATTATGTCTATTTCGATATGCGTGAGCAACAGCTTGAAATTATTGAACGTGTTCTCCCGAAAATAACGGCATTACCTGTTATAGTACAAGAGGCGGAAATTGTGGCAGACTTTGTCCAAGACCTTGGGGAGCATGTCCATTCTGGAAATACGGCAGGTCGTTATAGGGAAAAATTAGAGTTAGCGAAAAGAGATTTTGCGAAACTACCTTTACCTACAAACCATCAAGAGTTTATTGCGCAAGCAGCGCTTTATCAATTCATTGAAGAAATGGATCGGTATTTAGAAATAAAGCAATCATTTAAGGGTTTAAAGGTAGAAAGAAAGCGCCCACAGTAGCGTGGACGCTTTGCATTTTCTTAAACTAGCATTGATAAACCGAATGCAAGAGATGAGATGACCATGATGGCAATCATGGCATAAACAACGACTTTTTGAAATTTTTTATTACTCATATGCTCGTTCGCTCCTTCTTTTCTTATAAATAGTTTAGCAAATCTGAAAAATTTCTCAAGTAGTAGAGTTTTGACAAAAAAATCTGTAAAATAGGTTATGTACCATAACAGAAGGAGATGTCACCATGGAGAGAGTAGACCATATTGGGATTGCAGTGCGCGATCTAGATGAACGCATTACATATTATACAGAAACTTTAGGTTTAAAGTTGCTGAAAGTGGAAGAGGTTGAATCTCAACAGGTTCGTGTTGCTTTTATTGACGCTGGCAATGTGAAAATTGAGTTACTTGAACCGATGAGCGACAAAAGCGCTATTCACGGATTCATCGAAAAACGTGGCGAAGGCATTCACCATGTTGCATTCGGTGTAACAGGAATTCGTGAACGCATGGCAGAACTTCGTGAAAAAGGCGTGCGTCTTTTGTCGGAAGAGCCAGGACCAGGTGCAGGTGGCGCAGAGGTTGCTTTCATGCATCCTAAATCATCTTTCGGTGTGTTATATGAATTATGCGATAAAAGTGGAAAAGGGGAAAAGTGATTAGTATGGATATGTTCGACAAAATTAATGACTTATATGATCGTAAGACGGTAATTGAGCTTGGCGGTGGCTATGAACGCATCGAAAAGCAACATGATAAAGGTAAATTAACAGCTCGTGAGCGTATTGAATTATTACTAGACGAAGGTACGTTTTTCGAGATTAACCCATTCATTACACACCGTACAGTAGACTTCGGTATGGACAAAATGGAAGGCCCTGGCGATGGTGTAGTAACAGGCTTTGGTAAAATTAACGGACGTCCAGTTTACTTATTCTCTCAAGATTTCACTGTTTTTGGTGGAGCGCTTGGTGAAATGCACGCTAAAAAAATGGCGACAGTAATGGATCTAGCAGCTAAAAACGGCACACCGTTTATCGGTATTAACGATTCAGGTGGCGCGCGTATTCAAGAGGGTGTTCTTTCTCTTGATGGTTACGGACACATCTTCTACCGTAATGCGATTTACTCTGGAGTAATTCCACAAATCTCTGTTATTATGGGACCTTGTGCGGGTGGAGCTGTTTATTCTCCAGCTATCACAGACTTTATCTTAATGGTTGATAAAACATCTCAAATGTTTATTACTGGACCAAAAGTAATTGAAACAGTAACAGGCGAAAAAATCTCTGCTGAAGACCTAGGTGGTTCAAAAGTAAACAATGCAGTAAGTGGTAACGCTCACTTCCGTGCACCATCTGAAGAAGCGGCAATCAATCAAATTAAACAATTATTAAGCTATTTACCACAAAATAATAAAGAAAAAGCACCGCGTCAACCACGACCAGAAGGTGACGATTACCGTCCAGAAATCGTGGATACTGTGCCAATCGAAACAACGCGTCCATACGATGTGCGTAAAGTTGTAGAACAAGTAGTGGACGAAGGTTCATTCATGGAAGTTCACTCAGAATTTGCGAAAAATGTCGTAGTTGGTTTTGCACGTATTGCTGGTGAATCTGTAGGTCTTGTATGTAACCAACCAAAAGTATTAGCTGGTGGTCTTGATATCGATTCTTCAGATAAGGCAGCTCGTTTCATTCGTACTTGTGACGCTTATAACGTGCCAATTATCACATTTGAAGACGTTTCTGGTTTCTTCCCAGGCGTAAAACAAGAGCATGGTGGTATTATCCGTCATGGTGCGAAAATCCTTTATGCATACTCTGAAGCAACTGTACCAAAAATTACAGTTATTCTACGTAAAGCATATGGTGGTGCGTACGTTGCACTTAACTCTAAATCAATCGGTGCTGACTTAGTATTCTCTTGGCCAAACGCTGAAATCGCAGTAATGGGTGCAGCAGGGGCAGCAAATATTATCTTTGCACGTGAAATTGCGAAGTCTGAAGATCCAGAAGCAACTCGTGCAGCAAAAATTGAAGAGTACAAAGAGAAATTCGCAAATCCTTATGTTGCGGCATCTCGTGGTATGGTAGACGATGTTATTGATCCTCGTGATACGCGTATCAAACTTATTCAAGCTCTAGATATGTTGTCAAACAAGCACGAAACACGTCCAGAGAAAAAACACGGAAACATTCCACTATAAGTTGGAAAAACCCAGTAGCCAGTTGGCTGCTGGGTTTTTTAAATGGAACGACTAAAAAATATATTCAAAAAATGACAGATAATTGAAACATTATGGCGACTCACCCGTACAAATAGGTAAGGGAGTTGAGATGAATGGAGTGGCAACAATTACAGTCTGAGCAGGAAAAACTTCATGCCCAGCTAAGAAATGTTAATAGATTAAGTGAAAAAAAGCTTTTAATTGAAGGACAAATCGAGCATGCAAGGCAAGAAATTTCCAAACATTCTATAGAACTCAATCAAATTCGAATCAAACTTGATAAGCTCGAAGGTTTTTCATTTATGAATATGATTCGAACTTGGACAGGGCAACAAGATGAGCTAAGAGCGGAGAAAGTCGATAAAGCAGCAATTTTGGAATTGAAAAGCAATGAAGCCAAAAAAATGCTACATGATTTAACAATCGACCTGGAGCAAGTGAATCACATGCTCAACCAATCGAATGAAAAACCATTGCAACAAGCGCTAAGTCGTTTGCAAGAAAAAAAGCAAAGCTATCTTCAACTACACGAGCCTGAATATGCGCACAAATTGGAACAGCTTGCGAATGAAGAAGTGATGACGAAGCAGCTAATTCTTGAGATAACGGAAGCAGAAGAGGCAGGGGATATTGCGCTAACTAAATTAGGTCAGGCAGCAGCGTCACTGCATTCAGCGGGTGGATTTTCTACATGGGATACGTTTTTTGGAGGTGGCATTATTGCCACGCATTTAAAGCATGATGCGCTTGATAAAACCGAAAGCTATCTTCACAATGCTCAAATTGCCTTGCAACGTTTTCATAATGAATTGCTTGATGTCCAAGATTTGTCTACCCAGTCATTACATGTGGAGGCAGACGGTTTTGTAAAATTTGCGGATTATTTCTTTGATGATATTTTTTCTGCTTGGTCAGTCCATTCAAAAATATCAACAGCAAGAGAGCAAGTATCCCGTGTACAAGATGACGTACATAATACGATTAGACGTTTACAGGAAAAACATCATAAAGCAGTAGCTCATTTAGAAGAATTACAGAAAGAAAAAAAGGCGATTTTACAAATTTAACAACGAAGCCGAGTCAAAAGCGAAAAAGTGTTAGATTGCATGTGAGCAATCTAACACTTTTTTGCTATAAACTCTAGGGCGCTTGCTAAAGGGTTACCAACGATTCATGGATTTCTACGGAATGAAAAGACAAAATAAAGAAGTTACTACTAGCGTATTATTCCAACTCTTCAGTCATTGTGCTAAACTAATACTTATATTATGACGTGGAAAACACGTAAATCAAGGGAGTCTTACAACATGACAAGTCGTTTAGTAGAAGAGTTTTTTGAGCTCGTACAAATCGATTCAGAAACAAAACATGAACAACTAATTGCGCCGGTATTAATCGACAAATTAACAGCACTTGGTTTTACAGTAGTGCAAGATGATGCACATACTCGAAATGGTCATGGAGCTGGCAATATTATTGCGACATTAAAAGGTTCATTAGACATTGAGCCAATCTATTTTACTTCTCATATGGATACAGTTGTACCAGGAAAGGGCATTAAACCGTCTCTACGTGAAGATGGTTATATCGTTTCTGATGGCACAACGATTTTAGGCGCAGACGATAAAGCGGGTCTAGCAGCGATGTTTGAAATGGTAAAACGCTTAAAAGAACAGCAAATCGAACATGGTGATATCGAGTTCATCATTACAGCAGGAGAAGAAAGCGGACTTGTGGGGGCGAAAGAATTGGACCCTTCAATTATTCGTGCAAAATACGGCTTTGCGGTAGATAGTGATGGCAAAGTAGGTGGAATCGTGACAGCAGCGCCATTCCAAGCGAAAATTTTTGCCAAAATCATCGGCAAAACAGCGCATGCAGGCGTTGCTCCTGAAAAAGGTGTGTCAGCGATTACAGTTGCGTCAAAATGTATTGCACAAATGAAGCTTGGGCGTTTGGACGAAGAAACAACAGCTAATATTGGTCGCTTTGAAGGCGGTCAAGCAACGAATATAGTGTGCGATGAAGTAACGATTTTAGCAGAAGCACGCTCTATTGATAAGACAAAACTTGATGCCCAAACTCAACATATGCAAGATACGTTCGAACAAGTTGCCGCTGCAATGGGTGCACGTGCAGAGATAGAAGTGAAACTAATGTATCCTGGTTTCCGTGTTACAGAGTCAGACAAAGTCGTTCAAGTAGCAATGGCAGCAGCCCGCAACATTGACCGCACGCCACAACTAGGTATATCTGGAGGCGGATCAGATGCCAATATTATTGCAGGCTTTGGTATCCCTACTGTGAACTTGTCAGTAGGCTATGAAGATATTCATACAACAAATGAAAAGATTCCTGTAGAAGAATTAGAAAAACTAGCAGATTTACTTGTGGAAATTGTGAAAGAGTCAGCTAAACACGAGCGCTAAAAAGAAGGAAGTGACCTAATGGAAAGTGTAAAGGCAGTAGTTTTCGCTTGTGGTACAGAGGAATATGCAGTACCGGTGGAGCAAGCAATCTCAATTGAAAAATTAGAGCAAATAACGCCCATTCCACATTTACCAAATTATTTATTAGGTTTTACAAGAAATCGAGGAGAGCTAATTCCTGTATTGGATTTTGAACGTATTCTCTATAATCGTTCATCAAATGCGGCTACAGCACGTATTATTGTCCTCAATACGGATGTCGTGAACTATGGCTTGCTCGTAACAGAGGCACGTGAAATTCTTGATTTAGATGAGTCCATTTTAAAGCAAATGGGGCTTGTTAATTATTCCAAAACACGTTACTTTACGGCAGTGGCCAATTTAGAAAACCGTATGATTACGTATGTAGACCCTAAAATTCTTGTAAATTCTTTAGATGGCATTCGAGAAATTATCAATTATTTGCACAAAATGCTGGAAAATGAAAAAGAAAACGTAGAAGCATAAGTTTTGATAAACAAAAGGAATAACATGAAAACCCCCTCCAATGTTGGAGGGGGTTTTCATTTGGATTAAGAAAGTCGACCGCTATAGTCTTCAAACTTAAATTCACGAATGACTTTAATACCTTCTTCATCGTTATATGAAACGATTGATGGTAGGTTGACACCGTTAAACATATGGTTTTTAACCATCGAGTAGTGGGCCATATCTGTAAAGACAAGACGATCGCCTGGTTTTAAAGGTTCTACAAATGAGTAATCACCGATAACATCACCTGCAAGGCATGTAAGTCCACCAAGGCGATATGTGTATGCTAGCTCATTTGCTTGACCTGACCCGATAATCATCGGACGGTAAGGCATTTCAAGTACGTCTGGCATATGACAAGTTGCCGATGTATCTAAAATAGCTAAGTCCATGCCGTTTTTCTGAATATCAAGAACCGTTGCAACTAAGTAGCCTGTATTCAGTGCTACTGCTTCACCAGGCTCTAAATACACAAGGAGATTGTACTTATCTTGAATATAATTAATGATATTCACTAGTTTTTCTACATCATAATCTTCACGTGTGATATGGTGACCACCGCCAAAGTTTAGCCATTTCATTTGGTGTAAAACATCACCAAATTTTTCTTCGACTTTTTCAATTATACGCTCTAATGTATCAGAGTTTTGCTCACACATTGCGTGGAAGTGTAAGCCATCAATACCGTCAAGCTGAGATTTGTCGAAGTTAGCTAATGTTGTACCAAGACGAGAGTTCGTATAGCAAGGATCATATAGTGCTGTTTCAATTTCAGAGTACTCAGGATTAACACGAATACCACATTCAATTGTTTTGCCAGCAGCTTTTACTTTATCCTTGTACTGTGCCCATTGGTTGAAAGAGTTAAAGACGATGTGATCAACATAGCCAAGAAGCTCGTCCATTTCATGCTCTACATAAGCAGGAGCATAAACATGAACTTCTTTGCCCATTTTTTCATAGCCAAGACGGGCTTCAAAAAGTGAGCTTGATGTAATCCCAGCTAAGTATTCACCAACTAAAGGGAATGTTGAATGCATAGAAAACCCTTTTAGAGCAAGTAAAATACGGCAGCCCGTACGATCTTGTATCGACTTTAAAAGCTCAAGATTTTTTGTTAATAGTCGTTCATCCACTACATAAGAAGGTGATGGAACTTTTGTGAAATCAATTGGTTTCATCGGCTACTTTCCTTCGCTTCGATCTCTAAGTCAAGTAATTCTGGGTTATGGCTTTCTTGCCATGGTAGACCCCATTTGTTCAATGCATCCATAAATGGATCTGGATCGAATTCTTCTACGTTCCAGACACCTGGTTTTTGCCATTGACCGTTCATAACAAGCATTGCACCGATCATTGCTGGTACGCCAGTTGTGTAAGAAATCGCTTGAGAACCAACTTCGTTATAGCACGCTTCGTGGTCACATACGTTATACACGTAGTACGTTTTTTCCTTGCCATCTTTTAAACCACGGATAATACAGCCGATATTTGTTTTACCTTTTGTACGTGGTCCTAATGATGCTGGATCTGGTAATACGGCTTTCAAGAAGTGGATTGGCTGAATCATTTGCCCTTCGAATTCGATTGGTTCAATTGAAGTCATGCCTACATTCTCTAATACTTTTAAGTGTGTTAAGTATTTTTCAGAGAATGTCATCCAGAATCGAATTTGCTTTAGACCTTTAATGTTTTTAGCAATTGATTCTAATTCTTCATGGTATAACAGGTAAATATCTTTTGGCCCGATTTCTGGTAAGTTATACACTTCTTTTTTCTCAAGTGGTGCTGTTTCAATCCACTCGCCTTCTTTCCAGTAACGACCATTCGCTGTAATTTCGCGAATATTGATTTCTGGATTGAAGTTTGTTGCGAAATGATAACCGTGGTCACCAGCATTGGCATCTACGATATCGATATAGTGGATTTCGTCGAATTCATGTTTTTGAGCATGTGCTGTGAAAACGCCTGTTACACCAGGGTCAAAACCACTACCAAGTAATGCCGTTAAGCCAGCTTTTTCAAACTTCTCTTTATAAGCCCATTGCCATTTATATTCAAATTTTGCCGTTTCAGGTGGCTCGTAGTTTGCAGTATCCACATAGTGCACACCTGTCGCTAAGCAAGCATCCATAATCGTTAAGTCCTGATAAGGTAACGCTACGTTAATGACAACATCTGGTCCGAAACTTTTAATAAGTTCGATTAATTCATCTGTATTGTCAGCGTCTACCTGTGCAGTATGAATCTTTGTTTTTCCGCCGTCTAGTTTTTCTTTTAGAGCGTCACATTTTGAAACAGTTCTACTTGCGATACAAATTTCCTCAAATACGTCCGAATTTTGAACACACTTGTGTACCACAACACTGGCTACTCCGCCAGCTCCTATAATCAATGCTTTACCCAATTGTCTACCCCCAAGTTCATATAAAGTATTGTCAAACAAGCTGATTATACAGAAAATTGATTTACTACTCAATCATTGTTTTTAAATTTCTACAAAAAATTTTTTATTTCAACATTTATTAGCCGTAATTAGAGGGGGATACCCTGATAGCTGAGCACCTAACGCGTAAAAATCCACTGCGTATTCTGGCTTGCACGACATAGGTTACAAAAACGCTCATAGTTGAGTTATTGGGTTATGCTTTAGCGTAGATAGCAGAAGTCTCCATGGATTTTTACTTGGTAGTCATGCACCTTAAATTGTTTAAAAATTGTTTGAGTGACTGGCACTCAAAGGTGGGGTTCTGCATCGCCCCATAAATAAAAAATAATGATTAACAGCGTACTTAATAATCCCATCACGAGGCCATAGGTGCTGAAGGCCACTTGCACTTGACTTTGCACAGCATAAATAAAAATGGCTCCAAGTGTTAATAAATTGCCCATAATAAGTAATAACAGATGAAAACGTTTATTCATAGCAAGCCCCTCCTAAAATAAAATTTACTTGCCCCAAAGATGAAAATATTTTACTTCAATTATCTCATAATTCAGAAAAAATATCCAAATAATAACTATTATTATGTGAAAAAGTTTGAAAGATGGAGGGATTTATCTAAATTTCGTATGGAAATAATGGTTATTTTTCTATGAATGATGAATGGTGCTTTTTGAAGCTGACGTTGCAATGCGCTTGAAACCGATTATTCTTCATGGTGTTGCAAGTAGGCTGACATTATTTATATTAAAAAAACAGCATAAGAATGCATTGGTTTTATGATTATTGCTGTTTTTCGCTCTAAAGATGGTAAACTACCAATAAGAAAGCTCTTTGGTGAAGGTGAGGATTTTATCGTGATCAATCAATTTAATGAACAAGTACAACAAATAAATGAATTATTTGTCAGTGGACAAGTGAAAGAAAGCTATACCTTGGCGAAGGCATTATTAAAGAACGAATTATTTGAAGCGGATGATTCTTTTCCTATTATTCAACAGCATGTGGCACTTTTAGAGGCTAATGGCTATGCTACTATGCCAGTCCACACTGCAGATAATGTGAAGCAAAGTGTCGAACGTGCGGATGGATCGTATCCAGAGCGTGATGTCCTTAGTGCCTATATTGGCAGTCAGGACGATGAGCAATTTGGTCGAGTGGTAGATGAATTATTAGCAGGGTCTATCGAAGCGCAAGCAAATGCTTACTATACAATGGCTGAATATTTTGTACTCGCAAAAGAGCCTGATAAAGCAATGGTACAATATGCGGAAGCGATTAAATTACAACCGAATATAGCACTGTATTGGGGAGCATTTGCGCAATTTATTAATCATATGGAAGCGAGCCCGTATTTGGCACTTCGTCTCATTGAAGAGGCGATTCAGCTAGATGGCATGAATGCTCGTTGGTATTATATTCAAGGGAATATCTTTTTCCAGTTAGTTGCAGCTACCAAAAATTTAAGTTACTTACCGGCACTAGAGGAAGCTTGGTCGAAAGCCAAAAAACGCTGCTCTGCTAAGCAAGTGGCGTTAAAGGTGGACATCGCTAAGTCAGAGGATTTACTAACACAGTGGAAGAAACAAATGCTATAAGGACGAGCTTTTTAATCATAGTATTCCACGGGCGTTTATGCAGGCTTTGCTTGTATATTTATGAATTGTTTGAGTGACTGGCACTTAGTAAATATGCTTAACGACGGGCGTTTCAGTAGATATTTACTTGTATATTTATAAATTTTTTGAGTGGCAGGCACTACATTTCTGTATTTTTATGCTAGAATAGGATTATAAACGGACGTAAGAAGCTTATTTTATTGCATGAAAGAAGTGTTTGTTTGAGTTTATATGTTGCGTATGTATTAGTAGGGCTTGCTATAGCAATGCCTGTAGGTGCCATCACGGTCGAAATGACCAAGCAGGGGCTAAAAAATGGCTTTATGCATGGCTGGGCAGTAGGGCTTGGCGGTATGACGGTTGATGTAGTATTAGTTTTTGCTCTGTATATGGGGCTTGCTTCTATATTAGCTATGCCGCTAATTCAGCTGCCTATGTGGATTATTGGCGCCGGCTTCTTGTTTTTACTTGGGTTAGATTCTATCAAAAATGCCGATCAAGACATTACGCTAGCGGGTGAAAAGGTAACAAAATCGTTTTTCACATCGTATCGCAACGGGCTTCTGGTAGCCATTTCGCCAGGAAACCTTGTTTTTTGGGTAAATGTATTCGGTGTAGTTCTAGCAAAATCGTATGACAAAGGAGAGTCAGCAAGTTTCCTAGTAATAGCTGCTGGTATACTTAGCGGTATTTTACTGCACGACATAGGTTTGATGACCATTGTTTCGGTTACACGTAAGGCGATGAGTCGAAAAATGATTAAAACCCTGACAATGATATCAGGCGTGTTATTAATTGGTTTCGCAGGTTACTTTATTTATGAATTTATTCAAGGAATTAAAATGTACAGATAATCGACAAAAGGCATTGAGAAGTAGATTCTCAATGCCTTTTTAGGTTGTCATCATCGTTATGCTGGAATTGTGCGATGTTCCTCAATGCAAGCGATTATTTCTTCCGCTACTTGATGTGCCAAAGCCAGTTCAGAAGTAAAGCCTACACAAGAACAATTCATCTCACCTAAAATATAGCAATCTTCGCCTGCCTCATTTGTATCTAGCATAAAATCGGCTGTCCAAATAAGTGGTAAATCATAATTACCTAATAAGTTGGTAACGAGTGGTAACTGTGTTAAGAAGTTTTGTACAAGTTGTTCCCAATCCTCTGGTTTATCGTAGCGATATTGCGCACCAGAGAAAAGTGTAGCACTAAAGGCATCTTCAGTATCGGCTGGTTTTTTATGTACCACGTGAACTGGTTTGTCACGCAACATAAATAAGCGGATTTCGCCTTCAGTAATACGAGGAAGAAAACGCATATCAATTAACATTCCATTTGTGCCAGTAATGTACTGCTCACAAAACGTCATAAATGCACCTAGCTCCCAATACTCTACATGATTATCTTTTGCTTCAGTACATTTAATTTTGGCATCAAGAGGTATTTCTGTTATGTCAGCAGCAAGGGGCTCGACTAATTTTACTCGCCAAATACCTTCGCCAGTTGAACCTCGATTTTGTTTTAAGACACGTTCCGTTAGTGCAAGGGAAGTAGGGAATTGTGCTTTAAATGCCTCAATCGTGTAATAAGCAAATGTATCATCTGGTACTAAATTGGTAGACACTAATTTCGATAATACATCTTTCGAACCGTAGCCAATCATTGCATCCGGATGAGGCATGCCAATCACACCTGCTGCACATAACTCTCGTAGCATTTCGAAATATTCTTCCTCATGTTCTAAATTACCAGGATTAATGCGAGATACATAGGAAACGCCATTTTCTTTTACGTAGTCAAAAATTTCGTCCTTTTTTGTTACCTCAAAAAATATTACTTCCGCATCTTGTCCACGTTGTTTAAGTGCATTGACCATCGGCATTGTATCAAGTCTGTAGCCGTCAGGTCCCTTGTCAGTGCCGCCTTGTACTTCGAAGAAAATAACTTTTTTATTCATAGATAGCCTCCTTAACTTCTTGATATTTTTTAGTATACTGGACAAACAAGGAGAAAAGATATACGAAATATGTAAATTTTATATATAATTTCATGGTGGAAATGTTCTCGTATAGTAGTTTACGACTAATTATTTTTTGAATAATCAAATTTCGGAGTTATTTACTATTAAACTGGCTTTAAATTACAATTCTAAGTTTTTCTTCTGAAACACCGTAAGATATAAAATCATACATAGAATCAGTAATGTGCCAATCATTTGGAAGCCCCCAAATGGAATTTGTAGCCAAAGAACACTTGTGATGACGGCCATTAAAGGTTCCAAACTACCAAGTAAGCTTGTTTCTTTTGGGGATAGGTAATGCAAACTGGCAATATAAAACCAAAATGCAAGCATCGTACCAAAAATAATGATAAAGAAAAAATAAGCAGTAGTCGCAAATGTCCAGGTCGATAGCTCAATGTGCCATGGTTGATAGAATATGCTCATGGTGACACCCCCAATGAGCATCGCCCAACCGACTACAAGTAATGAATGAAATTGTTGTAAAAGCGGTACGGCATACAATGTATAAAAAGCGACAGCCAGACCGGATAACACACCCCAAAATACACTCATAAACGGTACAGAAAGTGTGGAAAATGAACCGTTTGTCAGCAATAAAGTCGTACCGATTAGTGTAAGTGATACAGCAATGCCATCTTGTTTGGTGAGTTTACTGTATTTTTTAATAATATAGTAACTGATAATGAAAAGTGGCGCTAAATACTGTAATAAAGTCGCTACAGCAGAATTTCCGATTGCAATGGACATCATATATGTATATTGCACAGCAAGCATACCAAGTAGACTAAAAAGAATTTGTCTGAATGCATCTTGCTTTGTTCGCCACATAACAAAAATGGATTGGTGACGATGTGTTATTTTGTAAATGGCAATTAACAAGATACCAGCAACAAGCAATCTGCTCGATACGAGCCAACCAACTTCAATATGTTCTTGCTGGAATAGTTTTTGCGCAACTGTTCCGCCAATTCCCCAAAAGCTTGCACCAAGAATGACAAGCATAAAACCAAAAGCACGGTTTTTTTTATGTTGTTGATTCATTTTCTAACATCTCCTAAACTATCAATATAAAAAAATAATATATAATTTTCATTGTAAAAAATATCGTATTAACGGTTTAAACTATCAATATATTGAGGTGTTTGCATTGACATTGACGCATATTAAAGTAGCGAAGGATTTACAAGAATTAACGATACATGGTTCGAATGCATTTCCAATTGCTTTATACGAAACGACATTACAAGTAGATCGGTTGGATTTTTTGCCATTACATTGGCATAAAGAAATACAGTTCGTCTATGTCAAAAGTGGACGTGTCAACTATCGTGTAGGTGCGGACATCATACTGCTTGAGGCGGGAGAAGGGCTATTTGTCAATGCAGCATGTTTACATGAAGCAAAACCAAATGAGGTGGACCAGTCGTTGCTGTTTTGTATAAATGTTGATCCGAAATTTTTAGGCGGTCATGAAAGCAGTGTGTTGACATCTAAATATGTGCAACCATATATAGCCAATAATAGACTACCATTTGTTAAGCTTTCTGGTGAGCTAGCACAAGCTGTAGAACGTGTTGCCCAATTATTAAAAGAACGAAATGCCTTTTTTGAATTTCAGGTATGGAGGGGATTATTATCGATTTGGGAGGCTATTTTAATGCAATCGAAGCTTACTGAGGAAACGATACATGCTTCTATGATCGTGCAACATGAGCGTGCAAAAGAAATGCTTGACTACATTCATTGTCATTATCAAGAAAAAATAACCCTGGAAAAATTAGCTGCACATGTGTTTATCAGCAAGGCAGAATGCAGTCGTTTTTTTAAAAAAGTAGTCGGTATGACACCATTTACCTATCTATCCCATTACCGTTTAAGGAAAAGTATGGAGTTGTTGCGTGATCGTGACAAACCCATCACCTTTATTGCATCAGACACAGGCTTTAGTACAGTTAGTTACTATATTGAGCGTTTTAAAGCATATACGGGTTATTCACCACATGCGTATCGCAAAAAATTTTTAGTTGAACAGCGCAATACGTAGTGTTCGGAGAAAAGTGAATATTTCAGGACATGCTCATACATTAAAAACTTTGCTTTCCTTGTAAATTGTTTACAAATGATGCACTCTATTTTAAAATAAACTTAATATTAAAGTCAACTTAACTATTAACCTAACTTAAAGGATGATTTTGTATGGACCAACATGATGACGCATTATATACACTCGTACAGGAAATTAACGATGCGATTTACTCGATGGATAGCCATTTTATAAAAGTCCATCAGCATTTAGTAACAGATGATTTGTCTACAAAGCAAATAATACTTATGGATTTTATCCATAAAAATAAAAGTGTAACCATTGGACAAATTGCGCACTATTTGAATATTACTTCAAGTGCTGTTGGTCAACTCGTGAGTAAACTTGAAGATCAACGATATGTAATCCGACAAATTAACCCCAAAAATCGCCGTGAAATTTTTGTCCACTTAGATATAGCGGGTAATCAGTATTTCGAGCGGGAAGAAGAAATTAAGCACTATATTATTGCCAAGTATTACTCGAAACTTGAACGATCAGAATTAGTCCAATTGAAGGAGATTATTCAAAAATTAAATAACATTGTTTTGAAAGAAGGCATGGTAGAGGAAATATGAAAAGAGTGATGTCATTACGTGTAGCAGTCTAATAGTTAAAGGAGAGATTCGAAATGATGGTCTTAAAAAAGAAACAAAACATCTGGATGGCGTTTTTAGTCGTTGTATTAATTAGCAACTATTCGCTTTATAATACAGGATTAGGTATGTCCATTTTACCAGCAGAAACAGCGGGCGTTGTATTTGGCTCATTACTCGACTTTATCGTCGTAATACCAGTACTATTTATGTTGTATAAACGAAAGTTTTCTATTAAGTATGCGATTGTTTTGGCCGCAACAGGTTGTATTGCAGCACGCTTCATTATTCCAATGGATCATTTGCAACCGTATGTGGCGGTGACATGGGCTGGATTTGCAATTGAAGGGGCACTTATCGTGACCGAACTATTATTTGTTACAACGTTAGTATATTACTTACCTAAAATGATAGCAGATGTGCGGGCAAGTTCTTTACCAGACATTTTTTCTTTTCCACAAGCAGTTGAAAAACATGCTCCAAAGTATCGGATTATACAGATGCTGTGTACAGATTTACTCGTTCTTTACTACGGATTTGCAAGTTGGAAGCGAAAAGAACGGGCGGGATTAACGTTACATAAAAACTCTAGCTATATCGCCTTTCAGATAATGATGATTCATGCCATCGTGATAGAGACTATTGGTATCCACTGGTGGCTTCATGAGAAATCCATGCTATTATCCATCTTATTACTCATTATAAATATTTACTCTGTGTTATTTTTTATAGCTGACATGCAGGCAATTCGCTTAAATCCTATTTACGCAACCTCTGATTCATTATATTTATCTTTAGGTTTAATGAAGCGAGCGACCATTCGCTTCGATGCGATTGAAAAAGTGGAAGAAAACCCAGAACTGTTAAAAGAAAAATTATCGAAAGATACAATCGATTTTATTGCACGTGACTTTGGAGAAGCCTATCCTCACATGATATTGCAGATGAAAGAACCGGTGGAAGTAACGTTTATGTTAGGTCTGAAAAAGCGTTATAACAAAGTGGCAATCAAAGTCGATCAAGTACAGGAATTAAGAGACATATTACGCCAAGGTATGGAGGAAAATAAAGGGGAATGGTAAACAGCTAAAGAGGCTGGGACGCGGTGACTCCTGCACAGAACGCACACAGCGTAAGAAGCGGGCATTCTGCGCTGAGTGGAAAGCACCGCCGAAGCGGACAATAACGGCGCAGCAAAAAAGTGTTAGATTGACTGCTATCAATCTAACACTTTTTCTCTTTTGTCCCAGCCTCTAGATAGCTAAGGGGATGGATTGGAAATTATTAGGTTAGTAATTGCTTTGTTATTAAATACATCTTTATGTATTGCACGATTAATACCTATCCAACCAATCCCTTTCCACATGCAAGGGGCAAGAGAACACGACTATTATTTTTTGCCAGGGAAAATGACATAAGAAAGGCTAATGACGGCATCGATTATTAAAACAATCCCCCAAATTTTCATCACTTGTAGTAGGGAAGACGTATCGGTATGTTGACCAATAAATACAATCATCGCGTACAATAAACTAGTACTAATAATGTAGGCGAGAACATGTAAACCGAGCATTTTTACTTCATGGATTCCTTTCGCCAATCCTGTTAACCGCTGTTTTTCTATCTGGATTTTTAAAAACCATTGTTGAAACTTTTCATCTGCCCATGTAATCATTGTCTTCCCATAGGCAATCGAGACACCTATATAGATAGCGGCAATACCATGAGAAGCGGATGCTGGTGTACCAGCTTTTAAGTCCATAGCAGTTAGCAAGATTAATAGAAGGTCTATAACAGGTGTAAGGGCAAAAAAGAAAATGCTTAGTTTTGGCTTGTTAAAACGGTATCTACAAACCAAAGCTATTAATATGACAATCCAAAATGCTATTTCTGCAGCGATAATCCAAGCAATCATAAAAACCCTCCATTATTTTGATACGGTTGTATTAAATAAAATTACCATAAAGTTTTAAATAATACAAATGTATTAAAATAGTCTATACTTGAAGTATGCCAAAAATAGTGAATCATGAAGAAAGAAAAGCGAGTATCGCGAAAGCCACGTGGAATGTAATTGCTAGGGATGGACTTAGAGGTGCTACAGTACGTTCAATTGCAAAGGAGGCAAATTTATCATTAGGTGCTGTTCGTTACTATTTTAACACGCATGAGGAATTAATCGTATTTGCGATGGAGTTAGTAGAGCAGCAAGTAAATGAGCGTATTGCCCAGCATTTACAAAAGCCACTACCGATTAAGCAAATTATTGTAGCAGTACTTTTGGAGCTCGTGCCAATCTCTGAACAACATATTATTGAAATGCAAGTTTGGCTAGAATTTGTTTCTTATAAGGTGCGAAGTGGAGAAGCGTCAGAAGAAAATATATTGAGCGGTATTGAAAAGATATTTGCTTATTTACAACAACAAAATTTACTGCAAGATGGACTAGTACTACACGATGAAATTGTCCATTTACATGCATTTATTGATGGTCTTGCCCTGCATGTTTTAATGGGCTTAGTACCAATGGATAAAGTGCGACTTCAATGTTTAATTGAAAAAGAAATAGATAAAGTATTAAAACTATAAAACAAGTGGTTTGCCCATCTAGTGTTAATCTAGATGGGCAATTGCTTTTAGTATGTCTTCACTAACGGCATCCCAAAATTGACGTTGTACGGAATCGCTATACGTATAAAGGTGTTTCTTTTGCACATGCCTATAAATCTCCTCTATTGCTTCCTTGTGGAAAGATAGACGGTGATTCATTGTTTGACGTTCTTCCTCGATACACAATAACTTATAAATATCCGTCAGTCGTTCAAGCTTTGCACACTTCTGTTTCGTATCCTCATATTGAACTTGATGAAACCTTCCTATGGCCGTATGCATTGATATTTTTTCTCGATGTTCTGCTTGCAATGTTCGATATTCTTCTTGCCGAATAGCTACACGATACCAAAATTCATAACGCAACGGTAAATCTCTTATTTCGTAAGTAAGCAAAGTATTTAAAATACTGCTCATTTGTTCATATGTATCTAGCTTTTTATCTGTCTCCTTAAATAGTCCAAACATTTTGCCACCCCCTGTTTTGATTAATACTACAACCTATGATAAAAACCCTTTAATATTTCTTGGGAAATAATCCAACGTTGATAAAACGGGGTGAATATCCGATCAATCGAGTGAAATTTAGGATAGAATACCCTCGGAAAAAGCATTATCTGAATCATTTATGTAAAAATGCAAAAAAAGGCATTTACAAAAGGAAAAAGAATGTGTTAACTTAAAAACTATAGTTGGTTAACTAAAAGAGGGGGAGGTACAGTTGCAACACTTTTGGGTTGTTGGAACAGATACAGATGTTGGAAAAACATTTGTCACCACATTATTAATGCGTAATTTGCAAAAACAGGGCGTACGTGTAACGCCTTATAAACCAGTCCAAACTGGTGAAGTGTATGATGGTGAACAAGCCTATTACTTCGACACAGCGATGTATGAAAAATATTCCTTGCAATTGCTAGACAGAGAGAATTTAAATGGCTATTCATTTAAAGAGGCTGCATCGCCACATTTTGCGGCTCAACTGGAGGGGCAGCAAATTGACACACAGCAGTTATTAAAGCAAATGCAACTTTTACAGCAAACATGGGATGTTGTTATTTGTGAAGGAGCGGGTGGGCTCTTTGTGCCATTAGATGCATGTGGCGAAACGACATTGTTGGATGTCATTGTTGAAAGTAAACTACCCGTTGTCGTGGTTACACGAACAGCACTAGGAACAATTAACCATACGCTCTTAACGTTAGAGGCATTGACTACACGGAAAATTGAAGTGCTTGGTCTTGTATTTAACGGTGATATGGGGAGCAGGATGGAGCAAGACAATATTCAAACGATTTTACAGTATTATACATTGCCCTATATGACGATACCAAAGCTGGAAGAGCTGTCGGACATTAATGAGTATGCAATTACGGGCACATCATTGTTTGAAAGGCTGATTAGACGTGAAACAAGTATTAACTGAGCTACAAGAAAAAGATTTACAACATGTCTGGCATCCTTGCTCACAAATGAAAGATTATGAGGCTTTTCCACCAATCGTTATAAAAAAAGGCGAAGGTGTATGGCTGTATGATGAACAGAATCAACGCTATCTTGATGCGGTATCTTCATGGTGGGTCAATTTATTTGGACATGCCAATCCACGTATTAGCCAAGCATTAAGTGAACAAGCATTTACGTTGGAGCATACAATTTTTGCGAATTTTTCACATGAGCCAGCGATTAAACTCGCACAAAAATTAGTAGCTTTAACACCACAAAGTTTACAAAAAGTATTTTTTGCAGATAATGGTTCATCTGCTATAGAAGTCGCTTTAAAAATGAGTTTTCAATATCATATGCAAACGGGGAAAACGCAAAAAAAACGCTTTTTGGCATTAACGGATGCCTACCATGGTGAAACATTAGGTGCTTTATCCGTCGGTGGCGTAGATCTTTATAACGAAGTGTATCAACCACTGTTATTGGATACGGTACGAGCACAAGGCCCAGATTGTTTCCGTTGCCCATTTAAGCATCATCCGGATAGTTGCCATGCCCAATGTATTAGTTTTGTAGAGGATCAGTTGCGCATGCATCATAAGGAAATTACGGCGGTTATTATTGAGCCACTCATTCAAGCGGCAGCAGGGATGAAAATGTATCCAGCTATTTATTTGCGACGTTTACGTGAATTATGTACGCAATATGATGTGCATCTAATTGCAGACGAAATTGCTGTAGGTTTTGGGCGCACAGGAACACTTTTTGCCTGTGAGCAGGCTAATATCTCTCCGGATTTTATGTGTTTATCAAAAGGTTTAACAGGTGGGTACTTACCATTGTCTGTCGTAATGACGACGAATGAAGTATATCAGGCATTTTATGATGATTACGCCACGATGAAGGCGTTTTTACATTCACATAGTTACACAGGGAATACACTTGCTTGCCGTGTTGCTCTAGAGGTATTGGCGATATTTGAAGAGGAACAGTATATAGACGTTGTGCAAGACAAAGGTGAACGCATGCGAAAGCTAGCCTTGGAGGCTTTTATTGATTTACCTTTTGTTGGTGAATATCGGCAAGTTGGGTTTGTCGGGGCGATTGAACTTGTGGCGAATCGCGATACCAAAGAGCCATTACCGAGTGAGGAGCGCATCGGCTATCAAATATACAAAAGGGCTTTAGCAAAAGGGTTACTGATTCGTCCACTTGGGAATGTTTTGTATTTCATGCCACCATACATTATAACGGACGATGAAATGCAATTTATGATTCAAACAACAAAAGATACAATTGTTCAATTTTTTGAAGAGCGGGAGGGATGAGGGCATGATGAAACAACAGTCAACGTTATCACTTGTGATGATTGCGATGTTTGCTGCATTAACAGCAGTTGGTGCCTTCATTAAAATTCCATTACCGCTCGTGCCGTTTACATTACAAATTGTCTTTGTCTTTTTAGCGGGCTGCTTACTCGGTGGTCGCAATGGATTTCAAAGTCAGCTAGTTTACATAGGAATAGGTTTAGTTGGCTTGCCAGTTTTTACACAAGGTGGAGGCATTACATATGTATTGCAGCCGACTTTTGGTTACTTAATAGGATTTGCTCTTGCTGCATTAGTAATCGGCTATATGATTGATCGAGTAGAATCACCAACGAAAAAGCATTTCATTGTTGCCAATATTATAGGGCTTATCATTATTTATGCAGTCGCAGTACCTTATTTATACGTAGCATTAAATGTATGGTTAAACATGAAATCAAGTTGGTCTCATGTATTTTTAGTAGGCTTTGTCAATAGTATTGTTGCAGACTTTTGCTTAGCAATTGCTTCTGCCCTTTTAGCTGAACGTCTATATAAAGTATTCCGTTCCGCTAGAGCTATAAAACTTGTGCAAATTGAAAAGGAGAATGTTTAGTGAATTGGTTACAATTAGCAGATGAAGTGATTGCAGGCAAGGTAATTAGCGATGATGAGGCACTTGCCATTTTAAATAGTGATGATGATGATATTTTAAAGCTAATGGACGGCGCATTTGCCATTCGTAAGCACTATTACGGGAAAAAAGTAAAGTTAAATATGATTATGAATGCTAAAAGTGGCTATTGCCCAGAGGATTGTGGCTATTGCTCTCAGTCATCTAAATCGACTGCTCCTATTGAGAAATATCCGTTCATTACAAAAGAAGAAATATTAGCGGGGGCAAAGCGTGCGTTTGAAAATAAAATTGGTACGTATTGCATCGTCGCAAGCGGACGTGGGCCGACTCGTAAAGATGTCAATGTAGTGAGTGAAGCCGTTGAAGAAATTAAAGCAAAATATGGCTTAAAAGTTTGCGCTTGCTTAGGTTTACTAAAAGAAGAACAAGCACAACAATTAAAAGAAGCGGGTGTTGATCGCTACAATCATAACTTAAATACATCAGAGCGTCACCATTCCTATATTACGACGACGCACACATATGAGGATCGTGTTAATACCGTTGAGGTTGTAAAGAAACATGGTATTTCCCCATGTTCTGGAGCCATTATTGGGATGAAAGAAACGAAAATGGATGTCGTGGAAATTGCACGCGCATTGCATCAGTTGGACGCAGATTCAATTCCAGTTAACTTCTTACATGCAATTGATGGAACGAAACTTGAAGGAACACAGGACTTAAATCCTCGCTATTGCTTAAAAGTATTAGCGTTATTCCGCTACATGAATCCTTCGAAGGAAATTAGAATTTCCGGTGGTCGCGAAGTCAATTTAGGATTCCTTCAGCCATTTGGACTGTATGCAGCAAATAGTATTTTTGTTGGGGATTACTTAACTACTGAAGGACAAGAAGCCAATAGCGATTATCGTATGCTTGAAGATTTGGGCTTTGAAATCGAGCTGACACAAAAGCAAGAAGAAGCATTTTGTTCTTAATTCAACCAATCATTATGAAATAAAATCTACTACTACACAATATGATTACCTCAAAACCGTGTGAGCGTCGTGGAAAAGGCGCACAGACGGTTTTTGGTCGATAAAAGAGAAGGAGAAAGGTAAATAAATGGTTCCGATAATATACCTATAAAATGATGGTTTTCACAAAATGTTCAATGAAAGCGTTTTGAAATTGAACAGTTTGTGAAGGGCTTCACATAAAGCTTTATTTTTTAAAAAAAGAGCGTAAAATGAAAATTAGCAAGAGTTGTTATAAGACAGTTTGTTCTTTGTATCACATGTTAGGTGATTGTTATATTACAAAAATAATAGGCAAGGGAGAGGTTAAGATGTGGGTTATTACAGTTTTTGAGAAAAAAAATGTGCGTATTTTTGAATATACAAACAAAAATGAGGCAACAGCCGCATTAGCAAAATTTAAGAAAAATGCCGTATTAACATATACAAAATAATACTTGGTCGATTTAAATCTAAAAATAACCCCTCATTGTACAATATAACGTACAATGAGGGGTTTTGTTAATGAAAAAGTATGGAGAAAGCACTGTAAACTAATAAAATTGCCATGAAAATATTGAATGGTTGTTGATACTGTAAAAGTACTTTTCGAAAGGTAGAGCCAAATAGAGCCCAGCTAAATGTACTTATAATCCCGACAAACCCTAAAAATAATGCAAATAAAATGTAACTCATATAGGAAGTGTAATACGGCAAAATATAGGTCGCAACGACCGTAATGCCAAACAAAATTCCTTTTGGATTGACGAACTGTAGAAAGGCTCCAAGTAGTAAAAGGTTTCGTTTATGCTCCTCTAGATGGTCAGGATTCGAATCTACATGGCCTTTGGTTGTCGCAATTTTAAAAGCTAAATACAACATATAGCCTACTCCTAAAATCGTTAATGGAAATGTAATAATGGGCATAATTTGACTAACAGCAAAATTAAAAAAACTACTTAAAGCGGTTATTGTAAAGAAGCCAATGCCCACACCGAGACAAAACTGCATCGTTTTTTTTAATCCATATTGGTTGGCATAGGCCATTGCCATAATGTTGTTCGGCCCGGGTGTAAAGCTTGTAATGATAACGAATACTAAAAAGGATATGTAAGGCATTTTAGACCTCCTCATTTTTTGTGCGTTATATCGTCTAAAATAAACTATATAACGTCCTGTTTTTTATTATACATAAAGGTCGTTATATTGTACAATTTTTTAAGGGGTGCTTGTATTGGAGGAAATTCATTTAATTTTTGCAAGGAATTTAAAAGCTATTCGCGAAAAAGAGAAACTTAGTTTAGAAAAAGTGTCTCAGCTATGTGGCGTTAGTAAAACGATGATTGGACAAATTGAAAGAGGCGAGTCTAGTCCGACGCTTACAACTATCTGGAAAATTGCAACTGGTTTAAAGGTATCCTTTACAACTCTTATCCATCAGCCGCAGTCGGAAACAGAAGTCGTACTGAAAAAGGATATACCAGTATTATCAGAAGATAATGGAAAATATAGAGTGTATCCAAATTTTCCATTTCAAGAAGATAGTCGTTTTGAAATCTATACAATAGAGATTGATCAAGGTGGTCACTTAAGCGCAGAGGGTCATAAAGAAGGCACAGAGGAATTTATTACTGTTTTTGCAGGGGAACTAATGATTTGTGTCAATGACCGTACCTACACTTTAAAAAGTGGTGATTCCATTCGATTTAAAGCTGACAGACCGCATGACTATCGTAATGCAGGTGATACATTAACGAAGCTAGGCATGACCATCTATTATCCAAATGAAAGATAAAAATCGGATGTGCGCTTATGGATAGCGCTCATCCGATTTTTTTACTTATAAAATGCTGCCTAAACGTTTAATGCCTTCACGAATAATGTCAGGTGTTGCATTTGTATAGTTCAGACGCATCGTGTTTACACCTGTTTTTGACGTATAGAAGGGATCGCCAGGAACGAAAGCGACCTTTTGTTCCATTGCTTTATTAAAGACGTCCAAAGCTGCGACACCGTTATTCATTGTCGCCCAAATAAACATCCCACCATCTGGACGAGTGTATTCAACATGTGCAGGGAAGAATTCCTGCATCGCATCTAGCATTGCATCAGATTGATTTTTATATAAAGCAATGATTTTTTTTACGTGTTCTGTATAATCATTATTTGCTAAGTAATCATAAATCACATATTGTGAGAAAATGTTTGTGTGTAGGTCAGTTGCTTGCTTTGCTGTTTCAATATGTTTCATTAACACTTTGTTTTTCGTAATAATAAAGCCAAGGCGCATACCTGGTGTAACTGTTTTAGAGAAAGAACCTAGTAAAATACTATTTTCGAGTTTTCCGGCACCGATATAAGGAAGTGGTTCACCTTGGAAGCGTAGTTCTCCATATGGATCATCTTCAATTAATGCTACGTCGTATTTAGCAATAATGTCATATATTTGTTGACGTTTTTCCTTTGAATACGTAAGACCGGTTGGATTTTGGAAGTTAGGTACTGTATAGATGAATTTTACGTTTGGCTGCTGTAACGCATTCTCTAATTCTTCTAAATTAAGGCCATCGTTTTCAAGGGTTACACCATAGAAATTAGGCTCACTTAATGTGAAGGCTTGAATCGCGCCTAAATAGCCTGGTTCCTCAATGACAATGCCGTCCCCTTTATTAATAAGTACTTTACCAATCAGTTCAAGCGCTTGCTGTGAACCAGTTGTAATCAATATATCATCTGCACTAATATCTAACCCATGAACACGTTTGTATTTAGCTGCGATGTATTCACGTAAAGGTGCATAGCCTTGTGTAGATGAATATTGGAATAATCGACTGCCATTTTCACGAATCGCATGGTCAACAGATGCTTTTAATGCATCGATTGGGAAAGAGATGGGGTTTGGTAGCCCACCTGCAAAGGAAATGACATCCTCGGCATCCGTTACTTTTAAAATATTACGGATGAATGAAGATGGTGTGTTTAAGATTCTTTCAGAATATTGCATAATTTTATCGGTCCCTTTTTCTGATTTTTTAAAAATTATAGCATTGTAATCATTTGCATACAATATTATGATTGTATGCAAGACAATTATATATTGTATGCAAATCCAAAAGAAAGGGGTTAAAACATGCCGTTTAACTCATTTGATGAATACCCAATGAGCTGGAAGCCCAATATAAGCAATATTTCTGCGCCAATCTATATCGCAATTGCAGAGCAGTTAGAGCAGGATATTAAGGAAGGCGTTTTATTGCCAGGGACTAAGTTGCCACCACAACGAGAACTGGCTGATTTTTTAGATGTCAATTTAAGTACAATTACACGAGCGTTTAAGCTGTGCGGACAAAAGGGATTAATTTATGCCTCCATCGGGAGTGGTACATTTGTTTCTTCTGATGCAGCGGCAAATAAAATTTTATTACCGACAAGTAATGCTGGTCATTTAATCGAGTTAGGTTCGGTCTTACCAGATGCGTATGCAAATGAAGAAATAACACGTTATATGAAGAAAATGCTGAATGATTCTAATGTTAGCAAGTTATTTCAATATGGTCGACCAGAAGGGAATGCATGGCAAACTGAAGCAGCAGCAAAACTTTTAGAAAAGGTTGGATTTCAAACGGATCAACCAATATTGCTTGGTGCAGGAGGTCAAAATGCAATTGTCGGCACATTAGCCGCTTTATTTCATCCAGGAGATCGTATTGGAACAGATCCTATTACATATGCAGGAATCAAAACGGCAGCCAATATGCTTGGTATTCAACTAGTTGCCATTCAGCAAAAAAATGGAGAGATGACAAAAGAAGGACTATTGTATGCTTGTAAAAATGAACATATTAAAGGTCTTTATGTGATTCCAGATTTTCATAACCCTACAACCCATACAATGTCTTTGGAAACAAGAAAAATGATAGCAGAAGTGGCAAGGCAAAAAGGATTGATCGTGATAGAGGACGCCATTTATAGCTTTTTGAAGGAGCAACCACTAGCGCCAATCGCCTTTTATGCACCGGAAAAGGTAGTGTATATTGCCAGCGTGTCCAAAACGATATCACCTGGTTTAAGGTTATCCTTTATTGTGACGCCTAGTGCATTAAGAAAGAAAATTATTGAAACACTATATAATATCAATATTTCGGTATCACCTGTTATGGTGGAGCTTACAGCAAGACTAATTCAAGATGGTGTCGCGCAAACGATATTAGAGAAACATCGCTTATATGCTAAACAACAAAATGCGCTTGTGAATCAGTATTTAGGTGAATACAATATTTTAGGTGATGCTGAATGCATGTTTAGATGGCTTCTATTACCGAAAAAATTTACAGGTGTGCAGTTTGAATTACTTGCTTCGAAAGCGGGCGTCCAAGTCTATGCAGCAGAACGTTTTGCAGTAGGTAATGCCAAACCAGTAAATGCTGTACGGTTGGCAATTACGGCACCAGAAAATAGCACACAGCTTGAGCAAGCTTTAACGGTGTTAAAGGAATTGCTTGAAAGTGATGGTGACTACGCGTTTGTAGATTAACAGTGAATGAGTTGAAGGGAGAAGTGTTAGATTGCATGCAATCTAACACTTTTTTACTGTTGAGCGTAACAGCGCGGTTTCCAAAAGTTTACCCGCGAATCATAAACTTTTACCCGCGCTTCAAATATTCTGTAAATTTTCACAAAAACAAATTGCATTTTAAATCAGTTTAGTGCATATTTATAACATATTAATTTTTTTAGAAGAAGGAGAAATCTATGAAAATATATAATGCTACAACAGCTGATGTTACACCTGTCTATGAACTAATCAAAATTTACGCAGATAAAGAGATTGTATTACCTCGTTCCTTATTATCAATTTATCAACAGTTACAGTGTTTGTATGTTGTTAAGGACAATGCTAAGGTTGTTGGGGTAGCAGGGCTACATGTCTTAGGGCAAGATTTAGCAGAGGTTCGTTCCTTAGTCGTAGATCCAGATTACCAACAAAAAGGAATCGGTCGAATGTTAGTGGAACATATCATTCAGGAGAGTCCCAAATTAGGGGTGGAAAGATTAATATCCTTAACATATCAAGTAAAGTTTTTTTCAAAACTGGGATTTCAAATTGTCAAAAGAGATGATTTGCCAGAAAAGGTTTGGACGGATTGCGTGAATTGCCCAAAAATTAATAATTGCGATGAAGTAGCGATGGTTAAATATTTGGAAACTGCAGACTAAAAGTTGAAAAGGAGGAATAGGCAATGCAAGAACTAGGGAAAAAAGAAAATGATATGCAAACAATGATGCCGAAAGGATTTTATACTTGTGTGAAGAACCTCGGTATTAAAGATGAAACGCTAGACTTCACGGTTATTATGTCATCTACTGTAGCAAACGCAGCTGCTATGTTTACGCAAAGTAAATTTTGTGGTGCACCTATCCCCATTGGTAAGGAAAATGTTGCAAACGGTAAATTACAATGTTTTGTCATTAACAGTAAAAATGCGAACGTCGCAACAGGGGAAGAAGGGATTCGCAATGTTCAAGAAATTGTCAACTTGGTCGCACAAGAGTTAGCAATTGCACCTGAAAATATTTTACCTTCTTCAACTGGTGTAATTGGGCATCAATTACCAATGGATAAAATAAAAAATGGAATCATCAATCTTAAAGAACAGTTAGTAGAAGGAGGCTTAGAAAAATCAGCACAAGCAATTATGACGACAGATACTTATCCAAAATGTAAAATATGCAAAGTCGGTAATGCTACACTAGTTGGTATTGCAAAAGGTTCTGGCATGATAGAGCCGAATATGGCTACGATGTTATCCTACTTTGTAACAGATGCAGAAATTCCAGCCGCGACTTTACAAACAATTTTTAAAGAAGCCGTGAATCATTCATTTAACATGGTTAGTGTCGATACCGATACGAGTACAAGTGACACAGTAGCCATTATGGCGAATGGATTAGCAGGAAAAGTGGATATCAAGCAATTTACTGAAGCGTTAAATAATATGAGCATTGACTTGGCAAAAGAAATTGCCCGTGATGGGGAAGGCGCTACAAAATTAGTTGAAGTCACTGTCAATGCGTCATCGAGCTTTGCACAAGCAAAAAAAGTGGCTAAAAGTATTGTGAATTCGCCACTCGTGAAAACCGCTATTTTTGGAAAAGATGCCAATTGGGGACGTATAGCCATGGCGATTGGTAAATGTGAAGATGAAGTAGACCTTAATCCTGAAAACATCTCCATCTATTTTGGTGAAACGTTAATTTATCAAGGGAAACCAATCGATACCGTCGATTTATCTGTCATCCAAGAGTATCTTGAGAATTCTGAAATCCAGATTAAAGTATCTCTCGGATTAGGCAAGGAAGAAGCTACTGTATGGGGTTGTGATTTGTCCTATGACTATGTGAAAATTAATGGTTCCTATACAACATAAAATAACAGTGCAGCTATTGTGCAATCATTGTACAGTACCTGCACTTTTTTTGTCGCAAAAAATGCAAGTGGGTGAAAAAAGGAACAAAAGTTCTTATATGTGATAAACTATAGAAAAAGTTTAAATTGAAGGATTAACATGACGAAGAAACGATACATTCTTTCTTTTAAAAATGTATGTAGATAATAATTAATGAGGTGAGAGAAAATGCATAAAGGAAGAATTATTTTGCATATTGACCTAAATTGCTTTTATGCCTCAGTGGAACAAATTTACGATCCCTCATTAAAAGGAAAACCAATCGCCATTGCAGGTAATCCAAAAGAGCGTAGAGGTATCGTGATTACATGTAGCTATGAAGCTAGAAAAAGTGGTGTTTATACAACGATGAATGTTGGTGAGGCAAGAAGAAAGTGTGCCGATTTAATTGTTCTGCCACCGAATTTTGAGCGATATCGAGCAGCTTCAAAAGCATTTTTTAGCTTATTGAAAGAATATAGTGAAATTCTTCAACCAGTTTCTATTGATGAAGGGTATATGCAATTGCCGATGGTAGAAGGTCAAAATGTAATGGGCCTTATACAAGGCATACAAGACCGCATTTGGAACGAACTACAATTGCCTTGTTCAATAGGTGTTGCACCGAATAAGTTTTTAGCGAAAATGGCAAGCGATATGAAAAAGCCGATGGGAATTACCATATTACGTAAGCGTGATGTACCATCAATACTGTGGCCATTGAATGTCATAGAAATGCATGGAATTGGGAAAAGCACAGCCGAGAAGTTGAAAAAGTTGGGTATACAAACAATTGGAGAATTAGCTGTGGCGGATGAACGGCTATTAAAGCAACAATTTGGCATCAATGGTGTTCGTATGAAACAGAAGGCGAATGGTGAGGATGATCGACCTGTTGATCCCGAGGCAATATATGATACGAAAAGTGTAGGGAACTCGACAACACTTTCGCACGATACGACGGATAGAGGTGAATTATATAAGCTTATTACTACACTTTCTGAAAAGGTAGCGGATCGATTAAATGCTAAAAAACTTGCTGGCGTCACGGTGAGTATTTTAATCCGTACAGCTAATTGGAAAACCTATACGCGCAGTAAATCGGTCAACAATGCTATTTATTTAAAAGAAGATATTATTGAACACGCATGGAGCCTTTTTCAAAAACATTGGAATGAGGAGCCTGTCCGATTATTAGGCGTAACCATTTCGAATGTCAGCAATATGAAAGAAATGACACAGCAATTAACATTTTTTAATTTTGAAGAGCATATCAAAGAGGAGCCAATTTTAAAGGTAGTGGATGAGATAGAAGAACGATTTGGCAAAGGCATCATTAAACGAGGAGCAGATATTGCAAAACGATCATCTTTTCAATCACAGACGAGCTTTAGTAAAGATTTTTTAGATGATCTTAAATAAGGTGGCTTACGTTTTTATGACGTAAGCACCTCGTTTGCCCTTTATTCTTTTGGGTTAATAATCCCGTAAAAAACAATATCTTCAAATGTATTATTTTTATAAATATGATCTTTTAAAGTACCTTCATATCGCATACCACACTTTTCCATAATCTTACCAGAAGCGGGATTTGATTTAAAATAGCGAGCATAAACACGATGATAGTTTTTCTCTGTAAATACAAAATCAATTAGTGCTTTAGCGGCTTCGGTTGCATAGCCATTGCCCCAATGCTCTTCACCAATCCAATAGGCAATTTCACCATTTTTATATTGTGAATGATTGGAAATACCGATTGCCCCATATAACTGTCCACTTTGTTTGTCTGTTATAGCAAATTCATACATAGTATCTAGATCATAATGCTTTTCATGATTTGCGATCCATGTGAGTGCACATTCTAATGAATAGGGATAAGGTAAATTTAATGTGCTTTTATAGATATTATAATTATTACAATAATTGCTGACTGCTTGTGCATCTGATTCCTGAAATAGACGAAGCAGTAAGCGCTCTGTTTCTATTGTTTTGGCCGTTTTACTATAGATCATGTTTATCCTCCCATCCTGTTAGTGATTAAAGCTTAAAACTTTTTTACAGTATATCATGTGGAATTGGATTATATGTATATTGTTAGGTGATTTTGTAGCTATCTGAAGCCTGTGTTATTTGTACATAATAAAATATAAAATAAGTGAATAATTAGGTAACCTATATGGCACATTAACATATAGGAGGTGGAAGAAGAATGTCTAAAATTATTGGTGTTGAACAATCATTATCAAACGTAGAAGATGCTTTAAAAGCAAAAGGGTATGAAGTGATTCAGCTTCGTAATGAAGCAGATGCAAAAAAATGTGATGCTTGCGTAATTACAGGACAAGATAGAGATGTCATGGGCATTAGTGATCCTATTATGGCAGGTCCTATTATCGATGCAGCTGGGCTTTCCGCTGATGAAGTAATACAACGTGTAGATCAATATTTCCATTAAAGAAAGGGTGCTATTTTTGAAGTCCTTCGTGACCTCAAAGGTGGCACCTTTTGAATGTTGTATAGGACTAGTGAGGTACTATTGACAATATCTTTATCCTATCATTTCCTTTATAATGAACACTAGCTACATACATTTTAAGACCATCATGGGTAGACATAAGGGGAGAAGAATGAAATGGAAATACTTCACGCAACAATGGATGAATTAGAAGATGTAACAGTGCTATTTGATGAGTATCGGCAGTTTTATGGACTAGAATCGGATATTAGTAGTGCCAAAGCATTTATCCAATTACGGATGGCTTTAAAAGAATCCATTATTTTTATTGCTGTGGAAAATGGGAAATCAATAGGGTTTGCACAACTGTACCCAACGTTTTCTTCTATCGCATTACAGCGTGCTTATATACTAAATGATATCTATGTAACGGATGAAGCGAGGGGCCAAGGGGTAGGCACAGCATTGATGGAAAAAGTGTTTCAATATTGTGAGCAGCAATCGGCACGTTATGTGACACTGCAAACCGCTGCTGACAATGTACATGCGCGTAAATTATATGAAAATTTGAATATGATACAAGATCAATATTGTAATTATGTAAAGTATTTTGGTTAAATGAATGGTAATTATGAAAAGTGGCTGGGACATAACTAAAAAAATTTAAGAAACAGACGAAAGGTGTTCATAATTTTTTGCTATATGGAGACCTTAGCTATTCTTGCTTTTGCAATTTGAAAAATTAGAAATGTTTACTAGTTGTTGGTAGCGAAGGCGGTGACTCCAGCGGGAACAGCACATAATGTTAGACGCAACAGACCGCGCGTAGCGAGGGTTGCGGCTTACGGTGTGCCCGCGGAAAGCACCGTCGTAGCGGACAACAACGGCATAGCAAAAAAGTGTTAGATTGATTAGGTTCAATCTAACACTTTTTCTCTTTTGTCCCAGCCTCTTTCTATTGACAGAAAGGTAATGCATTTACTGTATTGCCAGTGTATACGGTTGTGTACTTGCTCGACCATTTGCTTCACTAACTTCAATATAATATGTTCCTGGCTCCAATGGTACGATACCTAGTTCGGCATCATCGGCACCGTAATAATCGATGGTTTTTACTGTGCGTCCTTTAGCATCAATAATACGGATGACACCATCCAAACCTTTTTCGGTTAGTAAGGTGAACGTTACATGGCGCTTACTGTCATTGTAGAATTCAAAATAGTCCTTATCACCAAACGGTACATTTGCGTTGAAATATTGAGTAGCTACCCATTTATCGTCTGTTTTCGTTAGTGAAGATGGCTTTGTAGGTATACCATTGACTAATTTAGAATCCGCATCCTCATCCTTCTTTTTATGGTCAAAGAGCGTTAAATTATATGGCTGAGTCGAAACTAAGCCGTTATCGATTGTATTAACAGCAATAAAGTAACCATAATCTTTTTTAACTTTAAATGAAGTATTTAGCGCAGATGTCCCTGATATACCGAGCAGCCTTTCAAAAAAGCTTTCACCTTGACCAAATGGAATTTCTGTTTGCATTTCATTGCCGTCAATTTGTTTATTACCATTAGTATCTTCAATGATAGAGCCCATAAATTTCAAATCTATTTGTAGCTCTCTTGGTAATGACGTTCCTTGCTTATTTGTATATGGCTCGGAATTGATGAGAAGACTTAATACTGTATCTTCGCCCTGATGTTTGTAGTAGTAATAATTTGTATCATCATAAAAAACGAGTTTATTTTGATAGTTGGTACCAGATTCAATTGAACGGGCATTTTCAGCTGTATTGATTTCTTTATTTTGGTCTTGGGGAATTGCTGCAATTTTATTTGCTTTAAAAATATATGGTTCGGTAGAACGATCTCCGAAATTTAAGACTTTAGCAACATAAGTTTTGCCCTTTTTCAATGCAATTGTCTTGGGATCATTTTCATTGATTGTTATGCCGTAGAGTCGTGAAATAATCGCTGGATCATTCGTTAATGAAGAAATTAGTTGCAATTCTTTCGTTTCCTCATCATATTCTAAAATACTACCAGTTGGTCTTTGATTTTTGCCTTTTTGAAGTTGGAAACTATAGATGGCATCTTCTTGTGGTGTGAAAATAAAATAGTCGATATCCTCATCTGTTTGGAAGTATGCCTTGTATTCTTTACCAATCGTATAAGGAATTGCATGCTCCAAAATTACTTTTGAGTCCTCTTCTTCATCAGATACTTCTATACTTGAAAATAGTTTTTTGTTAAAGTTCTGTTGACGTTTTTTTGTTTTCGATGGAGCAGGTGAGGAAGAATTATTTTCCTCGGCTTCTTGTGTCGGTTCAATTAATGGAAGACCGTCTTCATCTTCAGGTAAATAAACGACTTCACCAGTTAATGTGTAAGGAAAAATGGACTCGTTAATTCTATCGTTTTCTTCATTGTCAATGCCGCCACTTAAAAACATTAAGAAAGACTCGAATGAAGAATCGTTATCACTGTTATTTGTAACGCTAAGGACATATTCTTCATCAGGTTCGACATCGACAATAAGACTAACTCCTTCGCCTTTTGTTTTGCTGCTTAATGCCGAGATTGGGAGGCGTTCATCATCTTCTTTATCGTCACCTTGTTCTGAAGGTTCATGTTCAAAATCTGTTTTTAGATAAAGTTCTAAAGATGCAGTTACACCAGGGATACCAGATAAATCAAATTTCAACGTCGTTGGCTTTGAAACAGTGAATGTGAAATAGTCTTGGTCGCTCTCATGATCTTTAGAAAGCAGTGTATAGTTTTTCCCTTGTGTATTGAATGGGAATTTTTGTATCGCCACTGCTTGATCGATCGTCGTTAAATTATCAATTGGTAATGTGTTTGTTGTTTGAGCTGTAAATGTAAAGTAAGACTTGCCCTTTAAGCTATAGCCTCCATTATGGTCTTTTACACCAATAAGAAGTGTTCCTTGTTGCTCAGCTTTATATAGATAGCCCTCTTGTTGGTTCACGCGCACATCATTTACTTTAATCGGTTCTACATCGCCACTATAACCAGTAGGGTAGAAGTATAAATCAAATGCATAATCGTAATTTTCGGCACCTTTTAAAGATAATTGAGCATATTCATTCGCATTTAAATCAACCTTGTACCATTTTTTCTCTTCTGGAAGCCTAAACTCACCTTTTTCTGTATTTAGAACATTCTTTTTCAGTACTTTGGCGTTATTCAACCGTTGTTCTTTTGTTTCGTTATAGCGTTTAGGTAGATTATTAATATCAAATTGTAGTGCTTTAACAGGATCAACCAGGCCATGTCCATACGTAAGGTCGTAGCCTGGTTCTCCTAAATCTTTAGCAGTCAATTCAAGAATCGCTTCTATTTCATAAGGCTTTAAATTAGGGTATTTAGATTTTAATAGTGCCGCTACACCTGCAACAACAGGTGATGCCATTGATGTCCCACTAAATATAGCAAAAGAAGATCCTTTTTTTTCATCATAAACGGTACTATAAATATCCTCACCTGGTGCAACGATGTCTACTGAAGGGCCATAATTTGAGAAACTTGCTAATTTATTTTGTTCATTTGTAGCACCAACGCTAATAACACCTTCAAAAGAAGCAGGGAAGGAGTATCGATCGGTTGATTCATTGCCTGCAGCGGCTACAATGGTAATCCCATTGTCAAGCGCTTTTTTTACAGCTTCCTCTATTAAAGGAGACTCGCCATAGCCACCAAGACTCATATTAATCACATCTGCTTTTTGTTCGACGGCATAAAGAATACCTTGTGCAATGGCAAAGTCACTAGCGTCTTCTTGTCCGTTAAAGACGTCTATTGGCAGAATTTTGGCATTAGGAGATATCCCGTGCCCACCAATTCCATTATCTTTTGTTGCGCCAACAATGCCTGCGACATGCGTGCCGTGTGGATCAGCAACAGGAGAGTCGGCAGGTTTTACCGCATTATATGGTGGCAGTACTTGCGCTTGCAAATCGGGATGTTTATAGTCTACACCCGAATCGATAACGGCTACTTTTACATCATGATTGCCAGCTAATGCTAGTGCTTTATCAATTTCCAGTAGCTGCAAATGATACATATCTTTTTTCTTTGGATCTACAATAGTGTTAAAGGAATGATATTTGTAGCTTGGGGATACACTTTTTACACCTTTTTGCTTGGCGTAGTAGGAAACAACCTCTGTTAACGATTGTCCCTTTTTAAGTTGGATTACATCGTAACCTAATGAAGGAATGGAGCGAATAACTTTTGCACCTATTTTACTATGTACGTTCTTAGCAAGACCCGAATGTTTCACGATAATCGTATTATCACTAATCCATTCGTTTCCTCCTGTTTGTTGCTTGAACTGCTTCGCTCCTTGTTTGTTGTTGCTAGCGAGCATAGTTTTTACTGATTCTGGGTTCTGTGGTGCTTCAGCAAAGGCAGAAGCAGCAGGAACCAGTAAGGCAGAACATGCTACGACAGCGATTGATTTCATCACCCAGTTTTTCAATTGTTTTTACCTCCTTAAAAAATTATAAACTACAATATTTATAACGGATGGTAAAGAGAAAGGTTTCATACCACAATAAAATTTTTTTACAAGTTTTTTTGTTATAACTAGTATATTGTTTTATAAATGAAAGTTTTATAGGTTTTTTCGCATGAGTTGTTCATCGTTCTTTTGCGGAGTGAAAGACGGAGGAATATTAATCGTCCCGTATGTAACGGTGGGTGTTTGACAACAACACGGTTCGTTGCATACGGGATATGGCAAGGTTGGTAAATATTCATAGATGAGGGTGGTGGCTACTAGATTTGTTCCTTAAGAAGGAGTGTATGGCGACAACTAGCATCTAGTACTCGTTATGCTCGATACGTTCTTAAAGTTGTTCAATAAGTTTGTGTAAATCCTTTTTGGAACGAGGCATTGCTATATTGTCGCCCAATAGTTTTTTTGTTTGTAAGGCAAGCGTCATTTCAAATACCCATGGTCGTTCAAGGTGGGCTTTTTCAAGCAATTCCTCTTGGTAGAACATGTCGATTGGATCCCCATTATAAATGATTTTCCCTGCCTCCATCACGATTATTTGATCCGCCCATTCATAGGCTAAAGCGATATCATGTGTCGCTAATAAAAACGTACGTTGCCCATCTTCTAATTTAGCTAAGTACTGTAAAAATTGTGCCGCATAATAAGTATCTAGCCCAGCAGTCGGTTCATCTAATAGTAAGACGGAAGGTTCCATTGCGAGCACACCAGCCATGGCAACACGTTTCTTTTGTCCGACGCTTAAAAAGTGAATAGGCTTATCAAGTAATGCTTCAACCTCTGTTTGCGCAACAGCCCACGCGATTTTTTCTTCAATTTTTTCGTTTGACCAGCCAAGATTTAATGGCCCAAAAGCTATGTCTTGCTTGACGGTACCAGAAAAAAGTTGATTGTCCGCATCTTGGAAGACGATGCCAACTTGTTGTCGTAATGTTGCTAATGCATTTCTAGAATAGCTAAGCGTTTCGTTACAAAAAGAAATAGTGCCAGCTGTCGGTTTTAAAATACCATTTAAATGCTGAAATAACGTAGATTTACCTGCGCCATTGTGACCAAGCAGGGCAATTTTTTTTCCCTTTGGTATTTGCAAAGTAATATCTGTTAAAGCTTGAGTGCCGTCTGCATAAGCATAAGATAAATGTTGAAGATTAAAATAAAGCTCAGTCATGAGAAATACCTCCATAGATAATGAGGGATACGAAAATAATAACAATGCCTAACCAGTTTTTCTTGTTGTAGCTACTACTTTCCTGCCAATAGACAGCTTCGCCACCGCGTGCCTGCATCGCATTATTTAGTTCGCGACTGCGTTGGAACATTTCGGCAAACAGTGCTGCAATAAGCATGGAAATCGACCGAAGCCATTGCATGGGTGATTGATAACCAAGACGTGCTTGTTGTGCAAGATGAATTTTTTGCATGCTGTTCAAAAAGATAAAAATAAAACGGTATGTTAGCTCTACCAACTCCACAAATAAAGCTGGCAACCGCCATTGCCGTAAGACATAACAAATGGATTGTACGGAAGTCGTTAAAATTAAAAAATATAAACAACTAATACTGCCCAAAACGGTGAAAAACAGGTGCCGCGCTGTTATCAAGCTGTCATTTCCTATAAAAATGGTCCACTGGCTTAGCGAAAATGTCCATAGATGCGCCGGCAAAATACTAGCAGCAGGTGCAATCGAAATCAAAATAGATAGTAAACTGGAGAGCAAGAAAAAACTCGGTAAAAGCAGGAGTTTTGCATAATATTGTAAAGGAATTTTTGCGCCTAAAATGATAAAAGCACTCATTACAAGAAATGTAATGAGTGAAATTTGTTCATCTCTCATGATAAGCGACAATAGCAACAACCCAAGGGAGAACGTCATTTTTTCTAACGGATGAACGGACGCTAGTTTATTCATATAAGCATACTTATCAATGAGTAACATCGTTTAACCTTCTTTATGCTTACCGCGCATATAGCCCACGAAATAGCCAATAAAACCAGCGCCAATAGCGGCTTGTAAGACGAATAATAGACTTTCAATTTCACCACTTGGTGGCTCCCATAAGCTTTCAAACCATGGTTCGTATTCTTTGTTTATTTCACCAATGGCTGCTTCAGCTTCACCATCAGCACCGCCGAATTCAGCGCCTTTTTGGATGAATAGAGGGATGATTGCTAAAAATATCACAATAGCTAATAACAGTAAATTTTTCTTCATGTTAATGTGCCTCCTTTGCAGAGAAAACACGTAAAGCTTTTAATTCGCTTACATTGTATTTTTTTAAGAAATTCATCACAATGACAGTTAAAATCCCTTCACTAATCGCTAGAGGAATTTGTGTTAACGCGAAAATCCCTGCGAATTTCGTGAATGAAGCCATAAAGCCTCCCACTTCTGAAGGGAAGGCAAGTGCAAGTTGAACGGATGTGACAACATATGTACCCAAATCCCCAAGCATTGCTGCAAAAAAGACAGCGAGAGAAAAGGATAGACCGATTTTTTGAGCACCTTTAAAAACAGCATACGCAATCATTGGTCCTACAATCGCCATGGAAAAAGCATTTGCGCCAAGAGTGGTAATGCCACCATGCGCTAATAGTAACGATTGGAATAATAAGACGATTGTCCCAATCACACTCATTGCTAATGGGCCAAACAGGACTGTGCCAAGTCCAACACCAGTAGGGTGTGAGCAACTGCCCGTAACAGATGGAATCTTTAATGCAGATAAGACGAATGCAAATGCCCCTGATAGCCCTAATATCATTTTCGTTTCAGGGTTTTCATCAATTGTTTTGCGAATTGAGCGTAACCCTAAAATAATAAATGGAATCGAAATAATCCACCAAAATATCGCCCATTCAATCGGTAAAAATCCTTCCATGATGTGCATGGCAAATGCTTGTTTTGGTACTAGTAAAAATGCTAGTAGGAAGTAACTAAGTTTCCAAAAAGATAATTTCAAAATCTCTCCTCCTTAAATCAAAATTTTCGAATGTAGCGTGCGCAATAAAAAAAGCACTTCTCCTAATTTAGGAAAAGTGCATAGCTGAAAAAGCAAATAGAATCATCATCTGCTAAGCCGCACACCTATCCTCGTAGGTTGAAACGATCACGTTTTTTTCGGCAGGTCTCCTGGCTTTAGTTCAACGTTTTATAGGTCTTCCCGTCCATTGGACAGTGACATTCTCTATAAAACTCCCTAGTACAGTGGCGGGACCGCGCCGGACTTGAACCGGCTTCCCTTTTAAGCGAAATGGCTACACTTCGCACCGAAAAAAGATGAAATTGTGAGATTTCACGACACAGTGTAACATGTTTTTCCATTCGCAAGCTATCCTTTTTTTATAAAAAAATTTTTTCGTTGTTTGACATTCTAGAAAATTCAGATAAATACAAGAGAATAACGGTCGCTATCAATGAAATACTTGTTGAAATTTTATTAAAAATCTAATAAATGAAAAAGAAATGTTGAAAAGTATGAAAAAAATAGGCTATGATAGAGACAGTTTTTCAATTCATTTTAAAAACTTACAGCATTTCAATTTAATATAGATACATCTATAAGTGCTCGAAAAAGTTCGAGATAATAGGGAAATCGGTGTAAATCCGATACAGCCCCCGCTACTGTAATAGCTGATGAAATCGCAATGCCACTGAAAACTTGGGAAGGCGCGAGAGTAAAAGGAAGCTTAAGTCAGGAAACCTGCTTATTGATGGCATGCAAACTTTTCGGAGGGAGAAGTGAAGCGAGAGCGGATACGTGTATATTCGTTTTTATTTTGGCTTCTACAAAACCTTTACTCTTCGATATAGAGTGAAGGTTTTTTCTTTTTCCTAAAAGTAAATGAGGGGAGAAAAGCAATGACAACTTGGAACTTAGAGGGAATGAAAACGCATCTTTTTATTTGTAATGGCAGTAGCTGCATGAAAAAAGAGGCAGAGGAAATTACCCTAGCAATACGAGATGAAATCGAGAAATTAGCACTTGATAAGGAAATACATACGACAAGAACGCGCTGTAATGGCAGATGCAAAGATGCCTGTGTTGTCATCGCTTATCCACAAGGAAATTGGTATCGTGTGCCATCGGTTGAACACGGAAGAACACTTGTACAAGATTTAAACCATGACTCTTTACATAGTGAACATGTTTTTACACTGAAAGAAGGTACATTACAGCGTACACCGCAAACAACAGCCATTAAAGGCATCGATAAGGTGAAAGAGGGGTAAAAAATGGCGCAAAAAGGAAAGATTTTTGTTGTGGGCTTTGGCCCTGGTGATTTTAACCATATTACGACTCGTGCTGTGGAGGCACTGCAACAAAGTGAATTTATTATTGGCTATAAAACGTATGTTGAGCTTATTCAAGATTTAGTTAGTGCAAAGTCGATTGTTAGTACGGGCATGACAGAAGAAGTTTCACGAGCGCAAGAAGCAGTACGTCAAGCGGAAGCTGGCAATATTGTATCCGTTATTTCAAGTGGAGATTCGGGTGTATATGGGATGGCGGGGCTTGTCTATGAAGTGCTTATTGAGCTTGGTTGGACAGAAGCAACAGGTGTTGAAGTCGAAATCGTACCAGGTATTTCAGCTATTAATTCCTGTGCAAGTTTACTAGGTGCACCGATTATGCATGACTCTTGTACCATTAGTTTAAGTGACCATTTAACGCCATGGAATTTAATCGCCAAGCGTGTGGAAGCAGCAGCTATGGCAGATTTTGTCATCGCTTTATATAATCCAAAAAGTGGTCGCCGTACACGTCAAATTGTAGAAGCCCAGCGAATTTTACTTGAATATCGCTCGCCTGATACGCCTGTAGGTCTTGTCAAGAGTGCCTACCGAGAGCGTCAGGAAATTACGATGACGACTTTAGCAGAGATGCTTGAGCATGATATCGGCATGTTAACAACGGTTATTATCGGCAACTCTTCGACGTTTTTCTATGATAATAAAATGATTACACCGCGAGGCTATCAACGTAAATATACGCTCGGGGAAGAAAAACAGCCTTTACGTCCTCATCAGCGTTTAAGAGAAGAAAATGAACCGTGGGCAATGAACCAAGAAACAGGTACTGCAAGCCATGATTTTGCGGCAGATCCAAATGCAGGACGGATGAAAAGTAATATTGCCATTACGCCTGTATCAACACCGACAAAATCGTCTTTAGAAATGGCAGCAACAGCACTTGCAATGGTGCAGGGGACAACTGCAACAAAAGCCACACCAAAGCTAGTTCAACAAAAAATGGAGTCAATTTTTGAACTAGCTGTTAGCCCTGGGGTAGCAAATAAATTTTTTACACCACAGCAGATGATGGCATTGGCTGAAGTTGTGGGAGATGAAGGCACGATGGAGTATACGCCAGACCATCAAATTCACTTAAAAATCCCAACGACAGAACCACAAGCGATAACAGAGAAGTTGAAAGAAGTAGGGTTTTTACTCTCACCAATTGGGGATGTCTTGTCATTAAAGGCATGTGATTTCTGTTATGGGGAGAAGGCTGATTCCATCCCATATGCAGAAGAACTTCAAGCAAAACTTGGTGGGTTGTCATTGCCGAAAACATTAAATATTGGCTTTAATGGCTGTGGTATGGCGTGTTATCGTGCTGTGTTTGATGATATCGGTATTGTTTATCGCAAAAGTAAATTTGATGTCTTTATCGGAGCAAAGCCAGTAGGTCGAACAGCACACGCAGCACAGCCTGTCGTAGAGGGGTTAGAGCCAGAACAGCTTATTCCGCTTATTACAGCGATTATCGAGGAATATAAGGCAAATGCACATCCAAATGAACGCTTGTTTAAGTATTTTAAACGAGTGAAAAAAATATTGCATTTTACGTATCAAGATATGTCATCCAAAATAAAAGTAGAGCCAGCACCGTGCGGCGACTAGTGAGGAGAAAAGAAATGAAAGCAATTTTATTTATTGGCCATGGGAGCCGTTTAGCAGCAGGAAATGATGAGGTACGCACGTTTATTCAACAATTGACTCCTTCAATTGACGACAGCTATATCGTTGAAACTTGCTTTTTAGAATTTGAAGCACCTAATATTCCAGCAGGTATTGATGCATGTGTAAAGCGTGGCGCTACAGAGGTGTATGCTGTGCCCATTATTTTATTGCAAGCAGGCCATTCAAAAATTCATATCCCTGCAGCGATTGATGCAGCTCGTTTAAAATATCCGGATGTAACTTTTACATATGGGCGACCACTTGGTGTGCATGAAGAAGTGTTAAATATTTTAACAGAACGTTTATCAGGAACAGGCTTGAATATTAAAGAAAAACAAGAAGATACTGCGATTTTATTTATCGGCCGCGGTGGAAGTGATGCGGATGCAAACAGTGATTTTTATAAAATTGGTCGTTTGCTTTGGGAACAGTTAGATGTCCTAACAGTGGAGTGTGCATTTATGGGCGTAACGAATCCCACAGTGGACGAAGGAATCGAACGCTGTTATCGTCTTGGGGCGAAAAAGATTATTATGTTGCCGTATTTCTTATTTACAGGGATCTTAATGGAGCGTATGGAGGGGATGCAAAAGAGCTATGCAGCCACATATGCTGATTTAGACATCCAATTGGCGGATTACTTTGGCTACCATCCAAAATTAAAAACGGTGTTGCTAGATCGTATGGAAGAGGCCATTGCAGGAGACGTAAAAATGAACTGTGATACATGTCAGTACCGTATTAATGCATCGGCATTCGTGGAGCATCATCACGACCATGACCACGACCATGGTCATCACCATCATCATCATGACCACGATCACGATCACCACCACGATCATGACCACCATCATGAAGAGGAGCTAGTGAAATGATTTTCATGTTAGCAGGGACAAGCGATGCAAGAAATCTTGCACTTGCATTGCAGTCAGCAGGCTATGCTGTTACAGCTACCGTTGTCACGGATTCAGCTGCTACAAGTCTGGCACAAGTTGGACTGCCTCATTTAGTCGGTCGATTGACGGCAGAGGAGATGGCTGCACTTATTACTGAACGAGGGGATCGTTTAGTCGTTGATGCATCGCACCCATTTGCAGAGGAAGCTTCTAAAAATGCCATGGCAGCGGCAAAAAGTGCAGGTGTTCCATATATCCGCTATGAACGCGCAAATGAGCATTACGAACATCCACTGATTACAGTCGTTAAAGATTATGAGGAAGCAGCACAATTAGCTGCGACAAAACGAGGCGTCATTATGCTGACAACAGGTAGTAAAACACTTGCTACATTTACAAAGGTCTTGCAAGGGTTAGAACATACTCGTGTCATTGCACGTATGCTGCCTCGCCTTGATAATATGGAAAAATGTGAAGCGCTTGGTGTGGCACAACGAGATATTGTAGCTATTCAAGGACCCTTTTCAAAAGAGTTAAACGAAGCATTATTCCGCCAATATGATGTCACTTTAATGATTACAAAAGAAAGTGGCAAAGTGGGCTCAGTAGATGAAAAACTAGAAGCCGCTCTAGCATGTGGTATCGAAACGATTTTAATAGCACGACCAAATATCCAATACGGCCAGCAATATTCCTCATTTGAGGACGTACTTCAGGCTGTGCAAAACATACTTTAGGAGGCAATTTAAATGGACTTCAAAACAGATTTTAAACCATTAACAGTAGACCCAGATAAAATTTATGATTATAGTTTCTCAATTATTGCAGAGGAAATGGGCGAACATGATTTTTCAGAGGATGAGTGGAAAGTTGTCCGCCGCATAATCCATGCTTCGGCAGACTTTGAATTAGGACGTAGTGTAATTATTACACCAGGAGCGATTGAAGCAGGGATTAAGTCAATTCTTGCAGGACGTCATGTTATTGCAGATGTGCAAATGATAGAAAGTGGTTCAGGTAAAAAACGTTTCCAAAAACATGGCGGAGATTTACACTGCTATATCGCAGATGAAGATGTGTCGATTGAAGCGAAAAAACAAAATACAACACGCGCTATTATCTCGATGCAAAAAGCGTCAAAATTACACGAAGGTGGTATTTATGCGATTGGGAATGCCCCAACTGCTTTACTAGAATTAATTCGACTAATCAAAGAAGGTTTAGCAAAGCCAGATTTAATTATTGGTATGCCAGTAGGCTTTGTTTCAGCAGCGGAGTCGAAAGAAGAGTTATTGAAAATAGAAGGTATTCCATATATTACAAATGTTGGGCGTAAAGGCGGTAGTACAGTGACGGTTGCTGCATTAAATGCCATTTCATTATTAGCGGACGAACAGGCGAAAAAATAATGGAGCGGAAGCCAAAAAAGGATCCTAAAGACATGCGTCACGGTTATACAACAGGAGCCTGTGCAACAGCCGTTACGAAGGCCGCTTTGCTAGCACTTATTACGAATGAAGAACAAGAAACGAGTACGATTCATCTGCCAATAGGGCGAGATGCAACGTTTACGATAGAAAAATGTACGTTCGGTCATAACGAAGTAAGTTGCGAAACAATAAAGGATGCTGGTGATGACCCAGATGCAACACATAAAGCCCTCATTATTGGTACGGTAAGTTGGGCTGATACACCAGGGATTCATTTAGATGGGGGTATTGGGGTCGGGCGAGTAACAAAGCCCGGCTTGCCCGTTGCTGTTGGAGAAGCCGCCATCAATCCTGTACCTCGTAAGATGATACATAGTACCGTGCAAGATGTGCTAGATGATTTTCAAATTACACGCGGCGTTAATGTAGTTATTTCTGTACCAGATGGTGAGGAAATAGCGAAAAAAACATTAAATGGACGGCTCGGCATACTTGGTGGCATTTCCATTTTAGGCACAAGGGGAACCGTCGTGCCTTTTTCGAGTTCCGCTTATATGGCAAGCATTGTCCAAGCTATTAGTGTTGCAAGGGCTGCTGGCTGTGACCATGTTGTCGTGACAACAGGTGGACGTAGCGAAAAGTTTGGCATGGCTGAGTATCCTGCATTACCTGAGGAAGCATTTATTGAAATGGGTGATTTTGTCGGCTTTACGTTAAAGCATTGTAAACGGCTTGGCATTAAGCGCGTATCGCTCGTTGGCATGATGGGGAAATTTTCAAAGGTAGCGCAAGGGGTGATGATGGTGCACTCCAAAAGTGCTGCGATTGATTTTAATTTTTTAGCACAGTTAGCTACAGATATTGGGGCAGATGAAGAGACTGTTGAACAAGTTAGAGCAGCGAATACCGCCTCTCAAGTTGGTGAAATGATGGCGGATAAAGGTTATGATGCATTCTTTCATCATTTATGTGAAGCGTGTTGTTATTCATCATTACACCATATTAGAGGTGGCTTGACGCTCTCTACATCGATTTATTCGATGCAGGGACAATTACTAGGAAGGGCTGATGACATTGCATCAATCGATGAAATTGATTGGGATCGGGGATAACGGACAGGAAAGTTTACTTCCTCAGTATAGAAAGTGGATTACAGACTGTGAAGTGCTCGTTGGTGGTGAGCGTGTCCTTGATTTTTTCCCAAGCTTTGCAGGCGAAAAAATCGTCATTAAGGGTGGTCTTTCATCGCTCGTTGAAAGACTATCTCAAGAAACGAGAAAGACCGTTATTTTAGCGTCGGGGGATCCACTTTTTTACGGTATCGGTGGCTATTTAGCAAAAAAGCTTACGATTGAAGTGTATCCATATATGAGTTCCGTACAGCTTGCCTTTTCAAAAATGGGTGAGAGCTGGCAGGATGCCTATGTAACAAGTATTCATGGGCGCCCAATAAAAGGTCTGGCACAACGTATTGATGGTAAAAAGAAAGTGGCATTGCTGACTGATGCTGATAATAATCCAAATGTGCTTGCACGTTATTTAAAGCATTTTGGCATGACGGAATACCGTGCTTTTGTTGCAGAAAATTTACAAGGTGCTGAAGAAAAATATGGCTGGTACTCTCTTGATGAATTAGAAGAAGCAAAGTTTTCCCCGCTAAATGTCGTGATTTTACAGCAAACATCAGCTCCAAAGCGCTATGCACTTGGCATTGATGATGAAGCGTTTTCCCAACGTAAGCCGGACAAAGGACTTATTACGAAAAAGGAAATCCGTGTATTAAGTTTGCAAGCAATGCAACTTCAAAAGGACAGTACGATTTGGGATGTAGGTACGTGCACAGGTTCCATGGCCATTGAAGCAGGAAAACTTGCACCAGAAGGACAAGTTTTCGCTGTGGAAAAAAATGCACCTGATTTAGAAAACTGTCTGCAAAATCAACAAAAATTCCGTGTTGATATAACAGCTATTCATAGTAAAGCGCCAGCTGGACTAGAACAATTCCCAGATCCAGATGCCATTTTTATCGGCGGTACAGGCGGGGAAATGGTCGAGCTATTACAGTTGTGTTGTACCCGTTTAAAGCCAAATGGTCGCATTGTCTTAAATGCGGCAACTATTGAAAATTTATATAAAGCAGTCGAGGCGTTTAAGACATGTGGCTTTGCAGTGGAAATTTTACAGGCACAACTTGCGCGTAGTAAACCAATTTTAGATATGACGCGCTTTGTCCCATTAAACCCAATTTATATTATTTCGGCATATCGAAAGGAAGAAAATCATGAGTAATCTTGGCATTTTATATGGCTTAGGCGTTGGTCCTGGCGATCCAGAATTAATTACAGTAAAGGCATTCCGCGTTATTCAGGAGTCGCCTGTTATTGCGTACCCTAAAAAGTTAAAAGGTAGCAAAAGTTACGCGCATCGTATTGTAGATGTTTATATCAACCCAGAGGAAAAAGATATGCTAGGTCTCGTTTTCCCCATGACAAAAGATGAAGCCGTCTTAGAGCGTGAATGGACGAAGTCTGTTGAACTGGTCTATGGTAAATTGCAAGAAGGGAAGGACGTAGCGTTTGTGACAGAAGGGGACCCTCTGCTATATAGTACGTTTATCCATATGATGAAGCTTATGCAGGACATGCATCCAGATGTAGAAATTCGCACTGTACCGGGCATTTCTTCATTCAACGGTTCTGCGTCTCGTTTAGGCATTGCCCTTGCTGATGGAGATGATCGAGTTGCCATTATACCAGCCCATGATAATTATGAAGCGATGCGTGAAGCGATAGAAAGCCATGATGCTGTCGTATTTATAAAAGTAGCAAAAGTAATTGATTTAATGTTAGAAGTACTGCGTGATTTAGATTTACTTGATAAAGCTTCCGTTGTCACAAAGGTAACATCTGATGAGGAAATTATTTGGGATGTACGTGAACTAGACGGTGTTGATTTAGAATATTTAACGTTAATGGTGGTGCGTAAATAATGAAAAAAATATATATTGTCGGTGCAGGCCCAGGGGACCCCGATTTAATAACTGTCAAGGGTTTACATATGCTACAAACAGCGGACGTTGTGATGTATACAGATTCATTAGTAAATGAAGACCTGATCGCAAAAGCAAAGCCAGATGCGGAAGTAATTCGAACAGCCGGCATGCATTTAGAAGAAATGGTTGCCGTCATGGTTGAGCGTGTCAATGCAGGGAAAGTAGTCGCGCGTATGCATACAGGTGATCCAGCGATGTATGGTGCCATTATGGAGCAAGTTGCATTATTAAAGAAGGAAGGAATTGGCTACGAAGTGATTCCGGGGGTTAGTTCGGTATTTGCTTCAGCCGCAGCGATTGGTGCCGAGTTAACGATTCCTGATTTAACACAAACGCTTATTTTAACACGTGCAGAAGGACGTACTCCTGTACCAGAGTTTGAAAAGCTACGAGATCTTGCTAGCCATCATTGTACAATTGCGCTGTTCTTAAGTGCCACGCTAACAAAAAAAATCGTCAAAGAATTGCAAAGTGCTGGATGGGCTGATCATACACCGGTTGCGGTTATTCAACGTGCCACATGGCCAGATCAAAAAATTGTCCGTACGACATTAGTTGAGCTAGATGAGGCAATGCGTGTCAATGGTATTCGCAAGCATGCCATGATTTTAGCAGGATGGGCATTAGACCCGGATATTCATGATAAGGATGAGTACCGTTCGAAATTATATGATGCGACCTTTACACATGGCTTCCGCAAAGGTGTGAAGACAAGTGATTGAATTACAAGAAGGTATGCTACCTGAAGTGGAGCAGCGCAATCCCTATGCAGTGGTTGCCATTACCAAGCATGGTGTGCAAATCGGACGCAAACTACAGCAGACTTTTGCAGCAAGCGATTTATATTATATGAGTAAGTTTGAACAGGGCGACGAAGATGAAAAGCATATTCAGCTTTTTACTGGAACGGTTCGTTTATTACTGCCAACACTTTTTAAACAGTATAAAGGCTTAATATTAATTATTTCACTTGGTGCGGTTGTGCGCATGATTGCACCTATTTTACAAGATAAGAAGACTGACCCAGGTGTTGTAGTGATTGATGATAGAGGCGAGAATGTCATTAGTGTGTTATCGGGCCATTTAGGTGGCGCCAATGAGCTAACACATGAAGTGGCAGCGGCACTAGGAGCAAATCCTATTATCACAACAGCTTCTGACGTTCAAAAAACAATTCCCGTTGATTTATTTGGGGCACGTTTTGGCTGGGTATGGGACAGTGCTGATAAATTAACACCAGTTAGTGCCTCAGTCGTTAATGAAGAACATGTGGCGATTGTACAGGAAACGGGTGAACGTGATTGGTGGATGCGTGATACGCCAATGCCGGAACAAATAAAAATTTATCCTTCAACACAAGCGGCAATTTTAGCGCAACCGCATGCTACGCTATTGATTACCGACCGACTCATTGAACAAGAGGAAGAAGTGCTGTTAGAGAATGGTGTTATTTATCGACCAAAATCAGTTGTCCTTGGTATGGGTTGTAACCGTGGGACGTCTGTTGAGGAAATTGAACAGCTGATTGATGAAACACTAGCTGAATTAAAGCTATCGAAAAAAAGTGTCAAAGCATTGTGTACAATTGATTTGAAGAAAGATGAAACGTGCTTTATTGAACTAACGAAAAAGTATGATTGGGAGTTCGTAACATATACGCCAGCACAATTAAATGAAATAAATTTTCCATCACCCTCTGAAACGGTCTTTAAATATACAGGGGCTTATGGCGTAAGTGAACCAGCTGCGATGCGTTATGCACAGGTGGAATCGCTCGTATTAACTAAGAAAAAATCAGGCAATGCTACGATTTCAGTAGCAAGATTAGTATTTTAAGGAGGGGGCTTATGCAAACAAATCGCTTTGTACTTGCAGGGACAGGTAGTGGTGTTGGTAAGACAACATTCACGATAGGACTGATGAAAGCATTGCAAGAAAAAGGCAATGTCGTGCAAGGGTTTAAATGTGGTCCAGATTATATTGACCCTAGTTATCATACAGCGGTAACAGGACGAGTATCACGGAATATTGATAGCTGGATGTTTTCGCATGATGCAGTCCGAGATATTGTTGCACGTGCAAGCAAAGATGCAGACGTCTCAATTATTGAAGGGGTGATGGGCTTTTACGATGGTAAAAGTCCATTATCGGATGAAGGTTCGGCAGCAGAAATCAGTGTCGTTACAGAAAGCCCTGTGATTTTAATCGTCAATTGCGCAAGTATGGCTCGCAGTGTAGCTGCTGTAGTCAAGGGCTTTCAGCTTCTATCTGACAAGCCTACTATTGTTGGCGTTATTGCCAATCAAGTAGGTAGTGTCGGTCACTATGAAATTGCCAAAGCTGCGATTGAGCAAGAATGTGGTATTCCTGTTATCGGCTATTTAAAGCGAGAAACAGGCATTGACATTCCAAGTCGTCATTTAGGGCTTATTCCAGCGATTGAACGAGGTGAGCTTGATACATTTTTTGACAAGCTAGGTGCTTTAATGGCAGAGACGATTGATTTGGATTTATTGTTAGCTTTAACAAAGGCACCTGTCCTACAAGAGACAGGTCAGCTATTTGCGGCACAGCCATCAAAAAATATTTGTATTGCTGTTGCAAAAGATGCGGCATTCAACTTCTATTACGAAGAAAATTTAGCATTATTACGAGCAAAAGGAGCCACTTTGCAATTTTTCTCACCACTTGCTAATGAACCTGTTCCTGCTGAAGCAGATGGTCTTTATATTGGTGGGGGGTTCCCAGAGGAATTTGCCGATATACTTGCAAAAAATACGGTCGTAAAACATTCCATTCGTGAGGCAATTGCAAAAGGTTGTCCTACATTAGCTGAATGTGGAGGTTTTATGTATTTAACAGAAGCGATTACGAACAGCCAAGGTGAGCGCTATGAAATGCTAGGTGTTATTCCGGGAGAAGTAATGATGCAAACAAAGCTTGCAGCACTTGGTTATCGTGAAATTTTTGGCACTGCGTCTAACTTTTTAATCGGAAAAAATGAAGAAGCAAAGGGCCATGAATTCCATTATTCCACATACAGTGGTACACACGATACGCCCGCTTACGAAACACAAGGACGTTTTGGCAAAAAACAAGAAGGTTATCAAACAGGCAATGTAGTAGCGGGGTATACGCATTTTCATTTTGTTTCTAACCCTAAGCTAGTAGATAACTGGTTAACTGCTTGTAAGAAGGTGAAAACATATGACTAGTTATTTTCCTATCCATCTCAATATCGAATTTAAAACAGTTGTCATTGTTGGTGGTGGGCATGTAGCGACTCAAAAGGTTGCTTCCCTACTACCAGCGAAAGCAAACATTGTCGTCGTTAGTCCGACTTTACATGACACTTTAGTGCCCCTTGTCAAATCAGGCGAAATTACATGGCGTGCCAAGGAATTTGAACCACGTGATTTAGATGATGCAACGCTTATTATCGCTGCGACAAATGATACCAACGTCAACGATGCGGTACAAGAGGCAGCCCAACATTGGCAGCTCTTAAATCGCGCAGATGTGCAAGGTGAAAGTGATTTTATTACACCAGCAACTGTTCGTCGCGGTCCTTTAGTGCTGACGGTATCTACATCTGGAGCAAGCCCAGCTCTTGCACGAAAAATAAAACAAGATTTAGCTGAGCAATTCGATGCTATTTATGAAGATTATGTTTGTTTTTTACAGCAAGCTCGACTAATGGTTGCAGCCAATTTTGAAAAAGGTGAGCAAAGACGTGCAGCGTTACAAGCACTTCTTGAGCCAAACTTATTAGAATGGACACGTAATGGAGAAATTGATCGACGAGAGGCATTTTTACAACAACTATTGACGGGAGAAACGCGATGAAAGAGGGAATTGTATATTTAGTAGGAGCTGGCCCAGGAGATCCTAAGCTCATTACAGTATATGGGCTGGAATGTATTCAAAAGGCCGATGTCATTGCGTACGATCGTCTAGTGAATCCAAAATTATTAGAATTTGCGAAAAAAGATGCTGACCTTGTGTACTGTGGTAAATTGCCTGGTAAGCACCACCTTATTCAAGATGAAATTAATACATTGCTTGTTGAGAAAGCTCAAGAGGGCAAAGTTGTAACACGTTTAAAGGGTGGCGATCCTTTTGTTTTCGGCCGTGGTGCTGAAGAAGCAGAAATATTAAAAAATAATGGTATAGCCTATGAAGTAGTACCAGGTATTACGGCTGGCATTGCAGCTCCTGCTTATGCAGGTATTCCTGTGACCCATAGAGATTTTGCCACAAGCTTTGCACTTGTGACAGGTCATGGGCGCGAGCAAAAGGGGCAAGATTTTTTAAATTGGCCAGCACTCGCAACTGGAATTGATACAGTCGCTTTTTATATGAGTGTTGGAAACATTGCCTATATTTCAAAAAAGCTTATCGAAAATGGACGTCCAGCAACTACACCTGTGGCGGTTATTGAATGGGGTACTACCGAACAACAGCGCACGATAACTGGGCCACTTCACAATATTGCTAGCATTATTGAACGGGAGGGATATCATAATCCTTCTATGATTGTCGTTGGAGATGTAGTCAACGTACGTGAAAAAATACAATGGTTTGAAGAGCAAGGGCTCGCTTTTAGCTAGTCAGACAACAGAGCAGTTGACTAAAAAGACCTACTTAAAGGAGGACATCATCATGACAGTAATCGAAGCGTTAAAAAATCGTCGTGCCATTCGCAACTATACAACACAGCCAGTAGAAAAGGAAAAAATTGAACAAATTTTACAAGCAGCAACCTATGCACCGAACGACCGCATGCGTGAGCCGTGGCATTTTTATGTTTTACAAAATGATGCTATGAAGCGCTATGAGAAAATGGCAAGTACTTATTTGCAAGAACGTTTTCCAACGAAGCCTCATTTAGTGGAGAGTTCATTAAAAGTTGTGCAAACGACGCCTGTTGCCATTGTAGTGACTGCTGATATGGTGGAGAATGATGAAGATGCTACAGCAGATAATATTTTCGCTGTTTGTAGTGCCATTATGTCTATGTGGTTAGCCGCAGAGGAGCTAGGGCTAGGATTTGTGTGGCGGACACGAGGTGTTGGGCTTGTTCATGATGCACGTATGCATACATTTATCGGTGCGGACCAAAATCAAAAAGTTGTCGGTACTATTTTTATAGGTTATCCAGAAGAACAAGAGCTTAAAGATAAAAAGCGTACATCATTTGAAGAAAAAACCACTTGGCTTTAAAGGGGGTAGGGAAAATGGCTAGAAAAGGTTTGTTTTTGGTATATACAGGTGATGGCAAAGGTAAAACAACAGCTTCTCTTGGTGTAACATTGCGCGCAGTAGGGCGTGGTTTACATGTGCGTTATATGCAATTTATCAAATCACCAGAGCGTACGTATGGTGAGCAAATTGCCCTTTCCAAACTTGGCGTAGAAATGGAGCAAATGGGCATAGGCTTTACATGGACGAAAACACCAGAGGAGCACCGTGTTGCATTAGCGAAGGCATGGCAAAAAACAAAGGAAGCTTTACAAGATGACAGCATTGATTTACTTGTGTTAGATGAGCTGAACAATGCACTTGCCATTACTAAATTTCCGATTGATGATGTGCTGCCATTAGCTGAAGTGCTTGAAGCCATTGCACATCGCCCTTCTACAATGCATCTTGTCGTAACAGGACGCAGTGCTAATCCTGCTCTTGTTGCTATGGCAGATTTGGTGTCAACAATTGATGCAACGAAACATTACTATGAAGAAGGAATTCCTGCTGTCAAAGGCCTTGAATTTTAACATCAACTGGATTCATTTCGATCATATACGCATTGGGGGATAGTCTAATCTTCCTTAGTGTTGTTAGGAGGAAAATCAAAATGTCAGCAAAATCAATTATGATTCAAGGAACAGCCTCTGACGTTGGAAAAAGTATGATATGTACGGCATTATGTCGTATTTTTTCTGATGATGGGTTGAGAGTAGTGCCATTTAAATCTCAAAATATGGCGCTAAACTCATTTGTAACAGAGGATGGCGGAGAAATTGGGCGTGCACAAGGGGTTCAAGCTGAAGCGGCAAGGGTTGTGGCGACAACTGATATGAATCCGATTTTACTGAAACCAAAGCAGGATATGGTATCAGAGGTCATTGTCCACGGCAAGCATTTTTTAAATATGGATGCGAAAAGCTATCGCAATCAATTTGTCCAAGAAGCCATGCCAATTGTAGAGCAGTCGGTTCGTACGTTACAAAATACATATGATGTTATTGTATTAGAAGGTGCCGGTAGCCCAGCTGAAATTAATTTAAAGGATCGCGATATCGCCAATATGCGCATGGCTCATTTAGCCGATGCAGCCGTTGTTTTAGTTGCTGATATTGACCGCGGTGGTGTATTTGCCTCCATTATCGGGACGCTTGCATTGCTTGATGATGCAGAGCGTGCCCGTGTTAAAGGGCTGATTATTAACAAATTCCGTGGTATGCGCGAGCTATTAGATGATGGCATTGAATGGGTCGAGCGAGAAACAGGCATCCCTGTTCTAGGTGTTGTACCTTATGTTGATGTCAATATTGAAGCGGAAGATTCATTAGCACTGTCTGCCTTGCGCTTTAAAAAGCCAAAGCCTGGCGAATTTCCAGTAGACGTGGCGATGATTCGTTTACCTCGCATTTCAAATTTTACTGATATTGACCCATTTTTTGATGAGCCAGAGGTAGGGGTACGTTTAATCGGCAATGTGACAGAGTTGGGCACACCGGATTTGCTTATCCTACCGGGCACTAAAAGTACAATGGACGATTTAGCATGGCTGAAGGCACAAGGCTTTGAACAAGCAATTACAAACCTACGCGCTCGCGGAACAAAAATTATTGGCATATGCGGCGGTTTTCAAATGCTTGGTGAAGTGTTATTAGATCCAGATGCCGTAGAAGGAAATGGCGAGTCAGCGCAAGGTCTCGGCTTGTTACCGATGGAGACCGTATTTGTAGGAGATAAAAAAACCGTACAAATGTCTGGAACACGTGGGCAAGCTATTTTAACAGGCTATGAGATTCATCTTGGTCGTACAAAAATTTTACGGGATGAAGTGTCACCTTTTTTACAGCTAGCAGATGGTCGTGTAGATGGAGCAGTAAGTGCGGATGAACAAGTAATCGGTACATATTTCCACGGAATCTTCCATAATCGTACGTTTACACGTCAGCTTGTTAACGAAATGCGTACAAAAAAAGGGCTTGCTACATTACCAAGTGAAGTCAAAAGTGATGCGGAACGACGGGAAGATGCTTACAATATGCTAGCATCACATGTGCGTGCCAATTTAGATATGGAAAAAATATATGATATGTTAAAAATTGAGGTAAATGGATGACAAGAAAAGGACCATTAGCTATTAATTATGAAGCATTATGGCAAGAAGGTATGAAGGATTGGCAAGGACAAATGCCAGAGCGGATGGTGAACGATCAATTAGAGGAACAATTTTGGTCTCAATCGATCGCCCGCAAAAAATCGGGGCAAACGGATCCTTATGCAGCACTTATTTTTGAAGCAATGAAGCAACATATTCGTCCAGAACATTCAGTGATTGAAATTGGACCAGGGTGGGGCAATTATACATTCCCGCTTGCAGATTATGTACGAGAGTTAACGTGTGTAGATAGCTCAGACAGCATCCTTGATTATTTACAACAATGTTTACAAGAAAACAAGCATATTTCCTATGTCCATGCGAAGTGGGAGAAACTTGAAGAAAATGAGCTGACAGCACATGACATTGTGCTTGGTGTAAACTGTTTTTATCGTATGTACGAAATTAAATCGGCATTATATCACATGAATCGGTTGGCTAAAAAGCGAGCAATTATTGGCATGACTACTGGTCCAATTCAACCACACTATGAAGTATTACATGAGAAATATGGTTATGATATTAAATATCCCCGAAGAGATTATATTGAATTTTTAAATTTATTGTATGAAATGGATATTTATGCAGAATGTACAATTATTCCTTTGGAGCGTACGTATGAATATGAAACGTATGACCAGCTTGTGACAACGCAAAGTAAAAAAATATTAAGTACAGACTTTAACCGCTCGCATGTTGAGGACTCACTTGCTCCATTTATAGAAGAAAAAAATGGGCGTTATTACTACCGTCATGATTTCCACGCAGCACTTGTATCATGGCAACCGAAATAATAAGAAAAACCTTTGGCGATTGCTTTCACCAAAGGTTTTTCTTATGTTTCGCAATAAGGTACAATAGAACAACAGAAAAAGAATTGAGGTGGCAGTTATGCAACTACATTTTTTAGGAACAGGAGCAGGCATGCCTTCGAAGGAGCGCAATACGAGCGCATTAATGGTTAAGCTATTAGAGGAAAACGGTGAAATGTGGCTTTTTGATTGTGGCGAGGCGACCCAGCATCAAATTTTGCATACGTCTTTAAAGCCACGTAAAGTGACAAAAATTTTCATTACCCATTTACATGGCGACCATATATTTGGTTTACCTGGATTTTTGAGCTCACGTTCATTTCAAGGTGGAGATGAGCCGTTGACCATTTATGGCCCAGCCGGCTTACAACAATGGGTAGAGCAGACATTTGCTTTATCAAAAACCCATTTAACGTATCCATTGCAATTTGTAGAAGTACATGAAGGCGTCATTTACGAAGATGATAAATTTACGGTGCGTGCAAGTGAATTACGCCATGTCGTGCCCTGTTTTGGTTACCGTATAGAGCAAAAGGATTTACCTGGTGAGTTACTGATGGACAAAGTCCAATCCTACGGCGTACCGAAAGGACCATTGCTTGGACAGTTAAAGAAAGGACAAGATATTGCACTTGATAATGGCACCATTATTCAAGCAAAGGATGTTGTTGCACCTCCGAAAAAAGGCTTTACGCTTGCGATTTTGGGGGATACAAAATATTGTGAACAAGCCATTTCCTTGGCTGAACAAGCAGATGTTGTTGTGCATGAGGCGACATTTGATGGGAGTACTACGGATTTAGCTGCGAGCTATGGTCACGCTACCAATGTAGAAGCAGCGATGGTAGCAAGTAAAGCTGGTGCGAAATATTTACTTCTGAACCATTTAAGTGCACGTTTTTTACCACATGATTTACCAATTTTTTTAGCCCAAGCACAAGCCATTTTCCCACAAACCTTCCTTACATCGGACCAAGCGGTTTTTTATTGGAGTAATAATAATTTGTTATTTTAGTATAATTATATGCATTGGATGAAAAGTAATTATTTTGAAATTGAAACACCTATTTTAATGAGCCTTCATTAAAATAGGTGTTTTTCTATTGGGTCTATAAGTCTAGAAAAAGTCGTGGACAGAAAAAGTAAACTTCTAAAATAACTTATTTTTTTACAATAAATATGAGAAAAAGATCATTCTATTGGTATTTTTCTAGCAACTTTATAGATAGGTAATTTTTTATTACAAATTAATGACAATTTCATCGTTAGAATAAATTTATTATTTAAAATTATGAAAAATTACATTAAATGTAGGGAAATGATGTTGTATGATGAAATGGAAACAATCCTACTTTAGGGGGAATAGTCAATGGGGAAATCAATGAAATGGAAAATGATGCTGGAAATTATGGCCATCGTGGTGTTAATAATTGGCGCATTTTCTGTTTACATTTTTCAGGCGACCTATAAAAGCGTCAAGAGTAATGGTGAGGCACTCGCTAGCTCAATTGTTATGGGCATGGAAGGGGCTATTCAATCCAGAGCAAAAGCAGAAGAAATTATGGAGAAGGAAATGATTGCGGAATCTGTGATGGCTTCGTACATTATTGACAAAGGTGCTACATATGAAGATTTAAAAGAAATCGCTGAACGAGGCGGGATTGACGAAATTTGGAGTACCGATGATAAAGGGAATACGGCAGTGACATCGGTAGCACCATATATTGATTTTAATTTTGGTTCCGATCCAAATGGACAAGCTGCTGAATATATGCAGCTATTAGATGGTCGCGCTACACAAATTGTGCAAAAAGCACAGATTCGCGACGTGGATAGCGAATTTTTTAAATTTGTTGGTGTTAATAGTTGGAATCCAGCTACACCGCAAATTATCCAAGTAGCAAGACACGGTCAACAACTGTTAGATTTAGAAGCTAGTATTGGCAGTGAATATTACATAAATGAACTAAACAAATATTTATCTAAAACGGTCCTTTTTGCAGCAGTTGTAAATGAACAAGGAGAGCCCATTGTTGCAACAACGGATAAAAATTTAACTAAGATTGGCTTTACGAAAGCGCAATTTACTTCGGCAAAAAATACTGAATTTTCTGGGCGTTATGATGGGAAACGTGTTACACAATATGTAAAGCCTTTATCAAATGGTACCTCTTTAGCAATTATTGTGTCGAATGAAGTGTTGTCGAATATACTATTGGGGACAATTATTGCCTCCATAATAGTCGTATGTGTTATATTCCTCATCACAGGCTTTTCAATTAATCGACAAGTTTCTCGCATTTTAAAAGTGCGTAATTCACTAGAGGATATTAGCAAAGGAGAGGCAGATTTAACGAAGCGGATTGATGTAAGTTCGAACGACGAGATTGGTCAATTGGTTACATCTTTTAATGGGATGATGGACAACTTCCAACACATTATGAGAGATTTAAAACAGGATGCTACGCAAATAAAAGAGGCGACGTACATTATTCATGGAAATGCCCATCAAACTTTGGATTCAGCGCACAATATTCAAGATGAATCGCATCAAGTTGCACAAGCTTCATTTGGGCAATTAAAAAATACAGAAGATAGCGCCCAATCTATGGAAGAATTAGCGCGTAGTATTCAGCATATTTCTGATTCGATTGCAGAAATTTCTACGATTTCTCGTAACACCGAAGAAAATGCCAATAATGGTTTGCACATTATGAATCGCTTGCAAAATCAATTGGAAGATGTTCATCAAAAAACAGATCTTTCAGTTGCGAGTATGCAGGAATTAGAAAAACTATCTGCAATGATTGGTGAATTTACGAATGTTATAACAGGTATTTCTGATCAAACGAATTTGCTAGCACTAAATGCATCAATCGAGGCAGCTCGTGCCGGTGAGGCTGGTAAAGGCTTTGCCGTTGTTGCGGAGGAAGTGCGTAAATTAGCAGAGGAATCGAAAGTTGCTGCAGATCGCATTTCACATGTTGTGATGAATGTCCAAAAAGAAACGACGAATATAGTATCTACTATCTATACAACAGCAGATGTTTTACATGCAGGTCACGCCATTGCAAGTGAGGCTCGACAATCCTTTGAAGGCATCCATAATGATGTGCAAGTGTTAGCTGAGCAAGTAGATTTAGTTTCTAGTTCAACGGAAGAAATTGCCGCGAGTACGGAAGAAGTAACCGCTACAATGGAAGATGTTTCATTATTAGCCAAGCAGACATCCGCTAGTGTAGATGCGGTTGCACAAAAAGCGCAAAATCAAGCAACGAGCATGAATGAGATGACGGCGATTATCGATATGCTAAATGGGACAGCAGAAAAACTAGAACAATCTGCTGGAAAGTATAAAGTATAATCGTTGACGTCGTATAATGAGTAGCGTGTCTTATTATAGAAATATAGTGCGTTTAATAGATGATTTCCGTATAATTAAGTAAAAAGGGAGTGGTTGAATGGATCAACAAAAGATGCCACCAGCTGTTTTACGTTTACTTGTTATCTTTCCCAACGTATTAAGCTATTTATTACTAGGCGGACTTATTATCTATGTTATTTCAAATTATGAAGTGTTAAAAACAACTGAAAGCTTGAAAGTATGGCTAATTCTTATTGCAGTTCTTGCCCCTGCAGCGGCCTATACAACTTTTAGCATTATAAAAAAAATTCGTGCTGGTCATATGTAGCAGTTATGACAACGCGTTGCATTTTTTGGATTATCAAAAAATGCAGCGTGTTTTTTTATTAGGCTTTCAAAAATGGTAAAATGAGCGAAATACGAATAAAAAATTCCCTTCAAGGAAAACTAATAGGACGAAGTGGTGAATCATTATGTAGAAAAAGAGGTGTGTTACATGAAGCAATCAAACTGTGACGCTGCTCCACTAAAGCAAACAATAAAAGAAGAGCTTAAACAAGTCATTACTTCTTTACAGCAAAGTTTAGCCTCAATGGATTCTCAAGAAGATTGTCTACTGACAGATTTAGAGCAAATAAAAGGCAACTTTTTAACGATTGAAATGCAAGCGGCAACGTTTTATTTAAATTGCTATTTGTCCCCATTTACAGAAAAATACCCAGAACTATCAATTTGCGTGCAAAACATGTCAAAAAGACGACACGGTGGATTAATTGTCTTTGAAAGAAAAGACGCCGTAGATCATCTGATTAAGCCGGGAATTCATATTGGTGCAGAACTTACGCATTCTTTATTAGAATCTATTTTTTTCCCAGGTAATCCTCTCCATGACGGTGCTGTGTTAGTTAGAAGCAACCGCATTGTTTCAGCGGCCAATGTGCTTCCACTGTCAGATATTTATACCGGTGATAAAAAACTCGGTACAAGACATCGAGCTGCAATTGGTTTAAGTGAGCGTAGTGATGCCCTTATTATGGTTATATCAGAAGAAACGGGAAGAATTTCATTTGCTTTTAACGGAAGCTTACATCCGATTACGTCACATGGAATTTTATAATTAAAAAAATATCTCATATTCGAGATATTTTCCTTGCACCGTTCTCACTTGCATGGTAAAGTGAGTTTACAGTTCGAGGAAGGGAGGGCGAAGTGATGGAAAAACATACACTCGGCTCACTTACATGGTTGCGGATGATGCGCTTTACCAATCAAAGTAATCAGCTATCGAATGAATTTTTAAAGCGTTTTAACTTAACAACTGCACAGTTTGATGTGCTCATTCAAATCAAAACCTATGCACCATTAACGCAATCACAACTAGCAGAAAAGGTTACTGTGACCCAAGGTGGTATGTCACGAATGCTTGCACGCCTTGAAAAAGAGGGGCTTATAGAGCGCAAGCAAAATTGGAAGACCAAAACGATATCGCTCACGGTAAAAGGGATGGAATTGATCGATGCTGCTACGCCAAGCCAACTTCACTTTCAATCCTCATTTTTTGAAGAGGTTTTATCAGAAGAAGAAATGAAAGCTTTATATACGCTGCTGTCAAAACTAGAAAAACATAGTCGAGAAAAAAAATTACCCGAGGTGTGATTTTTTTTACTTCATCACTTGCGTAGTCAAGTGAAAACATTAGGAGGACTTTATATGCAAAAAATTAGCGGTCATCATCATATTTCAATGTTAACGAAAAATGGCAAAAAGAATAACGATTTTTACACAAAAATCCTCGGTTTACGTCGGGTGAAAAAAACAGTCAATCAAGATTCTCCTTCGATGTATCATTTATTTTATGGAGATCTTACAGGGGCAGCCGGAACAGAATTAACTTTTTTTGAAATGCCTGTAGCTGGACGTACTGTCCGTGGAACGAATGCCATTACGCGCATTGGCTTATTAGTACCTAGCTATGATAGTTTACTATATTGGAAAAAACGTTTTGAGCTATTACAAGTGGAGCACAGTGATATTACAACATATGCTGGCAAAGATGCTTTGCTTTTTGAGGATCATGAAGGCTTGCGCATGGTGCTGTTAAATCATAATGGACAAGCAATACCAGCCGAGTGGCAAGCATGGGATGGGTCTGATATTGCATCAGCGCATCGTATTTTAGGGATGGGCACAGTTGAAATGACTGTTCGTTATTTACAGCGTACAGTAAATTTATTACAAGAGCTTTTTGACTATAGCGTTGTCACGGAAGATGACATAGAAGTACGACTTCAGTCAATTGCTGGCGAAACGTTGGGTGAAATCATTGTCAAGGAGTTGGAAGGACCAAGTGAAAAACCAGGTCGAGGAAGTATTCATCATCTTGCACTGCGCGTAGCTACAGTAGAAGAACTTCAACAATGGGATGCAGTAATTAAAGCGCATGGTTTAGACAGCACAGGCGTTGTCGATCGTTATTACTTCCAGAGCCTTTATTTTAGAGACCGTAATGGCATTCTTTTTGAAATGGCAACAGATGGGCCTGGTTTTACGGTAGATTCTGCTATAGAGGATTTAGGAAGAGAACTTGATTTGCCACCATTTTTAGAAGCACAGCGCACAGAAATTGAAGCGATTTTAGAACCACTCGATTAAAGGGGAGCGTACAATGGAAAATTATCGTATCGATCAATCAGCAGGTTTAGAATTTGGACTTTATTCACTCGGAGATCATATTCCGAACCCTTTAACAGGTCATCGGATTTCAGCTCAGCAACGTATACAAGAGCTAATTGAAATGAGCCAATTAGCGGAGCAAGCTGGCATTGATGTTTTTGGCGTAGGGGAAAGTCATCAGTCGTATTTTACAACACAGGCCCATACAGTCGTGTTAGGTGCCATTGCACAAGCGACGAAAAAAATAAAAATTGCAAGTTCTGCCACCGTGTTGAGTGTATCCGATCCAGTAAGAGTCTATGAGGATTTTGCCACCATCGATTTAATTTCAGATGGACGTGCGGAAATTGTAGCAGGTCGAGGGTCGCGCGTTGGAGCCTATCATTTACTAGGTGTCAATTTACAAGACTACGAAGAAATTTTTGAGGAAAAATTAGCACTGTTAAAAAAGCTCAATGAAGAAGAACTTGTGTCATGGGAAGGGCAGTATAGAGCACCGCTTCATAATGCGCAAATTTTACCACAGCCAAAAAATGGCGCATTGCCTATTTGGCGCGCGGTTGGTGGTCCTCCTGCAAGTGCCATAAAAGCTGGCTATATGGGCATTCCAATGATGTTAACGACATTAGGTGGACCTGCTATTAACTTTAAACCTTCCGTGGATGCTTATCGTGAAGCAGCTGATCGAAGTGGTTTTGATGCAGAAAAGCTACCGATAGCAACAACAAGTTTATTTTACGTGGCTGATACATCAAAAGAAGCTTTGCAAAATATGTATCCTCACCTTAATGGAGGCTTCCAAGCAATTCGTGGGGGTGGTTATCCAAAACAACAATTTGCTGAAGCAATTGATACACGAGATGCCCTTATGGTTGGTAGTAAAGAACAAATTATTGAAAAGTTGCTTTATCAATATGAACTGTATGGCATGCAACGTTTTATGGCACAAATTGATTTTGGAGGCGTACCTTTCGATCAAATTATGAAGAATATCGAAATCATTGGCCATGACATCATACCAGCAATTAAAAAATATACAGCAAAGTAAGTTTGGGAATTGCCACTAACCTGAGCGCAATCGCCACGAAAAAGGAAGTAATCGCCACGAAAATCAGCCCAATCGCCACAAATGCCAAAAAAACGCCGATAGCTTGAAAGATTCTAAGCTATCAGCCAACTTTGTATTACCAACCACGAACATATTGCACGGGCGGTTCGATTTTTGCGCCGAGTTCTTTGGCAGCATGCAGAGGCCAGTAAGGTTCGCGCAATAAAACACGACCTAAGAAAATTAAATCAGCACGATTATTTTGCAATATTTCTTCTGCATGTTGCGCAATTGTAATTAGACCCACTGCACCAGTAGGGATATTTGCGCCAAGTTTAATCGCTTCCGCATGTGGCACTTGGTAGCCAGGGAATGGATGAATATCTGCCTGTACGACTCCGCCAGTAGAGACATCCACTAAATCTACGCCTTGCGATTTCATCCATCGACTAAAGACGATAAAGTCCTCCATTGTTGTGCCATCTTGTGCATAGTCTTCAGCAGATACACGAACGAGTAGGGGACCTTCCCAGACGCTTCGGATGGCATCAATGACTTGACGCAATAAGCGATAGCGATTTTCCTGTGAGCCACCGTATTGATCGCTACGTTTATTTGTTGCAGGTGATAAAAATTCACTAATCAAATAGCCATGTGCGCCATGAATCTCCAACACATCAAAGCCTGCTTGACGAGCGCGCACAGCTGCATTTTTAAAGGCTTCAATAACATTGTCAATATCGGCAAGTGTCATCTCACGTGGTGTTTTATAAGCATCACTAAAAGCCATCGCGGAAGGGGCAAAGATTTCACCCTCTACAGTTGCTTTACGCCCTGCATGGGCAAGCTGAATGCCCGTTTTAGCTCCGTAAGCTTGCATATTTGTTACTAATTGTTGTAACCCTTCGATATGAGCGTCATCCCAAATACCAAGGTCATTACTAGAGATGCGTCCTTCAGGTACTACTGCAGTAGCTTCCAATAGTATTAAACCAATTTGCCCAGCGGCGCGTGTTGCATAATGCACAAGATGGAATGGTGTTACAAGTCCGTCTTCCTTCGCAGAATACATACACATGGGGGCCATGACAATGCGGTTTTTTAAGGTAATCGATTGTAATTGGTATGGTTCAAATAATTTCGTCAATTCAAGCCCTCCTAATTCCTAGTTATTACCTCTATTTTGCATGGATTATTTGCTTTTTGCAAGCGCGCGAGATCGAGCTTCTGCTTCTTTAATGCATGCTTCAATCGCTGCATTAAATTGATACTGTTCAAGTGCTTTAATGCCAGCTTCTGTTGTACCACCTGGACTTGTCACTTTTTTACGAAGGACATCAGGTTCGTCAATAGATTGTTTGAGCATTTCAGCTGTACCAGCAAGCGTTTGGGTCATAAGAAGTCTGACAGTATCTTTTGACAGCCCTACTTCCATACCAACCCGTTCAAAAGCTTCCATTAGATAATAAATATAAGCAGGACCACTTCCAGAGAGTGCTGTAACGGCATGTAATTGGTCTTCCTCCACTTCAATTACAGAACCAACAGCTTCTAATAATTGTAAAAACATGGCGCGCTGTGTAGCCGATACTTGCGCATTAAATGCAATGCCACTTGCCGACATGCCAATTGTTGCAGAAGTATTAGGCATTACGCGAGCGACTGGACGTAATCCTAATTGCTCAGTAATCGTGCTAATAGCAATGCCAGCTAAAATGGATAGAATGGCCGTATGTTCAGTTATTTTGTTTTTCAGTTCAAGCATTGCCTTGATGGCATCCTTTGGTTTCATCGCCAAAATAATCAAGTCTGCTTGCTGGTATATCGCATCCTCTATGCTAGTCTGGACGCCATACGTATCGTGTAAAAACTGTAAACGTTCCTTATCTGAGCGATTGGTGACATAAATTTCGTGTGGTGTAAATACGTTCTGTTTTATCCAACCGTGCATCAATGCTTCTGCCATGGAGCCAGCACCGATAAATAAAATTTTTTTCATAGGAAAAACCTCCGATTCAAAATAAAAAAGCGCTCTCGTCCTTAAATAGAAGGACGAAAACGCTGTCGTTTCCGCGGTACCACCTTTGTTTGCCAATTCGGCACAACTCTTAGCCCTTTTATCGCAAGGGGGAACGGTTATGTTGTCATAACTGCTCAGAAGTAGGTTCTGTATTGGGAGTGGGTGATGTTACTTGCAGCAAATGTAACACTCTCTAGACACCTTCACCATTTACATACTTGGCTTCCTCAACGCACATATAATAATTTGATTATTCAAAATTATAGTAATAATACGTCAAGCTGTCAACAGGAGGGTGACTTGAGAAAGAAAAACTTGTAAAATAGGTGAATGAGTATTCATTATTTACTTACACTAAAGGGGGAGACAGCTTTGTCGATACACAAAATAGAAATTCCAACACCCTATGAAGTAGGAGATGTCAATGCATTTATTGTCAAAGGTGATGCATTAACGATTTTTGATGTTGGTCCGAAAACAATGGAAGCTTATGATGCACTGAAATGGGGTATTCGGGCAGCTGGCTTTGATTTACGAGATATTGAACAAGTTGTGTTAACCCATCACCATCCCGATCATGCAGGTTGGGTGGATGCTTTTCCACATGCAGAAATTTTAGGCCATGCCTATAACGATAAATGGTTACGACATGACGAAGATTTTTTACGTTATCATGAGCAGTTTTACAGTGAGCGTTTGTTCGAACACGGGGTTCCACAGGCATATATTGAGCATAGTGTCCATGTTCGACGGGAATTAGAGCTTGTAGGGGAGCGATCATTAACCCAAATTTTATACGATGGCGATGAAGTTCCAGGTCATCCCGGGTTAAAAGTATTTGAAACATTAGGGCATGCGCAAAGTCATTTTATTTTTTGGGATGAAAAATTACATTATGTAATTGGTGGAGATTTATTATTAGAAAAAATAACTCCTAATCCATTGATCGAACCACCGTTAGATCGCACATCAGGTCGTCCAAAGTCATTGTTACAATATAATGCTTCACTAGAAATATTGCGTCAATTGCCAGTGAATATTATGTATACAGGGCATGGCGCAAATTTAGAAGATATACCAGCTCTCATTGATAAGCGACTAGAAAGACAACACCAACAATCCATGAAGGTCTATGAGTTACTAGGAAATGATCAGCTAACAGTTGTACAAATGACAAAGCGTTTATATCCTTCGATTTTTCAGCATCAACTAGGCTTAACATTATCTAAAACACTTGGGCATTTGGATTATTTAGAGGCAAATCATCTTGTGGTTTCAGGGAAAAATGAGGCAGGTATCTATTTGTTTAGAAGAAAGTAGGGTTCATACATGAAAATGAATAAAAAGACAATCTTTGTAACAGGTGCAACGAGTGGTGTAGGGTTAAAAATTACAGAATTATTAGTTGCACAAGGCCATCATGTATATGCAACAGGGCGTAATGAGGTAGCGTTAAAAACATTACAACGTTTAGGTGCCAATGTGATACAAGCTGATTTAACGTCACTTACAGCAATTGATGAAGTATGTGCGCAACTGCCTCCGCTCGATGTAGCCATTTTTTCTGCGGGAGTTGGTAAATTTGCTATTGCGCCTTTGTTATCGGATGAACATATAAGCGAAATGCTGGAGCTCAATGTGCGCGTGCCGATGTATTTAGCAAAACGTCTAGCTGCACCAATGATTGCGCGTGAACAGGGGCAACTAATTTTTATCGGTTCACAGGCCGGCAAAGTCGCTACTCCGAAGGCTAGTGTTTATGCGGCAACAAAGCATGCCATTGTTGGTTTTACCAATGGTCTGCGTATGGAGCTAGCACCCTATAATATTAAAGTAACAGCCATTCACCCGGGACCAATTGATACACCATTTTTAGATAAAGTAAACGATGAAAGCGGTTATCGTGAGTCTCTAGGTCGATTTATTTTAACACCTGAAGAAGTGGCACAGGCGACAGTAAAAACGATAGAGCGCCCAGTTCGAGAAGTAAACTTGCCAAAAATAATGGGCTTGACGAGTAAACTATATGCTCTAGCGCCTGCTACAATCGAATTTTTAGCCAAACCACTATTTAATAAGAAATAACGGTGCCAGTCACCCGAAAAATTCTGAATATTTTGTGTGTCAGGCACCAACTATTTTTTTATAAAAATGCACTTGTATTTATTTTTATAACATGATACTATTCGTGTATAAACTTTTAAGTGAATGTATAAACATACATATCATATAGAGCAATTGGAGGCGCATTTTGTATGGCAAATAAAAAAGTAGTTTTAGCATACTCAGGCGGTCTTGATACTTCTGTAGCAATTCCGTGGTTAAAAGAACAAGGTTGGGACGTTATCGCAGTTTGTCTAGACGTTGGTGAAGGAAAAGATCTTGAATTTGTAAAAAATAAAGCACTTCAAGTAGGTGCTATTGAATCATATATGGTGGATGCAAAAGATGAATTCGCTGAAGGATACGCACTTATTTCATTACAAGCACATACTTGGTACGAACAAAAATACCCATTAGTATCAGCACTTTCTCGTCCTTTAATTTCTAAAAAGTTAGTGGAAATTGCTAACCAAGTGGGTGCGGATGCAGTCGCTCACGGTTGTACAGGTAAAGGAAACGACCAAGTTCGTTTCGAAGTGTCAATAAAAGCATTAAATCCAGATTTAGAAGTACTTGCTCCTGTACGTGAGTGGGGTTGGAGCCGTGATGAAGAAATCGAATATGCAATGAAACATAATGTACCGATTCCGGCAACATTAGATTCACCATTCTCAATTGACCAAAACTTATGGGGCCGTGCAAACGAAGCAGGCGTAATGGAAGATCCTTGGGTATCTCCACCAGAAGAAGCGTATGGCTTAACGGTTTCTGTTGAAAACGCGCCAAATGAAGCTGAATATGTAGAAATCGAATTTATTGCTGGTAAACCTGTAGCTTTAAACGGCAAAGAAATGAAACTTGCTGATTTAATTCAAGAACTAAATGCAGTAGCAGGTGCACACGGTGTTGGCCGTATCGACCATGTTGAAAACCGTTTAGTTGGTATTAAATCTCGTGAAGTATACGAAATTCCAGGTGCAAAAGTACTGTTAACTGCTCATAAAGAGCTTGAAGATTTAACACTTGTGAAAGAACTAGCACACTTCAAACCAGTGATTGAGAAAAAATTATCTGAATTAATTTATGATGGTTTATGGTTCTCTCCTTTACGTGATGCATTACAAGCATTCCTTGCTGAATCACAACAATACGTAAATGGTACAGTACGTGTGAAACTTTACAAAGGTCATGCCATTGTAGAAGGACGTAAATCACCAAACTCATTATACAACGAAAAATTAGCAACATACTCTAAAGAAGACCAATTCAACCACGCATCTGCTGTAGGCTTCATCGAATTATGGGGTCTGCCAACAGTGGTTAACTCTTCAGTTAATAAAAAATAATTATTAAAAGTAGGGTGTAGTGTAGCATGAACGCTGTACTGCACCTTTTCGATAAGTAATTTAGGAAAAGGTGAGCTGTTATGACAAAACTTTGGGGCGGACGTTTCCAAAAATCAGCAGAAGCATGGGTCGATGAGTTTGGCGCATCCATCGGCTTTGACCAGCAACTTGTATTGGAAGACCTAGAAGGTAGTGTCGCACATGTCACGATGCTTGGTGCAACGGGAATTTTACCAGCAGAGGATGTAGAAGCTATTCTTGGCGGTCTCGCACAATTACAGGAAAAAGCAGTCGCTGGTGAGCTTGAATTTACTGTTGCCAATGAAGATATTCATTTAAACCTTGAAAAAATGCTCATTGATTGCATAGGACCAGTTGGTGGTAAACTGCATACAGGCCGTAGCCGTAATGACCAAGTGGCAACGGATATGCATATTTTCTTAAAGAAGCGTGTAAAGGAAGCCATTGATTGTATCGAGACATTCCAAAAAACGTTACTAGAAAAAGCAGAGGAGCATGTTGAAACAATTGCGCCAGGTTATACGCATTTACAACGTGCACAGCCCATTTCTTTTGCACATCATCTAATGGCATACTTTTGGATGCTTGAACGCGATAAACAACGTTTTACGGAATCCATTAAACGTATTGATATCTTACCATTAGGTGCTGGTGCCATGGCAGGGACAACTTTCCCGATTGATCGTCTAAAATCAGCGGAGCTACTTGGTTTTAGTGAAGTGTATGCGAATTCTATGGATGCTGTAAGTGATCGTGATTTTATCGTCGAATTTTTAAGCAATTCATCCTTATTAATGGCGCATTTATCTCGCTTTGCTGAGGAAATCATTTTGTGGTCAACAGATGAATTTAAGTTTATCGAATTGGATGATGCATTCTCGACAGGCTCATCTATTATGCCACAGAAGAAAAATCCAGATATGGCGGAGTTAATTCGCGGTAAAACTGGTCGTGTTTATGGTAACCTAATGGGCTTACTGACAGTTCTAAAAGGAACACCGTTAACATACAACAAGGATATGCAAGAAGACAAAGAAGGAATGTTCGATACAGTGCATACAATTCTTGGCTCTTTAAAAATCTTTGAAGGTATGGTACGCACGATGACCGTCAATACGGAGCGTCTGCACAAGGCAGTCCACTCTGACTTCTCAAATGCTACGGAATTAGCAGATTACCTTGCAACAAAAGGCATGCCGTTCCGTGAAGCACATGAAGTAACAGGTAAATTAGTGTTTACATGTATTCAAAAAGGCATTTATTTATTAGATTTACCGATTGAAGACATGAAAAAAGAAAGCGAGCTTATCGAAGCGGATATTTATGATGTATTAGCACCTGAAGCCGCTGTGCGCCGTCGTCATTCATTAGGTGGTACTGGTTTCGATCAAGTCAATATTCAAATCGCTAAAGCAAAAGCTTGTCTTTCTTAACTATTTTGCGTGCAAGTCCTTTGAGACATTTGCATAGATATTCATTAAAGCTGTCCAGAGAGGCACTATGAAAAACCTTCATCCTTTTTCTGTGGAGCCAGAGGGTGAAACAAAAAAAGAGCACCTTACATATGTGAAGGACAATCCCCAATTTTCGGAGACGCGAAATTGGGGTTTTTGTATAAGGAACATATAGTTATGTAAAAAGGGGAGAAATGTCATATGACGGATCGTTTTACAAAGGGGTTAGAAACAATGAAGCACTATGTGACAGAAGAAGAGGTATACCGTATGGTAGAATCGGATGCCCTCGCTGACATAGCGCCCGATTTACGCAAAATGATTATCGAGTTTGCCTATGGTGATGTCTATTCACGCCCAGGGCTTGATGCGAAAAGTCGAGCACTTGTCGTAATCACAGCAGTTGTTACACAAAGTGCTGTTCCACAAACGAAAACCCATATAACACGAGGGTTGCATGCAGGATTAACACCTACTGAAATTGTCGAAGCACTTTTGCAATTAGTGCCCTATATCGGCTTTCCTCGTGTGCAAAATGCGCTAACGATTGCTCAACAGGTATTTGCAGAAAAGCAGCTAACTGTAAAAAAATGAAGCGATAAAAATTTTTCAACAACATGTATAGAGTTTTGGGATATGGCCCATACTGTTAAAGGATACACTTAATCATCTAATATGATGAGGAGGATGCAGAATGAGTAGTCCAACTCCAGTAGACAACGAATCTCAGGAAAGTCCGCCACAGCTGAATAAGGTTTATACTTCACATATCTTAAGGAGTAGGTAATGAGAGATATCTCTGGGTTACTGTATCTTAAGATGAAGTAGAGACCACAACTGTACAATCAAATAGAAGGTATAAGTGTCCAAGGACCCAGAATTATTCTGGGTCTTTCTTTTTTGCTAAATTATGTTGATATTGCAAATAAACTGTTATACTCTATGTATGACAGATGGAGTCGCAAATAAATAACTATTATCGTGTTGATTATGCGTATTGTGATGAGGGAGGGTTTTGATGAAAAAACTTTTTGTACTATGTTTGGTAGCGTTCGCATTAGTTGCCTGTTCGCCAAAAGAAAATGCAACTCAGGTCGACAAAGAGGAGGATGAGCATGCTATGAATGAACAGCTAATCGGGAAATGGGCAGGGGATATTGAACTTCCAAATGGTTCACTACCAATTATTGTAGACTTACAAAAAGAGAGCGGAACATTATCTGTTCCTGCACAAGGGTTAAGTAATTATCCATTTAAAAGTGTGTCATATAGTGGTAATAAAGTACACATAATCATTCGTTTAAATGGCTCGGCGATTGAGGTAAACGGGACGTTAAAAGACGAGCAAATTAAAGCAACATTTAAACAAAATGGAGGGGAATTCCCCCTTGTTTTAAAGCGCTATAAAGAACAGCCAGAACAACCTGTCTCCTACGAAACACTCACAGTACCAGTTAAAGATGGCGATTTAACGGTCGCACTGCAAAAAAGCAGTAACAAGCCTTCACCAGTCGTACTCATTATTGCAGGCTCTGGTCCGACAGATAAGGATGGAAATTCTGCAATTGCAGGAAAAAATAATAGTTTGAAAATGCTTGCTGAAGGATTAGCTCAAGAAGGTATTGCAAGTGTACGATACGATAAACGAGGTATCGGGGATAATGCATCGCTATTGAAAAAGGAAGAGGATATCTCCATCGATCAATATGTTGACGATGCAATGCAAATTATTCATATACTGTCCGCCAATCAAGCTTTTTCAAGCGTTCATATTATTGGGCATAGTGAAGGGTCATTAATTGGCATGCTCGCCGCTCAAAAGACCAATGTGGCATCATTTGTGTCAATAGCAGGCGCAGGTAGAAGGGCTGATACGTTACTTTTAGAGCAATTATCAGGACAATTAACACCTGCTCTAACGGCTGAAACTAATATGATTCTAGCCGCGCTGAAAAAAGGAGAGCAAGTGCAACATGTATCGCCTGAGCTACAAGTACTATTTAGACCTTCTGTGCAGCCATATATGATGTCATGGCTGAAATATAATCCAGCTACTGAACTTCAACACGTAAAAGGACGCGTGTTACTGATTCAAGGAACGACAGATATCCAAGTGAATGCAACAGATGCCGAAGCGCTTAAGCAAGGCGATGAAAAAGCAGAACTTCTCTATCTGGAGGGCATGAATCATATTCTAAAAAACGCACCGGAGGATAGAACGAAGAATTTAGCGACCTATGCAGACCCAACATTGCCGCTACATCCAAAGTTATTGCCAGCCATTTACAAATTTATCGCCAATGAACAGTAGCGATAGACAAATGGTCACAACATAGGTCTGGTTCGACTTATGTTGTGGCTGTTTTTATTTTTAAAAGGGTCAAGTAACGAGTATCAGCATGATGAATGCTTGGGCAGGTCACACAATTTTTTCTCAAAACAAATACATTCATGTACTCTTTGTAAAGCGTTTCATAATATGATGGTGAAAATATCGCGTTATTAAACAACACACATAAAAATTTTTCGCGATTTCAAAAAAAGAGGTGTAGTCTTTTAATCGAACGGTCATACTAACATGGATTCACTTATAAAGTCTATAATGATGAGGAGGATGTAAAATGAGTAGGCCGGAACAATTAGACCCGAAATCTCAAAAAATCCACCGTAACTGGACAAGGATTAAGCGTTCAAAATCTCAAGTAAATGGTGAAACGGAGATTACTCTCCATAACCGTATCTTGAGAAGTGAAGCGAAAGCCCGACAGTTTTAATCATGCTAGAAGTAATAAGTGTCATCAAGCCCAGAAATTTTTCTGGGCTTTTTTTATTTAAGGTTCTGTACTATATAAGTATTGGATGTGTAGTAAAATAAAGGAAGTGAGAAGGGAGGAACTAGAATGAGCAAGCAAATAAACATTCGCGTCGCATGTTTTGCAGATGCACAACAAATGCTGAAGATTCAACAGGAAGTAATGGCTGAAGAACGATATTTCATCTCGACCGAAGCAGAATTTCAACAAACAATTGAAGGTCAGCAATCATGGATACAGAAGAAATTGGCGAATGATCGTGACATAATTCTTATTGCCGAATGCAATAAAACGATCGTTGGCTGGCTAGCATTTCAATCGCCAGAACGAAAACGTCTAGCCCATACAGGTAGCTTTGGAATAATGGTTCGAAAAGATCAACGAGGGCAAGGAATTGGGAAACGTTTAATTGAAGCGCTACTGACATGGGCAGCTGCCAATCCACTAATCGAGAAAGTTTGTTTAGGCGTATTGTCCAGCAATATCAGTGCTATTGCCCTTTATCGAAAAATGGGTTTTATCGAAGAAGGTAGAAAGATACATGAAATCAAAATCGCTGACAATCTATATGTTGATGATGTATTAATGTACAAATTGGTTTAATGCATATTTCATTCTGTTAATAAGAAAGAGGTTGTTTTATGAAAATTTATAAGTTTACAAAGGACGGCGCTAATGCCATTCACAATTACAACTCGTTGCATTCATTTTACACAAAAATCATGACAACAGTGGAGCCAACAAATATAGGGTTTATATACATAGAAGCGGGTGGACTGGTAGGTCTGCATGAAGCACCTGTTCCACAACTATTTATAGTTATTGAAGGAGAGGGATGGGTCTGTGGTGAGAATCAGGAGAAATTAGTCGTAAAACAGGGGGATAGTGTTTTTTGGCACGTGGGACAAGTCCATGAGTCCGGCAGTGACAAAGGGTTAACAGCCCTCGTTATTCAATCTAAGCAAATTGACTTGCCTATATAAATAGAGGGCAACACTTGAATATTTCGTAACAAGAAGGAGACAGTGACCCCGTTATTTTTTTGCTAATGGTAGAATCAAACGTATTGTTTTTAACATATGCCCTTCAAATAATTCATCAAATTCTTCAACGTGTTGAAAGCCCTTTTCGCTGTAAAATTGTCTACCAATTTTATTGTCTTTCTCAACGCATACAGTAAGCGAAGTTGCTCCTTGTAATCTTTGAATACCGTTTTCCAGTAGAGCTGAACCGATGCCTTTATGTTGAGCGGTTGGAAGGAGGTAAATAGCGAGTAATTCGGCTTGTCCCTCTTCATTAACATGTGAAAAATTTGCAAAGCCAATAAGAGACTCACCAACTGTTGCCACTAAAAAAGGGCTTGTTTGAAGACGGCATGTTAACCGTTCGTCACTATAGGCGGCTTGAAGAAATCGTTCTTGAATATGCTTTGGTATGATTCCTTCATAGGTTGCAGTCCAAGATGTTTGTGCAATTTCTTGGACAAAAGAGATGTCATCTTCATTCATTTGTCGTATAATGAGTGTCAATACATATCACCTACAATTTCAATAATTTCTATATATTGTAACATATAACATAACGACAAAGGGGGATGTTTTTATGCAAGTGTTAGAAAAAGCATTTGGTTATATTACCCGAAACTATGATGATCGGATTCAGGTCCTTGTATTTGAGCAAAATACAGAGGGAGCAGGCATTCAAATTCCAAAAGGTACAATTGAAGACGGAGAGACGCCACTTGAAGCAGTTATACGAGAGATGGTGGAGGAAACGGGTTTAACAAATTTAGAAGTACAAGGCCTTATCGCACAGGATTATGCCGAGCATTATTCAGGAGCATTGCAAAAACGCTATTTTTTCCATTTAAATTCAAATGAGTCCCAACATACTTGGCAACACAATCCAACAGGCTTAAACGAGGGCAACTTACAGTTTACGTTTTATTGGATTGAAAAGGAACATGACGTTGAGCTCGCAAAAGGACATGGCGATTATTTATATCGTATTATCTAGTGCCTGTCACCCAAACAATTCTGAATATTTAGGTAAAATTAAAACCCACTTAGATTTCGGCGGCTTACACTATGCTCGCCGGAAAGTCAAAGTGGGTTATGGTGCCAGTCACGCAAGTTTTATTTTTACGCTTTAGCGGCAATTTCTAATGCTTGGGCAAAGTCTGCAATTAAATCATCCACATGCTCCAAACCAACTGAGAATCGTAATAATCCATCCGTAATGCCACGTTTGATGCGTTCTTCAGGTTCCATTGCTGCATGGCTCATTTTTGCTGGGTAGGAAAGAATCGATTCCACACCACCAAGAGATACAGCAAATACGGGAATCTTCATTGCCTCTACCAAGGCTTTCGCTGCTGCATAATGAGGTAGGCGGAACGACAAGACAGCGCCTGCACTTGTACATTGGCTTTGATGAATGGCATAGCCAGGATGTGAGGCAAGACCTGGGTAGTACACTTGCTCAACAAGGGAATTTGCTTCTAAAAACTGTGCAATCTTTTGTGCTGATGCAGCAGAACGGCTAAAACGTACATCGGTTGTTTTCATATTTTGTAGTAGTGTGAAGGAATCTTGTACACCTAAAATATTACCAAAAGAATTTTGGATGAAATACAGGTCATTTCCGAGTTGTTCATCTGCTGTTATAGTAAGTCCCGCAATAATATCTGAGTGACCAGATAAAAACTTCGTTGCACTATGAATGACAACGTCTACACCTAAGTCTAGAGGTCGTTGGTGTAAAGGTGTCATAAATGTATTATCTAAAAACGTTAGACATTGATGTTGTTTAGCTAGTGCGACTATTGCACGGATATCTGTAATCCCTAATGTAGGATTCGATGGTGTCTCCATGTAGAGAAGCTTTGTAGCAGGTGTAATGGCTGCTTCAACCGCTGCTATATCAGTAAAATCCACGAACGTATGCGTAATACCGAATCGAGGTAATACTTTTGACACAAAGCGGTATGTTCCACCATAAACGTCCTCTGTAATGACAATGTGATCACCTTGTGATAATAACATTAAGGCTGCGGAAACCGCTGCAATACCAGAGGAGAAGGCATGTGCACGAACGCCACCTTCAAGCTCGGCAACGGCTTTCTCTAACGCATCACGTGTTGGGTTACCAGAACGAGCATAATCGTATTCACCGAATTCATCGATGCTTTCTTGGTGAAATGTTGAAGAAACATACAGTGGTACATTAACCGCACCTTTTTTATTTTCGTAGCCATCACGCACACCTGCGTGGATAAGCGTTGTTTCAATATGTTGTTTCATTTTCTATGCCTCTTTTCTCAGCGTATCAAACACTTGTTTTAAATCTGCAATTAAATCTTCAGCCTCTTCAATGCCGACAGAAAAGCGTAGTAAACGATCGCAAACGCCGCGTGCTACACGTTCCTCGTAAGGCATATCGGCATGTGTTTGTGTAGCAGGGTACGTGATAAAGCTTTCAACGCCACCAAGACTCTCTGCAAAAATAATTAACTTTAAGTTACGAAGAAATGGGTCAATCCATTCAGGCTTTTGTAGTCGGAATGACAACATACCACCCTTGCCCGTATACAATACGTCTGTGACAAGTTCTTCTTCCTCTAAATAAGCAGCAATCGCTTTGGCATTGGCATCATGTTGTTTTAAGCGAAGATGTAACGTTTTTAAGCCACGAATCAATAACCAAGAATCCATTGCTCCTAGTACCATTCCGCTACCATTTTGAATAAAGCCGAGACGTTCGGATAGCTCAGCACCTTTTGAGACAACTAAACCGGCTAATACGTCATTATGTCCGCCAATATACTTTGTTGCAGAATGCAGTACAATATCGGCACCTAGTTCAATTGGTCGTTGGAAGTAGGGTGTATAAAAAGTATTATCTACGATTAGCAATGCACCGTGTTGATGGGCAAGCTCAGCATACACTTTGAGATCAAATTCCTGCATAAGTGGGTTTGTTGGTGTTTCGATAAAGAGGGCACGTGTATTGTCATTGATTAACGCCTCTACTTGCTCAAGCGATTCAAATTTAGAATAGATTGGTTTAATATTGTATGTTTCTTTAAAAAAGTTAAAAAGACGATATGTACCACCATATAAATCATCTGGTACGATGAGTTCATCTCCTGGTTTAAATAGAGACATTACAAGTTGGATTGCAGCCATACCGGAACTACAGGCAAAGCCAGCGTCGCCACCTTCTAAATCTGCAATACCTGCTTCTAAAATGGCACGCGTTGGGTTTTTTGTACGAGCGTAGTCAAATCCTGTCGATTCACCGATCCCTGTATGTTTATAGGCAGTTGATAAATGAATGGGCGGGCTAACAGCACCAGTTCTAGGGTCACTCAAATTGCCAAGCTGTACAAGTTTTGTTTCAATACGTCTATTGTTTGTCATGTTCTCACTCTTTTCTTCATCGTTAATATAGAAAGAGTCCACACTAGGGGGACTCTATTCCTTAATAGAATAATTCGATTAGTCTCTTCAATTTTCTCTATAATTGTTACTTAATTTAACATGGAAAGTACAGAAGGACAAGATGATTTCAGAAAATTACATAGATTATTGAAAATAAATCATGTAGGAATAGTAGGGGATTGATGTTTGACGATGAAAAGAGGCTTGAAAGAGGCACAAATAAAAAAGCTATAGATTCGTTTTCGCGTAGCACGAAAATATCTATAGCCTTTGTGGAACATAATGTCTTGTCCATTATGCTTGTTGTTTTTTTAATAAATCTCGAATTTCTTTTAACAGTTCTTCTTTTGAATCTAGCACAGGTGTCGGTTCCTCTACAACCGCTTCCTCTTTTTTTCTAGTAAATTTCGTCATAAGACGTAATGCTAAGAAAATAGCAAAGGCGATAATTAAAAAATCAATAATTGATTGTAAAAATATACCTAACTTTACTTGAGCTGTACCAGAACCAAACATAAAGCTTTCAGTTAAATCAATGCCACCTGTTAACACACCGACTAATGGCATAATAATATTTTCTACTAAGGAGGTAACGATTTTCCCGAAAGCCCCACCAATTACAACGGCAATCGCTAAATCAATTATATTGCCTTTCATAGCAAATTCCTTAAAGTCTTTCCACATATAATATATCCTCCCTATAATTATCCAAAAAAACAATCGAATTGTATTCTACTATATTACCCTAATTATAATCAACTATAAACATAGGAAAAAGAAAAATAGAAAAAATCTACAACATAAAACGGTAAATTTGGTAATATAGAAGTAGACAAAGAATGATTAGGTGTGACATATGGCGAAAAAAAAACAAAAGAAACCATTGCTATCTCCAAGTATGAAGATGGGGATGATAGCACTATTAATCCCTGTAGCCATTACTGTATATGTACTTGCTTTTTTTGCTTGGAAGGAACTACAAACATTCCCGATTTTCGAAAAACTTGCTCAACAAAAGGCGATTGAAGAAATACAGCAGCATTTCGATATGAACATTCCAGAACAATATATTCCGGTGTATGTTGCTGCCGAGGAGAAATATGGCGTGCCTTGGACATTGTTAGCTGCCCATCATCGTATTGAAACACGATTTTCTTCCATGAAATCACTTGTTTCGCCAGCAGGGGCAGTCGGACATATGCAATTTATGCCTTGTACATTTGTAGGATGGAAACATCCAACTTGTGAGGGATTAGGGAAGGGCAATATTACAAAGGCAGAGCTGATGAATCCCGAAACGATAAAAAAATATGGAGGTTACGGTGTCGATGCCAATGGAGATGGTATAGCGGATCCCTATGATATCGAAGATGCTGTATTTAGTGCTGCGAATTATTTATCAAAGTATGGAGCTGCAAAAGGTGACGTAAAACGAGCCGTTTTCAATTATAATCATAGCGAAGAATACGTTAAAAATGTCTTACATTACTATAATTTGTATAATGATTACCACGATGAATTAAAAACAGCCGTCCTTCTTAATGCAAAATAATAAAAGAGCCATCTAAACGATGGCTCTTTTTGTACATAATTACGTAGCTTTACGCATACTTTTAAGAATAATGCTTACAATGAAGATAAGCACAATTGCACCTATTAACGCTGGAAATACATAAAAATCGCTGACTTTCCAACCCCAGTTACCTAAAACCATACTACCTATCCAAGAACCGACAATCCCGGCAATAATATTACCAATAATGCCTCCAGGAACATCTTTTCCTAAAATGACGCCAGCTAACCAACCTAAAATTCCTCCGATGATTAAATACCAAATGAAACTGATCATAATGATTCATCTCCTCAAAGTTAAGATATAATGGCATTACTTAGTTATATCCTTTTTGGAGATAATTAAACCTAAATGACCGACCTTTTTATTTTTACAATGACTTCATTTGTTTATTTCACTACTGTGGCACCTAAAGTATGTTCAAAATGACGCAAAGCCCAATCATGTCCAGCTACATCAAAACTTGCTACTGCATTTGCATAAATAACAGTAGAAATGCCCAAATTATAAGCATCCACAGCTGTATGCAAAATACATATATCTGTACAAACACCAACTAAATGAACTTCCTCGATGTTCCGTTCCTTTAATAAAATGGCTAAATTTGTTCCTGCAAAGGCACTATAACGTGTTTTGTCGAGCCAAATCACGTTGTCCTTATACAAGTTATAAACTTCACCAACATGACCGTATAGATTGCGACCAGATGTTCCGCGAATATTGTGAGGAGGAAAAAGCTTTGTTTCAGGGTGAAATGGATCGTTTTCTTCATGTAAATCATTAGCGAAAACGACGACATTTTTTTCTGCAATAAATTGTTCAATTAAATTTGCAATAGGCGTATCAAGTAATTGTCCTGGTTCCCCACACGTTAATTTACCATCTGTTGCTACAAAATCATTTGTATAATCAATTACCAGTAATGCTTTTTTCACTTTCGTCCACTCCTTTAGGCATGATTTCACTCTTTATCATGCCATATTTGGTTTTGGCTGTCAGAAAAATAGTCATATTTTAATATTGAGAATAGTTTGAAAATTGAACAAGGTGAGCGTATAATGTGAAAAAAAGGAGAGGTGATAGTTTATGAATATGACTGTTATGAAACGTTTAGATCGCCAAGGATTCTTTATTGCTGCGCTACATTTGGTGGTAATGTTAAATTTAGCTGCTGAGTTTTTATTGGCATCCTAATCTCTTAAAAATCTAATAGAAAGGTGAGTACAATGCTTGACCTATACTAAAACAACCGTGAAGGCAATTTCGTCGTAATACACGGTTGTTTTTTGTTGCCTATTGTGAAGTAGACAAGCATTTTCGCGTATTTTTCTAGTACTTGACCAATATAAATCATACGAGGGGGATTAAATGACAACGAGATTTCAACAGGCTTTCCAGGGCATAGAGCGCCCATTTGCTTGGTTAGACCTTGATGCACTTGATGATAATATTGCAACGGTGCAACAAGCTTGTGGGCAAAAAAAAATCCGTATAGCAACAAAATCAATACGCTCGGTAGAGGTGTTGCAATATCTACAACAACATCTGTCGAATATAACAGGATTTATGACATTTACCGCGGCAGAATCCATCTTTTTACTCCAAAGAAATTTCGATGATGTACTGCTTGGTTATCCTGTTATGGAAGACATGGCTGTACGTCAGCTATTGCACTATGTAAAAGAGGGAAGAACCGTCACATTTATGGTGGATAGATGTGAGCAAGTTGCGTTTTTAGAAAAAATAGGTGCGGAGCTAGATGTAAAGGTATCCATCTGTATCGATATTAATTTATCTACTGATTTTAAAGTACTTTATTTTGGTACAAAACGCTCATCTCTTGACTCGCTGGAGTCTATCACTCCTTTTTTAACTTATATAAAACAGCAGTCCCATATAGAAGTTGTAGGGGTTATGGGATATGAGGCGCAAATAGCTGGTGTTGGAAATCGACCTGCTAATGCTATAAAAGGTAGGCTAATAGATTTCATGCAAACACAAGCCAAAAAGCAAGTAACCCAATTTCGTAGATTAGCTATTGCGCATGTAAAAGCTTATTTTCCTCGATTACGCTTTGTTAATGGTGGAGGTACAGGCAGTATGACATATACTGCGGAGCAGAAAGAAGTGACAGAAATGACAGTTGGTTCTGCATTTTATGCACCAGCCCTTTTTGATCAATTTGCCCATTTACAACTTTCAAAAGCAGCAGGCTTTGCACTCCGTATCACGCGGAAACCTGCGCCTAATATTGTTGTCTGCCATGGTGGTGGTTATCCAGCGTCCGGAGCAATGGCCAATGATCGTTATCCGGTATTTTACGAGCCGACCTATTTTTCCTTTCTGCGTTTAGAAGGAGCTGGAGAAGTGCAAACACCGATTAAGGTAAAAGGCAAAACACTCACAATTGGGGATACCATCTATTTTCGCCATGCAAAGGCTGGAGAGCTTTGCGAAAGATTTCAAACACTTCATGGGATAAGGCAAGACGAATATGTAGGTAGCTTTGCGACGTACAGGGGGGATGGTCAATGTTTTCTGTAGAGAAGTGGAAAAATGGGGAGAAATGGACGAACTGGGCTGGCAATATAATAGCGTATCCAAGTGAGATGCACTTACCTCGTTCAATAGAAGAAGTTGTAAATGTAGTGAAGCATGCGCGTGATAGGAAGAAAACCATTCGTGTAACAGGTGCAGCGCATTCATTTAGTGCTGTTGCCATGCCGGAGCATATTGCACTGTCATTACATAATATGCGCGGGCTTATTTCGATAGATGCCGAAAACCAAGAAGCTACATTGTGGGCAGGAACTTATTTATATGAGATTGGACCACAGCTTGCAAAGCATGGGTTTGGCTTAATAAATATGGGCGATATTCAAGAACAGACCATTGCCGGAGCAGTGTCTACTGGTACACATGGAACAGGGGTGACTTTAGGTTCGTTGTCGTCTGCTGTGACACGCTGGTGTTTTGTTGATGGAAATGGAACTTACCATGAGCATATTCGAGGGACTGACGATTTATCCGAGGCACTTCATGTCTCACTTGGCATGCTTGGGGTACTTGTAAAAGTGACGCTAAAAGTGTTGCCGCTCTATAGTTTACATTATATTGGCACAAGGGACACATTAACAAACGGACTAGCAACATTTGCACAAGATATTCGACAGCATCGACATGTTGAATGGTTCTACTTTCCTGGTAGTGAGACAATTCAAATTAAACGTATGAATGCGATGGCTCCAGTGTATCAAAGTGAATGGCGCAAGTGCGTAGAAAATATAAAACTTCAAATAGTAGAAAATGGTGCATTTTTTGCGATTTCGGAGCTATGTAAATGGAAACCAGCTTTAAGTAGTGCAATGAGTAAATTAGCTGCTGCCAATGTTGTCGAGGCCGAGAAGATTGGCATTAGCTATGAAATCTATCCATCTCCTAGAAGTGTCAAATTCCAAGAAAGTGAGTACGCCATATCATTACCACAATTTGAGGCATGCATGGAAGAAATTCATACAACGTTTCAAAAAGGGCATTTGCATGTGCATTTTCCATTGGAATGCCGTACAACAGCAGGTGAGGCTGGTTATTTAAGTCCTACACAAGGACAAGAATCCGCCTTTATAGCTTTTCATATGTATAAAGGAATGTCGGAAGAGCCTTATTTTAAATGGGTGCACAATCTAATGCAAAAATATCATGGTCGACCACATTGGGGAAAACAAAGCCATTTAACTGCACAGCAAGTACACACATTATATTCAAATATAGATAAGTTTTTAACAGTTCGTGCACAATATGACCCTGACAAAGTATTTTTTACACGTTACTTAGAGCAATTATTCATATTGTAATATTTAGAATTTAACAACAACTGAATCTACTAATTTTGAAATCAATGTATGGGGAAAGATGAAAGCATTTGTGATAAATCATCCACTGAATAGTGTTTATAATGAAAAAATTTAAATTTGAACGAAATGTCAAAATATTTATCAAAGCGAGATAAAACCGATGCTTAATCAGCATGTAAACGATTTCAAATTTCGTATATTTTTTGAATTGTTTAAACAATTCAAAAAATACTGTTGACGTAGCCTAGTTATTCGTACTATGATAACAACAATTTAATACGTTCGTTCCTACAATCAGTTGCCACAAAGGCAATCAGCTAGGTAAAAACAAAATAGACAGAACATTTTGTATATAGCGACGAACATAGCAATAAATGAGGGGCGTTTAAAATGAGAAGTGACATGATTAAAGTAGGCGTAGATCGTGCGCCACATCGTAGTCTTTTATATGCAACAGGCAAAGTAAAAGCAAAAGATTTAGGGAAACCATTTATTGGGGTTTGTAACTCTTATATCGACATTATTCCAGGTCACGTTCATTTACGTACATTTGCTGATGTAGTGAAAGAAGCCATAATTGAAGCGGGAGGCATTCCATTCGAATTTAATACGATTGGTGTGGATGATGGTATTGCAATGGGCCATATTGGTATGCGTTATTCTTTACCAAGCCGTGAAATTATAGCGGATTCAGCAGAAACAGTTATTAATGCACACTGGTTTGATGGCGTATTTTACATTCCTAACTGTGACAAAATCACACCAGGAATGTTAATGGCAGCAGTTCGTACGAACGTACCATCAATTTTTGTATCTGGTGGTCCAATGGAGGCAGGTACATCTGCTACAGGAAAACAGCTTTCATTAACTTCAGTATTTGAAGGTGTTGGGGCTCACAAATCAGGTAATATGTCAGCTGAAGAGCTGTTAGATATTGAAAATAATGCATGTCCAACATGTGGATCATGTTCAGGGATGTTCACAGCGAACTCCATGAACTGCTTAATGGAAATGCTAGGTGTAGCACTTCCAGGCAACGGTACAATCGTTGCTACGTCTGAAGACCGACATAAGTTGATTAAAGAAGCCGCTAAACAATTAGTGCGCATGATTAAAGAAGACGTTAAGCCACGTGACATCATTACAAAAGAAGCAATTGATGATGCATTTGCACTCGATATGGCAATGGGCGGCTCCACAAATACGGTGCTTCACACATTAGCAATCGCAAATGAAGCTGAAATCGACTATAACATTGAAGATATTAATAAAGTTGCAGAGCGTGTGCCATATTTAGCAAAAATTATGCCTGCTTCTGATATTTCAATGGATGATATCAATAAAGCAGGTGGTGTCAGTGCCATCATTAATGAATTAACATCTATTCCAGGTGCCATTCATCCAAATCGTCCGACTGTTGCAGGTGTAACAATGGGCGAGCTCGTCAAAGATTATCACATTACAAATGATCAAGTTATTCGTACAAAAGACAATCCTTATAGCCCAGTCGGAGGTTTATCGGTGCTATTTGGCAACATTGCTCCTGATGGCTCTGTTATTAAAGTAGGTGCTGTTGATCCTTCGATTAAAGTATTTACAGGTGAGGCAATTGTCTTTGAATCACAAGAAGCAGCGCAAGAAAATATTGATAACGGTACTGTTAAGGAAGGCCATGTAGTCGTCATTCGTTATGAAGGACCAAAAGGTGGCCCAGGGATGCCAGAAATGTTAGCACCTACATCGGCCATTCAAGGTCGTGGTCTCGGTACAAAGGTAGCGTTAATTACAGATGGTCGATTCTCCGGTGCATCTCGTGGTATTTCAATCGGGCATATATCGCCAGAAGCAGCAGAAGGCGGTCCAATCGCTTTAGTTGAAAATGGTGACATCATTACGATTGATTTACCAAATCGTACAATCAATTTAGAAGTTTCAGATGAAGTATTAGCAGAACGTCGCGCAAAACTGCCAGTGTTTGAACCGAAAATTAAACGTGGCTGGTTAGCAAGATATTCAAAATTAGTGACAAGCGCCTCAACAGGTGGCGTGATGAAAATTTAGTCTTAAAAACTAGTAAAAAATCAATAGGTTAAAACGTTGATGAGGTTAAAGGTTCTAGAGCCTTGTATCTACCAGAGAGCCGGTCGTGCTGGAAGCCGGCGATACAACTAGATCCGACATCCCCTCGGAGTGAACTATTAAACGCGTGATCGCCATTAGATAGTTCCGGGCATAATCGAAGTGCTCGTTATTAATGAATAAATGATTTATGACACCGTATTGGATGTAAGTTCACTTGCATTGGTGCATAAATGCTTTCATTTATTCGCGAGGTAGCAATATGATTGCTATAAACAAGGGTGGTACCATGAAAAGTCTTTTTCATCCCTACGCAAGGTAGTTCTTTGCGTTCGGAGAAAAAGGCTTTTTATTATTTATTAAGCGTAGAATATTCCGTTTTCAGCATTACATCACGAAAGTGTTCATTAACTAGATGAGGTAGTCGTATGCTGTTGTGAATCGAAAGACAAGAAGGAGGCATATTTTGATGAGTGCGAATGTTTCAATTAATGAAAAAGAACAATTGGCGACAGAAGAAGTAGAACAAACTTTTCAAGCGAAAGATGGTGCAGACATTTTAGTCCAAGCGCTGCATGATCAAGATGTAGATATTATTTTTGGATATCCGGGTGGAGCAGTACTTCAAATATATGATGCAATGTACAAAAACCCAATTCGTCATATTTTAACACGTCACGAGCAAGGTGCTATTCACGCAGCTGAAGGCTATGCACGTGTATCGAATAAGCCGGGGGTTGTCATCGCTACAAGTGGTCCAGGTGCAACGAACTTAGTAACAGGTATTGCCGATGCGATGATTGATTCTATCCCATTAGTTGTCTTTACTGGTCAAGTAGCGACAACAGTTATTGGAACAGATGCGTTCCAAGAGGCAGATATTATGGGGATTACAACACCTATTACAAAGCACAACTACCAAGTGCAAGATGTCAATGATATCCCTCGCATAGTGAAAGAAGCGTTCCATATTGCGAATACAGGTCGTAAAGGACCAGTTGTGGTAGATTTCCCTAAAAATGTATCTCAAATGCTGTTTGATGTAAATAATCCACCACAAGAACCAGAAGAAATTTATTTACCAGGCTATCAACCGACATACAAGCCGAACTATTTGCAAATTCAAAAGGCTATTCAAGCTATTTCGCTAGCGAAAAATCCAGTAATTCTAGCAGGGGCGGGTGTACTATTTGCCGATGCTCGTGAAGAATTAACAACTTTCGCTGAGAAGTATCAAATTCCTGTAACAAATACCTTATTAGGTCTTGGCTCCATTCATGGCGATCACGAATTATTCATTGGTATGGCCGGAATGCATGGAACAGTAACAGCAAATATGGCAATTACTAAGTCGGATTTATTATTAAATATTGGCGCTCGATTTGATGACCGTTTAACAGGGAATTTAGCAACGTTTGCACCAAATGCAACAATTGTCCATATTGACATTGATCCGGCTGAAATCGGTAAAAATGTACCGACCGATATTCCGATTGTAGCGGATGCAAAAGAGGCATTAAAATCTTTACTGAAAAAAGATTTTGAAGGTCCGGATACGAAACAATGGCTTGAATTTTTAAACAATCATGCAAAAGAATATCCGCTGTGGTATTTAAAAGAAGATGGAGACACAGAGGTGTTACCGCAGGAAGCACTAGAACTTGTGCATAAAATTACTGAAGGTGATGCCATTGTGACGACGGATGTAGGGCAGCATCAAATGTGGGCTGCACAATATTACCGCTTAAACAATGATCATGGTTGGGTAACGTCTGGTGGACTTGGTACGATGGGCTTCGGCTTCCCAGCTGCAATAGGGGCCCAGTTTGCGAAGCCAGACAAAAAAGTTGTTTCGATTGTAGGCGATGCAGGCTTCCAAATGACTGCACAAGAGCTTTCATTATTAAAAGAATTCAACTTACCAGTAAAAATTGTGATTTTAAATAACAGTTGTTTAGGGATGGTACGCCAATGGCAACAAACATTCTATGAAGAGCGTTATTCATCATCACTTATGCCAATCCAGCCAGATTTTGTTAAATTAGCGGATGCTTACGGCATTAAAGGCTATCGAATTAACACAATTGACGAAGCGGAAAGTATTTTCCGTGAGGCACTGCTTTCTGACGAGCCAGCGTTAATCGACTGCCGTGTAAAACAGCTTGAATGTGTCTACCCAATGGTTGCACCAGGTAAAGGGTTACATGAAATGATTGGGGTGAAAAAGAATTGAAACGAGTAATTACAGTAACAGTGATTAATCAAAGTGGTGTATTAAACCGTATAACAGGTTTACTTATGAAGCGTCAATTCAATATCGAATCGATTACAGTTGGTCATACTGAACAGCCAAACTTCTCAAAAATGACATTTGTTGTGAATGTAGAAGATGAGCGCAAAATTGAACAACTGGTGAAGCAATTATCGAAGCAAATTGATGTGTTAAAGGTCAATGACATTACAGATAAATCCATCGTGCTTCGTGAGCTAGCGCTTGTGAAGGTTATTTCACCACCAAATTTACGTCTGGAAATGAACTCGATTGTTGAGCCATTCCGTCCACAAATTATTGATACAGCGAAAAACGTTGTGACATATCAAGTGGTAGGAAATCCAGAAAAAATCGATGCCTTTATTGAGCTTATTCGCCCATATGGTATTAAAGAATTAACGCGCACAGGTGCAACGGCATCTGTTCGTGAAACACAAAAAACCATCAATACGCAGCTCTCTATTTTAAAATAGTTTGCATATAAATCGAAGCTTGTGATCTGCGCACTGTAAAGCTGCAAATGCTCATAAGTTTAAAAAAACAAACCCAATTATTAGGAGGAAACAAACAATGGCTACAATGTACTATGAACAAAACATCAACGAGGACGTATTAAAAGGAAAAAAAATCGCAATTATCGGTTACGGTTCACAAGGTCATGCACATGCATTAAACCTTAAAGAATCAGGTTTCGATGTAGTAGTAGGTGTTCGCCCAGGTGGATCTTTCGATGCAGCAAAAGCTGATGGCTTAGACGTTAAAACAGTTGCGGAAGCAGCGCAAGAAGCAGATGTAATCCAAATCTTACTACCAGATGAGCGTCAAAAAGCAGTTTATGAAGCTGAAATTGCTCCATATTTAGAAGCTGGTAAAGCACTGATGTTTGCACATGGTTTCAATATTCACTTTGGTCAAATTACGCCACCTGCAGATGTTGACGTATTTTTAGTAGCACCAAAAGGACCAGGTCATCTAGTGCGTCGTCAATTCCAACAAGGTGCTGGTGTACCAGGACTATTTGCTATCCACCAAGATGCAACGGGTCAAGCAAAAGATTTAGCACTTGCTTACGGTAAAGGTATTGGCGCTGCTCGTGGCGGTTTATTAGAAACATCATTCAAAGAAGAAACTGAAACGGATCTATTTGGTGAGCAAGCAGTACTTTGCGGTGGGGCAACTCAATTAGTTAAAGCTGGATTTGAAACATTAGTAGAAGCGGGCTACCAACCAGAGCTTGCTTACTTTGAGACATTACACGAATTAAAATTAATCGTAGATTTAATGTTTGAAGGTGGTATGGCGACAATGCGTTACTCCGTTTCAGATACAGCCGAGTGGGGTGATTATGTTGCGGGTCCACGTATCATCGACGATTCAGTTAAAGCCCGCATGAAAGACGTATTAACAGATATCCAAGATGGTACATTTGCTCGCCGTTGGATTCAAGAAAATGAAAATGGTCGTCCAGACTATACAAAATTCAAAGAAGCTGGTGCAAACCACCAAATCGAAGAAGTTGGTGCAAAACTACGTGCAATGATGCCATTCATCAATGAAGGTAAGGAAAAAGTTGTGAGAGAAGTGGCTACAAGTGCGAAAAATTGATATTTTCGATACAACACTTCGCGATGGTGAACAATCTGCCGGCATTAATTTAAATACAGCAGAGAAAATTGAGATTGCCAAGCAACTTGAACGTCTAGGTGTAACAATTATTGAAGCAGGTTTTCCTGCTTCATCTCCCGGTGATTTTGATGCGGTCCAGCGTATTGCGGGTACTGTGAAAAATTCAATCATTACAGGGCTAGCGCGTTGCGTGCAAAAAGATATTGATACAACATGGGAAGCGATTAAAGTAGCAGAACAACCGCATATTCATATTTTTTTAGCAACATCTCCAATCCATATGGAATATAAGTTGAAAAAATCACCTGATCAAGTGGTCGAGCAAGCCATTGAAGCAGTGAAATATGCGAAAAAATACTTCCCACTTGTGCAATGGTCTGCCGAAGATGCTTTCCGCTCAGATCGCGAATTTTTAGTACGTATTATGAATGATGTTATTGCTGCTGGAGCGACGACGATTAACGTGCCAGATACAGTGGGCTATGCTTCTCCGCAAGAATATGGCGCATTATTCAAATTTTTATTAGAAAACGTCAAAGGTGCTGAAAAAGTGAAATTCTCAGCACACTGCCATGACGATTTAGGAATGGCTACGGCTAACACCATTGCGGCTATTGAAAATGGTGCGTCACAAGTTGAAGGAACAATTAACGGTATCGGGGAGCGTGCAGGGAATGTTGCACTAGAGGAAATCGCGGTAGCCCTCCATATCCGTAAAGATATCTATCCTGTTGAAACAGGCATCAACTTACAGGAAATTAAGCGCACATCGCAATTAGTTAGTAAACTAACGAATGTCGTTATTCAACCAAATAAAGCAATTGTCGGTAAAAATGCATTTGCACATGAGTCTGGCATTCATCAAGATGGCGTGTTAAAAAATCCTGAAACATATGAAATTATATCACCTGCACTGATTGGCGAAGGAGAAGTACCGCTTGTTCTTGGCAAACATTCAGGACGCGCTGCTTTCCGTGATCGTGCAGAAACAATGGGCTTTGCACTGTCAGATGAAAAGCTAAATAAAGCTTTTGCTGAATTTAAAAAGCTAGCAGACCGTAAAAAAGAAATTACGGAAGAAGATTTATTAACGCTTCTAACAGAGCAGCAAATCCAAATCGAAGATGTGCCACTGTTTGAGCTTAAAATGGTACAAGTGCAATATGGTACAGAAAATATTCCAACTGCTACCGCGACGGTCGTGACGCCAGAAGGCAATGTAAAAAATGTTGTGGCTACAGGCTCAGGCTCAGTGGAAGCAATATTTAATACGTTAGAACAGCTTGTGCCTGGTGCTATCAATGTCATTGATTACCGAGTGAAGTCTGTCGGCAAAGGGCGTGATGCACTTGGTGAGGCAGTTATTAATATCCGATACGATGGTGTATCAACAACGGGACGAAACTCTTCACAGGATGTATTAGAAGCATCCGCGAAAGCTTATTTAAATGCGATTAACCGACATTTAATTCAGGTAAGTCTTCGAGCACAAGGTGAACTCGTTTAACTTGATTTGACTCTCACCTAGCAAAAGGTGAGAGTCTTTACTAAAATAGCGTAACCATACGCTAGACAAAGAAAGGTGTTTTACGATGGAGAAAAAAATTACAGTACTTCCTGGCGATGGAATTGGGCCAGAGGTGGTTGCGTCAGCTATACGTGTACTACAAGTTATCGGCAAACGTTTCAACCATACATTCCATTTAGGATATGGAACAATCGGAGGCGCTGCCATCGATCAACACAACAATCCACTACCTGATGAAACAATTGAAATGTGTGAGAGCAGTGATGCGATTTTATTAGGCGCAGTAGGGGGGCCAAAATGGGACAATAACCCACCAGAACTACGTCCAGAAAAAGGCTTACTTCGTATCCGCAAGCACTTTGACTTATTTGCAAATTTACGTCCAGTAAAGGCGTTCCCGAGTTTACTAGAGGCTTCACCTTTAAAACGTGAAGTAGCCGAAAACGTCGATTTAATGATCGTACGTGAACTTACAGGCGGCGTATACTTCGGGGAACCACGTATGCGTACTGAAAATGGCGCGATTGATACAACAGTTTACTCAACAGCTGAAGTAGAGCGTATCGTTGAAAATGCCTTTGAATTAGCACGTTTACGTGGAGGCAAATTATGTTCAGTCGATAAGGCAAACGTACTTGAAACTAGCCGTTTATGGCGCGAAGTTGTAGAAGCGAAGAAAAAAGACTATCCAGATGTTCAGGTAGAACACAACTTAGTAGACTCTGTAGCGATGAAATTAATTACAAATCCTGCTCATTATGATGTCGTTGTAACAGAAAACATGTTTGGTGATATTTTAAGTGATGAAGCATCGGTTATTACAGGTTCTCTTGGCGTACTACCATCCGCATCCATCCGCGGTGATAATTTTGGACTTTACGAACCAGTACACGGTTCAGCACCAGAAATTGCAGGGCAAGGTGTGGCTAATCCAGCAGCAACGATTCTGTCAGTCGCTATGATGTTACAATACTCATTTGGCCTAGCAGAAGAAGCGGCTGAAATCGAACGTGCAGTAAGTGCAGTATTTGATGATGGGTACTTTACAGCAGATCTTGCACGTGATGGAGGACGCACTCTATCTACAAATGAATGGACAGATAAAGTTATTAATGAAATTGATACAAGTTTTGTTTCGGAAAGTATTATGACAACATATATTTAAGAAATAGGTGAAGACAATGGGAAAAAATATAATTGAAAAGATTTGGGATAAACATGTTGTTTATCAGGAAGAGGGCAAACCGGACCTGTTATATATTGATCTTCATTTAATTCATGAAGTAACTTCTCCGCAAGCATTTGAAGGTCTACGCATAAATGGACGGAAAGTGCGTCGTCCTGATTTAAGCTTTGCGACGATGGATCATAATGTGCCAACAAAAAATCTACCGACAATCAATGATCCAATTGCACGCAATCAAATTGAAACACTGGCGAAAAATGCTGCTGAATTCGGTGTTGAGCTTGCAGGTATGGGTCACCCTAACCAAGGGATTGTCCACGTGATTGGACCAGAATTAGGTTTAACTCAGCCTGGCAAAACAATTGTTTGTGGTGACTCGCATACATCGACACACGGTGCATTTGGTGCCATTGCATTTGGTATCGGTACATCCGAAGTAGAGCACGTAATGTCTACACAAACATTGTGGCAAAACAAGCCAAAAACGATGGAAATCCGCGTTGAAGGAGAGCTACCGGTTGGTGTTGCTGCGAAGGATATTATTTTAGCAATCATCTCGAAATTCGGTATTGGCGTTGGTACAGGACATATTGTGGAATTCACTGGAGAGGCAATCCACAAACTGTCAATGGAAGAGCGCATGACCATCTGTAATATGTCCATCGAAGCAGGTGCAAAGGCTGGTCTTGTATCACCTGACCAAATAACAGTGGATTATATTCGTGGTCGCAAATATGCACCACAAGGTGAGAAATTTGAAGAAGCGACAGCGTATTGGCTAAGTTTAGCATCAGATGAGGACGCGACATATGATGAAGTCCGCATCATTAAAGCAGAGGAAATCGAGCCAATTATTACATGGGGAACAAATCCTTCAATGGGTTCTGGTGTATCACAAAATGTTCCGACGCAAGCAGATTATCAGGATGAGTCAGATAAAGCCGCACTTCGTAAAGCGCTTGCCTATATGGGCTTAGAAGAAGGGCAACCATTAACTTCAATCGATATCCAATACGTATTTATCGGCTCATGTACGAACTCACGCTTAAGTGATTTACGAGCTGCTGCAAATGTTATTCAAGGACGTAAAGTTCATGAAAACGTAACAGCAATCGTTGTCCCAGGTTCCCATTCTACAAAAAAACAAGCAGAAGCAGAAGGTTTAGATAAAATTTTCATTGATGCAGGTTTTGAATGGCGCGAATCCGGTTGTTCGATGTGCTTAGCGATGAATGATGATGTGGTCCCAGCTGGTAAACGCTGTGCATCAACCTCAAACCGTAATTTCGAAGGTCGTCAAGGTGCTGGTGCTCGCACGCACTTAGTATCACCTCCGATGGCAGCTGCTGCTGCGATTGCAGGTCACTTTGTAGATGTACGAGAATTCGTGAAGGAAACTGTGTGAAGGCACCATTTACACGGAAAGGATGATTGAAAATGCAACCAATTAATATCGTAAATAGTGTGATAACACCACTTGATCGTAAAAATGTCGATACAGATCAAATCATTTCGAAAGAGTTTTTAAAACGCATTGAGCGTACAGGCTTTGGTCAATTTTTATTTTATCATTGGCGTTTTGATGCACAAGGCAATGAAGTACAGGACTTTGTATTAAATAAAGCAGAATTTAAAAACTCTAAAATTTTAGTAGCGCAAGATAATTTTGGCTGTGGCTCTTCACGTGAGCATGCACCGTGGGCAATTTTAGATTATGGCTTTAACGTCGTCATTGCCCCTTCATTTGCGGATATTTTCCATAATAACTGCTTCAAAAATGGTATATTACCTATCAAGTTAACGGAAGCAGAGTGCGATGAAATTTTAGCAAAAGGTTTAGAGAAACCTTATCATGTAGAAGTAAATCTTGAAGCACAAACAGTAACAGGTGAAGATGGTAAAGTTTATACATTCAACATCGATTCTTATTATAAAGAAACGTTACTAAATGGCTGGGATGAAATTGCCCTAACATTTAAATACGAAGACCATATTGCTGCCTATGAAGCACAACGTGTAGCCTACTAATGGGCAAGTAAAGCCGAGAAGAGTGTTAGATTGACTGGAATCAATCTAACACTTTTTTGCTGTTTGATGGGAACGTTGCCAGTATAGATACTTCGAAATACTGAAAACAAGGAAGCCTTTGTCTTTCTTTTGCTAAGTCGTTAAAATAGAAAGAAGGAATCGAAAGGATGATTTAGATGATTACAGTAATTGGTAGTTTAAATATGGATTTAGTGATACAAATGGCGGATTTCCCACAACAGGGAGAAACGGTTCTTGGGCAACACTTTCAAACAAGTCCTGGAGGAAAGGGGGCTAATCAGGCGATTGCTGCGGCTCGTTTAGGCAGCAACGTCACAATGATTGGTTGTGTAGGCGATGATCGTTTTGGGCATACATTGCGAACAGTTTTAGAGCAGGAGCATATTGATACAACATCGCTTCTAACAACTTCAGAATCGACTGGCATTGCGAATATTTTAGTGCATCACAATGATAATCGTATCATCGTGGTCCCAGGAGCAAATTATAAGCTTGAACCAACACATTTGGATGCTGTAAAAGATGTCATTACACAAAGTCAAATGGTAATCTTACAGCTTGAAATTCCGATGGAGACGACAGCACATGCTATAAAATTATGTAAGGAAGCGAATGTACCAGTGCTGTTAAACCCAGCCCCAGCGGCGAACTTTGATATGCGCTGGATGGATGATATTACCTACTTGACCCCAAATGAAATTGAGTGTGCCCAGCTATTCGGAAACGATTTCGATCAAACGCTCGAAAAATATCCGAATAAACTAATTATTACACTTGGTCGTGATGGGGCACGTTACTTTGATGGTGAATATCCTATTCATGTCCCTGGCTATATGACAAAAGCGGTGGATACAACTGGGGCTGGGGATACTTTCAATGGTGCGCTTGCCTATGCATTAGTAGAGGGGCAATCGTTGGATGAAGCAGTGTACTTTGCGAATATAGCGGCCTCGCTAGCGGTTGAGCAAGTAAGTGCACAAGGCGGTATGCCAACACTTAGTAAAGTTTATGCGAGAATGGCTGGTTTGGACGAATAAATAATATTACGCTTCATAAGTAAAGTGTTAGGATGTGTGGATTTTCTAGTTATTAGCATGAGGCACTATCATTGCATATACCTAGTTGTGCGATAAATGTGAAAAATAGAGAAATTTAACCTAAGAAGGAAATCCTATTTGTGACAAGTCGAACTAAGTAGTTTGTCCTTTTTTGTCATTAAATTTCATGACTATATATAAGAAATCGAATAGTATCCTTTATAATGGAACTATAGATACATATGAAAGTAGGTTTTGAGGATGACGAATATTGACACTACGCCAATCGACTATACAGCCTCAGCGAATAATATTTTGCCACAGTTTGTGGATCGTTTACGTCAACTGCACAGCATTATTGTACAAAATACATATGTGAAAGATACAGCTAAGCACTTAAATCGTATAATCCAAGATGCAAACAATCAAACAATGGTACTGATAGTCGGAAAAGAACGAGTAGGAAAAACAACACTGGTAAATGGTCTTCTTGGTCGTTCTATTTTACCTGTAAGCGATCAAAATCCGACAGGGGTTAATACGTTTTTACGATATGGTGAGCATGAGGAAATTAAAGCATATTTTTTAGATGGTATGGTGGCAATATTTGATATGAGCAAATTAGAATTACTTACTACAGGTGATACGTTTGCATCACAAATTTTACGTGAACATTTAGATTATCTAGAAGTATATGTTAAGCATGAGTTATTAAAATCTGTGACAATTATCGATTCGATCTCATTAGAAGCGGGTGGGGGAGAAATGGCATACTTCTCCGAATCGCTAATCAATCGAGTGGATGAAATATTTTGGGTGTTACGTTCAGAATCGATGGCGATCGATGCAGAAGTTTTATTAATGGAAGCTTTAAAAAATAAAGGGGTAGTCCCACTTTGTATCGTTAATGGCATCGATAAAAATAATAATACAGAAGCCTTTATTCGTTCTGAAAAAGAACGAATTGGTCATTTATTAAGCGATTTTGTAGCGATTTCTGCAATGGATGCCCTTGAAGCACAACAAACAGACAATAAAGCGTTATGGCAGCGTAGTCAATATGATAATCTAATTGCGCAAATTCAACGCGTTGCAGAGAATAGCGATAAAAAAACGTACGCAATTATTATTCGTTTTTTACAATGGCTGGAGCGTTTCCGCTTCGAATTAACGATTATACCGCAACGTGATCCATTTCAATCAGCAGTAGAAAACATCGAAAAATTTGCGGGAGATACACAATATGAATTTTCACGTTATCAGCGAGATGTAGCCATTGTACAGGAATATGAACAAGAGTACGAGCAAGTAGCAAGCGTATTCAAAAATGTTCAAACATTGTATCAGCTCTTACAAACGATTTCGCAACATGATTATTTACAAGATGATTTCGTTGAACAATTTACTGAAAAAGCAGTGATTTATCAACAGGCATTACGTGAATATCGTAATATGCATAATGAATATATGCGAGAATATGAGCGTTTGGACGCACAACATAAAAAAATTCATGGAAAAGGGTTGATGAAAGCCATTTTTGGCCATCATACACAAAATGATTTTTTCAAAGAACGTGTTCTGCGTTTAAATGAACAGCAAGAAGTATGTGTTACGCAGTATGCGAAAGTACGGGAAGCGGAAGCTATCATTGTGGAAGAAATAAATACAGTCCAAAACTATTTGATTAACCTATCCAAGAAGCGTTTAGCGCGTATTGAGAAAAAGGTGAACGAGCTCAATCAGCAACGTGCAAAAGAGAAACGCCAACTAAAATTATATGCTGCGAAGTTAAATGAATTTTCTTGTTTAATAGAGGCACAAGGGTTTATTAAAGAAAATATTCAACCGTTTCTTATGGATGGAAGGATGCCGCTGCGCCCGAAAGATCAGCAAATGCTTAAAGAAACAATCGACAATATTACAAGTATCGATCTATCTAAAAATGGCTTACTGGCGAGAAGTCAAATGAATAATAAAATGGAAAGTATAGCCATTCCATTTGATGTTGAAAGTAAATATGCACTACAGCCATTACGACTTGCCGAGACGGACGTTAAATCAAACGATATACCCGCCATACCGAATAAATTAGAAATTCAATATGAAGAATAAGAAGTACAAAACGTTCTAAAAGAATGAATCTTTTAGAGCGTTTTTTAACGCATTCATTTCGTTCAAATTTATGAGTGGTTGTTTCACAAATGCTAATATTTAGGGAGAAATGGATTGACAACAGGCGAATAGAAAATAAATTAAAAGTACCATAAAAAATTATTATTTATGAATTTTTTCTTTTAAGATGTTTTGGATTATATAGTAAATATTAGGTAATTAGTATATAATATTAATTATTTTAAAATTGTGGAGGGTTGACGCAGATGAAACTGGTACTGCAGATAACGAGTGTCATTTTAATTGTAACAGCTATCATTTTTAGTTTAACGCAGGTTTCAAGTTTAAAGGAAGAAAGAGAGGATATGAAATACTGGGAAGCAGCAGCTATTGAACATTATGATAATAATCTTATAGAAGAAAAATATTTTGCATTGAAGGATATTTATACCTCTCATCTGACAACGACTTTGATGTCAGTAATATCAATTATGTTAACTGGGATTTTCTTTTTAGCGATAGCAAAAATAATTGCATTACTTCAAGATATAAATTCAAAAGTTACTAATAAACCTCAAGAAGAAGAATTTGAATTATTGAATTAATAGGAGGAGCAGAATGCTAGTTGATATAAATTGTCCAATTGAATTGCTTGAGTATCAGCTATATAGAAGTAAAAAAACGGGTAACGTTTATTGTTCATTTCGATTTAATAATATCTCTGAAAAAACGATCAAAGGTTTTAATGCGACTATCTATTGTTTTGACCAATTTGGTGAGCCTACTGGTTCGGTATCAAATTGTTTTGAACATAAATTTCATTTTCCCGATTCAATAGGCCCTAGCCAAGCATTTGATACGAATGAAAGAATTTCATTAGATAATTTTTTACATGCCAGAAAAGTGGAGATTGTCATTGAGAAAGTACTTTTTAGTGACGAAACTACATGGACTAAAGCTGAAACAGAGCTAGAGAAAGTAGAATTAAAAGAAATACATAATCCGAGGCAATTAGCTTATGTAAAAGCGCATGAAGGAAATGATGCAAAGTATTATTCACAACTATTAAATGATAAATGGGTATGTGTATGTGGGCGTCTCAACTTAGAGAATATGGAAGCGTGTCAGCGTTGTAAAAAAGAAAAAAATCATATTATTTCCATTTATAGTAATGAAGAAACGATTAATGAACAGATTCAGTTATATGAAAAACAATTAGAAGAGAATCAAAAGAAAGAACAACTGGAAAAAGAACGTCAACGTGAAGAAACTAAGAAAAAAGTAAGGAAAATTTTTACATATAGCTCGGTGGTTGTTAGCCTTTTATTACTTATCGTTATTGGTACATTTGGCTTTATAACAAAGTTTACCTTTTCATGGGATAATTATCTTTTGTTAAAAGATAAGGATAATGCTTTAATTGAGGCAGTCAAACATCAAAATAGGAATGAGATAAATTTTTTGATTGAAAATGGGGCAAATGCTAATTTTGTCAATAGGGATGGCGAAAATTCAATAAGCGAAGCCATTAAATTACCAAATAAAAAGTTGGCTATTTCGCTAATGAATAAAGGAATGGTGAGTATTACAGTTGGACAAGAAAAGAATACGCTTGCTCATCTTGCGGTCGACAATGAACAAATGGAAATACTAAAAGAGTTACATCATTTCAAAGTGGATATGGATGTTAAGAATGAAATGGGACATTCGGTTTTATATACTGCCATGGAGACAGGAAATCCAGAAATAATTGACTACCTTATCCATGATGTAAAAGTAAAGCTACAAGATGTGGATAATGAAGGGAATAATATTGTTCAAGTAGCCTTGCTACAACAGTTAAAAGATACAGCATTTATCAAAGAATTACTGAACCTGGCTATTGATTTAAATAAGGAGAATAAAAATGGCCAAAATACATACGAAATGGCTATTCTTACTGAAAATAATGAGATAGTGCAACTATTTATAGACAAAGGACTAAATGTGAATCAGGTTGATAAACGAGGAAATAATGCAATCCATGTTCTCCTTAATCAGAAAAAAGATAATGCGGCTTTTCTAACAGCATTAATAAACAAGGGAACAAATGTAAATGGACTGAATGGACAAGGACAATCACCCTTATATGTAGCTATTGTAAATGGGGATAAAAAAATTGTTGAAGAACTAATAAAGAATAAAGCAAATATTGATTCAGTCAATAGTAATGGGGAATCAGCGCAAACCGTTGCTGAAAAATATAATAAATCATTGGTAGAATTATTTGAACAAGGTAAATTTGTCATTAAATATGATAAACAAAAAAATGTTTACATAGTAAGTGGGATTACTTTAGGGAATTCTAGAAAAGATGTAGTGAATAAGTTAGGGAACCCAGCTAAAAGGCAAGAGTTTACTTCTATAAATGGTGAAATTGACTGCAACTTTTATTACTTGAAAGATAGCACTGGAAAAAATATAGAGACACAATATTGTACTTATACAGGGAGCAATAAAATAGAAGAAATTACGTTTGATTTTTATCCTAAACATCTAAATGAAACTTGGTATAAAGATTTGGGAAAACCATTTGTCATGGATGATGGGAACGCATTATTTTATCTTGAAGGCACGGAACAAATATTACAGTTAAAACCGAATGAAGAATTAGGGTTTCTTACTTATGCAGATGCCAATTTCTATTATTATTATCCAAAGGATTAGCAGCTTGTAGAAAAAAGGGGCTGGGACATAACTGCTTCAATTAGTGAGAAATCCGAATTTGAATGATTTCAAATTCGGATTTCTCTATTTTTTTATGTTGTCTCCATATAGTTCTATGCAAATGGCTGTGAATTTTCTTAAATTCACCATTAATGCGTGACCCATCTCGTTATCAGCCTTCGATTTTCTTCGTACAGAAAATCGAGTAAAACGCAAATTAGCTTTCAAGAATCCAAAAACGGGTTCCACGTCAGGCAATATCATTCTTTTGTAACTTCACTTCTAAATCTAAAGGCAAAACTAATTGATTGACTTATCAGAAGTGATTCTTATTTTTATGTAAAAATGATCTAAGCCGTTTAAATTTTACTCGTCGTAAAATTTAAACGGCTTATTAGTTTTCAGAGGAGGGTTTTGTCCCAGCCTCTTTCTTACGATTAGTCAACCATATTTAAAGATTAATTTATATTTTTATGAGTGTGAAGTGGTGAGGGACATCTCTCATCACTTCACACTCATTTTTGGATACGCCAAAAAGACTTGGCGATTTTTATTTTTTTGAAAGGTCATTATGTTATAGTTTTATATGGGTGATTACGATTTCTAAGCTGGTAGTGCGGACTCAGAATCGTAAAGAATGCCACGCGTCAGTAACTGAAATGTCACTTTCAGAAACTTATTGATGCAGGCGACAATCGCAATCTTATGAGGCTTCCTCTGAGGTTGCTTTTTTAATTTATAATAATAGTCCACAAAATGATTCGGTTTTCCTTGTGCCCTAAGCATGGCACACACCATGAAATATAAAATTTTCCGTAAATGCTTGTTTCCTCGTTTATTCATACGATTTCTATATTGTGTATTGCCCGACTGGTATCGTATTATATCTATTCCTGCATAAGCGTTCAGTTTTTGGTTATAGTGCAGATAAAAGGGATAACTTTGATTGTGCTTATACCTTAACTAGTTTAATGCTATTAACATTATCCTTTTGATGGTATAAAATAGGCATAGAAAGATGAAATGGGTGGTTTTTTTGGTTTCTTCTAAAGATGTAGCAAAGTATGCCGGTGTTTCACAGACAACTGTTTCACGAGTGTTAAATACTCCAGAACTCGTGAAACCGAAAACATTAAAAAAGGTGATGGAGGCCATTGAACAATTAAATTATGTCCCAAACGATATTGCAAGATCACTTGTACAACAAAAGACAGGAATAATTACTTTAATTTCTGGACCGTTGCATAATCCATTTTTTGTCGATACAACAACCGAAATTGTAAATTATGCAAATGCTAGAGGCTATAAGGTAAACGTGTATTTTGGAACGGAAGATAATCTAGAGACTATTTATAATTCCGTGTTAGAAACAAAAGTGGATGCAATTATTTTATCATCTATAAGGTATACGGATCCATTATTTTATAAGCTTGAAAAACTGGAGATACCTTTTATTATGTTTAATCGTAAGCATCAAGAAAATAGACATTTTGTAGAAATAGATAATATAGAAGCAGGTTATTTAGCGACTAATCATCTAGTGACTTTAGGACATACGGACCTTTGTTGGATAGGGGGGCCACATGAAATGAGTACTTTTTTTGGAAGATATGAGGGTTTTAAAAAGGCGTTGGTTGAGGCGAGCATAGATATAAATGCAGTGCCAAAATTTTCTACAAATACGAGCAAAGGTGATATAAAACGAGTGTTTGAAGAACTATTGTTGCTATCTCCAAGACCGACAGCAATTTGCGCTGCAACAGATGCTATTGCCATTGAAATACTCAACCAATGTTTAGAACAAGGATTCAATATCCCTAACGATTTTAATGTAATTGGAATTGATAATGTAGAACTGAGTAAACATCGTTCTATTTCCTTGACGACAGTTGGCATCAAATCGGAAAAAAATTTAGGGTTTTTAGCGATTGAGAAATTATTTGATGTAATGGAGAAAAAAAGTGCTTGCATCCAGCAAACGGAATCTGTTAAACTTTTCCCAAGAAACACAACAGGTAAAAAAATGAACTGATGAGTGTCAGTTTATTTTTTTATACTAAAATGGTTACGTATTCATTTCTTTATTTTCAGAAATGAATACGTAACCATTAAAAGGGAGTGAGGACTTGAAGAAACATTTAATGTTGAATGGCGAGTGGCGTATGACGGATGAATATTTAGATGTTTATGCCCCGTATTCAAAAGAATTAATTGGTCAGTTTGCGATAGCAACTGAGATCGATGTGCAACAAGCAATTGAGTGCGCACATGCAGCTACCTCAAAGATGGCAATGTTAACAGCAATTCAGAGAGCTCAAATTTTGGAACAATTATCGAATTTATTTGCTGAGCATCGAGAAGAGGCAGCTACTATTATTTCGTTAGAATCCGCTAAGCCACTAAAGTATGCAGTTGCAGAAATAGACCGAACAATTGAAACATATAAGTTTGCCGCTGAAGAAGCGAAGCGCCTTGCAGGTGAATTGATTCCGATGGATGCTTCAAAAGGTGGAGAAGGACGCTTTGCTTATACGTTGAGGGAACCGATTGGCGTTATAGCGGCAATTACGCCATTTAATTTCCCTCAAAATCTTGTCGCACATAAAGTCGGCCCAGCATTAGCGGCAGGAAACACAATTGTCTTAAAACCGGCAACACAAACGGCACTATCTGCACATTTTTTAGCAAAATTACTTGCGCAAACAGACTTACCTGCAGGTGCTTTTAATTTAGTTACGGGCTCCGGAAAACTCATCGGGGATACATTTTTAGCACATCCACAAGTGAAAATGATTACATTTACAGGCAGTCCAGCAGTTGGTATTTCTCTTCGTAATCGAGCCGGATTGAAAAAGGTAACGTTAGAACTTGGCTCTAATGCGGGAGTAATTGTCGATGAAGGTGTTCCATTAGAAAACATAATGGATCGTATTGTAATGGGAGCGTTTTCAAATCAAGGTCAAGTTTGTATTTCCTTGCAACGTATTTATGTTCTGGACAATGTTCTTGATTCATTTTTAAAACAGTTTACAGAGAAAATTACCCAACTAAAGATAGGGGATCCGCTTGATCCAACAACAGATTTAACAACAATGATTTCAGAAACTGAACAACAACGTGCATATGCTTGGATTCAAGAGGCAGTCAATGAAGGTGCACAAATTATTACTGGAGGTCGGATTGAAAACAATATTTTATTACCTACTGTCCTTTATAATGTACCATCTCACAGCCGCGTTTCCTGTGAAGAGATTTTCGCGCCTGTCGTTATCATTAACACTGTGTCCACAATAGATGAAGCAATCGAAGCAATAAATGATTCGAATTATGGTCTACAAGCTGGCATCTTTACTTCATCTATAGAAACAGCATTTAAGGCATCGAAAAAATTACAAGTAGGTGGTGTCATTATAAATGATGTGCCTACATACCGAGTTGACCATATGCCATATGGAGGAGTAAAAGACAGTGGAACAGGTAAGGAAGGTATTAAATATGCAATCGAAGAAATGACCGAAATGAAACTAGTTATTTGGAATAACAACCAATCATGAAATGGGGATGTTTGTAAAATGAAGATGATAAACAAGCACGCTAAACTATTTGTTATGGATAATGGAACGATGCGCATGGATAAAAACTATATGATTGCAATGCATAATCCTGCAACGATTGACCACCCGAATCAACCAAATGAATTTGTTGAATTTCCGGTTTATACAGTTTTAATTGATCATCCAGAAGGAAAAATTTTATTTGATACAGCATGTAATCCAAACTCAATGGGACCCGAAGGAAGGTGGGGGGAATTTACACAAAAAGCATTCCCTATTAATATGCCAGAAGAATGCTATTTACATCATCGATTAGAAGAATTAAATGTTCGCCCTGAGGATATTAAATATGTAGTTGCTTCACATCTTCATTTAGATCATGCAGGTTGTTTAGAACTTTTTACAAATGCAACGATCATTGTGCAGGAAGATGAATTTAATGGAACGTTACAAACATACGCGAGAAATGTTAAGGATGGTGCGTATGTTTGGGGTGATATAGATATGTGGATTAAAAACAACTTACAGTGGCGCCTAATCAAACGTGGTGAAGATAATGTGAAACTGGCAGAAGGTATAAATATATTGAATTTTGGTAGTGGGCATGCTTGGGGTATGCTAGGTTTGCATATTAATATGCCAGAAACAGGGGGAATCATTTTAGCGTCAGATGCTATTTACACAGCTGAAAGCTTTGGACCACCGGTTAAGCCTCCTGGTATTATCTATGATTCAGTAGGTTATAACTCAACAGTTGAACGAATTCGAAGATTAGCAAACGAAACAAATTCGCAAGTATGGTTCGGCCATGACCCCGTGCAATTTAAATCATTTAGAAAATCAACAGAAGGCTATTATGAATAGATGGGAGTAGAACGAACATGAGTAAACTTACCTTTACTCCTACAAACTATATAGGTTGGGGGAGTCTACAGCATTTACTTGTAGAAGTGAAAAAATTCGAAGCAAAGAATATATTAATCGTAACGGACCCGTTGTTAAAAGAGTTAGGTATAGTGGACCATATTAATAAACCTTTACAAGAGAATGGTTATCGTACGACCCTTTATACTGATATTGCTCCAGAGCCACCTCTTGCAATTGGGGAACAACTGGTAGACTATACAAGAAAGCATCAATTTGATTTAGTTATCGGATTAGGTGGTGGAAGTGCGTTAGATTTAGCTAAGCTAGCTGCCGTATTAGCTACTCATGACGGCAAAGTCGCTGACTATTTAAATTTAACAGGTACAAAAACACTTGAAAATAAAGGGCTTCCCAAAATTCTAATTCCGACAACTTCAGGTACAGGGTCGGAAGTTACAAATATTTCGGTTTTATCGTTAAAAACGACAAAGGATGTCGTGACACATGATTATTTACTAGCTGATGTAGCCATTGTAGATCCGGAATTAACAATTTCTTTGCCAGCAAAGGTAACGGCTGCTACGGGTGTTGACGCGTTAACGCACGCAATTGAAGCATATGTTTCAATTAATGCAAATGAAGTGACAGATGGTCTTGCACTTCAAGCGATTAAATTAATTAGTAGTTCAATTCGTACAGCCGTACATGACGGCAAGAATAAGCAAGCGCGCTCAGATATGAGTTATGGAAGTTATTTAGCAGGCTTAGCATTTTTTAATGCAGGTGTAGCAGGGGTGCATGCTTTGGCTTATCCTCTTGGTGGTCAGTATCATATTGCACATGGAGATTCAAACGCTGTATTACTACCATACGTTATGGGCTATATTCGTCAAAGTTGCGAAAAACGCATGAAGGATATTTTAGATGCAATGGGGCTGTCATCTAGTTATTTATCGCAAGAAGATGCTTCCTTTAAATGTGTAGTTGCATTACAGCAACTAGTAAAGGATGTAAATATTCCTTCAACTTTGAAAGGGTTTGCCATACCGGAATTAGCACTTGAACAATTAACGGATGATGCTACGAAACAGACTAGAATTTTAGCCAGAAGCCCGATGCCCTTAAATCGAGAAGATATTTTGGCTATTTATCGTGCAGCATTTGATGGGGAAATTCGCGAACCGAAACGACAAACATTGTAGATAATAAATGAAAAGGGCCGTATCAATTGATACAGCCCTTCATTATTTATTAAGCTTCAGCACCAGGTGTAAATGTTCGTGTAGCTAACTCCGCATCAAGCATAAAGATAGCATTTGAATCATTTTCAATGCGTTCAATTTTACGAATTAATGTATCGAACGTTGATTCTTCTTCTACTTGCTCATCGATGAACCATTTTAAAAATGCCATTGTGGCGTGTTCACGTTCATCTAATGCAATATCAGATAAGTTGTAGATACGACGTGTCACTTCTTTTTCATGTGACAAAGCTGTTTTAAAGGCATGCAAAATAGAGTTGAAATGATTTTCTGGACTGTCAAAACCATGGATTGTTGCACGATAGCCCATATCACTTAAAAAGTTATAAAATTTCATTGCATGGAAACGTTCTTCTTCCGCTTGCACTAAAAAGAAATTGGCAAACCCATCGTAATCTTGATCTGTGCAAAATGCGGCCATTGCCATATAGGCATGCGCTGAGTAAAATTCAAAATTCATTTGTTCGTTAAGTGCTGTGTGTAGTTTTTCTGATAACATAGTAGTTCCTCCCTTTGCAGTAAATACCTTCTACTTCTCATAGTATATAGCGAAAGAGGGTCATCATACAGAAAAAGATATTTTTCGTCATAAATACTGCAAAATTAAATTGATATTCGTTCTCAATTAGAAGATTTAGATTTTTAAAAATTGAAGAATCGCCACGAAACGAACGCAAATCGCCACGAAACCAGAACGAATCGCCACGAAGCTAGTATAAGATGCCGACCGTATTTGGAAAAAAAAATTCGCCCAGACGTTGAGTCTAGGCGAATGATATATTATGCTTCTTTCTTTTGGTTTTTGATACCTACTAAGTAGCCAATTAGCGCAATCGCAAGTAACACGATCCAGAATGTCGCTTTCCACATTGTTGAATGTGGGAATTCGTGAGGAATAAAGCCTAATTTTTCATGTGCTAACGTTAAAACTGCTAACTTTACGCCAACCCAACCAACGATTAAGAATGCAGCTGTTTCAAGTGACGGGAATTTTTCTAGTACACGTACGAACCAGCGTGCCGCAAATCGCATCATGACAACCCCGATAAGACCACCAAGGAACATAACACCGAATTGTCCTGCATTAATACCACCGACATCGAAATTACCTAAATGCGGCAATGTAACAGCGATTGCCACTGCAGCTAAAATGGAATCTACCGCAAAGGCGATGTCCGCAAGCTCTACTTTAATAACCGTCATCCAGAAACCAGATTGTTTTTTAGGTTCTTTAATTTCATCTGATTCTCCGGCGGCTTTCCGCGAATCATAAATATGTTTAATTGACATAAATAACAAGTAGGCAGCACCTAATGCCTGAATTTGCCAGAAATTTACGAGTGTTGTAATTAAGAATAGTGCGGCAAAACGGAAAACGAATGCACCAACTAATCCGTATAATAATGCCTTTTGTTGTTGTGCTTTTGGTAAATGTTTTACCATAACGGCCATCACGACCGCGTTATCTGCCGCTAATAGTCCTTCTAGTACAATTAATACGACAAGTACCCAAGCGTATTCTAATAAAATCGCTTCCAAATTTGTTTCCTCCTTTGTTGTGGACAGAAATGAATAATATGCTCTTTCCTATTGTTTATTTTAGGCAAAAGAAAAAGACCCATGCCTAAAAAATAGGCAAAGGTCTTGCTAAGCAATTATTTGGAAGCTCCAAATAATAATTTGTACCAATAATTTCTAGTACAGAACTCATCTATGTAGGACATTAGATGAGTTTGCTATCACACCCGATGGCTGCTACCATGTAATGACGAATGTGAAATCAGATGTATCGCTCACATCTGCTAGCTACTCCCCTTTGACAAAAATGTCAAAAGCTATTCAATTCTTCTTACTAAGGATTATAGCACGTTGTTCGCAAAAAGCAAATAAAAATGTAGTGCTATACTAAATTTTTTCCTAATTTTTCTCATGAGTGGTACTATATGGTGATAAGTGAAATTTTTTAACAACTTAGAGGGGAGACCTATATGTATAAAAAGTTTTTTTCATACTACAAACCACATAAACGATTATTTGCTATCGATTTTTCCAGTGCCATTGTCGTAGCAATACTAGAGCTAGCTTTTCCTTTAGCTGTACAATGGTTTATTGACAAGCTTCTTCCTACAGGAGATTGGGGCATGATTGTTAAAGTGAGTATTATGCTATTACTAGTATATGCTCTTAGTACAGTATTAAACTTTATCGTCAATTACCTAGGGCATAAACTTGGTATCAATATCGAAACTGATATGCGACAGGAGCTGTTTAATCATGTGCAGCGTCAATCATTCCGTTTTTTTGATAATACAAAAACCGGCCATATTATGAGTCGAATTACGAATGATTTATTTGATATAGGAGAGTTTGCTCACCATGGACCAGAGGATTTATTCATTGCCATCATGACATTTTTGGGCGCTTTCGTCATTATGTTTAATGTCAATCCAACACTTGCGCTAATAGCAGCCATTATGGTGCCATTTTTAATGTGGCTTGTTACGGTTAGTAACATCAAGATGAATAATGCATGGAAAACGTTGTACGGAAAAATTGCAGATGTCAACGGTCGCGTAGAGGATAGCGTGTCTGGTGTACGTGTTGTGAAATCATTTACAAATGAAGCATTTGAAATGGAGCGTTTTAAGGAACAAAATCGCTATTTCCGTTCAGCAAAATTATACGCGTATAAAATTATGGCAGGGGCGCATTCAAGCATCTATATGATGACTCGTTTGTTAACGTTAGTAGTCCTTGTTGTGGGCGCATGGTTAAGCTTTAATGGGAAATTATCGTATGGGGGACTTGTCAGCTTCGTTTTGTATACGAATGTTCTGATTAAACCTATTGATAAAATTAGTGCTTTGCTAGAGCTTTATCCAAAAGGTATGGCGGGTTTTAAACGTTTTCGTGAGTTGATAGAGCAGGAGCCTGAGGTTCAGGATCGAGACGGTGCACAACCAGTAACACATTTATATGGGGACATTTCATTTAAAAATGTTGATTTTAATTATGATGCGTCTAAAGCTGTTTTAAAAGATATTTCATTTGATGTACGGGCAGGACAAACCATTGCCTTCGTTGGACCATCGGGTGCCGGGAAAACGACCATATGTTCTTTAATTCCGAGATTTTATGATGTCCATCAGGGTGCCGTTACGATTGATGGTTTGGATGTGCGAGATATGACTCAAGCCTCTCTTCGTGCACAAATCGGGATTGTCCAACAGGATGTCTTTTTATTTACAGGAACAATTCGAGAAAACATTGCATATGGACGTTTAGGAGCAAGTGATGAAGAGGTTCAAGAAGCTGCTAAAAGAGCCCATCTCGAGTCCTTTATTGCTGAATTGCCAGATGGTTATGACACACAAATTGGTGAGCGTGGCTTAAAGTTATCAGGCGGGCAAAAGCAACGTATTGCTATTGCTCGTATGTTTTTGAAAAATCCACCGATTTTAATTTTAGACGAAGCAACCTCTGCATTAGATACCGAAACGGAAATGATTATCCAACAGTCGTTAGCAGAGCTTGCTGAAAATCGAACAACGCTTATTATTGCACACCGCCTTGCGACCATCCGCAACGCAGATCGTGTGCTTGTTGTTACACAAAACGGGATTGAAGAGGACGGCACGTATGAGGAATTAGTTGCACAAGATGGTACTTTTGCGAAACTTCATCATATTCAATTTCGCAAAGCCGATAGTGAAAGAGCCATTCAACCAATTGAATGTTAAGTAGAATATAAGATTCTAAAGTAAAAGGGCATCGAATGCGAAATGATTCGATGCCTTTGTTTGATTTGACAACTATTTTCTAATTGTTTCGGTATAAGATCCTCTGCCAGGGTTTATTTTGTAAACATTTACTTTAATATTGCGTATAGAATCTTCAGTTAACTCTATTTTTCCGTTTTTTTCTAATTTTTTCCACAGTTTAACATCTTTGCGGTAAAGTCGTTCAGATAAACGGTAAATATCTGTGTCTAACGCTATAGCTTCCTTAAACGTTTCTCTTACCTCTTTTTCCACTTGTTTTTCGATCTCTTTCTGAATTTCTTTAGTGGTGATTTTTTTGGTAATACCAAGAACGCTGGTTGCCTCCAATTTGATTTCAATATCAAATTGTACATTTTCGTTTTTTACGATAGGTGTAATATGAACTTTTATATGTTCCAAAGCAACGGTTACATAGGAATTTTCATCGTCACCAATTTGCCCTGTGATTTCACTGCGCATTGTTTCATTGGTCATCCATTTGACACCGTTAGCTTTATTTTGTGTGAGAGACCCTTTATAGCCTTCATTCGATAACAGGGCAACACCCTTTATTTCTATAGATTCAGCCTGTCCTTTCGACGTTTCCCATTCTTTATCAATTGAGACGAGAGGTAAATACACTTCATGACTAGGCTCATTTAGACCGATGACCAATTTTCGAACATTAATCGGTGTAACAAAAGATTCTTGCCTAAATGAATTTAATGGATCGCCGAGTTTCGATAATGTAAGTGCTTTATTATTAATTGGTGTCACGACTAGTAATTTATCGAGTGGCTCTTTCGTGCCATATACCCATATTTGGTATCTCATTTCGCGATAACGCGTTAAAAAATCGAGTACTTGGTTGACTTTGTTGCTTTTCATGACTTCTTCTGACAGTATAATGTAGGTAATATGACCCCAAAACGCTTTTTGATCAATCGAATGATATAAATCAAAAAAAGAATCTTCTATTGTTTTACCTTTGGCATGTCCAATTTCAGCTTGTTGAGCTTGCGGATTATTAGGCTGTTCTGATTTGGCTATATTGGCAAAGTCAATAATTTGCATATAGGTTTCATAATGACCATCTTTAAAATCGATACCAAGTGCATGAATATAGTACATCCTTTGTGGTTCAGTGACATCCCAACAACCTGAGAGCAGTGTCGTCAGTACTACCAATATACAGAGTATTTTTTTATTCATTTTTATCCTCACTCGTACGTGTTTGATCTTGTGGAGCAATATAATTAGGGCGTTTAGAGTAACCTTTTGGGGATAAGCGGAAAAGTGTTTTCTTAATGGTTTGCCAGTCTAAATCACCGCCAACTTGCATATAAGAATAACCGAATATTCTTATATTACATAAGTAAAGAAGGGTTACGTATAGGGATATAAAGAAGCCAAATAACCCAAAGAAGCCGCTTAACAAAATAAAACCAACACGGAAAATACTAATGGTCGTAACGAGAGATTGGTTAACAAGTGTAAAGGAAGCAATGGTAGAGACAGCAATAATAACGATCATTTCTGGGCTTGTCACACCGGCACGTATGGCTGCATCACCAATAATTAGACCACCAACAACACTTATTGTTCCGCCAATAACTGATGGTAAACGTAGACCCGCTTCTCGAAAGAGCTCAAACATCAGTAGCATTATTAGCATTTCCAATGAAGAGGGAAGAGGTAAACCTGTTCGACCTTGCACAACCGTTGCTAAAAACAGTAAAGGTAATTGATTTTGATGATAAGTCGTTAAGGCAAGCCAAAAAGCAGGTAAGAGCAACCCGATAAAAATACCTGATATACGTAGTAAACGTTCCAGTGAACTAAAAACAATCGGGTATTCATTATCCTCGCCTGATTTTAATAGTAAAAATAAATTAACCGGTGTGATAACCGCATACGCTACACCATCTACAAAAATAAGAAAACGTCCGCGAATCAATGCTTGAATCGCGAAATCTGGACGTCCTGTATAATCCGTTTTCGGGAAAAATCGCGTATTTTTGTTGACACGTTCCATTAGCAAATCACCGCTAAAGACAATATCTGTATCAACAGATTGTAGCTGTACTTTTATACTATTTAAAATGTCCATGTTGGCGATGTCACCAAAATAAAGTATGGCAACCGTTGTTTTTGAACGTTTTCCCAATTCCATTTTTTCAACACATAAGGAATTTGTCGGCAGTCGTTTTCTTAATAACGCAATATTGACGGAAATATCTTCAATAAAGTTATCTCGAGGCCCTTTAACAAGTACTTCCATCCGTGTTTCTTCCGGATTACGATTGGGCTTTTTGGCAATATTACTTGCGTAAAGTAGTTCATCGGATTCAAAATAAAGAAGTAAGTGGCCAGTATATACGAGTGATATGGCATCTGATTCTTCTGTTACTTGTTTTAAGTTAGGGATGTGTAACTGTGTATTGACGGTATCTTGCAGTGATGTGTCTGTTAAATGATCAAAAAGAGACTGAACACGCCTTACAATCACGTCATGGAGTAGTTGCTGATCAATCATCGCCTCACAAATGACGAATTGTACTCGATGCTGCTTAAATACATACTCTTGAAAATAAACGTCAGCAGATTTTTCAAATAACTGCTTTAAGCGTGTTAAATCTAAGGACTTTTCTGTTGAAGGCATCAGGTGTCACCACTTTCCGTGTCTTGGTAATCGGCTTTAGACTTGTTCGCTTTTTTTCCTGACATGAAAGCTACAATCATTAAAAAAATGGATAGTAAGAAAAAGAAAATAAACGTAGCTGTTAATATATAATTTCCTTTGAGTTCTAGAAATATGTGCTCATTTAATAATATTAGTGGCAGGCATATGAAAAAGAACGGAAGTGCTATCATTTTCAATATGCGTTGATGGTCTCCCACCATGCCCAGTAAGTCCGTTACAACGTATAAAATAAATCCAACACGAATAAACGTTCCCGTAAGCCATTGATAAATAGAAAGAAAGTCTAAATGTTCTACATAACGTCCTATCGTTACTAATCCCCATTCTTCGTAAGCAGGATACCGTTGTTTAGCAGCTTCAGCGGGTCCAAATTCTGTAATGGCACCAATAAGAGGTCCCAATGTTAACCCTGCTAGAATCAGTAGCATGATGGCAAAGTGATGCCAACGAAGACGATCTTTAATTTGATGTTGGATGAGTAAAAATATTATTAATTCTGAAAAGCCGGAAGCAGGGTAGATGAGCCCCGATAAAATTGGTTGGAAACCATGCTCTAAAAAAGGACGTAGTAACTCATGGTCCTTCACTTGTAAATTGGTAAACGCGACAAAAAAGCCAAATACGACGACCGCTAATAAAACGAATACATTGACAATAACAATTGTTTGTAAACTAGTCATGACAAGCAAAATACAAAGCGTGACATAAATCGCAAGCAAAATTAACTTAGGTGTTTTAGGTAAAAAGGTTGTATTGATCCACTGTAACGTTTCAATCATTGTAAAAGCTGCAATCACAATAAGAAAAATCACAATTGTATAGATGACGATATTTGAGCCGACTTTTCCTATTTTTTGTTTTAACCAATCTTTTAAAGGTTCTTGTTTTGATTTTCTATGAATATACACTAAAAGAAAGAGCCAAGGAAACATGATTAGTGATGTGAAAATAACGGATAACCAGCTATCTCTTTCTGCAACCTCTAATAATGGAGGCATAATGGTTACGTGATTTTTTAAGCCAATAACGGTCATTGCTAGGAAGACAACATGTAAAATACTAATCGATCCGACATTTTTCATATAAAAACCCTCTAACCTGTTTTGATACATATTAGCATTGACAAAAAGTTGAAGGATTATAAGTTATAAAAGGGCACTATCTCATGAAACTTGAGATAGTGCCAGCTATTTAGTGAATATATTGATTACTTACCAGACTGTTTTGCAGTACGTCCGTTGGAATTTCAAATTCTACTACGCCCATATAACCAGGTGCTACTTCATATTTATCGAATGAAATGATAAGCTTTCCTTTATCTGAAATATAGAATTGTTGTTCAGCGTCAATAGCGTTAAAATCATCCATTAAATCCTCATCAGATAAGCCTGCACCTTTGACCCAATAGATTTTTTCTTCGTTCGATGCAGCAATTTGTGCACGCATTTGTTCTTTAATATTGTCACTAATGACACGAATATAGCTGTCATCTTTAAATAACATTGGTAGCGTGATTAAAATTTCATTTTGTTTATCAATCGTATCATAATGCATAACTGTTGAAGAGGAACCAACTGTATTGACGATATAACGTCCTATCGATAAAATTTGATCGTTATCTGTTTTAATGTCATAGCCGCTATCTACGCCATAGTGACCACCGCCATTCGCCTTTATATCTCCAACATCTGCAATAAATTCATCGTAAAGCGCTTTACCTTCTGCACGATACTTTTCATTTAATGTATTGGCAAGCTTTTGATTTTCTAAATTTTCAATAGAAGGAACTTTAATATTCGCTTCATATGTGTCATCTGCCACTTCGTATTCAGTCCAAGTAAGTACTTTTACAACACTTCCGACAACAGGTATTTCCGAAAGCGTACGTGCCATTGCAGGGCTAACGTTTAGGCTAGCGGTAAACAGCATAGCTGCTGCTGCTGTTCCGAGTAACCAGTGTGGCGTTCGATTTTTTTTCTTCTTTTTACTTTGCTTTAATGCATTTTCCACAACAAAGTCAAGCTCTTTTGGAATTGGTACTTCTTCATATTGTTTTTTTAAATCTTTTAATTTTTTATCCATGTGCGGTTTCTCCCTTCCCATCTTGGAGTTGTATTTTTAACAGTTTTAATGCTTTATATAGGCGTGATTTTGCTGTGCTCAGCTTGATGTCTAATATACTGGCAACATCAGCTAGCTTTAAATCCTCAAAGTAATGCAAAATCACTACTTCACGGTACATCTGGGGTAATTCTTCTAACGCATGCTCTAAGTCGATGTCTTCGTAAATATCTTCTTGAGCAGGTGTTAAATATTGTAGTGTGTCGTCGTCTGTTACTTGTAAGCGATTGTGTTTGCGCAAAAAATCTATTGCTGTTCTTACAACGATTTTGTAAAACCAGCTTTTCATATAATCCACATGCTCTAATCGATCGAGAGAAAGCATCGCTTTTTGAATGCTGTCTTGTACTATATCGAGTGCATCCTGCTCATTTTTCGTATAGCTATAGGCTAGCAAATAAAATCGTTCTTTCTGTTCGCGAATTAACTGGACAAACACCTCTTCATGTTGAAATGCATTTCTTGTTTTCATGTCCAAAGAAGCTCCTTTTTAACATTTTCAAATTGTATACAACTACTAGACGTGTGAAAGTGGAGAAAAAGTTGATAGAAAGAAAAAAAAACTTACCTCCTGTGAGAGGTAAGAAGGAATTTATGAAAAATAGTCGTATGTATTTTTCAGTAGTAATAAAATTGTGACGACAATAAATAGCTTACGTACATAACTGCTCCCACGTTTAATAGCAAATTTTGAACCAACGATCGCACCTGCAATTTGCGCAAGCCCCATAGCGAAGCCGTAAGTATAATGGATTTGCCCTAAGTAGATAAACATTAAAAGTGCTGCAATGTTACTGCCAAAATTCAAAAATTTAGCATTGCCCGCTGATTTTAAAAAGTCAAAGCCTACTATTAGAAAAGCAAATAATAAGAATGAGCCTGTACCTGGTCCTAAAAAACCATCATAGAATCCAATTAAAGTAATAATAAGGATGAAAGCAGCATATCGTTTAGGTGTTAGCTTATTATATGTAGAAATGCTCCCCCAGTCTTTTTTTAATATTGTATAAACGGCTACAACGGCTAGCATAATTAACATTAACGGTTTTAAAACACTTGGATCGATTAAATGGACAATCCATGCCCCAACCATGGAGCCAATAAAAACAAATGGAAATAACTTGTAGACAGATTGGATGTCTAATTTTCCAGAGCGGTAAAACGTAATGGTACTTGTCAGAGAGCCCATTGTACCAGCAAGTTTATTGGTTGCGACAGCGGCAGAGGGTGGTAATCCTACGAATAAGAGGGCAGGCAATGAAATAAGCCCGCCTCCACCAACTACTGAGTCAATGAATGCGGCCAAAAAGCCAAAAATAATAAGAATCAATAAAATATTCAAATCTAAATCAAAAGGCACCAACGTCATCTCTTTTCTATAATAATAATCTGATATTAGCGAAACAAAGAGTGACTGTAAATAGTTTGAAATAAATTTCAGTACCGCATTTAGTTTGGTTCAATTGTGATGGAAATATAAAAAATCTAGAAAATACAAAAATTTTCTACTTTATGCAACTATTTTAATGTATTATGAAGAAAATGATGTTTTTGCGTAAAGGGGACGTGATGACATTTGTCTTTAGGAAATCATTTTCGGGTTTTTGTTTGTGTTGTATTTATGGGGGTGCTTGTAGGTTATGTGTTCAATGCGAAAAAGGATGTTACCGATAATGTGTACATCGATTCAGTAAAAGAGGGCTATTTAGTTGACTTTACCGATGTGAAAGTCCGTGATGCTTTTAATTATGCTTTTACAGAACCCTATTGGCGCTATTATGAGGCGAAAACGGGTCAACATGTTGTTGAACTTTCAGGGGACATTGTGTTTTTAGAGGAAAAGGGACATGCTATTTTGCAATTTGTTGTGAATGAGGAAGCGAACGAATTTAAGCTTTTCGCAATGAAATTTAACGATAAAGTCCTTGATTCCCAACAAAAAGGAACGCTTATTGGCATGGTGTATGAAACATGGGAAATGAAACAACTCGCTTATCAGTAAGTGCTTTTACTTTGTAAAATAGAATTACTATATTACAGTAGTAAAGAGAGCATACAGACAGAGAGGGTGTTTTCATTGAAGTTAAGTATTTTAGATCAAATTCCTGTACCAAAAGGTCATAGTGCTGAACAGGCATTTTTGCGGACAGAACAATTAGCGCTTTTAGGTGAAGAACTAGGCTTCAATCGTATGTGGTTAGCAGAACATCATAATAGCGCATCACTGGCAAGCTCAGCGCCTGAAATAACAGCGGCATATTTAGCTGCGAAAACAAAACGTTTACGTATTGGCACTGGTGGCGTTATGATGATGCATTATTCGCCGTACAAGTTGGCAGAAGTTTTTAAAACATTAAGTGCACTTGCACCAAATCGCATTGACTTTGGTGTTGGCCGTGCACCTGGTGGAGACCATGCATCGATTTATGCACTTGCCGAGGGACGCAGACAGCATTTTGATGAACAATATGATAAACTCGATACTATTTTAAAACTGATGAATAACCAAAAGACTGGCGAATCAGTCTATGATCAAGTCGTTGCATCACCTACTATTAGTCAATTACCAGAAGCGTGGTTGCTTGGCTCAAGCGGTCAAAGTGCCATGCAAGCAGGGCAACGTGGTGTAGGTTATTCGTATGCCCAGTTCTTTACTGGCAATATGTCTAAAGATATTTTTGATACGTATAAATCGTACTTTACACCTTCTTATTATATGGAAAAACCGCAAATTATCGTTACTTATGCGACAACGGTTGCCGATACTTTAGAGGAGGCAGAATACTTAGCGAAACCGATTGATATTACGCGGCTTCAATTGATGAAGGGACAAATTATCCAAGCGATGTCGCCTGAAGAGGCGCAGGACTATCCATTGACCGAGATGGATAAAATGATGATTGAAAATAATCGTAAAGCCAACATTGTTGGCACACCGAAGGATGTTGCGGCATTTTTAGTTGCTGAGCAGGAGCAATATGGCTTTGATGAAGTAATGTTAAACTGCAATCAATATGCGCAGGAAAGTCGCTTAAATTGTTATAAACTGCTGGCAAAAGAATTGATTTCACACTAATGTTTTTATTACAATGTAACGGTAATTGCAGAAAATAGGTTGTAACAAGGAGCTCTTTGCAAAAAAGCGTAACACGCCAGTACAGAACAAGAAATCAACGCAATATAAAGAATATTTATAGTAAAATGTCCAATGCATTCAAGCGCATTGGACATTTTTGTTTGTTTAAAGTTTTGCTGAGCCACTCGTAAAGGTAGTGTGCTGATAGTACATATTTTTTACTAAGACGTTCGGACCTAAGCATTTTACAGCGGGACAGTGGCAGTTTAATGATTTGGCTAAATCTGTCGCCATCCATTTATCGAAAATTGCAGGTAGTTTATCGTGAGCAATATTGCCAAGCGCTGATGCATCGCCAAAGTCTGTAACGATTACATCGCCTGTAAAAATATTAATGTTTAGTCGAGAACGACCATCTGGATCATTACGCACTGTCACGTTTTTCGTCTCGCGTAAACGTTTTAATAGTTTTTGATCTTCCTCATCGGTACTACATGGATAAAACGGTAGCGTACCAAATAACATCCAAGTCTTTTCATCACGCACATCAAGTAAATGATGAATAGCAGCGCGAGTTTCCGCTAGAGACAGTGAACTTAGTGAGCTGGCAAAGTCTGATGGATACATCGGATGTACTTCGTGACGAGCACAGTGCATTTCGTTGATAATTTGATTGTGAATATGCTCTAGGTAAGGCAATGTTTTTTTGTTGAGCATTGTTTCAGCAGAGACCATAACGCCGTGTTCGGCAAGCATTTTGGAGTTATCAATCATGCGTTGGAACAAAGCCGCACGCTGTTCATAAGTTGGTTTTCGCTCCATCATAGCAAAACCTGTTTCAACGAATTCATCCACCGTACCCCAGTTATGTGAAATATGTAAAACATCTAAATAAGGGGCAATGAGTAAATAACGTTCTGGCTCAATGGTTAAGTTCGAGTTAATTTGTGTACGAACCCCACGTGCGTGTGCGTATTTTAATAGGGGAAGTACATAATTTTGCACGGATTTCTTCGACATCATCGGTTCGCCACCAGTAATGCTAAGCGTTTTTAAGTGTGGAATTTCATCCAGGCGCTTTGTAATCAACTCCATTGGCAAGGCTTGCGGATCTTTATTTTGCAATGTATAGCCGACTGCACAGTGTGCACAACGCATATTGCAAAGAGTTGTTGTTGTAAATTCAATATTTGATAGGGTCATGTGCCCATGTTGTTCGACATCTAAATACGCTTCCCATGGATCAAAGTGGGGTGTAATTGTTTGTAAGGTCGTCATAATTCGTACATCTTCCTTTCTAGCATTCTATTGTCTCATATTCACTACTATTTTCAAATATGAAATTATTGAAAGAGCTTTTTTTCGTGTAAATGATGTATTTTAATCTTTCTGTAGGAAATAATGTTCATATAAGAAAACGCTAAAGAATTCTATGAGGTTATATGTAATACGTTGAACTTATTGGCTAAATATTAACGCGCGGTGAGGAAATGGATTGACAGTATACAAACCATGTTTTAAGTGAAGTACAGGAAGCGGTAAAAAAGGCTGTTTGCTTTAAATACACCGATGCAAAGAAAAGACTGAGTGTATAGTTTACTATTTTTCCAAAAAAACGTTATGATAAAGAAAGCAAGGCGGTAAGACCGTAACAAAGAAAGTAGGAAATCGTTTTGAATAAGTATGAGATACTATTATTTGATGTAGATGATACATTATTAGATTTTGATTTGGCTGAAAATGCAGCACTAGACCGTTTGTTTGAACAAGAAAATATTGCTACTACACCAGAGATGATTGCCCGCTATAAAGAAATTAATGAGTCCTTGTGGCGTGCCTTTGAACGAGGCGAAGTAACAAAAAATACATTACATAATACTCGCTTCTCCATTGCGTTAAAGGAATTTGGTATAGAGGTAGACGGAGAATATTTTGAAGCAGGTTTCCAAAAGTACTTGCAGGAAGCGCATCATTATGTTGATGGCGCCTATGAGCTTATTGCAAAGCTTGCGGGTAGTTATGATTTATATGTCGTTTCGAATGGTAAGACGAAGACGCAAAATAAACGATTAGCAGATGCAGATTTAGCAAAGTACTTTAAAGGGATTTTTATTTCAGAGCAAACAGGCTATCAGAAACCGATGCCAGCTTTTTTCAATTATGTTTTTGAGCGTATCGAGGGATTAGATAAAGACAAGACCATGATTGTTGGCGATTCGCTAACATCGGATGTTAAAGGTGGTTTGCTAGCAGGAATTGATACGTGTTGGTTTAACATTCGTAATATTAACAATGCAACGGATATTCAACCTCATTATGAAATTAAAAAATTGCACGAGTTGCATTTGTTATTAAATCAAGAATAAAATGAAGGAACTTCGCTCAACTATTTACAGTTATAATAGTGAGCGAAGTTTTTATTACTTAAAAATGACGATTGGTAGGAGTATGTGCTAAAAATACTATATTTTTACACATTTAAATCTATTATGATAGTAATAGAAAAAAGAGGAGGACCAGTATGAAAGGAATTTTTCAAAAAACAATGTTAATAACACTGTTGGGGGCGTCTATAGCTTGCCCGATGCAAGCATCTGCCTATGACGAACCGACGAATTACGTACATATGAAAACGGAAAATATGACAGTATATTCCGCTTATGGTGCGACCATTTCTGCAACTGAAAAAAATGGCGTTTATAGCATCAAGGCGAATATTGTCAATAATCGTCAACCGCTTGAGGTTGTCATTTTTAAAAATGGTCAAACTGGCGTGCTACAGCAAGTGTTTAAAAAAGGAATTACAGAGCCTGTTGCCTATCGAGATGAAGGGGACCGTGTTGTTGCAACCATTCATAATAATGCAGAGCTGAAATTTGTGCACCCTGAACAAATCTATTTTCGAGATCTAACAAGAGCAACAGGTAGTAGCTATATCCAAACTTTGGCGGAGCGCGGTATTATTCGAGGGCGCACACCTGATTATTTTGGTGTAAACGATGCTTTAACACGTGCACAGTTTAGTGCCTTGCTCGTTCGTGCATTTAGCTTCCAGCAGATGCCAACAAAACAGTTTACAGATATAGACCAAAAAAAATCGTGGTACGTTGGTCATGTAGGTGCCTTGCATTCGTTAGGTATTATAAATGGCAAATCGCCAACTATTTTTGATCCGAATGGCAAAATTACACGCCAACAGGCAATTTTAATGCTCGGACGTACATTGGATGCTGTTGATTTTGTGCATGAAGATGAACCGACATTACCTTATGAAGATAGTCGTGCATTCCAAGGAGAGCTACTGCGTCACACGCAAACACTCTATGCGATTGGAGCGCTAGACGATAGTGCAACACTGCGTCCAAACGACTATATAACTCGAAGTCAATTTGCGAAAATGCTAGCAGTAACTTTACAAGTTGCAGGTAGATTATAATTGTCAGAATTGTTTGCGTGCCTGTCACGGCCTTCACACCTTTTCCTCCTTTATTGGAAGAAAAGGTGTTTTTTATTGTATAAGTACTTTACAAAAAGTTAAGAATCAATTAGAATTGCAAATTGTAGTGATAATAGTAATCATTACTATTTGAGAAAGGGGAACAAATTATGAGAAAATTGTCTAGTTTCCTACTTATCTTCGCATTGAGTATATTAGCTGCATGCGGAAATTCAGAGGATAAAAAACAAAGCACAAGTAGCAACCCAAAAAGTGTACTGACCATGTCTTGGGTCAAAGATATAGGTCAAGTTAATCCACATATGTATGCTCCAAATGAACTGTTTGCACAAGCCATGCTATATGATCCATTAGTGAGCTATGGAGAAGATGGAAAAATACAACCGGCGCTCGCAACGTCGTGGGAAATGGCTACAGATGGTAAAAGTTATACTTTTACATTACGTGATGATGTAATGTATTCAGATGGTTCGAAGCTAACTGCAGAAAATGTAAAAAGAAATATTGATACCGTTGTCGAAAATAGGGCTGCACATAGCTGGCTAGAAGTTGTTGCTGTTATTGATAACGTGGAAATAGTGGATGAACGACAAGTTAAAATCAATTTAAAAGAACCTTATTATCCATTTTTGCAAGAATTATCACTGATTCGTCCACTGCGTATGTTAGCAGATAGTGGTTTCCCAGAGAGTGGCACGACAAAGGATGGGATAGCAAAGCCGATTGGTTCAGGCCCGTGGATTTTAACTGACTATCAGCAAGATAGCTTTGCAGAGTTTACACGAAACGAAAATTATTGGGGAGAAAAACCAAAGTTAAAAAAAGTAATCGTCAAAATTATTCCTGATGCACAAGCGCGAATGATGGCGCTAGAAAAAGGGGATATTGATTTAATTTTTGGTAGTGGGCAACTTGCACCTGCGGAATACCAAGCGTTACAAAAAACGGGAAAATATCAAACAATGATTTCCGAGCCATCTTCTACAAGAATTTTATCATTCAATACTACGTATGGAGTGACGCAGGATAAAAATGTAAGACTAGCATTGCAACACGCCTTTGACCGACAAACAATGATTGATTATGTATTGAACGGCTTAGAGCAAGAAGCCTATACATTATTTGCACCAGGTTTTCCATTTAGTGATATCAAACTAGAACATTATACTTACAACATAGAGAAAGCGACACAACTGCTAGAGGATGCAGGCTGGGCGTTAGAAAGCGGTGCTACATTCCGCACAAAAAATGGGCAAACATTAACGTTAGTAATACCGTATAACAGCGGTGACCAAGTGCATAAGACCATTTTCGAATATTTACAAAGTGCATGGCGTGAAATAGGCATAGAAGTCCAGTTGATTGGAGAAGAAGATCAACTTTTCAAAATGCGTAGTAAAACAGGTCAATATAACTTGATTATGAATGATACATGGGGAGTACCCTATGATCCACATATGTATATACGCACAATGACAGGTGACAAGCAAATCGGTTATTACGCACAAAAAGGATTGGCCGTTTCAGAGCAACTGACAGCGAATATAGGGAAAGTAATTCGTTCAACAGACGAAGGACAACGGCGAGCATTGTACGAGTCCATTTTTCAAACAATTCATGAGGAAGCCATTTTCATGCCGTTATCGTACCGTACAAATTATTTAGTTGCGAATAATGAGTTAGCTAATTTGTCATTCTCGAAGCAACAGTATGAAGTCCCTCTAAAAAATTTTGAGGTGAAGTAACTAAATGGGGCGATTTTTAGCGAAGCGATTGGGTAGTATGTTACTGGCGTTTTTTGGTATGACCATTATAGCATTTGGGTTAATTCGTGTTATTCCAGTAGATCCAGTGGAAGCCTATTTTACAATGAATCAAATTCCAATATCAGAAGAAGCACTTGCATCCATGCGTGAGGAAGAGGGCTATAATCGTCCCTTACTCGTGCAATATAGTACTTGGTTAGTGGATGCTATGACGTTGGATTTTGGTGAATCATTTGTATCGAAAAAGTCAGTAACAGCAGAACTTTTGCAACGTTTTCATGTCACGCTGACACTTGCAGCAACCGCCTTTATTATGATTGTTACGGTTAGTTTGACGGTTGGTATTTGGTCTGCTACTAAGCGAGGTGGGTTTATTGATTGGCTTAGTCGTTCGTTTATTTTTACACTCGCATCTATGCCGAGCTTCTGGCTTGCTTTTGTTTTTGTCTATATCGTGGCATTAAAATGGGGATTGCTTCCTCTAATGGGATGGGGTAGTTTTGCACATGTCATTTTGCCTGCTGGAACGCTTGCACTCGGTTTTATTCCTTACTACATTCGGCTCATTCGATCCAGCATGCTGGAAGAAGTCAATAAACCACATGTAGTCTTTGCAAGAGCCCGCGGTGTGAAAGAGTCGGTCATTATACGGAGGCATGTTGTGAAAGGGATTTTACCACAGCTCGTTACCTCGCTTGCTATGACATGTGGTGGATTGCTTGGGGGAGCGGCTATTATTGAAATTGTTTTTACAATATCAGGAGTAGGACGATTTGTTGTAGAGTCGATGTTTGCTAGAGATTATTTTGTGCTACAAGGCTTTATCGTAATGATTGGTGGGCTTTACATCGTCTTTAATTTTGTTGCAGATCTATTGTGTGCACTTGTTGATCCAAGGGTAAGGTTAAAAGGAGACGGAGCATAATGAAAAAGAAAATAGCGCTTATTAGTAGTAGTGTGCTTGTGTTATTGCTGATTGCCATGGCAATATTTGCACCGTGGCTTGCCCCAAATGATCCTTATGCGACCAATATGGCATTGAAATTACAAGGCTTTTCTACTGACTATCCATTAGGTACCGATTATTTAGGGCGCTGTGTGTTATCGCGTTTATTATACGGGGCACGAGTATCTCTTTTCATCGCGTTGAGTGTACTTGTCGTAACATTGTTTATTAGCATGTTTGTCGGGCTGCTTGCTGGTTATGTTGGAGGTATTGTCGATTTAGTGTTAATGCGCCTTTGTGACATTTTTCTAGCGATTCCTGATTTCGTATTTGCACTTGTAATTGTTGGAGCGCTTGGTGGCGGTATACGTAATATGTTTATCGCCATTGTGCTTGTGTCATGGGTGGGCTTTGCACGGATTATTCGCAACATGGTGCGGTCATTAAAAGAAAGTACGTATGTACAGTATGCGCGTACAATAGGAGTTCCAAAATGGAAAATTATGATAAGACATATTGTACCTTTTGTATTCCCACAAATTTTGTTATTGAAATTAATTGGTCTTGGCTCAACGATTTTACTTATTTCTGAGTTGTCATTTTTAGGTTTAGGGGTGTCAGCACCGATGGCAGAATGGGGCATGATGATTAGCGATAGTAAAACGTATTTGATGAGTCATCCGATGCTCATGTTTCTACCAGGTATTATGATTTCATTCACCGTTTTGATTTTGAATTGGTTTGGCGATGCACTTCGAGAGGCAATGGATCCAAAAGCAATATAGAAGGGAGGTCGTGACATGTTAGAAATACAACAACTTTCTATTTGGATACAAACCGAGAATGGGGAAAAACAAGTCGTACGAGATGCTAGTATGATGATTCCTGCTGGTCAAACAGTCGGTATAGTTGGAGAGAGTGGCAGTGGTAAAACGATGTTGTGTCATGCAGTTATGCAACTATTTCGGGATTCTAGACGCTATAATGGTGATATTTTATTTGAAGGACGTTCATTATTAGCCATGGACGAGCAAGAAATGCGACAGCTTCGAGGTAATGATATTGCGCTTATTATGCAAAATCCGATGGCTATGTTTAACCCTTTGGTGACAGTTGGCGATCATTTCGTTGAAACGATGCAAGCACATACCCCTGTGAAAAAACAACAGGCACTAAAATTAGCCGCACAACAACTAGCGCGCTTTCAACTACCGGATCCATCAATTTTAAAAAAATATCCACATGAATTAAGTGGTGGGATGCTCCAACGCATTATGATTGCTCTTGCAGCGAGTCTTAGCCCAAAGCTGTTATTAGCCGATGAACCAACGACAGCTCTTGATACGTTGACACAACTTGAGATTTTAGAGGAATTAGCATTATATCAACAGCAAACAAATACAAGTATGCTGATTGTCTCACATGATTTAGGCGTAATTGCCAAAATGGCGGATATCATCGTGGTTATGCGCCGAGGGCAAATTATGGAATATGGACCTGCTAACTGTATTTTAGTGGAGCCTGTTCATTCCTATACACAAGCACTATTAGCAGCGAAGGATAATAAATACTCGCTTGAACAGTTAGTGGATGCATGGACGGGGGAAGTAAGCGGTGAATTATATGAATATAGGCAAGGTCACTGGGTAAGACAGGAGGAAACCTCATGTTAATGATACAACATGTTTCAAAATGCTATCAGCAAAAAGGCTGGTTTCGTATAAAAGAAAGAATACAGGCTGTGAAAGATGTGACATTAACACTTCGACAGGGTGTATGCTTAGCAATTGTCGGTGAAAGTGGTAGCGGGAAAACAACGCTTGGCAAGCTTGTATTAGGGATAGAACAACCAGATTGTGGCGCGATTCTATTTGATAACTTGAATGTGTGTACGACAGTGAAAGCGTCAAAGAAACTGTTACAAAAAAATATACAAGTGGTTTTTCAAGATTGCCAAAGTGCGGTCAATCCGAAAATGAAAATAAAGGACATTATTGCGGAACCAATGGAACTTCACCTATCACTATCGAAGGCAGAACGAGTAAAGAAAATCGAACAATTACTTGTACAAGTTGGATTAGCCCCAAGAGATGCCGATAAATATCCGCATCAATTAAGTGGGGGGCAATTACAGCGTGTGACGATAGCAAGAGCCATTGCAACCGATCCTAAACTAATAGTCCTCGATGAATCTATCAATAGCCTAGATTTACTTGTGCAGATAAGTATATTAAAACTACTGAAACAGTTACAGCGGGAAAAAGGGTTTAGTTACTTCTTTATTACCCATGACTTACATGCAGTACAGTTATTTGCTGATGAAGTAGCTGTGATGGATAAAGGGGAAATTGTCGAGTTTGTAAGCGATGTAACACAAATTGACAACATGACACATCCAGTAAGTAGACGACTATTAGCAGCAAGATTACCGATTCCTTGTAAGCAACCTTCTCAACCGCAAGGATTTGATCGAGAGGAGCATGTTTCATGAGGTATCGTCCATTATCGGGCCGCATGCTCCAAATGTATGGACTCGCTATGTTTTTCTTTACGGCAAATGCCGTATTAACCGTTATTTTTCCTGTTCAGGCAGCAGCGGGAGGCTTTAAAGAAAGTCAAATCGGTGTGATGATGGCGATGTATATGCTTGTCTGTATGTTTTTACGTCCATTTGCTGGGCAGATGGTAGCACAACATAGTCCATATACTATTATGAAATGGCTATTACTAGCCCACGCGGTAGCATTACTTATTTATGTCGTATTTGGCATTGATAGTCTCTATATTGTGCGGATACTACAAGGCGTCATCACAGCCTTTTTCTCGATGGCCATGCAACTTGGCATAGCAGATGTGTTACAAGATGAAGATCGTGGGCAGGGGATGTCGATGTATTCCTTATCCACCGTAATGCCTGCAATTTACGGGCCGGCAGTAGCATTGTTACTTTGGAGCCAGTTTGAACTGCATTATTTACTGGCATTTATTGTATTTTTAGCAATCGCACCATTATTTTGCTTTATTCGTTCGCCTTTACCGAAAACAAAAGCAGCAAAACAACGGATTTCACTTAACGACATGCTTTATGCTTTAAAGCGTACAAAACAGCATAAAGGGCTAATGCTCTCAGCTATTGTCATGGCAATAGGCGCTGCCGTATTTGGAGCTATTTCAACTTTTGTACCACTTTATATGCTAACGGAAGGTATTGCCAATCCAGCGCTATATTTATTTTTACAGGCAATTGTCGTTGTCGGTAGCCGTTTTTTATGCCGCCAATATATCCCTTCTGATGGTAAATGGCACCCCATGTTTATCTCGATAGTGTTAATCAGTTCAATGCTCGGTACGACATTACTTGCCATGTTACCCATGCTTGGGTCATTCGTTTATATGTCCGCTATTTTTAATGGTTTAGCATCGGCAATGCTCTATCCAACGGTTACTACATATATGTCCTTTGCTATACCAAAGGAAGCGCGTTACACATTGCTAGGGCTCTATTTAGCTACATATGATTTAGGTTTTGGGGCAGGTAGCTTTTTCATGGGTTTCGTTGTGCAATTCACTTCATATGCCATGATGTTTATGATGTGCACAATAATAGCAGGAATAGCGCTAATACTTGTTCTTCTTAAACGTCAAATGACGGGAAAGTACGAGCATCGAATCGCGACAAAGAGCTAATGAGTGCTTTTAGCAAGTTGAAGGAAAAAATAGCTTATTAATGACAAAATTTTAGAAGTAGAAAAGAATAGTTAATCGTATGAAAGGTATAAAAATCAACATAACGGGCAAAACCTTTTATGAGACTAGTTTTCACGAAAGGGGAAAATGCTAATGAGTACCATTTTAAATGCTACAACCCGTCATAAAGGACAACGTTCAACACTAACTAAACTAAGACAAAGTGGTGCCATTCCTGGCATTGTTTACGGCTATCAAATGGAGCCGACGTCGATTTCACTTGACGCAAGAATGTTTGCGAAAGTGTTAAGTGAAATCGGTAGTAAAAGTGTCTTTCAATTAGATGTGGAAGGCAAGAAAATAAATGCCGTGTTAAATGAAGTTCAACGCTGTGCATTAAAAGGTCATGTGAAGCATGTTGACTTTAAATCAATCAATATGTCAGAGGAGCTAGAAGTCGATATTCCTGTTTCCGTTGTAGGGGAAGCGATAGGTGTAAAAGATGGTGGTTTCCTGTTACAACCAAATCGTGATATACGCATTAAAGTACAGCCATCGGAAATACCAGAAACGATAGAAATCGATGTAACCAATGTTGCTATTGGGACTTCGCTGTATGTGGGGGATATTCGTCAAAACTTCCATTTTGAAATTCTCAATGAAGATGACTATACATTAGTGACCATTACACCACCACCAGCAGAAAATGAGCAAGAGGAAACAGTAGATGGTACGCCTGAGGTAATAGAAGCAACGGGACAAAATACAGCTGAGCCGAGGGAATAAAAAGTGTAGTATCCTTGTACTAAAAGAGGCTGGGACATAAGAGAAAAAGTGTTAGATTGACTGCCATCAATCTAACACTTTTTTGCTATGCCGTTGTTGTCCGCTACGGCGGTGCTTTCCGCGGGCACACCGTAAGCCGCAACCCTCGCTACGCGCGGTCTGTTGCGTCTAACATTATGTGCTGTTCCCGCTGGAGTCACCGCCTTCGCTACCAACAAACTAGTGAACACTTCTAATTTTTAAAATTGCAAAAGTAAGAATAGCTAATGTCTCCATATAGCAAAAAATTATGAACACCTTTCGTCTGTTTCTTAAATTTTTTTAGTTATGTCCCAGCCCCTTTTTCATTTGTATGATTTTAAATAATCGCGCTCTTCACACCAGTCCATTTTGTAAATAATTTCTCGTTATAGGCTAATGCTACTTGTACAATAGGGCCTAGACCAAAAGCCATTAGGACTGTTCCTACACCAATAGGGCCTCCGAGGAAAAAGCCAATGATCGCTACTGTTACTTCCATCAAAGTACGAGCACGTGTGACACTCCAGCCAAGCTTATGAACCATCAAAAGCATTAATGTATCTCGTGGGCCAATTCCTAAATTAGCTACCATATACATACCACAGCCCCAGCCAAGTAATAGCAATCCAGTGAGGTAAGCAAATAATTGCATCCAAAAACCCTCAATATCAGGAAGCCAGAAGTTGAAGATATCAATAAAAATACCAGCTAAAAACATATCTACAAATGTACCTGGCAAAGGAAACTTCTTCGTCACTAACATATCAAAAGCTAAAATGGCTAAGCCAATGAGGATGGACCAAGTGCCGATCGTTAGACCAAACGTTTTGGCTAGACCTATATGTAAGACATCCCATGAACCAACGCCAAACAATTGCCCTTTAATCGTTAACGTGACGCCAAATGATAATACGATAATGCCAACGATGAAAAACAGACATCGTGTAAAAAAAGCTTGTTTCATTTTGAATACCCTCATTCTAAAAAATTCATGTTGTCTAACAAAACATTATAGCAATAGTTTTGAAAAAACCTCGAAAATAGTCATTTCATATTTTTCAAAAAATGCGGGTTTAGCTTATGGATGGAGGGGTAAAATAACAATATGAAAGGATGGGATGAAATGACTTCGGTACGTGATGAAATTTTAGAAGTATTAAATCGAGAAAAAATAGGAACGATGGCAACCGTTGAAAATGGCAAGCCGTATTCACGTTATATGACATTCCAAAATGAAGACTTCGTGTTGTATACCGTAACAAATAAGCATTCGGAGAAAATCGAGGAGCTATCGAAAAATCCGTATACACATATTTTATATGGCTACGACAATGGGGGATTTGGTGATACCTTTGTTGAGATAGAAGGGAAGTTAACGGAAATTCAAGAGGAAGGTTTGAAAAATAAATTAGCAGAATTTTTCACAGGAATTTTCATTGGCAATAAAGATGAAATGGTAACACTTAAAATTGAACCCATTCGTATGCGATTGATGAACAAAAAAGGTGAGCCACCAAAAGAGTTAGAATTTACAAACGACCATTGATAGATGGTCGTTTTTTATACCGCAAAGTACCTACCATAGTGCACACCTATAGGAGTCATCGCCTCCATTCCACTCAAGAACTTACCGCTAACGGCTTCAAGCGTAAGAACTAGTTTATAATGGTGAGGAAATTATCCTATTGAAGGCATTGTGACAAGGAAATAGAAGGTGAAACAATCTTCATGACTTGAATCTCCTTCAGTATTCATGCATGATAGGTCATAAATAAAAAGGGAGTGTGCTCAATATGGTAGAAAAACTACAGCAACTAACAAATAACATAATCGCATCACAGGGGAAACTAGAGGCGGATTTTATTTTGCGCAATGCCCTTGTTGCCGATGTTTTTACATTAACTTGGAAAAAGGCCGATGTTGTTGTGAAAAATGGGCAAATTATCGCCCTCGATACCCAAAATCATTTTACTGCTAATAATGAGGAAGATGCTGCGGGTCATTATGTAATTCCTGGGTTAATTGATGGGCATATACATATTGAATCTTCTATGCTTACACCAGCTGAATTTAGTCGTGTCCTTGTTCCTCATGGTGTTACGACAGTTATCACAGATCCACATGAGATTGCTAATGTCGCAGGTGCAGAAGGTATTCAGTTTATGCTAGATGATGCTAAAAAAGCTGAAATGGATATTTTCGTTATGTTACCGTCAAGTGTGCCTGGCACTCATTTTGAACATGCAGGTGCAACTTTGACAGCAAAAGATTTAGCACCCTTTATGACCAATGACCATGTTCGTGGTCTGGCAGAGGTGATGGATTTTCCTGCTGTGTTAAACAGCGAAGCCAGTATGCTTGAAAAAATCTTGTTAGCCCAACAAGCAAATCTAGTTGTAGATGGCCATTGTGCAGGCTTAACAAGCGCGCAAATTACAGGCTACCGTGTGGCAGGTATTCATACCGACCATGAATGTGTGACAGCAGAAGAGGCGTTAAACCGTATAGAGCAAGGAATGTACGTATTAATTCGTGAAGGCTCCGCAGCAAAAAATTTACGTGACTTATTACCAGCAGTAAATACAGTAAATGCCCGTCGATTCGGTTTTTGCACCGATGACAAGTATGTCGATGAATTAATGGATGAAGGTAGCATTAACTTTGACGTAAAAATGGCCATTGCAGAAGGGATGGAACCTTTGCAAGCCATTCAATTAGCGACCATTAATGTAGCAGAGTGCTATCGATTATACGATCGGGGTGTTTTAGCACCGGGCTATAAAGCAGACTTTATAGTAGTAGAAGATATAAAGGAAATGCGTGCAAAAGCGGTCTGGAAAGATGGAATTAAAGTCGCTGAAAATGGTGAAATGTTAACAGCTCGTGCGCAACCAAAAGTGCCGGCACATATCCATCAATCTGTCCATTTGCCAGCCATGACAACTGATATGCTTGCCATTCCGTTTACAAAAGGCACGACAGCCAATGTTATGGAAATTGTTCCTAACCAACTGATTACAAATCATTTGGTCGTAGAGGTACCTGTCACAGATGGTGTGTTTGTACCATCTGTAGAGCAGGATTTACTAAAGCTTGCTGTCATTGAGCGCCATCATCAATTGCATACGACAGGGCTAGGTATCGTGAAAGGTTTCGGTTTGCAAAAGGGAGCAGTTGCAACAACAGTAGCCCACGACTCACACAATGCGTTAGTTATTGGAACGAATGATGCAGATATGGTAATGGCCCTCAAGCGTATTCAAGAAATTCAAGGTGGCTTTGTTATTGTGGCTGACGGTCAAATTCTAGCAGAAATGCCGCTAACAATCGGTGGATTAATGACGGATGTAACGGCAGCTGAAGCTAAAAGCCAATTAGCAAGTCTACACAATGCACTTCATGAACTTAATCCTCATTTAGATTTCCATTTTCTTTTAACGTTTTCGTTTGTGGCACTACCTGTTATTCCAGCCTTAAAGTTAACGGATACAGGGTTATTTGATGTGACAACGTTCCAACATATTTCAGTAGAGGCATAGCTATAAAAAACGACCTGAAAGCATCATGCATTCAGGTCGTTTGTTTATTTGGAGGTGGTGCGGGCTTGAAGCTGTTTATTTAGCAATGTTGCTTGTGTCAGAGCTAACGCATCATGCGCTATGTCACCAGGTTTATTGGCTTTTCCGATAATGTATGATGAAAAAGGCATATTTAAAAAGTTAAAAATATAGTGGAATTGTTGAATCATCGGTAAGCCTTTTATTCGTGGATCATCGCCACCAACAGCAAGCACAATCGCTTCTGTTGTCTGTAGCTGTTCTTTCAACTGTGGAAAACGCTCATCACGAATGGCATGACTCAGACGGTCAATCACATTTTTCATGATTCCAGACATGCTATACCAATAAATCGGCGTGGCAAAAAGAACGATATCACTTGTCAGTAATGCTTGAATAATATGGTCGTAATCATCCTCTACATACTGAAAGCCTTGTGCATCATGGCGTAAATCATGAATAGGTACAATATTCAAGTCCTTTAAATATAACTTTTCATGGGAGATCCCTTCTAATACATAGTTGGCAAGTTCCTCACTATTGCTGTGTTGTCTGGAGCTACCATACAAAGCGGTAATGTGCATGTTATTCCTCCTCAAATCAAATTAAGCATAGTGTATGCTACTTCTACCTACCGTATTTTCATTGGACGTTAATATTCCGCCTTTGTTTATTGCTTTTTTAATGTGCCTGAAAAGTTCGTTCCTTCATCATGTGCAAAACGGCAATCTACTTCAATAATTTTAAGTGCATTTTTAAGTTGTTCAAATTCAAGCACACAGCGGTTTCCATCGTCTGATTTGTTCATGATAGCCTTTGTGCTAGACGTGATGGTAGCTGTACCTTCTACGCTACCAGACTGTTGTCCATCGCTTGCAGTCAAAGAAATGTTGAAGCTCTTGCTTGTAGCATTTGAAATAATAGCATCACGGCGATTAAAATCAGTCGCTCCTTTGCCCCATTTATAATAATACGTATACGTCCCTTCCCATGCACTGTTAGATGGTGCTACTTGTTGCATGGATTTATCGAGTTGCTTTTGCCCATTAATCGCTCGTGCATTTAATGAAACGTTACTTTGGTTTTCGTGAATGTTTTGTGCATCATCAGAAATCGTATAAAAATTCCTTGAATCCATGCGGTGAAGCAATGTCACAACTTGCGCGCGTGTCATATGGTTTGCAACGCCAAAAAACTTTTGTAAATCCCGATTTTCATACTTGGGGTTTTGTCCAGTGGAAATATAGGAATCGAGTAAAAATTGAATGGATTCATTAAGACCGCGTTTGCCCTCTGCAAGGTGGGTGATTGCTTGTGCAACGACACCGCGTTTTATTGCTGTTGCTCGAATATTGTTATGAAAATACCCGTTGAGTGGTACACCGTAACTAGCTAGGCGATTATAATACTCATCTGCCCAGTTCCCAGCAGTAGTCTGCTTTTTTAACTCATCATATGGGGACTCTAGTTCGTAATAATTAGCAAGTAACTTTGCAAATTGTTGCTCCGTAATGGTTGCATTCGGCTTGAAGGTACCGTCTGCATAGCCATCGATAATGTCATATTCTTCTGCCCACAAAACCGCCTCGTAAGCAAAATGGTCTTCCGTTACATCTGAAAAACCGGCTGCCTCCACTTTGTAGTTCCCAGCAACGATAAGTAATGAAAGCAATAATATACACACTAATTGTTTCATTATCATACTTCCTTTCTAGCTGTAATTATATTTAGTTTGCAGGATATAGATGGAAACTGCAAATGTTTCTATCAAATAATCCAAGATCATGTCAATTTTACTAGTGAATATGATGGGCTACATTGTACGAACGATATAACGGAAGATATCAGCGATTTTCAACTATAGCTTTTACACCGTTACAACTGTATAGCCATCTCTAATTTTTATAAAACGATACACAAAAAGTAAAGGTGATTTATGATGGGCGCATAAAAAATGTGTGCAAGAAAAAAATTTTTTAAAAGAAATTTTTATAAAACAGTTGAAATTTCTTTTCATTAAGCATATATTTTTCCTAAGGGAAACAAAATATCGCAAACGAAAGAAGAGTGACTGTATGAAAGAGTTAGATGATTTGAAACTAACAATTCTTCCGCTAGGCATACTAGTGTTTTTGACGATGTTATGGAAAATGACCCAATCAGTTGGTGTAGCGATTTCAATCATTATATTTTGGATGGGCTGGAAACAGCTTATGAAAAAATTCATGATAAATAATTAATACGCCATACAAAGCGGCGTGATTAGAAAAAAGATGAAATACACATCTGTCCAAACGGAAAATGGAGAAATGTTTACGCAAGTTGCTGCGAAAGCGTCTCTCGAAAATTATAAAAAGTATAAGGAGGGAAACCGTTTCGTCAAAACAAGCAACATTATAAAACAACTCATAGTAATACGTTTACTTCCATGTAATTAAACGAATAACCGCATCATCATCTTCAGCAGAAAACGACTAAGAGTGGGAAAATTAAGCCACCAATTAAAGTTGCAGTTGAACAAGAGGCTGATAAAAAATAGACATCTTTCGCAAGGCATTGGGCAACAGAAGCTGTGTGAAATTCAAAAGACAATAGCAATTAAATGCACACAATATTTTTTGATAGAAACAGTTAAGTGTTATCCTTCTTTAGAAATTTGCAGTGACAAGCTCATAAAAAAGCATCCACAATGGAAAGAATCTATCAATGTGATGGGGTAAGCTTGGACTCATACTGGCTTCCCAATAAGCTTTACCGTTAGTCGATTAATCGCACATTATACGGTTAAAATGTAGGATTCGTTGCACCACAATGCTAATAAAGATAGTAGCTTCGGCAAAATCTCAGGCTCGATGGTGTAAGAAGTAAACGAAACGCTATAGCGTTTTATAAGGTTTTGACGACGGTAATGGTAATGAAACGTTTTTTAGGTGTAATGGTTTTAATGATGTTACTTTTCGGTTGTAGCGCAGAAAATAGCGCAACGGAAAAAAAAGAAGGAGTCGTTGTTGCAACAACGGGGCATATTGCCGATGTGATTAAAGAAATTGGCGGTGACCATTTAACTGTTTCGGCATTGATGGGGCCTGGTGTAGATCCACATTTATATAAAGCAACACAGAGCGATTTATCGAAGTTAGAAAACGCCGAAGTTATTTTTTATAACGGTCTACAATTAGAAGGACAAATGCTCGATATCTTTGATCAAATGTCCAAAGATAAAACTGTGCTAGCTGTTGGGGATAAGTTGGATAAAGCAAATCTACTCGATAGTGAAGATGAAGGGCTTCTACATGATCCGCATATTTGGTTTAACATTGACTTATGGAAACAAGTTGTGGATGCTGTAACGAAAACGCTTGTAGCAGAATATCCAACGTTTAAAGATGACTTTAAAGCAAATGAAAAAACGTATTTGGAAAAATTAGATGAACTACAAGCGTATGCTAAAAAGCGCATTAGTGAAGTGCCAGATAAGCAACGAATATTAGTAACGGCACATGATGCGTTCAACTATTTCGGAGAGAGCCAAGGATTTGAAGTTCGCGGCTTACAGGGGCTAAGTACAGAAGCTGAATATGGTGTGAAAGACGTTCAAGAAATGGTGGACTTTTTAGTAGATAACAAAATTAAAGCAATTTTTGTAGAATCAAGTGTTTCCGATAAAGCGATGAAAGCTGTTATTGAAGGGGCAAAACAAAAAGGGCATGAAGTTGCCATTGGTGGTGAATTATTCTCAGATGCAATGGGCGCTGAAGGAACAGAAGAAGGCACATACGTTGGGATGTATCAACATAACATCGACACTATTGTCGATGCATTAAAGTAGGTGAAAAAATGAATGCATTAACTGTAGAAAATTTATCGGTTGCTTATGATAAGAAAACCGTTTTAGAAAATGCCAACGTCACAGTGCCTAGCGGTCGGCTTACAGCAATTATTGGGCCAAATGGAGCGGGAAAATCGACGTTCTTAAAAGCGATATTAAATCAATTACCAAACAAGGTAGGAAAAGTAGAGATACTAGGAAAGATATTCGATCCAAAAAGTTTAGTCGTGGGATACGTCCCACAGCGCAATGCCGTTGATTGGGATTTCCCAACGAATGCACTAGATATTGTGCTAATGGGAAGATACGGACATACTGGATTGTTTAAAAGACCATCTAAACAAGATAAGCTTTTAGCAAAGCAAGCTTTGGAAAGTGTAGGCATGCAAGATTTTGCACAGCGTTCCATTGGTCAATTATCAGGAGGTCAACAACAACGTGTATTTTTAGCACGGGCTTTAGCACAAAATGCTACTATCTATTTCTTAGATGAGCCATTTGCTGGTGTTGATGCCGCTACTGAAAAAACAATTATTGATATTTTAAAAAGCTTAAAGGCACAAGGAAAAAGTATATTTGTCGTTCATCATGATTTACAAACAGTAAAAGAATATTTTGATTACACAATTTTATTAAATAAAACGATATTAGCATCCGGTGCAACGGAAGAAGTTTTTACACCAGAACAATTACAAAAAACATACGGTGGCAAACTATTCATGATGCAAGACATGTTAGGAGCGAACAGCCTATGTTAACGGGAAACTTGCTTTGGGTATTAATGGGTACGATGTTGCTTGGGATTGCTGCTGGAATAACAGGTACTTTTTCCTTTCTTCAAAAACAAAGTTTAGTAGGTGATGCTGCAGCACATGCAGCATTACCTGGTATTGCCTTAGCATTTTTATTAACAGGGCAAAAAGATTTACCTATATTAATGCTTGGGGCAGGTATAACATCAGCTTTGTCTGTCTACTGTATCCAATGGATTGTTTCATTTTCGAAAATGAAAGCAGATGCTGCTATTGGTTTAGTGCTAACGGTATTTTTCGGGGTAGGTGTTGTATTTTTAACGGTTGTCAATCATAGCCCGCTAGGAAATCAGAGTGGCCTTAACAATTTTATTTTTGGTAAAGCGGCAACGATGACAAAAGCGGATTTAACATGGCTGTTTTTAAGTGCAACAATTATTATAATAGTTAGTTTGTTATTTTATAAGGAATGGAAACTATTAATCTTTGATCCCATGTATGCAAAGGGGATAGGCTTACCGATTGAAGCGTTAAAGGCAACGTTAACCGTTTTGATTGTAATGACAATTGTAACGGGCATTCAATCAGTCGGTGTTATTTTAATGTCAGCGTTGTTAATCATTCCTGCTGTTAGTGCCAAATTATGGACAAGGAAGCTAAGTTCAATGCTTGTAGTTAGTGCAGTAATAGGTGGTGTGTCAGGGATTGTTGGAACCTTTATTAGTTCTACGCGTACAGGCTTATCAACAGGACCTTTAATTGTGTTAGTAGCTGCTGCCATTTTCTTTTTATCTTATTTATTTAGTCCAGCAGGGCAAATGTATAAGTACTTTAGAAAAAAACAGTTTCGAAAGCAAGGTGAAGTAGGATGATTGAATTATGGGTCATAATCACGGGTCTTTTGGTTGGTATTACATGTGGGATGGCTGGCGTTTTTTTAATATTACGTAAAATGTCGATGATCGCAGATGCTATTAGCCATACGGTGCTGTTTGGCATTGTGATGGCATTTATCATTACGCAAACATTAAACGGATTTTGGATGCTATTAGGTGCAGCGGTTGCTGGCATTTTAACGGCATACTTAGTGCAGTTATTACATTCTTCAGGTATACAGCAAGATGCTGCAATAGGTGTTGTCTTTACGACATTATTTGCTGCAGGTGTTCTGCTAATTACATTGTTTGCTAGCCATGTGCATTTAGATGTTGAGCATATCTTAATGGGCGAAATCGCATTTGTTCCTTGGGATAAATGGACGTTCTTTGCCATAACAATGCCAAAAGCTGTCTGGATATTATTGCTTGTATTATTCATTAATATAGGGTTCCTATTATTATTCTTTAAGGAAATGAAGCTTGCAACCTTTGATAGCGTTTATGCAGCGTCCATTGGTGTGCCAATACTTTTCTTACATTATGGTTTTATGACATCCGTTTCCTTTACAACTGTTGCAGCATTTGATAGTGTTGGAGCAATTTTAGTAGTGGCGATGTTAATTGGGCCTGCTGCCACAGCCAATTTAATTAGTAAATCAATTAAACAAATGTTCCTATTCAGTATGTTATATGGAGGGGCAGCGGCGATTATTGGTTATTATTTGGCTAAATTTTGGGACACGTCCATTGCAGGTATGATGGCTACGGCAGTCGGTCTATTATTTATCATGACGTTATGCGCTCAAAAATTTATGGACTATAAACGAAAAGCACTTGTTAGTAAATTAGAAGGGGCTTAAAGTGTAAGACATTGTGAAAGGTGCTGTTTGACTCCGAATTTTGACATATGTTAAGGGATAGTCACTTTAGATAGTAAATAAAGAGGGAGAGATGGGGCTTTTAAAACCCATCTCTTTATTTTGTTTGACAGTGTAGTAACACATCTGTACGCTAGCAACCCCGCTAATTACTATAAAAAAGCATATTTCATCCTTTTGCACGATTTTCCCTTTTTCAAAAAATAGTATACTTTTGTCATTCATCATAAGGGGAGATCACATGATAAAAGGATTATATGAAGCACATTTACCCGTTAGCGATTTACAACAATCCATTATATTTTATAAAAAGCTAGGGCTTGAATTAGCTTATGTGCAACAGCAATTCGCCTTTTTCTGGATTGTCAAAGGACAAAGTTGGATAGGTTTGTGGGAATGTAAGGAAGCGCAATTAGACTACCATCCGTCTATTCGACATCTCGCTTTTAAAATCGACGAAGAGGATGCAGGACGAGTGAAACAATGGTTACAATCCATTGGCATTGAAATAAAAACAGCATTTGGCTTTACGCCCTCACAACAGCCGCTCGTCTTACCCAATCATCCACATGCCCATGCGGCAATCTATTTTGCCGATCCAGATGGCAATTCTATTGAGCTAATTACGCCATTAAGATTGGATGTTGCTGAAGAATTTCCAATGATGTCTTTAGCAACATGGTACAACAGGGATAAGTAGCGAAAGTGATACATAAATCAAGAATAAAGGAGTTTGCACACGTCGATAAAATACCAGATTTGTAAAATTATATGTACGATTATTTATAATTTTGTTACGATGGATGTTATAAAAATTTAATATTGGGCAACGAGGGGAGACAGCATGTGGGGAAAACGGAATGTTTGGATTATTTTATTAGGTGAATTTGTAGTAGGTCTTGGCTTATGGGCTGGAATTATTGGCAACTTAGCATTTATGCAAAAAGTCGTGCCGTCAGATTTCCATAAATCATTAATTATTTCAATTGGTATATTAGCTGGTCTTGTTGTCGCACCACTCGCAGGGCGGTTGATTGACCAATCAAAGAAAAAAACAGTTATTCAGTTTGCGAGTGTAGGTCGTATTCTAAGTGTGTTCTTTATGTTTATTGCACTGTATACCAACTCTGTAATATGGATGATATTATTTTTAATCACGTTACAAATTGCAGCAGCCTTTTATATGCCTGCTTTACAGTCCATTATACCATTAGTTGTCAAAGATAAAGATTTAATGACTTTGAATGCATGGCAAATGAATGCTCGAACGATTTCAAGAATTGTCGGAACCGCTGCAGCGGGCTTAATGTTAAGCTATTTTGAGTTGAAATGGTTATATATTGTTTCACTAATTGTGTATATTATCATGTATTTTATTACAAATAGTCTAAAGCTAGATGAAGCGGTAAATGTATCTGTCAATGACAAGGAAAAAGGTAGATTTAAGGACGTATACCCGATGCTAAAGGAGCATCCGGTCGTATTAATGACACTCGTTTTAATGTTAATTCCGACATTATTTTTGGGCTCTTTTAATCTGGTCATTATGAAAATCACTGAAATGCATGAGTCCACGACTATTTCCGGTTTATTATATACAGTTGAAGGAATTGGCTTTATGTTAGGGGCTGCGGGGCTCAAATATATTGCTGAGCGCGTCAAAATAGGGACATTATTATTCGGACTTGCATTGATTATTGGCTTAATGGAGCTCATGTTATTGCTAGCGGATAGTACGTTCTTTGCTTTATTAACATTCGGACTATTTGGTTTTTCTGTCGGTTGCTTTTTCCCAACAACGATGGTGATTTTTCAAAAACAAGTACCGAAAGAATACCACGGGCGATTCTTTTCCTTCCGCAATATGATTGACTCGGTTGTGTTCCAAATTGTGCTGTTGTCAACAGGTATGATGCTCGATTTAATCGGCTTAAGTGGAATGGGTATTGTTTTTGGTATGATTAGTTTAAGTTTAACCGTAACTTTTTTCCTTTTCTCGAAGAAAAGAAAGGTGATTTTACACGCACATTAAGCGTTACAATGACAAGTTATTTCTATTTACAGGTCAATCTGTATGTGGAAATAGCTTTTTTTGTTTTTTATATGGGAAAATTCAGTTTCCTATCATTTTCATGTCCTACTATTAATGATGGAAGGAGTGAAGGAAATGAAAAACAAAAAAATAAGTGTAGCAGTTAGTTTATTGGTAGTAGGTTTATTAACGAATGGCATGCAGGCTAAGGCAGATGATGACGATTATGATCACGATGGTTATGAACATGAAAAGTATGAAAAATACGATGACCATGATGACGACTATGATCATAATGATGATGATGACTATGATTATGAGTATGAAGATGAGTATGAAGATGATTATGACGACGATGATGATCAATACGAAAATTATGATACAACGAACGTTGTGAATGAAAAAGGGAAATGGAATATATGGACAAGATCCGTTGTTGTCGATAAAGAAGCACTACCTTTTACGGATTCAAAACAAGTTGTATTAAAAGTAACAGGCACAAATAAAGAGGTAAACTTGTTTGCAATGCCAAAAGACGGAGAAATATTTGTACCTGGCAAGACAGTGGCAAAGCTATTAGGTGCAACAGCGACTTATTACAAAACAAGTGAAATATTGGTTATTCAAAACGCCAATCATGAACTTATTTATCGCGCAGGGAAAAATGTTGCTTACGATAACGATGTAAAAACACCATTACCTGCACATGCTTTTTATTTAAATAATGAGCTTTATTTACCGATTAGTGCCATAACAAATGGCTTAGGCTTTATCGCCGAATGGCAAGAGGAAAATCAACAGTTTGTCTGTCAACCATTAAATTAGATAGGAGCGTGGAGAACGATGAAAGATCCAAAAAAAGCAAAATGGTTATTAGGCGCATCGGGTGTACTTATTTCTGCTGCATTACTATCACAATTTAATGACACATCGCAAGCTGAAACAACTGATGCTCAATTTTCTAAAATAGAAGAGAAGGCCATGACAAAGAAAGAGAAAGAGCTTGTCCAGCTTGATTGGACAAATTTTGAAATAACAAAACAAACAGCAGTCAAAAGTGAGCGCAAAACGAAAAGAACTTGATAGGGATGATGACAGTGGATACATTGACATTACAAGTAATGAATACGGAATTTTATCTAGCTATAGCAAAGAGTAACAAAACGAATTGGAAAGAAAAAGCTGAAAAGTGGCTTCGTTATGTAGCGCAAGAGTGGTCGAGGTTTGGCACGAACAATGAACTATGGCAATTGAATAATTTGGAAATCGGGCAAACATTACAAGTAAGTGACGACCTCTACGATTGTTTGGTGCAGGCCAATGACTATTATCTTCGTACAAATGGTTTATTTTCACCGTATTTAAAATTACAACTTGAACAACATGGCTACAATCAATCTTTTCCGTTTACCTCAATTGAAAAGGAGGCAATGTACAACCAATCTATTATAGCAGGTAATCCTTTTCGGTTTTTAAGCAATCAACAAGTTATGAAAATAGCACAGCAAGAAATTGATTTAGGGGGTTTTGCAAAAGGCTATGCTATTGAAAAATTAGCGCAATGGCTTGAGGCGGAGATAGCTCCTGAATACGGCTTAATAGATGGGGGTGGGGATATGAAAATGTGGTCGTCAGGTGAAAAAATATGGACGATTGGTGTTGCCGATCCCTATGATGTGGACAAAGAAATAAGCTCTATAAAAATGGCTTCGGGCGCTATTGCTACCTCTAATCGAATTTATAGAAGTTGGACCCAAGGAGAAAACAGGAAGCATCATTTATTAAATGGTCAAACAGGAAACGTTGCGATCACGGATGTAATACAAGCAACGGTCGTAACATCATCATTATGTGATGCAGAAGTTGGAGCAAAACTTTGCTTTTTAGTGGATGAGACCAAACAGCAACAATGGCTTGAAGCAATATGCGACCGCAGTGCACGTTTTATTGTAAAAGAAAATCAAGCAGGTTACTGGGCAATGACGGGGGAGAAAGTATGTTAACAAGTACATGGGAATGGATTCGGTTATTAGGGTTTTTAGCATATTTTTATTTTACAGTGTCTATTGTATTTGGTTTGTTAAGAAAATCAACGTTTGTCAAATCACATAAAAATTTAATTTACCAAGTTCATCAAAACGCGGGGTGGTTAGGTCTAATAACCGTTGTTGCGCATATGTTCGTGCTCATCATCGATAACTACCAGCCCTATGCATTAGTGGAAGTGCTACTCCCTTTTTCATCTCATTATCAACCGATTGCCTCAGGACTTGGGATAATTGCTTTTTACTTATTTTTATTAGTACTATTAACTTCAGATTTATGGTTGAAATCGATGAATCGCTCAATATGGAAATCGATCCACTTTCTCGTATTGCCAGCTTGGCTCCTATCTCTTTTACACGGCATACTTATTGGGAGTGATACAGACAACATATATATCCTGCTGTTCTATTTTACGTCCGCAGGTTGTGTGCTCTCAATATTGATAGCAAGAATGGTCAGCCAAGGAAGGAAGACAAAAGACAAAACAGTACCACAAGCATTAAGGAGCTCAAAATAAAAGCATCAGCTTATTTCTTGAGAGGAAATAAGCTGATGCTGTTGCTTTTTAAGCCAATTTAAGAAATGTTATTGAACGGGAAATTCAATATAAAACGTTGAACCTTTTCCTACAGTACTCGTAACATAAATTTTTCCTCCATGCTGTTCTACAATCGCTTGTGCAATGGCAAGACCTAACCCTGTCCCATTGCGTTGACGTGAAGTGTCACTGCGGTAAAAGCGTTCAAACACCATGGCAAGTTCCTGCTCTGGTATACCGATACCACTATCTGCTAGAGCAATCGTGATAAGGTTTGCTTGTTTTGAAAGTGTCAATGTAATCTGACCTTGCTTTGTATAGGCAATAGCATTATCTAATAGGATATAAAGCAGTTCTTGTATTTTTGTTGCATCGCCAAGTAGTTCAATGTTTTCTTCTATTTGTGTGCAAAATTGAATGGATTCGGGCATAATTTTCTGAAATTTAGTACTGATTTTTTCAAGCATAGTAGATAGCTGTAATACTTCTTGATGAGCTAAGCCCTGCTGTTGATCGTGGCGCGCTAAAAATAATAGTTTATCAAGCAGTGCTTTCATTAATTGGGCCTCATCTTTTAAATCTGTAATTAACTCTTTGCCAAAAGGAGTTAAATGCTTTGCTTCCTCAAGTTCTAAAATATCGAGTGAACTATAAAAAATACTAAGTGGTGTGCGCAATTCATGAGAGGCATCCGAAACAAACTTTTTTTGTTTATCAAATGACCATTGAATAGGAACCATCGCTTTGCCAGCCATGTAGTAGCTCAGTAATCCGATTAAAATCGTTGAAATACACGCTAATAGTAGCAGTAACTCACTTGCTTTTTGAAAAAAGTGATGTTGTGTTGTTACAGATTTCCCAATCAGTATATAACCGACTACTTTTTCATGATAGCTAATCGGTTTTTTGAGTACAAGAAAATGCTGTTCTTTCCATTCGAAACGACGTACGACATCGTGAACTTGACGGTCTGGCGAAAAGGCTTTTTCTACTTGTGTTTTAAGCCCTCTAACAGATTCATCCCCATGGATAAATTGATGATCGTTTGTATAGATATAATAAAAATAATTCCGATTTGGATCATAGCTCACGGTTTTTTTGTTGTCATTTGCATATTCAAAATAATCATGTTCCTGTTTTATATAAAACGCTTCTAATTCTTGTATTTGTTGATTTTCCATCAATTTAACGAGAGAAAAATAAAGAACAATAATAAACAGCGAAAACAATAAAAAATAGAGTGTGGCATACAAATAAGATAATTTTTTTCTGGTTTTATGAAACATGAGATTCCCTCAATTTATAGCCAATGCCCCGCACATTTTGAATGCGTGATTTGACTTGCCCATCATCAATTTTTTTCCGAACAAGCTTTACTAAAGCATCTAATGAATTGTTGGATACATCATAATCATAGCCCCAAATATAAATGCATATTTGTTCTCTCGTTAGAACACGACCTTTATTTAAAAATAAATATTCAAGAAGCAAAAATTCATTTTTAGTTAATTCTACTTCGGTATTATTAAGCAAAAAAGTCCGCGCATCGACTTGTAAGGTTAAATTATCTACTCTGACAACTTGCTCAATCACTTTATTTTTTCTACGCAGTAATGCCCGCACCCTTGCTAACAGTTCCTCCATCTTAAAGGGTTTTACTAAATAATCGTCAGCGCCACTATCAAGTCCTGTAATGATATCTTCTGTATCGTCCTTGGCAGTTAGCATTAAAATACTGCCATTAAAGCCACTTTGTCGTAACTGCTGACAAACAGCAATACCACTTAGCTGAGGCATCATCCAATCTAAAATCACTAAATCGTACTGTTCAGAAAATGTATTGTTCAGGGCATCTTGTCCATTATCGACAGATGCTACATGGTGGAATTCTTTTTTTAAAATATGAACAATATTTTTACGTAGTCGACTATCATCTTCTGCCAGTAATATTTTCATTTTAGTTCCCTCCTGTTTCCATATTCAAATTATTATACTATGCTAAAATGAAGGCAAACTGAAAAAATAGTATATCATCTTGTTTTTTTCACATTTAGCTATCTTTAGTGTGAACCACCAAGTAAATTGAATCAATAGAGATGGCTATCGCTTAATGACTAAAAGTTAGTTCTATAGTACATACCTCCATTATAAAGGGTAGTACTACAATGTATACTAGCGGAAGTTTGCAAAACTGCCACGACATAGCTTATTGAAATTAAATGGATAGGATTTTTTATACAATAGTCGTGAAAGAGGAGGGGGAGTAAAGGATGGATAGTTATTATGCAGTTATTTTCACATCACAACGGACGGATGACGACAACGAAGGATATGCCAAAATGGCGGATGCCATTGAAGTATTAGCAAAACAGCAGTCAGGTTTTCTTCGTGTGGCAAGTACAAGAAATGCCGAGGGGCAGGGGATTACTGTATCGTATTGGGAATCGTTAGAGGCGATTCAACAGTGGAAAAACAATGCACAACATGTTGTAGCACAACAACTAGGGAAAGAAAAATGGTACAGTCATTATCATGTAGAAATATGCCAAGTTATGCGTGCATATTCTTTTTAAGATATTAGCATTTCGTCTTCAACGATAGCACAAATAAAAAAATCCGCTGAGCCTGCAAAAGGCTCCACACGGATTTTTTTTGCTTTTAATAACGATAAGCCATGTTCCATTATTACGAGTATCGAGTTACTGTAATATCATGTTCACCAAACGCTTTATAGGCACGATGGTCAATAGCTCCAGCAACCGTTTCAAACGGTATAGCTCGACGAATGCCAGCAGTAACAAACTTTTTAGCTTGAATAACAGCCTCTTCAACACTTAAACCTTGTGCTAAGCCAGCAGTGATCGCGGCAGAATATGAACAACCTGCTCCATTTGTATGGATAGTATCAATACGTGGGGCTTCCAATGTTACCATGCGTACGCCATCATATAATACATCTGTTGCTGGACCATCGAGACGACCACCTTTTACGAGTACAAATTGCGTGCCAAGCTTATGTAAATCACGGGCAGCATCCTGTAAATCAGTGGCAGTCGTCAATTTTTTACCACCGAGCAAATATTCTGCTTCAGGCATATTAGGGGTCATAATTGTTGCATGCGGTAATAGTTTATCCTTTAAAGAAGACATGGCACCTTCTTCCATTAATGCAGTTCCTACTTTACCGAACATAACGGGGTCAATAACGACATGTTTGACCTGAACAGTAGAGAGCCAGTCTGACACAAGCTCAATGATATCTTTGGTGAATAGCATCCCTGTTTTTAAAGCATCTATGCCAATTTGCGTTGCAATCGTATGGAGCTGTGCCTCAATAACGTCTAACGATTGCGTAAAAACGCCTTGATTAGTACGAGGATGTGTTGCTACAAAGGCCGTAATGGCAGAAGTGCCGTACACCCCTAGTTCTTGGAAAGTTTTTAAATCTGCTTGAATACCAGCTCCGCCACGTGCGGCAGAACCGGCAATTGTCAGTGTTTTTTTCATGTTTAGTGTACTCCTCATCTTTTACGTGAAAGCTAGTTGACGATGACTTAAAAGTAATTCTATATTACTTTATTGTAATAATAATTGTCGTTATTTTGAAATAGCCAGAAAGTAGAGTTTTTATAATGTCAGTTTAAAGATAAAGCAAAAAATTAAAACATGTATGTGCTAGCCATTAGGAAGAACATACATGTTTTAATGGCGCTATGCAATCAAAGGGATTACGTTAATTTTTGTAGATGGCGTTTCACAGGGATATTGCCAAGTTTACGCCAGATGGTTTCAACTGGACCTTGTTTATATTTTCGTAACCATAAAGTAGAAAATACAATCATAAACAACGTAATGCCTAGCCAAGATGCGTGGATTAATGGTTGACTATAATGGTTGGATAGGCCGAGTCCCCAATTATAGAACAAAAAGGATGCAATGATATTTTGCGCGATATAGCATGTAAGTGCCATTTTGCCAACATTACTAATATAATGTTGGGTTTTAACGAACTTTTGATGGCGGGCGATTAAAAAGACAAGACCGAGATAACCCAGTGATAAAACAGGGGCAAAAACATAGCGGTCTAAAACGACAAATTGAGTACTAAAAAACGATAGTGCATTTAATGGGATACCAATACCTAATCCAATCCATAGTAGGCGGTTTTGCAGTCGAATGCCGTGTTCATCCATTTTCAATAAACCTTTTCTGACGAGGAAGACACCCAGTAAAAATAAGAAAACATTCATTGGTAAAATCATAATCGCTTCTGAGCGTAAAACCCAAAAATGTTCTAGTCTGTATACAACTTGCTCCCACCATGAAAATCCAGCTATCTCAAGCAATTGATTTTCCTGACGAACTAATGCTGCTTGTTCAGCAATACTACTACGATTAGCACTTATATTGGCATATGGATTGTTTGGAAACAATGTTCGTGCAAGTTGAGTCGTCATAATTTTGTCCATAAGAAAACCTTCTACGACTTGGTGAAAAAGGTGAATACTAGCTGCAATAAACATACAAATTTTCATGACTCGCTCTGAGCGTTGAATAATAAATGCAACGAGGATACCTGTTAGGGAATAACTCATTAATACATCAAATTCAAAAACAAATATAAAATGAAGAACCCCATCTAAAAAAAGCAATATCATAGACCATAGGTACAGTTTAAACCAAGGGAGCCCCCTATTTTGGAAACTAGCATATTTCAATTGCATGCCAATGCCGAACATAATCGTTAATAAGCCAAGAAATTTCCCGTTCGTTAAATAATCTGAAAACTTAGATATATATGAACCAATCCTTGAAATATCAGTTTCATCTAAATCGACTGAATAGCCGGCTGACCCAAAAATCCAAATATTCGTTCCCAGTGTGCCAATTATGGCTAGTCCTCTCGCAACATCCAATAATTTTATTCTTTCCATCAAAACACCTCTCAAAAATGTTTATATAGAACGAAATGATAACGATTTTCATCGCGTTCTCATAAATAATAAACGAGTATAGATTAGGAAGGTTCCGATAAAATGAGCATTTTAGTGGATTGAAATAGCATAATATAGTTTTTATGAGGGTAAAAGGCAAGCATGTCATAAAAAAATAGCTTGTTTGTGACGGTCAATCGATTGCAAAGATAGAGGTTGGAGGAGAAGATTATTACAGAGAACGCGCAAGCAAGTTGCGGCTTATATACTTACCTTGCCAAAGCGGCAAATAGTACAGTAAAAAAGTGTTAGATGATTTGCTGAATCTAACACTTTCTTTGTATTGTCTAACGCTTTTAGAACATCTGCGGTAATAGCTCATTTATAAATTGACGATTTTTACGTAGCCAAATTTTTAAAATGATACGATGCGTTAAAAGCTGATGTCTTTTGTTGGGCCTGTTTTTTGCTTCTAGTAAACTCTCGAGTAATAGGCACGTTTCGGTAGCGTAATTATTAGGTTCTACTAGTACATCAAGCTTATAATCTATTAAGTGCGCTGCTTGCACCTTTGCGAGTAATTTGGCAAATAGAGTCGTCATTTCTTGGTAAGCTTCATCAAGTTCTAAGTCAATTAATGTATATAATGTATGTTCAATTTCAGCCTCTAAAGCTTGAAGCTGCTCGATTGTGGGTTGTGTCAAAAAATCACCTCTAATGTTTTAAGGACGCCCTGCATAAGGGAAAGCCCTAGTGCTGCAAAGAGCAATCCGACAATTACAGTACTACAAATATAACGGAACGCTAGATGCCATTGTTTCTTTTCGATTAGTTGCAATGTTTCAAAACCAAATGTTGAAAACGTTGTATAAGCACCTAAAAAGCCAATTCCTAAGAAATGCCATAGTGCATCACTTAGATGTGCACCAACTAACAGACCGAGTACAAAGGAACCTGTTATGTTGATGACAAAGGTAGCCCAAGGATATGTACTAACAATCCATTTACCTAAGTAAAACCTTGCTAATGCACCTAAAAATCCGCCTATTCCAACTAATATCATTGCGTCCGCCTCCTTGCAAGTCGAGCACCTAGCCAAGCGCATACTAGACCACCGAACACACTCATCAAACAATAGGCGAGTGCTTGTCCCCATTTACTATTTTCCAACAGTAAAAGTGTCTCTACAGAAAAGGTCGAGAAGGTAGTAAAGGCTCCTAAAAAGCCTGTACCAATGCCGAGTACAAGGGGCGTGCGGTTAGTAAAGGTGGTGAAAAGGAAGGCTAAACAAAAACAACCAACTAAATTAATGCAAAGTGTTGAAAATGGAAAGACCGCCGTATTTGCAGCTAGCATACTAATATAATAGCGGGAAATAGCGCCTAAACATCCTCCTAAGCCAATTGCAACAAATATTTTCAATGTCAAAGACTCCTTTATTTTTAGACCGAGTATAGATAATAAGATTCACCGCATGCCTTTATATTGTATCAAGCACAAAAGCAGGATGGTAGTTTTTTAAAGTTTGTTATGATAAAAGCTATTTTCTTGCGAATAAAGCAATTCACTACTTTAAAGCGTTAATTATTTCCTGTAATATATAAAAAATAACAGTTTGAATGTTGACAATTATTTCAATTATATGATAATCTTCAATAACACTATAACAAACCAAACAAAGGAGGGCATGACAATGATGATTTTATCCGTACGATACAAAAGCACAGCTGCATACATTGTCCATGTCTAACATTGTTATTTTTTATGCAATGAAAGGTATGGGTACACCTTACCTTTTATAAGAGACGCATGCTCTTTTCAGGGGATGCGTCTTTTTTATTGCAAAAAAAGGTGATAGTGAACAGAAAAAGGAGTGTATGTGTATGCAAAACATCACAAGGAAATTAATTTTCAATAAGGAATTGCTAGATAGTGGGTAGCGAAGATGTAAAGCATTTAGGAAAGAAGGTATTGAAGTATGTTTGATGTATTAAGTAAATTAAGTTGGTTTTTTAAGCAATATTGGAAGCAATATACCATAGCTATTGTACTCTTAATCATTGCGAGTGGATTAGAGGTTATTCCACCGTATTTACTAGGGTCTATTATTGATATTTTAACTGCAGGCACAATGACAACAGCTATTTTAACGAAATATTTGTTGATTTTTGCGACTATTATTGTTGGCGGTTATGTCTTGAATTTTGTTTGGCAATTTCGATTATTTGAAGGTGCCATTAATTTAGAGAAAATGTTACGTCGCAATTTAATGCAACATTTTTTGCGTATGACACCGACATTTTATGAAAAAAATCGCACTGGTGATTTGATGGCACGAGCTACAAATGATTTAAACGCCGTGTCACTAACTGCGGGCTTTGGAATCATGACACTGATAGACTCGACGATATATATGGGCTGTATTATTTTTGCAATGGGTTATATGATTTCGTGGAAGTTAACGTTTTTTGCCATGTTGCCAGTGCCCGTTATGGCTATTCTTATTCAATATTTAGGGAAAATTGTGCATGAACGGTATATGAAAGCGCAGGACGCCTTTGGTGAATTAAATGATAGTGTCCTTGAGTCAGTAGCAGGTGTTCGAGTTGTAAGGGCATATGTACAAGAAAAAAAGGACGAAGCAAACTTTGCGGCAATGAGTGAAGTCGTTTATGAAAAAAATATGCATACGGCAAAAATCAACGCTTTATTTGGACCCATCACGAAAGTAGGGACAGGGATTAGTTATGTTGTGGCACTTGGCTACGGTGCACATTTAGTATCGACTGAGGCGATGTCATTAGGGCAACTTGTAACATTTACTGTCTATTTAGGATTAGCGGTTTGGCCAATTTTTGCGATTGGGGAACTTATTAATGTGATGCAGCAAGGAAATGCCTCATTAGACCGTGTACAGGAAACGTTACGCTATAAAGCGGATGTACAAAATAGTGCAACACCGCAAGCTGTAGCAACGCCAAATGCAATCGGGTTCAACGATTTATCTTTCCAGTATCCAATGAGCCATGTGAAAAACTTGGAACGTATTTCATTGTCGCTAAAAAAGGGGCAAACACTTGGTATTGTTGGAAAGACAGGTGCTGGGAAAACAACCTTCTTACGACAGCTGCTACGTGAGTATCCAATTGGAGAAGGTCAGTTGTCCATTGATGGCATTGATATTACGGCTCAAACAAAAGAGCAGTTACTCGATTGGATCGGCTATGTGCCGCAGGATCATGTATTATTCTCCCGAACAATTCGAGAAAATATTTTATTTGGAAAAGAAGATGCTACAGAAGAAGAGCTGAAACAAGCGATTCATGCAGCCTATTTTGAAAAAGATTTAGCCCATCTCCCAATGGGGCTTGAAACACTTGTTGGAGAAAAAGGGGTATCACTTTCAGGAGGTCAAAAGCAACGTGTATCAATTGCGCGGGCACTCATTAAAGACCCTGAAATTTTAATCCTTGATGATTCACTTTCAGCGGTAGACGCTAAAACGGAAGCTAAAATCATCGAAAATATTCAGCGTGAACGACAGGATCGAACGACGATTATTACAACCCATCGATTATCGGGAATTCAACATGCCGATATGATTATTGTGCTTGATGAAGGACAAATAGTAGAACAGGGAACACATGAACAGCTCCTTTCACAACAAGGCTGGTATAAAGAACAATTCGACCGTCAGCAGCTAGAAGGGGGTGCCTCATGAGTACGAGTCAACGCTTAACACGCTATGCAATGTATTTTAAAAAACCAATATTTTTAGGGTTATTTTTCTTAACCATTGCTGTCTTTACCGAACTTGTCGGGCCATTTATTGCAAAGCATATCATCGATAATTATATGACGATCGGTCAAATAGAAATTAAACCGATTACGTGGTTGTTACTATTGTATTTAATTTTGGCGATTGCTACAGCGGTTTTACGTTACTTTATGTATATTTATTTACAAATGGGCGCAAATCGTGTTGTTCAAAAATTACGTAAAGATGTATTTGAACATATTCAAACGTTACCGATTCAATATTTTGATAATTTACCAGCAGGGAAAATTGTTGCGCGTGTAACCAATGATACCGAGGCAGTCCGCAATTTATATGTCCAGGTGCTATCAAATTTTGTGACAAGTTTAATTTCAATTATCGGTGTATATGTAGCGCTGTTTATTTTAAATTGGCAAATGGCGTTACTGGCATTAGTCATGGTGCCTATCATTTATGTATGGATGATTTTATATCGGAAATTTGCATCGAAATACAATGATGTTATTCGCACAAAGATTGCAGATATCAATGCGATGATCAATGAATCCATTCAAGGTATGACAATTATTCAAGCATTCCGACGTGAGCAACAAATGACGAAGGAATTTGATGATATGAATAATGAACACTATGCCTATGAGCGTAAACTATTAGTGCTCGATTCGGCGACTTCATTTAACTTAGTGAATACGTTAAGGCTTTTAATGTTTACGATTTTTATTTTCTATTTTGGGACCCAATCGATGACGACAACGCAAATTATTTCAGCAGGGACTTTATATGCTTTTGTCGATTACTTAACAAAACTCTTCAATCCAATCACCAATATTGTGAATCAATTTTCGCAGCTTGAACGCTCGCTGATTGCAGGGAAGCGGGTGTTTGAGGTGTTAGATATAGATGGAGAGCCCGTATCTGAAGTAAGTCTACCAAGATATAAAGGCAATGTCGTGTTTGAGGATGTTTCCTTTGCCTACAAAAACGATGACTATGTTTTGAAAAACTTAACATTTGAAGCACATCAAGGAGAAACAATTGCACTTGTAGGTCATACGGGCTCTGGAAAAAGTTCGATTATGAATTTATTATTCCGCTTCTATGACCCATCTAAAGGCAAGATTTCGATTGATGGTATAGATATTACAACGGTTGCTCGTCAATCTATGCGTGAGCATATGGGGATTGTTTTACAGGACCCTTATTTATTTACCGGTACGATTGCGTCCAATGTGAGTTTAAATAACCCGAAAATCTCTCGACAAAAAGTGGAAGATTCTTTAAGAGCCGTTGGAGGGGATCGCGTGCTTGCAAATTTACCAAAGGGTTATGATGAACCAGTGATTGAAAAAGGAAGTACATTATCTTCTGGTCAGCGACAATTAATATCTTTTGCACGTGCATTAGCCTTTGATCCAGCCATTTTAATCTTAGATGAAGCAACGTCAAATATTGACACTGAGACAGAAGAAATTATTCAACATGCAATGGATGTACTAAAAAAGGGGCGCACAACATTCATTATTGCCCACCGTCTGTCAACAATTAAAAATGCGGATCGAATACTTGTCTTAGATCGTGGAAATATTGTGGAGCGTGGTACCCATGATGAGCTATTAGCACACGGTGGAATTTATGAAAAAATGTATCAAATGCAAGCGAACTCTTTGCAGTAAAAGTAAGGACAACGCCCCACTTTTCTAAGTGGGGCGATAATCTTTATTAATTCTTAAAAAGTGCCAACAAACTAATTTTTAGCAAAAAATTAGCAAAGTCTTATGCTCCTTATTTTGAAAGAATTTTTTCATTTGAAATACTTCAACAACAACTAATAAGAGAGATTTTCATTTCTTGTTATTTATATAATCGAAAAAACCTGGACAATTAATATGGTTCAACAGGTCTATTTTTTCTAAGATTTTTATTTTTATTTCTTGTTCTAAATCCTCGCGCTCTTGTACGGACGTGCTTTTTAAAATATTTTTAATTTTCTGATTAAAATCTCTAATAATTTCCTCGTAGTTTAATTCTTGTTTACTTTGCAATTTTCCCACATCCATTATTCAATAATTTAACCTTTAACTTTTTAATAGCAGTCCTTAAATTATAAGAAATTGTTTGCGGAGACTCATTTAAAATTTGTGCTATCTCTTTATTGCTTAAATTTTGGCTATATTTTAAATCTAATATTAATAATTGTTTACTAGATAATGTTTTTATAGCATGGAATAGCTCTTCACTTGAAATTGATTGTAAAAGCCCTTGGCTATTTAAAACTGTATCGTATAAGTCATTTTGCAGTTCTAATTGTTTAGAAGGTAATTCGTGAACATTGTTTTCATCCTTTACAAAAGAAGATAAAAATATATTTCGACTATAATAACGATTAACTTTCTTATCAAAATCTATTGAAAAGAAATGAATTAATTTGTTAATATAGCTGATTACCTTTGCTTTTTTGTAATGAGCTTTAAAAGCATTGTCCAATCGGATTTTATTTTCAGGGCATGGCTCTGCTAAGAAGGATGATAGTAAATCACGATTTTTTTGATCTTGTAAAAAGAAATGAATGACAGGATCCATTTTTTTCGCTCGAAATTAGTTAGAAAGATTTTTATATCCACGTTTACTCCTCCCTTATAATTAAGAATAGTTACTTCTCTCTAGTAGCCAAATTTCGCATAAATCTCTCCAGTAATAATTTATAGCTTATATAAAATAAAGAGATTTCTTTCTTTAAAAAACAAAAAAACAGAACATTTATTCTGTTTTTGATGATAAAAATTATTATATACAATAAATTTTGTTTTTTTTGATTTATTATCTCTTTAATTAATGAACCATTCATTAATTGGAGGATTAATAAATGACAATAAAATTGAAATGGGCGAATAGAAGTATCATTCGTTTCGTGATTTACCATTAGGCAATTTATTTAAAAAGAACTAGGGAGGAGAGAAGTAAATGAACATAGAATGTTTACTCAAATGCTTTTGCCAATCTCGAAAAACGCAATCTTTCTTTTTAAAAAACTTTGAAACTGAACAGCTTAATACAGAAGAAAAAAAGTTACTTTCTGAGATTATATTGGATGCACAAAATATCTCAAATAAAATTAAAAACTTTTGTAAGTTGTACGATTAATTTCTTTCGTTAGGAGTGATTATTATAAATAGAATCGCTTTAAAACCATACAAAATACAATCTTATAAAAAGCAACAACAATATCCTACTTCTAGTATAGATATTATTAAAGCAAGAGATGTTTGGGAACAATCCAACAAAGGACAAGGAGTTGTCGTCGCTATAATTGATACAGGTGTTGATACAACACATCCAGATTTGATTGACAAAATTATAGGTGGCTATAATTTTTCGTCAGATGATGGGGGAAACAAAAAAATTTATACTGATTATAATGGTCACGGCACACACGTAGCAGGTATAATCGCAGCTGAAAATAAAGAAATGGGTGTATTAGGCGTTGCACCTAATTGTAAGTTACTTATTTTAAAGATTTTAAATCGCTTTGGCAAAGGCTCGTATAATGGATTAATCAGTGCACTTCAATATATCAAAAAATGGCGAGGACCCAACGGAGAAAAGGTTCAAGTTATAAACTTGTCTTTAGGTGGCCCCACTCATAAAGATGAGTTATATACAGTCATTAAAGAATTGCATACATTAGGCATAGTCATTGTCGCAGCAGCTGGGAATGAGGGTGACGGTTTATCTACAACGGAAGAAATATCATTTCCTGGTTTTTATAAGGAAACATTATCTGTCGGTTCAGTTAATCAACAACTTGCCCCTTCAATATTTTCAGAGTCCCATCTCAATATAGATTTTGTGGCTCCAGGAGAAGGTATTCTATCAACGCACTTAAATGGCGAGTATGTAGAATTGAACGGTACTTCCATGGCAACACCCCATGTTTCAGGAGCAACCGCACTAGCACTACAGTTAATTAAACCGTGTGCACCACCACTTATACCGGCACAAGTAAAGTATTACTTTTCAAAGAATGCATTAAAATTGGACTTTCCAATTAATCTGGTAGGAAATGGATTAATTCAGTTGAAATAATGTTTGATAGTGATGAATTATTCAGCAGAGGATGTTAAATGATTGCAAACTTTAGCTTTCTTATCGTGGAAAAAGCCTACTTAGATATTAAATTATCGACTGTAGAAACTCTAACGAAAAAATTAATGATAGCAAACCAATGTAAAAATAATAGACAAAGTCGAAACACTCGACTTTGTCTATTATTATGTAACTTCTTTATAAAGGTATAATATTTCGATGCATTAAAAAATAATTTAACGCTCACCTATCAAGAAAAGTAGTATAATTGACAAGAAAATACCAAGGAAATAAAGCCACAAAACAATATAAGGGGTATACTTCCAAAATCCTTTTTCCTTTTTTATAAAGCTTAAAATACTAAAGATTATTCCTACGGCAATTAAAATTCCTCCAACTAAAATTACGATTACCGCTTCAATTTGAAAATAATAAAAGCAAGCAATTACAATAAGTCCTGCTACAGAAAATAATGCTGATAACTTCCCGCTTTTACCAAGCATAATTTCCCTCCTTATTAATATTTCTTACTTTCTCAAGTCCTATGTATATATACTGATTATATCAAAAAATAATAGACTTGGCGATTCTTCATACAAGTTAAAGACGCAACCTTAGAGTAATTCTAAAGTTGCGTCTAACGCTTGTATGAATCAATCATTGAAATGAGGTGGCACTCGGAATTGAACCGATGAAAGATGTTATATAACTAGTTTTTTCCCATTTGGCAATATAACTTAAGAACACGAAAGTTATTATTGATAGTGACTTTAGTGGATGTTAGTAAGAAAATTAGCAGCCCATTGCAACCATTTTTGCAGAGAACGCCCCAACGATACGTGATGTCCCTGCTTCATCTGTCTGATTAGCACATTCGATAATAATACGGTCACAGCCACAACGTTCAGGATATTTCGTATTTGCATCATAACAATAATCGTGATATTTACAGCAATTGTCTAATGCATTAACAGTAGGACCTGAACCACAGTTCGCCCCGCACCAGTTATATCTAACAAGTGGGTTAAATGGATTTCCTTTATAACGGAAAGAACAACAACCGTTTTGAAGACAAGGTAAACCCCACCCCTGTGCACTAAGTACATCATCGTCTTGAAAGTCATCTGATGTTATATTCTTGTAATCTTCTGGTATCGTTAACTTACTATCAGAGGACAACTGCTCCCATTCATTTAATAGTTCATCATCTAAATACATAATAGTCTTCTTAATTTCTTGTTCTATATCTAATGATACAACTTTCACTAAGTAAGATGTTCTGTTTGTCTCAGTGTTTATTGTTTTGAAAATAGTACCAATAAGAAAATTATTAAATTGTAGGAAGGTGGTTTTTTGTTTTACTTTTGTTTTGTTTTGTTCATTGAATTCGTTGAATGCATAAACAGAATAAGTAGTTTCGTAGTCTACTTGTTCTATTTTGGGGGCATTGAATAATTCTTCTTTATTCAATTTATCAAGTGCTTTTGTTAATAGCGCTTGGCTCTGCTGATCTAAAGTACTTACTCCATCGGATGGTACTTTTCTTACTCGAATATCAGTAATGTTCATTCTTATTCCTCCTTTGGTGGTTTATACTATATAAAAGAGGTATGTTATAAAGAAAAAACAAAAATTAAGCTAAACTAATTGGCTCGTAATACCAAAAGAAGGAAGTGAAATCCTTAATGAGCTATTAAATATGTGAGAACATCAATGCAACAGCCCTAATAAAATTTTTAACACAGTCTAAGCCCCACTTTGCTAAGTGGGGCTTAAGTGTTGACGAAAGGCATCAAGAAGTTCGCTCTTGATGCCTTTGCTTTATATTGTGTAGAGTAAAAACGCCCTCTATATTTAATTAAGTACTTTTCACATTTTGTAAGACATTGACAAAGAATAATAAAATAGAAAGTGCCACGGCAATTCCACCGCCAGATACGAACAGTTCAAATAACCAATGAGGCACATCTAAGTAAACCATCATCATCCCAACTAACAGAAACGGTAAACCGATATTGTAAAGCCAAAACTGTGCCTTGGCGAGCCCTGTTTTTGCAGCATCCTTAAAATGACAATAAACGAGCCCTATGAATCCCGTAGTTAGCCAACCAACGACACCAATATGTGCATGTGTCGTCTTCCATTGAAGTTGAATTGCATAATGCATAAACAGTCCAAAAGCGATTGTAAGTATTAAATAGAAGATCGATATTTTAATCCATTTTGCGCCCATCGAAACCAACTCCTATTTTGAAAGTGATTTTAGCTAGCTACTACAGTCTATTCATGTCGAAAAAAAAGATGTCTGTCCACTTCAGAAGAAGTTAGAATGGCTGTTGAATTGAAAAAATAAGCGCTTTTACTTAAAATAAAAAATAATTAGAGAATATTTTATCAAATGGAGGTTTTATGAAAAAGAAAATTGTTATATTGACGATGCTTCTAACATTGTGTTGTTACCCATTGCTATTTGTTGAACAAGCACAGGCAAATGAGCAAACGATGACGAATAAAATCAATACAATCATCGCTAAAAACTGGAAAAACAATGAATATAGTATTACGGTGCGAGAAATGGAAAAAGGAGACGTTCTTTATAGTAAGCATGGGGAAAAAATGATACGTCCCGCATCCACTCATAAATTGCTTGTTAGTGCTGCGGCATTAGATTTACTCGGCTCTGATTATCGTTTTGAAACAAAGGCTTATGTGGATGGTCCCATTGAAAATGGTGTATTACAAGGAAATATTTATTTACAAGGTGGGGGCGATCCAACATTATTACCTGTCCATTTAGAAACATTCGCCAATGGGCTAAAAAAATTAGGAATCACCAAAATTACAGGTGCATTGATTGCTGATGATTCGTGGTTTGATGACGATCGATTAGCCAAAGGAATAGTCCCACAAGAAGAGGCATTCTCTTATGCATCACGTATTTCTGCTCTAACGCTCTCACCGAATGACCAATATGATGTCGGCAATGTCCATGTAAAAGTAACTGGCACTAAAATTGGACAAGCAGCCAAAATTCAGCTTTTACCATATGCAAGCACAATCCCCATTGTCAACAAAACAAAAACTGTGAAAAAGGGTGAGAAATCGACCGTCAAAATCACAAGAGAATATGGAACAGACCGAATTGTTGTAACAGGCAATTTACCAGCAGGTACAGAAAAAAATACATATGTGACTGTTTATAATCCAACAATGTTTACGCTGGATGTATTACGAGAAAAACTAGTAGCAAAAGGAATTCAAAAAATGCCTCTTACCGAAGGGAAAGTACCAGAAAATGCACAGCGAGTTGGCATTACTTACTCCATGCCATTAAAGGATATGAATTTTCGATTTTTAAAGTTAAGCATTAACGGTATGGGAGAAATGCTAACTAAGCAATTGGGAAGGGAGCTTCTTGGAGAAGGAAGCTGGTCTGCGGGCATTGAAGCCATTCGCACCTATGGTATAGATAGTGGATTAAATATGGACCAATGGTACTTTGAAGATGGCTCAGGCTTAAATCATCAAAACCGCGTTAGTAGTATGCAGGAAAGCTTATTACTATTTAAAGTTCGACAAAAACCTTGGTACTTCTCGTATTTGGACGCTTTACCACATGCGGGACGAAAAGGAAAGCTAGTTGGAGCAACATTAGAAAACCGCTTGAAAGGCTATAGTGTCTCAGCTAAAACAGGCTATATAAGTGGTACCTATGCGTTAAGTGGCTATGTTAAAGGGAGAAGTGGCAAGTGGTATATTTTTAGTATTTTAACGCAAGGCAATAAAGGTTCAGCAATCGCTACGATTGATGAAATTGTCAAGCAAATTGCCAATGAAATGTAAAGAGTTTCAATAGAGTGAGCAATCTAGTTTAATTATGAATAATTTAGTGATAAACTATTTAACGATTAATGAAAAGGAGCTGTTCACTCATGGGCAAATTACAAGACAAAGTAGTAATTATTACTGGTGGAGCTGGCGGTATCGGTAGTGGTATGGCAAAAGCGATGGTAAAAGAAGGCGCAATCGTTACGATTGTAGATTTAAATGAAGAAACAGGGAAAGCAATGGAAAAGGAATTGCAAAAAATTTCTCCAAAATCAATGTTTTTACAGGCAAATTTAATGGATCGTGCTAATTTGCATAAAATAATCGATACAGTTGTTGAAAAATACGGTAAACTAGATGTATTAGTTAATAATGCACATGCTTCAAAACAAGCAACGATTGAAGATACAACGCAGGCTGATTTAGATTTATCATTTGATACTGGTTTTTATCCAACATTTTATTTAATGCAAGCGGCATTACCGCATTTAAAAGAAACAAAAGGAAATATTATTAACTTTGCTTCTGGTGCTGGAATTGCTGGTCATGAAACACAAGGTGCGTATGCTGCAGCAAAAGAGGCAATCCGCGGTATTTCTCGTGTAGCGGCAAATGAATGGGGACGTTTCGGTATTAATGTAAACTTAATTAGCCCAATTGCAAATTCACCAGGTGTACAAGCATGGGCAAAAGCACAACCAGAATATTACGAAGCTGTTAAAAATAAAATCCCAATGGGCCGCTTTGGTGATGTAGAAGATGACATCGGCCGTGTAGCAGTATTTTTAGCATCAGAGGATTCACAGTATATCACAGGTCAAACACTTATGGTTGACGGTGGTTCAATCATGCTTCACTAATTTTCTCGGTTATTGTTCGAGGAGGATTTTTTTGACACAGACAAGTATTTTTAAACTCATTCATATGATTGATCAGATGAATAATGCTAATATTATACGTTTTACGAAAGGTTTTCCATATCCGCTAGGCATTTCACCGATTTTAGTTTTAAGTGAACTAAAAATTAAAGGTCCGCAAAGACAGGCAGAATTAGCGGAAACGATTGGTTATACGAAAGGTGCTATGACAAGCATAGCTGAAAAATTAGTAAAACTAGGCTTAGCAGAAAGACTATACGATGAGGCGGATAGACGTACGATTCGTTTACAAATTACGGATAAAGGTGTAGAGGCATTAATAAAAGCACAAGAGGTTGGAAAGGACGTATTTATTCAGCTTTTTGAAGTATTGAATGATGAAGAGATTGCACAATATTTGTCCATTCAAGAAAAGTTAGTGCAAGGAATACACGACAGAAATAATCAATAAGAAAGTTGCGTTTTTCAGTAGCTTGGAGAAATACCTTGAGCGTTTTTACTGCTCAAGGTATTTCTCTTTTTTTTCGTAATGATTGCGTTAACAATGCAAACCAAAATCGAAAGGCTTGTGCCTGAAAAATGATTATGCGATTGAGATGGTTTTATTGGCGAATTTAGTTGTCTAAATGAATCTTTTTTAAAAATAAACGTAAAATCGACAAAAAAACTTTATAATTGAAGGAAAATTTGCTATTCTATACGGTACAAAAGGGGTTTTTACATACATAAAGAAATGTTTTCTTACTGTAGGAAATGATAGAAGGTAGGTTAAAAAGTAACAAGATAAAACAGCGGCATTTACAAACAGGATTGCCAATTTTACATATTAACGAATATAAAGACGCATATTTAGTAAATACTAGTGTACGTCTTTTTTTCGTCCAATATGCATATAAATAGACCAGATAAACTTTTTTCCAACCTAAAACGTCAAAAAGAGGGGCAAATTTTTTAAAAAGCTAGAGAGGACTTAAGTATGGAAAAAAACATGAAACGAATGAAAGAAAAGAAAAAAAGGAGTAAGAAGAAAATATGGCTTTGGATAGTAGGTAGCCTATTAACAATTTTTTTAATATTTATAGGTACAGCTTATTATACTATTCAGAAAACGATGAATAAAATAAATACACCTTTAGTTGAAGCGACAGACATTACTGAAGAAGCGCCAAAAACAATGAAGAAAAAAGAACCGTTTTCTGTGCTGTTACTAGGTGTTGATGAACGAAGCAACGATAGTGGCCGCTCAGATACAATGATTGTCATTACGGTCAATCCTGAAAAACAAACGATGAAAATGTTAAGCATCCCGCGAGACACACGTACTGAAATCATTGGTCATGACACAGTAGATAAGATTAACCATGCATATGCTTTTGGAGGCGTACCAATGGCAATGGATACAGTTGAAAATTTGTTAGATATTCCACTCGATTATTATGTATTTATTAATATGGAAGGGTTTCTACAAATTATAGATACGCTTGGTGGTGTTACGATTCAAAATGATATGGATTTAACCTATGATTCATACCATTTTCCTAAGGGAGAACTATCTTTAAATGGCGATGAAGCACTTATTTTTTCACGTATACGCTACGAAGATCCACGAGGGGACTTTGGTCGTCAAATTCGTCAACGTCAAATTATCGAAGCGGTAATGAAAAAAGCTTCTACACCTTCCGTGATTTTAAAGGCTAGTGATATGCTCGATGTTGTCGGAGACAATGTCCGCATGAATTTTACAGTGAAAGATTTAATCCAGCTACAAAGTATATATAAGAAAATGGATAGTAGTATAGAGCAGTTATCATTTGAAGCAGAAGGAGGGAAAATGATTGACCGTATTTGGTATTATGTACCAGATGAAACAGAGCTTCAACAAATACAAACAGAGTTAAAAACCCATTTAGAATAACGCACGATCATTTGGCTACAATAGTTGTAAAAATATGTTTGCGAAGGGAGCGAGATGAATGAATGGGAGGACCCAGGTGCTTAGGTATACAGCATTAAATAATTGCATGCAAAGCTATGTACCTAAACGGAAAGTACAAAAAAGTCCAGTTAAATTCATGATGCAACAGCTACAACTATTATGTTTTAAAATTTTTATGTAATACAAAAAAATCATTCAGGTAGGATGCATGCCTAGTTGAATGATTTTTTTTCGTTATAAAATGTGCTAGCAGTTTTTTATTTCGTTTGAAATATCTGAAAATTTAGTGTATAATTTTTTATAAGAAATGGTTGAGGGAGTGATTGTGATGATGATTGGTACAATATTGTTAGCTATCGCGTTGCCTGTTGGGATTGTATTAGCAGTTGATTTATTTAACGAGCAACATCACTCTACTACATAAAGCAACTAGTTAATGTACATAAATAGAATATATTTTCCAAGACACAAGCGACTGAGCTTATGTCTTTTTTTCATGGGATGGAAACATTTTGTGTTTTTATTCGTCAATAGACACTAGAAAATGCTATACTATTAAATAAAAAAGTATCGGGGAATGAGCATGCAAGCAGAAAAAACGAATATGAAAAAAGAAATTCTATCCTACATTAAAATTATTGTCGTGACAGCAATCGTCGTCTTAGGCTGTAAGCAATTTTTATTTGCACCGATAAAAGTACAAGGTGCTTCTATGTATCCGACATATGAGGATAAGGACATTATTATTGTAAGTAAAACAAGTAAAATTGAACGCTTTGACCAAATTGTCTTTCAATCTCCGACTGAGGATGAATTATATATTAAGCGTGTGATAGGGCTTCCAGGGGATACAGTCGAAATGATCGATGATGTATTGTATGTAAATGGAAAGGCCTATAAAGAAGATTATGTAAATCGTCAAACTGATGATCCGAGTCAACTACGCATTACCGAGAATTTCACATTAGAAGGTTTAACGAATGAGAAAAAGGTGCCAGAAGGTAAATACTTTGTCATGGGTGATAACCGTTTGAAAAGTTATGATAGTCGCCATTACGGCTTAATTGCAAAAGATGCTATTTATGGAGAAGCAAAATTGACACTTTATCCATTTAAGCATTTTCACATTGGCATTGAATAGAGACCAACGATAAAAATTCAAAAGGGGGCAGCTCATTGGAAATGGGCATGCCTCCTTATTTTCTTTATTTTGCTGATAATGCTTTACACACTTTATAAGAAGGGTAGTAAACGCAAACTGTTGAATCTTCAACAGTTTCTTTTAGTGGATGTTGTCTCTTTTCTAAGCTAGATGTTGGTTGATCGATTGAGAGCTCTTCTACTACTAATTCCGCGCCATAAAATAGCATTAAAAAATAGCATACTAATCCAAATATCCGCAAACAATCACCCCATTGCTATATTTCATGTCTATTACTATGTATGGTCGAATGATAAAAAATATAAGCAAAAAGCTAAAAAAATATATAAAAATAAATTGAGCTTATGTAAAGTACTGCGGGTGTTAGCAAATAGAGTGATAGAAAAATGTTGTAACGCAAAAATCCATATGCTAATATAGCTAAAGTAAAATAATGATCTGTATAACCTCAATAATATGGATTGAGGGTCTCTACCAGGAACCATAAAAATCCTGACTACAAAAATTTGCTTGCATTTTGTAGTCAGGATTTTTTTATGCTGCTACAAAATGGGAGTGTAATAGAAAGGTGATTCCATGAATTGGAGAGTATTTATATTGGCTGCTACTACTTTTGCAGTTGGATTGGTAGAGCTAATTGTAGGCGGTATTTTGCCATATATCGCAGATGATTTAAACGTTTCAGTTGCAACAGCAGGACAATTAATTACCATTTTTGCACTAGTATATGCTATTTCAGCGCCTGTCCTTTTATCGTTAACTGCGAAAGTGGAAAGGAAGCAGCTTTATCTTATTTCATTGTTTTTATTCACATTGGGGAATGTCATGACCTATTTCAGCCCAACCTTTGCCATTGTGATGATTGCAAGAATTATCACAGCAATGAGTACAGCATTGGTAATTGTGTTGTCTTTAACAATTACAACAAAAATAGTAGAGCCAAGACATCGTGCCAAAGCGTTAGGGCTTATTTTTGTCGGCGTCAGTTCGGCATTAGTCATCGGTGTACCAATGGGCATTTTTATTACCGAAGCATTCGGTTGGCGTGCCGTTTTTTTAGGGATTGCAATGCTGTCATCTGTATCCATGATTCTAATATTTATGATTTTAGAAAAAATGCCAGTTGTTGAAGTGGTGCCATTAAAAGCTCAAATCAAGTCATTAGCTAATTGGAAAATAGCAAGTGCGCATTTAACAACACTGTTTATGTTGGCGGGGCATTATATGCTTTATGCCTACTTTACGCCATTTTTAGTTGAAGCATTTAATTTAAGCTCTTCTTGGATCAGTATTTGTTATTTAGTATTCGGTCTCGCTTCAGTAAGCGGAAATGCAATTGGTGGTTGGTTAAGTGACCAAATTGGTACAGGCAAATCGATCGTTATGATTATCGCAACATTTGCCATCGTGCTGTTCAGTATTCCGTATACAATTGTCGCGTTTCCCTTATTTTTAGTCGTGACAGTGTTGTGGGGAGCGCTTAGTTGGGCACTTACACCACCGTTACAAAATTATTTGATACAAACAGATCCTAAAACATCTGATATTCAACAAAGCTTAAATACTGCCGCCTTACAAATAGGTATTTCGATAGGCTCTGCAATTGGTGGGGCTATGTTTACTGTTACAGGTTCGGTCATGCATTTAGCAAGCTTCGGTGCTATTTTAGTGTTAGCTGCATTAGGTTGTGCCATTTTTTCTTTAAAGAGAGCGCCGCTTGCAAAAAAATCTTCATTTAAATGACTTATAAAAATCATTTATGCTAAACGCAAATTATGATATAAAGCAGGACTATGATTGTTGGAAATAGAATGTAAGAGAAGAGAGGGAGGCTGGTAAATAAATGCAGGTAGATTTAACGGAATTTGAAGGATTGAATGTGAAAGTTGTCGCAACGATTGATCACACGCTTTATCGGAACGTTGGTGCCATTATTTTATATGAAGAAGATTCACACATTTTATCTGTACGAAAACTGAAACGAAAAATCGCTGATCAATATATACCAACAGACGAACTCGAAAATTTTATATTTGATTCACAAGCAGATGCTATTAAATTTACACATAAGTTAACTAGAATGAGTGCGCTGGATTATTTGTTAGTGACAAACAGAGAAAAACAGTTAAGTGAATAGCCGTTTAGGTCGCCTTGTAAAGTACGAGACGACCTAAACAATTGCTTTATTGCTCGTTTTACATTGTAGAGGGAGCAAGTAACCAACTTTTTTTGTGACTAAGGGCAATTAACTTTGCGCCAAGATTGGCATACTTCATATGAAAGACTTGATATTTTGTAGAGAGCATATGCTCGATAGACATGTCCATCGCTTGACTGACTGAAATTAACGAAGAAGCAATATTCATCGATAGGATGGCACTAATTTCGCAATCATTTACTGCTGTCTTGCCTCGAATCTTAGCAATTTGTAAACTTCCTTGGTCAATGGATAGTGGTGGGGCAAGTACGCCATTTTCTTTTAATAGCTTCTCTAGTTGTTTATTTTCCTCTTTTAAATATTGAATAAACTCCAAAATAATAACTTTTAACTCTCGATTCACGGCATGCTTGAAAAAGAGATGATTGGTCGCTATATAGCCATTATTGACCCCAAGTTGTTTCCAAATTGCAAACACTTCCTTAAAACGTAGAGCGTCTAAATTTCGCTTTGACATTTTCATTATTGCACGTCCTAACTCATTTTATAGTTGTTGATTGTGAGATTAGGATGGGATGATTTGTTATTTTTTATACATTTATAGGAAAAGTAGTCATTATCAATTTGGTATGTGTGTCATCTAGCAAAACGTATGTACATTATTTGTTTGAAGGCTTCGCCACTTTACTTCTGCTTTTTCTCTGTTTCGCTCTTTAATAGAAGTCTCGTCACGAAGCATTCCTTATCTACCATCATGCTTTTGTTGTTTTATTTTTAAAGCTCCTAATCGTGGTCTTTAAGGACGCATAATTCCCAATGGCTGCGTATCCATAAAAAAGGCCCATAGGCTAATAAAAATAGAAATCATTAAACCTAGAGCCAGAGCGATTGCTGGTACATATTTAGGTTGAATAGGGAAAAAAACTTTAATTGCTTGAGTCAGGATCATGACAACCGGTACGGCAATCACAGCATCCCAAAAATTTGTATGGATAATAGGAAAGCCCATTGTTTATACACCTCTTTTATGCATGATGAATAATAGTTAGACTTTCCATTCTGAAATGTTTTATGCATTTTTGCAACGAAAACCAATAGACTTCATGTCATGAATATTCGTAACCATTTTGATACATGTATGGATAATGGTAATAATTTAAGTTGTAAGGCGGATACATTTGCATAAAATTGGGTGAGCTAGAGGGAGTGTGAAAGGATTGGTTGCATTCTTTTGGAGGACCGATATAAGTCGTAGGAACAACAGGCGCAATTGTTTGTTTCCATACATTTTCATCTAAGCAATACGTATGCGCCATAATTGCTGTTGGTGTAAATTTCAAAATATCAGAACCTAAAATAACTTCGGGTGTAGGGGCATCAAAAATAGCGAGTATATGCGTGTTGTCTGCATTCGCGACGATATAATGCCACCAACCCTGTGGAATATTTGTTACCTGTCCAGATTTTATTGGGTAATTTTGAATTTGTTTTGTAAAAGGATTTAATAAGGAAACGGTAGCAGCACCAGAAATACAATAAACAAGCTCTCCTGCATTTTGATGATAATGCGGTTCTACAACATTATTCGTACTTAGAAATATATCAAGCAAGGATACATTTTCTAATGTATTTAATTGGGCAGTACCGAGAATGTTGATGTAGTTTTGATTATCCTTTTTAAAAAGGGGGCTTGTATTTACATCAAATGTAAACTGCGTGGATGGAGATGTGTAGTCGATGGGCAAAATCATACATCCTTCCTTCATGTAAGTACATGTTCGTTAATATCACAGATTATGACTATAAAGGTTGGTGCTTTAAGCGAACGCCTATGCAAGAGCTAAATAACAAAATTGCGCGAGGGGTTTTAAAATTTTTATCTAATTATCAATGATTATTTTGTATTTCAATTATGACCTCTTTTTCAAGTTTAGAATGCTGTTGTTCAGAATTCCCTTGAGATTTTAGATTGAACCAGATAAATAAGTTTAAAACATTTAAGATGACTATAATGACTATAATTGCGACTGCAACTTTTACCCAATTCATATGTACCTCACTTCCTTTTTATTTTTTTAATTGGATTTAGATGAGTCTATAAAAAATTATAATATATTTCTGATAATTAATGAAGAAATTAGCTACTTTAAACGAATATATTAAATACAGTTTCTGCATTTCCTATTTTTCAGTCAGTGTCCCAGTGGTGAAAATTTATGAATACCTAGTTGTCTTCTACATAACAATACAAGTCTAAACATATAAATAAAGGTAGCGAAAAAATACTAGTGTTTAACCATTCATAGAATCAAATCTAGTATTTTCACAATTCAACTACACCCTATTAAAAATTAAGGAAATCTTAAGTTTCAGCTTAAGTAAAAATTAAGATTTATTTTCTATACTATAAAAATAAGGAAATTACGAAACCATTTGAAGAATTAAAACGTATTGGTATTAACAGAACAATATTGAAGTAGGTGACGAAATGGTATATACCATTTACATAGTATTGACAAAAACAGGGACCTTATTATCGAAAGCAATAGGGATGTATACGGGAAAAGAGATGAACCATGCTTCCATCGCCTTTGACCAGGAACTTTTTGATATGTACAGCTTTGGGCGAAGACAGCTCAATAATCCTCTAAGTGGCGGATTTTTAAGGGAAAATGCAGAAGCTGGTCTTTTTGAATACGCGGATTGTGTGATTTACCGTTGTCGTGTTTCGTATTATCAGTACTTAGAGATGGAAAAAATTGTACACTATATGTATTGCAATCGAGATCGATATAAATATAATTTTATAGGGCTTTTTGGTGTGATGATGCAAAAGGAAGTACGTAGAGAACGCGCTTATTTTTGTTCGCAGTTTGTGGCAACCCTTTTAAAAATCGGTGGTCTGAAGATTTATCAAAATCCAGCGTTAATGACCCCCGACTGTATTGCACAGTTACCTTATTTAGAAGAGATTTTTGCTGGTAAACTAGCAGATTATTTACAAGGTGTACGACAACCCGCAATGCTGTATGGTTAAAATCACCTTATTTAATTCCGTTGTATGCCTATCGAATACATGTAAGACATTTTTTTGATATAATGATTGAATGAAAAGAGGCGGGTGATAAAGGTGCAAATCATTGTAGTTGAAGGTGTACCTTATCATTGGGTGCAACCGTTACAAGAAATTCATGCACATGTGTTTGAAGGTGCACATCTTACTCTAGAAAAACTGGAAAGTAAAAAAGACCTGCTTTGTTTATTTGCCGTGGAGAAACAGGAGATGGTAGGATTTAAATTAGGCTACCCACATTCTGATGGCGTTTTTTATAGTTGGTTGGGCGGTGTTCACGAAAAAATGCGAGGTCAAGGTATTGCTAGTCTATTGATGCGAAAGCAACATGAAAAAGTGCTAGAACTTGGCTATAGTAAAGTTCGTACATACGGTAGAAATAAGCGCAAAACCATGCTCATCACAAATATTCACCATGGTTTTGATATTGTTTCGACTTTTATTGATGATAAAGGTCGACATAAAATAGTGTTTGAAAAATTATTGAATTGAGGAATGTATGATGAAAGCATATTTAGCGAATGGATTATTTTCTTTAGGAGATCGCTTAGTAAATGAACGGTTAGCAACGGCAATTCGACAAGCGATACCAGATATTGAATTATATGTTCCACAGGAGAACGATGCGATTAATGATAAGGCATCCTATGCGGATAGTTTAGCCATTGCGGAAGCGGATTTAGCAATGCTACAAACGAGTGATGTTTTAGTGGCTGTGTTAGATGGTGTAGAAATTGATTCTGGCGTAGCGGCTGAAATCGGTGCATTTTCAATGCTGAACCGCCCAATCGTTGGGGTATTTACAGACGTCCGTCAACAAGGGCGAGAAAATATGATGAAAATAGAGGCGCTTATACGTGATGGCATTGAAAATCAATTTGTTTACCGTAATTTATTTGTTATCGGTTTAATCAAGCGCAACGGTGTCATTACGACTTCTATTGACGATGCTGTATTAGCGGTTCAAGAACTACAACAATAAGGAGGAATGGCAATGCTTTTAACAACAACGGATGTTGTTGCAGGAAAAGAGATTGAAGAAACATTAGGTTTGGTTAAGGGCAATTCGGTCCAATCGAGAAATATTGGTCGCGATATGATGGCGGGGCTTCGCAATATTGTGGGTGGTGAAATGAAAGAATATGCCGAAATGCTCGTGCGCTCCAGAGAAATTGCTACACGAGCTATGGAAGAAGAAGCGCAGCTTTTAGGAGCTGATGCGATTGTAGCCGTCCGATTTTCCACATCATCTGTTATGGACGGAACTTCTGAGGTTTTAGTCTATGGTACAGCCGTAAAATTAAAAAGTTAACTACTATAAGAGGACTTCAACCTACTCGGATTGAAGTCCTTTAATATGCCAGTTTACTTGATAATACTTACAAAAAATTGGTATGTCCGTCTGTGAAGAATGGAATCTAATGCAATTAGTATTGCACTAATTATCCCAATTATATAGAAAATTCGTAGTTATAAGGACTAATGATGTCCATCTCGTTTTGTATAATAAGAGGGTAACTATGTAGAAAGAGTGGGATATATGGTGGATTCACAACAAAATAAAGGCTATCGTGTCATTTCAATGTTCGACAGATTGATGGATGGTCAAGGAATTAGCAAAAAGCAAGAAGCATTTACACATCAAGTTGGTGAAAAAACCATACAACGAGATTTAGATCAAATTCGAGCGTATATTGAAAAAGCTAAACTAGACTGTCATTTAGAATATGTGCGAACAGAAAAAGTGTATAAGCTAACGAATACCGGGAAAAACGTTTTATCCATTGTTGCAGCAGATAAACAAGAGTTTATTCATAATATCATTTTAAATGAGAAGCATTTGTACGTTGACTTAAATCATAAAAAATCTCTTTTACATTTAATATGGGTAATTTCAGAGGCAATTCAAAAGAAAAAAATAATTAAAATTGATTATTTACGAGAGAGTGAGATAATTCCTTCACAAAAAATATTAAAACCTCTTGGTGTTATTTTCTCCGAATACTATTTCTATTTAATAGCTTACGATAGTAAGCATGAGAAGGACCTACCGATTGTCTATCGTATTGATCGTATCCAGCATTTTCTAGAGTTAGATAAGAAATTTCAAATCCCCTACTCCGAACGCTTTCAAGAAGGTGAATTTCGTAAACGCATTCAGTTTATGGATGCAGGTGAGCTGATGCATATTAAGTTTCTTTTTAAGGGGCGTTCGCCACAGGCGGTCTTAGATCGTTTACCGACAGCCAAAATTTTATCCAATAAAGATGGACAATGCTTGTTTGAAGCGGAAGTTTTTGGTCGTGGTATTAAAATGTGGCTACTTAGTCAAGGGGCGAATATTGAGGTGTTGGAGCCTTTAGAATTGAGAGAAGAAATGATTGAAACAATCCAATCCATGCAGCAAAATTATTTTTATATGTAAACGAGGAAAGTATACTTCATTTTTTAAACGCATCGCATATTAGAACAAAAAAAGTTATAAGAATGAATGGAAAGTTGACTAAATTCCCTTGCTATTGCCGACTATAAAATGAAGGGGGAATTTACAATGTACTCACTTTCAAATTTCAAATTATTGGTTGAAAAACAGAAGAAAATTGATGCGATTTATCAACATTGCGATGAATTAAAAAAAACAACGATTACACCTAAAATTTCCGAAGAAGTAGAACGATTTTATACATGTTGTAAAACACGTTTAGAACAGCAAGGTTTTAAGGTCACTTTGACATCTTCAAAATTAATTGCAGAGTATAAAGAGGCATTTATTACTATTGATAAGCATTCTAAAGACATCGAAGAATGTATTTTTATTAATTTAAATAATTATGTGGAAGATCAGTTATCCATTATGCTAGACATTGAATATCAACAGTTCGAACAAATCATTACATATAACCTAGATGGTTTTTCAACGGTTATAGAGCAAGTAAACGAAAAATTAAACCAAGCCAAAAATTTTCAAGATGCTTGTAAAGCCGCAAAGCTTATTTATAAAAATAATCAAAATGAAATTTTTCATTCTGCTGACGAGGCAGTAAACTATTATTTTAAGTAAAACACAAGGCATCATCCTTACTAGGGATATGCTCTGTTTCAGATGTCCGTTGGTAAAGAAGTGTTATAACCATGATAAAAGGCATTGCTTGATGCCTTTTATCGACAAGCTAAAGCATACTAGGAGTGCATCTTAGTATGCTGTTTTTAGTTTAAAATAATAGAGCATTAGGAGTCTTGATCCTTACATTTAAAAGCTTTTCTTATTTTATACGTATTACAAGCAGTTCCTTGCTCATCGTAAATTTCTTTACCTACGACTAGTTCAGTATTGCGATTAGCGTATTCGTCATAGTTCGTAATCGACAGTACGTCGTCGGCAGTCCAGTTTACATTTACACTACCTTTGGCATCACTAAAATAAATGGTTTGTTCTTCGTCATGTTTTTGATGATATATAATATTGACAATCAAATTGACTCCACCTATAGCGCCACCATAATTGTCATAATAAACTTGTGCTGAATAGTCACCATTTGGTGAAAGAATAGGGCGACCATATTTGACTTGATATCGCCTGTATAGAAAAATGCATAAGTAAAATGGTGATAAACAACATAAAGGCAAAATAGTAAGATTGGCATCAACAAATATAAACTCATTTTTTTCATATTCTTCCATACCTCCTGTAAATAATACGAAACTTTTCATTGAAAGTTCCTAGAAAGGTAGTTCTCTTTGAAAAGGGTTTTTGCCAATTTTGGAGAATTGTAAATACTATAAAGGAGGAATAAGATGTTTCCTATTGTAGAGACTGAACGATTAATATTAAGAGAAATAATAGATGAAGATGTAACAGACCTTTTTCGCTGTTTTTCCAATCACCTTGTTACCCAGTATTATGGATTAGAACCCTTTGCAACAATTGAAGAAGCAGAAAAACTAATCGAAACTTTTTCGAAAAATTATAAGGAAAAAAGAGGTATTCGGTGGGGTATAGAGCGGAAAGAAGTAAAGGGCATTATCGGAACTATCGGCTTTAACGCATGGTCACCTAAACATAAGCGGGCAGAAATTGGCTATGAGTTGCACCCCGACTACTGGCGAAAGGGCTATACGAAAGAGGCAGTAGCTGAAATTGTATCCTATGGGTTTGATAAGATGGAACTTAACCGGATTGGGGCAATTGTCTTTATTGAAAATGTAGCATCCAATCAGTTACTAACTCATTTAGGTTTTCACAAAGAAGGCGTATTAAAAGAATATATGTATCAACAAGGGAAAGCACATGATACAAATGTATATGCTATTTTTAATGATAAGCTATAAAGCCATGAGCCCAAATTCACCTTTCAGTGCGTTTAGGCTCATTGTAAGAAAATAAGATTTACTCCGTCGTTATCGCCAGTAGAAAATTGTCTCGTTCGGATTCTTCTTGCATTTTACTATCGACTAACATTGCACCATACTTTACAGTTGTCATTTTGGCATCGACTAAAAATTGTACATTGACTTTCGCCTTCTTGTTGTTGATAGGACAATCACCTTTAAATTCCACTACATCTTGTCCCTTTTGTGTCTCAAAATAAACCCAATATGGATTTTCGCAAGCTGAAGCAAAAGCTTTTTCGAATGATTGGTTACTATTTTCGATTGAATAGTTTTTGACATATGTAATATATTCATTATCCGTTATGTCTTCTTGTGGACCATAAAAATACCAAAACACGCCTATTATGCCGATTGGTATAATCCATAAAATATTACGCTTACTTAATTTCCCCATTCCCCATCCCCCTTTATAACCATATTTTATCATCTTGCCCCTATTATTTGCTAGCTCAATATAATATTTTCTAACTTAAACATTTTTCTTGTTATCCAAAATCTATATGGGATAAGGAGAAAGAGGTTATGTACATTTAGTTTTTTTCTATTTGAAGAGAGCATCGTTGCTTCGCTTCTGACATTAGGAAGTGCTATTTTAAATGGTATACAGTAAAATAGTTGTAGGGTATTTCACAATAAGAGGCTGGGACAAAAACTAAAAAAATTTAAGGAACAGAGGAAAGGTGTTCATAAATTTTTGCTATATGGAGCTTAGCAAACTTAGCTATTCTTGCATTTGCATTAAATAAAAAATTAGAAGTGTTCACTAGTTGTTGGTAGCGAAGGCGGTGACTCCAGCGGGACAGCACATAATGTAAGACGCGGGCATTCCGCGCGTTAGCGAGGGTTGCGGCTTACTGTGCTGAGCGGAAAGCACCGCCGTAGCGGACAACAACGGAATAGCAAAAAAGTGTTAGATTGATGGCAGTCAATCTAACACTTCTTCTCTTTTGTCCCAGCCTCTTTCCATTTTTAGATAACAAACTACTAAAAATATTTAAAAGAAGATGTGATCATTATTATGGGAAAAATCGCTATTTTAGCTGAAAAACCATCGCAGGCACGAGCTTATGCAGAAGCCTTTAAAATTAAACACAAAGAGAAAACGTTTATAGAGTTAGAGCCCTGTTCAACATTTCCTGATGGTGCCATTATTAGTTGGGGGATAGGTCACCTCGTCGAATTAAAGGAACCGAAGGAATATAAAAAGGAATGGGAGAAGTGGTCTTTAGATGCCTTACCGATTATTTTAGACAAATATGAAGATAAAGTTGTTAGTAATGTATACACACAGTTTAATGCGATAAAAAAAATCTTCCACGATCCACAAGTAACCATGATTTATAATGGATGCGATGCTGAGCGTGAAGGATCGAATATTTTTTATTCCATTTATAAAATGACAAAAGTAAAAAAGCCTGTAAAACGTTTATGGATTAACTCTTTAGAGGTGGATGAAATTCGGAAAGGTTTTCAAAATATGCATAGTAACGAGCGCGATTTGCTGATGTATCAAGAAGCAAAAACACGCCAAATTAGCGACTGGCTAGTGGGCATGAACTGTAGTCGTTTATATACATTACTTCTTCAGCAGAAGGGCTTTAAGGGCAGTATTTCTATTGGGCGTGTGCAATCACCAACAGTGTATTTGATTTATAAAAGACGACAAGAAATCGAGAATTTTAAGCCTGAAAAGTTTTATGAAATTGAAGGAGTATTTACAGCCCAAAATGGTATGTATAAAGGTAAGGCGAAAATCAAATCCAATGTTAGAGAAGAAGTAGAGCAGTTATTGAGACAACACGCTATTCAGCCAATGGATATAGGTCAAATTACGAGTGTAACGAATAAGACAAAGCGAATCCAACCACCTAAATTGCACGCATTATCAACTTTGCAGGCAACAGCAAATAGACGCTGGAAATATAGTCCGGCTCACGTGTTAAAATTGACACAGTCGCTATATGAGAAAAAGCTTGTATCGTACCCACGTACCGATTCACAGCTGATAACACCAAATGAATACAATTATTTACACGAAGCACTGCAAAAATATCAACAGCTCATTGGTCAGGCATTTCCCCCTGTTTTAAGAGGCCAACATAAACGTTATGTTGACAGCTCTAATGTAGGCGAGCACTATGCCATTATTCCAACGAAAAAGATGCCAACAGAAAAAGCGTTGCAGTCAATGGCTGCGGATGAACGAAATATTTATTTTGAAATATTACATACAACGCTTGCAATGTTTCATCATGATTATGAGTATGATGAAAAAACGATTTTAACGGATGTGAAAAATGTAGAATTTAAATCCGTCGGGAAAACAGAGCTTGTAAAAGGTTGGCGGGAGCTTTTCGCTGGCGATAAAGAGCCTTCACATCGTGAGGAAGTTCTACCTGTCGTATCTAAAGGGGAAATCGTCCAAAGTCAAATCGCCATTATAGAAGGAACTACAACGCCACCAAAGCCTTATACAGAAGGGCAACTTATTACAATGATGAAAACATGTGGAAAATCGGTTGAAGACGAGACTGAAATCGAAGTTTTAAATTCTGTAGAAGGTATTGGCACAGAGGCAACACGTAGTGGCATTATTGAAACGATTAAAAAGCATGGGTTTATTGAGGTGAAGAAAAATATTGTCAGTATCACACCTAAAGGGGAACTATTGTGTAGAGCAATTGAAGGAACCTTGCTTTCCAGTCCATCGATGACAGCAAAATGGGAAATTTATTTAAAAAAAATAGGACGTGGTGAAGGATCGGCCAAACATTTTATCGACAGTATTGGCAAATTTATCTATCAGTTAATTGCCGAAGTACCAAACAAAATTAACACAATCACAATTAATGCGGATCAATTTCCAACGAATGCTAAAGCAAAAGATATTGTGACATGCCCAACATGTAAAGTAGGCAAAATTAGCTTGCGCAAGAAATTTTATGGTTGCTCGGAATATAAAAATGGCTGTAAACAAACATTTCCAGAAAGATTATTAGGGAAAAAGCTTACGGAGAAGAATATTAGAGATTTATGTACGAGCGGGAAAACAGCCGAAATGAAAGGTTTTAAAGCAAAAAGTGGCAAGCAATTTAGCGCTGCCCTGCAATTTGTGGAAGGGAAAATTGAATTTGCATTTAATACAAAAAAATAACGTTCATAAAGTTTATTTGGAATGTGCTACTTAAGGTACAAATGGATTGAAATTATGCCTTTTTTATAGAAGGAGTGAAGCGTGTGGATGAGCAGGAACTAGTAGTGAAGGATTACTTGTTACAGGGAATCGAGGCAGGGAATTATTCGCAAGATGGGAAAATGCCAAGTGAACATGCTCTAATGGAAATGTTTGGTGTACCACGTATAAAAGTCCGAAATGCCTATGATTTACTAGAGAAAATGGGTTTAATTTATTCGCAGAAGGGGATTGGGCGCTTTTTGCGGGAAAAACAAAAACCACTTGAGGTTGTAATGTCTGGCGATATTAGCTTTAGTGAAAAAATGCTCAAATTTACATCAAACTATCAATCAGTTGTGACGAAAATAGAACAGGTACCTAAAGAACATATTATTTTTAGCAAGCCATATGTTCAACATAGCGACCTTTACCTAATTGAAAGATTGCGCTTTATTGACGAGGAACCCACAGCAATCCATCGTTCGTATGTCGTTGTTGAAAATATGCCTGCCATTAAGCAGGTGAATGATGATTTAACCTCTATCTATACATTTTATCAACAGCATGGTGTAAAACAATTTCGTAGTTCCTTCTCACATTTAGCTGTCAAATTTCCAAATGAACTGGACCGGTCATTGCTTGCATGTGAAATATTGGTGCCTCTCGTCAAGGTAGAATCGGATAGTTGGGATGACGAGCATAATATTTTACTAGAGTACACAGAAATTTTATATCGAACGGATCGCTTCTTTTTTCAAATATAGATTAGATTGACTTCAAACCATTCGTGTTTGAAGTCTTTTTTTATGCTGTAAGACAACCAGAAGATAAATTGCTACGTGACCCCGCCATTTTAATTAAATGCCGTTAATTTTTGTAAAACTTAGTTTACATGAACTTCACGAAACCTTTTCACTACTGAACATGGCGCCAAGTTAAGGTATTGGTGAAGGGAGTTGGTCAAGTGAAACGAGCTGAACGGACTAAATTATTAATTGAGGTTGGACGTGAAGAAGCATTACAGATGGCAAATGAAGTTTGTAGTCACCATGAGGTAATTGAAATCCAAGCACCAAGAGAGGGGCTTGTCATGATTAAAATGCGAGAATCGGCACAGCAATCCCTTTTTTATATAGGTGAGACGTTAGTAACAGAAACTAAGGTCAAAATTGGCGAAGCATTTGGTCTTGGCTTAGTTCGCGAATATGAGCCAGAGCTGTCCAAGGCACTGGCCATTATAGATGCTGCTTATAATGGGCAACTACCTGTAGTGGCAAAGTGGGCGAGCGTGTTAACGAAACTGTCACAACGTCTTGATATGAAGCATCAAGATATAAAATGTTCAATTGAACGGACAAAAGTTCAGTTCGACACGATGTCGATATAAGGAGGTAGGGAACATGGAAACGGTACACTTTACGCAACTGACATTTCGTACATTAATGGATTGTTTTGCTCGACCAGGCAGTAAAGGGACGTTACAAACTTTGCATTCCATCGATGGGCTATATCCTCAAACATTATCTGTTTTAATGACATTGTTCGATGGAGAAATCAGCTTTCAAGCAGTGGATGACTCGAAGCGACTTCACCAAGAACTACGTCAATGGACAGGCGCAAAAGTAAAAGATTTCCATGAAGCGGATTTTATCATTGTGCCTGCAAATGCTAACAAAGAGCAAATATTGAAAGTGTTAGAAGTAGTGAAAATAGGAAATTTAATTGATCCACAGCAATCCGCTACAATCGTCATGGAATTGCCACAGCAGTCAAACGAAGTTGTCTATCAATTAACAGGGCCTGGTATTTTGCATAAAGAACTAGTGGAACTGGGATTATCTCCTGATATTTTGGCGTTGCGTGCAATTCGAAATCGAGAGTTTCCGCTAGGAGTCGATTTGATTTTAATAGATGAAAATGGTAAGGTGCTCGCTTTACCACGCACAACGAAGTTGGAAGAGGTGAAAAGCTAATGGCGTATGTAGCAGTTCGTGGTGGCGCCGAGGCGATTGAAGCATCTTTAGAGCATTTGCAGTATGAGCGCGTGAAGCGAGGCGCACATATTTCAGTGCATACATTACAGTCCACAATGCGAGGTTTTTTAGATCAAGTCATGTCGGAAAGTAGTTTATATAGTGAACGTTTAGCCTCTTTAGCGATGAAACAAAGCGAGGGCAATGCAGAGGAGGCTGTATTTTTATTACGTGCGCACCGCTCCACATTACCACGCTTGTATTATTCAACTGTAACGAATGCGAGAGAAATGTTTGTCCTACGACGCATATCGGCTAGTTTTAAAGATATTCCAGGAGGGCAAATTTTAGGGGCTTCACACGATTATTTACACCGCTTATTGGATTTTGATTTGCTGGAGGAAACCGTAGCAGATGTTGAGCTAAAAAAGGCGGCATTTGAACAAATAAATAAACCGGAAGAAAGTGAACTTGCATTAGAGCAGCTACCAAAAGTAATGGATTATTTACGCGATGAAGGTCTAATAAGAAAGTTCGCTTTAAATAATCAAGAACCCAAAGATGTGACGAAGCAAGCCATAACGTTTCCAACAAATCGTTCTCAACGTTTGCAAACATTAACAAGGGGACAAACAGGGACGATTACATCTCTTGGTTATGCAGGTCTTCGCGGCTACGGTGCATCACATCCAAATGTTGGGGAGGTACGGGTAGGTTGGCAACCAATTTATGTTGCATTAGAAGACGACGATATGGACCCTTATTATATTGGCGCCATTAAACTAACGGAAGTAGAGTCGTTTATTCCTGTTGATGTAGATGAAGATGGACAACAAGTGTTGGAATTCGATGTTGGCTATGGTGCATGTTTTGGACAAAACGAAACAAAAACCATTGCGATGTCTATCGTAGATCATGCACTAGAAGTTGGAGGCGATTCTCCAATCCATGACGAAGAATTTGTACTACTTCACGTGGATATGATTGAATCTACAGGATTTATCTCACACTTGAAGATGCCGCATTATGTCACATTCCAAGCGAAGTTAGAACAAATGCGCAGTATAAAAAAGGAGGGGCACCGATGAGCGCAGTACCATTTGCTTTGTTAGACGAACAGTCAAAGCGTGAAATCCGACGAGCAATTTTGAAAGGAATAGCTATTCCTGGCTATCAAGTGCCATTCGCCTCGCGTGAGTTGCCAATTGCCCGAGGGTGGGGAACAGGGGGCTTGCAGGTAACACTCGCATTAATTGGTAAAAATGATGTATTGAAAGTTATTGACCAAGGTTCGGATGACTCCGTCAATGCGGTTAATATAAAAAAGCTTGTGACCAAGACAACGGGTGTTCAAACAACGTCTCGTACGCAAGATGCCACGCTTGTACAATCACGCCATCGCATTCCTGAAGTGCCATTACGTGCAGATCAAGTGTTAGTGCTACAAGTACCAGAGCCAGAGCCGTTGCGGGACATTGAACGGAGTGAATTTAAAACAAAACGTTATCATGCAGAAAAAGAATATAGCGGTGCTTATTTAATGTTGTTTGAACAAATTATGCGCTATAACCAGACTTCTCAAGGGGCAGATTATCCAGTATTAGTCAATGGACGCTACGTCATGAATCCTAGTCCAATTCCGCGGTTTGATAACCCAAAAATACATCAAAGTGAGGCGCTTATACTTTTTGGGGCGGGACGTGAGAAAAAAATTTACGCAGTACCGCCTTATACAAATGTAGAGTCGCTTGCATTTGAAGACTATCCGTTTGTTGTCGAGCAATTTGAAGGAAAGGTGTGCCGAGAAACAGGTCTGTCAGATGTCTTTCTTGATGAGCTTACAGATGAAGTTACGGGTGAAACTTACTATGTTTGTAATGATACAAGTTATATGCAAGAAATATTACAACAAAAGGTGGCAGCAAAATGATGCAAGAACAACCGGTATTATCGATTCGACAGTTATCCAAACAGTACGGTGATGGTTGTACGCATTGTCAGCACGAAGACATGAAACTAGAAAAAAATTTTTGCCCTGTCTGTAAAACTGTCTATGCATGTCGAAATGTATCGTTAGATTTATATCGAGGAGAAATATTAGGAATTGTCGGAGAGAGTGGCAGTGGTAAATCGACATTGATGAAAAGTCTTTACTTTGATGAGACGGTGACGTCAGGAGAAGGCTATTTAGTAGATTATGAAAATGGGCACAACAATATTTTTACTGAATCGAGTCAAATGAAGCGTCATATACGAAATACGATTTTAGGGATGGTTTATCAAAATCCGATGCTTGGACTGAAAATGGATTTTTCATCCATGAGTAATATTGCAGAAAAGCAAATTGCAGCAGGTAATCGTCATGTTCGTCAGATGGAAGAGCGAAGCCTATCACTTCTACAACATGTTAGAATTCCTGTCCATCGAAGTAAAGAAGCACCGAAAAATTTTTCAGGTGGCATGCAGCAACGGGTTCAAATTGCTAAGGCTATGTCCAATAACCCGCCTATTCTATTACTAGATGAAGTAACGACAGGATTAGACTTGTCTGTACAAGCAGATGTTTTAGATTTAATTAAATCGATACAACGGGAGTTAAATATTTCAATGATTGTTGTATCACATGATTTGGCCGTTATTCGTATGCTTGCTGACCGTACAATTGTCATGCTGAATGGGGAAATTATTGAACATGGGTTAACAGATCAAGTATTGGAAGATCCACAGCACGAATATACACAACAATTAGTTTACTCATTACTGTAAGGAGGTAAATGATGCTTGCGATTATAAATGGCGTTATTGTGACAGAACAGCAATTTTTAAAAAACCACATTGTATTAGTGGAGGACCATTTAATTAATGCGATTGTCCATGAAGCGGACATTGATTTACATGGTATAGAGGTTTTAGATGCTAAAGGTGGCTATGTATCACCAGGTTTTGTCGATATTCATTCGGATTATATTGAGACGATTGTCAGCCCTCGTCCAACCTCAGTAATGAGCATGAACATTGGTTTACGGGAGAGCGAACGCATTTTAATGACGCATGGCATTACAACAATTTTTCATTCCTTATCCTATTACGGGGATGATAAATACTCACATAAAGCAATTCGTAATCCGGAAAATGTTCAAAAATGTGTTGATGCGATTTACGCTTCACACGAAGAGCCACATTTAATACGACATCGTTTACATGCTCGCTTCGAAATTGATTCCATCGATCAAATCCCGAACTTAGAGCGCAATATTAAAGATGGCAAAGTGCATTTGCTATCATTTATGGATCATACACCAGGTCAGGGACAATATCGAAATCTTGAAATCTATAAAAATATTATGCGCGGCTATCGTTCCATGTCAGATCAGGAAGCCAATGTATTAATTCAAAATCAAGTTGATAAGGCGAAAATGACTTTCGATGATATTGAACGACTAAGTCGACTAGCCATTGACCATAACATTGCGGTTGCTTCACATGATGACGATGATGTAGCAAAACTTCAACTTGTTCAATCGTATGGCACAACAATCAGTGAGTTTCCTATTACACTCGATGTGGCAAAAGAAGCAAAGAAGATGGGGATGCAAACGATTGCTGGTGCACCCAATATTTTAAATGGTGGCTCCCATTCAGGGAATTTAAGCGCCAGTGAGGCGATTCAAGCACAAGTAATCGATATTATTTGTAGTGATTATTATCCTCCTGCAATGTTACACGGGATTTTCGAATTATCGAAACAATATGATGAAGATTTACACCGTTTATTCCAACTTGTGACGATTAATCCTGCACGTGCAGTAAATCTTGATCACGAAATTGGCTCGATTGAGGTTGGTAAAAAGGCAGATATATTAATTATTGAACAGATGGAAGACGGCTATCCCGTTGTTACAACAACCATGGTTGATGGCAACATTATTATGCAAACCAATTATCGCTAGGGGGGAAACGATGTTAACGATACACAATTTGCAGAAATCGTTTACTATTCATCATTTACAAAAGACTTTTCCAGCACTTGAAAATATATCATTGCATGTGAAGGAAGGGGGCTTTTTAGGGATTGTCGGTAAAAGTGGCAGTGGCAAATCGACCATCTTAAAAAGTATTTATCGCACTTATATGCCGCAAGCTGGAAACATTATATTCCATTCAGATGCCTATGGTGAGATTGATTTATTACAAGCGACGACTCGACAAATTGTTTATTTGCGAAAACATGAAATTGGTTATGTGTCGCAATTTTTAAACGTCATGCCTCGAACGACAGCATTAGAACTGGTGACACAATCTCTACTAGATATAGGGGTAGAACAACAAGAAGCTATTGCCCGAGCAAAGCAAGCATTACGTCATTTTGATTTGGAGGAAAAATTATGGAATAGTTATCCAAATAATTTTTCAGGTGGAGAGAAACTTCGTTTAAATATTGCTTGTGCGATCGTGAAAGAGCCACGCCTCCTTCTTTTAGATGAACCTACTGCTAGCTTAGATCAAGCCTCGAAAGTTAAGGTAAGGGAATCCATTGAAAAGCTAAAAGCACAAGGAACTACTTTAATTGGTATTTTTCATGATTTAGAGTTTATGGAAGGCCTGTGCGATGATGTGTTTACAATGATGAAAATTAGCGACAAGGAAGTGTTAGCGTGAAAATTGATTTGCATACACATAGTCGTTATTCCGATGGTAGCGAAACGTTGATGCAATTATTTCAGCAAGCGAAGGCAGCAGGTATCACACATCTAGGCGTTGTTGACCATGATACAACAGCTCACCATGCGGAGGGGCGTAAGCTTGCGGCACAATTCAATATCGAATTTATTGCTGGTGTTGAAATATCGGCCTATGACTTTAAGCGTCAGCGCAAAGTCCATATGCTTGGCTATGGTTTTCAAGATCAATGTCCACATATTCAAGCGCTTTGTACACCACTACTTGCTCGCCGGCACGCCCATTCATTATGGCAGTTAGCGCGCATACAGGAAGCGGGGTTCCCGCTCGATGCAAAGCAGGCACTCGCCTTTGCTCGCGAAAGCGGTACATTATATAAACAGCATATTATGAATGCGTTGACAGAAGAGGCATATAGTTCAAAATACTATCAAACATTGTATCGCTCATTATTTAAAACAGGAGTAGCAGCAGGGGATATTGTTTATGTTGATGCCTTTGATGCATTGCAAGCCATTCATGCTGATGGCGGAGTCGCTGTCGTTGCCCATCCTGGTCAGTTAAACTCTTTCGATATCACAAAGGAGCTTGTGCAAGAAGGGCTTGATGGAATCGAGTTACTTCATCCTGATCACACACCTGTGCATATGGAACAGGTGCAACAATTAGCTCAAAAATATCATTTAATCACAACAGGTGGATCAGATTATCATGGTCGTTATGGTGCACCTGTACAATTAGGGCAATATACATTATCCAATTTACAAACTGCCGTTTTTATTTAGTGAATGTAAAATTTTATTAAGAAAAATGCGGAGCTATTTCCAAGCGCTTTCCGGGATGATTAAATGGGGCATGTAGAGCAAAACTACAAAAACTGAAGTGAAAAAGGAGAAGAATAATGAACAAACGATGGTTATCAATTTTGATGGGCATGTTGACTGTACTTTTTTTAGCTGCTTGTAGTTCGGAAAATGGAACAAGTGAAACAAAGAAAGCCAATGCAAAATCAGATGGACCACTTGTAATGGTTTGGTATCCAAATGAATCAGGTTCTGAAATGGCTCCTTCTCGTGATGCTTTTGGTGCCATTTTTGAAAAGGCAACAGGGCGTAAAGTAGAACATAAATTAACGACAGATTATGCGATTGCGATTGAATCAATTGCCAATGGCAATGCACATATTGCTTTTATGGGAGCGCAAGGGTATATCGAAGCGAAGGACAAAAGTAAAGATGTCGAACCCTTAGTTGTACCATCCGGAGAGTCTGGCACATTAGACGATGCGGTCTATTATAGCTGGCTAGCGGTTCCAAAGGATCAGGCACAACAATATCAAAAGAATGGTAAATATACGTTAGATACAACGGAAGGCAAAACGATTTCTTTCGTCTCTGCTTCTTCAACATCAGGTTTCAAAGTACCAACAAGTTCAATTATTTCTCACTTTAGCGATAAAAATTTAACTGAAGAAGCTTTAATGGAAGGCAATGAAGTATATCCTGAAGTCTTATTTGGGGATTCTCACCAAGGGTCAGCTGTCAATATGTTGATGGAGCGCTCTGATATCGCAGCATTTTGTGATACATGTGTGGAGGCTTATGTTGAGCTAGTGGAAGGAAAAGAAAGTACACCAGGTGCAGTTTATAAGGTAAAAGATAATGCTGCAGCACCGTTTAACACGTTAACAGGAAAAGAATTTGTGCTGATACAGGTAACACCAGTACTTAACGCTCCATTCGTAGTCAATACGTCGGTATTAAGCGAAGAAGATATTAAGACATTAAAAGAACACTTAATCTCGGATGAAACAACCAATAACAAAAGTATTTTTGTACCAAAAGATTCCGGCGATTCTGGATTGTTCTATAGAGCGGCGGACGAGCGTTTCTTAGAAGTGGAAGATGCTTGGTTTAATCCAATTCGCGAACTATCAAAATAATACTGTACAGGGCTTTTATCTTTAAAGATAGAAGCCTTTTTCAAAAAAGTCTCAGAGATTTTCCATGCTATCAGCTTTATCAAATTACGATACAAGGAGAGAGAATAATGACTACTATTGTAATGGAAAGACAGCCCCTGCAGTCAGCATTTACTGTTGCTCCAGAAAGAGAGCAAGCCAACACGATTTTGCAGCTTCATAAAATTGCTAAAAGCTATGACCATAAGTCCATGGTGTTAAATGATATCAATCTTTCCTTGCAAGAAGGCGAGTTTGTATCCATTATAGGTCAATCGGGTGCAGGGAAATCAACATTGCTACGCTGCATTAATCGAATGATTGAACCGTCCAAAGGAGAAATTATTTTTGATCAGCAAGATATTACGTCTATCAATAAAAGAGCAATGCGGCAACAACGTGCCAAAATGGGCATGATTTTTCAGCATTATAACTTAGTTTCCCGTCTAACTGTATTTGAAAATGTGTTGCATGGTCGGTTTGGTTATAAATCCACGATGCAAGGTATCCTAAGTATTTATACAGAAGAAGAGAAACGACTTGCATTATCGATATTAGAAAAGCTGAATATGAAGGATCAAATTTATAAACGTTGTGACCAGTTAAGTGGTGGTCAAAAGCAACGAGTAGGGATAGCAAGGGCATTAGTGCAAGAGCCAAAGTTATTGTTATGTGATGAGCCTATCGCATCCCTTGATCCCAATTCATCGAAGGTCATTATGGATCACTTAAAGGAAATTTCACAGTCTATGGGCATTACTGTGTTAGTGAATTTACATCAAGTCGACGTTGCCATGCGTTATTCTGATCGAATTATCGGATTACGTAAAGGGGAGAAAGTATTTGATGATATCCCGAAGCAGTTAAACCAGCTTGCGATACGTAACATTTATGGAACAAGCGTAGATGAACTAATTACGGAATAAAAGGTTCGGAGGGTATGATGACAGAGGCGAATATTTTACGTAGGAAAAAGTGGCGAATGACAGGTGTAATGATTGTTCTGATTGTATTAACGTACGGCTCAGCAGCCATTACAAAGTTTAATATAATAGAAGGTTTATATGCGATTCCTAGTACACTTGCATGGATGATTAATAATTTAATTCCTTCAACTGAAACAATAGAAAATATTCCAAAAGTATTACAACGCCTTTGGGAGACGATTATTTTATCCGTCATAGCTTCTACTACAGCAGCCGTATTTGCTTTGCTTTTTGCAATATTAGGGGCGCAAACGACACAATTCAATCGTTTCTTTGGCTTTGTAGCACGGTTCATTGCATCCATTTTTCGTAATGTTCCAGTAATCGCATGGGCGCTTGTTCTTGTTATTTCATTTGGACATAATGTTGTAACGGGCTATTTCGCTCTATTTTTCTCGACGTTTGGCTTTTTAGTTCGGATGTTTATTGAAACAATTGATGAGGCAAGTTCAGACGGAGTAGAGGCGCTAATGGCCACAGGGGCTACATATTTTCAAATGGTATGGAAAGGCGTATTACCAGATACGATGCCTCAGATGCTTAGTTGGATATTTTATATGATTGAAACCAATATTCGAAGTGCGACATTAGTTGGATTATTAACAGGTACAGGTATTGGTTATCTATTTGATCTTTACTATAAAAAACTGGATTATAATATGCTAGGGCTTATTACCATTATGATTATCGCGGTTGTGTTTATTATTGAATTTACATCAAACAAAGTAAGGAAGGTGATTTCTTAATGCACGTGTCACCTTTAGAGACAAATGTCAAAGTAAGAAATGGTCGAATTCAAATCACTAAAATGACAAAGGCGAATATCGTCATGCGTCTTGTACTATGGGCACTACTGTTATTTACACTGATTGGACCATTTTTGCTTGATTATGGGACAATTACATGGTCAACAGCCATTTCCTTAACGCTAGGTAATTTAAAGATGATGTTTTTAGAACCTGCCTTTCATCAAATTACATTTGCTACAGCGTTAAAGCAAATTAGTATAACACTTGCATTAGCTTTTTTAGCAACGATTTTAGGAGCAGTACTCTCTTTTTTCCTTGCTATTTTTAGCGCGAAAAACTTAGTCCCTTCAATGGTGTCAAATGGGATAATCGCTTTTAACTCATTTATTAGAGCAGTACCTACAGTCCTGTGGGTGTTAATCTTTGCGATTGTTGCAGGTCTCGGTGCAATTGCTTGTGTACTGGGGATGATGCTGCATACCATTGCTTACTTAACAAAGGCATTTGCTGAATCATTTGAGGAGTTAGAAGAAGGTACTATAGAGGCATTGCGGGCCTCAGGAGCGAATTGGTGGCATATTGTATGGCATGCTGTCGTTCCGCAGTCTTCGTCCTATATGGTGTCGTGGATTTTTTTACGCTTTGAAACGAACTATGGTGTGGCAGTGGCGATGGGTGCAGCGGCGGCGGCAGGTGGTATTGGCTTTGAGTTATTTATGGCTTCTAGTTTTTACTATGATTTACACGAAGTTGGGATGATTACGTATTGCGCTCTTATTGTCGCGATTATCTTAGAGCTTGTTTCCCTTCGTATTAAAAGAAAATTAATGGCGAAATCATAAAATGAAGTGCAGAAGAAGATTTGACTTAGAACACACTGTAGGCAAATTCTAATCCTAAAAGAAACGAACGATAATAAAAACAACACCCTAATGATGGTCATTTCACACATCAATTAGGGTGTTATTTGTCGTTTAGATTTTAAAGCTACGCACCATCTGATTAAGTGAATCAGAAATGCTCGTTAATGTTTGCGCAACGCTTTGAATTTCTTCCATAGAAGCTAACTGTTCTTCTGTTGCTGCGACCACTTCCTGTGTGCTTTCGGAATTTTCCTTAAAGAGTGAAGAAACGATTTCATATTGTTGGGTAACCGTTGTAAAATCGGCTGTTAGTTGTTCTGTTGTGGCAGCTATTTCTTGTACTTTACCTGTGACATGGGCAATGGATTGCATAATATCTTGAAATTGTACCGAAGTAGTAGATGTTAATTGAACGCCACTACCGACATTTGTTTGCACTTTTTGTATCGTTTGAACGGTTTCATTGGTTGTCTCTTGAATACGTGTAATGAGTGCTTTGATTTGATTTGTCGAGCCACTGGATTGTTCAGCTAATTTTCGTACTTCTTCTGCAACTACGGCAAATCCTTTTCCATGCTCTCCTGCACGGGCAGCTTCAATGGCCGCATTTAAGGCAAGGAGATTTGTTTGTTTGGCAATGTCATTTATCAATGTTGTGATTTCACCAATTTTGACAGCATCTTCAGCGAGTGAATTGATATTTTTATTTGTTTCGTCTACCGATTGTGAAATGGCCTCCATGGACGAAACAATATCTTTAACGGATTGTGCTCCTTGATCCGCCTGTATACTAACTTCATTCGTATCTTCTGAAACATCAGCTGTATAATGTGTCATACTTTCTAAACTTTGCAATGCTTGCACGATGGCAATAGTGCTTTCGTGTAAAATGTTCGCTTGGCTATCCATACTCGTCGAGACATCTTGTATATTTTCCGTAATTTGATGAGAAGATCGTTTTGATTGTTCCGCACTCGCTGAAAACTCTTCGGAAGACGCTGCTACTTGCTCGGATGAAGAGCTAATTTGTGTCATCATTTGTCTTAATGAAGAAATGAAGTGGTTAAATGAAGTAGCCACTTCCCCTAATTCATCTTTGTTTTTACTTGGATCGTTTTAGTTAAATCGCCGTTTCCGTGTGCGATATCATTCATCTGAATATTTAGTTGGCGCAATGGTTTTAAAATGGATTGATAAAGTAAAACGCCTAAAATGATTCCAGATACTGTGGCAACTATTGCAATTCCGAGTAGAAGTGCTTGGCTCATTTTAGATTGTGATTTCAAGCTAGCGCTTGCTACTTCTGTTTGTTGATCTATTTGTGCAATAAAACGTTCAAACGAAGGGTCAAGTACTTCTTTCCGTATTCTTCGTTCTTCCCCAAAATGAATTTCAGCTGCTTTTTTAGGGTCTATCGTATGATTGTGCATAACGAATTGAACTTGATTCCAATATTTTTCGTAATTTGCCTTAATGTCATCAATGGTCTGTTGCTCTGAGGATATGATAGAAAAGGCATATAATTGATTAAATTGGTTTATAATATCGTTTGATTTTTCCTCCATTTGTGACACGAATGTTGGATCATTTGTTAATAGTAATGCTCGCTCATCATTTGAAAGACCGGCAAGCCGATATTGAATTTGCTTGGTGATTGTTTTAATTTCCATCAGATTATTTACCTCATTATTTTGTGAGACAATCTTCGATAAAGACCATGTCCCAAATCCACCTACGGCCATGATTGACAACACAAAAATTGAAGTAACAAGAATAAGTCTTGTTTTAATACGCATACAAATCCTCCATCTATTTCGATAAATTAACTTTGCTTTAAGAAAGCAAAAAGTGATAGAGATAAATAGTGATATAGTCGACTAACACCAAATGAGGTATTAACATCTTGCTTTTATAACTATTATCTTTTGCAATAAGTATTCATCTACTTGTAGTGTCCTTTATCAAACTATAATGGCTTAACAGTTTGATATTCTTTTTCAGTACTAAAATAGAATAAGAGAAAAGCAGTTATGTACTTCACTGGCTTTATCAATAAAGTAACCTAATTTGCGTCTTATATTATTTAAGGATAATGAATCTGTTATTGCTAAATATTAGTTTATTTTAACATCACATGTAGTGATTGGCGAGAACTATGTGGTAGATTTTTGCTTTTTCATATAAACATAAAGCGAGTAGTCCGTAAATTTGAGTTACTAATCTTTTGTCACACATCAATCAATCAGCAAAGCGTATTGAATCTATCTAAAATAGCAGCCATTTTACGTCACATAATAAGGAAGTAAGCGTTTGCTTTATTATATAGAAGAAAGGCAAAAGCTTGTGCATTACCAGCTGGTGTAAAAGGAACTGGAAAGGTATTAACCCAATGGACTAAAAGGGAAGCGCACAAATAAAAATGCCATCTTATATAAGGTGGCATTTTTAATCGTTGCTAACAAATTCATTATCAAATAGCACAGACATAATGATTATTGTAGCATATCATAATGACAGTAAGCGCTCTCTTCATTAGTCATAAAAGAAAACAGTTTTCAGCAAGCAACGTATGATAGAAAGCTGTTGGATGCCATTAGATGAAGGAGACGAGCTAACTTGAAGCTCGTCTTTTCATGAACAAACGTAATCGCCACGATCATATAGCTAATTTAAGCTAGTTCAAACGAAAATTTACACGATTATGTGACATATGCGAAAAAAATTTATAAAAACCTTAACTAATTCATATGAAATCCGTATAATAAATCAAACAGTGCGAAAATTGTCCATTTTTCTATCGACGAATTGCGTGAATTTTTTAAATTGTATTGACGTAGAGAACGATAATTTGTACACTGTGTACATTCAATTGTTTTTTGGAGGAATACATTATTTTAAAAAGTTAGGATTTGATAGATATGATCGTATGTAAATTTGGTGGAACATCTGTAGCAAGTGCAGAACAAATTCAAAAAGTAGCAAACATTGTAAAATCTAATCCGGCACGCAAAATCGTAGCCGTTTCAGCACCAGGAAAACGTTCTGGTGATGATATAAAAGTAACAGATTTACTAATTGACTTAGCTCATGCGGCATTACAAAATGAAAATATAGAAGAAAAACTACAAACAGTCGTTAATCGTTACAAGTCTATTGCTGACGGGTTACAGCTAGATGATACGATTTGTGACGTTATTACAGAAGACTTGCGCGAACGTGTGCAAGGTGATATTTCCAATGAAGAATTATTTATTGATAGCTTAAAAGCGGCAGGAGAAGATAACAATGCCAAGCTTATTGCAGCATATTTTAACTCTATCGGTATGCCAGCACGCTATGTAAGTCCAAAAGAAGGTTTAGTCGTCAACGATTTACCTGAGCGTACGTTTGCCTTACCTGAAGCCTATACAAATTTAGCGCCATTAAAAGATACAAAAGAAATTATTGTTTTCCCAGGTTTCTTCGGTTACACTAAAGCGGGCATATTGCGTACGTTTGATCGCGGAGGCTCGGATATTACAGGCTCTATTTTAGCAGCTGCTGTTGAAGCGGAGCTTTATGAAAACTTTACGGATGTGGATTGTGTATTTTCCGCAAATCCGAAAGTCGTGAATGATCCAGTGGAAATTAAAGAAATAACGTATCGCGAAATGCGCGAATTATCCTATGCGGGCTTTTCTGTCTTCCATGATGAAGCATTAATGCCTGTCTATAAGATTGGGGTGCCAGTTAACATAAAAAATACAAATAATCCTTCAGCCCCAGGTACTCGAATTGTACCGAGTCGTCCTGCTACAGGTCGTCCGGTTACAGGTATCTCGGCAGACAGCGGCTTTTCAACGTTATATGTGTCTAAATATTTAATGAACCGTGAAGTAGGGTTCGGTCGTAAGCTTCTACAAATTTTAGAAGATGAAAATATTTCATATGAACATACTCCGTCTGGTTTAGATGATATTTCGGTGATTATGCGATCCAACCAACTAACACCAGAAAATGAAGCGCGTATATTAACGCGTGTGAAAAATGAATTGCAGGCAGATGATGTCCAAATGCGTCATGGATTCTCAATGATTGTGATTGTTGGGGAAGGGATGCGTAATAACACAGGTCTTGCAGCACGTGCAGCAACAGCAATATCTAAAACTGGAGCTAATATTGAAATGATTAATCAAGGCTCGTCTGAAGTAAGTCTTGTATTTGGTGTTCTACAAGAGTATGAAAATCGAATTTTACAAGCACTATATGGAGAATTTTTTGCACAAGTGCAAGCATAAGTAAACCCAATACGATAGTTTTATAAAAACAATAAAATTATCTAAAAATAAAACGGAGCTGCCTTATAAGCAATGAATTCATAGCTTATAAGGCAGCTCTTTCATTTTATAAGTTACATGGATGTATGAATGCCTCCAAAAAATCAAACACTACGAGAAGGAATAGAGTTTTCTTTTATACAGTAATGCTGTAAAATCGAGTTCGTACATAGATAGGAGGTCGTAATAGATTGAAGAGTTTTTCAATGGGCATGATTTTGTCAGTTATCGGTATTTTAGTTGTCTGTTTAACCATTATGGACATTTTACCAGCATCGACGAAATCCATGAAAATTATATATGTTGGGATTGGTTGGGTTTTTATTATAGCCGGTTCAATTATTCGATTTAAAAATTTAAAGCAAAGGCAATAAGAAAATTAACTAAAATGAATGTTGCAAACATCAAAGTTATGATACAATTTCAAAGAAATAAATAATTTCAATACGATGAAGTTATTATTTTGTACTATACAAAAAATTCAGAAGGTTCAAATTTGCAGTGTATTCATAATTAAAGAATGAACAGTACAAATTCTTCTTGTAAGAATTTGTTTTTTTATTTACCTCCACTACAAAATATGGGTTCTCCCGTTGGAAAGGGAGTAGTGAATAACCAATTCGGTATATAATAAATAATGGAGGTAAGTAGACGATGATTGTACGTAAGGAAGATATAAAAATAGTAGATAATTATGTTACGATTCAAACAATAACTCCGATGAAAGTTGTCTCGTCAGCGATGCATAATCCTGGCTTTGGCTACTATACACATCTACTGAATCGCTCTGTACCAAAAACTTATGATGAACGAAAACCACATCATGAGTTGCGACGGTTTTTGCAATCAGAGGGTTATCCCATCGACAAAACCGTTGCGATGATGACAGCAGTAAACGCTCGTTTTGCAACAATACGTGAATTTACATATGAAGGTTTGCATCTAGTTGTTATGATAACAGCAGGCTTGGGCAATGCCGTTGATATTACGCGTGCATTTCATCGACAAGAGCAATATCACGCTGGAACGATTAATACTTGGGTGCTAATCAATGGAAAACTATCGGATGAGGCGTTGTTTCAGGCAATGATCTCAACGACAGAGGCAAAGGTCAAAGCACTACTAGATGAAGATATCACAGATCCTACTACGGGTACATTAGCAACAGGCACGTCAACGGATAGTTTACTTATTGCATCGACGGAAGAAGGCGATTTCCATCAATATGCAGGCCCTATTACAATGTTGGGCAAAGTGATTGGGCATGGTGTTTATGAAACGATGCGTGAGGCCATCCAAAAATACAAAAAAGAGAAAGAGGCGAATCCACTATGATTTTACTAGTGATTGCCTGTATCATTGGCTTATTATTTGATTTAGTTGTCGGTGATCCTCCTAAAATGCCACATCCAGTACGGTGGATAGGCAAACTTATTCAAGCGCAAACCGCCTTGTGGAATAAGGGCAAGATGCGAAAATTACGTGGGATGATCATGGCGTTAGCTGTTGTTGGAACGACCATGTTTGTTGTAACCGTGATAGTAGTGCTTAGTTATCAAGTGAACATTGTGTTTGGAATTCTAATAGAGGGGTTATTAATTGGCGTTGGACTAGCACAGCGTAGTTTAAAAGAAGCAGCAATAGCTGTCTATGAGCCTCTTGTCCAAGGAGATTTTGCAGAAGCACGTGTGAAATTATCGTGGATTGTTGGGCGAGATACCGATCAGCTTGACGAGGATGAAATTGTTCGGGGTGTAGTAGAAACAGTATCTGAAAATACAAGTGATGGTGTAACCGCGCCACTCTTTTATGCATTTTTATTTGGGGCAATTGGTTTATGGGGATACAAGGCAGTAAACACGTTAGATTCAATGATTGGCTATAAAAATGAAAAATACAAAGATTTTGGTATGTTTGCCGCAAGACTTGATGATGTCCTAAATTTTATTCCTAGTCGTTTAACAGGATTGTTAATGGTACTTGGTACTAAAAATGAAACAACTGTTTCGCTTGGCAAACGCTTAAAACGCTGGGTACAGGATGCTAAAAAACATCCTAGTCCGAATAGCGGTTATTTGGAAGCAGCAACTGCTGTACAGTTAGGCGTACAACTCGGCGGGAAAAATACATATCAAGGTGTTGCATCGTATAGAGCGACGATGGGTGAAAAACTTGTACCGTTAACGAAAGAGCACATTGCCACATCTGTGACTCATATGCGAATTGCTACACTGCTCTTTACGCTTGTTATGTTAGCAATGGAGGTGTTAATTTTTGCAATTACCTAATCATGGAGCAAATCCGCAAAATGTCTATCAGCAGCTCGGGCTGAAAATGCCGACAGAAGTATTTGATTTTAGTGAGAATGTCAATGCAGCAGGTCCTCCTTCTTTTGTTGAGGCACGCTGGCGCACATTTTATCCATTAATCCAGCGTTACCCAGATCCAGATGGTGAACCTTTTTTAACAAAGGTGGCCCATTTTCATCGCATTGAAAAACAGGCAATCGTCCTAGGGAATGGGGCGTCAGAGTTATTTAGTGTATTAGCCAGACGCTATGTAAATAAACGTGTTATTGTCATTCATCCGACATTTTCGGAGTACGAACGGACGCTAAAGGCTGCCGGGGCGAATGTTGTGCCAATTGTTGTGGATGATTTTATAAACTATACATTACCAATGGCACGTCTTTATCAAGAAATGGTACATGCAGATGCAGTATATATCTGTACACCAAATAATCCAACAGGTGTCTTACCAAAAAAAGAAGAACTACTCCGCTTAATAGCTTATGGAGCGGACGTAGACTGTGAACTCGTATTGGATGAGGCATTTATTGATTGGGTCAGTGAAGATCATTCGTTAATTGGCGATGTTACGCATCATCCACATGTAATTGTTGTGCGATCGATGACAAAAATGTATGCCATTCCTGGATTAAGACTCGGCTATTTAGTTGCAAGCAAAATTATTGTTTCAGAGCTAAAAGCAATGTTGTCACATTGGAATCTCAACGCATTTGCGCTTGTTATCGGTGCGGGCTGTTTGGATGAGCATGATTATTGTCAACAGGCAATCGACTATGCCACAAATCAAAGAGCGTGGCTCCAACGTTTTTTGCACGAACACGGATGCCGCGTAACAAATAGTGTGACAAACTATGTATGCTTTTCATTGCCGAGCAACCAGCATCCAGATACATTTTTCAGCTTTTGTTTAGGACAAGGAATTGTCCTGCGCCATACAAAAAACTTTATGGGGTTAAATGGTGAATGGTTCCGCATCGGTATTAAAGATGTAACAGCGATGACCTATTTACATAACTGTTTACAAACGTGGTTTAAAGCAAATAAGGGGTGAGAAAAGTGACAACTTTTTATCTAGTTCGACATGGGGAAACAGTTTGGAATAAAGAACATCGATTGCAAGGGTGGTTAGATTCTCCATTGTCTGAAAACGGCATTTTACATGCCCAAAAACTTGGTGAACAATTGAAAAACATTCCCTTTACTGCAGCGTATAGTAGCACAAGTGGTCGTGCAAAAGAAACATTACACTATTTAACAGTAGGTCGCAAGCTAGCAATTCACTATGAGGATAATCTACGTGAAATTTTTTTAGGAAACTGGCAAGGAAAAACTGTGGAGGATATTATGGTCAGCAATCGTTTTGACTACGAGCTGTATACCCATTATCCAGCACAATTTGTCGCCACTCACACCGAAAGCTTTGGCGAAGTAACAGAACGAGCGATGTATACGTTAAAAAATATTGCCCAACGCTATCCACATGAACATATTTTAATTGTGTCACATGGAGTAACGATTAAATGCATGATTAATGCCATATTAGAGCGGGGCATTGACCAGTTATGGACAGCCCCACACATAGAGGGGACAAGCGTGACTATCGTAGAGCGTACAGAAGAAAGCTGGCACGTCAAGGTTATTGGTAGCACACAACATTTACAATAGAGAGGTGAAAACAGTGCCGCTAATTTTTATTTCGGGTGGGGTTCGCAGCGGTAAATCTCACTTTGCCGAACAAGAAGCTGTTTTGCACTATCAAAATAAAGATTTAATAAACAAACGATTGATATATATTGCTTCTGGTGTTGCCATGGATGTTGAAATGGAAAAACGCATAGTGCGACACCAAGCAGATCGTTTAAAACAAGCGATTGCGTGGCATACAATTGAAGCACCTTATCAAATACAGGATGCCTTTAATACGTTGGTTGAAGGGGATATTGTACTTTGGGACTGTGTGACGACATGGCTGACAAATGCCTTTTATGAAGGGTTTGATCGTGGAACGCCATGTGTAGAAAAGCCAGGGTGTCTAGAGGAAAAAATATGGTTTATGAAAAGTGCAGTATTGACGTTACTTGACAAAAAGGTGACGCTTTTTGTCGTTTCTAATGAACTTTTTGATGAACCGCCGTATGAAAATCAGGAGGTGGAATTGTACCGCCAATTGCTCGGCAATCTCCATCAATGGTTTGTATCTATTTCACATGACGCCTATGAAATAAATTATGGTATCGTCAAGAAATGGAAATAAGGAACTAACTCTAAGCTTAGTTAGTGACTGACACAAAAAAGATGTAACTCCACAAGTAAACGGGAAAATCTAGATGGCACGGTAGCATGGAAAATGATTTTGATTGCTCCTGTAAACGTTTGCTTTTTATGTCTTATTGGCAATTGATCTACTAGATTTTTTTATATTCTTCACTAAAATTGGTTGAGATAACACGAAAGAAAGAAGGCAAGGCGATGAAAACTATATGGCACAGTGTATTGCTGGCATTTCAATTTTTTACAGTTTTGCCTGTACATAAAGAAATTCCGTTAACTAAACGGACAATTACCGGAATGTTTGCATTTTTACCTTGGATAGGGGCGCTGATGGGAGCTGTTGTTGCAGCGATAATCTACTGTTTAACACAATGGACAGCCAGCAGTGAAGTCCTCTTAACTTTTATGATTATCGGTTTATTTGCATTATTTACAGGAGGCTTGCATCTAGACGGTTTTATCGATATGGGGGATGCTTATTTTTCTTATCGCGATCGAGATAAGCGACTTGAAATATTAGATGATCCGCGAGTTGGGGCATTTGGTGTACTATCTGTGTTATTTCTAGTGTTGGGAAAATTCGTTGTGCTACATGAACTTTTTGTACAGAACAAACTTTCATTATGGATGCTTGTCTTTATCCCTTTATTGACACGTGTAGGAATGAGTTTCTATTTTCTATCGTTACAATGTTCGAAGGAAAAAGGACTTGCTTATTTTTTTAAAACACATATACATCATCGCTTACTGACAAGTTTGATGTTACTTACGCTTTTACTTGCCTATTGTGGTGTGTTCGTAGTTTCAAGCTTTTCTATAGTGCCATTGCTGTTAATGGTCGTTTTAGTCATTGCATTTGTATTGTTTCGGCAGTTTACAGTGCGTAATTTTGGCGGAGTTTCTGGGGACTTGCTAGGTGCTTCAATCGAAGGAATGGAGGTTGTGCTATGGGTGACATTGTTACTGTTCGTTTAATGAGACATGCACCAACAAAAGAAAATGTGGAAAAGCGTTATATTGGCTGGACAGATTCTTCCTTAGCACAGGCGTCGGTGCTTCCAATAGTCAATGATTCTGTCAGAAAAGTATATGGCAGTGATTTACGTCGTTGTCAAGAAACGGCGAAATGTTATTTTCCACAAGCTAGCTATATAGCCGATGCGAGATTTCGAGAGACGAATTTTGGTGATTTTGAAGGCAAAACATATGACCAATTAAAGACAGATTCTCGGTACCGTAGATGGTTAGATGACCCAATGAAAAATGCGCCACCAAACGGTGAAAGATTTGATCAGTTTTGTGAGCGAGTAGTCGCAGGTTTTTTAGCGTTACCAAAAGATGAGGATGACTATTATCTCGTTGTTCATGGTGGGGTGGTGCGAGCGTTACTTGTTGCATTTGCTCCACAACAAGAGGCTTTTTGGTCATATCAAGCACCCCATAATCGCCTATTTACGCTAACGTTTTCCAGAGCAGCTTGGAAGGAGGGAGCTAGATGCATGTCTTTATCGGAGGAGCCTATAACGGAAAAACCGCTTATGTAGAGCGATTACTAAAAGATGATCACTATACGATAATTGATGGCGAACTACCAGATGTTGCACCTGATTGTGATGCACTCATTATTAAAAATTTAGAACAATGGCTCGTAAAACGCAATTTGGAGGAAGATGAAGCCATTATCCATCACATTTTGACAACACTTAAAAGCCTTGAAAAAAACTGTGTAGTGTATATGATTGTAACCGATATGGGACGTGGTGTTGTACCGATGGAAAAGCAAGCCAGACTATTGCGTGACACGTGTGGTCGCTTGTATCAGGCGTTATTTGTAGAAGCACAACAAGTAAATCGCATTTGGTATGGCATTGCAGAACGTATTAAATAAACGAGTTTAGGCTTCAGTAGAATACTTGTAGAAAAGAGGAAATGGAATGAATCGACAAAAATTAATGAGTTTGACATTAACAGCCATGGTTGCGGCGATTTGTGCAGTTGGGGCAGTTATTAAAATTCCGTCTTTTGTATCATCGGCGGCACTCGACTCAGCGCCAGCATTTTTAAGCGTTGCATTTTTATCGCCTGTATTGGCAGGAGTAGCAGGGTTAATAGGTCATTTGATTACAGCATTGACATCTGGTTTTCTACTTGGACCTTTGCATCTTATTATTGCGGTCGAAATGTTTATTGTTGTATGGCTATTCGGTGTGATGCACAAAAAAGGTATGCATTTTTGGAAATGGCCGGTAGCGCTTATATTGAACGGTGTGATCGCACCACTCCCATTTTATTTCATCATTAGTCCAGCGTTTTTCTGGGGCTCATTAGCGAGTATTTTCATGGCAACTGTCATCAATTTATTGATTGTAGCTGTCGTGATGCCAATACTCTCGAAAGTGTTTGTTCGTAAGGCAGGGCGAGCAAATTGAGAAATGCAGTAAAAATAGGGAATCTGATTGTTACAACAGATAATGCTGCAGCCATAGGAGAAAAACCTCAAGATGTCGTATCGGCTCCGGATACATTAACGGCTTATTTAACTGGGCGCGTCACTTTTCTAGAACAGCTTGCAGCCGATGCCCTACCAAGTCATATTATTCTTGCCAACTTTTCAGGCGATGAGGCGTGGTCTCGTTATGTCGTAGGACTTGCGCAAGTCTTTGAAGAAGCAGGTCTACCATGTCCACCTGTAAATGGCAGTTCAGAATCCAATATGCCGACTGTGCAATCGGGATTATCTGTAACAATGTTAGGTGAAATGCAAACAAGGTCGTCATTTGCTCGTGACAACCTGATTTGGTATACGTATGGACTGCCACTCGTTGGCAATGAAGTGCTTGCGCAGCCTGAAGATGTGGCCCAACTACAGCCCATTTACCAAGCTTGGCGCGAGGAAATTGTGCAACAAGTTTGGCCGGTAGGTTCTCAAGGTTTACAAGCAGAATTTTTAAGACTTTTTGATCAGCAACAAATTAAAAGTTCGCTGGATGTAGGAAAAACAGCAGGGCCATGTGCGGTAATTTTACTAGGAATCAATCCAGAAAAAGAGCAACTGGCACAAAAAATTTTTACTAGAAATTTTGAGAAACTGCGTAAAACTGCATTGGAATAGGGCTTGCTTCGAGCAAAAGTAGCGTTTTCGAGAATACAAGGGGCAAAACGCCTATTGAAACGTTAAACACAATATGTTAGATTTGTTTAGGAGTTAAAACACTATATATAGTATATTGGACAAGCGGTACCAGTATGGTTTAAAAGGGAATTCGGAAATAGAGATATCTAAAGCCGAAGCTGTCCCCGCAACTGTAAGTGCTGACAAATAATTAGGATGCCACTGTGAAAGAACGGGAAGGCAATTATTTGAAGGAAGCATGAGCCAGGAGACCTGCCGAGTTGTTCAAGACAGCAACACATCTTCGGGGATTGAGAAGTGGAGGCGAGAGATTTGTCCACTTCGATGTGTACATGTCCTTCATTTCCATTTCCGATTTTACAGCGATTACGCAACCGAAACAGGGTGTGTAATCGCTTTTTTGTGTGCGCTGATAGAAAGGGAGAGAATGGGAATATGACAATTCAAATCGAACAGCAGATGGCTAAGTTAAAGAAAAGTTACACAGAGGAGGAGCTTGAAAGCTTTGTAAGATTATCGGATAGATGGCTACGAAAAAATGACAATGCAACATTTGAAGCTTGGGCGGATGCGATGATTTTACAAACACTTAGTCTTATTGATGAGGAAGAGCCATATTGGACATTTGTTGCTGCCCAAATTTACTTAGAAAAATTGTATGATCAATTTGCTACCCGTCGTGGTGTTGGGGTGGAAGATGTCTATAAGGTATTTCCAGAGCAACTTGCTCGCTATACCGAGGCAGGGCTTTATCACGATTGTTTAACGACGAAGTATAGTGAACTAGAGCTAGTCGAGCTTGCGTCTTATCTTGAACAGAGTCGTGATGAGCTGTTTACGTATATCGGTTTAAAAACGTTAATGGACCGCTATGTTGTGCGTGATTATACAAAAACACCTGTAGAATTACCGCAAGAGCGTTGGATGGTCATTGCAATGACATTGATGCAAGATGAAACGGAAAACCGCTTAGAAAAAGTACGAGAATCGTATTGGGCGATGAGTAATTTATATATGACGGTTGCAACACCAACATTGTCAAATGCCGGAAAAACACATGGCCAGCTTTCAAGCTGCTTTATTGATACGGTAGATGATAGTTTACAAAGTATTTATGATACGAACACCGATGTTGCAACATTATCGAAATACGGGGGCGGTATAGGCGTTTACATGGGGAAAATCCGTAGTCGTGGCTCCTCTATCAAAGGGTTTAAAGGCGCATCTAGTGGGGTACTGCCATGGATCAAACAACTTAATAATACAGCGGTGTCAGTGGATCAGCTTGGTCAACGCCAAGGCGCAATCGCCGTATATTTAGATGTGTGGCATAAAGATGTCTTTACGTTTTTAGATTTACGTTTAAATAATGGAGACGAACGATTACGCGCACATGATATTTTCACTGGTTTATGTTTACCGGATATTTTTATGGAAGCAGTCGAAGCGCGTGGAGAGTGGCATTTATTTGACCCACATGAAGTACGTGAGGTAATGGGATTCTCACTTGAAGATTGTTATGATGAGCAAAAAGGACAAGGCTCTTTCCGAGATAAATATGCGTCGTGCATTGCCAATCCACTATTAAGTCGAGAAGTGGTGCCGGCAATCGATATTATGAAGCGCATTATGCGTTCACAGTTGGAAACAGGTGTACCATTTATGTTTTACCGCGATGAAGTAAATCGCATGAATCCAAATAAGCATGAAGGGATGATTTATAGTTCAAATTTATGTACTGAAATTTTCCAAAACATGTCGCCGACGCAATTCGAATCCATTACGTTAGAAGATGATGTGATTGTGACACGTCGTAAGCCAGGAGATTTTGTTGTATGTAATTTATCTTCTGTCAATTTAGGAAAGGCTGTTCCGGCTGGTGTGTTAGAGCGTTTAATACCGATTCAAGTGCGCATGTTAGATAATGTGATTGCCTTAAATACTATTCCTGTGAAACAAGCCGAGCGTACTAATGCTCGTTATCGTGGAATTGGGCTAGGGACATTTGGTTGGCATCATTTACTTGCCTTGAAGGAAATTCAATGGGAGTCGAATGAGGCAGTTGACTATGCTGATAAATTATACGAGCATATTGCGTATTTAACGATTCGTGCATCGAGTGCACTTGCGCGCGAAAAAGGTGCTTACCCATTATTTGAGGGCTCTGACTGGCAAACGGGTGTTTATTTTGAAAAGCGTAGCTACAACAGTGACAAGTGGCAAGCTTTGCGTGCGGATGTCGCAAAATATGGAATGCGCAATGGGTATGTAATGGCCGTAGCACCAAATTCATCGACATCTATTTTGGCAGGTAGTACGGCAACAATTGATCCGATTTTCCAAAAGAGTTACTCCGAGGAGAAAAAGGATTACAAAATTCCTGTTACAGTACCAGACTTATCACCCGTAACGACTTGGTATTATAAGTCTGCTTACTTTATCGATCAAAACTGGACGATTAAACAAAATGCGGCACGTGCCCGTCATATTGACCAAGGCATTTCGCTTAATTTATATGTGCAAAATACGATTCAGGCAAAAGACTTACTCGCTTTACATCTTAATGCTTGGGCAAGTGGCGTAAAAACGACTTATTATGTGCGCTCAACATCTGTTGAATTGCTAGAATGTGAGTCTTGTGCAAGCTAGGAGGAATAGAAAATGACAACAATTACGAAACGAAAAATGATGGATAAGGAGGCGCCAAACCGTTCGACAGCCATTGTGAACGGGCGCTCTTCGAATATTTTAAACTGGGATGATGTGCGTTTTAGTTGGGCGTACCCAAAATATAAAAAAATGCTTGGGAACTTTTGGACACCTTTTGAGATTAATATGAGCAATGATGTCAAACAATTTCCAACTTTATCAGCGGATGAACAGGAATCATTTTTGAAAATTATTGGCTTACTGGCGCTGTTAGACAGTGTACAAACGGATTTTGCGGGCAAGGTGGCGGACTATTTAACGGATTCGAGCCTTAATGCCTTAATGATTATTTTAGCGCAACAAGAGGTGATTCATAATCATTCCTATTCTTATGTTTTATCCAGTATTGTAAATAAAGATGAACAAGACCGTACATTTGACTTTTGGCGCACGGAGCCAGTGTTAGAGCGTCGCAATGATTTTGTGATGAAAGGCTATCAAGCATTTGCAGAGGAACCAAATGTTGAAAATATGTTAGAGGCCATTGTCTATGATGTTATTTTAGAAGGCTTATTTTTCTATTCAGGCTTTGCCTTCTTCTATCATTTAGCACGCAATCAAAAAATGGTGGCTTCGTCAACGATGATCAATTATATCAACCGTGATGAACAGCTACATGTGGATTTATTTGTGAAAATCTATCAGGAATTGCTAGCGGAATTTCCTGAATATGATACACCAGAACGAGCGGCGCGTGTGCAGGAGATTTTCCGTGAAGCGGTTCAACTTGAAATCGATTGGGCAAATGAAGTCATAGGTGAAAAAATTGAAGGACTTGATGTGGAAGATGTCCATGATTATGTCCATTTTTATGCGAATGTACGTTGCCACCAACTAGGGGTAGAGCGTCCGTTTGAGGGTTATCGAAAAAATCCATTAAAATGGATTAAAGCATACGAGGATGTAGACTTAGGAAAGACAGATTTCTTTGAACAACGCTCCCGTCAATATGTCAAAGTTAATGTAGAAGATAACGGCTTCGATGACTTGTAATTTAATATAATATAATTGTTTGAGTGCCTGTCACTCTATCCACTTGGCTTTTGCGTAGCATGATGTAAGCCACAACTCCCGCTTTTGCGCCGTATGTTGTGACTTTCTGTATGTGAGTTCCCGCAGAAGTTCAAGTGGATTTTTACTTTCTAGCCAGAAAATTGTTTGAGTGCCTGTCACTAAAATCCATCTGAATTCAGTTGCCAATTGGGAATGATTTTCAGTTATAATGAATAGCGTATGTGATTTACAAGGAACGGAGACGAAAGAATGCAAGTAGTTAAACAGTTAGGGAGGTATTTAGGACCCTATAAATTTTTTACACTGATTGCACCTATTTTAATGGTGCTTGAGGTAACGATGGATTTAATCCAACCAACCATTATGCAACATATGATTGATACAGGAATAGCAAATGGTGACAATCCATATGTCCTTCAAATGTTCGTGTTAATGCTGATGAGTGCGGTTCTTGGACTAGTAGGGGGGATTGGGTGCTCTTTTTATAGTTCCAAGGCGGCTATTCACTTTGCCTCTGATGTCCGTCAATCATTGTATGAAAAAATGATGACGTATTCGGCAAAGGAACGTGATGCTTTCACTACAGGAAAGTTAATTACCATTTTAACAAGTGATGTGGAAAGTGTTCAACGTGCATTTATGATGACGTTACGGATTTTTGTTCGTGGCCCGCTGTTATTTATTGGGGCTGTTATTATTGTTTTTGTAACAGCTCGCGAATTATTTTCTATTTTACTAGTAATTGTACCGATTTTAATAATGGCCATGTATTTTTTTACAAAATATTCAGGTGTTTTGTATCGTAAAGTACAAGAGGCTATTGACGGGGTTAATACAAAATTACAGGAGAATTTAGCGGGGATTCGTGTGGTGAAAGCGTTTCGACGTGAAAAGCATCAGGTAGAGCAGTTCGCTATGCTCAATGACACGCTAACGAAACGTTTTATTACCGCAGAACAAATAGTAGGAATACTGGTACCGTTTACGATGTTTGTCGTCAATATTGGCATTGTTGCGGCACTTTGGCTAGGTGCCATTAAAGTGGAAACAGGTACTTTGCAAGTTGGTGTTATACTTGCGTTTATAAACTATTTATCGATTATTTTAAATGGACTCATGTCTTCGAGTATGGTTCTAATGCAAATTGCTCGTGCTCTTCCTTCTGGGGAGCGTATTGTGGATGTCCTAAATAGGGAAGTGGCAGTGACAGAAGTAGCACAGCCGATTACGACGTCCATCCAAGGAATGATAGACTTCCAAAATGTAAGCTATCGCTATTATGAAAATTCGGAGGATGTCCTGAAAAACATTACATTTTCTGTACAGGTAGGGCAAACAATTGGGATAATTGGTAAAACGGGGAGTGGTAAATCAACACTAGTAAAACTATTACCACGACTAGTTGACCCGACAAGTGGAGTTATTTTGCTAGATGGAAAACCATTACATCAATATGCATTGCCAACATTACGAAAACATATTGGTTTTACCTCTCAAAAGGCTTTACTATTTTCAGGGACAATTGAAAAAAATATACGTTTTGGGAAGGAAGAAGCGACACAACAGGAATTACAGCTGGCACTTGATGCAGCTTGTGCAACTGAATTTGTTGCGAAACTTGAACAAGGGCCAGCACATGAATTGTCACAAGGGGCAACGAACTTATCTGGCGGTCAAAAACAGCGCTTAGCACTAACCCGCGCATTTGTAAGACGACCAGCTATCCTTGTCTTAGATGATACAACGTCCGCTCTAGATAGCGCATCTGAAAAGCAAGTACAGCAGGCGATTAACGAGCAATTTCAAGAGACAACAACATTTATTGTTGCATCTAAAATTACTTCCATTCAACAGGCAGATTTAATTTTAGTGTTAGAAGATGGCGAAATTGTTGGGCAAGGAACGCATCAGCATTTATTACAAAATAATAAGCCGTACAAAGCAATCTATGCTTCTCAGCAAAAGGCTGGTGAACGACAATGAGTCAAAGTCAACCAAAGCAAATAAATTTTGGACGTGGACCACGAATAGGCGGACCAACAGAAAAAGCTCAAAATCAAAAAACAACGCTCTTACGTTTATGGCACTATATCAAGCAACAAAAAGTGGGATTGTACTTCTCGGTATTTTTCGTCATCGCTTCGACATTTTTAAGCTTAGCTGGTCCATATCTAATCGGTCATATTGTGGATGACTATATTATGAAAAAGCAAGTAGCAGGGGCAATTCGACTTGGTATTGTTCTTGCCTGTATTTTTACTGTAGCATCCCTTTTTACTTGGTTACAAACGTATGTCATGATTCATGTCGCGATGAAAACAATTCGCACATTACGGCTTGAACTATTTAAAAAACTGCAAACATTAACAGTGAAGTTTTTTGATCAACACGCACTTGGTGATTTAATGAGCCGTGTGACCAATGATATTGATAATTTGAATACAGCGTTAGCACAAAGCGTGACACAAATCGTATCGTCGATTTTAACAGTCATCGGAGTAAGCATCGCGATGTTTGCCTTGAGCTGGCAATTGGCTATTGTCACGCTCATTATTATCCCTTTGATTGTTTTCACAACTAAACATATTGTCAAGCGTAGCAGTAAAAACTATGCAGCTCGTCAACGTGATTTAGGAAAGCTGAATGGAACGATTGAGGAAATGATAACAGGTGCAGAGGTCGTGACACTTTTTGGTAAAGAGCAGCAAGCAATCGAAACTTTTCGATTACAAAATAACAACCTTCGAAATTCAGCACAACGCGCTGAAATAACGTCCGGCTTACTAGGGCCAATCAACAACTTTATGAATAACTTGGGGCTAGCAGTTGTCATTGGTACAGGGGCATTTTTGGCTGTGAAGGGGCTCGTGACTGTCGGCATTATTGCGGCATTTGTCACATACACGCGTCAATTTTTCCGTCCGCTTAATCAGCTATCGAACTTATTAAATACGTTGCAATCAGCGATTGCAGGGGCAGAACGAGTTTTTGAAATTTTAGATGAACCTTCAGAAGTGGCAGATAAACCACAGGCAATTGATTGTCACAGTTTGAAGGGGGATGTAGCATTCCAACAAGTATCTTTCAGCTATTTGCCAAATCAGCCGATACTAAAAAATATTACTTTCCAAGCCAAGGCAGGAGAAACAATTGCACTAGTGGGTCCTACAGGCTCTGGTAAAACGACAATTATTAATTTGCTGACTCGTTTTTATGATGTCGATGCAGGTGAGATTCTTATTGATGGCCTCAATATTGAGGAGTATAAAATGGCCACGATTCGAAAGCGCGTTGGTGTAGTATTACAAGATACCTATTTATTCACGGGCACTATTCGTGAAAATATTCGCTTTGGTAAGCTCGATGCGACGGATGCAGAGGTTGAAGAAGCGGCTAAAATTGCTAATGCACATAATTTTATTAAATACTTACCAGCACAATACGATACTGTAGTACAAGCAGGGGGAGCTAATTTAAGCCAAGGGCAAAGACAACTCCTAGCGATTGCTCGTGCTATTTTAGAAAATGCTGATATTTTAATTTTGGATGAAGCCACATCTAGCGTTGATACGCAAACTGAGGTGGATATTCAAAAAGGATTGCAGCATTTAATGCAAGGACGTACAAGTTTTGTGATTGCACACCGTTTGAAAACGATAGAAAATGCCAATCAAATTTTCGTTATTCAACAAGGCGAAATTGTTGAACAAGGTAACCATCAACAACTGATGCAACAACAAGGAATTTACAACAACCTCCAGCAAAAACTACTGTTAGAACAAGAACAGCCAAGTGTCTAAACCCTTTTAAATTTCCTATGAAAAATTTACAGAACCCTTCATCTTATGCGCACTGAAAAAGATGGAGGGTTCAATTTTTGACAAGTAGTCGCATATAGATGGTAAAGAAAATGGATACGGCTACGTCTTAGGTCTTAGACGAAGTTAAAGCCAAGGGTCGTTTTCATATAGCGAGAATCAGATAAAATGAAATGAATGGGATATGAAAAAGTAGGAGGAAATAATGTGAAAAAAATATTGGTTTTAGCTTTCATGATGTGTGGCTCGTTGCTCGTTTTAAGTGGTTGTTTTTCTGTGATTCCAGAGAAGGAAAAAGAAGATACCTTTCAGGTGAAAAAGGATGATGCGCAAAAATTAGATGTTGAAATAAATCTAGGTGTTGGGGAAATGACGGTTTCAAAAGGTGCGAAAGAATGGTTAGAGGTAAATGCCCAGTATAATATTAATAAATTAGCACCAGAAGTGAAGTATAAGCTACGTGGCAATACAGGTGAAATTGAGATTGATCATAAAGGCTCTAGTAAAGTGAAGATTGGTAATACAAAAAATTTATGGGATGTCCAATTAAATGAAGATATTCCAATGGACCTTTCGATAGAGACAGGTGCATCAAAAGCAATGCTTGATTTACGAGGACTGAAACTTGAAAAATTAGATATTGAAACAGGGGTAGGAGACCTAAATGTTGACTTAGGTGGCAATTGGAAAAAAAGCTTCAAAACAAATATTGAAACGGGTGTTGGGCAAACTACGGTCATTTTACCATCAGAAGTCGGTGTAAAAATAACGACCGAAAAAGGCATTGGTTCGATGAATCTAGAAGGCTTTATTGCAAAAGGTAATGGGGTATTTGTTAATGAGGCGTATGAAAAGGCAGATATAGTGCTTGAGGTGAACTCAGAGTTAGGCGTAGGCGACGTTACATTCAAACTAGATAAGTAACTACCTACTACAATACGATCAATTTAAGCGTCAAATACAACAGGTGAATTGTATTTGACGCTTATTTTATGTTAGCTTAAAGAAAGCAAGCGTAATTGAAGGAGCGAACGAATTGAGAATTTTTACATATAAACAACCTGTAACGATTGAATCGACGAAAGTAGTTCAAATAGTGAATGAGGAAGGAAACGTCTCATCAACTGTACAGCGGATTTACTCCAATGGATTGAAAAAAGCTTTTGACCGTACGATGGATTATCGATATTTTGTACAATTTGATGTCAGCACAGTGGACGGACAACGTCTTTTCTCCTGTAAAAAAGTATCACGACGTGGGCGTGTGCATTTCAAAGGCAAGGACTTTGTAACAGGAAAAGACTATATGATTGCCTATGACGGCTGGCAAATCATGATTCCAGATTTAATCATAACAGATGGTCAACAAAAAATAATGCTGAATAAGGAGATGGAAGGCTGGTCTGTGTTTACGTTGGATGAACAGCCAATTGCACGCTGGCAAGCGGTTTATCAAGAAACACATTTTGATATTACACTGGAGATAGAAGCAACGAGCCCGATTCAACATGAAGCATTTTTTATTGCCATAGGACAGGCTGTCTTATTTGTCGGAGCATAGTGTGAAAAGCACCTTTCATGAATGAGAGGTGTTTTTTTTGATGACATCAACTTCATCGTTATTGCACTATTACAATGTTAATTATAGTAAAATTAACTAAGAAGTTTCCAACTTACAATCATTGTTTGAAATTGATATTTCGAGGAGAGAGTGGGATGAAGAAAAAGCCGATTTACGTTGAAATTGATATACAAGCACCGATTGAGGATGCTTGGCATTATACGCAAAACCCAAAGTTGCATGAACAGTGGGATTTACGCTTTACATCCATTACATATAAAGAAAAAGAAGAGCTTTCAGAACTGCAACGCTTTACTTATGAAACAAAAGTGATGCCTGGTGTAACAGTGAGTGGGTGGGGAGAAAGTAAAGGGGAACATTTGACGAAAGATGGCGTTAAAATATCTTCTTTGCATTTTGGGACGCCACAAAAAATATCACCAATTGCAGAGGGTAAAGGGTATTGGAAGTATATTCCGAAGAAACAAGCGTTAACTTTTTTAACGCAATATGATTATGAAGTGCGCTACGGCAAATTAGGTTTGCTATTTGACTTGGTATTTCGTCCATTAATGAGATGGGCAACAGCACTTAGTTTTGATGTTTTGAAAAGGTGGCTAGAGAAGGGAGAAAATCCATCTGCGCAATATCGACGCTTTTTTCTAACACTGCTTATTAGCGCATTATTTTGCTTCGTTTGGTTGTATCATGGACTAATACCTAAAGTACTGTTCCAACATCCTCTGGAAGTGATGATGGTAGAACATTCGTTGACACAGGTGAATGCTGCTAATGACTGCAATGTAGCAAATGCAACTTCACTCGTTTATTGGATTGGTGTGGCAGAGGTATTATTTGCACTTTGCTGGTTAGTACCTAGAGGGAAGCGGTTGCTCTTTGGGCTGCAAATCATGTTATTCCCACTCTTAACGCTTGGTGCTGTGTTAGTAGATAGTGATATTGCAATAGCCCCATTCAACCCAGTCACATTAAATGGCGCATTATGGGTCTTATCCATTATAGGATTTGTTCTTAGTAAAGATTTACCGAGTGCGGCAAGTTGTAAACGAAAGCGAGGGAAAAAAGATTGACCATCTATCAAACGTTATTAGGGGAGGACTTTAAAAGACTCCATCCAAAACTACAACAGCGCTATGCATTGCCAGTAGGTCAAACGTTTAATGCGCAAGGCGTGATGCATGATATACAATCAGGAGCAAAATGGATGCGTCCTTTTTATGTGATGGCTGCCAAGTTTAGGTTTTTATTTCCTGAGTCAGGAAAGGATATCCCCTTTACTATCAGTAATACATGTCGACAAATGCCCAATGGAGAATTGGAGGTTATATGGGAACGTTCCTTTTATTTTAATCGCAAGACAAGGCATTTTGATGCGAGGATGACGGTTGATCCAATTAAAAAAATTGTCAAAGATTACTTAGGCGCACCAGCTCTTTTTTATTCAGATTTATTGTTTTCAGTGACAAGAGAAGGGAAATTACTTATTCGTTCAGGGCCACAACGATTTGTTATGTCTAGACTAGAATGGGCGATACCGCAACAGCTAGAAGGGCGCGTTATTGTCGAGGAAGGCTATGATGAGTACAGAGAAGTTTTTACAATTCACGTATCGATTTATAATCCGCTTATTGGGAGGTTAATGATGTATGCTGGGGAATTTACGCAAAAATCTCTTTAGTCCCGTGTTATTAATAGGTTGGGTACTTATGCTGTGTTGCTATCTGTTTAGCATGCAACCACATTATTTACTATTACTTACTTTTGCGCAACTTGTATTCGTCCCTGCAATGCTAAAAATGGTCGTTTCTTTCAATAAAATAGGTCATATCATTATCATTTCTATGATGCTTGTTGTAACGATTTTACACTTTTCTATTAATCGTGAGTTAGCGATTGTCTTAGCGGGTTTATATGTTGTCTATACAGCTTATATTGCATACCAAGGTGTGACGCGCTTTTTACAGCGAGGTTTTACGAACATTGCTGAAATCGCTATCGATATTGGACTCTTCTATTTATTTATTGGAGGTTTATGGTTCTTTGCCTTTATAGCAGAAATAGATACAGGATTTTCATCGTTAATTACATGGTTAACTGCAATCCATTTTCACTATTCAGCTTGTCTATTTGCAATATCAATTGGTTTATTTGGACGTTTCCATACAAGCAAATGGTACAATGTAGTCGTCATAATCTTACTAACAGGACCATTGTTAGTTGCACTTGGAATTACGTTTTCGACAATCATTGAAATTGTATCAGTGGCACTTTATATATTTGCCATCTACTGCTTGTTTACACTGTCCTTGAAAACAACTCTGCCTAAGAGACAGGGAGCACTATTGCGAATTTCTTACGGCTCATTATGTTTGACAATTTTAGGATCTTTTCTTTATGCTATTGGCAATTTTACTGGCACGTCGATTATAAGTATTCCCGATATGTTAACCTATCATGGTTTAGTGAATTGTCTGTTGTTTGGATTGATGGGGGTAATCGCGTGGGGAATAGACGTCCCAAAATCTTCCCATCAGCCTTTTACGTTTCCGGTGAGTCGAATACGGGGGAAACTACAGCCTTTGGAAGAGCCGCATACCGGTTTAGTTGATGTACTGCAAGATTTTGTAGATACAAGGAAACTTCCACAAATTATCCCACATTTTTATGAGCAAACGACTAATTATCGTCTAACTGCTTCGGTACAATGGCGATGTTGGTTTAAACCATTTGCATTCATCTATCAAGGCATTAGCCGTTGGATGCAACAGCTTAATTTGCCGCTATCCAGTCGACCAGTGGAGATGAATGGCGTTATTGTGAAAGTAGATGAACGACAGGATGGTCGCCTTGCTCCGCGTGCTTGGATTCGTAAAATAAACGAGCAGACGATATTCGTAGCCATTTACTCACAACATACGACCAATCAAACAACGTATATGAATATTGCTTTACCATTACCTTTTTCAACTATGATAGGTATTTTATATGTATATGAGCAAGACGGAAAATTACATATAACAAGCTCTAAAACTGGGGAAGCAGGTATCTATTTAGCATTCAAACAAAATATATTGAGACTACCTTTGAATGAGCATTTTACGATTACGGCGAAAAATGATACAACTTTAACGGCGATACATACGATGCGCATTTTTGGATTGTCTTTTTTACGAATAGATTATCAAATAGAACAAATATAATTACGTTATTCTACAATAATAAAAAATAAGCTGAAGAAAGAGAAGAAGTGTTAGATTGACGAATGTCGATTTAACACTTTTTTGCTGTAAGTACTATTATCTACTACTGAGAGCAGTTGCATAATTAGTTTCGTTTTCTACCATTCAATTTACATGTTAATAGTATAGAGAAAATATACTATCAACTTAGCTCCCTTTTGTGAATTTTAGATTCAAGTCCCGAAAAAATTGGATTTTTTAACTAGGATAAGCAATCTATATAAGCGAAAAGTCTTATTTATGAATTTTTCTTTTTTGTAAAAATCATAATCCAATAGAAGGAAAAATGATGTTGAAAATCAAAAGGATGCTAAAAAACACAAAGAAACCTCTGTTTTATTCAACTAATTATAAGAAAAAATATTATTTCATCCTAAAGCTTTTTAAAAATGGTAGATTACTAATATTAAGCAATACAGTTAAATTTTTTTATCGATTGCCTGTTATTTTTTAGAGAAGAAATAGAATACTCGAAGGAGATTGCCAAAAAATTGATAATAAGAAGGAGAAATTGACAAATGAATTTTAAATCGATTAGCAAAAGGATTGTATTTTCATTTAGTATTGTTGTTGCCGTTATTGTTTTATATATTGGTTTCAATTTTTATGAAATCGCACAAAGTAACCAAGCGACAGAACAAATTGTGGATGAGGAGTTGCAATTATTAATTGCTGATTATGAGTTAGCATCTACTATTGGTTTAAGAATTGCTGCAGCAAGGGGCTATGTATTATCTGGCAATGAAAAATATAAAACAATTTATGATGAAAATGTAGAACGAGCGCTTGCCAATGAAAAAGTACGTCTAGCTATTGCTGAATCAGCAGAATTTAACAAGTATGCTGAAATGGCAAAAGAATGGAGTAGCTATGTTCAAAACGATGTTTTTGAAATATACGATCAAGGAAATCAGGAATTAGCCATACATAATTTAGCTGCAATGGATGAAAAAGCGACGGAAATTCGTGAGGGATATGAGGCATTAGCAGCACAACGGAAACAATCAATAAATGCTGTAGGAGATACACTTATTACTGATGGGGAGCGTAAGCAAACTATAAGTATTATTGTAGGAATAAGCATTGCCTTGATCGCCATTATTATTGCAATATTCAGCGCTCGTATTATTTCGAAGCCTATTATCTTAATTACCAATCGGATGAAGAAAATTACAGATGGGGATTTAAGTGAACCTGCACTAAATGTAACATCAAAAGATGAAATAGGGCAATTAACCGAAGCAACAAATACGATGTCCCAAATTTTAAATAATCTATTAAAACATATTCAAACGGTGTCAAATGAGGTTGCCGCCCATAGTGAGGAACTGATGCAATCTGCTACAGAAGTAAAAGAGGGGACAGAGCAAGTTGTAGATACAGTTGAAGAAATTGCAAACGGAACGGAAGTGCAAGCGAGTAATGCATCTGATGTGGCAACAAGTATGATGGATTTTTCAAGTAAAGTAACCGATGTCAATCAAAGTAGTAGAGATGTCTATCAGTTTTCTGAATCTGTGATGAAGCTAACAGAAGAAGGGAAAGGACGTATGGAAGCTTCTACACAACAAATGATGACAATTGACTATATTGTGAAAGATTCAGTTGAAAAACTAGATGAATTAAATAAACAAACACAGGAAATATCTAAAATTATTGCGGTAATTCATGATATTGCAGCGCAAACAAATTTACTGGCGTTAAATGCAGCAATTGAAGCAGCACGTGCAGGAGAGCATGGCAAAGGATTCGCAGTAGTAGCAGATGAAGTTCGAAAACTAGCAGAGCAAGTATCTTCATCTATTAGTGAAATTACAGGTATCATTCAAATAATTCAAGATGATTCAACCGTTGTGACATCCTCTCTCGAAAAAGGATATGGAGAAGTTGCAAAAGGTACAACACAAATTGTTTCGACGAATGAGACATTTAGTGAAATTGCAAATGCTGTCTATTCCATGTCATCGAGCATCGTCAATATGTCAACAAAGCTAGAAGAAGTTGTACAAAATACGATGACTATTAATAAATCAGTGGATGAAATTGCCGCTGTGTCTGAGCAGTCAGCTGCAGGTATTCAAGAAACTTCAGCAACGATAGAACAAACCGCTAGCTCAATGGACGAAATAAAAAATAGTTCAAGTCATCTAGCTGAAATGGCTGAAAACTTAAATGATCTTATTGGGAAATTTAAATTATAAATAATGTATTAAACCGATTGGATACAACACCGAAAGAAAACAACAAATTACGATAAACAAAACCAGTAAGAGGCGAATGTATCGCTTACTTGCTGGTTTTTTAATGTTCATAAGTAATTGTTGGTGAATATCTTTTAAAAATAGATTTTCCAATGGATAAACGAGGAAATGGTCATTTATTTGGTTAAAATTGAATAATCGTAAGTTCAATGGGGATATAAATAGGATGAATAGGGTGATTTATGGAGTACTTAATAAAGTACGACATGTAAACGACAGGAGGCATGAGGATGGCAATACTTGTAGTAAAAAAAGGTATAATGCATCGTTATCAAAATATCAATCAGGCGCTGCAAGACGCTGAAGTTGGAGATGCTATAGAAATTCGGGATGGTATTTATGAAGAAAGTATAGAGATTTCAAAAAGGTTAACGCTCTATGGTAAAGGGGATGTTACGATTAAAGGTGGCGTGTTTATTCGTTACCATACGCATGTGGACATCCGTAATATCCGATTTAGTCAAGGCCAAGGCATTTATGTGAAAGGGGATTTGCAGCTTGAAAACTGCATCATTGAAAAGCAACAAGTAAGTACCCAAGTCACTGTTAACTTTGGCACTTTAATGATGAAAAATGTTGATATACTGGCAGGCGCATCTAATCAATTTGGCATTCGGATAGATAATGGTTCAAGTGTTATGCTGATTGAATCGACATTACACCAGCATACGAAAGCACAAATCATTGCACAAAATAGTGAAATTTCATTGTCGAAGTGCATGTTGCTAGAGGGCACGATGAATGGAATTTTTGCCATACGAAACGTTCACATGGTCATAGAGGATTGTGAAATTCATGGGCATGAAAAAACTCAAATTGTTGCAGCATCCAGTACAATTTCTTTAGTCAACTCGCTTATTCACGAAGGAAAAGACGTAGGAATCCAAGTATTTAGTGGTTCAAAATTAACAATCAATCAATGTGAAATCAAGCACCATGCTGAAACTAATGTCGTTGTCCATGAAAGCGAACTTGTAGCGTCTGATAGTCGCATTGCGAAAAGTAATGGCAATGGACTGTATATAGGTGAAAAATCAAAGGCTGTTATCTATGATTGTCAGTTATCCGGTCATAAAAAACCACAGCTGTTTATAGAGAATAGTAAAGCCGAGATTCGAAAATGCCAGGTGACAAATGGCAGCACAACAGGTATCACTATTTTCAATGAAGCCGATGTCATGATGACAGAATGTACAATTCATCATCATACACAATTTCACGTAATTGTTGATGCAAGTGGTCTTGTTCTCGATCAATGTATCATACAGTTTGGGCAAACAGGTGGAATTTATGGAAATGATCATGCCAAAATCACAGTAAAAAATTCACGCATACAGGAATTAGAAAGTCATCATATTTATATTAATAATGCGCGTCTTTTTGCCAACAAATGTACCTTTAACCATATAGTTGGTAATGGAATTACGTGTATTGATGCCATTGTTGAAGTAGTAGACAGTCAATTCTCGCAATGTAAACAAAGTCCTTATTCTATTTTTTGGTCTGATAAGTCAATGGGGCGCATCCAAAATTGTGCAATCAACGACACCGAGCGAACTTTTTTGGCAATGACCAATCAATCGCTTCTTGAACTCGTCAATAGCACCTTATCCAATGTTAAAACAGCGGCAGTTGTTCAGGAACAGAGCCAATTATATATTCGGGGACCAATGCAAGCGGGGAGGTGTCAAAAAGATGACTCTTCAAGAATTATTCATATAGACTTACAACAACCAACGAGTAAAAAAACACAACGAATTGTCGATAAATTAAGTACATGTAACGGAAGCAATGTTGAAGATTGAAAAAAGAAAAAGAGTAGTTTCAAACTTTTGAAATTACTTTTTTTATGTCTGTTACAAGTCAAATGGTAAACACGGAGGTTTCAATTATAAGAAAAGGGGTATAAACAGTAGGGTTGGAACGTTCAATACCATATATATTCCATTTTTTACTATGCTATAAAAGTGTCTTAAGTGTGAAAGATGAAAGACCTTTACGAGATAAAATACTTGAAGAGGACGAATTTTTCATGCAAAATATGGACAAAGATTCATAGAATTCGACATAAGAAGTATTGATTTGTAAGAAAATTGCCCACTTTTTTGTGTGCGATACATTATGGTGAGAAAACTTGGAATTTATTCGGAAGTAAATTTAAAATATTTGTAATATTATATCCAAAATAACAATGTTTGTTTTTGTAGAAGAAAATATTGTTAGAAAATTTAGTTTTTAGATTGCTTAATTTGTAGGTTATATCCTATAATTAGTAAAAATGGTTCATTAATAATATTGTCTGTCTGTAGTACTAGACCTTTGGATAATGTTTTTGGAATAATGAAATGTTTTTGAATTTGGAAATGGGGTGAGAAAAGATGTTTGGGCTTTCGAAAGAAGAAATTATGATGATGCTAAAGAAAGTTGAATTAGCAGATAGCCAAAAAATTGCAATAGCTGATATATTTCATCAAAATAATCTGTTAATTGAACAACAGCTAGCATTTATTATCCATCTAGTAATAGATGAGCGCGAACGAAATACGTCAAACAATACATATTTAAATTAATGTCAAGGGATTTTGTCAAAGCGATAAACGATGTGTCTTGATATTATGCATAGAACAAATTATTAAAATCATGTGAGTCAAAATGATAAGGCTTACATCACAATATATGTAAATAAAGAAGAAATCACAGTTTTTTGTTGTGGACAAAATAACTGTGATTTTTTACTATATAAAACAAAAAATGAAACTTAGAACTATTCTAAACGTATAAAAGATAAAGAAGGAGGTTGTAATAATGAAAAGATGTGAGTGGGTAAAGTTAGACGAGCCATTATATGTAGATTATCATGATAAGGAATGGGGTGTGCCGATTTATGACGATCAGCACTTATTTGAAATGATTTGTCTAGAGGGGGCACAAGCAGGTCTGAGCTGGTGGACAATTTTACAAAAGAGAGAAGGTTACCGAGAGGCCTTTGACCAATTTAATGCTGCTAAAATCGTGTCCTATACCGAAGAGAAGTTGGCTGAACTAAAAGAGGATACACGTATCGTGCGCAATAAGCTTAAAATAGCAAGTGTCGTAACGAATGCACAAGCCTTTTTACGTATCCAACAACAGCATGGTTCTTTTTCACAGTACATATGGTCATTTGTAGACAATCACCCTATTGTGAATAACTGGGAAACGATTGCTGATGTACCAGTAACAACTGAGCTAAGTGATCGAATGAGCAAACAGCTTAAAAAAGATGGTTTTAAATTTGTGGGTAGCACGATTTGTTATTCATTTATGCAGGCAGTCGGCATGGTCAATGATCATATTGTAGATTGTGGTTGTCGACAAGAGCAATCGTTAGAACAATATTAAATTTATAGCCTACAACAAGGGGAATAATAGATGAAATGATGGACGTGAAAAATAAGTAACTAAACTAATATGTTCTAGTAATACTATTGCAATATTTTAAATATACGATTTCACTAGACAATTAGGATGTTCTCATATATAATGGAATTAATAATAAGATTTCTTGATTTAAAATATTGAATTCACCTATTACAAAAAGTAATCGTGTTTTTCGGTACTTTTTATAATAGGTGAATTTTTTTGAAGAAATTGTTTATTAATTTATTTTTTGGAGGTTTTATTTATGAAACAAGGTACAGTAAAATGGTTTAACGCAGAAAAAGGTTTTGGATTTATCGAAGTTGAAGGTGAAGCAGACGTATTCGCTCACTTCTCAGCAATCCAAGGCGAAGGTTTCAAATCACTTGACGAAGGTCAAAAAGTTGAATTTGAAGTGGAAGACGGTAACCGCGGACCACAAGCTAAAAACATCGTTAAACTATAATTGAACGATCGTTTTGTAAAAAGAGGCATTCTTTAAGAATGCTTCTTTTTTTCTTTATTTAAAATAATCATCCTATACAATTGTTATTTTTCGTTCCATGTTAAAAGCATTAATCTGTATATCATGAATACACCTAGATAAGCCCCAACAACTAAAAATAATGGATTTAAAAAAACGGCATGGATGGTTGTCATAAATACTGCACCATCTTTAATAATTTGATAAATTGATGTGGATGCAATACTCCCAAAAATTATCAGCGCTAGCACAGCCAAAACATTCCATAGCAGGCGAGCACGGTCACTTTTGTATTGTAGCAATAGCATGATAGCAGGGACAACGATGCTCGATAAGATGATGAACAGTTTCAACTTAAATCACTTCCTTTCCTTAATTATGACCATGACTTTTAAATCATAATCAATGGCAGAAAGTAAAGCATGCTGTAGTGTGACATCGCTAATAAAAAGAACGTGTAAAAAAATTAACAATGGGGTAATAAAAAATATAGCCAGTAATATGGCAATCAAGAATAGGGAAGAGAAATTATTGAATGATAAAAGCTTTCTATGATGTTCAGCTTTTTTAAACATATAATGATATGATTTAAGTACATATCCAGTTAAGGAAAAAAATTAAAGATTCAGGAGGGATTATCATCAAAGATCATCGTCTAGTATACACAAAGAAAACGAAGGGGGAAGGACGGAAAATGGAAAAGAAAACTGTAGTTAAAAATGGAATAGGATTTGGTTCAGTTCTAGCCATTACAATATCTTGGAGTGTCCATCATTCTATACTATGGGCAATTATTCACGGATGCTTTAGTTGGCTATATGTCCTTTATTATGTGATGACAAGATAAAGAGGTTTAAGAAGTTGTACATAAGGCTGCGGATGATTAGTTTTAACATATCCTTCGCAGTTTTAGCATACATAACTAAGTGTTACTTTTACGATTAATGACACTACTCATTGTTTACTGTAAATGAAAGTTCTTTGAAAGAAAGGTTGATAGGATGACACATCAAGTTACCGCTAAGAGCAATATAGATTATGGTGCTACAGGCATCGATGAAATATTGCAAAATGTAGCATATATTTTATCTACATTTGTTATGTCTTACCCGGATAAGAGAGGACGGGACAGAAAAAAAGAGCTTGAAGTCCCTTTTCATTTTGCAAAGAAACGTAATACCGCACGTATCATTGATAGTATTCAACGATTTGAGCCTCGAGCAGTCATTATTGATGTGGACTATGTAGGAGATGTATCGAAAGGAAAGATCGAACCAGTAGTAAAAGTAATTGTTAATGGATAATTAGTTTGTATAAGAATAGCTTGTAACAGTCCACCATCCTTCGTAGTAAAAAAAACCTGCTTGACTATTTCGGAGAATTTTGGAAGTCGCAGCAGACGGTATTCACGTATACTGAAAGTCATCCGTAAATAGCAAGCAGATTCTTTTATAAAGCTTAGGTTTGTTTACACAGTTGCAATTCGTCTAAGTGCGTCAATTTTTTTGCAGTCGACAATAATAGGTGCATTTGCTGCTCCAGCTTCAACAAAATAAGCACAACAATTACACGTATCTAATTTTAAGAAAATAACACCAAGGAAGCTACCGCCACTTGATAAATAAAGATCTACTGTAGTTCCTAATTCAAATCTTCGTAATAAATGACAAATACAGCCTACACAGTGGTGATGATCGTCTTTGTCCCCATCTCTGTCATCTTTCCAACAAGATTTTTTTTCACAAGCACAATAATTGTGTTTCCAGTCTTCATGTTTTCGGCAACAAGATTTTCCTTTATGATCATGTTTGCATTTTTTTTCGACTTCGCAATAATATTGATCTTCTTGTTTATCACATGTATCTTTTTTGTAATGATTCCAATTCATATGTTTACAATATCTATTATCTGTCATTTTGAAATCTCCCTTTTGTTAGTTTGTTTGTGTAATGCGCGCGCTAGCCTTACATTTATAATCTATGAATTGAAATGATATTGACTTGGTAATATGTCCCTTAATAGAGTTAAAAATTAAAATCATTTTGAAAAAACAGACCTGTATGTATACCTATTGGATACAAATGATAGAAAGAAATAAGATTTGAGTAAAGAAAAAGAAGGTCAAAGAGCATAACGGTGTTGCCTTCCTTTCCTTTTGCGACAAAGAAGCTCTTTCCAGTGATGCGTCAGTGCCCAAAAACGTATTTTTTGTGAAAAAAGGAGAGCAGGAGAAAATGCATAAAAGTTTTATAAAAGGTATTTGTATAGTGATGGCATTACTTATATTTGTAACAATTTATTTGAAATACCAGCCGACTACATCTGTACAATTAACTCAAAATAATTCTTCTCAATATGCATCTGAAGAAATAGCGCAAAAGTTACAACGCACGCAATTAACAAAAAAAATAATTATAGCGCTAAGGGATGAAGGTTATCATCCAGATAGCACGATTGAATATTTAATCGACTCATCGGACAATCAAATTATCACAATAAGTTTACATAATTTAGAGAAAATCGATAACCGAACGGAGAGCAAAATCCAAAAAATAGTAAATAACATTGCAAAAAAGAATAACTTTAATTTGTTTATTGTGGATGTCCAGCTTACTGATCGAAATTGACGATTTTTGTACATGAATCCTAGTCTATTAGAAGATAATAAATAGTTAGTAATAACTACAAAAAGTTGAAAATTATTGGAAAATTATTATAGTATGTACTCCTCTTTATTGGTATATTTAGTATGTTAAAAGAAGAATTGGGAGGATTTAGTGATGAAGAAGTTTTTAATCATGGCTGTACTGTCGTTAGTAGCAATTATGGCAGCCGCATGTGGTAGTGAGGTTAGCAAAGGAGGTAGCACTCCTATCCCAAGTAACGAAGCAAAGAAGGAAGAAGCTTCAGCAGATAAGGAATCAGAAGAAAAAGAAGAAGTTAAAAACGATCAGACTGAGAAAGAAGCAGCTGCTCCAGTCGTTAATTATGCAAGAAACTATTTAGAAGATGTACCATTTTTCACAGAAGATCAACTAACATTAGAAAAGCAATCATATAATTTTATTTCAACGAATGCAGATTTATTCCCTGCTTTATCAAAAGAAGCAATTCAAAAAACAAAAAAGCTTGCGGATGATAAAATCACTTCCAAGCATTTAAATAAAAATATTAAACCATATCTAGAGAAAATGGTTACTTTTGCAGGCGATATCATCCAAATAGAGGAAGATACATTAGAGGATGGTACACCAGTGTCACTTATTTTAATTGAAGATATGGACTTTAATGCGATTTATGCCATTGGCTATCAATCAACAGAATTCCTTGAAGGGGATTTTGTGGAAATTTGGGGTTTACCTTTAGGTCAATATAGTTATGAAAACATAGATGGCGGTACTACATTAGCTCAGGCTATTGCAACGTCTCATATAGAATAAAAAATATAAGGGCACTCTCGTAGGAGATGTGTCCTTTTAGCATGCATCAAAAATTAATCTAATCTATGATATAATCGCAAAGAAAGAGGTGATTTTCCTGAATATTTTAGTTTTAGGTGCAACTGGCCGTGTAGGCAGTCATATCGTTTCCCTTGCACTAAACGATGGTCATCAAGTAATCGCATTAGTACGTACACCAAGTAAAATGATAATAGCGAATGAGAATTTACAAGTTAAACTAGGTAATGTCTTAAATAAAAACGACCTCATATCAGTTATGGCAGAGGTAGATGTCGTTATTAGCGCATTAAATACGGATGGGTCAAACACGTTAACAGCAAGTTTACCACTCATTCTCGATGCAATGGCAAGTAAAAAAGTGAACCGAATTATAACAGTCGGGACAGCTGGAATTTTACAAAGTCGTCTAACGCCTAATTTACTTCGATATCAATCCAGTGAATCAAAACGAAAGTCAACGTTTGCAGCACAAGAACATCACAATGCCTTTAAATTATTAGCGCAATCAACTATGGATTGGACAATCGTTTGTCCTACATATTTACCAGATGGACGTTATACAGGTAAATATCGCGTAGAGCGAGATTTCCTTCCAGAAGGTGGAAATGAAATATCTGTGGCAGACACTGCACAATTTACTTACCAACAAATTCAATGTTCTGAATACGTGAAGTCTCGAGTAGGAATCGCCTATTAATAGATTATTTGCACACACTTATTTTAACGATGGTATTAGTTAAAATGAGTGTGTTTTTCCGTCATCGAAGGATCTACAGCTTTACGTCATTTTAATAAAAAAAGCTGTAGCAACAGTTTGCTACAGCAAATGAATAATTAGGGAGATTCATGGCTTTAATTTTATTGTGGCACATAACTTGTTTTTTTATACTTCATATGGCAGTTAATAATTCAAATTTAAAAGCATTTTTTAATCATTTCCACAAATAATAAAGTACTAAATAATTTTTTTGGGAAGTGAAGTTGTTGAAGAAATTAATGCTATATATTGTGCCTTTTTGTATTTTAGCGGCCTCCATTTTTTTTGTAAGTGAACGTTTCTCTGCTGATAAAGGAAGAAAATATTATGAAGAGGCAGGGCAAATACTATGGGAAATAAAAACAAATGAAAAAATAATTGCATTGACCTTTGACGATGGCCCTCATAAAAAATATACACCTGAAATATTAGATGTTCTGGACAAGTACAATGCAAAATCCACATTTTTTATAGTCGGTGAAAATGCAGAAAAAAACCCAGCAGTTATTCAAAGAATGTATGAAGAAGGCCATGAATTAGCCATTCACACATATACACATCCTTTAAGAACGACTATCCCTAATCTACTGAAGGAAATTAAACAAACACATGAAACAATTTACGGTATTAGTGGATATTCTCCAACTTTATTCCGTCCAGTGGAAGGGCAATATACAGACGGTATGATTGATGCAGTTGCAAAAGAAGGATACAAAGTAGTGATGTGGTCTTGGCACCAAGATACAATGGACTGGAAAAGCCCTGGTGTTAATAAAATTGTCAACACTGTGTTGAAAGGGGCTAAGGAAGGCAATATTGTTCTTTTTCATGATGGTGGCGGAGATCGAGGTCAAACGGTTAAAGCGCTCGAAAAAATTTTACCTGAACTGGAAAAGCAGGGATATAAATTTGTCAAGGTTTCGGAATTACTTGAAGTGCAAAAAGCAACGAATAAAATGGAAAACAATAAGAAATAATAGGCATGCTTAGGTTAAAATAACTTCGATAAGTGCAAATTAAATGGGCACTTATCGAGGTTTTTTAGCGTATTCCGCTAGTTATTATTTGAGCCTGACCAACATCAATAGCATTCAAATCAAGCGAATAAGTACGACATCAAATAAAAAAGAAGAGCACAATAGTGTGCCCTCCATTTTCTAACGACGATGTTCTACAAGGTCAATTGCACCTAACACAATATGTGCTAAACCAAATCCAAAGACTGTATGGGCAATCATTTTGTTAGAACCGCTTTTTTGCTTTAATGCATATCCAGCAGCCGTAACAGCAGAACCTAAAATAGTTGGGATTAAACCTTCTCGAATTGAATTCATCAAAATCCCTCCATCGTAGTTAATTTGGTGTCATCACACCATTTATACTATTTGCGAATATGCGCAATACTATACTTGTCCAAATTTACTCTAATGAAGTGAATTTTTGTATAGAAAGGCGAAACACAGTAGGAAATCCAAGTACTTTCTCTTTTTTAAGCATGAAAAAATGGGTCACTTGGGGGAAGTGACCCAAAGGGGTTAATAGGAGTGTAAAGCTGGCATCATGCATGCCATTGCTTTGTATAACATTTTTTATAAGAAAGCAGTACCGACAATAATTAAGAGAATAAAGAGTACAACAATAAGCGTAAACGTAGAGCCATTGCCGCCACCATAGTAATAGTCACCGCCGTAGTTATATCCACCACAATAATTATTGTTCCAGCTTCCTACATTTCCGTAGTATCCCATGAAACATACCTCCTTTCCTTCCTTCAATTTATAATATGTTCCCTGTTGAAATGCGGAGGGGTATTTATCCCAATTCAAGCCCATCTGTTTTAGAAATGTTTTTTATAAAAAAATGTGTAAAGTTTTTCATTACAAAAAGCTGCAGCGTATAAAAACGCTACAGCTTTGAATTGGTTACCTGTTTGGTTTGTCAGTAAAAGCATTATAACATACTTTTTAAACTGTAGTATAGCAATTCTAATTCACTACATTAATTTTTGCTAATATGTATAAGGAGTTACTCCCACTACAATTTTATCACGGTCTTTAAATGTTCTTTCTGTTCAAAATACATAGTAGCTTAAACACTTATAATTCATTTTAAACAAACCCAATATTTGCGAAAAAGCATAGACAATTTTATGTTTCCCCTAATGTCTTAGCCCACTTTAGATAATTGTAGAAAGCATATGGTTGTGCCAAAAAGTACAAAGAATGATAGGTACTGGTTAGAAGCTTGAGGGAGATTAATTTACGAAAAGTTAGTTCTTTCTGTATTTTTGTTAACCTCCATAGGTCTAGGAATTGAATATGCTAGAAATGAAGGCAGGGATTGAAGAAATCCAAAAAGTACTTTATGAAAAATAAAGTAGTTTTTTTATGTCTTCAGCTATCACCTGTGTGGGGGGCTAATATAGAGGAAAGTAGGTGATGATATGGAAACAAATACATTTTGGTCTTCACTTATAGGAGGTATGACCGCATTAATCGTATATCTAATTGGCGGTGTGGATGAATTGGTGACATCTTTAACAATATTAATGGCAATCGACTTAACATTAGGTGTAATGGTTGGTTGGATCATCAAAGATATAGATTCTCGTAAAACGTTTAAAGGTCTTCTGAAAAAGACAGCCATGATTTTAATGGTTATCGCAGCAGTTCAGTTGGACAATGCGACAGAAAGCGGCAACTTTATGCGTAACGCCATGATTTTGTTTTTAATTGGGATGGAAGGTATAAGTATAATCGAAAACTTAGGTAAGTTGGGCATTCGTGTTCCAAAGTTTTTAGCAAATGCTTTTGCACAGTTGAAAAAGGATAATGACGATAAAAAGGATGATGAGCAGTAGATTGTAGTTAAAAGTCTCGTGACTTAATGGATACTTTTTAAAGTGTTTATAAGGATATTACATTAAACAATTCCCACACAGTAATGGCAAGAAAATAGACACAAGGCCATTTGCCTATCAAAATAGATTTTCTACCACCGCTGCCTTTGGATAAGACTGCTGAAGACCCTGTATCTGTGGATTATAGCATATAATGCGGGGATTGTTAGTCGAAAGGAATAATCTCATAGAGGTAGCAGGTCATAAAAATGAAACGTTTAATTGATCTTTTAACGCAGCACAAAATGGTAGCTGTTTTTCATAAAAATAATAAAAGAGTCACATCTAACTAGGTGGGGCTTTTTATTTTGCATTTAATAATGAGGGGAAGAACGTGTTGAAGGATAACACATCTCGAAAGAACGGCGTTGAAGGAATATTGAAGCATAAATGGATGTGATAAAGAGAACGTTGCCTTCAACAAGCTTTACCAAGTTTATTTGGAAAGAGGTGGTAGTATGCAATTAACCGATGGCTCCTGGATTTTTGAAACCGAAGAGATAGAAGCGGCTGTCATGAACTTAGAACGAGAGGGATACGAGCGAGAAATGTTGAACGCCTTCGCTCGATATGCTTACTTACGTTATAAACAAGTTAGGGATACTGTAAATCCACGGAAGTGCAAATACATGTTTATTGATAAAGTAAGAGAACAATTAAAGTCCCCAGCAAAATTACGTAGAGTTAGTAGTTTATTGAATATGACCGAAGAGGAAGTACAATACATTGTGGCATTTGTAAAAAAGCATTTGAAATATGTAAAATAAACAACCCTGTTTAAGTGAACTGGAAAATAAAATAGGTTTATTGAAACTTTGTAAATTATATAAACTTTTTGCCAATCCAATGAGCTGTTAACACTATAGGAAAAAAGAGCACACCAAAAGGTAAGGATATCAAAATCATTTTCCATGTAACAATTTGCTCCATCCATAATGATCTATATAAAACAATGCTGTATGGAATAATTATAATAACCGATGTAATAGTTCCAGGAGCAATAGAGCGGAATATAATTGTCTGCCCAATATGCGTAAACGCATGAATAAAAAATACTAATGAAACGGCTATAAAAAAGTATAAACTCCAACTAGTACCATTATAGAGATAGTAAATAGCTGAAATAGTAGCTGCACTGACAAATAAAAAAATAACAATAACTGCTGCTGCAAATTGAGCTGTCGTCATAGAAAACTGCTTCACAATTCGGTCAGCTATTTTGGGAGGCAACCGTTTATAAATCTTATTTCGATTCGTATGTAACCATTTTTCTACTAATATAATCTCTTCAAAATCGTGGATAATGAAAAGAATAGGAAATAACCAGATTAATGTTTGAACATTTAACCAGAATGCCATATTGACCTCACTTGCTTTCGTTTATATTTAATCACGTATAAAGATTGTAGATTGGAATGGAAAAATGATTAAAGGGTCACTGGACCAGAGTGACCCTAACCAACAAATCAGGAGGTGCAAAGCTAAATTTGCTTTACACTACTATTATTATGATGAAATAGTTATGATAACTAGCTATTAGCCTGCAAACTAGATAAAAAATAAATACTTTATTATTTATAAAGTTACGTGTGTTTCTATGATTATAATTATTATACCAATTATGGATTATTTAGTTAATTACTTTTTAAATAATCGTGAGTGATAGTTAACTTTTAGTAAAATACTGCTCTTTCGACAAATACGAAATGTTGATTAAGAAAAATATTCCTAATTTATGCAAGAAATTCAAAGTGCATTGTAATGCATAGGGAAATAGTATAGTGAGTATGCGCAAGGATAAGTCTATCTACATGTGACATTGTCGATCTTTTTAATCAAATTTGTTGTTTTCAATTGTCAGAAATTATCAATATATCTTATAATAATAAAAAATATAATATAAGAGGTGAACTTATGGGGAAACCAGTAGATTACAATCTATTTCCAGCCTATCAAAACACACTTGAAGACAGACTAACCGAACGAAAAGAAGAATATATAGAAGAGTTAGAAAAAGCAAAACTTGGCGGGTATCTATTAGATTTTGAAAAATTATTAGAAGAAGTACCGCAATAAAAAAAGCACCTCACAGGGGGTGCTTTTTAGTTGAAACAAATCGTAAACCTGTATACCTCGTTACATACCAATCGATAAAATTTCATATTCGCCATTACATATCAAATAAAATAAAATTTTAGCAAATTGCTACAAAGTTTGTATAAGAATTAATAATTCAGTAAATATATTTATTTTGAATTATCTTCAAAATAATAGTTAAATAACCCTGATTTTTAGTTTGAATATTGAAATGCTATCCGTAATTGTTAAAATAAATTTTAACTAGATTTAGTGAGACATAGGAGAATACGTGTCCAAATCTTAATGAGGTGGGTAGTATTAGATACCCATTAATAAAAATACTATGATAATGTTCGGCTGTAAATAATTTTAATACTCTGAAAACTTATAAACAGATTAAAATTTAATGTTTATAGGAGGATTAGTATGAAAAAATTTATTTGTTGCTTAGTAGTAATTTTGGTATTTTCTACTGTTGCATCTCCAACATTATTGACAATTGCAAGTTACGAAAATAATTTAACGCTAGCTTCAGAATATAATAGCTTTACGTTGCTTTATGATAATGGTAATCATTCAGCTTTTCAATTAAAAGATGAAGCAGGAAATATTTTTGAGTACGTTGAAGATGTAATCAGTAAACCTGATGGAACGGATGAAATTACTCAAAAAATATTTAATATTTCTCCTAATAACGAGAAAGAATTAATAGATAAGAAAGTTATTAGGATAATGGAAACAACAGAAGAAATAATGATTAAAGAACTTACTAATCCGAATAGTGTGGAAGTGAAAATAAACAAAAATAATCCTCAATATAATACTAATGGTACTTTCCAACAACAATCTTATAATAATATTAATCCTAAATTAAAAACACTGACTGCCTCAAAGGGGGCATCTGGCGGTTCTTATATTGCGGCTATTCGTTGGGAGGAATCACCTAATAATAATAATGCCTATGCTATTTTTGGTACGATGTCTAAAACGACAACGAAGCAACAATGGCAGTATAGAGATTTTAAAGCAGCAGCTAATAATATTGTGGCACAAGAGAAAATTATCGCTACGGCTGGTCTAATAGGAATATCTACAGCTGTTTGGGATGCTGTTAAGGGTGGTAATCTATTATCATGGGAATTAATTAAAAAGATATTTAAAAGCCTAGGAAAAAGTATACCTGTTTTTGGAACAATTCTTATTGTATTTACTTATGTTAATTTATGCCTTAAAGCAAAGGAAAAATATAATGCTATACCATAATTAAAAATAAAACTAAGTAACCATATAAGGTGATTGTTTTGAATACTTTCCTTGAAATTCTATTGGGCGCTTTGATAGTATTCGTTTATATTAAATTAATATCGTTTATTTTTAAAAAATCGGTAATGTATATGAATAGAAAAAGTACGGACTTTCTTGCACAAAGACTTCCTGGCTGGCTAATGGTTATGATATCAAGCGGTTGTATATTTTATTACACACTACCATTTTATCCTTATTATATAATGCAAACGATAATGTATGTAGCAATGGGTGTTTGCATTGTATCATTATTCTTATTGTTGGTCGTTAAAAATATTAGCATATCTATATATAACAAAATCCTAATAAAAATTAAAAAGGAGTATGATAGCAAATAAAGCATAGTCAAAAGAAGTTTTTGAAGTTTAATGATATATAACCATTTAGTTTCTATGGAAGAATTAGAAAACAAAAAAACTTGCTAGATTTTTGAAATTAGCGGAAGAAGTACCGCAATAAATTAGGAGGCATCTCACTTTAAAGTGAGGTGCTTTTCAATATAGTCTAGAACAGTTTAATAATTATCAAATAAAAATATCATGGCATACCATAATAATGAAGATGTAAAAATTATAGAAGGAGGATTTCTTATGAATTCTCTTTTTAATATTTTATTGAGTGCTTTAATTGGCTTCGTTTATTTGAAAATAATGTCTCTTGTTTTCAAAAAATCGGTAATGTATATGAAAGAAAAAAGCAGGGACTTCCTTGTGCAAATATTGCTAGGGTGGCTTTTGATCATGTTATCAAGTAGTTGGATATATTGGTATGCACCTCCGTATTTGACATATTATTATATTATGCAAACAATAATGTATACCGCCATGGTTGTTTGTATTATGGCGTTGTTCTTATTATTGGTGGTGAAGCCGATCAGTATCAATAAATACAACAGAATAGTTGTATTTATTAAAAAGGATTTTAATCGTAATGAAAGCTAAGTTAACAGGTTCTATACATATAGATGTGCAGCCATTAAGTGTATTGATACTAAATGGCTGCTTTTTAAATTAGAGTACTACGCAGAATAAGTAATGTAAATAATGTGCTATTGTTATAGAATGGTAAAAATACGATTTTGAAAGTAGAGGGAAAAGCATGTTTCCAATATTACATACCGAGCGTTTAGTGCTAAGAGAACTGACAGAAAATGATGCGCAAGCAATATTAAGTTGTTTTTCAAATCCAGACGTTTTACGTCATTATGGGCAGAAGCCGTTAACGAGCTTAGAGCAAGTGAAACAGATTATCCAAAATTTTTCTACTAATTTCAAAGAAAAACGTGGCATTAAATGGGGAATATCCGTGCAAGGACAAGAAGAAATTATCGGTACAATTGGTTTTCAAGATTGGTCTGTTGAGCATAAAAAAGCGGATATCAGTTATGCACTTTTCCCTAATAGTTGGGGGCAAGGCTATGCAAAGGAAGCTGTGGGTAAAGTTATTTCCTATGGTATTCAAGAGATGAATTTGGTGCGCATAGGAGCCATTGTTTTTACGGAAAATGAAGCTTCGAATAAGCTATTGGAAGCATTGGGTTTTGAAAAAGAAGGGGTTTTAAGAAACTTTATGCATCAAAATAATATGCCTTATGACACTAATGTTTATTCTTTCATTAAGTAAAGAAGTAAAGAAGTAAAGAAGTAAAGAACAATATTGAATATCATCGAAATAAATAGCGAAATATAGTGAAAACTTTATTTGCTAAATAATTTGAAACATGGAATAGTAGCAAGTATAAACCTCGAAAGATGTTTTGAACAAATGTCATCGTCTAAAATGTGCAGTGCTGTTTTTGTGCGAACTGTAGATTTATTGAAAATAAAATACTTATAGTGTTGCTCACCTACTATTTATGGTAAGCCCCTCCATACAAAAGAGTAATTGCGCAAGTATGGGAGTTATTGTTTCCTAACAGTTTTAATCCTGTAGTGAGCTACGATTTAACTTTTAAACCTAGTAATGATGCAAATCCAACAGCTTGTTCAGAAGATACTTCGCAACCTTTTATACTTTCCAAAGTAACATTCAACCTTTCATATCGACATGAGCTAATATCAATACCTTTTAAAGATGTTTGAGAAAAATCCACATCGTTAATATCACACTCATTAAAAATGACTTTATTAAATTTGCATTCAAAATAGTTGGCGCTTTGTAGCGATGAATGATTAAAAATGACCTGTTTTAAACGAGTCTCTGTAAAATCACATAGATTTGCAATGCAATTGTCAAACGAAACATTTCCTACATGAGCTTCTGCTAAATTCAATCCTAATACTTTACAATTGTCGAATGTAACTCTGTGAATTAAGCCTTCCCTAAAGCTGGCATTTGATAAATCACAGTTTTCAAAAATTACATCAGTCAAATCAATTTTTCTAAAAGATACATCTATGAATCTAACATTTTTAAAGAGTACTTTTGATAAAATAAGTCTATCAATAGCTATATTGTCAATGACCGTATTGGCGATAACACAATTGGATAAGTACGGATCTTCTTCATAAAAAATATCTTGAATATTTACTTTTTCTAATGCTAAAGGCAATTTAGGTGATTCAATTTTAAATACTTTTGCCACTTTATCACACCTCTCAATGTAATGATGTATATAGAATAATAAAAAATTCATGCTTTTATAAGACTTTATTTTTTCTTCATAGTATGGACATAGCAGTTTGTGTTACAAAGGACCGATTTGGGGGAATTAACATTGGAAGATTCGGTATTAAAATTTTATGATGAACTTGCAGAAGATTATCATCTAATATTTGTTGATTGGCATTTAGCCATTGCTCGGCAAAGTGAAATTCTATATAAAATTATCCAATCGAAGTTAAACTTATCTTCGACGCGGCAGGTTTCTTTATTAGATTGTTCGTGTGGCATTGGTACACAAGCAATTGGTTTGGCAAATTATGGATTTCATGTAACCGCTACTGACATTAGTGCTGTATCTGTAAAGAGAGCTAAAAAAGAAGCAGCCCGTTATGGAGTGAAAATAAACTTTGGAGTAGCAGATTTTCGCAAGCTCAATACATATGTATCAGGCTTATTTGATATTGTGCTATCGGCGGATAATGCAATACCGCATTTACTAACAGATAAAGATTTGCACAAAGTTTGTCAAAATATGTATGAAAAGCTTCATCATAACGGTTTACTTTTAGTTACGATAAGAGATTACGATGCGATGGTTATAGAGAAAATAATTACAACACATCCAAATATTTTGGACGAAGGAAAGAGAATGACTTTTCAAGTCTATGATTGGGCAGAAGATGGAAAAACGTATACAGTAAAACAATTTATTATGAGAGAAATTAACGGTGAATGGAAAACAAAACATAATAGTACGCAATACAGGGCACTGTTAAGGGAAGAAATTAACAAAGTACTACGTATGATTGGTTTCGTCAATATTGAATGGCATTTCCCTGAAAATACAGGTTATTATCAACCAATTTTGACTGCTCGTAAAGTGTAAAATGCAGTTCCCAATGCAAGCACACTAACATAAATTTTTATACTAAATATGAAACTTTTTGAATTTCCAAACGTATATTTTTAAAAATATTGGTTTTTAGGAGGTAAAAATGTATAAATTTAGTGTGGTTTTTGTTGTGTTTATCTGCTTATTAACGGCTTGTACACAAGATGAAGTTGTACCGAAAGAACAAGAATATGAGGATGAACAGATTGTAGTGACACCTGATGGGAAAGTAACCTTTGAGATTATTAATAACATTAAGGTTCCACAAGAAAAAGTGGAAGAAATTAAAGATGAACTTCTAACAGCCTATGAAGTAATACATAATTCGATTCAAACTGGTTATGTTCCTTCTGATAAAATCAACGTTTATCTCAATGAAGGAGACCTTGATTCATTGGGCTTGGCATCTAGAATCGAGCTATATGGCGTGAAGGAAGACGGATACCCACTAATACATGAATTAACACATTCCTTACTGGGCTATGGTAAAGATTTTGATACAAGCAGTGGGTATTTTACACAAGAGGGTTTTGCTAGTTATTTGGAAGAAAAGTACGGGGAAAATAAAACATATCCCCATAAACTTGTAAAATATTTTATGGATGCAAACAAATTAATCCCTATTAGTAATTTGATAGATTCTAATCTGGATGAATCCTATTTTCGCCCTGTCCTAATAACTGAAAAAGATGTTACCCTTCGATTGATGAGCTATACACATGCTTCTTCTTTTGTAACATATTTAGTAGAGACTTACGGGTTAGAAAAGTTTGAACAGATTTACAATGAAAAGGATTTGTCAAAAAAAGTAGCGGAAGTATACGGAAAAAATATGAGTGAATTAGAAAATGAATGGATTGTTTTTCTTAATAAGGATTCAAATAATTTAACATATGAAGAGAAAATGGACATGGGGTATTTTTTTGCTATCTCTTCAGTTATCGATACGATTGATTCGAAATTTTTTTCAAAGGAATAAAATGATGCGTGTAACAGATGATTGTTCTTTATTTGTTCGTAGATAAAATTTCAAAGCGTATGTTATTTCCGCTGTCGTCTTAATCAATAATTTGCATTTTATTTTACAATTGTTTATTCTATCATAATACTTAATTTTGGAAATAAGGTGATGGACATGAACAGTTTAGACAGGGCAAATAGAAAAAAAGGAAGAGCATTAAAAATTTTAGATGAATTACAATTAATGCAAAGATGGAGTACGATAGGGACTTGTTTTGTAGTGGGTGCAACCGCTTATGATTTAATCGTATCGCCTGATATTGATATGGAGACATTTAGTGATGAATTAATTCCAGAAAAAGTAATGATGGCGTTGGCACCATTAGTAGACAATCAAAATGTAGTGGAACTAAAATATAAAAATTATATGGATTCTGATTATCAAGGCTATTATTTTAAAATCATTTATTTAGCTAATCAAGAAGAGTGGAATATCGATATGTGGCTTTTTTCAAATGGACGTCAAGGAGCACTCTCTAAAGATTTGGTGCCTTTTATGAAAAAAGCGTTAACAGAAACTTCGAGAAAAGCTATTCTTGATATTAAAGAAGCTTTACTAGAAACTAATTTAAGTTATTCATCAATATTTATTTATCAGGCTGTAATAGAATTTGGGATTCGAAATGTGAATGAATTTTTAGAATGGACGAAAAACCATGCTACGAATTTACTTATTGACTGGACACCTAATAGCCATTAGGTGTGAGAAAATGGGGCACTTCTCTAGTTTTTAAGACTTGATTTCGACATATTTTGGCAGAGTTTCTTCGTTTTAGACTATCTTTTTATAGTAACATGAAGGAAAAAGATGAGGAGATTGGAAATGCCTGATTTAGTGCTTGCCCTGTTTTTATTGAACCTTTCTTTATTTCTTGTGCATGAAATGGATGCGATTAGGCGCTCGGAGTGGCGGCTGTTTGTTGTACTAAAGGATATGGAAGATGAGAAAGCTTACAAAGTATTCACATTGATTCATATAGTTCTTTACATAATTATATTTTTGTTATTATTTAGTCAGTATCAAACGATTCTTTTTTGGATTTTAGATATATTTTTTATTGTTCATTCCATATTGCATTTGTTTTTTGAACGACATCCTCGAAATAATTTTAAACATGCATTTTCAAGAGCGATTATACATTCGTTAGGCATTCTTTCAGTAGTACATTTATTATTTTTAATTTAGCTTTAAAGCAAAGCCATATCTTTAGTGATATGGCGTTTTTTATTGAAGAAAAACAGGCCATAATTTGGAATAATACACCTAGAAAATATAGTACAATGAGGGATGAATAGATATTTGAATTATTTGAAAATTAAAGAAAGGGTGGGGGATAAGGTGGTATTGCTTAAATACGATATAGAAGAGAAAGATATTAGGATGCTAAAAGAAGTTTATCAATCTGTTGGATGGCATAAACATAACGAACTTATCATCGAGAAGGTTTTTAATGCAAGTACTCATGTTGTAGTTGCATTGGTGGATGGCAAAATTGTAGGTTTTGTTAGAGCGCTTTCAGATGGGGTATTTAATGCAGCTATTTATGATGTAGTTGTCCATAAAAAGTTTCAAGGCCAAGGAATTGCACGGATGCTTTTGGAAGATATGAAGCAGCAGTTAGAAAATGTTTCATGCATTCAGTTAATTGCAACAACTGGTAATGTTCCTTTTTATGAAAAAATGGGATTTAAAAAATTGAAGACAGGTATGGGGATTTATAAAAATCAGCAACTAGCCCAAGAATATTTAGAGTAAATTTAGTAATGGATGGATCAATAATCATTAAAAAACCAGAATAGATGCTACAATATGTAGATTAATTCTGGTTTTTTTAAATAATCCAATTAATTTTATATACAAATTGTTCCTGTTTTTATACCAGTCGGTCCATTAAATCCAGGAATTGTATCAACTACCATATTTGTTGCGATATGTATAACAGACACCGTATTATCTAGTTGATTTGTGACATATGCAAACGTTCCATTCGGTAGGATGGTTACTTGGTCAGGGGAGATGCCTACAGGAATTGTTGCAATGACTAAATTTGTAGACGTATCTATAACAGATACTGTATTACTACCTTTATTTACAATGTAAACAAATGATCCATCGGGTGTAATAGCTGTTCCAACAGGTCCATTACCAACAGGAATTGTAGCCATTACTGTATTCATATTTGCATTAATAACGGATACTGTATTGCTCGCTTCATTTGTGACATAAGCAAATTGTCCATTCGGTGTAAAAACGATGGATCTTGGGCGAGCTCCTACAGGGATTGTTGCTACAACTATATTCGTTAGCGTATCAATAACTGATATTGCATTTGAATTTTCATCTGCAACATAGGCAAATGCACCATTGGGTGTAAAAGCTATTCCCTGTGGTGCAAGACCTACCGGAATAGTTGCAGTTACCGTATTTAAAGTTGTATTTATGACAGACACCGTATTAGAGCCTTGGTTAGAAACATAAGCCAATGTTCCATTTGGTGAAATGGCAACACCTAGAGGATTGATTCCAACTGGGATGGTGGCCACTGCCATATTCGTTGCCGTACTAAATACTGTTACATTATTCGAAAAGTATGCAGGCACATAACCGAATGCGCCATCTGGGGTGATTGCTACTTCTAAAGGAGCGGTTCCCACCGGAATGGAAGCGACGATAGTATTGGTTGCTGTATTTATTACTGAAACTCTATTACCGGGCGTTTCTATTTGACCAGCATCCGTAACATACACTAGATAGTTGCAAATTGGCGGAAAAGGTAAAAATGGTGGTTTACAATTACACTTACAACAAAAACAGCAACAATGGCAATGACAATTCGGATTTGATTTAAGCTTAAACTTTTTAAAATAATTTGGTTGTTTTTCCACGTTAGTCCTCCTTTCTTTCCTATATTGCTACTATATGTACACGTAACCATCTTCCTTGTATGTTTTCCTACATCTAAAAAGACACGCTTTCATATTAAGTACTTTTATTCAAATAATGTTTTAAATTTTGTGAACAGTTTTAATGTTTCTTTACGCAAATAAAATTTAACTCTTAAATGAATCATATTTTTTCAGACGTTAGCATAGTGAAATAAAGGGGGATAAATATGGGAAATGTGAATATTTATGAAATCATTGGCTTTTCGATTGATCCTATTTATGAGGCAGTAACAAAACTTATGGTTGATGAAGAAATCGTTATTGGCAAATATACCATTCGTAAAACACCAAAATTTTATGAAATTGAAAATATAAATTTGCATGAATGTTTTAAAGAAAAAGAGCATTGTTATCAATTTTTATGTAACTTGCTCATAATTAAATAATTACGTTACGACAGCCATTATGGATGTATGTTGATTTACTGGAAAAAAACAAATATTGTATGATTTTATTCATATTATCAAAGAGTGAAGGGGGATTATTATTGAATATCGAGCTCATAAACAGCAAAATTTCAGAACGCTTATTGAGTGGTACATTTGAAGTAAGTTTGTTTTTAATTGAAAAGATTAAGACGCACGATATGTTAGACTATTTTTCATTTCAACCATCAATAAGCCATTCTTTACAAAAAGAGATAATCAATATTATCCAGCCGACTATTGATAAGCTTGTTGGAAAAGAGCAACTAGAATTTAATGAAAATGGTCGACCGAATGGCGTAGTGGAGTATTGTAAGTCATCCTATATAGGAATAACTTATGATCATTTATTCAAAAGTTTACAGGAACCGGGTGAATCATTGAATGAAGATGTGCAAAAAGATTTATACTGTATAAAAATTGAAATAGAAGCAGGGAAGTATGCTTATTTCCTAAATCGCATTCCGCAATTTAAGAAGTTTTCTAAAGGGCTTTGGGGAATCATTGCGGATACTACTTTTAGAAAAGTCTCAGATTCATTTATTGGCATTGAACCAGGGTTCGATTTACTTATTTATGACAACGAAATACTAGTGGTAAATAATGTTTCAGTGCAACGAATTTTCGATTTGAAAACAAAGTATGTGCACAATACGAATTCGGTCTTATGTGCTTTTGAAGAAACGAATAAATTAGAAGGCTTTGAACAATTTAAAAATGATAGCATTGAAGATGGTAATATAGTTAAAAGAGTTTCGCGATTAATGACAAAGCCTGAGAGAATGACAAGGTTCGTTGAAAATTTTGATAAAATAGAAGAAATTATTAAAGAATTTGACTTAAATATAGAATTAAACGAAGAAAAGTCAAAAATAAAATATACAGATAAAAAACAATTGAATGATATCGTCAAGTTACTGAATGATGCTTATTATAAAACTGTTCTTACGGGTGAAAGAGGCAGAGATGATTTAAGGTAATTTATTAAGAAAGGGTGGAGGAAAAATGACAAATCTTTTTAAATTGTTTCTGTTTATATCGTCATACTCTCCATTATATGTCATTGTTGCTCTTTCCATATTCCCTTATGAAAATATTGATTGGCAGTCATTTAGTGAAGATCAAGTAACGTTTACCGTTACTATTATCTTGGTCGTATTATTTTCCCTTTCCTTTTTACCGATTTGGTATATTAGGAAATGTGAATTAAACAGCACGATTGTTAGTGAGCGCGTAGCAAGAAAAAATGAAGAGATTTTAAGTTACTTAGTGACATATATCGTTCCTTTACTAGCCATCAATGTTAAAGAAATAAGTACTTTGATTACAAATGGGATTTTGTTTATGATAATTGGCTATTTATATATTAAGTCTAATTTAATCCATGTGAATATAACGTTCTTATTATTTGGATGGAACATTTATGAGGATGAGCTTGGCCGCGTAATTATCTCAAAAGACAATCCAGATTATTTTATCAGAATGAACATTGCTAACAACCCTATCCGTGTTAGAAAACTGGCTAGTAATATTTATTTGCATAGGTCTTAGAGAAAGTAGCAAACCATTGTGAAAAGTCACTATTTGACAATGGGCAGGACTTAAAAACAGCCAGATTACTTAGTAGGCAAGGATACGCCTTATATGACAAACAAAAAAGCCTATACCAAAAAATGATATAGGCCAAATTCAAAAATTAATCTGTTTTTAGGAGAGAATAAATATTAATATCTATAAAATTCCCTTTTGAATTTTCGTATTGTCTTAACTTTCCTTCGAATGTAAAATGAAGCTTTTGTAACACTTTTATAGAATTTACATTTGCAGGTTCTACCTTTGCCTCAATTCTATTGATTTTTAAAGTTTCGAAAGCATATTCAATAAGTGCCTTTATACCTTCAGGAGCATACCCCATGCCCCAATAGGCTTTCGCGATATCATAACCAATTTCTACTTTTGCATTATCTAAGTCTATTGAATTGAATCCACATGTTCCTATTATTTCGTTGGAGTTCCTTTCAATCATGCTAAACCGTATCGCTTCACCAGCATGAGCTAATCCTTCTAGAAGTTCAATCATCTCTGTTGCTTGCGTTTCATGCGTAAAGGTAGTGATATTCATGTATTTCGTTACATCTGGATCAGACCAAAGTTTAAACAAGTGAGGTGAGTCTGATACAGCCATTCTTCTTAAATGTAATCTTTGAGTGTGTAGTTCTTTTATCAATGCTTATACCTCCAATATTTTTAATCAGTTAGATAAAAAATATTGCCATCTGCGCATAGTTCAGTCCCTTCAAGGTTTTTGTTCTAGTCTATGTTATTTCTCTTTCACTTTTGTTTTTCTAAGTAGTATTGCTGCCATAAATAAAAAAACAGCTATCCATAAGGAAAAAAGAAAGTTTTCAAGTAAAGCCCAATGATTATTTTTGAAATAATCCCAAATGGATGATAGTAAAAAAACGATCATAATGAAAGTGATATATAAGTACTTTCCGAATTTTGTCAATTGAAACAACCCTTTGTGCATCAGTGTAACTTTAAAATCAACCTAAAAAAGAGGCTATGTAAATTTTTGTGGCTTTGTAACCTTAATGGAAGCTACTTCACCACAATCTTTACAAAAGTTAAAAATGTATGGAGAACCAACAGAAAATACGGATCCAATAGGTCTTACATTACCTTGACTTGTTTCACTACCAACTTGACCGCTTACAAAGGAATCACCACCACAAGCTTTACAAATCAATTTACTATTCTCCATAAATGCACCTCTTTATGTAATATATGTTAACTATACTATAAAGTTGATGATAGCGTCTAATCTCTTCAGCGCATCATAGATACTAATTCGTTTCTTGTCGTTCCCACTCGCTTCGTAAAATCCCCATTTTTATAGCATCATAGTATTTTCCATCAACAATTCGTGCATCTCTAATTCTTGCCTCTAATTGCATCCCTAATTTCTCGGCTACTCGTATCATTCTTTCATTACCAGACCAAGTAGACATCCCTAATCGATGGAGGGGTGTATTTTCAAAAAGATAGTCAATCCATAAGCGATAAGCTTCTGAACCATAACCACCATTCCAATAAGCTGTATCATATGTGACAATCCCTGTTTCAAGCCAGTTAGTATTTTTATCTACCCAATAAGCACCGACAACACCAATAAACTGTTCGTCTACTGCTATGATTAATGAACTTGGAACATCTTCAAATAATTGTTCATCTTTTGTCCATTCCTTTAAAAACGCAGCTTTAGACTTATGTTTTTCTGGAATATATGGACCGTTCCATTTCTTTGCTTCTTGTTTCTCATCAACATACTTCCAAAAATAGATATTTTCAATATCGGAAGGAGTAGCTGTTCGTAATGTAACTTTATTTCCTTTTATATATATCATTGTATTCTCCCCTTGTTTACAACAAAACTACTATACTATAATATCATAATCAAATATTTTCTTATTTTATAGTATGTCGAAAGTATAGAGCGTACTAAAGGATTTAAAGTCAGCAGTATTCCTTCCAGTTCTTACTGGAAGGGAGGATAAGTTGCCTTACAAATGAAAGTTATTATAGGAAGGGAAGGAGCATTATCATTATCTATGAATTTTGAAGAAGATATCCATCTACATGTTGGATTTTATGATACTAATGGTGAATTTGAAGGTATTTTTTTAAAACAAAAAAGTGGCGGGACATGGTGCTTATTTTTCCATAATGAATCTTATAATGTATCCCTAAAAAAAACGTATGCTTTATTTGATCAAGATTTTGGGTATATGGTGAGAGAATACAATATTTGTAATTTAACTTTTGAGCATGCAAATCAATTATTCAAAGAATTTTTATTAGAAGAGGAATTAATTGTTATAAGGGAGGGGGACAATACCTTTCATCTGAATGAAGTAAAAGTCCAAGATCATTAGGTTTCAGCTAATCACTGCCAAAAAACCTCTACAGAACCCGAGTTTGGCGACAAACTGAGAGTAATCTCATCCTCTATAAAAGTTATACTGAAAACTTTTATAGTATTTATTTTAGTTTTAAGCTGATAAGTAATGCCAAACACTATGTTTAAAATTAAACAAAATTTAAAGGATTCAAGAAAGCTCAATATCAATTTGTTTCTAGTGTTAAAAAATTCACATGACCAATAACAGACATAATAAGCCAATATCATTGGCCCATTAAAACATTGAGCTAAATCCAGCTCGCAATTCCCCCATATACTAATCAAAACAAGAGGACAGCGCGCCTGACATAGCTACACCCGCTGTACCTACAAATAGCTCCTCCGCCAGCACCTAACCCTAAGCTAGTTATTGCACCAAGAACTCCTAATGTATATGTCCATATTTGAACGAGCCAGCCAGTCTAGTCGTTTGAGCTGATTGTTCCCCGCTATGTAATTTTATAATCAGTCCACTAGTAACGGATTTATAAATTAAATACGCTATTACCATAACTATCTATTGCATGCGTTGGCAAAGTCTCTATATAATCACCTTTTGTAACAATTATATTTCCAACATCAGCATTTTCAATTTTCACCTCTTCGTTTAACAAATCTAAACGCATTGTACTTTCCTAAATTGTTATTGCAACATCATTATTCTGCTCTGCTACATATATAGTTGATGCAGTTAAAGCCGTATTTCCAGTGAAAAACCAGTCAATAAAAAAATTCCCTCATGATTGAAAACCCACGCATAATCTAGACTTAATGAAGTATTTATAATGCTTTAGTAGTCGAGTTACATGATAGATAGACTGAAACCTACTGTCTATTTTCGTATAAGGGAAGAGAAGGAGGCAAAGCCCTAATCTATTTTTAATAGCGTTTATCTAAAAATAACTAGTAAATTAACTCCAAATTATGTATATTTATTATGAGGAGGAATTAATTATGAAAAAAATATTAGTATTACCATTATTATTGTTATTTGGAATTATTTTTGCGGGATGTAGTGCGGATTCAGAAAAGGAGAGTGGAGACAAAAAGGAGGTTGCTGCAGATACAACTGAAAAGACTTCTGTGAGCAAACCACTTAAGGTCGATAAAGAGCTATTAAATGTTGAGGTAACGTTACCGGCTGATTTTTTTGAAGGTGAAGATATAGATACAGTGATTGCTGATGCCAAAGACGAGGGTATTCAAGAAGTAATTAAGAACGATGATGGTTCTTTAACGTTTAGAATGTCTGAATCACAGCACAAAGAAATCTTGAACGATATGGAAGAAGAGATTATCGTGTTCATAGAAGAGATTAAAACAGATGAAGAGATTACTTCTATTAAGGATATAAGTTACAATAATACATATTCTGAGTTCACACTTTTAGTTAACCCAGAAGAATTAGAAAACACCCTAGACGTCGACGCTACAGCTGAACTTGTTCTGATGGGTATGTTCTATCAACTGTTTAATGGAGTAGATCTAGAAAAAAATCAAGTAACCGTTACTTATAAAAATGAATCAAATGGTGAAGTAATTAATACAACAGTATATCCGTAAAACCAGATGATTTAAATGAGCAAAATTAATTTTAAAATTTCAAGGAGTAAAAGCACTTAAAAAAGTGCTTTTTATTTTGCACTAAAAGGAATTTGAGGCATATCATAGGTTTATAACGCACAACTATGATTTAAACAGACTTAGGAGTCCATCGGTGTTGCAATAGTTAATCCAAAAGAAAATAATTGTTGATACTGTAATAATTCCATTATTTCATCGGAAGCTAAACAAGTTTAAAAGGTTTGCTAAAACGGTGTTTACAAATCTATTACTCTGTTACAAATGATGTCAATTTCTTTAAAAAAGCTGCTGCGTCGTTATATGATACAGATAGAGATAAATGCTATTGCTTTTTATATTTTTTACTAGTCCATGCCCAATTTATGAAAGCAAAAATAAGGACGGTCCATAAAGAAAAGAAAAAGTTGCTAAGCAAGTTCCAATTACCGTATTTCAAATAATCACGAATCAATAAAATTAAAAATAGTGATAAAAAGTAGAAGAGATAGATATATTTCCTGATAAATGCCATATTGTTAACCTCATTATGTATTTTCTATAAATTGTAGCACAAAAAACGTCGACGTTTGCATCAACACAAAGCGGAATAGATAATCAAGCATTATCATTAGAGAAGTATAACAATGGTGAAATTGTTATTAAAGAATTTTGTGGGAAATCTATACATTGCGCTTATAAAAGGTAGTGCTTTAGTACAATATAGATTACCTTATTATGTAAATGTGATACAGATAGAAGCGGAAGTCTTGAGTTAAGGTAGTCATTTTAGTAGAAGTGGCTAACATGTGGTGGAAACTTAACGAAATAATTGAGGATGTAAAGCAAATTGTAAATGGATAAGTCGGGAGAGAGACAAGTTGGATGGTGAAAATGCATTTGAACATCGAAATACCAAAACATTTCATTGCATCAATTATGCTTTTGGAGAACGATAAGTAAAGAAGATGAGTTGGAAATTTATAGTTATCTCCATAGTATCTTTTTGTATGATAAATAAAGATGTAATTTAAAGAGGAGTGAAAGGATATGCTGAAAATTCTACCAATTGTTTTTGGAATCATCGTAATCGCGCTTTCAACTTATGGACTTATCACACGTGATTATCAATTTAATTTCGTAACGATATTCTTCTTAAGTTTATCGATGTTAACTTTAGGCATTAATGCATATCAAAGTGAGAGAAAAGCTTACGGCTGTTTCTTAATAGGTGTATTTTTATTTTTAGTATATGTGTCAATTCAAAGTTTTATATATAGGTAAATAATTGACTGCAAGGGATATAGAATTGAAAATTAACAAAAAGACATGCCTTATTGGTATGTCTTTTTTTGTTAAAATCTCCTTTGGTTCTTCGGAGTTCTATGAGCTTAGGTATAATGATTGCTTCACTACAACTGTGTAACAAAATCATTAAGTGAAAAGATTTACAGAATATTAATATCTAATTAAAAAGCATATGTTAGTTTGTTTAAGTGAGAGAAATGATTAGCTAATAGGAGAGGAGAAAAAATCATGGATAAAAACATTGAAGTTTTAAGAACAGAGGGGGATATTAATTTAACAAAAACTCGTTCTGTCTGGCAAGAAAATCATTTAAGTAAAGAATCTTTTGAGTTTATAAACGATGATGCCAAGTATTATTTACATCAGTCTCTTTCTACTCCTTGTTTAAATATTATAGAAAAAAGCTATGGCATTTACATAGAGGATATAGACGGAAGGAAGTATATGGATTTTCATGGGAATAATGTTCATCAAATAGGATATGGGAATGAGTATGTTATTCGTGCCGTAAAAGAGCAGTTGGATACACTTCCATTCTCACCAAGACGTTATACAAATAAAGTTGCAATCCAGTTAGCAAAAAAATTAGTTGATATTGCACCAGAACCTTTAAATAAGGTACTTTTGGCTCCTGGAGGAACTTCAGCTGTTGGTATGGCTTTAAAGCTTGTTCGAAAGGCAACAGGTAAATTTAAAACGATATCGATGTGGGATTCGTTTCACGGCGCCTCTTTAGACGCGATTTCAGTTGGAGGAGAAGCGCTTTTCCGTAACGGTATGGGCCCATTAATGCCAGGGAGTCTACATATAGCGCCTTACAATTCATATCGCGGTTTGTTTGATGATGACAATGGTAGGTTTAAATCCCTTGATTATCTAGAGTATATACTAGAAAGAGAAAATGAAATCGGTGCCATTATTTTAGAGCCTGTTCGTTGTACAGACGTGCATATCCCACCAAAAGAGTACTATCAACGTTTACGCAATATTTGTGATAGCAATAATATATTAATGATTTTTGATGAAATTCCAACTGCTTTAGGACGAACAGGAAAAATGTTCACTTTTGAAAACTTTGGAGTTATTCCAGATATTGTTTTATTGGGAAAAGGATTGGGTGGAGGCGTGTTTCCGATGGCGGCGATGCTCGTAAAAGGAGAACTTGATGTTGCCCAAGATATTGCACTTGGTCATTATACGCATGAAAAAAGTTCGCTAGGCTGTGCAGCAGCATTGGCTACTCTTCATTATATTGAGGATTTTAAATTAATAGAAAAGGCTAATCAATTAGGAGAGTATATGAGAATACGACTTGAAAAGATGCAAGAGCAGTATGAAATTATAGGTGATGTACGAGGAATCGGTCTTTTATATGGCGTAGAACTAGTATTGGATCGCCATTCGAAAGAAAAAGCTATAGTCGAAGCAGAACAAGTAATGTATAAATGTATGGAGAAGGGATTAAGTTTTAAAGTATCACAAGAAAATGTGCTTACACTCACGCCACCACTGATTATTAAGGAACAAGAATTAGAGCTGGCAATGGATATTTTAGACCAATCTATCCAAGAGGTTTTAGAGCAGTAATATAGATTTATAAAAAATTGATGAAACATCTCATATGAGGTGTTTTTCTTTTATAAAGAAACAATGGCGGATAAGGTGAAAAGTTATTGCATTAAAAAACAGATAGTGTAGGTACTATTAACACATTTTTGCACCTTAATAGAATGTGTGTAAAGGTGAAAAAATGTGGTATAGTGAAAAAAGAGGTGTAAAAAATTGGTTAGAGGGAATAGTGAATTTTTAGAAACAGGAACTAATTCAAGAGATCAGAGGGAGTTGATAAAATGTATTTATAATTGTAAAGATAAAGATTTAATAAAATTTTTAGGTAAACACCTAAAAAGGAAAGATTGGAATGGAGATAGTTTTTATACTATTTTTAACAGACTCCTAAAATATGAGACAAGAAATTCAAATATAAAAGGTTATATAAAAAATATTCAAGCTCTTTCTACAGAAGATCGATTAATTTTGAAGGCAAGATTAGTAGAAATTGAATGTACATATGATAGAGTTTCCATATTAAACCTGAGTGGTGTAGGACTATTTGCTTTTTTACTTATCTATAAAGAAATGTCAAAAGAAATTTTATTTAAACAGCTCCCAGTAACCTATTATTATTTTATGCAAGCTGTTTATATTTTGGTTATATTATTTTTAATTAAAAAAGCAGTTAAATCAAAACATTTACAATCCCAAGCTAAGTATTTCTTAACAATAATTGATAACGTTAAAAAATAATCCATAGGAAACAAGAAGTTTTTTTCTAATTGCCATAAAACGTAATATGAGCCATACAAGTTTGCAGCGAATACGTTGAATAAGTGATTAATCTAATGAAGTGATTGTTTGGATAGGTTTGTTGCTATTGCTATCCTTGAATTTTAAAAATTTTTAATTAGTAGTTGACTAAAGAAAAAGTTAGAAGTAGCATAAAAGAAATAACGTTGTATTCTTATAAACTTAATAAGGTATAAAAACCTTATTCAGTAATTATAAAAAAAGTAGTCAAATTCTAAAGAGGAGTGATTGTAAATGGCGATAACAACATTTAAGGCAAACACATTTTTAAAAGAAAAGGTTTTGGTAGAAGCTCATGTTAGAGGACATAAAATTATTGTGGATGAACCAAAAGAATTAGGTGGAGATGATCAAGCTCCAAATCCTGTAGAACTCTTGCTTTCGGCTTTGGGGGCATGTCAATCAATAGTTGCAAGAACTTATGCGAAGAAATTTGATATAGACCTTCAAGATTTCTGGGTGGAATTAGAAGGAGACCTTGATACAGATGGCTTTTTAGGCAAGTCCGATGTAAGACCAGGATTTTTATCAATCCGATATACTTTTCATATCAAAACGAATGCATCAGAGGAAAAGGTAGAAGAATTTAAAAAATATATTGAAGCACGTTGCCCTGTAGGTGATTCGATTGCTAATACAGTAAATCTTGTGTCTTCAGGAATTGTTATTGAGAATTCTGTAGTTTAATCTATTTTTATGTAATGCCTAATATAATTGTAAGCTAGATATTCAGAATGTTCCAAACGATTTTCAATTAACTTTGTATACTGCGAGGGAGGGGCACTAAGTGTTTCCTCCCTTGTTACTTACATACTGGGGCAAGACATACATAAACGTCTCTATTTTTAGTGATGAGTATATTTTTGTGTAATACTTTAGAACGTAGTAAAATAAACCATATTAACATGTTAAAAGGTGATGAAATATGTTTAATGGGAGGTTGGGTCGATGAATGAAAACAAGAAGAGTAAATTACAAATATTAGCAATTGTCATAATAATTGCACTATTGGTTGCGGCCTTTGTTACTTTTTTCTTAGGGCATTTCGTCGTAGGTTCAGTTTTATTTGTAATCTTTATGATAATCTTGAATGCTATTAGTAGTTGGACGAGAATCAAAAATACAGAGTACATTCATTTTAAAGAGCATAAATATAATGAGAAATGGTGATGAAACGCGGATTTTGCTATGGTACTTATCCTAATCATGCTTTCTAGCCCTTTTTAATTTTGTCATTCCATGGAGTGAAGACAACGACGTCCTACAAAAAATGGGGCGGAGTATCTTGATAAAGTTGACATAGCAAAATACTTGTTTTCTCTTGATAAAACCAAAAGCACATGTTTATTCATGTGCTTTTGGTTTTATATCTATTTATAAAGTTGATAAACCATAAATTTAGATTGTCAAAATTGATAAATAAGATATTCATTATATTAAATACAAGCCTGTTTATTAGCAAAAGAAGAGCAAAATTCGCATTAATTCAATAAGTTATTTTTTTGTCATTTCTTGCGCTTACCCGGGAAATTTTTTTATTTCCTAATTGAAATACCCCATTCTAATGGCATTTTGTAACACGAAAAAGGAGGGTGAGGACAAATTGGGATTATCTGAGTAGCTCAAAATAATAACTATGTCGTGATGAATCGTACAGCATTACATGACAACTGGCTCAATACTCAAATAATTTTAGCGCGGATACATACAATCCTAAATTTTAGAAATTTTGTAGGAGGGCAAACAAGTACTCAAAATTGAAATACGAGGAATCACTTAGGCGACATATTAGCAGACCCTAGAAAAGGAGTGGTTATACAAGATACACCAAAGAATAGAGACTTCAAAGACTCTGCAAAACAATTGTATGGATAGGAGATCGATGCCTCTGACGGGATTCGAACCCGCACTCCTTTCGTAAGCATAGGCTAGGGGGAACACGCTTCCCTACGGACTTTCACCAGCTAGGAATTTCACCTGCTTCAGCTCATTTGCTTTTCGGTGCTTCTGAAACCCTTGCCTTGCGACCCGGCAGCTACAATGTTTTCCGGCGCTCTTCCCTTCTACAGCTACAGAGGCAAATAACTATTCTTTCGTTATATAGATTTTAGTAGATATTGAAAGTTTGAAAGAAATTAGGCAATAGCAATAAGCATAGCGCTACAATAAAGCAACACTAAGTTTGTTCAATCCTAAACAACTTTATAACACTAAAAACACAGCCTATCAATCCGCCAATAAAGAAAATATATGCCACTAGAATTGACATAGCTTCTAAGTTGTGTGTAAAGATTCTATATGCTCCTACTGAACATAATGCTAAACCACTAATCGAGCTCAGTAATGTTCTATTCTTGTCAGTCAAAAAAACACCTCCAAATAATAGCATTTATAATATGGTAACAAAAATTCGCTATTTAGTTAACTAATGTATAGCGGTATTAATGTCATGAAAGCAAAAAAGCTTACTGAACAATATGCGTAATTAATGAAAATAGAATGATTAAAACATCCCCCTATAATTCAACTATATATTAAAATCCCTTTTTTCTTTCAAGTACTTCGATCCGTTTCTCTAATTTCTTAATTTTCATGTCATTAAGTAAGACAATGACTGACGTTGCTATAGCGAAAGTAAAGGCTATGTACGTGATACCAAGCATAAGTGAACCTCCTAATTTTTGTTAATTTTATTGTAACACAAAAAAAGCCGCAGCGTCTTCACACGCTAGGGTTTGAATTGGATTAAGCATCGTAAATTCGATATTCCATTCTTTTCGTCAGGTTCAGCAAATACAGTAAATGATCGATTAGAAAGATAAACTTTTTACTTTAATCCATATCTAAAACTGTAAACATCAACTGAATTTTATCTGCTGTCAGAATTAACATTTAGTCATTATCCCAATCTAGAACAGTGTACTTATCAGAGTTATCAATAACAAATATAGACATGGGTTTGTGTTCAATGATTGTCCAGCCATTATTTAAAGTAATTTCTTTTGGTTTAGGAAGTGTTTGCTAAAAAAATTTACCACCTTTAGTTATAGTTTTGAATAATATGTATTTTTTAATAAAAACAATCAATAAAAAATTTTTACAAATTGAATTGGAGTAAAAGACTTAGATATAGGTAACGCAATTGGTGTTATAAAAACCTATGAATAATTGTGGAGGCAATGTGAACCACTTAAGCCTTCTTAAAAGCATAATACCAAATCTTTGGCGGGCATACATGATGGGAAAACAAGGGCAAATTAAAGTTACGAAAGAGAATTATAATTGAACAAAAAACGGTGTAATTACATAGATATTGATGGGGGCTTAATGCCCTTTTATAAAAGGTGATTTTCTAAAAGATTGTAGTATCCAATATTAAAAATATATTTGTTAAAAAAATACTAAAATGGTAGTATTGGAAATAATGATTTAAATGTGTTACATAGATACAATTTTCATTAGCCTTGAGTTAACAATATTTTATTTGCAAGCAATTTATATTATTTAAAATTTGGGAGCGTTTAAATGAGAAGAAAAAGATTTAGAGAATTAGGCTTTAGTGTTGGGAAATTAAGTCCAGGAAAATATAACGCCATTACCGATGTGAAGGGAGTTATTGTGGGTCATAAAACGCTCGTAAATAAAGAGGTTTGCTCCGGAGTCACAGTTATATTACCCAATAACGGGGAATTATCTGGATGCCACTTTCCTTCGGGGATATTTACATTGAATGGAACAGGTGAATTTACAGGTAGTCATTGGATTGAAGAAACGGGTACATTAGTATCACCTATTGTTTTTACAGGCAGTCATCTACTTGGATTAGCACATCATCATCTTTCAAGAGCAACTAGAGATATTGAAGGATTAGAGCCATTTTCAAATGGAGTTGTAGCTGAGACATGGGACGGTTGGTTAAGTGATATCCAAAAAACAACTATGAACTATGAAGATTTAATTGAGGCTATAACTAATGCAAAATCTGGCGAAGTTAAAGAAGGTAACGTCGGTGGTGGCACAGGAATGATTTGCTTTGAATTTAAAGGTGGTATAGGAACTTCCTCCAGAATAGTTGAATGCAAGTGTGGTACATTTACGGTCGGTGCATTAGTTCAATCCAATTTCGGAAGAAGAGAAGACCTAAAAATAAATGAAAAGCCAGTTGGTGAGTTTTTAAATAAAAATGAAGTATCATTACCATGGGATACACCTGAAAATGCAGGTTCTTTATTAGTCACGGTTGCTACAGATGCACCACTATTGCCTTCACAATGTAAAAGATTATCTAAAAGAGCATCGTTAGCAATGTCACAATTGGGAGCCATTGGTGAAGAAAGTAGCGGGGACTTCTTCCTGACCTTCTCTACAGGTAATCAATATACTTATGATGATGAGAATATTACAACACTAAATATGTTTCCTTCAGAACAACTAGACTCAATATTTGAGGGAGTAATTGAAGCTGTTAAGGAATCAATACTAAATTCTATGTGTATGGCTGAAACAATACAAGGAAATAAGCAAAGGAAGGTACATGCATTACCGTTAGATCGCTTATCGGAAATATTGAAATAAGCGTTCGGATAAAAAAAGAACCACTTAATAAAATATCAAATGACTCAAATATATCATTTGCATCAAACGATATACTCACTTGGTATTTATAAAATCCTATATATTAGATTAGGGAAAGACAGACCGATACGACCCGCGTCTTATAAACTACTTGTTCGATATGATTTTTTAAGTGTATTACTAGGAGACGAGAAAATGAAATCCTTGTTTACACAAAGGATTATATACGATAATTTGGATTAAAATGTTAATTATGGTGGTGAAATTAATGAAGTGGACATATGTTTTAGGTATCGTTATTTTAACTGCGTTATTGAGTATAGGTGGTACACTTTTAATCTCAGACAAGATCTATGAAAAAGGAGAGATGGAACAAGATGTGAAAGAATTAGAGAACACTTCAAAAGCAGATACAAAAGAAAAATTTGTATCGACGGTAGATGTGAGCGGTATAGGTTGGGAAAACCCTATTTTCTCCAAGAAAATTGATGATTGGAAAAGTGGAGATGAATCCTTCGTTGGCAATCTAGTAGAAGAAGTGATTCAAGAGATGGCACACCAAAAGATTATCGCTGAATCGAAAGAAGGCTCTATTATGATTACACCAGAAAGAATCGACATTTTAATACAGATGGTAGAAGAAAACAAAGATAACTATGAACGTCATAAAATGTCTGATAAGTATGCACCGTATGAAATATATCTAGATATATTAAAACGTTGGAAAAAAGGTGATTTTTCAACAGTTGACGATGACCATAATATTTTAATGTTTATTCAAGGAGGGAAACCACCTGAAGGTTTAGCAACAGATATTGCTTCGGAAGAACAAGAGATAAACTATATTTTCCAAGTTTTTGCTAAAGAGGTAGATGAAGTCTTTGGCTCGACAGAAAAGCAGAATTAATCTATTTTTAGAAGTTAAATAATAATTGCTAACATCCTTCGGGGTGTTTTTATTTTCTCTTTTATAGAGAAGTCTTCTTAAGATATTAGCGGTATAGGCAGAGGATACCGAAAAAGATCTTGTTAAAAATAGAACGGAGGTTTTCGTCGTACCGAACAGAGCACCGTTGCTATCGGTAGATGCAGTCGCGCCTTCTGGTGTTGTAAATACTGATAAATTTAAAATATCTGGTAAAGCATAAGAGGAAGATGCAAATGCCACGGTAAAGGTGACAAGTCGTATCAACGCAGGTGAGCCAATGGAAATTTACAGTGGTTCAGGTGGTCCTTAGGAGTTTTAAGTATCACTTGCACAATTAGTAGTGTATTGGTCGTAGATAATTACGGGGCTAAGACAAGTAAAATCATTAGAGTGGTGCATCTATTATGTGTGGAAAATTTTGCTGGACTTGAGGACATCTTTGCTTTTGTTGCTTTGTAATAGATGAGTACAACAATACGGTTAATGTAGATGATACATGCGATAATATTGTGGAATAAAATTTTCGATGATATGTTATACAAGTTTTTATGCAAATTTATAAACAAACTCTGTAAGTATAGACGCTCTACTGTTTGTGCAATTTGTATGAAAAATGTACAATCAATAGTTAAAGTGAAAAGGCAAAAACGTTGATTTAACAACATTCGTGCCTTTTTGGTGTATATTTTAATCGACAATTTTTGTTTGGGTGTTTAATTTATATGAGTGAATATAATTTACTGCGTACTTTACTAAAAAGATTCCTAAGGCCCCACCCAAAACATTAAATAACGAACAGAAAATATCCATATTACCAAAGTGGCTCTTAGTAAAACCAGACCGCCCAAGTAAAAGATGGGCGAAATGTATCACTAAACAACTTAAAACAACAATAGAAATTGCTTTTTTGTTACTTTTTAAATTGAAAAGGAGTAATAAAAAAATCCCAAATGGTACAAATAAAATAAAATTATAAAATAAAGCTGAATAACTAAAAATAGAAATATGAAAGTGCATCGTATCAAATATTCCAAACCAGTCATTCGTTGAAATAAATCCTCTACTATTGTCTGCTGGATTTTGAGGGAGCGTGAATCCACCAGTTTTAATTTGAATTAAACTTATTAAGTAAAAGATAAAGCTATATAGAATAATTCGTTTTTTATTACTTTTTATTTCTTTTCTAAAATAGTCAAGAAATACATCAATAAAAATATATACTAGCAAAATTAGAAATCCGAAAGGAACAATATTGTAAAGAACGTATGTTGAATGCACAATTAACATCTCCCACTATTTGTAACATTTAAAAGTCAATATTTATTTTACCAATTTTTACATTATAAAACAAATATAACTCGTCAACTAACCTGTTACGTTAATTGAAGTATATAAAGCTACCAAAGCGTTGTTTAGGATATATAACCTTGCGAACGCATATAACTAATGATATTCGTGATACAACAATAGGGTGCATGTCAATGTATATAGCAAACCAAGAGCAACGTTTAGCAGAGCAGGAAAGGGCGATTATGGAGCTTTCCACGTTATTTGCAAAGGAATCAGAAGGAGGCGAACCAAGTGTTTAATGAACATAGTGGTCTTGTAATCATCTGGTATAACTATGTGCTAGCACGTCCACATAAACGTAATCAAGTACCAAATCTATCAAATTTGCGCCAAGTGGTGTATCACAAACTAGAACAAGAAAATGATAGTAAAATTTATGAATTTCAGTCAAAAGAATGAAGTGAAATAATAATATTGTACAATATAATAGACTTAATTGTTATGTTGTTTTCTATCTTAAATAATCAAAAGATAGTTATTGGAGAGGAAGATTGGATGAGTAAAGACTTTATTATTTTTGGAGCAAGTCAAGGGCTTGGCGACGCCTTTGTAAAGGGTCTACCCATAAAGGGTGATACAGTATGGATGGTGTCAAGAACACGACCAGAAAGTTTGGATATTAATGATGGTGTAAATCGCAAATGGCTCTCCATAGATTTATCAAGTCAACAACAAATCTCTGCTTTAAAGGAAACCTTAAAAGACATTGCAATAGATGTATTAATATATAATGTTGGCGTTTGGGAAAAGCGTGGTTTCGAAGATGACTATACATTTGATAAGGATGAAATAGAAGATATTTCCAACTTAATCAATATAAATCTAACCTCTACTATTACGTATATTCAAGCGCTTCTACCAAACTTAAGACAAGCTAAAAATGGAAAAGTCATTTTAATTGGTTCAACGGCAGGCTTAGAACATACAAATAGTTCACAGGTTTCATTTGTTGCATCTAAATTCGGCTTACGAGGCATTACAAATGCTCTACGTGAACATTTGAGAGGAGATAAAATTCCTGTCACTTGTATTAATCCAGGGGAGCTAGCAGCAGAAGTACCTTATGAAGAAGGTGCAGAAAAGGCAATTGATTTATATGAAGGTACACGTATACCTGTACAAGATATTGTATCTATTGTGCAATGTGTGATTAATTTATCACCAGTTTCATGTGTTAAGGAAATTACTATCCCTTCAATAACAGACTTAAATGCTTGATCGTTTCAAAATAAGTAAAATTACAAATTACAATAGATTTTAAGCCTTCAACAATCATCTGTGGAGGGCTTTTATTATGCAAAAAGGAAGGTGTCCAATGAAAACAGACACATTATATACATCACTTGTAGGCGGCTCCGTGGCAGGGGTCGCCTATTTTGTTGGTGGCATTGACCATTTAATTAAAGCACTCACTATCTTTATGGCGATTGATTATATTTTAGGCGTGATGGTTGCGTTTTGTTGTGAAAAACGTTGATAGTAGAAAAGCCTTAATAGGACTGTTTAAAAAACTGGCGATGATTTTGATGGTGATTGCTACAGTACAACTGGACTTAGCAACAGAAAAACTTTAAAGCCACAACAGCTGCTACGAAGCGACTCATACATGCCCGACTGAAGGATGGCTATACGCTAGAGCACTTCAAATGTGTCATCGATACAAAGGTCAAACAGTGGCTGCATAATCCCGACATGAATAAATACTTGCGTCCGGATACGTTGTTCAACGCTACGAAATTTGAAAGCTACTTGAACGAAAAACAGAGCATACCAACAAACCAAACTCATTTGCCTGAATCACTGGATTTAGATTTTAGCAAGGGGGAAGATCTGTAATGACATACCAAAACATTAGCATCGAGCTAGCTGAAAAAAGTCTACTAGGAACGATGCTCCATGAAAATTATTTAATTGCAGATAGCAACTTAGAGGCAGCCCATTTTATTTCGCAAGTCCATCAAAATATTTTTACGAGCATGTTACAGCTTGTCAGTGAACGTAAAGCCGTTGACTATATCACATTGCTGACAACAAGAGAGCCGATTGAACTTGGTGGGGCAAATTATTTAGCGGAGCTTGGGAGCTTTGCGAGTGCAACGAAATTTGAGGAGTACGAAACAATTGTTCTTGAGAATTGGCGAGAGCGGTCAAAGCGTCAAATGATGGAGCAAGCACAGCAAGAAGATTGGAGCATAGCGGAAATTCAACATGCACTGGACAAGCTCATGACGCAATATACGACGACAAATACGAGCATTAAAGCAGACCTAATGCAAATGGCGAAGCGACCTTTCGAGCAAGAAAACAGCAAAACAGGTGTGCTTACAGGGCTACTCGATTTGGATAAGCTACTAAACGGCTTTCAAGATGCTGAGCTCACGATTATTGCAGCTAGACCTTCGATGGGGAAAACGGACACGATGAACCATATCGCACTAAAAGCGGGATGGGATGGCTATTTACCAATCATCTTCTCACTGGAAATGAGTCGCACTACGCTCATTGATCGGCTTATTGCCGCAACAGGCAATTTTAACCGCTTAAAGGTGCGCAACCCATATGAGTATTTTACAGATGGGCAAAAAGAAAAGTGGATGTCAACGCTCGGCATGCTTGATAATGCCAATATCGAAATTGATGATCGAGCCGGGATGACCGTTCCACAGATTCGAGCTACTGCTCGTAAAATTATTAAGGCCAACCCTGATAAAAAGCCCGTCATCTTAATCGATTACTTGCAAATCATTCGAGTCAGCAATCCACGCGATAATCAAACACAAGCAATTGGCCAAATATCATGGGATTTAAAGCAAATGGCAAAAGAGTTTAACTGCCCTGTGATTTGCCTCGCTCAACTCAATCGCAGTGTCGAGCAACGTCAGGACAAGCGCCCGGTAATGAGCGACTTACGAGACTCAGGCAACATCGAACAAGACGCTGATGTCATCGCATTTTTATATCGTGATGATTACTACGCCAAAGAATCCACAAGTAAAAATATTTTAGAGTTCATTATCGCTAAGCACCGAAATGGACCCACTGGGACAGTTTTCGCCAGTTATGTAAAAGACACGGGCCGACTGTCCAATATAGCCTGGAGTGTTGCGAGATGAACGATCTTATCACAGTGAAGGAGGTTTTGGAGTATGCGACTGAGTTTGAATTGAGTTGGTTTGCGCACCAAGTTTATTGGGCTGTGTCTACAAAACAAATTCAGTTGGAGGATGATTCTAATAAATTGCTAGGGGTAGCCTATGATGACGCGGCAGTGCGTGAAATGACCAATCGAAATGTCCTTGGCATTGGCCGCATTAAGCTATACGTCGTTAAGAGCTTTGGGCAATATGCTTTTTACTTTGCCAGTGATCCACTTGAAGTCAACATGCTGCATCAAGCGTTATTTGGTGATGTGCCAGGAGCCGTTACAGAAGCGCATCGATTGTTAACAAAGGTGATGTATTTTGCCGATTTCGATATACAAACTTCACTGCTAGAATACCGAAAAACGATCGTGCAATTTCCAGCCTATCTTGGTCATGCAGCAGCAGGTCAATATAATTTGTATCGCCTAGATTTGCACAAAGGAGGGAGAAGGATTGTCTAAGCAAGAACGTGAAGAGATTATTGCCATTATTAGGCTACGCAAAAACTACGCTGAGGAAATGCTTCGCAATATGTCAGATGAAGAGCTAGTGAAGATGTTGGATGAATTATAAAAGTGATTTTAGCTTGAAGAAATGAGAGAGATGAAAATGGATAATGTAAATATTTATGAAATCATTGGTGTTTCAACGGACCCTATATATCAGGCACTGAATCAGCTTAATGATGATGAAGAAATCCTTATCGGCAAACATACCATTCGCAAAACAGCTAAATTTTACGAAATTGAAAATGATCGTTTACATGAATGTTTTAAAGAAAAAGAACGTTGCTATCAAGTGTTAAGTAATTTGGTTATGACCAATTAAAAAAAGCTATGGCGGCAACCATAGCTTTGATAGAGCAAAGGCTTCCCCCTTGCTACCAGTAATTTCATTATAGCATAAGGGGAAGTATTTATGCGATTAAAACCACTAGTCATTTCGAACGAAGGCATCCTACAAATCGATATCATGGAACTCCCCGAAAACTGCGTCATCGTCCTTTCCGATGGCATCGTAAAATTCACCGAGCTACCAGCGCACGCTAAGACAAAGACCGTTACTTACCAAGGGAAGGTGAGACGTGTTGAGTTTGATGAGGGGGAGGAGTTTTGAGGTGAAATATTGGGCTTGATAGGAAAATTTATACAAGTATAATGGTATTAGGTGCAACTTGTGTAATAGTTCTTTTGGAGGGGTGGTGAATTGCCAAATTAAAGAGATTTATTTTTCACATAGGGTTTGTATGCTAGTCAAATAAGAATAGGGAGAAATTGAATAGGTGTTGATAATTGGTAAAGCTTTATTGTATACGACTATATATATACTTTTATTAATAATATTTCGTTGGTGCATAATAAATATTAAAGAATATAAACAATATGAAAATGAATTGCTGAGATTAAATGATGGAGTTATTATTTATTTGAAGAAAAAAATTAAAGAAATAATTCGTAATATAATTTTAATAATAAAAAAATTTTTTGTATTTGCAGCTATATTTATATTCTTAACTATTATTTTAAAAAATTATAATACCACTATTTCGAAAATGACAGAGTGGTTTGGTAAGTATGGAATTATTATACTTTCATTAATGTACTATATATATGCAGCAATGCTAACTACAATATTTATAGCTTTTGTAAATAAATATCAAGAATTTCTTACAAATAGGTTTTATAGTAAACAACCTAAAACAAGAAATAAATTATTTTTTTGGCTAGCTGAAGATACAGTTTCAAAGTCTACGTTATTTGACCTATTTAAGGAAGATTCCACTGGGAATGATATTAAAAACACTAAAAAAATATCGGATATTTTGAAAAGCAATCTTAATTATGATGTAGCACAATATAAATTGTATAGAAATCATTTAGAATACAAAACTAAGAAAAGTTTTTTTAAAAAATTAAACCTACTGATACTTACGTCAATTAGTAGTTATATATCCCTTAATATTTTACCTAAATTCTACAAAAATGTAACAGAAGGTATTGTAGAGAGTATTGAATCTAGTTGGTTATGGATAGATTCTGATGTTTTTTTATTTATTTTTAATATTGTGATATATATTTCTATGATTTTTATTATATATTTTACTCTTTACCATACTTTATTAATGTTAACGGATAATAGTAGAAGAGTACAGTATTTGATTTCAATTTTAGATATTTTGATTGAGGAAGAAAGTAAAGGTGATTAAATCATTTTTAATCTACTTGTCCACTAGAAGGTCAATTGAAATGCTATAAAAGGATAAAGGTGAGGTAATTTGAAGTCTTTTGATATTAAAGAAAATAAAAGAAATATTAAAAAGGAAACTAAAGTTTATCTTCTTACTTTAATATTATTTATATTAGGTATGATGTTAATAGGCGTATTTTGTTATTTGTTATCCCTCTTTGCATCTTTATCTTTATCCGGGAAAATACCGGTTTGGGAAGTATATATGAAATTTTTTAATTTTAGAGAAAGACAAATTGAAGAACTTTTTGCTGAATTTACTATTCAATTTTTTGCGTTTTTTTCATTATTTTCAGTTTTAATTTATGCAGGAATTTTTTATTTACTTAAAAAAATTGAATTGATACGTAATAATTATGAAGATTTGAGAGAACAAATTTATGATGCATTAACGATGTTAATCTTTCTTTTTGGTTTTCTACCCTTAATGTTAAAATTTTCTATGGAAAATGATTATGAAACAATAATTAAAGAGATTGATATTACTTTTTTAACATTTATGATAGGATTATTACCTCCCTATTTATATTCAAGTTTTTCAAAAATATACTATTCTATAGAAGAAAAACAATTTAGTAAATCACTTATAAATCATATGGAAAAAAAGATAAATAATAATCAATAACATTTTTTTAAAGTTCTACCAGCATACTGGAGGACAACAAGGATAGTAGCAAAACGCTGACATCTTTTGTTGCCCTCCTTTTATTTTTTAACCAAAGGAGTGGATGATAGTGGATATTCTAAAAAGTATTGATGGCAAAGCAACACAAAAAGCCATTTAAAAGGTTTTACGTCAATATCGAACATATCAACTAACAACACCTGAGGATTTGTTGCCAACGGTTACAGCGAATTATACGTTAAACATGCCATCATACAGGGGAGGATTAAATTCAAAAGTTGAAAACGCAGCGATTCGAAATGTAGAGTATTACAAGCAAGCGAAAGCCTTTTTTGAAAAATTTAATCGTGCATTTTTAAAACTGACACAAAAAGAGCGACAGATTATTGTTATGGCTTGTTTAGAGGAAACACCTTTGTTTAATTATCAAAGTGAAAGACAAGAAGGAGGAAGTTAACGTGGCAAATACAAATTGGAATCCAGGTTCACCAGCTATAAGAACTGAAACAGAAAACTTCATTGCACAGGCGGTGAAGGATGGTATTATTTAAGGTTCGCACTTGAAGGATTTACAAAATGGTTTGATGACAACGGATCGTTTGATTGGATTGTATATTACGATTGAGCAACGTAGAAATAATAAAAATAGTTAGACAGAGTACAAATACTTGTCTTGTTGACTTCAAGTTATAAAAATTGCAAAACCTAGGTGTTCATATGTAAAAGGCTGCCAAATGAATTTCATTTGGCGCCTTACTGTTTTGAGTATTCAAAAAACCTATTTTACCATTTTATTTTTGGATATATTTCTGAGATTTTCATACCTTCAATTGTTCCTTTTTTAAGCAGTTCTTTATAACCATTAAATTCTTGAGAATAGTGATCTTTAACTCTTGATAGATAAGATTTACCACGACTTTGACTTATCCAATATTCCTCATCTTTATAATAAAAATTCAGTTCATCATTCATTTCGAGAAGGCTTTTAAACTCTAAGTACTCTTTTTCTGTCATGTAATTTACTCCTAATACGGATTGCCTCTAAGGGTACCAGTCCAGTCATGACGATGGATGTTTGATTGGACTGTATATTACGATTCAACAACGTAGAAATAATAAATAGTTGTATAGTGCAATTTAATTCTAAAATTACTATGAAGACCAAGATAGCATAAAATGCAGTCTTGGTCTTATTGTATAGAAAATGTAATTTATTATTTTTTTGTAATTCATTCAGTTTTACTCACTGCTATTAAGTCCGAAAATTTCAAGTATATCTTCCATAATAAGACTTGTGTCTGTAGCTACTACTATAAATATTAATAAACTAATAATAATTGAAATCACTATTAATACATTAAATGTAGTAACATTTTTTTTATTATATTCTGGAGCTTCTTCTACTTGAGCTACTAAACCTTTAGCTGAAGCAAGAGCTATAGTATCAGTATCCTCTTTAAAGTCCTCTTTAACAATATTGCAATATTCACATATATATATTGTTAAACCATCTTTTACACTCTTTTTAAAAGAATTTTTTGCCAAGCAGTTAGTACAATTAAACAATATTTTACCTCCTTTTTCAGAAACAACTATTTACCATTTTAGGTAATCAATCGCTTATTGTATATAGAATTAAATATAATTTTAGGTGTGTAACAACCCACAACCAATGCCACTTCGTTACACAAAAAAAGTCACGAAAGTCACGAAAAAGTCACATTTCTCCCGAAAATATGTGAATTTGGGCGAAAACAAGTTTTTGTACATTCGTAAGAAACCTTGCTATAATGGGCTTTGTGATTACATATGAAAGAGGGTAAAAGCATGAATGCTTACGACGAATGTATGCGTTCATGCTTTTTCTATGTCTTGATATATCAATGTTTGTAGGGGTTTTTTGAGGTTGGTTTTTTGGAAAAAGTCACGGAAAGTAAACATTAATTTTTATTTTATCCTAAGATGAAATGCAATTTACGGGTAGTCTGTAGTTTAAGCTTAAAGAGACTGGACTTTCTATTGTTGCAATAATTATAATACAATTATTATTATATATTACAAACAATAGAAGATATGTAGAATATGGGGGCAATGAAGTGGTAGATATAGAACAGATTTTAAGAAGATATTTAGAAACACCTTCAACGAATTATGCAATTCAGTTAAATGGTGAATGGGGAATTGGTAAAACTCATTTTATTAAAACAGATATAAAAAAATTTATTGAAGAAGAAATGCAATATAAATTTTGTTATGTTTCATTAAATGGAATTAATTCAATAGATGAAATTAAAAGGGAACTATTCTTTGAATTATCATCAAGCACTTCAACAATTACAGATAAAGGATTAGGGATGCTAAAATTTATAAGTGATTGTGCATCTGTTGTAGTAGATACTGAATATACAAGTACAGTCTTAAAAGAATATAGAGATTCGTTCCAAAAGATTAAACCGGAAACTTTATATAGGACATTTATCTGCTTTGATGATTTGGAGAGAATTGGGGATTCTCTTCCGATTGATGAACTTTTAGGATTTTTGAATTCCGGTTTAATCGAACATAACCATATTAAAGTTTTAATAGTAACAAATGAAGAAAGGGTCAAAGAGGAAAATTTCAAAGAGATTAAAGAGAAAATAATTGGTCCAACTATTCAATATAAATGCAAATCTATGAAAGAAATTCTAGATTCAATTTTAATGAACTACGTTCACAATGTGAATATTACAAGATGGCAATTAGAGGAATCTGAGAAAGTGACAGAAGTTTTAGAAAATCTTCAGATTACAAATTTACGTACTTTGAAATATACTGTTGGTTTATTTTACAATCTATTAGAAGAACTGAAAGATTGGATAAATGGTTTACAAATAAATGAAAAAGATTATGTTCATAAAATATTATTTTTAAATCTTATAGTATGTGCTAATGAAATCCGTACTGGGAGATTAAGTAAGAAAATAACAATGTCCGGATTTAATCATTGGAAAAGTAACCTTTTAATAAGATATGTAGAAAATGCACCTCCTGAAGAATATACTACTCCCTTTATTGAGAGATATCATAAAAAAAATAACTATTATGATGAAACTATGCACTATTACGATTTTATTCTAGAGTTTGCATTAACAGGAGCTTTCGATAAAGCAGAAGCAACTCAGTTATTAGAGAATCAATTTAGAACCGAAATTCCAAGTGATCAGAGTGAAGAGAAAAATAATGATTTTTATTCATTAGCTGATTATCTCTACTATGAGGAAGATGAATTGGAAAAAATGATAAGTAGAGTTTTAGAACAATTACCTACCTTAGAATTAAAGATAGGAGAATATTTCGAATTATATTTACTTTTAGAGAAAATTGAAAGTGAATTCTCATTAGAAATAAAAAATAATTGGCAACAAATAATAAATTCTGTTTTTAAAGAAAAGCTACCTACTTTCGATTTCAATATAAGGGGATCAAGATTTTCATTTGATAAAACTGGGAATGCCCTTTTTGACGAAATGATTGATTTATATACTAATTCTCTTCAAACATTTACTGAACTAAGTGCCAAAGATAAGATAATAAATTGGTTAGAAAACATGAAAGAGGAAGAATTAGATAGAGAGTTTGTTATAAATGTAAGAAGTGAGGATAATCTATTTTTGTTATTAAATGAAGTTGATATTGCAAATAATTATTTTCTTATAAGTAATAAAGTAACTAGACGTTTAATTGAATATTTGAAAGAAACGTACCTTAATGTTATTAATAAGGCAGAATATAATTCCCATGAGGTACCAGAAATAAAGAGAATGATAGAACATGTGAAAACTTTACAAATGAAACCTGGAAGCATAAAAGAAAAGAACATAAAGGATTTACTCAGTTTATTAAATGAAATTGTAGAACATTTACAAAAATAATTACTATAATAAATCAATAATATCGATTTATTTTTCATGCATTTAATAATTTTTATAATTAGTAAAGAGATACTACTCTATAATGTAGTATCTCACTACCAATCGTTCTTCAATCTTTCAACAACATCGTAAACTTATCATGCATCCTCTCAGCAGCAGCAACCCGCATCCCAGAAGTAACATGCAAATAAATCTTAGTAGTAGTATCAGAATTCTTATGACCAACCCGATTCATGATAAAATTCAAATCCACACCTGCCTCAGCCAGTAGACTAATATGAGTATGGCGGAGGATGTAGGTGCGGAATTGTTTGTTGATGTCGGTGAGAGCGCCGATGCGTCGGACGGTTTGGTTGAGCATTTTGACAGTAGGGGGGATGCCCTCTTTGTCACCGAATACAAAGTTGGACTTTGTCCATTCGCGATATTCACGCCATTGGTAAAGCTGCTTTAATTTCTCTACAACAATATCATCAATATCGACGGAGCGGACGCTGCCTGCTGTTTTTGGGGGAGTGAGCTCGAAGTCGCCTCGTAAACTTTTCTTTGCATACACCGTTTTGTTAATGTGTATGACCTTCTTCTCCAAATCCACATCCTCATATTTTAACGCAACAGCTTCGCCTGGTCGCATTCCTGTAAAAGCGATTGCGTAGATTAGCGTGCGATATATGATATTACGATGTTTGTCTACGTAACTTAAGAATTCCTTCAGTTCATCGGTTTCTAAATAAAGCTTTGCTGTATCCTCACTGCTAGCTTCCTCTAACGTCATTTTCTTCTTTGGTACAAAAGTAGCCTCTACAGGGTTCATTTCAATCAATCCAGTTTCTTTGGCATAGGCAAATAACATTTTGGCTGTATTATGAGTACCTCTTAGCGTATTGTAGGCTGTTCCATTAGCAAATAAATGATTGAGTAAACTCTGTAATTCGATAGACGTGATTGCGGTCATTTTCTTTTTCGCTAAGAAGCGATTGAGTAGAGTGATGCAATAAGTACGGTGTTCATTTGTCGTTTCCTTGTTGCCTTTCATACGGTAAAGCTTTAGCCAGTCTTGGCTAAATTCATCAAAAGTTATCTTCGCATCGAAGTAATATGCTTTGTTTAATTCAGCTATAGCTTTTTCAACTCTTTCACGTGCTTCCGCTTTACTTTTACCACGACGAGTAATTTGACGGCGTTTGCCAGTGGCAGGGTTACGAGGGCCTTCACCAGTGCACCGCCAAGTTGTCTTATTAATTTGAACGAAATGCATTACTGTCACCACCTTTATGAAAGTACTTCCCAAATTACTTTTAGTTTCTCGACATCTTTCTCATTACAGTGGGGAAGAGACTTGTACCATTGCTGTAATGAGGGATTGTGGGGAAATGGTTCTTTTAATGCAGGATTATAAGTAGGGTCATCGGATAAACCTGCAACCTCAATTAGGTTTATGTAATCATATTGATAGGCTGTGGCAATGCGCTGTAATGTTTCAGGCGTTGGCTTGATCGCATTGCCAGTACGACGATCCGTTCCTCTTTCAAGCATAGCCAAGTAAGAAAACGTAATATCCATACGTTTTGCTGCATCACGTAAAGATTCATCACCACGTAGTTCCTTTAATAACTCACCTAAATTCAAAATCGTTCACCTTCATTTCGTTTGTTTTGAATGCATATACCATTCTGTTTCCAACTATAAAATAGAGTTATCATTTTGCCTATTCCAATTCAGCATAAGCAACTTTTTACTGCGGTATTGCTCCAGTCGTTTGAATGCAAAGTCATATTCAACATTAAATAGCCGTTGTACATTTTCGACAGTCAGCTCACTAGGCTCTAGTTCATCCAACATAAAAGAGGGGACACAAGCATGGTACATAAAATTATTTGCTTTATATTCTTGATATTTACGGAATAGGGGATACATGCGTTGTTGATTGCCAGTATGTAAGAGAACATGACCTAGTTCATGGCAGAAATCTTGCCATTGTTGTTGTTTTGTTAATTTTTCATTTAAGATTATGAAAGAAATATTTTTTGAAAAGAGGCTCTGGCTAGTATCTGGCCAGTAAAACACATGAATTCCAAGTCGTTTGGAAATCGTTTGGAATTTAAGACTCTTAGGAGTTAATGTACCAATGCGAACGTATAGTTCCTTAATAAAATCCTCTGTGTGTGTAGAGTATTTCAAAATAAACACCTCCTAAATAGAACTAATGTTCTATTTCAGTCTACAATAAAACCCCGCTTTTAGGGAAGAGGGGTTTAGCAAATAAAAGTATACATGGAGCTTATGGAGAACATTCAAACTAATCTTACTTCACTTCATAAATAATTTATTATCTTTAGAGAGAATAAGAATTTTATCTTTGTCAGATATTACATCCATATCTTTAATTTTTTCATTAAGTACAGCTACTATATATTGACAATCTATTGTTTTTACAAGATTGAATATTTTAGTAAGAATATCACTTTCAATAGTTTCGATTACGTCATAAACTATGAAGTGCGGTATCAGTTTATTTATTTTCTTTGCAAATTGAATATATGATAAATCGAAAGCACTAATAAGACCCTTTTTTGTTCCGATACTAATACTTTCATCAGATGCTAACAAATATAAAGGAAAGTTATTTATATCAGAATCATACCCTAATTTATATGTGATACCTAGGATTTTTTTTGAGTTTTTTGCAAAATACTCATTAAATAGATCTAGATTATCGTATGCATCAAAAGGAGAAAGATTTAATGCTACCATAAAACTCGTATATTCATCTTGAGCTTTACTTTTAGCGGTATTTAAAACATTAATTTCAGATTGAAAAGATTGTAACTCTAATAGTTTTGCTTGTTCATGAGTTAATTCTTCATAAAGTGTATTACTTTTATCAAAGTCAAAATTTTTAATGTTAGATGAAATGTCTATATAAGCTGCATTTAATCCTTTCTTCAATATATGTAATTCTTCAAGTTCTTTTGACTTAACATCTAATACATGATTATAATATTTTATTTTATTTTTAACTAAAGAATTGTTAAATTGTATTAAATCACTAAATGTTTTTTCTACATTAAGCTTTAATTTATTTGTTTCATTATATAAAACTTGTAAAACTTCAGTATCAATATCTTTATCACTTTGAAAAGTATAATCGAGGTTTTGTTCAATCATTTTTATTTGAAAGTTGAACGCTCCAATTTTTTGATTCAATAATTCTATTTCAGTTTGCAATTTTCTTAACTCTTCAATTTTATAAATAAAATTATCGTCGGATGAATTAATTTTAATTTGATTTGATAGGGATTGAATAAAATCAATTTGGTTTTTAATAGTCTCTTCTAAATTAAATATATCTTTTTTCTCTAGAAATTTATTGAAAGTAACTATATCATTTTCATATTTTTTTGAAACTGAACGATTATTAGCTATTTTCTTATTTTCCTCCTCATCTATTAAATTAAATAAAAAATTATAGATTATCCGATAGGAAAGATTGGAATGCATTTTATTAGATGAGAAACGTAAGAGATTATATGCACCAGCTTCCATTTCAACTCTAACGAATTTTTTTATTAAGTCTATATAATCAGGAACTGAATCGGAGTAATTAAAAATTAATTTATTTAATTCTGGGAAATAATTATCTTCTATATTTTTTAGCTGATTATTGATCTTTCTTCTTCCATAGCTAAATAATTCAACAGACAATGTAATATCTGCTTCTTGATTAGGATTATTTAAATTATCTTTATCAATAGATAGTTCTAGAATGGCTTCAATTTTATGATTATGTATATAGTCTTTTAATGGTTTATTAATTAAATTAGTTTCTTGATCGGTGTAAATAGAGCTTTTGTCTTTTTCCCCCAAACAAATATCGATGATTTTTAATGTAGTTGTTTTCCCAACGTTATTTCCAGAGTGTTTACTATCGTCAACAATAAGATTAATACCTAATTTAAATGGAATACTTCTAATAATTTTTATTTTAGGTTTAGTTTCTTGAAGGATTAATTTTCTAATAAACATATTTTCTCCTTACTATCAAGAGTAATTTTTTCCAATAAATACAAAAAATCTAATGCTAATATGAAATCTGAATAAGCCATATTTTTGTTGAATTTCACCTTGATTTCATCAAAAAGAATATCTATATCCTTACTTTTATCTTCATTTTTTAAAATAAAGAGGATGCATGCAGCACAATACATTATTGTATCTTGGGGATTTTTTAAATCATTTAATAAAAGCATTCATATAGTGTTCCTTTCTTTTAATTCCTATTGACAGAATTCCTTAGGAGGTATATTTAATATTTTACATCTAGTAAATGCAAAAAAGACTACGCTTATTAAGACATCTTCAATGTGTTCATGGGTTAGAGTAGTATTCTGATAGCTATTATTAACAATGTCTCGTAACTTAGAAATGATAGAATGAACAATTTTATCACTTTCTACGTTAGCGTTAATTAATAAAACATCATTATAAATAGTATTAATCCTTCTTAAAAGACTAGGGCCATTTATGGTTGAAGAACTAAATACCTTTGCTACAGATTCATAAAAAATACTATATTCCATAAATATTTTTTTATAAATCTGTAAGGTGTTAAACTCCATTTTACATAACCAGTCTGGGTTTATAGCATAGGAAAGATCATTAGTCTCTACTAAATTACCATCTAAAATTTCACATACTTTATATATTTCGCTTGGGGTAATAGTTTTTAAAGTAATATTTTGTATAGTTTGATTAATTGTTCCGTCATCACCGTTTATGACTGCACTTTTATTTCCAATCGTTTGATTAGTTATAGTAGTATTATTTGAATTTACATTAACCATTACAAATCGTCCTCACATTGAACCATTGTTGCCGTTTATGACACGACTACCTTTTCCAACTTTTTGGTTTCTAACAGTTGTGTTTCCATCCCCGTTATTCTCCATTTTTGTAATTTTATACAGAGCCTCGTTAGCAGTAGTTTTAGCTTTTGAACTTTGAACTAAAGCTATTCCACCGATAACAGCACCAAAAACGCCGGCGATTCCTCCTATAATTGTGAAAACAGAAGCTAAATTATCTAAATTCATATCTATCAATCCTTTCCTGAGTAAAATATAGCTACCAATCTTGCTAGAAAATAATTTTTGTTTAGAATAATTTGTTGTTCAATATTAGATTTCGGTCAAAATATCCATAAAGGAGTATAAATTAGTTTTTTTATAATTCAAAAGTTTTTTAAGAAAAGGGTTAATCTTTCTTAGAAAAATATAAAATTAACACAAAAAATCATGAATTTAACAATTGATAATTGGTTTTAAGGACATGCTTTAATAGCATGTCCTATTTTTTTTCGTTTTTTATGATTTCCCAAATATTACGAAGCTTACGTACAGCTTCTTCATCTGATTCAGGAAGCTCCTTATAAAATACATTAAGTTCTGGGTCATTAGCAAAAGCTTGAAAAGCAGCTTCGTCTTTTTCTTGTGGTGTTAGTGCAGAGATGTTTGTACGTCCAAGAAGATAGTCAACTGATACTCCAAAGAAGTCAGCGAGTTTCTCTAATGTTTCAAAGTCAGGTTGTCTACTTCCTTGTTCATAAGCTCCATATGTAGCACGAGCAATCCCAACCTTGTTTGCTACATCAGCTTGTAAAAGTTTTCTTTCTTTCCTTAAAGAAGTTAAACGAGTGTTGAATTCCATGTTTGTAACTCCTTCCTTATAAGGAATTATAACGCTACAAAATGTAGAATTAAACATTTTCTTCTAAATGAAGAATTTTTGTTAAAAAACTACAAAAAGTAGAATATATTAATCAGTTATATATTCTACTTTTTAAAGAATGAAAGTGGGAGAAAAGTGCGCCATTGGCTAAAAATATTTCGTGAGAAAAAAGTGTGACTCGTAATGATTTAGACTACCGCACTGAACGCGTAAAGATTTAGTCATTTAGTTTTCGTTAGTTATATCCAATCTATATCTACTCTAAATTTTTTATTTAAATGGATATATACTCTTCTTTTTGTTTTGGTAAACATCGGATTAATTGTCACTGCTGTTGATGCTGAAGTAAGCTCTGGAATGATTTCAGGGGCAGTATCAATAACCCATTCAATTAGCCTTTCTTTCTTGAGATTCTTTTTGAATCCAGGAATACTAAACGGTTCAATCATATTATTTAATTCATTCCGTTTGTATGCACCTATTGCAGCAGCAATATCGTCAACAACAATAAAAATATTATGTTTAATTAATTCTATAATATTATCATTGATAACAAATCCTAAGTTTTCATGATTGTGATATAGATGATTATAAAGGAACTCTCGAAGTAAAATTTGAGATTCTTCTGAAATAGAATCTATCATTGCTATGGCGTCATTAGGGGATAATTGGTCAATAACTTTAAGTATATTAGATTCATACTCTCCTTTAATTATGCCTAATTCTAAAGCTAACCGATATATATGCTTACATGGTTGTTTATTTCTAGAAAAATCAACACAGCTACATTCTTCTAAAGAAGTTGAATAACGTATTTTTTTCCCTTGAAAAACCGCAGAATAATTACTTTTGTCGATAGAAATGGGTGTGCATGCTATTTTCTTTGCTGAATTAATCCTTTTTAATTGGCTTTCTTGTTCGTGAATGTCTCCCCAAGATTTCCAAATATTTTTTAAATCCATAAGAACAACTCCTTTTTAACTAGTTTTTCTAGTGAAGTTATAATTTTAAATTTAATAATATTCAGTCTTTTGTTTAGTTAAGCAATAATGTTAAATATAAGTTATGTAAATTAAAGGACATTCCATATTTGGATGTCCTTATTATGTTACTTTTGTTGCCCGTTTATCATTTCCCAAATTGTTCGTAATTTGCGAAGTTCTTCTTCACCAGATTGTGGAAGCTCTTTATACCAAACACCAAGCTCGGGGTCATTAATAAATGCTTGAAAAGCAGCTTCGTCTTTTTCTTGTGGTGTAAGTACTGGGTTATCTGTACGACCAAGTAGGTAGTCTGTACTGACTTCGAAAAAATCGGCAAGTCTTTGTAAAGTATCAGTATCAGGAGAACGGTTCCCACTTTCATAACCAGATATAGAAACTTTAGTTACATTTATTTTACTTCCTAATTCAGTTTGAGTTAGTTTCTTTTCTTTTCTAAGTTTCTTTAGGCGCTCTCCATTCAATAAAAACACCTCATTTCGATAAATTAATTATACAAGTTAACTATTAGATAACAAAGTCATAAACACAAAGTTAACTAAAGGGGAATTTTTGTGTTATAAACTATTGACAATTCCTATTTAGTTAACTTATTATGTTGTTAACAAAAGGTTAACTTCGGCTAGGGGGTGTTTATGTTGGCTCTTGAAAAACTAAAAGAACTTCGAGTACAACAAAAGTTAACTTGTAAACAGGTAGCTGATGGGGCGGGTATTTCAAAGGAGCATTACTGGTTTATTGAAAATGGTAAGCGAGGTTTGACCTATGAAATGGCCACTCGAATAGCAAAAGTTTTTGATAAAAAACCAGATGATATTTTTTTAAAATAAGTGTTAACTAATTGTGAACTTTGTGAGTGGAAGTAGGGTATAAAGCATCACAAAACCAAGATGAGCGTGCATGACAAGGAAACCTCTGCTGGAACAGAGACTGAAACGCCATTATTACTTCATGTGATTGAACAAAGTATGCAGTTCTTATTACTTAGAGATAAATACTTCAAAACGCTTATAGCAAATAAAACAATGATACTCATATGTCTGCTTTTTAATTGAACTTTCTAAAGGTAGTATTGATTATTTTCTAGTTGTATATGCAGACGTATGGTCGGATTAACTACTTATTGAAAGGAGGTGAGAAAGATGCATAAACAAACTTTCAAAGAGTACTTGTTACGAAATTATCCACCAAATGTAAGGAGCTTGGAAGAGGCGTATGCTTGTAACATTTGGAAAGATTGTACTTTAGAAGAGGCGATAGATATGTCTAATACAATCATAGAGCTTTTTAAAGAAGTAAACATGACGTACAACGATGCATACGCCATGCTTGGGTTCATTCGTATGGATTTAGACTATCGCTCTGAGCGCGTGAAGTTCTAGTTATTCGCATAGTAATAAAGCCTTGTAAATTTTATAGATTCACAGAAAGGTAGAATTCAAAATGCTGAACAACACTACAGTAGAGGAAGGTTAGCACCAGTGAAGGTGCTAATCTTACCAACTAATATAATTGATGTCTGGTGTTTTCTTATAGTGATCTCCGTAAGATTCAAATTGATATTTCGTAAAAAAGGGAGGATATATTGTGTTTTGTTTAAAAACTATTAGAAAAACAAAAGGAATATCCCGTTACCAGTTAGCGAAACTATCAGGTGTGAAAGATTCTACTATCCAAATGATTGAAAATAGCGAGAATCCAAATCCTACATTCAAAATAATGTGCAAACTAGCAGATGCATTAGAAGTGAGTTTGGATGATCTAAGGGGAGGTGGGAAGTTTGGGATGGAGCATGACAAAACCGAAGCGTAAGAAAAAGCGTAAAAAGCCATTTCCTTCGGATGAATTTCGAAATGTAAAAGGGGTTAAGCGTGAGCGGATGATTGCTGAAAGGAAAGCGAGACAACTCACGCAAGCACAGCTAGGGAAATTGGTAGGCTGTTCAACTGCAATGATAAGCGCTATTGAGAGTGGTCGAGTTAAGCCAGGATTAGAGGTTTCATTGCAGTTGGAAGTTGTTCTGGAGACAACACTTTTTGCATTATTTCCTGACCTATAAAGCTGAGAGGAGGTGAGGGGGATGTATAGCGAGGAGTTTAAAGCGGAGATAAAAGAGGAATTTCGCAAGTTGCTTCGAGAGGAGCTGGAAAAGACATTTACACGAAAGCCATTAATTTGTGAGTTACCGATTTTATTGACTCGTAATCAGTTGATGGAGTTATTCAATATTAAAAGTACGAAAGCATCCGCGCTATTGAGGCGCGAAGATTTCCCGAAGTTTTATGAAGCTGGTCGAGTCTTAATTCCATCAAAAGCATTGTTGCAATGGATTGATGAGCATACAGAATGGGTTCAAACACATACCAAGTATTTTCAATCCGTTGGTTAATGTTTCATATGAAAATTTTAAAACACAACAACGTAATATTGTATTCCGGTTTGGAATGTGAAAGGTGGTGAGACGATGAAAATTGGCGCCATTTTGCAAGCCTGTCGTGAACGCGCTGGGTTGTCACAAGAAGAACTAGCATTCCGGATGAACCGATCACAGTCCTGTATCTCAAAATTTGAAAATAGTGTAAAGATTCCTGATGCTATCACCTTTATGGAATGGTTTAAGCAAACAAATACGCAAGAGGTCGCTGTCGCATTTTTAATGGGGATGGACGGGCTTACGATTTTACAAACATTGTTACCGATGGTTGGTGGATTTGTATGTTGGATTATTTTATGAAATTAGAAAGGAGAACACTATGGAAAAAATCAAAGCGTTTTTAGCTTATCAAGAGACAACTAAATACAAATTGCATAGAGTAGCGAATGCCAATTTAGATATTTGTTATTCAAATTTTAAAATGACGGAATTGTTATCCATGTTAAAGGAAAAGCATGAAATGGCAGAGAATGCAGGGGTTTTAGGGATAGATTTTTATGATGGAATCTGTAATGTGCAAGTGTCATATGACGATTTTCAACGTTTAACGGAAGGTGTTCAGGATATTCGCATTGAGCCGTCTCTGTGTCCTGAGTTTGAAAATGAGCATGTATATGCTGAAGTAGAGGGCATTCATTTAGTAGCGGTTCGTTCGATTGAAAAAGAAAAAATGCAAGCGCAATAGCACCTGCATAAAGGTTGAACTGTAGCTTTGGTCGGTCTCAGTTCGAAAATTTAATAAAAATCTTGTCCTTTTATTATGGACAAGAACTGGATAGAAGTCAATAAAGGAGGAACAGATATGAAACAAGTTTTAGAGAAACTCAATACATTTCTGGCGCAGGAAGAAGAGTTGTTACGGGATTATGCCGTCGATGTAGCGGAAGCTTACGATAGTTGTTTGTATGTAAGCAATCAAAAGGATTACTTCGCACAAAAGGGTCGAGTTACTGCTATAAGAGATGCTATTGAACTAGTGGAAGATTTAGAGAATCAATTGCAAATGGTTTAGTTCATTTTTAGGGTTCATCAATTGTCTAGTGAATTTGATGTTGCAACCTTGCACTCATAGGGTGGCGACAATTTGTCGCCACCCTTATGAAAGGAGAAGTCGCATGGATTTAACAGAGATTCAACACGCAGATAAAAAGGTGTTAACAACAGCTCAAATTGCTGAGGCGTACGAAGTGGACAGTAAGTCATTGATCCGCAATTTTCAGCGAAACAAGGAGCATTATCAAGAGGGTACGCATTATTACGCGCTAACAGGTGAGGCACTGAAACAATTTAAAGGTGGGCGACAAAATGTCGCCACCCTCAAATATGTATCATTGCTGTATTTGTGGACCGAAGAAGGAGCGTTTTTGTTAGCGAAGTCACTCAATAACGATAAGGCGTGGGAGGCGTACCATCTGCTTGTTGCGCAGTATTACAAACTGACAACCGAATTGCAGCAAGTACAGCCCGTTGCATTGCCGTATGACGAGAAACGCTTATTAGCCTTGGAGCAACGTGTACAAGAAATTGCACAACAGCTACATGGGATCACCCTCCATACAGGTGAGCAAAAGCGTTTAAGACAAGCGGTGACTGAACGTGTCAATCAATTATGCATGGTGCAAGCGCGTCGTCCAGCCTTTTTCGCGTCCCTTTATCGGGAAATCAAAAGACGCTATCAAGTGGTGTCGTATCGAGATGTTCCACAGTGCAAGCTACAAGACGCTTTGCACTTTATTTCCACATGGAGAGGAGGGGCAGACATATGAATCTACTCATCAATGAACCGCCTTTACAAGTGCTGCCTAGTTTAGCTGCTAAGGTGGGCTTGAATGAGGCGATTGTTTTACAGCAATTGCATTATAAATTGCTGATTTCTGCACATGTCTATGACGGGCATAAATGGGTGTTTAACAGCTATCAGCACTGGAAAAAGGAGTTTCCGTTTTGGTCTGAAAAAACGATTAGGCGTACGATTAGAAAACTTGAGGAGAATGGCTATATTATCTCTACGGATCAATACAACAAATATAAAATCGACAAGACGAAATGGTATCGGCTAAATTATACAAAACTTGGTTATATAACGATGGGACAACATGACCTATCGAGCGAGTCAAAATGTCCAGACACATGTGGACAACATGACCTTACACAGGGGGACAAGTTGACCTCATCAAGTGGGGACACTTTGACCGCACCAATAACCAAAGATATTAAGAGTAATAAAAATAATAATAATGTCGAGCAACTCGACATTGTGCATGAAATTATTGCTCACTTAAACAAAACAGCTCAGAAAAACTTTAAAGCCACAACAGCTGCTACCAAGCGACTCATACATGCCCGACTGAAGGATGGCTATACATTGGAGCACTTCAAATGCGTGATTGACACGAAGGCTAAACAGTGGCTGCACAATCCGGACATGAATAAATACTTGCGTCCAGATACGCTGTTCAACGCTACAAAGTTCGAGAGCTACTTGAACGAAAAACAGAGCGCACCAACAAACCAAACTCATTTGCCTGAATCACTCGATTTAGATTTTAGCAAGGGGGAAGATCTGTAATGACATACCAAAACATTAGCATCGAGTTAGCAGAAAAAAGTTTACTGGGAACGATGCTCCATGAAAATTATTTAATTGCAGATAGCAACTTAGAGGCAGCCCATTTTATTTCGCAAGTACATCAAAATATTTTTACGAGCATGTTACAGCTTGTCAGTGAACGTAAAGCCGTTGACTATATCACATTGCTGACAACAAGAGAGCCGATTGAACTTGGTGGGGCAAATTATTTAGCGGAGCTTGGGAGCTTTGCAAGTGCAACGAAATTTGAGGAATACGAAGCAATAGTCCTTGAGAATTGGCGAGAGCGATCCAAGCGTCAAATGATGGAGCAAGCACAGCAAGAAGATTGGAGCATAGCGGAAATTCAACATGCACTGGACAAACTCATGACGCGATATACGACTACCAATACAAGCATTAAAGTCGACTTAATGCAAATGGCGAAGCGACCTTTTGAGCAAGAAAACAGCAAAACAGGGGTACTTACAGGGCTACTTGATTTGGATAAGCTACTAAACGGTTTTCAAGATGCCGAGCTTACGATTATTGCCGCTAGACCTTCGATGGGGAAAACGGACACGATGAACCATATCGCACTAAAAGCGGGATGGGATGGTTATTTACCAATCATCTTCTCACTGGAAATGAGTCGCACTACGCTCATTGATCGACTTATTGCCGCAACAGGCAATTTTAATCGCTTAAAGATGCGCAATCCCTATGAGTATTTTACAGACGGCCAAAAAGAAAAGTGGATGTCAACACTTGGCATGCTTGATAATGCCAATATCGAAATTGATGATCGAGCAGGGATGACCGTTCCACAGATTCGAGCTACTGCACGAAAAATCATTAAAGCCAACCCTGATAAAAAGCCCGTTATCTTAATCGATTACTTGCAAATCATTCGAGTGAGCAACCCACGTGATAATCAAACACAAGCAATTGGCCAAATCTCATGGGATTTAAAGCAAATGGCAAAAGAATTTAACTGCCCTGTGATTTGCCTAGCTCAACTGAATCGCAGTGTTGAGCAACGTCAGGACAAACGCCCTGTAATGAGTGACTTACGAGACTCAGGCAATATCGAACAAGATGCTGATGTCATCGCATTTTTATATCGCGATGATTACTACGCCAAAGAATCCGAACGACAAAATATGTTGGAATTTATTATCGCTAAGCACCGAAATGGACCGACTGGCACGGTATTCGCTAGCTATGTAAAAGATACTGGCCGATTGTCGAATATAGCCTGGAGTGTTGCAAAATGAGCGACCTTATCACAGTAAAGGAGATTTTGGAATATGCAACAGAGTTTGAATTGTGTTGGTTTGCACACCAAGTCTATTGGGCTGTGTCAACAAAACAAATTCAGTTGGAGGATGATTCTAATAAATTGCTAGAGGTAGCCTATGATGACGCGGCAGTGCGTGAAATGACCAATCGAAATGTCCTTGGGATTGGCCACATTAAGCTATACGTCGTTAAAAGCTTTGGGCAATATGCTTTTTACTTTGCTAGTGATCCACTTGAAGTCAACATGCTGCATCAAGCGTTATTTGGTGAAGTGGCAGAAGCTATTACGGAAGCGCATCGATTGTTAACAAAGGTGATGTATTTTGCCGATTTCGATATACAAACTTCGCTGCTAGAATACCGAAAAACAATCGTGCAATTTCCAGCCTATCTTGGTCATGCAGCGGCAGGACAATATAACTTGTATCGACTAGATTTGCGTAAAGGAGGGAGAAGGATTGTCTAAGCAAGAACGTGAAGAGATTATTGCCATTATCATGCTACGCAAAAACTACGCGGAGGAAATGCTTCGCAATATGTCAGATGAAGAGCTAGTGAAGATATTGGATGAATTATAAAAGTGATTTTAGCTTGAAGAAAAGAGAGGGATGAAAATGGATAATGTGAATATTAATGAAATCATTGGCGTTTCGCTGGCCCCTATTTATCAGGCACTCAATCAGCTTCATGATGATGAAGAAATCCTTATCGGCAAACATACCATTCGCAAAACAGCTAAATTTTACGAGATTGAAAATGATCGTTTACATGAATGCTTTAAAGAAAAAGAACGTTGCTATCAAGTTTTAAGTAATTTGGTCATGAACAATTAAAAAAAGCTATGGCGGCAACCATAGCTTTGATAGAGCAAAGGCTTCTCCCTTGCTACCATTAATATCATTATAGCATAAGGGGGAAGCTATTGTGAGATTAAAACCACTAGTCATTTCGAACGAAGGTATCCTACAAATCGACATCATGGAACTCCCCGAAAACTGCGTCATCGTCCTTTCCGATGGCATCGCAAAATTCACCGAGCTACCAGCGCACGCTAAGACAAAGATTGTGACGTATCAAGGGAAGGTGAGACGTGTTGAGTTTGATGAGGGGGAGGAGTTTTGATAAAGAATTATCATATCAGAGATAGAATACTAGTGATCTTGGGTTACAATGATACAATTAATTAAAAGGGATTGTTGTATCGAAAGGTAGGTAATCAAGGAAGTGAATAATTTTAGACCCTCTCCAGCTGAAATTGAGTTTTTAAATCTTGCCTATAATAAATTTTATGATATTTATGAGGAAATGTTTGAAGAGGAGTTTTGGGAAAAGGATAATTATTACCGTTTTTTTAGAATAAAAATTGCTTTTGAAATCTATGCAGAAATATTGAATTACGAGCCTATAAAATTCGTTATAGAATCTGTCAAAGATAAACGTCCTTCAATGGAAGGAGAAATAGCAAGTGAATTATTTAAATGTATTAGAAATATAATTGCCCATTTTCCATTTTATGATACTTGGAATGAAGTTTGGATTAGTAAGACTATTGTTAATTGGTATAAAAGTGGACAAATGATTGATAAGTTTATGCAAAAATATACTGGAAGAGGCGAGATAAAATATCGATTTTGGGAGGAAAATAAAAAAGAAATGACGTATGTTAATATCACTTTTCCTAATGAATATAATGAAGACTCTAAAATATATCTTAGAAATATTTTGCCTGAAAAAGATGGAATTAAATTCTCTCTGATTCTTATGAGGAGAATAATAGATACTCAAATAATTGACTAAATAATAGTAATAAAAATTCGTTATTATAGGTGATTTTTATAATAAGAGATTAATAAGAAAAATATTGGTGTTGATGGTATTTTTTAGATTGATATAATAGGTATATCCTAAACTTGTATTATAGTTCTTTCTTTAGGTGTAAAAATGTTTCCTATGTATGCGCCGAAATTATGTACTTTTTATACAAAGAGGGAGAAATGAGCAATATGGAATGAGGAGTAGTAAATGGGAACTATACAACGTTATTATGAATCGAAAGAAAGTAGTGATGCAAAAAGTAACGAATCCGTAGAAAAAAGTGTAATTAACAATAAAAATTATACTTTAGATGAAAAAATAAAAAATAGATATAGTTGGTTAATTGTAGTTTCCGTAATTATAGTAGTAATTACAGGTGTCTTTATTACAATATATAATGTTATTATTGGTGAAAATTTTGGAATTGATGTTGCTACAGTACTTTCAACGTTATTGGCATTTTTCTCTATATTTTTATCTTCGATTTTTTATTTTAAAGCTACTGAGCAAAGTAATGATTTTTATGATAGATCTTATACCCATACACGTGATATAGCAAAAACGTTATCTAAAATGGATGGAAGCTTTAGCGAGGCTTTGAGAAATATTGAAGGTTATAGTAATAGACTTAATGAAAGGTTTGATAATTTACCTGGTATTAATTCAAACTTACAGAATAATGTTCTTAAAGAAATGGAAACAATGATGGAAGAGATGAAAAAAGTTATTGTGCAGGGAAACATTTCACCAGAGGATATAATAAAATATGAGGAGCGCCTTTCTCAAATTCAAAAAGAAAATAAAGAATTAAAAGTACGCTTAGATAATAATAAATATATAATGAAAAATAGTGATTTAAATTACTTTTTGATAGATATACTGCGTCGACATAATATTTCAGATTTGAAAAAGATGTCAAGCTTAGAAATTAAAGAATTATTTTTAAGGGAAGCAGATTTTCTTTATGACGGAAATAATTTAATAAATGAGTTGATTTATAACGATGTTATAAAACCAATTAAAGACGGCATAATAATTACAGATAAAGGTATGGATTTATTAACAACTTTAAAATTATTAATTTGATAATACTACAAATACTAAAAATTATTAAAATCTATTTTTTTAATGGAATTATTAATTCTAAAATGTTATAAAGAAAAAATTAGTTCTACCAGCCCGCTTGGAGGACAACATTGGATAGCAGCTACCACTGCCATCTTTTGTTGCCCTCCTTTTATTTTTTAACCAAAGGAGTGGATGATAGTGGATATTCTAAAAAGTATTGATGGCAAGGCAACACAAAAAGCCATTGAAAAGGTTTTACGACAATATCGAACCTATCAACTAACAACACCGGAGGATTTGTTGCCGACGATTACAGCAAATTATACGTTAAATATGCCATCTTATAGGGGAGGATTCCATTCAAAAGTTGAAGAAGCAGCAATTCGAAATGTAGAGCACTACCAGAAAGCGAAAGTCTTTTTTGAAAGATTTAATCGTGCATTTTATAAGCTTACGCAAAAAGAACGACAGATTATTGTTATGGCTTGTTTAAAGGAAACACCTATGTTTAATTATCAAATTTCAAAAAAGCTCCATATTAGCGAGCGAACGTTTTATCGTATCAAGGCACAAGCATTGTATAAATTGGCTTTAGCATTACGCGTGGAGGTATATGATGGAGATGAGGTGAAGAGTCAATGAATTTTGTCCAGCCAATACGTGATATAGACAAGATTCGTGATGTTCGTAAAACGTTGAAAGACAATCCACGTGATGAGTTGCTTTTCTGTTTCGGTATTTATACTGGGCTAAGAATAAGTGATATTTTACGTTTAAAGGTAGGAGATGTTCGTCATAAGCAAGTGTTGTTTATAAAAGAGTCAAAGGTACAGAAAAAGAAGCAGAATAAGACGAAACGCATTCCGATATTAAAAGAACTGCAAAAAGTGCTCTTTCCATACATCGAGGATAAAGAAGACCAGGAGTATTTATTCAAATCACGACAAGGTAAAAATAAACCAATTACAAGAGTAAGAGCATATGCGATATTACGTACAGCTGCTTTGGCTAATGGCTTGGATGAAATAGGGACACATACGTTACGAAAGACCTTTGGCTATCATGTGTATCAAGAGGAAAAAGATGTGGCTTTGCTACAGGATATTTTTAATCATTCAGCTCCCTATATTACATTGAAATATATTGGTGTAAATCAAGATGCCATCGATCAAGCGTATCTGAAATTAAATAAACGATTGAAATTTTAAAATAGCACTGATATGTTGGTGCTATTTTTATTTTGCTTATTTTAGGAAATGGAGCAAGATCTAAAATTGTTTAACACTTTCACACACTAAAGACATTTACAAAATAATGACATGTAAAGCTCAAGATTTGAATGGAGTGATATGTGTTGAGAAATCTATCTTTTTCACACTATCAGCACCTTAACAGAATATAAGATATGTTAATGTGAAAATTCATGGTTAATGACAATTATTAGAAATGGTAGTAAATGGGTGGCGTAATGTTGGCAGAATAGTGGCAGAGATTTTGTTTTTGAATGTGATATTATATTAGTGTGTAATAAATGTAAGTTAATGGAATGAGTCAACGATACTTCGATGCGATGTCGAGGTGTCGTTTTTTATTTTGGACATTGAAATGCAAAATCATTCCAAAAACTGTTAGGTTCTTCTACCCAAGAACGCCAGCCTGCGGGTCTCCGAGGCCCGAAAAAGGGCTAGATTTAATGTTGAAAAAGGTGTTCCTTCCATCCTGTAAATCAAGTGAGGTGAGTGCGTGAGTGACAGCGAAAACGAAATTGGATGATCGAACGATTGTCAATACGAAAACGATTGCCAAAATGTTTAATATGACGGAAAGGAATGTTCGTTATTTAGTCGAAGAAGGTGTGATTGCGCGTGTTGCTCATGGCCGCTATGATCTGATCGATACGGTTAGTCGCTACATTACTTTTTTGAAAATGTCCTTTGATGGCATTGATGAGAACAAGGTGATGGAGTCTTTAGATTATGAGAAATGGCTGCATGAGAAGGCGAAGCGCGAGAAGGCTGAAATTGAGTTGGCGCATCTAAAGCGAGAAATGCATAAGGCGGATGAAGTGGAGAAAATTCAAAATCATATGGTCATGGCGTTTCGTTCAAAGATGTTGTCGCTGCCCTCAAAGTCTGCGTTACTTTTAGCGAGTAAGGATGACCCAAAGATGATTGAAGCATTACTGGAAAGAGATATTCATGAGGCATTAGCTGAGCTTGCTGAGTATGATGCAGCACAGTATTTTACAGAGGATAATGTAGAACTAGAATTGGAAGGTGATGAAGATGGTCCAAAAACAGACAATGAGCCTGTTTAAAGGAATTGCTAGCTTAGTAGCACCTCCTCCAAAGCTAACGGTATCGCAGTGGGCGGATAAGCATCGTGTATTATCCAAGGAATCCTCATCTGAGCATGGGCGATGGAATACGGAGCGTGCGCCATATCAAAGAGAAATCATGGATGCAGTCAATGATCCGGGGGTTGAACAAATAGTCGTGATGTCTTCTGCGCAAGTTGGGAAATCCGAAATATTAAACAATATTATCGGTTACTATATCGATTATGATCCGTCACCAATGCTTTTAATGCAGCCTACGCTTGAAATGGCAGAGGCTTATTCAAAAGATCGGATAGCCGCTATGATACGGGATACACCAACATTAACGAAGAAAATTAATAGTCCAAAGGCGAAGGATGGAAATAATACGTTGCTACAAAAGAAGTTTCCTGGTGGTCATTTAACGCTTGTTGGTGCCAATTCACCTGCAAGTCTATCTTCTCGTCCTGTTCGTTTAATCCTTGCTGATGAGGTAGACCGGTTCCCAGCATCAGCAGGTGCTGAAGGAGATCCGTTAGCACTTGCGCAGAAGCGGACAAAGACTTTTTGGAACAGTAAATGGGTATCTGTATCGACACCTACTATAAAAGGTGCATCGAGAATTGAAGCTGAATATGAAGAAAGTACAATGGAACAATGGTGTGTATCTTGTCCGAGCTGTGGTTTATTTCAACCGTATAGTTGGCCGCAAATTCGTTTTCAGACGGTAACGATGGAATGTGTACATTGTAAGGCACAACATAATGAAGTGGAGTGGAAGTCACGTCCTGGTAAATGGATTGCGCGAAACCCTGAAGCGTCGAAGCGGGGTTTTCATTTGAATGCACTAGCATCACCTTGGGAGAACTGGGCAAAGATTATTGCAGAATTTAAAGAAGCGAAACGTAAAGGGCTAGAAACATTTAAAACGTGGGTCAATACAACGCTCGGGGAATCATGGGAAGAAAAGACTAATGACCAAGACCATACAAAGCTTGTTTCCAGACGTATTCGTTATGATTGTGAAGTGCCTAAAGATGTATTAGTGCTGACAGCAGGTGTCGATGTGCAAGATGACCGTCTAGAAGTGGAGATAGTAGGCTGGGGAGTGGATGAAATTTCCTGGGGAATAGCGTATAAAATATTTTATGGAGATCCAGCGCAGCAAGCTGTTTGGAATCAAGTTGATGCATTTTTATTGAAGGATTATATACGGAACGACGGTGTAAAGCTTTGTGTTGCTGCCACTTGTGTGGATTCAGGTGGGCATTATACAAGTGAGGTCTATGATTTTTGTAAAGACAGGGAGCACCGTCGAGTATTTGCGATTAAAGGAAAGGGCGGTAATGGTGTTCCTTATATTAATAAACCGTCAAAAGTAGGGAGACAACAAGTACATTTGTTTACGCTTGGAGTCAATGAAGGAAAGGATTTAATTTATTCCCGATTGAAAAATAAATACGAAGATAAGCCTGGTTATTGCCATTTTCCGTTAGAAGCGGATAAAGGGTATGACGAGGCTTTTTTTATTGGCTTAACGGCAGAAAGAAAAGTAACACGCTTTTTCAAAGGTGTGCCGCGGATTGAATGGGTGAAACGTTCTTCCAATATACGTAATGAACCGCTTGATATACGAAACTATGCAACAGCTGCTTTACGTATTTTAAATCCGGATTTGAACTATCTTGCTGAACATAATTTAACGAGCAACATTTATACGCAAACAACGAGGCGGAAAAAACGTAAGCGGAGAGTGATTTCTAAAGGAGTGTAGAAGATGGCTTTTACAGTTGATGAATGTAGAGAAAGGTTAGCTATTTGGTTGGAGGCAGAGGCGAAAATCGCCATTAATCAGAGTTATTCGTTAGAAAATAGACGTTTTGACCGTGCAAATTTGGCGCAAGTCAGGGACCAAATAAAGTTTTGGAGAAGCGAATTAGCTTTAGCTGAAATGCGAGAGTATGGTCGAAGTCGTAGACGAGTGATACGAGTTGTGCCACGTGATTTGTAGGGGGTGTGACAAGTGAACTTATTGGATAAAGCGATCGAGGTTGTTTCGCCTGAAAGAGCATTGAAGCGTGCAGGTGCTCGCAAGCGACTACAAATTATCAATTCAGGTTATGCCAATAGTGGCGCAAATAAGCGTAAAAAATCGATGATTGGTTGGATTTTTAAAGGTGGTTCCACGAAAGAAGATATTGACGACAATCAAGATACGTTGCGTCAACGATCCCGTGACCTGTATATGAACACCCCACTTGCTACTGGCTCAATTAAAACGATACGAACGAATGTGGTAGGCTACGGTTTGATTTTGAACAGCCAAATTGACCATGAGTTTTTAGGTTTGTCTATTGAGGAAGCGGATGCCTGGGAAACGACGGTTGAGCGCGAATTTGCTCTATGGGCTGATTCAATTATGTGTGATGCGTTGCAAATGAATAATTTTTATGAATTGCAACAACTAGCATTTATATCGTGTTTGATGAGTGGAGAGGTGTTTGCAACGTTACCTTATCGAAACCATCAGCAACATTGGTATGGATTGCGTGTGCAGTTGCTTGAAAGTGATCGTATTTGTAGTCCAAATGGAGCAAGTAAAAATATTATCAATGGCGTGGAGCTTGGTCAGTACGGAGAGGTTGTTGCTTACCATATTTGTGATACACATCCTTTAGCGGAGAGTACCGGTCAGAAAAAATGGGTGCGTATCGACAAGTTTGGTAAGAAGAGCGGACGTCAAAATATATTGCATTTAATGGAGTCTGAACGGCCAGAGCAACGACGAGGTGTGCCAATCCTTGCACCAGTAATTGAGAGCTTAAAACAGCTTGGAAGATATACAGACGCGGAGTTAACGGCTGCCCTTGTGTCTTCCCTGTTTACTGTTTTCATTGAAACGAAGGATGAGTATGATGCTCCACCGTTAGGGTCAGCCATTAATGAACAAGAACAAGTGGATAAAGAGGATGAATTAAGCTATGAACTTGGAGCGGGCGCGATTGTGGCACTTGCTGAAGGTGAAAAAGCAAATACATCCAATCCAGCACGCAATAATGCCTCATTTGATCCATTTGTTGTAGCGGTTTGTCGGCAAATTGGTACAGCGTTAGAGCTCCCGTATGAAATATTATTAAAACATTTTACATCCAGTTATTCAGCCTCACGAGCTGCGCTTTTAGAGGCGTGGAAGATGTTTAAGATGCGGCGCACGTTTTTAGCAAATGGTTTTTGCCAGCCAATTTATGAGGAATGGTTAACAGAAGCGATACTTCTTGGCAGAATTCAAGCACCGGGTTTTTTAGATAATCCATTGGTGCGAAAAGCTTATTGTAGTGCTGAATGGAATGGGCCAACACAAGGACAACTCGACCCATTAAAAGAAGTACAGGCTGCGATGTTACGTGTGGAAAATGGCTTTAGTACAAGAGCACGTGAAACCGTTGAACTAACAGGGGGTAACTACTGGCTTAATCATGCACAGCGCGAGCGTGAAGAACAAGCACGTCGCGAGGCGGGGCTCGATTTGAGTTATTTAGAAATCATGAAAAATATTGTACAGGAAAAGGGGGTGAAAATTGTAGATGAGGATTGACCTTCGTGGCGCGATTGTACCAGATGGAGAACAATGGATTTACGACTGGTATGGCATTCCTGCTGTTAGCCCTAAACGCATTATGCAGCAAATCGATAAAGCGATCTCAAGTAACGAAAAAGAGCTGATTGTTAATATTAATAGCCCTGGTGGATCTGTGTATGCAGCGTCTGAAATATGGACCCATATTAAAAAATTCTCCGGTGATTCTGTAGCCGAAATTACTGGTGTTTGTGCAAGTGCAGCGTCCATTATTGCAATGGCAACGAAAAGAACAGTTATTGCTCCAGTTGGCGCATTAATGATTCATAATGCCTCGACTATTGCACAAGGGGATTATCGTGAAATGGAAGCGATGAAGCAATTATTAATTAAAACAAATGAAGCAATAATGCAAACCTATAAAGTGAAAACGAAAAAGTCATACGATGAGTTAAAGAAAATGATGGACGCGGAGACGTGGATGAATGCACAGCAAGCAGTGGAGCATGGCTTTGTGGATGACATTATGTTTACCGAGGATGTAGAAGTCGTTGCTTCAGCACAAATGGCACAGGATTTTGGCTCCAATGGTTTATTACCTAAAGCAGTAATCGACAAAATGCGCAAATTGTTAGCAAGAGACCCAAATTTAGTCGTCAACAACAATGTTTCACTAACGAGCGAGCAAGAAGCAGTGGAAGGAGAGGAAAAACTAATGGATGTAAAGGAATTAGAAAGTAAACACCCTGACGTAGTCGAGCAAATTCGCAATAATGCCAAAGAAGAGGCAATTGCAGCTGAACGTCAACGGATTCAGGAAATCGAAAATATTGCATTACCAGGCTTTGAAGAAATCGTGAATAAAGCGAAGTTTGAAACAGGCATGACGGCTGCTGAAACCGCGTTACAACTGTTAAACGCGCAAACACAACAACGTACAACGAAGCTAGTGAATATCCAACAAGATGCTTCGTTACTTAATGGTATTGAAGGGCATGATGCACCAACGAATAACGATGACAATGAAATTGATGCACTTGTTAATAAAGTGTTAGGGAATGGAGTGAAATAGCATGCCGATTTTAGAGTTTGATAATTTACTAGGCGGCTTTCAAACAGATGTCGTATCAGAGCCTATCACAGTAGCAGCAAACCAAGAATTATCAGTAGGACAAGTATTTGCTCTGAATGAAAAAGGTCAAGCAGTGGCCATGACGAAAACGAGTTCGGCAAAAGATGTTTACGGTATTATGGCGGATGCCATTGCAACATCGGCTGATGAAACGAAACCGGCTGTTTGTTACAAGCGTGGAGAATTTAATGTCCGTAAAATTATTTTACCTGTGGATGCAGATGTTGTACCTTATCACATCGCTCTAAGTAATATCGGGATTACATTAAGAAATACTGTGCCAGCAGACCCGCAAAAGGAGGAATAGATCAATGGCTATTAATTTATTTGAAACACGTACGATGCTAAAGTTTTCCGAACGCATGCCTCGTGTCACGACATTTTTACGAGATATGTTATTTACTGATATAGAGCTATCTCCAACAAATATAGTCGATGTAGATATTAAAAAAGGACGTGCCAAAATTGCGCCGTATGTAAGTGAAAAAATCGGTGGTAAAGTTGTAGAAAATAGCGGTTATCGTACAGAAACATTTGCACCACCATTAGTTGCTCCAACGACAATTACAACAGCTGCGGATTTACAAAATCGTTCAATGGGCGAAAATTTATATTCTTCTCGTACACCAGATGAGCGAGCAGCGGCAAAGCTAGTGAAAGATTTAAAAGAGCTCGACACCATGATTACACGTCGAGAAGAAGTGATGTGTGCACAGGCGATTTTTGATGGTGAAATTAATGTGAAAGGCGAAGGTGTCGATTATGTGATTTCGTTTAATCATACGAATCGAGAGACGCTTTCAGGGTCGAACTTATGGAGTGCTTTTACATCAAAAAAATACGCTGATTTGAAACGTTGGGTACGAACTGTCCAAGAAACAGGCTTTGTAAACGTTGATAATGTAGTCATATCACCAGATGTAACGGATGTACTACTGAGGGATAATGACATATTAAAACTATTAGATATTCGTAATGTAAATATCGGTGAACTAAGGCCTGAAACATTACCAAACGGGGCAACGTATATCGGTACAATTGCAGGGGTAGGTCGGATATATGAATATGCAAGTAGCTACTATGATGATGTCGATAATAAGGTAAAGCCCATTGTCCCTCCTGGAACGATTGCCTTGCTAGCGACAGAAGCGGATTTTTCAATGGCCTATGCAGCTATCACCATTGCGAAAGGTGATGATTTAGTAACTTACGAAGCGGATCGTGTCCCTGATTCATGGACGGAAAAACGCCCTGCTCGAAAAATTTTGCAATTAAGTGCCAAACCGTTGCCGATACCAAAAGAAGTAAATAGCTGGTTTGTAGCGAAAGTGCTATAAGGGGGTACGCATATGATTCGAGCAAAACATACGATTTGTCATGATAATGTGTTTTATGCAAAAGGAGCGATTATCGATGGGTTAACAGAAGCAGAGGAATCACGATTAGTTCACTTAAAGGCAGCAGAATATGTACTTTCGCCAGAAGAGGAGCTTCAAAGGCAGCGAGTTGAAAATCAAAAGGTAACGATACCTGCAGAGGAAATGGAAGAGCTTCGCATGGCGCTCGACACGGAATACAATGCCGACGATCTAAAACGTACGGCAAAAGAAGTTGGAGTCGATTTAACAGGTATTTCGAAAAAAGACGACGTCATACAAGCGATTATCCAGCAAGGAAAAGCCCATGCGTTGCTTGAGGATGACGCCAATGAATAGGACATTTAAAGACCTTGTAGCCGAGGATTTAGATGTCTTTTTTAATTGTCTGGAATTGGCGGAGGTGCATGAATTAGACGGAGAATTCCTTGATTTAGTTGTAGAAAGTAATGTGGAAAATGTAAAAGACTATAGCCGTGAACAGTTAAGTGCATCGCAAGACGTATTTTTGCATCTTAAAACAATATTTGTGAAAGCATGCGATTTCTATGTACCGAAAGTCGGCAACATTTTGTTGTTGGATGGCGAAGAATACTATGTCGAAGAAGCGAGCGAGGACATGGGGATTATCCGCATTGTCGTCAGTGCAAATGAAAGTTAGGTGGCAATATGATTGAACTAAAAATGCATCAAGTGGAAGTGTTAGAAAAACTTTTTGCTAAAACGCCAAAAGAAGCACGGATTTTATTTGCTCGTGCGATTAATCAATCTGCAGAATCTTCAAGAACAAAGGCAAGTAAGGAAGTTCGAGCTAAGTATGTGATTCGAGCCCTAGATGTCAAAAAGCCGATGAAGGTCAAGAAAGCGACCGCTAGCCAGCTATCAGCGCATGTTCATATAAGTGGGGGCGTAACGCCTTTAATGAAGTTTGATATCACACCTACCATGCCTGATATCATGCCAGTGCGCGCTCGTGTGAAAAAAGGTAGTAGTAGAAAACTCATTCCACATGCCTTTGTTGCAAAAATGGAAAATGCACATATGAACGCCTTTACACGTGTTGGGAAAAGGCGGTTACCGATTAAGGGACGATATGGACCTTCAATAGCCCAAATGACGAGAGAGCCAAAAGTATTTACTAATATTACGACCCATGCTCAAAAAACATTGGATAAACGTCTTGACCATGAAATGAACCGACTATTATACGGAGGCTGATAAGATGGATGCTTTAAATATGACCGATGAATTAGTTGCCTTTTTTACAGAAGCTTTGGCAGATATGCGCTTGCAAACAAAAGATGAAGATATATGGAAACCACCGACAGTATATGATGGCTATTTGCCACCGAAGAAGAATGCACGACGTGGTGATGACGATACCGAACAGGACGACTACCCATTCGTCATTGTTCGTTTTTTGTATGAAAAAGATAATTTAAAAGATAGTAATACGATACAATTTAGATTTTTAATCGGTACGTATAGCAAGGATGAACGCCAAGGGTGGCGAGATACGCTGCATGTCATGAACCGGATGAAATTTGCGTTAAAAGAAGTCGGATTTGTAGGCCCTGGTTCCTTATCAGGTGATATCGAAATGGCGCTTTTTGAAGAGCAAATGAAACCGCTGTGGCGTGGCGTTATGGAAGTCGAATTTGCAACACCAGCAGTTCAATTAGATAGGAGTGAGTTTGGAGATGCCTTCAATGATTAAAAACCAACAAGCATCACCACAACAAGTAGGTCAAGTTATTACAGAGAGTGTACCACAGGAGATTCTTATCTATGTAGGGCCACCCGTAATCGGTTTACAACGATTCAGTTCTTTTGTTGGGGGTTACCCGGAGCATTTTAAAGATCACCTTGAAAAATCACCGGCATTTCGAAACATGTTTATTGCCCCTGAAAAGCTCGTGGAGGTTCAACAGCGTTTACTAGATGCGCATTCAGTAGAATCGATGTGGTATAAAAAAACAGCAGTCTATTTTAGTGAGGTGAAACAGTGATGATTCGACATGGTTCAAGAGTACGAGAGGTTCCTACCTCTATTTCCGCACCTGTAGTAGCGACAGCGACACTTCCTGTCGTTTTTGGTACAGCTCCTATTCATTTGGCTGAAACCCAAGAAAATGTGAATCAGCCTGTTCTAGCCTATTCATTTGCCGAATTTGTGAAAGCATTCGGGTACTCCGATGATTGGGCAAATTACACCCTTTGTGAAATGGCGGATTTAGCATTTAGACAATTTAAAGTAGCACCAGTTGTGTTTGTAAATGTTTTAGATCCAACAAAACATAAAACAAGCAAAACGGAATCCATAACGATTCGTAATAAAAAAGGGATGATCGAAACAACGGGCATTTTATTAAAATCGCTAGTTGTTCAAAACAATGAAACGAAATTGAAAAATGATGAAGACTATATGGCGTCATTCAATGAAGATGGCCAAGTTGTACTGGCAATAGTAAAGGGCAATGTAACAACGGTCAATGTCACTTATGATTATGTAACGCCGAATGTTATTACTAACAATCATATTATCGGTGGTTATGATAATGCATCCGGAAAGAGTACAGGTTTAGAGTTGCTAAACAATGTATTTCCTAAACTAGGGATGGTGCCAGGTCTTGTTCTTGCACCTAAGTTTTCAAAAGATCCAACGGTGGCAGCGGTGATGAAAGCTAAGGCTTCATCCATCAATTCCTACTTCAAAGCACAGGTGTTAGATGATGTGAATACCCGTGTTGCAAATACGTATACAAAGGTCAATGAATGGAAAAACACCAACAATTATACGGGTCATAATGAAGTCGTTTGTTGGCCACTTGTTGGCATGGGCGATAAAGTGTATCACCTTTCGTCTCACATTGCTTGTCGTATTATGAAAACGGCGTATGACAATGGGGATTTTCCACACGAATCGCCATCTAATAAATCATTACCAATGACCAAATTATTAGTAGAAAAAGACAATGGTTATGAAGAAATCGATTTATCACCGGATCAAGCAGAGTTGCTAAATAACCAAGGTATTACTACCGCTATCAACTTTATTGGTGGATGGCGTGCTTGGGGGAACTATACGGGAGCGTACCCTGGTAATACGGATGTCAAAGATATTTTTACGCCTGTTCGGATTACGCACAATTGGTTAGGTAACACCATTATTTTAACAACTTGGAGTATGGTAGATGGGCCAATTGGTCCGCGTCTAATTAATAGAGTGCTAGATACGATGGGGATGTGGTTGAACGGTTTACAAGGTCAAGGGGTTTTAATTGGCGGACGCGTTGAATTTAGAAAAGAAGATAACCCTTTAACAGATTTAAATAGCGGAAAAATACGTTTCCGATATTTAGTAGCTGAACCAACACCAGCGCAAGATATTGATAATATTTTAGAGTTTGATGTGAATTATTATAATGCATTGTTTATCACTGATTAGGGGGGACAAGTATGTTTCCGGAAAAAATAAATGATTTTAGGGTTTTTGTAAATGATAAACCTGATTTATTAGGTATTACCGATGCAGAATTACCCGAGTTAAAATTCATGGCAGAGACTGTGAATGGTGCTGGGATTTTAGGAGAATATGAAGCGCCCAATTACGGTCATTTAGAGTCGATGAAGCTTAAACTCAATTGGCGTGTGATTACAGGGGAGCTAATCGATTTTTATAAACCAGATAGCTTAAAAATAGACTTACGGATGTCCAATCAAATCTATGATATAAAAAAACGTTCACGCTTCAATGTTCCTTCTAGAGTACTAGTGCATGGATCTGTACTAGGAAATCCATTAGGAAAAGTGGCAAAAGGCTCACCGTATGAAGCTTCCACTGAGATTGAGGTTTACTATATAAAGCTTGAGTATAATGGCAAGGTAATGTTTGAATATGATCGTCATAACTATATTTACAAAGTGGACGGCATTGATTATAGCGCAAAAATTCGAGAAGCATTAGGACTTTAAAGCAAAAGGAGTAGATGACAAATGAAGGACAATGAAATAAAACAAGAAGTAGTTGTAGAAAATCCAAATATTAAAGTTATTACTTTACAAAGTCCTATCGAAATTGATGGGACTTTTTTCAATGAAATTCAACTGGATTTTAGCAATATGACAGGCGCTGATGTGTTGCAAATTGATGCGGAATTAAAAACAGAGGATCACCCAGAAGGCTTCAATTCCGTTTACAATCAACACGTATTATTAAAAATAGCGTCCAAAGCTTCAGGTATTTTACCGGACGATTTAATGAAATTATCGATTGCAGACTTTGTCGAAGTGACCTTTACGGCTCGTAATTTTTTGTTAGGATTGTAGGTCCTCAGGGAGGCGCAAGAGATATAAGAAAACTACTACTTGTCATGGCCTCTAATTCCTTTACCTCCATTGACTATTGGGCACAACAATCCTTTCTATCACTGAAAGAGTGGAAAGAGGTACTGGAAGAAGTACTAGAGGAAGGAGCGAAAAAGGATGGCTAGATCAAGATCATATGATATGACTTTTGAGATTAACGGGAAATTCGCTAGCTCCTTCAACAATGTTTTTAACAAAGCTACAACAAACCTCAATGATTTAAAAAAACGCTCGCGTGAAGCACAGCGTGAAATGGCTCGACTCGGTCGCGAATTCCGTAATGGCAAGATTCATCAGTCACAATATGCAGAAGGTACCGCAAAATTAGCACGTGAATTAAAACAGCTAGAAGGTAGCCAACGCCGTCTTAATGCGTTGAAAGCTACCTTTGATAGTGGCATGAATAAAGCGAAACGTGCTGCCGGTGTGGCAGTGGGTGGTACTGCAGTTGCAGCGACAACAGTGGCTTTGTCTTCATTAAATAAAGCAGCGGATTTTGAAGCACAGATGGCCAAAGTATCAGCAGTGTCTAGTGCAACCGCAACTGATTTTGCAAGACTGAATGCAGAAGCACAAAAGCTTGGAAAGTCAACGGTATTTTCTCCTACTGAAGCGGCGAAAGGAATGGAATACCTTGCACTGGCAGGGTGGAAAACAGATGAAATTATATCAGCGATGCCCGGTATGCTAAATCTTGCTGCAGCTGGAGCCCTTGATTTAGGAAGAGCTTCAGACGTTACATCCGATACAATGCAAGCATTTGGACTAAGCGCAGATAAAGCAGGACATGCTGCGGACGTCTTTGCTTACGCCCAAGCGAATGCTAACACAAACGTGGAGATGCTTGGTGAAGGGATGAAATATCTCGCACCAGTAGCCAATACTTTTAAATGGTCACTAGAAGGCACTACGGCTGGGATGATGGCACTTGCTAACCAAGGTCTGAAAGGTTCCATTGCTGGTCAAGCATTTGCTTCTTCTTTAAGTAGGTTATCGAAGGATAACGCAAGTGTGCAAAAAGTTATGAAGAAAACCAATATAGCTTTCTTTGACGCGCAGGGAACCCTTAAACCACTCCCGAAACTTATTAAGGAAATTGAAAAGGGTACGGCTGGCATGACCGATAAACAAAAATCAGCCACGCTCACTACACTGTTCGGAACAGAAGCTGTTAAGCATTGGTCTATTCTACTTTCGACTGGTTCGGATGAACTTGAGCGAATGACGGCTGCCTTAGAGAAGTCAGAGGGAACTGCAGCAAAAATGTCTGCAACAATGGTCGATAATTACGCAGGGTCTCTTAAGCTTTTGCAAAGTAATATCGAGGCTGCTCAAATCAAGTTTATGGAACCTGTTTTACCAGTCTTCCAAAAGTTTTTTGGTGGTATAGCAGGAAATGTAGATAATAACATGAGCAAAATTGAAAAAGCCGGGGAAGTGACTGCAAAAATCCTTGAGGATATTACTGCCCCATTTAGCACAACAAAACCTATCAAACCAAAAATCGAACCGAACATGGATCCGGCTGATGTCCAAAAGATGATCAATCAATACAATCGAGAATTAGAGAAATATGAATTGTTTCGTAACATGGACTTTGGCGATAAAGTCATCTATATGTTAGATACGGCTACTGCTAAAGCGGAAGAGTGGCTAGGTGGCAGCGGTGGACAAGCAACGGAAAAAATCTTCTCTAAACTTGGAGAAATAGCTGTTAAAGCATTTTTAGGAGCATTTACAGGTTCTTTAAAAGCAGCCGGTAATAATGCATTAAACGGCAATTTCGCTGGCGCACTTGGCATGGGTGCTGCAGCTTGGATGCTTGGTGGTGGAGCACTTGTGAAAGGGGCTATCGGTGCAGGTAGATGGGCATTAGAGAAACGAGGTGGGAAAGGAGCAAGGAAAGATTCCGCATCTTCTCAAGATACTGCAAGTGTTGAAACAACAACTACAAAAGCAAAAGGAAAAAAATCAAAGTCAAAAAGAACTAAGGGAGCAGCGCAAGCAGCCACAACAACTTTATGTGAAGTTACAACAGCGCCAACAAGCTCAAAAGAAAAGAAATCGAAAACTAAAGGAACAAACAAAGGTGCAGCGAAAGTAGCTCCTAAAGGTAGTCAATCTGCTTTATCTCAAATTTTTAACACAGGGAAAAATGTCGTGAAAGGTGGCGGCAAGGCGCTAACGACTGTTGCGAAAGGGATTGGTAAAGGCTTTGCGCCAATCGGTTTCGCAATGGGTGTTCATGATATTTTTAAATCAAAAGATAAAGTCAAAGCGACAGCACAAACAACTGGTGGATTTGCAGGTGGCCTTGGTGGTGCAAAACTAGGAGCTGCTATCGGAACAGCTATTGCACCAGGAATCGGTACAACCCTTGGTCTTCTATTAGGTGGAGCTGCTGGCTATATAGGAGGAAAATGGGCAGGTGGTAAAGCGGTAGATACAGCACGTGGAGGACAACGAGCTGCAAGTCAAGCACCATCTGATAAAGGACGTACCGAGGCAACGAAATCCGTAGATACTACAAAATTAAATGCAGCTGCGACACAACTTGCGACTACGTTTGAGACGACGAATACAGCATTCACAAAACTAGAAACAAGCATTAGTACGACTGCCGCCAATATGGATAATTTAACGAAGTATACAGGACAAGTCAGCACGGAATTTGTTACGTCCTTTGCTTCATTAAAAGCAACTACCGATCTATCCAATACAAATATGTCAACGTTAGCATCAACCATTGGACAAGCATCGGGGTGGGTTTCATCCATCCAAGGCATTCAACCTGCTGTTCAACATGTGATCGTCGCGTTAAACCGACTTCGCACACGTATCGACAATGTGCAGATTCAAGGTGCTGGCGGCGCTACATCAAGGAGGACGCAATATGAATAGCTATACAACGATTCAGGGTGATACGTGGGATTTAATTACCTATCGGTTATGGGGGAGCGAGTATTTGCTCCCTCTTTTACTTGAAGCAAATCCAAAGCATCGTGACACGATTATTTTTATTGGTGATGTTGTTTTAAACGTTCCGGTCATCGATACAGCGATTTATGTACAACGTCCTGCATGGCTCGGGGAGCACGATGATGTATGACGATGGCAAGACGAACGGAGTTAAATGTAACCTACAATAATACGCGTTTGACCGATGAGTTAGGAGACGATTTATTAGATTGGACGTATACCGACAATTTAAGTGGAGAAATCGATGATTTACAGCTAGTTTTACAGGATGCGGATGTACATTGGTTAAATGATTGGTTCCCATCGAAAGGTTCCCTAATCGAAGCTGAAATTGCAAGAACTCATTGGGCAGATCGTGTTGTAAAAACGAAGCTAGGTAAGTTTGAGGTAGATGAATTAATTGGTGATGGACCACCAACAAACATGACGATTAAGGCGTTAGCTGTTCCCGAATCCAATTCCATTCGAGGTGAATACAAATCGAAGGCATGGGAAAATGCAACCTTAAAACAAGTAGTACAAGATATTGCGAAAGCCAATCGTTTAAAGCTTTTTTGGGAAACAACCGAAAATCCTAAAAAAGACCGCTATGAGCAAGAATCTGAAACAGATTTAGCTTTTTTACATCGATTATGTAAAGACGAAGGGTTATGTCTTAAATTATCCAATAGCGCCATTGTCGTTTTAGATGAGGCGGATTATGAGGCGAAACCTGTAGTCGATACAATACTACGCGTGAGTAAAGAAACGTCTAACATTCAAGTACTTCAATGGCGATTCAATACAACACTTACTGGGACGTATAAGGCTTGCCGAGTACAGTCACATGATGCTGGGAAAAAGAAGACGATAAAGGCAACATTCACACCTCCAAAGGCGCCAAAAGTTGGCCGTACATTAGTTGTGAAGGAAGAGGTTAAATCGGTGGCAGAAGCTCAGAAACTGGCGAAAAAACGATTGAGGGAAGCGAATAAAGAAGCTACAACGATTCAATTAGTTGTAATCAGTGAAATGCATATCGATGCGGGCATGACGTTTGATGTAATTGGTTTTGGCCGTTTGAACGGCAAATATATTGTAACGAGGGTACAACATTACAAAAGCAAAATAACACTCGATTTACGTAAATGTTTGGAGGGATACTGATGCGAGTGCAAGTTGGCGAAGTCACAACCATTGATCCAACAAAGGGAACAGCACGGGTCAAAATTGAAGAGCAAGACAACAAAATATCAGCTCCTTTGCGTGTGTTATATCGCGGGACTTTAAAAAATAAGGATTTCTGGATGCCGAAGATTGGTGAACATGTACTTTGTTTGTTTACAAAACAAAGTGAAGGCTTTATTATAGGGGCTTTTTATTCAGAAGGCACACAGCCACCCTGCAGCGAACCAGAGAAACGATGCATCGAGTTCGAAGATGGTAGTGTGATAGATTATGACGCTAAGACACATACATTACATGTCAATATAGTTGGTGAAATCAATATCCAAACAAAAGGGCCTGTTACAGTAAATGGCCAATTACTTTCACCAATTGCTAGTACTTCATAAAGGAAGGGATAGCAATGGCGACAATCGGTAGCTTTGGCGATGTACTATTTGAAGTTTCCACGGATAAAACCCTGACATTTTATGATTTAGAGAAAAAAAGCAGTGCCAAGTGGGACGAGCACGATATTCAAGGCAACAAAACAAAATTAGAGTTTAATGGTCCGGGGCTAACGGATATCACGTACAACCTTTTATTGCGTGCTGAACAAGGCATTAACCCTGTGAAAGAACTAGCAAAGTTAGAGAACATGCAACATAAAGGTGAAGCACATCACTTTATCTTAGGACAAAAACCAATCGCACCTAATAAATTTGTAATAGCGGAGTTATCGGCAGGCTTACGAAATATTGATCCAACAGGAAATGTGTTTTCTATAGAAGTAACAGTGTCTTTAAAAGAGTATGTGCAAAGCAAAACGGTCGTTAAAAAAACAACAGCAAACACGCAGCAAAAAGCAGCTACCAGTAATAAAAAAGCACTCGGAACGATGACCATTACGGTGAAATCAGTCCATATACGAAGTGGCCCAGGTGCCCAACATAAGGTGCTAGGGTATGCCATGAAAAATCAGCAATTGACTGTTTACGGTGTGAATAATGGTTGGTATAGCCTTGGTGGAGGCAAATATATTACAGCGAATAACGCTTACTCAACTTTTAAGAAAGGGTGATGTTATGTACGAAGTTGAGCCGATAGAACCAATGAAAACAATCGATTTTGGAGCGACAGGTGTAGAGGAGATTCTACAGAATGTCGCTTTTATTATGGCCACAGCTAGTATGAGTTGCCCACTGGACCGTGAGTTTGGATGGGATAAGACGGTAATTGATACGCCTATTCCGATTGCAAAAGCAAGAATAGTGGCCAATTTAACCGAAGCGATTCACAAATTTGAACCACGAGCAATCGTTGAAGCTGTGGATGTTCTAGGAGATGGTCTTCAAGGACGTTTAACGCCCAAAGTGCAGGTGAGCATTAATGAGTCGTTTTAATTTACCTGATTTATATTTTTTAGAAAAAGCACCCGAGCAAATTGAAAGTGAAATGTTGTTGCATGTTAGAGAAAAAACAGGGCTAACTCTGCAGCGTGCGGATCCAAGGTTGAAATTTATTCAGGCATTGGCTGCATTTGTTTCGATAGAGCGCAACAAATTAGAACACGGTTTACGTCAGAATCGCTTGTCATATGCCGAGGATGACATGCTTGATCATATGGGGGCAGAAATGTCTACGCAACGTCTACCAGCGAAATATGCACGGACAACAATGGCTTTTAGTTTAGAAGAAGATCGTGTGGATGCCCTGACAATTCCTTCGGGAACAAGGTATCAGGTTGGCGATGTTTATTTTCAGACAAAGGAGGCACATATCATCGCGCCAGGTACCCACCTATATCCAGTTGAAGCCACTTGTACGGAGCCAGGTGAAATCGGCAATGGCTTTTTAGTTGGTGAAATCGCCACGTTAGTAGATCCTTTACCTTATGTGAAATCCGTCCAAAACACGACCGTTACTAGTGGTGGTGCAGAGGAGGAAAGTGATGATGCGTATGCAGAACGAATTCGATTAGCACCTGAAAGTTTCTCCGTAGCTGGTCCCAAAGGTGCTTATATTTATTGGGCAAAAGCCGCTAATCAAAATATAAGTGATGTAAAAGTAGAATCACCGGTAAGCGGAGAAGTGCATGTCTATATTCTTATGGCAAACGGAAAGCTTCCGGTAGAAGAAGAGTTGACTTTAGTTGAAACCAAAATGAGAGATAACCAAATTCGACCATTAACTGACAAGGTATTAGTCAAAGCACCATCGATTGTTAATTACACAGTATCAGTAGAGTATTGGATTGCAAATCAAAACAGTATAGTTTCTCCTATCATCGAAAAGCAAGTAAATCAAGCTTTTGAGGGTTATCTGAAATGGCAACGTTCAAAAATGGGTCGAGACGTGGATATTTCTGAGCTTATAGCACGTCTAAAACAAGCAGGGGCAGCGCGTGTATCGGTAAGTTCACCCATGTTTATTGAAATTGCAGATACTGAGGTTGCAAATGAATTATCAACAGAAATAACGTTTAAAGGGCTAACAAATGACTAGTGACATCTTGAAATTATTGCCCTATAGTTTACGACAAGACCCTGTGCTTGAAGCCATTGCAGAGGCTGCTGAAATACAATTAAAACAAGCTTATCAGGAAGCTGGAGTTGTTAGCAATTTAGTCAATATTGATGAGATGCCGGATGAGTTACTTGATTTATTAGCATTTGAAAAGCATGTTGATTTCTATCAGGCTAATTTGCCGATTGACCAGAAGAGAAATCTAGTGAAATCTTCAATTAGCTTGCATCGTAAAAAGGGTACGCCTGCAGCTATTCATCTAGTATTTAATAAGCTTGCTCTTGATAGTAAATTAAAAGAATGGTTCCAGTACGGAGGAGAACCTTATTACTTTAAGATTGAAGTTAACATCAAGTATAAAAGTGTTAGTGAGGAAACGCTTAATTCACTAATTATGATGATTAATGAATATAAAAATATCCGTTCACATTTAGAAAAAATAGATGTTTTCTTTACTACAAATGGTAAAACGCAAGTAGGAGCTTGTTCAATTTTTGGTGAAGAAATATCGGTGTTTCCATGGCAAATCACAAATATTGATACAAAAGGTACTTATCGTTTTGGAACAGGACACCAGTTCTTTGATACAACAACGATTTTCCCAAAAGGGGGTAATTAGATGGCTGAAAATTTTTATACAGTTTTAACGAACGCTGGTATAGCAGCATTTGCAAATGCACAGGTTTCTCAAAGTAAAGTAGATTTTTCTACTATAGCTGTAGGTGATAGTAATGGCGCTTATTATAATCCTGTAGCTGCTGCTACAAAGCTTGCTAATGAAGTTTGGAGAGGACCTATTAATTCGATTTCAATTGATGAAAAGAATCCAAACTGGTTAGTTATAGAGGCTGTGATTCCTGCAACAGCAGGAGGATTTAGTATAAGGGAAATCGGTGTTTTCAATCCAGCGGGCGTTCTTTTAGCTATCGGAAAGGTTCCGGAAACCTATAAGCCCGCAGCGGAACAAGGAAGTTTAAAAGATTTATATTTGCGGATGATTTTAGAAGTGTCTAACGCAAATGCAGTAACTTTAAAAGTTGATCCTGCCATAATATTCGCTAGTAAAAAATATGTGGATGAAAAAGTATCCTCTATAACACAAAACACTACGCAAATTCTCGACAAAATAGACGAATTTAATAAAAATGAAGGGAAGAATACGAAGAATATTGTAGAGCTAGTCAATAAAGTTAGTAGCAATATTACTGCACATTTGGATGAAAGTATGCCACATGTGTTTATGGACAACGGTGTGAAATATCGGTGGGGTTTTCGTACAGTAAATGGTGAACCACAAATCATTTATGAGGAGATGACAACTTGAAAATCATTGACTTAGCAACGAAAACAGTGCAAACGACTATAAAGGCTGTTGTAGATAACATTCGTACGGTTGTCAATGCTATTAAAACAACAACGGATGCGATAAAGACAAAAACTGATACGATTGATACGCGAGCAAATACAATAAATACGAACGTCAATACGATAAGTACCAATGTAGGAGCACCGACAACAGCAGCCAATAGCGCTACGAACGCAAATGTCCATGCGAAATTGAATTGGTTGACTTCAAATGTCGCCGATACCTCAACAAAACAGCAACAGCTATTGAATGGTGTAAACACCATAAACACGAATACAAACACAGTAAGTACAAATGTAAATAGAGTGAATGCGAATGTCAATACGATAAATACAAGTGTTGATAGAATTAACAGTAACGTAAATACAATTAATACAAATGTATCCTCAACAAAAACAACTGTAGATAACATAAAAACCGTTACAGATTCAACGAAAGAAACTTTAGATAGTATTAAGGCGGTTGCTGATTCCACTAAAACAAGTGTAGATAATATAAATAGAAATGTAACAAGTGTTCAAAATCATCTAAGTACAGTAAATAATAATGTAGCAACAGTTGTAACCACATTAAGAAGTAGTCGTGTCGTAAAGTCTGTCCAAAGAGGAAAGACTGCTGCTTATGGTAATAGTGGCTACACAATACCGATATCACGTGTGGACACTTCAAAATCATTATTAATAATTAATGGTACAGCTAGAATAGAAACGCATGGTGCTGATATTCGTATTATTCATTTGGAAAATGATGCATATCTCAATTCCAGTACTATTAGCTTCCAATCACTTAATTCTACTAGTATCAGATCTATTTTTATAGATTGTGCATGGCAAGTAATAGAATTCTATTGATAGAGGAAGTGAAAAAAATGTTTAACTATATACAATTAGATGAAAATAGTGTCGTGATTGGTATTAGTCAATTGAGTGGAGAAATAGATAATGACAACATGATATTAATTAATGATTTAAAAGTTGTAATGGGAAGTACTTATAATAGACAAACAGGCGAGTTTACAGCCCCAGTTATACCCAATCCAATACCAATGAAATCACAACCAACATTAGAAGAAATGCAAGCACAAATACTCTTAAATGTTGAGTACCTAGTATCAAGATCTGAATTAGGATTAGGAGGAAAATAAGATGAAGGTATTTGAATTATGTAAGTTTTTAATTGACCGTAAACGTTATGGACATGCGGCAATGTTGAATAAGGTAAATGTCTTTTATGCTAATAATCAATTGGAAGATCAAGAATACACAGAGTTATTAACCATAATGGATGCACAACAAACGCAAGCAGATGCTTAGCGTTATTTTTATTGTCAAAAAATTATTAGAGCAAACTTTACTACTTTGTGATTACATTGAAAATGAAAGGAGTGAAGTTTGTGGTAAATATCGTTAAATCAACTGAGTATTGCGATATCTTGAAACAAGTTAAAATTCAGGATGGAGAAAATGTATATGCAATTGAAGAAATTTATGTAAAAGCCCTTAAAAGAATTGAAGTTCGTTTCGCCTGGTATAAAATAAATGAGAATGGTGTATTGAGATTTATTAAGAGTGCATTAGATTTAGAAAAAGAAAGTTTGTTTGAATTGTTGAAAATGTCCATTGAAGAAGGGATTTTCGCGAAAGAACAATTCCATGCTCTGTCTAAATAAATTTTAACTAAAAATAATTTTATTGCCTTCCACTAACATTAGTGGAGGGCTATTTTATGCATAAGGAAGGTATCCAATGAAAACAGACACATTATATACATCACTTGTAGGCGGCTCCGTGGCAGGGGTCGCCTATTTTGTTGGTGGCATTGACCATTTAATCAAAGCATTCACTATCTTTATGGCGATTGATTATATTTTAGGCGTTATGGTTGCGTTTGTTGTGAAAAACGTTGATAGCAGAAAAGCATTAATCGGACTGTTTAAAAAAGTGGCCATGATTTTGATGGTGATTGCTGCAGTACAACTGGACTTAGCAACAGAGAGTGGGAACTTTATGCGCAATGCCATGATTCTTTTTCTAATTGGTATGGAAGGAATCAGTATGATTGAGAATCTTGGAAAGTTAGGTTTGAAAGTACCAAAGTTTTTAACGAACGCTTTTAAACAGCTACAAATCGACAACGATGATAAAAAGGATGATAAACAATGAGTGTTACAACAACATGCCGAGATTTAGGCGAATTACTATCAGTAGCGCAAACGGCTTGCAGATTGTTATTTCAAGAGTGTTATAAAGCAGGAATTCAAAATATCTTCGTCACGGAAACTTACCGATCGCAAGCACGCCAAAATTATTTGTATCGGCAGGGGCGTACAAGACCAGGCAAAATTGTAACGTGGACACTCATAAGCAATCACACTTCACGATTAGCATGGGACATTGCCGTAGCTCCCCCGAAATCCTTATATGATGTAGATACATTAACAAAAGTCGGGGCAATCGCTCGTAAGTTAGGTATTACGTGGGGCGGTGATTGGGCACGCAGAATTGACCGTCCACATTTTGAAGTGAAACAGAATTGGAAGATGCCTAGAGGCTACAAATTAGAAGGACAAGTAATTGTACCAAGTAACAGCAAATTGAAAGTCCAATTAATTGTGAAAGACAAGAAGGAGGAAATCAAAGTGGCAAATACAATTTGGAATCCTGGTTCACCAGCGATGAGAACTGAAACAGAGAACTTTATTGCACAGGCTGTAAAGGATGGTATTGTTCAAGCTTCACATTTGAAAGATTTGCAAAATGGTCTTATGACAACGGATCGTTTGATTGGTTTGTATATTACGATTCAGCAAAGACGTAATAAATAAAATAGAAAGACCGCTCTACCACTTAATCATTGTGGAGGGCGGTCTCTTGATTAATACTCTCTTACTTCAAATGAAGCAATCTTGTCGTGTACAATATATTCAGTTACTTTTTTATAAGGTGAGATAGTTTTTGTGAATTTGAAAGTTGAAGTACCTTGAGCACTTTCAAACCAATTCAAGTAATTATTTAAAACAGTATTAGTAACATCATATTCTTTTGTAATACCGTTTACTAGTGTGATACTAAGGATAGCACTAGAAGATTCATTAATTGGTTTTTTAACAATCACAGTGCTAGAAGCAGCAATATCAGTGTTTTCTATTTTTGCAGTTATGATTGCTTGGCCTTCACGAATAGCAGTCACATTTCCATCCTGATCTACAGTGGCAATTGATTCATCACTACTTGTCCAAATGACTTTCTTATTTGAGGTGTTTTCTGGATGTATCGTTACTGTTAATTTATCTTTGCTACCTTCTAATAGCTCAAGTGTATTATTATTTAATGTGATAGATTCAGTTTCTAGACTTCCTTGCTTCTTAACAGTTACAATACAGTTCGCAGTAATATTAGTATTTGCTATTTGTGCTGTGACCGTAATCACGCCTTCTTTAATAGCAGTTACTTTACCGTTTTGGTCTACAGTAGCAATACTTTCATCACTACTTGTCCAAATAATATTTGCGCTGTCTGGAGTAACTACAGCAGTAAGCTTTTTTGCTTCACCTTCAGATAGTTCTAGATTATTTTTGTCTAAAGTAATGGAGTCTGTATTAGGAATATCATTCTCAGATATTAAAAATCCATCTACATCAATAGCGTCTATTGCAAAATACTCATTCTTTATGTTGTTTGTTATATCTATCTGAACTTTGTGTTTACCATAAGGCAAATCTACTTTTTTGTAGAATACAGTCTGTGAGCTAGAATCACCTCCTTTTGCCGAAGCTGATTCTGAAACACCATCTATATTGATTGAGAAAGTCGCTCTATTACTATAGATGAAGTCAAGTAACATAAATTTAGTTCCTTCAAAAAAGAAGGTAAAACTCATATCTTTAGCAGTACCTTCTATACGTGTTCCCTTGTATAAGGATGAACTTGAAAATGAATGCATATTTGTATATTTTACCAAAGAGTTTGGAACATCATATCTTTTCCAACCAATTTCAGGTTTTAAAAGTCTACTCCCAACTACCGCACTATTTTCAGGGGTATTATTTAAATTTGTTACTCCTTCTTCGTAATCAGCGAGGTCTGCTGCAGATGCACTTTCAAAACCAATACTAACAAAGGCTAAGAATGTTATAGCTAAATAAAAAAACCCTTTTTTGAACAAATTAATCACTTATGTATCCTCCTTCTAAATGTCTAAGGGCATTGTTCTAAATACCCTGCAGTAACAACTTTAACCATTAATAATTTAATTTACCATAATAAAAATCGACACTTTTTGATAATTAAGAAGTAATAATAAGAAATAAATCCATTTTTTAGGTGTGTAACAACCCACAACCAATGCTATCTCGTTACACAAAAAAAGTCACGAAAGTCACGAAAAAGTCACATTTCTCCCGAAAACATGTGAATTTGGGCGAAAACAAGTTTTTGTACATTCGTAAGAAACCTTGCTATAATGGGCTTTGTGATTACATATGAAAGAGGGTAAAAGCATGAATGCTTACGACGAATATATGAAACAGGTAGTGAAGCCGATGCGTGAAGAGTTGGTGGAGGCTGGATTTAAAGAGCTGACAACGGCGGATGCTGTTAATGAATTTATGGCGGAGGCGAAGGGGACTTCTTTGGTTGTTATCAATTCGGTATGTGGATGTGCGGCAGGGTTGGCTCGTCCAGCGGCTCGGGAAGCGGTAGCTGCGGTTAAACCGGATAATCTTGTAACTGTATTTGCAGGGCAAGATCCTGAAGCAACTGCTGCAATGCGTGGTTTTTTTGAGGATGTACCACCAAGTTCACCATCAATGGCCATTTTAAAAGATGGGGAATTGGCTTACTTTATTCCGCGTGAACAAATTGAAGGCTTCCCAGTGGAGCAAATTACTGCACATTTAACAGGTGTTTTAGAGCAGACATGCGAGAAGTAAAAACAATTGTCACTACAGCGGGCAGACCAGACGACTTGTCGATGATGCTCGCTGATTTTGTGTGTAGCAAGTTAGATGCTCCCTTTATCCCTCGTCATAAACGCTCAATCAGTAAACTTGCAGAGGACTTTCAGGCGAATATCATTGTAGCAGGGAAAAATCGCTATGAATATTATGCATTTGGCGCAGAAGAGCCCTTTTTCTTTCATCCGAATTCCGCAGCATTTCGCTTAAAGCGAGTAGCGAGGGGAGAAATGGAGCCGTTTTTAGAGGCGGCACAGCTCAAAAAGGGCGATTCGGTCTTAGATTGTACGCTCGGTTTAGGTGCTGATGCGATGTTAGCCGCATTTACTGTTGGTCAATATGGAAGAGTGGTGGGACTGGAAGCGAATCCAAATGTGGCGTTTATTGTAGCGCATGGTATGAATACATATGATACCTCGGAGCTTCCGTTAACGGCCTGTATGCGGCACATAGAAGTGGTACAAGCAGAAGCGGTTGCTTATTTAAAATCACAGCCAGACAGTGCATTTGATGTTGTCTATATGGACCCAATGTTTGAAGAAATTATTGAGGAATCGAATAATTTTCAGGCACTTAGGGCAGCGGGAGCACATGTAACTTTAACTGATGCATGGGTCGAAGAAGCGAAACGAGTGGCTAAAAAGCGTGTTGTTTTAAAAGCTCATTATAAATCAGATTGGTTTGAAAAACATCATTTCTCCAGATTAACGCGTTTGACTTCAAAATTTCATTATGGCGTTATTGAGAGACAATAGACGACGGGAACAGACATCATATCATGTCTGTTCTTTTTTTCTTGTAAAAAAAATTTTAGCGTAAATGAACGTTATAAAAGAGGTTTCTACAGAAAAAGGGCTTAGCAAAATTTTTCCTGTAATTGTGTTAACTTTTATTAAATTATCTATATTGTCTTACTTTTTTCGTTGCCACTCGTGTTTCTCATCCGCTTGTAGTCATACTAAAGATGTAAAGCCTTTACTCTTCATCCTAACATTTACGTTTTTCATCTGTTCTTTACGAAAGGGCATGTGATCTGGTCATTTGGCATTATGTCAATATCCATTGAAGGCATTACGGCAGGCATATGATTTGTCTGGAAGTATTCTATTTATTAATGGTGTAGCTTCACTCTTAACGCTAACTACAAAACCACTTGCTTTAGCAAAAGGGCTTAAAAAATTATTAAAACTATTACGAAGTTATGTGTACCAATTGAACAATTTTCTTTAATGATTGTTATTGCCATTTGTTTTAAACAAATATATTGAGTTACAACGGATTGTCCTAGCTCAAACATCTATAGGCTTGACATTCAATTAATGGCTTTTATAAAGCGTGTTTTTTTCTTTATTCCCATTATTGTTTACAACTGTTCAAAGGGCAGATCGCCTTCGCGATTCCATTGAAGCAAGAAGCTATAGTGATGGCAAAGAGCGTACAAGCTATATTGAACTCGCTATGGGAAAGAAGATTTGATTGACGATTTTGATTGTACTAGTTTTTATTACTATTAAATGGGGTGGTGTTTAGATGGTTATTTTGGAGTCGTCATTGATTATGAAACAAGGTACATTACCGATATTATCGCACTTAAATTTACCTGTTGTGAGCGTTATTATCCTTGTTATAAATGCCATGAAGCGCACGCACAATATGCTAAGAATTGACGATTCAAACCTATATGGAGTCAACGTCCTGCGTTTTTAATGAAAGATGTGCAGCTCATTATCCTATTTATTTTACCAAGCCATAGTTTATAGTGAAAAATGTGATTTTACTTTATAAATTTTTTGTGCTATAATTAAAAACGTGCTATTTTAGGTAGCATCTTTCAGTAATCTGGCATTCTGCTTTTTGTTTTTTAGGATACTTATTCACACTGGCGCATGCTTTGGGGCTGCAAGGACGCAAAAGAAGGTTGGGTTTGCGTTGCTTAAGTTAGAGAGCACACAGTGGAATTTTACCGCGGTGAAGAAACGAAACGTTTCGAAATAATATTCCCCAGATGATTGGGTTGAGACTTTACAATTTACAGAAATGTTACCTATTAAATACTAAAGGGGTAGTTCCGCTAAGGCGAGGCTACCCCTTGTCCAATTTCGGATAGGAATAAAAATAATAAGTATATGTGATTTAGCACCTGCTTTTTTATAAAAAGTTAGGTGTTTTTTTTAGTTTTTTCTCCTAAATTACGACATATATCGACAAATTATCATGGGTTATATTACCGTTTACTATTGTGGGAAAATAAGTAATAATAAAGTGCGGAGTTTTTTAAAAAATCAAATATATACTATTTGACTGAAAAATTCTGAAAAAAGATTGAAACGAGGGTGTGGCATATGAAACAAGTAAACGAAGTACCAAAAAGTGTATTGAACCAACTAGCAGAAGTAGCTCAGCAACAACAAGAAAGTTTGGAGGCACTTGTAGCATTCTATTCCCAAGAAAGGTTGTTAGTTCGACTGGCAGCTTCTTCCTATGAAGATCAATATTGGCTATATGGCGAATTTTTATTAGGGACATTGACCAATGATATTGTAAAGTCTTCTTCTGGAATTACATTATGCGCCAAAAAAATGGCCAATAAAGAAAGTATCATCAAACATGCTTTCAAAGAAATTTCTACAGTGAAAGTAGCCGAAGATGGGGTTGCGTTTGTCAGCGATGAAATAGAAGTATCCTCTAGCGGTGAAGAAGAAGTTCAAATTAGGATTCCTGCGCAAATAGGGCACATAACAACATACATAGAAATAATAATAACTTTATTTAATAGTGCTTCTATGGCTCCTCGAAAAATTGCAACCGCATTATTGCTAAATAGTTCGTCAACTGAACTATTAGCGTATCCGACAGAGCTCATCATTGCACATAAATTTAATACCATATATCGATACCCAACATTAGAAGAAACGTTGAAAGATTATTATGCAATTTATTTACTAGCAAGTACCCAAAATTTTGAAGGTCGTGTATTACAAGAGGCTATACTCGATACATTCGAACGACATAAAACGACAATTGAAAAAAATCCGCCAGTGTTCTCGAATCGTTTTGATTTGGATGAAAGCAAGAACAAAGCATGGCAACAATTATTAACGCAACAAGTATCCTTTGCTAAAGTTCAAAAACTTGTTCACCAATTTTTATGGCCAATTTATAATCAAATTGAAGTAGAAAATGAATTCTTTGAAAATTGGGATTATACATGTGGTAATTGGCGATAAAACATTGAAAAATCCGCGAGCTCAAATAGCGTTCGCGGATTTTTTATCTGTATCTTTAATTTATCCGACATTTTCTGGACTTAAAATATCGGATATAGTAGGTTGTTTTTAATTATGATAGATAGCGAAAGGAGTGATATTAATGGATTGGATTGTAAGAATAAATAGAGTAATGGATTACATTGAACAAAATCTATCCGGTAAAATAGAAGCCAAAGAGGTAGCAAAATTAGCATGTTGTTCTGAGTACCATTTTCCTAGAATGTTTTCAGCTATAACAGGATTTACATTGGCGGAGTATATTAGGCGAAGACGTTTATCGCAAGCTGCATTTGAACTTCAAAACAACAGCACTATTCGAATTATTGACCTTTCGATTAAGTATGGATATGATTCACCTGATGCCTTCAGCCGTGCTTTTAAGAACCTCCATGGGGTTACTCCAACATTAGCTCGCAAGAAAGGGATTGAATTAAAAGCCATCCCAAGACTCTCCTTTCATATTTCAATCAAAGGAGATGTAGAGATGGATTATCGAATCGAAGTATTAGAAGTTGAAGTTGAAATTGTAGGTGTGAAACAAGAAGTTAGGACAGCTGATGCTTTTATTGATATTCCTAAATTGTGGGAAGCTGCGAATAAAAATGGATTGTTACAAAGATTAATAAATATGTCATGGGAAAGCCCACAATGCAAAATGGAAGGGATTTTAGGTGTTTGCGGCAAACAAGCGGCAATTACAGATGAAGAATTTGATTATTTTATGGGATGCCGCTATTCGCAAAAATTCCCCAATGATATGGAGAAAATCGTCATCCCTAAAAATACAACATGGGCTGTTTTCCCAAATATCACGGATGCTTGGAACCGTTTATATACTGAATGGCTGCCATCGTCCGGATACGAATTGGCAGACCTGCCTTGCATTGAAAATTATTTAGCACCTGATCGCATTCCTAGTAATGAGCTTTGGGTTCCTGTCCTACAAAAATAATTTTTAAAACAAATTTACTGTGCATATAGATGTAAGTTGAAGAAGGCCACTCTACGAAGGGTGGTCTATTTTATTGAGTAAAATCGCTAAACAGAAACAACGAGGTAAGGTGTGAGAGATGTAAAATATAAATGTTAGACCAATCTAGAAATGGTTTTAATGCGCCATTCATTTGCATACAGTGGGGTGAAAGCAATCATTGAAAGGATGTGAAGACACGATGAAAGTGAAGGTTAAAGAATGGCGTGTAATGTCCGATCATAACAAACAATTATTATTAAAAGCGGTAGCTACGAAATAAAATCTTAATGAGTGTCTGAAAAGATAATCACTAACGAATAGCTAAAACAATTAAATAAAATATTGACACTTACTTCGGTAGGTGTTTTTTTATTATAAACTGTTGGAAGCACTATAGCTCTACTAACAACCGCTTTGCAAAGGCTTGTTTAGATAATAGCAGGTTAAATGGTATGATAGGAATAGATTGGTAAATCAGATATAAAAAATGAGAAGGGAGGTAGTGTGAATGGAAGTTAGAAAGCCGAACAACTTTGAACTAGATGAAATCATTGCGCTTTCGCCACAAGCTTTATTTGATGGTACATTGGGCGGAGTAAGGGCAACCAATGAAAAAGTAATGAACCTTATTGAACCACTTCTAAATAAAAGATGCTATTATTTAATCGCAACAGAGAATCATAACTTAATGGGATGGATTCTAATTGGTGAAAATAAAGACCAATTTACGGAACAATTAAATGGCTTTATTTATGAGCTATATGTAAAAGAGGCCTATAGAGGCAAGGGTATTTCGAAAGTATTAATGAATGTTGCTATTGAGCAATTGAGACAGGAAGGATATTCAGAAGTCAGACTTAGCGCTTACGTAGGGAACCATGCGATAAAACTATATGAAAAAATGGGGTTTAGTTACAGAACCGTAAGTATGAATTTACAATTGTAAAAGTCCTTAATCATACACAATCCAAATAAGTACCTGGTTGTATTTAATAATCGATTGTTTTTGTATTATGGATTTCATAAGTCCATTCAAAATTATTTGCTTATAGCAATCGTGCACTCAATAGGAGCTTTACATGTTAAGGGAATAACAAAAAAGATTGAAGCCAAAGAGCTTCAATCTTTCTTATTCATACATTTCTGTATATGCGTTTGCCGTATTTGATTAGCCCTACCAAGCCCCTTAACAGCACCTAATAGAAGCTTAATTTACATCATGTTGCAATAAAAAAATTTGAAAATAATAGCAAAAACCTAAGTGATACGGCATTATACATACAAACTGTGTTCGGTATGCATAGTAACTAAATTAGTCAGTGAAGCATAAAGAAGTTAAGTAACCTAACATTAATAAAAGACCAATACCCATTGCGATTGACATACTTTGTACCTCCTTTTAAAAAACGACACATTTATACATAAATTATTGTACAATGAAATGTAGAAATATGAAACCTTTTATTGGTTGGAACGTATTATATTATAAGTAGAATTACCAATTTGTACATAAAAGAGAAGGTGTTAATTAATGAAAAAGTGGGTTCAAAAAAGTATCGTAATTATGGTTGCGTTTTTAACATTTGGATTAATTACGCCAACACATGAAATTTGGGATGCATTCGATCAAAACCCTTCGAATCGCGCCTCTATCGGTCCTTCTCCTGGGACAAACACTGCGCTAGCCGCTGAACCCGAAGCAAAAGCGGATGAAGCAACTGAAATACAGCAAAGTGCGATTGACTACGAAGCACTTCTAATTGACGCAGCGAAAGAGCAATCGTATATGAAGTTTGGAACAAAAATCGGCCCTAAAATTAGCAATGAATTTGATTCTATTATCTTCCCTAAAATAGAAGAGGCAATAGCGATGACAGTGGCTAACGTTGAAGAGGGATCAATGGCAAATCTCACAATTACTGAAAAACCAAGTGGCAACTATGGTGAAAAAATTTTCAATATTGTTAATAACGAAACAGGCAATGATTTAATTCGCTTCCATGTGCGTACAGAAAAGCGCCCACAAGAAGGCTACTACTACAACTTCCACTATCACAGTGCCGAGGATGATTTTATGGCTCACAACAATCTCGGTGATATTTACTGGGAAAAAAACACACCACCGAAGTGGTTGTCATGATATATAAGGGTTTAGGGGCTGTCTCTTAGAGATTAGCCCCACTTTTAGCCCCAATTTCAATAGCGCGGTCAAAAGTGTCGATAATTTTATCTTCCATTTCCCTCAATACATGCCCATATGTTGTATAAATCATTTCAGGTGTGTTCCCCAATCGTTCGGCAATCGCCCTTACTGGTACACCATCGTTCATTAATATAGTAGCGTGTGAGTGCCTAAGAGAATGGATGGTGCATTCTTTTAGCCCAGCGCGTTTAACAATCCTTTTAAAGCCTTTGTGTAGAGTTGTCAGTGGCATAGGTATCATACTTTCTAATGAAAGAAATACATAATCCTCATCCTCTAGCTTTTTTCCGTATGATAACAAATTTTCTTTGATTACCTTTTGATAACGAATTAACTGATCAATGACATTCTTACCAACTTTGATTTTACGTTCACTATTTTTTGTTTTAGTTGTTCCAGTACCATGAATTGTCCGATTCCGAATAATATTAATAGCTTGCTTTTCAAAGTCAATATCCAACCACTGAAGACCTAACGCTTCGCCTTTTCGCATCCCAGTATAAGAGAGCAAAAGTAAAATTGAATAGTAGGTTTCATCTTCATATTCTTTTGCGTAATTTAGCATTACACTTAGTTGATCGGATGTGAGTATGTTTAAACCAGCTTCTTTATTTCGAGAAGAGGGCAAGCTTACGCCTTTAAATTTATTCTTATGAAGTATTTCTTCTTCAATAGCTGCATTAACAGCGATTGAAAAAATTGAATGTGCTTGCCGCACTGTACCTGGTTCATATTGTTTTTCTAGTACGTTAATAAATTCACGTTGATAAGTGGCTTTATCCAACTTTTGAAGTTTGTAGAAACCTAATAACGGTTTTATATTTAAGCGGATAATTATTTCTCGTTGAGTTACAGTCGAATTTTTCCACTTTCTTTTACTTGTTTCGAACCACAAATCTAGCCATTGAGCGACAGTTAAGTTATCATTTTCTATATGTTTAGTTTCACCTCGCAGCGTTTGAGCCTTCACTTCGAATAAGGCTTTTATAGCTGCTTTTTCTGTTTTAAAGCCACTTTTTTTCTTCTCTTTGCGTTTGCCCGTTAAGTCATCATAATACTTATGACGGAACATCCACAATTTTTCACCTTTATTATTTAGGTAGGAATAGACTTCTTTTTCTTTTGTTGATTTAATTAATTCCAATGTAATTACATTCCCTTCATCGCGTTTGGTGAGCATGTGTGTAGGGATGAAATTATTCTAAAATTATTTATGGTATTTATATTGTGTTGATTCTCCAAAATATAACATTTTAGGGTTCTGTTCTTTTCTTGATAAGTAATCCAAATAATCTTCACGCAGTGAGTTATACTCATTTTCGATATCTTTATCAGAAGGGTAATTCTTTTCTTTACCTTCAAATAATTTGATTAGCATTTCGATTTCATCTTTTTCTAATTTATGCCCATTTATATAAAAATGTCGAGGGAAAATAGGATTGATAAAGTCCTCTAATTGAACATGTTTTTTTCCTTTAAAATTGAGAATATAACTTTCTCTTTCTTGTTCTTGGATTTCATGTTCAATCCATCCATCTTGTTCTTCTGGAGTTAGGTTGTCAAATGGGTGTCCGCTAATTAAATATGCTGGTTTTATATTACCAAACTCAGCAATTTGTATTAATCGTTCTTCACTTGGTATACTCACACCTCTTTCCCAGCGTGAAACTATGCTGTCACTTGCGATAGGAGTAAATTTTTCCCCAAATTCTTTTAGTGTCAATTGCATACTTTTTCTAATGGATTTGATTCGTTGGCCAATTTCTTTTTTTTCTTGTTCATTATATAAGTTTGTCACAATACCTCTCCTTTAATGTTTTTTTCAATATATCATAAGTAACGAAAAAAAACGACTTAAAAATGACGCGAGATTATTGATAATAGAAAAAAATGTGTTATTATTAATTTGTAAGACGTAAAAAAGACGTAGGTGGTGGTTGGTATGCGTTTGATTTCAGGGTACAGAAAAATGACAGGGCTATCTCAAAAAGAGATGGCAAATAAATTGAAAATTTCAGAAGTTACCTATAGGAATAAGGAAAATGGAAAGAAATATTTCAATGAAGAAGAAATTAAGCAGTTTTTTGAATTAGTGAGATTGGTAAAACGTGATGTAACTATCGAAGAAATTTTTTTTAGTTAAAAAATGACGCGAAAAAGACGAGGTGTGTATAGGTGATTCCAGCAAAATTAGAGGTAGTCGTAGATGGGCAGTTAGTAAAAGATGAAGTGAAAAAACAAGTTAGTTCAATAGTATACAACCAATTATGGTTTGTAGATTTAGAAAAAATTTCAGAATTAACATGCATGTCGAAACGTTGGTTAGAGGATGAAATAGTGAGTAATGTGCGTATGAAAGCAATTGAGATTAAAAAGAATCGCAAAAGATGGTGGCCAGCTGAAAAAGCTTTTGAAGTAATTAGCGAAATAACTGAATCGTGGTAAAAAAATAAACGCTTTTGGTGAGCGAGTATGTACAGGAATAAAAAACATGACGTGGCTTAGAAAGTAGGTGAGAACCAATGCGCAAGGAGGCCGTTGAACAAATATTAGCAGATTTACCTAAGCATTATTTTGCAATACATCATAAAAAATATACAAGTCAGCCGCTACAACACGAAATGGGTAAATTGACAAACGACTTCAAACGCATTGGTTCAGGAACACGGTATAGTATCAACGACCTTTTTATAGCTTGTGGTAGTGGTCAATCCATAATACCGAGTAATTTCGAGATTGAAGAGGATGGCAGTATTTTAGGGAAGTTCCGTTTTGTTTCATCTTCACTAATTTTAATTGATGTGGATGATATTAATTGTAAAACGGATCCGAACGCTGTTCTTAACAAATTGAAAGATATATGTTCCGGTCTTTTCTATACTTTCAATCACGGATTCAAAGGGCATCGATACAGACTTGTATTTCAACTCGATAGACCTTTAACTGATGAATTTTTATATAAGCGTGTCACGGAGTTGTTAGCCGATGATTTATCTCAGCTGGGTGTACCAGTGGATAGGCAAGCAAAAAATCCTACTTTACCAATCAGAACCGGTATAAAAGGTTATGTTATTAATGACTTTTCAGCATTTTTAAATGTTACCGAATATACAGAAAGGGCAAAACGAGAGCAGGTAAAAAAAGCTGAAAAAATAAAGCAGTCTTTTGATACTGAAATGAAGTATAAAACAACTTTTTTAGAGTTGAAGGAAATGGCAGAAAAGGTTGGATATATTTCAACAGGGAGTGGTTTGGGTGAGGTATGGAAATCAATTGTTGTAGGTATCAAACATCATGCAAATAGCGGAGCGATTACTCAAGATGAAGGATGGCAGCTATTTGATATTGTTTCAGGTGGTGAACAATCACCAAAATCTTGGGAAACATTACAAGCGAGTGGGCAAGCGACTATAGCAACATTAGTTTACCATGCGATAGAAAACGGATATAAACGAAAACCTTATCGTTATGCGCTGGAAAATGTTCGTAAACAGTATCATAACGAACGTCATAAAGTAAAAACACATATACCCATAGAGTTAGCCACTGACCTAATTGAACGTAAACAACGAATTTTAGTAGATAGCCCTACTGGGAGTGGAAAATCAACTTCATTTATCGGGGCATCAAAACAATTAGCCAGTTCTGATAACTATAAGTTCTATATTTTTTCGGTCCCAACTAGAGCGTTAGTTGAACAATTAGCAAAAAAACATCAAGTGTTGTCTGTAAAAGGGGAAACAGAAGGGATCTACAAAGCTATATTCGCTTATCAGAAAGCCGGAAATCGAGTATTTATTACGACATATGATATGGCAGCGAATTTGATGAACTGTCTAGAAGATTGGTTTCCAAATAAAGCGAGGTTTTGTTTAATTGTAGACGAAATCCATAAGTATGTGACGGATTATAGCCGAGCCTATCGCTATGAAGCTATTACAAATTTACATGATGCAAGTTTGAGAGCGACGTCATTTATCGGACTATCAGGCACAACAAATGATGTATTAAAATCTGAGTTTGACGCAATTGTAGAAATTGATAATGGGAGAGCATCTTCACCATGTCAAGAGTTCGCGGTTTACACATATGACAAACAAAAGGATGCAATTCCGCTTTTAGTACAACTCATAGAAGCCTGGACCATTCGAAGGAAATTATTAATATATGTCCAGTCAAAAGAAAATTTATCTAAGCTATATAATTTATTGCGAAAACGTGGAATTGTTACACGTACCGTAAGTGCAGCTGAAAAGAAAAATAGAACTTATAAATCACTGGTAGAAAATGAAACAGTTCCTGATGATGTTCAAGTAATTCTTGCTACCAGTGTTATAGCCGATGGGTTAAATATCGCTAACAATTTGGAGTGGGAATGTATCGTTGTAGCAAATCATTTTTCGGATATGTTTAATGTTTCGACATTAAAACAGTGTTCTAATAGATTTAGAAATGAGTATAGACGTTTTTCAATTTTTATGCAGAAGCCAACAAATCAAGAAACTGAACTATTCAACATAGATGGTGCATATGACTATATTTACTCTCTTTCTAATCGTTTTGCTGATACATTAAATAAAGAATTTTCTTCAAAAGATTTATCGCTTTTCCGAGCTTCAATTATTGAAAAGGAATATGGTTTATACGCTGATAACGAATCGGTAAAAATTGATACTTTCTTTTTACGTCACGAAGCAGGAAAAGCACAGGAACGATTTTATCGAGGGCGTAGATTGAGTTTTATAAAAGCGATTGAGCGAATACTTCATAAAAAAAATGTTGGCACATTAAATCTTAATGAAGCAGTAGCTAATAAAACCTTAGACTTATCTACTATTGAAAAAGAACTCTCCGAACTTGAGGAAACTATTGAATTAGATCACGACACACGTAAGGGAAATCTAGAAAAACTGTTTACAAAAGATATTTTCCGAGCTTTTCAAGACCGTGATGAATTAATACTGAGTGATTTCAAGGAGCTAGTGTTACCTGAACAATATGCATGCATCGAAAGGTTATACGGTATTACGGATTTTAATATATGCCGAAAAATCGTGTTGCTATGGAAAAGAAAAGCTGATACCTACGCATTTTACAATAAAGTCCAAAGGTTAGTTGATATTTGGCACTTTGAATCATTGGTACGTACTACAGAGACAAAGAAAATTTATAAGGAATTGGTGAAATTAGGGGAGCGCGGAGCATTGGATAAAGATTTTATTGAAAAGCAGGTGATGTTAATTGCTAGGAAGCAGCGTGTTCAAGTGGAAAAAGTAAAAAAAGTATTGAAGCAATTCTTTTTTAAACAATACGAGCGCACAGAAACAGTGCGCTTTACTCGAATAACTCCATTGAATATTGAAGTAATTGCTACTTCGTTCGATATGGATTGCGCTACTTTGAGAAAAGTGATTGGCAACTATGCGCAATTGCAAAACAAAACTATGAGAGTGGTTATAGAAAGTGTATTAAATAGATTGGAAGCTGCTGAACAAGCCGAACTTCAATTAATTTGAAACATCAAGTGAAGGTTCCGCAAACCCTTGATATAACTAGATTTCGGATGACACTTATTACTTAGTTAGTTTTTCTTATTATATAAAACAAATATCGCAATAAGTGTCATCGAAAACACTGTAATACCAAGGGTTTGAGAGGTGCATGGTTGACGTTTTAAGTTCGAAATTTCCGAGTAGTTCAAAAAACACATAAAAAAGAATAAAAAACATGAAACAAACATTCAAAAAATGGATTCTACAATTTACTTTCATTCGATAAAGCATGGCATTTATATAAAAAAGGAGAAATAGAAATGACATTCAAAAATTGGCTATTAAATTGTTCAGATTACAGTAGATACGGGTGTTTAGCAGTAGGTGTTGAAAATGACAAAACATTTCCGAACACCAACAGTTATATAGAAATGTTTAACTATCTTGTTGAAAATAGTGCTGGTGAGATGTCTAAACAAATGTTTAAAGATGCATGGGAGGAATACAGTAAACATAATCAAAAAATGAACGTATGACAAAAGGAATAGCAGGAATAAGATAGCAACTTACAAAAATGGAGGTAAAAATAATGAATCAAATTAACAAAGATATACTAAATTACATTAACCAAAATCCAGGTACAAGCTATATTGAAATCGAACGAATTTTTGATGCAAATAAGTTCAATTACGAAGGAAATCTTGATATATGTAGCAGTGAAAACAGAAATATTATTTTTTGGAGAGGATGGAATGAAGAGGCTATCAATATTTTGACAGAATTAAAGAGAAAGGAATTGATAGAGGAAGTAGCAACAAGTAAATTCGTTTATCTTATTGATGGTAAAGTATTGAATCTTCCACTTGTAACAGGGGCATATAATTATAAAAAGCATCATTGGTTGCCCACGGTATTTAAAGTAAAGAAAAAGTGATAATAGTTTTATTTATTACTACTTCATATTTCTAATAGTAACAATTAAACAAGGTAGGTGCTGCACATGTATGAATGGTTGCGGGATTACCAACGAATTGAAGACGATATTGCCTATCTTGAATTTAATCTCGAACAATCACAGAGAGAATTAAAGCGCTGGGTAGAGGGGGATTTAGTAGGCGTTAAACTAACCGCTGAATCAGATGGTGCCAAGCTTGAAGAACGCATTGAGCGGATTAAAAATGAATTACAAATCAAAGAAAAAGAACGTGAAAATTTCATTAAGCTCATAAGTAAATTCAAAGGATTGGACCACAAGATCCTAAAACTCAAGTATGTGGATGGACTGACACTTGAAGACATCGCAGAGGAATTAAGCTACAGTGCCAGTTACATTTATAAGAAGCATGCGGAAATCGCTAAAATGATTCGATTCGCACACGAAATAAAACTTTCACTTTACTGACACCCAGTAAGCTGAATAGAATCTATTGAAAAATCGAGATATTATAAGAGTATCAAAAAGCGCACGGAAATGCGTTAAAAAATATTATCTACAATAATAAACACGTTCGCTTGTACGTGTGTTGCTACAAACAAGCATTCAACTTAATAAGACGATTGCGGAGTCGTCAACACTACGGAGAGGCTACTATATTGGTAGTCTCTTTTTTATGAGAATAATGTATCTCCTATATATGCAACGGCATATAAAAATGCAAATCCTAAAATGATTGCAATGATTGGGACAATAATTTTGTTTCTAATAAATTGCATGATACCACTCCTATTACTTATAATTTTTAATTATGAATCAAATTTCTTATAATGACAATACATTCCATTTACTCTATCATTGTAGGTAGATGGGAGGTGTTATTATGACAGAAACATTAGAAAAAGTGGAACGAAAAATCACTGAATTAAATGTTTTAGCAGATCACATTAAAGAATTGGTAGAACGACAAGAAAAAATACTTATTGAATTATGGAATCAAAAGAAGGAAATCGCAGCACTTATTAAAGAAAATGGCTATAAATTTTGTCATCCATCAATCGAATATCATACTTCAAGAGGGCCGATTTTAGCTTATTCAAAAAAAGAAAATACTTTATATGCTTTCGAGATAGGCAGAGGACTCATTAAGGTAAATCTATATTCAAACGAAGTAAATGGTGCGAGATGGAAAGAAATAATTCAAAATGGATGGTTTGAAGATGCTTATCAAGGAATAAAATATCTTGATAAAATGATTGATGATTATATTAAAGATAATAAGCAGATTATTGAAGATATGCAAAAGCAAATACTAAGTGCGAATTAATTAGTTAAGTCACATCTAACAAGGTGTGGCTTTTTATTATAACGAGACAGTGGCGGAATAGGTAGACGCAATGTAGTGGTGTAGCTAATGGCTCTTGGTAATAGGGCGCTGAAGCTCCAGCAATATCGGGCAGAAACGAGATACCATGAAATTTACCATACAAGGTGCAAATCCTTGTCTGTCTCATCTTACAAATTGATTACAAGTCTGCATTCATTTGAGTGTAGGCTTTTTATTATGCCTTGAAGTCCGATGGATGTATTAAATGGACTTTGCAAGTAGGACTATGAATTGTGGAGGGCTGAACAATGGAATTAACAAAGGCTGAAAAGATTGTATTAGTATCTATGGTTACTGATTGTATAGGTGTTGAAGTACTTATCGAACTATGCGGAAAAGAATCAGTTAGCAAACTTGATGTAATGGCAATTGATTTGGCAGGTAATACAACTCCAAACGAAATGAGTGAGATTGGTCCAAGTGCTGTTAAGAAATTAGTTACCAGTATATTAGATGAACCAATTAAACAAGGGGAGGAATGAACAATGCAAGTTTGTGAATGTATGAATGACTCTTCTCATGTATTTAAAGGTAGACATTTAGATGGTGTAACTTGCCCTATTTGCGGTAGTCCTGTTTTACCTAAGCCTTATGACAAGGAAAAGATAAGAACTTACCATATTACAGAGACTTAAAGAAACTAAGCGGTAAAAGATTCATACAGAGTCAATGTTTAATATGCGAACATATTCAACGGAATGAATCCTATGACAAAGCCATTGATGTATTTGTGTGTGAGAAATGTAAAGGTGCTTCAGTTGATACATGGACTAAGAACATTAAATATCCATCAAAACCAAAGTCTACAATCACGATTGATTTGAACTTCGATGACAAATCTAAATTAAAGTTACGAGCAATCGCAAAGCATGTAGGTGCGTTGGCTGATGAGTTGGATGCTATTGATAATGCATGGCAATGTGAGTGTGGCTGTGAAGAAAAAGAAAAAATTGAAATAGATAACGAAACTTTATTTGTTGCTTGCTTTAAGTGCGGTAAACCAATTGAAAAGGATGAACTACCAACACAATTAGAAGGTACTGACTAACAACAATGCAAGAATACAAATCAATTGAACAAAAGCGTAAGTTCTATGACAGTGGTGACTGGAAACAAATGCGTGCTGAAGTAAGGAAACGAGACAACAAGGAATGCCAGGAATGCAAACGTAATGGTCTTGTTCAAATCGATGATGCAAACCAATTAAACAATGATGGCACACGAAAGAAGATACAACTCGTTGTCCATCACATCAAAGAACTAGAAGACCATCCAGACTTAGCACTCGATATAGATAATCTTGAAACACTTTGCGTTGATTGCCACAATCGTATTCATGGTCGAGTGTTCAGTAAACCAAACAAATGGAGAGATGATGAGAAATGGTAATACCCCCGGGTCAAAAAGTTTTGCGATTTTTTAAATCGTGGGCACCGGGGAGGGGGTGTTCTGTCCAGATTTTTTTAATATAGCTATTTCCACGCGAGAGGGGGGAGGGGGTTAAATTATGGATTTAGAAAAATTGAAAGCACAGCTGATGAGTCGAATCGATACAGACGATTTACTCGAAGTGAAAAAAGTGGAGCGGTATATTGAACTGCTTAAACTTGATTCGCAATGTGATGAAGTCTTAGCGCGCGATGGCTCAACCGTCACTATTGAAAATGGAAAACAACGATTCGTTAAAAGTCATCCGGCCATGACTGATAAAACAAAAATAAACACGCAATTAATCGCTTTGGAGAAGTCATTTAACTTTGTCGATGAAGGATTGCCCCCTGCTACATCAACTGTGGAAGGTAAAAGCAAAGAAGAATACTCGGAAGATGATTTAATTTGATTAGTAATAAGTATGTGGATGAATACATCCAACTATATGAATCTGGACAAATCAAACTTAATAAAGAACGAATCATGTTGATTGAATATTTGCTAGAGCATGTATTAAGTCGAGATGATTTATATTTTGATGACGATATGATTGAAAAATGTATCCGATTCGGTGAGAAGTGGTATTTCCCTTTGCAACCGTTTCAGAAATTTTTAATCGCATTCGTCTTTTTATTTTTCAAAAAGAATGACCGTGTGTTTTATCGAAAGCATTTATGGATGCTTGGTCGTGGTGGTGGTAAGAATGGTTTGATTTCTGTTGTTACTCATTTTTTAATCGGACCACATCACGGGATTAGAGAATACAACGTCTCAATTGTTGCCAACAGTGAAGAACAAGCTAAGACTTCATTTGATGAAACTTACAACGTTATTGGTCGAAACAGCATTTTAAAATCGATGTTTTATCGAACAAAAGAAAAGATCACAAGTAATAAAACTGACTCGATATTAAAGTTCCGTACTTCCAATGGCGAAACAAAAGATGGTTTACGTGATGGTGCTGTTGTATTTGATGAAATTCACCAATTTGAGAGCAATAAAGATGTTCGTGTTCATATTTCAGGGCTAGGTAAAAAGAAAAATCCACGTGAGTTTTACATTGGTACAGATGGTTATGTACGCGATGGATTTTTAGATGGTCAAAAATCTAAGGCTCTCAAAGTATTAAAAGGTGAAGCACGGCCAAATGCATTGTTTCCTTTCATCTGCAAATTGGATGAGGAAAAAGAAGTTGATGATATTGAGAGCTGGGAAAAAGCAAATCCGATGCTTTGTCATCCACGAAGTGAATATGCTCAAGGGCTATTCGATACGATTTATGAAGAGTATGAGGATTTAGAAGATGATCCTACGAATCGTGAGGAGTTCATGACAAAGCGTATGAACTGTCCTGTGACCGATTTAGAGCGTTCTGTTGCTAAGTGGGAAGAAATACTAGCAACTAATCGAGAGATGCCTAATTTACACGGTAGAGAGGCTATAGGAGCCATTGACTTTGCAAGTATACGAGACTTCGCAGCATGTGGTTTGTTATTCCGTGAGAATGGTGATTACGTTTGGAAAACTCATTCTTATGCCAGAAAAGAGTTTGTTGATAAATACTACAGCTACAGCAAAAAACAAGATGCTGAAATGGCTGGCAAACGTAAATTTGCACCTATACGAGAATGGGAAGAACAAGGTCTTTTATCAGTTGTGGAAGGCGAAACGATTGACCCGAATTTAGTTGTATCCTGGTTTGTTGAAATGCGAAATTATTACGAAATCAAAAAAATAATCGGTGATAATTTCCGAATGGAAGTGTTAAAGCCTTTATTTGAAGCAGAAGGATTTGAAGTTGAGATTATTCGTAATCCGCGGGCCATCCACAGTTTACTGGCACCACGAATCGAGCTTGCTTTTGCCAATCGTCAAATTATATTTGGGGACAATCCTCTAATGCGTTGGTACACAAACAATGTGCTAGTTGTTATCAAAAAAGATGGCAACAAAGAGTATCAGAAGAAGGAGCCTATACGTAGGAAAACAGATGGCTTCCAAGCATTTGTACATGCCATATATCGAGCTGATGAAGTAGCCGGAACGGATATAGGTAGCTCATTGGATGCACTTAACGCATTGAATTTCTAGAGAGGGGGTGAAAGCATGGGATGGCTACAAGATGTGCTTAATAAAAACAAAGAAATTGGTAAGATGTTTGATGAATTTGACTTTTTTGGGATTGAGACAAGCCAACGAGCTTATCTGAAAAAGATGGCTTTAGAAACTTGTATTAATTTTATCGGAAGGACTATTTCACAGTCTGATTTTCGAATAATAAAGAACAAGAAAAGGCAAAAGGATGATTGGCATTATTTGCTGAATGTTCGTCCTAATACAGACCAAAGTGCATCAGACTTCTGGCAAGATTTTATTTACAAATTGCTTCATGAAAATGAAGTCTTAGTTATTTTAACTGATAACAATGACCTTTTGATTGCGGATAGCTTTGATCGAATTGAGTTTGCTGTATATCCTGATATTTTTAGAAGTGTCACAGTGAAAGATTACACTTTTCAACGATCATTCAATATGGATGAAGTTATTCATATAACATACAACAATGAAAAGTTAACTGAGTTCATGAGTGGAATGTTTGAAGATTATACAAATCTATTTAGTAGGATGATTGAAACAAACATGTTTGCCAATCAAATTCGAGCAATGGCTGAAATGGATTCTACTCAAAAACTAGATGATGAAAATACAGGGAAATTACAAGTTTTCATCAATAAGTTATTTGGTGCCTTTCGTCGCAATGCATTTGCTATTGTCCCTAAATTAAAGGGATTTAACTATGAAGAAATTGCAGATGGTTCAAATAGTGGTAGATCAGTTGAGGAACTAGGCAATCTTAAACGTGACTTGATTGATGATGTGGCCAACATTTTAGGTATCCCTACATCATTGGTACACGGTGATATGGCTGAATTCGAAACCGCAATCAAAGCATACATCAAGTTTTGTATTGCTCCTTTAGTCAAAAAAATCGAAGATGAGCTCAATGCAAAGCTAATTGATAAAAAGGATTTCTTGAATGGCTTCAAGATAGAAGTGAAGGGTGTCACAGAAACGAGTGTAATCGAAAACTCCGAAGCTGTAGACAAATTAGTTGCTTCAGGGGCATTTACTCGAAATGAGGTGCGTGAATTGTTTGGGGCAGAACGTTCTGATAATCCAGAGTTAAATAAATTTGTTATTACTAAGAACTATCAATCTACTGATACCATTGAAGGAGGTGAAAAGGATGAAGCATAAAATTAAAGGCGATATCACTAGCTGGAACTCAACTATTTACGATTTTAATTATAAAATGCGTAACGTAAAAGAAGATGAGGATATTACTCTTGAAGTCAACTCTTATGGTGGCGATGTTTTCTTAGGGATTGACATTATGAATACATTACGAGCTCACAAAGGTACAGTGACAGTTATCGTTACAGGTATCGCAGCAAGTGCCTGTTCTATTATGGCCATGGGCGCAGATATAGTTAAAATGTATTCAAACACTCAATTAATGATCCATCATGCATGGACTTACGCAGCAGGTAATGCTAAACAGTTACGTAAAATAGCAGACGACTTAGAAAGTATTGGTGAATCTGTTTTAGCATCATATACTCATCGTGTAGATGAAGAGACAGTTAAACAGTTACTTGATGAAGAAAAATATATGTCAGCTAAAGTTGCTAAGGAATATGGATTTATCGATGAAATTATTGATGGTAATGCTGAAGAAGTAGAATCAGAAATGTTTTCTAATAAAGCACTAGAATTTAACAATGCACTTGCTGCCACTTCTTCAACTGTGGAGGACAACAAGTTATTACAAAAAGTTAGCGATTTAGAAAATCAAGTAATTCAATTGCAATCTCAATTAAATAAATCAAAAGAGGAACCTAAACAGCCGCAAATTGCTGCTAAACGAAAAGGGTTCTTTTTTAATACTTAAAAAATAGGAGGTCAATTAAATGACTATGAAATTAAAAGGTAAAATGGAAAACTTCAACGCCAAAAAACAAGCGTATATGGATTTAGTAAAGGCAGAAAACTCAACCCCTGAACAATTAGAAGTTGCGTTTAATGATATGTTTGCTGCTTTACAAACGGATTTAACAGAACAGATTACAAATGAAGCACGTAATGAAGCGCATGATGCTCAAATTTTATCTGCACGTGGCCAGAATGTATTAACTTCTGAAGAACGCAAATTCTTCAATGCAGTTGTGCTAGAAGGTGGATTTAAAGAAGATACAATTCTACCAATCACAACGCAAGAGCGTGTATTCGAAGATTTAGTTACTGAGCATCCTTTACTTGCTGTAATCGGCTTACAGGATCTAGGGGCTATCACTCGCTTTATTTATTCTGATCCAACCAAAACATATGCATGGGGCGCTTTATTTGGTGAAATTAAAGGTCAAGTTAACACAGCATTCCGTGAAGAACAAATTGGCCAATTAAAACTAACAGCTTTTGCAGCTATTCCAAAAGATATGTTAGAGCTTGGACCTGAATACGTTGAACGTTATGTACGTGAATTATTAGTTGAATCTTACTCAGTTGGTTTAGAGTACGGCTTAGTAAATGGTCGTGGTCCAGCTCAAAACGAACCAATTGGTTTAATGAAAAATGTTGATTCTTCAACAGGTGCAGTTACTGACAAAACATCTTCAGGTAAATTAACATTTGCACCATCCGAGTTTGGTCAGGTTGTAGCTGGAGAATTACACGATGTAATTAAAGCATTATCAAAAGATGCAAAAGACAAGTCTAGAAAAGTCTTAAATAAAATTGTGATGTTAGTGAATCCAATCGATGCCATTTCAGTTCAAGCTCGAAATACAATTCAAACATCTAACGGTCAATGGGTTACTGCTTTACCGTACAACATTCAAGTTGTTGAGTCTGAAGAAATTCCAGAAAAGAAAGCCCTATTCTTTGTAAAAGGTGCTTACTTAGCTGCAATTGCAGGTGGTTACAAATTAAATAAATTTGATCAAACATTAGCTATCGAAGATGCAATGCTTTATACAATTAAGCAATTTGCTAACGGTAAGCCAAAAGACAACAAAACAGCTTTACTTTATGACTTAGATATTCAATTCAATACATCTGTGCCGACTCCTTAATTTTAGGGAGTCTTTACTTTTAGGAGGGATAAAATGACTCACAAAGTAGTTAGTCGTTTCAAGGAAACTAAGCACGATGGACATATTTATGAGGTCGGTGATAAATATCCTGTGGAGGGCAAGAAGGCGACTAAAGCGCGATTGGAAGAGTTGTCGACTACGAAAAATAAATACAACCAAGTCTTTATCAAGGAAGTCACTGAAACTCCTAAAGTTGAGGAGTGATTCTAGTGGATGTTATTACACAAGAAATTTTAGAAGAGTTTAAAATTCGTATGCGACTAGGTGACGATGAAGACGACAATTTGAAGCGCATTTTAAAAGCCTCGCACGACGATTTACAGCGCATTTGCGGTGATTATGATATAAACACTCACGAAGTTTTTAAAGAGCTTGTATTCGAGCGTTCTCGCTATGTTTACAATGATGCACTTGAATACTTCCACAACAATTTTCTAACGCAAATCAACAACCTTAGTATCGCTAAAGCACTTGAAAGTAGTGAAGTCGATGAAACAGTTTAAATATAACGAAAACAATCATTCTGGTTTATATCGTCATCGAATTTTAATACGAAAACGCACTTTGACTACAGATGAATTGCTACAAGAAATCGAAACGTTTGAGGACTACGGAAGCTATTGGGCCATGATTAAAACGCTAAAAGGTAGCGAAATAATGGATGCCGGAAGAGAGCAAACAAAAGTCGAGAAACGTTATGTGTTAAAGTATGCAAAATCACTAGATGAATTTATTGATAGTGAGCATACGAGTTTTGAAGTGATCCAGAATGGTGTTGTGTACGATGTTAAAAGTGCGCTTAATGATGATGACATGAACATTACTGTCACAATTGTTGTAGAAGGGCGGTCATCAAATGGCAACAAATATAAATAACCTTGCTGCTGAAATTAATCGCACTTTAAGAAACTATGCTCATGGTGTTGGAGAAGATATAGAAAAGGTTGCTGAAAAAGTAGCTAAAGAAGGCGCTCAACAACTTAAAGCTCGTTCTCCAGTTGGAGTAAGACATCGTTATGCTAAAGGTTGGAAAGCTAAAAAGATAGGTAAACAATGGGTCGTCCACAATATTGAATATCAGCTTACTCATTTACTTGAAAAAGGCCATGCAAAAGTTGGTGGAGGTCGTGTTCCAGCAAAAGTGCATATAGCACCAGTTGAGGATGAAATGATTGATGAATTTGTTCAAGGAGTAGAGGAGGCGATACGAGGGTGACATTAATAGAACTTGCACAGAAATTAAAAGCACTTGGTTATCCTGTTGCTTATTCACATTTTAAATCAGTACAAGCGCCTCCCTTCATCTGCTACTTAGTTGTGGACGGCGACACATTTAGTGCAGACAATACAGTTTTATCAAAAGTTACTTATGTAGATATAGAATTATATGTAGTAGATAAAGATTTGACTGCTGAGAAAAAAATCGAAGATATGCTAACAGAAAACGAACTCCCTTGGTCTTATGATGAATTATTCATCAAAGACGAGGGAGTTTTTAAATGCACATATTCAATTACTTTAATTAATTAAAAGGAGCGATTAACACTATGAAAGAAAACAAATACCCAATGTTAATGCCACTAGATATTCAAATGTTTGGTGAAAATAAAGTACGTTTTGGCTTAAAGAATGTTCACTATGCGGTAGCTACAGAAGGAGCAGATGGGAAATTAACATACGCAACACCAGAACGTTACCCTGGTGCAGTTTCTTTAAGTCTGGAACCGCGAGGAGAAACATCAGAGTTTTATGCAGATGATCGTGTTTATTACGCAACAACGGTAAATAACGGATACGAAGGCACATATGAAGCTGCTGAACTACCTTTGAAGTTCCGTGTAGATGTAATCGGAGATCAATTAGATGAAACTACAGGTGTACTTACTGAAACGGCAAATTCAAAACCGAAAACAATTGCGTTAATGTTTGAGTTTGATGGTGATGTAAAAGCTACACGTCATGTATTATATAACGTTACTGTGAGTCGTCCTGGTACATCAGGTGAGACAAAAACAGAATCAACAGAGCCAACTACACAAGAATTATCATTCATTGCTGCACCAACTGTAGATGGTGTCGTTAAGCGTGCTACAACTGGCACAACAACACCTGAAGTTTATGATGCATGGTATACAAAAGTATTTGAACCGACAGTAGTACCAACACCTTAATAAATTGTGGAGGGCAAATAGATGGAAATTACATTAACGATAGATGATAAACAAGTGAAATTTAAATCAAATGGCGCTGTAACTAAACGCTATAAAATGCAGTTTCAGCGTGACTTTTTTACAGATATAACAAGTTTCGGACTTGCTATTGCAAATGAAGATATTAAGTCTAAAAATGATGGAATTTCAATGGAAATAATGCGTAAGATTGATTTTGATTTATTCCTAGATATTGCATGGGTTTTTGCTAAAACAGCAGATAATACAATCCCAGACCCATTAACTTGGCTAGAAGGATTTGACACATTTCCAATTATGGAGATTTTTCCGGATTTACAGGATCTAATTGCAAGTACAATTAGTTCTAAAAAAAAATAGATGATGAGGGTACGTCTTCAAGGGAACCAATATCCACCGAAACGTACCTTTATTTATGCAAAGAATGTGGGCTAGAACACGATGATTTAGAAACGATGACCATAGGTATGACACTTGATTATATTGAATCATACTTAGAAATGAAAAATCCAAATAAAAAGGAAAAGAAAACTGTTCGTAAAGCATCACAATCAGATTTCGATTCTTTCTAACACTTGTCTTTTGGACAGGTGTTTTTTATTTGTTCAAAAGGTAGGTGAAGTTGATGGCAAACGGCCGCATTAAAGGAATCACGATTGAATTAAATGGTGATACAACAGGGTTAACTGACGCCTTAAAGGATGTTAATAAAGAAAGCAGTAAAGTTACAAGTGAATTAAAAGAAGTAGAAAGAGCATTAAAATTTGATCCAAGTAACACGGAATTGATTGCACAAAAACAACAACTCTTAGCGGAACAAATTCAAAATACAAGTCAGAAATTAGATGTATTAAAGCAAGCACAGCAACAAGTAGAACAACAATTTGCTAATGGTGATATTGGTGCTGAACAGTATCGAGCATTCCAACGTGAATTAGCAACAACAGAAGCATCACTTAGATCATTACAAGGCCAAATGGATTCAACATCTCAAAACTATGATAGTTTGAGAAATGCTAATAGAGATTTACAAACGTTTTTCGACGCTACAGGTACAACAGTAAATGATTTCTCGGATGTATTAGGTACTCGTTTAACAAATGCTATCCGTGAAGGTACAGCCAGCACAGATCAAATTAATAGAGCGTTGCAAATAATGGGGCAACATGCATTAGGTGCTGGAGCAGATATTGACCAAATGAGAGAGGCATTAAGACGTGCGGCTCAAGGGACTGATTTAAATGGAGTTCGACAAGACTTAGCGCGAATCACTCAAGAAGCTAATCAAGCAGAAGAAGCTGTCAATGGATTTGGTCAAAAATTAGCAGGTGTAGCTGCAGGGTTAGCAGCTGGTGGAGGTATAGCGTTAGCATTAGAACAAGCATTAGCATTGGATACGTTAGATACACAAATAGATATCTCAATGAATCTTAATGAAGAAGATGCCGCAAAAGTTAGACAAAGCATAATGGAAACTGCTTCAATCCTAGGTGATGAAGAGGCTGCTTATGAAGGTATTCGTAGACAAATCACTTTGAATAAAGATGCATCTATAGAAGCTAACACAAAAATTGTGGAAGGTGCTAGAGCAGTATCATTCGCGTATAAAGAAATAGACTTTAAAGAGCTTATTCAAGAAACTCATGAAATTGGTAAAGAGTTAGGGATTACACAACAAGAAGCGTTAGCAATGACTAACTCTCTATTATCAATCGGATTTCCTCCAGAACAACTTGACATTATTGCTGAATATGGTTCGCAATTAAAACGTGCTGGATTCAATGCTCAAGAAATTCAAGCGATTATGGAAGCAGGCGTAAAAACGGGTACGTGGAATATTGACATACTTCTAGATGGTCTTAAAGAAGGTCGAATAGTTGCCGCTGAATTTGGTCAAGGCGTTGACAAAGCAATGAAAGAGGCAATCAAAGGTACTAATATTTCAGCAGAAGAATTAGAAAAGTGGGGTCAAGCAGTAGCTACAGGCGGTAAAGAAGGCGAAGAAGCCATGAACCAAATGATTACTGCTTTAATGGGTGTCGAAAATGAAACTAAACGTAACGAACTAGGTGTTAAAATGTTCGGTACCCTATGGGAAGAAGTCGGTCCATCTATTGCTCAAACCCTGCAAACGTATAAAGATAATATGCGTACATCTAAAGAAAATACAGACCAATTAAATGAAACTGTAGGTAAATTAGATGATTCAACAATGGCAAATCTAGCAGAAGCAACAGCCAATCTTAAAACTGCAATAGCTCCATTATTAATAACTATTGCAGAATTAGTTACAAAGATTGTTAATTGGATAGCAGAAAACCCAAAACTTACAGCATCTCTTGTTGCTATTGCAAGTGTTATCGGAACAATAGTTGCCGCATTTGCTACATTAATGCCTGCCATAGGGTCACTTATAAGCATACTAGGTGGTGGTGCTACAGCCGCAGGTTTATTTGGTGGGGCACTTACAATTTTAACAGGTCCAGTAGGTCTTACAATCGCTGCTATAGCAGGTTTTACAGCTGGTGTAGTTTTGTTATATAAAAAGTGGGATGAATTTAGAGAATTATCTCCGGCTATACAAGGAGCAATTGCTATGATTGCACCAGGAATTGTTGCGGTTACGGGTGCAATAAAGGCTGTTCAAGGAGCAATGAGCCCAGCTATGGAAAGTGTAGATTTGTTTGGAACAGGAGTTTCAGAAGCAACAGCTAAAGCAGTTGGAGGCTATCTAGACTTAGAAACTCAAGCAACAAATGCTATGCACCGATTAGCATGGGGAAATGAAACAATTACTCAATCTATCGCTGATGACATGATAGCTAAGTATGCTCAAATGGGACAAATGGTATTAACAGAGATGCAGACAGACCATGCGGCGCAATTAGCAGAACAACAGAAATTCTTTGCTGAATCTAGTGTATTAAGTACTACTGAAGAAACTCAAATATTGGAGAGATTGAAGCAGAAACAAGCGGCTGAAGAATTAGCGACTATTGAAGGTAATGCTCGTATTAAGGAGATATGGCAAACAGCAGCTAATGAGAAGCGAGGCATTACTGAAGATGAATCAGCTCAAATTGATTTGATTAACGCTAAGATGAAGGAGAATGCGGTTAAACATTTATCGGAATCTGAACGTGAGCAGAAATTAATCTTAGAGCGTTTGAAAACTGATTCATCGGCTATTACAGCTACACAAGCAGCTGAAGTAGTTAAGAATTCAGAAAAGCAACGTAAAGATTCTGTGGCAGCGGCCGAGAAGCAATATGACGAAACGGTTATGAATCTACAGATGCAACGTGATGAGCTTGGTATTATTTCTGAAGAACAATATCAAAAGCTAAAGGAAGATGCTGAGAAGACTAGGGATGATGTTGTAAAGAGTGCCAATGATATGCATCAAAACGTTGTGTCAGAAGCTAAAGCTCAAGCTGGTGAACATGTCGAAAAAGTTAACTGGGAAACTGGAGAAGTTAAATCTAAATTTAAAGTAATGTCTGAGGACTTAAATAATAGTATGAAAAAAGCTGGTAAGTGGATTAGCGACGAGTGGGATAAAGCGTGGAAGGCCACGAAGAAATTCACGGACGACACGAAAAAGAATGTTGGTGATGGCTTTAAAACAATGGGTACAGAAATCAATGGGCTTATGCAAAGCATAGGTAAGTTCATTTCTACCGAATGGGATAAAGCTGTGAAGACTTTTGACCCTAAGAAAATGATTTCTATCGGCAAGGATGTTGTGAATGGTCTAATAAAAGGTATCGGTGATAAATTCGGTGGCGTACAAACTAAAATTGAAGAATTAGCTAGTAAAATTCCTGATTGGGCTAAAAAGACATTAGGTATTCATTCTCCGTCCCGTGTTATGGCTGAAGTAGGTATGTGGACAGGTGAAGGTCTAGCGCAAGGTATCGAATCTACTTATGGTCGTAATGAAAGTGCGATGAAAGAACTTAGCCAACTACTAGTTGATACAACAAAGTCTAACCAAGCTGAAGTGACTAAGATAGCGGATGAAGCTGAAAAAGAGCGTACTAAAATTCAACAAGATGCGGCTAAAAAGAAACTTGAAATTGAAAATAAACTAGGTGTAGATCTTAAAAAAGCAAACAATGCAATAAGTACTAAGAAAAAAGGTGCTTCAGCAAATGACAACATCAAGATTCAACAATTAAAAGAAAATGCGAATGCAAAACTTTTAAAGCTTGAACAAGACACGCAAGAAAAATTAAAAAAGGTCAACGACAAAGCTTGGTCTGATATGGTCAAAAAAGAAGAACAAGCGTCCAGTGAGCGATTGAAAGTTCTTAAACAATACATTGCTGACAAAGATTCATCAAACGAACTTTCATTGGCTACTGAACAACACATTTTAGAACAGTCATTAAAGCTGTTTAAAGATGGAACAGCAGAGAAAATCAAAGTTCAAAAAATGTATAAAAAAGTGACAGAAAGTATCAATAAAGAAAAAGAGTCCATTGATAAAACTTACGTTGATAACGTTAAAAAACTAAATGATGATTATATCAAAGAAGAAGAACGATTAACTAAGGTTTATGAAGACGAATTTGAAAAGCGTAGAAATGCATACTATTCATTTGCTGGTTTATTCGATGAGGTTGCACAACGAGATGTTACCGGTGCCGCCCTTATTGCTGCTTTACAGTCGCAAGTTACGGCTTTTGAAGATTGGCAGAAGAATATAGCGAGTCTTGCTTCAAAGGGTATAAACGAAGGGCTACTGGCTGAATTACAAGCAATGGGGCCTAAAGCCGGTGCAGAGATAGCAGCATTAAATACTTTGACAGAGGAACAATTAGCCGAGTACACAGGACTGTGGAAGGCAAAGAACGAATTGGCACGTACGCAAACTGAATCAGAGCTTACAGAGTTGAAACAAAATACAGAAAAACAAATCAATGAGTTAAAAATAAAAACTTCCGAACAGTTACGTATTTACCAAAATGAATGGCGTAACAGCATGATTGCATTAAAGGGTAATGTAAAAACAGAAATGGCTGAAATGCCTAACATTGGTGTTTTTGCTGTCAGCGGTTTGATTGAGGGGATGATGTCTAAGCAAGGGGATTTGTTGAATGCTGCACAATCACTTGCTGCTATTGTTTCCAGTGCATTTACAACGGCATTAGATATTCATAGTCCATCACGTGTTATGCGTGGTTATGGTGTGAATATTGGTGAAGGGCTTGTATTGGGTATCAATGATATGGTTCGTAAAGTTGAAGGAGCTACTAGACGATTAGCTAAAGCTGTAACTGACAAATCAACTAGTTCATTACCAAACAATTCAGTGTCATCCACAACAACAAATAAAACAGAGAACAATACAGAAAACCATTATAACTTTACTGTAAATAGCCCTAAACCACTTGATCCATACGAAACATCTAGATTAAATAAAAATGCATTAAAGGAAATGGGATTACAGTTTTAAAAGGGGGCTAGAACATGATTGAATCTTTCCGAAGTCGAGAAAGATTAATATTCGATAATCACCGAGGGCAGACATTCGAAATTTCAGTGTCTAGCCCTTTTTATTTAGACGAGGCAGACGGACTAGAAGCAATACAAAATGAATTTTATAACGTAAAAAATTACAACGAAGATGGCACCAATATAAAGGGGTCTAGCGTAAGAGAAAGAAACATTGTGATTAATGGACGTATTCGATTAGATAAAGAAATTAATAGACAAAAAATTATTCGGTTCTTTAATCCAAAGCATCACTTCACATTGAAATACGAGAATGGAGATGTAACTCGCTATATTGATTGTAAGGTAGAGAAATCACCAGTAGTTAGTAGGCATGTTATTCCTGAATTTATAATCTCGTTTTTATGTCCCAATCCTTGGTGGTACACAGAAGAACAAAAATATGAAATTGCGATGTGGGTAGCTGCCTTTGAATTTGAGCTGGAAATAGATGCGGAAGGAGACGGTATTGAAATGGGTTATCGTGAGCCGAATAACGTGGTTAATGTATTCAACGATAGCGATACAGCCTCTCCTTTACGTATTCAATTTAAAGCCATCGGAAGTGTAGTTGACCCTTATATTGAGTTAGTAGATACAGGTAGTGTTATCAAGATAGAGGCTACGTTAAAAGGTGGAGACGTGGTTACCGTTAATACAAAGCGTGGAGATGAATATGCCATTCTAGAAAGAAATGGAACACAAATAAACTATTTTAACTATCTTTCGCATGACTCTAATTTACAACTAAGCGTGGATGTTGGTGACAACTTGATTCGTTATGATGCTGCTGAATTTGTATCGAATTTAGAGGTGTCTATTTACTTTACACCTCAATTCGTGGGGGTGTAGCGATGCTCTATGTATGTAATGAGAAATTTGAACGTCTAGGATACATTGGTAACTTCTCATATTTACTGTGGAGGAAAAAGTACGGTCCTGGTAGTGAGGCAGAATTACATGTTGATGTAACACCTAAAAATATTGAGTTGTTGAAAAAGGGTAATATTATTTTCCGTCAAGATGATGACGAGGCTATGTATATTTACTATCGCCAATTTGATGACAGTAATGGTGTAGATCAGTTAGTTATTAAATGCTTCTCGCTTTCAAGGTGGACTGACAGAAGAATACTGTGGAGGCAATATGACTTTTACACAACTCCAGAATTGATTATGAGACAACTAATTAACGAAACGATGGTTAGCCCTGCTGACCCAACTCGTAAAATCGCCCAGGTGCAACTTGCTGCAGTTCGAAATATCGGTAAAGCCATTCAACAACAAATATCCTATAAGCAAGTTTTTGAGGTGTGCGAAAATTTATGTACCACTCATGATATTGGGATGCGCTGTATATTCGATGGGCGAACACTCAAATATGATTTTTACGAAGGAACAGACAGAACGATTAATCAAAGTTTGAATCCTCGTATTATCTTGTCAAAGAATCGTAGCAACTTGCTTAAACGAACGTATGAGGATGCTGATAATGATTTAAAAACAACAGCTCTTATAGGCGGTGCTGGCGAAGGTCCAGCTCGTAAGATGGCGAGTATCGGGGCATCTATTACAGGGTTAAATCGACGTGAAATATTTATTGATGCACGAGAGATTTCGGATACAAGAGACGGTGACGGTGAGCAGATACCGATTCCAGACGGTGAATACAACAATTTACTTGTAGCTAAAGGCAAAGAGAAGATTGCAGAATACACAGAGTTCATCGGCTTCGATTGTGAGTTAGATGTGACCAAAGAAAATACAAAATACAATGAAGATTTCTTCTTAGGTGATTTAGTCACGATTAAAGATGATGATTTAGGGATTTTAATGAATAGCCGTGTGATGCAAGCGGATGAAGTATTTCAGGAGGATGGTAAATCAATCTACGTGACGGTTGGTAAATCAGTACCTACCCTTCCACAGGCTATAAAAAGGATGGTGAAGTAGTAATGATGAAATTTGGAATGTTTAACTCTATTAATGGGGATAGACGATATAAAGCAGAGGATTTCGCTCGGTACTTTGCCACGTTTATTGGCAATGGTATTTTCGTTAAACCTTCTGATTGCTTGCAGATTCGAGCAAATGGAGATTCGATGAGTGTAATAGTTCGCCCTGGTAAAGCGTGGGTCAATGGTTATTATTTAATCAATGATGAGGATTATAATTTACCTCTTTCGGCTGGAGATACAACACTTAATCGTATTGATCGTATTGTTATACGATTAGATTTCCTCCAAAGAAAGATGAGTGTGGAAGTCAAGAAAGGAACACTATCTGCATCCCCAGTTGCACCAACATTAAAACGTGATGCAGATGCCTATGAGTTAGCATTAGCAGATGTTTATATTGCAAAAGGTGCACTAACAATTAATCAAGCTGCTATAACAGATACAAGATTAAACAATAACTTATGCGGTCTAATGCATGGCGTTGTTGACCAAGTAGACACTACGACAATCTTTAATCAGTACCAACAATGGTTTGATGATTATTCAGTTACAAAAGCATCTGAATTTTTAACATGGCAAACAAATGTAACCACAGCTTTAGAAGCTTGGATTGACGCACAGGAACAAGATTTCACAGCATGGAGACAAGCAGAGGAGCAACTTTATTATGCGTGGCTAGAAGGACGTAAGGATGGTTTCGATGCATGGTTTGAAACTGTAAAAGGAAAGTTGAGCGAGGATGCTGCGGGTAATTTATTTAATATGATTGAAGACCATAAACATGCACGTTTGCCACATTTTCAAATTGATGTAGTGACAGGTAAAAAATATGCAACGGGCTGGATTATCGAAGATGGTAAACTATATTTCGAAGCAGAAGAGGTGAATAGCTAATGAAATTTCAAGTAGCGACAGAGCCTACACAATTAGAGATTAAAACTTTAATTGAATCATTAGAAGCCAATAATGGACTTTTGGTAGACAATGTTGGTAAAAAATATTTACCAGTTATGAACGATATATACGATTTTAGAACAATAGAAGGTGAAAATTCCCTAGCTCCACTTCAGGAATCGTTTAAAACAAAATTTCCGGATTTAGCATCTAATATAAACGTGTCGGACATTATTCAGAAATACCACATCGAGAATAATATACATTTTATGTATTATAATGAGTATATTATAATAGTGGATATGACAGCTCTAGAAGTTTTAAATGCTGTGATGATTAGTAATGACACTCCAAACTGGTTTGGAGCTACGGGAAACAATTTTATTGACGATAATTATATATATATTAGAGGTTACAATAAAGTTCAGCAGGTTGTCATTTTCGCAGTATTCAATAGATTCACATATGAATATATCAGAACCATTGGGTGGAACGGTGGTTCTGGAACACTAGGTTCTCCAGGAACACAATTTACTGGTGAGATGGTCAGATTTGGTCAATATTTTATGGCAGCTCTCGGAGATGCAAACGTGATTCAAGTTTGTAAAATAAATTATGACTCATTTGGGAAACCATCGAGTTTCTCTGGAATAGGTCAAACATATTATTATACTGGTAATGCACAAGCTAACGCATTCTGGGGAGACGATAACGATAATGTGTATGTTCTGTGGACAATGAATTCTAATTCGTTTGGCATGGAGAGAAAGAAATTCGACAGGTCTAACGGTAAGTTAACTTTGGTCGCATCTAACAATTTGACAAATGTAACTGTTCCAAGTGTAAGGTCGTTCTGGTGTGTTAAATATAAATTTGATAATAAAAATTTAATATTGATAGCTTTCGGAAATGGTTCGTCATCGAATAGTATGGTTATAAATTACGATGATTTAACCGTTCATCAATATGTTAATGGAGCAGTTTTAATGAAATATCCGTTGTTCGATTATCAAAACAAAAATCTTATGTACATTCAACCTTATACTATTACAGGCTATCAAATTGACGGAAACGGATACGATATATTACAGGAATATCGACTTATTGACGGGAAGTGGAAAGGGTCGAATATATGCGTTCCTGCCATTAAATATATGAATCAAAATGATTTTGGTAGAACATTATATGCTGGAGACCAATACGGGTATATACGAGACGGTAAAGTATATGTTACAGCATTTAGTAGACACTTTAGATTGCTAACTAAATCCAATATTATATCTCATTATAAGGAGGTGCTTAAATGATTGGTTATGCACACCATAATGGCGATGGCTCGTACGCGTTATTCTTCGATATTAATCACGTTCCTGAATGGATGCGTCCTAAAATAGAAGAAATGACGGTTCCAGAAGGTACTGGTATTCTTCGAAAAAAAGAGGATGGTTCTTTCTATTATGAACCTTTCCAATCTGATAAAGAACCACCAATCAATGAACCGTCTGAAGAAGTGCCTCCACAACTACAAGTTTCTGTTGAAGAAATGCAAGCGCAAATATTACTTAACACTGAATACCTAGTATCAAGAATTGAATTAGGATTAGGAGGAAAATAAGATGACAGTATTTGACTTATGTAAGTTTTTGATTGACCGTAAACGTTATGAGCGTAATGCAATGCAGAATAAAGTAAATGTATTTTACGCAAACGATCAACTGACTGACAGTGAGTATACAGATTTATTAACTATAATGGACACACAGCAAACGCAAGCATAAGCTTAGCGTTATTTTTATTGTCAAAAACGAGGTGATGAAATGCAAATTGTATATGAGCATCCGTTTATAACGTTATTATTTATTAGTACAATTGGCTTTTGGGTTACAGCTGCTTGTAGTCAAATAAATAACCATTGATTTTATGCCTTCCACAGATAATTGTGGAGGGCTTTTATTATACGAAAAGGAAGGTGTCAGATGAAAACAGACACACTATATACATCAATCGTAGGCGGCTCCATGGCATGGGTCGCTTATTTTGTTGGAGGTGTTGACCATTTAATCAAAGCTTTTATTATTTTTTTGGCTATTGATTATGTACTGGGCTTGATGGTGGGATTTGCCTATAAAAATATTGAGAGTAAAAAGGCGTTTAAAGGATTGCTCAAAAAAACTGCCATGATATTAATGGTCATTGCTGCGGTGCAACTAGACTTAGCAACCGAAAGTGGAAACTTCATGCGTAATGCCATGATTCTTTTTCTTATCGGTATGGAAGGTATCAGTATGATTGAGAATCTTGGCAAGCTAGGAATCAAGGTGCCTAAGTTTTTATCTAACGCATTTACACAGCTTCAAATTGACAATGATGAAAAAAAGGATGATGCAAAATGACAAGTGTAACTACTACATGCCGAGACTTAGCCGAGCTTTTACCTGGTGCACAAACAGCATGTCGGTTGCTTTTTCAAGAGTGCTACAAGGCTGGCATTAAGAACATCTTCATCACTGAAACATATCGCTCACAGGAACGGCAAAAATACCTGTATGCACAAGGTAGGACGCGTCCAGGACAAGTTGTAACTTGGATACTAAACAGTAACCATAAATCACGTCTAGCATGGGATATTGCAGTTGGTCCTCCACAATCATTGTATGATGTCACTACATTAAGTCGAGTAGGAGCCATCGCGAAAAAGCTAGGTATTGAATGGGGCGGAACATGGACAAAAGCCATTGACCGTCCACACTTTGAAGTGAAAGCAAATTGGAAGATGCCTAAAGGCTATAAGTTAGAAGGACAAGTAATCGTACCAAGTAACAGCAAATTGAAAGTCCAATTAATTGTGGAAGACAAGAAGGAGGAAATAACAGTGGCAAATACAAATTGGAATCCGGGTTCACCAGCTATGAAAACCGAAACAGAAAACTTTATTGCACAGGCTGTGAAGGATGGTATTATACAGGAATCACACTTTAAGGATTTACAAAATGGTGCAATGACAACGGATTGTTTGGTTGGTTTATACATTACAATTCAACAACGACGAAACAAGTAGTATTGTTCAGTGTTTGTTCAGAACACTGTAATAATCTATGAATGTCATTGTAAACAAACAAAAGAACACGCATATATCAATGACGAAGCCCAGGTACTCAATTAATTTTGAGCCTGGGCTTTTTTTGTTTATTCATCATAAGGTCTATATTTTTTTCGAAGCGATTCAAGCTCATCTTTTTTCTCAAGCAGTACACTTTTCAAAAACATTTTAGGCTGTTCTTTAGCTGCTCTTAACTTTCCATCTTTCATCAGTTGTCCCAGACGGGCTTTCGATATTTCCAATACCTCTGCTGCTTCGGCAGCAGATAGTAATTCAGTATTTAAAAATTCAAGGAGTTCTTCAGTTGTGGAAAATTCATATTTCATGCAATCACCTTTCCTTTGGTAACATAAATATTATTAGCCTTGTGAAGTGAATTAAAACAGTTGTTCCATATAGCGCTAATAATACATAATCAATTGTTGATGGACTTTGAAAATCAACATATTTGAGTATTATAGCAGTACTCGCAATTAGTAAAGCGATGTTTGTATAACCAAATCGTTTTAGCATTCTTTTCATACATGATAAGTGGATGTGTTATAATTTGATTGAGAAGGAGGGGCTAACCTCCTTCCGTTGTTACTTGCGACGTTTACCTTTGGTAGGGGGGCGTCGCTTTTTCTTTGTCCCTTGCACCATGTCGTAAATGTCTTTTAAGCCTGATGTGAAAGCTTTAAAGGCTGTTGCGACTAGCGCTACTGTTGCAAGGACTTTCTCAAATTCATCCACTCTTGTTCACCTCCTTTCTATACTCTTATTATACAATATCTATTTAAAAAAGTAAATAGGTTTATTCATTTTATTTCATATATTAACAAACTTTACACTTGTCAAAATAAGAACAATTGTTCTAATATAAGTACAAACGAATGTTCTTATTGAAGGAGTGTACAGTGATGAAAGAACAACTACTAAAAGCTATGAAACATAAGCAAATAGTAAACATGATGTATATGTCAAAGAGTGGCGCGATTACAAAGAGGAAAGTAAAGCTTGTAAAGATTGCAGGTGATTCATTTCAAGCTTACTGTTTTACAAGACGAGCAAAGCGTACTTTTACTATCAATAATGTGTTAGCAGTTGTTCCAATCATACACAAGGAGCGTTCGGTGGTATGATTAGCTTTGAACAAAGAGGACTTCTTCATAAGTATGTCATTTACGATATGGCAGTACAGACATTGCAACGTGACTACAAGGTGATTGAAAATCTTAAAATGAGCAATGTATACTTACCAATACTTGATAAACTTTTAAATGACATTTCACAAGAATGTTACAACTCTAAAAGGCTATTAGCTAAAGATAAAATTAGGGTAGTGAAATGGGAAAAGATAGATGAATACTTTAGTGATTTGACCGTTGCTACAGCTGGCGAAGATTTAGTCTTAACTTATGCAAATATGGCTTTAAAAACACAAGTTGAAAAATTATTGTTAAGCCACCAAAACAAAAAACAGGCACTCATATTTAATTGAGTACCTAGTCTTTTTGTTTATTCACCTTGTAATTCCTTTTCTCGTTCCTCGATTAGCTTTTTTAATTCGTGCAAATCTTCTAACTCACAATATTTATTAATGTAAGTCCTAGCTGCACTTTTAGCGGACTGTTTACGTGTCTTTTCTCTATTTCGTTCTCGATATGCCTGAGTAGCTCTTTTTTGTGCGTCTGTTGTTTTTTTCTCGGTCATATTATCACGTCCTTTTATTTTTGAAGTAAATCACGATGTTGAAAATTGCAAGAATTGTGCAAAGCGTATAGATGACAATCATGAAGTAATCAAAGAATCTTGGTTCACTCCAATTTACCATGTCAGTTAAGATGTAAAGAGCAAATGCGAAAGCAGCAATATATCCAATGTTTTTCATAGTCAAGTGAATATGATAAGATAAGGGGGAAGGAGGGGCTAACCTCCTTCTAGGTGTTATTTGCGACGTTTCTTCTTTGCTGGAGGGCGTCGCTTTTTCTTTTGCTTATTTTTCATATCGTGTATATTCTTTAATCCACCTGTTAGCTGATTGAAGAATGTTGCGATACCTACTAGATAAGCTAGTACCTTATCATAATCCACTTTGTTCACCTCCTTTCTTATATCTTTATTATATACCTAGGTATATATAATTGCAATAGTTTTTTATGAATTTATTTACTATTTTTGAAATAAATTGTTTTTAAAACAAATAAAAAAGCCACTCGATAGTGACTTTAAATAATTATTCAATAATAGTAGCAATAATTGTAGGGAATCCTAAATCAGGATCACTTCCGTCAAACGTTCCATAAACAGTAACTTCAGAATCCATACTAACATCTTCTAGAGTAAGATTCACAACTGTATACATGCCATAACCATCACCTTCATTTGTTGTAACAGTAAATTTACCACCAACACCTTCTTTGTCGATATTAGAAACTTTCCCACTGATAGTTACCTTGGTGTTTTTTGCAACTTCATCACTGTTTGCTGCAACAAACTCCAATTTAATTGCTTCTTTTCTCATTTTTTCATTTAATTCTTCTTGTGTAGGACCTTTGGTTTCGGCAACTTTATCAGAAGCTTCTTTTTCTTCGGCAGCAGGTGTTTCCTCTTTAGGCGCAGCTTTTTCTTCTTCACCGCATGCTGTTAATAATAAGGTTGATAAAACTCCAATATAAAATAATTTCTTCATATATAAAACCTCCCTCTATATTACCATTCTAGGAAATTTGAAGGAAAAAGTACACACAAAAAAACAGACAACGTTATTTAGTCATCTGTTTAAAACAATTTTTTAATAGCACTTTTTAATGATGGTTTACGCTTTTTCTTAATCAATGGCTTCGGCTTTTTAATCTTAATAGGTTTAATTCCAGTTGCTTCGTATATTGCCTTTTTAGCTTGTTTCTTTAATTGTCGCTTCTTTTTACTAATCAACTTTTTAAACATGGTTAGTCCTCCACAGATTATTTATATCTTCGTACCGTCTTCTAATACAAAATGTGCTTCAAACTTAATCCCTAAAATATCAGCTATTTCTTGTAATTCTTTTTCGCTGAAATTATCTCGTTTTAATTTTTTGGATAAATTTGATTGTGACGTTCCCATTTTTTCAGCTAATTGCGTGATGTTCAAATCTTTAGCAGCCATTAACATCTTAATTTTTGTTGCCATTCCCATGTTATCACCCCTAATAAATTATTATTTATATATCCATATTACACTATTCCATTCCAAAATAAAATTATTTATGACTAAAAAGGAATAAAATAGTTGCTTTCGTGAATTTTTAGTTGTATATTATTCCTTGAGAGAATGAAGTATGACTTAATAGGAATGAGGTGAACAAATTGAAAACAATCCAACAACGTAATGAGTACCTTCAAGCAAAGATGAAACAACATGATTCAATATCTGATGTCCACAAGTATCAACGACGCTTGAAATGGATTATAAGGTATCACAGTCTGTTGACTGATTTAGAAGTAAAAGAGATACGTGAGAATTTACGAAAAGCATTTAAGTAATATGAAAGTGAGGTGAAAACGATGGCATTTGAATACTTAGCACAATATATAACATTCGATTCAGTAGCAGATATGGATAAGAGTGTGGAGGACCACATGGCGGTTCATTATTACGATTTAACAGAATCAGAGCGTGCCATTGTTTATAAACTCGCTTCTCATAGTTTAGAACATACTGGAGCATGTCATTTAAAAGCTTCTACAATCGCTGATGCATTGGAGATCAGTACCAAGACAGTTTATCGTAGCGTAAAAAAGTTAGAGGCATTAGGCATCATTGAAAAAGTACCAGGAACGAAATTAAACGGCATCAAAGGGGCTAGTATTTATCGCATTTTACCTTATGTCCCATCGAGCGTGTCCCAACGAATAACAGTCGATAAAGCTAGTAACGACGCGGTTTGTCGTCCACAATCTGAAAACCAACCATCTAGTTCTTTTAATCTTTTAAGTTCTAAACAAGCAAATAATAATTTATGTGAATTAGAAAATGAATTGGCTTTGCAAGCTGAAAAGAAAAAAGAGTATATGAATGAGTACCAAGTAATGCTGTTCGATTTCATGAATAGCTTGCCATTAGCAGATAGCTTAAAAGATGAATTACACAAGGTTGTATTGGCATCACAGGTTCAAAGTGCACCTGACTTCATTAAAGCTAAAAACGTACTATTTAAAATTACTATGGATATAAAAGAAGGTACGTTAACTGTAGCAAGTACATTAAGAGCTGTATTTGTAGGAGCGTATAACAAGTTTGTGGAGCGTTCAAATAACAAGGTATATAAATCATCTTATATAGAAGAAACTCCATATAAAGAACGTCCAGTGCCTTTTTACAATTGGTTAAATGAACGTGATAGCCTTCCACAATCAATGGTGCATGGTGAACCATTGTTATATAATTGGTTGGAATGGTAAATAAGGGGAACCATTTGTAAGGAGTAACGTTTTCTTTATAAATAATCAAGGGAGTTGTATGAATGAGAAGGCTAATTGTTTTATGTTTAGTTGGATTCTTACTAGTAGGATGTGCAGAGAAGGGTAAAACAGCTGAACAATTTGATAAAGGAATTTCTGTAGAAATGGATAATTCTCAAGATATCAAACTTATGAGATTAATTAAATTTGTAAATGGCGAAGAGGTCACAGATGAAAATGTATTTAATGCCGATAATACTTCTTTCAAAAAAGGACAAATCATTTGGTATGATATACCGCTAGACCAGGCTAATTCAACTGTTGAAATCCAAATAGCGTATAGTAAAAATGATGACGGAACAAATGAAAAGACAACAGAAAAGATTGATGTATCTGAAGCAAAAAAGTGGGTTAATTTTAAATTAAATGAAGAATACCATCTTAAAATAATTGATATGAAATAGGTGTAAATTGAAATAAAAACAAAGGATCATAAAATTTATTAAAGTTAAAGAGGAGTATATATTTTGTTTAAATTTATCGATAAGCTAGATAAAGAGGTAAAAGTGATAATAGTTATCGGATTGATACTAATATTAAGTTTTGGCGGATATATGGTAAAAGTACAATACGATGAATATAAGTGTAACTTATATAACACAAGTGATAAAAAGTACGTTGGTGATTTATGCAGATATATATTAGATGGGTTTCCTACAGATGATGAGGATCCAGCAATCAAGACAGATGCTGAACGAAGGGATGAGGAGTTTAAACGTCAATTAATTGATGATGCTATTAGACTAGATAAGGAAGGTTATTAATTTTAGAGTTTTTAACATATGTTATTCTTATAATAAGATAAATGTTTTATTTAATATTATCAAAATAAAAAGACCACTCCGTGATGGGTGGTCTGTACATTTTGCTCTATAGAGAAACACTTACTTCGGTAGGTGTTTTTTATTAACCAAAAATTGTTCGTGTATATCGAAAACAAGTAAAAAAGGGTTACTCTTAAATGGTGACATTTAATTTGAGAATGTGAAAGAATAATTATATAATTATGTAAAATTGTTTCAATAGGAGGAGTTTAATGCCAGATTTTAAAGAAATTTTTGGAGATGGACCTGAGATGATTCAAAATCATATTCTTGTTGTAGTTCTAGTCATGGCGCTAGTAATAATCGTACAACTTATCTTTAAAAAGATTACTAAGATGCCTAATTGGCTGTTTAAAATTACAATGCCAATAATTACTTTTGGCGTTTTTATTTTAGTTATATTAAACTATTACCTACCAGGCATAGCAAGTCAATTAGGTTTTGATTAATACTTAAAAGTCACACTCAATTATGAGTTGTGGCTTTTTATAATTCTTTATATTTCTTATAATGACAATACGTTCCATTTATCCTATGATATAGGTAGATGGGAGGTGTAAACATGAAATTAAAACAACTTGAAGAAAGTACTCATCAAAGTTCAGGATATGGCGCTGGAAGTGGTGAGGTTATAAATGAGACATATGAATGTCCATGTGGAAACGGGAAGGTATTCTACGAAAAAGATGATATACCTGGATTTAGAAGTTCAGATATTTGGAGTAATTGCAAAGAATGTGATGAGAAATACACTTTCGGTAGAGGAATTGCTACGGAAAAATAATATTATTATAATTTAATTACCAAGTCACTCTCATAAAGAGATGTGGCTTTTTATTATGCCATGAAGTCCAATGGATGTATCGAATGGACTTTGCCAGTAGAACTATTGTGGAGGGAAAGGTGCTTAGATTGGTCAACACCTTTCTAAAATGGATTTATGAACATAGAATTCCACAATTTATAGTGTAATGCGAACTAGTATCTGTAATGAATGATTTATGGATATGGTTATATATTGATCCAGATGTCACCATTGTTTTTTGAAAACTTGAGTACAATCGGCGAAACTATTTAGAAGAAAAGATATTTTTTGTTTTTTTGAATTTACCTTAGTTTATTTATGTATTTTTCCGGTAATCTATTAAGAGTACTTAACTCAAAATTAATTGAAAAATCAAAAGTTCTTTGTGAGTTAACACGTTTTACTGTGTTATTTCCAATGAAAATATCTATATCTTTTTCATATCTAGTGCCGAAAGAATCGTAGTAGCTGACCAATACTTTTATTCTAGGAATTAACTTGGATTCATTGTTTATTGAGTTTATTATCATAGCAATATTAAATATTTCTTGATTTCTTGCATTTAACAAAAATGAAACTGATTCGTCTGTACGTATATAATTAAAAAAATGATTGTCTTTATTATCCATATCATAATTACGACCTTCATGTCGTTTATCTATATCACCAAATTCATATTGGAAAAACTCCATACCGTAATCAGTTAATAAAGTTTTTAATTTGAAAATATTTTTAATATCCAAATCAACTAATTCTTTTAGATAATCTTTTTCGAAGAATACATTTAATGTTACATGCTTTGCTACACCATTTCCTATATTCGTAATTTTAATGGGAAGTGGACTTATTTTACTAAATGATTCGCCAATATTGTTCCACCAGGGAGCACTGAATAATATGTCTTCATTTTGATAGTTTACTGATAAGTTTATTGGTTCAATAAATAAATCTGGTTCCTGTGAATGCGTTCTTTGTAATTGCATTTCTTTTACCTGTTTAACAACTGCTCTTAAATTAATTATTGTAAGAAATACAGTTACCAGGGTAATTAAAACGCCTAAAATTGTAAAAATGAAAACCAAATTTTGTAATACATTAGACTCAGAATTTAAAAACTGCAATATATCCAATACAATTTCACCTCACAATTAATTTGTTTATTTATTATATAAACTTATCTGGATATATTTGCGTTTAAGATTATATATTTGAAGATAGCTAAGTGATTGGTGATCTATTTTTTATCAATTGTTAATCGTTGAAAAATGAAGTTGAAATAGTAAAATATTAAAAAGAGGTGAACTTTCATGAACGAACTTTTAGAAGTTGCTGAGGTTGCTAAAAGACTTAAATGCAATAGAAATAAGGTTTATGAACTTATAAAAAGTGGTCAGCTTTTAGGGTTAAAACTTGGTCGAATGAAAGTGTCAACTATTGAACTTGAAAATTTTATGATTAGAAACGCTGGTAAGGATTTAACAGACCCATTTAACGTTAAGGATCTTAAAGGAGAATAAGTATGCAAACCCAGCATTTAAATGTGACTCTTTCAATACCAATACCAGAAGATATGATTTTGATCAAAAAAGTTGAACTAGAAGAATTACAACAACAAAAGTTAAGTGGGCGTTATTGGACTATGGAAGACTTGGAAGAGCGAACAGGCAGGAAACAACTTTGGTTAAGAAATAACTTGTTATACGTACCTAGGTTCAAAAGGGAACTTGAAAAAATCGTTCATTATCCGAATTCACAGGGTGATAAATGGTCTTTCCATGCACCTAAAATGGCAAAGTTTCTTGACGATAATTTTTATTTAATATTTACTAGATAATTAAAAACACTTTCAGCTTAAATGAGCCGAGAGTGTTTTTTCTTTTATGGAACAAAGTAAAAAGACACTCGAATTATTGGGCGTCTTTTTCTGTTTGGTGTGAATCTCCATCAAGCCAACGATCTATTTTGTCTAAATCAAAAAGCAAAATACCTGGCGATGGTTTATTAAATGGAATATTGTTAGTTCGCATTAAATTGTAAATAGTAGTTCTCCCTATGGGGCAATTGATAGATTGAAGATAATCTATCAATGCCTCGACACCTCTTACTTTTCTCATTATATTTCCTCTTTTTTATTCCACTCAATATTCATTCCAATAATATCTGCTATTTCTTTAACTTCACTGTATTTAATAGTACCGCGTGTAAGTTTATTAGAAATATTCTGCACAGTAGTTTTTTTATCGTCAGGTAGATTTTCATTCATTTTATTTACTATTTCAGTAAGTGTCCATCCTGATGATGAGATATAACCCTTAATTTCATTTTTTATTATATTAGACATATTATTCCTCCCGTTTTTCTTTATTATAGCTTATTAATACACTTAAATAAATATTTTTATGCAAAAATGAATAAAAAGAATTGAAGTTTTATTCGTTATAGTTTATTATTACACTAGAAGGAATAAAATATATCAAATGACTATCAATAGTCAGTCGGTGAATGGACTAGAAATAACCGACATTCAGAAAGGGGAGATATCAATGTGTGAAAGTAGCCAATCAAAAAATATTCAACAACGTAATGAGTACATCCACAACAAAATGAAGCAACTGGATCAGGTGAAAGACGCTCACAAGCATACAAGACGTTTAGCGCGAATTATGAAGTACCACAAGCTGTTAACCGACGTTGAAGTGGCTTACATTCGCCATCGCTTGCATGATGTGTTTGGAAACGTATCTTTGAAAGGATGTGAGGACGTATGAAGGTGACAACGAAAGAATGGCGTGCCATGTCTGACCACAATAAACAATTACTTTTAAAAGCTGTAGCAAACAAATAAAACATATATAGAAGGGAAATGATGAACATGCAACAACAAACACAAAACGTATTAGAAACAGTCGTACTTGAAACTAGTAATAGTGTTTATGGATTATCAGCACAAATGATTCAATTAGAAGTTGTACAAGGTGCAGTAGCACGTCTAATTGAAAGAATTGACGACATAACATCTAAAAAATGGCACGAAGATAAAGGGATGGCTTATCTGTCTATTTTAGAGATTCAAGACACAGTACGTTTGATTGATATGGGATTCCTTCCTTTGTTTAAAGAAATTTCAGAGGAAGTCAAAACGCTTAATATTCACGCTGATGAATTATATGAAACGGTAATTAAAAGAGAATCAAAGCAACTTGGCCAACCGACTACTCAAGAAGTAGAAATATGTGGAGCTCATAATAACTAAACCTGTGGGATGCATATCTACATGTAATGGTTGTAGTTACTAACTAGCTATACATAGTAACTACTCTAAAGAAGTGCCTATGTAGTTAGTAGGTACTTTCTTTTATTAAAAAAATTTATATATTATAATGTAGTTACTGTGTTTGTGTATCTAGTACCTACATACAAGAAAGGATGATATAAATGTTTTGTGTCATTCAGAAAATACAAAAGAAGAGACAAGATGAATATGGTGCTGCAAAGGAATTGTTAGTTGATACGAACGTTTATACAGTCGGCGGTGAAGAGATAACGGAATATACTTACCATTACAGTGAGGAACGCTTTGAACGCCCTATACTGGATGCCTATAAGATTAGTATTCATCATTCATATAGAGAGGATGGTAAGGTTAAAAAGAAACAATGGGCGATCTGTACAATGAGCTATTATGATGTGGTTGAATGCAGCGTTGAGGATAAAATCATAAATTCAGAAATTGAAGTAAAAGTTTCAGAAATGGGTATTTCAAAAGGCAAGCTATATAAAATGATTTACGATAAATTAATTCCCATTGAAGAAGCAATAAGGGCTGAATATGAACAAACGGACGAATACAAGGTACACCAAGAACACATGGCCATACTAAGTACTCACAGAAATATTAAGAATGAATTTGAAAAGATATATGGAAGTGGTACTTACAATCGAATATATGATGTATTTGGTAATGTAAGAAACAAAGAGTACTTGGAGCAGTTGATAGCCTATAAAGGTACAGCAGATGATGCGAGAAAGGCACAAGAAGAATATAGAAAACGTAGTGAACAAGAACAGCAGAAGCGATTCGAGGACTACTTTAAAAATGGTGGTAGTAGTTACTATACCACTTCACAAAGTAACTACACAGATGATGAAAAGAAAGTGCTTCATGAAATCTATCGAATGGCATCTAAAAAGTTTCATCCTGATGTGTCTGGAGATGATGGTAGTAAGATGAAACTGTTAACTAAGTTAAAAGAACAATGGGGATTATGAGAACTAAGCACTTGCTACGGCAGGTGTTTTTTTATTGTGGATTTGTGAAGCATAAATAAATTTTTTAATTGTCAAATTCAGAAGGAAATCCTTTCCTTTTGTCGAATATTAGTATATGAAAGGTGGAATTCAAATGGTTTTTTCAGAAAAAGAATTATTACATGAACTACTAAAACATAGGTATGGTGTATTTTATTTTGCTCATCCAAAGAATAGAGAAATGGCTTTAAAGTTACATGATATGGGATACTTCAATGATGAAATAGGTCAAGTTACTGAGCTAGGCCAAGAGTATTTTGATAATTTATATTTGAATGTTAAAGAAAGATTATTAGTTGAACTGAAAAACGGTAAAAATAAAACTTATAATCAAATTTCAAGTAGCTTAGGGTTTGAAGAAAATACATTATATTTGCATCATTTCCTGAAAAAATTAGAGAATGAACAAATATTGTATTATCGAGAAGGCGAAGATTTTAACTCGAATTTTAAAATAATGTTTAGATAAGAAATTAACTAGAGCACTCTCGACTTAGGGTGCTTTTTATATGCCTTCCACAGTAATTCGCGAAGGGATATTTATGTTCTTAGAAATAAACTCTGCCAAGCAGTGTTATTTTTTTATGTAAGTAAGCTATTCTTATAATTGACCAACAAAAAAGATTGAAGCAAATAGCCCCAATCTTACTTAACTCAAATATAAAAACTTGCCCCCAGCAACGTCATTTTAGATAAACCGTATTCAAAACCGTAGTCAGTGAATCTTAAAAAACCTTAAAAACCCCTGATAACATTGGTGTTATTGTGTTTTTGAAAAATAGTAACACACCACCGAAATGGTTGTCTTGATAATTTTAATTGCTTTCAAATAGTGTGAAAAGCCTTATAATCTAAGGCTTTCAGACTGTAGACAAACTCGAAAAATTTCGAGTTTGCCTACAGTCTTTTTTCATTTTAAAATAAAAATAGATGTCTACTCCCGTTGATTTCCGCTACGTTCGGGCGCTTTCCGCGGGCACATCGTAAGCCACAACCCCCGCTAACGCGCGGTCTGTTGCGTCTTACGTACTGTGCGTTCCCGCAGGAGTCGCCCGCCCTTCGCTCCAATTAACTTGATATGAATTGCTATCAATCAACTATAAATAAAATAATCTATTTGAGGTGATGGAAAATGATGTCGAAGAATCAAATCAATGAACGTGAACAATTAGAAATACTGACAATTGACTAATTGGTGCCACAAGACCATTTAGTTCGAAAACTAGAGGCAGCGATTGATTTTTCGTTTATCTATCCATTAGTGGAAAACCTTTATTCATCTTTAGGGCGTCCAAGTATTGACCCTGTTGTTCTCTTTAAAATGACCTTTATTCAATATGTTTTCGGTATTCGCTCAATGCGTCAAACTATTAAAGAAATTGAAACGAACATGGCCTATCGTTGGTTTTTAGGATTTGGCTTCCATACAGAAGTTCCACACTTGTCTACCTTCGGTAAAAATTATGCGCGACGGTTTCAAGACACAGATGTGTTTGAACAAATTTTCTATCGTATTCTAAAAGAAATTATGAAGAAGGGTCTCCTGCATGCAGACCATGTATTTATTGATTCCACACATGTAAAGGCAAGCGCTAATAAGCGAAAGTACGATAAAAAAGTCGTTCGAAAAGAAACACGTGCTTATGAAGAGAAACTTCAACTGGAATTAAATATTGATCGTGAGGAACACGGAAAAAAGCCCTTCCCTCCAGAGAAATTTGAAAAAGACGAATGGAAAGAAATCAAGGAGAGTAAGACAGACCCTGAGAGTGGTTATTATGTTAAGGATGAACGGACTAAGCAGTTTGCGTATTCATTTCATGCAGCGACAGATGAAAAAGGTTTTGTATTAGGTACGATTGTGACTCCAAGAAATGTGCACGATAGCTATGTATTGCAGCCACTTGTTGAAAAAATCATTAAAAAAGTGAAAAAGCCATTAGCGATTGCTGCGGATGCTGCTTATAAAACACCTGCCATCACTAACTTTTTATTAGAGAATCAAATGTTACCTGTTCTCCCTTATACACGTCCTAAAACAAAGGATGGTTTCTTTCGAAAGCATGAATATGTGTACGATGAGTACTATAATTGTTATCTTTGCCCACAAGGGCAGGTATTGAAATATACGACAACTACGAAGGAAGGGTATCGCCAGTATAAATCGAATCCATCGATTTGTGCTAATTGCCCCTGGCTATCACAATGTACAGAAAGCAAGAATCATCAAAAACTTATTCAACGTCATATATGGGAAACATATATGGAAGAAGCTGAACATTTGCGCCATTCATATGCTATTAAACAAATTTATGCAAAGCGTAAAGAAACGATTGAACGTGTCTTTGCAGATGCAAAAGAAAAGCATGGTATGCGATGGACAACCTTAAGGGGTCTAAAAAAATTGTCCATGCAGGCGATGCTTACTTTTGCTGCCATGAACTTGAAAAAGCTTACTACTTGGACATGGCAAGCTGCTTAAGGAGAATAGGTATGCTCAAAGAGTATGGTCAACTCGGCAGTGAAATCTAATTATTTACTATAAAAAATGACAAAAGGCATCAAGGTTAAAACTTCTTGATGCCTTTTGTCGACAATCTGCATTCATTATTAATAATGAAATATGGAATATCTGAAGGCGCTTTATTATCACCACTTAAATTAATTGAAGGCATTAGGGAGGTTTAAATATGACATTAGTGTATTTGTATCAACAAGAGGACGGTAGCTGGACTATTTTTTATGATAGTACGTATATTCCAGAAACTTTTAAAAACAAAATTATCACGACAAATATTCCTGAGTATCCACAAGACGGTAATGGCTATGTATTAAGTCGTAATCCTGTTACAGAGGAGTTCTATTGGGAACTTGTGACGTCTGAAGAACCGGAGCTTGAACCAGAGCCCGAACCTATCCCACCAGTCGAAACAATTAGAAGATGCCTAAAGGTTACAAGTTAGAAGGACAAGTAATCGTACCAAGTAACAGCAAATTGAAAGTCCAATTAATTGTGGAAGACAAGAAGGAGGAAATTACAGTGGCAAATACAACATGGAATCCAGGTTCACCAGCTATGAAAACTGAAACAGAAAACTTTATTACACAGGCAGTGAAGGATGGTATTATTAATGCTTCACATTTAAAAGATTTACAAAGTGGTGCAATGACAACGGATCGCTTGATTGGTTTATACAATACAATCCAGCAACGTAGAAATGATAAAAAGTAACCGAAATCAGTACGGTACCTGTTGAAATTAATCAAATAATTATCAAAGACCAGCAAAGCTATTTTTAGCCGAGCTGGTCTTTGATAATTCCAAGTTAAAAATTAATTAACCGCATACACATGCACTACAAATGAAGAGGTTGCTCCACTTGGATCGGCAATATACAGAGAGCGAATCGATTTTGCATCTGTTCGATTACCACTTAATATTCCTTTAAAGATAACAGGATCTGTCGCAGCAGATTTATCTTGCATTACATTAAATTTGATTGCATTTGAATCTCCTCCACCTTCAACCTTCCAAAGTAATGTTGTTGTTCCTTCTGGAAGGCCTTCTGTACTGAAGTTGCCACTTGAACGATGCTTTTGTCCACTTTGAGGATTCTGCTCAGATGTAACACTTGCAATTAACGTATTTGTTGTTGTTGACATTTTAAAACCTCCTAGTAATTTACTTTATTTTGAAACTAATTGTATTTTACCATATAAATGTTAATTGTGTTTAAAAAATACATATTTTCGTTAGTTGAATGTAAAAAAATATAACGTGATTGTAATAGTAATCTCAGTTGCAGATACCAATGACGAAGCCCAGGTACTCAATTAATTTTGAGCCTGGGCTTTTTGTGTTTCATACAGTAACGAGCAAACTTTATTGTAAAAAGTATTAAAATAAGTTTTGTTATAATTAAATTCGCCATTAGTGTCAACGGCAATAAAACCTGTGATATTCTCCAGAAATGCTAAGTTTTCTAATTTTTTTAATCTATAGCTGCTATATTCATTTAATTTAAGTAATTCTGTAGTAGATGTTGTGCATCGTTACTTTTATAGCATGTTAATTTCTCGTTATTCGCATAAATCTCTTTGAATAGCAATATTTAGGGGTCATACATTTGTTTTAATTGGTCAAAAATCACTTGATAAGTATAAAGTTGAAAGGTCCCGTTCTTTTTTCATAAAGCATATTTGTAACAAAAGTTGTTATACAATCTCGTTTAACTTCTGTATAAGTATCTTGCATTTCCTCAAATATAGAAAGTATCAAATTATTGTCTCCAGGTTCTAAATCAGGGAGTTGTCCATCCAAAATAGAGTTTTTCATTTTATCTTGAAGTATTAGAAGGCAATCATCTATATTTTTGGATTTTAACGGAGTTGGTCCTCCTAATATGATAGGGATTAATATATCTTTTGTAATGTCAGCAGTTGTATTCAATATTTCTTGCTTTTTAGCCATTTCATCACCTATATTCCTAATAATTGCTTTTTTTCGCGTCAGAAGAAGTTATATATAAAATATATTCATATATACTTCAATTCTGTTTTAATATTGAAGATATTGATATAGATGATATGTTAAGGTATAAAGATCAGTTCGAGGTTAATGAAGTCTTATGTGAAATGTATGATTTTAAAGGGGCTTATTATAAAATTGAAACCGAAGGAGAAGTTAATCCTTACGATGGTGGAGAAGATATTTTAGATATAAAAGTTTATCTAGATAATAATAAGATACTTTCTGGAGAAATAAATTTATACTATGGTCACATAGAATTTAACGATGATGGGAATGTTGGTGATGCTTCAGAAGAAAGTATTGAAGCAAATATCGATGATGTTATTCAAGAGATTAGGGATTTTAAAAGCGTAGTACTTAATGAGATTAATAACAATACAAGGGTATTAGATAGAATTATTGAAAATTTAGGCCTTTAAATTTTAATGAAATGAAAAAGATCACTCCGCGATGGGTGGTCTGTACATTTTGCTCTATAGAGAAACACTTACTTCCGGAGTACGTTCGCTGGTACGAGATGGTGAAAACTAGCATTCGACTTAATAAGACGATTGCGGAGTCGTCAACACTACGGAGAGGCTACTAATTTGGTAGTCTCTTTTTTATGAGAATAATGTATCTCCTATGTATGCAACAGCATATAAAAATGCAAATCCTAAAATGATTACAATGATTGGGACAATAATTTTGGTTCGAATAAATTGCATGATACCACTCCTATTACTTATAATTTTTAATTATGAATCAAATTTCTTATAATGACAATACGTTCCATTTATCCTATGATATAGGTAGATGGAGGTGTCTATAATGGATATAGAAAAGAAATTGAAAATACGCAATATTATTAGTGTAGCATTAATTGTATTTATGACTTTTTCCTATATAAGACTTGTTTTAAGAGATGGAATAACTCAAGTTGGTTTCTTATATACAGCTATGTATGTGTTATCTGTTGGTATTACAATCTTTAGCTGGTTCTATCAATGGAGAACTAACCAAATAATCAAAAGAAGTCAAAGTCACATTTAACAAGGTGTGGCTTTTTGTTATATCGAAATATAATGATTACAATCATTTCTATTTGTATTATGATTAATATGAAAGGAGGTAATTGTATGACAATCACAATGGATAGTGCAATGCGACTTGCTTTGGGTGCTCGAATTATCGCTATGGAAGAAGTTCTAGTAGCTAAAGGGTTAACAACGCGTGATGAACTTAAACAGAGAGCTGAGGCACAGGTTGAACAGCTTGCCTTGGACGAAACAGATAAAGAAGATATTAAAAGATTTTTACTAAAATAAAGAATACATAAAGTCGCACTAACTACGAGTTGCGGCTTTTTATTATGCATCAAAATTCTATCACACAGTTAATCCTTTCCAGTTTATGATTAGTGTAAAAGGCGGTGAAATATATGAGTGTAAAAAACAAAGTAAAATATCTTAATATAGTTACAGTAATTGGTATGTTATTATCAACATTCTTTTATATAAAGGCTGTTCTAAGAGATGGGTTTGAACAAGTTGGGTTTTTAACAACAACATTATATGCAGTAGCTATTGTAGTATCAATTATAAGTTTTGTAGTACATTGGAAAACTAAACAGTTCATTAAGAGAAATGAAGGTCATGCCTAAATAGGCTCTTTTTTATTATAAATATTTCCACTAAACACTTGTAAAACGGTACTATAATAGTGGGAGGTGAAACATGGCAAAGATAGAGAAGATCATCGATAAGATGAAAGTCCAACCTGGGCATAACCTTCGCAGAAATAAAAAAAGTCCTAGAACATAACGGATACAAGGTAGTAAGAGTTGCGGGCTCACATCACCAGTTCCGAAATGGACAAGGACTTCTAACAACCATCAAGCGTGAAAATCCAGTAGACATTCAAGCTGTGAAGGATGCACTCAACAGAATAGGGGAGTAAATTCTCCTTCTGTTTTCCCTTTCTATCTTAAGCCATATCACATGAAAAATCAAAAAGACTTAGATTATTATTTGTCGTTGCCGTATACATTTCAAGTGCGTAAAACAGCGTCAGGTTATTGGGCTAACATCAAAGAAATAGATGGATGTCACACGCCAGCGGACAGTATCGAAGAAGCCTATCGAGATTTAGAGAAAGTTTTACAAATGACTATTGAAACCAAACTAGAATTCGGCAATCCGATACCTGAGCCAGTTGACCAAGATTACAGCGGAAAGTTCAATGTGCGTGTTCCTAAATCATTGCACAAACAATTAGCATTGGATGCGGAAGCCGAGGGCGTATCGTTAAATCAGTATGTGGTGTATAAACTTTCAAGATAATAAATGAGAAGTCACGTTCATTTGAGCGTGGCTTTTTATTATGCCATGAAGCCCGATGGATGGATCGGATGGACTTTGTGAGTAGAACTATAAATTGTGGAGGGCTGATACAGATGGAAAGGCAAATCTAATGTATAATAATCCTTCTGAAATGGTGACATTTATAGAAGGAGGTCTTTTATGAACGAACTATTAGAAGTCGCAGAAATTGCGAAAAGACTTAGATGAATAGAAATAAGGTTTATGATCTTATTAAAACTGGTCAACTTGTAGGGTTAAAACTTGGTCGAATGAAAGTATCAACTATTGAACTTGAAAATTTTATGATTAGGAATGCTGGTAAGGATTTAACAGACCCATTTAACGTTAAGGACTTATAATGTAAAAGGATAGGTGGTTATTTTGAAACAAAACATTAATTTAACTTTTTCTGTTGAAATGCCTGAAGAATATATAATGATTTCTTAAAAAGAGTACCGGGAATTGAAATCGAAATCTTCATCTAGTGTGTGTAGAAGTGTAGGTGACACTGGGCAGCCTTCCAATCAATGAGTGGTAGTCCATAAAATTTAGATAATTGGATAGAATGGTAGATGGATCAAATAATGATATGGAAAAACGCTCTACTTTGGCTGGATTTTTAATATTCATTGGTAGAATATAATATTACTGGTATATAATACTGAGATATTATGTTTTTGAAAGTGAGTAGGAGGAGAATAATGAAAAAACTATTTATTGTGTTACTAACAGTATTTGTGTTTGCAGTAGTAAATCCAATAAAGTCAGAAGCAAAGGTAATGTATGATGGAGCAGAGGTTGTAAAAGAACAAACCGGAAAAATGACCTTTAAAAAAGATATCAAAGTATACAAGAAAAATCCAAATGGTACGTTTGATTCTTTAGTGGTTAAGCGAAATAAATTCTTTAGAACGTATGATATTGAAAAATATGATGGCAAAATATTTTACCAAATGGGGCAATATCGGGTACAAGCAACGGATTTAGTAGTTTTCAAAGAAGTACCAATAGAAATTCGTTCGTCTTTCTATAAATCCCCAATCTATATTGTTAGTACTCGTGATGGTATTAATGCTAGCAAAAATTATGGACACTTTATCAGAAATCAAGAAACATGGTTTATTGATTTCAAAAATACAAAGAATGGACAACTACTTAAGTATTGCAACAGTGAATATGAAAAAGACGAATCTTGTTATGAATACCCTGGTACAGATCTTAAAATCGTTGAGAAAATATGGACGGATAGTGGCGTACGTTATGAGGTAATAAAAGATGCGGAAGGGAAAGGCGTACCATTAAAAGAATCTAAAACTGAAAGAATGATGAAAAAGGGAAGTACTGTTTTTTCAAGGTTTTATCTTGAAATAAATGGTTATATATATGTAGCTGATGACTTAGAAGGAAGACTGGATGATGCTGTTTGGCTCCAAAAGAATTTACTAAAGCCCGTTAAAGCTGAGTAATAGATTTTAGGCTTAGATGAATAGACCACTCCATGTGATGAGTATGAAATTTTGCTCTATAGAAAAACACTTACTTCGGTAGGTGTTTATCTTTTTGGCAAGGGTTTTTTCCACAAAAACACTCGTAACTTTGGTTTGCCTTGTAATCCCATCATATGTATGGGAGAAGCATGGTTGTGAGGATGACTATAGTTTTGATAAGGATGAAGTTCAAGATATTTCAACCTTAATCAATATCAACCTGACATCTACTATTACGTATATGCAAGAGCTTTTGCCAAACTTAAGACAAGCGGAGAATGGAAAAGTTATTTTAATTGGTTCGACGGCAGGATTAGATCGTAACGAACAATGCGCAAGTATCACTCTAAATTCGTTTTACGCGGTATTACAAATGTTTGACATGAACATTTGAGAGAAGATAAATTGTATAATTCCAGGGGAACTTGCTGCAGAAGTCCCTTGGAAAAAGCCATTTATTTATATGAAGGAACACGTATCCCTTTACAAAATATTGTATCAATAGTCCAATGTGTGATTAATTTATCACCCGTATTTTGTGTAAAGGTAATAAACATCCCTTCCATAACGGACTTAAATGCTTGAAGTGTTTAATGATTAATATTGAAAGGTAAAGCCACCTCAAATTGTTCTCCTCTTAATAAAACAACACTCGTTTACCATACGAGTGTTATTTTTTTGTTTTAATTCCTGCATCATGACGCATCTGAATAAATTTTTAATGTTAATGGTTGAACTATTAACATTCCTCAATGTGCAACTGTAATCTAAAACTCTATTATTGAAAATAAAGGGGGGTATTTTATATAAAAAATTTATGAAAGCGTTGTATAGGCTATTTACTGAACGATGTAAAGGAGAATTAAATAAAGATGCTTAAGAAGTTTTTAATCGTAGTACCTGTCACGTTATTTTTATTTGCATTACTTTTCAATGAGAATAAGGTTTTTGCAAATTTTACGGAAGATGGGTTTATCTATAATGATAATACAACGGGTATAGTACCAGAAATGTATTATCCAGGTGGGGTAACAATTTACGGAGATAATAATCCCAGTCGAAAAGATTTGGTCATCCCAGATACGTTAGGTGGTAAGCCTGTCACAAATATATGGTATGAAACATTTAATCATAAACAACTGACCTCCTTAGTGCTATCAAATAATGTAAAATTAATAGGCTACAATGCATTTGATAATAATTTACTAACTTCAGTAGTATTCCCGAATCAGCTTGAATGGATTGGAGATTTTTCTTTTGCGAATAATAAGCTATCCAGTATAACAATACCTGATACTGTAAAAAGAATCGGCCAGGGTGCATTTGTTAATAATGATTTACAGACAATAACGATTTTAAGTCGGAATACAATTGTATTACCAAATGCTATACCTAAACAAACGAAGATTTTGGGAACAATTCCATCAAAGGCAAAGGAGTATGCTGATCAAAATGGAAATCCATTTGAGTATTTAGGATTTACAATTACCTACGATGGAAATGGCCATACAAGTGGCAGTGTTGCAGCAGATTATATAGATAAGACAACACAATCATTTACTGTGAAAAAACAGGAATCATTAAAGAAAGATGGTTACGTTTTTACGGGATGGAATACAGAGCGGGATGGTAGCGGCACTGATTATCATGTAGATGAAGTAAAAACAATGACAGGAGATTTAACACTTTATGCTATGTGGTTGCCACAGCAACATGTAACGTTTAACACGGATGGAGGGAGTATAATTCCACCTCAATTCGTGAACGATCAAACATTAGTGGTGGAACCACCTGCTCCAACAAAACAAGGGCATACATTTGAGGGTTGGTATAAAGAGGCAGCACTAACAAACAAGTGGGATTTTATGAATGATGTAGTAAGCAGTCCAATTACTTTGTATGCGAAGTGGAAAGTCGTTCAACATGAAGTGACGTTTAATACAGGTGGAGGAAGTGCAATGCCATCACAACTAGTTGATGACAACACAGTACTGATAGGGCCATCTGTTCCAACGAAACAAGGTTATATATTTGCTGGTTGGTATAAAGAGGCAGCACTTATCAACCAATGGGATTTGACAAATGATGTAGTAACGAGTGCAACAACATTATTTGCCAAATGGAAAGTCGTACAATATGAAGTGACGTTTAATACGAATGGGGGCAGTGGAATCCCTTCACAGATGGTCGATATTAACATGAAGATAAATGAACCCACTATCCCAATAAAACAAGGTTATACATTTGGTGGATGGTATAAAGAAGCAACATTGACAAATGGGTGGGATTTTAAGAAAGATACGATAACAGGTAAGACAACGCTTTTTGCAAAGTGGTTTGTTAATAGTTCTCCAGATAGTAGTAATAATAGTAGTGATTCATCACCGCAAAATGTTACAGTATATTTTGAAACAAATGGCGGGAGCGTATTAGGTCACTTGTCTGTAGCGCATGACACAAAGATAGCAACGTTACCGATTCCTAAAAAGGAAGGTTATACGTTTGGTGGCTGGTATAAAGAAGCTGCTTTAATCAATGAGTGGGATTTGACAAAAGATCGTGTGACGAAAGAGACCAAGTTGTATGCGAAATGGATTGCAAACATAGCGCCAGAGCCTACCCCAGAACCAAGTCCGGAACAAACAACACCTGAACCTGACTTACCAAAAGTGTCCTTTCATGATATTGCGGGCCATTGGGCAAAAGAAATGATAGAAGAAATAGCTAGTCAAGGGATTATAACAGGGTATCCAGACGGTTCGTTTCGTCCGAACGAATTCATTCAACGACAGCATGTAGCATTGTTATTTTACCGTGCTTTTGAGTTCGAGCCGACACGCAATGCGCTTACATTTTCGGATGTAACTGCAAACCATCCATACTATGAAGCCATTACGACATTACAACAAGCAGGAATAGTCGATGGTTCACAGGGGAAATTTAATCCTAATGCTTTAATGACGCGTGCACAGTTGGCAAAAGTCGTGACGCTTGCGCTAAAGATAGAATTAGGAGGCTCTAGCACATTCCAAGATGTTCCTCCAACGCACTGGAGCTATGCGTATATCGCTGCATTAGCAGAACTTGAAATTGTAATTGGCGATAACGGTAAATTTAAGCCAGATGAACCCGTTACGCGAGCACAGTTTGTAGCCATTCTATACAGAGCATTGAATCTTCGTTAGAATCTATTAAACTCATCGACTAATGAAATAAATGAAACTCGTATTTTGATTAAAGTTTTATCAAAATACGAGTTTTCGCTTTACTTGTAATAATAGGTTAGAGTTTAAATATAAAATGGAAGCTATATATATAATTTACAATAAATGTGTTATACTTATTTTGTTTTACAAAAAAAGAAAAAGGGGGAAATAACATCTATTTGGTGTGATATGTATGAGCGAATTGAAAAAGGTTTTTGGGAAATTAAATAAAATCGATATGTTTTCACCGTATTTCTTTTTGCCATTTATTTTACTGCTATATTTTTTTATTAGCTTATTTGATTGGTATAAATTTGAACAATTCGGTATTCATGTATCTATTTGGCCGGCTGTAATTTTAGCCGTTATTTGTTATTACATAGGTGTATTTTTAATCGATAAACTGCAATGGACAATTCCCACATTCGGGCTGTCATTCTTAGGGAAATATATCATTCATTTTATAGTTGTTTTAACGTTGCTTGGATTAGGTTCCTATTTAATGATGATTTTTAGTGGGAGTCTAGGGATAACGGACGAAGCCAATCGCCGAAACTTAGATCCAAAGTTAAACTTCTTTAGCCAATTATTATGGTTTGGGGTTTTATTGCTGTTATCTTATAAAATGATTTTGGAAAAGAAGATGACCTGGAAAAAAGCAATCGGATACGGTTCGATTTTTGCAGTTATTATGTTTCTATTTCTATTAATGGGCTACCGTACACCGCTTATTATTATGTTATTTACTGGGATTATTGTTTTCCATTATGTTGTGAAAAGAGTGAAGCTAACATGGTTTTTAACAGCATTATTCGTAATTGGTATCGGATTTTCGTTGTTTGGCTTTATACGTGTGATGACAGAGGATACGACAAAGGCATTCAATGATCGTACGCAACCCGATGTAGAATTAACTGCGGAGGAAGAAAAAAACCTATTAACGGCTGAACAAAAAGTAAACTTAACACCGAAATGGGTGCGTGCATTAAATGCTGAAGCTGTCACAAGTCATATCGTGTTAAGTACTATTATCGAATACACAAAAGAAGAAGATTACTTAAAAGGTCAAATCCATAAAGGCATTTTTAGTACAATTTTACCTGGCGAGCAAATCTCACCACGTATGAAAGTTACCGAGGTGGTTAATTCAATTACGGTCGAAAGAGGTATATTAGTCACACGTGAACAGCGAACAACAACGCCAACTTTTATTGGTCAATTGTTTTTAGACGGAGGTTATTTATTAGTAGCAATTGGCTTCCTATTGTATGGCGTATTAATTTCTCTAATTTATAATAAAGTAAAACAAAATGGCATACGTAGTTTCCATACTGTCGCTTACGCATTCACAATTACTGTGTTTACAGTATCCATGCACACCGGTTTACTGGATTTAATCTTTGTTCTGATGCTTGGGTTCGTTATTATAGCATCATCTATTTTGCCATCTAATAGGCATAAGCTGAATAATTAAAATAAATAAAACTATCCGCTAAAGTTAATGGTAATAACTTTTTTAGGATAGTTTTTTTGTGCGTAGTTCGCTTAATACAAAAATGGCCTTCTCCAAAGCGGAGAAGGCTTATTAATAATCAAGTAATGCGCTCAAAAAATGTAATGGTTTTATCCATATCTGTCACATGTTGATTACACGAATCGCTGTCTGCACAAATGTAATTGCTGTGATTTGTATAAGTGCCGACGATATTTCCTTTAATGGATGTAGTAAATAGTCCAATTTCAGCGTGACGATTACAGATTGCGCATATACCACGAATTGTATGATGGGCGAAAGTGCCTTTGATTGCCTTTAATTTATCGTCTTGCTCTATAATGACATATTTTCGATTGGTACCATAATCATCCCAAGCGAAATAGCAAATTTGTTGAAAATCCATTTGTTCAAGATTCGGCAATTTTAGCTTCTTTTCTTTTTTAAACAGGCTTTTGATTGTGCTTGCCGTAATTGGTTTAAATGGGATAACATACGATTTTAAATCATTTAAATAGGCTTCACCTGTTCCACGTTCTGTTACAGATAAAATAGGCTCAATGAGTTGCGCTTGCGCAGGCGTCATGACAACTTTTTCAGTAATTTCTGTTTGTACAAGACCACGCACAGTCAGAATGACGTTTTTATCTTGTGTAGTAGCAAGTGTTTGTAAAATTTTATTCATTTGTTGCTCAAGTAAATGATAGTTAGCCACCGTTAAAAACGGCTGAATTGCTTGTTCTTCCATGTGAATTCACTCCTGTAAATTAGGCTTTTTTATTTTAGGCCTAAAGAGATCATCCATTTGTGGGGTTTACCTAGACCTCTTCGACCTGATAATTAATGGGTCTAGAGCAGGCATTACAAAAGAATGCGACCATTTCGATTCCTCCTTGTAAAGCAAACTATAAATATTTTAACATTAAAAGGGAACGAAATAAAGAAAGAGCGGTGGGGGAAGAAATAACATGCTATGTAAGGGGATATAAACTTGTGCATTCAAGTTTTTACAACAAGAAGGCAAAAAAATTGGCTCATATAAAAAGAGCTACATTTAGGTAGCCTAACTTATGTCAGCATTGACATAATAAATTTTCCACATAGCATAAATATTGCATAGACAAGTAAAGCGCTTAGTACGGCAATGCTAGGCTTATACCAGTTTGTTAATAGGAAAGCGAGCACAGTGAAAAGTAACATGCCTACTGCACCAAAGACCGTATTTTGTAAAACATTGTGAAAGGTGTCAGCTTTCATATGCTTCATTTGCATACCCATGTTAATAAGCGTGAGAATTGGCAACGCCGTAATAATGCCCGATAAAAATAAATACTTAGATTGGCTTAAAAGTAAGGCTAAAACCATAATAGTTCCACCAACAATAAAATAAATCAAATATAGCAATTGTAACCCTCAGTTTCTTATTCTCTTCAAGATTAGTAGTGTAATAATACTGCACATAACTCCTGCTTACAAGGTCCTCCGAATGTAAGTAGCAAAAAGTTAGCAAAAATAGATGTTGATTTGAAATTAATAGCGAAATTCAGTAGTAGGATGGTAGCAAATGCAAGAGTGTATACCATAAAATAGGTTTGATGCAGATTAAAAAACAGTCCATCCAAACACGAATATGGCGAGGGTTCGTATTGTCAGCGCAGTAATGAAAAGATCAGTAGTAAACAGAAAAAGACAATGATTTAATGGGAGAGGAAAGGGTTGTGTTAAATTCTAATCCTGTGCAAAATAAGTGAACAATTGCAAGTATTAAAAATTTCATTTCTTTAATAGAAATCTCTTTTAATGTATCGTTATATACGATATAATCGTGAGTGACGATATATTAAAGGAGTAAAAAGTATGATACAAGATATAAACTATTATTTTACAAATATTTTCTATCATCTCCATACAACACATGAAGATAATATTTCCCATCAAAGTGTGCGTATTTTACAGATGATTCAAAAGGAAGATGAAGTGACGGTTCGAGATATTGCAAAATTATTAAATATCTCGCAAAATACTGCTTCAGAGCATGTAAAAAAGCTAGAACGACATGGCTGGGTTGAGAAGATTCGAGCAGCCAATGATCAACGTAAAGTGAAGCTTTTTCTTACAGCGGATGGATTACAGATTGTAAAGAAAAATACGGAATTAGATGATAACAAACTAAAGCAGGCGCTACTTCTTTTATCAGAAAAAGAACAACAAAGTGTTTTAGAAGCATTTCAGCTATTAAGCGAGGTGTCGAAATGATTTATACAGTTGTAAAAATTATATGTTCTGCTGCGATTATTGCAGTTGTTACAGAAGTTGCTAGAAGATTTCCTACATATGGTGGTATGATAGCCGCACTGCCACTTGTCAGTATTTTAAGTATTATTTGGCTAACCGTTCAAAGTGAACCAAATGAGCATATACAGCGATTTACGGTTGGTGTGATAGTTGGACTTCCTGCAACAATGGTTATGCTATTTGTTATGTATTTGGCAATGAAATCGTCTATTCATATTGTCTTTGCTATAGGGCTAGGAGTAATGTCATGGGTAATATGTTTAGGTATTCAAAAAGCCATCGCTGGTGTATTTCATATTTCAATATAAAGTAGGTAGATTATTATGCCAATCATCCATCGTTCACAAGTTTCAAAAAAGGATGTTCAAGCGTTTTTTCAAACACATTGGGGAAGTACGGAAATGGTTATTTCCAGTGGTATTTATGATTGTAGTACATTAGAAGGTTTTGTATTTGTAAATGACAATCAAATAATAGTAGGTCTAATAACCTATGAAATTCGGGGAGCTGAATGTGAAATTATTTCCCTTGATAGTATGGAAGAAGGGAAAGGAATCGGCTCATGCCTTGTAAAAGCCGTGGAAGAACAAGCACGTCAGCATCACTGTACTGTTGTTTCACTCATCACTACGAATGATAATTTACATGCACTAAAATTTTATCAAAAACGAGGCTATTCTCTCGTAGAAGTTCTACCAAATGCGGTAGAGCGAGCAAGAGCATTGAAACCGGAGATTCCTTTGATCGGCCATGACGGTATCCCCATTCGCGATGAAATACGGTTGCAAAAAACATCTGTCTCCATATAAGGCAGATGTTTTTTTATAGTTCACGATTGTATTAGTAAAAATTCTGTTCCGCTACGGTATTTGTCGTTTATACTAATGGTGAAGCTTGAAAGTGAGGAATCTAATGAAAAAAATAATATTTATCCTATTTTTTAGTGTGTTAGTAGTGGGAGCGGCTTTTATCATCTATTTGAAAAGCAATCCACCACTTGTTGTCAATGGTTATACAAACGCTGATGGAAATCCGTCTATTCGATTAATAGAAATTGAGAATAAAGGGCTAAGAGAGCTACAACTACAATCGATACTTGTCGATGAAAAGTTGCCAGACAATGCCAAGCTAGTCATTAGTAAATCAGAACCGTTTGAAGTTGGCGCAAAAATTGAGAACAATCCTAATATGACATTTCATAAACTAACACAAGTGAGTATTTTTCCTAGTCAATACATAGATCGTCAGGCAATTGGTAAACAAGCGCAACATTACGCATTACAAGTACATGCTACAGCAATTCAAAAGATTACGATTCAATACAAATATTTAAACATACCATTTACATTAACGGCAGAGCTTCAATCAAATGCCTAACAAAGAACGGTGACATATCGAAATCGGCATCTTTCAATGGGTTCATCCAATTGTTTTTTTCTCAAATTTTGTCATATCTATTAGGCGCTTGTCTTTTCATAAGATTGTTTGATGAAAAAAACCTGTTATTCCTAAATTGTGGTAATCTAATCGTAATAGTTATTGGAATGATAGGAGGGGTCTAATGGGTTTAGTCATTGTTGGCATCATAGCTGTTATTAGTATTTTAGTGTCCATCTTCATAATTGTTCGGAAACAGTCCAAAGGTGATATAAGGCTACAAGTGGAAGCGATATGTGAAGGAAAAAATGAATTAGATCAAGCAATAATGAGAATCTACTTTACATTTTCGATTGGTAAACTAGCTAGCAGAAGTAAAGAAATTATCGGTAGTATTGATTGGTCAGAAGGCTGGATGCCTGTTAGCTACAATTTGAAAGAACATGGCAGCTATCGAGAAGAACGTATTCTTACTTTGACAGAAGATAAGTACACTACTTTTGAAATAGATGCGACAAATGCGATAGATGACCAAGGGAGCGGTGAGGGTTACGTCGTTTTAGTGTTAGAGAAACCGACACAGACCATGCTATCAAGAGCTGGTGTGATGTTAGTCATAACAGCTAACTTAGTATCCTATCAATTATCAGATTCTATTAGTTGGCATAATGAAGTAATAGTGAACCATATTTAAATTAGAAAAGCTATTCGTAAGGATTAAAACTTATGAGTAGCTTTTTTGTTTAACAAAATGGGTAATGACAAGGCGGTAAAAAATTTTTTCAAAAAAATGTATGCGTTTTACATGTTGGTACGCTCATATTTTAGGGATTTCGAGAATGGAAAAAATTTTTTCAATTATTGACAACTTTTGAGATGTCCGATATAGTGAATACCAATTTCATGAAACCATGAAAACAGCTATGATAAGGACGAGAGTTTTGATGAACGATTTACAGAGAGGGGAGCCTAGGCTGAAAACTTCCTAATGCAGCGTCAATTCTTACTACCTTTGAGCAGTGCTAGGAAACTTGCACCGTTATTTGCAACGTTACTGCAAAGACAATGAGCCGCTAGTGCATCTAGTGGGAATTTGGGTGGAACCACGGGTAAATGACACATACTCGTCCCTATTTTAGGGACGGATATGTGTTTTTTTAATTTTTCAGTAAAGGAGAAAAGATCATGTCAAATCAAGTTATCAATATTCAGTTTCCAGATGGAAAGCAACAAGTATTTACAAAAGGTGTTACACTAACCGACATTGCACAGGCGATTAGTCCAGCACTGCGCAAAAAAGCAATTGTAGGAAGTGTCAACGGAACCATTACTGATTTGACGCGCCCTATTTTGGAAGATGCCCAAATCAACCTATTTGATGCTAGCAAACACGAAGGAATTGAGGTTATTCGTCATTCCACAGCGCATTTAGTAGCACAAGCGATTAAACGCTTATATCCAGAAGCCCAATTTGGCGTAGGACTAGTAATCGAAAACGGTTTTTATTATGATATTGAATTATCACATTCTCTTGTGCCAAAGGATTTACAAAAAATAGAAAAAATGATGCATCGTATTGTGCAAGAAAACATTCAAATACAACGAAAAGAACTAACACGTGAAGAGGCAATCCGGTTGTTTCAACATGATAAACTGAAATTAGCATTACTAGCTGATATTCCAGAAGATGATTTCATAACGCTTTATGAGCAAGGTGATTTTTATGATTTATGCCGTGGCCCGCATGTATCCTCAACAGGTAAATTACAGCACTTTCAATTAATGCATGTATCAGGGGCATACTGGCGCGGCGATAGCCAAAATCAAATGCTTCAGCGAATTTATGGTGTTGCATTTGCTACAAAAGAAGAATTAGATGATTATTTTATCTTTTTACAAGAAGCAGATAAACGCAATCATCGTACATTAGGAAAAGAACTCGAATTATTCATGTTTTCAGAAGAAGCGCCAGGTATGCCATTTTACCTAGCTAATGGCCAAATACTTCGAAATGAATTAGAATCTTTTTTACGCAATTTACAAACAAAATATGATTATCAAGAGGTTCGTACACCATTTATGTTGAACCAGCGTTTATGGGAACAATCAGGACATTGGGAGCACTATAAAGAGAATATGTACTTTACACAAGTAGATGCTCAAAGCTTTGCGTTGAAACCTATGAACTGTCCAGGACATATGCTGATATTTAAAAATGCAAGACACTCATACAGAGATTTACCGATTCGTATGGCGGAATTTGGACAAGTGCATCGACATGAGTTTAGCGGAGCATTAAATGGACTGCTACGAGTTCGAACTTTTTGCCAAGATGATGCCCATATTTTTGCCACACCACAGCAAATAGAAGATGAAATCAATTTAGCGTTGCGAATCATCGATCATATGTATCAAGTATTTGGTTTCCAATACGAAATTGAATTGTCGACGCGTCCTGCTGATTTTATGGGGCATATTCAGCTCTGGGATGAAGCGGAATCGGCATTGGAAAATGTCCTGAAAAATGCGGGTTATTCATATAAAATAAATGAAGGAGACGGAGCGTTTTACGGCCCTAAAATTGATATTCATATAAAGGATGCTATTAAACGAAGTCATCAATGTGCAACGATTCAACTGGATTTCCAACTGCCTGAGAAATTCGATTTAACATATTTAAACGAACAAAACGAAAAAGTAAGACCTGTTGTAATTCATCGCGCTGTTTTCGGTTCGATTGACCGCTTTTTAGGTATTTTAATTGAACATTTTGGTGGAGCCTTTCCGACGTGGTTAGCACCACAACAAGTTATTGTGATAGGGGTGGCTAAGATACACCAAGAATATGTTCAGCAAGTAGTACAAGCACTTGAAAAAGAACATATACGGGTGCGTGAAGATAACCGCCAAGAAAAGTTAGGGAAAAAAATCAGAGAAGCTCAATTGAAAAAAATACCGTATATTCTCGTATTGGGCGATCATGAATGCAACAATCAAAGTGTAACAGTGCGGAACTATGGTCAACAAGTGTTGAATGAAAAACCATTACAGCAATTTATTGAAGAAATTAAGCTTGAAATTAGCGAAAAAGCGTTGCCTAATAATTAAATGCAATAAAATAAAAGCCTGATAAGATGTTCAATCAGGCTTTTATTATTTTTAATAAAATGATTTAGTATGCACATGTATTAAAGTAAGAATTTTCGTATAGATAGATACAAAAGTATAATCGTTACTTCTAGATATGTTTTTTCATGCATATTATATAGTGTAGATAGAAGATTATTTCATTTATTATTATGGAGTATTGACAGATTTTATTATTGGTGAGTAGGTACTACCCCCTATAAGTAAATTTTTTGTTTCTGCATCAATCACTGCATATTTATGAAATTCTTCTTGTGCATGTTGGCGATAGGAAGCCAAGAAATACACTTGTCTGTTTGGATGAATCATTGTGTGATTAGAGAGATCCATTTCTTGACTGACAGTATCTGTTTTCGTATAAAAAAATTCACGAGTTTCTGGCACGTCTTTAAATAATATTTTTTCACGCATGCTGAATGTTGCACCATGATATTCTTCATAGAGTGATTTATCTAATTGCTTATAAAATTCGTCTTCTACAAGAAAAGTTTGAAAGTGATTACTAGGGTATTTTAGCGTAGTGTTTGTTGTTGTGATTGGTTCACAAATAGTAGCAGTCGACTCTTTTGGTATAGACTGTGAGTGTGAAAATAGATTAGAAAAAACGACCAAGGTTAAAAGAAGTACTTGCATAATTTGGCCTCCTATAATTAGCGTTATAGGTAGATTTCCCAATTTCTTGTTATATATACGTTTCATGACAATAACATACAGAATTCTGGGAAAAGGCGATATAGCTTTTTAACGAGTGAAGAAATTGAATGAAAAACCAGCCAAGAAAATACTCTTTTTGACTGGTTTTATCCAAAATGCGCGTTTTTTATAAAATGTATTGATAATGACCCCTCCTTTTTAGGAAGCTTGTTTAAAATATCTGTTTAGCAACACATCTAGCTCTTGGCTATAGTCAACTACAGCAGGGTGTGTAAATCCTAAATCTTTTGCCTTTTTATACATAATTCTCCTTTTAATCTCGATTTCAAACTTCAAGAATTGTTTAAACAATAAATTTACCAACTTTTTCTCCTCCTAATTTTTCTACATATTCTTGATTTAAAATTCTCATGGCTTCGATTCAGCTTTTTCATTGTATATCAGTTAAAACAAAAAAATTGTCACATTGTGTATAGGAAATGAAATTCGTAATTTAGTCACATATAAGTCTATGTATGGATCATACTAATAAATAATAGACTAGTTTCATTTCTCCTTATTTTCAGCTTTTAAGTTACATAATTAGCGCGTATAACGAGATTTTCTTTAAGAAATCGTTAAGAATTTAACGCGTATGATATATGTCTTTTTTACTAGATGAATTATTCTTCCTACCTAGAAAAGAAATTGCTAATAGTTACATTCATTCATATATTGTCGCAATTTATCAAATCCTATTATTTGCTGTTTAATTATTAGGGATTTTTCTTTTTTAAAATATTGAACTGAACAGTTTATAAACAACTGTTCATAATGTGATGGTTTTGGGAATCGAAATGCTCAAAATACAAGTAAGTAGCAAATGAGTAACGCACACATTCATTATTTTGAATGTGTGCGCTTTTTTAGCTACGTGGGGGCCATTCTTCACGTAATAGGCCAAATAAGAGAATATCGTGAAATTTGCCAAAGCGGAAAATTTCATTCCGTAGTATCCCTTCTTTTGTAAAGCCACATTTTTCATAAGAGCGAATGGCTCCTACATTAAAGCTGAACACTTGTAGTTTAATTTTGTTGATTGCAATGTAATCGAATATGAAGGTGATAAGTGTTTGCATTGCATCTGTTCCTAATCCTTTACCTTGCCATTTTTCACTTACTGATATGCCTACTAAGCAAGTGCTGTTTGTCCAATTGATAGAAAATACACCACATGATCCAATAAGCTGTTGCGTCGTCTTTTCAAAAATGCCGAAGAAAAATTCTTCTTTTTTTCCACTAATAGTTCGAAAGAATGAAGAATGGTCTTCAACTGTATGTGGGAATGGTATCTCATCATTAGCAAGTAATAAAGTAGGCTTTTCATTCTCTATTTTTATATACTCTTCTAAATCAGAGGATGCCATTTGTTTTAATATAATTGATTGTCCATTTAGAAAATCTTTAAAATATTGTTCCATATAAAATCTCCCTTATCTAAGGGTGCAGTTTGTGTACTATCCCTTTGAAAATTAGTTTTTTTCAAACAACGTTTCTACTGCGTTAATTACAATCATATTCACAGCTCCTTTAATTTGAATAGTATAATAATAGCATAGTTTGGAATTTTAAGTAATTACATGAAAAAATAAAATGCAATCAAACTTTGTCAAATGATGGTTGGACTCTGCTAGTAATTTCTAAAATAGGTTAGAATTTAATAATAAAAAATGTACTAGTTGGAAGAAGGGGTATAATGCGGTTAAAGTTTTATGATCAAACAGATTATTCATTAATTGAACAATATATGTTATCACAGGAGCAACTTCTCTATACAATGTCCCCAATGGCAAGTCTTAAACTCTCCGAAACCGATATCAATCGGCATGCCATTTTAGCAATGAAAGGTGAGAAGCTTGTCACTTTTTTTGTTCTTCACGAAAATGAAGGAGTAAAACCTTATTCAGAAAATAACCAAGCCATTTTAATTCGTGGATTTTCAACAGATATGCATGAACAAGGAAAAGGGTATGCCAAAGAAGCATTACAATTATTGCCTACATTTGTACGACTACATTTTCCTACAATCAATGAATTAGTGTTAGGTGTTAATTTTCCGAATACAGCAGCTCAGGCGCTCTATAAAAAATGTGGCTTTGTCGATGAAGGCATATGTGCAGTAGGCATCAAAAGCGAGTTGAAAGTGATGAGCTATTATTTACAAAGTGATCATTGAAGTGAGGAGGAATGCAGATGTACATAATAGAAGCAAGTATGGAACACTTCACTTATCTCTGTGCATTGGATAAAGAAGTAATAGGTGACTATTCAAGAAGTGATCGCATTAAGCATGCAATAGTAGAAAGACGATGCATGATTTACAAAATACAAAGTTGTATTGCAGGATTTTTAATTTTTACAACGGATTTCTTTGATTGTAGTTTTATTTCATTAGTTATAGTCAAACCGTCTGAACGTAGAAAAGGTGTTGCTACCGCACTATTAGTAGATTTTATTGAAAGAGCACCCACTGCCAAAATTTTCACGTCAACGAATCGTTCCAATACAAAGATGCAAAACATATTTAACGCTACAGGATTTAAAAGAAGTGGCTATATAGAAAACTTAGATGACGATGATCCAGAAATTATTTACTTTACATTAAAATAGCAATCTTCGTATTCTTATTCATGGACAGGAGGGGGGACTAGCGTAATTTGCTCCCTTTTTCTCTGTCATAATTTTGTAACATTATCTATTAATTAGGAAGGATGAGCTTCAAAAAGGGCACTTAATGTTTGGCATGACGTTCTATTATGGAGAAGCAATTTACAGCTTCTACAAAAAAAGGATGTTGGAGGTCGTTGTGTTGAGTACTGAAAATTTAATAAGCTTAAGTGGGTATTCGTTATTTTTTGCTTTTATCTTGCTGTTAATTGCGATTTTACCGTTAGGATTAGCAGTAAAATCTGCAAGGCGTTCGTTTAGGAGACTGGGTCTTATACTTACATATTCAGCTTTCATCTTGCAATTAGTGTATTTTATTTTAAGATGGATTGCAGTCGAGCATGCACCTGTTAGTAATATGTATGAGTTTATGACGTTTTTTGGCATTATGCTAACAGCTAGCTTTCTCATTATTCATTACTTATATAAACAAATTGTCGTAGGGTTATTTGTAATTCCAGTAGTACTAATTATTTTGGGCTATGGAAGTGTTTTTACAAATGAGGTGAGACCCCTTGTACCTTCGCTGCAAAGTAACTGGTTAACAATTCATGTTATGACAGTAGCGTTTTCAAGTGCTATTTTATCGATATCATTTGCAACAGGTATTATCTATTTACTGAAATCTTTGGATGTTCATAAAAGGACGAGTAGTACCGTTGCGTTAGAGTTTGTTATGTACTGTTTGATTGTGGTAATTGGATTTAGTGCTACAGCAACGGTATTTAGTGTAACGACGGAAGAAGTACACATTCAATTTGAAAATGCGCAAGGTATGAAGGAAAAGGCAGTCTATACGATGACACCACTTATTGTTAATGAAGGAGCGGTCACAGAAAGTGGAGAGACAATCGGCTGGTTGAAGATTACGCCATCAATTGATGCCAAAAAGTTAAATTCTATCGTATGGGCATTTATGGTAGGAACCATCTTGTATGGTGCCATCCGACTGCTCTTGAGAAAGCCACTCATCGTGCTATTAAAACCATTAACAAGCCGTGTACAACCAGCTTTAATGGACGAAATTTCATATCGGGCGGTAGTGATTGGCTTCCCATTGTTTGCTTTAGGCGGTTTATTATTTGCTATGATTTGGGCACAAATTGCATGGGGAAGGTATTGGGGGTGGGACCCAAAAGAAGTCTGGGCGCTCATTACGTTTTTATTTTATGCGGCATTTCTGCATCTTCGTCTGTCAAAAGGATGGGAAGGGGAGAAAACAGCCTGGCTATCTATTGTTGGCTTTGGCATCATTGTATTTAATCAAGTTTTCGTCAATTTAGTCATTGCTGGTCTGCATTCTTACGCATAAAAAATAAGGAAATGAAAAGAGACATCCGTAAAGGATGTCTCTTGGACTTTGAACTGTTAATTCTTGAACGAGAATTAAAGTTTTACAACGTTTGTAGCTTGAGGGCCACGGTTACCTTCTTCAACGCCGAATTCTACTTTTTGTCCTTCTTCAAGTGTTTTGAAACCTTCAGATTGGATAGCAGAGAAGTGTACGAATACATCGTTTCCACCTTCTACTTCGATGAAGCCAAAACCTTTTTCTGCGTTAAACCATTTTACTGTACCTTGAGTCATTTAAAAAACCTCCAAAAATAAATTCAACAATCATATTCCTTCAATCAGTATAAAATAATACCATAATCAGAAGCTCGCTAGAACACGTTACTATTGAATACGTGGTTTCATTGTTTACGATGAAGCAATTTAATTATTACTTTCATTATATAACAGATTCATACATTTATCCAGCAAATGCCGTTTTTTAGTAAGAAAAAATTACATAATATCATTTTTAACTATAATGATAATAAAAAATGCTAAAAAACAAAGGTATAAAGTGCTTGGTATACTAAAAAAACACTAAAAATCGTTTTATATTACCATTTATTTGATTTTCGATATAACTTTATAAACGACATGTAGAAGTTATTGGAAAAATCCGAGTGACTGTCACCGCTCAATTAGTCAATCCATGCTTTTTCTTTGGCAACAATGACTGCTTCAGCACGTGATTCCACATGTAATCTGACAAAAAGTTTTGATAAATAATTTTCCACTGTACGCTGGGTAACGCCTATTGCAGAGGCAATGGCTTTATTGGTACATCCTTGTGCAACCAGCTGCAAAATTTCCTGTTCTTTATGACTTAGTAATACTTCCTGCTTAGCATTGGAACGATTCGAGTGCTGTTGGACAAAGTCTAAAAAATCTGCTGATAATAATATTTCCCCTCGCAAAGTGGCTTGGATTGTTTGAATTACCTGTTCTTTTGTAGCGAGCTTCGATAAAAGCCCATCTACTTTTTTTTCTACAAGAAGCTCGTAATAATCGGATAATTCGTAGCCTGTATAAAGAATAATTAGCGCTTCAGGCTGTTGTTTCTTAATCATTTCAGCTAGTTGAATGCCGTTTAACGGTTTCATATTAATATCAATTAAATAGAGCTGAAAGGGGTGTGATTCCATTCTAGCCAGTACATTGGCACTTTCTTGTTCTGTTTCAATATGGACATTTTCTAGATCTTGTAATAATGTTTTTGTTCCGTCTAAAACGACAGGATGATCATCTATTATCAATATTTCAATCATTTGTAGGGTTCCTCACATTCCTCTTGAATTTGAATATAAATATGCATGCCATCATTGGGTTTGGAGGTAATGGTCATATCTCCGTTAAAGGCTCGAACACGTTCTCGAATGCCGTTAATGCCCATAGAAGCGGAGGATTGCATTAAATCTTCAATATCACAGCCGATACCATTATCGTCATATTGGAGAACAAAACCGTGGTTTATAGCAAGTAGTTTAAGTGAAACTTTAGATGCATCGGCATGTTTAATAGCGTTATTTAGCAATTCTTGAACTAGACGATAGACAACTAAATGTAAAGTTGGATCTTGGAACTGAACTCGATCGATTTGTGTATTTAATAGAAAGTTTGCACGTATTTTCACTTTTTGTACGAGTTTTTTCAATGCCATTTCTAAACCAAAAGTATCAAGTAAAGGAGGGCTCAGATTTTCGCAATACTCCCGTAAATCTTTCGAGGCATTTAACAGTTGTTCCCGAATATCTAATACTTTCTTTTCCTCAATAATCGGAGAGCTAGCGATAACATCTAATTCTCTCGCTAAATGTAATTGCTCCTGTAAAATAGTGTCATGTAATTCCTGTGCTAAAATACTCTTTTCTTTCTCAATAATATTCCATAATAATTTATCAAGCCAAGGAAGTTGGGTGTTTTGGGTGTCTTTCATGTGCTGAATATCTCGTACTAAATCTTCAATTAGTTTTAAATTATCTATAAACATAGAGACGTATAATGCTAGTAACTCCAACCATAGAAGTTCTTCTTTTTGTAAAGTGTGTCTAATTCGTATAAGAATCTTTTCATCTACTGTATCATGGATCAGAAGTTGTGTCAGTTGGCTCTCTACTTGAATTTCACCACGAGAAAATGGGACATCTTCCATGATTGTTTCAAGCGTAAATGCAGTTGTCCCGAGTTTTTCGGTAATTTCATATTTGAGACTTGAAAGTAATTCCTGTTGGCTTTTAGCTTTACTAATACGTTTAACGGCTGCATATAAATTATGGACATAATCACCAGATGATGAAAATATAATTTTTCGATGTTTAAAGTCAAGTTGCTCTTTGACATAAAAACTGGCTATAAAACCAATGAAAATAATAAGAAAGACAATAATCATCAATTCAATTGAAAGATAGTCCAAAAACAGGATGGCTAATAAAGACGATAAAATAAATGAACTGAAAAAAGCGAGTGATGAATAATAGCGAAAACGAGATAATTGGTATTCAATATCAAATAAGCGTTCGTTCACTTGAATAAAAATAAAGGAAAAAGGTATAAACAAAATAAATAAAACACTAATTTCAGGTCGTATTATCGCGTTATACCCTAAAATTTCGGGTACAACAAACAACAATAGAAATGGCAAAAATGGGACGATACAAGAAATAGCGATTAAGCGTATTTTAGCTAATCGGGTTTGTAAATAGCTCGTTAATAATATATAGATTGCATAGAGTACCAATACCGCAAATAGACTGAGCGTTACAATCGGGGTAATAACCCTAAATTGTGGAAATAGCATTTCAATGATAAAGCAACATACAATAACAAACGGGAGCAAATAGAGCCACTTTACATCTATATACTTCCATTTTATGTGTAAAAAACGATAATATTGTTGTAGGAAATGAATGATAAGCACTAAGCACAAAACTAAACAAATACCGTTTACAATCATGCCAATGATGTTTCCTCTACTTGAAGCCCCTACACTTGTATAAGCTAAAGAGCAGGTTAATAAAAATAGCATTAGTAATTTCGTAATTAAAGTATGGTTATTTCGCTTCCATAAATAGATGGCAACACTTAAACAAAGGATGAAATAAAACATCGGAAAAACAATATGTAAATATAACTCTTCAGGTAAATCCCTATGTTTAATTTGGACTGTTCGAACAGTACCATCTGGTTTTAGTAGTGTTAGCTCTTTCGCCGATGTAATATAAATATCTGTTTGAGAAGTGCCAAAACCTTTAGCGGGCTTTTGATCGATTGATAGGATCATATCACCTTGCTCAATCTTTTTTTGTTGAGCCCATTCTGAGTAATAAGGATGAATAATAACAGGTAGTGTATTCGATGTATCGACTAAAATATTAATATAAGGACCACGAATGGCAACAACCAGAACATAAATGCCAAGAAGTAAATATGTTAAAAAAATACTAAAAGTTAATTTGCTCATAAAAGACGCTCTTTAAATATTATAATCATAGTATAGTGCTCCGTTTCATCATGAAGTATCTACTATATTATCCATAATTTTTAATTTTTTCGGAATAACGAAATAAAGTGTTTCGGAAAACCACTAACATTTTTTCGGAATAACGAAATAGTCTTTTCGGTATAAGCTGTGATAATGTGAATCTAGCCTAAGTGACGGAAAGGGGGAGCACTGTGTGAAATGGAGTGTGCTGTCACTCATCCTAATTTTCCTAGTCGCCATAGTGGCGTATCCCAAAACGACATTTGCTCAAACTTTTAATAAAGATGCAATAGAAGTAGATATTTGTATCATTGGAAGCGACAATCATTTTGTCTATAAGATTCCAAAACAGTTACATAATGATACGCCTTATTTTGAAATGCAAAATGATATCGAAGCTTCCTTAGCTAGCCATTGGAAAGTGCAAGGGGGTCATGTTGAAACAAATCATTCGAATATAGCGTATACTTTTTTTATCGAGGATTTATTTCAAGAAAAACAAGATGGTCATTTGAAGTTATCTATACCATATCGCACTTTAGTAGGCATGTTTCGTGAAGATGAAGCAATTCAATTGCGCATTATGGCGAGTAAATTAATGAATTGGCAAGTAAACGCAAAAGAATGGGCGTCACTAGGATTTGTTCAGCCACTGACTTTTTTGAGTGAAAGTGAATATGTCTACAATGGGGCTGTTAACGAATTGTTGCAACAACGAGTTGCCCATTTTGATGGGGCGATTGCTAAGCGTCAAATGTTGTTACGCAGTGTTATGTATTTTAGTTTTATTATTGTTCAAATTTTTGCGTGTTTACTATTATCCAGACGTTTGAAAAAACGAATCATTCAGCACCCTGAAGAAATGCATCAATTTAGAAAACTAAATTATATGTACCAAATCATTCCTTTATTTATTGTTATTGTGCAAATTATATATTTAGTGATGTCTGGTCTACTAACAGCATTTGGCCTTTACTTTAGTCCTGGCATTGATTTGTTGTTTATTATTGGGCCAATTCTTTTTACAATTATATTGTTGCCGATGTTTTTTGTTCCGACAGAAAATGAAATTGCAAAAGAATTACAACATAATAAAATGGATTCACACTTAGAATAGTATCCCTGTTTGTAATTAATACAATAAAATGCGATGTAGCTGTTGGAAAGTAGTTTGTTTTTGTAATTCGACGTTCACTCCTCAATATAAGATGGTATAATGGTCAACAGCATATTTGAAGGAGCTGGTGACAAATTGACGCATCCAGAGACTGCGTATTTAAATTTACTACAACATATATTAGAAAATGGGATAAAAAAAGAGGACCGTACGGGGACAGGTACGTATAGCATCTTTGGCCATCAAATGCGTTTTGACTTAAGTCAAGGCTTTCCGCTTTTAACAACTAAACGCGTACCATTTAAACTTGTAGCTAGTGAGCTTCTTTGGTTTATTAAGGGAGATACAAATATCCGCTACTTATTACAACATAATAACCATATATGGGATGAGTGGGCGTTTAAAAAATGGATTGAATCCGATGAATATAATGGACCTGATATGACGGATTTTGGTCGTCGATGCTTAACGGACGAAGTGTTTAATGTTGTTTACCAAGCTGAGCTGGCATCATTTTGCGACCGTATTTTAACGGATGATGATTTTGCAAGAAAGTACGGCGATCTTGGGAATGTCTACGGCAAGCAATGGCGCAATTGGACAACGTCAAACGGGGAAAGTCTTGATCAACTACAAGATGTTATTCATCAAATTAAGCATAATCCAGACTCACGTCGTATTATTGTCAATGCATGGAACCCTGAAGATGTCATTAATGCAGGGGCAAAAGGAAGCAAAGCGGCTTTACCACCTTGCCATGTTATGTTTCAATTTTATGTGGCAGAGGGCAAATTAAGCTGCCAATTAATGCAACGTAGTCTAGATACATTGCTTGGCTGTCCATTCAATATTGCCTCTTATGCATTATTAACACATTTAATTGCGCATGAATGTGGGCTTGAAGTCGGCGAATTTATTCATAGTATTGGCGATGCACATATTTATGCAAATCATGTGGAGCAAGTGAAAGAACAGCTTTCACGTGAGCCGCGGGAACTACCAACCTTGAAAATAAATCCGAATAAAACGTCGATTTTTGACATAGAACTTGAGGATCTATCCATCGAGGGCTATAATCCACATCCAGCAATTAAAGCACCGATTGCGGTTTAGTCAAAAGTAAGCAGCAGCCATTTTGGTTGCTGCTTTTTTGATGGCGTGGACTAGGTCCAAATAATCTATTTTGATAAATAGGCAAGTTGGTGGATGTTTCGATAGGGGGCCTTCTATTATAGTATTTATGGTATTATAAGGTATATTTTCTAATAAAAGCTTTAGGGGTGGCTAGGTTGAGAGAAAGAATAGTGCTACAAACGACAACAAAAGCAAAGATTCTTCGATTGCGCGAAAATGGGGAGTCCTCGTTCCCAAAAAATCAGCAGCCTCAACAGGATAGTCCAGCTATTACCACTACATTAACACAAGAACAATTAGTAAAAATGATGCAAATTATTGAGGAAATCCGTGTGAATGGTACTAAATAAAAATGTAAGCGCCTTCGATAAATAAAGACAACGCTAATTACCTTAACTCTTGTCCGGTTGTATCATAAAAAGTAAATATGGCAGGAAACGTATCTTCTGCATCAGGAGGTAGTTTAAATGTTTTCATAAATGGTGCAGAAGTATCAACTTCGATTTCTTTTTCAAAATTCATCCAGTTTGTCAATTGTATTTTGGCAACATTGCTGTCTAATTCGTGTACATATAGTGTGCCATAGTTGCCTTTATTGGTTTTATATTGTCGATAGGTTTCTGAGGGATCTGTTGCTAAATAAATAAATTTAAGTTTGCCATTCCACCCTTTATTAAAATGGGCATGACCATACTGATCACCGTTAATTTTCAACTGGGCTAACCACATATTTGTTTCTTCTATTCGTTCAAAATGCATGATTTGTATGCTACTGTCGATAAATTCTTCTAAAAATTCTTTCACTGTTGTTTCGGATGATTTTAGATGATAGTCGTTATAATAAGCATTTCCGTAAATGAAAAGTCCTAATAATAGTAATGGTGAAAATGAGCATATTACAATTAATATTAATTTGATTTTCATGCTAAATATCCTCCTGTCTATAAAAGTTCTCACATTTAATCTTTATTCAATTATATCGATTTTTACTTTTACTCGTCTATCGATTATATTTTGATGATGATTTCTAACTTGTGTAGTAAGAAATCATCACTATAAATTCAAGCGCCTTCTAAGCTATAATGGCGAAGGAGGTGTTTTTAGATGAACGTAATTTTTATAGAAACAATGACAGGGACAGAGCTTTTACAGATGGTATCACATGATGTGGCTGGCATACTAGCTGCGGCTCAAGGAGAAAGTGTAACGTTCCCCGTTGGTCATTATAAATATGAATTTCACAATCTAGATTTCTATGAAGAAAATGGTCAAATCCAACAAGAGCTCGTTATTTATATGACTAAAATTTAAATTCGATAGCGGGTGTATTTTTGTGAATAATGAACAGGTTAAGATATGAGCATATGACTTGTAATTATCTTAACCTGTAACTATAATAGTTACAACAGGTGGTGATTCGTATGGTCAATAGTCGATTTTCAGTCGCTATCCATATACTTTCGCTCATTGCTACAACATCTGATAAAAGTCAGCTTACATCTGATTATATTGCAGGTAGTGTCAATACGAATCCCGTAGTCGTACGACGAATGATTGGGAAATTGAAAAAAGCAGGCTTGTTAACTTCTCAGTCAGGACTTGCCGGTTATGGACTTGTTATTGAACCAAAGGATTTGTCATTGTTGAGCATTTACCGTGCGATTGACGGTCCAGAGCAACTATTTGCAATACATGATGAACCGAATCCTGCATGTGCTGTCGGCCGAAAAATACAGCATACGTTGGAAACCGTTTATCTAGATGTTTGGCATGCAATGGAAAAACAGTTACAAGCACAAACGTTACAAGATGTGCTAGATCAACTTCGTTAAAAGTAACGAGGTCGGTCTTACTGTATTCAACCTGTAACTAAAATGGTTACAACAAATTATAGGAGGAATTTATAATGAAAATAGGCGTTATTGGAGCAACAGGAAAAGCAGGGCAAAAAATAGTGGAGGAAGCATTACAACGTGGTCATAACGTTACAGCCATTGTTCGTTCAGCTTCTAAAGTAAAAGAGGATATTCAAGTGATGGAGAAGGATGTATTGGATTTAACGCAAGAAGATGTAAAGGGTTTTGATGTTGTTGTGAATGCGTTTGGTGCACCACTTGGACAAGAAACATTACATGTTGCTGTAGGTCGTCATTTAATCGCTACCTTTAACGGCATTGCCACAAAACTATTCGTAGTGGGGGGAGCAGGCAGCCTATTTGTAGACCCAGAAAAAACGATTCGTGTTATGGAGACTCCTGATTTTCCGGAAATGTTTTTGGCAACTGCAAAAAATCAAGGTGAAAACTTGCAAGACTTACAAGCATCAAATATTTCGTGGACATTTTTAAGTCCTTCTGCCCTATTTGATCCAGAGGGGCCACGTTCAGGTAGCTATACAACAGGAATAGATCATTTGTTAGTGAATGCTTCAGGTGAAAGTTATGTCAGCTATAGTGATTATGCGATTGCTGTGTTAGATGAAATTGAAAATCCACATTATATAAATAGACGTTTTACTGTTTCTTCAACTAAATAATCCTACTGCCGAGCGTGTGAAATATGCTCGGTTTCTCGCTATTTATCGTCGTTTACGAAAAAAACTTTCATTTTACTGATAAATGACTGTTTACAAGACGGCATTTATTAGCTACTATCAGTGTGAGTATTAGTTCAAAGGAGACGACAATAATGTCCACACAACGTATAGAAAAAGATTTTTTAGGTGAAAGAGTATTACCAGCAGATGCTTATTACGGGATTCAAACGCTTCGTGCAACAGAAAACTTCCCAATTACAGGCTATAAAATTCACCCAGCCCTAATTAAAGCAATGGGTATTGTAAAAAAAGCAGCAGCATTAGGTAATATGGAAGTACACCTATTATCAAAAGAAATTGGAGAGGCTATTGTCGAGGCTGCACAAGAAGTCATCGATGGTAAATGGGATGCTGAATTTCTAGTAGACCCAATCCAAGGTGGTGCAGGCACTTCTATCAATATGAATGCGAATGAAGTTATTGCGAACCGTGCTCTTGAAATTTTGGGTAAAGCAAAAGGGGACTATCAAACGATTAGCCCGAACAGTCATGTTAATATGTCACAATCAACAAACGATGCCTTCCCTACAGCGATTCATATTGCTGTATTAAATTTAATCGATGAGCTTCTGGTGACGATGGAAAATATGCAAGCCGTATTCCATCAAAAAGCAGAGCAATTTGCACATGTTATTAAAATGGGACGTACGCACTTACAAGATGCTGTACCAATTCGCTTAGGACAAGAGTTTGAAGCTTATTGTCGCGTAATTAACCGTGATATTGTTCGTATCCGTCAAACACGTCCAAACTTATATGATGTCAATATGGGGGCAACAGCTGTCGGTACTGGGCTTAACGCTTTCCCAGACTATATTAAATCTGTAGACCAACATCTAGCTGAAATTTCTGGCTTACCATTAAAAGGTGCTACACATTTGGTAGACGCTACGCAAAATACAGACGCTTATACGGAAGTGTCAGGGGCACTAAAAATTTGTATGATTAATATGTCTAAAATTGCGAATGACCTTCGTTTAATGGCATCTGGTCCTCGTGCAGGTTTAGGAGAAATTATTTTACCAGCACGTCAACCTGGTTCATCTATTATGCCTGGTAAAGTAAATCCTGTAATGCCAGAAGTGCTAAACCAAGTTGCATTCCAAGTAATTGGGAATGACCATACAATTTCTTTAGCATCTGAAGCGGGTCAATTAGAATTAAACGTAATGGAACCAGTGCTTGTATTCAACTTAATTCAATCAATTAGCATAATGAATAACGTTTTCCGTGCATTTACAGAAAACTGTTTAAAAGATATCGAAGCAAATGAAGAACGTATGAAGGAATATGTAGAGAAAAGTGTGGGTGTCTTAACAGCAGTCAATCCACATATCGGTTATGAAGTAGCTGCTCGTCTTGCACGTGAAGCAATTCTTACAGGTCGTTCAATTCGTGAACTTTGTATTGAAGCAGGTGTCTTAACGAAAGAGCAATTGGATTTAATTTTAGATCCATATGAAATGACACATCCAGGTATCGCTGGTTCTAGTATGATGAAATTAAAATAATTTCTAAAGAGGCTGGGACAAAAGAGAAAAGGTGTTAGATTGATGGCAGTCAATCTAACACCTTTTTGTTGCGCCGATGTTGTTCGCTTCGGCGGTGCTTTGCGCGGGCACACACGTATGCCGCAACCCTCGCTAACGCGCGGAAATGCCCGCGTCTTACGCTGTGTGCGTTCTGAGCAGAAGTCACCTCCTCCGCTACTAACAACTAGTGAACTCTTCTAATTTTTTATTTATTGCAACAGCAAGAATAGCTAAGTTCTCCATATAGAAAAATTTATGAACACCTTTCCTCTGTTTCTTAAATTATTTTAGTTTTGTCCTAACCTTTATCTTTTTTTAGTATACCAATATACATATAAAAGATGGGCGTATTTCTATCAATCTTAGGATAAATAAACTATAATAATGGTATTATAGTAATATTATAGTTAGGGGATTTTGGTATGACTTTACGAAAAAAAAGTATTTTTGGGTTTTCATTATTAAATTTAATAATGATTGTAGTATTAATTATAGATCTTGCTAATTTAACAGCATTAGCATGGCTATCTACAATATTAACGATTATTGGTATCTCCATTACTTTATCCTATATCTTCTATGTTAAATATAAAGTGATTCAACCTATTAACCAATTATCTAATGCTGCGAAAGCAATTTCAGTAGGGAACTTTGACTCTGATGTCATTACTGTACAAGACAATAGTGAGATTTCAGAATTAGCAAAAGCTTTTATAGAGATGAAAGAGCAATTGCGTACGATGACACTAACAATTGCCAACAGTTCGACAGATTTATCTGCCAGTATCGAAGAGTTGTCTGCAAGTACAAATGAAATTACAATGGCTGTGGAAGAAGTTGACCATCAAATGGAAAAAACGTCAAATGGCCTTAAACAAGCCGCACAATCGGCAAACAATAGTGCTGTTGCAATGCAGGAAACAGTAGATGGCATTGAGCGTATTTCGATTGCCACACAGGATGTTTTCAACCACGCGAAAGAAGCGAATGATATCGCAGGTAATGGTGCAGAAATTTTGCATGTTGCGAAAAACCAGATGGAGTTTATTTCATCGTCAACAGATAAAACGAGTACCTTAATAAAACACTTATCAAATAAAATGACAGATATTAAAAAAATGACAGAAATGATTACAACGATTACAGATCAAACGAATTTACTTGCTCTAAATGCTGCGATTGAAGCGGCACGTGCTGGAGAACATGGGAAAGGTTTTGCGGTCGTTGCGGAAGAAGTTCGTCATTTAGCAGAGCAATCCAAGCATTCTGCTATTCAAATTGTGGACCTTGTAGTAGGTATTGAAAATGATACGAAACAAGTTGCTGTGGCTGTGGAAGAAGACTTGAAAAATGTTCAACAGGGGGTCTATGTCATTGATGAAGCAACAAAATCTTTTGGCAATATTTCGCAGCACGTGAGCCAAATGACTGACCAACTCGAAGGCATTTCGACAACTGTAAATTACTTGTCAAATCGTGCAAATGAGGTAGCTAATCTCGTGTCAACAATTGCAGGGGGTATGGATCAATTGTCCAGCTATACAGAAGCTGTGCTACAGTCCATGGATGAGCAAACGGCTTCCATGCAAGCAGTCAATCAAGTTTCACAGGAATTAACGATACAGGCTGATGATTTACAAAAGATTACAAATCAAATTCATGTATAAATTAACAACGGATAGTTATTTAGGTGATAGATAGTCATTTTAGCAAGTGCACATACATTTAGGCTGCTGTTTGACTTTAAAATACCACTACTTTACAATATAATGTAATAGTTTAGTAGGAATTTTCCAATAAATTCCTTAACAACTGAATAGCGTGTAGTAAGAGGTGTAAATTGCATGCAATTTACTTAAAAGGGAAGTCGGTGCAAATCCGACGCTGTCCCGCAACTGTGAATGTGAGCGTCTTTTCAAATTATGACCACTGTCAAACGACGGGAAGGTGAAAAGAAGCGATGACCATAAGTCAGGAGACCTGCCTGTTACGAGTACACACCATAAACCTACGAGGAATAGGAGGTGGCATGTTGACAAAACAGAATAATCTGTTCGTCACAGTACGTCAAACGACCAACACCAAAGGATATAAAGGGATACGGCATCAAGCCAAATCGCTTCCATTGGTGCACTGTTTGATGTTATCGGATGAATGATATTTTTTAAGTACGATAGCCATAATCACGGATTTCCTCTACATTTTTAGGAAATCCGTATTTTTTATGTAATCGATACCTTTGTTTTGAAAATATGTACGAGAAGAGGTGCAAGTATGACAAAAATTCAGGTATGTTCAACACGAGAAAAGAAAAATGTTGATATGAAGATTTGTAAGCAACCGCGCATGGAAGTTGCCAAGCAACGAAAAACGAGAATGGTCATTGAGGCGCTAGTTGATCAGTTTTTAGCCACAGGGCTTATTCCGCACGATCGATTGTTTGACTGCATTTTTTATAATAAAGACATTATTTGGATTCAAAATGATGTCTATGAAGGATACCTATTTGCAAAAGCAAGTGTGGCTGATGAATTGAAAACAAAAAAGAATGGTTTTATGATGTATATGCCGACCAATCCGATTGTTTATGAAGTAAATGAGGAGGCCTATCATTTAATTACACGCATCGATTCAATTCGAGCTAAACCCAATTTGGATCGCCTGAATGTAGAGCCCAAACCTATTTTAAGTGCTGCAAGAGTCAATGATTTACTATGTTCGATGGTAATGCGTTTTTATCAAACGTATTTGCAAGACTTATCGTTATTAATTCAGGAAAATCAAGATTATAGTAAAATACAACATTTAATAGACTATGTAGAGGGTGAATATGCTCAGTTTTTACAAAGTGTAAAAGAATTAAATGATTATCATTTAAATTGGCATCCGCGTGGCAATGGTCATCAATTGTTGCTGCAACGCATTGAGCAATTACAGATTTTAAAAAGTAAACCTGGGTCGGTTCTTGTAGATTTCTCAAATCATCATGGGTATGTGATTGTGGAGTCAGCGAATTCTTTGAAAAAGAAAACGAAAAAAGCGTTGTAAATTTTTATATCTGTATCGATATGCATACTATGCAATATTCGATTTTTTTCTGAAAGGCATCGAGAAATTTCGATGCCTTTTTATTTTATAGACAATGCATGGCTGCTTTTGCCTCATACCATGGAACTGCATAGCCTTTTCCTTTCGCACAAAAAATACTTGACGACGTATAGTCAGGATCAGCCTGTTTATTATAATTGATTTGTGCGATTATTGCCTCGCTATTATGACATATATCATAGCCATCGAATTGTAAAGATAAAGAGCCTTTGCCGTTTGTGTAAGTAGCAAAAGTAGTACTATAGTGCATAAATGTTGCAACTGGTACACGTCCTGTTAAAATGACTTGCTCCTCTGACAAGATCGGTGAGTCAAAAGTACCGTCTGCTTGTTGAATATCGTTCATCATTCGGCCGATAAAATCATTGGATGCTTTCATTTTGAAGCGGTAATAGGGCTCAAGTAAGATATTTTCGGCTTGTTCTAGCCCTTGTCTTAATGCACGGAAAGTAGCTTCCCGAAAATCTCCTCCTTCGGTATGCTTGATATGAGCTCGTCCTGTCAACAGTGTAAAGCGAATATCAGTAACAGGAGAACCAGTTAATAAACCGTGATGCTCGCGTTCAAATAAATGTTTTTCGATAAGGCGTTGGTGACCTACTGATAAATCATCAGCATGACAGGCATTAACAAACGTATTCCCAGTTCCGCGGATGTTCGGCTCCATGAATAAGTGTACCTCGGCATAATGCTTGAGCGGTTCGAAATGTCCGTAGCCTGTTACAGTCGTTGCAATAGTTTCCATATACAAAATTTGAGGTTTATCAAAGGTAATAACAAGTGAAAAGCGATTTTTTAATACTTCAGCAAGTACTTCAAGTTGTATGACACCCATAATATGTACATGAATTTCTTGGAATTTTTCTTGCCAAACGACTCGTAACGATGGCTCCTCGGCTTCTAGTAAACGAAAAATCTGTAAAATTTCCTTTATATGCTGTTGCCCTTCATACAGTACTTTTGCTTGTAATGTAGGCACAAGTTCATAAGGTTTTGGGAGTAGTGTACTTCCTAAAATGTCTCCTATCTTCGCCAGGCTAAGCCCTTTCACTGCAAAAATGTCTCCTGCTTGTACGGCTTGGGCTGTCTGAAAACGACGCCCATTATACAGCCTAATTTCAGTTATTTTTTCGGTAACATCGCCAAATGCAAAGTCATCACGAGTATGCAATGTTCCTTGTAAAGCTTTTATAAAAGTTAAGCGTTGTGTGCCATCATGGCGAATTTTAAATACTTCCCCTTGAAAGGGTGCTTCATGGTCGAAGTGTGTCTCTGTCAGGAGAGGAAGTTGTGATACAAATTCCTTGATCCCAATATCTTTTAAAGCAGCACCAACAAAGCAGGGAAATGCTCGCTCTTCGTTAATCATCTTTTGTAATTGTGACAGGCACGTTGAGGCATCGAGTGTATCTGTTAAAAAGGCCTCGAGTAGTTGTTCATCACGCTCGGCTAGCCACTCTGCAATATAGCTTTGTATAAAATCTTTGCGTAATGGGGCATCGATTAACAGGATGTTGTCGGAACAGTCTTTTTGTAATTGGTTCATCACCGCATTGATATCTGCCCCTTCGCGGTCGATTTTATTTATAAAGAAAAAGGTTGGTATCTGGTATTGACGGAGCAATTGCCAAACCGTTTCTGTATGACCTTGTACACCCTCTACTGCACTGACAATAATGATGGCATAATCCATTACACGTATAGCACGCTCCATCTCAGGTGAAAAGTCTACATGCCCGGGTGTGTCAATCAGCGTATATGTATCATTTTCTATTTGCATCCGTCCTTGTTCCGCAAAAATGGTAATTCCTCGGGCTTGTTCAATTGCATGATTATCTAAAAATGTATCTTGATGATCGACTCTTCCACGAGATTGGATACTATTTGTGTGAAATAATAATTGCTCACAAAAAGTTGTTTTTCCTGCATCGACATGTGCGAGCACACCAATCGTTTTATACATAAAAATCCTCATTTCTAATGTAGTCTCTTCTCATTGTACCAGAATGATCGCTCAAACATTTCGTGACAAATAGTTCGCATTCGTGTTTAAATAGTGATAGTTTATTAACAAGTATCATTTATGGATTTTTTTGTGTGATTGAAATCAAAAATACCTTCTGCTAGTCTATTTTTATAACTAAAAACTGCTATATATTGGTGCAAATGGCTTTAGTCATTTGCTTAAAAGGGAAATCGGTGAAATTCCGATGCTGTCCCGCAACTGTAAATGGGGAGTTTATACAATAGTCACTGTAGTTGAACTATGGGAAGACGTATAAGCGATGAACCTAAGCCAGGATACCTGCCAATATGTATTATTTACTTAACACCACGAGGATGGTGATAGTGATTGTTTAAATACCCAATGTATTTATCACTATGACACCCTCTTGGAAACAAGGGGTTTTTTTTATGTGCTAGTAGCAAGGAAATCATTGATTTCTTCCTATACAAATCCAAATCCAAATACATAACTAAAGGAGAAATGGAACCATGAACAAATGGAAAGGCATGTGGCTAGTTGTTGCCATTGCGATTATAAGCATTTTAGGCGCTTGTAGTGCGAAAGACAATTCGCAAAGTGCTGCACAAAGTGAGCATATCGAGCCTGCTCAAAGCGAGACGACAGAAGTAACCATTGACAATAATGGTACTACACAAGTTTATACAGAAGCACCTAAAAAGGCGATTAGTTTAAATCAGCATGTAACGGAAATTATGTTAGCTTTAGGCTTAGAAGATTCAATGGTTGGTACAGCCTATTTGGATGATAAAATTTATGAACCTTTACAAGCTGCCTACGAAAAAGTACCAGTAATAGCAGAGCAGTATCCAACAAAAGAACAAGTGATAGATAGTGAAGCCGATTTTTTATACGCTGGATGGAAAAGTGGCTTTAGTGAAAAGGGTGTTGGTACACCAGAAGAATTAGAGACACTTGGTATCCACACATATTTACATCAATCTTCAAGTATAACGAAACCAACGCTAGATGATATTTTTAGGGATATTCGCAATATCGCAAAAATTTTCCGTGTTGAAGATCGAGGAGAAGCATTAGTCGATCAAATGACAAAAGAAGTTGATGCAGTACGTGCAAAGTTACCGCAAGGGGAAAAGGAGCTACGTGTGCTTGTCTATGATAGTGGAGATAAGGAAGTCTTTACTGCTGCTCAAAATTTTATGAATGAGCTTGTCACTGTCGCTGGTGGTAAAAACATTTTTGGTGAAGTTGAATCTGGATGGACAACTGTCTCAAAAGAAGAAACAGTAGAACGCAATCCGGAAGTAATTGTCGTGATTGATTATGGTTCTCAAAGTGCTGAAGACAAAATACATTTCCTGAAAAATGATCCTGCATTAAAGGAAACAGATGCTGTGCACAATGAGCGTTTTGTCATATTACCGCTTTCAGCTGCTTCAGAAGGGGTTCGTGCGGCAGAGGCTATCAACATTTTGGCTAAAGGATTCTATCCGGAAAATTTTTAATAACTTCAGATAGCTAGCTATATGCTAGCTTTTTTTAAGGAGAATAAAAAATGAATGCATTTCGTTCAAATATACCAGAATGTACATTTGAAAAATTAAATATAGATGGTCAATTTACTCGTCTAGCAGTAAGTCCTGGTATTATCAATAAACATTATACACCCGCGCAATTTCAAAAAATTGCAGAAGTCGTAGGGGACAGTGGGGCCATTAAATATTCAGCATCCTATAATCTATTGTTGTCTATCCCTACGCAAACAGTTCAAGACATTATAAGTGAACTGCAAGAAGCGGGCTTATATATGACACCATCAGGCTCCATCGTTGCGTTCAAGGCTTGTGATTTTTGTGATGGAGAGAGGATGGAAGCGGCGGAGATAACAGAACAATTATACATTGAGTTGCAGGGACAAACGGTGCCTTCCAGACTGCGTTTAAATGTCAATGGCTGTGCGTCCGCTTGCTATAATGCCGTCTATGATGATATTGGACTTGTCTATCAAAAAGATAGCTTCGATGTTTATTTAGGTGCTATTCCAATGGGGGCAAAAGCACAGGCGGGTACACTATTTGCTAAAGGCGTTTCCGCGCAAGAAATAGCCAGCTTTTTACAGCGTATAATTGGGGTATATCAACAACATGCACGGCCAAATGAGCCGTTCTATAAATTTTATCGCAGAACGAATACTGCTGAATATTGGCAAATAATGCATAATGTAAAATAAAGTAAAGTTATCCTTTTCGTTGTTTATGTACGATGACAGTATCGTTATCCAAAATGATAGATAGACCCTATGGAGCGAAGAACGGGAAGCAACTTGTACTCAAGTGTTAGATTGACTAATGTCAATTTAACACTTTTTCTTTTTCTTAAATTGGACATATATACCGGCAGTTTAGTTGAATAAATCATATGTCATGTGCTCACGCTAAGTCGATTACATTTTAAGGGGATGTAGAAATGTTTAATCGTTTATCAGCACAAAATGGTGTGTTTCGATTACCGCCAATACAGCGCAAAAATAATAAAGAGTTAGATGTTGCTATTGCAGATCTTGAAGCAAGAGGATTTCGTTTAGTAAGACGCGGGATTCAAAATGAGAAAAAGCAACCCCATTCATCGTACAATAAAGTTTGGGCTATTATGGAAAAATTGATGACTTAAAATATAGGGAAAAATAACAAAAAGCTGCTTTGATTTCTCTCAGCAGCCCTATAAGTAGTGAAACACTACGAACTTATATTTTGTCTTTTTATTGTCATTCTATACTTTAAATAATGCATAGACATAATTAAAGATTTTGACAAACTATTTTTGACTGAATGTAACTGTTACTAGAAGTATTAGATAAGGTATATATGTATACAGTTTTGTCAATCTAGTGCTATACGGGAATCCGCATAAGAAAGAATTTGTATTGCTTGATGGCATGCCAAAAGTTAGCAGCATTAAAGCCTAATGTAATGATCACTGCTCATGGTGTACTAATGGTTAGTGAAGAATTGAGTGCGGCACTGCGAAAATTTTGTGAATGATTTCGTTCACATTGCCCACACTAAAAATTATAAGAATGAAGTGATAGGTCCCTAAAGATTGAAGATTTTAGGGGCTTTTATTAGTGCCAATTATTAACTTCATTTGTACTATTTAATTGAAGGTGTAATCGCTGTGACATTAGGGAATAATAACACAAACTTAGAGAAAGAAGGAATGATTATAAAAACCCATGAAGAGAATAATCGTTCAATGCTAAAAAATGGACATCCTTATGCAAAGCGAAATGTATGGTCAGGGTTTCTTTTTGGTATAGGATTAGTTGCATTTATAGATGAAACCTTTTTTCATCAACTATTACGCTGGCATCATTTTTACGATAAATCGACAACTGATATTGGTTTAATATCGGATGGTTTTTTCCACGCATTTAGTTGGTTTGCGACAATTGCAGGTTTATTTTTATTTGCAGATTTACGTCGCAAAAATGGACTAAGGTTAGCAAGATGGCTAGGTGGTGTATTTTTAGGAGCAGGAGGGTTTCAATTATATGATGGTATTATTCAACATAAGTTAATGCGGATACATCAGATAAGGTATGTAGAAAATGTAATAACATACGATTTAATTTGGAATATCCTTGCTGCAATACTACTCATTATAGGGATTTATCTTACTATCCGTACTAAAAACGCTTATCACATACAAGAGGCTACATCTTATGAGCGCTAAACATAGTAATCATATTGCTCAGATGAATCAGGACGGCTTTCTACACGATTATGCACAACTATTTTTTTTATTGTTATTTAGTATTTTATTAATCATGTATATTAGTGCTATTGTTATTTCAAATCGTCATTATAAAACGTGGCCCCTTTATCGCATTGTATGTTTTGTTTTAGGGATAGTATTAGCGGTTATAGCGGTTGCTGGGCCTTTAGCAAATCGTGCAACGATGGATTTTACGGCACATATGGTGAGTCATTTACTTTTAGGCATGTTAGCGCCATTGCTTATTGTGATGGCAGCGCCTATGACACTTTTACTAAGAACTTTGAGTACTTCATTAGCACGTGCACTTACCAAAATACTAAAAAGCTGGCCTCTTCGTATACTTACACATCCAATAGTTGCGACTTTACTGAATATCGGAGGGCTTTGGTTATTATACACGACTAACCTATATGCACTTATGCATGACAATAGTTACTTACATGTAGTTGTCCATTTACATGTATTTCTAGCGGGGTATGTATTTACAATCTCTATTCTTTATGTAGACCCCGTACCTTACAGAAAATCCTTTATTTACAGAGCAATCGTTTTAATTATAGCATTGGCCGGACATGGAATTTTATCAAAATATATTTATGCGCATCCGCCTGAAGGTGTGCCAATAGCACAAGCAGAAATCGGAAGTAAGGTTATGTATTATGGTGGAGATGTAATTGATGCGATGATCATTTTCATGCTTTGCTTACAATGGTACAAAGCAGTAAGACCGCGAATAGTAGAACCGATGCAAAAAAGCGATAGTTTAGAAAATCGACAAATTGATTCTGTCTAGCACCATTTTTACTGAATATGTTTTCAGCGCATTCGCGTAAAAATTGTTGATAACGAAATTGGGAATGATTATAAATTTGGCGTCTATACGCTCAAAAAAAGTGTTAGGTTGACTGAAGGAAGGTGGTCTAACACTTTTATTTTTTTATGGATTGGTAGTCATAAAAAGGGAATAAAACTTTTACTTTCACTCTCGCTTTTAGATGTTGAGTCAAAGCTTTTGCTATGTCAGATAAAGAACTTATTGGAAGCTTGATTTAAGAAAAACTAGTAGACAAAGTTGAAAAACTCGACTTTGTCTACTAGCTTTGTGAGTGACTTTACTTAAGTCACACTTTTTAGTTTAGCTTTTGAATAAAAACAACTTTTAAGTAGTTGAATTCAGGATGCTCACGTGGCACACGGAAATCCTTTGGTAAACCGTATTCCTCCACAATTTTATAACGAGTATGCGTGTCATTAAATGCTTGCTCGATAAATCCTTTAAATTTTTTCATACCAAAGCTTGCATTATTCGTAGAAGCCACAATAATACCATTTTTTTCAGTAATTGCGATTGCATCCTTTAATAGCTTAGGATAGTCTTTAGCAGTTGAAAACGTAATTTGTTTTGTTCGAGCAAAGCTAGGAGGATCTAATACAACGAGGTCAAATTTCAACTGATGGCGTTGTGCATATTTGAAATAATGGAATACATCCATTACTTTAATATCCTGTGCTTCATAGTCAATATCATTGACACTAAATTGCTCAATTGTTTTGGCTAAGCTACGTTTGGCTACATCGACACTTGTCGTTTTCATAGCTCCACCTAGTGCTGCTGCTACAGAAAACGCACCTGTATACGAAAATGTATTTAACACAGTTTTAGCTTTTGAATAGCGTTCACGAATAGCAAGTCGTACTTCACGCTGGTCGAGGAAAATGCCTGTCATAGCACCATCATTTAAATGGACAGCGTAATTCATGCCATTTTCCTTCACGATTAGTGGAAACTCACCAGGCGTGCCCATTACAAAATCGTCTTGTTCGATATATTGCCCTTTACTATCAAAACGCTTTTTCTCATATATCGCTTTATAGTTTACGGTTTCTGAAAGTGCCTCATAAATGACCTCTTTAAATGAATAAATGCCGGCACTATACCAACACACCATATAATAGCCATCGAAGAAGTCAATTGTTATACCACCGATGCCATCACCTTCGCCATTAAAGACACGAAAAGCAGTCGTATTAGGATTGTTAAAGAATAATTCACGATTTTGAACGGCTTTTTTAATTTTTTTTGCAAAAAAAGTCTTGTCAATTTCTTCATCGGCATCGGTTGTTAACAGCCAGCCAATGCCTTTATTTTGGATACCATAATAGCCAGTCCCAATAAACCGGTTATGAATATCTAATAGACGAAGTAAGGCACCTTCTTCAGAAGGTAGTTTACGTGTATCAACGGCATCTTTTAAAATAAGCGGATAACCCTTTTTTAATGGTCCTGCAAATTGATTGTTAATTTGTAAAGCAATAGTTTGTGTCATGTTGTCATCCTTTAAAAAACATTTTGCTCTATTATCGCATTGTTTAGTAGCATTACACAAACTTATTTCACGAATGTCGCAATTTTTTCAACTGTTTCAATTGTGGCTGCTTCAAAAAACGCCATTTTACTGAAGTAACTATGAATCAAACCAGCCATAGGGATATGTTCTACATAAACACCCGCCCTAGCTAATTTTTGAGCATATGCAAGTCCTTCATCGTAGAGTACATCTGCTTCTGCCGCAATAATCATTGTTTTGGGAAGAACGCTCAAGTTTTCAATGTGCAAAGGGGAGACAAGTGGATTCGTAAAGTAGTTTGTCTCCGTATATTGCCCTGCAAACCATTGCATCCCTTGTTTATCTAAACCAAAGTGTTCGCCATAAGCATTATAAGAAGCCGTCGTAAAATCAAGATTTACAACAGGGTAAATCAATGCTTGCGCAGTGATTTTAGGGCCATTAAATGTAGCAGCTAAATAGCTAACAACAGTTGCTAAGTTTCCTCCTGCACTATCACCAGCTACTGATAATTGGCTATTATCACCACCAAAAGTTGCAATATTATCAAAAACCCACAGTAAACCATCATAGGCATCGTGTAAAGGTATTGGGAATGGGTATTCTGGTGCTAAGCGATAATCGATAGATACGACAATGGCATGGGCTTTGTCTGCAAGTAGCCGACAACCTGCATCAGCGGATTCTAAATTGCCGAATACCCAGCCACCACCGTGATAATAAATAATTACGGGTAATTTTTCTGCCTGTTCCGGAATGTAAATGCGAATATTTATTTCTTGGCCATCACGCACGCTAATTTTTTTATTTTTTATAGAAGCAAGTTGTGGTGAATGGCTAGATTGCCATGGTGGAACTGTACGTGAGTTTCTTGCTTCCTGTGGTGTCATTTCATAATAATGGGGTATTCTAGCTGTTTCTTGAATATAGCGAATAGCCTCTTTTGTTAAACGTGTCATGATCATCATCCTTTAATCGTTTAAGTATTAATTCTTATTATAAACTATTCTTATAATTTTACTAGGTTTTAGTATCAATTAAGAAAATTATTTTAATAATGAGCAGAAATATTCCGATAGTAAAGTAAAAATATGTTTATAATAGAATGAAGGATATAACTTGGAGGGTAAGCATGATTTCATTAATAGTAGCACATGATCATAACCATGTTATTGGCTATGAAAACGGTATGCCGTGGCATTTACCGGGAGATTTACAATATTTTAAGGAAAAAACGATGGGCAAGCCTATGATTATGGGACGTAAAACATTTGAATCGATTGGACGACCGCTACCAGGACGACGAAATATTGTCGTTACACGTGATGCAAATTATCGTGCGGATGGAATAGAAACGGCGACAAGTATTGAGGAAGCTCTTGCGTTAGCGGGGGACGTGCCGGAAATCATGATTATTGGCGGTGAACAAATTTTTAGACTATCTATGGAGTTAACTGATCGCATATACATTACAAAAATTAATCATTCTTTTAAAGGGGATACTTTTTTTCCAGCATATGAAGAAGAGTTTGTTTTAGTTGCGTCACAAGAACCAGAAACAGCACCTGAAGGTTACACATTTCAATATCAAATTTTTGAACGCAGACAATGACATGGGATTCTAATTTAATATCACACATTATATATAGAAATTAAAAGGATAGAAGAGCTTACATAAATTGGCTCTATCTATCCTCTTTTTTAACTCAGATGCCCCAAATTACTACAACATTAAATCAATCTAATGTTGCAGTAATTTAAAAGGAGCTTATATCAATTATTAATTGTACATTAAAGCCTAATTCTTAAACTTCTATGTAATAATATAGGTTGTTTTCTAAAAAATTGTTGCTATTCAACTAACAGTGCAGGTTAGTGGAAGAATGAAGTTGAAGCTGCTGTATAATTGTAAAATAGAAATAGTTTTTGAAATAAATTGCTATTTATTTTTATGAGGGGGAAGTATAACTATGAAATTTAGTAAAACATATATGGATAACTTTTTTAACAACATCAATGATTACCATTCAATGGTTGAATTATTTACTATTGCATATTTTAAATTAAGAGAACAAAGTACCTTACCTGATTGGTATGTTGAATTAAGAGAGATTATGAATTGGAAATCACAGTCCAATAGGTCGGGAGTTTGGACATATTATGAAATATTAGATGATACTTCAGCCTCTACACTTATAGGTAGACTTAAAGCGAAAGAAGAAAATAAAATCCTTACTATATATATGATGGGGATAAATAAATATAGTGATGAAACCATAATGGAACATATTGATAAATGGATTTGGGAAAATGAAGATAGAATTTACGGATATTTAACTGATGTATTTATAAGCAATAAAGACTGGTTCTATATGATTGACTCAAAACTATGAAAGTACAGCAGTTTTACGGAATTGTACTTAAACTAAAAAGTGTAAGAGCTTAAGAACAAGGTTGCTAATAAGCAGTCTTATTTTTACGATTAGCTTGGATGACTATGAATTATCCTTTGGTTTCATTAATAAATGGTGAGCAAACAGAATGTGGTTGTTAAAAATAAATAAGATTGATTATGCAAAACAATTAAAAAATTAGGATGCGTAAAGCTTAAACTAACGGCGGTTATACTTCAAGTTGGGATTTAACAGGTCTCATCTTTTTCTTCTTCAATTAACGGAGCAGGTTAGTTGAAGAGTGTTGTTAACTCTCACACAACAAACTTTCTATTTTTTCCTTTATTGGTATTATTGTTGGTTTCGCAACTACCATGAAGTACAATTAAATATGTGGGAAATTTAAACCGCATTTAAAGAAAAACATACGCAGGGAGGATATAATGATTAAGAATAAATTTCTAGAGATGATTGAACAGTCAAATATTGCAAATCATAAAGAGTATTTATCTCAAGTATTGAGGCCAGCAATTGATATACTTAGACATACAGATGCCGAACCACAATTGGGCTGTAGTCGTTTTGGTGGAGCACCTGATTTACCAATTGGTAGCGAATGGCCAACGTATGATAAGAAGCCTTATCGCTTCCTTGGCCAGATTAATTTCGCAGAAATCACTTCAACTGAAAGAGGTCTGCCATCGAAAGGACTCCTAAGTCTCTTTGTAGCAGATGATTATGATAATGAAGATGATGGTTATCTAGAGGCGTTTGAGGACGGATATATTCATGGTATCTATATTCCCGAAACAACGAATCTTGAGACGATGATGCCACCCCATTCAGATATTGGCAAGACCACAGTGATTGAGTTTCTCCCGACTATTGATATTCCTTATGACGAATACCAGTTGAAGGACTGGCCTTTCGATGATGCACAGAGCGACATATACACCGAAATCCGGGATTCTCTACATAAAAGTTCAGACTATCTTCTAGGTTACCCTTCGCATTCTACACTAGCATATGATCCAACGCCTGGAGCAGAATGGATCTCACTTTTAACCGTTGATTCGGACGAGAGTCTTGAGTGGTGTTGGCATGACGGCGATAAATTAATGATATTTATTGAAATAGAACGACTGAAAAACTTGGACTTTAGTAAGCTAAAGTCAGATGCAGGCTAAAGAGCAATTGGGAAAAAGAGATTTATGAAACATTTCACTTAGTGTAACGGGGTGCTTTAGTTGAAGAAGAGACAGCAATCGCTGTCTCTTTTTACTCCTTAAATGATTCAAAATAAGCTTTAACCCATTTATTTTCGTTTTCTGAAATATACTGTTCAGCAAGAATTAGTCTTTGTGCAAGTTCTTGCTTTGATAGTTTCATATACTTCCTATGAAGATTGTCAAGATAACGATTGGGTTTAAGTATTTGGAAACTAACGTCCAGATTCAAGTTGTTTGTTTTAATTCCTTTGTTTTTTTCTCTCTGTTTAAAGGTTTTACTATGTTGCTTGTAATATTCATACAACTCTTCATTTGACTGTATTGTATTTTCGTGAATCCCTTTACCTTCGGTATCGACTTCTTTAGACCATTGAGCAACATTGGCAAAAGAGACAGGTATACCCTTGTTTATTAACCAATCAATTGTTTCTTTGCCTATTCGTATCGCCCAGTCACTAAGTCTTTTATGATTTTCGGTTAGCCAAGGCCGTTTATTTTTTGAATTGAATGTCGGGGTCGTAGTCTTCCTCTTTTCTATACTGTTCAATCAACTCAATTTCCTTCAGTTCAGTACGAGCGTGTTGACTTCAGATTTTATAGTACCTTTCTGTTCAAACTCACTAACTGGAATCATTTTATTAAGTTTCAATAAATCAGATTCAATAACTCTCCAACCTTCTTTATCGCTATTTCTATATGCGTTAGGGAATTTGCCTGACCGTATCCAACGTTTAATAGTTTCTTCGTGGTTATCGAATAAGTCAGCCACTTCTTTTACTGTATATTCTTTCAGGCTATTGCCTCCAAATGGAATGTATGTTTCGGGAATATTCGTTCTGTTTTGCCATTAAATTTAATTACTGTAAATATTTGCTTATAAAGGGTAGAGGTGGTGATAAACGCGGTCTTTAGAGGTCTAACAAACAAAAAAGTACACCACTATATTATGAGTGATGTACTAATTATTTAATATAATGTGTGACATTAAAGACAACCTCTTGATATTACTGTTTAAATTTTATCGAGTAACACCGTGCGTTGTCTTTTATATTCGCTGTGGATGCATTAATTTATAAATACAGATACACACAAGCATACATTGAACCACACCCTGCTAACACAAAAAGATGCCAAATTGTATGATTATAGGGCAGTGAGCGCCACGCGTAAAAGATAGCGCCAATAGTATAGAACAAACCACCAGCTAATAAATAAGCAAAACCATGACTTCCTAAGTACAGATAGATTGGCTTAATGGCAAAAATAATAAGCCAGCCCATAACAATGTAAAAAACAAGAGATAGGATGTCAAAACGATGAATAAAAAAGCATTTAAATAGTACACCAAGTAAAGCAAGTGTCCATATAATACATAATAGTGTTATTCCCAATGTACCCCCAATTGCGATTAATAAAAACGGTGTATAAGTCCCAGCAATTAAAATATAGATAGAGGCATGGTCAAGAATAGAGAAAAAATATTTATATTTTTCAGGCAGACTATGGAGTAAGGTTGACATCATAAACAAGATAATGACAGACGCACCGAAAATACTAAAAGTTGTAATATACAGTGCTCGCCCGTTGTGAACAGCCGTTAATAGTAACATTACAAGTGCTGGAATACTTGCGAGCAACCCTACCCCGTGAGTAATGGCATTCCACAATTCTTCCTTCCGTGTTTTATAGTCAAATGAATTCATCATTGTACACCCTTCCTTCGTTCTATATTTACAATAGCCTATTCAGTGGACTATTCCTATGTATGTTTGTCATATATTTACTTATCTAAAATGTCATGTCGATTTATAGAGGAAAATGTTAGACAAATTTAATGAAAAAAGGCTATAGTATCCAAGGTAGCGTAAATGAAAAGACTTGAAATAGACAAGTCAGATGACAAATGTCATGTTTACATATGGAAACATTAGTCTATATAATAATTTCAATGAAGTAAAAGGATGTGTCGAAGTGGGACGAATTCATATTGTAACGGACTCAACTTGTGATTTAACAAAAGAAGAAGTAATGCAACACGGTATACATATTGTGCCGTTAACCATTCAAATTGATGGGAAAACGTATATAGATGGAGTGGATTTAGAGCCACAAACTTTTTTAGGTTTAATGAAAAATGCGAAAGATTTGCCGAAAAGTTCTCAACCTGCACCAGGGAAATTTAAAGAATTGTACGACGAGCTTGGAAAAGATGGAGATCAAATACTTTCCATTCATATGACAGGTGGCATGAGTGGAACAGTCGAATCAGCTCGACAGGCGGCACAAATGACAGATGCAAATGTAACTGTCATTGATTCTCGCTTTATTGCAATTGGGCTTGCGATACAATTACGAGAGGCCATTAAAATGCGCGATGCAGGAGCGACTGTGCAAGAAATCGTCGCACGTTTAGACAAAGTACGTGAAAATACACATTTATATGTGATTGTTGATACACTTGAAAATTTAATTAAGGGCGGTCGAATTGGTAAAGGAACAGGCTTTATCGGTTCTTTGCTCAACATAAAAGTAATTGCGAACTTAGAAGGTGGCGCATATAATCCTGTGTCTAAAGTTCGTAGTCACAAACAGGTTGTCAATTACTTATTCAAGCAATTCCAAGCTGATACTGCTGGTAAATCAGTAAAAGCAGTAGGAATTTCACATGCTGACGGTTTAACAACAATGGGTGGTCCCTTAAAAGAATTAGTAGAAGGAACAGGCTTTGATGAGGTAGAAATTGCCTTTACCTCTCCCATTATTTCTACACATACCGGTCCAGGTGCAATTGGTTTTATTTATTTTGCCGAATAATTGATAAGAGCTGCTACATAAGTAATTGTAGTAGCTTTTTACTGTTCTTAGTCAGCTTGGAAAATGGTTAACAAGTATTGAGATGAATATGCTTAGATTTTTCTTGATAAATTGGAGCATCGTCACTTTTCTTTGTCGTGACAACTATCTATAATAGAACTAACAGCAAATGATGGAAGGTGGTCAAATGGGCATCTGGCGAATTATTTTGTCATGTTTGACCGTCTTAATACTAAGTGGTTGTGCAATATCAATAGATGAACCGAGTCCGCAGGCTGACGATAAACATGAACAGTCAGGGACGGAGCAAGATATGAGACAGGATGAGCAACAAGCAGAGGAAGAGACAAAGCACTCTAGTAATGTATTGACGCAAATTTTTGAACATTTTTTTGAGCCTACACCAGAGGATTTACGGCAAATTGATGATGACAACGCAAAACAACTACATTACTTGGCACTTGGAGATTCATTAACAGACGGTGTCGGGGATGAGTATAGTCAAGACGGTTATGTTGGAAGATTAGCAGATTCAATGTTAGCTTGGACTTCGATATCAGAAGTTAAGGTTGAAAATCGGGGAAAAAGAGGAAGACGTAGCGATCAGCTATTAAAATTATTAAAAAAAGGGCATTATGATGAAGAGTTACAACAAGCACAGCTTATTTCATTAACAATGGGTGGCAATGATGTAATGAAAGTCGTCAAAAAGGACTTGTTTAACTTAAAAAGAGATGCCTTTGATAAGGAATTATTAACCTATGAGAATCGTTACAGTAAAATAATTGGCAATATACGTGCAAAAAATCCAACTGTACCGTTATTACTTATCGGGTTTTATAATCCCTTTTCAATTGTCACCAATGAGGCCAATGAATTTGATACGATTATTACAGAATGGAATAGCGTTATCAAAGAAATAGCAAGTAAGGATTCAAACGCTTGTTATGTCTCTGTAGAAGACTTGTTTGATTCAAATGAAGAACTGGTCTATCACACGGATTTTTTTCACCCCAATGCAAAGGGGTACGATAAAATGACGGAGCGAATTTTAGCAGCAATGGAGCAATGTAAAATGGAACAAAAAATTAATAAGGAAATAGGCTTCGGGGAGTGAAAAAATGAATAAATGGAAATTCGCATTTTTTGCGTTAGCAGGTATGGTTATTTTTTCAATTCTCCTCGTCGTTTATTTAGCAACGAAGCCAGTTGAAGGATTTGAATTAGCAAAGAGTGCAGACAGTGAAGAAAACGTAACAGGTAATGTTCTTGTAGTACAAACGACTACTAAAGAGTTGGAGTCAATTACCAAAAAATATTTAAAGGACACAGCTAAAGGCTCACCATTGCCATTGGATTTTACCATTGGAGATGATATTGAATTACGAAGTAAATTAACTGTTTTTTATACAGAAATTCCGATTTCAATGAATTTTGACCCGATCGTTGATGAAAAAGGCAATATTATCTTAAAGCAAACAGGGATGAATGTAGGGCTTTTAAACATTCCGCCGGAGACGACCATGAAAATTATGCGAGATTCGGTGGATTTCCCCTCATGGATTACGGTCAATCCAAATAAAGCTGAAATTTATATTGATTTATCGCGAGTAAATATTGCTTCAGGTTCGAGGGTTCGTGCGAAGGAATTAGACTTACCGAACGATAAGATTTTATTGGAAATTATCGTCCCAGGAAAATAAGGAGTGAAAATAAATGGCAATACAATATGCGACATTTGCAGGCGGCTGTTTTTGGTGTATGGTCAAGCCATTCGATGAAACACCGGGCATTAAAGCTGTCGTCTCTGGTTACACTGGTGGACATGTTGAAAATCCAAGCTATGAACAAGTCTGTTCGGAAACAACAGGTCATGTAGAAGCGGTTCAAATTACATTTGATGATGACATCTATTCATACGAGCAATTATTAGCTACATTTTGGACATTAATTGACCCAACGGATGCTGGTGGGCAATTTTTTGATCGTGGACAATCCTATACAACGGCCATTTTTTACCATGATGAAGAGCAGCGTGAATTAGCTGAACGTTCAAAGGCAGATTTAGAAGCTTCTCGTAAGTTTGATAAGCCGATTGCTGTAAAAATTTTACCTGCAAGCACATTTTATGCTGCGGAGGACTACCATCAATATTATTATAAAAAAAATCCAATGCACTACGAACGTTATGCAGTAGGTTCTGGTCGCAAGGCATTTCAGGAACAACATTGGGGGCATAAAAAATGAATAAAGAGCAACGTTTAAAAGAACTAACAGATATGCAATACTATGTAACGCAGGAAAATGGGACTGAGCCACCGTTTCGTAATGAATATGATCAACATTTTGAAGAAGGAATTTATGTAGATATTGTTTCAGGAAAGCCACTCTTTAGCTCCCATGATAAATTCAATTCTGGTTGTGGATGGCCAGCATTCGCAAAACCAATTGCACAAGAGCATGTGACGGAGCATTTTGATACTTCTCATGGAATGCGTCGTGTAGAGGTAAGAAGTAAGGAAGCTGATTCTCATCTAGGACATGTCTTCCCAGACGGTCCTCAAGAGTTAGGTGGTTTGCGTTATTGTATCAATTCTGCATCACTTCGTTTTATTCCAAAAGCGGATTTAGAACAAGAAGGCTACGCTGAATATAGCGCCTTATTTAAGTAACAAGCAAAACGCCTAGTACGCTTCTCGTGCAGGCGTTTTTTTTTTGGGGAAAACAAAAAGAGGGTGGGGTATAACTAGAACGATATAGCAAAAAAGTGTTAGATTGAACTGCAATCAATCTAACACTTTTTCACTTTGCCTGCGCCTCTTGTCTTAAATTTTAAACGTACCTACAACACTACGTAAACTATCTGCTTGATGCGCCAGTTCAGTTGCCGCTGCATTAATTTCTTGCATGGACGCAGAACCTTGTGTAGCAGCAGCAGCAGACATCACCGTATTGGAAGCTGTTTGTTCAGCATAGGCATTTATATGCACAAAATCACTTGCTACAGCATTACTATAATCAAGCGTATGGGCTATTTTATCAACCATTGTGGTAATAATCGCAGTCGTTTCTTTCGTTTGCGTTAAAATATTGGACAATGACTGGTTAGTTTCATTTGTCACCTCAACGCCTCGAATAACCGTTGTAACACCTTCTTGATTTTGTGTAATAATTGATGCCACTTCCTCTTGTATGGAATTTACAATAACTGTGACTTCTTTAGCCGCAGTTTGTGATTGCTCAGCAAGCTTGCGTACTTCATCTGCTACAACAGCAAAGCCACGACCATGCTCTCCAGCACGGGCTGCTTCAATCGCCGCATTTAATGCAAGTAAATTTGTTTGCTCAGAGATTGCAGTAATCGTACTGATTATAGAGGTTATATCGGCAGATTTGCGGCCGAGTGCCTCAACAGTTGTAGAGGTAGAAGCAATTGTTTCTTCAATTGACTGCATGACTAAGGTAGATTGTAGGACAGAACGACTTCCTTCATCTGCTGCTTGTTGCATGGCGATTGAAGCTCGTTGTACAGCATTGGCTTGTTCATTCAACTGATGCATAGAATGGTCTAAATCACTCATTTTTTGTTGAGCACTATTCATGCTATTGATTGTATTCTCACTATCACTTGCGATATCTGCACTTGCATCTGCAATATTTTGAATTGTGCGTGCATTTTCATCAGCTAGCGTCATGAGCTCTCGGCTACTATTTGATACATGATCTGCAAGTTCACTGACGCGTTTAATAAGGTTTGAAATAGACAAAATAAGTGTATTCGTCGAGTTAGCAATTGTAGAAAATTCATCATGGTTACGTACACGGACACGCCTTGTTAAATCACCACCCGCTTGAGCAATATCTAAAATGGAATGGTTAATCGCACGCGTATTATTTTTTAATGAATTAAATAGCATATAACCAAAAATGATAATGGCAATAAGACTGATAATCGAAAAAATAAAGAAATAAGTATTGGATACAGTTACCTGTTTGTTCAATTTATTAAGTTTTGTTTTGTTCGATTCATCCATTACTATATTGATGGCGTCAATATTATTATCAATATGTAATTTCATTGTTTCGCCAGTGCCTTCAATCATGAGCTTCCTTGCTTGTTCAAGACCAAGATCATCTCGCATTGTCATGACCTTTTTTGAGTATTCAAGGTAGTTTTTATAATACTGGCTAATTGCTTGTATATGCCCAAGTTCCACTTCGCGGTCTGCAAATTTTTCTTGTAAGGCAGCTATTTTTTTATTAATAGAATCAATTTTCATTTTGTAAGAAGTGGAATAACTACCATTACCGGTAATAAGGTAAGCTTGTTCGAGGTTGGTTAATCTAGCAATTTCATAGGCAAGCTGATTTACTGTAAGCTGTTCTTGTACATTCTTCTCAGTGAAATCCTCCATTTGTTGTTGAAGATTTGTAATATTGATATAAGACAATATACCCATTGTTGCATTAATGAAAATAAGCAAAGTAAAAATGATAAGTACTTTTCCTCGAATTAAATGATAAAAACGTTGTCGTTTTTCTGTAGTAGGAGGGAGATTGTGCCTACTAGCTTTAGAATCTATAACTTTCTTTTTTCTAAAAAAGTTAGAATCTAAGAGAGACGGGCGGTTTCTCATAGGTTTACTAGCCTGACTCTTGTTTTTCATCGCCATCACCTTCCTAATTTTTGCATTTATTGACTTCAATTCTATCGTATTATACTAAAAAATTCTATCCTAATTTCACAAAATTTTCATTTTTCAGATAAAAAGGCGTAATATTTTTGCATGACAAAAGTCATTAAGGTGAAAAAGGCTATTCAGTTTTTCTTCACTAGTAAAAAATACTTAAAGAAAAAAATGATACATTTTATGACGAAATGTATTTTTTTTGATAAACTAGCGGAAAGTAAAAATGAAAAGGGGAGGCATTTTTCAATAATGAAAAAGAGCTTTTATTTATATGTATTAACATTCAGAGGGGGAGAGTGGTCAGATGCAAAAGTTCGTTTTGCTGAAGAAGTTTTTCATGAACATAACTTTCCTAAACAAAGCATGGATTTTGATGAGTTATCTACATATATCGAAACGTTTGCAACAGAAAATTTAACAACTGAAGTGTTTGATGAGTTATGGGATTTATACAGTGAACAAGGACGATAATGATTCGCAATACTTTCATTATTCGTACTTTTATAGTTGCTAGACGTCTAGCATTGCGTAAATACGTGAAACAAAGTATTATTTATAGTGATAACTGACAGAAAAGAGGGATTGCAGTATGAGTATTCATATTAATGCAAAAAAAGGCGAAATCGCTGACACTATTTTACTTCCGGGAGACCCACTACGTGCAAAATACATTGCTGAAACGTTTTTAGAAGATGTTACATGCTATAACGAAGTCCGCAATATGTTTGGTTATACTGGTACGTATAAAGGTAAACGTATTTCTGTACAAGGTACTGGTATGGGCGTGCCTTCCATTTCCATTTATGTAACAGAATTAATGCAAGAATATGATGTACAAAAGTTAATTCGTGTAGGTACTTGTGGTGCAATTCAAAAAGATGTTAAAGTTCGTGATGTTATTTTAGCACAAGGAGCAACAACGGATTCACGTATGAATCAAATTATTTGGGGCAACAACATTGACTTTGCACCAATCGCTAATTTTGACTTATTATTAAAAGCTTACAATGCAGGTAAAGATGCAGGCTTAAGTCTGCAAGTAGGTAATATTTTCACAGCAGATCTATTTTACTCAGACGAGCACCAAAATGAAAAGCTAGCTAAATACGGTGTACTAGCTGTAGAAATGGAATCAGCAGCACTTTACACATTAGCAGCGAAATTTGGCCGCCAAGCACTTTCTATTTTAACAGTAAGTGACCACATTATTACTGGTGAAGTCACAACATCAGAAGAGCGCCAAACTACATTCAACGACATGATCGTTGTTGCGTTAGAGGCTGCTATTCAAGAGTAGTTGATATAGCAAGGTTTGTAACAAGTTTAAAGTTATAAGAATAAGAGCAACCGACCTAAAACCGACCATTTTATAAAATGGAATCGAAGAAGTCGGTTGCTTTTTCTTTATCTTTCATGGTTAGGTGGCTATAGGTATTAACAGTCTCTTGAATATTAACATGTCCAAGTTGTTCTTGGATAAATTACTTTTAGGTAAAGAACAATTGGAACTAATTCATGAATGGGGATACATTTTTAGGATACTATCCCAAAAATAACAAAATGTTAAAGAATAAAACAGATTGAATAATCGAGATATGATGGTAATGTCAACATGCTCACAGAAAAGCGTACAAAACTTTCTTATAATAATAAGTGTGTTTCCTTGTTTATTAATATCTTAATTACTTTTATGGTACAGTAAAATTTAATATTCAAAAGAGGGAGACTGAACGATGACAGAAAAAATAATTGTTCGAAAAGTTAAAGAAGCACTATCAGGAATAGCTATTGGATATTTTGACATCGCCATAAATCGTAGTTTTGATGAATATTATAAATATTTTAATGTTGATGATAAAGAGACTCGAAAATATGCGATATTACTTTTTACATCTATGTTAGGTAACTGGTATAGTAAATCGTCTTTTGCTTTTAAACCACAGAAAGAGCGTTTAAAATATGATGATGGAATAGATACTGATTTTTACAATTTAGAGTCTTATTTATCTTCACTATTAGATTGTTATCAACATATTGAAAAAGACTTTCCTTATATGTATGAATATATTGTAGTATATTTAATCTTAATTGAAAAAGATAAAGGTATAAGCTATGAAGAATGGTTTCCTGAAATCAATTCAGATATTTTTAAAAAACTTCGGGAGAAGATTTTAATTCCTAACAGCAATTTGGCTCATGGTGGACATCCAATAAAATTTTTATTTAGAGAAGTTGGAATTGAACCATTTTTTTTTAACAGATTTTTTTGAAGAATAATTTTTTTAGTAAGTCATATTTAAGTGTGGACAAGGAGCCGGGGAACATTTGGATTTAACAAACGATGCCGGTGGGGAAAGAACTCCATAAGATGGAGCTAAATCTGAAACAATGTATGAAATGGGAAGCTTTTTCGCTAGACAAACGATTCCTATACCTTTTCAAGATTTCGATTCTATAAGGAAACAAGAGCTATTAGAACTTTAAAAAGAACTTGCATTAACCTATCCTTTAAGAACAGTTTTCTTTATTTTAGAATATCTCTGATGTTTTAATTATTTTTTCATTATGAAGGTTTATAAATAAAAAATAACAATCAAAAATCAGATGCATAACTATTCAGACTCAATGAAATAAATGGTCCCAAATGTAAGCTTGGTAACACTTAAAACAGCGACAAATACTGTTAAGTCAGTGTTTGTCGCTATTTTTTATAGAAAACAGTACTAGACACTGTGAGAAATTATTTTAAAGAAGGACTGTTCGTTCCACTTGTTCTGAATGGCTGTAACATCTAAATAGACTTTCCTTGAGATGTGCCTAAAGGAAGCTTGAGGAACCATATAATTACAATTTATGATACGTATAGTGATGTTTGTTTCACTTTTAAATCTAAACTTCGCCCTTACAATATATTGAAAATTTCGAGTTAAAATCAGACAATATGGATATTGATTATAGAGATGTAGGTAAACAGCACCTTTTCTCATAGATATACCCGGAATAATGGAAAAAGAAGTAGTCATTAAAGGGGGAAAGACGGTCTTATTAAGGTTATATGGCATGACGATAGCCAAGTAACTGCGTTATTTGTTCGTAAATGTATTCGGATAATTCAAGAGCAGAGGTGACTATTAAATAGTCCGCAAAAATTGGGGAAATTAAATCAAAAACCGACAGGGAAAATCTGCCGGATAAACAATTAATTTAAGTTATTTCCAAATCCATAATTTGCTTTGGGGCCAGAAGCTCCTTGGATGTAGTCTGCTTCCGCATTTTGGACTTGTTGTCGTACTTGTTTCGCATCAGTCTCAGTTCCGAATTCTACGTTGTTCGTTGTATTCATAAAATTTTGATTAAAAAAACGACCAGAAGCTTGATTTTTGTTAGCTTCAGCTTGCTGGATTTTTTGTCTAATTTGGTCAATAGTTTGGTTCTTGTTTCGATTTTTTGACATATTTTCACCTCCTCAAATTAGTTTGTTCAGAAGAGGTTTACTTATCCCTAGAAACTTTTATGTAAAGAAGGGAGGTCGTGACGGTCAACCAACGCCACAACCTAATAAGTGCGTGCGATACACTCAATAATAATTTGTTCAAATTAAGGTTATTTATACATTAAAAAAGCCACAGCTGTCACAAACAAGGGCAATTTAAAGTAACGAAAGAGTATTTACTTCAGTGGATTGAAAATTATTGAGAAGGGAATAGAGAGGTTCGAGTCCTTCAAAGATTGTTAGAAGGGGATAGTATGCGTGCAATTGGGAAGCATGTGAGATTATCTATTATCTAGTGCGACAATTTATAGAGTAAGAAATATTCTGAGTCAGATTATGAAGTAGCCAATGTGCTATTTCTTTTCAATCGACCATTTCTAGATGGTTCAAAAGACTTTTACTTAAACTCCGGTGCTATTAGAATTAAAGTAGAAAAAGTTAAAGGGGGATAAATTTGATTAAAAAAATCGATATAACTAATCTTAAACTTGCTGAAGAAGTTTTAAACATTCAAATACCTTCATATAAAATAGAAGCAGAAATAATAGACTTTTATGATATACCGCCATTGAAGGATACAGTTTATACGTTACAACAATGTGGTGAGACATTTTTTGGTTATTACGTAAAAGAAGAATTATGCGGCGTCATTTCTATAAAAATAGAGAATGGTATAATCGATATACATCGGTTAATGGTACATCCTAAACATTTCAAAAAAGGAATTGCCAAGATATTATTGGATTTTATTGAAAACGCCAATGAAGGATTGGAAACAATAATAGTATCCACTGGATCCAAGAATACACCAGCAGTGACTTTCTATTTGAAAAATGGATTTTCAAAAACAGAGGAAATAAGTATAACAGAACGCCTTTCCTTAACTTCTTTTAAAAAAGAAATTTAATATAGTTTTTTTAGCAATTAAGTACTCTCCTGGAATAAGGAAAGTGCTTTTTTCATTAAAGAGCCAGGTTGTTTATTGGCAAGAGGATATCAAAAATAGCGAAATGAAGAAAAGTAGCACATGGTATAGTAAAGAAAAGTATCTATGGAAGGATGTTTTACGAGCAATTTAGCAAGTCCTTTTTTAAACAAAAACAAATAGCATAGGTATTTTAATAGGCTTGAATGATTATGGATAAAATAAGTTAGGTAAAAACACGCAACTTTTGTTGGGCTATTAACATCCATTGGTAGATATTAGATTACTGGTATACAATAATGAGATATTATATTTGTTTGAAATAAAACAGTTAGGGGAGAATGATGAAAAAAATATTTATTTTGTTACTAGTAGCATGTGTATTTGTGATAGTAAATCCTACAAAATCAGAAGCAAAAGTGATGTATGATGGAGCAGAAGTTGTAAAAGGGCAAACAGGAAAAATGACCTTTAAAAAAGACATAAAAGTATATAAGAAAAATCCAAATGGTACGTTTGATTCTTTATTGGTTAAGCGAAATAACTTTTTTAAAACGTATGATATTGAAAAATATGATGGCAAAACATTCTATCAAATGGGGCAATATCGGGTACAAGCAACGGATTTGGTAGTTTTCAAAGAAGTACCGATCGATATACGTTCATCATTCTATAATAATCCAGCTTATGTCATGATTAATCATCAGGGTGTGAAAACGAATGGTATGGATACTTTCATTGAATATGGCACACTTTTTAGAGTTGGAAATCGAGAAGAGGTTTGTAGACCACAAGTATCATTAGTATCTATTGACAATGGTAAATTCAATTACCATTATTGTATTGGAGACATTGAAGGTGGAGATGTAAGCAGTACAGGTATTCTCGATAGCACTGATATTCGAATTTTTGAAAAGAAAACAAGAAATAAAGGCTCGTATATATTAACAGAAGATACAGAACAATATAATGGTCCGATGATAACAAGATACTATGGTAAAGAGTTGAAGGGAACAGTCTTTTATTCACCAGGAATTGAGATCAATGGTTATTTGATGGTGGGAGATGTGAACTTTGGTTTTATTCCAGCCAATCTATTGAAGCCAGTTGAAGAATAGACTAGAAAAAAGACCACTCAATGGGAATTTACTCGAAAATAGGGATAGACAAAAAAGCATTTTCAATTGAAATTTGGGTGTAACTATCTTAATTTCAATTTGGAGGTGTTTTTTTCTAGGGAAAAAGAGTAAATTTTCCTTGAGTTAAAATAAAAACCATCGGGGTGCACTACTTTCTTAAATTGAAATTGTATCTACTGTAATAAAATGAATATTGTAATATGCTATTATAAATAGGTTAACAATGTTAATAGAGTTCTAGAATGTTCAGAAAAAACAATTGTAAGGAGTCCCATAATGAAAAAGAGAATAAACTATTTAATCTTACTTGTAACTGCCATTTTTATTGTTGGTTGTACGAACGTAGAAGATGCATCCGTTACAGTGAAAGAAACAGATTCACAAGAATTAACAACAACTACGGTAACAGAAAAAACAGCATCAGAAAATACAGCAACTCAAACAAAAGATGAACTGTTCAAAGGGTACAAACTGATTGAAGTGGATGGTGGCGATTTGTCAGGACATCGCGAACCTAACGTCGTCGTTGACATTGGCTTTGGGGACCGCCATTACTATGCATTTACGAATGAGGCAGGGCAATTGGTTCGTGTCATTGCTGACGAAATCGTTCTACAAGATGACCGTACCGAACCCGTAACATCAGCTGGCAGATACTACGCGGATGAAGCAAAAGTTCCTGGTGTAGAAAGAGCAGATTTAGATGAAGGACATATTATTGCAGATTCCCTTGGTGGGGTATCAAACGCTTATAATATTACGCCACAAAATAGCACCCTTAATCGACATGGTGATCAAGCATATATGGAAGACGCTATTCGTAAAGCTGGTGGAGCTACTAATTTCGAAGCTATTATTACATATCCTAATAAGGAAACGCAGATTCCTTCTCATTACAAGTACACTTACACTTTAAAAGGGAATAAAATTGTAGATGAGTTTGCTAACGGTAACCCTGATGAAATAAATAAATCTCTCGGATTAACTGAAAGTAAATCAACTAAATCTACTAACTCAACAAGTTCGAATAAGTCCAATGCTTCGAGTGGCACTGAAGATATTTCGAGTGTTGATACAGATGGAAATGGACAAGTGACGATTAAAGAAGCAAAAGCAGCAGGTTATAGCATGCCAATAACTCGTGAACACTGGTTGTACAAATATATGCAAGACCGTGATAACGACGGTTTGGTAGGTGAATAAGCTTCTTGAACTTGAGGATAAAAAACATGCTTGTCCTTGGACGATTTATAAAAATAGTGCTCAATAATGAGCGCTAATCAGGCTATAGACAAACTCAATGATTTTTGAGTTTGTCTAGCTGAATGTTGAAGTTGTCAAAGCGACTATGTAGGTAGTGTATGAATAGATTGAAGATGTCTGGTTCTAAAATACCTCTGTATTTTTTTAGGAACCAGACATCTTGTATTTTATATTGATTTACTTTCAGTATTAGTGTTTTCCAAAAATTGAAATATAAAAGGGTTCACTGTAACCTATTTAAATGATGTTTTTAATATCATTTTTAACAAGGTTTCTAAACGTTTTAATAGTAAATATGGTTAAGATTCTTCTCTTATTAGTAGAGCAGAGAAGGAAACCGGTAAATCGACATATACCTTTCCAACATCTGTGATTTCATAAGGTCTATAAATAAAACCACTTCTATCAACAAAAGGCAGATCAATCCCTTGACTATATACTTCGCCAGTACTAGAAGAAGAGCGACATGTGCATTTACGGTTACATGAACAGTTATTCGCACAACATCCAGGTGATTGAACTTGCAAATCTATAATGCTAATTTCAATCCCACCTCTAAGCAGCGTCCTTACTTGTAACTCAGGTTTGAACCTAACTCTATAAAAGCCTGGTTGACAATCATTTTTTTCTACTGTAAACGCATACTCTTGACTACATTCAAGTGTTGTTCCATCCAAAATAGCCCCTTCACTGCTGATTATTCCTGAAATAACATCTGTAACACCTTCTCCTGTCCCGAATCCAGGCCTACCTACTTGTACGTTTACTGGATCAGGTATTATTTCTAAAGTAGGTTCTTGATCAGGAGAGACGATGGAAAAAGGTTTAGTGAAAATAACTCTGTATGTCCCCGTATTTGGAGCGTGAGAGACAGTGAAACCGACTGATCCTGAGGGAATAGTTCCATCTCTTCTGACTATTCCAGAAATTGTACGAGGGTGCGGAAGTATCCCGTCAGAGTTGAAATCAATCCCAAAGACACTAAATGATACAGCACGTTCTATACTTTTTCCGCCTTGGCTAAGGACATAGGTAAAACCAGACGTATTAAATCCGAAAATATTTATTTCTATAGGACCTCCTCCGCCCACATTTCCGCAACATGAACATTGACAAGGCTGGCATTGGTGACAGCATTTTTTTGAACAACGGTTAGAGCAGTTAGAATGATTCTGACAATTGCAATGTTTAAGCGAGTTGTTAAAATTTTGATTGCCATTATCTTTGTTTAAATATCCCATTTTTTTACCTCCCTTCATATCAGATTCACCTGGTAAGTTAAGTTTATTTGCCAGGATACTATAGGATATGAAATAAGAAGAGTAACGTGTAGTTAGTAGTCTATTATTTGTTTAATTAGTTAGTAATGGTAGTTTTGTCTATATGCTAATCACCTGAAACAATTGAAAAATCAAAGCTAGTAAACGTTCAACTTAGTAGTTGGAGGATGTATAACTATAGAAAGACAGAAGATTGTAAAATAAATCTAAGATGAAATTTAAAGCATTTGCGGCATTTGGTTGAAAAATGGTGGGGCGAGGAGCGACAAAAGCTCGTGGACGACTTGCTGGGCGCCACGAGAAGGGGGGATTAGAAAATATTGAGATGATGAAGGCTTTAATTGAAAGAGGGATATCATTAAAAAAATGGGCTTGTCTATAAATGTTTTTTACTATTTGTATACTAAGGTAGTGAACATCCCACCTGTTCCATCCGTAAAGTTATTAGAAACATGATGTGCGATATGGCAGTGAAATGGCCATATACCTGGATTATTGGCTTTAAATATCACATCCCAAGTTTCACCAGTAGCTACTAAAATAGTGTTTTTAAATATTCTATTATTAACTATAGAGTTACCATCAGATTTTTCGATTAAAAATTGATGGCCATGAATATGCATAGGATGATGATTAATCTGTATGGCTCCTAACCTTAAACGAACAATATCACCATATTCTATTGCCATAGGTGTGGTAGATGGAAAACTCTTTCCGTTAATCGTAAACATGTTAAATTCCATCGCAAATGGATTAAGATGATATTGACCAGTTTTGACTTTTTCCCCCTTTTGCAATCCACTAAGACTCCACTCCTGCATAAGTAATAGATAGTCCTTATTCACATTTATTTCATGTGGATCCAGAATAACGAACCCCCCTAGTAATCCCAGCATATCTTGCTTTGCAACATTCACATGAGAATGATACATATGGGTTCCAGGAGGGTTATTTATGTGAAAGTGATAATCAAAATAATGCCCTGGTTCAATTCTAGGAGAAGGTTCTACCTCTGGGACACCATCCATGACGTTAGGAACGTTCAGCCCGTGCCAATGAATACTGGTAGCTTCAGGGAGTTGGTTTATTACTCTTATACTGATATAGTCCCCTGGATAAACTTGAATGGTCGGTCCTGGAATACTACCGTTGTATCCCCAACCTTTAATAAAAACACCCGGCAGTATTTCTTGATTTACAGGTTCTGCCACTAATTCGAAATATTTAATACCATTTTTCATCGTATATTCTAGAGTAGAAATATCCGGTGTTATGACCATAAAAACACCTCTTTAAATTTTTGATTTGTAAACAATAAAGAACGCTACATTATATTCAAAAATATATTGATTTAATACAACCTGTTACTCCTAAAAATACGGTAGTCAAATTTAAAGAAAAATGAAACCATTCTTTGATTTCAACAAATAAATATAATTTTACGTCACATTACTTTGTTGTAATGAAATATAAATTTATTGATTTACGATATATTTTTGTTGCAATGTAATTTGTTTTATATTACGATAAAAAACATCAAAAGGAGTGGTTGACAGATGGGGAAAACCGTATTGAAATTAACCGACGTGCAAAAAAGCATCGGCGATAAAAAAATTGTCCATGGCTTAACTTTCGAGGTAAAAGAGGGCGAGATTTATGGCTTTTTAGGACCGAATGGCAGTGGAAAAACAACGACAATCAGAATGATTACAGGGCTAATTAGTATGACGCGAGGAGATATTCAAATTTGTGGCCATAGCATTGCTACAGAGCGAGAAAAAGCGCTCATGAATATTGGTGCAATTGTAGAGAACCCTGAATTATATGGATATATGACAGGTAGACAAAACCTAATGCACTTTGCCAATATGGCGAATCATAAAGTTTCGAAGGCGCGCATTGATGAAATAGTTCAGCTCGTAGATTTAGGAGAATCTATACACGCGCTTGTGAAAAACTACTCGCTTGGTATGAAGCAGCGCTTAGGGATTGCACAAGCCTTGTTACATCAACCAAAAGTTTTAATTTTAGATGAGCCAACAAATGGCTTAGATCCTGCCGGTATTCGCAAAATTCGGGAGTATTTACGCGAGCTTGCACAGAAGGAAAAAATAGCGGTCATTGTATCAAGCCACCTATTAAGTGAGATTGAGCTAATGTGTGACCGTGTGCTCATTATTAATAAGGGCACCTTTATTAAAGAGCACAATTTACATGAAAAACAGGCGGGCGAGCATCGTGTGCAGATTAAAACGACACAAACAGAGGGCATTGATGAGCTAATAGACTGCCGCATTATAAGTGACACATCATTTGAGGTAACAGCAGATGAAGTAGAGGTTGCCGCCATTATTGCAAAGCTCGTGTCACACAATATTGCGATTTATGAGGTTATTCCCAAGCAAAAAACACTCGAAGATGAATTTTTAGAAATTACCAAGGGGGCAACTTCATGATTAATTTAATCAAAAATGAGTTAATGAAAATTTTCGTAAAAAAGAATGTGAGCGTGTTTTTAACGGTACTTCTTACGTTGCAAGTAGCGACTGCCTTTATTATTAAAAATTGGCTACCACCAGCGGAGAGGTTTTCAAGCTATGTAACATTTTCTCATTTCAACTTTACGATTACAGCGATGTTTGTCACGATATTTAGCATTTCGTTAATGGTAAAGTCGATTGCTGATGAGTTTCAGCAAGGTACGATTAAGCAATTATTAATTCGTCCAAAGACGCGGGTAGCTATTTTGCTATCCAAGTATTTTGCAATCCTGATTACCGTTGTTCTGTTTATTGTCACGGCACTACTGGTTTCGATGCTTGTAGGAGGCTTACGTTTCGGTTGGATGGCAGATGATTTTACACTTGCCATACTGCTTAAAATTATCATGTACGAGTTAGTGCCCATCGTCTTCTATATTACGTTAGCACTTATGCTTGCGAGTTTGTTTACCACAACAATACTACCTGTAACAATTACAATGCTTATATTTTTATTGCAGGGTAATATCGTTAACATTATGACAATTGTGTTGAAGAAATATTCGGATGTTGTTGTGTTTAAGCATTTAAGTTTAAGAGATTTGGATGCTAACCCGCTAATTGGAAACGGAACGAATATGCTATCAGAGCACTTAACGTTAACAACGTCCTTTCTTTATGTAGTTATACATCTGCTTGTCATGTTAGTCATAGCAAGTGTGGTGTTTAAAAAGCGCGACATACTGTAAAAGGAGTTGGCAATATGAAGAAGTTAGCAATGTGGTTAAAGTTTCTGATTATAATGGTTGCATTTTCGGGTATATTATTTTGTTTCTTAGTTGTGCCCCAAATGGCAATTAAAATTGAAGGTATGCCGATTATGCTATTTATGTGGGTAACTGCCATCCCTTTTTATCTAGCGTTATTGTTTGCTTGGAAAATTTGCTCAGGAATTACTAAAAAGCTCTTTAGTGAACAGTATGTTAAACATTTTACATACATGAGTTATTTAGCAATGAGTGAGATTGTGCTGTATGCAATTGGCATTGTTTACATCATTATTAGTGAGCAAGCTACGACAATTATCTTCTCATTTTGTTTATTATTTTTTGGAATGGCAGTAACATTAACCGTATTTTTACGTGTATTAGCGAATGTATTTCAACAGGCGATACAGCTAGAGGAAGAAGCGAAATTAACGATTTGAGGTGGGAGTTATAGCAATCATCGTCAATCTCGATGTCATGTTAGCAAAACGAAAAATGTCGGTGACAGCATTATCAGAAGCACTTGACATTACGATGGCTAATGTGTCGATTTTAAAAACGGGAAAAGCAAAAGCAGTAAAATTTTCAACGTTAAATAAAATTTGTGAAGTGTTAGATTGTCAGCCTGGTGATCTTTTAGCTTATGAAAAAGGGGAGGAATGATGTCATATGAAAAAAATAATCGTCGCATCTGTTCCACTAATACTAGGCGTAATATTGATGATTGCGTCAGCGTTCGCACCTTCCAGTGTACAGGAAGATGGCATGCTGTATGAGCCGTACTTCTTCTTAGTGCCAGTAAGTGTGCTATTCATCTTTATCGGTGTCATTGCATTGATGATTATGGCTATTACAACGATTAAGAAAAACATAAAAAACCGATAAAAGTAGAGGAGAAAGTATTTATGAAAAAAATGATTTTTGCTGTTGTACCCCTTGTGTTAGGGATTATATTATTAATCGCATCAAAGTTTGCGCCTGTCACAGTACAGGAAAATGGCATGATAGACGAGCCATACTTCTTCTTAACGCCAGTAGGTGCGTTGCTGATTTTCGTGGGTGTCGTGGCATTAATTATTACGATTATTTCAAACGCTAAAAAAGCATCACAATAAAATAAATGCTAATAGACAAGCTGATATTTCATCATGCTTGTCTATTTTTTATTCACACATAAGCTAAGTTTGTTTAACTATATAGTTTATTAGTAAAGTCACGAAGCGTTCATTTAAAAACATTCGTGACTTTTTGATGTGTGCCCAAATTTAGTTTATTGACTGTTTAAATTCAAAAAATCATCAAAAGTTTATAAGAATTATATTTTTTTACTTTAACCTTGTATCTATAATTGAAAGGGGCAACTAGAAAATGAAAAAAATTATGAAGTGGTTTTCAGTAGGTTTCTGTATGTTATTGCTTGTGCTTAGCGTCTCTGTCTTTAGCTTCCATAAGTTCAAAGAAAATAAAGAAAGTTTGTTATTAGAGAATAATACGGGCAAACTAATCGATTTTAACGGAAAGAAGATGAATGTTTATTCTGAAGGTCAGGACAATGATACATTTGTATTTATGGCTGGCTCAGCAGTAGCAGCACCGATGTATGAATTAAAAAGCTTGTATCGTCATTTTTCAAAAGAAGATAAAATTGCCGTTGTGGAAAGAGCGGGATATGGGTATAGTGATGTATTTAACGACAATCGGGATATAGATGTAATACTAGAACAAACGAGGGAGGCACTAATGAAAAGTGGGAATAAGCCCCCTTATATTTTAGTACCACACTCTATTTCAGGAATCGAAGCCATCTATTGGGCGCAGAAATATCCGAAAGAAGTAAAAGCCATTGTGGCGTTAGATATTGGTTTACCATCTCAATATATAAAACATCCCGTAGGTTTCGCAGAAAAGACTTTTATGAAAATAGGGAATGCTTTAAGTGAATTAGGATTCCAAAGAGTGTTTCCGAATTTAGCATATAACGATGCCGTCTTAGAGAAAGATTTTCTGACTTCAAAAGAAAAAGAAATATTTAAGGCGATTTCAAATAAACAGGGCATCAACAACGATATGGAACAAGAAATGCTTCATGTCGTAAATAATAGTAAAAAGTCTACCGCATTACCTATTCCCAAAACAACCCCAATTTTATTTATTGATGCTTACCTTGATAAAAATTCTAAAGCTGCTAAAGCATCACTAAAAGACTATCAGGATTTTGCAAAGCAGTTAGACGTTTCAACTGTAATTCAAATAAAAAGCAAGCACAGTATTTACTTGTACCATTCTACTGAAATCTATGAAGAAACCCAAAAATTCTTGCAGGAGATGGTTGAACAATAGTGAGGAAAGGACGAAAATGTTGTTTACAATTTTACTGGTAGAAGATGATAAAATGATTGGAAGTTTATTAGAGAATATATTACAAAAAGAAGGGTATAACGTAATCTGGTTAGAAAATGGAGCTTCATTATATACCGTTATTAAGCAAGTCGACATTGTCATTATGGATATTATGCTACCGGGGGAGGATGGGTATCAAATTTCCATGCGAATTAATCAGCTAGGGCATAATATCCCTATCATATTTTTAACTGCTAGAAGTGATATTGAGAGTAAATTAAGAGGGCTTGAAATTGGCGAAGATTATATGGTAAAGCCATTTGATCCGAGGGAATTATTAATACGAATAAAAAATAAATTAGTTGCTACTTACGGTATTCACAAACAAATACAACATTTATCAATTGATGTTACGCATATGCGTGTTGTTAATCATCAACATCATAAAGAAGTCGAATTGACAGCGATTGAAAAGAAAATATTCTTTTATCTCTACGAAAACGCAAATTTTATTTTATCTAAAGAACAATTCATGGAATACCTTTGGCCGCTAGAGGATCGCAATTTAAATTTAATTAACGTATATATCAAAAAGTTACGCAGCAAAATTGACGATCGAGATGGTGTTATTATTCAAAATGTATATGGAGAAGGGTATCGTATGAATACTCATATGAAACAATGAAACTAAAAAAGAAATATCAACTATTGCTATTGACGGTTATAGGCAGTGTTCCACTTTCTGTTGTCGTGATTAGTGTTATCGTAACGATCATTTACAATCATTTTTCAAATGATGCACAAACCCAGTTTTATGAGTCAAAAGCTTATCCAATTATGCTAGGATTATTTATCGTCAGTTTCTTTGCTTTGGCTATTCTATTCTCTAAATCCATTAATACATTGATTAAACGGATCAATGTATTAAACAAAACAATTATGGAGTTGGCAAGTGACGACAAGAAGAGGCTTCAAAAGATTCCTTACGCTAGAAATGATGAATTAGGGGATTTAACCAATGCAGTAAACCTCCTTATTGACCGGACAATATCAAAGGAAATTGAAATACAGCAACAGGAGCGAATGAAACAAGAACTTTTAACTCAGTTGCGCCATGATATTAATACGCCTTTAACAGCGATGCGCTTACAACTGTACACAATCGAACATGATTTTTCACAACAGCAGGATATTTTCAATTCTTTAAACGAACAAATAAACTATATTTCAAAGTTATCCAATGAATATGACTTTGAACGCTTATCTCGTGTTGATAATTCGTATGTAATTTTGGAAAAAGTAGATGTTCCAAAACTTCTAAATACAATTATTTTAAAGTGGAATTTTTTATTTAAAGTCAACCAAATCTCTATTGTGTTAAACAATTGCGCAACTAACTGCCAATGGCGCAGTAATGAAATTTGGTTGCACCGATTATTTGATAATATCTTCCAAAATATAGTGCGTCATGCAGCGTGTGATACATTGGAAATCACTTTGGAAACAAACGCAATTAACTTTAAGGATAATGGGATTGGGTTTAATGTGGACGAAAAGGGCACTGGTTTACGTATCATCGAAGATATTTGTCGAGTTCTTGAACTACAGAGTACAATCCAATCCAATGAAAAAGGTACTCAAGTGACCATAAGTTATTCGCAATATTAATACTTTTGGTAAAAACAACACCTCAAAATTAAAAGCTTTCCAAAATCGTATTAAACAGCTTATTACGTTCAACATGTATAACTGCTGTCACCCATATACAACAATCGGAAGCTATTCATACAAGAATTGTGCCTTCTTTTGCTAAAGGTCATATTATAGAATAATAATTTATTAAGCTTCTTTTGACCTAAAAGACGCTTTGAGAATTTTAGGTTGCAACAGTAACGCACTTGCATTAACACAAGGTTGCTTGTTATCTTTGTTTACGCTACATTGCAGTGAAATCCATTTATATAAAGGGGTGTAAAGGTGGACCTATTACTCTGGATAACGATTGCTTTCATCATAATTGGAATTGTTGTTCTCACTTCTATGAAAAAAGAAATGGAAAGTAAGGTCGAGTATATAAAAGCAAATATGGACGACGCAGAAAATTCATCAAAAGCTAAATCTGTAATTTGGTGGATATGGAGCACTGCTACTTGGGGGATAGTGAGTATATTTCTTATTGTTTGGTGTTTTCATAATCGCTTCGGATAATTGTTGGCTTCAAATGTGCTAAAAAACAGGTACTTATGTAAACACTGAATAAGTATTACTGAAATGTCTATTTTTGAATAATATCGTACCTAATATTTATTATCTGCATCGAAATGAAGGTCAATCTGCCACAATCGGACACGATTCTGTAATTAAAAAAGGAACTATCCTTGTAGTTTTTCAACGCTATCTATTCAGGATAAATTAATAAGAGAGATATAAAGTTTAAGTCCTATAAAGCTAGTCTATTATAGTTATTCATAATTTTCGCTATACAATTAATTAAGGAGTGGAATGATGTTTTTCTTAACACGTGAACGACAGGAAGTATTCAACGCAGCACAGACATATCCATTTGAGGAAGAGATCGATGCTGAATTTGAAAATCATTTGTATGAGCATTTAAGCGAGTATGTAGGGATCTTACCAAAAAAGTTTCAGCAGGAAATTATTGAACGAACTTTATTTCGAAAGGATACGCTAATGGAAGAATTTGAAGAATGGTGCAATGTGACAATTGAGCAGTTCACAGCTAAGAGCCATGCTATTTATGAAAAGCGTGAAGCACTTGTTGAACATTTTAATCCGTCCGCACAAACCGTTTTTTCACAGTCATTTCATGATGGTAAAATTTTGAATGCTGAGCAACAAGGTACTAATTTTACACTTCTCCTAGATATGAGTGGCGGGTTTACAGTCGAATCAATTGTACAGTTAGAGTTTCAAAATGCACAAACAGAAGGTCAACTTGAAGGATATTACGTATATGACGAATTAATAAAACAGGAGGATAGATTTGCATTACGAGTGTTGTCTAGTTTTGGTAGCCCTTATGCTGAATGGACAATTTTCTTTAAAGATGTGACAGCAAACTACTTGTATCGTCCTGCAGTTTATATTGAACCAGGAGAAATCGCTACATGGGATGATTATGTGCTGGCGCTAAATGCAGATGACAAATACTATATTGTAAAAGATATGCACTTTGTAGAAATTGATTTAGCTAATCTTTCGCAAAAAGATAATGCGATTTATGCTGAAGGGGTATTACTAGGGCATACCTTTGAGGAAGCAAGAGAGCGAATTTATTGTGCTACTTACGAAAATCCGTATGCTCATTTTAGTGAGCCTATTCCGACTGATGAGTTGTCATTGGCTATGTTTGATTTAGACCAAAATATACGCGTTCGTGCTTTCAACACAATTTATGCACTAGGAGAGGATGCTGCAAATATCGTTAATGATACGCTACGTAAAGTCGATGTAAATACAGATGAAAATATGTATTTTGGCATTATAGCAAGTCATTTCGATCAACTCGGTTGTTTAGAGGATGATGTAAAACTGAAATGGCTTAAGGAATAACAAGAGTAAAGTTTATGGAACGATGGCGTAATCATCTTTGAACGAATTTATAGGCTATATATAAACCCACCTTAAAGTTGTTTCAACATATTATCAATATGTATTATAGGGAAATACCCTAGGATGATTTAAGAGATTTGTTAAAAGTGGATTGTTTTATGAAGTTTATAAAAAGATATAAATCACAGTGTGCAAAATATATGAAGACATAATACCAGCGTAGCAACATCTAGTACGGTAAGAGGTTCGGGTCAAAATGATATTGATCGTAAAAGGAGATTTATAAATAAAAAACCGACTTATAGTCGGTAAGAGCATTGTCAATATTGGTTTATAAAGAATAAAAACCAAACTGCGTGATTTTGTTCGTCTGAAGCATTTGAACTAAATTGGTTGCTAATATAAGGTATTGTATATTGTCGAGCCACACGATGATAAAATTCGACCGCTTCTTGTTCGTCTTTAAATGCAGTTAAAATTCCGCTTTTAAAATTTAATGGCAATGGCTCTGTTATTTGTGGAGAAGGGTGTTGACCAGTAAGGGAGGTATACATATAAGCAAAACCTTGGTAATGTCGCATTTCATCTTTTCTTATCTCTAGAAGAATACGTTTTTTAACAACCTCATTTGGAGCAAGTTGAGCCAAGTGCTCATAAAATCGAATAGCATTATATTCGCCATTAATGGCTTTAACAAGATCGACAAGAAATTGATTATTTGAAGTTGGTTGTACGCCGTATTGCAATCGTTCACACTCCTTTTTAATAAGCTTTAAAAGTAACTGGCAGTAACATGTAATTATTGCATCATTTTTTTTACTGTTTTAGTTCAATGATTATTTGGTCTATCTGTTTTTGCAAATTATCTACTTCTTTCGATTTATCACTATTTTGGTTTTGAGGATCCTGATTATTTGATTTTTCTAAAGCATTTAGTGCTAGACCTGCTGCAACTGCAGAAAGACCGTCACCCAATGTTGCGATGGATGCTCCGATATATGCTAATCTTGCTATTTCAATTTCCGTCGTTTCTAGATTTTGTTGTGGATTTTTTTTATGTCTATTCATTACTATATCCCCCTTTACTTTTATAGTGGAAAATAATCTTAACCGTATCCTATGTATTAAGGAAAAGAAAGGTGACGACCTAAATTTTTTGCAGGAACATTGTTGTAAAGAATAAGTCAAATGAATGTACTTTGGAAACGGATTTAGAGCGTCCATACGACAATGGTTGCTAATTATGATAATTTAGGAATGCCAAGAGCTAGTGGCATAGTGACACAACTGGTAAACGGAGAAGCACGCTACCCTGATGGCTAGTTAAGAATTGTGTACTCCCCTAAGGCCTCTTTAATTCAGAAAATTCAATTAAATAGATAAAGATTTCATTCATCATAATAACAGTTCAATTTTTGTTTCATTATATTAATATTTTCAGTTAAATTTCATTGATAGTGGATAGACTATTTTATAACAAGTGAAATAAACGTTGAATAAATTTTCTTGATGTTTGTTTTGATCTATTGTGTAAATTTTTTTAAAGAAGGAGGCAATTACGTGCCACTACACCCGTCCATTGTGCATTTTCCAATTGCATTATTATTAACAGCAACAGTAATAGAAGTCATCAATTTGTTTTTAAAGAAAGAGTATTTATTTAAGACAAGTACAATTTTGTTTGTAACAGGTTTTGTAACCGGTTTGGTTTCTTTTATGACAGGTGATGCAGCAGAAGAATTTGCGGAACAAAAATGGGGAGAAGTTATCGAATCGACAGTTGAATTACATGAAAATATGGCTTTATTATCTTTAATATTGTTTGGTGCAATTTCTATATTAAAATTATTTGGGCAGAAACTGAAAATTAATACAAAATGGATTGTAACTTTAGTAGTGATTTTAGGTATCATAGGTTCTTCTACATTAGCATATACCGGTCATCTGGGAGGTAAGATGGTGTATGAAAGTGAAAAATTAAGTAATACAAACAATTACGAATTGCCAGATCGTGATTAAAAAATTAGCGTGTATTCCCTATCTGTAAATGCTAGTTTTGCCAATTTCTTATAGCAAGTAATGTTATTTTGTGAATATTTGTTAGATCGTTAAAGTTGAGTACCATTTCTCAAATGATCATAATAAAAGCATTGATACTTGAATTTTCTACTTTTTTCACCTTCACCTACTTAGGGTATTGAAAGTTGTGCAAGTTCATAGCTCCTTGTGCCTTAAATGTTCATTACTACCTCTAAATAATACATGCTCTACAATGAAACACTTGAAAATAATCCCTCTTTTAGGGGGGAGAGGGATGCCCTTATTTTTCTATTTTAACGTGTTATTTTCAAGTGAATTCTGACGGTGGCGTGTGTCATTAATCATTTTTATTTTCCCATTACATAGTAATATGTAGAACAAAAGATTAAAAGAAATGGTTTTACATCATTTCTCAACATACTTTAAATGAAAAAACAATCATCCTCTTTTATTTTTTCTACAATACGATATATTAAAATAGAATAATTGAAAATATGCTAACCAAAGAGTAGGTGTTAATTAGATGGAGAATCACCCTTTAAATCAGGCAGAAATAGAAATGAAGCAATTAAAATATGCCCAGCAACATTTGGCAAATGAAAGAACATATTTAGCATGGATTCGAACGGCCATTTCCATTTTAGGAGTTGCTTTCTTGGCAACGAGTTTGCACTTTGCTATAGGAACGGTTCGAAATTTTTGGGTAGATTTTTTATCAGCCATAATTGGCTTGTTAGCTTGTTTATTTGGGATTTTAATTATCTTTACAGCTACATTTAATTATTCTGCAAAAAGAAAACAGATAGTGAATGAAGAGTTTGTTCCATCAAATAGACATATCATGTGGATTTCTTATTTTTTAATTATCTTAATATTATTGGTGATTATTTACTTTTTGATGATTAGTTTATCATAGATTAAAGTCTATCCTCTTTTTTCACCAAATCTGACCTTATAGGTTTGAAAACACATAAAAAAGCCACAAATGTGAAGTGACCCCTAAAAGTTAGACACGGTTATTTCATTAGGCAGCTTGGGTAAAATGAGTTCGGTACTGCACCGAACTCATTTTTAATGTGCGCCCGGTATGCGTATGAACTATAGGGTGCAAGTCCCGAACCCCAAAGACAGAAGTAGAGGTTAGCCAAGAGCAAGGGTGTCCGTGGCGACGCGGAATCTGAAGGAAGCTGGAGCCAAAACACCGGTCCGAGGAACACGAATCTCATAGAAGGCTAGGTATGATTGGATGAGTTTGCATTACAAAACAAAGTCCTTTCTGTCGAAGGTCATATCGAGTAAATGAGGCGGATAGATGGTGTGAAAGTGCATACGCTTACCCGGGGAGGTCTGATGGAAACGTGAAGTACCCTTCATAACCTACTTGGTGACAAGTAGCTGAACCATCAGAAGTCAGCAGAGGTCATAGTACAAGTGAGTCTAGAATGACTTGGAAGGACTGAACAATTAAGAGAGAATAGCCCTTGGCATTCCATCTCGAATGAAGGAACACAGAAAACAGAGAAACCTCACGCTTAGAAAGTAATGGTGAAGTCCATGAGGGTATTTGCGGAGGGTGTAGTTCAGATGGGCATAAGAAGATAAGCTATTCACGGAAAGGAACGAGATGGTGATGTTGAATCAAATTCTAGCACGTCCGAATATGATACAAGCATTAAAGCGAGTGGAAGCGAATAAAGGAAGCCATGGAGTAGACATGATGCCCGTACAAACCTTACGTCAGCACATCCTCGAAAATTGGGCATCCATTAAAGCGCAAATTCTAGCGGGAACCTATGAACCGCAACCGGTACGTCGTGTCGAAATCCCGAAACCAGACAACGGTGTGCGTCTATTAGGAATCCCAACCGTGACAGACCGTTTGATTCAACAAGCTATATCGCAGATATTATCTAAGGAATATGACCAAACTTTCTCGGACAACAGTTATGGATTCTGACCAAATCGGAGTGCTCATGACGCAGTCCGAAAAGCGAAGGGTTATTTAAAAGAAGGTTATCGATGGGTTATTGATATGGATTTAGAGAAATTCTTCGATAAGGTTAATCATGACCGCTTAATGGCAACATTAGCGAAATGAATTTCAGATAAATCCTTATTAAAACTAATTCGTAAATATCTCCAAGCTGGTGTCATGATAAATGGAGTGGTTTCTAGTACAGAAGAAGGAACACCACAAGGTGGTCCTTTAAGTCCTTTACTTTCAAACTTCGTTCTAGATGAGCTAGATAAAGAGTTAGAGAAACGTGGACATAAGTTCGTTCGATACGCAGATGATTGCAATATTTATGTGAAGACAGAACGTGCAGGACTGCGAGTCATGGCGAGTGTACAACGATTTATCGAAGAAAGACTTCGACTGAAAGTCAATGAAAAGAAGTCAGCGGTAGACCGCCCGTGGAAACGGAAATTCTTAGGATTCAGTTTCACAGTTCATAAAGAACCTAAGGTTCGCATTGCGAAATCAAGCCTCGTTCGAATGAAAAAGAAAATACGAGAAATTACCTCAAGAAAGATGCCTTACTCCATGGAATACCGTATCGAGAAATTAAACCAATATTTAATTGGATGGTGCGGATATTTTGCGCTCGCAGACACCTCTTCAATATTCAACAGATTAGACAGTTGGATTAAGAGAAGGTTGCGAATGTGTCTTTGGAGAAATTGGAAGAAACCCCGAACAAGAGTCAGAAATCTCATTCGTTTAAAAGTTCCATACGGAAAAGCATACGAATGGGGAAATACACGAAAAGGATACTGGCGCACCTCAAAAAGCCCCATATTACACAGAACCCTCGGCAATTCCTATTGGGAAAGCCAAGGGCTGAAAAGTCTGCAAGTTCGTTATAAAACTTTGCGTTATTCATCTTAATTGAACCGCCGTATACGGAACCGTACGTACGGTGGTGTGAGAGGTCGGGAGTTAATCACTCCCTCCTACTCGATTTTTATATAGGCGGAACAATCTTATATTATATCTTCAACAGAAGTATCTTTTTGTAAGGAAAAGAGAAGAAAGAGGAGGGTTATTAATGTAATTTTTAAGCCAATTATTTCTATTTTATTACAAAAATCAGCTATTTAGACTATATTATTCTAAATAATTTAAATTAACAGTTTTTTTATTATTGTATAATTATACATTATGTGGTAAAAATATTTATGTGAACTTTTTGTAAAATAATTGTAAATATTATATTAAATCGAATTCATCGCTAGTAATAAAATTCGAGAAAAAACAACATCGAAATGGGATTGTAAATTTATTAATTATTTTTAAAGAGAAAGTTTATTATTTTAAAATAAAAAAATCGGGGGGATCACTATAATAAATATTCAACTTATAAATTCCAAAAATAAAAAATTATTTATAAGTGGAATGCTGTGTAATTCATTAGGGAATGGTATATTTCTAACAATATCCACCATATATTTTATCAATATATTGAATATCTCAACTTGGATATATAGTTTTATTTTACTTTTAGGAGGGTTATTGGGGCTTTTTTCTGGCACTTTTTTCGGTCATTTAGCAGATAAAGTCGGTTCAAAACCAATATATTGCTTATCCCTATTAATTCAAGGTATTTGCTGTATAGGATATTTATTTGGAGGAAATATAGGCATTTTTATAGCCTGCTTGATTGGCAGTATTATTTTTGAAAAAGGAGCTTCAGCGGCTAGAGGTGCCATGATGGTAGAGATAGTTTCTAGAGAAGAAAGGGTGAAATTTAGAGCTTTAACTAGGGTAATTGTAAACGGAGCGGCTTGTATAGGAGCAGCTTTAGGTTCTATCGTGTTAATTTTAAATGCTGAGAGTGTTTTTTTAATAGCTATTTTATTTAATGGACTTACATTTGTTGCTACGTCCTTTATTTTTAAATGTATGTCTATAAAAGGAAAAAAACCGGTCGAACAAATTATATTAACTAATGATTCTATAAGTCAAAACACCTCAGTACTAACAGCTTTATCCGACAAAAGATTTCTTATTATCACATTATTAAATTCCGTTTTAGCATTACACTCATCAATAATTAATATAGCTATACCCATTTGGATTTCCCAATATAGTCAGTTGCCTATATGGCTAGTTTCAGCTGTAATTTTAATAAATACTATAGGTGTTATTTTATTTCAAGTGAAGGTTGGGGAAAACGTCAAATCAATAAGAGATGCAACAAAAGTTGCACAAAAAGCAGGGTTTTTATTAGCTATTACTTGCATTTTTATAGGAATGAGTAATACTGTCCCAATTTGGGCTGGAATAATTATGATTTTATTAGCTGGAATTAGTCAATTATTTGGAGAACTGTATCAAGCTGTTTCTGGCTGGACCTTTTCATTTGAATTGGCCCCTGAAGATGCTTATGGAAAATATCAGGGGATATTTAACGCTGGAAAAGATGCAAGCTTATTAGTATCCCCTCTGATTTTCACTTCATTAGTTTTACCTGCAGGGCTTTTGGGATGGGGAGCTTTAACTATACTTTTTATTTTAACTGCATTATGTACTGATAGATTGGTATATTCTAATAAATTATTAAAGGGATGAAATTATGATTTTAACTGGACCAGAAATTATAAAAGCACATAAAAATAAAGAAATAATTATAGAACCATTTTTATATGAACATGTAAACCCAAACAGTTATAATTTTCGAATTGGAAATAAACTTAGAATATATACGTCTGAGGAACTAGATCCCAAAAAATTAAACGAATATGAAGAAATTGAAATCACAGAAGAAGGATATCTATTAGAACCTAATAAATTATATTTAGCTCATACTATAGAAAAAATGGGAAGTAACAATTATGCACCTACTTTCGCAGCTCGATCATCAATTGCAAGGTTAGGATTATTTATTAATCTATCTGCTAGTTTAGGTGATATCGGTTTTATTGGGCAATGGACTTTACAATTGTGTGCGACACATCCTCTTAAAGTATATTCTGGGATGCCAATTGGTCAAATTATGTGGTGGAAACCAAAGGGAAGAATCGAATTGTACAATGGTAAATATCAAAGTTCTAATGGACCTAGAAGCAGTGAAATATACATGGATTTTAATAAAACTAAAAAGCATACATTATTACCGGTATTAGGAAGTTTAGTGAATGAAAATATTGTTGGTAATAAATTCAACTCATTATCAATCCTTAGTAAAGATTACCTTGTTCCTAAAGCCTTTTGTATTTCCACAGAATTTTTAGAGCAATTTATGTTTACAGCTCAAATTAAAACTCAATTATTTAATGAAATGATAGATATAAAATCAACAGTGGGCGCTTTTATAAGAGATTCGTCAAAGAAAATCAATTCAATAATGGAAGATATTTACATTAATGAACAGGGGATTGCCATTATTATAGAAAGGATAGATGAAATATTTGGGGATTGTAATGAGAAAGGAAAATATGCAATTAGATCGTCCGGTACTAATGAGGATGGTAAGCAAAATAGTTATGCAGGAATCCATGATTCTTTTCTTAATGTAAGTGGAATGAAAAACATCATAAAATCAATAGAAAAGGTAGTTAAATCATACTACTCAGCTACTGCAATTATCCAAAGAGTAACAAATGGTGATTTTTCAAGTAATCCAGAAATTGCTGTAATAGTGCAGGAGATGATTGATTCTCAAGAAGCAGGGGTAGCTTTTAGTGAAAAATATAATAATGAGATAATTGTTTCAATTGAATCAGTAAAAGGATTAGGCGAGCAATTGGTTTCTGGTGTTGTAGAATCTTCAAAAGAAATAGTCTCAAAAGAAAATTATTTAGAAAAGGAAAATAATATTCAAAAGATTTACTCCTTAGCATCCTCCATTCAAGAATACCATGGTTATGATGTAGATATAGAATGGAGTATTCTTCATGAAAAAATTTATCTTTTACAATGTAGACCTATTACCAAAAAAACGGTTAACGATAAAAAAGAAAATATAAAACAATTTTCTTTTTTTGATCTGTATCATGAGAATCCACCGAAAAGTTTTGAATTTAAAGAAGTTGCGGAGATTTATGTTTCCTATACTAACAAAAGGAAAAAATCTATTGAAATAGCGAATAAGTATGGCTTTAAAACATCTTTAGGTTTTGTATTAAATTACAATAAACTTGGCCTTCAAGATTTCAAATTTAATTCCAATAAATTATTAGAAAATATGTTTAAAAATAAAGAAGTAAATTCTTATTCTAAATTCGTTTTAGATTTTAACCAATTTTCAAGACAAATCATTATTGAAAAAGAAGAATTGGTTGATAATTTACTACAACATTTACCTAAAGATAGTGATTTTATCACTAATACAGTAATAATCAGACCATTTTTTAGTGGTGAAGCGGGGTTAATTGTTTCATCAGGAGAATTAGGAATGTTTATTGATATCTCAGAAAAAGGTTTGTTGAGCCTAAATAGAGGTATTATTGAATCTTCAAAAATTACTTTTAATGAAAAACATGAAATTATAAATATTAGCTCAAACTGTCCTCATTACATAATAGATGCAGTTAAAAAAAATCAACTAAATTTAGCAAATTGTGTTAATGAAATAAACTCTGAATTCAATACAACTACTACAGAATGGATTTACGAAAAAGGTATATTTTGTTTTATAGATTATTCTAATAAAGGAAAAGTCAATTATGAAAATATTATTAATACCTCAATAATCTCAAGAGGAGCAGCGAAAGGTAAAATATTTGATTTAACAAAATATTCAGAAGAATTACATAGACTCTCTATTGGAGCTGCGGTAAGTATAGATGATGAGAAAACTTTAGATCTCTCATATCACCAAGTAATTCAAGAAATTATTGAAGAACTTGAAAAATATAAGGAGAAGCCAATAGTTCTAGCAAAATTACCTTATGCTTGTTTATCTGGAATTTTAAATATAGCTTCGGGTTTTATTTTTGAAAAAGGATCTACTTTGTGTCATTTAGCTATATTACTTAGAGAAAATGATATTCCAGCAGTTGTTGCAAATAGAAAAATAAAGTCTGAGGAAGTAACAATAATCGAGGGTAATATTTATGAAAAATAATCTTTTAAAATTGATTTGTGGGGAAAGAGGCTATATTGATAAAAGCCCCGTTATAACACAATCTTTTATCAGTGTGATGTTCGACCAGAGCATATCGAGTGGGAAAATTCCAAATACTATAGTTATAGACATAGATAAGTTGGAAAATAAGATAAGAGAGATTGAAATTTACGATTCCAAAAATAAAAAAAGTTCATATAAGCAAATTTTTAACGAGAAATTTATTACTGGAATGCAAGTAAATAGTGAAATTATTCCAATAGAAATTTTTAAAACTAAAATTTTGTTGCCATTATGTTTGATGTATGAAAAAGATTGTGAAATTTACTTATTCAGCTATCTGAGAATATTAAATAATAAAATATTATTTATTTTTTCAGGAAAAGAATTTCGGGAAAAAATTGATAAGAATAATTTACTTACCTTATTTCAAGAAAAACATAGACAAAATGCTTTATTTTTCAATAATCATCAATGTTATTATAATAAATTATTTAAAGGAGAAGAAATTGAATATAAATATACATTACCAAAAAATGGTGATATATGGAAATTAACACAAGATTTTTATAACGATGTTAAATTAAATAAAATTCCAGAATATATACCTGAATTTGGGGATGAATTTCAATCGTGGGATTATGAAAATTATCTATTCGAAATTAATTCTCCTATTGAGGAAAGGGGTTATATATCATTTATTCCTTTAACAAAAGGCGGATATACAATTAAGCGAAAATGGTTTTCAGAAGACAGTGTGAAGAGAAGAGAAGTGCATTATAAAGAGACTGAAAAAATTAGTGATTATAAAAAATATATTCATGATAGATTTGGAGTAACTGGTAGAGAACTTCCTTCGTTTCAAAGAATACGCTACGATGTGAATTTTGAATCTATACTTACAGGTCATGTGTTTGGTGTGTATTTTGACTACTCATATTTACATTCTGATGAAACTAAAGTCTTGTGTCAATGTGAGCTAGAATATATTAGAACAAGGTCAATAAATAGAAATGATGAACGTGAAATGTTAGAACAATTTAATGAATTGGCAAATTATATGGATAAATTCTTTAAAGAGAGAGCGATTCCAACTAATAGAGGCGTTTATTCAAAACTATCATTTCTAAAAAATTGTATAAAGGAGAACAACGATGACTAAGAAGGTTATTCTTTTGGATTTAGAAGGTACTTTGTATACAAGAGAAGGATTGATAGAAGGAGCACTTGAATTAATTAATTCTTTGAAAAAAAAATATATTGTTCGTTTTATTACCAATTCAGATTCGAAGTCGCAACTATCAATATATTTACACTTAAAAAAATTAGGTTTTAATATCAAATCAGAAGAAATCTATACACCAAGTCGAATTATAAACACTTATTTTTTAAACAAGATTAAGTTAGCTTTCTTTTTAACATCAAAAGAAATAAAAGAGGAGTTTAAACAAAAAGGACAGATTGTAGAAAAATATAATGCTGATATTTGTCCTACTCATGTTGTTATGGGGGATCTAAAGGAGGTATTCGACTATAACTCAATCAATACAGCTTTTAGATATCTAGATAAAGGTGCAAAATTAATTCTTTTACAAGAAGGGTTATATTATTTATCAGATAACGAAAAAAATATTGATACAGGTTCTTTTGCTAATATTTTTCCCAAAAAAGTACAAGATGAAAGAATATTAATAGGAAAACCTTCTTCAATATTAATATCCGCAATAATGGATGAATTAAATATTAAAGATAAAAAGGATTTTTTAATTGTAGGTGACGATATTTTTTCAGATATTTTAATGGGGAATAATCTTGGGATTGATACAGCATTGGTTAAAACAGGAAAGTACAATTTACAAAAAGGGTTATCAACTTCTATAAAACCAAATTACTTATTAGAATCTGTAAAGTATTTAAGTGAAATACTGGAGGAAATATAAATAATGACATTAAATTGGTTTATTTTTGATGGTATACCGAAATGGTTACTAGAAAGGTTATTAAATACTGGAGAACTTCCATACTTTAAAAAAATTATAGATAGTGGAAGCTTTTTTGATACAAAACCTAGTTACCCAAATTGTCAAACTCCAGCAGCAATGGCCACGTTGTTAACGGGACAGTCACAGCAAGAACATAAAATAAATGGTTATTGGATGCAAGGAAAAGAAGACCATAGAAAGTATGTGAATTCCTTATTGCAAGCAAGCCCTGAAGGAAGTTTAATTTGGGAGGATTTAAGTAAAGAAAATATCGAAATAGATTTAATACAAATACCTTGGTATAAAGAAACCTCTAAAAAAATAAATTTTGTTGGGGGTATTAATAATCGAATTTCACGAGAAAAATATTATGACTTATCCAATAGAGATATATTAAATATAGAAGATGAAGTTGGAATTATTAAGGCAATTAAAAAAGATGCTTTTACATGGCAATTAGAATCAAATAATTATTTTACTTGTATAAATGACAAAAAATGGACACTTTTTACTTCGAATAAAGGACATTCAGCGTGGTATAGGGTAGTAAATTCAAATGAAAAAGAATACTTAATTCGAACAGCAGTTTGGGAAATGGTTTATTCCTCCACTAGAAATGACTCTATTTTGTTGAATAAAACAATCGGTAAAAACCCTTTTCTAGGTGAAACTTTGGGTGGTATGTATAGAACAGGATTATTTGGAAAACAATTCTACATTGATGGAGATGGAACAGCAGAGAATCTATATTTAGATTTATATAAATTATCATTTGAATATTATAAGTTAGTACTAAATGAAATTTTTAAAAATAGAAGTGAAAACAAATTAAGAATAATTTATGTACCTTTCACAGACGATATCGGTCATGAACTTATAGGGTTTCTTAATTCTGATATTGAAATACCAAAAAAATATGAAATGAAAGCATTTGAATTACTGTTAAAAGTTTATAAATATGCCGATCAATTACTAGAAATCGCGTATGAAGAAGAAAAGGATTTTGATTTTGTAATTTCTTCCGACCATGGAATGAATGGCGTTAGCACAATGTTCCATCCAAATGATTTACTTGTATGTAACGGATACGCACAAAAACCAAGTGGCGATTTTGAAAATACAAATGAAAAAACATCACATGTAATATATCATGTTGTGAATAATGGTTTTATATACGAAAATACCAAAAATCATGATAATAAAATTTTAAAAGCTGCATTAACAAAATTAATAGATTATAGGCATCCTATTTCGAAAAAAAAAATGGTAAAGGAGCTAGTAGATATAAATGGGGAAAAAGTTAATTTACAAACATTTAACGATAAAAAATGTTATATAGTATTTGCTGAAAATGTAATGCCTAATCCAGAATTAACTAAAAATCTTAGCATAATTAGTAAACCTAATAGATCCGCTACGCATCATACTTATAATAGTGATAAATTAAATGGAATATTCATAAGTTCTTTTAAATTAAAAGAAAGTAGCATAAAAAGTAATACAGAAGTTAAATCCATAATTTTAAAAAAAATGAGGGGTAAAAATTGTCAATAAAGATATCGGTTATAGGAAAGTCGGGCGTAGGAAAATCTACTTTTTCAGAATTAGCACAGAAATTTTTTGAGGAAAAGGGTTGCTGCACGGAAATCATAAAATTATCTGAGCCATTGTATACATTACAACATCAATTTTATGAATTTTCTGATTGCGATATCACTGGTAAAAGTTTTCAAGATCAAATTTTGATGGAAAATATCGCTAATATATTGAGAGGGTTAAATCCCTATTCACTCGTTTCCCATTTCTCTAAAAGAATGAATAGGATAGATTGTGAAGTTATAATTAATGATGATCTTAGAGATCCATACATTGATGGGAAATATTTTTTAGATAATCAATTTTCTATTATTCGTATAGAAGCTGATGAATCTATAAGATTGTCGCGGTTGAAAAATCGAAATGACATTTCACGTTCAGATAAATCCTCAGAAAATATAAATTTAATACCTACAAATTTTATTATTGAAAACAATGGAGATTTAACGATGTATAAACAAAAAGTACATACTTTGTTGGAGGAAATATATGATATTAACAGGAAACGAGATTTACAAAGAAATTAATACAGGAAGAATAGTAATTGATAATTTCAAAATAGAAAATTTAGAACCAAATAGTTATGGGTTTTTAATCGGCAATAAAATATTGGAATATACTGATTATAATTTAGATTTTAAAAAAACACCAACAGTGGTAGAAAAAGAAATACCTAAAGATGGATTTGTGTTGGAACCAAATAAATTTTATCTAGCATCTACTTATGAAAGGATGGGGAGTAATTTTTACGCTGCTACATTATTAGCAGATTTATCGGTTTCTTCAATGGGAATGTGGATTCAACATTCTGCTCCACTTGGTCACCACGGAGCTATTATTCCTTGGACTCTAGAAATTAGGGTTTTAGAAAAGATCAGAATCTATCCTTTTATGAAAATTGGTAAAATAGCATTTTGGACTCTTCAAGGAGAAAACGACAAATACAATGGTAAATATATTGGCTCTGAAACAGTTGTGGCTTCTAGGTTTTCTCAAGATTTTTCTATTAATAGAAAAAGGTGATTTAATATGAAGAATATACTATTAATCGGAGCTAATAAAAAGGAATTTGCAAAGAAATTTGAATCTAAAGACAATATAAAACGGATATTGATTATAGAGGAATGGTATAAAGATCTATATTCAATTGAAAAGTATGAGATTGTAAAATATGTAAAATCAATTAATGATTATGAGGAAATAATTAAAAAAATAGAAGAAATAAAAAGTAAGATTGAAATAGAATCAATAATTGCTGTTTCAGAAAGAGCAATACTAACAGCAGGATTTGTTAGAAATTACTTAGGTATAAATGGAATGTCTTATGATGATTCTTTGCTATTTACAAATAAATATATAATGAAAGAAAAGTTCTCAAAATTGGGTTATTGCTTGCCATGCATATCGTTTGAAGATTTTAAAATTGATACAAGTAATAAATTTCCTATGATTATAAAACCGATATATGGTTCCGCTGCAAAAGGAATTCAAAAAATTAATAGTTTTACGGACTTTCAAACTAAAATAAAATTGATAGCTGATAAAGACGTAATTATCGAGCCATTTCTAAAAATAAAAAAAGAATTTCATATTGATTCAATAGTAATTAATGGTAAGGTACTATTTTATTCAATATCAGAATACTTTACTCCAATGTTAGAAAGAGAACATGGATCCTTTATGATTGGGGAGAATCATAAATTATATAAAGAACTAAAAAGTTTAAATGAAAATATTATCAACCACATAAATATTCAAGACTCATATGTAACTCATGCTGAATTTCTATTAGATGAAGATTATAACTTATATCTTGGCGAAATAGCTTGTAGGCCAGGTGGAGGTAAAATAATAGATTTAATAAACAGAGTGTATAGTATTGACTTTGATGATGTAGTAATAGAACTAAGTTTGAATAATATGATTGGAGTAATTGAACGAATTAAACAAATAAAAAATAAAAAATATGATACTAGAATTAATGCATGGTTTGGCTTACCGACAAAAAGTGGAATGGTTTCATCGATTTCAGAAAATACAACTTTTTTAAAGATTAAGGGTGTATTTGATTCAAAAGTTGAACTAAAAAAAGGAGATATAGTGAATAAGAATTTTCATTCATCATCAATCTCTGGTTATGTATTATTTAAAGGTAATACAATAGAAGAAGTACAATCAATAAAAAATAAAATAGAAAACAACTTTACTTTAAACACAATAAATGAAGGAGAAAATTATGATTAAATTTCTTTTAATGCAACAACCATCTTCTACATCTTTAATTGATCACCATCTATTTGAAATGTATAAAGGAAATCTTGAGATTGTTTTAATAACAGGAAAAGAAAGTAAAAGGAAAGTGTTTCATAACAATACTAAAGTTGTTCATTTAAATAATTACTTTGCTGAAGAAGCTTTTAAAGAAATATGTGATGTAATTGAAAAATTCAAACCCGATTTTATAGCATCAAATTCTGAAAAAGATGTTTATAGAGTATCCTGTTTAAGGTCTTTATTTAATATTCAAGGCTTAAAGTCGAATTTTGGAATATTCTTTAGAGACAAAGTTAAAATGAAAAGTCTATTTGAAATGGCAAACATCCCGTATACACCATATTGTCATCCATATTCTCTAGAAGAAATAGTAGATTTTCAAAATGAGCATAAAAAAATAGTTCTAAAGCCAATTAGCGGAGCTGGTTCAGTAGGTGTTGAAATTTTTGAAAATTCAGAAGAGATTTTAAAGTATTTTAAAAATCATGGCAATGTAATGGACTTAATTAACGGTAGTTACATACTTGAAAAATTTATAAACGGAAATGTATTTCATGTAGATGTTCTAAGCTATAAAAATAATCCATTATTAATAATACCGTCGAAATATGTGAATCCGCCTCATGAATTTTTGCAAAAAAATATTGGAGGAGTCTTATTACAGGAATCATCCATGGAATATAAGATTCTTAAGGAGTATTCAGAAAAAATTTACAGTGTTCTTCCAGAGGAACAGTATATAACAGCAATTCATTTTGAGGTATTTCAAGATGAGTATGGGAATTTTTATGCTGGTGAAGTAGCAGCAAGAACAGGCGGAGGTATGATAAAAGATAATATTACTCAAAAATATAAAATTAATATCTCCCTAGCTAGTTATGATTTATGGATTAGCCCTAAACAACTAGAAAAACAAATAGGTGAAAAAGAAAATAATTTATCTTATGGTTACTTTATGATAACGAGTGATGCTTATTGTGTGGAAAAATTAAATAAAGAAGAGTTTGAAATTGAGAAACTGTGGATTGCTGACAAAGCTATTAATAAGCATGCGACTTCATCGGTAGATGCCAAAGCCGGTATGCTTTTGAAAGGTGAAAATGAAAAAGAAGTTATTCGAAAAATAAATAACATAGAAAGTATACTGAAAATAAATAATTAAAGAGGGCAGTATCATGAGGTTTGCAGTTATATCAGATATTCATGGAAATAAAGATGCATTACATGCTGTTATAAAAGATATTCGGTCTCGTAAAATTAATGATATTTTCAATTTAGGAGATAGCTTATATGGACCATTATTTCCAATAGAGACATATAGAATGATAAAAGAAGCAAATATAAAAAGTATAAAAGGAAATTGCGATAGATTACTAGAATCTAATTTTTCAGAAAATCCTACAGTCCAATATTGTATTGATAAGTTAGAAGAAGAGCATAGAGAGTGGTTAAGAAATCTTCCTTTTTCTATTGAAGTAGACGATTTATATTTTTGTCATGCTTCTCCCACAAGTGACGAAGAATATTTGGTTAATCAAATAAGTAATGGAAATTTAACAATTAAAGATAATAATGAGCTGGTCAATGAATCTGAAAAAGTAACACAAAATATTATATTTTGCGGTCATTCACATATCCCTATGATAACTTATTTGCCAAATAACAAAGTAATAGTTAATCCAGGAAGTGTAGGTTTACCGGCATATGAAGAATTTGAACCATTTTACTATAAAATGGAGTCAGGGAATCCTTTGGCGAAATATGTAATAGTTGAGAAGATTGACAACGAATATTCATTTGAGCAGATATCTATTCCGTATAATACCTCACTATCAATATTTTATAGTAATCTAAATAATAGGAAAGATTGGGCGACTGCATTGGAAAAGGGTAAATTTTGAGTTTTATTTTGTTGATTAAACGAATATAAATGAATAATCCAAGTTTTCATGGCGTGGTCATTAATTATTAAAAAATTTACAAGCAATATTGTTTTGGTATATTCTACTGTGATATGAAAACTGAAGAATTAAAAATAAGTATAGTTCATTATTTTGAACTATACTTCAGATTGTCGACAAAAGGCATCAAGAAGTTTTAAACTTGATGCCTTTTGTTATTTTTTATAGTAAATAATTGGATTTTATTCCCGAGTTGACCATACTCTATGAGCAGATCTATCTCCTTAAGCAGCTTGCCATGTCCAAGTAGCAAGCTTTTTCAAGTTCATGGCAGCAAAAGTAAGCATCGCCTTCATGGACAATTTTTTAAGACCCCTTAAGGTTGTCCATCGCATACCATGCTTTTCTTTTGCATCTGCAAAGACACGTTCAATCGTTTCTTTGCGCTTTGCATAAATTTGTTTAATAGCATATGAATGACGTAAATGTTCAGCTTCTTCCATATATGTTTCCCATATATGACGTTGAATAAGTTTTTGATGATTCTTGCTTTCTGTACATTGTGATAACCAGGGGCAATTCGCACAAATCGTTGGATTCGATTTATATTGGCGATACCCTTCCTTTGTGGTTGTCGTATATTTCAATACCTGCCCTTGTGGGCAAAGATAACAATTATAGTACTCATCGTACACATATTCATGCTTTCGAAAGAAACCATCTTTTGTTTTAGGACGTGTATAAGGGAGAACAGGTAACATTTGATTCTCTAATAAAAAGTTAGTGATGGCAGGTGTTTTATAAGCAGCATCCGCAGCAATCGCTAATGGCTTTTTCACTTTTTCAATGATTTTTTCAACAAGTGGCTGCAATACATAGCTATCGTGCACATTTCCTGGAGTCACAATCGTACCTAATACAAAGCCTTTTTCATCTGTCGCTGCATGAAATGAATACGCAAACTGCTTAGTCCGTTCATCCTTAACATAATAACCACTCTCAGGGTCTGTCGTACTTTCCTTGATTTCTTTCCATTCGTCTTTTTCAAATTTCTCTGGAGGGAAGGGCTTTTTTCCGTGTTCCTCACGATCAATATTTAATTCCAGTTGAAGTTTCTCTTCATAAGCACGTGTTTCTTTTCGAACGACTTTTTTATCATACTTTCGCTTATTGGCGCTTGCCTTTACATGCGTGGAATCAATAAATACATGGTCCGCGTGCAGGAGACCCTTCTTCAGAATTTCTTTTAGAATACGATAGAAAATTTGTTCAAACACGTCTGTGTCTTGAAACCGTCGCGCATAATTTTTACCGAAGGTAGAGAAGTGTGGAACTTCTGTATGGAAGCCAAATCCTAAAAACCAACGATAGGCCATGTTCGTTTCAATTTCTTTAATAGTTTGACGCATTGAGCGAATACCGAAAACATATTGAATAAAGGTCATTTTAAAGAGAACAACCGGGTCAATACTTGGACGCCCTAAAGATGAATAGAGGTTTTCCACTAATGGATAGATAAACGAAAAATCAATCGCTGCTTCTAGTTTTCGGACTAAATGGTCTTGTGGCACCAATTGGTCAATTGTCAGTATTTCTAATTGTTCACGTTCATTGATTTGATTTTTCGACATCATTTTCCATCACCTCAAATAGATTCTTTTATTTATAGTTGATTGATAGCAATTCATATCAAGTTGATTGGAGCGAAGGGCGGGCGACCATAGCCGTGTACTTTAGAAGAAATATTGAAGTTCTAATTGATAATTTTTCAAAAGCTTAATGTTGTATAGGATTGTTTTTGGAAGTTATAATTATGGTGTTTAGATATGGGCATAACAAATAAACCCAAAATAAAGAAATACCTTATTTTGGATTTTTGTGTGTCCAATCAAACAAATAAAGTGTGCTGTTGTAGCTTTGTGCTTTTTAAGTTGTATTTTTCTGTGGTGGGAATAAGACGCTTAAGGAACAAACTCCAACTCCGCATACTTTTTTTAGCTTCGAAAATAAGGTGGTTTATCCTATTCGAAAACATACGGATAGATAAATCTTCACTGATGAATTTATTGCATGTTTTCCAAACAATCTTTCGAAGATAACCTGTGGTCATCATACTTAGTAACATAACGATACATTGGCTATAGATATGGCATAACCAACGTTCCACTTTCATGTCTTTTATTTGATGAAGTTTTAAATGGGACTTCCATGTTTTGAAACGAAGTTCAATCTGCCAGCGAAGACGGTATAACTGCGTTATTTTTTCGGCAGAAATTGTTCGCGGCAAATTCGTTATGTAAATCGTCAATCCCGAAAGTGAAGCAACATGTTCTTTTGGAATAGAGCGAGATTTTTTTTGATAACTTCTCAATCTCTTTTTGACATTTTTTTCTTCTTGTTTCTCATCATGACGATAAATAATACAGCGTGTGCACATTTTTTTATGTCTGCCGACATAAATCTTATCCCATTCTCGATACTGTCCCCTAGGTAATGTTTTCAATTCTTCTTCCATGTATAGACGCTGGTAGCGATGTTTTTCAATGAAAGAACCATCTGGATGACAAGGAGGATTATCGACTTCGAGAAAGAATTGCGAATCCATTCTAGCTCTTGATAGATAAAAGGCTTCCGATTGGTGAATTTGTTCAAAAACATCCAAATGATAATACCCTAAATCCTGCAAGAATAAATCCCCTTTTTTGTATCTGCAGACTTCCCATCTTCTAAACGAAACCAAAGTAATTTCTCACTTACATAATCAAATTCAAATTGGATTTTCGCACCGGCATCTCTCGTTCCTTTAAAATGTTTTTCATATGCTTTTGGCAGTTTAAAACTTGTACTATCCAAAATTCGAACACGTTTAAATGGATATTTTTTCTTGACCTTCATTTCTGCCAATGGGGCCTGTAATTGATATTGAAATAGACGCTCAAATAGTGATTTAAAAAAGTCGACAGTTTCGGTCGTAAATCGTTTATTTAAACCTGATTTAGTGATGCGTATCTGATGGTTCTCTAAATCACGGCATAGACAATTTAATGAAGGCTGTACAAGATTCGCGTTTTGTCGAAAGACAAGTGAGACAAAGTCAGATGCAGAAATTTGACGTTCTCGTTTAATAAATCCCGTCTCTCTGGCTAGCTCTTCAAGATGATACGGGTGGAAAAGTCGAAAACATTCTTTCAAATACAAATTGTGTTGATTGTACATAAAAAAACCTCCTCTAAGTTTTCATTTTTATACTAACTTAGAAGAGGTATTTATTAAAAATAATTTAATTTAGCTTAAGTACACGGCTATGGGCGGGCGACTCCTGCGGGAACGCACAGTACGTAAGACACAACAGACCACGCGTTAGCGAGGGTTGCGGCTTACGATGTGCCCGCGGAAAGCGCCCGAACGTAGCGGAAATCAACGGGAGTAGACATCTATTTTTATTTTAAAATGAAAAAAGACTGTAGGCAAACTCGAAATTTTTCGAGTTTGTCTACAGTCTGAAGTATAGTTCATTATTTGAACTATACTTGTTTTTGTATATATGACTTACTATCAGATGTGGCTAGAAGTGATGTAGATTATAAAAAAAGTCCAACAGGCATTGCTCACTATGTTGTCCAATAATGATGTGGAATCTACCAAATGTTATTCAATTAACGTGTTGTGGCTTTTTGGTATGATTAAAAATTTATCTAATATGTTTTCACCAATTTCATCATTGTTCGATTAATTTGTATTTGGTAAAATAATGAAAAAACAGGAGGAATCAATATGATCAAATACCCGCGCTTAGAAAAAGATGCAACAATCGGAGTAACGGCACCTTCATCAGGGGTTCCGGAGGGGCTACATGAGATGTTTAAACAATCCTGTGAGCGTCTGAAATCGAAAGGTTTTCATATTATTTGTGGTGATACGGTTTGGACTCAAGAAAAAGCTAAATCAGCTTCTGCCGAAAAACGGGCGGATGAGTTTAATGAAATGATGAGTGCCGATCATATAAATATCATCATTCCTCCATGGGGTGGGGAACTGTTAATTGAAATACTTGATAAAATTGATTTTGAACAGATAAAAAACAAATGGGTAGTAGGATATTCAGATATCAGTGCATTATTATTAGCAATTACATTAAAAACAGGTATAGCTACTGCTCATGGTACTAATCTTGTAGATTTAAGAGGCGAATATTCAGATGACACTACTGCCATGTGGCAGGCTGTATTATCGACTAATAGTGGGGAATCTGTCCTGCAATATTCATCATCTAAATATCAAAAGGAATGGCAACACAATGCTCCCTCGCCATGTGTTTTTCATTTAGCAGAACAAACTTATTGGAAAACTGTGTCCAATCAACAAGTACAGATACAAGGCCGTTTACTTGGCGGATGTATAGACGTGATTAGACATTTGATTGGGACAGCTTATGGTGATGTCCAAACCTTTAGAAAACAACATATCAGTGGGGAGCCTGTGTTATGGTATTTAGAGAATTGTGAATTAAACACACCAGATTTAAAAAGGTCATTAGTTCAAATGAAGCTTGCTGGTTGGTTTGAGCAATGTGCAGGGATTATGTTTGGTCGAAGTGATGCGAATACGCCTGTAAATAATTACACAGTGGAAGATGTTTATAAAGAGCTGTCTGATGAGCTTGGGATACCTATTATTTATGATGTGGATTGTGGTCATGTTCCTCCACAAATAACTTTTATCAATGGTGCTTATGCTGAAGTAGAGGTAGTAGAGGGCAAAGGAATTGTTTTGCAAATCTTTAAGTAAAGTCAGAGAAAAAGAGGAGAGATGTTATGAAATATACTTGTCCTTGTTGTGGATATAAAACATTAGACGAAGAACCCCCAGGAACTTATGCCATATGTACAATTTGTTTTTGGGAAGATGATGGCGTTCAATGGGATGACCCTGATTGGGAAGGAGGAGCTAATCTTCCATCCTTAAGGCAAGCCCAAAAAAACTTTATGGTATTTGGGGCTTGTGAAGAAAGATGCATAGAGTTTGTCAGAAAACCTAATGATAAAGATGAAAAAGATCTTAATTGGAAACAGTTAATTTAGAATTTAGGAGGTAGTTGAACTGAGTCATTGTTCATTTATTGCAACAAATTATGCAATGCCAGAAGTGGAAACAAAAGCGAAGACGATTACTGTTAGGGAAGCTCTGGAATTAGCATCAAACCACATGAGTTGGTACCTTGGGAGAAGATGGATCCTAGTGCCCAAATAGTAGTAGTTGAAAATAATGAGGACTTAAATGAGTTGGTCATTAAAAAAGATGCTTACTATGATGTTAGTGAATTTACAAGTTATCCATTCATTTATGAAGTTACTTTTATATATTCGGAATTAAGGGCAAAGCAATTACTGGCGTACCTAGAGAAAAATATTAGAGAAGAGCAAATCGTAGAATTATGTAGGGTATGGATTGGTCATGACGAGAATGACCTACATATACCGTATGTTAACGTTAACTACGAAGAGCTATCTCTCAATTATCTGGTACAAATGTACAATCCGAACCATGAAAAATTTAAAGAACAATATTGTATCGTAATAGAAAGATACAATAATCAAGACGACAAAAAAGGTTGGAAATAGTGCGACTGCTTCATGACGTTGCAACAAAATGAACAGCATCATCCGTGACTAAGAAAGCTTATTGCTGGTAGCTTAGTCTTTTTTATTTCCACTATTCTATTTTTATGAAAATACATATGTTTGAATAAAGATACTGTCTTTTAATTGTCGAGGACCAAAGGGTGGTCGCTATTCGTGTTATAATAAAAACATCTTGTTTGACGAAGTATCCATTGAAAGTAAATGGGTTGTCGGTGTGTTTTTTCTTTGGTAGCACCACAACCATCCATCATGAAGCTGTCACGTAATAATGCATGCGGTCTAATAAACGAAAATAAGGGAACTTTTTTTCTCGTCTGGAGTGATAATATGTTTATTACAATAAGTGATGTTTTGAACATGGAGGGATTTGAAGATGTAGAAGTCCTTGCAGGAGAGGCTGGATTGAGCCGCAGAGTTGAAAATGTCTATTTTATGGAAGTTCCGGATATTTACGCATATATCGATCAAAACGGATTGCTACTCACTACCTTGTATCCTGTTGCTGATAAACCAGAGCATATTGAAACACTAATTCCAAAATTAGCTGAATTGAATCTTGCAGGAATTGCCATTAAGCCAGGAAGATATGTCGCTGAAATTCCAACCATTATGGTGGAGCAAGCAAATGAACTTGGTATTCCGCTAATGAAGCTACCAGATGGTGCAAACTTATCTACACTCACTAATCAAGTACTGACAAAGTTTTTAGACGTAAAGACATCGCTGTTGGAATTTCGAAATAAGATGCATCAGCAATTACTGGAGTTATTATTGGAGGGCACAGATGTCAACAAGTTCGTGCATTCGATTGCTAGTCTTGTTAATGCCCCAGTCTTGCTTCTTAACAATGATTTTGAATATGTCGGGTCTTCACTTCACAACGAACATAAAATTTCAATCCAACACAAGGCGTACAATTCAGATGCGAGCAAAAGCACATTTTCTGTGCAAGTCGATGATACCGTTTATGACAAAAATGATTTGTTTATTCAGTGCATTTTTGCAGGAGGCAATGACTATGGCTTTTTGGTCATATTGTTAGAAAAAGAAAAAAATCTAACAGAGGATTTAATTATTGCTATTGAACAAGCCTCCTTTATAATCGCTTTTTTATTTCAAACAGAGCAAACATTGCTTCAAAAAGAAAGAAATCATTTAAGCAGTTTTGTCCGAGACATTTTTCATAATCAATATACTTCCCAAACAGAAATGATTGAAAAAGCGAAAGTGTTTAGATGGAACTTGCAATTTCCGCTTGTTCTAGTAAGTATCAAAACAAATGAGAAAGATAGCGAAAAGAAATTGGCGATATTTCACAAAATGCTTGATTCAGGTCTAATTGAGGGCTCGGCTTCTAAAATGGTGGATGTTCCGATAGAAAATTGCAAAGTTCTTTATATTAATGACTCTTTAGTATGTTTTATTAGTCTGGTGTCTGAAAAGAATGTTCGGAAAAAACTCCAAAATCTAGGGGACACAATAGTCACGCTGTTTGAGAAAAATGGACATCTTGGGGTTAGTATATCCGATACAGTCCATCATTTTAACCAAATGAAAGAGTACTATGACAATTCAACATTAGTGTTTCAAGTTTATAAAGAACATTTACAAAAACAGTCCTACGTTCATTTTTATGGCGATATCGGCTTGTTCCGACTGTTTCATTATGTTGATAATCTTTACATGCTGGAAGATTTCGTAACCGAAAAATTAGGGAAAGTGTTCGAATATGATAAAAAGAAAAATACAAATCTTTTAGAAACGCTTAAGTACTACATTAAAAATAATACAAATGTGCAAAAAACGGCAGAGGATATGTTTGTTCATTATAATACGATGCGTTACCGAATCAATAAGCTGAAAGAACTTGGCATCGACGGTGAGGACGGCTTCGAATTAACAGAAATTTCATTAGCTTACCAATTGCATCAATACTTACAACTGAAAAAAGGGTGAGGGTGAAGAACCCTAGCGACGACTTTACGTTGGACATTGTCTTCTCGACAATGTCTTTTTTTTGTAAAAAAGGCGTTATGCTTTGTAGAAAGTTGCCAATTAAAAGTGAAATAAATATCAACTTCTTACAATGATTAAAACGCTTTCAAATGCTATCATGTAGGTATTGAAGGAGGGAGGTTTCAATAAACAGCAGTCATCATAGACGATTTAGGTATTTAGTTTCTGTATTACACTTTGGAATACAAGGAGTGTTGGAAATGCGTGACTATCTTTTGTCTTTAGCCGGTGGTTTGATTGTAGGGATATTATTTTCTTTAGTTAAGTTACCGTTACCTGCCCCTCCTTTGGTAGGTATATTTGGAATGGTAGGTATATTTTTAGGAGGTGTACTAATGGATTCTCTTTTCAATTCTCTCAAAGAAAAGAGAAATGTGAGTACGTAAACGAACCACCAGAAAATGTTGGGTTATGCGGTTTTTAATGAATACATCCCACTAAAAAAGGAGAATGTAAGATGTTGCAGATTATCTTGTCATTCATAGGAGGTTTACTTGTAGGCATTTTATTCAAATTCATCAAGCTACCAGTGCCGGCTCCCCCTCTTATTGGTATTGTTGGGGTAGTAGGAATCTTTCTAGGTGCTGAGCTAGTAAACGCTGTCCTGCGTCTTTTCTAAAAAGACATAAAATCTTCTTCCTTCATTAGGCTAACTTATAACGTCGGACTATAAACGTTTGAGTTAAGTTGCCTATCTCCATATAATGGACTCAAGTTTTTCCTGTATTATTTTCCGTTTCATCAAAAAAATCATTGCGGTCAGTTTTCTAAAGCTAGATGTTTTGAATACCATTCGAGAGGGAGATCTACATGAATCAAGTATATACAATAGAAGCGAAACCTTATAGTTTTGAATTTGAGTTAGAAACAACAGCGTTAATCATTATTGATATGCAGCGTGACTTTTGTGCACCGGGTGGCTTTGGTGAAAAGCTAGGGAATGATATTACGCTAACACGCTCTATTATTCCTACTATTAAGACGGTTTTGGAAGTTGCACGTGAGAAGGGCATGATGGTTATTTACACTCGTGAAGGGCATCGCCTAGATTTATCAGATTGCCCGCCAAGTAAATTAAAACGCGGCAGCAAGCAAGGAGCAGGCATTGGTGATGAAGGTCCAATGGGAAGAATTCTTATCCGTGGTGAGTATGGTCATGATATTGTGGACGAGCTAAAGCCTGTTGAAGGCGAAGTTATTATTGATAAACCTGGAAAAGGTTCTTTTTATCAAACAGATCTTGAAGTGATTTTAAACAATAAAGGTATTACACATTTGCTTGTTGCAGGGGTAACGACTCATGTCTGTGTTCAAACGACGATTCGTGAAGCGAATGACCGTGGATTTGACTGTTTACTACTTGAAGATTGCTCAGCAGCATTTGATCCAAAAGACCATGAAGACTCCATTCACATGATTAACCAGCAAGGTGGCATCTTTGGGTGGACAGCTCCATCGAAAAATTTGCTTGTTGCACTTGAAGATTAACGAAGAAAGCATTTGCACGAAGTATTTACTAAAGCGTTTTCATTTAAGAGAATAAACAGTTGAGGGCATGCTACATTCACATGTCCAATGCATGCCCGTATCCGTAATTCTACTAGCTATCATGAGAATATGGTGATATCTATGATTCCAACATATACAGGTAAAATCAATCAGATGGACGGTCGTCTACTTGAATGGATGCGCCAACAATCAATTGGTGAACCAATTGGAGTAGTCCACAGTGTTTTCGATAATGTAGTAAATTTCACAACTGATGACGGTACAATGCTCTTTTCTTTAGCAAAGAACGAGGTGATTCAATCACCTAGCATGATGAAAACCTGTCAGAATGACTATTTTTCTATGATGTGTTCGACCATAATGTTGACTAAATCTATTTGTTTAATTGATTATAATTTATTGAAAATCAACGATTGGCAATGGGATTTTTCCAATGCGGCCATTTGGAATAGGAATATTAAGCCGCACTGTCAAGCAAAGCTAAAGCCAACTGTATCCCGCTTGCGGCTATTAAACAATTTTATCCTACAACACGGAGCAACAGGAGGAATCTACGCGGCGTGGAAAAGCTTCACGTATCCAGACTGGGAGGTTCCTATGGCTACACGAAAAAATATCTATTTCTCCCCGTTTCTTGAAGGGTTAGAGCAGCTAAAAGATGATATGAAGGCAGATAAGTTTGACAGGTTTTTTGATAACTTTGCGGGACTTGGCATGGGGTTAACACCGTCTGGCGCTGATTTTCTAACAGGGTTATTAGCTACCTGGCAGTATTTTGAATCCCCACTATATAAAAAAATGGAAAGCTGTAGCGCAAAATGGTTGCAGAGATTGAAAGGTAGAACGACTACGGTAAGCTATTTTATGCTAAAGCAATGCCTGGAGGGACAGGTCAACGAAGCTTTACTTAATGTATTGGACAACATAGATGGTAATCCAATCCCTCATTTACAGCGTATTTTAGAAATGGGATCGACCTCTGGGACAGATATGCTGACTGGTGTTAGCGTAGCATATCAACAGCTTATCGACCTAAAGGAGGAAAAATAATTATGACATCTAAAGTATTGATAGAAAGTAACGCCTATCATGACTCGGTAACATTAATGTCACTATCAAGCAAAATAAATCGTATGGATGGCGTCGAGCAGGCCGTTGTTTCGATGGCAACCGAAATGAACAAAGAGTTGCTAGAAAACATTGGTCTGCTAACGGATGAGGCGAAAGTAGCTACGGGAAATGATTTAATTATTGCCTTGATTACAGATACAGATGAGCGAGCAGAGGAAGTGATAACACTTATCCACACAGAATTAACTTCCAAAAAGGTAAAGAAAGGAAAAGACAATTATCATACAGCGAAAACGCTGACTTCTGCATTGCATCTCTTACCGAATGCTAATATGGCGATTATCTCCGTTCCAGGAAAATATGCAGCGCGCGAAGCGAGTCAAGCCTTAAAAAAAGGCATGCACGTTATGTTGTTCAGTGACAATGTAAGTATGGAAGATGAAAAAGTTTTGAAGGAAATAGGGAGAGACAACGGTTTATTCGTTATGGGGCCAGACTGCGGGACAGCAATTATCAATCGCAGTGGACTGTGCTTTGCCAATAAAGTAAGCGAAGGAGGCATTGGACTAGTGGCAGCCTCTGGAACAGGGCTACAGGAAGTGACGGTACAAATTGATCGACTTGGTTACGGTATTACACAGGCAATTGGTACGGGAGGTCGCGATCTCCATGAATCAATCGGCGGAATTATGATGCTTCAAGGGCTTCAAGCATTGGAGAACGATGACAATACAAAGGTCATCACATTAATTTCTAAACCTCCAGCGCGAAATGTTCAGGACAAAATTCTTGCAGAAGTGAAAAAATGCCGAAAACCCGTTGTAGTTTGCTTTTTAGATGGTGATGCAAAAGCAGTTGAGGCAGCAGGAGCCAACTTTTCTCCTACATTAATTGATGCTGCCCGCAAATCTGTTCAATTACTTGATACGCAAGCCGTAATCGAAACGGACATTGCAAAGAGCGTTCAACGATGGATTGCTGAAGAAAAAGCAAAATTAGCAGATGTTCAGCAAGACATTCGTGGATTATTCTGCGGTGGTACGCTGACAGCAGAAGCATTATCCATTCTCCGTTCTTCAGGAAAAAGCGTCAAAAGTAATGTCGCTAAAAAAGAGGAAGAGAAACTTAACGACATTACCTATAGTGTAGGTCATACGTTGCTTGATATGGGCGATGATGAATTTACAAAAGGTAAACCACATCCGATGATAGAGCCTTCACTTAGAAATGAGCGGATTCTTCAAGAAGCACGAGACCCTCAAACTGCTGTTCTGTTATTAGACTTTGAATTGGGATATGGTGCCCATGAAGATCCGGTAGGTGTAACACTAGAGACGCTTCAATTAGCAAGAGACGAGGCTACACAGGCAGGAAGGCACTTGCCAATCGTTACTTATATTTGCGGCACTTCTAAAGATAAACAAGATTATCAGCAGCAACTAAAGAAACTTCAATCTATAGGCGCTTTTGTTGCCGATAGCAATGAAATGGCAACAAGAATTGCCGCGATGCTTGTACAAAAGGAGGTCAATTAAATTGAGTACAGCGAATGAGCTTTTTAATCAGCCATTACAAGTAATTAATATCGGCACATCCAAATTTAAAGAAGATTTGGAGCTGCAAGGCGTTGAAACCATCCAAGTGGACTGGCAACCGCCTGCAGGGGGCAATCTACAATTGCTCGAAGCATTAGATTTCTTTCAGGAAAATGAAAAAGTGGAAAAGGCGAATCAAGAATCGATACAACGCATAAAAGATGCACACCCTTTCTTAATTGATATTGGACTAGCTATTGATGTCATACCTGGAATGCACAGCAAAAAAATACTGCATGCTGGCCCTCCTATTGCATGGGAAAACATGGCGGGTCCGATGCAGGGGGCAGTGATTGGCGCACTTATTTTTGAAGGGATGGCAGCGGATGAGGAACAAGCAAGAGCATTGATTGAGGCTGGAGCAATTGAATTTGGCTCATGCAATGAGCATTCAACAGTGGGACCAATGGCGGGCATCGTCTCTCCTTCCATGCCAGTGCATATCATCGAAAATCGAACACATGGAAACCGGGCATATTGTACGATTAATGAAGGTCTAGGCAAAGTGCTACGTTTTGGTGCTTTTTCTAGCGATGTAATTGATCGGCTAAAGTGGCTGCGCGATGTTTTTGCTCCGGCTTTGAAAAAGGCACTTGTCCTAACAGATGGCATAGATTTAAAAGCCATCATCGCGCAGGCTCTTCATATGGGAGATGAGTGCCACAACCGCAATAAGGCAGCAACAAGCCTTTTCTATAGGGAAATGACTGACTATTTTATGCAAACAGATTGCAAGACGGACACATTGCGAGAGGTCTTGCGCTTTATTCAAAACAATGAACACTATTTCTTGAACCTGTCCATGCCAGCATGTAAAGCTTCACTTGATGCAGGACACGGCGTTCCATATTCCACGGTTGTTACGACAATGGCGAGGAATGGGGTTGAATTTGGTATTCGCATTAGCGGGCTAGGTGACAAGGAATGGTTTACCGCACCGGCAAACTTTATTAAAGGCTTATATTTCCCAGGCTATTCAGAGCAGGATGCAACTAGGGATTTAGGGGATAGTGCCATTACGGAAACAATGGGAATTGGTGGGTTTGCGATGGGCGGTTCGCCTGCAATTGTTCAATTTGTTGGAGGAGAGGTAGAAGATGCTATTCAATATAGCGAACAAATGTATGACATTACAGTAAGTGAAAATAGCAATTATGCTATACCAACGCTAAATTTCCGCGGAGCTGCCTTTGGAATTGATGTTCGAAAAGTGATTGAAACAAACATTCTTCCTGTTATTAATACCGGCATGGCACATAAAGTAGCAGGAATCGGGCAGATTGGCGCAGGCATTGTCCATCCTCCAAAGGAATGCTTCGAAAAAGGATTGCTTCGTTTCTATAAACTATATGGAGAGGAAGAGGCAAATGAGTAGAATATTAATAGCGCTTGGAGGAAATGCACTCGGTTCTACTCCTGAAGAGCAACTACAATTAGTACACGATTCAGCCAAGCCAATTGTTGATTTAATTGAACAAGGTCATGAAGTAGTGATTGCCCATGGTAACGGGCCGCAAGTCGGTTCTATCAATTTGGCATTCGAAAAGGGCTCAAAGGAACATGCAAATATTCCTAGTATGCCATTTGCTGAATGTGGGGCAATGAGCCAAGGGTATATTGGCTACCATTTGCAAAATGCACTCCATGAGGAACTGTTAAAACGCTCAATTAACAAATCAGTTGCAACAGTTGTCAGTCAGGTAGTAGTTGATAAGAACGATCACGCCTTTCAAAATCCAACAAAGCCAATTGGTCCTTTTTATTCAAAAGAAGAGGCTGAAAGATTAATGGCTGAAACGGGTGACCATTATATAGAAGATTCAGGACGTGGCTACCGTCGGGTTATTCCATCGCCTGCTCCGGTTAAAGTCGTTGAAAAAGATATTATCCAAGACTTAGTCAATGCAGGGCGTATTGTCATCGCTGTTGGTGGTGGGGGTATACCTGTAGTGGAGGAAAAGAATCATGCTTTAATCGGCGTAGAAGCGGTTATTGACAAAGATTTAGCAAGTAAATGTTTAGCGGATGAGTTGAATGTAGATTTTCTGTTCATATTGACAGCTGTCGAAAAAGTCGCAATTAACTTTGGGAAACCAAATCAGCAAAACCTGAATCAGTTATCGATCGAAGAGGCAGAAAGGTTGATGAAAGAAGGGCATTTTGCACCAGGCAGTATGCTTCCAAAAATTCAGGCAGCCATATCATTCGTCAAGGGGAAACAAGGTCGCAAATCAATCATCACTTCGCTAGAGAAAGCAAAGGATGCCATTCTTGGTAAGACAGGCACCGTTATTTTCAACTGAATCAGCTATTACAAGTAAATGAAAATGTATAGTAAGGAGAATTGGAAATGAACGAAAACAAAACGAAAGTAAAAATTGGCGAAGCATTAAAGTGGAATGTATTTACAGAGCACCGTAAAGTCTATCACCGCGAGCTTCTAAGTGCCAAAGAGGCAAATGAACTCGGCGTCAGTGTTAGCTCGGTCTTAAGAGAACGCATAGAAGTAGGTGGAGCCGTATTGCCCCATTATCACGACGTGGCAGAAGTAATTCATATTACAAAAGGGAAAGTAAAACTTCTGCAAAATGGGGAGTGGAAATCCTATCAAGAAGGGGACACTTTCCTTGTACCAAAAGGGGTCGTTCACTCGGTTGCCAATGACGATGTCGAACCTACCGAGCAGGTTAGCATCTTCATCCCTGTTCATGAAGAAATCCATAACGAAAACTTTGCATCCCATATGGTGGACGCAGAGTAGCACGTGAATAAATACGAAAGAGCAATCCGAAAATATGAACGGATTGCTCTTTTTATTGTGACGGGCATGAAGCATGAAGGGGGAACGCTAAACGGAAAATTAAATTGTTTAGCACTCTCGCAACACAATAAAAGAAATTGATAAATCATAGCAAGTAGTTTATAGTTTAAATATTTGATTTAGAGGAGAAATAGTTGAAGCCCTATTTAAAGAATTTTTGCTTTTAAGCAGTTTTTGGTATTGTGCGAAATACAATAATAAATTGTACATGGCAAGCTGTTTTTTTAGCGATGTTCATTCCATGGGATTGATAGTGTTATGGTTGTCCATGGAGTCCTACTTAATTCTAATTTTTGTAATATTAGAAAAACAAAGAACTTAGTTATGTCCGGATTAATTGACCCAATATACTAGAAATTGCTGTTTTTCACACTGAAGGACTAATTTTAGTGTAAAAAATGTTATTTGCGCGAAAACAGTATTTATTTATGAAAAAATAACTTTATAATATAATTTTACTCAACTTTCACTCTAGTAATTCTATTGCGAAAAAACTTGACTAAACAAATAGGAATTAAGATAATAACTAAGTAGTTTTAATTATTATATAAATAAAATTAATCTAATAAAGTGAGGAACATAATGTTTGCAGCGATTAATGGAACGAAAATTTATTTTGATGTAGAAGGTTCAGGGTATATTCCACTAGGACCAAAGATGGTAAAAAAACCGGTGCTTATTGCAGTACATGGTGGTCCAGGTAGTGATCACTCCGATTTTAAGCCGTGGTTAACGCCACTAGCCGAATACTACCAGATTGTTTATTTAGATCAACGATGCAACGGTCAATCAGAGCGTATCGATGTGACGACAGCAACATTCGAACAGTTAGCGGATGATATTGAAGCGTTACGTAATTATTTAGGCTTAGATAAAATTGCTGTACTAGGACATTCTTTTGGTGGAATGATTGCCCAAGTATATGCTACGCGCTACCCACAATCGGTAAGTAAGTTATTACTAGTTAACACTGCACCAAGCTATGATTTCTATAAAGAAGCTAAAGCGTTTGCGCAACGTATTGGAACGGAACAACAAGTTCAAACTATTCCAGAGTTATTTGAAGGAAACATTCGTGATGACAATCATTTAATCCAATGGTGGGATATTTGCTGGGATTTATATTGGTACGATTATCAAGAGGAACTAGGTGGTGATACAGGAAGCCGTCCAATTGGATCTTTAGAAATTACAAATTATACATTCAAATATTTAATGCCACAATACGATGTGCGCGCACAAATTGCTAATCTTGAAATACCTACTTTGATTGTAGCAGGCCGTCACGATTGGATTACGCCATTAACACAGTCAGAAGTAATGCATTCATTAATTAAAAATTCACAGTTGGCTGTATTTGAAAAGAGTGGTCATATGCCATTTATCGAGGAACATAAAGACTTCTTAAACGTTGTACGTGAATTTTTATTAAAGGACTGAGGCAAATATGTATACCGAACAATTACAAGCCTGGCATAAGCAACGCCATATAGACGTGACGGGTGCACAAGGTGATTTAACTTTAATCGCAATGCATGAGTTAATGCGTGAAACAACAGTGAAACAAATTGCTGGAAGCTGGAAGCCGACAAGTCCATCCGAACTAGGGCTTACATTAACGGCAACTGCTGAAGACCAATTATTCATTAACGGCGTGCTAGTGGAAAGTGAGGTGCATATAATTGCGGATGAAACAATCGTGCAAACGCCGAATGGCATCTCTGCAATGGCAACTAGTCAGCCTGGCTCTATGCATTTATTAGCCATTTGGGATGAAAACAGCCCTGCACTGCAAACGTTTAGCCATATTGCTGCATACGAAATGAACAAACAAGCAATTTATAACGGAAAGCTTATAAAAGATGATGCGATGATTGAATTTTCTCATACGGGTGATGCTCATCGTGCAGCGCGTAGCCATGCTTCAATAGGGGTCATTGAAGTGGAAATTGGCGGAGTACATTATAGGCTTCGACCATTTCAATCTGGGCGATATTCAATTATTATTTTCCGAGATGCAACAAGCGGTAACGAAACATATAGTATGGGTCGTATGTTAGTCATCGAACAATTAGACGATGATACGGTACTTCTTGATTTTAATAAAGCCTTTTTACCGCCATGCGCATTTTCATCTTCTTTTAACTGTCCGATGCCTCCTTTAAGTAATCGTATACAAAGTAAGATTGAAGCGGGCGAAAAGCAAATCATTTCATTACATTCATAATGAAGCACCTAATTTAGAGAAATAGGAGAAATAACAATGTTCAAAAACTCGAAAAATTTTATGTTAGCGTTATTAACAATGGCAGTACTAGTGGTTTTAGCAGCATGTGGTAACGATGAACCTTCTTCTAAGGGAAAAAGCAGTGATAAAAATGTTGTCAATATCGGTGTTACGTACCCAGCTAGTAACATTAATCCATTACAACCAAGTGGATTAGTTTCTACTTATGTTTCAAATCTATTATTTTTACCATTAGTTGATTTAGATTCAAAATTAAACTATCAGCCAATGTTAGCTGATTCTATTACAACACAAGATAATCAAACATTTACAATTAACTTAAACAAAGAAGCAAAATGGACAGATGGTACAGATATTACAACAGATGACGTAATTTACACATTGCAATTAATGGCAAATCCTGTCGTAGCGTCAAATTATGCGTACATGTTTGCTATTGTGGAAGGTTTAGATGATAGCGGTTATTTACCACAAGGTTCTAGTTCTATTTCTGGCGTGACAAAAGTAGATGGAGATACAATTCAAATTAAAACAAAAAACCAACAACGTTATCGATTTTCCAAGATACAGTAGGGCGTTATTTATTAACATTACCAAAGGCACAACTTGAAAAAATTGCAGTGGAAGAGCTAAATGCAAGTGATTTTATGCAAAATCCAACCGTTACATCTGGTCCATTCATCATTTCAAAAATGGATCGTTCACATTATGTAGAAATGGTACCCAATAAAAATTACTTCAAAGGTGCCTCTTCTTTAGATCAATTAAACTTTAAGGTATTACAAGGAAATCAAATTGCTGCTCAATTAAAAAGCGGTGAAATTGATATGAACATACCGTCTGCAGGTGTTATTCCGGTATCAGATTATGCAAATGTGCAAGGTTTAAATACATTAACAACGGCTTATGGTGAACCATTAGCTACACAATATATGTATATTAATGAAAATGTTGTAGCGGATGCCAAGCAACGTCAAGCCATTTCATATGCGATGAACCGTCAATTAATTATTGATAATCTATTAAAAGGTGCGGGTGAAGTAACAGATGGCTTCTTCCCAAGCAACAGCCCATACTTAAATGAAGATGTTAAACCCGTTAAGTATGATTTAGAAAAAGCCAAACAATTATTAGCGGAGTCTGGATGGGATTCAAGCAAAAAGTTGAAATTAGCTGTGTTATCAGGTGATGCAACATTAGAGCAGGCTGCAAACATCATCGTAGAAAACTTACGTGAAGCAGGTATTACAGCTGAAATCCAAATGATGGATTTCGGAACGATTATTGATGAAATTGTAAGTCAGAAATATGATTTAGCGATTTTAACAGTATCGATTACACCGATTAATCCACTTCCTGATATTTCTTACTTCTTAGGGGAAGGCAATCCAAACGCTTATCACAATGCACGTGTGAATGAAATTTTAGCTGCATTAGCGACTGAAGTAGATGAAGTGAAAATAAAAGCGTTGTATGGTGAATTACAAGAAATAACACAACAAGAAGTACCAATGCCTTCCATTTATGCAACAACAGCATTAGGAGCAGTAAATAAACGTGTTCAAGGCGCTACACCAAGCGACTTCGGTATGTTTATTAACGTACATGAGTGGACTGTTAAATAGAGAGATAGGACGTGTTTATATGGAGAGTTTGCTGAGCGTAAAACAGCTGAAAACGGCTTTCGAAACTGAATATGGAAAAGTAGTCAGTGTCGACGATGTAAGCTTTGATGTGAAAAAAGGCGAAACATTGGCGATTGTAGGAGAGTCGGGAAGCGGGAAGAGCGTAACGGCACTTTCTATTATGCGTCTATTAGGGAAGCGCGGTTCAATTGTGCAAGGTGAGATTAATTTAGAAGGTAAAAACTTAACAGCACTTTCTGATAAAGAGTTTCAACCGTTACGTGGGAATGAAGTTTCAATGATTTTCCAAGAGCCAATGACCGCCTTAAATCCTGTTTTTACAATTGGTCATCAGCTAGTAGAGACCATTTTACTCCATACAGATGTCGATAAAAAGGAAGCAAAAGCAATTGCGCAAAATATGTTAGATAAAGTGGGTATTCCTAATGCTACACGCGTGATGAAGCAATTCCCATTTTCATTATCAGGTGGAATGCGTCAACGTGTCATGATTGCCATCGCCTTAGTATGTAAACCAAAACTATTAATTGCGGATGAACCAACAACAGCACTTGATGTCACGGTACAAGCGCAAATTATGCGCGTAATGAATGATTTATGTACGGAGTTACAAACAGCTGTCTTACTTATTACCCATGATTTAGGTGTTGTTGCAGAAATGGCAGATCGTGTCATCGTTATGTATGCAGGGCAAGTTGTCGAAGAAGCTGATGTTTTTACATTATTTGAGCGACCATTACACCCGTATACACTGGGCCTAATGGATTCTATTCCATCCATGGATTTTGACGGTAAACAATTGAAGGCAATACCAGGGACGATACCGGGACGGTACCAAAATATTGTAGGTTGTCGTTTTGCAAATCGTTGCGCTTTTGCAACAGCGCAATGTAAAAAACAACAACCACCATTAATTGAAGTCGATAGTGGCCATAAAACGAGATGCTTCGAATGGCAAAAGGTATTGCACAAGGAGGAGAGTAGTCATGACAATCAAAGCTGAACGAAATAACTCTCCGTTACTTGTATTAGAAGATGTTAAAACTTACTATCCATATAAAACGGGGTTTATGAATTTAAAAACCGATTATGTAAAAGCGGTAGATGGTGTTTCATTCGAAATCTATGAAGGTGAAACAGTTGGGCTTGTAGGAGAATCAGGCTGTGGAAAATCAACATTAGGGCGAACAATTATTGGCCTAGAACCGAAAACAGGTGGCCGAATTTTATTTGATGGTCAACAAATGGATTATCGAACAGGTCGCGTAAGTCTAAGTCAACAAATTCAGATTGTTTTCCAAGATCCCTATTCTTCACTAAATCCAAGACAAACAATCGGATCATTACTTGCAGAACCGCTACGCGTACATAAAATTGTCCCCACGCATGAAATACAACAGGAAGTAGAGCGATTACTTGCGTTAGTGGGGCTTCCAGCGACGACCAAGGGACGGTACCCACATGAGTTTTCTGGTGGTCAACGCCAACGTGTCGGCATTGCTCGGGCATTAGCTGTAAGACCTAGATTATTAATTTGTGATGAACCTGTATCTGCATTAGATGTATCGATTCAAGCGCAAATTTTAAATTTGTTTAAACAGCTTCAAGATGAATTGGGCTTAACGTATTTATTTATTGCGCACGGTTTAGGTGCAATGAAATATATTAGTGATCGAATAGCTGTAATGTATGCAGGCAAAATTGTGGAGATGGGTACGACAGAGCAAATTTTCTTAAACCCACAACATGACTATACAAAAAAATTATTAAGTGCTTATCCAAAGCCAGATCCGACGAAACGAAGTATTATTCAGCGTGAAAAGGGGATAGATGCATGATAGGCTATATTTTAAGACGATTATTAATCGCCATCCCCGTGCTATTTGGTGTATCGGTTATTAACTTCATTATTATGCGAATGGCACCAGGTAATCCTGTTGATATGCTTGTAAGCCCCAAGCTACCAGATGCGGCAAGAGAGGCTAAAATGATAGAACTAGGGCTTAATGACCCAGCCTACATTCAATATTGGCATTGGTTAAAAAACTTAGTGTTAAATGGCGATTTAGGCTATTCGATGATTACGTATGAGCCCGTAACAGAGTTAATTGCCAGCCGCATGGGTCCGACCGTTATTTTAATGGGAACAGCTTTAGTATTAGGGTTAATGATTGCGATTCCAATTGGCATTTATAGTGCGACGAAGCAATATTCAAAACTTGATTATACATTTGTAACGGGTTCATTTTTAGGGATTTCCATACCAAATTTCTTTTTCGCTTTATTATTAGTTTATATTTTCTCGATTCAATTAAACTGGTTGCCTTCAGGCGGTATGAAAGAATTAGGTTCTGAAGGAAGCCTTGGCTCACTTATATGGCATATGATTTTACCAGTGACGGTGCTTGTCGCAAACGTTGCTGGGCGGAACATTCGTTATGTGCGCTCGGGTATGCTTGAAATTATGGGACAAGACTTTTTGCGTACGGCTCGTGCAAAAGGTGTGAAGGAATTTTATGTCGTGAATAAACATGCGTTGCGAAATGCTTTAATTCCAATTGTCACAATTGTCGGTTTAGAGGTTTCGATTTTATTTGGTGGGGCAGTTGTCATCGAACAAATTTTCTCTTGGCCGGGAATCGGTCAGCTTACACTTTCATCCATTATGAGTCGAGATTACTCAACGATTATGGGATTAAACCTCGTGGCAGCTTTCGTAGTAATAGCTGCCAATATTTTAACGGATATTGTATACGCATTTGTCGACCCACGTATTCGTAAAAGCTATGTTGGGGGTGGCAAACGATGAGTATATTTAAGCGATATTTTAATAAAAAACAATATGATACAGAGCAAACGGTCACTTGGCGTGAAGATTCTGCTATATCGAATACGAAGGACATGTTTTGGAAACGATTCAAACGGCACAAATTAGCTGTAATGGGACTTTGGTTTTTAGCGATTGTAACGATGGCAGCCATTCTTGCGCCGATTTTTGCTCCATTTGACCCTGCTGAAATTACTGGTGAATTTAGTGCACCACCTTCTTTGCAGCACTTACTAGGAACTGATCAAGTGGGACGAGACGTGTTGAGTCGAGTTATTTATGCAGCACGTGTTTCGCTAGCTGTAGGTATCGGAGCTGTGGCAATTTCTGCGATTATCGGTACGGTGTTAGGTTTAATTTCTGGGTATTTTGGTGGCATGATAGATGGCATTGTAATGCGTATTACAGATATGTTTATGTCATTTCCATATATTTTGTTTATTTTAGTTGTAGCAAGTATTGTAGGGCCTGGGTTAACGAATATCATTTTAATTTTAGGGGTATTAGGTTGGCCTGGTATTGCTCGACTTGTGCGCGGAAATGTCTTAGCGATTAAGCAATCAGACTATGTGAAAGCGAGTATTGCATTAGGATATAGTACGCCACGTATTTTGTTTAAGCATATTTTACCGAATACGGTTGCACCAATTTTGATTTATGCAACATCTGGCGTTGCAGGTGCAATATTAGATGAAGCAGCATTAAGCTTTCTAGGCTTAGGTGTACAGCCACCAGATGCAAGCTGGGGAAATATGCTGTCTAATGCCCAGTCGATTTCGATTTTAACGGATCAACCGTGGCTTTGGATTCCACCAGGTATTTTCATATTATTGACAGTGTTAGCCATTAACTATATCGGGGATGCATTGCGAGATGCACTGGACCCACATAATTCAAAGTAGTAAAAGGACAAATCCGTAAAAGTCATTAGTTTTCGGATTTGTCCCTTTTTGCATTTAGCATTTTCCGCTTACATTTTTTCCCTCTGCAAACGAAAAAACGGATTTGAAAATTTAATTCTTCAAATCCGTTTCATTTTTTATTCGACTTTACCGCAATAATCAACAATTTTTAAAAATATTGTCGCGATATTTAACAATGCCCGTTCATCAAAATCAAATTTCGGATGGTGGTGAGGGAATTGTGTAGTTGCCTGTTCATTCGCAGAGCCGACGTGAATAAAGTTTCCAGGTACATGTTGTAAGTAATAGGCGAAGTCTTCCGCGCCTAATACGGGCGTTTTCATATCAAACGCTTCTGCTGTAAAGTGCTCTTTTATTAATTGTTCCACTACTACAGATTCTTCTTCTGTATTAATTAACACTGGATAGCCTTTTAAATAATCGATTTCATAGTCTACATAATTTGAAACTTTTAAGCCTTCTAAAATAGCGAAAATCTCTTTTTCAATCTGGTCACGTACATTTTGATTTAATGTACGAACAGTACCTTCTAATGTAGCAGTATCTGCAATAACATTAAATGCATTTCCTGCGTGTAAACTACCAACAGTGACAACTGCAGCCTCAGTTGGATTTACTCGGCGGCTAACAATTTGCTGGAAGTTTTGAATAAGCTGAGTCGCTGCGATGATTGAGTCCTTCGTTGTATGTGGATAGGCTCCATGTCCACCTTTCCCGAATAATTTAATCGTAAATGCGTCAACAGAGGCCATAATTGGACCAGCGGCAGTTGAAAGTTTTCCTAAAGGTAAGTCCGACGCTAAATGAGCGCCAAATACATAATCCACACCATCAAGTGCGCCATCTTCTATCATAAATTTTGCGCCACCTGGTGGTTTTTCTTCCGCAGGTTGGAAAATTAAACGAATAGAGCCCTTTAATTGCTCTTTATTTTGTTGCACGATTTTAGCGAATGCAAGTAGTGCAGCGGTGTGTCCGTCATGTCCACATGCGTGCATAACGCCAGGTACAGTGGATTTATAGGGCACGTCCTTTTCATCATTGATTGGAAGAGCATCGAAATCGGCACGGAACGCGATTGTTTTTCCTGGTAATGCGCCATCAATGCTAGCGACGATTCCTTTTTTACCAACTCGTTCGCGGAATGAGATACCATATGCTTTTAAAGTCTCGGCAATAAAAATGGCTGTATTGTCTTCTTCAAATGATAATTCAGGATGCATATGCATATAACGACGATTTGCTACAATTTCATCGAAAAGTGTATGTAATTGTGCTACTTGATTTTGAAAATTCACCAGATCACCTCTAACTAATATATGAAGTTGATAATACGGTTATTAAACCAAGTTGTCAAGTATGATATAAAGATTTAACCTGGGAAACTGGGAGTGACAGGCACGGAAAAAATTCTGAAAATTAAATGCATTTATCTGGTGTGTGTAAATGACCATTAGTGCTATCCTTTTGAGTTATTTATTGCTTTCCCATTTTTGCGAAGTTTTTGAGATATAAAATACCAACAATCATCATGAAAAAGCCAAAACCTTTATAAGTCATTGTTTTCATTGTTTCATTATAGACGGTTATATTTATGAAAATAGACCCAATAAATATTATCAATATTCCAATAATAGAGTTCAGTATTTTCAAAATCACTTATATACCTCCAATCACTATTCTAATGTTTTGATGCTTAAACAAAAGGACTTAGCCGATTACACTTAATGTAAATGGCATAAGTCCTAATTCGTAGAATCATAATTAAAGTGTTTCGCTCTTTAAACTTGCATCCTGACTAATTTGCTTCTTCTGAATACATACAATAACAAAGGCTTGTACCGTCATTGCTATGATGATGAATAATAAATGGGTATTTTGATAAAACCATTGTGACATAAAATAAAATATAGGTGCCGATGCTAAATAGGAAATATATTTGTTTTTCGTGGTGAAGAAAATAATTGTGGAAATGCAAGTAGTAACTAAAATAAGTTCTAATAACAAACCAATAGAACTACTATCTAAATAATATTGTAAATCGTTTAGATAAGCCATACCAATTTCACCTCCTTTGCTAGCAATTATTTTCAAATAATTGTAACATAGCACCGTTATTATTGGTAGTTAATGGTTAAAAACAGGAGGTTAATGAAAACGACTTCATATTATATAGTGACAATATCTTTTTATAAAAAACGGTTATCAAAGTAAAGTAAAACTTTGAATAGCTACAAAAAAAGAAAAAAGACATATGATGATTAATAACCAACCTGTAAATTTCTTTTGGTGTTGAAATTCTTGTATACCCATTATTAACATCATTAAGCCTAAAAATAGTATCATATATGCTTGAAACTTATAGTCTTTTGTAATGAAGCCATACAATGCCAAACATATGCCCACTATTGAAAATAATATACGTAATATTTTTAACAATGTGATTCCCTCCAAATCATTTCTTTTTCACTTTTTCAAACTTTAGCTAAATCTATTAGTGTGATTTTATGTGATAGTGTCCATATGATGGCATTGGACTTTACGTTTCCCCATGTCAGATAGACCAAGTCTCCACTTTGTCCTCCTCCAATCCATTTTGTTGTATATACGTTATGTAAATGGTTTCAAATATTTCACGCGTCTCCACTAATACTAATATAAGTTTTTTGAATTGGATTGCCAATGTGGATGCTGTCCTTGTCCTTTGCATTCTTTGGCAACCGAAAGTAAAATCCGCTATTTTAAGCTTTCTCCACAATCTACTAATATTCTTATTGAAGCACGTAATCACTACAATTAGCATAACGAAAGTCTTGTAGTTTTGTAAATGAGAGTATATAAAAACACAAACAAAATGAGTGCGAACACATACTATAAAAGAAAGCACGATAGTCTATACACACTATTTAAGGAAAGTAACACTACAATAAATACGTCATTTTAGAAAGCGAAAACGAATCTACTTTTGGAAGGGGGGAATCGCGTGGTATCAATACGTCAAAAATTAGTCGCTGCGACTCAAGCTGCAAAAATTACAAATGGCAAAAACAATGCAAAAAAATATATTGTTGTTCATGAAACAGACAATACAAGCGTTGGTGCAGATGCAGATGCCCATGCTCGACTCCAAATAAACGGTAATAGTAGAAATGCTAGTTGGCATTGGCAAGTCGATGATCAAGAGGCCATACAATCTTTTGAACATTATTGGGAATGCTGGGGAGCTGGAACGTATATAGGCAATACACAAGGCATTCAAGTTGAAATATGTGTTAATAGCGATGGAGATTATAATAAGGCAGTAAAAAATGCGGCGAGTTTAATAGCAAAAATAATGAATGATGAAAATATAGCTATCGAAAATGTCGTGCAACACTATTATTTTAGTGGCAAAAACTGTCCTAGAAATATGCGTGCAGGGAAAATCTCATGGACTAATTTTTTGGAAATGGTAACAAGCAAAGATACGCCAAAGCCCGAAAAACCACCTACCGAGTTATCGAAGTATCGAATTATTACAGGAACATATAGTACACGAAACGCAGCAATAAGCGTGTTAGATGTGATGAGAAAACGTTTTGGCTGGGTAGCTTATATTGAGCAGGAGGGGTCTAAGTTTCGGGTGAAAACAGGGACTTTTACAGGCATTAGTGCTGCTAAAAGTGCAGAAAATAAAATAAAGGCTGCTAAATTAGCGCAACTGACATACATTATCGATGCATAATGGCTCATCGGCTAATTATAAAAGTATTTTAGTTGACTACTTTTAGGAAATGAGTAAAATAGAAAGGCAGTACTATTATATACTTAAAACTTAGCAGCTAAGGGCAGTGCCTCAGAAGGTATCTGAGGCACATTTTCATGAAAAATTGTAAAATAGGAAGTTTTTTAGACCATTGTGCTATTAATAGCGAACGTATGGAATCTAAAAAAGTAGCTTATTAATGTACAATTTTATGAAGTTAGTAGGGGGGACAAGAGCTGTCATGAAATTTTGACACTCTTTTTCTTTTCGTCTCCTCTATAACCTGTTAAGATGGTAATAGTGTGACAACAAGTTAGTGTATATGAGAGTGGTGACAATCAAGATGGATGAACAGAAAAAAGATGGTTTGGAACAACAGCAAGAGCAAATACAACAAGTAGAGGTAAAACCTGCAGGCCAATTTATTCAGATGAAGCCGTTTAAGTTTATTATGCTGATGTTCTTTACAATCTTAATTACCGCGGGCTTAACCATTTTTGCGTTAACTTTCGGTGAAAAGAAAGTGGTAGAAGTAAAAGTCCCAATTGAACGTGCGGAATTTACAAAACTATACGAAGCATTTGATATGCTTAAAGGCAAGTATTACAAAGATATCGATGATGAAAAAGTAGTGGATGGCGCCATTAACGGCATGTTTAATGCATTAGAAGATCCGTATTCTGATTTTATGGTAAGGGATGAAGCAGAAAAATTTAACTCGGGATTATCTTCAAGCTTCCAGGGTATCGGTGCTGAAATTCAAGAACGTAATGGTTTTATTACTGTTGTGTCACCTATTAAAAATTCACCCGCTGAAAAAGCAGGGTTATTACCAAAAGATATTATTTTAACAGTAGATGGTAAAAGCATTCAAGGCTTTAGCGCTTCAGAAGCAGTAGCACTTATTCGTGGCGAAAAGGGTACACCTGTAAAGCTTACAGTGAAACGTGGCGAAAATGCTGAACCTATTCAAATGACGATTATTCGCGATGAAATTCCTGTTGAAACGGTTTATGGTGAAATGCTAGATGGAGATATTGCACATATCCAAATTACATCATTTAATGAAGAAACAGCAAAAGAGCTAGAGAAAATCCTTGTTGAGTACGAAGGAAAAGGCATGAAAGGGATTGTCCTTGATTTACGCCAAAATCCAGGTGGATACTTAGATGCTGCGGTTGAAATTTCAAATTTATTTGTACCAGAAGGTAAAGCGATTGTACAAGTGCAGCAAAAAGACGAGGAGCCAGTTATTACAAAAGCTGTCGCAGGGAAAAAATATAATGTACCTGTAACCGTTCTAGTGGATAATGGCAGTGCATCGGCATCGGAAATTTTAGCAGGTGCTTTAAAAGAATCTGTAGGTGCTAAAATTGTTGGTGAAACATCGTTCGGTAAAGGAACTGTACAAAATGTTACACCTTTAAAGGATGGTTCTAATTTAAAATTCACAACTGGTAAATGGTTAACACCAAATGGTAACTGGATTAATGAAAAAGGCATTGAACCGGATGTAAAAGTAGCGTATCCAGCTTATGCTTCTTTACCAATTTTAGACCCGACGATTGAAATGAAAGAGGGCTTGCAGTCAGACTCTGTCAAAGTGGCTGAAGAAATGTTAGAAGTGCTAGGCTATGAACCTGGAAAAGCTGACGGTATCTTTGACCAATATACAGAACGAGCTGTGAAAAAATTGCAAGCTGATAATAAGCTTGAAGAAACAGGCATTATAACGAACGAAACAACTTACGCATTGATGGATGCGTTACGTGAAAAAATGAAATCAGAAGATCCGCAACTGTTAAAAGCAAAAGAGCTTGTCTCTGGTGTAAAAGAACAAACAGAGGGAACAACAAACTAACACTGTAGCTGTCGCAGAAGTCGTCTCGTACGGCAATGCGACAGCTTTTTCTTTAGGAGGAATGAATTGTGAAGGATGTATATTTATTTAGTGGATTTCTTGGAAGTGGTAAGACATCTATGCTGACTGATGTTATACGACAACTAAAAGAAAAAGGGTTAAAGCCGGCTGTAATTATGAATGAACTTGGCAAGCTACCATTTGATTCTCAAGCTGTAGAAGAGGACGTGCCGCTCAAAGAGATGCTAGAAGGCTGTATTTGTTGTTCAGGAGCTGAAAAAACAGAAGCTCAAATTCAGTCTCTTCTATTAGATAGTGAATTTCACGTTCTAATTATTGAAACAACTGGAGCGGCTCACCCTGTAGAAGCATTGGATGCTGTCTATTCCCCTATCTTTGCTGAGCAGTTAAATGTCAAGGGGATTGTTACAGTTGCGGACTCGAAGCTTTGGTTACATCGTGATACATTAACACCGCAAGTGCGTACATTGTTTATGGAACAAATTCGTCACGCGCATTTATTACTAGCCAATAAAACCGATTTATTAACAGAGGCGGAGCAAGCGCAAGTCGTTTATGAGCTACAAGGTTTTAATCCCCAGGCATTTATTTTGCAAACAACAAATGGGCGTGTACCGTACCATTTACTAGAAAATTTATCTGCCACCGTTAAAATCGATAAGCAACATATTGTGAAAGCCCCGATAGCCTCCATGCATTTAGGTTCTCGTTTAGTTGAATTTGAAGGTGTTCACTTTACACAAGAGCAAATTGAAGAGTGGGTACGTGGATTACCAGATACGGTGTACCGAATGAAAGGCTACGTTCCAATAGAAGGCGTTAAAAATCCAATGCTGTTTCAGTATGCCTATGGAATGGTACAATGGTTGCCAGAATTCATTAAAATGCCTGCAAAGCTTGTTTTAATAGGTGAAAACATTGGTCATGTTCATGTCATAGGTATTGATTAAATAATTAGTGTACCATGCTTTACTTTAGATAATAAACTTCATCTGCCCGTGTTCTTTCTGAAGATTTAAGTCATTCAGTGGAGCCGAGCAGATTTTTTTATAGGCATAGCCAAAAAATGATTTTGCTCACTTTTTATTTTCGACAGGCAATTTTAGTGATTGGCCAGTGTGCTATTCTATTAAAATCGTAGTCAAAATACGAACAAAAATTGAATACTGTCAACCCTATTTAAAACGTAAGTATTTCATAGGTTGGTGAAACTTGCTAAAAAATATAACAAAAAAACCCCTGTTTAACGGAAACTACTTTTCTATTGGACATGCTAGCAGATGTTGGGAAGATTTTTTATAGAATCATACTTTACGATAGGTTGCAGATAGGAGGAATTGCAAAATGAAAAAAACACTTACTGCAATTTGTGCAACATTTCTTTTAGCAGCTCCAATTCAATTGGCTTCTGCTGCTTCTAATACTACAGAAGGGAACACAGCAAATCAGACAACGAACTGTAAAGTTTACTATTATAATAATTGGTCAAATCACAAGTGGGTTGTAACTAAACCAAATACAACTGCACCGTCAAAAGATACGCAAACAAATCAACAAACAAATAAACCAACAAATCAACAAAATACGACAACGACAACACCACCAACTACATCTAATCCGACTACAACAACATCGGATGTGAATGCTTTTGAACAAGAGGTAGTGAAATTAACGAATGCTGAGCGTACGAAAGCAGGATTAAAGGCTCTACAAACAGATGATAAACTGATGGCTGCAGCACGAGAAAAATCTCAAGACATGCAATCAAAGAAATATTTTTCACATACGAGCCCAACATTTGGTTCACCATTTGATCGTATGAAAGCGCTAGGCATCACTTATAAGAGTGCGGGTGAAAATATCGCCCAAGGTCAACGTTCTCCACAAGAAGTTGTACAAGCTTGGATGGATTCACCGGGTCACCGTGCCAATATTTTAAATGCTAATTATACACATATTGGTGTAGGGTATGTGAAGTCAGGTAACTACTGGACGCAACAGTTTATCCAAAAGTAATATTGTGAAAATTTAATAGAAACAACGTATTTAAATAGGATGTCCAATAAGTCTTCAAGGCTTATTTGGATGTCTTTTTATTTTTTAAGGTAAAAAAAATATAAACAATGAAGAAAACAGGATAATCCAAAGGCATTGCCGTTTGAAATAAGCCGTTTTTGCCTATACTTCCAAGTATAGGAGGCGTTTTATGAATAAAGTGGAATTAATGATGAAAAGCTTACAAAAAGCATTTAATCAATCATCCGATTTTACAGTAAGACAAGTAGACTGGCGAGAAGGAACGTCTGCTATTTTATGCTTTTATTCCTCGCTTGTAGATGCAAAAGAAGCGCAAAAATTACTCGATACAATTTATGCACGTTTAGATACAAACAAGCCGTTCTGGAGTGAAACGATAATGACGACTCTGAAGCCATTTTCGTTACCACAAGCCATCGAACATATTTGTAATGGTGAAACGCTAATCATTATTCCTGATACAGGTGAAATGCTTTCACTTACGATTGTCAATCAAGTACACCGCAATCCTGATGAGCCGAATAATGAACATGTTCTGCGCGGATCACATGAAGGACTAGTAGAAAGCGTTGAAACCAATTTAGCCTTATTACGCAAACGAATTCATAATCCTTCGCTGGTCGTAAAATCCTTTTCAATTGGCAAAGAGACAAATACAAAAGCTTATTATCTTTACATTGACGGAGTCATTAAAGCAGAAACGTTAGCTGAAATTGAAAAGCGTATCGATGGCATTAACATCGATTATTTTTATAGTGTTGGTCAACTAAGTGATGAGTTAGAAGATTCCGTATGGTCGCCTTTTCCTCAATTGCTTAATACGGAGCGTCCTGACCGGGTTGTTGCTAATTTAGTTGAAGGTAAAGTGGTGTTGATAACGAATATCTCTCCAACAGCATTGATTGCACCTGTTACGTTTTTTCTTTTTATCAATCGCCTGACGATTATAATGGTCGAGTATTGGTAGGTTCTTTTTATCGCATGGTGCGGTTATTTTCATTTTTTGCTGCTGTTTTTTTGCCAGCATTTTACATTGCAATTATCAGTTTTCATTTTGAAGTATTGCCATTAGAATTGAGTAATCAGGTGAAAAATGATGTGAATGAAATCCCTTATCGGCCATTAATAGAGGCGCTAATATTAGAAATTATAATGGAGCTTATACGGGAATCTAGTATTCGATTGCCTCAATCAGTGGGGCAGACCATAGGGATTGTCGGAGGATTAGTTATAGGTGATGCCATAGTAAGTGCTGGATTAGTGTCGAACTTAATGGTAATTGTCGTCGCTTTAACTGCAATTTCTAGCTATGTTGTACCGTCAGTAGAGCTTAACACCTCTATCCGTATATTACGATTTCCATTTATGGTACTAGCCTCACTATTTGGCTTTTTCGGCATAGTTATTGGTGTAGTGGTATTGTTAATTCACCTTATTAATTTAAGCTCTTTAAAACAGCCATACTTTGCTCCAATTGTGCCGTTCCAACCAAAAGAAATCTATAAAGTGTTCGTGCGAGGACCGTTCTTTAAACCTACTGTCCAAGTGACATCTTTTAGTTCACCGAAAGATGACAGTGTAAAGAATGGTGATACACCTTGAATTTTTCGTTATCCAAAGGGCAATTTTTTTTACTAATGTTTTTCATTGAAACAGGGATTATTTATATTTCCTTTCAGACGCCTTTAATAAGCGAAAGTAAAAATAAGGCCTGGGTGCTATTTATCGTAGCAACCACATTACATTATTTAGTATTACTATTTTTTGAGCGGTATTATCGATATTTTTACTTGAATACATTTTTTCAATGGGTGTATAAGGTGTATTGGTTTTTAATGATAGCGACATTTTTAGCCTATATGGTGTATGTTTTAGCATCATGGGTTTTGCCTCAAACGCCCGAGTGGATAATCATCGTTTTCATTGTAGCACTGTCGTTATACGGTAATGTAAGTCGACCAGAAACCGTTATTAATATTGGTGTTATGTTTATTCCGCTTATATTTATTTTTATCATTTTTTTAATGCTTGCGGTTCCAGATCTTACATGGACAAACTTATTACCGCTCGAATTTAATAATTATAAGGAAATAATTCAGGGCATTATTCATAGTGTTTTTGCATTTATGGGAGCGGAAATGTATCTGATTTATCGTCCTTTTTTACAAAAGGAATTGACTTTAAAAAGCAAGCAAATATTGATGTATCAGCTCATCATTTTTGTCTTTTATTTGATTTCCGTTATGTTTTCCCAAATGTTTTTTACTATCGAAGAGATTAAGTTAGTGCCAGAGCCAATTATCTATATTTTAAAATCTCAAGAAGTTACATTTGTAAAGCGACTAGATATTTTCTTTGTATATATTTGGTTATCCTGGTCCATCATCACAGTATTAATTTTTAATTTAACGATAAGGGTCGTCCATTTTGGAATAGGTAAGAAAGGAACTAAAAAGACAACCGTTTTTTACCATCTATTGCTTGCGATTGTGCCAATTTTTTTAGTTAAGTTTAAGGTGATTGAATTAATGAAAAATTCCTTCCATTATATAATATTAATTTTCACTTTTCTCTTACCGATTCTCATCATTTTATGGAATAAATGGAGGGGGAAAACGTGTATCGAAAAGCAATAATCGTTCTGTCAGTTGTACTACTTGCGGGTTGTTGGGACGAACGCTTATATAAAAATTCATCAGTCGTATCCCTTGCTGGTATAGAAGGGACAATGGGCGAATATAAAGGATATTATGCTTATCCGAAAACAATTAATAAGCAAAGTCAGATTATGTTAATTGAAGCAAAAGGTATTTCTCCACGTGATGTACGAAATAATGCCGATTTGAAGGTTGAACAAACACTTGACTTGTCTGAACTTTCAACATTGCTTATTTCAATTGAAACGGTAAAAGAACCTTTATATGACCTATTAGATATTTATTTTCGTGATCCTCAAAATCCAATTTCTATTAAAGTGGCATTGACTGAGGGGAGTGTAAAACCTTTTGTTGAGTTAACAAAAGAAGTAACGGATAATGCAGGAGGTTATTATCAACGCTTTATTGAAAGTACAGAAAAAAATACAATTTACCCTAAACTGAATTTACAAATGATCGGATCGACATTGTTTGATAATGCCAAAGATATTGCCATCCCTTATATTAAAATGGACGAAGAAGAACATAGCGCGGAAGCTGCAGGAGTGGCATTGTTTTCTGGGCAAGTGTTTACTGGGAAAATTTTGAATCCTAAGGAATCCTTTTATATGCTTTTATTAATGGATAAAGCGAGTCAACATGCACGTATACAATATATGCTCAAGTTCAATAACGAGGATGTACCTGTTACTGGGGAGGTAATCCATTTAAAAAGAAAATGGATTATCAATGAAGAAATGAAAAAAATAACAATGGATTTTAAAATTGACGTAGAAATAGAAGAGTTTTCAAAAGATCATTTGTATAAAGAGGAGACGTTTAAAACGATAGAGGAGATGTTCCAACAAAAAATACAAGCTGATTTTGAGGAAGTAATAAAAATACTGCAAGAACAGAAGTCCGACACGTTAGGGATAGGGCGTTATATTCGCGCTTATCATCCCAAATTTTTCGAGGAAGACTGGCGCGAGCAATTTGCTTCGCTTACGATTGAACCAAAAGTGAAAGTAACGATTATTCGTACAGGCATACTCCGTTAATAAGGAGCTTGCATCTATTGTTTAACTAACAAAACGCAAAAATGTTGATGTTGAATCACCATTTTTGCGCTTTTTTCATTATAGGGCAAATTTTCTTTGTACGCGTAATAAACGGATTAATAAGGTAATAGCACCCGCAGATAGACCAGCTACAAGCCCTAACCAATAACCAGCTGGACCCAAATCAGTATAGTTAGCTAGTACATAACCTGTTGGCAATCCGATAATCCAATACGAGATAATAGCCATGATAAACGTGATGGTCACATCCTTGTATCCTCGTAATGCGCCCTGAACAGGTGCTTGAATAGAATCAGATAGTTGGAAAATGGCAGCATACACTAAAAAGACTTGCGCATTTTTTAAAACTAGCGCATCGCTTGAATACATTGTAGCGATTTGTTCGCGAAGTAAGTAGAGAATGCAAGCTGAGAAAAAACTAAATAGTATTGCTGTACCTACGCATAAATAGCTATAGATTTTTGCATCACGTAAACGGCCCGCACCAATTTCAAAACCTACTAAAATCGTTACACCCATTGAAATACTTAGAGGAACCATATATAACAACGACGTAAAGTTAATGGCGATTTGATGGGCAGCGATGATTTCTGTGCTAAAGCTACTCATCATCATTGTGACGGCAGAAAAAATACTCGTTTCCGCAAATAAGGAAATACCGATTGGCACACCAATAACTAAGATTTCTTTCCAGCTAAGCCATTGTAACTTTGGCCATTCACGGAAAATAGTAAAGTGTTCAAAAGGCACGCGTTTAGCAATAATCCAAACCGTAATAAAGAAAATTAGCCAATACGTAATGGCTGTTGCAACACCTGCACCAACACCACCAAGCTCAGGTGCACCGAACTTTCCGAAAATGAAAATATAATTTAAGAAAATATTAATAGGTGTTCCTAGCAGTGTAATAATCATGGTTACTCGTGTTTGACCTAACGCATCGATAAAACAACGTAGAACAAAAAATAAAAAGAGTGGAATAAGACCAGCGCACATTGCATGAATATAAGATTTAGCAATGTTATGTACAGCGGCGTCTAATTGCATATTTCCCAGTATCCAATCGAGCCCGATAAATAATATGATAAAAATACATGCAGAAAGTACAAGTGCGACATATAAGCCTTGCTGCACTGCTTGTTTTGCTAATTGTTCTTTCTTTGCGCCAACAAGCTGGGAGACAATCGGTGTTATTGCTAATAATATACCTGAAAGCCCAGTATAGATAGGCATCCAAATGGACGACCCAATGGAGACTCCTGCCAAATCAGAAGTACCGTAGCGGCTAGACATTAAAATGTCGAAAAAAGAAATGAGATAAATGGCTACTTGGGTAATTAGAATAGGTACAATGATTTTTAAAATGAGTGAATACTTTTGCTTTAACGTTGTCGTTTTATACATAGTGAGTAACTTCCTTTTATAAGCATGATGAATTAGTATAGCATATAGTAAACATCATATGATGAAAAATTAAAGCTTCATCTATATCTTTTCTTTCGCATATAGTAAAATAAAAGACTGTAAACAAAAGTGGCGTTTGCTACAATGGCTTTTAAGGAATAGGAGAATTTACGTGAAACAACAAACAATCATTTTAACCGGTGGTGGGACAGCAGGCCATGTATCACTTAATCAAGCGATATTACCTTCTTTACTTGAACTAGGTTACGATGTCCACTATATTGGTTCAGAGCAAGGTATTGAAAAAGAATTAATTGGCGAGGCATTTCCTGACGTCCCGTTCTATGGGATTGCTAGCGGGAAATTGCGTCGTTATTTCTCTATGAAAAACTTTACAGATCCTTTTAAAGTACTTGCTGGCATTATGCAAGCATTTCGCATTATAAAGAAAGTAAAGCCAGAGGTTATTTTTTCAAAAGGTGGTTTTGTCTCTGTACCTGTCGTGATGGCAGCTAAAGTGGCAGGCGTACCGGTTGTCATACATGAATCCGATGTAACGCCCGGATTAGCTAATAAAATTGCACTTCCATTTGCTTCGCATATCTTCACTATTTTTGAAGAGACGCTTCAGCACTTGCCAAAGGAAAAGGCTACTTGTACAGGTTCCATTATTCGTCAAGAATTATTTAATGGGAATAAAGCAAAAGGCCTTGCTTTCTGTGACTTTACAGCGTCAAAACCTGTTCTTTTAGTGATGGGGGGAAGTCTTGGTTCGGTTGTGTTAAATGATGCATTACGCCATAATTTACCTGAACTACTTCAAACATTTCAAGTAATACATCTATGTGGAAAAGGAAATAAAGACGACAGCTTAGAGTCAATGAAAGGCTATAAACAGTTTGACTATGTTACGACGGAATTACCGGATTTACTGCATGTAGCAGATTTTGTTGTTTCTCGTGCAGGGTCTAACTCTATATTTGAATTTTTAGCCCTGCATAAGCCAATGCTATTAATTCCTCTATCTGCACAAAAAAGTCGTGGCGATCAAATTTTAAATGCAAAGTTATTTAAAAAGCAAGGGTACGCTGAAGTTTTACAAGAGGAAGAACTAACAAAAGAAACATTTATGAAATCAGTTTATACGTTAACAGCGCGTAAATCAGAAATCATACCAGCAATGGAAAAGACGCAAAGACCTAAAACGCCAAACGAAATGGCGAAGTTAATATTGCAATATAAAAAATAAAAAGCTATGTGTACTGTTATAATAAACAGTGCACATAGCTTTTTTTGTTGGTTATTACATTGCTTGTTCTTCGCCTTCTTGCGTTTGATTGGCAGTTGTTAGATAGAACAAGTCACGTGGTATTTTATATAGATTAAATTGTGCTTCTCCGCTGTTAACTTGTGCTAGTAATGTTGGGTGACTATCATTTGCACTTACAACATAAGGCAACTTTAAAGCGGCACGCTGTGATTTACTATTTTCTACTCGTATACGGAGGAAAACCGTATGGAAATTATAATCAAAAAATAATTCATTTAAGAAGAGCATTTTTGCTTTTTGGTTGTAACCTTGCCCTTGATAGGGGAGTCCTATCCACGTTCCGAGGAAGCCAGCACCGTCTTCCACATCATGAATGCTAATGGTGCCAATCGGTTGACCCCAATCATCAGTTATTGTCCTGGAGATAGCGAGCCCTCTCGCTTCTTCTTCGATTAGTTGCTTGGTCATAAACCAGTATTCGTCCGCAGATTGTGCCTTTTGGCGAACGAAGGGAAAAACAGATGGATGCGATAATAGCTCATAAAGCTCTGTACATTCATGTAGGTCTCGATGTTTAAGCATACGAAACGCCTCCTTTGCAAGGGTAGTTAAAACAATTCCGTTAAAGCATAAAGAATAAAACTAAAATTCGTACTGGAATTAAAAACCCAAAGAACTAGACGTTATAACTATGAAATCCATAATCTCCCGCTGTCTTACTGATTTTGCGACCATACCGAAAAATGGCTAGTTTTATTAATATAATATAACAAGTCTACTGCTTGGTGCAATCATTTTGCTCTTTTAAACGAAAATTAAGTTTAATTGTCAGTTAATTCAGAAAAAAGGTGAAAGATATCATTTCCCTACTTTTGTTATATATGATTTAAAGTCTATTAAAGTTATATGTTTCATAAAAATGACGAAAAAAAGTATTTCCTTAGTATCGTTTTGCCTTGTGAAAAGTGAAATATTATCAAATTTTACTCGAAAAAGGATAGAATCTTTCGTAATTCAACAAAGTTAAATGATTGTAAATATGTTATAATACTAGTGTAATTTTTATTTTATAAATAAATACATTTATAACGAATTTATATATATATGTGACTTTATAATGGGGAGTGACATCATGGAATATCTTTTAAGCGAAAAACTATTCAATCAACTATTTATTGGAGAAGATTTCGTCTATTTAATGAAAAGAGTTGGAGACGATTATCAATATATTCGCTTAAATCAAGCTGCCCAAGCACTGTTATCCAATAACGCCATTGGAAAAATGCTATCTGCTGTTACTTCTAGTCGGAATTTTGTCATTATTCAAGAAAATTATCATCGAGCAATCGCTCAACATCAGCAGGTCGATTACGTCGATTATGCCTATGTTGAATCGGAAGTGCGAAAATATGAGACATCTGTCCGCCCGATTAAAGACGGAAATGAATACTATATTTTAGCTATTACAAAAGAAATCTTATATGACAGAAGTGTTGAAGATAAGTTTTTATTTATGCGGTCTATTTTTGACCACGCTTTTTTTTCAACCGTTATTTTATCTGCTGAAGGTACTATATTTGAAGTAAATACAAGCTTCATGGAAGATTTTGATTTGGATAACGATATGGTGAAACATCAGCCATTTATCGATTTGCCCATCATTCCAAAAGAGGAAATAGAAAAAATACAAGACTATTTACAAAGAGCAGCAATGGGGGAAAATATTGCAGAGAAGCTTATTAAATTACATACGTTGGATCAACAGGAGCGCATGTATTTAGTATCAATGTCACCAGTAATGCAAGGAGACAATTCCTTTGCTATTTTCTTAATCATGCAAGATTTTACGCAATTCACAGAACAACAGGCCGCATTGCGTTCGACATCCCATGGCCTTGAAGTGTACAAGGCAGCTTTAAATTCTGCCACTTCCATTGCTATTTTAGATATCGAAGGAAAAATCGTGGAAGTAAATGATTTATTTTTAAATGCTTCGGGATTTACAGCCAGTGAATTGCTAGGCCATCCTTATGACCTTATTGAACCCCGTAATAATAAAAAAAGCGTGTTTCAAGCAATTAATGAAACCCTGGCATTAGGAGAGGTGTGGCGAGGTGAGCTGTGCTACCGCACTAAATATCATGCAGACTATTGGGTAGAGGCTGCTATTGTGCCCTTGAAAAATGAATTTGGCCAAGTGGAGCAATATTTATCCATTAACTATGATATTACGGACAAGAAAAGAATGTTAACGGAATTAAAAAATATTGAACGGACATTCCGATTAATTACTGAAAATACAAATGATTTAATTGTCATCTTAAATGAAGATGGTATCATTATTTATGCCTCACCGTCTTACAGAATGTATTTAGGTTACGCAATTGTTGAATTACAAGGCCAGTTTTACAGTGATATTATTGATGAGCAAAGTAAACCAGCGTGGCAAGCGTTTCTAAATGATTTTACAGAGAAGACTGATACACAATTTGAGCTATTGCTTCAAGGGAAAGATGGTACACCAGTTTGGACAGAAGGAAATGTAACGGTCGTTCATGATACAGAACGCGAAACAATCTCACAAATTATTATGGTTTCACGTGAAATTACCCATCGTAAAGAACGAGAAAATGATTTACTTTATCTTGCTTATCATGATAGTTTAACGCAGCTACCGAATCGAAGGTATCTAACAAAGGAATTTCCCAAAATACTGATGGACGCACATGCCAAAAACGCTTGTATTGCCATGTTATATATTGATGGAGATGACTTTAAAGATGTAAATGATCAATTCGGACATGATATGGGGGATGATTTTATCCGCAAATTTGGTAATGTGTTAATTACCTCTGTGCGTAGTCACGATCTTGTTATTCGAATGGGTGGGGACGAATTTATCATTATTTTAACAGGTTTAACGCGTAAACCTGAAGCAAGGCAAGGTCAAATGATGCATATCATTAACCGTATTCGCAATGAATTAAAAAAAGGTTGGACAATCGAAAATCATTTCTTTGCACCTACTGCCTCTATAGGAATTGCCTATTATCCAGACCATGCAACTACATTAGAGGAGCTAATGGATTTAGCAGACCAAGCATTATATAAAGCAAAGGAAAGTGGGAAAAACAATTTATTTATAACTGGCCCACTTTAAAATAAGTCTGTACAAACGAGTATTTACTTGTGGTACAGGCTTTTTAAATGATGTTATGCTAGAAAAGAAGTTATTAGATTGAAATAGAAGGTGATTAGATGCCTAAAAAAATACTATTGGTAGAAGATGAAAAACATATCGCTCGTTTTGTTGAACTGGAGTTACAGCATGAAAGCTATGATGTGACCGTAGCCTTTGATGGGCGGGAAGGTCTTGCACTTGCTACAACAGAAAACTATGATGTTCTATTATTAGATGTCATGCTGCCCGGGATTAATGGAATTGAGATTTGTCGCCGCGTTCGTACGCAGTCTCAAGTACCCATTATTTTACTTACTGCGAGAGATGCAGTGATGGATCGAGTTGCAGGTTTAGACGCAGGAGCCGATGATTACATCGTGAAGCCTTTTGCCATTGAAGAATTACTGGCACGTATACGTACCATTTTACGCCGTGTGGAGCCTAATGAAAAAATGGTGGGTCATACATTACGTTTTCGAGATATTGAAATCGATATTGATGCATATGAGGTATTGGTGCAAGGGCAAAGACTTGATCTTACAAAAACCGAATATGATTTGTTGAAGTTATTAATAGAACATAAAAACCGCGTATGTACAAGAGAGCTTATATTAACTTCTGTCTGGGGGTATGATGCAGATATTGAGACAAATGTGGTGGATGTATACATCCGTCATCTAAGGACAAAACTACCTGGTGATTTAAATGCCTATATCGAAACCGTACGTGGGGTAGGATACGTGATGCGTGAATGAATAAAATAAAAGCCTATTTCAGCAATCTTTCTTTGCAAAGAAAGTGGATGTTGACATCGAGTGCGGTCATTTTTATTAGCTACGCTATAATTTGTATCGTCGTCTATGTTTCACTGCATACTTGGCTACTAAATGATGAAGTTAGTAAAGTGAAACGAACTAGAGATGATGTCGCTTCATTTTTAGAATCACAAGGACCCAATATATCTATCCAACAAATCCAGCAAAATACAGGATTATTAAAATCGATAGTTGATCGCGATCAAACGGTTAGACTATATAATAATGATGGTATTGAAATTTTGCGAATTAATAATGCCTCCAAAGCTGCACCTCTTTCTCCCATGCAGAAAATTGTGCAAATGACCATTGATAAAAAAGAGGCATATGTCGTCAATGAGCCAATAAAGCTTGGTTTTTTTCAAGTATATATTCAAGTGATTCATCCGTTAACACGTTTTGAATCCTTAATGCGTTATTTGTTGACCGCCATGCTTATAGCAGGAGTCGGCGCATTGTTCCTTTCAGGTTCCATTGGGTATTATTTAGCGAATTATTTAACGAAGCCACTTCATGCATTGCGTGCATCAATGAAAACTGTAATGGACCAAGGTTTTAATGAACCAATACAGCTATCCTACTCATCACAAGATGAAATTGGTGACTTATTGAAAATGTACAATGCCATGATGAATGAGCTACAAATATCATTTGCTCAACAGCAGCAATTTGTTGCGGATGCTTCTCACGAACTGCGGACACCTATTCAAGCAATTGAAGGCCATCTCTCACTACTCAAGCGGTGGGGTAAGGATGATCCAGTGATTCTAGAAGAATCGATAGATACATCATTAACGGAAATTACTAGGATGCGAAAAATGATTGAAGAGTTGCTTGAACTCGCACGACGTGAAGAGAAAGATGACACCAGTGAAGCAAATCCGGTCGCGGTCATTGAAGGTGTCATAAGTGAAATGGCGAAATTGTACCCGAATGCAACTATTACGCTGTCGAAAAATGACGAAATAGGGGCTGTCTTTATAACACCGAATGCTCTTGCTCAAGTAATTCGCAATATAGTAGAAAATGCCATTCGTTATTGTGAAAAAGTTCCGGAAGTAAATATTTCCCTTTTTGTGAAGGGTGAAAAAGTAGAATTTCAAATAACAGATAATGGGATTGGAATAGCTGAAAAAAACCTTCCCTATATTTTTGATCGTTTTTACCGTGTAGATGAAGCAAGAAATCGTCAAATTGGCGGTACAGGCTTAGGGCTAAGTATTTCTAAAATGTTACTTGAAAAATATAATGCTTCAATAGAAGTCAAGAGTGAAGTAAATGTTGGAACCGTTTTCTTGTTGAAGATACCGCTAAAATATTAAGAAAAATACACGCTTTATTTAAGAATTTTAGCCTTCGAGAAAAAAATTGCTTAATTTGCTAAAAAGAGTTGTATTTTCTGTGAAGAGTAGTAAGATTGAGATGGAAAAAACGTTCTTTAAATTATGGATAAGTTGTGTCAAACATCCTTTTAATGAGCGGGAAAATATTATATAATTAATTGTAATTTAATTAATGGAACTGCCGATAGGCAAAATTTGGAGGTCATTTTTCATGTCGAACAACGTTACAACTGTAAGTTCTCCATGGTCAGCTTTCTCTGGTCCTAACTTAGGATATGTGATGGAGCAATACGACTTATTCTTACAGTCTCCTGAAGAAGTAGAACCGGAGTTAGTATCATTATTCCAACAATTTGGTGCACCAGTCGTAGTAGAAGGTGATGTAGCTGTAGTAAGTGGTTCAGCAGCTCCTGCTGGCGATTATAAAAAGGTATTGGCAGCTGTTAAATTAGCTGATGCAATTCGTTCACAAGGACATTTAGCAGCAGATATTTATCCTTTGAAAAATCGTGCACTTCAAACAGCGCAAATTGAAGAAAGTGCGTTCAACTTAAGTCCTGCGGATTTAGCAGAAATTCCTGCTGCTATCTTCTTCAAAGATGTGCCAGCGGGCGTGAAAAATGGTAAGGATGCAATTGATTATTTAAAATCTGTTTATACAGATAAAATAGCTTTTGAATATGGGCATGTTGTCGTAACTGAAGAACGTGATTGGATTCAAACTCAAATTGAATCTGGTTCTTTAAAACAAGCACTATCTTCAGATGAGAAAAAAGCGTTATTAGACCGTTTAACACGTGTTGAGAACTTTGAGAAATTTATTCACAAAACATTTGTTGGTCAAAAACGTTTCTCAGGTGAAGGTTTAGATACTCAAATCGTCCTTTTTGATGAAATTTTAAAAACAGTAGAAGCGAACAAAGTAGAAAATGTTCGTATTGGTATGGCACACCGTGGTCGTCTAAATGTGCTAACACATATTTTAAATAAGCCATATGACATGATGTTCTCTGACTTTGCACATGTTTCAAACGATTTATTTATGCCAGAGCATGGTCGACTTGAAATTACAAAAGGTTGGACTGGTGATGTGAAGTACCACATGGGTGCTTCTTATACACGTGAATCAGGTATGAATGTCAAACTAGCGTATAACCCTTCACACTTAGAAGTTGGAAATCCGGTAGTATTAGGTTCTACTCGTGCAACACAAGATGAGACATCTAAGCCAGGGCAAGCTGTGCATAACCCAGCAAAAGGACTAGGTATCCTTGTGCATGGTGACGCTGCATTCCCAGGTCAAGGGATTGTAACAGAAGTGTTAAACTATTCTAAAACTGAAGGTTTCTCAACTGGTGGTACAATTCATATCATTGCGAACAATATGATTGGTTTCACTACGGAACTACAAGACTCACGTTCATCTGTTTATTCTTCTGACCCAGCAAAAGGTTACGAAGTACCAGTTGTACATGTCAATGCAGATAGCCCAGAAGCTGTAGCACAAGTAGGTCGTTTTGCTGCTAACTATCGCCAAAAATTCGGTAAAGATATTATTGTTGACTTAATTGGTTACCGTCGACATGGTCACAATGAAACAGATGACCCAACTGTAACAAATCCAGAAACATATAAACTTGTTGCAAAACATGATACAATTCGTACATTGTATGGTGCGCAATTAGTGTCTGAAGGCCTAGTTACTGCTGATGAAGTAGCAGCACTTGATGCAGCAATCTATGCTGAAATGCAAGTGGCTTACGATCATGTAAAAGAAATGGCAGCTAAAGATGAACATAAACAGATAGAGATGCCAGAAGAATTAAAAATTGAATTTCCACAAATTGATACAGCAGTAGGTGCTGAACGTTTACAAACAATAAACGAAGAACTTTTAGTGTTTGAACAAAACTTCGAGCCACAAAAGAAATTAGGTAAAATTTTAGAAAAACGTCGCGATGCATTTACTTCTGCTAAAATTGACTGGGGTCATGCTGAAACATTAGCATACGCAACAATTATTCAAGATGGCACACCTGTTCGTTTCACTGGTCAAGATGCGCAACGTGGTACATTCTCACAACGTCATTTAGTGTTACATGACAAAAATAACGGCAATGTATTTACACCACTTCACCATATCTCAGGTGCAAATGCTTCATTTACAGTTCACAACTCTCCATTAACTGAAGCTGGAGTTGTAGGCTTTGAATACGGTTACAATTTAGAAAAAGGCAATGTTTTATCTGTATGGGAAGCACAATTTGGTGACTTTGCAAACATGGCACAGGTGATGTTTGATAACTTCATTTCAGGTGCACGTTCTAAATGGGGTCAAAAATCAGGCTTTGTCATCCTTTTACCACATGGTTATGAAGGTCAAGGTCCTGAACACTCTTCAAGTCGTATGGAACGTTATTTACAAATGTCAGCAGAAAATAACTGGTTTGTTGCGAACTGCTCGAATGCAGGTAACTACTACCACTTATTACGCCGTCAAGCAGCAATGTTAGAAACAGAGGGTGTACGCCCATTAGTTGTTGTATCACCAAAATCTTTACTTCGTCATCCATTAGCTGCAGCAAGTGCTGAGCAATTAGCAGATGGTTCATTCCAAGAAGTAATTGAGCAACCAGGATTAGGTACAAAAACGGAATCTGTTGAGCGTATTGTATTAGGTACTGGTAAAGTAATGATCGATTTAGCAGACCGCGTGAAAGATGGAGAAGGCTTCGATCACTTACACATTGTGCGTGTAGAACAACTTTACCCATTCCCAACAGCGCAAGTAGCTGATATTATTGCTAAGTATCCAAATGTAAAAGAAATTGCATGGGTGCAAGAAGAACCTAAAAACCAAGGTGCTTGGAATTACGCATTAGAAACATTATATGAGCTATCTGAAGGTAAAAAGCTTCGTTATGTAGGTCGTCCTGCAATGAGCTCAACTTCAGAAGGCGATGCAGATTCTCATAAAGCAGCTCAGTCTGCTGTCATTGAAGAAGCAGTGGCTGAAACGGTTAAAGTTAAATAAACATATCAACATTACTGGAAGCTGGGCTACTTGCCTAAGGCGGTAGCCCTTTTATGTGCATTATGCACGTTAATCAAAGGAGGAAATGAAAGTGGCTGAAATTAAAGTCCCTGAATTAGCAGAATCGATTACAGAAGGTAGTATTGCACAGTGGGTTAAAAAAGTGGGCGACCGCGTGGAAAAAGGTGAATTTATCGTTGAACTTGAAACAGATAAAGTAAACGCTGAAATCATCTCTGAAGAAGCTGGCGTACTAACACAAATTTTAGCTGAAGAAGGCGATACTGTTCTTGTAGGTCAAGTAATCGCAGTTGTAGAAGCTGGCGAAGGTGCAGCACCAGCACCAGCTGCAGCACCAGTTGCAGCAGCTCCAACACCAGCAGCGCCACAAGCAGCAGCTCCAACACCAGCACCAGTTGTAGAAGAAACTACAGGTGAGCGTGTCATTGCGTCTCCTGCAGCACGTAAACTTGCTCGTGAAAAAGGTATTGACCTTGCAGCTGTATCTCCAGTAGATCCACAAGGCCGTGTACGTGTTCAAGACGTTGCAGCTCATGGTACAGCACCAGTAGTAGCGCCACAAGCAGCGCCAGCAGCACCAAAAGCAGTAGTAGCTGTTGACGAATCTCGTGTTACAATTGAAAAAATGAGCCGTCGTCGTCAAACAATTGCTAAACGTCTATTAGAAGTGAAGCAATCAACTGCTATGCTTACAACATTCAATGAAGTAGATATGACAAACGTAATGGCATTACGTTCACGTAAAAAAGAACAATTCTTTGAGTCAACAGGCTCTAAGCTTGGTTTCATGTCATTCTTCACAAAAGCAGTAGTGGCTGCACTTAAAAAATACCCATATGTGAATGCTCAAATCGTTGGCGATGAAATTCACTTAAATAACTTCTTTGATATTGGTGTAGCTGTATCAACTGAAGAAGGTTTAGTAGTACCAGTTGTTCGCGATGCTGACCGTAAAAACTTTGCTGAAATTGAAGATTCAATTGCAGATTTAGCTAAAAAAGCTCGCGATAAAAAATTAGGTATCGCTGATCTTCAAGGCGGTTCATTCACGATTACAAATGGTGGTGTATTCGGTTCATTAATGTCAACACCTATTATGAACGGTACTCAAGCTGCTATTTTAGGTATGCACTCAATTAAAAAACGTCCAGTAGAAGTGAACGGTGAAGTAGAAATTCGTCCTATGATGTACTTAGCACTATCTTATGACCACCGCATTATCGATGGTAAAGATTCTGTAGGCTTCCTTAAAACAGTTAAAGAATTACTTGAAAATCCAGAAGATTTATTATTAAATTCTTAATACAGAAAAATATGTGTTCAAGCCCTGCAAATTTAACGGTTTGCAGGGCTTTTTGTTGTCCCTGTATAGGGAAGCTTCGGTTCTCAAGGAATAGACGAAATTTTGCCTTATACAATTGGTCTAAAGGCCTTTAAATGTAGAGAAATACTGAATCTTTTGTATTGCCGGTAGTATTGAACATGATAATATTTTATGGAAAAATATTAAATAATAATTACAACACTTCTACTTTCTTAGATGTAATTTATGGATTTTAGAAGGATAATAACCTAATTTTGTCATTAGTCAGAAAAATGATAAAACTATCTTGACGAATAGACTAGCTTTATAGTAATATCTAAATATCAATTAAATAAACAAACCTCACTGTTATCTATGTGAGGTAGAGGCGCGGTATTTATTAGTCCATTGCTGAGTTAAAGCAAGCGAAGACGTAATGGAGAAGGAAATATCGCCGAAGTATAAAAGGAGCTCGTACTTTTATGCTGGGTCTGCAGTGAATAAGTGCAGGACTGTCCTAGTAAATCTAATTCCAGTTTACTAGGTTGTGCTATCTCAGAATGATGGAAATTATAGTGAGGATTTGGGCAACTGTCAATAAAAGGTAAGACCTAAGTTCAAAACTTAGGTCTTTTTTTGTACAGTTGCTTTATTTTTTTTACAGAAAAGGGGAGTTTTAGATGAAAAGAAAATGGTTGCTATTTATGTTAACGGCAATGACAGCGATTTTGTTAGCAGCTTGTGGTGCTGGAGACAAATCGGAAGACAAAGTATCAGGTGATGCGGCGAAAGAAGAAACAGGTGGAGAATTCCGCATAGGTATGGAAGCAGGTTATCCTCCATTTAACTGGACACAGCAAGATGATTCAAATGGTGCAGTAAAAATTGCTGATAATGCAGAATATGCAGGCGGCTATGATGTACAAATGGCGAAAAAGATTGCTGAAGGTTTAGGAAAAGAATTAGTTATTGTCAAAATGGAATGGGATGGTTTAGTTCCAGCACTACAATCCAAAAAAATTGATGCGATTGTAGCGGGGATGTCTCCAACTAAAGAACGTAAACAAACAATTGATTTTACAGAAAACTACTATACTTCTGATTTCGTCATGGTAATTAAAAAAGGTAGTAAATACGAAGATGCAAAATCTATTCAAGATTTCTCAGGTGCAAAAGTTACTTCACAGTTAAATACGTCTAACTACAATGTAATTGATCAAATTAAAGGCGTAGAAAAACAAACAGCAATGGAGAATTTCTCTGCAATGCGTGTCGCTTTAGAAGCAGGCAAAATTGATGGTTATGTAGCAGAGCGTCCAGAAGGTATTTCTGCTGCAGCAGCGAATGACAAATTTACATTTGTATCATTCGAAGAAGGCTTTGATACAGATATTTCAAATACTTCAATTGCAGTTGGTTTACGTAAAGGTGATGCAAGTCTAGATAAAATCAATGAAATCCTAAAAGGTATTTCAGAAGATGATCGCCAAAAAATTATGGAAGAAGCAATTCTTCAACAACCTGCAGCACAGTAATTTCGTTGAGGTTGCGCCAAAATGGAAAATAGTATACTGGAAGTATTTCTAGTATGCTATTTTTTGATATAAAAGTATGAATCCTTGGAAATAAAAAGGATTTTTATTAAGCGGTGCAGCCTCAATCATTTCGTTTATATAGAAGGGTAGCACCTTCTGATAAATGCTCATGTCTATGGTGTGTATCACATAATTTGAATAAAGCAACATCATTCAAATGAAGAGATGATTTCGCTAAGGCATATTTGATATCAAGCAACAACGCGTTGTTAGGAGGAACATCATGAGTTTAGATTGGATCATTTCTATAATAGAAAACAACTGGCAAATGTTTTTACGAGGTGCGTATTATACATTACTTATTTCAATTATCAGTACAGTCATTGGTGCATTTATCGGATTTTTTATTGGGATTATGCATACCATTCCAGTACGTAAAAAGGGTATAAAATATTATGTATTAAAATGTGTTAATTTTATACTGACATGCTATGTAGAATTTTTCCGTGGTACACCAATGATTGTACAAGCAATGGTAGTATTTTACGGACTAGATATTGCTTTTGGGATTGATATGCACTTTATTACGGCAGGTATTTTAGTCGTTTCGCTTAATACAGGTGCTTATATGGCAGAAATTGTTCGTGGAGGGATTGTTTCCATTGATAAAGGACAGTACGAAGCTGCTTCTGCTATTGGGATGGGACATGTACAAATAATGATGTATGTCGTATTACCACAAGTTGCGCGTAATATTTTACCGGCGACAGGCAACCAATTAATTATGAATATTAAAGATACGGCTGTTTTAAGTGTGATTGGCGTAACGGAACTATTTTTCCAAACGAAATCAATATCAGGTAATAACTTCCGCTATTTCGAATCATTCTTTGTTGCATGTGTGCTGTACTTTATCATGACATTTACGGCATCAAGAATATTATTATACGTTGAAAAACGCCTTGATGGACCGGATGCTTATCAAAAAGAATTAAAGGAAATTGACTAAGGGGGACGAACAAATGGCAATCATTCAAATAGAGCATTTAAGTAAATCATTTGGACGTAACCAAGTGTTGAAAGATGTGAATTTTAAAGTAGAAAAAGGAGAGGTTGTATGCTTAATCGGGTCATCAGGTTCCGGTAAATCAACACTCTTACGTTGCATTAATTTACTTGAAACGCCAAATGGTGGCGAAATTATTTATAAAGGGGAAAATATTTTAAACGAAAAGCATAATATTAAAGCTTATCGTACCCATTTGGGAATGGTTTTCCAACAGTTTAATTTATTTAACAATCATAATGTGTTAAAAAATTGTACAGTAGGGCAAGTAAAGGTGCTCAAACGTTCAAAAGATGAAGCAGAGAAAACAGCCTTGAAATATTTGAAAATCGTCGGTATGGATCAATACGTCAATGCTAAGCCACGTCAACTTTCTGGTGGTCAAAAGCAACGTGTAGCGATTGCGCGGGCATTATCGATGAATCCAGATGTAATGCTATTTGATGAACCGACATCTGCGCTAGACCCAGAAATGGTCGGGGAAGTCTTAAAAGTTATGCGAGAGTTGGCGGATTCAGGAAATACGATGTTAATCGTAACACATGAAATGGAGTTTGCGAAGGAAGTTGCAGATCGTGTTGTATTTATGGATAAAGGGGTAATTGTGGAAGAGGGGCCACCATTGAAGGTGCTAGTAAACCCAGAACATGAACGTACAAAAGAGTTTTTAAAACGAACGCTGAAGTAAGTGTAGCGTTCGTTTATCTTCAGCATCAATGGATTTCAGTCCGTGCTGACACTTGATAATGCTTCAGTCACATCTGTAATAGGAAAGCACTCCGTATCGGAAATCTACATGTAAAATGTAATAGCACTAGGTAAGCCCCACCATGAAAAGTCGTGGTAGGGCTTACGAGTGCTAGGAAAGTATTTTTAAAGTAAAAACAAGTTTCGACAGTCTTAAGGGAGTTCCATAACAAATGGACTCATTTATTTTCTAGAATTCCATTCTGCATATAAAATAAAGCAAATGGCAAATGCAACAGCGATGATAAAAAACCATTGCGGAACACCACCAAAACTCATAACAACACCTCTAGTATCATTTTATTAGGGTAAATGTGTAAATAAAACGTCATTAAGTACAAAATATAGACTTCTATAGTTTTTTCTCCACAAAAGAGCTAAAATCGTATAAAATAAACAATAGACGTTAGCTAAGTGCTAGTAAAGAGAGGTAGAGAAATTATGTTACATTTAAAATGGAAAGATGCGCCAACACTTCGTACGGTTACTTGCAAACATACGAATGCATCAAAATATTTAGTATCCAACGTATTAACAGTAGGAAAAGAGTATGAAGTGAAAAATGAAACAGAAGAGTTCATTTTCATTATTGACAACACGGGTAATATCGGTGGTTACTACAAAGAGTATTTCGCATAAAATGAGTAGGGGTGTCACAGAGAACTTCTGAGACACCCCTTTATATATTTAGCGACCCAGTATATTATTCCTTCGTTGTTTTTTTCATCCCAGCAACATCTAGTTGTAAATGTTGTCTATCCTGTTCTGTAGCAGTATGCAAAGCAAAAACATCTTGAATGGCCGTTTTAAGCTCCTGCTGTGTTTCTTTAAATTTCAATACTTGCTGTTCAAAAGTAGGACTAGTAAAGCGCTCGTTTGTTCGTGCCAGTCTTTCTTCCAATTGATTGTAATGATGATCCATATTCATGGATAACATCATAGCCAATTGATTTTTCCAAAGAGGAATGAGTGTCACAATTGAAAACTCTATTTTCTCAGCAAGCGTTTGATTAGCTTGTTGAATCATGCGTATTTGAGGGGCAGTTTGTAATGCAACCTGCTGGGACACTTGTAAATCATAAATACGTTGGTCGAGTCTTTCCAGTTGTGCTGTGAAATCATTGAGCTGTTGAACAGCTAGCGGTTGTTTAGTTGTTTGTACAATATCCACTTTTGTAGGTAACTCTACTTCAATGGCTTGCTGTTTTTTCATCAGTCCAGCTACAATGGCAGTTGCAAGCTCTTCAAAAAATCCTCTATTGTGTGCATATAGCTGTTCTAACATTTCTACGTCTTTTAACAGTTGTAGTTGAGCACGTTCGAGTTGAACACCAATTCGTTCGACTTGAATACTAATGCGTTCAAATTCCGTTAATGTTTGTTTGACGCTAGGACTCGTTTTACCGAACATTTTTTTAAAGAAGGAAGGTTTTTTTGGCTCTAGTGCCGCAGGGTCTACACGGTCTAATGTTTGCATTAAGGAATCTAGCATTTGACCAATTTTTGTGACATCTTTATCCTTCACTTGGGCAAGCATACGATCTGCAAATTGAGAGACTGCACGTTGAGAGTCTTGACCTAATGATAATACGGATTCAAAACTACTTAGGTCAATTTGACTTGCATATAAAAGTGCACGACTTTGGGCAAGAGGTGACAATGTCTCATAGGTCTCCATCGCTTCTTGATTTGACGATGCTAAATAGCTTTGTACAAGAGGTGAGATTCCTTGCAATGAATCTAAATGGACGAAAGCATCTCTGTTAGCTGTCATTTTTCCTCGCCTCGCCATTCCAATTGTTCTTTCCGTTTTAAATTGGAACGGTTTGCGAATTCAATTTCCATTTGAAGATGATCGATATCATTAGAGAGTGCATCCTTTAAGTCAATTTGAAACGTGGAATTTAAATCCGCTAAAGTTTCACGCGTTTTTGATAATGTAATTTGGATTTCTTTATCTTTGACAGGCTGTTTTGACAACATAGTATACTTTTCAGTCAATTCAACAGCAGAAGGAAGATGCGCATAGAAAAATGGCTCCACATTGTAAAACTTTCTTGGATCAGTTTTGACAATTTTGATAATGTTTTTTGAAATACGTGTCATTTCGAGTAATTGCTTAAAGGCTGACACGGAACGAACTCGTAAATAGTTTTGGCTTAATGTTTGAATATGTTTGTTAGCTGTCGATAGCTGTAAATCAATATGTTTATACTCATCCTTTGTAATTCCTGCTATGTGCATAACTTTTCTTTTTTGATTTAGTTTTAGCAATGTTGTGCTCGTTGCATAGGTGCCAGCGAACAAACAACCACCAAGGAAGAATCCTGGATTTGCCGCAAACGCTGTAATAGAAACAGTTGATAGAGAAATTAAAAGGCTAGCGGTATGTCTTGAGAAAAACTGTCCGATACTGAGCATCGTTTCTTCCTCCTTGCTTTTCAATATGTCTATCTTTTAATACGTTAAAATCGACATAAAGTTTCAATAATTATCTTAAGACTTACATAAATTTTACTGCTAATTGCTAAGTTTCTCAATAAATACACTTGTCTAATGAGTAGAATTCACATTTTGCTAGGCGTGTATTCTTTATAGTATGTTCGTTTTATAGAAGACCATTAGCAAAAGTCCGTCACTTACTGTTTTTTCTTGTGTAAAATGACAAGTAGAAAAAAGAAGTCAGACTTAAACAATGTCCGACTCCATACGTACATAACCTTTTAAATCGTCGAAAAGTTCTAAAGCAAAAGAATTTGAATCTGCTTGTAGGCTAACACCCTTTTGAACAAATAGTAGAAATTCATCAATTGCTTTTTTTGAACCTTCTACCTCTACTTCTATTTGCTCTTGAGCATTCAACTTGCAATAACCTTTCAAGCCTAATTCTATCGCTTTTTGTTTGATAAAAAAGCGATATCCTGTTCCATAAACATCTCCGAAAAATTTAATCAGCGCTCTCTTGTTCACGCTAAAACCTCCCAAAAGTAGAGGAGGGTAGTCCCTCCACCTTACTGCATAACACGTTCTTTTTCCAAGTACGTAATTAAATTATTAATATAGAATAGAACACGCTTCGAGGCCTCGTCTACCTCTTGTAAATGGCCATCAGCCTTTTGAATATTGCCTTCTTGATATGCTTCCGCAGCTAACTTAGCCGATTTATGCACTTGTAGGTGATATTCGTCTAATTCACGATAATCTTGTAAATGACCAAAACGTTCCACTGTCCGAGGAGCAGTATACCATTTACCGAGTCGGCATTCAGTATGTGAAGACACGTCACTTGGTTGCACTTTTTCTAAACCAAGGAACATATTATAAATACGCCATTTCCATAAAATATGGTCTGCTTTTGAAAGTTGTAATAAAGCAATGGAAGATAACTGGACATTATTATTTGCGATAATATCATTACGGAAACGATTAATTTCTTGCCCGAGTAAGTGTATATCGCTGGATGTATTATAACTATAATCACGAATATCATCTTGATGGCCTGAAATTTCAATCATTCGTGCTGATACTTCGTCTATGGCAGCAGCTTGCTCCTGCGAAATGGCAGCTGTATTGGTCACATCGAGATTAATCCCTTCAATTGCAGCAACAATAGCATTTAGCAGTGGTAATGATTGTTTTGCCTCAATTGTAGCTTCCTTAATAATCGTTGTTGTTTCCGTTATGGAATGTGATACATCATTGGAGTAACTTTTCAGATGGTGAACATTTGTTGATACTTCACTAAGAGCGGAAACCGTTCCTTCTGCTAATTTACGGACTTCTTGCGCTACTACAGCAAATCCTTTGCCATGTTCACCAGCACGAGCAGCTTCAATTGAGGCATTCAGTGCAAGTAAGTTTGTTTGATCGGCAATTTGGTTTATTAATGTCACAACGTGTTCGATATCATTGACACGTTTTTGTAACTCAGTAAACGAATCAACGATGTTAGTAAACGTTTCTTCCGTTTTAAAAATTTCTGATAAAGCATGCTCAATGGCATTCTTACCTTTGACAGCATGATCAACTGATTCCGTTGTTTTTTCAGAAATATGCGAGGACATCCGAGCAACTTCATTGATTGATGCGGCAATTTCCTCTGTTGCAGCAGTAGAAGATTGTATTTCTTCATTTTGTTTATCTAAACTAAATACTAAATCTTTCATGTACATAATTTTTGCATTTACATCCATAAGTGATGAAATTTCAGCGACAACGTTCTCAATTATACGCTCTGTTAATACTTCCACAAGCAGTTCCTGGTCCACATTGACAGCTGATTGGAAAGATTTCATATACTCAAAAGCTTTGTATGGTTTTAAACCAAAGTTATGTAAAATGTAAGTCGTAATATAAAAGGCAAATTGGTTAAATACTACAATTAACTTACCAGGTTCATATTGGTTTTTTCGAAACAGATTGAAAAACTTTACCGTTTCATCCACATATTCATCATCACGAGTGGCCAAGAAAAATTGTGTTAAATAGCGACTAATATTTTCTTCACTAATCGTTTGTTGAGAGGAGGGAGAGATTTCATTTAAATAATTTTTAAATATTGCATTCATAGAAGGCGTAATATCCTTCAATTTATAAAAGAGAGCTTTTAAATTTTCTTCATCTTGTTTATTAAAATGATTAAATGCCAATGTCTTGTTGAAACGGCCTGTTGCACTTAAGTTGGTCCCTCGCTTTAGCAATTGTTCTAGCTCGGCCTTAGGTCGAATACTTGAAAACATAAAAAAATACCTCCCAAATTAAATAATGAATAATAAGGTAATAATAGCATATTGCAGGGTGTTTTAATAGACATTTCAGAAGTGTTTGCTAAAATTAGAATATCTTATAACAGCAAGGAATGTGGCAAATATGTATACAATACTTTACATGAAAGCTGACTATGAGCCTTGGTGGAAATTTGAAGGCTGGGAAGCTTTTATTCAAACGCAAGAAACGTTTGATACAAAAGAGCAATTTGAGCAGGCATTACAACGGAAATTAGCGCATTTCCGATCAGTATATGAACATGAAGCGACTAAAGAGGGTGGTTTTTGGGCTTTTTGGTCTGAAGATGAAAGTTTTTACTGTGAAGCTTGTGATGATGATGCGCAAGTATACCATGGCATAATGGCTTTTGAAGGACATTGTTAAATAAATTTTCAAATTAATTAAAAAAACAATTTTCTTTATTTGACAAAATTATGAATGATGGTATACTTAACTTAACAATTTAATTGCTTCACCGGAAACATGGATTCACATATTACAAAAAGTGATCGCGTTAGTTCGGTACTCTTTGTAATATGTGAATTTTTTTAATTCGTTGAAGAAATTACATATTGTTCACTTTTATTTTTTTGGAGGTTTTTTTAAATGAAACAAGGTACAGTAAAATGGTTTAACTCAGAAAAAGGTTTTGGATTCATCGAAGTTGAAGGCGAAAACGACGTATTCGTACACTTCTCAGCTATCCAAGGCGAAGGTTTCAAAACACTTGACGAAGGTCAAAAAGTGGAATTCGAAGTTGTAGATGGCAACCGCGGACCACAAGCTGCTAACGTAACTAAACTTTAATTCTCGGTAATTAAAATTACTTTCGTTAAAAAAAGGCACCCTATTTTTATAGGGTGCTTTTTTTTGTATACTTTTGCGCTAGTTCGACAATAGTAAGGGCAGGTATTTTGCTATGGACTCGTTTTCAATAGCTCATTTTTAATTATTAATAGGATTATTTTTTCGTTTTGGGGTAATAGGAAATTAAAGTAGAAGGAGGCAGCTCAACATGGATAACAACGGAAACAAACAGAATAAGCAGGAACATCATGATTATTATCAAACATTGCGGAGGAAACTTGTACAATTTTTCACTTCAAAAACAGGGAAGAATCATCGATATGCTGATTATTTATTATTTGTACCTGATATATTTCATTTACTAATTAAAATCGTGACAGATCCTGCAATTGACTCTAAAAGTAAAACATTAATTGGGGCAACCATTACGTATTTTATTTTCCCAATGGATGTTTTACCAGAAGGTATATTTGGTTTTGGCGGTTTTCTGGATGACTTGATGTTAGCCACGTATGTTCTTAATATGACGATTAATAAATTGGGCCCTGAAGTGATTGAAAAACATTAGACTGGTGATGAGAAATTGCTTGGACTTTTACAAAAACTAACAGAAACAAGCGAGGAACTTTTAAGTAAAATGCCTGCAAAATCAATTGTTACAAACTATCTGCACAAAAACAAAAAATAATTATATTATGTTAACTTAAATTGTTCCGAATTAAAATCCCCCATTCTTTTAGAAAGGGGGGATTGTTCGCTTTGTTCACTGTACCTTCTCCACGTACTGCAAACTATAATTTAACCTTCACTTCAGTACCATCATTTGCTTTGACATCCACTAGTACGATTCCTTTATAATTTTTCAGCTCCCGAACAATAGGTTTGAGCACTTCTCTATCTATTGGTGGAAAAGTAAAGTCTATTTTTTTTCTTTCGAAGTGATCTTTTGTCCATTTGTTTGCCATTAACTGGATAAAATTTGAAGTTAAAATGGAAATAGCGATATTGACAAATGCATATGGAATAGGAATGGTGAAGCGCACACCTTTTGCTTTTACTTTGACATACATCATAAGCGTTTCACTATTCAATAATAACTGAAACGGTATCCCCGTCTGCAGATTTAATATCAACAATTTGGCCATCTAATTCGTTTTCGATTGCTTCTAAGATAAGGTTGATATCTATATCTTTAACATATTTTTCTGATTGAGGTATGCTTGCAGCAATGCTGTGACCTGCCATTAATATTACTTTTACAAGTTTTATAGGCAAATTAACTGTAACATTATCATTTTCGGCAGAAATCACACGAATTTTTAATGTTTTATCTAAATAGGTAGTTGGTTTTTCTAACGATATATTTCCCGTTTCTTCTTTATCCTTTAATGCTTGAATTAGTTCAGATCCTTTGTCTGCATCAATTTTTCCTTCTTGAATCATGGTTAACACTCTTGAAATTTCTTCTTTCATCATTGATTCCTCCTTATTCTTCTTTTAAAAGTTTAATGGCTTCTTCAGCTGTGATTTCGCCATTTTCCAACATAGTGACAACTTTTTTTTCGTCGATTTCATTTTTCTTTTTTGGCTCATATCCAAGGGATGAAATAATGTCTGTTAACTTGCCTCTTACCGTTGGATAGGAAATACCCAATTCTTTTTCAACTTCTTTAATATTCCCTCTGCATGTCAAAAATACTTCCACAAAATGCAGCTGATCCTTTGATAAGGAAGCCAGCTTTGATAATTCAAATTCATTTTCAATCGTAGTGTGACAATGAGAGCATTTTAGCCTGGTTATTTTTAATGTTTTACTACAGACCGGACAATTTGTAATTACTTTATAAGCCATAGTGTGACATCCTTTCTATTTGTTGATTAAATTATATAATAAAAAATCAATAAAATAAACATTAAAATTAAATAAATTAATTTTATTAATAAAAAACTTTAATAATTTAATCATTGATATTAAATTGTAGTTTGATTTTCGATTTATAAGAGCAATAGGAGGAGTGACGTATCACTACTATATGAGTGGTTTTTGAAATTGGAATATATTCTTGAAAGAAGGGGGGTACAATTATGTCTAACTGAAAGTATATCGTGTAGTGAAGCGAATATAATCATGATGAACTGTCAGGAAAGATGTAATAGGAGAAGCCCCGCCGCTATCTATTGAAGATAGATGGGGGGCTTTTATTAATCATAGAAGGACATCAGTTGCTAAGTTAATTACGACGCATTAATAGTTTGCTCGATTTGTTCTTGTAAAACATGTACAGGTATAAACAATCCTACTCGTCCATAAGGCTCCTTTTTCATGGTGGCGAACACAATACCAATAACATCACCGTCTGTATTAAGAACAGGGCTCCCACTATTGCCTTTGTATACAGGTGCTTGCATCATCATAACGGGCACCTGCCAATCATCAAGATAAATTTCATTTAGTAATGTTCCTTTATTTGCAATACCTGTGAAAGCTAGTGGATTACCAATGAAATAAACTGCCTCATCTTCTTGATAACTAGGGCGATTGGCAAGCGTTAACGACGGTAGGTTGGTACCAGTAACTTGCAAAAGAGCTAAATCGACTTCAGGAAAACTTTGTACTAATTGTGCTTCCATAAGCCCTTGTTCTGGAAAGACAACAGACAATGTAAGCGCATTTTCCACCACATGGGCATTTGTTACTATTAAGCCATCTGGAGAAATGACAAAGCCTGTCCCTTTACTAGAGCCAGTAGAGACTTCAACAATCGCTTTTTTATACGTTTGAATATCTTCTTGCTTTGATAATTGGCTAGAGACCTTGAGAAATTCAATAGCTGGTATCGAGTAAATTTGGAAAATCAGCGCAAATGTATTCATAAATAAGACGAACGCCATGCACCATATCATCCATTTAATAATAGGCTTCTGCTTCTTCGACTTGCTTCCTTGCAGTCGTCTTTCCCGTTCTTCAGCTAAAGCCTTTTGTTGCTCTGCCAAAACAAGTTCAATCAATTCCTCTTCTGTTAACTCTTCTTCAGTAGTGTGCTTATGTATATCGCTCATGTAAGCTACCTCCTTACTTAAAGAAAAAGGCGCCAGAGAGACGCCGATGTAGACAATTTATTCGATTTTTTGAAGCGTTGAAGTGACCGTAAAAACTTCTTCCATATTTGTTTTCATTTCGTCTTTAGTATGGATCAGCCCCACACCTTTGGCAAAGTATTTTGTCGTCGTTATGTTGTCCTTTGTTTTCCTAAGCTCAATTACATTGTGGAAAGTGGCGAAGCTCGTTGTGATAGCGGCAGTAGTCGATAGAATGACCCAACCATCAAAGCGATGCCCAACTTGCAGCGGTTGTTGTAAAATCGTTTCCATAACCGGAAAGGATGCTATTTCTTGAGCTGTTGGCACTGTAGGAGCTTCATCGACCGCTTCCATATAAACAAGTTCTATTGCGGTATTCGTAATACGATAAACTTTTAATAAAATGACACCGCCATTATTTTCGATTTGTGCAATTGACGTTTTATCGATATAGCTTGTCTGAAGTGTGTAACTAGCAAATTCGTTGCCTTCACCTTGAAAATAAGCTGTTGATCCATCTGGAGGGAAATAGTCAGTTATCAGTCCTGCATCTAGCTGTTTTGTATTTTGCTCATCTGTTTGGGTCTTGTCATGATTCGTTGCAAGGCTAGGTTGTTCCTGACGCTCAGTTTTTGGATTGTTTGTACAGCCAACAAGAATGAGTGCTAGACATAAGAATATGATTTGTCTCATATCCAACTCCTTTGCCATTTTTCTTTAAGTATACGTGAAGTGACGACTAGATACGAATATTAACAGAACCAACTCTCTAAAAATGTAATGCGTTTTTGCGTTGCATCCACTTTGACACGTAAACCAAGTGGCATTGCGTGCAATGGGTGTGTATGACAACAATCCACCTCCGCCAAGATTGGGATGGCTAACCCGTCCAGCTGTTCTAACAGAACATCGTATGGTTTTCGTCCTGTTCCTTCATCATCGTATTGCTCATGTTTACCTAAAATAATTGCGGAAATGTTGTTAAAGAAGCCATGTAATTTTAGCATGGCGAAGTTTTTCTCCACTACAGCAATCGTTTTAGATGTATCTTCTAACAGTAAAATATCGCCTTCTTTTATTTGTGGGAAAAAGGGGGTTCCTATAAAACCATACATTGTATTGATATTGCCACCAATTAAACGACCTTCCGCACTTCCTTGTTGTACGGTAATCCATGCATTATCATGTTGTGTTTTTTCTACAGTTTTTTCAAGCCAATTAATACGGTCGTCCGTCCAGATAGGGGGAGTGGGCATTTCATAAGGAATTGGCACGTCTTGCATAAACAACTCTTTAAAATATTGTTCTGTGTAGTTGACGAATGGTGGGAATTCACCGAATGTGGATGCAACAGAAGGACCGTAAAACACCGGAATGCCAGTCTTTGCATAGATGGCAAGTAGGATGGCTGTTACATCCGACAAGCCCACAAGTATTTTAGGCGTTTGTTGTAACGCTGCATAATCTATATAAGGCAACATACTATTTGCATTTGTGCCTCCCATCGTAGGTAATATCATTTTCACCGTAGGATCCCGTAGTAAATCATTGAGCTCTTGTGCACGCTCCTTTGGCGTACCAGAACGGTATGTATCACTTTTGCCAGTTAATAGACCTTCCTTGATGGTAAAGCCGAGTGCCTGTAATCTTGCCTTACCTCGTTCATAACGTGCTTTAGCAAGTACTGAAGCTGGTTTGGAGGGCGAATAAATACCAATAGTATCGCCTTGTTTTAATGGGGAGAACATAAAATACCTCTTTCCAATTATTTAAGTTGTAGCCCATTATACATGATTTTACAACTATATGGGTGAACTCTACTACTTTATGAAATAGATGCTACTATCAACAGAAATTTAGAACATTTGTAGCAAAGTTGATATTGTTATGTATGTTAACCACATTCTAGAAACTTGCGATACTGTTTAGAATTGACTATGATAATGTCAGAGTCAAAAAATGGGGGCGATTTGATGTATCGACAAGTAGAAGATTTTCTAAACGACTGGTCAATTGCAGCGGAAGGAACGGTTCAAGTACTAAAAGCAATAACGGATGACAAGTTAGAGCAATGTATTGTTGAAGGGCATAATTCGTTAGGTTGGTTAGGCTGGCATTTAGTTGGTGCAGCAGGCTATTTTAGTTATTTAGCAGGTTTAACAGTGCCGATGATTCGTCAAGAAGATCCAGTTCCAGCTACAGCAGCTGACATTGTAGCGACCTATGAAAAGTTAGCCAACAGTATTAATGAGGAAGCGGCAAAGCTATCAAATGAGGGCTTACTAGAAGAAGTGAACAGTTTTAAAGGACCGATTTCTAGAGGCGCATTATTACGCGCAATGATTGATCATCAAACACATCATCGTGGACAAATGACTGTACTATTACGACAAGCTGGTTTACCTGTACCAGGTGTATTAGGACCAACGAAAGAAATGCAATAATCTAATGAGACGGCAAATACAAGCAGTATTTGTCGTTTTTTAATTTCCAAAATAAAAACTCCCCCAAGTAAGTGGGGGAGCATCATACTATGAAACGTTATTTAGAGAAAGGTTTAGTTTAAACCTTGGCTGTCTTTCCACTCTAAAAACTCATCATAAGTTAACTGTTTGTCTAAAATCGTACCATCTTCACGGATTTCAATGACACGGTTAGCAATTGTTTGGATGAACTGATGGTCATGTGATGTGAAGATCATGGCACCTTTGAAGCGGATTAACCCTTCATTTAGCGCTTGAATGGACTCAAGGTCAAGGTGGTTCGTTGGTTCATCAAGTAAAATAACATTAGCAGTTGCTAACATCATTTTAGACAACATACAACGCACTTTTTCTCCCCCTGATAAGACAGAAGGGGATTTTTTCACTTCTTCACCAGAGAATAGCATGCGACCTAAGAAACCGCGTAGGAAGCTTTCTGTTTCATCATCAGGTGAATATTGACGAAGCCATTCTACTAATGATTTTTCAGAGCCTTCAAAGTATTTATCATGATCGTTTTCGAAGTAGCTTTGAGATGTTGTGACACCCCATTTAAATGTACCAGCATCTGCTTCTTTTTCTTCCATTAGAATATCAAGAAGCGCTGTTTTTGCCATCGGGCTACCTAGTAATACGATTTTATCGTCTTTATTCATTGAGAAGCGAATGTCTTTAAATAACGTTTGACCTTCTTGACTCGCTGTCAAACCTTCCACTGTTAAGACATCATTACCGATTTCACGACCGATTTGGAAGTTGATAAATGGATATTTACGGCTAGATGGTTTAATATCGTCAAGCTCGATTTTATCCAACATTTTTTTACGTGATGTTGCTTGTTTTGACTTTGATGCATTGGCAGAGAAACGAGCAATAAACGCTTGTAATTCTTTAATTTTCTCTTCTTTTTTCGAATTTTGGTCTTGCGCCATTTTTTGCGCTAACTGAGAAGATTCATACCAGAAATCGTAGTTACCCACATATAATTGGATTTTAGAGAAATCCAAATCCGCAATATGTGTACATACTTTGTTCAAGAAGTGACGGTCATGGGATACGACGATTACTGTGTTTTCAAAGTTAATTAAAAATTCTTCTAACCATTGAATTGCTTTTAAGTCAAGGTGGTTGGTAGGCTCATCCAGTAATAGAACATCTGGTTGACCGAATAAAGCTTGTGCTAATAATACTTTGACTTTGTCAGAACCTTCAAGGTCACCCATTAACATATAATGAAGGTCATCTGAGATGCCTAAACCGTTTAATAATGTTGCAGCTTCTGATTCAGCTTCCCAACCGTTTAGCTCTGCAAATTCACCTTCTAATTCAGCAGCACGCATGCCATCTTCATCAGAGAAATCTTCTTTTGCATAAATTGCATCTTTTTCATTTTTTACATCATATAGGCGTTTGTTACCCATAATAACAGTATCTAATACTGTATGCTCATCATATTCGAAGTGGTTTTGTTTAAGGACAGATAAACGTTCGTCCTTACCCATAGAAACATTTCCTTCTTGTGCTTCAATTTCACCAGAAAGAATTTTTAGGAATGTTGATTTTCCTGCACCATTTGCCCCGATTAAACCGTAGCAATTCCCCGGTGTGAATTTTATATTTACGTCTTCAAATAGTTTACGATCGCCATAGCGAAGACCTACATTACTTACTTGAATCATGCAAGTTCCTCCTTTTTTCACAATGGCTCTAGTATATCATGAAATATGTTCCATAGTCTATAAACATTATGACAGCAACGTTTATCGTTCATTGATTTAGTGATTAGCCCTGTTGCTGCCCCAACTACTTCTAAACTGTTACTAAATAAATATACATTCATACCTCGATTTAATAAGATTGTGCAATGAGTATGTCGTAAACCATGCAAAGTAATTTTGTGAAGTGAAGTTTAAGCAGAAAAGGAGATTTTACCTATTAACTGAGGAATTGGAACAACAAACGTTATCTCTGTTTTAAATGAATTGTAATGGAGGATATCACAGATTGTAACTTGATACACTTAATTAAACCAAAATTGGTGAGAATTATTGATAAAGTTAGTTATTTGGCAATTTGCCCTATAAGTAAATATAAAAAAGCCCCGTTTCTCGTCATTAAAATTGAGAAATTAGGCTTTTCTCGTTACTCTAGAAAAGCGCACGATTGTGGAAAATCATAACCATATTTCTTCTTAAACTAAAGCCTTCGTTCGTTTAAAAAGAAAGGCAAATCTATAAAGAATAGTACATAATTATGATACGGTTCACCTTAATAAGTTAGTTTCAATTATATATATATGTGCTTACCAGCGATTCATCGCTATTTTCACCAAGACAATGTATAATAAGAAAAGCAGAAGAAGAATTCATTTTTCCTCTAGTGAAAAAAAGAGGTGCACTCACTTGAAACAATTTGAAACAGCATTACCTGAGCAGTATGAAACATTAAAAAAACAGGCCAATTATACGTCTAGCTGGCGAGAGCGTTTAGCCGCAGTCGAAATATTATCGGCTTATCAACATGACAAAATCATAGATATATTAAAAAATCGTATGGAACATGATACTGTCAACAAGGTCCAATTAGCAGCCTATGAAGCACTTGTTGCGCTTGGCGAGGACGTAGAGAAACCATCACCTGCACGTTTTGATATTATCAAAGGAACAGACAAAATTTTCCTACGGGTTAAAAAGAGCTTGCCAAAGGACCATACAGTGGCAGATTTTGCGGATAAACTAAAACGTATGCGTTTAGATGTCTTTGATGCGTATGAAGGCGACAAAGGTGCAGAATTTATGAACTGGTTAGAGGAACGTTGGGCAAAATTGTAACAATAGTTTTACGACTTATGAAAGCAAGTCATTCTCTCCGATTGTGGAGGGAATGGCTTTTTCTTATCTTACGCTGCGGTTCATCGAAACTAATATTAAATTGAATTACTTCTTCTATTGATTATCCTTCTTATTTAATGATAAAACAAACAACTTATTAAACTAACCTGCTCCTTTATTTTAAGTGAAAATCTGCACAATTTCTTAGCTCCATAACGATTTTCTTTAAATGTGTTACTCAAGAAAATGGCCCGATTGCAGAACAAGAACAATCCTATCTATCAACCTCTGTTCCAAAACTTGTAATAATCGTTTACATAACAACTGAAAAAAGCATTAACAAGAGTAGGAACAATCCTTATAGTTAATGCATTTATGAATCATTTATAGCTAAACAATGACATGATTTGCATAGCGCACTGTTGCAACATAATCCATAATTAAACTAACATCTTTTCTTAAAAATAGATTTCTATGAATTTAAAGCTGAGCTCTGTGTTTTAATGAGTTCAGCTTTTGCAGTATAAAGATTTGATTTTATTCTAATAATACATTATTGAACAATTAAATCGGTAGTGCTATACTTTAATTTGTAATTTCATACAATAATTGCTAGGAGAGCTGGTGTTGCCAGCTGAGAGTAGAGCCGTAAGCTCATGATCCTTTTACCTGATCTAGATTATGCTGGCGTAGGGAAGCAGATAGGATATTGTCTATTATACAAGTCCTTGTTTCCTTATTGTGGAAGCAAGGGCTTTTTTATCTTTCATTAACGGGCTGTATAACCCTCATCTAAAGATTGAGAGAAGCGAACAAGAAAGATGGGGGATAACTGCCTGTAAAAGCCGATTGGTTCGACTAACCATCAAGTGGGGATGAAGAAGTCCCGCTTGATGGAAGTTTCACTTTATTTGCTATAACATTTTAATTGAATATTGAAAAGACCACTAGGGGTGCACGGATGTGCTGAGAGAGGAAACTCAACTCTTTGAACCTGATCTAGATCATACTAGCGAAGGGAAGTGGCTTACTTTTTGTACTTCAATGTACAAGATTTATAGCCACTTCTCTATGCTTGAGGGGTGGCTTTTTGTATGGAATTATAATGAAAGGAAGTGAACAACAACTTAATTTCTATTTTAGATATGAAAGAATAGGATGATTTAAGAAATGAATAAAAAAATAGCGCTCCATATCATTACAGATGGCCAGCATTCACTACATGAAGTGGTCCATTTTGTAACTAAGTTTGAACCCTATATAAGCTATTTGCATATTCGTGAGCCAAGTTGCACTGCTTCTGAACTCTTTGATTGTATAAGAAAATTAAAATATGCAGGCTTTCCATTACAAAAGATTGTGATTAATGATCGAATCGATGTTGCACTTGCTGCGGATGTTTCTCATGTGCAAATAGGTTATCGTAGTATTCCTGTAGCTATCGCAAGTGAGAAGTTCTCAAATCTTAAAATTGGTGCATCTATTCACTCTCTAGAAGAAGCTACAAATACAAAGGCCGATTGGTTACTCTATGGACATATTTTTGATACAGAAAGTAAGAAAGGAATCGCTTGTCGTGGAACAAAATTATTACAACAGCTTGTAAGCACTGTATCTATTCCTGTGATTGCTATCGGTGGAATCACTCCGCAAAATACAAAAGAAGTATGTGCGTCAGGAGTTTCAGGAATTGCAGTGATGTCAGGAATTTGGCAGGCAAATGACCCTATTGAAAAGGTAAAAGAATATGCTCGTCAACTTAAGGAGTGGGAAGATGAAAAGTTTCGATAGTATGATCATCATCGGTAGTACAATCGCACATTGACTTGCTGAACGCGTTTTACACGTAGCAATTCTTGAGAAAAAGGTAATTGCAGAGGGTGCTTCACATGTAGCTGCTGGATTACTAGGGGTTCAGCACAATGGGATGACGATCTTTTGTATGAAATGGTAAGAAAAAGTCGAACATTATTTCCAAAAGTAGCCGAAAAAATCCGTGCAAAAACAGGTATTGATATAGGGTACAAAGTGAAAGGAATATACAGGATTGCAAATTCAGAAGAAGAATTTGAACGTATTCAACAAATTCGCTTTTGGCAAGTATCAGCTGGAGAAGAAACATTGTTGCTTTTTTCAGAAGAATTAAGAAATTTTGAACCAAATGGAAGTGATTTCCTTAAAAAGTAATTGCCCATTACTTAATGCTCCTATATTTTTAAAACGATTTTATATAGTACCAAAACGTTATAGTAAATACGTCACTGGTGCAACGATAGAGCCAAATTTATATCAAGAGATGTTAAAGCAATGAGTATTGTAGACAATATTACAAAATGCATTTTCTATTGTTTCAGCCCTACAAGATGCGAGTTGGGACCGAACATGGGCAGGATTACGAAATGGAGGCAGACGTTATATGGAAGTACATTGGACAATTCAAGGGCAATTTGTATCAACAGGACATTATCGTTATAGCATATTGCTAAGCCCATTCGTAGGAGAATATATGTCAGATTTAATGGTGAAACACTATGTTTATTAATGGAAATAAGATGGAAGTTCCAGACCATGTGAAAACAATTGAGAGCTTATTGATTTACTTAGGGCTTCAGGAAAAAATAGTTGTTGTCGAACAAAACGGCGTAATTTTGAAAAAAGAAAATTATTCGACAGTGGTTAAGTCTACTGATTCTATTGAGATTGTTACATTTGTCGGAGGGGGTTAACATGTATCAAATTGGACCATATACATTTACTTCAAGATTATTACTAGGAACAGGGAAATTTTCAGATTTTGATATTCAAAAAGGAGCAATAGAAGCATCAGAAGCTGAAATTTTAACATTTGCTGTGCGTCGTATGAATATTTTTGAACCATCCCAGCCTAATTTGCTAGATAAAATAGATTTATCAAACTATCGATTATTACCAAATACTGCTGGTGCGAAAACAGCTGAGGAAGCAGTACGTATTGCTAAACTAGCAAAAGCATCTGGGTTATGCGATATGGTGAAAGTTGAAATAATCGGGTGTGATGATACATTATTGCCTGATCCATTAGAAACATATCGTGCATGTGAAATGCTTTTAGCAAAAGGGTTTATTGTACTACCGTATACTTCAGATGATGTCGTTCTTACTCGGAAATTACAAGAACTTGGGGTTCATGCCATTATGCCAGGTGCGTCGCCAATTGGTTCAGGACAAGGAATTTTAAATCCATATAATTTACAAGTTATCATTGAACAAGCGACAGTACCTGTTATTGTAGACGCAGGTATAGGTACTCCGTCTGATGCAGCACTTGCTCTTGAACTAGGTGCAGATGCAGTCTTGCTAAATTCAGCAGTTTCTGGTGCGAAGAATCCAGTGCAGATGGCAGAAGCTATGAAACTAGCAATTCATGCAGGTAGACTAGGTTTTGAAGCAGGAATTATAGAGAAAAAAGAGCGGGCTCAAGCTAGTAGTCCTTCACAGGGGATGAGTATTATTGATTAATCGCTATTCAAGACAAGAACTATTTTCATTTATAGGACAAGTTGGCCAAAAAAAAATTCAACAAAAACACGTACTTATTGTTGGAGCAGGAGCATTAGGTAGTAGCAATGCCGAAATACTTGTACGTGCTGGAATAGGTAAGTTATCCATAGTGGACCGAGATTATGTAGATTGGTCAAATTTACAACGCCAACAACTATACAGTGAAGAAGATGTGTTTCAACATTTGCCAAAAGCTGTTGCTGCAAAACAAAGATTAGAGAAAATTAATCGTGATGTGCTGATTGAAGCGTTTGTTCTAGACATTTCGTCATCTGAACTTTTTGCGTTTCAAGATGTAGATCTAATCATCGATGCAACAGATAATTTTGAAACACGTTTCTTACTAAATGATTTTGCAGTCAAGTATGAAATTCCATGGATTTACGGAGCATGTGTAGGTAGCTATGGTATTACATATACCATTTTGCCGCATGAAACACCTTGCCTACACTGTTTGATGGAAATCATTCCTTTATTCGGAGGGACAACTTGTGATACTGTAGGAATTATTGCGCCTACAGTTACGCAAGTTGTGTCACATCAAATGGTAGAAGCATTGAAAATCTTAGTGGAAGATTGGGAAGCAATCCGAAAAGAATTATTGGCATTTGATTTGTGGAAAAACGAGCAAACAAAGATCAATGTAAAAAGTTTAAAAAAGTCTACATGTTTGACTTGTGGATTAAACCCAACCTATCCATATTTAACGAAAGAATCAATAACCAAGGTTGCAGTACTATGCGGTCGTAATACGGTTCAAATTCGTCCTGCAAAACCAAAGTTAGTTAATATTATTGAGTTTGAAAAGAACCTGGCTCCACATGTTCAACATTTGAAGTCAAATCCATTTTTAATTCATTTTCAAGTTAATCAAAATCAGATTATTCTTTTTCGGGATGGACGTGTATTAATTCATGGAACGAATGATATTGTAGAAGCGAAGAAAATCTATCATCAATATTTTGGATGAGGATAGGTATAAAATGTTCCATATTTCCGAGGGCAAGTACGATTTCGTGTAATGGACCTCATTTTCAAGATTTACCTGACCAAGAAAACTATCGTTTAAAAGCAAAAGCAGATAATGCAATAATTGGTACGAACGTGAAATTTGTTGATGAGTTAGGCGATGAAGTATCACATGATAGCATATCTGTTGGGGAAGTCATCGTCAGAGATAATGTTGGGATGAAGGGCTATTTAAAAAACGAACAAGCAACAATATTGTCGATAAAAGATGAAAGACGGCGACCTTAGCCGTGTATTTAAGCTAGTTTAAATTATTTTTAATACCTCTTTTAAGTTAGTATAAAAATGAAAACTTAGAGGAGGGTTTTTTATGTACAATCAACACAATTTGTATTTCACCGTTTTCGACTTTTTCAACCTAATAATTTCGAACAGCTAGCGAGGGAGACAGGTCAATTGAACAAATGCTAATAAAGCATATCCATTTACTCTTTCAATCATATCAGCAGTATTGCTAAGGATAATAATCCAGCAAGCGAGAGAAGATACAAACATGGTAAACTTTTATATGTACTACCCGATAAAATATTTTTGAAGTGGTAGGGCGCAATTTAATGCTCGAGGAGCGAAATTCCATAACTTCGCTCTGAAGGAAGGTGAGTATTTGTATAAAATTATGATTGTTGAAGATGACAAGGCATTGTCAAATGGTATTGCTCTTGCTTTGCAAGGGAGTGAAATGGATGTTCTGCCATTTCACAGTATTCAATCGGCAAAAATGCAGTTATCTAATACTAACTTTGATTTGTTGATATTGGACATTAATCTGCCTGATGGGAACGGACTAGACTTGCTGTGCGAAGTGAAAAGAAACAGTACTATACCCGTAATCATGCTCACAGCAAACGATATGGAAACAGACATTGTAGCAGGACTTGAAATGGGAGCAGATGATTACATTACTAAACCATTTAGCCTTGCCGTGTTGCGTGCAAGAGTAAATACGCAGCTCAGAAAACAAGTGGTCACAAAAGGAAATCAATTTAAACAAGATCACTTTGTTTTTGACTTTGACCGCATGGAATATTTTAAAAACGGAAAGGTAGTTGAGCTGAGTAAAACCGAGCAAAAACTGCTAAAAATTTTAACAGCCAACAAAGGCGTTACTTTAGAACGCAGCGTATTGGTTGAACGTATTTGGAGCGATGGCGCACATTATGTGGACGAAAATGCTTTGTCTGTTACGCTAAAGAGATTACGGGACAAGCTTGAGGATAACCCTACAAAACCCGTATATATAAAAACAGTGTATGGTATAGGTTATTTATGGGCGGTGAAATAAATGGCGTTTTTTAAAGCAAATAAGGTCATTGATCGATTAAACAAAATGATTGATAATGCGATAGAGGGAAGACCAATTGAAAATGGATTTGATGAAAGCAAGCTGTCTGCGCTGGAAACTAAATTATCCCACTACCTTACAGCAAACAGTGCCACAAAAATACAGTTAGCTGACGAAAAATCACAAATCAATCAACTGATTTCCGATATATCTCATCAAACGAAAACGCCTCTTGCTAATATTCTGCTCTATACTCAACTTTTAGCGGAAAGTGAGCTGTCTGACTATGATCAAAACTGTGTGGCAGCTTTAACGCAGCAGGCAGAAAAATTAAACTTTCTTATTTCTTCTCTTGTAAAAGCATCTCGGCTTGAAACGGGAATTATTACAGTTACCCCTACAAACAACAACGTAGCGAACATGCTTGAAACGGTTATAGAGCAGGCTACACCGAAAGCTATAGGAAAAAACATTGCTTTAACGGTAGATAGTAGGGATGTAGAGGCAGTCTTTGATCCAAAATGGACAGTGGAGGCACTATACAACATTGTAGATAATGCCATTAAATATACACCAAGTGGCGGAAGTGTCCAGTTATCTGTCACTCCGTATCAGCTTTTTTGCAGGATTGATGTGGCCGATACAGGACTCGGTATTTCAGAGGATGAAACGGCAAAGATTTTTTCTCGTTTTTATCGTTCACAGGAGGTAACCGACAAAGAAGGCGTCGGCCTTGGTCTTTACCTTGCGAGAGAAATCATTACAGCCCAAGGCGGATATATAAAGGTCAAGTCTAGGTTGGGAGTTGGCTCTGTTTTCTCGGTGTTTCTTCCAATAAAAAATTGAATTCTTTCAGCACTGTTAGATTTGATTTTGCTTCAGAAAGATTCTCGAAAGATTCGAAGTTTATAATATGAATTGCAGAGATGGAAGACATATTTTTTTGGAGGAAATTTAAATGATTATACTTGAAACAAAGGATTTAATGAAAATTTACGGGAAAGGGGATACTGCCGTTCATGCATTGGATGGCGTCAGTATGAAAGTGGAGAACGGTGAGTTTGTTTCGATTGTAGGTACTTCCGGTAGCGGCAAATCCACATTGCTTCATATGCTTGGCGGTCTTGATCGCCCGACTAGCGGAAGGGTGATTGTGGATGGTCAAGAACTTTTTAAGTTAAAGGATGAAGAACTTACGATTTTCCGCCGCCGAAAAATAGGCTTCGTTTTTCAAAATTATAATCTTGTCCCTACTTTAAATGTCTATGAAAACATTGTTCTTCCTATTGGCTTAGATGGCAATACGCCTGATAAAGCATATGTGGATGCCATTATTCACACGCTTGGTCTTGAGCGTAAACTTCAAAATATGCCCAATAATTTATCTGGAGGGCAGCAGCAGCGCGTTGCTATTGCTAGAGCTTTGGCATCAAAGCCTGCCATTATTTTAGCCGATGAGCCAACGGGTAACTTGGATACTAAAACCAGTCAAGATGTTCTGTCTTTATTTAAAGTAACAAGTAGACAATTCAAGCAAACGATTGTCATGATTACCCATGATGAGGAAATCGCACAGCTTGCAGACAGAATTGTCCGTATAGAAGACGGACAGATTGTAGATGGTGGTATCCATGCTTAAAGTAAATAGTAAAAGAACCATTCATTTGCTTGCAAAAAGTTCGTTCAAAGCAAGTAGAATGAGAAACTTATTTGCTATCGTTGCAATTATTTTGACTTCGGTCATGTTTTCGGGGCTATTTACAGTAGCTACAAGCCTTGTTGCATCGATAGAGGAAAGTACTATGCGACAGGTGGGCGGCAGTGCACATGGTAGCTTTAAATATCTGTCAAAAGCGCAATATGACGCGCTGAAAACGCATCCTGATATTAAAGATATTTCTTTCTCTGTTGTTTTGGGCGTGGGTGAAAATAAGGAGCTAGCCAAACACCCTACTGAAATTCGATACACTAGCGGTGAAAACAATGCAAAGGGTATGTTTTCTATGCCGACAACAGGAAAACTTCCACAAAATGATGATGAAATTGCCACAGACACACTCGTTTTAAAGCAACTTGGTATTTCTGCGAAGCTAGGTCAAAAGGTTACTTTGGACTATTCTTTAGCAGGGGAAAAAATAAGCAAAACCTTTACACTGGTAGGTTATTGGACAGGTGATAAGGTTATGCAGGCAAGTCAAGCATGGGTGAGCAAAAGCTATGTGGAGAAGCAACTTGCCAATTACAAACCAAGTAAGCAGGGCTATGATGTAGGTCTTATCAACGCTGATGTCAATTTCAAGAACAGTTTTCGTATTGAAAGCAAGCTGCAAAAAGTGATTGTAGACAGTGGGTTCAGTCTGGACGACATTGATTATGGCGTCAACTGGGCTTATACCGGAAACGGTGAATCTCTAGACATAAGTACCATCGTTGCGACTGTTGGTGCCATTTTAATGATTGCTTTTAGTGGTTATTTAATGATTGCTAATGTATTTACAATTAGTGTGGCAAATGATGTACGGTATTATGGACTGATTAAAACAATTGGTACAACTCCAAAGCAAATTCGTAAATTGATACGTAGACAGGCGATGTGGCTCTGTTTCATCGGTTTGCCAATTGGGTTGCTAGTTGGATATCTTGTGGGAATGATGCTAGTTCCGATTGTCTTGTCTATTATGAACACCGATGTCATTAAAATATCAGCTCATCCACTTATCTTTATTTTGTCTAGTATTTTTTCAGCAGTCACTGTTTTTGTCAGTGTTTCAAAGCCGTCAAAAATTGCGGCAAAAGTCAGTCCGATTGAAGCGCTTCGTGTTACAGATAACAGTGCAGGGAGTAAACGGAAGATAAAGAAAGGGACTAAAGTAAATTTGTGGACGATGGCCTATTCAAATCTTGCTCGCAATAAAAAGAAGGTCGTGCTTGTCTCCATCTCACTTTCTTTAGGGCTTGTGATTTTAAATGCTACCTATTCAATTGCAAATAGCTTTGATATGGATGAATATTTAAGCCGTTCTATCATGAACGATTTTGCAGTGGGAGACGTGTCTAACTTTAACGTCAATCTCAACTATAGCAACCAAGAAACGTTAAGCGAAGGCTTTTTCTCTGAGCTGTCCTTACAAGAAGGCATCGAAAGCATCAATAACATCTATTTTACAGAATATGAAGTACCAACAGGGCCGCGCTTTGTCGATATTCCTAAACAATTGGCGAAGGAATATGGCGCAGATAGTAAGAGAGTTGAAGCACTTAAACGCTATGCTCAAGAACCAAAACAACTGTTGCATCTGTATGGTCTTGATGAGGGTGCTTTGCAAAAGTTAATCTTACTGCATGGCAAAATAGAGGAGCAAAAGCTTTATTCGGGAAAATATGTGATAGCTGCACCATTTGATGCACAAGGCAATATTTTATACTATGCAATCGGTGACAAAATTCAGCTTCCAGATCCAACCGGACAAATGCGGGAATATGAAGTGCTTGCTGTTGCGGACATTCCAGAAAGCATAAGCGCAAGACACTCGCATCCGTTAACGCCAACATTTTATTTGCCAAGCCAAGTCTTTTTAGAGCAAATTGAACAAAAAGCCCCAATGCTAAGCACGATTGATGTGCAAGATAGCGCAATGGAAAAAATGGAGCGTTTTTTAGCAAACTATAGTACTAACACCGACCAAAACATGGAATTTGAATCCAAGGCGTCTTTAGCGGCAGAATTTGAAAACTTGCAAAAAACGTTGAAAATCGTTGGGATTACCATCAGCATTCTAGTGGCTTTCATTGGCATTATGAATTTCATCAATTCTGTCATTACCTCTATCAATGCACGTCGACGAGAGCTTGCGATGCTACAAAGTATCGGTATGCTAAATAGACAGGTAATTAAAATGCTTATACTGGAAAGTACCATGTATATTCTGCTAACTATAGCTGCAACGCTTACTATTGGAAGTGCAATTTGCTATCTGGGTCTAAATGCATTTACAGCAGGGGCAGCCTATATGAAGCTATATTTTACAGTTGTTCCATCACTGCTATGCCTTCCAATACTTCTTGTCATAGCGATAATAGTTCCTGTCATGTGCCAAAAGGTCATTTCAAAAAGCAGTATTGTAGAGCGATTACGTAAAATAGAGTAGGTACCTATTACCATCAAACCTTTGAGCTAGCCAATTATAGCTCCGAATTTACACGCAACAAAGGCAACTCTCTTGGGGTTGCCTTTTGTGTATCTACTAAAGGGGTAGCGAAGAGAAGTGATTGCGAGATTGTTGTTTTGCAGCATAGGCATTCACGATGACTTATACAATTTATACATGGCCGTTTCGTTATCAATAGATTGAGCAATTTTAAAAGCTTCCTCTTGCGTTTTATGATTATTTATAATTTCATATAAAAACCTTATAACGAACATAAAATTAGCATTCCCGTCTATGTAATCATCAGGACCTATATAAGAGTGACAACCACATGCAAGAAAAGCGTTTGCTAGCTGTTCCTTGCCTAATGTGCAACCAGAGCCTATCACTTTCACATCTTTTATATTCGTATATTGTTTAATCTCTTGCTGTCCAAAAAAATCACCTCTTGGCTCATTGCCTTCATAAACATCTTCACCAAGTTCAGGCATACATAATCTACCTTCATCTCCATGAAAATTTAAAATTAAATAATCTACTTTATTATCAAGTTCTTTACCGGATAGAACATCAATCAGATCATTGGGTCTACCTATCCAATGTATATTTACCCTTACGCCAAAATACTCTAGTGCTGATCGTATAGCATACGATTCCATATCACAATTCGGTCCTACGACTAAACTGACATACATTTCAGGTCTACTCAACTTACATCCTCCTTTTTACGTCAATTCACATGCTACAACTTTACAATTAAAGGGATATTGCAGGAAGTTGAACTGAACGAAACCGCCTGTATCCCTTTGACATGTCTTTTCAATTTCCGTTTGGTGAATCTATTCAATTTAGCTATCCGGAATAAATAGATTAGAGATTAAGCCATATTTTTGAGCTATTTGTAGTGCTTCAATTCTAGAATTTGCTTTTAATTTTGAAAAAATTTTAGTTAAGCTGTATTCGATTGTGCGTTGGCTGACATATAACTCTTCCGCAATCATTTTATTTGTGTAACCTTTGGAAATAAGCTCAAGGATATTTTGTTCCTTATTCGAAAGCGTGATAATACTATTCTCTTCAAAATTATTATTAGAAGAAATCGAATTTCTCCGGAGTTGGCGTAATAAAGATAGTGGAATGATTACTTCTTCATTCAATGCACAATAAATAGCATTTACGAGCTGTTCAGAGCTGGACATTTTGCTTACAAAACCAGCAATACCTGCATTAATTAATAAATCAAAATGGGTATTAATATCAAAACCTGTATAAATGACAATTTTCGCCTCAGGATTTACTTGTAAAATTCTTTTAGACAGTTCCAGTCCATTAATGTCAGGCATATACAAATCTACAAGAAAAATATCGAATGTTGGGTTAGAGGCAGCTTGGATAATTTCATCGATATTTTTTAATATCGTGACTTCCATACCTGCAGTTTCCAAAATAGCCTTTGTACCCGTTCGTACTGCAGGATGATCGTCCACAATTAAAACTCTAATCAAAAATCTCACCTCTATTTCAAATAATGATGCAAATGTGAAGTCCTTTGTTCAATGAAGAATTAATTTCTATCGTTCCATTTAAAATCCGAACACGTTCTTTAATGCTGAACATACCGATTTTATTCGTATCCATTTCAGATGACTCGAGTAATCCCACACCATCATCATCGTATAGCAGAATGATATGGCATTCATCGTAAAATATCGAAAGTTCTACTTCGTTTGCATTCGCATGCTTACGAGCATTATTGAGTAGCTCTTGAACAATTCGATAAATATTAATTTCAAATTCATATGAAAGCCCTTCAAGCCGCCCATCATAATCAAAATAAATAGAAAAATCACAATGTTGTCGTGTTGATTCAATCATATGTCCTAAAGCTTGTTCTAGTCCTTCTTCTTTTAAAAAGGGTGGACGAAGTTCAATGCATGTTTCTCGTACTAAATGAGCTATGTCGATGATATCTTCTTTTAGACAGTCTAGCTCTTTACTTATTGATGATTTTTCAGCATGTTTAATAAGTCCTTCTATATTTCTTATTAATTGTAATAAGCCTTGTAAAACACTGTCATGTAAATCCATGGATAAATTAATACGTTCTTTTTCGGTCACATGCATGAGCAGTTTTGAATAGGAAGTAGGCATGATTACTTCATCAATATTATTTTTATAAGAGTCGAGTTGGCATTTCAACTCTTCAATTAAGTAATTATTTTCTAAAACAATACTTGAAAAATAAGATATCGATTCTAGCCACGCCTTTTCTTGTGGGTTCAGTTTTGCATTATTTTTCTTTTGTTCAAAATAGATAATTTCTTTACTAATGCCGTTACTACCGATAACCGTTGCGAAGCCTTTATGTACTTTAAGCAAGGAACCATTTGAATACTGCGCCCAATTAATTTTTTGAATGGCATTATTTACGAGGCTTTGGTGAGCCGTTTTAACAGTCCAATTGTCTACTGCGGGTCTTTTTTCAATTTGGATATAGTTTAAGTTATCAACAGAAAGTACATCTTTAATTTGCTTTTGAAGTGCGTCAATCAATGTAAAAGGATTGGTTTCAAATTTCACTTTTTGGAAAAAGCCATATAAGCTAATGTCTAATCGATTATTTTTAGAAAATAAATGAGGATTTAATTTATAGTCTAAATAATCTTTAATATAGAGCAAGATGCAAGAAAGATAGAATATAAAGATGCCCAGTATAAGTATTTCAATCGATAATAGATGTACTTCAGTCATAAAACTTATTATAAGCGTGGTTAGTATAGAAAATGGTAAAGATAATAACGTAAAGTATTTAATTTTATTTAAAAAGAAGTCAATATCTATTAATTCATAGGTCAATTGCAAATAAACTAAAATAATAGGAATAATGAAAATAAAGATTCCTGTTATTTCAGCAGAAATAATATAACGATCGTGGAAAATAATTGGTAGTGCATAAAACAATATAAATGGTGAGAAGGCAATAAAGTAACCTGAGAACATTATTTTTAGTTTAATGCGTACATTCGGTTCATGGTTAATATAATAATACCTTATAAGTAAAAATAGTAAGAAAAATATTAAAGACGAAAAAAATTTTAATTGAATAGTCGTACTCGAAATTTCTAGGTCTTTATTAACAAACGAGACAAATGATATGGCCATAATAAGAAAATATAAAAGGTATAATACTTTAAGATAACAGGTTTTAATGAATGGAAGTTTAGAATAAGAAAAATGTAAATATAAAAAATGTATAAATAAAATAACGAATATTGGAAGCGTGATCGTATTGATGCTACGTCCAATTATATCTCCTCTTGCAGAAATCGGGGCGCTACTATAACAAAGCGCAATCGTTAATAAAAAATAAGTGAGAACCTGTGATGAACTTTTTTCAGAATGTCGGGTATTCAATATGATTGCTAGCGCAATCGCAATGATGACAGATAAAATTTTAACGAAAAGTTGCACTTCAAGCATTAAACTTTTATTTCCGTTTTCAACGATAAATGTAACAGTTTCATTAGCAGCATTAAGAATAGTTAGAGACTCAGCTAACTCTATTCGTTGGAAATAAATGATAGAGTGATGAAGTGAAGGATGAGCGTTATTGACTTTTAAGATTTGGTCACCTGGTTGGATATTTTGATTTATTCCCCATGAATTTTCATAAATAGTATCTACAAAGTATTGTTTATCTTTATTTAATACCTCTATCCCAATTAAAGGATATTTCATTGTAAGATAAAAAAAATAAATGATTAATAGTGTAGTAATAAAAATGGGGAATCCCATCCAAATAAATTTTTGCTTTTTCATCATTTCCTCCTTAGAAGTAAGTGACAATCCATAGGAGTGACATATTAAAATAGAGGGAATTGGCTATTATGAATATTGGACGTAGAAATTAAGTTTTAGCGTATTCCCTTTTGTTGCCATTACAAATAAATGAAGAGTCGTAACCCTTAATTTATTTATGATGTATAGTTCCTTTCAAATGCAATAGGTAGGGATGGTGTGTGTATAGTGGTGATGTATTCAGCTTGCTTTTTAGTTTGTTCGTGCATTTTTTCGAGAAAAAGGCTACAAGTATTATCGTAGTTTCCTCTTCTGCATATCGTGGTGATAAACCTTTTGCGTTATACTGTTACGTTGAAGTTATTTCCAGTAATAGGCTTGCAACTGCGGTTTTTTATTTAAAACAACGTCTATAAGAGCCTTATTCTCTTCTGGAGAGATACCTATAATACAAATTTTATTGTTTTTTAAGAGATGTAAAACTTCAGTGTCTTTCATTAGATAGTGAATGATGTTTTTCATATGAAGATCTCCTTTTAAATGTATTTAAGTAGTGCTTCTTTATATTTTTTAGTAATTGATAATGACATGATGCTGGATTCAGCCTTGTTTCGATACAGTTGTTGGGTGACTTTTGAATAAAGAAAAGCACCTGTTTCTTCTAACAGTGATTCAATCACTTTAGCAAGCTCCAATATTTCGTGTTTTTCTATACTACCGTTGTAATAGTTTTGGATTTTTTCTATCACAGGATGATTTTGTTCCACGGCTAACAAATATAAAATGGGTAAAGTCCATTTTTTATTCAGCAAATCATTTTTCCCATCCCAACATTTCATACCTTCCATATCATTTTGAATCTGACCAATTACCCCGATGTGACTACCGTAAAATTGAACTTCAGTTGCTTTATCCGGATTCGCAAGAACAGTTCCTATTAAACAAGCTAACTCCGTTAAGGACCCAGACTTTAAAACAACCATGTCAATATAGCGATCTTCACAAGATATATTGTTTAATAAATCGATATGTTGTCCTTCAATAGCACGCAAAGCTTTTGTGATCAAGAGTTCTAATGCTATATATTTATGTTTAAAATCGGATTCTTTAATGATTAACTGACATAAAAAGAGTAAGTAACTTGAAATATTTAACGATAAATTTTGGTGTTGAACCCAAGGCGATGAAAGATTATCTTGGTCTTCAATATCATCTAAAATATCAAAAGATAAAATAAGAAGTTCAATTGCCGCTGCTACTTTAAAAATGTGATTTTCTATTTTATTGTTATAAATCACATAATGGAGTACGACTAACTCCCCAAATAAATAACCTTCCTCTTTCTTAAAGTCGATAAATTCATATAACTGTGTTTTCATATCCTTATTCGTTACATAAGTCTCTAAAATATCTACCATAGTTGAATACAATCGATTATTAACATCTAAACTCATCTATAACACCACCATCTTGTAAATAATACCACATATTAACATTATATTAAAATATATCCTAAACATTGTAAAATAAGGAACTGCTAATATAGGTTAAATAAAGGTGGCAATAAGCTTTTTCGTGCTTATTATCGCTGCCAAACTGAATGCATTGGTCGGTTTTTTCAAATTATTTTCGGTATACCGAAATGTGATTTTCGGTGAATTGCAACAGAAAATATGTGAAGATTTAAATGTCAGAATTATTTTAATACCGGTTAATTAAGTGATTTCTAGACTTTAAGTAATGATAGTAAGTAGTTTTATTTAGATTTGCTAATGAATCAAAAAATTCAAAGTATATTGGAGGCTTATATAATGAGCAATGTTAATTTCGATACGATTATTGTAGGGAATGGAGCAATAGGATCTTCTATAGCATACGAACTTTCCTCTAGAGGTCAAAAGGTTGCACTTATAGGGAAGGAAGCACGTGAATCAGCAGCATCTACAGCTGCTGGCGCGATGAATGGCTGTTATGGAGAAGTGACTGAAAGTCTTATGAAAAGTGAATTCGGTCGAAAAAAATTATTAATGGACATTAAGGCTAAAAATATGTGGGAAGGTTGGCTATCCAAACTGACGAAAGATTCAGGTGATGAAAGAGAAGTAATCATTGCCCACGGTACGGAAGTAATCCTTAACACGGCAGGAACAAGAGATGTAGATTCTGTAAACTTTATGAAAATTGAACAAGCGCTAAAAGAAAACTCGGAACGCTATGAAATAATAGATCCAGATAACCACGTATGGCTAAAGGCAGATGAACAAGTAAGACCTCTTAAAGCATTACTAATACCAGAAGAAAATGCAGTTGATCCTAACATTTTATTAGCTAAACTTTCCAAAGCCATTCACAATCTTGGAGGAACCCTTTTCAATGAACATGCACTATCAGTAATTACAGAAGGCAATCAAGTTTGTGGGATTGAACTGAGCGAACAGAAAATTTTTGCAAAAAATATCATTATCGCTGCAGGGGTTCAGTCGTTAGATTTATTAGATTTCGATTTAGAATTGAAAAATAAAATACCGCCAATGTTTTCAGGGTACGGTGTATCAATACTTTTAGAATTAGATGACATAGAAAATTATAACAGGGTCATTCGAACGCCAAATCGAGCATTTGCCTGCGGTTTACATTGCGTTCCTCGAAATGGGAAAGAGCTTTACATCGGTGCAACCAATATACTATCGGATATTCCAAGGAAAAATGCCTATGTATCGGATGTACAATTTTTATTAGATTGTGCAGTAGAACAATTACACTTAGATCTTTTTAATGCCGACATTAAAAAAATTCAAGTTGGAAATAGACCGATACCAGCTGATGGATTCCCGTTAATCGGTCAAATTAAATATGATGGTCTTTGGTTGGCTACAGGAACATATAGAGATGGGTTACACCAATCTCCTTTAATCGCTGAACACTTAGCTAACGAAATAAGTGGGATTGTAAACGATATTGACCTTTCTGATTTTCATCCAATTCGAAAGCCTCTCTATAATACACCAAGACATGAATTGATTGCTAAAACAACATCCGAAATGTTCGCCACTGGTTACGAATATCGTTGGGACGTGCAACCTTATTGGCATCCTATTTTAGAAAAAGGAATGCTTCATAGTTTTGAAGAAATTTTAGACGAGCTACATAAGGAATTTGCTCCACCACCTGAAATCCTTTCTCTTTACCTGACACATCCTAAATCTTCTAAAGAACAGCTAAGAACATACTACAATGCGTGGAGTGAATGATGAAGACAAAAGATGATTATATTAACTTGTTAAAAAACGCAGGGGTTTGGGACCCTGTGGGAGACTACGAAAAAATATACAGTCAATATTATTTTACAGAAGCGGGACAAAATGACCCAATAGCAGTAAAGGAATTTGAGGCAGACATTCATGAAAGATGTAATAGAATTCCGTTGGAGCATATTGTAGGCTACGCAGAACTGAACGCTAATAGATATGTTGTTGGAACAGGCGTTTTTATACCGAGAATTCAAAGTTTGGGGATCGTTGAGTGGCTGAAAGAAAATAAAGCAATTGCTCCGAGTTCTTTCGTATATGACTTATGTTCTGGTTCGGGTGCAATCGGGATAGAAATTTGGAAAATGACAAATGCAAACATTGTCTGTATAGAAAAATCAGATTTAGCTACTAAGTATCTCAAGCGAAACATTTTGCGTCATAATGCCGAGAAGGTTGACGTTTATCAAGGAGACATCAAAGAATATTTTGATGATATGCCGCAAAAAGCAGTCGAAGCAGAGATTGTTATATCCAATCCCCCATATGTACCGAAAGAAATGGCGCAACCCCCTGAGTGGGGGGTGCATCATCCAGAAGAATCGGTCTATGCAGAGCAGGATGGCCTAGATATTATTTATGCGTCAGCTTTATTTGCCAATAGAGCATTAAAAAAAGACGGCGTTGTATTAATCGAACATGATGAAAATCAAGGAGAAAGCGTCAGTGCGATATTAGCAAGCAATAATTTTTATAACATCCAAACAATCGTAAGCGAGAAATATTCTGACGAGACAGGACTCTCCATCTTTACTATAGGTTATAAGCTATAAATAAATATCCAAGAAATATCTCAAATCATAAGGGTACAATCTTTTATCTTTATAAATCGTTCTCAATTTCAGATATTTGTCTACTATTTGCTATCACGCTATATCAAAGGCATTTTAAACAGATGCTCATCTTTAGCTAGAAATTTGTAGTAACGAAATGATTTCACTAGAGAAGGAGGATTAAATAATGAAAGAAGAGTTACTTGAAGAGTGGAGAGCAGAAATCGATACGATCAACACTAAAATTGTTGCACTGTTATCGGAAAGAATGGAAGTATGCACAGAAATAGCAAAATATAAATACAAATACAATGTGAATATGATGCAGCCAAAAAGGATTGAAGAAGTATTAAAGAAAACAAGCATCGTAGCAAAAGAAAACAATTTAAACCCAAAATATATTGAGGATGTATTTAAAATTATTATTAATGAAACGTGTGCGGTTGAAGATAAGTTAATCAAAGGAATGAAAGCAAACCAATGAAAACACTAATAATAGACAATTATGATTCTTTTACTAATAATATTGCGCAATATGTTTATAGAGTAACGAATGTTTCTCCTGTTGTCGTAACGAATGATTATCCTTTTCATAAAATTAATCTATCGGAATTTACTAATATCATTCTATCTCCTGGACCTGGAACGCCAGAAAAGGATGAAGATTTTGGTATATGTAAACGGATTATTAAAGAAGTGAATATGCCTATTTTAGGTATTTGTTTAGGGCATCAAGGGATTAATCATTGTTTTGGTGGCGAGGTTGGCAAAGCTCCAAAACCAGTTCATGGTTACAAAGAGCTTATTGTCAATAGTGGTGACAATCTATTTAAAGGCTTGCCAAATAGTTTTTTTGCAGTTAGATATCACTCTTTAATCTGTACTAAACTTGCGCCTTCCCTTGAAGCAACTGCTTATACTCAAGATGGTTTAATTATGGCGATTGCCCATAAAGAGTTACCTATTTATGGCGTCCAATTTCATCCTGAGTCCATTGATTCGGAGTTTGGCGTTGAATTAATTAAAAATTTTATTGATATTTCTGCGGAAAAATCCTACGGGAGGCCATTACATGTACGAGATTTCGCTTAAAGAAAAGCTAGAGGGTGTAGGGTGCCCAATGCTTGTGGCGCCAAAGAATATTGAAATAGAGTGGGCGTCTTCTCCTATCGATATCTATGAAAAATTATTTTATGGTTCAAAAGATAGTTTTTGGTTAGATGGAGAGTTATCAAGTGAGTTTGGCAGCCGATTTTCGATTATGGGAAATTGTGATATAGATGCTGCAATTTCTTTCATGTATTATGTTCAAGATTCAAGGTTGGATATAACTGGCCCTAAAGGACAAGAGTCGGTTTATGGAGATTTTTACGAAGTTATGGATTGCATATTTTCTTTAATAACCAATGAAATGCCTAAAGAGGTGTTACATCCATTTAATGGAGGAGTCATTGGCTATTTAGGATACGAGTTAAAAGCACTTCGAGGGATACCGAATAAACATAGTTCAGATTTGCCAGATGCTGTACTTTATTTACCTAAAAATATCGTAGTGTTTGATCATCGAGATCAGAAGCGTTATGTGTGCAACTTGTGGGGTGAAATTTTAACTGTATCAGAAGCTCTACTGCAGAAAAGTGAAGAGTCTATACAAAGAAAAACGGTCCAATTTTTAATACCTCCAACAGAAGATGAGATTGACTTAGAGATATCGAGTGATGACTACAAGGACAAGATAAAACAGTGTCAAACATATATTACTGAAGGTGAATCTTACGAAATATGTTTAACGAACCGTGCTTCCCTGCCTTATAGCTTTGATCCATTGCTGCTATATAAAGAAATGAGACTTTTGAGCCCGGTAAGGTATAGCGCTTTTTTCAATACCGAACGTTTTTCAATCGTAAGTTCTTCTCCAGAAATGTTTATAAGCATTGACGAAAACGGAAAAATGGCATCGAAACCTATTAAGGGAACTAGAGCAAGAGGGACTACTGAAGAACAAGATCGTTTGGAGAAAGAAAGTTTAATGACTTCCTCAAAGGATAGAGCAGAGAATTTAATGATTGTCGACTTAGTAAGGCATGATTTTAATGAAGTTTGCCATCCTGATACGGTGAGTGTACCAGAAGCTTTTGTTGTAGAAACCTATTCATCTGTACATCAGTTAGTTTCCACAGTCGTTGGCGAATTAAATTGGGATAATGGTATTTTTAAATCGATAGGTAAATGCTTCCCTGGGGGTTCAATGACTGGAGCACCAAAACTAAGAACGATGAGAATAATAGATGAATTGGAAGAGTCTCCTCGAGGGATCTATTCTGGATCTATTGGTTGGATTGGCTTTAATGGTTATACAGATTTGAGTATTGTTATTAGAACGGTCGTCATTAAAGATCAAATTGCAACTTTTGGCGTAGGAGGAGCTATTATAGAGGCTTCAGATGCAGAGGAAGAGTTCCGTGAAACATTAATTAAGGCAAGTGTTCCGTTTCAAAGTATAAGGAGGGTTCAAAAGCACAATGAAACATGAGACAATAATAGTATTGGGGGGAAATGGGTTAATTGGGCAATTTTTATCATCATTATTAATGAAGTCAGGGCATCATCTAGTCATTATAGACAAAGAGCCGTGTGAAGGAGATTCCTTAAGAGCTGCGTGTGGTAATCTTTACTCGAACCTAGAAATTATCGTATCTGATGTACTATCTGATGATATAAATGATCTTTATTCTTCGGGGGATGCAATTATTTTTGCATTACCCGAATCCTCCTGTTTAGATGTATTAGCATCAAAAGCTCATTTGATGAAGGAAGAAGTAAAAATCATTAATACATGTTCTATACAAAGCTCTTTTTTCAAGCATGGTAAAACCTTTTTACCGAATAACCCTATGGTAGGGATTAATTTTATGTTTTCACCTACTTTGCCTTATCAAGGAAGAGCGGTAGCGATTGTAAAAGAGGAAGAGTCAGAGGCATATACGATGATGAAAACTCTAATTGAATACAATGATATGGTAGTATTTGAGTTTGACCCGCATGGCCATGATGAGAAAGTTTCACTTGTGCAAGCACTTCCTCATATTTTAACGCTTTCATTGATTAGTGTATTAGGGGAGAAACATGATTTTTCAATAAACGAAATGATGCAGCTTTCTCCACCGCCTATGCAGATGATGTTATGCTTATCAGCCAGGCTAACACAAAATTCACCCGATGTGTATTGGGACATTCAAAAGTATAATCCTTATTCCGAGAAAATTAGAAATGATGTCATCCATTCTATAACGAATCTCAATCACATCATCGAAGAGGATTGCTTCAAAGACTTTTCTGTTTTGTTGAAAAACCATGAAGAGGTTTTAGGGGAATCTTTAAATGAGCTGAAAGAAAAGTGGAACCGATATTTTAATAGCAATTAATCTTATGCTTACAGTAAAAGGAGGCATATTATGGAAGAGAAGTCTGTGAGTCCTTTTGTCACCATTGTTAAAAGTAAACCAAAACTATTGGCGCTTTTAATCATTTTATTGCCAGTTTTGAGTGTTACAATTGATAATACGATCCTGTCATTTGCCTTACCACAGCTTACATATGCATTATCACCGAGTGCTGCTCAACAGCTCTGGATAATTGATGCTTACGCTTTAGTGCTGGCAAGTCTACTTGTTACGATGGGTGGTATTGGTGACCGTAAAGGACACAAAAAAGTACTTTTTATCGGTAGTCTTGGATTTTCGATTATATCTTTTATTGTCATTTTTTCGCAAAATGCAGGCCAAATTATTGCTGGTAGAGCGGCGCTAGGTTTTTTTGGTGCAATGATTCTACCTGCTACATTAGCCTTAATACGTTCAACTTTTCTTGACCGAGAGGAGAGAAGATTAGTAGTAGCGGCTTGGGCTACTTGCTTAACAATTGGTTCTGTACTTGGACCAATTATTGGTGGTGTATTACTTACTTTCTTTTCTTGGCACGCAATCTTTTTAATTTCAATTCCTTTTTTTATTCCTGTCATATTCTTTATTCGCAATTTTATTACCGAATCACAAGAAAAGTTAACTGGCAGAGTAGATTTCTTCAGTATTGGCATGTCTTTCATTGCCATGTTTGGTATTATGTTTGGATTAAAACAAGTTGCTACTGGTGGAGAATGGCAAGTAAGCTTACTAAGCATAGGGATTGGTGCTATTTTTGCTGTGCTGTTTGTAAAACGACAGCTTGTATTACCTAATCCTTTGTTAGATATGAGTCTGTTTAGAAATAAAAGCTTTTCGTCGCTTGTCTTTATCAATATGGTCAGCTTAGGTTCATTAATAGGATTTATCTTCTTTGCAACACAATTACTTCAAATATCTCATAGAATATCGCCATTAATTAGTAGCTTTATCCTTGTACCAGGTGAAATATTAGCGATTATTTCTGGAATAGGTATCGTTGTCATCGCGCAAAAGGTTAAGCCTAATTTTATTATTAGTGTGTCCCTTATTCTTATTGCGATTTCTTTTTTAGCCGTCTATAGTTTAACACTGACACCTCTAATTATTGGTTTAGCTTTTCTGTTCATTAGTAGTGGTGTGGGCATTATTACTACAGTATCCAATGACCTTATTATTTCATCAGTTATTCCTGAAAAAGCGGGTGGGGCCTCGTCGGTAAGTGAAACGGCCTATGAAGTTGGCGTTGTCCTTGGTACGACGTTAATTGGGGGAGCGATTACGTGGTGGTATAGACAATCGTTTTTACTACCTGATTATCTTCAGACCAAGATTTCAGAAGGTTCGACAGATACGCTTGCAGGTACTTTAGCCGTAAGTGAGTCGTTACCAAAAGATTTATCGACTGATTTGCTCAATATTGCAAACTCTGCCTTTCTAAAGGGCGTTGAATATACGAGCTTAGCAGCCTTTTGTTTCATTTTACTTACTGCTATTTTAACTTTCTTTTTTATTAAGGAAGAGCATCCCTCTAATCATTGAAATTAGGGGGATTTTTTAGTGGAGAACGAATTATTGGTAGGGTGACCAACATTAATTGCTAAAATCATGGCACTTGCTGAACAACTTAAAATGAAGGAATGATGATATATGAATAACAATATCGATAATATAATTGAAATAGAAGAGACAATGATGAACTTTATAAGAAAATTTTTATCAGATCAGCAAAATTTGCATAGCCAAAAAGTCATTGAATTCTCAAACGACAATGTATTTCAAATATTGGATGATTTAGCGATACCAAATGAAGGTAGACCGATGTGCGACGTTCTATCTGATGCAGTAGAATTTATTTATAAATATAGAGCTAAGCTAAATCATCCTCGTTATTTTGGTTTTGTACCAGGTCCTGCATCACTCATCTCTTGGGTAGCTGATGTTGTAACCAATGCTTACAATATGCATGCAGGAAGTTGGATGTCAACACCTACGGCTAGTTATATTGAAAAGGAACTGATCGCTTGGTTAAATAATAAAATTGGTTACACGGAACAATCTGGAGGAATTTTTGTATCAGGTGGTTCGATTGCAAATATTACTGCGTTAACAGTAGCGCGCGATAACAAATTAAATGGCGACCTTGCCAAAGGAATAGCCTATATTTCCGATCAAACACACTCATCCGTAAAGAAAGGTCTTAAAATAATTGGTGTAAGCGATCGTAATATTCGAATTATTCAAACGGATAATTTTAAATTAAATACAATGATGTTGAATGAACAAATAAAAGCAGACTTATCATTAGGCTTAAAGCCATTTATAGTAATTGCGAGTGCTGGTTCCACTAATACAGGAAGTATTGATCAGATGGAAGATATTCATCGCATTTGCCAAAAGTTTAATCTTTGGATGCATGTTGATGGGGCTTATGGTGCGACTGTCCTTTTGTCAAAAAAGCATAAAAGTAAATTAAAAGGGATTGAAAAAGCTGATAGCGTCAGTTGGGATGCCCATAAATGGTTATTTCAGACGTATGGTTGTGGTATGATTTTGGTTAAAAATAAAAACCTATTATTTCATAGTTTTCATACTAACCCTGAATATTTAAGAGATGCACAAATAAATAATGAAGAAATCAATTTTTGGGACTTCGGTATGGAACTGACACGCCCAGCTAGAGCGCTAAAGCTGTGGTTCACGTTGCAAGTTCTGGGGTCGGATAAGATGGAGGAATTTATTAATCATGGTATACGTCTAGCAGAATATGCAGAAAGTGAAGTATTAAAGTACAAGGATTGGAACATTATAACGAAAGCGAACTTGGCAATCGTCAATTTTCGATTTTCACCACCGCATTTTGACGATGAAATCATAAATAAAGTGAATACAGAAATTTCGAGAAAAATGGTTAGTAGTGCTTATGCCGGTGTCTTTACGACAATTTTAAACGGCCAAGTAGTTTTAAGAATTTGTACGATTAATCCTGAAACAACCGATATGGAAATAAAGAAGACGATTGCACTTTTGGATAAGTACGCAAGAGCCATTTCTGTCAAAATGCTTTCCGATGTCAATAAAAGCAAGGAGCTACAGACTGTCAAAAATTGAAGATGCTGTCTATTTGTTTTCGTATCATTTAGATGAAAGGTATTTATTTAATATAAAAAGAACATGTTTTGAAAATCAAAATATGTTCTTTTCTTATGGCCAAACGCATATAAACACCTTATTAGCTGTAGGTATTATACTTGTAAAAGTAGGTGTATTATTTTAATAATCAAACAAATAATGTTAACATAGAAAGATGTATATAATTGGTAATATTTACTTTGGTATAATCTAGGTGTAAAACGGTTACAAGCGAAAGAATACTTTCAATATAGGAGGATGAACAATGGAGACAAAAGAACAAATATTACACTTGTTATTGCAAAAGGGCTTTAAGTTTAGATTTTATGAAGATCAAAATTTACTTTTCTATACAAAAGAGATTACGGAACCTGTATTTGTTAAATGGTTTGCTGAAGAACACTGTCATTTGCCTGACTGTGATTTAACGCATGTGTCGATTTCCCTTGAAATTACGGATAATCTCGAACGTGCGCAATATACTTTCTTTAATGGAATTGATAAACAATATATTTTTAAAGACTTACTAGAGTTTAGAGAAGTATTGGAAAAGCTACCTAATTTAATTGAATTACGCTAATGGATAATTTTTTAATGAAAGAGTGAGCTTAATGTCAGAAGGAAAAATGCTTTCTGTCTTTACTAGAAACAGTTTGACATTGTCCATCGTTTTCTACTTAAACCAACTCAACGTTGACTTGAAGGATATAATCATGTAAAATATTCCAAAATTAATTAATAAATATACATTCTGTGAAAAAGACAGTAATTCATTTTGAGCTGCTAAGCGAGTTAGGGATGGTGTGAGCCTAATGCAGATCGTTTGAATGAAACGCACTTTGGAGAAGTTTCCCGAAATACTAGTAGGGAATACCGGGGCGTCACCCCGTTATCAATTGAAAGTGGTCATAATAATGGCAACTAGAGTGGTACCACGGGAATGCAATGCTCTCGTCTCTTATTTGAGACGGGGGCTTTTTTATTTGTAGAGGAGGGAATGGATATGATAACAGAAATTGCGAAAAGTTTAGCGATCGCATTACATCAGCAAGTAACAGTAGAGGACATTAAAACATTACTTGAAAAACCTAAAAATAGAGCAATGGGTGATTTTGCCTTGCCATGTTTTAAACTGTCTAAACAGCTAAGTAAATCTCCACAAACCATTGCAGTTGAAATTCAAAAAAATGTAACGTGTGAATTAATTCAATCCGTCGAGCTAGTTGGCGGATATGTCAATTTATTTTTAAATCAACCTCACATCACGCAACAAGTATTAAGTAAAATGATGATAGAGCAAAAATTATATGGAACAAGTCCGATAAGTAAAGGCAATGTTGTATTTGACTTTTCTTCCCCTAATATCGCCAAGCCTTTCTCAATGGGTCATTTACGTTCAACTGTTATAGGGAATGCGCTTGCCAATTTAGCAGAAAAAAATGGTTATAAGGCTATTCGTATCAATCATTTAGGCGATTGGGGTACTCAGTTTGGAAAGTTAATTGTCGCTTATCATCTATGGGGAAACCAACAAACAATTGAAGCAGCACCAATTAAAGAATTATTGAAAATTTATGTAAAATTTCATGAAGAAGCACAACAAGATGCAACGTTAATTGTACAAGCGCGAGCGGCATTTAAAGCGTTAGAAGATCAAGATGAAGAGGCGCTTGCTCTTTGGCAATGGTTTAGAGAGGTATCATTAGAAGAATTCAAGGGACTATATCAGCTGTTAGGTATTCAATTTGATCGTTACGAAGGAGAAGCGTTCTATAATGATAAAATGGCAACGGTTGTAAGAGAATTACAAGCAAAAGAACTACTAACACTATCAGAAGGTGCATATGTGGTTGAACTTGAGGATATGCCTCCTTGTATCATCAAGAAAACAGATGGAGCTACACTGTATGCTACGCGTGATTTAGCAGCCGCCTTTTATCGACAGCAACAGTATAATCCTGAAAAAATTTATTATGTCGTGGGCAATGAACAAACATTACATTTCCAACAGTTATTTCGCGTTATTGAAAAAATGGGGTACGCTTGGGCACAAGATTTATGTCATGTGGCTTTTGGAATGATGCTTCAAGAGGGAAAAAAGATGTCAACGCGAAAAGGGAAAATGGTTCTTCTACATGATGTATTGACAGAAGCGATTGAGACTGCAAAACAAAGTATTCAACTGAAAAATCCACATTTACAAAATAAAGAAGAAGTAGCGAGGCAGGTTGGTGTAGGTGCCGTTATTTTCAATGACTTAAAAAATAATCGCATCCATGATATTGAATTTTCTATAAACGACATGATGCAGTTTGAAGGGGAAACGGGCCCATATATCCAATATACGCATGCACGCATTCACTCCATTTTGGACAAAGCAGATGGTCCACTTGAGGAAGTGTCTTTCCAACCGTTAGGACAACAGGCCTGGCAGGTCTTGTTGTTACTTGAACAATTTCCTCGTGCAATTGCGAACGTGTATGAGCAAGTTGATCCTTCCATCATAGCTAAATATGCTTTACAATTAGCTCGTGCGTTTAATAAATACTATGCAACGAATAAAATTCTAGCAAAAGATCGCTTACAAGGTTGCCGTTTAACATTATGTCATTGTGTAGCTATGATTCTAAACGAAGCATTAGCTTTATTAGGAATCGAAGCACCGAAAAATATGTGATACTTCTCTAAGTTTATTGTGCCAAAAGCACAAATAAAGCAGGATGCATATAAAAATAATGAAATATTGACGGTAAGCACAGAAAATGCTAAAAGAAGACTAGAAGAAATCGGATGTCTGATAACACTATTTATCAAGGACAATGACATAGTAGTGAACTTGGCATTAGAAAGGTATTCAACGTTATGAATAATAAACAATGGACAGCTTCGACAATCGTCGTTGTTGTCAGTATTTTTTTCGTCGCTCTCAATATGCGACCAGCTGTAACTAGTATAGGGCCACTATTTAATGTGTTAATGGAGTCTCTTCAAGTATCCAATACGCAAATGAGTTTATTAACATCCATTCCTGTCTTTTGTATGGGGCTTTTTGCACCAATGGCTGTTCCGTTACAGCGACGTCTTGGTACGAAGTTTGCGATTGCGCTACTATTAACAATTATTGCGTTAGCCAATGGACTCCGATTGTTACAAGAAAGCTATGTTTTGCTTGTGGTCACTAGTTTTGCTGCTGGTCTTGCGATCGCTATTATTGGGCCGATGTTAAATGCATTTATTAAAGAAAAATTTCCTAATCGTTTCGCAACGGTAGTTGGGGTATATTCTTTTGGCATCGGTACAGGTGCAACATTAAGTGCGGCATTAACGGTATCATTTTATAATGGGTTTCATAAAGATTGGACCATTGCCCTTGGTAGTTGGGCAGTGCTGGCTGTGCTTGCTCTTATAATTTGGTTGCTTGTTATCCCAAATCAGGTAGAGCAGTCGTCTGTACAAAAGGATGAGCGAACAAAGGAAGCTGTACGTAATCCGTGGAACAACAGCCGTGCGTGGACGATTTTACTTTATTTTGGTTTTCAAACATCGTTATTTTTCTCGATGATGTCTTGGTTAACGCCTATTTTACAAGACAAAGGCTTAACACTCGTTGCTGCTAGTTCGATGTTAACTTTTCTGTCAATCGTTCAGATGATAGGGAATATTGTTGTCCCAATCCTAATGGAAAAATGGTCAAATCGTATTCGATGGCTATTGTCATTAGGAATCATCGGTGTCAGCGGGTTTGTACTTTTATGGTTCGGGACGGGCTGGCTATTATGGATTGGCGTTTTAATTATTGGGATTGTGCTAAGTGGGTTGTTTCCTATTGGTTTATTATTACCATTGGATGAGGCACGCACGCATGAAGAGGCAAATAGCTGGTCATCAATGGTCATGTCTGGTGGATTTATGATGAGCGCAATTATTCCTACACTAATCGGTTATTGTTATGATGTAACAGGCAACCATTCGTTTACCTTCGTTATCTTTTTGTTATTAATGTCTGGGATTATTGCTACAGCACTTGTATTAAGGAAGCAATAACTAGTATGTCTTATGGATGATGCACAAAGATAGAATGAAAAAGGCAGTAACGGCAAGCAAGTCCCCATGTCGTTACTGCCTTTGCTCGTTTAAAGAGTGCTTCTAATAACACTTCGCAAAAGTGTGAAAAATGCTATGTTTCTTTAAAATAAGTAGATAAATTATTATAAATACCTTTGATTTAATTAATATAAAACAATAATTATATTATGTAAACTTGAAACAAATGACGTCGTTGTTTATGATAGTAAAGAAAGAAGTTCGATAGAAAGTATTGGTGAACAAATGCGAAAAAAGATGCTTATCGTTGGAGCGGCAACCCTCCTGTTAACAGGCTGTGGCGATCAATCCGTTGCGGAAATGTTTAACAAGGAAAAAACAGCAATTAAATCTGACAAACCCGTGGAGAAACAGGAGGAAAAGCTCATTCCAGAGGTGAAGGTTATAGGGGAGAGCGCTATTGGTGCGGGTATTATTGTGAAGAAAGACCCTTCGATGCTCTATATTGTAACAAACGGAGCGTTGGTCGCATCAAAACCTACTGCCCTTGTGCAATTTAGTAACGATAAACTTGTAGAAGCTGATGTACGCTATATATCTACTGCTTATAATATTGCTATTTTACAAGTGAAGTATCCTGCGTCCGTCAATGTTCCAACTGTTTTCAATGGCAAGTTGGATCACTTAGCAGTGTATGTCGATGGCTTACCCCACACAATTAACAGATATAGTGACAAGGTAGCTGCTTATTATATAGATGTAGACCAAGCTTTACCACCCGGTAGCCCTGTGATGGAGGCAGAAAATGGTCAAATAGTGGGCATTTATTTTAATCGACAGCAACAGGGCGTTTCACAACCATACATATTGCCACTTCAAGATATAGTACAGTTACTTGATGAATGGATTACTGACGGCATGAAGGCAAAGGACCGTTTGTCTCAATCTAAAAATTTGTATGCTTATAGTGAAGTCGGTGACAAAGAAGCGGTGCAAAAAATGCTTGAAAAATACGGGAAGAATATTTTTGCCTATAATGAGGACGAGGTAAAAATATTTATTGATACATTTCATGAGCATTTAAAGGCGGCTGTGGGGATTAATGATGCCAGTGTGATGCAGTCTGTTACTGGTGCAGAGGATTTACAGCATACGCTTGAAGATATGGTTGCTTATTATGCGTCCAAGCAAGCCAAAATCCATTTTTCTAATACGACGATTAAACGGATAGAGAAAGTAGGGCAAAATATTATTGTGCGTGCAAAAACGGAATACGTGCTGACCAATTCAGCGGGACAGGAAGCACTTGCACATTCCATCATGACCTATGAGATTTTCAAAAATGATCAAGGCGATTACAAACTAATACGCCTTACAGCAGAGGAGTGAGAAAGAGAATGGAGCAAGCAAGACAAATGCTACAGCACCACTTTGGTTACGATTCGTTTCGCACCGGACAAGCGCAAATTATTGAACAAACATTAAGTGGACAGTCGAGCCTTTGCGTGATGCCGACAGGTGGAGGAAAATCGATATGCTATCAAATTCCGGCATTAATGCTTGAGGGTTTAACGATTGTGATTTCACCGTTAATTTCCCTTATGCAAGATCAAGTCGAGTCGTTGCGAGCAGCGAATATACCGGCAGCTTATATCAATAGTACATTATCAGCACAAGAAGTGGATGAAACGATGCAGCTAGCGAGTGGAGGTTATTTGAAGCTGCTCTATATTGCACCGGAAAGATTAGAAAGTGCTACCTTTTTACAAGCATTATCACAATTATATGTACCATTGCTAGCTGTAGATGAGGCGCATTGTATTTCGCAGTGGGGACATGATTTTCGCCCCAGCTATCGCGCCATTCAAAAACTGTTTACATTATGGGCTCAACAACCGACTGTGCTTGCCTTAACTGCTACAGCAACTCCTGCCGTCTGTGAGGATATCCGTCAATTATTATCGATTGACGAAAAGGCAACACTCATTACAGGCTTTGAACGTGAAAACTTAGCTTTTACGGTGTTAATCGGTGAAAATAAAGAGCGCTATATTAAAAATTATATTGAAAAAAATAAATCGGAAGTCGGCATTATTTATGCGGCGACACGTAAATCAGTCGACGCATTGTATGACTTACTGACACGTGCGGGTGTGTCGGTCGCAAAATATCATGCAGGACTGTCAGAGAACTTGCGTATGGCTGAACAAGAACGATTTTTAAAAGATGAGGCGCGCATTATGATTGCAACCAATGCGTTTGGTATGGGAATAGATAAAAGTAATGTTCGCTTTGTCATTCATTATCAAATGCCACGTAATATGGAAAGTTATTATCAAGAAGCGGGACGCGCAGGGCGTGATGGCTTGCCAAGTGCTTGTATTTTGCTCTACGCTTCAGGGGATGTACAAACACAACGTTTTTTAATTGAGCAGACACGTGATGAAGCGCGTATCGCACAGGAATTAGAAAAATTACAAACGATGGTCGATTACTGTCATACAGAGGGCTGCCTACAAAATGCGATACTAACATATTTCGGTGAACAGGCAGGTGCACCATGTAAACGTTGCAGTAATTGTCAAGATAACCGCGAAGTAAAAGATGTCACGGAAGACGCACAAAAGGTATTAGCTTGTGTTGTAAGAATGGGACAAAAATTTGGCAAAACAATGGTCGCGCAAGTATTAATTGGCTCCAAAAATCAAAAAGTCCTTGAATTTGGATTTTCTAGACTTTCAACCTATGGCATTTTAAAAGGGCAATCTTCGAAGGAGGTTTCTAACTTTATCGAATATTTAATTGCGGAAGGATTATTAGCTGTTAAGCATGGCACATTTCCAACGATTTACGTATCGGAGGAAGGGAAATCTGTTTTGTTAGGCAAGCGAACAGTTATGCGAAAACAAGCCGTGACAGTTCGACTACTTGCAGACAATGATCCATTATTTGAACACTTACGCATATTACGCAAAGAGATTGCCGATGAAGAAAAGGTACCACCATTCGTCGTGTTCTCTGATAAAACATTGCGTGAATTATGCGATAAAAAGCCTTCAGAGCTGGAAGGGCTCAGACAAGTGAGTGGTATTGGTGAAGTGAAATTCGAGAAGTATGGCAAGCGTTTCTTTGATGCAATGCAGTCATTTAGCTTAAAGTAATGAGAAAAGAATCCATCTAGTGTTTTTCACACGATGGATTCTTTTTGTCTGATTTAGGAAACTGTATTTTGAGAATCTATTATTTTTTCCAATGTTGCGCAATAAATTCATCACGTCCTGATACTGCTCGATCTTGTTTATAATGGTCTGGTTCTTTTTTGTAATAGTCTTGATGGTAATCTTCTGCTGGATAAAAGTGTTGAGCATCACGAATTGTGGTTACAATAGGTTTATCGAAGCGCCCGCTATTTGCAAGCTTATCTTTTGATGCCTGCGCAATTCTTTTTTGTTCTTCGGAATAAGTAAAAATGGCCGTTGCATAGGATTCGCCTCTGTCCTGAAACTGACCGAAGGCATCTGTAGGGTCGATTTGCATCCAATAAATATCAAGTAACTGTTCATAACTAAAAATAGAGGAATCAAATTCAATTTCGACTACTTCTAAATGGCCTGAGTTGCCTTTTTTAACGTCTTCATATGTTGGATTTTCTAAATGGCCACCCATATAGCCTGATGTAACCTTATGTATGCCGTCCCATTCTACAAATGGCTTCACCATACACCAAAAACAGCCGCCTGCAAACGTCGCTTTTTCAATCATATTCATCATCCTTTCTTTTGTGAAAATATTATAGCATTATTTTGTTCATTACTGGCAAATAGGGTATAAAATAACGAATAGATAGATGCTGATGAGGATAGTAGGAGAAAAATGAAACTTTCCTTACTCTCAATCGTTACATTAACTATAAAAAAATAGAGGAGTTATTTTGTTATGGAAGAGCAAGACTATACAAGACGCTCGCAACGTCCTAAGAAACGTCGATTGCGTAAAGGGAGAGCACTGTTTACGTTCTTATTACTCTGTGTCATTGTCATTGCTGGATACAGCATTATGCAATATCGAAGTGGCTTGCAATTAGCCACAGACACGTTGGTACCCCAAGAAGACTTTAGTGGAGACGAAGTAAAGGACGATATTGAGAACTATTTATTATTAGGAATCGATACACGCGGTGAAGAGAAATCGCGAACAGATACAATGATGGTATTATCTTGGAATAAGAAAACAAACGATGTGAAACTCGTATCATTTATGCGGGATATTTATGCAGACATTCCAGGCTATCAATCCTATAAACTAAACACGGCGTATTATTTAGGTGGTGTTCAACTGTTAAAAGACACATTAAGTAATATGTTTGGTTTACCAATTCATCATTACGCACTTGTCGATTTTAAAAATTTTGAATCACTTGTAGACATTTTAGCACCTAATGGTGTGGAAATGGATGTAGAAAAGGATATGTCTGAAAAAATTGGTGTTACCCTTACAAAAGGTACGCATAATCTAAATGGACAGGAATTGCTTGGCTATGCAAGATTCCGCCATGATGCTGAAGGAGATTTTGGGCGTGTTGCTCGTCAGCAAAAAGTAATTGAAGCATTAAAAAATGAACTATTAGCACCGCAAAATGTATTGAATTTACCTAAATTCATCGGTGCCGCACAAGGCTATGTGACGACTGATTATTCGTCAGCAGGAGAAATCCAACAAGTTTTAAAAATGGTGTCTAAAGGGAAAGTATCGATAGAGAAAGCGACAATACCCATTGAAGGTAGCTATGATTTCCAAAACTTTAGCCATGCAGGATCTGCTATTGTGATTGATGAAAAGGCAAACAAAGCTTTTTTAAGTAAATTTTTAGGAATTTCCTTGGAGTGATACTTCGCAAAAGCTAACATTATCCTGTAAAATATAGGTGAGCATTCGGATTGGGGTGAGTAGATGAGTGAAAAAAGACCGAAGGAGCATTCAAACTTCTTTTCGACGAAGTTTATCCGCTTTTTAGGTGGTAAAAATTTATTATTTACGTTAATTATTTTATTATTACTCGCATGTGTAATTTACATGTTTGGAAAAGTTTCCTTTATATTTACCCCGCTACAAGTATTATTTGAGGTTGTTATTTTACCAGGGGTACTAGCCGTAATCGGGTATTATTTATTACGACCATTATTAGGAATACTTGAAAAGTGGCGTATCCCAAGAATTTGGGGCATTTTAATTTTATATATTGGTGTAGTTGGCGTCATTACTTTACTTGTTGTGCTGGTCTATCCATTTTTACGAGATCAATTTACGAATTTAGCGCAGGAATTCCCTGTCTATTTTATGGCCCTAACACAAAATATAGTGGAATACTTAAATAACTCACGTGTTAATGAGTATTTAGCCAATATGGATTTTAATTATGAAAAAGTCGTGATGAATTTTACAACAGATATTATTGAAACAGTAAAAGATACAGCGGCCAATTTAGCACAAGGTGTTGCAACAGGAATAACAGGTTTCCTTTCAACCTTAACAGGCATTATTTTATCGCTTGTTACGGTACCATTTATATTATTTTATTTATTAAAAGATGGCGAGAAATTACCAAAATTTGTTATGAAAATATGTCCGCCTCGCATGCGTCCAGGTTTACATGATGTTTTACATGATATGGACAAGCAAATTAGTTCTTACATACAAGGGCAAATTTTAGTGTCAATGTGTATTGGGGCAATGGTCACAATTGGCTTCTTAATTATCGGCATGAAGTATGCATTGCTACTTGGTTTTTTAGCTATGATAACAAGTGTGGTCCCTTATTTAGGACCAGTCATTGCAATTACACCAGCAGCTATTATTGCGCTTGTTAATTCGCCATTTATGCTTGTTAAACTAGCCATCGTCTGGACGATAGTACAGTTAATAGAAGGGAAGTTCATTTCGCCACAAATTATGGGGAAATCTTTGAGCATCCATCCCATTTCGATTATTTTCGTATTGCTAACAGCAGGTTCATTATTTGGTGTACCAGGTGTAATTTTAGGGATTCCAGGCTATGCGATTTTAAAAGTACTTGTCACACATTTATTTAAACTATTTAAGCAACGATATAATCGCTACGAAGATGAAGTAGTACAAAAATATGATGTGTAACAAAAAGGGGCTGGGACATAACTAAAAAAATTTAAGAAACAGACGAAAGGTGTTCATAATTTTTTGTTATATGGAGACCTTAGCTATTCTTGCTTTTGCAATTAAAAAAATTAGAAGTGTTCACTAGTTGTTGGTAGCGAAGGCGGTGACTCCAGCGGGATCAGCACATAATGTTAGACGCAACAGACCGCGCGTTAGCGAGGGTTGCGGCTTACGGTGTGCCCGCGGAAAGCACCGCCGTAGCGGACAACAACGGCATAGCAAAAAAGTGTTAGATTGATGGCAGTCAATCTAACACTTTTTCTCTTATGTCCCAGCCTCTTTATTTTAGCAATATCAAACGGAAAAGATAAAAAGCATGTGCAAGGGAATCATCCTTATCACATGCTTTATTAAATATTAGGAAATGGAAACGTTTTTTAGACGATCTACTGCTTCTTGTAAGACCTCTTTTGGCTGAACAAGTGCCAGTCGTAGGTAGCCTTGTCCTGCTGTGCCAAACACTGTTCCCGGTACTGTTACAACACCAATTTGTTCAATTAGCTTAAATGATAAATCTGTACAGTCAATATCGTACGGATATTTTGCCCATACGAACATACCACCATCTGAAGGGGCTGCATCCCAACCAAGCTCACGTAAGCCATTCATTAACGTTTTGTGACGTACTGAGAATGTTGCACGTAAGTTCTCTGTAATTTCTTCCGCGTGGTCTAAAGCAACTACCGCTGCATCTTGAATTGGTTCAAAAATACCGAAGTCTAAATTCGATTTAAGTTGTTTTAAGACAGCAATCATGTCAGCATTACCAGCAATATAGGCAATTCGTGTACCAGCTAGGCTGAAGCTTTTTGATAAAGAATTAATCTCCATCCCTACTTCTTTTGCACCTGGTGCCGCTAAAAAGCTTATCGGACCGTCACCAGTAAAGTAAAACTCTGAATACGCCGCATCATGAAGCACAATCACGTTATATTTTTTAGCAAAAGCAATGACCTTTTCGAAATAGGCAAGAGAAGGCATAGCTGGTACAGGATTACCTGGTAGATTTAAGATAAGTAGCTTTGCCTTTTGTGCAACTTCTTCTGGCACTGCATCTAAATCAGGCAAATAATCGTTTTCTGCTGTTTGCGGCATATAGTAGGGTGTAGCACCCGCTAGATGAATGCCTGCATCGTAAGCGACGTAAGCTGGATTTGTTGAGAGAACGATGTCTCCTGGATCACAAAAGGCGATTGGTAAATGAACTAAGCCTTCTTGAGAGCCGATTGTTTGAATGATTTCAGTTGTAGGGTCTAAATCGACATTGCTACGACGTTTATAATAACGGCTAACTGCATCATAAAAACGTTGTGTGCCAGTTAATGTGTAGCCATATGATTCTGCCAAGCCCGCTCTGTATGATAAATGCTCACGGATTTTTGCATGTGGTGGAAGGTCAGGGCTCCCTAAACTTAAATCGATTAAAGACATACCTTTTGCTTGTTGTTGTTTAGCAAAGTGCTTTAAATCTCCGAAAATTGCTGAGGTAAATAGAGACATTTTTTTTGATGGTACGATTTTCAAACTAGTACACTCCTTATAGTTGTATAACAGAATAGTAGTACACATTTTATCATACTAAAGCACAGAAAGGGGAAGTTATTCTGAAAAAAGAATATATTCTTGTAATGGAGAAGATGCTTGCATAGGCTAGCGGAAAAAATTAAGCTTAAATGAATGTTTTTGCACAAAATAATTACGGGTAACGATGTTAAATGATAGTAGCGATACATTTCTGCTATTATTAAGCAAGGAGGGTGGTTTTTTAGATGAAGGTATGTTCTTTAAGTGGACCAAGTGGAACAGGAAAAAGTACAAGCGCGCTCGTTTTTGCACATAAAATAGGAGTGGAAGCCATTATCGATGACGGTTTACTCATTGTCAATGGCGTAAAAGTAGCAGGGATTTCTGCGAAGTTTGAAAAAAATACGATAACTGCTGTTCGACGCGCGATTTTTTCAGAAGAAGCGCATCGTGAAGAAGTCGTCAAAGCTCTTGATACATATCATGTTCAATCTATATTACTGATTGGTACGTCTGATAAAATGACCAATAATATTGCCAAGCGCTTGGAACTAGGGCCGATTGAGACGTATTATTATGTTGAGGATATTCGCTCTCAAAAGGAAATCCAAAAGGCGCGATTTATTCGCCAAACGCAAGGAAAACATGTTATGCCAATACCGTACCGACAAGTAGAGCAAAATTTCTTTAAACGACTGGTGCAAAAAGGGAAGGAAATTTTCACACCCAAACGTGAAAAAATCGGTGAAACAACCATTGTGCGTCCTGACTTCCAACAGGAATATATTGAAATAGAGAAGCAAGTCTATGTGCAATTACTAACCTATATTTGTAAACAGCAAGATATTGTGCAAAAAGTAGAACAAATACAGTTTAGCCTTGGAGAGCAGGCAAAGGTCATCATTTCTTTGCAATTAAAGATGCCGATAGATTATTCATTACCTCGCCGCTTATATCAGTTACAAGAAGACGTACAGCATTCTTTTTACCAGCATTTTGGCTACGAACTAGATGCTATCAATGTTCAAGTGCACTCTGTTGTACAAAAACGAAAATAAAAAACAGGTACTCTAGTCGCAATAGGGCGAGTGAGTACCTGTTTTCTATTTTGATGCGCGTGTAAATTGAGGTTGACGCTTTTCAACAAAGGCACGACAGCCTTCTGTAAAATCACTGCCTACAAATGGTGTAGAACCTTGCCATAATGTTGGTACACTATCGACACATTCTTGTACAGATTGCTTTACAGCAAGTAAAGATTCTGGTGACATACCGGCTACCAGCTTACCCATTCGAATCATAAATTTATTTAAATCTTTCTCAGTTACTAAATAGTTCAGCATACCCAGTTTAAAGGCTTCATCGGCTTTAAACATACGACCTGTAAATACCAAATCTTTCGTTGTAGATGGGCCAACAAGTTGAACAAGACGCTGGGCAAATTTATTGTTTAATGTGATGCCCAATTTGCCTACAGGAATGCCTAATTTTGCTTTTTCAGAGCCGATGCGAATATCACATGCTAAAGCAAGTTCTAACCCTGCTCCCATTGCAGGACCGTTAATAACACCAATTGTTGGAATCGGCAAACGTTCAATCGTTGATATTGTTTTTTCCATATGTAGAAAAGCTTCTTCTGCCTTTTCTAAAGAAATAGCGTTGAATTCTTTAATATCAGAGCCTGCTGTAAAATTCTCACCAGATCCTCGTAAAATGAGCACTTTATTTTTAGGATTATCTAACACTTTTAGTGCAATTTTAGCTAATTCATCCCACATATTTGCGGTAAGCGCATTTTTCGCCTGTGGTCGATGGATCGTAATAATTGCGAGTCCAGCCGTTTCTTGATAAATAATTTTCGCATCCTCAGCCTCAAGACGAGTTGTTCTTACTTGCATAATTGAAAAGCCCCCTACATTTAAATTGATACTTATATTATATAACACAAAGAGCAATAAACACTAAATAATACGAATTTTCATGTTTTTTCAACCTGTTACACAAGATTAATGGCATTTTATAGAGATTGTACTACAACAGATTATTGCTATTGTAATAAAGCAAAAGATATGAGAAACTACTATAGGAACATTTGTTTCTTTATTTCTTAAGGAGCATCGTCTACAGAAAGATAAGTCTAATTGATAATTACAGATTATCCGACACTACTATTTTTAAAGATAAATAATAACTTACGCACCATAAATAGTATAAAATAAAACTATCACACGCACAGTAAACAAGGAGGGAGCATGATGGTTCCATTAAAGGAAGCATGGCAAAGTTATTTATTACTATTAAATTCTTTAAAGAAAAGTACTGCTACAAAGAAACAATACAACCTTGATGGACAGCAGTTTTTAGCTTTTGCAAGTGAGCAAAATGTACAAATGCTGGATAAACAATTGAAAGAATTATTATTTATATATAGTAATTATCTAAAAGAAAATTATGAAAATGTTAATACTTTTAATCGGAAAATAGCGTCACTCCGTAGTTTTGTAGACTTTGTATTTTTGCGAGAATGGGTTGAACCGTTTGATTATGAAAGCATTTTACAGCCAAAAAAGAGGGGCAAGGATTCCTTAAAAGTGCTGACAAAAGAGCAATTGTTAAACATTTTAGAAGTATGGCCGACCTATTTTCAATATGCTAAAACACCTGAGCATGCGTGGCTTGCAAGACGGAATGGTTGTATTGTACAAATGTTTATCGAAACTGGTTGCAAGCCTGCTGAACTTGTCCGTATGAAATGGGGACATCTTGAGATTCCATCATCACATATTTCGATTTCAAACCAGAATGGCAGAAGGGAGATGAGACTTTCACCTATTTTGATGGAAATGTTACAGCATTATAAAAATGCGACGGAGGATATACATCAAGGGAATGTAGGGGAGTGGCTTTGGGTCAGTGAAACAAGTCTTACTAAATCGATCACGACAAAAACAATTGAACGGATTTTTCAAACACTATCAAAAGATATTGGCACAAATGTACGAGCGACAGATGTTCGTTACACGGTGCTACAAAGGGCGTTACAAAGTGAGGAAACGGTTGAAAACATACAACAAAAAATGGGATATGTTCGAAAATGGGTATTAACAGAACGAGGAGAACGTTTTAAGTAAGTGTGCAGCAATTGTCTATCAAGCACAAATTGCTGCACTTCTTATTAAAAATGCGTTAACGCTTTTACTTGAACTTTTACCGTTAAATCATGTTTACCACCTGTATAGACGCCTTCGACAGGGCTAATATCGGTATAGTCACGTCCGATACATAAAATAATGTGATTTTCTAGTACTTCCACATTATTAGTTGGGTCTAACCCAATCCAACCAATACCAGGAATCATCACTTCAACCCAGGCGTGTGTTGCTATATCTCCGATTAAACCTGAATTTTCATCGACATATAAATAACCGCTTACATAGCGAGCAGGTATTCCTTTAGCGCGTAGTATAGCGAGCATAACGTGGGTGAAATCTTGACAAACTCCTCGTTTTAAGTCAAAGGCTTGGCTTGCAGTTGTCGTAACATTTGTTGCTGTTGGATCATACTCAAATGTTGAATATAAATATTGCATTAAATTAAGCGAAAACAGCACTGGATTTTCTGCGTGACCAATCGCATGAAACACTTCTTCTATCTGAACATCTGTCATATACGTAAAGTTTGTTGATTTTAAATAGGGCAAATAATGTTCATAAAAGAGTTGGGAATGAAAAATCGTCTGCATTTCGGGTGAATATTGAATGCGATGAATAAATGGTGCACGCTGTATACTAACGATGGATGTTGTTTCTATTTCTAGTACTTGATGTTGCTCCGGGATATAAAATGTACCGACTGTATTCCCCCAAATATCTGCATGCTCACGCGTTAGTGAAGATGGTGAAATCGCGATACGGTAAGACAGCAAGCGTTGACGCTCATCACCCCGAGGTTTCAAGCGGATAGTATTCAAGCTTTGATCGACTTCAGATTCATATTGAAAAATATTTGTATGTTGAATTTCAAATTTCATCGTGTCCGCTTCCTTTTGATTACTGACTTGCGTGTTGAAAGGGAGCTGTAAGTGGTTCCTTTCAAGGTTGTAGGCTGGGTTCATATAAATGATAAATTGATGAAAATGTATGACCAAAATCAATACATTGACACAATCTTTCCTCCATTGAAAATATAGCTTCCTCTAAGGAAGATGCTGATAAATCGAGCTCGCTAATGGCCGTTAACAAAGCTCGTAACGGTGTATTAAGTGCTACAAATCGAGCAGTGAGATGGTCTTTTTCAATATGCATAAATGCTTCCTCTAATTTTTTTAAACAGACCTTCACGGAGCGTGGAAAATGCGCATCCTGTAATAAATATTGCATAACACATAGTAAATTTGTTTGATGGTGCTTACGTTTATAAGATTCTGTTGCTTTTGATAAATCAAGCAAAAATATCCCATCAGCTTCTTCAATATTGCTAGTCATTGGTTGTTGCTCTAGCATTATTAATATCATACGGATCGTCTTTTCTGCACGTTCAATCCATTTGCCGACTTGCATAAAATAAAAAGGTAAATCTCGTTCCATTGAGTCTTCAACTAGTCCTGTAACCGTTAAAGATGTCTTACGTACATTGTGTAAAAAATAATTTAGGGATATTAACGGAAATGGCCGTTTCTGCACCGTTACTTCTTGCTGCATATATAAATAAAAGGCATTGTGTAATTCCCAAAGCTCAATAGGGATACTATCCCGTGTTATTCGTGCATTTTCTCGAACGGCGCGCAAAGTTGCATGCAAAGCGTTGCTATTGTTCTCAGAGAACAACAAGTACTCAATAAGAGGATTCACTCGAATGACTTCATAGCATGCTAGAAATTCTTCTTTCGAAGCACAAATATCTAAAATAGCTTCCCAATGGTCGAGATAATCATGTTCCTTACCAGATTGCTCCAGCATATTCAACAGCTGTACTTGTAATATATGTGCATTCGTTTCTGTGCGTTCACTATATCTTGCCATCCAATATAGTGCGTCTGCTACTCGACTTAGCATGCGGCAATTCCTCCTTTAATATCCACGTATCTTTTGCTCCGCCTCCTTGTGAGGAATTTACGACTAACGATCCTTCTTTTAGCGCAACACGAGATAACCCACCTGGAAGGACAAATATCTCATCACCTGTAATGACATATACACGCAAATCGACATGACAAGGATAGAATTTACCATTCTGATAGGCAGGTGCACGTGATAACTGAATGGTCGGTTGTGCTATATATTGATTTGGTTGGTTTACTATTTTTTGTCGGAAGCTAGCGATTTCTTCAGCACTGGCATGTGGACCAATCAGCATATCGTAGCCACCTGAGGCACTTACATTTTTTATAACCAGCTCGTGTAAATGTTTTAGTACCCATGCCCGCTGATTTTCATCATCAAGATGGTAGGTTGTGACATTTTCTAATATAGGATCTTCATTTAAATAAAAACGAATCATATCTGGGACATAGGCATACATCGCTTTATCATCTGCGACACCGTTGCCCACTGCATTTAGTATTGCAATATTTCCTGCCTTATAAGCCTCGATTAAATAGGGCACGCCAAGTAAAGAATCTTCTCGAAAAGCAGTAGGATCTAAAAAGTCATCATCAATGCGGCGATAGATAATATCGATTTGCTCTAATCCGTAAATGGTTTTTTTATAAACTTTTAAATTTTGCACAATTAAATCGCGTCCTTCTACAAGCTGAATATTTAGTTGTTGCGCTAAAAAGACATGGTCGTAATAGGCTGAATTATACATACCGGCTGTTAAAAGGACTGCTTTCGGTTCAACATGAGCCTTTAAATTTCGTGGTCGATGTGAAAGTAGCGCTTTTTTCATATGGGTCATTTGTTTTTCAAGGGATTGAATCGTATGTTTGGAAAAAAATTCAGGATACACTTCCTTCATAACATAACGATTTTGGAATACGTATGAAATGCCAGAAGGATTACGTAAATTATCTTCCAATACGCGGTAAACACCGTTTTGATCACGAATTACATCAATGCCAGCTAAAAAAATATGATTATTTATTGGCACTTGAACACCCAACATTTCTCGACAATAATATGGATTTTGTTCGATAAGATTTTTGGGAATAATTCCGGCCGTTACAATTAACTGTTCATGATAAATATCATGTAAAAAACAATTTAACGCTTTGACACGTTGTTTCATACCGGTCTCAATCATCTTCCATTGTGCATGTGGGATAATAATCGGTACAAAATCAAAAGGCATTGTCCGTTCTGTCCCCCCTTGGGCACCATATACAGTAAATGTAATACCTTGTCTAAGGAAGCTCGATTGTGCTTGCTGGTATTTTTCTTCTAGCTGTTCTTGAGAAAAAGCACTTAGTTTACGATGGAAGGAGCGATAATGCGGTTTCGGCTGGTCACCATCTATCATTTCATCAAAAAAAGAACCCGAATCATATAATTTCATCATGTGAACCGCCTCCGAATTTAAGGAATAGTCAAAACATGTTACACTAAAAAGAATACATAAAAGGAGCTAGTAAAAAATGATAAACATTAACTTATTGCAAGCTTACGAGTTAGACAAGCTATCGAAACTAGGTATATCTGACGAGGAAATCCTACAGACATTGCGAACTGGGGAAGTATCGTCATGGCGTACAAAGAAACCTAATTATGAATTTCAAGAAACACTGGCTCTTTATCAAGAAGGGGAGCAACAATTTTTAGACGCGCTGCATGGTAATTATCGAATAAAATATGTAACATTACCTGGCATTCAGCGTTTACTACATCTTCGCTTTCAATTAGAAGAAACGAAGGACTTTCAATTGGCAGAAACAGGTATTAAGAATTTGGTGTGCGACGAAGCCATAATCTCGAAGCTTCATAGCATGTTATCGACGAACTGGAAAATTACACAACAAATGGATGGCACATATAGCATTTTCGCTAATTAACTACAAATAACCAAAAAATTCCACGCGCATTGTGAGACGAATCGACTCGTATCATTACCCATGGAATCATTTTTCGATTCGTCTCAGCGTATAGTAGTATACTAGAGTTTAATATTCATTTTGAGACGCGTTTATGCATAAATAAATAGACCTTGCAAAAAAATTTCAAAAAAAGATGATTTTTCATACTTAGAAAATCATCTTTTTTAATTACTAAAATAAGAACATATGTTCAAGAAAGGGGAAAAGGGCATTTTTTATCAATAATGTTCCCAAATTTATATTTGGGAACGTTTTTTATGGTAAAATAGAGAAAATAGAGGTGATTTTATGCAAAAGAATCCACAACCTAAAATAATGAAAGACTTCTTAGTGTACTTAACAACAATCAAAGGAAAGTCCCAACGCACTCGAAAAGAATATGAATACGATCTCACTTTATTCTTTCGTTTTCATTTAGCTATGCAAAATGATATAGATATCGCGCAATTAAACGAAGTCGATATTGCTACTATTACAATAGAAGAAATCCGTGACATCACTTTGGAAGATCTCTATTTATTTATGGAGTATTGTGAAGTACAACGTAAAAATTCTGCTTCCGCAAGGGCCCGCAAAGTCGCTACCTTAAAATCATTTTTCAAATACATTAAAGGAAAACGACGCCTTATAGAAGAAAATCCAGCGGAGGAGTTGGAAACACCAAAGATTGGACGCAGAAAACCGATATACATGAATATGGATGAGGCGACCCAGTTTATTGAGGGTATTCAACTGCATCGCGCATCACCACGGAATTATTGCATGATGATGTTTTTCTTAAATCTTGGTATTCGCGTATCTGAACTGTGCCAACTGAATACTTCATCCTTACAAGGTCGTTATTTGACCGTAATCGGAAAAGGAAATAAAGAGCGTACGGTTTACTTAAATGATAGTTGCATGCAAGCGCTAAATAATTATGAACAGAGTGGGAAAACACCATACAAAGGGGAAGGTGAAGAGCCTCTTTTTGTTTCGCAAAAAGGAACACGTTTTACACGACAAACCGTCGCTAAAATTGTTAAGCAAATCAATAAACAATCGGGTCTACAAAAGGACAGACTTACACCACATAAATTGCGTCATACATCGGCGACAATGATGTATAAAGCTGGGGCAGATATTCGTAGCTTACAGCATATACTAGGACACTCCAGTGTCGCTACAACCCAAATCTATACCCATATTGAAGATGAGCAATTGCAACATGTTTTGGAGAATAATCCTTTTAATATTGTTGATTAATAACTAGCGTAAAAGCATACGAACAAGTAAGATGCATATATACAGAGTAGGGTCAAAACTGAAGGGGGAAAATATATGATTTCAACATATCTTGAACAATTAAGTACTACGAGAGAACAACTATTAAAGGAAATAGAAGTATTAAACGATGCACAATTTAATCAAAAACCTGATACAAACAGTTGGAGCATTGCTCAAATATGTCATCATTTAGTGCTAGTAGAAACTTCAACAATGAAGGCCATTTCATGGGGGTTAGCCTCTCAAGAAAATACCAAACCTGAACCGATCAATGTTAAACTAATGAAAGATAGAACAAAGAAGCTCGCAGCACCAAAAATTGTGGAACCGGCAGAGGAAGCATTTGCTGTCCAGCAAATGGTGACATTATTATATGAAACAAGAGCGAAACTAACGACATTTTTGCTTCAACTAGAAGAGCCATCCTTACTTGCTAAAAAAGCTGTGAATCACCCAGCCTTCGGACCATTGCCACTCAATCAATGGATTGAGCAAGTGTATTTGCATGAACAACGACACATTGAACAAATACATGAAATGAAAGGAATTGTCATTTAACTTGGACTAGGAGTTACGATGAAGAAAAGAAAACTAAAGCAGATTATGAAAAACAATTTGAAAGAACTAAGAAATTGTGCGTTTATAGAAATTATTTGGAATATCATTCTATGGATTCCGAGACAAATTTTCCGTTTACTAAAAAATATACTATAAAATTGTATCGAAACTCGAGTTCTGACGTTGATTACGCAGAAGTCGGGTTTTTTAATTTACAATTCGTTATGAATATTTACTTGACGAACAACATAATCTGTTATATATTAAATAAAAATAAAAACAACTGTTATAAAACAGTTTGTGCAGGAGGAATTGTATATGTCAAAGTATCGAGATGGTTATGAGTTTTATTGTGAAATGTGTGAACGTTATGGGCTAGAGCCAATTTCATTCCGTTATTACATTATCCAATTATCACAGCAACAACTTTCAGCTTATAATATGCAAGCAAAACAACTTGGAATTTAAAATAATCGCTACAAAGGATGTGGTTATAACGGACGCCAAAGTGAATAGTTTATGAAAAGCCCAGCCATACTAAATACATGGACTGGGCTTTGATTAATATGAAAGAAATTTCAGAAATATTATTGACTTGAGTCGATATCTGTTATATATTATTTATACAAATAAACAACTGTTATAGTACAAAGAGAAGAGGGAAATGGATGGCACATTATAGAGAAGGTTATGAGTTATATTGTAAAAAATGCGAGCAGTTTAATTTAGAGCCTATTAATTTTTATTATTATATGAATAAGTTATCTCAGGAGCAATTAGCGTGCTACAATGAAGCAGCACACGAAAGGAAGTTATTGGCATGACGGACTATCGACAAGGCTATGAATTTTACAGACAGATTTGTGATCAACATGGATTAGAACCAATAAACTTTCACTACTATATATTAAACTTATCACAAGAACAACTAGATGCTTACAATGAACAAGCAAAAATTGTGGGAGGTCAAATTGAATATGAAGTGTCTTAACATGTAAAAATGCCTTGCTGCCAGCTGTGACAGTAAGGCATTTTTAATTTTTTATAAGAATCTATTTTATTGTTTTAAAGGTAAATAGTATAACGATAGTTTTAATAGTAGGACAAATGTAATTATTGAGATTGGTAAATTGTCGAATGAAGTGCGTTTAAAGTCATTCTTTTTTGTCTAATTTATTGAAATCTATAAAATTAGATAATTGTAGATTTTATATTTGGGTTGAATTAACTGCTTTTCTAAGACTATAATATAATTACATAAAAAAGGGCCAGCTACCACAACTTTATACCTCACTATTATGTAAAGAAAAAGTACTAAACCCTCTTATTTTAATGAACGGAGAATGAAAAATGATGAATATCACGCCTGGTAGTATTAATCAAGTTAACTACAGCCTGAAAGAATTACAAGATATTTTTTCAGCAATGAATAGTTCGATCATTGTTGCTATTACAGATCGGACCGGAAAAATAACATTTGTTAATGATCATTTTTGTAAAATCTCGAAATATAAGCGTGAAGAATTAATTGGACAAGATCACCGTTTACTAAACTCAGGTTTCCATCCTAAATCTTTTTTCAGAGAAATGTGGAAATCAATTGGTAAAGGAGATATGTGGAATGGTGAGGTGTGCAATCGCGCCAAAGATGGTAGCTTATACTGGGTGAAAACAACAATCATTCCTTTCCTCGATGATAATAACAAACCTTATCAATATATTGCCATTCGAGTAGATATTACTGCACAAAAGGATATTAAGAAAATTACCCATATTGCTTATCATGATGAATTAACAGGGTTACCAAACCGTCGTAAGTTAGAACAACGTTTAGAAAATGAATTCCATCAATCTCGACGTACAGGTGAGAAGTTTGCGTTATTTTTCATTGATGTGAATCGTTTTAAAAACATAAATGATGGACTTGGCCACATCATCGGTGATATGTTCCTTGTGGAAATGGCAAATCGTATTCGTAATGTAGACTACACATCTAACTCTTTCTATCGCCACAATAGTGATGAATTCGTTATGATATTAAATGATGTTTCACGAATTGAAGAAATGGCAAAAGAAATAATTGGGGTTTTCGATGATAGCTTCATCGTAGACGCTTACGAATTTTATGCAAGTATAAGCATTGGTATTAGTGTTTTTCCGGATCATGCCAATACAATAGAAGATTTATTAAAAAATGCTGATATAGCGATGTATGCTGCAAAATCAACTCGAGGCAATCAATATCGACTTTATAGACATAATATGGATGAGGCAAATGATAAGTGGTTACTACTTGAAACCAAACTACACCAAGCATTAAAAAAAGATATACTAGAACTACATTACCAGCCAAAAATTGATTTAAAAACAGATCGAGTTGTTGGGATGGAAGCTTTACTGCGTTGGTACGATCCTGAATTAGGACAAATGCCACCAGATCGTTTTATTCCGTTTGCTGAAGAATGTGGACTTATCAATGATATTGGTGTTTGGGTATTACATAAAGCTTGTGCACAAGTATGTGCATGGAACAAAACATTTCATTCAAATTTAAGCGTTGCTGTCAATATATCACCCATTCATATTAGCACACCTGGTTTTGTTGAAATGGTACGTGATGTCATTGCAGCTACAAAAATCGATCCGCATTTATTAGAAATCGAAATTACAGAGATGAGTATGCTAGACTATACGGAAGATTTAATTAATACTATTGAACAGTTAAGAGCATTAGGGATTACTATTGCGTTAGACGATTTCGGAACAGGCTATTCATCCTTAAATTATTTAAAAAAATTCCCAGTAGATGTGTTAAAAATCGATCGCGCGTTTGTTCGTGATATTTTACCAGAGAAAACAGGGATTGCAATGATTTCCGCAATGATTTCCTTGGCTCATGCATTAAATCTCCAAGTAGTAGCAGAAGGTGTCGAAGAAGAGGCTGAATTAAATGTACTGCGAGAGCATGGCTGTGATTTCGTACAAGGCTATTACTTTAGCAAACCACTATCGGTGAAAGATTTTACCACAATCATCTTAAATCAATCGCCAACAAGTAAATCTAACTCCTAAATGGGGCTAGATTTATTTTCTTAAATATAGTTTACATAATAATATTATTGTATGAATTGTTGCTGCAAGAAATTCATGGTATAATTTGGTTCTAACAAGTTGCATTCAGGGAAATTGCTTAAACACTTAATCAATTCGCCTTTGCTCTTGCTAAAAGAACGATAGACGTGCAAACAGCAAGCTGTTATCAGCTAAGATTGCTTGCATTAAATCTAAACAATAATGAAATGGGAGTAGCTGCCAATAATATATACCTATTTTAAAATTTTTGTCTAATAAAGATGTCAAAAATGATAATAGGAGAATCATGATGATTGAATTGAAAACAGCAAGATTAAGAATACTACCGCTAAGTGCAGATAATCTAAAATTACTTATTGAGAATCCAAAGAAGTTAGACCTACAATTTTCTTTCATTGAATCAAGTAGTTTTCTAAGTATGGAACTTCAACAAGCTATGGAAATTCGACTTTCTAAGTTACTACGTGATAAGGATAATTATATTTGGTATACCAATTGGTTCATCGTCTCGCATAGTCAAAATTGTAGTGTTGGGGGGATTATGGTAAAAGGACTTCCAAACAACAATGGAGAAGTCATAATTGGGTATTACACTTTACCTGAATATCAAGGAAACGGCTATATGACAGAAGCACTTGAAACAATGAAAAATTGGTTGTTAAATCAACCCAATGTGAAGTGTGTTATTGCGGATACGGAAAAAGACAATATCGCATCCCATAGAGTATTAGAAAAGTCCGGTGCGAAATTGTATAAAGAAACAGCTGCATTATATTATTGGAAATTTACCCAAAAATAGTGACTTAAAAAAGAGCCTTCATATCAAAAAATGAAGACTCTTTTTGCTATAGCAAAATATGAAATGAATTATAAAAATAATAATGAGGTGAGCTAATGGGCAAATTTTTTGTACCGTCAAAAGGCATACTGTCGTGGAAAGAATACCTTGCAGATCCTCTAAAGCAATGGAAAAAAGGATGCTCTGCTTTTGAATTAGCTGTTAGTTGGGAGAATGCGAATAATTTGCCATACACCGTGGACAATGTATTGAAAAATAGTAACATTACTTTATTTCACAATATTGAAGTATTATTTGGGTTTCCTGAATACAAGGTAGCTTTACCTGGAAGAAATGCAAGTTCACAAACGGACCTTTATATACTCGCAAAAGCGCATAATGAACTTATCCCGATGATGATAGAAGGGAAAGTAGCAGAACCTTTTGGAAAAACTGTTGATAGCTGGTTAGGAGACAACCCAAGTGAAGGAAAAAGGAAAAGATTAGCTTATCTACTCCAATTATTTGCTTTAGAAGAAGAGTCGGTGAAAAAGATAAGGTATCAGTTATTACATCGAGCAGCATCCGCTTTAATAGAAGCAAACCGAGTAAATGCTCATAATGCCCTAATACTAGTCCATTCTTTTAGCAAGACTGCCGCATGGTTTGAAGATTTCGTAGCATTTGTTGAGCTGTTTCATATATCCCCGAAGCAAAATACGATTGTTGGTCCAATACAGTTTAATCACGTAAATTTGTATTTTAGTTGGATAACAGATGTAAAAAGTATTTAAATGGGCGCTTTTGCGGACATATCATTAGCCGCACCCCCCACTCCTATCAACTCGAAACGGCATCGGTTTTTCGAGCCATTTTGCCTACACCCGAAGACCTCTTTATTTTCAAAGAGGTCTTTTCGTTTTTAATAGATACATAGTTACTTTAACACTATCTAAAATATAAATATAGAATATTCTGTTAATAGGTGTTAAAATGACCATTATACACATATAGTACAAGTTATAAGTCATCTGGGTTCGCATTTTTTCAAGGAGGTATTCATGATAAATAAAAATGATTACGACAATGTTGCCTTTAACCAATTGGAAATGCTACGAAATGAGATTAATCGGACTACAATGAATCGAAAGTTGGTCAATAAAATTGATAACTATTATGTACTTTGTATCTACGAACAACAAAAAATAGCGAGTAATGATCAAGCGACGAAAGAAATTACGTTGACAAAAAATGTGATGTCCAACTCGTTTGTTATTTGGGATCGTACCTATAAAGAGAGTGAACAGCTATTTATGAACTTACGAATTTCTTCTAGAAATCGTGTTATCACTGAAATTGCCAAAAACATCGTTTCGTTTTTACTGCAAAAATATGAGGACCAACTAAATGAAACGCAGAAGCGGACGTCAATGCATAATAACGGACTTCATTACGAGAGATATATTCATCGAATGGAGCAAATGATTAAGGCGAACACATTTCTAGGTGAAGATAATGCGTGGGAAGAGTTTTGCTCATGGTTTCAAGTCTACTTAACAGAGTGGGTACTGGAAGAACTAGAAAGTACGTTAGGCTCTGAAAAGGTGCATCAGTTGAGCAGTCAGGAATTAAATAACTTATTTTATCAGCAAATAACGAAAAATCTAGCATCTAATGCATCGTTTATTTCAAAATATACAAATATCGTCAATCATTATATGGCGCAATGGTTTCATACTATTATTGCATTAATGAAGCTCACGGATTTAAACGCTCAAGAAATTGCTTCCATGCTTCAAATCGCAAACTCGAGTAACGAGGATACCTTACCACATAGTAAAAATTTAATTTTTTCATTAGGGGTAGAACAGCACCTCCATGTCATGAATAATGCACCGTATCAGTATGTCCGAGAAGCATTATATAAAAATAGTTTTCAATCCATCGACACTACACCTTGGCCGACTACACCATTAGTCAAAGGACATGTAGAAGGCTTAATCCAATTACGCCCGTTTCAATATAATGACGGCCCTATCGACACACATACAATGATTGAACAAGCCCAAAATCTAGCACAAAGCTTAACGGATTTAGACGTTGATATGTTTGATGCCTTATGTAGTATCTTTCTATCTAAAGCAAGGTATGTTGAAGATATTATTGAAATCCACTTTAATGATTTATTGAGGATTCGTGGTTTAAAGCCGAAATTAGGAGGCGAAGGGCGAAGAGGTGGGTATGAGCAACAACAAAAAGACAAAGTTTTGCAATCGCTTACAAAAATTCAGAGCTTATGGCTCGAATTAAATAAAGCAACGATTTATGAAAAAGGCAAGCCTGTTCAAACACAACTACAAGGACGAACATTTCTTTTTGTCGATGAAAACCGAAATGAATATAATATTGCTCGTATAGACAATCAAAAAACATTTACGGTCACAGTCGATAAAATTTTTACAAAGTATCTTTATGGCTCTGGAAGGCAAATTGCCTTGTTACCGATTCAAACGTTGCATTATAACCCCTATAGTCAAAAATGGGAAAAAAGATTGGCACGCTATTTGAGTTGGCGTTGGCGAACGCAAGCAAGAAAGGGCGATTTCTTACAGCCAAATAAAATCCGAACGTTGCTAGAAGCAATTGGAGAAAATATCAATGAACGTACACCTTCTCGCACGAGAGATCGCTTAGAAAAAGCGCTAGACCAATTACTCGAAGATGGCGTTCTTGCTGCATGGCATTATCATAAATGGGATGAATCCATCGCCAATCATAAGGGATGGGTGCGCTTATGGTTAGATGCTACGATTCTTGTTGAACCACCTGAACTTATAAAAGAACAATACCGGTCCATTGAAAAGACAAGAAATACAACACATTCTATAAGTTATATCCAAGATAGCGTACAACATAAAGACAAGGGGGCTACTATTGGCAATCAATTGCGAGCCATACGCAAACAATTTAATCTATCGCTTTTACAAGTTTCTGAAGAACTTGAAATTTCACCTTCATATATAAGTAATATCGAGCGAGGCATCAAAACCCCTTCTGTCAAAATTCAAAACAACATAAAGCGATGGCTTCAAAAATTTCATTAAAAGAATATTGTATTAGCATAAAGCGACCTATCTATCGTTTGAATACGGTATATAGGTCGCTTTTTTTATTCCCACCTATATCCGCTTCTAATCTTCATTTATAGTTAGCTCCTATTGCCATTTTTACCGTTATCCTACCCTTAAGTCGAGGTCATCGTGTGTAGAAGTCGTGGTTAATGTGTGCATTAAAGAAAATAAAAATATTTTAGCCCTTGCCTTGCCTACGCTATTTACTTATTTTTCTTTTTTTCACTCCCTAATAATTAAATTATTTTACAGCTTCTTTTTTTCCTTGTCTTTAAAACGTGTTCGATACAATGGACAACATAATCAAGTGTTTTCTATTATTCGAAACCGAGGTGAAATAATGAAGAAAGAATTAAAGGCTTATGAAACGTTAGAACCTTTGTTTAATCCAAAGTCTGTGGCAGTACTAGGCGCCTCTACCAATCCATATAAAATTGGCTATATTCAATTGAAAGCGCTAATCGATGGTGGATTTAAAGGAGACATTTATCCAATTAATCCGAAAGCTAGTGAAATAGAAGGTCTGCCATGCTACCCTTCGATCACAGCTGTACCCGATGAAGTAGATTTAGCTATATTTTGTGTAGGGGCAGAGCAAATTCAGGATAATCTCCAAGTATGTGCTAAAAAGAAGGTGAAAGCTGCCATTATTTTCGCATCTGGTTTTGCTGAAATTGGTGAAGAAGGTGTCATGTTACAACAAGATTTAGCGACCATTGCGAAAGAACATGGCATTCGTATTATTGGCCCGAACTGTGTAGGGCTAGTGAACACAACGAATGGTATGATTGGCACATTTTCACCAGCGATTTTGGCAGTGCCATTGCATGAAGAAAAAGCAGTAGGCTACGTTTCGCAAAGTGGAGCATTTGGCGTTTTAACATATATGGCCGCTGCACAAAAAGGGTTAAGCTTTAATTATTTTGCAAGTGTCGGCAACGAAATGGAAACAGAATTTTCGGATGTAGTGGAATATATGATTCATGATCCTAAAACAAAAGTGATTACAGGCTACCTAGAAGGGGCCAAAGATATTAAGAAGCTTCGACGTTTAGCAAAAGAAGCGCTGAATCGCAAAAAGCCAATCGCGTTAATGAAAACGGGCAGAAGTACAGCTGGCAGTAGAGCAGCTGCTTCACATACAGGCTCCTTAGCTGGTTCAGATTTAATTTATGATGCATTTTTTAGACAAAGTGGCATTGTCAGAGTCGATGACTATGAAGATATTATTACTTTTTCAAAATTATTTTTATCCAATCGACTCCCACAAGGGAAAAATACGGTGTTAATTACTAGTTCGGGTGGACGGGGCATTAACGAAGCAGATCGCTGTGAAGGTTTAGGCTTAAACATTATACCACTAAGTGAAAAGACGAAGACTGAGATTAAAAAGCACATTCCTTCTTTCGGAAGTGCTAGCAATCCAATCGACTTAACGGCAGCCGCTTCAGTAACCAATCCCGAGCTGTATATAGCGCCATTACGAGCACTCATTGCTGATCCAGAAGTGCATAATATTATTTTAACGGAATTTCCATTGTACTGGGAGGCGGATAATCCATACCTTCAGGAGTTTATTGAGCTATGTAAAAACTCGGATAAATTCGTTTTTATTACAACATTCCCATTGGACGGTATGTCTGTTCCTAAAGGGAAAGAGACGCTTGAGAAAAATGGCATTCCCGTTATACCAGGTGATTTAAATCCAATTAAAGGTTTAGCGAAGCTTGTAGAATATAGCGAAAGTTATCGAAAGCATCAGCAAAAAACGCACCAACAAGAGGACACGACAATCAAACGGATAGACATTTCACATATTCGTGGAACAACACTAAGCGAAGCACAAGCTACGGACATACTCGATGTCTATGGCATTCCCACAACGAAACGTACGGTGGCTACTACAGCAGAGGAAGCGGTTCAATTTGCCAATGCTATTGGATATCCTGTTGTCTTAAAAGTCGATTCAGCAGATATCCCTCATAAAACTGAGGCCGATGCTATTCGTCTTAATGTGCAATCAGCGAACGAAGTAATGAAAGCGTTTACTGAAATTTATCACAATGCGAAAACCTATAAAGCCGATGCGCAAATCAATGGTATTGCCGTACAAGAAATGCTACCAGAAGGAACAGAGGTGATTATTGGCGCGACAAAAGATCCGAATTTCGGTCCTGTCGTTATGTTTGGATTAGGCGGTATTTTTGTTGAAGTCTTTAAAGATATTTCATTTAGGGTCGCACCACTAACGAGAGCTGATGCCGTTGAAATGATAGAAGAAGTAAAAGGGAAAGCGCTTTTAAAAGGAGCACGTGGCAAAGCACAGAGTGATATCGAAGCCATTATTGATGTCTTACTCAAGGTATCGCAGCTTGTTACGGAAAATGAAGCGGTGATAGAAGAATTAGACATCAATCCTTTAATTGTTTACGAAGACGGTGTAAAGGCGGCAGACGCGATGATTGTCATCAATAAAGATGTAATAGAAAAGTCAGTAGTCGGGAGGTAAATAGATGGAACTAGATCAACGTTTAATTGGCTTAACAGGACCCCACTATGTTTTTGAAGTAGAGAAAAGGCATATTCGACAGTTTGCACAAGCAATCGGCGATCCAAATCCATTATATGTGGATGAAGCCTTTGCTAAATCAACCAGTTACGGTGGTATTATTGCCCCGCCGAGCTTTCCAGTTGCGATAGGTGCTGACAGTGGACAAGGCATTAACTTGCCATTGGATTACAGTCGCATGCTACATGGTGAACAAGAGTTTATTTATCAACGTCCAATTCGCTCTGGGGATCGTTTGCATTGTCAGATGAAGGTAACAAATGTCTATGAGAAAGAAGGCAAAAATGGAACAATGCAGTTTTTAGTAATGGATACAGAAATGAAAGATGAAAACGGGGAGCTTGTCGTCATTAGTCGCACCAATATCATTTATCGCGCATTAGCCAGTGCTAAAGCGTAACGATACTGTTGAACGAAGATTTACGCTCTTCGTTCAGCTTTCACTCGATAACTAAGGGGGAAAAATCATGCTTCAATTGAAAGAATTACAACAAGGGCAAAAGCTGGCACCACTTGTGAAGCCTGCTGTTACGAAAGTTCAGCTTGTCAAGTATGCGGGTGCATCAGGGGATTTTAATCCTTTACATACGGATGATGCATTTGCTCAAAGTATTGGAATGCCTGGCGTGATTGCACATGGAATGCTTGTCATGGGCTTTCTAGGTCAATACGTTATGGAACTTGCTGGTACATCTGCTACGCTTACGAATTTTAAAATGCGTTTTGGTGCGATGACGAGACCTGGTGATGAAATTACCTGCTTGGCTATCGTCAAAAAAATTTACCAAGAACAAGCAAAACAATTCGTTGATTTGGATTTGTATGCGGAGAAAGCACCAGGGAAAATTGTAGGGTTTGGTGAAGCGACACTACAACTGATTGAACTATAGGAAACAAGGAGGTTGGCAATATGGCTACTATTAAAGATCGCTATGCCATTGTGGGGGTAGGCGAAAGTGAACGTTCAAAAAATTCGGGTACAACACCTTTACATTTAGCATTAGATGCTGCCCGAGCTGCATTAAAAGATGCAGGTTTAGAAGCGCGAGAAATTGATGGTTTTATGAGCTACTCGGAAAATGATTCTTGTACATCACATCAACTAGCAACCTATTTAGGAGTACGACCAAAATATGTAAAAGATATTATGGGCGGCGGCAGTAGTACAGAGATGTTAATTGCGGATGCCATTGGCTTAATCGAAACAGGTCAGGTCAATACCGTACTTATTTACCGTTCAATGAATGGCCGTTCTGGCGTTCGAATGGGCGGAGGTGGCTGGGATGTCAATATGCTACAAGGTGCGATGGATGGCGGAAGCTTTTTTATTCCGTATGGAGCTGGTGGACCAGGGCAATGGTTCGGTTTATTTGCAACGCGTCATATGCAACAAACTGGACTGACACATGAGCATTTAGGACATGTTTGTGTCAGTTTTTATGAGCACGCACAACGGAATCCGAAAGCCTTTTTCTATGGTAAACCACTTACGATGGAAGAGTATTTAAAGACACCACCTTTAAGCTACCCATTCTCAAAGCATGATTTTTGCCTAGAATCAGATGAAGCCAATGCGATTATTGTCACATCCGCTGAAAAAGCAAAGGATTGCAAGTCAAAGCCTGTCTATATTATGGGTATTGAAGCGAGACGCACGGTATCACATGCGCATTATTGGACGAATTTAGATGAAGTGGCATCTGACTTTGTAGCGCCTTCTCTTTATAAAAAAGCGGGGGTGACACCACAAGATATTCAGGTCGCTTCAATTTATGATTGCTTTAGTTGGGTTGTATTACGGCAGTTAGAAGCATATGGCTTTGCAGCACGTGGCGAAGTAGGTGATTTCGTGGCGAGTGGCAACCTAAAAATGGGAGGAAAGCTACCAACGAATACAGCAGGTGGCATGCTTTCAGAAGGCTATACACATGGTATGAACAATGTGCTGGAAATTGTTCGTCAAATTCGTCATGACTATCAAGGAACAGATCGACAGGTGAAAAATTGTGAAATCGGTATTTGTACGGGTTGGTCTGGCCCTGATATTGCAGGTGCAATGATTTTAAGAAATTAGGAGGGAAAGTCATGTATCAAAAACCAATTCCACTGAAAACACAAGATAATCAACCATATTGGGATGCGGCTGATCGCCATGAGTTAATGCTACAAAAATGTCAAACATGCCGTGCCTATAACCACCCGCCAGGTCCGGCTTGTGCAAAATGCGGGTCCACAGAACTGAACTGGGAAAGTCAAGGTTGTCATATTACAGGAACTATTTATTCCTATGTGGTGTCCTATAGACCTTTCTTACCGGGCTTTCAAGACGATTTGCCAACGATTATTGCGGTCGTACAGTTAGACCATTTACAAGAGGTAAAGATTATCGGCAATGTGCTGGAGTGTCCACCAGAGGAAATAAAAATCGGCATGCCTGTGAAAATGATATGGCAAGATATTACGGAAGATCGTGCGCTTCCTCAATGGATACAGGCTTAAGTAAATCTTAAATATTTATAGAAAGGGATGATTCGATGGATTTTTCATTTACGGAAAAGGAAGAACAATTTCGCCAAGAGTTAAGAACGTGGTTGGAAGCGAACTTACCTGATGGATGGTTGCAAGGAGACGTGCAACTTGATAAAGAATCGAAAGCATACGAGTTATTTTTAAGAGATTGGCAAAAGAAACTATATGCAGGTGGTTGGGCAGCGATTGCATGGCCTAAACAATACGGTGGCCGCAATGCAACGTTGATGGAAGAAATTATTTATCAACAAGAAATGGTACGGGTGAAAGCGCCACCGTTAATTAATTATGTGGGACTCCATATGGTTGCACCGACTTTAATGCAAATCGGTTCACAAGCACAAAAAGATCAATACATTGAAAAGATTATTACGGGGGAAGAAGTTTGGTGCCAAGGTTATTCAGAGCCAAATGCAGGTTCAGATGTAGCCGCTATTCAAACGACTGCAGTAAAAGATGGGGATCGTTGGATTATTAATGGACAAAAGGTATGGACGAGTTTCGGTCATGTGGCAGATCGTTGCTTTTTAATTACAAGAACGAGCCGATTGGAGAAAAAACATAAAGGTATTACGGTGTTTTTGTTAGATATGCATCAGCCAGGAGTGGAAACGCGACCAATTGTTTCAATGGATGGTCAAAAAGATTTTAATGAAGTGTATTTAAATGATGCTGTCGCTTACGATGCCGAAATTATCGGTCAAGTAGATGAAGGCTGGAACGTTATCATTGCACTGCTAATGCATGAAAGAACGGGAATTGGTGGTCAAGTATTTACGTTAGAACAACAATTTCATGATTTAGTTACATTAGCGAAGGACGTAAGTGATGATAATGAACCACTGATCAAAAATCCATTTATTCGAAAAACAATGGTGGATCTGTATACTCGTTCTCGTGGTTCCCTGTTAAATTATTATCGTAATTTAACGAAGCAATTAAAAAATGGTCATCCTGGTGCAGAAAGCTCGATGGATAAGCTGCTTGTAAGTGAATTGACGAAAGAACTGTTTGCTCAAGCCATTTCGATGCAAGGTCACCATGGCATCTTATGGAAAGAACATGCATTGATTGATCGCTCCTATTGGCAGGACAATTATTTATACTCTTTTGGTCAGACGATTGGTGGGGGCACAAGTGAAATACAAAAGAATACCATTGCTGAGAGAATACTAGGTTTACCAAAGGATATGGGTCGATAAAATAGCGGGGGTGGCTGATATGGATTTTTCGTTAAATCAAGAACAAGAAATGTTTCGAAGTTATGTACGCAAATATTTAGATGATGTCGGTCAAACAAAAGTGGCACGTGAGTTTACAGAAGGCAACACTAGCTCATTTCAGAAGCTGTATGCTGGCTTAGCTGAGCTTGGCTGTACGAGTGTCAATGTATCTGAAGCGCATGGCGGTATGGGGCTAGGTCAGTTAGATTTAGTGCCTATTCTAGAAGAGATGGGTCGCGCATTGCTACCAGGGTTATTTTTAGAAACGAACGCTTTAGTTGTACCATTATTGGAGCAATTCGGTACAGCGCAGCAAAAAGCGAAATATTTATCAGCGATCGCGAGTGGCAACCATACATTTACGGTGGCATGGTTGGAGCCTGGCGGTAACTACAAGCCTTCTAATGTGCAAGTACATGGCACATTAGAAGGCGACGTTCTTACGTTGAATGGGGTGAAAGCGTTAGTGCCTGATGTAGAGCTAGCAAATAGCTTACTTGTTGTCGTGCGAACGGCAGAAGGGCAAGACAAGCAAGGAATATCACTTGTAATTGTTGATTGTAATGTAGCTTCTTTGCAAGTGCAATGTCAAAAAAATATGGATGAAACACGTTTGCTTGCAGAAGTGACGTTTCATAATGTGCAAGTATCAAGTCAGCAAATTGTGGGCACTGTTCATCAAGGGTGGGACGCGTTGCAAGAAGCTTTATTATCGTTTAATGCAGCGCTTTGCTCTTCAATTGTTGGCAGTGTAGAAAAAATTGTAGAAACGGCAGTTGAATATGCCACGATTCGTGAGCAGTTTAATCAACCAATCGGCAGATTTCAAGCGATTAAACATCGTTTAGTCGATATGAAAATGGATTTAGAAACAGCTCGTTCATTAGCTTATTATGCAAACTGGACGATTGAAAGGGATGCGGAAGATAAAGTTGAAGCGGTTTCAAGTGCTCGCTTATTTGCAACGGAAGCATTTATAAAAGTTGCATCTCAAAGCATTCAAATTCATGGTGGCATCGGCTTTACAGAAGAAATTGATTGTCATCTTTATGTGAAAAGAGCGCGTTTCTATGAAAATTATCTTGGCACTACACAGCAATATTATGAGCAGACAGCAGTGGCATTAGGTTGGTAGCATCAAACCGATTTTCTTGCGTCTTAACCGTTGGCAACGGCATCGTTTTCCTAATAGAAAGTAAGTCATCTTGTATTTGAAAGGGTGGGAAAAACATTGAAAACAATGCATACTTTGAAAGACTATCAAAATGTCATTAATGGGAAAGTCATTCCATCATCTTCAGGTCATAAAATGGATAGCTATAATCCAGCAACAGGCAAGGTTTGGGCAACCATTCCTTGTAGCACGGTTGAAGATGTAGACGCGACAGTGCATGCCGCACGAACAGCCCTGCCAGATTGGTCAGCTCTTTCTGCTAGTGAAAGAGCGGGTTATTTACGACGTATTGGTGATGCCATAGCCCAATATGGAGATGAATTGGCTGAACTAGAAACAATAGATAATGGCTGGGTAATACGGGAAACGAAGTACGGACTTATTCCGGTACTTGCAAATATGTGGTATGATGCGGCCGCGGCTGCTATCCATGTAGGGAGTAAAGGTGAAACCGTGCAACTTGGGCCGAATACAATAGGGTTTACAACACGGGAACCTTTTGGCGTTGTCGTCGGCATTATTCCTTGGAATTCAGCTTTATGGACATTTACGGTGAAAGCAGCGGCTGCCCTTGCAGGTGGAAACACGGTTATTATTAAACCATCAGAGTTGGCAGCAGCAGCCCCGCTTCGCTACGGTGAAATTCTTCAAAGTATCTTACCACCAGGCGTCTTAAATGTTATTTCGGGCACAGGTGCGGAAGTAGGCGATGCGCTTGTAAAACATCCAAACGTGAACAAAGTGAGTTTAACAGGATCGGGAAGAACGGCGCAGGCAATTGCGCAGTCCACTGCACAAAACCCTAAGTCGATGGTATTAGAATTGGGTGGGAAGTCACCTAATATTGTTTTCGAGGATGCAGATTTAGCGAAAGCTGCCAATGGTGTCACGGTCAATGGGATTTTTACTGGTAATGCAGGTCAACTTTGCGTTGGCGGTTCTCGTATTTTAATTCAACGTTCTGTTTTAAATCAAATGATTGCTTTGATGAAAGAGGAAATTGCTACGCATATTCAGTTGGGGGATACTTTAAACATGCAAACACCTATGGGACCCGTTGCCAATGAGATGCAATATAAAAAAGTTTGTTCGTATATTGAGCTTGGGCAACAAGAAGGCGGAGAAATCCTGATTGGTGGACGCTTCGGCGGTGCTAACTTATTACCAGGTCAAGATACATTGGCTGAAGGCTATTGGATTGAACCGACCTTAATCAAAGTAGAAGGTAATAACTTACAAGTATGCCAAGAAGAAATTTTCGGACCCGTTGCCGTGGTAATCCCATTTGATACGGAAGAAGAAGCACTGGCAATTGCAAATGATACAGAATACGGATTAGGAGCTGGTATTTGGACATCCGATTTAAATCGTGCACATCGCATGATTCGCGCAATCGAATCAGGCAATGTTTGGGTCAATACGTATCGAATCGTTGGCACAGAATTACCATTTGGCGGTCAAAAAGCGAGCGGTTTTGGGACAGACTCTGTACGCGAATTTACACGTGAAAAAACGTGCTATATCCAAATTGGCTAGTAGGAAGCCAACACAAAAATAGACAAGAAAATATAATCCGTAGAACAAGAAAAATGAAATGGGGACGAGTATGCCACAACGGAATAATGGGCTATTTTATGGCTGGTATATTGTTTTAACGAGCTTCTTGATTATGTTTTCGGCATTTTCGATTGTCAATTCTCTTCACAGTTTATTTCTTGTACCGGTAACAACAGAATTAGGCTTAACGAGGACAACGTTTTCGATTGTTCTATCAGTAGGAGGTCTAGGTGTCGCCATCGCTTCTCCCTTTATGGGCAAGCTACTTGCAAATGGCAATATGAAGTTAATCATGTCTGTCTGCGTAATTCTTGCAGGGTGCGGCTTTATGTTATATTCTCTCGCACAATCGGCCGTTTATTTTGCCGTCATTGCCTTTTGTATCGGGATATGTGTTGCTGGATTTTCGAATATTCCTATTTCCATCATGCTAACGAATTGGTTTTATGAGAAAAAAGGGCTAGCTATGGGATTAGCATTTGCAGGTTCAGGCATTGGAACAGCTGCACTTAGCCCGATTTTAACCATGCTCATTTCAAATTTTGGCTGGAGAACAACTTATATTATTGCTGGGGTGCTAATTATAGTAATCTCACTGCCATTAATCTTATTTTTCACAAAGAAAAGTCCTGCTGAAAAAGGGACGATTGCGCTTGGGGCCAATCGTGTAGAAATCGCACAGGCAAATACGGAACAATCCGGTGTCACGTTAGCACAGGCAAAGAGATCGGGCATATTTTGGTTATTTATTTTCGGTGTCATCTGCTTTGCACTTGTTGCAGGTGGCGTACAAATGCATATACCCGCTTATTTAATAGATATTGGCCATCCAGCGCTATTTGCAGGAACAATTTTCGGGCTTTTATCTTTATCCAATACCGTTGGCAAGCTTATTCTTGGTGCTATTTTTGATAAGTTTAGAACAACCGGAGGCATTCTTTTTGTAGGCAGTTGTATGACGATCGCGATGGTGTCACTGCTGCTGGCAAACGCGAAGAGTTTTGCGTTCGTATTTGCTATCGCTTACGGTTTCAGTATTGTTATTGCGACAATTGGCCCTCCATTTATGACAGATGATTTATTCGGCAAAAAAGATTTTGGAGCTATTTTCGGTGTTGTCCAAATATTCTTCGTAGCAACGAGTTCACTTGGTGTTATTGTTTCCGGTCTTATCTATGATCTTACACAAAGTTACAAAGTAGCATGGTTCATATTTTTAGGCTTATTTATACTAAGTATGTTTTGTATTCTAATAGCAAATGGTATGAAAAAGAAAAAGCACTCAACTGTTGAAGAAATGGCTATAGAAGAAAGTATGGAAGGTATTTGATTACGGTTAACTTTAATGAAGAGAGATTGCTCCATTTAAAATAAGTAGTCAATTTACTTATTTTGTTCCAAGGGGGGAACTCTCTTTTTAGTGTGCATGTACTTCTTACAGAGGAGCAACTTTGAGCTTTCTAAAAAATAAATATCGAACTATTTTTATATAAACATTCATTAAAGTTCGTCTTTCAAACTAAGAAATGCACTTTGTTCAGCGGCTGGACAGATGGGATGTGCACTAAAATACGAACATTTAAAAGAATTGACTCATTTAGGTATGTAGAAAAGACAGAAAATTGTAGCCTACTCGTAATAGACTTCGGTAGAAAAAATTGCTGGAATTAATGCAAGAAGCGGTGGTAGCCGAGTAATAACAAGTTCGGGAATAGAAAAACCGGCAAACAAAGATTGCCGGCAAGAGATGATGATTATTTTGAATTGTTTTCGTTTGCAAAACGACCAGAAGCAAATTTTTTATTTGCTTCTGCTTGTTGGATTTGTTGTTTAATTTGATTTATGTCCATTTCATTTCCAAATTCTACATCCATTGCATTCGCTGAACCAGAAGCTTGTAATTTGTTCGCTTCTGCTTGTTGAATTTGCTGCTTTACTTGATTAACATCAGTTTTATTTTGATTGTTCATTAAAAATCACCTCCTGACATTAGTTTGTACAGAAGGTGATAATCTATCCTTTATTTTTTAGTTACTTACATTTTGGTGAGTATTTGTTTTTTGGCTCTTATAATTAAAAACGAAGGTCGCCGAAATTCTCTGTTTAAATTTTGTAAATTACTTACTGCATCTTTAGTTGGTATTGGCTCCACCATTTTTTCGATTTGTAAGCCATGTTCAATAAGTGTATTTACAATAGTTGATAGTGTACGGTGATATTTCACAACATTGTCAACTAACCAATGTTGCGTACGTAAGCCTTCCAATTGATAATTATCTATTGCAAAATAGAGTAAGTTTCCTTCTGCAGTGGTTATCCAATTGTCTTTTCCCATATTAGCACTTACAATCGGATGCTCTATTGAAAATAACAACACTCCACCTTCACATAACGCGGTACTAATCTTTTTTATAAGTAACTGAAAGTCTGCAATATAGTGAAAAGCTAAAGAACTTCCTATAAAATCAATGGTTTCCGCAGGCACTGTCATCTCTTCAAATGCAACCTGTTCAAAAAATAGATTGTCATGAACATGATGCTTTTTTGCATGCGCAATCATGTTGGAAGAAATATCAATTCCTGTAACGTATTTTGCACCGAGCTTAAGACAATAAGCTGCAAAATCTCCTACACCACATCCGATATCTAATACGATTTTATTTTTAAGTGACGGTAGTAATGCCAAAAAATTGGGTTGTTCCAATAAAATATTATAATTATGTTCTCGTGCTCGTATTTCTTGATATTTTCTAAAGAACGTATTGTTATCATATATATTCTGTTTCATTTTACCCTTCTATTCATCACAACGTTATGAAGTATTTGCGCAAACTCATTATCACACGCACTATCTAAAATAAATAGACTTATATTTCATTTTTTGTTAGGATGTAGATAGAGGCATGTCTTCTTTACTAAATCTATAAAAACATATGGAAAGGCAGAAATCCACATTGATTTCTGCCTTTTATTATTCCCTTATCCAATGGATAGTTGTTGCAATGACCTTCTACATTCGTCAAATTGGATTGTTTCATCACTATAATTTTGGACGTTTTTATTCCATCCAAACGTTGATAAGATTACATAATACTACAAGTAGGAGGGATATCAATGGTTGAGGTACGTTACAAAGTAAGAGAAGTATTAGATCAAAACAAAATTGATATATTTTTGAAGCAAGCTCGAATTGGGTATCTGGGAATGGCTGACGGTCATTTGCCTTATGTTGTTCCACTTAATTTTGTTTGGACAAATGGGCTGCTGTATTTCCACGGAGCTACTGGCGGAAGACGCAATCAAGTTATGGATGAAAATCAGGAAGTCTGCTTTACAGTATGTGAAGAATATGGAACGATTACTGATCCAGTGCCCGCAAAGACGGACACTGCGTATATGAGTGTTATCGTTTTTGGGAAGGCTCAACCCATCACAGATTTGGATGAAGCTACACATATGTTGCAAGAGATGCTAAATAAATATGTGCCTGGTTATTATAATCGTCCTTTATCTGAGCAACATGTGGACAAATATCGATCAGCCGTTTTCGGTGGTCCAGTTCAAGTTTATCGGATTGATCCACAACAAATGACCGCGAAAGAAAATCCAATTGAAGTAGGGAAAATGTTTAAAAGTTAAAAACATGTTTCGTACACTATATTTAATAATCCATTTAAACGCCACTTCCTATATCCCATAGGTAAGTGGTCTTTTTGATTTAACGAAAACGAGCCGTGCTATTCATGAAATACAATCATCCGAAGTAGTGAATGATCAACATTTATGGACTGGTGAAAATGGTGTTTTTGGATGTTTTATTACAGTCCGTTATTCGTTATGCTAAGAGCGTTCATTTTAATAAAACTAACAAAAGAGGGCAGAGCAATGAAGTATCTAACTGAACAATTACCTCTATTTGAAACATTACATATAAAAGACCTAATGATGGCATTGGAAAGTCTAATACACAAATAATAGCAAATCCCCGATGTATGGAATGGACATTCTGACAGGTAAGAATCACTGGAGTTTTCAAATTTGGTTTTAAAGAATGAACGCTATTTTTATGAGTAGAGAGAAAGTGTTTGACCACTATTGGAATGAAAGGTAGGGAAAGTGTATGAATACAACATCCGTTTCACTGCGTTTGCGTGATTTGCTATCACCCACCATAGCTGCTTTTATATCTGTGTTAGTAAACTATGGAGGTACTTTTATCTTGGTGTTTCAGGCTGCCAAGGTTGCTGGCCTGAGTCCTGAAATGACTGCTTCATGGATATGGTCGATTTCCATCGGTGTGGGAGTAACTGGTATTTGGTTAAGTTATCGATACCGCGAACCGATTATTACAGCTTGGTCAACACCAGGTGTGGCATTTCTTGTTTCCGCTTTGGCGGTCACTTCTTATCCTGAAGCAATTGGCGCATATATTATATCTGCTGTAGCATTTGTTTTTTTAGGATTATCTGGAATGTTCGAACGTTTTGTCCAGCTTATTCCACCAGGCATTGCTTCAGGGCTTTTAGCAGGTATTTTATTGCAGTTTGGTATTTCGGCCTTTGGTGGTGCGAAAGTTGATCCTTTACTTGTAATTGTCCTATTTACTGCGTATATCCTATTAAGAAGATTTACATCTCGCTATGCAATTGTCGGTATCTTAGTAATTGGATTGATTTATTTGATAAGTATGGGCAAGGTAGATTTCAGCAATGTCGAATTGGCTATTGCTTCTCCAGTATTTGTTGTTCCAGCGTTTTCTCTTCATGCCTTATTAGGGGTTGCTTTGCCGCTTTTTATTATTACTTTGACGGGACAATATATGCCAGGAATGTTAGTGTTGCGAAATGATGGATTTAAAACGAGTGCGAATCCGATTTTAATTGTAACAGGATTGGGTTCGCTCCTAACAGCACCATTTGGATCACATGCGTTTAACATTGCCGCAATTACAGCCGCAATTTGTACTGGAAAAGACGCTCATGAAGATTCAACGAAACGCTATATTGCAGGTATTGTCTGTGGTATTTTTTATATAATTGTTGGAATTTTTGGGGTAACATTGGCTGCATTGTTTTTAATTCTTCCTGCAACGTTTATTGCCACATTAGCTGGATTAGCATTGCTCGGTACAATTGGTAGTAGCCTTGCTAATGCTTTAACAAACCCGAACGGACGCGAAATTGCCCTCATTACTTTTTTGGCAACTGCCGCAAATGTTACATTACTTGGCGTAGGAGGGGCATTTTGGGGCCTTGTAGCTGGTTTAGCAGCACATTTATTAATTAATGTTCCATTTCTTAAAAAACCACAAAATATGAATGGGATACCACAAAAATAGTTTCATGTGAAAACTAAGTACATGTAACGTGACAAGTTTTAAAAAGCAAAATATTGGAGTCTTGTTTGTAGAAAAAAGGGGACAGTTGTTACAGAGATGTTTAAATAGAAAACGAATCAATTGATCCTCTAGATGAGCATATAGCTAATAGTTTTCTCTAATATGAAAGGTGGTTTTTAAAATCAATACACAGCAATCGACAGAAGCATTCGAAATAGCAAAACAACTAATGCCTGGTGGTGTAAACAGTCCAGTAAGAGCATTTAAATCCGTTGGAATCGATCCTATTTTTATTAGTCATGGAATCGGGTCAGAAATATATGATATTGATGGGAATAGGTATATAGATTATATCCTTTCTTGGGGACCATTAATTCATGGACATGCAGATAAAGATGTTGCGAGTGCATTACTCGAAGCAATAAAAAAGGGGACAAGTTTTGGATTGCCCACTTTGCAAGAAAATAAGCTAGCACAATTAATCACTACTCGGATTCCCTCCATAGAGAAGATTAGAATGGTTAACTCTGGTACAGAGGCAACAATGAGTGCCATTCGGCTAGCTAGAGGTTTTACAGGCAAAAACATAATTGTTAAATTTGAAGGAAACTATCACGGACACAGTGACCATCTATTAGTAAAAGCTGGTTCAGGCATAGCAACATTAGGCCTTCCAGATTGTCCAGGTGTACCGTTAGAAATCACAAAAAACACTTTATCCGTTCCGTATAACGATATTGAAGCACTTTATAGTGTATTTAATACATTTGGTTCAGAAATTGCAGCAGTGATTGTAGAACCATTTGCTGGTAATATGGCTGGCATACCTGCTGACCCCGAATTTCTTCAAGCTATACGTTTGTTCACTACAAAATATGGGGCGCTATTTATTCTTGATGAGGTAATGACGGGTTTTCGTATTGATTACCACTCAGCTCAAGGGCTTTATAACATTCAGCCTGACTTAACTTGCTTAGGGAAGATAATCGGTGGCGGGATGCCCGTTGGCGCATATGGTGGCAAAAAAGAAATTATGAATCTAATTGCACCGGAAGGGAATATTTATCAAGCTGGCACTTTATCGGGTAATCCAATCGCGATGGTAGCCGGTTATACTACAATAAATAAATTAACCTCTGATAGTTACAACTATATTGAAGAACTATCAGACAGACTAATTCAAGGATTAAAAACAGTAGCCCGTAAATCGAATATAGCACTGATGACAACTAAAGCTGGAACAATGATTGGATTGTCCTTTACAGATAATCCTTTACAAAATTTTGATGATGCACGCAAAATAGACTCAGAGATGTTTCGGCGTTTCTATGTCGAAATGCTAAAACAAGGGATCCTTTTACCCCCATCGCAATATGAAAGCATCTTTTTATCGACTGCTCATTCAATACATGATATTGATGAAACAATTCATGCTGCAGATGTAGCTTTTCAACGAATGTCATCGTTTCTTTAGAAAATATTTTAACCATCTTAAATACTGGGTGCGTCATAACAACTATAATGATGATGAACTGTATTAATGTTCGCATCATTTAACTGGAAGTGAATGAAAATGTTAAAAATAAACCGAGAAGATAAAATTCCGATATGGCAGCAGTTGCTTGATCAGGCTATTCACCATATAACAACAGGAAAATGGCCACCAGGTGAATTACTTCCTCCATCTCGAGAGCTTGCCTTATTAGTCGGCGTTTCACGCTCAACAATACAAATTGTTTATGAGGAATTATTTAGTCGAGGCTATACCGTTACTAATTGGCGTGGGGGAACAAGGGTAAGTGATTGGGGATTGAAAGCCAACTCAGCAGAAGAAACTACTCCTTATGGACCATCTACGCCAGCATTACCTTTATTAAACGCGGCAGTTGATGAATTAAACAGTTGGTTTGGAGGCGCCGAAAATCGAAACGTAGAAATCGATTTTTGTCCTCATGAGCCTTATTTGGACGAACATTTCCAAAAAAATTGGAGACAATCTTTTTTACAGGCTTCATCCGAAGCAGATTTGACCACTTGGGGTTATGGCAACCCCTATGGTTTTACTCCGCTCCGTGAACAGATTCAACGTTATTTAACATTTGAAAGAGGTGTTCATGTAGATATTGACCAAATCATTTTAACTTCTGGTGCACAGCATAGCATTGATCTTATTGCGCAAGCACTGTTAACGGAAGGAGAAACGGTTTCTGTTGAAGATCCTGGATTCCCCGCTGCCTGGACGACCATGCAATATCGACGGATGAATGTCGTTTCCGTACCGGTTGATAACTATGGAATACAAGTAAATCGTATTCATCCGCAAAGCAAGCTTACTTTTGTTACGCCTTCTCACCAATGTGCAGTTGGTGTGATTATGTCTGAACCACGTAGACAACAGTTGCTCCAAAAGTCAGCGCAAGAGCAATTTTGGATAGTAGAAGATGATTATGATGGTGAATTTAGGTACCGTGGAGGTCCACTTCCTACTTTGTTCAGCCAACAACCACAGAATACATTGTATATGATGAGTTTTTCCAAAATGGTGGCGCCTGGCATACGCATTTCGGCAGTGATTGGGCCAAAGAATGCCATTCGTCAGCTTGCTCAAGTACAAGCCTTAACCTATCGACATCTGCCGATAATGGAACAACTAACGCTTAGTCATTTTATTGAACACGGTCATTTTATGCGTCATATGAGGAGAGCAAGAAATGTTTATCGACGCAGACATGAAGCGATGACCAAGGCCATCATGGCAACTGGACTAGCTGACCGTTTTAAACTAAGTGGCATTGAAACAGGCTTGCATATGCTTCTTGAAGCTGAAGAATCGTTTGATGAAGAGGCTATGACAAACCTAGCGCTCGAAAAAGGAATTCGTGTATATCCACTTAGTAAGTATTGTTTGGAAACGAATCGAAAAGGATGGGTACTGGGATTTGCTAAAATGGATGAGAGCGCAATTGAAGAAGGCATTAACCGCCTTGCCAAGATACTTTTATAATCGAATAATACTATTAGGTTTTAACGTCAAGCCCATGAGGAGCAAACTTTTAGGCGACCATAGCGTTGCCAAGGGCATAGCCAACGATAAAAGTCGATGCCTTCAGTATCTAATGCGAAAAGAGGGAGGGGCATTCTAACATTGGCTCTCTTGATTTTCACCATTAACAATCGATTTATGAAGATATGCAAGTTTTTTTCATATCATGTATTTAACTGTTGTATTTCAAAACATAAAATCATAATATAAGAATATAGTTATATATAGTTAAAATCACCTTTTACTCAAGGTGATTTTATTTACAATAATATATAAGCAAATGATTATATAAGGAGGGCAAATAAATGGATTATATGCTAATTGAAAAACAATTAAAGGCAGCAGCAGATTTGAATCGCATGAAATTACTTGCGTGTATGAAAAATGGAGAGGTATGTGTTTGTGATTTTGTAGAGGTTCTAGGCATTTCACAACCAGCCGTTAGTCAGCATCTACGAAAATTAAAGGAGGCAGGTATTATTACAGAACGAAAAGTAGGGACTTGGAAACATTATCGTTTAGTAGAGGAACAAACGCCACTGATGAAGGGGATTTTAGAGCATATTCAGCCTTTAACTGGGTGCAACTGTGGCACAAATGGCTGCCATGTAGGGGGAACTGATAGTGAGTAATGAGTCTTTAACGAAACAGCTGTCTTTTTTAGATCGTTACCTTACTCTTTGGATATTTGTTGCCATGGGGCTAGGTGTCGTATTCAGTATCACAATGCCCAATATTGGAGAATCGTTAGAGTCCATGTCTCTTGGTACAACGTCCATACCGATTGCCATAGGTTTAATTGTTATGTTGTACCCACCATTAGCGAAAGTAAAGTATGAGGAAATGTGGCGAGTGTTTAAAGATTGGAAAGTGCTTTTACTATCCCTTTTTCAAAACTGGTTACTTGGACCATTCTTAATGTTCTTTTTAGCCATCATCTTCTTGCGCGATTATCCAGAGTACATGGCTGGACTCATTATGATTGGCTTGGCTCGCTGTATTGCCATGGTCATTGTGTGGAATGATCTAGCACGTGGAGATCGTGAATATGTAGCTGGCTTAGTTGCCTTTAACTCGATTTTTCAAATCTTAACGTATTCGATTTTTGCATACTTTTTCTTAAATGTATTACCTGGTTGGTTTGGTTTAGAGAATTTCAATGTTTCCATCTCCATGTGGGAAATTACAAAAAGCGTACTTATTTACTTAGGTATCCCATTTGCGGCAGGGTTCCTGACACGATGGATTGGGATTCAAACAAAAGGAAAACAGTGGTATGAGGAAAAATTCTTACCGAAAATTTCTCCACTTACTTTAATTGCACTTTTATTTACGATTGTTATGATGTTTGCTTTAAAAGGTGAGCAATTGGTTGAACTGCCACTTGATGTTGTACGAATTGCTATTCCATTATTTATTTACTTTGTCGTGATGTTTGCTGTTTCATTTTTCTCTTCCCGTAAAGCTGGCGCATCTTATCCGGTTACAGCTGCTCTTTCTTTTACAGCGGCAAGTAATAACTTTGAGTTAGCGATTGCGGTAGCAGTTGGTGTGTTTGGTCTTCATAGTGGCGTAGCATTTGCGGCAGTTATAGGCCCCCTTGTAGAAGTACCCGTTCTCATAGGACTTGTATGGGTTGCTTTACGTTGGCAGAAAAAATACTTTAAAACGATTAAATTATAAGGAGCAAACACTTATGACTAACACACTTTATTTCTTATGTACAGGGAACTCATGCCGTAGTCAAATGGCTGAAGGATGGGCTAAAAAATTGTTACCTACTAATTGGACTGTGAAAAGTGCTGGGATTGAGGCTCATGGCGTAAATCCAAATGCCATTAAAGCAATGGAGGAGGTAGGGATTGATATTTCAAATCATACATCTTATTTAATTGATTTTAAGACATTAAACAATGCCACATTAGTTGTGACGTTATGCGGGGATGCCGCTGATAAATGTCCGATGACGCCTCCGCATATTCGCCGTGAGCATTGGGGATTTGAAGATCCAGCGAAAGCAACAGGTACAGATGAGGACAAATGGACTGTCTTCCAAAATGTACGCGATGCTATAGGACAACGTATTGAAAAATTTGTAGGCGAGGAGCTGTAGTAAATTGAAAAAAATTCATATCTATGAGCCAGCCATGTGCTGTTCAACAGGCTTATGTGGCCCTTCTATAGAACCAGAATTATTACGTATGTCGTTTATAATGAATAATTTAAAAAATACAAACATTGAAGCTGTAAGATTTAATCTCACGAACGATCCAAATGCTTTTATAGAAAATGAAGCAATCAATCAACTTTTAATGGCACAAGGAATGGATGCCTTGCCTGCAACGTTTGTTGATGGGGAGTTACTTTGTAAAGGGATATATCCCACTAATGAGCAATTTTCACAGTGGTCAGGGCTTTCAGAAGAAAACTTACTACAAAAGCCAAAAGTACGCTTGTCACTAAAAGGAGATGCGTAAAATGGAACGCTTTACAAGAAGTCATTTCCCTGACACCCCATTTTTGTTTTTTACAGGGAAGGGGGGCGTTGGGAAAACGTCTGTTGCTTGTGCCCTATCAATAGCCATTGCAAATAAAGGGAAAAAGGTACTTTTAATTAGTACAGATCCCGCATCTAACTTACAAGATATTTTTGGTCAAACGCTTTCGAATAGTCCAACAAAAATTGAAGGCATAGACAATCTATTTGCGATAAATTTAGACCCTGAACAAGCAGCACAACATTACAAAGAACGAATGGTCGGTCCGTACCGTGGAAAACTACCTGATGTGGTCATTCAAAATATGGAGGAGCAACTTTCGGGGGCTTGTACAGTTGAAATTGCTGCTTTTAATGAATTCGCAACACTATTGACTGATACTTCAGTGATTGGAAATTTTGACACTGTCGTGTTTGATACAGCACCAACAGGTCATACATTACGCTTATTACAACTACCTTCTGCATGGTCTACATTTCTAGATGAAAATACGACTGGCACTTCATGTTTAGGTCCTTTAAAAGGGTTAGAACCACAACGTGAAGTCTATAAAAAGGCTGTTCATCGTTTAAAAGATGCGAATCAAACAACGTTAATGATAGTGACACGCCCTGAAGAAAACCCTTTAAAAGAAGCCGCTCGTGCTTCTAACGAGTTGTATGAAATTGGTATTCAAAATCAGACGTTATTAATTAATGGCTATATGCGTAATGTCAATTCTACTGATTGTACAGAAGAAGCATTCATTGCACGTCAATCGGATGCATTAGCCAGAATTCCAAAAGAACTAAATCGATTTGAACATTTCTACTTACCGTTTGTACCGTACTCATTATCAAGTATGGAATGTTTGCAAGCATGGATGACTAATCAGAAAATTTCACATACACATGCATCAAACGAAGAAATTAAGATTCCAGAAGTCGAGGAAATGATTGCTGATTATTTAGAACGTAAACCAAAATTGATTTTTACAATGGGTAAAGGTGGGGTTGGTAAAACTACGATTGCTTCTTATATTGCCTTACGCTTAGCCGAAGAAGGTATTCCTGTACATTTAACTACAACAGACCCTGCTGCGCATTTAAATTGGACATTTGGAAACGAACAAGTCAAAAATTTAACGATAAGTCGAATAGATCCGAAAGAAGAAGTTGCAAATTATGAAGCTGAAGTGCTGGCAAAGGCAAGTGAAACAATGAACGAAGAAGGTTTAGCGTTTGTGAAGGAAGATTTAGCTTCTCCCTGTACCGAGGAAATTGCAGTATTTCGTGCATTTGCAAATGTGGTAGAAAATCATCAAGATGAGGTCATTGTTATTGATACAGCACCAACAGGGCATACGTTACTTTTACTAGATGCAACAGAAGCTTATCATCGCGAAATAAGCCGTTCACAAGGGGATATTCCTCCAGCTGTTTCTAACCTGTTACCAAGGTTGCGTGACGCTTCTTATACCAGTGTTGCCATTGTAACACTTCCTGAAGCAACACCTGTTTATGAAGCGACACGCTTACAGGAAGATTTACAGCGTGCTGGATTATCTGTTGATTGGTGGGTTGTCAATCAAACCTTTTCTTCAATCCATACAACAAGTGCCATATTAATTCAAAAACAACAAGCAGAAACAAAATGGCTGAATGCAGTACAATCCATCAGCAACAATCAATTCGTAGCCATTCCATGGATAAAAACACCACCAGTCGGAACAAAAGGCTTACATGAACTAAAAGGAGAGAAAATCAAATGAAAATGAGTCCAGAAGGCAAACATTATTTAGAACAGGTAATAGCTGATTCGGAGGTTAAAACACTTCGTTTCTTTGGTATTGCAGGCTGCTGTGGGGTTAATTTAGGTGTAGGCTTAGAAGCACCAGCAGCAGAAGATACTATTCAAACAATCGAAGGTATCCAAGTCGCAATCCATCCTGATATTGCACCACAATTAACAGATGTAACAATCCATGCCGAAGAAGAGAATGGTGAACTTGGTTTAGTATTGGAAGGATATTCTCCGACCTCTTGCTAATTAAAAGCCGACAGGAATAGGGGCTACAAAAGTTTGCTTATGTTACAAAGCAAAAAATATCTTTTATATAAGTAATTACTTATGTAAATGACTAAAAAGGAGAAGTAAGATGAACACGCTAAATGTAATGAAACAAAATACATCTTGTTGCACCCCTGCAAAGAGCATTGAAATTCAACAGATTAATCCCAATGCCAATAAAAATTTACCCGTCGTAATAATTGGCGCAGGTCCAATTGGTTTAGCTGCTGCTGCTCATTTAGTGGCACAAAAACAAGCCTTTATTGTACTAGAGGCAGGGCATGAAATAGCACATAATATGCGTAGTTGGGGGCATATTACGTTATTTTCTCCATGGCGTTATAACATCAATAAAGCAGCCAAAGCTTTATTAGAAACCTCCGATTGGGTAGAACCTAATTTAGATACATTACCAACAGGAAATGAATTAATTGATCTCTATTTAAAACCTTTGACTGAGTTAGTACAAATAAAGCCTAACATTCAATTGAACGCAAAAGTAGTGGGTATTTCACGACAATTTAATGATAAGATGAAGACGAAAAATCGACTAGAACAACCCTTTACTATTTATGTTGAACGAGAGAATGACATTCATATCATTGCGGCAAGAGCTGTTATTGATGCAACTGGTACATGGGGAAATCCAAATCCGGCGAATTCTACAGGTGTTTGGCTACAAAATGAAAAAGCATTAGCAAATCACATTGAGTATGGTATTCCTGATATAAATTCAAATGCTAAGAGATATGCAAATAAGAAGATTGCTGTTATTGGTGGTGGCCATTCAGCGATTAATACCTTATTGACACTTGCGGCACTACAAGAAGATAATCCTGCAACAAAATTAGTATGGATAATGCGGAAAAAATCTGTAGAAGAAGCCTATGGTGGTGAGGAAAAAGATGCATTAGCTGCACGAGGCGCACTGGGAATACGTATTCACGAATTAGTTGAGACAGGTAAGGTTGAGGTCGTTACACCTTTCTATATCTCACAGTTGCGTCAAGATGAGAACATCCAAATTATTGGTACTATTAACGGGGAAACAAAAGTATTAACAGGATTTGAAGAGCTAATTGTTAACGCAGGTAATCGACCTGATTTTACGATTAACAGCGAACTACGCCTTTCTATTGATGCAGCAACAGAAAGTGTGCAAGCATTGGCGCCTTTAATTGACCCGAATGAGCATAGTTGTGGAACAGTAAGAGCGCATGGAGAAGAAATACTGAGACAACCAGAAAAAGACTTCTATATTGTCGGTGCTAAAAGCTATGGTCGCGCACCAACATTTTTAATGGCAACAGGTTATGAACAAGTCCGTTCCATAACGGCATACTTATGTGGTGATACAGAAGCTTCAAAACGTGTGGAATTAGAGTTACCTGAAACAGGTGTATGTAGTGCTCAACTTGGTCAACCATCCAATACGTGTTGTTAAAAAATTGACTGTTAGCGAAAGCTAGCAGTCTTTTGCACTAGTATTAATTCCTATTGTGCAAGTTGCTGGAACCGTCTTCGGAATCCTATGTTGACGAAAAATAATGGCATAAATATAATTGACAACCAATAATGCAAAATGGTATTTTTGTTTAAGAAATTTTTAATTGAATAAGGCGACATGACTTTGGATGTCATGTTAGCGAATTGACAAAGAAAATGTTTTAATGCAGCGCCTCCTAAACTGGGGGCGCTGCTTTTTGTATTTTTTTAGAGGAGTGAAATGATGGATAAAAGAATTTACCTATTATCGACGATTGCCTTTATAGTTGGTCTAGTTGAATTAGTAATTGGAGGGTTGCTTCCACTGATTGCGGAAGATTTAAAGATTTCGTATGGCAAAGTAGGAATGTTAATCTCCATGTTTTCATTAAGTTTTGCCATATCAGGCCCTATTTTATTATCTTTAACCTCAAAGATGGAGCGCAAAAGATTATTTCTCATTGTTTTGTTTATTTTCTTTGTCTCGAATATGATCATTGTGTTGAGTGATATGTATACTGTTCTTTTGGCTGCTAGAATATTATCAGCTATGTGTGCGTCGCTTCTTGTTTCGTTATGTATCACCATCGCTTCTCAAATAAGCGATGATGCATATACAGCAAGAGCAATCGGCCTTGTATTAATGGGGGTTAGTGCTTCCCTGGTGTTTGGTGTTCCGTTTAGTTTATGGTTAGGTAGCGAATTAGGTTGGCGGGCCCCATTTCTATTTATTGCTATTTTGACATTATTGCTTATGTTAATTGTATTTTTTGCATTGGGGAAAATCGAGCCAAAGAAGAAGTTACCTTTAAAAGCACAAGTAAAGGCGTTAAAGGAACGAAAGATTTTACTTATTCATTCAATTTCCATCATATTTTTTACAGGGCATATGACTTTGTATGCATACTTAACACCATTTCTTCAGTCAACGCTACATTTGTCAGAGAAGTCTCTTAGCCTAATGTATTTAATCATTGGTATATTCTCCATATGCGGAAGTTTATTAGGTGGATATTTTACTGATCGTATTAGTGCAAAACGAACAATTTTCTCCGTACTATCCTTATTTACACTAACGATTGTTGCGATACCGTTCTTAAAATTTTCCGTCGTGCTGTTCGTTGGGGCAATATTATTATGGAGTTTACTAAGTTGGTCACTACAACCTGCGATTCAAAGTTATATTGTTTCTTCTGCATCGACTACATCAGATATCCATCAAAGTTTAAATAATTCTAGTGCCCATATTGGTATGGCATTAGGCTCCACGATAGGGGGCATAACCATTGACGCATATACTGCTGAAATAAATGCGATAATCGGTGGCACAATTGCCTGTATCGCATTGATAGTGGCCATACTAACCTTTAAATGGCAAAGAAACTAAATAAATATATGGTCAATTTTTGTCCAATTAAGCCTAAAGGATTAATACAATAAATAGAAAATATATCATATATTTGTAAAATAGATTAAAATAAAACTAGCCCCGTAACATTGCAGGCTAGTTTTATTTTGATTGTATGAAAGAAGAACTAAAGCACCATAAGTCAGTTAGGCATTTTCACATTTTCATTTGAATATATTTAAGTAATAGCTAATATGAATAGATTAAATATAATGGTGAGGGAGATTGGATGGACACTTCGACAAATACGCATCAAGAGGATGTAATCATTTCTATTATTATACCCGCCCATAATGAAGAAAAGTACATTGGAAAATGTTTAGAATCCATTTCAAAAGCGTCAAAATTACTTCAAAATCAAGTTGAAATCATTGTTGTGCTAAATCGCTGTACAGACAAAACGGAAGAAATTGCAAAATCTTATAATTGTATTACAGTAAACAATGACGATAAAAACCTTTCTAAAATTAGAAACACAGGCGTTGAAAGAGCTAGGGGCGAAATCATCGTAACGATAGATGCAGATACACAGATGAATGAGCATATGCTTACAAAGGTAGTACAAAACTTGAGCTCGGGAAAGTATATTGGCGGAGGAGTTACAGGGAAATTTGAAAGAATGTCTTTAGGGATTTTCGTTTCAACTATGTTATTAATAGGACCTTTACTTTTTAAATATGGCGCCATATCCGTGGGGATTTTTTGGTGCTACAAAGAGGATTTTAAGTCCATTAACGGATTTAATGAAGCCATGCTTATGGCGGAAGATGCTGATTTTGCCAAACGCTTAAAAGTGTGGGGAAAAAAGAAAGGAAAAAAATACGGAACAATTCAAAATGGTATGATAACTTCCAGCCGAAAGTTTGATAAACACGGAGACTGGGTGTTACTTAAACGTCCGAAATTAATTTTAGCTTATCTGAAAGGAACAGATAAACAATATGCAGATGAAGCCTATTATGAAAATCATGATCGATAATCTATCAAGTTGAGGGAAAAATAAAGATTCTGATTGTCAAGCAGCTATTAAAATTTACAGAGACGTTAATCGAAGCAGGATTAACGCTTTTTTTATTGAAATTATTTATTTATAGCTAAAAGAGAGGGGCAACAGATATGAGTAAACAATTAATCATCGGCGACGTAACGCAAGAACTAGCTTCTACACGTCGCATATTGGAACGCTTACCCGAGGAGCATATGTCATGGCGACCACATGATAAATCAATGACCCTCGGTGGACTAGCCACACATCTAATCAATCTGCTAAACTGGCAAATCACAATTATTCAGCACACGGAGTTGGATCTTTCAACAGTACCACTTCGACGAGAAGCAATAGAAAAACAATCTGACATTCTAGAAGAATTTGACGCCAACGTCTCCAAACTCGATAAGTTGCTTGCCGAATGTGACGACAAAGCGCTCGGCGATGAATGGACACTTCGCCATGGCCAGCATATTATTCGCCAAGAGCCGCGAGCACTTGCGTTACGTACTTTTGGAATTAGTCATATGGTTCACCACCGTGCACAACTGGGCGTATACTTACGCCTTCTTGATATTGCGGTGCCAGGCTTTTATGGACCATCAGCCGATGAAGAAGCCCCATTACGTAACTTGGTGTAAGGTTGTAAAGTTGAAAGAGTTGCATAATGCAGCTCTTTTTTCATTTTCTGTAGGCTGATTACTACTAAAAGGCTTTTGGGCGAGGTTTTTTTAAAATCATCCTACAGCTTTCGATTTATTTAATTTTAAAAATATTCTATTTATTTAAAATAATAGTATTTTTCTATGAGGGTAGACTCATTTTTTATGAATCGTCCTAAAATAATTGAATTCAATTAAAATCCTTTATAAAATGAAAGCGAATTCACACTTTAGTGCATGCACGCTTGTTAATTAAAATGATTTCTTACATTTAAGGAGGCATGTTAATTATGATAGCAGCAGTTGTAACGAAAGACAAAAAAGTAAGTGTAGAGGAGAAGCAACTAAGACCATTAAAACATGGTGAAGCATTAGTACAAACAGAATTTTGTGGTGTTTGTCATACGGATCTACATGTCAAAAATGCAGATTTCGGTGATGTTACAGGGATTGTATTAGGTCATGAGGGTATTGGTAAAGTGATTGAAGTTGCAGAAGGGGTTACGTCACTAAAAGTTGGTGACCGAGTATCTATTGCTTGGATGTATGAGAGTTGCGGACACTGTGAATATTGTACGACAGGTCGTGAAACACTTTGTCGCGATGTTAAAAATGCAGGGTATACAGTAGATGGTGCTATGGCCGAGCAAGTGATTGTATCAGCTGATTATGCAGTTAAGGTTCCAGCTAATTTAGATCCAGCCGCCGCTTCTTCTGTCACTTGTGCAGGTGTGACAACTTACAAGGCTGTGAAAGTGTCAAATATCCGTCCAGGACAATGGATTGGGATATTTGGTATTGGTGGTCTCGGCAACTTAGCTGTGCAGTATGCTAAACATGTTTATGGTGCAAACGTTGTGGCGTTCGATATTAATGATGAGAAGCTAGCATTTGCTAAAGAGGTAGGGGCAGATGCTATTGTCAATTTATTAAATGAAGACCCAATTGCTAAAGCGAAAGAACTGACGAATGGGAAAGGCTTAGATGCAACTGTGGTTACAGCTGTAGCTAAAACACCGTTCAATCAAGCGATTGATGTGGTAAAAGCAGGCGCACGAGTAGTAGCAGTTGGTTTACCTGTAGATAAAATGGATTTAGATATCCCTCGTTTAGTACTGGATGGCATCCAAGTGATTGGTACATTAGTAGGTACACGCCAAGACTTACAAGAAGCATTCCAATTTGCTGCAGAAGGTAAGGTAGTGCCGAAAGTAACATTGCGAAAAATCGAAGAAATTAACGAGATTATGGAAGAGATGGAACAAGGTAAAATAACAGGACGTATGGTAATTGACTTTACAAATTAATAGCTTGTTATCTATTAATTTATAAATAACTAAACTAGGCACTTCCGCTACAAAGGAGGTGCCTTTCTTTTATCTTTACAAATACCTGTGTTTTTTAGTGAAAGGAAGCAATTGACTTTCATCTAGATTCATATTTTTTATGCACAAAGGCGTTTCTAAGTTAATTGAATTAGAAAATTGCTTCTGTCATAGTTACTTAATTTTCATAACTTCAATATATCTATACATTCCTTTTAACATAACAGGGTCATCCTTTATAATTTTAAGCCTTTGTTTTTGTTGGCTAAACATTTCCTCAAAACTTCGACCAATATCAGTACCTAATAGGCTTATAAAGGGCCTTAACAGCTTTTTGGTTACAGTTATTCGTTGATGTTTAGCAGCAAATTTATCAAAAATTAGTATTTTTCCATTCAGCTTTAAAACGCGAATCATTTCTTCAAAGCATTTATGTTCATCAGGCACGACAGAAAGAATTAAACTCGCCACAATATAGTCAAATGATTCATCTTCAAAAGTCATTGTTTGCGCATCCATTTCGATAAATTGGATAGCAGAGTGCTCGAATTTACTTTTAGCGATAGCTAACATATCAGGCGAATAATCAATGGCTGTAATATCATAATTCATAAAGTCAATGTATTCTAAATCAGCTCCAGTACCGATCCCAACAAATAAGATTTTCTGCTTGCTTTGAAAAGGGACTTGTTGAAAAATCTTTTTTCTCGTCTTCAAAAAAACACCAGTATTAAAAAATCTATCATAGAAAGAAGAGCCCACTTTGTAGACAATCTTATTCCACTTATTATTCAATCGGTCATCCCATCTTTCATCCATAAAATTAAAGGAAAGTCATTTTAAATTGCTTAAGGAAGGTAACTCCGTACAGCGCAAGCATTGTCACTAAATATTCCTTGTATACTAAACTATAGCTTCGAACATATCCTCCTTAGACATCTAGAGCTAGCGACATAGGTGTCTAATAAAGTGGGATGAACACACAGATTCCAGCTATTTATTACAGAAAAAAATTGAAGACAATCTACCTTGACTTCAGTCTGAAACCAGTAATAACAACGATGCCTCCTACTTACATATGACAAAGACATTTAACTATAATCAGAACGTTATCAGTATAGAACACGCCATAAATAAAAGGTAGCGTATGATTCCCAATTTTTCCAGTTGACTGATAGTGCTAAAATTTCATCTTTTGTAGGCTTTTGCGTCATATTACGTAATACTTTTATCGAATTAATCAGACCGACATCATCAATTGGAAAAGCTGTTTGGAATCTCAGGCAGCGCATCAGCACGTAATTGGCTGTCCATGGACCGATGCCGCGTATTTGAATTAAGCTTTTTTCGGCATCTTTAAAGTTCATTGCCAGTAATTTTTCCTTCAATAATGTACCATTTTCCATCAATTTGGCAATACCAATGATATATTCACTTTTTTTTGCCGTCATTTTGATATCTGCTAGGTCGGATGGTGTTAACTGTGCAATGCGCTCGTACGTTGGGAACACCCAATATTTTTTACCTCTCCATTCGATAAAATCGCCAAAGCTTTCTACAAATTGTTTCTTTAAGGAGTAAGCAAAGGCTAAATTAATTTGTTGCCCTATAACGCCCCAGCATAAAGCTTCAAATAAATGAGGAATGCCGACTACACGCAATCCATAAAATTTTCGGGCGGGCATTTCAAGTAATGGGTCTGTAGTTGCCATGTCGTAAAATGGCGTTAAATCGTTCTCAAGGTCAAACCATTCATAAATATAGTGTACAATTTGTTGTCGTATCCGCTTATCATTCGGTCTAGAATCATTTAGGAATTGAACAATCATTTGGTTATGTTGGCTTACGCTAATCTGCACTAAGGAGCGCATTTCTCCTATCGCAATAACCTTTGTAATAACATTGTTCTCAACTTCATACAGACATTCATTTTTTTCTCGTAATAGATAGTTTAGATTTGCATTCATATCGAAATGGTTAGGTAATGGAATGACCATCTCATCATTATTTTCATGCCATCTCACTTTTGCATTCTCCTCTACAAACTTATTATTAGGAAACATACACGATTAAAATTTACTTTACCATATCATAATCGAGACGAATTTTGTTATCTTGCTATTACATTCTAAACACCTTATGTTTTTCTACTGATGCGGTTATAGTGTTAGTTATCAAGAATGCGAATAGGAGGGTGTAACAATGGTTCAAGATATTAAAACAAGAGTGGAAAACTTAGATTGGGACACCATTCAAAATGAATTAGATGCACAAGGGTTTGCAAAGCTTCCAGTGATTTTAACAAAGGCGGAATGTGAATTTCTAAAAGCGTTGTATCTTGAGAAAGAGCCGTACAGAACAACAATCAATATGAAACGCTATCGCTTTGGCCATGGGGAGTACAAATACTTTTCCTATCCACTACCTGATATCGTCCAAAGTTTAAGAGAGGTCTTCTATGTAGAATTGTCAAAAACAGCGAATCGTTGGTTGGGGTATTTACGAAAAACAGCACAGTTTCCCAACAACCTTCAAGATTTTTTGACCATCTGTAAAGAAAATGAGCAAACAAGACCAACACCTTTACTATTAAAGTATGAAACAGGGGGCTTTAATTGTTTGCATCAAGATTTATACGGCGATATATTTTTCCCATTTCAAGTAGTCTTTGTCTTAAATCAACGTGAAAAAGACTTTTGCGGTGGAGAATCGCTATTAGTGGAACAAATTCCTCGTGCTCAAAGTAGAGGACATGTTATTACTTTAGCTCAAGGCAGTGCGCTCATTTTCCCTACGAACTATAGAGTTGTTCTTGGTCAAAAAGGGTATTACAAAAATAAGGTTCGTCACGGAGTAAGTACAGTTACTTTAGGGGAACGTTTTGGTCTTGGAATCATTTTTCATGATGCGACATAAAAACTACTTCAATATCTTGCTATTCTATTTCAAGCGTCTTACATTGGGAATTTCTAAGGAGTATAGTGTAAAGAGAGGTGAGCGTAATGCTAGATAGGTTCAATCACGCGTGTCATGATAAAACTTCAAATGATATGGAACAGATAACAGATGAAAAGTGGCAAGCAATAATAAATAATGATCCAACGTATAATCATCAATTTTTCTATGCTGTCAAATCAACAGGGATCTTCTGTAAACCATCTTGTAAATCGCGCGTCCCTAAAAAAGAAAATGTCTGTATTTTTCAAAACGCAGAACAAGCTCTACGCGCAAATTTCCGGCCTTGTAAACGTTGCAAGCCAACTAATGAAAAATTACCTGATAGCGAATGGGTCGAGCTAATTACTGCCTACATTGATAAAAATTACACAGAAAAATTAACCCTAGAATCGTTAGCTACAATTTGCCATGGGAGTCCCTATCATATGCATCGCACATTTAAAAAAATTAAGGGTATAACACCGGTTGAGTATATACAACGAGTTCGCGTACATGAGGCTAAACAATTATTAATGCAAACAAATAAAGCCATCGGAGATATCGCCATCTGTGTAGGAATGATGAATACGCCTTATTTTATTACGTTATTTAAAAAGAAAACTGGATTGACACCAGCACAATTTCGACAAATGCATATAACTGGAGGAAAAGATAGTGGTAACAAACAATAAAACAACGCTCTATTGGGCTTTACTAACATTTGAAGATTGGCATTTTTATATTGCTTCCACTTCTAAAGGGTTAGTGTATGTAAGTTCACAGAACAGCGCATTCAAGGAGTTAATCGAATGGGCCAAGAAGCGCTTTCCAGGAAGTCCACTAATTGAAGATAATAAAAAGCTAGAACCCTATATGGTTGAATTGATTCAATACCTACAAGGAAAGCGAAAAACATTTACTATGCCATTTGATTATGTAGGGACACCATTTCAGATAGCAGTGTGGAATGCACTTTGTGACATTCCTTATGGACAGACGAAATCCTATTCAGAAATTGCCAATGCTATTAATAAACCAGCAGCTGTGCGCGCGGTTGGCACAGCGATTGGAGCCAATCCAGTATTAATTACTGTACCGTGCCATCGGGTAATTGGCAAGAATGGCTCATTAACAGGCTATCGAGGAGGATTAGAAATGAAAACACAGCTCCTAGAGTTAGAAAAGGGAACTTCAACTAGCTACGAGTAATTATGAATGGAGGGGGACGGTGATGAAAAGTGAATTATTCTATAAAAATCCAAAAACGATTCTGAATAAAGGAACTGGTTTTCTTGCTGGCTATACGCATTCACTAAATCCTTATACAGGCTGTTCATTTGGGTGCTCCTATTGTTATGTACGAGCAATGCCTGTGGCACTTTTTCGAGATGGTGAATGGGGCAATTGGGTCGATATAAAAAACGGAGCTGCAAATTTATTAAAAAAGGAGCTTCAGCGCGCCAAAGCTAAAGGAAATGTGACCATTTTTATGTCATCAAGTACAGATCCTTATCAGCCAATCGAGCATAAGGAAAAAGTGACAAGGTCCTTACTAGAAGTGATGGTCGCAGATCCCCCAGACTTCCTTTTAGTGCAAACTAGAAGCCCTCTTGTAAGCCGTGATATTGATTTGCTACAGCAATTTAAAGAGAAAGTTCGAGTAAGTGTAACGATTGAGACAGATTCCGAAACAATACGTAAACATTTTACGCCAGATGCACCACCAATTCAGGCGCGTTTTAAGACATTAGAAACATTAGCAGCCAACGGAATCCCGACCCAAGTGGCTATAGCCCCCATTTTACCAAGTGGGGAATATTTTCCTGAGAAATTGAAACCATTCGTCGATCGAATATGTTTGGATGACTACTTTTTAGGAGATGGCAGTGGAGGAAATCGCACAAGAAAACTTGGCATGGAGGAGAAATATGCCCAACTTGGTTTAGAAGATTGGTACGGACCACATGTAATTAATAATGTCTATAATCGATTTATTAAAATCTTTCCAGAAAGTGATGTTTATCTAAGTCAAGCAGGATTTGAGCCGTAAAAGTAATAGCACATTGGCTATCACAAATGGAGCTTTGCAAATAACGGAACGACCATTACAAGCATCCTTGCTGAATTTTACATAAACGATGCTTGTGCGCTGTGAGAGCTATCGAGATGGGCAACTGTATGTGTGGTTGAATCTCGATATGTTTTACAGTGTAATTTTTATGGGAAAATCCGTAAAAGCAATGTGTAATAATCTACCCTAATATAATTACTTTTGTCACAATTTTCTAGTTATCGAAAGTATGGAAATGGGTCCAAGCGGATTGTGGAGCATCATATAGTGCATTAAAAGGGGCTGGGACATAAGAGAAAAAGTGTTAGATTGCCATCAATCTAACACTTTTTTGCTATGCCGTTGTTGTCCGCTACGGCGGTGCTTTCCGCGGGCACACCGTAAGCCGCACCCCTCGCTAACGCGCGGTCTGTTGCGTCTAACATTATGTGCTGTTCCCGCTGGAGTCACTGCCTTCGCTACCAACAACTAGTGAACACTTCTAATTTTTTTAATTGCAAAAGCAAGAATAGCTAAGGTCTCCATATAGCAAAAAATTATGAACAGCTTTCGTCTGTTTCTTAAATTTTTTAGTTATGTCCCAGCCCCTTTTTTACAATATATTAACATACCAAAATATAAAGCATGACTTATTTAAACTATTTATAAATTTAATCCAAATCGCTTTAATTCAATGAAAACACCTTCCAACTGTTTTCCTTTGTCTGTTAACGTATATTCCAAACGAGGGGGAACTTCTGGGAAAACCTTTTTAATCAAAATCCCATGATCTTCTAGTGTTTTAAGACGGAGGGAAAGTGTTTTCGGACTAATTCCATCCATAGATTTTAATAGGTCACTGAACCGCATTGTTCCTTCTATAAGTAAATCGCGAATTATTAAAAATGTCCATTTAGTTCCAATTACATCGAGTGTTTTCGCAATGGGGCAAGCCTCACCTGGTACTCCTTTGGTCAACACTACTGGCTCAATCACACTCATTTGAAACATCCTCCCTCAAAATTTTTGAGCAATTTACCTCATCATAGCACAATAGTATACTTTCAGAAACTTAATGAATTAAATATCACTACTTTCCTAAAGGAAGTTACTATATTTATAATATTATTGTATTTATTAATTTCATCCTTAATTGAGGAGGTGCTCAAAATTATTGTCAGAAATCAACGAAATAAGCTACAGTTGCTATTACTATTTGTACAACACTAAGGGATTTTTCCCGCTGTAGCAAACGGTTAGTAGAACATTGGCAAGACACTAGGTTTGTTTTAAGAGATAACAGAATTGAAGGAGCCAGAAAAAGATGAAAAATATACTTATTATTAACGGTCATCAGAAATACAGTTCAGCTGAGGGGAATTTGAACCAAACATTGATGAACAAAATGGTTAGTTTTTTAGAAAAAAAAGAACAATGTAAAAACAACAATTATTCAAAACGGATATAAAATCGAAGAAGAACAACAAAAATTTATATGGGCTGATATTGTCATTTATCAAACACCTATTTATTGGTTCAGTGTCCCCGGCTTATTGAAGACGTATATGGATGAGGTATATGCCTATGGTTTATTTTTTAGGGGTGCTGATGAGTATGGGAAAGGTGGATTGTTGACTGAAAAGAAATATATGTTTTCGCTTACCTGGAATGCCCCTGAAAAAGCATTTAACAATCCAAGTGAATTTTTTGAAGGGAATACCCTAGAAGATGCAATAATGCATTTACATCTTATACAGAAATTTCTCGGAATGAAACCATTAAAGAGTTTCTCTTGTTATGACGTAGTCAAAAATCCAAAGATTGAAAAGTTTATATCCGAACTTGATTTACACCTGCAAGAGATATTGAATTTTTAAACTTATGTAAACGAATAAGGGGAGAGAAATATGTTAAAAGATAAAAAAGTTGTAATTATCGGTGGAAGCTCTGGGATTGGTTTGGCATCAGCTAAACAGCTAGTAGCGCAAGGGGCAGAAGTAATCATTGCCAGTCGCTCCGAAGAGAAATTGCAGAAGGCAAAAGAGCTATTAGGAGTTAGGGCAACAACTTATATTCTAGATACAACACAAGAACAGCAAGTACAATCTTTCTTTGAAAAGATTGGTCATGTCGATCATCTGGTGATAAGCGCGGCAGAAACATCCAGCGGGGCATTCCTCCAAACGGATACAGCACAAGCACGAAAACTGTTTGAAAACAAATTTTGGGGACAATATTATGCAGCCAAATACGGTGCTTCTAACATTTCACCAAACGGATCAATTATTTTATTTTCTGGCGTTGTAGCCTACAAGGCTATGGTGGGCTCAGCAATACTAGGTGCCGTTAATGCGGCTATTTCCAATTTAGGTCAGACTTTGGCATTAGAACTTGCTCCTATCCGAGTAAACATCGTTTCACCAGGTATAATTGATACACCATCCCGTAGCAAAATGCCAGAAGAAGCACGGAATCACTTCTATAATACAGTGGAAAATAAACTCCCTGTGAAACGAATAGGGCGAGCTGATGATGTTGCACAAAGCGTACTATATTTGCTACAAAATAGTTTCGTGACTGGAACGGTTCTTCATGTAGAAGGCGGCCACATGTTAACTTAAGACAGCAGCAGAATATATTTCTTAAACAAACTTTTGTAGAACTAAAACTGACCTAACAAATAAAACACCTTTCGCGTTGACTAACGAGTATTGTATATATCAATTAACGCGGAGGTGTTTAGTTAGTATTCTTTTTTACAACAGTGTGTGGACGATTTTAAGCACCAACGCCACAAATGAATAATTGCGTGCTGTACACGTAATCTCAATTTGTTAGGTAGAGGTGACTTTTACATAAAAAAAGTAGCGTCGTCACACGCTACAGCAAATTATTGAACAGTAAAGATATTGTTCAGGATGGCTAATACATAACAAGGATTTAGAACGAAATGTCCCTATTACTTTATATGTGAGCTAACAATGATAAGTGTAATTCCAGTAAATAAGCAAATAATTCTCGCCACAGGAATTTTATCAGCTAGTCCAAATAATGCAATTGCTGTTGTTACGATTAAAACTGTTGGACCAACCAATGCAAGCATTGTATTAATATAGAATGCTTTTTCTAAATTGTTCAACTTTAGCATCAACAAACCAGCACTTACTTCAATACTCCCAGACAATACACGTAAAATAACCATAGCTAGAACCGATTTTTCAATAATGGTCATCATCCTATCTTTATAGATAATATTCGCATATCTTATAAATCCATCTCAGTCTAATTATAGAATTCTGTTTGAATGAAATACTAACATCACTATATGTATCATTCGTATGAGATATGCTTGTAATCGTATGCTTGATAGTGTTAATTACTATGTTGATTATCTAGTTAAAAGTGCAAAAAATATTAATACAATCAGTTTTATAAATCTATTTTCTGTATTGTAAAATCCTAGGGAAGTTAGTACTTAAAGAGAGGTTTATCAATTTATCAAATGAGACTGGAAGGCTACGCTAAGATTTTTAAAATTTTATATTTGGAGTAGATATTTAATAAAACGTCAGCCTTATTCTCTTTTGGAACAATGGTCTTTTTTAGTTAAATGAATACACTCAGCAAGTTTATAAAATAATGAAGATTTTTCTTATTTTATTATATTCTGAAAATAAAATTGACGTAAACTTTCGTGCATGTTATGTTTAATACTAATTTCATAGCAATTATTACAAGTTTGAGTGAAATGAACTTTCATTCAATTAAAAGGAAAATGGGTGTAAATCCCATGCTGTCCCGCAACTGTAAATGAGGAGTTTTGTTTCCATTGACACAGAGTTATTACTCGTGAAGGTGAAACAAAATAATGATTCATGAGCCAGAATGCCTGCTTGTAAGAAGATTCATTGATGATCTACGAAAGATAGGGAGATGGATGGAGACTTACTTTTTGTAAGCTTATCTATCCTTATTCTTTTTGAATAAGGTTTTTTTATGCTTTCTTTTATCTAATAGTAGATGCTTTTGAACCAAGATAGGAGATAGGAGACAGAAAATGAGATTGACAAAGTATTTACTTCCTTTTGTACTTTTTTTGACTTTCGGTGTTCTTGCAGGTTGTACAAACACTGATACAGAAAAGGGAAAAACAACAACACAAACAAATGACGAAAAAATGATAACGATTGGATGGCCTTTAGATGTCGGTCCATTAAACCCTCATACATATTTACCTAATCAAATGACTGCACAAGCAATGGTCTACGAATCTTTGGTTGAGTATAACGATGATGGGACTATTACACCTAAGCTAGCAGAAAGTTGGGACATTTCAAAGGATAAGACTTCTTACATTTTCCATTTAAGAAAAGACGTTAAGTATTCAGACGGAACTGCTTTTAATGCGGATAATGTCATTCGTAACTTCGATGCCATATTAGCAAATCGGGAAATACATTTTTGGATGGGCATGGTCAACCATATTGTTGAGGTTGTAAAAGAAGATGATTATACAATTCGTTTGCAATTAGATGAACCTTATTATCCAGTATTAAACGAACTGGCCTTTGTACGTCCATTCCGTTTTTTAGGGGATAACGGATTCCCTGAAGGAGATGCGACGCAAGATTCCATCAAAGCACCAGTTGGGACAGGTCCATGGGTATTAACAGATTACAAAAAAGATGAATATGCTTTATTTAGTCGCAACGAAAACTATTGGGGGGAAAAACCTCTCTTAGAACAAATTAAAGTAAAAATCATCCCTGATTCTGAATCGATTTCGTTGGCATTTGAAAACGAAGAGTTAGATTTAATTTATGGTCGTGGCATCATTAGTTTAGATAACTATTCGTATTTAAAAGATAGTGACAAATATAAGACGGCTACCTCTGAACCATTGTCTACAAAAGCGTTATTATTCAATACGCAGTCAGGACCGTTAGCAGAATTAAAGGTACGTCAAGCCATTCAATATGCTATCAATAAGGAGCAAATGGTTGATAGTATTACACATGGTACAGAAAAAGTGGCCGACACACTATTTTGGGATGCAATTCCTTTTGCCAATATTGATTTAGAACCAATCTTGTATAATCCAGAAAAAGCGCAACAGCTACTTGATGAAGCTGGGTGGACATTACAAAAGGGCGATAAAATTCGTACAAAAAACGGACAACCTTTATCATTAGATTTAATCTATATCGCAACAGATGCCATTCAAAAGCCAATGGCTGAATTGATGCAAGGTGAACTAGCAAAAATAGGGGTACAGTTGAATCTAGAAGGTGCAGATGTAATGGTTGGCCTTCAAAAATTAATGGATAATCAGGTGGATATTAATTTTTGGCGTACAAACGGACCACCAACAGATCCACATGGCTTTGCTAATGAATCAGCTACACCAAATGCTAGTGGTGTTTATGAAGCAAAATTAGGTTTACCAAACACCAAAGAAATTGATACTAAAATTCACCAATTATTAGTTGGAACAGATGAAGAGGAACGAGTGCAGCTCTATACGGATATTTTAACTATGTTCCATGATCAAGCACTATTCTATCCGATATCTTATGAAACAAATAACGTGATTTATCAACCATATATGAAGGATTTTGTGCCTCGTGCATCTGAATATGATATTCCATATGCACAAATGGATACAGAGTAATACAAGTAGAAGAGAGAGTGTCTTACAAAGACAGCTCTCTCTTTATCATAGGATTGGGTAGGAGGTGACAGCATGTACGAATCGACATGGATGTTTTGTTTAAAAAGAATTTTAACGTTACCGTTTGTATTATTAGGGGTATCTATATTGACGTTTGTATTTATTCGCTTCGTTCCAATAGAGCCTGCGGAGGTTATTTTAAGATTGGCTAAAGTTGTGCCAACGGAAGAGGCAATCCAGGCATTACGTGAGGAACTTGGGACAGACAAACCTTTACTTATTCAATATCTGCTATGGTTAATAGGAGTTTTGCAGTTTGATTTTGGTACTTCTTTTGTTAGTAAATTACCAGTGGCACATGAGCTATTCGCTAAATTACCAGCAACTATCGAATTGGCTGTTGCTGCATTTGTGTTCATTCTTGTTTTTAGTATCCCATTAGGTATGATAAGCGCACTGTATAAGTGTGCCATAATCGATAAAATAATTAGATTGTTTTCTATCTTGAGTGTATCAATTCCAACATTTTGGTTAGGTTTTTTATTACTATATCTATTTAGCTTAAAATTTGGTATTTTCCCGACTAATGGGAAGGGGACACTTGCTCATCTTGTTTTACCTGCGCTAACACTAGCCTTACCGACAATTGGATTATTTGTTCAGTTAATTCGTGCAACGATTATTGAAGAATTGCATAAGCATTATGTTCAATACGCTCAGTTAAGAGGATTAAAAAATTCTGTCATACTCATGCAACATGTAATGAGAAATGCTGCGATAACGTTGACTACGATGCTGGGCTTGACACTTGGTAATTTACTCGGTGGTGCGGTAATTGTGGAGCAAGTCTTTAGTTGGCCAGGACTCGGTAGGTTTTTAATTGAATCGATTATTAATCGGGATTACCCGGTTGTTCAATGCTATGTTCTAATTATTGCAGTCATCTATGTACTTTCTAATTTATGCGCCGATGTATTACATCGGGTATTGGATCCTCACCTGATGATGAAGGGCAGGAGAGATTGAAGTGAGTCTAGTAAAGAAACTAAGTCATGTAAATTATAAAAAATCGTTTAGTTTAACAATACTTGTAATCATTGGTTTGTTGGGGATTTTTGCACCATTATTAATGCCCCATGACCCTTTTGCAGTCGATATTACAAGGCGATTTTTAGCTCCTACTTGGCAATATCCATTAGGAACTGATCATTTAGGAAGATGTGTCTTTTCTCGAATACTTTTAGGTATTCGCTATTCTTTAGGATCAGCTCTTTTAATTCAAATGATAGCGATTATACTAGCTATCTTTCTAGGAGCATTTGTTGCTTTAAAAAGAGGTATGATAGATTTCCTATTCATTCGGATATGTGATATTTTATTAGCTTTTCCTACACTTGTACTAGCATTTGGGCTTTTAGGTTTATTAGGTCCAAGTTTGAAAAATGTGTTAATTGCACTTATTTTTACGCAGCTTATTTATTATTCAAGAATGATAAGAAGCTTATTTATAGGGATGAATGAAAAAGAATTTATTCAAGCAGCTAGAATTAGTGGAACTACAGGAGTCGGTTTAATCGTACGTCATTATGTCCCCAATGTGCTACCTATCATCGTAACAATGGTTGCACTGGATGTAGGGAAAGTCATTTTGGAAATTGCCGGCTTTTCATTTATCGGACTTGGCGTGCAGGCCCCCATCCCTGAATGGGGAATGATGGTGAACGAAGGGAAGCAGTACATTCGCCAACATCCTGAATTAATGCTTTATCCGGGACTTGCCATTGTTCTGGTTGTTCTATTGTTTAATCGTTTAGCAAGTAGTCTAAAGAAATTTGAGTAAAGGGGAAGTTATGGACAAAGAGAAAGTGTTAGAAGTGAAAGATTTAACGGTGAAAATCGGCGAAAAAAATGTATTGTCCTCTATTAATATGACTGCCTATAAAGGGCGTGTCTTAGGAATTATCGGGGAAAGTGGTAGTGGAAAAACAATGCTTTGCCATGCCATGATGCAAACACTCCCATCTTTGGCGCAGATTACACAAGGTCAAGTTCTATATAGACAAAAAGATTTACTGGCTATGACAGCTTCTACATTAAGAGCTTATCGTGGAAGGCATTTGTCTATGATTATGCAAAATCCAGCCACTGCCTTCGATAGTATTCAAACAATTGAAAAGCATTTCCTAGAAACATTAAAAGCTCACTTTGTGATGACTAAAAAAGAAATGAGACAGATTGCAATTGATACCATGTATAAGGTCAATTTACCCAACGCAGATGAGCTATTGCACTATTATCCATTTCAATTAAGTGGTGGCATGTTACAGCGAGTGATGATTGCTTTGTCATTGGCGATACAATCCACCCTATATATTGCAGATGAGCCAACGACAGCTCTAGACACAGTCAATCAAAAACAAGTGTTAACATTATTTGATCGTATTTGCTCAGAAACGGGGGCTGCTATTATTCTTGTGACTCATGATTTAGGTGTGATTGCTGAACTGGCTGACGATGTTGCCGTAATGTATAAGGGAGAAATTATTGAGCAGGCAAATGTCTTTGATTTTTTTGATGCCCCTCAGCATCCTTATACAAAAAAACTTTTACAATCAAGAATTACTTTTTAGAGGTGAAAAATATGACACTACTAGAAGTGAAGAATATTGAGAAGTACTATTCTCAAAGACAGTTTATGTTTAGAAGAAAGCAGGAAGCACCTATAATACAAAAGGTGTCATTTTCACTTCAAGAGGGCGAGTGTTTAGGCATAGTTGGGCAAAGTGGTTCAGGAAAAAGTACATTAGGTCGCATTATTTTAGGTGTTGAGCGACCAACAAATGGTGAGGTTTTATTTCAAGGTGTCAATCTTTATGAAGCAACCAGCAAGGATAAAATAATGGTACGGAGAGATTTGCAGGCTGTCTTTCAAAATAGCTACGATTCATTTAATCCGAAGCAAACGATTTTTGAAATATTAGAGGAACCATTACTTAATTTCGAACATTACAGCAAAATAGAAAGAAAACATAAAGTGATGGAATTACTAGACTGTGTGGAATTAGCGAACACCATTGCCCAACAATATCCTGCACAGCTTAGTGGAGGACAACAGCAGCGTATCAACATTGCTAGAGCGCTTGCCTTAAATCCTAAGTTAATCGTATTGGATGAGGCAATTAGTAGTCTAGACATGATACTTCAGAAACATATATTACAGTTACTTCAAACACTACAAAAAGAAAGAAAGCTAGCATATATTTTCATTTCCCATGATTTACAGGCGACACATTTTATGTCTGATCGAATACTAGTTATGCAACACGGTCAGCTTATGGAGGAAATCCAGAAAGGACAAACATGTCAACATCCCGTTTCTCAAGAACTTTACAATGCAATTTTGCCATCGCATCCACGGGAAAGAAATAAAATGAAATATTAACAAGATGAAATAGTGAAGTATAAATCAAAAGAGCATGAAAACATGCTCTTTTGTTGTTAGGTCATTATATAAACGTTTTGGTCTTACTAAGGATTTAAAGTAAGTTGGTTAAAAATAAAAAACTTTTTCTACAAAGCATTACTGTAAAATCCCATATTTATTTTTTATTCGGTCTAGTTTTTCACTAATCGGTTTAGCTAACAATAGTAAAAAAATTACATTAGAAATACAGTAGATTATCATAAAAGGGACTGCAGAAGTCAATGCAAGTGCGTAAGCTTTCCAGCTAAAAACACCGTACATTGATATTGTTCCCCAAACATCCATACCAAACGAAAAAAATATGCCTGCAAAAATACCAAATAATATAAGTGGTATTTTTTTATGCATTAAACGAGTTTTACCTAACAAGCCAGCAATAAAACCAATCATTCCCCACATAAACATTTGGAAGGGTGTCCAAGGACCTTGTCCAAAAAACATATTGGATACTAACGCAGAAATTGCCCCTGTTAAAAAGCCTGCTTCTGCTCCAAGTGAAAAGCCAGTAATCGCTGTAATAGCTGCGACAGGTTTAAAGCCAGGTGTAACAACAAATAAAGCACGACCTGCCACTGAAATAGCAGACATCACTGCTATGACTAAAATTTCGCGTGGCTGTGGCTTTCTACGCTCAAATGAAAGGAAAAAGGGGACACACGCTAAAATCATAATGACAATCGATACAAAATAATATTTTCGATCAGCAAAAATTGTAATACCAGTATATAAAGAAAGTGGAATGAAAACTAGAATGACAATAAATGAAATAATTAATCGAATGTTTTTTTGCATAGAGTAACGACATCCTCACATGTAATCGCATTGCTCAATATATCTCTTGATATTCGATGCGCAGCAGTTGTATAAAAATTATTTCCACTATAAAATGCTCGTGGTTCGTCCTCTGATACGATACTACCATCGAAAAACAGAGCGCATCTATCGCTGTATTGTGCAGAAAATTCTATATCGTGTGTCACCATAATGATTGTTGTCCCTTTAGTTTGTAAATCTTTTAATATTTCTGCGAGCTCTTCCTTTGAATGTGCATCAAGACCTTTTGTCGGCTCATCTAGTAGCAGTATTTTAGGTTCTATTAATAAAATTTTTGCAAGCGCTAATTTTTGCTGCTCACCACCACTTAAATCATAAGGATGTCGATTTAATAAATGAGTTAAATTGAATAATTGAACAGTTTCTTGAATTTTTGCTTCTGTTACTTTATGTAATTGAGCCATGTCATTTAACTCTAGAAGTACTGTTTTTTGTACAAATAATGATTTCGGATTCTGTGGTAATACAGTTAAAAATTGTTGGTACAATTGTTTACTACTGTAGCTTTTCAGGGCTTTACTGAACAAAAATATTTTTCCATGATAAGGCTTTTGTAGCCCAGATAAAATAGCAAGAACGGTTGATTTTCCAGTGCCGTTTCCACCTATTATCGTTAAAAATTCCTGTCCCTTCACTTGCAAATTAAAATGATTGACAATATCCCTGCCTTTCTTTTCATACCGAAAAGCAACATCCTTTGCCTCTAATACAACATCTGATTTATTTTGAGTTATTGTATGAGGTGTGTGTAAGGGAGAACAGTTATATTGTTGGTTACTAAGCCAGCGTTGTCCCTCACGAATAGTAAGAGGAATAGGACCTATACCGTTTAGTAGGTGGAAAATCTTTGTAGCTGCCGGCAGTGCTGTAATCATAGCGTGATTTGCTGGTAAAGAGTTTAAAATTTCCTTAGGTGGTCCATCAAATAAAATACTGCCTTCATCCATAATAAGTACGCGATCAGCAAGAGGCAACACTTCTTCGAGACGATGCTCAATTAAAATTATCGTAATACCTAATTCTTTATTTAAACGATGCAATGTCTGTATAAACTCCAATGCAGCTATTGGATCTAATTGTGATGTTGGCTCATCTAACAGTAGCAATTTGGGCTGCATCACCATAATGGAGGCTAAATTTAATAATTGTTTTTGTCCGCCAGAAAGCTCGATTGTTTTTTGATGAAACCATTTTTCAATACCGAAGAAATTGGCCATTTCGGCTACCCTGCGGCGAATTGTTGGTGAATCTAGACCTAGGCTTTCTAGTCCAAAAGCAAGTTCATGCCATACTTTATCTGTAACAATTTGATTATCAGGATTTTGAAATACATAGCCAATGTCAGTAGCAGCTACTTCAGCATTTAGCTTCTCCAAGTCACAATCTTTGTAGAAAATATTACCCGTCACCGTGCCATGTGGGCGCAATTCTCGTTTGAAATGGCGAAGCAATGTACTTTTCCCACAACCAGATTGGCCTATTAACACGATAAACTCGCCTTGCTGAATAGTTAGATTAATATTTTTTAAAATAGGAATTGCTTCATTAGGATAAGTAAAGCTTACATTGTCGATTTTAACGATCGCCATTTTAATGCCCCCCAGATTTCAAATACTAATGGAATAGAGAGTAGAATGACATAGCTAATATAAAACAGAATGCTTGCTATATCCCATTTAACTGCTCCGAAAGTTGGATAAAAATAATATGTGGTTGTACCAATAAAGCTTGCAACTAAATTGCTAAAAAAAAGCAATATAATCATTGCCAAAACAAAGCCGTCACGACGCTCGAAAATAAAAATAGAAAAGGCAGTCCGCTTTTTGACACCGTAACCACGAGCTTTCATAGAATCAGCCGTATCAATGGCGTTATCCAATGCCCATGTAATCAAAATTGATAAAATTTGCACGGTACATTTAATACGGTGCCATAGTGAGCCAGTTGTAAAATCCATGCCAATTACTTTTTGCGCTTGTACAATTTGCGTTAACTGATGTCTAAAGCGCGGAACTAATCGCAATGAAATCGACAATGTTAATGATAAAGATGGCGATACTTTTCCAAACAGATAAATAAACTTATCAGATGTCATCATGACATTGTAGCAGCTGAACCATAGCATAATCGCTACAATCATTGTGGCGATTGCGATACCATACAAAATGGCCTCTACAGTAATGGCGTTACCATTTACATAAAGTAATACGAGTTGACCATTATGGCTAATCATTGGATTAATAATCGCCATTAAGAAAAACAAAGGTACATATAACTTCCAGTCCTTAAAGAAAAGTTGTCTGCGTAAAGCTATATTTAAGCTGATTGCTGAGAAAATTGTAATAGTTAAATAGATTGGATGCATAAAAATCATGGATAAGCCGATAGTAGCTACAAAAAAAGAAAAAAGTACGATAGGGTGAAATGTTTCAAATGTCTTCATTAGTTACCATCCCAATGATGTCCTAGGTCGCGACCTAAATCGACCGTGTAGTTCCATTCAATGACATCGCCATCTTTTAATACGTATTGATTGCAACCATAATTTGGATAAACACCATTTACTTTGTACATCCAGCCACTTAATTCACCAGCACTAAATTCATATAAATGATTAATACCTTCTATATAAACACTGTTATAAATATTTTCGTTTGCTCCTTGATATTCCATTTGAATTTTATGCTCCTTCGTTGCGCGCTGTAATACATCCCAAACAGTATCCTTCTCTGATAGTAGCTCGTATGTTGTTGTCTTTAAAATGATGCCGTTCTTGGGCACATATCTCTCACTTTGTAGGGAAGAGTCTAACTTTTCCCAATGCTTTAGTAATGTATCAACACGGATTGAAATTTTTACAGTGCGTTTTTTAGGTTCTGCATTTTTTTGCTTATCTGTAGATGAGTTAATTGTTTTTGTTTGTTGTTTATTATCAGCTTGTTTAGTAGTAGACAAATCAGTTATTGTACTTGGTAATTTGGTGTCTTCTTGCTTTTTGTCCGCTTCATGTTTTGGTTGTTGTTTTCCATCTATCGTTTCTTGCTGTGCTTTTTGCTGGGAATTTTTATCTATTTCCTCCAGTGGGGCCTTGTCATCTATCTCAGACTCCTTCACTTCCTTCTTTTCCTCAGCAGTGTCATTTTCTACTGAGGGAGTTTGTTCTTCCGCTTCAAGTTGTTCAGAGGGAGGGAGGGAGTCAGCGCTTCGGTCCTGATCTTCCATTTGCTCGAATTGCTCAACTGTTTGAATATTGCACGCAGTTAAAAATAGAGCTAACAACGATACGAGTAAGCAGTGTAAAATTTTATTCATATTATTCTTCAACAACCTTTAAGAAATTAATATACATTTTAGCTGCATGTGCACGAGTAATAAAATTAGTAGGATTAAACGAGCCATTTGCGCCCTGTGCTATGTCAAAATCATACAAGAAAGTAATTGCCTGCTGAGATTCCTTTGATAGCTCCGCAATATCATTTAATGGTGCAATGTTTGTTGGTATATAAGGTCTGCCTGTTTTATATGTATAGGCATTTGCTAGCATAACCGCTAATTCCTTACGTAAAATAGGGGAGGAAGGTGCAAACTTCTCCGACTTTACTAATAAATTTGCCTCGTAAGCAGCAGCAATCTCCTGTTTTGTTTCATCATTATAGGAGCTAATGTCTGTAAAAGGTGCATTTTTGGAACTTGTTAAATTAAAAGCGCGAACTAAAATTGATACAGCCTGAATACGAGATAAATTGTTATTTGGCCTAAATGTATTATCGTCATAGCCTTTTAATAATCCTTTAGCTACTGCAGCTTCGATATCAGACTTTGCCCAATGAAATTCAATATCCTTAAAGCTCACTTTAGTAGGGGGAGCTTTAGGATGATTTGACTGAACCTGTGTTGATGGTTTATTTGTTATTTTATCAGACGTATCATATAACTTTGTTTTGCTCTCAATCAGTCGGTTATATGCTGCTAATGTATAAGACGCCTGCTCTGTTGCCATACCATTCGATACGGATTCTGTTAATACATGCTTGAAGCCGCCATCTTTTACATTATAGAAGGTGAAAAAGCTCGTAAATAACTTATGAAAGCGCTGATCTTTGTTGGCATCAATATTTAAACTAGCAAGTGCTGTAATAACTTGTGCTACACTTTCTAAGTTTGTTGTTCCCCAGCTTTGGTAACTACCATTAGCTCCTTGTAAGTTATTTAATGTATCAAGTGCTTTATTAATAGATGCCTTAACATCCTCTCTATCCCTATAAGTTGAAAGAGCTTGAATAGCCATTGCTGTCATATCTGGATCAGCTTTCACTCCTGATAAATTCCATCCACCATCAGGCAATTGCTTTGATAGTATATGTTGAATAAGTTTTTCGCGTGTAGTTGTTGCTTTTTTAGGAAGCTCGAAGCCCCATGTGTCTAAAGCGATTAAGGCAAAAAAAGCACCATTTGTGCCTTGCCATACTACTTTGTCAAAGTCACTTAATTTTTCTACTAAATTAAAGCCGCCTACATTTGTAGGGTCTTTACCGATAGCAGTGAGTGCAATAATTAAACGAGAATAATCAGTATACTTACGATTGTGTAAATTACCCTTTACGGATTGTACATGCTTCGTGACATTTTCATAATATTTATCATAATAGCCTTTCGGAACATTATATTCACCACGTGTAAGTGCCATAATAATCCACTCATCACCAAAAGAAGGGTTTGTTGCTTTATTTACTAAAAACTGACCTGTTGTATCATAAGCATCTACTGTTGATACTTGCTGTGCAGAGACTGGAACCACAATTAACAACAAAGCAAGTACCATTATAAACATCGATAATTTTTGTTTCATTTGAAAAACAACCTCCATTCTATAAAAGATACTAACCCAAATGCTGTGATCACTTGGGTTAGTAGGGAAAATTACATGATGCCTGCGATATTTAACGTACGTTTTAAAATTTTTGCTGTTTGTCCACGTGTTAAAGAAGCACGTGGATCAAATGAACCATCCGGCTTACCTGTCATAATATCCAGGCTATTTAATAGCTCGATATAAGGCAAGTATTCAGCGCTAATATTGCTAGCGTCTGTGAAATTAACCTCTCCTGTGGCTTTCACATCAGCATTTAAATATTCTAAAATGCGTGCCATAAATGCCGCTGCTTGTTGACGTGTAATCGGTGCTTCAGGATTAAATGTTGAAGAAGTTGTGCCTTTTGTAATACCTGCCTCGAACAGAGCTTGAATATCTGTTGCATACCATTTGCCTTCTGTATCGTTAAATGGATTTTCACCTTTTGCCTGTAAACCAAGTGCACGGCTGATTAATACTGAAAATTGCGCACGAGTAATTGGTTTATATGGCTCAAACGTCTCTGGTGTAGTTCCTTTGATTACAAGACGGCTCGCTAAAAATTCAATTTCTTCTTTATTAGCTAAATGGGCAATATCGTTAAATGTTACTGTACTTTCTGTTACAACGAATGTACCACTAGATTTTGTGAAGAGAACAATTTCACCGTTCACAATTCTATGTGGAACAGGCTTGTATTCACTACCATCAAGCTGTAAAACGACCATATTCGGTTTTAACTCGTTGGCAAGTAGCGTAACTTTTAAATATTCTTTATCTATAGTAATTGACTTTGTTTTACCATTAGTAGCCTCAATACCGAATTTGACAGTGAATTGTTTATTTTTAGCTTCTTTCGTTACCGAGGCAATTATTTGCTCACTTTCTGTAAGCTTAATTCTAGTAAATATAGAAGTTGGAATTTCTATTTTGAAATTATTTTTGCTTTGAATAACAAACTTTTGTACATTCTTTTCAAGATATTCTTTAATATGTTTGGATGTAATAATTGCTTTGTTACTACCATCTTCAATAGTAATTTCAGCAACTGGATTATCTACATTTCCTCTGTTTCCTTTGTTTTCTTCATTTCCTTTATTCCCTTTATTCATTTCTTCAGCGCATTGTGTATCTGCGCCTGCACAATTCTTTTCTGTCTCTTTGCAATTTTCTGTATTTTCACCCTTGCATTTTTCTTTGTTTTCTTCAGCTGGAGGGCCACTTTTTTCGCTTCCATCTTCTACATATCCACCGACATCTTTACCTAAATCGGTCGTATAAAGCCATTCAACTGAATCACCAGGGGATAGTGTGTAAAGTGCCGCAGAATAAGAAGGGTATTGACCATTTACACGATACATCCAACCACTTAAAGGACCTCGGTCAAATTCATAAACACCCGCAATTCCGTCAATATATGTTCCATATTCTGTTTGACGATAGCTTAAGGCAACACTGTTTTCCGATGTTACTCGTTTTAAAACGTCAAAAGCAGTTTCACCAGCAAATAATTTAGTTGATGTTGATTTTAATGGCACTTCAGAAGACGAAATTCGAATTGAGAATGTCGTATAACCAATTTCTTCATTATCAGAAGGTTGTCCATCAGGGTTAGAAGGTTGATTTCCTTTATCATCAGGGTTGGAAGGTTCTTCTCCATCGCTTCCATTGTCAATATCTCCTGGATTATTTCCAGTATTATCTGACTTTGTATCTGACATATCGTAAAGAGCAGTTTGATTATTTAATAAACGGTTGTATGCTGCTAATGTATAGCCAACCTGAACCGTTGCCATGCCATTTGCTTTGTTTTCGATTAATACATGTTTAAAGCCACCATCTTCTGAGCTATATGTCATGATATTAGAAATGACTTTATTAAAACGATTATCGTTGTTAGCATTTATCCCTAAGCTTGCTAGAGCAGTCACAACCTGTGCTGGACTTTCAGCATTTTCAAAGTTATCTGACTTATATCCGCCATTAGGTAATTGAATAGCTGCTAATGTATCAATTGCACGATTAACGGCTGTTTTTACTTCTGCATTACTTTGATAGTATGGAGCGAGTGATTGAATGACCATTGCGGTGATATCAGGGTCAGCTTCAGTACCAGCATAGGCAAAGCCACCATCGTTTAATTGTCTTTGTAAAATATATTTAATTAATTTTTCACGTGTTGTTGTAGCTGTTTTAGGTAATTCAAAGTCCCATGTATCGAGTGCAATTAAAGTGAAGACGGCAGAGTTGATGCCTTGACGTGTTACAAAATTAAAATCTGTTAATTTTTCAACTAAATTATAGCCAGCGACATTTGTAGGATCTTTCCCGATAGCTGTAAGAGCTATTATTACCCGAGAGTAATCTGTTGCTTGAGAGGCGATTACGCCACTGTTTGATTTTACATGATTCTCTATATTTTTATAATATTTACTATAATAACTATTTGATAAATTGACATAACCACCACGTGCAAGTGTTAAAATAGTCCACTCTGATTGATAGACAGGCTGCGGTGAGCTTGATACTAAATATTGACCAACAGAGTTATAGGCTTTAATCGTTGTTGGTCTCAATTCTACTAATCGCTTTTGTAAAGTCTCTAGCTTATTATAATTTGATACAGATTGTTTTTCTTGAGCTGACAAATTATCATAGGCTTGTTGTGCTGCATTAACTTTCAAATGATCCGCCCATGTAACCGAGGCTATAGGGGGGAGCACGTTTATTTTAAATATCACTTCTTGAATCCGAGGGGCTGTTGTGAAAATGTTTTCTTTATCTACAAGCTCTTGATAATTATTTATTTTAGTTTTTTGATTTTTATCTAAGGCATTGTATGTTGTCCGAGCTTCTTCTAATTGTTTTTTTGTTGCCTCATCAGCAATCTGAATTGTTTCAGGAAGAGAGTCAATTAAATATATAACATATTCGATTTCTTTATCTACAAGATATTGGTAATTTGTTACATTTACTTTTTGCTGTGCTGGTATTCCTTTGTATATTTTACGAGTAGTATTGAATAGTGAACCTAACTCTTCATTGCTTATTTCTAATGACGAAATAGTAGAAATTAAAAGTCCGACGTATTTCAGTTCCTTTTCTATTAAGATAGCCTCTATTTGCACTAGTTTCTTTTTTTCATTTAGTAGTAAAGCGTTCCATTTCGTACGAGCATTTATTAATTGTTGAGCAATTGTTTCATCGAATGTATCAAATGAAGGAATAGAATTAATGAAGGCTTCTACCAGTTGGCCTTCTTTTTCACCAAGTTTGTTATTGTAATTACTTATTAATGCTTTTTTCTTTTGATCTAGTGTTAATGCACTATATGTTTTGCGAGCTGCTGTTAATTGTATAGCTGTTACCTCATCAGCAACTATAATTTCTGGGAGGCTATTCACCAAATTTATAAAGTTTTGTTCTTCAGGTGTAATAACATATACATAAATTGCCTTAGATACTTCACCAACTTTTGCGTTAATCTGAGCATCCCCAATTGAAATCGCTGTAACTAATCCTTGATTGTCAACTGTTGTAATTGTAGGAGCACTCGATGACCATTCAATTAGGGTACTATTTTCTGTTGTTGAGCTAGCTACAGCAAGTTGCGATGTTTCTCCAATTGTTAAAAATAAAGGTCCTGTGGTATTTAATTGAATATCACTAATTGTATTCGGCGCATTCTCTATTAATGGCGTCATAGTTAATTGTTCATTTGGATAGTCTAATTCTGTGTTATTTATGTCTGAAGTGTTTTGCTCGTATGTTTCTCCTTCAAGATGCTGTGCTTTGCCAGTGGCAGCAGGGGATAATAGCGAAAATATTAAAATAAAGATAATGACTAAATGTATTTGCTTTTTAAAAATATCCATTTGAAAACTCACTTCCTTTAGAGATGTTGCTAGTAATATCTAAAAAAACAATAGTACTGAAAAAGTGCATTTCTTTAAAATGGATTCACTTTTTCAGTACTTAATTACTTAGTTATTGGGTGTTACGTCAATCGTTAATGGTTCACTTGTTGAACCACCAAGTAGTGCATTTGCAGAGGCTGTAATCGAGATACCACCTTCTGCAGCTTGACCAGAAAATGTGATAACTGCTTGTTGATCTGTGTTGACAGTAATTGATTGAGCTGTTAACGCTGTAGTACCTGTGTTAATTGTCCAATTAGCAATATTAGAGGCATTTGTTAGAAATAGGTCACCCGTTAAATCCACAGTAACCTTTGGATTTATTTGTCCTACATCCACTGTGCTAGCAGTGCCCAGCTTAGCCCATGTCGTATAATAAATATGAACTTTATCATCAGGCTCTAATTTATAAGCATCTAAACCAACAGTTGGGCTAATACCATTTACAGTGTATACCCAACCATCCCAACCATTTAAGCTGCCACTAGCTCGCCCATCAACGGATTCAAGATAAGGACCATAGATAGGATGAATAGTAACTATATATGGAATACCGTTTGCTGTTAATGTATTTTCCATTAGTGATAATGCCGTAGTGCCAGTTGAGGCAATTTCCGTTGTTGCTGGTAGGATGGGACCATGCAAACCGTCAACAGATAATTGGACATCGAATGTTGCAATTTGTGCCTCTTGTTTTGTAGGTTGTAATACTGTTGTTGCACTTGCTGTCGGTGATAATAGCGAAACAGCTAAAAGAAAAGCGAACGCTATATGCCACCATTTTTTAAAAGTAACCATTTTGAAAACCTCCTAATTTTATTGTAGTGAAAGTTTTTGCGATTAACTCCAATAAAAAAGATGCTTCTCTTAAAAAAGGGAAGCATCCAAGGTAAACAGAAAAGGAGCATAATAAAATAATATGCCTGTCCATCTATTTGCCGTAAGTTCTCCTAGCTTCCGAAGAGAGTTAATACGATGGAATAAAGGCAGGTCTCCTGGCTCGTGTATCCTATTCAGAACCTTCCCATCTACTGGGGGCATTTTTCCCCGTTTGACAGTGGTATTTTCTGTAGTCATCTACACTTACAGTTGCGGAAACAGCTTCGGCTTTGCACCGAATTCCCTATTAAGCTCTTAAAAGAGCACCTTTATTCTGCAATTGCTATTCACTTGATGTTTAGTTTAACATATTTTCCTCATTTTCCAAATAGTTAAATAAAAAGGATAGATATTCCTTATCGAATAATGGAGTTACCTCCATTATTTTTGTTTATGTATATAAGTTATAATCGCAAGAAGGAACCGATAGATATCTCACTCTTCCGATTGTTAAAGCTATTACAAGTTATGTAGTAGATCGCAATATTGAGAAAAACTAGGGACAGATTTCTAAAATATTGTAGGGAAGAGAAGGGAGATAAGCTTTACTACTCAGGGAATACGAAGCTTTTTGAGGAGAAGCAGTTATCTTTAAAGATAATCCTATGAAATTTATCAATCAGGAAGTTTCTTTATTTTTTTATGATAAACAGAAGGTAAAATCATAGCATATAGTACATTTTCTTATCATATTTATTATACATTGAAGTGTAATAATGATATTTTATAAATAGATAGACTTTTCACTCAATTTAGAATAAGTAAGGAGTGTTGAATTTGATATCTTTTTCTAAACCAGATGTAGAACAGTTTTTACGAACATTTTCGATTGGTGATTTCGCGGTGAGTCCAGATGAAAAACAGCTAGTTTTCAGTACAAATTTAAGTGGCAAGTATAATTTATGGGCGATGAATTTACCAAATACGTTCCCGACACAGCTTACTTTCATTGACCAAAGCTGCCAAGGGCTTATCTATGACAAACAAGGACGGTTTATCATTGCTGGTTTTGACAGGAATGGGGACGAAAATACGCAATTTTATGGAATTCCACTTCAAGGTGGAACAATGAAAAAAATTATTTATGAAGAAGGAACTCGCAATTCTGTGCCCATTTTATCTGAAGATGGGCACAAGCTTTATTATACATCTTCGAAAGAAAATCCAACGTATTTAAATGCATATGTCTATGACTTGGTGACAGGTGAGGAAAAAACAGTTCTTGTGGGAAAAGATGCGCCCACTTTTTTACTCGATTTTAGCCCGAATGAAGAGGTAGCCCTCTACTATAAACATTTTGCTAATACGAATACACTACTATACGCTAAACGAGGAGAGGAGCATATTCTCCTGACTCCGCCAACAGATCAGCAACATACGGTCGGTGACGCAGTGTTTGTATCCGATAACCTCATCTATTTATTAACAAATTACAATGCTGATTTTACGTATTTGGCTTCCTATAATTTAGAGACAAATGAGTTTGTAAAATTGAAAGATTTAGAGAATGAAAGCTTTACTACGTTGAAATATAACAAAGAAAAGCAGTGTCTGTATGTCATCAGTGAAAAAGGTGTAGAAGATCATTTGTATAAGCATGATTTGTTATTGAATAATTGGGAAGAACTCGATTCACCATGCAGTATTATTGAAAAACTTATCGTCACAAAATCCGATAATTTGTATTTATTAGGAAGAAGTGCGACGAAGCCACATAATATCTATTATTTTAAGGAAAATGGATGGACTTCTTTAACGGAATACACAGTTCCAGGCGTAGATCAAAGTGAATTAGTGGAGCCAGATGTGATTACGTATTCTTCCTTTGATGGACTTGAAATAGAGTCCTTATTTTTCAAAGCTAACAAAGAAAATGATAATGGTGAAATCATTTTTTGGCCGCATGGTGGTCCGCAAGCCGCAGAGCGAAAATTTTTTAGAGCTTCCTTCCAATTCTTTTTAAATAATGGGTATAGCATTTTTGCGCCAAACTTCCGTGGATCAACAGGCTATGGATTAGCTTTCACAAAAATGGTAGAGGGAGATTGGGGACACGGTCCAAGACTTGATAATGTAGCTGGTCTCGACTGGCTCATTGAAAATGATTACGCGAAAAAAGGCAATATTCTATTGATGGGCGGAAGTTACGGAGGATACATGGCCTTATTGCTCCACGGTAGACACGCTGATTATTTCAAAGCCGTCGTGGATATATTTGGTCCATCTGATTTGTTCTCATTTATCAACTCAGTTCCTGAAGACTGGAAGCCCATTATGGATCAGTGGGTGGGAAACCCGGAAAAAGACAAGCAAAAACTCATTGAATACTCACCAATTACTTATTTAGAAAACATGGTGAAACCAATGCTAGTTATCCAAGGAGCCAATGACCCGCGTGTTGTAAAAGAGGAATCTGATCAAATCGTGCAGGCTTTAAAAGATAAAGGTCGTGAGGTCGAGTATATGCTTCTTGAAGACGAAGGACATGGCTTTTCTAAAAAAGAAAATGAAATTGCTGTTTATCAAAAAATCCTGTCATTTTTGAATCAGTTCGTTGAATCTAAAGTGAAAGCATAATGATACGTATGATAAAAGAAAAATAAGCCCAACTGGGAAAAAACCTAAAGAGTATTAACAATTCTTTCTTTAAGTAATGAGGGCGTAAGTTGATGGAAATATTAGTTGAAGTGAAAAAAGACTAGATTCTACATCAGTAGACCCTAGTCTTTTTTCATTTATCGTCCGTTTATAAGGGTAAAGAGAACATTGTATGTGCTAGTGCACGAATTTAAATCCTCATTCTCGGCAAATCATTTTAGTTTACATAATATAATACTAGCGAGGGAATATATGAATTGCTCCTGGAGTTACAAAGCGAAACACCTAGTTGCTGCGACTGCTTTTTTTACGTTAAACAAACGAGTACAGAGCGAGGCATAATTAGATTTTCGTATTGAAACCCCCTGACCAGCTTCAGGGGGTGTATTGACTACTAAGCATTCGCAATCCATTTCTGTTTTGTACAGCATAAAGCCGCATTCTCATGTTGAAAAATGCGGCTATTTCAAAAAAGTCGTTTGTTTGAATCAACTGTGTATAGTAGCTGAAAACTAGTTACTAATTAATGGGCGATCGACAAGGACCTACCTTTATACCAAGGGAATTGTAATGTTTTTTTATGTTGATAACGGCTTGATAATGTGTCACTTCGTCAATTAGTTGATTTATTTTATGAACATCAACTGGTTTTTTCATTAGTAGGTCATTTAAAATTTGCTTAATTTCTTTAGGGTAAACATTGCCTACCATACTGGAAAGTCCATTGCAGCCACCGAGTATTTTTTCTATGAGGTCAACATCTCCTCCAGCAAACATAATGAAATCATCGGGTAACTGTGTATTTTTATGACGCTTCACATTGTACTCTTCTTTAAGGCCGATAAGGTTCGGGTGTTGTTGAGAAACAAGTTCATTCAGGGATTCAACACTTAGGTTAAATCCAGTTCGGGCAGGATTATTATATAGCACAACTTTTTTAGTAGTATGTGTTAGCAATTCATTAACATAAGCAATGGCTTGTTTTTGTGATGGTTGAATATAAAGTGGAAACTGGACAAGAATGGCATCAAAAACAGATTTCTCAAGTGCTTGAATTAGTTTTATCGCATCTCTCGTTCTCGCACCTGAAACACCAAACATTAGTTCAATATTTTGAAAGTTTTGCTTATTAAAGTAATCAATGATTTGCAATCGTTCATCAATGCTCATTGAATTTTGCTCACCGGTAGAACCAGATACAAGTAGTGACTCAATTCCGTTATTCTTTAAATGTTCAACAATGGGGTTGAAACCTTCTAAATATAAGCTTTCATCATCATGAAAGGGGGTTGGAATAGCAACATTTAGATTTTTCATCAATTATATCCTCCAATTATTTACCCAATAATATTAATATAGAACCAACGTAATACCACCACTTTGTACGGATAAGAGGATGAACTATCTCTCCACGTGTGTTCACGAATCTGTACAAACTTATTGTCAGAGGTATGAGTAAATTCATTGCTGGCAGGAGCTTGTTATTTTACTTTTCTGGTAAAATATCATTCTTATTAGTGATATTTTCTTTAACAACATGTTTTGCTCCTGACCCAACAGGTTCTTCCAAAAACCATGTCCCCATACCGGAGACAGTAGGTACATCCTGGATAGTATAAAGAACAGCATTATCATGATCAGACGTATTGCAATGTTCGTGTGAAAGCCAAGCAGGAGATACAAATACATCGCCTTTTTCCCACTCAATTTTCTCGCCATTAATGATACTATAGCCTTCTCCTTCAAATACAATAAAGATAGCCAAATTACTGTGTTTGTGTGGGTTATTATGTTCACCTGGCGCCAATACTTGGACCACTGCGTTTATAGTAGGGGTCACACCGTATTTATCACCAGTATCTTTATTTATCAGCGAAACTGCGCCTCTGCCATCACCCATAAAATCGCTAGACAATGAATCATCTAATTGTGCCTTTATATCTGTTCCTTTCCAAATACAAGGACGAACAGTCGACTTGGTACTTTTTTGTAAAAAATCTTTGTAACTAATAATATCCGTTCTTTGATCGCTCATTTTAATAACCTCCTAGGTTTTTTGAGAATTTTTTAACCTTCCTGTGCTTCCATCGCCCTATCAAATCTTAAAGGCACCTCCTTTCAGGACTAAGTGAATTTAAAGCAATACAGCGTTGGAAAGGGAAACCCACTTTATTAAATACTGTTATAAACTGGGCTTGTAATTACAGTTTAGGGCACCTCAAACCATAGTTCAATTCAATTATTTATATAGTAATAATAGGTTAAAACTATGATACAATACATATTGCCATAAATTGATTTATGAGGGGGACCCTAGAATGGAATTAAGACAACTTGAATATTTTCGTTCAGTATGCCAGGAACTTCACTTTACAAGAGCTGCAGAAAAGATTGGAATTTCCCAACCATCTTTAAGCCAACAAATTCGCCTATTGGAGCATGAGATTGGAGCACCTTTATTTGATCGAATTGGTAAAAAGACGGCACTTACAGAATCAGGAAGACTACTTCTGAAGTATACTCAGAATATTTTCCATGAAATAGAACAAGCACAAACTGCTATAAAGGAATTAAACGGACTCCAAAGAGGAAATATTTCTATCGGAACATTGTTAACAGTTGAAAATTACCTAATTCCACCGACATTACTTAATTTTCATCGTTTATACCCTGCTATTAAAATTTCTGTGTTTGGACTACGCACGGAAGACATTAGGATAAGCTTGTTAGAAAATAAATTGGATATAGGGATTGTTTTTTTACCTATGAAAGATAGAGAATTAGAATCGATTTCTTTGTACAAGGAGGAACTGGCTCTTGCGGTACCCAATGGGCATCCATTAGAAGAACAGGAAATGGTCCATTTGGATGTTTTGCGGACAACAGCGTCCGTTTTATTTCCTGAAAACTACTTTATAAGACAACTTATCAATAAATCTTGCAATGACTTGGGATTTCTCCCTCAGCCCGCTTTTGAAATAACAACGATGGAATCGTTAATTGACATGGTTGAAAAAGGAGTAGGAGTGACTATATTGCCTAAACCTTATTTAGAGTGCCTTAGCAATAATAAAATAAGAGTCATTCCAATTGTAAATTCTAATCTTTCCCGAGAAGTAGGAATCGTCTATAGGAAAGATAAATATATGGGTGCTGCTACACGTATGTTTATTGAACAGCTAAAGGCTACCACGATTAATTTGAATTATAAAACCAATAAAGATACTGATTAAAGATTACCTAGTTGAACCTAACGAGGTGGTGTTGCAATGGATAACAGGCTAAAACAACAATGAATTCTCTTAAGGTCCATTTTTCAGGAAGTTCCAAAATCAAAACCCCCCTTGATGCTCAAGGGGGGTTTCGAATTGTTCATTTTTATCGTTTATACATGATTTTAAAGCAAAATAGATATTATAAAGGTTGTCACTTAACGATCGGAAGTGGTTAGGTTAAAAGTAGAAGACAGAAATAAAATTGGAGGTAGGATAATGGATAAAAGAGGGATGAGGAGGATGCTTTAGATGTTGTCCAGCAAACAGTGCTACCGGCGATTGAGTCCATTCATCGTGAAGCCCAAGTTCGCTTAGTGTATCCACCCAATCTCTTTGTAATTCTATACAAAAAACCACTATGCAAAGTAAAAACAATTAAAGTATAGCTTTTTTTATCAATTTTTTATTAAACTAACAAAAATACTTGCAACATCTGTTTTAGTACTATATAGTACTAATTATGACAAAAGGAAAATTAATGAATCAAAAACGTGTGATTGAAGTAGCTGCAACATTATTTTTAGAAAAAGGGTTTGCTTATACAAGCATGGATGAATTAGTTCGTGTAAGCAAAGTTTCAAAGTCTAATGTGTATTATCACTTTTCTAATAAGGAAGAATTGTTGGATGGGGTCGTCGATTATTGGATTGCAATGTATCAAGCTGCAATTGATGACTTACTATCTCAAAACCAATTATTAGTTGAAGATCGTATCCAACTTTTTTTAAAGCAATTATCACAAGGAGTACAGACGAGAGAATATAAGGGGGGATGTCCATTTATTACGCTTTATATTCAAAGCCCTACAAATGCCTCAAAAGTAAAAGAAAAAATAGGTCTTTTTTTCGTAGGATTACAAACGAAAGTTTCTCTATTACTTAAACAAGGGGTAGAGAATGGTGAATTTAAAAAGACAATTAATATTGACGAGGTTGCATCTCTTTTTATTACAAATCTTGAAGGAGCGCTATTTATTTCAGAAACACTAAAGGATGCAACTGTAATCATGAAAACAGCAGATCATTTGTTTAACTTGCTTCGATAAAAGAAGCATTTTTTTTACACCAAATTAGTACTAAATAGTACTAAAAGGAGGATTTATATGAGAACAGTATTTTTAACTGGCGGAACAGGTTTTATTGGAAAGGAATTAGTGAAGGAATTAGCCAAAGAGCAGGTTACAATTCTTCTATTAGTGAGATCGAAAAGCAAAGCAACACGCATTTATCAAGAAAGAGGCATCTTAAATGAGGCAGTTATGCACTTTATTGAAGGTGATTTGACGAAAATAGACTTAGGTCTAAGTGCTGAAGATAGGGAGTGGGTATTGAAAACGGATGTGATTATTCACGCAGGAGGCCCCATGGATATTCAAGCGACAAGCAAAGAGGCTGCTTCCGTATTTTTGAATGGTGCCAAACATATTAGTGAATTCGCTAAAAACATCCACCAATTGAAGGGATTGCAACAATTTATTCATGTTGTAGGCTATATGAGTCCCTTTGATGATAAAAATAGCAAAATTGCGATAGATGTGTTTAAAGAAGGAAACAATTTTTTGAAAATAAAAAATCCATATGAGAGAACAAAGTTTTTAGCAGATCTTTATATCCGTCAGCAGGCATCAACAATAGGTTATCCGCTTTCAGTAATTAATCCACCAACTGTAGTTGGTAGTAGTAAAACAGGGAGTACGGAGCAAACAGGAGGCTTAGGCTTGCTTGTGATGAGTATGCGAAAAGGGCTCATGCCAGTGATTCCTGGAGGTAAGAAATATAGATTACCACTTATTGCAAACGACGAACTAGCAAAGTTTATTGTGCAGGTTTTCAGATTGGAGCAACCAACTATACAAACATATACACTTGTTGAAGATAAACAACACGATCAAAATATTTCACAATTATTAGATGTTATGTCAGAAAGTATGAATATGACTGCACCTAAAATCTCTGCCCCATTGCCATTTATGAAAGCACTTATGAATAGTGGCGTAAGCAAAATAACCCAAATTCCTGCTGATGGGCTAAACTTTATTACAAATCGAACATTTTCAAATGGTTCAGTGAAAAAGATTATGGGAGAAGATTGGTTTAAGGAGACAAATGTAATGAAATTTTCCCCAGCCGTAATAGCTGATCTGGATTATCGCATGATGTATCAAAATGGCCAGCACAGTCATTTATTTAAACGAACATTATGTTACAATACTACCATTTACCAATCACAAGGAGAGGGTAAACCGTTTATTTTATTACATGGTTTATTAAGTGATGGAGAGGATTTATTTCCTTTAGGGAAAGAGCTTCATGAAAAAACGGGTCGACCTGTATGGATTATGGACCTTCCGGGTTTGGGACGTTCTCCTTTTAAACGAGAGAAAAATCTTTTAAATATCTATTTGAATGTATTGAAAAAGTTATTGGAGAAAGCTACTAATGGTGCCCATCTAATTGGCCATTCATTTGGTGCGTATATTCTTTTGGAAGCATTAGTACAAAAGCACATAGATAAGAAGTATACAATTACTTTACTTCAGCCACCTGTTGCTATAAAAAAGGCTAAATCGATAAATGTTCCTCAATTTATGAACAAATGGACATTGAAATTGGCAACTACTAAATTGATAGAGCGTTATTTATTAAGTAATGGTTTATTTGAAAGTACGGAGAGTATCCCTGAACATTACATTGAAAAAATTACTAGCAGTTTTACTTCTCCTAGAATTTTAAATACTACGGTTCAGCTTAACAGTTTACTATTGAAAAACGTTCAAGGTGATTTCAATGAAGTAACAAAGTATAACCTTCACATTATTTGGGGGGATTATGACAGAGGCTATTCTGCTCCTTCGCATCTTGGTAAGGTTGATTTTGTTCCATATGGACATCATTTTCCTCTTAACCATCCGAGTGAAACGGCTAATTTGGTAATAAAAAATAGTAGTACTAGCAGATGAGAGTGTATATCCGTATCCTAAGGTAGTAAAATGCGAATTGAACAAAGTATTGCTCTTTACGCATGGCATGTAATTACCCTTATCTTGACAAAGGATAAAGACTTTTATTATGCGCTGGGAGAGTAATCGAGATGGGCAACGGTACGCGTTTCTGAATCTCGATACGTCTCATAACTCTAATATTATTTTGAAAATTAGTAAATTACATCAATGAAATATCCCCATACGATGGTTTTGAACTTAAATCGTAAAAAACTAATAATTTTCATTTATGTTAATATTAAGGAAACTCTTTGAATATTAAATGGGGTGGAAATGTTGAAAAGATATTTTTACATAAGCATTTTATTTAGTTCATTGGCTTTATCAGGTTGTATTAATGGGGAAGCTGATAACAAAGAAGCAACTGCAGAATCGTTGACTACTAAAAATACCAAAACAATTAACATAGATGATAAAACTAAAAAGACAGAAGAAGTAAAAGAAGTTGAAAAAAAGGAACCTGTTATCTTAGATGTCACTGATATAGAGAAAGTAGCACCAATTAGAAGTTTTTATCCTATTGCGATTGATGCAGAGATAACATCTCCTATAGGTGAAAGTAAATCTTATTTTAATCATTCTGGTGATAGTCCATTTAAAATAACTGTATTAAATATTGGTACTGAAAGTTTTATATACAAAATTCAAAATGTAGATACAGAAACAAAAGTAGCAAATGGTATTTTAAAAAGTAATGAAAGTTATGAGAAGATATTTGATGGTTTCCCTAAAGGCGCTTATGTCATATCTTTCCTAATAGAAGAAGAAGGGTTGCCTACAGATATAAAGCTAAAGATAAAGGTAGAGATGCTCCGCTAACTAATTTGTTTTTTAGGTGTACAAACAAAACCTTGTTCAACTAACTGTAGCAGTAGTGAAACAAGGTGTTTCTAATGGAACTATCGCTTTAGTAACTAGGATCTTTTCTTTAATAGCATGCATATTCTTTTTCGAAATCTATTTTCCTTCTTTAACTATAACAAGGGGCTTTGTTGCACAAGTGAAAAAGTGAACACAATCGGGCGCAGTACCTTATGGAACAAGGAAAAACGTCTTTTTTACGAAAAAAGGTTGAGTTTAACGTCTTCTTTTGAAATAATTGGTACTAATCTAATTAAAGGATTAAGATTCGTTAGAAAAGAATTTTTAAAATATAGGGGGTCGCCCATGGATAAAAATGCATTAATCTCACTATTCCACAAAGAACTTCGACAAGAGGCTCGAGTAAAAGGTTACATAAGAGAGGAAACAGAACATGTCGTGCGTCACATTTCACAGTTTGGTGAAAAAGGGTTCATTATCTCATCTAATGTAAACGAAAGTGATGTAAGAGAAATTATTAAGAACGAGTTAAACTATTTTAGTAACCTTGAGCAAGATTTTGAGTGGAAGGTGTATAACTATGACAAGCCTACTAGTTTGAAAGATATTCTTGAACAAGAAGGATTCACAGTAGATGACCCTGAAGCACTAATGGTCATGAAGTTAGATGAACAGCATCCCTTGCTTAATTATGACCAAAACTTCAACTTAAAGGAAATAACAGATGAACAAGGCATTCAAGACATTATTGTTCTAGAAGATGCCATCTGGAATGTACCGCATGCTGAGCTGGGAGAAAGACTTTGGAGAGATAAACAGAATAATCCTGAATCCCTATACCTTTATGGAATTTATGAAGATGGTCAGCTTGTAAGTGCAGCTTGGATGTATTTAGAAGAAAACTCCTCCTTCGCCAGCTTATGGGGAGGTTCAACACTACCGTTGTTCCGAGGAAAAGGTTATTATACAGCACTTTTAGCTACTCGTGCAAAAAAGGCATATGAAAATGGGCATCCTTTCCTTACTGTTGACGCCAGTTCAATGAGTAGGCCTATCCTAGAAAAGAGTGGTTTTCTATGTCTTGCATACTCTTATGGCTGCCAGTCACCTTCTACCAAGTAGTAGAGCCTTGTACTTAAAAAACTAGCTAATAGAAGCTCATGTGTTATTCCGTTAAAGGGTGCGATTGTGGACTAAGCGTATTCAACTAATGGCGTGCGTTAGTATGGTACACTTTATCACACAAACTTAACAATTGACCAAATGATTGGAAATAGAAATTACCAGTGAAGGGAGAATAATTGGGTATTTGTGGTATTATATAGTGAGCGAAGAAACAGAATAAAATTTTCCACCGAGCTTCGCAAACAATTGAAATTACAAATAGGGGGTCTGCCGACAAAATTTAGAAGGATCAATCAGTTCCTACTTTTATAGAATAGGCTGAAATGGTATTTACTTAGGTTATAGTAACAGCTAGGTTTGAATAGCTGAGAATTAAAAGGAGAGATTTCAATATTTATGTTTAAAAATTTTTTTGGAAAGTGCTTAGTAACTTTTTTTGTTTTACTTTTACTTATCCCTGGTTTTACAAATCAAAAGGCTACAGCTAATTCACTACCTCAAAATGAAATGCGTGCAGCCTGGATTGCAACAGTTTCTAATATTGATATGAAGGCAGGTATGAGTAAAACCCAATATACTCAATGGGTTCAAAGTACTTTAGACAAATTAAAAGCTAATAACTTTAATACAGTTATTTTTCAAGTTAAGCCATTAAATGATGCACTGTACCCATCTAAGCTTGCTCCATGGTCATCGTATATAACAGGCAAGACACAAGGGACCAATCCGGGTTTTGATCCATTGCAAATAATGCTGGACGAAGCACATAAGCGAGGATTAGAACTTCATGCTTGGGTAAACCCATATAGGGTCACGATGCCATCGCAATCTTTGTCTAATCTTGCTGCCGATAATGTAGCCCGTAAAAATTCTAATTGGGTAGTGAAATACGGTAAACAATACTATTTAGATCCTGGTTTGCCGGAAGTTCAAAATTACTTATTATCAACCATAGAAGAATTAGTAAGCAACTATGATATCGACGCAGTACATATGGATGATTACTTCTATCCTTATAAAATAAAAGGAGAGACTTTTCAAGATCAACAAACTTTTAAAAAGTATGGTGGCTCATTCAATAATATTGAAGACTGGCGCAGAAATAATGTTAATGAATTAGTTAAAAAGGTTTATGCAAGCATTAAGGCAATTAAACCACATGTTCAATACGGAATATCTCCGTTTGGAATTTGGCGAAACAAAAAGCAAGATTCTACTGGTAGTAACACGAATGGAATGAGTAACTACGATGATCTTTATGCTGATACAAGACAGTGGATTAAAGATGGTAGTATCGATTATATTGCGCCTCAAATCTATTGGTCTAGAAATCATAAAGCAGCAAATTACTCGGTTTTATTAGATTGGTGGGGAAGAGAAGTTCAAACGTACGCAAAAGTCCATCCTGTTAATCTATATATTGGCATGGCCAATCATAAAGTTGGAAATGATTCTGATACTGCGTGGAATAATAAGACGGAAATTATCAGCCAAGTAAACGCCAACAGAGCAAATAATAATGCTCAAGGACAAATGCATTTTTCTCTAAGAAGTATAAACAATAACGCTCTTGGACATGCTTCTTATCTAAATCAGCAACTATACAATTATAAAGCTTTAACACCTTCAATTTATTGGAAAGACTCTGCAATACCTTTACGTCCAACTGATGTTAAATTGAGTAAAGAGTCTTTCGGCATGAAGCTTACTATTACAGATGAAAATAGTACTCAACCAAGGAAATATGTAATATATCGATTTGATGGAACAAAAGAAGGATCATATGAAGACGCTAAAAATATAGTGGACGTGGTTTATAACACACAAGGTAATACGATTTATGTAGATACGAAGGCAAATAAGAGTAAAGTATACACATATGGTATAAAGTCTATATCTGCTACAGGTGTGGAAAGTAAAACTGCTTTTGTTCTAAAAGACGGAATTCCTTACCAGTCAAACTGAAAAGTTTAATCATAACAACCTCGTAACTATAGCTTACGAGGTTGTTTCCATTAGTTAGTTAAACGCAGAGGAACATTTAGTTTTCCTTATTGTAAAGCAGCTCTATATACGGCCTGGAGATATATCAGTAAGGGGCAGGTTACGAACCATCAAAGGTCGTAACAGTTGCTACAAATGCTTAAAAACAAAAGAAAAGAGAATCACACCGTCACGCGTGAGAAACTTTATGTATCGTTAGTAATTAAAACCGATCTTTATGGGTAGTTGACGTATCCAAGCCCTCCTCCACGCAAAATAATTTTAGTTTACATAATATAAATTATAGGAAGTTACGTTTCATAGTTAAGTATACTTATGATAGTGAGACAGAATAGATGTTCTTGGACACCAAAGTCTAAACTTTACTTCAGTGTCAAAAAGTTTAGACTTTGATGTCTTCTTTATTTATTTCGCATAGGATTGTTTTAATGACTATAAAAATAAAAAAAATCCATGATAAATTGATTGATTAAGATCAGTTTTTAATTCATCCATTTTTTCTCGTTATTGTACTATCGGTTCTTCAAAAGCTAAATTTTTAGACATGTTGCACATCGCCATTTGTATGCATTTTTACAAGCATCGCTACTTGGTTTCGTAAATCCTTCCTATGGAAAACTGCATCAAGCTGACCATGCGCTAGTAAAAACTCTGACTTTTGGAAATCATTTGGTAATTTTTCTCTTAATGTTTCTTCAATTACACGGCGACCAGCAAAGCCAATCAATGCTTGTGGTTCTGCAATATTAATATCTCCAACAGAAGCAAAGCTTGCTGAAACGCCACCGTATGTAGGGTGCGTCATGATTGAAATAAATAATAGTCCTTCTTCACTATGACGTTTTAATGCCACACTCGTTTTTACCATTTGCATTAATGATAGAATACCTTCTTGCATGCGCGCGCCACCACTAGCAGTAAAGATAATAACCGGTACACGTAACTCAATAGCTTTTTCAACGGCACGTGTGATTTTTTCTCCTACAACGGAGCCCATTGAGCCCATACGGAAATGAGAATCCATAATTGCTACAACAATTTCTTCTCCATCAAGAGTACCTAACCCAGTCAGTACAGCTTCGCTTAATCCCGTTTGTTGTTTAGCCACTGAAATTTTTTCTACATAATCAGGGAAATTAAGTGGATTACTTGTTTGTAAATGATCATCCATTGAAACAAATGAACCTTCATCTAAGAAATAGGCTACGCGCTCCTGTGCAGTCATTTTGAAATGATGGTCGCATTTTGTACACACTTTATGATTTTTTTCTAATTCCTTTGTTAACTGAATATGACGGCATTCTGGACATTTTGTCATAAGTCCTTCTGGAAATCTCTTTTCCTGTCCGTCCTCTTTCTTTTTACTAAATAAGCTACGTATTGCCATGTTTTACTCCCCCTATGTTTGTCTAAATGCCTTGTTCAGCATTTTTGTTCGTAAGCTTTTAATGCTTCTTTTTCATAGCCAAGCTGCATCGATTTAAACGGTCACAGGCATAAACTGCTAATTGAAGCAGACTTTTAGTGAAAAACGATTATTTCTGACGTGATGATTATTTCTCGTAAAACATCCAGACAATTAGTCGTACCTCTATCTCTAGCTTTACAAAAAAACTGTCCCACACACTAGTGTTCGCAGAATCACTGTATAACTTATAGTGAATGGCTTCCTTTAAAAGAATTTGTCGTGTTAATTTGACATCCTTTTTTTGATTTTTCATCTTCTAATATAAACATTGACAATATTTCTACGATCTGATGCTTTTGTGTAGAAGCTAGAAACGTACTTCCCCTAAGTCTTGTTTCAATAAGACCTAACAACTTTAAACTTCCCAATGCCTCTATTTATAGAGGATGGCCAGACACCCTGACGTTCTGAAAGGGCTCGTTCGGTTGGTCCTTTTCATCAGCCTGTATTTTTTCCATTTTTATAAGCTGTCGTAATTGTTGGACGATATCTAAAAACACTTTCCTTTGTTCGGTTTTATTATCCATACGATTAACTCCTTGGTCAATCTATTCCCTTGGCATAATTATGTTGTCGCTTTCCTTTCGCGCTATAAACAATGCATCCAAAGGCTTTATCTTCATTCAGTAGGTGTTTGGATACCTAATTATAAAGAAACAATCTCCACCACCTTTAGATGATGGCGTCTCTTACGGAATGAATCCAAAAGTGGTCTGGCCACTTTTGGATTTGGCTTTATCTTACAAAACAATTATTTAAAAGTAAAGAAAAAACTGCATAAAATTTTATGCAATTTCTAAAATTCCTTCAATTTCATATTCTTTTCGTCGTTTGTGCATGTTTACTTTCACTTGTGGTCTACCAAAGCGCTTTTCAAGCGTTCTCTCAATGTAAAGCAATTCATCTTCTAGTAACAGCTCTTGAACAAGATGAAAAACTTTGCGGGAATAAGGTTACAGAGACCGTTCCAAACTCATCCTGAAGAGCTAATAATGACCATTTGTAAACGGCAAAGCATGTACCTGGCAACGTCCGTACGTGCCCACTGAGCCAATATTCAGGGTTATTAATCGTAACTTTTTTTAATTGTTACAACTTTACTAAATCAAGAGTTTTTCAGTATAGTTGTATATCGCGAAATATCAATAATTATGAACAAACTATCCGTATTAAAAAAACAAGGAAAGTTAAAAACTAGCTTGTTTGAAATTAACTTTCATATAAAAATCCAAATAATATCTAAACACAATTTATAAATCATCAAATATGTTTATTTTATTGGTTTATAGACTTTATGTCCTTTTCTAATAGAAAAAATAAACTCAGCTAATTGTTTAATCAACTGAGTTTATTTTGCGTTGTATTTAGTTTTTAGACAATGCTTTCATATCTGCTACGATTGTTTCAACCGGTACATCTGTCGTGCCATCATAATCTTTTACGACAACACCATCAGCATTTACTAAATAAAAACTCGACATATGTACTACTTGATCAGAATTCGGATCATTTTTTACTAATGAATTAAATGATTTTCGCGCAAATTGCTCAATATATACTTGCTTATAACCAGTCAGCAGCTGCCATTTGCTATCATCAACAACCGAGTACGTTTTTAAATAATTTTTTAATACTTCAGGTGTGTCAACTTCTGGATCTACGCTAAATGCTACGATTTGATAGTCCTTTACGCCTTCATCTTCTAATGACTTTTGCACATCTGTCATATTATATGTCATCGGCGGACAAATCGAATTGCAATTTGTAAATATGAACATGGCTAACCAAGGCTTTCCTTTAAAGCTATCAAGGTTCACTTGCTCATTGTTTTGATTTGTAAAAGAAAAATCTTGTACGTCAATACTCATTTCAGGTTCAAATTTATAACTACCACAAGCTGTTAATAAACTACTTATTACTAGTAATCCAACTAGTACGATCCATTTCCTTCTTAACAAAGTGTACACTTCCCTCCAACTTATCATCGTTTTTTATTGTATAAATTATAGATTACAAATACAAGATAATGGTCTTGAATCTTTTCCTTCTTTATGTCAAACTCCTTCATTTGTATGTTTTTGGTAGCTTTAAACCCATTTTATGCCATATTATTAAAAGTTTTTTTAAAAATTTTTTCAGCATTTTTTTACTAATTTTCTTATTTCCCAAGACATCATATAATTGTTATATAACAAGGTTTTTTTGCTATTCATTTATAGACTCTCTTTTATAGAAAAATAAGGAAAACACTAAATTTCTCTTTTAAGTTCATTTTTTCTTTTACATTCAAAATTATTATCAATAAGCTATTTCAACAATACTATTTCAAGAGTGAAATGCGTTCTCTTTCATACAGATAATTTCTATTAAATCCTTATTATTTCTACTTTATTTCGACTATCTAAATTTGACTAAAAATTTGAAAAACTAAAATTTTAGTATTGCATTATAGGATTCTTCCTCATAAAATAAGTGAATATAACGACGAGACAAAAAGAAATATGTCGTTTTAAACAGCAATATATAACTTTAGGGGGAATAATAATGGCTAACATTACTGAGAACAAAAACGTACAATCAGTTGACTATAATGCAATTGAAGCTATGGAATCGTTCAACAACTTCGTAAAAAAGAAAAATACTTTCCTTTTTTCGATCACAGCAGGGTTTTTAATTCTTTATATTTTACTACCAATCCTTGCTTTCCAGCCTGTACTACAACAAAAAGTTATTGGTAGTATTACGGGCGTTTGGATTTACTCAGCAGGACTTTTCATCATGACAATAGTTCTTTGTACAGTATATGTAAAAAAAGCTTCTTCATTCGATAAAGCTGCAGCTGCAGTTCTTGCAGAGTATCAAGCGAAAGGTGGAAAATAAATGAATTTAGTATCAGTAGGATTCTTCTTAGGAATCGTAGGTTTAACATTAATCGTTACGTATATCGCTGCGAAGCGTACTTCTTCTGCCAGTGATTTCTATACTGCCGGTGGTGGATTAAAAGGATGGCAAAATGGCTTTGCGATTGCTGGTGACTACTTATCAGCGGCTGCATTTCTAGGGGTTTCAGGTGCTATCGCATTAACTGGTTTTGATGGTTTCTTCTTCTCAGTAGGTTATGTTGTTGCGAACTTAGTTTTACTATATGTAATTGCAGAACCAATGCGTAATTTAGGACGCTATACATTAGCCGATATGTTAACAGCTCGCTTTAATGAAAAACGTATTCGTGGAGTAGCTGCTACAGGCACAATTATTATCGTTATTCTTTATATGATTGCTCAATTAGTAGGTGCAGGTGCTCTTATTAAATTATTATTTGGTATTGAGTATTGGGTTGCGGTGTTAATTGTAGGCGTTATGATGACTACTTATGTATTATTTGGTGGTATGACGGCTACTTCATGGGTTCAAATTATTAAAGCTGGACTTTTACTATTTGGGACAGGTTTATTAGCAACACTGGTATTAATGAAATTCGATTTCTCTTTAGTGAAAATGTTTGATACGATTTCAACTGATCACGGCGATAAGTTTTTAGTGCCAGGTATGAAATACTCAAGTTCAATTGATTCTGTTTCAATGATGATGGCACTAGTATTAGGTACTTCAGGTTTACCACATATCCTAATGCGCTTCTTTACTGTTAAAGATGCAAAAACAGCTCGTGCTTCTATTTCTTGGACAACTTGGATTACAGCTATTTTCTTCTCATTAACAATTTTCTTAGGTTTTGGCGCTATGCACTTTGTAGGGCTTGATAAAATCATCGCTGAAAGTAAAGCTGGAAATACGGCTGCTCCACTATTAGCTGAATTCCTTGGCGGAGATGTGCTTATGTCATTTATTTGTGCGGTTGCATTTGCAACAATCTTAGCGGTAGTTTCAGGACTAGTATTAACAGGTGCATCTGCAATTTCTCATGATATTTATGGTGAGATTATTAAAAATGGTAAATTAACTGAAAAGCAACAAGTTTTAGCTGCTCGTACAGGCTCAATTTCAATTGCCATTGTATCGATTATCCTTGCATTATTTGCACAAAGTTTAAACGTTTCATTCTTAGTATCATTTGCATTTTGTATCGGGGCTTCTGCCAACCTACCTGTTATTTTATATACAATTTACTGGAAAAAATTCAATTCAACTGGTGCGGTAACTGCCATGGTAACAGGTTTAGTTTCATGTTTAGTTCTAGGTGCTATGGGTCCGAACGTTTGGAGTCCAGTTGAAGGTGCAGCAATCTTTGTTGGAAATCCACTAGTGCCACTTGCAGTTCCAGCAATTATCACGATTCCTCTTGGCTTTATTGCTGGCTACTTAGGTTCTGTTCTTTCATCTAACAAAGTATCTCAGGCTGAGGCAGATCGTATTTACAAAGAAATCCGTGTAAAAGCAAATACAGGGGTATCTGTTTCAGATATTTCCCATTAATCAGATTAAGGTTTTAACGACCCCTTTTTATAGTAAAAAAAGACTCGACTTCGGTCGGGTTTTTTCTTTTTTATTATAAAAAATTAAACATTTTACTTATCGAACAATACTATTCTTTTTCCAAAAATAAGAAAATAACCATTTTCCACTAGAGAAATAGTGTTTATTTTTTCTAGAAAAAACGCATTTTTTCTCGGTTATTACAACTGATTTTTTGTCAAGAACCTAGTAATATCATCATCTTATAAATTTATCTGAATTTTCGAAAACCCTTTAATTTCTAGGCTTTGTCATGTATTTTCTGTTTAAAGTCTATTTTTCAGAAAATTTTTTTTACATAATTTTTCTGAAATGTATTGCAATTTCGTGAACTGTCTCATAAAATTAAGATGTGAATTCACTAAAGTAGCAAAAAATAGTATTTAAGCAGTAAAAATAAACACAAAATGGGGAATGTTTATGGCGAACAATCAAGCAAGCAAAAGCATTGTTATTGATTATGATGCAATTGCAAAACAAGAATCGTTTAAAGCACTTGTAAGAAAAAAGAATGCCTTTTTATGGTCAATCACTGTATTCTTTTTAGCAGCTTACATGTTGCTACCTATTCTTACATCTTACACAACAATCCTACACCAAAAGGCTATTGGGGAAGTCACTTGGGTATGGATTTACGCAGCAGGATTATTCATCATGACTTGGAGTTTATGTCATCTATATGTTGCGAAAGCAAATAGCTATGACAAAGAAGCAAAAGCAATTATAGCTGAATATGAAAACGGAGGTGGCCGCCTATGAGCTTTATCGCAATATTTTTCTTCGTAGCAATTGTTGGTCTTACATTAGTTATTACATGGTGGGCATCTAAACGTACTTCTTCTGCAAGTGATTTCTACACTGCAGGCGGTGGTTTAACAGGCTGGCAAAATGGACTAGCTATTGCTGGTGACTACTTATCAGCAGCTTCTTTCTTAGGGATCGCTGGTGCCGTTGCATTATTCGGATTTGATGGATTCTTCTTCTCTATTGGTTATTTAGTAGCTTACTTAGTGGTGCTATATATCGTAGCTGAGCCATTACGTAACCTTGGTAAATTTACATTAGCGGACATGATTACAGCACGTTTTAATAATTCTAAAGTTCGTGGTACAGCAGCTCTAAGTACCATTACAATTGTATTATTCTACATGATTGCACAACTAGTTGGTGCAGGCGCACTTATTCAATTACTTTTAGGAATTGACTATTGGGTTGCAGTATTAATCGTTGGTGTTATGATGACTACTTATGTTTTATTCGGTGGTATGACTGCAACTTCTTGGGTACAAATTATTAAAGCTTGTCTATTAATGTTAGGTACTGTCATTATTTCGTTCTTAGTATTAAAAGAGTTTGGCTTCAGTATTTCAACAATGTTTACAGAAATGTCTACTGCTACTGACAGCGGTGCGGCATACTTAAACCCTGGACTTAAGTATACAAACGGTATTGATACAATTTCTGTTTTAATTGCCCTTGTATTAGGTACTGCAGGTCTTCCACATATCTTAATGCGTTTCTTCACAGTAAAAGATGCAAAAACAGCTCGTTCTTCAGTTATTTGGGCTACTTGGATTGTAGGTCTATTCTATGTATTAACAATCTTCTTAGGCTTCGGTGCTGCTGCATTCGTTGGTAAAGAAGACATTATCGCTGCAAACGCGGCTGGTAACATGGCTGCTCCACTTCTTGCAGAAGCACTTGGTGGCGACATTCTGTTCTCATTCGTTTGTGCAGTAGCATTCGCAACAATCTTAGCGGTAGTAGCAGGTCTTGTACTTTCAGGTGCATCTGCCCTATCACATGATATTTATGGTCAAATTATTAAAAAAGGTAAGATTACAGAAAAAGAGCAAGTACTTGCTGCTCGTATCGGTTCTATTACAATCTCTATAGTATCAATCCTTCTTGCACTTGGTGCACAAACATTAAACGTTGCGTTCTTAGTATCACTAGCATTCTGTATTGCTGGTTCAGCAAACTTACCAGTAATTATTTACACAATTTATTGGAAACGCTTTAATACGGCTGGTGCAGTAACAGCGATGTTAACAGGTTTAATTTCTGCTTTAATACTTGTAGCTGTATCTCCAAACGTTTGGAATCCAGTTGAAGGTAAAGCAATCTTCGTAGGTAATCCGTTAATAATGTTAACGAATCCTGCAATAATTTCTGTACCACTTGGTTTCCTAGGTGGTTTCATCGGAACGTTACTTTCTAAAGAATCTGATGATGCGAAATATCGTGAAGTTGATGTAAAAGCAAACACTGGTATTTCAGTTCAAGACGTATCTCACTAATACTATCACTAAAACCCCGTAAACTTTATGCTTACGGGGTTTTACTTTTCTCCCTCTTTTCGGTAATATATTGGTAATGTGAAATGGAGGGATTAGCATGGCACTATCTAAAGCTAAAAAGAAACGTATGCATTTAAAACGGACGCAAGGTAAGGATGTTGAAAAAAAACGTCAAACTGCCCCTTTTAGTACGCATGAGCGCGTGACAAAAACGAAGCATGCTACATTAGAACACAATAGAACAAAACATAGGAAACAGCCACACGGAGACGATTACTCGCTCTAAATGTGGCTGTTTTTGTCGTGTCTTTATAAATCGTAAAATAATTTTGTGTATCGTGTCAAAGTATTGGCCGCTTCTTGCGTTGTTATACCTTTAAGCGTTGCAATGACTTCAATACTTTTAGCCATCATAGACGGCGATGTTCGAGCCTTGTCAAAAGGTCCTTCAAATGGCCAAGGTCCATCCGTTTCCACCATCATCAGTTCCAATGGATACTTTGTAATCAAATCTTGTATTTCCGCTTCATAAACACAATCAGGCGTAATGGAAATATAATAACCATTATGTATCATGCGCACAATTGCCTCTTCACTTCCCTTGAACCAATGAAAATGAGCTTTCTTTACACCATGTTTCTCAAGTAAATCACAAGCGATGAGTGCATCCTCATAAACAGCATGTAACACTATCGGTTTGTGAAGTTCTTGCGCTAACAAAATAAATTGTTCTAATAACGCAATATAAGGGCGCTCATCCAATACATGCGTCTGTTTTCGATAATAAGGTAAACCAACCTCTCCAACAGCAATCATCTCACTTGCGTGCAGTCGTATCCAATTAAATAAAGCTTCTTTCTCCTTATCATTAGGCAACGACTGTTCAGGATGAAAACCATATGCTGCCTTGACCTTCGCATAGGCTCTCGATAACTTCAGCGTTTTCTCACAAGATTGTAAGTCCGTACTGACCGCTATAACCGTTTGCGCCTCATCAAGTAGCAAAGGTACTTCTTCTTCTTGATACTGATCTAAATGAATATGTGCATCAATCAACATATGCATCGTCCTTTTCTTCCTTTAAATACTGAAAAAGTTGTTGTTTTAACTGTGTAAATTGAGTGGAATGACGAATTTCCTCGGAACGTGGTCGTGCAAACGGCACAATGATTTCTTCCTTAACCGTCGCTGGACGTTTCGTTAATACAATAATACGATCCGCTAAAAATAGCGCTTCTTCAATACTATGTGTCACGAATAGGATAGATTTTTTATGTTCCTCCCAAATAGATAACAACCATGCCTGCATTTCTAATCTTGTAAACTCATCGAGCGCTGAAAAAGGTTCATCTAAGCATAGTATCGGTTTCCCGCTGACGATAGCACGCAAAAACGATACACGTTGCTGCATGCCTCCTGATAATGCATGCGGATAAGCATTTTCAAACGAAGCAAGACCAACCTTTTCTAGCCACGCTTTGGCAAGCTCTTTATTCGGACGACGCTGCAATTCCTCAACAATCATGACATTTTCTAAAATCGTCCGCCACGGTAATAAGCAAGGTTGTTGGGGCATATAGCCAATGCTACCTGTTTTTCGTTGAATATTGTCTCCATTTAACAAAATAGCTCCGCGATCGACAGGCGTTATTCCTCCTATCAATTGAAAGAGTGTGCTTTTTCCGCTACCTGAAGGACCAATGATTGCCACAAATTCACCTTCCTGTACGGTAAAGGATAAATTATACACTACTTCAAGCGAGCCAAAGGACTTAGATATGTCTTGAATGTTCAGCATGTGCGCCCCTCCCCTTTACAACAATCTTTTCTACAAAACGAATCACACTAAATAACAATAAACTTAATAAGACAATCGCAAATATCGCTACAAAGACGCGATCCGTTCGAAACGATGATTGTGCGAGCGTCATATAAACACCAATTCCCTTTTTTGCACCAAGCCATTCAGCAATGACCGCTCCCATCACACTATAGGTCGCCGCAATCTTAATACCGGAAAAGATAGATGGATACGCATAAGGCCATTCTAATTTCCAAAATGTTTGCCCCTTCGTAGCACCAATCATTGCAAAATAATGTTTGAGCTCAGGAGAGGTTTGGCGAAACCCATCCATCGCCGCGATAACGATTGGAAAGAAGCAAACGAGACAAATAATAATCAGCTTGGGTAACAGGCCAAAGCCAAACCAAATAATTAATAATGGCGCTAAAACGAGCACTGGCACATTTTGAGACACAATAAGAATCGGATAAACAAACGCTCTAATGGTTGATGAGCGATGTAAAAATACCGCAACGCTTAAGCCACACATCACACCAATAGCAAGCCCTAATAATGCTAGCTGAATCGTGGCCCAAACATGGGGAATAAACGTTGAATACGATTCAATACCTTCAATCATAATGGCACTTGGCGCTGGCAATAGCCAATGCGGGATATCAGCTACACGTATAATAAGTTCCCATATGAATAAGAGGAAGGCGATAAAAATAATCGACCTTCCTTTCAGCATTACCTGTTTCACCCTCGATATTTCTCCGTTAATGTTCCCATTGTAATACCAGCTGGCTGATATAAAATTTTCACTTGTGTAATAACATTGATAGCGCCTAAGTCAATCATCTTTTTATTCATCTCTTCAATAATTTGTAACAAAGTGGATAATTCACCCTCCATTGTTGTTTCCAGTGGATGCACCTCATAGTGCACACCGGAAGCATCGATTACAGCAATTGCCGCATCTACAAATGGGATCACATCCTCATATTTTTCTGTTTTAGGTATGATTTGTACACTAATTAATGAATTCGCCATTTATTTTGCTCCTTTCTTTGGTAAGAAGTCGTTTGTAAATGCTTGTTGTGCATTAAAGTCGCCTTCTAAAACGTTATTCTGTGTCATCCAGTCCGCATAGTTTTCCCAAACTGCTAACTTTTGTTCTCCCCATTGCGCCGCATCATCTTGATATTTACCCGCTAACCATTCCTGACTTTTATGCACAAGCTCTTTATCCAAATCAGGTACCGCTTCAAGTAAAATATCAGCCGCTTCACTCGGATGCGCTATCGCATATTCATAGCCTTTGGCAGTAGCTGCGACAAATGCCTTTACGACATCAGGATTATCCTTTATCATTTTTTCATTCGTTGCCAATACAGGTGTGTAATAATCAAGCTGCTCACTATAGTCGGTTAAATACTGCATATTTAACTTTTCCCCACGAAGTTCTGCCTCAATACCTGTCCAAGCATAATAAATCCACGCAAAATCAATATCCTTTTGCATCATTGTGAAAAAGTCGATATCTCCCGCATTGACGATATCTAATTTGTTTATATCAGCATTTTCTGTTTGCATCAGTGACTGTAAAACAGCTTGTTCCACTGGAGCACCCCAGCCACCATAGGTTTTTCCTTCGTAATCTTTTGGTGATGTAATGCCTTTTGAAGCGAGTGATGCAAAACCTGAAGTATTATGTTGAATAATTGCCGCAATCGATACAAGTGGTACACCTTGTACACGAGCTTGTGTAATGCCTTCTTGGATGCTTACGCCAAACTCTGATTTCCCAGACGCCACAAGCTGATCAGCACCTGCATCACCTGGTAAAATAATCTCTACGTCTAAGCCTTGCTCTTTAAAATAGCCAAGCTTTTGCGCCACATAAAGTCCCGTATGATTCGTATTAGGTGTCCAGTCCAGTACAACTGATACTTTTTTTTCTGAACTGGCTTCCTCTTTTTTGTCTTCTTTTGCGCTACACCCAACTAATGTAATTAGGGCAGCAACCATAATGATTAACCATTTTTTCATGCTATATCCTCCTAGCAAGTAATTTGAAAGTGTTCATGATTGAATGTTTCACCAGAAGAAAAGCGTATGCTGTTTTTAATCCGTTTGCAGACGATGCTCATTGTTTTCTATCTACTTAAGGGAATTCATCATCCTTAAACAAAAAACGCCTAGGAATTATCCCAGGCGTTTGCAAACGGTATCAAAAAATAGTGTACGAATATTTTTGAATAGATGTTCCCTACGCTGGTACGAGCCAAATCAGGTTCAAAGGGTCAGCATCTGAACGGACGCAATCTCAGCTGGCAACTTCCAGCCCCCCTACATTCTTAACTTATGAACTTTTCGTTGATTATTATACCCCTATCTATCTTCAAATGACAAGCTCGTATTTTTAAACCTTTAAAATCAGCCTTGCTGTCGATGCCTATCATAAGCGAGCAAACTTCTTTCTAATTAGTAATTCGTTTTCCAAAGCATTTTGCTAGATGAAAAAAGCCCAGTTCTGTATAAGAACATGGGCATAATAAATTATTCTTCTTCTTTTTTCATTTTCATTACATGAGAAATGGTACCGTCTGTAGCGATATCTATTTTAAAGGAGCCATTCGAATGGCGATCTGCGCGCGTTAAACCTTTGACATCAATGATTTCTTTTACGCCTTTTTCTGTTTCAACAATGACTTGCTCCTGATCACTTGCTTTTACTACCGCAACAATACGATGTGGATTGGCTTTTAATTCGGTTAACACTTTTAAACCACGTTTTGCTCTACTTGCCATATCGACTTCAGCGACATTCATCTTCTTCACAGCACCTCGTTGGGTAACAATCACGACATACTCTGTATCAGACGGCTTTAATATTGTTACACCAACAAGTACTTCCCCATCTTTTAACGTGATACCTTTCACGCCACCCGTTTTAACACCTGTGACAGGAAGTTCTTCAATTGGGAAGCGGATAGCGTAGGCTGTATCAGTAATCAATAACAGCTCTGCCTCGTCTGAAACAATATCCGCCATGATCATTTCATCGCCTGATTTGACATTCATCGTCTTAATCGGCTTCGAATAACGTGTTACTGCATAATCTGGCAGTGGCGAGCGCTTAATTTGCCCTTCCTTTGTAGCGGTTAAAATATAGGTGTTTGGCTGTTCAAAGGAATCAAAACCATAGACGGCAATAATTGTTTCATCTTCCCCTGTTGGCACAATACTTGAGATATGCTGACCAAGATCTTTCCAACGAATATCCGGCAATTCATGTACAGGCTGATAAATATAATTCCCACGATTTGTGAACAACAACAGATGATGCTGGGTATTTAACGTTGCCTCATACAGTAAATAATCGGAGTCTTTCATGGCAAAATCTTGTCCATTAGATGCTGCATGCGAACGTGTGGATGTGCGCTTAATATAGCCATCCTTCGTCACTGTGACCACAACATCTTCACTTGGAACAAGCACGTCTAACGTAATTTTAATTTCTTCAATCTCTTGTTCGATTTTCGAACGGCGTGGTTCAGAAAAACGTTTTTTAATGTCGAGTAATTCTTGTTTAATGACACGTACAAGTTTCGCCCCGCTATGCAAAATACCTTCTAGTTTCGCAATCAGTGCATTTAATTCATCTTGTTCACGACGTAGCTCTGTAATATCCGTATTCGTTAAACGGTATAATTGTAAGCTCACAATCGCCTCCGATTGCACTTCAGTAAAGTCAAATTTCACCTGTAAATTTGTTTTTGCGTCGCGCTTATCATTCGATGAACGAATTGTTGCAATTACTTCATCTAAAATCGACAGTGCTTTAATCAAGCCATCAACAATATGAGAACGGTCTTTTGCCTTTTGTAAATCATAAATGGAGCGGTTTGTCACCACTTCTTTTTGATGGGCTATGTACGCATCAAGTAGCAGTGGCAATGTCATCATCGTTGGACGACGATTATGGATCGCAATCATATTAAAGTTATAGGCTACTTGCAAATCAGTAGTTTTAAATAAGTAATTTAAAATGCCCTGTGCTGGCACGTCTTTTTTTAACTCAATCACGACGCGTAAACCAGTACGGTCTGATTCATCTCGAATTTCTGCAATGCCTTCCAGGCGTTTATCGACGCGTTGTTCATCAATTTTCTTTACAAGATTTGCCTTATTCACATCATAAGGTAACTCTGTAATAACGATTTGCTCTTTCCCGCCTTTTAATGGTTCAATGGCTGCTTGAGCTCGAACAATAATTTTACCGCGTCCAGTTTCATATGCCTTTTTAATACCATCGACACCTTGAATAATCCCTCCTGTTGGGAAGTCAGGGCCTTTAATCACCGTCATTAGCTCATCGACAGTCGAATTCGGTTGATCTAAACGCATTAAAACGGCATCTAACACCTCATCAAGTGCATGTGGGGGAATATCTGTGGCATAACCAGCAGATATTCCTGTCGACCCGTTGACAAGCAAATTCGGAAAGCGAGCAGGCAATACTGTTGGCTCCATATCCTGATCATCAAAATTCGGTACAAACTCCACTGTCTTTTTACCGATATCACGTAACATTTCAGCTGCAATTGCTGACAATCTTGCTTCTGTATAACGCATCGCAGCAGGTGGATCTCCATCAACAGAACCATTATTTCCGTGCATTTCAATCAGCATATGGCGCGCTTTCCAATCTTGACTCATTCGCACCATCGCTTCATATACCGAACTATCACCGTGTGGATGGTAGTTACCGATTACATTCCCGACCGTTTTGGCAGACTTACGGAACGGTTTATCGTTCGTATTGCCTTCTGTATACATCGCAAATAAAATACGTCGCTGTACAGGTTTAAGACCGTCGCGCGCATCTGGCAACGCTCGGTCTTGAATAATATACTTACTATAACGACCAAATCGGTCTCCCATTACTTCTTCTAATGGTAAATCTTGAAACTTTTCCGTACTACTCATGCTTGGTCCTCCTCTTGTTGGATGAATTCATTGTCTAAAATGTTCGAATCATCCTCCATGCCGAAGTTAACATTTGCTTCGATCCATTTACGGCGCGGCTCTACCTTATCGCCCATTAACGTTGTCACGCGACGCTCAGCACGTGCCCCATCCTCAATCGTGACACGAATTAACGTCCGTGTCTCAGGGTTCATCGTTGTATCCCACAGTTGGTCAGCATTCATCTCACCAAGTCCTTTATAACGTTGTAGGATATAGCCTTTCCCCACTTTTTTAATGGCTTTTTGTAAATCATTTTCGGTCCAAGCATATTCAATGACCTCTTTTTTCCCTACACCCTTTGATACTTTATAAAGTGGTGGTAACGCAATAAATACTTTACCAGCCTCAATTAATGGGCGCATATAACGATAGAAGAATGTTAATAGGAGCACCTGAATATGTGCGCCATCCGTATCAGCATCGGTCATAATGACAACTTTATCGTAGGCTGAATCTTCTACTGAGAAATCCGCTCCAACTCCTGCACCAATAGCATGAATAATTGTGGAAATCTCCTCGTTTTTCATAATATCTTGGAGCTTCGCTTTTTCGGTATTAATGACTTTACCGCGCAACGGTAAAATCGCCTGAAACGTACGATCTCGCCCTTGTTTCGCTGAACCGCCAGCAGAATCACCTTCGACTAAATATAATTCGTTTTTCGCAGCATTGCGAGATTGTGCAGGTGTTAGCTTTCCTGAAAGAATCGTACTTCCTTTTTTACTTTTCTTCCCGTTACGAGCATCTTCGCGTGCTTTTCGCGCCGCTTCACGTACTTGTTGCGCACGAATCGCTTTTCGCACAAGCGATGCAGACAATTCCGCATTTTCTTCTAGCACATATAAAACTTGTTCAGAGACAACACTATCGACTACCGAACGCGCTTCACTTGTACCGAGCTTTCCTTTCGTTTGCCCCTCAAATTGTAGTAAATGTTCAGGAATACGGACAGAAACAATTGCTGCTAAACCTTCGCGAATATCTGTCCCTTCAAGATTTTTATCTTTATCTTTTAGTAATCCTATTTTCCGTGCATATTCATTGAAAACTCTTGTCAAGGCAGCTTTTGCACCGGTTTCATGCGTACCACCATCACGTGTACGGACGTTGTTTACAAACGATAAGATTGTTTCTGAATAACCATCGTTGAATTGGAAGGCAAATTCAACTTCGATATCGTCTTGCTCACCCTCTACATATTTGACAGGATGAAGAACATCTTTTTCCTCATTCAAATACGCAACGAAAGCTTCAATGCCGTTTTCGTAAAAGAAAACATCACCTTTGCCTTCCTCGCGTTGATCAATTAACTCAATTTTTAATCCTTTTAATAAAAATGCAGACTCACGTAAACGTTCTGCCAGTGTATCATAATTAAATTTTGTGACGGAAAAGATCGTGTCATCTGGCAGGAAATGTACAAGTGTGCCTGTTTGCTTTGTCTGTCCGATTTCTTCTAAAGTCGTCACAGGATGTCCACCGTTTTCAAAACGCTGTTTATATTTTTTGCCATCGCGATGAATCGTCACTTCTAAAAATGTCGATAAGGCATTAACAACGGATGAGCCAACACCGTGTAAGCCGCCACTCGTTTTATAGCCTCCTTGTCCAAATTTACCACCTGCATGTAAGACTGTGAAAATAATTTCAGGGGTAGGTTTGCCCATTTTATGCATACCTGTTGGCATTCCACGTCCAAAATCGCGAACGCTTAAACTTTGATCTTTATGAATTGTGACAATGATATGAGAACCAAAGCCAGCAAGTGCTTCATCCACCGCATTATCTACGATTTCATATACAAGGTGATGAAGTCCTCTGCCATCTGTGGAACCGATATACATGCCGGGTCGCTTTCGTACCGCTTCTAATCCTTCTAATACTTGAATTGCGTCATCATTATAGACGCTAGGTGACTGTTTATTCGCCAAAAGATTCCCCTCCAAAAAAACAAACGCATGTTCTGATTACGTTCTCATCCTAATAATAATAGCATTTCCTGTCAATAGCTAGTGACAGATATATATTTTTTTAATTACGCTACAACGTAATTGCTTCTATGAACTTTGTTTAGAGGCCAATCAAGGGCAGGCTGCTGTCATGAATGACGGCACTTATTTTAAGCTTACTGCCTTGTACGACCAAACAAAAATCCACGACAACTGTAGAGGCGCTATCTTCACTAAAGCGAGCATTGAACGCCTTCTAATTACTTAACATTACAGCCTACCAAAACATCATCGGTAGGCGTTTTCTGTTGAGTGATGATTTTTAATAGCTTCACAAGAGAAATTAAAGATAGACTTCTATTCTACCAAAGGAATGTATGATTGACAAAATTGCCATTTTACCTATATTTTAAGAAAGCACTTAGGTATTAATACAATACTAGTTCCGAATAACCGTACATAAGCTATCATAAGCCTGTGACTTTTGAAATCATGAAGTACTATTTCCTTTTGTATTGAATTCAAGGCTCATGATGAAATCTCCTTCATATCATTGTAGATTAAAGAGAAAAAGTGTAAAATACTTGTTACAAACTATTAGTACCAAGTGTTATTATTTGGATGAAAGGAGTCCACCTATGTTAAACGGACTTATTATTTTATGTGCCTATCTCATCGGCTCTATACCTTCTGGGTTATGGATTGGCAAAATATTTTACAAAACAGATATTCGCGAGCATGGTAGTGGCAATTTAGGGGCTACCAATACTTTCCGTATATTAGGAAAAAAAGCGGGTTTAGTGGTGACGGTGATGGATGTTTTAAAAGGAACAGCAGCCGTGTTACTAGTGACGCTACCAGTATTTGCTGATGTCACGATCCACTCACTTATTTTAGGGCTTGTTGCGGTCATTGGACATATGTTCCCAATCTTTGCAAATTTCCGTGGCGGTAAAGCGGTTGCTACTTCAGCTGGCGTCCTTCTAGGCTATTCTTGGCCTCTATTCATTTTACTATTCATCACTTTTATCGTAACATTAAAGCTCACGAAAATTGTCAGCCTCACATCCATGATTGCGGCACTCGTCGCATTAATTTATTCGATAATCTATTATTTTGTGACAGGCGACTTTGCATTAGGGATTTTAGTAGCCTTTTTATTTACCTTTATCATTTATCGACACCGAGCAAATATTTCGCGCATTAAAAATGGCACGGAGCCAAAAGTTAAATGGCTTTAAAAATGAAAGGAGTTCTCGCATGAATATCGCACTGACAGCGCAAGCTTTACAATGGTTTAAAAATGAAATGGAAGTCGAAAAAGGTGATTCAATTCGCTTTTATGCTAGATATGGCGGCTCAAGTCCATTTCATGAAGGTTTTTCCCTAGGGATGACACGTGAAGAACCGATTGAGATAGGCGTTCAAACTGTAGTAGACGATGTCACATACTATATTGACGAAAAAGATTTATGGTTTTTTAACGATTATACCTTACACGTTGATGTAGACGAACAACTTCACGAATTAAAGTATGACTATAAAAAATAACACAGTATTTCCTTTCGCTATTGAAAGGAAATGCTGTTTTTTATTTCAAAACTAAACCATCTTAAGTTGACTTGTTTTGGTTTAGCTCTCCGCAAAATTGACCATCCTCATACTAGTCAATCTATACTCTGAGGAGGAATATAAATGCCCGTTTCAGAAAACAACAATACCTCCCAACAGCCATTAACGAATTTACTGCACACTTCGCTTTCAGAAAATATTTTTACAATCAAAGAAGCACTTGGTCATAGTAATGATGTGATTATTCGTGAAATTATTATCGACAAACTTGATTGTTTATCTATCGCCATTATCAACATTGATGGTATTTCTGACAAAACTGTTATTACGGATTTTATACTTGAAAATCTACTGCTTGAAATTGACAACGAACCGGAAAATAAAATTGACAACATAAATGACTATATGAAAAAACATTGTTTAGCGGTAGGTGATGTAAAAGATCTTTTTGATTTTACCGCATTATTTACGTCCATTTTAAATGGTGAGACCGTCATTTTATTAGAAGGGCAATCCGTGGCAATTGGAACAGATACTAAAAACGCAAAAGATCGAGCCGTCACCGAGCCACAAACAGAATCTGTGATTAGAGGGCCCCGCGAATCTTTTACTGAAACATTGCGGACCAACACAGCACTCATTCGTCGCAAAATAAAAAGCCCTAATCTTTGGATAAAATCTCGGGTCATAGGAGAGGTAACCCAAACAGATGTAGCTGTTATGTATATCAATGGCATAGCCAATGACAAAATTGTACAAGAGGTGCTTGACCGACTAGATCGAATTAAAATTGATGGTGTATTAGAAACCGGCTATATTGAGGATTTTATTCAGGACTCGAAATATTCCATATTTCCAATGATTTATAATACAGAACGGCCAGATGTTATTGCCGGTGAATTATTAGAAGGTCGAATTGCGATATTAGTGGATGGAACACCTCTTGTGTTAACCGTCCCTGTCGTATTTACATCCTTTTTACAGGCTGCAGAAGATTATTACCAAAATTGGATTATTAGTTCCCTAATCCGCCTTTTACGTTTTTTTGGTATTTCGCTTGCATTAATTATGCCTTCTTTATATGTGGCTATTACGACCTTTCATCAAGAAATGCTTCCGACGCCAATGCTTATTAGTATCGCTTCACAGCGAGAAGGCGTGCCCTTCCCCGCCGTCGTTGAAGCACTAATTATGGAAGTTGCCTTTGAAATATTGCGAGAGGCAGGTCTACGGATGCCAAGAACGATTGGTCCAGCCGTATCCATTGTCGGTACGTTAGTAATAGGACAAGCTGCCGTGGAAGCTGGCGTAGTATCCGCGGTGATGGTCATTATCGTGGCATTAACAGCCATTTGTAGTTTCCTGTTTCCTTCTTACGGCTTATCAAATACGATTCGTGTCCTACGCTTCCCTCTTATGATATTAGCTGCGATTTTTGGTTTATTTGGGGTGATGTTCGGCATTATGATGATTATCCTTCATTTATGTAGTTTAAGATCTTTTGGTGTACCATATATGAGTCCATTCGGGCCATTAATTGTAAAAGACCAAAAAGATGCGATGGTCTTGTTCCCACGCAGAAAGTTATTGACAAGACCGCGATTGGTTAGTCAAAAAAATAATGTTCGAGAACAACAATATCACGAAAAAAAGAACTAAACATTAAAGTGCAAATGAGGAATCCATCATGTCAAACAGAAAGATGATTTTGTTATTCTTAATCCTCACTTTATTATTGAGTGGTTGCTGGAGTAAGCGAGAATTAAACGAATTAGCAATCGTCGTGGCACTAGGTATCGATAAGGTCGATGAGGATTTTGAAGTTTCCATTCAAGTAGTAGATCCGAGTCAAATTTCTTCAAAGCAACCATCCAGTGGACGCGCACCCGTTGTTACCTACCATGCTAAAGGAAAAAGTGTGTTTGAGGCCATTAGAAGAATGACAACGTTAACACCTCGGAAACCTTATTTTGCTCATTTGCAAATTGTCGTAATAGGTGAAGAATTAGCAGAGGCAGGCTTAAACGAACCACTAGATTTTATTGCAAGAGATCATGAATTTAGAAACGACTTTGATCTTGTAGTATCTCATAAAACAGCGGCAAAAGAAGTGCTGAATGTCTTAACACCCATTGAAAAAATGCCCGCCAATAAATTATTAAATTCGATCAAAGTGTCGGAAAAATCATGGGGCTCAACCTTATCTGTTCGCACAGATGAATTGCTCAACACCCTTAGTGGTAAAGAAAAAAGTGCCGTTTTATCAGCAGTTGAGATACAAGGAGATTTGCAATTAGGGATTGACCAAACCAATGTAGAAAGAATTAAAACACCTGTTATTTTAAAATATGCGGGTATCGCTATGTTTAAAGAGGATAAATTAGTCGGGTTATTATCAGAAGATGACAGTATTTATTTTAATTACTTGAATAACAAAATTAAAAGTACAGTAGAAGTTCTCGCGTGCCCTAAAGGTGGAGAGTTATCCACTGAAATTACGAGTTCGTCCTCCAAAATTAAAGGGACTTTCAAAAATGGTACGCCGCACATCACAATAAAAATTGATGTTACGCAAAATATTGGTGAAGTGAATTGTGCCATTAATTTAACCCAAAACCACACCATTCAACAGATCGACAAAAAGACAGCAGAAAAGATAAAAGCACATACAGAAAAAACTTTAGCTATTATTCAGAAAAATTATAAGCTCGATTTATTAGGTTTTAGCGAGGCACTCCATCGCAGCGATCCGAAAAAGTGGGAAAAGATTCATAAAGAATGGTCAACACTTTATCCAACTGTACCTGTTACGATTCATGTACAGGTCACAACCCAAGGATTAGGAACAATCCAAAACTCATTATTGTACAATTCAAAGGAGTAACTCACGATGTTTATTAGCATGATCGTCATACTTGTTTCGTTGATGATTGCTTATATTATGATTCCCCCATTGTTGAAAAAAGGCGAAAAAAAAACAATATTCGCCTTTTCTATTTTATTGTTTATAGGCGCCATTTTAAATATCGCCATTGGTTTAAAAATAAATATCCCTAGCCCATTAGATTTTATTACATTTATTTTTACACCTATTAGGAAAATGTTATTATCATTTTTTTAATAAGAATGACTAGAAAGGGTAGTGACTAATGGAAAAACAATTACTTAGTGCCAGACAATTTACAATCATTACCCTTCTCCATTCTATCGGGACGGCCATATTAATTGTGCCAGCGAGCATTACAAAGCAGCTTCATCAAGATGCATGGATTGGCGCAACTATTGGCGTCTTATTAAGCTTTTTAATTGTAAAATTGTATACAAGCCTTGGAACTCAAACACCGCACCTTACGTTTGTCGAAGCAAATGGAAAAATTTTAGGTAAATTTTTTGGAACTTTGACCTCTCTAGGGTTTATCACTCTCGCATTTTTTTCAGCTAGTGAATTGTTATATTTTATTGGCATCTTTATGCAAACAGAAGTAATGCCCGAGACACCTACTTTGTCCTTTGCTGTATTATTTACCATTATTCTTGTTTTTGCATCGTTTCTAGGCATTGAAGTGTTTGCACGGTCAGCAGAAATCCTATTTCCTATATTTCTATTTATATTTATTGTATTTCTTGTTTGTATTTCGCCTCAAATTAATATTGAAAATATCCAACCTATTTTTGAAACAAACACAACATCTTTAATAACCGGTATTCTTAAATTTATGAGTATTTTTTCATTCCCGCTCGTTATGTTACTTATGATTTTCCCTTCTGCTGTCAATATACCGAAAGCAGCACAAAAAGGATTTTATTTCGGCACGCTCTGCGGAGGAATTGTATTAATTATCATTATCGCCCTCTCAACACTCGTAATTGGTCCAACGAATACTTCCATTGAGTCATTTCCTAGCTATGCACTGGCTCAACGGATTTCTATAGGCAATTTCTTTCAACGTGTTGAAATTGTTATGGCTGTCATGTGGATTATCTCCATCTATATTCGAACTTTTCTCTATTTTTATGCTTCTGTAATAGGTATAGCACAAATCCTAAATATTAAAGATCCACGACCATTGATTTTGCCATTAGGAATGTGCATGATTGCGTTGTCTCAAATTGTTCATCCGAATATTGTGCATTCTAATAATTATAATCAAAAAATTTGGCCGCTGTATTCAGGCTTATTCACTGTCTTGTTAGCCCTCTTATTACTTGTCATTGCAAAAATGCGAAAGATAAAAAGCAAAACAGCCGGTGATTGTTCAAATCAACAAACTGACCAAAGTACATTGAACTCAAGTGAAACAACATAAAAAATCCAATTTCTCAGTATTTCGATTGAGAAATTGGATTTTTTAAATCTTCACAAAAGCAAATGGAAAGCGACAAATTAGATATGGTATTCAATTTCATCAACAAAATCCCATTCATACGGCGTTTCTTGATAAACATAGTAGTTTAGCCAATTGGAGAATAATAAATGGGTATGTGCTCGCCATGTATTAATAGGTTCTTTAGCAGGGTCATCATTTGGGAAATAGTTAACAGGCACTGCAATGTCGATTCCTTTTGCCACATCGCGACTATATTCATCGGCTAGTGTTGTCGCATCGTATTCTAAGTGCCCAGTAATCATAATATTTTTATTATCTTTTGATTGGACAATAAAAACGCCTGCATCTTCTGAATACGATAGTAAACGTAATTCCGGATGATTGCGTACTTCTTCGATTGAAACAGAAGTATACCGCGAATGTGGTGCTGTAAATAAATCACTAAATCCTCTTACTAAATCGACCGTTAAATCCGTAATCACATGTGAATATACACCCGAACACTTTTCTGGTAATTCAAATTTTCCGATGCCATAGTGATGATATAAGGCAGCCTGTGCACCCCAACAGATATGCAAGACAGATGTGACATTTTTAGCAGACCAATCCATTATCTCTGAGATTTCTTCCCAATAATTCACTTCTTCAAATGCCATTTTTTCCACTGGTGCACCCGTAATAATCATCCCGTCAAAGCGACGATGGCGTATCTCGTTAAATGTTGAATAAAAGAGTTGTAAATGCGATTTACTAACATTTTTAGACTCGTGTGTTGCCGTATTTAAAAATGTTATATTGACTTGTAATGGCGTATTTCCAAGCAATCGAAGTAATTGTAATTCTGTTTTCTCTTTTTCCGGCATTAAATTAAATATTAAAATATTTAACGGACGAATTTGTTGTGTTTTGGCACGATCTTCTTCCATGACGAATATTTTTTCCTCACGTAAATGTTCTCCAGCTGGTAAGTTTTTCGGAATATTAATTGGCATATTGTTGTCCCCTTTTCTTTCATTTTTTTCTCTCTATGTAAATTAAAAAATCCCCCTCATTCCATAAGAGCAAGAATGAGAAGGATAATTATCACGTTCACTCTTATCTCTCAAAGGAAAAATCCTTTGGTGGAATTAGCACCTTTCTAACAATGTTAGAGGTTGCTGAAGCGTCATAGGGCCAAATCCCTCAGCTTCTCTTGATAAGATTATTCAATTAAAAAGAATTGTATCATGAACAATTAAGAATTTCAATAATACATAGAATATTTTGTATTTAAACGAATGGAAGCTTATGAATTGTTAAACACTACTATCAAGTTATATTTTTGACAGCCAGTCCCAATTCTAATAGGCATACACGAAAATTAATGGAACCAATAAATCGTAATGGCAATCATAGAGGTATTATGTTAACATATACCTTTAGTAACAGAGAGGAACGTGAATATTTTGATTAAAATTGAACTCCCAAAACCAGACTTAGTAATTCGTCAACGTGAGCAAGTATTAAAACCAGGGGATGTAGAAATTACGCCTTTCCACGGTTTTATTGATTTCCATAAAATCACTCGCGAAAAAGGTGGCATTTTCTTATTTTATAATGAAAAAAATGAGCTATTATTTGTAGGGAAAGCACGTAAAATTCGCCAACGTATTAAAAAGCATTTTGAAGATAATGTATCACCAATGAAAAAATACCGTGATGAAATTTTCAAAATCGAAGTGTATGAAATTGATGATCCAATGGAACGTGAAATTTACGAAACATATGCGATTAACACATTCCGCGCAAAATATAATCTAGATAAAGTATTTTATTAAGATTCAAGCCGTTAGCATACATGATGCTAACGGTTTTTCTATTCTATAGTGGCAAAAAGAAAAACCCCAAGCGTTGTCACTCGAGGTTTTCATCATTAGAAAAATAGTTTTTCATCTTTAAATTTATGAGCTGTTAGCCAACTGACAATAACAAAGATAATCAATGAAGCTACTATCGGGATGGTCACCGTATGCATACCAAAAATCGTCGGATAAAAGCGATCAATCATAATATATAACGTCATGCCCGTAATCATGGACGCAATCGCCCCGTATTTATTGGCTTTTTTCCAATACAACCCTAGCACAACTGACCAAATAAAGACAGCCTCTAAGCCACCAAATGCAAATAAATTGAGCCAAACAAGTAAATCTGGCGGATTTAACGCAAATACAACGACTGCCAAACCAATCACCGTTGTTACCACGAAGCTAGCACGCTTAATTTCTCGATCATTGGCAGTGGGCTTGATATAGTTTAAATAAATATCCTTTACCACTGTTGAACTAACTAGCATAAGCAACGCATTCACGGTAGACATCGTCGCTGCCATTGGAGCTGCTAACACAATGCCCGCTAAAAACGGCGGCAGCACTTTTAACGTAAGCAACGGCATCACCTTATCACCAATTTCAATGCCAGGAATTACTGGACGGGCTAATACACCAATCAAGTGCATCCCGAACATAATTGTCCCAATAGCAATTGTGCCAATAATAATCGCTAAATGCATACTTTTGGAATCTTTATAGCTCATGGCGCGGACTGCTATTTGAGGAAGCCCTACCACACCAATGCCGATTAAAATCCAAAATGTTGAGACGTACAATGGTGTCAGTTCCCCTTCAGCACCAAATGGTGACACTAGGTTTGGATTTTCCGCAACAAGGGACGTCATAATTTGATCGATGCCACCACCGGCAACGATTGTCCCAATCAGTAAAATTACAGTACCAATCACCATAATGGAACCTTGAACCGTATCCGTTAACGCTACAGCACGGAATCCTCCGATAATCACATAAATTAATACTGAAACAGCAAAAATAAAGAGTGCTGCTGTATAGTTAAGACCTGTTAATGATTCAATTAAGCGCGCGCCCCCGACCCATTGTGCCATCATCGCAGAAAATAAAAAGACAATAATACTAATCGCTGACAATATAACGATGACATGGCTTTTGTAGCGTTCACGTAAAAAATCAATTAATGTAATCGCTTGATAGCGGCGAGCAATAATGGCAAATTTCTTGCCTAGTATCATCAGTACAAAATAGCCTGCTGGCAGTTGAGCCATCGCTAACAAGACCCATCCAAGCCCTTTATTATAAGCAACACCCGGTCCACCGATAAAGCTGCTTGCACTACCATACGTGGCAATCATCGTCATTGCTAGGATAAAGCCGCCCATTTCACGACCGCCAAGAAAATATTCCTGTAAAAATGAATTCGATGAACGAACATGCTTATTCGCCCATATGCCAATCCCAAAAATAATAATTAAAAAAACAAGAAGCGGAAAAATAACTTGCCAATGCATTATTCATCCACCTCCCCGTCATCAAATGGTACCTCTTTAAAAAAGAGCTTTAAGACGAGCCAGATTAATACAATCATAAAACCTGTTCCAGCGATGCAACTATAGAAAAACCACGCTGGGAAACCCAATACATACGAATACGCTGTTGGATCCCCCGAACCTAGACCATAGGCAAAGCCATACCAAATCGCAAAGTTGACAAATACAAGCCCAATGCCAATAAGCGCCTCACGATGCGCAATTTTAAAGCGTTGATCTTTCAAAATAGAATCCCCCTAACCTACTCTATTTTACTGTGATGTAGGACTAATGGGAAGCATTGTGAGAAAAGTAGATAAAAAAAGCAAAAGTTAGCGAACAATCCCTATCAACTGGGTATCTTACAAGGCTCCAATCCAAATACGCTTTCTGCCTTTTCGGACGATTGTTGTGATTTTTGTGGCGATTTCCCCCATCTTATTGGCGGTGTCGGCGTCTTTCGTGGCGATTTCGCACACCTTACCTATCTTCAAGAGCTTTTTAATTGCAATTGAAGCGCTTTTTTATCAATTTTCCCAACAATCGTTTTTGGTAATTCATCAATCATAATAATTTTTTTCGGGATTTTATAGTGACCTAAATAGCTTCGACACAGGTTTTCTACTTCGTCTACTAACGTATCTGACTTATGATGGCAGACAATAAATGCTGTGACAATTTCGCCCCAATAATTATCTGGTGCTCCAATGACTGCCGCTTCTTTTACGAGCTGATGACGAAGTATGCATTGCTCCACTTCTTGCGGATAGACGTTCTCCCCACCACTAATAATCATGTCTTTCCTACGACCGACGATATAAAAATACCCTTCTTCATCCATTGTCGCTAAATCACCAGTCCTTAACCAGCCATCTCGTATCGTATTGTCGGTTTCCTGCTGATTATTCCAATAAAATCGAAACATATGCTTGCCTCTAACGAACAGTTCGCCTACTTCATGGGCAGCGCAGCTTTCACCCGCTTGATTGATAATTTTCGCCTCATTAAATTGCATACTTTTACCCACTGCCCCCTTTTTGACATAGGCTTCTTCACGTGAGATATAAAAATTGTTCGGTCCAGCCTCTGTTAAGCCATAACCTTCTTTAAAAAAAAGTCCCTTTTTAAAAAACGCATCATATATCGGAAGTGGGCACGGTGCGCCGCCAGATAAAAACACTTTTACAGTGGGAAAACTACTTTTGTGAAAATAGTTTGTCGTTATCATGGCTTGATACATCGTTGGGACAAAAAGCGAAATCGTTGTCTTATAGAAATTAATTGCTTTGAGTGCTGTTTCCGCTTCAAACTTATCACCGATAACAACCGTCCCACCCGCCATTAACAATGGAATGGATAGTGCGTTAAGCCCACCCGTATGAAACATGGGCATATAGTTTAACGTACAATCGTCTTCACATAACCCCCAACTAATAATTGTATTAATTGCATTCCAATTTACAGAATTGAAAGACAACACTACCCCCTTTGCTTTGCCAGTTGTGCCACCTGTATAAATCATTAGCCAAGGTTCATTTAAATCCAGTTCTATTGAGCTCGCAATAGTCGCTGACGGCAGAACTTGTTGAATAGGGTACATCGTTGCAAGTTGTAAAGGGCATGGTATTCCTTGGTCATATAAAAGTAAAGAAGGTGTAGCATCTGCAACAATTTCATTTAACTCCTCTGCACTTAAGCGCCAGTTTAAAGGAACATAAATCAGCCCCCGTAATCCACAAGCAAATAATATAGCAAATAAGTGACTATTATTTCGAGAAAAAACCGCTACTCGGCTACCTGATTGTAATCCTTGAACTTCAAAAAAATGGCTCCATTTGGCGATTTCAAGTGTTAATTGCCGATAAGTCCATTGTTCATTTGTTTCTAAGTTCACTAATGCTGGCCGATTCGGTGTTAAAGATGCACGATTTAAAATCCAAGCTTGCTCTGCAAACATCTTGAACTCCTCCTTTATCACATCATAATAGCGCCATCCACATGGAGTGTATGACCGTGGACATAGGAAGCCTCTTCAGATGCTAAAAATAAATAAGCATTAGCAATATCCCTAGGTGTACCTAATCGTTGAAGTGGCACGATTGCACGCATTTTTTCCAGTACCGTTTCAGGCATCTTTTTGACCATTTCAGTTTCTGTAAATCCAGGTGCCACCGCATTTACATTGATGCCTTTACGCCCTAACTCTTTTGCCCATGTTTTTGTCATACCTACAATCGCCGCCTTTGAAGCAGCATAATTTGTTTGCCCTACATTTCCATATACACCACTTACCGAGGAGGTATTAATAATTTTTCCGTATCCAGCAGCTATCATATGAACACTAACTTCTTGCGTGCAGTGGAAAACCCCTGACAAGTTGACATCAAGTACTTGTTGAAATTGGTCTTCTGTCATTTTTGACAACATGGCATCGCGTGTTATTCCTGCATTATTTACTAAAATATCAATGCGACCAGCTTGCTCGATCACAGTTGTCACAAGCTTTTTCACACTCTCTCTATCTGCTACGTTAACCTGCACGAATATAGCTTTTTCACCTAGTTGATTGGCTGCCATTTTTCCCGCATTGTCATCAAAATCCGCAAGATATACAACGGCTCCTTCTTCTATGAATCGTTCTGCTGCAGCAAATCCTATCCCGTTTGCCGCCCCTGTAATAATGGCTACTTTATTGTTTAAGCGCATTGATTTTCCCTCCAAATTGTAAAAATGTTTCAATTTCAAATAGCAGTTGTTGTAAATCATCGATTAGCGGAGAATGCCCACAATTTTTTAAACTAACAAATTGTGCATGCTTTGCTAAATCGCCCATTGTTTCCTCATTCATTTGCTCCGTAATCACTAAGTCACGGTCTCCTCTTAACACTAAAATCGGAATGTTTAGTTGTTGTACTTCATTCGTCCCTTTCGCCACTTCATTATCTACTGCACTTAAATTAAAAGTATTTAACGCGTGGTAAACTTCGGCTAAATTTCTTTGTGTGAGCATATCGGCTACATAGGCATCATAGTGTTCAGGGTCGGGCTGACGATGGGTATAAATGAATGTATCCCAAATCGACTTCAGACCTTGGCTATTTTTTGTATCGTAGAAACCTTGTACCGTCTTTGTTTTCGACGTATCCATCAGTACTTCTTGATACGTGGCAGCTCTTTTGAATGCGGCTGGAATGCCCGTACCGAAATCACTATAAAATGGATACCCCCTTGTCGAAGCGGAAGCTAATAAAATCAGCCGTTGACAATAACCCGGATAATTTGCAACAAACTGCATGCATACTGCTCCGCCTGTGGACCAGCCAATCATGTCAAAATGGTCTAAGTCAATGGCATCCACAAATAGTTTGACATCATCACTAAAATCTTGAATAGCGCGAATAGGTTGATGATAAGATGAACCTCCAAAACCTCTTAAATCAATGGCATAAATCGTGTAGTTTGTATCTAGAGATTCCAACAGCACATCCCAATGTTTGGAGGAGGTCATATTACCATGAATACACAATAACGTTTGGTTACCTCCATCCCGCTTACGATAAGCCATTGTTTCCCCATTTTTTAGTTGAACCGTTTGTAACATCGTGCTTCCTCCCTATCCCCAGCGAATTGTTATAGCTCCCCATACATAGCCGATACCCGCACTAACAAGCGTGACAATGTCCCCATCCACAATACGCTTTTGCTCTAACGCAAGCTGTAATGATAATATTTGATCAATTTGTCCAATATGACCATAGTCTTGAAGATAAATGGATTGTTCCTCTTTCAAACCCAGTTCTGATAGGATATATGCGTGCGCAGAGCGCTTCATATGAAGCATGGCGATGTAGCGAATATGTTCTTCTTTTAATCCACTTTTCGCTAAAGATGTACGAATGACCTTTAAAAAATTATTTAAAGATTTTTGCTCAAGCCGTTCTTTCATACCGACTGGATCTAAAACATCTAATTGGTACAAGTTATTCGCTAAATCTTCTGGTGTCAGAGGCTTTTTAGTGCCTCCAACGGGGACAACAACATCCTCTGAAAAAGAACCATCTGTCATAATATCCGCCTCTAATAAATGGTTGTGCTTGTAATTTTTTTGTAAAACAATAGCACCCCCGCCAGCGCCCAAATTATACATAAAGCGTGTTCTCGGATTGCGATAATCGATAAAATCAACATTTCGATATCCTCCTGCAAGTAACACGGTGTGAATGCTGTCATCAGATTCCATTAAGCTTTTCGCTAACTTTAGTGCCATAATCGTCGTCCCACAGCGTAACTGCACATCGAATGCCCAAGCATTGACGGCACCAAGCTCTTCTTGCATTTTGATGGAAGCCGTCCAAAGTGGATATTCCTTATGTTCTTCCCCTATATACATCACGACATCAATTGTTTTAGGTTCAATCCCTGCTTTTTGTATAGCCTCTTGTGCAGCCCAAATGCCCATTTGCACCGTATGATCTTGTTCATCAGGAATTGGTTTTTCGTGTATACCCAATTTATGTCGAATAATGTGCTCAGGAATCATCGAACGCGCTGCAATTTCGGTTGCGGTCATTTTCCTTTTGGGCATATAGATTCCTGTACTGACAATACCTACAGTCATTCAAACCCCTCCTTTTCATGTGACAGGGCAGGTGGTGTTTTCCTTTTTGCTTTAAGCTTCCTTCTCCAATTCCAAATCATAAAACGGATGGAGCCTATAATCCCTTTTGGGAAAAAGATGACGGCTAAAATATAGAGAATGCCAAAGAAAATAATCCAACGTTCAAAAATTGGATAATCTCTCGCCATGCCTGAAAGTGTATGTTGTGCATACTCAATCACGGCAGCACCAAGCAATGGTCCAACTAATGTACCGACGCCTCCAATAATCGTCATTAATAATGCATCTAGCGTGATGTCCATCGTCATAACACTTGTATTAACAAATCGTAATGACAGCGCATAAAGTGAACCCGCTAAGCTAGCTACCGTCCCAGCTATAATTGATGCGATTACTTTATAATGTAAGGTCTGAAATCCTAATGATTTTGTTCTTTGCTCATTTTCGCGCACCGCGATTAAAATACGCCCGGTTGGTGACTGTACGAAGCGATAGAGCGTAATAAATACAACTACTAAACATGCGAGTACAAAGAAATAAAAGGTTATACGATCTTTAAACATTTCTGGCGCTCTAAATGTAAACCCGTCATTGCCATATGTAATGGAACGCCATTTTTCAGCAACAACTAAAAACAATCCAGAAAAAGCGAGTGTGAGCATCGCAAAAAAGTGACTTTTTAAACGCAAAGTTAGTAATCCAACAACAAAACTAACAATGCCTGCTAAAAACATCCCTACAACAATGGACAATAAAAAGATAGAAAGTGTCGTATCGACTTGCTTCAGCATGACTGCTGTTGTATAAGCACCTATTCCAAAGAACATGGCGTGCCCAAACGATACTATCCCTGTATAACCAAGCAAAATATCATAGCTCATTGCTAAAATACCAAAGATAAAAATTTGCGTTAATAAGATAATCAATGTCCTTGAATCATTGACGAATGGCAGAAGTACGAGGATGGCTAACATAAGAATAAAACTAAGATGCTTCCACGTCAGCTTTTTCATCATGTCGATCGCTCCTTCCCGATTGTAAATAAGCCTTGTGGTCGGAAAATTAGCACGATGGCCATGAGGATCATATTGACAGCAAGTGATAACACCGGTACATAATAAGCCATAAAACTACCAGCAAGCCCTACTAAAATTGCAGCGAGCAGCGAGCCTGAAAAACTTCCCATGCCTCCTATCACAACAACGATAAAGCCTAATATTGCATATTCCATCCCCATCTCGGCATAAATAACACCCGAATATGGTGCCATTAACATACCGCTCAATGCGGCTAAAGCAGCACCTACCATAAAGACATATAAGAATACTTGTTTAATATGAATACCAAGTGCTTGCGCCATTTCTTTATCCTGTACACCTGCTCGTACAATTAGCCCAATCTTTGTTCGCTTCAGCATGTATTGGAAAATCCCGAAAATCACAAAACCTACTACAATAATAAATAATCGATATTTAATTATAATGACATCGCCAAATTCCCAACTCCCTGCTAAATAGCTAGGCGTTTTCACGGACACACCATTTGGGCCAAACACGACCTTAATCATTTCTTGTAATACAAGCATTAACCCTAAAGTGATTAATATTTGTTGAATATGATTACCATATACTGGTGTAATAATAAACTTTTCTGTTAATAAACCTAAAATGGCACCTGCAACAAGCGCTCCAATAATGCCAATTAAGAAACTTTCTGTGTACATATACGTAAATATCCCTGCATAAGCACCCCAGACAAATAATCCACCATGTGCAAAATTCAAAACATCCATTAGCCCAAAAATTAATGTCAGCCCTGCTGCAAGCAAAAAGATTAACATGCCTGTAGCCAGCCCGTTAATAACCAAATTTACAATTAGCTCCAATAAACTACACCTCCTTTATCCAATGCCAAGATATTTACGCTTCAACTCTTCATTTTGAATAAGCTCTTTCATGTTTCCTGAATGTACTGTTTTACCATCATCAATTAATGTATACGTATCGCCAATTCGACTGGCCATCATAAAGTTTTGCTCCACAAGGACAATGGATGTTTGCTTCTTCATTTCAACAATGGCTTCCATCACTTTCTCCACAACAATTGGCGCAAGCCCTTTAGAAGGCTCGTCAATCAAAATCAATTGACTATCATTGATAAATGCTCTTGCCATTGATAGCATTTGTTTTTGACCACCAGAAAGATGGCCACCAGCTTTTTTCCAAAATTTCTTTAAATCCGGAAAAAGCTCTAGTACATATTGCTGTCGCTCCATAGCAGCCGTATTCTCTTTGCGCATCGCCACTTTCATATTTTCTTCTACCGTTAAATCGGAAAAGATTCCTTGGTTTTCGGGTACATAGCCAATACCTAATTTCGCCACTTTATGGGTTGGGCTTTTTTTTATCGATTGCATTTGAAATTGAACATCGCCTTGTGAAGCGGGTGTCAAGCCCATAATCGTTTTTAATGTGGTTGTTTTCCCCGCGCCGTTTCTCCCTAGCAGAACACTGACCTGCCCTGCCATCGCCTCAAAATTCACACCCTGCAAAATATGGTATTGCCCAATATGCGTATGAACATCATGTAATTTCAGTAAGGTGTTCATCATACAGACCTCCTAAATAAGCATTTTGTACGGTTTCATTTTGCATAATGGCATCTGGTGTTCCATCGGCAAGAAGCTGACCATTAAATAACACCATAATGGAATCAGACAAATCCAAAATCATATCCATCTTGTGTTCAATTAACAGAATGGTTTTATCCCCTTTATGTTTAATTGTTCGAATTACTTCTAAAATAGCTGGTACTTCTTCTAATGACATACCGGCAGTAGGCTCATCTAGCAGTAAAATTTCCGTATCCAGTGCAAGCAACATCGCAATTTCTAATTTGCGTTTTTCCCCATGCGACAGCATCGTTGTCAACGCATCTCTTTTGTTATGGAGTAAAACAAGCGTCAATAGCTCTTCCGCTTTTTCTGTAATTGCTTGATAACTTTTAAAATGACGAAACATTTGATAACGTATTTTTTCTTTAGATTGCACAGCTAGTCGCACATTTTCTAACACTGTTAAATTTGGAAAAACATTAGTAATTTGAAATGAACGGCCTAGCCCCATACGTGTTCTTTCAACCGAAGATGCTTGCGCAAGCGACTGTCCTTTAAAATACACATCACCAGCAGTGGGTTTTAACTCTCCACTAATTAGATTAAAGAATGTCGTCTTGCCTGCCCCATTCGGACCTATAATGGATTTCAAATGTTTTTCTGGCATCGTAAAGTTCACGTGATCGACCGCAATATGACCACCAAATCGAATCGTTAAATTTTCTGTTCGCAAAATAGGTTCCATATTAATCTCCTTTCCAATGTTTCTATTGCTCTTCACCTGCTCTTCCAAAGAAGAGATGAAGAGAGACAGAATGACATTGTTTTTCTGTCTCTCCAAGTAAAGGAAGGATCGTCTAATTCGAAATCGGTGGTGCCGTTTCCTCAGGACTAAGCTCACGAATTAGCACGGGCACTGGATAGTCAACACCCTCTTGTTGTTCTAAACGAATCGAATACATCGACTGTAAGGCTTGATGATCTTCTTTTCGGAAAGTCATTGTGCCTTTTGGCGTTTCAAATGACATTCCTTCCATAATGCCAATTAGTTTCTTTCCGTCCGCGTCCCCTTGCGATTTTTTCAACGCTTCTACAATCGAAATCGCGGCAGACATCCCACCAGGTGTAAATAAATCTGGCACTTCATCAAAGCGTTTTTGATGCTCCTCAACTAACCATTGATTCACATCATTTTGTGGCAACGTATGATAGTACACCGAGAACCCTTCCATTCCTATTAGCGGATTCATAAACTTTAGGGCAATAATATCTGGCGCGCCTGTAGAAATTTTAATGCCTTTCTCTTGAATTTTAAGATCGGCAATTTGATTCCAAGGCGAGTTAGCCCCAGCCCACACAACAAATAAATAATCCGGCTTGGCATCAATCACTTTTTGCAAATTAGATGTAAAATCCGTTGCTGCTGGATCGGCATATTCTTCTAAAACAATGTCTGCACCTAGTTTTTCCGCCGCTGTTTTAAATGCTTTTACCCCATCCCAGCCGAATGAGTAATCAGGAGCAAATGTTGCAATTTTAACGCCCTTGTTAGCGATAGCAGCCGCTGCAGCATATGCATCTTGTGAGGAGTTTCGCCCTGTACGGAATATATAGTCATTAAATTCTGCACCAGTAATACTATCAGCTACTGCTGGTTCAACGACCATAATTTTTTCGTATTCCTCTGCTAATGGCAGGACAGCGAGCGTATCACCAGAGCTAGATGAACCAACTAAAAAATCGACTTTATCATCTTCTAGCAGTTTGGTAGCCTTTTGTACGGCTACTTCGGGTTTCGTTTCTGTATCTTCATAGACAATTTCTATTTTTTTACCGTTTACCTCCATGCTACCGTTTGTTGCATATTCGATACCTAAGTCAAACCCACGCTGTGTTTGCTTTCCGTACGATTCTAAAGCACCTGTCAATGACGCCAGTACTCCGATTTTAATCGTGCCGCCTTGTTCTCCTTCCGCTTCCTTGGAAGCAGAACTGTCAGTGGAGCTTTCTTTTGCTCCTTCCCCATTACAAGCTGCTATCAACAAAGTCAAAACGGCTAACAGTAACACTAACCAATACTTTTTCATCCCAAAACCCCTTTCATTGTGAACTATAGAAAGCGCTTTCTTCGCCATGCATTTACTATATAAAAGTCCAGTTACAAATCAGTTACAAATTTGGGATATTAATTTAAAGAAAATAAAAAATGAGTTTGGCTCATGACCAAACTCATTCAAGTAATGTCTATACATTCCCCTCTTTTATACTAGTACTTGCGCTACAAGAAAAAAGAGCAATTCGTTTCTTCTACTCGATCTAACCATTCGCTAACAAGCACATGAAAAAGATGTGATTGTTCTATTTGGAGATTATGCCCTGCTCTATCTAAGATGGTGAATGTTGCTCTTGGGAAAAATTTAAGCAAGTCAAGGGCATCTTGATAGCCGACGACCGAATCTTGCTTGCCTACTAAAAACAGACTCGGTTGTTGGAAAGGAATGTCCTTTAAAGCAAAGGAAAACCCATAGTTTTGCAGGATTTTTTCAAGAAAAGCCTCATCTGCCAGTTGACAGCCAACTAATACTTCATTCGTATATCGATGCCAGTTATATGCATCTAAGACCACTTGATGGGTGCTGAAATCGTCTACTTCTTGTTTCGTCAATGTGGCTAAAAAAGGTTGATCAGTTGCAACAATCGTATGTGCTGGCACAATGCGATCTTGTTTTTCGGGTACAATCATCGGACAAATAAGGGCAACACCTAAAATACGATCCTCAAGTTTCTGCATTATACCTCTTGTTAAGTACCCACCATAAGATTCACCCGCTATAACAAAAGATTGACTCGGCAAAACTGTCTGGATAAATTCTACTACTGCTTCTAACATATCATCTGTATTATGGATGTGTTCATATTCTTTTGATTTACCCATACCTGGTAAATCAAGATAAATACGTTTCCATCCCTCTCGTTGCGTAAAAATCGGCTCCATACATCCCTTCATCAGTCGATGATCGGGAGTAAATCCGTGGAGCATAATAATAGGTTGTCCTACACCTATCTCTTCATAATAGATTGTTGCATTCGTTACTTGACAAAATGGCATTTGAGCTCCTCCAATAATTCGACAGATATTACGAAATTATTTAAATAACATTTACAGCTTTACCTATGCTTGCTAGCTCATTATTAAATCATACACAGCCATTGTTGATTCCAACGGCGTTGTTTTGAGCTCTGTTTGTAATTGTTGTACACATCTTTCATACCATTTCAATGCCAGTGAGCGGTTATTCAATTGGTAATAACTATACATTAAAAGACGATACCCTTCTTCCCAAAGTATATCTTCTTGAATTATTTTCTCTGCATAAAAAATGGCTTGTTTAAACTGATGTTGGCGCGTGGCATTTTGGGCTAATCGTTCAAGTACTTCAATATATAAAGTCTGTAATTTATCACGGTCTTGCGTCAACCAATCAATTTGCTTTTTTTCTGCATATAAAACATCTGTATAACTATGCGCAGCCAGTTGTAGCCACTCATCCGAAAAATGAGGGTCAAACTCCTCCATCCCTAATGCATAATAATAATAAAATCGTTCGACATCTATATGCAAAAACTGAATATGCTGTAGCTGATACATATTGTTTTTGCGATGAATAAAAAAGCTATCCTGACGGGCATTTCGCCTTGGTTCTAGCACTTTTAACAAAGTATTTAAAACAACTTTAAAATCGCGATCTACTGTCTCCACAGAACGTTCTGGCCATAACGCATGCGCAATTTCCTCTTTAGGCATATACCGTTGGCGATGACAATACAAATACACAAAGAGCTCCTTCGATTTTTCGCGTTGCCATTCTTTATCTCCCAGTTTCTTATGATTTCTGATTAAATTTAAACTACCAAATAAATTCACTTGTATGTCATCTGTAGGGTACACGATATTGCCTTCCATTTGAAAATCATTTCGCAATGTTTGAATTTCGGCATTGTCTAGCCCACAGTGTTCACTATACTGCAAAAGCTCATAAAAAATCATTAAATTTGCTGGGCCAAGAATCGATTTCCTTTGAAAAAAATAATGATAGCCATTAGCAATACAAGTACTAGCAAAGTGCTGAAAACATTGACAAAATAGATGGGCGTTTTTCTCTTGCAAGGCAATAACAGATTGATAGAAAAAAACATGCATCTCCCCATATTGATCGCCACAATCAAGAAATAGCTTATGTGCCTTCACTAATATTTGTTTGGCTTCCTGCCACTCCTGACATGAAATCATCACCTTCACTTCAGCAAGTAAAATAAGGGCTGTCATCCAAGCATCTTGTACTTGCTCCGTTTCCTGCAAACCTAAAGCTAAATATTTTCTGGCAGCAACGTTATCCCCTTGTGCATGTTTAGCAATGGCAAGTCCCATATAGGGTTCCGCCTTTACACGCGAAATATTAATGGTATTCATTAACGTAATCGCCTTTTCATAGGCTTCACAAGCTCCAGCATAATTCGGAAAATCTAATAATAGCAAGGCATGCGCTTTTCGATTGTAGCCTACTGCCTCAATAAAAATAGACTTTTCTCGCACCCCTCTTCGAATGCCATGCTGAGCGGTATACCACGCTTCTTTGCCTTGACCTAATAGGGAGAAAACAAAGGATGCTAAAAGTTCACTTTCCCTATGTGTAGCTACTAATTGCGGAGGCATTTCCAATCTTTCAATCAAAAGATTCTTTGCTTCCACTAGTTGACCCGTGCGTAATAAAATCCGTACATCTACATTTGCCCTATGCACCACAGCTTCATTTAACTTGACTTCATCTATAAATTGTTGTGCCTTTTTTGCCTTTCCTAAATTCACTAGATTCTCTGCATACTGACGTTGCAATTCTAAAAGTGCTTCCTCACTTAACGCAGCTTCCGGAGCCAATTGTAAGGCACGCTTTAAATAGGGTTCTGCTAATGCAGGTTGGATTGTATCAAGATAAATGTGCGCTAATCCAGCCTGTGCCTTTGTCATATAGAGCACATCATGATTGCTTTTAGCCATCTTTTCAGTCATTTCGTACGCATATTTAGCCTTTTCATAATAGGCTCGATATCGATGGCACTCTCCTTCAAAAAAATAGAGACGATAATACTTCACTTTTTCCGCCGCCGAAAAACGCTGAATTTTCTCTAATAGCCACTCAAACTGACCAGCTTTTACTAGATTTTCCGCATAATCTTGCAATAGTGTGCCACTAAAGTTCGAATCATTTGTTTTAAATGCATGATGTAAAATAGCATGCACATCGTTTTCTTGAACGTAAAACAAGGCAGCTTTTTCATGCAATTGAACAAATTGTTGCGGATTTTTCTGCCATTTTAATTCTAAAAATCGACGAAATAAAGCATGAAAACGGTAAAAGCCATTTTCAGCCATTGGTTGAATAAATAAATGTTTTTGCAACAACTGTTTGAATGTCTCAGCAGTTTCACTCTGATAAAACTGCGCAATTAACGCTTCGGAGAAAGTAGGAAATATCGCTAATTGAAGTAATGTCTTTTGCTCAAATTTAGGCATCTTGAAGAAAACTTCCTCCGATAAGTAAGTAAACAAGTCGTTTGAATGGATTGTTAACCAGTAGTCTAGCGCTTCATAGTTCCATTGTTCAGCTAGTAATGTGATGGAGATTGCCCAGCCTTCTGTAATGTCCAATACTTTTAGTATTTCATCTTGTGACAAGTGTGTGGCTACATAGTCTTCAAAAAACACAGCAATTTCTTCAGCAGAAAATGCTAAATCCATTTCTGTTATAAAATGAGCTTTCATCTGCATTTTTAATTTTCGAATGATATCCCATTTCGGTAGTGTTCTAGAGGCGATTATAAAATGAATATGAGGTGGCGAAAATTCAATAATTTTTTCCATAACATAGTTTATATGAAATTCATGGTCGACTAAATGATAGTCGTCAATTACTAGTAAAAAGGAGTGTTCAATCTCACATAAACTATTGACAAATATCTTATACCAACGATTCAATTCTTCAATTTTAGGAAAACGTGATACCTGATTCCAATTGTCAAATTGTACACCAAAGTGCGGTATCACTCGTTGAATACTATAAAGTAAATGTCTTAGAAAGGGTAATATATTATCATCCTCTTCGGAAACACTATACCAAGAAAACGGGCTCGATTCCGCATGTAAAAACTGTGCTAAAATTGTGGTCTTTCCGTAACCAGCACCACTATGAATAAAAGTACAGGTGTGTTCAAGACCTTTTTTTAGTTTTTTCATCAATACAGCCCGACGAATACAATGATTGGATGGAATTGGTGGAATACATTTCGATTGAATAATAATATCTGCTGTCATTTTTACACTAACCTCCCCATAAGAACGGTAAGACGGGTTGTGGAATAGACTACATTCCATTCTTTTTGAATAGTTAAATTATTGACAGTTTACCATATACTATATGTAGTTTTACATATTTCCAATAAATATTGCGACAAGCTATTATTTTATGTAGAAAATAAAAGATAGAGAAATAAAATAATCCCGATTATCATGGCTAGATAATCGGGATTGGGGCTTTATTTTTATAATAGTTCCTTACGTAATTGTGCAGCTGATTTTGGAGATAACAGACCGAACGGAATATCGAATACTGTTTTTGCACCTTTTTCACCCGCTTGACTTAAGCGGTGTGCTGCACGTGCATAAGCCACAAGGACACTTGACGTGAAGTTTGGATTACTTTCAAGTTTTAACGAGAATTCTAAAATTTGTTTATCATTAGCGCCGCTTTCACCACTACGAATAACGAAGCCACCATGTGGCATGCCTGTATGGTTGGCATTAAACTCATCTTCAGAGATAAAGTTTACAGTTGTGTTATACTCATCGAAATAGTTCGGCATTGTTACAATTTCTTGCTCTACTTTTGCCGCATCTGCACCTTCTTCAAGCACTACCCAGCATTCACGTGCATGCTTTTCACGTGTAGTAAGCTCTGGATTCTCACCATTACGAACACGTTCAACAGCATCTTTGATAGGTAATGTATACTGTACAGCATTTTTAACCCCTTCAATACGACGAACTGCATCCGAGTGACCTTGACTTAAGCCATCACCCCAGAATGTATACGTTGTACCTACAGGTAATACTGCCTCGCCTAAAACACGATTTAAAGAAAATAGACCTGGATCCCAACCTACAGAGATAACAGATACTTTACCAGATTTTTGAGCAGCAGCGTCAACCGCATCGAAAAACTCTGGAATTTTCGCATGAGTATCAAAACTATCAATTGTATTAAACCATTGCGCAAAGTGTGGACCTTGCTCAGGTAAATCTGTTGCAGAGCCACCACATAAAATCATTACATCAATGTCATCTTGAAATTTTTCAGCATCATCTACTAAATATACGCTCGCGTTACTTGCAACGCTCACTGTTGAAGGATCGCGACGAGTGAATACCGCTACTAATTCCATATCTGGATTTTGTGAAATAGCGAATTCAACACCGCGCCCTAAATTTCCATAACCGACAATACCTACTCGAATTGCACTCATTAAAATTCCTCCTCACGTTAACGTAACAATGTGAAACCTTTCACGTTAATTCTACTTACAATAATACTGTGAGTTAGAAAAATTCACAATAGTTTGAGTACGTGTTTTTCTTTAGAAATTATACAAGTTTTCTATGATTTCTATACACATATGGCATGAATGCGGTTACAAATTACTAAAAAACAAGGAGAACTGTAGCTTTTGAATATAGTTCGATTAAAAGTTAAGTTGCAAACGCTGATTTTATACAGAAAGAAGCCAACTGTTTTGAAACAAAGTTTGATTAAAACAGTTGGTTTCTTTTATTTATCTAGTTTGGCTTTTATAATAAAGATTGATTATTTCTGGATGCGAATCTTTAATTAAAGCCCCCGTTAGTTGAGTAACAACGATTTTAAATATGATGAACGTCCACTATTTCAAACCTTTGATTTTAATCTTATACCAATAATATTTTCTGCTTCTGGGGTACAATATAAAACTTCATTTGCATTACCATCAAATATACTTTCATCAGCACTAGGGGCATCAACCTAAACCACTATTCGCAAGTGTTCAATAGCTTTCTTCTCCATTCAGGCATGTACTACTTTTACTTAAAATTCAGTTGAACAAACTTTATTTGTTCTACTCATAGAAAAATCCCCTCCAAATAGGACATGTAATTGACTATTGAAAGGGTATAATACCAACCATCAGGAGTGGTCTTTAACATATTTTATAGTAGTAGGCTACTTCGTTTCACATAAATCATTCTACTTTTAGATTTACCCACCTAAATACTCTACCTCATTACTTTAATCAAAGCAGCAAGCTCTTCATTTCCGTAGCCGGCATCCAAAGCCCTTTGAAAAAGGCCTTGGGCAAACATCGGAAATTCATTGTTAATTTTAGCTTCTTGAGCTTGTGCCATGAAAAGTTCAACTGTAGTCATGCACATATTTATAGAACTCTGAGGGTTATCGTATGTTTCTGTTTGAATTACTTCACTCTCATTCTTCATAACCTCCCCAACAACTTGTGAAACATGGGCAATCATGGAACCGAAATCATCTATGCGTAGTCCATCTGATTCAAGGATTCGTGCCGCGTGGAAAAATCCTAAATATGAACCAAATAAGTATGAAAGAAAGGCTAAGTCTGTAGAAGATGCAGCACTAACTTGCTCTCCAAGATAAGGAACATTTCCAGCTAAGCATTTTAAAATTTGTTCACTCTGTTTATAGGCTATTAAGGAACCTGAAGTGAAAATTGTTGCCTCTAAATTACCTATTTGAAGTGGTGAAGCTGCTATTGCTCCATCAAGATATTTTACATTATTTTCTTGAGCCCATAATTCATTGTCACGTGCTTGCTGCGGGCTACCTGTACTCAACTCAATAAGTACTCGACCTGAGAGAGCCCGTTTGACCTCTTTTGTATCCAAAATACTAATGGAAGCTTTATAATCGGACAAACAAATAATGGACACCTCACTTGCACTTACGGCACTAGCGACACTGGTAGCTAGGATTGCCCCATCTTCTAGTAGAGATTCTGCCTTTTCTATGGATCGATTCCACACAGTCACTTGATAGCCTTTTTTTAGCAATACCCGTGCTAATGTTGCCCCCATTGATCCCAAGCCTATTACTGTTACATTATTCATCTATTGTACCTCCATATCCTATTATCATTTTTTGTGATACTTACTTTTCTTGTAAAAATTCTACGGTATTACTGATATAAAATTGTATTGCAGCTAGCTCTTTTCCATTTATTATGACTGCTAGCTTATGTTTACCTGGATAATGCTTACGGGTTGTCAAATCTTTAAAATGATGGCTCCGTATATATCGACGTTCTTCTTTTTCAAATATGCGTTCCGTCACTTTAAATAATTTTCTAGAAGTCGTTCCATTTGCTTTAACAAAATCAATCGCGTATTCTATACGAAGCTTCTGCGATTCAGAGGAATTAGTCTGAACGGAAAATGAAAAAATAAGCGTTTGTCCAATTTTCACTCTTTCCTCTTCTAGCGATAATTCAGTAACTGACACATCTGGAGAAATGTCAAAACCAAGCAGGAAAAGTACTTCCGAATCTCCCTTTCTTAATAAACCACGACATCCATGTTTAATAATCCAATCTGTAATGGCATTCTCCCCATACCAGTCGTGAGCAAGATTTTTCACTAAATCCGGATGATCTTTGGAAATATCATTCAAATTATTTGCCACACTTTTCTGTACATACACAGAAGTATCTTGTTTAAGCTGTTTTAAAATCGGTAAAATAGGTGATGGATTCAATTTAAATGCTTTCAACACAGGCGCCCAAGGTAATCTTGGGCGACACCCTTCGCTAGCTAACCGTCTAATATGATGATTGGGATGGATCGACCACTTCAACATTTGATCCATCATCTTTTCAGGATCTTTTAATATGAAAGAACGAACAGCAAACTCTGAACTGGAGAATTGCGTAAATATCTCTAAAGCATGAATGGAATCATCCCAATCACCTAGTCCATTCACTTCCACAAAATCTGGAAAGAATAAGTATTCCACTCCAATACACTTAGGTGCAATTCGAGTCAAAATGGATAATGCATCACTATAGGACATAGGTAAGGTCTTTCGTAAAGATGTGCTTATATGTCTGATACGTTGTTTGAATTGTTCCTTTTTCCAATGATTGTCGTAGATTAAACTCATAAACTTATTTGAATTAAAAGCAGGATATTCAAGTTTTACAATATACATAAATTCATTAAAAAAATCTAGTGTGTATTTACCCGCAAAAGTATCAGTCATGTTCTAGCTCCTTTCTGCTAGGTTAGTCCATCCTAATTGAGCAACGGTACTTAACTGTTTTTCACAACCCTCTACAAGTTAGTCGGGATTAAATGTCTTAGCGTAATATCTCGTGAATCAATCATCGACACAAAATTTTGAAACTCTGGTATAGACTTGAGTTGCTCCATCGCTGCCAATGCCTTTTCCATATCGCGCCAATATATTATGTCCGTCCATTGACTTTCATCTAATGTATGTAGCAATGTGCGCCCCTCAAATCCTGATATTTCAAATTTTAAGACTTTTGTAAGTGTGGCAGCTGCCTGACAAAAATGATGCTTGTCAGTCCCCTCCTTCAGCTCAAATAAAACAATTTCCATTACATATTTTTGATTTTCTGGTCCCATTTTTAGTCACCTTTCATCCTCTTATTAGTGAAGTCAACGTATTTCTAGTCTAGCTTCTCGTAGCTTCATAAACATTGACTTCTAGTTTTAATGTACGGGATAATAGTGACAACTATTGGCACTATTAATATTTTTTTAATAGAGGAGGACTATTTTATGCACAAAGCGCAAAGACTTATTCAGTTAATAATGAAGGTCAATGAACGTAAGAAATTTACCATCCAGGAGATGGCGGAAGAATGCGGTGTTTCACGCAGAACGATGATTCGCGATTTAATGGAGCTGAGTGAACTGGGTGTGCCACTTTATTCCGAAACTGGACCCAGCGGTGGTTATCGTGTTTTGCGTGAAAAAGTGTTACCACCAATAAGCTTTACAGAACATGAGGCAATCGCATTGTTTTTTGCTTGCCAATCGTTACGTAATTACAAAGCCCTCCCCTTCAAAAACGAAGTAAATACGGCATTAGATAAATTTTTCCACTATTTGTCGAATGGACTAAAGAAAAAGATTGAAAGTATGCAACAACGGCTTATATTTTGGGTGCCTCCACATGAGTTAAATGTTCCATTCTTAAAGGAACTACTTGAAGCTGCGTTGGAGCAACATGTTGTCACTATCCTGTACGAAGCTTCTATTGGCAAAAGTAGAGTAATTCAACCTCTCGGGATTTATACGATGAATGGGCTGTGGTACTGCCAGGCCTATTGTTTCTTAGCAGAAGATTATCGAGTGTTTCGTGTAGATAGAGTGAAGGATTTTTCTTTAGACGCAGACCAAAATTTGAAATTGAATATGACAAATGAGCATATAAAGTCGTGGATCATGCCAACAAATGAGGATAATATGTTAGATCTTGAGGTAGATTTAACAAAAGAGGGCGTAAGAAGATGTCAATCAGATGTATGGTTATCCCAGTGGCTTAAAGTGGAAGATGACGGATTTGGTACGATTCGAACAAAAATAAACACTTCATTTATACCCTGGATCGTTCATTTTTTCCTGGGCTTAGGTACGGAGGCCAATGTAAAACATCCCCAGGTAGTACGTGAACAAATAAAAAACAAGTTACAGGAACTAATCAAACAATACGACTGAAGACAACTTGTGGAGCGTTTTTCAGTTACTTAATTTAGTACTCTATTGGTCGATTTAAGATTGAGGGGGCATGATAATTTATTGACTGCTTTAATGTGTTGTCATGTGAAGCATGTAGGGGGCTTTGTGATGATTTAGGAATCATCACAAAAGGACTTGCATACATGAAATTCAATCATAAATGCAAGTTCTATTCTATCCTTATTAAACTAAGCACCCGTTTATTGATGTTATCACCTAAATTTCCAATAAATAAATTTCACCTTTAAAATCTATAGAGGTGAGATGTTTTTAATCACACTTTTTTATAAAGCTACACGAACTTTTAAGTTTTCGTAAAAGCCGTGTAAATCAAGACTTTTTACTCGCTAGGTCTTGTACAATATAAATAACGACGAAGGGGGCATGATGAATGAAAGGTTATGGTTTCTCACCTAGTACAACGAAGGTTTTTCTAAAAAACGATAAACAAGCCAAACAGCAATCGAACTCGGTATTCGTTAGACAATTGAGAATTCCCATTGCAACAAACATACAATGTACAGCAAAAAACCTCATCAATCACCAAACGGCACTAAAAGTAGCTTATTTTGTGAATATGCCTTTAGCACCAATAAATGACCTTCCTAACAGTGTAATAAAGAATGGTTACAAATTCCGTAACTGCTACCATAGTGAAAAGCAAATAGCCCGCTGGCTCGTTAAAAAAAGTGAGTACAACAGAGCAAGACACAAACTTCATTATTATTATTGAATTTCTTGTGCTAATTGCATCAGACGTTGCTCATCCATTATATGATAGCCGTTCTTTTTCTTTTCTAAAATGTTAGCTTCGCAAAATTGAGCAAGAACATATAGTAAATGCCGGTAAGAGACCCCTAAGTATTCACATATCTCTGTATGTTTTTCTTTATAAATGCCTCTGTCAGATGATAGCTGGATAAAGGCAGCTAACCGATTTTCCAGTGGATAAGCCTGATTTTGCGTATACTTAGATGTCATTTTGGAAGCTTTTTCCCCTAAAAAGACACATAATCGACGTAAAAACGGCGCATCTGCTAATAACATGTCTTTGCATCCCTGCGTCGCAATGGATAAACAGATTGTCTCTGTCACCGTTTGAATCCCCTTTGTATACCTCGCCTCATTCAACAATTCAATTTCTCCCATAAAACATGGCGCTTCTATATATTCAATCAGTGATACCTTTCCATTTTTATGGGTCATATACAACTTTGCTTTGCCTTCCATCATATAGTACAGCGTATCTGGAAAAGACCCTTCTTTAAAAATCCATTCCCCTTTCTCAAATTTACATATTTCTATATAAGGATGAATATTAAACGAAAAAAAATCTTCAATTTGAAAATTTTCTATATAGTAAGAACGTTCTTCACCTGTAAGTTTTTGCATTTTTTATGGACTCCTGTTCAAAATATGAGATATCTCACATTATTGTAGCGAGGAACGTGCTATTATTCAACATAGTTAAATGGAGGTACCAAATTTTATGAACAATCAACGATGGCTTTCTCAAAATTTCTTTGCTTTTTTTATTACATGGGGTATTTTCTTACCTTATTGGACAGGTTGGTTAGTCGATGCAAAGCACCTTACTGTATCTCAAGCGAGTGTTGTAATGGGCTGTGGTCTTTTAGCCCGAGCAACGTCGAATCTATTTTTCTTTCCAATCCTCGCAAAATATGTGCACAATAAACGACTGATTACGATATTAGCAATTGGTGCATTGCTGACGGCTTTACTTTACATTCCAAGCACAAGTTTTATCGCACTTCTTTTCGTTACCATTTTATTTAGTATTTTTTACCCTGCTCTATTGCCTGCGGTGGAAAGTAGTGCGGCAACACTTGTACAATATGGCAATGTCCATTACGGTAAAAGTCGCTCTTACGGATCATTTGGCTTTGTTATCGCTGTACTTATTATTAGTATGTTAACAGGTGTTTTCGGGAAGGAAATTATTTTTTGGAGCATGATTTTAGGGATTATCGGGATGTTATTCATGCAACAAATGGCAACACCAAAAGAATTGCTTATTGTACCTACGAAAGAACAACGTGCAAAATCACTATCAATGAAAACATTATGGAGCATTAAAGGGTTTCCGATTGTATTATTGATTGTTATTTTATTACAAGGTGCCCATGCATCCTACTATAGTTATGGTTATATCTATTTAGAAGATTTACACGTCGATCCATTCTATATGGGGATGATTATTAACATTGCGGTTGTTTGTGAAATTTTATATTTCATGAAAGCTGATACACTGTTTACGAAATGGCGCTCCTCTTCACTATTACTGTTAGCAGCTAGTGGATCGTCGTTACGTTGGTTACTCATCTTCCTTTTTCCAAACGTTTGGGTATTTATCGGCTCACAAGTATTACATGCCTTATCATTTGCATTAGCACACTTTGCCTTTATCGGCTATTTAACAAAGAACTTACCGAAGGAACAAATTCCTAATGCACAAGGCTTATATTCAGCACTGGCAATGGGTTTAAGCACTGCCATTCTCACATTTTTAGGCGGCTATTTATACGAAATATCCCCTGGTCTCGCCTTTGCTGCAATGCTGATTTGTACAGTACCAGCAATCGGTATATTGCTAGCTACTCGTAACAGATTCCAGTACTAAAATTAGAATAACCCCAATGGTTTGATTACCATTGGGGTTTTATTTATATACACTATTTTTCATTGATTTTATGCAAAGTAAACCCTCTAACCAATAACAGAATACCTAAGATAAAGAAAACGATACTGAAAAGAAATAATACATAGCCAGAATTAAAAAAAGAATTATAGAAAGTTTCCTGACCTACATACGTTAAATTTGAGACACTGATAGCCGTAACAATATACTGAGTTGAAATTAAAATAGCTGCAATAATTAAAAACAGGCAACCTACAATTTTGTCTTCCATAGTATCCTCCCTTTCAATGTTTAGAAAAGTGTATATTATTTTTACTTTTTTAAAAACAATATACACGAAATATTCAAAAAAAAAAAGTTGAAATTACTCTGATTTTTCTTAAAATTATTTATATATTAATTAATTTAAGGGAGGAAAATATATGAAATCTACTATTTTGACCTTATTACTAGCTTTTGCAGTATTTTCTACTACAGCACTTACTGTCTCAGCTTCAGGGAACGATAGTCCATTACAAAATATGCGTCAAACTACAAACCCAAATATTTTATATGATATGGAAACCCTTAAATACTTTGATATAAGAGAAAATGGTTATATCGACGAGATATACAGGGTTGAAGGCGGAAAAGTAGTTGAATCTATTTCTGTTGAAGAGTTTATTATAATGGAAGAAAATGATAAAAATGAATTCTCGAATACGCAAGAAGAACCTATTCCGAAAATTTCTCCTTTCGCTGTTGCTTGGAGCCATATTTACAATGAATTTAGTAACTACGAAACAAGGATATTTGGAAAACGCGCTAGTATAATTCAAGAAAATCCAGGACCTGGTTCTGATACTTTTACTCTCTCTTACGAATATACAGAAACTTTTTCTACTAGTACGAGCCTTACTCATTTGCAACTTCAATCAATAGAGAATGGAGTTTCATATACTTTTTCAAGATCTAGAAGTATTAACTCTTCACACACTATGACAATAGAACCTGGTTATTCAGGGTATTGGCGATTTGATCCAAAAGTAAGAAAATCAATAGGTAAAATACGTAACTTGCTTCATGGACAGTTTATATCAGAGACTTCCGTTACAACAATGTATCCTACCCATGTAAATGGTCAATTAGATGGGTGGTTAGTTGCTGTGAAAACTAAATTGTAAATAAAAAAAGCCTATTTAGGGCTTTTTTTATTTACATACGTATCTTATCACTAGCTATCGAATGGTAAAGTAACTCCTGCAAACAACATAGACGTAATTACTGTATATCCTATACCTTTTTTATTAATTTCATTATTAACACTCCTTGGCATTATTGGGGATTTTTCTTTTTGTAAAAAAACCCTTCGAAGGTCATATATAACGCGAGTGCAATCCAAAAGATAAATAACCATGTGTTATTTTCTTTAAGGTCTGTAAAAATTAACACTGCACCCAGCAACGTTATAAGTATTTTAATGATTAGTTTCATCAAAATAACCACTCCTCTCTATCCGATAGAAAATAAAGATATGCCCGAGCAAGTACAAATTAACATTTCCAAACGTCAAAATCAATACCATTTTCACGCCAATATTTGACGGTGTCAACGCCGAAAAATGGCGGTAATTATCCTTCTATTTGTATATCACGCCAAATCACGCCATTTAAAATGAGGATAAAAGTACCTTTTTTCAGAAAAAGTTATAATTTTATTTGACTTTTACAAAAAAACATTTCAGTTATTGAAAATAAATAATTCAAAAAAAATTCATTTTTTATCATTGCAATATCATATTAACTAGATTTTACAATTATCTCTAAATACCCTGATTACTTATAATGTTTTACAGCAGCACTTACATTATCCATTAGTTTTTTGTCCCTGCCTCAAACACGAAAAAATTAATAAAAAATTGATTTCAAGCTAAATTTTTATAATATTAATTATATATTATTCAATTTTAAGGAGGATTTAATATGAAATCTATTTTTAAACCCTTTCAACGGCTTACTACCTAGGTTCGCTGGCATGCCCAAACTAAAATCTTTTTATAAAAAACACCAAATTTCCGTTAATTTCTCAACTATTTTTATATTTACATGTTTAACCATGTATCATACCACACAAGCTATGTACCCTACTGTCATACTTTTTATTCTAATGGTGTTAAACATCTTTTCTTTTGAATATTTTTTGAATCGTAAATACGACACTCCACAAAAAAGAGCTATTCCTGCAACTTTGTATTTTATGATAACTGGTATTCTATCTATTTTAGGTTATTTATGGATAACAGATAATTTACTAGAGTAGCAGATGTCTATCCAAAGTGGTTGATTATAATTGAAAGTGTTTTGCATTGTTATTTTATCAATGCAAAACGCTTTTTCTTGTTTCAACTAACAAATTTAGTAAATTACTCCCCGTTTTTCGAATGCGACTTAGCTACTTGAACCAGCATCTCTATTCCATATTGCAATTCTTCTGGTGTTGCATACGCATATGAAAGTCGAATATGCTGTGTATCTTGCGCATCATAAATATAGCCTGGGTTAATCAGAACATTGTACTGCAATAACTTTATAAAAAATGCTTTATCCACGATTGGTGCGTGAAATTTTAGCCATATATAAAATCCACCTTTTGATTGTTCCCAACTCGCAATGGCCTTCAGTTTTTCATGTAATAACTGTTCAACAAAGTTTGCCCGCTGCTGAAGCGCTCGTCGTAAACCAACTATATGGCGTTCGTACTTTCCTGATTGGAGCCAATGCAAAACAATTTCTTGCGAGATAGCACTTGATCCATAATCTGTTTGCATTTTAATATCCGCTAAGCGTTCAATCACAGTTGTTGGCCCGATTAACCAACCGATGCGCAGTCCAGGACTAAGTGTTTTGGAAACACTGCCGATATATAAAACTTGTCCGCTATCATCCAGTGATTTTATAGATGGGGATCCTTCATTGAAAAGTAATTCATGATAGACATCATCTTCAATAATGGGAATGCGGCATTGTTTACAAGCCTCGTAGAGTTGCTTTTTTTCTAATGATGTCCATACGCCTCCAGTTGGATTATTTAGCGTAGGAACAGCATAAAAAACAGCCTGCCTTTTTCTTTTCTTGTGCGCTAATGTTTGAGCAAGCCCTTCATCTCGGTCAATCGCCACCATTTGCATCCCGACAGATTGGAATGGATGAACAGAATTTAAATAAGATGTTTGTTCCTGAAATACGATGGAACCTTGCTCTAGCAAACCAACTGCAATAAGCTGTAATGCTTGTAGTCCACCCGAAACAATGCAGACATTTTCGGGTTGTGCCTGTATGCCTCTTTTTTGTACATATTGGCAAATTGCTTCCCGCAGTTGCTTGTTACCTTGCGGAGATGAATAACCTAACACTTTCGGTAGTAAGGAGATTTCCTTTAAGGATGCTTCTATTTCTCTAGTAGGTAATAAGCTTGGTGCTAATTCTCCTGTTCCTAAGCGAATGATACTATCCCGTTGCTCATATTCGTTGATTAATTGAATCGTATGATAATTTGGTTTGTGGAGACTTGTTTCTATGTACGTCTGCCAATTCGGTTGTCTGTGTTTAATTAATGTGTGCCAAGAAGTGTTAGCAACATAAATCCCTGAGCCTATCGTCGTTTCTAGTATGCCCGCTGCCTTTAATTCCTCTAGTGCTTGCTGCACTGTACTGCGGTTAACCCCTAATTGCATTGCGAGTTGCCTTTGCGTTGGTAACTTTGTTCCTGCAACCCAATCCCCTCGTTCAATGCGCTCTGTAATCCATGTTACAATTTGTTGTTGTAATGTACGATTTCCTTGTCGAGTTGGTTGCCAGTTCATATGTTCACCTCGTAAATTGGGTGGGTAAAATACCATCCAATTGGTCGTTTTCTTTTAGTTATAGCACAGGTAGAATGTGAATGGAAAGGAGGGATTGTCATTGGAGGCATTTCTGCATGGTATGATTTTAGCATTTGGACTTATTTTACCTTTAGGTGTACAAAACGTCTTCGTTTTTTCACAAGGCGCTACGCAACAACGTTTAATATTAGCCCTACCAGCTGCTATTACGGCAGCACTTTGTGATACTTTATTAATTTTGCTTGCTGTTTTTGGTTTATCCGTTATTGTTTTGCAATTTGAATGGCTACGGCTTGTCTTAATGGGCGTCGGAATTGTATTCCTTTTATATATGGGCTATAGCATTTGGCATTCGGATTCGACAACTAGTCAAAAGAGCGAAACGTTGCCCGTTAAAAAACAAGTTTTATTCGCGCTGTCCGTATCCTTATTAAATCCACATGCTATTTTAGATACAATTGGTGTAATTGGCACCAGCGCATTAAAATATAATGGCACAGCACAAGGACTCTTTACTATTGCATGTGTGCTCATTTCGTGGTTGTGGTTTTTCGGTCTAACATTGGCCGGTGCTTCTTTCAAAAAGCTTGATGGCTCCGGCAAGCTGATGAATTTCTTCAATAAATGTTCAGCAATCTTTATTTGGGCAACTGCTATTTATTTACTGAGTGGATTACTTTAATCTAGTACATAATTTAGAGTTCATTGATTGATCAACGTTTTGCGTTTTATGAATTACGTTATAATAAACTAATCTTTTAATAAAGCTATTCATATTTATAATGTTGGTCGCTCCAAGTCGCCTATTATACTTCTTTAAATTTCATTAAGACCCCCTCGATGGAGTGGTCTTAATGTTTCAAAATCTTTAATTTACAATATATTTATTTACAAATCAATCCAAGTAATAGCTATTCTATATAGCCCCTTTTTGCTCACATTATTAATAAAATAGCTGTAGCGAGTGATAACAAAAATCATTAGCTAACGCAAAGACGGAATCTATATATTGAATTAAAACGTTTATTTTAACAATTAGAAATCTACATATGTGGTGTAAACTTTGTGAAAATCATCTCAATTTTTTTAAAATTATCTTGCGTATTTATCTAGCGAATTCTAATATATGAAAAAATATTTCTTTTATTTTACTTAGTTTTATTAAATTTAAGTATCTTCAACAGCTTTAATAAGAGCTTAGTATTTATTATTTTTCTACATTTAGAGGAAGCTACCCCCTCTTTTCATGTAATTATCTCATTTTAAAATATTATAATTTTTATAATAGTCTGACTTATCGCTATATACTTAAATTATTATAAGAGGGAGGGGTATAGAAATGAGCAACTTACAACCTATTTCTTCAGAAGAATTAGTAAAGTTTGAAGAAGTTCGTAACGGTGACAAAATTACTGTTATTCGATGCTAGTTTTAAGACACAAAGAACGAATATTATTCGCTCTTTGTGTTTTACTTTACGTTTGAGTTTTGATTAGGAAAAGTAAATTACAAATGATTTTCTTTGAAGGTTGGGGAAAATGATATTATTTTATCTATTTTTATTCTTTATAGTTTTTAATTTATATACGTATTTAAGTCTATATGTTCATGAATTTGGACATTTTATTGCTGCAAAACTTCTTGGAGCAACGCAAACAAGAATTATACTAAATATTAAAAATGTTAACCCTTGTACTACTTTCAGTTTTGGAAGGAAAATAAGCAATTTTGAAAATTGCATTATAACGCTCTCTGGGGTCATATTGCAACTAACGCTTTCCATACTGATTTTGTTACAAAACTATAGCTTATTCATAAAAATAGTTGCAGTTATTCATATACCGGCAATTTTAATTAATATTTTGCCTTTAAAACCGTTAGACGGATATTATTTATTGCCACTATTGAAAAATATAAAAGGTTCTATTATTTTCTTTTATTTGCTATTTATTTTATCTATCCTTATATCAATCTACCTCACATGGCAATATTTATTTTTACTATTCGATAGTTCATTCAATAATACATTAATTATTATGATATTACCCGCGCTAATACTATATAAAATTTTCAGAAAAATAAGTAAATATAGGAGGGTTGAATATGGAAATAACTCATAAAAAATATAAAGTAAGATATGGTAATTCCAAAATTCTTTTAACAAACGAGAACAACTCCTTATTTTGGGAATCTGAAATTTGCCATACAGAAAATACAGATAAAGAAGAAAGGAATTTCTTTACCGCCGCGGATAAAGCCTTCTTTTCCTACCCATTAAAAAAATTAGGGAATGTTCATTTATTTGGAATCCCTTTTAATAAAGGTTCTAATAAAAGTAATTCAAAAGTGAAAAATTTTGCTGCTGCTTTAAGGGAATCGAGCCTACGACTTCCAATATATTTAGATGAATATAATGAACAAACTTCAGGTATTTATGATTATTTAAGAGATAAATATTTGATGAAAAATTGTTTGTTAGTCGATCATGGTGATTTATCAATAGTCAACGATAGTTTAGAAGAAACTAATCACCAAATATTTCAAGTATTGAACTACATAGAACCTCAAAAAACAAAATTTTGTGTAGTAGGTGGAGATCATTCAATCACATATACTCTTGTAAAAAATCTAACAAAGATATTATTGAAAAGAATGCTTATTATTCAATTTGATGCTCATCATGACTGCGGATCGGATATTTTAAAAATGGATAAAGAGATTTGTCATAGCAATTTTGTTCGTTTTTTATTACAAGAGGAAATGATTGCTGGAATCATTCAAATAGGTGTTAGAGGGCTTAGATCATTAGGGCAATATTATAATCATCCTAAACTTTTTCAACTCAATTTTACTGATATAGATAAGCTTCATTCAATTGTATCTGAATTATTAAATACTGGCGATGAAATAATTGGGTATGTTTCATTCGATGTTGATGTATTAGAACCTAGAGATTTCCCTTTAGTAGATTTTCCAAAAATTGAAGGACCAAAATTACAAGAAGTTATCAATATGATACAGGAAATTTTTAAAATTGTACCTTCCATAAAAGCAGTAGATATAGTCGAAGGACAATCAGGTGGTGAGCCTGAACAATATGATTCGGTTCTTCATATTTTATTATATTTACTGGATGAATTAACTAAAAATGGAGATGAAAAGTAGTCATGTTAAAAAGTGAAGATCAAATTCAACATGATTGTATGCTGAAATTAAGTGAGGAATCGATATATGGTTCTGATTTTGATAATTTTATAGCATTAGTAAATTTATCAAAAGAACTACAACCTTTATTACAATATGATAAATTAAAAATAATACAAGTATGGGAAAAGTATCGCTTTAATAATGAAGTACAAAACTACTTAAGACAGGAGCCATTTGCTTTTTCGGGATTCAAGGAAAAAATAGGTATGGAGAATATTATTTCTTGCTTTGAAAAAGGCGGTATTTTTGCTACTTTTCATTTTGGCCATTACCGTCATGTGCCTCTTGAGTTAACAAAATCTTTGAATAAAGGTAACAATTTTTCATTGGATATTGTAGTAGACAGAGAATCTTATGATAGTGAATTAGAATTAACAAAGTGGAATGAAATTAAGCAAGAGAATAATATAAGTTACATAATAGCAGAGGAAAATATAAGTGGCTTAAAGTTGCTTCGCTTACTTAAACAAGGAGGCTCATTTCTATTATATTTGGATGGAAATACAGGAGCTGGTGAAGATTCAAAACCAATTGAAGTTCAACACATTACATCATTAATAAGGTTAAGAAGCGGTATTTTCCGATTGCTGCTGTTAACTAAAAAGCCACTGTGTCTTGTAATGGCAGATTTAAATTCGGATGGAGAACCTCGTTTGAAAGCTGAGAATCTAAGATACTTTAGAAAAGAGAACTTTGAGCAATCTGTAAATGAAATTTACACGATTTTTAGAAACACACTAATCAATCATCCTGAATTATGGAGGTTTTGGTATAGACATCATCTTTTTGTGAATAGTTGGATAGAAATAAACAATTCAATGACAAATAGTCCATCGATTGATTGGCGAAGTAATAATGGCTTAGGATTAGATATAACTACAGGAAATGTATACAAGTTAGATTATTAAACAGCAGATTATCTTAACTTAATTCAGCTAGTCAAATCTGTTCAGCATGTGGATACAAAGACAGCAAGAAACCGTTCGAAATTCTAGAATGGACTTGTCCTATTTGTCATGCATATCATGCGATATAGAAGCAAGTATCAATATTCTGACTGAGGTCTAAGAATGAAAGCCATTTGCTTAGCTAGAAATAGATACCATAGGAACTACGGAATAGCTTAGGAAATAATAGACACCACTGCAAGTAAAGACACACTTGCAAGTATGCTCTATCCCCAAGAAACGTCCACTTCAAGCGTTAAGAATTGTTATGTTTAACTGAGTGGTGAGTAGTTTACAAAGTAAAGATGACCAACCAGTAATCATTTGCCTAGGGGGACTACTATGTTTAAAAATCATAATTTTGTTTTACTGTTTTTCTCTCGTTTTTTTAGTGTATTTGCAGATGCTATGTTATTTATAATTCTATTATCTATGTTAGGCAATTTTGGTATTCGCGCTATCGGACTTTCAATTTTCTTTATTTTTTCTACACTTCCAGCAATAATATTTTCTTTGCCAGCGGGGGCAATTATTGAAAGAAAATACCTTCAAAAAGTCATGAGTTTTACTGACATAATACGATTTGTTTTAGTTGGATGTCTAGCATTAATTAACACAATTCATTTAACACCTGCTACCATTTATATATTTGTCTTTGCCATTGTCTTGTGTAATATATTTTACATCCCGGCCAATTCTTCTCTATTGCCCAAAATTGTTAAGAAGGAATATTTAGCAAATGCAAATAGTTATATCCAAATCACAATGCTCTTTGCAAAAATAGGTTCTTATAGCGTGGGGGCGTGGTCGATTAAAAGTGGATTGAGTTATTCTAATTTGCTACTTATCGTTGGCTCATTTTACATTATTTCGATGATTATGATTTTAGCAGTAAAGCCATATCACAAAAATTTATCAACCAACGAACCAAAAACTATTATACAGGACGTAAAAGCTGGATTAGCTTATATTAAAATAAATAAATTATATAGTAAGCTGTTTCAAATATTTGGTGCAGCATGGTTAGTTGGTTCGTCAGTGGATCTTTATTTAATATCGTATTTAGTGGAAGTATTGGAACGACCACATGAAGATTTATATATAATTACCACATATAGTTTGATTGGAATTGGTTTAGGATCTTTCATATCGCCTTACTTATACAAACGAATTAATCCTAAAATAGGGCTTTATGCTTCAAGTCTATTCTTTGGTATTATTATCGCTTTATTCTCATTGAAATTACCACTGGCGGTATTGTTAATAGGATTACTTTTCGGTGGATTTGCACAAGGTTTATTTTTAATTTTTATAAATACGTATTTACAAAGCAATGTAGAAGAGAAATATCTTTCACGAGTATACAGCTTATACCACTTCGTTTACACTGGAGTAAGCTTGCCAGGATATCTACTTTTCGGATACTTTATTGATCGTATCGGCATAATTAATACAGGTTTTATTATTGCATCCTATTTAATATTAATTGCTTTAGTAACGATTTTCTACTTACCATCTTTACGAGATAAAAAGGTAATCTTAGAAGAAAGGCATTCTTAAAAAAATCCAGCTATCTGTTTTTTTATTGATAGCTGGCTATTATATTATTATTCTTTTTTAAGCCTTTTTATATATGTTTGTAAGTATTCTTCATAATTTAGAGCATGATTCAAGGATTCAACCTTATGCAATATATATATTGATTCTTGAGCAAGTTCAAGACCTTGTTTATATTTTGTATGCATTTTAAATATACCAAAGTAAAAATTTAGAATTGTTTTTTCTAAAATAAAGGTTTCAGGTATATTTTGATTTTTTAATTCATATAAGTATGCTTCGGTTTCTTTCAACTTATTATGCTCCAGACATGTTCTAATAGTATTAAAATAAATATCAAATAAATTACGCTTGTAACTTAACATGTTTTTGAAATATATACTCTTTTTAATGACTTCTGATGATAGCATAATTACAACATCTATATCCAATAAATGTAACGTATTTCCATAAAGAATTATTTCATATTCTCCCCAGACCTCTACTTGCCATAAATAATCAACGAGTATTTTTAAATTTTCTTGTTTAACTTTGTTATCAGTAAGGTCCGAAATAATTGCTTCGATCATGATGCTGTTTAATTTATATGACAATACATTAGTTAGTTCAAATTTAAAAATTTCATCATTTCTTAACTTATTCAAAAACTTTAAATCTCCACGTAAATAAGATTCCTTCATGTTTATAATTAATTCTTCAAAATGCTCTACTTTAAATTCATTATTGATATAGATAAATTCTTCAAAACTTACATTAATTCGATTAAGTAACAATAATAACTTAGAAACAGTTATGCCAGTTTCATCTCTTTCAAATTTAGATAAATGAGAAACAGACATTATATCTTTTGCTGTATTATTAAGACTATAACCTTTGTGTAACCGTAACTTGCGAAAAGTATTACCTAAGTTATCCATAAAAATCACCTTTATCATGTATTAAAGTAGAAATTATTGATCAAATTGTCTAAAAAAATAATAATAAAGAAATAGTGAATAAATATTCTTTTGAACCTAATATTAAAGAATTAGCGTTCTTAATCAAAAAAGCAGGTCGTTCAATCAAAGCGCTTATACTAGGGAACCACTTTTCTGAATAGCTTACTTATATTTTCTACTTTTATTAATTTTAAAGACATTCTACCCACCCTCTTTGAAGATAAATATTATTTTTACAAATTAGTATAAAATGCCTTTTGCAAGATGAAAAGTGTCTATTTTTTGAATATTTTGTGAACAGAATTGATATATAATATAATTTAACAATAAAGAATATATACATTTTTAAAAGTAATTTATTGTTTGCTAGAGCTGATATCTTGAAAGGATTAATTATAAAAATCCTATTGAGGCAAGCTATCTATTTATCGGTGGAATATTTATAGTCTTAGATTTTTCTCAAGGTTTAATCTTCTTTCTAATAGGGGCACTTTCTACTGTTGTGGGCATTAAAGAAAACAATAAGCTTTCTTAAATAAAGAAAATATCTTAGTACTAAAACATTGTTTAATTTGTAATTATGTCTAAATATAAATAGTAAGAAAAGTCGATTAAAAGGTTTTAGCGCATCCTTTAATTGACTTTTCTTAAACTATATATAATTAGAAAATAAACGTAATCCCCATTTCCCTATCAAACAATTTCGCCTGAATCACATGTTCTCCAAATTGCACTTTCCCCGAACAAAATGTCATTTAACCATACATTAGCTTTTAATAATGCCGTATACTGTTGGATGATTTTCACTGTTTCAGCATCTGTAGAAATAGAAAGCGAGATATATTGTTCAACTGGTAACTGCCATTTTTTGCGGGTTTCTTGAATGGTACGTATTAACTCTCTTATTTGACCTTCCTGAAGTAAGTCTTCTGTTAAATATGTATCAAGTAAGACACGACATTCATTCTCTTTTGCTAACACATAATGCTCCTTCACTATGGACTCTTTTAACACATGTGTTATTTGCTGTAGGTGGTCCTTCGTAAAATACAAAGGGCTTACTAGCAGAACGATTACTGATGGATGCTTGAAACTTGAAACGTTCGTTCTTCCTCCCATATTTTACGAATTCTTGTTTCCCTTTCTACAGTTGTCTCTTTGTTGTTGTCAACTTGCATGTAAATTCCTCCTATACAGTCGTGTATAAAAGGCATACAAAAACCCCGTCCCAAGCAAGGGACGAGGTTAACCGTGAATACCACCCTAATTCTATTGAAACCCGCTCAATAGCACTTAGCAACGTACAATCATACGTGTTCACTTTAACGGTAGACACCCGAATTGGCTTAATTTATTTAACTAATCTTCTCAGAGAGGATCTTCATGAAACATTTGCACACCGACTTCCACCAACATGTGGGCTCTCTGTAGAACAAAATGTAACACTACTCTTTCTCATCAACGAATTTGTATGCTTTTATTGTGACTCACCTTAACAAACTGGCAATTACTTGTCAACTTTCAGACAATCCGCGATGCTTTGATGAAGGGCCACATATTGAGGACTGTTTGCAGTTTGAGTATAAAAACTTTTTAAAAATGATTTCCAGTTAAAGCGTAATATTCGATAGTGCCAGACATCAAGCTGTGCCTTTTGAGCAGATAGTATTTCCGTAGTTTCGCTTAATAATGTAATAATTTCTTGCGCCTGCAAACCTTGTTCTAGCATAGTGAATATAGGTACTAACAACCTTTCATCTTCATCATGAATAAAAGCATAATTTGTTTGTAACATCATTTGCCATAAAGGACGCAAAATATCTAGAAAAGAAGCTGTATTGAATTTAGGGCTTTTCACTAATTCATCTACTGCGTCCGAGACATGTGCTACACTATGCGCCCAGCCTTTATCCGGCACATATCCCCTTACATCTTTTTCAGCTAATAAATACGCGATCAACTTATGTGTTAATTCTTCTATCTTGTTCGCTTCAATAAAATCCGACTCATTATCTTTTGCTAATATTAGTGCAACTAGTAACATTGTAAAGGTTCTTGTAAAAACTGAATCGGATTCGCTCTCTCCAATGCCTTTATCTAGTAAGTCCGTTACACAGTATTGTAAAGTGTCGTTTAATAATGCAGGATGTAGTAAATCTTGTTCTACAATCATTGTATAAAAGCAACCATAGATTAGTCCGTCTCGTAGCTCACTATCAACTGAGCCAATATGCACTAGCATAGACTGTATAAGTTTATTTTGATCTACTTGTTGCCAAGCATTACTGTCATTTAGGAATGCTTGAAGTTCACATTTTAAATCCGCTTCACTAAATAATGTTTCATGTAATATCATATGTAGTAATTTCTCCTTATGTTTAGAATACATACAATTAATAACATTAATTGTACCTTAATCCATAAGAAAAAACAGCTTATCATGATAAGCTGTTTCCAAATGGTGTTAGTCTGAGATTTCAATCTTCTCCAAATTAGCAACAAAATCATATTGATTTAATGGTTCTTGCCAATTGTACGTGACATTTACACTTTGTCCAATTGCAATTTTATCCTGTACTTCCTGAAGTGGAAACCAGACTCCATTCGTGTGTTTAGTAATGATTTCTTCATTCGATAATTGCCCGATTTCCTCTTGCAATGCCCCTGTCACAACTAAAAATCGGTCTTCCTCCATAGCAACAACTGTCCCGTATTTGTATTGTGTAGAAATGTTAGGTTTAGACACGTTGTATTTGTTTTCTAAATAAGCAATTTGTTGGCCATATTTAGCAGTAAAATAATCCATCGCTTCTTTTTTCACTGCAAAGTAAGCATGCATTTGGTAACTATTTTCGTATTTTCGATAATATTCCTTCATTAGTTCTGCTTGGGCAAACCATTTAAGTGCATTTGCTTCCATATATTTATCGAAAAATTCATCTAATGTTAGATTGAGTTTTGTTAAACCATCTTTAAATACTGTACTCTCTTTATATGACTTTTCATATTTTTCTCTTTCCGCTTGCATCTGCTTCGCAATTGCCTTTTCGCTAAATTTGATGTTTTTACTTTCTGCATAAACATAATAAGCATCCAATTCGAATAATGATTGAAAAGTCATATTAATAGATTCTTGGCTTTCATTTGCCTCAATTGCATCTTGGAAAATCATATCATAGTATGTTTCATCTAATATCGGTACAGCATTTGCTGATAACTCGTCCCCATTGTTGACTTGTGTGTATATAAATAACCCTATACATATTGTCAGGATTACAGTATACATACTATACTGCCCGCGTCTCGATTTCATCGGGATAGCACGTTGTTCAATTTGCTTTACTACATTTGTCATCACACGTTTTTTACTTTCTGTTAAATCTCTTATTACTCGTACATCCATTTTACTCATGCAGCAACACCTCCCATTCAATATGCTCTAGCTTTGGCTTTAATAATTTACGTCCTCTGCGCAGCCTTGTTTTCACTGTACTGTCAGGGATCCTTAGAAGCTTCGCAATTTCAGCAACAGGCATGTCTTCAAAGTAAAAATAACTTAGTACCTCTCGTTGCTTTAATGGTAGTGAGAATATAGCATTTTCGATTAACGTTTGTTCATCTTGCTGAACGAGCATATCCCTTCTTGAGATTGTCTGCTTGGCAAAAATTTTCTGTTGCACTTGAATTTTGCGATAAGTCCAACTACGTAAATAATCTTTACTTTTGTTCATGACAAGCCTCGATAAATAAGCTTTTAATTCTCCACGTTCTTCATATTTTTGCTGATTGTCATAGAACTTAATAAACACATCCTGAACAATATCCTCTGCTTCTTGTAGGTCCTTTACATAATAAAAAGCAAGACGAATAAGTCGTTCCGTGTGCTGTTCCATTATTTCTTCTAGTTCCTTTACTTGCAACGTCTCGCGCCCCTTTCTGTACCCTATAAACGGTGCTCAGAAGCGAAAGGTTTGTTTTTTAGGGAATTATTATTATTTTTCATCAAAAAAAGGAAGAACCATCGTTTTTTCGGTTGAAGATAACACAATATTTGTAGAGGGTGTACCATAAGGCATTGCAGCATCAATAAACTGCTCTAATGTTTCGACAGAGTAAGTTGCGAGTTTAACAATATAACTAATTTCACCAGCTACTCGGTAACATGCCAAAACATCTGGATGGGCATTACAAAAGTCTGACAGGCTTTTACAGTCAATGGACTTAAACAAGACAATCGCTTGAATGGAGCGATCCATTTTCTTAAGATTTACTTTCGTTGTATAGCCTTCAATACTGCCTTGTTCTTCTAGTTTTTTAACGCGTTCGATAACAGCTGGTGAAGATAAATGAACGATTGTCGCTAGCTCCTTCATTGAGATTTTCGCGTTTAATTGTAATTGGCGTAAAATTTCTGTATCGATATTGTCCATTAGAATCCACCTTTTTTTATTAATTGTTTTTTAATTAATTCCTTTCGTTATAAGGAAAATAGACTTGATTACATTATATAACTTCTGTTATTCAGTTACTCCATTTATTACAATTAAAGCAATAAAGGAGGCATCAACCATATGAAAAAAATCTTACTACTTTTAGCAAATGGCTTTGAAGCGGTAGAAGCAAGTGTCTTTACAGATGTGCTAGGCTGGAACAAATGGGAGGGAGATGGCACAACAGAGGTTGTTACAGTAGGATTACATAACAAATTACAATGTACATGGAATTTTCAAGTTACGCCCGAAAAATTATTGCATGAAATTGCACTCGAGGACTTTGATGCGCTCGCCATTCCTGGAGGTTTTGAAGAAGCGGGATTTTATGATGATGCTTTTAGTGAAGCATTTCAACAAGTTATCCGCCATTTTAACGAACATAAAAAACCCATTGCGACGATTTGTGTAGCATCGCTGGCTTTAGGACATAGTGGCATTTTACAAAATAAGATGTCAACTACTTACAATCACCCAACAAGTAAACGATTAGGTCAGTTACAATCTTATGGAGCAGAAGTTATCAACAAACGGATTGTTCACACAGGACACATTATTACCTCTTCAAATCCAGGCACTGCGTTCGATGTCGCCTTTCACTTACTCGAAATGCTTACATCTACTCAAAATACATTAAAAGTAAAAGAACTAATGGGATTTAAATAATCTTTTTTACGAAATAGGATCAGCTTATATTGCTTTCGTCCATTCACTGTGCGAAGCCATATAAGAAGGTCCTATTTATTTTATATGACGAGTTATATTAAAAGCTATGTAAACATAACTTACTGTAAAGCGTAACGATTATCATTTATCGGATAATCGTTACTACCCGATTAAGTCAAAGAATTAGGAGGCAAATGTGAATCGTCCACTTTCCAAACAATTATTAAATGCACGATTTTTTCTGTTGCTCATGATTATTTTGTTTCTAACCCCATCTTTTTTTCCTAGTAGTGCCTGGCTCTTTTCTTTCGCAACGCCACTATTAAATCTCAATACTATATTTTTGAGTATTTTAATAGAAGCTTTACCATTTGTTTTAATTGGGGTTCTAATCGCTGGGTTTATTCAAATTTTTATTACGGAGCAACATATTCAAAAGTGTATTCCAAAAAATAAATTCCTGGCAATTATCATGAGCTGTGTCGTTGGTGCACTATTCCCCGCCTGTGAGTGCGGAATAGTACCCATTGTAAGAAGACTTGTATCAAAGGGGGTACCTATCCATGCCGCAATGGGTTTTATGTTAACGGGACCTCTTATAAATCCTATTGTCATTATTTCTACATATATGGCTTTCGGTAATGATCTAAAAATTGCAGGGTTGCGCATGATATTAGGCTTTATCATAGCCATTATCGTCGCACTGCTTATTAGTATGCTGTTTACTGGAACACAATTTAAAAAGGGTATTCGAACTAATCATGCCCAGCATGGTACAGCAAAACTATCATTCTTTAAAAAATGTTCAAACATGGTCAATCATTCGATTGATGAGTTTTTTGATATGGGCAAATATTTAATCATAGGAGCTTTTTTAGCAGCTTTTGTGCAAACCTTTGTATCTACTAAAACGCTTGTAGACATAGGCGATCATTTTACATCTTCTATGTTAGTCATGATGCTGTTAGCCTATATCCTTTCGTTATGTTCCGAAGCAGACGCCTTTATAGGTGCATCTTTTAGCTCTATTTTTCCAACGCCATCAATACTTGCTTTCTTAATTTTTGGACCTATGATTGATTTTAAAAACACGATTATGATGTTGGGCGTATTTCGATTGAAATTTGTCCTATCCGTACTAACAATCGTGTTTCTCGTTATCTTTTTTATAATATGGCTAATCGCACCTTTTCTTTAAGGAGGCAACTAATGAAATTTCACTTGCAACAAGCTGTAAAGGCCGTTATTTTATGTGCTTTCTCTGTTATGATTTTCAATTTACATGCAACTGGTGAAATAACGAAATTAATTAACCCAAAATATGAGATGTTAAGTAAAACCGTAGCGATTATATTTTTAGTACTGTTTGTAGCCCAATTAAAAAGAATTTTCTCTTTTTCTAATCATCGCAATCATAACGAGTTATGCGAGTGTTGCGCACATAACTTAGTCAACCCACCGTTTAATTGGAAAAGAGTATTATCGTATCTCATTTTAGTTGTTCCATTGTTTACTGGATTTACATTGCCTACAAAATTTTTAGATGCATCCATAGCGCAAAAAAAAGGCGCGACGCTAATGATGACCAATCAATCTCAAGCCTCAAAAAAAGATGAAGTGGCAAGTCGTAACGAAGTCAATAACGATGGTTTGTTGGTAGATCATCCTATTGATCCAAAACTATTAGAAGAAAAACAGGAAATGTCAAAAAAAGAATACGACCTTTTAAAGCAACAACTGGCCCAAAATCCAATTGTCGAGATGACAAATTATATATTCTCAGTATATTACGAGGATATTAATAATAATTTATCACAATATCAAGGCAAAAAAATACGACTAAGTGGTTTTGTGTTAAAAGAAACTGATTTACTAGAAAATCAATTCGTCATTTCCCGATTTTTAATTACGCATTGTGTTGCTGATGCAAGCATTATTGGATTTCTAACGGAAATGCCCGAAGCTGCGAGCTTACAAGAAGATAGCTGGATTGAGGCTGAAGGCACAATTGATATTGGTTACTATAATGGTGTTGAACTCCCTATCATTCGAATCGAACAATGGAAAAACATACAGGAGCCTGCTGAACCGTATATCTATCCAATTGACATTCTCATTAGTATGTGAAATCAGAACCACCAGTCTAACTGGTGGTTTGCTCTACGCGTGAAACGCTGGGGTACTGGCCCATGTCTAAAGACACACTGAAAGGTCCACCAACCGCACTCCGTTTTCACGCTACCACTAAAGTGGTTTTATTTATTTTCTCTTCTTATTTTTTATTTCCTCTCCTGTGAATGGGTCAATGAATTCTTTCATGCTCATTTGATCCTCAAGAATATCTTCTTGTAATTGATTTTTTATATATTCCTGAATAATTTTTCTATTTCTTCCCACGGTGTCTACATAATATCCTCGGCACCAAAACTTCCTGTTCCCATATTTGTATTTCAGGTTCGCATGTCGATCAAATATCATTAAACTACTTTTCCCTTTCAAATAACCCACAAATGATGAAACACTTAATTTTGGTGGGATACTCACTAACATGTGAATATGATCAGGACAGGCTGTTGCTTCAATTATTTCTACTCCTTTTCTTTCACATAACTGCCGAAGAATTCGACCAACATCTACCTTGATTTGTCCATAAATAATCTGTCTTCTATATTTTGGCGCAAAGACGATGTGATACTTACAATTCCATGTCGTGTGTGCTAAACTTTTATTATCCATTTAGATCCCCTTTCGTACGGAGTCGGTTGACCAGACCTGATTTCATTGTACGGCTGGGGGTTTTTTCTTGTCCATAGCTAGAAGCTCTTTAGAACCCCTCGCATAGCAAGGGGTTTTCAAAAAAATACAATAAAAAAAACCGACCTCCTAAGAGATCGGTTTTACTAAAATAATTATTCAGCAGCTTTCGCGCGAAGAACCATTTGTAGGATACCACCGTGACGGTAGTAGTCTACTTCTACTTCTGAGTCGAAACGAGCTAAAGCTTGGAAAGTTTTAACTGTACCGTCTTCAGATTTAGCAGTAACTGTTAAGATATCACGTGGTTTTACATTGTCAGTAATGTTTACAGAGATTTCTTCTTTACCAGTTAAACCTAGAGAATCAGCAGATTCGCCGTTTAAGTATTGTAAAGGAAGAACACCCATCATTACTAAGTTTGAACGGTGGATACGCTCGTAAGATTGTGCGATAACAGTTTTCACGCCAAGTAGGAATGTACCTTTCGCAGCCCAGTCACGAGAAGAACCCATACCATAGTCGTTACCAGCAAGTACTACTAAGCCAGTACCTTGCTCTTGGTATTTCATACATGCGTCATAGATGTACTCTACTTCGCCTGTTGGCCAGTAAGTAGTGAAACCACCTTCTGTACCAGGAGCTACTTGGTTACGGATACGGATGTTTGCAAATGTACCACGCATCATAACTTCGTGGTTACCACGACGAGAACCGTATGAGTTGAAGTCACGGATTGCAACACCGTTTTCGATTAAATATTTACCTGCAGGTGTATCTTTACCGATTGCACCAGCTGGAGAAATATGGTCAGTTGTAATTGAGTCACCGAACTTCGCCATAATGCGTAAGCCGTCTAAGCCTTTGATAGCTTCTGGCTCTTTTGCAAGACCTTGGAAGAATGGTGGGTTTTGGATGTAAGTTGATTTGTCATCAAATGTGTATAGAGACTCAGTTGATGTTTCAATTGCATTCCATTTTTCGTTTGCTGTGAATACAGTTTCGTATTCTTTTTGGAATAATTCACGGTTAACTACAGTACCTAATACAGCGTTAACTTCTTCAGTTGAAGGCCAGATATCAGCGAAGAATACTTCGTTTCCATCTTTGTCTTTACCGAATGAATCTTTTTGTAGGTCGATATCCACAGTACCAGCAAGTGCGTAAGCTACAACAAGTGGTGGTGAAGCTAAGTAGTTCGCTTTTACAAGTGGGTGTACACGGCCTTCGAAGTTACGGTTACCAGAAAGAACAGACGTTACGAATAAGTCGTTCGCTTTGATAGCTTCTTCGATTTCAGGAAGTAATGGACCTGAGTTACCGATACATGTTGTACAACCGTAACCTACAGTGTTGAAACCGATTTGGTCAAGGTATGTTTGTAAACCTGAATCTTCAAGGTAACCAGTTACAACTTTAGAACCTGGTGCTAAAGAAGTTTTCACCCATTTTGGTACAGTTAGACCTTTTTCTACAGCTTTTTTCGCAACTAAACCAGCAGCGATTAAAACGTATGGGTTAGATGTATTTGTACAAGAAGTGATAGCAGCGATTGCTACAGCACCTGTTGGAATTTCTACATCACCTTCAGCAAATTTAGCTACAGAAGTTTTTTCGAATTCATCTTCAGTTAAACCGAAACCTTGAGTTCCTTGTGGAGCCACTACTGCTTCTTTGTAACGAGAACGCATTTGAGATAGTGGAATTAAGTCTTGTGGACGTTTAGGACCAGAAAGGTTTGGTTCGATTTCAGCTAAGTTTACTTCTAATACGTCAGTGTAAACTGGCTCTAATGCTGGATCAAAGAACATGTGGTTCGCTTTTAAGTAAGCTTCAACAACCGCGATGTGCTCTTCGTCACGACCAGTTAAACGCATGTAGTTTAATGATTCTTCGTCAATAGCGAAGTAACCACAAGTAGCACCATATTCAGGAGCCATGTTAGAGATTGTTGCACGGTCAGCTAGTGGTAATTTAGATACGCCAGGTCCGAAGAACTCAACGAATTTACCAACTACGCCACGTTGACGTAAAACTTGTGTTACTTTTAATGCTAAGTCAGTAGCAGTCGTTCCGTTTGGAAGATCACCAACTAATTTAACACCGATAACTTCTGGAATTGGGAAGTATGAAGGTTGGCCAAGCATACCAGCTTCAGCTTCGATACCACCAACACCCCATCCAAGAACGCCGATACCGTTGATCATTGTTGTATGTGAGTCAGTACCTACTACTGAGTCTGGGAATGTTTCGAATGTACCGTCAGCATTTTCGTTTACGTGTACAACTGGAGCTAAATACTCTAAGTTTACTTGGTGAACGATACCTGTTGCTGGAGGTACAGCACGGAAGTTATTGTAAGCAGTTTGAGCCCATTTTAAGAAGTTATAACGCTCAGCGTTACGTTCGAATTCAAGGTCCATGTTAGCTTGTAATGCAGATGCATTACCGTATTTGTCAACTTGTACTGAGTGGTCAATTACAAGGTCAACTGGAATAGCAGGGTTGATTTTGTTTGGATCTCCGCCCATTTCTTTCATTGCTGAACGAAGAGATGCAAGGTCAACTACTACTGGTACACCAGTAAAGTCTTGTAATACTACGCGAGAAGGTTTGAATGGTACTTCAGCTTCTGGATCAGCACCGTTACCCCATTTTGCTAATTCGTTTACGTGCTCTTCTTTGATTACGTATGCATCATATTGACGTAAAACTGATTCTAATAATACTTTGATTGAGTAAGGAAGGTTTGAAACTTTTGCAACGCCAGCTTTTTCAATCGCAGCTAAGTCATAGTAATTGTAAGTTTTACCATTAACTTCGAATGATGCGCGGCTGTTGTGTAAATTACCTTGTGCCATTTGCGGATCCCCCTAAATATCTTTTTGAAAAGGCCTATGTAAAGCATCTTTTCTCCACCACCCATAATAACGTATTTATATTCATAAGTAAATTACATTAATATTATCTTTTTCAATAAGTATTTCTTATGACAAGTGATGTCTTTTATTTATTTTACATGAATGAGCGAATTTGTGACGAAAATGACATATTTCGGCCTGTTTTATTTTAGACATTTTTTAAAAAAATATGCACATTTAGTTTGCAACAATAATAAAATTAGTTGTTTACTATAAAAATACAGGCATTGAACCCCCGAAGCACCAAATAATAAAGGAAAATCAATCCATTCAGTTCGATACAGTATCCTTTGTGACCAGAGACTTTAACGCCATACTAAGCTCTTGAATTTGATCGGTTGTACTAGTCATCATTTCAAGCATTTGATGTTCGTCCTCAACCGAAAGTAAAATGTCACTAGTAGAAGCAGCATTTTCCTCCGTCATCTCATTCAACTTTTCAATTTGTTCTTGAATTTTTTCAAATTGCAAAATGGCACTACTTAATTCATTCATACCACTTGTTAAATCCGTATTGGTTATAGCAAAGGTATCTTTTAAAACGTTAAAGAAATGGCTGACATCCTGCAACAGCAATTCACCATATTGTAGTGCTTGTTCTCCATCATTCGAACGTTGTTGAGCTTCCGTTGATTTTTCGAATATTGTTTTAGTTACATTTGTAATGCTAACCGTAATGGCCGCACTTTCTTCTGCCAATTTCCGTACCTCATCAGCAACGACAGCAAATCCCTTTCCTTGTTCGCCTGCTCTAGCAGCTTCAATCGTGGCATTTAATGCAAGTAAGTTCGTCTGTTCTGCTATATGTTGGATACCTTTCAACAAGTTATCCACTGTGTGCAAACTTTGTTGCAATGCTTGGACGGTCTCGGCAGTTGAACCGATTGCATTGTTCATAACACTCATTTGAGCCATCGCCTCTTGCATTTTGCCCCACCCTGCTAATACTTCCTGTTGGAGATTACTAGATTTCGCTACCGTATCCTGTGATATGGAAAAGGTTTTATTAACAAATTGTACGGATTCCTTCATTGTTCCGTGAATCATTTGTAAACTTGAGGCTTCCTGTTGAATACTAGCCGCGATATCTTCTGTGGCTTGTAATATTTGCTTACTTGACCCCGAAATACTGTGCATAGTTTGTTGAAAACGTGTAATATGCTCATCTAGTCTATAGCTACTTTGTTCAATTTGATTGAAGGTCATCTGTAGTTGAGCGAGCGAAGCTTTTACTTCATTTTGCTGCGCCGCTGCATGTGTAATTAGCTCATTTCCCCATTTAGCCAGTAGAAAGAAAACAATCATAATGCCATTGGTAATGGCTAATAATGTAATGAATACAATAATATCGTTGAAAGGTCCCAAGAGTGATTCCGATTTCACTATATATAAAATCACGAAGCTTACGTTTAGTATGATCCCAAAAAAGATAATCAGTTCCTTTTTAAAGTACAACGCAATAATGGCAATTGTACAAAGCAAAATATAATGCTTGTTCAATGAAAAACTATCTAGTAAAAACAATGTGAAAACGATACTGGATGGGATCATGCCAAATATAAATCCTTTAATATATGTTTGGATAGGTAAAAAATAATTACATAAAGCGAAAGCAATTACCGCCAGACCAATAAATAAGAACATAATTCCTTTTGTAAGTATCATTGGGCCACAAATAAGAATAGCTAAAATTGAAATGATGGCTAAATTAACACGATGAACTTTCCGTGTATCATAGCGAATATTGACATCCATTATATTCCCCCTAAAAAATGAATAGACATTCAGTTTGTTTTTCTATTATTATATAGTATAAACATTGCTTTTTGTAGACAAAAAAGGTATTTTAGAGAGAATTTAGCTTTTTTAATCAGAAGGGAGATTTTTTAATGGAGAGCGTACAAAAAATAGCACCAAACTTTTTTTGCATTGATACGCACGATTTGAATCGGAAGGAACGCACCAGCGCTTATTTACTTATCGATGAGAAAATTGCGTTGATTGAAACATCTGCAAGTCCTTCCGTGCCCTATATAATAGAAGGTTTAAATGAATTGCAAATTACACTAGATGATATTGACTATGTCATCGTTACACATATTCATTTAGATCATGCAGGCGGGGCTGGTCTTTTTCTTCAAAGTTGCCCGAAAGCAAAATTAGTCGTACATCCCCGTGGTGCTGGGCATATGGTTGACCCAACCCGCCTAATTGCAAGTGCAAAGGCTGTATATGGTGAAGAATTCCAACGCCTCTTTGACCCAATCGTACCGGTTGCGCCTGAACGGATTATGGAAGCTAGGCATGGCGATATTTTATCATCGGGCAATCATCAACTAACTTTTTACCATACAGAAGGTCATGCCAAGCATCACGTATCCATGCATTACTCTGCGACGAATGGAATGTTTGTAGGTGATACAACAGGTGTCTGTTATCCAGAGTTGGCCGATGAAGCAATTGATTTAATTATCCCTTCAACTTCCCCGAATCAGTATGATCCGGATACGATGGAGCAATCGATTCAATTATACGAAAAACTTAACGTTCAGGAATTGTATTTCGGTCATTACGGTGCTTATCAAAATCCAACAGAAGCCTATCGTCAAGTTCGTTACTGGACGCCGTTATTTCTAGTTGAAGGAGAAAAGGCACTAGCTTCACCGGGTACTTTAGCACAGCAAGCTAAATTATTAGATACGAGATTACAAGCACTATTACATCAATATCTACAGAGAAATGGTATTGCAGAAAGCCATCCCGTCTATCAAACACTTCCTTTTGATACAGCAGTATCAGCAATGGGCATTCTTGATTATTTGCAAAAAAACAAACCATCTACTAGCAAATAGATAAAGAATCTGCTCATTTCTCACGATAACTTTGAGAAATGTTGCAGATTCTTTTATTGGTTATTTAAATGCTGAAGCACTGCCTGAAAGTCCTGTTCTTCCCCTATCGCTTGAAAATGGATCAATGGATTACCCACTCGTTTGATTCGCTCTATAACAGCAGGTATCGTAAATTGTTCCGGTGATAGTTTGTCGTTTACTTCATTCCAATGTAGAGGTGTTGCAACTAAGCCCATTTCGTTACCTCTGGTGGAAAACGGCGATATAATGGTTTTCCCTTCCGCATGTTGCACATAATCTAAATACAATCTATCTTTGCGATTTTTCTTTAAACGTTCAATCGTATATAATTCGGGTTTTTGCTCACATAAAAAACGACAGACAAACTCTGTAAAAAGGCGAACTTGTTCATAAGAAAATGTATTGAATGGTAATGGAATATAAACTTGCAAACCTTTGCCACCAGAAGTTTTAACAAAAGACTGTAGTTTAAAATAATCAAATATTTCTTTTAAGTGTAGTGCACCGCTTATGGCAAGTGAAAATGCGTCGACCGAAGGAGGATCTAGGTCAAAAACAATCTCTGTAGGCTTTTCAGTGTCAATCGTTTGAAAAGGGATGTGAAATTCTAATGCAAGTTGGTTCCCTAACCACAACAGTGTTTCAAGATTATTGCATAGGATACTATGATGTTCGCTCATTCTTTCTGTTTCGACAAATGCAGGTAGATGTTCCGGACTGCTTTTTTGATAGAAACTCTCTCCTGGTACCCCATGAGGAAAACGAATTAACGTAATAGGTCGATTTCGTAAAAATGGCAGTATAAAGGGTGATACAAGCTGTAAATAGTACAAATAGTCCTCTTTTGTAATCGCGATAGCAGGCCACACCGGCTTGTTGGGATGCGTGACTGGCACACTATCCGGTATTGGCATAAGCTGGCGTTGCATAAGTTGCCAATTACAGTACTGGTGTTCCATTTCTAATCGAAAGGCATGAAAACGAGGTTCTCTTAACTTACTACCATCAAAGTCGATACATGCGATATCAATACAGATGGATGGTTCTAATTGCCATGTTTCGTTGTTTTGTTGCCCGTTTGCTTGAAAAAATGTAATAAGGGTATTTAACTCGTCCTTTTTCATCCCATGCCTAAAAACAACCACTTCCGTTAGCACACCCTGTCGATGCACACAACCGTGAAAATATCCATTTCCTTTATCAAATTTGTTCACAATCACTGTGACAATTTTCCAATTCTTAATTTTTAGCCAATGTGTTGACCGTACAGCCTCCTGCCATTTACTCGTCTTTTTCTTGGCAATAATACCTTCACCATTATAAATTTTGATGAAATGCCACAAAGTTTGGCTATCTTCAAAAACATCAATTGCTTGTAAACGATGGTTTTCTTCATATTTAATAGCAGTCGGTAGCTTTAACGATGTAAAAAGAGTGTTTAGTTGCTGTTTTCGCGTTTTTAAATAGCGATTCATTTGACTTTCCCCTTGATAGGAAAGTAAATCAAAAACAATATAATGACAAGGAAAGGATGTGGCATGTTCAGCAATCACTTCTTTTTTTTGCATTCTTCCCCGTTGTTGCACGATTGCAAATTCACTTTTATAGTTGTTGATTAAATACACTATTTCTCCGTCAAATACTAACGGTAAAAATTCTTTGATCTGATTATAAAGACTTCTGCAATAATCAATAATTTCCGGAAACAAATGATTTAACACATTGCCATTTCTACTTTTCAAAATAGGCTCTTCACCAGTCCATTGTAATAGACAGCGGAATCCGTCATATTTCCCTTCGTAAAGCCAATCATCTCCTTTTGGCGGTTCATTTGCTTCTACTAATAACATTGGTTTAATCTTGTACACCTACTTTCTTATTTTGTACTGTTGACACTATTTTTATTTAGCATACATAAAACACATCAAATTATTACATAGTAAGAAAAACGAGGTGACAACATGCATACAGTTTGGAAAGGCAGTATTTCATTTGGTCTTGTCAACATACCAGTTAAACTACATGCTGCTACAGAAAATAAAGACATTAAATTACGACAACTTCATAAAGAATGCCATACACCTATTAGCTATAAGAAAGTATGTGAGGGTTGTAATCAAGAAGTAACGGAAGAAAATATTGTAAAGGCATATGAATATGCAAAAAATAAGTTTGTCGTTCTAGATGAAGAAGAGCTAGAGAACTTGCGTAAAGAAAACGAAGATAAGGCTGTTGAAATTATCGATTTTGTTAAATTAGGCGAAATTGACCCTATCTATTTTGAACGAACTTATTTCTTATCGCCTGATACTACAGGCAGTAAGGCATATGCCCTATTGCGACAAACATTAGAAGAGTCAGGTAAAATTGGCGTTGCTAAAATTATTATTCGTTCGAAGGAACAGCTTGCGATTGTTCGTGTTTATCAAAATGCCCTCGTAATGGAAACAATCCATTTTCCTGACGAAGTTCGTAATGTGCAAGATGTTCCAAACATCCCAAGCGAGCCAACCATTGTTCAAAAAGAATTAGACGCTGCACTGATGCTAGTTGACCAGTTAACAACTGTATTTAATCCAGAAAAATATACAGATGACTATCGCAATTCTTTAATGGAACTTATCGAAGAAAAGAAAGCGACAAATTCAGTATCTGCAAGTGATAAGCGTCCTCTACCTGACAACGTTACTGATTTGATGTCAGCACTCCAAGCTTCTTTAGATAAAACAAAAAAACCTACAACAAGAAAAAGAGCAACCAAAACGAAGAAAAATGCGTAATGCGGTGCTCACCAACCATAGAACAAAAGGCATCGAGAACTTGTATACTCGATGCCTTTTTCTTGTGATATAGCTACCCCCCCTTAAAAGGAAACGTATGTTTGTTCATCATGTTATAATTAGTATAAAAATTGATGGATGGTGTCTAATGACCAAAGTAAATATTGAGGAACGTATGAATCACTATCGTGTTCAAGGGTTAAGCCTTTTAGTAATTGAAAAGGGGCAAATTAGTCAAATAGAACATTATGGATATCTTATGGCAGGAACTAGGCAAAAAGTAAATGACCAATCTATTTTCAATGCCTGTTCTATAAGCAAATTTTTAACGAGCATGGTAGTAATGGTATTAGTAGAGCAAGGCTATTTAGATTTAGATGAGGATGTCAATCACAAACTGAAATCGTGGAAGGTACCGGAAAATCAATATACGAAGCTAAAAAAAGTAACATTACGAAACTTACTTTGTCATCAATCTGGCATTATAGATCCAGTGAATAGTTTTTCAACTTTAAACGCTGCTCATGCGAAACTGTCAATGGTAAATTTGTTAAATGGCACAACACCTTACTGTCAAAGCCCTATAGAAGTAAGTGGTGAACCTTGGCATGCATTTCATTATTCGGATGCTGGTTTTTGTATTATACAGTTATTAATAGAAGATGTAATGGCACAATCATTTGACTCGATTATAGAAGAGCATATATTTAAACCGTTAACTATGACACATAGCACACTTTCTACAACATTTGCATCATCAAAAGCACAATCTTTCGCTAGTGGTCACCACAAAAATGGAAAATCGGTGACAGATAACTACCCAATTTATCCTTACCCTGCTGCTTGTGGCTTATGGACATCCCCCGCTGATCTAGCTAAATTATTACTAGAGTTAATAAATGCTTTAAAGGGCTCTAGTAAAATCGGTATCTCTGCAAACCTAGTCGAAGAACTAATTCAACCACAAGGTGCTAAAGAATGGGCTGGTTTAGGGGTATTCCTTGAGGGCTCAGGACAAGAAGTAGAAATCTCCTCCCTTGGCTGGGGTATTGGGTTTCAATGTATGCTTGTATTTTTTCCTTATATAGAAAAAGGAATGATTGTTATGACAAATACTGATTTAGGCGTTCATCAAATGCAAGGAATCATAGGTGAACTATACAAATCACTTATCTCCTGTTCATAAACGACGTTTTTCCCTACCAAATCCAAACAAAACTAAGCAACCAGTCGTTGGTATAATACCGACAACTGGTTGGACAAATGCTTTTTTGACCGCCTTTTAGATATATCTCTTTATTGCTAAAACTTACTTAAAAAACATATGCGACAGCCAAAAAATCAACTTTCTTGTTTTACTTGATAATGCATTTGCACCATCTGTCCATAACATGTTGTCTTTATTAATTCTAGATTGATTTGCGGATTATCCTTTTTAAATAGGGCTATGCCAGAACCTAATATATGCGGGGTAATGGTAATAATGTATTCGTCAATTAGATTTTCTTTCATAAAAGCATCAAGAATCTCTGCTCCACCAACCATCCAAATATGTGCTCCTGATTGTTGCTTTAACTGTTGGGTAAACGATACAACATTTTCATTCACAAATTCCACATCGTCATTTTTGTTCTTTGCTGATTTCGAGAAAACATAACATTTTTTATCAGAATATGGAAAAGCATCAGAGTGTTCCATCACATAATCATAGGTGCGTTTCCCCATTATGATGGTATCAATTGTTTGATACATATCCATGTACCCATTATCCCCTTCCCCTTCTGATTCTAATAACCATTGTAAGTCATCATCCTCTTTCGCAATAAATCCATCTACACTAGTCGCAACAAATAAAACAATTTTTCTATTCATTAGGTGGTCTCCTTTTCTCATGAGCGTTTTGCTTTTGATTAAATCATTAGCACAAACTATACTAAACAGTAAACATGACAAGTAATGGCATGATTAAAAGAAAAGGTGAGAATATGTCTAAAGCAAAACGTTTATTAGATATTCTACTATTTGTAAATGCGAAAAGAAAATTTACAGCGCAAGAACTAGCCGATGAATTTAAAATATCCGTCCGAACTGTGCATCGTGATTTATTGGATTTAAGCGATATGGGTTTACCCATATATGCAGAACAAGGGAGGAATGGAGGATATACCGTTATTACAACACGTCTACTTCCACCTATGTTATTTACAGAAGAAGAAGTTGTATCCATTTTCTTTGCATTTCAAGCGCTCAATTATTATCGTGATTTACCTTTTGATGCTGAAATCCGCTCCGTCACACATAAATTATATCGTTCACTTCCAAAAGATGCCCAAGCAAAAGTAGATAAACTTCGCTCTTATATTGCCTTTTGGAATCCTAAGAGAACAATCGATACCCCTTTATTAAAAAATGTTTTAGATGCGTCGATTGAAGGAAGTCAGCTTCACATTCAATACCACTCAAAAAAAGCAATAACAACAAAGCATATTCGTCCTATCGGTGTATATGCTCATAATGGACTATGGTATATGCCTGCATACGACTTTCATAAAGATAAAGTTTTATTGTTTCGAGTGGATCGTGTCCATGCCATTATTTCAAGCATAAAAGACGACAGCAATTTTACAAACTTAGAAGAATGGTTTGATTCATATGAAGTAAAAACCCCTATTAGATTGCTTGTTGAACTGTCTAAAGAAGGCGTACGCCAATGTCTAAGTGAGCCAAATTTCCAAGGTTTCGTGACCATCAACGAAAATGGTACGGGTACTATCGATGCGATGATTGATGAAGGTGAGCTTCACTTTATCGCTCCTCTATTTTATAGACTAGGATTACATGCAAAAATTATTGAGCCAGAAGAATTAATCCAACATATGCGGAAACAGGCTAAAGAAATTTTAACGATGTATCAAGAAGGAAATTTATAAATGGCTCGTTCCAACTAGAATCTGCGTGGAAAATTTTTTGTTGGTCTGAAAATAAATATTTTATAGGTTATTAAAAATAAGGAAATGTAAGCAGTAAAATAGAGTTTGCGCCTTGCCCATATGTATACGATGTAACGTTGTTTGTGAAATCCTTAGCCTTGTTAATAGTAACTATACTGCCTCTCTCATTATGTATAGAGATGTTTCTTGGATAACAAGACCTTCTATGTTAACATTTACAAAAACCCCAATTAAGGAGTGAAATTATGGCGACCATTGAAGACTTTATGGCACTGGATATTCGAATCGGTACAGTTATGGAAGCGAAAGAATTACCAAAGGCACGAGTTCCCGCTATTAAAATGAGCATTGATTTTGGTGAAACATTGGGCATTAAGCAATCTTCTGCACAAATTACAAAACGATATACACCAGATGAAATCATCGGCAAACAAGTAGTAGCAGTTGTCAATTTCCCGCCACGGCGAGTAGCAGGTTTCAAATCAGAGGTTCTCGTAATCGGTGGTGTTCCAATAGAGGGAGATGTCATTCTATTAACACCCGATCAATCAGTACCCAATGGCACAAAAATTAGTTAAAGCACCCTATTCCCATTTTCACTGTCACTTTGCCATCCGTATAAAACATTTTATTTGATTGCACTGACAAATGGCTAAAGCTTGATAACTTCCTCTGCATATTCATAATAGTGTAAAGCTTAAAAAGCCTTTACAAAAACTCTCCTGTTTTGGGGTCACTTTCTTTAGGGAAGTGACTCTTTTCTATTTTTAGAATATTAAAAATCGCCCACAATAACGTACGCTTTTTTTGTTCATTTCAATTATTGATGAAGTTGTGATAGACTTGAAGTTTAGTGCCTAGAGACATCTACAATTATTTGACCAATATCAAGTGATCAATAATAGAAAAGGATGATAACCCATTGATTAACGAACAACATACCAATAAATATATATACACATATGTCCATCATGTAGATGAATACGATTTATGTAGAATGGAGATGCGCTCTTTTTTCGGTGTAGATTCCCCATCAAACTATATGATAAGCAATCTAGAAGTTGACCCTAGTCGTAGTCCTTTTATACAAGATCGACTTGCAGTGCTGTTTGAAGACCATAGCGTAGAAAATATAAAAAAATTAGTGAAGAATTTAATAGTTGGTGAAAAAACTTATAAGGTAGTTTGTTTAAATAATTTTGTTATAGGTCAAACAAAGAAAATTTCTCAGCCAGAGCGCCGACGAATAGAACGCGAGCTAGGATTATGTATCGAGGGAGACCCTGATCTAAATTATCCTGAAATTATTTTTGGTCTTATTTTAATAGATGGAAAATGGTATTTCGGTAAACATCTGAAAAGTGAGTCCATTTGGCGTAAACATTTACATAAACCAAATAGTTATTCAACAGCACTTAGTACAAGAGTTGCTCGCGCCGTTGCCAATATCGCCATTCCTCAGCCACAAAATATTCGTGCTATTGACCCTTGCTGTGGTATAGGAACGGTAATAGTAGAAGCTCTTTCTATGGGTATTGATATTGAAGGAAGAGATATCAATCATTTTGTTTGTAGCGGTTCTCGCGAAAATATAGCCTATTTTGGTTTACAAGGAAAGATTACTTTAGGTCCCATTTCAGAAGTAACAGAACACTATGATGTAGCTATTATTGATTTACCATACAATTTGTTTACGCATTCATCACGTGAAGATCAATATAATATACTTAAACACGCTCGTCGAATTGCGGATAAAGTAGTTGTCGTTACTATTGAAACAATTGATGATTTAATACATGATGCTGGTTTCATGATTGCCGATCGCTGCATTGCGAAAAAGCAGTCTTTCTTACGTCAGATTTTATTATGTCAATAAGCCTTCTCTATCACCATAAATGATTAATAACCCATTGGGGCTGATAGGAATTTCTTTCATCGGCCTGAATGGGATTTCAAAATAAACATCCCATATAGCCTATCAAAATTAAAAAGCACCTATTAGTCCTCACTAATAGGTGCTTGCTTGTTTACAATTTATTAAAAATAAGTATTATTTCTCGCCGCTTAATTCTACTAAAATTTTAGCTTGTGATTTATCGTTTGTTAAAGCTTCAAAGCCTTTTTCAACGATATCATCTAATTGAATACGGCCAGTAATAATTCCTTGAGGTTTTAATTGACCACTGCCCATTAAATCAACTGTTTGTTGGAATGATGTTGGTGTGTAAGCAATACTTGAAGTAATTTTCACACCTGTATTTGTTAAATGAATTGGATTCCATTCAATTGGACGAGCAAAGATTGATACAATAACCATAGTACCACGAGCTCTTGTTGCATCGATTGCTTGTTTAAATGTTGGCGCAACACCTGCAACTTCAAATGATACATCCACACCATCTGGAACGATTGCGCGAATTGCTTCTACACCATCTACTTCACCAGAGTTAATCACGTGCGTTGCACCAAGTTCTTTTGCTTTTTCAAGACGTGTTTCAGATAAATCTAATACGATAATTTTACTTGCACCAGCTGCTTTAGCTGCAATAGCAGTTAATAAGCCGATTGGGCCAGCACCAAAAATCGCCACAGTATCACCGAAACGTAAATTACCCTCTTTTACAGCTTGTACTGCTACAGCTGTCGGTTCAACAAGTGCACCGTCTTCAAGTGTCATTGTTTCAGGTAGTAAATAAACATTACTTTCAGGAGCATTTGCATAAGTAGTGAAGCCACCATCGCCATGTAAACCGATGAAGCTAAAACCATCATAAGCGTCCATATCTTCAGGTTTGTTACCGTGCGTTAATGTAGGGTTAATTGCAACGCGATCGCCCACTTTAAACTTAGTAACGTTTGCACCAACTTTTTCAATAGTTCCTGCAAATTCATGCCCCATAATCAGTGGAGCGATTTCACCAGTTAATTCATCTTTTTCTTTTGTTGGAATAAAGACAGGTCCTTCTTGATATTCATGTAAATCACTACCACAAATACCAGCCCAAGCTACACGAACTGTAACTTCATTATCTTTAAGAGCTTTTAATTCTCTGTCCTCAATACGAATGTCTTTTTCTCCGTACCAAACTGCTGCTTTCATAATGTCGAAACCTCCGATGGAATTTATGTCTTTTTGTCACAACTTCATTCTATCACTAAAATAAAATGATACAAATATAATGACTCAAAAAAATTATAGTAATCCTATTAATTTAGTATATAACTAAACAAAAACAATATATTGATGTTTTAAAACAAATAACACTATATATTGTATATCATAAACTTTGATATTTTCTCTATAGTAAAATACATATTTTATTAGTATATCAATAAACGTTTTAAACATTGAAATGTTTGCTGTTTAATTAGGGTGCGTTTTGCAGTGAAAAGAAGATTAACAATATGAATTGTTGTTAATCAAATCTTTTGGTTATGATAATCGAGGATTTAAGAAATGTCGTTTCCATCATTGTCGGGAGCGTTGGAAAGAATGAACACTCTCTTTCCAAATCTCGAATGAGAACGACACGAAATAATATAGTTTACAGAAGAATGATAATGCAAAAATTGTTTTCCTAATTGTCTTGCTTCTCTTTATCTTTTTTTATTTTTATCATAATCAAGGTAATGATGAAACCAACAAAAATAACAATCCAATTATCTATAGCAGAAAAAGAAAATATTTTAGATATTATAAAAAATCCTACTAAATATGCAGTAATTATAAATGAACCATAATCTGTAATAAACGAACCGAGATCTCTTCTTTTTTTCATAAGAAAAAACTTTCACATCCTGTAATTACAAAATAATTAAAATTATCGTGTTACTATATTTTTAATTAATATTTATGTGATTTTGCATATGCATAGATAGCCTATTTTCAACTAATGAGTTCTAATTAATTATTGTTTAGATATATAACAATACAGAACCAAATTTTAACAGACTGTAATATTCAATTATTATAAAATTATAAAAGTAACAAGTTGATTTAAACTCAACTTGTTACTTTTTATTATTATTTAGATCCTCTAATTACGTCATGATAAATATTAGTAGCAGATCTAAGACCAAATTCTAAAAGCATACCTGTACCAGCACCTTTTGCAGCACCTTTAAGTCCTCCACTAAATAATCCTTTTATAGCACCGCCGCCAGTTCCATATGGTGTTTCAATATTTCCATAAACAGTTTGTTGAGCTGCCTTATTAATTGCTTTTCCATAATCAACAAATACGTTACCTACTTTTTTCGCAGTACTATTAAATACTTGCCCTACTTTTGAATTATTTAATGTCTCTCCCATTGCTTTTCCTGTATTGTATGCGTCAGTACGAACTGCCATTGAAATCACACTCCATTTTAAAATTTATATTTTCCCACAGTAAAATTACATGAGTAGAATATACCTAATGATCTAATGATCCATTAGATTTTAAAATAAAATGAAAATCATATATTACAGTTATATCTTAAAATAGAATTAAATACACCCCGAGGTACTATTATGTTAATACTATACAAAAAAACTTGTCAATACTTTTTCTCTATTTTTCAAAAAAATATGTATCTTATTAACCATATTTTTTAGATAAATATATTCAAAAATCCACTATTTTTATAGTGAGTGACTTTCACGAAATCTGGTGATCCAGGGCATCAATTCAGACTAACTTCTAGTTTTTGAAGTACCCCAACGTAGTAGGAGTTTCTAACCACTAAATTTAATTGATGAATTGTAATATTAAGTGCAACACCTTTAAGACAAAATAAAAGAAACCCATAACGACCTCGTATAAAATGTAGTTACCACACCGACATTTTGAGGAGGAACCGTTATGAGCTATACTCATCTTACCATATCTGAACGCGCTAAAATAGAGGCCTATCTTGAATTAGGTTATTCCAAACGAGAAATTGCCAGGCAGCTAAAACGTAGTCCCTCCACCATTTCTAGAGAGCTGAAACGCCATACAAACTGGTCAGCTGAAGTAGCACACGATCACTATCAAACAAATAAATCGAACCTGTGGTGCGAAGTTAAAACTAACACCAACTTTAAAGGAAACGGGACACCTTTGGACATTGGGCGTTAGATACAATGGTTTCCGGACGTGGCCAAGCAAAGGGCTGTGTCGCTACATTTATTGAGCGTAAAACCCGTTGGTATACTGGCATTTTGATGCCAGACCGTTCTGCAAAATCAATGGAAGCAGCCATCAAAAAGTTACACCAACAATTGCCCAAAGGAACAATCCAAACGGCAACAACCGATCGAGGAAAAGAATTTAGCTGTTACAATGTGCTAGAAAAAGAACTAAACATCCAAGTCTATTTTGCGGATGCTTATTCTGCTTGGCAGCGTGGCAGTAATGAAAACGGCAACGGCTTACTGCGCGAGTTCTTCCCTAAGAAAACGAATTTCGATCACGTGACACTAGATGACATGAATCAAGTACTCCATTTCATCAACCATCGACCAAGGAAATGCCTTGGTTGGAAAACAGCATACGAGGCGTTTCGGGAAGAACTGTTGCACTTAATTTGACAAACAATCAATTAAAAAGCATTTCAAGGGAATAAATATCAACTCTAAAAAAGCAGAGACATAGCTAAAACTATGCATATGTCAAAAGTGTATGTATTTTTAATCAATTAACTTCCTTATATATAGAATTACCAATTGAAGATACACTGAAAAGTTTACTCCTAAAGAAGCACAATACGCGATTGATAATTTAGAATAAACTTAAACCCAAATCCAGGACTAATTTTTCCAACCTGTTCATTTCTTAAATGACAAATTAGTAATTCTTCTACTTCAGCTCTTACTGCCCGTTATTTGTATATTTACAATTCATTTTTTCATCCTTATGTACTGATACTGTGACATCATTAAAAAATTTAAGCTCCTTAGATTATCTTCCATAACAATAGTTTTTAATAAAAAGAGCCCCCGATTGTTCATATATCTAACAATCGGGGGCATTTTTTAATACCTTGTACTATATAATAGGCAATTTTTAGCTCATTACATTTACTTGATTTAATTGCTTAATATCTTGTTTACGATCCCACTCAAATGTAATTAAATCTTGACTATTTAAATTTTCAGCCATTAAGGAAACGGCTGAAATTCGACTATTGTCATACAGTTTAAAGTAATAGTTTTTACTTTGTGCACACATAGCTGAGGTATAGATGGTATAATCCGTTTTCCCCTCATTTGTCAAAACAACACCTTTTGGGATATTTACAGAAGATAGAATATGGAACAAGTTTGTTACGCCTTCTGTTTCATTTTTGGCTTTTTCAGTATATTTTTTCCAGTATGCTACCCGAAGAAAACGTGCTGACGGCGTAAAATCACCTGGTAATCCTAAGCCCCCTGCCCCTTGCCCAAACGGTGTCAAATCCAAGTCTCCCATCATAATATCTTGTGGCGGATTTGGTGTGACACCAATGTAAGCTCTTAAATTTGTCTGATGCCATTCATAGCCAGGGCTATTCGTCATGACGCCAATCGTTTTTCGATGAATGGTAATGCCTGTTTTATCCGGTTCAATAACAATCGATTCACCAGAAGCATCTGTAAATGTATAGTGAAGTGGGGGTGCAAAGCCAAGTATTATATTGGCCTCATTCAATAATGTATAAGAAGTTAATTTTTCAATAACATCATCGACAGTTACACAATTTCCTAAAACTTGAGAAATTACATACACGGGATTGATGCCTCTTGTGCCTTTTTTAGGTTCGTCAGCATAAGTCGCAAATGTAGCATAGTAAAGCATTGCGCCCATTAATCCCTTTTCGTTTACCCCATCATAGAGAACTGGTGATGTAATGTCAGTGCTTCCCATTCCAACAAAAGCATATGAATTGTTAATGACTACATTTTCTTTTTCTAACAATCGAATGCCGTAATTACGTGGGACAATAATCACTTTACTATCTGGTTCCATTGTAAAATCCATTGTGCGAGCGAATAAACTTTTATCATCTGTTGTACGAATTGATAAGCTACTGCAACCTAACATAAAAAACACTCCCTTGAAAAAGTATTTTAAAAAAATGTAACGGAATTATTTTTAAATCAACTAACGTATCTTCATAATAAAGAATTTACTTCACTTATCACGAGTACCATAATTAACTAAAAATAGATTTATTCCGCTTCCAAAACCATACTATCACTTCCATTAATGGAAATTCAAGGATAAATTTACGCCGTTTTTTGGCGGTCATACCACCTTTTTTTAAGACTGAAATTTCCAATCCCATGCAATAACGCCACATCGCGCCACATACACCGTCATTTTTTGGCGTTACTATTATTTTCTAATACTATGAAAGTAGTATTTTTAAAAAATCCACTGTCTAACAATTGACTTTCTAATAAAATTCATATTTTTATAGGCATGTATTTTTTCACTAAACTGTCAAATTTGATATACGTTTACATATATAAAAGACCCTCTTTGCTTAGCAACTGGTGCAAATATAACTATCTTTTATGATTAGGAGGTAGGTTAAAGGATATGCTATTGAATAGGTAACTTATTATGAACTACTAGTAAATTACAAAATCACCATTTAAGGTTACATTTCATAGAATGGCATTTAATTCACACGATTATTACTGACAACACTTACCAATATTGATACAATCTTAACAATGATGGCAATTATAGATTTAAGATAAAACATTACATATCTTCAATGTAATTTTTATAAATTAAAATAATAGGAGGATTTATTAGTGGGATTATTTGATATCTTTAAAGGGGACAAGGTTCATAACAAACAAGGTATGAATCCCCATTTTGCATTTGTAACTTCTTTACTTTATATGATGGGGGCAGATGGTGAATATGATAATGAGGAAATAGGTCAGTTGTTATCAGTTATTGGAGGTAAGAAAAAAGGCAGTACAGTTTATGTAGGTGGTAACAATAATGATTTAATGGACCAAGTTATTAAATACGTAAATAGAAATTCCGTAGACCAATTTTTACTTGAAGCGGCTCCAGCATTAACTGATGCTCAAAAGATGTGCATTTTAGTTAATATTATCGATTCATCTTTATCTGATGGTGAAGCTGAAATCCAAGAACAACAACTATTTGCTAAATTCTTAAAAGCTTTCGGGATTTCTGAAGAAAGATTCAAACCTTTCTTTGAAGTTATTGTTTTAAAAAATGATCGTTCAGTATTCTTAAATCCAAACCATGCGAAAAATCAAACTGGATATAAAGTAAATCTTTCAAAATAAAATCCCAGTCACTCATTTTAAATGAGTGACGTTTTTGTGTTTATAATAAAATCAAAGTTAAATTCATCTCGTTCTTTTGCTCGTGTAGATTAGGCTGCTGTATATGACAAGATTATCTTCCCTTACACAAAAGCATTTGTTGCAATAATTCCAGAACAACGTTTACACAAGTATAATTGGGCAAAAATAAATAACCAGATAATGAGCATCTGATTATTTAATCGACCCACCCGAAAATTTCATCAAATGAGTTTAATAGTATTAGATTTTTAAATTCCTGCTACTATTTAAGTGAAGTAAGAAATAAAATTTAATTACTATACTTTGATTTAAGAACGTTATTTGAAATATCTTTAAAAACCCGAGACAATATCAAAAGGCGTAGCGTATCCGTTTACTAACACTTGAACTGTGTCATATTTTGCATCACCATGAGTAATTTTAAATACGTACTGTTTTAACTCACTATTTTCTTGACTTACACTATCTAACTTTATGTCTAATATGTTCTCTCTCACTTCAAGCTGAGCTATAACTGTTTCTAAAGATTGAAAAATAATATAGGCGTCTCCCTTTTCACTATCATGAATGTATTGCAGTGTGGAATTAGGATTAATTCTTTCCGTTACTTTTGTTGGAACACTTTGAATTTCAATAATACTTAATTCTTTTGAATAACAAGCTGCTACTATGATTGCCGTAACTAACATTAAAGAAAATTGTCTCCTCAATTAAGCACCATATTTCTATTAGGTAACCTTGTTTTCACAAATATTATATAACTCAACATGCCGAAAGCGGATGGAGGACATTTTGCTCTTAACGCTGTATATCCAAATGAACAACAATAAGTATTTATTTTTTATTTTTTCGTTCTAATAGGATAGGTGCTATATTTAGTAAAATTGAAACAATGGTTAGTAACCATAACGTTTTTTCCATAGTCGGTACAACATCCAATAAAGCCGCCCAATCTTCAACTTTTACCCAATTAGATAAAAGGCTATGTTCTGCACAGAGTGTCAATGCTGTAAATGATAACCCCATTGCCATCGCAAGTTTATAATCTTTACCTGTTATATACCTATATAGATTGAAAAAAGTTGCTATTATAGTAATAAGACCTAATATTAACCACATAATGATACCTCCCTTTTTCAATATAGACACAAATTGTAATTAAATGGTTCCCACTTCCTCATTCGGACGCAGTATTGGCGTAAATTACGACACCATGGAAGGAAGATTTTAAACAACTATTTGAAAAAGAGCACCACAAAGGCACTCTTTAAAGATTCATTATTGCAGTTCAGTTGTTTCACACTTGCAAAAAGAAGCAGCAGATTAAACGATTCTCTGCACATGTACTACTTCACACTTATGTAAGTATTATAATTGCCGAAGGTATTCCCGTTACCAAGATAGCCAAAATGATCGGAGATACTCCAAAAATGGTTATGAAGGCATATGCTCAGTCGTTGGCATATGAAGAACTAAAACATGAATGACATTTGGTTAATTCCTATTTTTTACCTTTATTTGGGGTACAAACGATATTTGTACCCCTCCACTCTTGCTATATAAGCTTTTATTAGTCTATCTAAATATATTATGTTCATATAAAAAATCATAGGAAAGATCGACAAATAAATATTCGTGTTCATTAATGGCAATCGAAAATGTTCGCGTAATTTCTCCTGTCTCGATATCTCGATACAGTTCTGAAATTTCCCCATTTTGATCATTTCGCATTTTAATAATCGTTTGTAGGAAATACGGTCGCCAACTCCAATTTTTATTAATTGCATTTGGCTGTAATTCCCATATCCCTTCTACACGCATCACGTTAGGCGTTAATTGGAAACCATCCTCATTACAGATATATAATCGGAAAGAGTAATGATCTAAAAGCTCTGCTAAATGTTCTAATTGTGAAATATTATCGCTAGAAGGCTTTACTCGATGAACAATCGCTTCTAACTCTTCTCTTAATTTCTTCAACTCGAAATATTGTGCCTGAAGCATCTTCTTTTCAGATGTTATAAATTGCTGACATTCCTCTTTAAAACGTTCCTTTAATATATCTTTCTCCACAAATGTCTTTGCAGCATTTGCTAAATAAGAACCTTGATAGAATCGTCCCCCGTTTTTCCAAGCAAATTGCAATTGGTAAACAGTTCCTATTCCTTCAAACAATAAGTTAGCCCCGATTTTATAAGCTAAGCTTCCAATGGCTGAAATCATATCAGATTGTGCAGACCATGAGTCATAATTCAAATCACGTATATTAACCTTTAAAATTTGAGGTGATAATAATGCGATATGTTCTAAATGACTTTCAGCACCTACTTCTTGCACAGCAATTTTCATACCGAATGTTGTAAAATAGCGAAGAGCGTGGTGCAATTTATTAATATCGCCTAAAAATCGATGCTCGGAAACAACTAAGACAATACGATGTAAATCTTCTTCCCCTATATATTGTTGAATAATATTAAAATGACTTTCACCGAAATCTTGCATTAACAAGTTTGGATTACTTGGAATATAAATATCAATATCGGGTGCTACTGTGTCTATCTGCGTTAATGCAGCGTGTAAAATTTTATGCTCCATATCAATCCGATATTCTTCTGGAATATCTTCATTATTCACAAAATCTTTTAAATTGATTTGTTGACCTTCTATTTGTAACTGTCCGGAAATTTCGTAGGCAATCACCGTATGCGCATCAGCGCTAAATATAGGTTGAAAATACCCATGTATTTGATCTAAATTAGTTAACACTTCAATTGCGTCCATTGTCGAAACCTCCATACTTGAATAATCTATCATTATTCAAAAATAACATTACAACTACAGTTCATTTAATGAAAAAGCTCTCTGACTGTATAATAGTTTGTTTATAGGAATTTCGCAACTTCACATGCCATATTTTTGTTATTCGTTTGTTCGTTTAGACCGTCACTAATTCTTTTTCCTGTTGTTTTTGTGCGATTGTCTCCGGTCTGCGTACCCAACTCAGTCCAAGTGTTCCTTCCCCTGCATGCACACCGACACAAGCACTCAATGGCAGAACGTGAAAAATAATAAACGGATACGCTTTTTCTAGGGCTAATTTCCAATTCATCGCACCTTCTTCATTATTACAGTGAATAACAGCTACTTCTGGAATTTGATGTGAGTCTAAATCATTTATTAGAAGGTTTTCTACATATGCTTTTGCTTTTGCTAGTGCACGTACTTTTTCCTTCATGACAACTTTACCATTATCAAAAGAAATAACGACTTTTATATTTAATAGTTGACTCAAAAACGCCTGTGTCCCTGACACACGGCCACTTTTATGCAATTGTGATAAGCTCGCTGGGATAAAGGACAGCTCGCTATGATCTGCAAGTTCATTGATTTTTTCAACGATTTGTTGTGGTGGGACGCCTTCTCGTTCTAATTGCTGCCCGAGTTCTATCATTTTCATCATTGGGAATGAACCGATTTTAGAATCAACTGGATATACTTCAAATTGTGCTTGTTGTGCTGCTGTGAAAGCGCTTAAATAAGTGCCCGACAAATGTTGCGAAGTATGAATAGCAATAGCACAGTCATAGCCTTGCTGTTTTAACGATTTATATAACGCTACCACTTCACCAATGGCAGGTTGCGATGTCTTTGGATGTGTTTTAGTAGTACGAAGTTTGTCATAAAATTCATCATGTGTCATATCAACAGTTTCTCGTAATACGCCCTCTTCAAAAACAATATTGAGTGGTAACACGTGAATTTGATTGTCCTGTATGAATTTTTCATCTAACAATGCTGCTGTATCTGTAACCCATGCTATTTTCTTGTTCATTAAATGCTGTGCTCCCTGTCTATTGTAAAGTATTAATCCTTATAACTTATGCAACTATACATAGACAGAACCGTGATGAATAGTGACATTTATCATAATTGCACAATTTTTTTACAGCGTTCGACATTTTTTCGACAAAATTCACAATAAAAAACCGTGTCCTAAAAGTAAAAAATGTACACACTTCTAGGATACGGTTATTATTCGTTATTCATTCATAAAGAAATACCAGACTACTGCCGCAATCATTAACGATACAAGGACTGCAATTGTTACACGCAATGGCGAAATCGGTGCGTCTCCTCCAACACGACCTGTTTGACCATTCACCATAAATCGATAAATTTTCTCTTTATATCTAAAAGAAGAAAGCCATATTGGTAACATTAAATACTTATATGTAATGTCATCATGTGTTGTAGAAAATCGCAAATTGGAGACAACATCTGCAAATTTTTCTATACGAATCTTTGCCGTAATTTCCGCTTCTAAATGATCGTGAATTTCTCTCTTTGCTTGGTTCCAGCCATCCTGTAAACCAATACTATAGCGTTCTGAGAGAAATCCTGCTACATACTCTGGTTTATAGGATTTATTATTTAATAAGTTAAATGGCTCTATTTTTCGCATCATCTGACGATCATAGCGAGTTGTTGCACTAATTAAATAATCATCTATAAATTCCTGATAGAAACCACTGGTAGTATACCAATCTGTAACTGTACGCTGATTGCCATCCTTATCAGTGACCGTTCGATGCTTACCATAGCTTGCAGAATAGCGTGAGCTTGTTTTTGTATCAAACGTCCAATAAGGTAGATAAACACCTTTAAAAGCATCCGGCTTTGCACTAATTTTAGCAGCCTTTGGCGTAAACCATTTACTTTTAATCCACTTTTGAAAATTTTCGCCTGCTTGTTTATCTGTTACTTCAAATGTACATACGCCATTTGGTGCAAGTGTATTGGAAGCACTCGCTTCCATTACTTGATTTGAGCCACAATATGGACAGCTATCTGCTACTTGTAATGCATCATAAATCGTTTCAGCAGCACAAGCTTTACAAACAACCGTTTTTTTCTCTACACCCCAGTTAAAGTTTCCTCGCTCTTCGGCCTTTGCAAAATCCATTTCTTGGGCCACTTTTTCTTGTTCCTTTTCCGGTTTGGCAATCTCGGTTTCAAAGCCACAATATGGACAAGTTAGCTTGCCTGTTGCGGGGTTAAACTCAATTGATGCACTGCATGATGGACATTCAGCATCGAATTCTAACTTTGCCTCTTTGACGTTTTCCATTTCTTGCGTCGTCATCATCAGTCATCTCCTTACTTTAGATCATTATCATCGAAAACATCGCCACATTCAGGGCAAAATTTCGGAGGATTTGCAGGAGTTTCTGGCTGCCAACCGCATTTATCACAAGCATATTGCAATGCGCCAGACGGTTTTTTCGCCCCACATTCACTACAGAATTTACCTTTATTGATTGTGCCACATGAACATGGCCAGCCTTCTTCTACTGGCTTTGCTGCACCACAGTTTGAGCAAAACTTACCCGTATTCTCTTGTCCACATGAACATGTCCAAGCATTGGATGGGCTCGATTGTTGTGGCGTTGTTGCTTGTCTCTGTTTATTTTGCTCGCTCATTTGGAATAGTTGGCTTGCATTGACGCCACCCGCTTGTGTTGCCATATTCATCCCCATGAACCCAGCCATTGCACCGCCGTCATTGTGTGAAGCTGCAATCATCGCCTCTGCTTGTGCCCCAGTTAAATGCGCAGCCGCCATCCCAGGATCACGCATCACTGCATTGCGCTGTAGTTGTTTTATCATCGCTTCATCTTCTTCAGAAGCTTTTAATGAACTAATGCCAAATGATACGACTGCTAAACCACGTGTTGCCAACCATTTTTCAGATAACACTTTGTTAAGAGCATCTGCCAGCGCCACTGTATGCGCAGGGATTTCACTATAGCGCACGCCACTTGCCGAAATTTGAGCAAATGCTGGTTGTAATGCCGTCATAAGCTCTGTTTTCAATTGACTATCAATGGCATCCCGCGTATATTCACGCTCTACATTTCCACAGACATTTGTATAAAATAATAATGGGTCTACTATTTTATAAGAATATTCACCATGACAACGAATGGTAATATCAATATCTAAGCCAATATTGCGGTCAATGACACGGAAAGGAATTGGCGCAGGTGTTCCGTACTTATTGCCAACGATTTCTTTTTTATTGAAATAATACACACGTTGATCTTTAGCAGGCTCTCCACCAAATGTGAAACGCTTTCCAATTTGCTTAAACGTTTCCGTAATGTTTGCTGACAAATCATCCCCATACATAATAGATGGCTCTGTAGATGTGTCATAGACATATTCACCGGATTCGGAAGAAAACTCCACTACCTTGCCTTGCTCAACAATCATCATACATTGCCCTTCATTAATGGCAATAATTGAGCCATTACTAATCAGATTGTCATTTCCTTTATTTGAGCCACGTTTCGAAGTGCGTTTAATACCTTTAGCAACAAGGACATCTGCTGATAAGGACTCACAGTAGAAATACTCACGCCATTGATCTTCTAATACACCTGCTAATGCCCCAATACCTGCTTTTAATAAACCCATTCTATTTCCCACCTTTAAATAAATACTTAATGTTATTTTATCATTAAAAATATTGCCCTACCTATTGTACTACGCAAAAAAGGACAATTTGTTTCAAAATTTTCACTTGGGCATTAGGATGCTTATAACTTCCCTACTGAAAAACCGTCAAATAATTTTCCACCATATGGTGCAAGGCGAAGCCAAGCGAATTAATAATTTTCGCTAAAGGTCTTGCATAACTAATCTTTATAAGAGTTCGGAATATTCTTTATAATCATCATGTTACGATTAACTTTGCTCAACTACACATTTATTGCACATATAGTTTTAATTAATAGCAATAGAAAATGACCAAATTCAATATTAATAGAGAACTTGGTCATTTTTAAATGTTAAGTAAGTTAATCATAGTTATATTTATTTGTTAAATATAACTTCCCCTGTATCTGCTAATTTAATAATTACAGGTCTCTTATCACCTATTCCTATTTCGATATATTTGTTATTCGTCACCTCTTTCACCAATGCAACATGATATTCTTCATAGCCTTCGTCATGAAGTTCTAATCCGTTGTCTGTGTCATAAAATGTATCAATTTCGCATAAACTGGTCTGATTATTATCCCAAGTTATTTCTATTTTAGGCTTTGAAGTACTATACTCAAGTAATTTTAAAACTACATTATCAATAATCATTTTATCTAGCTCCTCATTAGGCTGTCTTTTGATTTTTATCAAAAACGACAATATCTAAATCCGAGGTCTCTATCGCCTCTCCCCGAATGACACTTCCAGCCAATAAAGCCCCATCGCAATGAGGGAAATGTTTTGTAATAAACTGAAGTGTTGCTTCGACTGCGTGATCCCTTTTTAAATAATCCAAATTGCCAACTCTTCCTGAAAATTACTGAATTACATAGAATATACTTTCTACACTTGCAGAAAATCTCCTGTTAAAGCGAATCAAATTTTTACAAAGGAATTTGTAATTAATAACAGATTGCTAAAATCATGTATAATAATATATAGCACGATGAAAAATGGTGCTAATACCGTTGTATGGTTAATTTTCTAAACAGAAAGGAGCTATAACATGGACCAACAAGAGATTTTAACGATTATGAACTTAACGAAGAGCTATGGCAGCAAAGAAATTTTAAAAGGAATTGACTTACATGTGTCAAGAGGCGAAATTATTGGCTACATCGGTCCGAATGGCGCTGGCAAAAGTACAACTGTCAAAATTATATTGGGGATTGAAGGGGAATATGGTGGTGAAATTAAGCTATTTGGGGAGGATATTAAACAAAATAGCATTGATTATAAACGGAAAATTGGCTATGTGCCTGAAATAGCCGATGTTTATGATAATTTAACTGGCTATGAGTATTTGACTTTCATCGGCCAGCTTTACGGATTGCATTTAGATGTAGCGACCGCCAAATCTAAATCATTAATGGAGTTGTTCGGTGTTGGAGAAGCCTATCATGCAAGAATATCTTCTTATTCAAAAGGCATGAGGCAAAAGCTATTAATTATCGCTAGCCTTATACATAATCCAGATTTACTGTTCTTGGATGAACCTATAAACGGCTTGGATGCGAATAGTGTCATGATTTTCAAAGAGATTTTAACGCAATTAGCAGCCCAAGGTAAAACGATATTTTATTCCTCCCATATCATGGATGTGGTCGAAAAAATCAGCAGTCGCATTATATTACTGAATGATGGAAAAATCGCTGCTGATGGAACATTTGCTCAACTACAAGCCGCTAATACGGCCGGAACGTTAGAGGGGATTTTCAACCAACTAACAGGTTTTCATAATCATAAAGAAATTGGTGAACAATTCGTAGCGGTTGTCCAGGAGGTGTAGTAATGAAAGATTTCAAAGTCCTGCAACTACTTGATAAAATGCAATTTATTTTTCGGAAAATGGGCATTGATTATTCGATTATGAGACAAATCCTCCATATTAAACTAACGATGGATGAACGAAAAGTACCAACCATCTTTAACCAAAATAAAAAAGATCAAAAAAATAGCTACTTCAAATCTTTATGGATTTACGCCCTTTATGGTCTTATACTCATTCCTTTTATGGGGTTTGGTGATAACTATCATTTTCAAATGAGCATTGCATACGGCATAGTTATCTTTATCGTGATGACTACTTTGATTTCCGATTTTTCTTCTGTACTACTTGATGTTCGTGACAGAAGCATCCTGTCAACGAAGCCGATTAATGCTAAAACGATAAATGCCGCTAAAATATTGCATATTCTTATTTATTTAACTTATTTAACAATTGCCTTAACGGCGATTCCCCTTTTAGTCAGCTTGTTTACACAAGGAATATTATTCTTTCTATTAACCGTATTCGCACTTATCTTCATCAATATTTTCATTGTCGTGCTTACAACTATTTTGTATATTGTGATTTTAAGATTTTTTGATGGAGAAATGCTAAAGGACATCATTAATTATGTGCAAATTGGCTTATCCTTAGTGTTAATGATTGGTTATCAAGTGCTTATTCGCTCCTTTGAGTTTGTCAACCTTGAAATGGTCGTAACGTTCAAATGGTGGAGTATTTTCATCATCCCTATGTGGTTTGCCGCTCCTTATGAGCTTATCTTAAATGGTAATAACTCTTACTTCACGTTAGTAGGCACTATCTTCTCCGTCTTTATACCACTTATTTCAATAGGGCTCTATATAACGTTAATTCCAAACTTTGAGCGCAATTTACAAAAGTTATTAAGTACGAGCAAATCAAAGAAGGAAAAGAAAAGTCGTTTAAAAGATTATTTCTTATCTTTTATATGCCGAACAAGTGAGGAAAAGGCATTTTATCGTTTTGCCTCTCTTATGATGAAACAAGAACGGGATTTTAAATTAAAAGTGTATCCATCATTAGGGTTTTCTTTCGTGATACCATTTATTTTTATGTTTAATATGATGCGGTCAGATCATGTTGACTACTCGACCAGTATAAGCTATTTAAATATTTATTTTAGTATGCTGATTATTCCATCTGCTGTGATGATGTTAGGTCATTCCGCAAAATATAAAGCGGCTTGGATCTACAAAGTCTTTCCAATTAAAGACTATACAGACTTACAAAAGGGTAGTTTAAAAGCCTTTTTAATAAAGCTATATATTCCGCTGTATCTCGTTCTTAGCATCGTATTTTGCTTTATTTATGGCCCGAGAATCATTCCAGATTTATTGATTGTTTTAGTAGCAAGCTGTTTGTACACAATCATTTGCTACATGGGCTTTGAAAACAAAGTTCCTTTCACGAAACCCTTTGACGAAATCGGTGATGGACAGAGTTGGAAGGCCTTAATATTATTTATTCCATTAGGTATACTTGCATTTATACACTATCTACTGGCAACAAGCATTTCTTATGGTACTTTTATTTATTTCTTTGTACTGGTCATTGTCAATTTCATTTCTTGGAAATTCTTGTTTAAACGAGCTAAGTAATACTTCAAGGAAATAGACATTGCTTATCTAGCTAGTAAAAATCCACTTTGCTTTAATGGCTCAGTGGATTTTTTGCAATTCTTTTTACAAATCGTAGCTCATAACGATTAATTCCCCTTTTATTCCCATCACTCTTACACCTTTATCGGTATAACCGCACTTCTTATATAGTCCTCGTGCCGCCTCATTCCTTACATTAACAGCCAATACAATTTCATTGATGTCACAGTAATGCTGTTTGACAAAGTCAGGTAATAACATTAAAGCTTTTTTTGCATAGCCCTTCCCTTGATGTCGATAATCTGTAGAAAAAGCTCTTATTAAAATGGCATCATCATTTTCACAATATGGCTTTACACCTTCTTTTCGATGTAACACAAAGAATACTACAAGCATCCCATCCTCAATTGCTAAAATGGCATGTCGATTGACATCCTCTTTAGCAAGCGCAATACTCTCTTGCGGTGTTCCTGTATATTCAAGTTGTTCAGCTGTTAATTGATACTGGTCAATGAACGCTTTAAAGCGATTATCGTATATGTATAGTTGCATAATTTCCCCCATCTCCATACAGAACATTCGTTCTAATCATAGCATATAACAAATTTTATGCAAGATAAAGAAACTGGGTGGATTTAACATGGTTAAAAGAAAAAAGACAGCACCAGTTATTATTCTGGTCCTGCCTTTGGCTTACTTCAATTCAATTAATGTAAACATCAAGCTGCTGATATTATTTTGTTGCCACTGCAATTTCTTTATATTTAGCATCCCAAACAGGGTCAATTTTACTTAAAGAAACAGGTCGTAATGTTTCTTTATGTGCTAGAATATGTACGGACTGTGCTGTTGCTGCAATCGTGCCATCTTCATGTAAAATTTCATAACCATATGTTGTACGTAGACGATCGTGTTTCTCTACCCAAGTACGCACGGTTGCCACCTGTCCATAGTGCATAGCAGCCTTATAGGAAATAGATAAATCCATTACTGGCGACACATACCCTTCCTTCTCTAATGCAGCGTACTCAAATCCCACATCGCTCACTAACTGCGTACGTCCAATCTCCATCCAAATGATGTAGTTGGCATGGTAGACAACGCCCATCTGGTCTGTCTCCGCATATCGAATCTCAATCTGTTTTTCACTCACAAACATTTTCTTCACCTCGTCCTACATTATAGCGTAAAAATGCTGATTTGGCGGGGTTTAGGCTCTGTGGATGAAAAATAAATAAAAATTTAATTTTACAAAATGTAGAAATTCAATTTTAATATTTTGTTTGGTAAAAAATGGTGGTATTCATTTTCACACTATGTACCCCACTTATTTGGGGTACAAATTGGGGTACACTGGGGTACAAAAAAATATAAAATAATATAGCACTGGGCAGGTGAAAAATACAAAAGTCACTCAATTTTTAGAATGAGTGACTTTTGTATGCCCTCCTAGCAATTCCTTTACTTGTGATTTCAGTGGATGCTGCGAGTACTTAAAAATCAGCCTCAATTCATCTATTTAAAGCCAAAATTAATACAACATATTTTTGTAAATTTTGTTTATATATTTTCCATTTTACGCAAGAAGGAATAACTATTTTCCAATTTGGAACTTACTTTGATATATGAGCACTTGATAGTATCAGTTGCATTGAGGGTTCAACCATCTATAAAAGATGTAAGTATTTTGAAATAATTATTGTTTTAAAAAATATTTAATTAGCGTTCCGATAACCAATATTATAATAAAAATTAAGAACCCTTTAAATGTAAATCCTTTCACTAAATTTCTTTCCGGAATCCAATTATCGTCATCATTACGTTTATTGTTATCCATGAATATGCCTCCTTTAAATAGCATGTTTTCTCCTAATTAAAATAATACATTAGAATTAGAGGATACTTAAAATTAATGTCTAATTTTTATATTATCAAGATAAGGTGAGAATTAATTTACTAAAGGAGGATCTATCATATGAAATTACTTTTATCGTTCATTTCAAGTTTAATTTTAGTAGTGTTTCTATTTATTAGTTCAAGTGCCTTAGCAGATTATAATATGGATACTTCATCTAATATACTAAAAGTTGAAGAATTTTCAACGCAACAAATATCTGATGATTTATTATTAGAATTGGCATTAGAAGGTCAATTAGTCAATAATGATTACACAACAGTAGAAGTAAAGGAAAACAGTGAAGATGATACACAAATTATTGAAATTACTAAGTTGTTAAGTAAAATGACATTGGAAGATGGTCAGGAACTTACTGAATATTCGAAGAGCGCTACAATTGTAACAAATGTATCAAATCAAACAGACGCTGCAAAAACTAATTATCCAAAAAGAACTACCCTTTTAGCAAGTGTTTCTAATCCAACAGGTGGTTCAAAATCTGAATATTCCGGAGATGGAAAGGTTAGTATTAAAGTAGATCTTAATTATTACAAAATAGTGGTGAATGGTACTAGTGCTTATAGATTAAACTTTTATAAGTTAACACCAGCAGTTAATGTTGCTCTAACTTCTATAACTTCAATTACCAGTGAGGCAAGATCCTATGGTACAGGATACTTAATAGACGGCACACCATATACAAAGACTGAAACTACGGGGATTAACACGTGGACAAATCCCACAGACTTTTATTCAATGGCAACTGGTTTTAGAAAATTTGTTATACCTAATACTTTTAGTGGTTCGGGAGCAGGCGTAAATGGTTTTGTGAATTATAAAAATACTAGATACGGTACTACTTATAGATTCCATTATAGTCTTAGTATCTAAAATATTCTTCAAACAAGCTGAAGCGATAGTACTTATGAATCCATTATTATATTTTAGTTCTCCCTTATCTTTATACTTCAGATTATATTGAAAAAACTTAATCATTTTTTACATACATAAAAAATTATCCACTCAGAAATAAACAGCATCAATTGATATAGCTATATAGACTTAATTAATTCTTAGTATAATTTTATGTTCATTTAATTTATAACTTTGTTTTTATAACAACCAACAGTTAACTACTTGCGCTGTCACTGAAATATCTGCCCTTTCACTGATTGTCAGTGTTTTAAATTACTCATTATTCTAGTTTGAGCCTTAAAGGGAATTTTTTCTTTTATCGCTTATTGCATGGATCCTTGTGAGAACATTTGCCTTCCTATACCTTTTCAAAAAGAAATTGTTGTATAAACCCCACGCTCAATTATTTGAGGATTTAGCACAGACTTTCACACTTTCCTTGTGCCGCTTCGTTTGTTAACATCTTCTAAATCCTTGTCCATCTTCGTATCATGTCCTTATACATATCGCTGTTGTATCCACTAATCGTGGTAAATCCTCGATGCCGGTTTAATTATCATTTCATGTGCACAGTGTCGTTTTGTACGTGTCCTTACTAAATACGGTAGATCACAATAATTTAAACATTCCTGTTATACCATCGTATCAGAGTTGTCGCATCTATATTTTTAATTTGTACATGTTGTAATCGCTCCGTTCTTCCACCCGGCACAAGCCCTGAGTAAAAGTGAAAGTCATTGAGATACGATTAATAGGTGCACCAATTAAATAGAAGTTTATTTTAATATAAAAAAGCCATTTCCGATTCGGAAACGACCTAAAAATTAATCGCACGAAGAACCTCCAGAATCACTGTTACTTGAAGTGGTGTCTGAACAATCATTTCTATCTGTATCTTGTAACGAAAAGACTGAACCTGATGAAATAAAATCAGTTGTATTATTTCCTGAATAGTTAGAACGGCTTCGATTGGTAGAACTATAGTTAGTACTTCTTATCTTTTTTAAGGTAATTATAATCCCTACTATCAAGACTAAAATTACTATTGCAATAAAGAACTCCCCCACGCATTACACCTCCTTTGTACAACAGTTTAATTTTACCATTTAAAAACAAATTAATCATTAGCTTACTCTCAAAAGCAAGTACCTGTAATTCAGCAGGGAGAGCTGTGGCTATATTTGCTATAATTTAATTAAAAATATTGGGAGGTATTACAATGGATTCTTCTGCTATATTTACTATTTCAATAGCGATTGCAGCTTTCTTCATTACTGGTATTAATGAAAAGAAAATTAAAAAATTAGAAAAACGAGTTGAAGAGCTTGAAAGAAACAAGGAATTTTAATTATATAATAGTATTTTAGAGCGATAGTAATCGCTCTATATTTTTTTACTTCCCCATTTGTTGAAAACCTTTGTGCTCACTGAAACCACTATGAACTTATTTTAAGAAGTCATTGCCTCCAAACTTATCAAGATTATATTTCTCAATTTGAACAAATTGACAATATTTCTGACAACACATCCACTGTCTTGAATTATGGCGGACTGCACCACTACACAACCTTCAGACGAATAGAATCATCAGTTTGAACGCCATCACTAACTATTGATAATTTTTTATATTTCCCTCTCACTAGTTGTTTCTATCAGGTATTATGCCTTGCTAGACAGTCTCACCTTTGTTTATATTTTCACTTAGTAGTTTTTCTATTTAATTTTTATTAAAAAAGACTTGGTTAATATGACTAGAGAATGTAACAGAGCATTGCATACTATAAAAATGTAATCTGCAGATTATAACTTTTTGTTTGAAGGAGGTGAATATATATGCCTTTAACTACTGGTCCAATTGAAAATACAGGTAATCTACCAGCTAATGCCTCTAGTGTGCGTGTCAAAGTTCTTAATCTAACTGGAGGTTCTCTATCTGGAGTAGTCCGCGTTTATCGACTTAATGGCACAAGACAATTACTATCTACAACTCCTTTTTTAGCCGCTGCAAATGCTTCTACTTTTGTAACACCAAGTGTAGCTGGTTCGTTCCAATATGAAGTTGAAATTGCTCCGAACCAAACTGGTGGATTATATAGCGTTTACGGGCGAACAGCATCAGGTGTTATCATTGATGCTCAAAGATTTGTGAACTCAGAATTAACACAAATTCTTTAATTTTATAAATCTAAGGGTTAAAAACGTATAAGCCCTATTTTTTACATGCTTATATTGTTGACCAAAAGGCATAAAGAAGTGCACTCTTTATGCTTTGTTATTTTTAGCTCTATTTGAACATTCCTAATGTCTTATTGGAAATATGGTTGTAAGGTCAGGAAATAAAAAAATTTCCCGGGTAAGCGCAAGAAACGACATGTTTTAGCTAAACTAGCAGAAGCATTGCTCAAGGATTCTTAAAAACCCCCTATCCCTGTTGATAAAGGCATGCAATTCTCTAAGATTCTAATGTCGATTTAGCTCACTTCTAGCATCCCGTTCCATATTTCTAGTGAATCAAAAAAGAACTTACGTTTGTTTATTACCCTTTTATCCGTAGTGAGCTTTAACTATTAATTTAAAGCAAAATTGTTAGATTGATCCACTACTAATGCCATCGCTAAAGCGTAGAATGCTCGTCGTGCTCCAGCACAGTTTGGAGATTCTTTATCAGTCGTAGTAAGGTCTGTAGCTAAATCAACAGTCCCATTTGTATTGCAAGCATCGGCTAATATATCTAGGCGGGCTAAATCCCAAAGACCTGAACGACCATGGGAAGGAAACTTACTTTGACCATGTAATGATTGCCCAATATCAAGTTGCAGTTTTATGGCCTTTGATACTTTATTATCAATGCTTGTAGAACCTTGCCCTGTAACGCCAGGATAAACATTAAATAATCCAATCATTGCTTGATTGATGCCCTCACCTTTATTAGGCATTTGCCATGGATTCTTCATTAACGCTGATGAACCCAACATGGCATTCTCAGGAATGTACATTCCCCAATATTTAGCATGGCTAAACAAATGACTAATTAGGTTATTTTTAATAATTGCATAGTTATCAAAAATAGCCTCGTAAGTATTAATTAACTGCGTAACCATAACTGCCGAATCCGAATCGTTATTAGGAACAAGACTGTTCCATGATGAAGCTGTCGGATTTTCTATTAAGCTTGCATAGATTTGCAAGAATGTTATAGCAAATGCATTATATGCTGGAGAATCGAATCGGGCACGTAACATATTATTTGTCAGGTTCACTTCAGAAAACCCATGCACTGGAAGAACCCTTTTTGCAAATAATGAATTGTTATAGGGCTCTTGCTGGAAACAACCTTTAGAGGCATTAGCCACTGAAGTATTGATTCCCCATTGAGTATAACTAAGTACATCACGAATTGCGTTTTTCAAATTATGTGCAGGTTCTAAGGAAGCTCCAGTCTCATGAACCTTTACATCATATATATGTGCTGCCATCCAACACGCAATCGCATTCAGTGAAGAATTCAGAATAAATCTTTGGTTTTTCGTATTAAAATCTGCATGATGGTTCAAATAATTTTTACTACTAGTCCCTGGTTGAATACCAGCAAACACAACCTTTCCTCCATCATCAAGAACTGTTTGTTTATCTAAGTAAGTTTTCTGTGGATCTGTTAATGGCTCTGCCGTTGTTATCCAATAGCCAATTTGACCGGCATATGGCCCCGTAGCAAAACGGTACGATTTTTCTACATCATCATATGTCCAAGCAGATGGCGTACGATAGTACATAATAATATGGTATTCTTTAGAATTTAATACTTCATTAGCAAAATGGTTTCGGTATTGCGCTAACAACGCATCTAAATTAGAAAAGGAAACATCGTTCTGTGTTTCATCTAACTTTTTTAGCATTGCTGCACCTAAATAAATTAAGCCTGCTAATTGATCAATTGGATTTGTTGGGAAATTTAATGCTTTATCGATTAGTTTTGGAATAATTATATTAACAATTTCCTTGTAAACTTCATCACGTTCTCCAGTTTGAGCCTTTTGTTGGGCGAACTGAGCACAAAACATCATTAATTGCCCAACACCTTGTTGTATTGGAGAGGAATTGAATGTTTCACTAGAACCATTTAATAAATAGTTTTGGATAAATTTTCGTACTCGTGGAAATCGACCTTTATCCTTTTTATAAGGATGCTTTAAAGTTGACGGCTCAGTAGTTAGTAGAAATGCCTCTGCGAAGGCATGAGCTTCTTGTAATGCTGTAAATTGTGTCAAATCAAATCACTCCTATTTTTTCATCGTTAATAAATATACATTTTGCCAAGATTTATAATTGTAGCGTACTGGTCAGTTATCATTCTATTATGAAGCTAATACATAAATAGAAATATTTACCTTAATACCCCTTTATTATACATGTTAAACTTATAAATCCATAATATGTAATATCATTAACCTAATCTCTCGAAGTTTTAAGCTTGACCAAGCAATACAAAAAACAGAATTAATCTATGTAGAATTAACTCTGTTTTTAAATCGAATATTTAATTCTAGCACTAGATTATAAAAGAGAAAGCGGTCGGTTTGCCCAAAATATTTCCAAACACTAGGGGTGTTATTAATTTTTATTGCGTTCCAGTTGTTTTTCCATACCAGCACGATCAATTTGAATCCAATATTCTGCTATTTTTTCATTTTCAATGCGGTATACAGCACTTGCTATTTCAATGACTGGAAGACCTGTAGGCTGAAATCCATCAACTTCACCAATATGCTTGCCAACCTGTTTCCAGCGAACATAAACTTTAAAATCTTGGACCATCAACTCTTGAATTTCTAATGAGAAGTCACCATAAGCCTCTATCATTTCTTTTACATGATCAGCGTATTCTTTAGGCGTTCTTAGTACTGTTAATTCCTCTTCAGAGATTACTTGATGGGCCAATACTTGCTCTGCCATTAATTCCACTGCGTAATCTGGATTACGCCCCGAACGTACTTCTTTAAAAAATTTCTCAACAATTTGCTTTGGTGTCATTTGAACCCTCCACTGAACTTTACTATATATTTTGGTGAAGATCATTAAATATTTCCATGATTAATCATAATGCGAACGCTTATAAATTGGAACGTTTATCTTGTTTTGTACTCAAAATCATCACTTTGTCCATTAGCAAAAGTGTTTAATATAGGAGCTAAACCATTTTATGCCTAACTTTTGATTTAAACTCTCGAATTAAAAAATGGATAAGGAATAAGATGTAATAAGGATTTTCGGTTAGGGAGGTGAAAAGATGAGTAAAAACAAGGATAATTTTACTGATCTTTTAGCGGGTATGGAAAATGATGCTGCTAAGCTAGCAGTTATTGCGGGAATTATTACTACATTAGGAGATGTCTTAGCTACTATCGCAGCAATAATGGCATTGGAGGAAGCACAGAAATCAAACAACAATAATAATAATAATTCAAACAAAATTGATGAATTAGAAAAACAAGTTCAATATTTAACAAAGGAACTACATAAACTTAAACATTCAAGAAAAGTTTAGTGTCAGGCACACAAACAATTCAGAATTGTTTGTGTGCCTGACACCCTAAAGCGTTGTTCCACGAATCGTTGCGTAACTTAATTTATTTGCTAAAATAGCGCGCTCGGCAATGATTTTTGCTTCTTCTATTGCGTTATACCAACCACTTATAAAACGCCAGCCATTTTCATTTGAGCTACCTTTTACTGGTTCTGCATACGCTAAATAATATTGTTTTAATGCGTCGTTCATCGCAGCTAACATTGCCTCTTGACTATTATATTTCCCACTTTGAATACGGAATTTCTTTGGCTCTTTGTCAATCTCAATATATTCTATTTTTTTACTTACATCTATTATAACAACAGGCTTTAAAAAAAGGGCAATTTCGTCTAGACGACGATTCACAAGCCCTTGTAGCTTTTTTCCACCAGCATTACAGTATAATAGCATTTCTTTGCTTACTTGTTCCCATTGCTTATTATTTAAATATACTAATAGGGCACTATTTCTTAAAATATATCGTCCTAAATTATATTGGAAACTTGCCAGTGCATCGTACTGATTTTGGTTAAGTGGCACTTTAACATAGTATTCAATGGTAGTAGCATGCTCTTGTGCTTGCTTTCGTAATAGTTCCCACGCATCTTCTTTTGTAATGGTTTGCCCCTTTTCAACTGCTTTGCCACTTGGCCATTTTGTTGTTCCGTAGCCGATGGTCCAAACATTGTCAGGACCTATATAGGCATCGGAGCGAAACCCTTCCCACTTCGCTATGAGATTTAGTGCATTATTTGAAATTTCCATCTATCTATTATCCCCCTTTCTTTTTCTGCACCTTCTCTAGTCTATTCAATTCTTAATATCCGAACGTTTACATAGATACAGAACAAGGAAATATAATCGTCATTTATACAATTAAGTAACAATATGAAGCTTTTGGAATACCCACATTCAAAATAAAAGCCCTCCATAATAGGAAGGGCTTTTGAAAATGTTAAAACCGCATTTTTCACTGTTTCAATATTAGTGTAAATTCAAAACTCTTTTTATATCCGACTCAATGCTTTTTGGCTTATCAGTTGGACCAAATCGAGCTACTACTTCTCCTTCTGGATTAACTAAGAATTTTGTGAAATTCCATTTAATATTACTTCCTAAGAAGCCTTTCGAATGCGTTTTTAAATAATTATAAAGAGGATGTGCTTCTTTACCATTTACCTTGATAATTTCATGCATAGGAAATGTAACGCCATACGTTAAACGGCAAGCTTCAGCGGCATCCAGCGCTGAAGACATTTCTTGCTTAAATTGATTAGATGGAAAACCTAGCACTTCTAACCCCATATCTCGATAAGTAGTATACAATTGTTCTAATTCTTCAAATTGTGGAGCTAAACCACATTTTGTTGCAGTGTTGACTATTAACAAAGCCTTACCTTTGTATTTTTCTAAACTATATTCTGAACCATCTTCTAATGTTACATTGATATCATAAATACTCATCTTTTACCTCCATGTTATTTAATTGAGTTAATAATTCATTTAAATTTTGCAACTGTGCCCTTAAATCACCGTCTATTACTGTCAAAGCATCACAATGTGCCATTTTCTCCACTAACTTTTCTGTAATCAACGTTTCAGTTGCTCTTGCCTTCTCAGTCAAAGAAATAATTACAGCACGTTTATCCTTAGACGATGTTTCTTTCGTCACCCATCCTTTATCAACAAGCTTATTTAATATTGGATTTAACGTGCCTATGCCCAAACTCAATTTTTCGCTAATTTGTTTCACCACTAGACTATCTTGTCCCCATAAAGCAAGTAGCACCAAATACTGTGGATATGTCAAACCAAATGGCTCCAGCACTTGCCGATATAACTTTGTAAATTGGTTAGCTGCCTTGTATACAGCAAAACATAGTTGATCTTCAAGTAAGAAAGCTTTAATTTTTTTCACCTCACAATATATCGCATACGATGTATTTTTATTTTATATCGTATGCGATGTATATGTCAATTTATTGAACTGTTTAACAATTGGACATTCGGATAATGGTGGAAATGCTAACTAAAAAAGACCGTTAAAACGGTCTTCGATACTGTTGAGAAAGAATTAAATTAAAGTACGGCGTATGGATTTACTTATGTTTATGCACACTTGGTTTCAAACTCTTCATCGCCTTCTTCTTGCTAGGGCTCTTTTAGCTCAATCCTTTGAAAGAGATGTAGGGTTTCTGATTACCACTGAAGATTCTTCTAAGCGGTTTTATATAGCCCACTCCACTTCATACTTGAGCTATGATAGTCTCACTGGACTTGAATGATATACTAACTCCCCTCCATCCATTTTATAAACCTCATCGCAAAGTAAGGCAATATCTTCAGGGTTATGGCTTGCTAAAAGGATGGTTATGTCCTGCTTTCTAAAGTTCAGAATCATGTCTCGCATTTCCGCTACACCCGATTGATCCAATCCATTCATCGGTTCATCCAATAATAGTAATTTGGGATTTTCCATAATTGCCTGTGCAATCCCTAACCTTTGTCGCATGCCCAATGAATACTTCCGTACCGGGCCTTTATCATTATAATCCAACCCAACTAACGTCAAAACGTTTTTGATATCTTGATCACTGATTTTATTCTGAATCGAGGCGAGTATCTTTAAGTTTTGAAAACCTGAATATTGGGTTAGAAATCCAGGCGTATCTAATAATGCACCAAAAGATTTAGGGAAATTCCCTGTGCCGATAATGTCATTAAACACTTTTACAGTACCGCCACTCGGAACATAAAGACCAGCAATTGTCTTAAATAATAAGCTTTTACCTGAACCATTTCTGCCGACAATCCCATAAATTCCAGGTTTATCAATGACTAATGTTATATTTTTCAGCAACTGACGTCCCTTTATGTTTTTATGTAAATTGTGTATTTCGAGTATGGTCATAAATACAACCTCCTTTTACCCAACTATTTTTTCTCTCAATTTAATAAAAAGGCCATAAAGCATACTATAGGACAACACAATACATAGCACGATTATAGTATTAAACCACGCAATGGATATTCCCTGTAATTCACTCAAGCCAAGCAAAAAATAAGTTAGCGGTAAAAACTTTAGAATAGGCGGAAATAAATAGCCAACAGCAACCGAAGAAATCATACTAATAATAACGAGAAACATTGCGAAGACTGCATTATTGATAATAAATAGAAAAATAGTGTGGATAATGAGTAATAACAATCCTGTTAAAATAAATAGGATAAAATGGCTCAATAGCACTTGCCATCCATCCGAATTGTGGAACAATGATAATGGTATTTCATTGTGACCCTCTATATTATTATTAATGAAGTAAACGAATATTGCTGTTACCATATACCCGATTCCAACATATCCAATCAAACTGATGCCTATCGCAATAAATATGCTATGAAAGCAATGACGATAACTTTTCATTCTTTGAATAAGATACGTTGGATGGGCACATAGCTCTCGTAAAATAAAGGAACTAAGCAATAGGAGAATAGGAATAAAGATCAACAACCAACGCAATAAGTCAAATTGGAAATTTAAAGGCATATAAAACATAAATACAATCTGATTTACATAGCCACTTAGGGTAATATCACCATATGAAGCATAAACAACAATGCTATTCAGCACAAAGATGCCAACACTACATAGAACATACTTCAGTTTAAAGAAAGAACATAAATAGTAAGTAAAGAGTGTTTTTAGCATTATTTTCGCTCTCCAATATACATATCCTTTTTATTGATACAGTAAAATCCAATTAAATAGAAAATCATAATTAACACAATCCAATATAATAGAATGGTAGATGGAAGTTCACTTATTTCAGAAATTACATTATAGGTATATTGAAAAATATTAATGTGGTCATAAAATAAATAGGAAGTCATCAGTGTTATTTTTGATAATGACACACCTATGTTGACTAGATTGACTAGAAGAACAGCTAAACAAGCTAATAAAATCCGTCCTGTAAACAAGTAGCTTATGTAAAAAAGCATTCCGAAAAAAAATAGAAACAACCATAGAAGAATGACTGACATCGCAGTCAAAACAAGAGGTGTATTGTTCTTCAATAGCTCCGTATGGTGTTTATAGTGCTGAACACTATAATTACTCCATTGGTTAGTAAAATCTAATACAAATGCAGCTTCGAATATCATGATAGCAACAAGCATTAGACAGAAATATGTAACGGACTTTGCTATTTGTAAAAGAATGACATGATACCATTGCCGTTTTGTATTAAATCGAATTAACAAATAGTTCTGCACATGCCCTAATGAAAATAACGATATTAGAATGATTAAAAATGCCGGCAAGATGAAATAAAACAGAGGATGAAATTCCGTAAGATGAAGTAATAAGTCAAAGATATTTCCTTCGACTACTTTTGTCGATTGTAATAAATTGAAAAAGTATAGCATCAACACAATATATACGAATAATACACTTTTTTTGGATAAGTATAACTTTAATCGTTTTTTACTCTTTAAACCGCTCTTCAATCTTTGCTGCCCCTCCTATAAAAAATAGTGTTATCCCTACTACAACAAGCACTACGCCATATAGAAAAGTTTGGCCTATTTGATATTGGTCAATTAGGTCCACATCAAACAATGCCATCGCATTGAAAGCAGGATGAATTTTCGCCAATACTGTGACAGAAAGAATCAAATAAATAAACGGTACAAAAATCGCAATATATTTATTTTGAATAATCGCTGATATCCCTAAACCTAGCGTTGCAAAAATTATGCCACAACAAAACATAATTCCAATCATTATAACCATCATCATCATCGGCGAACTTACACCCATACTTTGAAAAAAAACCACAGGGCCTAGTTGAGATTGGTCTCTGTGTCCTAACATCGGTACATTTAATAGAAGCTTTAACACCATTAAAAAAGCAAAAGCAATCATAGGACCAATTGCAACAGCTATTCCCCCAGTAAGTGCATTCACAGCTAAACGAATTGTCATATAGTGGCTTTTTTTCATACGGTATTGAATATAATGATGAAATCCTGTCTGAATATCTGTTCGATATGAACTAGCGAACGGCATACATGCGATTATTGGGAATGCTAGAACGATAAAGGATGCAGTTCCAGCGTTATACCCCTGCAAAAAAGAATAAACAATTGAAATCACTCCGCTATGAATCCATATTAATGATTCCAGCATACCAATAAACACGAGAAGAATAGACGTTGCCATTGTTGCCAGTCCCATTCTCGATATCAACGCTCTTCTAAACTCTTGCCTGATATACATTGTCAACGCAAACACCTCAACCTTCACCATTTAATCACTGGATTGAATGACCAAAAATTGAGTAGCTTTTTTGATTATCTATTAATTAGGTGTCCACGTTCCCACAGTATCTACTGTTTCTAATGTGCCAGGAGAAGTTGAAATATTTAAATGAACTTTCTCACCTACTAATGAACTTGCATTACCTAAATAATCCATCACAACAACTTTGCGCTCTTTGTATGCCACTTTATTCGTAACATTGCTAGTTCCCTTTTCAACCCATGACACTAATTTTCCTCTTTGAATATACGAAACTAAATTGTATGCACTACCTGTAGTTTCTTTAACAGCATCAAGGGTCTCTAAATCATTAATAATCGGAACTTTCCCTGAATACCCATGATATGTAGGGGATGCATTTGCAAATGAACCAAATCCTATAGTCAACAAACTAACAGCTACAATACTTGCAAAAAGTTGGTACTTCTTCATTTTGCTTTCCTCCAGATTGTAATTTGTTTCATTTTCGGTCATTCAATTATCTTAATTTTATTATTATTCTGTTTATTTTGTAAAGTGAATTTTATTAAAATAAATACATTTAATAGATCTAAAGATACTATTTGCTTTAAAGTTGATATATTTTCGTTTTATACAAAAACTGCTACTAATATTTAGATTAAGTAGCTGATCTTCGTTTACTCGCTTTATTTTTATATTGTTTAGCTAGTTTTACCATAGCCAATATCTAGCTCCCTGTGTAACAATAAATCTGTCCAGCCAAGTTTCAAAGTTCATAGGTAGCCTTTGAATGTCTCCTTCATGAACAAAGATAAGATAATTATCCTCCCCATTAGCAACTTTTTGAGAATCAACGAACATATAATCACCATATCCTCTATAATTACCCATCATAAACCAATTTTTATCATAGGCACTTTGATAGTATATATTGGTCTCATATTCATGGATATAATTTAATATCTGGCTTAAATTAAATATTTCAAAGAAATCATAACCAAGACCATTTTCATTAAATAATTTCGCTCCATTACTATGTTTTAAAAATAAGCACAATTCCTTCGGTAAAACATGCTGAGTTTCTAAAGTGAATTCCTGTAGTTCATGATTTGATATTGGACAATTCCAATCACAGGTTACATTTAAAATTTCTCCATTCTCCCTTTGTATGATAATGCTGTTCTCTTTATCTAACCTTTTATTTAATGCTGTTAATATTAATTCAATCGACATATTATCTTCACCTAATTTCTAATAGTTTACCCACCAAGGAGATACAGTACCTCTATGAAATGAATATGGCAAAGGAATTAAATTGCTATAATCCTTATTTCCTCCCCATTTACACGGTCTAATATGATGAATTTCATAATCATTCCAATTTAAAGATCCATAAGTTGCATCATACCATGTTCTATATGCTATCCTATCAGAGTTAGTCAAAGCACAAGAAGAACTAGAATTTGCTGACCAAGTTGTAGAAACTGGTTTAGTCATTACTTTTTTGGACTTAGGGTCTGTATATTCTGGATATTTCATTCCTTTTTTATTCAACAACCAAGGTCCTTCATTTTTAGCACTCGCACGATAAGATGCATTTGAATAATTAGCATATGCCATTGAATCAGATTTCCAATAATATGTTGAATTTATATAAGCAGAAATTGTAACTACTTGTTTCAAGGTTACTGTTTTAGTAATATTGTCCGCATTTATATATGAACCATTTTCACTTGTAGCTCTTTGAATACTTGCAATAATTGTATAATCTTTTGGTCTTGTACCTACCCCATATACTCCTGTAACCTCTGCTGAATGGTTAATTTTTGATGTTGTTGTACCAGCATTGCTAATCCACGTTTTAAATGCAACTGAATATACTAATAACGAATTATACTTACTAATGTTATCTGAATAAGCATTTCTTGAGAAAGTATTTTTTAGAGAATTGTTGTCAATTAACTCATTTATATCAATAATTTCATCAGTTTCAGTATCTAACGCAACTATATATGTTCCTTCACTTAATATATACTCATCGTTTATTACATTAAAGCTATCTTGAAATTCTGCTCTAAGATCTTCCTCAGTAATATATTCATCGATATATCCCAACTCATATAATTTTTGTAATTGAATAGCAGCTTCTAAATAATCTTCTTCATGACTTACGTGTTCTAACTCTAACACCGATGATCTTGCTAAAAAAGTTGGAGTAAATGAAACTAAAAGTAATAATATTAATAGTGATAGTGATAATACTATTTTTTTCATTTCGATTTTCTCTCTCCTTTTTAATTTTTAGTATTTTCTGAATTTATAGTTATTATTTTAGTGTGTTTATTATAGGAGGAATTTTAACCAGTGTCTGATTCATTATCACCTCAACCTTCACCATCTCTAATTAGTTGTTGAATGACCAAAATTTATTTGAACTTTCATGTTTCTATTTTTCAAACGAAACTAAATTGTAAGTACTACCTGTAGTTTCTTTAACAGCATCAAGTGTCTCTAAATCATTAATAATTGGAACTTTTCCTGAATACCCATGATATGTAGGGGATGCATTTGCAAATGAACCAAATCCTATAGTCAACAAACTAACAGCTACAATACTTGCAAAAAGTTGGTACTTCTTCATTTTGCTTTCCTCCAGATTGTAATTTGTTTCACTATTTTCGGTCATTCAATTATCTTAATTTTACTATTATTCTGTTTATTTCGTAAATTGATTTTTGTTAAAATAGATATATTTTATAGTTATAAATGTAAAATTTAAATTAAAATTACTATATTTTACCCATAAAAAAACCCAGTACCTTTTGTAGAAGGAACTGGGTTTTCTCTGTTGTTTTAATATGTTTAGCGTTTAATCTCAAATTCTTGTGGACCAGCATAGGGTGGAGCAATGTAATATTCATAGAAAAAGATGACTGGATTTCCTTGTTCATTAATATAGAAGTTTTTTGACGTATATTCGTCTATTCCACCATCTCCCTTTGAAGAATAATATTCTTGATAGTACGACCAAAGATTCTCATCGGTCTTCGCACGTTCCTTCACTTGACGCTCTATTTCTGGATCTACTATTTTTTCGTAATCTTTTCCTAGTAAATCTTCTAACGTTAGTTCCTTTCCTGTTGTTAAATCAATATTATAAAAATACTTTGTATCAAATGTTAATCCATTTGTAGTTTCTGTTTCATTAATGATAAATGACAAGATTTTTGCATTTGAGCTTTTTACTTCATAATCAAATTTGTATGTGCTAGGTGTATATTCATTAATATCCCTTGCATCCTCGCCCTCTCCAAGGAAGTTTTTCTTAAATTCCGCTGAGTCCTGTTTTGCTTTCGCAGCAAGGCTCTCAATTTTTTCCTTAATCATCGTATTAATCTGATTTTCTAATGATGGATTCCCTATATCAGAGAATTGAGGAATTTTAATATGTGCATCAATCGAATCTGTCTTTTCTATATATTCATCAATCGTAATCACTTTTACTACTGCTCCTAATACAGGAACCTTTGACATTGCCAGAGCAAAAGTCGGACTTAGATTTACAAAGAACATGAATAGTAGACAGGCCGTTAAAGGAATCACGATAAACTTCATTTTAAAAAACGTTAAAAAATCTTTCTTCTTGGGCATCGTTTCATTTTCAGCCATTGTTAATACTTTTTTTCGTATCCTTTCCTTATTTAATAAGTTTTCTTCTATAACACGTTTTAATACCTTTCGTTCATGCTGCTTCATAATCGCCTCAACCGTCCTTCCCAAACTTTTTTCGTATTTCATGAGTGGTGCGGTAAATATAATTTTTTATCGTGGATTGATTTAAATGTAGTAATTTTGCAATTTCAGGAATTGAAAGTTCAGCATAATAAAATAAGTAAAATACCTTTTGCACTTTTTGAGGTTTGGTTTGCAAAAAGCTCCAAATGTCAGATAATAATTCTTTGTTTTCTATTGCCATCTCTATCTCATTTTCATATTGCTCTATGTCCGTATCTGCATGATTATATTCTTCATCTTCTTTATTTATATCAAACAACGGTATGATACGCTTTACTTTTTCTTTTAAAGAATAATGTTGGTAGATTTTAGATTTAGCGATTCGTATGACATAAGCCTCTGGGTTCTTTAGATAATCAATGCCCTTGTCCTTTAGTATTCGATACAGCGCTATATAAGTTTCTTGTATTATATCCGGGATAACACTCGTATGATTGCATTTGCTAATGACATACACTACACATTGATGATAGGTTTTGTCATAAATTTCATTAAATTTCTCTTCGATTCTTTGAGTATTCAAAGGCTCACCTCCCGTTAAACGTTACTAGGGAATGCAATATACGAATGTTGAATAACATTGTTATTATGTCATGGTTTTATGGACTACATTCGTTTCCTTTGCACAATCAATTGCCGAAATAGGGATCGACTTTTTCACTTTTTAGCGATAACAGTTCTGATACTGTTACAAATTCATATCCTTCTTTTTTTAATGCCATTAATATTTCTGGTAAGGCTTCAGCTGTTGCTGTATGAATATCATGCATTAACACTACTGATTTATTTGCGATTTGATTTAAAATTTCGTTTTTTATAGCTGCTGGGTTGCGACTTTTCCAATCTAACGAGTCGACAGACCACATAATTGTAGTATAATTTTCTGACGCGGTATAATTTAGAATGTCTTGGTTGTATATCCCGTATGGAGGTCGAAATAAGGTTGGAGTTACACCTGTTGTTGCTTCAATAATTTTGTTTGTTTTATTGATTTCTTCTGTCATTTCATTGTGCGTCAATTTCTTTAAATTTGGATGACTAAAGGTGTGATTTGCTATTTCGTGACCTTCAGCAACGACTTGTGCCGCAATATTTGGATACATCTCAACTCTGCTTCCTAACATAAAGAATGTTGCCTTTGCTTCATGCTGCGCTAATGTTTGTAAAACGCGTGGTGTAACTTTGACACTCGGGCCATCATCAAATGTAAGTGCTATATATTTTCCGTCAGGATTCAATGCAACTGTTTCATTCTCTAATTCTTCTTCCTCTTCTTCTGTCCCTTCTTCCTCTATTACATCCTCACTATCATCATTTTCTTCAAATCTTGCCTTATCACTTGCAAGATTTTCAGCTTGCCCATGCTCTTCAACTTGTCCACCTAAAAAGTAGTATCCCGCACCTAGCATGATAGTAAAGAACAAAATGACCGCTACAAATCTTGTCCATCTAATTCTTTTCCTTGCTTTCATTCCAATACACCTTTCTTTGCTATTTTTTCTTTCTTAATATAGAAGAGAATTAGAGAGTTGAAAAAGTTTCAATGAAACTAAAAAATTTTAATTATTTTGTAGGACAATAAAAAAGCATGAAAAGTCTTGATAAATATCACGTGTTCATCATGCGCAGTGGATGCGGTCTACAGTTCGGTATATGATAGTGTGGGTAGTACGCGGCATTAATGGCGGACAGGCGTATAGTGGAAGAAGGGAAGATTAGAAGTAATGTAGAATATAAAAATGAATACTTTGCCAATCGTTTTGCCCCGTCACATGGGGTACGGGTATTAAAAAGTTGGCTCAAGGGGATGAATGCCTTTTTCGTGTTGTTCCCTTGAACCGAAGCAAAAGGAGTGAAATATGCATGAAAGAACCATCTGAACAGCTTATTGACATGCTTGGCCATCCATATAGTCCTAAAAATGTTCAAGCTTTGCTGCAATCATTCAATGTCAAGCGAATGCCTTCCCCGAACAGCTATTTCAACGACGATATTATTTGGTCTGTAAAAGCATCGATACGCATTGATATTTATCGTGCCTCAAAAATAAATGATTTGACTGGACTCCACTATACAAATCAAGATGAATGGATTATTGGTGCTATACATTTTCTTGCTCCTGGATCAGATGACCGAATTAAAAGGCCGTTTTCTGGAAAGCTTCCTAAGGGAATCACGATGTGCTCAACACCAGATGAGTCAATAAAGGCATATGGTCGACCTGAAATGGATGAAAAATGTGCGTGGCCTGGGTTCTCTGGTCAAATTTTGGCTTGGCGCAAGCCGAACATAAATATCGCAATTGAATATGCGGATAGTGCAATCGATTGCGTAATGAGAAGCTACACTGCCTGTTTAATTGGCTGCATAGGCGCATGGCGAGACGATAACCCTGAGGTCTTTTCTCCCTGATGGTCAGTCGATTACACCGTGCTACGGGTGGTAGTTCGTTCGCTCTCAAATAAATGGCACTCTTTATCAAACTTTAAGCGCATGTTTTGAAAAAAGATTTCAAAACATGCGCTTTACATTTGTTCTTGTATCAAGGTTGATATGGTTATGAAAACCTTCATTAATCCTTATGTCACGATTGAATTTTATCTTGCAAAGAATTGTCGATAATATAAAAAAGACACCGAGGTGTCTTATGTATTTTCAAGGCTTATGGACAATTTGAGAGTTAATTATAATAATGAAATGCAAAACCATCTTCTGGTTCGCCCACTTCATATCCCAATAATTTTGTAGCGCGTTTCTTAAATAATGTAATCCATTCATTCCATTCTTCTGATGGCAATTGAGCATAAAATTGTAGTCCACTTGATTCAATACTTACTTCTATCAATTTACCATCTGAACCATGCCACTGTGGACAGCCGTTTACAAAGTGGTTCCAGTTAGGCATTTCTCTATATAAACGCTCCAACTTATCCCAAACTTCTTGTGGTGCAGAATAATGAATATTCAAATTCATATTGTATATTTCCATATATTCTCCTTTAAATTTAGATTTATAAGTTGATTTGCGACTCTTTCAAATTATTGTTTTACTGTGGGTCAACTGTGATAAAAACACTTTTTAATCCGTTATCCGTATATAAAAACTCCATTTGTAAACACATATCTGCCCGTTTTGAATTTGAAGTTAAATCATAATCAACTGCAAATCCACTGTTGTCCTTGAATTCATAAAAGTTAATTTGTGCATATTCGTATTGGGGATGGAAATTACATGGAGCTCCATATTCATCAAATGAATCCAATCCATTTAAGTTTAATGTTTCTTGGACATAATGGAATAAATCACCAATATCATCCACTTTAGATTCATCCACATAATTTAATATTTTTTCATATTCTTTACGATGCATTACTTTTAATATATTGGTAATAACAGTTATGGCATATTGTTTATTTTCACTTTTCATATTGAACCTCCCAATTCTATTTTTCTTTCCATTCAACTGTATAATATCATACATTTTTGAGAAAATTTATTTGAACTGGAGATACCAGTGTAATGCCATTTTCGGTTTGCCTTAGCGAGTGTTTTAGTTGTATACGACTCTAATCAAATTTTATAAAATCTTATACTTAGTTAAAAATATTAACTCCATTTTGACAAATCTCTTTGCAAAATGGAGTATTTTCGGTTTTGCTAATAAATAAAGGTTGAAAGAATTTTTGTCATCACTCTTTATTCAACGCGCCGTATATGATTAATCAACAGCTTCTCCACCTGTGATTTAAGAGCTTGATTTGCATAACGGAGTACTACATCATTCCCTGCAGTAGCAACTTGTACGTCACTAAAGTATTCATCTATCGGTTGCCAACCTACTACTCGTATACGTTTTTGTGCAAGTTCTCGTTTGAGATTAAAATATTCTTGTCTTAGCTCCTTTAGTAATGAATCCATCATTGGAAGAAATACTGTTTTCATTTTAAACTGCTCTAATTTACAATAATCAACCTGTAATGATTTAACTGCTAGCTCTAACAAAAGATACTTATGAAGTAACTGTCTTTCATCGGCTTTAATCATAGTAATCAGCATCCAGTTGGGCTGATTGAATATTTGGGATGGGGATACTCTCCGTTTTAAGTAGCGTTTCAAGTATGAGGTCATTCGTATTCATCGATTTAACTATACCAGTCCATTGTGTGATTGTATGGTCCTTCCACACTTCTACTGTAACGGTCAACTGTTGATTAAAAGCTTGATTAATTGTTTTTTGTAGTTCTTCCAGTTCCCATTCAGTCAATTCTCTTGGCTGTTCCATATACTCTTCTTTGTACTCTCTGAGAAGCTCTAAATGTTCTGGCAACATCATCGATGCCCATTTAATCGTCCCTCTATCTTTTATCATTCCAATCACTCCTATGCCAAATGACCACCAACTAAGCGATCTCGTTTTATAGCTGTACCAGCTTTTGTATAAGAAACGGCTCTTAATATTGAGGTAGCTCCAAACCTGTTACGTATGGCATCCATTGTAGGACCAATTATCTGACGTTGTGGCTTGCGTTCATCAAATAAATCCAATTGAATGCTATGCTCTTTCTCTAGGTTGGATATTCTGACTGATAATTGTCGTGCTGGCTCTCCAGCAAAATGTTCATCCAGTAATTCAATACAAGCTTTATACATCACAAGCGTTTCACTTGTCGGCACTGCAATGGTTTTCGAACGATGAAACCCTTTGGTCATGGCATTATGACTATAGGAAAGACCTAAGCTAATTGTACGGCCAACAAACCCTGCATCACGTGTGCGCTTCATTACGTCTTCACACATTTCTAGAAGCACTACCGCAATCTCTTTTCGTGTGTGATAATCCCTCATCAGCATTTGACCCTTACCAAAACTTAATGCTCCGTTTGTTATTAACGGCTCCCCTAATTTAGATAGATCTATTCCCCATGCATGGTAGTAGAGTTGATTGCCCATTACCCCAAAGCACTTTTCTAATTCTGCTAAATCTGCATTAGCCAAACCACCAACTGTTTGTATTCCCATAGCATTTAGATTTGCCTCCATTCGTTTTCCTATGCCCCACATTTCAGATAAAGGTCGAACAGGCCACAGTTTCTTTGGAATATCCTCATACGTCCATTTAGCAAAACCTGTTTTCTTTGCTTCAAGGTCTAAAGCTAATTTGGCGATTAACATATTGGGTCCCATACCTACTGCACTAGGTATACTAAATTGGTCAAGAATAGCCTTTTGTATTTCCTTGGCCGTCTCTTCGGGTGAACCCCAAAGCTTTTCCGTGCCAGTTAAATCAACAAAACTTTCATCCACACTATACACATGTATCGCATCAACAGGTACGTAATTAGCGATCAATTTTGTAATCGTCATCGACATTTGAATAAAGAAACTCATTTTAGGCTCAAATAATCTAATGTCAGGATGTTTTGGTATCTCATAACGTCTACTGCCAGTTTTGATTTTATATTTCTCTTTCATTAATGGTGATGCAGCAAGCACTACGCTACCTGGCTGGTCAAAATTCGCTACTACTGCAACTGGTGTTTTTAAAACATCTAATCCATGTAACATCGCCACGATACTAGCGTAAAAACACTTCATATCGATACACATAATAGGTCTATTGGGCATCGCTTCATAATTCACACGACATCACGCTCTTGTGTTATAACTGGAATAATTGCAAGAACATTGCTGATAATAAAAGTACGCTTTGCTTGTCGTGTGAAGCAATATGCAGAAAAGCAGTTATTTACAACTTTTATGATTTTCACTTGCCTTTTTGTAATTTCACCGCATTTGGATACATACATCATATGAACTGACTGATTGCGTTGCATTGCTTTTATTAACTGTTCTTTCATCCAACATCCTTCTCCCCTCGTCCGTAACAAGAACGTTTGTTTGTATTTATATTTTACGCACGTACGTTCCTTTTTACAACTGGGAATTTAAAGAAATATTAAAAGTGTCAAGCACTATTTGGGTGCCTGACACTTTATGAAGTTGCCTTATTTACTTCTGACAAACAATAGTTTAAACCACTGATTAACTAAAAACGGCATAAACGATAAGCTATAAATAAAGCCTAATTGGGCGCCACTTAATGCGGCCACTTCGAAGATACCCGTAAATGATGGAACAAATAATACGGCATGTAAAGCAACAAAACCGATTAAAAATGCTAACCAAGTATATTTATTCGAAAATACACCAATGGCAAAAATCGATTGCTTCGATCTGGAATTAAAGCCATGAATTAATCTCGACAAACATAAAGTAGTAAACGCCATCGTACTAGCTGTTAAAGTATCTCCTGTTGACAATCCTATTTCAAAAGCAACAGCTGTAGCAATTGCAATTAATAAACCTTCCAGTATAACTTGCGTCGTAAAAGCTTTATTTAACAATGGTGTGCGAATATCTCTTGGCTTGTCCTTCATGGTGTTTTTATTATTTGGTTCCAGTCCAATGGCAATGGCCGGCAAACTATCGGTAAGTAGGTTAATAAATAATAGATGAACAGGTGCAAATGGAACGGGTAAACCTAATATAGTAGCATATAAAACGACAAAAATTGCCCCTGCATTTCCAGATAACAAAAATAAAATCGCATTTTTAATGTTCGTATAGATGCTTCGTCCATTCGAGATTGCTTTGACAATCGTTGAAAAATTATCATCTGTTAATATCATAGATGATGCATCTTTCGCTACTTCAGTACCGGTTATTCCCATTGCTACACCGATATCAGCTTGTTTTAAAGCGGGACCATCATTGACACCATCACCGGTCATCGCAACGACATTGCCCTTTTCCTGCCATGCTCTCACAATACGAATTTTTTGTTCCGGCGTTACGCGAGCATAAACTGAAACATCTTGAACTTTTTCTTGCAGTTCGCGATCCGTTAAACCTTCAATTTCAGCTCCTTCAATCGCTTCGGATGGGTCCTGTAAAATCCCGATTTGTTTGGCTATGGCAGTGGCTGTTATTTTATGGTCACCTGTAATCATTACAGGTTTAATACCTGCTTTAATACAGCTTTCAACGGCTGCCTTCGATTCCTTTCTAGGTGGGTCCATCATTGCTATTAATCCTACAAAAATTAAATCTCTTTCATCAAATACAGTAATTGGACGGCCTTCTCTTACTTCCTTATATGCAATGGCTAATACTCTTAAACCATTCATTGAAAAATCTCGATTCACTTCTTCGATTTTTTTTCGATGTTCTTGCGTCAGATTAACTAGACCTTGCGACGTATTCATTTTTGACATTTTGAATAGCAGAACGTCTAGTGCTCCCTTAGTAATCATAATACTTTGCTGATTAATCCGATTAACCGTACTCATAAGCTTCCGATCTGAATCAAAAGGAAGCTCTGCCACCCTTGGATAATGGTCTCTAACAAGTAATTCATCAAAATCATACTGCTTTCCTAATTTCACAAGGGCAATTTCAGTAGGATCCCCGATTTCCTTATGATCTCTTTCCAACGCATCATTACATAATAACGCCTTTAAAATCAGATCTTTCTCAATTGCATTTTTCATATATAGTTGATCGTGTGGAATCACCTTCTGATTAACGTATACATGTTGGACAACCATTTTGTTTTCAGTTAAAGTCCCTGTTTTATCTGAACAAATAACCGAAACACTTCCCAAACTTTCAACAGCAAAGAGCTTTCGTATTATAGCATTTTCCTTTGCCATTTTTTGTGTCCCAAAAGCCAAGACAATTGTGACAATCGAACTTAATGCCTCTGGTATGGCGGCAACTGCCAACGAAACAGCAAACATAAACGATTCTACTAATTCACGGCCTCGAACCAAATCAATTGTGAAAATAACAACACAAATCATTGTGATGCCTAAAGCTAATTTTTCTCCAAATTGATCTAGACTTACTTGTAGAGGCGTTTTCTTTTCTTTTGCAGTATCAAGTAAATTAGCAATTTTCCCAATTTCCGTGTCCATTCCGATAGCTGTCACAATAACAACGCCTCGTCCATTCGTGACAAAGCTTCCAGTGAAGACCATATTTTTCTTATCCGCAATGGTTACATCTTCCTTAATCGAATCGGCACTTTTTGCGACAGCTAATGATTCACCTGTCAACGAACTTTCATTAATATGAAGATTATGGCTTTCTAGTAATCTTCCATCAGCATTTATATAATCTCCAGCTTCCAAATATAGAAGATCTCCCACAACGATATCTTCAGAAGGAATTTCTATTATCTGATTATTACGCATTACTTTCGCTATGGGCGAAGACAGTGCTTTCAAATTACCTAAAGATTTTTCTGCCTTTACATGTTGAACAGTGCCCAGAACTGCATTTAAAATAATAACAATCAAAATAACAATCGTACTTTCTACTTCACCTAATAGAAATGAAATAAAAGCCGCTACCATTAAAATAATCACTAATAAATCTTTAAACTGGCCGAAAAAAACGGCAAGTGTACTTACCTTTTTACTTTCCTCTAAAACATTATACCCGTAAACCTCTTGCCTCTTTTGAACGTCATAATCACTCAATCCCTGATTGGTCACATTCAGTTTATTCATGACTTCAACGGACGACTGCTGATGATACTGTGTCATTTGATTCTCCTTCCAGTGTAAATTATTAATAATAGTTGTGTTATTCAACCTAGAGCGGACTATTGCAATAGAAGGAAAACAACTTTATCTTTATTGCACAGTCTTTTAGCTATCAAAATGTCGTTTCTATCACTTGGCCCCTTTTGACTTGTATTTTTTCTATTACAAGCCGTGATTTCTGTTACATAATAGTAAAAATTATGTGCTCTTTTGCTCTCGACTCCATATTCCTAATAGTAGAACTATAACAATCTATTCCGTGTCCTAATCCAGTATGATAATAATTGATAGAGAGATTAAATTTTTTGTCCGATTGACAAAGCTAACTTTGCTCTCGCAAATAAAATAACAAGCCCCTCTCGACGTTCAGCATCAAGAGGGGCTATGGGTAAAAAACTTATCAAGGACTAGATTTCCATAATATGTAGAAAGCTAATTACTAGTGACAGACACCTGTTATTGGCTATTAAAAATGATGACATCACGTACTTCCATTGATTTCAAAAGATTTATAATACATAAATATCACAATTATTTAGTAATCTATGGTATACTGCTTTCAGTAGCACCATCAAAGGGCACAAACCAATTCGAAGCTGTAGCGTATTTTATACGATGCAGCTTTTTTATTTTAGATTTACTCAATTCCCACTTTACAATATAATGGTTTAACTAGAAAATATTGAATACATACTTATTTAAATAACTTTACCAAATGAAAATTCCAAATCATTAAAACAACTTCGCCAAATGACAAGCAAAGGAGAAAATCCAATGAATGTAGAAAAAATCTTTGAAAGCTTCCCATTATTACATTCTAGCAACCTACAATTTAAACAAATAGAAGAAAGCCATTTAGACATGTTATTCGCTATCTACGATAATGAAAAAGTATTTCAGTATTGTGGCATTATCCCGAAACACAATATTCAAACTGTCCAAAAAATGATTAGTCATTTTGAACGTGACTTCACGAAAAGAAATAGAGTGAAATGGGGGATTTTTTATAAAGATCAACCAGATTCTTTAGTCGGTATAATCGAAGCGATGGATTTTAACCAAAAAGTAAATATGGTAACAATCGGCTACTATTTAGCAGAGGACTATTGGAATAAGGGCATTGCAACGGAATCTGTACAAACCATTTGTAAATTTTTATTTGATGAAGCGAACATTAATAGAATTCAAGCAGAGGTTATGCCGATGAACGATACGTCAAAAAAAGTGCTTTTAAAAAGTGGCTTTATGAAAGAAGGTTTATTAAGACAAGCTACATTCTGGTCTGGTAAAGGTATTGTTGATTTGGAAATTTACAGCATTTTGCACAAGGAGTACAATAAATAAATTGAAAAGGCACGCTAAACAGAACTATTCTATTTAGCGTGCTTTTATTTGTTTATCTTCATACATGTTTGTAGCGTTAAACGGTTCCATAAACCGAATTTACAATCGTTTAATATCTGCTCATCATCACCTACTATTAGTAGTTTAACAAGTCAGGCTTTGTAATCAACAAGAGTATCATATAAGCTTACCGACATTGTAAAAGCTATTGATTTCTGATGCATGTAAATCAATCTTTTCTTTATCTTTTAAAGCGTTTCTAAACGCTAAAAATCCCAATATTAGCATTGCTATACTTAAAGGCACATATAAGAGTAAAAACACCTCTTTGCTGACTTTATTTAGCTTTTTAAATAGCTAGCATTTTACAAATTTAACCAAAAGTAGCCACGCGCATATAAATGAACGTGGCTCTTCTTGTATAGCAGAACGTTATTTTAGTTAATAAATGTAGAAATCTTTCCACTATATGTAGCTAAATAACCCTTTCCCGCTGGCACAGCTCCTTGTAATCTTAGATTTCCTTTATATAAATATCCATCAATCCATTTTTCATAAGGATACAATGTTGGTATAGAGCTATTAAATGTATAGTATACTTGATGCGATGCATCTGCATAAAGATAAAAACCTCTTGGATTAATATCAGATTTAGTGATTGTCTCTGATATTATTTCGCCATCTTCATATTCTTTATTGATGTCAAAACCAAGAGGTAGTTCTGTTACTGGTTCTGCTATTGGTGTAAATTCCCCAACATCATTAAAGCTTGTTTCCTCTGCAGCTAAAGAGATTCCTGAAAATGCAAAAATTCCAAAAACTAATGTAAACGCGCACAACAAAATACTTAGTCTCTTCATTTCCTTCATCATCTCCTTTATATTATAAATCATCTTGATTATAACTAACAACCTCATTGTTTTCAATATTATAATAATTCAGACTACTATAAAAATTTACTATTGGTAAGTGTTATATTTCTTGAAATAAAAAATCCAGTCTGAATAATCTATATCACCACTTTTAAGTTAATTTCCAAAAAAATCCTCAACTATCATTGCTGAGCCATTTCCTTAGTGGCAGCTGTTATTATTTACGCCATACAGTTTAAAAAGTTCACCGGATTCATATTGTTCAAGAACTATGCCGGCATGAAAACCGGTCATATTATTCTGTTCGATTCCTGCAATCTTTTCAAGCATTTTTACAGCATCAGCTCTGCGATAGTCCACTATAATTGCATAGATACTGCAAACATATAGGACAAAAGAATTTTCATGTAAAAACAACTCATCTAACACGGCTGTTGCAAGTTCAGATGATTGCTTTAATTGATCCAAAATAGCTAGCAACGCCTTATTTGATTTATTTCCTCTTTTATAATCTCCAGTCATCTGTGTTTGTTCTGCTATTAAGGCATGTTTGATAAACTCTTCAACTAATATTTTCGTAGCTTTCATATATAAACACCTACTATATATTAGTTTAGCAAGGCTAACTTTGTATTAAATAAGCTTACCGACATTTACGAAAGCTGTTCTTTTCTATTGTATGAATACAGCCATACTACTTAGTTTTCATTCTATTTTTTAAATTTTCTTTTGATATCTGATGCATGTAAATCAATCTTTTCTTTATCTTTCAAAGCGTTTCTAAACGTTAAAAATCCCAATATTAGCATTGCTATACTTAGAGGAGCAAATAAGAGGAAAAACACCTCTTTGCTGACTTTATTAGTAACGAATAAAATTAGTACAAGGATTGCGATTGCAGTAATATAGTTTACATATTTATTATATTTGCAAGACATACGAGGCACCCTTTCTAGCTTTAAATTATTTGATATTTCAGTTAATTTAATCTAGTATATAAATTATAACACACTTAGGAGGTGCATGATATGAAATTGATACAAAAAATAACTAGTTTATTTGCCGCTTTTCTTTTATTGAGTGCAACTTTAAGTAGTGCTGCATATGCACATTCACTAGTTCCTTCAGCGGCTATTAAGACAGAAGAAATTACAGGTACTAATGATTTAATTAAAGCAAACGAAAATGGTGTTGCGGAAAATGATTTTAATATTATTAATCTACCAAGTGAGTTTGATGATGGAATTCTTCTGAAAAGTAAGGGGACCGGAGAAGATTTAAAAATTGGTGTACCGAATAATATGCAGTTAAGTAAACCTACAATTACAGAATCAGGCAGCTATGAGTATAAGAATAACGGTCCAGTAGACTTGATTTTGCAACCGACGGAATTTGGCGTTAGAAGTATTGTAAATATTAAAGATTCAAGTGCTCCAAAGGAATATAAATTTGAGTTGGATATACCAGCAGGACATAAGCTCATTTCATCTGCTGATTACTTTGGTGACGTCCCTGGAAATGAGTTAGATACAGAAGAAGTCTTTATTGTAGATGAAAATAACATTATTCAAAGTGTTTTTGGGAAAGCTTGGGCAGTTGATGCTAATGGTGTAGATGTACCTACTTATTATGAAGTGGTTGATAACACTTTAATTCAAACCGTGAATTTTAATGAAAATACTGCATTTCCTGTATTGGCAGATCCAGATTGGGTTGCGATAGGAGCATGTAGTGCAGCTTTAGTTTGGTTTGTTGGTTCAAATTTATTTGTAGCAGCTAAAATTATTAAAGTTAGAAATTATATTAAAGCTCTCGGCGGTTTTAAAGAAAGTGCAAAATTAATTGCGGGTGCTACATCTTGGGAAGAAAAATTACGTGTGGGTGGATCAGCTTTACGTAGTTTAGCAGCAGAAATTACAGGTGTTACAGGTTTGTATGCGTGTACTAGATTCTTTAATAAATGATGAAAATATTTTAAAATGACCTGAAGAAGAGTAGACAAAATCGTCTGCTCTTTTTTGTCGTACTGTGGAGGCGGAGAAGGATTACAATAATAAATCGTTATGGTTTTTTCATATTAATTGGCCTTGATTTTCCCCTGCAGTGTATGACAAACTCCAAAAACAGAACGCACATTCCCCTCTTTTATTTCTTTATCGTGAATATTTTGTATTGCATAATAAAGTTGGTGCGAGAGGATAATTTAAAACTACAAATTATAGTGTCGGATAATCTGTAGTTGTTATCTATCAATTAAATTAGCTACCATCAAAAAAAGATTGTAGATAAACCCGAATCGCAGGATTATCTACAATCAAACTGTAGCTATACTTCTATTTAATACTTTTAGCAGCTTGTTGTATAAGCGCAGCTACCATTGTATCCATTTGTGCGAAACGATCGTCCTTCGTTTGTCCGTTGACATAACGATAATAAATTTGTTGGCAAATGACCGCTAATTTAAAATAAGCAAACGTTATATAATAGCCGATTGTTGAGACATCTCGACCACTTTTCTCCGCATAGTGCGCGATAAATTCCTCTCTCGAATAAAATCCAGGATGAACCGTAATCGGTGGCTCCCCTAATGCATACAACAACATTTTTGGATCATCTGCATGCATCCAATAACTCATCGCAACACCGAGATCTGCTAACGGATCACCCACTGTTGTCATTTCCCAATCAAAAAGCCCAATCATTTCTGAGTAATCTTGTGAAAACATCGCATTGTTGAACTTATAGTCATAGTGAATAATTGTCGCTTCATTATTTGTCGGTATATTAGCCTTTAACCAAGCCGTTAGCGCTGCTACCTCTGACAGCTCAGCTGTTTTTGCTTTCTCATAACGGTCAACCCAACTAACCACTTGGCGTTCCATAAACCCTTCAGGCTTGACCATATCCTTTAAAGCCGTTTCCTTATATGGAATGGCATGGAGCGCTACAAGTGATTCCACCATTTTTTCAGACAATTGACGTGCGAGTGCTATTGTCGATTCTGTCCCTGATGGGAAACGTATGTCCAACACGACACCTTTTTTTCGTTCCGTTAAGAAAAAGTCACTGCCGATAATGCTGGCATCATCGACGTATACATATGGTTTTGGTACAACAGCTAAAAACGGATGAAGCGCCGATAAAATGGTAAATTCACGCTTCATATCATGCGCTTTTTTTGCCACTGGCCCAAGAGGTGGTCTTCGAAGTACAATTTCAAAATCCGCTATTTTTAAACAGTAAGTTAAATTAGAATGACCCGCACTAAATTGAGAAATTTCTAGTTTCCCCTCTGGTAAGTCTGGGAAATGTCGCTTTAAAAAAGCATGTAATTGCTCTGTATCGATTCGTTCACTTGCCCTTACTTGTATCGTATCCATAGGAACCCCCCTTAAATAATTGCACTCATTCCACCATCTACCACAATCACCTCGCCTGTAACATAATCCGAAGCTGCAGTTGCTAAAAATAATGCAACGCCCTTCAAATCATTTTCAGCACCTAGACGCTTTAAAGGTGTAGCCCCCATCAAATAATCTTGTCCTCGTTCTATTAAAACATTTGACATTTTCGTTGGGAAAAATCCAGGGGCAATGGCATTAATGTTTACGCCTGATGGTCCCCATTTCACCGCTAAATCTTTGGTTAACGTAATAACTGCACCTTTACTAGCGTTATAACCAATTGTATCCATAAAATCAGGGAGTGTACCACCAAGCCCTGCAATAGAAGCAATATTAATAATTTTCCCCGCTTTTTGTGCAAGCATCACTTTACCAACAGCCTGCGTCATTAAAAATGTACCGTTGACGTTCACATCAAACACCTTTTGCCATGCCTCGTATGGCATATCGACAGCCGGCGCCCCCCATGAAGCACCACTATTGTTTACTAAAATATCAATCTTACCAAAGGTCTCTAATGTTTTTGACACAACAGGGGCAATTTCCTCTGGTTTCGTCACATCACAGGCAAGCGCAAGTGTCTGGACACCTAATTGTGCGAGTTGTGTCGCCATTTCCTCACAAGCCTCCACTTTGCGTGAGCACAACACAACGTTGGCACCAGCCTCTGCAAAGCCTTGCGCAATTTGTGCACCAAGTCCACGACCACCACCTGTAACAATAGCGGTTTTCCCTTGCAAGCTAAATAGGTCAAGAACAGTCATTTTACCAGCTCCTTTTGCTTTGGGGCATGTTTTTTCAGTTCCAATTTCGCTACAGTATTACGATGCACCTCGTCTGGTCCATCTGCTAAACGCAATGTGCGTGAATTGGCCCACTGAGCAGCGAGCGTCGTATCAGGTCCAACGCCAGCAGCACCAAATGCTTGAATGGCACGGTCGATGACACGCAATGCCATATTCGGTGCGACTACTTTAATCATCGCAATTTCAGCCTTCGCCTCTTTATTCCCTACTGTATCCATCATGTATGCTGCTTTTAACGTAAGCAGCCTTGCCTGTTCAATATCAATACGTGATTCTGCTATTCGTTCACGCATCACGCCTTGGTCTGCTAGCGGTCGATGGAAGGCTTGACGCTCTAGTAAGCGGCTACACATTTCTTCTAAAGCGCGTTCAGCTGCTCCGATAAGACGCATGCAATGATGAATGCGGCCTGGGCCTAAACGACCTTGAGCAATCGCAAAACCTTTCCCTTCACCCCATAAAATATTGTCCACAGGTACTCGTACATTTGTAAACGTAACCTCTCCATGACCTTCAGGTGCATGGTCATACCCAAAGGCTGTTAACATGCGCTCTATTTTGACACCTGGTGTATCCATTGGAACTAGAATCATTGATTGTTGCTCATGGATCGAAGCCGTAGAATCCTTATGTTTTCCCATAAAAATCGCGACTTTACAGCGTGGATCGCCAGCCCCGGTTGTCCACCACTTATGACCGTTTAAAATATACTGATCACCATCTCGTTCAATGCTAGCCTCAATATTGGTCGCATCACTAGAGGCCACTGCAGGCTCCGTCATCGCAAAGCAAGAGCGGATTTCTCCACGCAATAGCGGCTCTAACCACTCTTTTTTTTGCTTATCTGACCCATAGCGTACAAGTACCTCCATGTTCCCCGTATCCGGCGCATTGCAGTTAAAGACTTCCGGCGCTATTAATGATCTGCCCATAATTTCACATAAAGGAGCATATTCTATATTCGATAAACCTGCGCCATACTCGCTATCAGGTAAAAATAAATTCCATAGCCCCGCTTCCTGTGCTTTACGCTTCAATTCTTCCATAATCGGAGGAATCGCTCCCCAACGATCCGCCATTGCTTCCACCTGTGCCGCATACAGTGCCTCATTTGGATAAATATACTGCTCCATAAATTTCGCCAGTTTTTCTTGCAGTTCTACTACTTTTTCACTATAAGAAAAATTCATATGAAAGCCCCCCTTTGATTGACAACACGAATGAAAAATGAATGATTATTCATTCTTATTCTTACATTAAATGTTACCGCTATACGGCATGTAAATCAATCATCTATTCCATAAAAATTTGAATAAAGGAGAAAATTCATATGCAAAAACAGCTAAAAAAAGCATCTCCATTATGTCTTCTTTTTACAGCCATAAAAAATAATAACTATATTAAAATATCGTCAACATTATCTTTTACTATCAAAATAATGTATAACACCATCAATGAATTGTCGGATCGCAAAGGGCAGATGTCGATTTTTTAAATACACTAAATAAACATTCCTTTGTAAATTAGGGCAATCAATTTCTTTTTGAACAATCGTCTTCGCGGTTGGCCCCTGTAAATAGTTTTCAGGCAGAATGGTAATACCTAGATTTTCGCGAACAAGGGATACAGCCGTTTCAAAACGTTCGATTTCAAATTGAACATTGATTGCTTGACCCGCTTGTTCAAATGCATTCAAAATATCCTGCCTTGTTTGAAATCCATCTGTACTAATAATGAAAGGCTCATTGCTTAAATCTGCAATGGTCAGTAAATCTTTCGTCGCTAACGGATGATGTAAAGGTAATACAGCGACAAGTCGTTCCTCATACAAACACTTCACTTCTAGCTCTTCATCGTCCATCAATTGATTGGTAATAATTACATGCGTTTTGTAGCCTTTCAGTGATTTCTTGACACGCTTGCTACCTAAAATATCGACTAAATGAAATTTCATCTGTGGATAGCGCTTTTTATATTCGACAATTGCTTTCGGTAACCAATGCTTAATCGACTCCATTACACCGATGGTCAAATCACTTGTACCATGTACAATGACCTCGTCCATTTCAATTTTTAGCACTTCCATATTTTTTAAAATAACTTTTGCTCGTTCATATAGAAGCTGACCTGCTTCGGTTAATTGCAAATTTCTTGTATTTCTTTCAAGTAAAGAAGAACCAACTTCTTGTTCTAATTTTTTAATAGCATTACTTAAAGAAGGCTGAGAAATATGCAATTTTTCAGCTGCTTTCGAGTAATTCATATGCTCAATAACAGCGATAAAATATTGTAATTGTTTTAAATCCAAAACAACCTACCCCCCATTTATAGTTTAAAACTATAGATTAATAATAATTATATATTAGTAAATATAATTATGTGAATATATAATAAATTAACACTACAAGAATAATGTTAATGGAGTTGATAAAGAGATGTATACAATGACAGATCAAAAACAATGGAAAGGTCGCATCGATTCAACTACTAATCCAAGTAGTTTCCGATTACATCAAAAAGTAAAACGATTGGCTATTAACGATGTAAGCGCTTCACAACAAAAAAATGCTGGGATTGTTGGGTTTATATGTGATGAAGGGGTACGCCGCAATCAAGGGCGTGTTGGTGCAGCGAATGGACCCAATGCACTTCGTGGTGCACTGGCAAGCTTACCGTGGACATTTGATGAGCAACAGGAAATTATCGATGTCGGTAACATTCTTTGCCTCAATCATGCGCTAGAGGATGCACAACAAGAGCTCGGTGAAATTGTTCAAGGTCTACGCGCTAAAAACATGCAATGTATTATCCTTGGTGGCGGTCATGAAACATTATATGGGCATTACTTAGGTGTTCGTGCAGCATTACAAAAAGATGCCCGTATCGGCATTATTAACATCGATGCACATTTTGATTTACGACCATATGATGAACAAACTTCATCCGGTACAATGTTCCGTCAAATTTTAGAACAAGATCCACATACAGACTATTTTGTACTAGGTATTCAACGTTATGGAAATACACAAGAGCTGTTTGATAAGGCACATGAGCTGCAAGTAAATTATGTGTTAGAAGAACAAATGACAGCAGACAACAACGCGCATATTATGAACGATCTACAGCAATTTATGGATAATCATGATTATATTTTACTTACTTTATGTATGGACGTTGTCAACACAGCTTACGCACCTGGTGTTAGTGCACCCTCTCCTTTTGGTCTAGATCCCAAAACGGTTCGAGCTGTAATTCAAAAAGTAGCATCCCATCCACATACCCATTCTTTTGATATATGTGAAGTGAATCCGTTACTAGATGAAAATGGTCAAACAGTCAAATTGGGTGCTTATTTTGTCTATGATGCACTCAACAACTTACTTAGGAGGAACGGTTCATGATCGAAATTAATCAAATTACAACAATATTTCTCGCAGTCGCGTTATTTGCATTCGGGAGCTTCCTTATTAATAAAATAAACTTTTTAAAGCGTTTCTGTATTCCAGCACCAGTTGTTGGTGGCTTACTTTTTGCAGCACTAGCCACAATATTAAAAACAACTGGCCTATTAGAAATATCTCTTGATACATCATTACAAAGCTTATTTATGATTACTTTTTTCACGACAATCGGTTTAGGTGCTAGCTTTAAACTGGTAAAACTAGGCGGTAAGCTATTAGTCATTTATTGGCTAGCATGTGGGTTCCTTGCGCTAATGCAAAACGTTATCGGTGTATCCCTTGCTTCACTAATGGGCATTCATCCATTAATCGGTATGATGGCAGGTGCAGTTTCTATGGAAGGTGGTCACGGTGCGGCGGCTGCTTTCGGTCAAACATTAGAAGATTTAGGAATTTCATCTGCTATGACAATCGGTGCGGCGGCTGCAACATGTGGCTTAGTGGCGGGAGGTCTAATTGGTGGACCGATTGTCAAATATTTAGTCGGAAAATACAATTTAACACCAGATGAACAAGAAGCAGAAGCTATTGAATATGAAAACAAACATGAACAAATTACATCGGATTCATTCTTTACACAAGTGGTAATCATCACATTTTGTATGGCTGTCGGAACGTATGTTGGAACTCTATTCTCCGAAGCTACAGGTTTCGTATTACCAGGTTACGTAGGTGCCATGTTTGTCGCTGTATTGGTCCGTAATATTTTAGATAAAGTGAAACCAAATGCCATTAACATGAAAAGTATTTCTTTAATCGGTGACGTCACATTAGGTGTTTTCCTATCTATGGCGTTAATGAGCATTAAACTATGGGAAATTGCCGATTTAGCTTTACCTCTATTTGTCATTGTTTTTGTACAAGTACTATTCATCGTTCTATTCTGTATTTTTGTATTATTTAAATTACTCGGTAAAAACTACGATGCAGCAGTTATGGTGGCAGGCTTTGCAGGACATGGCTTGGGTGCAACACCGAATGCAATGGCGAATATGTCAGCAGTTGTTCAACGCTTCGGTCCTTCTACAAAGGCATTCCTCGTTGTACCAATTGTAGGTGCATTTTTAATTGATGTCTTTGGTATTCCTATTATTATTACAACCATTAACTTATTTAAATAACATGAAAAAAGCCGTGCATAGTCTTTATAAGACCGTTGCACGGCTTCTTCTATTATAGAAAGAACTTCATAGAATGCATTATTGTAATATGTCACTTACCGTTACACATTCATAACCTTGTTTCTGTAAATAAAGAATAACATTTTCGAGCCCGTTGGCTGTCGTTTGATGAATATCATGCATTAAAATAATACTGCCATCTTTGACAGATGCTTTGACATACGTTAATATTTTATCGGCATTGCGATGCTTCCAATCGAGTGTATCAATCGACCATAAAATAGAAGGCATTGGGATAACAGAGCGCACTTGGTCATTTGTCGCTCCATATGGTGGGCGAAAAACAGTTGGATATTGACCAATAGCTGCGTAAATGGCGTTGCTTGTCCGATCCACTTCTTCTTTAACGCTTGTTTTGGCTAAATTAGTTAGCTTCGGATGATTCCATGTATGATTGCCAATTTCATGACCATCCTTATACACTTGCTCTACAATTTTAGCATTGCTAGAAGCATTTTTCCCAACCATAAAAAATGTTGCTTTTACATTGTATTTCTTTAAAATGGCTAATATTTGTGGCGTAACTTTCGCATTCGGTCCATCATCAAATGTTAAAGCCACCCGCTTTTTCGCTCCTTTTGCTACTGGTACTCCTTGGTTGTAAACTTTATTATTTACGGTTAAGTCCGTTAACTCTGAAGCCTTTATGTACCCTTTTTGATCGTCAGCTTCCACATACGCCCAGCCTGCTACTATTGTATATTGCTGCACAATGGTTTTATGCGCTAGCGTGCCTAGCACTTCACCGCTTGGGCTCGCAGTTAAATGAATAATAGCCCCTTTAGGTGTATTTACCTGCTTTTTTGTCGCAGTTGGTTTTTTCAGCGCATTTGTCGCGACATAGCCAAATTCATGTCCATATTGCACATATGACCAACCACCAGGTGCTATGCCATACACTATTAACATACTATTTTCATATAGCTGTCCAACTTTTTGTGCACTTGGACTTGGATAGGACAATAAGTTTAGGCCGCCTTTTTTCGCCACTACAGCTTTTTCTGGCGTTAGCTCTGCTAATGTTGAGGCTTCCACATACCCCTCTAACTGTTCCATTCGGATATGTATCCATTCCTCATTGAAAGCTGAGGCTTGCACAAAATTGCCTTGTTTAATATAGCCATTCACCTTGCTTTCTGTGGAAGCCTCTTCATACACCGTCGCATCCTTTAGAACTTGTTGGATAGCAGGCATACTAGCTTGAGCGGAAACATGATTCCCAATAGCCATACTACATAAAAATGCCCATAATAACGCAAAAGGTAATAATTTTTTCAATATTCTACACCGCCTTTTTACAATCACTGATGTCGTCTCCCGTGTAAAATATATACAAAACATAGGATTGAAATCTGATAATGTTATTATACCAGAAAATAGTAAGAATCAACTAGATTTGCTAATTGAAAAGTTCTGTAAGAATGATTTTTGATAATCCACATCGGCGGCATACTGTTAAATTCCTTCTTATACTTTTGCAAAAACTTTATTATTTCACTGTATTTCCATGCATACGTTAATCGCTAGCTTGCTAACCTTCACAGCATCCCCAACATATGTGCCAATCAACAGCTTCCAAGTGGTTTACTCTACTTTTGGTGCATAAGCCGTTCAGCTTGCTATGCCATATCTTCCTATAGTGCTTGATATGCAGCCATTGCATCTTCAACATGTAAAGGTGGCGTCCAAACATGCCCTTCCGCATTTGTCGTAACAAAAATATACACTTCGCCATTTTTTTCAATTAAAGAAGCTAAGCAAAGCCCTGCTTCAGGTGTATAGCCAGTTTTGCCACCAAGAATGGCACCTTCGACCCCATCCATTTTTGAAAATAAAGTGCTAGCAATCGTTAACTCATTTGGCACTTGCGTTGTGTAGCTTTTTGTCGTCATAATCTTATAAAAAGTAGGATTTTCAATCGCATATTGAAAGAGCTTGCTAATATCACGAACACTCGATATATGTGCTGGATCATGAAGCCCACTAACATTTTCGTAATGAGTATCATTTAACCCTAGTTCAAGTGCTTTATCGTTCATCAGTTCCACAAACGCTTTCTCACTCCCTGCAATGGCCGTTGCTAGCGTGGCTGTTGCATCTGCACCTGATGCAAGTAAAGTACCGTATAGTAAATCCTCGATCGTTACAAAATCGCCTGCCTGAAAGCCTGCCATCGAAGCATTTTGCGCAGTATATGTTGCAATTGTTTGTGGTGTAACCATCGTTTGCATTTGAAGATCTTTACTCGCCTCAATCGCTACAATGGCTGTCATAATTTTGGTTAATGATGCTGGATAGATAATAGCATCCGCATTTTTTTCATATAACACCTCTCCGCTATCGTTTACCAATAAAGCATTTTTACTATGTAACGAAGGTAGCTCAATATCCACTACTTGTTCTTTGGACTTATTCGTATAGAAAAAAAATGCGATGACACCAATACAACAAATTAATACAAACTTTTTCATAAAAAAACGCCTCCCACACATTATAATAGGAGGCAATTATGAATATTCCTGTAGGATATTTATGAAGAAATTCTTAAGGATTGCGCCAATATTTCTCATTACGTAATAAAAGCTACTATATATCAATAAAAATCATCGAACGCTAGAGAAATGTTTTGGATTTTCTTATCGGATAATTTAAAAAATACATCCTGTGATACATCTAACTTTAGTGCATGGTCCTTGGCTAATCCAGCATAAATGCCCCGTAAAATCCGCCCAGTTAGACCATGGGATATGACAATCACGTTTTGTTCATCTTTTACACTATCGAGCCAATCAGTCAATCTAGCAACAACCGAGTCGTAACTTTCTCCATTCGGTGCATTGAAATACCAATTATAATGGTCTGTGTTTTCTAAAAGACTTGGCCAAGACTTTTCAATTTCTTTTATTGTAAGTCCAGCCCAATCTCCAACAGCCACTTCGGCTAGTCGATGGTCCTTTACTACATCATTAAAATCATAGCCTATCGTTTCGCAAATAATTTCTGCGCTCTGCAATGCTCTTCCTAAAGAACTTGAAATAATTTTCCAATCTTGAGGATTGCCTAGTAAGCTTTTTAACATAACTGCGTTTTGTTGAACTTGTTCGATGCCAACATCGGTTAAGGGTGAATCCAACTCGCCTTGGTATCGTCCTTGTGTATTAAAAACCGTTTCTCCATGACGAAGTAAATAAATAATTTGCCTCAATCCCGTTCCTCCTCTATCTCTCTATTGCCAATTGCTAGTCAGATTGTACAAGCAAAGTTAAAAAAGTACAAATAAATACACTAAAGAAATGAAGAGACAGAGTGGGCTATACAACCATGTATCATTTCTTGCAAACTGTGAATGTTTTATTTTTTTAAAAAATCCTACATATTTAAAGTCGCCTATTGCTCGTATCAAGAATATAACTGCACAAACCGTACAACCAAGTGTAAAAAAGTTAAATTCTTGCACATTCCGTAAGTAAATCCCTTTTATTAAGAGTAGGAATGCTGCTACCACAAGAAGGAATGCTACTAATAACGTTCCTATTTTACGAGGAACGAAAGCCGGTTCTTGGCTGCCTTTCTTTATAGGGAGTACTACCATCACACCCCAACGACCACCAAATGCCCAATAGACGTGTATTATGCTTATCAAAAACAGAACACATACAACGAGTAGTAAACTGATCATTACCTATTCCCCTCCCACTTTGTATACTACATACCAAAACATACGATAACGTATGTTTTGGTCATTTATTTGTCCCTTAAGTTACTCAACTGCAAGGGACATGTTTCTTTTCTTGTTATATCTTTAGTAATAGTTCAAGCATTTTTCCTATCGTAAAATTAGGATTTTCTGTAAACCTTGTCATCCATCCTATATACGTTAAATAAGCAAGTCTTGCTCGTTCGACCGCTTCTAATTCATCACTTCCTTTTTTTTGATATAAATGAGCAATACAACGAATTCGCTGTTCCTCAATGTCGACTAACCGCTTTGCAACAACTTGGTTATATTTAGCCCAAGTATAAATGCCTATTTCAATTTTTTTATCACTACTAAAACTGATTGTAAAAAGCTCTTCTAATGACGAATCTTCCTGCTCCATACTATGAATAATGCGCTTTGTAGCAACCATTTCCCAATAATTGAACATAGCATCTAACAGTTCTTGATGGTCACGAAAATGGTGATAAAAACTACCTTTACTTATGTTCAGTATACGTGCGAGCGTTTCAATACGAACTTTATGTATGCCTGCGTCCGCTAATTGATGTAAACCAGCCTTTATCCAGTCTTCTCTTGTTAATTGCATCATTTCACCCTCCAACATACGCTATCGTATGTTTTCAACAGAATATAACATATTGTAAATTTTGTCAAACAACATTGGTACAGAATTTAAATGAGGATGGGACATAACTAAAAAATTTAAGGAACAGAGGAAAGGTGTTCGTAAATTTTCCCTATTATAGGAACTTGACTATTTTAAAAAAATAGAAGTGTTCACTAGTTGTTGGTAGCGAAGGCGGTGACTCCTGCTCAGAACGCATACAATGTAAGACGCGGGCATTCCGCGCGTTAGCGAGGGTTGCGGCTTACTGTGCTGAGCGGAAAGCAACGCCGAAGCGGACAACAACGGCGCAGCAAAAAAGTGTTAGATTGACTGCCATCAATCTAACACTTTTTCTCTTTTGTCCAAGCCTCATCGCATTCATATAAATAGCTAATCTTCTTTCTTACTACCCTTGTTGACATTGATGTTGTTATTAAAGGTGATTGTAATGTGTAAAAATGTTGGTAAAACACACCCAAGTAACAATAGTAACGGCACTATTTTTTTCATCAAACTCTCCCTACTATATAAAAATCATCTATTCACTATATGAATCGTTCATAGTGAATATGATGAATGCTTATAGGTCGTCAACTTCCTAGCTATTAAAACGTACTATCAAAAAGATTTTCCGCAATCGCTTGTTCAATATCTGAAGCCGTAAATTCCATCAGTTCATTTCTTGTAATAGTAGGCTGTTGGATTAAACGATTCGACTGGATTGTTACCAGCTTTTCAAAGACATTTCGGATATAACGTCCATTTGAAAAGTTCGGGATGGATTCAACAGGAATTTGAGTTAATTGTGCTTTCATATAGTGGGTAAAAGTATCACCATAACGATAATCGTTATTTTTACAGAGCATCGCAAAAATTTCATACAGCTCATCCGTAGTAAAATTATCAAACTGCACAAAATGATTAAAACGCGATTTAAAACCTGGATTGGCTTGTAAAAATGCCTCCATCAGCTCGGTATAACCAGCTACAATAATGACTAAATCATCCCGTAAATCCTCCATTGCCTTTAATAAGCTATCAATGGCCTCTTTACCAAATGCATCTTGTTTATCATGAATTAATGAATAAGCCTCGTCGATAAATAACACACCACCGGTCGCTTTTTTCACTACTTCCTGTACCTTTAAGGCGGTTTGACCAACATAACCTGCTACTAATCCCGCTCGATCGGTTTCAACAAAATGCCCACTAGACAATACACCAAGATGTTTGTATATTTGCCCAATAATGCGCGCAACAGTCGTTTTGCCTGTTCCAGGGTTACCGGAGAAGACTAGATGATACGTAATTGGAAAACTCGTTAAGCCATGATCGACACGTAAACTTTGAATTTTAATAAAGTTGATTAAATTATGTAATTCCTTCTTGGCATTCGGCAGCCCGACAAGGCCATCTAATTGCGCCTGTAGCTTGTTAATCTCTCTCTCTACTTCAGGCGTAATACGTAAACGTTCTCCGTGGATAAACTCCCCGCTATAGATAATTTTACCAGCCTCATTATAATAATCCCCGCGACCATGCTTTTCCCCATTTACAAGGTCGCCAATATAAGATGCCTGTCCATTGGCATAATAAAGAGTGCCTTTCCCTGTCATCGCATCCTCTTTAAATTGACCTTCTGCTTCTAGCACACCCTGTCTTGAATACACTTTTCCTTTACCATGCTTCATATCTTCAAAAAAATACCCTTCATAGTAAAGGGGGGTTAAAGCAGATTCAATTTCCACTGTGCTTGGTGTTTCGGGGGCATAGTTCAGCTTCCCTGCCCCTTGCATATGGTTCCACATAAAATCGCCTTCATATTGTAAAAAACCACTTGGGTAATATTGTGTACCTTTCCCTTTTTTCATGCCATGTACAAATTCACCTTCATAATGTGGTCGATTTAAATGCGGATATTGCGCCCGTATTTCTTTAAAAGGTGCAATGACAGTCTCTTCAAAATACAAAATACCATAGCCATCCATTAAATCATTGCGAAAATGGCCCTCGTAATAAATCTTTCCACCTTTATATAAAATACCATTGCCTTGTTTTTTATTTTGAATAAATTCGCCTTGATAAATCATTTGTCCCTTTAAATACATGATGCCGTTACCTTGCTTCATATGGTTAACAAATTCACCTTCAAATAATCGTTCACCTTCTTGATCAAAAATCGTCCCCTTGCCATCGTATATATCATGACCAAAATCATTTTTCTTAACGCCACCACGGTACATTAATGTCCCATCTGGGTAAAAAAGCTCTTTTTCTTGATGATTATCGTTCATTTTATTGCCATCCTTTATCATTTCAGTATATGCTCAATTATAGCGTGGAACAGAATACATATGTGCGAATTTTTAGAATTTAAGGAGAACAATATGAAAAAAAGATATAAAATACTTTTCACGATTCTATTACCCCTTATCATCCTTTATGTGGCGACAACTTTACTTACTCGAGATTCTACTTTTAATAAGGAAGTAATCGAACAACTCGATATTGAACAGATTAAGGAAATTGAAATTATCCGAGCATCTGATGAGAAAACAATTACAATAACAGATACAGCGAAAATCGATGAAATGATGCATTTGCTCGAAGATAAAGCGATTCGCAAAGTGCTTTTTGCCAAGTCTGACGTAAAAGAGGCATACTGGTTAACATTCAAGATTAATGATAATCGTGAAATCGGCATACGGATTGATGATTCAACCCACCTTTTTGTATATTTATATGAAGAAAATTATATGAAAGACTATAAGCTATTAGATAAATTGGACACGACGTATATTGAAAAATTATTTTAATATGACATAAAAATTAGCAAGAAGACCTAGTAACAGGAACAGCATATGTAGTAAGACGCAAACTGCGCCATCCAAAATATTGCGTCTTACACTGTACCTTAATATTTCCTTATTGACGTGATTAAACTAACTGTTTAACCATCGTGAAATAGCTACTTCCAGGCGGATAATCTTTTATTTCCCCAACAACTAGATAACCTCTTGCTTCATCAAATGTTCGCGCTTGAAAATCATAGGTAGTTAACAATGCCTTTTTAGCGCCCATTTTGATTGCAGTGGCTTCTGCTTGTAAAAGCAATTTTCCACCCAAGCCCTGTTTTCGATACTCCTTGCTAAACCAAAACTTATTGATTTCTAACCAATCCCAATAAACCTCTCGTTGGAAACAATAATATTTAAAGGCTGCACTGCACCCTTCTTTCGTATTTCTTTATGATAAGATGAATGTTCATCATTAAACTCTCTTAACTTAGTATTTAGAAATGTAACAAATGCTTCATGATTTTCTAATAAAACTTCTACATTGTCATTCATCTTTTTCACCCCAACTTAAAAAATAGTGACAATTGCGGTACCTATCGTTCTTTACGTTTCTTCATTGCCACGACCGTGACCATAATGACGCCCAATTTTACTATTAAAATAAGCACGTAGATACTAAAAGAAATCATCGCTGGCAACAGCACCAACCACCACGACCATGTTATAACCTCTGTTAGCTTGAGCACAATAAAAATAACCGTTAACACTTCTGCGATCCCCATGTTGTCACCACCATTGCTACTTATTATTGTAAAAAGTATAACCGTTTCCCTTTGTATTTTGGCATTGTATGGAACATAGCTTACCAAAAAATCGTTTGCATTCTATAGATAGGAGGTACTGTATGGAAGTAAATTCAAATCTAGCATCCATGGTACTATTCATTTGCACCCTCCTTTTATTTTTTATCATCAGTTCATCTGCCACATATTTAAATTTTTTTATAACTTACTTTCATTTTCACCCTTTAAGCGCTGTATTGCTTATGACAATCACTTGTTTTTTTCTAGCACTGATTGGTTTGAAAGATGTCAAAAATATACAGTCATTATTTTTAAGCTTTATACTAATCACATTAACCCTGATTTTTGCAGGAATCATCTCTTTTACATTATTCATTGGGCATATGTTCAGCTAATAGCCCCTGTTGTTTTAAAAAGACTAGTTTTAGTCTCCCTTCTATTCATTTACAATATAAGCGAAATAGACAAAAAAGGAGCTTGCAAATGAAAATTACACAGCTAGATCATTTAGTTTTAACTGTAAAAAATATTGAAGAAACATGTACTTTTTATCAACAAATATTAGGAATGGAAATCGTGTCATTCGGAGAAGGAAGAAAGGCACTTCGCTTTGGCCAACAAAAAATAAACTTACATGAAGTAGGTAAAGAATTCGAACCTAAAGCCATTAGACCTACATCAGGCAGTGCTGATTTATGTTTCATTACGGATGTACCTTTACCCGCTGTCATAAATCATTTACATCAATTTGCTATTCGAATAGAAGAAGGACCAATTAATAGAACAGGAGCTCTTGGCCCCATTACTTCAGTCTATATTCGTGATCCTGACAACAATTTAATCGAAATTGCTAATTATTAATTTGAGGATACAAACAACGAGGTATTTATGATACACAGAGTACACCGGAAAATAATTGCTATGCTGATATAGTTATAAGGCCAATCCTTTATTTCAAATATTGAATAAATCTTCAACTTACAATGACTTTAAACAGCACAGGAAAAATGAGCTTGGAATTGATTGTCCTAGCTCATTTTTTAACAAAGGACAAGTTGTTCTCTTTTTCTATAGTTACACTTTGTTTTACTATAAAAGCATAGTTATAGTCTTCGTCCTCACCCATTCACCACTGTAAGCTCCCAGGTAGTTGAATTCTCCATTGCGGATCATAACTCACAACCTCCTGTTAAATGTTCAACTGGCTTATTTAGCAAAATTCTAATATTGAAGGATGTCCCTCATCTTTTCAATCTTAGGGACTCTTGACACACCACACTCGAACATTAATAAAAATCACAGTACACAATCCAATCCCCTTTTTCTGGATTGTAGAAAAAATAAAAACTACCACTATCTATAATATTGAAGCGAGCCTTTTCATCAGAACTTATTTGAAATATAAATGGGTATTCTTCCCCGAAAGAAACGCCACTTTGAGTAAAAGAAGGATACCCGCCAATTTTATGCGTGGCATATATTTTTTCAACAATGTCATCGTAATATTCAATGTCCTCCTCAAATTCAAGCCGTAAAATTTCATTTTCAATTGCTGGGGTAATACTATCCGAATCTTCCCAAGCAGGTGCATCATTATTAATGAATACAGGGGTTAAAGGAAAAGGCTTTATTTTCTTAGATTGTTTATTTACCTTTTGTAATTCATCCAGTTCCGTATAACAATTTATCTTAAAAAATGAAACTAAATCATCTCTATCTAGATTATTGAATACATCGAAGTCCATATATAGGGTTAATAATTGATAACTTGTTAATTCCTTTGGTACATAAGGTAAATTATATAAAAACATTGTACAAATAGGGTCGAAATTAGATGGAATAGTTTCTCCTTCTTTTTCCCATACAACTTTGCCAATCCAACTTTCACCTAATTCCTCTGTTGGTCGGTATCCTCCTGTTTGAAAGATAGTAGCTTTTTTAAATAGTGCATGTTTAATTTGTGCAATATTCAATAATTTCACCTCCTAGTATGTTTGTTATCTATTATATTAAATATCCTAGAAATTCGAAAAGCCTTTTTACTGTTGTCTAACTATCCCGCTTCTGTAGAGACATGAAAAAATTTAATCTAAATGTTAATGACCTAAATATTAACATTTATCAGTATTGTATTTCCATTTATTGTTTTACAGTGATAAAGAGGTACTTATTAAATAGTAAGTATCAATAAATAAAATAGTAAAGGAGGTTCCTTGGTCGGAAGCATTCAATTTATCATCGAGGTAACTCGCACAAAGTACGTATATACTAGGAGGAAGATACATGACAACTCAACTAATTCGAGAAAAATTTTCGTTTGCAGATTTACCAGCAGTGAATTCAAGTTATGACAAAGTGAGAGAAGCATTCAAGGAAAAATTCAAAGTCAACCCTGATGGAATCGCCGTCAATAGTGAAACGTATTTTAAGGGGGTTAAGCCTGCAATCACTGAACAATATGGTCACCCATGTTTCAAAACACTTGGTGATTTTTCTTATACAAAAGGAGATGGGGCACCACCTAAGTCAGTCATTGTTGGGAGCAATATCGCAGTAAATCATGGAGATGAAGCAGCTACGATGACTTTAGAAGTTCAAGGTAGCTGGCAAAGTCAACAAACATGGTCTTCTGAAAGTACAACTGGATTAAATTTTTCCTCCAAATTTACGATTGAAGGAATTTTTGAATCAGGCATGGAGTTCTCTTTTAGTACGACTACAGGAGAATCAAAGAGTGAAACAGAATCTAAAACAGCCACTGCAAAAATTGAGGTGACAGTACCCCCAAGAAGTAAGAAGAAAATTGTAATTGTTGGTACATTAAAAAAAGAGACGATGCATTTCCGTGCACCTATTTTTGTCAACGGCATGTTTGGCGCAAATTTCCCAAAGAAAGTACAAGATCATTACTTTTGGTTCCTTAATGCAGCAAGTGTCCTAAAAAATACTTCCGGTGAAATAACTGGAACAATTCGAAACTCGGCTGTCTTTGATGTGCATACGGAGATTGGTCAAACAGAACCATTAACAGTTGAAGAATTAAACGAATTCATGGCATTGAACTAAATAGCTGGAAACTTTATCGGTGGGATCCTTCAACCCACCGATTTTCCATTAGTAGCCACTATCACCTTAGCTTCTTAGTTTACGATAATCGCCTTGTTATGCTATGATTTTTTTGTATTTTTAAGCATAAGGAGGAGAGATTATGTCAAAAAACACCATGATATGGACCATTATTACTGCTGTTCTGACTGCTATGGTATACATAGATGGCTATTACTTGTGGGGTATCTTTTTTGTCACTATTCCTTTAGCGGTTGTATCAGCTATCATTTCGATGGTTGTTACATATAAAGAACAACGACCTGTCTATATGCTTGTAAATGTATTGTTCAATTTTATTGCGATTATTGGTTTTTTTGTTTTACACAAATAACTTGAGGTAATAGCTATCTTAGCGCGTACACCCACTCGTAGAATTTAACTACTGCAGTTGATTTCCGCTACGTGCGGACGCTTCTCATTCAACATAGCGTTAGCCGCAACCCTCTGCTTGTAAGCGGTTTGATTGCGGCTAACGCTGTGTGTATTTTCCCTACTCTCCGCTAAAATCTCATGACCTTTTTCAGAAGAAGGTTAATCCTTTCCGTTCTTTGTCTACAAACATCATATACTCACCTACTCCAACCGTTCCAAATGAATCCTCATCAGCGCTATTAATTTGCCATATTCTATCAATTTCACCCTGTCTATTAAATGTTTGTAAAACTGTTAGCAAGAAGCTTAACAATTTCTCCAATGTATATCAAAAGGGCCTCTATACCAGCGTTTCTAATCGTTAAATTTTATCGTCCCTCCATCACTTTTTCATAAATGTTTACGGTGTCCGCACAAATTTTGACGGTCTCCGAAAGCAAAAATTTCGGAATCCCACCATTGTAATGTCGGAATTTGTAATGATAGGATTAAATTAACTCGAGGGTATATCTATTGCTGTTGCAGCAAACTTATGAAATATACAGATTCTAGCGATTAATAAAAATTTACATTGCTATTATTTTTCATCTTTCCATAAATTCGTGAAGGAAGGTTCGTGTGAGAGATTTAAAAAAGGGCACTATTTATGCAATTATTTCAGCTTTATGCTTTGGCATAATGCCTATTTTCGCAATAAAAGCATATAGCTTTGGTATGTCCGTTTATACATTACTCGTTTTAAGATTTTCAATAAGCTCTTTATTATTTTTTATATTTCTAATATGGAAAAAAACAACGTTTAAAATAGGCAAAAAGGATTTCAAGTTACTTTTTCTATTAGGTGGTGTGTTATTTACACTGCTTTCAGTCTTGCATTTTGAATCATTAAAATATCTAACATCATCGATGGCCGTCTTATTATTATTTTCATTTCCTATATTTGTATCAATTTTTTCTTTTTTTATCTACAAAGAAAAGTTAAAGATACAATCAATCATCGCTTTATTATTCACCTTTATTAGCATGATTTTTTTATTAGGGGTTTCTTTTCAAGGTATAAATATGAAAGGTGTAGCTTTAGCGTTACTAGCAGCTATTGTCTACGCACTTTATATGATCCTTGGAAAAAAAGTCACTGATAATAACTCCCCAGTCGTAACAAGTACGTATGTTACCTTATTTGCTGCACTAGGTGTAATTTTAATTGGCCTAATTAGAAATGAACTACATTGGAATTTTACTTCAAATGCATGGATTTACGTATTCTACATTGTTGTTATTTCAACTATTATTGGCGAAATAACGTTATTTAAATCTCTACAGATTCTTAATTCAACAAATGTTTCGATGATAAGTATGGTCGAACCGATATTTACTTCTATTTTTGGCTTACTATTTTTGCAGGAAGTTATGCAACCGCTTCAATTATTAGGAGGCTTATTTATCTTAATCGGATTAACTTTTTTAATATATTTTCAAAACAAAATTTAGTTCAATTCAATTACTCATCGAAAGGAAGATTCTAACATGGTTTTAAATCTAAGTGAACAGAAACTATCCATTCCTGAAGGAACCGAAGATGTTTTAGGGCTTGATATGAGATATCGAGAACACATCATCAATATTATTAAAGAAGTATATGAAAACTATGGTTTTAATCCACATAAAACACCTATTTTAGAATACTTAGAGACATTTAACGGACACCACGGAGAAGGAGAAAAGTTATTTTTTCATATAAAAGATAAAAACGACAAGGATTTAATTGCTCGCTATGATTTAACCGTTCCACTGGCTAGAGTAGCAAGTATGTATCCAGATTTACCAAGACCTTATAAAAGATATCAAATTGGTCCCTCTTTTAGAGATGACGAGCCTGGAAAAAGTCATTTTAGAGAATTTACCCAATGCGATGCTGATATAATTGGCGCAGACAGTTTATTAGCTGAAATCGACATTACAGTAATGGCACATGAATTACTAACTATATTAGGCATAAAAAACTTTGTTTTAAAAATAAACCACCGACTACTTATACAAGCTTTAGCACTAAAAGTCGGTTTGCAAAGCAAAGAAGAGCACCTCGGATTACAAAGAGCTTTAGACTATGCTGATAAAGTGTCTAAAGATGGATTACAAGGTGTTAAAAACAAACTATTAGAAAATAATATTCCTTTAAATATCGCAAATCAAACCCTAATGGAAATTGAGAGTTTTGCTAACCTTTTAACGCAATTTGATGATTTACAAAATCAAATCAATCAAATTGAAAAGTTCTTTGATAACTGCCCTTCCGCAGCAAAGGCGGCAGCCGATTTGAAATTTATCATGTCTTATTTGCCAAAAAATGTTCAATCCAATATAAAAATAGATTTAACATTAGCAAGAGGAGCAGATTATTATACAGGTTATATATTAGAGGGCGTTGCAATCGATACTGAAATCGGAGCAATTTTAGGCGGTGGACGATACAATCAGTTAGTTTCAGCTGTGGGCAATGCAAATGAAGCAGGCGTTGGCTTAGCCTTTGGTTTAGAAAGACTGTTATCCGTTTTGAAAAGCTTAGATTATATTGATAAAAATATCGAGCTACCTTCCAAAATATTGTTAGCTAATACCAACGTAGAATTCCATCCAAAACTATTTGTGATTGCTCGGGAATTAAGAAAATACTATGATGTGGATATTTATTATAATCAATCTCCATTTGGTGACATCGTCCATTTCGCTCAACAAAATAAGCATCAAATGATTATAGAACTTATTGGAAAACAACCATTAATTCACGCTGTCATAGAGAATGAGACCATGCAGTCGAAAGTGACTGATATTTTAAATAATTTAGACTGTATCTAATGATAACTACAAGATGTTAGGAACACGATTGTTAAACAACTTTTCTTGAACGCCAATTACTAAACATCCCCCCATGAAAATATTGATACTAGGATTGTTACGTTAACTTTTACAAGACGTAGCAATCCTATTTATATGTCATAAATGTCAATTCATAACCAAAACTTCACAAGGCATACTAAAGCTAGCCATGATTATTAATTAGCCACTTTTGCCGTCATTCACTGCGTAATTCCACTCATTTGGTATAACATAATTCTTTAAAATTACAGCCCTTACAGCGCCATTCATCCGTCGTTTGCTGAAAGTCTTCAATATCCACTGGCTCGTTCGTCAGAATATCTGCTTGAAACTTAATTTAAGCTCTCATACAGGTTCTGAGTAAATCAAAACCTTTATGTAACAACGGTTTTCAATTATAGCATTATCATTATTAATCGCTAACTGTTACTGTAAATCGTTTTTGGTCGCTTTTTAGTCACTTATTTTATAACGAAAGACCATTCATTCTCCCGGAGTGTTCTGTTCTATTAGCGTTACTCACGCCCCTATAAATTCAGTGTTTTTGATATTTCTAACAAATTTAAATATATTAATATCGGAATTAAGAAAAATTAAAATGAGGTTTCAAAATGAACAAACTAGAACAAACAACCCAAGAATTACTGAAAGTTGGTTATACGCTTGAGGAAATAATTGAACAAACTATTATGCAGCATGGAACCGCTAACTAATTAGTTGTCTGTTTTTTATATACTTTCCACTCTTTATTTCCTACAATAGGAACAGAGAAGGAGGATAAACAAACTCATGAAATTAAACAATAATATCCATATGAATAAATTCCGCATAAGAAGATGGGTAAACTTGCACCGTGAGCAAGAAATCCTTATTACAAGTGAACATTATAATCGTTTGGGTGATATAGGATTGCTGAAAATTATAAAAATAGCTTCATATAAAGATAAAATCATTTCATACGACCCGCAATTATTTGAGGTTATGCAATCTAATGTTGACCCTACATCTCTTTCAAAACTTACTAGAGACTACACACAATACACTAGAGAACGTTATTTAAATAATCAGAAAAAATCAACTCATTATATTTGAAAAAAGATTGAGGCTGAGACATAACTAAAAAAATTTAAGGAACAGAGGAAAAATGTTCATAAATTTTTGCTATATGGAGCAGAAAGCACCACCGAAGCAGACAACTACGGCGCAGCAAAAAAGTGTTAGATTGACTGCCATCAATCTAACACTTTTTCTCTTTTGTCCCAGCCTCTAGTTATTTATTTTGATGACTTAATAATAAGTACTCAACTTGTGTTTTAAGGGCTTGATTAACGTTCTGTGTTGCACTAATTTATACTGCACCAGTGATTTCTTTATAAACTCAAAAACTATTTACCTCAGCTATTAAACTGTCTACAAATTCGATAATTTGTTCCATTTTTACTTTTAGACATAGTGAAGGACCACTTTCTGATGCTCTATGACTATTCTTCTCCCCTGCATCTAATACAAAAATTAATCTATAATAAGGCTCCCACTCATCCCTTTCATGTTCGGGTACTTGAAGAAAACCATGTCCAGGATAATAATAATTACCAAATAGAGGAATGTGATAAATACACAAACCTGGATCGTGAGGCTCTAGCATACTTAGGTGCATAATATCAATTTGTTTTAAATCATCTAATAACCTTAAGAAATCTCTTTTTAAGCAAGCGATTTCTGTATGTACCTCTGGAAAAGCAGGTCCGTAGCGGAAATGAATGTAGAATTTTACACTCTCATCATTAACTAATTTTAAATTTATTTCAACTTCACAGCTAGGTTGACCACCATAATCTTTTAATAAAGCCATAAATAATTCCCCTTTACCCTTATTAACATTTGGTTATACTAGATAAAACACAACAATCTACAGTTACTATACCATGGCAGCCGAAATATAAACTTTAAGATTATCCAGGAGCAACTAGCTCACTCATATATAAAAATGATGCGTGCGACTATTTAAATTAATTGGTCTCTTGCGGTCACTCGCTCCATATTCCACTCATTTGGTATAACATAATTCTTTAAAATTACAGCCCTTACAGCGCCATTCATCCGTCGTTTGCTGAAAGTCTTCAATATCCACTGGCTCGTTTGTCAGAATATCTGCTTGAAACTTTTTCATTTCCAGTACACTACGTCGAAATGTATGTAAAATAGTGTCCATATCAAATGATGTAAATGTATATTGCTTTCGCTGCCCCGTTAGTAAATATTCATTGTATACCTCAATTTTCTCTAACGTTACCCCGTATTTTTGTTGGACGTAATAGGCATAGAGCGCTAACTGCTGACGATCATCATCGGATTTTCCTCCGGTCTTCCAATCGATAATAATCCATTTATCGGCCATATCATCGTAATAATGAAAGTCCATCACCACAAAAACCTGTGTATCCTCAATTTTCATTGAGCGAAACTGTTCGGGTTCACCAACCCGTAATGAACCTGTTTGCGCAGTTATTTGCATAAACGTCTCACTTAGAAGAAAGTTTGTAAATACTGCGTCCAACCTACTTTTATAGTCTGTTATCAATTCAGCATTTAGTTGACCGTCATAGTAAATTTCCTGCATCATGTAATACTTATTAGGCTGATGTCGCCACAAGTCTCCATGACGGGTTGAATCAATAAAGGCGGCATTTAGTTGACCACGAGCACGATTAACAAGCTCCGCAACTGACGGCACTGCCCCCGTTTGCAAATAATCAATAATGGTTTGTTCGATGAGCCGGTGAACAATTTGTCCAAATAAAATAGGCATCGCTTGCAACTTTTTTAAGCGATACACATGCTGATGAAAGGGCTCAACTTGATAGCTCAACCAGCCATTATGAGCAAAATAATATTCATATCCATATTTTCTGGCGCAGCTCGTTAACGTTTTATGGCGTGAAAATGACCAAGAAAAAGCTGGAAATGGTGATATGTCAAACATGGAAACCCTCCTTATAACTGGTGGAAGAAATCATAACAAAGTTGCAAAATCAACACAATTGTGACAACGCGTAACAGAATTTTTACTTGATTCGCTTTTACCTTAGTAGCTAGGATAATGCCTATTTGTGCACCAATAATGGAGCCTATCATTAAGACAATTGTTAGCGGCCATTCAATTTTTCCCGTTGCAATATACGTAATAGCTGCCCCAGCACACATGGCAAAAACGCCTACACGAGACAAACCTACTGCTTTTATATAGGAAAGTTTTTCATGGGCATAAGTATATAACGCTAACGTACTACTACCCGGACCAAATAACCCATCATAAAATCCTACCCCAAGCAAAATGGGACCTGTTTTTCGATTCATTTTAAAACTGTCCACTTCACCAAAATCAGCCCCACCGATAAAGGACATGATTAGTGCAAAGCCTAGTAAAATAATAGCAATTAGTGTTAACGTCTGACCATTCAGAAAGGAAGCAAAAAGCCCACCTAATGTTCCCCCAATTAAAGATACAAGCAAAACGGAACGCATTTCCGCCCATGACAATTCCTTTCTTCTATAAATCGTATAAAAGCTAGAAAAAGCACTGACCATATTGGAAACTTTATTTGCCCCAATCGCTGAGTGAACCGGCACGCCCATCAGCATCATCGTTGGCAATGTGATTAAACCCCCACCGCCGACTAATGTACCAATTAGATTTCCTGCAATACCGATCACTAAAAATAAAACGTATTCCATCTAATCCTTCTTTCTACATCCAAATGATGTTAATCTTATGTTACAGTATAACAGAATCCTATTTTGAAAGATGAACATATTGAGGTGATCTTCATGCATGCACAACAAAAAACACCCATGCCGCGGCTTTGTAAACAACTAACGATTGTTGTAGCAACCATTTTTACTGCTAGCATTACTGCAACGTTAATTCAATATCGTAAGCTCCCCTCATCCATTCCTGTTTTACAAAGCTTTACGACTGACCATGCACAGTTTGGCCCTAAAATCGCCATTTTCTATTTACCCTTTGTAGCGTTAATGCTTTTTTTACTTTTACACTACTTAGAAATAAAGGCTGCTTATCCAGTAGTACGAAAACACAAGCCATTCCTTTCTCATCTGGAGCGACAAAATGGTATGATTACTTTTTGTCTTATTAAAAACAGTATTTTGCTATATTTTACATATTCACTTTTTAATGATTTAACAGTGGCAATGGGACATCATCGTATTTTACAACAATGGCATGCATATGCATTTCTTGCTTTGTTATTCGTTATCTTTATCGCCGGCATTATTCGCGGGCTATTACTTCAACATAAAGCAAAAAGCTAGCTGCACAATCACCTTTGCGCACTAGCTTTTTCTTATAATAACACAGTGCCTAACTACTGATTTTAGCGCCCCTTTTTCCTTATCAACTATTAGCAAAAAAATAATAAAATTTCCCCATAAAACCATTGACCGAGAATGATTCTCAATGATAAAATTTCCGTAAAAAAACGACAAAGGAGGACGACTTATGTCGAGTTGGGGATCAAGTATTGTAAATGCTGCTAAAAAAACGGCTAAAGATCAGATTTGGCCCGTTACAACTATCGCTAGTGCGGTGGGTGGTGGATTGCAGGGTGCAAGTATTGCTAGAGAAACAGCCAACCAAAACAAAGCAAATGCACACATAAAAAATGTTGCTAATGTTCACTTACCAGTTAAAAATGTTGCCAAGACTGTTGTTTCAACAGCAGTAAAAACAACTGGTATTGGCTTAGGCGTAACACTTGGCGTAAACTTTGGCTATCGTTTAGGGCAAGAAAGAGGATGGTGGAAATAATCGCTTCTTTCAAACTTAATTTTTCTGAAAATATAAAACATTTGGATATTTGCTACAAAATACATGATGAGTTATTGACTCAACAATGCTTTTATAATGAAGTAAAAGAATATTGGGAAGTAAAGATTGAAAACTTTCCTAACAATACATTATATTACTTTCAAACAAAGGATAACTACTTTTTAGATCCGAGCAATCCAATAATTCACCAAGATGGGCAAATGATTTATTCTGTTTATACAGAAAAGCAAAAAACACAACAAGTTAATATGACAGCAAGTGTTACTATAAACAATCAAAAAATAGATGGTGTCAATATTACACCTACAGTATTTGTAAATGATGTTTTTATTTCATTGTCAATCACATTGCATTTCAATAAAATGGCGCAAACAACAGCGCATATTATCACAATTGAATGGATTAGTCCTGAAGAAACGTACTATATAATGGACAACCTTTTACGATTCGAAAAAGGCGCAACTAAAGTTCAGGCAAATCCTCATTTACGAATTGACCCTTCTACTATGAAACTAGGTATTTGGCATGTAAGAATTTTAATTAGTAACATTCTCGTGCAAAAAGTACAATTCAAGTTATCAACCATTTCATACTTCAAGGAAAGTTGGTGAAGTATTATGTGGTATTATCAATCACTCGCTTATTTTTTATATTTTACTTTAATAATATTTATACCTTCATTTGTAAGGGGTTCGCCTTACAAAGAGACCCCGAAGTCTTCTTATACAAGAAGGTTACTAGCCTCTATGGTAGTGGCTCTTATCATGACATGTATTGTTACTCTTTTAGATATAAGATTTCCTTTTGGATTTGATTAACTCACTCAATTACTACCCGATAATGCTAGGTATCTATTGAGGAAAGATTGGTATGCCAGCTTCTTGTGCAAAAAGTACAATTCAAGTTATCAACCATTTCGTACTTCAAGGAAAGTTGGTGAAGTATTATGTGGTATTATCAATCACTCGCTTATTTTTTGTATTTTACGCTAATTATTTTCGTATCTTTATTTGTAACAGGTTCGCCTTACAAAGAAACACCAAAATCCTCCTATACAAGAAGGTTATTCACGACTATGGTATGGGCTCTTTTCTTAACATGCATAGTTACACTATTAGATATAAGATTTCCTTTTGGATTTGACTAGTACTGCCCTTACTATGATGATAGTTTAAATACATTGCTATTGCATGCATCTTCTTCAAACAATCAGGAGGTGTTTCCAATTAGGAATACGTCAAAAAAAGATAAAGTAATAATCGCATCAGGCTTTTTCTTTCTTGTTTTTTTCATAAAGTTAGTGAAGGAAATGGATGATTTAAGTTTACTGGATTTACTAGCATCTTTTCTTTTAGCAGTAATAGGTACTGGGATATTTTTCATTCTTAAATATCCATTTAACAGCAAATAATCTCATTTTATACGATAATCAACCATAAAAAAGTCGATTGCATCCTAAAATTTTGGACCAAACGACTTTTACAATTTATATTACATCATTCATTTTCTTTTTATTGTGGGAGAAGATACTTTCAAAATATAAATTCATTAATATCAGCCCTAATGCAAAAGCAATAAGACCTCCACTAATAAATGCAAGTAACAGTTTATAAAATAATCCAAAGTCAGCTGTATATTGATAATAATTTAATATTAGAAAAATGCCTATTGTGCCAATAATCGAAGTAAAACTAGAAATACAATATGCCCATATAAATTGTTTTCTACTGTACAAAATATTCCCACATCCTTTCAATGTGCTTGTATATATTAGAATGAGAAAAATAAAGCAAAAATATGCATTTTATAAACATTTATTTGAAAATAACAAAGGTTTGTTTTTATTATAGAAATAGAAAGAAGCAGTACTTAACGCTCCCCCAACAAATTTTCCGTTTTTTGTACTGGGTTTCACAAATTACGGAAAATAGATTATACTGGAACTAACTATTAACAATCTTATTCAAAAAGGGGAATCTCCTATGACAGAAAATAATCAGACAGAAGCACCAAAAAAGAAAATGAGTCTGCAAGAAGCAGTAAAACAACAACTAGAAAATAAAAAGAACAAAAATGCTGCGACTAAAGGGAAAATGAATGGCGATACTTCTACAAAAAAAATGAAAAGTCAGCAAACTAAAAAAGCAAGTAATACGCGTAGAAAAATGGGCGTTTAGTGGACATAGCACGCTAGATCAACAATCATTGATAATTCCAGATCCACTATAAAAGAAAAAGCATTCAAGGAACGGCTATGTTCCCAGAATGCTTTTTCTCTTCTTAAATCTCTTGGCGTAAAGATTGAACTTCTTCAAGTGATAAGTTTGTTAACTCGATTATCTCTTCATTGCTGTTACCTTTTCTAATCATCTTTCTTGCAATGCCTTCTATACCTTGTTTCATTCCTTTTTTCATGCCTTTTTCTATGCCCTTTTCTATGCCTTCCTGTTCTGCATGATATTTTGCATCTTCGATATTAGCAGCTTCATCTAGCATATATTTGACCCTTGATTGATAAGCAAGAATGGTTTCGGGATCTTGACTAATTTCTTGCCATGCTTGAAACGCTTTACGTATGTTTTCATCTGTCATTGCGATGTCCTCCAATGCATTGTATATATCTTGACGAACTATCTTTTTACTGTCATCTACCATACCTAGCAACAGTAACCACCTGTCTAATTTATTAGAAGGATGTTGTTCCTTTGCCCATACCTTCAAAAACTTATCCATTTCAATAAAATGAATTTCTAACACATTGTCTTGTATACGTTGTAAAGAAATATCGTCATATAAATGATAGGTGCTATGATAATGGGCTGCATTTGGAAAAAAAGTAAAATCACAAATATTAATTGTAATGGTCGGGTTCAATGTATGGTATCCCTTTCCCTTTTGTAACTGTAGGTTGTACAATCTTGACCAATAAAATAAAGTACGTTTAAACATGTCTTTTTTATTGTTTATCCTCTATATATTCGCCACTGACTTCTTGAGTAATAAAAGTCACTTCATTTATAGGTACTCTGCCAGTACGTTGTAAAATAGCATTTAACAATGCGATTGTAAATTGCTTATTTCGTTCACTACCGAAAAGTTGCTTAAAAGCAAAATCGATCTTTAAATCCAATAATTTTAAAAGCGGAACTTGACTAAGTGTATTCAAATTATCATTCACCTCTGTATCGTTTGCTCTCAATGTTCTCGATTACTAGCTTGAACAGTTAAGACAAAGACGTTTTACTGAACTGAACGAATATTTGTATTAATCATAATTCGTAATAATATCGTCGAACAAATTATTATTCCCGCATACGGGTAAAATAACGGTACATGAATAAAACCCATTAAAGTCAAAGCAATGATGACGCCACAAAGCACTAAAATTAAGGAAAGAATGTTTTTCATTATTGATTGCCCCCTTTCTGTTTTGCTTGCATTGATTCTGTTACTGCTAGAGTAACTTGCCCATAACCGACATTTCAACCGACAATATTTTTGTCGGTTGTCGTTCTATATCGGAAGTACATCCTCATCTCTATTGCTAAATTTTGTAACATTCATTTTTTCTAATTTTTTATTATTGAATTCAAGTACCTCATCGCATATCAATTCAATATCTTTTGACATATGGCTCGTTAGAAGAATCGTCACACCTTTGTTCTTCAGTTCAAGTAATAATGTACGAATCTCTCGCACACTCGTTTTATCTAATCCGTTAAATGGCTCGTCAAGGATTAATAAATCAGGATCCTCCATAATAGCCTGAGCAATCCCTAATTTTTGTTTCATACCTAAAGAGTACTTTTTTACAGGTTGTCTACTTTCAGGATTTAGCCCTACCTTTTCAAGTGTAGACTTAATCGTTGCATCATTTATTTTATTTTGTATTGCAGCTAAATAGCGTAAATTATTAAAACCAGAATAGTCATCAAGAAAATGAGGCGTTTCTATCATGATGCCTGTATTTTTAGGAAAGTCTATTTCTTTTCCGAGCGTTTGTCCAAATACTTTTATTTCACCACTATCAGGGGAAAGAAAACCACTCAGTATTTTAAACAAAATTGATTTACCGCAACCATTATGACCGATAAAACCATACGCCTTACCCTTTTCCAATGAAAAAGATACAGCATGAAAAATGCACTGCTTTTTAAAAGTTTTTGAGATATTTTTTACTTCTACAATAAACTGTTGCATCATTTAACCCCTTTCCGAAAAAATTAACATATTTTTTTGGCTAGAAATGGAGAGATAGATCACGCTTCCTCCTATTACCAGTAACTGTGTTATCAGAAAGCGTATGTAAGTTACGTAATCTACTAGTATATTTGCAACAAATGTATGCTGTCCTATTATTATTGGGAAAACTAATTGTAAAAAATAGAGGATAACTACAAAAATAAACCCACTACTTAGTCGGTTAAATTTAATTGATACCGCAAGTTGCACACATGCAACACAAAAAGTACCGATAAATTGTCCAACAAATGCAGGAAGTATTAGCTTTAGAAACATGTTCTCTTGGGGGATTTCTATACCTGAGAACAGTGATTCAGTAATTGGCATTGAATGGTCATACAGCGTAAACGAACTAATCCATAATATGATTTGATAGACAAATAACACCAACCATAGTACAAAAGCGAGGGATACAACATGCGAAATAATAAATAGGTATCGCTTTTCTATTCTTAGCATACTAAAAATAGCTTGCTTCCCCATCATATGCGCTATGTATACATCTACTATCATGGCAATTCCAAAGTAGGGAAGCAATAGAATGAGGATTTGTATAACATGTAGCTTCTCCATTTGTATCATCCCTATACATACTAAATAAACATCTATCGCCGAATAGTTAGTATACCCCTGGTTATATAAAGTATGGAAAATCAAGGTTGCTGTTATCCAGCCTAAGAAAAGGAATACTCGTTTAGAGATAAAACGAATATTGTATCGTATAATCGACAACAAATGGAAAAACAACGTTATAAATTCACCCCCTTAGATAGATGCAACGCAAGAAAAAGAAGTCCAATACTTAAAAGACTTAGCGGAGCCTGTGACCTGAACAGCTGGAACAAAATTGAATTATCTTGCGGGTTCAAATAATAGATACTTACAAAACTTAAATCTAAAATATTCAAAAAAGGGATGTGATGAAAATTTACAATAGCATTAAAAAGCAGGAGAAAAAACATGATGCTCACGCCTAATCTACTGGATTGCCTTTTCGTTATACTTTGCCAATACAAATAAAAACTCCCTAGAAAAATAATTGTCATAAAAAACTTTATCGCAAAAAAGCTACTTATAAGCATCGGTGACAATTCCAAAGGAAAAAACGTATAAGGATCAAGTCCGAATGCGGTTTCGTTGCTCCATGCAAATGTTCCCCCAAGAATTAAAATAGCTTCTATAATAACAACGACAAAAACATAGATAGTTAGAAAGAAGCCATATAAAATCATTATTTTAATTTGAACTTTTATTATCGTAGCTTTTGTAAGTAACCTCCCCGCACAATAACGTAGGTTTCCTTCATTTGCAAGATCATATAGAAAAATAAGAAACACAGGCATAATGAATAAAAAATAGAGATACCTATTGCCAAAGATAAAAAATAGACCATTCCAATTGTTACTATCAACTGACCAGTCATTCATCAGCAAGACTATGAGGGGAAGAATGAGTAAATAAATTAAAATACATAGAAACTTTCTACTTTTTAAAATTCTTTTACAAGTGATTTTAAAGAAATTAGATACCATTTTTTAACTCCCATTGTCTATTTAAATAAAATGCTACTGTTCCTAAGAAGATTAAAAATAGATGCATCATCACTACATCATTCCCTTGTAAGTCTATACTTGACATGACGTAATAAATTTTAGTTAATGCGAATTTTTCTAGTCCATTAAAATTGGAAATAAAAATATCAAATGTTAAGTAAAGGGCAAAAGAAATAGCATAAACGTAAACAATTTTTGAAAAGAAACTTGTTATCCCCATAGCAAAAATAGCTATCGAAAAACCTAAAGAAAAATGCAAGGCTAAAACAAACAGAATATAAAACAAAGGAGTCGTAGCAAATAAATCTCCTAATAATCCGTCTGGTTGAAATTCAAATGGATAGAGAATTTTATTTTCGAAAAATGCACTCGTCCCTAAGAAAAAAAGAGCATTTGGTATAAATAATGCCAAACCACCAGCAACGCCATTGGCAAATAATTTAGTAAAACGATATTTTATATGCCCCATACGGATAACAGAAAAATAATGAAAATGTCCTCTTTTCTCATCTACAAAAGAGGCAGCGTAAGGATAGATGGCGGCTAATACAAATACTATTTGTGTATAATGGAAACCATTCAGCCAAATATGAAATGTATTCCCCCCTACTTCAAGAAGATGTTTTAGGCTTTCAGGTGTTAAGTCATTTGCATCCCTATCAATAAAAAAGTGTGAACTTAATAGATAACTATAAGCAGAAAAACAGGATAAAATAAACATAATTATAATAACTAAAACCATTCTTTTATTGAAGACAGCACGCCTTAATTCCCTCCTCAGCATAATCATCACCACCTATTTAAAAATAGTAGGCAAAAAGGTTTTCCTCCATGAAAATATGGAGGGAAACCTTTTTGTTAGATTCTAATAGGAATCAGGATTCCAGGCCCCCCTGACATTGTACCGATTATACCAACTTCCATCATCTGTTTGTATGCCCATCCGATATTGATGATTTTGAGCCATTCCTAGATTATTCAATAAACTAGAAGTAGCACTACGAGTTGTCAAAGTTGAGCTTCTGGCATCACCATTGGAATTAACAACTCCAAATTTTGTCCGTACACTCGATTCAATAAAATCCACTCTTAAAAATGGATCTTCGTCTTTTGTATACTTGTACGCTGGAGAAGTATAGACTTTTCCATTGAAAAGACCTGTATTCATATCAAAACTAAATTTAGCATTATATGCACTTACTCCTGTTACCCCCAAAAACATCATTACAGATACTCCTAATACTGATAAAGCTCTCTTCTTATTCATGAAAACTCCTCCTTATTAGCTCAGCGAATATTTTTTGATACTGCTGTTATCATATAGTTGTCATCTTGTTAATGAGTGGCTATAAAATTCGTCTTTTATTCTGTCCAGATATAAATTACTATCTTCCCCATCTTCTTGAGGGTAACGCGCCATTAAAACAGGCATTAGCTTATCCCATAATGTGTCCATCACATAAAAATCTCGATCAAAGCTATAATCTAATTTATAAAGAGATATCCCCAGTGCCTTTGCGTAGCGTTCCTTTTCTGGCAATACGATATCCGCAACATTTGTAGCAATATATTGATTGACTTCATCTTGGGAGATACTTACACCATAAATCGCTTTCGCAATTCGTATCGCATCTATATACCTTTCTGTTTCCTCTACAGCGGCTTTTTCCAAGTAAGCATTGTCATGTTTCAAATGACTCATTTCATTATGAACTTTTAATCTAAAATCTGCTTTTCTTTTATCCAACGATTCTTCTACTAAAGCTAAACCACTTTCTTTAGTAGTTTCTTGAAGTTTATGGGCTATATCAGGCATTTCGTCTAATACTTTAGCTACAGCATATTCATGCTCAATCCTCTCCCTACTTACAGCATTTTGTTCTTTACCAAATACAATTTTGCTACTAATGCCGATTGTTAACAGAAGTGCATAGACAGCAATCATAATTCTTTTCTTAGGGCATACAAATTTCTCCTTTCGATAAGCTGTTAAATTAATTTTATCTTGTCCATAACCGACATTTCAACCGACAATATTTTTGTCGGTACCGTCATAATTTCTGTCGGTCACGATTAAATTTCCTTTCTTAACAGTCTTCTAAATACCCCAAGTTCGAGCTTTTTCGCTTCTAGTAATTGCTAATGGCAAGTGATGACGTGCAATTGAAAAAACTAAAAAAGTGCCGATTTCCCTCGACACTTTTTATCATCAATTATCTTTCATTTCATTAAGCAATTGTTTCTCTTTTGCAACCTCAACCGCTTCTAATCGTGTAGACACACCTAATAGGCTAAAAAGCTGTGTTAAATGGCGTTCTACCGTACGTACAGAAACATTGCATATTGCTGCAATTTTCTTATTTGGGTAGCCCTTCATTAACATCTGCAGCAATTTTAGTTCTCGATGCGTTAACTTTAAATTAGCATATCGATCATTTATTTTGTCATTTACATAATCTAAAAAATCGGTTGGAATCACAATCTTCTCTTGAATGCTTAAACGAATTGTAGAGATGATTTGATCAAAAGGAGCGGTTTTTACAAGAATGCCCTCCACTTTTTTCTCAACTAATAGGGAATAATACGAACGAACACCATCAGTCGTATATAAAATAATAATTGCTTGTTCCTGCTTTGCTTTAATTTCTGTCATAAGTTCTAGATTGTTATTGGTGGCAATACAAGCATCAATTAAATATACCTGGAATTCTTCCTCTTGCATTCTATCAAGAACCTTATGAGGATTCTTCTCAATTTCAAAATTAAGATCTTCTATCTCCAGTGACAACGTTTTTAACCCTTTTAAAACAATTGGATGATCATCCACAACTAAAACTGAAATCAATCGTATCCCTTCCTTCGAAAAGTTTCATTTAAAGTTGCGACACATTTACAGTATCAACCACATTTTTTATGTAGTATTTCTATTATTATTTACTTACCAATCTTACTTAAATAGTATCTAGCATTAGCAAAAAAGATCGTTCCAAAAAAGAACAACATACAAATAATCCAACTAGCAATGGCTGAATAACGACCACCTAACATAAATTCACTAATCAAATTTACAAAAACAATAAGCATCATCATTACATATAAAGCGATTAAATATTTCATTTTATCCACCTCTAATTAAATTCATCGTAAGTCTAGTACATAACTTTCATACAAATTTTTCTAACCCCATAACATGTGAGCTTAGAAAACACGAAACGAATAAAAAAACAGTCAATTAAAGGGCTTTTACCTTCTCAATCGACTGTTTTCTTGTTTTCACACGCCATCTTACAATGTTAAGACATGGGATAAATTACGTTTCCAGCCTATTGATTGAATTGAAATTGTGAATACAAACATACCTATGTACTTGCCTCAACCTCTTCATAAGAATTAAACCTACTGTAACTTCTTGCGCATCCTTCTTGAGTATATAAAGCCTGCCCCAATAAAGAAAACGAGCATCATTCCTTTTATAATTGGAAACATAAATAGCTTACTTACAATAAAAATAACAAGGATATAATAGACGACCATGGCTATTAAAAATAATGTGAGTTTATTCAATCCATTACCTACTTTCTTTTAATGCCGCTTCTATTGCTGCGAGTGCTTTGGGGCCTATTCCATGTAGATTTTTTAATGTCGCTAAGTCGACCTCTTTTAATTGTTGCAATTGTGTATAGCCAGCAGCATTTAATGCTCGAATAGCTGGCTTAGCGACGCCTTTGGGCCATTCCGTCATAGAAGTACCACCCTTTCTTTTTCCGATGAGTCAGCTGTATTTAAGTATGACTACCATAGCCATATCTTAATCAAGAGTTTAAACATTGACAGTCTTTCTTAAGACTTATTATGCAAGTGGTCCTAATGAAATGCAATGATGTACTTAGTTTAGTATTGCTTTATTTCCTGTTCTACTAACTGTAATAACATGAATTGTTCAAGCGCCATCAAAATATTTTTCCCCTTTCGTATCCATTTTCCACCTGCTTGTCCGAGGTGATTCAGACAGATCCCCTTTCTGACATAACAAATACCCAATAAAATGAAATCATTTTCTGTTTTGCATAAAGATATCGCGTTTGAAATTTCTTTTTGTGCTTTTGAATATTTTTTATCTTGTATTAATAGCAAAGTAATATTCATCGAAATATTAATTTTCAAACGTGAAACATGACGAAAGTTTTTATACAAAGCAATATGCCGTAAAGCAAATTGTTTAATTTGAAGAACTGTTGGTAAAGGGAATAAAAATAAAATGGCATTTAACATATATAAATCCGCTACAAAAAGTTGGTTATATTTAGATAAGTCTTGCCAAACTGGTTCAACAATAGCCCTCGCTTGCTCCAAATCACCTGCTTTAGCTAGAATGATTAATCCATCTAAAATAGTAGAAATATGAATAATCTGTTGATCTTCCCTAGCTTCTTTTAAATAAAGTCTACATTTTTCCTTCAGTCTATAAAGTACTATTTCATTGTTATAGGGTAAACGAAAAAATTGGATGATTATATCATCCCGTTTACTATATTGATAGCCATTTTGAATATAAAAAAATTCCTCAAATGTAATACCTAGTTGATTTACTATCCCATGCATCGAGGCAAAGGTGATGTCCGTATTGTTATTCTCAAACTTTGAATACGCACCCTGTGTTAAAAAATGAGCTGCCACATGTTTTTGCGTATACCCTTTGCTAATCCTTATTTGTTTTGTAATCTCACCATAACCTTTCACGTTACCATTCACTCCTTACAAAATATTCTTTTATGAATATTTTTCTAAAATGATTGAAATGTATGTAATGATGTAGTTAACAAGGGGGTATTTAAATTGATCAATGAGGTCAAGATGGAAATAACAACTTCAACACTTTGGTTAATCGGTACTGGGAGAGGAGGCTAATTTGAAGAAAATCAAACTATTCTTAAAACCACTCTCCCCTGTTTCAAAATCGAGTAACGTACCAAATCTACCTTTATTGTACAATTAGCGTTTTTTTGTTGTCCATTAATAAAAGCCTTGCAAACCTCTTGAAAGAAAGGGGCTTGCAAAGCGTATTAATGGAAGTCAGAGCTTTCGCTCCATCAATTCGAATATTCGATTTTTTTCTTTTGTTCACGACCTAATACTTTTATTGAGACTAATGCAGTAACGACAGTTAGCAAGCCTAATATCCCCATAACAAGGTTTGGATTAATAGAATCTAATAACACACCCGTAAAAACTTGTCCGATTGGAATGGATATTAATAAGGCAGCACTTAAAAACCCAAAAAATCTTCCTTGCTTTTCAACGGGAATTTTTCTTCTATACATTATGCCAAAATAAGTATTCCCCATACCAAATGCTATTCCAGATAAAAAGTAAAAAATCGTTAGCACGAGTGGCGTATTAGCTAGACTCATCAATATATTAAAAAACCCCATGACCGCACAATATATAAAACCGTAAATAAATATGCTGGATTGTACTTTCCATTTCATTGACATAAAAGCCCCAATGATTACCCCAACAGGTGAGCCAACAAAAATAAGGCTCCACCATAATGAGCTTACTTCCATATTAATAACGATTACTCGTAGTGTTAACATAATTGCTGCACCTAAAATATTGATAATAGCCGCGCTAAAAAGAAAGGTTTTTAATATCTTATCTTGGAAAAGAATAGACACGCCTTCCTTTAAGTCTACTAGAAAAGATTGTTTCGCTTTAGCTTTATGCTGTTCTGTAATATTTGAAGTTAACAATATAAGAAGAGAAAGAACGAAGCACAACCCATTAATAAGAAAGAAGTTTCCTGGACTAAACACGCTAAATAACAGACCACCTAACGTTGGCGCTAAAACGCTCTCTAGCTGATTCGATGTTTGTCTAATAGCTACAGCCTCCTGTAGCTCATCATCATTGACAATAATTGTGAGCGCAACATTGGCTGCTGGTGAATGTAACGTACTACCAAATGAATAAACAATAAAAATAAGGAGTATATATAAAAAATCAAAATAGCCCAAAATTGTAATAACGGCAAGTAAAATCAATAACAAACAGCGTATACTGTTTGCGACAAGCATTAAATTTTTTTTATATAATCTATCGACAAAAGTCCCCATAAACGGAGAAAGAATCACGATAGCAATTGTACTGCAAGCACTTAAAATGGAAACGAAGATGGATGATCTTGTTACTTCTAAAATCCATAGAGGTAAAATAAAGAGGATAATTTTATCTGCCAGACCTGATAGAAATTGTGCATAAAAAATTTGTGTGAATTGTTTATTAATAAAATAGACTTTCGGAATGAATTTCATACTTACTCACTCCTCGATTTTCTCTACTTCATTTATATTTCAAAAAACTTCTACTACATTATGCCTAACCTCCCTTCCCCCATCATCCTGTACTAAATCTATCATGTTAAGTTTCTTTATTTATACAAATATACAAAAATTTTAACCCATATAATCAAAATATTCCTAAAAGAATACTAGAAAATAATATTCCATCTCTTCTTTCCTCCCACTATAAAATCGTAGGAACTTATCTTTAAATATTCTTTTGCGAATATTTTGAAATATCTAATCAATCATCACTTATTATAAAAATATCAAAATGAGGATATTAGTTAAGTCATCAATATCCAAATCTATCTAGAAGTCAGTTCTTAAGATTATTTGGAGATAAGAAAGGGTGATTGAAATATTAAAAAACGCATTTTAGTTGTCCTTGTTATGTTGTTACTAGCGTTCCTTATAGGTTATTCCATTCAAAAGTTTGCTCGATATGAAGACAGTGCAATTTGGGGGTATCATGCGATTCATTCAACTTCTGGAAAGAGCGAAAAACCAACTAATAAAAAGATTAAAGTAGCGATATTGGATAGTGGTATTTCCCATCATGCTGCTTTAAAAAATAAGATCGTTGCGTCGTATAACGCTATCGAAACGGACCAAGAACCAATTGATGAGTTAAACCATGGGACAGCCATTGCCGGGATTATCGGTTCATCTCATAATAAAATGGGCTTTTCTGGAATCGCAAAGGATAATGTAGAGATTTATAATGTCAAAGTTTTAAATACCCAAGGTAAAAGTGACTTTCAAACAGTTATCAACGGTATCGAATGGAGTATCAAAAATGATGTAGATATTATCAATATCAGCTTTGGATTTGAAACAAATAATCTGGAATTTGAAAAGGTTATAAAGAAAGCTTTAGCCGAAGGAATTATTATTGTAGCAGCTTCTGGTAACACACTAGGATTAAGGGTTGATTACCCAGCGAAATACGAAGGTGTCATTTCAGTTTCTGCATTAAAACCTGATTTCACAAGCTATAGCTACTCTGGAAAAGGCAAAATCGATTACGCCGCACCAGGTAAAAATATCTTATCTACTGACAAAAATGGTGGCTACAGCATATTTAATGGAACATCTTTTGCGGCAGCTTTCGTTACTGGCTCTATTGCTTATTTACTTGGAAACACTAATGAAAAGATTAATAGTACTAATTTAAATAGCTTTCTAGCACCTTACGTGAAAGATTTAGGACTACCTGGATTTGATGAAGAATACGGACATGGTTTTATACAACTTAATTAGGAAAAGGAGTAATGAATGATGAAAAAATTCTTAATTAAATTAATTGTAATAACAATGCTAATTTCACTTGTACCAAGTGTTGATCCACTCAAATCTTACGCAAATGATGAAGCGAACACGATCGAATATAATACGATTGAAGTCGAAAATGAAATACTACAAGAGCTCGGAATCGATGATACTGAACAATTTGATTTACATGTCGAAGAAGATAATGATTTGGTCACAGTATATACTGACATAAATACAACAGATGTTCATGTATCCACTGTAATATATTATGATACAATTACCGAATCCATTTTATTGCATGGTACAGTGGAAGAAGATGGAGAAAAAATCTCCCATGAATATGAAGTAATCGTTCATACAAATGAAGGACAGGAGTTCTCAGCAACTTTTGTCGATCAAACTGATGGCGAAATTTATGATATCGATACACTAGAAGCCCAATCTTCTGCTTTACCAGTAGTCATTATAGCCGCCGTAGCAAGATACGGTATTTCATATGCTATAAAAAAATACGGTAGAAAAGCTACAACGAATGCGATTCGCAGTAGAAATTTTGATAAAGTATTGTCTTCTGTATCAAGATTAGATGCTAATTCACGCAAGCACATCCTAGATCCAAAACATGATTGGCATAAAGTAACGAAGAATAATTGGGATGATGTAGCAAAGGTCATGTCCCACGTCATGCGTTACGGCAAAGAGGATCCTTATAAGAGCGCAAGAAAGAAAACGTTAATGATGAATGGTCATACTATAACAGTAACTTTTGTAAGAGAAAATGGTAAAATAAAAATAAGTAATGGGTGGGTGAATAAATGATGTTAAAAAATTTGGAAAAATTAATTTTGTCTGTCAATTTTAACGAAGCTGAAAAATTATATCAAAAAAGCGATTTCGAACAATTTCATAGTGAATTAATCTCCATTGCTTATGACAACCGCAATATGATTTACTATACTTTTTTGCATTATCTTATAATGAAGAAAGAAACCGCGGAGTTACATACTCTTGCCTTTTCATTATTTGTAAACTCTTTAACACCTATTGAAGGTGCCTATCATTGTGCTCTCTATCACGCACAAAGAGCTGTAGAACTGACAAATGAACAAGATGCAGGTGACTTAGAGAATTTATTATTTCTTAATATCGTTCCTGATAAATTAGTGAGTGATCAAGAAGCGATTGACATTTGCCATAAAATTTTAGCGTTAGACCCCTCTAATAAAATTGCGAAAAGTTCCCTTAAAGAATTACAACGTAAAACTAAGTAAAATATCGATTACATTTGTAAATAGATTTACAAGCATGAGGTTAAAACGAATCCTCGTTTTAACCTCATGCTATTTAAAAAGTTCAAGCACACTTCTTATAATGATGTTATATAAGTTTGAAACACCTATTGAAGGCGCCTATCATTGTGCCCTCTTTCACGCACAAAGAGCAGTTGAATTAACAAATGAACAAGATACATTTAGCTTAGAACATTTATTATTGCTTAATATTGTGCCCGATCAATTAGTGAGTGATGAAAAAGCGATTGACATTTGCCATAAAATTTTAGCGTTAGACCCTTCGAATAAAACTGCGAAAACTTCCCTTAAAGAATTGCAAAGTAAAATGAAGTAAAATTATTCATTACATTTGTGAAAAGACATACAAGCACTAGGTTAAAACGTTATAAGGATTCTTTTTAACCTAGTGATATTTAAAATGGTTAAGAGCCCTTCTTATCTATTTATGCGATTTAAAATGTTTAAATAGCTAAAAATTAGTAATATGTAGGTGTTGATTTCATGTTAAAAAATCTAGAGCATCAAATTCTATCATTCAACTTTAAAGAAGCTGAAGCGTTATATCACAAAAGCGATTTCGACCAATTTCAGAGTCAACTAATATCGATCGCTTACGATAACGGCAATATGATGAATTATACTTTTTTGCACTATTTATTGATGAAGGAAGAATCTGTTGAATTACACAATCTTGCATTATCTTTATTTATATGTTCTTTAACGCATATAGAAGGTGCCTATCACTGCACCCTCTTTCACGCTGAAAGGCTAGTAACTTTGCCAAATGAACAAGATCCCGATACGTTAGAACACTTATTATTCCTAAATTAGGTGCCCGATAAGTTAGTGAGTAATGAAAAAGCTCTTGAAACTTGTTATAAAATTTTAGCATTAGACCCTGCGAATAAATACGCTAAAGAAACATTGAAAAAATTAACAAAGAAAAATAAAACTTCTCTTAATGTGCTACAACGTAAGCTTAAGAAAAAGTTTTAATGCATCTACTTAAAATTAATTAATAAAAATGGAAAACTATAATACAAGCAATCTATTGAGACATGTCATTTCAATGTGTCAATAGAGTGATGCGCTAAAATTTTAATTTCTCCAATCACAATTGCCATTTAAACATGCTTCACCCTACTATAAAGCAATTTTCCCACCATGATAACAATAGTACGTGTCAGCTTGAAGGTTTTGAATTTTACGCAAAGAGTGTTTTGCGTTGTCCATGTTTAAACAAAAGTGTGGATTTGCAATAACTAATTGTTGATTTTCATTAGCAGCAGCATCCCCTGTAATAACACTATTTAACTTTGGAAAATATAATGAAATATGCCCTGATGTATGCCCAGGTGTTGCAACTACTCGACATTCGTTATGTAAAATCATGTCACCGTCATGGACCTTTTGATTGATTGCAATATGCTTTAAATCCTTTAGTTGTTTGATAAACCATTTGCCAAATTCCATTTCTTCAAGTGGCATATTTTCCAGTAATTCCTCCGCCTGAACTAATCTCTCAGACTTCATTTCGCCACTAATATATGATGATTCTATTTCACTAGCAATAATGTTTATCCAAGGATATTTTTCTTTGAAATCATGTAAAGAGCCGATATGATCATCATCATAATGCGTAATGATAATATTCTTTAAATATTTCATTTCATAGCCACGTTTAATAATTTCATTTTCAATCAATGGTAAAAAATTTATATACCCTGTATCGACCAATGTTAGTTCATTGTTCCATACAATTAAGCTAGGATATATCGTGTTCCTTTGTCCGTTAAATTCAAATTCAATCGGTAATTCTAAAATCTCCATTATCTTTTTCCCCCATACTGTCCGCTTCTATAAGAATCAATAGCATAATTTATACATTTATAATGCATTTGGATTTTTGCAAAGACAACTTGCATAAAGAAATGTACATTATTTTTTATTACCTTTCGCTAGATATAGTACCATTTGTCATCGTCTCCTTGAACTCATAAAAAAAGAGAGCCATTATAGCCCTCTTTTAGTTTCTTTTAAAAATTTTTACTTGCTCATATTTATGAACATAATCTTCTGGTAAAGGAAGTCTTCCGTTTTCATCCATTTTATACTCTTTCCCTTGAATTAAAAAAACTGTATTTTCGTCGTGACCATATTTGCGCCAATCTTGTTCGCGCATTCCTTTACTTTCTAAATCAACATTGTGCAAAATGCCGCTCGGACTAATTCGATATCGTTTAGACCCATTATTTATGGTAAAGGGTTCCTCAGTCGTAATGCCAAAACTTTCAAAGCCCTGTAAAATCTCACTATTATCTCTTGCAGTGTGTAACCATGAAGAACTACCTGTATGAATAAAAGTTTGGATGTCCTGTAACAATTGCCGTTTTCGCTCTAAATGAACACGTTTGTGATCGGATATTTGATTATCATAATGTAATAACTTTACATATCTAGATGACCCATCATCAATAAACTGATAATTAATAATCCCATAATCAGTTGGAATACCATAAACTTGATTGTTTTTGATAGTCAAATTAAAATTTGAATCGACATGGAGAACCTTCGCTTGGTATTGATTGTGAAAATTACTTTCTCTTGATGGAGATTCTATTATATTTGAGTTTAATTTAGTCTGTTTTTTTTGAATATGTAACTCCATTTTTTTCAAAGCTGAATCTACACTTCCTAAACTTTGAAACCCCTTTAAAACCTTATTCTTATCTCTTACACTATTTAGATAAGCAGGATTACCGGTATGAATATAATTTTGTATGCTCGCTAACATTTGGCTTTTTCCCTCTAAGGAGAAGCGTTTATAATTATTTGGATTACCTACAACTGGATGTTTCTCGATGGTCAAACGATTATCCCGCTTATGGTGATGTACTTCCCGTAATTGTGAGCCTAATTGATTTGAGTTTAAAGGAGCCTGTTGTTCTTTACGAGAAAACACCATTTTTGGATAAGATGGAGAGTTAAAAGTTTGTCTTTGAGAAATTGAACGTAATGAGTGCAACATGTTTAAATCCTCCTATTATTTCATTTCCCGTTTATAGCTTATTAAAACAAAGGGTTGTAAAGTATAGGTTCCCGGTAAATCGAAAGAAGCAGAGTATTTAAATGCATAAGGTTGCTTTACTTTTATTTGAGCATGCTTTGGAACAGCATCTAATTGTTTTGGATTATATAAAGGGAACGTAGCATCAATCCAAGAAAAACTAGATGTTGGACGAAGACTTCTCTTGATTGAATACAAACTAACTAAATAGCGATTTGTCTCCTTACCGCCTATTGTAAAATCTGTTAAAATAGCATCGTCAGGAATACTGCTAATATTCGTTAAATCAAAATATTGAATATCACTCGTTGTTTTTCTTGAAGATATAGAAGAAGTACGTAAATCTACTCGATAGCTTGGATTAGCATAAAGATAGACTGGCTCCCCTACAATTGTTCGTAAACTATAAGGATAATTATTTCTTCCATCTTCCGAAGGTTTAATTTGAATATAATATTCACCAACAATACTTGTTTCAAATTCTACTTGTCTATTACCCTCGTCCCCTAATCCCGTTTCTTGAACGATTCTATCACCATTTGGATCTGTAATAGTTACATCAAATGTTTTTCTAGTTACCAAGGTTAATTTCTCGCTTCTGTTCATACCAAGGGCAACTTTATAAATTTTACTATCCCCATCTCCCATGATTGATGTTAAATCGCTTTTTTCAGGAATAGAAAAGTCGGTTCTATCATTACGCTGAAGTTCTATGGCCTCTTCAGAAAGATCATTTGCGTTAGTGACCAAGGGCATAAATACAAACAAAGATAAAATAAACAACAGAGAGAAAAATTTCTTCATTTCTAATCATCCCATCCTTCTATTCTTTTTTATTGAAAATAACTATACAATATTTTTGGTTAAATCATTTAAAATATTCCTAATTGAATATTAAGAGAATGTAAACCATATAGTAGCGTCGATTTCAACACTTATAGATTGTTCCAAGCAACTCTTTTGGTTTTATCTTTATAACCACTCAATATTTAAACATGAAAAAAAAGCGCTTATCCCCTGTTGTAGGCAATCAAGTGCTTTTAATTTATATCTTCTCTTATGTAATAACAATCGTGATTTTTAAAATGCTCATAGTATTGACCATATGAATCTTTTATACCACATGTTAATTATGCTTAAACCATTCAACTTACATAAACTGGTTGTTTGTTTCTTGTGCAAATCAATCTCTTATATGTAAAAATAAACCTTATCCTGTTCTTGCTCTTATTGCTTTATTGTAAAAATAGCACTTCTCAATCGTGTAGGCTAAATGAGTCAAATACAAAGGGCTTATAGCGCACTCAATATCAATTAGTACAATGGTAATTTTCCAATCTTACAAATAGTCATAACTTTTACTATAGTGTCTTTTAACAAAATATAAATTTGTTCAAATAGGGCTTATGATTTAATTGTATTGCAACATTATATGGTAATCTTGCTTTTTTAGCAATTCATCTTATTTTTCACTTAAATTTTTCCAAATCATAATAAGGATTAGCAATATTCTCGCCAACTTCATTTATTGTTTCCTGAATTTCATCTAGGGTTGATTTATCTATAGTATTATAATGCCCCAGTGATTCTTTTATTTTCTTAAAACAAATTTCTAGCCCCAAATTTACTACAATAGAAAGAATAGTATCTACTTCATCATATGAATCTGTCTTCCATAATCTAGAGAGAGTTCTATCAATATCATTTCTTATATCACTTCTTAATAACTCGTATGTCATAGTTTGCCTGTCTGTTAGTTGACTAAGGGTTAATAAAAAATTATCTTTTTTAATTTCATTATTTTCAAATTGATTTAATGCATTTTGAAACATCGATATAAGTGTTTTAGTTGGTACTCTATCAGGTAGATTCTTAATTTCATTTATATCCATTATTTCTCCTTCTCCAGAAGTATTTGAGAAAACTAGAAGACATACTCTCTTCTCAATAATTCAATAGGATACTTTAAGCAGTATGTTTGTCCTCATAAATCGATTTAAATAACAATTACCTTCTAAACTTATGAAAGTGATACATGAAAAGCACTTGCTTCCTGCTAGTGACAAACAAGTGCTTCTTTTTAAACTTAGAAAACTTTTACAAACTAAATTCACTTCACACTTGAATCTTCTATTCCGGAACAACCCCCTATTAAATCACTTCAAAATTAAACATTTTTATTTCTTCTTTAATCTTCACAGCGGGGTGCTCCTACCACGTCCCATTTCAGTAACGTTCAGAAAATCGCTCATCTAATTCATTACAACAAATTTTTTTGCCTAAAATAATGCCTGCTCATTCCATGCGGGGAGAACTTGGGCACCAGCATATTTCTCGTTTACTTTGCAAAATGTATGTTGGTAATAAGTGATGTAACTCTTTCTTTATCATATTTAACCTAAGCTTTTTAACCACCTATAATAATATTTAAGCTGGTCTTCAATTTTAACAAACTTCAAATCATCTTCACACTCAAATATATCAACTATATCTTCTGATATAGCGGGTTTTCCAAATTTTAATTTATATGCCAAACGTCCACTCCCCATCGAAAGTTGCATTTGAGATGGATAGATATTTAGCGCAGCTCCATTACACATAATCTGTATTTTTTTCTCTTCTAAATTTTGACGCAAACTTTGAAGCGCTTGAAAAAAGTTCTCATGTTGATAACTTATTGTGTGCCCCAAAATAGATAACACTATTAAAACCATCTCTTCATCATCTGGAGATTCTTCATATAATGTTAAAATTCCATCAAAAATCTTTCCATCATTCATATATAGTTTGATATTTTTATTTTCACAATTCACAATAGCACCTTCCAAATAAAATATTAAGAATAGATTTACAAATCTGTATCGCATCCATTTTTACATGTGCTCTAACTGTTCCATTTTAACTGAATCTATGGATATTTTAATGTTTATAGGATTCACAATAAATCTTCTATTAAGCGTCGAACGTAAAGGGACAACTTTATTTGTTTATCTAAATAGCCTTCCTTTTCAATTTAAAGAATAAAACAAAAACCTTCTTTAACTTCTATATAGAGATACTAAGGCTAACTCTTTATGGATAACGCTCAAAATCAAGCGATTACCTCCTTAACTCCAATGATATCTTTGAAACAGACATTCTTCCATCCATTTATCATCCAATTCCTAACGGACACATTAATCCAATACTTCAGCTAATTGAAAAATAAAGTTTATTTTCTACAGTATTTGCGGCAATGAGTCTTAAATTAATCCCTTTATCATGTACATACTGCTTTTTGGCTTTTCATACATGTAACTTTTGTGACTATATCAATTAACTTTTTGATAAGGTACTTCAACACCTTCATCGATAAATAATTGATTCTCGATATTTACATAACTCATCGTATTACGTATCCAATAATACGACTCATCTATTTTATAAAGCGGCACAGGCAACTGATGTTCAAATGAAATCATAAATTGTCTTTCTTTGATAATCGTAAATCTTGTGCCATGTTCATCTCCTAATTCATATCGACCCGTAATATCATCATTTTTAGAGAGCGATAATATGTCGATATGTTTTGGTGCTTCAACAGAAGATTGTATTCCCATTAAGTAATTCATAATTTCTTGTTCATATTGAGGAAACACTTCTTGATTCGTTGCTAAAACGATCAATTCCGATGTGGATATGTTAATAAAAGCTTGTGCTGAACAACCAAGCCATCCTCCTGTATGACCAACCCAATCATCTTGAACAATAAAACCATAGCCATAATTATCAGCTAATTCTGTTGGGGTTAACATCAATTGGACATGCTCTTTGCTAATGAACTGACCTTGCAAAAATGCCTTTAAAAACTTAGCCACCTCTGCCACTGTTCCATAAATACCACCGTCACCATATGCATTATTATATTTTTCAATTTGATGAAAATACGGGTCATCAGAAACGTTTCTATATCGTTGCTCCTCATAATCATACGTTTGACCATGCGCTTCCCATTGTTTGGCAGGTTGAGTTGTTGTATAGGTAAGATTTAATGGTTCTGCAATATATTGTCGTAAATATGTTTCATATGATAAATTGCTAACTTTCTCAATTATTTTCGCAAGCAAAACATAATTCGTATTACTGTAATACCAGTACTCCTTTGGCGCAAATTGTGGTAGCCCTACTTCAATAAATGTTTCAACGCTTATTGTTGTATCTTCTACTATGTACTCTGGTATACCGGATGTATGTGTTAGTAATTGTGCTACTGTTACTTCGGTAAAATAAGGTGCATAAAACCAATTTGAAATTTTATCTTCTAACTGTAACCGTCCTTTTTCTATTAGCTGGAACGTCATTACGGCAGTAAACATTTTACTTAATGATGCTAAATTAAATTGTGTATTTTGGTTAATATTATGCTTCTTTTCGAGTTCTTGATATCCATCATAATAGTGCTTGATTTGTCCGTTTTTTTCATAATACACTGCACCTTTAAAAGCGATATTTTTAAGTATAATCTTCATTTGTTAACCTCCTAAATAAATTAGATATCTAACATATTTGGTATGAAGAAGCTTTATAATAACTCCTTCATCGAAATCTCCTTCAATTTTTCAACAATCCGTTCTAATTCATCTAACTCATCTGATGAAAGTTTGTAATAAATTTTATCAGCAATTTGTCGTTCTACATAATCTTGCTTCGAAAAATACTCTAAGCCATTTTCAGCTAACGTTATAAATACTTCACGCCGATTTTGTAAATTAATTTCTCGCTTGATATAATTATTCTTTTCCAACTTCGCTATTAATTGGCTAACTGCGCTAGAGCTAATATTCATTTCAATCGCAATTTCACCGACCGTAATACGTTTAGATAAGTATACAATATCTAATACAACCGCTTGTTGCGTTGTAATACCGCTATTTAAATATTGCTTATAATGTTTATAGATCAAACGGTTTATCGTATATTCTGCTTCATTAATGCGCTTAACCTGTTCGTATAAAGACAAAAAACCACCCACTAATATGTTAGATGTCTAATATATTAGCAAGTATTTTGTCAAACGTCAACTTTATATAGAAATGTCTTACCGTTAGGGCATACAGGAGGTAAAAGGCTGATTTAGTGATAAATGTCTTGTCACAATTATGTAGTACGTGTTGCAAAACGAAGGCCATAATCCAGGAATAACATGATTAATCAATCCTTTAATCTTTGCTCTTTTGATAAATGCTGTATATAAAAACTTTTCTTTCTTAGAGTTTATGAACGCCTTATCCATTCTAATCCTTTAAATTCTCAAAGATTACGGCCCAACCATCCATTGGGCTGCCATATCCCCATAGAGGCCCCGTCATTTTATCCAATTGATGAATCTTTTCCTGATATTGTTTCACCATCGCTTGACGCTCATCTTGTGTGTACGTATTCAAACGTTTTTCTCTTACTTTATGTCGCATATTGTGCAGGAAGTTAATCATGTCACAATAAAGTGAATTATCCTCAAATGTTATGAAATCTGGAAAAATTGCATAAACTTCGTCAAAAGCATGCTGCAAATGAAGCAAGCCAAATTTCGCCAAAACCTCTGATATATGCGGTACGAGTTCAGACTGATACGCAAAGATATAGTCCCAACCATCCGACTGCCAGTTGCCAATCGTATTGATGGCAATGTGAAGTTGAAATAACTCTGGCGAAACCTTCTCTTTAATCGTGTCCAGTCCGCCAATTCCCCATATTTTATCAGATAGCTCCACTAAAGCCATTTCATCTGCTGGGATTTCCCCATCCCATATCTCTTTCAAGCCAATACTCATCGTAACACCACTCCTGAAATTATAATTTTACTCGTTCGCACTGTGCTATTTTCATAGCCCTCCATAAATTCTTATCTTTGCTTTTTCAATCACTGTTTACATGTTCAGTTCTGCTATAATTTCCTTACAGTGTTTTGCAATTTCTCTCATATCATCTTCAGAACAAAACTCAGCCAAATCATAATGTAAAGGGTGATGAACAAAATCCTCTACTATTCCCCTTAACAGTGCAAGCTCTTCTTTTTCTACTTTTAAAGAAATAACAGCATTTTTGTCCAAGCTACCTCCATCCAAATCCACAAGACGAACCTTTTCGTTTTTTTGACATTCAACTATAATAGCCGTAACATCCATTATAAAATTGATTGCACAACCTATATCCTGACGATGACCGTTATCGTAACTAAAGTAAATGTCCTTCGTTTGACGAAAGTCTTTTATTTCCCGAGCATTAGTCAGTTGGAAGTCTTGCAACAAATTTTTAACGTCTATCTCTACGGGGATTTCTATCTCAAATTCTCTGTTAACCAAATAATCAATTAAAGTGCAAGTATCATCTGTTCCGCCAATATATTCTCCCCACCATCGTTCAATGTACATCCTCGCTTCCATTCTGATTCCCTCCAAAGCCTTGTTATTCAAAGTAGTTCTACAAATAGCCTATTACTGTCCACTATTACCTTTGCTTTGCATGAAGATGTTACAACCATTGCACCTTAAGAGGCAGATATCCCTCTACCATTTACAAAACGAAAAAAAATTATTTATTAACCGTATAAGTAATCAATTAAATTATCAGCGTATTCCTCTTTTTTCAAAATACTAATCAAAGAAGACTTTAACTTTTCAACAAAATCATCGTAGATTTCGAAAGTTTCTTCATCCATTATTTCTCCTTTGAATTTTTCATGTATTATTTCTAATGTCACCGAAAGAGCATCTAGAAAGACAGAAAAAGAATCCGCGATTGGAAATAAGGCACTCGTTTCATAACTTGCAAAAACAGGTGAATTTTCTTGGTTTGTGACAACTACAATTGGATCATCATCCTTATCTGCAACTACAAGCCAATTCGGATTCCAATTTGGATTTTCTTTTTTTTCGGTTCCAATCCAACGAAATCCTTCTTGTCTACGAACCAATTTATCTGCGGCATACAGAAAAAGGAGGCTATTTCCTAAATCAATATCTGTACAATCTAATTGATAGCCATCAGGACGTATATTACAAATTATTTCACACTGTTGATAAAATAATATTAATTCAGGAGAAAGATAGATTTTTTCATCTACATCAAGTTTTGCTAATTTGGACCTATAACGGACTCCTCCGTTTTTTTCAACGGGGGAGTCTTCTTTTGGATATTCATTCAACGCCTCTATGAATTTAAATATTGATTTTTCTAGTTGTTTCATAAAAAGCCTATCCTTTCGTTTCTATTTGATGTATTGCTACATCATTTTTTAATGGTCTTTTATTTTGCATTTTTTAACATATTCAAATAAGTTAAATCTTTCAAATCATGGTCATTTCCAAGTCGATATATATACATGAACAACACACCTTTTTTGTAAATAAAAAACATATGTAACGAAAGCGTTTTTAGCGTTTTCTTTACATATGTTTAAAATACTTATCCTTATTTTACCATAAAATTTTAAATATCTCTATTTGTACAGTGATGTTTTTATTTCTTTGTAGTTGCGCTATATTAACTAATTTTTCTCTGGGCTAATTATAATAACATTCTTTGAATTACGAACCTCTATACAATTGTATTTTTGATTTAAAATCCCAATTGTTTTGCCATACTTCATAATTGTGATATCTTGGATAACCAAAAAAGGTAAACTATTCAGTTTTTCTCTTATATCGTTAATAGAAAGGTTCAAATTAAAACATTTTCTTAGTTCCATAATAAATTTATTTGCTTCATTTGGTTTTCTGACTATATAAACTTTTACCTTATCTATCAAATCAGGTTCGTCAAAAGTCAAATAACAATGACCTAGTCTATTTTATTATTGTAATACCGTAATGATTAGCGTAAATAGATAATTACCTAAAAAAATTAAAGCATATATACTGCGTAAATCCCTTTTCAACCAGCATCTTTTGCTGATGCAAAAGATTCATTCTAGTTAGTTTAATTATATTAATATAATTTAAACATTATGAATACCACTCATCGTCAGAAAATTTCTCGTCATCTTCACTAGGCTTTATATTGTTTAAATCTATGAATCTTTTTATTTCTGACCTCAACAACGGCAAATCCTTACTCTCAATCACAAAGCCCCTATGGTTATGCCAACTCATATCAACCTCTATATTTATATCTAACTCACGACACCATTCAATAAAATCATACATCATCATCGTAAAGCACACGTTAAATTTATGAACCGAAACCCAAATACCTATTTTTCCATCTACAAAATCTTGTTGCCGTACTCTTAAAGCTTTATTTACGAACCACTTAGTATGTTGTTGTTGTTTCTCCTCAAACATTAATTTGTATCCCCCTATTCTTTATTCAAAATTGTAAGTGCAATCTATTTTTCACTTGTTCTTACACTACTATAAATAGCTTCTTCCCACGAACTATACTGATTTATATTAGCATTCCCTTTCTACAAAGATTGCTGTACGCTAATACATAAGTAACTGACATATAAAAAGCGCGTTTTTTGTATTTTTTAAAATGTCATGGAGGTTTTGATATGGACGATTTTATATTTCCTATTCACAATAATGAGGCGAAATATAAGCAAATTTATCAGCAATTAAAGACTTTAATTGAGCAAGGAATCTTAAAGTCCAATGATTGCCTTCCTTCTATTCGGCGATTGGCGGAGACGTTACAGGTCAGTCGTAATACGACATTAACTGCTTATGAACAGTTGGTAGCGGAAGGCTACATACGTGGTGAAGGTCGTAAAGGCTATTTCGTTAATGTATTGGAACAAGTGTTTTTACAGGAAGAGGAACAAACAAGAAGGACAGAAAAAATACAGCAGGTGTTGCCAGCTATAAAAATTGATTTTCGGGCTGGTGCTGTCGATCAATCCCATTTTCCGCTAAAGACTTGGCGACAATTTGCTAATCGAGCACTCCAGTTAGCAGATAGTTTTGTGTATGGCGATCCTTTTGGGGAGCCTGTATTAAGAGAGCAGCTTGTTCACTACTTACTCCAAGCACGTGGGGTGAAATGTGAGGCGGACGATATTATTGTTGGTAGCAGTACACAGCAATTGTTATTGTATCTCGGTTTTATTTTGAAGCATGATTTTACAAGTGTAATTGTTGAAAATCCAGGTTATGTTGGTGCACGTCAATCATTTACATTAAATGGTTTTGAGTTGGAAGCACTACCTGTTTTGGCGCATGGCGCTGAACTTCAGCTATTGACACACATGCAATCACGGCTTTTATATGTAACCCCCTCACACCATTTCCCTTACGGTGTTTCAATGTCTATTCAACAAAGGCAATTGATGATTCAATGGGCAAAAAGAGTACGTGGTTACATTATCGAAGACGATTATGACAGTGAATTTCGTTATACGCAGCAACCATTTCCGGCACTTGCCTCTATCGACCATTCGCGCGTTATTTATATGGGAACTTTTTCAAAATCTTTTTTACCAGGTATTCGATTAAGCTATATGGTATTGCCTAAGTCACTTACCCATCGTTACAAAGAACAATTTGATCAATTTGAACATAATGCCTCTTCTCTCCATCAATTAACGATGGCGGCATTTATGGAAAAGGGTGAGTGGACACGTCATATTAAAAGAATGCGTATTATTTATAAACATAAAATGAACTGTCTTGTAGAACAACTTAAAAAGCATTTCGGGCACAATATGACGATATTAGGGGAGCATTCAGGTCTTTATGTATTGATTAAGTTGCATGTGCAGCAAACCGAAGAAGAGCTACTCCAAGCTGCTGAGCATTGCGGTGTAAAAGTGTACCCAACTAGCCCGTATTATCTGCAACAGATAAACACTGAACCAATATTACAGTTAGGATTTAGTATGTTGTCAATCGAGGATATCCAACAAGGCGTTCAATTATTATCACAAGCATGGCCGTTGCTACGTTCCAAACAACATTAAAACGCGGGCTTTCAAAAACCCACGTTTTTTTACTATGTATCATTTTTGAGCGTATTTTTGCAAATGCTTTGGTATTTCCCGTAAATCCATTAACAACGGCATCATCATCAGTAAGGTCAATAAATAAATAGCAATTCCTATTGCCACAGCCGAACTTTTCACTTCCTCCTCAACAACATAGGGCATTGTAATATAAGGTACAAAGACCAAAAGTAAAATAGAAATACGAGTCATTGAAGTGAGCATTTGTTTTTTTGCGCAATAAGGACAACTGATAAATCGCGAAAATGTCACAATGGAACGCATCGATTGCTTCCAAGTCCATTTCTCCTTACATTCAATACATTTTGGCATACAGTGCATCCCCTCCATTCACTAATTATGCCATATTCTTTCACAAAGAAGCACTCCATTAAAGCAAAAAAAGAATTGCACAGGTTTTCCCTGCACAAATTCTTTTAAAAATAATCTATAAATGTCGGGATACCTACAGGTAGAACAGCTTCTAAAAGGGCCAATTCAATTGCTTCACCTTGTAAGCGCTCGATTTTTTCTAAATAGCTAGGTCGTTTATAGCCCAATAGCATCGTAGCTAACGTCTGTACGGTTAGTTGTATAGCATTTTCGGATAATTGTTCGCTCACCTTCTCAACAGATACTTCTCCGCTTTGCACTGTGACAACAAAGGTACCATTATTCCAAGCGACAATACGGTCAGTTACCGCAAAGCGCAGTTGGAAGTCACTTCCTATAAACGGATAACGCATTAAAAATTCCTTTACGTCCACAATGCGTGCCATAAAGTAAGGAGAAACCTTTTGAATAATTTCACTATCCTCTAGTAAAAAAGCGACTGCTTCATTGCCCGTTGTTTTCCCATACACGTTATAGACCATTGAGCTATGGGCAGAGACAAAGTTCCATAACCCTTTACGAGCTTCTTCCTGCATATAAACAATCTCATCAATATAGAAATTTTCTTCCATTATACGGTAGAACATATAACCTTGTGCCACATCGTCCTCATCGTAATAGATTGCAGCTTGTAGTTTGACATCACTGTCTATAAACTTTTCTTCCCAAAAGTCTTCTTGAAATTTTTCATTCCACGCAATACTATTACGCACCATAACGCCATGTGTTTTTTTGGCATAGCGTGCATAAATAGCGACTACATCCTCATCTTTTGGATCGACTCGGCGAATTTTACCGTTTAGTCCGCCATAATGAGGGAGTTGCGTATCTTTTACTTGAAACTCCACAATATCGCTCATAATTTCCCAACCCTTTTTGCGATAATATGGAATGGAATAAGGAAATAAATAAGAAATATATCGACCTTCCTCTCGCATTTGTTCGAGGCATTTCAAAATAAGACTTTCCATCAAGCCGTGTCTAGAATATTCTGGATAGGTACCAACAGCCGTAATACCACCCATTTCATAAAATTTCCCATGTACATTTACTTGAAAAGGTAAATTTAATATTTGTGATACTAGTTGAGAGCCGTCAAACCAGCCAAATGCATGCCCTTCATCGAACTGTTTACTTTTGGCATTGACGAAACGACGATCCTTATGAATGGACATAGACATTTGAAATACATAATTTAGTAAATCAATTGACTGAGCCATCTCATCAAGTCGTATTTCTCGCATTACTAAACCTTTTCGTTGATTCATGATTCTCTCTCCTCATCAAATAGCTCTGCAAAAATAGTGTCTGGTGCATTTAAAAATCGCTTCGTTACAATATAATGTATAGTGTCTTCGTATCGAATCGATTCAATTCCCCCATCGTCAAAACTGTAAATGGTCGCATTCGGATAACCAAGTAAAATGGGCGAATGGGTAGCAATAATAAACTGAGCTTCATGCTCTAAATCTTTCATGATTTTAAGAAGACTAAGTTGTCTCGTAGGTGATAAAGCCGCTTCAGGCTCGTCCAATAAATAAATCGCCTTGCCTTTAAAACGGTTCATAAATAGCGATAAAAAGGACTCGCCATGTGATTGGTGGTGTAGAGATTTGCCACCAAATGCAGCATACTTATTCGGATGTTCTAACAAATCAATATGACTTGCAAATTGATAAAACGTCTCCGATCTTAGAAAAAAGCCGTTCGTCACTTTAGGCCACCAAGATAAGCGAATATAATCTCCTAATGCCGATTCCGCCTTATGTACTTCATAGGTATTTTGACGTCCCCCACCTGCTGTATTAAATTCACAGCAATCCGCAATAGCTTCCAGTAACGTCGATTTTCCAGAGCCATTTTCCCCAACAAAAAACGTTACATTCGTTGGAAACGCTAACTCTTGTAAATCCTGCAAACTAGGTATATTAAAAGGATATAGGTGTTTTTCCTCTATGTTGTCCTGTAAAACTTTGCATGCTTTTAAATACATCCTCATTTCCCTCCCTTTTACTATTATAACTCCCAATAGCTATTGTGAAACGGTCTTCTTTTCCAAATACAATTAAAAAATACCTGCTAGCTATAACAGCATAATGCCAACTAGGGAAATAGGTGACCAGACTAGCGTTAAACAGAAATAAAAGTCAGAATATTAAAATAAAGCATAAACTCATCATTTCTTTTAATACCGAACAATACCGAATGCCTACTTGTCATACCTATATCGGAAACACGACATCCCTTTCCGTTACAGTAACTACCTACACAATATTTCCCGAGAAATATTTCAGTTATCCAGCGCAAATTACTAATAAAGATAATAAAATTATGCCATTATAACGATTTGAATAAGAAGGGGTGGTAATTCCTATACTTGATTGGCGTTCAACACTTAGCTCATAAAGCGTAGAAACTACAAGTGCTAGCAGTCCTATCATTGATACGTTATTGTTTGTTATGATGTGCATATAGCCTCCTCTACTTTTCATTATTTCTTATATTAAAAAACTCCATCTCCCAAAAATAGAGAGACGAAGTTATCCGCAGTACTACTTTGATTACATAAAGGCTTCCTTTAACAATATCAGTAGGCTGACTATAGCTATCTTATTCAGTACAAAGACGCTTGAACGAGTTCTCGAATTGTTTACCAGCAGCCACCGTGTAAACATTCCCCACTATTATTTCCAAGTCAAGTTGCTATGTTAAATATCCTGTTGAATGGATCTACCAGGATAAAACTTCATTTGTCCATTATCTTGATGTGCTTTAGCGGTCATCGTTATTGGTTTCAATTTTAGAACAATCGTTTTACTTCCTAAAGAAGATTGATACTTCTCAACATGTGCTTTTGATAAGGGCGCTTGATAGTAAGCTGGGACATATTTATCTAGCATTGCTTGCATTGCTGCCGTTGCTTCGTCTAAATTTGTTACTACTTCGATGATACCGTTTGCGATAACGCTCATATAAGCAGTATCTGTATTAGCAGGAATCGGATCGGCAATTGTTCCGTAATTTTCACTTATGGTCATACAAGCATTTGAATTCGTATGTAAGATGGTGATTTTTCTTCCTTCATTTGCGCCATGAATATAAAAAATCCCTTCTTTGAATACAAAATTAAGCGGAATGACATATGGCATGTTATGATCTACCAAGCCAAGAAAAGCTGTTTGAGCTTCTCGTAAAAAGTTATAAATTTGCCCTTCATTTGTACACATTCGATCCGCCTTACGAATATTAGTTTCCATCCATATCACTTCTCCTTACCTATGATATTGGAAGTTTATAATAGAACCGTGCGATTAAGAAGGGACAGTTTTGGGAATATCCATGGGTACAAGAAACTGTTAAAAAACCAGCACGTATTTAAAATTACGTGCTGGTCTAATATTTTTGGATAAATAATTGCCCATTCGATTGGATTTCAGCATAGAATACTTCTTCAATATTTTCGATAGACATCTTTTTCAGTTCATCTTTTAACCATTGTCGATTTTTCCCAACTTCTAATAAATTTCTTTTTAATAATTTTCCATCTGATATTATTTCAATTGGCAAAAAAGGTGGATTTTCTGGTGAGATGTTTATATCTATTTTTTGGGTACCTTGAAATGGCGGTTTCTTAAGAATACTAAGCGTACCATTCGGTTCTAGAATGGCAAAATCTATTTCATCAATTGAAAAAACTTGATATTGTCTAATCATCATCGTTAAGTCATCAATATTGACACCGGTTCGCTTCAATGCTTTTCGATCGATTTTGCCATGTTTTATAACAATTGTAGGCTGACCGTCAAGCAACATTCTTATTTTCCCTGATTTCAAACTAATATAGCCGATTAGTGTCGTCAACGAACACCAAATAATTAAGCTTACCAAATCTTTCATGTAATCTTTAGTACTTAAAACAATCATATTTGCGGCAATCGAGCCAATTGTGATTCCTGTTACGTAATTGAAAAAAGTAAGTTGACTTAATTGTTTTTTCCCTAAAAAACGTGTGAGGGCAAGAAGTACGAAAAAAGTTACAACTGTTTCTATGGCTATTTGTAAGTAGCTTACATCTTTCATATCACCACTCCTATCTATACAATAGAATGCGTTATGCAGTCCATAACATACACTCAAAACTAGGTGCATTCCTTGTTCTCACCACTAGCTTGCTTCTAGAAGAAGTATTTGTAAGGCATAAATAACCCCTAAGGTTAATTTCAGTGCTATTTTTTATTAGATTGATACATAAAATACAATCCATTTAGATTGGCAATTGGTGTATGATTTAGATATTCGATTTATAGGAAATATTTACATATAATTTGTCTTTTTGCTCAAATATAAAATCGGAGGTATGTCGCATGAAAAAAAGGAAAAGTTGGTATCGTATGTGGAAAATACTTTCCTTCGCTTTTTCCATGTTGTTGCAAGTTTATTGGTTTCGCATTCGAAAAAAATCGGAACCACAATGGGAAATGCTCTGGGAAAAGCTTGGTCGACAATTTCGAGAAACGTTATTTGAACTCGAAGGTGTGTTGATTAAAGTCGGACAACTTTTAAGTATTCGCGAAGATTTACTACCAAAAAGTTTTATTAGCCAAATACAGGATTTAGTAGATCAAGTCCCTCCCTCTCCTTGGGAAGACATTCAACTTGTTTTGGAAAAAGAATGGGGTAGTCCTGTTGACAATGTACTTCTTTCAATCGAGACAAAAGCTGTCGCTTCCGCATCCATTGGAGAGGTTTATCGCGGAAAGTTAAAGGATGGTACGAATGTAGCAACTAAAGTACAGCGACCCACGATACCAACTATTATGCGAACGGATTTTCGTTCGCTAGCTATTATTATGTGGTTTGCGCAATATATTGCTCCAGTACCTAAAGGCTTTATTAATTTTAAATTGCTTTTTAATGAAGTCAAACATGTCATCAGTAGGGAATTAGATTTTAATAAAGAACTAGACACCATGACACATTTTCGCGAACGCTTTGCATCGATTGATGAACTTAAGATTCCTAGTGCGTATCCCGAACTTAGCACCTCTCAAGTATTAGTAATGGAATGGATAGATGGTGCAAGAATAACAGATAACGCATTTTTAACTTCCAATCAAATTGATAAAGAAGCATTATCTGAGCGATTAATGCGCATTTTCTTACCACAATGGCTAGAGGCTGGGCTATTTCATGCTGATCCGCACGCTGGCAATGTGCTAGTAACGGAGGATGGTACAATTGTCCTTCTTGATTTTGGTATGGTTGGCGAAATATCAAGAAAAGATGCAGCCAATTTTCAAATTTTAATGCAGGCTATTTTATTAAAAAATTATGCTCAAGCGGCGGAAGCATTAAAAAATTTAGGATTTTTACTACCAGGAGCGGATTTAAAAATCATTGAAAATCTTCTAAGAGAAGTACTACTATTGGATTTAAACAAAGTAAAGGAAATGGATGTATTTGCTGTCAAAAAAGAAATGAATGACATGATAAAATTACTTCCTATACAAGTTCCTACACGATTTATCTTTTTAGGGCGCTCGTTTGTGACAATTGAAGGTATGTTGCTGACCCTTAATCCAGAGAAAGAAATTTTAGACATTATTAAACCTGTATTTTCAGATTGGATCAAGCAAGGAAGCTCAAATAATTGGAAAACTGTTTTACAATGGCTTAATGCGCTCCCAATTTTTAAAGTATTCCATTCCCTGCAAGACCTTGTGGAGACACCCCAGCGAATGTTAGTACAAAAAGATGCATTGCAGCAAAGGGATTTTGTCTTTGCAATCTATGAAAATCAAAAAAAGCAAGCCTTTATCATTAGTGTACTAGCATTAGGCGCAGTTTTCTTTGGCCTGTATTTACAATATGCCCTCCTTATAAAAGCATCGAGTGGCGTATTAGCACTTTCTAGTCTTTTTTATATCGTAAGTAGTTGGAAACAAAAAAGATGGTTACAACGGCTCTCCAAAAAAACGCTATAGATAACATTAGCCTCCTAATTCTAACGTTTAGGAGGCTTTCCTTATGCTTTCCAATGGGATTTTCATGCTATTCGTCCTGTTATACCAACTGTTCTATAATCAGCCAGTTACTCATAAATTGACTAAAATACAAAATAAGGAGAACTGCGAAAATGCATGTTGTTCATTTTTATGAAAATAAGATTTCCGTTTTGAATCAGCTATTAATTCGCATTCCAACTATTGATGAAAACATCCAAATTAAAGGTCGAAAAGCAAAAGTAGTGGACGTTATTCAAATGAATGAGCGCCAGTATCATGTCATTGTGCTTTTTGAAAAAATATCAAAAAAACAACCTTTAACAAAAGATCTTGGGAAGAAGAAAAGATAGTTCTTCCCTTTTTTATGTTTATCAACATACAAGGTGTGGGTAGACAAAAAACATAACAGTACTCGCAATAATAATTGATTTTTTTGAACAAAATGCGAACTATTCTCATTAATAGTATTTTTATTGAGCAGAACAATTGACTTTTTAATTGATAACAATTATCATTATCATATAGATTATTTCTTTTCTCTAAACTGTTTATTTCAGAATCCCCCCTTATTTTTTGAAATAAACATGCATTAAACGGATATTCTTACATCACACTAAGAATATCCGTTTTTTAGTTACATAAATTGAAGGAGCTGTTCTCAATGGATTATCGTATTGAAAAAGACACTATGGGTGAGATCAAAGTACCTGCCAATAAAATTTGGGGTGCTCAAACCCAACGTAGTAAAGAGAATTTTCAAATTGGTACTGAACACATGCCGATTGAATTGATTCAAGCTATGGCGATTTTAAAGAAAAGTGCAGCAATCGCAAATAATAAATTAGGAAAGCTTTCGGATATTAAAGCCAATGCAATTGTGCAAGCGGCAGATGAAATTTTAAATGGTCAATGGGACGATCAATTCCCACTTGTTGTCTGGCAAACTGGTAGTGGTACCCAATCGAATATGAATGTCAACGAGGTGATTGCGCATCGTGCAAACCAAATTTTACAAGATGCTGGTGAAGCTGACCGCATTCACCCAAATGACGATGTCAATAAATCTCAAAGCTCGAACGATACGTTTCCAACTGCGTTGCATATTGCAGCCGTACTAAAAGTAGAAGACTATCTACTGCCTCGCCTTCGTTTATTAAAGGCAACATTGGATGAAAAAGCAGAGCAATTTAAAGATATTATTAAAATTGGTCGTACCCATTTACAAGATGCTACCCCGCTGACATTGGGACAAGAAATTAGTGGCTGGTCTGCTATGCTAGGTAAATCCGAGCAAATGATTAAACATAATGTGGACTACATGAAAGAGCTTGCGATTGGCGGTACGGCTGTCGGGACGGGTATTAATGCACATCCTGAATTTGGTGAGCGTGTAGCAGCTGAAATTAGTGAACTAACGGGCAAACAGTTCACTTCCGCAGCAAATAAATTCCATGCTTTAACAAGTCATGATGAAGCAGTTGTGGCACATGGTGCATTAAAAGCACTTGCTGCTGATTTGATGAAGATTGCCAATGACGTACGTTGGCTAGCAAGTGGTCCACGCTCTGGTATTGGTGAAATTACTATTCCAGAAAATGAACCAGGCTCATCCATTATGCCAGGTAAAGTGAATCCTACGCAAAGTGAAGCGATGACAATGGTTGTTACGCAAGTAGTTGGGAACGATGCAACAATTGCCTTTGCCGCTTCGCAAGGTAATTTTGAACTGAATGTCTTTAAACCTGTTATTATTTACAATTTCCTACAATCGACACGTCTGCTAGCAGATACGATGAAATCATTTAATGATCACTGCGCTATCGGCATCGAACCAAACAAAGAAGTACTGGATCATAACTTGCAAAACTCGCTAATGCTTGTAACAGCCTTAAACCCTTATATTGGCTATGAAAATGCGGCAAAAATTGCGAAGAAAGCACATAAAGAAGGCACGACTCTAAAAGAAGCGGCCATCGCTTCAGGCTTATTAACTGAAGAACAGTTCGATGAATATGTTGATCCAGCTACAATGATTTATCCGAATGCATAAATACAAAAGGCACCAAGAAGTTTTGAACTCTTGGTGCCTTTATATTTTGATGGTCGTGTAAATACTGCCATCGTTGAATTCCACCCCTATTAGCAGTTCGTGGTGGTTTACCCGCGATTTACACTGGTTTATCAGCGATTTAATTCGCCTTTTCAACTACATAGCTTTCAGGAACGAAAAATGTGCTGTAAAGGTCAGATTCACTATTAAACGTCACTGCATAATAGTTACCAATTTTAAAACCTGCACTTTTAAGAACAGTACCTGTTGGCAATGGACGTGCAAGTCTTTGATAATAATCGTTATTGTTAATTAAATATGGTTTAATATGCTGTACCGTATCTTTTGTGACAATAAATAATATATCCTTATTCACAACTTGCGGTTCGATTAGTTGAATATCTGTTGGATCAATTGTTCGCTTTTCAATACCGCCACCTACAAAACTCATATCATACGTATTGACAAGTTCCCCCTGTTCAAAGATAAAATTCCCCCATTTATTTAGATAGGTATAATAAGAGTGTGCATGCGTTGCCAAACTATCACTCTCATTATAAAACGAGTAAAACGGTTTATCTCTATTAATCCACATATAGGCAGGATTTTGATAAAATTTTACACGTTGTTCAAACGGAATCGCTTTAAATACAGTTAAATCGCTTGCTTGTACACGATATCCAGAGCTCATCCAATAATATGTTTGTTTATTATATTTTTCAATATTATATACACGGAAGTAATTTCCCTTTTTGACTAACATCGATTCAAACTGACCATTGGCATTTTTCTTATACACTTTTACATCTTTCGAAAACGTTAGCTTCCCTGTTTGCCCTTTGACAATTTCTACGCCGTCATAGATTACTTTCGCTTTGGATGTTGATGGATTAACCATTAATACTACAAATGCTGCAAGTAACATTAGAAAAATTTTTTTCACTATTCTCCTCCTACTTCTTGATTCAATTCTACTAATCTAATAAATAGATTTAGCGTCAAAAAACTATCAAAAAATCAAAATAAGTGCCAGTCACCGAAAATATTTAGAATATTCAGTTTTTAACATAGTAAAAAAACCCCTCCATTGTACTTTGGAGGGGTTTGGGACATGTTATTGCATTAATTCTTCAAAAAATTCAATAGGTACATACGTTTTCGTTGGTTCTAATAACGCAGGTGCTACTTTAAAGTAACGAAGTGCTTTATTGTAGCCGTATGCTTTTTCACCACGTGTAATTGTGTAGGATAGCGCCCCTTTTGAAACAATAGCGCCAGTACCTGTTGATTCCACTTTAAAGCCTAATTCTTCTGCAATTAGACGTAATGGCACCATTGTTGTACCTTCCACTTCATAAAAATCTGTTTTAATAATTTCTTGTACTGCTGCATTAGCTGAAGCTTCCTCTGTTCCTTCACCTTGTTCTTTCGCTGTAGCATCTAACACAATGACTTTTGTTGGCGGTGTTTGTGCAGGAATACTTCTTGTTGTAATTGTATAGAACACAAGTAAATGTTGTTCGGCTAAATCTTTAGCTGAGACTTCTTTAGCTGATTGGCTTTGGATCACCGTTTCTTTGCCAACATTTAATTTTAAACTGTTATCCGTATTGACTAAATCCTTATTGAAAAAGTCAACAGTGACACTCCCCATTTCCTTTGTTTCCACGATTATAACTTCTGGATTATACTGTGGTGGATATATCATTAGCATTGGCTTATTTGCATACGTATATGCTGTTACTTTATCACCTTTTTGTAGCTTTACTTCTTTTCCCGTATTATCAAAAATAAGTGTGTCCTTATTTACGACAAAGACGTTCGTATTTTCGCCATCTTTCGTTGTGTAATACGTTGCATTATTACGTTCTTCCACGCTTTCAATTGTACCGGCTACTTTAATAAAAACCGGCTGCACTTGTGGCGTTTGTTCATCCTGTTGGGCATTTGTGACAACTGCTTCTCCTTCATTTGCTGATGCAGTTGGAGCGATTGCAACGCCCCCTAATAATAATGCTGTCATTGCAAATGGTACGACCTTTGTCATTTTCATAAAAAATACATCTCCTTCATTTCACGAGTTCATTGAAGTAGTCGATTGTAAAAGGAAATGGTTACATTATTACCATATTATTTTCAAAAAAATTTCAAAAGAGAATAATTGCCACTTCACAGAGCTAAAAGATGAATGATAATCGATTTAGGACGCGTTGTAGAAAGTATTGCTGTTCACTTTGTTTTGCTCTTATCTCTAACGCTATATCTGGATGATCTGTAATTACGCCCGAAACGTTTTTCTCAATAAATTCCTGTAAAGAACGATCCTTATTTAAAGTCCAGATAAACAAATCTAGATGTTGAGCATTGAGTTCTGCAATTAAGCTCTCGTCCACCCACGATGCTTCTAATGCAATGAAATCTACAGTTAAATGATCCATCGGTCCAATATTCAGCGCATAAACAATTCCTACACGCAAATGAGGTGTTATATTTTTAAGTTGTGTCATCAATTGCGCATCTGAGGACTGTACATAGTACGTATCAAGCACTTTATAGGCGCGTAACTTTTCTACTAATCGAGGCAATAGGTCTTCTCTTTCTTTCCCATGTACTTTTAACTCAATTAATAATGTAACATCTAGCGCCTTGGCAATTTCGATAAAATCATCCAATGAAGAAATTTTATCGCTCATCCCATTCTCATAAATTGTAATGGTTTTTAATTCACTTAGCGTCATATTGGCAATAACCCCATTTTTCCCTGCTAGACGCCTTAATGTACGATCATGAAAGACCACAAATTCTCCATCTACTGTTTGCTGAATATCTAGTTCAATTAAGTCTGCACCTGCACTCGCTGCACTAACAAGCCCGCTAATTGTATTTTCCACATTGCCTGCTGTATAACCACGATGTGCAATAATTTTAGTATCTGGTGCGTACACACTTTTCTCTAACGAAAAAATATTGATTATGCTTAAAATTGAAAAAATAACACAAAGCACTAATGGCAAAGGAAAATAGCGTTTGTTTTGATAAGCGTTTCTTGTTAGAGCCAAAACACGCGTATTATACGTAATGGCAACCATGACTTGTGAAAACATAGCTTGCAACAGACTAAACAGCACAATAAAGGCCATTTCAAGAAATGCCAAAGTAAATCCTGCTGTTAACAGCGCTGTGCTTGGCATAAATCGTTCCAGGAAAAATAGTGGTAGTATACCGACTACTGTTACAACGATTAAAAGTAATAAATGAATCGTTAAAACCATTGCCAATAATACAAGTAGTTTAAACAAGCCCCGTCTTGAAAAACGCCAACTTTGGAGAAATGATTGCCTTAGTGAAATTTTTGGCTGTATTGTAAAAATAGGCAATGTCAACATACTCCTTATTCCAACCATCACTAAGATACTAGCAACAGCAGCATACAGTATTCTACCTGTAGGTGTACCCATTATTTCATTTGTCATAAAGTGTGGAATAGCTATCCCCTGTGTTAGCCAAAGAGGGAGTACAAATGAAGCTAATGGCAATAAAAGAGCTATATAGACAATTAAATAAAGAACTTGTAAGCTATAAAAATAAGGAAGTTTTCGATTTAGTTGTTGCCACATTGTCAAAAAACGATAACGAGTACCCCTTTGCTGATTAAAAGCCATTATAAACAGAAAACCCATCTCATAGTAAATAAAGAGCAATACGACCATTACTAAAAGGATCATCATCGCTATGACAAAGGGGTGCATTAAAAAACTTTGTAAATTTTGTTCCGTTATATGCGTGTAGCCCGTTACATTAAGCATTACATTAAAAACGAGTGTTGACACCGGTATTATTAGTGAAAATTGAAATACACGAATCATAACGAAAACCCGTATATAGTCGATACGATACGTATAAATGTTATAGATGGCTTGTCGCATAATTTGACGAGCTTTTTGCATTCCCTCACCCCAGTTTCGTACTATCCCATTCCCTAATTGACAATTTGCTATCCGTTTTAAGTTATTTCTTCTTACTAACGTATGATAGATATTGTAATTCAATTTACTCTCAACATAGAAAATGTTATCCATTACGGCTGTATGGAATGGCACCCAGACTTTTCATGCGACTTGTAAGCGCATTTAAACATCTGCGGCATTTTATTTATGCCTTTATTTGAGGCAATTGTCATATTTGTATGCAATGTTCGTTAAAAAATTGAAACTTTTTACTTGCCCATCCAGTAAATACAGATAGCAAATAAAATTAGGAGGGGAAATCCAGTTGCAACTACATATTGGGGACATCATTAGTACTATTTTTATTCTTCTCATTTTTCTTGCTATGTTTTTCGTTATGATAAAAATGATTAAAAATGTAAAGTCTACAGCCGTCCTTCCTTCTCGAGACACACTACAACAACATGTGGATGAACTGACAACACGTGTCCGAGATTTGGAGGAACAAGTGCACAATTTATCAAAAAGACAATAGGAGAAACATCAAAAAATCGTTGTGTGGCTATGCCTCACAACGATTTTTTGTCTGTTCATAAACGATACGACCATCGACAACTGTATATGCAACTTGAATATGTGGGATTTTTTCAATATCAACTGTAAAAATATCATCGTCGAACACGGTAAAATCAGCACTAAATCCTTCTTTTATCTTACCTCGCCTATGCTCCTGACCGATGATTTCAGCAGACCCAACTGTATACAAACGCACCGCTTCAAAGCGCGAAATTTTCTCCTGAGGACCAAAGCCTTCATGACTCTCTCCAAAATTTCGTCTTGCCACGGCAGCATAAATTCCGTATAACGGATTCGGCACTTCAATGGGTGCATCACTACCTCCTGCTACAATCAGCCCTCTATCTAAAAGAGATTTTAGTGGATGTAGACCTTGTGAACGTTTCTCACCTAATTTTACTATTTCAGCTAAATATTCGCCTTGTACAAACTGTGGTTGCATATCTACGGCTATCGGTAATGCTGCCAACTTGTCTAAAATCGCTTCATCAACTAGGCTACAATGAATTAAACGATCTAATTGCCCCTCAAGAGGTGGATATGCCGCGAAAACATTTAGTATTGTCTCAATGGCTAAATCTCCGATTGCGTGCACAGCTACTGTTTGTCCATAGCGCCGTGCAAGTTGCACATATTGCTCTAATTGGGCTGTCGAATGTACAAGTATGCCATAATTATCTGGATCATCACAATAAGGCTCGCGCAGTGCAGCAGTATGGCCACCAAAAGCACCATCGACGAATATTTTCATAGCACCAAATTCCACATACGGCGTGGATTGTTCCTTTAACAAAGCAACTTCCTCAAAAACGGAATGGTGCTGTAATAAATGCACTTTAAAAGATTTTTCGGCATCCACAATTTTACGAAAAGCTTGAATTGGTTGACTCGGTGGCCCAAAGTAGCTTAAATCTTCTGAATGCCCTCCAACTAAACCATAAGATTGAAGAGATGCAACAGATTTTTGAAGCGCTTCCTCTATATATGCAGGCGTATAATAAGGCATGTTGTTAACAATCAAGTACAATGCTGTATCTTTTAAAACTCCTGTTAATTGACCTTGTTTTTTTTCAATAATGCCACCTTCTGGAGAAGGTGATTCATTAGTAATCCCTGCAAATGCAAGTGCTTTAGAATTAGCTAAAATTAAATGATGGCAGCTTCGTTTAATAATTAAATGGGCTTCACCAAGTGCGTCAAGCTCCGACAAAGTTGGAAAAATGGGCTCTGTATACGCTGTTTCATTCATACCAATGGCAACAACCCATTGCTCTGCAGAAACGCCTTCCATACGCGCACCAATGATATGGAGCAGTTCATCCTTACTAGTTACGTTTGAAACATCTATATGCAGTAACTTCTCTCCATAGCCAATAATATGTAAATGGCTATCGACAAATCCTGGGTACATAAAGTTCCCTTGCAAATGCTGGATAGTAGTTGCCTGTGGTAATAGGGTATCTACCGTTCCTACTGCCACAATTTTCCCGTCCTTCTCAAGAACAGCTTCAACTGTTTCACCAGCTCGTTCCATCGTATAAATTGTTCCACCTGTCCAAAGCGTTGCCATCCTTTATAACCCCCTATGCTACTGCTTCAATTAAATGTGCACTTACTAAGCGTCGACGTACAACAACACCAAGCCATGCAGCAAGTACTGCTTTCAGAACACCCACAATAATAAATGGTGCGGCTCCTCCCATAAATGCTGCAGTCCATGTTAAATCACCAACAATTTTTAACCATACTGTACCGAATGCCAATGTTACAACCATGCCGATAATGTTGGCAATCATTGCTTGTACATAAGTAATACCAAATTTATCTAAGTATACCCCCATTAAAACAGCCGCTGCAAGGAAGCCTACAATATATCCACCTGTTGGACCTATGATAATACCATATCCCCCTGACATACCACTAAATACAGGTATTCCTGCTGTGCCAAGTAAAATATATACAAGTACAGATAGTGTACCAAGCTTTGTACCTAATATTGTGACAACTAAGCCTACTGCTAAAGTTTGTCCTGTAATTGGAATCAATGGTAGCGGTATCGTAACCTGTGCAAGAACTGCGATAATAGCCGCTCCGAATGCCGCTAACACATAATTGTAAGTACTACTCTTCTTCAAACGAAAATCCCCCTTTAGTTAACCTATCTTTAAAATAGGTTAACCAAAAGATAAAGCAAATAAAAACAGTTGTCAATCGATTTTGACAAATTCATATAAAAAGAGACTTTTATATTTCATATCGTCCTTTAAAAACTTACCACAAGGGTTCATTGCTAGGGTCATCTTCCTGTAGTTTTATGACAACAGGAATTAAAATATAAAGATAAATTGCTACACTTACAATATAAAAACTAATACCCATTAAAAGATTACTAAAGAAATAATTGATAAAAACCATAAATGGTATAGGTAAATTAGTGAATGCGTTTAATTGTACCGACTTTTTTGTGCGGTAATGTACTTTTTGACAATGTGGACAAGACATTTGTCCATTTTTCCAATAATATTTTCGGACTAGCTTAGCCGTCCATACTTCTCCACACGCCATACATACTGGCAAACCATATCCTTTTTTTAGCAATATACGCTTGATCCACAATGCAATAGTGACAAATAAACTTAAGAGCACTAGTCCTTTTATCCAATCATGTTCTAAAAGCATCCATAAGCTCCATCTATTTGTCTCTTGCTGTGAAGCCGCTCCTTGCATTGTCCTTGTAGGATGTTCCGTTTTTAGTGTGACAAGGACGCTAAAACCAATGGCAAGCAATGTAAATGTTGCTAACACAATACGATACTGCCGCTGGCTATTCTGTTTTTGTCTATTTCTACCCCTAGCTTTTTGTGCAATCTGTTGCTTTTTTTCAGCGGACAGCTTTACATGCTGTAGCTCATTTAACACGTTTTTTTTAAATTGATTCATAACGTAACACCTCCCAATCATCGTCACCAATTATTGATGCTAGTTGTTTTCTTGCCCGCTGTAACCTTGTTCGAATCGTTGCTTCTGGGCAACGAACTAGCTTGGCAATATCTACAGTGGTCATTTCCTCAAAATAATAGAGAATTAGTACTTCTCTGTATGGCACTGATAAAGTGAATAAAGCTGTTACTAGCTCCTGTTTAGTCGTTTTAGCGAGCAATTCTTTTTCCGGCGTAATGGTCGTTGCGCGTCCTATTATTTTCTCAAATAATGACAGCCGTTTGCTTTTCCAACTGCGTAAATAATCATGACTGCGATTGACTGTCATTTTGACCAAATATGTACGTAAAGAGGATTCTTGTCGAAACTGCTGTTGCTTTTGATAAAAGGCAATAAACACATCTTGAACTATGTCCTCTGCAGTTGCTTCATTCTTCACATATAGATAGGCAACCTTCAGTAGATAATCCCCGTGCTCTGCAATTATTTGTTCAATCTCCATTGCTGCCTCACCTTCTTTCTACACTACTGACGTTTACCAAAGACCTTCCGATTCACGATTGATAAAATATTTTTTCTCTTGTTACTGACGTTAACTCTTGATTACTTACTGCTTAATTGGTTTGCAAACGAATAGTAGCACGTGAAGCACACTGTACTACACTCAACTTTAGTTTTTATGTCAACAAAAAATCCGCTCGCTTTTTATGGACTTTACAAAACCTTACACCTACTAGTAAGGTATTACATTGTTTTGTCCTTTGAAAGGTCACGGATGTTTATACACGATTGAAAGTACAGACTAGTAAATATTTTCCTTTATTTACTATTTCCCGCATCGTTATATTGGTTATAGAGTGTTATTTGGTTACGTCCATTCCGTTTTGATGTATAAAGTGCACTATCAGCATTATGGATTAATTGTTCGAGTTGCGTAATATAACCATGTTCATTCGTGCTTACACCTATACTAAATTCTAATTGCACGACAGCTTCATTGACTGTCAATACCAGTGAAGTTAATGAATGATATAGGTTTTGAGCTATTATAGAGATTGACTCCCCTTCTCTTAGATGAAGGAGAACAATAAATTCATCACCACCAAAACGTGCGACAATGGATTCGTACGGTTGAAAAAACTGCTGCAATGTGGTCGCTGTAATGGATAATGCATCGTCTCCAAATAAATGACCATTTGAATCATTGATTGATTTAAAATGATCTAAATCAATCATCAAAAGAGCAAGTAGCTTTTGATTGCTTGCTGCACTTTTCACCATTTCTTTCGCCTGTTCATCAAAATAACGTCGGTTATAAATATTTGTAAGCGGATCTATATAGGAAGTTCGCTCAAAGTGTTTTTTCTGATCGTTATACTCCATTTCGAATAGTACCTGAGTATAATTCTCCCTTTGTATTTCTAATAAAATATTAATATATTCCTTTTGTACAGCGCTTAAAATAATTTTATTCCCTTGTTCTTCAATAAGCTTAACTAATGAATTGTAAATTGTCTGTAACAAAGATAGATCATTATTTTGCAATGCATAATGCTTTGATTTTTGATACATATCAATTGCTTCACCAATACGACCCTGTTTTTCATATAGTAGTGCTTGCGCATTGAACACCTCTAATTGTGCCTTATTATAAGGAGGGTCTTTTATTGTCATCAATAATTCCTGTAAGAGCGTATTCGCTTCTTCAAATTCCTCCAGCCAAATATGGGCAATAGCTAAATTAGTCTTGGCATGTATAATACCCTTATAGGGGGAATCGTGCTTCAAATCAAATTCATTCGTATAGAATAAGCTTTTTAAGGCAAGTCGCTTTGCCTTTGCATATTTACCGAGTTCAATTTCTAAACCACTTAGATTGTTATAAATTTTCCCCATGCTTTCAATATGTTGAATACGCTCTGCAATTTCTAGCCCTTTCATTAAAAGCTCTTCGCATTTTTTTTGTTGTCCGAACGTTCCCCAATAAATGGAGGCAAGTGAATAATATTGAATGACGTCAATATCATTCCCATATAAAAAAGTCAGTTCGCGGTATTTTTCTAATAAATTGATGGATATTTGTAGATCGCCCACTTGATAATAGCTCATACAGCTATAGCGCAATAAATGCATTGCCTTATCATACAACGCTAGTGCATTGGCACTTTCAATAGCGGGACTGCTTAACTCAATATATTCTAAATAGCGATTTGCACTATATAATTCATTTAGGGTAATCCATAGTTCTTCAAATTCTTGTAAATCCATACCGCATCCTCCTTTTTCTTTTCCTACTCCCTTAATACTACATTCGCTTCTAAAATATTACAATTCTTTATCCTTATTTATTTTCCATCATATGAGTAATTTAACCTAATTTAGGAATTTAAAAAACAAGCCTCTTTAAAAGAGACTTGTTTTAATTTATATATTTTTAACATTTTCTATTTTTAGCTCTTTCTTAACTTAGTTAAATTTCATCGGACTCCTGCGTATGAAACGAAAGTGAACGCCCCTAACCATCCAATAAAAAAAGAAAATCCACTTCAAATAGTAGTGGATTTTCTCTTTTTTAGATAAATCGTTTAACGATCGTCTCATATATTGCCACTATGAGTATGCCACCGAGTAACGGAATAAGAGAACTAAAGCTAAAATAAAAACCTTCATTATTGTATTCACCTAGAAATTGAAATTGTAGCCATGGAACGCTATACGTTTCACCAACACCGTATAAAAACCCAGTAGCAAATAAAAATAATGCTATGCACTTTATAAAATTCGCCTTTTGCACACCGTTCACCTCACTGAACATTGGTCATTTCCTCGGCATATGCTAAAATTTCTTCTTTAGTAAATTCAGGATTTTCACTTATAATGTTATATTGGTAGCCATCTTCAGACCAAGAAATAACAAAAAGTTCTCCTAAATCCATGCATGTGCCTTTTTTGCCTCGTACTTGTATTTCTTCTTCATTCCCAAGATTACCAAATTCCTCATTACTAGCTTCTTTAAGAACTGAAACTGAAAATGCAGGTTGGTCATCTTTTTCAAATTCAAAAGAAAATTCTGGGCGCTCTTTCACTTTCATATCGACGATTGAGGATATGGACAAGCCATTCACCTCAGGTACCATTAAAAAGTTACCCAGTTGTTCCTTCACCTCTTCGATTGTTGCCGTTGATGTTTGATTTTGGGGATCTATTTTTTCTACCGTTGCATCTTTTGGAATATCAAAAGTAAACAACTTATCCTCCATTTTTTTATTAACATCGAACTTAGAATATTCTTGCGTCGTCACATTACCTGCGTTCGTCGTAATTGTTTTTAACGTCAACCACGTTTTTTTATCAATCCATACTTCAACATCACCTAATAATGTATTCTTTTTTTGTGCTTTCGCTGTAATATGATACGTATCTCGACCAGCAATTGATTCTTCTCCAGCAATGGTTATATCGTGAGAATCCTTTACTAAGTTTAATAATACTTGGGCGCTGTCTTTTGCCGATTGCCCCATAAAATCTCCTAATTCTCCATTTTCAAATGAAATAATCGTTGCCTTGTTTTCTTTTTTACTATAGGAAATAATTTGTTTACCGTCATTAACAGCAATAACATGATCGCCATCAACAGACATCTCAATCCGACGCTTGCCATCCTTCATCCATTCTTTTACGTTAGCGACTCCGGATTCATCTATATCCAAAGTATATTCTCCATAATAACTTGCTAGCTCTTGTGTTTCTTGTAATGATTGGTCTATAATCTCTTGCGGGGAATAAGATGTCTCTGAATTACAACCAACTAAACTCAATGTCATCAGCGTTATAAGTCCCCCAACTCGTATTGTTTGTTTCCAGTTCATTTGTCATTTTCTCCTTTGTAAGGCGGTAACCAACACAGTACTGCTGTGCCAACTCCACGCTTGGATACCATATTTATTGTTCCACCATGTTTTTCAATAATTTGTTTCGCTATGCTAAGGCCTAGCCCTGTGCCTCGTTGTCCTGTCTTTGTTCGGGCATGATCTGATTGGTACAATGGTTCAAATAATTGCTCGATTTCTTGTTCACCTACACCTGCTCCACTATTTTGCACAACTAAATACATGCCGCTTTTTTTTGTGAGCGCCTCGTTCACAAAATCAAAACCCCAATCGAGTTTTTGATTGCTGATAGCTGCTAAATAAATAGTCGTGCCTAAAGTGCCAAAATGAGTTGCATTACTCATCAGATTGTCAATCACACGTTGCATTTGTGAGGGATGAACAGCAAAGGTACCCTCTACATCACAAAACGTTTGCAATGATAGCCCTTTACTTTGACAAAGTGGTTCATAATCCGAGATTGCCATATCAAAAAATTCCTGTCCTTCTACTGGGACCAGTGTTACATCATAGGTTGTCGATTGAAGCAACGTGTACATAAGTAAATCTTCTAGCATTTGCTTCATATCCATTGCCTTTGTTAAAATCACTGCCCGATATTCTTCCTGCATATGCGCAGTGAGGGAAGCATTTTGTAGACTCTCTGCATATGCTTGAATTGCTGTTAAGGGTGTCTTTAAATCATGTGAAATACTGGCAATCATCAGTTCCTTCTGCTTTTGCTCATTTTTTAAATGGACACGTGCGACCTCAATTTCCCTTTGCATACTTAAAAAAGTATTTGTAAGCTCCCCGATTTCATCTTTTCTTGTAGCCATCACAGCGTCAACATGTTGTCCCTTCCCAAATGCATCCATTTGTTGCATTAATGCTTGTAACGGTCGATGTAATTTACGGTTAAGCAACAAAATGACTGCTGTATAAACGGCTAGAAATAACGTAATCGCGCTCGCTATCACGAGCCATGAACGCCTCTCTACACCTTGAACCCAGTCCTTTCTGATAAGTTGAATTTCATAAATGCCAACTAAATCGCCTTGTTGAAAAACGGGTTCCTTATATGTAAACGCATTGTATTTTTGCTGTAATACATATAAGTTTTTTAACACATTTTCTCTTGAAACAAATCCGGAGGTTAACGGATTAGATGAATAATAAACAAAGCCAGATTTTGCGTATAGCGTAATAGCTAGTTGATCACTCGTAAGTACTTTTACTTGTTGTATATCTGCATCTTTGGCATATAATGTTGGATCGTTCAGGACCGACTTGACATCGTTTAGTGTCGTCCATTTCTCAATATATTCTGCAAAGCTTTTATCATGGTAATAGGCATTGATCCATATATATAAGCCATACGCCCCGCCAATTGGCACAATCATCACAATAAAAAACATCATCAGTAGCCAAGATTTTATTTTCATAACGGTTCTCCTATGAAGCGATAGCCCTTGCCCCAAACGGTTTGAATATAATGTGGTGTTTTAACCGGATCCTGTAATTTTTCTCGTAATGCTTTAATATGCACAGTGACTGTATGTGTCTCGTCTACACTCGCTTGTTGCCAAATATGCTGATATAACTCTTCCTTTGAAAATAGTTGGCCTGGATTTTTAGCCAATAGCTTTAACAGGGCAAACTCTTTTTGAGTTAAGGCTAGTTCTTTGTTTTCCAGTGTTGCTAGTTCTTTATGCCAGTCAATTGCTAAGCCAAATGTAAATGTAGCGACATGTTCTGTCACTTCTATTTTCTTATAGCGTTGCCATCGACGTAAATGGGAGGCAACACGTGCCTTTAATTCTGCTAAGCTAAAAGGCTTTGCTAAATAATCATCAGCACCTTGTAAGCCTTCCACTTTATCAGCCTCGTCTTTTCGGGCGCTCATCATTAAAATGGGCACATCACTTTCCCAACGAATATTTTGACAAACAGTAAGGCCATCCATTTCAGGTAGCATCCAATCGACTAATACTAAATCAAATGGTTGCGCTTGAAAGTCTGCTAGCCCTTCTAAGCCTGTAGTTGCCCATGTGACGAAGTATCCCTCTTGCTCTAGTGTATCTTTGACGATACGACCTATTGCGTGATCATCCTCTATTAGTAATAGCTTTTCATTCATCGTTTTCCTCCTGTTACATAACCTTACTATGGATTGATGTATTTCTTCTGAACTTTATACTTTCTTTATAATTACCATAGATGGACTCACATGTATTAACAAGGGCAAATTCAAAGCAAAGAAAAAAGAATGCACATAAGTTGTGCATTCCTTCACTATTTTAGAAAAATAAGCTTAAAATAAAGTAAATTGTAGCAGCCATTACGGCAGAGATTGGCATTGTAATTACCCAAGTCGTAACAATTTTACGTGCCATACCCCATTTCACACCTTTGACACGGTGTGCAGTACCTACGCCCATAATAGAAGAAGAGATTACGTGCGTTGTCGATACAGGTAAATGAATTAACGTCGCACCAAAGATGATCGAAGCAGATGCTAAGTCCGCTGCTACACCATTCACTGGGCGTATTTTCATAATTTTACCACCGACTGTTTTAATTATTTTATAACCACCAACCGATGTTCCGAGACCCATCGCACAGGCAGCTGCAAAACGAACCCAAAACGGAATATCGTCACCTTGGTGTAAACCACCTGCAATTAATGCAAGGGTGATAATCCCCATCGCCTTTTGCGCATCGTTCGTACCGTGTGTAAATGATTGCAATGCCGCTGTACCGATTTGCATCGTTCGGAAGCCTTTATTTGTTCGATATAAATTCATATCTTTAAAGATTACTTTAAACAGTGACATCATGAAAAAACCAGCTACAAACGCAAGTAATGGAGAGAAAATAAGCGCCTGAAGGATTTTAATAAAGCCTGTGTAATTTAGAATATCAAATCCTGCCGCAGCAATTGCCGCCCCTGCAACTGAACCAATTAAAGTATGGGACGAACTAGACGGTATCCCAAAATACCATGTTAATAAATTCCATGTAATAGCTGACAGTAAAGCTGCCAAAATAACCACTGACCCTGTAATATCACCGTCATACGTATTTAGTGTAAACGGGTCAACAATATCTTTCGTTAATGCTTTCGCAACTCCAACAAATGTAATAGCTCCGATAAAGTTCATTACCGCAGCCATGTACACAGCAGTACGTGGCTTTAGGGCACGCGTTGATACAGATGTTGCAATAGCATTGGCTGTATCATGGAAGCCGTTAATAAAGTCGAACACAAGTGCGAATATAACGACTAATATTGTTATCAGTAATATTGTATCCATTTAGTACACTCCATCTTACGCATTTCGCATAATTATTGTTTCGATTGTATTCGCTACTGTTTGACAACAATCTGCAATATCTTCAAATTGTTCGTAAATATCTTTGAATACGATAATGCGCATTGGATCTTTTTCTTGAATAAATAATTGCTTCATAGAAGAACGGAATATCTCATCACATTCACGCTCATAGTCTTTAATTTGAATGGCATGTTTACGCATTTCTACAAGCTTTTTACTATTTAGTAGCTCCATTGCTTGTACCATTTCATCTGTACTTTTAGCAATGTACGTTAGGAATTGACGCATCGGCTCTGTTACTTCTGTTAAGTTGTACATATTAAAATGGGCAATACAGCCTTCCATCCCGTCAATTACATCATCTAATTTATTTGCTAGCGCTAATATATCTTCTCGTTCAATAGGTGTCATAAATGATTTATTAAGCATAACAATTAGCTCATGAATCAGCTTATCACCGCTTGTTTCATATTGTTTCATTGTATCGGCGATCTCTTTTAATGCATCGATATCATGAATACGCGCGTTATGAGCGAAGTAAATACCTTCTTTCACATTTTGAGAAATTTTTAATAAAGCCTGAAAAAATGGATCTTGCTTACTTGAGTTGAACATTATGTTCCTCCTGTTGAATAAATATTGTCGATTTCTGCAACTATCATAACAAAATCTTTACATAATTCTACATAACTTTAAAGATAAATAAATTGAATTTACAATAATGTAATATTAAAATTGCCATATTTCATTCAAACATACGTAAACAAGTTACAAACGTTGGAAATCTTCTAATAAAAAGACGTTTTTTGCTGTTGAATGTAACGTTTTTTCTTTAATTTTTATAAAAATACTTGAAAAAAATTTTTTCTTATAATTTTACAATGTAAAGGAATTGTAAATTTTAAATCCACAAAATATACAAACACCATTGTTATTTTTAGCCATAAGCAGTACGCTTACAAGAAAACATTGTATGATGCAAAAGGATGGTTATTTTCATGGATATTCATTTACTTTCACTTAGTACATTATTAGTATTTGGCTTTATCGCATCCTTTTTAAATGCCATTGTTGGTGGTGGAGGCTTGATTTCTTTACCAGCATTAATGGCGGTAGGATTACCACCAAGTACAGCCATTGCAACGAATAAACTAGCGAATACCATCAGTAATGGCACTAGCATGCTGACTTTTTTGCGGGCAGGTAAAGTCGATTTTAAAAAGATTGGAAAAATCTTACCTTTTATTTTTTTAGGCTCTTTAATTGGTGCATACACTGTGCACCTTGTATCACCTTCGATTTTAAAGCCACTTATGCTTGTTATGCTCGTACTAGTCGCAACTTATACAGTTTTAAAAAAAGATTGGGGACAACAGCCAAAGCAACGTATGTTAAGTATAGGAAAGAAAATAGCCTTTCTTTGTGCGTTTACGGTGGTAGGCTTTTACGATGGTTTTTTTGGCCCAGGGACAGGTTCTTTTTTTATTTTCATCCTTTTAATGATGGGAAATGATTTTTTGCAAGCTGCTGGGAATGCAAAAGCATTTAACTTCACATCGAATTTGGCTGCACTTGTAATGTTTTTAGTATTAGGACAGGTCAATTTTTTATATGGCTTGCCGATGGGCTTCGTTATGATATTCGGTGCTATTTTAGGGTCTAAATTTGCGTTAACACGGGGGACGAACATGATGCGTCTTATTTTTATTGTCATGACGTGTATCTTAATTATCAAAAATGCATGGGATTATGTTGCGCATTTTAACTAGTAGATAGCGAGAAAATATCGCTATCTTTTTTAACGGTCTATATAGACAGAATTTTCAATCAATTGACAATATTTATAAGCATGCTATAATACTTTTGGGCTTCACCGCATTGAAGCGCAGAAGTAATTGTTAGGAGGATTCGTATGTTTCGCATTGAAGCAAAAAGTAACCCTCGATTTATTGAGGCTTGCTTCATTACACTTTTAATTATTGCCACAATGGCCATTAGTATTGGCTATTTAAAAGCAACGCCACATATCCCCATTATTTTAGTAATCTCACTTTTAATTGCCTATGGACTATTGAAAAAAGTACCTTTCCGTGAGCTTGAATCTGGGATGGTTGCTGGTGCCAGTGCTGGTTTAGGTGCTGTCTTTATTTTCTTCTTTATCGGTATTTTAATTTCGAGTTGGATTATGGGCGGCACCATTCCAACGCTGATATATTACGGTTTTTTAACTGTTTCACCTAGCTTTTTCTTTGCCATTGTTTTTCTTATTTGTAGCATTGTCGGGATTTCCGTTGGTAGCTCTTTAACAACAGTTGCGACAGTTGGCGTGGCCTTTATGGGAATCGCTGGCGCAATGGATATTTCGTTAGCCATCACGGCTGGTGCTATTGTTTCCGGCGCCTTTTTTGGCGATAAAATGTCACCGCTATCTGATACAACTAATTTAGCATCGGGTACAGTAGGTGTTGATTTATTTGAGCATATTAAAAATATGGGTTGGACGACTATTCCTGCCTTTGTGATTTCGTTTGCTTTGTATGCCTTGCTATCACCGTCTGGTGCCAATACTTCTTTTGAAACGGTTGAACAATTTAAAATAGGATTACTTTCTACAGGCCTTATTCATTGGTACACATTACTACCAATCGTTGTTCTGGTTATTATGACCTTATATAAAGCACCTGCTCTTATTACACTTGCAGTTGTTTCAATCGTTGGCGTTGGACTTGCTTACATACAAGAACCACTGGCCCTGTCCCACGTATTTGACATGCTGTTTAATGGCTATGTATCCGATACAGGAATTAAAGACGTAGATGCTCTGCTTACTCGTGGTGGATTGAATAGTATGCTCTTTACAATCGCTTTAGTATTACTTGCACTTACAATGGGCGGATTATTATTTACACTTGGTATTATTCAAAGTATTTTAGCAAAAATTGAAAGCATATTTACAAGTGCTGGCTCCGTTATTACGGGTGCTGCGCTAACAGGAATTGGCGTCAACACATTAATCGGTGAACAATATTTGTCCATTTTGCTTACTGGAGAGGCATTTAAAGCGCAGTTTGCAAAGGTTGGACTTGCGCCGAAAAATTTATCGCGTGTCATGGAAGATGCAGGTACTGTTGTGAACCCGCTTGTACCATGGAGCGTGTGCGGAATTTTTATCGCTAGTGTACTAGATATTCCAACAACTACTTATCTACCATTCACCTTCTTCTGTTTGCTTGGTCCAGTTTTAACAATACTATTTGGCTGGAGCGGCAAAACGCTCACAAAGCTTTAATTATTGATATTACCTTAAAAGAGTCTGCTCGTTTACTACGAATTACCCGTAGAGCGAGCGGATTCTTTTTCTTTCTATCATTCCAAATTGGAATCAAAACAGCCCTTTTTTCGAATTTTCGTTCCACACCTCTCTTTGTTATGCTAAAAAACAAAGGAGATGGTAGACAATGACAACAAAATGGAATGCAACTCTTTACGATCAAAAGCATGACTTTGTTTCAAAATTTGGAGAAAGTTTAGTCAACTTACTTGCACCACAAAAACAAGAACATATTTTAGATGTTGGCTGTGGCACAGGAGATTTAGCCAACGAAATAACGCAATGTGGTGCAGTTGTACATGGCATTGATGCTTCACATGATATGATTTTAAGCGCTCAACAAAAATATCCTACGCTTACCTTTAACACACAAGATGCAGCTACTATGGACTACACCCATCAATTTGATGCAGTCTTTTCCAATGCAGCGCTTCATTGGATGAAACAACAAGATAAAGTGATTGACAATATCTATCGTGCACTAAAACAACAAGGACGTTTTGTTGCAGAAATGGGCGGCCACGGGAATATCGCTTCTATTGTCGGAGCACTTAGAACAAGTATGGAGGCGCTTGGGCTGCCATATGAAGAGCAGTATTTCCCATGGTATTTTCCAGCAGCTGACGAATATCAAACGATGCTCGAAAAAGTGGGCTTTACTGTAAAAATGATTACTTTATATGAACGTCCGACGCCACTTCAAGGTGACGATGGCTTACGGAATTGGCTTGTTATGTTTAGCAACAACATTCTCCAGCATGTAAGTCAGCATGAAAAAGAACGCGTTTATGCAAAATGTGAAGAACTGTTGCGACCAACCAATTATCGAGATAAACAATGGATTGCTGATTATTGGCGCTTACGTTTTGTTGCAACAAAGGGCTAAAAAATGATTAGCGTCACGAAAAGGTCATGATACGCCACAAAAACAAATGCTAGCGCCACTAATCTTTGAGAAACGTCCCCCGTAGTGGACAACTTCGTTCACAGCAAAAAAGTGTTAGATTAATGACCGATAATCTAACACTTTCTCTCTATTATGAACGCGGCATTAACATAACCATGACTCCAATAATACAAATACCAGCACCAACTAAATCTAACATGTCAGGCTTTTGCTTATCTATGCCCCAGCCCCACAAGATGGACAGCACAATAAAAACTCCTCCATACGCTGCATAGACTCGACCAAAAGTCGGAAATGATTGAAAAGTCGCCACCACGCCATATAAAGCTAATGCAATCCCTCCAAAAATGCCCCAATAAAATGGTTTGCCTTCCCTTAACCAAAGCCAAATTAAATAGCCACCTCCGATTTCACCAATACCTGCTAATAGAAATAATACGATTGCATAAATCATATGTTCCCTCTTTCCTTTTTACAAATAAAAATAGAGACTGTCCTTACAGCAACAGCCTCCAAATTGTTCCACTCAAGCGCAACGTACTTCTTTTTCATATCGTTATACCCCAATAGGTAATAGTGTCCATTACGCCAATCATGATTAAAATGATACCTGCTACGATTTGTATTACTCTTCCCATTTTCATACTTGTTTTCATAATGGCGCGTTTTGTATCAAATATTTGAATCAGTACCAACATTAAAATAAGTGGCATGGAAGTCGCAAGACCAAAAACCGCTGGCAAAACCAATCCATAGGAAGTAGTAACAACTGTAGGCATCAGCCAAACGAAAAATAGCACAAACATCGTCGGACAAAAGGCAATGGCAAAGCATGCCCCCATTAGAAATGAACCTGCCTTCCCTTCTTTCAATACAAGCGGGATATGGGATGATATTTGATGCAGCCATTTTAATTTTAAAATGCCGATTAGGACAAGACCTGTTAACAACATAATGGGTCCTATCGTCTTACGAAATATTGGAAAATAAGTAGTTATTGATGTTTCAAATGATTGTCCAAATAGCCAAGCTAATAAGCCAATTAAACTAAAGACAGCAACCTTACCAATCATAAAAGCCATTACTTCGCTCCAATTATTTTTCATTTGAATGGTACGATGACCATAGAATGTTATGGCGCTCAAGTTGCCGGTTAATTGACAAGGTGCTAGTGCGCCAACTAGGCCAAGAAGTAACGCGATAACAAGTGGAGAATGTTCGTAGGAATTTAAAAATAACGTGATGGGTCCACTAACGACTCGACTTATTTCTGACATCATATTATACATGCAAATATCACCTTCTCTTCTAGTAATAGCTCCCTCTGTTTTGATAGACAGCATCACAAACCGTAAAAAAAGCTTCAATATCAGCCGTTACGTACTTTGATAAAAAATAAGTGTTGGACACAATATGCGAAAATTCCTTTACCGAATAACTATGGAGCGATTGCTCATCATAAGCAGCTTCAATAACACTTTTCGGTAAAAAGGCAATTCCTAGCCCTTGTTTGACAAAGTTTTTTATAACTTCTGTTTGGTTAACCTGCATGCTTTTATAGCTTGGCAATTGCTGAAGTACTTGTTGTACTTCTTGCCAATAAGACGCGTATTCATGTGTTAAAATCGTTTCTTGTTGTAAAAGCGTCATTGGATCAGTCCATTTTTTCCCTATCGGTACGATAAGTTGGAGTGGCTCTTGGGCAAGCATTTTCGTGTGCACCGCACGGGTGGAGGTTAATTTCGAAATCCCTATATCTATAGCTCCCCCATAAACCGCTTCCCCAATTTCATTAGATTTTAACAGTTCAATAGAAAGATGAATGGTAGGGTTTTGTTGCTGAAAACGATCGATAATAGCTGGTAATGTGGAATTTGCTATTTGAGGTGCTACACCTATTGTTAATTTCGAAGTAAAACCACTTTTCATCAATTGTGTACTATGTACTGCTTCATCAACGATTTCTACCACTTTTTCAGCTTGTTGTAAAAAGTGTGCACCAATTCGATTGAGTTTGACATGCTTTGTTTGACGTTCAAAAAGCGTTGTCTGCAATTCCTTTTCTAAATGCTGAATATGTTTGGATACCGTCGATTGTGTGATAAAGCGTCTTTCCGCCGTCTCACGGAAATTTTCCGTTTTCGCCGCAACGATAAACGTGCGTAACCATTCTGTTTCCATATACGCGCCTCTTCTAGTTTTCATTTATTATATCGAAATGTGATGTGACATGAAATCTTTTCTACAATTTTTACATAATGAACGTTGATGCTTAAGCGCTATGAAAAAGAGAGCCCAAAATGCACGTTGGCCCTCCCCTTACCATTTTAAAATCAAGTTAAAAATTGCTTTAATGCATCTATTTGTTGCATCGCTTGCTGATAGCCCATGTCGTAATTTTTACGCATTTGCACTGTATCTTTCTCAAAGCTATTAAGTGCTTGTGTTGGGCGGAATATAAATGCCTTTCCTTGTGCCTCTAATTGTTCACAATAATCAAGTGAAGCGTTATAATGGTCTGCACGTTTTTGCATGCTTTTTACTAAATTCGGATAACGTTTAGCTAGTAGTTTCATAGCCCATTTACTTTGCCGATCTAGCTGTTTACGGTAGCCTTTAGGTCGGGTTAATACTAGTACATGCTTTTTAAAACCCGTTTCAACACCATGCATAATCGGAATTGGCTCTGCTAAGCCACCATCGTAATATGGCGTATTATTTAGTTTGATTTCTGGAAATAAGATTGGTATAGCACAAGTTGCACGCAACATCGTACATTGGCGATCCATTTCCTTTGCATCCATATATTCAACTTGTCCTGTTGCTGCATTTGTTACGCCAAAAAGCAATTTCCCATCATACTGCTTGTACGTATCCCAATCAAAAATATCTAGCTCATTTGGAATCACATTATACGCAAAATCCAAGCCAAATAAGCTTTTTTCTTTAAGGAAATTTTTCAAGCCCATGTAGCGCTTATCATGGCGATAATCCATTAATACACGTAAAGACCGTTCCTTTTGCTGTGATACATACGAACATGCATTGATTGCACCTGCTGAAATAGCGACAACATAAGGCATCATAATGTCATGCTCTAAAAAAGCATCCAAGACACCAGATGTAAACAATGTACGAAACGTCCCACCCTCTAATATTAAACTTGAATCCTCCACATTTACCTGTAGCATGCCATCACTCTTTCACTCTATATTCTCTTTAGTTTACAGCAAACTTAAATAAGTTTCTTGATTTTTGCGCATGTATCATTTACGAGATTAATAATATTTACTTTTTAAATAAATATATATTCACAATATGAAGTATAAATTTCTCAAGTGTAATTTCATAATATGTTGTGTATTCTCTATGTATCACATGACTAGCATTTAGAACTTTAGTAACCATACTTATTTCTGATATTTTAACATGATAAAGAATTATTCAGCGCGCATTAAAAAGCACCTCCGTTCGAAAGGAAGTGCTTAGATAATCACTATTATTAATATCCCTCTCTTACAATTTTCCATTCACGTAAAAATCCTATAATTATTTTTAAAAATATTGATCCCCATAATGCAATTGTAACGATTAATAACAACCGTAATATGCCGTCAATTGACATTTCAAAAAAATTATTGCCTATTCTTAAAAAATTGATATATAAAGAAACTGCAAGAGTTATTAGCAAATAACCACTTATGCCTAAACTCATCAATAATGATTTTTTCAGACTACGAAACCTTTCATTAAGATCATACATAAATGCAGGAACCATCTCTCCTTCTTTATAAGGCATTGCCCAAATCGAGTAATGCATCCATGTTAAATTAGAAGAAAATTTTAATTGCCAACCTATCTCCTTATGAATGGAGAAGAAAGTACTATCTACTTTCGGTTCAAAGCATACTTCATATGCAATATTTTTTCTACCTGTTTGACGAAATGTAAATAGGGGTCCAAAAACACGTTCAAGTTCAAACCCTTGTTCTGCTTGTACTTCAAGCCATTCCTTTGTTTGTTGCGGCAAGTACATCCAACCTAGCTTTATTTTGTGTAATTTCCTACCATTAGCAATGACCTGAATACCAAAGTCCATTTCCTTCTTTTCAAACTTTCGATAAGCTCTATAGACAAACATTGATAAACTTATGAAAAGGGTAAGAATAAAAAGCGGAATGACAATCCCTAACCAACTGATATCTCCCACTGTTCTCGATGTAATGGTAGTCATTAGTAACACATTTATCTGTCCTGCCATCAAAATAATGGCCAATAAAATAAATAAGTACGTATGCATTCTCGCTCGTCTTAAGATAGTTTCACGTGTTGGATAGACAGCGACGTCTGATGATTCATTCTTCACAAACTGCCAACTTTTCGACGATGCTACCATGTGCCAACCTTCCTGCTGCAAAGCACTTGGTAATGCATTGTTATCCAAGCGAATCGCATAGATAGCATTTCTCGGTTCCCCCTCTTCAAAAGTAAATGCACGTGTTACTGCATTAAAATCACATAAATGATAGCCTTCCCTTGCCATATCACTTAGCCATTTCTCTGTTCTATTTACTTGATAGCTCCACAGCCATCGCAGTTTTTTCATGAAAAATCCTCCTCAAATCGTAATACATGTGCATGTAATTCTTTTAAACGAGTCATTTCCGCTTGCATCACCTGTTTCCCAAGTTCCGTCACTTCATAAATTGTTTTTCTACGATCATCCGCAAAAACTGTAATCATTTCATCCTTTTGCATTTTTGTTAGCGTGCCATAAATCGTACCAGAACCTAACTTGATTCTGTCATTTGTTAATTCAGCAACGCACTTAATAATACCGTAACCATGGCGTGGTTCAGTTAGTGATAATAATATATAAAATGAAGTCTCAGTCATTGGTACATATTTTTTAATTAATTTATCCAATTTCCCACCTCCATATGTCGCACCGTGACTATGTCATACCTAGACTATATCACGTTGCGATATAGTTTTCAATTATTTTGAGAAAAATCTTATTTTTATACAATCTTCTAATAACAAGAGGAGTTAATCAGCTATATTTAATGCTAAAATCATATATAACAAGAAGTCTTAACTGAGGAGGGCTCAATGTCATCGGTAAAAGGAATAAATGATACAGTCTCAAAAAACATTCCGTAAAAGCATGCAAGCAGATTGTCAAAACTGCTTTGGCTTATGCTGTACAGCACTAACTATTACCGCATCTTGTCATTTTGCAATGAATAAGTCCGCTGGCAGACCATGCACCCATTTGCACTCTAACTTTCACTGTCAAATACATCGTGACCTTAGAAGCAAAGGTTTTAAGGGGTGTACCGTCTATGATTGTTTAGGGGCGGGACAAATGGTTGCTCAAATAACATTCAATGGACAGAATTGGCGAGATAACGCTGAAGTGACTGAAAAAATGTTTCAAGTTTTTCCGATTATGGAGGAGTTATTTGAAATGATCACCTATGTTGCAGAGGCAATGGCATATCGGATATCACCTAAATTATACGACAAATTGCATAAACAATTAGAGACATTACTAACTCTTTCTAAATTAGAGGCAACAGCATTAGTGGTTCTAGATATTCCTCCAATCCGACAACCTGTCAACAACCTATTATTAGAAACCAGTGCACAAATTCGCAATAAGCTTGTATTCAACACTGTAAGTAAAAAAATGCGCCTCACCATAGAGGGGCAAATTGGATTGGACAAAATTTAAAGGGGAAAGATTTAACAGCAACAGACACTGCGATGTTTTTAACGCAAATGCAAATCAATTCGGCAATCGGTAATCACCAAACAAAACTACCATTTTATTTGCGTATGCCTTCGCATTGGCATACTGCACCATAAAAAAGGGGCTGGGACAAAAGAGAAAAAGTGTTAGATCGATGGGAGTCAATCTAACACTTTTTTGCTGCGCCGTTATTGTCCACTTCGTCTACCAACAACTAGTGAAGCCTTCTATTTTATTATTCATTGCAAAAGAAATAATAGAAAATATATTCTATATATTTTCTTAGCAAAAATTTATCATAACCAATGTACCTCTATTTAAGATTTTAAGGTTATGTCCCAGTCTCTTTTTTCGCTATTTTGCTTGTTTCTTTTTATAGATAATAGTTGCTACTACTAGCACAAGTAAAATCGCTTGCCCTATCATTGTTTCTAGTGTTGGATAGAAGCCAATTAAGCTAATGACTGGCAGGCCATCCACAATGGTCGTTGGTACACTATCTCTTAGTTGTAATGTATGCAAGCTGACACCGATGATTTTAAATGCTAACACATAAATTAACACAGTTGCCACCGCAAAAAGCTTATGAATGGCTATTTTACCACTCGCTTTGAATAAGACGATTGCGATAACAGCTAAGATGACAAGCGCCAAAACAATACCGAGTATAAATTGAGAGGTCGCCATTTTCGGTGCAATTCCCGCATAGAACACAAGTGTTTCTGCTCCTTCTCGGAACACCGATAAAAAGCTGACAGCAGCCATAGCAAATACGGAACCACTTGAAATAGCATTGCCCATTTGTTTTGAAATATAACGATTCCAGCTCGCAACGTTGGACTTACTATGAAGCCATATCCCGACTCCTATCATCATTGCAGCAGCTACAAGACCGACATAACCTTCCATTATTTCTCGGTTTGTATCGACCGTTGCTGAATGAAAGATCGTTGACATTAATACTGCCGCTACAGCCGATAATACTACCCCAGCTAAAGCCCCGATATAAATCCATTTACGTAACGATGTTTGTCCTGATTTATTTAAAAATGACACTAATGCAAGGATAATCAATAATGCCTCTAAGCCCTCACGCAACAAAATAAGTGCTGAATCCCAAATGGAATAATCGGCATTACCTTGTATTAATTCAATTTCGGTACGGAACTGATTAAGTTTACTTTTAATGGTCTTTTCATCGACCTGAGTCTTTAATAAGTCACTTACTATAATCGGCATATCACTTTCTATTTTAGTATAAAGATTACCGTTGCGTGTTGAAATTTCAATCTCTACACTTGGCCAAATCGTAATAAATTCGCGTATTTTATCAGATGCTGCCTTGTAGTCACCATCGTCTATCAAATCGTTAGCTTCATCTATATACGCAATTAAAGACGCTAAAGAATATTCACCTGCTACAATTTGTGCTGTTTCGTTACCTGCTACAAAATCTTCAATCGTTTTCTTTAGTTCTGCAAATTGTGATTGCATTAATGTTACATCAGGCTGTTCTGAAGAAATTGTAATACGTAAAAAAGCCATTTGTGTTTCAATTTGACCGTACATTGCAATACTTTGTTCACGTACTGGTCTTTCATTTTTATTCCATTTCATATTAAACTCTTTGTACGCAGCGTCAATCGTTGTTATATCACCACTTGCTAATGCTTGCTCAAAGGCAGTCATAATTGGTTTCATTTTTAGACCAAAGTCAGCTCGTTGCTCCGCTTCATCTACTGGATTTTCGAGCTTTTCTAATGCACGTAATGCATTCGATAGAGCCGACAATGCAGTTAAACGCTCTTCTTTTGAAGAAGCCTTTACAGCTTGCTCAAGTATTTGATCAACCTTTTCTTTTGCTTCAGTTTGTTGTGAATTTACAGTCGCCCAGTCCGTTGCAAATTGTTCAAGTGCACGCGTTGCTTCAGCTTGCTTGTCTTGCTTCGTATTCATCAGAGCGTCACTAATGGAAATGTACAAGTGACTATAAGATTCTGCTGCTTGTACTGGTACCGCAAGTGCCAATAATAAGCATACTATAATGCTACAGCGCGTTAAAAAGTGCTTCACCTAAATAACTCCCTTTTTGTACTCCAGGGAAGCAAGCAAAAACGGCACTGCCTCGATGAGTAATATATTCATTCATTTTGTCCATTCGTCCTAGACTGTTTTGCACTGTTGTAAACTGCGCCGGATCTTTTTGGAAAGAGATAAATAGGAGCCCTGCATCGTGCGCTCCTGTATTCGACATAACGCCTGATGCGTAAGAATAAGAGCGACGTAGTATGCGAGCACCTGATTTACGTGCTAAATGGACATGCGATGTATCGGGCATAATATACTCGCCCTTGTTATCTTTTGCTTCTACATCAAAATCATCGAATTCCTTCGTTTTACCAAATGGCGCACCACTATCGCGATAACGCCCAAACGTTGCTTCTTGATCCTTTAACGATGTACGATCCCATGTTTCAAGATGCATTTGGATTTTTCGAGCCACTAAATAGGAGCCACCCTTAAGCCACCCTTTATCGACCCATACTACTTTGTTTAAGTCTTGTTCATCTTTAATAGAAGGGTTGACTGTACCGTCCTTGAATGCAAATAAATTTCGAGGTGTCCCCCCTTCAGCAGGGAATGAGTTAAAGCCAGCTTGGGACCATTTAATCTCCACTTTGCCAGAAGCAGCGCGTACTAAATTGCGTACAGCATGGAACGCCACTTGGGGATCGTCCGCACAGGCTTGAATGCAAAGATCTCCACCTGTATATTCCTTTTGTAGTTGGTCTTTCGGAAAATGTGGTAAGTCCGCTAATTCGGCTGGTTTTAAATGTGCCATGCCAAGCTTATCGAACAGTGAAGGACCTACACCAAACGTTATGGATAAATTCGAAGCATCTAAGCCTTCTGCTTCTCCGGTATCACCCGTTGGAACTCTAGTATTTGTTGTTAAATCTACCATTAATTCACCATTCATTAAACGAACAACAAGAGGTGTCCATTTCTTGAACAACTCTTGTAGCTCCTCTTTTGATGTCACTAAAACCGTTAAAGAAGCAAAATATATATGTTTTTGAACGGGTGTATTAATGCCAGACTGATGTTTACCATAGAAATTAACTTTATTTTTTGCTGTTGTGCTATCAGCGACAGGTTCAAACATATCGTAACCCATCGCTTTCATTACACCACCAAAGCCAGAAGCACCTATCGCAATGCCAGCCACGCCCATGCCTGTTAGTTTTAACATGTCACGGCGAGATATTTTTTTATTTATCCATTTTTCATCATTAGACGTTGTCATTCTTTATCACTCCAAAATAATGCCCATTTGACTTAATGGCTCACCTAGTTGGTTCACTGCTGCTGCTAATGCTTTTGTATTTTCTTCTGTTAAATCTTCGTAAGAAATATAACCGCCATCAGCTGTTGCATGTAGTGCTAATAAGTCATCCACTGCTTTAAATTTTTCATCTAACGCTGCAACTAACTCTTTGTCTTTTGCTTCTAATTTTGGTCGAAGAATTTCAAAGATTTTTTCTGCCCCTTCAATATTCGCTTTAAAATCATAGAGGTCTGTATGTGAATAAATTTCTTCTTCACCCGTAATTTTTGAAGTAGATACTTCATTCAATAAATCAACTGCACCTGTAATCATTAAATCAGGTGTTACTTCTACTGTTTGAACAAGTGCATGTAATTCTTTAGCGTCTGCTAGTAGCTGATCTGCCACTGCCTCATAGCCCTTTGTTGTATTTTCTACCCAAAGTGCATATTCAAGCTTATGGTAGCCAGTCCACTCTTCTTTCCCTTTACCTTCTTCTTCAATATCGGCTAAACGACCATCAATACGTGGATCAAGGTCACCAAAGCTTTCTGCAATTGGTTCAGAACGCTCGAAGTACATACGTGCTGGCGCATACGCTGCTTTTGCACCTTCCATATCACCCGCTTTAAACAGGTTGACGAACTTTTCTGTATCTAGCAAGAAATGATCCATCTGTTCTAATGCAAATTGTTGATAGGCTGATAGTTCAGTAGTCAAATCTACCGCTGCCGTTTGTGCTGCTTGCTCCGTTGCTGGTTTCTCTTCTTTTTTTGTGTCTTCTGTATTGCCACAGCCCGCCATAATTATGCCACCTGCAACTAACACTGATAATAATGATTTGTTTTTCATGCTAAATACCTGCTTCCCGAATTAGTCTCTATTGTGAATGATAATCATTATCATATTTGATTGCAAGAAGTATTTTTAATTTAAGAAAAAAACGTCATTTTGCAGTTGAATTTTATTTCCAACAAGCAAAAAGACGTTTGTTCTACAATATAATGATTATAATCTACTAAATATTGACTTGTTTTACTTTTTCATATTTCCCATATAAGACATAATAGAGCACGATTGAAAGGAAAATTACCGCTACCATCGATAAAAATATAGCGCTGTAACCAATCGTCGGTGCAAAAAGCCCTAAGAAATAAGGCCCTACACCTAATCCTAAATCGTACAAAATAAAATACGTTGAAGTGGCGAGCCCTAAACGCTCGTGTGGTGTAACCTTAATAGCTATTGCTTGGGCTACTGAGTTAAAATTACCATAACCAATACCAATAAAAGCCGCAGCTATTAAAAATACAACAGTGCTTGTCGCTGTACTAAATGCATACATGCCCATTGCAAACAAGATTAGACACGGATAAATAATAATATTCGCGCCTCTTGCATCAAGTATTTTCCCTGTAAATGGACGAGTTGCTAAAATAACAAGGGCATAAACGATAAAGAAGTAACTGCCTGCTGTGACCAAATGAAGCTCTTTTGCGTAAAATGTCATAAACGACATCACACCTGAATAAGCAAAGCCAATAACAAGAGCTACAACAGCGATAGGCAGTGCACGCAATTCAATAAAGCTGGATAGCTTGAAGCCCGCTTTCTCTGCCATTATCTTTGGATTTTTTGGCGCATCTGGCACGGTCACCATAAAATACATCATGAAGCAAACTACTGCTAAAACCGAATCGACCGCAAAAATCATACGATAATCTTCAAACAACTGCGTTAATAATATACCGATAAACGGACCTATTGCAGTTGCTAAAATCGCACTTAAGCTGTAATAGCCAATCCCTTCACCTCGTCGCTCTGGTGGTAAAATTTGTGCAATAATCGTACCTGTAGCCGTACTCGCTACACCGAGCGCTATCCCCTGCATTAAACGATTCATCATCAGTAACGGAAGATTTAAAGCAATAAAATAAGACATAGTCGATAGCATAAATAATAATAAGCCAATGAATAATGTTTTTTTACTGCCTAAATCACCGATAATTCGTCCTGTGCCAAGTCGTCCAAATAGTGTCCCGATAATAAAAATACTTGACACTAGACCAGCCGTACTTGTTGAAGCGTCAAATTGCTCCACTGCATAGCCAGCTATTGTCACCATTAATAAATAAAAAATTAACGTAATCGTAAAATTAATTAAAGAAACAACTAAAAAGTCTTTTGTCCATAATTTATGTCTTGTTGATTCCACTTGTTTTTCTCTCCTACTGATGAATATTCATACATATGGTCGCTAAAACCCGAGAAGCCGTTTCAATATCCTGTGTCGGCACACCTGCTAGTGCTTTTTCTAAAAATGGTTTTAAGTGCTCCTGCACTTCTTGCACGATGTTTTCTCCAAATGGCGTTAATTGTACCACTTTTTCTCGCTTATCTTTGCCTGCCACTGTCTCCACATAGCCAAGTTCTACAAGCTTTTGTACAAGCCTCGTTACGCTCGGCTTTTCAATTGACATAAAGCTCGCAATTTCAACGAGCGAATGTGGCCCTTTATCAATTAAAAAACGCAATACTGCCCACTGTGAACTATAAAGTTGAAAGTGTTCCAGTTGCATATTGAGTTGGTTAGTAAACGGTCGGTACATTAAGCGATACTCATTAAAAAACTGCTGTTCAATCGTCATATTACCCCTCCTTATATAGTTAGCCTAGCTAACTATATAGCACTTTGTTCTTCTTGTCTAGATAGAAGCTTAAATATAGAAGCGATTCCTAGGCTTTACCAACAAAGATGGATTCAAATGGAAAAGCTTCTCTTTCTTTTTAGTTATACGCATGATATGATAGCAACGAATCGATATTGATAATCATTATCATTTAAATGATTGAACTATCCAATAAGGATATACAATACTTTTCCAATAAATTTTTAAGGATGTGGCGATACAAGTGCAAGATTTATATGATGTAACGATTATTGGCGGTGGACCTGCAGGTTTATATAGCACCTTTTATAGTGGATTAAGAGGCTTGAAAACAAAATTAATCGAAAGCCAAGAACAGCTAGGTGGAAAGGTGTTACTTTATCCTGAAAAGTTAATATGGGATATAGGCGGTCACCCGCCCATTTTAGGCGAACAATTTGTCAAACAATTAATTGCGCAAGCCAAAACATTTAAACCAACAATGCTAACAAGCACAAAGGTTGACTTTATCGAACGTCAAGGAGATTTATTTGTAATACATACAGCACAGGGAGAAAAACATTATTCGAAAACCGTTCTGTTAGCTGTTGGTGGTGGTATTATTAATCCGCAAAAACTGACGTTAGAAGGTGCTGAAAAATACGAAATGTCCAATTTACACTATACAGTCCAGTCTTATAAACGCTTTGTAAATAAAGATATTATTATTTCAGGAGGCGGAAATGCGGCACTCGACTGGGCAGTAGAACTTAGCCCGATTGCCAAAAACGTAACGATTGTCTACCGTAAGGACACGCTTTCAGCACACGAAGCAACCATACAAGAGGCGCTAGATGTTGGTGTACAAATCGAATGTAATACAACCATTACAAAACTATCTGCCAATCCAGATAAAACAGCGATTCAATTCGTTACATGTGAAAATTCTCGGACCAACCAAAGCTATACACGCCAAATTGATGAAGTCATTGTAAGTCACGGTTATAATCGCGAAGCCTCGCTCACATTTGATGAAGCCATTGCCATTCCTAAAAAAGATGACTATTATTTTGAAGGAAAAGCAACTGGCGAAACAGCACAACCAGGAATTTTTGCAGCAGGTGATATTTTATCGTTTGAAGGGAAAATTCATCTTCTACTTGGCACATTTCAAGATGCAGCAAACGCCGTTAACTCCATTAAAACGTACTTGGAACCAACGGCTCATCGACATGCAGTAGTATCCTCTCATAACGAAGTATTTAAAGAAAAAAATCGCTCGATTATCGAAAACAGCTTATCGAAATAAAGTAGATAAACAAAAGTGTTAGATTGACAGCCGTCAATCTAACACTTTTGTTGATACAAACTTGGTGCCCGTTTTTAGAGCGTATTCTTAGGGTTTACTGGCGATACTTGGGCTTTTAATGGCGATTTTCATAAAAAAGAGAATAAACGCGCCAAATTAAACGTCTATCCTCTTAAAGAAGAGTACAATAATTCCCCTTATTATCTAAATAGACTTAATAAAGACCCCATTTGCCTTAGCATATTAACCCCATTCGTTATTGTTCCTGCATGGCCCATCATTGCCTGTAAATTATTTGATAAATTTCCAAAGCGAGAAGTTTGGGGTTGTTGATTGTTGAACGTAAAAGGTTGTGGACTATTAAAATTGAAGGGTTGTACGCGTCTACCTTGATTCATAGGATCAAAACTTTGTCTATATCTTCTTGGGACTGGTCTCCTTCTAGGATTTTGCGAATAATATTGCATCAATTCACCTCCTATACATAAAACGTTTATATAGTATACGTTTAGAAATTTTTTATGTTTAGACTTTTGAAGAACCTACATCAAAATAAATAGTATAGAAGCGTTCGATGGAAACCTATTGAAAACTTATAATTAGACATTTCGTTTTGCTTTTTATCCTATCGTTCGTTTCATTCCTCCACTAGGAACCATACTATTTTTCTTTTCATATCATACAAACAAGAAGAAAAAAGAAGGTGATCGTTATTCAAAAATCCAAATATCTCGAATTTTTATCTAAATTTGGCGTTGGCGGGGCACATCCTGGGGGCATGGCGTTAACAAAGCAACTTTTGAAAAATGAGAACATTACCAAACACTCTCAAATACTAGATGTAGGCTGTGGTACAGGACAAACAGCCGCCTACTTAGCATCTCATTATAAAGCAAATGTTACAGGCATTGATAACAATGCCATTATGGTTGAGAAGGCTCAAAGCAGAATGGCAAAACACTCCCTACCAGTTCAAATTATTAAAGGTTCCGTTGAACAACTACCTTTAGCTAAACAACAATTCGATTTCATAATTGCGGAATCTGTTCTGTCCTTTGTCAACAAGCACAAAGCGCTCAACGAAATTTATCGTTTATTGAAATTTGGTGGTCAGCTAATTGCGATTGAATTTACGATACAACAAGAACTTGACGACTTGAGTGCGGAGGAAATCAAACAATTTTATGGCTTTGATCTGTTGTTCACGAAAAAAGATTGGGTAACACTATTTAAACAAACTGGTTTTCAGACGATTCACATTCGCAAAAATAAATCTTTTTCTTCAGCGCCTGAATTTCACTACTCACAGCAGATTGAGCCTGAATTGTACAAAGTCATGGAGCAAAACATTGAGATGAATGTAAAATACGAAGGGGTATTGGACTATCGAATTTATTATTGTACGAAGTAAGTTAAGGCGCGTATACTTTTCTTCTAAATAAAGAAAAGCATACGCGCCTTTTAAATAATTATGGAGATGTGCCCCTTATGTAGCGCATAGCTATTTTAAATAGGTGTGAGGAACAAAGCTGTGGAATGTAGCTATTCTGCTATTTTATCAGTTCTATAAAGTGTTTTAAAATTCGGGCGGTTAAACCCCAAATCGTGTATTGCTCATAATCAAAAAACCATTCTTCCATTGACCGCGTTCGCCATTTATACTGCGCACCATTAACAATTTTATCAAATGGAAAATCGATTGAAGGCATTGGTTCAGCCGATACTAAATGCATATATGGCTCATAGTTTAATAACCAGTCAATTGGTACGGTCAATACTTCTTCCACTTCGTCTTTGTTGTATTCATGAATAATTTGATTGATATCAATAATCGCTACAAATGGGTACGTTACAAATGAAGAAGATGTAATATATGGACTTAATGGTCCTACAACATGTACCGTTGTTGGATCGATGCCTAACTCTTCATGCGTTTCCCGTAACGCTGCAGCTAATGGAGATGCATCTGTGGCATCAATTCGCCCACCTGGAAAACTAATATCTCCTGGTTGCTTTCTCATTGTCAATGACCGTACTTCAAAAAGAATATGCCACTTGTCATCCACTTGTACTAATGGAATTAAAACGGCCGAACGAAAAGCAGTCTCTTCTCCAATAAATAGCGATTGATTTTGCTGTAACTGATGCTTCAATTTATCTAGAAACATGAGATTGTGCTCACCTCAATAGTTCATATTGTATTTTATCGTATCATGAATTAGTAGTTGGATAAACACTATCATATTCCAACTTTCAAATATGATAGTGTTACAATATCAAAGTAAAGGAGACAAGCAATCCTCCATCTGCATTGTTTAAGGTTGTAATAATATCTTACCGATACTTTTGCGACTTTCCAGTAAAGTATGTGCCTGAGCACCGTTTTCAAGAGCAAAAATAGTCGGCTCAGAAATTTTTATCTTACCATCTATAATCCAGTCGAACAGTTGTTGTGAACGTATTTTTCTTTCCTCAAAGGAAGTCAGTACATTCCAAAGGTCTCCCCCCGTTAACGTTTTCGAAGTATCCATTAACAGACGAGGATCCACCGCCACAGGATCTCCCCCTGACATGCCAAAAAACACCACTGTTCCACCGATTTTTGTTGCCTCTAAACTATCTTGCAGTGTAGAGCCTACCGATTCGTACACAACATGAACCCCTTGACCATCAGTAGTATCCTTCACATGTTGCACCCATTGCTCTTTATATAAAAAGATATGGTCCGCCCCGATGGCGTATGCTACTTGCGCTTTTTCTGTTGAAGATGTGAGACCAATGACGTTAGCCCCTTTTAACTTAGCCATTTGGATTAAGTTTTGACCAACACCACCTGCCGCTGCGTGAATTAAAACCGTATCACCTGGTTGAATCGCATAGCTATCTGTCACTAAATATTGTGCCGTTAACCCTTGTAATAATATGGCAGCCGCCATTTCAAAAGATATTTCAACTGGTAATAACATCACTTTATCATGTGGCACTGCCACTAATTCAGCATTCGCAAAGGGTACGTCCGCAAATGCAATGCGGTCGCCTACTTGGATATTGTGTATATTTGCACCGACTTTTTCAACGACACCAGCCCCTTCATAGCCTAAAATAAATGGTGGCTGACCTGCTAAATGATAATTGCCTTTCCGTCGATAAATATCAGCAAAATTTAACCCAACGGCCTTTGTTCGTACTAAAACTTCGTTATCTGTCAAAATAGGATCAGCTACTTCTTGATATTGTAATACTTCTGGTCCACCAAATGTTTCAAAAACTAATGCTTTCATTTTCTAACCCCTTGTTAAATGTATGTAGCACTATATTACGCTAAAGAAAAAGGTCAATACAACTCTTTAAGCTTGAAAAAAAGCCAGTAGTGAAAGCATTCACTACTGACTACTTGCCTTATTACTTTGCTGTTAACGTGACATTATCAGCAGTTGCCCAATTGTTAATGGGTAGCACTTTATATGTGCCACCAGCCTTTAATGTTTGGTCCTTTACATCAAATATCCCGACAGCACCTTTACGAGATGAATAGCGATATTGTGCTTGTAAAGTCGAGCCATCTTCAGCCTGCAATTCGACACTGCGACCTGCAAATAACTCCATACCAGGGTCCTGATCGAGTGTCACTTGGAATGATGTAGCATCAATTGGTTCAACCGACTTAATCGTTAAAGGCGCTATGTCAGTTGCTTTGAAGGTTGGATTTTTTATAGTTGCCCAGTCAGCTGACACGGTATAGTTTGTCCCCGCCTTTAACGCTTTTCCTTCTGGCAAGCGGAATTTTGGTGCTTGTCTGCCATCTGCAGCTTGTGTAAACAACACATAATCAGCTTGTAACTTTTCACCATTTTCTGCAGTCACTGTTACGACACGATCCCGTAAAGAGGAAATGACCTGATACTGCTTACCTTTTTCGTCCTTATTGTCATCATTCAATTGGAACGACAAGTCACCTCTCGCCTCTTTATAGGCTTCAATAATATTCGAATAATCAGTTACACCTTCATCTTTAAATGATTCAATTTCAAAAGTATCATTTGTCACTTGTTTCGTTTGGCTGAGCGTTATTTTTTCATCGATGCCATCAAAGGCCTTTGTTTCACCATCTTTGTATCTTAGTGTGTAGTTTGTTCCTGCCTTCTGCATAGTGACTGGCACAATATACGTACTTGTAGCACCAATTTTCAAGCGTGGCACATTGACAATACTTAAATCATGATTGAATGAAAAGGCTTTTTTTATTGTATCTAAATTTTCTACTTTCACACCTTCTTCGGACAATGGTTCAGAAAAAGTGACTTGTAAAGTCATGATGTTTATTGGCTTTATTTCTGTGATTTGCACTGCTTCTTTTGCTATCTCGTTTTTTGTTTCTTGTTGTGCTTGCCCTTGCTTGGATGTCTCCTGTTTATTGAGAAAATTACAACCTGTTAGCGTTAGCAACCCTGTTAAAAGAATGGGTATCATAATGCTTTTTTTCATAGTCAATTGGCTAACCCCTTTCGAATTTTTTGCACACGAATCCTTCAACATCGCAATTAGTTGGTCTACCTCCGTTACCATTCTTGCCCACTCCGTAAGATTGTTATACGTAGGGGTTTGTTACTCATTGCAAAGATTTCAAGTCAAAAAAAACTAGTATGCTAGGAGAAATTTTTAGCATACTAGTTTAAAAGGTTTTTAGTTCATGTCATTTGTCGGTTTATTTTTATTCATTGCTTTCATCGCGAATTCAACGAATGCGACAAGTATTAAAGATAGGCCAAATAACGGCATCATAACACCTAATAGAACGATTATCACGATAAAAGGAATCGAGATTTTCTGTGATAATTGAGGGGGTGCTGATAGTAGGCCTTTTTTCTTGCGCAATAACCATGTACGGAATCCCCAGAAAATAACACCTAAAAAGGCTACACAAACGAGTAAGTTAATTAGCTTATTTGGCCAACCAAATAAGTGACCTTCATGTAACGGAATTCCCCATGTGAACCATTTTGCCAAAATGCCATAGTCATCATAGTTTACCTTAGAAATAAAGTCACCACTATATTGGTCAAAGTACATTGTCGCTTCGTCATAAGGGCTCACATCGAGTCCTGTTACCCCTGTATTACTTGATTTAGCCACGGTAAAAACACCGTCATCACTTGTCGGATAAATAATGGAATATGGCTTTGTAATGCCATTAGCCTCAATTTGTTGTTGTAAACTTGCCACATCTAACTGATTTTCGTTTCTGCTTGTACTTGCAGCACCCATTCCATGGTGTGCATGTTTAGACGAAGATGGTGCTTCTTCCTGACGTGTTGCCCACGGAATTTCACTCATATCAGATGTCGGCGGTTGTTGTTGTAATAACGGAATACCGAAGGACGGATTATCTTGTGCTGCTGTATATATAAAGTTCCCCATAAATGCAGACCAAGGTAATCCAGTAAAAATGATAATAACCATTGGAATTGTAATAATCGTTCCAAGTAGGGCGTGCCATTTTCTATTTTTTTGTCGTTTATTTGCTTGTTTTACTTTCTTTAATACTTTTCCTTTAAAGGTCATGTATAGACCTGATAGCAATAAAAAGATTGCCCAACATGCCGCTAATTCTACTAAATAATTGACTACCGTTCCCCCAACAAACAAGGAGCTATGTAAGCTTCTTAACACATTAGAAAATGTGTATGTAGGGTCTTGATGACCAACAATTTGATTATTATCATCTAAAAACACATAGCGTTGATCGCCTTCACTATTTGACAGTGTTAATCGTGTATTGTAAGGCTCATCTAACTCAATAATTTTGGTTGTTGTATAACCCGCAAATGCCGCTTCCGCTTGTTGAACCCCTTCGTCGATTGTCAATACTTCGGTTTTGTTACTATTGCCAAAGAAGTAGTCCTCATATAAATGATCTTCTACATCTGTATAAAACAAGTACCCAATGCCACTTAATGTCAGTGTGATTAGAAGTGGTGTAATAAATAATGCCGCATAAAAATGCATTCGCCAAAAACTTGAATAAGTTGCATTTTTCATCTCTAGTTCTCCAATCAATTTTATATTAAAAGCAAATTTATTATATAAAATAAAAGTGAAATAAGAATGAAGTCCTAGAAAAAAATTAATAAAATAAAAAGACTACTCTCGCATCCCTTTAATGGGTTGTCGAAAGTAGCCTACGCTATTTTTAGCCGATTATTTCTTTTCTAACATTGCAATAAGCTGTATAAATGTCTGAATGATGCGCTTCATCTTGCCCAAAAAATTGTTCGACAAGCTCATTTAACGTTTTTCTAGCTCCATCAAACTGCTTTTGCATAATTTCATATTTAAAAAGATTTTCATAATACTCGATAACATGTGGATTCATGTGATACACTCCTTCATTTTTAGCATAAAAAAACATCTTTCCTTCTTTAGAAAGATGCCTACTATGACAAATACACGACATAATACGTCGATGGCCATGACAGAAAAAGCATTCTATTATGCATAGAAGCTACCCTTTTGACAATCGTCGTACTATGAGCATGCAGAAGAAATTCTCTAGTCACACTCAACACCCCCTATCCTCGTAGGTTTTTTGGTTGTACTAGATAAAGGCAGGTCTCCTGGCTTATGTTCATCACACGTTTCACCTTCCCATTACACAAACGTAACAGTGGTTTTTTGAAATGTGCTCCCATTTACAGTTGCGGGACAGCGTCGGCTTTTCACCGATCTTCCCTTTTAAACAAATCGAAATTCAATTTGTACCTCTATCTTATTATTCCGTTTTTATTATTATACCATAAAGAATTATGTACGTTGACATGTGTATATTATTTCGTGAACATGATACTTATCATGTAGCAAATATGATTGTAAGTTGGTACTATTTAAAGCCAAATATCATAAGACCCTCCTTCACATTGGCAAAGTTTTAGTCATGTAGGATTGTTCAACCCCTTAGTTTTTCTTTTTGAATTAAATGACCTCTTTAAAGCCTATTCGATGAATGATCAGACGATAGTCAGCGTATCCTTCTTCGGTCAGATACTGCTCATATTCGCCATAGACAATTACAGGCATATTGTTTTTATATGCGTGCTTCAAATTGCTAAGAAGTTTTTCGTTCACGTCAGAATTAGCGCCCTTATAGTGACAATTTACAAGCACAGAGTATTTACTTAGATAAAAAGATTTAGTGCCATCACTATGCTCTTTGAGTCCATCTGAAAGAATACCGGCTGTCCACAATAGAGGAAAATGTATTGCATAATAACTATCCTGCATGCCTAATTCTTTCAGCAGCACATTTGTATATTTATCTTGATCCTCAAAAGTAGAGTCCAGCTCTAACGTATCAAGACGTATTTCTCCTACGTTGTCATACTTTTCAAAACTCGAATCTTCTCCGTCTAAAATGTCCGACTCTTGAAGTTCTACTACCGTTGCTTGATTTTCTCCGATAGCAGTATGCTCAGGTGGTACTATATAATCTGCGCCGCCCCGCTCCTCTATTCGTTCTTTCGCTGCCTCCAAACTATCTTCACTGAACATAGACTCTACCTGTTCTTGCGTATAAATTTCCTTTTCCACTTCGCCCATAGATGCTTCTTCTGGCTGCGAACTACACCCTGCAATCATTAAAAGTAAAGGTGCGAAAATTGTTATAACTACGCTTGTTATTTTCATATTACATACTCCTCTCTCGTTCAATTTTATTCGAACTCTTTTATAATACCTCAAATAAAGTATATTTGGACAACTGTTTCCATTTGTAATAAAAATAGCCAATTCTCCAAAGTAGGTCTATTTTATATTTAACCAATTATAAAAAAGCGCTGGACGTTTCAATAAGGAATAGCTTCTATTAAAAAGATGAGCCCCTACAAGTATATGGCTTTTAACGTGCTTACTTTAATATCTACAGCAATTGAAATAGGCCAATACAGTTTGACCTGTGCTGCTCATACAACTTTATGCAATTCATGTTTCAAGTCATAACATCTGTCTATTTCCATCAAACCATTTCCTTTTTATATAATAAAAGCCCATCACAATCAGCTGTGGAAGGCAAAAGAACTAGTCCTCTTTAATTAATTTTTATAATGAATTTGCTAAAAAACATACCACTTGTTCCAATTCGTCTGTTAAAGAATTGTGTACATTGACACTATTCAAATAGATTACTAATATCTAGCATAGTGGCAAATTTTACATTTAATACATATTAATGCAATATTCATATATCGTTGTATAGCTTACTAAATCGAGTTGCAACAAAGTCAATTTTTTTTGCAACAAATCGAAAATTCATGGTAAGAACAAACCGGTGTTGCTACGATTAAAACTGAAAGGAGAACAACATGAAATTCAACTTTATTTGGAAAAACAAACAACCGTCATGTGAAATTGACATTATTAGTAACCCATCAAATCAAACATTACTTTCTACATTGGAACAGCATTTTTTACAATCTATACCATTAAGTGCAACAGATTTTAAAACAAATCGGCAGGTACTGATTGACCTCCATACTATCGAAGCCATTGAAGCAGCTGGTCATTTTACTAAAATCTTTTTAATAGATGGTACTGAACTATTACTGAATAAGATTTTAAAAGAACTAGCTTACTTAGAATCTTTTAGATTAGTACGCATTAACAATTCAATGATTTTAAATTTGAATCAAATCCAGTCGTTTGCTTCAGGAAGCCACGCAAGACTGGAAGTTATAACAAAACAACAAAATAAGTATATTGTCAGTAGACATTATGCAAAATCTATTAAGGAGAAATTGATATGATCAAAGACTTAAAAAATAGCTTTTTGTCCACTTCATTTTTGGGATTGATTTGGATTGTGTTTTTAATAACACTTTTTAATTTACATAAAGAACTGGTCAACTTTTATTATATTTGGAATTTAATTGGTATTAGTGTACTACTTGGTATCGTTTTTGGTATCGCCTACCCTTACTTATGGAACTACTCCACTTTAAAAGGTACGTTCAAAATTATCATTAGTACGTTTTTAAATTTTTTCTGTGGCGTAGGCATGGTCTACCTTTTTTCAGGGCAAATGTTAGCATTTATTCAACCTTATTTGTTGCTGATTTTCGCCATCACGTTGATAGGTCATATCATCGGGTTTTACTTTTACTCAAAATATGAAAATAAAAAACTAGCAGATAGTTTGAATCAATCGCTAGAACATGAAGGAGACAGAAAATGAACATTAATACTAGCTTACACGTACTTTTAAATGATATTGCGCAAAAACAAAAGAAGGGCCTCCCTTTTATTATGGCTTCCCTCTTTATTTGGGGAGTGATTACAACAATCGCATTACTTCCTATAGATTTAATGATTAAAAATATTGGCATTTTATCTTGTGGTGCTTTACTGTTTCCCGTTTCAATTGTTTGTGCCAAAATAGTAAATGTCGATTTATTTTATAAAGAAAATCCATTGATTAATGGTCTACTGATTGCGACAAACAATCAAATTTTATACTTAATCATTTGTATTCTTCTATTAATTAAAGCACCAACGTTGGTTTTACCTGCATATGCAATTATTTACGGTGCCCATTTGTTACCCTATGCATTTTTTTACCAATCAAAAAACTATCAATATAGCGCTATCTTTATTTGTATAGCCATTTTGGTCAGTATGCTATTCTTCCATTTAAATAGTATGTATATCCCGATAATCGTAGAGGTTGGTGTACTTTTCTTATTTTTAATGTTAAAGAAGGAAATAAAAAAACATAGGGAGCTCTAGTCTTCCTATGTCTTCATATTATTTATCTGTTTGTTCTTGCTTCTTTTTCAAATACTCCGCACGTATTTTTTCAATTTGCTGCTTTTTATCAAATTTGGCAGGTTTGTTTTTTTCATGATACTTTGCCACAGCTACCTTACCTTTAGTATCCAATTGATATTTCCCCACGCTTATTCACCTTCTTTACTCGTCCTTAACAAAATCTACTCAACACATATACTATACCTTATTTTACTGAAGTAAACCTTATTCGGGTACTGCTAGCCCTGCATATATCCATAAAAACAGAATAATTTACTTAAAATAATTCATTACTTAAAATAATTCATTACTTAAAATTACCGATTATTATAAAATCATCAATCAAATCTTTAATTTTGTCCAAAATAAAAACTACCCTTCTAGTTATTTGTTACACATAACAAAAAGAGAGTCTGCTTTTGAAATATAAAATAATCGTATCATAAAACTAGTACTAACAATACAACTTAGACACTGGTATGACTGCGTTTTATATTGAAGTTTCTAATAACAGCGGATGAAAATGCATAAACCGTCACTAATGTGTAGATCATCCCCGCTAGAATATACACATTCACGATTCCTATTTTATCCGCAAGGAAACTACCAAGAAATAAAGCAAAAGCATAAAAAAATTGAATTAGTATATTTCTAACAGCAAATACTCGCCCTAAAATTTTGTTTTCAGCATATTCTTGAAGTAAAGACTCCTGTACTATATTTCTTATTTGATATGGTAAACCCGTAAAAAAGGAAATTACTAATGCGATAATAGGAATAGTGTTTAATCCGTATGCAAAAGTAATTAATGCAACACCTAAGGAAGAGTAAATAATCACTTTTCCACCAAAAAGACGAATTCGATCTGCATACTTGGCAGTAATTAAACCTCCCACTATTGATCCAATAAGAAACGTGGCACCCTGATAGCCCCACCATTTTTCACTTGAATCTAGAATTTCTACAGTAAAGGATAAAAGGAACGTTGAAGCCCAAACAATATTTGCAAATGCTTCTCCTATATCCATCATAGTTATCGATTTTAAAACTTTATTTTTCCATAAAGTATTTAAACCTGTTTTAAAATTGTAGATAAATGAATAGCCAACAGGAATAACGTTGTCTTCTTGCTTTTCAACTGATAAAAACATAATTAAAACTGTTGAAATTAAGAATGTAAAACTTATTAGATAAATACTAAGAATGGAACCAAACGTTAAAACAATTGGTATTGCGACAATCCAACCCGCTGTTGTAGTAATTTGAATCACACTTACTAAAAAGCTGTTTGCCCGAATAAGCTGTTCTTTCTGTACGATGTTTGGTACTATAGCTGATCTTGCTGGTATAAAGAAGCTACTTATAATCGTTGTTAAAAAAGTCGTGATATATACAACAATAATATTTATTCCAATATAAGAAACTATTAATGCTAAGAAAAAAACTAAAATACAACTAAACAAATCTGAAAATAACATAATTTTCTTATGGCTGACTCTATCTAGAAAGTTGCTTGCAATAAAGCCTCCAACAATCGAAGCAATGGTATTTAGAACTAATATAAAAGAAGCACTTGCAATAGAGCTAGTAACTGTATAAACAACTGATATTACAGCTACATTTAGTAATAATCCACCAAATGCATTAAACACTAGGCTTGTTAATAGAAGAATAAAATTAGCATTTTTAAGCACCATTTGATTGTCTTTCATATAAGCCCCCTAAATAAGAAAATAAATGATTTTAAAAATCTTATAGCAAATAAGTATTTTGTTTTTATCATAATACTAAAAATTCAGAAAAAATAAAATAATATTTTTTTACTTGCTTTTAGTATTATTTTCAAAAATAATTATCAAAAATTTAATTTAAATTTAATAAATTTCAAGATATTATAATTTTCTTAATTCTGAAATACTAGCTTTTATAATATTTTTTTATGTTCACATTAATTTATTGATTTTAATAAAATAAATTTAATATTAGCATTTATAAAACATATAACAATTTTGCATAGTCTTAAAAAACCCCCTAAGCACTTTTACGCTTAGGGGGCTGTCTCAATTAGTACGTTGATTGTTGGATTTGTTGACGCAATGTTTTGGTAGCTGCCACCATATTGGCAAGTGCCGCAATAGTTTCTGGCTCTTTTCTCGTTTTCAACCCGCAGTCTGGATTGACCCAAAATTGATTAGTCGATAATACTTGTAGGCTATCTTGCATGATTTTTAACATTTCTTGTTCATTCGGTACACGAGGGCTATGAATATCGTAAACACCTAATCCAATCCCTTTTTCATATGGACGGATGTGTAGCGATGCAATCAGCTCTCCATGGCTACGAGACGTCTCAATAGATAGTACATCAGCATCGAGTGCACTAATTGGTTCTATAAAATCATTGAACTCACAATAACACATATGTGTATGAATTTGAGTTTCATCCTTTACGTTCGCCGTTGCTAGCTTAAATGCATTCACGGTCCAGTCCAAATAAGCGCCCCAATTTTCCGTGCGTAATGGCAAGCCCTCACGCAAAGCAGGTTCATCGACTTGAATAATAGCAATACCGGCCGCTTCGAGTGCCTCTACCTCTTTCCTTAAAGCAAGTGCTATTTGATAGGTCACATCTTTCCGTGGAATATCATCCCGTACAAAGGACCAGTTTAGGATTGTTACTGGCCCCGTTAACATTCCTTTCACGTAGCGATTTGTTAAACTTTGAGCATAGGCTGTTTCTTTCACTGTCATAGGTGTCGCCCAAGCAACATCTCCGTAAATAATCGGTGGCTTCACACAGCGGGAGCCATACGATACGACCCAAGCTTTTTCTGTAAAAGCAAACCCTGTGAGTTTTTCACCAAAGTATTCCACCATATCCGTACGTTCGAATTCACCATGCACAAGTACGTCGATCTCTAAATTTTCTTGTATTTCAATCCAACGTTTCGTTTCTTGTGCGACAAATGTTGCATAAGCTTCATCGGACAACTGTTTCTTCCGCCATGCACTACGTGTCCGTTTTACCTCATCCGATTGAGGAAAGCTACCTATTGTAGTCGTTGGGAATAACGGTAATTGAAGTGCCTGTTGCTGAATTCGTTGACGCGTTTTAAAATCACTTTGCCGTTCAAAATCCTGTGTTGACACTGTTTGCACTGCCCTGTGAACAGCCTGATTATTTCGAACAGGATGTTTTTTTAACGCTTCGATCGCCTTCATACTTTCTGAAATAGTGTAATTTGTTGCATGATTTTTTTCGTTTAAATACTTTGCTACCTCTGTTAGTTCCACTAATTTCTCATCTGCAAATGCAAGTGCATTTTTTAAGACTGGCTCTAATTTTGTTTCTAGTGCTGTGGAGATTGGCACATGCTGTAAGCTGCATGATGATTGAATCCATAGCTCCTCGGCACTGGTCAGTTGTTCAATTGCTCTAACTGTTGTACTAACCTCTGCTAAATTAGCGCGCCAAATATCTCGTCCATTAATAACGCCGGCTGCCAATACTTTATCCTGTGGAAAACCAAATTGACGTAGCGCCTCCATATTATGCGTATAGCCATGCACAAAATCTAAACCAATTCCTTTTACTGGTAGTTCGATAAGCATTTTATAAGCTGATAATGATTCAAAATAAGTTTGTAGCATGATGTTCGCCTCGGGGACAGTTGCTGCTAATTGTATATAGATTTCTTGCACTAGTTTAACCTCTGTCTCATCTAATGAGGTAACTAAGGCAGGCTCCTCCAATTGAATCCAATTAGCACCGGCTGTAACGAGTTCTTTGATAACCTGCGTATAAAGTGGTAATAGTGCTAAAATAAATGCAACTTGCGATACTTTATCGTAGCCTTTTGTTAGCTTACAAAAGGAATAGGGCCCAATCAGCGTTGGTTTGGCTGTAATACCAAATGCTTCTTTCACTTCAAGGAAATCCGCAAGAATTTTATTTTCTGTTAACTCCAGAGCTTGCCCTTCAAATTCTGGTACGATGTAATGATAGTTGGTATTAAACCACTTTGTCATTTCGCTGGCGACTGCATCCTGATTACCACGCGCGATTCCGTAATATGTTTGTAATTCCACTTTGCCTCCTTGCCAACCAAAGCGCTTGGGAACTAAGCCAAACATTACTGCTGTATCGAGCATTCTGTCATATAGTGTGAAATCCCCAACAGTCACAATATCTAAGCCAATACGGAGCTGCTTATCAATACGAGCAAGACGAATTTCCTTCATTTTTTGTAAAAAATCAATTTCTGTCAGCTCATTTCTCCAAAAAGCTTCTAATACTTTTTTCCATTCACGTTCTCCCCCTATATATGGGTAACCAATTGCTGTCGTTGAATACGTCATATCCTTCTCCCCTTTAATTAAAATAAAAAAACCATCTTCCTTTTCAGGAAAATGGTAGTCATTGTCAATACAATTTAGCTATGATGAAACGATACGATAAAGGTTGATTATCGTATAAAGATTCGTTGTCGCACAGTGCCAATTGGGTCACATCTCACCACCTATTTCCACGTAGGTTATTTGGTGTGTACTAGATATTGGTAGGTCTCCTGGCTTCTCATCAACACGCCTCACAGCCTTCCCAGTCTCCCAGTGGCATTTGTGAATTGCTCCGATTTACAGTTGCGGGACAGCGTCGGATTTGCACCGACTTCCCTTTTAAGCCAAACTTTCATTTGGCACCAACTCTTACACAATATTTAATTATGTTGTTACTATAACACACATTTTTCTGAAAAGTATAACTTTTCTAAAATCAATTTATTGATTAAGTACTTATTTGCTGTCAAAATAAACGATACTTGTTATTAAGGAAATATTATTCTAATAAACGATAGACTTATTATCATACTTTAGAAGGTATTCCAAGTAGTGAAGCGAAGTATATAGTTATACGTAAATATAAAGGAATTAAAGGAGGATTATGATGATTGTCGGTTTACATCACGTACAGCTTACCATTCCAAAAGATTGTGAGGAACAGGGGAAAGCGTTTTATTGCCATGTACTGGGGCTAAAAGAAATAGAGAAACCCACCTCCCTTCAAGGACGTGGGGGCTTTTGGTTACAAGTAGGAAATCAAGAAGTACATGTTGGGACAGAGGACGGGTTTGATCGATATACAACAAAAGCGCATATTGCCTATCAAGTTGACAACGTAGCGCATTGGAAGAACGTCTTATCCGAACACCAAATCGAAATACTTGATTGCGTTCCAATTCCACATGTTGAACGCTTTGAATTTCGAGACCCTTTCGGTAATCGAGTAGAGATGATGCAACCCATCTAAATGACAAAAGCAGCCAATATTGCAAAGTGGCTGCTTTTATTGTTTATAATTTAAAATGCTGTACTTCTTTGTTTAAACGTTCAGCCATCGAAGCGAGATCATCTGTATTTTTTGAAATTTCATCCATCGTTACGACTGTCTCGTCGATTGTTGCAGTCGTTTGCTCTACACCTGCTGCGGACTGTTCGGATATAGCAGCAATTTCATCAATAGAACGATTGATGTGCTCTGTTGTTGTTGAAATACCTTGTAAATTTTCTGTTATTCCTTGAATATTACTAAACATACTATTAACCGCAGAGGCTATTTGTTCAAAGGTTGTATTGGTATTCGTAATTTGCTCTGTTCCTCTTTTTACTTCTTCATATCCCGTTTGAAGGGAAGCTGTTACACCAACCGTTTCGTTTTGAATGCGCCCCACAATGGATGATATATCTGTGACCGAATAAGAAACCTGTTCCGCAAGTTTGCGCACTTCAGCAGCTACAACTGCGAAGCCTTTTCCCTGTTCTCCAGCCCGTGCCGCCTCAATTGCAGCATTTAACGCTAATAGGTTTGTTTGATTGGCAATATCGTCAATAACTGATACTAACTTAGAAATTTCTTGCGATTGTCTATTTAACCCTGCTACTTTTGCAACAGCCTCTTGCACGATCGTATCAATGGCAAACATTTGCTGTGTCGATGTGTTCATTAATTGTTGACCGCTTGTCGTAAGTTGTAATACTTCACTTGAATAGCCTTGTAAATCAATGCCTTGTGCATTTGCTTGTTGGACATTTACTTTAAATGTATCAATTATTTGCGCTAAGTCACTTGCATTATGTGCTTGGGATTCCGAACCACCCGCTAACTCAAGCATCGTCAATGCTATTTGTTCTGCACCTGTTTTTACATCTAGCGAAGATTGTGCAAGCTGCTCACTATTTGCAGCTACATTCCCCGCAACAACATGGATTGATCCAATAATTTCATGAAGTTTTTGATTGAGCGTGTTTGTCGATTGTACCAGCAAGCCAATTTCATCTTTCATTCTTTCTGGCAATGGAGGCTGACTTATATCGCCATCTGCCATTTGCGATATTTTTTCAATTACCGCTTTTATCGGATTAGCAATCATATGCGCTGATATGTAAGCGGTTACAATTGCGATTAAAGTTATCATCACGCCTATTGCTAACCCTACATTCAGTGACTCTTTCGATTGGGCAATCATTGCCTGTCCTAGCTCATTAATAGAAGCTTCTCTTGCCTGCGCAAGCCCCTCATAACCTTTTCTAACCTCTGTAGCAAGCGAGTCAATAGAATTTAAGTTTTGTATAGCCAATTCTACATTTCCTTTATCATATTCATCAAACACTTTCGTTTGCACAAAACCTCGCCATTCCCTTGCTTTTTCTACAGTTTTCGATAGATTTGTATCAGTTGATAATTCCGTTAATAGTTTATTATTTTCTTCAGCAATTTTTACGTATGCTTCAAATTCTTTTTTATATTTCTGATCACCAGTCAGAACATAGCTTTTTGCAGCAGTTGTTCGAACACTGATTGTGGATGCTAACTTTTCATTTGCTGTTAACAACTGTAATTCTTTATAAACAATTTCTTCGCCAGCAGAAATGACACGCTTATTGGCAAAGTAGCTATACGTGTTAAAACAAGCAATAAAAAATACAACAATGAAAAATGCACTCAAAATTTTTGCTCGAATGGTTTTGAACCTCAGTTTCTGTAACATACCATTTTCCCCTTTCGTTAGTGAAATTATATCAATTACTTCTACGAAACAACATTTTTCGCTAGCTTTTGAGGATGAAAGTCTTGCTTGTTTTCTCCCTAAATATAACATATTATCCCTTTAACTCCCATGACTCGAACTATGTATTTCATAACAAAAGATGATAAGAAATAAGGTTGTAAAGCGTGCTTATATAAGCATTATTCGAGAAAAAAAGTTATTTTTCTATCATAAAATATTCTTAATTTGATTTATAAAATTCGTATGGCAGTACGCTCTATTGCCACATTGCTTATCATTTTTTAAGTATTCTGACTTCCTTTTAAATTCTATTGTAATGTTATTTAATATAGAAAAAGATCCGATTGTTTATAACACAATCCTACTTTTATCATCACAAACTGAAACATTTGTAATGAAACTGTAAATTCAAGCGATAAAGCCTTTACTATCAAGGTTTTCAGGTAGGTTAACGTGCACTGTGGAAACATTTACCTAGCAGAACCCCGTGTTTTTCATGCTACGATTATTGCAATGGCAAGCAAACAGAAAAATTTACTGCTCGCTTACAGGAGGTAAAAAACAGCATGAAAAAACATTTTTTAACAACTACATTAGCATTGTCGATTGGGTTTAGCTCATTCGGAATCGTTCAAGGGACATTTGAACCGATAAAAGTGGAGGCAGCGACGACAAATGCGCAAAATAATGACCAGGCCGTTGCAGCAAAGGCCGATCAACTGATTCAAACAGGGAAAAGCTTAATTGGTAAGGCTACATACAGTAATAGCGTGTACAAGTCTACATATCCTTACAAATTTTCTTGTGCTTCATTCCTTATGTATATTTTTGAAAAGAATGGTGTAGATCTTGGTACGTATAATGAAAATTACATGATACAACAAGGGACATATGTTGCAAGAAACCAATTGCAAAAAGGTGACTTAGTATTCTTTAAAAGTAAAAAAACAGGCACGGATCCTGATCATGTAGGCATGTACATTGGTAATAACAAAATTATTCATATGGCTGATTCCAAGCAAAATATTGTCATTTCAGATATGAATAGTAAGCCATATTATAAAGACAATTATGTATCTGCTCGCAGAGTATTACCAACATTATTATCTGCCAACCCCGCAACAAAGGGCGATAAAATCGTAGAAAATGCGATTACTTATAAAAATAAAGCAACAATTAGTTCCACAATTAATGAACAAAGTTTACGTTTTACAGCACCTGGTTTCGTTGAATATGTCTACCGTAAAAGTGGCGTAAAACTTGGTACTACAAACTTAAAAGAACTTATGGCGAAAGGAACTACGGTGTCACGTGCCAATTTGAAAAAGGGTGACTTAGTATTCTTTAATGGTGTGAAAGGTTCGAAAAACCCATCGCTTGTAGCTATCTACGCTGGCGATCAACGTCTCATTATCCCAACTTCAAGCGGTGTTACGACAAGAGTACTATTTGTTGATTATTATAAGGAACATTATTTAACAGCAAAACGAGTATTTTAAAAGACATACAATCTGGCAATAAACAATTGAATGACTGCTAGCAAATATATAAACATAAACATAGCATACAAAGCAGTGTCATTGACACGTTTGTATGCTATGTTTCGCTTTAAATGGTTGGATGAATTTTACATCGTTAAAGTCTTGCTTGTCATTGCTACCATAAAGATTGCCCTGCTATGCTGTTAGATTTCCTTTAGATGATTGGCAAATTCAATCATGGATCTACTCGACATTGGGCCTTTTATAAGCACAATCGTATCTTGGTCAAGTTTTGGTTTGAGTAATTCTAAAACTCCTGCAACATCTTTAAAAACATGAACTTCCGCAGTAGTGCCATCTTTTTTTGCTTGTTCTGCTATATGTTCCGCTCTTTTTCCAATAGTAATCAGCATTTGAATATTTCGCTCAGCCACCATGGAGCCAATCTCACGATGATACTTCTCTTCGAAAAGACCCAATCGCTTTATATCACCTAATATAAGGATTATTTTTTTATCTTTTCCTATCGTATCTAAAACTTTCAAGGCTGCTTCAACCGATGTAGGATTATTCGTCCATGTATCATCTACGATAGTACTTCCTTTAAGACCGGTTGACATTTCTAGATGCCTTGCCATCGGTTTAAATGTTTTTAAACGTGAGATTGCATTCTGAATGGACATGCCCATTTCTTTTGCAGCAACGATGGCCGCTAATGCATTATATACTTGGTGTTCTCCATAGCCAGGTACAAATACTGTATATTTTTCCTTAGCTACTTGCAGGGTAAATTTCATACCGTTGTTTATAAATTGCATGTTCGAAGCTTTATAATCGGCTTTTCCCTGAACCCCAATCGTAATAATTTTCCCTTTAAACGTATGCAGAGGAATTTTTTTTGTGTTTTCATCATCTGCATTGATGATTAACGTGCCATCTTCAGCTATTCCTTCTAAAATTTCAGATTTAGCTTTTATATAGCCTTCAAGATTTTTACAGCCATCTAAATGATGGACACCGATGTTTGTAATAATACCAATCGTCGGTCGATAAATCATACATTGATGCTTAATATTCCCCGTATTCCCTAGCCCTAATTCAAAAACCGCTGCTTTTGTCGTTTCATCGATGCCTATTAAATAAGGTAAAGATTGGCGAGGTTCATTTTTGCTACTAATAGATGCCTGCACATTCCAGTCTTTGCTCGCAATATGTTTAATCATTTCTTTTGTAGTTGTTTTTCCACATGTACCCGTTAATGCGACTACTGGTATGTCAAATAGCCCTCTATAATACTCAATAAACTTCCAGTATGCCTGCAACGTACTTTTCACTCGAATAACTGTTGTATTCGGTAGTGCTTTTTTTAGTTCTTCTAAAGGTTTATCTGAAATAACGAGGGATGGTCCCTTTTTATCGATTTCTTCCCAATTAATGGTCTCACTTCTATTGATAAACATGAGTGTATTCTTTTGCGTCAAATCATGGCGATTATAATAGATGGCATGTTTGATAAACCATTGCTCAGAACCATTTACTAAATCCCCTTGTAGTAACTTTCTAACCACAGTCACGCGAATATTTTGCACGTGAACTCCTCCCCCCTCTCAGTATAGTATGAAATATAATCACTAGAAGTGTGGGTAATGAAGAACCATTCTACCCTATTTCTAGTAACAACTATTATTTGATGACATGCTTTATCCTTTATTTAAAGCGCTCCTTTCTAGAAGATTACTATACAATATTATGATATGACTTTATGCGACACAGTCTTTAACCAGCTTTCATGACAAGTGCATTATTGCCTAGAATCATTTTCTTTTGGCAACGTTTTTTTAACTTTTAAATCAGCGGCCAGTTGGGAAATTTGCTTACTATACATATCTCCTTTTATTAGAATAATCGTATTCTCATCTACTATTTCATGTAATAACTTATAAACGAGAATATTATTATTAAATATATAAACGGGCTTACTAAAGCCTAATTTTACTGCACGATCAGCCATAATTCGGGCGTGCTCTCCAATAGTAATAAGAACATCTACACCAATTTTATGGATTAATTCTCCTGCTTGCTCATGGATAATATACCCCCAGGACCCTAAATCCGTAATCGTTCCGATAATGGCAATTTTTTTCTTGCCTTCTCCTAATGAATTTAAGACCTTTAAAGCAGCTTCTAAGGACGTTGTTGTTAAGCTCCAAGTATCGTCGATCAATATAGAACCATTGATTCCTTCAAAAAGTTGTAGTTGCTTATTCACTTTCTTGAATGTCGCTAATTGTTTAATCGCTACGGAAATCGGTACACGTAATTCATGAATGGCCGCAATCGCTCCCAATGCATTATAGACTTGATGTTCTCCAAATCCAGGAACGAAAACTTCATATTTTTTCTTTTTATAATGCAATGTAAACTGCATACCATTTTCTACATAGCGAATATGACTTGCTCTATAATGGCATGATGCTTGCTGGCCGATGTAAATAATACGTCCTTTAAATTTCGATAAATCAATTTTTCGTATATTGACATCTTCTGCATTGAGAATTAATGCACCTTCTGGATTCACTATTTCAACCATTTCACCTTTCGCCTGTATATAACCTTCCAAAGTTTTACAGTAGTTTAAATGGTGCGCGCCGATATTGGTAATAATACCGATTGTCGGTTTAAAATACTTCCCTGCTTTTCTTACATCTCCTGGTGATCCAACAGCTGTTTCAAAAACTGCTACTTCTGTTTCCTCTTCAATACTAAGTAAATACTGCAATGAAGCGGTTCTAGAATTACTACTTAAAGTCGTAGCGGTTACTTCTTTTTCAGCAGAAAGAATATGTTTTATCATCTCTTTTGTTGTAGTTTTTCCTGATGTTCCAGTAATTGCAATAACAGGGATTTCAAATTGACTACGATAATAATGTACAAACTTCCAGTAGGCCTCATCTGTATTTTCTACTTGAATAATTATTACGTGTTGAGGAATTTCATGCTGACTATACACCCACTCTGTAACAAGCACTAGAGGAGCAAGTGATTCAAGACTTTTCCAGTTTACTATGCGTTTGTCTGTAAATAGAGCTGTGTACGGTTTTTTCACTTGTTTTAGCCGATATGCGCCATACTGGATCAGCACCTCATCCGACCCTTGCAATAATTTACCTGCAGTAATCGCTGTTAAATTCTTCACCGATAGAGGCTTCATATCATTTCACACTCCTTTCTTCTCTATTATATGAAGCACTTTAAAAGTTGCTTGGATGTAAACATGATACATAACTAGAAGAAAACTATTTCACAGCATATATATAAGGTGTATATTAATAATCCAAGTGCCAATTGAAGGAGTGATTTCACTGAAGGCAATTATATTTATCGGTACAAACAAATCTGGGTCTAGTCGTGAAGCGATAAAAGCAGCAGAAAAATTGGGCTACTTGACAATACTGTTCACAAGCAATGAAAAACAATTACAACAGAGAAAAGCCTATCCAGACATTCATAAAATGATTTTTATCGATACTTCCAATATAGAAGATATGATAGAGGAAATTCATGATTTGCTTGATACCGGTTTAGAGATAAAGTCCATTGTTAGTTTTGTAGATCCATTTGTTCATATTGCCTCTATTTTATGTGATGAATTTTGCCAAAACTATACTTCATCAGCAGCAATTGAAATGATGGAAGATAAAGAGAAAACAAGAAATCTATTAAAGGATCAGCCATACTCCCCAAAATTTTTCCTAAAAAAACCGCATGAATCATTTTCAAATAACATGGTATTTCCATTGATTGTTAAATCTCCTAAATCAACAGGTTCAAAAGACGTACTACTGGCGACAGATAAAAACCAACTCGATTCACATCTTACATTTCTCCAAAATAAAAACCCTGGTGAAACCATCATGATTGAGGAATATATTGATGGACCCCAATACTTAGTTGAAGCAATGGTCTATAAGCGACAAGTTCACACAATCGGTATTATTGAACAAGAGATTACACAAGGTAAACGATTTATTATTACAGGCTATGGTATACTCGCGGAAGTACCTTCTGATATTCAAAAAGGGATTGAAGAAGTGCTACATTCTATTGTCAAAGTATTTGATATTGAAAATGGAACATTGCATCTAGAGCTTCGTTTAACAGAACAAGGATGGAAGCTCATTGAGATTAACCCTCGAATTTCAGGTGGCGCTATGAATAATATGCTACATGCGGCTTTCGGATTTAGTTTAGTGGAAGAAACACTGAAATTATTTTTAGGGGAACAACCAAATGTCCAACCTAGGCATAAAAAATTCATCTTTACAAAATATGTCATAGTAGAGAGCAAAGGTGTGTTAGAAAGAGTAATTGGTAAAACAAGGGCAACAAAAGCACCTGGTGTTGTCGATGTATATGTAAAACCGCGAAAAGGAACATTGTTAACCCCACCGTTATCGATGGGTCATCGCTATGCCTATGTCATTGCCGAGGGTAAAACTTTAGCTCAAGCGAAAACCAATGCTATAACCGCCGCCAAAGAAATCAAATTTCTATTAAAAGCGCTCTAATTTGGGGGCGACTGCTGCTTATCGTTCCAACTTAATCTATCTTCTTAGTAAATATGCTGTAGTTGCGGATGTGGCTTTTGCTTCATCCGCTTTACTATGAGCAATTTAGGCAATAGCGCGCTGGATACATCGTTTTACTTTATTTGCATTCACAACAATCAACCCGAGTAATTGCCCTATCCAATGGGCAACTACTCGGGTTTTCCTCGTTATGCTTTAAATGTTTGGTCTAAAAATTTAACAGTTTCAAACATATTCGTTTTACTAGCACCTTTGACAAGAATCGTGTCATGAGGTTCGATTATTTTCTCTAACAGCGCATGCAATTGATCTTTATTCGTAAAATGATAAATCTTGTTTGAATCCATGCCTTTTGCTATGGCCGCTGCTCCTATTTCTTCTGTCCTAAAGCCATAGGTAATTAAAAGATCAATGCCTTGTTCAACAATAAATTCGCCTAATTTGCGATATTCTTCTTCTCTTAAATCACCTAGCTCACGCATCTGCCCAATTATTGCCACACGCCGTTTGTTGCTAACATTTGTTAGCACATTTAGGGCTGCCCTTACGCCTTGAGGATGGGAGTGAACAGTATCATCAATGACCGTTATATGATCGCGGCAGTTATACACCGTCAACCTTCTTGGCGGCTTTTTAAAATGCAAACCTGCTTTTATTTCCTGTGGCGTAAACCCTAAATAATCTGCAACTGCGACCGCATTCAGAGCATTATAAACGTGATGTTCTCCTAAAATCGGAATAAATAATTGGATTTCCTGACCTTGCAGTTCCATCTTAAATGCCATGCCATTTTCTTTATATTGTATGTCGTATGCTCGATAGTCCGCTTCTGTGTGAATACCAGTAGTCAGGATTTTCCCTTTAAATTGATCGGTCAATAAATAGTTTGAATTGTCGTCATCTTTATTTAAAATAAGTAACCCTTGCTGATCCATACCTTGAATTAATTCTGACTTAGCTTTCGCTACTTTTCGAACATCTCCATCAAAATTCCCAACATGCGCAAGTCCAATATTTGTAACGATACTTATATTCGGTTGGATAATGCTACAGTGGTTTGTAATGATACCTGGATAAGCCATTCCATATTCGAGCACAACGGCTTGGTGAGAATCGTTGATTTCTTCTGCATGTTTTTTAGTATGTTCAGTCGTATTCCAGTAATCCTTCGACTCAAATACATTCCATTTTTTAGACAATATAGACCCTAAAAAAGCCTTAGATGTGGTTTTTCCTGCACTACCAGTAATCGCAATTATTGGTTTATCGAATTTTCCATGCTTCGATTGTGCTGTTACTTCGACTTGCTTTGGTTTTGAATCTGTAGGTTTTGGTACCACTGTTTTTGTGTTTGAAGTTGCAGGTTTTGCTTTTGGTTTTTTTATCGGTTGTTGGGTTTCTGCTAAGTACTTTGCATAACGAATCGAATGAATAACAACATCTAATTCTAAGTAAAACGCCGGCGGACAACCAGGACGCCAGTTTACCTCGTAGATCCATATTTTTTGTTGCGCATCGAGCCCGACATCTATTCCAATCTCATCAATGACCTCTCCAAACTTCGTCATCTGAATGTCATCTAAATGGCGTGCCAAAGATAATGAGAAATGTTCCAACATCCGACGAATATTAAAGGCTTCTTCTTTAAACTCTTGCTCTAAAAATGGATCCAAATAATTTGTATAACCGCCATTGTTGATGTTTGGAATAATTGAGCCATGTGGTGCAATACGTGGATAAACTGTTGTCACCACCCATTTACCTTCCCCATTTTTTTGAACATGTAGACGAAAATCATAAACTTGACCCGATTTCATTTTCGATTGAATATACGGTTGCATAATAAACGTACCCGTTTCAAGAAGTTCATGGATTAATGCATTTAACTGTTGCTTTGAGTACATACGATTCTCGCTATTTTGCCGTACCTCAAAATGGTCTCCTATTTTGATAATAAAATAGATTCCTTTTCCTTTCCTGCCGTCAATCGGCTTAAATACGATTTTTTTATGGTGGGCTATATAGCTATGAAAGACATCTGTGTTTTTTACTATTTCTGTTGGAATAATGTATTTATCAAATTCTTTCGCCTCTTTAAGTCGCTCCATAACATTCCATTTATTACCGATTGAATGTGTAGTAAACGGAATCTCCTTTTTCAATCTCTCTATTATTTTTTTTGACACCGCTAATTTTTCTGGACTTCCAGCATTATAAATTACATCTGGAAAGGGCATCACTCTTTCATGCCATTGCCCATCTTCTAATACCTGCCCATTGATCGTACGATTGTCAAAGTTTACCTTTTTAGGTGTAAAGTAAAAAAATTCTACTCCTTCTGCTTTTGCAACTGCTGCATATGCATATGACTTGATAACAGTTTTAGGATCTAGACGATGATGCAACATTCCTATAATTGTCATGCGTTAATCTTCCTTTCTATAGACTCTTTCTATTAAATTCAGATTACGCAGCTTGCATATGGACAGATGCTCTAGTTCTGCAATTATTTTAGTAGTTTTATAGGTAAATCATCTATTTTACCATTTAGGCTCAATGATAAATTTCTTTTTTAATAAGTCTGGATTTAATAACTGAATAGCTGATATACTGCCTAACTCAATTGATTTTTCTGTCGATGTTCTTTCTAATCTCACAACATCAGCAATTACATTTGTTTCATTGCCTTCATAATCATAGGCTCGTAACAGCGAAATAGTGCCTCGACAACGATCTATATCAATCGCTTCTATACGAAAAAACTCTGTTTCAAACTGTTTAACTGTATCTATTAATCGTAAATGTGCTCCATTATGCGTTATTAAAAAAAAGGGAATGGTATCACTACCAATTATTTTTACAAGAAGCTGACCATAATATTTTGAATGAAAATCTGTTATGATATCCTGTAGTGCTTTTATATCGTATAGCGCTTCGCATACAAAGTGCTTTCTTCCTTTTTCAATACCCAACGTTCCCAGCCCCTTCCTATTGCGTTTTAGCAATGGCTCCTTACTCGAACGATAGCAAAATCATTATTTGACCTATCTCGTTATAATATGTCCGTTTTTAAAATATGACGACATGATTTGTAAGGGGAGCTCTAAAAAAATAACAACTTCTTACATAAAAATAAAATACTTATGAAGCCGTACGCTTTACCCGCGGAAAAGCGGGATGTACCAGCGAAATATCGCACTTTACCCGCGATTCATCGTGATTTACCCGCGAATTAACCCACTTTACCCGCGATTCATACAAATGCTTATAATAAACCTGCATTTTTCAAAAATGCCCTAGCTACATCCTCACTATTTTTCCCTTCCACGTTAACTTGATAATTCATTTCACGCATTTGATCATCCGTGATTTGATTGGCCAGTTTCCCTAACACCTTTTCAAGCTCAGGATATTTTTCAAGTGTTTCCTTTCTTAATAATGGCGCGCCTTGATACGGGGGAAATAACTGTTGATCATCCACTAATACAGTCAAATCATATTGGCGTAATTCGCTGTCAGTTGAATAAGCATCCAATAAATCGATATTACCTGATTGGATGGCTTGATACCTTAGCTTTGGTTCCATTGTTGTAACAGAGGCAATATCAATCCCATAGCGCTTCTGAATGCCTACGTAACCATCCTCACGATCATTGAACTCCAACGTAAATCCCGCTTTAATCGACTCTTGCATCGCCTTGATATCAGAAATCGTCTGTAATTGATAAGCTTCCGCTAGTTGTTTTGAAACGGCCAAAGCATATGTGTTGTTATACTGCATTGGACTGAGCATAACCATATCAAATTTCTTCAACATACCTTCTTTTGCCTGTCGATATACTGCTACTTGATCGTTACTTACCGCTTGTTCTTTTAAAAACTCTGCGATTGCCGTACCTGTAAATTCTGGATATATATCAATGCTTCCTGATTTTAGGGCATTAAAAACAAAGGATGTCTTGCCGAGTCCAGGTTTTAATTGAACATCTAAATCTGTATCATTTTCAATCAATAATTTATACATATTAATCAGGATTTCTGGCTCTGAACCAAGTTTACCTGCAATGACGATATCTGCTTTGTTATTAAAGTTTAGGAATGGCATTGCAACCATCATCATAGCCGCAACACTAATGGCAAGTAATACCGAAACTGTTCGTTTAAAAGATAGTGATTCTAGCTTTTTCAAAAGATAATCGAACACTAATGCTAAAATGGCCGCTGGAACTGCACCTAATAGGATGAGCGAAGTATTATTACGATCAATACCAAGCAAAATAATATCGCCTAATCCTCCAGCGCCTATTAATGCAGCTAATGTAGCCGTTCCAACTATTAATACCATGGCTGTGCGAATGCCTGCCATTATAACGGGCATTGCAAGTGGCAGTTCCACCTTCACTAATCTTTTTGCTGTATTCATCCCCATTGCCATTGCCGCTTCCTTTAAAGACGGATTGACTTCGTTTATGCCTGTAAATGTATTGCGTAAAATGGGCAGGAGGGCATAGACCACAAGAGCGATTATAGCAGGCGTTTTCCCAATGCCGAGTAACGGAATTAACAATCCTAACAACGCTAATGAAGGGATTGTTTGTAAGGCTGCACTAATGCCAATTATACTTTCCGCTATTTTCTTTTGATGCGTTAAGTAGATACCCAGTGGGATGGCAATGACTACTGCAAAAAATAAGGCAATAAATGATATTTGCATATGCTCTATTAACGATGCAATGAGTTGACCTTTGCGTTCATCCAACACATGTAAAAAATCAGTCATTTGCCTCACCCCGTTCCGTGGAATGGTTGGCTAAAAACTGCAACATTGATTGCCTTGTAATAACTCCAATAACTTCCTCTTCGCTTTTCACTGCCAGACACTCATAGTGCGCCAATTGTTGTAAAATGACTTGTAAAGTAGCCTGATCACCAACACTATGTATCACATAACTTTGATGTTTCGCCTCTACAAACGGTTCAATCACTTGTTGAATGGTAAACACATTCAATGCATCTTCCTTGACCCCAATAAATTTTCGAACAAAATCATTGACGGGATTTTGTATTATTTCCTTTGGTGTACCAATTTGTACTATTTCTCCATCTTTCATCACACAGATGCGATCCCCTAGTTTTAACGCTTCTTGCATATCGTGTGAAACAAAGACAATCGTTTTATTTATTGCACGTTGAAGCTCAAGCAGGTCATTTTGTAATTTTGTTCGACTAATTGGATCCAATGCACTGAATGGCTCATCCATTAATATAATTTCGGGATCTGCTGCCAATGCGCGGACAACCCCAACCCGTTGTTGTTCCCCACCCGACAGTTCATTTGGCTTTCTGTCACTATATTGAGCTGGTTCTAGCCCTACCATTTCTAATAATTCATGAACTCGTTGTTGAATTTTTGTCGTTTCCCATTTTTTCATTTCAGGAACAATGGCGATATTTTCAGCTATTGTCATATGAGGGAAAAGTGCAATTTGTTGGAGCACATAGCCAATATTCCATCGTAGTTCATGAATATTATAATCGCTAATTCTTTTACCGTTAATTCGTATTGTTCCTTCAGTCAATTGAATTAATCGGTTAATCATTTTTAGTAATGTCGTCTTGCCACAACCACTAGGGCCTATAATGACAAAAAACTCCCCTTTCTGTATCTCAAAATTAATGGCATTTACTGCAATTTGGTTATTATCGTATTTTTTTGTAACATTTTCAAATGCAATCATTGACTAAGCTCCTTATAAATTTGATAGATTAAATGTCCGTGTTCTTCCCACTAGTATATCTTTCCACATATTCAAACGGTTAAACTAACAATAGGACAAAGCGATTTTAATAGATTTATAGTTTCATGTACATCTTAGACGCGCTATATGAAACTTTTTCATATGAAAGTTCGTTGTATTAATTATGAATTCTAGTGAAAAACGATGCTTTTTTTTATCTAGTTGTTTTACAATATGAAAAGAGTAAGCGATTTTTTAAGAGAAAAGAAAGGAGGAAGGTGTTGCATAGATTCAACATCTATAACTACATGAGATTATTCAAAAAACTATTAATCGGAATGATTGTCATAGCGTCTGTTATCAGTATTTCCACTTATTTTTTGATTCAGCTATTGAAGCCAACCGACACTGCCGTTCAAAAATATGTAGATGAAGGCCCAAGTGTGGAAGAATTTATTGGCTCTATTGCAGAAACAGCACGACAACTCGGTGCTGAAAATGACTTATATGCATCTGTCATGATTGCGCAAGCCATTTTAGAAAGTAAGCATGGGCAAAGTGGTCTTAGTTCCACTCCTAATAACAATTTATTTGGTATGAAAGGCAAATTTCAAAATGATTCCGTGACACTTGAAACAGTTGAGGATGATGGCTCTGGTAATCTGACAACAGTGATGGCTGAATTCCGCAAATATCCTTCCTACGAAGAATCCATGAAAGATTATGTCCAATTACTCCGCAATGGTGTGTCTTGGAACAAAAATTTTTATACAGGTGTCTTTAAAAGCAACACAACATCCTATGCAGATGCGACAAAATTTTTAACAGGCTCTTACGCAACAGATTCAACTTACAATGAAAAGTTAAATAGTCTAATTGCAAAATACGACTTACAACAATACGACAGCCCTGTAAAAAATAAAAAAACCATTACAGTTGCGGATGGTGACTCGCTGATGCATATCGCACAGACGCATAATGTTAAAGTAACATCCATTAAACAATGGAATCAATTGCGTTCAGATAATATTGAAGCTGGACAACAGTTAAATATTTATCAATATTAGCGTAAACATACACAAGGCGAGGTATTCGACGATGCAACTACCGTCAAATGCCTCGTTTTTTTGCATCCATTTTTCTTCAAGCATTACATACATTTAAAACAAGCTTCCGATTGCGGTAATAGTCGTTGCTAAATCTTGGCGATATAACGGATGTTGTTCATCAAGGCTATTGACATTGACCTCATTGCCACCAAGTGAGGCATGAACATAAAGAGTCTGCCCTAGATACAGTGCTACATGCCCTGGGAAAAATAGCAAATCTCCTTTTTGCATACGATCAATTGTTATCTCCTTAATTGGAAAACCTTCTACAATTCTAGCATCTCGGAAAATAATTACGCCATTTAGCAGATAAGCCATCGAACATAAGCCCGAACAATCTATGCCTAGCGGTGACTTACCTCCCCAACGATACGGTGTGGCTATATAGCTTAGTGCTGTTTGTACAACATTTTCTCGAAACGCATGCTCTTCAAAAGTATGTTCAGCAATTTTAGGATGCAACCATTGTGAACGTAAATAGCCAATTTCGCCCGTCGCTAATTGAACGGCAGTCCATGGCGTGTTTGATGTCGTGTCGGAATCTACATTGTATAAAATAGAACCTTTTACCAATGTGATGATTTTGGTGCTTTGTATTTTCGGTTCTTGTAAAACATCTGCGAAACGCTGTCCAATAACATGTTGAGCCTTTTGAATCCATGTATTTGTAATCGCATCATCGAAAAGGACATGCTTTCGCTGACAATAACCTTCATAGCGATAGGCAGTGCGAACGTACAGCCAATCATTTTCTAATTGTTCTATAATTTGAACAGGCATACCGTAAAGTATTTCATCAACAAGCTCAGCATGACGATTGGGTTCAGCATAAAGATTAGCCATCATAGCAATGACAATTGCGTTCATGTTGTCTCTCCTTTCACTCCTATCATCTTGTCATAGACTACCTTTGAAAGACGACCGATTAATTGTCGAGCGACATCATTATGCTTGACCTCTGAGATAAAAACGCCAATACCATAATCTTGTACGTGACTGTAAACAATGCCAACATCATGGTCAACGGTATCAAGACCACCTGTTTTATGGGCGATTGTCACATCATCGACGATGTAACGGCGCAAGCATTCATGAAAACGCTGACGACACAAGATATCAATAGCAAGCTGGCTTAACACTGGAGATAGCAGATTTTGCCTATAAATTTGGCTAAATAGATGCGCCATATCGCGCGCTGTTGTTATATTATCAATGCCTTTTGCAAGTCGCTCAAAGTCCATCATTTTTCTTTGTAATTGTGTATGGGTCAGTCCGATTTTATGAAAGTACTTATTTAGCGCTTCCATACCGATTACATCAATTAACACATTTGTCGCAGTATTATCACTTGTCGTAATCATCCAAACGCACAGTTCATAGATTGTGCAGGATGTTACTCTCTGTTCACTAATCACACTAAAATCAACCGAATCGCTAGGGCTAATGGCTATTACTTGATTGATAGGTATATTGCATACATCTATATAATCGAAAATAGCAATGAGTATAGGCACTTTAATTAAGCTAGCACTGGAAAAAGCTTCATCTAGACACTCGTTGATAACAAAGTCATTTGTCTTAAAATCTTTTACAAACATATGCACTTTATATGGAGCTTCCTGTATAATACGTTGAATCGTTGGCTGCATCATGCACCTACCCTACCACTGTAATGCTTTGCGTTTCCGCATCTATGGTTACGATACGACCTAAAGGCAGTGACATCGTTGGTAAACAGTGACCACAAGCAAGATTTGATAAAATAGGTTTCTTCAAAGGTGTTAAGATTTCCTTAAAAATGGTGTTTAAGGATAAGCTCTGTTCTGGCTGCTTCGGGTTTTCAGGCCCGCAATTTGTCCATGCCCCTAATAGTAAACCTACTGCATCATCAAGCTTCCCAGCTAATTTTAACTGTGTCAGCATGCGATCTATACGCTGCTCACTCTCATCTATATCTTCTAAAAATAAAATTTTACCTTTTGTATCAATTTCATATGGCGTGCCAAGTGACGCTGTAATCAATGTTAAATTGCCCCCAACGAGTTGACCTGTTGCAGTCCCTGTTAGGAGTGTAGTCATTGGTTGCTGTGGAGGATTTTCCAACAGAAACGGCATGGTATCTGTTGCCATCACACAATTCAAAAATGAATTCCATGTATAATGATCCATATTTTGTTGAATAAATTCTGTTGAAGGCATTGGTGTATGATACGTCACTAAATTACAATTTTGATTAAAGGCGATATGTAGTGCAGTCACATCGCTATAGCCTGCGAATACTTTGGGATTTGCTTGTATCATCTCATAATCTAGTCTTGGTAAAATTTTCGTTGCCCCGTATCCTCCACGAATACAAAAAATGCCGTTCACATGGGGATTGCGGAACATTTCATTGACATCATATGCGCGCAGTTCGTCTGAACCAGCTAAATATCCATGTCTAACACGACATGTTTCCCCCACAATGACGTTAAAACCAAGTTTCTCAATACTAGTAATGGCGGGAGCTAGCTTTTCTGGTGGTGTAGCACCAGAAGCACTAAGTAGACCAATCGTATCCCCTTTTAGCAAAGCTTTAGGCACAATCATTCGCTCACCTCTACTTTTCGTAATGTACGATAATTGGCTATTTCCTCTTCATTAGCTAAAACATAATGCCCTTCTTCTATTTCTGTAAATGAAGGAGGCGCTAGCTCATATTGATGCTGTAACGGGTTGTAAATTTCTACGACCTTTTCTCGCTCCTTATACGGATTGGGTTCTGGCACTGCTGATAACAATGCTCTTGTGTACGGGTGAATTGGATTAGAAAAAAGTTTTTCGGTCTCTGCTAACTCCACAATTTTGCCTTTATAAATGACTGCCGTACGGTCTGTAATAAATCGAACAATTGATAAATCATGGGCAATAAATAAATAGGTTAAGTTGTTTCGTTGTTGAATCGTCGATAATAAATTGAGCACTTGCGCTCGTATCGATACGTCGAGGGCTGAAATTGGTTCATCCGCAATAATAAACTCTGGCTCCATTACTAATGCACGTGCAATGCCAATCCGTTGACGCTGACCGCCAGAAAATTCATGCGGAAAGCGACTCGCGAACTCGGGTAATAAGCCAACATCTAAAAGTGCGTTTTGTACTTTTTGCTGACGCTCCGCTTCATCTTTAAAGTTTTTCGTATTAATCAGACCTTCCGATATAATATAATCCACCTTTGCCCGTTCATTAAGCGAAGCCATCGGGTCTTGAAAAATCATTTGGATTTTTTGCGTTATTTGTTTGTCCCAATCCTTCGAGATTTTACCGTTAATGTTCTTTCCACGGTACAATATTTGACCACTCGTTACTTCATTGATGCGCATTATAGCGCGGCCAATAGTCGTTTTACCAGAGCCCGATTCGCCAACTAATCCGAATGTTTCACCTTTATAAATATGAAAGCTGACATCATCTATTGCCACAAATTTATGTTTGCCTTTACCAAACACAATGTGCAAATTTTTCACTTCTAATAATACTTCTTTATCGCTCATTGGCGTACTGCCTCCCTTCTTCAAAAAAAGCTTGTAACGCTGCTGGAGGCTCCACTTTGGGCGCACGGGGATCCAACAGCCAAGTGCGCGCGAAATGTGTATCGCTTACTTGAAAAAATGGCGGACGTACTTCGTAATCAATTTTTAAAGCAAATGGATTGCGCGGGGCAAACGCATCACCTTTAATTTTTTTAAAAAGATTGGGTGGCGTCCCCTTAATCGAATAAAGCGGTTGCCCTTTTAACCCAAGTTGTGGTAGTGACGAAAGAAGCGCCCATGTATACGGATGTTTTCCATTAAAAAACACTTCATGTGTACGACCAACTTCGAGTATGTCCCCTGCATACATGACCGCGATACGGTCCGCAACTTTTGCTACAACGCCTAAATCATGTGTAATATAAACGATTGTTAAGCTATATTTTTGCTGAAGGCTTTTTAGAAGTTGCAAAATTTGTGCTTGTATAGTTACGTCCAATGCGGTTGTTGGCTCATCACAAATTAAAATTTTCGGTTTACACGCGAGCGCAATAGCAATCACAATTCGTTGCCGCATGCCTCCTGAAAATTCATGAGGGTATTGCTTGTAGCGTTTCTCTACATCACCAATACCGACGTCGGTTAATAATTTAAGTGTTTCAGTATAAGCTGCTTTGCCCTTGAGCCCTTGGTGTAACACCACACATTCCTCAATTTGTTTGCCAATCGTTTTCAATGGATTCAATGATGTCATCGGATCTTGTGTAACGATTGCGATTTCTTTTCCTCGAATAGTTAACCATTGTTGTTCTGTGTTAAATAGCGCTAAATCCATACCATTGTATATAATTTGACCTTGGGCAATCGAACCATTTTTATCGAGCAAGCCCATAATTGATTTCATTAGAACAGATTTTCCTGAACCTGATTCACCAACAATGGCTAGACTTTCTCCTTTATATAAATCAAGAGAGATTCCCCTAATAGCTGTTAGTACTTGCCCTCGTAGTGTAAATGTAATGACTAAGTTTTCAATCGTTAAAATACGGGAATTTATTTGCTTCACAAACAATCATCTCCCTTCTATACATGATTTTTTGGATCTGCTGCATCTGCAAATGCATTCCCAATAATATAAAATGCTATCGTAATAATACTTAGTACAATACTTGGGAAAATTAACTGATACCTTAAATCAGGTGACATCATCAAGACACGCCCTTCATTAATTAAATTCCCTAATGATGGTTCACTAATTGGTAGCCCTAAACCGATATATGTTAAAAACACTTCTGCGCCAATCGCAAACGGAATCGCTAAACTCATGCGAAGCATAATAACTGAGATTAAGTAAGGTAATAAATTTTTTATAATAATTCGATAGTCTGATGTCCCCAAACATTTCGATGCTAAATTGTATTCCCGATCTCGTAAAATTACGATTTGATTTCGAATAAAGCGCGCCATTTCTACCCACCCCGTAATGCACATAGCAATAATTATGGTAGAAATGCTCGGACGTAAAATATAAGACATTAAAATAAGGACAATTGTTGTCGGGATATTATCTACAACGTTATAAAGCTGTGTAATCGGCATTTCTAGCTTACGAGAAAAGCCCCACAGTGTTCCGATTGTAATGCCGATAAACGCTTCCACCAATGCGACCACACAGCCAATCATTAACGAGGTCCTTGTGCCAGCCCAAATTCGGGACCATAAATCTTGTCCAATGGAGTTTGTACCAAACCAAAACTCGGCATTGGGGGCAATATTGCGTGCCTGTAATCCCGTTTGGTCATCGAGATAGATTTCGGTCGGAGATTTTTGTGCTGGCAAATACGGCTGAAAAATGGTGAACGCCACAATAATGCAAACCATTACTAATAAGAAAACAGCCACTCGATTTTTTAAAAATGATTTCCAAGTGGAGCGCCAATAAGAATAATTGGAGTAGGCGGTGCCTTCTGCCTGACCATCAGTCGCTTCTACAAAGTCAAATAGTTGTGCACGAGACTTGTCTGATATATGATCGATTTCCTCTGTATACATGCTCATTAGCGCACACTCTCCCCTTTCCCTAATTTAATCCGTGGGTCCACGAGCGCCATCGCAATATCACCTAAAATTAAGCCAATAATTCCAAATGATGAAAAAACTAGTACTAAACCTTGTACAATCGTATTATCCTGTCGTTGAATAGCATCCACGAGTAATCCACCCATCCCTGGAATAGAATATAAAGATTCGATATAAATGGAGCCTGTAATCGTAAAAAGAATCGTCGCTGGCAAATATTGTGCCATTGGAATAAAAGCATTGCGTAATACATGACTAAACATTAAGGTACGCTCTTTCACGCCTTTCGCACGTGCAAGCTTAATGTAATCTTTGTTTAATTCATCTACCATGTACCGGCGCATCCACATCGCATAGGAAGCAGTCGGTGCTAGTGCCATCGAAGTAAGCGGTAATAGCCAGGTGATTGGCTTATATTCATCAAACAACATCGGCAAACGGAAAATATCTGTAATATACATTTGAATAACTAAGTAATACACTGCTGCTGGTACTGCAACGACAAAAACTATATAGCCAGTTCCTAACCGATCCAGCCAGCGCCCCTTCATTTGTGCCATTAATATTCCGAGCGGTACACCGATTAACAGCGATATGCCAACTGCTCCTAACCCAAAGAACAATGAATACATGATTTTATCTGCAAGTATTGTCACAACAGGCACATCCGTACGATATGTAACGGATTTGCCTAAATCACCTTGCAATAAATCCGTATAAAAATTCCCCAATTGAACAAGCAATGGATCACGTAATCCTAAATTCGTTAAATACACTTCTTTTTGTGCGGGTGACATTTTCTCTGCCGCTGCCCCTAAGTAGCCTTCTTCTGGCATTAATCGTAGTAATGAGAACACAATTGTGATAATAATAAATAGCGTAACAATGGATTGTAACAAGCGCTTTCCTACATACCAAAGCATTTAAGCATCCTCCCTCCAGTAAAACTGTTACAAAAGCAGGAAGGAGATGCCGAATCAGCATTTTCGGTCATCTCCTCGATATTGAAAAATCACCACTATACGCCTACGGATTGCATTTTGGCAATGATTATTCCTTTCTTTTATTTGGCTGCGTTCGCCAATGCATCCATACGTTCTTGCTCCCACTGTGCCAATGCTTTCTTAAAGTCATCATTACTCATTGGCTTTGCTAACACTTGCTGTCCTTTAAACTTCTCTGCTGTCACACCAAATGGTGAGTACTGGGCTTCAAATGGATTTAATTTTGAAGCAACATAACCGCTACCACCTACAGAGTATGGAATAACAAAGGCCTCTTCAATTAAGAAAGCTTCTGCTTGAGCAAAAAGGTTATAACGCTCGGCCGTATCGATTGTCGCTTTCGCCTTTTCTAATAAATTTAAGTAAACAGTTTGACCATTTGCTTCCTTATAGCCTTCAGCTAATTCTGGCTTATTGTAAGTACCATCCACACTAAATGGTTCTGTATACGTTGACGGGTCTGCATAATCTGGCCCCCAGTTCGCTTCTAGTAATGCAAATTTACCAGGGCGTCGAACTTCTGATAAGAAACCTGTCGAAGGACCTGCTTCAACGATAATATCCACATAGTCAGTACCTAATAATTTTTCGACTTGTTGTTCAATGACTTGGGTACGATTGGCCCAGTCAGGCATTCCGGCGTTATATGGCATTAATACCTTTACTGGGAAAGTCGCTTTCCCTTCTAATGCCGCCTTCGCTTTGTCCCTATACTGTAAAGCTAAATCTTTATTAAAAGAATCATTGTTTGTAATCGCCGCTAATGAATCAAGTTGTGTATAGTCGACTCCTTCAACATCAACAAAGTTTTTCGGTGTGATCGTATTGCTTAGTAAATCTTGAGGGTTAAATGGTTCCACCGTTAGCATCGCTGATACACGATCAAGCCCATGGAAAAGCGATTTTCTGAAATCTTTATTATTAACGGCAATCTTCCAGTTTTCAGGTTCATATTCCGCAGCGAATTGCGGGTCAAAGTTTAGGGCATAAAAATACGAATAAAAATTATTTTGCGTTTGACGTACTTGGGATTTTTTCTTATCATCCTTCAGCCATTCGTCAATGATCGAAGTAGGAATCGTTGCTGTGTCGATTTCGCCCCGTAAAAATAGTTCGGGCGCAACGGTTGCTGCTTCTTTGTTATATTTATACCGAATGCGATCAATCAGCACGTTGTCTTTATCCCAATACGTATCATTTTTTACAAGAACACGCTCATTTTGAGGTTCGAATTTGTCTAATAGATAGGCACCGTTATACAGGAAATTTTCACGTGTAGTTCCAAATTGCTCGCCCTTTTCCGTTAAAAACTTCCCATTTACAGGGAAGAAACATACATAGTTCAACATCGACAGAAAATAAGGTGTAGGAGCCTCCAGCGTGTATTCAACCGTATGTTGATTGATTGCTTTGATGCCCACTTTTGAAAAATCAGTTAGCTCACCGTTATAAAACGCCTCCCCATTTTTGACTACCATGGCACTCCAGACGGTCGAAGATTCATTTTTTGCATCGAGCACATACTGCAAACCATCCACAAAGTCTTGTGCCACTAAATCTGCATATTCCTTTCCATTATGGGTAACCCATTTTACATCATCACGTAGCTTAAATGTCCAAACAGTCGCATCTTCATTTGACGACCATTCTTTCGCTAAGCCTGGTTGCACAATCCCATACTTATCATATTCAATGAGGCCATCCACTAAATTGGCAGCTACAGCAAATTCATTTGTTTCAGAGGTTTTTAAATAGTTTAATGTTTTAATCTCACCTGAATAAACGACCCGATACTCTGATTTTTTCTCGTCAGAAGAATCATTACTACAGGCTGCACAAAGAAAGACGACTAGACATACTAAAAGAAACCATTTCCTTTTCCTCATAAGCATCCCCCTACGTATTTTTATCTTGAAAATCCTATTCCATTTGCATCCGTCATTGTGATTCGATCATTGTTAAAAATAGGACCACCTGCAATAGGATCTTTCAAACATAAACTTGGTCCGTCTAAATCTATCATTGTGATATTTTTTTGTGATGCAGCAAAATGTGCAGCCGCACTCACACTAATTTTTGTTTCAAGCATGCAGCCCATCATACAAGCAATGCCATGCGCTTCTGCAATATGGCAAATCTTTTGCGCATGAAAAATGCCACCTGTTTTCATTAATTTAATATTGATGAAATCAGCAGCACGTCGTTCGATAATAGTGAGGGCATCTTTTGCCGAAAAGACACTTTCATCAGCCAATATATTTGTCAACGTATTGGCTGTTACATATTGCATACCCGTTAAATCAGCATAGTGCACAGGCTGTTCCACTAATTCGATATTGCTATTTGCATCTTCAAGTGCACGAATTATCCGAACCGCTTCTTTTGGCGTCCACCCTTGATTGGCATCTACACGTAATGTAATGGCTTTGCCTACTGCATCCCGTATAGCCGTCACGCGCTGGACATCTGTCGCTGGATCCTTGCCAACCTTGACCTTCAATATTTGAAAGCCACGTTCCACCGCTGATAGGCTATCTTTTATCATGTCCGCTACGCTATTCACGCTAATTGTAATATCTGTTGTTAATGCCTTGCGATAGCCCCCTAATAATTTATACAATGGCGTCTTGTGATGCTGTGCCAATAAATCATAAAGCGCCATATCTACCGCCGCTTTCGCACTCGTATTTTGATAAATACTGTTGTCCATTCGCTCCATCACAACGGCTATTTCTTGTAAATCCATACCTACTATGGCCGGCTTAATATAGTGTTCAATAGCATCTCTAATCGAACCTAAAGTTTCCCCTGTAATAACAGCAGTTGGCGCAGCCTCACCTATGCCAATTTGTCCGTGCTCACTATGAACGTAAACGGCAATATTTTCAATGCTACGCACGGTTCTTAATGCTGTTTTAAATGGCACAATAAGGGGGGCTTCTACCGTTGCAACAACAATATCTTTAATCTTCATGCATTCACCTACAGTCTATTCTTAAGTTAAGAACTGTAAAATTCGAAGTACTTCAAAATAATCATCCGTGACAAATTCAACCGTGTTGTGGGGCTTAAACGTTGCACTTGGATAAAAGGAATTGCGGTAAGCGCGTGTATGGTCACGGTAAATTATTTCCACTATAAATCGCTGAGGCAATGTCACTTGTAAGTCATCTCGGGAGACCTTCATAGAGGCTTCCACAAGTCGTTTCGTTTCAGCAATTGCCAATTGAGGACTGACACTTATTGTGGCATTCCCCACCCCTTCCTTGGTAGCAAATGTCACAATATTGCGATTGAAGGATTGAATTTCTTCTGTTAGTCCAACATCTCCACTAACAAATGAAACAGGAACACCATGTAAAGCAGCGGCATACGTATTGATAAGAAACTCACTTGCGTATTCACCATTAATTTTAATATCAGCAGTAACACATAGCGTGTGTGCTAATGGATTACGTTCACTGCCTCCTTTACTGTGATAGCCGATGAAAATAGCACGGTCAAAACTACTATCAAGTCCGGCTACCATACACATCGGATCATATGTCCATCCGCGAATGACCTTACAATTAACTGGCAAATTCGAAATATCAAGATTACGAGCTGAATCATGCGCATCCTTTAGTAAAATTTCTGTGGCGCCTCCTAAAATGGCACCTTCAATTGCTGCCTCCACTTCCTTCGTCATCTGCTTTTGAAAAAAATAATAGTCAGGCGCATTCAGTTCCGTTTCACTCCAAGATGTTGTGCCTGTAATGCCTTCAATATCTGCACTAATATAGACTTTCATAAATATCGATACTCCTTTATCAAATTGTCATCAATGTGTGCCTCTATTGCACCGTAAAAAGCTTGTTTGGCATTTATCCTTCTTGCCCAAGCTATATTGTGTAAATCATAATGCCACCATTCCTCAGCATAATTCGTAAAGCCAACTGCCGTCATACAGTGATACAAAAGACGCCGATGAACACAGGCTTCCTTATTTTCATTAGGATGCTGTTCAAAATAACGGGTCGCAGATTTCTCACTAAGCTCATCAAATGCTGTACCAAGATTTAACGCTTTCCCTTTACTATTTGCGAGCGTTAAATCAATGGCACCTCCCGTTAAATGTGGTAGTAGATGCTCTTGCCCCTCCCTTGGAAAAGCGACAAATTTTAATGTCTTGTTAAAAATTTCTTCTTTTGTGAAGTTTGGGTGTTGGTCTTTGAGTTGCGCAGCAAAATGTGTAAATAAATATTGTTGCACTTGTAGCGGCCGGTATCCGTCATAGACAATCAAACTATAGTTTTCAGGTAATAGTAATAAAGCTTGTTGTAATCGCTCATATACTGCTTGGCGCAAGTAAATGGATTGTAAGCTACTAGCAATTTGTTGTTTATAGTACACGGGCTGGGTAAAGATTCTTGGGTGTAGGTGGTCAATGTTCATCAATGGCTCACAACTGTTAAGCACAATAGGATTGGATGGATTTGTCGGTGTCTCGTGTGCAATTGGCAGCAATAATTTTTCATGCATTCGCATCACCTTTTATCGTAAAGAATGTTAAATTATTAGATAATTCAGTATTTTCATTGAATATTAACACACCGCTTCATAGTTGACTAGATAAAAAAACAATAATTACATAATAATGGTTATTATCTAATCGTTATACAAAATTTGCTATGCAGCGCTTAAACACTACAATATATGGTCGAAACATTTATTTTTTTATACGACTTTAGCGATTAAGTAAACTTTAAAAATAGACATGATTGCCCAAATATCTTAATGAAAGGGAAGTTTTTATGGAGGTGATACAATGGTAATTATTAAGAACAATATGGTTCAATACTCGCTACAAAATCGAACTGATACACTCCAAATACCGTATGGGCTTATTAAAATGAAATCCAATCGGCATACAACGAATCCTTTTGTGGCACCATCACTTTCCGTTCATCGCATAGAAATCAATTACGAAAAATATAAAACCATTCAGATTTCCCCAAAAGATAGACAGGCATTTGTAGAAGCGTTGTAGCAAAAGAACCCATCCATTCGCCTTAATAATTGCATCTAGAATTGTGGCATGCGTCTGAGCTCTTCATTGAACTTTTTCTATTTCTGGACGTAAACCTAGTTTCATTGCTTGAAATAAGTGCAATCTGCTCTGATTTTGTTTTTCATTCTACAAGTTGTATTGCCCTTACACATTATGCTAGGAATGTTAGGTAAAGAATGTACCTCTTGAAGCAACATAAAGGTGTCCTCTATCCAGTTACCCGACCTTCTAGTTAGTAAAATAGTACCGCGTGGATAGCATAAGAGTTGATGTATGTATTAGATGATTATCAGGTGTATTTACACTAAAAAGAAAACACTATAGAGACTTTTTTTGGCAAGCGTTCAACATGTAAACAAAAAAGCTATTGAAACATTTGAATGTTCAATAGCTTTTCGTTTATTTTTTAAATGAATAGGCTTCTACTACGTGTCCGTCTCGACCCGTTGTTGTTTGCGCTTGTGACAGGGAATTTAAAATAGCTTCTTCTGTTGCTTCCGCAGCAGCGGTAAATAAATGATTCATAAGAGGATGATCTTCACGTAGCTGTATACGTGTCTCCAAATGTTGGGACGAATGATGCGCAATATGGTGTGCCGTTGTAAAGCCGATGACAATATCACCACTTCCATGAGAGAAATGGCTACCTGTTCGTCCAAGCCCTATACCACAACGTTTAATAACACGTGTTAATTGGCGACTACTAAGCGGTGCATCTGTTGCTAACACAATAATAATGGAACCATCTGTTGGTGAGAACGCAGCATTGCTATTAGAATTTGGCAGATTGTAACGCTCAGCTATAAACTCTGAGCTATGACCGAAATTACTTAGCACGATAATCCCCACTGTATAGCTAATTTTATCTTGTTCTAGAGTCACTATGCGCGATGCAGAACCTATTCCGCCCTTATAGCCGAAACAAATCATGCCTTTTCCCGCTCCAACTGCACCTTCTTTAGCGGTATTTTCGGACGCATTACGAATTGCTTGGAGCGCGTGCTCTGGTGTGATTGGGCAAGCTCGAATCGAATTTAAATAACTATCATTACATTCCCCAACAACCAAATTAATTGTCCCTGTAGAAAGACCAATATCCTGATTAGAATTTAACATATATTGCAATGTTCCTTGCGTTACTGCGGGCACCCCAAACGTATTTGTTAGCATAATAGGAGCTTCAATAACACCTAGTTCATTGACTTGCACGAGTCCTGTCGTTTTGCCGAAACCATTTAGCACATAACTAGCACCTGTAACTTTTTGTTGAAACAAATTGCCACCATGTGGTAAAATCGCCGTCACCCCAGTACATGCATATGCCCCCACATCATCTAGCTTTTCATCCAGTGTGACATGCCCAACTTGAACACCTTGTACATCCGTAATGCAATTTTTTTTACCGACTGGTAATGTGCCAATGATCATACCCAACTCCCGCACTTTTTGTGTCATTTTTTCACCCCTTCTCAATGCTTTTTACTCTTTTAATGCATGTTCTACAGCAGCAAGCGCATGAATAATAGTCGTGTCGAAAACAGGGACTTGGACATCTTCTTGTTGTATTAGTAAACCAATCTCCGTACAACCTAAAATAATTCCTTGCGCACCTGATTTCACAAGGCGCTCAATAATTTGTAAATAGTTTTCTTTTGAAGTTGGTTCAATCTTCCCTAAACATAATTCCTCATAAATAATTTGATTAACCATTGTTCGTTCATCCTCGTTTGGCACCATTACATTTATGCCAAACTGTTCAATTCTATGTTTATAAAAATCTTGCTCCATCGTATATTTTGTGCCAAGCAACGCAATCGTTTGCAGACCAGCCTGTTGAATTTGAACGGCTGTTGCATCGGCAATATGTAAAATCGGAATAGTCAAACGCGCTTCCATAAATTCTATGACCTTATGCATTGTATTCGTACAGATCACAATGAAATCGGCACCTGCTTTTTCTAAAGACCAAGCAGCCTCTCCTAGTATTTCTCCTGCATTTTGCCATTGTTCATTTGCTTGATAGTATTCAATTTCTTGAAAATCGACACTATATAAAATGCATTTTGCCGAATGTAAACCACCCAATTGTTGCTTCACTTGCTCATTTAGAAGGCGATAATACATAGCTGAAGATTCCCAGCTCATACCACCAATTAAGCCAATCGTTTTCACATCATCCACTCCCTATTCTATTAATCGTCATTTTTAAATAAACTGCTCTCGATACATTTTCATGTATTCAAATTAAAGGTATAAAAGAAAAAGCAAGTTGAATACTAATTTGGAAAAAGTATTGTGTTACCACAACGGTGAACTATATCCATTTTACCTTTTCTATATATTACCACCACACAGCAAATCATTTCGAGAAAAATATCTTTTTATTATTAAGAATTTTTAAAAATTTGATATTTTATAAAAAAAGAGTGTAGACTAAAACTTATTAAAAAAAGGAGGAATATAAATGGAGTGGATATCAAATATAGTAGATAATACAAATAATATTCTATGGACGTATCTTTTAATCATATTATTATTAGCTGCTGGATTATATTTTTCATTTGGCTCTAAATTTGTACAAGTACGTCTTTTCCCAGAAATGTTTCGTTTAATAACAGAAAAAAGAGATGGTGAGTCGGGGGTTTCTCCGTTCCAAGCTTTCACGATTAGCGCAGCGTCTCGTGTAGGTACGGGTAATATAACAGGTGTTGCACTTGCTATAGGTGTCGGTGGTCCTGGTGCCGTATTTTGGATGTGGATTATTGCCATTCTTGGTATGGCAACCGCTTTTATTGAAAGTACACTTGCTCAAGTGTATAAAGTAAAAGACGGCGATACTTTTCGTGGTGGCCCTGCCTATTATATAGAAAAGGCATTAGGTCATAGAAAGTTAGGGATTGTTTTTAGTATCCTTTTAACATTAAGCTTTGGCTTTATTTTTAACGCAGTACAGTCTAATACGATTGCGACTTCTGTAGGTGAAGCATTTAATATTAGACCATTTATTATCGGCATTGTATTAGTAGTGTTAACGGCTATGATCATTTTCGGTGGTGTACATAGAATTGTTAAATTTACACAAGTAATTGTACCTGTAATGGCCGTCTTTTATTTACTCGTTGCACTTTATGTCGTTGTAACAAATTTAGGGGAAATCCCAACCGTGTTTAAACTTATTTTCTCTCAAGCGTTCGGTCTTCAAGAAGCTGCGGGCGGTGCCATTGGGGTAGCCATTATGCAAGGTGTTCGTCGAGGCTTATTTTCCAATGAAGCTGGTATGGGGAGTGTGCCGAATGCAGCAGCAACTGCCAATACATCACATCCTGCTAAACAAGGACTTGTGCAAAGTTTAGGCGTATTTTTTGATACAATTATGATTTGTTCTGCCACTGCATTTATCATTATTTTAGCGGGCTTATATAAAACAGGTGAAAGTAATGGAATCGTCCTTACACAAAATTCTCTAGCAGTGCATGTTGGTGACTGGGCTCCTTATTTTATCGCCATCAGTATTATTTTCTTCGCATTCAGTTCTGTTATTGGTAACTATTATTACGGTGAATCCAATATTGAGTTTATCAATGCTCATAAAAGCTGGATGACCGTTTATCGTCTACTTGTGCTGGCCATGGTAATGTTCGGCTCCGTAGCACAAGTTCAACTTGTTTGGAACTTAGCGGATTTATTTATGGGTCTTATGGCGCTCATCAATATTACGGTAATTATGATACTTGGTAAAATAGCTTTCCGTGTATTAGATGATTTTACACTACAACGAAAAGCAGGAAAAAATCCTGTATTTTACGCAAAGTCCATCCCAGGTTTGAAAAATACAGACTGTTGGGAAGATCATCGCTCATAAGAAAACGCCATTCCCTCAAGGACTACTTGAAGGAATGGCGCTTTTTTTGGTGCCTGACACCCAAACAATTTTGAAAATTAAAAATTAGCTTTTTTTCATCGCTTCTGTAAATAGCTGCGATTGCCCTCTTGGAATACTCAATGTTTTCCATTCTTCCCCTTTTATTTGCTTCCCAACATAGATAATTTGCCCAACATGTGCTGCATAATGGGCCATCTGTCTTTCTATCGCATCAATCACTGTATGTTGTTGTCCTCTTATGAAGACATGTGCCATTAAATCCATCTCGGTTAAGCTTAGTAGTGAATCTAAGAAGACTTGCCAACCCTTTTCCCAAATAGTTATTAGCTCTTCTTTAGTATCAATACTATCAATAAATTCTTCATCACGATTTCTTGTTGTTTTTTCTCCATCTGTCGTTAAAAAGTCTGTCCATCTTGAAATCATGTTGCCACTTACATGTTTGACAATGACTGCAATACTATTGGACTCTTCATTGAAAGCCCAGTGCAATTGCTCAATATCTAATTGTGCGATCGCTTTATCACCGTCCGCTTTAATCGTTTTAAATCTTTCTCGTACAGCTTTTAAATATGTTTCACCTATGCTCATTTCTAACTACCTCCCCCTTGTGCCAGTCACCCAAACAATTCCCAATTCTCAAACTATTTCTCTGTGGATACAAGTTAATACCCGCGGAAAGCATGGTATTACCCGCGATTTACCACTGAATACCCGCGAAAAATCATGAAATACCCGCGATTTAACCTTAAATACCCGCGAAGTATTGTCATCATGCTACAAAAAAGCTAGCGCTATGTCAATGTAGCACTAGCTTATCATGTTATAAGTTTTCATCTATATACGTTTCTAAATCCGAAACAATTGTATCGATTGGAACATCGTTTGCATCTTTTGCGTATCCGTCATATTGTTTTACAAGAATTCCGTCTTTATCCACTAAGAAAAACTGAATACCGTGGATTACTTGATCTGAATTCGGGTCGTCTTTGACAAGTAATTTTGTTGATTTCACTGCATATTGCTCAATATATGACTGTGAATATCCTGTAAGGAGATTCCATTTAGATTCGTCAGGTACAGTGTATCTCGTTAAATAATCAGCTAGTACTTCCGGCGTATCCACCTCAGGATCTACTGAAAAAGCGACAATATTATAATCCTCTATCCCTTTTTTCTTCAGCTTTTCTTGCACTTGCGTCATGTTAAACGTCATTGGTGGACAAACTGAATTACAATTCGTAAATATATACATGCCCAACCAAGGTTTCCCTTTTAAACTGTCTAGTGAAACAGTTTCTCCTCGTTGATTAATATGTTCAAAATCCTGCATTTCCAAACTATAATCAGCTTTAAACTTTGCGTTCCCGCATGCACTAAGTACAGTCACTAAAGTCAATAGTAGTACAAACCACATTACTTTATTTTTCATCTTTACACACTCCCTACTTACACTACCCCCATCTTATCGAATGATGTAAGCGTTGACAACCACCTGTCGTGACAGCTTTCGTACATCTTTGTGAAGTCAACTTCACTTAAGTGAAACAATCACATCATGAATCGCATCAAGCTTAACCTCTACTCGATGTAATAAGTAAAACGACATGAGGATAGGAAAACCAATATCAGATAACATTGTCAGCCATTGTTCCATACTGCCCTCTCCTTTCGACATGCTTTGCTTGTCTTAAAAATGGTCTTTGCAACAACTGCAAAGACCATTTCATTCATTCGTTCATGTTAAACGCTGAAACTTGACGATCAATCATACGTGCACCTTTTATGCCAACCAAAGCACCTGCTTGTCCACCAAATACATTACTCATAATGATTGTTTGCATCACTTGTTGAATTTCAGCAGATGTAACATGTGGCTTCGGTGCATCAATGGCAATCGTCGCCGTTTTTCCTAATGCTGTATGAAATTGCAACTCTAAAACTTTTGCCATCAGTCCTACCTCCTTTTTTATTGTAATGACGACAATTCTGTTATTTCTTGCTTACTAATACTGTCAAGTGGCTTTGATGAAAGACTCGCAATCGCTTTCGCTACCGTTACTAACGCTGTTGGTGTATGCGTGTCGTTTACATTACGGTAGGTTTTAATTACAAATTTCGGCTTATTTGTTTCAGTATGTCCCACCACATACTTTAAGCGAAGTGATGCATCTAATAATTGGGTTTTTGCCATCCGTAACACCCCCTTTCTACACAATATATACAGCTATTTGTAAAAATAGGGACATGTTTCTCTTGAAAATTTAACGTAGAAAGCCATCAGCGACTGGGATAGGCATCGAGCAGTCCGCTGCTACCTGAAAAAACGCTTTTTCCACCTTCATTATTCCTACATAAAAAAAGCCCAGATACTCATATCTAATGAGCATCTGGTTGTGGCATCATCACCACTCGTTGCAATACGAGCATGTAATTTTTAACCTTCACTACTTACAAAATATCTAACCATGTTTTAATAGCTGTACCTAAAATTAATACTGCTAAAATTGCTTGTAGTGCTTTTGTATTGAGCTTGCCACCTATTTTTGCGCCAAGTGGAGCTGCAAGTAAACTTGCCACAATCATGATTGCTGCTGGCCCATAGTCGATTTGACCTGTCATAATTTTCCCTACTGTTCCACCGATTGATGAAATAAATGTTATCGCTAAGCTAGTGGCAATCGTCATACGTGTTGGGATTTTCAAGACAACAAGTAAGATTGGTACTAATAAAAATCCACCTGCTGCTCCAACAATCCCTGAACCAATCCCAACGACAAACGCTAAACCCGCTGCTAATGGTTTACTAAATGTAATCTGATCTAACTGCTTATCGTCAATTTGCTTTTTCGGAATAAACATCATAACAGCAGCAATTAAGGCTAAAACACCATATACAATATTTACTGCTGCTTCTGGTAACATGCTGGATCCAAAACTACCGATAAAACTACCTATTAAAATTGCTATACCCATATTAAGAATTAGCGATTTGTTTAAATAGCCACTTTTGCGATATGCCCATACTCCTGCAATCGATGCAAAAAACACTTGAATAGCACTAATACCGGATACTTCATGTGCACTGAAAGCTGCTAACCCAAATAATGGTGGAATATATAAAAGCATAGGGTATTTAATAATGGATCCCCCAACGCCTACCATTCCTGATACGAATGATCCGACAAAACCAATTAAAAATATGACAACGATGAATGAAAACTCCATCGTCACACCTTCTTTCTACCTTATTTTCTTTAAGTATAGAGTGTGAATTGCTTTAAAAATATAGGGGGAAGCCCCTATCCTTCAGAAGAAAAGGCGATTATTTATTGTCGATAAGAGGAGGAAAACGATAGATATAACACTCTAGATAGAAAAAGCGATAAAGCAGATTGCTTTATCGCTCAGGGAAGATATATAGAAGGTTGTTCCATTACAAAACGTCAGACTTTAGAAAGAAAAAGACTTTATTGGGCAGCCCACGTATGCTACGTAATATACTTATTTGTAATACCGTATTGAATAAGCTCAGCCTTGCTTTTTAAATTTAGCTTTTGCATAATGTTGGCTTTATGGTTTTCTACCGTTTTAGCACTAATAAATAGCTTTTCTGAAATTTGCATATTCGTAAATCCTAAAATGGTTAATCGAACAATTTCCTGCTCACGTGTAGATAAGATATCGGCATTGTTTTTACCTTTTTTCTTAAATAACTTTTCTAGTTGACCTTTTGGTAAGCCCACTTCATAGTAGCGACGGCCGGTATAGACACTTTGAATCGCTTCGTACATTTCGCCACCTTGACTATTTTTTAAAATATAGCCATCTGCTCCTACTTCCATCGCTTGTTGAATATAGGCTATCTCATTATGCATTGTCAGCATAATTATTTTCGTGTCAGGTAAATTTTTTTTAATTTCCTTTGTCGCAGTAAATCCGTCCAACCCATTTGGAATTGATATATCCATTAAAATCACATTCGGCTCAGTCTGGTAGGCAAGCTGAATCGCCTCTTCTCCATCACTTGCCTCTCCTACAACTGTCATATCTGAATAATTCCCTAAAAGGAGCGCAATGCCCTTCCGTATTAAAACATGGTCATCGACAAGTAATATTTTAATCATATTGCGGCCTCCATCTTGGAATGACGATATCGATACATGTCCCTTGTCCTACTTTTGACAGAATTGAACAAGTACCACCCAACTGATCGACCCGTTCCTCCATATGCTTTAACCCTAACCCTGCATTTTGAATCTTGTCCCGTTCAAAGCCAATCCCATTATCTTGAATGGTCATATAAATATGCGTATTGTCCTTTTTAATATGGATATGCACTTGGGTTGCTTTTGCATATTTAATAATATTATGCAATGCTTCTTGTGTAATTCGATATAAATTAATCTCAACTGCTGGGTCACATCGATCAAGACCACGTGTCGTTAATTGAATATCTAAACCCGTTATTTGTTTTTTTATCGCATCAATTGTCGCCTGAATAGTCGGCTCTAAGCCTAATTGGTCTAAACTGTGCGGTCGTAATTGGTGAGAGTATGCGTTAATGTCATTCATAACTTTTTGCAGTTCCGCACGCACCTCGGAAATATACTCATTCAACTGCGCATTATCTTGTACAAAAGATTCAATCGCTTGTAGCGCAATAGATACCGAAAATAAAGATTGGCCAACTCCATCATGTAGTTCTTGTGCTAAGCGTTTATGTTCTGATTCCTTTGCTTCGATTAATGCTCGAATCATTTTTTTATTAATGGCAGCCTCTTGTGCTTTTTTTAATGTTTCCTGATCACGTAAGACAAGTAAATATTCTGTTTCCCCTGTATTTTCATTAGCATAAATAGCGGCTGTGCTCATTTCGACATCAATCTTTCGACCATGATAAATGGGCATTTCCGATAAAAATGAAGGCACTTCATTGTTTGCAATTAAATAGCATGTTGGTTCACTCTGCTCCCTTTTACGAGTCATACAATAAGAACAATACGGCACAAAATCACCTTTTTGCCAACCAGTTAAGCGTTGTGCAGCAGGGTTCATCATAATGATTTCCCTGCTTTCCTTCATAATAATAATCCCATCTTGAATATGCTCATAAATTTGCTGTAAATACTCATTTTGAAGCTGGGAATGCATACTTTACACCTCCTTATACATCATTCCTTTTACTTTACACGGTCTTTTCATCATCGTGTAGCTATTTACACTATACCCTTTTTTTCGTAAAAAGCGGCTAGCCAGATTTAAATCCATTTGACTCTCTACTATCAGATGGACAGGGCGATTTTCGATTTGTTTATAAAAACGTGGTAAATAGCCGTATGGAATATGCTTACTATTATAAACTAAACAGCCGGTTGTATTGTAATCCCGTACATCAAGTATTTGATGTCCTCCAGCTACTTGACGGTACGGTATATCTTTCACCTGTTTGACAGGGACAAAACGAATATAATAAGCCCGTACTAAAACAATGGCTAGGGCAACAATTAGAAAAATGATCATAGAAACCTCCAAAAAGAGTGCCTCACATGGAAGGCACTCTTTGCACTAATTACTTTATTTTACTTCTTTCACCCATTGACCGTAGCCGCCAGTCATATTGACTAAATTGTGGAAGCCATTTGCTTTTAATACACTTGCTGCAATGGCTGAACGACCACCTGCTTGACATTGAACAATGAGTTTTTTATTTGGTACTTCGTCTAAACGATTTTTTAATGTACCAACCATTATGTGCTGTGCACCTTCAATATGTTCTTCATTATATTCTGTCAGATTACGCACATCTAATACAGCTACATCTTCTGCGTCCATCATCGCTTTTGCCTCAGAAGGTGTAATATTTTCATATGAATCTAGTTCATTCGCTTGCTCAATCATCGCTTCTACATCGGCATAACCTAGTACTTGGTCAATACCGATTGAGCGAAGTGCAATTAACATGTCTGGCATTTGAGCAGGGTTAGCAAGTAAATATAACGGTTCCTTGTAGTTAACAATCCAGCCCATCCAGTTTGTGAAGGAGTTATTAAATGGCACGTTCATCGTTCCTTTAATATGTCCTTGTGAGAAGGCTTGAGCATCTCGCGTATCTACTACTTGCTGACCAGCTGCAATCAATCCTTCAATTTCTTCAACAGTAGTAATGGCTTTTACCTCTGGTAAATTTTTAATTAACTCAATGCCAATTTTATTAACTGATTTCATCACTGCAAAGTAATAAGGTGGTTCTGGTTGACCATCTAATAAAGCTTTCACAAAGTCTGGCTCGTTGTCGAATTGCATTGCCCAGTTGAATTGTTTTTCATAGCCTACTGTTGTCGATGGTACTGCACCAAGTGCTTTCCCACATGCGCTACCTGCACCGTGTGCTGGCCATACTTGTAAATAGTCTGGTAATTGTTTAAAGCGCTCTACAGATGTATACATCACTTTTGCTCCTGCATCAGCAGTCCCTTTAATACCAGCTGCTTTTTCTAATAAGTCTGGTCGGCCAATATCCCCCGCAAATACAAAGTCACCTGTAAATATTCCAATTGGTTTATCTGCTGCTGCACCATCTGTTAATAGGAATGAAATAGATTCTGGCGTATGACCTGGCGTATGCATCACTTCGAAAGTAAGTTTACCAAGTTCAAATTTGTCACCATCTTTTAATAGTACGTGTTGAATGCCATCTAAGTTTTGATATTTCCAGTTTTCATCGCCTTCATCAGAAATGTACATCGTAGCACCAAAACGATCAGCTAATTCACGAGAACCTGCTACAAAGTCAGCATGGATATGCGTTTCTAATGCTCCAACGATTTTCATATTTTCCTTTTCAGCTACTTGGATGTATGGCTCAATGTTGCGCATTGGATCCACAATCACTGCCTCGCCTTTTCGTTGACAACCTACCATGTAAGAAGCATGTGCTAATTTTTCATCATAGAAATAACGTAATAACATAAAATTCTCTCCTTTTAATTGGATTGTTTATTTAAAATTTGGATTGTTGCTTGTACATATTTCAGTGACTTTTGAACACTCGGGTCTTTTAACCACTTCATAATCGTAAAGAGTTTAATTGGTTCTGTTGTTGCTTCTGCTTGTTGTTGTATATCTTTGACGAGCGAGTATCCTTGTTTTCCTTTTTCTACAATCGGTTCTGTGTAAGATTTAATACTTGCTGTCGCATAATCAATTGTTTGCTGATCGGCTAACACAGCTGTTACAAAATCCACTATATCCTCTAACTGATTGATCATTTGTAAAAGCTTCGGCAATTTTTCTAGTAAGCCAACTAATGCTTCCACCGTTTCGAGATTTACGTTATAGCTTCGTACAAGTTCATCATATTTTTGAATGGATTGCTGATCTTGCAATACCGCTTGTCCAAAACTTACAACATTCCCGATGGCTTGTAAGTTTTTTTCATATGTTGGCAATTGACGTAGCAATGATACGAGCGCTGCTTCAATATCCGGCTGCTTTAGTTGCTCTAGTAACGGATTCGTTTCCATCACACATGCCTCCTTTCTACATCGTTCCTTTTAACATGCCATCCCAATACATGATTGGTAATAAATCTTTTTTCATCATATACATGCTTGCACGTTCCACCGCTTGGTTAAATGGCATCGATTCAGCAGGCTCTTTTTTATAGTCGAACTCTGCTAAAATTAGCTTGTTGTAGCCTGTCACGATTGGACAAGACGAATAACCGTTATATGTGTTGTCCATTGTTTGATTGCGCATACATGCCACAACATTTTCAGCTACCACAGGTGCTTGTTTACGAATGGCTGCTCCCGTTTTAGATGTTGGCAAGTTTGCACAGTCGCCAATGCCAAAAACGTTTGCATATTTCTTATGTTGCAATGTGTACATATCCACATCAACCCAACCATTGTCATCCGCTAAAGGACTGTTCGCAATAAATTTAGGTGCATTCATATAAGGTGTGACATGAATCATGTCATATTTCAATTGCTCTTTTGCGCCAGTATCTAGATTTTCAAAAATGGCGATTTTTTCATCCGCTTTAATCTCAATTAGGTTACGTCTGAATCGTGCATCAATTTGTTTGCGTTCCACTACTTTTTCTAACGCTTCACGGTATTTCAGTACATCAAAAATGGCTGGATTGGCAGAACCAAATACAACTTGCATATTTTGACGAACACCTGTTTTTCGGAAGTAATCTTCTGCTAAATGCATAATTTTTTGTGGCGCACCACCGCATTTTACAGGTGAATTTGGGTGTGTAAATAAGGCGGTACCCGATTTTAAATTGCGTATCGTTTCCCAAGTATAATCAACATGTTCAAATGAATAGTTACTGCAAACAGATTTTGTACCAAGTGCTTCTTTTAAGCCTTTAATGGCACCCCAGTTAATTTCAATCCCTGCTGCTACAACTAAGTAATCATATGAAATAGATGTTTGATCTCCTAGGATGACTTCGTTTTGTTCAGGTTTAAATTCAAGTACGGGTTGTTGGATCCATACTGCACCTTCTGGAATAAGAGATTCCATAGAACGTTCAGAATCTTCTTTTTTAGCAGCGCCTCCACCAACTAACGTCCATAACGGTTGATAATAATGTTTTGAGGCTGGATCTATTATCGCCACTTCATGATTGAGGCTTGGCGATTTTCGTAATAAGCGGGCAGCAACAGATATACCAGCTGTTCCCCCACCAACAATGACAATTTTGAAAGAATTTTTCATGCTTCTTCCTTCTTTCTGCATTTTGTGTTTGAAACTTACACTCTCATCATAGTGAAATCTATATGTAAAAAATATAGGGGTTTTCCCCTAAACAATGATTGTTTTAAAGGAAAACCCCTAATTTTAGTTGTGGATGTAACTTTTAAGGCAATTCAAACACTATTCACTAAAGAAGTGGATTACGCTACTGTCCATTAAGATGTTCTCAGCATCGGGTGAAACAACAGTTGATGCATTCAACCAACAGCAAGTATTCTACACAAACGCATAGAAGTGCAAATACGGCTTACAATAAGGAGGATCGATACGCGGAAGTTGACATCACGAAAAAACTACTATACAAAATGTGCAATCGTTATTTGATATAACGCTATCATTCAGTAAGTATACGCTGATTAGTTTGACCTCTTGAATAATCTACATGGAAATTGCATTATGTAGATTCCCCATCACGTAATGACATTTCCGTTCTAATTGTTCTTTTTTTCAATCTGTATCGTCATATGATGCAATGCAAATTCGTCGTGTAACAGATTTTGTATTTTTCGTAATACAATTTGTTCATCTGCTGCTTGATTTACCACTACTTGACAAGTTAAAGATGGGAAATCCATTGTAATTAACCAAATATGTAAATCGGTAATCTCTTCGACTTCCTCAACAGTCATTAACTTCGCTTTGACATCATCCGTTGGCAAATTTTCTGGAGCACTCTCCATCAAAATATTAAAGGAGTCCCGCGTAACACGATAGCCGCTAATAATGATAAGAAACGCCACAATCATACTTGCAATAGGATCGGCTAAATTCCATTGAAAAAATAAAATAAGCAATGCTGCCGTAATAGCTCCTACAGAGCCGAGAATATCACCTAAAACATGCAAAAAAGCACTTTTCACATTGAGATTATCATTATCCCCTCGTTTAAGGATAAACGCTGCGCCAATGTTGACCAGTAAACCAAGTGTTGCAACGATTAACATACCCGTACTTGCCACGGCTGGTGGTTCTGAAAATCGGCGAAAAGCTTCATAAAAAATATAAAGCGAAATGGCAATTAACGTAAGACCATTTATAAAAGCGGCAAATATTTCAAACCGACGATAGCCATACGTTTTTCGATTTGTTACGGCTTTTTGACCAATGGATACAGCAATATAGCTTAACCCTAACGCTGCTGCGTCACTTAACATATGGCCTGCATCTGATAATAGCGCTAAACTGTTTGTCATGATGCCACCGATCACTTCGACAATCATAAACCCCGCTATAAGAAAGAAAGTCCATTTCAAGGCTATTTTATTTTTACTCCCATCCTGTTGCCCATGATTATTAAAATGTGACAAATTCATCATCCATTCTTTAATTTTTATATATTTTAAGCTGAAGCACTAGAGCAGTTGGAGACCCTCACTGTTCCATTGTGGAATTTTACCTTGCTATCATTATGCCGCTCAATGGCTCTGCTATACACTCCTTTATCTAGCAGTTTCGCTCGTCCATTCAAGTATGTTTTTTGAATAATGTTTAGAGCTGTCAAAAAAATATCATTTTGTAGACGATTTAGACAAAAATACCAGCCACTCCCTTTTAAATGAGTGGCTGGTTCTATATTTTATGGTTGGTAGCCCATTATAGAAATACTTTTTTACTACGTCTTGCGTTTTTTGATAGAAATGAATGATTTGCATGATAGATAGAATGCCTCTGACAGTCAAATATTTTACATATTTTTTCTAATACAGCACAGAGCAATAAACCAAATAACCAACAGAAAACAATAGTAAGTTCTAACCACTTGGCTAGTTCCTTCTGTTTTATAACCCACCACCTATCAACTGTCTAAAGAATAACCGATTATATTTCATAATTCAATATATTTTTATCGAAATACAATATATTTTTGAAACTAGTATTTGAATTAAATATTAGTCTCTCTTCTGACAAGCAGCTTGTAATTTGCAGGTTAATGTATATTTATTAAATACTTCGGAATCCTTATTTATAGATGAGTTAGAGTTAAAACGCCGATAGAAAAGTCAGGCTCAATATCACTCGGGTATTCAGACTTAACTTCTAAAACTATTAGTTCATAAAGAGTTTCCTAAAAATTTTTAAAAAAATTATTTTAAAATATGTATACTTTTTTAATACTTATTCGTTATACAAATGTTAACACAAAAGAACAGGTGGGCCACATGACAGTTCAAACTTTAGAAGAGTTGTATAAATTAAAGTTTCATTTGATTTATCGATATTTATTAAAAATCGGATGTACACGAGAGGATGCTGAAGACATAGTTCAAAACACATTTTATAAGGCTATTTCTAAAATGATTCATTTAGAAACTGAAAACCCTTCTTCTTGGCTATTTAAAGTTGCTATTCACAACTATTATGACTTATGTCGAAAACAAAAACGGCACCCTAAAGTAGAAGTAAACGATGAATTTATTGAAAATCTTTTTGCAAATGTAGAATATGGTGAAGTATTTATTATCAATAAAGAAAATAGAGATGATATTCAGGCAATTCTAGAACGACTTAAACCTCTTCATGCAAATTTGCTATTACTGAAATACGAAATGGACTTTACCTATGAACAAATAGCCAATCTTTTAAATATGAAGGTTGATACCGTACGTACGACACTTTATCGAGCCCGCAACCAATTTAAAAAAGAATGGAGTGAATCCTATGGAAGAAGATGAAATTTCAGAGGATATTTTTGAATTTAATAATGAAAAAAATATAATTAAAAAGGCTAAACGACATAGTTATATACGAATAACATTAATAAGTGGACTTGTATCCATTATTGGAATAACATTTTTAATAATTTTAAAACTACAGATAACTCCTTTTTTGTTAAACAAGGAGATTTTAGCGAAAGATGCTTATTATCAAGTATACGGTGCAAACTCATATTTAAGCCCTTGGAATACAGATATTGCATTAATAGGATCAACTGCTACATCAACTCAATATAAACTGTTAAATGGTCACCCTGTATTTAAAAAACTAATCACATTAGATACAACACCACATGAAACGTATATTGAATCTGCTCCAAATAAAACGTTTACCTACTATGGACAAAATGTCATGAACTTTTACCATCCTAAAATTGACTATGAGAATGTAGCACATGACGATTTGTTACAAAATAAAACGTTAGACGACAAATTATTTGAATTGGGCATTTCTTTTGATAAAGACTACACAATATCTGAGATAAATGCCATGATCCCAAAAGGGTTAACAATACAATGGTATTGGCTAGATACATTTAGTAATGAAGAAATTTCAAACATGCAAAGTTCTGTTCAAACAGATACTAAAATTTCTGGATACGTATTTAAGGAAGATGAAGTTATTGGAATAAAAACTTTTTCCAATACAGGAGAAAAATACAGCAATCCCACTAAAGAATTTGTAAACTCTATCCAATATTTAATAGAAAATAATAGAGCATATAAAACAGATATGCAGGTTATTTTAGACTCAATCACCACAAATAAAGAGTTAGATAAAAGTAAAATTAACATAATTGGAGCTGTAGTTGTTGGGAATGCAACAACATTATCTAAACTTGCAAAAGAACCGTTCGTTCGAGCTTCAAGCTTTGGAGCGAATATTGATTCATATTAAAAGGAGAACATACACATGAATAAACCTATTCAATATATAATTTGGTCACTTATCTTCACTGTAGTTAATTTATCCGCAATTCAAATTGCTTCTTTTTCGTTGTTCACAACAACAGAAGGTACTTCAATTTTCTCACTTGATTATCTGATTGCATTTACAATTCTACTTGTAGCGAACTTTACTACTATCCAACTATTTTTAGCTATTAGAAAAAGTCATTATAAAGGATTAATAATTGGTTTAATAATTGCTGCATTACAAGCAATTGGGTTATATATCTTTATTTATACCACAATGTTTAATTTCGGATTAATCCTTAGCGTGATATCTGTATCTGCCGCTCTTGTTTTATTAATTTTTGAAATAAAAAAGCGATAGGTTAATATATTTTCTTTTAAAACTTATCTTTGTTTTAATAATAAAACTGGATAAAATCGTGTAAAAAGTACGAGAAATCATTTAGAAACATTGATTTCCCGTGCTTTTTCTTATTCTTTACTAGCAAGTGACCATTAGTCATCATTGTAGAAACCTTCAAGTTAGAAACAGACATACACCTTAATCCTGTGCAATAAAATTTATCTAATCCTACATTTGTGTCCACCTGCATCTTACTATGTTACGATTCTTGTAGATAAAATTTTTTAGCTAGTAAAAAAAGCATTACTTTTAAGGGAGAATATGTCATGAAGAAAATAGTATTTCAATTGTTGATAATTGTATCGTGGATATATTGTTTGGGGTATATTTTATTCGATTTCCCTACTGATCACTTTGTCATGCGGGCGGTTAAAGGTGTACTGTCTATTGTTTTTTCTTGTAGTCTACTGTTGTTTGTATTTAAAATTATTGATACTAAGAAACAGAAAAAAAGAGATGATTGAAGCTTTCAATCAATCCCTGCAACAGAAATGGCAAATTAACTGTAGCTCCTGCATCCATTCATCGCTCATTTCATTTAATTTGTGAGGTACGCTTTACAGCAAGACATTAATGCGTATTGTTTTTTTCTCCCCACTCACATAACTGTTCCAAAACAGGCAATAACGTTTCCGCTTTAGTTGTAAGACTGTACTCCACTTTAGGTGGAATCTGCGGATACTCTTTTCGACTGACTATTCCATCTGCTTCTAATTCTTTCAGTTGTGCACTTAATGTTTTAAAGGTAATTGCACCTATTTTGCGTTTCAAATCATTAAACCGAACCGTTTGATGTTCCGCCAAAATATAAATAATTAGCATTTTCCATTTACCACCAATTACTGATAATGTATAGCCAAACGGGGTTTCTTGGATAGTCCCCGTGTCTTTGTAATCAGCCAAACCCATATTTACACTATCCTTTCTGATAGTACCTTTCAAAAAAGTGCGTACTATTTTTTTGTTCGCGTTCATTTTATACTGACATTACTTTAAAGTAAAGGAGAGAAAAAAATGAAGAATATTACAATTTATAATCACGATCTTTGGGATCACGGTATTTCACAGGGCTACAGTGTCAACGGCACTATCTACATTTCGGGGCAGTTTTCCCATGATACGGAGGGTACATTCGTTGGCGATGGCGATATCGAAGCACAAGCACAGCAAACGCTTAAAAATCTAGATGGCGTTTTGGAAAAATTCGGTGCAACAAGATCTAACCTTGCTTATATGGAAATCTATTTAACAAATGCGGAAGCACATACTGAACCAGTCCTTCGACTATTCAAGGACTACGTTGGGCAACATCGACCAGCCGGTAGCCTTATCGGCGTGACTTACTTGGCATCACCAGAACAACTAATTGAAATCAGCGCCATCGCACATACCAACTAAGGAAAGGCATGTTGTGTCAGCGAAAGTAAGCTTCGGCTTCGGACCATTAAGTTAGGAGCCCGCTTATAACACTAACCCCGAGCAAAGAACCTTTCAAGAAAAGCGGAACTATTCGGGGTTTTGTGTTTTTGAAAGGAATTTGCCATTCCATCACTACTAATTAAAACCTAGAAATTTTGTTGCAAGCTCTTTCTCTATAACTTTATCATCATCATCATATACTTTATACGCTTTGGCATTAGGTCTTGAACTTACAATAGTATGGATTTCCTGATCAATGAAATGGATGGCAACACCGTCATCCGTTGCAAAACCGGGTTTAATTTTTTTATTAGTAATAAGCTGTTGATACGAAGGTCTTCTATCCGATTCTCCATCATAATGGGGACAATTACTCCCTTCTAGGAAACCTAAACACTGTAAAGGTTCCAATCCATCCCCATAAGAATCTGTCACCCCTTCCTCGAACCAGCAAATGGAGCCCGCGCTAATACCAGCGAGTATTATTCCTTGCTCCCACGCTTTTTTCAAAATAGTATCCAATCCCCATTCTTTCCATAGCACTAATAAATTCTTTGTATTCCCCCCACCAACATAAATAATATCTTTGTCCAGTAAGAAGCTTTCTATATTTCTTGTAGGTGGGTTAAATAATGATAAGTGCGAAGGCTGACAATCCTGTTTTTCAAAGAATTGATAAAATCGACAAATGTAATTTTCTGAATCTCCACTTGCTGTTGCAAGAAAGCAAATTTTCGGATTTTTTTTCATAGATTGCTGAAGAATATATTGATCCAGCAAAGGATTTTCTGGCTCCATAGAAAAGCCACCGCCCCCAAGTGCTATAATTTGTTTCATAAGTCTACGTCCTTTCTTGTTTAATACGTTATACATTTTTTAACTTTTATTACCTATATTATTAAATAGTACCACTGAACAATAAATATCCCCATTGTTTTTAAGAAAAAAAGTTGGACAAACCATGATTGAACCGATGAATAGAATATGTTACACTCAATGAACGCTTATATTGGAGTGAGAAAGATGATACACATTTCAAGTTCACAAAACCTATATTTATTTAATCAAAACCTTTGACTTAAAACGAGTCAAAGGTTTTTGTTGCTTTTAGGAAAGAATTTTATTGGAGGTATACATTTATGAATCAAAGCACAAATTCCAATACTACAATCGTTGCTGGATGGATTAGTTTAATAAGCAACATCGTTTTAACTATTTTAAAAATAGCAGTTGGTACTATCTTCCACAGCCCCGTTCTTTTAGCTGATGGCTATCATAATGCAGGTGATGTAATAGCAAGCGGTGCCGCTTTAACATCTATGCGTATTTCTAAACGTCCTGCCGACGAAGATCATCCATACGGACACGGAAAAGCAGAAGTAATTAGTTCCGCCATTGTAGGAATTATATTAATAATGGCAGCTCTTTATATTGCTTATGAATCCGTTACAGCATTCTTTCAGGAACCTGAAAAAGCAAGTTTAATTGCCTTTATTACGGCTATCATATCACTTGTTTGGAAGCTCCTTTTATACGTATATACGATAAAAATTGGCAAAAGAACAAATAGTAAAGGCTTAATTGCCACTGCTTATGATCATCTTGCTGATGTATATGCTTCATTAGCAGCCGTATTAGGAATCGGGCTTGCACTTGTTGGGGAAAATTATCATATTCATATCCTTACATATGGTGATCCCATTGCGGGTATCATTGTGACCATTTTAGTTTTCAAACTTGCCTATGGGATGTTATTAGAAGCTATCGACACACTTATGGAGAAAAGCGTAAGTCCTGATACACTAGCTAGTTTCAAAACGTTAATCCTCACTATTCCTGAAGTAAAACGAATAGATCGTCTACGAGCGAGAGAACATGGGCACTATGTATTAGTCGATTTGCGTGTGGGGGTACCTGCTGATTTAACAATCCAAGAAGGACATGATATTATCCGTAAAATCAAGAAAACGATAATGGAGAAACATCCGAATGTAGAAGAAGTTCTGATTCACCTAAATCCTTGGTACGATCATAATCAATAGAAGGAAAATCATTTGCACCTCCTAACGAAGCTTTATTCGTTAGGAGTTTTTTTAAAATTACAAGCAATGTTCTATGTAATAAACAAAATTTTTCACTGCAAATTGGCATATATCTACAATTGCAGGAGTATGGTAAGCTTGGTAAATGAGCTAAAAGTTTTTGTTAATCATATAGTTAGAAAGATGGTGTTCCATATAATTGGCTAGTGTAAATCATTCAATCGGGCAGTATGTAAATTCTCCCAAAAAGCTGAAAAAAATGTATAAAAGGGTTTTAATTGTAGTTAGTTTATCGCAAATTTTCGGTGGAGCAGGTCTTGCTGCTGGTATCACGGTAGGCGCTCTCTTAGCCCAACAAATGCTTGGCACGGACGCATTTGCCGGATTACCCTCTGCCCTATTTACATTAGGTTCAGCAGGGGCCGCTTTTATAGTGGGAAGACTTTCGCAACGCTATGGTCGCCGTATAGGGCTCGCTACTGGTTTTATCACTGGTGGTCTTGGCGCTATTGGCGTTGTTATCGCAGCATTAATTAACAGTGTTTTTTTACTATTTGCTTCCTTACTTGTTTATGGTGCAGGCACAGCAACAAATTTACAGGCTCGATATGCCGGAACAGACTTAGCAAATAACAAACAACGCGCAACGGCCATTAGTACTACGATGGTTATGACCACATTCGGGGCCGTAGCAGGACCAAATTTAGTGGATGTCATGGGCAAATTTGCGCTTTCTATCGGTATTCCTTCATTAGCTGGTCCATTTCTATTATCTGCCATTGCATTTATATTAGCAGGTTTGGTTCTTTTCATCATGCTTCGTCCAGATCCTTTACTGCTAGCAAAATCGATAGAAGCTCACCAACATCAAATCGTATCTGGAGAAGCTCTTCATCAGGCGCCTCCTTTAATGAATAAAAAAGGTATCATCGTTGGCGCAGTTGTGATGATTCTTACGCAAATCGTTATGGTAGCCATTATGACAATGACGCCCATCCATATGCAACATCATGGACATAGTTTAGGTGCTGTAGGAATCGTTATTGGTTTCCATGTTGGTGCCATGTATCTTCCTTCTCTTGTCACAGGTATCCTTGTTGACAAGATTGGTAGAACAGCCATGAGTATTGCTGCTGGTGTTATTTTACTGTTTGCAGGTTTAATAGCGGCCTATGCACCAAGTGATTCTATGTTTATGCTAATCGTGGCTCTTTCTTTATTAGGTATAGGATGGAATTTCGGCTTAATTAGCGGAACTGCTCAAATTGTTGATGCCACAGAACCTTCAACACGCGCTAAAATCCAAGGCACAATTGATGTTTTTATCGCATTGGCAGGTGCTTCAGGAGGGGCACTTTCGGGGATGATAGTAGCGAATTCCAGTTACGCCACTTTATCATTAACCGGTGGACTATTATCTTTATTATTAATCCCTGTGATTATCTGGTACCGTCAAGCAAAATCATGATTCAATCGACCGATCCAGGCTCTCAGTTTAATGAGACCTGGTTTTTTTGTCGATGTTAACCATCTATTCATCCCAAACTTGTCAGCAAAACCATCATGCCATTCGTTAAGCCGTGAATGATAATGGAAGGCCAAATAGAATTCGTGCGTTCATATGCTAAAGCAAAAATAATGCCACTAAAGAAGTTGACGGGCATGACATTATAGGTGGGGATATGAGCAATCGTAAAAATAAATGAGCTAAGGATAATGGCACCGACCAATCCTAAGCGTGTACGTAACCAGCGATATAAAAACCCTCGATAAAAAATCTCTTCGTATATTGGTGAAATAACAGCCGCAGAGAGAAAGGCTATTAGTACCGTAAAGAAGGTTACGTTCTGCTGTATGGCCTGTGTTTTGCTATTTTCCACCGAAAACCCAATATAACTTGTTAGCACAACGATTAGTAAGGCGCCAATCATTAACAGAACCGAATAGCATAGTATCGTTTTCCATTGCTTCAACGAAATTGATGTTATTCCTACTTCACGCCATGAAAGCTTTTTAGGGCGTAGCGCTATAAAATAAACACCAAAAACAAGCGTAATTGCAATCGTGAACCCTGTTAATGTTCCAGCATATAGCTCATTACGAAACAAGTGAGCATACATTGGTTTCACTAGCCATTTAATAATGCCGATGACAACAACAAACTCTACTAGCAATAATAAAATAAATTCTCTCCATCCCCAATTATCTTGATTTTTCCAGTTCATTTGTTTCGTTTCCATTCTCTATCCTTCTTCCTTTATATGATGTAATCTAAGTGTATGAGATGACGTAACGTCACCTGCAATCTTTTTTTCAGGAGGAATGAAAATGAAACAATGGACGACTGGAGAGGTAGCGAAACAGCGAAATATTTCCATTCGCACACTTCGGTATTACGATCAAATTAATCTGCTTACACCAAGTTTTAAAGATGATTATGGACGACGATACTATTCAGAAGAAGACTTGTTTAAATTAGAGAAAATCATCATTCTAAAAACGCTGTCACTTCCACTCGATAAAATTCGTGATTTATTAGATAAACTTTCCTATAAACAAATTTTAATTTCACATCACAATTACTTACAAGAACGACTTGCTGAACTGCAAACAAGTATCTCTCATACGACATCATTGATTAATATGATGGATTTAGAAGAATCATTATCGTGGGAACATGTGGCGGAACTCGTTCAACGTTCTCAAAGCACCTCTAAAAAATGGGTGGACTATTTCCAAGAGCATGAACAAACATTTTTACAACAAACTATTCCAAACCTCAGTAGCAATGACATAATGACACAGCAATATATTGGATTACTACGACAAATTGAATGGTGTATCAAAAACAATATTCAAGCTGAATCAGACGAAGGCTTTCAAATTGGTTCCAAAATAATCGAATTATCAAACGATACGTTTCAAGGCGACACGGATTTAATGGATCAATTTTGGGAGGTTCGAAAACTCCCTACAGAGAAAACAGGATTATACCCGATTTCAGCAGAGGTACTAGCGTATGTGGAACGTTGTATTGCTTATGTAACAGCTTGAAAGCAGGCAAATAAAAAGCTATAGGAGATAGCGTCCCCTATAGCTTAGGCAAGTCTTACGATAAAGTTAATCCATCTAAAAAAGCTTCAATCTCTTGTTGTGTTTTACGGTCCTTACTAACAAAGCGGCCAACTTCATTGCCTTTATCATAAGCTAGAAAACTTGGAATACCAAATACATCTAATGCAACACATAAATCGATGAAATCATCGCGGTCAATTTTCACAAAATGATAATTGCTGTAATTTTTTTCAATTGTCGGCATAATCGGATCAATAAATCGACAATCTCCACACCAGTCTGCTGAAAAAACAAATATTGTACGTTCACCTTTTTTTAAGTTTTCAAATTGCTCTATTGAGAGTAAATTTTCCATTAAAACAATCCCCTTTTTCACAGTTATTAATTCATCATAACATTTATTAAAATATGGTTAAACAATCATGCTTTGCATGTCTAGCGCAATAAAAAAGATGCCTCTCGTTATTTTTTACATCGCTTTGCCATTTGCTCTGCTATTTGTTTTGAATTTGGTGTTGCTTCATTATTCAATTGTGCAATAATATTTCCATAGTCTGCATCATTACGGTTTTGACTTAATTTATAGGCAGCCTGTATATCGCTAATCTTTATTTTAAATCCAACAATACCTTTCATTTCTTTTTCTAAAAGCTCTGGTGAAAGGTTTTCCCATAAAACAGGTTGCTCTCTATGCTTCTCATATTTTTCTAACAGCCACGTTAAATCTTCGCTTAATTCATCTTTATCTAAAAGTGTTGCTGTGCCATAAATATGGACCGCCTGATAATTCCACGTTGGCACATTTTCGTGCGAATACCAAGAAGAAGAAATATACGCATGGGGCCCTTGGAACATCACGAGCACATCCCCACAAGATGCAAATGTTCTCCACTGTGGGTTCCCATATGCCATATGGCCAGTAAGATACGTGTCCTCGCCTTTTTTATGTAACATTAACGGTAAGTGAGTGGCAATTGGTGTGCCTTGTTTTGTTGTGACAAGTGTAGCAAAAGAGTTCATTTGAATAAACGCTTCAATTTCATGAACATCTGTCACTTTATAGTATTTAGGAATATACATAATCGTCCGCCTTTCCAATTTAGTGATTTGTATTTACTTTTAAATAGCCCGCAGCGTCTTCATCGAAATAAATGAAATAAAATTGGGAACCACGATTCACTAGTTCCCGCTCCAATTGTTGAGGGGAAATGCTCTATCCAAATAGGCTAGCATATTTTCAGGCTTATTTTGTTTGCTATATGTATCCTGAAACGTTTCAATACTTTTTTCTCGGAGTACATGTACATCTTCAAGCTTGCACTTTTTGATTTGTATAGTCATTTGATATACAGCCCCTTTATAAATCTTATTTCCTTGATACAGCATGAAAACATAGCACGGAAATCTGCCATAATTCAAATACCAAAATCCTAACTTTATTCTAGAAAAAAGACTTCACATGCTTTAAGTTACACAAATGCGACACATATGTACTGTTCGTTCTGTAAGCTTTCAAGGTGATGGCTTTCGATTTCAGCAATATGGATACGACGGCTTTTTAATGTTCGGTCATATTCTCCTGCCCAAAACCTAATTAAGTCCACGTTTTGCTCCGGTTTGATATGTTGCTTTAAATAGCTTAATAAATCATCTAAAAATTGCGGGCCCCAATTGCCCTCAATGCCATATACATAACTTTTTTCATTATACAGCGCTAAATCATAGGGCGGATTATTCCATTCGAAAATATGCAATTGACCGAAAGCTGATTCATCTGGTGCATAGACAAGCCTTGCGTCATCATCCATCGAGTGCCAAGGCTGTTCTGGCGTATCCCCTGTTATCGGATGTAATTTTTTTAATTCTCTTACAGTGATTTCAGTAATTCCTGTACAATCTACTGTTTGTAATTCGCAATCTGCTACTAGAACGGAATATAACGTCATCTCTTTGACTCCTTCTATTTGCTCAAAACTGGCTTATTTAGTCTTCTACATTATAGTAAGTTACATAGAATTCAATTCATCCTATTTCGACACGCTTGTAATGAATCCCTTTTTACTTCCACTTTAACAAAAAAAGAATTTCCTAACTATTAGGAAATTCCCCTTGTTATCTCTTAACCTATTGTTTTGGTTGTAAATCCTCAATGGAATCGATATCCATATATGTAGGAACAACAAATCCATTTTTGGTCCCTGTTAAATTCTCTCCTAAATCAACAAAGTCATCTTTGTATTTTGCATAAAAGGAGCTATGTGTCGTTGGTAACCAAGCAGCGACAGTTGCATCGGCTACTCCTGATGCGATTGCTTGAAACATGATGGCAGGATCAACTGGGGTGATTGTGACTGTGTATCCAAGTTCTTCAAATACTGCTTGTAGTACACTGCTTGAAGCTCTTTCTGAATCCCATGGAGTGGATGCTAATTCAATTTCTTTGCCTTTCACTTTTGTCATCCCTTTTGTCCATTCATTTACCTTCTCTTCGTTTTGTGCGATCCATTTGTCTGCCGCCTCTTCAAAAGAAGTTGTTTGAGCTTCATACATTACAGCTTCCATATCTTCTGGTTCCCAATAGAATTGATCTAGAAGTGTATAGGCATCGGGTAAGTCTTTAGCCAAATCTTTGCGCACAAGTGTATTAATATTTTCCGTTCCACCTAATGTCCCTTGAGGGTCCTCTAAAAATTTTAAATCGTAGGATGAAAACATCCAATGCGGTGTCCATCCTGTAATAATAATAGGCTCTTCATTTCGAATAGCTTGCTCTAATGAACCTAACATCCCAGGTGTTGAACTTTCCTCCAGTTCCCAACCTTGCAAATTTTGATATTCCGCTAGCGTGTTTTCCGAAAGCTCCGTCAATCCTGCTCCTGGTTCAATCCCTATAATTTTATAATCAACCTGCTCACCTATGCTTTTGGTCTTGCCTGTTGCATCTCCATCATTTTTATCACCACATCCTGCTAATAGTAACGAAACAGCTATTCCAAAAGTAAGTCCTACTGTTTTCAACTTGACCATTTTACATCCCCCTTAATTAGAAGAGACTTTCCTTGTCTCTAGACCTTTGACCAACTTTATATAAGTTTATCCGGTTCAAAGTAACAACTTGATTTTAACAACAAGTTGTTACTTTTGTCAATTAAGGCAAATTTATATTTCCTTTTAAAGGGATGTAAAAATAGCCCTGTTGGCTTTACTTTGCCCCTTCGATTTAATTTTTAAAATGGGCATCTTGTATCTTCCTTTTTAGAAATAACGAAAAAGACGATGACCTAAAACGTCAATCATCGCCTTATGTTCGAGTGTTCTGAAAAATACATTCATTACGAACCCCCTGTGCAGTATTTAGCCTAATCCTTGAGGAAAACTAAAGACATTAAACGGATCATACTTTTTATTTACCTGATGCAAGCGTTGTGCATTACCTCCAAAATATTCTTTGTCATAATTTGAGAGATGATTGATTGGAAAATTTACATAAGAGCCTTCCGTAATGGTTTTAATAAATTCAAAACGTTGACGCACCCATGCTTCATTTTCCTTTGCGTATTGATCTTCTGTCCACACAGACTGAATACCCATAATATACTTAGCATTGCGATAGAAAAATGCGGTTTCCGCTTTGCCAACTTGGCTAATTTCTCCGCCTAATGCATAAAAAGATATAGCCGTATACACGGAACCTTGTGGAGGATTATTTAGTAGCGCAACGGTGTTTTGAAGCTCCGCAAGTGTATAATGTCTTTGAACAAATCTACCTGTTGACTTAAATTTTTCATATGGTGGATAGGTTGCTTCTACCTTTTTAACCGCTTCTAAAAATGATAGTTGTGCTAGCTCTAGCTGAAACCCTTCTACCTCAGCAAAGGGTTGTAAAATTTTCTTAGCCATCTCCGAAGGTCCGTAAAAAAATCCGCTAGCAAAAATACCTAACCCTTCGCCTTCCGCATTATAAAAGCTTGCAACCACTGTCATTCGTTTATCTAACTGTGGCAACCAGTTTTGCCAAATATTCATTACTTGCATTTGCTTAGCTTGCGTTGTACCTACATAAAAAAATCTAATAAGTGTAATAGAAGCATTGATAGGCTTTGGCAACTGAAATGTCATACTGACCACAACTCCAAAGTTACCTCCCCCTGCCCCACGACACGCCCAGAAAAGATCCGCGTTACACTGTTGATTTGCTTTAATAAGCTTTCCTTCGTAATTAATTAACTCAAATTCAACTAAACTATCACATCCCAAACCGTATAGTCGACTAGAAAATCCCCAGCCTCCTCCGAGCGTAAACCCTGCTACACCAACAGTTGGGCAAGTACCACCTGGAAAAGTATATCCATTCGTACCAATAAACTTATACACCTCAGCATTTTTTGCTCCGGCTTCTATTTTTAAGCGATGACGTTTTTTATCCATTGTCATCGCATTCATTCGACTAATATCAATAACCAATACATAATCACCTGTAGAATATCCTTCATAATGATGTCCACCAGATCTGATTCGAATAGGTACACAATGTCTACGTGCCCATCGAATAGCATTGATAACATCTTGCTTTCTTTCACAATAAACGATTACAATTGGATACTTTTGTATTGCACGATTCCATTCCTGTCGTGCCTCATCATAATTCGCATCTTTTAACGTGACAACTTCACCAGTCAGCCCTTTAAAAAACAATGAATCCTGCTCCATTTCTTCACCTCTAGTAGTCCGCGTTGTTTAAACTAGTATATTCGTTGTAGGGTGATAGGTTTGGGTATAAGGAAACTTACTGACTAGAAATAAATTAAGAGACTTAGATTCTTCTGAATATGGGCAGCAGCTCATCTTGCTTGCTCATCAAGCCCAACAACATACTGTGCCAAACTTAGTAACTTTTTTCACTAGAGTGCAATACTTACATTTATTTAAACGATTTATAAAAAGAGGCACAATAAGGATGAATTTTTTTGTTGAAGCTTTTATAATAGAGTGAGAGAAGACAAAGAGGTGAACGATTTGTTAGATGGTTGGTTTTTATGGTTTATTTTATTTTGGGTAGTCGTCCTTATTTCGCTAATGGCTATTGGCGGATTTTTCATGTTCCGCAAGTTTTTAAAGGCTTTACCAAAGCAGGATGGGAAATCAGATTTAGATTGGCAGGAATTTTACTTAGATAAAACGATTCATCTATGGGGACAACCTGAGAAGGAATTTCTATATGAGTTGGTGAGCCCAGTACCTGAGCTATTTAGACAAGTGGCGAAAGAAAAAATTGCAGGTAAAATTGGCGAGCTCGCTTTAGAAGAAAAGGCGACAGCTATAGACAATGATTTAATTATACGCGGTTATATTCAAGCTACGCCTAAACGTGACCACAAATTTTTACGTAAAAAATTAGATCAAATGCAAATTGATGTTACCCCATATGAGCATCTTTTTGACTAATAGGATGCAAAAAAGCCGCACTGCAATAGGTGCGGCTTTTTTTGATATAGAACGATTTAATTAGTTTAGCGATTTATGCTTTATTTAAATAAATGATCAAGCGCTTGGTAATCTTGTTGATAGCGCCCACCGTCTGCCACTTCTGCATGATACAGTGCTTTTAATGCATAGTTTTTTTGCAAATCCATATCCGCCATTAGCTCTTTTAATCGGTCATGCAATTCACGGTTTTCTTTTACAAGCAACTGCATCTGTGGTTTAAAATATTTCATCTAAGTAACTCCTCATTTTTTAACATGGTTCCTAGTATACCACGTTGTCGATTAGAAATCGCTTATTGCACCATATCCTCTTCATACAAAAAATGATTGTATACGTTAAAAAAACTACAACAGCAAATGTGCTAGTGTAGTTTCTTTTCTTTACATATTTTTTAATGGAATCGTTTTCTTGATTTTTTTAAATTGAATCAGCATTGCAATTCGCCAAGGCAATAGCATCGCAAATGCTAAAATCCAAAACATACCTGCTAACTCCCCGACATCTATCGAGCTACTTAAAATCATTTTTGCCACAACACGGAAGATTAACAGCCCAACTAAAATAAATACAAACGCTTTTGAACGTTTTAAATAAATATCGTGGCCTTTTACTTCAAATTTCGAAGTAGCAATTAAAATGGTCGAGAACACCATACCTACCGCAGCAGCTTCTAAAATCTGCATAGGTGGCACTCGAAATTGTGCAAATAAAAACATTAACGCACCTGATGACATGGCAATAGGTGGAATGATAATTTTCTTCTCATTTGTAGGTTTTTTGGAAGCTCGCATACGTAATACCATCACAAAGCTACCCATTATAATGGCCATTATAGTCGAACCTATAACATAATATTGAGAAGGGATATTGCTTAACATAAAGAATCCTCCTCTGATGTTAAATTAGCAACTTTGACCAACTAGCTGGTCTGCTACAGCTCTTAATTTTTCTGGCTCGAAAGGCTTTGTAATAAAATCTTTCGCTCCACTTTCAATTGCTTCTACAATTAATTTTTGTTGTCCTAATGCTGTAATCATAACTATCTTTGCATTAGGAAATTCTGGGATGATTCTTTTTACAGCCGCAATACCTGTCATAACGGGCATCGTTACATCCATTGTTACAAGATCTGGTTGTAACTCTCGATACAGCTCTACAGCTTCTTTACCATTCACTGCATTGCCAACTACCTCATAACCCCATTCAGTAAACATATTACTGATTGTAACACGCATAAATAGCGTATCATCCACTACTAAAACTGTAGGCACGTATTCATCTCCCTCCACGTTAAAGTATGGTATGCCCTTTAGTTTAGCAGATTAGAAGCCAATAAATCCACCGAAAATAGGCTGCAATAATCGCGTGATATATGTTAAACCATCAAAGAATAACAATATCCCCACCGCAATCATAATATAGCCGCCAACTTTTACGATTTTTTGACTGTGTTTGCGAATCCAATTCATACGTGAAATGAAGAATGATAACACAAAGAATGGAATGGCAAAACCTAAATAGTAAGCAAACATATAGCTAAACCCTGAAGAAGGATTTGCTCCAGCTAACGTAATAATGGACATTAGAATTGGACCTGTACATGGTGTCCAACCCGCCGCAAATGCGATGCCGATTAATATGGAACCTATATAGCCGGATGGTCGATTTTTGAATTGAAATTTTCGATCTTTCATTAAAAAATCAATTTGCAGTAACCCTACAATCATTAACCCAAAGATAACGATTAAAATGGCGCCAACTTGACGCAATAATGTTTGATAGTTTAGGAAGAATTCCCTTGCTAATGATGCGCCTAGACCAATCATAATAAAAATAATTGAAAATCCTAATAAAAAGAATAGCGTATGCAAAATAGCACGCCTTTGCATCATGCCACGTTCAGATTTTAGCTCATCCAAAGTCATTCCCGTTATGTATGATAAAAATGCTGGATACAGTGGCAGAGTACACGGTGAAATGAAGCTTAAAAAGCCCGCTCCAAACGCTAGAAAAACGTTAATATCAGTTTCCATATTTTTCATTCTCTCCTTACAGTTACTGCCTCCATCGTACCAAAAAACAATGGAAATTGCGCCCTTAATGCTTGTGAACGTTTCTTGACGAAAAGTTGTAGAAACTGCGAAATCTTATTGCTTTGCAAAAGGCACTTCTGAATTATGCGCCCGCTACGTTTTTCTGTCAACGAAATTTGCAATAATACAAGAATTTAAAATAAAGCCCTTTTATGTTTGCTAATCAGAAAAAAGGTACTGAGAAAGCGATTCTCAATACCTTTTACTAAAAAATTCACTGCTCTATGGAATCATCCAAGATAGGACATTACTTTGTAAAAAGGTTAGTATACAGATAAATAATAGCAACATCACACTATACTTTAATGCGAAGCGCAGCAATTCTGATTCTCTCCCTACAAGTCCAACCGCGGCGGCGGCGACTGCGATAGATTGTGGTGAAATCATTTTACCGGTTACACCACCCGATGCATTCGCTGCAAGAGCAAGCACCGGTTCCATTCCAACAGAATCAGCCGTCACTTGCTGGAGCTTGGCAAATAAGACATTTGAAGATGTATCAGATCCTGTAATAAATACACCGAGCCAACCTAGCACAGGTGAGAAGAATGGGAATAATACACCCGTCTTCGCTAAAACTAGCGCAAGCGTTGTCATCATACCTGCTGTATTTGTCACATAGGCATAGGCAACGACACTACAAATCGTAATAAGCGGGTACTTAATTTCATTTAATGTTTCAAAAAATGTTGTTCCCCAATTGCGCCACGAAACGTTAAAAATAAATTTAGAAACAATGGCAGATAATAAAATAGCTGTACCTGCCGCACCTAGAAGTTCTACCTTATAGAAAGCTGCAATTGCTTCCCCCGTTGCGCCACTCACTACTTGATTATGTAAAAGCGGTACTTCAGCCGTAAATGTCATCGCTTGCCCCACTAAATTTATCCCTTTTAAAATAACATTTGTACCGTCATAATTTCCCGTTAAAGCACTTTTGACTACAGGAATCCCCCAGCAAGAAATAAAAGCCGTCAAAATAATAAATGGTGACCAAGACTTTATGATTGTTCCTCCGCTGTACGACTCTTTTTTAGACATTGTATCAGCTGTAATCTCTTGTTCGGAAGCAAAACGATAAATCGTTTTCGGCTGCCAAAACTTCATGAAAACGGCAAGTGCAAAAAGTGATACTAGAGCAGATAAAACATCCGGTAATTCAGGACCGAGAAAATTCGAACTTAAAAATTGTGTGACAGCAAATGAAATACCAGATACTAAAATGGCTGGCATCACTTCCCAAGCTTTTTTAAAACCAGTCATAATAAAAATTAAGAAGAATGGAATAAAGACTGCTAAAAACGGTAATTGACGTCCAACCATTTTTGAAATTTCAAATGCGGCGATACCCGTTGGTCCTTCCATAGCCGTAATTGGTACACCGATGGCACCAAATGCAACTGGGGCTGTATTTGCAATTAAACAAAGACCTGCAGCATATAACGGATTAAAACCAAGACCTACTAATAATGCTGCTGAAATAGCAACCGGTGCGCCAAAACCAGCGGCTCCTTCTAAAAATGCACCAAATGAAAACGCGACGAGTAACGCTTGAATACGGCGGTCTTCGGTTATCGATAAAACAGAATAACGGATAATATTAAAATTCCCTGTTTTAACCGTGATATTGTATAAAAAAACCGATGTAATAATAATCCAACCGATTGGTAGTAGACCATACACAGCCCCTTGTGTGGCGGACATTACCGCTGTCCCTAGCGGCACTTTAAATGCAATGGCAGCCAATAATAAAGAGACAAGCAGAGTTGTTAAACCTGCCATATAGCCTTTCATTTTTTTTATGGCTAACGCCCAGAAAAAATAAAGTATTGGTATAACAGCGACGATTGCCGACCACGTCAAACTATCCCCCACAGCAGTAAAATTTTGTGTAAATGTCAAATTGCATACCCCCAAAATAAAAAGTTCTCCCCAATCATGACAATACGGCATTAACAGATTGTTGATGTTTTCAGTTACAGTCTAATAGAAGCAAGACACGACCATCACGAGCCTCTTGCTCCTCCAATGCTACATCTTCGTTTTGTCAAACTTGTAAAAACGTCAATTGAAGTTATCTTGTAACTAAACATTCAACACTTTTTTGCTAAGCTGGTTTACGCCCTCCAAACTTAAATAGATTAGGTCATCTGATGACTATATGTTAAAATTATATGAACTAAATTTTAAAAATTCAATATATTTTTAAAATAAAATTTCCATTTTAGCTACTTTAAGTAGCAATTACTAGCAAAACTGTACAATATTTTAATACTAAACGCCCAAGAAAAGTATTCATGAGAAACAGTGAGTAAATTAGCATTCTTCATGTATAATATACTTATATAGAGCAATTGATTGAGATGAATGAGGTGTAGCTCCTTGGAATTAAAGAAAATTAAACCGAAAAAAATATATGAGGAAGTATCAGAAATGCTCTATGAAAAAATTCGAGCTGGCGACCTGAAACCAGGAGATCGTCTTGACTCTGTCGAACAACTTGCTGAACAATTACAAGTAAGTAGGTCTGCCATAAGAGAAGCCTTATCTGCACTAAAAGCAATGGGCTTAATCGAAATTAAACAAGGTTCCGGCACTTTTGTTAAGAGCACTCCATCCAAACAACTTGACTTCCCACTTTCAACACTCACATTAACAAATAAAAAAGATGTCTCCCATCTATTAAAAGTACGCAAAATTATTGAAGTGGGTGCCGCTGCCAGTGCTGCCATTCATCGGACAGATGAAGATATACAAACAATGTTGCGTATTTTAGATGACATGAAACTAGCACAGGGTGATGGAGAGCTTGGTGAAAAAGCGGACTTTCAATTTCACGCGGCAATCTCTGCTGCCTCTCAAAACCCCCTACTGGCAACAATTTTAGACCAAGTATCCGGTTTAATGATTGAAACAATGAAAGAAACGCGTCGTATTTGGTTGTATTCTAAAAAAACGACAAGCGAAAAATTATATGATGAACATATGCAAATTTTTCTTGCCATTAAACAACAAAACGAAGAGCTAGCAAAGCATGCAATGTCTTCTCATTTAAGCAATGTAGAGGAAGTTTTAATGCACTATTTCGACACAACCGAATCTACAAAGGAATAAAATTCATAAATTGCCAGAGCTGATGTTATCGCAAAAAGTGCTAGATTGATTAAACACAATCTAGCACTTTTCTTTTTTGTCCCTCCCCTATTTTTTGAAAATTTGCAAATAGCACTTCCACCCATCTTATAGGTTGTAGTATGATAAAAACAATCTAACTGTCCACCAAGTCATCTGATGACCAGTTGATTAATCAATTGAAATTGCAAATCCATACAAAAGGAGCGAAAAGCATGAAAGTAACATTGTTTGCGACTTGTTTAGTCGATATGTTTCAAGGTGAGGTAGGAAAAGCAGTTGTCGAAGTTTTAGAAAGACTCGGTTGTGACATCGACTTTCCAGAAAATCAAATTTGCTGTGGACAGCCTGCTTATAATAGTGGTTATGTACAGGATTCGAAAAATGCGATGAAAAAAATGATAACTGCTTTTGAACATGCACAGTACGTCGTCTCCCCTTCTGGCTCTTGTGCTTATATGTTTAAAGAATATCCTGAAGTATTTAAAGGGGACCCTATATGGGAAGCGAAAGCACAGGCGTTAGCTGCTAAAACATATGAATTCACGGAATTTATTGTAGACATTCTACAGATTGAAGATGTAGGTGCACATTTAGAAGGTAAAGCGACATTCCACACCTCTTGCCATATGACTAGATTGCTCGGTGTGAAAGAAGCACCAATGAAATTATTAGGAAATGTTAAAGGTTTACAATACGTAGAACTCCCAGGAAAAGACCGCTGTTGTGGTTTTGGCGGCACATTTTCAGTAAAAATGGGGAATATTTCTGGAGAAATGGTCAATGAAAAAGTACAAAACGTGGAAGAAACGGAAGCAGATATTTTAATCGGTGCGGATGCGGGCTGCTTAATCAATATCGGGGGGCGTATTGAGCGACAAGGCAAACCCATTAAAGTGATGCATATTGCGGAAGTACTAAACTGCCGATAAGTGGCTTTTAGAGGAGGATAATCGAATGGCAATGAAAACAAGCGATGATAGGTTTAACAAGCGAGTATCGAAAGAGCTAGAAAATACCTTTATGCGAGGTGCGGTATCCAGTGCACAAGAACGCTTTCAAACGCGCCGATTACAACAAGCAGATGAGCTTGGGCACTGGGAAGAATGGCGTTCACATGGTGAGGAAATTCGCCAGCATATTCTCGCCAATTTAGATTATTACTTATATCAACTGAGTGAAAATGTAGCAAATCGTGGTGGACATGTATATTTTGCTAAAACTGCCGAAGAAGCTACTAGCTATATTCAACAAATCGCCGAAAAAAAACAAGCGAAAAAAATCGTCAAATCTAAATCCATGGTAACAGAAGAAATCAATTTAAATCCCGCGCTCGAACAACTGGGCTGTGAAGTGATTGAAACAGACCTTGGCGAATATATTTTGCAAGTTGGAGATCATGAACCCCCATCGCATATCGTCGTACCAGCATTGCATAAAAATAAAGAGCAAATTCGCGATATATTTAAAGAAAAACAAGGCTATGAGCAAACAGAAAAACCAGAAGAACTAGCCCTTTATGTTCGTGAAAAACTACGAAATGAGTACTTAACAGCAGATATTGGCATTACTGGCTGTAACTTCGCTATCGCAGAAAGTGGCTCCATCACACTCGTTACAAATGAAGGAAATGCTGATTTAGTAACCGCCTTACCTAAAACACAAATTACTGTGATGGGCATGGAACGAATTGTGCCCACGTTCGAAGAAATGGAGGTCCTCGTTAGTTTATTAACGAGAAGTGCTGTTGGGCAAAAGCTAACAAGCTATATTACGACGTTAACTGGTGTAAAAGATGAAGGCGATACGGATGGGCCAGATGAATTCCACTTAGTTATTGTCGATAATGGCCGTTCAGCTATTTTAGGGGGGGAATTCCAACCAATTTTGCAATGTATTCGCTGTGCAGCTTGTGTTAACGCTTGCCCTGTATACCGTCATGTTGGTGGACATACGTACGGTTCAATTTACTCAGGTCCTGTCGGTGTTGTGTTGTCACCATTGCTAGGTGGTTATGATGATTTCAAGGAGTTACCATATGCCTCGACTTTATGCGGCGCTTGCACAGATGCATGTCCTGTCAAAATCCCATTGCATCAACTGATTCATCGCCATCGTCAGGTCATCGTTGAAAATGAAGGAAGAGCCCCGGTGTCCGAAAAGCTTCTTATGAAGGCGTTTGGCTTAGGTGCTTCCTCCCCTACTTTATACAAAATGGCAACGAAAATGGCAGCACCAGCCATGTCTCCATTTACAAAGGATAATAAAATTTCAAACGGCCCAGGACCATTAAAAGCGTGGACAGAAGCAAGAGATTTCCCAGCTCCGAATAAAGAAAATTTCCGAAGCTGGTTTAACAGCCGTACAAAAGGAGGTTCTGAATAATGGCAGGAAGCATTGTAAATAGAGATGCATTTTTATCGAATATTGCCAAGCAACTTGGACGAGCACCAAAAACACAACTAACAAAACCAGTTTGGCAATACCAACCTCAAGACCGTGTGTTAAAAGATGCTACGAAAGATGAACTCGTTGCTGTCTTAGCGAAGCAATGTAAAAATATTAATACTGATGTTATAGTTACTACTACAGAAAATCTAGCAACGGATTTACAAAAAGTCGTAGAGCAATACGGTGGTCGCTCTGTCATCACATGGCAAGACGAACGCTTTGAAAATTATGGTTTAGCTCAATTGATGCATACACAATGGCCACAAGTCGATATTGAACTTTATGTATGGGATGAAACACAGCCAGAGGAAAATATCCGACAAGCCGAAAAAGCAAATATCGGTTTGACAATTAGTGAGATGACTTTAGCCGAATCTGGAACAGCCGTCCTATTTAGCGATAAATATAGAGGGCGAACGATAAGCTTTTTACCAGAAAAGTCGATAATTTTGATGCCAAAAAGCACCATCGTTCCACGCATCACCCAAGCAGCTCGATGGATGAGCCAAAAAGTTCAAAATGGGGAGCATATCGCTTCTTGCATTAACTTTATTACAGGTCCTAGTAATTCCGCAGATATCGAAATGATTCCTGTCGTTGGTGTCCACGGCCCGATTAAAGCCACTTATATCGTTATCGAAGATCAATAATGATGGAAACAGGCATGCCAGATGTACTGCATGCCTGTTTTACTTTATATTGAATCGATCCGATAGTGGTTATCGCCACTAAATCCCCCGTTTTCGCCACTGCTAGAATTCTACCTATTTGGTATTAGTTTGCTATTCTTTGCTAGCGTTTTGTCATCGTAAAATTCAGGATGCGCTTCCTTTAAAACTGACCTCCGCAGTAATATAAGTGTCATTATCACTATAATTATACTTGTCACTAGCAATATACCGGTTGCTGGGAGAGAATCGTATAGTACTCCATAGACAAGCATACCAATTGGCATCATGGACATCGCCATTGTTTCCATTAGTCCAAATACGCGTCCGCGATACTCCTCGGAAATAAGCTTTTGCATAAAAACGCCTAGAGGCATATTTACACCCATTTCAAAAATAGCAAAAATAAAATACAACCCAATATAAAAGATAACAATCATTGCATACGATAGATTCGTCACTAAAGGGATTACCGCAAAACTTAAGCTATTTGAAAGCAACAATAAACTTATTTTAGAAAAACGAAGTGGCACTTTTATTTCGGCACGTGATGCAAAATAGATGGAAGCCACTAACATACCACCTGCCCCCGCTGCTTCAATAAAACCAAAATGGGTAGGTTCAACCTTTAGTAATTCGATAATGATATACGTTCCACCAACGACAATGGCAGAGAAAAATAAATTAATCCACAACGATAGCCACATCACAACTTTAATGACCTTATGTTGTTTGATATAGCTAAAGCCTCCAACAAGTCCTTGCCATATCTTTTCCGCTTTAGCAGTGTCCCCTCGCGTACTATACAAATTAAAATTCATCGTGGCCTCTAAGCAAAAGGCTATCGCATACGCTACCAGATGAACAATTAAAAATACTTCCATAGAGAAAAAGCCGTACATCATCCCACCGATAACAGGTCCCCCAACAGCCGCTACAGACACCGACATTTGGTTAAATGACATTGCCCGCTGTAAACGTTCTGGATTAACGAGTGTTGCAATTGCTGAAGTAAAGGTTACGCTCGAAAATGCTGAACAAAGCGTATAAAATACGGTAGTCACATAAATCGCATTAACAGACATACCAATTGTCTCTGTATAAAACAATAAACTTGCCATCGTTAAAATCGTTCCAGCTTGTGCTATTAATATTGTTCGTTTCTTTGAATAATTATCTGCGACATATTCTGCTAATGGCGCAACAAGTGCTCTAGGTAATATGGAACAAATCATATTTGTTGCAAAGCTGGTAGCGGAACCCGTCATCGCTAAAATATACAAACTAATACCAAAAGACAATACATGCGACCCTAACATTGCAATCATTTTACTGGCGGTAAAAGTCCACAAATGATAGGTCGCCTTTTTATATTTTGCCGCTTCACTCATTAAAAAACCCCTCCATATTTTAATTTAATTTAAAAGTTTAATTTTATTAAACAAAATATAACACGATTCCCACTTTTCGTGCAATAAAAAGTTTAATATAATTAAACAATTAGGTGGCATCGAGTTTCTCTTTTGCTTTTGGCAAAATGTATAGACTTTACAAAGATTAGTGATTATTGTTAGTAGTAAAGAAAGGAGGCGGGGCAGTGGACTCTTTAGGCACGCGAATTCGCAAATTACGAAAAGAACGAAAATTAACATTAGAGGCGCTTGCTGCCGATCGTCTAACAAAAGGTATGCTCAGCCAAATAGAAAACGATAAAGCGAAGCCATCAATGGAAAGCTTAGAATATATTGCGGAACGACTTGGAGTCAAAGCAAGTGAACTACTTGAACAAGTAGCATCCTCTGATATACGTCAGTTGCTGGAGCAAGTAGAAATTATGTTTGCTGAAGTAAGACGAGGAGATGCGGATAACCATCAGCAAATTGTTGATATCATTCAACCTTATATAGAAGATTTCCCTCTTAGCTATGAAGCAGGACGTTTACTGTATATCTATGCTGATGCCCAATATGAGGCAGGTTTATTGACATGGGAGGCGCCGCTACAACAAGCACGGCAAATATTTAGAGAAATTAATTTATTAAGCCATTGGTTAAAAACTTATATTCTACAACTCGCTATTTTGTCAGAAAATCGTCGATACAATGAGGCTTATCGCTGTATTCTACAAGTAAAAGAAGAAGTTGCACATGAAAACTATCAGTTAGATTCCCGAGATACTGCAAAATTAGCTTATTATATTTGTATTTTTCAACTAGCCATCGGTGAACATGAAGCTGGTAAACAACTCATCAAAGAAACGATAGAACATGCACATCAAAATCAATTGTTTTATCATATCGATGATTTATACCGTATTGGTGCCTATTGTGCGATGATAGATGGTGACTTCAAACAGGCGGATAAAATGATTATGAAGTTGGAGCAATATCGCATGTTTGTTGAACAAGCTGATGTCGACGCCTTTATATACGTCTTAAAAGCCCATTATTATAACAATTATACACATGATTATAAGCAAGCATTAGTTGAAATCGAACAATTCCGTGCACTTACTGGCTCCACTAAACTAGATTCGAATTTTTATTACGCTGAAAAGGGAAAATCGTTGTATTTACTTGGTCGTTATGCGGAATCACTTGAGGCCTTTAACCACTTTACAGAAATCCCTATTTTCATCTCACATCCTTATGATTTGCTTAGTATGAATGAATGTTTTTCCTATAAAGCTCTTTGCTATGCACAGCATGGTGAATTGACGACTGCCTATGAAATTGCCAAAAAAGCTTATATTGACTCAATCGATTTAATTGACCTTCCATATAAGCAAAAAATTGAGGAAACCTATTTAACGATTAAAGCACAAATCGATTCGAGGTAATAAACGAAGAACGGGACATTGAAAAAAGTGTTAGAATGACCGCTGTCAATCTAACACTTTTACCTTATGTTACGCAGATTTATGATGTGCTTTTCTTATTTCTAAAATTTTTGAACCAGAAAACAATAATAAGGCTATCCAAATAATACTGAATGCCAACAGCTCTACTGGACTGAACGGTTCCTTATACAGAACGACACCCAAAATTAACACGATGGTCGGTGCCACATATTGTATAAAGCCCAATAAATAAAGCGGAATATTTTGAGCACCTTTTGCAAATAAAATTAAGGGCACTGCTGTTACAATCCCACTCACGACCATGAGTACATCCGTTTGGATATTGACGTGTAAAAATGACGCTTGGCTTGTTGTAAATAAATAGACGTAATATCCTAGTGCAAACGGCAGGATAAATAGCGTTTCAATGGCAAGTCCCCTTGTTGCATCCAGGGTAATTTTCTTCTTCAATACCCCGTAAATAGCAAATGATAACGCAATAAGAATTGCCACCCAAGGCACTGTTCCATAGTTTACCGTTAATATGATGACCGCAATAAAGGCAATTGCTGTTGCAACCCATTGTGCACGACTCAAACTCTCTTTAAAGAAGACCACACCAAAAATAACCGACAATAGTGGATTAATATAATAGCCAAGGCTTGTCTCTATTAAATGTTCATGTGTTACTGCCCAAATATATAAGTACCAATTCATTGAAATAACAAAGGAAGCACAAGCTAGTTGCCAAAAACTCTTCTGGTGCGTCCATAAATATTTTAAATCAGCTATTAAATCTTTACGCATACCGACAATAATCACTACTAATACTGTAAAGACGAAAGACCATATGACACGCCCTAATAATATTTCCATACTCGGCACATGCTCAAGCAGTTTCCAATAAAGTGGGAATGCTCCCCAAATAGCATAAGCTAAAAACGCTGCCCATACTCCTTTTTTCTCGTTTGACATTGTCTTGAATTCTCCTACTCTTCTTAAATCACTTACGATTTCTCGTATTTCCACATGATGACATTCATAATGTAAAGAATAGACTAATTATAGGACTTTGATTGGCAACTGTAAATGCACAAAATTACTATGGACGTGTTGTTTATCGCTTAAACACGTTTTGTTACGCTTTATTCTCACTTTCTAGCTCAGAAATATATTTTCGCACCATACTATAACTTATATCAGGATTAATTTGACGTTTTATACGAATATGAATTTCTTTAATGCCTACACCTTGCTCTCGCATATCTCGAATCATTGATTTTAATGGGCCTGATAGCGATTCCTTTGAAAGCGCTGTATATTTACTAAGCTCAATTAGCAAGTCGGTATTCTGTCGACGGAGTTCCTTCAGCTCATCGATTACACAATTATATTCGGTAAGCTTTTTTTGTAGCACCGCATTTTGCTGCGTTAGTTTTTGTATGTCTGCTTCAAGCGTTGTGTTTTGTTTTTTTAAACTTTTCTGTTCTTGCTCCAAAACAAGTTGCTTCTCATCTACATCAAGATGCATGTCATTTAATAATTTTTCAAAATGAAGTAATTCCTTATAGCGACTTTGCGTTAACACCATGAGCGTTTCCGTCGTTTGAACAGCTAGTGTACCATCTTGCATTTTTTCCCATGTTAATGCTGATTGATCCATTTTGCTCATCACTTATATCTCACTCCATTACTAAATTGTTCGTGTAATGGGATTACCTTGTTCAACATCTTTCAGCTTCCTTCGTTATGATAATCATTCTCATTTACCTTATCATAATGACAAAAGTCTTTTTTGTCAAAATAAAAAATACAGGCTTCTTAAATTTAAGGAACACAGCAATCCAGCCCAGCCAGTTAGTTTACTAGAGACATCCATCTTAGTGTTGCTTTACAGTCCATAATAAAAAGAGAAATTGCGCAGTGCAATTTCTCTTTTTGTTTGAACTGATTGTAATTATAAGTCACCCTCGGTAACTTCATTATTATTGTTATTACCTTTGCCATTACCGTTACCATTTCCATTTCCATTTCCATTGCCGTTACCGTTACCTGGCTTTACAACCAACACATCAAATGTTAGTGTATGCTCACCATACGTTACTGTAATCGTCGTATTCCCTTGACCTTTTCCTTTTACGGCACCTGCTTTTACAGTAGCTATTTTATCATTTGCTACTTCGTATGTTGCCAGATTTGTTACATCTTTTTCTGTCGTTTTACCTTCAAAAGTAGTAACTTCCGTAATTTTAATCGCAACCTCTTTACCAATTCTTGTTTCTACCTGCGCTTGGTCAATTTCTAATGTGACAATTGGAGTTTCTACATTAGGTGCTTTCACTGTCACATTCATCGTCACTTCATTCGCACCGTATGTCATAGTAATTGTCGTTGTGCCTTCCCCTACTGCCGTTACTACGCCATTGACTACAGTGGCAACATTTTCATCTCCAACAACATACGTAGCTTTAGACGTTACATCTTGCACTGTTGCTTCACCTTCTGCAGGTGTTGACGTTTCTGTTAGCGTTAGTTGTGCTGTTTCTCCAGTTGTTAGGTTGAGCTCAGTTGGATTTACAGAAAGTGTCACTACTGGCTCTACCACTTCTTTTTCATAGATCACTGCTTCCCCAACATTCCCCGCAGCGTCATTAATTTTTACTGTAACCGCATTCGTTTCTGCTGTTACTGGGAATGTAAAGCTACCGTCTTGATTTAGTTCAAATGCAACTGGCGCTTGTACTTCCCCATTTACCGTCGCAATATAGGAAGCTTTTAATTTATCATTTAAATTGTAATTTAAACCGTATGCACTTAACGCTACATTGTAATCAATATACTTATCTGTTATCTGCCCAGTAGCAACGCCTTGCGCTACTGAACCAGTAATTTCTGGTTTAGTCGATTTGACAAAAATTGGTCCAACATAGTCTGACACTACGCCTGATGCTGCAAGACCAGTAAAGTCAATTGTATACACACCATCTGGAATCGTTGTGGCAGGTGCCGATCCCCATGGTTTGTATTGCCCACCTACTTTTAGCGTATAAGAACCTTTTCCTAGTGCAGTCCCTGCATGTATATAGCCAATGTAGCCATCTCCATATTCTCCGCCTTCTGGATTCATAATATCCCAAAGCTCAATATAGTTCGTTGTTACATCTCCAGTTAATGTGAATGATAGTACAGCCGAGTCTTTCACTCCATCTCCGTTAAAGGAAAGATCCGTTTCTGTAATAGTCAAGTCTTTCACTTCAGTTGTTGCCTCTGCGCCAAAATCGGCTGCAAATGGCAATGAAATTTCTGTAGCTCCATTACCGATGTAAATATAACCTAGTAATTCAGAGCCGTTTGGAGCGGAAGCTTGCGAAGCTGTTAACGTAATATTTAAAACTTGCTCACCTACTAGATTAAATGTTGGCTGGTCTACTGTAACAGTTGCATCACCAAATGTTTTTGTTACATCAACTGAAACATTATAGTTACCGCCGTTCCCTTTGATATCTTTTACTAATACTTGTTTCGTGACAGAAATATCTCTATCTTTAAGTGATTGTGGACCGAAAGTAACGGTACCTTTCAAGTTTTCTGCCACTGCACCCGTTCCATCTAAAATTGCGCTATCAAGTGCATAAGCAAGAATTTCCGGATGAGCTGCAGCATATGCATTGACACGACCTGCCCCTTGAGAAAATACATCGTATTTTGTCTTATCTAAAACTTTTGCTGTATTAGAAAGCGCTACTTTTACATCGAACGCACTCCAATCAGGATTTGCTTGTTTAACTAACGCCGCAATACCTGCGATATGTGGTGTTGCCATAGAAGTACCTGTTTTACGAGCATATGCTTCAGCATAATTGGCATTAGGGAAATCTTTTTTATACATTGGAATCGTAGACATAATATTTGTTCCAGGTGCACTTACATCTGGTTTAATATCAAAGTTTGGTGTAGATGGACCACGTGAACTAGAAGAGTTTACCTCATCGCCCGTAGTATTTGTTGAAGCAAATTTACTAAAGCTTACTTTTCCTACGCCACCTGCTAAAGCAGCGCGAATGGCAGCACCATCTGTTTGGGACATATCAAATGTTGGTAAAAACTCAAATGAATCACCAAGGAATGTGCCTGAAATGTTTGGTGCATTCGTTCCACCAGCAAAGTTATGAATAATTGTTGCAACTGCTCCATTTGCCTTTGCATTGGCGATTTTATCAACGAATGCGATACCGCCTCGAGAAATCAAGGCTACTTTCCCCGCCACATCGATTCCTTCATAGTCTTTTACTTCACCGTTTCCAGGGACAGCTACTAAATCAAATTCCCCTTGCAGCTGTGTTGCTACATTTTTCCCAAAAGTCGTACCCATTAACGGAAGTTGTTTTGTTAAGTTGTAATTGCCAACGGTAACTTTGACTTCCCCGTTATACATTGTTTCAGGATTCGTTGTGTTCCCTACAGCAATTCCTAAACGAGCCGTTGCAGGCGTACCCATTGTTCCGCGATTTGGACCAGAGTTTCCTGTTGCAATGACTCCGATTGTGCCAGCTATCATTGCGTTATTAATCGCAAATGAACCAGCGTCTGTTTCAGAGTTTGCTCCCCCGCCAAGCGAAAGATTGATAATGTCCATTTTTTCTAATACAGCCGTTTCAATTGCTTTTACAATACCGGATGTAGCACCACTTCCGTAAGCCCCAAGAACACGGTAAGCATAAAGGTCTACTTTTGGTGCAATTCCTTTAATACCGTATTGATTAGCTCCGATTGCTGCAATTGTTCCCGCAACATGTGTACCGTGAGAAGTATAGAATGCGCTTCCTTTTTCATTAAACTCCGGTGTTCCAACTGGACGCTCCGAAGGTAATGTTTCTGATGCATCGTTATCTGCACGAGGCTTCGAGTAAGTTGATGAATATGGAATAAAGTTTTTTCCACCTCTATAAATTCCAGCAAATTCAGGGTGATCGGCGTCAATACCCGTATCTAATACGGCTACCTTAATGCCTTGTCCTTCCAATCCTTCGTTCCAAAGCTGTTCAATGCCAAGGAAAGAATTACTTGTATTCATTTGCGCTTCTACCTGATCTTCCTTAACCAGTTCCGATGATTTCATCGTATCATCTTCTGATGCGTAAACAATGGCATCTGGTTCGATTAATGTAATGCCTTCGATTGTAAGCAATTTTGGAAGATCATTTGCTTTTACAGTTGCTGCGAAGCCATTTAAAACTGTATCGAATGTGTAGCCTTGCGTCATCTGAACATTTTTAACAGCTAACTCTTTTTGTACTTGTGCTTGTTGTTCTTTTACATTAGAGCGAGCTTCATTTGCCTGAGCTTTAGAAAATCTTTGGCCTTTAAGTTGGCTTATTCCTTGCTCTAGTGCCACAGGCATTTCAGATAAATGAACAATAACTGCCACCTCTTGATTGCCTGATACATTTTGTAAGCTTTCATGGAGCGTTGGACCATCTTTAGACAAGCTTAGCTGTTCAGCGATAGCCGCCTTTAATTGAATAATACTTTCGCTTTGACCATCCTGCTTGAATGGTTTCGATTCTTCAGCACTAGCACTCGATAATGGAGCCAAGAGAGAAAGCACCATAATGAAAGCTAAAATACTACTTAAAAATGTCGTTAACTTAAACTTTTTCAAATCTCATTTCCCCTTCCTCCTTTAATTGTCACACTTTTCAGTTTAGTGTGATATTTCCAATTTATCACAAATAAACTAATTCGAATATCGTAATATTTGAATATTTTGAAATATTGATAGAAAGTAGCATTTTCAATTAGTTAGGTTATATCTATATACCTAGTAATTTATTAAAAATTAGAACTTAAAAAGGATAAATGAATTATAAAATTCATATTCAATTAATCCTATAAAGATAGGAATTTTATATCAGATAGTTTAGTTGTTTACAGAACATCAGGAGAGTAGGGAGGGGGAAATCGAGTGAACATTAAAATAGCTGGCGATTATTAAAAACCGCCAGCTAATAGCATCGTAATAGAAGATAATGGAATGTCCTTATTTTGTTTCATTTGTTGCAGCAGCTTGAATTTCATAGAAAGCCCAGTGATTGTTTGGAATATCCTTAAAGATTGGTACTGTGCTATCTGTCAATACTGGACGATCGAAAAGTCGATTTAGGACTTTTACCGCCTGTGCACGTGTTAGTTTCTCTTCAGGTCTAAATTGACCATTACCTGAGCCAACCATAATACCCATTGCGCTTATGCGTTGGATTTCCTGTGCAGCCCAATGCGTAGATGCCACATCACTGTATGTTTCGCCGTTTGCTGTTATTGCACAATACAGCGTATCTGTAGTTCCTTCTGCACATTGCTTATCAATCCACCTTACAGCAATGACCGCCATTTGGGCTCTCGTTATCATATCGTTCGGACCAAATGAACCATTTTGACGACCTTGCATAATTCCTTCGGTACGAACATACTCTATATCATTTTTTGCCCACGAAGCAGCTGTATCTGCATAAAAAACATTAGATGCTTCTGGTACATTATGATTACTTAGGTTGCTTGCTAGCATTGCTGCCATTTGCGCACGTGTGACATAGGCATTCGGACGGAATGTACCATCTGCGTAGCCTTGAATATAAGAAGCAAATGACTTGCTATCTTCTGTAGGTTCCTTTTCGGGTTCCTCTTGTTGTGCTTGTTCTACATATAGTAAAGTAAAAGTAGAAAAATGCTGCACATCAAAAGCAATCGCTGTTTGCCCTTTCGCAAATTCTACAATACGTCCACGGATGATTTCGGCTGAACCATTACTATGCTCTACGTAAACCATCAATTGTTCCCGTTGAGCTGAAGTTAAATTCGCTGGTAATGGTAGTAGCACTGTTACCGGACGATTTTGTAGATTTGTGTCAATCGATATTGATTGACCAACAAGCTTTACATTAGCGCCATGACTCTGTTGTAACACTATTTCCGCTTGTTTCGCTCGGTCTTCGATTGCTTTTTGCCTTAGGGCATCCTTAATCGGAACGATTCGGAAGTAAATATCTTCATTGAAGTCTGTCATAGAAGTAAAGGGAACATCTATTTTGACCATCGTCATATCAATACCAAAATAGGATTTACTCTCTAGTAATCGTTTAGCAGCCTCTTTAGCAAGTATCACCTTTGTCTCACTTGCTGGTTGCGCCATCTCGGGAATGACAAGTCGAGATTTTTTATCTTCTTGATTTGCTAATTTTCGAAGAAACTCGTTTGCATTTGCCACCGTAAAATGCACGCTATCTTGGAAACTACCGTTACGAAATACACGTGTTAACACGGTTTGTAAGAGTACCTCGTTTGGCTTACGCGGATCTACTATATTCACCATAACTTGATTACTTGGTACAACGGGGTCAGGACTTGCTGTTGATGATCCCCCATCTCCTGGTACATAGTTTGCTGACCATAGCGCATACAACACGAGGTTCCCTTTCCCCATTTGAAGCGTTTGCCCTGCTTTATAAGTAACGCCTTTTCCATCAGCTTTCGTATTCCAACCTACGAATGAAAAGCCAACTTTGTTTAAATTCCCATGATTTAACACCGTTATTGTTTCCTGCGTTTTATAGCGCTTCGAATCGATAGGCACGTTCCCCCCATCCGCTCCGTTGCTGTCATAGATAACGGTGTACGTTGGCAATGCGCTCGTTGTAAAATGCCAAGTCGTAGTATTCGTAATGCCGTCATACACATTACCAGCCAAATCAATAAATGCTCCTGCATCAATTTGAATGCTATAAGCCGTGTTATTATTTAAATCCTTTGTAGGATTTATTGTCACGCTGTGATTCGCGATTGAAACATTGGCATGCGTAACGTCAATCGTTTCAACAATTTGATTTGTAGAAGCATTGCGAATTACAATATTTTTATTCGTAACTGGCAAGATCTTTTCATTAAACGTTAGCACAAGATTATCTGTAGGCTGTACATTCGTTGCCTGATGCGCTGGGAAATAGGTTGTTATTTCAGGAGCCTTTTTATCAAACACGACAACTGTTCCTAATGAAACGTCTGTCACTTGTAAGCCATCATTCCCCGCTAAATCTTGATAATCCATTGTAAAAGGAATCGGTCCCTCTGCATCTACTGACTGAAGCGTATAGCTTGCTTGCCATGTTTTAGCATCCCCATCACCTTTATCGCTTACATTTGCTGTTTGTCCTAGAATCGTAACATTTGGCGATTGAATTGCCTCACTTGTCTCAAAGTCGATTGTAATACTATCATTAACCTTAGCAACTGTTGGATTAGCATTGTTTGACACCATAGTACCCTTCTTTACAGTTGGCTTTATGCCATCAACTGTAACAAAGCTGCCATCCGTTACGTCCGTTATCTCTATGGCTGCATTACCTAGCACATCTTTGAAATTGATGGTAAAAGGTGCTATGCCTTCTAAATCACCATGCGCTATCACATAAGTCGCCTGCCAGTTCGTTGAAGCGCCACTTACAGTAGCTGGTTTTCCGGCAATGGTAACAGATGGTGTTTGGATCGTCTTATCTGTTTTCATTGCTAAAGTGATGGTATCGCCTATTTTCGCCTTTGTCGGATTTAGATTAGTCGATTTAATGGTCACTTCTACTGCTTGTGGCACAACTTTATCAATCGCAAAAGTAACGGTAGTCGTGTTACCTGCGCTATCTGTTACAACCAAAGTATAATTTCCAGTTGACTTTACAATAGTGCCACTTGTGAAGGAAGCTCCATTCAAAGTAGCAGTTCCTTCATTAAAGCTTATCGTTACGTCGGTGTTGTAAACCCCACTATTTGCAACACCTGTTATAACTGGAGGCATTGTATCGAGCACAATCGTATCTGAAAATACATTCGATAGATTACCAGCCGTATCCTTTAGTTGCATATAAACCGTTTTATTACCATCCCCGCTTGATAATGTCCAACTTTTTGTTGATACGTTTGGCTCCCAACCGGACCACGTAATCCCATCATTCGAAAAGCGCATTTCTATCGCTTCTCCTTCTGTATCCGTTGCCGTCATTGTTAAGGTAACGTTAGGAGTACTTGTAGATGCTAGTCCATTATGAATAGTCATTGTGCCTGTAGGTGCATGATTTTTAGTAACTTGGATTATAAACTCCTTATCAAACGTATTGCCAGCCTCATCTGTTACGCTTATCGTAATCTTATAACTATTTTTCGTATCGTAGGCAAATAACGCATTTGTCTTCAATACATTTCCAACAATCGTAAAGAAGCTTGTATCCCCTGACTGTAATGCATATGTGAATGTTGGTGAACTTCCTGAATCTGTTGCTGTCAGTGTCCCAACTGTTGTACCAATGGGCGCCTTTTCTTGTACAGTCGTATTACTAAGCGCAATATTGGTAGGTGGTGTAGCATCATAGATTATTTGCAATTCATTTGAAGCTTTATTGAATGCACCACTACTATTCGTAACAACTTTTTCAGGAATTTTAATTTTCACAGCTCCATCTGCAATCGGTGATATTTGTGCCGTATATGTGGTACCGCTTCCTGATAGAGATATAGCATTTCCATTTGTAACAGCTATATCATCCACCGTAAAGCCTGTTACTGACTCACTGAATACCGTCGTTATAAGAATTGGATTGCTATTAGTTGGGCTAGTCTTATTTGATGAAATGGTCACGTTAGGGCGTGCTTTGACAATAAGGTTCATCGTATAGACACCGCTATCATTCATACCATCGCTTACCTTAAATGCAAACGTTGAAGCAGTACCATTGTCGGTAATGTATTTTAACTTACCTGCATCTAAGTCAACTTTACTAACTGTCATACCATTTGCAATGGCTTCGGCAGCATCGAACTGCCCATTCAGATTGCTATCAAGGAAAAGTTGGCCACTAGTTGGGATTGCAGAGATTTGAATCTGTTTTAACGTGTCGCCAGCATCTTCATCAGAAAAAGCAAAAGAAGTAGAATTAAATGTATACACTTGACCTTCATTAACATTTACCGTTCCATTATTGGATGTAGGTGGTTTATTTAATGTAAGTGTTGTGACCTGCTGCATCGAATAGGCACTCTTGGAGCCATCAGCATCTTTGACAATAACATTGAAATAATAGCTTGTATTGGCAGTAAGTCCTGTAACATTATAGGACGTAATATCTTTAGCATAACCGCTTCCTAGAGCTGTTCCATTGGATTCAATGGCACTAACCGTATCAATATTATTACTACTAGATTGATAGACACGGTATTCTAAATCACCTTGAGCTGTTAAATCGTCAGATGCTTTCGCCCAGTCCAACTGTACTCCTGATGCAGTGATAGTTGAAGGCGTAATTGCGCTATTGGTAACGGTTGGCGGATTATTAGGAATCTCGATTGTAAAGTGTGTAAATGTTACATCCCATATCCCCGCCTGTACAGTAGCTATATACTGTACACTGACAGTAATGACAAATGAGTGAATGCCCTCTAAATTTACCGGAATATCATAAATCGGTTCATGAAAGGCAACGGTCTTAAAGGTTACGGGACTTCCTTTTGGATTTCCTTCTTGATCATATCCTTGAATCGTTAAACTTAGCGCATCGTTTGCGTTATGTTTATTAATCGTATTAATCTTTAATGATTTTAAATTAAAGACACCGCCCGCAAAGTTTTCGCCAGCGGAAATTCGAATTGATTTTGGTAGCGAATGTTCATCTGCATCGATATAATACCCAGCAGGATACTGTGTCCCATCACTATACTTTAGTAAATCAAAACCATCATCACCAGTACGACTTACTACAAAGCCATTATTCGTATCAGCTAGCCATGTAGGTTGTGTTAAATCTTGTGTACACTTAGGAAAATTCGGTGTATCACAACTAGCCGCCTCTACTTGAACAGGTGACAAAAAACTGATCCCAGTTAATTGGCTAAACGTAATCAACAGCAAACATAGCATCATTATAAAAATCTTTTTTCCCATTTTGGTTCTCCTTTTTAGTTGATTCACACCCTTCGCCAAAATCATTCCTAGTTTCTAGAAGGAAACTCTCCAAATAAACAAATAATGAAATTCAACCCTAAATACGGTTGCATATTATTATGTGGTTGACTTCCACCTGCTTGATCGATCGTCATCGCATTCATGGTTGTATTTCCTGAAACTGAATAAGCAGGGAGTGAGCCCCTACCTTGCTGTTCGGTCCAAATCGCTCCCGTTGGCTCATTACTTGTTGTTGGTACATTGTTACAAGCGGCCAGATGATGATGACTTGGCATTTCTGTTGTTAGTAATGTAACAGTAGCAGAACCTCCAGTTGTTCCGATATTTCTTGGCGTTAATCCTGCACCTGTTCCTTGATGAATCGCTGCCCTCCCACTTAAATTGGGTAAAGCAAAGGTTGTCTTTCCATCTCCTCCATAAGTATTACCTATGATGGCAAATAACGTACTATTCGAAGCTATGCTTAGTAACTGACCATTACAAAATGCCCAATTTTGTGGCGCAAAATTACCACCAAATATTCTAATTTCTCCCGTGTAGGCTTCTGACATGATTTCTTCACTTCCTTTTTCTTTAATTTCTTGGTGGATAAATGCCAACTAAAGCTATGCAATAATTCGCCACACTGTATGGCTGCATATTTTGATGCGGCTGTGAATTGCCAGATGATGATAAAGCTTGTGCATTCATATTCGTATTTGGCTGATTAACTGAATAGATCGTATCAGTGGATGTGCCCCATACATTACCAGTAGGCACTTTCAATGAAGCATTTTCCGAACTAGCCGTGACAGCATGGTTATGCGTCGGCATTTCATTCAAGGTTAACATATGTGTTTCTTGTCCAGCTTTTTGTCCTCTTGTCACACCATTACCTACATGAACTGGAACCCTTCCTCTTAAATCAGGTAAGGCAAATGTTCGAATGCCATCACCTCCATAAGTTGTGCCCAATAAGGAGTACAAGGCTTGATTTGTATTAATTTGTAATAATTGCCCATTACAGTATGCCCATCCATTTGGTACGCCTGCAAAGCTAAATAATTTGATTTCTCCTACAAATGCTTCAATCATCTTTTCTTCCTCCTAATTAAATGATGGGTACATACCGTAAAGAGCGATGATATAACTAATGGTTAAAAAGGGCATTACATTGTCATGAGGCGCATTTCCGCCAACACTTGAAATGCTTGTTGCCTTCATTGTGCTATTTGGTGGTTGTGTCGAATATTGTATGTTTTTCGCCCAAACAGCATTTTCTGGACTAGGTGTTGTACCAGCAAGAGAAGAAGCTTTCACTAGGTGCGTATGAGCTGGAAGTTGGGATGTACTTAAAGTAACAGTCTCCGTTCCCCCCATTTGTCCCATTATATAATTAGTCCCAGTTATTGGGTTTTGTCCTTGGTGAACAACGACTCTACTTTGATAATTTGGCAAAGCAAAATTCGATTGTCCATCTCCTCCATAAGTCGTACCAATTAAAGAAAAGAGCAATTCATTTTCTGCAATAGGTAAGAGCTGACCATTGCACAAGCTCCATCCTTGTGGAGCATAGTTACCTGCAAACATTCGAATTTCTCCGACATATGGTTCCATCTAAAACACCATCCTTTAAATTTTTTAACTTCAAACATTACATTACTGTAAAATAGATTAATTTGGTTAAAATTTTAGAATATTTACATAAAATAATATAATATACCTATAATTAACATTTTTATTTCAACCATATCGATTAGCCTATTATGTAGTGGTGATTTATCACTCCTTCATGGCAAAATTAAAAATGTACGTATATAAACGACAATGCAAGCCTGCTAAGGTTGACAGCATGCCATTGCAAGATATTAATTTTCTCTCATATAAATACATTCAAATTAAAAATACTAAAAAAAGAAACTACCTAATACTGACAAATGTTAATAGTTAGAAAATTAACATTAAAGAATAGATGATCTATGACCTATACATAATGAAATTGCTATGAGAACAACTTCAGGTTGTATAACTTGTAATTTTTGTAAAACCTATTATCTTTGTATAACATTTGAAATGCCATACATACTACAGTGAGATTCATTTATCCTCATCCAACTTTTAAAGGAGGTTTTACAAGACGATGTACGATGCAGATAATATTGATGTCAAGCTAAAGCAGGGATTTCAATCATTATTCCCTGAATATGCTACCTTGTTAAATCAAGCTATTTCTCAAGAACAAATAATTAGTTTGCATAATTCTTTTATTGAAGAAAGAAAAAAAGCATTAGCAACAGCTATAAAGGCAACTAATATATCAGACAGTAGGAATCCTAAGTCCCCCATTGCGTTAACACAAGAAGAATACGAAAACCTAATTAATGCAACAGGTGATGATATTAAATACCGAATTCAAGCTTTGCTTGATGGTCTTCAACGATTAAAGGGCATGGAGAATGATCAAATAGAACATGTAGCCGCACAAATGATTGTCACTGGTATATTAGGCATTGGCGTAGAATCCACTACAGCAGCACTAGCGATTGCAGGCGGAGGGGAAATCATTGAAGCTTACATTGCTCTTGCAGCCCTTACATCTACTACCGTAGCAGTAGTTATTGCTGTCGTTTGTCTTGTGATTATTGCCATTATTATTCCACTTATTTATTTTATGGAGAAGCCCGCAAATGCACTTATACTATTAATTAATGAATTGGACAAACCACTTGTATTTGCTAACGATTTTAATGTGCATGGAAAACCCACATATCTCACAGAAACAATTAACAATGCGGTTATATTCCCAGATCGTAAGTTTGTAACAGCAGGATTTATTGGCAGTCAAAAACTAGACAGCGCTTTATATGGCACACAATATGGCTTTACAATGAAGTATGGACATACAGACACTCAATTTACTTTTGGAGTAGAATGTCCTTTAAGCTCCTTGTATACTGACAATAACTGTTTTTGTGCCTTTGATAAAAATGCACAAGAAGCTGCTGAATTAACGGCTCAAAATAATAAACAGTTTTGGGAAACCGAAAAAGATGGTATTAAATTAAGCATTCGTTGTAATTCAAAAAGTGGCTCATTGGCCTACTACGTCGCTCGTGCCTATCACGTTTAACGATTTCCATCATGCGATCGGATCATAACGCACAGTTGTAAACACTTAAATGCCAATGTAACGAAATAAGCCGATGCGCTGCTATCTGATGTCCATCTGTCTAAAAAACTGATAGCAGCGCAATTATTGTGCTGTATTTAAATAAAAATACGCTACTCGGTATAAGTAGCGCAGAATATTAGAGCACATGCTCTTCGTCAAATGTAATTATTTAGTCGTATTAATCAATTCTTTCATTAATGCCTCATTCATTGGCCCTTCAATGATATTTACCATGTTTCCTTTTGTATCAATTATATAAGTCGTTGGCAGCGTAATAACTTGATATTTACTTCCTACAAACCCTTCTTCATCTAATATAATGTCAAAAGTTAAACCATGTTCCTTCACAAATTGAGCAACCACTTCTTTTCCCTTATCTTTATTTGTTACGTTCACTGCTAAAATTTCTACCCCTTGATTTTGATATTCTTCGTAAATCTTTTGCATATGTGGCACTTCTTCTTGACACGGTGGACACCACGTTGCCCAAAAATTTAAAAATACCTTTTTACCTACATAATCGGATAAGTGGACTGTTTCACCTTTTAACGTTTGCAACTCAAAATCGGGTGCTCTATACTCTACTTGATTTTGTGTTTCCTCTGTTGCATGTGGAGCACTGGTTTCAGTTTGCGCTGTTTCTTCTGTTTTCATTGTTTCTTTTTCATTGATCGGCTTTTTCACATTAATAGCAACAATGATTATTAAAGTGATAATAATTATGATGGAAATCATATTTTTAACCACAAAAGTAATACCTCCAATGTAAATAAGGATAATAGATGGCTACAAATAATCACACAAAGCGAAAACTCCTATCGTGATTTGTCTCAACAACAAATACGATACTGGAGTTTTCGCTTTCTATTTAGTCTCAATGACAAACGTATATTACGGCGCTATTTTATCAACCTCATATTGATAATTCATGCCCTTATTATTCGTTTTCGTATATTCCATAATATTTTCTAATTTTTCAGCCACTACATGTTCTTTGCTCATACCTAAGTAGTTTGCTGCACTTGATAAATCAGAGAAGTGGAATAGTTTCCATCCCATAATGCCTTTAGCTGTTTCGCTACTATTAAATTTTACCGTTATCGCCTTTTCAACATCAATCCAGTTATTTGTGCGTGGTGCTGTTGCGCCATAATCTCGAACATATTTATTCGTAAATGCTAAACCATTTGAATGTTCTTGATGGTACATACATCCAATTCGACAAAAATAATGCGTATATCCTTCTTGGTCAATTGCTTTGGCAGCGTACACTTTATTTGGGTCAGTATTATGTAGATCCATACGGCAAACTTCACAATGAACCCCCGTTTGTGTTACTTCTGTAAATTCAGAAATGCCATCGATTGTAATTGTTTTTACTGCTTTATTGCCTAATTTATCTTCTGCGTATACTGTATAAACGCCATTTTTCAGCGCAATAATTTTATCTTTTTGTTTTTCATTTTGCAAAGTGGCAATTTTTGAACCTTTATCTATAAAGTATTCGACGTCTTTATCTCCATAAGCCCATTTCTGATTTTGGATTTCATTATCATCTGTGGTAAGAACTTGTATTTTTTTACTAACCGCTGTTACATCGCTTTCAGGGATTGACAATGTAATGGTTGGTGCCGCTTTATCAATATTTGTGATTGTTATGGATTTCGTTCTTTTGTTCCCATTATTGTCTATAGCAAAAACCGTATACGTTCCATTTTCACTTACTGTAAATGCGTTCTCTGTGAATGTTGTGTCGGTTTCTGAAAATTGATTTGCTGGCTTTGTACCCTTTGCCCACTGTTTCAAGATTACTTTCTCATTATCTGTAACAGCTACATTCACTGTCACATCTGTCGTCGTCGGTGTTGTTTTACTTACATTCAATACAAGGCTAGGTGCTTCTTTATTATATTTTTCCTCAGCACTCGCTTGAATCGTACTGAATTTAACTTTTTTCAAAGTACTATTATTTTTCTCTTTATACGCCTTAATATAATTATCTGCCGCTACTTCTTTTGCGAAATAAATATTTTTTAATGCATTTAATTTAACGATTGTAACCGAATCTAACGGAACCCATCTTTTTGTACTATAATCCTTTACATTTTTCGTGCGTGTTACCCCTTCATTTAATTCATCATATAATGCTGAAAACACATCTTTATAATAAACGACTTCTCCATCTTTAATCACTTGCACATCAGTCATCGCTGCAAGGGCAGTTGAATGTTGATTACCAGTTAAAAACGCTATTACCATAACACATATAAGCAATCCGAGGCGTAAAATTTTTTTCATTTTTAATATGTTCCTTTCACAATTAAGCTCTTTTCTATATACCTATTGATATTTTTCAATGCTCTCTTTTTGTACGGTTTTAAACGAAACAATTTCTGTATCTGAATGTTTGGCAACATAGGCCTTTGCATCAGATGCTTTTGCAAAACAGATAAACCCATCGTCCATTGGGGATGCTAGCGTAGTTCTAACATACGTCGCCTTTTCAGCTTGCACCCACTTTAGTGTATTGAAATCACGAACATACTTTTTATAAGTTGCTTTATTTTTTACTTCATCATATAAAAGGCACCCAATGTCGTCGTAATAAACTACCTTCCCTTTCTTCTTTATAGCCTGTCCTGAAAAAACACCCATTTTGTCTTTTTTTTGGTACACAACCATATTACAAAATGCACAATTTGTATTATTAGGTACATCCTTTTCTAAACTAGACTTAGCTGCCTCTGCATTCAGGTCGTGCTTATTGTCTATAAAATTGATAGCGAGAATACTTAACAAAATCATTCCTAAAACGACTAGTTTTTTCATTGTTTCCAATCTCCTTTCAATTCACCATGATACGGTAAAAATATGAAATAAGTTGAAAATAACTGTGAAATAAATGAAAAATTTCATCGGAATGGGAGTTTTTAAGGGGATTTCCACTCAAGAGAGCCACATGTAGTTTAAATATTAGGGAAAATAAAAAAACTGTAGGCAAACTTGAATTTTGTACAAGTTTGTCTACAGTCTTCTGTTTTATTATTACATTTTTTTTAGTTTTTCGTATTCAAGTTGTAGTTTTTCAATACGTTTACGGCCTTCTTCGCGATTTCTTGCTGTTTCTGCTTGAATTTGTTTTGTCTCTTGAATGCCTGCCATAATTGTTTGCCATGTTGTTTCAATCGTTTCAATTTTAATGCTTGGGCTACCTGCGGCACGGGCAATATTGACGCTGTTTTTACTAATGTTTTCAGCATTGCGAACAAGCATTTCATTTGTACGACGATCCAGCTCACTCATAGAATCTGAAATTAGCTTTTGACGCTTTAATGTTACAGCGTGAATTAGACCTTGTTTAAAAATTGGAATTGTTGTAACAAAGGCTGAGTTGATTTTACCGATTAAATGGTTATTACCTTGTTGCATTAAGCGAATTTGCGGTGCCGATTGGAATGATACTTGCTGCGCCATCTCTAAGTCATAACGTCGTTGTTCCAATAATTCTATAGCACGTTGCATCGTTTCAAATTCCATAGCTGCTAGTTGGTCACCTGTTTGCGCTTTTTGCTCTAACATAGGTAAAGCTGAACGTACTTCTTCTGCCTTGACTTCAATAGCTGCAATAAATTTACTTAACGTTTGGAAATAGTTTAAATTTTGGTCATATAAATTTTCTAGGTCGATTGTATTTCGTTTCATTTCAACTTCATATTTTTGAATTTCACGGTAAATGACATCGACTTCTTTATTCATGCTGTCATATTTCGATAAAAATCTTTCTAATTGTTCTTTACCTTTACTAAACAGCTTTGTCAGGAAGCCGCCTTTTTTCTCTTCCGCAAAATCTTGCGGGTCAAATTTATCCATTACTTTATTTAAATTATTTAATAAGACACTGGATTCTTCAAGTTTGCTAGCTCTCATTGTTGCCAACATTTTATCTGAAAATGTAGAAATACCATTCGCTGTTTCTTTGCCTAGCTCTAACATGGCGATTTGGTCTTTCACATCAATTTTTTGCGCAAGTGCATGCACTTCAGGATCTTTCTTTAATGCTAATTGATTTTGTGCAATTTGTGATAACTCTTGTTCAGAAATAAGTGTTGGTGTTTGTACTGATTCAGCCTGCAACAACGGGTTAGGTTGTAGCAGTGGATTTTCGGTTGCGAATGGATCTTTTGATTTTAACAAGTCGTTGTTCATTTCAGACATAAGTAATACCCCCTGCGATTTATCTCTTTTATTACATACGATTACGAGATGAAAAAGTTTCATCTATCTCAAGCGTTTACGTGAAAGTTAAGTTAGATTGCGACACTTATCGCATCTTCAAAAAATGACTACTCTCCAAATTATAGCTTGTTTGAACTAAAAATTCGACTGATTCTTCATTTCACCTTACATCTTTTCTAAAAATTAGTATATTGATGTCGAAAATAGTCACATCCTAGTAACTATCAGACTGCTGACTACAATAAATATGGTGTATTTTTATGAATGTTCCCTCGTTTACTCTATGTGTAGAAACAAATTATTGCAGTGAAAAGCATGACACTCCAGCAGGAACAGCACGAGTGGAAAATCCATTTTTGTGGCGTCCGCCGCAAAAATTAGTTGGAGCCGTGCTTGCAAAAAGGGAGCGCATGGAACGGAAATCAACGTTTTTTATATTATTTAAAAAAGCAGCTACATGTAAATAGCTGCTTTCCATCATTATGTTGTTACTTTTAAAACAGTTTTAAACTTTTGAATTACGCCGCCTGTGCTATACGTTAAGACACTGCGTTTATAGAATGATAAGCTAAATAAATAAGCCACAATAATCGTCACCAATAAAATACCAAGGGACAGTAATGGTTCGATCATGCCAATATCCGTTGCACCAATACGCATTGGCATCACCATTCCAGAAGTGAACGGAATATAAGAGAAGACTTTAATAATAATTGTATCTGGATTGCCAATACCTGAAAGCATCACATAGAAACCGATTAATGTAATCATCATTGCAGGCATCAATACTTGACCTGCTTCCTCTACTTTCGATACTAATGAGCCGAATAATGCACCGACTATTAAATATAAAATAATTGTTAATACTAAAAATAGCATCGCATATAACACATAGCCAACTGATAGCTCCTTCACAATGCTTGTCGCCATTTCCCAAATCACACCGTTTTTCGCGAATTTTGCATAGATAAGGAAAACTACTGCAATGATGCCCATTTGCGTCAAAGCTAGCAGCAAAACACCTGCAATTTTCGCTTTAAAATGTGTTGCTGGTTTCACACTTACTAATAGCATTTCCATCGCACGTGAGCCTTTTTCAGAAGCAATTTCAGTTGTAATCATTGATAGGAAAGTAGAAATAAAGAAGTAAATTAAAATACCGACAGCATAGGATACCCAAAGCCCTGATTGCTTTTCTTCCTCGCTTTTTCCGCCAGTAGATTCTGCATTTAAATTTTTATTTGAAATAACCGTTTTTGCTGCCATAATTTGTGCCGCTTGTTCTGAAGTTAGAGATAGCTTTTGCACAGCATAATGCTGACCTGCATATTGCAATAAAGATGATATCGTCGATTGATCATTTAGTTTTAACGGTTGAAATGTTGAAATTTCCGCATGCAATTGACCGTTCTGATCACTTACTTCAATAAGTGCTGCGAGCTTCCCGTCCTTGACTTGTTGTTCCAACTTTTTAATATTTGATTCATCCTGAATAAATGTCATATCGCTATTGGACACAAAAATGCCGCTTAAATCTGCACTCGTATCATTAACAATTGCAATTTGCTGCGCCTCATCATCGCCTGTAAAAAGCTCCTTAATATCCGACCAAAAAATAGCAACGGACATCGCAATTACATATAGAAGGGTCATTGATATAAATGATTTGGATTTTAATTTGGATTTGTATAATTGCTTCATTAACAAACTAAACTTCGACAACAGTACCACCTACCTTATCTTTAAAGATTTCGTCCAATGTTAAATAATCTAAACTAAATTTTTCAATATATTTGCCCGCTGACAACTGTTGGAAAATACTTTCTGCAAAACGTTCATCTTCAAGCAATAACACTGTTTGCTCTTTTTCTACACGCACATCTTTCACACCTTCGAGCTGAAGTAATTCCGTAGTAGACCAATTGCTACGCACAGACAGCTTTGTTTTCCCATATTGTTTCTTTAAATCTAATAAACTGCCAGAAAATAAAGAGACGCCCCGCTTTAGTAAACATAAATGATCGCAAAGTTCTTCCACATTATCCATTTGGTGACTTGAAAATAAAATAGTTGTACCTTGTTCTTTTAGTAGTAAAATAGCATCTTTTAGTAAATCTTTATTGACTGGGTCAAGACCACTAAAAGGCTCATCTAAAATTAAAAATTGGGGTTTATGAATAAAGCTTGCAATCAACTGTACTTTTTGCTGGTTGCCTTTTGATAGTGTTTCTGCTTTATCTTTACGCTTCTCTTCTAACTCAAAACGACTAATCCAAAAATCAATATCTTTTTTAAGCGCTGCTTTTTTCATGCCTCGCAGTTCTCCAAAGAAGTATAATTGGTCCTCTACTTTCATCGTAGGAAAAATCCCACGCTCCTCTGGTAAATAACCAAGTACATCTCGGTTAATCGAATTGACAGGCTTTCCATTCCATGATATCGTACCAGCAGTTGTTTCCTGTAAATCTAAAATCATACGAAAAGTCGTTGTTTTGCCCGCCCCATTTTGACCAATGAGCCCGAAAATTTCACCTTTCTCAATAGTGAAATTTAAATTATCAACCGCTGTAAAATCTTTATATTTTTTTGTGACATGCTGTAATTGTAATGTCATCTTTCATCCTCCCTACCCCTCAAATATATGTAAATCATGTTCCAAATGCTTTTTACGTCTTTGAATTTTTCGAATCGGTACATACATGAACAGCGCCATCACCATATTCAAGATGCCAAGATTAATAGACATGAACGCTACTGGAGACGCTGTAAATCCCGTAATGATATTAAAAATGCCAATGATAATATTGAGCAACGCAATTGGGATAAACAATCTAGTGATTGATTTTAAATATTGTATTTTAGAAGGTGCGTCTGAGAATAATTCAAAGTCCCCATCGATCGCTTCTTTTCGATAATATGCCCAAACGCCGAATTTAGAAACGCATTCAATATTCATTGATTCCAAAAATTCATAATAATCTTTCTTTTTACCTTCAACTAATTCATTGCGGTAAATATACTTTCCTGGCTCGCCTTGTTCAAATACAAAGAAACTAATTATGTTCTTTTGTAAATGCCATCCTTGTGCAGCCAAATCATTTACCCATGCCTCTTCTTTTTCATAATCTAAAAAAAAGCGAAATTTAATTTTTTTCATGTCAACACCTCCTACATGCAAATGCGCTTTTAAGCTTTTCCATTCGTTATACGGATACCATTGTCAAAAAGTTCCCTTAATCTCAAAATTTCGTAATCAACCACTTTCTTTCCATTTTCTGTAATTATATATTCCTTCTTGCGTCCATCATCTTCTAGTGCCTCAATCCATTGTCGCTCCAACAATGTTTTGATAGCTCCGTATATAGTACCTGCGCCAAGACGAACACGGCCTTTACTCATTTCTTCAACTAATTGCATAATGCCATAGCCATGACGCGCCTCAAATAATGCCAACAAAATATAATAAACACCCTCAGTTAATGGAGGATATTCCTGTGTCATACTAAAACCTCCCTCAATATATCGTCTAACAATATATCGACTGACGATATAATTAAAATATATCAACGTCCGATATAGTTGTCAACAACGATAATAGAATAGTATGGCATAATAATTTAAATACCAACCCCTTTTACAATTTAGCGCTTTATTTTTATTGCCAATCTAAATCGTGCATGGTAGCATGTAAGTAACTACTTGCATAGGAGGACTTAGTTTATTGGCAACAAAAGAAACAGCACAACGCATAATAGATGCAGCCTTACAATTAATTAGCGAAAAAGGTTATACCGCAGCCACAACAAAGGCAATCGCCGACTTAGCACAGGTCAATGAAGTCACTATTTTTCGCCATTTTGGCAATAAGGAGGGGCTCTTAAAAACGATTGTAGACAAATTTTCTTACAACCCAATTTTGCAAAAAACAATGCGTGAAGAGGTTACATGGGATTTAGAAACGGATTTAACCCGCTTTTCAATGCAATATTTCGAGTATATGATGTCTATCAAGGACTTTGTGATGATTGGCTTTAAGGAATCGATGCAATTTCCTGAAATAAATGCTGAAATAGCAAATGTTCCTTTACTCTTTAAAAATGAACTAATACATTACTTTAAGGAAATGCATCATAAAGGAAAAATTCGTGAGGTCAACTTTGAAGCGGCTGCACTCTCTCTTATAGCCCTTAATTTTGGTCACTTTATTTCACGCGCTCGATTAGGTACAATCGTTTCTACCCTTCCAACAGAAGAATTAATAAAGACAAGTGTTGCAATTTTTTCTAGGGGCTTAACTTCCTAGAAAAAATTTTTCCCTCTATGCAAGCAAGTACTTACTTATCAGGAGGCAATAAGAGGATATGACAAAAGGATTACAAGCATTATTTAAGATTCGTGAAACCTATATTGGCATTGTCGCTACAATTGCATTTCAATTAATATTCTTTTCTATTTGGATGACTGCATATGATGGCATAAATGATCGAACAGATAACTTAACAATCGGCTATATTAGCGAAGATGCTGCCTTTGGGCAAGAAGTGATAGATGGGCTTAAAAAGTCATTGCCCTTTGCGTCAAAAGATTTTACCTCCATCGATAGGGCGGAAAAGGATTTGGAAAACCGTTATATTCATATGATTATTCATATACCAGCAGAATTCACTGCTCAGCTCAAAGCAGGTAAAGAAGCAAACATTATTTATTTTATTAATCAAGCGAACGCAAGCCTTGCCAAAACAATGATGGAAGGTGTAGCAAAACAGACTACAAATGAAGTTAATCATCAGTTATATCCTGTACAGCAAGGCGAAATTGTCAAGGCGTTTTCCCAACAATTTTCTCAACTTCCAATGGAACAAAATAGCGCCTTGCTTGTTCAGGACACTGTCACGACAACCATTATGGGTGTAAAAGATCGTATCGTTGAATCGACTATTATTAAAACAAATGATGCGAAAGGGTTTGCTGCGAATTTCGTCCCGTTAATGGTGATTATTTCTTCATTTGTTGGTGCGATGGTGATGATTATGCAACACCAACAAGCAGCCCAAATGGTTCAAGATAGCGTTTCGAAATGGTCTTTATTCTTTGCACGGCAACTGCTCAATTTTGCTGTTGCATTTATTTTGCCCTTACTAACAATTGGTTTAATGCAGCTATTTGCGATTTCAAGTGATGAAAGTTTATTCACTATTTATTTTTTCCAAGCGTTTATGTTTTGGGCTTTCCTATGTTTAGCACAAGTTTTTGTTATTCTATTTGGTAATCTTGGCATGATCTTTAATATTTGTGCACTGTCATTACAACTTGTTACATCTGGTGTCCTCGTACCGAATGCGATGCTTTCAGATTTTTACCATCGCGTCGCTTCTCTTTTGCCAGCGACATACGGTGCTGACGGTTATTATACAATTATTTTTGGCGGTAACACTGAAAGCTTGATAAGTAATAGCAGTGCATTAGGTATGATTATCGTTGTTACACTAGCAATCGCAATCATAGCAGTTGCACTTAAAAAACCTAAAGTCCTACAGCTCAATAATTGAACAAAAGAGAGAAATGTTAGATTGATGGCTTTCAATCTAACATTTTTTTGCTAGTTTATGATTATTTCAAGTATAGTGGCGTTTCCCAATGTTTAATGGCTATTTCCACTATTTTCTTCAAAACGTAAAATGGCAGCGAGTTGCTTGTTTAGTTCACTGGCACTTTCCACAAAATCATGCCGATACCACTCAATTATTATGCCAATTATGGCATTTGCTTGATAAGCACTATAAAAATCCGTCTTTATTTCCCCAATTTTATTTTGCGCTAAATCTCTTTTTAGTAACGATTGTATTTCATCAAACAACATATAATAGTAGGTTAGCGGAACATTTTTAGAAAAAACAATGCGATAAAATAGTTTAAAACGCTCTATATGATGAAAAATCTGGATCGTATTTGGATCTAGCTCGTTTTTAATAATAGTCGATGCTGCACGATAAGGTTCCTCATAAGCATGATATAAATCCTCAACAATTTCCTGAAAATATTCTTCAAACAACTTCTCCTTTTGTTCGTAATGTAAATAAAATGTCCCCCTATTCACTTTTGCCACACGACATATTTCAGCAATCGATATATTTTCTAGCGGTTTGTCACTTAGCAACGTGAGCAATGCATTATGTAACGCCTGCTTTGTTTTGACTACTCGTAAATCGTTCACGGTCAATTTTTTCTACCCCTTACTAAACAATTTTTTTAAATGTGTTGCTTACTGAACAGTTCTACGAATTATGCGTATTGAAATCGCTTACACGGATATTATAATATTTTAATGAACACATGTTCAATAATTAATCGTTAGAATAGGAGGTCTTTTGACATGAGATTAGAAAATAAAGTAGCAATTGTTACAGGTGCAGCATCAGGTATGGGGAAAGCAATCGCAGAAGGTTATGCTAAAGAAGGTGCGAAAGTCGTTGTTTCAGATTTAAATTTAGATGGTGCGCAAGTTGTTGTGGATGGTATTCAGGCGGCTGGTGGCACAGCTATCGCTATACAAACAAACGTTGCTCTAGCAGAAGACTTGCAACGCTTATTTGATGAGACCAAAAACAATTTTGGTAAACTAGATATTTTAGTTAACAACGCGGGTATTATGGATGGTATGGAGCCTGTCGGTGAAATTTCCGATGAGCGTTGGGATAAAGTATTTGCTGTCAATACAACAGCTGTTATGCGCTCTATGCGTATGGCAACAGAAATTTTCCTTGAGCAAGGGCATGGGGTCTTTGTTAATAATATTTCTGCTGGCGGACTTTATGGTGCTCGCGCAGGCGCTGCCTACACTGCCTCTAAACATGCCGTCGTAGGCTTAACAAAAAATACAGCTTTTATGTATGCCAATCAAAATATTCGTTGCAATGGGATTGCACCAGGTGCTGTTATGACTAACATTGGCTCAACAATGACCAATATGAGTGAAGTCGGGGCGGCTCGTCAGGCACTTGGCTTAGCCATTAATCCTCGGGCTGGACAACCAGAAGAAATTGCCCAACTTGCTATATTCTTAGGTTCAGATGAAGCGAGCTTTGTAAATGGTCAGGTTATTGCCGTAGATGGTGGTTGGACTGCCTACTAAGGGTAATAAAATGCACGCAATGGAATTTGACCATTGCGTGCTTTTTTTCAATTTTCTTATACTTTTTCAGTGGCAATGCGAACACCAATGCCTACTAACATTACACCTGTTATTTTATTAAACATTGCTTGTACAGTCTGCTTCATAAACCATTTGCGAATTACATTCATCACAAGAATGACAATGCCTAGCCAAACAATGGATAAGGCAATTAAAATGCCTGCTAACACTATTAATTGCGCGTTAATATTAAAATTTGGTTGAATAAATTGAGGCATTAATGTTACATATAATAACAATGTTTTTGGGTTTAATAAGTCCGTTGTAATGCCTTGTGTCATGCAACTAAGCGGCACATTTTTTTCTCCATTTTCTTTGATAGTAACCTCTTCTTGCAACATCATATTTTGTGCCCTTGCACGCCATGATTGAATGCCTAAATAAATTAAATAAGCTGCACCCGCATACTTGATGACTAAAAATACGACCATTGATTTTGATATAATCGTTGCAAGGCCAAGTACTGCTAAAGTTGTCCAAACTAGTAGTGCTAGGACAATCCCTACCATTGTAAAAAAGCCTGCTTTTTTGCCATGTACGATTGTATTTTTTAAAACTAGTAGTGAATCTACTCCAGGCACCATAACAATCATTAGCGCCACTGCTGTAAACATCCAAAGTTCGTGCATTTGCTCACCTTCTCCTTATCACAATCATAAGTAACATTATAAATTAAATTGAATAAATTTTCTGCATATATTATTTTCGTATATAAAAATAAGAAAAAGTGTTAGATTGACATTCAATCTAACACTTTTTTATTAAGTAAATCACTAAAATGACAAAACTAGTGAATGATTTTCGTTTGTTTAGAAGGCAAAATCAAGCCAATCACAACACCGATCATAGCCGGTAATATCCAACCTAAACCGATATCATATAGTGGTAAAACATCGGAAAATAGTTGCTCTACTGTGTCTAACAAGCTTAATTGTGCTCCAGGAATACTAATAACAAGCGCTTTGTAGCCATCGATTAGACTAACGAAAAACGTCAAAAACATAGCCGATGCGTATACAGCCTGCTTATTGTTAAATAACGAAGAGCTTAAAGCAAGTAAAATCAGAACAATTGCAAGTGGATATAAGAACATAAGCACTGGAATAGCAAATTGTATAATATTATTTAAACCAAAGTTCGCAATAGAGAAGGACACGACACACAATAATAGAACAAACATTTTATAGCTAACCTTTGGAAACACTTCATGGAAAAATTCACTACAAGAAGTAATTAAGCCAATACTCGTTTTTAAACAAGCTAGCACAATAATGACCGCTAATAAAATTGCACCAAATGAGCCAAAATAATGATCCGCAACCGCTGCGAAAATTAAACCACCGTTGTCAAATGTTCCAATAGATTCAATACTAGATGCGCCCATATACGTAATAAGTCCGTAAATTAACGTCATTAGTGCCATCGCAAAGATGCCTGATTTCCATGTTGCCTTAGCAATTTCTTTACGATCTGTAATCCCTGCATTTTTAATGGCATTGATAACTACAATACCAAACGCTAGCGATGCTAGTGCATCCATTGTATTATAACCTTCTTTAAAGCCAGTCATAAAGGAAGATTGAATATAGTCACCGATTGGCTGTTGGAAGTGCCCCATCGGCTTTACAATACTAATAATAATTAAAATAAATAATACCACTAAAAAGGCTGGTGTTAACACCTTACCGATATAATCCATAATCTTCGCTGGATTTAACGAGAAATAATAGACAATGGCAAAAAATATAAAGCTAAACAACGCAAGTAACATGGTTGTATGTTCCGCATTAATATACGGTTCAAAACCAACGACAAATGGCACTGTTGCCGTTCTTGGAATCGCAAAGAAAGGACCAATTGTTAAGTATAGCGCTAATGAAAAAATAACGCCGAATAAAGGATGAATACGACTCGCTAAATCACGCAGTCCATTACTGCCCGATAAACCAATCGCTAAAATACCTAAAAACGGTAACCCGATTGCCGTTACTAAAAAACCGACAAGGGCAAACCAAAAGTTAGTCCCTGCTAGTTGTCCAAGTTGAATTGGAAAAATTAGATTTCCTGCTCCAAAATACAGTCCAAATAGCATCGTTCCAATGACTGCATATGTAGAAAAAGGTATTTTCTTTTGCATAATTGATGTACTCCTTAGATGTGTTTGACTATAGCAAATCAATTACGCCTTGGCGTAATTGCGTCCTGATTTTTTTCGAGCTTGCTCGAAATGCTCCATATAGAATGGAAGAGATTCAATGGAGCTTCTCTTACTACAGCTAGAGTTCGACCCCCTACGCAATTCAGTGATTTTATCACATTCGTTCATCACTAATAAAAATAAAGCGTTTTGCTGAAATAAGTTAAATCGAATGAATTTTCACTACAATTTCATTATGGTAACAGGCATTTATTATAAAAACAATAGTTTTTTCTAAGATAAATGCTAATAGTACAGTTCCTAGCTTATTAAGTAAAAATTAACAACTAAAAAGAGCTGTCAGACGACAGCTCTTAGTTTGCAACAGACCACTCTATATGGTTTAAAAAATTATACACGTCTTCATACACTTTATCACGTTCTTTATCTAACGTAATAATATGACCAGAATTTTCATACCAAATAATTTCTTTATCATCTGTTTTAACTGTATCTAAAATAAACGGAGCGCTTTGTTGATATAGCTCATCGTCTAGTAATCCTTGCAATACTAAAGTTGGTGCTTTAATTGCAGGTAAATCTTCACGTGTTTCTTCTGTTAAGCGTGTTACGCCATCTAAAGAATCTTTTGGTGAAATACGTAATTCGTGTAGTTCAGAAATAATTTGATCTTTGGACTTGTTTTCAAAGTGTTTGTAAAGTCTTGCATAATTGTATAAACGTGTAAATAATCCTTTTGAGCTATCACGTGTTATCGGCGCACACATGGCAACAACTCCTTTAACAGGAAATTGCTCTGCTACTTTTAATGAAAAAACTCCGCCAAGTGAAATGCCTACTACTGCGATTTCTTCATATCCTTTATCTTTTAGGAAGTTGTAGCCTTCTACTACATCGTTCCACCAGTCTTCAGGTTTTGTTTCTAGTAGGGCTTCCGGTTCTACCCCGTGCCCACTATAGATAGGTGCATGAACGGTATAACCACGTTTGGATAAAAATTCCCCTAGCTTTTTCACATCTTTTGTGCTACCTGTAAATCCATGCAGTAATAGTACGGCTTTTTTGCCTCCCTCAATTGTTAGAGGTTGCGGCTTTGATAACTTCATTTTATAATATCCCCTTCACGGAAATTTGTATTTGTGTATTTTATGTGTCTATCTTAACACCCTTTATTCATAATGTACAATTTATAGTTTTTATCGTTTCGATACGTTTTATGCATGAATGGTGTAAGGTTGATGCCTTCTGTAATCACCCTTTAGAGGTACTTCTAAATGTAAAAAATTCATTTGTTTAATTTCCGATGAGCTACCATTTAAAATTTTCCCAAGTTGCCTATACTTCCTATCCTTTTACCGTTATAATGCAGGTAACTAATATCCATACTATTATTAGAGGTGAGTGAAATTGGAATGGCAACAATTGGAATATTTTGCAACAGTAGCGAAGCTTGAACATATGACACGTGCAGCAGATGTTTTAGCGATTTCACAGCCTGCACTTAGTCGTTCGATTGCAAAGCTTGAGGAGGAATTAGGTGTTCCTTTATTTGACCGCCAAGGACGTTCAATCATGCTAAATCGCTACGGAGAATTGTTTTTATACCGTGTGCAACGTATGCGTAAAGAATATGAAAAAGCTGTTTTAGAATTACAGGAACTCAATAATCCTGAGCTTGGAGATGTGTCACTAGGCTTCTTACATACACTTGGCACAAGTATTGTTCCTGATTTGATCCGCGCCTTTCGTCAGCAACATCCGCATATCCGCTTTCATTTCACACAAAACTATTCGCACTCACAGCTTAAACAATTGCTGGCAGGTGAGCTAGATCTTTGTTTGCTTGCAGCGATTGATACAGAACCACCTGTTTGTTGGAAAGAACTATGGAGAGATGAGCTTTATATCATGGTACCCATCGATCATCATCTAGCCAATCGTAAAAGTATAACGATGAAGGAACTAGAACATGAAAACTTTGTCCTTATGAAAAAAGGCTATGCATTACGCCGTACTGCTGATCGACTGTTAAGTGCTGCGGGCATTAAGCCTAAAATTACGTATGAAGGTGATGAGGTCTCTACCGTTGCAGGCTTTGTTGGAGCCGGTCTAGGGGTATCCCTCCTACCTGATGATGAAGATCTTAATCCAAATAAGGTTGTAAAAATACATGTTGAAGATATGGTATGTGAACGTATAATTGGGATGGCTTGGATTGAAAATCGTTACCTCCCACCATCCGCACGTCAATTCCAGCAATTTGTTCTTGATTATTATGAGAAGATGGGCCCTTCGAGAGAACGCGACTAAAGAGGCTGGCACTCAAAATGAAGGAACAAAAAGATGGGTGACCTCTGCTCAAAAAGTAAGATGCGAACAACATAACAAAAAGAGGATGGGACATAACTAAAAAATTTAAAGAACAGAGGAAAGATGTTCATAATTTTTTGTTATATGGAGAACTTAGCTATTCTTACTTTTGCAAAAAAAAATTAGAAGTGTTCACTAGTTATTGATAGCGAAGGCGGTGACTCCAGCGGGAACAGCACATAATGTTAGACGCAACAGACCGCGCGTTAGCGAGGGTTGCGGCTTACGGTGTGCCCGCGGAAAGCACCGCCGTAGCGGACAACAACGGCATAGCAAAAAAGTGTTAGATTGATGGCAGTCAATCTAACACTTTTTCTCTTATGTCCCAGCCTCTTTTTCTCTTTTACGATTACCTTATTGCCCGATATAGTTTATTTTATATGCATTTATATCCGTTGTGTCACCGCTTATTTCAAACAATCCTTGTTGAGCCAAGTAGAGTAATCGATTTTCAATAAATGTTTCATTTATATAGTCGTCCGTTATATTTACCATTTGCCCGATAACATTCACTGGTGAAAGCCATTGCTCCTTGTTGCTAGCTTGTAAATATATTGCACTGTTAATAATATTTATATCAAACTCACTCTCTTCTACATGAACAATACCATTTTGCCATACTCGCAATATACTTTGATTTCGCTTGAGCTCGTCCCATTCTTTAGCTAGACGCTGACACTCCTCAATTGTAAAACGCTTCGCTTCTGGACGTAACTTCATTAACATATCTGATGATAACTCACCGGTATAACGAATGGCCATGTCTTGTTGTATGCGCTGTAAACCAGCCGTCGCATCTATACCAAATACCATGCTGCATTTATTGACAAACTCACTCATCACATAACGTAAAGCAATTTCTTCATGCGCATTTTGACTATACCAAATCCAAACATCCATATCACATGGGATGCCAGCTATCGCTTTTGTCCACTTGTTGTGGATGTCTTCATATAATTCTCGTTCTTCTACATCCTTAAAAATATGTGTATCCAACCATTTTTTTCGCTCTTCCATCCTTGTAAGTGGTCCAATGGAGAAATTATCATGAATACAAATCACCGACTCTTCCCGCTGTAGATGGTTTTGTCGAATCGCGTGTTTAATGGACCCTTGTGTAGACAAGCTAAAGGTAATATGTAAAATAGCCATAAAACCTCCTCCTTTTATTGTTTACTAAGTGCGATTTTTATACCGATAAATGTAAATAGTACACCTTGTATGATATTCAGACGTTTTGCTATAGTAGGTTTACCTATAATCATTTCCCTTACTTTCCCAGCAAAAACACTAACTAATGAAAATAGAATCAGTGCCTGCACTAAAAATACCATACCCAAAATAAGCATTTGTAACGCCACATGTCCAAGTAACGGATTTACAAACTGTGGCAATAGTGCTAAGAAAAATAAAGAAACTTTTGGATTTAAGATATTCATTAAAATTCCTTTTCGATATAGCAAAGCGAACGTATGAATATTTTGGTGCTCCAATGTAAATGCATCATTCTTCGCTCGAAATGATTGCCATGCTAAGTATAATAAATAGGCAGCCCCAGCAAATTTGACAATCGAAAACATAACGGTCGATTGATAGACAATGGCTGAGATACCTAAAACTGCAGCTCCGATATGTACCAGTAAGCCCGTACATAAACCTAGTGAAGTCGCAATTCCAGCCTTTTTATCTTGTGTAATGCTTTGTGCAAGGACAAATAAATTGTCCGGCCCCGGCATTATAGTTAAAATAATAGCTGCACCTAAAAATGCTAGTAACGACGAAAGTTCCAATTTTACCCTTCTCCCCCGCTATTTGTTAGAAAAAACCATAATTACAATGGTTGTATTTACATTATACTACACGCCACTTGTAACTTTATGACTATATATAAAAAATTTTATAAAAAATTATTATCCTTTTTAATGCTCGTTCGCGCAACATTTTCCTTTGTTTATGCATTATAATAGAATTCAACACTATGAATTCAATCCCTATTGTATTAAGAAAGAGGTGATTCGTCGATGGCAGTAAGTGATATTGTACAAGAATTCGAGGACGAGCAAGGAAATGTCTTTTATAAAATGAAAACACACGATATCGAGGTTCGAGCAATGCATTCTGCTGGCTTAGCACCCGTTATTACCTACTGGATTGGCGAAAAAGATATTACGGAAGATATTCGAAATCTACGTTTTAGCCCAAGGCCCCCATCTAGTTATATTCAAGATTATGATGAATTTCAATCAATGCTCTATGCAAAAGAGCAACGTGCTATTAACGAACTCTATGAAAAAATGAGTATTAAACCTAAAAACATGACAACAGGGAAACAAATTTTGTGGAGTTTCTTTGTGATGATATTGGCGATGCTCCCTTTACTCGTTGCCATTTGGTGGTTAAAATAATGGTCACTTCCCAGTATTCAACTAATTATTGGCGGTTGCAAACCTCTGCAATTTATCCTTATTTATACACAATTTTTCTATTCAGCTTGACAGACACAAAGAAGTAGTGCATTCTTTATTCAATTAGTAGTACGAAAGAGAACTTGTGGTTATACTCTATGCCATAATCTCTCCAAAATACATGATACACATAAAACGAACGAAGATTAGTATGTAGAAACTGATTGGTAAGAGAGCGATGTCCATCGGCTGTAAGACATTGTACAAAAAAGACTACAGAACCTACTTCGTGAAACGTCCTAGCCAAACTAGGCGCAGTCTCAAGCGTTATGAGGAAAGTGGAATATCTCAAGATATTCAATGTAGGTGGTACCACGGAAAGCAACCTTTTCGTCCTAGTTTTTAGGACGAAAAGGTTTTTTTTATCTTTATTCAGCAATTTGTGGCTTAGGCGGTAGGAATGCTCCCAAATGGTGAACTGGAGGAATTAGGATGGAAAGAAAAAGAATTGTTGTAAAAATCGGCAGTAGCTCTTTAACAAATGCAAAAGGCGAAATTGATAAAGTACGCTTAATGGATCACGTGCAAGCTATTGCGGAATTAAAAAAATGTGGACATGAAGTATTACTAGTTTCGTCTGGTGCTGTAGCAGCAGGCTTTAAACAACTCGGCTACCCTTCTCGCCCTGTGACAGTAAAAGGGAAACAAGCAGCAGCAGCAGTCGGCCAAAGTTTGCTTATCCAAACCTATCATGCACTATTTAGTATTTATGATATAATGCCTGCTCAGATTTTACTTACACGAACTGATTTTTCAAAAAAAGAACGCTATAAAAATGCCTATGCAACATTTGAGGAATTGCTTGAGCGCTCGATGCTCCCAATTATTAATGAAAACGATACGGTATCGGTCAGTGAATTAACATTTGGCGATAATGATATGCTATCCGCACTTGTCAGTGGGCTTGTCCACGCAGACCAGCTTATTATTCTAACAGACATTAATGGTTTATACGATGCCAATCCCAATAAAAATCCGCAAGCAAAACGCATTGATCGGTTAACTGAAGTCACAGATGAAATGCTAGGCTTCGCTGACGGTGCTGGCTCTAAAGTTGGCACAGGTGGTATGGAGTCCAAACTATTAGCAGCACGTGCAGCTTTAAATGCAGGCGTTAAAGTATTTATCGGGACGGGCTACGGGGCTCAAAAGCTAATCGATATTTTAGATGGGCAAGGCGATGGGACATATGTAGAGCATGAAGCACTCGCTGTCTTAACAAATAATAAACAGTGGATTGCACTAACGGAAATTTCTGGTAAAATTTTTATAGATAACGGTGCGGAACATGCATTATTAGAAAATGGCAAAAGCTTACTGCCTGCAGGTGTCTATCGTGTTGAAGGAGACTTTGAACAAGGTGATGTTGTCGAGGTTTACAGCCATAATAAACTGATTGGGCGCGGCGAAGTATTATATTCATCACTTGAGCTAGCACACGCCATGGGAAAACGAACTGATGAATTAACCAATTACCCGATAGAGGTTATTCATCGGGATAAATGGTTAAAAATACAAACGAAATAGGAGGAATTCAAATGACAAGTGAAGTATACCAAAAAGGAAAACGAGCAAAAGCGGCAAGCTATGTTTTAAATATTAAAACAACATGCGAAAAAAATGATGCCTTAACAAAAATTGCGGAACAATTACTAATCGATCAAGATATACTAATTTCAGAAAATTTAAAGGATTTAGCAAATGGGAAAGAAAAAGGCATGGCTACTTCGACACTTGATCGTATTATGCTAAACAAGGAACGTATTACAGCAATGGCTGATGCCATTCATTTACTGGTGAAATTAAATGATCCAGTCGGAACTACGCTTGAGCATATTGAAAAGGATAACGGCTTACTTATTGAGAAGCGTATGGTGCCAATTGGGGTTATCGGCATGATCTATGAGGCTAGACCAAATGTTACGGTGGATGCAGCCACATTATCATTGAAAACGGGTAATGCAGTACTATTACGTGGTAGTTCCTCAGCCAAATTTTCAAATATTGCCCTTGTTTCAAGTATCCACCGAGCACTTAAAAAAACGTCGATCCCAGTCGATGCAGTGCAATTAATCGAAGATACAAGTCGTGACACAGCAAAGGAATTATTCCATTTAAAAGAATATCTTGATGTACTGATTCCACGCGGTGGTAAAGCTCTCATTGATTTAGTTGTTCGAGAAGCTTCCGTGCCTGTGCTTGAAACAGGCGCAGGCAATTGCCATATTTATGTGGACCAAACTGCCGATTACATAAAAGCAGAAAATATTTGCCGAAATGCAAAAACACAACGTCCTTCTGTTTGTAATGCAGCAGAAAGCTTACTGATTCATCCGGAGTGGTTTAGTGAACACGGTATACAGTTGCTAAATGCACTACATGAAGCAGGCGTGACAATTGTAGGTGATGCGACAGTTTGCCAAGCGGTAGATTTTGCGCAGCCCGCTACAGAGGAAGACTTTGCAACGGAGTACTTAGATTTGAAGATTAGCGTCAAAATTGTTGAAAACGTTTATGAGGCTATCGAACACATTAATCAATACGGTACGAACCACTCAGAGGCCATTGTTACTGAAGATCAGCTTGTGGCAGATACATTTTTAAATAATGTAGACGCAGCGGCGGTTTATCATAACGCTTCTACTCGCTTTACAGATGGCTTTGAATTCGGCTATGGCGCTGAAATTGGGATTAGTACACAAAAATTACATGCCCGTGGACCAATGGGCTTACCCGCATTAACATCTACAAAGTATTTCATCCATGGAAATGGACAAATCCGTGAGTAATCGTTTTCTAATGATACAAGAGCCGACAGTAGACAACGCTGTCGGTTTCTCCATTATTGTAATAGCTAAAAAATAGTAGCCATTTCATTACTACTAGAAAGCAGGTTTGTTATGAATGTCTCAGCAATCATAAAACTTACAGTGTCTATGGCCATTTTTGGCTCCATCGGCTTTTTCACAATCCATACTGGCTTACCCGCTACAGAGCTAGTCTTTATCCGCTGTGTTTGTGCAACGCTCTTTCTTGGCGCTTTATGGCTAATAACGGGCGGGCATAAAACGGAGGTGTGGAACAAAAAGGAACTATTGCGCACCCTTCTTTGTGGTGTCTTTATCGTCTTAAACTGGGTATTTTTATTTAAAGCTTTTGAGGAGATGTCGATTTCGATTGCCATTTCAATTTATAATTTAGCACCTATTTTTGTGCTTATTTTAGGGGCGTTATTGCTTAAAGAAAAAATGACTGTACAAGCCCTTGTCGCAACGATAACTTGTTTTATCGGCAGTATTTTTATTATTGGTTTACAAAACTTTATTTCATTATCTGAATTTATGCAGTCAGGCTTTGTGTGGGCATTGCTCTCAGCTTTATTTTATGCATTTACGATGTTAACAAGCCGAACGATAAAAAATTTAAGCGCCTATGCCTTAACATTTATACAAACGGCGGTAGGTATTGTGATGCTAGTACCGTTTGTAGATTTTTCATTATTTGAAGGATTGACAACAACGAATTGGCTTTATATTTTAGGGACAGGCTTTATTCATACCGGATTCGTTTATTATTTATTTTTTGATAGTATTCGTAGCCTATCTACTATACTAGTGTCTGTTTTAGTATTTGTAGATCCCGTTGTCGCTATCTTATTAGATATGCTACTGCTTGATTTCATGCCTAGCCCTATTCAAACGCTTGGTATCTTACTCATTTTTGGTGGGATTTTTTATACTATTTATATTCCAAAGCAAAAAGCTCATTTGCAGGAATGAAGCATTGATTGGACAAGGAGGTATTGTATGCGAAAACTGTATGCAATTGGTGAGCTCTTAATTGATTTTACGCCCGCTGGACAAAGTGGTTCGCTTTTATCGGTCGAACAGTTTACGAAAAATGCGGGTGGTGCACCGGCGAATGTAGCAGCAGTCTGTGCAAAATTAGGCCAACCCGCTGCCCTACTAACACAGGTTGGACAAGATGCATTTGGGGACTTTTTGATTGCTACCGTGAAACAAGCTGGTGTAGATACACAATATATTGCACAAACAACTGAAGGTGAAACAAGCCTTGCCTTTGTGTCCTTGACTGCGGATGGTGAACGTGACTTTTTATTTTATCGAAAAAATGCGGCTGATTTATTGTACAGCCCAGCACAATTGCCGACAAATTTACTAACAGCCCATGCTATCCTCCACTTTTGCTCGGTGAACTTGGTGGATAGTCCAATGAAGCAAACACATCAGGCGATTATTGAGCAAGCGCATGCTACGGGGAGTCTTGTCTCTTTTGACCCGAACGTACGACTCCCCCTTTGGCATGACGCTAAAGCATGCCGGCAAACGATTTTAAACTTTATTCCGCGTGCGCATATCGTGAAGCTCTCTGATGAGGAATTATCGTTTTTAACGCATATAGACGATGAGCAGCAAGCCGTGCAGTCATTATTTCAAGACAAGGTACAAGTCATTTTCGTCACGCATGGTGCACAAGGAGCTAGTCTTTACACGAAGCAACAGCATGTAAAAGTTGCTGCTGAAGTTGTACAAGCGCTTGATACAACAGGTGCAGGTGATGCCTTTATCGGTGCCATTTTAAGTACGTTGTTGCAGAAAAACATTACAGTAGAGTCGCTCGAAGCCTTTTGCGAAACATTTGCTACGCCCCTTCTTACCTTTGCCAATCGTTATGCCGCTACATCCACAACAAAACATGGTGCTATCACATCTTACCCAACATTACAGGAAGTCCCTATTCCTTTTTAAATTAAAGACTCCATTTTGACATACGCAAAATGGAGTTTGTTTTATATAGTTAAAGGTCTTCCATATTTAATCTCGATGCGCGGGTATTTCTATATTTTTCGCGGATAAAGCCACTCGATTCGCGGGTAAATGCTCCACTTCCGCGGGTAAAAGCACTCATTCCGCGGGTATTTAACCTACTACACGTTAAGCCTTGTTAAATTGCTTTTTCATTAAAACATGTGGAATGCCTGCGTCCAAATATTCCTCTCCTGTGCGACGATAGCCAAACTTTTCATAAAAGCCCTCTGCATATACTTGTGCACTAAGTTTTGATTGCGTTAAACCTTTCTCCTGTGCCAACCCTTCAAGCTTGTCAATGATCACTTTTCCGAGCCCGCATTTACGAAATGGCTGTAAAATACAAATTCGTTCCAGTTTGCCATAGCCGTCTACTACACGTAATCGAGCTGTACCAACGGGTTGTTCATTGATATACACAAGAATATGTTCACAAGACGTAGCAAGTGTATCAAATTCATCGTATTCTTCGGATGCTGGAATTTGTTGCTCTTCTATAAATACAGCTTTGCGAATAGCTAAAGCCGTTTGCAAATCGCTGTCTGTTGTAATAATGGTTGCGTTCATTAATAATAGTCCTCCTCAGTTATGAGCATATAATTACTATAGTATAGAACGTTTTATATTACATTGCCAATCACTAAAACTATTTGGAGCGGGGGTCCATATAATCCCTCACAGCATTACTCAACATATACAACCCTAGCACTAATAGAGTAATAGCTCCACCTGGTGCAAATGTATACCACGAAGCTTTTACTAAATACGCTTGCGAATCTTTTAACATACGACCCCAACTAGGATTTGGTGGTTGAACGCCAAGCCCTAGATAACTTAGTGCTGCTTCAGCAAGCATGGCCGTCGCAAAAGTAACCGTTGCTGCCACAATAATTTGGGATGATATATTAGGTAAAATATGACGAAACATAATGTTATAAGGTTTGACACCAATTAATTTAGCGGCTAGTACGTATTCGGCATCCCGATGTTGGACAAAGCCACTGCGTGCAATTCGAGCAATGGCAGGTATGGCAATCACACCAAGGGCAATTGCGGTATTGACTACGCCAGGCCCGAAAACAGCTACTAGCATTAACGCTAAAATTATGCCTGGAAACGCCATTAGCGCATCCATTAAGCGCATAAATAGTTCATCGACCCAGCCACCTAGAAAACCTGCTAGTCCACCGATTAAAATACCAAATGATGTACCGATAATGACCGTTAATAAACCTACCGCAAAGGCTGTTTGTGTCCCCTTCATCATCCGACTAAAAATATCACGTCCAAATTCATCTGTACCAAATAGATACTTACTACTTGGGCTGTGTAATTTTTCGGGAATATTCATCATATTCACATCATATGGCGTATAAAAGAAGCTAGTAATCATAACAAGTAAAAACCCGACGATGACGAGTAGACCAATGAGTAATTTTATATTTTTCATATATCGTTTCACAATGTCCATTGCATCCACCTCTCATCGTAATCGGATTCTTGGATCTAACACAGAATATAAAATATCGACGATAAAATTAATAACAACAACGGCTACCGTAATATACATCACGATGCCTTGCACTAGTGGGAAATCGCGATTACTAATCGCTGTAATCAATAGCTGTCCAACACCTGGCAAGGAAAATACCTGCTCTACAATAATCGTTCCTGCCACAACTTCTGCCATTATCAAACCAAAAACGGTCAAAATCGGAATCATAGCATTTTTTAACACATGCTTATACATCACATTTTGTTCCGACATCCCCTTACTGCGAATTGTCCGTACATAATCAAGTTGCATTTGTTCTAAAATGGCCGTACGCACGTAACGGAAGTTGACAGCAATTTGAGGTATAGCGATAGTTAATGCCGGCAGAATAAGCGTACTTAACGCCCCAGCAACACTTTGTGACCACGGAATATAGCCACTAATTTTAAAAAAACTAAACTGCATACCCACATATAAAATCAGCATCATCCCAAGCCAAAATGAAGGCACCGCCATCCCAATTTGTGTCAATGTCGATAAGGATACATCACTCAGCTTATTTTGGCGTCTCGCAGCAAACATGCCAAGTGGCAAGGAAACCATTAATACAATGGTTAATGTCAGGACAGCTAGTGACATCGTGACAGGCAATCTATCCAACAATAAATCTTTTACAGGCATGGAGAAACGAATTGAATGACCTAATTCTCCAGTCAATAGTCCCTTTATCCAATCAGTGTATTGTTCATAAAGGGGACGGTTCAAACCAAGCTCAGACCGCAAGTTTTCAATTTGTGTTGCATCCGCTTCTGTTCCTAACATTGTTCGAACAGGATCTCCAGGTAAAATTTGAAAAACGCCAAACGTAATCATCGACACTAGAAGAATCGTTGTCATTAACAGGATGAATCGACGTATCATATACATCATTTGCAATCATCTCTTTCTAGTTTGAGAATTTTACCTCGGACATATCATGGAACCAGAATGGATAGCTCTTTAGCCCTGTTACTTGCTTGTCAGAACCCCAGACGATTTGGTAATCCGCTACATAAACCGACACTGCCTGCTCCGCTAAAATTTCTTGTGCACGTTGGTAATAAGCAATTTGCTTTGCCGTGTCTGTTTCCTTTAAAACGTCAGCCATGATGTTGTCGTATTCCTCATTCTTAAATAAGAAGAAGTTTTCACTGTCATTGGTAGAAATATAGTCATTTAGAATTTCATAGGCAGAGGCACGACCTGTTAAATCAATCGTCGTCATAGTATAGTCGCGACCAAAGTACACACGATCAAGCCAAATCCCCCATTCCACCACTTCAATCTCTACATCTACACCAATTTCTTTGAGGTTAGCGGCAACAATTTGCGCTATATTGGAATAAATATCGTTATGAGAAGATACAGTAATTTTGGTTTTAAAGCCGTCTGGGTACCCTGCTTCAGCTAATAATGCCTTGGCCTTTGCCACATCAAGCTTGTACTTATCTTCTAACCCTTTCTTTTGATAGTCTCCCATTGCTGGACTCATGTTCGAGCCAAGTGGTACAGCATAACCAGCAAAGACAGAATCAATAATATCCGCTTTACTGATGGCATAGTTCATGGCCTGACGCACTTTGATATTATCAAACGGTGCTTTTGTTTCATTAAACGTGACAATTAAAGAAGAGTTATTGTTTTGATGCGATAAATGATGACTATTTTCCACCTCATTTACCCGTTGCCAAGGGACACTTGTTAAATCAACTTCATTTGCCATTAAGCTCATAATGGCTGCTTGATCATCGGATTGGAACGTAAAAGTTACTTTATTTAAGTAAGGCAAGCCTTCTTTCCAATAGCTTTCATTCTTTTTCAACACTAAATTTGAGCCTGGAGCATATTTCACATAAGCAAAAGGACCAGTCCCGATTGGGTTTTCATTATGCTTGCCGTCATTACTTTTCGGTATAATGGCGGCTTGGCGAGCAGTCAAGGAATAGAGGAAATTGGAATTCGGTTCTTTTAACTTAATGACAAAAGTCGTTGTATCTGGGGCTTCGGTAGATGCTACATTATCAAAGTTATTCGACATTTTTTCGCCACCATTTTTGCCCATTAAGCGATCAAACGAATATTGAATATCTTCTATTGTTAAATCCTCGCCATTATGAAATTTCACACCTGAACGAATTTTAAACGTATAAGTTAAACCATCCTGTGAAATTTCATAGCTTTCCGCAAGCCCTTCTTTTAAGGAGCCATCTGTTTCGGGTGCCATCAATCCTTCAAAAATATTAAGAATCATCTGATAGGAAATCGAGGCTGTTGCTTTATGAGGATCTAAAAAATCCGGGTCGTCATTAATGCGGACTACAATTTCTTGCGGTGTATCTGTTGTTACTGGCGCATTTGTCGGTACTTTATTTGTATCTTTTTTGTCATTATCATTTGAACATGCGCTAAACATCACCCCTAAAAGCAATAACAACATTAGGAAAACCCAATTTCTACTCTGCTTCAAAGTATTTCTCCCCCTTTATGCTGTTGTTGAATACTTATATAACTTTCTACGTCCTCTAATTGAGTAGCACCTTTAACACCAGCAATAATCGCTTCCTCCACGACCTTTGTTGCTAAGTGTCCAATATAGTCGACTGGATACGATTGCTGTCCTGTGCCTAAAACAAAAATCGTATCGCCGTCTAGCATAGTATGGACAGGATAAATTGTACGTGCTAAGGCATTTTGTGCTAGTTGTGCGATTTTTTTCGCCTCTGCCTTTGTTAACTTTGCATTCATCGCAACAACGCCAATGGTCGTATTGGTACCAGCGAGTGCCTGAGATTGACCATGCTCTTCTAAATAGGAACAACTATCCAGCCATTGCCCTGTTGCTCGGTTACGCGCCCCAGCAATCGTTGTTCGAGTAGTAGGGTCCTTTACATCGCCTACTGCATTGACCGCTACCATAGCGCCTACGATAAGCCCATCCTTCCCTATAAGTGAACTACTGCCTAAACCACCTTTCATACAAAATTGTGGACCTGCTAATTTCCCAACTGTTGCACCATAGCCTGCGCCAATATTGCCATTTACAAAAGCACCAATCTTGGCATTTTTCGCTGCTTCATAACCCATCTGAGCTGATGGTCTTATATGTGCGTCACCAATAAATAAATCAAATAATACTGCACTAGGTACAATTGGTATTTTGGTAACACCCGCATCTACCCCTACACCTTGTTCCTCTAAGTAATGCATAACACCTGTTGCGGCATCCAAACCAAATGCACTGCCACCTGCTAGACAAATGCCATGCACTTGTTGAATTTCATTAATAGGATCCAATGCATCTGTTTCACGTGTGCCTGGTGCAGAGCCTCGCACGTCGACACCACAAACAGCACCATCTTCCACTAAAATAACGGAGCATCCCGTTATGCCTTCTCTATCTTCCGCATGCCCTACTTTTACGCCTGGTACATCGGTAATATTGCCAAACATTAACCCACCCCCCTTTGTAAAAATTGAATATTCTGATTATTTTTCGTATAAAAAGCACGCTACTTGCTGATGCTCATTTTTTTGTTGCAATGGAGGCCGCGCTAGCCGACATTGCTCCATGACAAACGGACAGCGTGTATGGAACACGCAACCAATCGGTGGATTCATCGGGCTTGGTAGCTCCCCCTGTAATGGGACTAATTGCTTCGGTTCATCAAAATTCACAACAGGAATCGCAGAAAGTAACGCTTGTGTATATGGATGAAGTGGATGTGCATACAATTCTTTTTTTGTGCCTACTTCCACAATCCTTCCTAAATACAGCACTGCAACACGATCGCTAATATGTTTGACAACACTTAGATCATGGGAAATAAATAAATATGTTAATTGAAATTCATCCTGTAAATCCATCATCAAGTTTAATACTTGTGATTGTATGGAAACATCTAAAGCAGAAACTGGCTCATCTGCTATGATAAACTCCGGATTGATGGCAAGTGCTCTGGCAATGCCTATTCGTTGTCTTTGCCCACCTGAAAATTCATGGGGAAATTTGTGCATAGCATCTTCCGGTAAACCAACCTTTTGTAATAGTTCTCTGACCCGTTTTTTACGCTGCTCTTTCGTTAATGGCAATTGTAAAGCCATGGGTTCCTCAATAATGGCGCCTATACGCATGCGTGGATTTAATGATGCAAAGGGATCTTGAAAAATCATTTGCATTTGGTTGCGATATTTTTGCAATTCGCGCCCCTTCAAATGATGAATGGCGTGGCCTTTATACAAAATTTCTCCAGCTGTCGGTTCAACAAGCTTTAAAATCGCGCGCCCAAATGTTGACTTTCCAGACCCTGATTCCCCAACAATACCAAGTGTCTCCCCACGGAAGATGTCAATTGAAATATCATCAACAGCCTTAACGACTTTTTTTGCTTCTTTCATAGACTTACGTTTCACAGGAAAATAAGCTTTTAAATGATGAATTTCAAGTAATACTTCTTTGTCCGTCATTTACCAACGCCCCTTCCTCCGTGTATAAATGACACCTTACATGATGTTGATGCTGCAACAACGTAACTTCTGGTAAAACATGACGGCAATGCTCCATCACAAATGGACAACGTGGTGCAAAACGACAGCCTTCTGGTAATGCATAGGCAGGTGGTACAGTGCCTGGGATAGATGGTAACCTTTTTATATCAGTTTCTAAGGTAGGCATCGTTTTTAATAAGGCAATTGTATAGGGATGTTTCGGTTCGAGAAATAACGCACGAACAGGCGCTTGCTCCACAATTTGCCCAGCATACATCACCATGACGCGATCTGCGGTTTCAGCAACAACACTCATATCATGTGTTATAAACAAAATGGCTGATTGCTGTTCTTTTTTCAGCTTCATCATTAACGTTACAATTTGTGCTTGCACCGTAACATCCAATGCCGTTGTCGGCTCATCTGCAATCAATAGTTGGGGGTTATTGGACATGGCAATAGCAATCATTACACGTTGTCGCATGCCACCGGATAACTGATGCGGGTATTCAGTGAGAACCTTTTCTGCATTGGCGATACCCACTTCTTTTAATAGTTGTAGTGACTTTTCTTTCGCTTGTTTTGTAGATATTTTTTGATGCCTACGAATCGCTTCCATCATTTGATTGCCAATGGTAAAAACGGGGTCAAGTGATGTCATCGGTTCTTGAAAAATCATGCTCACTTCATTGCCTCGAATCTTACTCATTTCTTTATTATTCATATCGAGTAGATTTTTATCGTTTAATGTAATGGTACCAGCGGATATTTCTCCAGGAGGCATCGGAAGCAAGCGCATGATTGACAGCGATGTTATACTCTTGCCACTGCCTGATTCCCCTACAAGTGCTACCGTCTCACCTTTATAAATAACAAAGCTAACATCCTCGACTACTTTTGCCTTTTTCCCATTTTTCAAATGAAATTGGACGTGTAATTGCTTTACTTCCAACAACACTTGCTTGTCTTGTGCTTGTTCCACATGCTCCCCCCTGTTCACGTACGCTCAGGTGTTGCATAGCGTATCGCAATATTTTTCATTTGGGTATAATTTCTTAGTGCCACAAAGCCTTTTTCACGACCGATTCCGCTCTTTTTATAACCACCAAACGGCATTTGAATCCCACCTGCTGCGCCGTAATTATTGACAAATACTTGTCCTGCCTTCACTCGACTAGCCACATAATGAGCCGTGTCTAAATCTTTAGACCAAACACCAGCTACTAATCCATAATCCGTACCATTGGCTAAGGTAATTGCTTCCTCCACTGTTGAAAATGTCAATATAGTTAACACCGGTCCGAAAATTTCCTCCTGCGCCAGTTCAGCGTCGGCATCTACGCCATCGAGAATCGTTGGTTGGATATAGTAACCTTTTTCATAGCCTTTTATTGTTAGCGTGTCGCCACCCGTGATCACATAACCATCCTCTTTTGCTTGTTGCAACAGTGCGGAAATCTTTACATATTGCCGTTCATTTAATAAAGGGCCCATATCAACATCAGCTTCCCCCGGGCCAATCTTCAAAGTTTGAAACCTGTCAACTAACCGCTTGATAAACAACGCTTTTGCATCTTCTTCAATTAGTAAGCGCGCACCAGCAGAGCATGTTTGCCCCGCATTTTGAATAATGGCACGGACTACGCCTTCTAATGCCTGTTCCATTGGCGCATCCGCAAACACAATATTCGGGGACTTTCCACCGAGTTCTAATGTGACAGGTACGATGTTTTGGGCTGCTGCTTTCATCACTTCTATACCCGTAGCAACAGAACCAGTAAATGTAATATGATTAATGTCAGGATGCCTCGTTAACAACGGGCCTACCTCACGACCTAATCCCGTAATATGTTGAAAAATCCCTTTTGGGAATTTTCGGGCAAACCATTGTGTCATCGCATGGGTTGTCAACGGGGTATCTTCTGCACTTTTGACTATGACTGCATTTCCTGTTGCAATTGCTGCGGCAACGCTTCTTGCCGTAATTTGTAAAGGATAATTCCACGGTACAATATGGACGGTAATCCCTACAGGTTCTAGCACGACAGCATTTAATATACCGTCTTCGATAGGAATCGTGTCTCCCATAAGCTTATCGGCAGCCCCACCATAAAACTCAAAGTAACGTGCTGCTGCTTCAACATCGGCACGTGCTTGTGTTAAGGGCTTTCCAACATCCCGACATTCTAGCAAACTCCATTCTTCAGCATGCATGCGAATATACTGTGCCAGTTCGAGTAATAGCTGACCACGCTCAAAAGCTTTCACTTGGCGCCACTCTTCACTTTCAACCGCAATACGTGCAGCTTGTACCGCCTCATCTACCTGTGCCTTACTAGCATTTTTTAGTTGCGCGAGTACTTCACCAGTAGAAGGATTGACAACATCTATAAACGCCTGACCATCTCCTTGTACCCACTTTCCATTTATTAGCATCGGTATAATTTGCATCGTACTCCTCCTATAAGCCACGGCCTCCGTCTACATGTAACGTTGTCCCTGTTACCATGCCTGCTGCATCTGATAGTAGGTAACTTACAGCCCCTGCAATATCAGATGGGTCGACTAAACGGCCAAGTGGCACTGATTGTATAAAAACATTGTGCTTTGCATGTTCAGCATCTGCATTATGTGCAGTAAACTGCGCTAGCATTTGCGTGTCTGCTGGTCCTGGATGAATGGTATTGACCCGAATTTGATGGGAGGCAAGCTCAATTGCCAGCCCACGTGTAAAGCTTTCCGCCGCTCCTTTAGAAGCAATATACACCTGCAAACCGGGACGAGGACGCACCGCAGAAATCGATGCAATGGTCACAATCGAACCTTTTTTCCGCTTCTTCATATACGGCACAATGGCCTTTGTTGTAATAAACAGACTTTTCACATTTACGTCCATTAGTCGATTCCAATCATCCATTGTTACTTGCTCAATCGGCGTCGCAGCCTGTGCAATGCCTAATGCATTGACCAACCCATCAATTCGTCCATACTTGGCGTAAACTTCATGGACAATGGCTTGTATGCTATCTTCTTGCAAAACATTGACTTCATATGTTTGCAAAGATTGTTGCGCTAGATGTGCGAGTGAAGTAACCGATAAATCAAGACCTATCACAATATGCCCTTTGCGCAGTTGGTCTTCTATGATTGCCTTCCCCATTCCTCCCCCAGCACCTGTCACAATGATTACTTGCTGTGTAACTGCCATCTTACACACCCCTTGCTGTTTGTTTAATATTTTCAAGCGCCAGACAAATGGCATCCCCCATTTGTGTAGTTGTTGCCTGTCCGCCAATATCCGCTGTTTGCACGGCTCCCTCGATTAACACTGCTTCAATTGCCGCAACGATTCGCTTTTCTAAATCAGGTCTTCCAATATGCCCAAGCAATAACGCAAGTGACCAAATTTGCGCAATCGGATTAGCAATCCCTTTCCCTGCAATATTGGGTGCAGAACCGTGCACTGGTTCAAACATTGATGGAAATGCTTTTTCAGGATTTAAATTTGCCGAAGGAGATAACCCTAGCCCTCCAACAAGTGCCGACCCTAAATCCGATAAAATATCGCCGAATAAATTCGATGCCACCACTACTTCAAAATCTTGCGGCCGCTCTACAAAATAAGCGACTAATGCATCGATATAGAGAGATTCCAACGTTAAAGTTGGCGAAGCTTGTGCCACAACATCTTTCGTCATCTCATCCCAAAATTTCATAGCATAGATAATGGCGTTTGATTTCGTTGCACTGGTAATTTTCGACTTGCCATTTTGATGAGCATAATCACACGCAGCTTGTACAATTTTTTCAACACCGAGCCGTGTCATTATCGTATTTTGAATCGCCATTTCCTGTGGCTGGTTATGATAAATATGTCCACCACTATTCGAATATTCCCCTTCTGTATTTTCACGGAAAATAACCATATCGATATCTTTGCTATTCGCCAATGGTGAAGCAATGCCCTGTAGTGATTTGACTGGTCTAAAATTGACATATTGCTGGAATTGCTTACGAATCGGCATAATAAATTCCCATATCGTAACATCATCTGGTACACGCGCATCACCAATCGCACCGAATAATATCGCATCATAGTTTCTTAATGTAGTGAGCGCATCTTTTGGCATCATACAACCATGCTGTACATAATAATCCGAGCTCCACGGAAAAATGGTCGTTTCAATGTCTAAAGATGGTTCATCTTGGCGCAGTTGTGCAAGCACTTTTAATGCTTCTGCCATCACTTCCTTACCAATACCGTCTCCAGGAATAACTGCGATTTTGACCATTATGCATCACCTGCTAAAAACTTTAATGCTGCTAAACGATAAATAGCCGTCGTTTCTGCAAGCTCTTCAATATCGACATATTCATCAATTTGATGCGGTAGTTCACGGTCACCCGCCCCAACAGTGACGATTGGTATACCATGTACATGGAGGAAGGTTCCATCCGTAGCACCTGGCACTCCGTTATAAATTGGCTCTTTTTGCGTCACCTCTGCGACCGCTTCGTAAATAGCTTGGACAACTGGCTGTTCTTTTGCAGTAGCGGTTGCTGGGCGATTATCCAGCACCGTAAGCTCCACTTGAAAGTCTGGATCATCTGCTTGGAGTCGTTGAATAATGGCATCGATTTTGCCTAATAATTCATCATGATCCTGGGCTGGAACGGTGCGAATATCTAGCGTCGTCATACAATGATCAGGGATTACATTAATTTGCGCATCCCCTTTTACTGGTGCACGTAAAATCGTTGGTGTAATGGATGGCCAGTTAAGCATTGGATCACGACCTAAACGCGCTTGCTCTTCTTTTTCTAACTTTTCAAGCTCCACAATCAAACGTGCCATCCGCCAATTCGGATTAATGCCACTCCAAGAAATCGCGCCATGTGCCATTTTGCCGAAAATATCGACCTGTAAGCGAATAGCACCGCGTTGTGCAATGCAAACATTATTTTCTTGTGGCTCACAAATAATGGCACCATCTACGCCATCCGCCCAGCCATTGCGAATAAAATGTTTTATGCCTAACATGAGCCCTTCTTCATCACATGGGATACATAAAATAATTTTGCCCGTAAATTCCTCGCCATCTAGTAGCAATGACTGACAAGCTGTTATCATACAAGCAAGATTACCTTTTGTATCATTCGTCCCGCGTCCATACATACGTCCATCAATAATTTCCGCACCGAAAGGATCATATGTCCATGCTTCACGATTGCCTTCGGTTACAACATCTGTATGTCCTTCAAAAAGTAGCGTTTTCCCTGGCTTTCCCGAATCAATAATGCCAATAACATTCGGTCTACCAGGTACAACTTCTTCGACAAACGTTTCAATACCGCTAGCCCGCAAATATTGCGCCACGTAATTGGCTACTTCCTGTTCATTGCCATGCGGGTCATTTTCGCGATAGACACTTTCAATCCGCACGAGCTTTTGTGTTAAGGCAATAACAGTTTCCCGATCTCGTTGATACGTTGCCGTTGTCTTGATAGTTGGTTCAAGCATGTATAAAGCCCCCTTTATATTAGAAAATATTTACAATTTATATTTTCATATTGTATATTTACTAATATATTGGACAAAATGATAATCATTCATAGAATCACACGAACTTTTTTTACCGCTTTTTCCCAATAGAAAACACTCGCCCAAAACGCAATAAAAGTTACGTTTTGAGCGAGTGCTTTTGTATTTTAATTTCTAGCTTTTACGCATACTTAATAAAATCCATCGTGTGCTTTTGATACTAGTGCGCAATATCTTCGGTAATTAAGGTGGATGCTATTAGCTCCAATAGTCGATTTCTTTCCTTTCAGATAGGTTTTTAATAAAGGTAGACATTCACTATCATGTTCTATAAAAACATCTTATCAATTTCCGCTCTGTCATAGTCTAAAATCCAGTCATTCTGCTTCTTGTAAATATCTTTTATTGCAGCGGGAGAAGTTGCCAACAAATCACAACCTCTGTCATCGTAGACGTGAAAAATGGTTTTCCTATTAATATTTATGAAGTAAACATCATAGTAAATCTGCGGTTTCAATCCCAAGTCTTGATTGCAAATGGCTTTTAACAGTGGAATATAGTTAAAATCGAACGTTTTACATTGTAAAGTAAAACGATGCGTTATTAATTTCCCATCTTCATTATCTTCAGGGAATATATACGGTAACGCTTCATGCTTTAATTTCAACAATAAAGATTTGTTCACATAACTTGGAAAATTTTTTAATTTACGTTTTAAGTTTCTATTATTTTTAACATCATGAATATCCATCACTACAAAAATCTCTTCATTTGGACTATGCAGTGCTTCAAATAAAGTAATCGCTCTTTTATAACATCCTAACACATAAGGGTTATTTGGATAATCATATTCTCTTTTCCAATTAACCCCAAGTTCAAAACGGATCCCTATATGCCAATTATAAAATAAAGGTGGTCCAAGTAGTAAATTGGGGTAATTTTCGTGCATAAAGTCATGTAACTGCATTTTATCACCTCTCATGATTATCTCTTCAATATTTCGAATATCTGGGAAACACAAACTACTATGTTTCAAATAACTATAAATGTTAGTATATTAGCTCCTTCCCAAATAAACAGTGGTTTGTAATAACTTACACGCGCCCAAAACGCTTTAAAAGCAACGTTTCAGGCGCGTGTTTGTGTTCATATATTATATTAATAACAACTTCGAACATCTCTATTTACTTAACTTCCAGCTAATAAATAGTATTCATACTTATTAAAGTCCATTTTATGCTTGATTTTCTTTTGGAAAAACTTCGCATTGTCCTCTGTAATTTTATAAGAGCCTGTAACCGGATGAATAGAAGAGAGTTGAAAAATAGTTTGCAACTCCTCTAAAGAAATATCTTTTAATATTTCCCTACCTTGAATAAATTTACTCTTATCTTTAAGTAAGCTCCACGTCACTTCCCGTATAACATTTTTTTCGGAAAGATAATAGGGTGACATCATTTGCTCTACAAAAAGATGCTGACGAGCAAATTGTATCGCTTCCTGTCGTATACTGTTTGCTCCAATAAATAGATAATAGTCATAACCGAACTGGACAAAGAAATCCTCCGTAATCAGTTGACAATAAATATACTCTCTCAGCGTCATTTTACAGACAATAGGAATTTGAGCAATGGTTACTAGCATATCTTCTGCCAACGAAATCGTATCAAACGCAGCATCATATAAAGGAGAACTTTTATCCACGTCAGACAGACCATATGTCTCAAGATGGATTAGTCGGACATTCTCAATTTGATAAACCTCAAGAAATTTCATTACCGTATCTACATACGCATTCTCGACCTGTAAATAGTCCTCCAACGTCAATATTTCCCCATGAAAAGATTTTCCTATTTCTGAAGCGCTTGTCCACTCATCTCGCAAGTAATGGCCTTCTGCATTTCGATAAGCAGGATTGTACTTAGTAATACGCCATTGATAGTCGATTTCTCTATGCACAAATATATACACCTCCATTTTTAAAATATTAATTAGATATTATCAAAAACTAATCACGAATTCTTTTCAGAACTGCATCATAAGTACCTGATCTTCGAGTTGGACTAGCTAAGTCTTCAATCTTATTAGCTCCTTTCCAAACGCCACCACCGTGGCTAGTTCGATCGCGTGCTATATACCTAGGTCCTTTCACCGCATCTCTTGCTGCTCTCTCAAATACTGCTACCCTATGAGATAAATAACCTGTATCCCTGTAACCTAATTCATTTGCCACTTGTCTTGCTAATCCATCTGTGGGTAATTTTGTTCTTGCTGCGTTACTTGCTAATGCTTGTGTAACTCTAGCTGCCCCATGCTTTGCAATAGCTCTAGCAATAGAATACCTAGCGATAGTAGCCAACACAACTACAAGTGGAGCGACAGAAGCTTGAACTTTTTCAGAGTTAATATAGATTTCTTCTCCTGTTTCTTTATCAATGAAAAAAGCTCTAAAGTCTTCCCCCTCAATTGTAAGAAAATAAACATCATATTGATTTTCAACTATATTATTTGTTTTATCATCTAATAAATTTTGAAGCACAATCTCGTTAGTATCTAAATCGATAATTAACTCACTTTTTGCAAATAATTCTTCATTTTCTAAAGTTGCCGTTATCACAGCTTCATTAATATATACTTTTTCATTAATCGTAATATCATCGTTAACTTTATGTGTAGACTGCTCTAAAGGTTCATTATTTGTTTGGGCATAAGAAGGCAAAGTATATGAAATAAACAACATAAACACTAAACTATAAATAAGTGATTTTTTCATAAGTTATCTCTCCTAATTATTGAATTTGTAATAAACCCTCCCCAAAAATATCCTTATTGTGCAAGTCTTTAGTTGTAATTTCAATATTTGGTTCTGCTAAGCCAAGTGACATGATGCCAGTAGCATAGGCGGTTGCAAATGAAGTTCCACTTTCTATACTCCTTTCTCCCATATGATTAATAACCGGAACATTCACTCCTGGTGTAACATAATCAATCTTTCCTTTTGCGGCTAGTTTATATTTATTAAAATCTTTATCAATTGCAGATATTGAATATACACCTTCATATTTTGCAGGGAAATCAGTAGATAAACCTAATGTATTTCCTGCTGATGCTACAATAATGATATTTTTAGATAAAGCTAAATTAATTACTTTTTTTAATCGCGGATCATCTTTTGAAAAACCAAAACTTAAGTTGATAATATCTACGTTTTTTTCAATAGACCAATTTATTCCTTTTACGATATGCTCAATTTTCCCTGTTCCTTTGTTATTCAACACTTGAACATCATATAGTTCCACATTAGGATTAACCCCTATAATTGTATGTGGATTAGGATTTGATGCAATGATGCTTGCAATCATTGTTCCATGTCCAAATTCATCTTTGGTAAAAATAGCATCATCAATAGCGTTATATGACTTTGTTACTTTTCCTTTTAATATATCAAGCTGACTATTTATACCACTATCAAGTACTGCTATTTTTACATTTGGCCTATTTGTATTTTTTACGTAAGAACCATTGTAAATTAAACAGATAGCCCAATTTTGTTTACAGTCTTCCTTAGAAAACGCATTGTGTGGACTATCATCGCCACGAATCAGATACAGCAATAAAACTATCATAACAACTGAACAAAAATACAATTTTTTATTTAAAACAACATAACCACTCCTTTCAACATTAGTAACAATATATATAGTTTTGAATTTTCAGATTTTCAAGAAACTATTGGTTGCAAAGTGGTGTAAACTATTAGTTGCATATATACTTTCCAAGGAAAAGAGGGAATTATATGAAAACAGAATTAAAAGATCGCTTAAGAGAATTAAGACGAGAAAGAGGTTATTCTCAGCAGGATATAGCTCGTGAATTAAATATTTCTAGGCAAGCTATTTCAAAATGGGAGAATGGGAAGAGCTACCCTGATTTGGATAATTTATTTTTGCTAAGTACGTTCTATAATGTGCCTCTAGATCACTTTTTTTGTAGTGATATTAGACAAAACAAAGTAAAAAGCAAAAAAAAATATATTATTTTATTTATTGGTATAATAGCAGGTTATTTTATGTCACCATTCGGTGTAATTATCTTACTCATCCTCTTTTTTTATACAAAAAAAGCAGACAATTATCGTCTGCTAATTTATATATTTTTATTTATTGCCTTACTTAGAAATTTTAATGATTTATATGATCTATGGATATTTAATTCACCACAAAATCGTATTTATGAACTTGAGGAAATCGTTGAAGAATAATTTATTCAATTATTAACTGCTTTCCATAAACTTTAACATTTACAGTCGTTTCAAGGCTTAATAAACCTATTTTTCTTTCAAATACACACGTCGCTTGGGTTTTTGTGTATGTAAGTGAATTTCTTTTAATACTTCCTTTATAAAGTTCAATTGATAATCGATTTACATTAGTAATATAGAAACCACTATCTATACTTACATAGTAAGTTACTTTCCATTGCCCTGGTAACGAGGTTATTATTTTATATGTCCCTTCCCCATTTAAATTAATTAAAGAACCCAATAGTACTTCACTATTAGAGTCAAAATCTTTTTCAACACTTATAGCAGATTCTCTATCTTGATATTCTAATTGAGCTGAAACATTATCACCACCAACAGAAATCAAATCACTTTTAAGTACTAAAGATATAACGATAAAACAAAACATTAATAAATACACTTTTTTCATAATTACAACACACCCTTTTAATTAAAAATCAATTAAACTAGGATAATTATAAATTCTGAAAATACTACATTTATTACAATAAGAGAAAAACAGGGATCAACTAACTTCGAAAAAACAGTGCTAAACTACTGCACCTCCCTACCACCTATTGACTTCTATTCTCCAAAATATCTTGAATTGTATAGTCTGCCAGTACCGATTGAAACGTTTTTTCGGCTTTTGCAATAACCATAGAGATAAAACGTTCTGAACCGGTAGATGGCACCGACCAATAGGGTGTTTCATTGTCATTTCCTAACACTTTATAAATATCTTGCATCGTAATTTGCGCTGGTGTTTTATTGAGACAATAGCCCCCATAACGACCACTATGCGCCTGTACATAATCCTGTTCTGCAAGTTTGGCGAGCATTTTTCTAATGAATGTAGCATCTTCCCCTAGTGTCTCGGCAATGACATTACTTTTTAGTAGTTCGTTCGATTCCGCCATGAGGACAATTGCTCGCAATGCGACATGGAACCATTTTGGCCCAAGATCACCCGATTGGATAAGTAACTGCATTGTCATTCCCCCAATTTTCTAAATACTCTTTTTTTCGTTTGACTTCTCTTAATCATTGTACTATATTTTAATTGTGATATTTTAATCACAATTAAAATATAGTTTCAATATAAGGAGGGCATGCAAGTGGAAAATCGAGTACACCCTGAATTAAAAACGTTCTTATCAGCTATGGAAGATTTGCATTTAACAAGAGAGAATATTGCACAGTCGCGTGGTGCAATGAATGAAATGCTTAGCGGTGACGAAGTAAAAATGGAGAATGTTATGATATCAGAGCGCTTTATTGCTAGTCCTAACGGGGCCCCAGACGTTCGTATTCGAATTTATGAACCAGTTGAAAAATATGGCGCTGTACCTGCTATTTTATATATTCATGGTGGGGGATTTATCATTGGCTCAATCGAAATGTTTGATGCAAGTTGTCAAATGCTTGTTGCTCAATTAGATTGTGTTGTCGTTTCAGTTGGCTATCGCTTAGCACCTGAACATCCTTACCCTGCTGGTGTAGAAGATTGCTATACAGCCCTTGAATGGCTAGCGGCAAATGCTTCTGAACTAGGGATTGATTTAACACGGCTTGCAGTCCATGGTGCAAGTGCTGGAGGTGGATTAACTGCCGCGGTTTCCTTGTTGGCAAGGGATCGAAAAGGGCCGAAAATTGCTTTTCAAATGCCACTTTATCCAATGATTGATAATCGTTGTATTTTACCGTCAAATAATGAAATTACTGATGCTAGAGTATGGAATGGTCCGCAAAATCAGCGTGCATGGGAAATGTATTTAGGGCCTCATTATGCTAGTGAAGCGCCTATTTATGCAGCTCCTCTGCATGCAGACGATTATGCTAATCTTCCTCCTACGTATACATTTATCGGCGATTTAGATCCATTCCGTGATGAAACTATTGAATATGTTGCGAGGCTTACAAAAGCGGGTGTACCGACCGAATTTCATCTATATCCTGGATGCTTTCATGGCTTTGAACACATGGTCCCACAAGTAGAAATTAGTCAACGAGCAATTAAAAATTATATGTATGCCTTTAAGAAAGCATTTGAAAAAGCGGCTTCACCTACTACTTAAATTACTTTTCCACGCCTGATTAGCGATACTGGAGAATTTATTGATGATTTCGGATGCTTTAGTGGCGATTCTCTTGATTCTAGCAGCGAAAAATACAACAAGAGCATCGAAATTAGATGCTCTTGTAATGACTTTTATGCAATTATTGTTGACGTGATTCGGTCATTTGCTTCCACACTGAGCCTTTTGCTTCTTCTCCTTGCTCAATACGGGCAATCGCCATTTTCACTTGAAGTTTTACTTCAAATTCTTTGTCATCTTCGACTGCCTTTAACGCTTGTAAAGATTGCTCTGTTCCTACTTCATACAGGTACATTGCTGCGCGCCAGCGGACAAGTTTATTTTTATCTTGTAATGCTTGTTGCATTGCCTCTTCAAACTCCACAAAGCCTAGGTCACTCATACAGTCTCCTGCCGTACGGCGCACCGCAGCACTTTTATCACGCAATGCTTTTTCCAAGTATGGTACTACTGCTACATCTTCAATCATGCCTAAGTAGACCGTTGCCAAACGACGGATGGACATTTGCTCATCTTGCAACGCTAAATCTAAAAGTGGTAAATCATCAAGCTCGGGATCTGCCATTTGATCAAGTAATTGGAAACGTTTTTCCCATTCAGGCTGTTGGAACTGTTCCACCGTTATTTTTAACTTAGCTGGTTTTTGATTGGTCTTTTCTGTATCATTCGCCGTTGCAACAATATCAGCTAAACGTTGTACAGAATAGGTCACATCGATTTCCTGTTTGACCGCTTCCGCAATTTCCTCAAGCTCACCATAACGAACGCCATAGTCAATCCATTTACGTAGGAAGATGTAGTTTTCATCGACATCTGTAGCAATAATGTTATTAAATGCATCGACAAAACGATCACCACAGCTCACACGGTATTCTCGCTGATTGTCAAATACTTTTACTTGTAACGGCACTTGCTTGTAGAACTGGACATGGACATAAACTTCACCGAAAAATTCATTGGCAATTTGGATGTCGCTAGCCTCCGCTACATCTTCCCCCAATACTTGTCGAATGCTCGATAAAATACTTTCCCAGCCGTACTTTGCATTACGTTCGACTGCAAAGAAGTCCGCTACATGATAGACGCCTTTAACCCCTTCTATGGCTAAAATAGCTGCCGCTTCTCCTGTCGCTTCGTCTTTGTTGTCCTTTGTAAAGTTAAAGCTTTTGCCAAACGGTAACTCCGTATCGACGATAATCTTCATTGAATTAGGACTTGGTGTCGGTTCAATTGTAAGTATTTTCATGTAATACACTCCTTATCCGTTTACGATTTCATCTAAGTACGACCATCTTTCAATGAGATGCTCATAATGTGCATTTAGTTCATCTAATTTCGCCGTTAACTCCTGCAATTTAGTAAAATCAGCGCCAGCGTTTGCAATCCCTGCCTCGGTTTCCATAATCGTTGTCTCTGTTTTTTCGATCTCATCTGCAATGGTTTCCCATTCTTTTTGTTCTTTAAATGACAGTTTTTTCTTGTCAGATTTCGGCTTATCAACCTTTTGTTTCTCCACTTTTGGTGCTTCTACCTTGACAGATGTTTCCTGCTCACGCTTTTGTAAATAATCGCTATAAATATCAAGCGACTCATCGACATGTCCTTGCCCGTCTAATATCCATAGCTTTTTAGCTATACGATCAAGGAAGAAGCGATCGTGGGAAATGGTGATGACGACGCCTGGGAAATGTTCGATAAAGTCTTCTAATACTCCTAGCGTTTCAATATCTAAATCATTTGTCGGCTCATCCAATAACAGGACATTTGGTTGTTCCATTAAAAGTCTTAATAAGTGCAGGCGCTTCCGTTCTCCACCGGATAATTTACCGATTGGTGTACCGTGTGCATGCAGTGGGAATAAAAAACGCTCCAACATTTGGGCAGCGGAATAGCGTACACCTTCTGCATCGGTAATGTCATTTGACGCTTCACGAATATATTCAATCATGCGCTCATTTTCATTCATTTTCGGTAACGTCTGTTTAAAATGGGCAAGTTTGACGGTAGAGCCAACATGAATCTCTCCCTTATCCGGTGAAAGTTCACCAGCTAGCATATTAAGTAAAGTGGATTTACCAACGCCATTGGCACCGATAATACCAATACGATCGCCTTGTTGCAGTAAAAACGTAAAATGCTCAACGATTTTTTGTGCACCAAAAGCCTTTGATATATTTTCAGCCTCTAATACTTTGCGTCCAAGGCGTGTTGTCGCTAAGCCCAATTCCAGTGACACATCATCTGACTTGCGTTCTAAGTTGTCTTCCAATTGTTCGAAACGCTGAATACGAGCTTTTTGCTTTGTGGAGCGCGCCTTTGCACCGCGACGAATCCATTTTAACTCCGAACGATAACGATTGCGATCTTTTTGGGCTGAAGCCGCGGCCATTTCCTCACGAATCGCACGAGCCTCTAAAAAGTCTCCATAGTTGCCTGTATGTCGATATAGCGTTTGGTCGGCAATTTCATATATATGGGTTGATAATTCATCTAAGAAATAACGATCATGGGTAATGAAAATAACAGCACCTTTTAAGCGCAATACCATTTCCTGCAACCATTCTGTAGACTGTACATCTAAATGGTTGGTCGGCTCGTCCAATAAATAAAGGTCTGCTGGCTCAATTAACACTTTTGCTAAAGCGACACGTTTTTGTTGACCACCTGAAAGGGTTAACACTTCTTTATCAAACATTTCAATGCCAAGCTTTGTCAGCGCGGTTTTCGCAAGGGCATTGACATCCCAAGCTTGCTCCTCATCCATACGTTGCTGTAAGCTAAACAATGTTTTTTGTAAGCTTTCTGACGTTGGTTTCATCGCAAGCGCAGCCACAGTTTCTTCATATTGTCGGTTCAGTTGTAAAACGGGCGAATTGCCTGCAAACACGGCTTGTAGTACCGTTTCACCACTATTAAATGTTGGTTCTTGGGGTAAATACGCTATACGATATTTATTCGGACGATCAATGGCAATTGCATCCGCTTCGATTTGACCAGCTAAAATGGACAGCAACGTAGATTTCCCTGTACCATTAATGCCGATGAGACCCGCACGCTCCCCTTCATAAATTGTAAATTCGATATTTTGAAAGAGCGTTTTATCGCCCACTGTCTTCGTTAAATTTTGTACGATTAAATGACTCATTATGCTTTTCCATCTCTTTCATTCTGTAATTGCTGTAAAAAGCTGACCATAAATTGATGGCGTTCATTTGCCATTTGCTTGCCTTTATCAGTCGTCATTAAATCTTTCAATAATAAAAGCTTCTCATAAAAATGGGTTACAGAAGATGTATTTTTACTTCGATAATCTTCCTCGGTCATTGTTGTACGTGCTTCTTCTGTATCATCGTAGAGTTTACGACCTTTGGCACCACCATAAGCAAATGTCCGTGCAATGCCGATTGCGCCAATGGCATCCAAACGATCAGCATCACGCACAATTTTCGCTTCAAGTGAAGTGGCTTTCAGTTCATTGCCCCCATTAAACGACACTTGTGCGATGCAATCACGAATATGTTGTTTTTTTGCATCACTAATCGGCAATTCATTAATAAGCTGTTCTTCTTGTTCTTTGCTATCTGTATACTTTTTATCACTCACATCATGCAAAAGCACCGCCATTTTCACAACCTCTGCATCTGCATCTGGTTCTGTATGTAAAATCGCTACCGCATTTTCATAAACGCGCTCAATATGTTGAAAATCATGACTCGCATCAAATTGCTCATAGATACCACGTACCTTGTTTTTTAAATCATTCATATCCATTCTCAGTCCTTCCTCTTTGCCTATTATACTGTATTGCTATCGGAAGTTGGTAACGATGTAGCCTTTTCTAGAGAAAAACAAATAAAAAATACATATCAATTGATTAATTATTCAGACTATTGTAAAATAACCATACAGAACAACCTCTATTGTTCTGTATACTCACAATTTGCGTAGCGTACAAAAAACTATGTGTTTTACTAGCTTAAATAACTTCAGCGGGCTTACAATTGAATACTGTTTGACAGAATGATGAAATGCGTATAGTGTAACCGATCATCTTCAATAAAAGTGAACATTTTCCCTTATTTTCAAGTTTGTCAACCCGCATAGTACATGTACAATACAAAAATTTGTGAACAACCAGTTAGTTTTGTTTGCACGACCACGAAGGCTTTTACCAAATGTAGCAAGGTATGATGGATTCTTCATTAATCGATGTTACCTTCTACTATTCGATACCTGAGTAGATTGGAACGTAACGCCTACCTTTAATGATTCATGTATCATCCACTATGTGATCATTTTGCGAAATGCCGCATCATTGGAGTCGTGCTAACAAGGATCGATAATTCATTTAGGCAACATTTTTCCGAAGTTCATTTTAGGTAAAAAGGAAGTAATACGTTACGAAGGAAGTAGGAAAGAAATTGACTGCATGTAATACCCTCCCGCTGAAGGAACTATAAAAGCTGCCCATCTTATTGAGATGTTGGCAGCTTTTATATTGTGAATGCTTTTACCCGCGAATTGAGGTATTTTATCCGCGTTTTTTTAAACTTTACCCGCGAAACAACTACTTTTACCCGCGGTTTTTAATTAAAACAACCCGACCGCATGTCCTTCACGATCGACATCCATACGTAGGGCAGCTGGCTGTTTCGGTAAACCAGGCATCGTCATAATATCACCTGTTAAGCAAACTAAAAATCCTGCACCAAGCTTTGGAATGACTTCACGAATCGTTACGGTAAAGCCTTCAGGACGCCCTAGTAAACTTGGTTGGTCAGATAACGAATATTGTGTTTTGGCCATACATATCGGCAACGTATCCCAACCAAATTTTTCGATTTGCGCCATTTGTTTTTTCGCTTGGTCTGTAAATTGGACATCTTTCCCGCCGTAAACTTTCTGCACAATAGTACGTACTTTTTCTTCAATTGATTCGGTTACATCATATAAAGGAGAGAAATTATTTTCTTCATCTAACACAGATAATACTTGTTCTGCTAAGGCTAATCCACCTTTGCCGCCCTCTTCCCAGACATTTGTACGGGCAATGCGCACATGATTTTCTTGACACCAGTTTAGCACGGCTTCTAGTTCTGCTTCTGTGTCTGTAATAAAACGGTTTAACGCGATAATTGGTTCAACACCGAAAGTGCGAACTGTCTCCACGTGTTTGGCTAAGTTTTCGATGCCTTGTAACAACGCAGGCACGTTTTCTCCAACAAGTGCTGTTTTTGCTACACCGCCATGCATTTTTAATGCGCGAATTGTTGCCACGATGACTACTGCACTTGGTTTGAAGCCTGCTTTTCGCGCTTTAATGTTCATGAACTTTTCGGCACCTAAATCGGAACCGAAGCCCGCTTCTGTTACGACGATATCAGCTAGCTTACGTGCTGTTTGTGTTGCCATAATGGAGTTACAGCCATGTGCGATATTCGCAAATGGACCGCCATGAATAATAGCAGGTGTCCCTTCTAATGTTTGCACTAAGTTTGGTTTGAACGCATCTTTTAATAGCAGCGTTAGTGCGCCTTGTACTTGTAAATCGCGCACAAATACTGGCTCACGATCAAATGTATAACCAATCACGATGCTTGCTAAACGCTCACGCAAATCATCTATGCTAGTTGCCAAACAAAATACCGCCATAATTTCAGAGGCAACTGTAATATCAAAGCCATCCTCACGTGGCATCCCTTGTACTGGTCCACCAAGACCGATCACCACTTTTCGAAGCGCACGGTCATTCATGTCCATCACACGTTTCCAAATGATACGACGAGGATCTATGTTTAAAGCATTCCCTTGATGGATATGATTATCAATAAATGCTGACAGCGCATTGTTCGCTGTTGTGATGGCGTGTAAGTCACCAGTAAAATGTAGGTTAATATCCTCCATCGGTACAACTTGTGCATAGCCACCACCCGTTGCGCCCCCTTTGACACCCATTACTGGACCTAGGGAAGGCTCACGCAATGCAACAACAACATTTTTCTTTAATTGATGAAGGGCATCTGCTAACCCAACCGTAACTGTTGATTTTCCTTCACCAGCTGGCGTTGGACTAATGGCGGTCACTAATACCACCTTTGCATCCTCACCATGAGCTGTTATTTTTAAAGGATCGATTTTAGCTTTGTAGCGACCGTATTGTTCTAATGCATCCTCTGGAATGCCGGCCGCTTTGGCGATGTCTATAATTGGCTTCATTACCGCTTGGCTAGCAATTTCTAAATCTGATAAAGGTTGATTTTTCGTTGTCATATGGAACCCTACTTTCTCTATATATGATTCAACTCCATTATAGACTTTATTGTGAAAGAATACACAGTTAGTTATGCAATATTTCGACAATCAATTGACATCTCTAATGAATTCATGTATGTTCTAAGAGAAAATGCAATTTTTCATATTTTTTCAATTATGTCACGATTTAATTGATAGTATTTTACATTCAAGCGCATTGGAGGCGAATGCTTATGCAACAAGGAATCGTAAAGTGGTTCAATAACGAAAAAGGTTATGGCTTTATTGAATGTGATGATGGAGAAGATGTATTTGTACATTTTACGGGCATACAAGAGGAAGGCTTCCGTACACTTGAAGAAGGGCAAAAGGTTTCATTTGATGTAGTGGAAGGCAATCGCGGTCCGCAAGCATCCAATGTTGTGAAATTATAAGGTACAAGGAGCTGTTCAACAACTGAACAGCTCCTTATTTATAAACGGTCCTACTTTAAACATCTCTAAGGGTTAAGCCAATAAAATGCCGAAGGAAACATTAATGTTTCCTTTGTTCGATCAGTATCCTTCAATGTCACTCCGAAAGGCCCTTCACTTTTATGTCCAAGCATCATTTTTGTAGCAGCAGCTTCTTCATAGAAATCTAAACGAATATTTGGCAAATGTAAGGCAATAAACTCGGAATGTACAACTGGCTCCGGTAATTGTAATACTTCATGCCATAACTTTGCTGTTGCCTGTGCATCTTGCACATAAAATTGCACAGATTCCATTGAAATCGTTTGTGATGTTGTTACCGCCCCACTGGCTATTAACTGCGCATAGCGCTCCTCATCTCCATCAGCCCACTCAATAAAAAATGGAAAATCAATTGCTTGCCCTACTTTCCCAAAATGCAATAGTTTCCAATGCACAACTGATCCATCTGGTCTCGTTCGACTACAAGCATCTGGTCCATAAACATCGAAACCAAGAGCACTTAATCGTTGTGCCTCTTGCTCTATATTTGTTGTACGTAAAGCAATTCTTGAAAAACCATAGCGCTCATTGTTCTGTTTGAACGTATAATGCAGAGAATACGGTAATTTAGCCGCTTCCTCAAATAGTGCATGATCGTATACTGCTATTTGTTCAATATAGCTTAATCCAAAATAGCTTAACGTATTATATGTCCCCCACATTGTGTGTTGCCCACCATTCACGGTATGGATATGACGTTTATTTAAAAAGACTTTCATATTTTCTGGTGACTGAACTTGATGAACTAAATGATCAAAATACAAAGTCATACTTCTACCTCCTTTTGTCCTTTCATTATATACTTTACCAGTTAGTTTTGTTGGTTTAAATTAAAATTAAAAATATTTAAATAGTTATAGTACTTTCTCTATACTATGAAACTATTTTAAATGATGTCATTCAAGGCCTACAATGGATTTTGTTTTAAGATTTTGCGAAGTTTGTAGCTGCTTAAGAGGATTGTAATTGAAAAAATAGACTATAAAAAAATGACCAATGCCAGTGTTCTTTCTTAACATACAACACTGCTATTGGTCATTTTTTATGGGATGTATAAGGCGAGTAGTTAATATTTGTTTAACGTAAGGATTACGTTTTGTACATCATTTTATATACGAAAGTTGTCAGCATATTTTAACACGAGCTGCGTTCGGGAAGTGACTTGAAATTTCCGATATAAATTTTGCAGATGCTTCTTCACCGTATTTTCACTGACATATAAAATACTAGCAATTTCTGCATTTTTAAACCCTTTACATAAATAGCGTAACAGTTCCTTTTCACGTTGGGTAATTTGCAATGATTGTGCTGGCTGAACGTATTGATGTAATAAATAACTATTTTCAATCAAGCGCTTCACAACTAATAGCTTTTGTCGATCCTGTTCGGTAAAGGGCTTTTCCCCCTTTTTGCGCAAAAAGCCAATTGCCGCGGATGGCTTATGTTGTATAGTCAAATACAACACCATTTCATCTATAAAATCATGGTATTGTAAAAAGCTTTCTATATAAAAACGCTTATTCTTTCTTGATATCACTTCGTTTTGTTGCATTAATTGAATATCAGGCTGGTTTTGCATATTCATCGGATGTAAAGGATCATAAAATTTATATACATTTAAATAATTTTCCACTGTATACGCTTCTACATTAAAACACACTGGTTGATTAGTTAACTCGTCATCTATCACTTCCCAGAATATAGCATGCTCGTAGTGACAACATTCACTTAATACTTGCAAAACATTCAATTTAAAATCTTCACTTGTTTGTTGCAAATTAATATTTGAAATTCTAACCATTGCTTCTAGTAAATAGTTCACCTCTTTTATTTCAAAAAATATTATAATCACCTCTATTCTCTCTTTTAAACACATATATTCTCTTTAAAGCAATTTTATCCTTTCGGGTAATGTTACTTTTTCATTTATCATTTTAAAATAAACTTGTAAGTCAAACTAATAATGAGGTGATCAGATGAATTTACAAGAATATGCTTCCTATGATGGGCTTGGATTAGCAGAGTTAGTAAAAACAAAGCAGGTGACACCGCAAGAACTTACAACATTAGCGCTACAAGGAATTGACAAAGTGAACGCTTCGATTAATGCCGTTGTTAGCGTATTAGAGGAACAGGCTGAAAAAGCAATGTCAACTTTACATGAACAACAACCATTTGCAGGTGTCCCCTTTTTAATTAAAGAACTTGTCATTCATGCGGAGGATGTGCCACATAGTATGGGCAGTCGTGTGGCAGAAAAGGCGGTGATGTCCGTTGACAGTGAATTAATGAAACGTTTTAAAAACGCAGGTTTTGTATTAAGTGGTACAACGACAACACCGGAATTCGGTTATAATGCTGCAACAGAAGCTGTCGTTTACGGCCCTACTCGTAACCCATGGAATCTAGACCATAGCCCAGGAGGTTCAAGTGGTGGAGCATCTGCTGCTGTTGCTAGCGGCATTGTCCCTATCGCACATGGTAATGATGGTGGTGGATCACTTCGTATTCCCGCATCATGCAGTGGTGTCATCGGTTTAAAGCCCTCACGTGGCCGCGTACCGATGGGCCCTTACAATAGCGAAGCATTAAATGGACTAGCCATTGAATTTGCCCTTACTAAAACCATTCGTGATACTGCTACTTTACTGGATCAAGTAGCAGGGCCAGACTTAGGTTGCTACTCGGTTATACAAAGCCCAGAAATGCCCTATAGTAAAGCGATACTACAAAAGGGAAGACCACTAAAAATCGCCTGGACTACAGCAACTAATTCTGGTGTATCCGTCGATATGGAATGTATTGAGGCCGTTCATAAGGCGGTAAAATTATTAGAACAGTTAGGGCATGAAGTAGTTGAAGCACGACCAGTTTATGACCAAGCAACCTTTTCCAGTGCAACGGTCAATATTTGGACAGCGAATATTTATAAAATGATTGAAGGTGCTGCCGCATTAACTGGGAAAACACCTTCACGCGATCATATTGAAGCAGCCATTTGGCAGTGTTATGAATATGGCAAAGAGTTAAAGGCTAGTGCACTATTAGAAGCCATCCATACCAATGCACTTGTGTCACGCCAAGTTGGAACATTCTTTGCGGATTATGATGTGCTATTAAGTCCAACAATCGCCACATTACCAGCCAAAATCGGTGAGCTAAATGCCAATAACCCAACTATTTCAGCAATTGAATGGACAGAACAAATTTTCACATACGCACCGTTCACAAACTTGTTTAATGCAACAGGTCAACCATCGTTATCATTGCCACTTGCGATGAGTGCGTCAGGCTTACCAATCGGACTCCAATTTACAGGGCGCTTCGCAGATGAGCTAACACTGCTTCAGCTTGGGAAACAATTAGAGGAAGCGGTTCCATGGAAAGACCGTCTTCCACCCGTACATGTAGGTACTGAAGTTGCAGAAATTGCTAGAAAGTAAGAAAAAGGAGGTGCAAGATTCATGCTTGCACCTCCTTTTTCTTGTTTATCGACATTGGACATTCTATTAAGTCAAACGTTTGAAATAGGAGACAACGGGTATTGTTTGGATAAAGGCGCTTCGTGAATGAATACATAGCTAAAGGATAAGCGTTTAGGTGCTGTTTCAATTGCTAGTTAGTCTAAGAAAGGATAAGAAACATGAAAAAAATTTTATATGCAAGCATCATCGCTCTAAATTTATGTTTTTTTACCATCATTCAGGATGGTAAAGCAAAGGAAAATGATGAAACGGAACGAAAGATTGTCCTTATCTCATTTGATGGCATGAAAAATGACTATACTAAAAAATATGTGCAAGAAAATAAATTACCTCATATCAAACAAATGTTAGCAAACGGGGTTACTGCAAAAAATCCTTCTACCATTACCCCTTCTCTTACTGCCCCTTCACACGCAGCCATTGCCACAGGGGCGACACCGAAACAGACGGGCATCGTAAGCAATCATTTTCACGAACCAAATACAGCTATCGATAATGAAGAAAGTGGTTTCCAAGCAGAAAGCGAAGTACCGCCCGTGTGGGTAGAAGCTAGGAAACAAGGCAAAACAACCGCTACTATCGCTTTTCCTGGAGCAAATCCTAAAGAAGAAAAACAAGGTGATTTTGCTATTTATTTTGGTGAAACATGGTCTCCAAGCACTTTGGAGTCATTAACCTTTCAACTAGCTTCCGCATGGATTGATGCCCCTACAAGCTACAGCCCTATTAAGGAAACCGAATTGTCTATTGACATGAAAAATGAAAAAAATCGCCTTCTCCATATTTTAGCGATTGACTCGTCTAACGATCAAATACAAAACTATGACACCTTTATAGTATCTGCAGATAAAAAGGTCGATGCGGATGACGTGATGGTAACAGCAAAGGAATGGGGAGCTCTTTCCTTCCAGTTAAAAGACTCTCTGTCCGCAGGTTTTTACTTTAAAGTAAAAGCCGAGATGCAAGACCTTAGCCATCCTGTAAAGTTTTATAGAACGGCCGTAACTTCTAGCTTAATTAGTGGTCCTAAAGGATTTTCCGATGAGATTGAGCAACAATTTGGTTTTTATCCTGTCCAAGATGACGACAGTGCCCTAGAAAAAGGATGGATTACGAGAAAGGAATATGAAGAAATCAGCGCCCGATCTGTTATGTGGGTTACAAAAGTTGCTCTTTATATAAAACAGCAATACAACCCTGATTTACTTATGTTTTATACGCCCCATATAGATCATGAACAGCATAAGTATTTATTAATCGATCCACGGCAACCAGACTTTTCAGTTAAAAAGTCCGAAAAATATATGGGCTATATCGAATGGTCATATCGTTTAGCGGATCAAGTAGTTGGTGAAACATTAAATTCCTTGAAAAAGAATGATGCATTATTTGTCGTCTCGGATCATGGAATGGAACCAGCCCATACTACTCTTTTCCCTAATAAAGTATTAAAAGATGCTGGGTTATTAACTGTAGATGAAAAAAACAACATAAACTATGCGCAATCAAAAGCTTACGCCATTCCTAGTGGCTCCGCGGCACATGTCTATATTAATTTGAGAAACCGTGAAAAGAAGGGAGTTGTACCACGTGAACAATATGAACATGTCCGTAGCCAAATCATGCAAGCTTTTAAAGAGGTAAAAGTCTCGGATAATAAGGAAGCACTTATTCAATATGATGTGCAAAAAATGAAAACTGCCATTAAAGTAGAGAGCTTTGCATTCCCTACTGTCCAACATCATATCAAAGATCTTTGGCACCATCTTTTGAAACCAAAAATTCATCCCTATGAAAAGGTCATAAAAAATACAGACGACAATAGTACCCTTTTAGAACATCAAAACGCAGGTGATGTTCTATTAATTGGCGCTCCTGGCTATGTGATGGGCAGCGACATGGAAAAAAATAGTGCACCACCGATTGAATTAGGGACACATGGAGGAGATGCTGATAGAAAGATGTTACAACCTATTTTTATCGCTACTGGGACAGCTATTGTAAAAGGGAAAGAAATAAACACCACGTCTAATTTAGATATTGCACCAACGATTTATCATGTACTTGGCTTAGATATCCCTTCATTTGTTGAAGGCGAAATTATTGAAGACATTGTTACCACCCAAAAAAGGGAATGATTCACACAATCATTCCCTCAAAGTATGAGCAACACGCAGCCGTTTGTTCTTAATCGAACAATAGTGTACCCGCATAAATTGCGTTTGTTCTTACCCCTGGTTTAATTTCTCCATTTATAGAATAAATGTTGCTATCCATTAACACTAAGCCCTCACCACAAGGTGCATCAAATGGGACTTTTCCTACAGAACGCCAAGTATCTTCTTGCGCATTATAGATGAGTACATCTTTATTCCACTTAAATTCATAAGGGTCTGCAGTAAAGTATTTTGTTCTAAATGCCAAAAGTTCATCATCTTTTAATGTCCCTAAATTTTTTACTGCATCATCATAAACTTCTTTATTGAAACCGCCAATGACCATCATTTCATTGTTATTTAATTTGACTGAATTAGCGCCAAGTAAAGATAGCTCTTTGTCATCCAGTTTTACAGAGGAGGCTTTAGACCATTGATTTTTTTCAATATTATATTGGTAACCATCTGTATAGGCAACAGATCCGCCACCACTAAATACATAAAGGTTTCCATTTAATATTTGGGCCACACTTTGGTTTCGAACACTTTCCCCTGGTATCGAAGCTAGCTCTTTTATTTTCAATGTTTTTAAATCATATTCATATAATTTATTACTTTCTTTTGCATTTTGCTTACCAAGTCCAATATACAATTTACCATTCTTTTCAGCCGCTATCCCATCACTAAATGTAAATGGCAAATCCCCTATTTTCTCTACTTTCAATTTTTGATTTTGGTCAACCGTCAATAATGTGATATCATCTGCATATTCTTTGTCAGGACTGCCACCAATATAATAGATTCCCTTTTCTGTCGTGATAGACGCTCCATAACCAATCTCATGATTAAGGTTCGTATGCTCTACCAGCGTTAACTTGTTGTTATCTTTTTTATAGACATAGACATCGGAGTAATGTTTCTTTGCCCCTCCATTTAAAACTGTATCATAAGGGAAATTAGCACCTCCTCCTACGATTAAATAATCTTTATAAGAGCCAGCTAAGACGCCAGCTGTTCCAATATTCTTGTCAAATCCTTTTTGTGCCTCAAGTTCTCCTGCATATTCCGATACGAAAAATTTGTTAAAGTATATTTAAATCTTTATAGAAACAATTTTTACTATGGCACAACTTATATCTTTCGAATTTCGTCTTGTGCCTTCCTGTTTCACCAAGTCTCGATTTGCCGAAGCTACTACGATTTGATATAACTCTCCACAGGCTTAAATTCCGCAGTATCGTTGCGTACATATCTAAGGTTTATTGTTCGTTAAATTCCTTAGATTGGGTAATTTGCTAAATTGATTGAAGCATTCAAATCTCTATCCATTTCATGACCACATGAACATTTAAATACTCGATTAGACAATTTCAAGTCTTTCTTAATATTTCCACAACAAGAACACATTTTCGAAGAAGGATACCATTTATCAGCTTCAACAAATTCAATCCCATACTTTTCGCATTTATATTGAATCTGTCTTTTGAACTCATGTAAGCACTGTTTCGCTATTGCTTTCGATACATGCTTATTCTTCATCATTCCTTTGATATTCAAAGTTTCCATAACAATACGAGATGGTTTGGTTTTCACAATCTCATTTGAAGATTGATGAAGATGATTCCTTCTGATATTAGTTAGTCTTTTATAAATCATTCGAATCTTATCGTTTTGTTTTTGAATGTTTTTCATGTTTTTTAAAGGTGCTTTGTAGATGGGTTTACGATTTTTGGTATGTGCAACAATATTAGCTTGAATTTTACGAGATAGTTTCTTTTGTTCTCGTTTCAATTTTCGTTCTAATCGTCTAACTTCTTTCGTTTTGTTAATGTTCTTTTTGAATGAACCATCAGAACAAACAGCCAATTCCTTGATACCAACATCAATTCCTAAGCTCTCACCTGTTAATTCTACTTTTTCATATTCAATCTCATACCCAACAGTTAGAAACCAATTTCGCCCATCATATGAGATTCTAGGGTTTGAATAGTTCTCACCTTTCGGTAGTTTAGGTAGAGGTTGATATGTTTTGACAACCCCCATCTTTTCACCTCGAAAACCTTCTTTTGTACGCTTCAGACTTTCATAATTTACATAAAAACTAACTTTACTTTTGAATTTCGGCTTGCCTGATACACCGTCAAACCAACGTTTTCTAGCTTTATCAGCGTCCTTTACTGCTTGTTTCATTACATTGCTTCCAACTTCTTTTAACCATTGATGGGTAGTCTTTTTCAATACATTGTTTATATATTTTCTAACGTCACTTTCTTTAATGGTTTTCTTTTCGTGTTTACCGTTAAGATATTCAGAATAGTGCCGTTCACTTTCAGCAAGAAAGAAGTTATAAGCCCACCTAGCAGTTCCAGCAGACTTCCAAAACAAACGTTCTTGTTCTTTAGTGGGATTAAGTTTGATCTTCATCGATAGTAGCAATGTTTTTCACCTCGTCAATCAAACAGTTTTCTTTGACGGATGACGCTCTTAATTGTTCAGTCGAGTATTATCTAGTATTCTGAAACAGACATGGTTTAAGCAATACTTCACTATCATTTTTCTAATGGTAGAAATGCTTACGCCAACTCGTTTAGCAAATGAACATTAATTTCATACTTACTCTCTCCATGTTTCATATAAAAATATAAAACCGAGAAACCAAGTTAAATTTGTTTCAATATAAATTTAATATTTTTCAACAGATTTTTTCTTGTTCACACCAAGGCGCAACCCTTAATGCAGTCTTTCTCTCGCGAGTAGACTTCTCATGCTTTCACATGAGCGCAGACTATTTCTTCATCTCAACAAAGAGATGCGGTATTTTTCTTCCGCCATTCGCTTGCGGCTTTACTCTCCCTCAAGGAGATAGTCGTTGAAGGTGTCCCATATCAAAGATTGACTTAGGGCTTTCCCTGCTAAACACCCATTGTACTAGCACTTAGCACTCCGTTTACTATATGTCACGATAATCCATTTATAGTCACTGAGAGGTTGTTTTCAGCTTATGCTATCCTTATTTTTTTTTCTGCTTTCGCACCGTTACGCTTACCGTTTCCAGTTTCGCTTTGGTCATAAGGCTTTAGGGGTTCAAAGCAATTAACACCGAGTACGCACCGTTCACACGATACGCAGGGTATTCAGTTGATAAACCTATACTTTAAATAAATTGCTATCAATTTTTATAGATTTTTAGTAACTGTTTAGTTACCCATGTTATTCTGTCCACTGATTCTCCGTCCCTAGAAGCTTCTACTTTTTTATTTGCCACACCAACACCTAAAACCAACATTGATGCCATAGCTACTACCAAAAATTTTTTCATACGTTCGCCTCCTCTTCATTTGGAAATATAAATTTCTTATTATGGATATAAAAAATAGTGCGCAAATCACCTCCTTTGGGGGGATTGCTTTTATTTCTAAATAGCCCTATAAAAATTCTAAATATTCCGAATATTTAAGTGTGAAAAAGATTATTCTTTTGAAGGAAAACGATAAGAGGTGAAAATAGCGTTTATATTAAACGACGGACATCGTAACAAAATCTATGTTGAAACGATACTTACTAGTATTTAAGAAAACAATCAGCTTCTTCGACAACAAAACTCCTTAAATAAACCAATGCTAGTCATCCATTGATAGTTCTTTTTGATAAGATAGGACACCTCTACAAAAAGTCATTAGCACCTCGTAATGATCGTCTAAAACTACTATATCTGCATCCTTCCCTACTGCAATACTTCCTTTTCGATGACTAATATTTAACTGCTTTGCAGGATTTCTTGACGTCATGTTAATAACATCTTCCAGTGTACAGTCATCACAGTAATGCAGCATGTTTTTCATTGCATCATCAAGTTTTAACACACTGCCCGCTAATGTGCCATTTTGTAATTCAGCCGTACCATCTTTCACGATGACCAACTGACCGCCTAAATCATAATTGCCATTTTGTAAACATTTTGCACGCATGGAATCTGTAATTAAAATGAGCTTCTCACTTTTTTTACTTTGATATGCTAACTGAATCATTTCAGGACATACATGAATGCCATCTACAATTAACTCAGCATATAATTCTTCCAGCAACAAAGCAGCCCCCGCGACGCCCGGCTCTCGGTGATGCAATCCTTTCATTTGATTAAATAAATGCGTTACTTGCGTAGCCCCCGCAGCCATTGCCTTTTGGACTTGCGCAAATGTCGCATTCGAATGGCCGATTGAGATGACAACACCATGTTGTTTCAAATGCTGGATTAGTTCCAAGCCTCCTTTTTGCTCAGGAGCCAACGTAACTAGTTTAATGGTTCCTTCAGCTAGCTTTTGCCATTTTTCAAATAGCGAGATTTCTGGCAGCACGATAAAATCCACTGGTTGAGCCCCTGCCATGCTAGGGTTCACAAATGGCCCTTCTAAATGAACCCCTAGCACCTCTGCCTGACCTGGTTGTTGATGATTTTTTATAAAATTTGCTGCGTTTTTTAACGCCTGTGAAATATGGTCGTCCGATTGTGTCATTGTCGTCGCTAAAAAACTCGTTGTCCCTTCCTGGGGCAATGCTTCGACAATTGTTTCCAGCGATGCAATTTCTCCATCCATTACATCAGCACCAGACGTACCGTGAATATGAATATCAATGAGGCCAGGTATTACGTTCTGTCCTTGTAAATCAATGATAACCGCTTGCTCATCCGTTCTATAATTGTGCATCCATCCTATAGCTTGAATGTTCATACCCGTCATCTTTATAAATCCATCATCAATAATGCCATTTTCTGCATATATTTTGGCATTCGTTAAAACAATTGATTGTTCCATCAACCTCACTCTCCCCACCAATCAATTTACTTGTCCTAATATTTTGTCTGCCTTTATAACATCTTCTCTATAACCGCTTGTGCAGTCAGTTCTTTGTTATGAACGGAGTCCTTATTTGTTTTCTTAAAGTATTCTAAATAGAGTAAATCTAAAAGATAGAGCTGTGATATTTTTGCAGATAAACTGCCCCCTTGAAGTGGCCCTTCATTCGCGCCGCAAAGCAATGTAATATCAGAAAAACTTGTTAAAGGAGACTTGGCAAATCTCGTGATTGAAATAATTTTTGCCCCTCGTTCTTTTGCTACTTTTGCTACTTCAATTGTATCCTTCGTTGAACCCGAATAAGATATAAGCACAGCTACGTCTTGCTTTGTCATTAAAGCAGCAGACATAATTTGCAGATGTGAATCGAGCGAACACTCGGTTTTATTCGTAATTCTCATAAACTTGTTTTTGGCCTCCATTGCTGTCATTAAGGACGAGCCGACGCCAAAGAAGTGAATTCTTTGGGCATTAATCATGCACTCAACAGCTAGTGCAATATCCTGTTCCGATAGTAAATTAAAGGTTTCCGTTAGCGCTTGAACGTTTGAAGATAAAACCTTCGACGATAGTTCCGCAATCGTATCTTGCATCGTAATGGCACTAGATAGTTGCGGGGTTTCATTATCGAGAGAAATGCTATGAGCTAACATAATTTTAAACTCCTGATAGCCTTTTAAATCCATCGTTTTACAAAATCGAAATACACTTGATTCTCCTACATGACACGCATCAGCCAAATCGGTAATCGACATGTAAATAACATCTTTAATATTTTCGAGAATATAATCAGCTACCTTTTTTTCCGTGTTAGTAAAAGAATTGTATCTCGAATGAATAAGTGAAAATATATCTTGTTTTGCCATTTTAATACTCCTTCTATTAATCGCCTCGTAAATGAAGTGACACAGCACCTAAAACGCCGGCTTTATTTCCAAGTGAGGCTTGCATAATTTTAACATCTGCGAAACTTTCCATCGTTAACGCTTTCACTTGATGTGCTATAATCTCAACAAGATGATCTTGCTCCATAACACCACCACCTATTATAATCGCTTGAGGATTAAAAATGTGAATGAAGGAAGTTAACCCTAATGCTACTTCTACTATCCAATCTTGAAAAACCTTTTCTAAGCTCTTTTCTCCCTGATGCATTCTTTCGAAAATGACTCTACCATTTATAAAGTCAGCGTTTATTTGCTGTGCTTTTTTTATTAAAGCCGTTGTCGAAGCGTACGTTTCATAACATCCTTGCTTACCACAGTTACACTTATTACCGAAAGGATGCGTAATCACGTGCCCAAATTCTGCTGCTAAGCCATTATGCCCTTTATAAATTTTAGAGTCTATGATAATGGCACCACCAATACCTGTACCATAAGTTAAACAAATAAAATCATGATAGTTCTGTGCTGCACCAAAATGCTTTTCCCCTAGGGCAGCTGCATTGACATCATTTTCAACTTTAACAGGCACTTTAAAATGCCTCTCGAGAATTTCCTTTAATTTAGTTCCCGTATAGTTTGGAATATTATCATTAGCATAAATAATAGAACCATCTGCACTATTAACCTGACCTGCCGTACTAATGCCTATTGCTTGAAAGCCTTGAAACTCATGGATTATCTTAATTAGTTTATCAACTAAATACTTTCCGCCTTTGTTACTTTCCGTATCATATTCTTTAAATACTTCTAAGCGTCCATTATAATCTGCGATTCCTACTTTTATCGATGTTCCACCAATATCAGCGGCTAATATTTTCACTTGCATCATCCTTTAAAACACTATTCTTCCTCGTCTAGCAATCTTCACTATTGTATAGCCTGAACGAATCTTTTCGTAATTTCCATCGGTCTAGTGATTGCTGTACCGATCACTGCTGTATGAACACCTAAATCAAAAACGCGTTTCAATTCGTCTGGAGTCCAAATACCACCTTCCGCAATAACAGGAATCGGAAAACTTTGGACTAATCTTTTAATTAACTCTGTATCAGGCAATTTTTTATCATTTGTATATTCCGTATAACCACTTAATGTTGTACCTAAGCAATCAAACCCAAGTTCATAGGCCACTTTTGCTTCTTCATACGTGGAGCAATCAGCCATAAAAATTTGGTCTTTAAATGTTTCCCTAATTTTAGGGAAACATTCGCTGATAGTGGTGCCATCAGGTCGTATCCTTTTCGTGGCATCTAGCGCAATGATATCTACCCCCTCCTGATAAAGCAATTCAATCTCATGAGCAGTAGGTGTTATCACTACGTCGGACCCTTCACACGTCTTTTTTATAATACCAATAATCGGCAGTTCAACCATACGCTTAATTTCTCTAATATCTTCAATACTATTTGCCCGAATGCCCTTAGCTCCCCCAAGCATCGCGGCATAAGCCATTTTCCCCATAATAAAAGGGCTGTGAAGAGGTTCTTCTGGAAGTGCCTGACATGAAACAATCAGTTGTCTTTTAATACCGTCAAATACTTTTTGTTTTTTATTCATTTGCATACATCTCCATGGATAAACATTTACTTATCTGCTCCAATCGTTATTCCTTTTGTAAAGTACTTCTGGAAGAAAATAAATATCAGTAACATCGGAATCGCTGCTACAGTAGCACCAGCCATCTTATAAGCAAAGTTTGGATTTAAATCTTGCATTAAGGTTGCGATTCCTACCATTAATGTTTTGGAATGAACGTCTTGCCCAACAACAAGCTGCCATAAATAGTCGTTCCAAACTTGCACAAAGTTAAGAATAAATAAAGCACCTATACCCGGTTTAACTAATGGCAACATAATCTTAAAAAATATACGGAATTCGCTTGCGCCATCGATTTTGGCCGCTTCTCTTAATGAATCTGGGATAGTATCAAAAAATCCTTTTAGTAAAAATACCCCGAAGGCTGTTGCGACATTAGGCCAAATCATACCACTTAATGTATTGACCATATTCATATCTTGAATAATTCTAAATAGCGGAACAATCATAACCTCTTTAGGTATCATTAAACTTGAAATAAAAATAATGAAAATGATGTTTTTCCCTTTAAATTTCAATTGGGAAAAGGCATAGGCCGCAAGTGAACTAACAACAATTAAAGCAAATGTGGACATTAAAGCTACAAACAAACTATTATAAGTCCATATAAAAGCTGGCTGATTGTTAAATACATCTACATAGTTACTAAAGTTTAAGCTTTTTGGAAACCAATCTGGTGGCATTTTTACTACATCCGCACTGTTCTTAAAGGAACTTGTCACAAGCCAATAGAGCGGGAAAAGACTTAAACCGGCAAAAAATAGTACAATGCAATTTGTTATGATTTCTATTTTTTCTCTTTTCCTCTTGTTGTTATTTCTTCGCATACTCGTTCACCTCTAATTCTTCTTGAGCATTGTTCTTAGCTGTGGCGTAGATAACACTAATGTAATGAGGAACATAATTACACCTACTGCAGAAGCAATACCAAGCTGATTATACTTAAATGCATTATTGTATAAGTAATACATGAGTGTCGTAGAGGCGTTGTTTGGCCCTCCACCTGTTAATAACTGAATAACGACAAATATTTTAAGTACTGCGATAATATTCATAATAATAATGTAAATCGTCGTCGGTTTAACCATTGGAATAATGATTTTGAATATGATTTTCATGCGACTTGCACCATCGACTTCAGCCGCTTCAAAAAGTTCCTTTTGCACCCCAATCATAGAGGCAATATAAAGGATAATGGCCTGCCCCACATTTGTCGCAAATGTAACGAAAATAATGACTGGTAATACCCAATTCGTATCCCCTAAAAAGTTGACGGAGGCTAGTTCCATTTTTCTTGCTATAAAAGGAATAAGTCCATTTGCAGGGTTTAGCAAAAAGCTCCATATCATACTCATAACAACCGCCGAGACCATTACCGGAATATAATATGCACCTTGTATAAAAGACACATATTTCGCATTTTTATCAAATACAGTAGAGGCAACAAACAGGGCAAAAAACACCGTCAGCGCGACAATACATACTACAAAAATAACGGTGTTGATTGTAGACTGAACGAATACAGGATCACTAAATAATTTTTTATAGTTAGCAAAACCAACAAACACTTCATCTTGATAATTTATTTTAAATAAACTTAAACGGATTCCTTCTATAATAGGGTAAACTAAAAATATAAGAAAAAGTAAAATTTGAGGTGCGATAAACAAGTAACCTGTCATATTTTCTTTAAACGATTTTTTATTGATTTTCATCGCTATCATTTACCTTTCTACAATTTAAGCCCCAGCATCTAGGGGCTTAAATTGTTGTAAAGTTATATACACGCCATGCTATTTTTTATAAATTACAGAATCTGCTTTTGATTCTTCAATTACCTCATTGCCTTTTGTTTCATAATCTTTCACAGCCTGCTCCGCCGTTTTTCCACCCGTGTATAGTGCTTGTAGTTCTGGATATAAAACTTGTCTTAATTGGCTGTAGCCCGGTACGTTACCTGTGAAGTTAAACATGTAAGGGTCGTTAGCAGAATACGCCTCGAAATAAGGCTTTTCAGATTTGAACTCGTTGGCAACTGATGTTCTAACAGGTACACCATTTTTAGAAGCCTTGACAAGTTCAGCATCTGTGGAAATAAATTTCACAAAATCTTTACTAACTTTTATTCTCGTTTCATCTTTTGTGTCAAATACAGTTGCACCCGTTACATACGTGAACGATAATGGATCGCCACTTTCAGAAGGAATGTTTGCTAGTCTTATATCAAACTTAGGCGCTTTTCCACTTTCCATATCAGCCTTTGCGTTATTGAATAATATTGCGTTAGTAAAACTAATTGCAAGCTGTTGATTTTGGAACATCGCATTCACGTCATTTGAAGAAACAGATTCTACCCCTGGATTTGTTAAGCCATCATCGTAAATTTTCTTTAACCAATTGGCTGCTTTCACACCGTTAGCATCATCAATGATTAAATTGCCGTTGTTATCAAAAAATGGATTGCCAAACATTCTTAAATAAGCAAGATTCCAAGTATCACCTTGATTATTTAACGCATATAATCCCATAGGGTACGCATTGGAATATTGATCTTTCGGTATATCGGACTTTAACTTGTTTAATATGTTTTCATAGTCAGCTAGTGTCCAAGTTTTAATTTCATACTCTCCACCAATGTACTCGTCAAGTCCTGCAGCTTTAAACATGTCCGCATTGTAAGCTAAAGTACCTGGGTTATGCGAGAACGGGAAGAAGTACACATCTTCACCAAATGTCACACTGTCCCAATAACCTTGAGCAATATCTTTTTTTGATTCCTCATCCACAATATCATTTAATGGTACTAATGCTCCTCTATGCGCGTAGTCTCCCATGGCAAATACACTTTCAAAGAACACATCTGGAGGTGTTCCACCATTCAGATTGACATTTAATAGCTCATCTCGTTGCTCCCCTGCAATTACCTCTACATTCACCTTAACGTTATGCTCCTTATACTCAGCAGCGAAACGCTCCCCTGCATGTTTGAAGAAGCTATCATAATCTGCTCCATTTTCAGAAGCATCTAAAACCCCTTTCCATTGCGGAGTTAACCATACTTTTAGCTCGACCACATCAGATGAACTAGAGCTAGATTTTGAACTATCAGTAGAATTACTTGTACATCCTGCTAGCACTGAAAGTACAAACAAGATTGCTATTGCAGTTGCGAAATAACGCCTTTGAAACATAAACGACTCCCCCTTATGAATGTCATTAAAATAAAATTGCCTATATGAAAGACAAGCTTTTTATTAGCTTGTGTCCTCCCCTATGTGAAATTACGCTTGTAATTATCGACAACCTTTATTACTAACGGCTGTCCTTTTCAAGTGGACTACCCTTTATACTTTTGGATGGCGTTGTCGATTAACGCTTTAATACCAGCGATTTTATTTAAATCGTCACCTGATACTGACTCTAATGGAGCTCTGACACTGCCTATATAAACCCCGTTTAGTTTTAACATTTCTTTAATCGTGGAATATAGAGAACCATTTAACGAACATAAAGCAACGATAATATCATTAATATCATGTTGAATTTTTCTAGCATTTTCGAAATCCCCTGCTGACACAAATTTTTCTGCCATTAAAAATAGCTCAGGCATCACGCCATATGTTCCACCAATTCCTCCATCGGCACCGATTATTCTGCCTGAAACGTATTGCTCATCAGGTCCATTAAAGACGATAAAATCCTCACCAGCAGTGGCCTTAAATCTTTCAATATCCATAACAGGCATAGAAGAATTTTTTACCCCTATCACTTTTTGATTTTCTATTAGTCTCTTAAAGAGATTGATTGAAAGGTCAAAACCTGTCGTTTGTGGGATATTGTAAATAATAAATGGCATTTTCGTTGCATCCATAATTTCCGTCCAATACTTATAAACCGAACTTTCTGAAAATTTAAAGTAAATAGGTGGAATGGCCGAGACAGCATCATAGCCTAATTCTTCTGCATATTTTGCTAAAATTACACTATCCCTTGTTGATGGTGCCCCCACATGTGCGATTAATGTAAGCTTCCCTTTTAGTTGGTGTGCCACATATTTTAGGGTCGCTTTTCTTTCTTCTAAGCTGTGATAAATACATTCTCCTGAACTTCCACCAACGTAAAGCCCTTTAACACCTTTTTTGTATAAATAGTTACACAATTCTTTCGTTCTACTTTCAGATATTTCTCCTAGCTCATCATAACAAGCATAAAAAGCAGGAATGATTCCTTTATATTTTTCTAAATTCACCTTTGAACACCACCTAAAAAGTTTTTATATCATTGTCCGTTGACAAAACACCACGAAAATAGCATGGTTTAATGCCCTATTTTCGAAATGATAAAGCATGGCATTAACCTCTTGCGTTTTTTAAACGTCAAACATTACTGTTAACGCTTACAAGTAATATTATAACAAGTCAAAAAAGTTGTAAATAATTTTCTTTATTTTTTTAATTTACGGAGAAAAATTCCACCTTCGTAAACAATAATAAAAAACTACTCCTTATAGACATGACCGAAATCTATTTAAAAGGACCGATATAAAAGGCTTCAGACTAGCCCACTTGATGTCTAGAAGTATTTAAATTGTTTTACAGATGAAGATACGATTGTTTACAATCAGTCTAAAAAGGAGAAACCAATGCTTAAGAAATTAGAAAATTATTTTCAGACTGCCTTTACAACTACATATAATGCACAAGACAACAGTAAATATTGGTTTATAACAGAGGATAATTGTAAATTCGGCATTGTCAAAACAGCCCTTTCAGATGCCGAACGTAATCTTTTACTGACTTTATTTCATCCCATAGACAATACGATGAATGGACAAAATAACTCTAGCGTTCAACAAAAATGGTATGATTTTTTAAACAACGATGGAAAAGAGCTACCCTTTTTACAAGATGTAAAGACTTTGCGTTTTTGCTATTTCTATCTCAAACAACCAATTGATGATTTACATAATTTTAAAGAGGCCATTACAGGAGGATTTCAGCAACCGGTAATTTTAATGATGGACGATACACATGGCATTATCGTAGAGGAAAAGCCTCAAGTCGTTTTTGATAAAGAGGCATTTAGCCAACTAAGTGATACATTAACGAGTGATTTTTTTGTTAAAATCTATAGTTATATCGGTCAACTGCATCAAGCTGATTTATTCGTAAAAGAAAAGTTTAGCTATGAATACCAATGTTTCAAAGCAATCCATCGATTCGCTGATCGTGAAAAATCACTCACATTTCACGAAGCATTGCCTTTACTACTCATTCATGCTCCATCACTCGTTAACAAAAACATACTTTCCAATTTGTTTGTTGAAAGTATGCAAGGGGAGGAGATGCTTGATACAATTCAAGTCTTTTTACAATGTAATTTAAACGCGTCTTCGACTGCAAAAAAACTTTATATTCATCGCAATAGCCTACAGTATCGATTGGACAAGTTTATAGAAAATACAGGAATCGATATTCGTTCCTTTGCCAATGCTACATTTGTTTCACTTGCTATGTTGTTGCTAAAATCAGAAAATTATCAATAGTTGTTCAATATGCCCAATGACATTTTGTGTAATGTATACATATACATTTTGCATAATTTTCTCTTATACTCTAAAAAACCATTACATTTTAAGGGAGATGAACCAAATGGCAGAACTAAAATTACAACATATTTATAAAATCTATGATAAAAACGTCACGGCAGTAAAAGATTTTAATTTGGACATTGAAGATAAGGAATTCATTGTTTTCGTAGGTCCTTCAGGTTGTGGTAAATCTACCACATTACGTATGGTCGCGGGTCTCGAAGAAATTTCTCAGGGAGATTTAATCATTGATGGAAAACGCATGAATGATGTTGCACCAAAAGATCGTGATATCGCCATGGTATTCCAAAACTACGCCCTTTACCCACATATGAGCGTATATGAAAATATGGCATTTGGATTAAAACTGCGCAAATTACCGAAAGATGAAATTAACCGTCGTGTCAACGAAGCCGCACGCATTCTAGGTCTTGAGGAATATTTAAATCGTAAACCGAAAGCACTTTCGGGCGGTCAACGGCAACGTGTGGCATTGGGACGTGCCATTGTTCGGGATGCGAAAGTATTTTTAATGGATGAGCCTTTATCGAACTTAGATGCCAAGCTACGCGTTCAAATGCGTGCAGAAATTACTAAACTTCATCAACGCCTACAAACGACAACGATCTATGTTACCCATGACCAAACGGAAGCTATGACGATGGCAACGCGCCTCGTTGTAATGAAAGATGGCGTTATTCAACAAGTGGGGGCACCAAAAGAAGTTTATGAGCAACCTAAAAATGTTTTTGTTGGCGGTTTTATCGGCTCCCCTGCCATGAACTTCTTTACGGGTACGCTTACCGATGGCAAACTCAACATTGGCAGTACTTCTATTGCCATTCCACAAGAAAGAATGAAATACTTACTAGCGCAAGGCTACAACCATAAAGAAATTATAATGGGCATACGTCCAGAAGATTTCCACGATGAACAGGCGTTTATTGAATCATCGCCAGGGTCTAGAATCGAGGTAACGATTGAAGTGGCGGAATTAATGGGGGCTGAAATCATGCTCTATTCACAGGTCGAAGGGCAGCAATTTATTGCACGTGTGGATTCACATGCCAATGTTAAACCTGGTCAAGTTATCCCACTAGCACTCGATATGAACAAAGTCCACTTCTTCGATAAAGACACTGAAAACCGAATTATTCCAGGTGATAATAAACATAACGAAGACAATGAGGACAATGAAACACCACTTGTTGTAAACTAAAAAAGGCGACTAATAACCAAAAAAGTGTTAGATTGGGCGCAATCAATCTAACACTTTTTACATGGTCATTGCTGTTTGCTACGGCGTTGCATTCCACGGTCTATTCTTATTTGAAATGAAAAAAGACTGTAGAACCGATTTTTATCGGTTCTACTTTATAAATTATATTAATATCAATACTTTATTTTTAATCTTAACTACTTTTCTCTCTTGTCATAATCCAATGCTTTTAAATTGATTTATATACGGGTTTTTAATTTTTGAATTTTTTCAATTTGGTAGCTGTATCCAGTCAAATCAAGTTCTTTTACAAGAACATTAAAAAAGACTTCAGCACGATTCAAAAAGATTCCTAATAACATTTTTTGTTCAAATTCTAACACATGATCGTCGTTATCAAATAAAAATTGTATTTTTTTATTTTTTAATTGCTTTAATTGAATTCTAACTGGTTGATCGGGAAAATAACATTTCCCAATTCCTTCTTCTAAGTATTCTTCAATAACATTTAAAATATATGCCCATAGCTCCGGAAGATAATCCCAATATCGAACACCTAAAATCTCTTTATTATATTTTTTAATAGATAACCCCCCATCAAGTGTAAGAAGGCCGTCTTCTATATATTTACTCCGATTATTATTGATAAAAGAAACAAATTCATCCCAGTTATCATTTATGCTTATCGTGTACTTATCAGGATTATTTACCGCATCTTCCAAATCGTTTATAGTTCTTTTTACAATAAATTCGTTAATTGTTACGATTCCCATTATATAATTGCCTCACATTCATTCATTTAATATGTCCCTTTAATATCTCTATCTAGCACTATACCTGCTACTGAAACAAATGACTAAAATAGAATAACGTAGAAGCCCGGATACCCCATCAGCATTAAAAAATCCTTTCAATTGGTTTTTTAAATTAATTGAAATTAACGACCTTTACAGTTGCTAGATTATTTTGTAGGCTTATCCATAATAGAACGAAGAAAATGCTACAAGAACAAACAAACGGATTTCTCCATAACATAACAAGAGGTGATGTGTATGACGGACAAAGTAACTGCATTTAAACAGGCATTAGGGAATTATCCAACAGGTGTCACAGTTGTTACAGCTTGCAATAATCTAAATGAACCTATTGGCTTAACGGTCAATTCCTTTGCATCGGTTTCCATAGATCCGCTTCTCATTCTATGGTCATTGGACAAAAAATCACAACTACATCCATTTTTTAGTACTACAGAAAAATTTGCGGTCAATATTTTAGCGCATGAGCAAACACATTTATGTACGGTATTTTCAAGTAAAATCGCTGACAGATTTGCGCAAGTTCATTGGTCTACTTCTGCACATGGTTTACCTATTTTGCATGATACGTTAGCTACGCTACAATGCGAAACATATAATAAAATTGATGCAGGTGACCATACGATTTTTATTGGGCAAGTTTTACAAATTGATAATAGACAGAAGGAACCTTTGCTCTATCACCGTAGACATCTTGGACAAATTCCAACGAGCTTTTACGAATAATCTGGTTTAAGTAGGTATTTCAAATTTCCCCTTTGAGATACCTTTTTTAACGTTTTAAAATCGCTGCTCATCGCAATATTACGAGTGTAAAAGGAGTGTAACGATTATCATTCCCGATTATAGAAATATACTTGTCCCTTTATTATTCGTTTTCATTATTGCAGGTTGTACAAGCTTAGAAAAACAAAAAATTGAAGTTCAAAAAATGGCAGAAGACGGAGCTTATGAGGATTTCAAGGAAATTACCCATTCCAAAGAGGTAAAAGCGGTTAAACAAATACTACATCATGCTGACTGGAAGAAACGAAAAGTCGATATGGCAAGATTGCCAGACTATGAGTTTATATTTCAATTTGTTAATTCCAATACCAATGCAAAAGCTATCACTTATGCCGTTTGGATTGCTCCAAACAAAAACACACTAGAGGTCGTACAAGGTGAACAGCAATATGTTCATTTGAACGAAAAGGATTCTAGCACTTTGTTCGAAGCATTAACAGACAGTAAACTAGCAGATGTCAAATAAAGAAACATTTAGTGCGTTTTTTCGTTTATCGATTTTTAGTGTAAGACTACCTATGTGGCCTCAAAGGGCGCTTTTAAGGTAGTCTTTTGTTGAGTCTTCCGCATTCTATTAAAACTTTACTTTTTCTGTGGAAATCTTTGCTTTTCAAGTCGATTAATTTGTACAATCACACCATCTTGAATGGTAATTTGCACTTCACCAAATTCCAAATTTTGAATGGCCTTCGCAATCACTTCTAATTTCTTATCATCAATCTTAGACAGTTGAGACATACGATACACCCCTTCTTTTTTCACTTTTTGTATAAAAGACATTCAAACATCAAAATGACTAGTTCTCTTATCTCTAAAGATAGTACTGAATTTGCATTTTACTCTCCTAGCTTCAGTACTACGTTTCTTGGAAATAATTCTATAATTCAGAAAACCTATTGTCAATATAAATATTATAAAACCTAGCTGAATACTTTGTAATTAAGAAAAAAGTTTCATTTTTCCCTTACAATTCCATATTTTTAATACCTTATTTCATCGATAGTGGTAGTGGCAAGTGGTAAATCACCTTTACTTTATTCATATTTTGGAACGGAATGATGTATGACAACAAAAAAACTGTGCAGAATATCATCTTCTACACAGTTTGTTGTTATACATTTTGTAAGTAATTCATCAATACTTTTGCCGTTTCTTGTTTGCCAATTACTTTGATGGGATCACCTTGTGCAGGTACAATCCAATGAGGCTCTTGACCACCGTACAGCGATTGCGAGCTATTAGCAACCATGCATTGTGCGTTCGCCGTTTCCATACGAAGACGTGCACGCGATAGTAAGAACTGTTCATCCTCTGTTGCCTCTAGCTTAAAGCCTACTAACGTGACATTCGGTTGCCAGCCCTTTATTTGTCCTAACACTTTCGGTGCTTTTTTAAAGTGAATAATAGGAGGCTCGTCTGACGGCATTTTACCCGCACCTTCCATGAGATTGCCCGATTGATCGTAAACTTTATCAATTACCCAATCAGAGCCGGCCGCTGCCATGATCACGATATCTACTTGTCCTTCCTGTACCGCATGGCGAACCTTGTCACCTAAATCTTCAATCCCCTCAAAGCGTACAGTACGCATTTTATCTTGGTTAACTGGAAGTTGTGCAAAATAGCCATGCATATAGATAACATCTGCCCCAGCTTCTAATGCTGCTTCAGCCAAATAGCAGCCCATCGTCCCCTTCGATAAATTCGTATGCCCGCGCACACGATCCCATTTTTCAAGTGTTCCCCCACTTGTAATGAGTACGGTTTTTCCTTGTAATGTCCCCACTCACACTCACCTTTTCTTTTCAAACTATCATGAAATACTAAGCTTTCTTCATGTTCTATTTTAACGTAAAAAGTTAAAATAACCTATTTCTTATTTTGTTCTTTCAGCCATGCACTTAAAATTTCCGCAAATTTTTTTGTCACTGGTGAGGCTTGGTATTTCATTGCCAGCCCAATTGTTCGATAACCACCTTGTTTTAACGGGATGGCCTTTAATGAAGACGGCAATCGATTAATAACTAAGCGAGGTAAAATACTAATTCCTAAATGATGCGAAATCATTGAAATAATTCCTACTTCCTCTGACAGCTCAAAGCGGATGTTTGGTTTCACATGATACTGCTCTAAAAGAACTTTTACATCATTGGTGCCCCGATATGACGTCATTATAAAAGGCATATCCTCTAATTCAGCAATATCAATTTCTGCTCGGTTATAGAGAGAACTTTGATTGGAAACGATACATAAAAGAGGGTCTTGTACTAACTGGATAAATTGGAATTGTTCCGATTTTTGACCATTTAAAAACCCAGCATCCACTACACCGCTTTGTAACCACTGTTCGATTTCATAATAATCGCCTTCGCGCAATTCTACTTGTATGCCTGGAAACTGATTGTCCATAATACGAATAATTTCGGGCATCCAATTGGATGAAATACTAGAAATAACACCTATTCGCAATTTACCACGGGTCACACCAAGAATATGGGCCGCTTCTTGCTGTAATAATTCATTTGCATCGAGAACTTGACGCATCGCACGTAGCATCGTTTGTCCTTCGCTCGTTAATGTTACACCAGTTCGACTTCGATGGATTAGTGCAAATCCACATTCTTTCTCTAAGCTTGAAACAGCATGACTAACTGCCGATTGGGTTAATCCAAGCGCATCAGCTGCTTTTGTAAAACTCGATACTTCAGCAACTTTATTCAAAATCTCGTATTTGACTAAACTCATTCACTTTCCCTCTTATACATGAATTTTTTTAATATTAATCATTATAAACATTCGTTTTACTAATCACAATACAAGATATATAGTAAATTTTAGTATAAAACTGTTTTAGTACACAGATTGAAGGTGGCATAATGAGTAATCAAGGAAAAGCAAATTTACTAATGGTAATTGTAACAATGTTTTGGGGATTGTCTTATACGTTTATGGTTATGGGGCTTGAAACATTGGCTGTTTATAATGTGGTAGCGTTGCGTTGTATTATCGCATTTTTTGCAGCAGGCATAGTCTTTTATAAACGCATGATCAAAGTCGATTTCAAAACATTAAAATACGCAGCTATTCAAGGTTTGCTTTTATTCATTGTGTTTGCACTTAGCTTATTCGGACTGGAGACTACTTCCGTTTCCAACGCAGGATTTATTTTAAGTCTGACAGTTGTGCTAGTGCCTATATTCAGTAGCTTTATCGACAAAAAATTGCCTTCAAAAGCTGTTAGTTTTGCGATTGTTAGCACAATGATTGGTATTACTGTATTAACTGTACAACATTCATTTACTTTCCAAACAGGCGATATTTTAGTCGCTTTTGCTGCGTTAAGCTATTCAATTTATCTGCTGTTAAACGGTCGATTTACTCGTAGCGTAGAGTCGATTTCATACGGCATCTATCAACTCGGCTTCGCTGGATTGTATGCACTTGTTTTAACGCTACTTTTTGAAACACCGACACTTCCAAATTCTACCACTTCATGGATTGCCATTTTAGGGCTTGGTATTATTTGTAGCGCATTTTGCTTTGTTGGCCAAACTGTTGCACAACAGTATACATCTGCTACACATACAGGGCTTATCTTTTCATTGGAGCCTATTTTTGCCGCGATGTTTGCCATGATGTTTATCGGTGAGGGGCTTACGGTTAAATTACTGATTGGTGGTAGCTTTATTTTAATCGGCAATCTTGTTGCCCAACTGGAACATCTTCACCTTTTACGCTTTATAAGAAAACATGAACAGGAAAAAGTGATGCATTAATCAATACGAAAAGAGTGAGATTGACCATAATCAATCCCACTCTTTTCTATTATCTGCTGCTCTACCCACTCGGTGAGCGCTTTCCGCGACAATAATCATTTATCGTTAACTACAAATATCTTCTTATTTGTTCCGCATCATTCATACGCTCTTCAGCCTTTAAGCGTTCCTCACGTTGAGCTGGTGTCTCATCCACAATCGATTCAGGTGGCGTGACACGTGTATCCAGCGCATCCAGTTGTGCACGTTGTGATTCGACGCCAAGTGTAGCCGATGTTGGATCGATGTTGTCATCATGTTCCGCATATAATACAATGGCCCCTTCTTCCACAAGTTGTGCGTAATATGCTGTCTGACCCTCTGTCAAATCAAAACGTTTTAATCCTTCTGTAACCGCTGTTTCTCCTGTAAACCATGATTTAATTTGGTCAAACCAATTACCAGCTTCGTGGGTTTTCACATCAGCGTTCCATTTGACATCTTCCAAATCGCTAGCTTCTCTTGCAATAATATGGATTTCATCCGTGTGGTAACCTTCCATGCGCATACATTTTAAAATGTGAAACATCTCTTCTCTCGTATGTGCAACTTCAATTTTTGGGTTTTGTTCATTCATCATGTTCAATTCCTCCTAATTTGTAAGGCTTACTATGTATGTACCCCGACACTTTAAGAAAAAACCCTTTTTGTGCATCCTTTATACAACTGTAATAATTGTCATCTCAATTATTATTCTGTTGCCTGTTTGTCATATTGCCTGTCCTCCCAAAATTAAAAAAACACTTGGAGCTTTAACTAAACTCCAAGTGCTCTGTATTTTAAGCGCCTTTTTTATCAAGAAAGGCTTTTAACATCCAAGTATGTTTTTCAAGGGATTGATACATCGCATTCAGCAAATCTTCTGTACGGTCATCGCCTTCTTCTGCAGCAAGCTGCATCGTATTATGGATAGCTTGCATTTGCTTTTCAAAGTCAGAAATAGTAGTTGCGACCATTTCCTCTGCTGTCTCTTTTCCCGTTGCTTCTTCTACATAGGATAACTCAAGGTATTCTTTTAAAGTAGCGACAGGCTCGCCACCTTTGGATAGAATACGTTCAGCCGTATCATCAAAATTTAATGTAACCTCATTGTATAATTCTTCAAATTTTGCATGGAGTGTAAAAAAGGCATTCCCGGTTACATACCAATGATAGTTATGTAGTTTTGTATACAGTACCGACCATGTTGCTACGAGTTTATTCAATTCCTTGTTTAAATCTTGTGGCATAATTACCCCTCCAAATTATTGTTATTTATATAATTTCAGTATGCAATATACTGTCGAACCCTGTCAAGTAGACACCCTAAATAAAATAAAAAATAACAAAAAGGGTAAAAATCTTAATACACTATGTACGATTGGCATCCAAATAAAAAGAACTCTACATCGAGTACTTTGAACAAGCATACTTGATAGCGTAAAGTTTGTTAAAGCATTATGTCCTTAAATTACGTATAATGGAATAAAAATGTTGGATACATCTTGCCAAAAAAGGAGACTCTATGAATATTACATTAAGCCAATTGACATACGTTGATATGGAAAGTTTATATACATTCGAGCTTACTAATCGGGCTTATTTCGAAAAAATGGTACCAAGTCGTGGTGATGATTATTATGAATTTAATAATTTTCAAAAGCAAAACCTTATGCTAATACATGAACAAGAGCAAGAACGATCTTATTTCTATTTAATCAAAAATGAACTTGCACAAATCGTTGGGCGCATCAATTTAACCAACATAGATAAAAAACAACAGTTAGGTCATATCGGTTATCGAGTTGGCGATGAACATAGCAGCAAGGGCATTGCTAATAAAGCGTTAAAGTTATTATTAACAATCGCGAGCAATAAAGGCATTCGACAAATTGCTGCGAAAACAACAACAAACAATATAGCTTCACAAAAAGTATTAGAAAAAAATGGATTTATATACACTGGCACAAGTTCTGAAGAGTTTGCAATGAATGGACAAAAATTAAAGTTTGTTTATTATAATTGGAGCGATTCGGAGGCAAGCCGTTCGTAACAATACGGGTTTATTTAATCATAGTATCACTTAAAATAGAAACTACTTCAACGAAGGGTTATAGCCAAAATATAGTAGATAGACAAAAACCGAATGCAAATTGTAGGTACTACAAGCATCCTTCATTTTAGCATTCGGTTTATTGATTTAGTTTATATATTTTTAGCAGTATTCCGCAATTCTACTCCTCATTTAACAGATTTTCAGCAGGATTTTTTAGAGTTGGGGTAGGCTGTGGTGCATCCATTTGCATACTTTGTGATCGCGAAGCAGCAAGTTTCATCAATCGATAAATCCGTTTATGATTAAATTGTTTATTGTATTTATGGTTTAGATGGAGCTTCATTTTGCGATAGCCAACGTTTGCTTGTCCCTTTTCATGTAGCGCGCTTATTTCTTTTAAAATTTCGTTATTTTCAAGCTGCCTTTTTGTTGGTACGCGCTGTGTCCATTTATAGTAAGCAGAGCGTGCAATTCCTGCGCATTCGCATAGTACCGAGATAGAGTAGTTGTCGTTGTGATGCAATGCTTGAATGGCTGTATATTTATTTACATAACTCTCCTCCCTTCGATTTCCTCTAGCTTTTTTAGCAAAGCATTTTCTGTACGTAGACGTTCATTTTCGCGTTCAAGACTTTTTATTTCTTCTTTAAATTGTTCTTCTATTGTACGCTCCTGTTCTTCTTTAGTTCGCCCGCGTTTATCTTGTAGCGATGCTTCGTCACCCGCTTCATATTTTTTAACCCATTGGTAAACTTGTTGGTACGATACTTGAAACCTATCTGCAGTAAGTTGGTAGTTTTTATCATGCTTTAAACAAAAGAAAACGATTTGAACTCGTTCCTCTAATGTCGTTTTTCTTCCCTTTGGCATCAGTTCGGCTATCCTTTCAGCAATTCCTTTTTATACTATTATAATAGTTAGAACAATAAACGAGAACAGAATAGTAAAGCAATATATTGTAAAAACCCCCTTCTTTAACAGAAGAGGGTTTTACTTACGTATTATCTTTATTCAATTGTTCCGCTTCTTCCAAACTTTCTTCTGCTCTTAACCGATGCTCTCGTTGCTCAGGCGTCTCGACATGATCAATCGTATCAATAAATGGTTCAGGCGCAGTAACGCGAGGTTCAAGTGGATTATGCCAATAGCGATTTTCCTCTTGATCAATCGCTATTGTTACTGGGGCATCTGTGTTTGCCTTCTCGCCAAACACAACAATAGCACCATGCTCTACAAGTTGTGCATAATAGGCCGTTTGCCCCTCACTTAAATGAAAACGTTTGACGCCTTCTTTTACAGCAGATTCACCTGTAAACCATGATTTAAACTGATCGAGCCAATTGCCTGCCTCATGCGTGTGTATATCTGTTTCCCATTTAATGTCCGCAAATGGCGTAGCGTCCTTCGCAATAATATGAATATCATTCGTGTGAAAACCTCGGTTATGCATTTGTTTTAATATTTCTAGCATTTCCTCTTTCGAGTGTGCCACTTCAATAAATGGATTTTGTTCATTCATGCAATATATGTCCTCCTATTTTTAATGGCCACTCCATACTTATTCGTATCAGAGGAACTGCCTTTACTGTTTTTTTGTCTTCCTTTTAAAGTTATTCGTTCAGGAATGCTTTTAACATCCATGCATGTTTTTCAAGTGACTGATACATAGCGTTTAATAAGTCTTCCGTTCGATCGTCGCCCTCTTCTGCCGCAAGCTCCATCGTTGCGTTTAAAGCTTTCATCAACTTTTGGAAATCAGAAATTGTTGTAGCAACCATTTCTTCCGTTGTTTCTTTACCTGTTGCTTCTTCTATATAAGAAAGCTCCAGATGCTCTTTTAAAGTAGCTACTGGTTTGCCATCTTTGGATAGAATACGCTCTGCGATTTCATCTAAATTTAATGTTGTTTCATTATATAATTCTTCAAATTTTTCATGCAGTGTAAAAAAGGCACTGCCTGTTACATACCAATGGTAGTTATGCAATTTTGTATACAGTACAGAGTATGTTGCTACTAGCTTATTTAGTTGCTTGTTTAAATTTTGTGACATAATATCTCCTCCAATAATTCATACTAGCCTTTAGTATGCGTTGCTTTGTACTCTGGCTATACTTCATTTTTCCCTACTGACACAATTTCAAACATGTTCTGCTTCTTTTTTAAAAAAAATCATGATTTCGCTAGGCTACTAAAATCTTATTCTTCCCCCTGTAATTATTTCACTTTTCGAAATAGTTTCGTTATAATGGAATCACTTACGTTAAAAGGGGTGTTCTGACATGGAAGTATTACCATTAAGGAAAGATGTTGCAGTGGAAGAAACGTGGAATTTACAGGATTTACTTGAAAATGACGCTGATTTTGAACCTGCATTAGCTCAGTTTGTAGAAGATGCAGTAAAATTTGAAAGCACCTATAAGGGGAGCATTACGGATGCGCAAAAGGTAATTGAGGTACTGACAGCCTTTGAAGCATTACAAGTAGGCATTATCCCTCTGGGAACCTATGCGAGCTTAAATATACAGGCTGATCGTACGGATGACGTTGCACAAATGCGCGCAGCAAAATTTAGCACCGCGATTGGAAAAATTAGCAGTTCCATCGCATTTGTGAATAGCGAATTGCTTGCATTAGACGAAACCATTTTAGAGCAAGCTGCAGCGTCAAGTCCCCTATATAATCGTTATATCACACAACTGTTAAAGCAAAAGCCTCATCAACTACATCCTGAAGTAGAAAAAACGCTTGCTGCTTTGCGTTCTACATTCGACGCACCTTATGAAATTTATAATACGACAAAGCTCGTGGATATGCATTTCGGGGAGTTTGAGGCAAATGGCAAAAATTATCCGCTTAGCTATGTGTTATTCGAAAATGATTGGGAACTTGAAAGCGATCCAACGATACGTCGAGCAGCATTCAATGCCTTTTCTAACAAGCTTCGTGAGTATCAACATACTACGGCAAAAGTATATAACACGCATATCCAGCAAGAGAAAACAATCACCGATTTACGAGGCTTCGACTCTGTCATTGACTTTTTATTATTTGACCAAGATGTCGATCGTTCGCTTTATAATCGTCAAATTGACCTTATTACAAAAGAGCTTGCCCCACATATGCGTCGTTATGCCAAGCTTGTACAAAAAGCGCATGGCTTAGATAAAATGACGTTTGCTGATTTAAAAATATCACTCGACCCAAGCTATGATCCAAAATTAACAATGGCAGAAGCAAAAGATTATGTTGAAAAATCATTAGCTGTAATGGGCAAAGATTATGAGGAAATGATTGAAAGGGCGTTCAACGAGCGCTGGATTGATTACGCACCAAATAAAGGAAAATCTACAGGCGCATTTTGCTCAAGTCCCTACGGTAGCCATCCGTACATTTTAATGTCATGGAATGAGCGTATGAACGAGGTATTCACACTAATCCATGAGCTTGGTCACGCCGGTCATTTTGTTAATGCACATGCACATCAATCGTATTTGAATAATCGCCCTTCCCTTTACTTTATTGAGGCACCATCTACAATGAATGAAATGCTATTAGCAAACTATTTATTGACACATAATGATGATAAACGCTTTAAACGTTGGGTTATATCAAACATCGTATCGAAAACATATTATCATAACTTCGTCACACATTTACTAGAGGCAGCATACCAACGTAAAGTATATGAACTAGTGGACGCTGGCGAATCAGTGAATGCTACAGTATTGAATCAATTAAAACGTACTGTTTTAGAAGATTTCTGGGGCGATACTGTCCATATCCTAGAAGGCGCAGAATTAACATGGATGCGTCAGCCTCATTACTATATGGGCTTGTATCCATACACATATAGTGCTGGTTTAACGATTTCTACACAAGTATCGCAACGTATTTTAAAAGAAGGTAGTACGGCTGTAGATGAATGGTTAAAAGTACTGCAAGCAGGTGGCACTAAATCGCCTGTAGAGCTTGCCCAAATGGCAGGTGTTGATGTCACGACAGATCAACCGCTGCGAGATACAATTGCTTACATCGGTCATTTAATTGACGAGCTTGAAAGACTAACAGCAGAGATTGAAGTCTAATAGTATTACCATCTACGCTCAATTCAAGTGCGTAGATGGTTTTCTTTTTTAGTTCTAAGCTAGAAAATACATACATATAATAGAATTAGGGCGTCCCTCTAATTTTTTGATATTTCAAAATAGATAATCATTTTTCTTCATACAAAAGTACCGTTATTATTAAGTGTACGCAATTTATTTAGCAAAAATCGACTAACAATTTTCAAAGGAAGTGTTTCTAATTATGGTAAAACGTAATGATCCATGCCCATGCGGTAGCGGCAAAAAATACAAAAAATGTTGTGAAGGTAAACAGCAAGTTACAGTTGAAGCTGTAGCAATCGAAGAACTAGAGCGTGTACTACAAACATTCTATTTAGAATATCCAGAACGCAAAGATGTTCGTGCTTATATCGAGCATGTTGGCACATGGCAGCCTAAATTAGAGAGCGTACTACAACGTGAGCTTATTGAAGCGATTGCGTTAGACGACTTCTTCTTCCATCAAGAGCCATCTATTTGGAAAGGGTATTTAAAGAAAACGAAGAAAAAGACGGTAAGACCTTCAACTTTAAAAGTACTTGAAGGCTGGTCACAACCTACACTCTTTATTGGTACGGTAACTGTTGTAGAGGAAAAATATTTTAAAGCTAGTCATGTTCTTTCAAATGAAGAAATTTATATCCGTCGCGAAAATGATAAGCCAATTCCTGAGGGAATGCATGTCTTTGCGTTTATCTTGCCAGATGGCACGAAGCAGGAAGCGCATTATCTAGCGGTATCAACGCTTATATTCTTCCCACATGACCATGAACAAGTATTTGTGAAGTTAAAAGAAAACTTCGAGGCTTCAAATAAGAAAGTTCAAACATTCTTAAAAGAAGATCATCTAACATTCTGGGAGCTACTTGTGTCTAACGGCTACAAGGGCGAAGAATTCACAAACTTCGAGAACGGTGTTATTACGCAAGTCAAGGAATTCCTTGAACAAAATGAGCGTGAAACAGCTCCGATGCTTGAACTATTAGAGGATTACTTAATCGAAGGACAACCCTCTGCACGTAAAGAAGCGGCCATCGCAGCAGGTGCTATTCGCTACGGTCAGGAAAAAGAGCTATTTGAATCACTTTCTATGACAGTCAAAGAAATTGCAGCGACTTTCGATATTTCCCCTTCCTCTTTAACAAAATACTACCAAGATTTAAGTCAATACGCTTCAACAAAATAAAAAACAAAAACAAGTGTTAGATTGAGTTACAATCAATCTAACACTTGTTTTGCTAAAGCGGTATTTGCCTTCTATCCGCGATTTCTTCTGTTTTACCCGCGTTTGATGGACCTCTATCCGCGATTTACACTGTTTTACCCGCGTTTGATGGACTTCTATCCGCGATTTACACTGTTTTACCCGCGTTTAGTGGACTTCTATCCGCGATTTACACTGTTTTACCCGCGTTTCAAAAAATAAATAGAAAAAAGCTACGTTCGTTATCTGCATAATAACAGATAACAAGGTAGCTTTTTCTATGGTAACCAACCAATTTTATTATTTCCGAACATATAGTTATTTATGCAAGAAAAGCACTACATATGCTTAATTTCATGCATAAAAATTTCTTATTGGATATTTTTATGTGGGTTCTCACAATCAGCGCCTTATTTGCTATACACTTTCATTAGCTCTTCCCCTAAAAACTGCAGTCGCTCTCCTACTGTACACGCCTCAATACAAAAACGATGGGCCCCTTGTTTCCCACGCTCTTTCCGCAGTTGCTTAATGACTAAGCAATCAGCACAGTACATATCATGTAGTTCATCAATATCTTTCATAACCGTCACTTTATCCATTAAGAACATTCGCCCCCTTCACGTCCAAATTTCATGTCTTTCTATTATGAAGTCAACATTGTGTTCAAGCAACTATTTTGTTCATCCTAATTTAACAAAAATTGTTTCAATCATTTGGAGGTTGTCAAACAGCCCCATTGCTGTACAATAAAATGGAAGTCTAATCGCAAAGTAGGGATTTTCATGTTAGAGGTCTATATCGATGCGGCAAGTGCAGGTAATCCTGGCCCTAGCGGCATTGGCATTTTTATTAAAGGAGAAGGCCATCACGTACAAATTAGTGAGTACATCGGTCATACAAATAATCATATCGCCGAATTCACCGCATTAGTACGGGGCTTAGAAGAAGCACAAAAACTAGGTACAAGCATTGTGTCCGTACGTTCCGATTCAAAAGTGGTCGTTACATCTATAGAAAAAGAATATGTCAAAAACGAAGAATTTAAACCTTTTCTTGAACAAGCATTAACACTTGCAAATAATTTTGATTTATTTTTCATCAAATGGATTCCAGATGGGCAAAATAAAGCAGCAGATGCACTAGCACGCAACGCTATTCAAAAAGAAAAAATTAAAACAATAGGGGGACCGCCCGCTAAAACAAGCAGTCCCCTATTCGCTTATTTTATTTCATTGTACGTTTCTAAAAGTCCACGATAAGAACTTTCTTCGGAAAACTGTAATTTCTCATTTTTACAAAACTCCACAAAATTAATAAATTCCTTTTTCACTTCATTTTTGAAAAGTTCAATAGGAACTAGAAAGCGTTGGTGACAATCTAGTTGTATTTCATAAAACTCACCAACTTCTTGAATTACCGTATCATTATAGGAAGCATTATCTAAAAAAACAATTCCATGACTTCTTCCATCATAGTGATTATTAAAAATATAAATTAAATCACTCCACGTTTCTAATAAACTTTCCGTTAATTGTTCTTCACCAAAAATCACCGTCTCATTATAAATCAAGCTGACAAAGCCACATAAGTAATCACCCTCGTTTTCTTCTAATATCTTCTGTGCCTTTTCCACAGCTAATGGATTGGTAATAGGAAAACTTTCGATTTTATAAACAGGAGCAGTTATATCTTCTTCTCCTATAAAAGTCTCGATTTTTAGTTTATTCATAAAAAGCACCACACTTTTTTGAAAATGAGTTCCAAGTTTTTTAAATAATACTGTATATTGTGGGACTGCTCATTGAAAATAAACAGTCCCTTGTCTGTATTTTTACCTTTCAACTTCTTTCATCTTCATCATAAAGTAATTCATCATACGTTTCTAAAATTCCACGATATAAACTTTCTTCGGCGAACTGTAATTTTTCATTCTTACAAAACTCCACAAAATTAAGAAATTCCTTCTTTACCTCATTCCGGAATAGCTCTATAGGTACGAGAAAACGCTGTAAATGATTTAGTTGAATTTCATAAAAATGGCCAATTTCTTGAACTAATGCATTGCCCTTGTAATTATCTAAAAAAGTAATATCAATACTTCTTCCATCATATCTATGGCTTAAAATATAGATTAAATCACACCACGTATCTAATAAATCTTCCGTTAATTGTTCTTCACCAAAAATCACCACATTATTATAAATTAAGCTCACAAAGCCACATAAGTAATCACCTTCGTTTTCTTCTAATATCTTCTGTGCCTTTTCCACTGCTAATGGATTGGTAATAGAAAAACTTTCGATTTTATAAACAGGAGCATTTAAATCTTCTTCCCCTATAAATGTTTCGATTTTTAGTTTATTCATAGAACACCCTAGTTATGGGGACTGCTCGCTAAAAACAAGCAGTCTCCCTAATAAATTTTAGATTTTAGCCTTCTAGTTTTTATCTTCTTCATTTTGTATTAATTCATCATACGTTTCTAATAGCGCTTGATATAAACTCACTTCTGCAAACTGTAGTTTTTCATTTTTACAAAACTCCACAAATTTGAAAAATTCCTTTTTCAGTTCATTTTTGAATGATTCTTTTGGCAAGAGGAATTGGCTTGAACTATTAAGTTCAATTTGATAAAACTGCCCTATTTCTTTAATTACTGTATCATCAAAAGAAGCATTATCTAAAAAAACTATCCCATGCCTTCTCCCATCATAATGATTATCAAAAATATAAATTAAATCACACCACGTATCTAATAAGTCTTCAGTTAATTGCTCTTCTCCAAAAATAACAATATCATTATAAATTATGGATACATAGCCACTTAAGTAATCTCCTTCATTTTCTTTTAAAATAGTCTGTGCCATTTCAACAGCTAAAGGATTTGTAATAGAGATATTTTTAATAGTTGTATCTGAAACATTATCCCGACTAATAAATGTCTCAATTATTGGTTTGTACATAAAAATGATTCACCTTCTTTTTTTATTTACCAACTGGATAAGCAGAATTTATATGCCCAGTCCTACTAATCCTAACTCTATATTCAATTCCGTTTACTTTCGCCTGCACTTTTATCCCTTCCTTTTTAATTAGCTGTCTAGATATCTCAGATTTATTATTATTAATTACCGTTGTGACAATATTTTTAATATCATTTACAGATAAATCTGGATCAAAAAACGACTTTCCTTCATTTCCAGTCCAATAATTTGGATGATGATTTTCTAGAATATGTCTCATTTTAGCTTTCGTAAAGTAAACCTTTTTACCACCGCCTACATCCAAAGTGATATCTGTAAAGTTGGCTACAGCCTTTTTCGCCGCATCTTTTGATTTACTAAAAAATGTACGTTTGCCAATTTTCAGAACCTGTTTAAAACCAAATTTTTGTACTGTATATCTAACGACCGCACCACCGATTAAGTATACCAATTGCGGTATTACGTGTGCCTGCAACCTTACAGGATTGCTTTCAAAGATTTCATCCGTTTCTAAATTCGTAAAGATTGTACTAAAATGGTCATCTTCCAATTGTTGCATCGTCACACGATAATGGTTTTGCTCAACAGTGCCGTTTTCTTCGATGACACTATCGATTAATATGTCTTCGCTTTCACTATCAAACTTGATGTCTAAATCCGCTTTCAAATCCTCGGACTCAAAAGTTGTTTGGAGAAGTAATTCATTATCATATATTTCAATATTCCGAATATTTATCGTACTATCGTCTGAATAAATAAGATTTTTATTTAATTCATCGTATAGTTCTTGTTGGTATTCTTCTGTATTCACATCCTGTATTTCATCTATGGAAATCATCACAATAGGCTCATCAGATACTACATCATATTCCTGTGCAGAAATCAAATTGGGTGCAATATTTGCAAATAGCAACGCTGCAATAATAATAGATATAAAGTGTTTTTTCCATTTCATCGTTTCATTTCTCCTTTATTATTGTATAAATATCGTACCTTTGCCATATTCAGCTTCATTCCAAAAATCTTTTGTCACAGTATATTGTTGTAAGATAGCGTTAAAATTTTCTTTTGACTCAACCTCCTTATATATTTCTTTCAACTGAATGAATAGATGTGTTGCATAGGCAGCTGCAAAAGAGGTTCCCGTAAAGACAGATGCTTGCCCATTATGATGAATACTTTGTACATTCTCCCCGTTAAAAACATAATCAATTTTTCCAATAGCTGAAAAAGAGGATCGTTTATTTTTTTCATTAATAGAACCAATTGACAATACACCATCCAATTTTGCTGGATAGTCAGTTGCTAAACCATATGTATTACCAGCTGCGGCGACTATAGTAATTCCTTGTTCTACTGCTTTTTCAATAGTAGATTCTAGTTCAGCATTGGGCGTTTGAAAGCCAAAACTAATATTAATGAAATCTACCTGTTTATCTATGCACCATGTAATAGCTTCTACTAAATGATCAATTGAGCCATTGCCTTGTGCATCTAAAAGTTTAATATCATATATTTTTAATTTAGCTTTTGCTTCTCCTACAATAATTCCCGCGACTGGCGTACCATGATTAAAATCATCTTTAATTTTTTCCCCAGGATGCGTTAAATTGACTTCTTCAAATGCGACACCTTGAAAGACATCCAAATCTTTATTTATACCACTGTCCAGTACAGCAACTTTTATATATTCGCCGTCACTTTTTATTGCCAATTGTCCGAAGGCAAAATAACAAAGAATGCAAATAATCAATGACAACAATACACTAAATTTTTTATTAATAGTGTTCGCCACCTTGTTATGTAGTTGTTAAAAAATATTTCCAACATGGATTTCGTAAAGAGAGTTATTCTGTAGGGTTTTTCGAAGACAAATGAAGTTTTTCAATCATTTTTTAGATTATTCTAAATTATCTCGATAAAGGTTGTCAATCAATTTAATGTAGATTTCCATGCCAATTTTAATGGCGTTACCTATTAGTTTAGTGGCGTTTTCTGTAGGTTTTGTGGCGATTCCTGAGGGTTTCGTGACGTTACCTGAAGTTATACTGGCGATTTCCTCATGACTCTATCAACAAAAAAAGCTATCTCAAATGAGACAGCTTCTCTATTATTTTAAATTCCTTTGTAAAAATGCTTTTGTCCGTTCGTGTTGTGGATTCGTAAAGAACGCTTCTGGATGGTTGGCCTCGATAATGTCGCCGCCGTCCATAAAGACCACCTTGTTTGCGACCTCTCGTGCAAACCCCATTTCATGTGTCACAACAATCATCGTCATTTGATCTTCCGCTAAATCTTTCATGACTTTTAATACTTCACCTGTCAGTTCTGGATCAAGGGCAGAAGTGGGCTCATCAAATAATAAAATTTGTGGGTTCATCATAAGTGCTCGTGCAATAGCCACACGCTGTTTTTGCCCTCCAGATAGATTCGCTGGATAGGCCTGTGCCTTATCAGCAAGACCAATTTTTTGTAATAAGTCTTGACAACGTTTTTTAATTGCATCCGATGACTCCGTTTTTAGTAAGCCTGGTGCAATTTCAAGGTTTTGTTGTACTGTTAAATGAGGGAATAGGTTAAAATGTTGAAATACCATGCCCATTTTTGCGGTAATTTTTTTAATGTCTTGTTGCTTAGCATATGCCCCGTTTTGTACTAAATAGTCACCATCTACACAAATGCTGCCGCCATTAATTTCTTCTAAATGGATTAAGCTTCGAAGCATTGTACTTTTACCCGATCCAGAAGGCCCAATAACAGCCACGACATCATTTTTCTCTACGTTCAATGTGATGGTCTTTAGCACCTCTAACTTGCCAAAGGATTTCTTCAAATTCGATACTTCAAGCAATGCCATCTGTGTCCACCTCTATTCAAATTTAAACCGTTTTTCAAGCCACTTAAAGAATACCGTTAAAACAAGCGTCATAACCAAATAAATAGCGCCCGCAATAAAGAACGGCACAATGGTAAAGTCACGGTTGACAGCTGTTTGTGCAAAATGCAGCAGTTCAGGTACAGCTACCGCATAAAGAAGTGCTGTGTCTTTAATCAATGTAACAGATTCATTCGATAAAGCAGGCAACGCTACACGGAACATTTGTGGCAATATAATGCGTGTTGTTGTTTGCCATTTTGACAGACCTAACACTTGCGCTGCTTCGTATTGGCCTTTATCAATTGCTAATAAGCCACCACGGAATATTTCTGCAAAGTAGGCAGCATAATTTAAAATAAAACCAAGACATGCGGCAACAAAGCGGTCAAGTACCAGATATTCACCGATTACCGGCACCATCGGTAAACCGAAGCAAATTAATAACAATTGTAGTAATAGCGGTGTACCGCGCATGACATAAATATACGTATTGGCTAGCCAAGACAGTGGTTTGATACGGCTTTTCACAGCTAATGTAAGCAAAAAACCTAGTGGAATCGATACCAAAATGGCAATAATGAACAGCAACACCGTCATTTTTGCGCCTTCAAGCATCGGCAAAATCATTGTTTGCCAGTAGTCCGCCATAATTATTTTCCCTCCAAAAAGATAAGAGTTTCACGAGGAAACTCTTATCGACTGATAACATTCAATTAAAACGTGCCGCATAAGTACACGATTTATTACCATTATTTTAAAACCTTGTTTTCACCAAACCATTTTGTTGAAATTTCTGCGGCTGTGCCATCTTCATTCATTTTATCTAAAGCGGCTTGCAGTTTTTCTAATAATGCTTCGTTACCTGGTTTGACACCAATTCCATATTGTTCTGGTGCTAATGATTCATCTAATAATTTGAATGTGTCAGGCTCTTGCGTCATGTAATATTCTGCTACAACAGCATCAATAATGACTGCATCTACACGCCCCGTTTTTAAATCTGTTAAAGCTAAAACATTGTCTGCAAATTCTGTTACGTTTTTCACTTCTTTGTGGATTGGATTTGAATTCAGTGCTTCAGCAGCAGATGATTGTGATTGAATACCGATTTCTTTTCCTGCTAAATCACTTAATTTTTTAATAGACGATTTATTTAATATCATTACAGCTTGTGAGTTTTCTAGGTACGGTTTTGAAAATAAAACCTTTTCTTTACGCTCATCTGTAATTGTGTAACCATTCCAAATTACATCGATACGACCGCTAATCAATTCTGCTTCTTTCGTTTTCCAATCGATTGGTTGGAATTGAGCTTCCATTCCCATATGTTCAGCAGCAGCACGTGCTAAGTCAATATCAAAACCTACGATTTCATTTTTATCATCACGGAATCCCATTGGTGCAAACTTGTCGTCGATTCCTATAATAATAGTATCTTTGTCTGTTCCTTTCGTTGTCTCCTTCGAGCTATCCGTCGTACTCGATTTATCTCCAGAAGTACCACAAGCTGCTAAAGCAAGAATAGCTGTAAGCATAAAAAGTAGTGTAAAAATACGCTTCATGATTTAATATCCCCTTACATTGTAATTTGTTTTATAGCAAAAACTACACTTTCTCTTGCTAAACTACTAATGTGTTAAAGAATATCAAACTGGCGCATTATTGTCAATATCCTGATTGAATTATTAGAATATTATTCAATAAAAATTTCTCTATTCTGAACGATTGAATATAACAGAAGCATAACTTGTTCCACCAAAAAAACAATTCAACTACTCAACGTAGCTGAACTGTTTTTCAAGATATTATTTATGCTGTTGTTTTAGCCATCCTATTGCTACATTTGCATGTAGAGCAGCACCATATTTAAAAATCTCTTCATTTTGGCGCATGCGCGGGTTATGCACTGGAGCCTCGCCTTCTTTGCCAGTTCCTAACACAACAAATGCAGAAGGTACTTCCTGTGAAATGTAAGAAAAGTCTTCCGAACCTCCGAGGTATCCGTTATCCACCACATTTTCAGCTCCTACTACATGTTTTAAAAATGGGGTAATGGCATCAATAAATTGTGGATTATTATAAGTTGTTGGTGTATGGAATTCGATTGTATGATACTCTCCACGCCATGCTTTTACCGTATGGTCAATCATCTCCGGAATGCGTTTACATAAGTGGTCACGTGTTTGTTGGTCATAGCTACGCATATTGCCTTGTAACACTGCTTTGTCAGGAATAATATTGGTCGCCGTACCGCCACTCATAGCACCTACCGAAAAGGTGACACTATGGTTTGGATCTGCTTCTCGTGTCATTAATAGGTTTAAACTAGTATATAACTGATTCATAATCATATTCGCATCAATTGTTTTATGTGGCTGCGAGCTATGGCCACCATTACCTTGAATTGTAACGATATACGTATCCATCGCTTGCGTTAATGTCCCTTTATGGACAGATAATGTGCCCGCTTGTTGATCGGGCATAATATGAATCCCAAAAGCAGCATCCACCTTTGGATTTTGTAGTAAACCATCATCAATCATTAGTTTAGAACCATAACCCCACTCTTCACCAGGTTGGAACAATAATTTAACCGTGCCCTGTAACTCTGCTTCCCTGTCCTTTAAAATTTGTGCAGCGCCTAAGAGCATTGCCACATGGGAGTCATGACCACAAGCATGCATCACACCTGGATTTTTTGAAGTAAATTCACAGTCTACTTGTTCTTCAATGGGTAGTGCATCCATATCAGCGCGCAAAAGTATACAAGGGCTTCCTTGCCCAATTGTCGCAACTACGCCTGTACAATAATCTTGCGAACCAAATCCTGCTACTGCATATTTTTCTTTTATCTCAGGGGGGACTACTCCACATTGCTTATGGGCTATCCCCATTTCATCAAGCCGTTGTTGAATATATTTTTGTGTGTTCGGTAGTTCAAAGCCAATTTCCGGATATTGATGTAAATAGCGCCGATCTTGAATAATTTGTTCTTCATATTTCTTAGCATGTTGTAAAATATTCATCATGTTGCAATCCCCTTTATTTTTTAGAATGAATTAATCTATTAGAATGGTCCTAGATCCATATATTGAGCGATTAATATTAAGACAAATGCCGCGAAGTGTAGTAAAAGGAATAGTTTCACTGAAAATTTCACCCAAGCGGAATAACTAACATTTGACATACCAAGCGCTGCCATTAGCCCTCCTGATGTCGGCCATAAATAGTTCGTGAAGCCATCACCAAATTGGTAGACGACAACCATTACTTGCTGATTAATGCCTAATATTTTCCCTAAAGGTCCCATAATCGGCATTAAAATAATAGCCTTCCCACTTCCTGAAACAACGAAGAAGTTAAAGAAAATCACCACGATGAAAAGGACTAATAAAGTAATAATAGTTCCTGTATTACTTAATAGATTCGATAATGAATGGACTGCTGTATCAATTATTTGCGCCTGCGTCATTAAAATCATCACCGAACGTGCAAACCCAATGGCTAGACCTGTAGGCAATAATCTCGCCGCTCCAATACCAAATGTTTCAGCAGCCTCGCTTGGTTTAAGTTTTAAAATTAGGACTAGTACGATCGCATAAATCGCATAGACAGCCGATAGTTCAGGCATGCCCCATCCTAGTTTAATCGCACCGAAAGCACTACCAACTAATACAAAAACTAAACCTACTAATGCTAACTTTCTAGACCGTGTAAATTCTTCTTCTTCATATTCTGCTGTTTTTGAATTCTCCAGCTCTTCCAAATACTCTGTAGCCACAATACTTTTACTCGGATCTTCCTTTGTTTTATTTGCATAGCGAAGAATGTAAATGATTGAAATAATGACAAAGACCATTAAGGCAACGATACGGAATGCTAAACCCGAATAAATTGGCAATCCAACAATGGATTGACTAACACCCGTCGTATAAAAGTTAACCACTCCTGATGTAAAACCAATGGCTAAGCCCACAGTTGGAATGGCAAAAGCCGTGATGCGGTCATACCCCAAGCCCATCACAACAGCCATCGCAAGTGGAATAAATGGAATGCCTCCTTCTCCGAAGCCAATTGTTCCCAATACGGAAAACAAGATGAGTAAAGTAATAATAATTAGTTTTTCTTTTCCTGCTGCAATGCTTAATAATTTATGAATACCGGCTGCAATCGCACCAGACTTTTCAAGAATAAATAGGGCGCCACTTGCAAACAGCAACATGACAATGATATCTGCTGATTGCACTACCCCGTTATGTAAAGCTGTGAAAAAATCCATAAACCCTATTGGTTTTGCTTGTTCCACATACGTAAATTTTTCTGTATTAAGTTCGGTAATGCCCGTATCTGGATTGACAATTCGCTCATACTCCCCACTTGGAACAATCCAAGACAATATTACAACGAGCAACATGACGAGCATGAACATAATGTAAACATGTGGAAAGTTAATTCCCTTTTGTTTGTCCTTTAATGACATGTGAAATCCTCCAAATCCCTCTTGTTATTAGCAAAATTAGTATTTAATTAATGCTTTAAAAAGCTCCACACCCGATTCAATTAATTCATCACGGAAATCATATTCATGTGTATGGACATGTGGGTAATCTTCACCATTCCCTATGAAACAATAGGCTCCTTTTGTTAACTTCGTAAAGTGTCCAAAATCTTCAGACCCACGAAAAGCTTCGCTCAATTCTACGAATGCGATACCTTCCGATTTTGCAGCACAACGAATCTTATCTACACTTTCTTTGTGATTGACCGTTTCCGGGAATTCATCATTGTAGTGAAAACTTACCTGTAAGCCGTATTGTTGCGCTTGAACTTTGGCAAAATGTTCAAGGTTTTCTTGAAGCGTATTGAGTTCCTCTTCATATAGGGCACGTATCGTTAAACGTAGATCCCCTTTCGAAGCTGCGATACCAAAAGCATTTTCTCCAACATCAATATGTACAACTGTACAAAGGACAAGCCCATTATGGCGTTCTGGAGCTGTAAAATCAGGAATTGCTTTGACAATGTTCGCAATCGCAAATGCTGGATTAATGCCCTTTTCCGGCTGACTGGCATGGGTAGGTGAACCTTCCATATGGATGGTCATACCCTTAGAAGCACATAATGCTGTACCATCAATAATTCCGACGGTTTTATAAGCGAGCCCACTCATATTATGGTAGGCGAAAATTTCATCGATATTATGTGCTTTAATAAAATCGACACATTGAATGGCTCCATCGCCCGTTTCTTCCGCAGGCTGAAAGAGGAAAAAGATATTTTTATCAGCGCCCATTTGATCGACTTCAAGTGCCAAACCCGCTAAAGTCGCTGCATGACCGTCATGTCCACATTTATGTGCTTTACCTGGAAATTGAGAAGCCCAAGGAAGATCAATTACTTCATCCATCGGAAGTGCATCAAAATCTGCACGGAACGCGATATTTTGCGTAGCTGATTGGGCATAGTAAATGGCATAAAACCAGTTTCCTTTATCTACAATTTCTAGATTTGTATACGTTTTCAAAAAATTGATTAAATGCTGCTTTGTCCACACTTCCTCGTTCGAAAGTTCTGGATGTTGATGCAATTCGTGTCGCAATTGTTTTGCTAAATCGAAGTTTAAACTTTTCACTGTGTAATTCCCTCCTAAAATAACCAGATTTTTTAATCCCTAACGCTTTCAATTTATACAAATTCGTATAATGTATATTGTATATTATATTTTATATTTTAATTTTTTCAACAAAAAAATAATTCTGTCTTTTTAAAGACAGAATTATTTATTGTGTATAAGCGAGCATTTTTCTTCCTAAAGTGGGATAAGCTCTGCTTTATCAATATTCCAATGTACTTCTTTCATGTATCTCTCTAGTTCAGCTAGCTCACCTTTTTCAAATAATTCCATCATTTTTCGATGTTCATTATTAGTTTGAGACAATCTTTTCTTTGTCAGTTCTGCCTCACCAGAATGAGCGAAGTTTTTCAAAAACTTTTTTTGTAATTGTAAAAGAAGATTTACAAGACTTTTATTTGGGCAGACAGAAAGATAGACGCCATGAAAAGCTTCCTGCATTTTATGATACATCGAGAAATTACCAGTATTAATGGCTAAATCAATACTTTGAATATAAAACTCCATTTCATTCATATGTTTCTCGGTTAAAAAAGGGGCTGCTAATGAAGCAGCTAAACCATCTAATGCCCCAATAATAAAATACGTTTCTTTCGCTTCTTCTGTTGTTAGGTTTTTAATTACAAACCCTTTTCTTGGCACATTTTCTAATAACCCTTCAGAAGACAATTGTATTAATGCCTCTCTAACGGGTGTCCTGCTAACATTTAAGCTTTCACTAATCGCACTTTCATTGACCTTTTTTCCAGCAATCAGATTCCCGTTGTTGATTTGATCTACGATATAATTATAAACATGGTCTTTTAACGATAAATAATTATTCATAAAGTAACCTCTATTTAATAATATTTTTACAATCCTTTTTATCTACTATACACTATACACTTTTTTCAAGTATCTTAGCCACAGTCATGAAATGGATTTTTATTTGTTAAATCGCTTTCCCTCTTACGTTACTTTACAAATATATTAAAAAACCATTATACATTGCGATATTTCGCTAACATAATCTCATCATAGTATTTATCGAATTGAGGTAAACCCAACGCTTGTGCAATCTGAAGCTCAGCCTCTCTATCGTACTTTACCCTAATAAATTGAATAGCATTGTTTGCATAGGTTCCATCTAGTATTGCATAGGAAGCTGAAGTTAAATCCAGTGAATTGCCGACGCTCCCCACGTTACACAAAATACCATTTGTATATGTATGTAAAAAAGTTGTATGAATATCGCCGTAGAATACAATATCAGGAATTTTATTGTTATGGTTTGGATCGGTTATTGTACTATTGTCAAACATAGATAATCGCTTCTCAAGTGGATGACTATCCAAAATACGCTCAAATTCACTTCTTGGAGACGCATGGAAAAACCTTATCAATTGTCCATTTAATTCGAGATCAATGTGAAATGGTAACGATTTTAAATACTGATAATCTTTTATTGTTAATCTATTTTTGAACCACTGAATAAAATCATTGTCTGTAGGCGATTGAATAAATACGTCCCAATTGCCTCGCACAACTCGTTCGCAATTCTTTTGGATAAGTTCTATACATTCAGATCCACGCGGACCTTTGCCAATTAAATCACCTAAACAAAAAATTCTTTCAATTTTTCTTAAGCGAATATCTTTTAAAACTGCTTCCAATGCCGTTTTATTTCCATGGATATCCGAGATAATTGCAATTTTCGTCACAAAGCTTCCTCCTCTTACCCCACCTAATCAGGATTACCTATTACTGGAAAAACGAGCAAAATGTCTTCTACTTCCTTTACTAATCTTTGCAAATAGGATTGATCAGATTTAAATTCAAATTTTAACACCGCTCCGTTGCCTACTGGATAACATGTTTGACCTGACCACAATAGTTGTCCCATCTTGTTCATTTGACATTCAAGTTGTATATAATCTTCCATATTTAATAGCATTGCTTTACCACTTAAATCACTACTTATCATAGTTAATTCAGCAAGAAAATCCCTTAATTCGTCTGTTCTTAAATCTGCAGTAAATTGAACTAAGTAACCTGGGATTTCTATTTTTATCGCTGATGTAATCCAATTGGCATCCCAATAATCTGTGCTATTAGGGTAACTTCTTATTAGTACTTCAATTTCTATTCGTTCATTTTTTTCCCCTAGTATATAAAATTTCATTTAAATCACCTCCTCAATCAAAATAAACCTTAAAGTGTCCCTTTAAATTTCTCGGGCTTTTTGACATAGCTTTCGATAATAAAACCGCAGTCTGTACAAAGAATATATTCAACTTCTGAGCCAAAGCTCATCTTGTTCACTGGGTGCATTAATGCATAACCACTATGTTTTCCCTTCCCTAATTCTAGTCCACCACATTTTGGACATTCCGTTATTGTCGGATATTGATTCATGCGAAAACCTCCTGATTTGATCTATGTAAAAGTTCAATAGATGCCATATTATTCATAGTTAAAAAATGTATGCTTATCCTTACTATATTTACGACCGAAGAATTATTTCGTTTCATTTCAAAGTAATCGTTCACATTTACTAATAGTTTTTCAACAAACAATCTCTAAAAATATCTCCTTTTATCGTAATTCTACTATATTCATCTTAGTGCCAAACAACGCGAAGAACTTTTAACCAAAAGAAGTATTATAGATACATGTTTGTGTCCATTTTGTTAAAGATGTATTTTATATATTGCTTTAAAGATTGTTTAAGCATATAGTAAAGCACGAAAGGACGTGTTCAACATGTTAGATCAACATACAATTAACGTGATTAAATCCACAGTACCGGTTTTGGAGGTACACGGTGTAGCCATTACAAAAACTTTCTATCACAATTTATTTAAAGATAATCCATCACTATTAAATATTTTCAACCATACTAATCAAACAAAAGGTCGCCAACAGGGCGCTTTAGCAAATACAGTGTATGCCGCTGCACAACATATCGATAACTTAGAACCGATCGTACCAGTTGTCGTACAAATTGCACATAAACATGTAAGTCTTGGCGTCTTACCTGAGCATTATCCAATTGTCGGTCAATACTTGCTTGCAGCTATTAAAGAAGTTTTAGGTGATGCAGCAACTGATGAAATCATCGAAGCTTGGGGCAAAGCGTATGGCGTGATTGCAGATATCTTTATTTCAGTGGAAGAAGATTTATATAAAGCGGCAGAACAAAATAATGGCTGGCGCGCATTTAAACAATTCAAAATTACGCGCACTGTCAAAGAAAGCGATGATGTTACATCCTTTTACTTGCAACCAATAGACGGCTCAAAAGTACCTGCGTACAAACCAGGCCAATATGTTTCTATTCGTGTAACAATTCCAGGTGAAGATTATTTATTAAATCGTCAATATACATTATCCCAAGCAAGTAATGGGCAAGAATTCCGAATTTCTGTGAAACGAGAAAGTGCACACAGTCCAAAAGGGAAAGTTTCCAACTTCTTACATGATGCTGCACTTGGAACAATTATTGATGTTAGTGCACCAGCCGGTGTATTCACATATGAGCCAACAAGTGCTCCCGTACTATTCATTAGTGGTGGTATTGGTGTAACACCGTTAAATGCGATGTTACAAACGATTGAAAATAAAGAAAATGTTACGTTTCTCCAATGTGCACGGAATGAACAGGTCCTTGCTTTCCATGAAGATATTCAAAATAAAATGAATGCTTTAAATGGTCCTACTGGTTTAAGCAAGCTGTTCCGCGTATTCAAAAAAGACAGCAATGCCCATCATAAAGTGTTGTATTCTGATAATAAGGAGTACATTAATGCGAATGTGCTTGGACCTCTGTTAACACCAGATACGCAAGTATACATTTGTGGCCCAACTCCGTTTATGGAAGCAGCAGTAAATGCTTTACACGAATGCAATATCGCAGACAGTCAAATCCATTACGAATTTTTCGGTCCCGCACTACAATTAAATACAAAGTAACAATGGACTAGCCCTGTATGCGCAGGGCTAGTTTTTTCTATTGCTTAAGTCATAAGCTTAATTAGCGTTCCTCCATTATTATATGAATTGTATCCTTAATGTTATTTTGTTGACATAGAACTGTAATATTAGCATGTTAATATCATTATTGTACCAAGTAATACGTTTTAATGTTTTTAGGAGGATACATATCATGAAAAAGAATAAACGAAATAAGTGGGGGATGAAATTAGCAGTATTAGCGTTAGGCTCTTCTGTACTTTTTTCAACAATTGACACAGCATCTGCTGCAACATATACAGTGAAATCTGGGGATTCTCTATGGAAAATTGCCAGTCAAAACGGCATTTCTTATCAAACATTGATGAGATGGAATAACTTAACTTCTTCAAATATTCGTGTTGGACAAAAATTAACGCTGAATAGCACGCCTGCAAAAGTTCCAGCAACCCCGAGCGCACCGAAAAGCCTTGTTCAAGTTGCCAAACAGCAATTAGGTGTAAAGTATACATTTGGTGGTAGCAAACCGAGCACAGGATTTGATTGCTCAGGCTACATTACTTATGTTTATAATAATGCTGGTATTTCGACAAGCCGCAAATCAGCAGCAGGCTTTTATTATGCTGCAAAAAAAATAACATCACCACAAGTTGGGGATTTAGTATTTTTCGCCAATACTTATAAAGCAGGCATTTCACATGCAGGTATTTATATTGGCAATAACCAAATGATTAATGCTAGTGATGGCGGTGTTAGCATTGCCAACATTCACAGCTCCTACTGGAAGAAACATTTTGTAGGTTATGGACGCTTATCATGATTTATAAAACAGTTAGGCATGCCCTAACTGTTTATCTTTTTTTATAGTATTCAGGCTAATCCCAAAATAAAATCGCCCTTTACAATCGTAATGGGCGATTTCTAGGTTTATCGGCATTCACAAATATGTTACGTGTGTGCTACTTTCTTGGCTTTTAATTTTGCTAAACGAAGCAAATAGATAATAAAAACAATCCCAAGTACAGCTGCTGCTGTAAAATAGACGGAAGCGTACCCTACTTGCACCGCGACCATACCTAAAATATAGGATCCAAGGGCAATACCAAGATCGAACATTGTAAAATATGTTGCGGTTGCATAGCCACTACGAGTATGAGCGGTTGATTGAACTGCTAGTGCTTGCAAGCTTGTCGTCACAGCACCGTAACCAAAGCCAATAAAAATGGCCGAAACTAAAAATAGTGCTGCTCCTGCAACATTAGCAAGGAGGATTAGTCCAATTGCGAAAGAAATAATACCGGGGATAATAACAAACTGCGGTCCTTTCGTATCATAAAGCTTGCCAGTATAAGGTCGTGTAATTAACATAGCGGCTGCAAACACAGCATAAAAAAGACTTGCCACAGCCATTAAATCTTTTTGCTGTGCGTATACTGACAAAAATGATAACACACTTGCATAAGAAAACGCGACCATACTTGCAATGGCAGCTACTGGCAATGCTTTCCGTTCAAATAAATCATCAAACTTAAATGTCAATTTCCCCGTATGTTCAGGCTTGGGTAAATCCTCTGTATCAACTGTTACAGCTAGTATACCCCCTACTAAAATACAGATACTCATAACGATAAACAAAACATTAAAACTACTATATTGAATTAGTAGTAAACCGATAAAAGGACCAATGACTACGGCTAAATTTGTAGACATTGTAAAATAGCCTAGCCCTGCTCCTTTACGACTTGCCGGCACAATATCAGCCGCTAAAGAACCGGCTGCTGTCGTAATAATGCTAAAGAAAATCCCTTGCACAAAGCGCAAAGTTAATAAAAGGCCAAATGGATGAATAAATAAATATAAAATGGTACATAAAAAATAGCCTGCAATTGCGATAACTAATAGCTTTTTCTTACCGAACACGTCTAATAACTTACCAGAAAACGGGCGTACTATAATGGCAGATAACAAGAACCCCGATAGTAATAATCCCGCTTCTTTATCCGTTTGGTGCAGTTCACCAATCGCATATAAAGGTAAAGTTGTGACTAGACCATAAAAAACAAAAAATACCGCTATATTTGTTAAAAATAAACTAATGAACCGCTTCGTCCATATTTGTGTGTTTTCCTCTTGCTGCATATCAATCAACCTTTCATTTTTTGCAATAGATTTATAAATTGTGACTGTTCTTCTTCAGTCAGGGAACCAACCATTTCTGCTTCAAATGCTAATATCGTTTTTGTAATAATCGGTAAACGTTCTTCCGCCATGGCTGATAATGTCACAATTTTTTCGCGCTTATCTTCTCCTTCAACTCTTTCCACCCAGCCTAAATCTTCAAGCCGCGATATAGCTCTTGTTATACTTGGCGCCTCGACATTTAAATACTTCCAAATTTGTGTCAAAGTCATTGAACCGTGCTTATGTAAACAATATAAAATGGTCCATTGCGAACTATACAACTGATGTTGTTTTAAAACTTCGTTTAAACAATTCGTTAAATATCGACTTTTTTGAAATAATGCATGGAAAATTGGATTCATTGCATCTCCCCCTCATTTATTTACCTAGCTAAATAAATACTATACGCCTCATTTTTTATGTTGTAAAGGAAGATATTTATACTGGCGTTGCGCATGCATTTTATGGCGTTTTTCTTATGGTTTGTGGCGATTCTCACGAGTTTAGTGGCAATATGTCCTGTTTTACCCCTACTAGCAGGGAATTTATAGTAAATGTCGAATAAAGCTACTAGACTAAAAAAGGGAGATGGAAACATGGGGAAAAACATACTAATTATCGCAGGTGATGCAGTAGAAGCTTTAGAGATTTACTATCCATATTACCGCTGTTTAGAGGCGGGCTATCATGTCACTATTGCTGCTCCATCAGTAAAAAAGATGCAAACGGTTTGTCATGATTTTGTGGATGGTGTGGATACGTATATCGAGCGTCCAGCATATGGCATAGAAGCAAATGCAGCCTTCGCGGATATCGATCCAGCACAATTTGATGGTTTAATTATTCCTGGTGGGCGTGCCCCTGAATACATCCGATTAAACGAGCATGTTCCGGCGCTTGTAAGCCATTTCTTTGAAGCAAATAAACCAATCGCAGCTGTTTGCCATGCCGCACAAATTTTCGCGACAATACCGGAAGTCCTAAAAGGGCGCGAACTAACAGCTTATATCGCCTGCAAACCGGAAGTTCAAGTCGCAGGCGGTACGTATATTGACGCAAATCTGCACTCCGATGGTAACCTTGTCAGTGGTCATGCATGGCCAGATTTACCTGGATTAATGCGTGAGTTTATCAAAAAAATAGAAGCATAAGGAAGAAGAAGTTGGGACATAACTAAAAAAAATTAAGAAACAGACGAAATGTGTTCATAATTTTTTGCTATATGGGAACTTAGCTATTCTTGCTTTTGTAATTAAAAAAATTAGAAGTGTTCACTAGTTGTTGGTAGCGGAGGTGGTGACTCCTGCGGGACAGCACAGAACGTAAGACGCGGGCAGACCGCGCGTTAGCGAGGGTTGCGGCTTACTGTGCTGAGCGGAAAGCACCGCTGTAGCGATTACAACGGCAAAAAAGTGTTAGATTGATTAGGTTCAATCTAACACTTTTTCTCATATGTCCCAGCCTCTATTTCGACGTTTCCTGAAGCTCGATATCAACTACTTGTTGTGTTTTGGTCGTATATTTTATTGTTACATAAACACCAAATTCTTTGTCACCCTCTTGTAACCACAGTTTAAATTTTTCAATCGTTGCACCTTCTTTTATTTCACTGCCTTCATGCAAATAATCAATAATTTTTGAATTAGGATAGGATGACTGTGTTTTTTCAATCGCAAGCTTGCCCCATTTTGCATAAGCAGGCGTTTGTTGTTCAGCATTGGCATCTGGCATTTGTTGTGGAAGCGCCAATACTGTCATCATAATCCCAAGTGCTGCAAGTATTTTTCGCATGTTGTAAGCCCCTTTCTTTTTTATAGAATGTGCAACATCCTAAAAATCATTATGCCTTAAGCAAAATAAAGAAAATCGAATCGTTTAGATGTATGTATTTGTTTAGCCTTGCTGAAACTAAAAAATGCTCCAAATAGTAACTTGGAGCATTCCACTTAAATTACTTAACGACTTTTTTTGCTTGGTTGCTGGGGATTATTATGAATAACTTGATTAAATTCGGCTGAATATTCTTCCCGATCATTTCTTTTATGTGTATCTTCTTTCTTTTTCTTTTTGAAACTTGTTTTACTTTTCTTTGCCATTGCTAACGCCCCCATTTTAGTTCTTTTTATTGGATTGTTGGTTTTTATCATGGTTCGTTTTATTGTTTTTGTTTTTCGCTTTAGCATCAAATTCTGCACTGAATTCTTCGTTTAAATTATCATTTGGGTTGTTGTTGTTACTATTACTATCATCAAGGTCTTTACTTTTATACGTTCCAAAAGGATTATGTGTTCTTTTATTCATTGTTTTATTGTTATTTTTATTATTTCTATTTCCCACAGATTTTCACCTCCTCCTTGTAATGTGCGCACGCGTGAAGGTTTTATGCTATGGTGAAAACTTCAATGGAAAAATTCCAACTACTGCAAGACTTACCATACTGACAAATTGGAATAAACAATCTAGCAAACTTCATATATTATAAGAAGATATACTACATAATACTTTCACTGTACGTCATAACTTAAATCATAAAAGGAGACATACCATGTCAAGTTCTCTATCATCCGCGAAATTAAATGTGCCTTATAGTACGACCGAAACAATTGAAAGACCTAGATTACATGATTTCTTTCGTGAAAATGACCAGAAAAGGATTACAATACTTCGCGCGCCAGCAGGCTACGGCAAAACAACACTTTTAAGTCAATGGCTTATCCATTCTCAACAACCAATTGCTTGGGTCGCCATAGACCAAGCAGATAATGATCCAATCAGATATTGGACTTTTGTCTTTCAGGCAGTAGCGCAAGCCTGTGAAACCGATGTCGATAAAGTGCTCGCACCACTATTACAAGGGCAAGATGTTTCCACTTTCGATTTTCTGATGGAGTCGTTTATCCATGAACTAAATACGGCTAAAAAAAGCTTTCATCTTGTAATGGACGATTACCATTTGATAGAAAACGAAACAATTCATCGCACGATGATTAAACTAATCGAACAACTACCATCTTATGTTCACATATATTTGACTACTCGAACAGCTCTTCCATTACCAATTGCGATATGGCGAGTAAAACAATGGGTACATGAATGTAATACCGAACATTTACGCTTTACTTACCAAGAAACAAAGCAGTTTTTTTCCTTAAAAAATTCAATCTCATTAAACGAACACCAATTACAAACAATACAAAATAAAACAGAAGGATGGATCGCAGGATTACTATTAACGAGTCTAACTAATTTTAATGAAGTACAACCATTTATTTCTAATTTTTTGTGGCAAGGCATTATTCATAAACTCCCAAAAACAATACAAAATTTTCTGTTAAAAACCTCTTTTTTACATGAATTAGAGCCTGCTATATGTGACCAATTAATAGAGGAGACGAATAGTGCAGAACTATTAGCTTATTTAGAAGAAAATGGCTTGTTCACAGTTTGTCTTCAATCATCAAAACTTGTTTTCCGCTATCACCATTTATTTGCTGAGGCATTACAAGAAGAACTGATGAAGCAATATACCGAACAAGAAATAAAGTCCCTTGTCGAAAAAACGGTTCAATTAATTTATGGAAAAGGTGATTACACTTCCGCGATTGAATTAGCATTAAAACATCATCTATATGAGCAAGCCCAACAATGGATTTCTCATCATCTTGTTCAACTTTTTTTATCAGGTCAAACTGCAACTTTCATGCGCTGGTTACAACAGCTAAGAGACAATCAACAAACAGTCCGTTATGAAATGCTTATTTTGGGCTATGAACGTGCAATTTCAATATTAGAAATGACAACCGCTACCTCCATAATGGAAGAGCTTGAACAGCGTCAACTCAGTGAACAATGGATGGAACAAAAAGAAAATATAGCTATCGCGAATATTTACGAACGAACCAAAGCATATGCCTTAGTTGCCTCGGGTGGCAAATTACAAACGGTGAAAGAAATATTAGAAAGGCAGCTTACTACACAACAAGCTCCGTGTCGTTGGGATAAAGTACGAATTCCCTACAATAATTTTGAATATAAACTCTCGCGCACAAATTTAGCTTCAAAAGGCAAATTACCTGCAATGGATGAAGTTCCTAAAATTACACAGCTATTTCGGAATACAAATTTTAAAACATTATATGTGACCGCCTATATATCTGGCATTGCTGCTGAGGTGTACTATGAGAGAAATTTACTAGAAGATGCGCAAAAGGAGCTTGATATTGCAATCCAATTAACTCAACAACAGCCAGATCCTAACTTATTTGTTCCTATGTATTTGCTAAAGGCTAACATTTACATGCATCAACAGCAAACCAATACAGCGCGGGCTATGCTGACACAATTGTTAGAAGATGTTGTTGAAAAGCATTGGCGGAATACTATCCAAATTATGATTGCTTTTTGTTACATTGTGGAGGGTGATGACGAGCGTGCAGAGTCTATCCTACAGGCTACAAAAACGAAACAGCCATTTTGGATGCTAGTGTATGCTAGATTATTATTATTAAAGAAACAACCAAATGATGCATTATCTATCGTTGTACAAGTTAAAACAAAAGCACAACAAGACGAGCAAGTTGGGACAATTATTGAAGCAACCATTCTTGAAGCCGTTTGCCAACTACGTTTAGACAACCATGATATTGCTTTAGATACTTTACACGAAGCGCTACAATTGGCAGCAAAGTTTTACTATGTACGAACCCTTTTAGACGAAAAAGAAATACTGCCCCTTCTTAACCAGTATTTTCAATTAGAGTCCTTAACATCTAAATGGAATCCTGTCCCTAAAAGTTATTTTGACTATTTACAAAAAAATTGTACAGTGAAGAAGGAACCGACTGATTTACTTACCCCGCGCGAACAAGAACTCTTCGATTTATTAACAAAAGGGCTGAGTAATCAAGAAATAGCCAAACAACTGCATTTATCTAATGGTACAGTTCGCGTTTATTTATCTACTATTTATAGTAAGCTAGGTGTCAATTCAAGAGCGAAAGTAATTGCACTTAAAAACCAACGATAGCCATTCGTAAAAAAAATGTACATCACTAAAATCGTTAGGGATGTACATTTTTATTTGTCCTTTAGACAATTGTATATTCAGTTATGTTAAGTAAGGCACCGACTGCACCGGAAAAACCGTGGTCATTGATAAAAACAGGCGTATGCTTTTTCGTGCGTGTATAATTAGCAATGACTTGTGCAAGATGTTCATTATAACTTAAGGTAGAGCCAATATACACAATATGTTGTGCATTTTTTTCCTCGGCATATTGAATACTAAGCGTCGTGATAACCTCACCAACGAGGCCTTGAACAGTCGCAATAATATCCTCAGCAGGCTGTTTCAATTCCTCAGTAATACTGACTTTACCAAAATTACTTGCCGTTAAATGCCCGTCAATAGGTGTATCCATACCTTGATAAATATCTTTGACAAGCAAGTCTACACCTTCACGATTACCCTTTGTAGCCATTTCTCGGATTTCATTGTAATCTGTAATCCCTGTTGTAAGCGCTGACAATCCAATCAAGGTTCCGCCCCCAACGCCTGTCCCTCCTACACGTATATGGGTGTTCCCCTCCATATAATGGATTGAAGTTCCTGTACCGATATTGGTAATCATACTACGCTCGAAGAAGTATCCTTCTTTATTTAGTAAAAAACGAACTCCCTTCAATGTAGCTTCAAACTCTACTATATAATGAATCGATTTCATTGTTTTGATGACATCAAGTAATTGTTCTGTACGCCCCCCCGTAACACCAATATCCTCAATATCTGGATTATTTCGAATCCACTCCATTACAGACTGCAAATCATTAGACGGAAAAGTTGTTAAAATAAGCTCATTGTGCTCGTCTAAATAAGCAACCTTCGTCAATGTGCCACCTGCATCAATACCTATAGCCTTTGGCATACCATTCTCCTTTAACTTTATTCAGCAGAAATTTTTCTACCTAAATAGATGGTTAGTTGAATATGAATACTAGTTTACTCTTTTATTCAGCGTGTGTCTAAACGCTAACTAATAAAAGTTCATGCCTCCGGCGATTGTCACGGATTTCAAAAGGAGTTTTTTGTGTATGCACAATTCAAAATCCTGACGCACTTTATTTTGCGCGAAAGCGAAAGGTCAGCGATCATTACGCCGAGGCATAATTGAATATTCGCTCTCCCTAAACTTTACCGCTGTTGAAATGATTGTGCAATAACTTGGCAAACTTTCATGTAAAATAACATGAAAAAAAGCTCGTTAAATAGATAAATTAAACAAATTATAGAAATTTATGTAAAAAAGAGCCGCTGTCAAAACAGTGAACTCTTTTTGAAATCGTATGAATTCTAACAAGCAAACATAATTATTGTGCAGAATATCCGCCATCAATTACTAGTTCGCCACCTGTAATATATGAAGCTTCATCAGATGCTAAGAATAAAATAGCATTGGCAACTTCTTCTGGTTGGCCAAGACGACCCATTGGAGTAGCACGAACTAACATATCCATTGCTTCTTTGAATTGACCGATGTTCGCAGTCATTGGTGTTTCAATTACACCTGGGAATACTGTGTTTACACGAATATTAGATTTTCCTAATTCAGCAGCAGCAGCACGTGCGATGGCGCGTAAAGAACCTTTTGATGCTGTATATGAATTTAAGCCAGAACCGATAATAGCTGTGTATGAAGATGTATTAACGATTGAGCCTTTACCTGCCTCTTTCATGTATTTAGAAACGTGTTTAATTCCTAAAAACGGACCGAATGAGTTAATTTTGTGCATAATCGCCCAATCTTGGTCTGTAATATCTTGTGGAGATTTTTGTGAAGAAATACCAGCATTGTTGATTAAAATATCAATTCGACCGTATTTTTCAATAACTGCTTTTGTAAATGCAGCCCAGTTTTCATCAGATGAAACATCTAATTTCATACCTTCTACATTTTCTAATTCAGAAATTTTAGCTAAATTTTCTTCGTTAATATCCGCAGCGATGACGATTGCGCCCTCTTTAGTGAATAATTCTGCCATTGAAGCACCCATACCTGATGCGCCACCTGTAATAATTGCAATTTTGTTGTCTAAACGACCCATAAATAAAAACTTCCTCTCTGTTCTATTTCGCCTAAGCGTCTTAAGCGCTGTAACGTATCTTTTTATACCAACAGTCACCAAGTACTTTAAAACTAATACCGATATTCAAATACTGTATAGTTTTAAATAGTTTACTATTAAACTTTATCATATATTTGAAGTGTTTTCAAAGATTATGACTAGAATTTAAACAATCTGTTTTATCTTTCTCCTGTTTTGCGATACGATATAGATAGAGGCTTGACCATTTGAACGGAGGAATACAAGTGAAAGATCAAAAAACACTTTATAAAGAAGCGATGCATGTTTTAAAAGAAACGAGTCGCACATTTTATATACCTATTACTTTTTTACAAAATGATTTAAAAATATCTGTTGCCGCTGCTTATTTAGCGATGCGTGCCATTGACGAAATTGAAGACCATGAAAAGCTATCGAATGATGTGAAGTTTGATTTACTTTCAGCAATAAGTGAATTATTAAAAAATGAATTCGATGCTGAAGCATATCAAACCTTATTAGCTCCATATGCCGATCAACTGCCGGAAGTTTCCCTTCGCCTAGCAGATTGGTTAACATTTTGTCCAGATGAATCTCGAAAAATTGTCCAAGCTTCTACAAGTGAAATGGCTTATGGCATGGGAAAATGGGCAAAAGCCAACTGGCAAGTGCATACACGTGAAGATTTGGATGACTATACATACTATGTGGCAGGTCTCGTTGGAACAATGCTGTCAGAGTTATGGGCGTGGGGTGCAGGCATTCAAACAGATCGTGATTTAGCGATTGGCTATGGTCGCGGACTTCAAGCCGTCAATATTTTACGTAACCAGCATGAAGATTTAGATGAGCGTGGTGTAAGCTTCGTGCCGGACGGTTGGACACGAGAAGATTTATTTGCCTATGCAGAGGAAAACTTAGCCAAAGCAGACCTTTATATAGAGGCTATTAATAAGCGTACCATTCTATTGTTCTGCCGACTCCCACTTGCGCTAGCGCACAAAACATTAAAAGCGATGCAAGAAGGTCGTGAAAAAATGACACGCGCAGAAGTGGAGCAAACAGTAGAAGAAGTGCAAGGAGAATAGAGGTGCCTGACACCCAAACAATTCAAACAATTCACTCCAATTTATAAAAATGCATAGGCCCTTGTCTTAAGTAAGCTTAGGACAAGGGCTTTGCTTTTATATTTCGCTGATAAATCGACTAATCAGCTCATAGCTCAAGTATAGCGAAAGTACAGATAATAATGTAAATACAATCTTTTCTACTTTTCCACCTGTTCTTGTTGTTAGTGGAAAACGAACCGACATGTTGAACGGAAAGAAAAGCTTCACTCCCTGTTTCGTTCCCATATCCAATATAATGTGACTCGACATCCCTATTAAAAGTCCCGCAACAATCGACGGATATGGAATAATTGTCTGTAACAATAGCGCGACAAGAACCACAAACAATAAACTATGTGTAAAAGAGCGATGTCCAAATAGCTTGTTTACCATTTTTGAAATAAGAGGAAAGGTTCTCCCGATTTTACTTCCTCCGTGGCAAATATCTGGAAGTAATGCACCGAGTACACCCGCTCCTACTAATACAAATGGATTATCATTCGAAATTTGTGCAAAAGCAAGGCTTGCTGTGATGCCTCCAACAATATGTGTATTCCCTTGCATGATATCTACCTCACTTTTTATGTATTAAACGTGCTACTTTTCTACTGTACCATATTCCTCATTAAAATAGAACATACATTCCAAACATACGTTTTTATTTTACAACGTTCTATCTTTTTAAAAATTTATTACACGAACATCAAAATATCAGAAATAATTCAGTAACTTAGTGTATATCTAGTATGTCGAGAGAGAAAAATGATTACTGGAGGTTAATATGAAATCGTATAAAGGAATGCTATTTATTTTAATAACAATGTGTGGCAGTGGCTTACTATGGTATTTTGCCACTCCGATTGAAACGATACATGTGTTAAATAAGCTTAGTCACATCGTCGGCGGATTGGCGATCACTGGATTTTTTCTAGTATTTTTATTAGCAACACGAGTGAAAATTCTTGAAAAATGGTTTCACGGCTTAGAATATGTTTATATGTACCATAAATATTTGGCGATTTTGTCATTAGGGTTGGTCATTCTACACAGCCAATTACAGGATTTGGTCCCTCATGGAGACCAAGCTATTGAAACGCCGCTGAGTGAATTTGCAAAAGAACTTGGAGAGCTGGCGCAAAATGGCTTTATCGGACTTATAGTGATAGCATTATTTGCTAAATTTCTAAAATATGAGCATTGGCGCTATATCCACCGCCTATTGCTAATTCCTTATGCATTAGGTCTTTACCATGCATACTTCTCAAGTAGATATGATTTATTTCAACCGACACCTTTAGGGATATTTACGGCCATTACTGCTATTGTCGGGACTATGTCCGCTCTGTACATGCTGACAATGTATCAGGACATGCGCTTTAAACATACGGGTAAAGTTTCAGGCATTCGGAAATTAGGTGACAGTGCTGTTGAATTAGAATTGACTTTAGATCGCAAACTGAGTTATCAAAATGGCCAATATATCTTTTTAAAAATTTTCCAAACGGGGCTAGAAAAAGCGCCACATCCCTTCTCTATTTCATGTGGAGATGGGCAAAAAATATATGTAACGATTAAAGCACTTGGAGATTTTACTAAAAAGGTCAATGCACTGATACAATTAGATTCAAAAGTAGCCGTTGAAGGCCCCTATGGTCATCTAGACTTTGACAAAGGTTATCAGCAGCAAATTTGGATAGCAGGCGGTGTAGGTATTACACCTTTTTTATCTTATTTACAATCTAATCCTACCGATCGAGACATTGAATTATTTTACACTTACCGTGGGCACAACGATGCGATTCACAAAGATCTTTTGCAAAAATATGCAGAAAACAATAAACATTTCAAAGTGAATTTTATTGATACGACTACTATGGACAGGCTGACATTTGATGATGTTTCAGTGCCAGCCCATACGAGTATCTTTATGTGTGGGCCTGAAAAAATGGTAAAACGTTTTACAAAACAGTTTAAACAATCTAGCACTAACGATATCGATGTCAACTTTGAAGCTTTTAAATTTAAATAATAGTCTTATTTCCAAATAAAAGAGGCTTACATCCCATAGAAGAGATGTAAGCCTCTTTATTATTGATTCATTTTGATTACAAACAACTGCCTATTTTTACCGATTAGGATACTTACTATTGCTAGTAATAGACCCGAAATCATAAATACTATTCTTATGCCGAATACATCTGCTATTATGCCCATTACTAAAGAGGCAATGCCAAATCCCCCCGTTAAGATAGCGCTTAAAGCCGTATAAACAGCAGATAATTCCTTTCTTGAAACACTTGTTTGAATAACGGTATGTTGTGGGATGCTCTTTATTTGCCCAAAAAGCCCCACACAAAAAGTTAAAAATAATGCAATGTTTGGCATGCTGTTGACACTAAATAAAATAGTGGCACAACACGTAAATAATGATCCAATCACCATCACTTGCGCTATGTTCTTTTCAATGGATGCGCTATATTTCACACAATAAATGCTGCCCACTATTAATCCCACAAAATATGTGCCATTGATAAAGCCCCACCACCGCTTGTCAACATGCAAAGCATCATGGACAAATACCAATATAATGGCTGCAATCCATACCGTACCCGCAATGGTTTCAAGAATATCAATCCATACGATTTGACGTAACAAAGGGGCATTCCACAATGTTTTCCAGCCCTTAACAACCTGATCTATTTTCCCTTGTTGTTCGAGTGATGGCTGGTCTACATTTTCTAATAAAGATAATACAAAACTTGCTATGGCAAACAAACACCCCACAACCCAAATAAGTTGCTGAGAGCTGAGAACAAGTAAAAATAGGCTCCCTACAAACCACATAATGGATTGAATAAATTGCGTGACTCCTTCATCTATGCCATTTGCTTTCAATAATTGTTCATCCTTCACATAATGAGGAACCAATGTCTGTCTTATTGGGTTGGCACAGCCATCAAGAAATGCAATCATACTGATGACAATAAACAACAGGTAAAAATTTGTTGTGGAGATGCTAACTAACAATAGCCCTAAAGCAAATAATAAACACGTTTTTCCGATTTGCGAACCTGCCATTAACCACTTTAAATTTACCTTCTCGAACAAAAGCGGCGTCAATATACTGGACACAAACATCGATGTTGCAATCGTAAATGGCACAAAGGATGCGGCAATAGCTGATCCCGTTAAAAGATAAATGATATGAATAACACTTACGATATATAAAACGTCACCTATATTGGCAAGTGACTGCCCTACAAGTAATAACCAAAAATTTCTACCCAAATTCATAAACTATCCCCCATTTTTCAAGAAAATAAATTCATTGAAATGGGCGATTTTAAATTGGACGATTCATGAAACTTGCCTCCCCCATTTTTAACGAAATACCATTCATTAAAATGAGCGATTTTTAAATTGGACGATTCATACAAACGGTCTCCTTCTGCTAGCTGATAAATCAGGGGGATTTAGATTTATCAAATTTTTATAGTGAATAACTTATTTTTCTATATTTTTATTTTCCATACAATAAAACTTGCTTACAATTATACCGATATTTATAAAAAATAGTTGTTTTTTTATTTACTTACAGAGCATGTTGAACTGGATGATATCATAAAGTGATTTAATGTTCCCTAAAGTAATTAGTCCATTTTTATAGGACTATTACGATATTTCTTGGGAAATGATGTGGATTTTATGTGCTTAAATAAACGTATTGAAAGGGGAGAGTTTTAATGAATTATTATGATCCGTATTATAGTGATTATGATGCAGTCTTTGGTGGTTTCATGGTGGTTTTCTTTTTCGTATTATTGGGCATGTTAATTGTTGGGTACGTTGTGAATGCACTTATTTATTTTATGGCTTCGAAAACAAACGGTTTTAGCGATGTAGCTTATATAGCATGGATTCCAATTATCAATATTTATAGTTTATTTCTACTTACCGCCAATGGTGATGATGATGCGACAATCCGTGCAACAGCGAAAAAAACAACATTCATTTATGCAGCATTATTTATCATTTCGTTCGTCCCATTAGTTGGATTTATTGCTTCACTTGTTATGTTCGGCTATTGGGTTTACTACACATATCGTCTTCTATTCCGCTGGACTGGTGAGTCTGGAAAAGCCGTTCTCTACATTATTTTATCTATTATTACATGTGGCTTATTCTATGCTATCTACGGCTTAATGCGTATGAAGCGACCATTTATCGTATAGTTGTAGTGTAAAGTGCCTCTTTAAATCCCTTTTCGTCCAGCAAGACGGAAAGCGGATTTTTTTGTGCTTATATCTTGTCGTTTCTGTTCATATCCCCTCCTATTTCCAATATTTTTTCCAAAATGAAGCCAGCGTTCCAGATGAATATGCTATATTATAGTTAGAAAATTTAGAATTTCTAATTTTTAAACAAAGGGGATTTTATTTATGTATGAAAATATTTTAAGACATCCAGGACCTACACCGATTCCTAAAAAAGTGCAACTTGCGATGAACCGAGATATCTTCAGCCATCGAAGCAATGAATTTGTTGAGCTATATCGTGAAACGACAGAGCTAGTGAAAGCTGTTTTCGGCACGAAGCAGGACATATTATTGCTTCCATCTGGTGGCACAGCAGCACTGGAGGCTACAGCTGTCAATACCGTTAATGCGGGCGATGATGTTGTTGTCATTACCGTAGGAGCTTTTGGAGATTATTTTGTTTCAATTTGCGAAAAATATGGCTTTAACGTACATAAGCTAGCAAAACAATGGGGACAAGCATGCACAGCTGAAGAGTTGCGTACTTTTTTACAACCTCTACAGCATATTAAAGCTGTTTTTATTACGTACAACGAAACGTCAACAGGTATTTTAAATCCCATTGCAGCGTTAGCACAAGTCGTGCGTGAAGAAAGCGATGCGTTAGTTATTGTTGATGGCGTAAGCTGTATTGGTGGAGCTCCTGCTGAGATGGATGCATGGGGAATTGATATCCTCGTAACAGGCTCGCAAAAGGCGATGATGCTTCCACCTGGGCTTTCTCTCGTTAGCGTTAGTGACAGAGCTTGGAAAGTTATCGAAGAAAATACTATGCCATCTTATTACTTAAATTTATTGAGCTATCGTGATTGGGCTCACAAAGGGATGACACCAAATACCCCTACCATCACACTTATTTATGGATTACGTGAAGTATGTAAACTCATTGAAGAAGAAGGTGGCTTTGCTCACACTGTTGCACGCCATGAATTGATGAAAAATATGGTGCGCAGTGCAATGAAAGCTCTTCACATGGAGTTATTGACAACGGATGAGTTCGCTTCACCAACGATTACTGCTATCATGGCGCCAAAAGGAATTGCATTAAATGCGTTTTTACATCACCTTAAACAACACTATCATTTAGATTTTGCTGGTGGTCTTGGGCCTTTACAAGGGGAAATTTTTAGATTTGGGCATATGGGCTACTGCTTCCCTAGCGATATTTTACAAGCCGTTTCTTTAATGGAAGCGGCATTGCAAGACTTTGCCTATGACTTTGAGCCAGGTGCAGGTGTCAGCGCAGCACATAAAGTGTTTTTAGCCGCACAGGCGAATACGATTACAAGCCCCTAATTAGCTGACCTATGAGCTTGGACAAAAGAGAAAAAATGTTAGATTGACTAAAGTCGTTCTAACATTTTTTCTTATCTAGACAATTTTCTTACAGACTATAAAGATAATAATAAAGTTGAGTAAAATCCTTTGCAATTAACGAATCTCGTTCTATAAAAAATTGTAATGTACCCGAGTCTGCTATCATAGCATATGTTTTTTTGGCATTACCTTCCATATCTAATTGAAATAGTAACTCAGCATTGCTATTTTTTTCATCAAAGCTATTTTTATCCATAAATGCATAGCCACCTATTTTCGTTCCACTACCATCTGTTTCATCAAAGTACTTTGAATAAGCAGGATTCTCTATTGGTAAGTCATAATGAACGGAGCGAGGATCCGTATACGGTACTAGCTCTTGAAGTAATGTTGCCTTCAATGCATAAGGACCCCCAAAAATAATCGGTTCACATAGCTCATACTCCATTTCTTCATCTGAAAATGGCTCGATATCATGAGAGGGATCAAAGTCCGAATAATACCGACAATAATAGCCATCCTTGTCAACACCATAATCTTCATCAGCCAACACAAAAAACTGTAGAAGCCCTTGCTGTGGATAATCTTTTAGCTTAGGTAGCTTTGCAAAATTAAGCTGTGCTATAAACATATATGGTATGCCACTACTATGTACTGGGAAGTCATCACCTAATTTACAATACGGTCTTCCACCTAATTTACTATCCGTATAAGTAACTGACTCCTCTACTGCTTGTAAAATAATCGCCTGCTTTAATGAATCCTTCAATAACGTTCAATCCTTTCCTATTAACTAAAAATATTTCCTAATTAACATCCTGCAAAATAAAAAGACACATACCACTCTAACAGAGCATATCTGTCTTTTTATTGACTTTACTCATCATTTTATCATTAACTGTGATTCATTATTTATTTTTGCTACATGTTCACCTTCGCCATGTACTGTTCTCGCATCTCTTGTGGTACCATACTTCCCCCTGTTGCCCAGACAAGATGTGTAGCTTGTTCCATTTTATCCTGTAAATGATGCATTTCTATATAGTTTTGTCCGTTCTTTAGCAAATGAATGGGGCCAAACATTCCGGCATGTGCAGAAGGCTCTAAAAATACCCCTTCACTTTCCATTGCTAAAGCAAGGGACATAAACAATTCTTCATCTTTTACGGTATAGCAACCGCTAATATACGATTCCATCACTTTTCCTACAAATTTAGAAGCACGCCCTACAGCAAGACCGTCTGCCTCTGTTTGATTGTCCAAGCCAATATCCTCTACACTGATTTCATCATGTAAGCCTGTCATAAGCCCAATCATCATACAAGGTGAGGCAGTTGGCTCTGCAAAGAAGATATGAACATGCTCCCCGAATATTTCACGTAAACCGTATGCAACCCCTCCAGGTCCACCCCCTACCCCACATGGTAAATAAACGAACAATGGATGTGCTTTGTCCACTTGAATGTTTGTCTTTTCTAACTGGACTTTTAGGCGTTTTGCTGCTACTGCATAGCCAGCAAATAAATCTTTTGAATTTTCATCATCAATAAAATGACACATTGGATTTTGTGAAGCTTCCAGACGCCCCTGTTCTACAGCAACACTATAGTCTGCTTTATATTCAATAACCGTTGCACCTTTTTCTCTTAGCAACGCTTTCTTCCACTCTTTTGCGTCACTAGACATATGTACAACGACATTGAACCCTAATTTTTTAGCCATTATGCCGATACTGAGCCCTAAATTACCAGTTGAACCTACGGCAATCGTATACTGCTGAAAAAACGTCCGTAGTTCTTCAGTGGCGAACACCGCATAATCATCTTCTATTGTTAACATACCATTAGCAATCGCCAAACGCTCTGCATGCTTTAAAACTTCATAGATTCCACCACGAGCTTTGATGGAACCAGAGATAGGCAACGTGTGATCACATTTTAAAACGAATTTACCTGGAATGGATAGTGCGAACATTCTCTCGAGTGCCTTCTTCATTTGTGCAATTTGTTGAATAGGTGATTCAATCAGCCCTTTACTGTGTAATAGTTCAGGATAAGCAATAATTAAATAGGAAGAAAAGCGTTGCAGCGTTTCTTCCGCATCTTTAACCTCCTCGTTAGAAAAGAGTGTTGTTTTTGCCTTTTTCGTCCATTTTGTATTCTCCCAAAATACAGTCTCCCGATTTTTTATCGTTTCTAATAGTGGATATTGGTGAAATAATTCGTGTTTTAGGTCATTTTCCATCTGCTGATTCCTCCATTTTTTGCGCTAAAATTGCTCGTTCACAAATTTGTCGAAATTTCATTTCGAACAGCATATTATTTTCTTTCGTTCTTTTTTTAGGTCCCTTGGTTCGTCCTCCAGCACGTCTAATTTTCTGCCCAACATGGCGCATATCGAGCAAACGTTCGATATTTTCATTAGACATTTCCCTGCCATTTTGATCGATTGGATAACCTCCACGTGCCAACACCATGGCCGCTAAACCGTAATCCTGTGTAATAACAATATCATGTTTTGAAAGCGCATTCACTAGCGTGAAATCAACCGAATCTGGACCCTTTGGTACAATAATTGTTATTACATTATCACGTTCAATACGGTGTGATGTATCGCAAAACAAGATAGTTTCAATCTCAAACTCAGATGATATAGATAGCGCTAAATCCACGACTGGACAGGCATCAGCATCAATTAATACCTTCACAATAAGGCATCATTCCCTTCTCATTATTAGATAAATCAAGTACTTGTATATTATTTTAATATAATATTTTCTCGGCCCTGTTTGCTCATTTTTTCACAAACTTATCCAACTTGGAAAAAGTATTTTATTGAATAGTGTGAAAAATAGATATACGATACACCTATCAACCAATTTGGAGGTTTTCATTATGACAACAACAACTTTAAGCAATGAACAATTAGCACAAGAATACGTTGACGGCGTGTTCGAGCAACTAAAACAACAAAATAGCCATCAAGCGGAGTTTTTACAAGCAGCTGAAGAAATTTTCCTTTCATTAGTGCCTGTATTTGCACAACACCCTGAATATATTAAAGCAAATATTCTTTCTCGTATCGTTGAGCCAGATCGCATCATTTCATTCCGTGTCGCTTGGCAAGATGATAACAACCAAGTACAAGTGAACCGTGGTTACCGCGTTCAATACAGCAATGTAATGGGTCCTTACAAAGGTGGACTTCGTTTCCACCCTTCTGTAAACGAATCAATTATTAAGTTTTTAGGTTTTGAGCAAATCTTTAAAAACGCTTTAACTGGTCAACCAATCGGTGGTGGTAAAGGTGGATCTAACTTTAATCCAAAAGGTAAATCCGATTCAGAAATCATGCGCTTCTGCCAAGCATTCATGACTGAATTATACCGTCATATTGGGCCAGATGTCGATGTTCCTGCTGGTGATATCGGTGTAGGTGCTCGTGAAGTGGGTTATCTATGGGGTCAATACAAACGTTTAACAAAAGCAAATGAATCTGGCGTATTAACAGGTAAAACTCCTGGTTATGGTGGTTCATTAGCTCGTAAAGAAGCAACTGGTTACGGTACAGTATACTTTGTAGAAGAAATGTTAAAAGATGCAAATGATTCTTTTGAAGGTAAAACAGTTGTCGTTTCTGGTTCTGGTAATGTATCGACTTATGCAATTGAAAAAGCTCAAGCTTATGGTGCTAAAGTAGTTGCGTGCTCTGACTCTTCAGGCTATATCTATGATCCAGAAGGTTTAGATCTTGATGCCGTTAAAGAAATTAAAGAAGTAAAAGGTGACCGTATATCAACTTACGTTAATTACCGTCCAAATGCTACATTTACAGAAGGTTGTACAGGAATTTGGTCAATTCCATGTGATATCGCGCTTCCATGTGCTACACAAAACGAAATCAATGGCGACGCTGCTCGTACATTAATCTCAAACGGTGTAAAAGCAATTGGTGAAGGTGCTAACATGCCATCTGACCTTGAAGCAATTAACGAATTTTTAAATGCTGGCGTATTATTTGGTCCTGCTAAAGCAGCAAATGCTGGTGGTGTTGCTGTATCTGCACTAGAAATGGCACAAGATTCAAGCCGTGTATTCTGGTCATTTGAAGAAGTAGATGCGAAGTTACACCAAATTATGAAAAATATCTACGCAGATAGTAAAGCTGCTGCTGATAAATACGGTTACCCAGGCAACTTAGTTGTTGGAGCAAACATCGCTGGCTTTATTAAAGTTGCTGATGGTATGCTATCTGAAGGCGTATATTAATAAAATCCTTTTACAATTTATTCAATCGTTCTAGCATCTAGTAACTAGAATCTATTGATAAAATTTAGAATCTTCTTAATTTCACTTAAGATGATAACGAACATTCGTTATCATCTTATTTTTTTGTAGAATATAGGTGAAAAAATAAGTATAACAAAGATTAAAACGAACATTATTTATATTATATATTTAAAACATTCGTGTTATAATTATTGTGTACTATGAAATATTGGAGGGTTTTTTGTGGAATTATTGTATACAGGTAAAACGAAAAATGTGTTCAAATTAGAAGATGGTCATTATTTATTAAAATTTAAAGATGATGTAACTGGTGAAAATGGCGTATTTGATCCGGGCGCAAATACTGTTGGTTTAACAATTGATGGTGCAGGTCTTGCAGGTCTTCGCCTAACTTCTTATTTCTACTCAAAACTAAACGAACAAGGTGTCCCTACTCACTACGTAGACGCAAACTTCGATGATGCTACAATGACTGTAAAGCCCGCAACGGTTTTTGGAAAAGGCTTAGAAGTCATTTGCCGATTCAAAGCTGTTGGTTCTTTCCTACGTCGCTATGGTGCTTACGTACAAGAAGGACAACCTTTAGACTCTTTCGTAGAAGTAACAATCAAAGATGATGATCGTCTAGATCCTCCAATTTCTGAAGATGCTTTAGCGATGTTAAACCTGTTAACACATGAAGAATATGCTATTTTAAAACAACGCACAATTGAAATTTCTAAATTTGTTGGTGCTGAGCTTGCGAAAAAAGGCTTAACACTTTACGATATTAAATTAGAATTTGGGCGTGACGCTCAAACAAATGAAATATTATTAATTGATGAAATTTCTGGCGGCAATATGCGCGCTTACAAAGGTGAACAATATATTGAGCCATTAGAGCTTGAAAAAATTATGTTAGCTGACTAATCACTAACCCCTTCATGCAACCAATGCATGGAGGGGTTTTCTTTAGTGTGTAGTAGTAATGTTTTTACATTCAATCCAAAATTTCCAATCTAACAAATTTTTTTGAAACCTTTTATCACTTCACTCGTATATTGAATAGAAACATATATTATCATCTTTGGAGGTACTTTAATGGAAAACTATAATGAAACACCGCAACAAGAAAGGTCTAAAGTGAATCCGTTTCTGTCTACTTGGATGCATCCAAAGCAAACTGCTCGCTATATGATTGATGCCAAATCAATCGGTTATGCAATTCTTGTTATGTCCATTGCCTATATTGGAGCTATGCTTACTGGTCTTATAGATAGTAATTTTTTACTTGATGTATCCCCTTGGATTATCGTGCTATTCTGTGTGATTTTAGCACCGATTTCAGCAATTATTGGTACAGCTTTTTCTACCCTAATTTTGTGGTTAGTCGGTAAATTATTTAAAGGTAGTGCAACGTTTTCTGAAATGTTTAAAGGATTGAGCTTAGCGGGTGTACCATTTATTGCGCTTATTCCATTCTACTTAATATGGCTATTTACATCACCTGAGTCTTTAATGGATGCTAACTACATGGAATCAGCCCCTTGGATTTTTTGGCCGTCAATACTTATGACAGCTGTTACTAGCATTTGGTCTATGGTTATTACAGTTGGTGTTGTAGCAGAAGCACATCGATTTTCAAATTGGAAGGCATTCTTTACAGTCCTTATTCCTTCAGTTGTTAGTATAATCATCATATTTATCCTTGTTATTATCATATTCATCGGAATAATCGGTATCAGTATGATTTAAAAAAATCTCCCCTCTCAAATTATTGAGAGCGGGAGATTTTTTGGACCATAACAATTTACATTATACCGAAAGGACGGTTTGTTGCTGGAATAACTCAGATACACCAGATGCAACGGCTGCTCCACTAACTGCACGTGAAACAATTTCAACAACACGCTCATCTAATGATTTAGGCACGATATATTCCTCAGTTAATTCTTCATCACTCACAAGAGAAGCAATCGCCTCTACTGCTGCTAACTTCATATCTTCGTTAATATCTGTTGCGCGGACATCTAATGCTCCGCGGAAAATCCCTGGGAAAGCTAGGACATTATTAATTTGATTTGGATAGTCAGAACGACCAGTCCCCATAATACGAACACCCCACGCTTTCGCATTTTCATACGTAATTTCTGGATTTGGATTCGCAAGTGCAAAGACAACTGGATTTTCATTCATTGATGCAATATGTGCCTCTGTTAGTAAATTCGCAACAGATACGCCAATAAAGACATCGGCACCTACGAGAGCATCATCCAACGTACCATGTAATTTTTCCGGATTTGTTAAATGTGCCACCGCATCTTTAATCGGGTTCATGCCTTCCGCACGGCCTTCATAAATAATTCCTTTTGTATCACACATATAAATATTTTTATAACCCATTTGTACAAGGATACGTAAAATGGCAATACCAGCCGCACCAGCTCCGTTAATAACTACTTTCATCGTCGCTACGTCCTTCTTCACAATACGATTTGCGTTTATCATCCCAGCACCTACAACAATTGCCGTACCATGCTGATCATCATGAAACACCGGAATATCACATTCTTGACGTAGACGATCTTCAATCTCAAAGCAACGTGGTGCAGAAATATCTTCCAAATTAACACCACCGAATGTTGGCGCAAGCGCCTTCACAATGCTGACGATTTCATCCGTACTTTTTGTATCTAAACATAGTGGAAAAGCGTCAACATTGGCAAAACGCTTTAATAAAATTGCTTTACCTTCCATTACAGGTAGTGCTGCTTTCGGCCCAATATCCCCTAGCCCTAACACCGCAGTACCATCAGATACAATAGCCACCATATTGCCCTTCATTGTATAGTCATAGACAAGCGATGGATTTTTTTCAATTTCAATACAAGGTGCCGCTACACCAGGCGAATACGCAAGGCTAAGATCATAAGAGTCTTGCACAGGTACTTTTGAAATCACCTCTAATTTCCCACTATATTGTGCATGCATATCTAACGCTTTTTTCATAATATCCATTCAATCCGCCCCTTTTTCTTCTGTTTTATTGTATGTCAGTATCATAATACTTTGTGAAATCGTAGTCAATGAAAAAACTCTAAAAAGCAGTATTTTCTTTGATAAATCAATATTCTCTATCATTTATAACGTTTTATTGTATTGTTATTAATTTCACAATCAATTATTATAATATAATAAATAACCTTTTTTAGCTTTTAAAAAACGTAGTCATAACAGCAATCAACCTGTTCAGCTTTTCACATAGTATTTTACTGCAGTAAATGAGAACAATTTCACAAACTCATGTAAGCGCATCCATTGTGAAATCTAACTTCGCCACATTTTATTCACATTTTTTCACAAACTTTTTTAACAACAGAAAAAAGAGTCCTTAGCAGAAGGACTCTCAGAGCGAGGACTAACTCAAATTAAAAAGGAACATACTTGCCAAGTAGTGTAGTTTACCCGCGGATTGAGCTAAAATACCCACGAAGTAGCACGCTTTACCCGCGGAAAAAGCTAAAATACCCGCGAAGTAGCACACTTTACCCGCGGATTGAGCTAAAATACCCGCGAAGTAGCACGCTTTACCCGCGGAAAAAGCTAAAATACCCGCGAAGTAGCACACTTTACCCGCGGAAAGAGCTAAAATACCCGCGAAGTAGCACGCTTTACCCGCGATGTATTTTAAGACTCTTGCTTAAATTGCTTAGTAAAAGCGGTAATAATATGTTTGGATGACCATTGCTCCCCCGACACCTTGGTGATTGGGTACTCTCGGCGAAAAATGGCTTTCGTTATGGCATCGTCTGTGTAACCTTGGGAATAGAGCTTTCGCACCTCTCCCTCCAAGTCCTCTAAATAAGCAATTTTTTCGCTTATTTTCGCCCGACCATCCGCAAGAAAACCTGCATGGCAACAATAGACCTGCTCAAAGTCAAAATGTAATAGTTTCTTTAACGATGCCAAAGTATGTACGATGTTTTCCTCATCGAGCACATCCTTTGTCTTCGTTTGAATATATAAATCTCCTGTAAACATGGCACCTGTTGCCCGATTGTAAAACGACAAATGATCTGTTGTATGTCCTGGTGTCGTAATAATGTCCCAAGTGGCAGATTTCGTTTCAAGTGTGTCTCCAAATGGCTGTGCAATAAATGCTGGTCGCTGTCCCCAGAGCGCCTGACGATAGAATGGATAGTTTCCGTCTTCCGCACAATTCGCAATGGACTCACGATGAACGTAAATCGGGATCTTTTGTTGTTGCTGAATCCAAGCAGCATTGCCCGAATGGTCTTCATGTGCATGAGTCAACGCAACTTGTTCAACCGACAGCTCGCGAAAAAAAGATTGAAACTCCTCTGCAAGCGAATTAGAACCTGTATCAATCAGGAGTCCATCCACATAAAAGCTATAGACACTCATTCCTATACCTTGAACAGCTACTTTACCATGTGCACATTGCACGTTACCGTGTTGTTCGATTTCAATACTTTTCTCTAATTTATACATATGTTTCCCCTTTCCCCTTTGTAAAAAAAGTGTAGCATAAAATGAATGACGAGTCATTTTTAGCGTAAATTTCCATTTGAAGCCCCATGAGCGATCTATTTTAATCTGGCCAAGTATTTCTGAAGAAAAAAACGCCCACCAAGGTGAGCGTCTTCTCCTAATTATTCATTTGTTCCAGTTTCTACATCGTATGCTGTAATCCAATCGCTATAGCTTCCTGTATAGAGCTGAATATTTTCATAACCTTCATCTGCAAGTACTGCGTAGAGCGGTGATGCTGTGACACCACTGCCACAATAAACCACTATCTGTTCATCTTGTGCAACCTTCGCACGAAGCGCATCATTAGCTTGCAGTGTTCCTTCAACTTTTAACTGCTCCCAATCAAAGTTTTTAGCAGTTGGGATATGACCCGCCACTTTATCAAGCGGTTCAACTTCACCACGGTAACGGGCAGCAGCTCGTGCATCTAATAGCGTTGCTGACTGTTCTCCATCAACAATTGCCTTAACTACTTCACGTGGCGCATACAGATGATCTTGCCAATTCAAATCAAGCGTTGTCGGCGCATATTTCACAATATCCTTTGTGAACGTCACTTTTTCTTCCAATGCCGTCGCTCCACCATTGACAATGACCACATTTGGGAAACCTGCATAGGTTAACATCCACCAAGCGCGCGGTGCAAACGGTGATGCTCCTTGGTCATAAACGACAATTTGATCTTCGTAGCGCAGACCTAATTCTTGAAAGACAGACGCAAGCTTTTCCTTACTCGGCATCGGATGACGGCCGTTTTCGCTTTCCATATCTGATAAATCTTGCTCTAAATCAACATACACCGCTCCTGGTGCATGACCTGCCTCAAATGCTTGCTTTCCAAATTGTTTGTTTTGTAAATCATAGCGAGCATCTACAAAACGGACACCGTCAACTTGAATTTCCTCAACTGTTTTGAACACTTTTCCCATGTGAATCACCTCATGCGTATTGTAGTTGTGCGTAAATTGATTTCCAGGAAGCTAATCGACTTTCCTCTTGTAACACAAGTCGTTCAGTTGCAATTTGCTCTAGTGCTTGATGGTAAATATGCAAGCGTAATCTTTCCGCTTCTTCACCGATATAGGCAATGGCCCAAGTCATGAGTGCTACTTTTTGTCCATCTAAATAATTTTGAGCATCTGGCTTTGTTAATGCTTCTAACGCTTCACTTAGCTTGACTTTTTCATTTTTCTCAAAAAATGCTTTTTGATTACGGAAATGCGATTTCACACTTGCATATTTTGTACCATCTGCAAATGGACCTTCAAATGCTAATAAATCTGGCTCAGATGATTCAAAGGCTAAAAACGAGAAGCTACGGTTCATTTCTTTCAGCTCACGGACTTCATCTTTAAAACGAAGTTGCATTTTCTTACTAATAAATTGGGATAAGCGGAAGTTTGTAACACGCATTTCCTGTGTAAAATCAAATCGTAAGCTTTGCAAGACTTCTTTCAACGCATGCTCTAATGCTTGCTGTGCAGGCATAGCCGCAAAGGTTGAAGGGTTATAACCTTCTTTAAAGAATTCAGGGTAGCGATAAAAGACGCGTTGTAAAACATAATACAATAATTCATCTAGTTCCTGTTTTGTTTCACTTTCCATCATGCTTGTATTTAAGGCATTAAACTTCGATTTAATGTGCTGTTCAAGCGTAGTCAGCTCAGCTAAACGCTCATCTTTACGTTTTAAGTTTTCCTCTGTTTGAGCAATTAAATCACCTAAACGTTGCTCTGTTTTGTCCACTTCTTCTGCAAGTGCCTGCACCGCTAATGCACTTAGCTCATCATTTAAAAATGTATGGAAAGCATCCTCGAACGGCGGCATGCCCGATGCAAATGAAGCACCCTCTACTTTTTCTTTTAATGCCATTAAACTAGATACCCCATATAAACGTGGGAAACGAATACCAAAGCGTTGTAATTCTGAACGAACATAACCTTTTACATCTTCTTGTTCTTCTTCTGTCGTCGCCAAATCAATCGCATTAACGATAAAGAACATTTTATCAAGTTCAAAGGCATCCTTTACACGACCTAATTGAATTAAAAACTCTCGATCCGCTTTAGCAAATGCGTGGTTATAGTACGTAATAAATAAAATGGCATCCGCATTACGAATATATTCAAAGGCAACCCCTGTGTGACGCGCATTGATGGAATCTGCCCCCGGCGTATCGACAAGCGTTACACCCATACGCGTTAACGGACTATCATAATAAAAGTCAATATTATCGACGAAGCATGATTTATTTTCTTGTGCTACAAATTTTTCAAACTCTTCACGCTCTACACGTAACACTTGTCCAAGTTCCGTTTTAAATGTTGGATAGCCTTCTTTATATGCACGAATAAATGATTTATGCACATTTAATCGTTCATCAGTAAGCTGTACCGCTAGTCCTTCATCTGCACGGTTAAATGCTTCATCTAAAGACGAAACCGTTAAACCAATCGCCGCATAAGAACCTTGGATATCCTCAAGCATTTGTGCTGCCGTTTTTAACTGAACATCTGCTGTTTCGTGAGGATGCTCTGGTGTCACCGGACGAATTTTATTAATAGCCGCTGTTGTAGGATTAGGTGATACTGGTAACACTTTTGCACCCATTAAGGCATTCGAGAAGGAAGATTTCCCTGCACTAAACGCACCGAATAATGCAATCGTAAAGTCCTTTTTCTGTAATCGCTCTACTTTATTTTCTAAATAGCTTGCTACTTCTGCAAAACCTTGGACCTCTTTCACCGCATTGGCTGTATGAAGTGCCCGTTTTATAACACCTTCAATAGGTAGACTAGATGTACTCACTGCATGTTGCGTTTCCTCTTGCTGAATAACCTCTTCTTTTGGTTTGAGCATCGACTCGTCAAATAATCGGATATCTGCTAAATCCTGCTCAAACGCTTTTTCCCAAAGTGTGAGTTGATCATTCGCTTCTTTTCGAATTTCATTGCTTGCTTGGTGCATAACACCTGCACTATATTGCTGATAACTTTCGATTTCTAGTACAGCTTGAATGGCATCTACTTTTGCCTGCATACCAGCCATTTTCAACTTAGATGGTGCTGCTGTTTCTGTTGCAACAGTTTGTAATGTTGTTGCTTGTGCATCCTTCCACACATCTGTTTCCTGTATAAAATAACGTTTCGTTGCTTCTGCAACACGGTTGGCAAAATTAAGAACAGCCTCTCCTGTTAATATAGCACCGACTTGTACTTGCTGTTCAATTAACGAAAATGGTAAATCAAATACATAAGCATCCACTGCTTGCGCACGTTCCTCACTTAACGCCCCGACATCTTTTAATGCCTTTTTCATTAACCCTTTTAAATGACCCGTAATTTGAGCGTGTACAACTGTTTGATAGGCACTGTATGCTTCTTCTTTACGACGATTACGCTCTTCCTCAGTTTTCTTTTTCGCTGAAAATAAACCGCCTACTTTAAACCCTTCCTGCTTACTTTCTAAATAAAGACGCAATTTATCTCGCACATCGGCCGGCATAATGGCTGCATTAGCAAGTAACTCTTTACGTTCTTCCTCAAATGTTTCATTCCAAGCTTCCACTGAGAATAATTCTACTTGACGATTTAACTTATTATATTGCTCTAAAATATCCTGATGATGTGCCCAATCATCGGCACTTAAAATATCTTCATCAATATCTAAACGATCTTGCTTTTCTTCCATTAAGAAGTTGTCATGCTCACTTTGCAATAAACGTAGCGTATTGGTTGCTGTCTGTACAAGCTGATCTTGCCAATCGTTCATGCTATCCATCACAATTTTTTTCACTGTTTCAAAATCATTATTTGGATGCTCTGGCTCTCGTAAAGATGTGAAAAAGACGCCTTTTGGCACAACGCCCCATGCTGAAAATGAATTGTGAACAGTCGCTTTAAAGTCTTCAAAGCTTAATTCATTTTCCTTATGCTTATCAATCATATTAACGATTAAATATACATTTGGATTATATTTCATTAATTGTTTTGTAAATTGAAAGTTCAACTCCGATTGAACATGATTATAGTCCATTGTATAGAATACAATATCTGCAATATGAAGCGCTGATTCTGTAGACATACGGTGTGCGTCATCTGTCGAGTCAACACCAGGTGTATCCATCACTGTTACGCCAAGAGGTAATGTAGAAGCGCTATGACCAATTTCAATTTGTGATACAAGATCTCCATTTTTGCTGAGTTCTTTAACGGTTTTAAAATCATATCCCGCTTCAAACTTAACAGGTTTTTCATTATGCATATAAACGACGGCGAAATCTTCTTCTGACTTATGCACCTTCACGATATTTGCACTTGTTGGTATCGGGCTTGACGCAAGTAAATTCTCACCAGATAAGGCATTAATCATACTTGATTTACCAGCAGAGAAATGGCCAGCAAAACCGATGACATATTCTTTCTGTTGTAATTTACGTGCAAATAGCGAGGTTTTATCCATACGCTCTGTATCACCATTATGCTGATAGATTATGTATTGTAATGAAGCTTGCTTTAAAAGCCCCTCTAGTTGTTGGTCAAATTCTTTCATAAAACTGTAACCCCTTTATCCTTTTAATTATTCACAATTAGTATTCTACCTTATTAGATATGCAAAGTATAACACTAATTTACTTTGAAAAGCATATATATCAAGGTTTCAGACGTAATATTCGTCAACATAGTCATGTTTATCCAAAATGAAGTAGCATGATCCTTGTAGAAAATCTACTATTTTTATCTGCAAAATGGATAGTTAACTAAGCAGTTCTTCTTTTTTTTCATATTTTAGATAAGAGTGAAGGTTAAAAAGCGGTTACAAAATAACAATTTGAGGTTCAGTACTAAACAAATCTGATACAACTATAGGGGCATAAAGATCAAAATAAAAGGAGTGATTATATAAATGGTAAAGCAAAAACATTGTTTTCAGATTACACCGTTATGCGATTGTGAAAATCAATTTAGATGGCCTCGTATTATAGCTCGTGATGTCCCTATTCCCCAACCCCCTTCCATCATTGTTCCTGAAGGGATGGTTATTCCTAGAGTAAATAGATATTTCTATATAGTAACATCCGATATTCAATTGACAAATGGGGCCACTTTAGCAGCGAATCTATTTTCTGATGACAACGGCGTAAATGTACCAGAATTTATTATCACCTATCCAAATGGCTATGTAAATCTCTATATTAACGCCGTTATGCAGGAAAGTGGCATTTATTCCGTAACACCAAATGCACTCATCTTAAATGCTGATAACGCAACTATTTATAGAGGAACACCCATTATTATTGAATCTCTCGGCTTTTTTAACGAAACTCACTAGCACTATTGAAAGGAGGTGAATGCACGTGGCACTTTCCATTATTAATATTAATGTCAATGTTTCAGGCACATCCACGAAATTTTTTAATATTTTAGCAACACCACTTGCCATTACAGATGGTACAACACTTGCTGCAACAACGTTTTTGACTGACAGTGGTACTGCAGCAACTGCTTTCCCAGTCGTAATTAATGGCTACTATAATTTATATATCAATGGTGTGCTTCAAGAAGGTGATGCCTATACAGTTTCCGCAACAGAAATAACATTTAACACTGTGACAGCGACTATCTCGGCAGGCACTCCAATTATTATTGAAGCTGTAGAATTAGTGACAACTATTTAATAGCATTAGAAGAAGTATTTTGCTATTAAATCGAGTCATTCAATGTATTTTTTAATTGGATGGACGCTCTTTTATTGAGCATCCATCCATTTTGTTATCCTATTTGTTTCCTTAACGCAAAAATCTTCTTTGCAAAAGTCAATGCATGTGGGCCATCTCCATGTATACATAATGTTTGGGCAGAAAGTTGTATTTTCTTTTGTTGGACAGACATCACTTCATTGGCAGTTAAAATACCTTTGACATGCACAAGCATTTCTTCTTCTGTTTGAATTAATGCATTCGGCTCTTCTCTACTTACCAATGTCCCATCGTCATTGTAATGACGATCCGAAAAAACTTCCTCATAGACGCGTAAGCCCTTTTCCTTCGCAATATGCACGATTTTGCTACCTGCTAAACAATATAAAACATACGCTGGGTTTAAATCATATACCGCATTGACAACGGCTGTTGCTTTTTCTATATCATTGGCACTTTGATTATACATTGCGCCATGTGGCTTCACATGATGAAGAATGCCTTTTTCTACCGAGACAAATGCTTGCAAAGCACCAACTTGATAGACCATCATATTATAAATTTCTTCCGCACTAACATCCATATTTCGACGCCCAAATCCTTGAAGATCAGGATAGCCTGGATGTGCTCCAATACGAATATTTTTACGAATAGCATTTTGTACAGTCCTATGCATGATTGTATGATTCCCTGCATGATACCCACAGGCTATATTAATTGACGTTACATAGTCTAAAATTTCGTCATCTTTGTCGAGTGTCAAAACATCCATACCTTCGCCCATATCACAATTAATATCAATTGGCATACGATTCCTCCGTTAGTACAAATCTTATTGTGTTAAACATACGCATTTGGGCAACTTTATGTAAATCATCTTCATGGATGGTAGCAATGATTGGATAGCCGCCGACTGTTTGGGCATCGGCCATTAAAACAATAGGCTGACCGCTTTGTGGCACTTGAATTGTCCCAAATTGGGTCGCTTCTGAAAGTATATCTTTCCTCGTTTTCAAATCGAGGACGTTCCCTTTTAAATAATAGCCCATACGATTCCCGCCAAAAAATTGATAGGAGCTAGCTAAAAATTGTTGGCTACTTTCTTCTGTAAATAATTGAAAATGAGGCCCTTTAAAAACCCTTACTGTAATAGCCGTATGAAAATAAGGGCGGTAAGGTGCATACAGCCCTCTTGTCCATGATAATGGCGTTGCATGTTGCCCATACAACACACTGCCCACACATGGAGTACTATCTACCATTGGTAAGCTGGCTTTACTACCAAGTACAAGGTCTGTTTGAAATCCACCTTTAGGTGTGAGATAAACAATCGAGCCGTTCTTTACGCTTTTGATAGATAAAATATCTCCCTTAAATAATTGAAAGGTTTTCCACATTTCAATGGGACGTCCATTTAATAAACACAGACAAGTTGCACCAGTCAATACATAAGTTCCATCATTTAACGCTTGAAATTCAAAACCACCTATAAACATTTCAAACGACGTTTGGTCCACTGTCGCATTATCTACAATAGTATGTGCAACTTGAAATGATACTTTGTCCATTGGCCCTGATCTAGGGACCCCAAATGCTCGGTAGCCCTCCCTCCCTTGATCTTGTATGCTACCATAAACACCTTGTTTTTTAACAATAAGAAGTGGCTTCAATTGCTACACTCCTTTACTTTTATTTCTAAAAACGCCTGTTTGGTTATTTCGTAAAATTGCACTTGACCTCCAAGAGTAAAGAGAAAAGGGGCTTTCCTATGAATATCAAATAATGTGAATGGTGTCTTACCAATAATATTCCATCCCCCTGGTGAATCGAGGGGATATATACCTGTTTGTAACCCGCCAATACCGACCGATCCTGCGGACACAAGCGGGCGTGGTTTTGTTAAACGTGGGACAAATAATTGGCTATGTAAGTCCCCTAAATAAGGGAATCCAGGTAAAAAGCCGATTAAATAGACACTATATACTTTATCCATATGCAATTTTTTTATGGCCTCAAATGGCAAAGCTGTAACATCCATCACACGGTGCATATCCAAAGCATATTCCTCATCATAACAAATTGGTATTTGTAATGGTTGGCTTGTTACTTCACCAACCTGGGCGTTAATTTGCATTGTAAGCCATTGTTCTTGTAAGAAGGCTATATCTACTTGGTGTTTCACATATGCTGTAACCGTATGATAACTAGCAACACTTTCAATAAGATTGGTATGTAGCATTTTTTTCAAAAAGCGGTTAAACTGTTGGACTAGCTGAAAATTTTCTTGCGAAATGGCTTCATCGAAGGCAAAACGGATAGTGTATTGACTAATCCACATTGTATGAGGGAACTCAATGATTTGTTTCACGAATGGTTTCCTCGATACAAAGCTTAATGCACGTCATTAAATCTTGCATATTCCAACCTGGTATTTTGCCGTGCTGAATCGCTAATTCAAAAGATGCCGGAATATGAATAAAGCCAGCACGAATCCCTGTATGTTGCTTAGCATAAGCTAGCCCTTCATACATAATATTATTGCATAGATAAGTACCTGCCGTATTTGAAATTTCTGCAGGATAACCTTCTTTACATAATCGATCAACCATTTTCCGAATAGGTAAATTGGTTATATAGGCATCCTGCCCCCCATCATCAATGCTTTCATCAACAGGCACATAGCCATTGTTATCAGGCTCTCCATCTTTCACATTAATCGCTATGCGCTCTGGTGTGATTTTAAATCGTCCACCAGCTAACCCTAAGGACATAATAATTTCAGGCTGTATTTCCCCAATATATCGCTTTAACTGCTGCGCGGATTGCTGAAAATCAACGGATAGCGTCCGTCCAACAATTTCATAGCCGTCCATTATACTCCCGTTTAAACTTTCTACAATTTGCATCGTAGGATTGATTGTGTAGTCTAAAAATGGGACAAAGCCCGTTAATAGTATTTTTTTCATATTCTTCACCTAATTTCTATCGGACATTGCTTTATCGCAAGCCCTTTTCATTTTTTTAATGAATACTGCAAAGTCGGTTCTCCAATTCCCCGAACTCTATAACCTGCAACCTGCTTCAATTTTATCAAACATTAAAAATAAATGCCCTTGATGGCTATTAAATTATGCTATTATTCTAAATTTTTCGTCCTATACTATTAAACTTTAGATGGTTCTTATCCAAGTTGAAATCCGAACTATAAAATTCCATAAATAAAAGAGTATGACACAAGTCATACTCTCAGATTTCAGAAAATAGAATTTCATAGATTTTAGTAATCGATTGTCGTTCACCAATTTTTGTGTATCCATACTTCTTTAGGAGCTATTTGCTTATAAGAAGTCACTACTACATCTCCAGCTTTATCTAGTACTAAAGTAGTTTGCGTTGGAGAATGATAAAGAATTTTCGCTCCGGTATTTTTATCTACATATTTTGTTCCATATGCCATTGCAGATGCAAAATGCCTCTCAGTTATACCTCTTTGAGCAGCTCTTTCAGCTGCATGCTTAGAAATTTTCTTTACAGCCTGTTTTCCTACCCATTTGGCAACTAATCTTACTACGACTCCAATAACAATAGGAACAAATGGAAGAGCCCTTGCTTCAATTTGAGGCTCTTCTAAATTATTGTCAGAACCTCCATTATCATCTGAATCATCCAGATAAATTGCCCAATCAAAACCTTCAACACCCTCGTGGTAATCAACTATGTAATCATCTTCAAAAACTTCATCATCTTTTGCATAACTTACAGTTGTCCCAATAGTAGCAAATAAAAGAGTAAAAACCATTAAATGAACAAGTACTTTTTTCATTTAGAGTATTCCTTTCTATTTAATTACTATTCAAAAACATTGAAGAAGGTTGAAAAACAATTTTTTATTTTTATTTCACTCATCACTTTTTCCGTTAATCTTAGTCCTATTTCATTATGTTGTTTTTCTAGATTCTCACCTCCAACAATTAAGCTATCAGAGTCCACATTTATCCATGCTCCATAATCATTTATCCATGATCTTAACTGTATCTTTAAGGAATCAGAAATCTCCATTTTATCCATATCCAAATTAAAGCCACAAACCTTACACCATAATGGATCAGCACCAATATCTGCTTCCACTTTTATTTGCACAAGTTCCTTGCAATTACATAATGAACCCATAAATTCCACTCCCGAAAAATTGTGCATCAAATATATTATCTAAAGATTCAAGAGTATGACACAAGTCATACTCTTGAATTAAATATTAATGTACTGTAAAAACGATTGAAAATCAGTACCACAAACTATAGTACTATTAATTTAAATGTGCAGTCGCCTGCTTCATCACGTATTTCCCTACTCCAATATAAATAGCTACTGTTGCTCCAATGAAAACGAATGTCATTGCTGACCGCTCCTTTTCTTCTTATTATGTACACTATAGCACAAATTCATTGATTTTGAAAATCATTCTCATTAATATAATATAAATTTCATCCGATTTCGTCAAGACATACTTTCATCTTACCCTTTCAGCATGGTAAGATGTAGAAAAGTCGGAAAAAGGATGCGGTAATGATGAGTAATTCGAAGTACTTTCAAACTATTTTAAACGGGACAATCCATGCATTAAAAACAATCCTACCTATGGACATCCAAGTGAAAGCGCCAAGTATTATTTCTGAGCCCTTTCAACAACAGCAAATGGGTGTATTAATTGGCCTAATTGGAGATGTAAAGGGACGTGTAATTATAGATTCCTCCCCTGAAGTATTTAGCGGTATCGGCAGTACAATGTTTGGTATGCCATTAGAAGGAGAAATGCTAGAATCCTTCACTGGTGAATTTGGCAATATGATTGCAGGTAATTTATGTACAGCAGTAGGACAGGAAAATTTAGAAATAGATATTACACCACCTACTGTTATGGTCGGTAACACAAAACTTTATGGTTTTGAAAAAGCATTTGTTCTACCTGTTACGATTCCCAACATTGGTGCACTTACGGTATTACTGACGATTGAAGAAGAAGTCATAACAAGTTAACTGTGGCTCTTTCAAACGATACATTCTATGTAACTACAGCTAGTATTTATGAATACGCTTTGTTATACGCATAAATCTGAAAGGAGTTGGCTCATATTATAGCCAACTCCTTTTGCATTTCAATATTTCACATTTTTTTCACACATTCTACTTAGATGTGTGATTTTTTTCACATCAAATTGAATTGGATAGTAATATTATGACTTTAAGAAAGCTACTATGAAAGCTTAGGAGGGAGTAAAAATGGCTAATAATAAAAAACCAGAAGATAATCTAAAAGGTTCACTTTATGGCGTGTTCGGAGTAGGCTTTATCATTATTTTAATTTGGATATACTGCTTCAATTTATTTATGGACCGCTTTTAATTTCCTTAGTAAAAGGCACTATTTCATTAACATGATGTAAGTAATACAACAGAGGAGGACAACAGAGATATGCATATACATAAATATGAGAAGTACTGGTTGGTATTTGGCGTAGCTACGTTAGTTGCATTTCTTATTATTCTTGGTATCGGTGCATTCCATCAAGGCTCACATCCGAACAGTAATAAGAAAACCATCGATTATGAAAAAGTAAAAGAAATTGCACCATTTACAAATCCAGGTGTACACAAAGTGGAAGGAAAGGATTGGGATTATGAGGTGGTTATTTTAGCATCTGCTTTCTTTTACAATCCACCTGAAATTGAAGTACCACTTGGTTCAAAAGTAAAATTTATCGCAACAAGTGAAGACGTGATTCATGGGTTTGAAATTGCAGGCACTAATATTAACATGATGCTTGAACCTGGATATATTTCTGAATATGTAGCTGAAATCAATCAAACTGGTGAATTTTTAATAGTATGTAATGAATACTGCGGTACAGGACATACGCTTATGCATTCTATGCTGAAGGTGGTGGATCCAAATGAGTCTAAATAACGCTATGACAAAGGTGGATCGTCGTGATGCGAAACTAGCCCTTGCCCATGTTTATGTGGCATTTATCGCATTATTATTAGGTGGTCTCGCCGGTTTATTACAAGTATTTGTACGTTCAGGTCAATTCAAATTGCCAGCTGGTATTGGCTATTATCAAGTATTAACAGTTCATGGTGTCTTACTCGGTCTTATTTTAACAACGTTCTTTATATTCGGTTTTCAAATCGCAGGTGTTAGTCGTACATCTGGTACTTTAACAGATAAACAGCGCTTGCTTGGATGGATTGGTTTTTGGTTCATGACGATCGGTACAGTTGCGGCTGCAGTCATGGTGTTATTAAATAAAGCAACTGTCCTTTATACATTTTACGCACCATTGCAAGCGCACTGGATTTTTTATCTCGGTTTAACACTCGTAGTTGTTGGCTCTTGGATTGGTTCGGCAGGACAAATTTTACGCTATGTTCAGTGGCGCAAAGAACATAAAGGCCAAACGTCTCCCCTACTATCTTTTATGGTAGTAGTCAATAATTTACTATGGTTCGTTGCTTCTTTAGGCGTAGCCGTTTCTGTTTTATTCCAACTATTACCGTGGTCACTTGGTCTTATTGAACGTGTAGATGTATTACTTTCTCGTACACTTTTCTGGTATTTTGGCCATGCGCTCGTTTACTTCTGGTTATTGCCAGCCTATATGGTGTGGTATGTAGTCATTCCTAAAGTCATTGGCGGAAAAGTTTTCTCTGACTCATTAGCTCGCTTATCATTCATGCTGTTTTTAATTTTCTCAGTACCGGTTGGTTTACATCACCAATTAACAGAGCCTGGTATTGATACAACATGGAAATTTATACAAGTAGTATTAACAATGGCAGTTGTTGTGCCTTCCTTAATGACCGCATTCTCTTTATTCGCAACGTTTGAATTACGTGGTCGTGAGCTTGGTGGTAAAGGACTTTTCGGCTGGTTTAAAAAATTACCTTGGAAAGATGCACGTTTTATCGTTCCATTTATCGGTATGCTTGCTTTCATTCCTGGTGGTGCCGGTGGTATTGTCAATGCATCTTACCAGATGAACCAACTTATTCATAATACTATTTGGGTTCCAGGGCACTTCCATTTAACATTTGCAAGTGCAGTTGTTTTAACGTACTTTGGAGCAGCATTTTGGTTAATCCCTCATTTAACAGGTCGTAAACTGACAAAGTCATTAAATTCACTTGGTATTGTTTCTGGCGTGCTATGGGCAGTAGGTATGACGATCATGTCAACAGCCATGCATATTGCAGGATTACTTGGTGCTCCACGCCGCTCTGACTATTCAGAATATGGCGGTGCACAACAAGCATATGATTGGATTCCCTATCAGATTGCGCAAGCGGTTGGTGGTACTATTTTATTTATTGCGATTTTAGTTATTACGTATGTCGTGATTAAGCTCGCTTGGTTTGCACCAAAAGGCGAAGAGGAATTCCCAATTGCTTCAATCCATGAAAGCAGTGGTCCAACACCACCTATGCTTGAAAACTTTAAAGTATGGCTGGTCATTTTAGTAGCATTAATAATTTTTGCTTACACAATTCCAATCTTTGATATTATATCAAATTCACCAGCAGGCTCAAAAGGCTTTAAGCTCTGGTAAAATATTTTAAAAACAAGCGATTTCTCATTGGAGAGAAATCGCTTGTTATTTATAGCTGATACAATTTTGTATATTTTTCTTGTAAATAGTTTGCAAGATACTTGGCATTTAAGCCTTCTCCTGTCGCCTCTTGTAGTAGCTCGAACGGCTTTTTCAGCGCACCATATTGATGGACTTTGTCTGTTAGCCATTCGCGAATTGGCAGAAGCTCGCCTTTTGCGAGTAAGTCATCAAAATTTGGAAGATCTTGATCCATCGCATGCTTCCATTGTGCCGCATAGATCATTCCTAATGCGTAGGATGGGAAGTAACCAAACATGCCCCCTGCCCAGTGTACGTCTTGTAAAACACCCTTGGCATCGTTGTCTGGTCGAATGCCTAAATATTCCTCATACTTCGCATTCCACACTTCTGGAAGGTTTTTTGCTTGTAGATCCCCATTGAACAAATCACGTTCAATTTCATAACGAATCATAATATGCAGTGGATACGTTAGCTCATCTGCTTCAATGCGAATTAATGATGGCTCTACCATATTAATAGCACGAAGAAAATCATTTAACGGAACATCTCCAAATTGTGCTGGCGAATGTTTTTGCAAACGTTCATAGTTATGCGCCCAGAACTTTTCATTGCGACCGACCAGATTTTCATAGAATAGTGACTGCGATTCATGGATGCCTGTCGATGTCCCAGTTGCTAATAGTGTACCGGCAAGCTTGGCATCAATATTTTGCTCATACATTGCATGCCCACATTCATGAATCGTGCCAAAGATAGCAGAACGGAAATCAAGCTCATCATATTTCGTTGTAATACGTGCATCGCCATGATTAATGCCAATCATAAATGGATGGACACTTTCATCTAAGCGACCTGCGTCAAAATCATAGCCAAGCTGTGTTAGCATCTCTAATGACAATGCTCGCTGTGCCTCTTTCGGAAATTGTTTAAATAACATCGTTGTATCTGGCTTATTTGGAGAAGCTGCGATTTTTTGGACAAGCGCCACAATCGTTTCACGTAATTCGCCAAATACTTGATCTAACACCTCCGTCGTCATATCTGGTTCATATAAATCAAGTAACGTATTGTATGTAGAACCGTTTTTAACGCCCCAATATTGTATAAATTTCTTTTGCCATTCAATGATTTGCTCTAGATAAGGTAAAAATTGCGCAAAATCATTTGTCGCTTTTGCTTCTTCCCAAACTGTTTCCGCTTTCGCTTGTAAAATAACATATTCTTTATATTCTTCAGCGGGAATTTTCTTATTTTGATCGTAATTTTTGCGTACTTCCTCGACTAAACGGCGTGTTACATAGTCCAGTTCTGTGTTTTGTGCCTCTAAAGCCGTCAGTAGTTCCCCTAATTGCTCACTCGTTTGCATGTCAAACAAGGAGGCCGATAATGTGCCAACTACTTCTGAACGCTGCGCTACCCCTTTCTTAGGTGCACCAGTACGCATATCCCAATAGATTACCCCCAATGCTTCCTGATAGTGCTGCATTTTTTTCACATAGTCTGTAAATTGCTGTACAGTCATATCCAATCATCCTCCTTTTTTACGTTACTAGTTTAGCATATTTCCGAAAATTTTATATATTTTGGACATTGAAATTTCGAATTACATTGAGTATTCTTTTTTCAAAAATCTATTGCGCGCTTTTGGGAAAAATATCTGCGGGACAAAGTTTATTATCTGCTTAAATAGACATTCTGTTTAAGAAAAAGGCTCCCTTGATATGTAGGGAGCCTTCAGTATATTAGTGCTTTTGAGTGCCCAGAAAATCTTAGTGGCTTGGCTTCTCCTAAAAAGTGAGTCATTAAAACGTATTCATGTGCTATAAACAACACGATATAAATTTATGGATACTTAAACTTCAACTCAAAAATATAATTATAATATTTTGGTGATTATATTACTTCCTTATTTTAAGCTCTTGTATAATGTGTATATAATTGTTGTGTTCTAGCACTATTACTGTAATACGTAATTACTAAATATCTATTTATACCTGTTGAATCCTCACATTCTCTCACTTGAATAGTTGTATATAAATTTTGACTTCTTGGAATAGTGATGAACAGAGATGCAATCCCACTACTAACAAATGTTCTAAGTCGTGTTGCTGTAAATCTACCAACAATAACAGCTACTCCACCATTTATAAGAAACGTCAATACTCTTTGTTCCCAGTTATTATAAGTCACATTATCTCTGTGTTGTGTCTCTATTATTCTACACAGGTTCGTAAAATCCCCAGGTAATGAATATGCAGAGATTCTGCTCGACAGATTTATAAATTCATACCTCAAACATTGTTCTAAAATTTCACTCTTATCTTCTAAGCTGTAAGGTTCAATTACTGGCTCATTATTAAGCTGGGGCAAGGAATCATCATTTTTCTCCTTAATGTTTGCAGCATACCCTAAATTAGGAGCAACTGCAGTAAAGGCCAACATAAATGTTAGAAATAGTAATAAAAATTTTTTCATTTACTTACTCCCTCCTAAAAATTTAGTGTAATAATTGTACAATAAAAAAATAAAATATAAAATAATTTATAGAATATTACAAAAATAGAAAGAGGGGTTTAAATGAAGTATTTTTGGTATTTTATTATTGGAGGTTTGATAGGATTAACCCTTTCATTAATTGCCACTGAAATATCACGGATAGTAGCTTTTTTAACCCTGGGCATTGTAGCTACTACAGCCTACTATTTAATAAAAAGTGACCGTCACTCAAACAATTCCAAGCTTAAATAACACTGCCAGTTTGGTAATTTCATACTTAACTAATTAAAAATCCACGGGAACTCTTGCGGGAAAGTTTCTTCTCATGCCCTATCAACATTTCCAAAAGGTTTATTGGAGTTTACTTAAATCAGCAGAATCCATCTTATTTAATTTTAAAAAGCGAAAGCTCCCTTTTAATCAAGGGAGCTTCTTTTTAAAATAATTTGGGGATAAACCAATTTTTATGCTCGGTTTCCAATCAAACATATTGTAAAGCAGACATATAACGTTGGGGAAACGCTATTTGTCTTCAAACCTACTAGTTAAATGTTTTGGCAAATTTGTAATACTTGCTTAACGGCTTGTGCTGATTGATGGAGCGCCGTTTGTTCTTCCTGTGTAAGGTGCAATTCAATAACCGATTCAATGCCATTACCGCCTAAAATCGTCGGTACACCTAAAAATAATTCATGGTAGCCGTACTCTCCTTCTAACAGGGCAATGGAAGGAATAATTTTTCGTTGATCTTTCATAATGATTTCCACCATGTGCGCACAGGCAGCAGCTGGCGCATAGTAAGCACTACCATTGCCCAATAAGCCTACAATTTCACCGCCGCCTTTACGTGTACGTTCGACGATTTGTTGTAGTCTATCTTGGGGAATAAGCTTTTCTAACGGGATGCCTCCTGCATAGGAATAACGGATTAATGGCACCATTTCATCACCATGTCCACCTAATACAAATCCCGATACATCTTCGGGTGCAATTTGTAACTCTTGTGCTACAAATGCATTAAAGCGTGCGGTATCTAATACGCCGGATTGCCCGATAATACGATTTTTAGGAAATCCTGTTTCTTTATAACATACATATGTCATCGCATCTACTGGATTGCTTAATACAAGAACAATGCTATCAGGTGCATAGTGTTTAATTTGTCTCGAAACTTGTTGAATAATTTTCGCATTTGTCGTCACTAAATCATCTCTGCTCATCCCAGGTTTACGTGGAATACCGGCTGTAATAATAACGATAGATGCGCCTGCAATATCTTCATAATTACTTGTTCCTTGGATCGACACATTAAATTTTTCAATCGGCCCTGTTTGTAATAAATCCAGTGCTTTCCCTTTTGTTGGATTTTCAGCTTCTGGAATATCTAGCAACACAACATCGCCTAATTCCTTTTGTGCGAGGAATAAACTCAATGTTGCACCCGTATGACCGGCTCCAATAACAGCAATTTTATTTTTGCGAAATGCCATTATGCTTCACCTCAATTGTCCGTAGTTGCTGCTTCTGTTGTTTTTTTAGCACGTGCCGGTGTTGAGACCGGTTTTTTCTTTGGCGTCTCTGGTCCTTTAATCATATTGAAAACATCTTCGTCTGGTCTAGGAATGACGTGTGCGCCTAATAATTCTCCAACGCGTTTTGCCGCCTCTTTACCAGCATCGACTGCTGCTTGTACTGAGCCAACATCGCCTGTTACGACGACTGTTACAATACCACCATCGACAAATTCTTGTTTAACAATCGTGACATCAGATGCTTTAATCATCGCATCCGCAGCCTCATAAGACCCCACTAATCCCTTTGTTTCAATCATGCCAATTGCGCTACTCATTGTCTTCACCTCGCATTACATCTGTAGAGTCTATAATTCCGATTACAACTGCATCAATAGGGAGGGGATTGTCCTTCATAATATAACGGGAAGACCCTCCACTCGTAATCAGTACATCATCACCAATCCCTGCACCGATGCGATCAGCTGCTACTATTTCCGTACGAATTGGCTGTTGGTTGGAATCAATTGGTTGGATAATTAATAGTTTTAAGCCATTTAACCCTTCTTCCTTACGTGTTGCCCATACGCTGCCAATCACTCTTCCCATCTGCATAAACTCACCCTCTTTAGGTTGTCTGGATAATACTTATTATTCAGAGCGAATCGTTATTTTTTTATTCAGCTCTCGTATTTTGTCATAAGCTAATGCTGTCACGATGGTTCTTTTTGGCACGACAATTTCTTGAGCTTCGATTTCCAGCACATCTACCTGTGAAAGTAGCTTTTTTTCAAAGTGATAGATAGATTGTTTTGCAGGCGCTTGCTTTGCGACTAGTGGCATTTCCTTTACAGTCAAAGGTTCCATCACTTGTCCATTAACAATTTCTGCAAAAGCACCTTGCTGAATTAAGCCTGCATTTGCTTCATCCGTATCAATATGCATTTCCAAACGATAGCGCTCAGATACACGAATCATCACATTGGATAAAATAATCGGTCGTAGTCCTTGCACTTTGATTTGTACCGACTGCCCATCTACTACTTGAAATCTTTCGCTATCGGCAGGAGACATATGAATATGCGCTTGTGCAATAATAAGACCTTCTGGCAAAACAACACTACCTTTTGGACCAATTAACGTCACAGGGCTAGAGTCTTTAATATCTCCAGAGATTCTTAATGGCGGCTTGACGCCGAGTTTCATCGCATCTGTCCAACTCACTTCTACTTGTGTTAACGTTCGTGCTGGACCTAATATGCGAACTCTTTCAATAGAACCTTTTGGTCCTGCAATGACGACCGTTTCTTCAGCAGCAAATTGTCCTGGCTGCGAAAGCTCAAACTTCGGCGTTAATTGATAGTTTTCTCCAAAAAGCTGCTCCACTTCTGCCTGTGCAAGATGTGCATGTCGCGCGGATACGCCGATTGGAATTTTACCGTCATCTGGGCGGGAAGGCTGATTTTTTAATACTTGCTGTAAAACTTCTTCGACGATTTTTTGCACTAATTGTTCTTGCATCAAACCTCCTCCTTACGAACATGATTTCACAATTCTTCCTTGTGCTTGTTGTGCAATAAAGCCCGCATTGGCCTCATCTGTATCAATATGCATTTCTAAGCTAAAATCATTCGAGACACGTACTACTACAGCACGAAATGTTACAGGTCTTTCACTGTCAACTTCTACAGAAACGATTTCATTATTGTGTACTTCCAATGCTTTCGCATCTTCTTCTGTCATATGAATATGGGCCTGTGCTATAATGACTCCTTGCTCGATCAACACTTCTCGTTGTTGATAGATAAGTTTAATACTAGCTGAATTTTCGATATCTCCCGATTGTCTTAGGGGAGGGTTTAAACCTAGTTTCATCGCATCTGTTCGACTTATTTCCACTTGCGTTGCTGCCCTTACAGGTCCTAATACACGCACATTGTGAATGACTCCTTTTGGTCCCTCAATGGAGACACGCTCTTTTGCTGCAAACTGTCCTGGTTGCGAAAGGTCAAAATCCTTTGTCAACGTTGCGTTTGGACCAAATAGTGCTTGTAAATCTTTTTCACTTACATGTATATGACGGGCTGAAATGGCAACTGGAAATGCTTGTGATTTTATATTCAAGTTAGCCACCTCTAAATCTAGTAATTGATTTTTTTACTGTTGATAGTAGGCATTCATCACATCAAATTGACAAGCGATGAATGCCTCTTCAGTCGTGTAATTAAGCTTCTGCTTTTGGTAAAATTAATTCTAATTCGTTATGAGGGCGTGGAATTACATGCACAGATAGCAATTCTCCAACACGTTGAGCTGCTGCTGCACCTGCATCCGTTGCTGCTTTTACTGCACCTACATCGCCACGAACCAAAACAGTAACAATTCCGCCACCAACATGGACTTTCCCTACTAAATTGACACTTGCCGCTTTTACCATTGCATCCGCTGCTTCAATTGCTCCTACAAGACCTTTTGTTTCTACCATTCCTAATGCTGTACTCATTTGTCATTCCTCCAATTATTTAGTTTGTAATGTAATTTGCTTTAAAACTTGATCAACAATTTGTTGCACCACTTTTGTATCCAATGATGGTGCTTGTGCCTTTATATTTTCTACCACCGGATGTAAATCAAATTCCGGAGCTGGCACCTCTACATCTTTCATGCCATAAGCCATGCGCTTAATATTTAATAAATGTCTAGCTGTAATGTTATCGGACGTAATATTACCACCAAATGTCCCACAACCTAATGTAAAGGATGGTGCTAATCCAGTCGTACCACCAACCGCACCAATTGAAGATAGCGTGTTCACAACAATACGCGACACTGGTAAATCAAGCGAAAACTGCTCTGCTAGCGCTGTATTTTCCGTATGAATAGAACAAGAATGTCCCCGTCCTCCAATATTCAGTAGATCAATCATTACTTGTTTGGCCTCTGTGCTATCCTCTACTGTGTAGAAAGCAAATATTGGTGATAGCTTTTCTAGTGAAAATGGAATGTTTTTTCCAATCATTGTCTCCAACCCAACAAGTACTTTCGTCTCTTCTGGCACCATAATGCCGATAGAATGTGCTAAACTCACCGCTGATTTTCCAACAATTTGTGGATTCACTTTGCCAGGAACAGGAGATATTAACTTTTCCATCTTTAATTTTTCTTCAGCATTCAATATATAAGCATGCTGTTTCTTTAATTCTGCTAAAACTTGTTCAGCTATCACTTTATCCACAATAATGGCCTGCTCTGTCGCACAAATGGTGCCATTATCAAAGGATTTACTTTGCACTAGCTGACGTGCGGCTTTTTGAATATTGGCTGATTTTTCGATGTAAGCTGGTACATTGCCAGGACCTACCCCATAAGCTGGTTTTCCAGAGCTATATGCCGCTTTGACTAACGCCCCACCGCCCGTTGCTAAAATTAAGTGAATCTGTGGATGTTTCATTAATTGTTGTGTCGCTTCCATTGAAGACATTGTTAAACATTGTAACAACCCTTCTGGCGCACCAGCATTTTCTGCCGCAACTCTACAAATATCTAAAGCTTCCTTTGTACATTTAACGGCATATGGATGCGGGCTTAACACAAGGCCATTTCTCGTTTTTAAAGAAATAAGCGTTTTAAAAATGGCTGTAGATGTAGGATTTGTTGTTGGCACAATTCCTGCGATAACGCCAAATGGACTAGCAATCTCTGTTACTTTCTTTAGTCGATCTGTGCCAATCACGCCAACTGTCTTTAAATCTTTAATATCTTCATATACATCTCTAGACGCTACTTCATTTTTCATTTTTTTATGATTTTGGATACCCATCCCTGTTTCTTCGACAGCCATTTTGCCTAATCGTTCTGCCTCTTTAAATGCGGCATCCGCAACAGCCTTCACAATACTATCCACTTGTTGTTGGGAATATTGCATATAGGCCGCTTGTGCTGCATTTGCTTGACTAACAGCGTCTCTCATTTCCTGAATGGCTAATAAGTCTTTATCTAATGTCGCCATAAAGCCGCCTCCTTTCTAAATAACCGGATTTCTCGCAACATGTTCAATTGCTTCTCTAAATGCATCTGCAGCAGCTTGGCAGGAAGACTGACTGCCGCTAACTATGCCACCACCAAAGTTGGTTTCGGAAGGTGGTCCAAAAAATGTTTTAGCTCTACATCTGCTGCCTTTAAAGCGGCATCTAAACCGACAACCGCCTCAAGTGGTGGTGCGATTAAATAAGCGAGCGCAGTGCCAATCTTAACGTCTGCTAACTGTGCTAAATAGCTGCCACAGCTTGCCACAGTATGCGCAAAAAGTGCATGGTTTTCATTATTATTAATGGCTTCGAAATACGTATCAAATTGCACCTTTTGCTCAATTGCCTCCAGCCCACTGCGAATTTCATCTGGGGAGCTACCCGCTATAATGCCAATCATTTCACCAGATAATGGTCCTGACGCATGAGCCGCTCCTGCATAGAAGCTTTTTGCATAAACCACTTCCACATCTGCTTTTTTTGTCGCTTCATCTAAAGCCACATATCCGACATCATCAATGGTTAGTGTGACTAGCCCAATGCTATGCTGATTTGGCTTCAACGCAAGCTGTGCTGCCAAGTCTCTATTCACTCTAGGAATCATCTGCATAGCCAAAATATCAGCCATAATTTTATGAGGATGCATTGCTTGTTCCCCCTAACCTTCTTTTGCGACAAGGTTTACGCCACTTGCCTTGTATTGCAATATTTTTTGCACGACAGTTCCTAAATAAGCTCCTGCCTCTAATGGAGGAATACCACCTTTATGAATGTTGGAAATGACCATTCGATCTGCTTCAACCGTACCTATTCTCGGCTGATAACATAAATACGCACTCATCGACTCTGCTGACACTAGACCAGGACGTTCACCAATTAAGTAAACAATGACCTCTGCTTGCAATAGCTCGCCAATTTCATCCATAAGCGCTACACGCCCTTTATCGATGTAAAAAGTAGTGCCTATTTCAATATTTAAATTGGTAAGACTTTGTTGTAATGCTAAATATACATCTTGGACATTTTCTTCAATCGCACTCGCACTTAAGCCGTTGGAAATAATAATTTGCACGGTTGGGCGTGCTTTACATGTTGATTGAATAAGTGTCTTCGCTTCATCAGATAAGCGGCGACCTAAATCAGGTCTCGTAATGTATTCTTCTTTATCCGTTACTTTTGTTGTTACTTGGAAGACATTCAGTTTTTGTAATAGTGCTTCTGTCACTTCTCCATACACTGCATCTACTGCAGCAGCATGATCGAGTCGGAATTTCAACCAAGTTTTTGTTTTTGGTCTTGTCCCCGCTCTACCAACACCAATTCTTGCAGGTGTATGCTTTTTAGCTGCTTGCACACTTTCTGATACATTATGCTCTTCAAATTGAAAAGCCTTCGCCGTTTCTACAGTTGTGGAAACATCATAATTAGTAGTATTTTGCGAATAATCCTTTGTTGAAGCTGTTTGGTAAAGCTTAATTAACGATTGATCTGATGTTGCCTGTGGACTTGATAGTTCTTCTGTATGCTTAGCTGCACTATCATAAAATTTAATTAATGGTTGTTTTTGTTCTTCAGCTGGTGGAGCTGTTTCTGAAGAAGTGCCCGATGTATTGGTCATTTTCTCCATCACAAGCTGTGTAATCATGGATACTAGCTGTTCATTCAATGGTCTCACCTACCTTTCAAATATCGATAAATCGCCAGCTCTAGCTGAAAGACGACCATTTTCGTAAATGCCCATTTTTTCTAACCAAGCTAAATATTCAGGTGCTGGTGTTTTACCAAATGTTTGGAGTAATGTTGCAACATCATGGAAGCTCATAGACTGATAGTTCAGCATAATATCGTCTCCCATCGGTGCCGCAATAATAAAGTTGACACCAGCTGCAGTTAGTAACACACTTAAATCTTCCACATCATTTTGGTCAGCCTTAATATGATTGGTGTAACAAATATCCACGCCCATAGGAATGCCGTGCATTTTACCCATAAAATGATCTTCTAACCCTGCCCGAATGACTTGCTTGTTGTTATATAAATATTCAGGGCCAATAAAGCCAACAACTGTGTTGACTATGTACGGATTAAAATGTCTAGCAAATCCATAGTTGCGTGATTCGAGTGTTACTTGGTCTATGCCCATATGTGCTTCAGCCGAGAGCTCGGAACCTTGCCCAGTTTCAAAGTAAAATAAATTTGGGCCCGTTCCCGTTCCCTGTTTCTTCACGAGTTCCTCTGCTTCTCGAATTAAGTCAGCAGAAATGCCAAACGAACGGTTTGCAATTTCTGTCCCTGCAATACTTTGGAAAATCATATCGGCAGGAGCTCCTTGCTTAATGGCTTTCATTTGTGTTGTAATATGAGCCAATACACAGTTCTGCGTTGGAATCGACCAATCAGTAATAAATTCTTTTGTCGCCTGTAACACCTTTTTAACGCTTTCGACCGAATCATCTACTGGGTTAATGCCGATAACTGCATCACCGATTCCATAGGATAATCCCTCTTTTAATGAGGCAATAATGCCATCGATATTGTCTGTTGGATGGTTCGGCTGTAGTCTTGAAGAAAGCGTACCCTTTTGCCCTATCGTAATATTGCAAGTTGATAAGATTTCTACTTTATTGGCTGCATGAACAAGATCTAAGTTAGACATCAATTTCGTAACGGCTGCAATTACTTCTGAATTCATGCCTTTACTTAAACGTTTTAACTCGCGATCACCTGTATCATTCGATAAAATGTATTCTCGAAGCTGTTCAATACTCCAGTTTTTTATTTCGCCATATATTTGTTCATTAATATCGCCTTCAATAATGCGTGTCACTTCATCATTTTCAGGTGGAACTAGCGGATTCTCGCGTATATCCTTGACTAACAATTCACTTAAAACAGCTTTTGCTGCAATTCGTTGTTGGACAGATTCAGCAGCAATCCCTGCTAGCTGATCTCCTGATTTTTCCTCATTGGCCTTAGCCATCACATCTTTTAATGACTGAAAATTATATTTTTCTCCACCAAATATCACCGATAGATTCACGTTCATCCTCCTTACTTTGAGTGGAAAGCAAGTGTTTTCACTACAATGGGGACAACACCAGAAGGTAGCACTTCCCCAATGTCAATGTAATCGCCTGTTTCTACTTTAATTTGATCGATGCATAGTATAGGAACTGTTGGATTAATGGCTTGTAGCGTTTGCCCTATGACCTTTGCATAATCTGATTGAATGACTATGATAATTGGTATGTCCTTGGAGCTTCTTGTTCCTAAGTATCGTAAAACGGCCTCGCACAATGCATGGACATCTTCAAAACTTAAATACGGTAACTCACTAAAATAAAGTGCAAAGGGTGCGCGGTGATCATCCAGTGAAAAAAGTGCATCTGCTCTGTCCACTGCTGTCTTCACGGTTTGATCAAACGCTTTCGTTGCTACACCTGAACAATTAAATACAGGAATATTTTTTAACGGTAATACATCCGCATCAACTTGAATCGTTGCACCACTAATTTCGGTTGTTTGGGTTCCTGCTCCAGTTACTGTAGCGCGAGCAGTTTCCTGCGGCTGTAGCCATAAAAACGCTTGAAGTTGCTCATGTTGTAAAAGCATGTTCGCAAGTTTTTCACCAATATCATCATATTGGCGCTGCGAACAATCATGATCATAAATGCAAGAAGCTACACCACCTGAAAAAACGATTGCATCCACAGGCTTATGCCAATTTGGTAAATGTCCTAACAATAATGGATGTTGTGCATCTTGTAGTTGTCCGCTTAACGTGTTAGCTAAAAAGTCCGCCATTTCTTGAATAAGTTGTGCAACGCGCGCGTCTTCTGCAGAGTCACCTACTTGTAATGGATTAGACCAATGCTTCATTAATTGCTTTATAGGAGGTGAGATAGAATAGACTTTGCCATGCTGAAATTCGATTAATCTACCGCCAACATGTAAGGTGCATGTACCGATTACTTCACCGAACTGCATCACTGCAATATTTGCCGTACCGCCACCAATATCTATATTGGCAATTACTTTAGCTGTGTTTTTGGACTGTTGCACAGTCCCCGCCCCTTTTGCAGCAATAATCCCTTCTAAATCCGGACCCGCAGTGGCAACTAAAAACTGTCCAGCTGCATCTGCAAGGGTATGGACAACCTCCCTAGCATTTTCTTTCGTAGCAGATTCACCTGTAATAATAATGGCGCCTGTTGAAATATCCGCTGGTGAAATTTGAGCCAATTGATATTGCTGAAATATAAATTTTGCTATTTGTTCCATATCAATAATGTCTTTCGTAACAAACGGTGTTTTAATAATAGGACTTTGATGCAACACCGTTTTTTCAATAATTTCTATTCGTGGCACATGGGTCACACCAGCAACATTTTTCAACAGAAAACTACTGACAACCATCTTTGTTGTACTTGTCCCAATATCAATGCCTGCACTATAAATTTTTTCTGTCTTCAACCTATACCTCCTCTATGCCACTATGGGCAATATATGAGATAGGGACTATCACGGTCCTTGACAAACTGGCGAATTTCTTCGTCTGACCGCAGTTGAATAAGTGGTGCAATCAACTCAATGCCCTGCTTTTGCCATGCTGATGTTTTCACAATTGGACCGTGCGTCATCACATTTTTTAACAATGCTGTTGCTCTTTCTACATCTGCAAGGGGTGCATCAATTTTGGTAATGACACCAATTTGAATTTTGGGTATACCCAAGCTAAACTGCGGAGGAAAAACACTCCTTGATGACGTGGCATCTTGCAAATAAATCACATGTGTTACTTCAAGTGATGTTGCCATAATATTTCTGTAGTACATTGGATTTTCTATATATTCTCCAGGTGTATCAACAATCCAGTCATCAAATACGAGTGCTTGGGTTTTAATAGCTTGTCCATCTTTGCCTAATAACGCATTCATTAGCGTTGATTTACCAGCTTGCACACCACCTATTATCATTACTCGATTTTTCATTTGACACATCCTATGACTTCGTTATTTTAGATGGCGTATAACCGAGCATTTCCGATAAAAAACGATTAATCTCCAACATCGCCATTTCTACTTCAGATACACTGCCAACAATAACGAGACTACCAGTAAAACGGTCTAAAAAACCTAGTTTTACATTGGCTGCCTTTGTTGCTAAATCCCCAGCAATAATAACTGTTTCGCTCGGTGTACAAGTCATAATGCCGAGCGCACCTGCTTCTTGTATACCAAGTTTTTGAAACATATCTGGATCAGGATTTGCAATAAGATGACTCAATGTTAGTTGCTTACCCGGCACAAACTCCTGAATAAAACGTTTCTTTTCCTCACTCACATTTCATCACCTCTTTCTATCAAGACTTTTGATCTGTTAAATATTCTCCCTCTTTAATAATGCCTGCCTTACGATCCTCTTGTTCTAGTTTTAATGCGGTCGGTACTGATAGCTTGTAAGCTAAAATAATGGCAAGCACCCCTGCTAACAGCTTCCCTGCTATAACAGGCAATATAATGGTTGGTTGGAAATTAGCCGTAAAAGATAAATGGTCGCCTAACAGGAATGCTGAACAAACCCCGAAAGCAATGTTGATTACTTTATCTTTTGGTGGCATCTGACGAACAAGTGTAAACATGGCCAAAATATTAGCACTTGTCGCTAAAATCCCTGCGCTTCCTACTGAAGAAAGACCTAATTTCTTCCCTGCTGTTTCAAGCGGTTTAGAAGCATATTTTCTTATTAAGTACACCATTGGGAATGCACCCGCTAACATAATACCGATATAACCAGCCGTTTCTAATGCGCGGAATTGGTCGACACTATCTGCCATGATGGGATCAAAGCCCCATGCCCCAAAAATCTTAGTAAAAATGCCTGTGAAAATTTCGACAATAGAGAATACAAGCACAAGCTTAATACCTGCATCCATCACACGACCGAAAATCATAAACCCTTTGATCATGCCATTCGGAATAAGCTTTAGCCCTAACGCAATTAAGATAACAAAAATAAATAACGGTAATAAATTAAGTAATATTTGTAAAATAGAAATGGCAAACACATAGGTTGGTGCAGATGTTGTACTAATCACTTCACGAACCTCTGTGTTAAACATCACAATCATAATCGACGAAATAAATGCACCAATCGGAATCGTTAATACGCCTGCCATAATGCCTAATGCCATATACTTATGATCACGCTTGTCTAACATCGCAAGCCCCATCGGAATCGAGAATACAATGGTTGCACCTGACATAAAACCAACGACAAGCGCCATCACCCATCCTTCATACGACTCTTTTAAAGCATTTGCTAATTGATATCCCCCCATGTCCGACGCTAAAATTGCTGTAGCTGCAATTGCTGGGTCAGCTCCAATCAATTCAAAAATCGGACTAATAAAATGACTAATAAACCACGTTAAGTAAGGTATAGCTGCCATGATTCCTGCCGCTGGTACAAAAATATGACCTACTGTATGGAGTCCATTCATAAATTCTTTACCAATTCCATACTCTGCATCTCGAATCGCTCCGATTGCCCCTAAAACTGCACAAATCATAATAATATAAACGATGATCGTTCCTATCATTGCCATCCTACTTATCCCCCCTTTGATTTTGATAAATATATATAAAAAAAAGACGCATTAAAGAAAAATTCTCTTTAAAGCGTCTTTGCTTCATCTATTTACTTGTAATGTATTTATAATTCGTTTTGCAATTGTTACCATTTCCTGTTGACTTTGCATACTCTCATTGCGAATTTTTTTATATGCCTCGTCTTCACTAAGATTTTCTACTTGCATCAGTAAACCTTTCGCTCGTTCGATGACTTTTCGCTTTTCTATCTCGCTTTGCTTATGCAATAATTCTCCGTTTAAACGGTTAAATTTATCGATTTGATGAAACGCCACTTCCAACGCTGGTAGGACATTTTTCTCAGAAAACGGTTTCATAACATACCCTAAAATATTATCCTGTTTCATGTATAATAACAATTCTTTTTCACTATAAGCAGATATAAAAAGCACTGGTATACCGAGCTGCTGTTCAATAATTTTACTCGCCTTTAGTCCATCTAGCTTCGGCATTTTGATGTCCATTAGTATCAGCTGAGGCTTATGTGTATAAGCTAGTTCAATCGCAGATTCGCCATTATTTGCCTGTGCTACTACTTCGTAACCATTATCTTCTAGCATAAACTTCAAATCAATTGCAATAAGTGATTCATCTTCGACAATCATAACTTTCCTAGTCATTTAGGATAAATACCTCCTCACTTACAGGAAACTGAATTTGAGTATGTGTACCTTGTTCACTAGGGATAATTGTAAATGTGCCAGCTAAATCATATTCAACAAGTCTTGTAATAATCTCCATTCCAAAAGATGCCTTCACCTCTTGCATCCCAACGCCGTTGTCGGAAATATGAAGTGAAATAAAAGATGCATCCTGAAGAAATTTTATATCAATTGTTCCTTCCTCACGATCAATAAAAGCATACTTTAAAGCATTTTGTAATAACTCACAAATAATTAATGCGAGTGAAACCGCCTTTTTAGAATGACAATATAGCTGTAGTTCATCGTGATGGAAGATTAATTGAATGGCTGCTGTATGAGAAGTGCCAACCATTTTATACCCTATTTTTTTAGACAAAGCGATAACATCCACTTTTTCTTCCGCATTATCCTCATTTTCTAAAATAAGTTCGTAAACAGAAGAAATACTATAAATGCGATTTAATGCTTCCTGAAAAGCACTTGCATTTGAAGCCGCTAGGTCATTGCGCATTTGCAGTCGCAATAGGCTTGTAACCGTTTGTAAATTATTTTTTACACGATGATGAATTTCCCGTATAGCAAATGTTTTCATCATCAGTTCATTTTCTTTCAGCTTTAGCTCTGTTAGATCATGAATAATAAGCAGTGTCACTTTATCATTTTGACTGCGGATAGGAATTTTTTTCACAATAAAAGATTTACGATCAATCGTAATTTCTAAGAAAAAGACATCATCGCCTTTATCATAGACCTCTTGTAAAAAAGGTAATATTTTATCCAAAGCAACATTATCGAAATTTTCTAGTCCTGAAAGTTCCGTTATAAATCGGTATCCTGCAGGATTGCTATAAATGACCTTATTTTCATGATTTGTCAGAATAATTGACTCTACTAATAAATCAGACACAACAGGAATTGGCTGCGCGTTGGGTTCGACAATATGCTCAATTAATGCAAAAGGCATATTTTGAAAATCATCCTTTGGTGCAGTTTGCATCTTAACCTTTTTTTCTTGAATCAACACGGCGATAACCTGTCCATCATCATTAAAGAGTGGGACAACGTTTTGTTCTACAGTTAGACCTTCCTGTGTGATTGCTCTCGAAATGGATGATCTTTCTTTATGTTTAAAAGCTGCAAATACTGCTGGCTCGAAGCTTTCAAAGACAAATTTTCCAATCACTGATTTTTCATATAAACCAATTTCTTTTGTAGGGAATGCCTCTGCTACAACAATTGCATGTGGTAAATTTTCCATCATACAATCTATGAACATATAGCAATCTGTCAACTCAGCATAATAAGATAGTGTAGTTTCAATTTCTACTAACTTCTCGATATCCTTACCTGATAAGCTTGTATATTTACTACACAACGATTGAATGCTCGACAGGTCCACCCCCTATCATAGAATACTCAACAGTGATTGTGACTATTCCTTTAAATTTCTTGTCATCATTATAAACCTTTTGCAAAATTATTTTCAAGAAGAAAAATTTTTATATTTAATAAAATTCATTGCATTACAAAGAACTATATAGTTTAAAACAGAAATATTCAACACTTTTTTCGACAATCTCTAAAATCGGCACAATAATTATTATTTTAAAATAGCAAAAAGGCAAGTTTACGCCAATGGTAAACTTGCCTTTTTTTTTACTTTATTTCTGGTGTCACTGCTAAAATATTTTCAAATGTTTTCTGCTGTTTCGCTTCTTCCTCATTTAACAATATATGAATATCGCCATGATCATTCGATGTGCGAATTAATCGTCCCATTCCTTGTTGCAAACGCAATTGCATAAATGGTAACTCTACTTCTTCATACGGATTTTCAGCAAACGTCCGTTTCGCGTCAAATAATGGATCATGTGGTGGGAAAGGTAAGTCATATATTATCACACGTGTTAGCGCCTCTTCTGGCAAATCTAAACCTTCCCATAAATGGTAGGAACATAGTGTTTTTACTGTACCTTCTTGGAAATCACGAACAATAGCTGATAGTTCACGATCTCCTTCAAACGCCACATACATTCGCTCCATTAGTGGTAATTCTGCTTTAAAGTTTAACATCGCTTGTTTTGATTTGAATAATATTAATGTTTTCTCACCGTCTCGTAACAATTGTTGGACACGGGCTGTTTTATTATTTTGAGATAGCTCATGTAAATAAATTCTCATCACTGCTTCATAATCAAACGGTGATGGAACTGAGAAAGATTGGTAATTATGGATACCAAGACTATAAGCAATATAGGAGAAATCCTTATTGACAGATAATGTTGCAGAAGAAAATACGATTGGAAGCTTTTTTGAGAATAACTTTTCTTCTAAAACTTCTGTAATCAGTCGTGGCATAATAACTAATGTTTCTTCACCATCTGTTTCCTCTAACCAATCAACAGCATCGCCTTGTGCAGTAAAAATGCGAAGTGACGCTTGATATTGCTCTAAATATTCCTCTGCCATATTTAACTCATACTCTGGAATCATATACATTTCTGATTCAAAAACAAATTCTTCTAGTAGTACATCTACATCGGCAATCAATTGTTTACCATACTTTAAAAGTGTCGCAGATTTATTAATACGCTTCCGTTCTTCCTCAGACGCCACAATATCATCACGTAACTGATCGAAAAATAGTTCGTGATCGTCTTGCAATTTTTCCATTGCGTACAAAGTTCGTTCACGTACCCCATCTACCATTAAACGCTCTAACAGAGGAACAATCGTCGTTGCCTGCACCTTATATGTCATTGCCTTTTGCGCCGCATATTCCAATAAATGCCCTTCATCTAGCACCATCATTGATACTTCAGGAAGTAACGCTAATTGCCCTTCACGTTCACGGGACTCTTTCGTTGCTAAATGCTCCATTAAAAAGTCTTGCGAACAAATAATTAAATCCGTTGATTTACGGTAATGTGCGCGATGTAATGTTTGACCACAGCGATTACGCAAATCACATACTGAACATTGCATGATTGCATTATAATTTACTTTATGCCAATCTTCATCACTAACCGTCGGATAATCACTGCGATCACCATATGGTTGCACTGCAATCATTGAACCTTGTGCATATACACCATCGGGAATTGAAAAAGCAATATCATCGATCCACTCATCCGTTTCGACTTTTTCTGCTTCTTCAAAACGCTTTAAGCATAAATATTGATCACGTGATTTTGCTAAACGGACATCAATTTCTAAACCGAGTGTTTTTTGTAATTTATAAATATCGCCGCCCTCTTTCACGAGCTGGTCGATTAATGTTTCATCTGCACAGGCAATGAGCGCTGGCTTACCTGTATAGCGTGCATAGGATACAGCCGGCAGTAAATAAGCAATCGTTTTTCCTGTTCCTACTCCAGCTTCAGCAAATAACACATTTTTTTCTTTTAGCGCCTGTTCAATTTGATAGGCCATGAAAATTTGCTCATCACGGCATTCAAATCCTTTTTCTGGTAATTCATCATAAAGGACATCGCCCATCCAGTCACCTAATGACTCGAAAAATGAGCGATCCTTCGTTAATGCAAATGGTAAAGATTTACGCAATTGACGTTCCCCCTCATACAATCTGTTCCTATTATACGCGACGAAACGGAAGATAAGAAAAAATCTTATCTTCCGTTATTCTAGTTAGTCTCTCTTGGACTTTTGTCCCCAATATTGATAATAATTCGTTTCAATAAAACCATTGAATAATTTACGTTTTTTCGTTGTTTGACGACCGTATAATTCTTCGAAGTTTTTCATGGAGGATAGCATGTATACCGACCAAGTTGGGTAGTTTTTCATGACTTGTCCTAAATCACGAATGACTTGTTCCACAACTTCTACATCGCCTATACGCTCTCCATATGGAGGGTTCCCAATCATTACACCATCTGTTAGCTGTGTTGTAAAATCACGAGCTTGCATTTGTTTAAACGTAATAATATCCCCAAATCCTGCTTCTAGCGCATTTTCTTGTGCAATACTTACCATGCGGTGGTCAATATCTGATCCAATTATTTCAAGTGGTTGGTCATAGTTGGCTATACTATCCGCTTCATCTCGCACAGCATCCCAAATTTTCGCTTTCATCCACGGCCAACTTTCAGAAATAAATTCTCGATTATAACCTGGTGCAATATTTTGTCCATACATTGCTGCTTCTAGGGCAATTGTACCTGAACCACAAAATGGATCGACAAACGGACGGTTCGGATTCCATTTAGAAATCTGAACAAGTGCAGCGGCTAATGTTTCTTTTAGCGGTGCTTCCCCTTGCGCTTGTCGGTAGCCCCGCTTATGTAAGCCAGCGCCAGAAGTATCAATAGTAAGTGTAGCCACATCTTTTAAGATTGAAACTTCGATTTTGTATGTTGCCCCTGATTCATCTAAAAAACCAAGGCGTTTGTAATGCTGTTTCATGCGTTCAACGATTGCTTTTTTGGTAATCGCTTGGCAATCTGGCACACTAAATAATTTAGATTTTACTGATTTCCCTGAAACAGGGAAAGATGCATCCACCGGTAAATATTTTTCCCATGGTAATGCCTTTACACTTTCAAACAATTGTTCAAAAGACTTTGCAGGAAATTGTCCTACAACAATTTTTACTCGATCTGCTACACGTAACCATAAGTTGGCACGAGCAATGGCCGTTTCATCACCCTCAAAATAAACTTTGCCATTTTCGACTGTCGTTGTATAACCGAGTGCCTGTACTTCTTGTGCTACAATCGCTTCTAAGCCCATTGCAGCCGTTGCGACTAATTTATAGTTTGCCATACATTATTTCCTTCCTTGATGTTCAATTTCCCAATACTCAATATACTCCAGCAATTCGGGAAGTGGTAATGGTTTGCTGTAATAATAGCCTTGGATAATATCACAGTTCATTTTCCGTAGTATATCCACTTGTTGCGCTTGTTCTACACCTTCTGCTACAACTTTCATTTTTAGACGATGCGACATTTGAATAATAGCATCTACAACTGCCTGTTTTTCATCGAGCGAGCAAATATGTTGAATAAAGCTACGGTCGATTTTTAAACAGTCGAGTGGGAATCGAACTAAATAGCTCAATGATGAATAGCCTGTACCAAAGTCATCAATAGAGATTTTAAAGCCAAGCTGCTTTAGACGGACAAGCTTGCTTACCGTTTCCGTTGCACTATTCATGACAGTGCGTTCTGTAACCTCTATTTCAAAATTATTGGCAGAGGTGTTATAACGTTCTAATATTGTTTGAATGGACTCTAAAAAGTTTTGCTGTTTAAAATGAATGCTCGAAATATTGATAGCAATCGGTATTTTGCGACCAAATTGTTGTAACTTAGCTGCAGCTTCACATGCTTTCTCAATAATTACTTCACTTAAAGGAATGATAAGGCCCGTTTCTTCCGCATAAGGAATAAATTCTGCAGGCGATACAAAGCCAAGTCGCTCATTATTCCAGCGAACAAGCGCCTCTAGTCCTTGTATATGTTCGTTTTCCAACATAATTTTAGGTTGGAAATGCAACTCAAATTCACGATTTTCAATCGCTCTACGCAATTCAGAATCTAACAAAAGAACGCGCTGCGTGTCTGTTTGTAATTCATCAAAATAAAACGAATAGCCGTTAAGACCATTCTTTTTGGAATAGGTCATCGCCTTATCTGCACAAGTAATAAGTTGCTCGGATGTTTCGCCATCAGCCGGATACATACTTACGCCAATGCTTGTTGAAACAAAAATTTCTTGTCCATTAATGTTCATTGGCTGTTCCATTATAGCAATAATTTGCTCTGCAAATTTTGCTGCTTCGCGAACATTTTTTACATTCGTCAATGTGACGATAAATTCATCTCCACCGTATCTTGCAATGATATCTTTGTTTTTGAGCAATGTTTGAATACGTCTTGCTGCTTCTATCAGAATCGTATCTCCCACCGCATGCCCTAAAGTATCATTTATTTGTTTAAATCTGTCCAAATCCAAGAAATAGACAGCATGCTGTACTGAATGAGAAATAGTAGAAGACGATTCCAGTAAGCTATCCATTCTCTCAATATAAGCAAATCTATTCGATACATCTGTTAATGAATCCGTTAACAAACGTTTTTCTAGTTCATTTTCTACTATTTTTCTTTCAGATAAATCTGAGAAAATGCCACAATAGTTAGTAATTTCTCCACTATCATTCGTTATGCTAACAATTGTTAACCATTCAGGATACACATCTCCTGTTTTACGACGATTCCAAATTTCCCCTTGCCATATTCCTTCTTGTCGTATCTTTTCCCACATTGTCAAATAGAATGATAACTCATGTACACCTGACTGCAATACCGCGGGCGTTTTTCCTATCACTTCATCGCGTTTATAGCCTGTAACGAATTCAAATGCTGGATTAACCATCTCTATTTTTTTATGTTTATCCGTAATCATAATGCCTTCAGATACATTTTCAAAAATTTTCTTCAGTAAGGAAGTGGGGTATTTAGAAATCGAATTAATCTTATCCAGATTAGTAATTACTCCGCCCATATTTCCGCTCCATCCTATTTATCGATACTACCCTTATTTTTAGAAAAGCGCGTTCCTACTCATTTAGTAGGTATGTATGTCGCGTTCATACGATAACGGTGATGTTATAACTTCGAAGCGTATCGACAAAGGCACAATCCATGGTATTCATATTACCTCAGGCCTATATCGCGTATGACTAGACATCGTTAAGTAACAGTTACTTCTTTTATTAGTTCAAAAGAAAAGCTCTCCACCGAATTGGAGAGCGCTTGTTATTTCGTAGATAAGCATCAAAAAATTCAATAAGCCATGTTTTGTTCCCGAGTACTCAAACAGCTTACGCCTCGTACGACCGGGTAGTAATCATCTATCTACAGAGCGAACTCTGTCCCTCTATCCGTTCAATTCCTTCAAGAGAGTGCCCCTACCATAATTTGGGTTTCTCACTCGTGGGGTTTACCTCGTTCCACCTTGTATGTTTCCAAACAAGCTTCGTCACTGTGGCACTTTCAGGAAGTGTCGACCATATCCAATAGACTTAGGTCTTCCTTCCGCCGTCAGCTTTAAGCTGCCTTACCTTATTTTTTCAGTAAGCACGAACACTACGGCCATCGCAGAACCGTGTGAGCATGGACTTTCCTCTACGACGTCTAGCGCCGCAGCGATTACTCGAATTTCATGATGATACGAAGATTATACTAGACTTTTATGATAAATACAATGTAAATGATAAAAATTATTCGTAAAGTTTACTACCAAATACATGTTTTTCTAAATTTGAAAGACGTTTTAGAATATCAAAGTTGGTTGTACCCGCTGCGGATGCGGCTGGTTGTGGTTGTCTCTTTGGTGTATTCTCGATTTCTTCTTTTAGTTGTCTATTCTCTTCTCTTAATTGAGCAACTACTTTTTCAAACGATTCATAATCTTGAATAATTTCATCAAGAAAAGAATCGACCTCTTCTACATTATAGCCTTTAAAATTTTTCTTAAATTCCTTTTCAAGAATCATTTTTGAAGTTAATTTAATGTCCATACACATCGCCCTTCCTCGCACTACATACACGAATTCATTATAGCATATTTCATAACATTATATCGTCTGCAAACATTAATTGTAAGGCTAAACTTGTCGTTTCTTGCGCTTCCCCGGGAAATTATTGCTTATTTCCTAATCTGTGCAATCTCTTTTCCCAAGAAATTTCCCATTTTTGTTTTTGTTCCATTCGCCAATCCTCAGTCGAAGTAATCAGTTGTATGCCTTCTAATGTATAAACAAGGGCCTGTTTCATATCTTTTAAGTGATGCTCATAGATTATGGCTAGTTGTTCTAGTGCCTGCAACTTTTTTCGTGGCTCTATAAAATGGAGTGAAGCAACGAAGGCATCAACAGCTTCGCTATACTGCTTATTTTTTTTAAGTTGCATAGCAAGATAAAATTGGGCATTTCCCGCTTCACGCGCATCAAATTGAGCTGTTACCTTTTCTAAAACGTTTACACTTTGTGGACGTTTCTTTAAATCAGCATACCATTTCCCAATATTCGTGTAAGTATTGGCTGATTCATCACTCGATTGTTCAAATAATAAGTAAGTGGAATGAACATACAAGGTAATGAGCGACAACAAATCCCACTCGTTATGAACAAGTACCTTCATAAGTGCATCTGGCACACCACTTTTCACAGCATCTAAGTAAATAATTGGCGCTAAGTGTCCTGGGATATCCCCAACGCGTGAGAAACCAAGCTTTTCTTCTTCTACTGATTTTAGTTTCAACCGCTCCATATCATTTTTCCATAATCGCTTCGAGCTATGCAATAAATCGATTTGGCGCTGGGTACGAAGTTTAGGTAAAACTTTTTGGTTGAGTGTCCAACGTGTTTCTAGCTGTGGCCAGTCAAAGCTTTTGCCATTATACGTAATAATTGTCGCTGTTTTTTGCCAAAGCCTTGACTCAAACAGCAAGGCTGCTTCATGTGCTGGATCAGCTAAGACATATTGTGTTAATACAAAATCGTGTTTGGTCACTTCTAAAAAACCAAGAAGAAAAATTTGTGTTCCAACACCCTTTAATCCTGTCGTTTCTGTATCAAAAAACAGGACATTTTCGTCCACATCTAATGCATAAGGATGATCAAAATCAGCGGATTGCCATTTAATTAGCGCGTCAAAAAATGACTGTAATGGATAATGACCGTGCTGATAATGGAAAGGATAATGTACTTGTCGCTTAAAAACAATACCAAACTCATTATCGATACGCGTAAGACCAGCTTTCTCCCACTGATTCACATAGTTTGGTATAACCGGCTTTTGATACGTTGATTGCTCATTGGCAACTGGTTGTTGCACCTTTTTTCCGAGCATTTTTTTCATTTGTAGTATTTTATTTTCGTAAGACATCGACTTCACTCATTTTCTACCTGTAAGATTTTTTAATATTGTTAGCAAGCTATCAATTAAGGTGGAAAGCCTGTTGCCAAAGCAAACTTATTACAATATGTTCCACTGAATAACCTTATCGATTACCTAGAATCTCTTATGCTACATATATCATACCAAATCTAGACGACTAAAAGGCTCATCGCGCTATTCTGTACCTATCATTGCCTCAATTTGTTAGTCAAAAAAGGTGTACGATAATCACGTTACTTTTAGATATGGTGAATAAAGCCAATGTTATCATACGTACCAAAATGAATTTTAATGAATTGTTATGCACCGATTGTTTGCATATGAATATCTTCATTTACAAAGTTTAAATTGTTTAATTAATGAATATTCCAACTAAAAACGCTTTTATGCCACTATTTCCCTCAATAAACAGGTCCTCTAAAACTATCATATTAAATCTTAATCATTAGTAAAGCACATCTTCTCACTTATGTAAAAAGTGAAAAGATGTGCTTTTTCGATTAGCGATTCATTGCTCGGTACATCAATGCAACAAATTGTGCACGTGTCAGAGGATCATTCGGTTTAAAATAGCCATCATCCCCTAATGCAATTCCTTCTTGTTGTAAGGTCGCTATATAGTTGTAACTCCAATGTGTCGGTGGCACATCTTTAAAATGGCTTATACCATTGGGTGTTAGCTGTAACGCTTCTACAAGCACTTTAGCCATTTGTGCACGTGTCAGAAAGGCATCTGGATGAAATTCTCCATTTGAACCATCGACAATCCCTGCCTGATATAATTTCGTAATAGCTTCATAATATGGATGACTCGGCAAAACATCCTTAAATGATACCGTCTCACGTATTGCTTCTAGCTCAAAAGCACGCGTAAACATAATGGCAATATGCTGACGTTTAATATAATCATTCGGACGAAATGTTTTATCGGGATAGCCAGTAATAATTCCTTTTCTCGTCATATCCTGAATCATCTCCCAAGCCCAATGCGTTTTCGGAACATCAGAGAAAATAATGTCTTGCGCCTCCGTCTCTGGTTTTGATGGCTCAGTATGTGGCGTTTCCACAGGATTACTTGGTTCATTTGATGGCGTTTTTGGATTCTCTGGAACGGACGGCGTTGTTGGTGTCGAAGATTGACCATCACTACCAGATGAACTATTTACAAACCATTTTGCATATAGCGCTGTATCTTTTGTCACCACATCTATTAGGAAATCCCATTGTGTTGTCAAAGTATCGCTCTTATACCAGCCCGCAAACGTATGACCTACCTTTGTTGGTGCTGCCGGTTTCGTTATTTTTTTATCATATGTTATAGTGACGGGCGCTACGGTAGTTCCACCATTTGTGTTAAAGGTCACCGTATAACTATTGATTGCCCACTTACCATACAAGGTTGTATCCTCTGTCACTGTTTCAGTCGCAAAATCCCACTTGTTAGTTAACGTCGCATCTTTGTACCAACCGGCAAATGTATAACCTGTTTTTGTTGGCGCTGTTGGCGCTGTTGCTTTTTCGCCATATGTTGCTGTGATTGGGGCTACCGCTGTACCACCATCTGTATGAAACGTCACCGTATAGCTATTTGCGTCCCATTTCCCATACAAGGTTGTATCCTCTGTCACTGTTTCGGTCGCAAAATCCCACTTGTTAGTTAACGTCGCATCTTTGTACCAACCGGCAAATGTATAACCTGTTTTTGTTGGCGCTGTTGGCGCTGTTGCTTTTTCGCCATATGTTGCTAAGATTGGGGCTACCGCTGTACCACCATTTGTATGAAACGTCATCGTATAGCTATTTGCGTCCCATTTCCCATACAGGGTTGTATCCTCTGTCACTGTTTCGGTCGCAAAATCCCACTCGGTAGTCAACGTTGCATCTTTGTACCAACCGGCAAATGTATAACCTGTTTTCGTTGGCGCTGTTGGGGCATTGATTTTGTCGTCATAAGAGATTGTTAAGTCTCCTACTGGACTACCACCGGTTGCATCAAAGCTGACCGTTAATTGTTTTGGCAAAAGTGTAACACCTGAGCTTGTTATCTGACCGAGTCCTGTTGCGTCGAATGACAACTGTGCGCCAGAAACATTTGCTGCATTCACTGATCCTAAATCAGAAAAGCTGACGATTCCAGCATTTGCTTTCGCTGTTAACGTCCCTGTTAATGTCCATGCGCCTGCGTCTTTTTTCGCCACAGTAATAATTTTAGTATAATCATTGACACTGACATTTTCATAAGCATCATAAAGTGTCACTACAGGTTGTTGACTAAATAACCCTCCATTTATTGTGGGGGCTTTAAGATCTGTCGTTACCTTCATGCTAGCCGCACTTCCCGCAACTGGTGTAATCGTTACCGAATTGCTACTAGCTGTGTTTACACCTAACACACTAAACTCAATTGACTGTGTCGTTGCTGCATTCAATTTCAAATTCGCTGTAGCTATTCCGTTCGTGAAGTCTATAGCGACTACTTGACTTGATGAAGTCAATGGCTCTCCATTTACATTCCCAAACGACCCATTGGGTGCTTGGTTGTAGCCCAAAATCGTAACGTTTTTAATGCCATTAAAGGTTGTATCTATATCTCCCAGTGCATTTTTTACAGATAACGTAATCATATTATCGGAACCTACTGTTGGCGTATTCGATGCCACCGAAGCGACCACCGTTTGCGCAGGTTTTGGAATGAATTGTACACTGGTCGTGGCGGCAATGGCATTGCCATTAACAGTTGCACTGAGTATACTCGTACCAACAGTGCTAGGAGCGGTTAGAGTCGCTGTATAGGTACCATTGTTATGAGTTGTGACGGTACCAATTATCCCTAGAGTTGACGATATACTTACTGTCGCTCCACCAGTTGTAACATCATTTCCTTGCGCATCTTTCAACTTCACGGTTACAGTCGTCTGGCTTGTTCCGTCCGCGAGCAGCGAACTATCGTTAACAGTAACGGTGCTCTTTGCTAATGATGGTGGACCAGAGACAAATTGCACGCTAGCCGTTGTTGGTATCGTTCTTCCACCGACACTTGCATTGATGCTACCAGTACCGATTGTCGTCGGGGCAGTTAGAGTAGCCGTATAGCTACCATTGTTATGATCCGTCACAGCACTAACCGTTCCTACTGATGACGCAATCGTTACCGTCTCCCCACCCGTTGTAATGTTATTTCCTTGTGCATCTTTTAACTGGATGGTCACAGTCGTCTGGCTTGCCCATCCGCTACAAGGCTAGTATTATTGATTGTCACTTGACTCTCTGCTGGGGATAGTGCGTAATCAGGAATCATATACGTTTTGAAAGTGAAATCTATTCCAAACCCTGATGAGTACCCTCTTGAATACGCATCATAGTTACTTGTAAACCACCCAAAACCAGCACTGCCACCGTTTTCAGTAGAAACAACCATTCGATACATCGTTTCCCTCGTCAAATATGGTAATATGCTTGAAAAATCAACCGATGTCCAACCCGAGCCGAATGATGCTAATTGTGCAGAGCCAAGGGGTGTCGATAAATCGCCTTCCTTGTAAATACTTACTTTTAGTGCTCCAGGTGAACCAAAACGATCCATTATGCCAATATCAATCTTGCTTAGTTGCCCAGAATAGAAAGGCGTAAATGTTTGATAGCGTGGATAATCAGAATTAACCCAAATATTACTAGAATAACTCGTCTGCTCTTGATCCAAAACATCAGAAGTAGCGGCTTTAGCACTTCCCCCAAAAAATAGAACGATACTTATTGTAACTACTAGAAGTAATACAACCGATAGCTGAAATTGCTTTTGATTGTTCATCCGTGTCCCCCACTCTTTAACCTAAAATAACCAGTTAAATATTTATCTTTTTTCTACTTTTTAATAATACTGATTTATGGTCTAATAGAAAATATTTTTTTCAGATACACACTTATTTTTTTGATTTTTTTTATAATTGTTAAAATTGTAAAACTACACAATAAATCATTCTACCTTCGGGTAATCAACATGAGGTATTCAGTATTCATCCTATGAGAAAAAAGAATATGGTAAGAATAGAGTAGAAAGCGTTCATTCGAAGTAGTCTAACTTATTTAAACAAACACCTCAGTTGATATGCGTCTTTTCTAACACACAAAAGGACTTCAAACAACATTGGTCTGAAGTCCTTATATTTGAAAAAAGATTGTTCGATATAATATATTGATGTATTCAAGCTCCCTATTGGCGCTACTTTGACAAATTTGTATGAACAGTCAAACAATGTACGATTAAGCTCATTAGGAAGTAACAGACCATGTTGATAAGGAGCTGCGGAATGCGAAGAAAGGGATGGAGCCAGTCATAACCATCATTCAAACCCCTCAACCACTACTTTCCCAATGGTTTTTCCATTTTCAAGAATTGCGTGTGCTTTTCTCAAATTTTCTGCATTAATTGGATAGAGAATTTCAGATATTGTGGTTTTTAAAATATGACTATCAATTAAAATAGCTATTCTATTTAAAAGTTTATGTTGGTTTATCATATCTTCAGTTTGATACATCGACCGAGTAAACATGAGCTCCCAAACAAACGTTACACTTTTATTTTTTAATAAAGTTAAATTAAGTGGTTCATCCGTTTCCACAATAGAACAAATCGTTCCTTGTGGAGCTATGACCTCAGCCATATTAGTCCAATAATTATTTGTGGAATTTAAACACAGAATATAGTCAACCGCTTCAATATTAAGTAAATTTAACTGTGAAACAAAGTCCTCATAGTGATTTATCGTATAGTCTACACCTAATGCTGTTGCCCAATTTTGTGACTCTTGTCTCGAAGCTGTACCTATAACAGTTAATCCAGCCCATTTAGCCAGTTGGATTGCAATAGAGCCCACTCCCCCAGCCGCACCAATAATTAAAATGGTTTTATTTTTATTATCCTTTGAAAAACTACTAATTTTCATTCTATCGAATAATGCCTCATATGCTGTAATTGAAGTCAATGGTAATGCGGCAGCTTCCGCAAAATTTAATGTCTTTGGCATATGACCTACAATTCTCTCATCAACAAGATGAAACTCACTATTACAACCTGGACGTGTTATATCTCCCGCATAATATACCTTATCGCCGGGTTTAAACAGTGTGCATAATGGCCCTACTTCTTCGACAATCCCAGCCACATCCCATCCTAAAATTTTTGGCATGTCTTCAAACTTGTCTTTCGGAGATCTCACTTTATAATCGACGGGATTCACTGAAACCGCCTTTACTCGAATTAATAAATCTCGGCCTTTCGCCCTTGGCTTTTCTATTTGTAAATCTAATAAACTCTCTGGATGATCAATAGGTAAGTATTGTTGTAAACCTACAGCTTTCATTTTTTTCATAAAGAAAATTACTCCTTTATCACTTATTTTTAATCATTTCCCTTACGTCTGTTATAATAAGCTAAATGATTATTATTATGTAAGTACGCACATTTTTGTTTGATAGTATCAATTTTTATACTAATTACTTAGGAGATATTCAAATGTCAGACAGTAAATTAAATCTTTATACAGCTTGTCCAGATGCCTATGGATGTCCCGTTGAAGCAACACTTGGCGTAATCGGCGGAAAGTGGAAAGGTGTTATTTTATATCATCTTATGTCAGGAACGAAGCGTTTCAATGAATTTAGACGCTTAATGCCCGATATTACCCAAAGAATGTTAACGTTACAACTTCGTGAATTAGAGAAGGATGGAATCATTCATAGAGAAATCTTTAAAGAAGTACCGCCTAAAGTAGAATATTCACTAACTGAGTTCGGGCGAACACTTGAACCTATAATTAAACTAATGAGAGATTGGGGAGAGCAGTACAATTTAAAAAATAATAGTATCTTAAAGTAAAAGCGTATAAATAAAAATAACCAAGTCTACGACATATGACTTGGTTTTTGTTTTTTATTCAACTACATTCGCAATAACTTTTTAATACCCCCGTTACGTTAGTGATAACCTCCCCCAGTTGCATTTTTGAGCCACACGGTGCACCTTGTTATATAATCCACCAGTTTCTATCTCCTCTTACACATAAAAGAAAAAACAATTTTTTTATCCCTCACCTCTATTACCCAACTTTTTTTCTTGCAAGTATTGAAATTAAAGTGATGTTATATCGTTCATTCAATAAAATTTATTATTCACTATATATTTAATTTTTAAAATTATTAGAATATAAAAATGCCATTTCATTATTCCTTGTCTATTTTTTAACAAAAAAATAACATTTTATAACTTTATTTCTAAAATTAAAATGATAGGATTATAACATTATTAGGAATTGGAGAGAACAACTTATGTCTATACGGAACAAACTTTACGCAGGATTTGGAACTATCATTTTATTTTTACTCATTAGCTCATCATTAGCCTATTACCAAATGAACAAATTGAATAACCAGTATACATTCTTACTGGAAGATAGAGTATACAAAACTATACTAGTGAATAAGATTTTGAATGCATCCTCGTCTCAAGGAAACTACATTCGATCGTATATACTAGAGCCGGATAATCCAACAACACTAGAGAAATTAGAATCTCACAAAGAATTAATAAATGATGAAATTACAGAACTAGAGAGCACTTTTAATGAACAACAATTACAAAAAGAAATACAAACGCTAAAGGAGAATCAAGCAAAATTTAACGCAGCTTCACAAGAAATTTTAAACATTTATAACGGTGAAAATTTACAGGAAGTTATACATATTCTAAGTAATAATGCAGGCCCAGCAAATTCAGCAATCCAATCCTCTATTAAAGAAATTGTCAATTTTCAAACTAAAAAAATGATAGAAGTACAGGCGAATTCCACTAAATCTGCAAAAGTTGCTTCCATTTTAATTATTGTTATTTCTGCGATTTCAATTATTTCAGCTATTTTTATTGCTTTAGTGTTAACTCGTGCAATTACGATCCCAGTTAACAAATTAGCGGCTTCTGCCAAAACGATTGCTGAAGGTAATTTAAATCAAGAAGATGTAAACGTCAGTACTAAAGATGAAATTCGCAAATTAGCCGATTCATTTAATCTTATGAAACACAATTTACATAAACTAGTAAATAATGTGGCGACAAATGTGGAACTAACTACTTCTTCTGCTGAAGAACTAGCAGCTAGTATAGACGAAGTATCTCATTCTTCGAAAGATGTAGCTAAACGTGTAGAAAAAATGGCCTTAAATGCAAGCCAAGCCTCATCTAATGCTCGTGAATGCTCTATGACTCTCGATGAAACTGCCAACGGTGTACAACGTATTGCAGAAGCCACGCAAATATTGAATACCAAAGCTTCAGACACTCAATTGATTGCAAATAATGGTGGCGAAATATTACAAGCAGTTGAAAGTCAAATGCTTGTTATTCAACAAACTTCCAATGATACCAATAATCGTATTAAACAACTAACCATCCAATCAGCGGAAATAGAAAATATTACAAAAGTTATAACAGACATCTCAGAACAAACAAATCTTCTTGCACTCAATGCTGCTATCGAAGCTGCTCGTGCTGGGGAACATGGAAAAGGGTTTGCTGTGGTGGCTGAAGAGGTTCGCAAACTAGCGGAAGAATCAAAAGAATCTGCTAACAAAATAGTGAACATAACATCTCTTATTCAGCAAGATACAAAAGAAGTGGATAAAGCTGTATCTGTATCTGTTCAAAAAGTTGATGAAGGCGTGTCATACATTGCGGATGCACAATCTGCATTTGGTGATATCCTAAATGCTATTGGAGAGATAAGTGCTCATATAGAAGAGGTATCTGCCTCTACACAACAAATTTCTGCTAGCACTGAAGAAGTAGCTGCATCGATCAATGAATTATCATCTATTGCTGAGCAGGTAACTGTACAGTCTGAAATGATATCCGCCGCAGTAGAAGAAGAAACGGCAACTATTCACGAAATTAATTCTGTGTCGAAATCAATGAGTGAAGGTGCTATGACGCTACAAGACGAAATCAATAAATTTCAAGTTTAAAATAGGTTAATTCATTTAAAACTCCAGAGGAAGTATTTGCTGGGGAACTGAATAAAGGAAACAACGAAAACGTTGTTTGATTCTTACGCTATAAGGATTTTGTGTAGCTTATCAAGAAGCCTAAACAACCGTTCATTGCAGTAAATGTGATAAGCTTCCCAAGTAGTATTTAAAGATAAAATCTATCTACTTGGGGAGCATTTTTTACATATTCTTTCAATATATTGTGCGGAAGAATACGATAATGGCAATTACGAGCATCCCACCGAAGAAAATAATTTGGTGGTATAACAATAATACACCCCATCCCCTCTTCTTTTGTGTATATTAATATAAAATTTGCAGTAACTCTTTAACTTTCCGTTTCATGTTTACTAAAGCATTTTGAGGCCCAATACAGGATGGGCAGCCCGATTCACAAGGGCAGTTTACGACATGATTCATTGTCTTGGTCAATAAGTCTTCCCATAAATCATACACTTTTTCACTTAAACCAATGCCGCCTGGATACTTGTCGTACACAAAAAACGTTGGCAAATTATTATGTGTAGCCTTTACCTGTGGAACTACTGCTACATCACTGGCGTCACATTGGATGAATAGCGGGATAAAGGCATTCATTGCATAGGCTGCACCTGTCATCGCCTCTGTTAATTCTGCCTCAGACCATTGTAGTGTATTGCTAAAGGACAACCATGACGAGCTTGTATGCATTTCATCTGGTGGTAGATGGATTGGACCCGAGCCAATATTATCTTGTTTATCATTCAAGCTTATTTTCTTAAAGATGGTAGCCTGTGCGACTAATCCTACATCACCAAAGCTAATAGTCCCACCTTGGTAGATGCGACTTCGATCTTCTTCAAGCACTTTCATCTCTACTGCTAAATTCGCGTCTGTGTAATAATCAACATCTACTTCTCGCACAAAAGCTTTTTTTTCTTCCCAATCAAGTTTTTCTACTTGATATTGAATGCCCTGATGCAAATAGATTGCTTCTTCATGTAATAATGTCATAGCACTATGGCGATCCATTTCCCCAATGACTTTTGTACGAGCAGGTACTGTCATATCAATAATTACAACATTTTCTTGAGATGCTGAACGGAGGCTTATATCATGTGCAGGAAAACGATCACTCATCCAATGCCATTTTTCACTCGTTTTAAAAACAACACCTTCTTCTGCTAAATAGTCGAGCAGTTCTTGTATGTCATATTCTCCGTACGTATCGCTTGTTGTGAACGGTAACTCAAACGCCGCACATTTAAGATGATCCATTAAAATCAACATATTTTCAGGATATATACGTGCCTCCTCGGGGTCGCTCCCTAGTAAAAATAGTGGATGATCTACCACATATTGGTCTAGTGCAGTAGACTGTGCAACATAAATAATAAGCGCCTCGTCTTGACGTCGACCAGCTCGGCCCGCTTGTTGCCATGCACTTGCGATATTTCCCGGGTAGCCTGTCATAATACATGCCTGTAATTGACCAATATCCACCCCTAGCTCCAGCGCATTCGTACTAACTACGGTTTGAATTGTACCATCACGAAGCCCACGTTCTATAACACGTCGCTCTGACGGTAAATAGCCTCCTCGATAGCCACGCACAGATTCATCTTGTAGCTTATTGCGCGTCAGTTCTTTCAAATAAGTAACAATCATTTCAACACGCACACGACTTTTAGCAAAAATAATCGTTTGAATGCCAGCTATATAAAGTCTTTTGGCAAGATCACTTACCTCTAAAACCGCACTACGCCGAACACCAAATGTTTTATGGATAATTGGAGGGTTGTAAAAAAGGAATGTTTTTTTACCAACTGGAGCACCTGAATCAGCAATTAAAGTGTGGGTATCATTTGTTAAATTTTCAGCTAATTCTTTTGGGTTTTTTATCGTTGCTGACGTACAAATAAACACAGGTTTACTACCATAAAATTCACAGATACGTTTCAATCTGCGAATGACATGTGCCACATGTGAACCAAATACACCTTTATATGTATGTAATTCATCAATAACGATATACTTTAAATTTTCAAAGAGCGATACCCACTTCGTATGATGCGGTAGTATACCTGAATGCAGCATATCTGGATTGGTCATCACAATATGCCCTGCTTTCCGTACCTTTTGCCGAATACCAGGAGCCGTATCACCGTCATACGTATAACTTAAAATGTCCTCTCCACTCTGTTCAATCAGGTCATTTAAATCATTTTTTTGATCCTGTGCTAACGCTTTCGTTGGAAATAGATAAATTGCCCGTGCATTGCGGTCTTCTAAAATTTTTTGTAATACAGGTAAATGATAGCAGTAAGATTTCCCTGATGCTGTCGGTGTTACGGCAGTAAAGGATTTGTGACTCGCCGCCAAATCAAACGCTTCCCGTTGATGTGTATACAATTGTGTAATTCCTCGGGCATGTAATGCTTTCACAAGCGCAGGGTGTAAATTTTCTGGGAAAGGCGCGTACTTCGCTTCGCGGCCTTCTAAAGTGTGCCAATGAATAATTCGCTCTTTTAATTCGTCATCATAGCGCCATTCATTTAACAATGCATTAATTGTCCGTTTTTTCGATAACATGATGTTGCGCCTCCTTCACTAAGCGATAAAAATTATTTAACGTATAGGAAGTAGAATGCGTTGCATCTAAAAAGCGTTTTTTACTTGTTTCTTTATAAAAAGATTGCACAACAAATTGCTCCATCGATTCAGCCGCTGAAGCAATTTGTCCTATATGCATATATTTCGGTCTGTTTTTTTGAATCCAAGCAGTCGCCTCTTGCTGCCACTCTTTCAGCAGTTGATGAATGACATCCGCATGCGGCTTGACTTCTGCAAAAAAATCTGGCGTCCGATCCTCCTCGCGCATTTGCCAAAAGCGTGCAACACATTTTTCACATTCATCTATTAATATGGAAGTTTGCTGTATTAATAACAATTTCGCACCTCATCTCTTTCATTGTACCTTTAGCTAATGATTGTGTGATTATCGTTCACAACCAATAATACACTGTGTCAAATGTTGAAAAAACATAAGTTCAGGTTCATATGCCTTCCTCTTCTCTTTACGACATACTACTGCAAACTATCTGAAAGTATCTCTTCGTCATTCTTAACACGCGCTAAAAGCATTAAACGATTGCATCTAATGAATCATTTTTATAGGTATGAGGTTAGTGTACCAAAGTCTATCATTTTTCACTACTAATAGGCGAACAAGCATTCTTTACTTGCCAGTTCTTTTCTGCTAAGCTTACTTTCTGGCTAACAGATTTGAGCTGCATAAAAAATTGCAGGCTATGTGCATTATTTTCTAATGACACCCTCGTGATAAGTAATTGATTGACCAGATCCAACTGCGCAACTAATTGTCCTAATTTGTTCAATACAACGCCTCCTTTTATCTTTACTTATGTATTCCTCGCATGTATAAAATAACCTTCATGCGTGACAAAAAAAGCGTAAGTTAGCTGAAAGAAGAAGTATTTCGATAAATTTTTAATAAATACTACCTAAGAGCAGCATTCGTAAATAGGCTGATAAAAGACTCTATCTCTACGAATCTAGCAATAAATGAAAGTATTAATAGGACAATTTCTATGACGAATGCAGTTGTTTCCTTGGCGAATTTTCTACTTTAAACAGCGAATCATGCTACGAATTAGCAATTGTCATCTAACTTTAGAGCAATGTGCTGACTGTGGTGAAGTTCTACAAAAATCATGGTAAACTATTGTGTATAATAGCAGTATTATAGAGGGTGAGCTAAGTGACAATTCGTTATCCAAATGGGAAAATCTATACCCCTGCACAAGCTATTCAAAAAACAGAAAAAAAGGGGAAAAAGAAGGATTTCTCCTATAGTAATCGAGGGAAGACGCTTGAGGATGAAATTAATGAAGCAAACGACTATTATTTAGAAAGGCGACTTGCTATTATTCATAAGAAACCTGTTCCCGTACAAATCGTCAAAGTAGAGTATCCATCACGAAGTGCTGCCGTTATTCGTGAAGCTTATTTCCGAACGCCCTCTACAACTGACTACAATGGTGTTTGGAATGGGCACTATATTGATTTTGATGCAAAGGAGACCGCCTCGAAGACGAGCTTTCCACTAAAAAATATACACACACATCAAATGAAACATATGCAGCAAGTGAAGGAACAAAATGGTGTGGCATTTATTATCGTTCGTTTTTCAGCTTTTGAGCGTTATTTTTTAGTGCCATACGAAGTTTTACAAAAGGCCTGGCATGCAATGAACAATGGTGAACGTAAATCGATTCCCTTTTCAACCATTGAAAAGGAAGCTTATGAAATTCCTACAAGCTATTATCCACGTATCGATTATTTACCTGTTCTCCAGCAGTTTATTGAAGCAACAAGTCATGGCTCTGAAAGTGAGGAGATAAAAAAATGAGTGAACGTCGTCAAACACGCGGAGAGCATCAAAAAGCTCTCGCTCAAAAAAATAAAAAGAAAGCGCCGAAAGCAGCGAAATCTTCGACTAAAGTTTGGTTGAAGCGTATTGTTCTAACAATACTTATTATAGGGATTGTTGGTTTAGTCGGCGGGGCAGGTGTATTTGCCTATTATGCAAGTACAGCTCCTGAACTGGATGAAGATTTATTGAAGGACCCCGTTTCCTCTGAATTTTATGATAAAAACGGTGAAATTTTCGCCACAATCGGTGCAGAAAATCGAAAATACGTAAAATACGAAGACATTCCTGAAGATATGATTAACGCCATTCTCGCAACAGAAGACGTTCGCTTTTTTAAACATCATGGTATGGACTTTTATCGTCTTGGTGGTGCAATACTTGCCAACTTCCGTGATGGTTTTGGGTCACAAGGGGCTTCAACATTAACACAGCAAGTTGTCAAAAATTCATTTTTACAAAATGAGAAAAAATTAAAACGTAAAGCACAAGAGGCATGGCTTGCTTTCCAACTTGAACGCAAATATTCAAAAGAAGAAATATTTGAAATGTACTTCAATAAAATGTTGATGTCCGGCCGTATTTATGGCTTTGGGACAGCAGCTCAATATTTCTATGGTAAAGAGTTAAAAGATTTATCATTGGATGAAGAAGCGCTACTAGCTGGCTTAGTTCAACGTCCAAACGCATACAATCCATTAAAAAATCCAGAGCTGGCAGAGAAACGCCGAAATACAGTTTTGGGCTTAATGTACCAGCATGGAAAAATTACAAAAGCTGAAATGGAAGAAGCGAAAAAAGTTGATGTGCAAGCAGGTCTTTCAGACGACGCTACACGCCAATCATTTGCTGGTTCTAAATACGATGCCTTCCTAGATATCGTCATTAATGAGCTAGAGAAAAATGGCGATGGTTCTGCTATGGCTGAAGGTATTAAAGTTTACACAACACTTGATCCAAATGCACAGCAAATTGTAGAAAACATCATGAATGACGATAGCAATTTCCCAACAGAGAAAATTGAATCAGGCGTTGCTGTTATTGATACAAAAACTGGTCAAATTCAAGCAGTCGGCGGTGGACGAAATTACGGCAATCGTACATTTAACTATGCAGATGACTTAAAGATTAACCACCCTGGTTCAACAATGAAGCCATTACTCGATTACGGTCCAGCAATTGAATATTTAAAATGGTCAACAGGTAAAACACTTGTCGATGATCCAATGAAATATACAGGTACAAATCAAACGATTACAAACTGGGATGGGAAATATTTAGGTGCTATGACAGCACGTAAAGCGTTATATGCTTCTCGCAATGTGCCAGCTGTTAAAACGTTTAAAGAAGTTGGCGCTGACAAAGCGAAAGAATTTATCGGTCGCTTAGGAATTAAGGCAGAAATTGCTTACGAGACAGATGCAATTGGTGGTGGTGACATTACAATATCACCTATTCAAATGGCAGCATCTTATGCGGCATTTGGGAATAACGGTGTATATACTGATCCTTATGCCATTACGAAAATTGTTTACCGCGATGGTAAATCAACGAAAGACTATACACCAAAATCTACGGTTGCCATGGAAGATTACACGGCTTATATGGTCACAGATATGTTACGTGATGTAGTCAGCAATAAACCAGATGCATCAGGTACAGCCGCAAATGTTTCAGGCTTAGATATTGCTGGTAAAACAGGTACAACCAACTATTCAAACGATGAGTTTAATAAATATAATTTACCAGATACAAGTGTGCCAGATTCATGGTTCGCTGGTTACACTACTAACTATTCAATCGCTATTTGGAGTGGATACGAAAAACGTTCGGATCCAATCACTACATGGGATGAACGCCGTTTACCACAACATCTATTTAAAAATATTATGAAAGACCTTTCTGCGAACATTGAAACTGCACGTTTCAAAAAGCCAAGCTCGGTTGTAGAAGCGACGATTGAAGTAGGCTCTAGCCCACTGAAGCTAGCTAGTGATTATACTCCAAGTGAATTGCGCCAAACAGAACTATTTGTTCGTGGTACAGAACCTACAGAGGTTTCAAATGAGTATGAAGCACCTGAACTTTCTACACCTTACAATGTAAGTGCAAGTTTAGATTTAGCAGGTCAATCTATTAATATTGGCTGGGAACATGATGCCATTCTTGACCCAGAAACAGATGAACCAATGGCTACTACTTTTGAAGTATCTGCTACACGCGAAGGTGGCGAAACGGTAGTGCTTGGAACTACTGACAATAAAGGTTTAACTGTTAGCAACACATTAGAAGATGGGAATTACACGATTTCTGTCGTAGCGATTGTAGATGGTACACGCAGTGAACCAGGAACGACATCTTTCGAAATTTCGAGTATGCCTGATGAGGATTTAGGTACCGAAGATCCAGATAATCCGGATATAGAACAACCTACACCGCCTGATCAAGGCAATGGTGAGGACAATGGCAACAATAACGGCAATGGCAATAACGGCAATAATGGTAATAATGGTAATAACAACGGTGGTAATAACGGCAATAACAGCAATAACGGTAACAATGGCAATAATGGCAATGGTACTGGCAACAATGGCAATGATGCTGGTAGCCAACCTCCTGTAACACCAACTGACCCCGTAGTGCCAAACCAAGAGAATGATAGTGAACAATAATTAATTTAAGATTTACTAAATACTAAAAAACAGGTGCAGAAACCGAAATGTTTCTACACCTGTTTTTATATTTTATAAATAAAAGAAGGTTGTCCTTTTTAAGTTCAATCACTTATCGGACAACCTTTTATTTATCATGTATACTTTAGCGTTTAGTCGCCTGTAAGCGCAAACGTGCCGTTCGTTTTTTCGTTTCTTTAAATAATTCATCTATTTGACGATAACACGCATATTGACCTGGTTTCGTTTTAATAAAAGTTAAACGTTCCACTCCATTTATGGGCAATACTTCTTCGCCTGCTTCGTTAACTAAACGTTCAAACAAACGTATAGCCTCTTCCATAAGGCCTTTTGCTTTCCCATTACGTGCTTGATGGGCTGCATGTATTTGCGCTTCTAGCAATGCCCACTCTGCAAACCATTCATCAATTTTTTCTTTTGTGATTGCATCAATATTCATGCTTTGGTCACCAGTCCTTTTTTAAAACGCTTTTGTCCTTCACGACAATCACCTAATAACGGACATGTTGCGCAACCTGGATTTTGTGCCTTGCAATGATAGCGACCGAAGAAAATAAGCTGATGATGGGTTTTCGACCACTTGTCCATCGGTGTTTTTTTCATAATCGTTTCTTCCACCTCAAGAACTGAGTCTTTCCAGCGACATAAGCCTAATCGTTTAGATACGCGCTCTACATGTGTATCGACTGCAAGCGCTGGTATGTCAAAGGCTACGGATAGCACAACATTCGCTGTTTTACGACCTACACCTGGCAAGGTAACAAGTTCCTCTCGACTTGCAGGAATTTGCCCACCATATTCAGTCAAAAGTCGCTCACATAAAAGTTGAATATTTTTTGCTTTATTTCGATAAAGACCAATAGAACGAATATCCAGTTGTAGCTCCTCTAAGGACACCGCTAAATAATCTTCGGGTGTTTTATATTTTTGAAACAATGTTTTCGTTACTTTATTAACAAGTACATCCGTACATTGTGCAGATAATAACGTGGCGATTGTCAGCTCGAACGGGTTGTCATGCACAAGTTCACAATGTGCATCAGGAAACATGCGGTCCATTTCAGCTAAACAATGCTCCCACTGTTTTTTTGTTAACATTCCCTAAAATCCCCCTATTCTCTTTCTTCTAACCAGTTATAAAATGGTACTTTATTTGTCGACTGCGTTTCTTGCTGTAACGTGCGGGATTGCGGTCTAGTCAAGTTTTGCTTTTCACGGAACTGTTCGCCTTGCTTATGTGCAGCTTGTGGTGTTGTTATATTTTTCTTTTTCCACTCCAACAAAATCCGATCGATATAGCGAATGCTTAGTTTTCCAGCAAACACAGCCTCTTTTAACGCTTCTTTAATAAGTGAAGGACTGTGCCTATCCTCATCTAACCAAGAACCAATTTTTTCTAGCTCTAAAGGAGATAAAAGACGCCCCATTTCTTCTTCAAATAAACGGAATACCTCGCCCTCTTCTTGACGAAGCGTAGTTGCTGATTTTTGTTGCTCTTTCAATTCTATAATCTGCAAGATACGTTCCCAAAGAGGGTACACCGAATATTTTTCGTACAGCTTGCCAGTTGTCTTATCAACGTCACGTGTAATCTCAAGGAAGCCTTTTTGCATAAGTCTTTGTAAGCGCGATGTAATGTCATTACTAGGCATCGTGAGACGATTCATCAGGTCTGTTGGTGTAGGAAAATCATTTCCTTCAACATGATAGGCAAGTAAATGCAAGACGATAAGCGCCTCATCATCCTCAATATTTAACTCCTTATAAAACTGAAAAAAGAGCTGAGGAATGTGTATCGTTCTCTGCTCAGTCCATGTACGGAGTCGATTATTTTTTGTATTCATGTAGACATGACTCCTTTTTTCTAAGTAAGTAGAAAAGCCGCGTAGAAATTTCACTACGCGACTTTGCAATTGTTTCTGTTTATTGCTAACCGATTATGGATATAAGCGGTTTAATAAACGTGGGAACGGAATCGTTTCACGAATATGCTCTGTCCCAGAAATCCATGCAACTGTTCGTTCTAACCCTAGACCGAATCCAGAATGCGGTACGGATCCTTGCTTACGAAGTTCTAAATACCATGCATAAGCATCTAATGATAAGTTATGTTCTTCTAGACGAGATTTTAATAATTCGTAGTCATGAATACGCTCTGAACCGCCGATAATTTCACCGTAACCTTCAGGTGCAATTAAGTCAGCACATAACACAACATCATCACGATCAGGATGTGGTTGCATGTAGAATGGTTTGATGCCTGTTGGATAGCACGTAATGAATACTGGTTTGTCAAATGAATTGGCAATGGCAGTTTCATGTGGCGCACCGAAGTCATCTCCCCATTCAATATCATCAAAACCTTGTTCATGTAATAGTTTAATGGCATCGTCGTATGAAATACGAGGGAATGGCGCTTTGATATTTTGAAGTGTAGATGTATCACGGCCAAGTCGCTCTAATTCTAGCGTACAGTTTGCCAGAACAGACTGTACAATATGCTCAACATATTGTTCTTGTACTTCTAAATTTTCTTCAAATTCCACAAAAGCCATTTCCGGTTCAATCATCCAGAATTCGATAAGGTGACGGCGTGTTTTAGATTTCTCCGCACGGAACGTCGGACCGAAAGAGAAAACCTTCCCTAACGCCATTGCTGCTGCTTCCATATAAAGTTGACCAGATTGAGATAAATACGCATCTTCATCAAAATATTTCGTGTGGAATAGCTCTGAAGTTCCTTCAGGTGCTGAACCCGTTAAAATTGGTGGATCCATTTTCGTAAAGCCATTATTGTTGAAAAACTCGTAAGTAGCACGAATAATTTCATTACGAATTTTCATCACCGCATGTTGCTTACGAGAACGTAACCATAGGTGGCGGTTATCCATTAAAAATTCAGGGCCATGCTCTTTAGGCGTAATTGGGAAATCAGTCGCTGCATGTAGCACTTCAATGCCTGTAACTGCTAGTTCACAGCCAAAGCTTGAACGCTCGTCGGCTTTCACCTCGCCAATTACATACATCGACGTTTCTTGCGTCATACCTTTTGCAATCGCAAAAATTTCTTCGCCTACTTCTTCTTTCACAACAACGCCTTGCACAAAACCTGAACCATCGCGCAGCTGTAAGAAAGCAATTTTACCACTTGAACGTTTGTTAGCTAACCAAGCACCTAGCTTGACTGTTTCGCCGATATGCTGTGGCATATCTTGAATCATAATTTTTTTCATAGAAATCCTCCAAAGTTGGTTAGAAGGATTAGTCTTGCCATTTTGATTTTACGAATGCATCAATACGACGGACTGCCTCTTCTAATAATTCTAAAGATGTAGCATAAGATAATCGCATTGTAGTTGGTGCACCAAAGCCAGAGCCCGGAATCACTGCTACGTTTGCTTCAGTTAAAATATCCGCAGCAAATGCATCTACTGAATCATAACCAGTATGAGCCATCGCTTCTGCTACATCTGGTAATAAGTAAAATGCGCCTTGCGGTTTTAATACATTGAAGCCAGGAATTGCACTAATTTGTGGATAGATTTTTTCAAGACGAGATTCAAATGCTTGGCGCATTTCTTCTACAGTGTCTTGTGGTCCATTATACGCTTCCACTGTTGCATACTGTGCAGTTGTTGTCGCGTTTGAAGTAGAGTGTGAAGCAAGGTCAGTCATTGGTTTAATAATGTCTGCATCACCTGCTGCATACCCGATACGCCAGCCTGTCATAGAGTGAGATTTAGCTACACCATTGACTACAATTGTACGTGCTTTCAATGCATCTGAAAGTTGTGCAATTGAATAATGCTCAATACCATTGTATACAAGCTTCTCATAAATTTCATCTGACACGATTAAAATATCTTTTTCTTCTGCAACAGCTGCAAGTTCTGCTAGCTCATCACGAGAATAAATCATACCAGATGGGTTGCTTGGCGAGTTAATGATGACTGCTTTCGTTTTATCCGTAACAGCTGCTCGTAATTGATCCGCAGTAATTTTATAACCTTGTTCGCGTGTTCCTTCAACATAAACAGGCACGCCACCTGCTAATTTCACTTGCTCTGGATACGATACCCAATAAGGAATAGGGATGATTACTTCATCGCCTTCATTTAAAATAACTTGGAATAACGTGTAAAGAATATGCTTCGCCCCAACACCTACGATAACCTCGTTCGGTTTATATGTAAGATTGTTGTCGCGTTGAAGTTTGTCAATAATGGCTTTCTTTAGAACTGGAAGACCGCCGGCAGGTGTATATTTTGTTAAACCTTTTTCCATAGAGTCAATAGCCGCATCTAGAATATTGCGTGGTGTGTTGAAGTCTGGCTCACCAGCACCTAGACCAATTACATCGATACCTTGCTCTTTTAATTCTTTTGCTTTTGCAGTAATCGCTAATGTTGAAGATGGTGTTAAAGTTTTCACTCGGTTTGCTAATAATTTTTTCATACGGGATCTACTCCTCTTATAAATTCTTAATGCGCTTCCACCAGTCGCCGTCCTTAAACAAAATATAGACATAGTTGAGTTTATCTTGATCGTTCAGGTATGAAATTTCCCAAACAGCTCCAGCCTCCTCATAGCCTAATTTCATATGAAGAACCTTTTGTACATTTCCTTCTTTTTTAAAAACCGATAATGCTTGCTTTTCCGTAATACCATCTTTCAAAAATACTTCCTGAATGGAATCCTCTTCTAGATTCGTTGGAACAAAGACAGCCTTTTTGTCACCGTATTCGTCTACCCCGAATACAGTAACATACGAATTTTTGCCATTATATGTGTAGGACTCCGTGACAATTGCTAGGGCTTTGGCATCAAGTGCCAACTGTTCAGCCTTTTCTTCAATTGAACTAAACGGAGCCTCGGCTTTCCAGAGTACTAAAATACTAATGACAAGTGATAAGGAAACCATAAAGACAGAAATGAAAATCAACCAGTTTTTCATATATTCACCTTATGTTTCACACCTAGCTTTTTGTTTGCTAAGAATGCCTGATATTTTTGCGTGTCGAACACTGCGCACACTTTCATTTTGCTTACCATTTTTGCCAACCTGCTTTCTTTCCTCATACCACAACATTATACACCAAAATCCCGTTGTCGTGTTTGCTAATTTCATTTATTGTACGTTGATAAACCAACGTTTTCAAATGATTAGAGTATCTATTTTCGATTTTTACTCTTTCATGAAAATAGACAGCCCTTTCCCGTCAAAAGTTCCTATTCTTTTTCACAAAGAGAAAAGTTTTTTTGAGGGAAATCTCTTTTTTCTATATTAAAAAGGATAATTATATGAAAACAAATTTATTCCCACTGCCTAGTATTGACAGTGGGAATGATGAAAGCGGATTTTTACTAAAATAGACAATGCATTTAAAGCTGCAAAACTTTTTATTGTACACTAATAACATAACTAGCACGCCCGTTATTTTTTGCTTTGTACAAGTTGCGATCTGCTTGCTTAAAAAGCTTTATATATTCATAATTTTTTTGGTCATTCAAACAAGCGCCTAAACTAACCTTTAATGGATAGCTATCATATTCATGTTCTAGTTTTAAAGTTAACATGTAGGCATGCAATTCTCTTATACTCTCATTTAAAAACATCTTACTTTTATGCCGAAGACAAATAATAAATTCATCTCCACCATAACGGATAATCACCGCTTCTTGATTATACAAAAAATCTTTTAACCCCGTAGCAAGGAGTTGCAACACCATATCTCCAAATAGGTGGCCATATTGATCATTGTATGCTTTAAAATAATCAATATCGAGTACAATTACACCAACATATTGGTGGCATGCCTGTGCCTCATTTAACCAATCATTCAGTTCTATATCAAGAAAATGGCGATTTAGGACACCTGTTAACGGATCATATAGCGCTCTTTTTTCCAGTGTCTCTTTTTGCCGATTAAATTCTAAATTCATCACCTGTTGAAGCAGATTATCTGCACTCATTTTTTCTGATAGCTCTATATAAGCGCGTTGCACATCAAATATTTCATTACGATAATCCAATTGATAAAGTACGTTTAAAAGCATTCGCATCACTTTCTTCGTAATGGGGTTATCACCATAGGATTGTGCTAATTCTATCGCTTGCTTATAATAGTCTACCGCTTCTTCAAGTCGATGTTGATGCTCGTATAAAAAACCATAGCCAAACAATGCAGCTACCTTTTCTCGTTTATGATTTTGAATAATTTCAGAATTCAATGTCTGATCCAACAAAGCTTGAGCAGTAACAAAATCGCCCTCTAAAATATACACATCCGCCATATTATTATGAATGCGAATCTCTTGTAATTTCGCTAATTCTGGAAGTGTCTTCGCAAGCTCCTCATTATAATTTCTTGCAATAAAAGCCGCTTCCAGAGCCTCCATATAACAGCCATTTTCAACTTCTAAATAGCATAGATTACTATGGCAACGTACAAGCATTTTAATATCTTTTAACTGCGTAGCATATTCTATAGACTTTTTTGTCATTTCCACCGTTTTATCTCTGAAACCAACCAAATCATATACTAAAGACATGACCAGATTGTAATTCATAAAGTCCTTTTTCGTGCCGTACTTTTGGCAGCACTCCTCATATTCTTGGATATGACGTACCATGCTTAATGTATCACCTAGCGCATGATGAATTAATATCTTTTGGAAGAATAAATCTAGTCCATACCTATGATTATCATTTTCTAATGCTACTAAAAGTCCCTGTTCAGCAAGAGTTAGAGCTTCTGTCAAACGCCCTTTCGTCCGCATTTCTAGGATTGTTTTGTTTAATTGTTCTAATGTTAACTCCAATTCATCACCACTTCTCTAAGCTCGGATTTTCCCTTATCCATCACACCTTAATGTAGCAGTTAGCCTATTCATTAATTATAAGCGAAGTCCTATACACTCGTCCGTCATTTCTATCATATCCCATAAATTACTAAACATATCGATTGATGAATGTTTTGTAAAAAGCGTATAATACTTGCCCTTCCTTTATGCTAGTAAGCCACAATAAGCAAAGGGACTGCTCGTTCATCAGCGGCCCTTACGCTATCAACTAAAAACGCTGCTTTCGTTTTATGTATAGTAAATATATGCCTTATTGGCTACTCATTAGCAGATTGCATGAATTTTTGAAATTTAATATTTTTTATATATTAGCACAAATACTTCCATTATTGTCCTCGTTTCTTATTGTTTTTACCCATATGATGAAGTTAAGTTTGTAAAAATGTAAGGGACGTGATGTTTTGAATAAAAAAATCAATCCTGCTGACCCAGCAACAATCCCCAAATTTGTAGATGCCTTACCGAAACCCGTTACCGCAAAACCAAAATTCAGTAGCAGACATCCGAAGAAAGATTATTACGAGTTGCAGATGATAGAAGCAGAGCATAGTTTTCATAAAAACTTTCCAAAATCCACGATTTGGGGATATAACGGGCTTTATCCAGGACCGACCATCGAGGCTTCAAAAGACAAAACGATTTATGTCAAATATAAAAACCAATTGCCAACCAAACATTTTTTGCCAGTTGATTATACTCTTCATGCGGCTAATGACTCCCAAGAGGTTCGAACAGTAACTCATCTTCACGGTGCCAATGTAGATTGGGAAAGCGATGGACATCCTGAAGCTTGGTATACAAGAGACTATACGTATACTGGTCCTAAATTTAATAAAGAAATACATGAATATACGAACCATCAACCAGGTACAACTTTGTGGTATCATGACCACGCAATGGCTTTAACGCGCCTAAATGTTTACGCTGGACTTGCAGGTTTTTACCTGCTTCGAGACTCCATAGAAGAACGTTCAAACTTACCATGTGGCGATTATGAATATCCGTTATTAATTGCTGATAAATCCTTTAATGAAGACGGCTCACTGTTCTATCCAGAAGGTCCTCCATTCCCAGTGCCGGTGAATCCATCCATTACACCTGGATTTGTTGGAAACACAATCGTTGTCAATGGTAAAGTATGGCCTTATTTAAATGTTGAACCTCGCAAATATCGTTTTCGTTTGTTAAACGGTTCAAATAGAAGAGGCTATGTTTTAAGCCTGTCCAACAAGCAGCCAATGATTCAGCTTGGCACAGATGGTGGCTTTTTAACTGCCCCAAATGCAATTTTCTCGGTTGAATTATTGCCAGCTGAGCGAACAGATATCATCATTGACTTTTCAACATGCGAAGGTCAAGAAATCACTTTAATGAACGGTGATACCGATTTTTTTGATGAGCATACTAGCGTCATTATGCAATTTAACGTAAATTGCCCACTTCGATATGAGGATACGAGTGAAGTGCCTGCAAGACTTGCAATGTCAATGGATTTACACCCTCATCATGCACAGGTTGAACGCAACTTACCGTTAAGTGCCACTACGGATGACTTCGGAAGACCTATGTTGTTATTAAATGACCGAATGTACCATGACCCTGCTACCGAAAAGCCTGCGCTTGATAGTATAGAAGTTTGGAATTTTATTAATGCTACGCCGTTTATACATCCTATTCATCTGCATTTAATTCAATTTAAAATTCTTGAACGACGACCATTTGACGTGGAACTCTATCAAAATGAAGGAAGGCTAGCATTTACTGGTCCTGCAGAAAAACCGCGTGACTACGAACGAGGTTGGAAAGATACCGTCAAAGCTGATGCAGGGAAGGTTACAAAAATTATTATGCACTGGAAAGACCATATCGGGAATTATATGTGGCATTGCCATTTCCTCGAACATGAGGATCATGATATGATGCGACCTATTCTCGTAATGAAAGATGTACATCCCGTATCGGAGCCACATGTTGAAGTAGCGCATGTTACAGAAAGTCCTAGCACCACAGCAACAACCATTTCAAATGATTCGGACACCACTCCCCCCTTGTTGAATAATGCTCAAAATATTACAGCAGCGCCTGAGCCAACACAGCACGCATCTAGAAGGGCTAATAAGCAAATGTCCGTTGCGAAGGAAACTGCACCTCATGTTGCGACTCATACACAAAATGTCTCACAGTTTGTACCGCTACCTATATATCCTTCAAAAACAAGCCAAACACAAGCCCACACGGCAAATAGATGGCGTAGAAGACGGTCATAGCAACCTACTTCAGCCCATATAATGCCAAATAAAAACGAGGTATTTGACATTAGCTTGTCAAATACCTCAGTTTGTAAAATAAATATTAGCTATCTCACATCGTGTTTCATTTCTCTATAATTGGATAACGGGCAATAATAAGTCTAATTGCGTAAAATCTTTATCACCTATGATAGATAATGCATTGTAATTATTGTAAATAATCGTCATTTTTTTATTTCCATTTATAGTATACTAAAAGTCTAGAAAAGGAGGTGAACAAAGTAGATTAAGATAAAATACATATTCTTCACTACCTACTAGTAGTATTTGAAGAAAACAAAAAAGCGGCACAATCTAAACCACAACGTCGCAAGTAGTCATTTGAAGAAGGTGAAAACCTCTTTTTACTTAGTATTTTATCGTAACCACTAATTATGCGAAGGAAAACCATACGAATATTTAACATTGTTATCATCATAGTACTAACTTTTATAATGGCACAAACAACAGACTTTAGTAATTTAACAACGTCGGACTATGTATATTTATCACTGTATGTTTTGATTATTATTCTTTTCATCGTTAACACTATATTAGAAGTAATCAATAAACGACGTGATATTAATGAGTAATATCCGTAACACAGATAATCCGTTATTCAAAGGTATGGATATAGCAGAAGCATCCGGATTATGCGGACTGTCTCAACTACAGATCAAATTGTTATGTAGTATACACCTATAATTGAGGAAGAATGACACCTTAGAAGCAGATAGTGAAGGCGTATTTCAATTAAGTGGAGACTTTAGCACAGAGTAAAAAATAATACGCGTGCATTTTAACTAACAAGAGGCTGGGACAAAAGAGAAAAGGGTTAGATTGATGGCAGTCAATCTAACCCTTTTCTGCTGCGCCGTTGTTGTCCGCTTCTGCGGTGCTTACCGCGGGCACACACGTAAGCCGCAACCCTCGCTAGCGCGCGGAATGCCAGCGTCTTACGCTGCGTGCATGATATGAACCCATAAAGTTGTACTGCTTTTATGTTGTTTTTTCAAATTTTTTTCTGTACTCAACTGGACTTAAACCGTCCAGTTTTTCTTTTATTCGTTTTTTCTTATAGTAATGAATGTAATCGTGGATGGCTTTTTCTGCTTCTTGAACGGATGGAAAAGATGTTTGATAAATACATTCATTTTTAAGAATGCCAAAGAAGCCCTCCATGAGCGCATTATCTAAACAATTTCCTTTACGTGACATACTTTGGGTCATCCCATACGTCTCTACCATTCGTTGAAAGCGACCAATTTGATAAAGCCAGCCTTGATCCGAGTGAATCAAGAGATGATGGGGTACTTTTTTTAATTTCCTTGCACCTATAGCTTGAGTGAACGATTCTTGAATGAGATTAAAGTTCGGATTTTTAGCTAGGGCATAACCAACAATTTCACGATTAAAGACATCGAGAAAGGCGGATAAATAGCGTTTCACTCCATTCACTTTAATCTCCGTTACATCTGTTAACCACACTTGGTTAGGGCGTTCGGCTTCAAATTGGCGATTTAATTTATTGGGAGCCACACGTCCTACTTCTCCTTTGTATGATCGATAAGTACGCTTCTTTTTGCGTCCTTTTAAGCCCATTTCCTTCATCAAGCGAAACACGGTTTTATGGTTAACTCGTACGCCTTGTTTACGTAATTGTATAGTGATGCGGCGGTAGCCATAACGTCCTTTGTGTTCTCGATAAATCGCTTGAATTTGTTTTTTCAGTTCGTTATATTTATCTACTTTTGCGGCTGCTTTTAGGTGATAATAAAAAGTTGATTTCGTTAGGTTCGCAACTTTTAATAAAATCTTTAAGGTGAATTCAAGCCTTAATTCATTAACAATCAGGACTTTTTCTTTCGTGCTAACTTTTCTTTTTCTTGAATTAAGGCATGTAACTTTTTTAAATAAGCATTCTCCGCTCTTAATAGCTCCAGTTCTTCTTGTAGCTTTTCTGTATCATTTTGTGTTGTCGTAGTAGATTTTTTTTTCATGTCTCGACGCTCCCGTTTCTTATGATAGAGAGCCCAGTCACTTTCGGTCATGTAAAGGTGCATCCATTTCCATAAAGTTGCCCGACTGTGAAGATTAAATCTCCCCGAAACTTCGGTATACGACTCGACGGTCTCTATTAAATAGTGTATGACTTCTAGTTTAAAGGAATCGTCGTAGCTCTTACAAGGGGGAGCTAATAATCCGTCTAACCCGTGATATTTATAGATCGCTAACCAGCTTGACACAACCGCTTTATTAATCGATAGTTCTCTAGCGATGGCACTGTGTGAAAGTACACCTTTCTGATAAAGTTCGACTACTTTCTTTTTCTTTTCTCTTGTTTCCATCGATGCACCCTCCTTGTGAATATAAAGTTCAACAATTTGGGTGCATCTCACATTCCCGCAGGAGTCACCGCCTCCGCTACCAACAACTAGTGAACCCTTCTAATTTATTATTAATTGCAAAAGAAATAATAGTAAATATGTTCTATATATTTTCTTAGCAAAAATTTATCAAAACCAATGTCCCTCTATTTAAGATTCTAAAGTTATGTGCCAGCCTCTAATTGTTTGCCTTTTATCCATGATTAATAATCTTATCTGTATAGAAGACTTGCTCCTTGACAACTCTTTGATGATTGGTGCATATACGACGCTAAAACACGATGAGTAATCGTAATTACTGTAAAATAATATGGATTCAACAAATAACTTTAAAAAATCATCTCACTTTTCATTTCTCTCCAATTGGATGACGGGCAATAATAAGTCTAATTGCGTAAAATCCTCTCCTCGGTACCACTCGATAATTGAGCGGGTAGGCACCCAGCTATGATGAAAAGCATATTGTAATAATTTGTGATAACCGCCTTTGATTTTTGTAGGATGTTCTTTAAATGGTAATGCTAAGCAAATACAGGCAGGCATATGTTCGATAAAATCAACACCCTTTAATCCATTTAGCATGGAATCTGCTGTCACTCCAAAACCGATTTGTACTTTTATCAAATCTTGTCCTGATAAGTAGTTTACATAATAACTTTTAATGCGTATATTGTTCTGCTTTAATTTATTCGCTCTTTTTGCAAAATACTCTCCAAACTTCCCTGTTGTCGATTGCTCAATGAACCAAATAATTTTTTCATCTTGTTTATCGATAAGATAAATATCTTCTTGAATTGAATCACTTTCTAAAAAACGTAAACTAACATCTATTAGATCACGTTTTTTCTTAATAGAACGAATCCAATTTTCCATCATGGTTTGACGAGCTATTTCATCATTTTCCTGTAAATAATGTTGAATATCTTGTAGAGGGACATCTGCAATTCGCAAAGTGGTAATTAATTTGACTGTAGCAATTTGATGCTGCGCATATACACGATAGCCATTCTCTCTTCGTTCTACTGGCAATAATAAATTTTTCGATTCATAAAAACGTAACGTGCTCTTTGCAATTCCAGTTCTATTTGAAAATTCTTGAATCGTCATATCCTTTTGCAAAGTCATCTCACTCCTTCGCTTTAACAGTAAACCTTAAAGCTACTTGAAGGTCAAGAAAATTTTCAGAATTGTTTGGGTGACTGGCACTGCCTAAAATACTGATAGACTTTTTCTAACTTTTTTTGTTGCCCTCCCTTTTTACTTTCCATATTGCCAAATTCAAAAAACTTCACCTTTTTAATTCCTACAAAATTAAACAATGCTTTTCGCATTAACACTTTATGCGCATTATTCAACCAAAAGAGTGGATAATTTGTCGGGCCTTTCATTGTAGACACACAGACGACCGACTTCCCTTTTAAAAGTCCTTCTGGAAACAAGCCTTTTTTATCTCTATAAGCAAAATTAGATGCAAATAGTTGATCGATATATCCTAAAAGCATTGCAGGCGGTCTTCCCCACCAAATCGGATAGATAAAAACAATCTGATCTGCCCATGTAAGTTGTTCTCTATATTTCTCTAAGTTAGGCTCGCGATACATATCACGTCTTCGTTTATGTTCGTGAAAATGTAAAATTGGATCAAATTTTTCCTCATATAAATCTAACACTTGTAATTCGGTTATGTACGGATTTTCATTACAACCTTTAAGGACTTGCTGTAAAAAAGCATAATTCAAACTTTGATGATTTGGATACGTATAAATGACTAACGTGTTCATAACATCCCCCTATTACTTATCATTTGATAAGTAAATAATAACGAATACTGTTTTAGTTGTCAAATGATAATTGTTTTAAGATAAGTTCTTTGATATCTTGTCAGTAAGAGGTGAGATATTTGGACAAGAATGCATTATTCAATCAATTTGTTACGTTTACCGCAGCCGTCCACCAAGTAACAAGTGACTTAACACAAAACATTAATACGGATGCTATTACGCCTGTTCAATACAAAATTTTAGAGTATTTAAAAGTAAGCCAACCTGTTACGATTACCGAAATTAGTGAATGTCATCATATGTCGTTACCCAATACAAGTCGCGAGCTCAAGAAACTTCAAGAAAAAAATTTAATTGAAAAAATAAGTGATATAGCGGATCGTCGTAAATTTTTTGTACGTCTATCAGCAGATGGTGAACAAATGATGCATGAAGCGTTTGCCCGTATCGAAGAACGCTTTCAACAGCTCATTCAACATGTTCCAGAAGAAGATTTAGAGGAAATCAAACACGCTTTGGATATTTTGCAACAGAAGGTATTTAAACAAGAAGATAGGCTTTAATATACGTGTGACCTCAAATGCAAACTGATTTGAGGTCACTTTTTTTCAAGATTTTTAATTAGTTTAGCGATATAAATTAATAACCCAATAATTGTTAGTGGTATCGAAAGTGCAACTAATGTAGCGATAACTGCAAATATATCTCCAACAAGTATTTTTGGCATTATTAAAATTCTCCTCTTTTAAATTTTTGTAATGTCAAAGAATAAAAAACTTTGACTTTGTTCTACATTAATGATTTTATTGTTGCGATTACTGGTCTTCTATATGTTTTATTTTTTATCTACATAACCTTATCACACTGACAACGATAAATAATTCTTGATTTTAATGTAGGAAGGTATGTAGCCCCTTTCACATGATTTATAATTCGGTAAACTACATTTTTAACAGAGGAGGTCAGAATTCCTTTTATTTACGAAAAAGAGTACACCAAAACAAATTTTTTTTTAAATCCCTACTCTCATTAATAATACGAATTCCATCCCAAACCAGTTCTATTATTACCCACATAGAAAGATAGACTTCTATTAAAGGAACCTATTTCAAAAATCATGTTAAATTGTGCTGATAATCGAGCTTCATCGTGCCAAGAAGTATTTACATTCGAAGAGATGGATTGGCATAACTACCCGTTACTGTCCAAACATTGTAGTTTCCAACCCAAGTAATTGAATCATATCCAAAACGATTTAGGTAGTAGTTAACATAATAGGACATCCCATAAAAAGGGGTATTATTACTAACCTTTACTGACTTACACTCTGTTCCAACTGTTGTTGTTTGACAACGACCTCCGCTAATACTAGCAAATGGAGTTATTCTTCCTAGTAGCTTTAATTCAGTAATTTGCATTTGGGCTCTAGAGCCATCTGGAAATTCATAAGTTGTTGTAGTAGTGTCACCTTCAACGATAGTATTTGAGCTTATAGCATCCTTAAAACTCATTAAATCTGCATCAGCTAGTTCTCCTTTTTTATACTTTTCGATCAATTGGTTAGCAGTTTTTTCATCGCTTCCCATTTTTAGTTGGTTTGCTTTGATTGTCATTAATTCATGCTCAGAAAGGGCTGGTTCTTTCGTTTGATTTGCATCTAATGGCATAGCTTTTACATGATTAGTTCCAAATCCAATCCCTGAAAGACCAAGAATAACTACTGATGTTAAAAGAATTGAACGAAATTTCATAGTACAGATCTCCCTATATTTATATGTTATATAATACTTTTATCTTATCAAATTATAAAAATATACAAAAGTTAAAAATAAATAATAATTAAAAAATTCAAAAAAACTTTCATATTATTTAAATATAGAATATCTGGTTAATTAACAATGGTATGCAACTATCGGTTTAACATAATTTTTTACACCATTGGAACGGCAAAATAAGCGCACTATGTAGACTAGTTATAAATAATCCCTAATATTCGTCACCCAATGACACTTTCCTTAATAGTCTAAAGATGTATAAAGGAGGTGACTCATGTGGGAGCAGTTTTTGATAAAATTTGGCTTGAACAGCATTTGGCTTCCCTTCCCTTATGGCAACAGATGGCATTTCAAGATTTTGCTTCAATGGTTGCAGATGATGCAAATGCATTTCCTTGTATTCCTGCGCGCTCAGGGTTTATTTCGAATCAACTACGCTACAGTTTCGTTGGCGATCCCCGAGAGTTACAATCAGCTAAAGATTTGGCAAATTGCTTAAAGGCGTATGGTGACTGTGCTCGATCTACTGGGAAATATACTTCGCACGCCATTTTCTTTGAGACGCCAAAAGATATGCTTGAAAATTATGATGTAGAAGATTACAGAGCTTTATTTTGGACCATGCTAAATCATGTAACTGCCTTTGACGAAAAAGAATGGCCTAGAGAAATCCCTGTAAATCCGTCTAATCACACATGGGAATTTTGTTTTAATGGGGAGCCTTATTTTGTCTTTTGCGCAACACCTGCCCATCAATTGCGTAAAAGCCGCCAGTTTTCAACTTTACTAATGGCATTTCAGCCACGCTGGGTCTTTGAAGAGATAAATGACACGACCGTGCTAGGCCAAAAACTAAAAAAGTTAATACGAAAGCGCATTGAACAATATGATGCTATTCCAGAACACCCCGACTTAAAATGGTATGGGCAAAAAGATAATTTTGAATGGAAGCAATACTTTTTAAGTGATGATGAACATAGCCCTGCCCAATGTCCATTTGTAAGAGGAAATTTACCACTCACTTTGCCACAAAAACGAAAAAATTAAACGGAGCGATGGTTGCTCCGTTTTTTCATAACAATTAATGTTGCCAGTGCAATGAAGACGATGAACAGTAAGCTTATGTAAAAACCGAGTCTGCTTGTTTTTTCGCCTAAAGTGCCCGAAACAGTTACCGCAATTAGCAGCATCCCAACAATATTTTTTACATGTTGCCACTTCGTTAATGTCATAAGTTTTGCATAGGTTACTAAAATAAAAAGCCAATTATAAATTAACATTAATCCTGCTGCCGTTATTAAGTATTCAAAAATCTTTTCTGGAATCATGAAACCGATTGTAATAGTGATAATTAAACCACCCGTGAGGAACAGAAAGGCTGGTAATGGAACTTTCATTTTTCCTTTTTTCGCTAATATCGCTGGTGCATCATGATCTTCAGCTAAAGCCGTTAAAATCGTGACAACAGCATACAAGGACGCAACCATTGTAGAAAATCCAGCAATAATTAAAATACCCGTTATGATATCCGCAACAAATGGGATATTAAAATTTGCAAGAGCAGTAATAAACGGGCTTTCGTCTATTGTGAATGATGCCCAATGTACTAATGCAAGGGAACAGACTAGAGCAATTACATAAATCGTAGTAAGGATAACAATCATTACTTTTCCGGCTTTCGGTGCCTGATGGGGATCTTTTAAATCGATTACGAGTAGCCCCATCACCTCTATGCCACCAAAAGCAAAAAATGCATAGAGTAAACCAAGCCAAACACCCTTTACTCCTTCCGAAAAAAAGCCTTGAAAGTTTGCTAGAATAACATCTACTTGCCTTGGCTCACTATTCATCCCCTTTATCATTAGGATAGCAGCAACTACAATAAACATTACAACAGCAGCGGCTTTCATTGCCCCAAATACATTTTGAAATTTTTCAAAGCCTTTCATTCCCGTCAGTATAATGAGCAAGCCAAGTGCACCAAAACCTGATGCAGTCATCCATAGCGGTATGCTAGGAAACCAAAAACGCGTGAAAATTCCTAATGCCATTAATTGGCTCCCCATAATTAATAGTTCAGAAATTAAATAGACCCAACCATTACTAAAACCTGCCCAATTGCCAAAAGCTTGTTTTGCATACGTACGAAATGATCCTTTGTCAGGATTGGCAACAGACATATTCACGAGCGCATCATAGACAATGTAGGTGCCAATGGCTGCTAAAATAAATGGAATTAAAACAGCAGGCCCACTCTTTGCAATGGCCATGCTTGTTCCAAGAAAAAAACCTGTCCCTAACGTACACCCTACACCTAACAGGGACAACTGCCACCAAGACATTTGGCCTTTGCTTGTTTTTGACTCCATAGAAATCACCTCTATACCGATTTTCGCACTAATGGTAATGTCATACAGCGAATACCACCACCGCCTTTTTCAAGCTCTGTCACGTCAATTTCCACAATATTTTTCTTTTGTAATTTTGGATGCGCTTTAAAATGCTGTTTAGTCGCCTTTTTACTGACTAACAATGTTTCGGGATTGAGATTTAAAAAATTGATATCAGGAATGGTGTTATACTTTTCTAACCAATACAACTCAAACCCATGACGATTGAAAAATTGTTCGGTCATATCAAAACGAGTCCCACTTGTTGTAATTACTTGGATAGGAAAATAACGCATAAAACTTTTCGCTATGACGACATCGTTGTTGGCAATATTACAATTCATATCTAAATGCAGTGTATCCGAGCTTCGAGGCAAATCAATAATGCCTATTTCAGAGAAACCTGCTTGAAAAATACTGTCTTTTATCTGCTCTACACCCTGCCTTGTCGTTCTTACACCTATATTAATAAGCACAGCATCACGATTTAACACCATCACATCTCCAAACTCTAATACATGGCTACTTTCCTTAGCGGGCATAAAGTGTTGCGGAAACCATTTCTGAAGTAATGTGTGCGCATGTCCATATTCAGGTCGTCTAATCGAGCTACCCGCTGCACCTGGTAGCATTCGGTTACCAAACACACATGCAAGATCACGCACAAAATAACGATTTAGAAGTTGTTCGCTAAGGTGCTGCGCATCTGCTAATAGATGTGTTGCGTAATCTATTACGTGCACGCCTGCCTGTTGTAAAGTCTCTTTCAACTCTATAAAATTTTCCATTGCTTGGGTATGTGAAACAGCCGCACTCCATTGTACATTTTCTGCCGTTTTTAAATCCGGTACATCTAATTTGGAAGGCGCACAAAGCATAACCGCAGTAAGCTCTCCGTGCTCCGACCAACAGCTTGGTTGAAATGACATCATGATGGTAACTCCCCCTTTTCGTCGCGATTATTGTTAGCCTTACCAGCAACTTAAAGATTATACGATGCAGCGCTACAAGAAAACACACCATACATAACGGTGTGTCTGAAAGTGTAAACAAACTCATAGAATGAAACTGTTTCTGGATTTCCACTTCGTACAGACGCTTTCAAGGAACAGCAAAAAATGAAATACTTCTTTTAAACGTTTACTATGACAATCTCATGACCACGTAGTATTCTTTGCAAAGGCGAGGTAGGTTTATTGTTACCTCAAAAATATTCGGCATGCTAGGAGCTTGACTAGTTGAGTGGAGTGGAAGGCGCGACGCTCCAGCTCAGAACAACACGAGCTGAAAATCCATTTTTTACGGCTTTTGTCGCAAAAATTAGTTGAAGCCGTGCCTGCGGAAAGGGAGCGCCTGGAACGGAATTCAACGATATGTTTACGTAAAATACTCTAGTTTCGCATTGGGGAAAAATTTTTTCATATAGCCATAAAGATGTTCTTTTATGTCTTCCTCTTCTTCTTTTTGATAAATATATTTACCAATCCCATATTTCCCCCACTTGTATCTTCTCGCAGTTTCATCCAATTCTAATTTTGTCATCGGATAGTTTTTTTCGATTACTTTTTTCGCAGGCTTTGTAAAGCGATGTTGAATAAATTCAAAGGTAATATCGTCCCTTACATCATGGGGCAATTCCGCATCTAGACGCTCAAACATATGATAATAGCCTTCCTCCCAACCTTCGTGCAGATAAATGGGCGCAACAATAAAACCTAGAGGATAGCCTGCTCTCGCTACTTTTCCAGCCGCTTCAATGCGCTTATCTAAAGGAGATGTGCCTGGCTCAAAGTTTTTAATCACATAGTCCGCATTTACACTAAAACGAAATCTTGTCTTGCCATTATGTTTGGCATCTAATAAATGGTCCACATAATGGAATTTCGTTACAAATCGCAGTAAACCAAACTCACTTTGTCCAAAATGCTCAATCGCTCTTTTTAACGTATGTGTTAAGTGATCAATTCCAACAATATCTGATGTACACGATGCTTCAAAGCGCGTAATTTCAGGTGCTCGTTCTGCCATATAGTTGTCTGCAGCTTCAAGTATTTCCTCAACATTGACATATGTGCGAATATAAGGCTTGCTGCCCATCGTTGTTTGCAAATAACAATAATGACAATGCCCCATACATCCAGTGGCAAAAGGAATAGCATACTCTGCTGACGGTTTAGAAGTATCAAATTTTAATGTTTTTCGAATACCCACGACGAGCGTTGACTTGGCAATCCGATACTTTTGCAAATCATTGTCTCCAGGAAGATTGCGCACTTGATTATGAGATGTAGTATAACGAATTTCTATGCCCATTTGCTCAAACTTCTCTTTTAGTTCTTGTCCAAGCGGATAGTCGAGCGCATCAGGTTCAAAATAAACGAGCTGAGGTGTAAATGGTTTTCGCATCCTCTACCTCCATCAATGAAAGTATTGATGATATGCTTGCTCCGCATCCATCTCACTTGAAAAAATAACAAAGTCATTCGTTAACGGATAGTAAGTTTCAAAAAGAAATAACGCCAATTCATTTGGATTTTCCGGATTAGTAACAACTGCCGCTTCCTGTATATTTGCGACATCTTGAATATGTGGATTGCGGTAAAAGATATAAACAATATCCCCTGCATTGTATGATTGCTGTTGCATTTCTTCATCCTCCTTTAGTCATTTCTATTAGTTTGGCTAAAGAAAGTGAAATTATGTTGTGTATTGAAATCATATTTTCACCTAGCTATTTACTTGAAGAAATTATTTCAAAATAACAAATCCCAAGACAGATCTTCTTATAATTAGATAAGTAATTATTTCCTTTATCTACTCTATTCTTTTTATCAAATTCCGTTAACAAGCAGAGTTTACTTCATATCTCTAAGTACCAGTTAGTGCAAGATGTAAAACTGACCACTATTTTTTTTACAAAATTGATACTTTTAAATAGGCCAAGCCTTTGCTAATGTTATCCTAGCATGCAGCATTGATTTACGAAGTAAGGTTTTGCGCAACTATTCTTTGACATTGAAAAAGCAAATAAGGAAGGTTTACAACTATGCAAAAATCAATAAGCTATTCACATTCACGCACTTTTGATCTCATTCTATCAGCCATGTTAATTGCACTTGTGTTTGTAGCAACACTCACATTGAATATTAAACTACCTATTAAAGCAAATGGTGGATTGGTTCATCTTGGTACAGGTATGCTCTTTATCGCATCTATTCTTTTTGGTCCTAAAAAAGGTGCCATTGCAGGTGCAATAGGCATGGGTTTATTTGACGTTGTATCTGGATGGACATTGTGGGCGCCTATTACAATCGTAGCTCGTGGCTTACAAGGCTATATCGTAGGGAAAATCGCTTGGTCGAACGGACGCAAAGGAAACAGCATTGCTTTTAATGTTCTTGCTATGATTATTTCAGTTCCATTTATGGTAGCCGTTTATTATGTTGGGGAAGGTATTTTATATGCCAATTGGGTTGCACCATTGACTTCTATTCCTGGAGACTTAGTTCAAAATGTTTTAGGAATGATTGTGGCAATTCCGGTTTGTATTCTCTTAAGAAAAACACCGATTTTCAAATAAATATTCGTAGTTCTTTGAGTTGTTCTCGCTGTTAAATCAGCGAGAATTTTTTATTTGCGATACACGCCTGTTCCCTTTACAAATAAAAACACACTCGCTTGCGCGAATGTGTTTTTCTATTTGGATAAATCTATTTTTTTATTTAATAAGTAAATGGTCACGCCACCAACAGTCATCGATAATAATTCTCCGACACCAACCGTAAACCATGTCGCCCAAAATGGCAGATCATACAGTATCGTTAATTGGCCTGCAACAGTAAACATCGATAGTGCAAAAATCACTGCTGTGATGACCATTTTCCAACTATCCTGCTTAATGTTTTTAGTTACCATTCGACAAAGAATTAATACTAGAAATGTTGCAATTCCGCCGATAGGCACATCAAGAATCCAAGTCGGCGACATAAAATTTGCTAATACAACACCTAGGGTTACTGCTACTACATAGCGTTTATTGTACAGCGCCAAATAGTTGAACATCTCTGACAAACGTAGCTGCACTGCTCCAAAGCTAATCACTGACAATAATACAGTTACAGCCACATATAAAGCTGCGACAAGTGCTACTTTTGTAAGTTCCCTTACAGAAGTACGCGGTGAATCTTTTACAATAGATGTATTCAATTTACATTCTCCTTTGTAAAATAGCAAGTTGCTATTTTAGTAATAACTACGACCAAAGGAAGAGAGCATATTGCCCTAACTGAAGTGCCGTAGTGTAAGCTGTTTTTGCTTACTTGCGTATTATAGCAGAAGAATGATTCATTGACCAATACTATTTCGCAATCCAACCACCGTCAATTGGTACCACAGCTCCATGTATATAATCAGCGGCATGACTCGCCAAAAAAAGCGTTAAATTCGCCACTTCGCTTGGTTGTGCCCAACGACCCGCTGGCGTCTCATTGGCAACCCATTTTGCCATTTCACCATCGCCTTCAAAATCCGCTTTGGTCATAGCTGTTTGAATAGCTCCTGGTGCAATGGCATTCGCACGTATCCCCTCACGACAATAATCTAAATCCAACTGTTTCGTATAGCCCACAATGGCATGCTTGGATGCTGTATAAGCCGCACCCCCACCTCCTGCAATCAGCCCAGCAATAGACGCCATATTAACGATGATGCCCGATTTACGCTTTACCATATGAGGCAAAATCGTATTCGTTACAAAAAAAGTACCCTTTACATTCGTATTCATAATTTTGTCCCATAGCGCCTCATCGGTATCTAGTGTTTTGGCAAAACCATCTAAAACGCCAGCTGTATTCAGTAAGATATCTACGCTGCTAAAGCTTGCCATTGCTGCTTGAAAAGCGTGCTCTACATCACTTTTTTTACAGACACTTCCTAGCGTATAAGCAAAGCGCTCAGGGTATTGCTGCTGTAATTGCCCTAACCCTCGCTCATCTACATCCAAACCAAAAACATAAGCACCGTTTTCTAAAAAAGCAATAGCTTGTGCTTGGCCAATACCTGACGCAGCACCTGTAATAAACACTGTTTTACCATTATATTCTGCAAACTTCATAGGATCTCTCCTTTATAAAAAGTAATCTACTATTAAAAACACTGACACAAGTCGCAGCTCTACATGCATTGTGCCAGCTCTTATCAACTATACCGCCTACAAAGCTTAACCTTCATATCAAAAAAATAGCATACTAAGAATCACTTAGCATACTATTATAACCTTTGAAACGACACTGAATTTAGTTTACGATTTTCCAATCTTCGGCTAATAAATCACATACTGTTGGTGTGAACATCGTGTAACCCTCGCCACGCACATTAATTAAAAAATAGGGGTTCAAATTCTCTCCGTCGTGCACGCTTTGACCTACAAGCTTAACATATAATTCAGCACCGCACCATCCTTCACGAATTACTTTCTCGCCCGCCTTTAAACGCGGTAATACTTCTTCAAACGTCATCTATACTCATCCTTTGTTAATCTTTTCTAATATGCCATACGAAAAAAGTATACTGGATATTTATTTTGTTTACAACAGAAGCTAGTTCATTTATAATTTTCATTCTAACTACTTTTTTGTTATATTAGTTCCTTATTTAGTAATATATTGGAAATTTAGAAACAACAGCAATATAAAAAAAGAATAGCTTCTCTACTTTTGCTCAACGTAACAACTCATTCCCTACCCATGAAAAAAGAACCCTCAATCCAAAATGGATCGAAGGTTCATAAGTTGATTAGTTTTTGTTTAGGCCTAGAGTCTCTGCTGTTGAAGTATGAACTTCTTCAAGAAGCTCTGGATTTTGTAATAATGAGATACCGTAAGATGGAATCATTTCTTTTAGTTTTGGCTCCCACTCTTTAGCTTGTTGAGGGAAACATTTTTGAATAACTTGCAACATAACGTGAACGGCAGTAGATGCACCTGGTGAAGCACCTAATAATGCAGCGATTGATCCGTCAGCAGCACTTACTACTTCGGTACCAAATTGTAATGTTCCTTTACCGCCAGCTTCAGTATCTTTGATAACTTGTACACGTTGACCTGCTACGACAATATCCCAGTCCTCGCTTTTAGCAGTTGGGATAAACTCACGTAACTCTTCCATACGTTGATCTTTTGATAATAACAGTTGTTGGATTAAATATTTTGTTAAAGACATTTCTTTAACCCCTGCCGCTAATAATGTTGTAATATTATGCGGTTTTACAGAAGCGAATAAGTCCATGTTCGAACCTGTTTTTAAGAATTTTGGTGAGAAACCAGCAAATGGTCCAAATAGTAATGATTTTTTGTTATCGATAAAGCGAGTGTCTAAATGTGGAACAGACATTGGTGGTGCACCAACTGCAGCTTTACCATATACTTTTGCATGATGTTGTTCAACCACTTCTTGGTTTTTACATACCATAAACAATCCACTAATTGGGAATCCACCAATGTGTTTTCCTTCAGGAATGCCTGATTTTTGTAATAATTCAAGACTTCCTCCGCCAGCTCCAAGGAAGACGAATTTTGCTGTATGGTATTCCATTTTACAGCCATCTTTATCATGTACTTTTAATTCCCATAAACCGTCTTTCGTACGTTTAATGCTTTCGACACTATGGTTGTAGTTGATATCTACATCTTTCGCTTTTAGGTGGTCAAATAAAATACGTGTTAGAGCACCGAAGTTAACGTCTGTACCAGTGTCAATTTTTGTTGCAGCAATGGCCTCATTTGCTGGGCGGTCTTCCATAATAAGTGGAATCCATTCTTTAAGTTTTTCTGGATTATCAGAGAATTCCATCCCTTTGAAAAGAGGATTATTTGACATTGTTTCATAACGTTTTCTTAAATACTCAACGTTTTTTTCACCTCTTACCATACTCATATGTGGTAATGGCATAATAAAATCTTGCGGATTTTGGATCAGCTTGTTCTTTACAAGATATGACCAAAACTGCATCGAAACCTGGAACTGTTCATTAACATTAATTGCTTTGCTAATATCAATAGTACCGTCTGGTTTTTCAGAAGTGTAGTTAAGCTCGCATAGTGCTGCATGCCCTGTTCCTGCATTATTCCATTCATTAGAGCTTTCCTCACCGGCGTTTGAAAGTTTTTCAAACACAGTAATATTCCAGTCCGGTGCTAATTCTTTGAGCATTGTCCCCAAAGTCGCACTCATAATTCCGGCACCAATTAAGATGACGTCTGATTTAGTTACTCTGTTACTCATTTTTACCATCCTTATATTTTAAGATTTGCAGAAATGATGTAGGTGTAAACTAGTCACACACCTTTTCTGTATCAACTATAAACTTACAATAGTCTATCACAACTATTTAAAGAATAAAATATCTACTACAATATTATAGTAATAAACTAATTAAAAAGTAGTAAAAAGTGCGAAGTCCGCTCATAATGTCCTTTGTACATATTTAAAACAAAAACCTTCCCCCTGTTTCCAGGAGAATGGTGCATTGATCAAATCGGATAAATGCATCGTCTGAAAGATGTTTTATGTTGTATAAAGTCAACTGATTGAATTTTAGTATGCTACTACTAAAATAATTTATCCATCATTTTTTAATGAAAGATATATTTTAACTTCACTCATACTAAAAGCACTAGACCTTTTAGTCTAAAAGTGCTTAATCGACTCTATTTTACATGATTTGCTAACATTCACAAGGTACCTTCAAACTAATTTTCGCTTTTTCGACGGGATATTCCAGCATTTTCACTCCAATTATGTATAAAGGTCAAAAGACACACTTCTTTAAACAAACGAAACAATTACTTCCAATCCTCTTCAATAACAAAAGCTCAACAATTATTTTTTCTCATTAAGCTAAGTGTTACAAATCAAACGATTATCTGTCACTTGCCTCATTAGTTACTGTATACGCTTCCATTAAATCTATCAAGACTTAAACCTTGGTTTTATTATCTCTTCCTTTTTAAGGAAATCATATACAACCTACAAAAATATTTTCTTCATATTGTTATATAACACAATCAAGTTTACCATACAACAACAAAAATTATTAGAATATTTTATTTTTTAAATAACTTATACATCAAGTAATTTATCTTTTCCAATAAATTCATTGCCCTAAACAGACAACTAAGGTAGGTCACTCAATGATAAGTGACCCGCCCTTTCGGTATACAAAATACAAATAATTATAAATTCAGATGTATATTTAATCGATTTTTACAATCTACCATACTACAGCGTACCTTCCTTATCTACGAAAAATAAGAAAACACCATAAGCTCTAATAAACGCAAGAAAAAAACGCCAATCCTGTATATGGATTAACGTCTCTATAAATCGGTACCGTACTTTTTCGTCGATAGAATATTGAACTATTGGTTGCCACAAACTATTACGCCCGTGCATATTAGTCTGACAGCACAATGACATTTTCTGCAACCTGCTTTTGATCAGTAGAATTGGGTATCTCAATTAAATCAAAGGAGACTTTTTGGCCTTGTTTCAGAAAGCGAAATGCATTTGGAAATCTTTCCTTATCCGGCAAAATCGAGCTAAAATGAACAAAAACATGATTGTCTTCCTCACCATTCAGCATAATACGTCCATAGCCTTTTTCATTTTTATACCATTTTACAATTCCTTCTCGTTTCATTTCTATCCCCCAAAATTATTATTGTAACGTCCCTAAGGTTGCTAAATCGGCTAATGTTAGCTGTTTTAAAATTTCATAGCCATTACCCACACCTTTGGGCTTGATAATAACGGTTCCCATGCTTGTCATTTCACCTATGGCAGTCCCTTTCGGAAAACTGTGTGCAATAATTACTTGATTAGTCCCAGGTGGTGGTTTTACTTCTAGATGTTTTTGGGCTTCCATTACAATTTGTTGTTGTTCCGTAGTGGAAATCGTTTCTGCTAATTTAGTAATTGAAAACCAGAACGGGTCAATTTGTAGATACATTGTTGGAAATGCAAGCTGTGCCGTTTCAATTGTTCGACAAAACGGACTTGTCATTATAGGTGAACTAATTGGAATTTGCCAATACCGCAGCATTTGTCCATAGTAAACGGCTTCTCGCCGACCGTAATCAGATAAATTTCTTTGCGTATAGCAGTTTTGAAAATTAACATATGGCTGATCTTCACCAACAGTTGCTTCTCCATGTCTAACATATAAAATCAATCCACCTGCTCTTAGTAAATCAAGGATTGGCTGTTCCAAATTGTTTTTATCCTCCTAACCTGCCCTATTAGATTTACTGTTAATGTATGTTTGGTATTAGCTCATACATGCTATGCAAAACATCTGCATTTTCTTAGCAACAAAAGCCTCCTACTCTATACATGTAGGAAGCTTAAGCTATTATTCTATCCTGTTAAGATGACTTTGCTTTAGCGAAAATTAGCGGTGAAGGAAAAAACCGCTAATAAACAGCCCTATAGACAAACCACATCAAAAAATTTTAATACTATCAGCCAAGTACATTTGCCCATTTACTTTAAAGGAATAATGACAATCGCTGTTGTCTCAAATTGTGCAGTAGATTGGATAGAAATGGTGCCGTTGTATTTTTTCACAACTTCTTTCACAATAAACAAGCCTTGGCCTCTAATTTTTCCTAGTTCAGCTTTTTTCGTTGTAAACCCTTGCTTAAAGATTTGATCGGGGTCTGGAATTGTTGGTCCTGTATTAACAATTTCAAATACATACTTCATTTCATCCGCATGACAACAAATTTTCATTTTGCGTTCACTTTCAGGCAATTCAGTTGTCGCATCAATCGCATTATCAATTAAATTTGATAATAATTTAATGATATCAGTTGTTTTTATTTTATCGAAAGTATCCTGTGAAACCGATATATCCATCTCAATATTATGATTTTGAGCAGCTAACTTTTTTGTTTGCAATAAAATTGACAGCCCCGGATGGTTAATATTTAATTTCAATGACTTTATTTCCTGTACCTCTTTAGATAATGATGATAAATACTGTTTCGCTTGATCTGGCTCTCCCAATTGTAAAAGCCCATGCAACACTTGAATATGGTTGGTAAAGTCATGTCTTAAGGACGATACAGAGGTAATTAACGCTTTTATTTCAGTTTGGTAGGTATCTTCTGTTACCTCTACTTCTTTTGTCACTTCTTTTTGATACCATCTCTGTAAAAAGAAAAACGATGCAATAACGATTACTATAAATATTCCATTATAAATAAACAAGAATAAATTATTTTCTAATACTTTTCCTTTGATACCATTAAGTTTGTCTGCGCTTATATCAATCCCGAGATAGCCAATAACGTGACCTTCTTCATTCTTAATAGGAGCGCCTACAGAAAGATAATCTCCGTGTTGAGGGTCATTAATGACATTCGTAACATATGTCAACCCTTGATAAGCTAGTTTGATTTGCTTTTCTGGAACAGTACAAATTTGTCCAATATCAAAGCCTACTGTGAGATGATTAGGAACACCGGCAATCATCGTTTTTGATACTTTAGGATTATCAATTTCTAACGTATAGACATTTAAGGCCCCTATTTTTTCTCGTGCATCATTTAAGTATTTTCTTATTTCCCAATAAGTTGCATTTTTCACAGGATTATTTGCAAATTTTTGATACAACTTAACATCAATTGATGATGCGATGGAAATAGCCGCTTCTAAGCTTTGGTTAGCGATAGATTCTTCCACCGTCTTTTTCATTTTCACATATGAAGTGAGCACATTTAAACTTGTGAACAATGACAATAAGACTGTCGCTAATACTAATATTAGTTTAATTTTACGATTTTTCATACAAACTGGTACTTCCTCATCTATTGTATTCATTATTTAACGATGTGTAATTACTCCTAGAACAAATTAATATTTATATTAATAACAATAATATTATACTATAGTAATTTTCGTTTTTTCATGTATATTTTTTAAAGTACGTTGAAAACAATACTTTTATCCAAGTTTATTTTTAAAACTTAGTAATTGTTATGCAAAAATGGAATAATTTATTTTTCTTTCGAAAAGCGAAATAGCTACAAAACGAAAGGAGAATAGCCCAACAAATGTTACGCCATTCCCCTATTTATTCTATTAAATTATAAACCAAGCCTAACAAATTAGATAGCCTGAATTATGTTTCCTTTAATGGTTATCGGAAAAATAAGTTTACCTTCGATAAATTGTTGGAGAGAAAATGATTGCGGCTCACAATTTTCACCTATTCCAACAACTACCTCTAATTGCTTCGGTGAGTATATAACAGTATGGAGAGTACCAAAATATTCTTGATATTGTTTAAAAAATAACGGAGAATCTCCATTATTGAAATGGTGATAGACAGACATGGTCGTACGCGCATCTACTACATAGCGATTTATAAAGCTTTTTCGTTGTTTTGAACCCTCAATGCAAGCTTTGTTTTTCCCTGCCAATTGTTGAGACTCAAAATGATTTGTGCATATAAGCGGATGTTCAGCAGAAACTACCCGCTCTATTGGTGTAGCCTCCACCACAACTGCTTTTCCACTTTGATCTGTCATGGAGTAATTGTAGCAATAGCGATGTGGAATTTTATTTAAAAGTGCAATAGCCTCTTCAATATTTTCACACTGTTCAAGCACTATTTTAACGATTGTAGTCGCCAAAAAGCCATCTCCTTTCCAATCATTATTGACAAAATGCAGCCCTACTACAAGCCCTTTTTCATTCATTCCATCTAACCTACCAATAATTTGCTGGCTAAAACCTACACTGGCATACCCTTTAGACGGTTTAGAAAAAACGAGTCTTGCATCATACATAACTGGACTAAAATCATAATTTCTTACATACTTCCCATTGTGTACAACCGAGGTACATCCCATATTTGGAAATATTATATTATAACCGCTATACATTTTTATAATGGTTTCATACGGCTGTTTTAAGCCAAACGCTAATCCCTTCATCTCTTGCAAAAGATTGGGCGAAACATGTCGCAACAGCTCTTGTACCCGCTGTGTATTACAAGTAGCAGATAAAGCTAACAGTTGTTCATTTTGCGCTAAATGTGCATTTGTTTTTATTTCGTTACTTTGTTGAAAACCTATTTCATAAGCATCGCCTCTTAAAGCTACTACAGATACGATTAATTCTTGATATTTATTCATTGAAATCCCTCCCATACAGCTATTCAATCTTCAGTATCATCGTAATCCTTCAAGTAACTGGAAGGTCAAGGGTATAAAAAAAGTTGCCTTCCTATAGGAAGACAACCTTTAACGTGACCAAATCAGTAGTAAAAGGTATAGATAAATTATTTTGGTGAAATAAAGATATTATCTTTATTTACATTATCCAAAACAAACGATACCCATTAGCTAAAGTTTTTTTCTTTTGATTTGAATGTTTTACAACACGTATCGGATGATTGAATGGCTGCTGCCTCTTCTGACATTGTATGCATTTCAAAGTCAGAAGCAAACTCCGCATCACGTTTGTTCGTATTACGTTTATCCATGTCGATTGCAATTTTTTCAGCTCCGCAATAATTACCTTTGGCATGGAAAACACAATTTGATACTGCACAGCTAACTTGGACATTCGGCATAACTATCCACCCCTTATGATTGGTCTTGAAAAATATAGAATGGAAAATCTAATCTATACTCTTCACTTTGTATTTTGTCCAATCCATAGGTTTTTACAAGTCAAGCTTAAAAATAACTTCAACATAATCGGTCAATACGATTGCAAGTAGCACATGTGATATTGTAAATTGTCGTGCTACAGAAAGACATCTAATTTTTGCCCGATGACCTCGTCTCATCTTGAGGATGTAGAAATTTTGGTCGTTTACTATATCCTTTTGGCGATAGACGTATTAATGTTTTCTTGGTATCGGACCAGTTTAAATTGGCACCAATATTTAAGTACGGAACGCTTAATACACGGATATTGGCAAAGTAAATAAGAATGAAAAACAAGGACAAAAAGAAACCAAATAATCCAAAGAAAGCGGCCATTGAGATAACAAATAACCTAAAAATACTCATTGCAGTTACAAAGGATTGATTGACAAGAGTATAGGCGGCAATACTTGAGATGGCAATCACCACGATCATGGAAGGACTCGTTATGCCTGCCTTGATTGCCGCATCTCCGATGATTAGTCCACCTACGACACTCATTGTTCCACTCAAAATAGACGGTAAGCGTAGATTTGCTTCGCGAAATATTTCAAACATAAATAACATTAGCAATATCTCCAATATCGTTGGAAAAGGCAAGCCAGTACGTGATTGGACAACCGTCGCTAACAGTAATATTGGCATCTGCTCTTGATGATAAGTCGTTAATGCTAGCCAAAAACCGGGTAAAAGCATACTTATTAATATCCCTACGATTCGTAACAGACGCTCTAATGTACCGACCATAGATGGATAATCATTATCCTCACCTGATTTAAAAAGTAGAAACATATTAGGCGGCGTAATAATTGCGTAAGATACGCCATCGACAAAAAGAAGTATTCGTCCTCTGACTAGCGCTTGTATTGCGAAATCTGGTCGCCCTGTATAATCATGTCGCGGTAAAATTTTCGCGGTTTTTTCCACACTTTCCATCATTATATCGCCACTAAAGACAACATCTGTATTAATTTTCCTTAATTGCTTTTTTAGTTCCGTGACCATATTTTTGTCCGTTATATCACCCATGTATAGGACAGCCACTGTCGTTTTAGAGCGCTTTCCGACTTCCACTGTTTCCACGCATAAAGAATTTGTAGGCAATCGCTTACGAATTAAGGCCACATTAATAAAAACATCTTCTATAAAATCATCTCTCGGCCCTTTTACCACTAGTTCTTGCTTTGTTTCTTCAGGATTTCGATTTGGTTTTTTTGTAATTTTACTTGAAAATAAAATTTTTTCCCCTTCAAAGTAAAGCAAAACAAACCCTGAATATACACGCGTAATAGCATCATCTAAAATGGTTACTTTTTGAAGATTAGGAATGTGTAAATCGTTTTTTATTTTTTCCTCTAATAAGTTTACAGAGCTGTCTTCAAACAAAGATTGAACTCGATCGATAATGACCTTATTCAATAAAAACTGATCGACCATCGACTCACATGTAATAAAATAAACATGCTGTTGTTGAAAGGTAAAGGATTGAAAAATTACGTCAGCAGAGCGTTGAAATAATTCTTTCAACATTTTCAATTCGATTTCTTGTTCTATTGATTGAATATTCCTCATCTCCTACTGAACCAAATTCAAACAAATTATTTTACTAAAATACTTATAAACATATATTTCCCAATGTCCAAAAAATTATGCAATAAATTTTACGACCATGCATCCTTTTAGCCAATCATTTTTTGTAAATTAGCCATTTCAATTGCAGACATCGCTGCATCATAACCTTTATTGCCAGACTTTGTTCCAGCACGTTCAATCGCTTGTTCAATATTTTCAGTTGTGACAATACCAAAAATTACTGGTACATTTGTCGAAAGCGATACGTTTGCAATGCCTTTAGCTGATTCGTTACACACATAATCATAATGCGTTGTAGAGCCACGAATAACTGTACCTAGACCTATAATGGCATCATATTTTTTCGTTTCAGCTAGTTGCTTTGCGATAAACGGTACTTCAAATGCACCTGGTACCCACGCAACATCTATTAAATCATCGTCTACACCATGACGCTTTAGCCCATCTAATGCACCACTTAATAATTTACTTGTTATAAATTCATTAAAACGACCAACGACCACCGCTATTCTTAAATCATTGCCAATTAATTGTGCTTCAAATGTTTTGCCCATCATTTCATTCTCCTCTTTTACATAGTAAGTGAATTTTCTATTTGCATATGTTGACGACGGTATGTTGCTAATGCGTCAATCGAAATCATTTTTAATTTATGTTTTTTTGCATACTTCACTAAATCATCAAAGCGTAACATTTCCCCATCATCGCCCATAATTTCACATATCACGCCAGCTTGTACACTGTTGCAAAGTTTAGCCAAATCGATAGTAGCTTCCGTATGCCCTCGACGCTCTAATACCCCATTGTCTTTTGCTATTAGCGGAAAAACATGTCCAGGTCTACGGAAATCCGATGCTTGTGCATGTGACGCTAGCATTTTTTGAATCGTCAAAGCACGTTCAAACGCACTAATGCCTGTTGTTGTCTCTTTATAATCAATACTGACAGTAAACGCTGTTTGGTGATTATCAGTGTTATCTACGACCATTGGCTGCAACGCTAATTTTTGTGCAAGCTGCTGTGAAATGGGTGTACAAATAAGCCCCCTACCATATTTCGCCATAAAATTAATCGTTTCTGGTGTCATGAACTCTGCAAGGGCCAGTAAATCTCCTTCATTTTCACGGTCTTCATCATCCACGACAACAATCATATTGCCCTGTTTTAAATCGGCAATCGCTTCTTCAATTGAATGTAGCAACATTGCCACCTCCTAATAGATATCACTTTATAAATTATGTTTTTTCTTTCTATAGCAGGTTAAAAACCATGCTTCGCTAAGTAATCTTTTGTAATAGTCGACGATTGCTGACTACCCTTTAGCTGGTGAATAATGTATTTGCCTACTAAATCGGTTTCGATATTGACTAGTGCCCCAACATTTTTAATTCCTAGTACGGTTTCTTTGTATGTGTGTGGAATAAGTGATACTGTGACACTGTTTTTTTCAACATGAAAGAGCGTTAAACTCGTTCCATCAATTGTGATTGACCCTTTAGGAATACAATAGCTCGTTAAGTCTTCTGAAAGTTCGATCTCAATATAGACCGCATTTGCCATTGGACGTTTACGTAAAATTTTCCCTACACCATCTACATGCCCTGAAACAAAGTGGCCACCAAATCGTCCATTGGCTGGCATTGCACGCTCTAAATTGACCGCATTTCCAACAGTTAGTTGCTGTAAATTCGTCGCTTTCACTGTTTCAGGCATTACATCCATTGTTAGCTCTTGGTCATTATAATGAGTTACTGTCAAACAAACCCCATTTACGGCTATACTATCCCCAAGCTTCACATCCGCCACTATTTTGGGCGAAATCACCGTTATTTCCATACTTCTCCTATCGCTTTGCAAGGCTTTTACTGTACCAATATCCTCAATAATACCTGTAAACAATTTTCCACCTACTTTCTTAACCCTATGTCGTAAACCTTTTGATAGTGATTATTTTAATTCCCCTTTCATTTTTTATAATCGAAACAAACAAAAAACCCCTTTCACATAAAAGGGGTTTGGGAGTACTTGTACATAAGACGTCACGAAATAAACCTAGTGGATACAAAAATTTTCCACAGGCTGCCATCTCATTGTTCTTCTCCCATCCAGACTATCACTGTCGGTTTTGGATTTGCACCAAATCAGCTTGCGCTCACGGACTTTGAATTGCTTCATCACCGCCGATTGGGAATTTCACCCTACCCCGAAGAACAGATATTTATTCAATTTTTGCCTAAATAAAAAACTTCCCAGCAGAAGCGATGGGAAGTAGTATGCTATATAAGCGTAGCCAAATAGACCTTTTAAAGTCATACGAATTTAAAAAGCTTATACTTTCATCCTTCTCCCATCCAGACTGTAACTGTCGGTTTTGGATTTGCACCAAATCAGCTTGCGCTCACGGACTTTGAATTACTTCATCACCGCCGATTGGGAATTTCACCCTACCCTGAAGGATATATTATTTAGTTACTTCATACGATAACATTATTTTAATAGATTATCCACCTAAAATTTTATTAATATTCTCAGATCCTTACTTACTTTGGCACACAAACTATACGAGCAGATTTAAAATAATGATTTATCCTTTGTTTGGATAAAGCTCTTTAACAAATACTTTCATGACTATATCTTTAGGCTATATCCAATTTAAAACACCATCAATGTATGCTTCATTGTTTCTTAAAAGAAACTTTCATCTGTTATAAGCGTTACTTCTTACATGACCACATATAACCAGCTTGACATCTAAAAATTGGAATGTTAGTGTGTGTTATTATTCAACGCTACTCATATAACACAGTCGCTTGTTACTGGCATTGTCAAATTCCCCTCATAGGAGGTTTTTTTATTGTTTACTACTATTTTTAATACAATATCAACCCAACGGATAGTAATAATTTTTTTCTTGGTACTATGCTTTATAGCTTCTGTTATTTTCGTTCAACATAACGAAACATTTTATGAGCGTCCAATCGCAGAAGTTATAAAAACAGAATTGGAAGATTCAACATCTGTCTCAGATATGTACAGTAATGACGATTATTTATACACGCAGCGGATCACAGCAGTACTAAAAAATGGAAAAGATAAGGGGCGGCTTGTTTCTTTAATAAATGAGTATTCTTCTTCTGCCGCTTTTGATCACGAATACAAGGTCGGGAATAAAATATTTGTCTCTATTAAGGCAAATACAGATAATAACGGGACTTTAACAGGTACGATTTTAGACGTCAAACGTGACCAGTACGTATTAGTGGTTGCATGGATTTTTATTTTTTCTTTACTGATTGTTGGAAAAAGACAGGGCTTATTATCAATCATCAGTTTGATGGTGAATGCACTAATATTATCATTCGCATTGGATTTATATATAAAACACGCTAACGTTAGGTTAGTATTTGTCAGTGGTGTATGTATTCTATTATTTACATGTGTTTCATTGATTCTTATTAATGGATTAAATGAAAAAACCTATGCTGCTATGCTTGCAACAATACTAGGCACTTTCGTTTCATTACTTATTACCTTTTTCGTGTTATGGATAACATCGGAAAACGGCCTACGTTATGAGGAAATGCAATTTTTAACACGACCATATCGCATAGTGTTTATGGCTGGGTTATTTATCGGAGCACTTGGGGCTGTAATGGACGTTTCGATTACCATGGCTTCTTCCATGTTTGCTTTATATGAACAAAATCCTACTATTTCAGACAAAGCCTTAAAAGCTTCAGGTCTTGATATCGGCAAAGATGTCATGGGCACCATTACGAGCATTTTATTTTTCGTGTATATTTGCGGCTCCATCCCTATGCTTATTTTATATTTAAAAAATTCTTCTACACTAGGGCTAACACTTTCCATGAATCTTTCATTAGAAATAGCTCGCGCTCTAGCAGGTGGCATCGGCGTTGTTTTAACAATTCCAATTAGCCTTTACACTTCTATTTTTTTCATTAAACGAAAGAGGGTAACAGGATGAATGTATTAGTGTGGCTATCAACCATTTTATTTATTTTGATGCTCGTTATCGGTGGTAAAAAAGGGGTACGTTCATTTCTTTCGTTATTTTTAAACTTCGGGGTACTCTTTATAACAATTTTTTTAATGACCAATCCTAAGAACAGTCCCATTGTGTTAACGTTTATTGCCTGTACAATCATTAGTTGGATTAGCCTATTTTATATTAATGAAAAGAACAGCAAAACAATTACCGCATTTATTTCGACAATGATTACCATTGTGATACTGCTAATTTTTATTGTGGTTGTCACAGAGAAATCTATGATTCAAGGATTTGGAGAAGAATCTGCTGAGGAGATTAGCATATTTTCGCTTTATATTGGCGTTAATTTTGTTCAAATAGGCGCTTCAGTTATTATTATGAGTACAATTGGAGCTATTTTAGATGTCGCCATCTCCATCTCCTCGTCAATGCATGAAATTTTTCACCACAACCCATATATGACTAGAAAAAAATTATTCACATCTGGTGTAAATATTGGGAAGGATATTTTAGGAACAGATACAAATACGCTATTTTTTGCTTTCTTTGGTGGATACCTAGGTCTTTTAATATGGTTTAAAGATTTAAACTATTCGATTGGCGAAATTATCAACTCCAAAGTGTTTAGCACAGAACTTATTACAATTTTTTGTGCGGGTATTGGTATAGCAGCCATTATTCCTATCACGTCCTCAGTTAATGCCTATTATTTAGTCAAAACACGGGAAAAAGAAATTGCCAGTCAATCCAAGTGACAGGCACTTATATTCCTTTTTTGCATTCATGTCATCATGAACGAATGACTATATTGATTTAAGTATTATGAATGGTAAAGCCAAATACCCTTTAAGGAGAAAAATACAATGAAACATATAATATTTGATTTTGATGGCACACTTGCGGATTCCACGGCAGTGTTTGCTTCTGTATGGAATACGATTGCTAAAAAACATGCATTCAAAGAAGTACAGTTAGAAGATATTGATGCACTAAAAAAATTATCGATTGCTGAACGAAGTAAATTATTTAACTTCCCGTTACACAAACTACCTACTATACTCCCGCAATTTTATCGTTTATATCAGCAATCATTACAAGATGTTCATTTATTTCACGGTATGAAAGAGGTCATACAGGAACTTGATAAGAAAGGATATACAATTGCCATTATTTCCTCCAATTCAAAAGATAATATTTTGGCGTTTTTACAAACTAATGGTATCGACCATGTGTCCGAAGTACTTTGTTCGAGCCGTATTTTTGGTAAAGATAAAGTGATAAAAAAGTATTTAAAACAAGCCAATTTAAAAACATCCGATGTTTTATATATTGGGGATGAGCAACGAGATATCGTCGCCTGCAAAAAAGTAGGTATTCCAATTATTTGGGTTGGTTGGGGGTATGATGCCATTGAGATTGTCCAATCCGCAGAACCCGATTACAAAGTATTTACTCCTGCAGAAATACTAACTATTATTTAAGGTTTATGAACTCTATCACCACTGCCTAGGCTCTAAAAAAAGACACTCTTTATAAGTGTCTTAAAATACAAGAGAAGTTGATTATTATTCCTACATCAACTTCTTTCTTATTGTGGGGGAAGCTTTGTTAAAATTTCTTGGTATTTTTTTGCTGTCCTTATTTCCACTGTCAGAAAATCTTGTCCATAGGTCGCCTTAATTAAAAATGGTACATCACTGGTGTTTTGAAATCTAAAATCTAAGCCACCATAGGACACCGTTGCATCTCTGCCCTTTGGAACATATCCTACATCTAATGAATGATAGTGTCGCTCCACAAATTTAATCGGGAGTTGATCGACTGCATTAAACAATGTTGAAGATGTTTGGCAAATCCCCCCACCAATGCCCATAACAAGCTTTTTATTAATAATTTCAGGTGCGGGCTGATAGCCATTCGCTTCATCTCTAGGGCCTACAACAGTATTAAACGAAAAAGTATCTCCGCTACCAACAATCACATTGTGAATGGCTTTTGCTGAAAGTTCAATATTTTTATTTCTTCCAACATCCGCTCCATTGAAGTAGGTTGTATAAGAAGCCACTACAACATCTTCTAAATAGGGTATGTCTTCAAAATAATAGCCACTTTCAGTAATATACAGTGGCATTTCTACTGTGCCACCCGTTGCTGATGCTGCCATAATTTTTTCTACCAATTCACTTTCTTTTAAAATAACTAATGGACTACCTTTTATAATCCGACCATTGTCATCGACTTTATCAAGCATCATTCGCTTATCAAAACCAACTTTTGTTTCTGTGCCTCTCGCTAATTGTTGTGCCAATTGTTCAATGTTCTTTTTATACAAGACTGGGTCTGTTTCAAAGCCTAATTCTATGGGCGATACGATGTGGATGATTTCTTTAGATTGTGGATTAACAATTTCAACCACTACAGGACCTACTTCCTGCTCCTTGTCCTGCGTGTACATAACGGGTTGTTGCACGTCGTCTTTTTCAATTTGTTCATGCTTTATTTTACCCTGACAACCTGCTAAAGCCATTACACTGCCTAAACAAAATACAACCATCCATTTTTTCAAGTTTAAACACCTACCTCCGACTTACTTACAGCAACATCTTATTCGACTCGTTAAGATAGTGTGTTTCTTTTTATGGATTATTATTGACTGTTGCTTAAATATTTGTTCATTTACTTTATCTTTTGCAATTAAAAACACACCCATTAAGATTTTGCTCTTGCTTTAACAGCATTTTGTAATCTTTACAAGACTATAGTTATATATGTGTCGTTTCCCATGTGTCCTGTGCAAAAATAAGAGAGTACAGCCTTATTTGAGGTCTTTTCTCACTCATTCACCAAACGGAACATATGTTTGTTTATTTTCACTGTATTCTGTATAATAAAACAGAAATGGTGCTAAGAGGAGAAGTTTGGATGTATTAGGGATGATGTTTTAATGGCATTTGCAGTAGCTAGAAGGAACATTGCAAGTATGCCAAATTAGAATAAGATATTTTATAGGAGCATGCTACACTTACTATCCATAAAAAAAATTCCCTTCACGGTTTCGTTTTTTGTTCTCCACTCCCCTGAATTACACTAAAACTAGAGGTAGGTGCATAGATGATTCACTTAACAAACCGCCAGGCACGACAATTTCTGTTGTTGAAACATGGACTTTTGGACGACTATAAATTTAGCGGGAAACGGGGTGTAATGGACTTTACTCGACAAGTTGGTTGTATTCAATACGACCCTATCGATGTTTGCGGAAAAAATGCCGAATTGGTGTTACAGTCCCGAATCAAAGAATTTACTAAAGAAATGCTCGCCGATTTGCTGTATGAAGAAAGAAGCCTTGTCGATTATCCCGACAAGAACCTCGCTATTATGCCTATTGAGGACTGGCCGTATTTTGAACGCTATAGGGAAGCCGCCCGACAACATGCTAAACGCTATCCCGAAATGGAAGCGTTGACAACGCTAGTACGGGCTCATATCCAAAATCATGGTGCACTAAGTTCAGATGATTTAAAATTGGATGGAGATTTCTCTTGGCAATCAGCCATTCACTGGAGTAGCGGAAACAATCCATCTCGCTCAGTACTGGAACAGATGTATTCAACGGGTGAGTTGATTATCCATCATAAAAAGGGAAGCCGTAAATATTACGATTTAGCCAAGAAGTACATAAAGCCAACTCTGCTGACTGCATCAGAGCCCCTAGTTGATGAACTTGCGCATTATAAGTGGCGGGTACTACGTCGAATCGGCTCGGTCGGTCTCTTATGGAATCGTGCGTCAGATGCATGGTTGAATATTTGGGGGTTGAAAGCAGCACAACGCAAAGAGGTTTTTAGCCAGCTATTGCAGGAAGATCGTATTGTTGCCGTTACTGTGGATCAAATGAAGGATATGCTGTATTGCCTTGCGGAGGATTTACCGCTTATTGAAGTGGTTTTGCAAAATCCAGAACCAAAATGGCGTTGCGAGCTGATTGCGCCGCTCGATAATTTCCTTTGGGATAGAAAACTGATTACCGCATTATTTAACTTTGATTATACGTGGGAGATTTACACACCTGCAAGCAAACGAAAATTCGGCTACTATGTGCTCCCCCTCGTATATGGCGAACGCTTCATTGGACGAGCTGAGATTATCGCGGAGCGAAAAACTAACACACTCGTTGTTAAAAACATCTGGTACGAGAACAGTGTGAAGCAAACAACTCAATTGCGTACAGCTTTAAACAGCTGTCTCAAAAAATTTGCTACCTTTAACGGGTGTGAGACTATTTCGGTAGAGTCTTTGAACGAATAGCCATAATTTTTTACCATATAGGCGATATAACATACTTAATCTCTCCACTAGTATCATCATATAATTGTTACAGAGTTGGATGCCCAAAGTAAAAACGGCAGTTCTGAAAGATTCAAAACTGCCGTTTAGGTCTATAGCTATTCGCTACATTTTAAAATTAATTCATATCATCACGCAGTGCATCGACGATATTTTCTTTTTTAATTATGCGAAGTGCGTACATTGTTGTAATAAATATGACAAGGAATACCCCCAGTACACTAATGCCCATACTGCTCCAAGGGAATGTGAATGCAACTTCCGCTCCACCGATAAACATCCCTTTATAGATTAGCCAAGCTAAAATACCTGAAATAGGGAGTCCAAATAGTAATGTTTGGAACCCATAAAGAACACATTCAAAGCGCATCATCTTATTGAAATCACGATTGGACATACCAACTGAGCGAAGCATTGCAAGCTCTCGTCTACGTAATCGAATATTCGTAGAAATGGTGTTAAACACATTGGCGATTGCAATAAGTGACATCATTATGACGAAAACAATGGTGAACAAATCAATGATGAAGATAATATTGCGGTTCTGGTCAAATATTTCATTGGCATTGTATATCGAATATTCGTATGAGGTTTCTTCCGATTCGATTATTTTTTTCATTTCATCAACTGACTGCGATGCATCCTTTGATAGGAACGTTAAGCCCCAATCCATCGGAACATCAGCTAGTGCCCATGTATCGATTAATTGATATGGTGCAACAATCATAAACGTGTACGGTCTTACTTCAGACGGTAACTTTGGTAATGGATCGACAGGATACGTATCGACAAATGTAATCGTTACATTTCGCTCTTCATTTAAGATTGCGCTAGTATTTACGTTTGGTGTAATATCTAAATTCATCGACTGTTTTGTAAACATATCTATTATGTTGTCTTTTTCCGATGCAGTAGCCGTTTTATTTTTCACTTTGGCAACGGCAATGACTTTCGCATTTTCCCCTGTATATTCAGCTATATCTAAACCTAAGCTTTTAATAAAATCTAGGTAAACACTATCCTCTAAAAACTGCATGTCTAGCGGTACATCAATCGTCTTATCGAGCTCAACATAACCTGCTGCTTGACGGTAGTCTGCTGAGAAATCATGTAAGTTAATTTTACTTGCATATTCCATCATGGATTGATAAGAGCCTTTATAAACCCCATCTACATTTTGTAGTTTGTCAAATAGCTGAAATAAATCGTTTTCTTTCATGTTCTCACTAAAGAACATAATATCGTAATCCGTATTGACAACGGATGACTCTGCAGCCTGCTGGAGCGTTGTTTTAAATGCGCTAGACGATACAAACATAACTACACTTAATATAAGTGATAGGACGATACTGCGATATCGTCTTTTGTTTCGTTTAAAGTTTTTAAGCGCAAGTGTGCGTTCTAAGCCGTAAATACGCTCCATCCATTTAGACGTATTAATGGCTTTTGATTCCACTTTAATTTCATTTGTTTGACGAATACAAGCCATAACTGGAGTATTAGCAGCTTTGCGTGCTGGGATATAAGCTGAAATTAAAATGGTCATCAAACTAATAACGACTGTGGCGATTATGATAGGTATTGAAACGGTCAAAGTTAATGGTACATTATCATAGGCAATATTTTCAAAATTTTTCGACACAAGAGAAAGAACACCTTTGATACTTGGGATGCCAACTAGCACACCAATTGGTATACCAACAGCACCAATACATAGTCCTTCAAATAATACAGAATTTCGCAATTGTTTTGCCGTTGCACCTACTGACATCAGAATTCCATATTGTCGCATACGTTCGTTTAACGAAATGGAAAAGGCATTGTATATAAGGAAAACTGAACCGAGCATAATTAAGGCAACTAACATGCCACCAATTGAGTAGAGTAGACGATTAAATAGTTTATCATTTGACAGACCCATAAATCGTAACACGTTGTCATTTGTAACAAATTGATGTTCAGTTGCGAATTCATCTGCATAATCATGCACTTTACGAGGACTTTTCATTTTAATAAAGGTACTAAAGCTACTCGCTTTTTTCATAGCATCAGTTGTTGTAATTAATGTATAACCAGGTGCCCTTACCTCTTCGAATCCAGGTCGTTTGAATGTCCCAACGACTGTATAGTGTTTCTTACGCTCAGCTACAAAGCTTTCTGGATTAGTTGAAAGATAAGGGTCATATTGTGAGAGCTGTTTATCCTCGCTTATACGTCTTCCAATATTCAATGCAAGGGTATCACCTACAGAAATCGTCACGCCCCCATTTTCCTTAAGGTGCGAAGGAATGAGAATTTCCGTGTTATTTTTAGGGTATCGACCAGCAGTAAGTGTTATTGGTAAATGGGCATACGTGTCTTGGTCAAAGCCAGCAATAAAGAGATACGGCTTGTTGACGTTTTTACCTCCCTCCAGTTTGGCATAACCAATGTTTTCAAAGGTAATGGTATTGGCTATTCGATTATCTTCATTTTGTTGTTCGATAAATGTAGCGTCAACATCAGAAAATCCAACGTGCCAATCGCCGTATTTTATTATCGAGCCATTAATCATATAGTTTTGTAGGGAGGTCGCAAAGGTCGTAACGCCTGTAATCATCGCTGCAGATAAAATAACGCCAATAATGGTCACAATCGTTCGCGTGCGGTTTTTTAGTAAACTTTGCAAGGCGACTTTATTGAAAATATTCATTATCTTGCCACCCGTTTCTCATCTCGAATAACTTTGCCGTCAGACATGGAAATAATCCGATCCGCTTGTAAGGCGATATTTTCATCGTGTGTGACTACAATCAGCGTTTGCTGATATTTTTCGTGGCTGGATTTTAACAAACGCATAATTTCATGCCCATTTTTGCTATCTAAACTACCTGTAGGTTCGTCAGCTAACATCACGGCTGGCGCGTTCATCAGTGCACGTCCAATCGCAACGCGTTGCTGCTGACCACCTGATAGTTGATTGGGTAAATGGGTTTTTCGGTCTTCGAGGCCAAGTAAGTTTAATAAGTCCATTAATCGTTCTTCATTCACTTTACGTCGATCCATCAAAATCGGTAATGTCATATTTTCTACGACATTTAACGTAGGAATAAGGTTATGAAATTGATAAATCAGACCAACTTCTCGACGACGGAAAATTGCCAGTTTTTCATGATTTTGAGCATACACATCTTGTCCGTTCAAGTAAATTTTTCCGCTTGTCGGTACATCTACGCCAGCTATTGCATGTAGTAATGTCGATTTACCTGAGCCAGATGAACCGATAATGGCAGTAAATTCCCCTTTTTCTATCGTAAGTGAAACATTGTCCAATGCTGTCACTTGATTTTCACCTTGCCCATATGTTTTGTATAAGTTTTCAATTTTTAAAAACTCCATTATGTGAGCCTCCTTTTGTGCTGTACCCTTATAATAGAATTTTTAACTTACATCCTCGTGACTCTAAAGTGAGAGATTCGTCACTTTGGGAAACGAATAGAAAAAATTGCGCCACCTTGCGGATGATTTTTGGCACTAATAGTTCCCCCTTGGCGCGTAATAATGGTTTTGCAAAGCGCTAGGCCAATGCCATATCCTGTCGTGCTCGTATTTTTCCCACGGTAAAATCGTTCAAATAAGTAGGGCACATCTTCTTTTTTAAAACCTGGTCCACTATCATGCAAGGTGATTTCTGTATACAGTATATTTTCCTGACAAACAATTTGAATCGTCCCGTTATTGCCTATACTCTCTATGCAATTTTTTAAAATGTTTTGAATGGCCTCTGAAAGCCAACCGAAATCTCCATGAATAACTAGTCTGTCCGCTGTATTCACTTGAGGTGTAATATTATGTAAATCCATCGACATAAGAAATGGATGAAGCGAATCCTTTATTAAGGTTGTGACATCCAATGGTTTCATTTTGAAATTTACAATATCTGCATCTAAACGTGATAATTTTAACAGAGAGGTTAATAGCCAATCCATTTGTACAAATAATTTTTGAATATCCCATAGCAACGTTTTACGCTCATGTTCCTCTGGATTGTTTTTCAGTAAAGATACAATCAAATTCGCTGAAGTTAGTGGTGTACGTAGTTGGTGTGCAATATCGGCTAGTGAATCAGCTAGATATATTTTCTCTTTTTTCAGTGCTTCATTTTGTTCTCGTATGCGAAGCGTCATTTTAGTAATTTCATTTTGTAAAATAGACAGTTCGCCTTCTTCTGCATTACCAATAAACAAATGATCTGTATTATGCAGCGCTAAATTTATTTGCTCTGAAATTTGTGTAATCCTTTGATAATGCGCTTTTGTAAATAAGAAAAATAAGATGCCAAACGCAACACAAGTAGAAAGTATTAATAGGCCAGCTACGGGCTGAATAGTAAAACCTAAAATGGCGGTAATGATTGTGATGCCGGTAAATAAAAGTGTAAATTGTCGAATCTCCCTATTCCGCAACATGGCTAGCTCCTAGGCGATAACCTGTACCACGAACAGTTAAAATGTATCGCGGGTTGCCAGGTTCTGTCTCAATTTTTTCTCTTAGGCGTTTTATATAGACGGTTAGGGTATTGTTCGTTACAAACTCGCCGGATGCATCCCATAATTCGTCCAATAGCCTGTCGCGCGTGATAATACTTTTAGGGTTATTTATAAACACTAATAGTAATCGGTATTCAAGCGCAGAAAGAAAAACTTCTTGCCCATACTTTTTGACTACGCCACTCAATGGATCAACATGAAGGTCCCCCATTTCAAAGACAACTGGAGAATGGCCGTTTTTTCGTAATGCTGTTCCAATTCGAGCAATCAATTCGCGTGGACGAAAAGGTTTAGTAACATAGTCATCAGCCCCTATGTTCAGCCCCGTTACAACACTGCCTTCATCGCCAGAAGCTGTTAGAAAGATTACTGGAATGTTCTGAGTTTGCTTGATATCCGTACAGACTGCAAAGCCGTTGCCATCAGGAAGTGAAATATCAAGCAATGCCAAGTCATATTTCTGCGCAGCAAGCATGAGTATGGCTTCTTTTTGCGTCGCAGCATGGGTGATGGTAAATCCTTCAGAGCGGAGTAAAAGAGCGAGGTTTTTCGCAATTTCCAAATCGTCTTCAACTAAAAATATATGTTTCATTTATTATCACCAACCTTTATTAGCATATTTTGTATTTTTAATATATAGATTTTCTGTTTCAATCGGACCATAATCCATACTTCAACACCTCTGAAATTGATTTCAAGAGAAATCATACCATGTATCTCAATGAATCCGTACAGACTATAAAGTTTTTGCATTCAATTAAGCTATGGTACCTGTCACACACTTTTCGTGGATTACGTCGCACTTATGCAACGTTTCGATTAAAATAGACAATGATTGGAACTGTGAAGTGTTGAAACGAACCTATCCAATAAAGGCGCCAAGTGTGCCGAAATCGGGTCCGTTTACTTTAGGAAAAGAGGTTGAATATGGCGAAACAACATTGTTGTGAGTATATGGATTACCATGCAAATTTCAAATGTGACATGCATATCGAACCATTTGATTGTCCTGACAAAATAATCATTTTTTCGGATAAAGATAATACATACGGTTTGATTATTCATGATGGTGGTTCTTCAAGTATAGCAATTGAATTCTGTCCATGGTGTGGTTCAAAATTATAGTTAGTTGTTGGTGCATGTGTTTATCGAATACATGAATAGTAGAATCAGATACTGAAATTGTATTGAGGGAGAGTTATAAATGAAAAAAATTAGAGCAATATTTATTGGCGATGTCAGATTTGACCAATGTCCAGTGTTTGAACTTAATGTTGAAACAAATTATTTTGAAATGCTGATTGATAAAGAACTTAGATATGAAAAAGAAGTTGTAGAAGAAGATAATGATTTTTTAGTTTTTGAAATAGAAAACGATGTCGCAACATTGATTAAATAAAATTATGGCATTTCACAATGGTGAATATAATTTTCGAAAAAACGTTGCGAATATAAATATGAATAATCTATACCTTCACTCGAGTCTAGCATGTTTAACTAACGATTTTGATAGCGGTTTTGGACTTCCTCACGTCTTGTAAATATTAGATGTTTGGGGTAGTTCCCAACGTAAATACAAAAACCAATATTAGTTATATTAAGTAAATAATGTTATATTTAAATCATAAGTAATTGAATACTATGCATGAAGGTGCTCCACACACAAGCCTGCTTAATTAATAAACTTATTGATTTAAAGGGGGTTACATTTTTGAACAAAAATATATTAGGCGTTTTATCAGTTTTGACAGTAGCAATAAGTATCATTTTTTTCTTTATCATCAGAGGACCTAACGCAAACTTAACTTTGGGTATAAATGTGTTTACAGTGCTTTCTGTACTAGGCATTATCTTTGCTATCTTATCTAAAAAACTATGGTTTATTATTACAGGAATCTTGTTAAATGGTGCCGTGTTAGTATTTGTTTATTTTCTGTTGCTTGCAGTAGGAATTAGTGAACCATAAAAAAATAAACGTCAAGAAAATGGCGTGATTGTTGTATATCCTCTTTCCTGATTCGGCTAACGTGTGCTTAAATTTTAAGGATTTATAACATTTACATAAATAAACCTACTAACGTTTCCAAATACTGTTACGTTAGTAGGTTTATAATGAATATAAAATGGTTTTAGGAGTTACTTATTTATATCTTTCGAAATGGAATAAAACTAAAGACGATTTGCGTTCAAGAATGGATTTTCAGTTCATTCATAATAGATGTGCGCATGACTGGCTGGCAGAGCCGTCATGACTTTGATACTCTCTATTCTCGCTAGCTTGGGAGAACTTCCGTTGAATTCAACTCACATTACTTTAAGTGCATTGCTTCCTCTTCTTTTAAAATCGTTCAGAACCCAAACTTCCCACTTTTATTCCAATTGGCAAGTAATACGATAAATTGTTTGTAATCATTCCACCAATGCGTAAACCAATTGCGCTTGGCTTTCCGCTAATTAAAAAGCTACCAACCAATATGTCTCCTGTTTGTTTGCCTTTTTCACTGTGAAATGTTGTTTTTGGTTGCTCGATATATTGCTGATACACCTTTGTATAGTGATGATAAGATTTTTGTGCATCCGCCTTTAGTAAATGTCCATCTGCTTCATAAATCTCTATCGTATCCCCTTCACGACCGAATACAGGTTTTTTTACATAGCGCAGCCCTTTGTCCATAAACGGGCTTTCTTCTAAATAGGTAGGTAACAAATAATCGGCAATCCACTCATGCTCTTCAGCAGAAAAAAATTCATTTCCTTCCTCGTGCAAGCCCCAAATGACAGCTTGTACCGCTTTGTTTTGTAGTAAAAAAGCAGAGGGTGGGTTGATAATCGTTAACAAATTTTGTTCAACTAACTCTAATAGCCACAAGCCGATTTTATTTTGTGCTTCATCCTCGTCTAGAATTAAATTTTCAATCGGAAACGTTTGACGATACAGGATATCGATTTGCTTCCCGTCCTCATCAAATAACCCGACACCTCTTTGAATTTGTAATTGATGCAACGGCGTAAATTTGGCTCCAGATATAAATTGCATTAAGTAAAGCGTTGTATAGTAGTCTTCTATATTTTGTTCATGCGCAGTAAAGACGATATGTGTTTTTGGAGAACATTTATTTTGTTTAACGCTTTCCTGAATCAAATCTTTTAAAACCTGCTCCGCATCAGCATTCGGATTTTCCATTGCGAACGCATGACAAATGCGTTCGTTGACAAAAAATAATTCCTTAATAAACGTCGGTGTATCTGCATTCATTTCAATACATTTATAGCTACCGTTATGTGGAATAAAGTCAAAGCGCGCAATTACGCTTTCAACCTCCATCGTTTTTAAACGGAGAAAATGGAGCGTTTCTTCCGGATAACCCATTTCAAGTAATGTCTCATTGGATACGTTGCGTAATAAATGAGCCGTTTTAAAAAAAATTTTACCCGTTCGTTCCGTTGCTAACCGAATCTTTTCAACTTCTTCCTCTGTTATTTCATACATATCATAAAGGGCATATTCCTCGTCATATAAATCGGCCCAAAACTGTTCAATTTGCGTATAAAACTGTTGGCGCTCGCTTTTATACATGAAACCATTCAGCTCACTTTCAATTCCGTTACATAAATCACATAAACGCCACGGTCCTCATCAATTTCAGTAGAAGTAACAAGCATTTGTCCGATATTAGGAATATCTACAACATTCTTTAATAAATAGCGAATAACTTCAGTATGTGTCTCACAAGGGATACGTAAGAGCAATGGATAATTTTCACGTTCATTTGGACTTCTAAATTCGATATGTATGCCTCGTTCACGAAAGCTTCGCTCATCCTCACCTGATAAATTACGGCCCATCTCTCTTAATACAAGCACTTCCACATTCCCTTCCATCTCATTCGATATAAGCTCATATTGTATACCTTGCATGATAAAATATGTACAAAGCTGTCGCGCATAAAATTCATCTAGGCCAACTTTGGGTTCCATATATTCAAAAAACGGCTCAAAATATCCATTTCCTTTATCAATATAATAAATTAACTCCTTCAGAGCTACCCCTCCTCAAACTAATATGATAAACATTTCGCAACAATCCAACCAACTGCTAATGATAACGATAATAAAATTGTTCCAACTGCTCGATTATCTTCTTCAATTGCTTTTTGAATGCTAAAACGAATCGTTATTAGTTCTGCTATGAAAAACACAACGACTTGCGCTACAATGCCGATTGCACCCCAGATGACCATATCAAATAATGAAATCGAATACTCTACAGCCGCCCCTAATACGATGGCTAAGCCGATTACTTTACCACCTAATAGCATCGCAGCACTTACATTTTTTTGCGCAATTAATTGGAACTCTTTAATTTTTGGTGTACTTAGCGTAAATAGCAACATACCGATTACTAATAAACTAATGGATACACCTAGATATGATAAAAAATTTAAATACACATTCATATTTTTCGCCCTCTCTTATCCTCCGAAACTTTTTAATCCACTGCCAAACCCTGAGCTGGATCGCCCTGCTTTAGAGCTGGTACTGCTTTTATAATTTTTGTAGTCGCTGCTACTCTTTAACGCTGACTTGGTATTATAATAGCTTCCCCCGTAATAGTAGGCTCCATAATGCCCTGAACGACTTTCATCACATTGCCATACGCCCTCTTCCTCTGACCAATCCCAGTCATTACAGCTTTCATCTGTTGGCTTTGATGGTAAGCTACTTGTTGATGTGTCACAACCAGCTAAGCTTAACGTTAAGGCTGTTGCTGATATACCAACCATCATTTTTTTCGTTTTCTCCATTTCTATGAGCCTCCATTTCCTTTCCTACTTTAACGTACGAAAGAAGAACGAGAAAAGATTCAAAAAATTTAACATCGTATAAATCTTGGAAAAAAGTGAAACTGCAATCATCGGAAAATTCACTAGTATAGGTTTTTTTGCAATGTTAACTATCTTTGTGATTTTTCCCATGAAAAAAAGACCGCAAATGATGGTCTTTTAACTAAACATTCAAATCTCTTTTTTTATAATAAACATAGGTTATGACCAAAAATGATAGAATCAATATTAGGGAGATTACGACAAAGCTTATATCTAACCCACCGCCATACATTACATTTTTCGCTTCAAAATATTTAAATGGTGTAAAATACCTTATTCCTTTTATACTCTCATTCAGATCAATAATCATTGATAACATATACATAAGTAAGAGAATTCCAGTAGCCACTGATGCAGCCGTTTTTGGTTTCTTCTTTACAGCAGCAATGGCACTGCCAATAACCATAAACAACACCTGCAAAATGAACATTGCTACCATTAAGATTGCGATTTCACCATTCACCGCTTCGCCATCACTGTATTTCCCTAAAAGAATAATAGACGAAACGAATGTTGCGAGATTGAAGATCACAATATTTATCAACGCAGCCAATAGCTTGGCTGTAATAACTTTACTTCTAGATACTGGTTTAACGAATAAAAACTCAGATGTTTTATCTCGCTCTTCTTTGGCAATAATGGTCGCTCCGAGCATGACTGCATGAATAGTTGCCATTAACACTAAATAGAGAAAAAGCATACCATAGTAACCGCTAGCTTTCGTTAAATCCAAATCATTGAAACCTAATACAGCCTGTAGCGATTTTGGCATATCTGCCATCAATTTATTTATCGATTGGCCCGATGACGAATACGCTTCATATTTAGTCATTCCTGATGCCACCATCAGGAAAACACCGATGCTCCAAAATATGAGTGATTTTCGATGAGACTTCAATTCTTTTAAAAATATATTCATTACCGAACCCCTCCATTTCGCTTTCTACAAGTAAAGCTAACATTTTTAAACCGCATGGATATCCTTCTTACTATAGACAACATAACTAGCTGCAATTGCAAGAATAATAATCACTGCACCAGCAATTAAAAATGTTGTTTCATAGCTGGAATGCTTTATGATATAAGCGGTGTCGAAGTATTTAAACGGCGAAAAATAACGTTTCACTTCATCACCAGTCGTATCGCTGAACATTCCGACAAAGTAAAAAGCAAAGACGGTAGCAAGTGAGACGGTCAGCACAGATTTAATCTTTTGGACAATAACGGAAATGATTATTCCTAAGGATAGGAATATCAGCTGAATAAAGAATATTGTAAGTGAAAGCAGCAAGAAAATTTTTAAGCTAAAATCATCAGTCTGAACTTGTAATGCCACAAAGCTAGCGGCAGCGAAATAAAAGATATTCGTCACGACAATCGAAACGAAGGCTGCTAATAATTTAGCTGTCAAGATTTTTGTACGGGTAACAGGCTTCGTTAGCAAAAAGTCCGCTGTTTTTTCACGGACTTCCTTATTGACAATGGACGTGCCGAGATTCATCGCCTGGATTGCTGCGCAAAGAGTAATAAACGATAACGGGAAACTATAGAATCCTAAAATAGTAAAAAAATTTTCTTGATTAAACCCCATTGCATTTCTGATCGCCTCTGGATAGTTTTCAACGATTTTCATAAAACCTTTTGCATCTTCAGCAAATGTAGAATACATTGACATAAAAATAATCATAATGGCAATTAACGATAGCGACCAAATAATTGTAGACTTTCGATACGTTTTCAATTCATGTATAAAGATATTCATTAATGCTTAGACCTCCTTCTCATAATAATGTAAAAAGATCTCCTCAAGGTCTGGTTCTTCAATCCACAAATTCGTAATTTCAATGTCAGCGATTTTTTTCATCACCGTATTAATATTACCTTTAAATAAAAAGCTAGTTACGTTATTGTGAATATCTAATTTATTGACCCCATCGATTTGGAAGTAATTTTTGTCTAGGGGTGCATCCGTCTCAACTTTAAACTTTTTATAGTTATTCTCTTGTAACGTACTAATCTTTTCTACCGTTACAATTTTACCTTCTTTAATGATGGCAACACGATTACATAATCTTTGAACCTCACTGAGGATGTGCGACGAAAATAAGATCGTAGCACCTTTTTTATTCTCTTCCTCTAATAGTTCAAAGAATTTTTGTTGCATTAATGGGTCTAGCCCGCTTGTCGGTTCATCTAAAATAATGAGTTTCGGCTCATGGAGGAGCCCTTGAACAATTCCGACCTTCTTCTTGTTTCCTAAAGATAGGTCATCAATTTTTTTATTCAGATCCAAGTCCATCATTTTTGCTAACTCTTTCATTCTCTTACTGCAATCTTTTTTATAAAAGCTAGCTGAGTATTTTAATAGGTCCTTTACTTTCATATTGTCATAGTAAAAGATTTCTGATGGTAAATAGCCGATCTCCTTTTTTATTTCTGGTGCAAATTGAATGCAGTCCTTGCCAAAAATCGTGGCGCTGCCGCTCGTTGGGTAAATAAGCGATAATAATGTGCGAATTGTTGTCGACTTTCCAGCACCATTAGGTCCAATAAATCCGAAAATTTCACCCTGTTCAACGTTAAAACTAACATCAGCTATTCCCCTTGCTTTGCCGTAAGTCTTCGTTAGATTTTTAATTTCTATTACGTTCATTGATAATACCTCCCTTTTTCTTCTCAAACAGTTTCGCAAAAGATTACTGTCTTATTCGTAAGTCAGCTCACAGTCAACTACGATATTTCTCTTTTCACTTTATATATACATACATTAGTATTTTTGTAAATTACAACTTGCAACATTCATTTTTCTAAATGGAATCTATAATAAAAGGGGTGTTAAAATAAAAAAAAGACTTTTGTTTTCGAGGTTGAGCTAAAATAAAAATTACAACTACTAATTTTAAGTATTTGCTGTTAGGGAGAGGTCACGAGACAGCTCTTTATATAGGGGTGCTGTTGAAGTAAGCTTACTGTTAAGCCTAGAAGCTTGTTCTCTAAAATCATAAAAAAGTCAGATCACTGTGACTATCCTAGTTTTTTGTGAAATGACCTTTATTAGTAAGGTTCACCTTCTACTTTTATTACTTAAAGGTATATACTGATTTTCCACATTAGGGGGTAAATTCGTGAAATTAAAATGCAAGTGTTTGCTATCTATCGTCTTATGTTTGAGTATATTGAGTGGATGTAGTAATGAGAATCGTTCTAACGGGACATACGTTTCTTTTGCTAGAAAAGAAAATTTATCAGACGCGTTACGAAAATCGTTATTCGAACAATTAAAAGAAAATGATATAGAATATATAATAGATACTGAAGGTTCCGTATATGTAAGTGAAAAAGATATCAATAAAGCTGTTTCGTGTTGTTCATAATACAACAAAACTTGCTATATGTCGTTAGGCTATGGAACAGTTATCAACGACACCGTCAAAGAGAGTTACATCCATTAATGGATGTCCTCACACTTTTGCAATGATTCTAATAAATAATGGGCAAAACGTAAACAACATTGCTGAACGATTAGGTATAGCTCAGCAATGTTGTTTAATTTTACGGACTTGTAATGAGAGCGTTAGAGAAGCAATCAATAGAAGTGTGTAGCATCATTTATTTTATTAATATTAAATCTGGGGATTGTGATTTTCAAGATTATCAACAAATCGCTGAATACGTTTCATTGCTTCTTGTAGTTGTTCCATAGAGGCAGCGTAGGAGCAACGAATATTTCCTTCACCGCTTTCACCGAAAACATCTCCTGGAACAACAGCAACTTTTTCAGTTAATAACAACTGCTCTGCGAATGCTTGAGAACTTAGTCCTGTTGACGCAATGGATGGAAATGCATAGAATGCTCCGCCCGGATAATGACAACTTAACCCCATATCATTAAAAGATTTAACGATAAAATTACGACGTTGGCGATAAATGTTTCTCATATCCTCTACATTGGATCTACCATGTTTTAGCCCTTCTAGCGCTGCATATTGGGCCATCGTTGGAGCACACATAATAGTGTATTGATGAATTTTTAACATGCCCTGTGATATTTCTTCAGGAGCACAAACAAATCCTAAGCGCCATCCTGTCATCGCAAATGCCTTTGAAAAACCGTTAAATAAGATCGTTCGCTTGTGCATTCCTTCTATAGAGGCAATGCTCGTATAGTTTTCATCATAAACAAGTTCTGCGTAAATTTCATCAGAAAGTACAAGCAAATCATGTTGTTCACAAAGTTCAGCAATCTTCTCTAATTCTGTTTTATTAAGCAAAGAACCAGTAGGATTATTAGGAGAACAAATCATAATCGCTTTGGTCTTTTTTGTAATAGCTGCTTCTAATTGATGCGGAAGAATTTTAAATTCATTTTCTTTTAATGCTTGCACAGTAACAGGTACGCCTCCAGCCATTGTTACGAGCGGTGCGTATGAGACAAAGCAGGGCTCAACAACAATGACTTCATCACCTGGATCTAGTATTGCTCTTAAAGCTATATCTATTGCTTGGCTAGCACCCACAGTCACAATAATTTCTGATTGCGGAGCATAAGTAACTGAAAAGTATTTTTTCATATATAAAGCAATCTCTTCTCTTAGTTCAAGTAGTCCAGCATTTGCTGTATAAGAAGTATAGCCTTGTTCTAACGATGAAATTGCAGCTTCTCTGACATGCCAAGGTGTGACAAAGTCTGGTTCTCCTACGCCAAGAGAAATAACACCTTCCATTTTTGTAGCCAAGTCAAAAAAGTGGCGTATACCAGAAGGCTTTAATTGTTCTACAGCGTTTGCTAAATAAGATTTTGTTTCGATCATTATGGGACACCACGATTCTTTTATCTTTATCTTTTGTTCGTATTCTATTTCAATAATATGTAAAAATATTGCTAAGGCTACTATCTGCTTATTATTGCTCTATCCATCATTTCTCTTTACTTTAAGTGATTTTTCAATGATCAAGTCAAGTAGCTGAGGATACGGAATACCTGCTGATTGTGCACTTTTAGGTAACAGGCTGTTTTTCGTCATTCCAGGTAATGTATTAACTTCCAATACATATGGAACGCCGTTATTGATGATCATATCAATACGGGCATAAACGCTACATTTCAATGATTTATAGCAAGAAATCGCTGAAGCAACAACACGATGATATGTTTCAGGCGGTAGCTGAATCACCTCTTCAACTGTAGTCACATCATTATATTTAGAAGTGTAGTCAAAAAACTCGTTCTGATGACGAATAGAAATTACCGGCAAAATTTTGCCATCCAATATCGAACAAGTGATTTCCTCGCCCGTTACCAGCTTTTCGATTATCACTTCGGAATCCCATTTGAATACTTCCGCAATCGTAGATTTTACCGCTTCTTTGTCATACACAATTTTTACGCCTACACTTGAGCCACCTGCATTAGGTTTCACTACTACTGGGTACCCCATGTTATCTAGCTCTTCCATATTAAGCTCTTCCATACTCATAAGATGAATCCAATCTGGTGTTTGCACACCTTCATACCTCATGATTTTTTTGGAAATATTCTTATCCATACATAAGCTACTGGACAGGACACCGCTTCCTGTATAGGGAACTCCCATAGTTTCAAGGGTACCTTGAACGGTGCCGTCCTCACCATACTTGCCATGTAACGCCAGTAACGCAACGTCAAGATTCCGTGCATTTTCCACTAAATCTTCTTTTTTCTCTATGTGGATTGGTACAATTGTATACTTATTTTTATCTAAATTAGCTATCATTTCTTCACCTGTCATAATCGAAACTTGCTTCTCGGAAGAAACCCCGCCCATAATGACGCCAACTCTCATTTTTTTAACCTCCATAATTATTTTTTAAAGTGTCTCCTATGATTTTAATTCCTTGAATAATTTCTTTCTCATGTAACCTAGAAAATCCTAACCGCAACGTATGTTGTCCACTACTGTCTGTGTAAAATACATTGCCTGTCGAAAAAACAACTCCCTTTTGGTAACACTTTTCTAAAAGCTTTTGTGAGTCAATGTTGTGATCTAGTTCTATAAAAAGGTGGAGCCCACCGTCACTTGTGATTCGCTTACATGGAATATATTGCTTACAATAATGGACAGCTAGTTCATATTTTTTCTTATAGACTGCTTTTGCTTTTTTTATATACTTCTCAAAGTAGCCATCATTTAAATATTGATATAGCACGGCTTGATCTAAAGTTGACGTATGCACCGTTCGAGCTCTTTTCATACTTTCCAAATAATAAATCAACTCTTTGTCTGCTAAAATCCAGCCAACTCGCAAGCCAGGAAAAAGAATTTTAGAGAAGCTACCAATATAAATCACATTATTGCCGTTTCCAGCAAAAGCAGCTAATGGAGCCTGATGGGACCCTGAGTAACGTAATTCTTCATTAAATCCATCTTCTATAATAGGAAGCTGATAGGCCGAAAACAGGTCCATGATTTTCTTTCTTTTTTGAGAGGATGTTACGATTCCAGTTGGATTATGATAAGACGGAATGAAATAGGCAAAATCATATTCCTGTTTAGATAAGCATTTTTCTAACTCACTAACATTGACACCGTCATCCTCCATTTCAATGCCATCAATCTCATAGCCATGTAATCGAAAGAGCTTGAGGGCTGCATGATGGGTTGGATTTTCACAAATCACACGGCCGTTCTTTTTATTTAAGGTGGATAAAAGAATATCCAGTCCTTCCGTAAAACCATTGGTAATTAAAATATCTTTGTTTCGAATGTCTACTCCCTTAATCTCCATGTAGTTAAGGAGGTAATCGATAAGCGGTTTATAGCCCTTTGCATAACCATAGTTAAGAACAATGTCTCCTTCAATGGACATACGATTTAAAAATGCCTTTTTAAAATTTTCTACATCAAATAGCTTTTCATCGGGCGCGATACTTGTAAATGAAATCATTTCTTTATTCCAACGTACTCCGTGTTTCATGAGATCTAATTTTTCAGATAAAAAGGTTTGCTCATTGATTTTTTCAGTCCAATTTAACTCGATAGTTGGAGCTTGAAAGGTCTCTACATGACTTACAAAGTGTCCTTTTCCTTTTACTGCATAAATCATGCCTTCTTGCTCTAAATCTGCATAAGCCGTAAGAACGGTATTTCGACTGATAGCTAATAATGAGCTGAGTTCACGAGTGGATGGAAGCTTTTGATGTTCAAGTAAATGCCCGTTCGTCATCATTCTTATTAAATATTCCTTAAGCTGAATATACAAAGGCCTGCCTTCCGTTATCTTAAAATCCTTAAACACTGAATTCATCTCCTTATTTACATTTTTACATTTCTGCACCGATACCAAAAGGTCCACTCAACATGGATTTTTATGGTCTGGTGGTAGGGTGTGGAACGATTCTTTTCTTTCACATAACCTACAAACGATGAAACACGTAATTTTGGTAGTATACTCACCAACATGTGAATACAATCAGGACAATTTGTTACTTCACTATTTTCTACTCTATTTCTTTTACATCACTAGCGAAGAATCATCTATTATTTGCCAAGGACGATGTGATACTTATAATCCTGGTCGTGTGCTTTCCTTTCGTACGGCGTTGCTAACCAAACTTGATTTCATGTTACGATTGTTTTTTCTTGTTGTACTAGAACCTGTTTGGCTGTCTCTATTACGAACGTAGCCATTCAAAACTATTCAGTTATTCCATTATAGAGCGCCTTTCCAGTGTAACGATAAACTAAATTTCTCGAGCAAGTTGGTTTGTTATATTGTACAGGTTCTATTGTTGTAGCTATAAAAAGAGTATTATTACATCAACCTGTTCTTAATGGTTTTTAGGATGCAGCGATTACTTCGCAAGATATATCAAAAAACGAAGGAAGAACCTTGATATTCTATATTTAAAGGAGGTGTCTTCGTTGTATAACCATGAAATTATAATTAAAAAAATTATTTTATATGTGGAAGAAAATCTACATGAACCACTTACATTAAAAAATATTGCAGCACAATCAAATTTTTCAATGTATCACTTCCATCGAATATTTCAAGCCACGGTTGGCATGACGGTAACTGAATATATTCGGTTAAGAAGATTGGCTAATGCTTCTTCCGCCTTGCTTTACACAAGTAAACGCATTCTGGATATTGCTTTATATTATCAGTTTGAATCACAAGAATCATTTACGAGAGCATTTAAAGAGATTTATAAGCTACCACCTGGTAAATATCGCAGAATAATGTCAGACGTGATGAAAATGAAGGAGGAAACAAATATGGATACAAAGGTGAAAGGTTGGTTTTTAAGTGGATCAAATCCATTTAATTACGAAATGGGAATTGATCATGAAGTTGTTCATCAGGGGAAAGCATCAGGTTATTTAAAATCCAAAACAGTGTTAGATTCAACTGAATTCGCTACTATGATGCAAACATTTAAGGCTAATCAGTTTGTTGGAAAGCGTATTCGACTCTCTTGTTTCATCCGTACGGAAGAGGTAAATACGTACGCTGGGATGTGGATGCGAGTAGACAACACAACGGAAGATGTTCTTCAATTTGATAATATGAGTAATCGCCCCATTAAAGGTACAACAAAGTGGAACCACTACTCTATTATTTTAGATGTTCCCACCCAAAGTGCTGTTATTTCGTTTGGTATCATGCTGTGTGGACAAGGAACTGTATGGGCAGATCAATTCACTTTTGAAGAAGTAAATAAAAATATTCCAACAACTAATTTAGATGTGCATGGTGAACTGCTGGACGAGCCAGTAAATTTATCGTTTGACGAAGAAATATAATTTAAGAGATGGTGATAACATGGCTAATTCCGGTAAAAAGGCTATTGGTGTAGTATTAAGTATTATCGTTATACTTATAATTATGTCTGTAAAGTTTGCAGGAATTAATACGTTAGTACATTACTTAACGTTTTGGTGAATATACGCCTAACTACACTGCAAATGTGCGCATTTCTTTAATAAAGAGATGCGTATTTTTTCATTAAAGGCTATATTGTAGTCATTCCGAATATCATTTTTGAAATTTAAGGGGCAAATTGAAGAGTCAACTTACTAACTAGAATAAATGCATCGAAACATTTGATTCGATGCATTTTTTTATATCTAATTTGTAAACTGGTTATCTTTTGAAGTAGTTTTAGAGCATGTCCTACCCATCACTATCCTGTTATAAAGTATATTTGTCCATTAAAGCATTTAAATCTCGATTTAATTCCGTTAGTGTTTCAGCAGCACTAGCAACATCAGCAATTGCTTTAATGTGTTCATCTATGGACGATGCAATTTCCTGTACTGAAGCCGCCGTCTGTTCTGATACACTGGACGCACTTTCGATTCCTTCACTCATCAACTTATTATAGGATGTCATAACGTCCATTTCTTTATTTACTGCTAATATCGATTCTACTATTTGTTTAACAGAATCAGACATCTGATTGAATTTGCTTTGTGTTAGAACAACATCATCATTTAACTTTTTAGCAGTCTCCATTGTTACTTCTACAGTTTCAACTGTTTTAGTAGTTTCTGAAACAATGGATAAAACGACTCCTTGTACTTGATGAGTAGCATTTTTTGATTGTTCCGCTAGTTTCCTTATTTCATCGGCAACAACTGAAAATCCTCTACCATACTCACCTGCTCTTGCTGCTTCAATACTCGCATTTAAAGCTAGTAAATTTGTCTGTTCTGCGATTGTTTCAATTGTTTCCATTACCTGTGTGATTTGATTTATTTTACTATTTAAATTTTTTATTTCATGACTGACTTCTTGTGATGCTGCTAATGAATCCGTATTTGATTTTTGTAATTGGTGAACGATTTCAATTCCCTCGGATGATAGTTTTTCTGCATGTTTTGTAATGTCGTACATAACTTTACTTTGTTTTTCCGTAGTATCTATTGAACAAGATAATAGCTCTACTGTTTGGTTTATCTTGTCCAAATCATGGGCTTGTTCTTGTGTACCAGTAGCAATTTCGGTAATTGCTCTACCAACTTCATCACTACTAGCTGATGTTTCTTCTGAAATTGCTGATAAGTTTGTCGCTGAATCCAATAATTGTTCACTAGTATTTTTAGTATTTTCGACAAGCGTACGTAATTGCTGTGACATTTTATTAAAAGCCATCGCAAGTTGTCCAATTTCATCACTTGATTCAGGCAAATTGGTAACCATTATATGACCATCAGCAATTTTTGATGATGTTTCAGCTACATCTTTTAGTGTATTTATTTTCCTGCGAATACCTAAATAAAACACAAGTGAGCTTAAAATAATGAGTACAACTGTTGTACCAAAGATAATATATTGTAAAATGTTTAATCCTTCATAAAATTCATCTTGAAAAACAGCAATGCCAATAGTCCAGTCCCAAGGCTCAAAATATTCTGTATAGGCTGTTTTATCTTTAAAAGAACCATCAGGCTGTTTGTCGGAATAAACGACATAACGATCTGATTCATTTTTGGACTTACCACCTGCAACTATCTTTTCTCGATTGCTTCTGTTAAGTTCATCGGTAGGAGCTCCACCTATTTTAGAAGGGTGCAGTTGCAACACTAAATCTTCGTCAAAAGCTAATATATAACCATTTTCTTTGTAAGTAAAATGGGATTTTTTATAATCGTAGTCTCCATTTTCATTTACTGGTCCATTTAGAATAATTCTCGCTTTTTCTTTCCCTTCCGCTAATGTTATTTTGCCACTTTCTACTTCTTCATTAATCAATTCTAATGAAGTATAGGCCCCCTTAACAATGCTTTGTAGTTCTCTTTGACCTGATTCTAAGAGCTGATTTTTGGCAACCAAATAACTTGTTGAGCCGATAATCACAACTGTGACAAGTATAATAGTTGTGATAAGTAGCATTAACTTCCCTGAGATACTTCGTAACTGTAAATTTTTCTTCTTCATTTGCTTCCTCCCACAACTATATATAGGTATATTTCGACAATAATCTACATAATTCAATAGTATCGAAATTATTTTTTATATTAGGAGAATGGATCTACGAACAGCTAGAAGCAAATTCTTTTTTAATCATTTGTCTTTTTCCACTGCCAATAGCCTTTTAAAGTTGTAACACTCTTGTGAGATGTCATCTAAAAGCAATCGCGTATAAATAACTATACATTGCTCATTCTTTAGTACTTTATGGTCTCCATCTTCCACAATCGTGCGTTTTTTGTGAGAAACTATGAAAGTGTTCATCTTGTTAAAGATTATATTGTTGAGTTACGCTCAATTTTTTATAATTCATTCATAACAAAAAACATGTTAGGGGGCATTGTTATGGAAATACATTGGGTAAATGGACAATATAGAGAAGATAATAGAATTTTTGATTCTCCGTTTGAAGTATATGAATGGACGGACTCTTTGTATCAAGATTTCTCAAATCACTTTTTGAGAGAAGAAAATGTCGGTTATGCCAGTCCTGATGTAAAGGTTATTGATTGTTTAACTGAACTAATACCACAATGGGCGATATACATTAATGTGGTTGTTATATTACATAGAGATGTGATAGAGGTAGATGGTAAAAATGTGTATAGGGTTTGGACGTCATATAGTAGATAAAGTTAATCAACAATCGGGCGCATTTCTTTAATAAGGAATGCGCCTTCCTCTTTTAAAGAGCCATTTTGTTGATTAACATGCTTTTGTGAAAGGTTTCAAACGGAAAAGATGCGCTTATTATGTATCATTAATATGTTCTTACGGAGACCGGTGTAAATTCTTTTATATATTGTTCCATTTTTGTAATGGAATCCGTAAATAACATCGCTTTTTGGTCAGCCATTGTTAAAAATCCACTTTTTACCATGTCATTGTAAAAATCCTTTAACTTATCGTAATAACCTGCTACGTTGAACAGGATACATGGATTTTTGTGTTGCCCAATTCTTGCCCATGAAATAACTTCTGATATTTCTTCTAATGTCCCTGGTCCACCTGGTAATGCAATATAGCAGTCTCCTAATTCAATCATTTTATTTTTTCTTTCAGACATTGAATTTACAATTTCTAAACGAGTTAAATTTGGATGACTTAGCTCTCGGTCTACTAAAAATGTCGGAATAATTCCGATTACTTCACCATTATGGTATAAAACTTCATCAGCAATGACGCCCATTAATCCTGCTTTTCCCCCACCATACACTAGCGTATGACCATGATTGGCAATCCACTTACCTAACGCTTTTGCTGCTTCAATATAAACTTCATTGTTTCCTAAACTCGCGCCACAATAAACTGCAATATTCAAATTTAACGCCTCCTTCATGCTATTATTATCATTATAGAAAAATAAGGAGTAGATTGCATTGAATATTGTAGAATATCAAAAATGGATTACAAAATTTTATAAAAAACGAGGTTGGTATGACTTAAATCCATTTATTCGTGTGAATTTTTTAACAGAAGAAGTAGGTGAAGTATCAAAAGCCATTCGTACACTTGAGATTGGTCGCGACCGTCCAGATGAAATTACACAATCTAAAGAACAACAAATCGAAAACTTGAAAGAAGAACTGGGTGATGTATTGGATAATTTATTTATTTTAGCAGACAAATACGAAATTGATTTGACAGAAATTATGGAAAGTCATAAAGATAAATTAACGAAACGCTATCAATAATACATATAGAAAGCGTCCCAAACACTGCTTGTAAAAAAATGCGGATTATCAACGTTAAAAATAGGCAAATTCTTATTCAATAATGATGAAATCGAAAGGTTTCAAATGCGCAATGCTTTTATCGTTTAAATAGGGGATTGTTAAAAATTTTACTCTGTTGCTTCCTTTTTTGGGTCGTCCAAAGTCTCCTTTTCCGCTTACTAAATAGCATAGAGACCACCATTAATAGAGTAGTCTCTATGCTATGTTGATTAACTGTTGAATCACTTCTTTTACATTTTTTTCGATTTCATTTCTTTTATTTTCTATGACTTTGCTTAATCCAAAATTAAATGATATTTTATATGGCTCAATTCCAATTAGATAACCTTTAATTTGATTTCTCAATTGATACAATACTTGGAATAAATGAAGATTATGAACTGAAAAGTCGAATGAACGAGATACAACAAGATGATCTAATGAATGAATTGTTATCTCTCCTGGTTGCCCACCTGTAATGGTACAATCTATTATAATAACAAACGTTGCATTTTCGATTTGTTGAATACAATAGTCGATGTCTGACTCTCCGATAATATACTGGGTATTTTGTGCACTTGCATCTCGCATCATTTCTTCCACTAAATAAATGCCAATCCCATCATCCATCATTAACCGATTTCCAATACCAAGTACGATAACTTTTTCCATTAGAACACCTGAATAGTTTTCACTTTTTTTCCGGGGCTGTATACATGTGTTGCACATGACATGCACGGGTCGAATGAACGTAGTATTCTGCCGATCTCAACCGGTTCATCGGGATTGGCTATCGGTGTCCCAATTAGCGCTTCTTCAGCTACTCCTCTATAACCATTCTCATCTCGTGTTGAAAAATCCCATGTTGATGGTGTTATAATTTGGTAGAAGGAAATTTTCTGATTTTTAATCTCTAGCCAATGCCCTAATGCTCCTCTTGTAGTATCTACTAGTCCCCTACCAGATGCTGATAAAGGGAGGTCGTATTTTTGCTGCATTTCCACATCCGGTATAATTTGTTTCAGTAGTATTTTCATAATTTCTGCAATTTTCTTTGTTTCTAATGCTCTGGCAATTGTACGGTCCATTGCTGAAATACGATTTATATAATTTCCACTTAAAATTAGTCTTGCTAGTGGTCCTACTTCAAAAGGAAGTCCATTATATCGTGGTGCCTTTACCCAAGAATATGCCCCTTTTTTATCCATGTCTGGTTCTAGAGCCAATTGATTTTGTTTATCAGTTTTCTCTGACAACTTGTAATAAGAATAATCTATTTTTTCTTCTATATTATTTTCGTTAAACACTTCTAGTCCTTTATTGGATAGAACAAGTGGATTCGTATACAGTGTTCCTAACTCTTTATAATTATGAAATGAACCATAAGATAGTAAGTTACCGTACCCTCCACCTAGTTGAAAATATTCGGGATAATAATGAGCAATATCATAAACGTCAGGAATCATTTTTTCGTCTATAAATTCTACAATTTTTTGTAATAGTGAATCAATCAATGCTACCTTCTCAGATGTTGCTTTTGTTGTAATACCACCGATAAACACCCCATGATTATGTGGTGCTTTCCCTCCTAATACCGCTAACATTTGGTGTGCCGAACGACTGATAGCGAGTGAATCTAAATAATGCTGTGCAATCCGATTATTCATTTCTTTAGCTAATCGAAAATCATGATGATCCGTTTCTAAGAGTGTATTTTGACCTAATTTAACATAATCTGGAACAGTATATTGATAAAAATGACGAATGTGATTTTGTAAAAACTCACAGCAATGAATGATATCTCGTAAATAGCGTCCTTGTTCCATAGGCTCAATTTTTAGTGCATCTTCTAAAGCCAGTGAGGAAGCCATAGAATGAGCCGCCGAACAAATTCCACATATTCGTTGTGTAAAGTAAACCGCATCAAAAGGACTCCTACCTACTAACATTTGTTCAAATCCTCTAAATAAGTTTCCTTTTGTTTTTGCATCCACAACTACATTGTTTTCAATCCGAACGTCAATTTCTAAAAAACCACTAATACGTGTCAAAGGATTTATGATAATTCTTTTATTCATCTTTTACCACTCTCGTTGTGTCATAGCTAATAAAAGGAGCCATCGCATCTGGAAAACCAAATTGCGCACATCCAATACAAGGTGTATCATCCCCAATTGGCCAATTTACGTGTCCGTTCCATTGCCTTGTCGGACAATCCGTTCTCGTTACTGGGCCACGACATCCAAGTTTGAATAAGCAAGTTTTATCACTTAATTTCTCCGCAAAAATTCCCCGATCAAAAAACGGTCTTCTTGGGCAACGGTCATGAATAAGCGTACTATAAAACATCAATGGGCGGTTTAAGCTATCTGTATCTGGCTCCCCATATAATAAAAGATGGGCTAAGGTTCCTAAAAACCAATCTGGGTGTACAGGACAACCAGGTAACATTATCATTTTTTTATTTGTTAGAACTTTGTTTATACCTACTGATTCAGATGGGTTTGGTTTTGCTGCTGACACTCCACCATGTGTAGCACATGCACCGACTGCCAATATGTGTGATGCTTTTTCTCCTAACAACTTGATTGCTTCTAGTCCTGTTAACGGTTTTCCTTTCCAACTACCAATGATGTTGTAAAGACCATTATTTTTTAAGGCTACTGCCCCTTCAACGGCTAAAATATAATCTCCTTCTAGTGCGTTCATTAATTTTGCAATAGCTTTTTCACCCTCCGAAACCATTAACGAATTACTGTAAAGAATATTGACCATTGATGTAAAAGCGTATTCAAAGTCTGGATTTTGCCCGTTTAACAAAGATATAATATTTCCTGAACAACCATTCAGTTCTAAATACACAAGATTCTTTTTGTTAATCAGTCCATTGTTCACATTATTTAACGCATTTGTCGTTAACCTTTTTGAAATAGCTTCATTACTTAAATCTTCCGGCGGTAAAATAAGCTTATTCAAGATATAACCTCCCCACAACAGGTAGAGTTGTTAAAATAGATTGTTGTCCAGCATGACATGAAGCAAATTCTTGTGAATATTCTTTACCAGCTAGTAAACCAAAGTGGGTCGCTGCTGCCCATGCTCGATTATTGGTGATATCATAAACAGTGCCGTTGACAGCAACATAAGCAGGATTTCCATTTTTACCATTGAAATTTGCTAATTCTCCTATTGTAAAATTACGTCCGTTTAAATGTGGAATGGATTGATTTGGCGATTGAGGTGTAGTAGGTGGCACTTGAGTGTTTTTAGGGGTACTGTTTACAGAAATTATTTGTGAATTATCAGATATTGGCTGGTAACAATTTAAAGCTTGATTGACAAGTAATTCACCAATGAAATGGATACTAGAAGTTGTATCCCATAACCTTTGAAGAATTACAGGGGTTATTGATGATTGATTAGTTGTAGAAAGTGTATAAATATCTTGTTGTACTTGCGAAACAAGGCTGTTCAACTGCCATCGAAGCATCTCGATATTTTGCATGTTTTCCTCCTAATTAGAGAGACTCCACACATTTTATGCTTCATGTTTATTTTCATTAACAAATTCTAGGTAATAGCAGGCCTGAAAGACGGAAAAGACGTCTTGTAGAACCTATAGGTGTTTTTAATAACACCTTCCCCTCTTCTTTTTGACATTCAGTAATTTGGCCAATTACTTTTGCATCTTTGCCTAGTTCGTGATTTTGTAGGATATCTAAAACACAATCTATTTGATTTTTGTCAACAATTAGCAATACTTTACCTTCATTAGCAAGATAGAGTGGGTCAAAACCTAAAATATCGCATGCTCCTTCTACCTCTTGCCGAATAGGAATTGAACGGTCTTCTATTTCAATTGTACAATGCAATTCTTCGCATAGTTCGACAAGTGCCGTTGATACACCACCACGTGTAGGATCACGCATTACACGAATCCCATCCACTTGCTCTAAAAGCTCTTGTAGTAAATGATTTAATGAAGCACAGTCACTTTGTACATCTGTCATCAAACCCAATTCCTCGCGTGCAGATACGATAGCAATACCATGGTCTCCAACTGTTCCACTTACAATTACCATATCGCCCACGCTTATATTTTCTGGATACAATTGATGTGTTTCTTTTATAAAACCAATTCCGGTTGTGTTAATAAATAATCCATCAACACTTCCCTTTTCTACTACTTTCGTGTCACCAGCTATAATTGACACACCTGCATTTTTGGCTTCTTCCGCCATACTTTTAACGATAAGTTTTAATTGCCTTATTGGAAATCCTTCTTCAAGAATAAAACCTGCAGTAATAGCTTGAGGTGTTGCACCACTTACTGCTAAGTCATTGACTGTTCCCGTAATAGCAAGCTTACCAATATCTCCACCTGGGAAAAATAAGGGTTTTACAACGTAACAATCTGTTGTAACTGCTAATTTTGAAGCGTTTAATTTAATGATTGCTGCATCAAGTTGTGTGTGCTGAAGATTACCAAAAGATTCGATAAAAACATCTTTAATTAACCGATGAGTTAACTCGCCGCCTTCTCCATGTGTTAAACTAATACGCTGCACCAAATTATCCCTCCTTCATATATTGGTAATGTGCTGCACAAGTACCTTCTGCCGAAACCATACAAGGACCAATTGGAAATAATGGTGTACACCCTTTACTAAATAGGATACATTCCTCAGGTGTTATTACCCCTTGAATAATTTCACCGCAGCGGCATTTTGTTTTTCGCGGCTCTTCAACAGACACATGAAACTTTTTCTTTGCATCGAATATCGCATATTCAGGTTTTAAAATGAAGCCACTGTTTTGAATTACGCCTATACCGCGCCATGCTTCATCGTGGTAATCTAAATATTTTTCCATCAACTTTTTCGCGACTATATTTCCGTCATTTTTGACCATATATTTATAATCATTAATAATTTCATTTTTTCCGCTTAATAATTGCTGTAATAGTTTATAAATCGCTCTTAACAATTCAACTGGTTCAAACCCTGTTATTACACCAGAAATACCGTACTCTTTTACTAAAAAATCAAAACTATTCTTTCCTGTCACCACAGAAACATGACCAGGTAATAAAAAACCATCTATATTAATCTCTTTGCCATTAAGTAGCGTCCTTAGTATAGGCTCCACTAATTTCGTTGTCATCCAAATAGTGTAATTTGTTAATCCCTTTTTTTCTGCCTCCTGAATAGTTGCCACAAGAATAGGTATAGTCGTTTCAAAACCAATACCTAAAAAAATGACTTCTTTTCCTGGATTCTCTTCTGCAATTTTAATACTGTCTAACGGGGAGTACACAACTCGTATATCCTTGCCTTCTGTTTTTGCCTCCATTAAAGAAAACTTTGATCCTGGGACACGCACCATATCACCAAATGTACAAAGAATGCGATTGGTATCACGCGATAATTCTATCATGGTATCTATGGATTTTTGATCTGTTACACAAACTGGACATCCTGGTCCTGCGATTAAACGAACATGGTCTTTCAGTCTTGTTTTAATACCAGTTTTTGCAAAAGCCATTGTATGTGAACCACATACTTCCATCAGTACAGGGATTCTACCTTTTTCTTTCTTATATTGCTCAGCAAGTTGAATGACTGCTTCCAAAGATTTTCGTAGAATAATAGGATTAGATAAATGTATCAGATGTTCCATTCATTATATTCCTCCATTCTTCCATACTCTCTTTTGCAAATTTCTCATCAACTATAGTCATGGCTTGCCCAGCATGTAACAAAACAAAATCGTTTAATTGAACTTCTGGTACAAAAACGATTCCAACAAACATCTTTGATCCCATTACATCCACTAATGCTTTCTCCGCTTTTATTTTTATTACTTTAGCAGGAACCCCTATACACATTGTTTCAAGTCTCTCCTAACTATTTTTATCTATAATTTTATGTGCAGCAATTAAAAGTTGTCCTATAGCTAAGCCACCATCATGACATGGAATCTTTTGATGTGTATATACTTGAAACCCTTCCTCACGAAGCTTATTCGTTATTTCAATTGACAAATAGTTATTTTGGAACGAGCCACCCGAAAGAACGACATTTCTATTTAAAACAGGGGATTTTTTCACAATTAATACAATCATTTTAACGCAACTTTCAACAATCGTTTGATGGAACTTTTGGATGATTTGGACAATAGGTTTTTGTTCTAATTTATCAATGACTATTTGACGTATCATAGCACTCATATCAAGTACAAATTCTTGAGGATTTTCTATAATTTCGAAGGAATACATATCCTTCGTTGATTTATTCATTGTGTCACGAGTTAAGTAATCAGATAACTTGATTGCTGCTTCTCCCTCATAAGTAGAACTTGTACAGATGCCCAATATTGCACTAACCGCATCAAATAAGCGTCCACAAGTTCCTGCCATTACTGTATTTAATTGTTTTAGAATCATTTGTTCTATGACATGAATTTCGTTTGATTTTTCAGGGAAAAGTTGTGTAGCAAATCTATTTCCTTCTTCTTTCAAAGATGAAACAATCATCCCAACTGCATTTCGCCACGGTTCTTTAACTGCCTTTTCACTTCCAGGTAAAGGTGTGTACTTTAAATGGCCTAATCTTCTGATTCTTTTTGCATCTCCATATAAAAATTCAAATCCCCAAATATGACCGTCATTACCGCAACCAGTACCATCTAAAATAATACCCAAACATGGTTCTTTGAGATTATGTTCTGCCATACAAGATACGTGATGAGCGTGATGATGTTGAATCGGTATTACTTCACTTTTCGATTGTTTTGCCAGTATAGTAGTTGCGTATAAAGGATGCATATCAACGGCGATATATTTTTCGTCAACAGTGTACCATTCTTTAAAAGATTGAAGCTGTTTGTTCAAGCTATTCATCATTTCCTCATTTTCTAAATCTCCAATTTGCGGACTAAGTACTAGACCTTTTTGACCCCCTATAGCAAATGCGTTTCTTTGATTTCCACCAAGAGCAATAATATTTGAAACATTCATATTGGATTTAATTACTTCAGGTGCCAAACCTCTAGCACTTCTAATAATGACCGTATTCTCTCCATTATGTTGTATTACTGAATCATCAATTGGATGTGCAATTTCACGATTATGCGTTAAGATATAATCACTAAGTTCACTCAAACCGTCATAATCTGAATCTTTGTAATAAATGGGAGAGCCACTTCTGTTGGCACTTGTCATAATTAGACATTCCAGTTCTGGCGTATCAAATAACAGATGATGAATAGGTGTATAGGGTAACATAACTCCAAGCTTGGTTAATCCAGGAGCAATATTAAGTGGTAATAAATTTTCTTTCTTCATTTCCAATAAAACGATAGGATTTGCTGAACTTGTTAATAATACGGCTTCATCAGATGTTATATAACAAAATTTCCGCGCGACTTCTAGTGATTTTACCATTATAGCGAATGGCTTTTGAGGACGTTTTTTTCGATTCCGTAGTAAATCTATTCCTTTTTCTTGGGTGGCATCACAAACAAGATGATAACCGCCTATTCCTTTAACGGAAATGATTTTCCCGAGTTTCAATAACTCTGTGGTTTTGGCGATTGCGAAAAGGTTATGCGCTATTAACTCACCTTTTGTATTTAGTAGATTCAATGTTGGTCCACAATTAGGGCAACAAATTGGTTGTGCATGGTGCCGTCGATTATTTGGGTTATGATATTCATTTTGACAGTCTGAACACATCGGAAATTTACTCATAGTCGTCTGAGGACGATCATATGGAAAACGATGTATTATCGTATAACGTGGACCGCATTGAGTACAATTAATAAATGGATGTTGAAAACGGCGATTTTGTGGATTCATCATTTCTTCTAAGCACAATTCACAAATTGCAGCATCTGGAGTAATAGCAAGAGTCGTAGGATGTTTGCTTTCTTTACTTTGAAGAATAGAGAAATCTTTGTAATAATGAGGCGGTATTTTTTGTATTTCCAAATCCGTGATGTTGCATATTTTTGGTGGATTACTTTTTAATTCGTGTATCATCTCGTGTAGTCTTTCTTCTTCACCCTCTATAATAATCGATACACTGCCAACGGTATTTTGTACAGTTCCTTTTAAGTCGTACTTTTTTGATAGATCATACACAAAAGGACGAAAACCTACACCTTGTATTTTTCCCTGCACAACGACATTTAATGCTTGATACATGTACGATAAACATCCTTAATCCAATTAATCCAATCATCTATACCTTCCCCTGTCGTTGCAGATACTAATTTGAATTGTGCGGTGGGATTAATTTGTGCTAAATCTTGTTTCGCCTCTTCGATGTTGAAAGCTACATATGGCAAAAGATCTATTTTATTAATAATCGTTAAATCGGTTCTTCGAAACATGACAGGATATTTCGGTATTTTATCATTACCTTCTGGAACACTTAAAACGACAACTTTATAATCTTGGCCTAAATCATAACCAGAAGGACAAACTAAATTACCAATGTTTTCTATAAAGAGTATATTAATAGATTCAAAGTTGAATTCTGGAATAGTCTTGGCAATCATTCTTGCATCTAGATGACAACCACCCACAGTATTAATTTGAACTGTTTTGATTCCAAGAGAGCGTAATCTTTCTGCATCTCGTTCTGTCGCTAAATCTCCTTCAATCACAGCAATATTGAACTTGTCCGCTAGTCTTTTAACTGTTTCTTCTAATAGGGTTGTCTTACCCGCACCAGGTGAACTCATTAAATTAATTACTAGTGTTTTATTCTCTTTAAACAAATTCCGATTAAATGTTGCCGCGGCATTCAGATCGGTTAATACTTCTTCTTTAAGTTTTATTTTCAAACTAATCACTTCCTTCATAAAATTCAACTTGAAATGTTTCTCCTGATATAATCAGGCCATCTAGTAAATTGCATTTTGGACAAAGGGCGATGCGATAGTCCGGTTCAAACTGAAATAAACAGTTTTGGCATTGTGATATTGCCTTTTCACGGATAATTGTTAGTTGTGATTCTTCATTCAGAAGACAGGCTCTCTCTTTACAAAAATACAAAAATGCCCATTCTAACGCATCTGGCAACACGTTTGATAAATCTCCTACAATCACTTGGATTTGTTTTACTTTTTGAAAACCTCTTAATTTCGCATCCTCTGAAACAAGCTGAATGATTTCATACATTAATGACATTTCATGCATCTAATAGGCGCCTTTCTTCAAACTTCTATAAAAATTTTATGTTTGATATTACTAAAAAGAACTTAAATTATAAATTAAGGATTATGCTTATTTATTTCTCACTTTGTCCATTTTAGTATGCGTGCTTCAAACGAAAGAAAGAATTCACCCCCGTAACTAGCTATGACATAACCATACATTTGGATATTAAAACACTCTAAGATAAGTAGAAGTAAAGAAAAGTCGACTGCCATCTAGAACCATTTGTAAGTCTGTATATCAAAGCCGCTAACATCCCTTCTATGAATCAATCCACTTCTTCATGCAGTTAACAAATTTCATAAAGGAATTTCTCCATTAGCCCTAGCGTAATTCCCTATAAAACATATTATGGAGATAATAAGTTGAAACTTTTTGGGGTGAGTTTATGCATAGAAATAAGACCTATAAAATCGTTCAAAGATGCTGTTCAGAACAAGAATGTAAAAAATATACTAAGATAAAAGCAGTTTGTCCACCAGAGCCACAGAGAGAAAAAGAACCTCCGGCAAGCAGCGGGCTATTGACGGAATTTGATCAAAATATCGTTATACCTACTTTTATTGAGCTTACGTTGTTACCAACACTGTTAGCTACTGTCACATTAAATATTGACGACTTAGGTGACCGAGTATGGTTTACTGGAACAGTTCAGACAAGGGTATCTACAGGTGCGCCTGCACCAGGTTTTGTACAAATTGCTCTCCAAATATTTAGAAATGACCCTACGTTCACTTCATCAATTTTCCTGATTGAAGATGTAGTAGTGAATAGCGGGTTTGTAAATGGCAATGCTACTACCTTTACCTTTGTAGACCTCTCACCGCCTACTGGTGTGAATACTTACTATCTTACTGGACAAATATTATCTACAGATCCCCAAGCTACAGGGGCTTTTGTAGAAAAAACTGTTTTTACAGGGGCAGAAATTGAAGCAAATAATTAGCTATTTTCAATTTATTTAAAAAGTGATTATTATAAGAATGCCAAAACCGTTATATGTCCCAAGCAGCAGCCGAGCGTTCTTCAATACGCTTTCCTGCTGTTTCTTTATCCACTGAATTAGAGAGCAGGCAATGGAAGTGTTTAGTAGAAGTGTAGCAATCGCGGGAATTAGTTGAAAAAAAGTATGGGTCACATATTAAAGGTAAAGAATGTTATAGCATAGGGCTCCAGCTAACCTCCCAATACTTCAACATCATCAGAAATAAGGGGGAAAGGTCCGCTCCATGTAAATGATGGGCTAGAGTCGCGCCACAAGAAATGAAGCCGGTCACCAACCAGTACGACCGATAACTTCAAGATTACCACCACCATTATTTGAAGTTACTAAAACATATCTTAACCGATGCTGGAACAAAATTATGAAGATAACCTTGTGAACCTTAAGTGAGAGGCCTTACAACATGTATGTAAAAAAACAGAGGAAACCGAAGAGGCAAAACGAATATAATATAGCGAAAGGGGATTATGATGAAGAAAATGATCAGTACACTTGCCCAAACCAACAACAGCTTGAATTTAAATACGTACCACGCTACTGGATTTATGAAAGTACAAGAAGGATCCGCTCAATTACAACAAACAACAGAAACATTTAAATCTATTAATGAAGCAATGCAACAAGTAGCGAATCATGTAGTGCGTATGATGCAAAATGTTCAAGGTATAGCGAAAGAAGGAAAAGAATTCAATGCTTCCATTCAAGAAATTACCGCTATTACAAAAGAGGCATCAGCTGGCGTTCAAGGAACAGAGCAACTAGCTACCCTGTCTACAGAACTAGATGCATTAGTCAAACAATATAAACTATAGCCATTACCTTAAACATACAAATAAAATAGCATTATAAAAGCGCAATAATCCTTACAATACAAGGATTATTGCGCTTCTATTTATTACTAAAGTTCTTTCTCTAAATCCGTTAATAAACCCAAAACAATTTCGGAATATTTCTCTAATTCTTCAAAGGCTTTCTCTATTCCTATAGGATCATTCATTTCAAAACATTTCACTGCCAGTTGAGCACTTTGATGTACTTTCATATGCGGTTGTTCCAAGTCTTTAAATGTTTTTTTGCTTTTCACATGATTAGGTAAATCTCCGTAATACCAATTGCCTAGCCTACATTCTTTATGTGAAATCATTTCTTTTGAGTCGATCGTCCCTATGCCTAAAATTAAGTTATACACTCGCCATTTCCATAGTAAATGGTCCGTTTTCGCCACTTTTAAAATATCTTTTGATGTTAGTTTCACATTGATATTTAAGAATTTTTTTCGATACGTATCCATTTTATTACTAATTTCAAAAAATGTTTTTGCTGTTCGTTTTGATATTTCTTGTGATTCCACACTATTATCATAGATACTGGCATTTCGTGAAGCGATGTCCACAATCGTAGCGGTTTGCTCTTCACTCATCGCTGCGATTTGGGAGGTTGATTCATTAATCCCTTTCATCATTTCCACGATACTGATTAATGCTTCACTTGCACTTTCTGCCCCTACAACACTCTTTTCAACTAATTTTTCCGTTTGGTCAATCCCTTCAATGACTTCCAAAGATACATTTTGCAATGACTCCATATTAGCAATAATCTTCACGATTTCTTCCTTCGTATGCTCCGACAGCTTTCTCACCTCTGAAGCAACTACCGAAAAACCACGTCCATGCTCCCCTGCACGAGCCGCTTCAATGGATGCGTTAAGTGCTAATAAGTTGGTTTGATCAGCGATTTCTTTAATGATTCTCACTATATCCTGTGTATAGTCAATTTCTTGATTCAGTTGTTCTACATTCTTTACAATTTTTCCATATACATGACCGACTTGCTTTATATCTTCCATCGTTTCATCTACGACTTTTCCGCTTTCTGCCGCTGAATGAACCGCCTCATCTGTTCCTTCTGCTACTTCAACTGCATAATTTGCTACCCCATGTATAGAAGCGCTCATTTCTTCCGTTGCGGCAGTTACACTATGGGTCTCATCTATCTTTTTCTGCATATTCGAAAGCAGTTGTTTGATTGTATCTAAACTCATCATATCATTTAACATGTCGGATACTTCGTTTAAAAAGTATTTAAACGTATTTTCCATATATACTTCAACGATTAATTGTTTGTCATAGGCTGCTAGCTTTTGTACAGCAACCACACTTTCTATCATACGCTTAGGATGTCGATGTAGTTTTTCCATTAAAATTGTGGTCATTATCTGAATCAGCAAATCATGTGCAGCAACAAAATTTTCTGCTGTCAAATTAATTCGACTATTGTACTCCCCTATTTTTATTCGCGTCACGATATAATGCTGATCTACTTCCGCTTCTAAAAATTGATCGATATATTGTTCTATCTTCTCTCTTAGACGATCGACTGTGGCGTGTTGCACAATAAGTTGATTAAATATATGTTCAGATTGTATTCTTCCGTAAAATTTATCAATCATTTCCTTCTTAAAAGGAGCTAATATATTCGCTGATTGTTTTACCCTATTAAGCGTTTCTTGGTCAACACCTAAGAACGATAAGCGCTCCTTCGCTCGTTCCCCCACTTTAGGTAAGTCTGTTTCTGAAGCATTTATATATTGATCCCAGTTGTTAGATTTATTTATGAAAAAGACCATCTTTTCCCCTCAACTTTGCATAATATTATTTTTCATTTGAATACATACATTCCATTTCGTATTTCTATTCGGTTAGTAACTTGAAGCTATTCTAGAATTAGGTATTTTAGACTATACACAATTAGAAGTTTCGAGGGCTTTTCGTATAATAATAAGGAGGGCAAAAAATCTAATAAAACCCCCTATAGTAAGTAGTGATACAAAGGTATTTCACTACTAGCTTACATCCATTCAACCGTTCATCACTTCAGCTACTTTACTCTATTATAGTTATATATAACTAAAAATCAATATTTATTATTACTTTTACGAAAAATAAAGAGCACAAAGAATCAATGTATGCGTCTTTCATTTAGGAATATAGAATTTGAAGGATTGAATCAACGCTTTAATCCGGCAGCTGTCGCCTTTGTCCAAGAAGTCTTTACTTTCCTTCTCACACAAAAACTTTGTGCGACACAATTCCTCTCTTCAGATATCCTTTTAGCTTTCGAACCTATTCGGATTTTAGATACGACGGTGTTTCAACTGCCTGACTCCTTCACCATTGATTATCAAGGCTCTAGAGGGAGTCGTAACATAGTAACGATTTATTATTTTCAGGAAATAGTTTATCCCCTTAAAAAGATGAAATGATTATAAACATTACGGGATTGCTCATTAAGCCATTTCATTTAAGGTATATTCTCTTTTTTAAACAGGCAAAAAAGCCTCATCTCCTTTTTAAATGGAAATGAGGACTTCTTTTTAATAGAAAAGGATGATTTTTTTCATAAAGCAACTAACCAATTTAATCCTTTCATTATATTTTAAATTTATTAATTTCTTCTTGCACTGTCATTGCACCTTCACTTAACGATTTAGCTACAGCATTGATTTCTTGAATCGTTGCTGTTTGTTCTTCTACGGCTGCAGCAATCATTTCGGATTGTTCTGCGGCGGTAGTTGCAGCAGAAGCCATTTCATTTACTGAAGCGGCAACTTCTTCAGTACTTGCCGAAATTTCTTCAGTAGAAGCTGAAACATCTTCAATTTGAGAAGTAATTTCTTGAATGGCCTTCATAATAGTATCAAATGATACTTGGGCATTTTGGATAAAGGTAACACCTTCTTCGACATTTTGCACAGTGACACTCACTGCCTTTTCAACTGCATTTGTTTCTTGTTGAATAGATGTTGTTAGATCAACAATTTGATGAGCAGAAGCCTTTGATTCTTCTGCAAGCTTCCGAACTTCATCGGCAACGACTGCAAAACCTTTTCCATGCTCACCAGCACGTGCCGCTTCGATAGCTGCATTAAGGGCAAGAAGATTTGTTTGCTCCGTAATATCCGTAATAACTTTTATAATTTTTTCTATCTCTGTTGATTGTGCACTTAACTGTTTAATTCGCTCATTTGTCTCATGAGAAGATTGTTGAATAACAGCCATTTGGTTTTCTGCGGTCTGTAATGTTTTTCCGCCTTCATTGGCAATCACTTGTGTGTCTAATGCTTTTGAATTAAGTAGCTGTGTTGCTTCTGCAATTCGTTGTACACCATGGGCAGTTTCATCCATTGCGGTCGCACTTTCTCGTCCCGTTATAGCTGATTGATTAGCACCCTCTGATGTTACCTCTATTCGATTGGCTACTTCATTGGATGAGATAGCTACTTGATCTGTACTGGCTGCTAATTGTTCAGCAGCGGCCGTTGTCTGCTCTACATTTGCAGCAACATTATTAATAATTGAATGTAATCTCCTTTTCATTTCATTAAATGAATCAGCTAATACTCCAATTTCATCGTTTGTTTTCACATTTATATCTTCTCCGCTTAAATCACCCTCAGCAATAACTTTTGCAGTAGCATTTAGTTTATTAATAGGTACAGTAATTAAACGAGTAATAAATACTGAAATGAGAAGAGCAAGAATTGTGGTTACGATAGCAATACCTAAAATGATCAGTGAACTATTATTTGCAATTTTAGTTGCTTCCGTGTTCGCCTTTTCCATCAGCTCCTTTTGATAAACAGAAATTTTATTCACTGCAAGTTGAATACCTTCGTTTGCAGGACGCACCAATACTTGTATTTTTTCAATTGAAGCTTGAACATCTTCTTTGTCATATGTATTGATAATATCTTGCGCACCTTGATTAAATTTTGCTTGGTTTTCTTTTATACTTTGAAGTTGTTTTTGCATTTCAGGATTTTTTATTATTTTTTCTAATTCTGCAGTTTTTTGTTCGATTAGTTCTTCCTGTTTTTCCAGGTTTTTAATTGTTTCATCACTTGGATCAAGTATGTAAGAACGAATGTAAAGACCTTGTAAAGAAGATGCGTTTAATATTGCATCGACTTGTAAAAGTTTATAGACTCTGTCTTCTATAGTAAATGAATACTTGTTATTAACACTTTTTAATTGGACAAATGCAATGGTAGAACTAAGTAGTAGAAATAACATAATACTACCAAACCCTAAGTAAATTTTCTTTTTAATTGACATAAATCTAAACCTCCCATATTTTGAAACACCTTTCTTACAAAAAGTATATTAGAATAATAATTAAATAATGCATTAACCTTTTAAAATTCATCTTGTTATATGAAAATATCCATATGTTAAAGTATGTCTTTTGTTCCTCTCGATCTTCTATAAAAGCCAGTAATCTCACCCTTAAAGCCAGTATTATGCAAATCTAAAACGATTTAAACAGTTCAATCAAATAGCTTAAAAAAAGGTAATGCAGGAATCGCCCTTCTTACAGTAACGAATCTTCCTTGGTATGTCTATAACTTAATCAAATGTTCTTCCGACTTTTTAAACTTGTTATACTCAGAGTCATTATTTAATGAATTAACCTAATTGAATAATTTAGAGTTCACTTTTTATATACAATAAGTCATCTAGGTCAATGGTGAATTTTACAAAATCCTCTCAATTATTGTACTAAATCAATAAAATAATGTGGGGAATTATACATATAACAAGTTAAATCATACGTAAAAGAATTAATATATAATAAATAGTTTTATACTAAATATTGTTCCGTTCTAAATCTAACTATACCGTTCCATTTTTCTTCAAAATTACAGAATGCCTTTTTAATTATCAACCCTCTTGATTCTATTCATTCTTCGAAATTCGAAAGACAAACAAATTGCTTTTTATTGTCTTTGGATAAAAGGCTATTTGTTTAGTGAACTCTAAGGACCACTTGGCTCAACTTGGATTTATCTAATGCTAGGACTATTAACATTCGAAATTATGTTAACGCTTGTAGTAAAATTAATTACATCATTATCCTAAATTAAAAAAATGAGGTAAAAAAGATGTCTACTACACTAGTATCTTCTAAAATAACTATTCCTCTCAATACACCTGATTTGATTGAGCGCAAGCAATTGTTTGATCTTTTACAGAACCAAACTTATAAAAAAGTGACGGTTCTCCGTGCACCAGCAGGTTATGGGAAAACGACTGTTCTAAGTAGTTGGTTCAAATGTAAGAAGGCAACGGTGGCTTGGCTTTCACTTGATGCTGCTGATAATGATCCGATTCGTTTTTGGACGTACGCTGTGCATGCCGTTGCAAAAGCCTATCAATGCCCTATCGATCAAGTACTTGCACCGCTTTTACACACCCAAGACCTAGCTACACTGGAATTTTTTATAAATTCATTTTTAGAGGAGCTCCATTCTTTAGCAAAACCGATTCAAATTGTATTAGATGATTATCATGTAATCGATAATCCGGTAATTCATCAACTTACGACACAATTTATCGAGTACTTACCTGTAGAGATACACGTCTATCTAACGACTCGAACAACCCTAGCCCTCCCTATTGCTAAGTGGCGAGTGAAACAATGGCTACAAGAATTCGATGCGGATCATTTACGCTTTACGTTTCAAGAAACGAAGCAATTTTTTTCTTGCAAACAGGTAACACCACTCAATCAACAATTTTTACAACAAATGTTGGACAAAACGGAAGGATGGGTAGCGGGCCTATTATTAACACGCTTGGCAAATGAACACCAACTTGACTTATACGATCATATCGCACAACCGTTTATTTCTGAATTTTTATGGCAAGAAATCATTCAAAACCTTCCGACAACAACGCAAAAATTTCTTATAAAGACCTCCCTACTGCACGAGCTAGAACCAGCGATATGTGACCAACTAACAAAGCAGTCAAATAGTCTTGAACTGTTGGAAAGTTTAGAAGCAAAAGGTCTATTTATTATTCGTCTCCAAACAAAAAAGCCTGTTTTTCGCTACCATCATTTGTTTGCCGAAGCTTTACAAGTAGAACTAAATAAACAGTATTCTGTGCAGCAAGTACAGACTATTGTCCAAGAAGTCTCACATGCTATTTACAATCAAGGAAATTATCATTCTGCCATTGAACTTGCACTTAAATATGAACAATATAATCAAGCTGCTTTATGGATTGCAGAACATCTTGTCCAGCTATACGCTTCTGGGCAAACGACAACATTCATGCGCTGGTTGCATCAACTTCGAAGTGCTCATTATACCGTTTCGTATGAAATGCTTGTTATCGGCTTCCTAACTTCTATAACAACAATGGACACAAAAATAGCTACTTCTCTAATGGAAGAGCTTGAACTGCGACAGCATGTAGAACAATGGATGGCGCAAGAAGAGCATGCTGCAATGGCCTATATATATGAAAGTGCAAAGGCGTATGCCATTGTCGCTTCCGGCGGAAATTTACAATTGGTAGAAGAGATTATGCGCAATTTGCTTGCGAATGGTCCTGCTCCTTCTCGCTGGGATAATGTTCCGATTCCCTATAATATTTTTGAATATAAGATTTCACGTACAAGTATTGGCTCTAAAGGAAAACTGCAACTGTTTGAAGAAGGCGAAGCTGTTAGCAAACTTTTTCGAGAAACAACATTACAAACTGCAAATGTGACAGCATTTAGTTATGGGGTTGCTGCTGAATCTTTATATGAGCGAAGTTTTATAGAAGCAGCCCAAAAAGAGTTGGAAATCGCCATTGCATTAGGTCATCAACATCAAGACCCAGGTTTATATATCCCTATGTATTTACTTAAAGCGAAAATATACGCTCATCAGCAACAGTCAAATACAGCCCGTATCATGTTGTCTCAGGTGTTAGAAGATGTTTCAGAAAAACATTGGCAAACGTCGATTCAAATTATGCAAGCCTATTGTTATATCGTCGAGGGAGATAGCCAAAACGCAGAGATGCTCTTACTAGCAACAAAAACAAAGCAACCATTTTGGCAGCTCGTTTATGCTCGTTTATTGTTATTAAAGGACACACCTCAGGATGCACTACCAGTAATCATTCAAGTTAAAACAAAGGCACAGCAAGATGATCAAGTTGCAACGATGATAGAAGCAACAGTACTAGAAGTTATTTGTCAGCATCGTTTAGGAAACACTGCTATTGCATTAGATATTTTACATAAAGTATTGCAATGGGCCGCTAAATACTACTATGTTCGGACATTGGCAGATGAAAAAGAGCTACTCCCCCTTCTGGAGCAATATTTTCAATTAGATTCATTGGCAGCTAAGTGGAATCCTTACCCAGACTATTATTTACATTATTTACAAAGCTGTACAACCAATGTAGTTCGTCATGAAGTGTTGACACCGCGTGAAAAAGAGGTATTTGATCTGTTAGCCAAGGGTGTAACCAATCGTGAAATTGCAAACATGCTAAATCTATCGGCTGGCACTATTCGCGTTTATTTATCTACTATTTATCAAAAACTAGGTGTAAAATCCCGTTCACAAGCTATTCTCCTTGCCAAAAAGTAATAAAAAGCAACTAACAGCTCTTGAAAGCTGGTAGTTGCTCTTTTTTGTCAACTTATAGACGACACGCAAAGGCCGCATAATTCATGAATGCACGTCATAAAAAAGAACTGTTCCACTTTGAGAAACAGTTCTGAATATATTATTTTTGAATAAACATTTGAGACCAATAGTTGCCGTCTTTCACAAAGCCAACTCCGATATGTGTATAGCTTTTGTTTAAAATATTTGCACGGTGTCCTTCACTATTCATCCACGCATTTACGACTTCAGAAGCTGATTTTTGACCTTTGGCGATATTTTCTCCAGCTGCTTTATACGTAATGCCAAATTTCTTCATCATTGCAAATGGTGAACCATACGTTGGGCTAGTATGGTCAAAGTAATTTTTATCATGCATATCTTGAGATTTATATTTTGCTACTCGTGATAGCTCCCAATCTTCTTTTAATGCTGGCAGACCTGCTTTCGCTCGTTCTGCATTGACAAGTTTCACTACTTCTTGCTCTACAGAAGCTTGTTCATTTGTTGGAATATTAATTTTTTGACCTATATTTATTTGATCTGGGTTTGCCAGTTGAGGGTTTGCATCTATTAATTCTTGTACACCTGTTTGTGTTTTTACAGCAATTTTCCAAAGAGAATCGCCTGCTACTACTGTATATGAGTCAGCGGCCATTGCGCTAATTGGTACCAATAAGGATAGTGATAATACGGATGCCATCGCTACTTTTTTTACTTTTCTAAACATGTAAATCATTCCTTCCTGTTTTGCTCTATATTTATGGTAAATAGATTAGTGAAATAATGCATCACTAAATATTTGGAAGGATTTTTACAGTTGTATGACATTTGAAATAATTGACGAATAGATTACGAGTTTATCAGTGTTTATTCTCAACTTGTCAGTAATAAAATTGAAATATAGTTGTAACAGGAATATATTACTACAAGATTTTAAACAGCAAAGGCACCATTCCAGTCATAAACTTCATGATAAATGGAAAACTTCCCGCCCACATTAAATTGTTTGAGTGACTGGCACTATATTCAGAATTGTTTGGGTGACTGGCACTAAACAGTCATACATAAAGGTTGCCATAGAGATAATTGTAATAAGTGGAATGCTACTATAGAAATAGAATGCGACGGCTGCAAATAATGTTCCAATCATTTTGCACACTGCAATAGACATAGATTGACCTGCCAGACTCCCCCTTGCAAAAAACAAGCCGATAAATAACCCTGACATCATTAAGTTTTGTATAAACGCAGCATATATCCGTTGCATATCATGAAGTTCATGCGAGAGTGCCAAAATAACTAAAAAGCTTGTTGCCAATGTAAAAAGGAAAGATGTATAAAAAAGTGTGGTAGACATAGTATTTTTAAATTCTTTGCGCCCATATATTAAATACTGCCACATAATTACAAGATCAAGTACAAACCAACTAAACGTAATGATTCTTTGAAAATCATTGTGTGGATATATAAACGTAAAGATAAACTCCCATGAAATATTGGCACAAATTGCAACCATTGGCATACCATATTGCTCATCATGAAAACCACGTTTTATAATAAATATGTATGTCACTATCCAAAACAGACCCATGCCTATTTGACAAATTAAAAGAAAGTAGTCTTGATTCATAAACACACTCCTTTTTACTTGAATGTTGGTAATGTAACCTCTACTTTGCTACGGTATGATAAGGTATGAATCTATTATGTCTGTTTAAAGAAAGTCCGTTTTTTATAAGTAAACACAGTGAGGTCAAATAGCCTGTAACACCAGATACATATTGCATAAGCTATACATTGGCAATCTAATCCGATATAGTTAAACGGGGTGATGATATGAAAACTAAATTTTATTACAACAATAAGCAATTCATAGCAGGAACTACCTTAAAGGACGATTTGGAACTTGAACAAAATAATATGGCACTACATGTCTGCACAAGTACTGAGGATGTGTTAAGCAATCGAAAGAAATTAGCAGCTTCGTTGCAATGTGATATCAATGATTTTATATGTACTCAACAAACACACAGTGCTAATTTTTATCGTGCAACTGTAGCAGATAAAGGTTTAGGCGCGCTGAGGCAAGATACAGCCATTGCCAATACCGATGCACTCTATACATTTGACCAAGATGTAATGCTTTGTACTTTTACTGCTGATTGTGTACCTGTTATTTTTTATAATGAACGTAGTGGTGTCATCGGTGTCATTCATTCTGGCTGGCAAGGAACAGTCAAGGAAGTGACATTGAAACTTTTCCGTCATTTAATAGAACAAGAGCACTGTAATCCACAGGATTTCCATGTTCAAATTGGCATGGCACTTAGCCAGCAAAAATTTGAGGTTGATGGTGATGTCTATGAACAATTTAATCGTCTAGGCTATGCCGATAATTTTATGTATTTCAATGCTGACACAAACAAGTATCACATTGATAATCAGCAAACTGTGAAAAAGCAATGTGAAATTGCCGGCATTCCGTCACAACAAATTACGATTGATCAAACATGTACGTATCTTAGTGAAGAAGGTTTCTCCTACCGCCAAGACAAAACATGTGGCCGACATGTAAGCTTTATTATGCGAAAATCATTCTAAAAAAAAGGCAATTATCACTTTTTCTAAATGATAAATTGCCTTTTTTATAGCTTTCAAGTCCAGTTGTATTGATGATAGCTGTGAACATATATACCTGTCAATAGTGGCACTTTCTTTACTGAATCAGTTTATTTTAATGTCCCTGTACTAATGATGGATGTTTTCACCTGTACATCAATTGCTACATTACTAATAATCTCCCGCTTTTTTTCAGTTGTCCATTTTCCGCGATGGTACATTCGGAAATATTCACTAAGACCACTTGGATCTACTTGCCATTCATTGAGTTTATCTAAAAACTTTTTAATATCTTGCTCCAACTCTTTATTCACGTCTTTTTCTAAATCCGCTAAACTTTCTATAGTAAATAAATCATTTTCTCGTGCACCTTTATATTCACTTAATGTTCCTTTGATTGTTAATGCTATCGTGAGTTTAGGTGAATGCATATTTTTATTGCTCTCAATATGCACATCATTTTCCACTAAGTCAATCAATAACTTTTCTTTGCCATGCCCTTGTTCCATTTTAATATCTAATGGCGCAAGATTTTTTCTTCCTTGGATTGCCTGAATAATGAGTGCCTCATTCGGCGTGATCAATTCAATCATCTGGTTACCTTTAAATACAGCAATCCCTTTTATTTCGATTTTATCACTATTTTTATCAATAAATGGAATAATCGGATCAAATACCGGATTCGAAATGGTATACATAAAATCATGGATGTTCGTATTAGGATTAAATGCTGTATTAATGCTAGGTTGCAATAAATCGTTTAAATAGAAATTAATATTCGGTTTATCGGGATAATTATATTTTAGCATTTCCTCTCCTTTTTCCTTTACAATGGCGATAACTACTTTATTACCAACTTCGGCATTTCGGTATAAATGCTGAAGCACTTTGCGAATATTGCCTTGACGTGCGAACTCTTCATTAAACAACACAACGCGTAACTGATTAAAAACAATTTTTTTGTCTGAAAGTTTTTCTATTTCCACAATGCCATTTGAAACAAGTTCCGTAGTCACAGAAAAAGTTTGCGTACTACGTTGCGCTTCAGGTGAATATTGAGGAATGGCGACGGTTAATTTCATACTATCCTTATCAATATAATCAAATGCGATAATGCCCACCATCCCGACATCTTCAAGTGGAACTTTTACTTCTTTTTCCGTACAGGCGGCTAAAACGAATAGTTGGATACAAAGAGTTACATAAAGAAGTTTTCTGCTCATACTTGCACCTGCTTCTTTTTTCGAAGTACATAAACCATCATTAATAATACTGGCCAAAGAATTAACATATAGCCAACATAATTGGCACTTGTAAATAATTTATCTTGAAATTCTCTGGAAGATGGCATTTTTACAACAAAGAAAATAATCGCAACTAAGATGTACAAATAAACATTACTTTTTTTAGATACTAAAGTCTCTACCCCTTTTTTTGCACACCATAAATAGGCGGCCACGGTCGATAAAATTAAAAAAACCCATAATGTAATGCCAAAAATATCAATTCTCTCAATAAACGAAAACTCTCCAGCTTTAAACAAGTTTAGTACTGAAAATTCCACATATTCTAGCTGCCATTCAGAATAATACATAACACTAATCGCTGTCGTAATAAAACAAAGTAAGATACTAATCCAAATGCCAATTAACGAATGACGGAATGCTTTTTTTTGATCGACAATGTAGGGAAAATAAAACATGACTAATTCATAACCTAGAACCGATAAATACCCTCTTTTTAATGCCTCATAAAAGTCATTTACACTAAAAAAATTAAATAGAGGTAAAAAGTGACTCATATCGCCCTTTTCAAATGCCCAATGTGTAAAATATAGAAAACCAATCGTTAGAAAAAAGGTCATGATACAAAAACGGGCAATTGATTTAATGCCTCCACTGACAATATAAATAAGCAATAATAAAAAACAAAAAACAGGCCCCGTAATGGTTTGTTCTTGAAGAGCAGTACTTTGAATGAGATGCATATAATTACTAATAATGCCTGCAATAAAAACGAGAAATTGAATAACAAAAAAAAGATTGATACATTTCCCTAACCATTTACCTAGTAGGATTTCATTGATACGAAATAGGTTGTCATTTGGAAATTTAGAATTAATCCAAATCATTGGGTACAGTGTAACACTTGCAATCACACCAAAAATCAATGGCATCAATGCTTGGCTATAGCCTAAAGAACTAAGTTGCTGAGGCAGGGAGAGAATACCAGTACCAATCATGACGCTTTGTGCTAAAAACACAACATGATATGCATTTAATAACTTTTTCTTGCTCTTACCTGTACTCAACTAAAACCACCTCAAATGCTACAAAAGCTGTTATTTTTTTTGTGCTCTAGAAATACCCTTCTTGGTTTTTAAATATTTGGTTGGAAATCGAATAATACTATCGAATAAATCACTGGCATTACGAGGAACAACCGGTGACATATACGGTGTTCCTAATGAATTTAATCGTAATAAATGAGCAAATAGCCATGCAAATGCTAGCATTAATCCGTATAACCCAAACAGACCAGCAGACAAAATAAAAATATAACGAATAAATCTACTTGTATTACTCAATAAAAAGATCGGTGGTAGAAATGACAGTAAGGCAGATGTCGCAACCAATACAATTAGAATATTACTAAGCAATCCCGCTTCAACAGCTGCTGTACCGATCACGATACCTCCAACGATACCAATCGTTTGACCGACTTTAGCAGGCATTCGCGAACCTGCTTCACGCAGCACTTCAATAATTAATTCAATAAACAATACTTCTATTAGTGGCGGAAATGGAACTTTACTTCTGGATTCCTGAAGATTTAACAAAAGCTCATAAGGTAATACTTCAGGATGAAATGTTAAAGCAGAGATATACATCGGCGTAATCATAATGGTTAGGAAAAAGCCAAAAAATCGAAGCATTCGTAATAATGAGGCTGTTGTCCAACGGTTATAATAATCTTCGACCGAAACAAACATTTCAAAAAAGGATGTAGGACAAACAATCGCAGCCTGACTATTGTCCATAAAAATCACGATTCTTCCATCAATAAGATACTGACTAACACTATCTGGTCGTACGCTCATATAATGCTGTGGGAAAGGAGATAACGGATTATCTTCAATCAGTTGCTTGAGCTCTGATATATCTGTAAAAAAAGGGAATTGTATTTGATTGATTCGCTCTCGTAGCGTGTCTAAATTTTCTTTATTTACGATATTGTCTATATATAAAATTGAAATTTTAATATTGGTTTCTGTTCCTACAGTGCGTGTTTCATTTTTTAACATTGGATTTTGAATCCGTCTTTTTACTAATGAAATATTGGTCTCTAATGATTCAGTAAAAGCATCTTGTGGTCCAATAACTGTTGACTCTGTTTCCGTATTTGTTATCGAACGCGTAGGGGCACTATAGGTGTCAATCACTCGTAGTTGCGCTGTTTTATGGAAAAACAATAAGGTTTGGCCTGCATCTAATTTTTGCAAAATCAAATCCACATCGTCTAATTCTACTGCATCAGATACTTGAAAAATTTGATTAACATGGTTCGCTAACGGTATGAAAACCATCGATTGTAAAGTCATTTTCTCGATAAGAGAAGAGAAATAGATAATTGTCGCATCCCCTGCATCAGTAACCATCTCTTTTATAACGACATCATCAATTTCTTGAACCTTGTCCTTTATCTGGTCAATTACTTGCTGTTCTCTTTCTTCCATGCCATTTCAACCCCCGTTAAACGCCTGTATGTATCATGAACACAACATATTTCTTTATGTAGCTTATCCCTTTTTTGAATAACTATGTATGGAACATCTCTAAAAAATCTTGATTCTACTATAGAAAAAAAGGATGTATCTCAAATTAAAGAGATACATCCTTTTTCTATTATTTTGTATGCTTGTCAGCAGGTCTTTCTTTTCCAATACCAAACACATAATAACTAAGTGTTACAAGTATAAGGAAAGCAATCCCTACAATTAACGAAACGCGCGTATCCTCATTAAACCACATACCGATAAGCACCATAACTAAAAAAGCGATGGTTGCATAGTTTGTCAAAGGAGCTAAAGGCGTTTTAAATGGGTGGTTTTCCATTTGCGCTGCTTTTACTTTTCTAAACCGAATTTGACTAATTAAAATGATAAACCAAGGAATCATCCCAGGAAGTACGCTTGCACTATAAACATAGACAAATAGGTTTTTTGGTGCAATATAACTTAAAATAACACCAACGACTAACCCAACTAATACGCCAGCAGTACCTAAAATTGGAACTCCGTTATTTGAAACCTTTGCAAAAAACTTAGGTGCCTGACCATTCATAGCAAGTGTATAAAGCATACGTCCCGCACTGTAAATGCCACTATTACAACCACTCATAGCTGCTGTAATTACGACAAAGTTAATAATACCGGCTGCTGCAGTAATCCCTACTTTAGCAAAAGTGGCAACAAACGGACTACCAATCGTCCCTAACTCATCCCATGGGTAAACCGTTACAATAACAAAAATTGCACCGATATAGAAAATTAAAATACGCCAAATAATACTTTGGATAGCATTGGTAATTGTTTTTTGCGGATTTTTTGCTTCTCCAGCCGTAATTCCGATAAGCTCTACCCCTTGGTAAGCCGCCACGACTAAAGATAATGCAAAGAAGAAACCTGTCCAACCACCTGTGAAGAAGCCGCCATGCGACCACAGATTGGATAAACCGATTGGCATACCGTCATTTCCAAACCCAAAGAAAATAAGGCCAATACCAGCCACAATCATAAGCACAATTGTAACGATCTTAATCATCGCAAACCAAAACTCGAATTCGCCGAATGATTTAACAGAAATAAAGTTTGCTACACCTAGTATAACCATAGCAATTAACCCAGGAATCCATGCAGGTAAATCAGGATACCAATATTGCATATATGTTCCGACTGCTATAATTTCAGACATCCCAACGATAACCCACTGAAACCAGTTACTCCACGCAGTTAAATAACCCGCCAATGGGTGAATATATTTATAACCGAATGTTGCAAAAGATCCAGTACTTGGCTCTACATAGAGCATCTCACCCATAGCTCGCATGATGAAAAATATAAAAATGCCCGAGATAGCATATGCAAGGAGCACGGATGGCCCAGTCCACTGGATAGCGCTAGCGGAACCCATAAATAGGCCTACACCAATCGTACCACCTAGAGCGATCATTTGAATATGTCGCGCCTCCAGCCCTCTCTTTAATTCTTTGTTTGCCACTTGAATACGCCTCTTTCTATCTTAATATAAGAACGATAAATTACTTTATAAATAATAATAAATTCTTCTCAAAAACACAAATGTATTTTTAGGAAAAACAATATTTTTTAAATTTTAATATAATAAATACACGATTTAATACCCTCTTTGAAAACAGTTTTACCTAGACACTACTAAAGAAGTCAACAATCCATATATATCTAGTTAAAAGAACATAATAAATGTGCTAAAGAAACAAAAATTCTTAAAATTTACTACCTGCTTTTCCCATGTATAACGCACGCTCAATTACTATATTAGTAGCGTAATAATATCGTTAAACTTCCTTCTCTTTTTAAGAGTATTATTATTTCAGAATATTCATAATTATCATTTCTACACTAAAAACCTTCTTTCTTTTCTTTAGATTTTAATATTTCTTAAAATTCAACCAATTTCACTTCGAATTCGTAAAAATAATTGACCTGAATGTCAAAAAAGTATAATATTTTTACATATTTCTAAGAAAAAGAGGCTTTCATGTGAGAAATTTATTATTTAGAAGAAAAAATATAGCGGATTTATTGAAAAAGGAAGGAACTATTCAGCTCAAACAATCGTTAGGTGCTTTTGACCTGATTTTGCTTGGGGTTGGCGCAATTGTTGGCACAGGGATATTTATCTTGCCTGGAACGGTGTCAGCTACCCATGCAGGGCCAGGAATTGTTTTTTCATTTATCATAGCCGCTATTGTTTGTGCATTAGCAGGTATGTGCTATTCTGAGTTTGCTTCAAGCGTACCTGTCACAGGGAGTGCCTATACGTATGGCTACATTGTATTTGGCGAAATCGTTGCTTGGCTAGTTGGCTGGGCACTGTTACTAGAATATGGATTAGCCGTTGCAGCCGTTGCAACTGGATGGTCATCGTATTTAAGTGCGCTCCTTGCTGGCTTTAATATTTCGCTGCCAACAGCAATCTCAGGATCATTTAACCCTGCCGCTGGTACGTATATCAATTTACCTGCCATCGTTATTATTTTTGCCACAGCCTTTTTCTTAATGCTAGGCATAAAAGAATCCACTCGATTAAATTCCATTATGGTCTTTTTGAAAGTGGGTGTTATTTTACTATTTATTGGCGTTGGCGTATTTTACGTGGAACCATCAAATTGGCAACCGTTTCTACCATTTGGCGTAAGTGGTGTACTAAGTGGCGCTGCTCTTGTATTTTTCGCTTATCTTGGATTTGATGCTGTTTCATCAGCAGCTGAAGAAGTAAAAAATCCCCAACGTAATATGCCAATTGGTATTATTGGCTCCTTATTAATATGTACAGTTCTTTATGTTGTTGTTTCACTTGTATTAACAGGTATGGTGCCCTACACTGATTTAAACGTTAGTGATCCGGTCAGCTATGTTATGCAACTTGTTCATCAAGACTGGATTGCGGGTATTATTTCCCTTGGTGCAGTTGTCGGCATGATGACGGTTATCCTTGTCATGTCCTATGGAGGGACACGCTTGCTATATGCTTTAGGCCGTGATGGTTTACTGCCAAAAAGTATGGCTGAACTGAGTCCTAAGTTTAAAACCCCTGTCAAGAACACTTGGGTATTCGCTATCCTTGTAGCCTTTTGCGCTGGCTTTGTCCCGTTATCGAAGCTTACGGAACTTGTCAATATGGGGACGCTAGTAGCTTTCACAATCGTTTCAATAGGCGTCATTTATTTACGTAAAAACAAAAATATTCCATCAGGTGGTTTTAAAGTACCGTTCTTCCCAGTACTACCGATTCTGTCATTCTTGATGTGCTTATTTTTAATTTCCCAGCTATCTATTCATACATGGATTGCTTGTGGACTTTGGTTTGTATTCGGTTTAATTGTGTACTTTGTATATGGCCGAAAGCATAGCACGATGAACTAAATCGTGCCAGTCACTCAAACAATTTGCAAACAATTTAAAAGCTGTGTTGCCCTTGTGGAAACACACAAAACGTAAGCCGCAACAATCTGCATGGTAGCAGAGGTTGCGGCTTACGCAATAGCTATTGCAATAAGGTTTGTTCCTGAAGTTTTGCGGCGAAATATTTGCGGGCATCCGCTGTAAGAATTTTCAAATGTACAACTTCTTCCTGCCGAGCAAACTCTACAAACATACCACTTAAGTTTTCATAGACATATTGTATTTTAAAGCCGCTGTCTAAAAAGTCATCAACTTTCTTTATTTCTTCCGTACTTTGTAAAAAATCTGACATGCGCTCACCCCTTCTCTCTACTAATCAGCACCTTTTATTTCTAAAAGTGGTTCCGTTTGATCTACTGCCTCAACGTCATCTGAGCCAACTGCGGGCTGTGGCACCAAATCTTGCCCAAATAGTTCATCTAAGTTATGACCAGCTGTAATCCCTAAATACTTCGCATCACTTGGATCTTCTAATTCAGCTTGAGGATACTTTTTAAACCACCAGTACTTCGCTAATACATAGTAAACCAACGCTCCAACGATAAAACCCACTAGTGATGAATAAGCAGAGAAAATATTTGCAATGACACCGCCGATAACCCAAGCGATTAAGCCAGCTAAATTAAAGCCATTCAAATATTTGAATTGACCGTTTAGCTCATACAAATCTTTGACATTGATGCGTCTTTTTCGAATTAAATAATAATCTGCGTATAAAATACCAACAATGGCCGTTAAAATACCACCTATAATTAAGAGCGCGTTGACTAAAACATCAAATAAGCTCCATGGCTGTGCAAGAATTCCTATTACACCCGCAATTACAACGCCAACCCAGAATGGTACTTTTGGGCCGCCAATATTAGAGAAAATAGTAGCTGCTGGAATCACATTAGCAGACGTATTCGTTGACCATTGCGCTAAAACAATCATTAATAATAAAATTCCAAGTATCAAGCCACTTGCACTTTGCTGTAATGCATTGATTGGATCTGCAGATGCAACCGCCATATAACAAACCGCGCCAATTGTAACGATAAATGTATTCGTGATGGGCATAACAATTAAAGAACCGACTAACTGGGTTTTGTTCCGTTTAAACCAGTTGCGCTCATTTTTAGGTGCTTTAAAGAAGCGAGACAATGATGGCATATCAGCGGCTAACGTAGCCCAGAATCCCATATTCGCCATGATAACAATCATAAATGCTGTAAAAGCCGCTACACCCGTAGTTGGCGTCTCAACCCAAGACCAGACATCTTTGCCTTGTGTTGTGGCCGCATCTGCTAATGTTATATACATCCAGCAGGAAATTAAAATAATAATGGGCGCCGCTAAATCTGCAAAACGCTCAATTGATTTAATGCCTAACGAAGTATTAAATAATTGTAGAGCAGCAAAGACTAGAAAACATAGAAACCAATTATTAAAACCAAAAAGTAAATTAAGAATGCCATTAATAGCCATGGCGCCGAAATAGGTGTTTATACCGAACCAACAGGCTGCTGTTACGCCTCGCACTAACGATGGAATGTGCGTTCCAAAAGTACCGAATGGAGCACGCATATATACAGGAAAAGATAAGCCATGCTCAATCCCGATATCACCAATTAATGTCATAAATACACCGATTAAACAAGAGCCAATCAATGTCGCTAAAATAACCATTGGCAAAGGTAAACTCATAATAGCAGAACCACCAATTGCAAATGCGGCTAGTACAATAGCCATGCCTATCCAAATGACTGCAAAACCGAATGTTCCAATATTTCTTTGTTGATGTGTCACTGGAAGTAAATCAGGGGATTTCAAATAATTCCCGTCATGTTCCATACATTTCGCTCCTTTTTGAATAGATTATGCATCGGCACAAGGAATCCGAATATCATTCGTACCATGTACTGACAGCATGCATTTATCCAGACATCGAATCATTATCCCCTGAAATCTAGCATTTTGTACCAGTTAGCTCTTACATGGGGAAAATGCTCTACTGAATAAACGAGAGATTTCCGTGACAACTCCATGAGGCTTTCCTTCCTTTTCGAAATCATTCGTAAGGAAGGTGGAAAAACAGTTAATCATTACACAGATGAACCTTTTATTTAGATAGACTATTCATTAACAATTGGCGCTCATTCCAAGTCATTGGCGCAATAGCGGATTGTCTTTCGACCATAGAAATTGCTCCATCAACCGGACAGACAATCGAACATAAATTACAACCAACGCAATCTTCTTCGCGAACCTTTAGCATAGGTTTTCCATTTTCCGTATACAAATCGATACATTGATGGGACGTATCTTCACAAGCAATATGACACTTATTACAGTTAATACATACATCATTATTGATGTCCGCAACAATTTTATAGTTTAAATCTAGATTGCCCCAGTCCGAATATCGAGGCACCGAGCGACCAACTAAGTCCTTTACCGAGGCAATTCCCTTATCATCTAAATAATTATTTAGTCCATCAATCATATCTTCGACAATACTAAATCCGTGGTGCATAGCTGCTGTACAAACTTGCACACCCGTTGCACCCATCAACATAAACTCTGCTGCATCTTGCCAATTGGAAATACCACCTATACCCGATATCGGAACCTGAATGTGAGGATTACGAGCACACTCTGCTACCATATTGAGTGCTATTGGCTTCACAGCTGGACCACAATAGCCGCCATGCGCCCCTTTACCTGCAACATGAGGTATTGTATTCCATGTATTTAAATCAACACCTGCCAAGCTGTTGATTGTATTAATCATACTAATAGCGTCCGCTCCGCCTCTTATCGCCGCTTCTGCTGTTACTGTTATATCCGTTATATTTGGCGTTAGTTTCACAATAACTGGCGTACGTGCTACTTCCTTCACCCAATACGTTTGCTTTTCCACCAATTCAGGTACTTGACCAGAGGCGGAGCCCATTCCTCGTTCTGCCATGCCATGTGGACAACCAAAGTTAAGCTCAAGACCATCTACCCCCACATCTTCTACGCGTTTGACAATTTCATGCCACTTTTCTTGCTTTGGTTCTACCATAAGGGAAGCTATAATGGCGTGATGAGGAAACCTTTTTTTCGTTTCATAAATCTCTTTTAAATTTACCTCCAACGGGCGATCGGTTATTAATTCAATGTTATTAAAACCTGCCACACGTTGCCCGTTATAACTAACCGCTGCAAAACGTGAAGAAACATTCAAAATCGGTTCACCTAATGTTTTCCAAACCGCCCCACCCCACCCTGCTTCAAATGCACGCTGCACTTGATAGCCTGAGTTCGTAGGTGGTGCGGATGCGAGCCAAAATGGATTGGGTGATTTTATCCCCGCTAAATCTATTCGTAAATCTGCCATGTCACTGCCCCCCTTATGCAATCTCGCTTGGTTTTCTTAAACGTTCATGAATCTTATAAGCAGCATCTTTTCCTTGTTGAACCGCTGTTACAACCATTGCCTCTCCTTGTCCGTTGCCAAAAACAACATCCCCACATGCAAACACTTTTTTATTCGATGTTTGCATCGTCGTTTCATCAATATCAACAACGCCATTTGTATGCTGTAAGCCAAACGCTTCAATTAATGACACAAAACGCGTTTGACCAATTGCTTTAATAACTGCATCCACCTTTAAAATAAAATTGGATCCTGCAATCTCTTCTGGTCTTTGACGACCATCTGCTCCTGCTTCACCGAGCTTCATGTGAACGCATTCAATGCCAATCACTTCACCTGCATCATTGCCGATGATTTTTTTCGGCGCTGTTAACCATTGAAACTCCACGCCATCTTGCTTGGCAAATTCAAATTCAAATTTGTATGCGGTCATTTCTTTTTGCGTTCTTCTATAAAGTATTTTCACATTATCCGCACCTAATCGCATGGCACAAGTAGCACCATCAATTGCGGTATTCCCAGCACCGATAACTGCAACACGTTTCCCTACTAAATCAGTTGGAAGCGCTCCCACTTTTGTTTGTTTTACAAATTCAATGGCATCATGCACGCCTAACAGACCTTCTCCTTCAATGCCCAGATGTGGCACAGCCCCCATACCAACTGCTAAAATGACACTGTCATATTGTGCTAATATTTCTTCTGCAGAAATGTCGCTACCTACTGTCGTATTTGTTTGAATGTTCACACCGAGTTTGACAATTTGCTCGACTTCCCAATCTGCTACCTCATTTGGTAAGCGGAACGACACGATACCATAGCTTCCTAAACCACCTGCTTTCGCTTCAGCCTCATAGATTGTGACACTATAACCAAACCGACTAAGCTCACGCGCCGCCGAAAGACCAGCTGGACCCGCCCCAATAATGGCTACTTTCAGTCCATTGCTTTCGCCTTTCTTAAATAGCTGTGCACCTGTCTCCATCGCCCAATCTGTCGCATAACGCTGTAGTTCTCCGATTCTAATTGGCTTTGTTGAGGAATTTAACACACATGCCCCTTCACAGAGCTCTTCTGTTGGACAAACTCTTGCACAACTTGCACCAATTGGGTTTGCTTCTAATATAGTAGTGGCAGAACCCTTCATATTCCCTGATGCAATTTTTTTTATGAAATTTGGGATTTGAATGCTTGTTGGACAAGCTTTAATACAGGGTGCATCATAACAATAAAGGCAACGATTTGCTTCTTCCATTGCCTCATTTTTTGTCATTCGACTTGTTAACTCAACAAAATTACGCTGAAGTAGCTTGGTCATTGCATGCTCTTGCATCGGAACCATTTCCACATCCCCCTCATGTGTTCTTGTTGAACTTGCCATTGTTTAATAGCCGATTGTTTTGTTCTCCAGTCAAAACAATCGGCCATGTATTACCTATTGCTAATTACACCTTTGCATGATTGTTTAAATCCTGCTTGAAAGGTGGTGCTACATTGACTGTGTGACAACAGTGTTGAAGCCACACGAAATATTTGCAAAAACAAGTTAGATTTTTATCGTTTCCGCAGTCGTTTTCAGTTGGCGTTTGATATAGCGACCACTGCCTAGTACACCAACAAATTCTTTCTCTTTAATAACATATTCCCCACGGACAAGCACAGTGACCGGTTCACCCGTCACTTCCCAACCTTCATATGGGTTGTAGTCCACATTCATATGGTGGGTTTTTGCTGAAATTTCGCGTTTTACATTAGGATCAAAAATCACGATATCTGCGTCAGAACCTATAGCAATTGTCCCTTTTTGTGGAAACAGACCAAAAACTTTTGCAGCATTTGTAGCAATCATATCCACAAATTCATTGACAGTTATTTTCCCTTTGGCAACCCCTTCTGAATATAAAATACTAAAGCGATCTTCAATAAACGGTCCACCGTTCGGAATTTTAGAAAAATCATTTAACCCTAATTGCTTTTTGCCGTTAAAACTAAACGAGCATTGATCGGAACCAATTGTTTGTAATTGCTTCGCTTTTAAGGCATTCCATAAATGCTCCTGATGGTATTTCGGACGAAGTGGCGGTGACCATACGTATTTCGCCCCTTCAAAGCCTGGTTGTGCTAAAGCAGACTGGTCTAATGTTAAATAAGGTGGACATGTTTCGCCATAGACGTTATAGCCTTTTTCACGTGCTGCAATAATTTCATCCACCGCTTCTTTACAAGTAACATGGACAACATAAAGCGTTGCACCTGCGATATGGGCTAGTTCAATCGCACGTTTTGTGGCTTCTCCCTCTAATTGTGCTGGACGCGTAAGCGCATGATAAATCGGCTCTTTATGTCCCGCACGTCTTGCCTCTTCGACAAGCTCATCGATAACTGAGCCATTTTCACAGTGCACCATAACAATAGCACCAACATCTTTTGCAATTTTGAACGCTTTAAAAAGCGTGCGATCTGTCGCTTGGAATTCTTTTGCATAGGCCATAAAAACCTTTACAGAGGTAATTCCTTCTTGCTCTAGTAACACAGGTAATTCCGCTTCTGTCTGTGGTGTTAAATCCCCAATCATTAAATGGAATCCATAATCAATTGCAGATTTCCCTTTTGCTTTTTCATGCCATTTTTCAACAGCAGTAGAAAGTTTCTCTTCACCTGCTGTTAAACAAAAGTCTAAAATCGTTGTGGTGCCTCCAAACGCAGCCGCTATCGTACCCGATTTCCAATCATCGTCTGTTACTGTATTATTAAAAGGCATATCTAAATGGGTATGCGGATCAATTCCTCCTGGCATTACGTATTTATCAGTAGCATCAATGATTTCCGCACCTGCAACAGATAAATTTTTACCTATCTGTACAATGATTCCGTTCTCAATAAGAATATCTGCTTCGTAGACATCTGAAGCAGTTGCGATTCGTCCACCTTGAATGATTTTTTTCATACTATCCTACCTTTCGTGGTCGATATTCAAGTAAACTATTTTCACTTTCTTCTTTTAACTTGATTCATTGCAGCATCACTTTGGCAGCTTTCTAGTTAGTAATAGAGACGTAACAATCATGATAAATTTCACATTTTAATGTAAGCTGTACGTTTGGCCCATACTGTATTTTGTTTGCATCGTTAATACCGTTTCGAGGAGAATATCTGCTCCCTTTGCGCAATCTTCAAATGATGTGTCTTCCTCCTCGCAATGACTCTTCCCATTAATACTTGGTACGAAAATCATTGCTGAAGGTATCATCGTCGCTATATATTGCGCATCATGCCCTGCTCCACTAAACATTCGATGAGCGGTATAGCCAAATCGTTGGCAAGCTGTTTCGATTTCATCACAAATTTGTCGATCAAATAATACTGTGTCTCTTCCCCATAGTTTCACAGCTTCTATACGACAACCTGTGTCTTCTGTAGGCAAGTTTTTCAATACTTCCTCGACCTTTTGCATAATAGCAGGATTTTGATGCCGTGAATCAATTGTAAACGTCACTTTATTTGGTATAACGGTATGAATATTAGGTAAAACATGCATCCGCCCAAAGGTATATACTAGTTGCTCATCAATCTTGCCAAGCTGTTCATGTAAAAATACCATTGTTTTTGCGGCAACAATCATTGGGTCTTGGCGCATTGCCATCGGTGTTGTTCCTGCATGATTGGATTGGCCAGTAAAGGTAATTTCATAACAAACCATTCCTAGTACCCCTTCAACAACACCTATTTCCATTTGCTTTGCTTCTAAAACGGGCCCTTGTTCGATATGGAGTTCAATATAAGCAAGGGCTTCCTTTAAGCGATGTTGTTGCTCACCCTCATAACCACTTGCTTGTAGTGCAGCTTGAAAAGTCATGCCATTGTTATCGACCGACTGTAGCATTTGGGCTTTTTCAAATTTTGCAGCAATGACGCCTGAGCTCATCATCGCCGGATCAAAGCGAGCCCCTTCTTCATTCGTAAAATTCACAATCATTAATGGCACATCTAACTCTACGTCATTGTCCTTTAATGTTCGAATCGCTTCTAAGGCTGTTAACACACCTAAAACACCATCAAATTTCCCACCCTTTTCAACTGAATCCAAATGAGAGCCCATAACAATTGGCGGAACTTCTTTTTTGCCTGGTAGCATCGCATAGATGTTGGCCATATCATCTACTTTGATTTCCATCCCTAATTCTTCACAACACTTACAAAAATAATTTCTAGCTAGAATATCTTCTTTCGAAAGAGATAAACGCGTGACACCACCGTTTAAAGTAGCTCCAAACTGACTAAATTGTTCAATCGAATCTTGCAATCGTCTACTATTACATTTATACATATGCAAGTCCTCTCTTTCACAGTAGTTACTAAACATTCTAAAATAGATAAATTTTAAGAGATATGGATATAACACTAAAAAAATATGTGCATCTGCACATGATATATGGTAAGTTATGTTCATAATAAGGGGGGAAACGATGGGAACGATTCGCAAAATTGTGGAGGGAGTTCAATTCCCTATGCTTACATTAGTAGCTGGACATAGTGGTGTACATCGAAGAGTTACAGGTATTAACGTAGTAGAGAGCATTGATTTAATTATGTTTTGTCGGCCAAATGAATTGGTCGTCACGACAGGTATTAACTTATCACAGCAGGAAGATTCCTTAGAACAACTCGTTAAGTTAGCTTATAGCAAAAAAGTAGCAGGATTTATTATCAATATCGGCCCTTATATTCCTGCCATTCCTGAATCTATCATCGCTTTTGCTAACGAGCATGATTTCCCTGTTTTTCAAATGCCTTGGCATTGCCGCGTAGCTGATTTATTAAAAACTACTTTTCAATTTATAGCTAACCATCATCAAGAACATTCCATTGAAGAAAAGGTACTTTTCAATTTACTTTTTCACTCCAAAAAACAGATGGATACAAGGAAAGTACAACTGGCGCAACTTGGATTCCCACAAGGTAGAGAACTTGCTATTATCACTTGCACAACAATAGGTGTACAATCTAGCATTGACCGCTATGAAGTGATGATCCAATTTGCTTTTCAACATCGTTATAAACGCTTTTTAAAACTAAAACATAAAAATCACCTCATTTTTTTAATTGACCGAGCGCAAATTAATACACCGAACATCCCCTTCTCAAAAGTAGTTGAAGAAATCTATGAAAAAATCAAACAAAAAAATGGCTTTCTCGATATCATTATTGGCAAAGGAAACTATCAAAAAGAACATGAAAATATTCGTAAAAGCTATGAAGAATCGTTAACCGTTATCCAATTAGCACAGCTTCATAACAATCGTTTTTTGTACAAATATAAAGATATCGGTGCCTACCAAATTATTATGGCCGTACAAAACCAACCATTAATGCAATCCTTTAGCCATGATATTTTAGGTCAATTACAACGATACGATGAACTGCACAATACGGATTATATAGCCTTTTTGCGCATATTTCTCGAGGAAAATGGGAGTACAAGTAAAATTAGCGAACGGCAATTTATTCACCGTAATACTGTGCTATATAAAATTAAAAAAATAGAATCACTGTTAGATATGGATTTAACAAATCCATTTACCAAAACCAATCTCTACTTAGCATTTTTAATTGAAGATGTCTTAACACATCAATAATGAATGAGATACTAAGTTTATACACCTCGTTTTATATATCAGAATTTTCGATTAATAGATAACCCTTCTAAATTATTTTTCCTATTCATATAAAGTATTATTGACGTAGCCTTTAAACGTCATAGATTACCCCCATCTGTTGGTATAAGGGAAATTGCGACAATAGGGTACTAGAAAGTTAAACAGATAAAGCATAACAAAACTACTTATTCGTCGTATCATTTTCACAATGAATAGAGTAAGAATACCTTATGTAATGTTTTTAGTGCATATAAACGAAGGAGGAATAATGAGGATGGTAACGAATACGGACGTAAAAGAATTAGGGCATTTTATTAATGGCACCGTAGTGGCGGGTCAAAGCGGGCGCTTTTCAAATGTCTATAACCCGAGTACAGGAGCTGTCATTGCCCATGTCCCACTTGCTACAAAGGAGGAGGTTCAACAGGCAATCGCTACTGCTCAAAATGCCTTTCCAGCTTGGCGCGCACTTTCAGTTGGCAAACGGGCGGAGATTGTACTGAAGTTTCGACAATTACTAACAGCACGTATGGACGAATTAATTGACATGATTTGTACTGAAAGTGGCAAAACCATTGAGGATGCTAAGGGTGAAATTACACGCGGTTTAGAGTCAGTGGATTTGGCAATTAATGCTCCTCATTTAGTTAAAGGGGAATATTCGGTCAATGTAGGCGGAAATATTAATGCCTATTCTACAAAAGCGCCCCTTGGCGTTGTGGCGGCAATTTCTCCTTTTAACTTCCCAGTGATGGTGCCACTTGCCATTACAAGCATGGCAATTGCAGTAGGAAATGCCGTTATTTTAAAACCGTCAGAACGTGTTCCTTGCTCTGCCCTCTTGCTTTCAGAGCTGTGGAAGGAAGCTGGCTTGCCTGATGGGATTTGGACGGTCATCAATGGTGATAAAGAGACGGTAACCGAATTATTAGAAAATCCTTCTGTTGAAGCGATTTCTTTTGTCGGATCAACACCAGTTGCTGAATATATTTACGCAACAGGCTCAAAATATGGAAAACGAGTAACAGCATTAGGTGGTGGTAAAAACAATATGGTGGTCATGCCTGATGCCGATTTGGAACAAGCTGCAAATGCCTTTTTAGGGGCGGCTTATGGGGCGGCTTCTCAACGTTGTATGGCGATTTCAACAATTATTCCAGTCGGTGATACAACGGCTAACAAGCTTGTTAAAATATTAGCCGATAAAATTGCCAATTTAAAAGTAGGCCCTTACACGGATCCAGAAGTAGATTTTGGTCCTGTTATTACACAACAATCGAAGGACTCCATCATCGGCTTTATCGATCGCAGTCTTCAAGAAGGTGCTACAATCGTGTGCGATGGTCGCCAACCCGATATCTCAAAAAACTCTAAAGGATTTTACTTAGGGCCAACTCTATTGGATAACGTCAAGCCAGGGATGGAAATTTACGAACAGGAAGTATTTGGACCTGCACGAAATGTCGTACGTGTACAAACATTGGAAGAGGCGATAAGCTTAATTAATAACCATGAGTTAGGAAATGGCGTCACGATTTTTACAAATAATGGGGCTGCTGCGCGTAAATTCACTTCTGAAATAGAAGTTGGGATGGTAGGCGTTAACGTACCTATTCCAATTCCTGTTGGCTACCATAATTTTGGTGGCTGGAAACGTTCAAAATTTGGCGAAGGTCATATGTTTGGGCCAGACCAAGTACGCTTCTTTACAAAGGCTAAAACAATTTCCGAAAAATGGTTTGAGGATACGAACGAGTCTGCATCCTCTTTTGCCTTCCCAAGTAATAACGACTAATAGGAGGAGCCGTTTCATTTTTTGAGGCGGCTTCTTATTATTAAAAAACTGACGCACCCAAAGGGCCATCAGTTTTAAAAAGCTTACATTTTTTTATTTCCTGAATCCTTTTTCTTCGCTTTTGGCACGTCTGTAAAATCGGCTTCTTCCCCAGCTTCCATACCATAACTCGGATTGTTGTGAATACGAGTATGTGCATCGAAGTCTTCTTCCTCATCTAAACGCTTCATAAGGATTGGGATTGATATAAGCCCAGCAATTCCGACAAGTGCATAAATCCATCTCGATAATACGGCTGTTTGACCGCCAAATAAATATGCGACTAAATCAAATCTAAAAAATCCTATTAGTCCCCAGTTAATTGCACCAATAATTACGAGAACTAAGGCAATCCTATATACTACACCCATTTGTAGCACCTCCTTCCTTCTGTTGTTCCAGCGAAGCAATCATTGTATGGTAATGACAAACCTTTACCATTCTTAAACGCAACACTGTTATAACTGTCTTGGCGATAACGCCAAAATTACTTGCCATTTCTTGAATGTGCAATGTAAATTTTTTACAACACTCATGATGACGGTCTTATTTTTTGCAATAACCGTTTTTTTATACAAAGAGCAATTTCAGCTCGTCGAGAAGAAATTGTTTTCATCAAAATTTTTTGCAATACAAAAATGCACTAATAAAATGACTATAAATAAGCATTCATTAGTGCGTAAATGCCATATAGAATGATGTTCATTTCTATTTTATCTAACGAAAGATTTACGTTACTATCCATTAAGTACCTCTTCTTTTTCAGCAATTTTTATAAAAATGATGTATTCTCTGTCTCCACTAATCGTGTTGCATTTTTTAGGATAGATACTTCATCCTAAAATGCTGGAAACGTTGAACACCCTTCGTTCCTCATTGGTCTAAGGTAACATTTGATAATATAAAAATCATGTATTTTATTGGTAAATTCAGAAAATAGCAAATAAAATATGGTATATTACTTAAGGTATATTCTTCTTAAGGAGCTAATACCCTAAGTTGCTAAGTATTACGTATAATTCTAGATACGATTAATTGAATGACTTATTTATGAAACGTAGGTGAAAGAAAAATATGAAAAAGAAAATTGTAATAAAAGTTATCGTTATGATTGCAATGTTCGCGACATTAAGTACGGTAATGCTATTTCCTTTAAAAAGTTATGCCACAGAACTTTCAGAGCCTATTGTATTAGGGCAATACTTTGATATTTTTCGTGATCCTTCAAAATCCATTACAATTGAGGACATTTTATCTGGTGATTATGATCAATCCTTTGAGACAAGTAACCAAAATTATTTGTTTTTTTGGCATACAAACGATACGATTTGGCTAAGGCTCCATACCGCAGAAATTATGGATAATAAACAAGGGCCCTATTGGCTAGAATCTATTGATAAACTAGACAATGTTGAATTGTTTTTAGTAAAAGAAGATGGTTCTTATGACCAACAAAAGAGCGGAGTTGCCCATATAAACGAGCAAAAGATTGACTACCGTTCGAATGTCTTTACTATAACAGACCCATCTACTACAGCAATTTATGTAAAGTTAGATGGTGTTCTTCCAAAAAGTTTTATGTCCTATTTGTATACAACAGAGGGCTTTTTAGAAAAAATCATTTCATATAAATTTTTCTCGGGTATGTTTTATGGCTTTATGTTTGCCTTATTAATATATAATTTATTTTTGTTTTTTTCTTTAAAAGAAAAAGCGTATTTTTATTATGTCTTGTATATGCTTAGTTTTATTTTTTATCAAGCGACGATGAACTCCTTAGATTTGGAAATTGCAGGTCATTTCTTGCCAGAATGGTTTTTTATCCGATCGTTAGTGATCAGTAGTAATTTTTTACTGATATTTATGATTTTATTTTCCAAAGAGTTTCTAGAGTTAAAAACATATTTACCGAAGTATCACTTACTCGCAAATATTTTATTATGCCTTTCGATTTTATCACTTATTGCCGTATTTATTATTCCAGATGTTGCTATTGTCAATAATTTCACAACCATTTTTGCAGTCGTAGTACTTTCCTTTCTTTGGTTATCTGGACTCCTTGTATGGTTAAAAGGACAAAAAATGGCTCGTTTTTATTTGATTGGTTGGTCAGTTTTACTAGGGTCTGTTATTGTTCAAGCGTTAGCCTTTTTAAGTATCATTCCATTTCATCCAAGAATATTCGAGGATATACCAGCAATTGGAGCTACTTTTGAAGCAATCTTTTTATCACTAGCACTCGGGGATAAAATTAATCTTATTAAAAAAGAACATCAAAAAATGCAGCAAATGTTAACTGAAACGCTTGAATATAAAGTACAGGAACGAACGCAAGAGTTAGAGAAAGCAAGGCAAGAGCTTGAAAATATCGCCAATACTGATAAATTGACGCAAATACCAAACCGAGTCCGCTTAGATGATGTATTGGATGAAGCATTAAAGCAAGCACAAAATCATGCAACGCCTCTTTCTATTATTTTGCTCGATATTGATTATTTTAAAGCCGTAAATGATGAATTTGGTCATCAAGTTGGGGATATTGTATTGATTAATGCAGCGGAGTTATTTAAAAAATCTATTCGGGAACAGGATACAATCGGTCGATGGGGTGGTGAGGAATTTTTAGTTATTTGTCCTCAAACCACATTACATGAAGCACTTCAACTTGCTGAGCAGCTCCGACATCAGCTAGAGAATTATCAGTTTCCAATCGTAAAGCAAAAAACGAGTAGCTTTGGTGTAACCACTTATGTACATGGGGATACGCTTACAACATTATTAACAAGATGCGATCAAGCATTGTATCAAGCAAAAAATAATGGACGTAACTGTGTCGCGTATTTACATAATGAAGAAACAACAATTCCCCATTTCATTTAAAAAATCCCTTCTAGCCTCATGCTAAAAGGGATTCTTTTTATTTCTGCCAATTACTTAATTCCTTCAGCAATTCTGGCAATTGGAGTTTCTTGACATCTATAGGCGGTAATGCATGAATAAATTCTTTGCCATAAGATTTTGTGCTAATACGGCGATCTAGCACAATAAATGCGCCCTTATCTTGGGATGATCGAATTAAACGGCCAAATCCTTGCTTAAAGCGCATAATTGCTTCCGGTAAAGATAGCTCCGTAAAGGAGTTGTGCCCTTGTAATGTTAGATGTTTGGCTCGTGCCTTGAACACTGGCTCCTCTGGTGAAGAAAACGGTAGTCGTACAACAATGACAGAAGAAAGTGCATCACCAGGAACGTCTACCCCTTCCCAAAAGCTGTTTGTGCCAAATAGCACTGCTTGGTTGAACTTCTGAAATGATTTAAGAATGCGCATTCGACTACCACCTGTGACACCTTGTGCAAAGAGCATATAGTCATCGAGAAGCTCACTATCTTGTATCAGCTCAACCGTTTTTCTTAACATATCTTGGGCAGTGAATAACACAAAGCAACGTCCTTCTGTCATGCGAACCGTGCGTGTAATCGCATGTGCCACTGCTTCAATATAATCTGCCTGCGTCACCTGTTGAATATCTGGCATATCTGTGACAATAAACGCTTTTGCACCAGAATAATATGATGCTGGTGCTTGTAACTGCATAACTTGGACACTATCTGAAATGCCAAGCTGACGCGTAATAAAGCGTTCATTTCCTGGTACCGTTAAAGTGCCTGAAGTCCAAACGATACTTGCTTGTTTACGAAGTGGCGCCATTACTTTTTCTATAATTGGTGTAACATTAACTGGCTTCTTATAAACATGCAGACTGCCAGGGACACTGCGTAAATCAAATTCAAACCAAACGGAATGTTCGTCCTGATGTAAAAGGAAAATTTCCTCCCATTCCGCAATTCTTAGCTTCAACTCTCGAATCCAATAGTGCCACTCAGATAAAATAAAAACCTCATTTTTGTCTAACTGTTCAATATTATTTTCAAAAGCTTTACCAGCTTCCACCGCGAGATCAAGCCAGTGCTGTAATAGTTTGCTGACTTGTAAAAGCGGCTCTTTTGCTAGTGATACATCCTCTAAGAACAGGGTACATTTGCTACTAGCCTGTTTGCCTCGAACTTGCTGTTGCATTTTTTGTACAGCATGCCCAATGGTGTCATCGAAAACGCGCTGTAATCGGATAAATTGTTTGTCAAGTTGCTGTAAACTTTGCATTGGGATGCGCTGTTTCTTTTTAGCTGCCTGACTGAATTGTTGAAAGAGCGCTGTATCTTCCATTGTTCCAATTTGGCCAAAAATATATTTCCATTGTGTGTAGGAAAAGACGGTTTCATCTTGTTGCATAGCTGCTTGAATAACTTGATGCGCTTCATCGATAATCCACCCATCGATTTGTCTAAAGATTGGTGTTTGTCGAACTAAATCACTAATGACCATCGAATGATTTGTCACGATGCAATCCGCTGTCGTACTATTTTTTAATGCTTGCTCATAAAAATCAAAGCCCTTTGTCGGTTTCTCCTCAGGCAATTTGCGAATTTTTTCTAAAAAAAGCTGTCCCCCACCGGAAACATTAAGTTCACTTAATACGCCTGTCTGCGTTTTTGTCAGCCAGACAAGCAACTGTAAAATGGTAAATGTATCATCATATGATTCATCTGCATATGCCATACACTGTTCAAAGCGAGCAAGGTCGATATAATGTTGCATGCCTTTCAGTACAGCAACGTTTACTTTTGTATCAAGAATTTTTTCGATTTTTAGTAGTTCTTCTTCTACAAGTTGCTCTTGTAGATGTGCTGTATACGTACTAATCGCAATTTTTTTATTGTTCGCCCGCGCATATAAAATACTAGGTAAAAGATAACCGACTGTTTTGCCTATGCCCGTCGAAGCCTCAATCACACATTCTTCTTTGTCATTTAATGCTTGCCAAATCGTATCCATCATCGTAAATTGCGCAGGTCGTTGCTCGAAGTTGGGCATAGCTTTTGTCATCAGTGCTTCTTTTTCATTTATTGTTTTTGGATAAGGTGCTAGCTCGGATTTTAGAACCCGTTTTTGACGACCATCACAAATTGCAATATTGCGATAGTACGTAATATTTTCATCAGTTGTTCTATGATGACGTTTAAATTGTAATGCTTCAAAGAAAAGCTGGGACAAATTAGATTTTAAACGGAATGAACGTTTATGCATTTGTTCGAGCGTTAGTTGTGGAAGGCTTAGAAGCTCTTTCCAACTACGTTTAAAAAGTTCAGCCGTTGCCAGCGCATCATCATCCGCTCTATGCGCATTTTCAAGTTCAATATTTAAGTCTGCGGCTAAATCACCTAGCTTAAAGCTAAGAGACATGGGAAATAAAATTTTTGCTAGTTCAACTGTATCCATTTTCTTACCATGCCATTTTGGTAAACCCGCTCGTTTAAATTCTGCTTGTAAAAAGGATAAGTCAAAATCCGTATTATGCGCGACAAAAACACAATCGGAAATTAATTCGTATATGTAGTCGGCATGTGCCTCGAACGGCAAGGCATCTTTCACATCCTCGTCCGTTATATGCGTTAAATCTTGAATAAAGGACGGAATCGATTTCCCTGGATGAATAAATTTTGTATAGGTACGTTCTATTTCCCAATCCTTCATAATGACAATGGCAATTTGAATCATTCGGTCACCATTTGCTGGAGAATGACCTGTCGTCTCCAAATCAACTATTGCATACTTTTGACTTTCCATCATACATCTCAACTCACAGTTCACATTAGATAGATGAATTTTATCATAAATACATCTCGCAGGTCATCCTTGCGCCATTTCAATAAAAAAATGCACGAGAATCATATGAATTATGCGAATTTTGCGAATCGTTTTGGTGACTGGCACCAAAAAAAATCCACTTCGCTTTCTGCGGATACACCGTTAGCGAAGTGGATTTTACTAAAAGAATTGTGTAGGTGACTGGCACTACAATACAGTTGCTTCTGGCTCGTAGGCAATCATTTCTTTAATGGTATTGCCTTCTCCCATAATGGCTACTGTCGGTTTATGGTCCTTGGCCTCTGCATTATCCACATAAACATAAGAAATAATAATTACAATATCTCCACGTTGTACGAGACGCGCTGCTGCCCCATTGACACAAATCACGCCTGATCCGCGCTCACCTGCAATAATATACGTTTCAAAGCGCGCACCATTGTTATTATTCACAATATGCACTTTTTCATTTGGTAACATTCCAACGGCATCTAAAATATCCTCATCAATTGTAATCGAGCCTACATAATTTAAATCCGCTTCCGTTACAGTAGCACGGTGGATTTTACTATTCATCATCATTCGTAACATGTTATTTTCCTTCTTTCACATTAAAAATACAATTATCAATTAAACGTGTTTGGCCGATGTAGACGGCGGCTGCCAAAAGAACTTGTTCCGTTTGGGCTGTTACAGGCAGGAGATCCGGATAAGCCAATAATTCTATATAGTCAATTTTGCCATGTGTGCGTGCTGCGATATGAGCTTTTGCCTTTGCAAGGGCTGCTGTTGCATCACCATTTGCTAAAAAGCTATGTTGAGCCAGTTGCAAAGCCTCATAAATCGCCGGTGCTTCTGTGCGGTCCACCTCGTTCAAATATACATTGCGAGAAGACTTCGCTAAGCCATCTTCCTCTCGGACAATTGGTACAACACGAATCTCTAAAGGAAAATGGTAATCTCGCACCATCGTAGAGATAAGTGCCACTTGTTGGGCATCCTTTTGTCCAAAGTAAGCACGTGTTGGCTGTGTTAAATGAAACAATATTGAGACCACCTGTAAAACACCATCAAAATGCCCTGGACGGCTTGCTCCGCATAGAAGCGTTGCCTGCTCACCCGCGCGGATACGAATACCACCATCATGCGGATATATCTCTTCCACACTTGGTGCAAAGATTATGTCTACACCGACAGATTGTGCTAAAGTAGTGTCCCTTGCCAAATCACGAGGGTAACTTTCAAAATCCTCATTTGGCCCAAATTGTGTTGGGTTAACAAAAATGCTCATCACAACAAGGTCATTTTCTGCACGAGCTTTTGATGCTAATGTTAAGTGACCTTCATGTAAAAAACCCATTGTTGGCACTAGTCCAATTGTTTTTTGTGCTCGTTTAGCTGCTTGAATTTCTAATGTCAGTGCTTTGATTGTAGTAATGACTTTCATTTACTTTACGCCCCCGTATAGCTGATCCAATGCTTCTTCTTTCATCGTAAAGGAGTGGTTTAATGTTGGAAATGTCCCTGTCTTCACAGCATTAACAAAACTTGCAATGCCGCTGCTGGCTTCACTTCCCATATCAGCAAATTGTGCTACAAATTTTGGCACATGGTGCGAACCATAACTCAGCATGTCATGGAAAACTAATACTTGTCCATCAGCCTCAATACCCGCCCCAATACCAATTGTCGGAATCGTAAGTGCTGCGGATACTAAATCCGTTAGTTGATGTGGAATACATTCTAAAACAACTGCACATGCGCCTGCTGCTTCACATTGTTTGGCATTTTCAATAAGTTGTGCTGCCTGTTCCGCGGTTTTCCCTTGCACCTTATAGCCTCCAAGCACGCCTGCTAATTGCGGTTGCAAACCTAAATGTGCAACGACTGGAATACCTGCTGATGTTAATTTACTAATCACTGGCACGACATCTCCTGCACCTTCAACCTTAAGGGCATCTGCACCCGTATCTTGCATCATAGATACCGCTGTTTTTAACGTGTCATTGACATCCCCGTGATAAGAACCAAATGGCATGTCCACGACAACAAACGTATTTTTTGCCCCACGACGGACAGCTTTTGCATGATGAACCATATCGGCTACTGTCACTGGCATTGTAGAAGAATAACCGAGTACAACCATTCCAAGTGAATCTCCCACTAAAATCATATCAACGCCGGCTTGCTCGGCAAATGTTGCGGAAGGATAATCGTAGGCTGTTAGCATCACGATTTTCTCCCCATTTGCTTTCATCTTTAAAAAATCTGATGTTGTCTTCAATGTGTAGTCCTCCTTTTTTAAGGAAAGAAAACAAAAAAGACCTTTCTATTCCTAAATTTGGACAGAAAGGTCATGAGTTCGTTCAGTACCGTTTTTTCCTCAGATGCATGATGAGGTTTTAACGTTAATTAGCAGATAAAAACTAGTCGCGACTTATCATTTGCGATTAGGTTCCCCACTCAATCAAGTTAAATTTTGAACGTATCGTTTTCTTCCGTCCCTGTCTATAAAAGATCAAGGCAGATATTTGTTGTAAATTGTAAAACGCTGTTGAAGGTGCCGTTCACAAGGATACTGCCCTTCAGCCATTACTATAACAGATTCACTAGCTAATCTTCAATTAGTTTTTTCTAGCAAATCACTACAAGGAGCATTTATTTGTAAAGATAATGGTAAAAAAAATTGACAAGTATATACTATACGTCATATACTATCCACATACTATACAACATATAATATAAAACCTTGTATAGGTAATAGAATGTGAGGTGGAAAGATGACATTTCAGCTTGGCTCCGCATTACTTGACGCTTGTGTACTTGCCATTGTCGATAAAGAGGATGCATACGGTTACTCGTTAACACAGCAAGTGCAATCTGTGATGGATATATCCGAATCAACGCTGTATCCGGTATTACGTCGTTTACAAAAAGCTAATTATCTAACAACGTATGACCAACCCTATCAAGGACGAAATAGACGGTATTATCAAATTACCGAGCAAGGGCGTAAACGATTGCTCGAGCTTTTACAGGAATGGCAAATGTATAAACAAAAAGTTGACTGTGTACTTTTAGGAGGGAAATTAGATGGATAGAGAAAGCTATTTAAAAAAGCTACGAGGGAAATTACGGCGTCTTCCAGCGCATGAACTAAATGCAGCGCTTGTCTACTATGAAGAGTATTTTGATGAAGCAGGCGTAGAAAATGAGCAACAAGTTATACAACAACTAGGCTCTCCTTCTGTTGTGGCCTCACAAATAATGGCTGATTTTGCCTTAAAGGATTTAGATGCGACACCCGCTTCTACAAAGAAAAATATGACGGCTATTTGGCTTATTATTCTTGCAATCTTGTCGGCACCACTATCTTTACCATTACTTGCCGTAGCGGTAGCACTTATTATATCGGTTGGAGCAGTTATTTTTAGTTTTGTTATTGCAATCGTTGCAATGGTATTAAGTATTTTTTTTGGCGGTATTGTAGCACTTATTTCAGGAGTGCTCGTATTAACCGAACACTGGCCAACCGCATTACTCTTTATAGGCATAGGATTAGTAGTAACAGGTTTAGGTGTCCTGCTTTTCCCAATCGTTGCCCGCCTACTAAAGAAAATTGGTATGGTTTGCGTGGAAGTATTAGCAAACTTGTTCCATAAAATGACGAAAAAGCACAAGGGGGGACTATAGATGACTTCACGACATAAGCTCATCGCTTTTAGTATGATTACTTTAGGGATTTTACTTGCCGTCGTTGGTTTTACCTCTGGTGGTAAATGGGTAATTGTAAAAGGGGATAACGGCTTCTCTGTACCAAGTAATAATGGGCTCGAAAAGAATTCCCATACACTCGAAGCATTTTCAGATATTCATGTAATAAACAACTATGGAGATGTTGAAATACTTCAGGGCGATAGCTACACATTAGAAACAAATGTTGTTAAAAACACAGATGTATCTTACAGCATGGATAATGGTACATTAACAGTTGAAACAAAAAGTAAAGGAAAAAATGGCGTCACATTTGGCATTGGAACGTTTAAAACACCTTCTATCATCATTACTGTGCCAAAAGATGCAAAGTTAAATTCGGTTATAGTAGACAGTGATTTTGGCGATACGATGCTTCAAGGACTACACTACCAACAGCTAAGTATCAAAGGGGATTATGGGGATATCCTACTCCAAAATATTACTAGTGACAAAACGGAGATTACACAGGCTTTCGGGGATTTGACACTCGAACAATTCATCAGTAATGGCTTTGTTGTTGAAAGCGAGCATGGAGAAATTGATATAGAAGGAACACTTAACGGTCAATCACAAATCACTTCTAACTTTGGGGATACAACGTTAGACTTGCAAAATAAAAAAAGTGAACTAGGCTTTGAGTTAAAAACAAGCTTTGGGGAGATTACAGTGAATGATCGTGAGCACAATAGCAAGGCTTCACAACCTCTTGAAGGACATAATCAGCTAAATGCGTCTCTGTCACATGGGGATTTAGAATTATCCTTAAACTAAACGTCACATAGCCTCAGCGCTCATCATGAAACGTTATCTTACTTAAAAAACAAGAGAATGGGACAAAACTAAAAAAATTTAAGGAACAGAGGAAAGCTGTTCATAAATTTTTGCTTTATGTGGACCTTAGCTATTCTTGCTTTTGCAATTAAAAAAATTAGAAGTGTTCACTAGTTGTTGGCAGCGGAGGTGGTGACTCCAGCTCAGAACAGCACATAATGTAAGACGCGGGCAACAACCGCATAGCAAAAAAGTGTTAGATTGATTGGGTTCAATCTAACACTTTTTCTCTTATGTCCCATCCTCTTTCATTTTTTATAAAATTTTAATATCACCTGAATAAATCGTTCGTATTGTCCCATCGTTTTGCGTTAGCTGAAGCACGCCATCATCTGTAATACCGCTAGCAATTCCTTCAAAGCGTTCTCTTAAAGTTGTCACTTCGATGCGTTGACCAATCGTGCACGACATCTGCTCCCAAAGCGCTTTAATACTAGAGAAGCCCTCTTTCACGTACAGTGCAGTAAACTGCTCCAAATATTGCAAAATTGTTGCGACAAGTGCAGCACGGTTAATTTCCTCCCCTGCCGCAATACGTAACGATGTCGCAATATCTGCGATGTCTGGTGAGAAATCGTTTTCTAGCTGGTTGGCATTGATGCCGATTCCTACAAGTAATGCTTGTACAAGATCTGCCTCTGCCTGCATCTCTGTTAAAATACCTGTGCATTTCTTACCGTTTATCAGTAAATCATTTGGCCATTTAATAGCAGGCTCTACATGTTTATACAATGTTTTAATCGCCATTGTAACCGCAACCGCTACGACAAGTGTGAACGAAGATGCTTGCTGTGGTGAGACATCTGGTCGTAAAATAATGGTCATCCAAATACCCGTACCATTTGCTGATTCCCATGGTCTTGCCATACGTCCACGCCCTGCTGTTTGTTCTTCACTAATCACAATTGTGCCATCTGGAGCACCTTCCTGTGCAAGTTTATGGGCAATGGTTTGTGTGGAATCGACTACATCAAAATAGTGAATTTCTCGCCCAAAACGCTCTGTATTTAAAAATAATTCTATTTGTGTAGGACTTAAGCTATTCGGTACACCAGTCAACATATAACCTTTTTTCTTAACGGTTTCAAAAGTATAGCCTTCCTCTTGCAACGTCTGCATATGCTTCCAAATAGCCGTACGTGAAACCCCTAGTGAATCTGCCAACTCCTGTCCTGAAACCGCCTCACCGCTAGATGCTAATAATCTTTTTAAAATTTCATCCTTCATGGACATACTCATATTCAAACCAATCCTTTAGTATTTTTCTTCATTGCAAACCTTAACCCATAACCTATCTCATTAGCACGAAATGCGAATAAGATTTACCATTCATGCTTTAAAATACTGAATAAAAGAGAATCTCGCCAGCCGTCTTTTAGTAGCAAATCTTGCCGTATTCTACCTTCGTAAGTCATACCGATTTTTTCTAACACTTTTGCCGAGCCTAGATTTCTTGGGTCACAAGTAGCAAAAATACGGTGTAAATTGAATGCACTAAATCCAAATTCAATCAGAAGCTTTGCTACTTCAGTAGCGTATCCCTTTGCCCAATCATCTGGATGAATAATATAACCAATCTCACCTTGTCTATTGGTAAAATCCCGAATATTCATTTCTCCAGCACCGATGACTCGATTCTTTTCCATAACAGCAAAAACGAAGCGACTTCTCGGAACGTTAGCCGCCTCCAAAACTACTTGTGTTACAAAATCTTGTGACTCTTTCTCGGAATTCGGACCCCATGGTTGATATTGGCAAACAATTGGTTGCGATGCATATGCATGCACAGCGCTCCAATCTTGTTGTTCCATTTCTCTCAGTATCACTCTCTCACCTTTTAAATGGTTCATGTCAATCATCACCCAAACACCCCTTGATTGAAATTTACTTCACGATTTATGTATAAAGTGTGTGCTATGTCCCAAAAAAGATAAAGCAAGTGACCCTTTTAATGACGTATTTTCATGGTCACTTGTTGTCACTTGCTTAATTTACTTTATATCAACAATGATTCATCCTTTATGGACATACGCACGCTCAAACCAATCCTTTATGTGGTTTCGCTCATTTATTAGCTCCCCGTTAACAACAGCCGTTAGAATCCTTTGCAACGCTTCTTTTAACCATGGACCACGTTTTTGTTCAGACCATTGTAGTAAATCCATTCCATTGACTACAAGCTCTTGGCGATTTCTTATTGGTAATCTTGCCTGCACTTCACGTATACTGTGCTGCGAAATGGTAACTTGCTCTTTCAATTGTGCAAAGTAGTGTGCTGTTTCAAGCTCCTCAAGCGAATACGTAAAATAGTCCATGCTCGTCCAGCCATTCTGTAAGGCATGGAACGCACTTAAAACAGCCTTCACAAATGCCATTTCCTTATTCGATAAACGATAAGCACGCAACACTTCCTGCCAATTTTCTTTTTGTCCAAGAGCAAAATACGCCCAACCGCAAGTTGCATTTTCTACAGCAAAACCACGCCAATGGTCTACTTGGAAATCCCCTTGTAAATAAGACACAAGTCCACTTTCTTCAAGCTTTTTAATGCCATTATATACATCTTTTCCTAGCCATAGCTTATCAAGTTCAGCCTTCATGCGCTCTTTGGCAACCCATGCAATATCGGGGGCCTTTTGCTGCATTGCCTGAAGGGTAGCCACTTCAATCGAAAAGCCAAGCTGTGCTGAAAATCGCACAGCTCTTAACATTCGTAAGGCATCCTCGGCAAAGCGCACCTTCGCCTCCCCTACAGCTCGAATCACGCTAGCCTCAATATCACGTTGTCCACCGTAAAAATCAACAAATGACCCATCTCTACGCATGGCTATAGCATTCATCGTAAAATCACGGCGCTGTAAATCTTCTTTCAAGGAACGTACAAAATGAACTTCCTCAGGTCTTCGATGATCTGTATACTCTCCATCTGTGCGATAAGTTGTTACTTCAACAGGCCCTTCTGGCACAATGACAAGTACAGTTCCATGTTGAATACCGATATCAACGGTACGATTAAAAACAGTTTTAACTTCTTGTGGCAATGCATTTGTCGCTACGTCAACATCATGTGCAGGACGATTTAAAATTGCATCTCGCACAGCGCCACCTACGACAACTGCTTCAAAGCCAGCCTCCTCCAATTGCTCAATAACTGTGAAGGCTGCTTGCCATTCTTTAGTGTTTTGCATGGTTTATTTCCGCTACCTTTTCATACAGTTGTTCATACTGCTCGACAATTTTAGATGAATGGAATTTTTCATTGACTGCGCGCATTGCTGCTTCACGGAAACGAAGTAATTTATCTTCATCATTTAATAATTCTACAGCATACTCAGCTACTGCATCTGTATCGCCTAATTCTACTAAGTAGCCATCGACACCATGATCAATGACTTCTGGTATTCCACCAACGTTCGAACCGATACATGGCACACCACAAGCCATTGCTTCTAGCAGTACAAGGCCAAAAGATTCCTGTTGAGACAGTAATAGCTTTAAATCACTAATAGCGTATAATTCAGCTAAATTTTCTTGCTTGCCTAAAAATAAAACATCCTTCACATATGGACTTTCCTTTACTTGGTCCATCACACGATGCTTTTCAGGTCCATCTCCTACTAACAATAGTTTCGCTTTCATATTAGCGCGGATTTTCATAAAGGCATCGACAATATGAGGAAGGTTTTTAATTTTACGGAAATTTGACACATGAATGATAACTTTTTCATCAGCTTGAATACCAAACTGTTCTTTTAAGTTACCAGCGTCAAGTGGACGATATTCACGCTCATCTACAAAGTTATAAATTGTTTCAATTGGTTTTACTGTATCAATTAGTTTGTAAGTTTGTTCTTTGAGTGACTGTGATACTGCTGTGACAATATCAGATTTATCAATGCCGTATTTAATAGCTTGTGAAAGCGTTGAATCCTGTCCAAGTACGGAAATATCTGTGCCGTGTAGCGTTGTCACAATACCTATATTTTGCCCACTCATTTCTCGGGCTAGCACCGCACATACAGCATGTGGGATAGCATAATGTACATGGAGTACATCTAGCCCTTCATCTTTAATCACGTCCGCCATTTTACTCGCTAATGCAATATCATACGGCGAATACTGAAATACTGAATAATTGTTTACTTCTACTTCATGGAAAAAGACGGTCGGATAAATTTTATTCAATCGAAATGGTACGCTGGAGGTGATGAAATGTATTTCGTGTCCTCTCTCTGCAAGCATTTTTCCTAATTCTGTTGCAATCACACCAGAGCCTCCAACAGTTGGATAACAGGTAATGCCGATTTTTAGCTTTCTCATTCGATGATCATCCTTTCTAAAATCACGTCTTTTAGTCTCGTCTTTCTTGAATCAGTCTCCAATCCACAAAGCCTTCTTGTAGGCCTTTTAGTAATATTTCTGCAGTTCCCATATTTGTTGCCAGTGGCACTTGGTAAACATCACAAAGACGGATAAGTGCAGAAACATCTGGCTCATGTGGTTGTGCTGTTAATGGATCACGGAAGAAAATCACCATGTCCATATCATTGTTGGCAATCATAGCGCCAATTTGTTGGTCTCCTCCAAGAGGACCTGAGCGAAAACGTGTAATTTCTAAGCTCGTAGCTTCCATCACACGTTGCCCTGTTGTACCTGTAGCATAAAGCGTATGCTCATTTAAAATATCGCGGTAAGCAATAGCAAACTGTACTAGATTATCTTTTTTGCGATCATGTGCAATCAATGCAATTTTCATAAGTATTCCATCCGTTCTTTAGATGATGTTTTCTAAACCATAAACGAGCTGATCCATTTTCATAACTTCTTCTACACAAAAAGCAACGCCAGACATAAAGGAATTACGATTTAATGAGTCATGACGGATTGTTAACAGTTGGCCGTCTCCTCCAAATAATACTTGCTGGTGTGCCACTAAACCAGGTAAGCGAACAGAATGAATGCGCATGCCATCAAAATCTGCTCCTCTTGCTCCTTCAATCGTTTCTTTCTCCTCTTGATGACCTTGCATTTTTTGTGCACGCACCTCTTGGATCATTTGTGCTGTTTTAACCCCTGTACCAGATGGTGCATCTAACTTCTGGTCATGGTGCATCTCAATGATTTCTACATCAGGTAAATATTTTGCTGCTTCTTTAGCAAATTTCATCATCAGAATCGCGCCAATCGCAAAGTTTGGTGCAATAATACAACCTAACTCCTTCTCATTCGCAAGTGCTGATAATTCTTCTAGTTGTGCATCTGTAAAACCTGTTGTACCAATCACTGGTCGTACATTTAAATTTAATGCTTCTTGTGTATGATGATATACTGCATGTGGATTCGTTAAATCGACTAAAACATCAGGGGCCGTTGCCTCTACTAGTTCATGCATATCTGTAAATATTGGTGCTGTATAGCTTGCTGGGAACATTTCTAAATCAGCTAATGTATGACCAACCTCTTTATAATCTAGTACAGCTACTAACTCCATTTTGGCATGTTTCATGACTGTATGTACAGCTTCTGCTCCCATTTTTCCTCTTGGCCCTGCAATGGCTACACGAATCGACATTATTCCTCTTCCTTTCTTGTCCAGCGATCCTTATCTCTCGTCTCAAATTTATGTATGACACGCAACAGTGCCTCATCTAATTTTATACCTTGTGCATTTGCAAAGCATACTAAAACAAAGAAAAAGTCACCTAGTTCTTCTTCAATACTATTCGTTTCTTCTGTGCTCTTTTTCTTTTTTTGACCGTAAACGTCCTGCACTTCGCGCGACAGTTCTCCAAGCTCTTCCGTTAAACGTGCGAGTAGTTCAAAAGGTGGGAAATAACCTTCCTTAAATTGCCCAATGTAATCATCCACACGTTTTTGCAAGGCTTGCATCGTAATCTGTTCTGTCATCTAATATCACACTCCTAATTACCATCGTATAAAATTTACACCATTGTTGTCAAAAACAATAAAATGACAGATAATAGAATCCACTACTTCATAGCTAAGAACTACAGGAGGTCTTATGTTTAAACAGATTAAAATACGTAATATTATCGCAATAATGCTCGGAGCAGCCATTTTTAGCTTTGGTTTTGTACACTTTAATATGCAAAATCATTTAGGTGAAGGCGGTTTTAGCGGAATTACCCTTGTTCTCTATTTTACACTAGGTTGGGACCCCGCATTACTTAATTTACTGTTGAATATTCCAATGTTTTTATTAGGTTGGCGCTTACTAGGTAAAAAATCTTTTATTTACACATTAATTGGTACCATTTCAGTATCAATTTTCCTGAAAATTTTCCAGAAATACCAATTCACTATTCACTTAGAGGATGATTTATTTCTCGTGGCATTGTTTGCCGGTATCTTCGTTGGACTTGGACTAGGAATTGTGTTCCGCTTCGGAGGTACAACTGGTGGTGTGGATATATTAGCACGTCTCGGACATAAATATCTAGGCTGGAGTATGGGGAAAACCATGTTTATATTCGATGCCATTGTTATTTTATTATCTTGGCTAACATTTTTAGATGCACGTTCAATGATGTACACGCTTGTCGCTGTATTCGTAGGTGCTCGTGTTATTGATTTTGTACAGGATGGCGCCTATTCAGGGCGTGGCGCACTCATTATTTCAGAAAAATCTAGTGCGATAGCGGATATGATTACTTTGCGCATGGAACGAGGTGTCACGATTTTAGAAGGTCACGGTCACTTTACAAAACAAGCAAAAGAAGTAATTTACTGCGTTGTTGGACGCAATGAAGTTGTACGCTTAAAATCGATTATTCATGAGGTCGATCCGCATGCTTTTGTCTCTATTTCAGAAGTTCGGGATGTTGCGGGAGAAGGCTTTACGCTGGACGATCAAAAGCAACCTTTACATTAAGGTTCACATATTGCAGTAGCGCAGATGAAATAGATTCTAAAATACTAGCTATGTAAATAAATTAAAAAAACTTGTTATAGTGGTTAACCCACTATAACAAGTTTTTAGTCGTCACTACGCATATTTGTAAATATTAATATTAAACGTAATAATTCTAATACAGCTACTGCTGCTGCTGCCACATAAGTTAACGCAGCGGCACTTAACACTTTACGTGCAGGGCGTTCTTCTTCATTGGTAATAATACCAAGGGAATTCATTTGCACTAATGCACGCTTCGATGCATCGAATTCAACTGGTAGCGTAACTAATTGGAACACTACGCCTGCTGCTAATAGGACAATACCTAGTAATAACATGTTTGATAACCCAGAAAAAATACCAATCATAACGAATATCCAAGATGCGTTTGATGAAATATTTGCAACTGGTACAAGCTTACTACGTAAAGTAAGCATTGAATATGCCTCTTTATGCTGAATAGCATGACCTACTTCATGGGCAGCAACTGCTGCGCCAGCAACACTTGCTTCATAGAAATTGCTTTCTGATAATGCGACTGTTTTTGTCGCAGGATTGTAGTGATCAGATAACACACCTTGGGTTGGCACAACTCGCACATCGTACAAACCGTTCGCATCTAAGATCGCCCTAGCTACCTCAGCACCAGTTTGTCCCTTCATGGTACGTTCCTTTGCAAACTTTTTATACGTACCTTTTACCTTCATCTGTGCGTACAATGGCAGCAGCATAATAATCGCAAAATAAACAATATACATGCTTGTTGACAATTTTCTAACCCCTTTCTATCTCGATACTATAATTCTATAGAGATTTCCCTAATTGGGCAAATATTTGCGCCACCTAATTGAGAAAATGGCGATAAAAATACAAGCAATTGATAACCAAAATGTAAAATAGCCAATGATACTTGTATAGTCTGCTAAATCACGGTACATTGGCATTTGTCCAAATACATAGTCAATAACATCATTGTGCAAAGTCCATACCGCAGCAAAAGCAACATGCCAATATGAAAATACATATTTACCGATATAAAGAACACCTTGGACAGCCATCGCAAAATGTGAAGCAATCAGCATCCAACCTTGCCAGCCTATATAGCCCGTTTCAACTAGCGTCCAAAGATTCATCACATCTGCCCAAATACCATATTTAACCAATGTCACAAGCGCTAATACTTCCATCAATGGCCATCGTTTTCCTAAAATCCATGCCAGCAGCACAAAACAAAAAAATAAACTAGCAGTGGGACTATCTGGTACAAAAATATAAAAAATGGGCTTTGTTATCGCAAGTTGCCAACCATACCAGTAATAGCCGTAAATGGTTCCTAACAAGTTAATAAGCAGTAAAATGATTAAAAATGTTTTATGCGTAAGGAGATACCAAATGTTTGCAGGCGTTATTTGCATGATTAAAACTCCTTTACTATCCGTCTATTCTAAGATGTCTTTTTTCCTCGATTTTTATGTATGATGTGACGGCTGCGCTTCTTAGTCCACTATGTCATATCGTAGTTTCCTTTCAAAGCTGTGCCTTATTAAGTATATCGTAAACATCGATATAATTTTGATAAAAACTAGAAAAAAAGAGTCAGTTTCCTGACTCTTTTTGAAATTATTCAGCTTTTAAGCTTTCGATAAACTCAGCAAGCTTTTGAAGATCTTCATCAGATCCTGTCCATAGACCTGCTGGCATTTTACCGCTAGGCGTACCATTGTGTGCGATATCCTTAATTTCATCAGCTGTTAAGCCAGTGTTCATAAGTGTTGGCGCACCAGCACCACCTTCTAAGCCTTCACCGTGACATGTAATACATGCAGAGCCGGCATAGATTTGGTAACCTTCTGAGCCTTTATCGAACTCTACAGTTTCCACGATAGCACCTTGAATTTTTTGAGCTTCCCAGTCATGATTAACAACTGACTCCCAAGTTAAATAGAACATAGCAGCCAATGTTAATAACATAAACGCAGTTGGTAACGGACGTTTAGACGGACGGCGTTCTGGACTCTTATCTAAAAATGGCATTAATAATAGCGCTCCAAATGCTAGACCTGGAATGACAATTGCTCCGATAACATTATATGGACCAGAAGCAAATGAGTATTTTAAGAGTTGGTACATGAATAAGAAGTACCAGTCCGGTAATGGCGTGTATGCTCTTGTTGGATCAGCTGGCCCTTCAAGTGGAGATGGGTGAGCGACTGTTAACAGTAAATAACCGATTAAGAAAACAGCACCTACCATCCATTCTTTTAGTAAGAAGTTCGGCCAGAAAGCTTCAGTTTTACCTGGATATTCGGAATAATCCTTTGGAACGTTCGGCATTCTGTGATTCGCTTTGATACGAGAATCGCCGACAAATTTCATTCCTTTTCCGCGATGCATAGTGTCCCCTCCTTTAAAAAATCATCGAACCGTCAAGAAGTATTACAACGGCCCTGAAATTCCTTGACGACGAATCATGATAAAGTGTGCTGCAAGTAACCCAAACAATACTGCAGGCAAGAAGAATACATGAATCGCAAAGAATCGTGTTAACGTTTGAGCACCAAGAATAGTACTGTCACCCGCTAATAATACTTTAATCATCGAACCGATAAACGGTACAGATGCTGCAATTTCGATACCTACTTTAGTAGCGAATAATGCTTTCATATCCCATGGTAATAGGTATCCTGTAAAACCAAGACCCATCATTACTCCAAAAATACCTACACCAACCATCCAGTTTAACTCACGAGGTTTCTTATAAGACCCTGTGAAGAATACACGAAGCGTATGTAAGAACATCATTACAATTACTAATGAGGCTCCCCAGTGGTGCATACCGCGCACGATTTCACCAAATGCTACTTCGTTTTGTAAATAATAAACTGACTTCCAGGCATTCACGACGTCTGGTACATAGTACATTGTTAAGAACATACCAGAAAGAATTTGAATTACTGTGATGAAAAATGTTAATCCACCAAAGCAGTAAACGAATGCTGAAAAATGGTGTGCAGGGTTCACGTGCTCTGGCACTTCGTGGTCGGCAATATCACGCCAAATTGGTGTAATATCTAATCGTTCATCGACCCAATCATAAATTTTATTTAGCACTGAATTCGTACCCCCTTACAAATTAAACTAGAGTATTTGCTCTTGCTGGACCAATCATTAAATAACCATCTTTTTCTTGTACTTCAAATTCATCCAACGGACCTAGAGGTGGTGTACCTGCAATGTTTGCCCCGTTTTTCTCGTAACGCCCTGCATGACAAGGACAGAAGAATTGATCTGGGTGTGCTTTATCGCCACCCCAGTCCACCATACAACCTAAATGCTTACAAACTGGTGATAGAGCAATTATTTGGTCGCCACTTTTGTAAACCCAAGCTACGTTTGTAACGTTAGATTTGTACCATGCGTCAACTTGTTCAAAAGTAAAGTCAACTTTAATTGGCTGTTCAGTAATGTCGGCGACTTTATGTTCGGTTTTGATAAAATCCCCACCTTCATGCTTTTGTAAGACTGGGTCAATTGCAAAACGAACCATTGGCATCAACATACCTGCCGCCATAAATCCGCCAACACCAGTAAGTGTGTAGCTTAGAAATTGACGACGTGAAACTCGATTGTTACTCATCCTTTTCCCCCCTCTAACTTTAAAGGTCAGTCCAACGGACATACTTTTACAAATAGTAATACTAGGACATATCTATGATATATCAAGTCCATAGCTTGGTCAATATAGCATTCTGTGGAAACCTGGAGAATGTGAACATTTATTGAAACAAATTGCTAAATTTGTGACCATTTAGTCGAAAATACAGGGATTACTTGCCGTAACTGATCTTCGAGAATGGTGTTTTTCACGCCTTTATCCATGGATTCTAACGGAATAGCTGGCAACCAAATTATATTTACTACATCTCCAATATTTGTCCAAAAATGGTCACAAGTAATGAAGAACACATGCTTAAAACCAGCAGTATGTAATTGTGCTTCTAATTGCGCTGGCAATTCTTCGTTTTTCAAGGTCGTACTATATGAAAATGGTGGCATCACTAGTAAACGTCCTTTAAACTGTTGTTCAATAAAAGCCGTTAACGATAATAAGTAATCTGCTTCTGCGCCACTTTGCTTCAACTTTTCAGCAGCAAAATCGATCCCTACGAGTGGTACAATCGCTGTATCGATAAAATCCTTCTGCGCTAAAAAAGATGTTACATCGTTTGCATTAAAATACATCCAACAACCCTCCTTACGATTACAAAATAAAAATGCCCTTTTCCACTCTTTAAATAGGATAACCAATAAAAAGTGAAAACAATCATTCACTAGTCATGTTACCATATAGAGGTGGAGAAAGGGCATTCAATTTTTACCTATTCGGCTTGAGATTATTGTAAATTAGCAGTTTCCTTTAAAACTTGTAACAAATTAGACAATTCATAAAATCGTTCTTCATCGCCCTTATCTAGAGCTTCATCAATTTGCGCAAGTAATTTTTCTTCTTGGAATACGAGTAAACTATTGGAAAGTAACTCTTCAGCCAGTAAACGATCCTTTTCACTAACAATCAATGTTTCTGGCATATAAGGGTTTTCTTCAAGAACTGCTAAGTATTGTGCACTTGGCGGTATATTTGGAAAGTTCAATTGTATATACATATCTTCTTGCTCATGTAAACGTAAGTCATGGAAAGATTTCTCGGCATCGGCTGTCATCACATTGCCTTTATAAAAACGAAATGGTACACCTGTTGAGTCTACTGTAGACATCACCATTGCTCTAGGACAATAGTGTGCTTCTTCTACAAACCGTATTCGTTTTAACAACTCATCATTACTTAATAAGTAATTTAAAATCCATACACACTCACGACGTTTTAATTGGTAATTTTTCAAAAACCAGCGAACAAATGCTTTTTTATCGACAACTGATACAGAAGCAGTCATACCCACTCCCTCCTTTACTCTAATTCTAAGCCTTCTAACATCTCTTGCCATTGTGGTTCACCTGGCTGAAGCTTGATTAAATGACCGATTACCTCTTTAACCTCTGAACGCTTGCCTTCTTCTAATAAGAAATAAACATATTTCTCTAAAAATGCTGCGTCTTCCTTAAAATCAGTATATGCCAAACGGTAAAATTCGTATGCACGGTCGTACAATTCTAAATTTGCATATGCGTCGGCAGCGTAAGGGTATAAAGTGTTCCACTCAAAATCATTTTTTTGCAATGTCTCAAATAATTCAACAACATCTTCAAAACGTTCTTGCTGTGTCAGTATAGAGATAAGTGTTAATACTGCCTCCATATATTCAGGATCTAAGGCGATCGCTTCACGTAAATAACTTTCAGCTTCATTTGGCAATGCATTTTTTAATGCCATTTTACCTGCGAATAAGAATAATGATTTGTCGTACTCATCACGCTTTAAACCTTCTTTAATGGCAGCATATGCTTTTTTATTGTCTTCCGTCATAGCATAACTTTCCGCAAGTAATAAATAAGCAGAGAAATAATCAGGATCCAATTCCTTTAAGTCCTCTAATTGTTTAATCGCCATTTCATATTTTTGTGATTGGAATGCAGCGTATGCTGCGCCAAATAAAATATCTGGCTTCACTTCGTCCTCAAGTGCTGCTAAATAATAGTCTAAAGCTGTTTCATAGGCAGCGCCTGCACGATATACTTCAGCTAATCGTTCAACGAGACTGATACCTGCAAAGTCTTCCTGCTGTTCATGTAATTCTTCATAAAGGCGTGCGGCCTCTAGAAAACGTCCTGTCTCAAATAACAGCTCGGCTTTAGCAAATTGTAGTAGTGGCTCATCAGGTAAGATGGCTAGCGCTTCATTAATGCGCTTTTCTGCTACCTCAAATAACCCTTGCATTTGATAATAATCAGCTAGCACTAGTAATGCTTGCGGGTACTCTGGAGCGGTATCTTCGACTGCTAACAACATGTCTAACGCCTCGTCCTCATCACCAAGCTCCATTAAAACATTGGCACGATCAATTTTTAATTGTGCCTCTTCAGGGAATAAAAATTGCAAATGCTCCAGTACACGGTCCGCTTCTTTCATATACCCATATTGCATAAAAACTTCCGCCAGTGCGTAAATTTCCTCAGGTAACTCCTTCATTAAAAAAGATTCGAGTAGCTGGTCTATTAAAGCTAAATCCCCTTGCTCAAGTGCTTGCATCATTTCAGTCATCGCATTATTCACAGTCATTCACCTATTCTTTCTTGTATATCTTTATGCTACAAAATATTTTCTTTCGAAACAAGAAAAAACTCCCCAAAAGGATTGGGGAGTCCAGACTTTAGACAACCCAAAGAATGACGCATTTGTCTACTGTCTTGTTTGATTAAAAATACTTTTACATTATTACTGCCTGTATTAATTGACAACCTACTGTAAAATACTAGAATTACAGCCAACTGCTACATCAACTAAACTATCATGTAAGAAATTTAAACGATAGAGAATGGCAATAGATGAAAGCATACACTTGCAGACTATTTCTTCACAGCTTCAACATGCTCGAAAAACGATGGGTAGGATACAGCGATGCATTCCGCATCATCTAATGTCACTGCACCATTCGTAATTAAAGCTGCCACAGCGCCCATCATACCGATACGGTGGTCTCCGTATGTTTGTAGGCTAGCCCCTTGTAATGGCGTTGGCCCTTCAATCACCATGCCATCCTCAGTTGCTTCAATACGTGCACCAAGTTTTTGTAGTTCATCCACCACAGCCGTAATCCGATCTGTCTCTTTAACCTTAAGCTCCTCAGCGTCTTTAATAATGGTTGTACCATGTGCTTGTGTTGCTAAAAGTGCAAGAATCGGAATTTCATCGATTAGTCGTGGAATTATATCGCCTTCAATAATTGTCCCTTTTAATGTAGACGTTTCAATTGTAATAGTTGCTGTTGGCTCAAATTGATCGTCTTCATTTGGCACTACTGTCATCGACGCCCCCATATTTCGAAGCACTTCAATAACCCCATCACGCGTTGGGTTAATGCCCACATTTTCTAAAACAACTTTACTATCTTGGCAAATAGCACCCGCCACTAAGAAAAATGCTGCGGAAGAAATATCTCCTGGTACCGACACATGTGTTCCTAATAGTGTTTGTCCACCTTCAAATGAGATAACGCCTTCCTCCACAGTTAGTTGTGCCCCAAATTGACGTAACATGCGCTCTGTATGATCGCGAGAAATTTCCGTTTCGCGCACTACTGTTGTGCCTTGCGCACGTAAACCTGCTAGTAAAATAGCAGATTTCACTTGTGCACTCGCAACAGGCATTTGGTAGTCTATCGCTTGTAGCGTTGTACCCTGTATGGCAAGAGGTGTATATTGTCCATCTGCACGTCCCGTAATATGAGCACCCATTTGACGTAGTGGATCGATGACACGTCGCATCGGACGCTTCCCAATTGATGCATCCCCTGTCATTACAGAATGTACGTTAGAGCCTGCTAGAATGCCAAGCATTAAGCGAGTCGTTGTACCGGAGTTCCCTGTATAAAGCACTTCGCTAGGCTCTTGCCATGCTTCCATTCCTGCACTTTCAATTGTTACATTTGTACCGTCCACATCAATTTTGACGCCAAGCTTGCGGAAGCAATCAATTGTGCTTAAACAATCCTCTCCAAGTAGAAAGCCATCCACCGTTGTTTTCCCTGTTGCGATAGCGCCAAACATAACTGAACGATGTGACACTGATTTATCACCTGGGATTGTTAAGTGTCCTTGTAATGATGGTTTATGATATTGTAATACTTTTTCACTCATCGTTATCTCCCGCCTCCATATGAAGATAGAAAGCGCCGATATATCGACGCTTTCTTCATTATTAGTAATCCAACGTCTGTTCTTAACGTGAATGCACTTACCTATGAAATATATGTTTCAAATTTTGCACGCTGTTGAATACATGCAGCTGCACGCTCACGATCACTTTCACTTTGTAAACTAATGACAAGTATACCGAAGACATCTTCGCGAGATTCTACGATACGTAAATTAGTAATACTAATTTTTTCATCTGCAAGTAAACCTGTTACTTCAGAAATTACCCCTGGGTAGTCAGGAACATCGACATACAAATCAAACGACGTGAACATTGCCCCAGCACTAATTGGTAATTCATCACGAAGCTCCTTAGCAATTGCAAAATAGTTTTCAATATCAGCAGAGCTTCCATTTAGTAAAAGCTCCTTCACACGATTCATTTCGGATTGCCATCCCTCAAGCTGGGCTACTAATTCATCACGATTTTGTAGTGTAATATCACGCCATAATATCGGATTAGATGATGCAATACGCGTGACATCACGGAAGCCCCCTGCTGCCAGTGAGCGTGTCATCGGATACTCACCATTTTCTCCGCCTAATTGATGCACAAGAGATGCCGCAATAACATGCGGGAAATGGCTAACTACGGCTGTCATATGATCGTGCTCACGTGCAGATACACTAACAACTTTGGCATGAGTGAATTTCAATAGACTTTCAAGCTGGGCCATATTGATAATTTCTTCACCCGCTAGTGGTGTTAACATATAGTACGCATTTTCAAAAAGATGAGCCTTTGCAGCTAAAACACCACTTTTATGAGACCCTGCCATCGGGTGTCCACCGATAAAGGTAATACCTAATTCACGTAACTCCCCAGCTTTTTGCATAATCATTTTTTTCGTGCTACCTGTATCTGTTACAATCACTTTATTTTTTAACGGCCATGTTTTTAATTGTTCCATCCACTCAAGTGTAGCGTTAACAGGAGTCCCAAATATAATGATATCAACTTCTGCTGCAACATCTTGTGGATTTGTCACAATGTCATGAACAATATTTAATGTTTTAGCATGTTCACGTGTTGTTTCGTCCATATCATAGCCTATAATTTTTGTGTTAGGTGCTTTTTGTAAAGCAAGAGCAATCGAGCCCCCAATTAAGCCTAAACCAATTACAAGAACTTTGCGTGTCATGCAAAAACTCCTTGTTCTTGTAACACGGCTTCAAGATGCTGTAACAACGCCGCATTTTGCGCTTCAGTACCAATAGTTACACGAATAAAACCAGGGGCACCTAAAGCGTTCCCACTGCGAATAATAAACCCGCGCTTCATAAGTTCCTGAAAAACAACATCACTATTAGCTTTCGTATCAAATAAAATAAAGTTCGTATCAGATGGGTAGTATTTCAAATTATGCTTTTCACAAAAATCAACATATTGCTTTTTACCTAGTTCATTTGCTTTACAGCAATTTTTAATATAGTCTTGATCATTTAATGCAATCGCCGCAACTGCTTGGCTTAAAATCGTATTGTTAAACGGTGCACGCACTGGATCTAGTTTAGCAATGACTTCAGGTTGACCAATTGCGTAGCCTACTCGGAAGGAAGCAAGACCGTATGCTTTTGAGAATGTGCGCATTAATAGTACGTTTGGATACTCGTTAATTAATGGTAGTGTTTCTTTATGACCAGGGTGTGTCACATATTCGATATACGCTTCATCTAACACGACCAGTACATCGCTTGGTACTTTCGCTAAAAACGCTCGTAAATCCGTATCTGCAATGACAACACCTGTTGGATTGTTCGGGCTACATACCCACACAATTGAAGTATGCTCGTCAATTGCTGCCGCCATAGCATCCAAGTCATGTGCACCATCAATACAAGGAATTTTACGAACTTCTGCGCCTTCAATTTCAGCATTATGAGCATATTGTGAGAATGATGGATCTGCCATGATTGTATTCACACCTGGATACAACAGCGCACGAGTAAGAATCGCAATAATATCATCTGAGCCATTGCCAAAAAGAAGCTGTGTTTCCTTGACACCTACATGATTTGCTACAGTTGTACGTAAGTTTTGCGCATAGCCGTCTGGATATAATGCATGGTTTACTGCACTATTGTGTAAATATGCTGTTACCTTAGGGGAGCAACCAAATGGGTTTTCATTTGATGCTAACTTTACGACTTCTTGTAAGCCAAATTCACGTTGTACTTCTTCAATTGGTTTACCTGGTTTATATGCTTGCATCCCGTCCAATTGTTGTTTCCATTTCATCTCAAACATCTCCTCTTATTATTTAGCTTGGGCTAAATCTGGTCTTAATTTGATTGCATCATTTAAATAAATATGCTTTACATCTTTTTGCGCCATTTCGACATTCGCATGAATTAACACGCGAATGCATAATGGCAAAGCTCCAGGCACGTCCATTTCATGCATACACATGACAGGAACATACTGCCAGCCTTCCATTAACCTAACAGCACGCGCTGGAAACGCTGATGTAATATCCGGCGTTGTCGAAATGACAATAGAGGCAATATCCTCTACCGCAACACCGTTTACTGCTACTACTTCACGTACTAATCTAGCTGTCTCATCCCATACAAGCTCTGGCTTGTCCAATTCAATTGTAATTGCGCCTCTTAAACCACGAATCATCCAAGCACCTCCGCTAATAATTGGCGGAATTCTGCATCTATTTCTTTGCATTCTGCTAACTCAATTGGTCGCACAAAAGGTTTCCCAATTTCTTCTAGCAGGACAAATTGTAATACACCATATTCCGCTTTTTTATCTTTTAATAAATACGTTGTTAACTGTTCAAATGAATAATCATTCACCGCTTCGAAAGGATAGCCGTTTTTTACAGCAAAATGTAAAAATGCTGTTGTAAAGTCACGATCCAGCTTACCATATCGCTCACTCAGTAAAAGACAATACACCAGACCAATCATCACTGCCTCACCATGTGCGACTTTCCCATAACCTGCTGCTGCTTCAATAGCATGGCCATATGTATGACCTAAGTTTAAATATTTGCGCACAGATTGTTCGGTTTCATCTTCAGACACAATTTTCGCCTTTACCTCAATGCCAGCCTTTAGCTGTTGAGCCAATTCCGTTGTACTAAAATGAATGACTGATTCAGCCCCCATTAATTGCTGTAGCCAGGAAGCACTTGAAATCATCGCATGTTTTATAACTTCAGCTGTTCCCGAACGCACCTCACGCTCTGGCAAACTCTCAATAAAGAGCGTATCGTATATTACCCCTTCAGGCTGGTAGAAAGCACCAATCATATTTTTGCCTAGTGGATGATTGATAGCTGTTTTACCTCCCACTGCTGAGTCATGTGCTAAAATCGTCGTTGGGATTTGAATAAACGGTACTCCTCGCATATAGGTAGCTGCAACAAAGCCTGTTAAATCGCCAACTGCTCCGCCGCCAAAGGCAAAAATAAATGATTTTCGTGAACATTTTTGTTCAAGTAAGAAAGTTTGTGCTGCATTGTATTGCTCAAAAGTTTTACAAGCTTCACCACCCGGTAGCACAAAGACCTCAAAGTCATATGGGAAATGGCCCTTAAAATATTCCCCTTGGGCAGCCCACACATTGGCATCTGTAAAAACAATGAGTTTATCTGCTTTTTGCAGTTTATCGTCAAATGTTTTGACTGCTTCAGCTAAAAAATTATGCCCAAGCACTACTTCATACTGATGTGATGTTGTCGCTACTGGTACACGCATATATCAAAACTCCTTTGCGTAACGGCGTTGTTCTTCAATTTGAGCTTGTAGTTGTGGCAATTGATCTCCGTGGAATTGCTCCATAATCGCATTTGCTATTTCCCAGGCAATAACATGTTCGGCAACAACAGATGCCGCCGGTACTGCACAGCTATCAGAACGTTCAACACTTGCTTTAAACGGTTCTTTTGTTTCAATATCAACACTTTGCAAAGGTTTATACAGCGTTGGAATAGGCTTCATAACACCGCGAACGACAATTGGCATACCTGTTGACATACCGCCTTCTAAGCCACCAAGTCGATTCGTTGCACGTGTATATCCTTCTTCTTCTGACCAAATAATTTCGTCATGGACTTCTGAACCTTTGCGACGAGCCATTTCAAAGCCAATACCGAATTCAACACCTTTAAAGGCATTAATTGATAACATAGCTGCCGCTAATTTCGCATCAAGCTTGCGATCGTAATGCACATAAGAGCCAATACCAGCTGGCATACCCTCAACAATTACTTCAACAACACCACCGATAGAGTCACCTGCTTTTTTCGCCTCATCGATTGCCTCCACCATTTTTGCAGAAGCAACAGGGTCTACACAGTAACATGGATCTGCTTCAACAATCGTACGAATTTCTGCTACTGATTTCCCTTCAATTACAGAAGTGTCTGCCTTAATGCCTACGATTTCTGTAACATGTGACACAATTGATATACCAAGCTCATTTAATAATGCTTTAGCAACGGCACCAACAGCTACGCGGACAGTTGTTTCACGCGCAGACGAACGCTCTAAAACATTGCGTAAATCGCGATGCCCATATTTCATGCCGCCTACTAAATCTGCATGACCCGGACGCGGACGTGAAATCTGACGTTTTATATCTTCTGGATTAATATCCTCTGCTAATGGTTCGGCCCCCATAATTTTTGTCCAATGCTTCCAGTCATCATTTGTGACAACAAGCGCAACTGGAGAACCTAGCGTTTGTCCGTGGCGCACACCACCTACTATTTCTACTGTATCTGTCTCAATTTGCATACGGCGACCGCGGCCATGTCCTCCTTGACGACGTTTTAAATCATGATTAATTTTCTCTGCTGTAATTGGTAAAAGTGACGGTAAACCCTCAATTATCGTTGTTAATTGCGGTCCGTGTGATTCACCTGCTGTTAAATAACGCATAAACGCTTTCTCCCTTCAACTCGCTAAAGTATGTATTTTTCACTATATCATATATTCTCTAAAAAAACAGTCCTTTTACAAATGTCATACCACCTTGCTATTAATACGATCAAATAAACAGCACAGTATTATATGCGAATATTCTGAACGATTCATTTAAAAAAAGAAGGTTTTCTAGTAACACATCCAACTATTCTAACGCTACACATTCTACTGGAAATTATCGGCAGCAAAATGGTGAACTTAATAAAAAAATACGCTTTTTGCTTATGACAAGCGAAAAGCGTACGATCATCTATGTCTAGTGTCTTGGCAATTTTATGTACGTGACAGTCATCTTGTTCACTGTACGAATGCTTTTCATCATATAGTTTGCTATTTTTTTCGATAGAAGAATGTATCCTCTACCTCAAATTCATAACGCGAAGGATTAAATATTTGCTCCGTTGAGCCGACAAATAAAATGCCATCTTGTCGTAATGCTTTACTGAAGTTTGCATAGATTTGATCCTTTGCTTCTTCGGTAAAATAAATCATCACATTGCGGCACACGATCAGATCATAATTGGCATCATAATGATCGTTAAGCAAATTATGCTTTTTAAATGTCACACAACGTTTAATTTCATCTTTCACTCGGTAGAAGCTTCCCTCTTGCTCAAAATACTTCGCCTGAATATCTTTTGGAACCTCTGCTAAAGAACGCTCTGGATAGACGCCCAATTTAGCTTTTTGAATGACATTTTCATCTAAATCTGTGGCGATTATTTGAATTTGCGATAACGGTACTAATTGTGATAATACCATTGCTAATGAATAAGGTTCTTCCCCAGTAGAACAGGCAGCACTCCAAATTTTCAAACGCTTGTTGGATTGCAACAACTTTGGAAAAATTTTCTTTTGCAATACTTCCCAGCGCTTTCCATTTCGATAAAACTCCGAAACATTAATGGTCATTCGATCTAGAAATTCATTCATTAAATCGCGATCTTGTTCAAGAGCCTTAAAAAAATCAACAAAATTACGATATCCCTTTTTCTCATAGAGTGAAGTTAATCGTCTTTTCATTTGCGCTTCTTTATATAACGCTAAATCAATACCTGTTTTGCGCTTAATACCTTCTACAAATTGTTCATAATCTGACATACGGTCATCTTCCCCTCTAGCGTCGTATTTCCATTATAGCGGAAAAATGCCTTTACTGAAATAGTCTTTCATGTGTATTCAAAGTTACCTCGTTGTATTTTTCTTCTCTTCTAATAGTAGCACTTTCGAATGTTCCAATTCTAGTCGCAGTTTTTCGGTTTCTTTTGTATATGATTCCAATCTTAGCTTCTCTAATTCCACTTCTTGTTCGATTGTCTTTAATTTAAGTTTTTGTCCCTTCGTACGCGCATCAGTAAATATCCCAGCCAAAGCGACCATAATGCCGCCAATAATAGCAACAATAGCGATTTCCATAATTTCTCTTCCCCCTATCTATAAAGATTATACGATAAAACAAGCAAATAGTTTCCTTTTTTAAGTGTACTCCATCCATTTTCTAATTAATCAACAATGGAAAAACTAGTTCGAGGAAAAACACACGTCTTTTGTTATAGACATCAAGCGTTTTCTCTCAACACAGCATCCAATGCAATAAAAGGCATCAAAAGAGAAAAAGTGTTAGATTGACTGCAATCAATCCAACACTTTTTCGCTATGCCGTTGTTGTCCGCTACGGCGGTGCTTTCCGCTCAGCACAGTAAGCCACAACCCTCGCTAACGCGCGGAATGCCAGCGTCTTACATTGTGTGCTGTTCTGAGCAGGAGTCACCCCTTCCGCTACCAACAACTAGTGAACACTTCTAATTTTTTTATTGCAAGAGCATGAATAGCTAAGTTCTCCATATAGCAAAAAATTATGAACACCTTTCGTCTGTTTCTTAAATTTTTTGAGTTATGTCCCAGCTCCAGTCTATTACCATATTAATATAACTGTTAAATTTTCACACGATAATCTTTTAAATTTTCCCTTAACTTAGCTTTCATAAATTTGCCAACGGATGTTTTCGGCACTTCATCTAAAAAAACAACATCATCGGGAATCCACGTTTTATGGAACTGTGTACGCAAACTATCGAGCAGTTCCTCCTTCGTAATGGAATCTTTATATTCAGGCTTAGGAACGACACATGCCAGCGGACGTTCCAACCATTTCTCATGTGGAATGGCCACCACGGCCGCTTCAAACACTTTCGGATGTGTCATTAAGGCATTTTCAAGCTCCACAGATGAAATCCATTCCCCACCACTCTTAATCAAGTCTTTTGTACGATCTGTAATTTTTATATAGCCATCAGGGGTCATCACCGCAATATCTCCAGTATATAGCCACCCATCTTTAAAAGCTTCTGCCGTGCGCTCATCTTTATAATATTCACTAGCAATCCAAGGGCCTCTTATTGTAATTTCCCCCATCGTCTTGCCGTCCCACGGTACCTCACCATGTTCATTAACGATTCGCATATCAAGAAGTGGCATCGTGATCCCTTGCGTTGTGCGAACGTGCATTTTTTCGTCTGTCGTATAGTGTTCCATATGTGATAAGTAGGTCGATAAGCTAACAAGTGGTGATGTCTCGGTCATACCGTAGCCCGTAAAATACGGAATTTTTTGTTCTTCTTCAAAACCGCGCACAAGACCAATGGGCGATGCAGAGCCACCACAAATAATCGAACGTAACGACGATAAATCACGTGGTTGTTGACGTTGCGCTTGTAACACACCAAGCCAAATCGTTGGAACGCCCGCTGTTAATGTTACTTTGTACTGTTCAATTAAATCCGCTAATAGCTGCGGTGTAAACATCGGTCCAGGTAGTACTTGAGTAGCCCCAAATAACACGCTAGCAAACGGTAAGCCCCAAGCATTGGCATGAAACATTGGGACGACCGGTAACACGACATCACGTTCACATATCGCGATGCTATCAGACAGCCCAGCTGTAATGCTATGAAGAACAATGCTCCGATGTGTATAGACAACACCCTTTGGCATACCTGTTGTTGCACTTGTATAGCACATGCCAGCAGGTGCATTCTCCTCTATATCGTCTGGAAATTCAAAATCACCACTTGCCTCTGCAAGTAGGTCTTCATAAGACAGCGCATTGGGTAATGCCGAGTTTTGCAATTCCACTGCATCCCCCATAACAATAAAATACTTCACTGTTTTAAGCTGAGACACGATTGGTGCAATGACAGGAACTAGATTTTCATCAATAAGTAAAATTTCATCTTCTGCATGATTTATCACATACACGATATGCTCAGGCGCCAAGCGAATATTAATCATATGCAGTACTGCACCAGCACACGGTACGGCAAAATATGCCTCTAAGTGACGATGATGATTCCAAGCAAAAGTACCCACTTTTATACCTCGGTCCATGCCTAGTGTTGTTAAAGCATCCGCTAATTTACGAGTACGAATAGCAAACTCTTTATAAGTAAACTCATGAATCGTTGTAGGGCATGTACGCGAATAGATTTTCTTCGCATGAAAGAATCGTTCTGCCCGACTTAAAAAACTTGTCAGTAGTAAAGGTGTATCCATCATATGCATAACATCGCTCCCTTTCATTATCTTGACGTTTATCACGCCCTAATTAAACCGAAGCTGACCGCTGCTACAAAACATTTGTTTTTATCGACGACTATTCATTTACATCATAAGTACTTCAATTTTATTATTTCGGTTGCATGCGTATCGCACCATCAAGGCGAATGACCTCGCCATTAAGCATAACATTATGAATAATACTTTCTACAAGCAATGCATATTCGGATGGTTTGCCAAGACGTTTAGGAAACGGTGTCATAGTTGCTAGTGCTGTACGAGCTGGTTCAGCTAGCGACGCAAACATCGGCGTTTCAATTAGCCCAGGCGCGATCGTCATTACTCGTATTCCTAACGCTGCAAGCTCGCGCGCAATTGGCAATGTCATCGCCGCTACTCCACCCTTTGAGGCACTATAAGCCGCTTGTCCTATTTGACCATCAAATGCAGCCACAGATGCTGTATTAATCATAACGCCTCGCTGCCCATCTTCATCAGGCTTATTATGCTGCATTTGTTCGGCTGCAAGACGAATAACGTTAAATGTCCCAATTAAATTGACAGCTATCACTTTCGAAAATAACTCAAGTGCATGGACACCTCGTTTTGAAATGACTTTACTCGCATCCGCAATCCCTGCACAGTTAACAGCTACATTAATCAGTCCAAATGTTGCTATCGCATGTTCAATGCCCGCTGCCACATCCGCTTCCTGTGTCACATCAACACGGACATAGCGGACATTATCACCTAATTCTTGCACAAGTGTCTGCCCTCTCTCATCATTGACATCAAAAATAACAGCTTTACCACCTTCTCCAACAATTTTCCGGACAGTTGCCTCCCCTAAACCTGATGCACCACCTGTTACAATCGCTACAACTTCATGACATTTCATCCCACACAACCCCTTTACATTTTTTCAATAATTGTGGCATTTGCCATACCCATACCCTCACATATAGCAATGAGGCCATAGCGTAAATTTTCACGTTGCATCCGATATACCATTGTCGTTAACAACTTCGTACCCGTTGCTCCTAATGGATGCCCTAAAGCAATAGCACCACCATCTGGATTTAGCTTTGCTGGGTCTGCACCGATATCATGTAACCAAGAAAGTGGCACAGGAGCAAAGGCTTCGTTGACTTCATACGTATCTATCTCTTCAATTGTCAGTCCTGCACGTTTCAAGGCTTGTCTTGTAGCTTCAATTGGACCCGTAAGCATAAGCGTCGGATCAGAGCCTACCACAACGCGTGTAACAATTTTTGCAAGCGGTTGAATGCCAAGCTCTTGTGCTTTTTCTAACGACATCAGCACGACAGCCGATGCCCCATCACTCATTTGGCTTGCATTACCGGCTGTAATAACCCCTTGCTCTTGAAAGACGGTTTTTAAGTTATTTAATCGTTCCATAGTGGTATCTGCTCGAGGCCCTTCATCGACATTAAATATGGTAACCGTTCCGTCTTCTTGTGTGAGATGGACAGGCATGATTTCCTGTTGAAAAAGACCTGCCTCAATGGCTGCTAAAGCTCGCCTATGACTCTCATAAGCAAAATGATTTAAATGGTCTTTTGAAAATTGCCATTTTGCCGCCATTTTCTCAGCTGATAGCCCTTGATGAATAATCGTATAATTTTCTTGTAAGCGTTTGCCTTTATGGGCACTCTGCATATTTGAAAACATTGGCACCCTTGTCATACTTTCTACACCACCAGCAATGACAGTATCCATATCACCTGCTAAGATAGCTTGTGCGCCAAAATGCACAGCTTGCTGGCTAGAACCGCATTGTCGATCAATCGTGACGCCAGGAACTTTCTCTGGGAAGCCTGCCATTAATAACGCTGTGCGGGCAATATTTGCACCTTGCTCACCTGATTGCGTCACACAGCCGAAAATAACATCCTCCACTTGACCTTTGTCAATCCCTGCACGCTTTACTACTTCTTGTAATACATCTGCTGCTAAATCATCTGCACGTACATCCTTTAAAGCGCCTTTACTACGTCCAACTGCGGTACGAACAGCTGCTACTATTACTACTTCTCTCATATCACTACCCCTTTTCTAAAACGTTTCTGTCATTCCCCTTAATGCATTACGTTTAAGTTTATTTGCTTGCTAGAAAATATATACCGCTTTATAAAACTATTTACTAGCAACGAATTATCTGAATATTATAGCATTTATCTAAAAAAAGTTATAGCTTATAAGGATTGCACTCTCAGCCAAAACAGATGGAAAGTTTGTAAATTCATATGTCTTTCAATAGCTATTTTGTCACTTATTATAGCGCCTTCCATTGTTATGCTTTCTCCAATTGTGTCAAGAAAGGATTTATTAAACATAAAAAAGAAAAGATGACTTTTATAGTCACCTTTTCACTTGTAAGTAGCAATTTAGTTATTGAATATTTGTTCGTAACGGTGGAAGAATGCCACTGTGTGCGCTCTTGCTAGAGAATCATTTGGTTTAAACTCTTCATTTGTTTTAGTAGTTGTTAAACCATTATCACGAAGGAATTTAATAGCCTCTGACTGAGATACGGTCTTACCATAATGCATTGAAACTAAGATACGAGCGAAGTTACCTCGTGTGATATCCTTCCCTGCAATGGCTTGTTTGGATGCTGTGTTTGCACCTAGGACTGGTAGAGAGTATTTTGTAGCCAGTTGGTAGTTTACGTCTCCATACCATGAAGTATTAGCTTTCGTTGAAGCTAGTTCTGATGGTTTGAAGTAACGGAATAGGATAGATAACATTTGGTTTTCCGTTAAGTTCGTGTACGGTTTAAGTAAGTTTTCGTACTTACCTGTTGATGGGTTTTTCACATTTGGGTATCCACTGATGATACCGATGTTGACTGCCCACTTAAAATCCTCAGCCCAGTATTGGTTTGCATTGTAATCAGCAAACTTTGATACATCAATGTTGCCCGTTGTGGGCGGTGTTACTGGAGGTGTTGGTGTTGCAGCTGAGTAGTTTAAATAACTTGATGCTACATAGCCCTCTGTCCCGTCACTTCTTTTCACAGGATACCACACAAAATGGTTTTTCTTCGTTGATACTTTTTCATATTCAAAAGGACCTGTAATGGTAACAATTTCACCTTCACGTAAAGTACCCAAAGAAGGACTATCCGTAGTAGGTCGTGTCCTAATTGTTACATTCGTTATTGCACTAACTTTTTGATTTTTTTCAAAATAATACTTAGATTTTGTTAATGGTAAATCAAAGTCATAGTTCATCGTTGAAAATTTAATATTTTCCCTGCTGTTAGAGTCATACTGAAAATGTTCACGTGAAAAAGGCAGCTCTGTTAAGTCTATTAATTCCAATTTATTAATAATACGGAGAATTCTTTCTTGATAGGCATTGGTATTTCTTTCACCAGTTGCTTGAACAATTGGACTATTTACTGGCTTAGTACCGTTATAAGCCATAATAGCGAAGTACCAATGTTCCAGTACATCTCTTTCTCCACCGTTGATGCTAGGTAAATCCTTTCGCTTAAACATATTATCTAGCGTCTCTACACCAGCTTGAATATTATAGACAATATCGCTTTTTAGTCTATCTTGGTTGTAGCCTGCTTGATTTGTAATTTGCATAATGCCTATTCCATTATCAGCTGTCACAATTGCTTCACCATTCTTATCAAAATGACGCCAATTTCCACTTTCACCTTCCGCTATTGCCTTCACAATTTCAGGAGGAACATCATATTTCAGTGCTGTTTCAGTTAACAAACAGTTCATTGTGGAATAATCAGGGTTTACTTTCGATGTCGAATTATACGCACATGTATTTGCAATATTATTAGCGAATACATTTTTATCGATGTTTATAGATAGAGAGAGGGTACCAATGGCAATAACACTAATCAATGGTTTCAATATCTTTTTCATATATGATTATTACACTTCCTTTCATAAGTATTTAAAGTTAAAAGATTCAAATATATGTTATCATAATCCCAATATTTGAGATAGAGGTATTAGTCATTTATTCCTTAATTTAACATAGTAGAATGATAAATGATAGCTCAAACATATATTGTTTAATTTTAATTCGGTGAAAAGTTTGTACATAGTGATTGTTATGAAATAGGTAAGCTTCCTAACGTCCATTGAAACAAGCCCAAGCAAAATCTATCAACTCTTGCAAGCTCGTTAAAGTACTCTATAAGCTTGCTACCATTGTTGTTGTAAGCTGGCTGACTCAAAGTTGAAAGAATAGCACTTTGTTACACGCCTTATTACCACCATGAGCTTGTGTTCGCTTTGTCGCTTTATATTTATTCATTAATCTATTCATATAGAAAAGCACACCAACTTAATGATAGGCTACCGCAATCTCATCATAATCTGTTTTATAATCTCGCACTTCTACACACCCATTAATTCAACTGAATAGAGGGAATCTTTCTTCAAGAAATTATTTATCAGGTCGATAACGATAATAATGTTTTAAGTAAAAATCAAACGCAACCACATGGTTGATTTATCCAAAAGCAATAACACTAATGCTAACTCTTTTTCTGTAGCAGCTTCCTTAACGCTTGAATTTACTTTTATTTTGATGTTTGTGCAAAACTTTAAGTATATCGTAACACTTGCTTAAAACGGCTTAAACGACCATATAAAGAAATGTCCTTCACAAATATTGATCAATTTTTCATTATTAATTTTATGTAGATATTCAACTTCGGTTACCTCAACAAAACGCTTAAAATTATAGTTATACCTAATCAATTGTCCTTGGTCTTAATCCACTTAGTCACCACTGTTGATTTAAAATTTGTGTCGCGTATTGAATTGTTATATTTTTGTTGTCCAACTCATCAAAAGAATCCATTTTAACTATTGAGTTATTGATTTTTTCACCATTGCTTTCTTTGGTGTTCTATTTCAGTTTTGCTAGTCAAAAAGCTTAAATCAATGTTTGCGTTCTTCACTTTATTGAGAGATATTTGAACAAACAAAAAACCCCCTAACATTTTTTGTTAGAAGGTAAAAGTTACATCGGAAAAATAGATGATTTTTTTTTGAGTTCTATTCGTAGTTTTTTTTCGCTATGCTTCTTAAGAAGTGCGAATTAAACTAAATCTTCACCGAAGAATAAACCGATTTCGCGCTCTGCAGATGCAAGAGAGTCAGAACCGTGGATGATGTTGTGAGATACAGTTGTAGCGTAGTCACCACGGATTGTACCTGGGTTAGATTCTTCTGGTTTCGTAGCACCCATCATTGTACGTGCAAGTTTGATTACGTTTTCGCCTTCCCATACCATAGCGAATACTGGACCAGAAGTGATGAAGTCTACTAATTCACCGAAGAATGGACGTTCAGCATGCTCAGCATAGTGTTTTTCAGCTAATTCTTGAGGAATTACCATTAATTTAGCGCCTTTTAATACAAAACCGCGACGTTCAAAACGGTCAACGATGTCACCTACTACTTGTCGTTCTACGCCATCAGGCTTAACCATTAAAAAAGTTTTTTCGATTGCCATGTTTAAAACACTCCTTAAATTCGTCTAACAGGTTTTACACCTACCGATAAATATTAACAAAAAATAAGCTTTAGCACAACAAAAAGCTAGAATTTACGCTTGCCCATAAACAAAGCGATGTCACGAAGCTTTTTCTTAATTGGATGTTTTGGTAAAGCATCTATTTCTTGTAAAGCTTTTTTCAAATACTTATCACTCATTTTATTAGCTTGTGTAATTGCGTCAGATTTACGCACATATTGCAACAAATTTTGGCGCTCAAGCTCCGTTAATGTCCCTGCAAACACTTTTGCTAAGTAAGGTTGCATTTGTGGATCATCTTTTAATAACAAAATCGGCAAGGTAATATTACCTTGCAATAAGTCACTACCTGCTGGCTTCCCTAATTCTTTATCTGTCGCCATAATATCTAATACATCATCGATTATTTGAAAGCTCATACCAACAAAGTAGCCAAAGCGTTTCAAATGGCTTACTGTTTTTGCATCAACACCTGCTGCCACTGCACCAATCTCACAACTTGAAGAAATAAGTAATGCCGTTTTTCGTTTAATACGTCTGAAGTAATCCTTTAAGCCCTGATCCAATCTAAACTTGTCCTCAATTTGTATCACTTCGCCATTGCAAATTTCTACCATTGTACGTGCCAAAATTTGATGAACAAGTGGATCCTCTAGCTTTGTGATGTACTCAAGTGCACGTGCAAAAATAAAATCGCCCGTGTACATTGCTACTCTGTTATTCCATTGGGATTTGACAGTTGGACGTCCTCGTCGCATATTGGAATCATCAATCACATCATCATGCACTAGCGACGCCATGTGAATGAGCTCTAAAGGCACAGCCACATTTTTCATCTTTTCGATATCATAATCGCCAAATTTTGCGCCAAGCAACACAAAGATTGGTCGGATTCGTTTGCCACCAGCTTGTAATAAATGGAGAGAAGCATCGTTAATTAAATGCGAAGACGAATTCACCGCTTTTTCTAATTCTTGTTCGATGATATCAATATCTGACTTCAAATCGGAATAGAGTAGTTTTAACTTCATCTTTTCCACGCTTGAAAACCTTCCCCCATTAACGTACCTTTTTAAAGCCCATATGCATTGCCGCAGCACCGCCACTGTATGCTTTGTACGTTACTTTTTCTAAACCTGCCTGTTCAAACATTGCCGCTAGCTTCTTCATACCTGGGAAATCATTTGCAGATTCCTGTAACCAAGAATACTCTTTATAACTTTTCGCAAAAATTTTACCAAATATCGGCATAATATATTTAAAATAAAAACGGAATAGTTGTCGATAGCCAGGTATTTCTGATTGAGATGTTTCTAAACATACAACCATGCCCCCCGGTTTTACAACACGATTCATTTCTTTTAACACTTGTAAATAATCAGGAACATTGCGTAGACCAAAACCAATCGTCACATAATCAAATGTATTGTCTGGAAATGGTAATTCCATTGCATTTCCTTGTATCAGTTCAATTTGTGGGTAAGGCGTTATTTTTTTTTCGCCCACTTGCAGCATGTTATGACTGAAATCCAGTCCCTTAACTTCGCCACTTTCTCCAACTGCTTCAGCTAGTGCAATTGTCCAGTCAGCTGTACCACAACAAACATCTAGCGCTTTCGATCCAGGCTTGACAGCCATGCGCTTCATCGTATCGTTGCGCCAGCCTACATGCATTTGGAAGCTAATTACACCATTCATTTTGTCATAGCTTTCAGAAATACTTTCAAATACTTCGTGAACGTGCTCTTCTTTTGATTTAGCCATTTTAGAAAAACCTCTCTTATCCGTTTGTAGAAGCAATCGATGCATCTACACGTGCTTGTAGAGCTTGTTTCACATCACTTTGTAAAAATGATGCTTGTGCTATTACTTGCAACAGCTCTGTTTTTAAGCGGGCAATTTTATCTTGTAAGACGCTATTGAAGGTCGCGCCTGTCTGTAATGCACTTTGTTCTAGCACTTTACTCATCAATGATTTTTGTCCACGTTGATACATAGCCCATTCTCTTTCTAATCGTAAGATCAATAAGCTCTTCTCCATTATTGGAATATAATGATGCAATGCATAAAGCTCAAAAAATTTCGCAATTAAACCTGACTCGATATTGCTAATTGAAGAACACCATTGTTCCACTGTACGCTGTTTTGCCTCATACACTTTTATTTGATGTTCGCAACGTGACACGATACCTTGTGATAAATTCCGAATTAATGCGACATTTCCCGACATTGCTAAAATTTCATAATACCGGCCACTATAAAAATCCCCAGCCAAAACGGTTAGCTGCTGTTCCTTTGAAGTGGCATCTAATTCTTTTATATGATCATGTGCCGCTAACGCTGCATATACAATTCCAACAGTTATTGCAGCTTCCCTTTGCTCTTGTTGCCACTCTTCTCCATTCAAGAAGGGCACTAACAAGTAAAACAGTTGATTTTCATCGAGCACAGGCGCTCCTGTGTATTTTTGCAAAGTTCTATGACGAACATCCATGAAAATCTCTGTTTTTAACTGTGCAATTGAATTTTGAATGTATGTTGCATTCATAGACCTTACTCCATTTCACTTTCAAATACGTTCATCATCAACATGACTTAACGCTTGCTTACTGAGTCATTATAGCATAAGCATCTATTCGGAATAAAAAGTTTTTGCTTTCACCAACACGAACGGGCAGTAGAACCCTACCACGGAAAGTACAAGAAAAAAATGGTAGGAAATCTACTTGCCCGTAAAAGCCAGTTTCACCAACACATATTACTTTTTTCATATGCATTTGGCACATCTGCAGATTATAACTAACCAGTCATCAGCACTGTATGTTGACTCTACCGACGGAAGCTAACTTACATGACTATGCTACTTTTTACCTTCACTTTGAATAACACCATGTGCTGTGTGGATTTGTGCTTTGCCACGAATTTTCATGGCAGAAGTATGCTCAGTAAATTGAGCAATCATTACTTCCCCTGCATCTAATTTTTCAGAATGATGGAATTTCGTATCCGTACCACGTGTTAACCCAATTACATGTACACCATCTTCTTCTGCCTGTATTACTATATAATCTTGCGCCATTGTCTGTACACTCCTTAAATCCGACAAATTCTTAGTCCATCATAACATAATTAGACATGCAGTTTAAGACATTTGAATAAATGACAAGACTTCTCTACGTTTTACCTCATCTTGTTCATAAATGCCACGTGCAACTGATGTAACCGTTTTAGATCCAGGCTTTTTCAGTCCACGCATAGTCATACACATATGTTCTGCTTCAATAACGACATAAACACCTTTAGGAGATAGCATTTCCATAATCGTGTCGGCTACTGATGATGTAATCCGTTCTTGTAATTGCGGACGACGTGCAATCGTTTCCACTGCGCGACCTAATTTACTTAGGCCCGCTACAATGCCGTCGTTTGGTATGTAAGCTACATGTGCTTTGCCGTAAAATGGCACTAGATGATGCTCACACATTGAGTAAAATGGGATATCCTTTACAAGCACTAGTTCTTCATGATCCTCATGGAAAACCGTTTTAAAATAATCTTTTGCATCTTCATGTAAGCCACTAAACATTTCAGCATACATTTTAGCAACGCGTTTTGGTGTATCGAGTAATCCTTCACGATTCACATCTTCGCCCACAGCTTCTAAAATCATTTTCACTGCTTGTTCTATTTTCAATAAATCTACATTCGACATTCGTAAAAACCCTCCTGCGTATCAAAACATTACACATTTCCCTATGCATCGTAGCATATCCAAAAGTTAAGCGCAAAACGACTTACTTGAATTAAAAGAAATTCAACATAACTTCTGTAATTAGGCATTAACTGCCGTCTTTGTTTCCAAATTTTATATTCAAGTTTGCTCAAAAAGTCATCTTAAAATCCATGCTATCCTTCTAGAGCATTTAACATAAATCAATCTTTGATGGAATGCTTGCTCTTATCCGTTCCTATTTGGCATTTATCCTCATTTTTAGTAATAAGGGACTTGTGGTGAAGCAAGTTATAGTTGTCGTTCATTATGCTATGTATACAAATCTTAGTAAAACGATTTCATGTATTACTGCTATAAGTCATTTTATAAATTAAGTTAAAAAGAGCAGCCCTCATGCTCGTTTACATGAAGACTGCTCTATGTAACTACTAGACGTGTATTATTTTACAGCATCTTTAAGCGCTTTACCTGGTTTGAAAGCAGGTACCTTGCTAGCAGCGATTTCGATTTCTTTACCAGTTTGTGGGTTACGACCTTTACGAGCCGCACGTTCACGTACTTCAAAGTTACCAAAACCAATTAATTGTACTTTGTCACCCTTTGCAAGAGCATCTTGAATTGTATCAAATACAGCTTCAACTGCTTTAGAAGCGTCTTTTTTAGAAAGACCTGCAGCTTCAGCAACAGAGTTTACTAATTCTGTTTTATTCACACCATTCACCTCCTCTCAAAGGGTCATGAACCAATTCTGTAAAAAGAGTAACACATAGAAAACCGCGACGCAACTGTATTCATTCATGATTATAACCAAAAAATGCGTTTTTCACGCAAAAAACAAAAATAACAGGACTTTTCGCATAAATACGAATAGTCCTGCACTATTTTTTTGCTCAGTATTTTCCATTTTATCTCTATAAAATAAATGTCACTAATCCTCTATCACCTTCATTCACCATACGCTCAATTGTTTGACGCATACGTTTTTTAGCTGTAGGTGGTACTGCATTCATTTTATAACGTATGCCCTCTTTTAACACTTCATGCAATGGCGTACCGAAAAGTTGTGTTTGCCAAAGCGCATCACGATCATGTAAATAAGCATGGTTTAAATCTTTTAATAACTGCTGACTGTGGAATTCAGAACCAATAAGTGGCGCAAATTCTGATTCCATATCAACACGAATAATATGATAGGATGGCGCTTTTGCTTTCATCCGTACGCCGTAGAAATTATTTTGCTTAATTAGTTCTGGAGCAGTTGGTTCGAATTCTTGCATCATTGGCAATGTTACGCCATAACCACTATTATCTGCTTCAGTAATGGCATCTTTAAAGCGTTTTTGGGCTTCTTTTGCTTCAGCAGCCTCTTTAATAAATAGCAGCCAATCGCGCTTTGTTTCAATCGGCTCTTCCAACCATTCATTACAAACAGCTTTATATAATTCACCTTGTAATGACACACGAATAACCGCTGTACCGATTCCTGAATCGACATGTACCACTTCACTTTGATCGATAAAATCAATCGCTTTAAAGGCATCAGAAGCTTGTTGCACGTCCCTAATTTTCATCACAGACGAAAGCACTTCTTCCATCGAATCAATTAATGCCACGTTTAGTGGGTGAGTAGCATCAAGGACATCGAGCCAATCTGGTTTTTCAACCTCAATCGTCCGAATCGGAAACTCAAATAGTGCCTCTTGTAAAATATATTGAATATCAGAAGCACGCATTTGATCGATTGAAATCGCAATTACCGGAACATTATATCGTTCAAATAGCTCATTTCGAAGCTGTACCGTTTCTTCTCTTGCCGGCATTTGACAATTTAACACAATAACAAAAGGCTTGCCAATTTCGGTTAATTGCGCAACAATCTCTTCTTCCGCTTTTTCAGCTGCACGACGGCTGATGCCATTTACTGTTCCATCTGTTGTCACAACAATCCCGATATTCGCATGGTCACGAATCACTTTATCTGTGCCAATTTTCGCTGCTTCTTGGAAAGGAATTGGCTCAGTATGCCAAGGCGTATGCACGTATTTCGGACCATTTTCATCCTCATAGCCCTTTGTACCTTCAATCACATAACCAACGCAATCTGCTAAACGAATTTGGAATGTCATTTCATCTTCGCCAACCGCAATACGAGTCGCTTGAGCAGGCACAAACTTCGGCTCAGCAGTCATGATAACTGGGCCTGGCGAGCTTTGTGGCAGCTCGTCCTGTGCTCGCATTCTTTCTGTATCATCCACAATATTCGGCAATACTACAGCTTCCATTACTTTTTTTACAAATGTTGATTTACCTACCCGAACTGGACCAACAACACCAATATAAACATCGCCATTTGTGCGCTCTGCAATTTCTTTAAATACTGCTTCACTCAAGGTTTCTGCCTCCTTTATCTACGCTTTTTCACTATATGCGCCCATGCAGATAAATATGAAAATGTATGAGAATTGTTTGAGTGACTGGCACATAAAAAAAATCCCCAATCATTAGACCAACATCTAATGATTGGGGTGAAAAATTTATTTTGAATCCGTAGCTTTGCTTTCTTTCTCTTGCGCGGCTTTAGCTTCTTCCTTAGCTTTTTTGACGTCTGCATTATAAGCATCCATCATATAAGTTGGCTCTCCATTTTCATCCACAGTATATGGCACTGAATAAGCTGGAACAACAGGATACTTTTCGACAAGCAATTGACGAATATCATCACCTGGTTTCACATCTGGCTTGTCTTCTTTTAAAAGTTGGCCTAAATCAATAGAATAATCCACATGCATTTCGCCATCACCAGTCATAAAAATTGGTAATTCAGCACCTGAATATGGACTTTTCACCGTCACTTCTGATTTATAGCCTAATTTTTCAAAGTTAATTTGATACACATTATCGGCAATTGCCCCCTTTGTCGGGATATATTGCGTACCCAATTTTCGAATATTAATCTCTCGCATGCGCTCAGCAGAGTTTAAGTCTACTAACTTAACTTCAGCACTGTTTTCCGGATCCCAAATAATGTATTGATAAATACCGCCCTTTTCATAGGCATTTCCAGGAATTTGAGCAATATATTTTGGCATAAGTTTTTCAAAATCGATTAAATATTTTATATAAATATCTGTATCCATTTCACTGTTTTTAATTGGCACAAGGCCACCAGTCGCTTCACGATATTCATTGACAGCACGTTGTACGGCTGCTAACTGATCGACATCTGGCACTTGGTTTGCGGCTTTTTCTTCCTCAGGATAGGCACAGCCACCTAACAAGACGGCAATTGCCACTGTTAAAAGAAAAGCATTTAGTTTTTTCATAACACGTTCTTCCTCCTTTTAAGGCCATGTGGCAATAATCAGTACCATTAAAAATGTTCCAAGTCCAAACAGTATGTATGCTAATAAATTTACGATTGTACGTAAAAAACCATTTGAAATTTTATTGCGGCCTAAATAAATTAAACCCACCGACAAAATCATAAAGCCGATACAATAAAAAGATACCCACATGACATCTAGTGCAGGCATATGTGCTAACGGACCCATTTTCGTCTACCACCTTTCTTCAATGACACGAGACAATCAACGTTTATTATACTATGGGCAACTTCAAAAAAGAAATGGCGCTGTAGCAAAAAAGAAAATAGCCTAACGACTTTAGTGAAAATACTATTTTTTTGATATACTTATAAAATCCAAGAAATGTACTACAGAAATAAGAACATAGCTATATTCAATTATATACCCATGGAAATTATAACATATATTTACTAAATAGAGAGAGGATTATACACATTAAAAGGACTTTTTGCATAATTGCATTATGAGAAAAGTACTAAAAACAACATTTCTCTTTTGTCATTTAAATTAAAAAAGGTATCTCACAGTGTGTCTGAGATACCTTTTTGTGTCCATTTCATGACAAATTCTTGCTGTTTAATAAAATAAAAGTTACGGTAATTTAATGCATCATTTCGTCAATTTCACGCTTTTTCATACGCATCATTAATGCATCAACCGCCACTTTTGGTTCTACATCGTTGAACAATACACCATAAAGTTCTGTTGAAATAGGCATTGCGACATTATATTTTTCTGCTAATTGATAGGCTGCCTTTGTTGTTCGTACGCCTTCCACTACCATACCCATTTGATCGAGTACTTCTGGTAGTTTCATACCCTTACCTAACATATTTCCAGCACGCCAATTACGAGAATGCACGCTTGTACATGTAACGATTAAATCACCCATACCTGTCAGCCCCGCGAATGTAAATGGATTTCCGCCCATTTTGACACCTAAGCGCGTAATTTCAGCGAGTCCACGTGTAATTAGTGCCGCTTTTGCATTATCACCATAATTTAGCCCATCTGTAATGCCTGCCGCTAACGCAATCACGTTTTTTAATGCCCCACCCATTTCTACGCCTATAACATCCTCATTCGTATAAACGCGGAAAAATTGATTCATAAACAAATCTTGGACTTTTTCAGCTGCTTCAATATTGGCACAAGCTGCCGTAATCGTTGTCGGATGATGTAATACGACTTCTTCTGCATGACTTGGCCCCGAAAGTACTACAATGTCTTCGATAAATTCAGTTGGCAAGCTTTCAGCCAAAATTTCAGATATACGTTTTAATGAATCAGGCTCAATTCCCTTTGATACATGGACAAATAATACTTTTTGATCTAACGTAGCATTCATCTTTTCACAAACTTCTCGAATAGCCTTCGTTGGTACTGCTACAATTATTGTATTGGAGTGAGCTACTGCCTTTGCAATATCATTCGTTGCATGTAAATTCTCCGGTAATAGCGTTTCAGGTAAATACTTTTTATTTGTATGTTGCGTATTCATTTCTTCAGCCTGATCTGCTCTATGCGTCCAGACAAGCGTATCATGTCCATTTTCCGCAAGTACCATTGCTAGTGCCGATCCCCATGAGCCTGCTCCTAGTACACAAACTCGTTCCATTGTTATTCCCCCTTTTAATTCCTACAGGTTAATTGCTAAAGGTCCATATGCATGCTAGACATATTTTAACCAATTAGTGATTTAGCCTAATCCTTTGAAAAAAGACGCCACCCAACAACAATTGTCGGGTTGGCGTACTGAAGTGTAATATTTTAAATTATGCACGTGCACGTGTAATTAAACGAATTGGCGTCCCTTCAAAATCGAATGTTTCACGAATTCTATTTTCTAAAAATCGCTCATAAGAGAAGTGCATTAATTCTGTTTCGTTGACGAATACCACAAACGTTGGTGGTTGAATCGCCACTTGAGTAGCATAGTAAATACGTAAACGGCGACCTTTGTCAGTCGGCGCTGGGTTACGTGCCACAGCATCTTCAATCACTTCATTCAGAATAGACGATTGAATACGCATTGCATGATTTTCACTTACGCGCTGCACAATCGGTAAAATTTGATGTACTCGTTGTTTTGTATTGGCTGATACGAAAATAATTGGAGCATAGTCTAAGAATAAAAAGTGCTCACGGATTTGCTGCGTAAAAACATTCATTGTTTTTTCGTCTTTTTCAATCGCGTCCCATTTGTTAACGACAATAACAATTGCTTTTCCAGCCTCATGTGCATAGCCTGCAATTTTTTTATCCTGTTCCTGAATGCCCTCTTCAGCATTCAGAACAACTAATACAACGTCAGAGCGTTCAATGGCACGAAGCGCACGTAACACAGAATATTTTTCTGTCGTTTCGTACACTTTTCCTTTTTTACGCATACCGGCTGTATCAATAATGACATATTCATGCCCATCATATTCGTAAGGTGTATCAATTGCATCTCGCGTTGTCCCTGCAATGTTGCTGACAATAACGCGTTCTTGACCTAAAAAGGCATTGACTAGTGATGATTTTCCGACATTTGGACGACCAATTAAAGAGAATTTAATTACGTCATCGCCATATTGATTTTCATCCTCTTGAGGGAAGTGTTTTGCACACTCATCTAATAAATCCCCTAAGCCTAAGCCATGAGAGCCTGAAATTGGCCAAGGTTCACCAAAGCCAAGTGCGTAAAAATCATAAATCATTTCACGCATGTCCGGATTATCAATTTTGTTGACAGCAAGAACGACAGGCTTTTTTGTTTTGTATAAAATTTTTGCAACTTGTTCATCTGCTGCTGTTACGCCTTCACGGCCATTCGTCATAAATATAATAACGTCTGCTTCTTCAATAGCGATCTCTGCTTGTTGACGAATTTGTTCTAAAAACGGCTCGTCTCCAATTTCGATACCACCTGTATCAATAATATTAAAATCATGTGTTAACCACTCTGCCGAACTATAAATACGGTCACGTGTTACTCCCGGAATATCTTCTACAATCGAGACACGTTCTCCAACGATACGATTAAAAATCGTCGACTTACCTACGTTCGGACGACCTACGATGGCTACTACTGGTTTCGTCATCTGTACTTCATCCTTCCAACTTCTTATCTTTCGCTATTATACACGAAAAATGCCATTATATCATAACATATCCATCGAGGAGAGTACTTTTTACTTTTCTGCTCGACATAATCGTTGTTTTTTGTCCCAACGTGCTCTTTATTCCTCGTATTATTCACCTATTTATTTTCCTTTGCGCACGTGCCATTTCGCTTAGTATCACCAAATCGGCAAATTAACATGTAAACAAAATAAGCCCCACCAAATAGGCTTCTGTAGGCAGCAAACTAGACATGGCTTCACTCATTTATTAGGCAAATGCCATGGATAGAAGCTCTTACTCGCTCACTAGAAGCGCAGTGATGGGGCTTGCATAGTTACATTACTATGTAGCTTAATTATCATATGATGACAGACGAAAGCGAGGATACAACATCATATCCTCGCATGTCATGATTATTTAAAGTTTTTCAGTTGATCGCCGATGACATCACCAAGAGAGAAACCTGTGTTTTCTTCTGGTAATTCATAATCGATTACTTCTTCTGCCTCTGGATTTTCCAATAAATCTTTTATACTTAATGCTAGACGACCTTCGTCAACGTTAACATCCAGCACCTTCACCTGTACTTCTTGCGCTTCTTTTAACGCTTCATGTGGTGTATTAATATGTTTATGCGCAATTTGCGATATATGCACTAAGCCTTCCACACCAGGGAACACTTCTACAAAAGCACCAAACGATGTAAGGCGTTTGACTTTCCCTACAAGTATTGTGCCTTTCGCTGCACGCTCTTCAATATTCGACCAAGGTCCAGGAATTGTTTCCTTAATGGATAATGAGATACGTTCATTCTCTGGATCTACCGACAGAACTTTTACCTTCACTTCTTGTCCTTCTGATAAAACCTCACTGACATCACTTACATGCTCATGTGATACTTGTGAAATATGAACAAGGCCATCGATACCACCAAGGTCAATAAATGCACCAAACGATGCTATACGTTGCACTTTACCGTCTAATACATCACCAGCTTTAATTTGGTTAATGACATTTTTCTTCTGAGATGCTTTCTCAGATTCAACTACAGCTCGATGTGATAAAATTAAGCGGTTTTTTTCTTTATCTAGCTCAACAATTTTAAAGCTTAATACTTTCCCTTTATAATCTTCAAAATCATCAACAAAATAATCTTCTACTAAGGATGCCGGAACGAAGCCACGAACTCCTAAATCAACAACAAGACCACCTTTAACAATATCCTTTACTTCCGCTTCGAAAACTTCCTCAGCAGTAAATTGTTGTTCAAGTGTATCCCATGCTTTTAAGGCATCTACTTTACGTTTTGATAATACATAGTTTCCTTCTTCAACTTTTGTAATCATCAATTCTAACTCATCCCCAACGGAGATTGCGTCAGACGCTTTTTCAATGTGTAAGCTCGATAATTCACTTATTGGTACGATACCGTCAAACGGTGCACCTGGAATTGAAACAGTTACCGCTTTTTCATCAACCTGCTCTGCAATACCTTTGACGATATCACCTTCGTTAAACGTTTGTTCTGCATAGTTCATTTCTTCAGACATATGTAACCCTCCTTCGCATCTTCCCTTACTATTTTATTCGATATTGAAGACAAAGACAAAAATAAATCCTTTAAATTCAAAAAATGTCTGAAATTTTAGGATTTATACCATTTTTTCTTGTGCTAATTTTAAAATGGCCTGTGCTGCGGCATCAATTGATAGCTCCGTTGTGTCTAAAAATATAGCATCCGCTGCTTGAATCAGTGGTGATGCTTCGCGCTCACTGTCCATTTTGTCGCGCAAAGCAATCTCTTCTTGGAGCTTTTCTATTGAAGACGCGATCCCTCTTTTTTCATTGTCAATAAAACGACGTCTTGCACGTTCTTCTACAGTAGCAGACATGAAGATTTTGAGTTCAGCATTTTTTAACACATGCGTCGCAATATCCCGTCCATCCATCACAACACCACCATTTGCAGCAAGTTTTTGCTGCTGTGCGACCAACAATTCACGTACTTTGGCATGTGCTGCTACTTGTGAAACAGATGATGTCACTTCGTTAGAGCGTATTGCATCTGATACGTTTTCGCCGTCTAAAAAAACAAGTTGACCTTGAGGAGATGGCTTTAATTCAATTGAGCTAACGGCTAACATTTCTGCTAATTTTGCTTCATCATCTAAATGTATGTTTTGTTGCATCGCTTTATACGTAACTGCTCGATACATTGCACCCGTATCGATATACGTGAATCCTAGTGATTCTGCAACGATTTTCGCGATTGTACTTTTCCCAGCTCCTGCAGGTCCGTCAATCGCAATTTGAATGTTTTTGTTCATTATGCTTCCCTACTTTCTTTCACACCATATTGTATCATACTAACAAAAAAAAGCCCTCTATTTACAAGAGGGCTACTGTGATTTTAATCATCGAAAGGATTTAATTCTTTACGGCGATTGACTAGCTGACGTTCGAAGCAGAAACGTACAATATGTTGTTGATCGATATCATCCGTATCTGTTAACTGAATGGTAGCAATTGTCTTATCTTCTTTTTCAAATATCTTAACAACAGTAGCTTCTGTTACGACATAAATGACATCTCCATTGGCAAATGGTAAGACAATCGTTAACTTAACATCATCATCGTCTTTGAAAGCTACATCACCTTTCAAAATTAGTGCAATACCACCCGCACTGATATCCGCTGTGACTAATTGATACTTAAATTCATTAAATTGAACTGCCACATCAACAGGTGTTTCAACACGAACATATTCACGACGTTGAATTTTAATAAAATCATCTTCTTGAGGGCAATGCAACATAATCATCGGTATATTGCCCGCCTTGCGTCCTATTACTTCTGTATTGAATGCATAGGAAAGCTTATCCTCTGTTCGAAAGGTTGCCCTAAATTCTGAACCATCTATTAAAAAAGCGGTTTTCTTTGTTACTACATTTGTTGGATAGTCAATATAAAGAATATTGTCTTTTTGTTCAACTACTTTACAGCGGAATTTCTCTATACGTTCTGTATAAGTAGGTTCTAGTTGTAATAGTGTTCCAATTTTTATTTCCATGAGCATCTCCCCGAACAATATATATACCTCCATTATCGCATGGGATGTAAATTTTGGCTATATGAACTGGGAGCTTTTTCTTTATCTTAGGTTAAATATTCTACTTTTAAAACATTGTGATTTTCAGCATCAATGACAATACGGAATGTTTCTTGCGTCTGTTCATCTCGAACAGCTATCACTTCATAGCAAAGTCGTTGCTCGAATTGTCCATTATCCGTATAAATATTTTTCACTTCTTCCACACGCACATTATTATCAAAGAAAGATTTCCAATCAATTGGATTGGCCTTTTGAGGTTTGATTGATTCTTCTTGGATATATTCCATTGCATTGGCACCTAGTAATTCCCCAGTATCTTTTGCAATTTTTAACTGAACACCATCCGCATAGATTAATGCATTATCACCAGGATGAACGCGTGCAAATGTAACATGCCATGCTAAATGATTTTCACGAGCTTCAACATAAGCAACATCTTTCATTTCCAATCGCTTTAAATGTTCTTCAGCTTTTTTAATTATTTCATCTTGGGAAAGTTTTGCTTCATCCACAGGACGTTCCACTAAATAGGACAGTAAATGTCCTCCTTTTTCAGTTAAATCTACATAGCCTAAGCGAATTCCTTGGTGGAACTGTATGTGATAAAACGGATACGGTGCGGTATCACTACTTTTGGTCACAGTAAATGTAGCATCTTTAATAAGCGGGAATAAATATTTCACTTTTTCCAATGCTTCTTTTTCCGTAATAACTGAATCTTGTAACGCTTTTAATTCTATTTTCTTTTGCCAATCTGCTTCACTTAAAGTAAGCGGGAAATCACTTTCACCATAATCTTTTAGGGTCTTTTGAATATTATCGAAAGAGGTATTAGGATTTTTATTGTCTACTTGACGCATCCAAACATCCATTTTTCCATCTTGCTTGTAGTAATCAACCGTTGCTGTCGTCCACTCGTCAGATAAAGCTTGTAAATTCGTAGAAATTTGCGGCATTTTTTCTCGCCATGCTTCATAATCCCCCGATTTAGCTGTTTTCTTTGCTTCATCTCCTAGTTTTCCCAAATAACCTAGCCACTGATTAGAAAGTTCTTGCCCAATTGGAATATTCGCTATAGAAGAACGTACTTCAGAGCTTAGTCGCCAAATAGAATCTAACTCACTATCGATCGCCTGTTCATCCTTAAATAATAAGGATTGTGAAACGGCTCTTTGTAAGTATGATAATTTTTCAGAAGCGTCCGTTAATTTTTCTGTATACTGCGCATGTACAGTACGTTGTAAACTTTCTTTATCGCCATGTAAATCAATGCTATAGGCACCCAAACCAATTACTGCTATTGTTAAAATAACGAGCATTGTTCTCAATTGTTTTCCTCCTTTCTATGAACAGAAAATATGCTCACCTATTTGTTTTATTTGAGGACGAGTCCAAATCCACTTACTTGTTGCTGTTTTTGGATTAAAGTAATACAGGGCATTTTCCGATGGATCCCAGCCATTCATAGCATCAATGACCGCTTCTTTTGCACGTTGGTTCGGCTCTAACCAAATTTGTCCATCTGCTACTGCTGTAAATGCTAATGGTTGGAATATAATACCTGATATTGTGTTAGGGAAATCAGGGCTTTCTAGTCGATTTAAAATCACTGCTGCTACAGCAACTTGCCCCTCATAAGGTTCTCCCCTCGCTTCTCCGTAAACGGCATTAGCGATTAGCTGTAAATCTCGCTCTGTATACTTTGGTGGAATTTGTGTATCGGTACCATTACTATTGCTGCTACCACTGCTGTCACCACGATTTGCTGTACTGCCTCCACCACTATTTTTCACCTGTTGATCAAGAGGCACACCACCATAATAGGTAAATTGATTGCCTGCTTTTAATTGCGCTTTTACCCAATTCTCATCATAATCTGAATAGCCAGCTAACGCTTTTTTCGTCTTTGCCCCCGCTATTCCATCAATCGGCAATCCATATTTTTCTTGGAAATTTCGCAGTGCCCAATACGTGTTGTAGCCAAATTTCCCATCAATTTTACTTTTATAAAATCCTAAGTATTGTAGTCTAGCTTGCAGCTCAATCACGTCATCTCCATAAGCACCACGAGCAATCTGTTGATCGCTAAACGCTATGGCGTCATTTTGCGGTATCGAGACTATACTAATAGCAAATAGGAAAGCAAAAAGTATGCTTAATAAACGCACAATCATCACTCCTTTTTTTTATAGCTTGAAACAAAAGACACTTTTTATACATTGAATAAAAAAGAAAAAAACGTAGAAATCGTTTTTAGATTTCTACGTTTTTATATTTTTTTTATGCATATGCAAATGTTGGACAAGATGATAGTGCGCTAGCTTTACTTTACGTAAGCCAAACCACCATAAAAATAACATAAACGGTATCATTAAATATACCCAATGCCCTTTAAATGATAATATTGTATTGTATAAAATGTGTAATACTACCGGTGCGCAAATGGCCATTGCAATCATTTCTTTCGTCTTTGCATTTTTTGAAAATTTAGCACGTCCATAGTAATAGCCCATTACTACACCGAACAGAGCATGACTGGATACGGGTAATAACGCGCGCATAAAGGCCGTGTTTAAACCGAAAGAAAATAAATATAATATATTTTCTATCGTAGCAAATCCAAGAGATATACTCGCACCGTACAATATACCATCATAAGGATCATCAAATTCCACATGATTGTAAATAGCTATTAACAGAACAAACCATTTAAAAAACTCTTCAATGACACTTGAAAAAAGGACATCTTGTAAATAAAGATATCGAAAAACTCCCTCCTCCGTTAATACATATTGTAAAAACAAGATAGGGAAAGTTAGAAAAGCACCATACAAAAACGTTTGAAGTAAAGTTCTTCTTGGCTCCGTTGCCATTTGATTGCGCAAATAGAAGTAACTAAAAAGCGCTAGACCGGGAGCAATGGCAGCTGATAAAAGAATGATCATGTTGCCGGCTCCTTTCAACAATAGACTGATTTCATTATACCATGTAATGACAAAAAAACTTTTTAAAAGGAGATATATTTTTATGAAAAAAACAATTTTATTAATTCATACGGGTGGCACAATTTCCATGGCAATGAGTGATGAAGGTGCGGTGATGCCTAACAAGGAAAATCCATTAATAAAAGAGAGTAAAAAACTTGATACACTGGCATCTATAAAAGAAGTGGAGGCGTTTAATCTTCCTTCACCACATATAACACCAAAAGAAATGCTTCATTTACGTAACTTAATTATGGAAAAAACTTCAACAGAACATTTTGATGGTGTGGTCATTACACACGGCACAGATACTTTAGAAGAAACAGCCTATTTTTTAGAGTTAACAACCAATTTATCCATTCCAATTGTCTTAACAGGTGCAATGCGCTCCTCCAATGAGCTAGGTGCTGACGGCATATACAATTTAGTGGAAGCTGTTCGTGTAGCGATAGATGCTGAAGCAAAAGACAAAGGTGTGCTAGTTGTGATGAACGATGAAGTCCATTTGGCTGTCAACACAACAAAAACGAGTACGAGCTCAGTCAATACATTTCAATCCCCACAATACGGCCCAATCGGACTTATTACAAAAACACGTATTCTGTTTCATCATGCCCCGATTCGTCGCCAATATGTAGATGTACAAGGCTTAACAAAACGAGTAGCGATGCTGAAAGTATATGCGGGAATGGAAGTTGATTTACTTGATGTGGTCCTCGCCTGCCAATATGATGGTGTTGTACTTGAAGGACTCGGACAAGGCAATGTACCACCAACAGTTGTAAAAGGCATTGAAAGTCTATTGGAACGAGGTATTCCGGTCGTTTTAGTTTCTAGATGCTTCAATGGCATCGCAGAAGGCGTATACGGCTACATTGGTGGTGGTAAAATGCTGGAAGACTTAGGCGCCATTTTCGCCACAGGTATTAACGGACAAAAAGCACGCTTAAAGTTACTAATCGGTTTAAATACAGCAGGGAATCCTTTAGACTTAAAAGAGTTTTTCCAGTAATAGTACTGCCCCAATTGTTAGACACCACCTAACAATTGGGGCAGTTTATAGTTATTTGATATGTCACTTATAAATCAACTGTTTGCTTATAGAAAGTTAACAAATTTTGCAAGCGCCTATAGGCTAACTCAAAATCAGGTTGAATCACCGATAACTGTATAAAATTTCGATGTTTTAAATAGTTACTATCTGCATGCACAAATAACCCGTTTAATTTTAAATCTGTTGCTAGCTTGGTTAAGCCATTTGGACATTGTATAGTGATGATCATTGGATATGCTGTGATTGGTAAACGATAATGCATAAAAGGCAACTGCAACAATGCCTCATAGCGCTGCTGTAGTTGATGATAACGCGCTGGATAGGCTTGTAAGGCTTCCACTACATTCCCAACAAGTGCTGCTGGTAGTGTATAGGGAATTGTTCCATGTTGATAATTGGTTAAATCCAAATAGGCAGGCAACGCTGTCACAGGCTCTACAAGTTCTTGAGAAAACACAAAGGCCAAACCACTCAATGCCCCAATAGCTTTACCACTCACCGCTGTCGCTAAATAGCAATCGTCCAATAAAAACGGCATAGCACCAAAAGAGCTAATACAATCAACACAAAGTTTTATGTTATAGCGCTTAGCCAACTGCTTCATCCCGTGTAAATCATTGCATGCACCTGTTGACGTTTCTCCGTGCACCATAAGCAACCACTGATAAGCCCCCGTTTGTAATAAATCCTCCAATGCCTGCATGTCAAATGCGCTTCCCCACGCTTGCGTAACAACATCAAAATCCAATAACCAACGTTCTGCCTGCTTCTGAAGACGCTCTCCAAATTCGCCATTTGTTAAAATAAGTCCATGCCCCGCTTGTTGAGCCTTGAGTTGCCCAAGCATCACTTCATTTGCGAGCGTCCCTGATCCAACGATTGTAGCGACTTGTTTAGCCCCAGATAATTCAAGCAACTTGCTACGCATACGTGCATAGAGCGATTGAAAGGCTTGTGACCTGTGCGACATATCAGAATACACAATTGCTCCCTGCTGTTTCACTGGTCCTGGATAAAATGTATAACTTTCTTGCGCAAGCTTGTGTTGCAACGACTGTTCAAATTGTTGCCTTGTTAAGACCATTGGTAAAAACATTGCTTCGTTTGTTCCTACCGCAGGTGCGAATTGGCTAAAGCCCATTTGTTTATACATCTTTTCCTCACGTGTAGTACCTGAGATAACAGCTGCTGAGTACCCCTTTTCATAGGCAAATGCATTTAATGCTTGTGTTAATCTGATTAGTACTCGACCTGAGCGGTAAGGCTTTTTCACTGCGAGTAAGCGAATTTCACAAAGCTTTGTACAAATTTCCTTTGGTAAAAATTGCTCTACTTCGCCAATTTTTTCATCAATTGAAAACGGTCGCTGATCTCGAAAGGCTAGCATACCGATAAGCTCAGTACCTTTATACACCACTAAATACGTATTTTCTTTATGGAAACGATCGACTTTTCTTTTTAGCGCATTTGGTTCATGTTGTGGAATTTCCTCAACAAAAGTTTCATAATTCAACTGCGCAATTGCATCAAATTCCTTTTCTGTCTGTGCGACTTTACACCAGTACATAAATTCACTTCCCTCTTCTCAATGACTCCTTTATATTGGATGAATGCTTCAATAGCATACACATAATGGCAACAAGTATCGGTATGTATAACTGTAAATGTCCTGTCAGTACAATTGCGCCAATGTAAAATACAAAGCCACCTAACATGCCGAGTGTTAAACTTCTTGTTACACCAAGTACAATAGCTGTACCGACAATCATCATTGAAAATAAAGATGGAGAAAGGGCAAGTCCAACACCAATAAACGTTGCAACCCCCTTACCACCATTAAATTTTAGCCAAATCGGATATAAATGACCGAGAATCACGAAACAGGCTCCAGCCATAATAACCCACTGTTCCAAATGCCAGAAATAGCCCAATGTTACAACTAGTACACCTTTTAATGCATCCCCCAAAAATGTCCACATAAATGCAGCCTTGCCAATTACACTCCCTGCATTTCTGGCTCCTAGATTTTTACTACGTTCTTGTTGCAAATTGACACCATACATTTTTCCAACGAAATAAGCCGTCAAAAAGTTTCCAACACTATAACTAAATAGCCAATAAAGCCAAGTCATTATTCCCCTCCTTCTACAGTCTAAAGAAGCTGTATAAGCAGTGCATGCCTATACAGCTTCCTTTTTCTTTTATAGCTTTCTTTCCGCAATAGCTTGAGCAATACAATCCCCATGGAAGCGGCCATTTTCTATAAAAATTTCATTGGCATTATTCCCTGCTGCAATAACCCCAGCAATAAATAATCCAGCTACATTGGTTTCCATTGTTTCTGGATGACAAAATGGTCGACCTGTTTCTTCGTCAATTGTAACTCCCATCGCACGGATAAATGAATGGTCTGGATGATAGCCTGTCATAGCAAAGACAAAGTCGTTTTTTATCATTTCTTCACGACCATCAATATTAATGATGACTTCATGCTCACGGATTTCCTTCACAATTGTATTAAAATGCATTGTGACTTCTCCATTGCGCACAACACCTTCAAATTCTGGTAAGACCCATGGCTTAATACTTGATGAATACTCGCTACCTCGATAAACAACTGTGACACGAGCGCCCGCTTTGTTTAATTCTAAAGCTGCATCTACTGCTGAATTTTTGCCACCAATCACAAGGACATCCGTATCAAAAAATTCATGACCTTCTTTAAAATAATGGTGAACTTTAGGTAATGCCTCGCCAGGAATATTCATATAGTTAGGATGATCATAGTAACCCGTTGCAATGACCACATAGGGTGTTCCATATACATCCTTATCAGTCGTAACAGTAAAAAGTTCCCCTGATTTGACAACACTTTCGACTTTTTCAAAACGGTTTACTTGAATATTTTTCAAGCGTACTACTTCACGATAATAAACAAGTGCCTGATTTCGCTTTGGCTTCCGTCCTTCAATAATAAATGGTACATCACCAATCGCTAAACGTTCACTCGTACTAAAAAAAGTTTGATGTGTAGGATAATTGTAAATAGCGTTTACGATATTTCCTTTTTCAATTACAATCGGTTGTAAACCAATTTTTTGCAAAGATATTGCTGCGGCTAAACCACAAGGGCCTCCTCCAACAATAATTGCATCAACTTGTTGCATTGTTTGACACTCCTATCAAATTGGCATCAGCGTATTAAACACAGATGCTTAACTGTTGCAGATGAGCTCCCTTTAGGGCATCTACAAAATGATTTCAAAATCCACTATCGTTTCCATTATACGCCTTCTATACATTTTTGGTTGTTTATTTATCCGAAATATCGATGTCAATAATATGACACTCTGGTTTCGCGCCTAAACGTAATGGCAATAAAGTTGTACCATAGCCATTACTTACGAGCGTCATAATGCCTTCACGTTGTCGATAGGAGCCTAGCGGATGCACACCATATGGCCCCACTCGTATTTGCCCACCATGCAAATGTCCACCAATCATTAAGTCAGCTCTAAATTTTGCTCTTACTCGGGCAAAAACACCTGGATTATGTGAAATAAAAACGACTAAATCCTCCTCACCCACTTTTTCAAAAGCAGCATCAAAACTATATTTCATTGTCGAAGTATCTTCAATCGCACTTATCCAAAAGCGGTTCTTATTAGGCAATAACACAGCATCATTGGCGATAATCTTTACACCATGCTGTTGTAAAATAGCTCGGAGTCGCTCCTCGCCCACTTCTCTATCATTATTTCCCCAGACAAAATAAGTAGGACCTAACGGTGTCAATAAATCGAGATTTTCATGAATACGCTGAATTGGCGTGCGTCCATCTGCAAAATCTCCACCGATGATGACCGCATCAAATGTACTTTCTAATCGTTCAATCATTGAGCGATTTATTTTCCGTAAATGCGTATCTGAAATAAAAAATAGTCGAATCTTTTCTGGTTGACCTTTAAGTGATAATTGATGATGCAACACATTATTTTCGTGCGCGACCTTCCACATGTAGAGTAGGAAGGCGATAACTATTAAAAGAAATAGTCCAATATATAGCATTCCCTCACTTCTCCTTACGATAGCAAAAAGGCGATTCAATACGCTATAGAATCGCCTTTTTGCTAATTAGACGTTTGCCTCAACCTTATGTTGGTGTTGACGTTTGTCCTTTATTTTATACTAGAAAAACATCGTTGCCAAAGAATGACACCGTTTTTCTTATGGTAGTTTAATGACTTGCCCAACAATTACCGTGTCAGAAGTCATACCGTTCGCAGCTCGAATTTTCGCTAGCGTTGCTTCACTACCATCACCGTAGTGATTCAATGCAATACGATATAGATTTTCATTAGGTTTAACTGTATGTGTTTTTACTGGTGTCGCATTTTGCTTTTCTTGTTCGGCTTTACGAGCTTGTTCCGCTTTACGTGCTTGCTCCGCTTTTTTCGCTTCCTCGGCCTTTTTTGCTGCCTCTGCCTGTTGCTGTGCTTTCTTCGCTTCTTCCGCTTTTTTCGCCTCTTCAGCTTTTTTCGCTTCTTCTGCCTTCTTTGCTTCGTCAGTAGCTTTTTGTTGTGCAGCTAGCTTTTCAGCATCTTTTTGCGCTTGTTCTTTTGCTTGTTCATTTGCTTTATCATCTTTTTCTTTATCTGCTGATGTAGATGCTTCCGCTTTTCCATCAGTCTTATCAATTTCTACAACAGCATCCATCGTATCTTTTTCAGCTTCTTCAATCGTTTTACCAGGATCATAGAATTGCACAAAATAAATTAATATAGTTAATGGAATTAAGATAAATGTAACAAAAAGAATCGTCATTAAAGGAAATTTACGTTGTTTTGTATTTTTCGGCTTTTTGTTATTACTTCCATTTTTATTCATTCTTGAAACTCTAGATAGATTTTGCTGTTCTTGTTGTTCTTCTTCAAATGACTGACGATGTTCTTCGATTTTATCACGATAGTCTTCTTTACTCATTCGACTTTCCTCCAACCTTGCTACGCATTCTTCTATCATTCTATTATGACGAATTTTGCGAAAAAAGTAAATGACCGTAAGTTTAGTCTAGTCGCTTATTAAAAGCTGTTTTAATCGACTTTCCCACGCCATCATTTCTACTTTCTTCTCTTCCTTCATGCGTACTGTATTGATTTCATCATAATGGATTCCACAATTTTCACAACAGTTTTCAGGTTTTTTCTTCAATTTTTGCCCAAAATACCCGATAAGTTGCTCGCGCAAACAATCTTTTGTCTTTATAATTTTTAACATTTCATCCACTGCCTGATATTTTTCAAGTGCAAAATGACGAAGTCGTGCTTTTACTCGTTCTTCAGGTTCCTGATGGAGCCAATAATCTAGCACACGAAAGGCTGTTTCACTCAACTCACCATTTTTTAACATTTGAGAGGGGGCAATACGCTGCAATACAAGCTCTTGATAGCGATCGACATGACTAGATGACGGTAAATCTCCTGTTACTACAAATTTCGCCAGTTCCTCGTCACCATCGCTGTAAAGTAAAATCGCAAGAGCAGGTTTACCATCACGACCTGCGCGCCCAATTTCTTGCATATAATTCGCAACATTGGCAGGCATTGTCTCATGTATCACCTGTCGAATATCTCCCTTATTAATGCCCATACCAAACGCATTGGTCGCCACAATCCAATCTAACTCTCCATCGATAAACTGCTGTTGAATAAATTGACGATCCTCCGCACTATAGCCTGCATGATATGCGGCAGCTCGCAAACCCGCTTGCATAAACAGTTCACAATATTGCTCAGCACGCTTGCGTGATGACAAATATAAAATACCTGGTCCAGCGGTTTTTTTTACATGCTCCACTATCCATCTTGCTTTATCGCCCCTATCCTCGAAAAGAACACGTCCGAGGTGAATATTTGGACGATCAACATTATACATAAATTCAAACGGTGCATGCAGTGATAGTGTAGCATGAATATCTTTTACTACTTTTTCAGTTGCAGTCGCAGACAACGCTAATACAGGGGGACGATTACCTTGTGAAAACCAGTCGCCGATGCGCAAATAATCCGGACGAAAATCAAATCCCCACTGCGAGATACAATGTGCTTCATCTACAACGATAAGACTTAACGTCATATTTGCTAACTTCTCCTGTACCTGTTGTTGTAACAACATCTCCGGCGATGTGAAAATAAAGCGATACTGTTCTAAAAAATGGAGAGCATATCGTTTTTCTTCTACTGTTAAAAATGAATTTAATGCTACTACCCTTTTTTCACCAAATCGCTTCAGTTGCTCTACTTGATCTTGCATTAAAGACAATAGCGGAGACACTATTAACACTGGTTTTTGCAATAAATAAGCGGGCAACTGATAGCACAATGATTTACCCATGCCTGTTGGCAATAATGCAATAACATCTTTCCCGCTAAGAATTGCTTCAATTACCTCTTTTTGCCCTGGTCGAAAGGTGGCATAACCGAAATATTTTGCTAATGTTTGCTCTAGTTCCATTATACTTCTCCTTTCGCGAGGACAAGTCTGAGCTGGAAATAACTCAAGTCATTGACCACTTCATGCAATGCCTTTAATTTCTTTGTTTGATATTGCTTGGATGCCTGCCAAACTTTTTCCGCTTCCTCATAAGAGACGAACGGACCAATCGAAAAGTTCGGTTCGTTCATTGCTATTTCAACTAAATGATCTTCAATTGTACTTTGTTTCAACTTTCTAATTTGAACAATCTGCTCAATTGAATACCCTTGTTCATATAAATAAGCGGTTTGCTGTGTCGAATCTGTCAACAATGCCTTTACTCGCAATTCTTCTGCTATTTTGCCAAGCAACGGGTAGTTGTTTGTTGCATGCACTTCATTCAATAGTGTATGTAGTAACTCAATAAATGCTAATTGACTATCAAGTACCGTTTCTTTGCGTTCAACGGAAAGTTGCTGCCATGTCCAACCTGGTAAACTATAGCCACTCAATCGATAAAGGGCAAGTTGCTTATTACTTTCAGAAACGGCTAGTGTTGCGAACACACGCAAGCATTCATCCAGTAATTGCTGTTGCAAATGCCCTGATTGATACTGCTGATCTTGTAAAAAAGCACGTACCCATGATTGTACTTGCGTATCCTTACTAATTGGTGAAAATGACCGAATTCCCTCTTTTTGATAGGACAAACTTTGTACAACTAAGGAAAGCCGCGCAAAAAACACATGTTCATTTCCTCGATAATGCCAACCGTCAAATAAAAAAGTTGGTGTTTGCGCTGCTCGCTGTAAACCTAGCTTTTTCATGGAATAGTGACCTGATTCCTGCATAATTAACCAACTATATTGCAAAAAGGTAGAAACAGCTTCATCAAATGTCGCACGAGGTAATTTTGGGAGTAATCCAAAATAGTTATGTAACTGAAACAGTCCCACATCTTGAATTGTCTGGCCTGAACGCTTTCCTCTAAGGATATGATAGGCCGCTGATACGGTTCGTTCATTATTTAATTTTTGAAAGATTTGCAATAAAATTTGATAAAACATTGAAGCAAATTCCTCCAATTTAATAGTATTAGGTTGAAATGTCAGTTAAACATCTTTAAAATGAGTATGAAGCTTTGTAGGAACATCGTAAAAGGAGAGAAAGAAATGGCTAAATACACAATTGTTGATAAAGATACATGCATCGCTTGTGGCGCATGCGGAGCCGCAGCACCAGATATTTATGATTATGATGATGAAGGAATTGCCTTCGTTATTTTAGATGATAACATGGGAACTGCTGAAGTTCCAGAAGATCTACTAGAAGACATGCAAGATGCTTTTGAAGGTTGCCCAACTGATTCTATCAAAGTGGCTGACGAACCTTTTGACGGCGACTCTTTAAAATTCGAATAGTCTATACCTTACTAAAAAGGCATCCAATAAAGGATGCCTTTTTGCATGGATTCACCGTTAACAATCTCAATGATTCCTAGAATTGAAGAACGCATTGAAATCAATTTTATGCCCTTTTCATCTTATTATTGCAACCATAATTTATGTATGATAAGATTTTAGTAGTTGGTACTAATAACAGATATTATTTCGTAAAGGGGATTCTTATAAATGATGGATAATTTATTACAATTAAAAGATAAAAATATTGTCGTAATGGGCGTTGCAAACGATCGCAGTATTGCTTGGGGGATTGCTAAACGTTTATTTGATGTAGGGGCAAACGTGATTTTCACATATCGTCAGGAACGTTCTTTAAAAAAATTACAAAAACAACTTGAAAATTATGGGCATGCAGATGCTCTTGTTGTGCAATGCGATGTGAACAGTGATGAAAGCACAAAATCAGCATTCGATGAAATCGGTTCAAAAGTTGGGGTTATCCACGGTATTGTGCACTCAGTAGCATTTGCCAATGCAGAAGATTTACACAATCGCTTTTTAGAAACAACTCGTGATGGCTATGCATTTGCCCAAGATACAAGCGCCTATTCCCTTATTTCTACAGCCAAAGCAGCACATCCATACATGACAGAAGGCGGCTCAATTGTAACAATGAGTTACCTAGGTGCAGAACGTGTACTTGACGGCTACAACGTAATGGGTGTTGCCAAAGCAGCATTAGAAGCATCTATGCGCTACCTTGCTGCCGATATTGGTCAAGACAATATCCGTGTCAATGCAATATCTGCAGGTGCTATTCGTACACTTGCTGCGAAAGGCGTTCCTTCATTTAATACAATTTTACACAAAATTGAAGAGACAGCACCGTTAAAACGTAATGTTCAACAAGATGAAGTAGCTGATATGACAATCGTGATGTTATCTCACTTATCACGTGGTGTAACAGGCGAAACAATCTATATTGACGCAGGCTATAATATAATGGGTTAACACCTAAAAAGTGTTAGATTGACGACAATCAATCTAACACTTTTTCTTTGCTTTTATTAATGCCTAGTTGTAACACTAACTTAGCACCTCACGCTAATGCCCAGTAAGGAACCGTTGTTTGGCAATAACGCTTTTTAAAACAAATGTTAGCCCACAAGCAATGACTAAAAAGACAGTGATCATGGCAACCACACCCATCCAGCCAAAATGCATCCAAAATATGCCTCCTACCGTTCCACCGACACTAGAGCCAAAATAGTAGAAAAATAAATATAAAGACGATGCTTGTGCTTTATCATGAGTAGCTCGTTTGCTCACCCATCCACTTGCGATTGAATGGGCTGCAAAAAAACCAAAGGTAAACACTGTAATTCCTACTATTTTTAATAAAAGTAGACCTTGTAGAGTAATAATGGCACCAGCTAGCATAATTGCAATGGCTAACAATAACATTTTCTGACGCCCAAAACGATCAGCTAAACTGCCAAACCACGCAGAGCTAAATGTCCCAACTAAATAAATTACAAATATCCAACCGACAATTGTGGCACTCAAATGATAGGGAGGTGCCATTAATTTAAAACCAATATAATTGTAAAGTGTTACAAAGCTTCCCATTAGCACAAAACTAATAGCAAACAAGCACTGCATGGATGGATCCTTTAAATGCTGCATAAGTGATTTGGTTAAAGCTTTTATTTGTAACGGCCGTGCCGAAAAATGCTGCGAGTTCGGTAGCATCCAGACAAATAACACACTAATGATTAAGCTAATGATACCAAGTACAATCATACCAACCTGCCAGTTATAAAGGTCTGTTAATGTACCAATAATGACACGTCCACTAAGACCACCTACAGAATTGCCACTTATGTAAAGTCCCATTGCAATACCTAGGCTAGATGGGTTCATTTCCTCTCCTAAATAAGCCATCGCAATTGCTGGTAAGCCTGCGAATACAACACCTTGAATTACACGCAATACTAATATGGTTTCAAAATTTGGTGAAAAAGCGAGTGCTAGCGTCAAAATAGATGCTGCAAATATCGAAATCGTCATTAATGACTTTCTACCCCACGCCTCAGATAATGAGCCAACAATGATCATACTAATTGACAGTGCCAATGTGGTCACCGATAGTGACAAACTCGCTACTGCTGGCGAGACATGAAATTCCTCTGCAAATGTCGGTAACAATGGCTGCGAAACGTATAAATTCGCAAAGGTAATAAAGCCTGCTAAAAATAAAGCCCAATTTGCTTTGTGGAATGCCTTTGTTCCTTTCTCTATATACTCCATTTCAATCTCCTTCCATTTACGAGTCCATCTATCTATTATTCTAATACAATATTCTCCAAAATACAGTGTGAATTGTCGAAAAATAGACAAAAATAAAGAACTTCTTTATATTTTCTACCATTTTCATTTGACAATTCTATACATTACTAAATAGCATTCTTTCTATTTTTTCCAATTAATATATTTAATAGAAATAATAGTGATTTAATGTTAAATGCATGTTTTTGCTATGTTGAATTCGGCGTTTATATGCTACAGTGAGTAATATAATGACTGTTATTCTACAATTTGGAGGTATTTCATGAAAATAATCGAAGCTTTAGCACAATCAGCGCACTATATCCATCTTGCATTAAAAGAAGAAGCCATTGTAGCTGTCGTTGATAAAGAAAGTGAAACAGTTGTAAAATACTTAGCAGGCAAACGTGTTGACTCAGGTTATGTAGATGGGCAACAAGTAAATGCAAATGATCAAAATGTTTACATCGCCTTTACTGGAAAAAATGCAGATGTCATCATACCCGAGGATGTATATGGCATTGCCATTAACGCCTTTGCATTTCCAATTCGAGAAAATGGCAAAGTGATTGGCGCTCTAGCGTTTGGACTTCCTATCGATAATGAGCTAAAACTCGAACATTATATGAATACAATGGATAGTATCGTCTATAACCTTCAAGATAAAGTACATAACATCGCCTCTCATTCGGAGGAGTTAGCTGCCACTAGTGAGGAGATTAATAAACAGGCACAACATGCCCTAGAAGATTCTGAAAAAACAAATGATGTCACAGATTTAATAAAAAACATTTCTCAACAGACAAATTTACTTGGCTTAAATGCCTCGATTGAAGCTGCGCGTGCGGGTCAGCATGGAGCTGGTTTTAATATCGTAGCACAGGAAGTTAGAAAGCTTTCTTTTGAAACGTCAAGTGCCACGGAAAATATTGAAGCTTCTCTGCGCAATATTACTCGAAATCTTGATAATTTAAAGAAAAACATGGGTCAAATCTCCGATGCGACTAATGAACAAGCACAACTTGTCCAAGATTTTAGTGAAATTATCGACGAACTTACAACCTTAAGTCAAGAAATGAAGGGCTTCATGCATAATGCCTTGAAATAAACTACGGAAATGGAGGGCTACAATACCAATGCAGATTACAATCAATCACGAACTAATGTTAAGAACCATCACGCTTGATGATGCAGAAACGGTTTTCGCACTAACGGATACATCGAGAGCATATTTACGTGAATGGTTACCATGGTTAGATTTTACAAAGGAACTAGCGGATACAAAAAGCTATATAGAAGGCTGTATTGCTGGTTATGAAACAAAAAGTAGTATGTCCTTTGTGATTATTTTCCGCGATAAAATTGTAGGAATTGCGGGTTTTAATACGATCAATCATGCTAATAAAATTGCAGCCATTGGCTATTGGCTTAGTGCAGATGCTCAAGGACATGGCATTATGACAACAACAGTACAAGCGCTATTACAGTATGCTTTTGTCGAGCTCCAGTTAAACAAAGTGGAAATTCGTGCTGCTGTTGGCAATACAAAAAGTCGCGCGATTCCAGAGCGACTTGGTTTTAAAACGGAAGGAACCATTCGCGCGGCAGAATGGCTATACGATCACTATGTCGATCACGTCGTTTACGGCATGCTTGCGAGCGAATGGACATCAGCATCAGTACTATTGGGTAACGATATTCGTCGCTAATAGTATCCATCCCCACTAAAAGTTCCACTTAACATAAAAAAGCTACCTAATCCCGAAGTTTTAGGTAGCTTTTCTCAATGTTTATTGTTCGACGGTTTCTTTTACTTGTTCTGTCGTCGCAACAGGCTCTGGCTTTTTCACTAGCTCCGTTGCAATACGCTCAAGCTCTGGACGCAATGTATGCTTGCCCGCATAGCTTTCGATTAACTCCTTCATATCAATACCGGAAGTTTCCTTTAATGTTTCTTGCAAGGTTGACATTAAATTCGTTGCATAAGAAGTGACCTTGTTCGCACCACTGCCTCCTTCTCCACTACCCGTGTCAACAACTGTAATTTTGTCAATATTGCCAAGTGGACTTGCAAGCTCTTTTGCATACTCAGGCATCATGCGTACAACCATATCCAGGACAGCTGCTTGACCGTAGTATTCAAAGGCTTCCGCAATTTTACGTTTTGCTTCTGCTTCCGCTAGACCACGAAGACGAATAATATCGGCATCTGTTTCACCCTGTGCACGCTCAGCATCTGCTTTCGCAATACCATCTAAACGTATTTTCTCCGCTTCCGCTTTTGCTAACGACTCAATACGATATTTTTCCGCATCTGCCTGTGCAAGCTCACGCATTTTTTCCGCCTCTGCATTTTGCTCAACTGCATAGCGGTCGGCATCTGCCTTTTTCTTCACTTCTGAATCATATTGCTTTTCACGACGTAGAATTTCTTTTTCTTCTAATTCAATTTGCTTTTGACGTTCAATAATGCGAATTTGCATTTCTTGCTCTGTTACTTCCTGCTTCGCACGTGCAGTTTCTAATTCATAAGCTTGGTCGGCACGAGCTTTGGCTATATCTTGCTCACGACGGAATTCCGCCACTTTTAATTGATTTTCTTTTTCCGCTTCCGCAATTTCTGTTGCCCGTTCTAGCTCAGCTTTTTGCGCTTCTTTTGATGCTTCTGCTCGTTTAATGCGCGTTTCTTTTTCTGCCTCGGCAGTTGCAATATCTGCATCACGTTTCACTTGTGCAATTCTAGGCTTCCCTAGTGAATCAAGGTAACCATTTTTATCGCGCACATCTTTAATTGTAAAGGACACAATGACAAGACCCATCTTCGCTAAATCTTGAGAAGCTACACGTTGTACCTCTTGCGAAAATTTATCGCGATTTTTATAAATTTCCTCAACTGTCATTGATCCTAAAATAGAACGTAAATGTCCTTCTAATACTTCACGTGCTTCCCCTTCACGTTCTGCCTTTTGCTTTCCTAAAAACTGTTCAGCCGCTGTAGCGATTTCTGAAATGGAACCACCAATTTTAATAATCGCTGTACCATCCGCCATTACCGGAACACCTTGCTCTGTATAAACTTCAGGCGTTGTTACTTCTAACTTACTTGATAATAGACTTAATGGTTGTGCTTGCTGGAAAATTGGGAAGACAAATGTACCGCCCCCACGAATAATTTTAATACGGTTTCCTGACTCATCTATATGTACATTTTTTGAGCCAAGATAGCTACCTGTCACAATCAGTGCCTCATCAGGACCCGCTGTACGATACTTTGTTACATACAGTGCCACTAGTGCGATTAAAATAAATGCTACAATTCCCAAGACAATTAAAATCTCCATTGACATGACTGTATCTCTCCTTTATATAAACTTTTTTTCATAGGCTCTTACAAAAAGAGTGCCTTCCTTCACTTCAACAACAAGGACGGTCGAATCATAATCGATGACCTCATTGTCATAGCCTGCTGCGCGCTTTGCAATCATACCGCTCGTTGTCTCAATAACAACTTCACCGAAGCCATCTTCTGGTATTGGTACAATCACTTTACCTAACTGCCCCTCAAGAGATTGTTCCGTATAGGCTAATGAAACATCCGCTGATTTTAGTGGAACAAGAATAAATAAATAAAATAGGGCACTTAAAATCACGCCGATGATAGCAGCCACACCTATGTTCCATGCGCTAGAGAAAAAGGCTAACTTTTCTAATATAAATCCAGCTGCTGACATCAATGTGAAGAATGATAAAATGACACTTGGATTAAAAATCGGTAGACCATCCCCAATGCCCTCGACTACTTCGCCGAAAAACATAAACAAAATCGTTGCAAGTCCCGCGAAAATCAACACCACCAAATAAATTTGCTCGAGTGAATAGCCAAATAGCGTCAAGTTGTTCACCCCTTTTCATCATATTACCTACTATACGGATGCCCTAAGGAAAAAGTTTCATAATTTTTAAAAAATACAATAATTTCTTTGCAATGTCCTATATTTGCCATTAAAATTGCTAGTTTTCAACTTCACACTGCACATATTAAGGAAGTTGGACAATACGTAATTGCACAGCATGTCTACCGTATTGCGTTGCAATTTTTTCAGATTCTACAAGAATATCTAACTTAAAACCTTTGATGGCTCCACCTTTATCAGCTGCAATTGCAATAAACGATTCATAAGGCGTCCTTATTTCTACAATTGTTCCTAATGAAATAACTTTAGGATCCACCGCTACAATCCTCATTCCATTATAATAGTAGGTTTCATGAACATTAATACCTGTAACTGTAATACCACTACATCCATTGCAATCGGGTCCATAATAGGATGCATTAAATTGCATCCATTTTTTAGAGCTTGTTTCTTGATTCTCTGGATTACTGTTTATTTGTCCTTTCTCTTTAGAAAACGAATTTTTATTTTGTTCAACTGGTATTATTCCTTTTTTATGCATAGTTTCATGTTCTATCTTCTGCTTTTTCTTTTCTACTTGTAACCTTTCTTGCCTTAATGTTATTGCTTTATTGCGAATCATATCCATAGAGGCTGCAAGCTTGTGTTTTGATGAATATTGTAATAACTCTTCACCTTTATCGCTGCTTACATTTGTTATTTTATTTTCATAGGTAAAGTTCTTTAACATAAAAAGTAGTATTACTATAAATGTTATTGCTTTATATACATTCATTAATGTACCTTTCTCTTCAACAGAAAACCATTCTAAATATCGAATTTTTATATTAATTCATCCAATATAGTTATTATATTTATGTATCTTATGTATTAAATGCTATGTATTAAGTATTTTTAATTAAAATATTTATTGTCTTTAAAAATGCTTCTACTGTTTTCATTGTTTCGATTTCTAAATGCTCCATCTCTTCTGAAATCTTTAAATTCAATTTGCCCATTTCCTGATAGGCTAAAGCCATTGCATAACGATCAACTTTATTTCTATTTAAATTTCTGTTGTTGGAAGCCTTCATGTATTTCCCTTCCCTTCACCTTAGCAATAATTTAAATCATTGAGCATCAACCTGTCTTTCTAAAAATTCAATTAGCTTATTCAACCTTTCTAAAGTTTGTTCTTTTTCTGATTGAATTTGTAATTCCTCTACATGCTTTGTAAAATCCCTTAACTTTAATTGAAACCCTTGACTTCTATGCAAAAAATCTTTCATATTAATGTCACTTTCAAATACTCTTCCTTGATTAACAGCGCCAAAAATATAACCAAAATCTAACGTCAATTCTTTTAATAATTTATTTATCGTTTCCATATGAACCCAACCTTTATTATGTAATATCATTTTTAAATTATTTCACTTAAATAATTCTTCTATGTCGATTTCATTTATGCGTTATTAACTTATCTTCTCTAAAATTCTATGCTTTGGATAGTGATTATTTAGATATTCTTTTAAACTTTCTAAACATGTAATACTATCATCAAATATCGACTTTCTTAAAAAACCATTATATAAATAAATTATATTTTTAAGCTCCACAACACAAAATAAATTTTCTTGATTATCATCCAATTGAACTAAACTATCATATTGAATATCTATATTTTGTGATTGTTGATAGATAAATTTTGTATCATCAACCCCTTTAATTAATTCTAGTTCATCCTCATTCCAAGTATCCATTAGTATTAAACTAGATACAGAACTGTCCATACATTTACATTCTAAAATATTTCCTCCCTCATCGCTTAAAATAACATTTGTAATTCCACCATTAAAGTCCTTCAATAACTCGCGTGAGATATTACTTTCATTGAAAAGAACTAACTCTAAAATAGCTGTTGTTTGTAATTCATTCACTTATATAACCTCCCAGTATTACACTAAACTAACATATTTTTCTCAACAATATTAGATTCGTTCTTATTTTATCACGAACAGATGTTCGTTTACAAGTTATTTTAGAGAATTTTTACATTTTATTTACTGTTTAATTAAAAAGATACCCTGAAAACTAGAGGAATGAATTGATAAAACTTAAACTAGCTAACCTTGTCAATGTCATTCTCTAAAAGTGCTCTTAAAATTCTGCAATAAAAAAAAACTGGTATCACACCAGTTCTATAGTTCTATATTAAAATGTCCATAATTTTTTTTCATAAAATCAAAATCTAATTTATGTTTAAGCACAGAATAACTTACATATTTATTATCTTTGTTTGCAAAACCTGTATCATATTTAAGGGCCACTTTCTCAAGTAGTTCTTTATTCACTACTTTTATTTCATCATCTTTAATAATCTCCCAAATATACCACATCATCCCTGAGATTTGGATGGTGCTAGCAATTAAATTATTATTATCAAAAACTATTTTTGCTAATTCTAATGCTCTATTTCCGAAGGAAGCTCTCAGTTGAATATCACTACTTTTTACATTCGCTTTTTTAAAAATATAGGTATTGTCAGAGAAGTATTTTTGTCCTTGTTTAGGTATTAAACTTGTCGAAGACACCTTGTCTAATTTTTCAAGTTTCCAATAAAGATCTTCTGTAATATTTATTTTTCTTTTATAGCCTTTATTACTTATTAATCTAGCAAAATAATGACCATTTTCTTCGCTTAAATCTTCCATTTTTAAATTTAGTATTTCACTATAGCCTTCTCCTTTTATTCCTTCGAATAAACATAATAAAAATACTGCATGTCTTTGGTCATCAAATGAACGCATATAAGTAAATAATTGGTCTCTAGTGTATCTTACAATTGATGCTTTAAAAACAAATCTACTACAGTATTCCATATCAATGATGCTCGGTAACCTTTGTGAACGATTTTTTGTATAACCGTTCATTATTGCCCAATCGATATATCTAGAAATAAAACCGATAGACGCACTTAACGGCTGGGGGCTAGGAGATTTTAAGCTATAAAATAGTTCTTCTAACTCCACTTTATTCATATCAAAAATATCTTTATTTTTTTGATTTTCAATTTGTGTCGCTTTATTAAAGAGAGAATAATACGTAGTTAAACTATTATCTTTTACATCTAATGTTGCTAAATACCATTCCTTTATATCCTTATTAAATACATTATCTTTTAGCATCAGTTGTACACCTCATTATTGGATTAAGTTCCTAAATATTTCCCGAAGTTTTTTTCTATTTTGAACGCTAAGTCCACCATACTGATGAATACCTAGCTCTTCCCATAACGGATTTTGAATAGAAAAGTCTAGCTGATTTAAGTAATTACTCAAACCTTCAAATGTGATATTTTTATTATGCATTTGTGCTGCCAATTCAATATGACCATTAAACATTCGATTTCTAAACATTAAAGAGTTTTTATCATTTAAATGTTCTTTATAAAATGCAAAAAGATACATCATATAGTCATTAATCACTTTGGCTACCTTTACTACCTCTATTCGACTTTCCAATTGAAAGCTACTTTCGATTGCATTTGAAAGCTCTGAAAAAGTAACGACTTCACCATATGAATATTTAATATTAGAACTTGAAGTGATCCTTCCCTTCAATTCCCCTTCCACCTTTAATTCAATCACCACTTCATCCGATAACTTATCTTTAGCCAATTCTTGCAATCTTGGTTTTGGAATCGGATTAGCTTTTGCCATATCTACTTGAACTCTTTTGCATTGTGCTTCTGTCATATTTGAAAAGATAACAATCATATTTCCCTCTAGTTCAGTCTTTTTCATATAGGCGTTATAAATAGAGAACGTTCTATGTGCACCATCTAATACATCCAATATAGTACCTTCTAACAAAGTCAGCGTTTTTTCCTTGTCATCATAAAATAATTCCACTCCTTCATTCCCTGTACCAACTTTAGCATTGTATCTCAAAGTAGAAGTAATCAAATCTCCATTTAAAGTTTGTTTTTCAATCTCACGTAATGATTTAGGATTTAGATTCATCACTTCTATTATTTCGCTTTTTAGCTTTTTCTTTTTTGCTTGTCGCTGAATATTGGGGTTATACATCGTAATACCACTCATCCACAACTTCCCAATGATTGCATTTGGTATCACTGCAGTGAATTCGTTATGTCCTGTTTTTATCACATTTTCAAAAGAATAAGGTAAACTGATAGTCTCTTCATAAGGTGACACTCTTTTATACAATCTTAATTCTTTGATTTCAGAAGGATTTAACCATTCCTCTATCCAATTTGAATTAGTTTCTTTAAGTTTTAAATTAAATTGTTCACCTAATAATAATAACTCAAATAAATTTGCTTCTTGTAATACATCTTCGTCGTTAATCATTTCTAAAATATTTCCGATATTTATGTTATGTCTATTGAGTTGAATAGCCATTTCATCTAAAAATAAATCATTCTGAACGATTAATGGAATTTTAGCTATAATCTCTTCAATTAATAATTCGCGGGTTTTACCAATTTTCAACGTTTACACTCCCTCGTTTTTCCATTAATTATCTAATTATTTCAATAGTACCATACGAGAAATTAAAATGTAACTATTATAAATGAATTAATTAAAGTTATAATCAATTGATTGAAACTTTGTTAAAAATTTTTAAAATACCTTTATATAGGTAGAAACACAGTAAATATGTATATCGGAAATTTTTTATAAATGAATTAATTAAAAATATGTTGAATAATTCTATGTTACGACTATAATAACATTAAGAGCGACTGAATTAAATGAAAGGAGACGATGTTATTGGCTCATCAAACAGCTAAAGATGCGCGATTCAAACAATTAGTATTATCAGATGAAACAGTAATTAAGGAATTATTGACGTATAGAGGTTCGATCGATGATACGTTGTTAAATGGAAACCAAGGAGGCTGTACGTCTAGCACTTTAAAAATGAATACGGATGTTATTAGTTTATTTATTGATTTAGATGAATTAATTAAAAAAAGTTTGAACGAGGAACAGATAAAATTACTTACCTACATAGCTAAAGACTATTCATACCATAAAATTGGACAGCTTTTAGAAATTCCTATTAAAACAGTGGGACGCAGACTATCTACCATTTGCTCACGAATAAAACAAGAAAATGATCGACAATGGAGAAAAACTGTTTATACGGAGAAATTGCATTTAAAATCGAAACGATGTAGCAAATGTAAAGAAGTGCTTCCTGCTACTGATGAATTTTATAGCATAAACAACAGTAGCAAAGATTTATATCATTCACAGTGTAAAAAATGCAAAAAGTAAGGGAAAAAATATTTGGGCGAAAATAGTAGTTTTTTAGATACACTAGTCAACTTAATAAGTAGAAGGAGCATTTATATGAAACTACAATTACCTCACGCTATCGTAGAGCTGAATGTAAATCTTCCAATTGAGGAAAGAGTTCAGTATATAAGATGTATGCTAGAAAATGAAAAATTAACTTATAAAGGCGAAGAAATTCCGTTAGAGTTATATTTTAGCATCACAGCAAATACATATAATACATTAATTCTATTGGACATGATAGGTTATTATTTAACAAAAGGTTATTTCACAAAAGAGGAATTACTTTTAGAAGAAGAGAATTTGAAGTTTATTAAAGAAACAAAAAAACGTAATAAAAGACGTAGAGAAATCACTCAATTACTTAAAAGCCAAGGGGGGCAGCATCGCTTGCAAGATAATTATGTACTATCTCATTATAAACAAAAGGAAATCAAAAAGGGATCAACAAGACATAACACTTTTTCAAATACTTCCTATTTAGAAGCTATTACTTTCGGCATTGAAGAGGTAGAAGAGGAGTAAGTTAAATAGATGAATTAATTTAAAAACACATAATGAAGGTTTCAAATGTATCTATGGCACTTTGCATGGATACATCATGAAGGTTTCATATAAAAATTTTCAATAAGTACATAATGTTTAAGCTTAAATTCAATAAATAAATAGTAGGTGATGCCATTGCATGAATTAATGTAAAAAAACAAACGAAACCTTCAGAAATATACCCTTCTCTTAGGAAGTGAGGACAAAGGAGAATGAAAATTGTAAATAATTTATCTACATTTTATCAACTATTGATAAATGATAAAAAATTACTTCGTTTACTATATTATTTACCAAAAGATGATGTAAACGACCCACTGGATGAGTCCAAAATTGAGGTATCTATGTTACCTGAAAAAGATCTTATTATAAACAATTTACTTGTAATTGGAGACAAAACAAACGATTTAACAATGGATTCTTCTTTTTGTCGAATATGTTTATATACCGGTTCACGAACACCTCAAAAACATTATCTTAACAAAACAAAACAATTTATAGATAACCCTTATTGTAGCACGCAACAATATATTTTCGATATTTATACACCCAATTCAATTAATAACGTAGATTTTCGACTTGATTGGCTGGGTGAAGCGCTTAATGAAGTACTATTTCATGGGGAACAAGGAGAATTAAATGAGTTGAGATTCCATAGTGGGATGCCACTATTAAATATGCCTAATGGTTTTGTAGGTTATCGTTGGACTTACATCCTCCCTTCCGACCAAAAAGCACGAGGTTATCAAAAATGAGCATTTCAACAATAAAAGCATTTGGCAAGCCCACCCCTTACAAGGGTTTACATCTTCATCCTATCCGAATGAAGGATGCTGATGAATTTTACGATTGTGTACAATGTTTACTTTTGCCTAAAAATGATTTTCAAGAACCCGAAGTCATTAGAATGTCTTATTTCATGTTTCTCCTAGCTCTCTCCCAAAATAAAGATGGTAATGATTTAATAGTAAAGCTATTGGCATTATACCGGCTGATCTTTAAAACAGAAAACATACAGTTAACTGTCAATGAAAAAGGTATGGCGTTTATTATTGTCGACGGAATTTCCTTACACGAACGTGACTTTGATAAAATCAAGACCATTATTAGTGAGCAAAACCTAATCGATTTAGATGATGAATTTATCGACCCAGATACTAAAAAAGCGATTCAAGATGCGCGTGCATTTATGGCTAAAAGAAAAACAAGACAAGCAGATATAGAGCAGCAAATAGTAGCCTATCATTGTAAATCTGGGCTCCCCTATCACGAAATACAAAACTTAACCCTTTATCAATTTCACAAAGGATTAGTACGTATGGATTATATGATTAGTAGCGATGCAATTTTAAATGCTCGTTATTCCGGTATGGTTGAATTTAAAAATGAGCAAGATCTCCCCCATTGGTTAGGACATATAGAAGAACCAAAGAAAAATGAAGATGTCATTATGACAAAAACTGCATTTGATAAACAAATGAAACAACTAGGACTTGATCCCAGTTTCAATAAAAAACAATAATCTAAAAGGATGGTAATTTATTATGACACAACAAAATCAATTTTTAACTTCAGTAGCAAATGTTCGTTTATTTGATCGTTTAACAGATGAATTAATTCTTAATGGGAAAACATTATTAAATTCATCAATGACACAAGCAATTCAAACACAAGCAATTCATGCAGGGAAAGGCTCTAAAAAAGTTTATGAACTTAACTACCAAAAAGAATTGACATTCTCCATTGAAGATGCCGCATTCGATACGGCTTATATTGCTTTGCAAAATGGGACAGAAATTAATCATCAATTAGCGGAATTCTATACAGATGAAATTATTTTACTTGATGAAAATGGGAAAGGATCGTTAACTGATACGCCTATTGGCAAAGTCCATGTGGAACAATTAAACGGCACGTTCTCCCAATCCACTCCAACTGGTAAAGATATCTCAATTCCAACTTTAGCTGGTAAAGAAGTGCAGGTTGTCTATGCAGTACAGGAAATGATGGATACGATTGAAATCTCAGCTGATTCATTCCCGAAAGCTGTGCGTATGGAATTAAATGTAGATATTCGCTCTAACAATGGGAAAACAGGTGAAGTCATTATTGAAGTGCCTAACTTTAAACCAAATGGTGCAGTGGAAATTTCCATGACGCACGAAGGTGTAGCTTCTTCTTCTCTTGCAGGTAGCTCACTGGCTGATAAAAAAGGAAACTACGCCTACATTAAACTTCGTAATTTAACGGATGAAAAGGTACAAGTTACAGCATTAGCTTCAAATCCTTCTCGTTTAGTTCTTGATTCAGCTGTTCCTGGAGATTCACAAAAAATCACTGTACTAGGTATTCGCGGTCCTGGTTACAGTAATGTACTTTTACAAAACAGTGATCTAACATGGACTTCAAAAAATCCAACAATTGCAACTGTCGATACTAATGGTGTTGTAACGTTAGGCGCAAGTGCTGCAACGAATGGCCAAACAGTTATTGAAGTAACAGATGGTACATATATTGAAACAATTACTGTAGATGTCATTTAAATAAATTAATTTAAAAATGGTAGAGAATATAATTCTCTACCATTTTTATTCTAAAAGAAGGAGTCGAGAAAATGGCTAAACGTGAAACGAAATTAACTTTAGTAGATATTCAAAAAAATGCTGATGAGCTAAACAAAAAGCAAAAGTTTTACATTGATAAAAATCTTGGAAAATTTATTTATTACTATCCAAAGTTCAGTAAACGCAGAAAAACAATGTTAATTAATGATTTAGCAAGTACATTTGAATATGTTCAACAAAACAACTTGGATTTCTTTAAAAATGACCATGAATTACAACACTATATTCTCTTTTTAATTATCAAACATTTTACTGAACTAAAAGCTGAACTGAAAGATAAATCAATTGAAACTCACTTTGCTACGATGCACAATCTAGTAGAGCTTGGCTGGTATGACCTATTCCTAATGGACATGTTCTCTGTTCAAGAAATCTCGCATGTTCTCGAAGAAATTAGTAAGCAATTCAATATAAGCATCCAGTTTTTGGAGCTCGAAAAGCTATTAATGAGTAAATTAGAATCCAATGCCAAAATAGAAAAATAAATAGTTAAAATTTTGAACTACTCCCCTACCTTTTTAGGTGGGTATTTGAACATTTTAGGATATTTATATATTCGTAGAAAATTAGATAAAACAAGAATACAGTTACTATTTTAGGGCTGTATTCTTGTTTTATCTCATATTAGGAGGGAAAAACTATTGAGTACTAACCGTACACGATCAAATAAACCAATGAATTTATTAGTCGCACTAGGAGTCAATGACGAAGTTTCAAAAAAGAATATTAATACCTACATAGAGAGATTAAAAAACATTAATACATTTACAGTAAACCTAGACGTAAAAGGTTTTAATACGAATCCATTTATGGAATACGAACAGCAAATTATTGCCCTACAACAGCAATTAAACACGTTAAATTCACAAATTCAAAATATTGGAAGTGAATCATCCCCTACCCTTTCACGATTTGAAGAATTCAAACAACAAATAACCACATCAGTAAATTCGATAGCTAAGTTTAATGAAGCAGTCGATGATAGCAATATAAATGTAAAACAATTTTATAAGCATTTAGCAAATATTCCTACTGGTGACTTACAATCACTAGAGCAACTCGTAAAGCAATTAAAAAACGAAGTAGAAAAAGTAAGTTTCAACCATTTTCAATTAAATGGTGTACAAGAAACTCAACAAAGTCTGCAAAATCTCGAAACAACATTATCCAACTTTTACGCATTATATAATGGCTATGCAAACAACACGGACTTTGAACAATTAACGGCTCAAATTACAGATTTAAACTCTCAGATTACAGACATTCAATTCGGTGAAGGTTTCAACATCGCTGGTATATCAGAAATCTCAAGCCAACTAGAAAAAATTAATCAAGGAATTATAGGTTTTAATAAAAATACAATAGAAACCGCCCAAAACTCTACTTCTCTTACTGATACATTAGTGGGTGCAATAGAAACAACAACCACACTGAAAGAGACCTTTTCAACCGCTGGCACAACTGTAGCGACGTTTGGAAGATCACTATTATCTGCAACAGGCATCGGCTTAGGCCTTATGGCTGTTGACTTTGTTATAGGGAAAATTAGTGAAAGCATCGCAAAAGCAAAGCAAAAGGCAGAAGATTTTAAAGCCTCTCAAAAAGAAATGCTGGATACTTATAACCAAAATTCAATTACAATCGATAGTTTAATTCCTAAATATGAACGATTAAGCGAAATTGTTAACAATGGGAATGCTGATAATAATACCCTTGCAGAGTATCGTGATATTCAAAATGAATTAGCTACGCTTCTCCCTTCACTAGCCACAGGTGAAGAAGAATATGGCAAGAAAATGGTGGGGTCAGTTGAATCTATTAAAATAAAAACAGCATTGTTAAAAGAGCAATTAGAAATTGAGAAAGAAATAGAAAATGCTAAATCTGAGGAAGATAAAACTAGAGTAAATTTCATTGAGGATAAATTAGATAGCTATGATAATCATAAGTCCAATATTGAAAGTAAACTTAAAATGTTTGCCAACATAAATGACTCTAATATCTACAAAAATGTAAGTCCCAATTATAAAATAGATTTTTTCGAGAAAAAAGAAAACTTTTGGGATGAAAATATACCTATTTATAACTCTGTTGAAAAATTGGAAAAATTACTTCCTGAGCTTAAAAATAAACTAGCAGATGCCAAAATAGGAGGAACAGAAGAAGATGTTAAATACTTAAATTCATTAATATCAAGTACAGAACGATACATTAAATTACTACAAGACCCATCTCTCGAATTAAATAAAGTATCCTCTGAAATAAAAACAGGCTATATTGAGAACTTAGAATCTATCATCAGTAACAATGAAAATATAAAAGGAAGTTCTATTGATCTAGCTCAAACGCTTAGTTCTCAATTAATTTTTTCATCGAATACAAGTGAAGTCCAAAATTTAAACTCTGCGTTAGAAACTTTATTTCAGAATACAAATGCTTCTGATTTTATAAATAATATTAACTCTCAATTCAGTAAACTGGAATATGCTTCTCCAGAAAAGTTTATAGAAAGGCAAAAAGAAGTAGAAGATTATTTCAACGGAATAAAAGATCAATTAAAAATAGCTTATCCTGATATAGATGATAGCAAACTAGCTTCTATTCAAGAAGGCTTAAAAAGACATCTTGGAAGTATAACTACTGATTACAATAAATATAAAAATGTAATGAATTCAACTGGCTTGTCACTTCACAATTTCACTTCAGGTGCTACAGCATCAGGCAATGAACTAGATAATCTTGCCTCCAAAATGAAGAACTATAAAGACGTGACTGAAGAATCATTAGGTATTTCAAGTACTTATGTAGATGCTTTAGATGATTCTTTATTTAGTTATGAAGCCTTAACAAATCAATTAGCTGGTTATTCTCAACAGACTTTAATAGATATTTTTAACAAAGAACAATTAACTGAAAAAGAACAACATGTAAAAGATTTATTAAATAATCGATACAAAATTATACAAGATTTAGCTTCTGTCTATCCAGAACTCATGAACAATGATTATAAATTTATTGGTCTTTCTTCAGAAAAAATAAATATGATGAGCGCAGAAAATAAGGCAAATGCTGCATTATTAAATGCCTATAGATTGTTTCGTGAAAATAAACTTACTGAGGAACAAAAAGCCACTCTTGATCTTGCACTTGAAACGAATAAACGTATTACAATTATTAATTGTGAGATTGCAGCACTTGAAGAAATAAGTGATAAAATAGACAACCCATCTTCTTCATCGGACATAACAAATCTACAAAATGAAATGAGTTATCATAGAACAGCTGATAAAGTAACTCCTAAAAAAGCTAAATTAGTTGATTTAAAAAAATTACAAATACAATACGGTGAAGAATTAAGCAAAATTGGTAATAATGTCGCTTCAGTAAATACAGCTGAAAAAAACGCTAATAAAACAACCCAACAATCCATTTATGTTACTGACAAATATAAAATGTCGCTAGAAAACCTAAATCTTGAAATTCAAAAGCAAGTAAAACTTCAATCTACTTTTCCTAAGCATTCTGAAGAATATCGAAAATCACTAGAACAGCAATTAAAACTAGAAAAAGATAAATTATCTATTATAGAAAGACAAGCCAGCTCCATTCAATCTCAAATCTCTTCATCAAAAATCAATAAAACCGGTGTGATTACAAGTAATGAATCGACATCAAATACTGCAAAAAAAATAAGTGGATGGTCGGGTAAAATTACAAGTTCTTACGGAGGACGTCTAGATCCTATTACTGGTCAACCAGATAAACATTCAGGTATAGATATATCAGCTAAAAAAGGGACCCGATTAGAAGCAAACGTATCTGGTACTGTCGTAAAAGCAGGTAACGCTGTAAAAAATAATGAAGATGATACATATGGAAATATTGTAGTCATTAGAGATGATTCGGGCATTGAACACCTTTATGCTCATTTAGATAAAACTGTAGCCAAAGTTGGTGAATACGTTCAAGCAGGGACCTATATTGGTGACATAGGAGAAGAAGGACGGACAACTGGTCCCCACCTTCATTATGAAGCGCGTAAAAACGGCCAAAAAATTGACCCAACAGCTTATTATAAAAATGCAAATTCAGGCACAATACCTGATTCATCAAATGTTACTGCAAGTGGACAACAAGCAATTGATCAAGCAAAATCTGAACTAATCAATTTGCAAATGGATATTTTAAATCAAAAAGAAGCGATTGCAAAATTAGAAAAAGAAATTATAGATGCTTACTTACTTCCATTCGAATATAAGAAATCTAATTATGATAAATTCCTTGAAAATAGTGCTAATCGTTTAAAGAAATATAAAGAATCATCAAAGGAGTACCGTAATGAATTAGATAAGCAAGCACAAGCTTTAATTGAAAAAAGGAAAATAAATGTTGCTGAAATTGAGCAATTAAAACAATTTATTAATAGTGGTCAACTATCCGCCTCTGTCGTCGATGAGTATACTGAAAAATTACACGAATTAGGGAAAATCAATAGCGAAATTGATTTTGCAATTGTTGATGTTGATACGGCAAAACTAGAGTCGTATGTAAACCTTGTAGAAGATCTAATCAATTCCTTTGAAGATAAACGTAAAACGAAAGATTCCGCCCTTGATTACGAGTATTTGGTTTTAAATGAACTCGATACTGCATCACTCAAATATCAACGATCACTTGAAAAAATTAATAAAACAATGAGTGAAAAACAAAACATTAATCGTCAAGAATTAAGTGATATTCAAAAATTAATTAATAATGGCCAATTATTTGGCGAGGCATTAACGAAAGCAAATGATAGAGCGACCGAATTAAAAACGGACATTAAACAACTCCAGCTTGATTTACAAAAAAATAATTATGAAATCATTATTAATATTAAAACCCAATCTGATGTAGCTATTGCCGATATGCAATTTGGGCAAGATAGAGCAGAAGCAATTCGTAAAATGTATGAAGAAGGTTCTGCAGACTATGCCAAATATACTGATATCATGCTAAAGCAGCAAAAAAAAATCGCAGAGAAACATTTAGAAACAAGCAATAATTTAGCTGAAGAATTAAAACGACAAGATATAACAATTGAAGATGCCAAGAAAACTGAAGATTTATTAAAAGCGGAAACTTTAGCTTATATTAATGCCACATTGGCAGTAAAAGATTATAAAAAACAGCTTGAAGAAGCTAATAAATCCAAATTAGAAAAAATTGCGAATGATTTAATTTCCGCATATAAAGATTATGTTCAAGAACGTAGAGATGAGCATATGAAATTAATTGAAGATGAAGTCAATCAAGAAAATGAAAAACATGAAAAAATCATGAATAATCTTCAAGATGAAATGGATTTATTTAGAAAGAATGTAGAGGATAAATTAAAGCTTCTAGATAGGCAAGAATCTGAACGTGATTATGAAATGGAAATAGGCGATATGGAAAAAGAAAGAAATACTGCCCAAAGCCAATATAACCTATTACTACTTGATAACTCACATGAAGCAAAATCTAAGCGAAAAAAACTGCAAGAACAACTAGCTGAAATTGATAAACAAATTGCCGAACGTAGACATGATCGAGAAATTGAATTACGTAAAGAGTCTTTAAATGATGCACTTGAAACAAAAGAAGAAGAAATAGACGAAAAAACCAAGCTTCAAGAGAATGAACATGAAAATGTCCTCAACAACATTAACCGTGAAAAAGAGTATTGGGAAAAACATTATAATGATTTACTTAATGATGAACGAAAGTTTGCACAATTAAGAGAAGACATTATGGCAAAAAACTTTGATAAAATTACTGCCGATTTCCAAGGATATATTAATGAAATGAATTTAACCATGCCAGGATTAAAAGATACAATGAATGGCACTATGGAAGCAGTTGGTATATCTATTCGTTTAAATGTTATAGACCAACTACAAGAAGCCTTAAATTTAATTGATAAATTTAAGGCTTCACAAGTTGAATCAAATGGTTTACCAGAAGGCTATAATCCTGAGATTGATAAAAATTACGGCAATGGTACTTCATCAAAAGGGAATTTATCTGAAGCACACTTAAAAGTGCTACTAGGAAAATTTTTAACTGATAATGTCGCGAATATGTTGACAGGTGCTGAAAAGGAACAAGCTCATTATAAAGGGAATATTTATGGGGAAGCAGGTCGCAACCAAGGAGCTAATAATATTTCAAAAGATATTAGTTTTGATTCTGCGATATCTGGACTAACTCAAGCTGAGATGGAAACTTTAAAAGCATACTTTAAAGAACAATCTAATATTAACGATGGAGCCTATTCAAAATACTTTAATCAGTTTTTAAATGGTGGTGCTATAGGTGGCTCTTCTGAAAACTCCTATAACAATGCTTCTAAATATGGTATTGGTGCTTCAATAAGCCTAGGAGATTCTAGGGTGTTAACTGCTAAATACTTTAAGGATGTGTTGGTCGACCAAATTAGTGACCCTATACAGCAACAAATATTACGTAATACTGCTGATAATATGGCTAAAGCTGGTAGAGATCAAGGTTCAAAAATCCAGACGAATGCAGGTTACAGAGAGATAACTAATACTTTAAATGCAACTCAAAAATCCCAATTAAAAAATATGATGCAAAATTACATAGAATTTATTCAAAACCCTAAATTACAAGATTATTTTCGAAGTCATATAGCATCATTAGATTCAGGCGGGTATATGAATTGGTCTGGAAGTGGTATTGATGGTAAAGGTGGTAAAGCAATCATCGCACATCCAAATGAAATTATGTTAGATTCGGCAGATACTAAAGGTTTGTTTAACTCCATTAATGTCATGGATAAAATTTTTAGTGCCCTATCCCCTTCTTCATTCCGTTTGCCTGAAACGTCAATGTTAAAATCTTATCATTCTGAAGGGGCTACATACGGCAACATAAACATTGAATTCAATATCGATAAAATGAATGGCGATATGAATGATCTTAATAAATTTAGCAAAATGATTAACGATAACTTACTACGTAAGAAAGGAATGAGAACTTAGTGTTAGAATCTATTCATTTTATGTATGATCATATTTCATCAAAGGATATGGGCGTTTATATTGGATGGTCTTCGGGTAAATTATTCGAAGAGAATTTTTTACCGCAACGTCGCATTATCGAAAAGAAAATCGCCAATAATGAAACACCTTACTTTCAGAGAGTGGAACATGATCCACTCTCTTTTACATTGTCTTTTTATATTGATGATTGGGTTAATGCGCACGACTTGAGAAAAATTGCACGTTGGCTCTTTCAGCCCTATTACAAGCCACTAGTCTTTGATTCTAATCCTAATCGAGTGATGTATGCACTTGTAGAAGGTGATTCTCAATTAATTCATAATGGGCTCAAACAAGGATTTGTCGAGTTAACTTTCCGATGCAACTCCCCTTATAGCTATTCTCATGAACAAATAATAGATAAAGTCGCGTTCAGAGAAGCTAATAAGCGCTATCTGCTAAAAGATGATACCGCTACATTTGCGGAAGGACAATTGTATAATATGAAACTCACTTCCAATGGATTAACTATCGATGAACTAACGAACACTTGGGGCACTTTATATGCAAATACTTTAAGATGGAGTGATATTTAATGGAAACTACAACTAAATTGGACTTAAAAATTGTAACAGAAGATACCTTTGAACAAGATGATATTAAAGAGACCATTATCAACTATGGTAAAAATTTTTCTAAGCTGGAAAAATACTTGAAATCTACAGTACAGTCTATTGAAGATTTAAATGAAAATACTTTCTACGCAATCGGTCATGTGATATGGAACAAAACACCTGCCATTGGGAGCCATATTGGCTGGGTTGCCACAAGAGAAGGCATTCATGCTAAATCGAGAATAAGGAATAAAGAATATGTGGTTGGCGAGTTAATAAAAGCTGTTCCAGATAATGGTGGTTTGTACGAATGTGTAGTGGATGGTAGAAGTTCAACTAGCTCCCCTACCTACCTTACTGGATTAAATCAAGAGTTCTACGATACAAACGGAAACAATTGGCGCAAAGAATATAACTATGAAGTAGGCGATATTATTTATCCTACTAACGGTAATAAACAATACTACTATATTTGCGAAACAGCAGGATTGTCTTCAACAACTGAACCTGAATGGACTGCTATTCAAAATGGAATTACATCTATTGATGGCTCTGTCGTTTGGCGTAAAGCAAAAACAATTAAATGGAAACGGATTGGCAGTAGCTGTGAGTTCAGACCGTTTGGCAAAATTGAATAGGGGTGCTTATTATGAAAAAATGGGGTGCTGTTCTAAACGTAAAAGGCTCTTATATCTCTAAAATTCATTCAATTTCTACTAATGCTCATAAATATTTTACTACGATTGCGGCAAGTATTATAAATATCCATGCCCAACAAGTCGAATTTTATTATTCAGTTTCATACGATACAGTCGATTGGACAAATTGGGTACCAATAAATTTTAATAGTACCGATTTACTAGATCAATACGGTCTTCAAAACTTGTCTTTTCGCTATAAAATTGTCATGAGTACTACTAAAGAGTATCAAAAGCCATATATTCAAGCATTTTCTATTGATTTTGATCCATGTGCCGTTATAGAAAACTTGGGTGATTTCAATTTAAAACCTAAGCTTTGGATTACTAAAAGAAACGGAAATGGATCAATCGAAATCATTAATACCGTGACAAATCAAAAAATGCAATTGCAAAATTTAATTGATAACGAAGAAGTTTATATTCATTGTCAAAAAGAAGAAATCGTGTCAAATAGACAAAATTTAGGGGTCTATCGCTATGATGATCATAATGATGAATTTTTAGATTTAGTTGTTGGAAAGAACTACATTCAAGCAAACGGTGATTTTGATATGCATATTAGGTATCAGCATCAATTTATTCAACAATAACTTCAGTGAAAGGAGGTGATAAAGTGAGAATAGGTGACATTAATTATGATTTAAAAGTAGTAAAACCGCGAATATTCCTTTGCCGCCCTGATAAAAAGACAATTGCACCACTAAGTGAAGCCTATGATATTAGTTATAGTACAAAACTTTCTGTATTAAATGAACTATCATTTAAGATTCCCACTGTGGTTTTCCAAGACGGTGTGCCAATGGACAATAGAAATATACAAGCGATTAAAAATCGTTATCTATTTAAATTGAAATTTGGTCCTATTACAGAATACTTTTTATTAAATGAATCAAACAAAACGTATAGTGATGATGAATATATACAGTATTCCGCCCTATCTTTAGGTGTGCAATTAAGTGACAAAAATATTCGAGACTTCGAAGTAGTTAGTAAAACACTTGCACAAATAGCTACAGAAATATTGGCATCAACCAATACGAAGTGGAAGGTTGGATATGTCGATAGCTTTTTTGAAACGCATCGAAGTTACGAAGTTTCCTCAAATAATATATTAGAAATCATTTATGATTTAGCAAACGTATGGAACGCCCTTATCGTTTGGGATACTGTTACATGTGAAATCCATTTCTATAAACCCGATAATATTGGCAATAATAAAGGTTTTTATATTCGAGATGGCAAATATATAGAAAGCTTTAATTTATCTACCAATACGATTGATACGATCACTCGCTTAAAAGTATACGGTCAAGAAGGACTAACCATTCATCGATTAAATCCAACAGGCCAGTCTTATTTAGAAGATTTTAGATTCTATCTCTATCCCTTCAAACGAGAAAATGGAGTTGTCGTTAGCCATTCAGAATATTTGAGTGATGAGTTGTGTATAGCATTAGAAGATTATCGTACATTAGTTGACTCATTGGCAGAAAAGTTTACTTATCTAACTACAGTAATCACCACACAAACTGCTGTTATTCAAACTGAAAATCAGCTACTTAGCACTTTAATTACACAAAAAATCATTTTGGAAGATGAGTTAGATTTATCTAACGCCAATTTTCAATCCAACTCCCCTGCCCATTTAGATATTATTAGCCGATTAGAGGCAAAAAGAAATGAGATTTCCAATCAAGAGGCATTTATTCGACAATTAAGTTATCAGCTAAAAAACTACGAAGATGAGTTGGAACAATTAAGAAACAAATTACAAAGAGAAAATAATTTCTCAAATGAGCAACTAGCAGAACTATCTAATTTTGAAATCGAAAAAGAATACACAAATGACTCCATTGTCGATGATCAAGATTTATTAACAGAAGCGCAAGAAATTTTTAGGCAATATTTAGAACCAAAAATAAAATTAGATATGAATATCATTGATTTTTTAACCGTCGTAGAATGTCAAAATGATTGGGATAAACTCAATTTAGGGGATATCGTTTCTGTTCGTTACGATCGATTACAAGTAGATATTAAAGCAAAAATTACGGAAATTACATTTGACTTTGAAAGAGAAAGTATTTCAGTAATTATTACGAACGAAATGGACGAAAAAAATACTTGGTTAGAGCAGCTTAGTAAAGCTGGTAATACTTCTACCCTTGTCCAAATGGAGAAATGGAAGTGGAATCTTTCCGAAAAAAACAACGGTGCCATTAATGACATCATTCATAATAAATGGGACGCGTTAAAAAATGCGGTCATGGCAGGCTATAATCAGCAAATTGAAATCAATGAACGTGGGATTACTGTAAAAGATTTAACAGATCCTTTAAGCTGGTTAGTAATACAAAATGGATTTTTAGCAATTACCAATGATAACGGTAATTCATGGAAACATGCTATTTCGAAAGATGGCATTTTTGGCGAGCGCATTTTCGGCAAAATTATTTCCGGTGTGAATTTAATCATCGAGGATGAATCAGGTATTTGGCTCACCCAAGGTTCACGGACAACAATCTATAATCGAAACGGTGATGAAGTCATGCGTTTAGGGTTAGTAACAGATGACCCAGAACCCGAATGCTTTGGATTAACTTCATGGAACGATATTACAAGAGTTGCTATTACAACTTGTGAAGGGTTCGCAGTTAGTCAAAAAGAAGATGACAATTGGAAGAAAATTTTATGGGCGAATACAGACGGAACATTATATTCTCGGAACATGGTAGCTGAAAATATTAAAATCGTTAATAATCTGGAGCAAGTAATTATAGATGCTGAAAATAATTATTTTGATATTGGTTTATTTGATAAAATAGTTGCAGATGGTAAGTTAACGACACTTGAAAAATTGGAGCTTATTAAAGAATTATATAAAATCCACACCGACTATCAGTTACTACTTCAACAAGCCCAAAAATATATACGAAGTGAACGAGATAATGAGACGGATGTAAATGGTCCATTTGATATTGCTACTCAAACCTTCCCTACTGTCTATTCGATAACAGATCGATACTCAACAAGTAAAGTGAAAGAAGCCTATTTAGCATTAATGAATTACATAGATAGTTACATAAAAGTATTGAAAAACGGTTACCGTGAGTCTGAAAACTTAGAAATCGATATGACTGATCCCCTTACTGAATCCACGAGTTCTATTGAAAATCGTGGCTTTTTTGTACAAAAATTTAAAGACTATTACGACGAAGCTACACGTTTACGACAAGCAATTGAAGACTCCCTTTTTTATTCAGGCATTCATATGGGCTCTTATAATAACAATTTAATCATGAATGAGTTTGGGTTTATCGCTGTTCGAAGTGATGGGAAATATCGCGCATTCCTCAATGCCACAAATGGACTTGCCCTACAAAAGTGGGAAAATAATCAATGGGTAAGTAAATTATTTGCTACACTGGGTGACGATAAGTGGGAAGACGGTACCCTCTACGCTGAAGGATTGGTGACAAAAAATCTTCGTATTGTAGACGGCAATTTAGGTGATGCTATCACGCTTGATTGGGAAAAGGGGATTACCATCTACGGAAAAAACAGAGAAATAATTAAGCTTAATGCCAATGAAGCAATTTCTATTTATGTGGGGAATGAGAAGAAATTTTACGTTGGCACTGACGGTAGGCTTTATGCAAAAGATATTACCACACATAATCTTAAAATTGTGGACGGGTCTTTAGGAGAGAAAATTATTTTCGACCAAACTAAAGGCATTACGATTAATGGGAATAATGGAGAACAAATCCGCTTAAATGCGAATGAAGGAATTGCCATTGATGCTAAAGGTGAAAAGCGTATTTGGATTGGGAAAGATGGGCTTATTTACGCTAAAAAGCTTCTTGTTATGGGCAATGATACCGATGAAATCATTAAAGATGTGGACGGCAGCTATATTTCAGATTTAACCGTTAATAAATTAAAGACACTTAATTCCAATCAACCTCAAGATTTTATTCATATTAAGGACAATTTCTTTAAAATCAAAACAAATTATGGCGGTGCTGAAAAAGATAAGCTCACCATTACAGTAAAAGAAACAGGCGATGCCGCTTACCCCCATATGACTTGGGGTGCTGGCGGTGATACAGGCGCTGGAAATAATGTGGGTTACCAATACAAAAAAAGTGATGGTTTCTATTTTGATTATGTAGGTACAGATGGCCAAAAACGCGAATTTGCCCTTAAAAATGGCGATGAATCTATTTTAATGAAGACACCCCATTCTATGAACTTTGATGGTAAAAACATTAATTTCAAAGCCTCCTCTGCCATTACTCTAGCTGTAGGAGAAAACAAAATCATTATTAATGGTGAAGGTGTCAAAGTCAATGGTACACGAATTAACTTAAACTAAGGAGGCGGTGACATGCCAGAAGTAGCGATAAAAGGTGCCAAAATACAAAATAGTATGGCACCAAATCATATTCAAGTAAGAAAGCTTAATCCTGATACTCTTCCTCCCTACTCCTCCTATATTTATGATTACATTAACGCAACCATTGAAGGAGAAATTAACGAAGGCAGTTCCAATGTATTTGTAAATGGAAAGGAAGTGGTATTCTCAGGCGCCAAAACAACCGAAAATGATAGTTATTCCCTTCCTGATGGTTGGACTTATGATAGCGGTGCTCATACAAATACGAATGGTTCCGTTACTAATGGCAGTCCTACAGTTTTTGTTAATGGAAAGCCATTAGGAAGAAAAGGGGATGCAATTAAAACACATGCTGGCTCAAATGCAATAATTACTGAAGGTTCTAGCAATGTGTTTGCAAATTAATTATGAAGAAAGAAGGTGATACTTTGTCATTACCTATAAACTATTTAGAATTTAATAACCCTATCCATATCGTTTGGAGAAAAGGCTCACCAAACGACCCTTTTATCGATAGACTTGATATTGCACGTGTAGTAAATCAACGTGTGTGCTTATTAGAAATTCCTGATGAATTGTTTAAGGTACGTATTGCAAATATGCTTGAAATAAACTATGAAGCATTTATAAAACATAATCTCAGTGATCATGAGTTTTACGTTGACTATACGAATGGTTTTGTTTATTTTCATCAATCAAAAGAAGCACAAACACTGTCCATTATTTATAAAGGAAGAGGCCTTATCCTCTACCCTTCCACACGGATTATTCACTATGACGGAACAACTGCTACTGAATCATTGCATCACATTATTGAAAAAAGCAAAACTCAAGTACAAGAATTAATAGATCGAACAGATACATATGAAAATTACTTAAAACGCCTTGTGGTTGCCATTAATGATGCTTCTAATGCAACCGATCAGGCATTAATTGCAACACAAAAAGCACAAGACGCCACAGAATTGGTCAAAGATGCATATGAAACAACCGTGTTAATATATCAGCCTTATGTTCATACATATAAGGATATTGCCAAAAAGTACCCTTACCCTGAAGTTGGCTGGACAACTCACGTTTTTGATACAGGTATACGCTATCGCTGGAATGGTAAAGATTGGACTCCAATTGATGCATTAGGCGGTAATATCCCATTAGCAAGTGAACTATTAAATGGCTTAATGAGTAAAGAACATTTCATTAAATTAAAAGGTATTACAGAATTTGTTAACGACAAAACAATTGTATTTATTATCCCAAAAGATATTTTAGAAGGTGTGCAAGACCCTCATATAGTTTTTGATTATGCTGGTGAAATTGTCGAAATCAAAGCTTCCGTTACATCAAAAGGCTTAGCACCAACTCCTATTTGGGTACAAAAATCAGCTAACTTCGCGGATTGGTTCAATGTAACCGATAATCCAATAATGATTAGAGAAAACAATAATCTTGATGATCAATCTCATACTTTAACAGCATTTACCGTGCAAAAAGGTGATATTTTCAGATTAAATATTCCCTCCTTTTCTGTGGATGCCCAAAATCTATCTGTCAATGTCAAAATCATGTTAACCGACTCTTTAAACTCCTAGCGGGACTTAAAGAGTTTTTATTATATAAAAAACAAAATGAACTAGAAAGAAGGAATTTATTTATGTCTAACCAACCAATCGTATCATGGTATGAAGGTACTAATGAATTATCAAAAGAAGTTAATTACACAGTGAACTACGATACTGTTGATGCTGCATCCCGATCAAAAACAAAGATATTCTATATTTGGAACAATCGAGAGCAAGCAACCGATGCTCCTAAAATGGAAGAAGTAACATTTACAACACGGGATCGAAGCGGTGGGACAGGCGATTCAGATGGAATGGTTGTAGAAGCTGTAAAAAACAATTGGTTCCATGTCCGTGTTGATAGTTTATCAGAGTCCCGCTTCTTACCTGTTGGAAAAGGCGGAAATCCTCTTAATCCATCCGGTACTAAGGACTTAGGCACAAACGGTACTACTACAAATATTAACGCTTCAACTGCTCAAGTTTGGTCTGCTGAAACAGCAATGACACTAGATGCATACGTTCAACCAACATCAAGTAATGATTATATTTATAAAGTAACGAAAGCTGGAACGACAGGTGTTACACAACCTTCATGGCCTACTGTAGAAGGCAACCCTATTATGGATGGAACGGTAGAATATATTGCAATTAAAATTAATAAAACACCGAAGGCTAAAGAAATTTTAGGTTTAGCCAATGCTACGAATGCCGAAGGAACTAACGCAGATTTAGCAGGCGGTAACTTCGTTAAAATTTCTGTTTATGCAGATGTTCCAATGGATGCATCTGCAGGTAAAAACCTACTAATGCAACGTGTTTCTTATCGTTACGTATAAAAATTAATACAATACGAGTAGTTTTCAGGGTAAGGGTCAGTCCCCTACCCTGTTTTTATGCAATCAATAAAACACTTCAATACAATGAAGGAGATGGGTATTATATGTTATTCACCAATACTGAAAACTATCAGGCAATCAATATCCCCTTTAATTGGAATGCCGATTACGCCAATGGTAAAAACTTCGCTGAGTATGACCTACTTACGCATAAAAAAAATGATTTTTATTTAATTCAGAGAAACCAGGTCATTCGTTTTGGTTTGTTTGGACAAAGGATGAAATTTTATTTCGAAATGTCAGATGGCTCCTTCAACATAGATGGTAGAAAAATTGAAATTGAATATGTGAAAGAAGATGGCACAACCTATCCTTTAACAACGAATTACGAGCATAAAGACCTTATCACATATAAAGAAGCCTTTACTGATTTTAGTAATCAACAAGGAGTTCAACGATCGAATATCAAATCGATACATTTTGGCTATAAAACAAATTACAAGATGGAAGATATCCAACTGTTTTTTCAACCGATTGTCACATTGCCATTTAACGAGCATGCCTTCATTGCTGTAAAGCTTACTTCAACTAAAGCAATGAACGGATATTTGCTTTTCAAAACAAATGGCATTGAAGTAGGACGGTTTTATGCTCCATTAGAAGCCAATCGAGTTGGTCAAATAAACTGGATTATTAAATAATTCATATAGAAAGGAAGAAGGGAAAATGAAACGATTTTGGTTGCAACTACCTGACAAAAGCAATTATTTTGAGATTACTGCAGCTAACAACAAGTTCTCACTATTTGAATCATCCACTGAACGAAGCTATACAATAGCTGTGGGAAAATACACATTAGAAAAGCTTATTGAAATGTTCTCAAACGAAGGCTTGGTTGCCAAAATGGGCGGTATCAATGCTGATAAGAAAGCTAAATTTCTTGTGTTGTTTTTAAGTCAATCTATTACGAACATTAATGGAAACTTTCTTACGTTCATAGGCGGGATAGAATCGATTGATACTGGAGATAGACAAGAAGAAAGTATCATTCATTAAGAAAGGAGGATGCTCTCATGGCTTTAATAGGCGGTAATGTAGAGAAAAAAGAAATAGGGCTAGCCCTCGGTGTATCTGGTACATATAAAAACACAGAAATCGACAAAACAACAGGACATTTACGATTAACTCAAATCGATTTTGATAGTAATGAAAACCCGATCTATGCCGCAGAAGGCAGTTGGACTTCTGATGTAATTAATCTCGGAGATAGATTTAATCGCTACGAAAAAATATTTACAACAAAAACAACAAATGGCTCAAGCTCATTCACAGTATCCACAAGAGTATCAGCTAACGGTGTAAATTGGTCCGATTGGTTACCTATTGCAACGGACGGAACAATCCAGTCAGCTATGAAACCATACATACAAGTAAGAATTCATTTACTTGCAGGGTTTGTGTCGGATGAATTTATTATTGCTAAAGGGGATTTTGAGGCTAACCCATACGTTAAAGAATCTCCATCTAGAGTTGGGAACTATATTGTACCAAAATTAACTTCTAATACATCATCACAAATGGGTTTTGCTTTCTCCGAAACAGTATATAGCTCAAGTTATCCTGCATGGAAAGCATTTAGTGGAATTGATAACTCAGAAAGCTATATTACTAAAAGTGGAGTTCTTGGTGGTTTTTTAGGTTTTTATTTTAAAAATAAAATTAGAATAAATAAATACAAAATTAGAAGTATGGCAGGCGCTTATTTAAATTCTATGCCCAAAAGTTGGGTGCTAGAAGGCAGTTTAAATACAACTGATGGTATTGATGGCACTTGGTTAGAACTAGACCAAAGATCAAATCAATCTTGGTCAACAAACAATACTGACAAAGAATATGAGTTCTTCAATAATAAAGGGTACAGGTCATATAGGATAAAATGGAATGGTAATAATGGCCATAGTAGCTACACAGGAATTGGTGCATTAAACTTCTTTCAACCTTCAGAATCCACAATATCATTAAAAAGAGATTACAATTTTGACATGAATATTGATTCAACATGGTTAGAGGCAGGTAGTATTCATAGACAGCAAATAAGTCGTAGCCAATGGTTAAGTATTAATAGATTGGATGTGAAAAGAAAATGACAACATGGAATCCAATTGAAAAAGGCTCTGTTACAACACTCAGCAACGGAAATTTAACTGCCAACAATATACTTCAAAATAGCTCAGTTAAATCAACTGACCCAAAATCTAGCGGAAAATGGTTTTGTGAAATTAAAGTTGACGCATTAAATATTAACTGCATAGGGATAGGTTCATCAGATTTACTCATGACTAGTGGAATTACTTCATCTAATAATTTTTTTTATTATTACTTTGATGGGAGAAAAAGTAATGGTGGTTTAACCTCGACTTACGCTTCTACACTATCTGTTGGGGATATTATAGGTATCCTCATAGACTTTGATGCTGGTACTCTTACTTATTATAAAAATGGAGTGAACTTAGGAATAGCTTTTGACAATATTAAAAAACTATCAAATTTCTGCATTATGGTATCAAGTGGAACTTTGAGTGGAAACGGAGGTGTTACTGCCAATTTTGGTGCAACACCTTTTAAATATCCTCCTATTGCTGATACTTTACCTTTTGGAGTTAAAAGCTATGATGGTTCACAGACTCTATCACATGAGAGTAAGTCTTTTATTTTTCATGAGTATCAATACAAAAAATTTATTTCAAAAACATTAGGTACGCCTGCTCATTGGGAAATTGTTTCCTCTACTCTACCTTGTTCAACTATCTTTTTTGAGCAAGGTATGGATATTTTATCATTAATTGACCGAAAAGTAATGAATTTAGAGTCTACTACAATGACACAAAGAAGTGACATTCTAGGTGAAGAAGTTGGTAAGGTATTTAGTAAAACTATAGATTTAAATAGATATTTTGATATTAGAATTATCATGGTTGAGGTGAAATAAATGAATTGGTATTTAAAAATAGAGGGTTCAGGCGGTGGCGCTAGTGGTAGTGGAATAAATTTCATTGAAGTATATGACCAATCGGGCGCAATATTAGGGTTAACAAAAAGTGATGTAGTTGAAACCAATGCAGCTTTTAGAATAGATGAAACAAACTATGTTCAAATGTTTCAAACAAGAGGTGCATTAATACCTTATAACGGTAATGCTAGTGGAATTTATTATGTGATTAAACTTCCTGAACATGTGGTAGGTTTTACAAAAGTATATTTAAAAAATTGGGGCAATGGTTCTTACGACATTAGAAATATCAGAGTGAGTGTTTCAAATGACAATCTTGACTATAAGGAAATTTATTATGGTGAGTTTGGGACATCCGAAGAAAAATATATTTTACAAAATTATTTTCTAAACAAGAGAAGATTACTTGTTCAATCAAAAGATCATATTTATTCTCTTATATATAGTGATTCATTTGAGCCATTAGCCATGACCTCTTATACAACACCCTCACCATATGAAATAACATCTAGTGGTGATTACAGTACTTCTTACGCTTGTTGGAAAGCTTTTGATGGGAAAAACGTAGGCTACGGCGATTCATGGTTGACAACAAACGGAAGTCCTTTAGGTTGGCTTCAAGTAAATTTTGGCACAAGTAAAAGATATAATAAAATATCTTTCACAACAAGAAACTATAGTGACAGCAATACTACTGCTCCAAAAGAGTTTAAGATATTAGGCTCTCCTGATGGATTGCTTTGGACAGAGTTAGCATTAATCCAAAATCAAACAAGTTGGAAACAAGATGAGACTAGAATATTTGAGTTCAATAATACAAGAGCTTTTCAGTTTTATAGGATTCAAATAACAGCAGCAAACTCATCAACCTACTCTGCTATTGGTGAGGTGGTTTTTGGTTACAAAGGTATTTCTATATTCAGTTTGAGTAAAAAAACAGCAAGTGATTTTTCTAAATATGGAGTAATGGAACTAAAAAATCTCGATGGTGCTATTAACGTAGTTAACTATGTTGTGCAAGAAATTGAGAAAAAGACTCTTACAACAAAAAAAGTAGACAAAAAACCCCTCAGCATCGGAATAATCTAATGCTGAGTTTTATTTTAAATTAAATACAAAGGAGTACAACAATGACTGTTACATGGAGTAGCACACTTAAAAGCACTGACGCAACTGTGTCTTCTGATGGAAAAACAGCTTCTATTAGAGGTGGTTGGGCAGTCACTCAAGAAAACATCACAAGTGGAAAGCATTATTTTGAGTTTGTAATAAATACTTATGCTCAAATAGTAATAGGTATTTCTCAAAGCATATCAGCACCTATAAAGCCAACAGAAAGTCAAGTAAGAGCAATATTTGGTTATGATGGGAACAAAGTATATCCTAGAAGTACTTATGGGAGTTCTTTTAATGCATCAAACATTATAGGAATGGCAATTGAAATGGATGTAGGAGAAATATCTTTTACTAAAGATGGTGTTAATTTAGGGGTCGCATTTAGAAATTTAAAAGATTTAGGAGAAATTAAATTGTACGTTTCCACTTCCACAATTGGAGGAAATGAATCTATCACAATTGTAGATGACTTAGATAAAATGAAATACTCAGATGTAGCAAGAGATTTTCTATTTCACAAATGTTTAGCATTAAAAAATCCTAGCAATCATGCTCAACCCTATTCCTTATCACATAACACTCTTATTCACCTTTCTGACAATTCACCTCAAAACATGATCTTATGGGGTGTTGAGAAAGGTAAAGAAGTTCAATTAGATACAACTTTCACTAAACAAAGCTACCCTAATGATTTAAGTAGCTATGGAAATAACATAGAGAATAGAATTGTTTCCTCAAAGCTAGCGAAAAAACCAAAAACAATTATCTTAAAAACATAAATAAAAAAACAATTTAAAAGAAAGGAAATGATTATTTTGTCAGAGCTTGTGTGGTATGAAACTAATATGACTTCTAACACATCTCCTTCTCCATTAGTTGTGAGTGCTAGTAGTGAATTTTCAGGTGCTTTCAATGCATTTAAAGAAATGAGCAACAATAGCTTTTGGGGCACAACTAATTATTCACAAAATAACTCATGGGTAAAAATAGACTTCGGTGAGTTAAAACTTGTAGATAAATTTAGAATAAAAGGTCATTCTGCACTTACAGAAAACCCAAAAACATTACGGCTTGAATATTCACTAGATAATAATAGTTGGACTAGAATATATGAGGGTATAGAGCCTGCTTGGACAGCCAATGAAATACGAGAGTTTAAAGTACCCAAAACAATTGGAAGATACTTCAAACTAACTGTAGTAAATAATCATGGTTCTTCATATTCATCAATAAAAAAATTACAATTTGGATTTTATGATGTACTTGCTAAATTTATTATTCAGTCTAATACTGATTTTTTCAGTTTTGATACATCAACAAAAACATTAATACATCTACCGAATAATTCTGCTTCAACTCTTATGAAATTTGGGGTAGACAAGAACAAAGAAATTGATTTAACTACTCCATATAAGAATCACAAGTATGTCACTTATGATGCAACAAATGATGTATACAATGAATCAACATTATTAGTAACAGAAGGATTCTCCGTTTATGATTATTTAGTTGATAACCCTATAATTACAGTGATTTCTGAATCTGATGTTGCAATAATTGAAACCGAAACCGAACCATTTAGTGTGTATGACTATATTGGTGATTTTCCTGAAGTCATAGTTTATACAGAAGATAAAGAAGACGTTATTGTATCAATCAACAGTGAACCATTCGACATTTACGATGAATTCGGGGATAGTGTTGAAGTACTTTACTACACTGACGATCCAGAGGTCACAAATGCTGATTTAATCTTAGAAGCCAATTGGTCACCGCTTGATGAATTAGAGGGTGATTTCGAGGTTGTGACATGGACTGATGAAGCGCCTGAGACTGCACAGAGAGTACTTGAAATGAAAGCTATACCTAAACCTCAGTTTATTAAGTTGGTCAATCCAAAGCGAATCTATGGTGCTTTAGATGAAGTGTTAGTGAATGATCTCTCTCAATCCTATCGTGATGAAGCTCGTTATTTTATCTCTGGCACGGATACATCGAAGTGGTATGTTTGGAATAAGGTTCTTAAGAAGTTTGTCATAGCCGATGCTTCTAGTGAAGAAGCTATTATCGCCAATGGTATGAAACATACAGACTTAAACAACATCACTGACACAGAATGGCGAACATGGAATGAACAGTTCTTAAATATTGGGATCTTCTTAAAAGACAATCCTCGTGATACCATCGTTTCAGTTGTTGAAAATGTTTCATATGAAGATTATCTTCCACGTCATACATCCACAATTCAGGACACAAGTCTTTATATTTTGAATACAACTGCCAAAATTGATATTGCTTTTAATGGAAATGTTTTAAAAGGAATGTTAAGTGATGATGACTTAACACGCGTTCAATATCGGGTAATACTGAACAATCGCTACTACTACCCTGCTGATGGCAGCTTTACACAACTAGGTGAATCTCCTCAAAATATTGAGTTAGTAATACGAAGTAAGGACATTAAAATTGATGATTGGAATACTTTAAAAGTAGAGTTTCAAGATTCCTTTGGTACTACCGATTATTGGTCCACAAACTTTATGGGTACATATACAGGACTTATGTTTAAAGATGTTTACGGTGAATACTTTTCTAATGAAATTGGAGAAGTATTAAAATATCTTGATTTTGGTGTCATTATAGCAGGACAAACGACTATCGAGCATGAGGTATTTCTAAAAAACCAATATGGATATGATGTTAAAAATGTGCACTTACTTGCAAATACAACTAATTTCCCAAGCGATATGACGGTCGAGTTTAGTCAAAGTAATTCACCTTTTACACCTCATTCAGATTTAAACCTCAGTGGTATGCTTGCGAATAATGCTGAAACGTCCTTTTTTATTCGCTTAAAAACAAAATTAGGTTCAACGCCTGACGCAAATGGATCGTTTGACATTATCGTGAGAGCTGATAAAGCCTAATCACAATACAATGTGATAAGGAAGTGAAAAGATGAACGAAGATAATAATATTGAAATAGTGAAGGACCCTCCCCTATACCAACAGACAGATGAAAGCGAAACCTTGCAAAACGATTGGCTGGGCATAGAATCTGTTCTTACCGTTAGTAATAGTTTTAAGGCAAAGTATAGTTTAATTGCGGTTGGCAGCGCTGATATTTATACAGAAATTATTTCAAGACCTAAAAAAAATGCCGACGTTCATATGGAAATTATTTCTCGTGCCTATGAAGAGTCTTCGAAAGAAACTTACATAAACATAATGTACCGAGGAAATGCTGATGTACTAACAGTAATTCAACCAATTGGATATAATAACCTACTGGCCGAAATAGAAGTGCCGCCGCACAACAGAATGTCGGCTATTTATGAAGTTCAGCAACCGCCAATTATTACGAATGTATTCACCCCTACTCAAGACGCTTTTACTCGTGAAAAAACGGAATATCAAACGATTAACTATGGTGATTATTCATCTATGTTGGTAGGTCACGGTCATGATGATATTTGGCGATCTTTTGTACAATTTGACGTTTCTTCTATCAATCCTTCTTTTGTCTTAACAAATGCATATGTAAGGCTGTACTACAATGGTAGTATTCCTAATGGCATTCAACTGGAACTTTTAAATTCTGGTAGTAAATGGTCAGAAACTAGTATTACACACTTAAATCGCCCTACGCCTATTCAACTAATTACCAATCAATACACTATCAATGAACAAGCAGGTTACGTTGAATTTAACGTGTTCGATATCGTAAAAAGTTGGGTCTCCCTTAGTCAAGTGAATAATGGCTTTATTATTCGTGTATCGAATGAAATAGCTAATGGCTCCGCTAACTTTAAAACAAAAGAATCGCTGCAACCTCCTGAACTAGTAGTAAATTATTTTGACTCTACAATATTTAGTTTTGGTAGAAGTCAGCACATTACTGAAATTTTTGTTTATACGTCGCGGCATTCAGTTAAAGAAGCGGAAATCACAGTTGGTTCAACATTTGAACATTCTGATCATGATACATTTCTATACGTTCACCGTGCTGAAGTACCTATCGACGAAGATATTTTCGTAGATATACAAGTGAATCAACCGTTAATTCCAAGTGAGCTAGTAGTAGCTATTCCAGATGAAAGCAAGATTTTGACGGAGATTAGCGTTAAAGTTGCAAGAACATCTTCAATTTTTACAGATATTACTATTAATAAACCGAATATTCCAATTGAAATAACAGCATCCGTAAGTAAAGATGAAGAGCATGAAATAGAATTAGTTGTAAATAAGCCTTTCACAGAAGCAGAAATCACTATACCTTCACATAAGGATAGTGATATGAATACTGAAATTGATATTAACACTATTTTTTCAAGTATTGTACATACAGAGATTCTTGTAAGTAAAGATACTATTCCTGTTGAAATTTCATCACGAGCTCTTAAAGATCATAACTTATATTCAACAATTTCTATTTCTAAACCAAAGATTGAAGCAGAAATCGCGGTAAACTATCGAGACGATATTTGGATTGAAATCGAACCAAATATCATTAGTGATCTTGCAACTGAACTTGTTGTATCAAAGCCTGCAGTTGCAACTTGTATAGCCATTAGAGTACAAAAAGCTCTAGATTTAAATGCCGAAATTTTTGTCTCTTACATAAATGAAATCCATACCGAGATTACAGCAAAAAAAGTCAGCCAGTTACCTACTGAAATTGATATTAAGGCTGTTAGTCAAATTGACACGATATTAATTGTATCAAAACCATCTATCCCGACTCAAATTACAATCCCAACTTGGGATAATTCAGATATTTTAACAACAATAAAACCGCGAATATTGTATGTAGACAACATAAATACAATTATTAGGGTAAACGGTGGCGTTTCAGGTTATGTATTTATAATGTAAAACGGAAAAAGGAGAAAAAACGATGATTATTAAAAATTACGAAATTAGTGAGTTATATGCTTTTCTATTTAACCTTATTTTAAAAGGGAAAGAGTCACGCATGCGTACCAGGTTTCTCAAACTATTGGAAGATCAGCTAAATTTAGTAAATCAGGAAAGACAACAATTAGTAGCTGATTATGCCGATAAAGACGACAACGGAGAAGTTTTATATAACAAAGAAATTGTTGATAATAAGGAAATTGAAATACCTATTTTCGGTAAAGATGCTGAAAAAGAAGTTCAGCGTCAAATATTAACATTACTTCATGAAGATTTTATTATCGAGGAAACTGCAGATAAAATAGACATGCTGCAAGTTTTACAAGAAATACTGTTAAATTTAGATTTAGAGTTCACTGGTAAAAAAGCAACTTTATATAATCGATATTGCGAAATTTTCGAGGACATTCAATTACTTGAAAAACAATAGAAGTATTCTTTTGGGATAGTTGTGGACTGTAAATCCACACTATCCTTTTATTATTTTTTAAAGTTGGTGATGAATATGGAAATTGAAAAACATGGAGAACGATTGGCGACTGTAGAAGTAGAAATGAAGAATCACGAAAAAAGAATATCAAAATTAGAAGGTAACCATGAATTATTACAACGTTTAACAGTCGTTTCAGAACAACAACAAGAAATGAATAAATACCAACAAATTCAATTAAATCGAATGGATAAAACATTTAACAACATCAATATCAATCTAACGAAACTAAACATGTCACAAGTAGAACTGCAAGATGATGTAAAAGGTATTGGTAAACGAGTAGACAGTATTGAAGAAGATTTAAAATATGAATCTGCAAAAGATAACATTTCCATTAGCGAAATCATTAAACAATATCTAAATTGGTGGATTCTTATTCCTCTCACCATTTTAGGCACTGAAATATTAAAATGGCTTGGTTTATAAGAAAGGAAGGATTATATATGAAAATCAACTGGAAAGTACGTAGTCGAAACCCTCAATTTTGGATTACGTTTGGATTATCTATTATTACCCCACTATTCGCCTACTACGGCATTACTGGAGCTGATTTAACTACTTGGGATAGTGTACGGAGCTTAATAATCAATGCCGTGTCTAATCCCTACGTATTAGCTTTAATGGCAGTAAGCACCTATAATGCCGTTTTAGATCCTACCACAGCTAATTTTAGTGACTCTCAAAACGCATTGACATATGTGAAACCGAAACGAGATGATTTTATTGACAATTAATATTAAACAACATTTAGTACATCCTTCAAAATATACGATTAAATGCCCTTATACGATTAATGCGCAATTTTTAACGGTACATAATACAGCTAATGATGCATCAGCAGCAAACGAAATCAATTATATGATTAGTAATAGCCAACAGGTATCCTTCCATTATGCTATCGATGATAAAGAAGTAATCCAAGGTTTACCTTTAAACCGTAATGGTTGGCATTGTGGCGATGGTAAAGGATTTGGAAATATGCAATCAATTGGTATTGAAATTTGCTATTCTAAATCTGGTGGTAATCGTTATGCAAATGCTGAAAAATTAGCTACACAATTTATAGCGCAACTTTTACTAGAACGAGGTTGGAAAATTGATAGAGTAAGAAAACATCAAGATTGGAGTGGTAAATATTGTCCACATCGCATTCTTGATGAAGGAAGATGGGCATCGTTTTTAAATAGCATTCAAAAAGAACTGAATAAACTCACTAGCAATAAAGGAGGCTTCACTGTGTCACAATATGAAGAATTAAAAGCTGACTGTCAAAAAATTTTCCAACAATTAGCATTTATTAATGCAATGTTAGGAATAGAAGAACGACCTGTTAACAAAGCTCATGAAACAGGATGGAAATGGACTCAAGAACAAGGTTTATTAAATGGACAAAACCCACAAAAACCACTTACTAGGGAGCAATTTGCTACAGTTCTTTATAGATTAAATAATCAAAAATAGTTCTTTCCTTGTAAAAAATATAATCCTTAGAAGGTTGTTAGCGGAGAGAGACGACCCCTATTCAGAACGAACAAAACAAAAACAAGTGTTGTCAGTTTACGGTGCTAAGGCAAAAAGTACGGCGCCGTAGCGGACAACAACAGCAGAGTAAAACATTTTTTCTCTTTTGTCACGCCACGAGTTTTTCGCACTACATTTTCAGCTGAAGGATGATTAAACATGCAAACTCAAACCATGTTACAATAGAAAAGAATAAAGGCATCGAAGGAGATATTGCATGAAGCGATCAACAATTATTAATGTTTGTATTTTCATTTTTTTCACTTTACTATTCGTCAATGATTTTTTCCCTGCCACTCCGTTAGCAGAAATATTGTCGAAGAAAATTATTCTTGTTATATTAATTGTCCTAGTTGGTATAAATCTAGTGTCATCAAAAGGTACATATAAAAAGCTATCCAAAAAAGCATATGCTGGTTTAACACTTTATACAGTTGGTCTTTGGATTGTGCTCACATTATTAGGTGGCGAGTCCGAAATTGGCTTATCTTATAATAGCCCTATTTTCTATCTTATCGTGATTGTACTAGGGTTTGACTTATTACGAGTTTATCGCCAATGGAAGCGTGAAGAAGCAGAAAAAAATAATGCAAAATAAAAGCATGTTGCCAATTAGCAATGAACACTAATTGGCAACATGCCTTTTTTGTATATAGCAGCTTAGGATTCTAGTACATTTAAAATCGTATCAAGTTCATTGACAGCGTGGTCTAATCGTTCCTTTGCCTCAATGTTTTGTTGCTTTAACTGACTATACTCTAATAAATTTTTTTCATGCTTTAATTTAATAGAAGATAAGCGCTCAATGCGTGCTTCTACTTTGTCAATTGCTTGCTCACAAACGCTAATCCATAATTTTTCTGATTGCTGAATTTCTGTCGTGGATGGATTGTGCTGACGCATAATACGTGCATATATTGCTTCTATTTGCTCAATCATTTCACTATAAAAATGACGCTCAACTCGCGTAGTTTGGAAAGTAGGATGCTCTATATCTTTTGCATATGGCGTAATTTGACGTAACAGCTTTCCAGCATTTTCACCAAAACTATGCGATAAATTCAATACATTCATCAATTGCAATAATAAGCGAACTTCTTCAAGATTAATAAGCTGTGAATCGATATTTTCTTTGACTTTTAGCGACTCCATATAGCGGCGATCGAAATGCTCAATTTCCCCTTTATGTTGCTCTACTAAATGGGCACTCGCATTTTCTTTTAAACTTTTAATATATCGGATTGCATGACTTCTTAGCTCCTCCATTGAAAGCATGTTGTCATTATCTTGTTGTGGTTTTCCTCGTTGAACATACGCAAATGCATCCACTTTTCGGGGCCATTTTGCTTCTTGGTTTTTTTCTGAGACATTGTAGCGTATATAAATTCCGTGCATTCCATATCCTCCAAGTCCATTTAACAAGTATCTCTAAAGACAATAAATCGAATACCACTTTTTTTCAAGTAATTTACCTTCAAAAATTTACTTATTTTGCAGACCTTATTTCTTGAATTGTTTTCCCTTCTGTAAATGCATGTATTGATTTTATTTTACCAAAAGAATAAAAATTTGCCTTTTCATATACTTTAGCGACTTGCTCATTAATAGGCAATAGCCAAAGATGTTCTAAGTTATTTTTAACAGCTTCTTTTTGAATATGTTGCAATACATAACCAATCAATCCTCTTCCACGATAGCTTTCTAATGTTGCGACACTTTCAATTCGACCTTGACGACCAGATAGAAACAAATTGGCCGTACAGCAAGCAACACCATCTATTTTTAATAAATAGTACGTAAAATGCGGTGAACAGTACATGTTTTCGAACGCCCTTTTTATTAAAGCAGGCTCACCAAATGTAGAGATAGTCATTTCTACTTCAAGTGCTTCTTGTACATTTGCATCTGTCACACGTTCAATGCGAATCGCTGGATTATGCGGTAATATAACAAATTCGCCATTCCAACACTGGATGTCATCCGTAAAAGACTCATATTGAAAACCATGTGATGATAATGCCTCCACACAGTGATGATTTTCCTCAACATTATATAAATACATTCTCGGAATTAATCCTTTTGAGAGATAGAATTGTTTTACATTAGTTAAAAATGTCTCTGCTTGCTCTACTCTCTTCCATATATGTGCATGGTTGGCGTCATAGTACATAGGCATTTCCTTATTGTAAAAAAATACTCCTTCCGGACACCGTTCCATCTCACTAAACTCATTGATATAGTCAATATCTAACTGCATAATGTCTTGGAGCTTATGCATGTGTTGTTCCTCCTTCCAACCATTTAACATATAGAGCTTCTAACTGTTGCTCCAATTTTTGACGTTGCTCTTTAGCAAGTGTAGGTTCTTTTAATTTAAATTCTACTTTTTCAATTTGTTCTTCAATTGGGAGTTCTTTATCACTGTGATCTTTTGTCTTTGTGCTGCTATCCACTTTTACTTCAGGCACTTGCTCAACGAGGGCATGCTTTGTTCTTGCCCATTCATAATCCCCTTCATATACATAAATCTTTTCTTGCTCAATCCATGCAATTTTTGTAAAGATTTTTTGTAAGAAGTAGCGGTCATGGGATACACCAATAATAGTACCTGTAAAGGATTCAAGGGTGTCTTCTAATACCTCTCTTGCTTCTATATCTAAATGGTTAGTCGGTTCATCTAAAATAAGTAAATTAATATCTTCATGCATTAATTGTGCAAGACGCAGACGCATCTTTTCTCCACCACTTAAGTCCTTCACTTTCTTAAAGACATCGTATCCATAAAACAGAAACTGTGCTAACAAATGACGTGCCTCTGCTTCTGATACGGATACACATTCCCGAAAGGCATCAATTAAACGAATAGCAGGATTTTCATGGTCAAATTGCTGCGATAAATATCCTATTTTTACACTACTACCTACTTTACACTCTCCTTGATTCGGTACAATCTCCCCTAACATCATTTTTAATAAGGTCGACTTTCCACTTCCATTATTGCCTACAATCGCGAGACGTTGTCCAAAATAGACCGATAGATGACTATTGTTAAATAATGGCTTATCAAATGCATGACTTATCGCTGTCATCTTTATCACTTCTTTCCCACTACGTTCAGCCATCGTTAAGGCGAGATTCATTTTCTTTTTTGTGCCAGGTTTTTTAACTCGTTCTATACGATTCAGTGCCTTTTCCATACTTTTAGCACGGCGAAACAATGCGGCATTCGGTGGGTTCGCTTCATTTGCCCACTGTCTTAAACGTTTAATCGCTTCTTGCATCTTCTTAATTTTCTTTTGCTGTTCCTCATATTCAGCAAATTGCTGTTCAACTTTCGCTTCTTTCTGTGCAGTAAAATCATCATAATTTCCTGCATAGGTAAACGCCTCTCCATCCTCAATTTCAATGATTTTTTGCGCTACTTGATTCATAAATTGACGATCATGCGAAACAGCAATGACAATGCCAGCAAAGTGTTGTACATACTGTTCAAGCCACTCAATTGCTTGCATATCTAAATGATTGGTTGGTTCATCTAAAAGTAAAATAGATGGGTTACTTAAAAGCATTTGACCTAGCATTACCTTTGTTTTTTCGCCACCGCTTATGCTTGCAAAGGGCACAGGAAGTAAAGATGTAATGTTCAGTCCATTTGCAATAGTAGCTAATTGCGCATCGACTTCATAGCCCCCCTGCAGCATAAATTGTTCCTGAACTTGACCATATTGTTGTAACACTTTGTCTGTACTATTCACTTGCATTGCCTGTTCCAGTGTGGTCATTTTTGCCTTCAGTTTGTAGATGTCAACAAATGCTTCCTCCAGTACTTCTTTAACAGTAAGCAAAGGATAGCTTGGAATTTGGTGTAAGTAGCCAATAGTTGCTCCTTTACTTTTAATAATACGACCAGCATCAGGTGTATCGAGCCCTGCTAATAATTGCAGTAAAGTTGTTTTTCCACTACCATTCACACCAACAATCGCTACATGTTCCCCTTTATTGACTTCCAGTTGCAATCCTTCAAATAATACGTTTCCACCGATGATTTTTTGTATTTGTTCAGCCTTTATTTGCATTGTTTTTTCCTCCATGAAACGCGCGAAAAAACATCTCTAGACAACAAAAAAGACTGCTCAATTAACAAGCAGTCTTTTTCTTCAATATATGTGAAAAAGAATGGTTAATTCGCTACGTTTAGTATTTGATTTTGCTTAAAAATAGACAGACTTATCCCGTTGTTAGCAAAATCGAAAGTTTGAACACGTGTAAAATAAATAGCTATATCTATATTTCCACCTGTTCTCGTAGCGTTTAAATTCATTCCTTTTCACCTCCGTTCAAATTAGTTAGGTATAGCATACCATATTCCATATAATTTGGGAATGTTCAATTTCAACAACTGGAACAACCATCATTGCAAAATTCCACTATTTAGCAATGAAATAATCTAAATGTCACTAATTATATTTAATTTTGAAATATACAAATAGCGTAAGTAATTATATACTAGTAAAAATACAATGTTTTCCTGAAATACATACAATTACAGCAAGTTACTTTGCAATACTTGCTGTCTATTTATGTGGACAAAAACGTGGAGGGAATCTATGAAAAATTTAACGATGCAAATGAAAATGAGCTTATTGATTGTAACAGTTATTTTATTTGTTTTAATTGCTGTTGGTATTGTCAATACAAGCGAAATGAAAACGACCATTGAAGCAGAAAATAAAGCACGTCTTAGTCAAATCTATGATTTAAGTGTTTATAATTTAGATCAGGCATTACCTGGCGAATGGCATTTAAAAAATGGGGAGCTGTACAAAGGTGACGCTAAAATAGCAGAAGAAACTGCATTAATTGATAAATTAGGAGAATTATCCCACGCAGCTATTACTATTTTTGCTCAAGATACACGAGTTAACACGAATATACAGGTTGATGGACAACGTGCGATTGGCACAACTGCCGATCCTAAAGTGACAGAAGCAGTGCTTACACAAGGAAGTCTTTACAAAGGAGCAGCTGATGTAGTTGGCAAACCTTATTTTACACAGTATGGACCCATTCAAAATGCGAATGGAGAAACGATAGGTATGATTTTCGCTGGTGTTCCCTCCTCTGAAATCAATGCTATCGAACAAAAAATGCTTCTTAAAATGGCGGTTGTTGCCATCATTGCAGCAATTATCGCTGTCATTGCTGGAACATTGCTTGTGCGTAATATTGTTAAGCCTTTAAAGCGTTTAAATAGGCAGTTGGAAACCATTTCAGCTGGCGAAGGCGATTTAACGCAACAGTTAGTTGTAACAACGAAAGATGAAATCGGAGATCTTGCTACATCCTTTAATGCAATGCTTGCAACACTCCGAAAAATGATGCAACAAGTTGATGAAACAGCCAATGAAGTCTCGGCATCATCTGCTGAGCTTTCTGCAACAGCAGGCTCTACAACAAGAACAACGGAACAACTAACAGCCAATATGCAAGAATTAGCGAGCGGTGCAAGCACCCAAAAACAAAGCGCCAATGAAAATGCAGAAGCCATGCAGGATATTGCAGGCGGTATTCAGCTTGTAACGGAAACAAATATGGAAGTTTCATCTCAAGCTTCAGAAGCGTTTGATACGGCTAAACATGGCGAAAAAACAGCACATGCTATGCAAACTCAAATGCATGCTATGACCGAAGCCGTCTTACAAAGCGTCAATTCAATCGTAGCATTGGATAAACACGCCAATACAATTGGAGACATTGTAGAGGTTATTCATGCTATAGCCGATCAAACAAACTTACTTGCTTTAAATGCATCTATAGAAGCTGCACGTGCTGGAGAACATGGCAAAGGCTTTGCTGTTGTCGCAGAGGAAGTTCGTAAATTAGCCGAGCAATCTAAAACATCTGCCGCTCAAATTACCGAGACTATTCATACAATGCAACAATTAGCAAAAGAAGCAAGCGACTATATGCAACAAAGTGAAAAAGAAGCCGCTTCAAGTGTAGAAATAGTGCGTACAACAAATAGCGCATTTGAGAACATTACAACAAAAGTAGCGGTAGTCACACATAAAATTCAGGAAGTTTCGGGTATTGCAGAGGAGCTATATGCGCGTATTGAACAAGCCAATGCCTCTACCCAAATCATGGCTGAAATTGCGGTTGATGCACGCGAACAATCAAAAGTCGTGACCCAAATTGCCGAGACAAATCTTTACTCTATGGAAGACATTAATAACGCAGCTACAACACTTACAAAAAATGCCGAAACACTCCAAAACTTAATTCATCAGTTTAAATATTAAGGCCAAAAGATTGTTCATCGCGGGAACGTATGAGCAATCTTTTTTATTCTCTAATCATGAACTTTCACCTTTTTGACAAACACCTTTACCAATGGGACAAGAAAGACAGATACTATCAATACCCTAAATAGCTGAAAAGCGGTCACAATAGTTACATTTGCATGTATAGAAGCGGCTATAATGCCCATTTGATCGAGTCCCCCTGGTACAATACTTAAAAATCCTGTACGGAAATCAAGGCTATACAAATGTTTCATCACAAAAGATAAAACATAAGCAGCACCGATAAAAAGACTTGCTGACGCAAAAGCATAAAATACATGCTTCTTTGATAAATGTAAATCTTCCTTTTTCAATAAAAGACCAATATAAATACCGATTACTAGCTGTGCTATATGCAGCAATGATAATGGCATCTTTGGCACAGCAACTTCTGCTATATTCAACCCCATTAATAAAAATACTGGTCCTAACATATAGCCCGTTGGAATTTTTACCTTTTGAGCAAGCCACCCTGCTAAGCCGCAAATAAGTAGTAAAGTTAGCAACTGCCAAGAAAAGACTCCATCTACCATGACAAGATTTTCACCAGTGCCTGTCACCATTAATGGCACAAAGCCAACGATTAAAAGGACTCGCAATACCTGATAAAACGTAATGACAGCCATATTCATATTGCCTTGCTCCTCGGCAAATGCAATAATTTGTGTCATGCCTCCTGGTACACAACATGTGAGCGCAGTGGAAAAATCTAAATCCGTACGCCTTGCAACTAAAAAACTGATGGCAAAAAATAAAATAGTAAAAATTATATTTAGCACAATTATACTGCCTAAAAACTGTTGAATATCCTGAATGGCTTCTTTAGTAAAAGCAAATCCAATGGAGTAGCCCGCCACGACTAATCCAATATTGCGGAAATAACGATGCCATCGCAACTGTATGTTTGTAAATAACTGCACGCAAAGTACAGCGGCAATAGCCCCTAACAACCACGGCATCGGAATATGTAAAAGTTGAAATAAAAGCGCTCCTAACAACCCTATACATAGTGTTAGGAACATCTGCTTATAAAATGTAAACATTGCTAGCAACCCCTCAAGAATGAATAGTTCTATTATGACGTGAACATCCCCAATTTACTACCCATGCCTTTTACTCAACGTGCCTGTCACCAAAACAAATTTGAATATTCAAAAAAATATAAATGCAATGGAAATAATTGATGTTAGTTGCCGTTATTGTATAAAACAAACCTGTTAGTCATTAATTTTTACCACTTATTAAACATTTAGCCTTCGTTAAAAATTTCTATGCTACATTAATATTAAGCTGATTCAGTACATAAATGCCTTTTTCTTTTACGGGAGATGAGGTAATACGATTACCAAAGGAGGCCTCCAATGAAAATTCATTTAACCATTAATAGTGCGCTAGAAGAAACAGAGATTCATATACATGCCAAAGAATACAACGAACATATTGAAAAATTAATGAAGCAATTACAAGCAGTCCAAACAACCATGCTTGATGGCTATTTACAACAGGAAATTCATCTAATCAAAATCACAGATATTTATTCGATTTTTGCTGAAGGGGCAAAAGTTTTTTTGCAGACTGAGGAGCAAGAATTTGAGTCCAAACGCAAGTTATATGAGCTAGAAGCCCAATTAGCAAAAGACTTTGCAAGAGTTAGCAAATCGACGCTCGTCAATATCAATAAAATTTCATCTATTCAAATGGGTAAAATTGGCGCAACAGAGTTACTGCTTGAAAATGATGTATCCATTCATGTTAGCCGAAAATATTTAAAAGAATTAAAACGCCAATTAGGTATAGGGAGGGAATTATAATATGAAAATATTACGCATGATGATAATTGGACTACTGATTTCACTAAGCTCATCCTACATTTTAGTAACAATAAGTGTTATGTCGAATCATTCAACAATAGTAGGAGCAGAACTTTTCGAACAAATAATCATAGCCGCCATACTTGGTGTTGTAATAGGTTCACTATCCCTCATCTTTGAAATAGAACGTTTAGCATTTTCTATTCAGCTCATTGCACATTTTATTGCTGTGACATGTTGCGTAATGATTGCTGGTTATTTTGGGCGTTGGTTTGAGCACTCGAGCATACTGTATGTGCTTGTAGCGGAAATTATCATTTACTCCATCGTATGGTGCATTTTATATGTACTGCAAAAAAACGATATTGAAGAAATCAATAATCAAATCCAAAAAAGAAAGGAATAGACGAATATGACATTTGCCATTCAAGTTGACCACTTACAAAAGCACTATGGCGAGCATTTAGCTGTAAGAGGAATTTCTTTCAAGGTGGAGCAGGGCTCCCTCTTTGCATTTTTAGGTGCTAATGGCGCCGGTAAATCGACGACCATCGAAATTTTATGTACACTACTACAAAAATCTAGTGGTACCGTTACGATTAACGGTTATACACTTGATGATAAATCACATAATGCAAAAATACGCAAATCTATCGGCGTTGTTTTTCAGCAAAGCCTCCTAGATGAACGATTAACCGTTCGAGAAAATATCCTGCACCGCGGCAAAACATATGGCTTATCGAAAGCACAGCTGACAAAAAATTATCAATTCGTCTCGACCTATTTACATTTAGATGATATTGAACTGCAAAAATACGGGACATTATCAGGCGGACAAAAAAGACGCGCGGATATCGCTCGGGCACTTATTCATCGGCCACAAATTTTATTTTTAGACGAGCCTACAACTGGTCTCGACCCCCAAACACGCCAATTTGTTTGGCAAGCAATCAAACAACTTCAGGCAGAAACAAATATGACCGTATTTTTAACTACGCACTATATGGAAGAAGCTGCCGTGGCGCATCAGGTGATTGTCTTAAAACAAGGTCGTATTGTCGCTGAAGGAACCCCAGATGCCTTAAAAACAAAATATGCCTACGACCAGATGGCACTTGTATTTCATGATCGTTCATTAGGGCTGAAGTGGCTTAAGGAAAATACCTTACCGTACACAGAAAAGCAAGGCATTTTCTATGTTCGAGTTAGCTCTACACTGACAGCACTTACACTTTTAAAAAGTGCCGAGCCCCTATTAGCCTCTTTTGAAGTTATGAAGGGCACGATGGATGATGTCTTTCTTCATATCATGGCACAAGGAGATGATACAAATGGAAGCAATGATTAGCTTAATACAGCGCAATAGTAAAGTTTTTAGAAGAGATAAAACCCAAGTCTTTTTCTCTCTGCTTTCCGTCATTATTGTGATTGTTCTTTACGCAATTTTTCTCCAAAAAATGCAGGTGGATGCGATTGAGCAAGTAACAGAGGCTACTCCTGAGTTGATTACAATGGTCAATGAATGGCTTGTTGCTGGTCTATTATCAATGATGGCGGTTACGACAACTTTAGGTGCATTTGCCATTGCGGTGCGCGATATGGAGTCAAAAGCAACTGCAGATTTTCTCACAGCTCCTATTTCTCGTGCAACGATTCACATGAGCTATGTATTGAACGCTTTTATTATCGGTTGTCTGTTCTCCTTCGTAGCGCTAATAGGCTGTGAGATTTTCATTGTATCAACTGGCGGAAAGCTACTTAGTTTTAGCGCCTTCATCAACGTGATTGGCATACTTTTATTATCCGTATTCCTTGCGAGCGTATTTAATATGTTTCTTGTATTATTTGTTAGCACGCAAAATGCCTTTTCTACATTAAGTACAATCGTTGGTACAGTACTCGGTTTTTTATGTGGTGTTTATGTCCCTGTGGGCGTCCTCCCTAGCTTTGCTCAACAACTAATCATGTATTTTCCAATTAGTCATACTACATTACTATTGCGAAATGCCTTTATGGAAAGCTCGATTGCGAAAGTTTTTGATGGCGTTCCGACGGAGCATGTGGAAAGCTATAAGCTGAATTACGGTATTATTTATGAGTTTAATGGCCATGCTGTTAGCCTAACTACAAGTTATATAATTATTTTAATAACTATTGTTCTCCTTGCTCTATTATCAATTATTATTTTCAAAAAGAAAAATCACTAGGTTCATTTAAGATACACATCGGCGATAAATGCGGTGTGTATTTTTATTGCTTTTTAACAAACGTTTTGTTATTTTAAATATAAATAAGCAAACAAAAATTAAATACGTTTGTTTTTTTAAAAGGAGGTTCCATATGGATCTAAACCAATTATTTTGGCAGGCTTCTATCGAGGACATTAAGCAAGGCTACACAGATGAAGATACACACTACACTTGCCTTCTTTGTGGAGAGAAAATTGAAAAAGGGATTATATATCCACATGAAAATGTCCTGTATGAAGCAAAAAAATTTATGCAACATCATATTTCGGCTGCACACCAATCTGTTTTTCACTACTTAAATGGATTAAATAAAAAAATGACAGGCTTAACGGACCATCAAAGTCACATTTTGCGTTTATTTTACGAAGGTAAAACCGATCAGGCCATTAAAGAAGAGCTTGCCATTGGCAGTGCCACAACGATTCGTCACCACCGTTTTGCCTTAAAAGAAAAAGAACGTCAGGCTAAAACATTTCTTGCCATGATGGAACTATTAAAAGAACAAGGTCAAAAGGAAGAACCTTTTGTCCCTATTCACAAAACAGCTACGATGGTGGATGATCGCTATAACATCACCTTGGCCGAAGAACAACAGCTACTGGCTAAATACTTCCCTCATGGTATTGGGCAGGAGCTTGTCCGCTTTCCAAAACGAGAAAAACATAAAATTGTTGTGCTCCGTGCCATTACAAAGCTTCTCGATGAGTCAATACACTATACAGAAAAGGAACTTAATGCAATTATCCAGCCGATGTATGAGGATTATGTACAAATTCGTCGCTATTTAATTCAATATGGATTTATGGATCGTCAGGATGATGGTAGTGCATATTGGGTAAAAAAATAAGAAAGTAGGGTTATGAATGGACCACAAAAAAGAATTAAAAGAACTTTATAAAGAAATGAAAATTGAAGCAGGCGTTTTTACCATGACGAACAAACAAAATGGCAAAGTGTTTGTTGGTAGCTTCAATAACTTAAAGCGCCTAAATGGCTTTCAGTTTATGCTAAAGACAAATACGTATACAAATAAAGCGTTACAAGCAGATTACAATACATTTGGTACGGATGCCTTTCAGCTCGAAGTAGTGGAGTATTTGAAGCAGAAAGAAGAGGGATTTTTTGATGCCAAAAAAGAACTCGAAAAGCTTGAACAAAAATGGCTTGAAGAGCTACAACCTTATGGCGAACAAGGCTATAACTCTTGAGAATTGTTTGCGTGACTGGCACTCAAATGCCTATTTCCTGTTGTGCTTTTTTTGTTAGCTTTTCGAATACGAGCTCGTAGGAATGCTGAATTAAATGTTCAAGTAACTCGTTCGGTATATTGGCATCTAAATAAATAGAATTCCAGTGTGTTTTGTTCATATAGTAACCTGGAATAATGCCTTCATAGGATTCTCTTAATTCTTCTGCACGACTAGGTGCACATTTTAACGTAATAATCGGTTTTCTCGTTGCATCTCCGCCCATCATGGCAAACATTTTGCCACCGATATGATAGCGATCAGCCTGCCATTCGTCCTTGTAATCATGCGTTGTGCCACGAAGTTTTAAACAATACGAATGAATGCTATCTTTTTGCATGTTTACTCCTTTCTTCAACAAAAATTTAAAAACACACGTTCGATTATATTATAATCAATTACGTGTGTTTTTAAAATACATTTTTTGCAAATGATTGAACTTTCCTATCATTTGGAACCGCGGTCAAACATACCAATCACTTCTGTTGTTTGCAAAATATTCACAAACGCTTTTGCATCTGCTTCTTTTATTAGGCTTTTCACTTCAGCAAGCTGATAACGTGTAATGACGGTAATCAGCACTTTTCGCCCTTCTCCTGAATAGCCACCTTTCGCATCCATCATCGTAATCCCTCGATGCAGCCTAGCTAACAGTTGTTGTTTCACATCTTCACCGTTGCTAGTAATAATCATAAGCGTCAGTTTAATATTACTCGTATGGATGGTATCAACAACTTTTCCAGTGGCATATATCGAAACGAGCGTCAGCAAAGCGGCATCCCAACTAAAAACAAAACCTGAAATCGCTACTACGACCCCGTTCATAGCTGAAATAAGTACCCCCAGTGGAAAATCCCTTTTGCGACTCAACAACATCGCAATAATATCAAAGCCACCTGAGGAGCCAGATGCGCGAAAAATCAAACCTACACAAAGGCCCACAATAACCCCACCAAATAAGGAAGCTAAAATCGGTTCCTGTGTTGCCTTATAAATCGGAATAATTAACAAGGCGATAGACATCACCGCAACTGAAAGAATTGTATAAGCAATAAAACGTTTCCCTAACTTCATCACACCTAATATAAGCAAGGGCAAGTTTAATAAAAGATTTAACACACCTGTATTCAACGGCGTTACGATGCCAAGCATAATGGCAATCCCACTTAATCCACCACTTAAAATCTCATGCGGTATTAATAAAAAATTATAAGCAAATGCCATTAAAATGGATGCAAGCGTTATAATAACAATATTGCGCATAAACTCCCCTACCATTCTAAAACGAACAAATTTTGATCAACTTATCGTTAGAATACCCAATTTATTCGTCTGAAAAACCTCGGCAATTGTGGATTATTAAACTTCCATCATTACCTCGTTTTTTTCTGTTCTTCTTTTATCGGCTTTTCTTTGATTGGTTCTTCCGTTTCCGCTACTTTCATAATGCGGTCAAGCATGGTTGGATGTGTATAGCGGAACCATTTCACAAGAAGCGGTGGGTTCACTTCACTTAATCCTGATATGGTAAGCTTTTGGAATGCCGTTACAGCTGCCTGACGATCGTCCATCATTGATATGGCATATTGATCGGCTCGCGTTTCCTGATATCTTGATATAAAATTCGATAAAGGGCTCGAAGCAAATAATAAAAAAGATGTAATAAGTAAAAATAGTGGCAAAGAATTGATGTCACTTATTTTTGTAATTTTTAATGCATGTCCGTAACGGGCTATTACCCACCGCATAATTTTCGCTGTTATCCAAAGCCCGACTAAGGTCATTAATAAATAACCCGCAATGCCAAAGTAAATATGTTTCTCAACATAATGCCCCATCTCATGTGCCATAATAAATAAAATTTCATTATCTGTTAAACGATTTAACGTCGTATCCCACAGCACAATTCTTGAATTACTACCAATACCCGTCACATAAGCATTTAATGCATTGGTCTTTTGTGCCATATTCACTTCATACACATGCTCTGCCGGAATATCCGCTTGTTCTGCTATTGCTAATATTTTGGTTTCTAGCTCCTTGTTTTTTAGCGGATAAAAATCATTGTATAACGGATCAATTACAACGGGCTGAATAAACATTACAAAAATTGTAAAGGGAATCGTTAATATCCACGCATATAGCCACCATCTCTTGGCACTCTTTTTCATAAGCCAATAAAGAACGGATACGATAATAAAAGTCATGCCAAAGTTAACCCAAAAATCGATGACACCGTCACGCATCCAAGACGGAAAAGCTTGAGTGCTAATGCCATAGCTTTTACTTAAATAGTAACGATAGTATTCAATTGGGAAAAGGACTACATACAGCAAAAACGATAATAAAAATAAATAAGCAGCATTTTGTAACGGCTTCCTTTTCGTTTGGGACGTCGAAACTTTTTCAAAATAGCGAGAAACACCCATTAACAAAATCACAATATAAGCAAGCCATTCAAATGGTGTTACTACAAAAAATAAGAAATTTCGTATTTTCGAATATTCCAGACTTAAGTTTAGTTCTTTTTCAGACATAAACATAACTGGGTCCGCAACGGAGCCTTGAAACGCTCGCGGTATTGTGCCACCACCACTATGAAATATATACCAATACATGCCCAGAACGTAGGCACCAAATATTAGTAGTGCCACAACTCCCATTTTTTTCGCTATGTTATTTCCCCCTTACTCCACACAAAGTTCGTCCTATAGTAAGTGTAAGCTAAATTAAAAAAGTTAGAACAAAGTTTATAGGTTTTATTTTCACGCTTTGACCAATTCACTCCATAGTCAACACGATATTTATTACCTACTAGGCTGTTCATTATCCATACTTATTTTAAAGCCGTAAATTAACAAAAAAATCCCGTGAACGTATCACGAAAAATTTTTTTCATCCGTATTTAACAATATTATTGCAGGTCCTCGTTCTTCGCGGGTATTTGTCTTTGTTCCGCGGGTAAAACCTCTCACTTCGCCGGTATTTCACCTTGTTCCGCGGGTAAACTCTCACTTCGCGGGTATTTTACCTTGTTCCGCGGGTAAACTCTCACTTCGCGGGTATTTCACCTTGTTTCGCGGGTAAAACCTCTTACTTCGCGGGTATTTTACCTTGTTCCGCGGGTAAAACCTCTTACTTCGCGGGTATTTTACCTTGTTCCGCGGGTAAACTCTCACTTCGCGGGTATTTTACCTTGTTCCGCGGGTATTCTTATTGCTCCATTACAAAGGCTGTTTTTCCACGTTGATCCGCACTAAGATATCCAGCTGCTTCTAGCTGATCATGCCATACTTGCTCAATTACTGCATCTTTTGTGGCGTCGTCTTCTTTAGTAGATAGTTCTATCATAACATCCCCTTGATAATGCCAAACCTCGATATCAGCCTCATAGCCTGCATAACTTCCTTTATAGGTTGTTGCATTGGCAGGCCCATACACGATGGCTTGCGATAACGTGTTGTTATACCATGTTGCCGAATCCCAATTTAAAATTTTCTTTGGAACATTATCTAAAATCATTTTTTTCGCAGCATTTTCATCCACTGCATCGAAAGAAACTTTAGTCGTTGCTTTTAACGATTCTTTGCGACTAATTGTAAATGTACGATTTCCCCCCTTAATATCCATTTCAAACTTATAGTTAGATTCATCCCCTGTAAAGCCGTGGCTTTGGGTGATTGCTAGTGCTTCGTCAAGCGGTGTATTCAGAAATCTCTTTTTATACGTAATATCGATTTTCGTGCTATCTTTATAGACACGTAAACGGTTGTTATAATCTGCATTTAAAAATTCTTGATTATTTGTATCGAAATAGTAAATCTTTACTTCATCTTTTTTCGTTGCTGCAAAAAGTTTTAAAATGGCTGATTCATTAAATAAATCCGTTCGCAAATTATATTTAATCTCATGACTAGGCTCTATTGCTGCTTTCGCTTGTACTGTATTCAATAGGCCAAGCGTGCCCAGTACCATGACCATTACGACCAATTTCAGTGCAACTCTTTTAAAATGATTCATCCTATATCCGCCTCTTTTCCGATTAAAGTTAATAGTGTTGTTTCTTCATTTGTAAAATGGCTGTGAAAATAAATGGTTTTCTCAGCATTTATGTGCTTGGACAGGGCAATAATATCCTCATAATCCGGATGTGTTTTGTAAAAAAACTGTTTTACTTGATGGGGTGCTAATGGTTGAATATAACTAGCTTTATTCAAATATCCTGTAAAGATAACAATTGCTGATGGATTATTTTTGAGTAGTTGCGATATTGTTGCTTCCTCTCGCTCTGGAACAAAATAAATAGCATTTTCCTCCACAGTCTTCTCTTGTAAGCATTCACTTCTAAACAACGGCAATATCGGAGTAGGTACCACATTTTCAGGTGCTGCATAGTAATCTTCAAACAATGGGAAAAACTGATGATCAATACACACTTTTCTTGTACTATGCGCAAAAAGATAAATCGCAATATCAGCCGTTTTGCCTGAAAAGGACGAAGGGAAAATAATCGGTCTACTAGCGTTCGTACAAATAAACTCCACTATTTGTTGCAATACTTCTTCGTTCTTAATGGTCTTTTCAACATGCCCACTATCGATAAACGCGACGTTATACTTCCCACAATCCTCATACGGAAGATTGGCCTTTAATAGATAGGAATCTAAAACATAGTCTCCCGAAAAAAATATCACCTCCCCCAAAAATCGAATGCTGTACCAAACACTTCCTATTAGATGCCCACTAAAACCCCATTGAAAAGAAAGATGCTGATTAATATGTAACCAATAACCAATCGATTCTGGTGAAAAGGTTTGAATGTTTGGATAAGCGTGTTTTAATTGTTTTGCTGTCATCTCACTCATAATTAGTTGACCATTGTAACCCCACTGTTCCAGTAAAGGAAGCGCGCCGACATGATCAATATGCGAATGAGAAATAAACACAGCATCAAGTTTTGCCACATGAGCGGGAGTTAAGGTTGGCATCGTTTTTTCTCGATTATTCATGACACCACAATCAAGTAATATCGCTCGTCCGTCCTTTTCGAGATAAAAGCAATTTCGTCCGTACTCTCCAACCCCTCCTAAAATCTCTACATTAAGCACGTACATGTCCTCCCCATCTTTGAAGCCAATTTAATAGGAACATAAAAACAACGGTCATCGCGACTGTAATAACTGCAACAGCCATTCCTATCCCAACATTGCCTTGTTCAAATTGGCTGTAAATAAATGTTGCGCCTGTCTCAACTGAAGGAGGCAAAATAAGGAGACCCGCGACTAGTTCGCGCATTGAAATAATAAATGTCATCATCATACCAGCAAGTATTCCTTGCATTAGCAGGGGGATGATGATAGCTCGATACACGTCCCAACTATTGCGTCCAAAAATCGCAGCTGATTGGAAAATAGATTGATCTAGCTGTGATAAAGAGGATTTTGTATATTGCACAGCGTAGGGTAAGAACAGCACACAATAAGTTACAACAACCATCGCCTTTGTATTGTAAATGGTTGCTGGTAACCATGGGGCATTCCAAAACATAATTAAGCCGACAACAAAGACGATACCAGGAATAATATTCGGCATTAGACTAAAGAAATCTAATAGTTGTTGCTTTTTCGTTTCTCCTTTTTTAATGTAAAGGGCAATAAATAAACCAATTATCGCTGTAATAACTGCTGTAAATATTGAAAAAACAACGCTATTTAAAAATGCCGTTAAGCCAGCGCTACCACTAGTAAAGACAGCCTGATAAGACGCTAATGTGAAATTGCCTGCACGTAAACCGTCTCCCCTTACTTTTTGTAGCGAGGTTACAATTATTGAAAAGTAAGGAATACCGATTGCAAACAATAATACAAAACCTACATAAAACCATGATCCCAATTGGATAAACCATTTATCTTTTATTTCACGTGCAGCGGGCGTTTTTCCTGAAAGTACGCTATATGTAAACTTTCGTCCGATAAGATTTTGAAAATACCAGATAATAAGACATACGGAAAGCAAAAATACAGAAAGCGATGTAGCCATTCGAATATCTACTGGCCACCTTGAAAGATAAGCATGAATTTCTGTCGTAAAAACATGAAAACCGATACGGCTTCCAAACGTAGCAGGCGTCCCGAATTCCGCTAGCGTTTTAATGAAAATTAACAATACCCCAAGAACATAACTAGAAATAAGTAACGGCAGTATTACTTGTAGCCAGTTGCGCAAAGAGCTACGTCCGAAAATAAGTGCAGCATCCAAAAAGGAACCATTTATTCTAAGCAACGTATTTTTCAGCATTAAGTATAGAAAAGGAAATAGATGTAGACTCATAACCATGACCATGCCAAATAAAGAAAAAAAGGCATCAGACAACCAAGCTGTGCCTGGCACTAGTTGCTGTAAAAATCCATTATTTTGCATAAATAATATCCATCCCATGGAACCGATATAAGGGGGTGTCATAAAAGGAATCGTTAGGACAATATCTAGCCAATCATATTTTTGTAAAGTTGTTTTCGTGCGAATAAATGCCATAGGCAATGCTAATATCGTCGTACCTAAAATAACCAATACACCTAATAATAATGAGTTGCCTAAAGTCTGCCATAATCTTTCATTAGCAAACATGCTACTAAATTGTGAAACATCAACTAGACCATCATGGACAAATGTATAATACATAATGGCTATTAATGGTGCGATCGCAAACGTTGCGACAATCGTCAATAACAAGCCAAAACTTCGTCTGCTTTCCATTATCATGTTGCGTTATTCCTTTCAAAGAGCTTTATTTTCAAAAAATTCGCAATAGTCAGTATTATAAAGTTATGACTGACCAATAGCGAATTTTACACACGCAGGATGATTGCATCATCTAGAAGGAAGCTTGCAACTTAACGAAAAATATCATTGAACTTCGTTAAAATATCAAGTTGCTTTGCTTCTGAACCTTTCCAGCTCACATTTAACTGCGGGATTTCATCCAATGCTGCGCGATCTTTTACAGCTATATCATGATTGCCAGGTAGTAGATAAGCATCTGCCACTAGTTTTTGTCCTTCATCTGAAAGTAAAAAATTCACATAGGCCTGCGCACCTTCCACATTTTTAGCATCTTTCATAATGCCTACTGCTCGCGGACTAACAACCGTTCCACTCTTCGGATAAACAATTTCTACTGGTTCCCCACTCGCTTTCGCTTTATACGCCATATAGTCAACACCTGAAATGGTTGCATTTTTATCACCTGTAATAACAGCATCCAATGCTTCCTTATTGGCTCCATTCACTTGTAGTCCATTGTTTTTCCATGCTTGGATTGTATCCCATGCCGATTTTTCCGCTTCTGTATAACCGTAAATAAAATCAACAGCAGATCCAGACAAACTTGGATCAGGAATATTTATTTTACCTTGCCACTGTGCTTTAGCTAAATCTGTCCATTCGCTTGGTATGTCTTTCGTATTTTTCGTATTGTAGGCAATGCCTAATGCCGATGCGCTATAGCCATAATAATAGCCTTCTGCATCTGACCAATCGGGGTTCATTTTACTAGCATTTTCAGCTTCTTTGTAACTTTGTAATTGGTTGGCTTCCTTTAATCCATCCATTGATGCAATAGAAGCTAGCACAACGACATCTGCGACCGGATTATTTTTCTCTGCTTCTAAACGCGATAAAATTTTGCCCGTTGTCCCTTGGAACATCTCTACTTTCATGCCCGTTTTTTCTTCAAAAGCTTGTTGAATATTTGCTGCCAAGCCATCAGGACCAGCAGAATAGACTGTTAGTGTTTGCACTTCATTTGGCTTTGCACTGGCTGCATCATTCTTCACACTGTCAGTCGACTTTGTAGCGTTGCACCCTGCTAATGTTAATGCCACAAGAAAGCTCGCTGTTGCTAATAATTTGAAACGTTTTTTCACTGTAAACCCTCCAATTGATAGATTTGTTTAGTATCCACAAAAACTTCCAGTTGCTGTCCGTGTTCAAGCGGTACAGCTTCATAAAAGCTCCATTGCTTCCCTTCAACTTGCGCATGAACTAAATAGCGATCACCAACAAAAGTACTTTTCACAATCATTGCCTGTTTCGCAATGCTTCCAGGATAGTGTTGTCTCGATACTCCCTCCGGACGTACAATTCGATTCCCTTTACCGAACCAATTGACCTTCCCTATAAAATCCGCTACATAAGGTGTTGCCGGCGTATGATAAATTTCCTCAGGTGATCCAACCTGCGCAATTTTACCTGATTCCATCACAATTATTTGATCCGACATCGTCATAGCTTCTGTTTGATCATGTGTTACAAAAATAGCTTGGCAATCCAGTTCATAAATAATATGCATAATTTCATCCTGCATTTTTTCTCTAAGTACGGCATCTAACGCTGATAATGGTTCATCAAACAAAATTAACTTTGGATTCGTTGCCAATGCCCTTGCCAATGCAACTCGTTGTTGTTGGCCTCCCGATAATTGTCCCGGCTTACGTTTTTCATATCCTTCCATCTTCACTAACCGCATCACATATGCTACTCGCTCTGGTATTTCTTCTTTTGGCATCATTCCTTTTAAGCCGAATGCGATGTTTTGGAAAATGGTCATATGAGGCCATAATGCGAAATCTTGAAAGACCATGGCAATATTGCGTTTATTTGGTTTAACATTTTTGTGAAGCTTAGACGAATAAATGATTGTGTCATCGAATGCAATTTCACCATTTGTTGGCTTTTCAAGACCAGCTAGTATTTTCAAGAATGTTGTTTTACCACAGCCCGATTGTCCTAAAATTGTAATGAACTTACTATCTAATTCCACATTAATGGGCCATAACGCTTGTGCCTGTCCATATTTTTTCTCTAAGTTCGTTATTGAGATTTTCATGGTATCCTCCTCGTCTATCTCTACTATAGTTTCCAGATATTTAGAAAATATTAACCTACTATTAATATGTCGTTAAAAAAAGTCTAATAAACTTAAGGAAATGCAATACTTTTTCGAATTTCCTTTAGGAGGCTAAAATGAATCATCTGAAATTACAGGCATTTTGTTTACTCGTCGATTTTAAAAAATTAGCTCCTGTCGCTAAAGAGCTAGGTATTACGCCGCCTACGGTGTCCTTTCATATTCGCTCGATTGAAGAAGAGTACGGGATACGTTTGTTTCGCACAAATGCGGGTGGCTATCGTTTAACAGAAGCTGGAGAGGGGCTCTATCACTACGCAAGACAAATTGTCCAACTACAAAACGATATGAATCGTTTCATTGAAAATCTATTAGCAGGCAATATTGGCTCCATTCGATTAGGTGCAAGTGCCCTACCTGCGCATATTTATATGCCTGAAATTATTAATCAAATTTCCACTACATATCCTGACATCCGTATATCCTTAGAGGTTAAAACAGCACCTGAAATTGAAAAAATGGTAGCCCTGCAAGAACTAGATTTTGGGTTAATTATGGAAACAAAGCAAGAAAACAAAGCATTAATCTATGAAACAATTGGTGAAGATTCGCTTGTTTTAGCTCTAAGCCCTCGTCACGAGCTGGCAGCAAAAAAGGACATCTCGCAATCCGATGTCCTTAAAAACAAAGTATTATTACATACTTCCTCTAGTTCAACCAATCATTTTATCGAAAAATGGTTGGACCCTTTCCAACCAGCATTTAATACCATTGAACTCGATTCTGTAAGTACGATAAAAAAAATGCTGACGTTTGGTAAAACCATTGCTTTTCTTTCCGTTTCCCTTATTGAGGACGAACTGCAATCTGGCTTATTAATCAAAAAAGATTTAAATGATATTACGCTAAAACGGAAAATCCAACTAGTTTACCCGCAATCTAGACTAGACAATCAAATTGATGTATTTGTCAAAAAAGTGATTTACGAGTTAGCACAAAAAATCAAAACATAATCCGCTTCAAGCAATGAGTCTCACAGCATCAACCAACTGTGAGCTCTCCCTCATCTATCTGCATAAAATAACTTTCAACTTACTCCCTTTTTCAACATATTTACTAAAAAAATTCAGTAATCTGACATAATTACATAGCAACCATTAATAACATGGATAGAAGACATGTTGTGCTCTAACGAAAGGAGGAATGACAAGTTGCTTACCGAATTGCTTCAGAGTGAGACTATCCAAATCACAAACGAAGTAGCAAACTGGCAGGATGCTATACGCTTTGCTGCATCACCACTCTTACAGCAAAACAAAATAGAAAAGCGCTATATCCAAGCCATGATCGATTCCATTGAACAACACGGTCCCTATGTTGTACTTACACCTAAAGTAGCAATTCCACATGCGCGGCCATCCGATGGAGTAAACGAATTAGCGATGAGTTTATTAGTTTTACAAAAACCTGTATATTTCGGACCCGATAAACCTGTGTATGTAATCATTATTTTAGCAGCGACAGATCATACAACCCATTTACAGGCATTAGTAGATTTAACACAAGTCTTACAAGAACCTAGCCAAATCGATAACATTATCGGATGTAAGCGTGCAAAATGCGTCATGGATAAAATCAAACAATATGCAACAAAGGAGCAATTATAAATGAAAATTTTAGTCGTTTGTGGAAATGGCTTAGGCAGTAGCTTCATGATGGAACTGACTATCAAAAAAGCATTGCTAGAACTCAGCAAAGAAGCAGAGGTAACGCATACTGATTTAACATCTGCAACTTCTGAAAAGGCTGATATTTATATTGGTGCAGGAGATATCGTCGACCAACTAGATAATGGTGTGCGAAAAATTGTGCGAATCGTCAATATGATGAGTATCCCAGAAATCAAAGGAAAACTTGCCCCACTATTGTAATGGACAATATGATGTGCAGTTGTAACGCTTACGTTGCTTTTAAAATTGGATAAGATGAGGTGTTGGTATGTTAGATGTTATGATGAATGACATTTTAGGTACACCAGCAATACTAGTCGGCCTATTTGCGCTTGTCGGCTTATTAATCCAAAAGAAATCTGCTTCAACTGTTCTTTCAGGGACGTTAAAAACTATTATGGGCTTTGTCATTTTAGGTGCCGGTGCAGCTGTTTTAATTGGTTCTTTAACTCACTTTAGCAAAATGTTTGATCATGCCTTTCAGGTACAAGGGGTTATCCCCAATAATGAAGCCATTGTTGCTGCGGCACAAACGACATTTGGCACATCCACAGCCTTGATTATGGTATTCGGGATGGTAATGAATCTTTTGCTAGCGCGATTTACGCCTTTAAAATATATTTTTTTAACTGGTCATCATACATTATTTATGGCGTGTTTAATCGCAGCTTCCCTCTCTGTTGGGGGGATGAGTGGCGCTCCTCTCATTATTTTCGGTTCTATATTGTTAGGTTTATGTATGGTGATTTTCCCTGCCATTTTACAGCCTACCGTGCGTCAAATAACAGGAAATAATGACTTTGCAGTTGGACATTTTGGCAGCATTGGCTACTATGTATCTGCTAAAATTGGTCAACTATTTGGCAACAAAGCCAAGTCGACTGAAGCAATAGCAGTGCCTAAATCACTTGGATTTTTAAGAGATACATCCGTTGCCATTTCCTTAACAATGAGCTTATTTTTCATTGTTGTCGCTTTATTCGCAGGTCGTTCTTATATTGAAGCGCAATTATCCGGGGGATCGAACTTCATTGTTTTCGCGATTATCCAAGCGATTACCTTTGCAGCGGGGGTCTATATTATCCTTGCGGGTGTTCGTATGCTGATTGCAGAAATTATTCCTGCATTTAAAGGGATTGCTGATAAGCTCGTACCAAACGCTAAACCTGCTTTAGATTGCCCGACAATTTTCCCATTCGCACCGAATGCCGTTATTATCGGTTTTCTCTTTAGCTTTTTAGCTGGCTTATTGTCGATGTTTGTCCTGCCGCTGATTGGGCTTAAAGTTATTGTTCCTGGCCTAGTGCCACATTTCTTTACAGGTGCTGCGGCAGGTGTTTTCGGTAATGCAACGGGTGGTCGTATTGGCTCCATGGCAGGTGCATTTGCTAACGGGATAATCATTAGCTTTATCCCAGCGATTCTCCTTATCTTTATGGGTGATATCGGCTACGAAGGAACAACATTTGGTGATTCTGACTTTGGCATCGTAGGCATTATTATTATTAATATTTTAAAATTATTTGGTGCGGTGTAAGCACATCACTTCATATTTAAAAACTCGTTCTAACATGCAGAACGAGTTTTTAAATTATCAGAATTGTTCGGGTGACTGGCACGACTATCTTTTTTACTTAGCACTGATTATAATTAGTTATGTCTTGTTATAACGAGTTATAAAAGGAGTAAAATCAGTGAAAAACTTTTATCGTTTATTTGCGACACTGGCTCTACTAGTAGGTCTATTAGTAGCTTGTGGTAACCAAGAAAAAGAAGGGACTGCAAACGAACCTGTTGAATTAACGATTTCTGCGGCAGCTAGTTTACAGGATGCCTTAGAAGAACTTAAAACAACGTATGAAAAAGAACACGATTCGGTCAATATCCTCTATAACTTTGGCGGCTCTGGTGCATTGCAACAACAAATTTCACAAGGTGCACCGGTGGATTTATTCTTTTCAGCAGCGAAAGATAAATTCGACGCCCTAGTAGAAAAAGAAATGATTGAACAACAGCAAGGAACAGATCTTTTAGCTAATGAGTTAGTATTAATCGTTCCTAAAAACAACGAAAAGCAAATCCATTCCTTTGACGATTTACTTCAAGCAGGAAAAATTGCGCTTGGCACACCCGAAACGGTTCCTGCTGGGCAGTATGGCGTCGACACATTAAAAAGCATGCAGCTTTGGGAATCACTTGCTTCTAAAGTGGTATATACAAAAGATGTGCGTCAAGTACTTACTTATACTGAAAGCGAAAATGTAGATGCTGGCATCGTTTATAAAACAGATGCCCTCGTCTCCGATAAAGTCGATGTCATTGCGACTGCCGATGGTGCGACCCATGCACCGATTATTTATCCTGTAGGCGTCCTAAAAGCGAGTAAGCATGAACAAGAGGCAAAAGATTTTTATCAATATTTACAAAGTGATGAGGCAATGAATATTTTCAAAAAGTATGGCTTTAAAGGAGCTCAATAAATGGGTACCGATTTTTGGTCTCCTCTTAGGCTTTCCATTGAAATTGCCTTTGTTGCTGGAATTACTGCTATTATAGTTGGTATTTTAATGGGTAAATGGATGGCAACTCGCCATTTTAAAGGCAAACTCTTGTTAGAAACGGTGTTGCTTTTACCCTTAGTATTACCTCCTACTGTAGTTGGTTTTCTGCTCATCGTTATTTTTGGAAAAAATAGTGTATTAGGAAATCTAATTATGTGGCTTTTCGATCAACCAATCATGTTCACATGGTGGGCTGCCGTCATCGCTTCTACAATTGTTGCCTTTCCATTAATGTATCAATCCGCGAAAACGGGCTTTGCCTCTGTAGATAAAGATATTGAAAATGCAGCACGTGTTGATGGGGCGAATGAATGGCAAGTCTTTGTTTGTGTATCTATTCCGCTCGCATTAAAGGCACTTGTATCTGGTGGAATTTTAAGCTTTACACGTGCTTTAGGGGAGTTTGGGGCGACCTTAATGTTTGCGGGGAACATTCCAGGAAAAACACAAACAACACCGCTAGCGATTTATATGGCACTTGATTCAGGTAACATGACGCTAGCTTGGACATGGGTTTTGTGCATGATTGCTATTTCCTTTCTAATGCTTCTTAGTATCCATTTACTAAAAGTATAAAAAGAGAAAAAGTGTTGGATTAATTGCAGTCAATCCAACACTTTTTTGCTCTATCATTGATGTCTGCTACGGGTGGTCTCTTTTCGCTCAGCACAGTAAGCCACCGCCCTCTGCTTGACCGCTAAATGCCCTCGTCTTACGGTTGAACAGGAGTCGCCTCTCACCGCATTCATCAACTAGTTTTAACTTCTAACCAAAATTTATAAACAGCTTTCCTCTGTTCCTTCAATAAATTTTTTGTTTTGTCCCAGCTTTTTTGATAGCTGTTAACTACGGCTGATGCTCTCGTAGCGCTACTTACCGCATAGTCTCTTTCATCATCCCCCGCTAATAGGTGGGATAAAGGCGATAGTATCACCCGATTTAACAATTGTCGTATCGGTTGCAAATTCCTCATTGACTGCTGTCATTATTTGTTGTAATGCTAGCTGCGGATAGTGCTTTTCTAGCCACTCTTTTAACTGAGCAACTGTGACATCTGACAGTGCTACCTTGAGTTGTGATTCACCAACTTGTTCCTGTAAGTGAGCAAATAATAAGATGTTAATCACGCTTTCCCTTCCTCCTCTTGAATAACTGGTGTTCCTTGTGGATAGGGGATATTTTCTAATTGGTCACCAATCCATTCCGTCCCGTCCTCCCAATGCTCTTTTTTCCATATTGGAACAATTTGTTTAATGCGATCAATCGCATATTCATTTGCCATATAAGCTACTTTACGATGTGGTGATGATACAGCAATAACAACAGCAATGTCTGAAATATCCAAGCGACCTACTCGATGCGTAATAGCCACGATCGCTTCTGGCCACTGCTCTTGAATTTCCTTTGCAATCTGTTCAAACATTTTTATCGCCATCGCGGGATAGGCTTGATATTCCAAATGCAATGTTTTTTTACCATTTGTAATTTCACGTACGGTGCCGATAAATAGTGTAACGGCACCAGCATTTCGATTTAGTACTTTTTGTCTTACTTGCTCGACATCAATCGGTTGGTCGATAATTTCAAACAACGCTACCGTCATGGTCTTCCCTCATTTCTTTCAACAAAAATTCCATATATTTTCTTTCTTCATAAATTGAATACGCTGGGATTGTTAAGGACGGATTGAATGGATAGCTCGGCCAATAAATGACACAAATAATATTGGTTACTTGCTGCAATAGCACTTGGTCCTGTGCTGTTCGGAGTAGTACTACTTTTGGATAATGTTCCTGTTTATATCCTTCAATCAGCACGACATCCATCGAAAAGGACGCATAGATTGCTAGAATTTCAGCCAATTGCCAGCTATTTTGGTGAATACTCATACGTAAAGTACCCTCCCCTTCCACAGCAGTCACAATCGCACCTGCCTGCTCATGCCGACTACTATCTTTGGACGTTTCGATCATTGGCGCACCACCATGTCCGTGATGCTTAATCGTTCCTACTCGTAGCCCTTCCAGTGAAGCTTGTTTAATTAATTGCTCCATTAATGTTGTCTTTCCACTATTTTGATAGCCAACTATCTGTAAGATTTTTCGAGTTTGTCCCAAGGCCACTCACTTCCTTGTAAATCTTCTAACAATAAGACTGCTACGGACATGCCTCTTTCATAACCTCGTGAACCACCTGGTAAAACGATAAAAGCATTAGCTGTCGCCAACGAAGAAACAGCACTCGATTTATCAAAACCAGATGGCACAGCAACTAGCTGCCCTGTTTCGTAATAAGCTGTCGCGCGCACAAATCGTGTAAAGGGATTCGGCTTTGTAAAATCCGCCCCTAATATAGCTTGCTCTCTGCGTAAATGAGGTTGCGGATGACAATAGGCAGTGCGTATAATGGGGCGTACAAATAGTTCAAAACCAACATAGCAGGCTGAAGGATTACCAGAAAGGCCGAATAACAATTTACCATTGCAAGCAGCGACAGTTGTTACACTGCCTGGACGCATTGCTACTTTATTAAATAATACCTTTGCATCCATCGCCTGATAAATGGCCGGTAAATAATCATAATCACCTACGGAAACGCCCCCCGTTGTAATTAGAATATCTACTTCCTGCAATGCTTTTTCCACGATTTTAATACATAATGCCAAATCATCGCTAAACTTGCCAAAATATTTGACTTCTGCGCCTGCACGTTCAATTTGTGCCATCATCATATAAGCATTACTATTTCGAATTTTGCCCGGCTGTAAACATTCACCTGGCTCTAGTAATTCGCTACCCGTGGCTATCACACCAATGACCATTTTACGATAAACCGGTACTTGCTCGTAGCCAAACGTAGCGAGTAAAGCCATCACACCGGGGTTAATATATTGACCTTTGTCAATAAGGATTGTACCCTGCTGTACATCTTCCCCCTTGTAGGAAATATTAGTCCCCGCTTCAATAGAGCGTTTAATCGACATATACTTTTGTTGATTTTCTTCAAAAGTATGGGTTATTTCTAGCATAACCACCGCATCACAGCCTTGTGGTATCGGTGCCCCTGTCATAATGCGAACAGCTTGACCTTTCTCCACTACACTGTCATAGACATAGCCTGCGCCAATTTCCCCAACGACCTGAAATCGAACTGGCTGCTGTGAACAAGCGCCTTGACTATCAATGGAACGAATGGCATAGCCATCATACGGTGAACGATCAAAAGCTGGGACATCTTGATCGGCTCGAATCGCTTCTGCTATAAAGCGACCATGGGCTTGTGTTAATGGTACAAGTTCATTTTTTGCTTGAAAGGCATAGTCCATTACACGATGAACAGCTTCTGCCACAGGAATTGGTTGTCTTTTTTCTAGCATTTAGCACACTCCTTTAACCTAATAAACGATAGTAAATTGTTTTAGCTTTTTGTATATCTTGTATACCATGAATCACAACTCGCCCATCTTGAAAAATAACGATTCGATAATCGTCCGCTTGACAAGAAAGCAAATAAGGATTCATCTGAATTTCACCATAGGAACGAAGCTGATGTGCCAACTGCTCGAACTGATAGTAAATGGGCTTTGGTGGTCGAATTTGCACAGCGTCCCGTCCACAAAGTATTTGTAATTTCGTTTGATTTTCATAGGATAAGTAAGGATATGTTGGCGCATTGCCGCAAGATGGACAATCAGCCTGTCTCATTTTAGCGACATTGATTTCATAGTGTTGATTTTGCCAAACATCAAATGTTAAATAGCTTTTTCGTAGCGCTTTGTCATCTCCAACAAGCACTTTTAACACTTCAGCCACTTGATATGCGGCAACGATTTGAACCGTTGGGCTAATAATACCTACCGTATCACAAGTCATCCCTGTTTGGGGTATTGCTTTTAATAAGCAGTGCAAACAAGGTGTTTTGCCTGGCACAATCGTATAGGTTGCGCCATAACTACCGACACAAGAGCCGTACACCCACGGAATTCGATACTTTTGTGCAAGGTCATTCATTAGAAAACGAACATCAAAATTATCGGTCGCATCAACCATTACATCTACATCTTTTAGCAATGGTAGCAAAGTCTCTATACATGCATCCATAATGGCAACATTGATTTCAACCTCTGTGTTAATTTCTTGCAGACGTTTTTTAGCTGCGATGGCTTTTGGCATTTTTTCTTGGGCATCTTGCTCTGTATATAATTGTTGTCTTTGTAAATTACTCCACTCTACATAATCACGATCAATCAGTGTTAACTTGCCGATACCAGCACGTACAAGTGCTTCGGCACTAGCACTCCCCAATGCACCGACACCTATTAAAAGGGCATGTTTTTGTTGGATCGATACTTGCCCAGATTGTCCGATAGGGGTAAATAATTGTTGTCTCGAATATCTATTTTGCATACGTATAGAGCCTTTCTTTCTATGAATTTCGTTTGACCTTTTTATTTATAGCATTATAATAAAAGCAATGTTTTTTAGTAATTTTGAAGGAGGTCTTTACTGTGCATCCCACACATCATCAGCAACCCATTCAAGTTGCTCTTTTAACTGTCAGTGACACACGCACAAAGGCAAATGATCACGCTGGACAGCGTATTCAAACTTTACTTCAAGAAGCAACATTCGAAGTAGTGGACTACCAACTCACAAAGGATGAACCACGGGATATCGCTCGTTATGTGAAACAGTGGTCCAGTGATCCATCCATCAATACCATTATCGTAACGGGCGGAACAGGCTTTACACCAAGAGACCAAACTTACGATACCATTTTGCCTCTTTTCGAAAAGGAAATGATGGGATTTGGTGAGTTATTTCGAACACTTAGCTATGACGAAATTGGCCCAAGGGCAATGTTTAGTCGTGCCACTGCTGGGACTATTCAACAAACAGCCATCTATGTTTTACCTGGTTCCACAAATGCGGTATCACTAGCTATGACGAAACTTATAGTACCCACTGTTCAACATTTTGTTGGTGAGTTGAATCGTCTATGAAAATTGCAGGGATTATATTAGCAGGTGGTCAATCCTCTCGATATGGTAAACCTAAAATGTTCGAGCTGTTTGCTGGGCAGCCTTTATACAAGCATAGTCTTATCGCTTTACAAAAAAATCAGCTATCCCCTATTATTATTGCTACAAACGCACAGTTACAACATCAGTTTGAGCAGGAAAACGTCCAATGGATTATCGACAAACAGCTACATCAAGGACCACTTTTTGCTTTACATCATATCATGACAGCCTACCCTGATGTGGAATGGTTTTTTGTCGTGGCTAGCGATATGCCTTATATGAATGCTGATTTTATCAAAAAAATGGTCGGTCGAATAAGTGACGATTATGATGCAATCGTTCCTATGCAGGCGCAAAAACATCAGCCATTAGCTGCATTATTTCGACGTACAGCTTTACCTAAAGCACAACAATTAACGAAACAAAACAAACGAAGTATGAAAGTACTGTTAGAGCAACTGCGAGTTTGTTACGTCCCTTTTGATGACGATGACACAACATTTATCAATATTAATGCACAACAAGACTGGTCTCAAACAAGGAAAAAGGAGTCTAATAATGAATAATTTTACACACTGGAACGCAGAAGGTCGTCCTAAAATGGTTGATATTTCAGAAAAAGAAATCACAACACGTACAGCCATTGCGCGTAGTACAATCACGTTATCCGATGCTGTCTATGAAGCCATCCAACAAGGTGGCATTAAAAAAGGCGATCCAACACAAGTTGCCCAAATTGCAGGGATTATGGGGGCTAAAAAGACCGCTGATCTTATTCCCATGTGCCATCCTATCATGTTACAAGGCACGGATTTCCAATTTAACTATGACAAAGTAGAGAAGGGCTATGAGCTTCATATTCAAGCTACAGTCAAATGTAGTGGGAAAACTGGTGTTGAAATGGAAGCCCTCACAGCTGTGACGATCGCTGCCTTAACTTTTTATGATATGTGTAAAGCAGTTGATAAAACGATGGTCATTAAAGACACCTATCTTGTTGAAAAAACGGGTGGGAAAAGTGGCACTTTTGTGCATAAATAAACAGAAAAATTCGGCATCACTTTGCCGATTTTTTCTGTTTTTTTCGCACTACCCCCCAATATGAGACATTTCAATTTTGGCATTTTTCCTTGTTGTCATCGTTTGTTCATTGCGTTCATCTGAGTAACGATCGTCCCTTGTTTCCCATACCTTTGATACACATTCACGGATAGCGGCATCATCTTGTCCTGTTCGTAACAGCTCTCTTAAATCTGTTCCCTCTGTTGCAAATAAACAAGTATATAAGGTCCCTTCTGCTGAGAGACGAGCACGTGAACAATCGGAACAGAAGGAATCTGTAACGGATGAAATCACACCTATTTCCCCTTGTGCATCTTGATATTGATAACGTGATGCCACTTCCCCTTTGTAATTAGGCGCTACTTGTTGTAGCGGAGAAAACTGATGGACTCGCTCAATAATATCCTGCTTCGACACAACATCCTGTAAGTTCCAACCATTCGAATTGCCTACATCCATATATTCAATAAAACGTAAAATATGCTGTTTTTCTTTAAAATATTGTGCCATTGTAACAATATCTTGGTCATTCTTTCCTTTTTGCACAACCATATTAATTTTCACTTGTAAACCTGCTTCCGCAGCCTTTTCTATGCCCTCTAACACCGTTAATACCTTACCTCGATGTCCATTCATTTCCAAAAATCGTTCATCATTCAATGAATCTAGACTAACAGAAACGCGAGTTAAGCCTGCTTGAGCCAATGCTTGTGCATATTTTTTTAATAAAGTGCCATTTGTTGTTAAAGCAATATCTTCTACACCTTCAATGCGGTGAATGCGTGCAATTAATGCTGGTAAATCACGACGAAGCAAGGGCTCTCCACCTGTAATTCGGATTTTTTTCACATTCAACGACACAAATATTTTTACTAATCGTTCAATCTCATCAAAAGTTAATATTTTATTAGATGGTAAAAATGCATAATCTGGACCAAATACTTCAGCTGGCATACAATAGCGGCAACGGAAATTACAGCGATCTGTTACAGATATTCTTAAATCTCTTAAAGGTCTATTGAATTGGTCTTGTAGATTTGGCATTTAATCTCCTTCTTTCAGTGCATTCTGGGCTGGTAATAGGATGCGTCGTGGCTGTGTATAAATATTCAAAGCTTGTTGTCGGATAAAACCTACCGTTGTAATGCCGAGCTGCTCTGCTAATTGTAATGCTAAGTCCGTTGGTGCTGATTTAGATAGCACAATTTCACAGCCTATTTTGGAGACCTTTAGTAAAATTTCTGACGATAATCGTCCGCTAAAGACGATAATTTTATCTTGCATACTGATATTGTTGCGCAGACAATAGCCGTAAATTTTATCTAACGCATTATGACGTCCAATATCCATGCGACTTAAGACAATGCCATTGACATTACATAGTGCAGCATTGTGCACACCACCCGTTTGCTTAAAAATGTCTGCACCTTCCTGCATATCATGCATTAAACGGAAGCAATCCTCGGTTGTGATTTGCACATGCACATCGTCCATTTTTTTTGCCACTAATGCATCATTCGTAAAAACAAAGCCTTGTCGACTCATTCCACAACAAGAGGTAATATAGCGTTTGTTTTGCGTCTGCTGGTAATAGGGATTAACATGCTTTGTTTTAATATGCACAAAGCCTTCTTTTTCTTGGTGCCAAATTTCCTCAATATCATCAAAGCTGCGAATAACTCGTTCAGAAGCTAAGTAGCCAATAACCATATCTTCCACATACTCTGGTGAACATACCATCGTGACAAATTCTTGCTGATTGATTTTTACAGTTACAGCGTATTCTGTGACGATTACATCATCCATTTCTTTTACTTGCTGTCCTTCAACGCGCATAATTTTCCTTGTGATTGCTCGTTCCATAAGGCATCCCCTTTAGACACTGATATTCTTTTCAAAAACAAAGACGGAAATTGCAAAATCCTCTTCAATTTTAATATCTGAAAATAAGTGGAGCAATTTGCTGCCCATCAATTCTTCCATACCCTCTGGCGGTGATTGTGCATATAAATCTTGAATCATAGTTGTCCTTGCAGCATGCACCATTTTTAGTCCTTCTGGTGTACTGGCAATAAATTTTTCGGTTGGTGTTATATTTCCATACAAAGTAGATACAGCCATATTCTCGACAAAAACTGTATGAATACGCTCTGGACCTTTACCAAATACTTCTTTTCTTAATTTACGTATCATATCATTAAATTCATGTATTTTTTTAGACATAGCAACGATTCTCCCATCGTAATAAAACTTTTTAGTCAATTTAATATGACGGTCACCCTTACAGTTTGTTAATGATATAGCAACTTGAAAAAAATTAAAAGAGAAAATACTTTTTGATAACCATTATCATCTAATAATTTTTTATGATAAATATTGTTCATTTTGTAGAAAAAGGCTATAATTATTGTTATTCCAAATGGAGTTTATCTATTTTGATCCCTTTCTCACGATGTTGGAAAGTGGTTTTAATAGTTACATTCTATTGTTATTTAACATAAAAGTAGATTGAGTTTTTAGCAAGACCTGCTAAGAATTTTATCCACCATGAATGATTAGCATGTCTTGGACATGTAATTTCATGGTGGATTTTTTTATTTTACAAACCAAGACATGGAGTACTGGTTATGAACTAGACATTTAACTATTTCTAGGTAGATTAAAGACGAAGTGGGAATTACAATAATAACAAGACAATCAATTCTATCAACAACTCAATTCGTCATTCCCTTTTTGTCTTAAGCCGTAACAAGTTGTTTCATGAGTCTCAACGTGCAAAAGGAGGAAGTATCTTGACTCAAATTCTTATTAATGGGGTACCGTATGATGTCAAAGAAGGAGCTACAATACTTGATACCATTAATCAACATGACATTCCTCATCCACAGATTTGTCATGTGCCAGCTGTAGACCCAATCGAAACATGTGATACATGTATCGTGGAGGTAAACGGCCAATTAGTTCGTTCTTGCTCCACAAAGGCAGTAGAAGGCATGAATGTGTTATTAGCTTCTGACAAAGCTAAAGCAGCACAAACAGAAGCGATGGACCGTTTACTCGAAAACCATTTACTGTACTGTACAGTGTGTGATAATAACAACGGAAATTGCTCATTACACAATACAGCCGAATTAATGGAAATCGAACATCAAAAATATCCGTACAAACCAAAAGTTGAACCACATGAAGTAGACATGTCACACCCATTTTACCGATATGACCCGAACCAATGCATTGCATGCGGACAATGCGTAGAAGTTTGTCAAAATTTACAGGTAAACGAAACATTATCCCTCGATTGGGAGGCAGAAAGACCACGTGTAATTTGGGATAAAGGTGCTGCCATTAATGATTCTTCCTGTGTAAGCTGCGGACAATGTGTAACCGTTTGTCCTTGTAATGCTTTAATGGAAAAATCCATGCTTGGAGAGGCTGGATTTATGACGGGTTTAAAACAAGATATGTTAGATCCCATGATTCATTTGATTAAAGAAGTTGAACCAGGGTATAGCGGTATTTTTGCGGTTTCTGAAGTGGAAGCTGCCATGCGTAGTAAGCGCACGAAAAAAACAAAAACAGTTTGTACTTTCTGTGGTGTAGGTTGTTCATTCGAAGTTTGGACAAAAGACCGAAAAATTTTAAAAGTACAACCTTCTGATGGTCCGGTCAATGCCATTTCTACATGTGTAAAAGGAAAATTCGGTTGGGATTTCATCAATTCGGAAGAACGCATTACCAAACCACTTATTCGTAAAAATAATGAGTTTGTTGAATCTTCTTGGGATGAAGCGTTAGATTTAATCGCCACAAAACTTGGTGGCATTCAACAACAATATGGTCCAGGTTCTGTCGGTTTTATCTCTTCTTCTAAAATTACAAATGAAGAAAATTACTTAATACAAAAAATGGCACGTCAATTATTTGCAACAAATGACGTCGACAATTGCTCTCGTTATTGTCAGTCTCCCGCTACGGACGGTTTATTACGTACAGTAGGTTTAGGCGGTGACGCTGGTACGATTCAAGATATTGCCAAAGCAGGCCTTGTCATTATTGTTGGTGCTAACCCAGCCGAAGGCCATCCTGTTTTAGCAACACGTGTGAAACGTGCCCACAAATTACATGGTCAAAAATTAATCGTTGCCGATATTCGTAAACATGAAATGGCTGAGCGTTCAGACATCTTTATGCATCCAAAACAAGGTACTGACCAAGTGTGGATTATGGCAGTTACCAAATATATCATCGATCAAGGATGGCATGACGAAGCCTTTATTCAAGACAATGTCCTGCATTTTGAAGATTTTAAACAAGTGCTTGCAACCTATACCCTTGATTACGCTGAAGATATGACAGGAATTAGCAAGGAAACATTGATTGAAGTTGCTGAAATGATTCGTGATGCAGACGGCACTTGTGTTCTTTGGGGTATGGGTGTCACGCAAAATACGGGAGGCTCTTATACATCAGCGGCTATTTCGAATTTACTATTAGCAACTGGTAACTATCGTCGTCCTGGAGCTGGGGCTTACCCGCTACGCGGTCACAATAATGTTCAAGGTGCCTGTGATATGGGGACATTACCAAATCTATTGCCTGGCTACCAAAAAGTGACCGATGATGAAGCACGAGCAAAATTCGAAAAAGCTTATGGTGTCCCTATTCAATCTCAACCAGGTCGAAATAATATGCAAATGTTAGATGCTATTATGGAAGGTAAAATGAAAGCGATGTATTTAGTGGGCGAGGATATGGCACTTGTTGACTGTAATGCCAACCATGTAGATGAGGTTCTTTCACAAATAGAATTTTTTGTTGTCCAAGATTGCTTCCTATCACGTACTGCCCAATATGCAGATGTGATTTTACCAGCAGCCCCTTCGCTTGAAAAAGAAGGCACATTCACGAATACAGAACGTCGCGTTCAGCGTCTCTATCAAGTTTTGCCAACACTCGGTGAGTCAAAAGCAGATTGGGAAATCCTTCAAGCAGTCGCACGTCGATTAGGAGCAGATTGGCAGTATAATCATCCAAGCGACATTTTCGATGAAATGGCGAGTCTATCCCCCCTATTCTCACAAGCCAACTATGAAGTCTTAGCAGGCTGGGGTAGCTTCTGTTGGGGTAGTCATGATGGCAAAGATACACCATTATTATATGAAGACGGATTTAACTTCCCTGATAAAAAAGCACGTTTTGCTTTACATGATTGGGTGCAACCGGTTGAATTTGAGGCACAATACGATTGTCATATTAATAACGGTCGTATGCTCGAGCACTTCCACGAAGGAAATCTAACAAATAAATCGAAAGGTATTCAATCAAAGGTACCTGAAATTTTCGTTGAAGTTTCACCACAATTGGCGAAAGAACGAGGCATTGAAGATGGCGCCCTACTCCGTTTAGTATCTCCATATGGCGCATTAAAGCTCAATGCATTAGTAACAGATCGCGTGCAAGGGAATGAATTATTTTTACCAATGAACTCTGTTAGCAAAGATTCAGCTATCAACTTCTTAACTGGTCCTGCAGCAGATATTAATACATCAACACCAGCCTACAAACAAACAAAAGTTCGAGTAGAAGTGCTAAAAGCAAAAGGCAAGACGCCGTTGCCACGCACTAACCCGCGCTATAAAAAGCGTCATCCTCAAAATGGTGTAGAGGTACAACGAAAATGGAATCGTCCTGGCTACGTTCACTTAACAACCCTAAACGAAAGAGAGTGAGAACATGGCTGAACCCATTACAAGCATAAAAAAACAACAAGTAACAGACGAACAGCTCAAGGAACAAAAATTAGATAATCTTAAACAACTGCTTTCTGAGCAGGAAGAAGCGGTCAATCAAGTATTGCTTATTATGGCTGAATTAAATCATATCGGTGCACTAGAAGCCGCAATGAAACTACTAGAAGCCAAAGAAGAAGTGGCCCATATTGCGCTTGGACAACTAACAAGAAAGCCTGTAACCAATATGATTAATAATTTAATGGGGGTTGCAGGAGCTTTGACAGAACTCAAACCGGAAACAACAGCGAAGCTTATTGAAGGCTTAAATTCAGGTGTAGAAGAAGCTAACAAAGCACTTGAATCCGATGACAAAGTTAGCACCTTTAAACTTGTCAAAATGTTAAATGATCCAGATGTCAATCGCGCACTCAATTTTGGTGTTCATTTCTTAAAGGGACTTGGCAAAGGGTTAAAAGAATAAGGTGGTTCTAATATGTTAGTACAAGAAGATGTTATCAACGCATTACAACAAGTTCAAGATCCTGAGCTTCATCAGAGTATCGTCACATTGAATATGGTACGCAATATTCACATAAGCGGCACCCATCTATCACTGGATATTATGTTAACCATACCAGGCTGTCCGTTAAAAGCGAAAATTCAGCAAGATGTGGAGGAGGCACTACAAGCAATTGGTGCCTCCAGTGTTGCCGTTACCTTTGGTGTTATGACTGAACAGGAACGTCGTGCACTATCGTCCCTGCTACAAGCGAAAAATAGTAACGAACAAGGGATGCCAAACATGTTGCAGCTTCATTCAGGTGTGCAGTTTATTGCTATCACAAGTGGTAAAGGCGGCGTTGGGAAGTCGACAGTGACCATTAATTTAGCGGTCGCTCTTGCTCGTCTTGGCAAACGTGTAGGCATACTAGATGCTGATATTTACGGCTTCAGCATTCCTGCAATGATGAACATTGAGCAAAAACCTATTATGCTTGACCAAACAGTGATACCAGTTGAAAGTCATGGGGTTAAATTAATGTCAATGGGCTTTTTCACCAATGGGAACCAGCCTGTTATGTGGCGTGGACCAATGCTCAACAAATGGATTCGCAATTTCCTTGTCAACACCGTATGGGGAGAGTTGGATTTTCTGCTAATTGATTTACCACCAGGAACTGGGGATGTGGCGATTGATATGGCCGCGATGATTCCACAAGCACAAGAGATTATCGTAACGACACCGCATTTGGCCGCTTCTCACGTCGCATCCCGTGCAGGCTTAATGGCTCAACATACGAAACATTCCATTATTGGTGTAGTTGAAAACATGGCTTATTTTGAAGGGGCAGATGGTCAAAAAAACTATCTATTCGGACAAGGTGGAGCCGAACATTTGGCAAAATTACTCCAAACTGAAGTGATTGCCCGTATTCCTTTCGCCCAGCCTGAAGAAAATACAGGTTCCTCCATATATGATGAAGAAACAGTGATTGGCGAAATCTTTACTCATCTAGCAGAAGATTTACTATATCAATAAAACAACAATCCCTTGATTTGCTTATTCACAAATCAAGGGATTTTCATTGCTACAAATAACCCGCTTTTTTTAACACTTGTATGAAATAAAAACGATACGTATTTTGGACAAATGTATCTAAAGGTAACCCTACATGCACCTGATACTTTGTAAAAATAAAATAAAAGCGTTTATCCCATTTTAAACGTAATAACGCTCCTGCCTCTTCACCATATTTCGCTGTAAATTCTCCAATCAAAGGCTCAATTATGTTGTAACAATAGCTTTTTAAATGTGCTAATGCTTCAATATCTTTATCCCTTTGAAAGCGTATAATCCAATCTACTAATTGCTCATTCATGTTGTCTAAATGCCATCCTTCAATATAGAGTTTCTTCCTATTTAAATAATACTCCATATTAACGCAATTGATAAGCGAATAATTTTCAGAATTGTTTGGGTGTCTGTCACTAAAACTAAATCGGGGTAGCAAATATTTGTTTTTCTTTTGGGTCCCATAGAACAATGCCGATATCTTGGTTTTGATCGATAATACGAATCGACACAGGCACATAGTCAAATAAAATAGTATTTAGTTTTGTCCCTATAAACTGTAAAAGCCCAATCAGTTCGGTATCGTTTATTAAAGGGGCATGTACCTCTATTTTTATATCTGCTAGCTTGCCATTTTCATATCGCAACTTTCCAATTATTTTAGGATTTAAATGTTTGAAATTCTGTTGTATATCTTCCTTAAACTTTAATAATTGATTATATGTATCTTGATCTAAACTATATAAGGCATCAGAAGGAAACGTATAGTCTTTTTTATCAATGTCATTCCATTTATCTATTTTCTCCTTCCCCTCTGCAATATAAGTATCAGCTAAAAAAACACCTGGAATAATATCGTTTTTATTGGACTCTTGATACAATGTTAAATAGATTGGAACATTAGGTATTGCGGCATTTTTCCTTAGATCTTTTATGATGCTTTCAGCCACTTTTTTGCCATACTCAGCAACATCATTCACATCATCATCAGTATTATCTACTTTCACTTGCCCTGTATAAATCAAGCCTTTATCGTCGGATACCCGAATATCATAAAATTCATTTAACGATATAGCTAAAGACATTCCTTCTATTTTCCCGCTTTTTTTGTTAATAAAATTTTGCTCTAACACATGTGATAATATAAGCGGATTCATTTTTTCATCCTCTAAAACATTGCCCGTACTATTTTCGATAGCTGGATTTAACCCTAAACCTTCTTCAGTTTTTCTAGCTAACCATTGATTTATAATATTTTTATCTAAATATTGTCCTTCTTGCATATAAAAACTCTTGGGAGAAAAATGGTCAACTGATAAATTCATGAGCCCTTTTTCGATTTCATTGATATTGATTGAATTGTTCATGTGACCAACAATTAGCCCTCTTGAAACGTTCGATTTGGCAGGCTGTTGAATTTCATAAATTTCCTTCTTTTGAATTGAAGAAATATACATTTTTTCTTCTTTCGTATTTACATCGTCATTATCACTACAAGCAGCTAAAAAAAACAAAGGGGATAACCAAATTAGCGCACTCTTTTTTATATCCATTTCTTTTTGCTCCTTAATCATTGTCATTTCAGGCAATTCTCTACAAATAATTCCACACCTAATATTACCATAAATTGTACAAATATTGGTTAACGCCATCAATAACCTTTACCTGATTAACTGCCCTCTTATTCTATTTTTACACCATACAAAAAACCCTGTAATAAAACAGGGCTTTTAATGAATTCATAATCAAACATGTCTTGTTTTTTGGATTAACGACAACAATACTACCCCTACTACACAAATACAACCAATAAATAACAACAAAAATCCTATTGGTATTAAAAAGAACGGTTCCTCTAATGTACCATCAGGTGCAACACTACTCCCCTTTATCATAAAGATTAAAAAGCTGATGACTCCTAAAACAATTGGTGTTGAAGCTAACACATATTTCTTCATTTCTTTGTCCCTCCATATAAATAATTTTGGATTCAGTGTTTTAATTTAGCACCAAATCCCTTGCTATCCTGTTGCTATCATAAACGAATCATTTAACCTAAGTCAATTATTTTTTATCGTAAATCGATAAATTTTTACTCTTTAATACGTTCTTTTATTTTTGACTTTTAAAATCTAATATTATAAAATAACCAAAAATCTTATATAAATATGGAAGGGTGTTTTTATGAACTATGAGGATTTAATGCAGCGAGAAGGTTATTTATTTTTAGATAAGATAACAGAGCCTGGAACAAACGCTTTAAGGATTTCGATTAATAGAGCTTCTATCAGTTCAAAAAGCGAGGATGTCAACATTCATGAATTTCAATTACATGATGCCTATCCTATTGAAATTGATAAGACACTACCACAAATCCATATCGAATTCGATTCGTATGTAGCGTACACTGTTTTTGATGAGTCATTCCACTTTGTCAATAACGAAGATGAATTTCGAGGTCATGCCATACGCATATTTACAAAATCCGCCTATTTAGATTTTGTATGTAAAACAACGATTGCACAGGAAATATATTCTTATAAAGAATTAATCCACTATCAGATTGTTTGTCTAGACCATATAGTAGATATTGTTTCCTTCGAACAACCTAGCATTTGGACAAGCGAAAAATAGATTTCAAAACAGACAATCATCATATGTCTGTTTTTTTATTTTCTATTCATTTCATTGATTTTAGAGAATTTATGAAACAGCAATTCTATTATTTGGTATAAACACGCTATCATTTGCATATTCTATTAAATAGAAAACTAAAGGAGGACACTGTAGTGAGTAATGCCGAAAATGATAATCTCTTAGAAAATAAAACGATTACATCTCTTTCTACATCTCTCCTAGAAAATATTAAGACCATTAAAAACTCACTAGGTAATAGCAATGATATTATTATCCGTGAATTTTTAGTTGGCAAACCGGTGGAGATACCAATCGCTATTATTTATACGGATGGTCTGGCAGATAATACCTCGATTAACGACTTTGTCTTAGAGTCTATTATTTCTAATTTTGAAGTGACATCTGAAACTACTTTGCAAGAAATTGCGATTCGATTAAAAGCTTATTGCATAACCGTTGGCAGTATAAAAGATATTGCGGACTTTTCATCATTGTTAAATGCTATTTTAAGTGGCGAAACTATTTTATTAATAGATGGGCTTGCTATCGGTATTTCAACAAGTACTAAACGAGTCAAAGATAGGGCGATAACAGAGCCCGTTACAGAAGCTGTTATTAGGGGGCCTAGAGAATCATTCACCGAAACTTTACGAACGAATACAGCTTTAATTCGACGGAAAATAAAAAGCCCTAATCTATGGATAAAATCAAGAGTGATAGGTGAGGTTACACAAACAGAAATCGCCGTTATGTATATAAACGGCATAGCCAATGAAAAAATAGTGAAGGAAGTACTGCATCGATTAGATCAGATTGATATTGATGGTATTTTAGAGAGTGGTTACATTGAACAATTAATTCAGGATACAAAGTTTACTTTATTTCCTACTATCTACAATTCCGAAAGACCAGATGTTATAGCTGGAGAATTACTAGAAGGAAAGATTGCGATTCTAGTGGATGGTACACCTTTTGTTTTAATTGTACCTGCTTTATTCACTTCCTTTTTGCAATCAGCAGAAGATTATTATCAGAGCGCATTTGTTAGTTCGTTCATCCGTCTTATTCGATTTATAGGGATTAGTTTGGCATTAGTTGCGCCATCTCTTTATATTTCTTTAACGACCTTTCATCAAGAAATGCTACCAACATCGCTACTAATTAGTATTTATGCGCAGCGAGAAGGCGTTCCATTCCCTGCTTTTGTTGAAGCTTTAATAATGGAAATCGCCTTTGAAGTTTTAAGAGAAGCTGGTTTGAGGATGCCGCGAATGATTGGATCAGCCATTTCGATAGTCGGCACACTTATTATTGGACAAGCAGCCGTTGAGGCCGGCATTGTGTCCGCAGCAATGGTCATTATTGTAGCTTTAACAGCTATTTGTAGTTTTCTGTTCCCGGCATATGGTCTTTCCAATTCAATTCGTATTTTACGCTTCCCATTAATGGGGTTGGCAGCGATGTTCGGGCTGTTTGGCATATTTATTGGAATTATGCTATTAATTATTCATTTATGTAGCTTACGTTCTTTTGGCGTTCCATATATGAGCCCATTTGCCCCTTTAATACCGAAGGATCAAAAAGATGCTTTAATTGTTTTACCGCGTGGTTCTTTACTAACACGTCCGCGACTCATTAGTCAAATTAATAATGTAAGAGGACGAAAAAATCGCTAATCACTATCTGGTTAAATGAGGGTACCTAATGAAGAAGACCATACTAATAATTTCATTAATCTTTCTAATTTCAATTCTTAGTGGTTGTTGGAGTAAACGTGAATTAAATGATTTGGCACTTGTTGCTGCTCTAGGTATAGACTTTGTTGATGATGAATATGCCATTTCTGTACAAGTAATTGATCCTAGTCAAATCTCTTCCAAGCAGACGGCATCTAGACAAGCACCAGTCGTTACTTATCACGCGAAAGGAAAAACTGTCTTTGAAGCCATTCGAAAAATATTAGCCTTGTCTCCAAGAAAATTATATTTTGCGCATGTACAATTAGTTGTACTTGGAGAGGACTTAGCTGTAGACGGTATACGAGATTCTATTGATTTTCTAGCAAGAGATCAGGAGATACGAAACGATTTTACGATTATCGTTTCGCAGCAAGCAACAGCCAAAGATATTTTAAATGTCTTAACCCCAATAGAAAAAATACCAGCAAAAAAAATGTTAAATTCGCTTACCGTTACCCAAGATGCATGGGGCTCTACTTTAGAAGTCGATGTTGAAGACTTAGTAACAAAATTAGGAGTAGGAAATCAATATTTTGTTCTATCAGCTATTGAAATTCAAGGGGATAAAAGTTTAGGCATTGACCAAACAAACGTAGAAAGAATTGAAACACCTGTAAAACTTAAGTTTACTGGCCTTGCCATTTTTAAAGATGATAAATTAATCGGTTATCTCGATGAGTACGACAGTAAAAGTTTTAATTACTTAAACGATAATATAAAATCAACTATTGAAATTATTGCATGCCCTTCTGATGGTGTGTTAACAACTGAAATTACGCAATCCAAAACAACAACAAAGGGAGCAATGAAGAACGGTTCACCTACTATCAACGTTAGTATCGACATTGTCCAAAATGTTGCAGAAGTTAAATGTGACATCAATTTAACAGAATTGACCACGATTGATTGGATTAATCGTCAAACCGAGTTATCTATCAAAAAGAATATTGATGAATCGCTGCATGTTCTCCAAGAAAAATTTAACGCAGATGTTCTCGGTTTTGGAGAAGCGATTCATCGTGCTGACCCTAAAGAATGGAAAAAAATAAAAAAGATTGGCATACCATTTATCCTAATGTTGAAGTAAATGTCAAGGTAAACGTCAATACGCAAGGTTCAGGAACGATGCAAAATTCAAAATTAAAGGAGTAAAAAACACTATGTTCATTGCTCTAGGTATATTAGTGATTTCACTTGCTATTGTTTTGGTCGAACGTCCTAAATTAAAAAAGGAAGGAAAAAAGCTAATTTGGACATTTTCCATTTTTTTAGTCATAGGGACATCCTTAAACATTGCTATCAGTTTGCAAACTTTTATTCCTAGCCCACTGGACGCAATTATGTATATTTTTCATCCAATTAGTGATTTTCTAAAAGAAGCATTACTAAATAAAAAATAACAAATAAGAGGCTATTATGAAAAAACAATTGATAAGCTCCCGTCAATTCACAATCATTGTTATCCTTTATACAGCTGGAACAGGAGTACTAATAATACCTGCAAGTATTGCCTTAGAAGTACAGCAAGATGCTTGGATGGTAGCAATAATCGGCACTCTATTAAGTTTATTATTAATAAAGCTATTTATTATGTTATCAAATAAAATGGCGGATCTTTCTCTTGTAGAAGTAACGGAAAAGTTTCTAGGGAAATTTATCGGGAAAGTTGTTTCTATCGGATTTGTACTGTTAACTCTTTTTTCATCCGGTGAGTTACTATATTTCATTGGTAATTTCCTACAAACAGAGGTGATGCCTGAAACACCTCCAGTCGTATTTGCTATACTTTTTTGCTGTATTATTTTATTTGCTGCATATCAAGGGATTGAAGTATTTGCACGTACTTTAGAGATTCTATTTCCTGCCTTTTTATTGGTATTTATGATTTTCTTGTTCTTTGTTTCACCCCAAATAGAAATAAAACATGTGCAACCAGTTTTTGAAGTGTCCTTTCAACCATTTATCTATAGCATTATACATTTTATGGGGCTATTTTCTTTTCCATTAATCGTACTATTAATGATTTTCCCTTCCGTAATCAACAACCTACAATCAGGTAAAAAAGGATTTTATATAGGCACATTAATGGGAGGATTTATTATTACTTCCTTTATAGCCTTATCAATACTCGTATTAGGCGTTACCAATACCACTATCAGAACCTTTCCTAGTTATACATTGGCACAAAAAATTTCTGTAGGGAAATTTTTGCAGCGCATTGAAATTATTATGGCATTTATGTGGATGGTCACAATATTTGTACGAGCGTTTATGTATTATTATGCTTCTTTAATTGGCATTAGCCAAATACTGAAACTAAAGGATCATCGACCATTAATTTTGCCACTTGGCATGATCTCAATAGCACTCTCTCAAATTGTTCATGCAAATATTATTCATTCCGATAAATACAACCAACAAACATGGCCACTTGCTATCGCTGTTTTTTCTATTTTTCTACCCATCATCTTGCTATTGATAGCGATGTTTAAAAGATCAAAAAATAAGAAAAAAATTGACCCAGCTATGGACGATGGTGAAACGCCTCCTAATGCATCATCATAAGGCTCAATTTAACACTAAGAGAATCACAAAAAAATCGGTAGCCAAGGATTTTTCCACTGGCAACCGTTTTTTTATATTCCGTATCTATTAATATCTTGCCGCTTCAGAAGAAGGATTTAAAATTATAACGCCGAAATTGCTAATGCTGATATTTCCAATTCATGTGTTTACACTCCTAAAACAATGTTAGTTTAGATTTTATTGATAATGATTGTCAATATCAATTATTGCTCTACAGGATTGTATCACTATGAGTCAACACCCTCTTCATATTTTATAATCATCTTATGAAATACAAAGGCTTAAAAAAGCCCTTCTGTATGATACAGAAGGACTCCATGTAACAACTATAGTTTTTCTAAGCACTGTATTTAAGGGACGTCGCATTCTCTCGAAAAAAAGATACATACTATTTTAGGGTCGTAACGATTTCCAATGTATAAAATTATCGTTTTATTCTGCTGGAATAGCTTCAATGACTATGGCAGCTAAAGCTTGAATCGTGTCGTAGCTATCACCTGGAAATTCCGCTTGAGCAAAATCAACTTGCAGTTCTTCACATATTATCTGACATTCACTTCCGATTTCAAAATAAGACTCGACATCTGCTGAAAGAGAAAGTAATTCACATGTGACAAAACCTTGGGCACCCTCTCCATGTAATATATACATCATATCTTTTATATCGGGACCAAGCCAGCCAGCTTTTCCATGACTACTTCGATATGTCAGATGCCAGTTTTCTATCTCAGCAGCTTTTGAAATGGCTTCGGCTAATTCAAAATACTGGTTTACGTAATTTTCATTGTTTTCAGAATTAGTCGGTTGACTATGTACTGTATATAAAACATGTGTTTGCGCTTGTTTTCCAGTAGGCATCCATTCGTATGCGCGTTGTACACGATCTTTATAAACAGCAAGCAATTCAGCGTTTTTATGCCAATTTTTTGCATGAATAACTGTGACATTATGAGAAGCTAATATCGCACTTACTTCATCATGAAACGCGCTAGCACCTGAAGACATAATCGGATTTACAGGCAGTGTAATAAAAGTTGTAATGCCATCTTTTAGCATTGTATCCACAACATCAGGTATATAAGGTTTGGTATGTTTGTAAGCATTATATACTTTTATAGGTTGCTTGAAACGTTGCCGTAAAGCATGTTCTAACCCTTTAGCAATGCGCTCGGTATTTGCTGCTAAAGGATCAACAGCACCTAATTTTTTAAATTGTGCTGCTATACTATCTATCACATGTGGTGGTGGCGTTTTTCCCTTCATAATATGCGTGAAATAAGGGATAACGTCATCTAAAGATTGCGGTGCGCCATAAGCGTAATAAACTATACCAATCATTTTGATAAGCTCCTTTTCTTCATTGTAATAAGTTAATTTTTATATGTGTTGTGGCTCATATTTCTATCAGAGCACAGTTTTACCGGAGTAAAGATTGGATTTCCATCTTGCATATAAATTTCAGCATCTATTTCAAAAATTGATTGGAACATTTCTTTACATAATACATAAAATGGTGAGCCATCATAATATATTTTCCCTTTCTTTAGTACAATCAGACGTTCGCTATTTTGGGCTGCTTGGTTAATATCATGTAACACCATAATCACTGTCATATTGTATTTATGATTTAACTCTTTTACGAGCTCCATCACTTCTAATTGGTGTGCAATATCAAGGTATGTTGTTGGTTCATCAAGTAGCAACACCTTGGGATGCTGTGCTACAGTCATAGCAATCCAAGCACGCTGGCGTTCACCTCCAGACATCGAAGGCAACACCCGATTTTGTAAATGTCTCAAGCCAGTTACGTCAATTGCCCAATCGACTATTTCTTTATCTGCTGTTGACAGAATCGTCTTCCCTCCACTATGTGGATGGCGTCCAAACTCTACTAACTCTCGCACAGTTAAATCTAATTGATGGCTATTCATTTGTGGGAGCATCGTTAGTGTTTTTGCGACTTCTTTCGTCTTCATTTTATGAATGTTTTGCTCATCTAAAAATACTTTACCACTATTTGGTTTTAAAAGGCGTGAAATCACACGTAATAATGTTGATTTCCCAGAGCCATTCGGTCCTATTAAACTAACTACTTCTCCTTCATTAATTTTCAAGTTAATATCCTCTAACTGAAAATTGGTGAACTCATGTTGGTATTGAATATGCTCAGTTCGCAGCAATGGAATTCCCCTTTCTATGAATTAAGTATAGGAAGTAAGGTCCTCCGATGAATGCTAATAAAATGCCAACAGGAACCTCAATCGGATCAAATAATGTTCTTGCAATTGTATCAGCGAAAATTACAAGTAAGCCACCAGCAAATGCTGAAGCAGGTAGTAAATACTTATGATCTCCGCCGATAATTAATCGTAAAATATGCGGTACAACTAAACCTACAAAACCAACTAAACCAGCAACACTTACTGCAATCCCCGCCAATAACGTACTCAATGCAATTAAAAAGAACCGACTTCGTTCAACATTGTGCCCCAAAAGGCTTGCCATTTCATCTCCTAGACGCATAATACGAATATGTTTAATTGCAAAAAAAGATAAAATCATTACGACAATGACATAGTAAATAATCATCTTAAATTGCACCCAGCCAACACCTGTTAAACCACCAGAAAGCCATGGCAATACAGATTGCACACGATCGCTATACAAAATCATTAGTGCATTTGTTCCTGCACCACAAAGTGCATTAATGGCTACCCCTACTAAAATAATACGCATTGGGGATGTACCACCTTTTTTCACTGATAAAGAATAGACAATCATTGCAGCAACAAAAGCACCTAAAAAAGCTGCAATAGGTAAATAAATAATATAGCCAGGAAACACTACCATAACTGCTACAGCCATAATGCCAGCGCCAGAAGTAATACCAATAACTCCTGGATCAGCTAATGGATTTTGCATAACACCTTGTAAAATCGAACCTGCAATAGCCAAACAAACACCAACAATAATACCTGTTAGTATACGGGGCATACGGATTTCCCAGACGATTCGCCGTGCCAATGTATCTTCTGAACTAAAAATCCCACTAAACACGTCACTTACTGAAAACGAAACTTGCCCGATCATAAGGCTTCCGATACTTACGATGACCAAAAGTATCGGTAAGACAATTAGCGACAGTCTTCGTTTTTTAGCAAGAGGGTGTGCATATTTTTCCTCTTCTACTATCATCATTATTTCCCCACTATAAAAATTGATTAAACTGCTTCTTCAGCTTTCTTTAAAACGTCTCGCATATAGTCAATGGCTTCGATGACTTGTGTGCCAGGATTGTCAAACAATTCTGCTGGTAATATAATAATTTGATTATTTTTTACTGCATCTAAATTTTTCCATGCGGCATTTTCTTTCAATTGTTTTTCAAAACCTTCTTTTACTACAGCTGGATTCGCATGTGTAATTAGCATAATAACTTTTGGGTTACGCTCAACTATTTTCTCAACACTTAAATTTGCATAACTAGGATATTTATCTGTCGCCGGTAAATCAGCCGCGATATTTTTTCCACCTGCATTCTTTAATATATCTCCGTATAACGAATTATCCAATGCGGCCAAATATGTACCTGGTGCTCCATAAACAATTAGCGCATCTAACGTTGATTGTGTAGCGCCTTGTGCAATTTTCTCATCAATTTGTGCCACTATCTTTTCAGCGGTTGCTGTGTTATTAAACAACACTCCATATTTTTCAATCGTATTTTTAATATCATCAATGGAATTCATAGTAGAGTAGACTATTTTCGTTCCTGTTGCTTCTACCGTTGTAGCAAACTGCTGGAAGTTAGGTGGCACAATCAGCACTTCCGCATTCAATGCAGCAATTTTCTCAAATGATGGTTCATGCGGATTACCTATCTCTTGTATCGCTTTTACTTCTGCCTTCATATCAGAAGAAATTGTAGGACGACCCGTAACGTTTGCACCTAACGCAAGCAAAATATCCAGTACTCCTCGATGTAACGTTGCAACTGAAGCTGGCGTTACGGCAAACTCATGCTTAATTCCAAGGTCATCTATTAATGTTACCGCCCCCCCTGTTTCTACTTGTTGTTCCATTTCCACTTGATCAGATGAAGCATTAACATCCGCTTGTTTACTTTCCTCTCCACATGCAGCTAATAATAATGCTAACGCAACTACTAATAAATATTTAAACCTTTTCATTTTACTACCAACCTTTCTATTATTTTTATATCTAATTGATAATCATTCTCATATATTTGCTTATGATTTTATTCTAAATTAAGAATGATTGTCAACCAACTCGTAACGGATATTACTTACTTGCCATTTGTTCAGAAACAGTTGTATCTTTCAAGTATTCGAGATTTATATAAGCGAAATTATTGCTTGAAACTGGATTTGTACTGCATACGTTAGCCCAAGTCAATTATTTGCCTGAAGGGTGTACATTGCAAAGTGACCAAGGCGCGATGTATACATCTTATCACTAACAATAAGCTGTATAAGCAAAAGGCATTACCATGAGCATGTCCCGTAAAGGTACGCCCGCTGATAATGCCCCAATCGAATCGTTTCATTCTGTATTAAAGTCTGAAACATTCTACTTAGACAATTTGAAAAATACTACGACAGCCATCGTAGAACAAACTGTCAAAGACTATATAAATTATTATAACAATAACCAAATCCAAACGAAACGAAATAACCAGTCGCCGGTTCAATACCGACAACTGGTTGGATGTTGCTTTTTGATTGCTGTCTTATATACGGTAGTTCTTTTTATTATCCAGCTGCACAATCAAAGTGTCGTCCAATGTTTCGGAAAGCCATATGCCTTACTTCTACAACTATTATTTAAAATTATATTGTGTAACAATTGGCTCACGGTTTAGTTGTTGATCTTTAAAATACTCATACAAGCTAATTCCTAAAAATGAGCCCGAGATATTGTAAACTTGATCATAACCATTATGCTCTAGCACCATTACCGCATTGTAACTACGTTGTGCAGAACGACAATGGACATAGACAGGTACGTCCTTTGGAATTTCATGCATACGCTCACGTAATTGACTTAATGGAATGTTTTTTGCACCCTTGATTGCACCATTTGCAAATTCATTAGGCTCACGTACATCAATTATAACTGCGCCTGACTCGACTAATTGGCGTACTTCACTGACACGCACTTGCTTAAAACGACCTGCCATAATATTTGTTGCGACAAGAGCCGCTAAATTGACGACATCTTTCGCGGTTGAAAACATTGGTGAATATGAAAGCTCTAGCTCTTTTAAATCTTCAATTGTCCCATTCATTGTCATCAATGTCGCAATGACATCGATTCGTTTATCTGCATTCCCCTTACCAATCGCCTGTGCGCCAACAATTCGTCCAGTTGGTACTTCATAAATTAATTTAAAATGAAGTGGATTACTTGTAGGCATCAGCCCAACTTTATCTGGCGCAATGATATACACGGCATCAACTGGTAACCCCATTTGCTTTGCTGTCCGCTCATTCAATCCTGTTGCAGCTGCTGCATAATCAAAAACTTGAATACTCGATGAACCTATAACACCTTTATTAGCCGAAGTTATTCCATATATATGATCCGCAGCTGCACGAGCTTGCTTTTGTGCAGGCCCAGCTAATGCTAAACGAGTCGCTTTATTCATCAAGCGATGATACACTTCTATGGCATCTCCAATAGCATAAATGCTCGGGTCATTCGTTTGATAATTTTGATTTACTTTAATGGCACCAGTTGCACCAATCTCTAGTCCTGCCTCTACTGCTAATGTTGTTTCTGGACGAACGCCAATCGCTAAAACAACGATGTCAGCATCCATTCTTTTTCCTGAATTTAATGTAATAGAGTCTGTCGTAATTTCTGCTAAGCCATCCCCTACAATCAAGTTCACACCATGATCTAATAACTCTTTGTGTAAAATTTGAACCATATCTTCATCAAAGGGTGTTAAAATTTGTGGGGCAAATTCCACTAAAGTAACACCGCGTCCAGCTAAGCGGAGGTTTTCAGCTACCTCTACACCAATAAATCCGCCACCAATAACTGCGATATTTTGAGCATCTTTTTTAACAATTGCTTGTTGTAATTGTTCAATATCTACTACATTTCGCACAGTGAACACATGTGGTAAATCCGTACCTTGAAGATTTGGAACAATCGGGCTAGCTCCTGGAGATAAAATTAATTCATCATATACTTCTGTTGATAGCTCTCCTGTTTGTGTACTTCTAATCGTTACTGACTTTTCATGACGATTAATGGCAATCACTTCACTATTTACACGTGCATCAATTTTATATTTTGATTCAAAAGACTCCGGTGTCATCATTAATAAACGTTTACTATCTTCCACAACACCGCTTAAATAAAAGGGTAAAGAACAATTTGAAAACGATACATGAGGCCCTTTTTCAAACATGATAATTTCAGCTTGCTCGTCTAACCGTCTAATTCTCGCCGCAGCAGAAGCGCCTCCAGCAACTCCACCAATAATAATAATCTTCTTCATCAAAATCCCCTCCAAAAAATATGTAGAATACAATACATGTAATTGATTAGCACTTTCACAATACACTATATACCCGTAGGGGTATATAGTCAACTAAAAATTTACCAAATTAAAGGAGCATTAGAAAAACTTTCGATTTTGCTTCACAAAAGCAACATCACAAATTTCGTCATGCACGTCATATAAAGTAACAATATATTGCTTCTTTCCATACTTTAAAACCCTAAATTTAGCGTCTCCCACAAACAGAAATACTCAAAGGGCGTAAAGCACTGGAAATGCTTCACGCCCTTAAAAGATTTATTGCTGCATCGCTCGGTATAAAAATGCTGCTAATTGTGCTCTTGTCACAAAAGCTTCAGGTCGGAACTTACCATTATCTCCTAATGCAATCCCTGCTCGTTCTAATGCCCCAATATACCCCGCACTCCAATGACTACTATCTACATCTGTAAATGAACTTGTAGTTTGTGGTTGGAGCTGTAATGTATTCGCTAATATTTTCGCCAATTGGGCGCGTGTAAGATGGTCGGCTGGATGAAAGGCTCCATCAATCCCGTCTATAATACCCGCCTGCTGTAAGATCGTAATCTCATGATAATACGGATGATGTGATGCTACATCTGAGAAAGCTATTGATGGACGACTCGCCTCAAATGTAAATGCACGTGTCAAGAGGACCGCTACGTGCTGGCGGCTTATCGTCTCATTTGGACGGAAAGTACCATCCTTATAGCCTGTAATGACCCCTTGCGTCGCCAATGCCTCAATTATTTCCTGTGCCCAATGGTTTTCAATATCTTGGAAAGTCACGATTGGCTGCAATGGCTGTGGTGTTTTAGGTGGCTGTGAATTTATCGCTTCTTCCTCTGGTAAGGCTGTCCATTTTGCATAGAGCGTTAAACTTTCTTTCACCAGCATCCCTTTATCCCACAGTTTCGTTAATTCCTTGTCTTGATACCAACCAGCAAAACGGAAACCTTCTCTTGTCGGTATAGGTAAGTCGTTGACTGTTGTATTATAGGCAATCTCTATGTCCTTTAAAGATAACCCTCCATTTGTCTCGAGGGATATTTGAATGAATCTTGATGGATTAGCGTGAATTGTACCTTCCGATGCAGATGGACCCGTGACATTACCTTCACTTGGTGTAGAAGGATTCGATGCCCACTGTGCATACAATGTGACATCTGCTTTTCCCATTTGGAAGGTTGCATTTTCGACATAGGAAATGCCTTTTCCATCTGCTTGAGTATTCCAGCCTGCAAACGTATAACCAGTTCTTACTAGCTGTCCACTATTTCCTTGAACTGTTACCGTTTTGTTTTCTTCATACTGGGTACTGTCCTGTGGCACAGTGCCACTCGTTGCGCCATTTGCATGATAGATTACGGTATACGTTGGCGTATTAGGTTTCGTCCAGTGTGCATAAAGAATTACATCTGCTGTACCATTGGAAAGTTGCATTTGCATTATACCCCTGTGTGCCTTGTCCATCCGCTTGTGTATTCCAACCTGCAAACGTATAGCCTGTTCTTACTAATTGTCCACTATTTCCTTGAACTGTTACCATTTCATTTTCTTCGTATAGCGCACTATCCTGTGGTACAGTACCACTTATTGCGCCATTTGCATCATAGGTTACGGTATACGTTGGCGTATTAGGTTTCGTCCAGTGTGCATAAAGAATTACATCCGCTGTACCGATTTGGAAAGTTGCATTTGCATTATACGCCGCGCCTTGTCCATCCGCTTGTGTATTCCAACCTGCAAATAGATAGCCATCTCTTACTAGATTGCCGCTATTTCCTTGGACTGTTACCACTTCATTTTCTTCGTATAACGCACTATCCTGTGGTACTTGACCACTCGTTGCGCCATTTGCGTCATAGGTTACCGTATAATGATTCTTTATCCATTGTGCGTATAGAATCACATCCGTTGTACCGATTTGAAAAGTTTCATCCGCAAAATACGGCTCTCCTTGTCCATCCGCTTGTGTATTCCATCCCGCAAATAGATAGCCATCCTTTACTAGATTACCGATATTCCCTTGGACTGTTACTATTTTATTTTCTTCATACTGGGTACTGTCCTGTGGTACAATACCACTTGTTGCGCCGTTTGCATTATAGGTTACTGTATAGTACGGTGTCGTTTCGTATACACCTAAATCAATGGCTGCGCCTTGAATTCGTCTTTTCCCTGCTAAATCTGTGGCAATACTATGTGCATCTGAATTCCCTGCATCAATTGCTGGTCCGCCAACTTTTAAATGCAGATTTCCGCTAGTTGGGGAGACGAATACATCATCAGGCACATAAGTTGCAGGACGGGTAGGATTTGAAGTTGCATCAAACAATTGACCTTTGTATCCTCTTTCTACCGGCACATCGAGCAAACTCTTTGTTGTCTGCCCCTGATAATCAGTCAGTGCTGCTGTATGACCATTTCCAATAATAATACTATTAATAATTTTGCTATTTGCAGCACCTCCGTAAATAGCTGCTGGACTATTTGAATAGATGGTCGCATTTATCAAGCTAAAATCCGCAAAAATATTATAAAGAGCACTACCCTTATTCGCATTATTTGAAATAAATAGGGCATTAATTAATGATGGATTGCCAGACTCATTAAGTAATCCACCACCTAACTCGCTTTTATTTCCATTAAAAATTACATTTGTGATAAGTGGATTACTTTGCAATCGATTGTATATTCCACCACCCCTACTTATTGCTATATTCCCATGAAATTCGACGTTATTTAATTCCGGAGCACTTCTGTTAGCATTAAACATAGCTCCTCCACTATCCGATTCATTGTTCCTAAATATTACATCTGTGAATTTTGGGCTACTCTCTCTATCATTAACTATTCCCCCTCCAAAATACGCTGCTTTATTTTGCTCAAACATGACATTGGTTAAGATTGACTTATTACCAGGTCCATTATTGTATATCCCACCTCCTTGTTGCGATGCTATATTTTGACTAAATGTCACATCTGTTAAGGTTGAGGCACTATTACCGTAATTTGCTATACCTCCTCCGTGAGCCGCTTCATTGTTCGTAAATTTTGCGTGCTCTATTATAATGTCACATGAATTATTTTGAATGCCCCCACCACTACGTGTTGCTTTATTTTTATTAAAAATCACATTTGATAGCTTCGGAGCACTCTCATTCCAATTGAATATACCTCCTCCTGAGGTCGCTTCATTGTCAGTAAACTCAACATTCATTAAGGTTGGTGAACTTTGCAAATTGTACATCCCACCACCAAAATAGTTTGCCTTATTGCCATAAAAAATAACATTCCTCAAAGTTGGGTTATTTCCTGAATTGTACATACCTCCCCCATGCATATGAGAAGTGAGATAACCATCCGCATGTCCTGCTGTGATTGTGACGCCATCAAGGATTGCAGTTGCATTTAATTTTAAATCATAATTATTTGGATGATAAAAAACATGATATGCCGCTTCTCCACTTGGAAGTGCACCACTTAATATCGTTTTATTGTGCGTGAAATCTCGATTCTCGACTGTCTCCTCGTCACTATCTCCTTTAAAGCCACCGTAAATAGCTACACCGTTTTTCATTTTGAAATGGGCAGTACGAGCGTCCCTCACATCATCTAGTCGTGTCGGTATATATGTTCCTTGTGCTATCCAAATTTGGTCGCCAGTCTTTGCCTTTGATAATGCGCTCTGTAAATCTAGAAAAGCATTCTCCCAACTTGTACCATCTTTTTTACCACCAGCAGCATTTGTATTCACATAAATAATGTTGCTCGCCGCTAATAACGAGCTTTGCTGGACTGTCTGATTATTCATTGCTGCAAGCACAGGTATACTGCCTATTAAGGAATATGCGATTAATAAAAATAGAGAAAAAATAGGTATCACCTGTCTCCATATCTTTCTCATACCATCCCTCTTTTCGTTTAACCTTGTTAGAAATTGTTACTATAGCCCGCATATATTACTCAAAAGTAATATAATGATACATCGTGATGATTTCAGTACTGCAACCGCACACCTTCTGTCCGTGGACTCTACTAACCTCCTTTCTATTTATTTTATCTTCTCTCTGACTATATATAAAATACTGGAATTATATTAACGGAGGGAATTGCTTAAAAAGCCTTGAGCATACATCCCGATACGACATAGCTATAGCCAATTTCATTTCCAATTTTATATTACTGAAAAGTAATATTCAACTATAAAAAGAAAAATATAAATTTTCCTTTTTAACTCCATTTGAGAACACTATTTTTCTCTATTTAGCATTCCTTCTATCAGTAAATCGACAATATCCGTTGCTATTTCTTGTGGTTGTTTTTTCTGTGGTAGTAATTGAATGAATGTTAATCGTTCAATTATGCCTATTAAGCACTCTGCCACTGTTTGCGTATCTAAATCTTTCCGAAAGTAACCTGCATCTACTTCAAAATCCAGATTGTCTTTTATTTGCTTGACCATTTGCGCTTTTATTTCATCTGCCTTTGTTGATAAATAAAACCCAATACGTGTTAAATTAGGGTTTTTAGAAAAAAACACCAGTAATTCTTTTACGTTATATATAATACGCTCTTTTACTGTTGCTTGCTCCAATGCAGGCTGTAAGCGGCTTTTTTTGGCAAAATCAATCATGCGTAAGCGAAATAAATTTTCTAATTCTTCGAAAATAGCATCCTTATTTTTAAAATACAAATAAAAAGTGGGTTGACTTAATGAAGCAGCTTTAACAATCGAACTCACTTTTGTATCATGATATCCATGTTGTGCAAATTCATTTGCTGCGATTTCAAGAAGTAGTGCCCGACTTTCTTCACCACTAGCACCTTTAGGTCTTCCTCTTTCTCCCATTCAAAACACTCCTACATAAAAATTACTACTAGTCCCACATCTACATTTCATTATAATGTATATGTAGTTACAATTTCTAAACGAACAATCAAAAATTTACTGATACTATACATGAAAGTGACCAATTAGGCAAATACTTTTCCATTCATTCAATTACTTTATTTTGCGACCTTTTATCGCACATCAACATTGTGACACACTATTGGCAAAAGTATAACAAATACACCTCGTAAAAATTAGACATGAAATCTATCTTTTACGAGGTTGTCTTTTGTTTGGCTCACCATCTTTTTTTACTATTGAAATTTTAAAATCTGCTCATTACTATTTGCCAGACTTAATCCGCCGTGGTAACAAACTACGGATTCTATGTCTAGATTTATATATTTCTTTAATGATTGGCGAGCAGCCTCTATATTTAAAGTAGTTGGAAGATGAACTCCCTGCAGTACACCGTTTACACTATACATCGAATCCCCTGCAACAAGTGTTTTACTTTGCCTCAAATATAGACTAATGTGACCTGGGGTATGTCCTGGCGTATGGATTACGAGAATTCCCCCACAATATGGCAGCTCTTGACCGTCATGTAACGTCTCATCTACTCTTCCCTTCGGTGGATTCGCTATATGCCCATCTTTCAGAAGTGGAAAATCCCCTTGAATATAAGGTTTATCTAGCTCATGCGCGTATACTTTCATATTACTTCCATCGTTTTGTAATATGTCAGGTAGGTTCCCTATATAATCTATATCCTGATGTGTCAAAATCACAACTTGTATATTGTCAAAAGCCACGCCTATCTTATCTATTGCTACGCGCAAATCTTCCATTTGTCCAGGAAATCCAGTGTCTATTAAAACGGCCATGTCTTGATCCCATAAAAGCGTGGGATAGATCATGGTCCCATTAAATTCAAGCTCCAAAACCTCTACTCCTTTAGAAACTTGCATAACTTTGCCTCCTTGACAATTCGATTTTTTAATAAGATTTTCTTACATTAGAAAATCTTTTGCTTAATAACATGCTGCAAAGTCCCTTTCTGCCAGAGTAACTTCTTCAATGTTTCGTAATTGACGAGAACCGTTCCAACAATAATCGTCAAAGTACCTATGCCAGTTAACCAAGATAGATATTCTTGATAAAAAATAACACCTAATACTACAGCGATTAAGGGAGAAATATACAGCCATGTAGAAGGAAAAATTGGATTTGTCCGTGAAACAAGCCAATAATAAATGCTATGCCCAATCATTGAGCCTACAATAATTAAATAAAGAAGGGAGCCCATTGAAGCGAGATTTAACAGATTGTTAAACTGAATGTTCTCGGTAAAAAACGATAAAATAATTAATAGCATCCCGCCGTACATCATTTGCACTGCATTTAAGGCAATTGGTGATGTCGTTTCAAATTTTTGGATAACATGTTTCGTATAAATCGTTCCTATTGCATAAAATAGCTCACCTACTATGATGGCGAGACAACCAACCATCCAGAAGGTACTTATTTCAATTGAAAAACTAGGTATAATCAACAGTGTGACACCAATAACCCCGACAACACAACCGATCAATGATTGACGATTTCCTTGTTGTTTCAATACCAATGTTTGAATAATGATAATCATCATCGGACCCGTAGCAGATAAAACAGCTGCAATTCCTGATGTCACATACTGTTCTGCCCAGTATAATGCGGCAAACGTTCCAAAAGTCAAACATACCCCTGTAAAAAACATCTCTTTCCGCCATAATAACCGGATTGTCGTTTTTTCTCTCCAAACCATAAAACTAAATAGCAGCAAACCAGCAATGAAAAAACGAAGCCCAGCTGATAAAAACGGAGGTACCCCTGCATCAACACCAATTTTAATCGCTAAAAAAGTCGTACCAAAAATCAAACACATAAAAATATAATTAATCATCACCATATCAATCTCCTCCTTTTTTCTATCATAAAAGAAGGAACGTAGAACAGATTGAAAAAGATAGAACAGATTAACATCGTTCGTGATACAATCTTTTTGAATAGGGGGAATCGAAGTGGACAAAACGATTGAACATAAAGATTATCTTTTTAAGAAAGTATATGATTATGTACTACACCGTATAGAACGCAACGAATGGAAAGAACATGAAAAGATTCCCTCCGTCCGCCAATTAGCTTCTGAAATGAATGTTCATCGATTAACGGTCTTAAAGGCTTATCAATTATTAAAAAAGCATGACAAAGTTTATGTAAAAGATAAAGCAGGCTATTTTGTCCAATCAATCGAAACAAAACATTTTGAAAATCTAAATCAAAGCAATCCGATTGTTTCTGCATACTTACAAAAAAATCATTTATCTGAAATCCATCAGCCAGCTGTTTCCTATCAATTTTCGCAGGCGTTAATTGATCCCAATCTTTTACCTAATCATTATTTTTCAGATTACGTAAAGAAAGTGTTTGATCTTTATCCAAAAGTACTTGCAACTTACTCAACTGTGCAAGGTGATTTAGAACTACGTGAAACACTCACACAGTATTTTATCAACCAGTATAAAACACATATTAGTGCAGATGAGTTGCTCATTACTTCTGGCTCACAGCAAGCGATTCACCTTATAGCCCAAACTTTTATTAAGCCTAGAGACGTCGTTTTATTTGAACGTCCAAGCTATAGTGCTGCGATTGATATTTTTAAAGCACAGGGAGCCCAGATTGTTACGGTGGATATTCATCCAAAAGGGTACGATTTACAACAACTTGAATTATATATTAAGCAATATAAACCGCGATTATTTTATCTCAATCCGACATTTCATAATCCGACTGGCTATACTGTTCCTATTGAGCAGCGCAAAAAATTAGTAGAATTAGCTGAACAATATCGACTGTTATTAATTGAAGATGATGCTTATCACGACATATATTTTGATGAACCCCCTCCGCCACCCATTTATACCTATGATAGTGCTGGGACAGTCATTTATATCCGAAGTTTTTGCAAATATATTTCACCTGGTTTAAGAATTGCGACTGTTATTTGTCAATCATCATTAATGAACGCATTGCTAACAACTAAATCGTTAGCGGATAATGGCTCACCACTTCTCAATCAAAAAATTTTTCTCCATTACTTTTCATCTCTAAGATTGCAACAACACTTGGAGAAAATTCGAATTGCTCTTCAAATTCGAAAGGAAATCATGGAGGAAGAGCTAGCCATAACAGATTGGCGATGGACCAGTCCAAAAGGCGGTTTGAATTTATGGGTACAGCTTCCAAATAATTTTCCAACTGAATTATTATTAAGCAAAAGTTTCGAACAAAATATTTCCTTTGTGCCAGGACAAGTTTGTGATCCATTAAAACAATTATCTTCTTGGATTCGTTTAAGCTATTCTTACGCAAATGAAAAACAATTAAAAGAAGGGCTAAAAAGGTTTGTAGCAGTGGCACAATCACTTTCTAAGTGAGCTGCCATACAACAAAAGTGTTAGATTGACTGCAATCAATCTAACACTTTTTTGTTATGTCGTTGATGTCACCAAAGGCTCCGTTACCGACAACTAGTTTTTCATTCTATTTTTTGCAAAAGCAAAATACACGAACATTATTTCTCTGTTTCTTAAAACTTATTCGCATTGGCCCAGCCTCGATACGATAGACAAAGAAAGTTCAAGTTATTTCTCGTATGTCATTTGTCTTTTTCTTCTCATATACCATACAGATTATTTTTCTACTATTACTTGTATGACACGGCGAGTACTTGTTTGAATCGACGTATCATATTGTTCTACTTCCCCCGTAAAATAATGTTTTAATTTATAACGACGAGCCCATCTTAAGATATTCTCCGCATTATATAAATGAGACATATCTTTTGGTCCCCCCGTATTGTATAAAAGCTGTGCGTATTCATATACCTCAAACATAAATACACCGTTTAGTTTTAAAGAGTTCATAATTTTATCAAGTACTACTAATTGGAAGCTATGAGGAAAATGCCCAAAAACCATTATTGCGCCATCATAGTTTTCTTTAGGCAGTTTGTACTCTATTAATTCTACCCTTTTTGTGTCGATCGTTACGCCATTCATATTTGCCAGTAATTGAACTTTAGCTAGTCCTTGTGAAGTAGAATTATAAACCGTTACCTTATATCCGAGTTTTGCTAAAAATACTGCATTCGCTCCCTCATTTTCTTCATACGCAGCAATTTTGCCATGCTTTGGGAAATAATGTACAGAAGACTTAATAAATCGATTCGCTTCCGTTCCATACACATATAGTGGTGGACTCTCTTGTTCACGCCCCATGCTCATACCCTTCCTCCCATTTATACGTAAAACGATTCCAGTATTTTAAACTGATGTTTTTATTACCATCATTATAAAAAACAATTGAGAAATTCTAATGAATTTTAGTAACAAAAAAGTAAATTTCATTTACAGTCGATATTTTACTCTCAACAATTAGCTTCTATTGCGTGAAATCAAGAGAAATCGGACAAACCATTTCTACGTTATACATACTATTTTGACAAACTAATGAAGTTTAGTTGCTTTGGATTTCACATATTACTCATCTGCGTTTCAAATCTATTTAGTATGATATGCGTTGAATGTCATTAAAAACAGAAAGGAAGAGGAACTATGAATTTTCCATCGGTCGATTATACTTGGTTTGGGAACGGCAGTGTCATTGCTCTTATTGCCATTATTCATGTAATTATTAGCCATGGCGTGGCAATTGGAACCTCTGTTTTAGTTGTATCTACTGAGTATAGAGCCATGAAAAGAAAGAACGAAGCTTTAGATCAAGTAGCAAAAACAATGTTGAAATGGGTATTAATCATTACTACAACTATGGGAGCTATGACTGGAGTAGGGATTTGGTTTTCAACAACCGTCATACAACCGGACTCAATTTCTTCTTTACTACGCATTTTCTTTTGGGCATGGGTTGTGGAATGGGGCGCATTTATTTCTGAAGTGATTATTCTTATTGTCTATTACTATACATGGGATAAATGGAAAGAGGGCGAACGTAAACGAAAGCATATTATGTTGGGTGTCGCACTTAGTATTGCTTCATGGGTAACGATGGTAATCATTACAGGTGTCTTAGCCGCAAAATTAACGCCGGGACGTTGGATTGACACATTTTCATTTTGGAATGCATTTCTCAACCCAACTTACTTCCCTTCACTCGGATTCCGTATGTTTTTAGCAATAATGCTAGCTATCTCGTTAGTATCATTTTTCATTCGTTGGCGCATTAAAGATAAAGCGTTACGAACAGAAGTTTTTCGAGTGTTTGCATTCTGGGGTGCTATCGCCTTACCACTAACTTTTATTACGGGATTATGGTATTTATGGGCCATCCCAACTGAAGCCTATAACATGATTGTTTGGTCGACAGGCATGTCTGAGGTCATTTTCAAAAGTCTCAATATTTTAGGTTTTAGTATCCTTCTTATTTTCTTAGTATGGCTCGTTAAAAGTCCAAAAAACGTTCCGTGGATGCTATCAATTGCTGTCATGTTTTCTTCGATCGGTTTTATTGGGGAATTTGAAGTTGTAAGAGAGAGCGTTAGAAAACCATACATTATTTATAATTATATGTACGCAAACGGAATGTTAGCAAAAGATGAAGAAACACTGAAAAAAGAAGGTTATCTAGCAAATGCAACATGGGCAAAAGAAAAAGAAGTTACTGACAACAATATGGTGGAAGCTGGTCGAGACGTTTTCGTTGGTCAATGTATTACTTGTCATACGATTGATGGATGGCGAGATACACGAGCTTTAGCTACTAGAATGAAAGGTTGGGATAAGGAAGCCATTATGTCCTTTATTCCTAATATGCATTATGCACAAGTAGCGATGCCGCCATTTATGGGGACAGAAGAAGAGATTGAAGCATTAGCCACTTATATTGTAACAGAATTGGAAAATGATAAAGAGGTGACCCAAAAATGAACCATCTAGTTTTTGCATTAATTTCTTCTGATAACCCTTTACCGATTCCTGCACCTATTGGTTTACTAGAAATTTTGATTGTCTTAACATTTATTCTTCATATTATTTTTGTGAATTTTACTATTTCATTGACTGCAGGTGCTGTTGGGCTAGAAATTACGGGGATAATGAAAAAAAATAGTTTATTTGATAAAATGGCACAAATTTGTTCCTTCCATGCTTCAATACATAAAAGTATTGCAGTTGTTTTAGGTGTTGGTCCATTATTAATTGTAAGTGTCTTATATACACAATATTTTTATTCTTCCACAATTTTAATAGGGAAGGCTTGGATGAGTTTATTAATCCTACTCATTGCTGCATTCCTTTTGTTATACATTTATAAGTTCACTTGGGTTAAATTCCAAACAAACAAATTATTGCATTTGAGTATTGGCCTATTAGCCATGTTAATTTTGTTTTTTGTCCCTCTTATTTTTATTGTCAATGTCACTTCCATGTTATATCCGGATCGTTGGGGAGAAGCAAATGGTTTTTTTGAAAGCTTATTTTACTATCCTCAAATTTGGCAACGTTACCTACATTTTATGTTAGCGAGTTTAGCAACAGGTGGCTTTTATATGTTTGTCTATTTTGCTTATTTGAAACGAAAGCAGAAGAAACTAGAGCAACATGAACAAGCATTAAAACTTTTTGGTGCCAAAGTAGGCTTTTGGGTTACAATTACACAGTTAGTAACTGGTTTTTTATTATTATTTTCTTTCAATACGAATATTCGTATGCTTTATTTAGGCGAAGATTTATTGTTAACTTCTTTACTTATTATTTCTATTGTCTTAACAGTCATCCTTTGTATGCTACTCTATGCAGCAGGCTATAAGGATTCTGCTAATTCTTTTCTCGCCTCTATTTTGGTCTTTATGTTTGTTATTGGTATTATGGGCTGGATGCGTCATGAATTGAGAGAAGCCTATTTATCACCTTATCTCGATGAACATCCACGAACAGAGGAGCGATTAGAGTCTACGTTAAAATAGAAATATAGACCGCAAGGAACACCGTAGACAAAGTCGATTTATTCGACTTTGTCTATTCAATATATAGTGATTACGTTTTAAACACTCGTAACTTACTATTCTTCTTGCAGCAGAAACTCTTCCTCATCTGGTTCCCACGCTTGACCAAATGAATGATCTTTAAATAGTGCTGCAAGTCCTGTAATCTGCTTCAGTCGTAATATTTCATCGCGATCCATCCCCAAATGCTTTGCAATCCATGCATCAGAGCGCCCCAGTTCGTGTAGTTCTTTCACGATGTTACTCATTAAATCTACATTATGGCTTCCTCTAGCACGGTTATGTCGTATGGTACTTGCTATTCGCTGATCAATCGGCTTATCTATGATAGATACAGGTAGCATACCTCCTTCACGCTCATAGATATCTGAAAACTCCTTCATAATTCGATAACGATGAAACCCATCCACAATAATATAGTTATCCTCTTCCTTGTTATGATAACAAACGATGGGCATTGTATAGCCGTCATTTTTAATACTATCGTACAACAGTTTCATCTCGGGTGGCGCAACGGCATTCGGATTATAATCATTCGGTAAGATTTTTTCGAAAGGGATTGGGTAAATTTGATAAACTGGACTCTTACTCTTCACTATCCATATCCTCCAAACTTCTATATTTTTTTTTGATATAGTCAAGTTGGGATTGTTGTTGACGTGTTAAACCATATCCCATAAATCGGCATATATGATCATTCTTCAAAATACAGAAACACATCCGTTTCCAACTTGGAATATCCTTAGTTGACTTGATATCATCCGTATCATCTGGTATTTTTTGCAAAAAAATGATGCGCGAATTCTTAAACGTCGTATAGTTAGACACGCCATTCCTTTTAATTTTATAACCGTTTTCTTCCAATTCTCGAATTGTTTCTTCTTCGAGTCCACCACCAACTGTATGCCAAAATTCAATGGATTTATTAAATTTCTTAATATAATTATTCCGTAGTTGTAAAGGCAAAGTCTGCAATAAAAATTGCGTATAGGACTTCCATGTATGCCCTTCTGGAAGTGTGACTGTCCGATATCCCATGGCTTTTGTCTTTGCATATATCTGCGTAAAATTAGCACCTTGTACTCTTCCTACTAACTTCACCCAAATTTGTGGATCAAGAATTCGGTAGAGGTTCAAGGAATCTTTAGCATAATCTTGAAACGGGGAGGCAACACGCATTTGAGAAGCTGTTAATCCAGCCTTATAATACAAGTCATAAAGTGGATTATAATCATAGTTGAAAGCATAATAGGCATGCCAAACATCTTCAACAGACCAGTCGTAAAGCGGTGAAGCTGTCCAAACATCCTTAAACTGTTGTGTAATCCAGCACTGTTCTTTATAACCATACTTCTTATTTACAAATCCACTATACCGTTGCAGAGACTCGTCTGCGCGAATTCCTAGTAAGCAGACCGTTTTCTTCCCTCCATGTGACTGTCGATACCATCGGCCAAATTGCTTTGCCAAATCTTCCTGATGCATCTTATAACGGTAAGTATGTATTGGATTATTCTCAAGATTAATGACATAGTCGTATTTCGGCATTGCTCTGACCCAACTATCTTTCTTACTATCATCCCATGGATACCAGTACATTTCGTAACTACTTAAAGCCGTTCGAGTAGCCATCGGCAAGCATACCCAATAACGCTCCACTCTATCTGTCAAGCGTTCAAATGTTTTTTCTACATATTCTGTCGTTACACTATATTGCGCTTCAAAATCCTGATGAAATACGCCAATTATCTGATGTGGATAATAAGTATCTCTAAAATCCATCAAAAGATTCAACAATAGACCGCTGTCCTTCCCACCAGAAAACGAAAGATAGATGACATCAAATTCACTAAAGATAAAATGCAACCGCTCCTGTAATGCTTGGTATACATTTTTTTGAAGATAATTTCTCCGCACACATACCTCTCCTTGTCATTTTCAACAATGTCCTTAAAATCAACAAAAAAACAGCTATGCAACTGTGTTAGATCAGTCGATACCTGTCTTTTTCTTTCAAAACTAATCCTTCACATAGCTTTAATAGCAACTGTTTAATCCGTCAATAGATTACCAATATTGCTAGACTAGCCCTATTTTTAGCAACAACAGCTTGTTAAACACAGTGACATTTCTTCGAATACCGATAAATTATGTACAAAGTTAGTATAAAAAATTTTCTATTGAGTGAAAAGCATCTTTTTTTCGAAAATTTCGTGAACTAATTGTACTTTGGCTTAGGTCTTATCTCTTACATTAAAACATTGTATGTTTTGTTAGAAGAAAGTAATTAAAGATAATCAGGCAACGATAACTATTCCGTTTCTTAAAATAATTGACATCAAAGTAACCAATGGTTATTATATAACCATTGGTTACTTTATAAGGGAAGCAGGTAATTTAGTGAAGAATAAACAGGCGGAACGGTCAGAAGAAACAAAAAGGCAAATAGTAACATCCGCGGGAAGATTATTTTCCGAAAAAGGATACGATTCTGTGACAATACGTGCAATTGCAAAGGATGCTGGTTGTTCTCATACAACCATTTATCTTTACTTTAAAGACAAGGAGGAATTATTACATCACCTTTCTATGCCTCCTTTGCAGGAACTACATCAACAATTTTTGTATCTTTCGAACTTAAGTACATTATCTTCAGAAGACAAATTGAAACAAATCAGTCTTGAATATATTCAATTTTGTCTACAGAATCGAAATTTGTATGATATTTTCTTCAATACAAAGTCAACAAGGGTAGATGAAGACAATCCAAAACTTGAGATTAATAGACTGCGGATTGAGCTCTTTGACATAATGAAGAAATTAATTCAGGAATGTCTTGCTATATCAAACGAAAATCAATTATTAGCTTTTTCTCGAATTTATTTCTTCAACCTAAATGGGATTTTAAGCACTTACTCGTATCAACATGAACCTCTTAATGTTCTAATAGAAAGATTAAATCCAACATTTAATCTTTCTATAGAAATTCTTCTTTTAGGCATTAAAGAAAAATTAAAAAGGGGAAATGAAAATGAAAGCTGAACAAATCTCAGACCATATCTGGAGTCTAAAAACGTGGATGATTGTTCCAATACATGTGTGGGTAGTTATTGAGGAGGATGGGGTCACTTTAGTAGATGCGGGAATGCCGATGATGGCAAAGGGTATTATAAAATTTATTCAACAGCTAAATGCAGGCCCTTTGAAAAGGATTCTCTTAACGCATGGACACTCCGATCATGTTGGAGCAATAAAGGGAATACTGGCTCAAAGTAAAGTACCCGTATTCGCACACGCTATAGAAATACCATATATGGAAGGTAAGGTTCTATATCCAAAAAGGAAGAAACTTGAAAATAATATCCCTAAACAATTAGCTCAGCCTCTTCTAGAGCGTACGCATGGAACGTTACAAACAATTGCTGGACTTACACCTTATTTAACACCTGGTCATTCTCCAGGACACGTAGTTTATTACCATGAAAAAGACCAAGTCCTGCTAGCTGGTGATCTTTTCAACTCTAAAAAAGGGAAATTTCGTCCACCAATGTTTACCCCTTATATGGAGGAAGCATTACAAAGTAGTTTAATTGTAAAAGAATTAAAACCTGAGCGAGTAGAAGTGTGTCATGGCAGCACCGTATTTCGTCCAGCAGAGCAACTAGATGAATATGTTCGACAAACGAGAAGAAAATTAGAGAGCTAGTTTTAGTGTGAGAAGGATAATGCCTTGACTATGGGACGGGTATTTTCTTCTCTTTTGAATGAATAGGCTAGACTTCTATACTTCTCATTTGCAATTGAATTTGCCCATGTATCAGCCTCATATAGAGAATCAATAATAACTCTTCGACATTCCACCCAGACTTACACAGGCGTTCAGACTACAAATGCGATGAACTTGACACAAAAAATTGTACCGGATATAAAAGAAAACGGTAGCCAATGATGTTCCTCCTGGCAACCGTTTAAACTTTAATACACTATTTTCTATTTAAATATACAACAACGAATAAAACAATTAGTGCTAAGAAGTTTGTAACCGGCACCCATTCATTCTGATTCTTCCAAATTACTAAATATCCAAAATATATATTTAATGCAAATATAGGAATGAAAAATAATATAATAAAATAATGTTTTTTCATTATAACACCCCGCCTCATTTCCTTATTATTGAGACGTAATATTATAAATTGTTGCCCAAGTCATATCTACGATAACACCGCTACCTTTATTATTAGCATTTAAACGCTCCGAAAGTAGCCAGAAGTAACCAGACGTCAGTCCAGAAATAGCACCAACAGCAAGCAAAGGAGGGAACCAAACCCCAAGAGCAGTAAGACTCGTTGTCGTTATCGCGCCACCTGCTGCAATTGTACCTGCATCAGAACTCACTTTAGCCGTATCACAACTATTTAACTTTGTTTTATAACCCCACCAGAAATATTCAGGCGAGGTAGTTACACCTCTACACCTTGTAAATCGTATAAATGTATTGTTTTGATTTTCATTATTATTTGATAGTCTCTGGATAGTTAAATCTGATGCTACACTAATCGCATTTAATTTAACCTGCTGATTTAAAAAAATAAAATACTCTTGTTGGCCTTTTATTAATATAGAATCAATTCCAGCTTCACTTGCACCGTTTTCATTAAGGACGAAAAAACCATCTTCGACATGGACAAAAGGCTTTAACGATAGAATATCTTCAAAAGTATAATCTTTAAAGTCCTCTATGCTATCCTTTTCTATTACAGAAGGTCCATAACTTTGAGCCGTTGCTGGATTTACAGTAGGAAGCAAAAAAATTGTTAGTAATGCTAAAATAAATATTTTACGCAATTTCAATTCCTCCATTCATGTAAATAACTATTTTGTAATTATTATAAAATGGAGTACAACATGGGAAAAGTTAAATTATTTGAAAATTCAGTGAAATAATTTTATTCCATAATTAAAAAAGATTTACATTAAAAGCATTGTGTATTTTGTAAGTAACCTTAACTCGAGTGTCAAACTTTAACTAACTTGTTACTTTATTATTTTACAACATGTAACCAGTCCATAGTTATCTAGATAATAAAACTTGATTCTCTCGTGCTTTTTTAAACGAACTTTTAAATCAAAAATTTTACTATTTATCTACCCTCTTTTCTCTTCATTTTATAAAGAATAATTTTTTACTAGAATTTTCTTTTTAGATATTTTTATTATTTGGATAACGATATAAAGTTATAAGTATGAAGTATGACTAAGAAATAATTATGAAAGAGTGACCCCAAACAGTTACATTTGAGGTCACTCTTTTTAGCAGTTATGTCGAAATTTAATCATCATAGTCACTTTGAAGCTTTAGAATAGTACCTGTTATTGCATCTATCTCAATATCGTATTCTATACGACCATTTTGTATTTCGATCTCATAAATAGCAATTCCATCATCATAGTCCAACTCAATCTTTGTAACATTACCTGAAACCTTCTCTTTTGCTATTGCAATTGCCTTGTCTTGAGATATGAATTGAGCTAATGAAGGTTTTGAAGGTATAGTATAGTTTAGATCTGACATTGTATCACTCGTTGTATTGAGTGTATAAACATTTAAAGCAACAGATGAAATATTAGTAATATTAGCGTAATTTAATCTATAAAAAAACGTTACCAATTGCTTTCTAGTCAGCACATTTTCTGAACCAAAATATTTTTGAATATTGATATTTTGATATTCATTATTTTGCCCTGTCGTTATTTTATTTTGTAATAAGTATTGGATAGATTCATTCAAATTATTACTTCCATTTGCTAAATAAGCAATTGCTTGTGCAACAATACCTCTATTCACAGCCATATCTTTCAACTTAGTATCGTTATATCCGTTTAATGGAACCCCATACTTAGCTAAAATATTATAATTTAATTCCGTTTCTGAAACGTTGCCATTGCTCTTATTATCTAGCTTAAAATAATTCACCAGTATTTTTGCGAACTGTCTTTCTGTCACAATATTATTCGGTCTAAAAGTCCCGTCTTTATACCCATTTATTAAACCCATTTTTCTAGCCCAATAAATAGGCAAATTATTAGGATCATTGACATCTACATCTATAAAGTAATTATTAACCTCACGTTCTGTAACCCGTATCTCACCTGTATTAGCATCAACATCCATTTCAACTTTTTCTGTATTCGTTAGAACAGTGATTTCGAAATGAGATTCATCATTATCAAAACTCGCTTCAATTACCTGCCCCCCAAATTTCTTAATAGCAATTTCTTTTGCTGTTTCTAGTGTAATGTTTGTCGTAGAAGCAGAAGCCTTCTCTTTTACAATGCCAATTAGACAAAACAAAGTAAAAAATACAACAAGTACTGTTTGAATATTTTTCAAAATAAAGTCCTCCAAATTTAATTTTTCATTGTAACTATGAATTAAAATTTCCAACTTACTGTTGTCATTTCTGGAACTTGATATTAGGTACAAACCATAAAAATTGCGTCAGTTGGCTTAATCATTATGGTAATCTAGAAATATTTTAATATCCCTATCTATTTCAATTTATCTATTAGTCTTGATTTTGCATCAATCTCCATCTCATATTGCAATTAAGTTTTGATTGATATAAAGTAACAATCCCTTTAAGAGATACCCCCTGCACCTATCCACCGGGTCCAAAACTTGGATAATAAGAATAAATAAACCTATTATACTAAGTATAATTCAGAACAGAAGTGAATTGAAGAATTAAATCATTACAATTTTTTAACAGGTATTCCTGAAAATTTTACACACAACTACAAAATAACTTGACTAAATACCCCCTTGATTTGTCATGTCGACTAACTCTGATTATCGTTCATATTTACTTCCAATAGACCAAACTGATTGGTTAATTTCATCAAAAAAACTTTTTGTGACACCTAATAAAGTCATCTGATCCTAAAAGCATAAAATACTGTGAAAAGAACCTATTCTATAGTAACAATTATTTACTTCCAGCACTTGCTTGCACTGTATTTTTCAATTACTACCTGCCAACCGTAGTTACCTTTATTGATTTAATTTACATTTTTGTTCAGAATGTTTATTAATAACTCTACGCAAAAGTAAATTTACTTTCAAATGGTAAAACATTCTCAAAAATAGCCTGCCCAAAAGCAATGATTATATTTAACCCTTCATATCATCAATTTACAAAACAACTCAATGAAACCATATTTTAATAATTGATAACGTTTACTAAAGTAATAGATAATAAAGTGGATAAAATCTATTACAAAGGAAGAAAGTAATGAAGAATCCATTAAAAAAATATTTGGTAATACCAGCTATGCTCACTACTTTATTAGCTACTCCGTTTAGCGCTAATGCCTCAGAGAGTGATATACATATGTCCTATTTATATAGCGGAAATACAAGCTCTTTCATAAAAAATATAGATATGACCCAAGGTGCGTTAAATATGGCAACACCTAACTTTTTTAATTTAAATGCAGATGGTAGTTTGAGTGCTACGATTGATAAAAGTTTAGTCGATGCAATGCATAATAGAGGATTAAAAGTTGTGCCATTCATTTCTAATCATTGGGACCGTAAATTGGCTCAAATCGCAATGACAAATCGAGAAATATTGTCTACTCAAATCGTCAATTCTATTGTGAAAAATAATTTAGATGGCGTCGATATTGATATAGAAAATTTAAACTATACAAATAAAGAAGAGTTTACAGATTTCATCCGATTATTACGTGAAAAAATGCCTAATAATAAAACAATATCCATAGCAGTCGCTGCAAATCCATATGGGTGGACAACAGGTTGGCATGGTTCTTATGATTACACGAAACTAAGTGAGTATAGCGATTATTTAATGCTGATGGCGTATGATGAAAGCTATAATGGTGGTTCAGTCGGTCCTGTCGCAAGTTTATCATTTGTTGAAAATTCGATTAAATATTTATTAGATAAAGGGATTCATCCAAATAAAATAGTATTAGGCCTCCCTTTTTATGGACGAATTTGGAAAGATGATGTGGAAATTGGAGGCGACGGCATTGCTAATAATGCCGTAAACTCTATTGTGAATAGCCATAATGGAAAATTTTATTTTGATAATACTTCAAAATCAGCATTTGCCAAATTTACAGTAAAAAGCAGTGACTCTCCTACTTATATCGGTGGCAAAAAGCTAGTACCAGGAAATTACACGATATGGTACGAAAATGATTTATCTTTAAAATATAAGTTAAGACTTGTAGAGAAATATCAGTTAAGAGGAACAGGTAGCTGGGAGTTAACTCAAGCGGATAATGGTATTTGGAAATTTTATTCTTCTTGGGCAAACGGGGAACATAACTTTATAGATTCGGAAAATCATTGGGCAGAACAGGATATTATGGCCCTTTACCGAAAAGGCTGGATTAGCGGCAAAAACGAATACACTTATGATCCAAATGGTAATTTAACAAGAGCTCAGGCTACTGCTATCCTTATTAATGCCATCGGTTTAGACACAACAAACGAAACTGTACCTAATTATTTCAAGGATGTGCCAGCAAATCATTGGGCGAAACGTGCTATTGAAATTGCCTATAAGTATCATATTGTGAATGGAACAAATGAAAACATTTTCGATCCAAATGCCAATATCACAAGAGCACAATTAGCAGGTATATTATCGAGAGTATTAAATTATCCATTACCTACGGATGAGTCCAGTTTTTATGATGTTCCAAAAGATTTCTGGGCAAATGCGGATATTTTAAAATTAAGTAGTAAAGGGATTATAAAGGGAAGAGAAGATGGAGGATTTTATCCATTTGATCATGTCACGAGAGGTCAAATGGCAGCAATGGTAAACCGCGCAAGTGCAGACTTAGAAAAGTATGCAGTAAAAAAATAAATTCTTTCACAATAGTTAATAATAACTCAACTAGTTTAAATAAAATAGCTAATCAACAAAAATGAGGAGCTATAAAACGAATTGTACATCGATGGTTTCTTACATCATAACTTGTTTATAATGTCGCTCATATAATAAAAATGTACATTACTAAATTCAATTTTAATAGTGTACATTTTTTATTTTGCTTAATATTTCTACTAATATTTACCAAAAGATGTAACATTTACAATAATCAAAGTTACCAATATCTTGTTTATTTATATAATAATCGGTATTCACTTATCACAACGCCCACAGCAGATTGGAACATGAATTACAAAAAGGAGTGCCCCCAAAGCTTATCTACTCTCCAGAACCTCATTTACTTATGATACGGTTCACCGTAGTATCACACATTACCCTCTCACAAATGCCACTGGGTTCAACTAATTTAGTTCATTTTTATGTAACAATGATTAATGAAAACATTTGTTTTAAAGCAAGACATTCTATTACAATCCAATGACTAATGGCATTATTATAAATTTGATGGAAACAATTTTTAAAATTTTCCATTTTAACCACAATTATCATGAAATGAACCTGCTGTGTATTTTTATCACATCGACTCCCTCCTTTTATTCCCGAAACTAATCACCATCTAAAATTCCTCTCATATTCTATAATTAGACCTATTTTGAGGGGGAAACTATATGGGGATTGAACTTACTTCTCTCCATTGGATTTATGTTGTTTTTATTGTTTTAATTATTGGCTTTATGGTAAAACGTCGGGATACTACCCTCATTTGTATTCTTGGCATTTTCCTACTTGCGATTATCGCTACGGGTGATCTCACCTCGTCTATAAGTGGGGTTTTTAACAGCTTTATTTACGCGATTACGGAGCTGTTATCGACCATTTTGATTATCTCCATTATTGTTGCAATGAGTCGTGTGTTAATAACTTCTGGTATTAATGAGGTCATGGTTGCACCATTTACAAAAATTATTAAAACACCGACACTCGCCTATTGGACGATTGGTATTTTAATGATGATTATTTCTTGGTTTTTCTGGCCCTCTCCTGCTGTAGCATTATTAGGAGCAGTGCTACTACCTGTAGCGATTCGAGCGGGTTTACCAGCGTTGGGCGTAGCCATGGCAATGAACTTATTTGGTCACGGAATTGCTTTATCTAGTGATATTGTGATTCAAGGCGCTCCAAAGTTGACTGCAGATGCAGCAGGTATTCCAGTAGGGGATGTTGTTTCAGCCAGTATTCCGCTTGTTATGACGATGGGTCTTGTGACGACGATAGCTGCTTTTATCTTATTAAAACGTGATATGAAGCGAGGCACTCTTCAGTTAACAACTTCATCTGTAACGAATGATGGTATAGAACAAGTGACAGATGAACATTTGCTTACCCGTGGACAAAAACGATTTTTTGCGATGCTTATTCCATTCACCTTTTTGCTCGATGTTATTGCGATGTCGGTATTAAAACTGCAAGGCGGTGACGCTACTGCTCTAATTGGTGGGACAGCTGTCTTTATATTGTTTGTGCTCTGTCTTGTTGCACATAAAAAACAAGGATTTGAGAAATCAACAGATTATTTAATTCAAGGATTCCAATTTGGATTTAAAGTATTTGGACCCGTTATCCCCATTGCAGCTTTCTTCTATCTTGGTGACTCCGGATTCACCAAAATTATCGGTGACTACCTCCCTTCCACTTCTCATGGCATTGTCAATGATCTTGGTGTCGGCTTAGCCGCCGTTGTACCATTAACGAAAGAAATTGCGGTCGTGACCCTTGCGATCGTAGGTGCCATTACAGGTTTAGACGGCTCGGGATTCTCTGGCATTTCGCTAGCTGGGTCAATAGGTAGCTTATTTGGCAATGCGATTGGAGGAGGTACAGCAACCCTAACCGCACTCGGACAAATCACTGGAATTTGGGTTGGTGGAGGTACACTGTCACCAATGGAAGACATATAAAAAAGGGGCTTCTAATACAAGGTATCAATTTAAAGCAAAACGGAAAGAATTCGAAAAAAATAAAAAAACGGCTTGAAATTATCAAGCCGAAAATAAAAAGAGAGAGTTAAATTATTAGTGAATTTATTATGCTAATTTATATATTTATTATAGTAATTTGTCTTTTAAAGCATCCGTTAAAGTTTGGGAAAAGTTTATACCTTGTTTCATACCTAAATCATTTAAATAGCTAGGAATAGTTAAAGTTTTTTTTACTGGTGTTAAATCTAAAGCTTTCTTATGTGCCTCTATATCAACATCTACAAGTGTTACAATATCTTCTTCTTTTGGCGTAAAAGAAACAGTATTCGGTTTATTTATTGGTTCATCAGCAAAAGCTATAGCATTACCTATATAATCCCTTGCATACTCAATAGCTTCAGCAATAGTTTCCCCTTGGGTAATCCCGTCAATATCAGGAATTGTCACTAAGTGAAAACCGTCTGCTGATAGGGGTGAAATAACCACAGGATAAACTACAACATTTTTCATTTTCTACCTTCTTTCGTTTCTATTTTTATTGGGCATGAAAGCCAACCCTTTTACAGGTTGTGCTTTCTAATTAACCCTTTTGCTAATTCTTCATTAACTTCTCTATGCCTAGGAATTTGTTCTTTCTTGCCTGTTGGTGACATCCATATATCATGTTTACCACCATGGGTCAAAAATTCCCATCCTTTAGCCGAGAAGCGTTTCTCTAACTCTCTCTTTTTCATTTTTTAACCCCTTTCCGCTATACGTATATTATACGTATCAAAAAGAAAGGAGTCAATGAATTTATACGTATTGTTTACGTATAACTAAAATTTTATGCAGGCGATTATTCATTTATGTTCATCGCCATTTCACTATATGTAGCCCTTGTTATTGCTACGATTATGCTTGTTTTTTTTGGATTTTGAAGGACGAGCAAGAAACGCAACACCATTTTCATTAATCACTTTGCATAGTTCAAATATTTTTGTGTTTATATTAATTACACAATTTAATGAACTATACCCTTTTATTATTCAAACAATCTGTATCATGCTATTTAAAAATAAGTATCGATTACAGTATTCTCTATTGAAATCCAAACAAATTTTTTTGTTACAATTTTGTGTATTATATTTTCAGTTTTAGGTTTTTTATTTAAAATATAAGAATAATCAGAATATTATAGGAGGCGTTATACAAATGAGGAAATTATTTTTTATGCTGACTTGTTTGGTTCTCTTATTCTTTTTCACGGCAAATATTGGCTTACCTGCATCCACTGTTTCTGCAGCTGAACAGAAAAACGATTTTGCCATTACCATTTTAAATGAAAGTACCATGCGTTTAGATTTGTTAAATGAAGACGCAAAAATTGAAAATGATGAAGTTGGAAATATAATGGTTACAAAAGGGGATTATACAGAAATACTGCCAACTCAAGCGATAGATAGTCATGGTAATGAGGTGCATTTAATTTATAAATCAATTGCTAATGGACTGATTATAGAATTACATAACCATGAACAACAGATTCATACGACTAGATTGGCTCGTTCTAAATGGAAATGTACACTAGGTGTTCTTGGCGGGTATTATCTTGGTGCATTAAGTGGCTTAGGGGCAGGAGCTGGTGTCGGATCCGTTCTTCCTGTTATCGGAAATGCGGTAGGTGCTGCTGGAGGAGCTATTATAGGTGCAGCAGGCGGAGCAATGTCAGGTGCAGCGTCCTCTTGTTTTGATTAGTGTATAGGAGGAATTGTATGCTGGATTTAGATAAAGTTTTTTGTTTGCCCATGATATTGGCCTATTATGTCTGCTTGATTTTGTGGATTTTATTGCTTTTAGCATTAGAATCAAGTTTACTTTGGGCTTTATTAAATCCGTTAAATTTTTGTTTAATTTTTAACATAGTATTTGGTATTACTTATCAAATTAAAATGAAAAAAAAAGAATAAGATAACAATAAAGCCCAGGCTCAAAATCTTCGAGCACCTGGGCTTTAAAACGATACAAATATGCATTTTTTCACTATGTCAGCACGTTAATAAATCGGTTTTAATATTCCAACAGGAAGCCACGTACATTGTTCATCTTTTGCCTCCAAGTCTTCTTTTACACATAGATAAGCATTAATGGAATCACTTACTGAATAAACCATGCTTCCTTTTGGCATCATTTTTTCTGTTTTCGAGCCTATTAATGGATAGGTTTTCGCTTCGGAGTCTTCTGTTACTTCATAACGAACACCGGTTTTTTTAAATATTGTATCAGCTACTTTCATATCTGAACCTGGATAATGCTTTTCGCACTTTAACCCATTTCCAGTGTCCCTGCAATAACTCAACATTTGATCACCATTCATATCCTTGATGGAAGTATCACGCCATTCCGTAAAGAGTTTCCCATACTCTCCGCTGTTACGATTAATATTAATATACGTTACATTTGGATAGAAAGATGCACGAATTTTCATCGGTATTTCTTTAAAAACTACTAGATTGGTTGCTTGTACTCGATATGGCCCCATTTGATAAAAGGTTTTGCCATCATATTTTTCAATTTCATACGTTCTAAAATAATTATTGCGTTTCACCACTAACGAATCAAATGTACCGTCTTCATTTTTCTTATAAATCTTAATGTCTTTGGTAAACGTCATTTTCCCCGTTTGGTCTTTATGTACTTCTGCACCATCATACCTAATAGCCTCTGATTTTGTTGGATTTACAATCGCAAATACCACTGCTGCTAATAACACAATAAATAATTTTTTCATTATGCTCCTCCTACTCTGTTTTATAATACTTACTTTATCTACTAATATCGTAATATTTTATCAATAGAAATAGAGGATGTCAAAAATCTAACAAAACTAGAATTTTTTATCACTGTTTTAAATTACTCCAACTTTGGAATAAATTTTTACCACCACATCTACAGTAATTAATATTTTTCTTATACTAATTATTGTTTAAAAGAGAATTTATTATATAGAAACTATTATTATTTTAATTGGATATTTCCATGATTTTAAAACTTTAATAATATTCTGTAGCCAATTTAAACTCTTTATCTGCAATTAAATTTGCAATAGTACTAGCTATAGCTATATAACCATAGCTAGAAGTTATACCGTTAGAGATACATTTATTTTGAGCTGTTGTAAATTCTACTGTTGGTCTCATTAAATGCCATCCACAAACTACAGCTCTAGTACCGATTTGAGGTTTTTCAGAAATATCGATTTGATTGTAGTGACCCCTTCATAATCATCGTACTTACTCAATACATTTTCAAAAACCCCTCTATATATACCCTAAGAAATAACCTTTTTCGTTTGTAACTACACCTTTCTCATAAATTAACTCTAAGGAATCTTCCATTAATGCAATTTCTTCTTCTAAGTTCTCGCTTTCATCGTATTCTCTTGCATTAGTATTTTCAGTAAATACCCCTAGAATAGAAAACATAGCGATTGCTACTAATAGTTTTAAATAATTCATCTTTGGTTTTAATTGTTATATTATCTATATAAGGGAATATAACATCATTTTATTTTTTGTTTTTCAAAGGATAATTAAATAAGAAAAATAACGCAGAAATAATTATTGCAATAAAAATTATTAACAAATTTAAATTTGTTTGTAGCTTCATAATAAGTAATAATGATACAAAGAAAAAAACAGACGCCCAAAGCACTCTATTTTTTATTATATTTTTTTTACTACTCAACTAAAATCACCTCATTTTAATATAATATTTACTTAATTAATTATTCACCAATATATGTATATTAACAACTTGAATTAGTTCTTAATACTATATTCTTATAAATAAATGTTATTATTACTTCTAAGCTGATTCTCATTTGGTTTAGTAAAAAAGCCACACTTTGTTAAATGTGACTTCTTTTTTTCTTATATTCGATAATATCGACATTGCTTCTTCTTCCCCCCACATCGGATTCTTCTCCTTTAAAAACAATACCGGTTGATTTCATCTTAAATCCCTCCTAAGTTGTGACTATCCAATCATGCTAAAATGCTTTAACCCTTTCCCATAATTCTAGTGACTGCGCTATTTCGCGCAATCGTCCTTATAAACCGTAATACCACCAACAGTTAGATCCTTTAATGTTACCTTCCTTCCATATTCCCGTGAAAGAATACTTTCAATGATCGGTAACAATTTGCGAACCTTTTCTTCCGTCATCTTTACGCTCCTCATATCCAACACTCCTTTTTTATCAGAATATGTCGAATGGGCTTGTCACTTTCGTTAAGACAAATTGTAATTTAGATTAATAGGTATGCGTTCCTTTCATTTTCTTTATCAATTCAGCTTGTTTCTCATCATCTGACATTGCTCGCCATTTTAAGTTGGTTGTGTTCATAGAAATATCCTTTTGATTCTTACTAGAAGCCTCTAACAGCTTCAGCATTAGTTATGAATTTTAAATACATAGAATTTTATGAATATGTTTAATGTGTTCCTGAGCCCTTGGACCATCTTTACGCCCTCGATCTACCGACCATTTTCGCAAGCTCTTTTTGACCCATTTTATATTTAAATAATTCTGATCTAATTTGTGCCCCTAATTCTTCAACATCGCTGTACCTCCTTTAAAACGTATTGCACTGCATCAATGAAATGGCTGCATTGATTTTTGGTACCCTAAATGAATTTAAGGTCCCCATTTATGGACCTTTCTGTTAAAATGATTGTAGAAAGGAAGGTGACTGAAAATTAAAACAACAGAAAAAGAGCAAATGTCTGTTGGTTTAACACAGTTTATCGATTTCACCGTTAGGCAAACCATGCTGGCAAAGATGAACAAAATTAATGAAATTAAAAATCAAGGCGAGTATCATCCAGTAAAAGATCATTGGAAGCAGTTGCGAGAGCGTATTAAATGGTGCTATGAGCAAAATCAATCTCTCAATCAATTAGATTCATTACTAATTGAAGTCCATGAACGAAAAATCAATTCCTATACCGAAGCAATAAAGGCATTTAAAAAATTTACACGGAACAAGAAAATTGAATGGTTTGATCCACCTAAATCCCTGTGGACATCTACTAATGGCTTAGTAGTCCGTTCATCTCCCGAACTCGGTTTAGTGATAGACAGCGTACCCCATTTAATAAAATTATTTTTTAAAGGAAATACAGAAAAAATTAATGAACGCAACATTCAACCAATCCTAACGTTAATGTTAGAAGCACAATCGAAAGACCCTTATCCACCAAACATTGTATTTGCTGTATTAAACGTGAAAACAGCTAAATTACATGTAGCCACGCAAGTAAACCCTAAAATTCTTCAAGCACTTCAACTCGAAGCACAAACGTTTGAAAATATCTGGATAAACTAATTAATTTAAACCTTCAATCATTCTTCTGTTATGTACATTGACTCAAATCCCACTTTCATTATGACAACCTTCCATTAAAATAAACCATTCTTGTTTCTGTATCATGCTACTTATTACCCCACATCGTTTTAGAATAATTGTGACATTAACCGAAGTATAGTCTTAAACATAGGATGCTCGTAATAAATTATGTTATATAAAGGCTCTTTCGTTGCAGGCATTTTAGTATCTGTGTAAAAGTCAGTTATAAAATTGTTATTCGTTCTTAGAAATAATAACGCTAAGAGTGGGAGTGACATACTTATGAAATGCGTTATCTACGTTCGCGTTAGCACCGACGAACAGGCGAAGCATGGGTTTTCGATTGCTGCACAAATTGAAAAGTTAGAGGCTTATTGTGTATCACAAGGATGGGACATTGTTGAGACGCCTTACGTCGATGATGGCTATTCTGCTAAAGATTTAAATCGCCCCCATTTTCAAGCAATGTTACAGCGCATTCAACAAGGGGGCATTGATGTTTTACTTGTCTATAAGCTAGATCGTCTAACTCGCTCTGTGCCTGATTTACATACGATTTTGGCTGAGTTGGACCAATATGAATGTAAATTTAAATCGGCTACGGAAGTGTACGACACGACCAATGCAATGGGACGTTTGTTTATTACGTTGGTAGCGGCGATTGCGCAATGGGAGCGAGAAAATACCGCTGAACGGGTGCGTTTAGGCATGGAAAAGAAAGTGAAGTTGGGCTACTGGAAAGGAGGCACCCCTCCCTATGGCTATCAAGTAGTGAATGGTGCATTAATAATCGATGAAGAAGAGGCGCAAATTGTAAAGGATATATTTACGTTAGCAAAAACATTGGGGTTTTACACAATTGCCAAGCAATTAACGAGTAAAGGTGTCCCTACTCGAAAAGGCGGACAATGGCATGTCGATAGTGTGCGGGATATTGCCAATAATCCGACATACGCGGGTTATTTAATGTTTAGCTTAAATCCAAAAGACATAAAAAAACCACCGCGTGAACGGGTGCTATTTGAAGGTAATCATGAACGCATTATCGATCGAGATGAATTTTGGGCACTACAAGATTTGTTAGATAAGCGTAGAACATTAGGTGGCAAGCGCGAAACGAGCAATTACTATTTTTCCTCGCTTTTAAAATGTGCACGCTGTGGGCATTCGATGGCTGGTCATAAAGCAGGCAAGAAAAAAACATATCGATGTTCTGGTAAGAAAGCTGGTAAAGCTTGTACTAGTCATATGATTTTAGAAAGTAATTTAGTGCAAGCCATTTTTGCACAATGGGATGACTTGGTCGGTGGCCATTTTACAAGTAATGAGGGGGATGCTAGCTTTCCAGCGGCACAATTGACTGCATTACAACAGGAACTAGCTGTTGTGCAAAAGCTTTTACACAAGAAAAAAACGATGTTTGAACATGATATTATTGGTATTGATGAGTTAATTCGAGACAGCGAAAAATTGCGTAACAAAGAAAAAGAAATTCAAGCAAGTTTAAAAAAGATACAGCTGCTGGACGATCGCCATCATGAGGAAATTCGGGCCATAATTCGCAATATTGATACCCTATGGATCAATGCCGATGATTACGAACGCAAACAATTAATGACCACCATCTTCGAACAAATAGTCGTTGATACAAAGGATGATTATAGGAGCAGTAAACAAGCTAGAGAAATAACCATTGTTACAGCTAAATAATATGTCTTTTATTGGTGGCGGTACACTTATTCCATGGGCACTCATTCCAGCAGCTGCGATTTGCAATGTAAGTCCATTTGAGCTTGCAAGGCGCAATTTATTACCTGTAGCGATAGGTCTTATTGTAACGACCATTGTCGCAATGTTTTTACTATAAATCTTATAGAAAAGGCCATCTACTATTATCGATTGTCGATTACTAGCAGATGGCTGAATTATTTTTTATGGTTACGATTATTCTGATTGTGGAAGATAATCTTGATTGTTTATTGTTAGTTTAGAAGCGAAGAATAGAATTTCTTTATTTAAAGCAAAATAAGGTTCTAGAATGTTGTAAAACGCTTCCCATTTTTCGTCAGCCTTTTCATTATCAAGTTTCATGGCTTCTTCATATAGCTTTTTTAATTGCTCTTTATCTTCTTTACTAACTTCGAAGTCATAATCAGACATGTATTCTTCAAATGTTAACGGCTCGATGAATTGACTAAGAAGATCATGGAATTGATTCCATACCGTTTCAGACAACTCCATATTCTCATCATTTTCAGCTTTTTGTGCATCTTCATATAACGTTTTTAACTTCGCCATCGTTTCAGCAGGAATGTCTAATTCCATTCCTTCCATGTATTCTTCAAACGTTTGTGGTGGGTATAATTCATCAAGATATGGTTGAAGGATTGTATACAACTCTTCATATTTTAAATTAGCTTTTTCTTCATCACCACTTTTTTCAAGCTTTACCCACTCTTCATAAATAGCTTGAAGCTGTTTTTTATCATTTTCTTTAATAGCTATATTTCCCTCACTAAACCCAAAGCCTTCTAAATATTGTTCAAAAGTCTCTGGTTCCCAATTTGCTAATATATAAGGTTTTGTAATTTTATACATTTCGTCATAAATTTTTTCCATTTCTTCATATTTCTTTTCAAGCTCTTCTTCTGTTACTTCTTTTTCAACCTCAACTGACGCTTCTTTTTCTAACTTTTTAATTTCGTTAAACAACTTTTCCAATTTTCCTAAATCTTCCTTAGTTACCTCTTTAGGAAGGTCTTTTTTATACACTTCAAATGTATAGAAGTCTGAATAATCGTCTACTACTTTACCTTCTATAGAAATTTCTTGTCCTACTACTAAGTTCATTTTCTCAATTTGTTCAGTAGAAAATTTACTAAAACTAATAAAGTAATTTTTACCATCTATTCCTTTCAAGTTCATGCCATCGCCGAAGACTTCTTTAATAGTGCCGGATATTTTTTGTTCTAATTGAACATTAATATTACTATCCTTTGTTTCTAATGTTGTAGCTCCCGCTTGAAGTGGTGTTAGGATAGCCATCCCTAGTGTAAATGCTGATGCAATCATCCAAGTTTTTTTAAATGGTTTTTTCATACTTTATTTCCCCTTAATTATATAGATTGGTGTTACTAATACTTATACGCTTTTTCTACAGAAAATGTTTCATTAATTAGCAAAAAAAGTTTATTAAATTAGATACTTCAAAATTAACTATAATTCAGTACATTTTATTACAATATACTTTCACGGTTATTATTAGTATTTTAATATAGCGAAACTTTACCAATGTATTATTTAATTATAGCTTTTTATGCTGATGCAATAGGATTTGAATTAATATGAGTGTGAAAACGCACTAGCTAAAGAATCAACCTCGATTAAAATTTTTGCGTAGATACCCTTACTCGATTATTTGCTATGCGTCTCCATACAGTTTATTTAGTAAAGGGAGATTATTATGTTTTGAACAACCTAAATTATTTTTTACTGACCTTCAAAATCTTGTTTCATTATAATTTGCATTGTTAAAAGTGCACTAATAAAAGCAGTGGTTAACAGTATTATTCCATCAGCATGAATGAAATTAAAACCATAAACGATGCTCCCACAAATGACACAACTTACCGTATTTATACCGAATAAAACGCCCCATACCACTTCTTTGAAGCGTTTATATGCTCTACTGCCTGCTAAAAACTTGATGTAAAAGAAACAAATTAAGCCTATACCCAACACTACTATCATTGAGTTAATGAAAGATGCTGTAAAGTTAATAGGTTCCTCCCAAGCCATATCTACAGCAATAACATTTGTCAAATTCACCAAATTGAAAACAACAATGCAGAGTAGAACATACAAGAAAAAAATCCATTCCGCTACGTACACAATTGGCACAACCAATTTTTTCACTACAGACGAACTAACCACAAATTATCCCTCCTTAGATTTGTTAATTTTAATATTAGAAGGAAAAATTATACAAAAGTTCTAGTAGCACTAAACCACTAAGTTAAAAATATTTCAATAACCTAGCTTCCTTTATATTTGTAATAGAGACAGCCTACCCTTAATTGAATTGAAGGAGTTCTGATTTGTCGGGGCTCCTATTTTATATGTCAAATATGAGTTACATTTCATTTGCCCCAGCTTAATAATGCTTAAAAAAAATTCCGTTAGCATTTTACTGTACATTTGGATAAAAATATAATATATTTTTTGATAATGTTCTCAAAATGATAACATTTGTTTAGTCTTTCTACATATCATTTCTTCAATATAGGAGGCTCGTAGATGCGTAATAAAGCAGAGGTTTTAATGCATCCTGTGAGAATGAAAATTTTACAAGCGCTGATGCATAATACAGACGAAGGCTTAAGTACCTTAGAGATGATTTCTGTTATTAAAGATGTACCGCAAGCTACTTTATATCGCCACATTCAAATATTAATGGATGAAAGCATCATTAAAATTGTGAAGGAGCGAAAAGTACGTTCTGTAACGGAAAAATTTTATGCATTAAATGAAGATGCTGCAAAAATAAGTAAGGAGGATTGGTCAATACTAACGAAAAAGCAAAAACTCAACTATATTTCGTACTATCAATTAGCTCTACTATCTCAGTATCAAAATTATTTAAACTTATGTGAAGAAGATGAACATATCGTAGATTCTGCAACTTTTTCATTACTGGACTTATCCTTAACGAAAGAACAGTTTAACCACTTTCAAAATGATTTGAACGATTTATTAACGAGATACTATAATATGTGCGATTCAAGCCATACAACGGAAACAAAAACAATCGCAGTAAATATTATTCCAAAATCGTAAGTAACAACACAGGATTTAATTTGTAAGGAAATGGAGAAGATTTATGAAAAAAAGCAAGTCACTTGAAAATATACGAAAATTTATCATGATTATTACAGGGGCAATCATCGCAGCGTATGGACTTGAAGCTGTATTAATACCAAACAATGTGATTGATGGTGGCGTTACAGGTCTTAGTATTATGGGTGCCCATTTATTTGAAATTCCATTAGGCGTGCTACTCTTTGTATTAAATATTCCGTTTATCTATATTGGCTACAAACAAGTAGGAAAAACATTTGCATTAATGAGCTGTGCTGGGATTGCTGCGTTATCGATTTCCACAGTTCTATTACATGACGTTAAAACGATTTTAGGACCGAATGATCCTTTATTAATTGTTTTATCTGGTGGTATGTTACTTGGAATTGGGATAGGAATTGTTTTACGTAATGGTGGTGCTTTAGATGGCTCTGAAGTATTAGCCGTACTACTATCACGTAAAATACCGTTTTCAGTCGGAGATATTATATTATTTATCAATGCCTTTATTTTCTTAGGGGCAAGCTTTATTTTCGGATTAGAGAGTGCTTTATATTCCGCTTTAACGTACTATATTGCGAAAAATGTTATTGATATTATTCAAGTTGGTTTAGAAAAATCTAAAGACGTCCGTGTTGTCAGTGCAAAATCTGAGGAAATTGGGGATGCCATTCAAGCTCGTTTAGGGCGTGGCGTTACTTATACACAAGGGCGTGGCGGGTTTTCAAACGAACCAACTGAAATATTAAACTGTGTTATTAACCGTATGGAAGAAAATAAGTTGGTATCCATTATTAAAGACATAGATAGCAGTGCGTTTGTCGTCATTTCTGATGTTTCAGAAGTGCGCGGTGGCAATTTCAAAAAACGCGATATTCACTAATACAAAAAGTAAGCAAGTGCATCTCTTGCTTACTTTTTATTTGTTGTTTTCCCTGTAATCAAGATCCTGGGTGCAACTACAGAAAAGAATGACATCTGGCGTTGGTCTAAAGGCTCTTTCAAGACAATTTCAACTAAAAAAGCTATAATAATAATAATTCTTATACTTGTGACTTTACATTTTGAAGGAGAACTTAATGGACTTATTTATAGCAAGTGATCGCCAATTGCCAATTCGTTATTATGTAAATGAAGCTATTTGGATTCGCCGTGGCTGTTTTTCGCCACCCCAATTAACTTTGCCTTTTTTTGTGGAGGTAGAAATTAAAAATAACGACAATTTGCCAATTATTACACAGTATATCCGAGAATTTCAATGTCAATATAAGTATACAGAGATGCAAATTCTAATAAAGGACAACGTTATATTTACTGAAATGCAAGATATGCTCACTAAACAGCTATTGAGTAATCATCTGATTTCTATCCACCCACTCTTATTAAAGTAGGCATTTTCTTACTGCTTTCATATTATAAAGATTACATAAATAATGGACATAAGCTTCAATCTAAATTTTGTAAGCTCATGGTCATTAAAGAAAAGATGAAAAAGGCTTGATAACCAGTAAATGGATATTTTTGTTTTGATCAACACGATTTTCTTTATGGCTGACTTCAATTGACTCTTCTATATTCGCTCTAGCATTACTTGTTTAGCTAAAACCTTGGTTTACCACCATTCTTGATTCAGTTTGTTGGAAGCACGCCATTAATGTAAAAAGGTTTTCTCACTCCTCCATTTAACAAACTACCATCTCGCTAGAAAGCTTAAAAACATCAAATAATCCTACTTTAAATAGGCATACATTTGCACTTAAAAGAATAGAAACCTAGTAGAGAGTTTAGTTCAAGAAAAATAAAGTGAGGTGTAGAAGTAATGCTAGAAATAAGTGATGCAAAAGAGTTGGTACTCGGAGTTGTGCAGCATGATCCATTGTTTGTCGTACTACAACATACACCATTAGTAGAAACACTTTATGGTGATGCCTATTTAACACATATCCATGAAAAAGAATATTATAGCATTTCAGAAGTCGCAGGTTGGTTTGAAATAACAGATGCTATGCTGCGTTATTATATCAAACCTTTCGATCAGTATATTTTTGATAGCGCCTCTTATCATCAAACCACTAATATTCGCTTAGACCTCCCTGCTATTTTACGACTTCGCATGATTCTACTTTTGAAGGATGAATACCGTGTTAAAGGTCTAAAACTACTGCTAGGTATTGATGACAGTCATCAGCAGATTAAACATCAAATTACTGCCACTACTCTTGATTTTACGGATAATTTAGCCCACAAAGTCGATGTATTAGGTAGTGTCCTTCAGCAAATGATACAAACTGGTTTATTTCATATGGAACCAGATGAAAAGCAAGGGACATTAAACATTACGATTAATCAAGATTTTTTAGCGCAAAATCTACAAGAGCTCTCTTCCGAATCAAGCCGCCAAATAGAGGAAATTCAAAATGAAACAGCCGAATTGAAACATCTAAATGAAAATCTCCAAAAGCAAATGGTAGAGTTACAAGAAGGTAGTGTCAAAGATATCGTCAAAAAAATCCGTGAGCGTCATATTGAAAACGAAATCGTGTCCACTTTACGCACAGAGGCACTACAGCAATACTCTATGGAGAATAAGTCAGGGTTTTTCGCAAAAATTTTTAAATCCTCGCAAATTGAAATGGAAAAAGAACAATTTGTTGTTGGCTATATTTCACAACATTTAGAAGAACGCTTGGAAACAGCACTAAATAAATATTACAGTACCTGATTTTTTTTACGTGCCTGTCACTCAAACAATTCTGAAAATTTCGAGTGACTGGCACTAATCACTAATAAAAAGGTGTGTACGAATGAATACGTTAATGGAAGTTCAAAACATTTCTAAACAATATAAAACAAAGAAAGTTTTAGATAACATTTCATTCTCCATTTATGGAGAGGAAATTGTCGCACTTGTAGGGAAGAATGGTTGTGGTAAAAGTACGCTACTAAAAATTATTGGAGGTATCGTCGATTCAGATAGTGGCGCAGTTACTAGTCATGTACAATCTTTAAAAATTGGGTACGTCCCCGAAATTACTCCTCCACATGTACTCTTTACGCCCGAAGAGTATCTTTTTCATATGGGTAAAATAAGTGGTGTACCTCGTAAGCCATTACAACAAAAAATAAATCAATTACTTGAGCTATTCAATATGCAAGAGGTTCGGTCGACACGAATTACTCATTTTTCAAAAGGCATGAAGCAAAAGATTATGATTATGCAGGCAATGCTTGAAGAAACACATCTTCTAATTTTGGATGAACCTTTATCTGGACTTGATCCTCGTGCCCAAAATGAATTAGAAAACACCCTTTTGTCTTTAAAAGAGAATGGATATAGTATTATATTAACCTGTCACGAAACCAAATTATTAGAAAACCTAGTGGATCGGATTTTATTAATGGAAGGCGGCCAAGTGGTACAACTGGAATCATTTACAGACGCTTCTAACCAAAACAATCTAATAGTGTTTGAGTTACCCAGCGACCAATCACTTGATACAGTACTTTCCTTTATCCAAATCAAACAAATGCGCACATTAAATAATGGCAATCAAGAGCTAACTGTAACGGTAAACAGTGGAGATACAGACAAAACCCTTTTGGCCTTACTTCAACACGAAGCTACCATTAAACAGCTTATGCCTCTAAATTCAAAGAAGGAACAATTTCATAGTCATTTCTAGGAGGCTTATTAAATACATGATAAGTTTATTACACTATCAATTTAGTAATTATATAAGAACTTATAAATACATTCCCCCTTTTTTCATTTTCATTTTATGTACGGTAGTCAACTATGCATTTGTACCAAATCCAATATTGGACAGTTACTCATTTACTTCGACTCTTCTATTTTTACTAATGGGATGGTTTACAGTAACAATATTTCATGCGGAGGACGAGGGACAAAAAGTCATTACTATACTACATGCTAAAGGGCAAAATGTGTATTTTGTTACGCTTTATTTGATTTGTTTTGTAATTGGCTTTTGTCTAAGCTGTGTGTCAGTGTTGTACCCTATAATAATTGGTGCATTTGGTGAACGACCAAGTTTATGGCATATCATATTGGGTTTCCTAGCTCATTTTAGCCTTTCTATGCTTGCTATTGCACTCTCTGCCATCTTCACAAGGGAACTAGTCAAGAATAAACAAAATTCTTGGTGGGGTGTACTTAGTATCTTAATTATTTCTTTAGCTATCGCCTCTTTAAAAAGCGTTATTTTACAAGTAAAGGGTCTATTATGGCTCTTACCTCCAGTACATCTTTCTTTAGAAATGATGAGTTCAGATGATAGCATCAACGTAATACCAGCCATTTTTTATTGGCAATATATTTGGATTTTTATTTATAGTATTTTAGTAATATGGTTATACTTTTTTATGTTGAATCGAAAAAGGAAAATGTAAGAAGTGCCTGGCACCCAAACAATTGTGAAAATTTCGAGTGCCCGGCACCTAAAGTTTTAATCAAGTAATTCTTTTAACTGGTTAATTTCAGTAATTGTTAGCTCTGTTAATTCTGCGATTGTTTCAATATTGGTTTCTCTCTTCAATAACTTTAACGCAATTTCCTTCTGCACCTTTTTTTCTCCGTGTTTAATGCCTTGTTCTATACCCTGTTCTATACCTTGTTCTATGCCTTGTTCTATTCCTTTCAATAGTCCTTCTTGCTCAGCTATATATTTTGTATCTTCTAGCTTCGCCGCCTCATCAAGGATATATTTCAAACGAGATTGATATGCATAATAATCTTCAGGGGACTGACTTAAATCATGCCAAACATTCATAGCATTGAATAACTCCTCATCTTTCATGGCAAGCTCCTCCAATTCTAAATAAATTTCTTCATAGACTTTCTGTTTACGTCCATCAACCATTCCCAGTAGCATTAACCATCTATCCAAGACATTTTTAAAAGAATCCAATTGTTTTGCATACCATTGCTGTATAAATCGATTAATATCGATAAAATGTATTTCAAGTACGTCATCCATTTTCAAATTATCTTGATTATCATAAAGTTGAAAAATAGAATGATAATTTTTTGTGTGTTCAAATAACGTAAAATTACAAATATTTATAGTAATTGTCGGTCGTAATTTATGATACCCCATCCCTTTACGCAGTTGCGAAGTATAAATTCTTGACCAATAGTACAGTGTTCGTTTCATCATATCGTATTGATTGGTTAATTGAATTTCAACATTAACAAATAACTCATCTTGTGTTTTCACTAAAATATCCAAGCGAGATTGCTTATCATCTACATGTTCACTACCAAATTCTTGACTTATAAAAGTAACTTCTTTAATAGCATTTCTCCCTGTACGATTTAATAAAGCATTCAGGAATACTATAGTAATAGCCTTATTTTTATCCGTACCAAATAATTGTTTAAAAGCATAATCTACTTTTAAATCTATAAATTTTTCAAGTGGGATTTTACGAAAAGTATTTACACTCATGCGCATTACTCCAATTGATTTACCACAATTATAACATTTTTTTGATTTAGAAAAAAACGAAAAAGGTGCCTGACACTTGAAGGATTCTGGTGACAGGCACTCAAACAATTCAGAATATTTCGGGTGTCAGGCACCCTTAACTGGCACCCTTAACTAATGATTAGATTGGATGTTTAAATTGGCTATCTTCTCTTGTTGTTTTAACACGATCCACTTACCGCATAACATTACAATTAGCCCTAGCAATACAATGCTGCCTGCAAAAATGAGTGCTGCCTTGTAGCTGCTAAAAATGACCACAAGTTGTCCAGCTATAATTGGCCCGATAATTTGTCCAAACGCATAGAACGTTGTCAACAATGACACGACTGGACCACTTTGTGTTGGAAATAGCTGTCTAGCATAGGCAGTTGTTAGCGTAACAATACCGACGAATGTTAAACCAAATAAAAATGAAGACAATAGCACACTCCATACTGTTTGTGAAAATACCGGCAACAAAATCCCTAGCACTTGTAGTATGTAAGCCACAAATAAAATTTTTATTGCAGAAAACTTCTCTAATAGTACTGTCCAAACTGGAGCAGATGGAATAGCCGCTACACCAACAATGACCCAACTATAAGAGGAATATGCTTGGAGCGATGGAATGTTGTGAATAATATCCACTAAAAATGTACCTGTTATAATATACCCAAGCCCCTCAAACCCATATGCCGCAATTAGCCAAGGCATAAAACCCCGCGACATTTTTGCATCTGCCGTTTTCGTTACTTTCACGCTATCGTGTACTTGTAAATTTCTCCATAATAGAAATGTAATCACTAAAAATAGTGCGGATAAAATGCCTAAGCCAATCCAAGTACCTTGCCAAGCAAAACGTGCTTCAATAAAAGGTACGAATAAACCTGAAATGGCAATACCAAGCCCTATACCACTAAATAAATAGCCTGACCACTTTGTGAGCGTTTGTTTGGCCAAATAATCCATAATAATACTAGAAGTTAAAACAAAAATAAGTCCCCCTGTAATACCTGCAATTAATCGTAGAACAAGCCAAACACTATAGAGCTCAATTAGCCCCATAAGCACAACAGAAATGACATTTAATACCACACTCAACAGTAAAAAATGTTTCCGCTGTCGGTAAATAAATCCCGCCCATAATGCCCCAATAAAATAACCAATATAATTACTAGATGCTAAAAAGCCTGCAACCTCAAATGAAAAGCCAACATCCTCCCGCATAAACGGCAAAATCGGCGTAAATGCAAAACGGCTAATCCCCATCGCTACAACTAGTAAAAGTACTCCCCCAAATAAAATACCAATGTGTTGACGATTCATCGCATCCTCTCCCCCTTTGTTAATAAAAGGATACTGAATGCTCATTAATAAAGCAATTAAATTTATAAATTTTACCAATATTCAAAATAATAAAGGGAGGTATACAAAAAAGACCCAAGCATTAACACTTGAGTCGTCGATTAAGCGATTCATTTAATAATTAGCTTTTAAACTAATAACAAGTAATACTATTAGCAAAAAAATACCAACACACACACCCATAATTAGGCTTAGTTTCTTACTAAGCATGTCCTTTCAATCCCCTCCTTTTGAGCATTTCCTGAAAATCTTATATATCCCCTATCTATTCCGAATTTCCCACAATTAACTATGATAATAATTCTCATTTATAGTTTATATAGAAATTATTAATTTGCCAAGCCTCATTTTTTCACTATATTCTACATCAGGCAAAAAGTAAAAATATTCGTTTTTTCGTAGACTTCACAGTTTTTTTATCCTATAATATTCCCTGCTGATAACAAAATACGAACATTGAGGTGTAAACTATGTTTAAATATACGCAAATTTTTAAAGGGACTGCTTTTTCAAGTAAGTCTTCAAAAGAAGTACAAATTTTACAAGACTACCTGTTTTGTATTAACGCGGACGGAATAATCGAAAAAACGATTGCGCCAGAACATCCTGACTATCAAACAGTACTACATACATATAAAGGGAAAGAAAATTTCTACCAATTAACTGATGGCCAGTATTTCTTCCCAGGCTTTGTCGATTTGCATGTCCATGCACCACAATGGGCTCAAGCCGGTACTGCTCTAGATATCCCCCTATATGACTGGCTCAACACCTATACCTTCCCTATCGAATCGAAGTTCTCGGACTTAGCATTTGCGAAAGAGGTCTATGAAGATTTAGTAAGTACCCTTCTTGCCAATGGCACAACAACATCGTTGTACTTTGCAACAGTTCATAAGGAAGCAAGCCTATTATTAGCTGAAATCTGTGCTACAAAAGGACAACGTGGTCTTGTTGGGAAAGTTGTCATGGATGACCCTGAACAAAACCCTGCATTTTATCGAGATGCAAATACGGCAACAGCATTAGCGGATACAGAAGAGTTTATTTTAGCTGTTAAAGAATTAGCGAAATCTACCAAGCAAGGCGTATATCCTGTTGTAACACCTCGCTTTATTCCAAGTTGTACAGATAGTGCTTTAAAAGGTTTAGGTGAATTGGCAGCTAAGTATGATACACATATTCAATCTCATTGTAGTGAAAGTGACTGGGAGCATAGGTACGTGCAAGACCGCTTCAACAAAAATGATGCCTACGCTTTACATGATTTTGGTCTATTAGGTGATAAGTCTGTTATGGCACATTGTAATTTCTTAAACGATGAAGATGCCACACTATTTGCTGAAACTGGTACTGCTATCGGCCATTGTCCAATTTCAAATGCTTATTTTGCTAACAGCGTTATTCCCATTGCCCGCTTCCATGCAAAAGGTGTAGATATTGGTTTAGGCTCAGACATTTCAGGTGGCTTCTCACCTAGTCTTTTTGATAATGCAAGACAGGCGGTAATGTCATCTAGAATGTTGGAAGATGGTGTGAATACAGCACTTTCTGCAGACAAACGTGGCGTGCCAAATTCGCGCATTACTATCAACGAAGCATTCTATTTAGCAACAGCTGGCGGTGGTGAAAGTTTAAGTCTTCCAATTGGTCGCTTACAAGAAAACTATACGTGGGATGTTCAAGTAATCGATACAAAAGTAGCATCTGCTAAACTACCAATCTTTGATAACAAAGAAGAACTGATTGATATCTTCCAAAAAATCATGTATCTAGTACGTCCTGAAAATATTCGAGAAGTATGGGTGCAAGGCATTAAAGTGCACGAAAGAACAGAATAATCTAACGCAAACAGTGGTCTCCCCTTCTCTGTAGCAACAGATGGAGGTCACTAAGTCGTTTTATTTATAAACTTAACATTTGAGGTGGGCATCTTAGTGGAAACGCAAAAAAACAATTTAGCAAACAGTAATACCGCACATTTAACCGTTTTACCCGATGACAAAGTACCATTCGGTCAATCCGCTCTTCTAGGTTTACAACATGTAATGGCCATGGACGTCTATGTCGTACCTTTCCTAATTGCGATGTTAATAGGCATGCAATCAGGACAAGCAAGTGCTTTAATACAATCAACATTTATCGCAGCAGGGATTGCGACGATTGTCCAAAGCCATTTCTGCATGAAGCTTCCAATCGCACAAGGACCCTCGTATGTACCATTAGGAGCGATAGTTGGTATCTATGCCGCAAGTGGCAGTGGCGAACTTGGTTGGAGCGCTGTACTGGGTGCAAGCCTGATTGGGGCCATTTTTGTCATCATTTTAGGTTATACAGGTATTTTCAACAAAATCGTTAAAACATTTATTCCCCCAATTGTAGGCGGTACAATTATTTTCGTCGTTGGCTTATCCCTTATGCCCGTTGGTTTAAGTAGTAATATTTTTGAAGGCGCTGGTGCTACGATTAGCCAAAACATATACTTGGCGCTTATTTCAGCTACCGTATTAATTGGCTGCGTAATGTTAGGCTCTATATTCCGTCAAAAAGGTCGAGTATTTCGTATTGCCTCCGTTATTATCGCGTTGCTTATCGGTTGTGTCGCTGCAAATATTATGGGTATTTTAGATTTATCGGCTGTTGGAAAAGCAAATTGGTTTAGCTTACCGCAATTGCCTTTTGTAGATTACGGCTTTACATTTAACTTTTCAGCTATTTTAACAATGGTGATTATCTATATTGTCTTAATGGCTGAAACGACGGGTACATGGTTTGCTGTAAGTAATGTAATTGATAAACCATTGACAGATAGACAAATTAATCGTGGGGTAATTGGTGAGGGTATTGGCTGTTTCATCGCCTCATTACTCGGTTCTACGCCGGTAACTGGCTATTCAACAAATGCAGGGGTTATTTCCATCACAGGTATTGCAAGCCGTCGTATCTTTATTGTTGCAGGTTTTTGGTTTATTTTGTTCGGTTTTTCCGGTAAATTGGCTGCCTTAATCTCTGCCATTCCCTCAGCAGTGATCGGTGGCGTCTTTGTCATCGTCTGTGGCATTATCGCCATTAGCGGGTTACAGGTAATGAAAAATGAACATATTGGCGAAAAAGAAATGTACGTCATTGCTGTTCCTGTTATCTTAACATTAGCGTTAACACTATTACCAAAAGATTTCTTATATGCTTTACCTACAACGGTACAATATTTATTCGGCTCTCCAATAGCAACAGCTGCGCTCGTTGCCATTATGTTAAATAAAGTATTACCAAATGTTAAATAGGTAAGGTTTGGAGACTGTAGATAAAGAGAATTTATCTACAGTCTTTTTGTCTTAAGTGAATCCTATAATATAAAGGCAAAAAAGTACAAACTTTATAGAAAGGATAAAGATATTGGCAAAACAACAAAAGTCATTACAAATAGTTACAAATAAAAAAAGCCATAACACCTCAAGCACTTGAGGTATTATGGCTTTTTATGTTGTCTCTTTTGTCATTTTCTCAAATTCACATAAATCAATCCATTTTTGAATAGACGCTATGACTTCCTGAAATGCTAAGCCATTTGGTGTTAATGCATATTCTACCTTTTTTATCGATGAATCAATGTATTTCTTTTCAATTAATCCTGCATTAACAAGCTCATTTAAACGTTCTGTTAGTAAACGATCAGAAATGCCGGGTATTGTGGCATGAATTTCATGATACCTTTTTGGACCAGGCAACAAAGTATAAATAATCATTCCCATCCAACGTTTCCCTATAAACTCTATTGCCTGATGATAACTACTACATATATGTGAACAGTTTGATTGTGTCATCTCATAACCTCCTGTCTGTAATTCCTTATTCTATTGTAGCACACAAAATATTTTTTATTTGACGAATAAACTTACTAATGGTAAGATTCTAATCATCAACTTACCATTAGTAAGTTTTAAGGAGGACATTATGTCAGCAACTAAAACACAAACCAATCTATATACAATTATGGAAGAGCGTAAATCCGTTCGCGTCTATGATCCAGCTTTTAAAATTCCACAAGTAGAGCTTGAAGCAATTATTCAAGAGGCTACTAGCGCTCCGTCATCTAGTAACTTGCAACCATGGAGATTCCTAGTCATTCAAGACGAAGCTGTAAAAACAGAACTACGTGCTATTGCCAATAACCAAGAACAAGTTGAAACATCTTCAGCTATTATTGCAGTGTTAGGCAATGCCGAAATGTATCAGCAAGTTGAACAAATTTACACGCAAAATGTAGCAGAAGGGCATATGGGTGAAGCACAGAAAGATTTAATGATTACGAATACTCTACGTACTTACCCAGCTGCACCACTTGAAGTCAGAAAAAATATTGCAACATTTGATGCAGGTCTTATCTCAATGCAACTAATGCTGATTGCGAAAGAAAAAGGTTATGATACGGTGACAATGGGCGGATTTGATAAAGAGAAATTTGCACAACGTTTTGAATTACCGGAGAATATTTTCCCTGTTGTTCTTATTGCCATCGGGAAAGCAGCAGCACCTGCTTATGGTTCATCGCGTTTACCATTAAAAGACATTGCTCGTTTTATTTAATTCAGTAATAATCTGTTGGCTAACAGGTAAGAGAAAAAGTGTTAGATTGACTGCATCAATCTAACACTTTTTTGCTCGTTGTATCATTTGTTTATGTATTCTAAGCAAGAGTTGTCCCTTAAAACACTCTTCTTTTTAGTGATGTCCTAGCCTTTTCGTGTTTTCCTATAATCCCTATTTAAGTTGTTGCAAAATTCTCATTTCTTTTTTGCTATACTAGAGAAAGAAAGTAGGGATGACTATGATTTATGATGTAATTATTGTGGGTGCTGGTTCAATGGGAATGGCGGCTGGTTATTATTTAGCGAAGGCAGGAAAAAACGTCCTTATGCTCGATGCTTTTGATCCACCACATGAAGAGGGCAGCCATCATGGCGAAACAAGAATTATTCGTTTTGCTTACGGTGAAGGAGCGAGTTATGTCCCTTTCGTGCTACGCGCTGGACAACTATGGAAAGAGCTTGAAGCGGAAACAAGTGAATCTTTATTTTTACAAACAGGTGTGATGAATGTTGGTCAATCAGATCATACCTTTCTTCAAAATGTTAGAACAAGCGCGAAACTATACGATTTACCTTTAGAACAGTATACAGCCGCCGAAGCGATGGAAAAATGGCCTGGATTAGCATTGCCTGAGGATTTAGTAGTGTGCTATGAACCAACTGCAGGTGTATTGCATGTAGAAGCCTGTATCGCTGCCTATAAAAAGTTAGCATTAGCACAAGGTGCCATTTTACATACAAATGAAAAGGTCCACGCTATTAAGACCGAAGACATTGTACAAATACATACAAAAAATGGGCTATATGAGGCAAGAAACCTCATTGTCACAGCAGGTGCTTGGGCATCGGAATTGCTCCAAACCATGAACCTTTCATATCCTATTACACCAACACGCAAAACATTTGCTTGGTTTGAAGCAGACGAACAGCTTTATCGTGACACTACTTTCCCCGCCTACTGTTTCGAATTTGCTGATTCTGCCTATTATGGTTTTCCAAGCATTCATGGGGCAGGCTTGAAACTAGGTCGCCATGATGGTGGTGAGCCTATCGACCCTAATGAGCCAATGCGTCCATTCGATAATCAGGATGCTGCTGATTTACAACATTTTCTCAATCGCTTTATGCCACAACATGGTGCACTTGCATTCGGCAAAACATGTAAATATTCTGTGACACCTGATGAACACTTTATCATTGATTTTTTACCTAATCATCGCAATATTGTCATTGCTGCAGGATTTTCTGGTCATGGCTTCAAATTTAGTAGCGCAGTTGGCGAAGTATTAACAGAACTTATATTAAATGGTACAAGCAAGCAAGATTTATCACTTTTTCAGCTTAATCGCTTTGCCTAAATCATAACAACCAAGAGAAATATTACGTTCTCTTGGTTGCTTTATTGTTGTATAACATTACATCCAATAGGCTAACGAACGTTTTTTCATGGACGTACGATATTGTTTTGTGGAAATTGGTAACACTTGATTTGTTTTGTAATCCATAATAACGCCATAGCGACGTACAACGTCCATTTGATTGATTTCACCTGTATTGTACATACGCTCCACTTCATAGGGGTCTGTTTCAAGCCATTGTTGACGATTTTTTCGAATATACGCTCGCTCTTTCACGGTAGCTGCCATATCAATTTCAAATGCATCAATATCACGATCAATTTCACGGATAACAACGCCATAATCAAGTTTCGCACGTTCAAGCGAAACATATTCATCGATGACATCCTCTAAAACTGCGTTGACATCACGCTCAAGAGGGTCCCCTAATCCTCCCCCGCCAGCAGATGGACGTGTAAAGGAGTCTCCCTTTTTCAATGCGACATTAGAAAAAATGGTACCCAAAAATTCCTCACCAGCTTGATTTGGGTTTAAAATCGCGCCTTGTGCAATGGATGGTAAGCCGCCCATAATGCCCCACGTAATAGAACGAGAACGGTCACAACAATATGACATCACGGTGTTGTTTATATCTGTTAATAACCCACCTTTTTCAACACCACAACCACCGCGATATTTCCCTGGACCTGCTGAATCTGTAATAATCTCATGTTTTGTCGTTAGTACAGGAGACAAGCGCTCTTGCCCTTCACACGGTTGGACACTTAAGCCGACCCCAAATACAGGTGATGTCGTATTTGCGCCATCGCGATCCACACGCCCACCATGTCCTCCTGCCATCCAGTCATACCACATAAAATACCCATTATTATTTTGTCGTTGATCGTAGCCACCAATTAACAAATACTCTAGGTTAAATGAACAAGCAATTGCACGTTCAGGCATGATGTTTGACCATAACTCAAAACATGCATTCATTATCTTTTCAAAAGAACCTGAGCAATAGCCAGATACCGCAATAGGACTCGGCGCATTGACAACAGTATTTTCGGGCAAATGTATTTTGACAACTCGATAGAAACCTGAATTTAATGGAATTTCCGGAAAGAATGTTTTCGTTCCTGCATAAATACCAGAAAGTGCCGAACCGAATCCAGCATTTAAAAAGCAACTTATAGCAGGGTGTGACCCACTTAAATCATAGAAAATTTCATCTTCACGAATTGTCATTTTCACATGCACTGGTATTAAGCCATCCCCTAGCTCTGGGTCCATATCAATATAATCGACTGTTTCCCATTGTCCTTTTGGTAAGGCTTTAATCTTTGCACTCGTCAAACGTTCTACATAATTTTGTACCTCTTCAAATGCTAGTAAAACCGTATCGATACCATATTTGTTAATCATCTCATTCAATTGTTTTTCGCCAATTTTAGCCGCTTCTACTTGTGAACGTAAATCGCCAATTCGTTCCTCGGGAATACGCATATTCATCACGATAATATTCACAACATCTGCTAAATACTGACCTTTACTATAAATGCGTACAGGGGGTATTCGTAAACCCTCTCCATAATGTTCCTTTGCTGTAATATCAAAAGAACCTGGATTAGAACCACCTACATCTGCCCAATGACCGTTTGTTTGCATCAGGGCAATCAGCTTATCGCCATGGAAAACAGGTAGTATAACCCGAACATCGCTAAAATGCGTGCCCCCCCGATATGGATCATTTACTAAAAATACGTCACCAGGGTGAATATCATTTGCAAAATCCTCTAAAACCGCTTTCGCTGTTAGATGTAAAGTACCGACATGTACCGAAATATCTTGTGTTCCCTGCATAACTGTATTTCCTTGTGCGTCACATAATGCACAACTAAAATCCCGATTATAAATAACAAAAGAATAGCAAGTACGCAGCATTTGTTCAGCCATTTGATCGACTAAATTTACAAAGCCATTTTTCAACACTTCAAATGTTACTGGATCCAGATTTTTAATTTGATTATTTAGGAACAATCCTGTAGTACTCATAGACTTTCCCCCTTATCATGTATTAGTTCACTGTAATAATGATATTTTTATAAGCATCTACTTCAGCCGTAAATCCTGGTGGAATGACCGTCGTCGTATCTAATTGATCCACAATTGCAGGACCTTGTAATTGTGCATGCACTGGAATTTTATCGCGATAATAAACGTTTGTTTCAACATATGCCCCATCAAAATAGACAGGTCGTGTCTCTTTATAAGCATCTTGTAAGGAGCCAGTTGATTCAAATTGTGGGAAATTAGGTTTTGGCACTGTACCTATTGCAGTCACACGTAAACCGTAAATCTCAACAATCTGGTCCTTATCTGAAAATGCAAATTCTCGCTCATGTTCTTGGTGGAATGCTGCTAATACTTCCTCCAAGGAAGTGACGTAATCTGGTACCACAACCGCTAAGGAGCGCCATTGTCCCTTATAGCGAAGATCCATATAATTCATCAAAGTCGATGTTTCTTCAGAAATCCCTTCTTCTTCTAATAATGCTTTCGCCTCTTTCCGTAGTGCCTGATATTGAATATCGAGCTCTTCGACTGATACTTCATTTGCTTTTTTTACAAACGTTTTTGAAATATCGTGGCGTACATCTACAAGTAAGCACCCCATTGCTGCTGCTACGCCCGGATGTGTAGGGATAATGACTTTCGGGATATTTAAATCTTTTGCTAAATGTGCGGCATGAAGTGGCCCTGCACCTCCAAAGGCTACAAGAGCAAAATCACGTGGGTCATAGCCCCTTCGTACAGAAATTAAACGAACGGCATCACTCATATTGGCATTGGCAACTTCAATAATGGCACTCGCAGCTTCTTCAATTGTCTGATTGAAAGCTTGCGCAATTTTTGTTACAGCCTGCTGTGCCTTTCCTTTATCTAATTGCATCATCCCATCTAATAATGTCACACCAAGACGTCCTAAAACGACATTAGCGTCTGAGTTAGTTGGCTCTGTACCACCATGACCATAGCAGGCTGGACCTGGTATAGCACCAGCACTTTGCGGCCCATTTCGTAATGATCCACCTTCATCTTGCCAAGCTAAACTACCACCGCCAGCACCTATCGTTAATATTTCAATACTTGGAAATCCTATTGGATAACCATATTCAATAGACCAATCCTTTGTAATTCGAATTTGTCCTTTGTACATCAGTGAAATATCTGTACTCGTTCCTCCCATATCCAAGCCTATCGCATTTTCAAAACCGCATAACTTTGCTATATGTTTGCTCGCAATTGCTCCCGCAGCAATTCCTGAGCTCGCTAATCTAGCGGCATAGCGAGGCACTGTACTAGACGTCATGACACCTCCGCCAGAATGTAAAACTAAAATTTCCTCCTCATAGCCTCTTTTTTGCATTTCATTACTTAATTTACTAATATAATTGCTCATGATTGGTCCTAGAACAGCATTAATAATCGTTGTACTCATCCGTTCATGCTCGAATATTTCAGGTAGTACTTCACTTGAAGTACATATATAAACATCTGGCAGTTCCTCAAGTAAAATCTTTTTCACTTTTGCTTCGTTTTCTCCATTCACATAAGAATTGATAAAACATATAGCAATGGATTCTGTCCCGCGACGTTTCAATTTCTTTGCTAATACCCGAATTTCTTCCTCATCGATAGCTTGCAATACTGTTCCTTCATAATCTATTCGCTCAGTGACTTCAAAACGATCGCGGCGTTGAATATAGGGCTTTGCCGTATCTTTGTACGTATCCCAAATATCCTCCTTTGTGCCGCGACGAATTTCTGTGACATCGCGAAATCCTTTTGTCGTAATTAGAGCGGTTTTCGGTAGCTTTCGCTCAATTAATGCATTCGTACCAACCGTCGTGCCATGAGAAAAAATTTTAATATCCTGCCCTTTCAACTCTGCCTTCTCAACGCCATTTAAAATTCCCTGTTCAGGGTTTGATGGGGTGGATGAAGTTTTTGTTACAAATATTTCTCCTGTATCTTCATTAAAAACAAACACATCTGTAAACGTTCCACCAACATCTATTGCTAAGCGAGTTTGTGCCATAGAGATACCTTCTTTCGTTTAATAGTGTGAAAATATGCATAACAATCTACTAACCTATAAGAAAAAACAGTCTCCCATATGTAACGGGCTTTAAAGCCCATTACATTCCCTGTGTGCGGATTGTCACCGTTTTAAATGTTGTGAAAAATTCTTTTGCTGCTTGCCCTTGTTCACGTGCGCCAGTACTTGAATTTTTCATGCCGCCAAATGGCGCTTGTGGTTCAGCACCACCTGTCTCGTCGTTCACTTGAACAAGCCCCACTTCGCTACGCTGAATAAAATCAAAAGCTTTTTGAATGTTGTTCGTATAAATAGAAGCACTTAACCCAAATTCAGAGTCGTTGGATAATCGAATTGCTTCTTCATAATCCTTTACCTTAATCACAGCTAGGACTGGTCCAAAAATTTCATCACGCGCAATGCCCATAGCATGTGTTACATTTGTAAAAATCGTCGGGTCAATATAATAACCTTCTGATTTACCTTGCGTCGGTCCACCACCATAGACAAGTTTGGCACCTTCTAATTTTGCTTTTTCAATGGCAGCTAAAATACTCTCATATTGACCTTTTGAGGAAACTGGACCCATTGACGTGCCGACTTTGATTTCCCTCGCTTGTTCAATTAAACATGCTAACACCTCATCATAAACTGCTTCCTCAATATAAACTCGACTAGTTGCTGTACAACGTTGTCCGGTTTGCTTCATTGCTCCTTCAATTGTTAACTTTGCAGCGAGATGAATGTCCGCATCAGCTAATATAATGGCAGCGTTTTTACCGCCTAGTTCAAGCTGAATTTTTTTCTTAGTTGATCCTGCGCTATCTAAAATACTTTGCCCAACACCATTTGAACCGGTAAATGTTATTGCTTTCACTTCTGGTGCTTCAAGCAAAACTTGCCCAACTTTCGAACCGCGTCCTTGTACGACGTTTAACACATTCTTTGGTATACCTGCTTGTTCAAAGAGCTCACCGATAAGTTTTCCCGTTAAAGCGCTTTCAATAGAAGGTTTCCAAACAACCGTATTGCCGTATACTAATGCGGGCGCAATTTTCCACAAAGGAATAGCTACTGGGAAATTCCATGGTGTAATAGCTGCAACTACACCAAGAGGGACACGCATTGTGTACAACATTTTGCCTTCACTGGCAGACGGCAATACTTCACCTGTCGCCCGCATTCCTTCTTGTGCAAAATAGCGCAAAATAGAAGCGCCACGTTTCACCTCCCCAATCATTTCATTTTTGGTTTTACCCATTTCGTTGGAAGCTGTTTCAGCTACTTTATCAATATTTTGTTCGAGCAAGTCTGCAGTGACACGCAATAGTTCCCCACGCACTACTGACGATGTATTTTTCCAATCTTCAAATGCTTCATTTGCCGCTGTAACGACTTCCTTTGTCTCATCCACTGTCAAAAGCTCTACTTGACCAATACATTGCGATGGTTTTGCAGGATTAAATTGCTCTCGAATTTCCCTAATGATAGTTGTCATAAAACCCCTCCTTGATTAAGTAACTGATTCTTCATATTAGCTCGCATTAAAGCCATACATATTAATCTTTTGCAATAATCGTTTTACGCACAAATTGAAAAGTCTCATCTAGAATACGTAACATTTCGTTTAATTCTGCTTTCGATAAAATAAGTGGTGGTGCAAAAACAACTGTATCTTGCTCGTACGTGACTGTTCGTAAAATTAAGCCTCGTTTCATCGTTTCTTGAACAAATATTGGGCTAATGGCAGTCTCGAAAAGCTCACCAGTTTCACGATTTTTAACTAGCTCAATAGCACCAAGCAAACCAATTGTTCGAACATTTCCGATAAAGCTATATTTTTCTTGAAGCGCTTTAAAACCTGTCAACATCGCTTCTCCCATAGATGCTGCGTTTTCTATCAACATTTCCCGCTCTAGAATGTCAATGTTTTTTAAGCCTACTTGGCAAGCCAATGCATGACCACTATACGTATAACCGTGCATTAAAGTCCCTTTGGAAAGCTGGCAATATGTTTCATGAATTTTTTCGGAAATTACCACACCTCCAAGCTGTGCGTAGCCACTCGATACCCCTTTAGCAAATGACATCATATCTGGTACAACGCCATAATGCTCCATGCCAAACCATTTACCCGTACGACCGAAACCGGTAATTACTTCATCCGCTATAAATAAAATGCCGTACTCATCGCAAAGTTTACGTACTTCTTTAAAATAATCTTCTGGCGGAATATTGACTCCTCCCGCTCCTTGAATCGGCTCGGAAATAAACGCTGCTACTGTTTCTGGACCTAGTGCTTCAATCATTTCTCGAAGATCGCGAACAGATTGATTGTAAACATAATGGAAATCAGGTGCAGGAGAGTTGGTAAAGTTACGAAATGCCTGTATACCCGTCGCATTTGTCGCTCCCATCGCCACCCCATGATAGGATTGTGTACGTGAAATAATTTTTTGACGCGCTGGCTGACCCTTTAATAACCAGTAATGGCGAGCTAGTTTAATCGCCGTATCATTTGATTCTGATCCTCCAGAAGTAAAAAATACTGTATTTAAATCTCCTGGTGTTAAAGAGGCTATTTTCGTTGCTAAACGAATAGCTGGTTCATTACTAAATGAAGCAAAACAAGAGCTAAATGCTAATGTAGCCATTTGTTCTTTTGCAACTTCTGCAATTTCCTCACGACCGTGTCCAACGTTTACGTTCCATAAAGAAGACATGCCATCAATATAACTTTTCCCCTCTAAATCTTTTAAATAGATGCCTTTCCCCTCTGTAAAAATAGCAGCAGGCCCTTGTGTTTGCTGTTGCTCAATCGACGTCGTTGGATGTAGAAAATGCTTTTGATCTAAAGTTTTCAATTCTTCTTTTAGTTGAATTGTCATCAATACCAGCCTCTTTTCATTAAAAGTTTTATACACTTTATTACAAGCAATTTTCATGCCAACTCCATAAAAAAAGAGACATTATTAAAAAAATGCCTCTCTAATTTATTGAATTCGTCCATCATTATTCACTATTGAGCACCTCGAACAACTTGGTAGTTTTCAGAATGTCGATATTTTTTCGCTGCAATAAACATCTTGTTAGAAACACATACGCCTATTCAAATATCACTAGCATTTCATGCTTTTTTGCACTAATTATGCAAATATACAAGCAGTGATGCATAACTGCATCATTATTCTTGATAGGAGATATGCCGTGTCAATTGGAATTTTTGTATTTTCCTTACTAACGTAGATTGATCGCAACCGAGCGCTTTGGCTGCTTGTCTTATACTCGGATGTTCAGATAATGCTTGCTTAATCAATTGCTTTTCAAACATTGCCACTTGCTCTTTTAATGTACCTACTAAAAGTGGAACTGCAAGCTGTTGTTTTACATTTGGCTGTTGCACTGTATTGTCGACTTGTCGAATAACTAGTGGATTGCTATCAAGCTCTTGTTGAACTGTACTTGCCGTAATTTCAGGTTGGGTAGCCAATAAGCAAAGGCGTTCCACCATATTTTTTAATTGCCTGACATTTCCCGGCCATGCATACGCTTCTAACACTTTCATAGCTGTTGACTCAATTGTTCGATGAATGCCATATTTATCACCTATCAACGCTAAAAAATGATTAACTAATGGAATAATATCTTGCCGACGCTGTCTTAATGGTGGAATTTCAATAGGGATAATGTTTAAGCGATAATATAAATCCTCCCGAAAGCTACCTTGCCTAACCATATCCGCTAAGTTTCGATTCGTTGCTGCGATAATTCGTACATCGATTGCAATTGGTCTGCCACTTCCTATGCGCTGTACCTCCGATTCTTGTAGCACTCGCAATAATTTAGCTTGGAGCTGCAAAGGCATTTCTCCAATTTCATCTAAAAACACCGTGCCTCCTGATGCAATTTCAAAGAGTCCGGCTTTTCCACCTTTACTAGCTCCCGTAAATGCCCCTGATTCATAGCCAAAAAGTTCAGATTCAAGTAATGTTTCTGGAATTGCACTACAATTGATTGTTAAGATTTGCTTATGACTTCGTCTGCTATAGGCATGAATAAGTTTTGTAATCTCCTCTTTGCCGACTCCCGATTCACCACCAATTAGCACGGTAGAATCTACTTCCGCTACACGCATCACCCTTTTGACTACTTGCATCATGGCGGAAGATACGGCAATTAAACTACTTTTTCTCGATTCTTGATTATGTAAGGCTTGTAGTTTGTATTTAAAATTTTCATTTTGATCTTCTAATTTTTGTACTTCTTGTTCAAGCAATTTGAGTTGTGTCATATCCCGTGTGATGGCAACAACATATTGTAATTTGCCATCTTCGTCAAAAATAGGCTGACCTGTTACTAAAAAACATCTACCGTTAATGAAAGTTTGCAATATCGTTACCTTTTCTTGCGATTCAATTACTTTCATCGAAATAGAATCACTCATTAACCCTTCAGCAATGACATCTTTTGCATATCTCCCCCGTAAATCGATGCCAACAATTTCAATATCAATATCATTTTGAAATAAAATTTTGCCGTGACGATCACAAATTGTCACCCCATCAGAAATTGAGTTCAACAACTTATGTGACAGGGGGTTCATAAAATCGATATCGTTAAACTGCTTCAATGATCTAGCTGTAAACAGCGTACCTTGAGATGTTTCTACTACATGGACGAAATATTCTTGCACCTCAAATGTTTCTTGTCCTTTACAGTATTTCTCACTTATTTGTTCAAGAAGCTCTTGTTGGATATCACTTTTGACAATCACTTCACCATTTTTCACAATAAAAAAATGTTCTTCCTTATGAAGTTCTGTTACTGACATCTGAACCGCTTCCTTTCCAAATCCATTTTATTATTTTTAGAAGTAATGCAAAAAATCCGCTCCCTATCCACGGAATCTCTAGCAAACAACTACTTGCGTAGTTGTTTGCTAGGCTTGCATTCCCGTAAGCGTGTCGCGAATTTAATCTCATCGTATAGTTCCCTCACACTCGTCTTAGCCTCGTAGTAATATTCTACTCTGAAGCTAACTTATCCTCTAATTGCTCTGCTGGTTTAGTTGAAAGTTTTCGCATGATGACAAATAGCACAATTGACACAATCAATACTAATGTACTTAAGTAAAACTGCGTACGCAACGATTCAATTAACACTTGGCATAAATAGACAATCGTTAAAACACCAATCGTAACATACGATAAGTATGGAAATAACCACATCCTAATCGATAATGGCTCGCCCGAAACTTGATCATAATACCGTCGAAATCGTATTTGTGAAATAGCGATAAAAATATAAACAGCAATCATTAATCCTCCAACACAATTACCTAAAAAATAAAAAATTACTTCTGGGGAAATAAAATAGAGCATGGCACAAATATATGCAACTAAGGTACTTCCAATAATAGCTGGTACTGGTGCACCACGGCGATTTCGTATTTGTGAGAAGATTTTTGGTGCATCTCCTTGACGTGACATTTCAAGTAACATGCGTGAACTTGTATAAAGTGCTGAATTAAGCACCGAAATTAATGAAATAAATATAACGATTTGAATAATTTGAGCTGCAATTGGAAGTCCAGCCATCGTTAAAATATTGGCATAGGGTGCTGCTAAAAACGTTGAATCATTCCACGGGATAATCATGACCATAATAGCTACTGAGCCGACAAAAAATAATCCGAGACGGAATACGACATTGCGAATAGCACGAACAATATTTTTTGCTGGATTTTCAGACTCTGCCGCAGCAATCGCTGCAACTTCAGCACCGCAAATAGAAAATATAACAAAGACAATTGCGGTAAATATTGGAACAACCCCATTTGGTGCAAAGCCACCAAATGCTGTTAAAATCCCTAATCCTTTAGGCTCATAATTAGGCCATATACCGAAAATCATTGCTGTTCCAACTACTAAAAAGATAATGATTGCCGTAACTTTAATAAATGATAGCCAATATTCAAATTCACCGAAAGATTTCACCGAATAAATATTAATAATGGTCATTAACAATGTAATGCCTACACTTCCAACCCAAATCGGTATAAATGGAAACCAGTTATGCAGCATACCCCCGATTAATGCAGCTTCTAGTCCAACAATGAATACCCAGCTAGCCCAATAAAGCCAGCCAACTGTAAAACCTGCCCATGGCCCAATATACTTTCCTGCATAAGATGCAAATGAGCCTAACTCCCCCGATTGACCAGACTTCTCTCCTAATGCGATTTCCCCAGCCGCCATTTCACCAACCATTTGCATAATTAAGACAATGAGCAAACACGCAATTGCATAGGATATGACTGCTGCTGGACCGGTACTTAAAATGTTTTTTCCGGTTCCGACAAAAAGCCCGGTTCCAATTACCCCACCAATGGAAATCATTGTAATATGTCGTGTTTTCAGTGATTTTTGCAAAGCTCCCATTAAACCACCCCTTAGTGTTTTGATATAGACATTTACTAGCCCCTTTCTCTAATGCATGTCTTCTGTTTAATGAGCAAGTTCTATGCCAAACACTACAAAAAACTTAAAATTTATAAAATTCTGTTAAATAAGCTTGTAGTTTACTAGCTTCTTATCTCGCTTCATCCTTTTATGGTGGGCACAGCTTATCAAGATGACGCGGTACGAATCGCTTTTGCACAATGCACAATTAAAATTTTGATGCACATTTGCATCATCGATTTATTTTTTACATCACATTACCCATACGCTCGATTATATGAACTTAAAATATTTAATTCCTCTCGATACTTTGCAACAGTTCTTCTTGAAATTTGAATTCCTTCTTCACATAAAATATTTGTCAATTGCTGGTCTGCTAAAGGATTTCGTTTATCCTCGGTTTCAATCAACTTTTGTAAGCGCTTTTTAATGTACATAATCGAATCCATTTTTCCGGAAGAATTCAGCAAGCCCTTTGTAAACAAAGATTGTAATGCATAAATGCCTTTTGGCGTTTGAATATACTTCCCTCGAATAGCACGACTAATGGTCGATTCATGTACAGCTAACAAGTCAGCAAGATCTTTTAAACGCATAGGTTTTATCGCTTCTAACCCCTTCGTAAAGAAATTTTCCTGCTGTTGCAATAATAATCTAGTTAACTCATAAAGCGTCTTATCTCGCTGTTCAATTCCTTGCAATAAAGCTAATGCATCTTTCATGGAATCTCGGTAGTACGTTTGATAATTTGGATCATTTTTTAACAGCGCAACATAACTTTCATCAATCGATACGATAGGTAAGTGGTGACGAGTTAACTGAATCACCCATTCTCCAGCAATTGCTTTCACTTCGATATCTGGCATCACATAGGGAATCGATTCTAATTTATCCCCCATCATAATCGGTTTCAATTTTTTTATATAGTGAACCGTTTCGATGACATCTTGTAAAGGCATCTTATATTTTTTGCTCAACTGTTTAATCGCCTGCGTTGCAACTAACTCTAAATCCGAACGAATAAAGGTCGAAGCCTTTTTGGGCGCAAACTGATCATTATCCAATTGGATAAGTAAAAATTCTTGGTAACTTCGTGCGCCTACGCCAATCGGCTCAAAAGTTTGTAATAAATCTAAAATTGCCTCTACATGCGAATAACTAGTTTGAAACTTGTCTGCTACAATCTCTAACTCTACGTCCAAAAATAAGCGATTATCCAACGATTGGATTAAAAATTTTAAAATTCGTAAATCAATAGAAGATAAATTTTGATGCATCGGCACTTGCTCTAAAAGGAATTGCTCATAATTTTCTTTTTCAGCAAGCTTCATCTCAATCATATTAAATTGGTTACTGCTAGACCTATCATAGGATGATGAAAAATGATGAACAGAACAATTTGCTAATTGCATAATCTCCTCATATTGCGTTTTTTCTTTTGCGTCGTTGACTACTAATAATGGATTTTCTGTTGCTCTTTCATAAATGTATTGCTCTAGCTCAGTCGCCGAATATTGCAATATTTCTAAATGCTGGACTAACTGTGCTGATAATATTTGTGTGACCTTTTGAGAAGTTTTAATCGTCATTTGCATCTTCTCACACCCCCAAAACGTAATTTTTCTACATAGTAACATGTTTTTTCTGTTTTTTTACACTTTTTCGTAAATTAAATACTTTTTACTATTTGTAAGGCTTATCGCTAAAAGCTATCTACTAATTTATATATGCTGTAGCCAGTTTTCACTTACGGAATTTTCTAATTATTCTAAAAAACATTTGACTTATTTACATAACGAATCATAAAATACACATATAATGTAATTGTTATCACAATGCGGTAAAAAGGAGGAGTTATTATATGTTTCAATTACCAACAGTGCAATTTACAGAAGCGCAAGAACAATTCCGTTTAGAAGTTCGAGCATTTCTACACGAAGAACTAGCAAAAGGAACCTTCGTGCCGAAATGTGATTCTTGGTTAAGTGGAGATAACCCTGAATTTTCTAAATTGATAGGGCAAAAAGGCTGGATTGGCATCACCTGGCCCAAAAAATATGGCGGTCAAGAGCGCAGTACTATTGATCGTTATATTTTAACGGAGGAATTTTTAGCTATAGGTGCGCCGGTTGCAGCACATTGGTTTGCTGATCGACAAACAGGACCACTACTTTTGCGTTATGGCACAGAACAACAGCGTGCATTTTTCCTACCGCAAATTGTGAAAGGTGAATGCTACTTCGGCATTGGGTTAAGTGAACCAAATAGTGGTTCAGACTTGGCTTCTGTCAGTACACGTGCTGAAAAAGTAGAAGGCGGCTGGATCGTAAACGGTCAAAAAATATGGACGAGTAATGCGCATCTATGCCACTACATGGTGACTTTAGTTCGAACGAGCCCATATGATGGCAAACATAAACATGCGGGATTAAGCCAACTAATCGTCGATTTACAAGCGGATGGAATTACAGTAGTCCCAATCAAATTTTTAACAGGTGAACATCATTACAATGAAGTATTCTTTGATAATGTCTTTGTTCCTGACAATATGGTTGTCGGTGAAATTGGCAATGGTTGGGTTCAAGGTTTAGCAGAGCTAGCATTTGAACGCAGTGGCCCAGAGCGTATTTTAAGCACGTTCCCTTTAATCGATGAACTCATTCAAGAATTAAAAAGACAAAATAACATTGAAGGGTTAAAACAAGCATCTAAGGTTGTCGCACGCCTCTGGAGCTTACGCAATTTATCAATTGGTGTAGCCCAGCTTTTAGCAACTGGAAACGGCGATGAAGTCTCTATTCCCGCTGCTCTTGTAAAAGCGCTTGGCACCAAATTTGAACAAAGCATACCAGAAATTACTCGTTTATTAGTGCAAACCTACCCTACACTTGACGCGCAACGTAAAATCGACCGTTTAATGGCAGAGTCTATTTTACATGCACCAGGTTTTACAATTCGAGGAGGCACTTCAGAAGTACTTTATGGCATAGTAGCGAAAGGAGTTGTCGCACAGTGAGTGAAATGAAAGAAATGATTCTTGAAGTAGTAGAACGAATGCTAAAAGAAAATGTTAGTAAAGATTTAGTTGATATTGTCGAGCAAGGCAAGTGGGCATCGGATATATGGAATTTGTTCGTGGAAAACGGTATGACGGCTGTCGCCATTTGCGAAGAAAGTGGCGGTGCGGGTGGCGATTTAGAAGATTTATTAAATATTGTTCGTTTAACAGGAAAATATGCAGCTCCGATCCCATTTACAGAAACAACATTAGCAAACTACTTATTAGCATATACTAACCTACAAGTAATGGATGATTTGGCAACCTATGCGCTAGCTGAAACGCCGAGCTTTACACTTGAAAACGACAAACTAACGGGCACAGCACAACATATTCCTTGGGCGCGCCATACAAAGCATTTAGTAACACTTGCACACAGCACAAAAGGTATCCATTTAGTTGCAATTGACTTAAACCAAGCGGCTATTTCAACGGATAAAAACTTAGCTGGTGAGCCACGTGATACGGTAACATTCCAAAACGCCAATGTTTGCCAACAATCTACTGTCTTAACTTCTAAACAAATTCAGACTATGACAGCCATTGCAACAGCCTTTCAACTAGCTATGATGACGGGCGCTATTGAAAAAATAAATGACTTAACCGTGCACTATACAAAAGAGCGTGAGCAATTTGGTCGTCCTCTCCATCGCTTCCAGCTTGTTCAGCAACATATTGTGAACTTAGCAGGTGAAACAGCGTTAGCTTTAGCAGCATTTAATAATGTGACTGTTGCCCTCGATGCACAAAGCCCTCTGAGTGAAGTGGCCTATGCACGAATTCGTTTTGAAGAAATGATTCAAACGGTAGCGACCATTTCCCACCAAGTGCATGCTGCAATTGGTACGACACACGAACATAGCTTACAACAGTATACACGTAGGCTTTGGTCATGGCGTGATGAAGGCGCAAGCACTTTTTATTGGACTGATTTGGTGGCAACTCAATTACTAGAACATAGCGGTGACAGCTTATGGGCTTATATGACGTCATTCACTAACAATTCACTACTGCTCAAAGCTCAGAGCTAAAAACTATACTTTGTTAGTTGAAGTAAGCAGTGCAATTCTACAGCACAAGCCAGACAAAATACCAATTATGTAAAGGGAGAGATGAACATGGCAGATTTATTATTTGATGTTAAAGACCATATTGCCACAATTACGTTAAATCGACCGGAGGCGTATAATGCGTTTAGCGAGGAAATGATTGCAGAATGGATTACAGCGCTTGAAACCGTACGTGATTCAGATGATATTCGTGTGGTTATCGTGAAAGGAAATGGCAAATCATTCTGTGCAGGTGGCGATATTAAGGCGATGCAAGCTGGAGAAGGTTTTTTCAAAAGTGAGGATGATATTTCTTCGACTGGCTTAGCACGAAAAAATTCGCTATGGAAAAAGATTCAACGTATTCCATTGCTGCTTGAAGAAATTGATAAGCCAGTAATTGCACAAGTGCACGGTTTCGCAATGGGTGCCGGTCTTGATATGGCTTTAATGTGTGATATTCGGATAACGGCAAAATCAACAAAAATCTCAGAGAGCTACATAAACGTAGCAATCGTTCCTGGTGATGGTGGCGCCTACTATTTACCAAAGCTTATCGGCATCGATCAGGCACTGGACATGTTTTGGACTGCGCGTGTTTTAACAGCTGAAGAAGCGAAAGCGAAAGGCATCGTTACCTTTGTCGTAGAAGACGAGGCACTCGAAGAATACACATTACAGTATGCACAAGAACTAGCAAGTCGCCCAACAACAACAGTACAATTCATTAAACGTGCGGTCTATCAAAGCCAACGCATGGATTTACGCACAGCACTCGATTACATTTCTTCTCAAATGGCGATTGTAACAGAACTAGAAGATTTTAAAGAAGGTGTAACAGCCGTCGTAGAAAAACGTAAAGCAGTATACAAATAACGTTTGTGGGAGGAAACCATATGCAACCTCTTAATAATATTCGGGTGTTAGATTTATCACGTGTCTATGCCGCTCCTGCCGGCTCCATGTTGCTAGCTGATTTAGGTGCTGAAGTTATACGTGTAGAGCATCCCGATGGCTCTGATAGTATGCGTGACTGGGGTCCATTTTTAAATGAACAAAGCACCTATTATTTATGTGCCAATCGCAATAAAAAATCGATAACATTAGATTTAAAAACAGATGAGGACAAAGAAAAATTTAAAGAGCTAGTAAAGGATGCAGATATTATTCTTGAAAACTTTAAAACTGGTGATATGGAGCGGATGGGGCTAAGCTATGAGGAATTAAAAAAAATAAATCCGCAACTCATCTATTGCGCGGTGACCGGCTTTGGTCAAACAGGTCCCCTCGCCTACGAACCAGGGTTTGATCCGGTCATACAGGCGATGAGTGGATTAATGCATGTAACAGGTGCAACGGATGGTGAGGCGACAAGAGTCGGTGTCCCAATTGCAGATATTTTAACTTCCCATTATGTCGTCATCAGTATTTTATCTGCATTACGAATGCGAGATATAACGAATAACGGGCAGTTTATTGATTTAGCATTATTGGATGTTCAAATGAGTAGCTTAGCAAATGTTGCGAGTGCCTATTTAAATACAGGATTTGCTTCTGAACGTTTAGGCAATCGGCATAATAACGTAGCGCCCTATCAAGTATTTAACTGCGCAGACGGTCCTTTAATGATATGTGTTGGTACTGATGGGCAGTTTCAAAAATTTTGCACAATGCTTGAACGTCAAGAGTGGGCAACCGAAGCACGTTTTAAAACAAACACGATGCGAAAGCAACATGAAGTAGAACTGGTACAACTCATTTCGGACATTACAATAACTAAAACGCGTGATGAATGGATTGCGTTATTACAACAATATAAAATACCCGGAGGTCGTGTGAATTCCATTGCGGAAGCACTTGAACAACCACAAGTTATGGCACGTGACATGATTGGGGAAATCGAACACAAAAAATATGGCAAAATAAAATTCGTCAAAAACCCGTTGCAGTTTTCAAATTTAAATATTCAATATAAATTAGCCCCACCTATACTTGGGGAACATACAAATGAATTCCAAAAATCGTCTCTACCGAAATAAATTTACGCTATAATAGTAATAATTTTATCATCATACAACCCTCATGAAGATAAAGGTTATAGCCGATAAGCGAAAGTAAATTTATGTAAGTAGGTGACGAGATGAATCAAGAAACTTTCGAAAAAAACTATACAATGTCATCGTTGCACAAAGCGATTAAAGTATTAAAAGCATTTACAAAAGAAGAACCTAACCTCTCTTTAACAGAGTTGAGTAAAAAAACAGGTATTAGCATCTCCAGTTTACAACGTTTTGTTTCTACCTTTGTGTATGAAGGATTTCTTCATAAAGATGAGGGAACAAAACGCTACCAATTAGGTCATTCACTGCTCTATTTAGGAAACCTAGTCAAACAAGAGTCCAGTCTAATTATTGTTGCAGAGCCTATTTTAAAAAAGCTCAATGAAGATATGGGTGAAAGTGTCTCGATGAATATTATCGACGGCTTAGAAAGGCGCTGTATAGTAAACTATGATTCTACCTACCCTCTATCAACGAAAATGTATGTAGGTGACACCTCCCCACTTTATGCAGGTGCATCTTCTAAAACATTACTCGCATTTATGCCAAATGTTGAAGATTATGTAGAACATATCACACTTGAACCAATTACAGATAAGACGATTTGTTCCAAAGAACAGCTATTAAACGAATTACAGCAAATTCGCGCGCAACGTTTTGCCATAAGTAATAGTGAGCGGGTGCGCGGCGCCTGTTCTGTATCAGCCCCAATATTAAATGCTTCGCATCAAATTATTGCTTCCGTCACACTCGTTATACCGGAAGTCCGTTACAATGATTACGATGAAAATCATTTAATTGCAACGATTCTAAAAGTCGCTGCAAATATTGAAAAACAACTGTTTTAAAACAAAAAGGAATGGTACAACGAAACCCGTTATACCATTCCTTTTAATCATTCATTTTGCTTAAAAACTCATGCCAATGATGCATTCGAGGTAAATTCACATACTGGTTGTAAGATTGGTTTTTTAATATCACTTTTGTGTGGATGTCTTGTAGTGTTTCTAATACAGCTGGTTTATCATCTACATAAACATCTAATACAAGTTTTTTAATAATGTTCACTTTCTCCGCGTCTTGCATACCACAATAGAAATGCCCCTCTTCCACAGGAAAACCTTGAGCCTTCATCCATTGTTGCGTTTGCTGACAATATTGCTTCGGACGTGACGTAATATAATAAATTTCATGCCCCTCTTGATGTAATGTTTGTAGCGTTTCAAGGGCCATTTCAAAAATTGGACAATCCGTAAAGTATATTTCCTCTAAAGAACTATTCCACATTGCGGCGCCTTCTGCATCTGTTAAGCCAAAGGGCTCATGAATCTCCACTCTTTCTAAAGCATGAAAGGCTTCCAGTGTGATATCTTTACCTAGTTTTTTATTATAAAGTGAAAAAGCATGTGCCCGTAAATTGATCAATGTGTCATCTATATCAAAACCAAATTTCATCTATGTTTTCTTCCTCTCAAGATGCCCTATCGATGAAGTGAAAGGCAAAAGTCTGTTCTTTTTCAATTTGCTGCGCTAATACTTCTTCAATCGCCTGTGCTCGCATTTGTTGAAAATCTTGCACATTAAATTGACTAATTGTCTCTTTGTTTAGTAAGGATGCAAGACAATCTGCATCTTTTAGCGCGCTATTTAAGCCGAATGCGCCAGTAGGTGTCATGGTATGGACAGCATCACCTAACAGAACAAGTCCTGCTGTACCCCAACAATCGCAATGACTACTAAATACATCGAGTAACACAAAGTCCTGCCATGATTGAATATAGTGTGTAACAATATCATCTAGCTGTGGAAAGGCCTCAATTAGCTTGTGAACAAACGGTGTAAATGGCTGCTTTCTCAGCTGCGCAAAATTTCCTTGTTCAATATTCCAACCAATTTGAATAAAGCCCCCAGTCTGGGAGAATAGCGACAATTGTTTTTCATCAATTAATGCCATTTTAATAGCTGGCTCCCAATCTTGAGGAGCTGGAATTTTCGCCCACAGTAAATCAAAACCATGTTTCTGTTTTTGGCTGGCAATATGGGCTCGCTTTCGAATAGTCGAGTATCGACCATCCGCTCCTATAATAAGCTGACTTTTGATTTCAATTGTTTCATCGTCTTTCCTAGCCACAACACCGATATATCGCCCTGAAGTATCCATCAAAAGTGTTGTCACTTTAGTATGCAAGAAACACTTAAAGTTTTGAAAGTGAACTGTTTGTTGAAGTATTCCCTTAAGCAAATGAGCTTGAGGCACATGAATACCTAAATGCCCTATAATGGCATCTGGAACAATCGTTTTAATGACTTCGCCCTTCGCATAATATTCTAATTTCTCCATTCGTAATAAACCAAGTGCTTCAACCGCTTCAAAAAGAAAATGCTTTTTGAGAACCGCCTCACCTTCTTCGTTTAAATGCTCACCACGAAATGCCTGCCCAAGCGTTGCGTTTTGTTCCAATAGTATGACGGATAGCCCCTTTTTAACTAGCAAATGCGCAAGAAGTGCACCAGCTGGTCCAGCTCCGACAATACAAACATCCGCATGATAATTCACTTTCCTTCACCTTTTTTCGGATAAGCAATAATGCGTAAATCTTGCCCTAACTTATTAAATGAATCAAATTCAACATCCCATGCTTCATCCATCGTTGCTGCATTGTAACCAGCGATTGGTGTTAATGATAGACGACCACCTAAAACTTTAGGCGCTACATAGATGATATATTTATTGATGACAGCACTTTGTAAAAATGAGGCATTAATTGCGCTACCACCCTCCACTAAAATATCTGTAATACCAAGTACATAAAGTTTCTCTAACATATCATCAATATGCAATCCTTCATTATCTCTTCGCACAGGGAGGACCGTAACACCTTTTGCCTCAAAAGTGCTAATTTGCTCTTGTTTGACTTCCTCACTGCAGACAATAATCGTTTGCGTTTCTTCTACATTTAATACATTTGCATGTGCTGGTGTACGAAGATAGCTATCCATAATAATTCGTATAGGATTCTTGCCTTGTCGATTATTTAATCGCGTCGTTAAAGATGGATTATCAGCAATCACTGTTCCAACGCCGACTAATATGGCGTCTACTTCATGACGAATATGGTGCACATCTTCCCGAGCTTCTGCACCCGTTACCCATTTGGAATGCCCTGTATGCGCTGCAATTTTGCCATCCAATGTCATAGCATATTTTGAAATAACGAATGGACGTTTAGTAAGCATATTGTGTATAAAACGTTCGTTTAAACTTCGAGATTGTTCTTCTAGTACACCTACCTCCACCTCAATGCCTGCATCACGTAGCAATTGTATACCTTTGCCCGCTACAGCTGGATTCGGGTCCTGCATCGCTACTACAACTCGACTCACTTCAGATTCTTTAACTAAATTCGCACAAGGTGGCGTTTTACCAAAATGTGAGCAAGGCTCAAGCGTAACATAAAGAGTAGCACCTTTAGCGTGCTCTCCCGCCATACGAAAGGCATGCACTTCCGCATGAGGCTCCCCTGCTTTACGATGCAAACCAGTGCCTACAATAACACCATCTTTTACAATAACAGCACCCACAAGAGGATTCGGGTTCGTATTCCCTCTTGCACTCGCCGCCAAATCTAATGCCAATTGCATATATTTTTCATCTGTCGTCATCTTTACACCCTCCACTTACTTCATGTCACGGATATGACCAGATTTTTCAACTTTTGTATCTAAATAAAAGCGGTTTGTCTCTGTTACCCCACCCCATAACGGGATATGTCCATTTGCTGTTAAACCGTGCATCTGTAAAGCGGCTAGCTTTTTCGGATTGTTCGTAATTAGTGTTACAGGTTTTGAACGAAGAGCCGTTAAAACCGTAATCGCCTCTTCATAAGAGCGCGTATCATCCTGGAAGCCAAGTGCATGATTCGCTTCTACTGTATCTAAACCTTCTTCTTGTAGTAAATACGCAAGCGATTTTGAGAATAATCCGATGCCACGCCCTTCATGGTCTGCTAAATAGAAAATCGCACCGCAACCATGCTCTACAATCATTTTCATCGATTCATGCAACTGGTAGCCACAGTCACAGCGTTGGCTTCCAAAGATATCACCTGTATGACAGATGCTGTGCATACGAATTAAAACATCTTCCTCATTTGCAAAATCCCCATAAACAAGTACAGATGATTGCTGAGAAAATGCTAAATTTGCTGTTGCTAGCCCATCAATTATTTCTTCTTTTGATAGATTACTATCAATTTTTAACCAGTTATACCATTGGAATGTCGCTGAAAATTCACCTTGCTTAACAGGTAATTTCACAGGACCTACAAGACAAATATTTTCAGTTTCTGAATGCTTTACAATTGTCATTTTGTCCTTCACTATATCCACTACTTTAGTAGTAATTGTCATATTTATCGCCAACTTTCTATGTTAAACATTTAGGTTATATTTACTAACTGAACATTTCATTATATTTAACTTACTTAACGTAACTTAGTTTATAATAATAACTTAAAACTGTCAAACAACAGCTCTTTTCTACTAAAATATCATATTTGAATAGAAAGCTGTTAAATGATGCTTAGAACCTATACTAATAGCTTATGGAGATGCTATTTTTTCTGTGCAGGCTAGTCTATAATAAGCGAAGGTAGGTTTGTTATGACGAAAGGAAGTTTAAGCATGAACTTAGAAAAAAATGTTCAAGTAAAGCAACCAAAATACCAGCAAATAGCGGTAGACCTTGCTTCAAAAATTGTAGAAAAAAAATATCAAATTGGCGATAAAATTTATGCAAGATCTTCATTGGCTAGCCAATACAATGTATCGGCTGAAACGGCAAGAAGAGCGATAGCCGTGTTGCAAGATTTAGAAATTGTCGAAGCATCCAAAGGTAGCGGTGTCATCATTAAATCGTATGAAATGGCGGCGCGCTTTGTCCGACAGTTCCAAGATGTTCAATCTGTTCATGAACTACAAAATGAACTGTTGATCAGTATTCAAAAACAACAACAGGAATTGTTGTATTTACAAGAAAAAACAAAACAACTAATTAGTCGCACTGAACATTTCCGTTCCGTTAATCCTTTTATTCCATATCAAATTGAAATGACAGCTGATAGCCCGTGTATTCATCACACATTGCAAGAATTAAATTTTTGGCAAAATACATCTAGCACGATTGTTGGTATCCGTCGTGGCAATGAATTATTACTTTCACCAGGACCATATGCTTCAATTGAAGAAGGAGATATTATTTACTTTATCGGCAATGATGAAAGCTTAGGCCGCGTGCAGAGCTTTTTATATCCAAATTAAAATCCGCATAAGCGCTGATATAACAGCGTTTATGCGGATTTTTTCTCATTTATCGATTTGACAAAAGTAACAACTCTTTGTTAACGTTAAGTTGTTACTTGTTCATTTTTGGTTTTCATTATCCTCAAATAGTTTCAAATAAAACAATTCGCCCACAGATTTGTTTTTAAAGTAACTACATTCTCCCTCTACTAATTGAGGTTGTATCTCACTGTATATTTGTAAGTGGGATTAGTTTTTGAAAGGAGCGGTTCTATGGAAAAAATAAAAGTAGAACATGTTTCTAAAGTTTTTGGTAAGCATATTCCTCAAGCTTTAGAACTCGTCAAACAACAAAAAAGCAAGACAGATATTTTAAAAGAAACAGGTGCAACGGTTGGTGTTTATGATGCTAGCTTTACCGTCAATGAAGGAGAAATTTTCGTCATTATGGGCTTATCTGGTAGCGGGAAATCAACACTTATTCGACTGTTGAATCGTCTTATCGAACCAACGAGTGGCAATATTTATATTGATGGCGAAAATATTTCTAAAATGGGAAAAGAAAGCTTACGAACCGCTAGAAGAAGCAAAATGAGTATGGTTTTTCAAAACTTCGGTTTATTCCCTCACCGTACACTTCTACAAAATACCGAGTATGGTCTTGAAATACGAGGTATCTCTAAAGAAGAGCGCAAAGCTAAAGCAGAACAAGCTTTAGCAAACGCAGGCTTACTTGCCTATAAAGATCAATATCCAAACCAACTATCTGGCGGGATGCAACAACGTGTTGGCTTAGCACGCGCACTCGCAAACGATCCAGAAATTTTATTAATGGATGAAGCATTTTCTGCTCTCGATCCTTTGATTCGGAAAGAAATGCAGGATGAATTACTCGATTTACAACGAACATTGAAAAAAACAATTTTATTTATTACTCATGATTTAAATGAGGCACTACGCATTGGTGACCGTATAGCCATAATGAAGGACGGTTCTATTATTCAAATTGGGACTGGTGAAGAAATTTTAACGAATCCAGCAAATGAATATGTAAAAACATTTGTTGAAGATGTCGATCGCTCTAAAGTATTAACAGCTGAAAACGTAATGGTTCGACCAGTATATGTCAACGTTGACCTTGATGGACCTACAGTTGCACTGAAAAGAATGCGTCAAGAAGCTGTTAGTTTACTAATTGCTGTTGACAAAAACAGACATTTGAAAGGATTTATTACTGCTGATGATGCACTAGCGGCTGCAAAAAAACAGGAACAAACAGTACATTCGATTGTTCAATCCGAAATGTTAACCGTTCCTCCAGATATGCTTTTACAGGATATTTTAGGCATGATTCATAACTCCCCTACTCCTATTGCAGTTGTGAAAGACGAACGTTTACTTGGTGTTCTTATCCGTGGCGTGGTTATCGAAGCACTTTCAACATGCACTGAGGAGGACGTAACACATGAATAATTTTTTAGACAATATTCCAACCTTACCACTTGCCCCATGGGTAGAATCAGCCATGGACTGGTTGACGAGTAATTTTTCAGCATTCTTCGATGTGATACAAAAATACGGAAAACTACTCATGAACCAGGTCACGGATTTATTAATTAGCATTCCCGCTATTATTCTTATTTTACTTGTCGTTATTTTAGCATTTTTCGCTGTAGGCAAAAAATTGGGGCTTGCAAGCTTTACACTAATAGGTCTGTTATTTATTTACAATCAAGGTTTATGGGATCACTTGATGGAAACGACAACACTCGTATTATTCTCTAGTATCATTTCTATCATCATCGGTATCCCACTTGGTATTTTAATGTCCAAGTCAAGCGTTGCTGAAAATATTATTAAACCAATTCTTGACTTTATGCAAACGATGCCTGGCTTCGTATATTTAATCCCCGCAGTTGCCTTTTTCGGCATTGGCATTGTACCTGGTGTATTTGCATCCGTTATTTTTGCATTGCCCCCTACTGTACGTATGACAAATTTAGGAATTAGACAAGTACCAAAAGAATTAGTAGAAGCTGCTGATTCATACGGCAGTACCGCAGCACAAAAATTATTTAAAGTAGAAATTCCACTTGCCAAATCAACCATTATGGCCGGTATTAACCAAACGGTTATGTTATCTCTATCAATGGTTGTTATCGCGTCGATGATTGGGGCACCAGGACTTGGTCGTGAAGTATTAACAGCATTGCAACGTACACAAGTCGGTAATGGATTTGTTGCTGGTTTAGGACTCGTGATTTTCGCGATTATTATCGATCGCTTAACTCAAAGCTTTAATCGAAAAAAAGAGCTGTAATAGCGCATTTTAGCATTATATCAGCAAGTTACAATCGCATTATGTCACTAAAATGCTAAATACGTAGAGAAGAAAGGAAGATTTGAATGAAACTAAAAACATTATCAAAATTAGGGATGGCTCTAGGGCTAAGCTTTTTACTAGCCGCTTGTAACGAAGGTGATACCACTAAAAAAGAAGATGCAAAAGATGTTAATTTAGCCTACGTTGAATGGGATACTGAAATCGCTTCGACAAACGTTGTCGGTCAAGTTTTAGAAGATTTAGGGTATGATGTTACTTTAACTCCGCTTGATAACGCTATTATGTGGGAAGCTGTTTCTAAAGGGGAAGCAGATGGCATGGTCGCTGCATGGTTGCCACATACACATGGATCACAATATGAAAAATATAAAAGTGACTTAGATGAACTTGGCGAAAACTTAGCAGGTGCGAAAATTGGTTTAGTCGTACCAAGTTACATGGATGCTAATTCTATTGAAGATTTAACAAATGAAGCAGACCATACAATTACAGGCATCGAGCCAGGTGCTGGAATTACGGCAGCAACTGAAAAAGCGTTAGAAGAATATGATAATCTTTCTGATTGGAACTTCTTAACTTCATCTTCAGGAGCGATGACAACAGCACTGTCGAAAGCAATTAAAAATAAAGAAGAAATTATCGTTACAGGTTGGTCTCCTCACTGGAAATTTGCCAAATATGATCTGAAGTATTTAGAAGATCCAAAAGGTGTTTATGGCGGAGAAGAAACGATTAATACATTTGTTCGCAAAGGTTTAAAAGAAGACCACCCCGATGTTTATACTGTTTTAGATAACTTCCACTGGACATCAGAAGATTTAGAATCTGTTATGCTAAATATTTTAAATGGCGATGACCCAAAAGATGCAGCAAAACAATGGATTAAAGATAACCCAGAAAAAGTTGCTGAATGGACGAAAGATATAAAAAAATAACGAAAAAGAACGCTGCATACAGTCCTTTAAGGGCTAAAAAACCCACCTTACTCTCTGCTGGCACATTCCAGCAAGAGTCTAGGTGGATTTTTACTTTACAATGAAATTGTTTAAAATTGTTTGGGTGACTGGCACTACTTAAGATAACAATTTTAAACAAATCGCAGCTCCTAAAACGAGCACAATACAGACGATTCTTCGCCAATCTTTCGATTCATTAAAGAACAACATGCCTAGTATAGCTCCCCCTGCTGCCCCAATTCCCGTCCAAATGGCATAGGTTGTTCCCATCGGCAAGGTTTCCATGGCATAGGCAAGGCCTAAAAAACTAACCGTAAATACGGCAATTAATAAGACTAGGTTTTTTATATTTTTCACTTCATTGTACTTACTAATCATAAAAACACCCATCATTTCACAAAGTCCAGCGATGACTAATGCTACCCACGCCATTATCCCTTCACCTCTTTCTCTTTTGGCTCACCCGTCACAAGCTTCAAGCCTACAACACCTGCGAGTAAAACGACAATACACAAAATTTTTGCTAGTTTCCACGGCTCTCCAAACAGCAGACTATCAGCACATACCGTACCTGCCGTCCCCAAACCTACAAACACTGCATAAACCGTGCCAACAGGTAAACGCTCTCCAGCCTTAATTAATAAATAGAAACTAATAAAAATAGCAATTGCTGTTCCTAGCCATTCTAGTGTACTATTAGCATGCTTTAAGCCAATAACCCAGCCAACTTCAAAAAAAGCCGCTACAAAGACACTAATCCATTGTTTGTTCATTTTAAATCCCTCCATTTTCGACAAATAAAAAAAGCCTACAGAAACACTGTTTTTCAACAGTATCTCCCAGGCTTTTATCCTTCCGTGTCACAAAATATATTTTGTGGTTTTCTCTCGGACCAGACTAGCTAGCGCTACGGAACCCTAGAAAACTATCATATCGAATTGTTACCATCATTATAGCCAATAAGCTAATCATTTTCAACTGGCACATAACCAACCTTTTCAACTAATGCCTGTCCTTCAGGCGACACAATCCAATCAATAAACTTTTTAACATTTGGATTATCCGTCCCAGCAGTTACTGCGTAAAATTCGGATATTAGTGGATATGTACCATTACGAATATTTTCCTTTGTCGGCTCAATACCATCAATGGATAATAATTGTATTTCATTATTCCCAACCATTTCTGTCGAGTAATATCTAAACGTATAACCAATTGCATTTTTATAATTGCGATATTGAGAAACTTCATGGATTATGCCACCCATGCCAGTTGCTACATTTTCTGCAGGTGCTTCCATTATAGGTGTATCGCCCATAATTTTTTCTAACGTCGTCTGACTACCACTATCAGCTGGTCGTTGGAATGCACGAATGGAGTCATTATCGCCACCAACTTCGTGCCAATTTGTAATTTGACCTGCATAAATTTGCTTCAGCTGTTCAAGTGAAAGATTTTCAACGCGGTTTTTATGATGCACAAAAAAAACAAAAGCCTCACGCCCAATCGGGGTCATAGCAAATGTCAGCCCATTTATTTCCGCGACTTTTACTTGTGAATCTGATGGGGCTGCTGCAAAAATCACATCTACATCACCAGCAATTAAATTTTGATAAGCTTCAGGCGTTCGACTTACTTTCACCTCGCTATCATAGTATGGATAGCTTTTGTTCGGATAGGTCGCCTCTACAAAGGCCGCATATAACGGGTACATCGCCGTTGCTCCATCTATACGAGGAAGTGGCTCTTCCAAGTGTAAGGACGCGTCTTGACTATTTTTCACAACCTTATTGTGTACTGTAAAAGGTTCATAGGCAGATACATCGATTTCAGCATCAACAGTAGCCATATTCATTTTATAATAGTACTGAATCGGTGCTACAGAAGCAATAAGCAGAGCTACACCAATAATCGTGGCGAACAATGTTTTGCGCTTTTTTGTCGTAAACCAGTCAAAAATCATACACGTAATAAATAAAAAGAAGCTAATTGATAACACAAAAAGAAGATTTAAAAAATGGATATCTCCATTTAGTACTAAAGTCAAAGCAATTATTCCTGTGAAAAATAACAAAACTATAAACACTAGTATCGATTGTATAACCCTCATTGCCGTTACCTCCTTATTCTTAAAAGTGTAAATTTACACTACTACTATTTACCTTATAAGATTTCCTTTTAAAACGCAACCATTAGTTATGAAAATATTGGAAACAGACCATAAAAATTGAAGCATACAAAAAAGGATGGGACATAACTAAAAAAATTTAAGGAACAGAACAAAGGTGTTCATAAATTTTTGCTATATGGAAAACTAGCACACTTAGCTATTCTTGCTTTTGCAATAAATAAAAAATTAGAAGGGTTCGCTAGTTGTTGGTAGCGGAGGCGGTGACTCCTGCTCAGAACGCACACAGCTTAAGACGCTGGCATTCTGCGCGTTAGCGAAGGTTTTCGGCTTACGTGTGTGCCCTCGGAAAGCACCGCCGAAGCGGACAATAATGGCGCAGCAAAAAAGTGTTAGATTGACAATCAATCTAACACTTTTTCTCTTTTGTCCCAGCCTCTAATCGTTACTATAGCAACTGTACTGCCTATCCAATATAAACCCCATCACATGTGTCAGGTGCTGGTTCATAAAAACAATGGTTTTTAAACTGTCCTGCAAATGGTTGACCGTACCATGTTGGTGGGCACGGCGCGTACGGATTAAAGTACCAGAGTGCGTATTTCCCTGGGTGCTCTCGCCAATAATCTAAATTTTGTTTAGCTAATCTTTTCTCCGTTTCTCTTGCTCTTTGATAGAACATATTTCCTTTTTGAACTGCTTCAAATGAATAATTTCCGCCTTGGACTTGATAAATAACATCTTCAATTGATCTTAAATCTTTAAAGTCTAAACAATTGGAAACTAGCCGATTGACAATCACATTGCCAACATACAACATCCCTTGTTTCCCTTCACCTACAGCTTCTGCTCTCATCATCCTCGCCATTAAGTCAATGTCTGCATCACGATATTTTACTCTTGGCAATTCATTCACCCCAAAGTTAGTGTATGACTACAAAACGATAAATGTGTCATATGAAGACGAAGAAAAATACTTTTAACACGGACCATTAGCATCGTGTCTAATTTTAAAGTAAACGTTATAGGGCCGCGGATTTATAAAACCCAATTTAGTCCCTAAATTAATTGAAGCTTGATTATCAATATCACAGTCCCAACGAGGTTGAATATGAGCGGCTAGGCAATCATCGATAAATTGTTCCGCAACGATACTTGCTAATCCTTTTCCTCTATAATGGGAATCTGTCACAATATCTATTTCAGCAAATTTTGTAGATTTAAAAATTGATACGCTTGCGCTAATAATTTGCTCATTATCCTTGACACAAAATCCTATTCCATTTTGGATAAAATTATCCGTTGAATCCCAATATGTATCGTAATATTTGTGGTCAAACTCCAAACAATGTTGGATATCCGCCTGCCCAATTTTAGCTACGTCATATTCGCTTTTATCACTGTTTTTTCTTTTTTTATACGTCTGTGCGTCAAATGAAAAAGCATAACGCTGGACTTTGCCTACCTGCTGCTTCAGATATTTTTCAATTTCACGATCCCACGCTGCACTAGGTGAAAATAATGTAAAGCGCTTTCCTTGCTCTACAGATGCATCAAAAATTTTTACGAGGTGCTGAAGGAATCGTTCATCTAATACCTGTCCAGCAACATAATTTAATCCTGAATCCGTTGCGATTAGCAATGTCTTGTAATCAACAGCATCTGCATAAACCGTTCCTTTAATCATCGAATCCAATATGCTAAATACAAACGTTGGTGCTTCATTAAGTTTCGTTTTAATCAACTGAAAATGGTCTTTTGATACTATAATCATATGACTATACCTCTTTATTTTATCTTCTTTTCGAGTCCTAAAGTAAATAAGACATATTTGTTCCGTTATTTTACGTGACTACCCATTATTTTAGCAATTTTTCCAAAATAACTAAATTCCGTTCCAAAAACACAGCATTTTTCTCAAGTCCACGGCGTTTACACCATCCGATACTATTGAAAGCATCTGTAAATCGATAAAAAGGCAATACCACATCTAAATCGCTTAATGGCCTAATACTGTTGTATCCTTCTTGATAAGCTTGAAATAATGTAATATCCCGACTTAAAAAATCTCGATATAGCTTTGTAAAATCTATTTCGGTGGAACCAAATCGGACAGATTCAAAATCGATTGTACCTAATACTTTATTAGCATCCACAATAATATTCGCTGGCCGAAAATCCATATGTATCAAACTTGGTCCATCAGGTGATGGGAGCTGTTGTTTCATTTTTTCAAAATGAGCCATGGCTTGATTGTATAAACAAACATCTACCACATCTTTAACATCTTCTGCAAAACTATAAAACTGGCGTTCCACAAAATTAGACCAACTAGCAAACTCATTATCAATGCCGATTAATTTGTGCAAAACAGGAGGTTGGACGGAATGGATGGATGCGTGCAAGACCCCTACTTGATAAGCTACTGTTGGTGGAGCTTCAAATGTTAACGGTTTACCTTTTAATTCGGATAATAAAAATGCTCCTGTACAGGCTTCATCACCAGCCCAACAATCCAGCATGTCTGGTATAGCTACCCTTCCTTTTAATAGCTCATACGCTTCTAACTCTCGTTGATATTTTAATTTTGAAAAAGGTATCTTCACAAAAACATTTTCCTTATTACGTAGTGCACATTTAACAACTGTTGAACTATTGGAATCTTCCACCTCACTGACTAATACAGCATCTAATCCAAAATGTTTAAGAACACGATCTACCATCTATATGAACCTCCATTTTATAAATTTCATTGTTGAATCGTTCATCACTTGCATAAATGAAAATTTTTACCATTTTCTATTATCTAGAATATTTGATGATTATGCAAATGCCTTAAAGATGAGAACATAAACTGCAATATTCCTACAAAAAAAACATTGCGTAGAATAGTTTTAAGTTAAAGGAATTTCTTTATTTCCATATTGCATTTCAACTAAAAATGTCTTGATTATTTTTAACGTACGTAAACAAACAATTGTATGCTCCTACAGTACAAAGAGCCTAACGTTATATCTATTGTTATAATAAAAAAATTTATTTAGGTAGTTAATGTTTTCTTAATCATCTTATTGACGAATTAATAACTATTCTATAAAATTAATTTCGTGGCAAAAATTACCTAATAAAAGACCTGACTCAGCCATTAGTATTACATTCTTAAAAAGATTTTTTTTCAAGAAAAGAGGAAACCTTAGTGAAAAGCATCAAACATAAATTATTAGGCGTATTTTTAATTATCATCCTATTAATTACAGCTTTATGCGTATATAACTTCAAGTCCGTTGTGAAATTCAATCATGATACCGACGCTATAATAAAAGAAGATTTACCATTGTTAATCGCTGATGAAGAATTAGCCTTTAATATTGCCCAACGAATCGCGTTAGCACGTGGATACATATTGTATAATGACCCTTCCTATAAAGAGGCATTTCTTCAATATACGGAGGAAAGTAAAGCATTACAAAATCAAGTCCTTCAAGAAACAAATTCTGAAGAAGCAAAGCAACTTATTGATAAAAGTATAGAATGGCGTAAAACAATTACTGAAGAAGTGTTTGTAGCGTTTGATAAAGGGAATAAGGAACAAGCACTTGCCATTATGGCCAACAAAGTGCAGCCCCTAGGTAGGGACTTGATGTCTGGTTTTAAAGACATTGCTGATAAAAGAAAAGACATCATTCTTAACGAAGGTAATGATGTAATGGATACAGGAACAAGCATTAAAAAAGCCAGTTTAATGATGTCTATTATTATCATTATGGTTGCCATTATTTTAGCAATAGTAACAGCGAGAATTATTTCAACGCCAATTAAAAAGGTTGTTGACCGTATGTTACAAATTGCGGATGGAAACTTACAATCTACCAATCTTGTCACGAAGGCAAAAGACGAAACAGCCCAATTAATTGAAGCTACGAATACAATGAATAGTAATTTGAAAAATGTTATTACCAATATTATTAACGCAAGTGACAATGTAAAAGAGCAAAGTAAAGGGCTTTCCGCTTCTGCAAATGAAGTGAAGGAAGGTAGCTTACAAATTGCGATCACTATGGAGGCATTAGCTTCAGGTTCTCAAGAACAAGCGCAAAACTGTGCCAATCTCGGTGAAACACTTTCCGACTTTATAGAAAAAATTAAATTATCAAATGAAGAAGGGATACAAGTAAGAACCCTTACTGAAAAAGTAAAAACAGCTACAATCAGTGGCAATAAACTGATGTCAATATCCGAGAGCAATATGCATAATATAGAAGATTTAGTGGAAGATTCCGTTACGAAGGTGAAAGAATTAGATCAAAAAACTGCCAAAATTAATGACATCATCTCTGTTATTACGAGTATTTCAGAACAAACCAATTTATTAGCGCTAAATGCCGCAATCGAAGCTGCAAGAGCAGGTGAACATGGAAAAGGCTTTGCTGTAGTTGCAGACGAAGTAAGAAAGCTTGCTGAAGAAGTAAAATTTAGTGTTAATGACATTACAAGTATTGTTAACGATGTGCAGCTAGAATCTGCCGAAGTTGCATCATCATTAGAATTCGGCTATAAAACGATCCAAAACGGAACATCCCAAATAAAAGAAACCGCAAAAACGTTTAATTTAATTGCGGAGCTGATTGAAAACATGTCAACAAAAGTTGGTTTTATTTCGAATGAACTTGAAAGTTTTGTAGATAAAGGACAAATACTTAACATGTCAGTTACTTCAATCGCAAGCGTGTCAGAAGAATCTGCTGCTGGTGTAGAAGAAACAACTGCTTCGACTGAAGAAATAGCCACTCTAATGGAACAAATATTAGCCAGCGCTCAAATGCTAGCTGACCAATCTGAACAATTAAACAACATCACCAAAAAATTTACAGTCTAATGAGGATAAGATGTGTACTGAAGTCATTACAGTACACATCTTTTTTTATTTTAGTATGAACGTATGGCAATTCTCATGGTTTTTGTGGCGATTTCTTATGACTTAGTGGCGATTCCCCCATTTTAGTGGCGTTTCGCAGTTTCATTATTGACCCCAAGGCTGCTCACCATATCTTTTGAGCGCCACAACTTCACCGTCATTATTTATCAATCGATTATAAACATACTTAATTTTGTATTCGTTGTATTTTTCTAATTCTAGTTTTTCATAATAGCTCTTCGATAAAGACAACTCGCGATTATCTATGAGTAAATAGTGCTCACCATTTCTTTCAATAATACTTTGCTCATCAAGTTTATAGATACTTTCGATTTGTACATCATTCATAGTATAAAAACCCGCTATAATCAGTCCACCAAAGATGACTAACAAAAAGATAGCGAAGATTTTACTTCTGCTCATGTGTATCCACCTCCCATTAACTTTTGTATTTAACTTCTATACGTTTCTACATATTACAAAGGTAAGGAATATCATTATACATCGCTTCAAAAGTATCTTATTTTCTTAACTTCGTTACTTGCACTCTAAATGGTTTATTTTTTCTGGAATCTTTTCGAAGATTTCTAATGGTATAATAAGTAAAATATAATTTTTTATGAAACAGGAGGAACTTTTCATGTCATTATCCGATATAAATATTTGCGTTTGGAAGCCACTTTCAACATCACCGCCACCACCGTATACTCCGAATAAGCTTATATACAAAACAGATTAAGAATCTGCGAGATATAAGCTGTTTCGCAGATTCGAAGGAGTATACAATGAAATCAAACATTCAGTTTATTTTATCCATGGTCATTTTCGGTACAATTGGTTTAGTAGTACGAAATATTGACCTATCTTCGAGCGAAAGAGCTTTGCTAAGCAGTTTTATTGGATGCTTGTTTTTAACAATCGTCTTTTTTATTTTGAAGAAAACAATAGCATGGCAGTTGGTAAAAGCGAATGCTGTCATTTTGGTGTTTTCTAGTATTGCCTTGGGGGGAAATTGGATTTTCCTTTACCAATCCTACGACTATACGACAATTGCCAATGCAACACTTGGCTATTATTTTGCGCCCGTGTTTGTCATGCTTCTTTCTCCATACGTACTGAAAGAACCATTGTCTTGGAAAAAAATTGTTTGCGTTCTGGTTGCGATTACCGGTTTAGTATGTATTGTCGGTGAAGGTCTAAGTGCATCAAAAACCGATGATCTTCTTGGACTTTTTTATGGATTAATTGCCGCCGCTTTTTACGCTATATTATTGTTATTAAATAAATTCATTCAGGATATAGAAAAACTGGAACTGACGATTATTCAGCTTGGAACTACCGCTGTACTTCTCTTGCCTTACGTGTTGTTAACGTCCGGTTTTGATATCGTAAAAGTATCTGGTTCATCCATTCCTTTTATTTTAATTTTAGGGATTTTTAATACGGGGATTGGATTTTGGCTATTCTTCTCGGGTATGGAGAAATTAAAGGGGCAAAGTATTGCCATGCTCAGCTATGTTGATCCCTTTGTAGCCATCTTGATTTCCGCTTTTATTCTACAAGAGCATATGACAATGCTTCAAATACTTGGGGGTATATTACTACTAGCCTCAACTTTTGTTAGTGAAATAAAAACGAAATCACTGAAATTTATAAAACACTAAATGAAGAAGACACAGTGGGAAGTATTGATTTCCCACTGTTTTGATGGAAATAACTTGATTGAAACTACCACGTTAAATCATGTAAAAAAGCAAGTATATCCTGGTTTATGTCATGCAGATCTAACCCTAATGTCATCAAATGTTTAGAGTTTGGATACCCTTTTATTATTTTATGCTGCGACACAACGTTGTGAAAAATAACTTCGGCACTTTCTTTATACAACGGATCATCCAATGCACCATACATTATTCGAATAGGTGCTGTAATCAATGCCAACTTATCCATTGTTACATCAATTAACTGTTGAAATTCCACCAATGTATGATTAGGCAAATTTTGTAGAAGGGCCATTTCCATATTTATTTGGTCCTCGTTTTTTCCTTCGAGTCGTTTGTATTCCTTTGCATAATAAAAGGCGCGCTTTTGAAGAAATAAAGCTTCCCTATGTCTTGGTACGGACATTGTCACAACACCATTTACCTCTAATTCTTGAGCAATTTTAAAGGCAAACACGCCACCAAGAGAAAGGCCGATTACCGCTATTTTTTCATACCCTTCATCCTTCAACAACTGGTAAGCTTGTCGTACATCCTCCCACCAATCACTCGGTCCAAACGTCAGCAATTCTTCTGCTGGTAAACCATGTCCTTTGTACAAAGGTGCATAACAAGTATAATTGTGCTGTTGCAAATACTTTCCTAGCTTTTTCATATCCATCGTATTGCTTGTAAAAGAATGTAATAATAAAACCGCTTGCTTTCCACCTTTATAGAAAAAAGGCTTAGGTGGTACAATGTTCATCATAATAATTGAATCCCTCGCTAAAATATACTTTGACGTTCACATAAAATATACCATCCAAAATAGTCGCAAATTACCACGAACTCAGCTTCTTAGAACTGCGGAAAAATTATCAAATGCATGTAATACATCATCACATAATGGATGACCAAATTCTTGTTCTTTTAAAGGTAATATCCCTTCCTTTTCAAGTTGCTGTAGATAGCTTAAAAATGCGCAAGAAATAGCTTCCATATAAACCTTTAGCTTAAATTGATATGTATCTGTACGTTGTGGATAATGGCCTACATGTTCAATAAAAAGATTTTGACCATCACTTGAAAATAAATAATAATCAGCATTCCCGTGACAATCTAGCTGTGCCTCGCTGATTTCACCTTTATAAAGTGCCGATAACGTTATAAAAAAATGCGGAATTGCTACAAAGCCTATACCTGATTGAAAACGAAATAGCTGCATATCATCAGAAACGTCGAATTGTATATCTCCACCGCTCAGTCGAATATCGATACAACATTTATAATTACCATTCATAAATCCTACCTCCAAAAAAGAAAAGGACCAAAGAATGGCCCTATTCCTTATTCAACTACTCTATCAAACTTGTTACTCTACTATCTTGATTACTGCCATTTCCTTACCGAATCTATCCCCTTCATCCATAAATCCTAAACTTGTATATAAATGATGGGCTTCTAAATTTTCTGGATGGTAACCTACAATTATTTTCTTTGCATTCGGTAATTTAGCCATCTCTGAAAGCATTAACGTAGTTGCAACTTTTCCAATACCCTTACCTTGGAAGGTCTTATCGACCATTATTCGATATATCCAATAGCCATCAAGTTCTTCTTGAACGGAATTGTACATTAAAAAGCCAACCACTTTTTCATTATCATAAATAGCATATGGCTTTAAAGTCGGCTCAAACTTTGATTGGGCAATTGAGATTGCATTGGATTCCATGAATTTTTTTTGCTCTGGTGATACTTCTAATTCACAACAGTCATACCAGTTTTCTGCATTTAATTCGACAATTTGGACATTTTGTTCCATCTTCATTTTCCCCTTTCATTTTTCGGGGAAACGCTAAATAACTTTGTTAGTAAGGCGTTATCCCCTTGTAACCATTCACATTCAATCTCGTATTTTCCATACTGAACGCCTCCTTTAACAATTGCTGTTCTTCACACTTTTTAATTATACCTTTTTTCCACTAAAAACCTTTTATATCAAATTTCCATTCCTAGTCAGCTCGAACATTAGTAAACATCAATTTCAATGGAATCCCACAATTCCTTGATTAATTGACCATCCAGTTTAATCTTTCGAAGTAAATCTTCAGCGTCTTCGCCAATTATTTCACTCGCTGAATCATAGAATTTCCAAAACATAAACTGACCAGTTCCACGACCTATATAGTAATTTTCTTTTTTATAAATGAAATGAATTTCTCTCCCCATCGTTAGATCATGCTGCAAATCTGTATAATTGTAATCTTTCATAAATCTTCATTCTTTAAATGTTTGGCATTTATAAAAAAGGCTGTGCCAATTAAAAATAATCCTAGACAAATGAACATAGCTATCCCCGAATATTGATCTTGCAATATAGTTGTGCTTATTAACATAACGACCATCATTAGTACAAGTGCTCCATATAAGCCTTTAATATACTTCATTAGGTATTCCTCCTTATCCAACATATGGATTGCTAAAGTTTCTTGCGAGTTTGAGAAAAGATAAAGAATACGACAAATAAAAACGCTAAAATCCCCAAACCTTTAAAGATATAGTGTATATAGCTTTTTTTGTAAGTATAGGGGCCTTCTCGGAAGGCTTTGATATACTGATTGTCTCCAACTTGGACGGCAATTGTATCATCCGTATTAATACCAACAATTGAATAATATTTTGTCCCAATTGGATATACATTTGAAAAGTTCCCTCCATATTGTTCCATATCGGAATACTTCGTGACTTCTCCAATTTCTTTATCAATATTATTTACATTTTCATCGCTCATCACATAAATATAATTGTCCCAAACCACGAAAGGATATGCCCAACTTGTTGCGTTTGCTTTGCATGGAAAAATGGCTATAACTAGCATACTTACAATAACTACAAAAGAAATAATTCTTCTATAACTCAAGTGCTCCACTTCCTCACTCAAACGTTTGCCTAATTTGACGTTGCCAACAGAAAGAAAGTTACAAAATATTCCACAATAAAAACTTGTTGAACGCACGGAGCTTTAACTTTAAATTCTGAAAATTATGTTAAAATAGATAAAGAACACAGCAAGGAGGGTTTTAAATGGCAATTGAAAAAGTACGTGAGCATTTTGCACAGTGGAATTTACAACACAAAATACAGGAACTAAGTGAAAGCTCAGCAACCGTTGAAATGGCTGCAAAAGCACTTGGCTGTGAACCAGAGCGTATCGCTAAAACACTATCATTTCTTGTAAATGATGGGGCGATTTTAATTGTAGCAGCGGGTGATGCCAAAATTGACAATGCTAAATATAAAGCGATTTTTGGCACGAAGGCTAAAATGCTTGCCAAGGAAGAAGTCAATGCACGTATTGGACATGATATCGGGGGTGTTTGCCCATTCGGTATTCATGATGGAGTTGCCGTTTACTTAGATGAATCGCTTAAACATTTTGCAACGGTATTTCCTGCCTGTGGCAGTAGCAATTCCGCTATTGAACTTAGCATTCAGGAACTAGAAGCATATACACCTTATCAACAATGGATTGATGTCTGTAAAGGTTGGAACGATTAATAAACTAAAATGGAAAGTAAAAATCCACTGAGCCTCCTGCATAGACAGAAAGCAAAGTGGGTTTTACCTTATTTATAGCCTATAGCTAACCAATGGGAATCCCATTCGGTAATTTGATTGCCTACGCGACAAGACAAACCACACGCGCGATTATCAGCGATAAAAGAGCCGATGAGCCATTTCTTAGAATGGAAGCCATCCGTCTGTTGAATATTGATGGAAGGCATTTCAACGTACTGCTGGTAAATAAACAAATTATCATCATAATGTGTGTAGGCAGATGCATTTGTTTTAGAGCCGTCCCCGGCATAAATTTCTACTGTATTGCCTTCACGAGAATAGACAGGTTTTTTCACAAAAGGCACTCCATCTGCTACAAATGGCTCTGCGGACAAATAAGTTGGTAACATGTACTTATTAATTGCAGACCGCTCCTCCGCATTAAATAATAGTGGATCATTTTTCCGCTCCCAAATTAGCCATAATAAAATTTTGGACTGAAGAACATAGGCCGCTGGCGCATTAATAATGGCAAGCTTACGATCTTTTACAAGTTCTAGTAATTGCAGACCAATTCTTTCACCATCAGATGCTATATCGTCAATTAAAAACTCCATTGGATGTGCGGGGCGATATAAAATATCGATTTTTTCCATAGAAGGTGTATAAAGCCCTCTCTTTACGCTAGGCGTATCTTTAGAAAAAATAATTAGCTTTTGGATAGGTACATATTCAATATCAAATGGGACACAAGTTTTTAAAAAATTCACCTGGCAATATTCCTCAAAATCCTCTTCAGCCGTTTTTCCTGTTATAACTATTTTAGGTTTTTTAACATCATGTAAATAATGCATTGCGGCAAAAAGTGCACCAGATAGCGTTTTTTGCAATGCTGCTACATCATTAGGATTTTCTAGTTGGAAATGCTGACAGAGCTGTTCATTCATTTCAAACGTTTCTTGGACAAGAAATGGTGTTTCTCCATTCAGTTCTAGACATTTTATATCGCCTTCCTCCGTACAAATAAAATCAAAACGAGCAAGGATGGACTGTTGCTGTAAATAATCCAATTCGATATAAGGCATCATTTCCGACCGAATGCCAAGGGCAAAAAGCTGTTCGTCTGTTAAATGCTTAAATTGTTTTCCAACTTTTAAAAAGATTTGCCAAAGCATCTTCGTGGCGTAATAAATCTCGTCTATCTTCTCTTTTTGCAGTTCCATCACATCGTATAAAGCATATTCTAGATCTTCAAAATCAGAAAAGAAATTAGGAAATTGCGAATAGAATTTTAGCCGTTGCTTACTATATGTAGCGTGTTCCATCGTGCTTCCTCCTTCTCCAGTCGGTTAGGACGAAGACGAGCCTCCTCTAGAAGCCCCTCCAGAGCCGAAACCTGATTTCCCAGCGTTTGATGAAGAGCTATTATACGAACTACCACTTGAAGAGGAACTAGAACCATTGGAATATGAACGCTGACCGCTCGAATAAGAATTCGTGTTAGTCGAATTTGTGTTTGAACCACTAGATGTTGAAGCATTCGAATTCGTATTATTTGATGTAGAACTATTTACATTTGAGCTTGAACCACTTGTTGAGGTACCAGATGACGTCGAAGAAGAACCTCCCGTTGTGATGCCATTTTTCGAGTTTGTAGCATTCGACTTATTCGTAGTCGTTGTCGATCCTGCCGCGCCGCCACTGTGATTGTTACGCTCCGTGCCATTTTTTAAATTACGACTTTTGTAAATGGCACTACCAATCATTGCACCCGCAGTAGCATACATTAACCCATTAAAGAAATGCTGTGCGTAATATGAAGAATTTTCGTCTAAACATTCATAGGAACCATCATCACTTTCTTGCCACTCATCACAAGCATCAGCCATCTCACTGTTATGTACATTTAGCAATTCATCTTCATTCGTCGTTTGGGAATTATTTTCAACCGTATCCGTCGTATTAACGGGGTCAGACTCCTTCACTACCTCCGTTTCAGCATTACCGCATCCTGCTAGTTGCATCACCATAAACGACGCTGTAGTCACTGCCATATATTTTTTTAATTGTTTCGTCATATTTGTACTCCCCTTATTCTTGTTATCTATTTTACGGATAACTTGTCATTTAGTTTCATTAATTTTACAAATTTATACTTTCAATAGTAACAGTATATGATTGTTATTTCAAAAAACGCCAGTGCAATAATGCCCTGACGTTAATTTTTTGCTATTTATGATTTTACCGATACTTTTTTTCCATAAGTCATCCATCTCCACACTTTTTCTAACGGACCCATTTTAAAGAATTTAAACCATATAACACTAAAGATAATTTGAATGACAAAAATGATAATGGCAATTATCACTATATAGGAAGTTGATAGGACTTCAAGTCCCATTAACTTTATTATAGCTAGCCCTATAAAGCTCTGAGCTAAGTAGTTTGTAAAAGCCATTTGTCCAACACGTCCAATAGGCTTTAATATTTTTACAATTGGCTCATGTTCTAAAATAAGCAATAAGCAAGCTACATAAAAATAGGTCGTCGGGATTACACCTAAACCAAGTAGTAAATGAAGATGCGCATCTTGATTTTGAGAGGCAAACCCAATCCAACTAGATAAGCCTATAAACAATGGACATGTTACATAAATCACCCATTGAATTTGCTTGGTATGTTGTCTTACGTTGCCTATCCAATTAGCTTTTGCAACGAGAAAACCAGTTAAAAACATAATAAAAATCGTCATGATATCATTGCCTAAGAAATCAAAAATTGTAGATAAGAAACTTATATTTGGCATAAACATTTGGCCCAATATGCTCACAATATAAACCGCAATCAAGCTAAATAGCCACTTGCTCATTGTAGAAACTTTTGCATGATAAAATGGCAACAAAAAAAGACCGATTACTGCATAAGCAGATAAAATGGAGCCCCAGAAAAAAATTAAATGGACAATCCCTATAAGAAATAATGCTAGTAATCTTCTTGCAAAGCGCCATCTCGGCTTATCCCCCCGAGCTTCAGCACGTGAAGTGAAAATATAATAACCTACACCGAAGAGTAATGAAAAAATCGAAAAAAATTTCTTCTCGATAAATATATCAATTACCGTATCTAGTATGCTATTGAATTTGCTATAAACAGGCAATGGTTGTCCTTCAACTACCAACTGATAAGCCCCCACATTTATAAATAATATGCCAAATAGCGCTAAACCACGAATAATATCTAAGGAAACAATCCTTTCTTTTTGTGTAACGGTTGGATTCATTCTCCATAACTCCTTTCATCAATACTGTATTTTTTGCTCCTTCGCAAGTATAACTACGCAACCTTACAGCAGTTTTTTAATTAGCTTACAAAAACCTTAACTGTTCTCCACCTTCTACTAATTAGTAGAAACAAACTTCATAATATGATAGCGTATGTAAAAAATAAATCACTTGAAGGAGTTCATATGACCATTCGCCTCCAACATATTCGACACGCAACGTCGATTTTATTTATCAACGAAAAACGCATACTAATTGATCCAATGTTAAGTGATGTCAGTAAACTTGCACCCGTGCCATTTACCCGAAATTATCGTAGAAATCCATTAACTCCATTACCTGTTCCACTAAACATTTTTGAAGATATGGATGCCATCTTATTAACGCATCGTCACTTTGACCACTGGGATAAAAGAGCGATGGCTATCCTGAACAAACAGATTCCTGTCTTTTGTCAGCCACAAGATGCCACAGCAATACGGTCTGCGGGTTTTAAAAAGGTAATAGCTATCAATGATTGTTATGAATGGGAAGGAATTCACTTGAAACGACTAGCAGGACGACATGCACCTGGTATTACTGGCAAATTACTAGGACCTGTTTCTAGCTTTTTCTTAAATACGACGGAAGAAGGTTCCATTTATATCGTCAGTGATTGTATTTGGACACCAGCTATAGACAGAGCTTTCAGAGAGTTGCAGCCGGATATCGCCATTTTAAATGCATCAGAGGCACAGATGATATGGGGAACTGTAATAACAATGACGCGCGAAGATGTTGCACGTATTGCTCGCTTATCCCCAAACACAAAGCTTGTGATTGTCCATCTTGAAACCATCAATCATTGCAAATTAAGCCGAGCGCAGTTAACTAATTTTCTAGACGAGCAGCGACTGGCACATGCCGTATCAGTGCCGAATGATGGTGATATTTTGTCGCTTTAATTTTCACTACTTTATCCATTCTTTTTTGATTTATCACTAGTTTTTCATCTCTTTTCAAATGTGAACGCTACATAATGTATAGTATGAAAACTTTTTTGAAAAGAGGTTATCACTGTGAATAGGAATAGAAAAATAGGATTTTGTTATCCAGGCTATAGATATTGTGGACCAGGATGTTCAGGCCCAGGCGCACCAACAAATGCAGTTGATTCTTGCTGTAAGAAGCATGACGAATGTTATGCCAAATACGGTAGAACAAAATACTGTGATGATAGGTTTCAAAAATGTTTATTGCCACAAATGAACACCAACAGCAAAATGAGCAGGGACGCTAAATTGTTCTATAAAGTATTTCATTTGCGCCATAACTTATTTTAGAACAAAATTTTAAGTCTGCTCGACAAACAAGTCAAAAAGCCAAGAATAAATTACATTCTTGGCTTCACTACTCTTTACGAAGTTACAAATTGTTTGAGAATTGTTTGCGTGCCTGGCACCGCCTTACTACTTAATCGGTATCCAAATTTCCGAATATAAATTTTCACTTGTAGGATCTTCATCCGTATAAACTTCTAATTCAGCTGTTCCAGCAGGTACATATGGATTGGATGGGAACCATTCCGAGAAAATTTTCTTCCAAGCATTTTGCATCGCATCAGGCATCGGGCCTCGCACTTCAAATACAACCCATTTGGATGCCGGTACTTCCATTGCTAACATATTTTCAGGTACTTCTCCTACGTGATTTGTTGCAATCCAATAGTCTATTAAACTGTTATCCTTATAGTTTTCATCTGGTACACACACACCAAGTACCCCTTTGATTTGCCCGTTGTTTAATGTAAATAATTGCTCGTCCATACCTTGCCCATTTAGTTCATTCCAAAATTGAGGTATGCCTTGTAAATTCTCACCTGTTTGGCAATTATACGTTCTTTTAACACCCACGACTTGAAACTTCTCTTTCTCTACAATGTTATATTTCATTGGTTCTGCTCCCTTCAAAGTCACCTGGATTATCAGGCGATTGTATGATTGTAATGGTCCTTGCTGTTTACGTACTTCACTTGGCGTTACGTTATGCTGCTTTCGAAATGCTTTGGTAAAAGCTTCAGGAGAGTCGTAGCCATATTTGTAGGCGATGTCGATTACTTTACTATCTGTATTGATTAACTCTTGGGCAGCCAACGTTAATCTTCTTCGTCTAATATAATCTGCTATAGACATATCTGTTAAAATAGAAAATGTCCGTTGAAAATGAAAAACAGAGGCATTTACTTCTTGTGCTATTTGTTCCATCGTAATGGTTTCATGTAAATGCTCTTCTATATAATTTATTGCCTTTTGAATCGACTCAATCCAACTCAAATGCCCTCACTCCTTACTTCAAGATTATCGTATTCAATTAATTTCATCCTGTCTTTTTATGCTATCTTTGGACAGGTACCCCCACTTTAATTTCCAAACCTTTACTTCAATCATAATCGTTTCGACGTGCTAATTACATACATAGTTAGCATTTGAAAGTAGAAGACTCTAATTATGCCTATCTTGGACGTCACAACTAAAGCACATGATGCTCACCTTATGAAAAAACATTTCTTTATCTATGTAATGTTGGAATTTGTTGAATTAAATAAATATTTCAGCAATTTTATTAATTATTAGTAGATTCTTAGTATTTCATTAATTTAAAATAAACAGTATTATTAAGTATTATAGATAAATCACCTAATGACATAAGACGCGGAGGATATGACGATGTTAGAAATTAAAAAAGAATTAACAACACAACCAAAAGAAAAACCTGCAGTAGACCAATTAGGGTTCGGACAATTTTTTACAGATCACATGTTTATAGTCGATTATACTGAAGGAATGGGATGGCATGATCCACGCATTATCCCGTATCAGCCACTTTCTATCGATCCATCAGCAATGGTCTTCCATTATGGACAAGCTGTATTTGAAGGCTTAAAAGCTTATGCAACAGTAGATAACGGCGTGCTATTATTCCGTCCAGACCGTAATTTCAACCGTTTAAATCATTCAAATGAGCGTATCGTCATTCCAGCAATTGATGAAGAACTTGCGTTAGAGGCGTTAAAGCAATTAGTAACATTGGATCGTGAATGGGTTCCAACCGCACCAGGAACATCTCTTTATATCCGTCCATTTATTATTGCAACCGAGCCTCACTTGGGCGTACACCCTTCGAATAGTTATCAATTTATTATTATTATGTCACCGTCGGGTTCTTACTACAAAGAAGGCATTAATCCAGTCAAAATTATGGTGGAACAGCACTTTGTACGAGCTGTTGTGGGGGGAACTGGCGAAGCAAAAACCGCTGGTAACTATGCAAGTGCCCTGAAAGGACAAGAAATTGCGCACAAGGAAGGCTACTCTCAAACATTATGGCTTGACGGCAAGGAACACCGTTATATTGAAGAAGTAGGGAGCATGAATATTTTCTTCAAAATAAATGGTACTGTCATTACGCCAGCATTAAACGGAAGCATCTTACCAGGTATTACGCGTGATTCGATGCTGCACGTATTAAAAGCAAAAAACATCCCAGTCGAAGAACGTCGCATTTCAATTGATGAAGTGGTTGAAGCCTATCATAACGGCACATTGGAAGAAGCATTTGGTACGGGCACGGCAGCAGTTATTTCACCTGTCGGAGAGTTGAAATGGCGCGACGAAAAAATCCTAATTAATAACGGTGAAATTGGTGAAATTTCACAAATGCTTTACGATACATTAACAGGCATCCAAAATGGCACGCTTGAAGATTCATTCGGTTGGACAATTAAATTATAGAAATAACAAATAAAAAATAGCTTGAAAAAGCAAAAGTGTTAGATTGACCACAATCAATCTAACACTTTTTTGTTGTCTACTTTGGAAAAAGCTTTTCTCCTCCTCTGCTAAAATATTTTTACTAATGGATGATTTTTAATGACATTGGAATAACACTAAAATAGTAGTACCTTTAGCGCTTTTCCAAAGCTCTACAAAAAAGCAATAGCCATTAGGAAAATCATTTAAGCAAGCTTCATCATCAAGGCTAATATTATTTTTATACTTTGTACGCCATTCAGACTTAACATCATGCGTTACTAAACGCTTTAACGTACTTATTCGTTCCGTTTGATAGTGACAGATAAAAATTTCTTCTAATTCGCCACTAAAAATCATTTGTTCAAGTTCCCGTAACGTAACATTATTAGCGTAAATTTTATTTGATACGCATACTTCATCGTGAAACATCTGATTGTTTTCTTTGTCTATGAAGTAGCCTTTTCTTATCACGTTGTTCAACCCTTTTTGTTTAGTACTTGCCTAAGTAAATTTCGATAACCGTTTGTTACAAAGGTCTGTCATTTCAATCTACCTATACAAAAACTCATACATTTACATTATAAGTTAATGTTAACTCATCTCCAGGCAGTCCCCGTATTCCCCAATTATGTTTTGGCGTTTCAAAAATCGTAATTTCGATATCTTGAGGCGCTATACGCAGTTCACTATGAATCTTGTCAAACAACAATGTAAATAATTGCTTTTTCGTTTCCACTGTTCGACCTTCAAACATGCTTATTTCAATAATGGTATAGGCATCACTTCTATCACTGGGAAAGCAAAAATCTTCTTTATCCATCGGAAAAATACGATGAAATTTCTTATCTGAAGGCAATGCAAGTGCCTCTACCATACATGCATGAATAATCGTCGATAATGTTGCCTTAATAGGATTTAAGCTATCTTTCACACCATATATTTTAACTTGCCCCATATCATCTCACCCTTCTGGTTACCCCACTTATAACAATTCTATAAAAACTGCGAATGTCCTTTCAATCACTGTCGCTAATGTTGATTGACAATTGCATCGGCTACATGCATGCCACCTAATGTCACAAGAGGTGATCCCCCTCCTGGATGCGTACTGCCACCTACAAAGTATAAGTTTGATGCAATCGAACTCTTATTGGGATGACGAAAAAAAGCACTGCGAAAACTATTGGATGCATACCCATATAAAGCACCCTTATAGCTATTGAAATCTTGTTCAATCGTTTGTGGCGTAATAATTTGCTTTTGTACAATGGCGTCTTTTATATAAATGCTATATCGCTCAAGTTGTTTCATTATTATTTCATCATATTGGTCAGGTGGTGTTTGCCCAGCGGGTGCATTCACTAAAATAAGCAAATTATCACCTTTAGGAGAACGAGTCACATCTGTTTTAGATGAATTGCAAATGTAAATTGTCGGCTCGTTCGCATAAACCTTTTGCTCAAATAGTTGCTCAAACTCGTTAAAATAGTTTGGTGAGAAAAAGACATTATGATGTTCCAAAGATGCTATCTTTTTATTTAAGCCTGCTAGAATAACGAAAACCGAGGACGATGGCGTAATCTGCCTCTTTTTTGCGAGAAAGCTACTGTCCATTAACGTTGGCATTGCCTGTAAAATATCTGCATTTACTACCAATAAGTCACTAGAAATTTTCTCACCCTGTTTGAGTTCAATACTTTTTGCTACACCATTGTCTATATCAATATTTATTACTTCACTGTTCGTATAAATTTTCACCCCAAGCTCGCGTGCACGCCTTTCAAAACCTTTGGCAATTGAAGCTGTCCCACCAGGTACATAATAAACGCCTTCCACAAGTTCTAAATAAGCAATCATTGCAAATGTGGCAGGTGTCTTATACGGAGACGACCCAATATACGTTGCATACCGCATAAAACATTGCAAAACAAAAGGATTCGTAAAATAACGTTGCAAAAACTTTTCCAATGTTTCAAAGGGTCGAACTGCTAAAAGCGCTTTGGCTAGTTTCGGTGATATAAAATCCTTTTTTGATAGAAAAGCTTTATTTAAAAAATGCTGTCTTGCTAAAAAGTATAGTCGAGATATTTCTGTAATAAAGGCTGGATAATTTTTTGCCCCATGTGGATCTAAATGCTGTAACTGACGAATCATAAACGCTCGATTATTTGATAAATAAAATGTTTCGCCATTTACTCCTACATTTTTCATATGTGGTTGTACCTCAACAAAGCGAAAATAAGGGGCTGCATCAACACCTGTTTGTTCAATTACTTGATTAAAGACATAAGGCATCGTTATCGTATTCGGTCCAAAATCAAAATAGTAGTCACCTAACATAACTGGACGCATTTTACCGCCCAGCGTACTATTTTTCTCAAATAAATGCACATCGTATCCTTTATGTGCAAGTGAAATGGCACAGGCAAGCCCGCCTAACCCACCACCAATAATACTAACCTTCATTTATAAGACCTGCCTTTCCAAGTATAAGCTCCCCCTGTTTTCGATAACACAACTGAACGCCATAAAATACATAACAACGCCACAACAGACCCTGAAATACCCAAACTATAAACGATTGGTGTTTTACTTGCGATATCACAAATCATTCTGTGTATAACTGTGATAATAAAAGGAAGTATGAAAAGTGGTTGCCACGTCGTCACACCATACACACCAAAGATCAATGGCACGATATACAATAGCGAATAAAATAATGTTAAACCAATTGCCATTGGGAGTGATCGACCAATTCCTACAAAAATATTTTTAGAAAAACCTTCCCATGTCTCTTTACTCGTTTCATACATATGACAATGCACACAATCCGTAACATTGGTCAGTAATACACGATGGCCATTCCGCTTCAGTATTTGTGCAATATGTATATCTTCTACTAAAGAGCTTTTTACTGCCTCATGTCCGCCTATTTGGTCATAACTTGCCGTTTCAAAAAACATAAATGCGCCATTTGCAGCCGTGGTAGCCGGAATTTTGGTAAAGTTTGCAAGCGCAATTGGTAAATGGAAATAGACAATAAAATGCATCATTGGAATAAGCATTTTATCAAGCCAATTTGTATAATGGAATTTAGGAAACCCTGTAACTAGTGACGCATTGTATTGTTTAGCTCTTGCTATTGCATAGGTAAGCGTATGTTGATGTAGTGTCACATCTGCATCAATAAAAGCTAAGAAACGACCATGTGCATGTTGGCGGAGCTGATAACAGGCGTGTACTTTTCCAATCCAGCCTTCCGTTAATGGTTCGCCACGAATAACTTGAAATCTAGTATCATCCCCAATTTCTTGAAGTAATAATGAATATGTGCTATCAGTCGATTGATCTTCATAAATTATTATTTCTATATTTTCATAGCGAATATTTTTCAGCATTGCAATGCAATTTTGCACATTTCTTGCTTCATTTCTCATCGGCACTAATACTGAAATCAAGGGATACTCATGCAAGGTGAAGTGGTTTTTTAAGTTTGGTAAGAAAGTGAGATTTAAAATCGTCCATATGCAAAAACCTAGTAAGATGCTCATTAAAATAATCAAATTCACACCTCATAATATATTGATATATTTTTCATAATGATTTGTAACTACATCTTGCTTCAACGAATTCAATTGGGCTGTCATAATTTCCTCAAAATGCTGTGTAAGAATTTCATTGTTTCTTCCTTCTGTCTCGATGGGACCTCCAATAGAAATCCATACTTCCCCTTTTATCATATGGCGAAAAGTATAGTATATCGTAACTGGAATAACAGGAATTCGAGGAGATTTTCCCGCTAAAAAAGCGGCCCCCTTTTGAAATTGTAATGGTCGTGCTTCTAAATGAACCTCTGCCCCTTGTGGAAACAAGGCAACACTTTTTTCTTCATATAATAACTTTTGTGCATAACGGAGCGATTGCACCACATGCTTTGTACTTTGAGAATTGACAGAAAAAGCACCGATCCATTTAAAAATCGGTACTTGTTTTATGCCATCTTCATGCGTCATCATATAAATTGGTGGTACTTTCTGTCGCTTTTCCAGTTGAAAAAATATAAGTCCATCCCACCAGCTACTATGATTGGCAATAAAAAGGGCATTTTTTGGCAAGGGCTCCTCTATAGCAAGCCAAATTTTATGAAAATAGCGATTTAATAACCTTTGTTGCACGAGGTGAAACATCCAAGCAGCAACTTTACTTTTTTTTGCCTCAAACATAATGTTCATCTCGCTTCATAGTTACAAGTAGGATAGCTAAAACGATTACTGGAATGATTGCTGCTAAATAGAGTTTGTTTAACAGGGCGATAAATGCAAACATACAAATCATTAAGCTATATAAAAGAACCATACGTCGTTGCCACTGCTTATCTACGTTTAGCAAGTTGCCAAAGAGCCCTATGACAATATGTAAAACCAAAGCAGTTAAAAACCAGCCAAGAAAATTCGTCAGTGGAATGTCATAATAATACCCGCTCTGTTCCCATATCCAATATTCTTTGACTTTAAAGGAAACAGGATCAAGCACTAAATCAAACACCACTGCTAATAGACTAGCAATGATAGAGCGAATCCACCTATTTGGTAGACGAACAATATGCACTATCGCATGTGAAGTGGCAATCACCATAATCCAAGCGAAACCAATTGCAATAGGCACGCCAAAAAGATTAGGTGCGAAATATTGCGTATAATGATAAGAACCAAAAAGTATGGAATGAGTAGCTCCTAAATATTCGACAATAAACGTTGTGATAAAAATGAGTGTACTAATACTCACACCGTAAATTGCGCCAAATCCCCTAACAAAATAAATTACCCCAAGCACACCCGCTGTGATAATAAAAACACTGTTTGCCCATTCAAGCCATGTTGGCAATAGATTAAACCCTACTAAAATCACACCGAAGCTATACCAAATAAGAAAAAAATAAAAAATATAATGTTGCCACCTCATAAAGTTGTGCTACCCCACCTTTTTGTATTTTTAAAAAGATTCATACTAACCTTATGAACTTAATCCTTAGACATTGCTCCGGTGCGATGAAAGGAAAACACTAGATTACTAGATTTATCATTAAATTTGTACCGCATCAATGCCGTTACCATGCCCTTTTGGCATTTTAGGGTCAAAGAGTTCTACTTTTGGTAATGGCTTGACAGCAAATTCAGTCATCTTCTCTTTTCTTAAAATACCATTTGCCGTAATACGTGCCGACTCTAAAATAATAGGTAATCCACTTCCTGGATGCGTACCTCCTCCTACTAACCAGCAATGATCTAACTCTTCAAATTTATTATGAGGACGGAATGTTAGCATTTGTGTTAACTGATGTCCTAGATTAAAGGTCGCCCCTTTATATACATCCATTTCCTCTTCCCAACCTCTTGGTGAAATCATTTTTTCTTCCTCAATATATTGCGCAAGATTGTCAACCCCAAGTTTCTGTTCAAGCATTCCTATTAACATATCACGATAGTCTTTTTCACATTTCTCCCATTCGATATTACTAAAGTTATTCGGTACAGGTGCAAGAATATAGAGCGTTGATTTCCCTTGTGGTGCAACTGTAGGATCAGTCACAACAGCGTTTTGGATATAAATGGAAGGGTCATCTGATAATATTTTGGCATTCGTAATATCTTCCACATTTTGACGATAGTCCTCAGCAAACCAAATTGTATGGTGTGGCAAATCAAATGTTTTATTGACACCTAGATATAACATAAATGTTGAACAAGAGTATTTTTTCTTGTCTAACTTTTCCTTCGAATATTTTTTTAGTACACCTGGTTCTACTAGATTCGTCATGGCATGAGCAAAGTCTCCGTTAATAATGACATCATCAGCCGCAACTTTTTCACCATTTTCTAAAATAACACCTCTTACTTTACGTCCATCTAACCATAATTTTGATACACCAGTGCCTGTAAAAATTTCTCCATTATTTTCACGTACAACTTTAGCCATCGCTTGTGTCAACTTGTTCAAGCCACCTTTAACATGATAAACCCCATAGGCATGCTCAATATAAGAGAGAATCGAAAAGGCACCTGGACTTTCCCAAGGAGACATACCAAGATATTTCGCTTGGAAAGTAAATGCAAGCTGTAATTCTTCTTGTTTATAATAACGCGATAATGTATCAATTAAAGATTTACCGACTTCTAGCTCTCCTAATGCTTTTAAAACCTTTGGTTGAAGTAAATCTGTAAAGCGATTCATACTCGTTTGTAGAACAGGGGCTAATTTTTCTAATTTGCGATTTGTTTCCTTCATATATCGCTCATAGCTTCCTTCATTTCCCGGGAAAAGCTCATTCATTTGGCGAATCATTTCGTTTCTGTCACGTGTCATTTTAATTTTTTTATCACTAAAAATCAGCTCATACATAGGATTCAAGTCAATTAGCTCTATGTAATCATGAATATTTCTTCCAGTAAGTTCAAAAATCTCTTCTACAATATATAGCATATTTAAAAATGTAGGACCCATATCAAACTTGTATTCGCCTAGCTGTATTTCGCTCGTTCTCCCACCAATATAATTCTTTTTCTCAAATACTTTTACATTGAAACCCTTTGCAGTTAGCAACATCGCTGATGCTAACCCACCCGGGCCAGCTCCGATAATAATGATTTCTTTGTTCTTTTTCATCATAAAACCTCCCTATATCCTTAGTTAGCTAGTATTTGCAAAGTTGTTTTAAATGGTCATGTTCTTGTATAAGTAATCCAGTTTTATATTATACAATAATTCTACAACAAGTATACAACTGCTGTACAAAAATTTGCAAATAATAAAGAAGCTAAAAAATGCAAAAAAATATCCTGAACAAAAGCTTGTACAACACAAGCTTCATTCAAGATATTATTGTTTATGATTTTACAGTTTCCGTTGAGGATGCATGCTCGGTTTTCCAAAGAGGTAACCTTGAAAAAGTTGATAACCATTTTCCTTTAACCATTCAAAATCTGCTCTGCTCTCAATACCTTCTGCTAACGAAATCGCATTCACTTCAAAGGCCTTCGCTAAAAACTGCTTGGCTACTGCTTGCTTTTCACTATTTCCGCTAACACCTTGAACATATTTGATGTCCAATTTCATATATTGAGGCTTTAAGTCTGCAAGCATTTCCAGCGTGTTGTACCCTTCACCAACATCATCCAAGGCATATTGAAAGCCCTTTTGCTTATAGTAATTGAGAATGGATTTTAAATGCTCAATGTCATCGACTTTGTCTGATTCGACTACTTCAAAAACAAATTGATTCGGATCAATGCCTAATTGATTTGCTAATTGTACCGTTGTTTGCAAACAAAACTCTGGGGAATAAATAGACGTGGGAATAAAGTTTATAAACGTCTTTTTCTTCAATACTGCTGAATAGCTCACTGCCGCCATTCTACATATGCGATCCAGAGCATATAACCGTCCTCGACTTCTCGCTGCAGTAAAAATTTCATTAGGATAGATGAGAGAACCATCCTCTCTCGGAAACCTAGATAATATTTCATAAGCATAAATTTCTTCATTTGCATCGACAATCGGTTGAGAGTAGCTAATAACAGATTTCTTCCTGATTACTTCATCAATCCACTTCATCTCTAAAATCGGCTCGATTTCTGTAATAGGCTGCCACGTTCTATTGTCAAAACGAAAATAAACTTGCGCTAAATCCATATAATCATGGCAAAAATCAACAAATTCCCTAACGCCTGACTCTTGAATCATGAAGTAATCATCCTTCACTGAAAGCAAAAAGCCTCTTCTTTTAAAATGATTAACTACCTTTTCCATTAGTGATAGATTTCGATGGCCCTTTAACTGTATGTCAAACTGTAACTCTAAAACTAAACAGCTTTTACAAGGCATATTTATTCCCCCAGTATAGTAACGAAATGACGAATTTTTATTCTTCCCTGTCGAACTCGATTAGTCTAATGAACGAACAAAATAACGACTCTCCTCTTATTTTCGTTAAATTATACAATTATGGATTTTCATTATCAATTAATCACTACGCATTATTACTAGTTCTTGCGTTTTTCTACGCCATACACTTAGCTTAGAAGGATTTCAGATGGCTACAAACTGTTAGTTGTCAAATGCCTATTTTCGTCAAACTCACTTTAAAATTCAATTTCTTTCTTTAACAGTTTTCTGTTACTAAAACTTTGAATAATATTTCTCCTGACAAACCATCAATATACACAATAGAAGCTCGATAATCTTTTTGCAAAGCAACGATGTATGAAGTAAAAAAATAGGGCAAGAATAAAAGTATAAATTTCATTATGAGGTGAATGAATGAAAAAATTATTTATCGGTACATTTACAGCAATTCTAGCAACAGGGCTATTATTTGGATGTGGTACATCAAAAGATAAAACAGAGCCCAATGATACGGAAGCACCATCTACACACAAAGAACATATGGAAGATCCCAATAAAACAGAAGACACATCAAAAGAATAACTTCTCCTATAATGCAAGAACAGTAACCAAAAAACCAGCTCAAATCATCAATCGAGCTGGTTTTTAATTATTTACAAAAACATAATGTTATTTCATGCAATCGAGGATAAAATTGTATATGTATAGAAAGAAAACTATATTTTAGGAGGGTTTTAATGTTCCAAACTGTAGACCATTTTATACACTCTTGGGCATTTGAAGCGAGTGCCACACAAAATTACCTCAACACGTTGACAGATCAATCACTTACGCAAGCCATCACAGCAGAAAATTGGACTTTAGGACGCATTGCTTGGCATACTGTAACTGCTATTCATATTATTACATCCAATACAAACTTAACGTTCGAAGCTCCAACAGTAGATGTTCCTGTCCCTACCTCGGCTCAATATATAGCAGACCATTATCACCAAGCTAGCAGTGCATTTGTCCATGCATTAAAAACGCAATGGAATGACAAGACCATGACGGAATATATACAATTTCTAGGCCAAGAAATACCGAATGGGTCACTATTATTGTTTTTAATGCAACATCAGAGCCACCACCGTGGGCAAATGAGCGTTCTTATGCGACAGGCAGGATTAACCGTTCCAGGTATTTATGGTCCTTCAAAAGAGGAATGGGCAAACTTTGGTATGGATGCCCCACACATGTAGCGCAATTTAAAAATGATGAAAAGTGTTAGAATGCCTGCCGGCAATTCTAACACTTTTTTGCTACGATAGGGACTTATCGAAAATCTATGCTAATTTCCAAACTTCTATCAGCCTAGGGAGTTTTTTTGTAGTGTTGTCTAGTATAATTCGCCTTTTGTCAAGATTATGGCATTTCCTCCCACCATCACTCTTGGATCATTGTTATGTATTAATTTAGTGATAATGGTAGAAGGTCTGCCCATGCTATAGCCTTGCAAAAACGTGAATTCTTCATTAAATTTCGTTAACACGTGATTATGAAAAAGATAATACGTTAACGCACCATTGGAAGTCCCTGTTGCTGCTTCTTCATCAATCCCATAGAGCGGGCAAAAGTTTCTACTCTCTGCTATTCCCTTGTCTGTGTCCAGTGTAAATGCATGAACGCCTCCTATATTATGGCGTTTGGCATATTGTGTAAGGGCATTAAAATCAGGGTTTAACGCGTATAATGCATCTTTTGTTTTGATTGGAAGCATCATATCCCAAAGCCCAGTGCTTACAGCTTGAGGCACTAGTTTAAAGTGATTATCGCCAATCTGCTCTTTATCCATATTAAAAAGAGTAGACAGCTTATCATAATCATCAAAAATTTTCCCAAGTCTTGGTTCAGCTTGCTCCATCATGACAAATGATTCACTTCAACAGCCAGTGTGCCCGCCAGTGTTTTCATATAGTAAGTATGGTTATCTTCAATCGCTTGACAGTCCAATAGCGCTTTAAAGGAGGCTATTGTAGCATGGCCACACAGTGCTACTTGGGAAGTTGGTGTGAAAAATTTTATATCAAAATGATTATTGTCTATTTTTTTAATAAAGGCTGTTTCTGAAAAACGAACCTCTGCAGCAAACTTTTGCATAAATTCTTCGTTTAATTGTTCATAAATCACTACGCCTGCCGGATTTCCGCCAAACTTTGTCTCTGTAAAAGCATCAATTACATAATAGTACAAAGCTAATTCCCCTTTCTATTGTATAATTTGCCATGCTGAAATCGGTGAACGAAGCAGGACATTGATTAAAATGCTTTACGTTGGTAAATTGCTGTAGTAATACCCCACGAAAGTAAAAATACTAGCAAAATCACCACTGTTGCAGCAATATAAATTGTTGTAATGGATAAGTGGATAATAAAATCCGTTATGGCTGTTAAATGTTCAGCTAAAAAGATTACAATAGACGGTCCTATACCTGCTAAAAGGATGAAACTAATCATGATAACCATTGTGATATACCCTGGTTTAAATATATAAAACATTGGCAAAGTAAGGGAAACAAATAATATAAATAACCCTACAGAAATTGCGATATCTGTTAGTGAAAACGTTTTATTAAAGACCATTAATGCTAAGCTTGTCACGGCAATGGATAAAATCATATAAACTAATGCTCCAAGATAGCGTGAAGCAATAATTTCCTTGCGTGTGTATGGTAAAGAATTTAATAAAATATTCGTTTCTGCTTTTTCATCGTAAGCATAAGCATTAAAAGGAATAAAAATACTAGCTACTAAAAAGATAAGAGCAGGATGCGAATCCATAAAAATAAAGAATGCTATAAAAGGAATAAACGTTAAGAGTAGCTTTTTTTGCATGATTACATCGCGCCAGATTAAATTAAACATAGCTTCCTCTCCCTTTCATGTAATACATAATATCTTCCAATGATGCTGGGTCAATGATAACGGACTCTCCGAAAATATTTTTCACTGCGCTAATATTATCCGTTAATGCTTCAAAACCTGTAGATGCACGATGAATGTGTACAAAGGCTTGTTCTGTATCTCGATCCAGCAGATCCAATCTTCCTTTCACAATAGCATAGTTTTCTGTAACATCATGAATGGACTTATTAAACACTAATTGTCCTTTTTGTATAAAAGCTATATAATCTGCAATTCGATTTAAGTCTGTGGTAATATGCGTGGAAAAGAAAATAGTACGATTCCCATCAATCATTAACTCTTGTAAGAGATTCAACAGTTCTCGTCTAAAAATTGGATCTAAACCTGCAGTTGGCTCATCCATGAGTATTAGCTCGGCATGATGTGATAACGCTATCGCCAACGAAGCCTTCATTTGCATTCCTTTTGAGAAAGTTTTCACTGCTTTATTCATCGGTAATTCGAATTGTTCCACATATTGATAAAATAATGTATCATCCCAATTTTTATAAGCTGGTGCAACAATACGCTTGATATCTTTTAAGTTGAGCCCTTCAAAAAATACATTGCCATCATATACAAACCCAATGCGTTCCTTGATTGCCTTCTCATGGGTCTTGTAGTCTAACCCAAAAACCTTCACTTCCCCTGCATCTGCCTTTAATAAATTCATCATCATCTTTATCGTTGTCGATTTACCAGCCCCATTTGCCCCTATAAATCCTGTTACAAACCCTTGCTTTACTTGTAAATCAATATTTTTCACTGAAAAACCTTTAAAATGTTTTGTTACGTTTTTTAACTCAATTACATTTTCCACTTATCTCACTCCTCAGACAAAATATCCAATAATTGATGCAATTCATCGAGTGACAGGCCAATTTCTTTACTATTCGTTATAACGGCACTCAACTGCTCCTCAATGACCTTCTGTTTTTTCTCTCTAATTACTTCAAGATTTTGCTCTGCGACAAAAGAACCCTTTCCAACAATAGAATAGATAAAGCCTGCTTTCTCTAATTCCTCATAAGCACGTTTAGTCGTGATCACACTAATTTGTAAATCCTGTGCGAGTTTGCGCATCGAAGGTATGGCTGCACCCTCTTGTAGCTCCCCAGCTAAAATAGATGATTTAATTTGATTTGTAATTTGTTCATAAATCGGCTCCTTTGAACTATTGGAAATAATTATTTGCATGCTAATCCCTCTTCTTCCTATTTTCAAAACCTCTTTGTATGATGTCATGTATTGCTTGAATGAGAATGGCAATCACGTGAACTGTTGTGACCAAATTAAAAAATGGAAAGGAATAAGGAGCAATCCATTTAGTAAAGAGCTTCAAATCGAGTATCCATCTTGCAATTCTGGCAAATAAGTTGCCACTATCGTTGATATTTGGCTCCAGTAAAGTGCCATCAATAGCGATAAAAATCAATTGAACAATCAAAAAGGCACCAATGGTAAGCACCCATCGTTTTCCAAGTTGATTGTTATATACTTTATCAGTTCCTATCATTTAATCTCCTCTCTATAGCTCGCTTAGCACTCCAAATTCATTATAATGTATATATACTATATACACATTATATACAAAATTAAAATTTGTGCAACTTTTTCCAAAAAAAATTCCCGTGGCTATTCTTCAAAGTTATGACCAAACCTATCAGTAGAATTAAAAAAAGACACGCACAAAGCAGGTTATGACCCTGTCTGTTCATGCCTTTGAATTTCATTGCTCCAATTTCTAGTTATCTCCAAATTTACCTCAATTCCTTCTAAAATGCTCTTAGCTTTAGTTAACTACAGCTTTCGTCATCAAGTAATCATCCTTTCGTGTAGCGTCATATAGCCCACCATTACTTTTCGATTTCTTCAGCTAACTCCAAAATAATGCCCTCTGGACCTCGCACGTAGCAAAGCTTATAGCGTTCTTCGTATTGCTGTATCTCACTAAAGATTTCCTTACCGTTCTTTTTTAGTTTGGCAACAATCGCTTCAATATTTTCAACAGCAAATGCGATATGTCGGATACCCAAAGTATTAGCACAGGGTAGCTGAAAATCCCCTTTAGCTAACGGGGAATAAAATTTTATTAGTTCTATCCAAGTCTGACCGTCCGGCATGCCCAATCCCACACACGCTACTTTTGCGTCAGAAAGCCCAGCTGCATATCCCATCAACTCTCCTGCCATTTCCCATTCCCCTTTCACCTCAAGTCCAAAATCGAGAAAAAACGCTTTAGCGGCAGAGAGGTCATTGACAATTATCCCTATATGATCCATTCTTTTAATCTTCAACTTTTACCCCTCCTATATCCCCTTATTTTACTATTATGTACACTGCAACTGCTAATAATAGCCTACCAGCATAGCCAGTAAAAATTTTATTTTATGTGCATTCTTCTCTATATATTTTTTCTGGATTGATTAGCTCTTGGGTTACTTAACTTAAAACTTCGTTTTGGAATTACTGTCTATATAATTTTCACCTCTCCTTACATAAGAACTCGACTTTCTTAAAGATTGTCGTTATCAACTTAAAAGCCATTTTCATCTAACGAAGTTTTCACTTAAGTTTATCGAATTTGAATATGTAAAAAAAAGAATTGTTGATGTTATTAGGTGATAGAATTGTTGGCATTGAACATATAAGAAGCACTTCTATAAAGGGATTGGAAGCGAAACCAATAATCAATATTATTGTGGGTGTCGAAGATTTAGATGAAGTTTCCAGCTTTATTACCCCTCTTAGTGAAATCGATTTTGAATATGTTCATAAACCTGAGTTTATATATAGATGTTTTTTTAGGAAAGGACTATGGGGACAGGGTACTTGTCATTTGCATATTTGTGAAATTAACAGCAGTGAGTGGATTGAAAAATTATTGTTTCGAGATTATCTTAGATTACCCCTCCACATAGCTAAAGAGTATGCTTCATAAAAAAAGAACATGTTTCTAAATATAAGTTCGATAGACCAACATATACAAAGAAGAAAGAAACGTTTATTAAAACCATTATTGAAAATAGCCAAGAAGGAAATTACTGAAAATAAACATCTTTTATTCATGTTACGGGGAGCTTTAGTGAAAACAGCGACAACCATTGCATCCATCTGGTTAACCATCATAAAACATCATTATTCACTGCTCGCACGGTTGACTCAAACGATTTTGTATTTGAATTGCTGTTAGGGTAGTCACCATGAATGCACCTCTTTTTTTAAAAATAAAAAGCCACCCAAATGAGTGACTTAATAAGTTAATTTAAATTTATTATACCTGTTTCTGTTCCCCAAAAACCAGTTTGAACTTGTAAATCAAGTCCAGTTAAACCTGCTGGAACTTCAAATAAAACATTTCCTGTTAATGCAAGACCTGGATTTATACCTTCATATAAAAAATATTTATCATCTGCAACAATAATGGATGATGGTGAGTATTCTGCCCCATTAGATGCAATTAGTTTAAAGAAACTTGAATCTGTATTAATTGATTCTGTTCCATCATTTCTCACAGTTACGTTTACATTTAAGAAAACAGCACCTTCTGCTTCAGGTTTATACTTCATATAACCACCTGCAGCACTAATCTCATTAGTTTCACCTATAGAATTAGCTTTAAATGTCACTTTACCTACAGTAAGTTCTTGACCAATACTAACTTTTTTATTTTCATTAGTAGATTCCTCTTTTTTACCATCGTCTTTAGTTGTGGCTGAAACAGGTTCTTTTTCTTTTTCAGTTGCTTTATTACTATTATCACCAAGTAATGCACCGATAATGATTAATAATACGAATAAAGCAACAATACCACCACAACCAAATTTAAAAAATTTTTTCATAAATATATCCCTCCTATCCATAAATATACATGTATTTGAATTACAATTCTATTACTATTTTCATAAAATTACTTTTTTAATTCAAATTTCAACATTATTCTCGCCTCTTCCAATGAAAAAACACCCTTAATTGAGAGTGTCTATTATCTAAAATAGTTTTACTTTCTCTATTACCTTATTCAAAAGAGTATGTTCAGTAAGAATTAAATCGATTTCAAGGACATACCATTTGTCCCAGAAGAGTTTTTACATGGTGATATTTGTTCCACCGCACTTGGTATGTAGATTTAGTGTTCAACATGCTTTTAATTGTATAACAAGTTACGATCAAAAATTTTGTGATAAGTATAAGGTTTTCAAGATAGGAACATTCCATTAAACCAATAAAAATTAATGGTATCTCCAATATTTATTTTTTCCAGATAAGGATTTATATATCCAATTTAAATACATACTGGATAAATCCTCTGGTATGATAAATAGACCATGAATTAACTCTTATATTATTGCGTGATAACAAATCGCCTCTACACTGGGCAATTTGTAGACAGCAAAACAAACCCATGTGGGCAAAAAAATAAAGAAGTGTCGGCGCCTTACAGCCCCAACACTTCTTTGTTAGTACATCGTCAAATATTCATCGCGTTCCCAGTCGTGGACGCGTTAGGGGTTTTCTGTCCCTATTAAATATGGAAAATCCCCAAATGTATGCTAAAAATCCAATTTTTTTAAAATCTCAGGAAGTTTTAAATAATCATCAATTATTGCATCTGCTTCTATATCAGTCCATTGATTATCTCTTTTCCAAATCCCCTTCATTCCAACGTTTTGAGCAGCTTTCACATCATTTTCTGGATGGTCACCAATAAATACACTTTCTGAAGGTTCTACGTTTAATTTTTCTAATGCATTTATAAAGATTTGAGGATTAGGTTTCTTCATTCCTTCCCATTCAGATACTAATATTACGTCAAAATATTGATCAATGTTCAAAGCTTTAATATTTTCCATTTGGAACTGACCGAACCCATTTGTAATCATGCCTAAAGCGATTTTATTATTTTTCAGCTCCTCCAACATTTCATGAATATGAGGAAATCCTACACAATGATTTTTGAATTCTTTTAAATAATCTTGTAGAAATACTTCGCATGTTACTGAAGATATATTAAATTCATCAATCAGTTGTTGGTATACTTTATCCTTCCAAATATATCCACTATTGTCTAATTCAATAAATCTTGAAATATACTGCTCTTTTGAAATATGAGATAGTAACTCAAATAATCTTTCATATTGCTGGTTTATAAAAAGCTCAATCGATTTATCACGATTCAATAAAGTTCCATCTAAATCAAATAATACAGCTTTAAACATTTTAGAATTCCTCCCACAGGACAATATTTACTCAACATTAATATTACCAAAATAATCCACTTTGTAATATAAACATTTCCCAAAGCAGGATTATAGGATATTTTTCTCTTAACATTATAAATTTCAAATGAACTACAATAAATAATTGTTTTTTAGTTCTAAAAGGAGAGCTACTATTATTAAGTGACATGGAAACAATTTTTAGAAACTATAACAGCAAAACAAACCCATGTGGGCAAAAAAACAAAGAAGTGTCGGCGCCTTACAGCCCCAACACTTCTTTTTTAGTACATCGTCAAATATTCATCGCGTTCCCAGTCGTGGACGCGTGTGCGGTATTTGTTCCATTCAATTTCTTTCGCTGCAGTGAACTTTTCAAAAATATGAATGCCTAGTGCGTCACGAACGGTATGGTCCATTTCTAGTTCTATCAGTGCATATTCTAATGAAGATGGTAAACTATCGATGCCATTCATTTCACGTTCTACACGATTCATTTTATAAATATTTCGGTCCACAGCGTCTGGTGGTGTTAAGCCTTTGCGAATCCCATCGAGCCCAGAGGCTAAAATAACTGCCATTGCTAAGTATGGGTTGGCTGCTGGATCAACAGAACGCAATTCAATACGTGTGGAAAGTCCTCGCACCGCAGGGATACGAATAAGCGGTGAGCGATTTTGTGCTGACCAAGCTACGTAACATGGCGCCTCATAGCCAGGCACTAAACGTTTGTAGGAATTGACTAATGGATTCGTTACTGCTGTAAAGCCGTGCACATGCTTCATAATCCCTGCCATAAAACTACGTGCCGTTTGACTTAATTGCAATTCTGCATGTTCATCATAGAAGGCATTATTTTCTCCTTCAAATAATGACAGATTAAAGTGCATTCCTGAACCATTCACTCCAAATAAAGGTTTCGGCATAAAAGTTGCATGCAAGCCGTGTTGAGCTGCTACCGTTTTAACAACTAGTTTAAACGTTTGAATGTTATCACATGCTTCAATGGCACTGGCATATTTAAAGTCAATTTCATGCTGACCCGGTGCCACTTCATGATGGGACGCTTCAATTTCAAAACCCATGCCCTCTAGCTCCAGCACAATATCCCGTCGACAGTTTTCACCTAAATCCGTCGGCGCTAAATCGAAATACCCACCGCTATCATTTAATTCCAGTGTTGGATGGCCTTTTTCATCTAGTTTAAATAAGAAAAATTCTGGTTCTGGTCCTAGGTTAAACGAAGTAAAGCCCAATTCTTCCATTTCTTTTAAGACGCGCTTCAAGTTAGAGCGTGGATCGCCCTCAAATGCTGTACCGTCTGGCCGTGCAATATCACATATAAAGCGTGCTACCTTGCCTCTTTCAGCCGTCCACGGGAAGATTACGAATGTATCAAGATCCGGGCGTAAATACATATCGGATTCCTCAATACGAACAAATCCTTCAATCGAGGAACCATCAAACATCACTTTATTGTCTAATGCCTTAGCTAACTGACTAACTGGTATTTCTACATTCTTGATTGAGCCCAATATATCAGTAAATTGTAGGCGAATAAATTTCACATTTTCCTCTTTCACCATGCGGATAATATCATCTCTAGTATGATGTTTCATTCTTCACCACTCCAATTTGTCATTTTTCTTAACATCCGTTTTTTAGAACTGCTTTTAAATTACACTAAAACAACTAGTGAGCGCAATGGGCATGTTATGTTTTATTACATAGAATTTTTAGAATATTCTTATCTTCTTTTTAGATGTATAGAAGCCTACTTGTTGCCCTTCATTGTCCACCCTAAATAAAAGGCTAGTGAAATAGTCTATAAGTATCAATATCTGAGCAAAAAATAAAACTTAAATATTAATTAAAATATATTTTATATAGAACATTAGTCTTGATTTTTTTATATTTTACTGGTACATTAAAAGCGAATTTATTTTTATAGAGTTTATTGGATACTTTGAACTATTCAATAAATGGATATTTACCATTGTCTATTAAAGTAATTGTATAATTCGAAAGTACCTTTTATAATTATGACGTTGGTGGATAAAGACCTTTAATTCCATCTAGTTCTATACTCCCTTTAAACGGTCTTAAACTACCAAGTTAAAGCCCAACTTCGCAAGCTCCAAGTAAAAGATTAGTCATCGCCAAAATTTCCTTAACAATGCATGGTCACCAACTAAAATACATAGACTTCCTAGTATTTTTCACTGCTATAGGTGTGACATGTACTACGAGGGTGATAACAGCAATATTTAAAACTATACGTTGCGAGTAAACTCGTTCTCTACTTGTGAATACACACTACCGTTAAATAACGAACTTGTTTCAAACATTACGGATTGTGATTAAATCGTTAGCTACATAATCTAGCGTTTAGAAGGTTACACAGAGCCTAACAAGGTATATTTATGACGATAATGACAGCTTTTGTATGAAAAGAAACATTTTTTATGCGCTAAAAGCCTTTCCCTTTATGGCGTCAGGCACTTCCATTTATTATTTTCTCACTATAATGGCGATGACCTATTTTATTTGCTTACATTTTTTACTGAAATGCTAGCGAAAATGTAATTGTTATTTCAAGTACAAGATAGGTGATTGGTATTGGAATTTACACTGCGAGTTCAAGCGAATATGCAAGCAGTTCATTTTATAGATAAGACAATGGAAAATTATACAACGCTTTATAATGTACCTTTTAGTAGAGAATTACGTTTTGTCTTACACGAATTAGTTATTAATGCAGTTGAAGCAACGGAAAAATCATTACATCCCCTCTCCCACAACACAATTCAAGTGAAAGTAACACACAACGACGAGGAAATTAAGTTAACCGTTATCGATGAAGCACAAGGAATTACCGAAAATAATTTGGAAAAGGCTTTGCAATTTGATCTTAACGAACATAATTATACAGATCGAGGTCGCGGGTTATTTTTTGTCAAACAAATGGTGGATTCTATTTGGTTCAAACATATTTCGAAAACAAAATTTTTAGTCGGTGTTTCTAAGAAAATTCATGGATAGGTACATCTGAGATTAGGAGGGACTTTTTATGAAATGGACAATCCGCAAAAAAATTAACTTACTACTCATTACTTGCATTTTACTTATGATTACGGTAATAACGATTGTTGATTATACCGATGCTAAAAATAATCTTATAAAAACCATCAATACAAAACTACTATCGGATATAGATTCAAGTTACGAGTATTTAGATGCTAAAATTCCCGGTGACTGGCACATCAAAAATAATGAATTGCATAAAGGAGATGTGAAAATTGTTGGTAATTTTGATATTGTTGACAAACTCAGTAAACTAACACATGGTGATGCCATCACAATCTTTCAATATGATACTCGGGTTAGTACAAATATTATTGAAAATGGAGAGAGAGCTATTAATACAAAGGCTCCTAGTGAATTAATCACGACCGTTTTAGAGCAAAAAGAACAGCGCTATATCGGTTCAGCAGATGTGCTAGGGGAGCCATACGAAGTCGTTACAGGACCTATTACAAATAACTTGAACGAAATTATAGGCATGTTGTCAATTGCCTTACCATTAGCGACCTATACGAATGCCGCTATTGAAAGTGTCATGAAAAATGTTATCGTGTTATTAATTATTTCAGCTCTACTGTTTGTCATCATCAGTTGGTTTCTACAACGCCAAATTATTTCGCCCATCAATCAATTAAGCGCCAATGCCAATGAACTAGCAGATTTAAATTTAAATGTGAAAATATTACATCCTAAAGGACAAGATGAAATTGCTAATTTAGCACAAGCTTTCAATGCGATGAAGACTCGTATAACTGAAACAATCAACGTTGTCGCCAATAGCGCCAATCAAATCGCTAGTTCTTCGCTAGTTTTAGCAGAATCTTCTCGCCAAACTAGCGAAGCCTCAAACCAAGTGGCATTAACAATGAATGATATTGCAAGCGGCACTAGCACGCAATCCGATCAGGCGGAGCATATTGTGAAAATGATGCAAAAAACGAATGATGAAGTAGCCAATAGCTTACAAAAGGCAGAAGCTACTTTAGAGAGAGCCATTCAATCGACCCACATCGCACGAAAAGGCGAGGATGCGATTAACGAAGCCATAAAACATTTAAACTCTGTCACGCAAACCGTTTCCTACGCTACCGATTCTATTCAAAAACTAGGCAAACGTTCCGAAGAAATCGGCGGTATTATAACTGTTATTACAGGGATTGCGGAACAAACAAATTTATTGGCATTAAACGCCGCTATCGAAGCAGCTCGAGCGGGTGAGCAAGGAAAAGGTTTCGCCGTAGTAGCTTCCGAAGTACGCCAGCTAGCCGAACAATCAAGTTTAGCTTCTGGGCAAATTACGAGTTTAATTAAAGATATACAAGCCGAAACCGCTGTAACCGTTCGGACAATGGAAAGTAATTTACTCGCTGTCGAAGAGCAGGTACACATCATTAGTAAAGGAGGCAATGCTTTACAAGAGATCGTCGAACAAGTTGTGGAAACAGAGCAAGGTGTGAAGGAAATGAAATCAGCATTCACCCATGTCAATGACAATTCATTAGATGTCCAACAAGCTATACATGATATCTCACGTATTATTGAAGATTCTGCAGCAGCGACCGAAGAAATTGCAGCAACTTCCGAAGAACAGCACGCAACCGTTGCGGAAATCTCACAAAACTCAGAGGAATTAGCCGAAATTTCGACTAACTTACAAAACGAAGTAAATAAATTTACAATCTAACTTTAAACATATAAGGAGGCGTAATTTATGAATCAGAAAAATATGATTAATATTGATACTAAGGCTGATTATATTTTAATCGCCTTTACTGGTAAATTAGAATATGGATTGATTGGGGATTTAAAAGAGGAGCTTCACGCGATTAGTTTTGACACAAAACACGGCTATATTATCGATATGCAAAAGGTGACGAATATTGATAGTACTGGTTTTGGTATGATTATCAATTTTGCAAAGAAAGTCACAACGCTCGATAAGAAAATAGCGATTATTGTGACAGATGATTTTATTCGTAAATTATTTGCCATCTCACAATGCGATAAAGTTTTCCCTATTGCCAAAAGTGAACTCCAAGCGAAGCAGTTCATTAAAGAAGAAAAATGGTTCGGCGAACTCGCACTAAGTGAATATTAAATGGTGACAGGCACGCAAACAATTCTGACAATAGTTTAAACAGCGGAGCAGACATATATTCGTCTGCTCTTTTTTGTCTAAGGCTATAGAGAAATAAGTTAAATGCACACACAGGCAAAAAAAGATAAATTAAATAAACTAGTAGAAAAATGTATTAGGAGGTACAGTCTTTGAATCGTTGTCCAAAAAATTGTTCATGCGAACGTTGCCAATCTAGTTTGCCTGTTATTAAAGCCATCGATATTTGTCACATCAATCCAAACGCACAACCGCCAGCAGTATCCCCTTCCACATACGGGAACTTTTTTCAAACAAATTTTATCACGCTTGCTACCAATCAAGCTATGCCTTGGAACGGTATGGGGGAAACAGCTGGTATCACGTTAGACCCCGATACAGTGACTATCAGAGTGTCCCAAGGAGGGGCGTACTATATTGATTATCATGTAAATGGAAACTTCTCCCCATTCGGGACAGGTAACGTTACAATCGTTACAGCTCTTTTTGTTAATAATGCCGAAGTGAATCCAATCCAAACGAGATATGGAGCATTAAATACAGAAGTCGATAGATATGAATGCGTACCAATTACTGGAGGAACAATTGTGTTTATCCCAGATAATGGAACAGTTCAATTAAGAAATATCGGGCCAGACTTCCGTACTTGCGATGGCGGAATTGTACTCGCCGCTTCAATAAATTTGATAAAAGTTAGCTCATCTTAATGTCTTGAAGTGCCAAAAACATAGTACCTGTAGTTAAAACACTTGCAAAGAGTGCTTTAATGGCAGGTATTTTTTTCACTACCACTTGGTGCTTAATCGAAAAAAAGATGGTTCCTGTACAATACAAGAACCATCTCTAAGCTGCTTTACAATTATTTTTGTAGAAGCATATTTAATAAAACAACGATAATTACAATTGGGACGACCACTAACATAAGTAGCCGATACGTGTTATAAAACCCTTGCCCCACTTGACTTCCCATAAGCAATTCTTTTTTCACAAAGTCTTTATCTACTACATAGGCAATAAAAATGGCTATCAATAAATTGCCCAATGGTAGCATTAAATTAGACACTAAATAATCAGTAGCATCAAAGATTGACTTGCCAAATATGGAAACATCCGCTAATAAACTTGACGATAATGCCGATGGAATTGCCGCAACAAAAACAATGACTCCAAGTAATAACGTTAAGACTGAACGCGAAATATGCCATTTTTCAATAAATGCTGCCACGATGATTTCATATAAACTAAACGACGAAGTTAATGTCGCAAATAAAAATAGTAATAAAAACAGGGCTAAAAACACTTCCCCAAAAGGCATTTGACTAAATGCTGTCGGCAGCACCATAAATAATAAGCCAGGCCCAGCTTGTGGTTCTAAATCAAAGGCAAATACAACTGGGAAAATAGCTAGTCCTGCTAATAACGACACAAGTACCGTCAAGATAACAACGGAACCTGCTGAGTTTGGTAAACTAACATCTTTTTTCAAATACGAACTATATGTAACCAAACAAGAGAACCCTACTGCCAAACCAAAGAATGACTGCCCTAGCGCCTCTAGTAACGCTTTACCTGTTATATTAGAAAAATCAGGCCATAAGAAGAATTTCACACCTTCCATTGCCCCATCTAAAGTTAATGCACGAATAACAAGAATGATAAACATCACAAATAATAATGGCATCATCCACTTATTTGCTTTTTCAATACCATTTTGTACACCTAGCGAAATAACAAGTACATTGGTTAGTGTAAATAACGCTAAACCTAGTAATGTAATCCACGGTGTGCTAATAATCTTTCCAAATAAATCGCCTGGATTAACTGAAGAATCAATAACTGCACCTGATACACCAAGGCCGCTGTAAATAAAAATCCATCCTCCTACAACACTGTAAAAGGTTAATAACAGAAAACATCCCAGTACACCCATACGTCCAATCCAAGCCCAAGCTGGTTTCGTTGGCACAATTTTTTTATAGGCAGTGACAGCTTCCGATTGCGTACCCCGCCCTAAAATATACTCGGATAATAACATCGGTAGGCCAATCAATAATGTAAAAAGCACAAAAATTAGGAAAAATGCGCCTCCACCACTTTGCCCTGTGACATAGGGTAACTTCCAAATAGCCCCTAGCCCAATTGCCGCACCCGCTGATGCTAAAATAAACCCTAATTTACTGGACCACTGTCCTTTATTCTCACTCATCTCTTCAATCTCCTCAAAACTAACTAATCTCTTATTAATTGTACATTAAAATAGTAAATTAGACTAGACAGTTCCTAAATTTCCCAGTACGCTATTGGCTCTATATAAAAAACCTCGAACATAAATATGTTCGAGGTGAAATGAATTATTTCGATAAATACATTGTGCGTTGTTGGTTGATCCATTGGCGCATCGTTGTGAATAACAATGCCATAATCGCCGTTAATAACACACCTTTCACGATATTAAATGGTAAAATGCCTGCAACAATCATTGTGTATAATGAATCGCCAACGACTGGCTCCATACCTAAGAAATAAGCTAAATGAGGGAATTAGCGTAAAAAGTATAAGTATCAATAGTTTATAAGTAATGAACACTAATTTATTCAATGTTAATATCGATTGTAATGGAGTTATTACTGAATTACAAGTATGTTCTTAACTGCAAGATAATCTCACTACCGAAAAGTTAGGAGTGAAAGTTAGGAACTTGAAATCCTATTGCTACACTCTGCACTCAACCAGCTTAGGAAGCATCCATAGATACCATCAAAGAATGAATCAACTTTCACACTCACAGGAGGTTCACAGACGTTCCTACAACTCCATAGATAACTTTGTACTTTACATGATACAATTTAATACTGTTATAAATCTTATGCCGAGAATAATCTCAAATTAAAAAACGAGATAAACACTTAATTATCTCGCTTCTTTGCTTCCATTTGGCTTCATAGGAACGCTATCAAGCCATTCTGTAACCTTGAAATACCCCTCAGACATGCCCATTTTGAACACTCTGTTTTGTAGAAGAAAATTTCCTAATAACTAGTCCTATTCGCCATTAAAGAATCTTTCAAGTTCTGCTCTCTTTTCTTCCTCCGTCATATCTTCTATTGGCTTGTATTCTCCATCTACATTATAATCAGCAGGATTGTCGCTAGGACCATTTTCAGGGACATATTCACCGTTTGAATTGTAATCATTCGGATTCGTAGACGGAGCTAAAGGGTCATTTATTAGTTCATCTTCCGTATAAGGTGAACTCGTATTACCTGTGTCATTTGTATCTTCATATGAATCAATATCACTTGAATCAACATCGCTTGAATCACTGCAAGCCGATAAAACTAGTAATACAAGCATGGAAAATAAGAGTACCAACCTTTTTCTTTTCAAAATTCACCAATCCTCCAATTTTGTAAATCATAGGGATTATATCATAAATGGTTCTTGTTATACTTACTATCTTTCAAGTATTTTCAGGACAACTGTACTTTCCATAAATTAAAAATATAATGGTTTATTAAAGGTGAGGAATCACATTTTATCAAAAGCAGACAAGTTTCTTAACATAGCATATCCCCCTTGAGTAGTAAGCTCTTTGGTTGACAGTGAAAAGTCTACATCAAATAATCCTGTCTTATTGGTCATAAAAAAAATCCTCCATACAATTGAATTGGAAGATAATTTCGGTACAATATTTACGTAATTTTCAAGGTAATAAAAAAGGGATTCTGAATCAGTGACCGAAGACCTAGTTTCTCTCAAATCCAATTGTATCAATGGTTTGCTACTGTTTTTTTAGACGTCCCCAGGAGGGGCAGCCTCTGTTTAGCCAACTTTTTTGGGCTTTAATTATCTGGTCTGTGCTACCTCGTCAATCGAGTGGCAGATAGGGCTTAAAGATGAACTGGCATTTAACGTAAATTATGCTAATAAAAACTGGATGAATTTATTTAATTAACACGTGTGATATTTTTTGTGTAACGAAATGAAACCAAACATTTATGTCCATTACTCATGGTAAGCATTCTTTCTTTAGGAGAAAACTCTATCATGTAATCTATATTTATTAAATAACTATTATGACAACGTCGGAATCTGCTATCTAATTTTTCATAGTCTTTGAGTTTCCCATAAAATTCGTATGTTCCATCTTTGGTATGTAATCTCAGCTTATGAGCCACTGTTGCTGTTTCTAAGTAATAAATATTTGCGTATTTAATATTTTTAATGTTTTCTCCAACCTTTATCTGTAACATATTAACTCTATCACTTTGTTGACCAATAGAAACATATCGTTGGTATGCAGTATTTAAAGCAAGTGTTAGGTTTTCTTGAAAAATTTCTTTATCAGGATCTTTTACAATATAATCCATCGCAGCAATTTTATATTTAAAAGTTAACCTTAGCTTATCAGCAAACATTGTAACAAAAATAATATTTGCTAATGAATCCTTTTCTCTAATTAAGCTTGCCAATTCTAATCCACACATAATGCCTTCTAAATCAATATCTAAAAAGTAACAATCGGCTGGATATTGATTTATATAACTTAATACTTCGGCACCACTTGAAGCACATAAAACAACCTCAGTGCCGGGTAAATGAAAGTTAGCATATTGAACAATCTCATTTAAAATAAATTGCCGTTGTGAAATGTCGTCTTCACATATAATAACTCTCAAAATATCACTTCCTATAGTTTAATTCTAATTCTTGAATAAATATTTGATTCTCAATTTGAGTATTTAATAGAACATTTGGATATTTTTTAATAATTTCAGTAACATTTGTAAGACCATTTCCACGATTATTTCCTTTTTTCGTTGAATAGTTTTTATTGAAAATTTGATTAATGTCTAGAGTATCTTCAAATGAGTTTTCGATTACAAAGAGTATTGATTCATTCGCTGTTTTTAATATAGCAAGATTTATTACTCCGTTCTTAGATTCTTCATTTGCTTCAATTGCGTTATCGATTAATATCCCTAAAATTCTCGAAAAATCAATTATATCGATAGGAATACTACTGATTTTTTGCGGGAGTTCAATATGAAATTTTATATTTTTTTCTAGTATTAATAATAATTTTGTTAAAAGGAGACCCTTTAATTCAATAATAGCTAAGTTACTAATATTCTTCATAAATTGATTTTTTAATAAAGTATCGCTCTCTACTTTTAGGATTTTTTTGTTAAAGTAGGTTTTCAAACCTTCTATATCCCCTTGTGAAATATATCCATCCATAGTCAATAAAATATTCATATAATCATGCTGGAATTTTTGTATATCTTGATTAACAGCTTCTAAAGAAATTAAATATTGATTGTATTGAGACTGTTGCAGTTGCTTATATTTAAGAGCATTCTCTTTTTTTATAATTTTTATTAGAAACATAATTAATGTAGAGATTAGAACTAAATATACAAGCTGTATGGTTAAATTAATTTTAGTCAGCTGCATTTCTTCATATGTTGAAGGAATAAAAATATTTAAGTATAGTACAATGACAGTTACACTGAAAAGCAATACAAAGATTATTTTGGTTATTAAAGGAAAATCAATGATGCTAATATCTTTCTTCAATTTGTGTATAATGAGATTTAATAGGCTGAACAAAGATACATAAATTAAACTAAATAAAATGAGCTGAGAATTAGTCGATTTACTAGAGCCTAACATAATTTGTGATAATGACTCAGACAGAATTCCAATAAAAATGATAGTAGTTAAATCAATACATATTTTTAAAAAATTGGATTTAAAGCTTAAAAAAATAAATATAGTTATAAAAAGAAAAGAGATCACTTTCCAAGACTCAACGTATAAAAATGCTGTTGCTGCTAATATCCAAATTAATACAGTTGAACTTATAGTAACCAAATTAAATTTTAAATTCTGTAAGTAATATATAGAACCCGTTATAATAAAAAATTCAATAATTACTAATATTAAGAAATTACTTTCTATTTGAGTATCCTCCAATACTTAATTAAAATTTACTTTCTTTTTTTAAACTTTCTGGTATTTTTACTTCGTGAAAAACTAAGTTACATGCATATGTAGTCGCAGAAGTTGCGAATAAAATAACCAAGTTCGATACCTTATTTAATAATTGTTTTCTAATTTTCATAATTACTTCCTCCAAATATTTTTTGAATTAATACTGATATTGCTAATAAATTTATTGCATACAAAATAAATAATTGATAATCGCCTTTTAAAACGAAAATAATAGTCCATAGAATTGATAATCTAATGAACAATTGTTTTCTTAAATAGTTTCGGTGATTTTGATTAAAAACGGGTCTTTTTGTAGTTCCAACAGGAGCTATTAATAGTAAAAAAAGAGTCGATAATATACCAATTAAAAATATAAAATGGTCAGCATTTATATGGTTGCTATCGATTATGTATAAACCGATTGGCAAAGAAACTATACTTGCAACTAAGCAAATAAGGCTACTTTGAAAATGAAAACCAAAAGATACTTGTCGTAATACAATAAATGTAATATGTGTTATTAGTGTGGCCATAAAGCAATTCAAAAGGAATGCCACTATATAAATAAACAGTATTTTCCAAATATCATTTACAATTAGTTGTATACCGAATCTAATTTTCTCCTTTTCTATCTCATTGTGGTTTTCCTGAATCAGAGCCTTCGTAATGATATTTTCAAGCTTTAATAAAGCCTCCATATACTCCCCCCTCCTCTTTTTATATTACTAAATTATTTAATAATTTAGTATTGTAAATCTTAAGTGTTACAAAAAGCTTCTTAAATGTATTAAATTGGGTATTAATCGCTGTAATGTTTCTTTTTTGTTTATAAAAAAATAATATTGTTAAAATATTCCACTTACCCTATATTAATTCTTAAATTTTCTTAATAGATTAGCTATAGAATCACTCCATTCATCAGATTTTAAAGGTGAAAATAAGTTAATCAACATATGTAATTATTCGTAAATATATTTGAGTATCAAAATTTCCAGTCATATAAGTGGTTATTCGTTTTTACACTTAGGTGTATACCCGAAATTTGTGATGGTTATTCTACCTAAGGTGACTTCCTAAAATGTCACATTCGCTAACTGTTAGACAGATTTGTGACATGATTTCCTGAAATTCGATCGTAACGAGGGAATATGGACTTCGATTATTGTGATTAATTGAATCGCTTAGAATGTCAATTTAAACATCTTTCACCAGTAAAACGTTGAAAAGTTCGTCAAAAATAATCGAAGCCCATTGTGGAGAAATTCTTGAAAGGGGTAAAGGACTTATCTTTTTTTGGAAAAACGTGCTCGCAAAAGCAGCAGATACAAATTAAATCGTGTACAAGGGTTAAAGGGCTTTTCTATTTGACGATTAGATTGAAATCGATAATCGTCCAGCCGAAAATGCAATTCGCCCAATCGTAATCGGTCGAAGAAAATTGGCTTTCTCTGTAAGTGAAGTTGGTGCGAAAGCCAATGCAATCTGTTTAAGCTTACCAGAGACGGTCAAAGCAAATGGCATCAACTCGTCTTTGTCAAAAAACATCCCAGACACATGCACAAAATAGCCAGCTAGCCGAAAAAATTTCGGATAGCTGGCTATTCGTTGTGCTTGCCATAAAGGTGCGCTATTTTATATTTCTGGCTTACTCTAGATAAATAAGTAAATTTAATTTAGAATAATAGCTAAATTATTTTTATCAATTTTTCCATTTATATTTATTGGTAATTTATCTAATACAACATAATAGGATGGCACCATAAAGTCTGGTAAAAATTTATATAAATATTCTTTCAAATCTGTAGCAGAAATAGTTTCATTTATTACTATATAAGCAGTTAAATATTTATTTTTATCTTTGTTTTCTCTAGCTATAACACACGCTTCTGTAACATTTGGATGCTCTAGAAGTTTTTCTTCCACTTCACCTGGTTCAGTTCTTCGTCCACAAATTTTTATTTGATTATCAATCCTACCTAAAAACTCAATATTCCCATCTGGTGACCACCTTGCTAAATCTCCAGAAATATACATTTTCTCATTCGGTATGAATGGATTTTTTACAAAGCGCTCACTTGTTAAATCAGGGCGATTCAAATATCCGCGGGAAACACCAACACCTGAAATACACACTTCTCCTGGAACTCCAATAGGAACTGGTTTTCGATTTTTATCTAAAATATATACTTTATAGTTAGCGATAGGTTTACCGGTTGGAATGCCACTTTGTATTCTCTCACTTGTTACTTCATAATACGAGATACAAACAGTTGTCTCTGACGGACCATAAGTATTATATATCTTAACTTTATCAATTAAATTGTTTATATATTCTTTTCTTAGTACGTCTCCACCACTAATCATTGTGTGAACCGATTCTACAGGAGGATATTTGTTTAATTCATTCAATAATAAAGGGAATCCGCTAATCATGGTAACTTTATTATTTCTCATTACAATTAAAAGCTTTTCTATTGAGGCTACTTCATCTTTACATGCTATAACCAAAGTTCCGCCAGTTAGTAAAATAGGAAAAATTTCTTCTACAGAAATATCAAATGATACTGTTGATTGCTGCAACATAATATCATTTTCAGTTAATTTAAATTCATCTATAAAACTATGATAGTATCCTACAACATTTCTATGCTCAACAGTAACTCCTTTTGGTTGCCCTGTTGAACCAGAAGTATATAACGTATAGATTAGATTTTCTGCATTATGTAATCTATCTAAATTGTCAGTTGGATATTGATTTAAAGGATAATTATCTAGATATATTTTTTCACAAGGAAATGACAAATCTATATTTAAATGACTATGTGTTAATAGTAAATCAATTTCCGCTTGTTCATACATATAATTAATACGTTGTAATGGGTAAGCTGGGTCGACAGGAAGATAAGCTCCGCCAGCTTTAAGAATCGCCAATATACCAATAATTAAATCTTCGGATCGATCTACTACTAATCCTACTAATTTTTCTGGTTTAACGCCTTTTTGACGTAGTAAAAAAGCTAATTGATTGGATTTCTTATTAAGTTCATCGTATGTAAAACTTTTATCCTTACAAATTAAAGCTACTTTATTGGGATTTTTTTTAACCTGCATTTCAAAAAAGTCATCGACAGTTTTAGTAATATCATAATTAATCGATTTATTATTAAATTCATACAATACTTGATTTTTTTCTTTTTTTGAAAGAATAGCAATATCCTCTAATTTAGTATGTGAATTTAAGGTAAGTTCAGATACTAAATTAAAAAAATGTTCTTTCAATTTCGATATTGCGTAATTATCAAATAAATTATCGTTGTAGGAAATACTACATTTTAACGAAAAATCTATTTCAAAACACATCTCAATCTCATTTTCTTCTAAATATTCTGACAAAACCGCTTTTGATTCACCACTCGAAAATATTGAACCAAATAAACCACTTTTTAAACCCAGTTGATTATAAGAAAAAATTTCTTCTTCTGTTACATTTTTGTATAATTTTATCAATTCTAATTCATTCTCAATTTGTCTAATATATTTTATAGATGTAATATCAAAATATGTTTTAACACAAAGCGGTAGAACTTTACCTTCTGTTGTACTTGTACCAAATACAACATAATCTGTATCATTATAGTTGTGAAGTAATAATCCCCAGGCTGAATATAAAATAGAATTTACATTGACATTATAAGTATCAGCAAATTGTGAAAGTGATTGCATAATTTTTTTATCTAAAAAAAATGTATCGTTGACCAATTTAAATCCATTATTTTTAAAAGTACCTAAAGTTACTTTTGATTTAAGTTCAAATTCTTTTAAAGCAGCACTCCAATAACTTTCCTTTGTATCTAACTCTAATGTGTTCATTTATATCTCTCCTTTTAATCATGGGTTTTGTATCATCATCACTAAAAGATGATGGAGTTGCAGTCGCTTTTGATTTATATATGTTCGTTTTGAATTAGGGTCCGATTTATTGCTGGTTTTTTTATGCTCTTATTTTGAGAATAAACTAAAACGACTAAACTAATTAAAACGAACATTCCTCCAGTAAGTTGTGAAAATTGTAATCGTTCATTTAAAAAAACAAGAGCAAATAAAGTAGTAAATACAGGTTCTACCATGCTAATCATCGAAACGTTAGAAGAACTCAACAATTCCAGCGACTTAAAAAATGTAATTTCAGCAAAAATAGTTGAAAAAATCACAATACTAATAATGTGTATCCATGCTTGGTTATTAAAATTTAAAGAGATATCTTGCTTCACTACACCAATTATGAAAACGCCAAAAGTTGCAAATAGTGCTGTATAGGCACTTATTATTACTGGTGAATTATTAATAGTTACTCTTTTCCCCACAATCATATATATTGCAAAGATCAAAGCTGCAAGAAGGGATAAGACTATTCCATAGACATTCATTTTATCTAATGAAACTCCAAGTAAATAAATCATGCTAATGAAAGTTGCTACTAAAGCTAGTATTGATCCTATACTTAATTTTTCTTTATATAAAAAATAAGAGATGATACAAACTAGTAAAGGAAAACAATATAAGAGCAAGACTGCCATAGATGATGATATATATTTTAATGATTCAAAATGGAAAATAGACAAAAGTGTGAATAGTATACCACCTAGTATAAAAAGATTTTTCACCTCATGTTTACCGATTCTTATATTTGTACCTTTCACAAGGAAGAAAAGGAAAAAGATGATAGAACTTAATCCGAATCTTAAAAAAAGTAAAGTATACACTGTCACACCATATTCATAGGCTTTAACTGTAAAAATTGGCATAATCCCATATCCTATGCTCGAAAGAACTGCATAAATAGCTCCCTTGATAAAATTATTCATAAATCTCCTCCTTTCACTTCACTTACAATAAAATTTAATGGCATTTTTACTATATAGTTATTCCCTTTTAAAACAATTACTACCACATTTCATTTAGAATTTATTATATCTAAATTTTGAAAACGAGTTCTTTAAATTTCGTAACAAATCGCATCTTAATTATTCTATTCAAGAATGTAAAAATTTGTATGAACTATCAGTACTGATAAAAAGATTATAGTATAAAAGTAAATTTAAATAGATACATTTCCTAACATATAACGTTTTAGTCTTTAGCGTTGAATTTAAGCGAACATTATAATTAAACAGAAGAAATGTAACACAAAGTTATGACATTAACTTCATATACAAGTGTTGATTTACTATGATGTCTAGAATCTTATGGCATCACACCTTCATACGCTCATTAACAGTTTTCTAGGAGTGTTTTTTGTTTTATTCTTAATTGAAGATTTATCCTTGAAAGCATTGTCCAGATGGAGTTTTTCGTATAAACTTAACCATAATTTTGGTCCTTTATTAGTGGATTTGGACAGGTTACCACCTGATTTTATCCATTATAAAGGACCTTTTTTATACATAATAAAATGATTGAATATTTTTTTTCTTTAAAGTATAGTTAATTTAATGTAACGCTAGTAATATCTTTTAATTTATTTGAGATATAACAAGAAAATTATTGGACGTGAATAAAATATGGAACTAAACATTCAATCCCATAATAACGATTGTGAAAATAATTTAATGAATTATTCTCTTTATATACCTCGTTATAGTCAAAAGTTTTGTATGAATGACTGGCCAAAGGGATTACTTATTGAAGAAAGAAGTCATGACTATTGGAGCGATAGATGTTGTGGGTTGGCGTGTTTACGAATGGTTATATCTCATTATAAAATACCTATACCAACCCAATTAGAATTACTTAAAGAAGGTTTAAAAAGAAAGTATTATATTTCGAAGGGATGGTTACACCAAGGTTTAGCCGATTTAGGAGAAATGTATGGGGTGAAGGGTAACCCTATAGTTGTTAAAAGCGGTAAACAACTTGAAAACTTGCTTGTAACAAAGGGCCCAGTAATATGTTCTATTGCTCCAAAGTTCCCTAAAAACGGAAGCAAAGGGGGACATTTGGTAGTAGTATGTGGTCGAATTCATACCTCTAAAGGAAGACTAATTTGTTTTAGAGATCCATCTCTTTGGGGAGAAACAAATAGTATAGTATTTGAAGACAGGTTCTTTAGCAGTTTTAGTGGTAGAGCAATTGTTTTTTCTTTGGATTAATAGAAGATATGATATTTTCATTAGAACTGTACGCCTGTAATCGAATAAAGCATATAACTGACCTGGCACCTCCGAGATGCGAATAAAGTAGTATACTTATTTAAAAGAAATCTCCCACAAAAATCAAAGGTATTGTCGAAATTTGCGGGAGATTGAGCAAATTTATTATCTAAACTTGACTAATTTAGTAGCAATTCGCTTCAAGTTTTTGCGTTGACAATTATCCCAATAACAGCTTCAATACCTAAACCAATGGTAAATATCATACATTTTTTCATTCCCCTCATAATTTTTTTGTTATTTTAACCTAATGACCTTGGATAATAACTTTTACTTCCCTCATACTAAAATCACCTGTAAAAAGTCAATATGGTTTGCTGGTACTTTCTTTCGATATTCTTCCATGTGAGTCGATATTGCATAACCTTTTAATGTATTTCTACTTAAATTTTGTAGTTCTTTTTTGGAAAGTAAATCTGAAATTACAAATTTAAGCAACAAAAAAACACCTCCTAGACATAACAGTCTAAAAAGGTGTCATTACTTGAACACTATCCTAAATCATACTTTTTTACGCTTATTTCGATAAATACATTGTGCGTTGTTGGTTGATCCATTTGCGCATCGTTGTGAATAACAATGCCATAATCGCCGTTAATAACACACCTTTCACGATATTAAATGGTAAAATGCCTGCAACAATCATTGTGTACAATGAATCGCCAACGACTGGCTCCATACCTAAGAAATAAGTGTACATCGGTAAAAATACTGCGATATTTAACAAGCTCATGCCAACCGCCATCACAATCGTTCCTGTTGCTAATCCTCCAACAAGACCTCCAATCGTTTTAAAACGGTTAAAAATAAATGATACTGGCAAAATAAATAATATGCCTGTTACAAAGTTTGCAATATGACCAACTGGCACTCCTGTTGGCGTACCAGAGAAAATCCAATCTAAAACATTTTTAAATAGCTCTACTAAAATACCTGCTACTGGGCCCATCGTGATGGCTGCAAGTAAGGCAGGCATATCACTGAAATCCACTTCCAAAAAGGCTGGGAACGGTGGAATCGGGAAATTAAATAACATTAATAAAAACGAAATACTACTCAGCATACCAATCGTAATAAACGATTGCAGTTTGACATTTTTCTTCATTGAAAACTCTCTCCTCTTTGCTGATTCAATCTTGCAAGAAGAAAGGTTACGACGTAATCGATTGTTTTTCACGAAAAAACCCTTATGCAAATCAGCATAAGGGAGAAAAGGCATGAGTAAATAACGCCATTACTAGCTATTTTTTGTGCATAGCGTGCATTTAAAGACACACTAAAAAAACGTTCGCACATAGCTTAATTCGTAACAACGAATGACGATCGTACCTCCATCTTCTCCCATCCAGACTATACTGTCGGCCTTGGAATTACACCAAGTCAGCCATGCAAAAAAATCTTTGCACAGGTCGCGGGCTGAAGAGCCATCTAGTAAATCATGCGAGCTACTGTAGCTTACTACTACACTAGCGATTTACAACTCTATTACCGCCGGTCGGGATTTTCACCCTGCCCCGAAGATGAATCAATATTATTTTATAAACTAACTATAATGTTTTATCACATAAAAGTAAATACTTCTGCTTAAAATAATCCGATTAAATTTGTATGGTTTAATAAATCAAGCACTTTGTGAGAAATAATGGAGTAGCTTATCCGCGGAACAAAGTCACTTACCCGCGATTTATTATCATTTACCCGCGAATCAAGGTGCTTTACCCGCGGTATTTCCATTAAAAAAAACAGCTATCTACTATCTGATAGCTGTTTTCTATATTATGGCATCATTTGTTTATTGGCACCTACAGGCATGGGTAAAAACTTTGTTAAATCAAAGCCTTCCCAACTTTCCTGGACAATGTTATCTAAACGTATCTTTTTATCAAAGCTTGACGCAGTCAACATCATCGCCTCGATTAATTGTGTTGCCCGTACGGCATCCATTGTCGTTAAATCAAGTGGTGCGTCAAATGTGACCACAACCCCATCTTCTTCTTCTTTTACAGTGTATGTGACATTTTCCGGAACAACTGGCACATAAACATCATCCTTTTTGTCTCGCATCGCCAGTAGAGCCTCTGTCACAGTAGGATACGTTTGATGGAAATCAGGCGATAAATATTCAGTCCCGTTTCCCTCTGTATATAAATAATAATTGTAATGATTATCTTTTGTTAGCGCTATAGGCTCACTCGGCTCTTCTGCTTGCGAAAACTCGTAATCAGAACCATCTGCCTGTTTAATGGCAATGGCTTTATATTCGGACTCGGAAAAAGTATCTTTTAACGAGTTTAAATATTTCGTGACAGAAGCCGAAGCTACATCATAATCATTTTCTTCTGGTAATACGTGCACAAGCGTTTTACCTTCTTCTTTTAACTCACCTTTGTACGGATGATAGTCTGTTAAACCCATTGCTTCTTCATCAATTTGAGGTGCATATTTTTCATACATTTGTAAAGTTGTTGGCTTCTTCTTCCCAAAATCAGCAGTTATTTTTTTGTTCGGAATAATATAGGTCATTGGTATGCTATCAGCCTTACCACCAGGTAATCCAATTCTGAAAACGACTGCATCGACTAAATCATCTTCGTAAACAGATGTCCGCAACGATAGGATACGAGCATGCTCAGCACCAATATTCGCTTTCATTACACTATCTGCATCTGCATTTTCACTTTCTGTGACCGACCGATCCTCCTGCACAGAAGAATAATTTTCGATTGGGGCGTTTGCCTCATCCTTTACGGAAGAATTATTTGATACATAGATGTACCCTGCTATTGATAGGACAAAAATTGCAGCAACACTACTTAAAATAGGCCACCTACTCTTGCGTCTTTTTATAGGTTTAGTATTTTCTTGAGCAGGCAATGATTGCGCTTGTTGTTCTTTTGCCTCAGCTACTGGTTGTATCGCCTCTTGAAGATGTATGTTGTCTTGTAAACGTGCATCAGCAAGCAATCTTTTTAACACTTCGTCTTTCGAGCGGTGGTCAGTAAGCTTCGGGGCATTGTTCAACATTTGTTCAAGTTGTTCATCGTCAAATTGTTTATGCGTCATTGCCTTTTCGCCTCCTGTTCCCTAACCTGTTGTAGATGTTGCCTTAAAAACTTAATGGCTCGATGTTGCGTCGTTTTAACCTTTGCCTCTGTCCAATCAAGTATTTGCGCAGTTTCAGTAATAGATAAATCTTGGAAATAGCGCATAATAATAACCATTTTTTGATCCCCTGTACAATTTTCAAGTGCAAACTCTATCTGCTTTAATTCATCACTGGCCTGTAGCACATCTTCCGGTGATGGTGTGGTTGAATGTAATTGTTCCGTTTCCCAGTCAAAAAAATCGAGTGAATGTTTTTGGCGCACAGCTTGCTTTCGAAAATGATCAATTGCGACATTTTTAGCAATAGCAAAAAGCCAAGTTTTTTCACTGCTATTCCCTGCAAATTGTTCATAAGATCGCAGCACACGGACATAAACCTCATGTGCAAGGTCCTCAGCAAGTGTGCGATTTTTTACTAGATAAATAAGAAACTGGAACACGTCTTGATGGTATGCATCGTATAGTCGATGGAACACGGAGTCATTCAAAGCACTCCACCCCCGTTCTCATAGTATTTGTCGTCTAACACTCGCACAAGTTACATTTAAATAATATTTTGATTTTAATTTTGCTATGTGTCTAAACCCGAGCACAAGCCGACGTATAGCCTCTAACAGGTATTGGTATTGTTGCCAACTAGTTCAGCTAGTTCTAACTATACCAATGACCCGTGGAAGCATGAAAGAGCATTGTCAGATGGCATCAGCTACAAGGACTTCTTCATGAACTTATTCGAATGGTAAATAGAAAGTAAAAGTTGTGCCCTCTTTTAACACACTATCGACCATAATATTGCCAGAGTGTGCCTTGACAATATTTCGAGCAATTGCAAGCCCTAAACCCGTTCCGCCTTTAGAACGTGTCCGTGCTTTATCCGCTTTATAAAAACGTTCAAAGACATATGGTAAATCTTCCTGTGGAATCCCATGTCCTGTATCCTGAACAGATATTTTGGCAAAGGTTGGCTCTTGCTCTATCTTGACAATGACAGAACCTTCGTCTGTATGACGCAGTGCATTATCTACTAAATTTGTTAACACTTGTTCGATACGATCCTCATCCATACTGATGCGGGCATCATTATCAAACTCACTATTAAATAAAAGTTGCACGTGTTTTTCTTTTGCCACTTGAGCAAATTTTTGCGTAATACGTTCAAATGTGGAATTAATCGGTACTTCATCTTTGTACAGTGTCATATGTCCTGATTCCATTCGCGCTAAATCCAATAAATCGGTTACTAAACGTCCCATACGCTTCGATTCATCATAAATAATTTTCGTGATTTCATTACGTTCTTCTTGATCTTGAATAAAATCATCATCCATTAATGCCTCAGAATAGCCTTGTAGCATGGAAATCGGTGTACGTAGTTCATGTGATACATTGGCAATAAAATCAGAACGTAGCTTTTCTAAACGATGCTGCTCTGTCATATCACGGATTACAGCAACTGCTCCACGAATTAATTCCCCACTATAGAGCGGGCTAATCGTAAATGTATAATAATTTCCATCCATTTCTATTTCTTCTTCTAACTTATCTTCAAACATTAGTACATGATCGAGCATATGATAGAGTTCAGGTGGAATAGGCTTTGCGCTTTGCGAGCCTTTATTAACAAACCATTTTTGCATTAAACGTTCCGCTGGTGGGTTGCTCAGTAAAATTGTTCGATCACGGTTAAACGTTATAACGGCATCTGTCATGGATGTTAAAATATTGGACAATTGCTCATTTTCTTGATTAATTACTTCTAAGTTATGCTTTAACTGACGCCCCATTTGATTGAACGCAACAGCTAGCTGGCCGATTTCATCATTTTGCGTTGTCGGCATTTTTGCCTCGAAATTCCCTTTTGCAATTTCAAAAGCTAGCTCACGCATTTTACGTAATGGGGATGTAATACGGGATGATAAGAAAAATGCAAAAAATGTCGTTAACACAAACGCAATAAATGCCGCTAAAAAGACAATTTTGGTCGTCTCTTTCGATGTTTTATGTAACGCATCTGGACTTTGGTAAATAAATACAGCGCCATGCACTTCATTTTCCACATTTAGTGGAAACCCTAGCACGACATAGGATTCCATTTTTCCTTGATCTGTTGAAGATGGCATCATCATTTCCTTTATAATGGGTTCATCTGATTGGAAAATTTCATGGAAGGATTTATTCGCTAAAATTTCATCTTGAATTTCTTTCTTGTTGACGCCTTCTTGCAGCGCAAATGAGACTTCTAAATGATTTATGGCGATAAGTGCATTTGTACCCTCAGGTAAAATATCTGTCAGGAGTTGCGAAGTCGATTCTGCCGTCTCATTGTCATCCACTATACTCGCTATTGTTGCAGCCGTTTGACGCAGCGAAATCTCTGCTTGCTGCATATGATAGTTTTGAAGAAATTCGAGCATTAAAACCGTGAAAACAAATAATACAAATGAAACGAGAAGCAATATGGTTACCCATAGCTTCCCGACAACACTGTTCCATATTCTATTCATTGACAACCTCAAATTTGTAGCCAACGCCCCAAACAGTGACAATCATTTTCGCTGCGTTCTCTGATACACGATTCAGCTTCTCACGTAGACGCTTCACATGGGTATCGACTGTTCGTAGGTCTCCAAAGAAATCATAATGCCAAACCTCTTTTAGTAATTGTTCACGGTCAAATACTTTGTCTGGAGATTTTGCAAGGAAGTACAATAATTCATACTCTTTTGGTGTTAAATTCACTTCGATACCTTCCGCTGTTACACGGTGCGCATCATGGTCAATCATCAAATGTTGGAATACAACTAAATCTTTTGATGACGATGCATTTGTCGTAGGTGAAAATGCTTGTGAACGACGTAAAATAGCTTTTACGCGTAGAACCACCTCACGAGGACTAAATGGCTTTACAATATAATCATCTGCTCCAAGCTCAAAGCCTTGTACACGGTTTGCTTCCTCGCCTTTTGCAGTTAATAAAATAATTGGCGTTGCAGCTCTTTCGCGAATTTCTGCACATACCTCAAGCCCATCTTTTTCAGGCATCATAATATCTAGTAAAATACAGTGGTACTCTTTTTCTAAAGATTTTTCGATCGCTTCTTCACCATTCTCTGCTTCGTCAACTTGATACCCTTCGCGCTCCAAATACATTTTTAATAAGCGTCGAATACGATCCTCGTCGTCTACTACTAATACTGAAATATTTTCTGACACTTTCACGATCCCTCTCTTCCGATCTTTCTCTACCCTTCTATTGTACATGGTACGCTACGACTTGAAAAGAAAAGAAAGCCCTTTCGCAGCAGCGAAAAGGCTTTTCGTTCCCCTGTTACGCGTAGGAGTGTAAACCTGCAAGAATTAAGTTAACGGCAATAAGGTTAAATAATATAATACCAAAGCCAATTAATGCTAACCAAGCAGATTTTTCACCTTCCCAGCCCTTAGATAAACGTAGATGTAGGAATGCTGCATAGAATAACCATGTAATAAGGGCCCATACTTCTTTCGGGTCCCAACCCCAGAAACGACTCCATGCAAGTTGTGCCCAAATCATCGCAAAAATGAGTGCACCTAATGTAAATACTGGGAAACCAATAATAACAGAACGATAACCGACTTCATCCAGTAATTGGAGATTTACACGTTTAACAAGCGGTTGGAATATCGCGCTTATGCGACGACGTGCAATAAGGCGAATGAATAAGTATAGTAATGAGCCTATTAATAATGACCACACGACCGTTGTTAATTTTTTCGCATTAATCAGTGCAGGCATTTCTACTAATGGAGACATGCCATGTTCCTCTACTACCTCATACTCATTCATCCCAAAAATAGGTGGCAAATTATAAGTAATTTGGCGAGACATACCTTCTTTATCGATATACGTGTATTTCGATTCATAATCCATCGCACTAAATGTAGATGACACAATAACAAAGCCAAGCACAACGACTAAGCAGTACATAACTGCTTCAAGCCAGAAACGTTGCTTTGAAGGTTTGTTTAAATCTACAACTTTTAATAAATAAATTAAACCTGCAACTGCACTAATCGCTAAAATCGATTGCCCCATTGCAGCCGTAATAACGTGAATTGTTAACCAATGACTTTGCAATGACGGTACTAATGGACTTACTTCTGTCGGGAACATCGATGCATAGGCAATGATTAATAACGCTACAGGTAACGCCACTAAACCAAGCGCTGTTAGGCGATAAATAAAGTAAATTAAAATAAATGCACCAACAATAAACATCCCGAAAGCAGTCGTAAATTCAAACATATTACTAACAGGTGCGTGACCTGTGTGAACCCAACGTGTAATAAAATAACCAATTTGCGAAAGGAAACCTATAATTGTTACGACAATTGCCAGTTTACCCCATTTATCTGTGTTTTTGCCAGAAGCATTGGATTGTTTAATGGCGCCGCCAAATAGTAAAGTAGCTACTAGATAGGCTAAGAATGCAACAAATAATAGATTTCCACTTAAGTCAATCAAACTCATAAGGTGTTGTCACCTTCCTTTTTAGTATTGCCACGATTTGTGGACTCTTCGCCTTCTTCAGACGGCTCTAACTGATCCTTATATTGCGGTAGACCAGCAAATGCAGTCACGGCATCTAAATCTTTTTTCATGCTGAACATATTTTTATTGACATGAGCAGCCATCAGCACACGGCCATCAGGCTCTACTTGTAACCAAAGTCGACGGTGGTTCCAATATGAACCGATTGCAACGCCGATCATGAAAATAATACCACCAACAAATAAAATTGGGATTGTGCGGTCTTTACGTATTGTAAAACCAGACATATCGCGTGTTTCCACACTTTCAAACTTCATTTTGTACTGGTTTTCACCTAGTGGCTCTAATGTTTGTTTAATCGCAACGAAGCTAGTTTCACCCTCTGGTGTTTCTGGTGTTGTCATTTTAAATAGAAATGCTGGATTATTAGGAACTGACGTCGCTGTTTGCGGTACACCATTTTCAAACCCAGAGAAGTCTGGTGTGTAAACAAGTAATTTAACAGATACACCATTTCCTAAATCATATTCTTTTTTAGGGTTTGTTAAATCAATTCCTACTTTACCAAGTGATTGCTCTGTTGATTTATTTACTAATTGGAAATTCATTTGCTTCAATTCATTTAAGCGATAATCCATTTGATATAGTGCATAGCCTGCTTCTTTTAAAGGATGATTCACTCGAATTGAATAATCTCTCACCTTTTCTAGATTTTCCGTATCACCAGCAATAGCGTCTTCAGGTTGCTTATATAATGTAATATCCGTTTGGAAGTTTTTCGCAACGACGTTAACACCTTGCTTTAGCTGTTCACCTTGTGGTGTATTATCATGTGTTTCTAAAATAAAGTCTCGATTTTCAATAAAATAACCGTCCATGCCAGTAATTGCACGTGTTTCACCTTCACGTACCCATATCGATTCGTCGACATAGAAACCAGGAACTAAACGCAACATTACCCCAGTTAAAAAGATAATGAGGCCTACATGATTTATGTACGGACCGTAACGAGAGAAGCGGCCTTTTTCTGCTAACAAAGCACTGCCGTCTCGACGAACAATGTATTTCATCTCAGTCATTTTCTTTTCAACTTTACTAAGCGTCTCTTCAGGACTTGCTGTTACCTGTCCTTCTGCAACAATACGTTGGCGCTTTAAAAAACTTTCATGACGCTTAACACGTTGATTTTTCAATGATTTATAAAGTGGTATACCACGGTCAAGACTGGCAACAATAATGGATACCGCAAGCATTCCAACTAAAATTTGGAACCACCAAGAGCTATATAAATCAGACAGCCCTAATGTATAATAGATTTTCCCCACAAAACCATAAACATCCTCGTAATAGGCTCCCTTTTCCATGTCAGAAGCTTTTACGTAAAACTCTTGTGGTAGTAACGTTCCGATTGAAGCTGCTATTAATGTAATAATAATTAATGCTATCCCTACTTTAACACTTGAGAAAAAATTCCAAATTTTGTCGACAATTGATTTGTTGTACGTTTTTGAGCGAATAGCCGTACCATCATACCGCATGTCGACAACTTTATTTTGCTTTTCTTCTTCGGTTAAAGGACGACCGCATTTCTCACAGAGCTTCGTGCCAAACGGATTACTATGTCCACAAGCACAAATAATATTCTCCATCGTCTATTACCCCTCATTTTGGCTTTATTAATTCCATGTAAGAAGCGATTGTCGCCTCCGTCATTTCTCCAGTAGTAATCTTCACTACCTTACCGTCCGGATCAATTAAAACTGTTGCAGGTAAATTTCCAACATTGTAAGCAGTCATTACACTTTTTGTTTTGTCAATTACAACAGGAAATGTCAGGCCGTACTTATCAACAAAATTTTGTACTTCTAAATCCGTTTGTGCAATGTTGACAGCCAATGTCTGTACACCTAAATCCTTGAAAACTTGGTATTGGCTATTCATTGCAGGCATTTCCTTCTCACATGGTTTACACCAAGTTCCCCAGAAATTCAAAAATACCCCCTGTCCTCTATAATCAGACAGTTTGTGTTTCTCGCCATTTAAATCTACTAACGTGAAGTTCGGTGCTTCAGAGCCAACAGCTACTAACTCTACCTTTTCCTTTGTCGCTGTCCCGTATACGGTATACCCAATTGCGATCGCTAAGATGGCTAAAATAATAGTGCGGGTTACGAGACGTTTTTTCTTTTTCTCCAAGTTAATAAACCCCCTACTCAAATACGCCTCGAGGGTATTTGTCGATATTTCACTTCCACTTAAGAAATATCTGTTATCTCTCCCCCGAGACTTACTTTGTTTACGCGCCTGCTGGATAAAATTAAAACAGGTGTACTATTCTCACCTATTATAGCAAAATGATACAAATTCGCTTAGTTATTAATTATGAATGATTTATGAACGTTTTCACACGAGGAAAGTGAAAAACCCACCATACGTATAGCGGTATATACATTTTCCATGTTGTTATTCGTTTAGCCGATTTGCCCAGTTTCAGCTAACACGCGCAGTTGCTTGACTTCATGTTTCGACAATTCACGATATTCTCCTGGTGTTAGACCATATAAATCTAAAAATGCAAAACGTTCACGCTTTAGTTTGACAACCGGTGTACCGATTGCCTCAAACATACGACGTACTTGACGATTTCGCCCTTCATGAATTGTAATTTCACAAATCGCCTTGCCCGCCTGCTCATCAAAGGAAGTCATACTTACTTTTGCTGGTGCTGTTTTGCCATCTTCTAATTGAATACCACGTTGTAGCTTTTTTAAGCCCTCAATTGTTGGTATACCTTTAACACGTGCAATGTATGTTTTGTCAATTTTAAATTTTGGATGCGTTAACATATAGGAAAACTCTCCATCATTTGTCAGTAATAATAATCCAGATGTATCATAATCTAGACGACCAACAGGGAAAATACGTTGCGGAATATGTTTAAATAAATCTGTGACAGTTTTGCGTCCTTTATCATCCGTTACTGCCGAAATTGTTCCACGTGGTTTATATAGTAAGTAGTAAACTTTATCTTCTTTCTCAAGTTTTACACCTTCTACTTCAATTGTATCCGAGTTGGATACCTTCGTTCCAAGTTCACGTACAACAACGCCGTTTACCTTTACTTTACCTTCTACAATCAATTGCTCAGCTTTACGCCTTGAAGCGACACCTGCATATGCAATCACTTTTTGTAATCTTTCCATTGTTTCACCTCTAGTTAAAAATGTAACCTTTTGAAGGTTATTTTTCCCGTCAATCTGTGAAAATTATGTCATACTTTTGTGCAATATAAAAGAGAAACTCATTCCGCACTAGTAATACGATTATTCTAAATAGTGTATTATTTGCTAGTTTCTCATTTAATTGTCTTAGCACTACATAAAATAACCTAGCTATTTTTCGATTTATTTCTAATATAGACCAAACCACCAAATTTTAAAAAAAGGTGCCTGACACCCAAAAAATTCTGAACATTCATATTTGTTTCGGTGTCTGGCACCCTAAAAAAAGCTACCCTTTTAGGTAGCTTTTTTTATTGATATACATTTTCTATGGTAACGCCATTTTTACTTAATTCAAGATTGATAAATGGTTTTGCCTTTACTAACTTAGCTGTTAAAGATTGTTCAATTGTCGAGCCGTCATGCAACGTAAAAATCAACTTATCTGGTTTCGTCACACCATCTTTTTGCACGTTTGTTTGTTCTGCTTTAATGATTTCTTCCCAGCTTGTCAAATCTTCTTGCACACTAAAAAATGCATTCATATGGAGCCCTTTTTCATCCATTATTTGATAATGATTAATACATAAAAATAAAAATAAAAGGACGAGCAACCAAGATGTGCCGACAATCGCCCGTTGTATATTTCTACCCTTTTTTGTTTTTGGGACAATGATTATATTTACCAAAAGAACCGTCGCCATGCCAATTAAAGCAATCATTAATATAATATACGCTTTAAAAGTAGTCTCGAAAAGGTAATAGTCGTTCGGTCGATAAAGTAGCTCTTGAATGGGAAATAGCAAAATAAACGGAGCGATAAAACTTGATAAAAATAAAACAATAATGACTGCTATTTGATTGTGCTTTCGATTCACTTTAGTAGTAGCCATAATTGTCCCTCCTTGCCACCATGCTTTTACAATTCGACTAACATAATTTTACACTAATTACGATAAATATAAAATTCTTTTTTACATCTAGAATATATAGCATAAATAAAAATCAGCGCATCGCTTTTAACGATCCGCTGATTCTACTTTAACGGGTATAGCATAAATTCGCTCTTCCCCTAGAAAAATCGACAATACTGCTTCCTTTCTTTTTCTAGAAATTTGCAGTACTTGCCTTGCAATCTTTTTTTCCTCTTTATTTAATTGCAATTGAATTGGTTGCTCTAATCGGATAGCCAATTTATCACTGACATTATATTTTCCCTTTTTCACAACCGTCTCCATATTATAGTTTTGCCATACTTCATTCGCTAAGCCTCTGTGAACATTCCAATCATCCGATTCATTTAACGTCACAACTATACATGTTTGCCCGTCTTTTTGAAAAGCGGTTGCTAACGTTCGTCCTGCTACCTTTGTAAAACCAGTCTTTCCTGCAAAAGCTGTTCCCGTTGCCGATTTTAATGAGCTTACAGGTTGCTCCGTCTCATCATCTACTTCAACTGCGACACCCGAACCTTCCCGCAATAGACGATGCTTATTTTCCCATAGTATACCATTTACTGTATTGGCACGATAAAGGACGGTAGATGCAATTTTCTCAAAGGTTTTGTTTTGAAGTGCGATTCTTAGCATTTCAGCTGTATCTCTTGCAGAAGACAAATGCTCGTCGTGATGCAAACCTGACGGGTTCATAAAAACTGTATTGGTAAGTCCCGCAATCACAGCTCTTTCATTCATTAATTTGACAAAGCCTTCTACCGAACCGCCTGCATGCTCTGCTAATGCTGTCGCAGCATCATTACCTGACCGTAACATTAAACCATATAATAACGTTTCAACCGTCACCGTCTCGCCCGCTTGCAAATAAATAGAAGAGCCTTCAGCCATTGCAGCTTTAGGAGAAATAATGACTTCATCTTGAAGATCACTATTTTCAATCGCGACGAGAGCTGTCCAAATTTTTGTTAAGCTCGCAATGGGGAGCCTCGCATCACTATTAGAACCTGATAATACTCGACCTGTCTCACCGTCAAGCACGACATACCCACTTCCGCCTCTTGCTAAACCATTTTGTGGGATAGTTAAGATTCCCACAGCTATCATAAACACCATTAATCGTCGTAACCGTAGCAACAAGCCACTCCTTATTTTAAGTGATAGATAAGTAGAACTATGAAAATTAAAAGGAAAGCACATAGTACTTTTCTTTTGATTACTTAACGCCATTAAACGTTTCTTGGAATTTAGTCATAAATAAATCTGTTTCTTGTTCTGCTTCACCATTGTCCTCCTCAGGTAATGGAGGCATTTCTTCAATACTATTTAATCCGAAGTAGTTTAAGAACTCCTTCGTTGTGCCATATAAAATCGCACGACCTGTCCCCTCAGAACGTCCTACTTCTTTCACTAGCCCTCTTGAAGCGAGCGTTTGCAGTGGTCGTTCACATTTGACACCACGTAAATCTTCGATGGCTACCCGTGTAATGGGCTGTTTATACGCCACAATGGCCAACACTTCTAAAGAAGCCTGAGACAATGATTGCGCTGTTGGATTTTCTACTAATTTTTGAATCGTATCTGCTAATTGTGGTTTTGTAATTAACTGGTAAACACCTGCGATTTCCTTTATTGTAATTCCTCTAGTATCATCTTCGTCAAATGCTACACGCAGTGCCTCCATTGCGGGCGCAACTACTTCTTCTGCTTCACCAAGTAGCTGTGCTAATTGCTTAATTGTTAAGCCATCATCTCCTACAACAAATAATAAAGCTTCAATTCTACTCTGTAGGATTATTGTCTTCGTCATCATCCCATTCCTCCTTCTGTAATGTGACCGTTAGTTCTTCAAAATTACCATCTTGCTCTACAATGACAATTTGACGTTTCATCAGTTCAAGCAGTGACAGAAACGTTAAAATAAGTGTTGGTTTATCTTCATAAGGAAAAAGCTCGAAAAATGATGCACGTCCACCTGTTAAACGTAAAGAATTCACAACAGAACGCATTTGCTCCTTTACTGAGCGCTCCTGCCTCGTGACAGTTGTTTTCAATGGCTTCTTTAATTTTTTTCGGCGCATCAGCTTCTGGAAGGCGCCAAGCATATCATAAATATTGACGTTCATATCGAATAACGCCATCTGTTCATCAGGTGCTAATTCCGATAAATCTGAAGGTGGTCTTGTAAATACCTGTGCTCTATCTGTTTCAAGCTCTTGTAGATTACTTGCCGCTTCTTTATATTTTTTATACTCTATTAAACGTTGTACCAGTTCTTCACGAGGGTCAGGGCCATCGATTTCGATTTCCGCATCTTCTAGCTCTCCTTCATGTATTGGTAATAGCATTCGGCTCTTAATAGCCAAAAGTGTTGCCGCCATCACTAAATACTCACTCGCCTCATTTAATTCAAGCACCTGCATCGCATGGATATGATCAATATATTGTTGCGTAATTTCAGCCATTGGAATATCATAGATATCAATTTCCAATCTGTGAATTAAATGCAATAATAGATCCAGAGGACCTGAAAAGGCTTCTAACTTTACTTCATAAGACATTATTTTACCACCCTGATATTCAATGTTCTTTTAGTATAGTGGAAAGGAGTTCAAAATGCATCCACAGCACCATACTTTATTTATTGATTACTGTGCCTATTTCAATGGCAATGGGGATTTTTTTGAATGCCATGAAGTGCTTGAGGAATATTGGAAAGACATTGCGCCCGGCAATAAAAAGCATCCTCTTGTTGGCTATGTTCAACTAGCGACAGGATTATATCATTGGCGTCGTGGCAACGCAACTGGTGCTTTCAAAATCTTACATAAAGCACTCACTAATTTTCAAGTCAATAAAGGCCATGTGTTTTTTAACGAAATCGACTACACAAAACTACTATTACAATTAACCGAAACACTTAGCCATATTCAAATGGGCAAGTCCTTTCAAGCTTTTCAATTATCGCTGACACCTACTTTACAAAGTTTAGTAACAGCTCGCATACAGCTTTTACCGGAAAGCAACCCTAACTATCTTCTTCATAAACATATGCTACGTGATCGCTCACATATTCTTGCTGAACGACAAGAAAGCAAACAAAGAAAAAGCAGACGTTAACTTTCGTCTGCTTTTTCTTCATTACATTGTATACATTTGCTAACAAATTCACGCGTTTCATCCGTTGCACGCAATTGTTCGTATTGGCCAAGTTCTGCCACTTCTTGTAGCATTTCCTTTGCTACGCCTTCTCCTCTGTAAGAAGGAACTACAGAAACGTGCTGAATTGTTGCTGTGTGATTGTCTGTTACAAGCCCGACGATACCAACGTATTCATCGTTCTTTTTCCATAAGTATAATACCCAATTATCATCATTTTCATAGGATTGGATTGTCTCTGTGAGCTTTTTTATGTCTTTTTCGTTAGGCATAAACGAGAGTAGCCCCATTGCTATTTTCTCGAAAGCTTTTTTATATCGAATTAACATATTTGTCTATTCCCTCTTTTTCTAGCTGTACATAATCTTTGACTATCCTACACGATTTGTACTATTACCGCAAGCCAATTTTCTGTCTTACGAACCAGGGCCGAGAATACCTTGCGACGCTAACACCCAATAGACAACGCCCCACAACAAAATAAATGTCGTCATAGATGCCAATAATACCCATTTGTTTTTTCTCAAATTTATTCACCCTTTTTTAACGTTAGCGGGAGATCATTTTGTACAATATCTTCGTAACTTTCACGTTTAATCGCTAATTGATGCTGTCCATTTTCTACAAATACCACTGCTGGACGTGGTACACGGTTGTAGTTGCTTGCCATCGAGTAGCCATATGCCCCTGTACAGAAGATTGCTAGTACATCACCAGAAGCTGCCTCTTGTAATTTTGCATCGATAATCAATTTATCGCCCGATTCACAAAGTTTTCCAGCTACAGTGTACGTTGCTTCTTTTGGTGCATTGGCTTTACTAGCGATGACTGCCTCGTATTTTGCATCATATAATGCAGGACGAATATTATCACTCATTCCGCCATCAACTGCAATGTAGTTACGTACATCTGGTACTGTTTTTTGAGAACCGATAGTATAAAGTGATGTTCCTGCATCACCGACAAGTGAACGGCCTGGTTCAATCCAGATTTCTGGCATTGTTAGTCCAAGTACAGTTGCTTTATTTTTCACAACAGTAATCATGTCTTCTACATACACTTGTGGCTCAAGCGGTGCATCTTCTTCTGTATAGCGAATACCGAAGCCCCCACCTAAGTTTAACACAGTACACGTAAAACCGTGAGTCTTGTTCCAATCAGAAATCTTGTCGATTAGTTTTTCACCTGCTAAGCCAAAGCCAGCTGTATCGAAAATTTGAGAGCCAATATGGCAGTGTAAGCCTAAAAGCTGTAAGTATTCGTGTTTAAAAGTTTGCTCAAATGCTTGATCGGCTTGACCGTTGTTTAAGTCAAAGCCAAACTTAGAATCCGCTTGCCCTGTCGTAATAAAATCATGCGTATGTGCCTCAACTCCTGGTGTGACACGTAATAAAATACGCATTTTTTGTTGACGGCGCTCAGCAATTTCTTTTAAAAGTTGAATTTCATAGAAGTTATCTACAACAATACAGCCAATTTTTGAGTCAAAGGCTAGCTCCAATTCTGCAATGCTTTTATTATTACCATGGAAGTGAATACGCTCTGTTGGGAAACCTGCTTTTAATGCTGTAAATAGCTCCCCTCCAGAGACAACATCCAAGGATAGGTTTTCTTCTGCTGCTAATTGATACACCGCTACACATGCAAATGCTTTGGAAGCATACGCTACTTCAGCCTTTACCCCTAGCTTTTTAAATGTATCGATAAAGCCGCGTGCTCGCTTACGAATAAGCGCTGTATCGTACACAAATAATGGCGTACCATATTCTTTTGCAAGCTCTAATGTATCTACTTGTCCTATTGTTAAATGTCCGTCTTCAGAAATCGCTTGTGTTCCATATAAATGCATTTGCATCTCTCCCTTTTCACGTCTCCATTTTGTGACATTTGCGTACCTCGTGGTATATCAGTCCTTACTCAAACATTTCCATCGAGACATTGTCTTATCTTAGCAGGTATTGGCATGTCACAAGATAAAAACACATAACCATTCACTAGCAAAGATAATTTTTGCAAAAATCACAAAATACTATATGTGAACTTTATCACATGAAAAAAGTGAGTGCAACGGCTCCTATGATCTTTTTCTCTGTTTGGAAGCGACTACATATGGTCTTAGTGCATCCGACGTCATAGGGAAGCGGATAATGACGCGAAGCATCGCAGTTGGGAAAAATGGAACGAGCGGCCATAAATATGGTGCTTGTAACGGACGTAATGAACATAAATAGGTAAATAATAAAAACAATCCAATAAATAATCCATCTTCTCCCCAAATACCTGTCATAATGAGCAAAACAAATCGGAAGAGCTTAATGGAAATACCTAGCTCGTAAGATGGAATAATAAACGTAAAGATGGCTCCTACCGCTGTATACAATACAACTTCGGATGAGAACACACCAACATCAATGGCGATCTGCCCAATGATTACCCCGGCTACTAAACCCATCGCAGTAGACAATGGTGTCGGGGTATGGATGGCGGCCATCCTTAGAAATTCAATCCCAATATCGGCGATTAGAATTTGCAGTAATATCGGAATATGTGATTTATCCTGACTACCTAAAAAAGATAGCGAATCAGGTAATAATGATTCATTCGTTACAAATAAATACCATAAAGGTAATAATAATAACCCCATAATTGTTCCGAAATAGCGCATAAAACGCACAAAGGTCCCGACAGTAGGTGCTTGTCTATATTCTTCAGCATGCTGCAATAAATGGAACATCGTAACGGGCACTAAAATAACGGAAGGTGAAGTATCCACCATAATCGCTACATGCCCCTCTAGTAAATGAGCAGCGACAATATCAGGACGTTCTGTATAGCGTACAAATGGAACTGGGTGAAACTTTTGCTTAAACAGCCATTCCTCTAGTGATTTATCGGCCATTGTCAAACCATCATGATTAATTTGACCAAGACGCTGTCGCAATTTATCGAGCATTTCCTCATTAGCAATATCCTTCATAAACGCAATTGCGACATCGGTTTGACCGAGCTTGGATATTTTATGTAGCTCGAAGCGTAAATTACTGTTGCGAATGCGTCGACGAACTAAAGCTGTATTTTGTGAAATCCCCTCTGTAAAGCCATCCCTAGAACCGCGAATTACTTTTTCATTATCCGGCTCTTCTGGTGAACGCCCTGGATAATTTCGAAGCTCCGCAATATAGCAGTATCCACTTTTCGTAATAAAGGTTACTTGCCCACTTAAAATAGCAAGCAAATAGGCTTTACGTTCCGTTTCTTCAGAACGACCATGAAAGTTGAAATGTGCTTCAAAATATTCTCGCTCATCATCAATATCAATGTCTTCTTCAGGTAACATATTGGATAGTAATTGCGTCAGGGCTTCCCCATCTACTAGTCCGCTAATATATGCACAAAGAACCGGCAAATCTTTGACAAATAAATGCTTAATACCTACGTCAAATGATTCGCCGTCTCCAAATTGCTCTTTAAGAAAATCTTCGGCTTCTTCTAAGCTGTTAAATAGTTTATTTGTCATGCTGTCACCATTTTCTTAGATGTCTTTTTCTACTCCGTGTTCAACCGTGGCACTCGTCGCCATCCAACTTTTCAACTGCGCTAAAATCTTTTTCTCTAAACGAGATACTTGTACTTGTGAAATGCCCAGACGAGTTGCGATTTCAGTTTGTGTACAATCTGAAAAATAGCGTAAATAAATAATGGATTGTTCCCTCGGATCAAGTCTTGTCAACACTTCTTTTAACGGAATATATTCAAAAGGTTGCTCTGATTTTTCATCCTTCATTTGATCCATTAATGTAATGGAATCCCCTTCACTTTCATACAATTGCTCATGTAAGGAAGCTGGATCCCTTAAAGCATCCGACGCTGTCACAATTTCCTCAGTTGTGACGCCAAGAACCTGCGCTAATTCTTGAATGGTCGGTGGATGCTCATTATTTTTAATAAATTCATCCGTCGCATGGCGGATTTTAAAGTTGAGCTCGCGAATTGAACGGCTCACCTTTACCATGCCGTCATCCCTTAAAAAGCGCTGTATTTCACCGATAATCATCGGGACAGCATATGTGGAAAATTTCACATCGTACGCTAAATCAAACTTATCTACAGATTTCATAAGGCCTATACAGCCTATTTGAAATAAATCTTCGAGCTCCACGCCCCTTGTTGTAAAGCGTTGGACGATAGACCACACAAGCCTCGTATTCCCCTCAATCATTCGTTTACGAGCTTCATGATCGCCCTGTTGTGAACGCGCAATTAAATCACGCATTTCCTCCTGTGACAAAAGCTTATCGGACGACTGTTCTATCGGCTTCACGATAGCAACCTCACATTACCGCCGTGCGAACCGAATAAAATTTTTTCGTAAACGTTACAGTTGTACCTTCCTGCCACTTGGACATGACAGTCAACTGATCTGAAAAACTGTCCATAATGGTAAAGCCCATACCAGAACGTTCCATTGCACTTTTCGTCGTAAACAAAGGCTCCATCGCTTGACTGACATCCGCGATGCCTACCCCTTTATCCATCACAGACACCGTTACAATATCATCCTCACGCTTTGCGTGAACTGTAACGACCCCTTTTCCATCTTCTTCATAACCGTGAATAATGGCATTGGAAACAGCCTCTGAGACAACGGTTTTAAATTCTGATAGCTCATCAATTGTTGGATCTAATTGTGCAATAAAGCCCGTTATCGCCACACGTGCTAAGGCTTCGTTTTCGCTAATTGCTAAAAAAGTTAATGTCATTTCGTTATCCATTTACAATCCCCCTAACTCGATCAATCGCTTCTTCCTCTGTTGCATCCATCATCCACGGACCTAAGCCTGAAAATTGAAATACTTTTCGCATCGTCGGCGATGGATTTAATAAAATTGTTCGTCCAGCGACTGCTTCTAACTCACGCATTCGACCAAGCACTAGGCCTACACCTGAACTATCCATAAACGATAGTCGCTCAAAATTCCAAATGATGGTCGTTACAGCCCCCTGAAAAATTGCTGTAGAAATTTTAGCCCGAATTTGCTCTACTGCATGATGATCGAGCTCCCCAAATAAACGTATAACTACTGTCTCCCTTGTTACCATTTCTAATTGAAAATGCATGAACATCGCCTCCTCCTCGTGCAATTCCACATTCCATATAACAAATCCTTGCTGTTGACAGAACTAGTGCAAAGTCTCTTGAAATAGTGTCAAATCGACATTCTTATGGCTTTTAGGTTAAGTGCAGTATGGGATAAATCAAAAGGTTTTAAACGTCGTCTACATTTTTTGTCAGTGTGTCATTGTAGATAGCTAATTTATGTAGGTATTCAATACGAGGAGAACGAAAAAAAGTGTTAGATTGACTGCCATCAATCTAACACTTTTTCGCTGCGCCGTTGTTGTCCGCTTCGGCGGTGCTTTCCGCTCAGCACAGTAAGCCGCAACCCTCGCTAACGCGCAGGTTTGTCGCGTCTTACATTTTGTGCGTTCTGAGCAGAATCACCGCCCTTGCTATCATAAACTAGCGTTTTCTGCTAATTTATACTTATGCCATTAAATAGGCTTGCTGTACTTTAGTGATTGTTTCTTCGTTAATTTCACTGTTTGAATACAGATAGGCAATAGTTTCATCCGCACTGACACGGTCACCTTTTTTGGCAACTAGCTGGATGCCTGCATCATAATCAAGCGAAGATTCCTTCGTTAAGCGACCAGCGCCAAGACTAACACTTGCTTCACCAATCATTAATGCATTAATGGACGCAACAACACCCTCTGCCGCTGCTTTTACAGCCACCTTATGTGCTGTGTCATTTTGCACAATATCCGCTAAATCGCCGCCCTGTGCTACGATAAACTCCTCAAACTTCGCAGCTGCTGAGCCATCTTCCAACACTTTTTTGACAGCTGCTACCGCTGTTATTTCATCTACTCCAGCCGCAATCTGATACATTAGAGAAGAAATAATAATGCACTCTTCTAATAAGTCTGCGTGCGTTTCTTCTAAGCGACCTTTTAGCAAGGCATACGCCTCTACTACCTCAAGTTTATTACCGATCATTTTTCCTAAAGGATTATCCATATCGCTAATATGAGCGACAACTTTACGGCCTAATTTTTCACCAATTGCTGTCATTGCTTCAGCTAATTTCTTTGCTTCTTCTTCCGTTTTCATAAAGGCACCAGAGCCACATTTCACATCTAGCACAATGCCATCTGCACCACTTGCAATTTTTTTACTCATAATCGACGCAGCAATTAACGGAATAGAGTCGACAGTACCTGTCACATCTCGCAATGCATAAAGTTTTTTGTCGGCAGGTACAAGATTGCCTGTCTGACCAGCAACCGCAATTTTATGTTTATTGACATTATCAATGAATTCTTGTGACGATAATTCTGTTTTAAAGCCACGGATTGATTCTAATTTATCGATTGTGCCACCTGTAATACCTAAGCCTTTACCACTAAACTTCGCCACTGGAATACCTAGAGAAGCAATAATTGGTGTGACGATTAACGTGACTTTATCACCGACACCGCCTGTAGAATGTTTATCAATTTTAAAACCTTCGATTGAAGTTAAATCAATTACATCACCTGATTCAATCATTGCCTTCGTTAAATAAAACGTTTCTTCGTCAGTCATACCAAGTAAGCGAATAGCCATTAGCAATGAGCTCGCTTGATAATCCGGAATAGCACCTGTTGTATAGCCTTCAACAAAGTATTGAATTTCAGCTTGTGTCAGTTCTTTGCCTTGTTTTTTCTTTTCAAAAAGCTGCACCATATTCATAGACAATTCCTCCTTATTTTAAATCATTTAAGAAACTCTTACCGAATGGCGGTGCTTCTACTTTGAAGTTTTCAGCGACAGTTGCTGCAATATCTGCAAAAGTCTCACGAAGAGCAAGCTCGCTTCCACCTTTAAAACGTGGTGAATAGACAATTAGTGGCACGTATTCACGTGTATGGTCTGTGCCAGGGAATGTCGGATCATTACCATGGTCAGCCGTAATCATAAGTAAATCATCTTCTGACATTGCCTGTAAAATTTCAGGAAGACGCGCATCAAATTCTTGTAATGCGTTACCGTAGCCAAGTGGATCACGACGATGCCCAAAATTGGCATCAAAATCTACTAAATTTAAGAAGCTAATCCCATGGAAATCTTGTTTTGCGACTTTAGCGAATTGATCCATACCGTCCATATTATTTTTTGTACGAACTGCTTCAGTAACCCCTTCACCATTGAAAATATCAGAAATTTTACCAATGGCAATTACATCAAGACCAGCATCTTTCAAAGCATTCATCGTTGTACGTCCAAAAGGCTTTAACGCATAGTCATGACGATTTGGCGTGCGTGTAAAGTTACCTGGCGTACCGATAAATGGACGTGCAATCACGCGTCCTACTAAATATTCTGGCTGTAATGTCAACTCACGTGCAATCTCACAAATTTTATAAAGTTCGTCCAGTGGAATGATTTCTTCATGCGCAGCAATTTGTAACACAGGGTCAGCCGATGTATAGACAATAATAGCCCCTGTCTCCATATGTTCTTGTCCAAAGTCTTCAATCACCTGTGTACCACTTGCAGGCTTATTACACAGTACTTTGCGTCCTGTACGTTGTTCAAGCTCGGCAATCAGTTCAGCAGGGAAACCTTCAGGGTATACTTTAAATGGTTTATCAATATTAAGACCCATTATTTCCCAGTGCCCTGTCATTGTGTCTTTCCCGACAGATGCCTCTTGCATTTTACCGTAGTATGCTTGCGGTGTATTTGTTGCTTGCAGTCCTTGCAGTGGTTCGATATTCGCTAAGCCAAACGACTCCATCACGGGCATTGTAAGCCCATTCATTTTTTCAGCGATGTGACCTAAAGTATGTGCGCCTGCATCGCCGAATTTAGCTGCGTCTGGTGCTTCACCAATCCCAACTGAATCCATTACAACGACATGGATTTTTTTAAATGCTTTATTCATAATTATTGCCTCCTAATCTCACGATTCCATTTTACCAAAAACAAGCGAAAGGATAAAGGTCAGACATCCGACTAAGTAATTTATTTTCCTTAAACAAGAAAAAAGCTCTATCTGTCACTTATTTTTTATTAGGCACGCGGATGGTACTGCTTGTAGACTTCTGAAAGTCTCGTTTTACTAATATGCGTATAAATTTGAGTCGTGGAAATATCTGCATGCCCTAGCATCTCCTGCACTGCACGTAAGTCAGCTCCATTTTCCACTAAATGAGTAGCGAATGAATGACGTAACGTATGTGGTGTAAGCTCATGTTGGATGCCCGCCTTTAATGCGTGCTCCTTCATTAATTTCCAACAACCTTGCCTTGTTAAACGTTTCCCTCGTTGATTAATAAAAAAGGCATCTGTTTTTGGGTATTTCCCCTGTAATGTACCTCGTGCACCATCTAAATAAACACTCAATGCAGAAAGGGCACTTTTACCAAGCGGAATAATGCGCTCCTTGCCTCCTTTTCCAAATACACGTACAAAGCCCATCGTTAGATGAATATCAGCCAAATCGAGTGCAATCAGCTCACTTATACGCATGCCAGAACCATATAAAAGCTCTAGCATTGCTACATCTCGAACACCTTGTGGCTTGCTGCGATTCGGTACTGCCAGCAATGCTTCGATTTCTTCAATCGATAGAATATTTGGAAGTTTTTGTTCAATCGTTGGCATTTCTAAATGCACTGTAGGATCTGTTTCTGTGCGCTTTTCTCGAAGTAAAAATTGGTGGAAGCTACGAATGGATGAGATATGACGTGCAACAGTACGGCTCGTCTTTCCTTGCATGCGCAGTTGCTCTAAATGGCGCAAAATTGTTGTGCGTTCAATAGTGCGAAAATCAGCCATTCCCTCAGCTTCTTGCAAAAAATGGACATAGTTTTCTAAGTCTCGGCGATAGGATGCTAATGTATTAACGGATAATTGCCGCTCTACTTGGATAAAATGGATATAATCCTCTATTGCATATTGAAATTCATTCATCACAACGCCCCCTCACTGTCAATTATTCTCTATTTTAGCACGCCTATAAAAAAAGTGCGAAAAGCCCACACTAGAGCTGAGTCGTAATTTGCTTAGGCTTTTCCTCCCTTTACTAGAATAATAGAGCATCACATCATGCATAAAAAAACAAAAAACTGCCTGATGCAATCTATACACAAGATTTCATCAGACAGTTTCTCGTTATTGTTCTTCATTTGTGTCGTCGTTTTTATCATGACAACGCCAGCAAATACCGTGGAAAGTTAGTCGGTGATCTTTTATAATAAAGTTCCAACGTTTCTCAACAACGGCTTCCACATCTTCAAGTAAATCTTCTTGAATTTCATCTACAGCACCGCACTCGATACAAACGAGATGATGATGGAAATGCGCAGCTCCCTCTTGGCGTAAATCGTAGCGTGATACGCCATCACCAAAGTTGATTTTGTCGACGATTTTAAGCTCTGTTAGTAATTCTAACGTTCTATAAACAGTAGCCAGACCTATTTCTGGTGCCTTATCTTTTACTAAAAGATAGACATCCTCTGCACTTAAGTGGTCCTCTTCATGCTCTAGCAAAACAGCAACTGTTGCTTCTCGCTGCGGCGTCAGCTTATAACTAGCACTATGCAACTGTTTTTTTATACGATCAATTCGGCTTTCCATGTGACGCCCCCCTAAACTTATTTCATTATACCAAAGGAGTAAATCCTATTACAAGATAGTGAATAGATTTCAAATAAGCTTTTAATGTTTTTAGCTGTTGCTTCATATGAACGTATTTTATGCATCATTTGAGTACATACGTTATAACGATAAACTCAGCAACTATTATGATGAAAAAAGCGATAAAATTCAACAAAATTGTCCGTCCATTCGTCTTTTTCCCGATTTTTCGCTTCGACCAAGCAGGTACTAGTAAATTACATAGGACTAGCAACAATATACAATAGATAAGCTGAAATGGAAACCACCAAATCGTATATAGCCAAAATGCTTCAAGTTTTTGTAGTAAAAATACAGAGCTAAAGCCAAAAAACGTTGCGCGTATTGCTACTGTAACACGTACTAACACTTTTAAGACACTATGTGTTGCAAGTAACAGTACAATACCGATTGAAGCGGCTACAGGTAACACTAAACGAACAATAGATTGCCTGTCCACATCTGCTAAACGAGGTTCTATAAACAAAATAAAAGGCTCTGCATTCGCCCCTCCAATAATATGAAAGCAGATGACGCCACAAACGAAGCTCACTGCAACAATTGATGCGTGATAAAATATAGAAACCGTACGAGACATAAGCATGCTCCTTTTCTATCAAGGTTTGTACAGCTTATGCTCGTCCGCTTCTATTATGCTAAACTTTATTTTTCTTGTTGCAATGCCAACCACAGCACAGCAAACGCTGTTTTCGCATCATAGATACGCCCATCAGCAACCATTGCTTGTGCCTCTTCCAACGAAACTTCTAGTAATTCGACAAATTCATCTTCGTCTAGTTCTGCACTATTTTCAATGTAATATAAATCTGTCGCCACAAATAGATGTATGATTTCATCCGCAAAACCTGGTGAAGTGGCAAAGGCTTGTAAATACTTGAATTGATGTGCACCATAGCCTGTCTCTTCTTCCAATTCACGACGTGCAGTATGAATTGGCTCCTCACCGCTTTCAAGTTTACCTGCTGGAATTTCTACAATGGAACGTTCGAGCGCTTTACGATATTGCTCCACCATTACGAGCTTGCCTTCGTTGGTAATGGCAATGATTGCTACCGCTCCAGGGTGTTTAATAATTTCACGCTTAGCAGACTTCCCGTTTGGTAATGTGACATCATCAACCTGTAAGTTCACGATTTTGCCCTTATAGATAGGTGTCGTCTGTGTCGTTATTTCTTCAAACTTTTTCATTGCCCATAACCTCGCTTGTTCTTCAGATATGTTCATTGTACCATTACAAGTAGAGAAATCGAAGGAGGGCGTTCGTATGAAAAAAAGACAACTCGGCTCAAGTCATTTATTTATTTCAGAGATTAGTTTAGGAGGTATGTCTCTTTCGACAGATAAACATAAGGCAGCAGCCATACTTGATATGGCGTTAGATGCGGGCATTAACTACATTGATACGGCTGATTTATATGATTTAGGTGCCAATGAAGAAATTATCGGTACAGTTTTGGGTAAACGTCGACAAGACCTGATTATCGCAACGAAAGTAGGGAATCGTTGGACAGAAGGGGTGGACGGCTGGCAGTGGGATGCCTCCCCTACATATATTAAAGAAGCTGTTCATAAAAGCCTAAAAAGACTCGGTACAGATTACATTGATGTCTATCAACTACATGGTGGCACAATAGAGGATGACTGGGACGGTATTATCGACACATTTGACAACTTAAAAAAAGACGGTGTCATTCGAGAATACGGCATATCCTCAATTCGACCAAATGTACTGAAACGTTTTTTACCTGCTAGCTCGGCAAAAAGTGTCATGATGCAATATAGTGCGTTAGATCGTCGCCCAGAAGAATGGTTAGATTTTATAGCTAGTGAGGGGGCTTCGGTCGTAACACGCGGCACCATCGCAAAAGGATTATTAACAAATAATTGGAAAGAACGTTTGCAACAGGTCAATGGCTATCAAACATACACTGTAGATGAATTAACAACAACATTAACAAACTTAGCCAAACACTATGAAGATTTACATGCATTAGGGCTAGCCTTTAATTTGAAGGAGCCCACTATAGCTTCAACGGTGATTGGTGCTAGTTCGCAGGAGCAACTCGCCCAAACACTAAATGCCTATGATAAAATAAATGCAATCACTAATTTTGATAAAGCGAACGCTCTGACTAAAGCAGACCAATACGTTGACCACCGATGAAAAAATGGTTCGTTTTACTTTTATTTTTAATCATTCTTGCAATATCCTCTAGCATGACTTATGAACAACAGTCGATTATTCCTGAACTAGAGGAACTATTAGCGCATAAGCCTTATGAAAAACAACTGTCCGTTTTAAAAATTCCCTATTGGGATACAGTCGTTTCTATAGAAGAGCGAGGCTACTTTAAATTTGTAGAATTTCTAATTCGAAAATTTACGCATTTTGTAGGATTTGGTTGTATTGCACTGGGGATTTATTTTGCGTTAAGTAAACGTCGATTCGCTGCGCGTATAGCCATTGCCATTACGGCCATCATTGCCACGCTAGATGAATTTCGACAAAGCTTTACACCTGGACGTACCATGAGCGGACAAGATGTCCTAGTAGATACAGCAGGCGCTATTGTATTTATTAGCATTGCCGTAGTCGTAAAGAAACTACGGTCGCTTAGAAAATAAAATTTTGTTTTTATCAACAATTTCCTAAGAGTTTGTGGCGATTCTCTCGTGGATAGTGGCGTCAAAGCATTCTAAATCAAAATTAACAAAAAAACAGTGAATCTCATTCCAAGAGATTCACTGTTTCTATCAAACTTAAAATTTCGAGCCTTTGTCACCGTATTCGTTCAATAATTCTTCGAACGTTTTGTTTTTCTCACGTTGCTTACGCTCAAAAGCTAACTGTGCTTGACGCTCTTCCTCTGCCGCTTGCTCTTTCGCTGACAAATCTTGTTTCGCAGCTTTTAACTTCGCTAACACATCGCCAGCAAGCTGATCTGCTAATGTAACAGCCTCCTGCTTTGGTAAACTAGCAGAAATACCAGCGTCAACACGTTGCTGTTGTTTTCGTTTTTTTCCCATTACTTTCACCTTCTTACTAACTTTAAGGGCGTTGAACAACTGTTGCTACGCCTTGTCCCCCACCGATGCATAATGTAGCAAGGCCTGTTTTTGCATCACGTTTTTCCATCTCATGTAACAGTGTCACTAAAATTCGTGCCCCACTTGCTCCAATTGGATGACCAAGGGCAATTGCTCCCCCATTTACATTTAGTTTATCATGATTAAAGCCTAGTTCGCGATCGACAGCAATCGATTGTGCTGCAAATGCTTCATTTGCTTCAATTAAATCTATATCTACTAGCGAAACATCCGCCTTCGCTAATGCTTTCTTCACCGCTGTGACCGGCCCAGTTCCCATAATCGATGGATCTACACCTGCGCTCGCATTGGCTGAAATAAGCGCCATTGGCTGAATACCTAACTCGATAGCCTTCGCTTTTGACATAACAACCACCGCTGCTGCTCCATCGTTAATACCTGAAGCGTTCGCTGCAGTTACAGAGCCGTCCTTTTTAAAGGCTGGACGCAGCTTTGCTAATGATTCCGCCGTAACCCCTGCACGTGGAAATTCATCTTGGTCAAAAATAATCGACTCGCCTTTACGTTGTGGGATTTCCACAGCCACGATTTCATTATTAAATTTCCCTGCTGCAATCGCCGCTTCTGCACGTTGCTGTGATCGCGCAGCAAAAGCATCTTGCTCCTCACGAGAAATTTCATACGCATCACATAAATTTTCGGCAGTAATCCCCATATGATAGTCATTAAATGCACACCATAAGCCATCATGAATCATCGTATCCACAACTTTTTGATCGCCCATGCGGAAGCCTTCACGTGCATTTTTTAATACATAAGGCGCTTGGCTCATATTTTCGAAACCGCCTGCCACGATGATATCTGCATCGCCAGCAATAATTGCTTGTGTTGCTAAATGCACTGCTTTTAAACCTGAGCCACATACTTTATTAATTGTTAAAGCTGGCACTGTGTTTGGAAGTCCCGCAGCAATCGAAGCTTGTCGAGCTGGATTTTGTCCAAGACCTGCCGATAATACATTCCCCATAATGACTTCATCGACTTGTTCACCTGCTACACCAGCACGTGCTAATGCTTCTTTAATAACGATACTTCCAAGAGTTGTTGCTGGTACATCTTTTAATGTTCCTTGGAATGAACCGATTGCCGTACGCACGGCACTAACAATCACTACCTCGTTTGTCATAACCATTCTCCCCTTTTCCCCGTTCAAAAATCAACACTGCATGCATATGCTACTAGCAGATATGTATATTTTAACAAATGTTTAGACGATTTTCGATAACAGAAATAATCGCAGTTTTTCAAAAGTTGTTGTAAAATGTTGTCGTGTTTTAAACAAACGTAGTTGGGAACATTACAAATAAGAAATGTGCATTGGCTTACAATCAGTTAAGTACAATGCCTAGACATGAAAAGAAATAGGGCGTGGAGGTGTAGAAGATGAAAAAGAAAATGCTTTTATTTTCAGGTATTACAACGACGCTTGCTGCAGCAGCAACGGGACTGTTCGGCTTTGCGCTTTCCAATAAATTAATGTACATTCAAAAAAAAGATCCCGAATTTATTCGTGAACGCGAGACAACTGCCAAACGTTTTGACGAAGCTTGGTACAATAAAAATTTTAAATGTGAGTTAAATATTGACTCTCCCAATGGTTATTCCATTCACGGCATTATGTTTCAACCATTACAAACAAACAATACAATGATTATTTGTCATGGTGTTACAGAAAATAAAATTAACTCGGTCAAATATGCCCGTCTTTTTGAACGCTTAGGATACAATTCTGTTATTTTTGATCATCGAAGACATGGCGATTCAGGTGGCAAAACGACTAGCTATGGCTATTATGAAAAAAATGATTTAGATGCTGTTGTGAAAACGGTGAAAGCGATGATTGGTGAAAACGCCCTGCTCGGCATCCATGGGGAGTCAATGGGTGCTGCAACCATGCTGTTGTACGCAGGAACGGTTGAAGATGGCGCTGATTTTTATATTGCCGATTGTGCCTTTTCGGATTTTTCAATGCTGCTTAAGCAAATCGCGAAGACCGAATTTAAATATGGCTCCATAATCCCGATTCGTTTCGCAGATTTCTTTATACGGCTACGCGATGGCTATTCATTTAAGAGTGTAACGCCCTCTGAAGCTGTGACCCATATTGAAAAACCGATTCTCTTTATTCACAGTATTCCTGATACATTTATACCTGCTTCAATGTCACTCGATTTATACAATAAAAAAATGGACCTAAGAAATTGAAGCTTTTTGAAAAAGGGGCGCATGCTCAATCCTTTAATGAAAATATGGCTGAATATGAAGATCTCATACATGACTTTTTAGAAAGTTTTATTTATGAAAAAATCAATCATGATGCTTCATCATCCAATGTGATTCCTTTTCACTTTCGATAAGTGAAAAAACCTTGCAAGCTTTGACAACTTGCAAGGTTTTTTATTATTCTGCAAAAACAATATGCCATTCGTCTCGCTTCGCTAAAAATTCTTTTGCCAGCGTCTGTGCACTTTCAAGGCTATGACTTGCAGCCCAGCCACATTGCACTTCATTGCATGCAGGTACAGCTGTTGCCTTCGTTACATCTGTAAATGTTTTTTCTAAAATCGTCAGCAATTCATCATAATCATTATGATTAATCAACGATACATAAAACCCTGTTTGACAACCCATTGGACTAAAATCAACAATGTGATCTGAATAATTGCGGATAATATCTGCCGATAAATGCTCCAAAGAATGGAGTGCTGGCATTTCCATATGCTCTTTGTTAGGCTGTTTTAAGCGAATGTCGTACTTATAAACCTCATCGCCATTTTTCCCTACTTTTACACCCGCTAAACGAACATAAGGGGCTTTCACTTTCGTATGATCTAAATCAAAACTCTCTACATTTGTTTTTTCGCGTTCCATTGCTAACAGCTCCTTTTCTGACAATACTAACTATTATACCTAGTTTTCTATGAAATGTGTAAATTTTTGAAATAGAATGATAATTCAGGTGTGAAATCACTAAAAAAGAAGACAAAACGTCAATTTCGTTTTGTCTTCCTATTTTTGCTGGCGTGTTGCGGTTTCTACAATGGAAATTCAAATTCTTGAACATGACTCGGTATGTTTAGAAGCAATGTAATCACAACACTTATTGAAATTAGAATCAACACTGACTTCCATTGTAATTTAAAATTATTATTTTTCAGCAATAACATTTGATTAATAAAGTGAAAGAACGAAACAAACAGCAACACAACAACAAACTGTAAGAAAAAATTCATTGTCGCCACCACCCTTTTTATGTACAGAGTTCTCACTCATGATTAACTATTATTTTTATCGTCAGCTATCTTTGTTTGTACAGCACTAATGAGGATATTTGAAATATGTTCTGAACACCACCGCTTCGCGTAAAAGGGTGTGTCTTAAAATCATTTTTAAGACACACCCTTTTTTCTAACTTTACTTTACTAAAATTATATAGTAATTAATATTACTTAACATGTTGATAGCTTGTCACATCTTCATCTAACAAGAAGTTTGTGCCACGTTTTTTCAAACCTGTACCAAAGAATATTGCTGTCATGATAAGTGCGGCTATAATCCCAGCAGCATTCGAAAATGCAACATCCTGCCCGAATCCCATAGTTGGTTCATAAATAATATAGCTGAATACCATACTTGTCATAAATGAAGCTGGGATTGTTGCAATCCAATGGTTTTTACGGTCCAAAAATAAATACATTGCCGCTACCCATAAGGCAATTACTGCTGTTACACCGTTTGCCCATGAGAAATAACGCCATAAAATATTAAAGTCTATTTTCGTTAACACATATGACATGACGAATAATGGGATTGCAACCCATAAACGACTAACTAATTTTGCTTGAGCAAATTTGAAATAATCAGCGATAATCATACGAGCTGCACGAAACGCTGTATCACCTGATGTAATAGGTAGCACGATTACTCCTAAAACTGCTAAAGTTCCACCAATTGAACCGAGCATCAGAATAGATGCCTCGCTTACTACAGCAGCAGGTCCACCGGCTGCCATCATCTCATTTAAACCACCATATCCTCCAAATAGGCTCATTGCAGCAGCCGCCCAAATCATCGCAATAATACCTTCAGTAATCATCATCCCATAGAAAATTTTACGTCCTTCTTTTTCTCTTTTAGTTGTACGAGAAATGATTGGCGTTTGTGTTGCATGGAAACCTGATAATGCCCCACATGTAATTGTAAAGAATATTAATGGAAATATCGGTAATTTAGCAGGATGCATATTCTCAAATGTTAGCTCTGGAATTGGTGAACCTTTTACGATCATACTAATACCAATTCCAATTGCTGAAATCACAAGTAGCGCTCCTAGATAAGGATAGAATCGACCGATAATTTTATCAACTGGAAGTAATGTTGCTAAAATATAATAGATAAAAATTAACGTTACAATAATACTTATCGCAACTTTGCCATCCATTAAATTATTTATTAGCATTGCAGGTGATGTAACAAACACAGTACCAACTAACAGGAGCAATAAAAGTGCAAAAATATTTACTACATGTTTCATTGCTTTTCCTAAAAACTTCGCTGCAAGCTCAGGTAAATGGGCTCCTTTATTACGAATAGAGATCATGCCTGTCAAATAATCATGAACAGCCCCGGCAAATATACAGCCAACTACAATCCATACAAATGCAACAGGGCCATATAAAGCACCTACAATAGGACCAAACACAGGCCCAGTACCCGCAATATTTAGGAGCTGAATTAATGAATTTTTAGGTGTAGACATTGGTACATAGTCTACACCGTCTGCATTTACATAAGCTGGTGTAGGGCGCTCATCTTTAGGAATAAATACCTTTTCAACAAATTTCCCATAAGTAAAATAACCTACAATTAAAATCACTATACAAGTTATAAAAGTTATCATAAAAATTCCTCCTTATATAACATTTTTAGTATTTTAATAAAAAAAAATTTCCGCTTTGGCTAAAGTAAAGCTTGCATTTGATAATAAAGTTAACAACATAACGATAAATAAAATTGAAATCTTTTTCATCAATTACCTCACCTCTTCTTAGCTTTTGCATTTTTTATTTATAATAAAAAAAAGTTGCGTTTTTTGTAAATACAATTAATTTAATTTACTGAATTTTTTATCAATTAGTGTTTTTTGATGGCTAAAATAACGCATTCCAACATAAAAATAGAGGGCATTTTTACTGTCTCTCAATCTTTTAAATCTATTACTCGCTCTCTTTTAGACAGTTCTATACAGAAATTTTCCACTCACGATTCACAGATGTGCCTAGGTAGTCATCTGCGTAATTAGACTCTATTTCTTTTTGCGGGAATTTCTTTAAATACCACTGTTTCATTAGGACATAGTAAATAATTGCCGATAGAGGGAATCCGACGAAATACATATAATCAATGAACACAATTGCGAGTACACTACTAATGAGCCAGGCAATCATACCTGCCAAGTTTACACCCCCATTGAATGTGAATTGTCCATCCTGTCGATACAAATCTTTGACATGTAAACGGCGCTTGCGAAGGATGTAGTAATCACAAATAATAACACCTGCTACAGCCGACATAATGGCGCCAGAGTATCCTAAAAAACGGAATAACTGCTCTAAAATAATCCACGGTTGAAACAATGTGCCGACAATCCCCGCCAATATGACACCCCACGTATAAGACAATTTTATGCGAGCTCCTGCATTGACAAACGTTAACGATGCTGGAATTAAATTGGACGCAGTATTCGTCGACCATTGCGCCAATATAACGAGCAATAAAATCATCACCATCACCCAACCAGTTGCTATTTGTTGCACAACTTCAATCGGATTCCAGTTGCCAGTAGCTAAAAAACTAACGGCACCAATAATACCGATAAACGTTTGGACTGTTGGTAACGCTAACAGGTGAGGTATATAATTATTTTTATTGCGCCGGAACCAATTGCGCTCATTGACTGGTGTTTTTACGTAACGAGTAATATTCGGAATATCTACGGCAAGTAAAGACCAAAAGCCCATATTTGCCGCCATAATGAGCAACCATGTCGTTTCCGCTGAACTGCCTTCATACGTAAAAATATTTAACCCTTCTTCAGTAGCAATGCTAGTAATTTTCACAAAAATCCAAATTGAAATTAAAATAATGGAAGGCGCGGCAATAACGGCAAATCGATCGATTGCTTTAATACCAATGGCCGTATTCACGATTTGTACAGCTGCAAATACAACATACCAGACAAACCATGATTCAAAACCCGTTAAATCTGCTACGATATAGTTGATGGCTGTGGCCCCAAGATACGTTTGAATACCAAACCAAATACAAGCAACTATCCCCCTTATTAACGCCGGTATATGTACACCTACTGTGCCAAAAGGTGCTCTTAAATAAGCCGCAAACGATAAACCATGTTCTATCCCAATATCACCAGTTAAACTAGCAACAATCGCGATTAATAAATTCGCAACAAAAATAGAACCCGCTAATTGCCAGAGTGTCATAGATTCAATACCATTGGCACCAATTTGGAATGTTGCAATAATGACCGCCATCCCAACCCAAATATTAAAAAACCCTAATCCGGTTATAATGCGTTCCCTTCTCAAAGTTGGGACGATATCCTTTGTAATGAGTATGTTGCGTTTCATAAAACTCCCCCTAATTAATGAAAGTAATTATAAACTTGGATAAAATAGTACTTTATTTAAATCTCGTAAGTAAGGGACATCTCTTCGTTGTTGAATGACACGCTGAATATCTATCGTTGCTACGATGCATTCATCTTCTTTTGTAGCTTCGATAAGGACATTGCCTTGTGGATCAATAATTCTACTTTTCCCACCAAAATTCGTTGACTGTTTTTCAATTCCTGAACGATTGGCGGCAATTACAAAACAGCCATTTTCAATAGCTCTTGCTTTACTAGCAGTGTCCCACACGTAATAACGCTTTTCGCTAAATGCCGAAGGGTAGATAAGCAGATTGGCACCCTGTAATGTTAATAATCTTGCGCCTTCTGGAAATCCGATTTCATAGCAAATTTGTAATCCCATTTTTAAATCACCTTTTTGGATAACTGACAATGTATCGCCTCTAGTAAATCTAAGATTTTCTTGATCCCAAAGATGTGTTTTTCGGTATTTCCCCAATATGCCATTTTTCGCTATGACAAAAGCGGTATCAAAAATCATACCTTCAATTTCACCTCGTTCTAAAATACAGCCGATAATTGTGATATCGTGTTGAGTCGCTATACGTTGTAAATAACTGGTTGTTTCCCCTGGTATAGTCTCAGCATATTGCCAATCTTGTTCTTCCACCCGATATCCCGTATTAAATAATTCGGGTAACACAATAAATGTTGCATGTTGTTCAAGCGCTTGTTCGATTAATGTTTTCGCTTTTTGTAGATTTCCTTCTTTGTTGCCTAGCGCACAATTCATTTGTATAGCTGCCACTACATGTTTCAACATAATCACTCCCCATTTTTTTATAAAATCAATCACTGCTAACATCTACTACATACAATCCCCCTCCTTTTCTTTCATACATGTTTACTAAGCAAAAATCGTGCCAACCTTTTATTCATTTTCAAAAATATTGTGATAACGCGCGAATATCGCAAATTTTATAAGAAAACAATGAAGATTTTGTTATAAAGTTATGCGTTTGAGCATAGCACCGATGCAATTTTAAACGTTTGGATATAGAGGAATTACACATGGAACTAGCGCTACTAGAAACTTTTGAATCGCTGGAAGACCGTTTCTTGCTTTGAGTTGAAAATGATGTCATAGAGTCTGCAATTGCACGCAAAAAAGTGTTAGATTGATTCAGTCAATCTAACACTTTCGCCATAGCCTTATAAATGTTTAAATCAAAACTCCTCTTCTATAAATCTCAAAAATCTGTTGTTCCAAATATTCTCATAAAAATCAATTGTCCCTCTTGCTGTCATAAATGGATTATTTAACGTAGAAGTAGCATGACGAACCATCAAGTTTTCATATCCTAAACCATGGGCAAATTTAATCGTTGCATCCATGCAGTATTCTGTTTGAGCGCCACAAAATTCTATGCGTTGCACTGCTAATTGCTCTAAAATCGTTTGTAAATTCGTTTTGTAAAAGGAATTTGCATGTTCTTTTCTGACCAAATAATCTTGCTCTTGTACATTTAGTTCGGCATGAATTGCCCAAACTTCCTCTTCTGGTACCAGTTCTTCATCACAATGTTGAACAAAAATAATTGGTTTTTGGTGTTCCCGATATAGTGCAATTCGATTATTTACTTTAGTGAGTAAATTTTGTAAATCAAATAAATGCTCTCCGCTGAAACATACACCATTTTGTAAATCTATTACGATTAAAACATCTGCATTCGCCTTCATCATGTGTTCCTCTTTCATTTGTATTTTCTCTATACTGTTTTAAACCACTCACTTCATTCATTATATACATTATTTATCCATGGCTTTATCGAATATTGAATTTAGCCATTTTTCTACTAATTGTTGACTGATTCACTTCTAATAATTTTGCCATTTCCACAGTCGATTTACATGTGTCAAATGCCAGTTGCAATAATTCCTTTTCCGCAAATTCTACACACTTTTTTAATGGCATAATGTCTTTGACTTGCACAGATTTACTATTATTTTCGTTTAGTGCTAATGCTAGCGTTTCACTTGTCATAGTATTTGAGTCACTCATAACATAACAACGTTCGATTACATTTTGTAATTCTCTTATATTGCCTGGCCACTCATACTTTGTTAATTGTTCGTTAAAAGTTGAATGCAATGTTTTGGATGTATGATATTTATTATTTAGATTCGTTAAAAAATAAGTCGCTAACGGCAGTATATCTTCTTTTCTTTCACGTAAAGGAGGTAAATGGATTGGCACGACATTTAATCGATAATATAAATCCTCTCTAAATGTTCCTTTTTTAACTTCTTCAGCAAGATTTCGATGGGTTGCTGCTATAAATCGAACATTGATACGGATTATTTTAGCGCTACCAATACGCTGTAACGCTTTTTCTTGAATGACGCGAAGTAATTTTATTTGCAAAGATAGAGGCATATCGCCGATTTCATCTAACAACAATGTTCCATTATGAGCAAGTTCGAATAAACCGATTTTCCCTTCTCTATTTGCGCCAGTAAATGCACCCTTTTCATAACCAAATAATTCGGATTCAAGTAAGTTATCAGGAATAGCACTGCAATTGATTTTAATAAATGGCTTGTTTTTACGCTCGCTCATTTCATGAATAAAATTGGCAAAAACCTCTTTGCCAACACCAGTCTCTCCTAAAATTAAGACGGTCGACTCTACTGCTGCCACCCGTTTGGCAAGTGCTACTGCAGTTTCAAGTTTCTTACTTTGAAAAACGAGCGGACTTGTAAATTGCCTATCCTTTTTGTTCAGTTCCTGTTGATACTCATCTATTAAACGTGTCAACCGTCGTATTTCTTGTTGTAAATTATTAATATTTGTTATATCCCTAGAAGCATTTACTACCCTCAAAATTTCCCCTTGCTTATTTTTTATAGGCGTTCCGATCACTAAAAGCCTTTTGTTATTTTTCGTTCGTTGAATCGTCGATATTTTCTTGTTGTTTTCTAATACTAATCTTGTAATCGAAGGTTGATATACCCCCTCTCTTTCCAGCTCTAAAACATTTTTCCCTATCAGTTGTTCTTCACTTACACCCCATATTTGTTTACAAGGAGCACTCACCCTTAATGTCTTCCCTTTGTCGTCAGATACATAAAGCACATCGTAAGTAGACTCAAAAATCGCTTTTAAATCCTCGCTTTCCTCTTTATAACGCTCATACTCTTGCTGATACGGCCATGTTGAATTGATGGAAACTAATATGTAATAATTTCCTTTCTCCATCATTCTAGAAAAGAAAAATTGATATGTTTGGTCAGCGCAAATAAGCTGTTTCATTAAAGGAATCTCGGTCCTTAATGTTTCTTTTAATATCGGGAGTAATTTCCTGTGATTGATAATTTCACGATTACGTTGAATGGCTTTTTGTGCTTTGGTATTTAGCATTTTAATAGAAAAATTTTCATCGTAAATAATGGATGCCAATGGCAATTTTTCGATTATTTCGGCAGAAATTTTTATATTTCCAAGCATAGTACCTCTCCATTCTTTAATTTTTTCAGCATTATAACATAAGTGATATGCAATTATGCATATTTTCTAAATATTTTTAAAAATATATTACAAGCTTTCTATTTTTCGTTAGACTAATGGTAAAAATCATAAAGGGATGGATGCGAGATGCAAAAAGAGATTTTAGTTGCATATGGTATTGACGTTGATGCTGTAGCAGGTTGGTTAGGGTCTTATGGAGGTGAAGATTCCCCTGATGATATTTCACGTGGTTTATTTGCAGGTGAAGTCGGTACGCCTAGACTGCTAGATTTATTCGACAAACATAACATTAAAACAACTTGGTTTATACCTGGGCATTCAATTGAAACGTTTCCAAGTGAAATGAAGGATGTTTTTGAACGTGGGCATGAAATTGGCGCACATGGCTATTCCCATGAAAATCCTATTGCCATGACACCGAAACAAGAAGAACAGGTGTTACTCAAATCAATTCGACTTATTGAAGATTTAACAGGGCAAAAACCGACTGGCTATGTTGCACCTTGGTGGGAATTTTCCAATGTTACAAATGAGTTATTAATTAAGCATGGCATTAAATACGATCACAGTTTAATGCATAATGATTTTACACCATATTATGTACGTGTCGGGGATAGATGGACGAAAATTGATTATAGTAAACAAGCCGAAGAGTGGATGAAGCCTTTAGAAAGAGGCGAAGAAACCGATTTAATTGAAATCCCTGCCAACTGGTATTTGGATGATTTACCTCCAATGATGTTTATAAAAAAATCACCCAACAGTCATGGCTTTGTGAATCCGCGCGATATCGAACAAATGTGGAAAGATCAATTTGATTGGGTTTACGAAAATATGGATTATGCTGTATTTACAATGACCATTCATCCAGATGTTAGTGGGCGTCCGCAAGTGCTCCAAATGCATCATCGCCTTATCACCTATATTAATTCCCATGAACATATTCGTTGGGTTACATTTAATGACATTGCGAATGATTTCGCAAGACGCCATCCACGCGCATAAGGGGTCCGTTTATGTGTATTTTTTGTGGTGATTTTATTTCAAACGTCCATTGGACAGAGTTTAAAAATGATGCTACATCGGAAATTATCGCTGGTGATTTACAACGTGTTCGACAGCAAGCAAGAATGGAACGTGTTCAATTCATCAATCAAATTTTAGTGTTCTATCAGTTAAAGCTAACCGATTGGAATGGCAGTAAATTTATTCTTAGTGATTTAAAAGGCAATACGACAATCGTACATGATTTAGGTACGTTATGGGCTGAAGTAGAAAAATGTATCGGCTATACCATTGACCCACTGAGCACTAATTTAATGAAAAAAATTGAATTGAGTGAAGATACATGAGCACAACAAAAAAAGCAGTGACAATCATTACTGGGAGCTTAGGTAGCGGTAAAACGACATTGTTACAAAACTTATTAACGCATCATCAGCTTAAGGAAAATATCGCTGTTATCGTTAATGAGTTTGGCAAAATCGGCTTAGATCATTATTTGCTAAGCCTGGCAGAAGAACAAACGGGCTTACTACAAGGTGGCTGTATTTGTTGTCAAGCACGTGAAGATTTAGTGGAAGAATTAGAAAACTACTTATTTCGTTATGAACAAGGTGAAATTGAGTTTGATCGGATTATTATTGAAACAACAGGTTTAGCTGACCCCGCTCCTATATTATTTACCATCATAACGAATCCCATTTTACAACATCACTTTTCAGTAGATGGTATCATCACGACCGTCGATGCGAAAAACGGTGCCATGCAAATGCACCATCATGAAGCAACCGTTAAGCAAATCTCAGTAGCTGATACCGTCGCACTAACGAAAATCGATTTAGTAACAAAGGAAGAACTTGATTTTATTCGTGCTGAAATAAAAAGGATTAACCCAACCTGTACAATCATTCAAGTGGAAAATGGCAACGTGGAGCCATCCATTTTATATGTGGACAGTAAATTTTGGAACAGTCGGCTACCTAGCAACTATCAGCTACCACCTTGCAATCATACATCGCAAATTCAATCGATTTCTTTTGCTTTTTTGCAACCTTTAAATTGGAATAGTTTCGGGGTATGGCTTAGCTTATTGCTTTATGCAAGAGGAGAAAACATTCTTCGCGTGAAAGGAATGCTAGATGTCGGTGAAACAGGACCCATCATCTTAAATGGTGTTCAACATATCATTCATCCACCTATTCATTTAAGTGAATGGCCAGAAAATATGAAGATTTCACATATTGTTTTTATTATGAAAGATATCCCCACTACGTTATTGAAACAATCATTACTATCCTTTCAAACATTTCTCGGCACGGAAATCGATTTAATGGATGTACATTCCATATAGGAAATATTGTCAAGACCACCGAAGAATCGTGCTTAGATGAATCCATTCTCTTCCTTCATCTGAGCACCTTTTTTATGCACTTCTTCGAGAAACGTCAACGAAAAAAGCAACCGGTTACCTAAACCAGTTGCTCCTTAAAAACTCCAATTATTTTTGGAATTTGTTCATTTGCGTCATCATTTGGCGTACTTGCTTTTCAGACGGCGTACGACCCATTTGTGCCATCATCATTCGAATCATTTGTTCGTTAATTGGTGGGTTCTCTTTTAAATATTTCATCATAGCTTGACGTGCAAAGTAGAAACCAAGTGCTGCACCAGCTGCTAATGCGATAATTACAATAATAATCCAGCCCCATGTAGGCATACAACCAACCTCCTCCACTACAATATACCGAGAAAAAAACTCTCCACGCTCCATTATACACCAAATACAAGCGTGTTACTATATATTATAGTGAAAAATCCTAGTGCATTGTATACTTCATCGGCTTTAGCCAACCACACTCATTCTCTTGTTTATTAAAGGCAATAAAACGCTCACTCATCTTGGCTAGCATTTGAAATAAGTCCAAATCAAGCATGCGTGAGCCTTCGCAATAGACACAAATTTTACGATCTACTAGATAAATCGCCATTTTCCCTTTTATCGGATGTTCTAAAAATAAAGCATTACGCGCTCTTTCTAAATGTGCATATTTGGAATCTAGCTGTGCTTCTAACATGATGGCAATGTCATCGAAGCGAACAGTTTCACATATATACGCGAGTTCTTTTAAGGATTTCTCATTGGCATCTTCACAGCCTTGCATCATCTCTAACAACTTACGCTCTCTGCCGAAAATAAACGTTAAATGCTCTTCTTTTATTTTATATATGGAATAGGTTCTCACCAGAAATCCCCCTTCGCTCAGTTTCTTTAACGTAAGTATAGCGGATTGTCTCTAGTTAATTTGTCAAACGAAGGAGGCAACCATCTTCTATTTTTGTCGAAAACCTTCTACTTTCAGCTTAAAAAATAACTGCTCCGCCTCAAGACCTAGAGGAAAATCCATTTCCAGTCCGTTTTAGATGTTCTCGTAAGCAGGTAACATAAAGGTACAAACGAAAGGAGCTAAAACATATGAAAAAATTTCTTTTATTAACTGGAGGTATTATTGCAGCATGTGTCGCACTTGCCTTAATCGGACCAATTACTGGCCTAGTATTTTCAGTTGCATTCGTTGCACTAGGCATGCACTTCTACATTGGTAGTAAATCGACATTTGCAAAAATTATTTGGTTTACAGTTGGTTTAATCGGTGTACTATCGGCTATCTCTAATATTCCAGCAATGATTGGTCTTGCAGCAATCGCCATTATTTATGTGATTTATAAAAAATGGAATGGCGAAAAAGTGAACATCCCAACAATTGAAGCGAAAGAAGAAGATCCGTTTACAAACTTTGAAAAAGAATGGTCAAACTTAACAAAATAAAAGGAGCGAACTAAAAATGAACTTATTACAACGTTTTAGATACACAATTGAGGCAGACTTACATCAATTATTTGATAAAAAGGAACAAAAAAATCCTATTGCGATGTTAAATCAATACATTCGCGAGGCTGAAAAACAAACTGAGCAAACGGGTACATTATTAGAGCGCCAGGGCAAACTAAAAGAAAAAATGGAACTGGAGCTTAAACAAAATGCTGATTTACTAGCAAAACGTGAAGCACAACTTCAATTAGCACTTGCGAGTGGCGAGCAAGATTTAATTGATTTTGCTTCCGACGAAGTAGCAGCCTATACAGCTCGTAACCATACATTACAGACAAGTATCGAAGTGAACACGCGTGAATATTTTGAACTTGAACGCAAATTTGAAACAATGAAGCACAAAATAAAAGATATGAAAGTTCGTCAATTACAGCTAATGGGCAAAGAAAATGTGACGCGCGCTCACCATCAAATGGACGGCATGATTGCAAACAACAATAAAACGAATTTCGAAGATTTAGAATCCTATATCGAAAAACTTGCCCACCGTATTGACAAAGATCACGAGGTAACAACTTTCGAAGCACGCCTAGCAGCGCTTGAAAAAAATTCAACTGAAGCTGTTTCACCACTACTCATTGAAAAGAAATAACATGTTATAATAGAAAGAAATGCGCCACTAAAAGCGGCGCATTATTTCTTGTTGTAAAATATTACATAGTAGAAAGAAAGGTGACCCTTTTGCAAAACTTCACAACTAATAAACTCACATTTTGGGTACTATGCTTCTTTTTACTCGTATTTGTAGAGCTTACTATTTTCAATAACGGCGGTGCTTTTTGTTTATTAATCGGTGCTGTCCTGCTCTATTTAAGCTTTTCAAAAAACAAGCGATTTTTAAAATGGACAGGAATTTTCTTTATTGCAATTGCTCTCTTTACGATGTGGAGTTTGCGACTATTTATCGTCATACTGCTCTTATACATGCTCTATCAATACTTACAACGAGAAAACGAACCGAAAATCGTCACATTGGAATTTGATAAGTTACCGGCAACTAAAAACGAACTATTCGGTACAATACCTGCGCCTGAAGATGCTTACAAATGGCAAGATGTACAAATTCAACGACTCGCTGGTGACATTACAATCGATACAACGCAAACAGTTTTACCTGCTGGCCCAAGTCTCGTTACGATTCGACAAGGCATTGGTAAAGTACAGATTTATGTCCCTTATGAAATTCCTTTTCGCTTACACTACACAACGCTATTCGGAGACTTTACATGTTTGCAAGGACATCCACAGCGGCTTCTGAATGAAAGTATCGTGTTCTCAGATGGCAACCCTGAGGATGCAAAACGTACCCTCGTCATTCATGTCGCTACATGGCTAGGAGATTTGGAGGTGCTACGTAAATGATTGCCTTTCTTTCTAGAGCTTTCTCTATATTTTTCATATTGATTGGCGCGGCATTCGGTCTCCTTTTTGCGATTTGGGGTGAACCAAATGAAAAAGTATGGGAACCTTTGTGGCAACAAGACTATGATAATATTCCATTAGGTGGCATTATTTTAATCAGTCTCTTTGCGCTTAGTTTCTTTATTGCAAGCTGGATTAGCATGACTGCACGCGCGCGTGAGGCGCAAGCAACTCGCTTTGTAAAAGAATTAATCGAGCCGGATTTTGTTTTACCTAAAAAACATGCACTACCGAAGCCACTGAAAAAAGCACTTGTTCAAACGAGCGAATTGATTGATACACAGCGAAAAAGCTTACAGCGCCTTTCCAATGAACGAGCAGAAGCCAATGATAAAGTGATTCAAGAGCGCATTATTGCCGAACGTCAACGACTTGCACGTGAGCTCCATGACTCGGTTTCACAACAATTATTTGCCGCTTCAATGTTACTTTCTGCCTTAACGGAAAGCGATGAAAATGCCAAAAGTTTAAAGCAAGTAGAAAAAATTGTACAGCAGGCCCAGCTAGAAATGCGCGCATTATTATTGCATTTACGCCCTGTTGCACTGCACAATAAAACCCTCGCCCAAGGCTTAGAGGAATTGATTATTGAACTACAACAAAAAGTATATTTTCATATAGAATATGAACTAGAAGAAATAGCTTTAACAAAGGCTGAGGAAGATCACCTGTTCCGTATTGCTCAAGAAGCATTATCCAATACATTGCGCCATTCTAAAGCAACAGAAGTTGAATTACTTCTTGTTGCCCGAGACAATCTTGCTATTTTACGCATTCAAGATAATGGTCTTGGCTTTGATGTAGAGGCTGATAAATCGACTTCCTACGGTTTACAAAATATCGCTGAGCGAGCCGTGGAAATTGGTTGTAGGTATAAAATTGTTTCGGTACCTGGAGAAGGTACAATAGTGGAGGTAAAAGTTCCGCTACAGAAGGAGGTTGTTGAAGTTGATTCAAGTATTAATAGTGGATGACCACGAGATGGTACGAATTGGCGTATCTGCCTACCTGTCAGCACAGCCTGATATTACTGTTGTGGGGGAAGCTGAAAATGGCGTCGAAGCTGTTGAACGTGCGCTCTCCCTTCGTCCTGATATTATTTTAATGGACAATGTCATGCCTGTGATGACCGGAGCTGAAGCAACTGTTAAAATACTTGAAGCTTGGCCAGAAGCGAAAATTATGATGGTCACAAGCTTTTTAGATGACGATAAAGTGTATCCCGCTTTAGAGGCTGGTGCGATTAGCTATATATTAAAAACATCCAATGCTAAGCAAATTGCCGATGCCATTCGTAAAACAATGGGCGGAGAAACTGTTTTGGAGCCAGAAGTCACATCTAAAATGATGCACCGTATGCGCTATGGAACAAATACACCCCTTTATGAGCAATTAACTGAACGTGAAATGGAAGTTCTTTTGTTAATGGCAAAAGGCAAGGCAAACCAAGAAATTGCGGATGACTTATACATCGCCTTAAAAACAGTGAAAACCCACGTCAGCAATATTTTAGCCAAACTAGACGTTCAAGATCGAACACAAGCTGTCGTCTACGCCTTTCAAAATGGTTTAGCAAAGTAATTTTTATTAATGTCGCTAGGTTTGTGGCGATCGTAACATCGAAAAGATCAAAAAATACCGCAGCGCTCAATAGGAGCTTGCGGTTTCTTTTTAATTATTTGTTTGTTTTAATCTGTCTAATAAATCAAATAAACTCCAATAACCTTTTATTAAATCCTCATTTGTATTTCCATTCAAAGCAACGCCAAAAGTAGTACCTTGATAATAACCGATAAAATAATCTTGAGCTTGATTTTCAAATGTATTTTCGTACGTGTGGTTAGGAATAATAAAAGCTGAAATTGCTTTGTCTGACTGAACAAATACAATAGGTATAGAGGAATTTAAATAAAATTGAGTATATTGTTCGTCGGAAGCTTCTTGTAAATAATCTTTCGTAATCATGATAGCATCAAAAGAATCTTCATTTTTTTTATGTAAATCTTGTAACATTATTTTTTTAAATTTTATATTGTTTTCTTTAATTAACGAAGGTATTTCTCCTACAATCCCAATTTCTATAACTTCATGTTTTTTGACGATATTTACTTCTTCATTTGAACATCCCACTAATAAAAATAAAAAAGCAAAAAAAGAAAAAAAGTATTTTTTAATCATTTAAGCTCACCTTTTACATTTTTTTATGCTTTATGATAAAATTTCTTTTAATAATATTATCATATTGAAAGGATTGAGGATAAGCGGGTAGTAAAAAGTTTGACGGAAATCGAAGTAGATTTGTAACATAGGATATACTTATGTAGTAATAAAAGAGTAATTAAATAAAATTAGAGTAGCGCTTGCTACTTTAAGATTGTCGACAAAAGGTATCAAGCAATTCAACCCGGATGCCTTTTGTCTTTTTTTACCTTTTTAAGGACAAGAAATATATTTTTACCACATTGAATATAGTCTTCGACAATACCCTTTTCGTTAAGTAGCTTACCATGTACAAGTAGCCAGCTTTTTCATTGAAATAAACGGTAGTTGTCATCTACATATATTTTTAAAATAAAAAAAGGACTGTAGACAACCTCGAAAATTTCCGAGTTTGTCTACAGTCTGACCGTAACGCTTAATTAGAGCTTACGGTATTTTTTATGGAAGCCAAATCTTATAGTGCTTTAACTTTTGCTACAACGTTTTCTACAGTGAAACCGTATTTTTCCATAACTAACTCACCTGGAGCAGAAGCGCCGAACTTGTCGATTGCAAGAACGTCACCTTCAAAACCAGTATATTTGTGCCAACCGAATGATGCACCCATTTCGATTGCTAGACGTTTTGTAACAGCTTTTGGAAGAACCGATTCTTTATATGCTGCATCTTGTTTTTCAAAGCGATCCATTGAAGGCATTGATACGACTGCAACGTCCATACCTTCAGCTTTTAATGCTTTTTGCGCTTCAATTGCAAGTGAAACTTCAGAACCTGTTGCAATTAAAATAGCATCTGCTACTTCTTTCGATGCAGGTGAAACAGTGTAAGCACCTTTTGCTACACCTTCACGAACTGTTTCGATTGACGCGTCAAGCACTGGTAAGTTTTGACGAGATAATACTAATACAGTTGGTGTTTTTTCTGATGATACTGCAAGCTCCCATGCTACTGCTGATTCGTTCGCATCTGCTGGACGAACAACAGAAAGGTTTGGCATTGCACGTAATGAAGCTAAATGCTCGATTGGTTCATGTGTTGGACCATCTTCCCCTACAGCGATTGAGTCATGTGTGAATACATATGTCACAGGAAGACCCATTAATGCAGAAAGACGTACAGCTGGACGTACATAATCAGAGAATACGAAGAATGTTCCGCCAAAGACGTTAACACCGCCGTGAAGAGCCATACCGTTCATCGCAGCGCCCATAGCGAATTCACGGACACCAAACCAAATATTGCGACCTGCATAGTCATCTGCAGAGAAGTCGCCTGCGCCCTTCATCGTCGTTTTGTTAGAGCCAGCAAGGTCGGCTGAACCACCGAAGAATGATGGTGTTTTTTTGGCAATTGCATTGATTGCATCGCCTGATGAAGAACGTGTTGCCACAGATTTACCTGCTTCATACACTGGTAATTCTGAAGCGAAATCCTCAGGTAGTTTCCCATTCATTGCATTTTCAAATTGCGCTGCTAATTCAGGGAACTCAGCTTTGTATGCTGCGAACTGCTTATTCCAAGCTGCTTCTGGCTGTGCACCTTGCACTTTCGCTGCTGCATTAAACGTATCATATACTTCAGATGGGATTTGGAATGGCTCATGTGTCCATTCGTATGCCGCTTTTGTTAAGACAACTTCATCTGTACCTAGTGGCGCACCGTGAGAATCTGATTTTCCTGATTTGTTTGGTGAACCGAAACCGATGACTGTTTTCACTTCAATCAGTGTTGGCTTACCAGTAGATTTTTTCGCTTCTTCAATAGCTTGGTTAACAGCTTCTACATCTGTACCGTCATCCACTTTTAAATAGTTCCAGCCATATGACTCAAAACGTTTTTGTACGTTTTCTGAGAATGATTTTTCTAAATCACCATCTAATGAAATATCATTTGAATCGTATAACACGATTAATTTTTCAAGTTTTAAATGTCCAGCTAATGAAATCGCTTCAGCCGCAACACCTTCCATTAAGTCGCCGTCGCCACAAAGCGCAAATGTATAGTGATCGACAATTTCATGTCCTGGTTTATTATAAGTCGCTGCTAAATGACGCTCTGCCATTGCCATACCAACTGTCATCGCAATCCCTTGTCCAAGTGGACCTGTTGTTGCCTCTACCCCAACCGTATGGCCGTATTCTGGATGTCCTGGAGTTAATGAATCCCATTGACGGAAGTTTTGAATTTCTTCCATTGGTAGGCCGTAACCGCCAAGGTGAAGTAGGCTATATAAAAGCATAGAGCCATGACCTGCTGAAAGTACGAAACGATCGCGGTTATACCATTTTGGATTTGCCGGATTATGGCGAAGTTGTTTTGTCCAAAGCGTATAAGCCATTGGCGCTGCCCCCATTGGTAAGCCTGGGTGACCTGAATTTGCTTTTTCAATTGCATCAATTGACAATGTTCGGATAGCATTAATCGCTAGTTGGTCCGCATGTTGAGTCATTATGTTGTGACATCCTTTCTCGTCCTATATATTGTTCTACTACAGTTTAGTCAACATTGTCCTAGAAAACAATGCTTTTGTTATACTATTTGAGATTTATGACATACTTTATCATCATTCTGTAACTTAGACATAGCAATGATAGAAATAACGACAAAATTACTGCCTATTTTGGAGGAAGGTTTAACAAATAAAAAAAGAAACCTTCTTCAGTGAGGGCAAGGATTTTGCTAGAAATCTATAGTGAAATGTCCACGCGAAATGTGTTTGCTTACATCCTGCATGAAATGTGTCATATTAATTTAGAAATTTATTTTTTTTCGCTTGTTTTACCTTCTCAGGCGTTACGTCATTACCTTCTTGATCGACAACTTTAACATTTTCAATTGTATTGCGCATCGTTGCTCTAAATGTATCTAAATATTCTTTGCGAAGGGATGTACGCTCTTTCGCTTCTTCTTCCGTTAAACTGCCCGCTTTAGCTTTTGCTGCTAATTCATTGATTCGATTAATTTTTTCTTTGGATAACATCGTTACACACCTTTCAATACCTTGATGACTTCAGTATGCAAAGTATAGCATGCTTTCCCTTAAAATGCAGTTATACCAACCCTTAATCACACAGCTTAGCCACAATTTACATGACTTCCAAATGTTAGTAGTGTATAACTATTAATAAAGAACACATATTGGGGGAAATAAGGTGAACATTACAACACAGCGATTACATATCCGAAAATTTGAAATACAAGATTGGCAGGCTGTTGTTAACTATATGTCCGATCAAACCGTGATGCACTATATGCCAGAAGGCGTTTTAACTGCACAACAAGTGCAAAAATTTATATCAGATAATCGTGATGAAGCAAAGCATTTCGCCATTGTTTTACAGGAGCAGTCACAGGTTATCGGTCATCTCGTATTCCATCCTTACTTTGGCGAACATACATATGAAATTGGATGGGTGTTAAATCCTGCGTATTATCGTAAAGGCTATGCGTCGGAGGCAGCACAAGCACTATTAGATTACGGCTTCACGAAAATGAAGCTTCATCGAATCATCGCCACATGTCAGCCCGAAAATATCGCTTCTTATCGCGTTATGGAAAAAATCGGCATGCGTCGTGAAGGATTTTTCAAAAAATGTATACCACATGGTGACGATTGGTGGGATGAGTACTATTACGCTATTTTGCAGGAAGAATGGCAAAGTTGAGCTCTCTACTACACTTCAAGACTGTTAGTAGAATAAAAAAAGACTAGCAGTGCAAATTATTTGCCTGCTAATCTTTCTTGATGTTCTTGATAGCGCCTATGTACGGTTGCCTTACTTACGTCGAAGCCAAGACCTCTCAGTGTCATGGCTATTTCTTCAAAAGTAAAGCCCCGATTTCGCAACTTCACAATTTCTTCTACCGGTACTTCCTTGCGCTCCTGACCATTTGGATTGCCACGATTGGACAAGTTATTTTCTGGACGATAGCCATTTTCTACTGCCCGACGCATACCGCGGCGAATTTTCGCATTATGAATTTTACGCTGATACTCCTCTACAATCGCTAATATTTCAAGCAACATCGTGTCCATCTCATTTAATTGGACAGGCCCCGCATCTCGCATCGAAAAAACATCTGTATCTGTTTTTTGCAATAAATGGAGTACAGCCATTCGCGCATTCCCACGCCCTAAACGTGTTTCATCTTGCACAAATAATGCTTGAATTTCTTTTTCTTTAATAAAATCGAGCATCTCCAGTAAACCTTCGCGTTCCACATCATAACCACTATGTTTGTCCTGAAAAACCTGTAACACTTCATAGTTTTGTTCCTTGGCATAACGCAGCAATTCTTCTTGTTGTCGTTCTAATGAAGAACTTTGGGTCTCTTTTTCCGTACTAACCCGGCAGTACAGTACAGCCGTTCGTTTTTTATTCATCATTTTCCACTTCTCGCAATTTCAATAGAATTGGTGGGCATCTTATTGTCACCCACTACGGGTATAACGAGTGATTTCCCTGCAACAATATTAACGCTATGTAATTCGTTCTCGGCTTTCACAAGGTTAATCCAGTCATCCGTACCCATTTTACCACGGTATTGTTCGGCTAACGACCATAAGCTATCGCCATGCTCTATATGAATTTCAGTGTAGGTAATGTCTCCAGGATCAGTTATAAAAAGATAGCCTGCAAATAAGAAAATCACGCCCAATAAAATTGAAATATGTGTATTTTTTTTAAACCAATTCATGCATCATATCCCCTTTTTAGAATGTTTGTTCGGAATGTATGTTCTTATAATAAAGCGAACAAACGTTTTTGTCAAACACTTTTCGAACCTATGTTTGCATAAGTGTTCGCATTCTGCTATACTATCTAGTAAGAAGAATGATATGAAAAAAAGAGGTGAGCAATCATGAAAAAAGTTTCGAAAAGACAAGAAGACATACTAGCGTTTATCAAAGAAGAAGTACGCGCAAAGGGCTATCCACCATCTGTACGTGAGATTGGTGAAGCAGTTGGACTTGCATCAAGCTCAACAGTTCATGGACATTTAGCTCGTTTAGAGCAAAAAGGCTTTATTCGACGAGATCCTACTAAACCGCGTGCAATTGAAATTTTAGAGCCTGAGGATTCGATTCAAAAGCAAAGTGTTATCCATGTACCACTTGTAGGGAAAGTTACTGCTGGATCTCCAATTACAGCGATTGAAAATATCGATGAATATTTCCCTTTACCGGATATTTACGGGACAAGCGAAGATCAGTTATTTATGCTAGAAATCATGGGTGAATCGATGATTGAGGCAGGAATTTTTGACGGGGACTTAGTCATCGTCAAGCAAAAGGCAACAGCCGATAACGGTGATATCGTCGTAGCCATGACCGAAGAAGATGAAGCAACTGTCAAACGCTTCTTTAAAGAAAAAAATCATTTCCGCTTACAGCCAGAGAACGCTACAATGGAACCGATTATTGTAGACCAAGTTTCGATTTTAGGACAAGTTGTCGGCTTATATCGCAGTGTACATTAATGCATTCTTATACTAATTTTGCGAAAAAATAATGTTCGATTAGGAAAGCCACGAAATGTTGATGGGATAACATTCGTGGCTTTTGCATGTGTGCTCAAACTTACATTTAGGAGCGTTTGATGGCATATATCATTAAGTTCATCAACGTGATAACGATTGTTTAATGTTCTTATGTAGAAAGATGATTCTTTCTATTTCTTCAAAACCATTTTTTTTATAAAATTCTTCGGCAGGTATCCCTCTATCTGTCAGCAGTACAATGTTATCTATTTTGTTATTATCGAGTTCTTTAATTAAATGATTTAACAGCGCTCTTCCAATTCCCTTATTCTGCTGTTGTTGTTTTACGTACATTTCATTAATAAAGAATTCATCTCCGCTCCACCAAACTCTATTGACTCCTAAAATACAGCCTAAAATCTCGTCATTTTCTATTGCTAAAACTCCTAAGAATCCAGGTGTCTGATAAAAATCTAATAAATATTTTTTAGCTTGCGAAAATGTCCATTTATCATTCCAAGGCGCATCATTAAATACTTCAATAAATGTTTCGGTACATTTACTTAAATCCTCTTCCACTAATAATTTATATTCCATTACAACCACCCCTTTATTTAACATATAAATACAATTATAACATTTATTATTAATCCTTTGTTTCACTGTAATTACCTGAAGAAACTCTGCGTAACTGCCTTTTGCCTTGAAGTAATTATCAATTTGCATAGTTAGAATTTCTCTTAAACTATACCTCCAATTATGACAATAAAAATACAGCCTTTTCTATGTGAAAGACTGTATTTAAAGGCTAAACTATTAAATTTTCGTTTGGTTTCTTAGCTGTCATCCCTATGCTTCTCTTTTATATAGCATGCTCGCTTTAACGAAAGCTGAAAAAAGTTTTTGTGCAGCAATATCTCCTACAATTGCCTGTTCTTCTGGGTGCCACTGAACCGCTAGACAAAACGGAAACTCTTCATGGACCACCGCTTCGACTAGACCATCACTAGATTTTGCTGCAACGACTAGCTTCTCTGCTAAAACATTTACTGCTTGATGATGAAAGGAATTAACAGCAATTTTTTCTTCTTCAATAATTGTTTTTAACAATGTATGAGGTGTTATGTGAACATAATGCGTTGCGACGCCACGAGCTGCTTGTTGTGCATGTTTTAACAGTTTACTACTATGATATTCACTATCAACATCTTGGTATAATGTTCCACCTAATGCAACATTGAGCATTTGAATACCACGGCAAATACCGAATATCGGCATTTTCCTTGTAAAGGCTGCATTAAGTAAGGCCAGTTCCACCTTGTCTCTCTCCGGGTGTATCTTTCCTAGCCTTGGTAAAGGTTCAGCACCAAATTCAAATGGATGAACATCGTGCCCACCCGATAAAAGTAAACCATCCGTTAACGATAGAATTTGTGCCGCATCTTCCTCTACCCCCAGCGGAATAATAAATGGGATCCCTCCAGCCTCAATAATGCTTTCGCTATAGGCTACATTTAATCTCGATGATAAATCATCTTCCGCAAACGCCGTTATACCTATAATTGGTTTCATCTATCTCCCTCCTTACCATAATCCTACATACCACTGTATTATGACATTTCCATAGAAATACACTATGACCGCTGCTAGTGCGATGGCAGGGCCAAATGGAATCGCTGTTTTTCTACCTTGCTGGCGCACTTGCAGCACAATCATTCCAGCAACCATTCCAATAACGGCTGCTATAAATAATGTCAATAGTGTGTGGATTGTACCTAATACAAGGCCGAGTAAAAAGAATAATTTTATGTCGCCACCACCAATTCCACCACGCGACACAACTGCGATACTATATACTACGCCAAAGCCAACGACAGCACCTACAATACTATCCCACCAAGGCGTCAAAGGCGCTAGCATACGCCCAATCACTAATAATGGCAAAAAGCACAATAGCACTTTATCTGGTATAAGCATATAGGTAATATCCGATACAACCACAATCACCAATAATGAAGTCAATAATAATGCCACGATAAATTGTTCACTAAATCCATATTGCCAATATGAAAAGGCAAATAATATCCCGGTCAGCAGCTCCATGAATGGATAAATCCATGCAATTTTTTGCCCACAGCTACGACATTTACCTCCTAAAAATATATAGGACAATACAGGTATTAAATCTATTGCCGTCAATTGCCTCTGACAGGTCGTACAGTGCGATGGTGGTTGGATTAGTGACTCCTTCATCGGCACACGTAAACCTACCACATTAAAAAACGAACCAAATACAAGTCCAAATACGAATACAAGTATTGTATAAGCCATTTCCATTTTTCTTACCCCCTAAACTAACATAGTGCTTATACTTGTTGTCCTTTATAATAAGGTTGTGACCTCGACGGTCGTGGTAATAGTAGACTCTACATTCTGCTAATGTTTCTAGTTTGATTTCACTATTGGTGAATGATAATTATAAAATTCTACAGCCGCTATGCGTGTTCCTGTCACCACTTTATTGACAATAATACTTTCAAAGAGCACGTATTTGAGTGGCTTTTTTACGTCAAAAGAAATTTACCGTAAAATAAAAGACCATTTACTAGTCACACTAGTAAACAGTCTTTATTTTTATTTCCTCAACAATCGGCCCGACAGTAGCATGCCGATGCCACCGATTGAGATGAAAAGTATTGCGCGTATTAATAAATCGAGTGCGGATAAGTCGAAGAATATCAGCTTTATAAAGGCGATGGCTAATATGATAAAGCCGGAAAGTCGCAGTATTCGTAAGTGCCGCACTGCGCCAAGCCAAAGTGATAGGCTTGCCGTTAGAAAGAGCGTAATTGTTGTTAGTGCAATGCTAAGCTTCCAATCTAGTAAGTCGTTATAAGCGAGTTGTGACACAAGACCACATACTGCTAGCATCGCACTTACTACACCTATACTAACAATGGCATCTAAAAATTTCGGCATATAGTCTTGATAGATTCGATAAATACGTCCCTTCATGAGCAAATCCAGGATGATAGCCTTAATCGTAGCAATGAAGGTTAACCGTGTCATAATATTGAGCCATTCAATCCCCTGTATATTAGAAGGAATAACGTTTAACATAAATGTAAATAACAAGAATAACACAGTCAGCACTGGCGTTAATGCCCGCCCTTTAAATGTTACAGGTAGAAACAGTGACCCTACAAACAACAATACAATGCTAATACTCATTAGATGTGGGGTATTACTAGCACTTACAATATAAACACTATCCAGCTTGCCTATATAGGCGATAAAGTAACTAGCTGTAATAACTGCTATTATATCAAGCACATATAAATCTTTCATCCATTTCTCAAAGGCATTTAATGTTTCTTTACGACGTAATGCATACATATAAATAACGAAGAGATATACCCCTGGCATCAATAAGGCCATATGTTCTATACTAAAAAATGGGGTTGGCTCGTGTATGATAAAGCTCATCATAAGTGCAATGACAAACCCTATTGAACTGACAACCTTCATCATACTTGCTCGTAGTCGTAAGCTCATCATAACGCCTGCAAATAGTATGAATGGAAGAAGTAAATCATCCACTTTTTCTGGTATATTCATAATCAACAGCGTATTACAAAGTGTAATAAATGCGAGTGTTACGGCACTATCAAATGCCTCCTGCCATTTTTGCTTATAGCCATAACCCGCTATAACTATAAATAACATACATAAACCGAACAGTAGGAGCTCTTTATAGTCAAGTGGACTACTTATCAAGTTCATCATTAGTAAGCTAAAGACCCCTAAACTAAATTGCAATCCAACATAAATGTGCTTCCATTTCGATTCAGCATTATACAAGCGACACCAACTCGTGTAGAAAATAGCAAGTGTCATAAACAAACCTAATGCAAACATTCCTTGGTTATCATTATTCATAAAGGCGACAATACTAATTGCCAAAATTGAGAAAAAAGTAGCGACATAAAGCGCAATTTTTTGTTTATGTTGAAGAATAACAAATTGCAACATTGTAAATAAGACAATGACAAAGAATAATATAATGTATGCGCTAAAATCCATGTATTCTAGTAAATAAGGTAATAACAATGAGGTGAAACTGACAAATAAAGTAAGTACCTCATTTTTCTTTAGATAGCTGATTGCTATGCCATAGCCAATGAATAGGATGGCAATAAACAATGCTAATGTTAAGCCCAATACATCGTATAGCATAGCACCAGCAGCAGTAGTTAAAATACCTACGATAAATGCCCCCCCATATAAGGAAATGGTTACGGCTGATGACCCTAGCTTTTTACGTTCTGCTACATATGCTATGGTTGCTAATGCGATGGATAATAAATAAGCGAGGATGATTTTTACCTCGTTTGATAAGTAGCCATAATCACTAACTAGTTTTAGCCCCCATAACACACCCAATACTAAAATAACCATAAATACTTTCGGAAGCGCCCACATAATTTGCTCTTCGATTGAACGCCCTTGTTGTACATTTGTTTTTGCTGTTGGTATTGGTGAAGTTGGTGGTGTTGGCTTAGCTTTTGCGATTGGTAAGGCAGATTGGCCAGTGATGGATTTGTTGATGTTTTGTATCGTAGTCTTTTCTTGTGACTGTTGGTGCTTTAACTCATCCATTTCCCGCCGTAACGCTACCATCTCTTTTTCTAGCTTAGCAATTCGCTGCTCCATTTCTAGCGACAATTCATCATCCCCCTTAGCGATTAGAATTTTCTTACATTATACCACATTCACTTTTATTGTAAAATTACACTTTTTATACATATCATAAATTTTATCGAGGTTTTCGATACATTAAGGCACGTTCACTATCACTGGTACCGCTCGTAGTCGGATCGACAACAACCCCCATTAAAACAAGAATCGATAATACTGTATTTAAAATGGACGTTAGTTGCTCACTCATTGCACTTGTTAAATCATAACCAAACAAGGCGCCCACTTGTTGAGCGAGTAGTAACAGCATGGAAAATAAAGCTAATAAAAACGGCTTATGCATGAATCGAATCTTCCAGTTAATTCTCATAAATGCTCACCTCCCCCCTCCTCACCACAGTATATGCACCACGTCACTTGACACATATGCAAAAATATAGCTTTAGCAAGGAATAAATGAATGCTTCCTCCTAAATTGTCGTTACACTTTCTATCAACACTAGGCGCTAATGAATCAATGATTTACATGGGTTAATCGGGGATTTACATCGACTGATCAGCGCTTACAACCTTTTCTATGAACTAAAAGTTACAACTTCACATACTATAGAAAGGAACGATTTGATAAAGGGGATGTCAAATGTCTTGTAGGGAAAGACCCGATGTGTGGGACGAAGATGGAAGAGATATTGAGCGTTGGGAAAATGACGGTGGTCGAAGTAATTTTACTAGATACTTCTAAGCGGCTATATAACGGTTTCCAAAAAATCTGTAAAAAAAGCAGGCTGTCCTCTAAATAACTAGGACAGCCCGCTGAACATTACCATATATCAAGATGGTCAAAAGAAACAATGGAAATCGGTTCTTTCGATAACTGCTTGGAACACAAGGCAACGATATGACAATCATCTAAATCAAACAATTGAAAGCTATACTTTTGTGACAGTTGGTTGCTTTCATACAGTTGTATTGTTTCGGGTTGAATGCAAAACGAAAAGAATCAAGTGGCATAGTCAATCCTTTTCCCTCAGCCTTTACATAACTTTCTTTCAATGTCCAAAGTTTATAAAAAAACTGTATTTGTTTGTCTTTTGGTTGACTTAAAATATCTTGATACTCACTGCTTGTAAAATAGGCTTTTGCAATGTCCATCTCTATCATTGCTACTTGTTCTATATCTATTCCAATAGGCGTATCACTCACTGCACATACAACCCAGTCACCTGAATGCGCCAAATTAAAATGAATATGGTCGAAATTTTGAAGATTAGGCTTACCATATTCATTGATAGTGAAATGAATATGGTCATTTGTCATGCCAAAGTCCCTCTTCAAAGAATGACGCAGAAGAACTTCTGCCAATATAGAGCGCTTTTTATCTTCATCAAAGTGAAATTTGCTTACTTTTTCTTTTCTTTCAGCAGATATCCTTAGCTCAAATTGTTGGAAAATATCTTGATACGCTTTTTCTGTTATTTTTATTGCATATTTATATATCATTATTGTGCTCCATATAAATTTTAATACTGCTAGTCTTTGGATTTCACTTTATAGTATAATTTTGCAACAAGAAATACAAAAGCGTTAATTACTTGGCCATTTTCTCTTCATCCTTGTTGCTATAAGTATCGGTACTTTCCACTATCCATTTCATAATGCTTTCTTCTCTTTCCTTAATATTGTCAACCTTCGCATCAAATTTATTCATTTTCTTAGAAGCGACAATTTTTCCATCTACCATAAATAGAACTCTTTCAGTTTTTGCAGCAACTTTTGCATCATGTGTTACCAGCATAACTGTTGTTCCTTTTTTATTGATTTCTGTTAAAAGTGACATAATCTCTGTCGCAGATTTAGAATCTAATGCGCCTGTCGGTTCATCTCCAAATATAATATCTGGATCATTAATTAATGCCCTACATATCGCGACCCTTTGTAACTGGCCCCCTGAAGCTTGATTAATATTATTATTTTCAAGCGCTGCAATTCCAGTCATCTCTAGTAATTTTTTTGCTCTTTTATACACTTTAGTTTTATCTGCATCTTTGGATACAAGCGCAGGGAACATAACATTATCAATTAACGAGAGGTTTTTTAAAAGATTTATATTTTGGAATATAAAACCCATATTATTTAAGCGGATCTTCGCTAGATTTTCTTCTTTTAGTTTGCCAATCTCATTCCCTTTAAAAAGTACATCGCCAGAAGAAATTCGGTCCATACCACTTACATTATATAAAAGTGTTGATTTTCCACTGCCTGATGGGCCCATTACGGCTACAAATTCGCCCTCTTTAATTTCTAGATTTACATCTTTTAAAATATGCAGTTCATTATTTTTTCCTAATTCTACTATTTTGTTAATTCTTGTCGCCTCTAAAATATTATTCATATCTATTCCTCCATTGCATCGTCTTTCTACTTCTTAACCCTTTAAAATAACAGATAAATCATCTTTTACAGTTACTTTACAGCACACAGATATCGTAATACCAACTACTACAATTAATGCTAAAGGACATAGTAGCCAAGTCTGCCATGCAACGTTTACTAACTCTATTTTCGCAGCGCCCATAGAAGACATCCCCATACTTACAAGATACTCTCCTAAGTAATTCGAAACTAGTACACCTAAGAAAATTCCTACTAGTAGTACTAGTAGTGTTCCTGCCATATATTGTTGTTTAATATGATTGGCTGTTAATCCCATACTTCGCATAATAGCGATTTGAGACATATCTTTTGATAATAACATTCTCAGGAATAGGGCTGTAATTAAAACAATAATGATTAATGAAATGGCAATTCCACCGATAACAACCGTACTCATTTGGCTAATAATATTGCCAAGCGTTTGCTGAGTATATTCTTTAATATCATTGACCTGAGCAGAGGCATATTGGCTTTGATAATATTCCATTTTTTCTGGAATATTGACATCTTTAGCCACATCCATGTTCACTATATACCAAAGAATCGCATTTTCATTTAATTCAAGACTTGTTGTTGCTTTTGCCGTTTTCCCGCCATTTGTAATATCTTGATAGATACCACTTACTGTCATCTTCTTATCTGCTCCGGCAACCTTTACAATTACCGTATCTCCGACTTTTTTATCTAATCCATCTTTAGAAGCATTCGCATAAGATAGTGCAATTTCTCCATCCTCTTTCGGCGCATTTCCCTCCAAATAACTTAGTGGAAATACTGAAAAATCACCGGTTTCAATATTTATATAATCCCATGCACCTTCTGCATTTTTAACTTGAAACGAGCCTGTAATATAAGCAGCGTATTTTTCAATATCTGGATCATTTGCTAACTCTTCTTGCAATTTTTTATAATCTTCTGTAATCGTATCTGTTTTTCGAAGGTCAATCCTCATATCAGATTTCCCTACACCCATATAAGTAGAGAATTCCGGTGAATTCATCGTATTATATACACTTATTGGAAGTATGATAATAAATGTACAGATAACAAATATAACGATAAGTAATCTATATAATTTGAAACGCTTAAATACATCCCTAATCCCCATATAAATATTGGTACTGAAAAATTTATTTTTTAGCAGGGAGAAGCTATATTTCTTATTCTTACCGCGTTGCATAATATCTGAACGTAGTGCTTCTACAGCAGAAATCTTATCAATTCGTTTTAGCACTTTCTTGAAGTACAACGTAATGATGAAATAAACAAATAATGGCGCTATAAGAGAAAGTACATATTTCAAGTTACCTGATAAATCAGAAGATATGTAAAGTCTCATATTCCCCGTAAACAGATTAACAACTACAAAGGACAGTAAATATCCAACAATACCTGCAACTACAGATATAGCTCTATACTTATTAAGATATACCTTTTTAATATCTTTCTTAGAGATTCCGATCGCTTTCATTACACCGATTTCTCTTAAATCCTCATCAATCGTTGCTAAGAATGTCAGTCTAATACAAAGCGATGCAATAATAATAAGCAAAATACTAATCAGTATAATAACCATTGCTACAATCGTATCTGACATTGCATTAAAGATTAAGAATATTTTTCCGCCAACTGTAGGTCCATTTGCTGGAAGACCTGCATCAATATATGCTGTCTGAACAGCTTGAGCATCGCCAGTCTCATGTAGTTTGAATTGAATTAAATATTCGCGTTCGCCTACTTGATTGACCAACATTTCATTATAATCAGATTGATTGATAACAAAACGTTTGGACGAAGTAAGTGAAGAATTCATCTCATAATCTCGGGCATAATCTGAAATGGTAAAGTCCTTTTCATAATCGCCTCTTTTTACCGTAATCGTTTCGCCAACTTTTAAGTCATATTGCTGCATAAAATAAATAGGAACAGCTACAGTCCCTTCTTTTACGTCCAACTTATTGTTGTTTAAATCCAATATATAGTCAAAACTTTTATTTTGAACAACAAATGATATGTCCTGTACAGTACCTGCCATCGTATTGTTGTTTCCAAAATGTATATTATTCCCATCTAAAGTGAGAAGAACCATCGTTTCCTGCATAGCAATATTTTCACGTTGTTCTTCTGTAAATTTATCAATATCTCGCTGATTATAATCTCCTGCATGCATCTGCGTGATATCGGCTGGGTGTGCTCTTTCTTGTAGTTCTGACATTGACTGCGTTAAATTTGCAATGATATTTGTTGCACTAGCTCCTAAGATTACTGCCATCGTTATAAAAATAAATATTGTTGCCGTAACAATTTTCTTTCTGTAGCAATCATTCTTTACCATCTTCAGAAACAAAGCTATTCCTCCTTCATCTAACTACACGACTTTACTATTTATTAAATTTTTATTATTAAATTGACTGCTCAGTTGGTATTAGCTCAGTATCTTTTTGTTTTTCCATTTCTCGAATACCTTTAGATTTTGAAACAAATAATGCCGTAATTATTAGTCCTACTCCAGAAAGAATGATTAAAAAACCAATTCCCCTTGTTTCACCAGTACCTATAATTTTTCCAACAGAATTTGCTAGAACGCCTCCTTCAACTAACGCTGGGTTAAATACGTAATCGGCCAGAACACCTGCAATAACGTAAGCAACGACGAAACCTATTTGTGATATTAAAGAAATCAGTCCCCATGCTCTACCTTGCTTCTCATTGTCTATCGATTTTCGTATTAAAACATCAATACATGTCGTTGCAAATGGTAATGAAGCAAAGAATAAAAATCCGGAAATAATAATAACTGGGATACTTGTTGTGGCGCCGAATCCTGCCATCGTTATACCAGATACAATGAAACTAACGACCATTACTTTTACAAAATTTCTTTTGATAATTCCTGTACCGATTAAAATACTGGATACCATCATACCGCATGCTACAACTGTCTGAAGTATTCCGGTTGTTTTCTCACTCGCAAATGATAAAATCATAGGTTTTGATAGTACTTGAATAATTCCCATATAGAACATTAAAACGGAAACCAGTACTATAAGAAGCATAACCCCTTTTGATTCAACAATAATTTGCCAGCCTTCTTTTAAATCTTTGAAAAAGTCTAAATCTTTTTTCTCCAAAGGCTTTACCGAAAGCGATTTTCTTACAAAAAGAATTGTTGAAACTGTTACAGCAAGTGTCAAAATATCAATGATGATAATTAATTCCATACTGTAAAATGCTAAAATTAGACCACCAATAATTGGTGAAATCAAAAATTTAGAAGAGGAAGCAATCCCCACCATACCACTTGCCTTTGCATATTCATCCTCTGATAGTAAATCCGTTAGTGTTGCTTTATACGCTGGATCTAATAATGATGCGAAGGCTGAACTAAATCCTACACAAAGACAGATTTGCCATACTTGAATATTTCCTGTATTCATTAGCACTAATAACAAAACGAGTCCCAACCCTGAGACACAATCACCAATAATCATAAGGAGTCTTCTGTCAAATCGATCTGCAAGAACTCCTGCAGCCGGACTGAATAAAATCATGGGAAGTAGCGCTGCCATCTCAACCATAGCAACATCCAATGCGGATTTCGTAAGTTGCCAAACATATACGCCAAGACCGAAGGCAGTCATACCAGTACCGATATTAGATATCAGCTCCCCCATCCAGATGACCAAGAATTTTTTAAACCCTGCATCTGTCTTTACGTCATTCATAATTCGAGTCCTCCTTCTTTTAAAAATTCACTCCAATATTATTTTACAATTTTATCCGTTAAATAACATATATATATTTGAAATTTTTTAATTTTTTTCCATAATCTAATACTTTTTCATATGTAAAAACAACTTCGATTTCAGTTTCTCATTTTCAAGTTTTATTGTTATGCAAGTATCCCTCTTTTTATTTCCGTAAAGCATTCCTCTTTCCGTCTGCGACACTCTGTTTATACAAGGTGCACTATTCAATTCCCAGATCTAAAATTCCTTAGACCTGGGAAGAACAGTAACTACTTGCCCTTAAGTTCTAACACTTCTAAGTTAAGAAACTGATTAATGTACTCGACAACTTCCTTTTCGAAATTATGAATAAACATATGCTCTGCATTTTCAATAGAAGTTACATTTAAATCTTGAACAAGGTAATCATTCCACATGATCGCTGAACGAATATTCTCTGATTTATCATTTTCTCCCCATAACAAATGTGTTTCGATATCAATTTTTTTGTATGGCGCTTTTGCTGAGGATTCTAAAATGCCATAATCAGCGCGAAATATTGGAAGCATAATATTCATTAACTCTTTGTCTTTTAATACAGCCTCTGGCATACCACCATAAACCTGTATTTGCTTTATCAAGTCCTCATTACTCAACTTGCTATACTGTTTATTTGCAAAACTGGATGGTGCAACAGATGCAGATAATATTAATGTTTTTGGAAGAATTTTTTCTTGATTTTGAAACATTCTTTCCAACAAAAAATATGAAACTACGCCACCCATGCTATGCCCCAAAAATACGCTTCCTGGGCGAATAATCTTTGATATCTCCTGATAATATAGCGAAATCAGTTCATGAATATCACTAATTAATTCAAGTTGAGAACCAAAATGTCCAGGAGGATTCGCCACCCATATTTCAACATCCTCCGGCATTGCACGCACAATTTCATTGAATGAGTTGACATAGCCCCCTAGATAAGGAAAACAAATTAACTGCCCCTTACTACCTTCTTTGGATTTGAAAAATGTTTTTAGCTCCATCATGATATTTCTCCTATTTCAACTAAATATTATGCTCCAATCCCAACATAATCGGGTAATACTTGAAGCTTTTGTTCAATATTTCTCTTCTTCGTAAGGAAATGCATAATAACAACAGATATTGCGAAAAATGCAATCTGCAATAATTGAACTTGTGCATTAAAATAATATAACTCTAGTCTCGCACCTGATGAAATGAGCCAGAATAATAAAACGTAAAACAGTAGATTTCCGTTTGTCGCATTAAACATATAACTAATAAAAATAAGGAATAACATTAATTGAATAACGTACAATGGGAAGATAGCTGCCAATTCAAATGATGTAATTACATATCCAGGTAATACATAGATGCCGAATATAAGACCTGTTATCACACCCGCTTTTATATTACTGTTATATTTTTTCTGAAGATACGGCATTAAAAACCCGATCCAGCCAAGTACTCCACCAAGAATTCCTGCTTCTTCAAACAGATTTTTAACTACTTCTATGACCATTTGCTTAAAAGTTAATGTCATCTCTGGTACTTCAAAACCAACAGCAATGGAACCGTAATGAATACTACCTACATAAATAAGAAACAAACCGATTATGATTGGAAACCATATGAAATCTTTTTTTCTAGGAATAAACTTAGAAAATAGATTTTTTATCGCCTCAAAACCGCCCATTAACCAATAAACAAATAAACCTGCAATGGATGGCGAATACAAAGCAATCATAACAATCGGGTTCGTAAAGGACGTTTCACCAAAAAGTTTTGTAAAAAAATCATTGAAAATCATAGATGCTGATGCAAGCCCCCAACATAAGCCAAATGTAATAATTAAATAAATCGTTAAATATTTATTTTTCATTGTGATACCCTCCCTTGTTCGCTTCTTTTTTCTACAATAGTTCTAAATCTTTTCTCATCAATTCCAATAACATCTTCAATTTCAATGTAAAGGTGGTCACTATCATAATTTAATGTTACAGACATACGGGCAAGGCTGTTTTCAGTATTGTTATGACTAAATGCTTGTTTCTCCTCCGCTTTAACAAATCCTTGGAAATTATAGAGGATGAAATTACAGTACTGTTTATCATTGAAATAGTATTTTCTAAGGAGTTGATTTAATTTTGGATAGTCCTTACTAAATCGTTCTTCCCCAAGTAATGCGAGATAATTGATGGAATGATCTTTACAAAGTTGAATGGCCGTTTCAACCGATGTTCTATTTCCTTTTTCACTAATAATCGGTACAATATCTAAAAACTCGCCTACGCTATTATAAAAATCCTTCCCCTGATAACTTCTTGCATACTCCAGCACTGCAAAGGGAATGACTTCTGTATTTGTGTAATCTCTTAAAATATCAGATACAAAATCAAACGCATACCACCAAATATCTAAATGCTCTATATCTGATAAAGGAATGATTATTTCTATATTATTTTGTAAGGTTGCGTTACCTTTTGGTTGTGCCATTACCTTACGATTATTTTCACTCCACTTCACCAAATGAAATTTTTCAATTAGCTCCTTCTCACTAATCCCTAATGGCCCTTCGTTTAGCACATCAACATACTCTTTAAAACTTCGAATAGTATTTTCCATGCTCGTTGTACCTTTTAACCCCTGTTCAATCTGAGTTTTGATAATCTCGGCACTCATGCCATCGAATATCAAATGATCGGCACCCCAGATAATGAGATGTCTCGTATCACTTTCTTTTAATACACACATTCGCCATAGTAGTTCATTATTTGAGTAGGTTCTTAAAAGTATTTCTTCACTAAGCTTATTGATGATAGTTGTTTTTACACTCTCGGTATACATAGATATATCTACATATGTAAGATAATTACTCATAATGGTTTCTAATTTGAGTACTTCATACTCACACCATTTCTTTTCGCCATTGGTTTCCACCAATGAACAACGCAGCAACTGATTGTTACTTATTACGTCTGCAATAGTATTCTTTATTCTATTTTTCGAAATTATTCCATCGAAATGGCTTATAAATCCACTATAGTTCGACCCCTTTGACATATGACCTTTCTGAATTGGGGAAAGAGAAAACGCCATTCTCGTATCAGATGCAGTAATAATGTCAGAGAGACCTTCAATACGCGCAATAACATTCTTTACGAGACTAGTAATTTGTTTCGCATTTAATTCTATATCTTTGCTTGTCCTTATTTTATCAATCATAGGCGGCGATACTTCCGCAAGCGGTTCTATGGATGCAGCAATTTTTTCTGCTGTCTGGTACTGGAAAATTTCATTAATTTTGAGGTCCACACCTTTGTTAGACAATGCCTTTACTAAAGCAATGGCTTTAATTGATTGACCACCGAAATGAAAGAAGTTGTCTTTCAATCCAAATTCCTTAACATCCAGTATCATCTGCATTGTTTTCAGAACCGTTTTTTCTAAAGTTGTTCTTGGCTCATCCTGCACCATCACTTTTTGAGAATATTGTTCTGCGTTTACAAGCGCTTTTCGATCAACTTTTCCGCTAAAGTTGAGAGGAAATTCTTTTAAGACCACAAATTTAGATGGAATCATATATTCAGGTAATCTATTATTTAAATGATTGCGCACATACTCTCCATCATATTTTTCTATATGATGATTTTCATTCACCGTATAGTAAGCCGTCATATATAGCGTGTCTAGATGATCCCTTTCGGCAGTAACAATGACATTTTTTATTCCATCGATATTTTTTATATGTCGCTCAACTTCACCAAGCTCGACTCTGAATCCTCTTAGTTTTATCTGAAAATCTTTGCGACCTAAAAATACAAGTTGGCCTCTGCTGTTCCACATCACTTTATCACCGGTACAGTACACTCTTTTACCGCCTACTGCATCAAGGGTAATAAATTTTTCATTTGTAAGGTCTTCTCTATTTAGATACCCTACTCCTACCCCATCTCCACCTAAACATAATTCACCTGCAACGTTCATCGGTACCAACTGTTTCTTTTCGTCCACAACATAAACTGTTGTATTCGATATTGGAATACCAATAGGAATAATGGAAACATCCTCTATATCATCTATCGGGTAATATGTTGCAAATACTGCCGATTCGCTTGGACCATAGGCATTAATAAGCTTCCCCTTGCCAATTTGATTTACTGTTTGTTGCGCATGTGTGAGCGAAATCTGCTCTCCCGCTACAATGATTTTACGTACATTCTTCAAAAATTCGACTTTTCCGTCAACTAACATATGGAATAAAGCGGTTGAAATACAAAAAACACTAATTTCTTTCTTCTCTATAAATTCCGCTAGCAAAGGAATATCAAGGGAGGTCTCTCTTGGAATAATGACAAGATTGGCACCATTCAGTAAAGCGCCATAAATATCAAATACAGAACAGTCAAATACATAATTAGATATCTGCATAATTCGGTCATTTTCGTTAATATCGATATAGTTCGTATTCTTCACGACACGCACGACATTTTTATGCTTAATTAATGTTCCTTTCGGTTTTCCTGTAGAACCGGACGTATAGATAACATAAATCAGATCATCACTATTGAAATATTGCGATGTATAGGTGGATTCTATGCCCATATCTTGTTCTCGATTGAGTGTATTTTCATCTTTATCGATTAGGAATTTTTCAATATTTACACTTATTTTTTCTTCCAAAGAATAATCTGTAACGATTACTTTGCTGTGACAATCCTCTAGAATATAATCAATTCTCTCTTGAGGAAATTTAGGATCAATCGGCACATAGACAGCGCCAAGTTTCATAATGCCCAACATACTGACAATTTGCATATAACCGCGGTCTAAAAGTATGGCCACCTTATCTTGGTATCCAACATTTCTATCTTTAAGTTTTTCAGCTAACTGATTTGCCATATTATTTAACTGTTTGTAAGAAATTTTATCTTCCAACCATTCAATAGCAATAGCATTTGGCGTATCTCTAGCATAGTCTTCAAAAATAGTTAACACTGTTTTATGTGCTGGATAATCCGTAGTCGTTTGATTTACTGTTTCAATAAGCCAGTTCCGCTCTTCCACAGTCATCATATCAATATCTTTAAGCTTTACGTTTACATCCTTGAGCATTTGCGAAATGATATAAATAAGTCGCTCGCCCATGATTCGAATCGTATCTTCTTTATACAATGCTTTTGAATAGTCAATATCCATATAAAATTGCTGATTCTTTTCTTCTAATGTAAAACTAATATCAAATTTCACATTCATTTCGTTATTTTCATATGGTGTTAAGGAAAGTCCTTCAATATTGACCTCATCCGTACCAATATTTATATAATTAAACAAAATATCAAATAACGGATTTCTAGATACACTCTTTGGTATACCAAGTTCCTCCACTAGCAATTCAAACTGACAATCTTGATTATCATAAGATTTGACTAGCTTATTTTTTGTATACTGAAGAAATTCTTCTAGTGGTATATCTTCATCGAGCTCACTTTTAATAGCCAAAGTATTAACAAACATACCGACAATCGATTCTAATTTTGCATGGTTTCTGCCTGAAATAACTGTACCAATGACAATATCTTTTTGGTTTGTATATTTCCAGAGCATGATATTAAGGGCTGCCATAATAAACATGTATGGTGTGATTCCATGCTTCTTAGTGAAAGCAAGAATTCCTTGATTTATATCACGTTCAAAAGAATAGTGAATTTTACCGCCTTCATAGCTTATAAACTCTGGTCTGTCATAATCGGTATACAAATCTAGTACTGGAACACCTTCTTTAAATTCATTTTTCCAATAGTCCAGTTGCTTTTGCACTTTTCCGCTGTTGTAAAAATCGTTTTGCCATTTAGCAAAATCTTTATATTGAATCTCTAAATCTGGAAGCTCCTCACCCTGATACATACAGCCGATTTCTTTTAGCAGGATATCTAAAGAACTCTGGTCCGAAATAATATGATGCATATCCAGAACCATGACATGTTCTTCCTCATTTAAGCTAATAAAAGTTACGCGCAATAATGGTGCATTTTCAAGGTTAAATGGCTTTAAATTTGCTGTTATTGCTTCTTCTAACCGCTCTTTTTCAGACGTTTGAAACTTTACTTTGAAATCGACATTGTCTTCAATAATTTGAACTATTTCACCATCGACCATGTCGAACCGAGTTTTGAATGCCTCATGTCTTTCGACCACTTTAGAAAAGCATTGTTGGATTTTAGTATGCTCTAATCTTCCTTTGACATGATAGACGGCTGCAAAATTATACGGGATTGCATCCTCCACCAATTCGTTCATTATGTACATTCTCTTTTGTGCAGAGGATGCTTCATAATATTTCTGAACGCCCAGCTTTTCAATTACATCTACTGATTTTTGATCTAAATGCGCATCTATATATTGTTCCATTTTGCCAAATGTTGAATGAATAAATACGTCAGACACTGGAAACTCAATTTTTAATGTTTCCTTGATTTTCGAAGAAAGCATAATTGCATTCAGTGAATCTCCACCCATTTCAAAGAAATCACTCGTTTTCTGAATATCTGTTACACCAATTACTTCTTCCCAAAGCTTCCTTAATACAACAGCAGGGTCGAGTTGCTCCATTTCAACTTTTTCTATAGTAGAATGTATTGAATTATTACTTGGTAAAGGATTTATGGAATTCACTACGTCACTATCATATTCTTTTTTATCGAAGACATATGTTGGTAGTGCAACTCTTTTTAACGAAGAAGTAGTAGCAGCACTGATCATATCCCAATCAATTTTCAGCCCTCTACACCATAGGTCCCCGATAAGGCGGTAAACATTATTGATAAAGCTATCACTCGAATTTTCTATCAGATTCAAGACATTTTCAGCTTCAACATTTGTCATACATCGTTTTGTAATCGAATTTTCTAGATCACTACTGCCAAGTTTTATGACAAGTGCATCTTCAATATGTTGTTTAGCTTTTATACCAGGCTTTTTTATTAACGGAATCTGTTTTTTTCTTAAATCATATTTTTCATAAATGGCTTCATACGTAGCAAGTTGTCCATATGTTTGAATTATGCTAATTGCATCCCTCAAGGTCACTGCACCTGCGCAAACCATAGATACAAGTTCAGCAATCCCTTCCCCAACTAATGCGGATGGTTGAACGCCAAGCTCCCTTAGCATCTGGACACATGCATATCCACCTAGCAATGCTCTATAACACTTGACCTCATTATCATCATTTTCAATGTTTATTACTTTTTCTGCAGTTTGCTGTGGTAACATTTTTAATAGTTGCTCTATTGTACGTTCATAACCTTTTAATAGGGGATAGAGACCTTCTACCGTCCCGCTTTTTCTCCATAAAATATTAACATCTTGTACACCAGGTAATATTAATACAAGGTTTCGTTTCCTTTTCCCATTGTTACTGCAGACATGGAAAGTACTACTTTCCATGTCTTTTCTGCTCGTAACAAACACTTTTCTATGTTCTAATGCTCTTCTCCCTTTTTGAAGGGTCCAGGAGGCATCTGCTAAATCAATTTGATGGAGTTCCTTTAAATAACTCATCACTTGCGCAGAGGTATTATTCAAAGCCTCCCAACTCTTTGCAGAGAAAGGTAAAATGTATGAAATATTGTCTCTTTGCATGTTGTTCCATACCTCCTTACTTTGGCGCTTCTTCTAAAACAATATGTGCATTCGTTCCACCGATGCCAAAAGAGCTGACTGCTGCTTTTAGTTTCCCATGAGTTGTTTCTAGCTTCTTCGCCTCAGTATTGAAATAAAATGGACTGTTGTTAAGATCTAGTTTTTCATTAGGCTGATTAAAATTAATCAATGGTGGTACTACTTTTTTATCAAGCACTAAAACTGTTTTTATAAATCCTGCCACTCCTGCTGCTGCATCAAGATGACCGATGTTTGCTTTTACCGCTCCAATAGCACAGTAATTTTTTTTATTCGTTCCCCACGCCTGTTTTAAAGCTTCTATTTCAATTGGATCTCCTAAAGAAGTTCCCGTGCCATGTGCTTCTACAAAACTAATCTCCTCTGGTTTAATACCAGCGTTGCCTAAGGCAGATTTAATAACATCTGTTTGGCCTTTAATACTTGGTGCCGTATAGCCAATTTTATCAATACCATCATTGTTAACTGCAGAGCCTTTAATGACTGCATATATATGATCGTTGTCTTTTAAAGCTTTTTTCAAAGGTTTTAACAATACGACGCCGCATCCGTTCCCAGAAACCGTACCTGATGAATCATCAGAGAAAGGTCGACAATGGCCATCTTTTGAAAAGATCATACCTTCATGCCATAGATAGCCTTCTTTTCGAGGATAGGAAATACTTACTCCACCTGCGATTGCCATATCCGCCTCTCCATTTAGAACAATCTGTGCTGCTTGATGGATTGCAACAAGAGACGTAGAACATGCCGTCTGAATGTTCATATTAGGACCTTTTAAATTCAACTTGTAGGCAATTCTAGTTGTCAGAAAATCCTTCTCATTGTATGTGATTGCTTCGAATGCATCGATGATATCATTCTGGTTGTTCCCAAACTTTGACATCCATAACAGATTGGAACCACTTCCAGCGTACATAGCAATTTTTCCGTCATAGTCGAATGAATTGTATCCCGCATTTTCCAATAGTTCATACGTACATTGATGCAATAAACGTATTTGAGGGTCCATCATGCTCGCTTCTTTATCCGAATAGTCAAATAGTTTTGCGTCAAAATATTCTACATCCTTTAAGAAGCCTTTTGCCCTTACATAGTTCTCTTTCTCAAATACTTCTTTAGGAATGCCACTTTGTAAAAGGTCGTCATCATTAAAGAAATGAATACTCTCCTTGCCATTGACAATATTCTGCCAGAATGAATGAATGTTTTCTGCGTCTGGGAATCGACATGCCATACCGATTACAGCTACATCATCATTACGAATTCCCTCGGTATTCACCGCTTCAGTTGAATCCTCGAAGGCTTCATCAAATCCGTCGTCATCAAAATAATCTTGATCAAATGATGGTTCCTCGGCAGTCGTCTCGTTTTGGCTACCATTCTTACCACTTTCCTGTGATAATTCTTGAACTAAACCATCTATGGTCGGATATTCAAAAAGCTTCATTACTGGAATCGTTAGCCCTAACTCACTATTAATCTTGTTATTGACCATCATTAATGTTAATGAAGTCCCTCCTACATCAAAGAAGTTATCATAGACACCAATATGGTCTTTTTGTAAAATCTCTTTCCAAATTTTCAGTATTTCACTTTCAAGTACTGATTTTGGTGGCATATTAACCTCAAGTACTTTCTTTTCCTCTAAGGTTGCTAATGCATTTTTGTTAATCTTTCCATTTGGAAGAACAGGCATGTTATCTAATTGCATATATTCAGTAGGTACCATATAATTTGGCAATTTTGACTGTAACCAGTTCTTTAGCCATAGTGAATCTTTTCTTGCTGCACTAGGAGCATCATCCTTTAGGCAATAATATAATGTCAAATTTTTGTTATAATCTGCATCTTCATTTGCCTTTACTACAACTATGTTGACATTTGAATGTTCTAAAGCAGCTTTTTCAATTTCACCAAGCTCAATTCGATACCCTCTGATTTTAATCTGATTATCTAATCTACCAGAAATTTCGATTTCACCATTAGCATGCATTCTCCCTCTATCACCCGTTTTGTAAACTTTAATACCAGGTAAATCTTCTACTAAAGTGAACTTTTTATCTGTTTCTAGCTTATCGTTGTAATAGCCCCTTGCAAGGCCTTCTCCTGCAATACATATTTCTCCATAAACACCATACGGTTGTAACTGTTGTTCTTCATTCAAAATAAAAATTTGTGTATTGGCAATTGGCTTACCGATACTTATATAATCTGAATGTGTAAGATCTTTTGTAGTTGACCATATAGTAGTTTCAGATGGTCCATACATGTTATAGATACTTGCTAGAGATTTTGACCTTATATCTTGAAGTAGTTGAATTGGGAAATTCTCTCCACCACTTAAAATACATGTCAACTGTGATAATGCCGGTGCAAACGCAGGATTATCGACAAATGTTTTAATTCTAGATACCGTACTTAAAATATGCGTAACCCCATATTTTATAATTTTTTGTGCAGCTAAAGTTGAATCTAGCTGTTCGATTTCATCTGCCATGTATATAGAATGACCTGTGCACATTGGTACAATGGATTCAAATGCAAAAATGTCAAATGATAATGTCGTTAAGCAAATGACTCTATCCTCTTCATTTCTAAAAATCCTTCTATTGACAATATCGTATATAAAATTAATGACAGAGGCATGATTGACCATAACGCCTTTTGGTTTTCCTGTTGATCCAGAAGTAAATATCGTATAGGCTAGGGAATTTACGGTGCAGGTAACTTCAGGATTTTTAATATTCTGTTCGTTTGCTTCTAATGCCCTACAGTCTATAGAGACCCCGTTATAATCGACTGTTCCTACATGATCTCTATCTACTAACAATGCCTTTGGTTTGCTTAATTGCATCATATGGTCAATTCGCTCTTTTGGATAATTATGATCAATCGGAACATAGGCAGCCCCTGCTTTTAAAATGCCAAGCATACCAGCTAACATATTTTCATTCCTTGTTGTCATAAGTCCAACTAAATCTTCGTGTGCGACATGTAAGGATAGTAACTTGTGGGCAATTATATTGGCTTTTTTATTCAATTCTCGGTATGTCCAGACTGTACCATCTGAAGTAATCAATGCTGTTTTATCTGGATGTTTATCGACATTTCTTTCAAACATTTTGTGAAGTGTTACTTGTTCTGCTATATCAAGCTTGGTCTCTTCTAATTGTCTTAAGATGTTGTCTTTATCTATAGAAGAAACTACAGTCATTTTGCCAATTAGCGTTTCGCTATCCTTTAAGATACTTTCAAGAATTGTCTTGTAATTACTTTGCATTCTCTCCATCGTATCCTCGTTAAATAAATCAGTTGAAAAGTCAATAAAACAGTCAATTTCTTTATTCTTGCTCTGTTGTTGACATGTTAGAACTAAATCATAAGCAGAAGTTTGCGTATCAAATTGGAATGGACTAATTTTTATGCCATCAATATTCAAATCGTGAGTCTCCATGTTTTGGAAATCAAAACAAACATCAAACAGTGCGTTGCGGTTTAGTGTCCGCTTAATATCCAGTTGCTCAATCAAATCATCGAATTGATATTCTTGATTTTTTAATGCTTGAATGGTATTTTCTTTCACTTCATGGAAGAAATCGATAAACTTTTTCTTTGCCATTGGCTTGTTTCTTATCGCAAGCATATTAACAAACATACCCATGATATCCTTGACTTCATCTGTTGTACGTCCTGCTACTGGTGAACCAATCACGATGTCTTCCTGTCCAGAATATCTTTGAAGCAATACATACCAAGCACTTAGTAACGTCATATACATCGTGGCACTATTTTTTTGTGCAAACTTTTCCAATCTCTCCGCCATTTCACTTTCAATAGAAAAATAAACTCTTTTTCCTGCGAAAGTTTTGATTGCAGGTCTTTCCTTATCAATCGGAAGCTCCAATACAGGAATCCCATCTTTAAACATCTCAGTCCAATATTTTTTAGATTCTTGTATTTTTTCAGATGCTAGATACTGATTTTGCCATTCTGCAAAATCTTTATAGTGCACAGTTAATGGTGGCAACGAAGAAACATATAAATCATTAAAATCTTTGGTTAAAATTTCAACAGATGTTCCGTCTGCAATAATATGGTGTACATCGAATAGTAGTATGGATTTTACATCTGAAACTGTCACTAATTTCAGTCTACATAAAGGCGCTTTCGATAAATCAAAAGGTCTTATGAAGTCGTCAATTAAATCTTTTATTTGATCATCATTGTCTATCAATTGTTCTGTAAAAGTTAATTCCATATCTACATGGTCTTCAATCAGCTGGACAACTTTATTATCTTTAATGTCAAAGGATGTTCTTAATATTTCATGTCGCATCAATAGTTTTTCAGCAACTTGTCGCACCTTTTCCTCACTTAGTTTTCCTTCTATTATTGTGGCTGAAGGAAGATTATAGGCGGTACTTGTTTTATCCAGCAAATGCAAACTATACATACGCTTTTGCGCTGAAGAAGTATTATAATAAGCAGCTTTTTTTAATGGGACTATTTTATTTTTATTTACAGAATGTCCATTCAAACTAGCGATATAGGTATTCATTTTCTTTGGTGTCGTATGTTTAAATATTTCAGTAACAGCTATTTTTATACCTGTTTTACTCTCTATCACATTAGAAAGGCTTACCGCTTTTAATGAATCTCCGCCTAATTCAAAGAAATCCTGATTTTCTGTGATATTTTCAAATCCTAGTACGGATTTATAAGATTCAATAATGCATTCCTCTAAAGAATCCTTGCTTTCAATTGTTGCCGTAACTTGCTCTGAAGCTTCGAGTACTTTTTGTATTTCCGGATTACTTCTCAATGTATTTCCTTCTTGAGCTATTGTAATCGTAATAGGGTATCGTTTTTTCTCGAAATGATAGACTGGTAGCGACACTCTATTGCGGACGTTACTGCCCATAAATTTCTGCCAATTTAGTTTTACTCCAGCACTCCAAGCAAGTCCAAGTTTTGCATAAACATATTCCAAATCATGTTCTTTTTCTATTGCGTGCCGTAAAATATTTAGGAATATTTGTCCTTCTTTTCTCTCTTTATGCTGTAATGCAAAGGTACATAAAGATCTTCCTCCACCTATCTCGATAAAGGCTGCATGCTCATCTTGTAAGATTAATGCTAGGTTTTTATCAAATTGTACTGGGTTTATAATATGTTCTGCCCAATATGTTGGCGTGCACATTTCATTTTCCTTCACCCATTCACCAGTGACATTTGAAACAATCGGAATGGATGGATTGTTAAATTGAAATGCTTTGAGATATTCGCTGAACTCCGTTGCGGCATCCTGCATCATATAGGTATGGAATGCATGTGAGGTTTTAAGTATTGTCGCACCAATGCCTTTTTCTGACATTATTTTCTCAAATGCCTCTATTTTTTCTTTCGTTCCACCTACGACACAACGATCCGAAGTATTATTTAATGCTAACGATACGCCATCAATTAGCATTTCTTTCACTTCGTCTACACCTTTCATTACAGCAAGCATGACACCTGACTTCTGCTTCTGCATAATATCTCCACGGGCTCTGACAATTTTTACGGCATCAGCAAGACTCCATACGCCTGCAACTGCTGCGGCTGTTACTTCACCAATACTGTGTCCGATAAACGCCTTTGGCATTATCCCTACATCTATCAGTATTTTGGCAAGTGAAAATTCCGTAACAAACAATGCAAATTGACTATATTTTGTCTGATTAACGAGAGAGGAATCTGCATTGCCATAGATAATATCAAAGAATTCATGTTGTTCTTCTTCATTGAGATAGCCGAATATTTCATCAACATACTGACGGTAACGTTTACCTATAAAGCTGTCTGTTGCGTAATATAACTCTCTTCCGATTCCTTGATATTGGCTGCCCTGTCCTGAAAACATAAAGTAAACATTCTTACCTTCGTCAGCTTTTTTACATTCACTGTCAAGAATATCTTCTATAAATTCATCGACATTTATATCCTTTCCAAGATGCTCATTCACTACAATAGCTTTTCTATATTTGAAATGCTTTCTGCCCGCCATCAATGTCCAAGCAGCATCGGAACGGTTTATACTTTGATCTGACGCAACATACTTTAGCGTTGATTTTATATTTTCAATTAATGCATTTTTTGTTTTTGCTGAAAACAGGAACAGATTTGTTTTTTCTTCCTTACTGCTGTTTTTTACAGTTGGTGCTTCCTCCAATACCATATGTGCATTCGTTCCACCAACACCAAATGAATTAATGCCAGCTCTAAGAGGGAGATTGTTGTTATTTTGCCATTCCATGCCATTACTTTGTACAATAAATGGTGTCTCATCAAAATTAATCTTTGGATTAGGATTTTTATAATTTACTGTCCCAGGTATAAATCGATTTTTTAAGCTTAATGCAACTTTTATCAATCCTGTTACACCTGCTGCCGTATCAGTATGGCCGATATTGCCTTTTACAGAACCTAATAAACTGTATCTCTTTTTATCTGTGGCAAATGCTTTTGTTAACGATTCAACCTCAATCGGATCGCCTAATATAGTACCTGTCCCATGTGCTTCAATATAGCCGACCGTTTCGGGATCGATTTCTGCTCGTTTATAAGCTTCCCTTATTACCTCCGCCTGCCCATCTACACTTGGCGCAGTAAAACCTGCCTTTTGACTGCCATCATTATTAATAGCAGAGCCTTTAATAACTGCATAAATATGATCTCCCGCTTCCAGTGCCTCATCTAGTCTCTTTAATACAACAATTCCCATTCCATTTGAAAATATTGTACCGCTAGCTTCTGCATCAAATGGACGACAGTGCCCATCAGATGAAAACATCATCCCATCTTGATACATATAACCACCATCATTTGGAAGTTCAACAGTAACACCGCCAGCAATAGCTATATCACATTCTCCTAACATGAGAGATTGACATGCTAGATGTGTCGTAACGAGGGTCGTTGAGCATCCAGTAAGTGATGAGAACACAGGCCCTTTAATATTAAATTTGTAAGCTAACCTTGTTGCAAGAAAATGATTCGTACTCATTGTAAATGCTTGATACATATCACTGTAATTGTCATTATTGCCCAATGCTTCGTTATACCATTGGAAATCATCTGAACCACCGATGAAGATGCCCATCTTATCTTCTGTCGATTCTGGATAATATCCCGCATCCTCCAAGGCCTCCCATGTTCCTTTGTACAAAAGCCTTAACTGCGGCGACATAAGATTTACTTCGCTCGGTGTATATTCGAAAAATTCTGAATCGAAGTATTCAATGTCATCTACACGACCTTTAGCCTTTACATAATTCCTGTTGTGAATCGTTTCTTCACTAATGCCAAGGTTGCGAAGTTCTTCATCATTATAAAAATGAATACTCTCTTTTTCATGTTTCAAGTTATGCCAAAAATCCTTAATATTATCGGCACCTGGAACGTCAATTGCCATTCCAATAATGGCAATATCAGAATAGACTGATTTTTTCTTTCTCTTGAAAAAATTCTTTCTGTCCTGAATTTCTACCTTTTCGTTTTTCATCATTTGCTCAGATAATAGACGTATCGTTGGGAATTGATATAAAACAGTAATAGAAAATTCCATATCAAGTACTTGCTTTAATCTGCTATGTACTAGAATCGCAGCCATGGAATGCCCACCGATTTCAAAGAAATTATCTTCTATTCCTACATGATCAATTTCTAATACCTCTTTCCAAATACGAGCAATAATTGTCTCTAATTCAGATTCTGGTACTTGATTAATTGTAGTAGTGTGATGATTATAGGTAGTATCTGCAATAAGTATTTTCCGGTCTATTTTCCCACTACTATTAATCGGCATTTTCTCCCTATGAACAAAGAATGCTGGAATCATATAGTCTGGTACATAATGACTTAAAAATGCTCTTAATTCAGCTACAGGCACTTGTTGTGGAGCAACATAATAAGCACATAGTACAGGTAAATGGTTGGAAGATTGCTTCGTAACTACTACAGCTTCTAAAATGCCATCAAACTGAACCATTGCATTTTCAATTTCTCCCAGTTCAATCCGTAATCCGCTAATTTTAACTTGGTGATCCATTCTCCCCATAAATTCGATATTGCCGTCAGGAAGCCATCTCGCCAAATCACCTGTTTTATACATCTTCTTAAACCAAACGGGATCTTTTCTTTCATCATAGAATGGATTTTCACAAAATTTTTCATTTGTAAGTTCTTCTTTATTGAGATAACCTCGGGCCAATCCTACTCCACTTAAACATAACTCACCAGGTACACCTACCACCTGAAGTTGATTATTTTCGTCAATAACATACCATCGAATTTCATTTAACGGATGTCCAATCGATACATTCGAAACACGCTCGCATTTTTGAATAGAATGGTGTGAAGCCCACATTGTACATTCTGTCGGACCATAAACATTTTCAAGATTTACAGCTAGTTTCATGTCAAAAAATTTATCAATTATATCAGCAGTTAATGCCTCTCCTCCAACAAAAATCCATCGTAAGGAGTGTAACTTTTCTTTATTATTTTTTTCATTCAACAGTTCTAAAAATACCTTGAGCATGTTTGGTACAAAGTTTATATGGGTTACATGATAGCGATCTATAAATTCTAAGATAAGTTCTGGATTTTTCTCGCCATCATGTTCTAAAATACACAGAGCACCTTTTCCCATAAACCAGCCATACAGTTCCGTTCCCGAAATATCGAATGAAAAAGGCGTTTTATATAGATAAACATCGCCTTCTTGAACAGGGAAACGTCTTTCCAAATCCATAATGGTATTGACTACACTATGGTTTTCAATCATTACCCCTTTTGGCTCCCCAGTCGAACCTGAAGTATACTCAATGTAGGCCAAGTCAAAAGGATTTAATACAATATCAAGATTGCTATCATCCCCGCTGTATGTTTCATTATCATCAACAAAAATAATTTGTTTATCCTGACAAAAATCATATTGCAAGTCTTTCGATGTAATTAAAATATTGATATCGGCATCGTTAAAAATATAATTTTTTCGATTTTCAGGATAATAATTTTCGATTGGTACATAAGCACAGCCAGCTTTCAAAATTCCTAATATAGTAAGAACCATTTCTTTAGAACGTTTTAACTGTACGCCAATTACTTCATTCTCTTTTTTCTTGTGTTGCAATATTTTTCTTGCTATCTGATTCGCTTTTTTATTGACTTCTTCATAGCTCATGCTGCCATTATCAAAAAGAAGTGCTGTATGTTCTTTATACGTGCCAACTCGCTCATGGAAAATATCTATAATGTGCATTGGTTTATAATCGAAGAATGCACTTTGATTGAAAGTATTCAAAATATGCACTTTTTCATCTTCCAAAAATAAGTCGATATCTTTCACTAGTACATCCGTATGCGCTGTTACAGTTTCTAACAGTTTAATAAAACGTCTTCCTAGCATTTCGATCATTTCTTCTGCATAGATATCAGACTTGTACTGAATCTTAATCATGTCACCATCAGGCATTTCAGCAAGAATTACCATCATATTTCCAGGGAACATCGTATTGTCCATTTCAAATGTGTCACATTCTACGCCTTCCCATGTCGGTTTACTATATTTGTCATAGACGAAGGTAATATCGAAGATTGACTGAATCCCTGTATAGATACTAGATTCCGTTTCACGGGCAATTAAATTGTTGGGATATCCGATATTTTTATATGCTCCAATCATTTCCTCATACATTGCCTCAATAACATCTTTAAATGGTTTATGATTGTCGATTGTTAAACTTAATGGCAATGTATAAATAAAGCATCCTATCGTTTCTTCAAAGTCGAATCCCGGTCTATTTGTGAATGGACTGGAAACTACTACATTCTTTTCATTGCAGCATTTTCCCATCAATGCACTAAATGCCGCTAAACAGAAAATAAACGGTGTCACTTCTTCTTTTTGAGATGCTTTCTTTATACTGTTCATTAAATCCTTAGAAATTCGATAAGACTTCTCTTTCCCTATCCCGTTATGATGAGCATTCGAGAAGTCCTTTGGAAAGTTCAAAGCATTTGCATCTTTTACTTTTTCTCGCCAATATTCCTTTTGTTTTTCATAGCTGCCATTCGCCAGTTTTTTATTTTCGCTTTCAACAAAATTTAAAAATCCGCAGTCTTCTTTTAATTCAATTACTTCACCATTTAGCGAATTGGAATAATAGGTAAATAGTTTTTTGATAAAAATATCAAGTGACACTCCGTCAGCAATAATATGATGAAGATTCAGTACTAGAATAAATAAATTATTATCCTCTTTAATTAAGGACACTCTAAAAAGTGGTGCCTTTGATAAATTAAACTCATAGCCAACCTCTTCGTTAACTATTTCATCTATTCTCTTATTATGATGTTCCTTGAAAACATCATAATAATGAACAGCAGCATCTACTTCTTCATTAATTACCATGGACAGACTGCCATCTAGTAATTCAATATGACTGCGCAGTGCTGCTTGTTCATTCACCAACATTTGTAATGCCTTTTCGAACTTTACAATATCTATTTCATTCTTTATTTTTATTGCCGCTGAGATATTATAATTATTTTTTTCTCCTGTTTGGCATTCAAAATAGATTCCCTTTTGGATCTCTGATAATTCAATCTTTTTTTTCAGCATTTACACAGCACTCCTAAAATGGATTTTTATGTTTTTAGCCAATTACCCATATTCCACCAATAACAATAGATAATACGGTTATAAAGGTCTGATATGCAATATCCATTATGATATTTGCAATGCTGTCCGCGTCTGCCTTTTTATTCATTTTCATAACATTCCAGTGTGACCAAAGACCACTAATTCCATATATATACATAGCTACGATTGTTCCTAACCAGAACCCATCTCTAAACCAAATACACATAACGCCCATAACACCTAGACCCAATTGTGAAAACCCGTATTTTATCTGGAACGGCCCACCTGGCCAACCGACCATTTTGGCATTTTGTTTTGCAAAAATCATATTACTTAATAATCCTGTAATACCTAAAAGTCCAAATGTTACTACGAACTGATGAAGTAAAATTACCGAGCAGATCAACTGAGGGTCAGACGGAAATCCCTTCATATATAAGTCGATAACAGCTGTAACAATTCCTAATCCCCATAACACTAAAAAGAACATATTTTTATCTCCTATTTATATAAATCTATTTTCTGTCCAATCTTATTTATTGATTAAAAAAATTGGCTTCTTTCATTTCATATACAGTTTTCTTGACAGCCTCTATAACGTATTCGATATCTTCTTTGGAATGCTCTGTAGATAAGAAACAATTACGTCCTTCCCAAATATAGATACCTTTTTCTAACAAACCATAGTAGAATATTTCTTTTTCTAAATTTACGGTAAATCTAAATAATGAACCAAACTGATTGATACGAATATCTACGTGTTCACGTTCAAAGAATTGATTTAATTCGTTGACAAATTCAGTAGTTTTTAGATTCAATGTTTCATAAATAGTGTGCTTGTTTTCCTTTATATATTCGAGCACTGCATTTGTAGCTGCCATCGCCATCGGATGATGACAGAAAGTACCTGCAACAAATGTTCTTTTGTCTTCATTAGGAGGAACAGAGTTGTCTCCGAAGTTCCACATGCCACCATCTATACTATCTAAATATTTTTTCTTACCCGCTAAAACACCTATTGGCATTCCGCCACCAATAACTTTTCCATACGTTACAATGTCAGCTTCCACACCAAAGTATTCTTGTGCTCCACCACTAGCAATTCGGAAACCTGTAATAATTTCATCAAAAATTAAGGCAACGTTATTGTCTTGTGTCACTTGTCTTAATTTCAACAGGAAATCCTTCGGTTGAATATCTGGTCGTCGGCTTTGGATTGGTTCCGTTATAACGGCCGCAATCGTATCACAATGTTGTTCGATATATTGCAAAGAAGATTCGGAGTTAAAATCCAACATCACAACGTCTTGCACTGCACTATCAGTAATTCCCGGTACTAATGAAGTAGTTGTATGGTTTGAATCATCTAAATAATTCGGCATTCCTAAAAATCCATCGTAAGTTCCATGAAAAGCTCCTGTAAAACAGACGATTTTCTTTTTGCCTGTAACAGCTCTTGCTACTCTAACTGCAAACATATTTGCTTCTGTTCCAGAATTACAGAAAAATACTCTGTCTACTCCCGCTAACTCGGAAATATTTTGGGCTACTCGTCCAGTAAGCCTGCCCATTGGACCAACAGGCATTCCCTTTTCAAGTTCATTTCTCAATGCTTTTCTAACAAATTCTGGGCTATGTCCAAACATTAAGACCCCAAAGCCCATCGTCAGATCAATCATTGTATTGCCATCAATATCTATTATCTTAGAACCTTGGCCTTCTTCCGCAATAATTTGATAGAGCATTTCTTTATATAAAGGTCTAAAGCCCGCAGAGTTTCGATTACTCGCATATATATTTCTATATTGTTGGGTTCTATCCTTTGAATTTTTAGTAAAAATATTAATGCGTTGTTCTATATTTTTAATGTATTTTAATTGAAGTTCATCTACTTCATCTTCTTTGTTAAAATCTAGCTTTTTATAAGGCTTGTAATAATCATCGGATTTTGTCGGGGCTATTGCCGAACTGACTTCCTTTTGCACACCCTTTGTTTTCTGGCCATTTTTTTGTGCTTTCGTTGTACTAGCTATTACTTTTAAAATCTCATTTTGTTTTGTCATAACATCATATTGGTTGTTAAATACTTGCACCATCATATTCATATCTAATTTTCCTACATTCTGATAAGCGACTTCATTTGTAGGATTGTGAAGTTCTTCAGGTAGCGCATCAATAACATCCATTACTTCTTCATACGTTTCCTCTTGTTGTTCAGCCTCCACAATGCCATTTTCTGCAATGTAATCTGCAATTAGTTGTAACGTATTTAAAGTTGTAAAAAATACATCTAAAGGAATTTCTACCTTGTACTTTGCATGGATTTGCTTGGCAAGTGTTAGGAGAAGGATTGAATCAAGACCATAGGAAATTAATCTCTTCTTTTCATCTATTTCTTCTTTTTCCATGGCGGATATAATATGAACAATTTCTTTTAATTCTTCTATTACGATCATCGTTTTTGTTTCATCTAGAACTAGATTCTTCATTTTTTTACTCCTTTCTTGCTGTTTATTTAAAAATATTTTCAAGAAGCTGTTTCTGTAACATTAGTTGCTCATTTTGTTTTTCCAATAACTGTTCCAAATTCACATAGCTTGTATCCGCTACCGAAGTTGCTTTGTTTTTCCACAAGGTCTTTCTCTCAAAAGGATAGTTAGGTAAAATAATTTTCTTTTTATTGTAATTTTTATAGAAGCTATTCCAATCAATTTTCATCCCTTTAAGATATAAAGATTTCAAAGATTCCAACAACTGCTTATAATCGCCTATTCCTTTTCTAAGTGATGGAACAAAAATGGCATTGTCATTTTGCAAACATTGGCCTGCTAAGCCACATAAAGTTGCATTACCACCAATTTCAATAAATGTGGAAACGCCTAATTTATCTACTTCCTGCATCGCTTTCATAAAATGAACCGTTTTTTCAAGATGTTCTGTCCAATACCCTTTATTTTCAAATGTACCGACGTCCTCTAGCTTTCCTGTTACACTTGAAATAATTGATTTTGGCGTTTTATTGCAAACAACATGCGCTAAACTTTCCCCATATATTTCTTTATATTCTTCCATTGCAGTTGAATGATAAGGATATGGAATATTTAAATCGGTAACAAAAGCTCTGACCTTTTTATGTAATTGATTAATTACCATATCAACTTCTTCACTTAGACCAGATACTGTAATATTTTTAGGTGCATTAACAGCAGCTATTGATACATTTTTACATCCGCTTTCCAATATTGCTTCCTTCATCGTCAATTCATCTACTAACACGCCCACCATTTTGCCATTCGGTGTCACACTAACCATAAGTCTACTTCGCATCGCAATCATGTTCGTAGCATCTTCAAAACTTAGCATGCCGACATAACATGCTGCGGCATACTCGCCAACACTATGCCCAATCACATAATCTGCTTTTATATTGAATGAATCCCAGATTTTCGTTAAAGCGTATTCCAACGAGAATATAATTGGTTGCGAATAAAGCGCATTTGTTAATAGTTCTTCGTTTGCTCCAAACAAAGTGTCTTTGATAGAAATGCCTAGGAGCTCCTTAAATCGATTATCACAAAGATCGAAGGTTTCTCTATACGCTTGCGAATTTTCATAAAATTCTCTTGCTGCATCTTTGTAGATGGAGCCTTGTCCTGTAAATAAAAATGCAATTTTTTTCTTTTTACTTTCTGCTTGTCCAATGTAGTATGCCAGTGAATCTTCATTTTTGAGCACATGATCTATTTCTTCAATAATTTGCTCTTTATTGTTACCAACTATTGCGAACCTGTATTCATGTTTATCTCTTGTAATATTTGTTGAATAGGCAATATCACTAAGTAGTTCTGTGGAAACGCTAAGATAATCTCTTATTTGAGAAATTGCTTTTACTAACACATTTTTGTTCTTTGTTGAAATCGTTAGCATACTTTCAGGTAGATTACTTTTTTCAGTTTGTGGTGTATTTTCTTCGTGCTCTGCTTCTTCTAGTATTAAATGAGCTAATGTTCCACTAATGCCATACGCACTAATACCCGCTCGTCTTTTTTTCCCATTACTTTCCCATTCCGAGAGCTTATCGACTACTTGAATTTTATCCCAATCAATATTGGGGTTTGGATTTTTAAAATGGATACTTGGCAAAAGCTGTTTATGTTTTAAGGAAAGTAATACCTTGATCATACTTGCCATCCCGGATGCCGCCTCTAGATGACCAATATTCGACTTTACAGAACCAACCTTTATGGGTGCTTTTCTGTTTTTAAATACCTCACAAATTGCCTGTGCTTCAATAAAGTCACCAAGAGAAGTTCCTGTCCCATGAGCTTCAATATAATCAATATCGTCTACATCTAGCCCTGTCCTTTTCAACGTTTCTGCAATCACTCTTTGCTCTGCCAGCCCATTTGGTGCAAAGAAGCCATTGGATTTACCATCTTGTCCGACATATATCCCTTTTACTAATGCCTCTATACTGTTGTTATCTCTTTTAGCATCACTTAATCTTTTTAATATGATAATTCCACAGCCTTCGCCTCGGCCAAATCCATCAGCGGATGCATCAAAAGTTTTACAACGTCCATCTGGTGATAAACCACTGTTTTGAGATAGTCCCACATAGGGCTCTGGATTTAGCAGCAGATTTATCCCTCCAACAATGGCTACATCACATTGACCACTTTTTAGGCTGTCTACTGCCATGTTCATCGCCGTTAATGACGATGAACATGCAGTACTTAAACTTACTGCTGGTCCTTTAAAATCATAAAAATAAGATATTCTACCTGCAGCAGAATGAGAGGATGCTCCAACAAGTGAATATAAACCAATATCTTTTATATCCCCTGACATCATTTCTCTGTTTACATAGTCAACTGCGTCGATTCCTATGAATACGCCTGTTTTACTGCCCTTCATCTCTTCGATATTCAGACCAGCATTCTCCATTGCCTCCCAGCTCACTTCCAATAGAAGTTTTTGCTGGGGATCGACAGATACTGCCTCTAGTGCAGAAATTTCAAAATGCACATTATCAAATGTCTTAATATCTTGATCTATAAAGGAACCATAACGCGTATACATTTTTCCCTTATCTTGCCTATCTTCGCTGAAAAACGCTTCAACAGGGAATCTTTCAGGTTTGATATTAGTAACAGCATCATATCCTTGTGATAATTTGTCCCAGAATAAACTGCTGTTATTTGCACCGCCTGGAAATCTACAATTATAGCCAATTATTGCAATTTCATTTTCCTCTTTTGATTTTTTCAATTCTAAATCTAGTTCTTTAATTTTTTTAGCAGCCTTTAATAAGGCCTCTTTATATTTATTTTCAATGTCATTGTTCATATATAACACCTCTGACTATATCGTTAACTTATCAATTTCAGATAATAAGTCATCTATGTTTTCGGATTGTTCTTCTAATTCACCCATATTTTCATTTTCAAGAATTAGAACTTCACTTAATAAATAATCAGAAAGTTTTACGATGGTTGGATAATTGAAAAATACAGAGACATTGACATCGATACCTAGCAATTTATTAATCGCTGTTCGCATAGAGAATATCATTAAAGAATCTGCACCTTGTTCTTGGAATGCTTTATCTATGGATAGTACTTGGTTATGATCAAAGCCCATAATTTTCCCGCAAATACTTTGCAGTTTTTCAATTAGGATTTCATTTTGGCCTTCACCTGATAAACTCATAAGCGTTTCCAAGAAATTGTCCTTTTCATCTTGAACTATATCCACATGTAGGTCCTTTTCAGACACTAATTTGGATAGGAATTCTGTCTTGCCTGCTGCAGTTTCCAAAGATTTTACTAGGGTATTCCATTCTATATCGGCAATTAGCAGATTCTCATATGGTTGATCCATAAAATCATTAATAATGCTTTGTCCCTGGCCTTTTGAAAAAGTTTTCATACCCATTCTTGCCATCGTACTCGATATCGCATCATTATCTGCTGCCATCCCACTTTCATTCCATGGTCCCCAGCAGAAAGTATAACCAGGGAGTTTATTCATGTTCATATATGTTGCAAATGAATTCATAAAATGATTGGCAGCAGCGTAGTTGCCTTGTCCCATATTTCCAATAACACTAGTGATGGAGGAAAGCATCATGAAGAAATCCAATGTTTCCTTGTCAATTGCATTGAAAACATTAAGCGTTCCAACAACTTTTGGATTCATAACCTTTTCAAAATCCTCCCAATTGAGGTCAATCAACATCTTATCGTTTAACACACCTGCTGCATGAACGACGCCTCTAATAGGAGGCATCGTAAATTGAATGTCATCCAGCGCTTTTATCAAACTTTCATCATTACATACATCCGCATGGACAATCTTTACTTGCACTGCTTTGTCTATCAATTTTTGAATCGCTACTTTGGCATGTTCACTTGGTTCGCGTCTGCTTATTAAAATAAGGTTTTTAGCACCTGCATTTACAAGTTGTTCAGCATAAGCAAGACCCAATGCTCCTGTTCCACCTGTAATTAAATAAGAAGCTTCTTCTTTTAATACAATTTTCTTATTTTTTTCTAACCCTTTTTTCAAATAATCCGCATGAGTAATTAATCTTCCTACATAACGTTCGTTTTCTCTGAAGCAAACTTCCTGTACACTATCCCCTAATACTTCATGGATAAAATCACTATTTTCATAGAAAGTTATTTCATCCGTATCAATGATGCCACCAAAAATTTCAGGATATTCTATACTCATTACTTTTGCTAATCCCCAGACCATTGATCCTGATAAATTTAGTTTTTTCTCATGACGAAGCTTTTGCACATCTTTGGTCACGATTTTAATTTTGCTACCTTGTGTGTAACCCTCTTCATTCATAACTTGAACCAAATAGTGTAATGCTTTAATCGCTCTATAATTCACCTTATTATTCGCTAGATTCTGAACACTATCCTTAGTAGTACAATAAATAATATTTAAGTTTTTCTTCCCGCTGTCTTTGCATACATCTGCAAAAAGCTTCGACCACTCTTCTTTATTGTCCTGATTGATTGTATAATCATGGGTATTTTTCTTTAGGAATTCATCTCCATGTAGTACACATATTGTGTTTAAATGGTGTTTCTCCATATTTTCTTTTAAACTTGCTGCCGCAATTGCCTCATCTGCAATCAGAAGGTACTGTTTATTGACTGGCAACTCCTCTAATTTTCTAATAGCATCTGTTTGCACCCAGTCTGTATGGTAATACAATTTGTTTGCACTACTCATTTCTTGTAATAAACTTTCGCTTTCTGTAATTTTAGCCATGAGGTTATCTATTTTCATTAATACTTCGCCTTTTTCGTTATATACAATAACGTCCGCATACGTAATATCATTTTTTACAGTTGATTTTGAATAACACCATAACTGATCGGATTCTCGATAGTTAAACGTCAATTTTTCTAAATAGTATGGAATAACTGTTTTATTGCCATCTTCATTGACATTTGTGCGTTCTTTTAATTTTTCCAAAACTAAGGCAATACCTGTTTGGAATATCGAGTCAATTGTTCCTGGGTAAAGTACATAATCTTTAAAGTATGGAATAGTTTTTAAAGGCTCTACTACACAGACACATTCATCTTCTCCGTAGCTAATACGCTTAATCCGTTGGAAACCTTCTCCTAATTCAAAACCAGATTTACTCATAAAATAGTAGATACTATTTTCAATATTTTCTTCATAGGACAGGCGTTTATAATCATCCATATTTGCTGTCATTTCTGAAAACGCATATTCATCTTGCATGCATACATTGCCTTTAGCATGCATTAGCCATTTATCATATTTAGAGTTAAAATCTCTACTGACAATATTAAATTTGTAATCATTGTCTTCTTTTTCTAAACAAATTTGCACCTGTTTTTCTTCATCATCTGTTGCAGCTAATGGTACTCTGAAATCTACTTTACTTAACACGCAACTTTTAGCATTTCCAATTTCTTTCACAGCCGAAAGTATCATGGCCATATGGGCTGCTGCTGGAGAAATAGCTGTTTTGAAAATTACATGTTCTCTCATAAAGTAAGGTTCCAATGCAGTAAATTTCCTTTGGAATACTACAGCGTCACTCATTGATGGAAGATCAATTCTTTGGCCTAGAATATTATGATAATCTTCAGCATTGATACTCTCTGATGCTCTATCGTATTTCAAATCCATCCAATATTTGTTCTTCTCATATGGATAGTTAGGAAGTTTTACTTTGTTCCAATTTGTGTTACCAGCGAACGTAATATTGCTCCAATCCACATCTACACCCGTTACATAAAGCAATGCAATTTCATTTGCCAGTTGTACTTTATCTTCCTTCTTCATGTTTAAAGTAGATGCAATGACTCTTTCATCTTCAAAAATTAATTTACAAAGTGCTGCCAACACTCTATTACTTCCTACTTCTAGCAATAAATAGTTTTCTTTTTTATCAATGCTTGTAACCGCTCCAAAGAAGTCAACTTTTTCTCTAATATGACTAGTCCAATAGTCGCCATCAAGAATTTGACCTTCTTCTAATTCTTTGGCGTAGAGCGACGAAACAAATTTTACCTTAGATTCTTTATAATCCAATTCTTTTGCTATTAAATGGAAGTCATCTAATATTGGCTCCATTAGCATAGAGTGAAAAGCATGAGATACCTTTAATTCTTGTACACGCATGCCTTCCATCTTTGCCTTCTCAACCACTTTTTCTATATCTTCCGCCATTCCAGAAATTACACAAGTTTCTTCAGCATTGTGTGCCGCAATACATACCGTCTCTTGGAATCCAGTAAGAAGTTTTTGTACTTTCGCTTTATCTGCAAAAACAGTTGCCATCTTGCCTTTTCCAGGTGCAGCATCCATCAGTCTTCCTCTTATTGAAACTAGTTTAATAGCATCTTCCAGTGTCATAATCCCTGCTACAACTGCTGCTGGATATTCACCAATGCTATGTCCCATCACTACCTCTGGTTTAACACCATAGCTCTCCCACAGTTTGTATAACGCATATTCCACCGCAAAGATTAATGGTTGCGCATAAACCGTTTTTTCAATCACTTGTTCGTCTGCATTTTCCCCATATATTAAATCGGCAATGGATTTTAATAAATACGGTTTAAACAATCGATCACAAGTGTCAAATGCCTGTTTAAAGACAGCATTAGAATCATAGAGTAGTTTCCCCATATTGAGATACTGTGAGCCTTGTCCAGTAAACATAAAGACAACTTTTCTATCTTTTTGCATCAACTGGTGCTTATCTATATTTTCAAAGACCCCTTCTGCATACCCATCTTTTAGATAGCTTTCTAGTCTCTCAGCAATCATTTTTCTGTTACTGCCACATACAGCAAATCGGTATTCTAAATCCGCTCTTCCTAGATTGGCTGTATAAATAATATCTTCTAATTCATTGTCCGAACTATTTGCTATCAAATTATAGTACTGTTCAATTAGTTCATTTAATGATTTCTTGCTTTTTGCTGAAATTTTAAGTATATAATCTATGCCATCTTGGATGTTTGTTTCGTTTTTACCGAAATCCTCATTTTTGTATTCTTCGATAATCGCATGGGCATTTGACCCACCAAATCCAAAGCCATTAATAGCTGCAGCTCTTAAGCCATCCTCTTTTTTCCACGATGCATGTTCGCTTATAACTTCTACATTTGCACCTTCCCAGTCAATAAACGGATTCGGTGTATGGAAGTGAAGATTTGCAGGAATCATATTATGCTTCATGGATAATAAAACTTTAATTATTGATGCTACCCCTGCAGCAGCCTCCAAATGACCAATATTAGATTTTACAGAACCTATCTTTAATAGATTATTTTTACTTCTGTTCTTTCCGTAAGTTGCACCAACTGCATGAACTTCGATTGGATCTCCAAGTTTTGTGCCTGTTCCATGCATTTCTACAAAATCAACATCATGAGGATCCATACTGGCATGCATCAAAGTTTTTTCAATCAATTTTTCTTGCGCTTCCCCATTTGGTGCAGTTAGGCCGTTACTCTTACCATCTTGATTAATTCCAGTTCCTCTGATAATGCCTAGAATTTCATCTTGATCTTTAATAGCGTCAGATAATTTTTTCAGTATAAGGACGCCACCGCCTTCTCCACGCCCATAACCATTTGCCGCTTCATCAAATGCTTTACTATGCCCATCTACTGATGTCGCTTGCAGTTTCGAAAAACCGATATTAGTCGTTGGAGATTCCATTAAGTTAACGCCAGCTACAATTTGCATATCGGCTTCTCCGGCCTGCATTGCGGTACAGGCTAAATGCAACGCCGAAAGCGTTGACGAGCATGCGGTATCAACTGTAATACATGGTCCTTCAAATCCAAACGTATAAGATACCCTTCCACATGCAGTACTCATACAGCTTCCTGTCAGAGCATATGCACCAATAGTTGATAATTCTCCTGAATATAATTGCGCTAGATTGTATTCATTATTAGACATGCCTACATATACGCCGGTGTTCGATCCGTTGTATTTAGTAATATCCATATTTGCATTTTCAAAAGCTTCCCATGTGAGCTCTAATAGCATTCTTTGTTGGGGATCAAGGGCAGCTGCTTCTTTTGGAGATATATTGAAAAACCCTGCATCAAATTCATCAATATTGATATTTAAAAAACCACCCTTTTTGCAATACATTTTTCCCGGAACGGTTTTATCTTCATCATAATACTTTTCAATTTCCCATCTATTTTCAGGAACATCACATACGCCATCTACTCCATTTACAAGCAAATTCCAGTACTCATCAATACTATTAGCACCACCTGGAAAGCGACAACTCATTCCAACGATTGCTATTTTATCTTGCATATGCTGCTCTTCGTTCATGTTCCCTAGACTCCTTTGCTTCTCTTCTAAATTAACAAGTGAATAAATATGTTCAGACAAATCATATATAGTGAAATACTTAAAAATATCAGCGACAAGAATATTTACGTTAAATTCTTTATTTAAATTTTCAATAAACGATGGGATATTAATAGATACAATGCCATATTCAGAAAAAGGAATGTCATGCGCTAATACTTTTACATCGAAACGACTCTCAATATATGTCACAATTTTCTTCGCAATAGAATTTCGAGAGTATCTCGTTTTTTCAGTATTAACCATTTGGCTTTTCTTACTATAATTCAAGTTATTTAGTATTGTTTCATATGTGCCAGCATTATATTTTTCAGTTAACCCACGTCGAAATGCTTTGCCACTGTTTGTTTTAGGAATATCTTCAACGGGTACTACCTCACTAATAGTCAGTCCCATTTTTTCAAAAACCATTGAAATAATGTCGTTTTTAAAGTCCTTAAATTCTTCTATATTCTTGTTATTTTCAAAGTCCATTTGTGTTTTTATAAAAACAATCACTTTCTCATTGTCATTTTCCTGTTTTGTTCCATTGCATACTGCACACTGTTGGTGCTTTGTATTATGCAAATGGTTATTTATTAGTTCTTCAATCTGTGCGCACGAGACTTTTTTCCCGTTGGCTACAACAAGTTCTTTTTCTCTTCCAATAATGATAAGATTGTTATCTTGAATAAATCCTATATCCCCTGTACACAACCATTTCTCTTCAAAAAATACTTTATCGGTCGCTTCTGAATCTTGATAATAACCTGCTGTAATACAAGGACCACTTGCACAAATTTGTCCTAAATGCCCTTCTGGGAGCTCTTGGAAGTTATCATCGCGGATACTAAGTTGTACAGTTTCCAAAGGCGTACCCATTTCAAGAAATACATTATCTGCTGTTTCGCCATCCGCTAATTCCCTACACTGCACTTTGTCACCAATCACAAGCTTATCGTTTGTAATTTCGAATGTTCTAGCATGCTTTCCTAATCTATTTGCGGTTAACATAATTGTCGCTTCAGTCAATCCATATAGCGGATAAACCTTATCTATAGAAAATCCATAAGCATTTACTTCGTTACAGAATTCTTTGTATAATGCTTGACTAACCGACTCCCCACCTAAAAACATGCTATCTACACAGGACAAATCCCATTTAAAGCTTTTCTCCGAATTCATATAAACATTATTAAAATGCTTCAATGCGAATGGCAGTGAACCAATTCTAGTTGCGCGATATTCATTAATGGTTTCCGCCCAAATTAACGGCTGATTCATGTACAATTTAGTAGAAAGCAGGCATTGATCTGCGCCCGCCATTAATGGTACAAGGTGGAATATGACTAAACCATAACAATGTGTTAATGGTGTCCATGATAAAAACTTATCATTTTCATCTATTGCATAATGTTTAACAAAGCCATATACGTTAGCAGCCACATTGGATTTGCTAATCATTACCCCTTTTGGCGTGCCCGTTGTTCCAGAAGAATATAAAATATATAGGATATCTTCTGGTGAAGTTTGATACTCTACATTCAGATTATTCGGACACTTTAAAATCTCAGTATAGAAGTCCTGAAGGCATAGCACTTTCCCTTTGTCCTTATCCTGTTCACTATCACTGACGATGATTGGATGAACCGACTTTTCCAATACATGTGTTAAAAGACTATCGACATTACTATTTTTACTTGCATCAATCGGAACAGCGATATAGCCTCCTATTGCACACGCCCAAAATGAATATAAAAAGAGCTCTAGATTTTCACACCGAATAATAACTTCTGCATTTCTGCTAACACCTTGCTTTTTAAATATTTCAGAAACATAAAAACTTCTATTCCATAGTTCTCTGTATGAAATAAATTTTTTATCCTCTTTTGAAAGGACAATTGTAATTCCTTTATCTGTTTTACTAAGTTTTTTTAGTGCTCCTAATATATCGTCTGTTTTTTTCATTCCATTCCCTCCCCTATCAAACCTTCTAAAAGCTTTTTATGTCTTATAAAACACTAAGTACATCTCTTGTACCTATCCTTCAGCCATTTTTTCTAATTCAGCCAGTACTGCCTCCACATCATCTACGATAGCGTAATCCGCATATTCGAATATGGGTGCATTTTTATCTTTATTGATGGCAACGATTATTTCAGCATTTTTAACGCCAATCATATGTTGGCTAGCGCCCGATACACCGAATCCTACATAAATAGGTGAAGCCAGCATTTTCCCAGACTGACCAATCATTCTCTCTTTTTCAATATATCCCGCTTCAACGACTGCTCGGGTTCCAACTATTCCAACATGTAGTTTATTTGCGATTTGGCAAATTTTTTCAAAATTATCTTGATTTTTAACTCCTCTACCAATACAAAAAACTTTATTTAAATTGTTCATCTCTTTCTTTTCGAACTTTTCTATTCGCTCTAGAACACCCCATGAATTGGACAACTTCTCCATATCATCATCGTATGTAACTTCCTCTATCATTCCACTACATTGCCCAGCCTTCATTTGTTTTGCAAAGATGTCTTTTTTCACAGTTGCGATGATAAATTCGCCATTAGAACAATTGTTTTTGGCAATTGTCACACTATTAAAGGCAGTTCTCAAAAAAGACAGTTCGTTATTTTCATCAAATTGAATATCAGTACAACCTGCTATAAGCCCGACCTCAAATCTGGCAGATAATATCGATGCCGTTATTTTTCCATTGCTAGATTCCGGAACCAATATGACTTTTGGGATGCGTGTCTTTATCATATTTGAGATTATATTTGTAAAATATGTCATATCAAATGGTTCGTTTTGTTTACAGATCACTATATTGTCTGCTCCATATTGAAAGAACTTATCAAGTTGCTCACTATCCTTATGTCCAACACATAATACTGTTACCTTACAGTTGCATTGATTACTGAGACTGCTAGCTTTTGTGATGACTTGTAATATATTTTCATCGTCGTATTCTTGAAAATCACATATGATAACAATTTCTTTTTCCATTCAACGTTCATCCTTCATGCAGGTTATCGTTTACTATTGTGTGCCTTATCTGTTACTAAGTTATAGATTAAAGCCGCTTTTTCTTGTGCCGTTTCTTCTATATATAGCTTTTTCTGTTTTGCTTCTTTTTGAACATGCCATTCTTTCACCTTTACACTAGCAAAACCACACTTAACTACATCAACAGCTAAATCAGTAGCATTCCATACAAGGATCTCTTTTTTTCTTGCTTTTTTTAATGCTAGTAAATTGATTAAAGGCTGCGTAACTACATAATCGTAAAAAGAAATAACAGCGGGTGGTTTCAATCTCCCAATAATTGTTTCAGTGTCTTTTACTTGTTTTAGCTGAATTGCTGAAGCCTCATTCCCTAAAATCTCAGCTATATCAGTTAAACAATAATAGTTAAGACGTTCTCCTATGCCATATACTGCTTGTCCAACTTCTCCATCACTACTCCGTCTTCCACATGCTACAAAATCCACATCTTCTATTTTTTTGATTGCCTGTACTAAAATGTATGAAGTAGCGACTGTATCCGAACCTTCGAATAGCTCATCATTTAATAGAATGGCTTTATCTGCTCCTAAAGCAATAGCCTTTTGAAGCAATCCTTTTGTACTGTGATTACCCATACAAAGACAGATAATTGTGCAATCAATCGATTTTTTTAATTCTATAAATTGTTGTAATGCATATAAGTCATATGGATTTATAATAAAGTCCTCTGTTCGTAATTCATTTGGAAACATCTCTTCAGCTTTGATTGGTTTTAAACATACTACAACTTTCATGAGCACTCCTTATCACATATATCTTGCATTGGCCATATTATAAATTGTATTTTTTTGCATTTCATTTGTGCCTGAATAAATACTGCTTGCCAGGGCATCCCTTAGCTCTCGTTCCATTTCATACTCTTTTGTATATCCATATGCACCAAAAATTTGCATTGCATCTCTACACGTTTTTATGTAATTTTCACTTACAAAAAGTTTAAAAATAGAAGTTTCAAGGTAAGCAGATTTTTTTTGATCTTTTAACCATGCGATTTTATATAACATTAATTTCGCCATTTCTATATTTACTTCCATTTCGGCAATTTTATGAGATACTGCCTGATTTGAACCTATTGGCTTTCCAAACTGTTTTCTTCCATTTGCCTGTTTGATGCATTGTTCCATAACTCGTTGCATCACACCAATATGTGGCGCAAATTCAAAACATCTTTCCCATTCTAGCGCGCCTGTGAGAATATTATTACCATAGTTAAATTTCCCTAATATATTATTCTTTGGCACTTTTACATTATCTAAAATAAGTTCACTCGTCGGACATGCATTCAAGCCCATCTTTTCGATATCATTCCCTGTCGTAACGCCTTCAAAATTGCGCTCAACAACAAAAGCAGTGATTTTCTTATCTGGAACTTCCTCCGTAACAGCGAAAACAATAAAAATATCAGCGATAGGACCATTGGAAATAAACATCTTTGTACCATTAAGTACATAACAATCATCTTCTTCCTTTACATTTGCAACCATCGCAAATGCATCAGATCCTGCTTCAGGCTCTGTAATAGCAATTGCCCCAATTTGTTTCCCTTCAACCATCTGTGGTAAATACTTTTCTTTCAATTCATCTGAACCATATAAATTGATTAAATTTTGACATACCCATATATGATTATTAATCACAAAAATAAATCCATTATTTTTACATGCATATCCAAGACTTTCAAAGACCATTGCCGCAGTCTCGTAGCTTTCCCCAAGACCTCCGTATTTTTCATCTACAGTTATCCCTAATAATCCAAATTCACTAACCTTTTTCCACATATCCATGGAGAATTCTTCGTAAAATTCACGTTCATTAAGATTTTCTCTCGCGAAATCAATGATTTCCTGACTGTATTGTTTCTGCTCTTTCTTTACTGAAAAATCCATCAACGTTCTCCCCTTCATAAACAAACGTTACATAGTCTGGTATAATTCGCTCGTACGACATATCTGCTTCAAATATTACGACATCACCGTCTTTACCTAACTCTTTAAAGCCGTTAAATTTGTATGTAATGTACATAATTCTATTTTTATCTGTTGGAATAAATTGTGCTCGTAAAGTTTTATTATTTTTTATCGATTCATTAATAAGAAAATTCATGAAAATATTACCAATACCTTTGGACATTACTCTGCATGACATAAGAAGTAGCTTCAAATCCCAAACGTCAGCCTTCTTTTCTACAAGCGCCAAGCCTATTTTTCCGTAAGTACCATATTTATCATCAAGCTGTGCAACATACACTTCATAATCATCTGCTTCAAGAAAGTTCTTTAATTCATCATAAGAATAAATGTAACCTGTGGAATTTAACTGGTGTGTTCTGACTGTAAGCTCTTCAGCTCTCTGAAGATCGTCTTCCTTAGCTTTGTCAATTTTGAAAGTCATATTAAGCGTGGATAAAAATTCTTCTTTAGTACCACTATACGCTAGCTCTTCTTTATTTCTTTGAATATCACTGTGGTACATTTTCCTTCTATTTTTCGAATCATTTGTTATAAATTTTGGCATCATTCTTTCCATATCTAGGATTTTGTCAATATCATTTGCGTCGATACATAAAATTTCTGGATAACTGAATAACACTTCTTCTCGTTCAAATTCTTGGTCATCTACAAAACTCAAAGTATCTATACCAATATTGATGTCTTTTGCAATTTGAGCAACAGCTTCTGACTTACTGTTCCAGCTAATTTGAGGATAAATAAAATAGTCCCACAAACCAAATTCTTCAAGTTTTTCTTTGGCCATATCATAGTTGTTTTTACTGCTTATTGATTGCAAAATTCCTCTTCTATCTAGTTCCTTTATTACTTCAACTACATTTTCTTTTAAAGTTAAATTGTCATTCTCTATTAAAATTCCATCCCATAATGTATGATCTAGATCCCAGACAACACATTTTATTTTCTCCCCACTCATACTGTTTCCTCCATTGCTAACTTCTTTTCAACTAAGGCAACAATTGAATTGATATCTTTAAAATTGTCCAAATCTAATTCCATATTATCGATGGAAATATCAAATTCAGTTTCAATAAAATTAACTAGGTTCATTGCAAATAAAGAATTAACTAATCCTTTTTCAAAAATATTGTCTGTGTCATTGATCTCCGTAATTTTTATAAACTTTGATAAAAACCCTTTAATTTTCTCTTTTGTATTCATTATTATCACCTTTCTTTTAGTAAGAATAAAAACCTTTTCCGCTTTTTCTTCCAGTTGAACCTGCATATACCATTTGTTTTAAAAGGGGACAGGCTCTAAATTTTGGATCTTCATAATGGGTATATAATACTTTTAATGAATCTAATACCGTATCAACACCGATTAAATCAGCTGTTTCCAGCGGACCCATTTTATGACCAAAAGCATTTTTAAAAATGTTGTCAATTTGCTCTGCAGTTGCCACTCCCTCATACACTAGGGCTGCAGCCTCATTCATAAATAAATGAGATAATCGATTAGATACAAATCCCGCGCTGTCCTTAATTACTTCAATTTCCATTCCTGCTTTATTTAATAACTCACGAACATGCTGAACGGTCTCTTCAGATGTTTTCCATCCCTGTATAACTTCAGCAAAATTTTTCATAGGAACTGGATTCATAAAATGAACACCTATCACTTTTTCAGCTCTATCGGTATATGAACCAATAAGCGTAATCGGAATGCATGAAGTATTCACCATGTAAATACATTTTTGTTTACAAACCTTCTCTAAATTTCTATAAACGATTTCTTTCGTTTTAATATTTTCATCTACATTTTCAATAATAAAATCCATATCTGCAAAATCTTCATAACCTGATGTAATGTCGATATTGGCAACAATTTTTTCAGCATCTATCGTTTTATTAAACATACCTGCTATTTTTAAATTCTTTTTTATCTCTTCCCGTGCAGTTTCAAGAACATTTGAAGAAATATCATATAAAACAACATTATGACCATATTGTGCAAACCTTTGGGCTACACCTTTCCCCATTACACCGGCTCCAATTACACCTATTTTCATGTTAACCTCCAATAGCTTTGAACTTTTTTATTATAGTTTGTAGTAAAATTTATTAATGTCGATATACTAAACTACCCCAGTAACATCACTTGTCTCTCGTTATTTAAATTCTACCAATACATTTACCGTACTTTATAGGGCGGGTTTCCGATTAAAATAATGCGGAAAACCACACTTGACATAAAAAAATAAATATTTACACTAGTTGATAGCAAAGTAAAAAAAACGACAAAACACTTTACCAGTGTTTTGTCGTTATTAGATGTGTATTAATATTACAAAAAATTGTTGCTTTATTAGCAAAAAATGCATAATTTATGAACTTCAGTCGAATCTTTATACCTAATTAAAATGATATTTATCAGTTTCTAAAGTAGTTAATTCATTCCATTTAACGGCTGCCTCTGCTCGTGATTCAACACCAAGCTTAGAAAAAATTGTGGTTAATACTTTCTCTATTGTCCGTTGGCTTAAATGAATTTCTAGTGCAATAGCCTTATTCGTATAGCCATCTCTGACAAAATCTAAAATTTGTCGTTCTCTCTCTGTCAAGTTTATAGATTCTTTAGCTCCAACATTATGTACACACAGCTTTTTAAGAAGCGAAAGTGAAATAATAACTTTCCCTTCAAGTGCATATTGAATTGTATCAATCAATTGTTTTCTACTTTCCGTTTTACTAATAAATCCTGATATCCCCTTGTTTAATAATTCGGGTAAATATTTCTCGATATTATAACCTGTATAAATAATCGTGATTGCTTCAGGATGAATTTTGAGTAACTTTTGAATAAATTGCAGTCCATCCATCCCTGCTAAATTAAAATCAATTAAGTAAATATCATAAAATGATTCGGATAAGTGCTGTAATGCAATACAGGGATCTGTAAACACCACTGCTTGACAGTCTAGTTCAGCTTGCAATATGGCCCGTGTGCCTTCACCAATAGCAATATGATCATCCAATACCATTATTTTCAAAATCCTCACCTATTTTCATAGATAGTTTAATGTTTGTCCCTTGCGGCTGATTTGAACTTATTAAAAATGTCCCCTGATAATACTTGATACGCTCCTTCATCCCCATTAGTCCTATACTTTTCATACAGTCTTGTTGAATATTTTCATCAATACCAATTCCATCATCCCAATAGTCAATAAAAACTTTTTGTGCTTTGGATGTTAATGAAATATGGACAGACTGTGCTTGTGAATGTTTATTTGCATTGGAGAGCAACTCTTGAATAATACGATAAATTGTAGTGGATTGCTGCAATGATAAACCTTCAATCCTTTGAATATCCACTTTAATCAAGAAGTTAAAACGAATTTTACATTTCTGTATTAACTCCTCTAACGAGCGGTGGAGACCAAGCCTATCGATTAAAGGCGGATATAAATTTTCACAAATTTCTCTTGTATTATCCACAATATCCAGTACTTCTTCACGCAAATGCATAAAAGCCTCTTTGTCATCTTTTTCTTTTGTTGCAGCTTCTTCCATATTACGACTCATATGAATCAAATCTTGTAAAATCGTATCATGTATCTCTGTAGATAACCGTAAACGTTCTTTCTCTGAAGACAAAATCCATAGCCTATTATACCATCGTGGTGCATGCAATTTGTCTAACTTCGTCAGTTGTGCCATAAGTTCATCCAACTTAAGTGAATTATCGATAATGCTTTGAACATAATACAAAAAGAGTTCAAGCATTTTTAAAGATTCGGACGGTATTTTACGAAATTTTGTGTCTGTGATTGCCAACAACTTAGAGTCTACTGTTTCATAGAGTACCAATATGTATTTCGTGTCATGTTTATAAATTAAATTAGGACAAATAGCACGACATTTATGTTCTTCTATATAACCAAGAGATTGTGTTAACTGGTCTTCTATAATCTCAATATCATTCAGCATTAACATTAGATTAAGCTCTTGTTTAATATATTCCATAAGTTTGTCGAAGTTAGTAGCATAATGTGCTGATGATTTAATGAAGCGATAAAAATTGGAAAAATTGTAGTTCTTTAAAGTACTTAAATAGCGAGCATTCCGTACTTCCATACTTTCCTTGTATGACAACAATAAGATGGAGGAAATAAACGTAATCAAAAAATAAAGACTGTATATGTAAAACGAGCGTACTTCCTCAAGAGATAGTAAAATAAATGAAAGTACCAGACTAAAAGGAATCGCCAATTGTAAATGTGAAAACATGCGATCAAGCGCATATTGTAAGTTAACAAAATTCCCCGCCATTTCTAAGTAAATCAGACAAATAGGGACCACTAACAAAAATAACGCCGTCACATCTGCAGGTAGAAATGGATGCACATTAAAAATTGTTGGAATGCCATAACATAATGCGAACGGTCCGATTCCTAAAAAAAAGATGCAGAATAATGGCTTGGCATAGTATTTAGTATTGCTTTTAGCTGCGACAATAATATTAATCGCTAGTAAGCAGGATAAAATTAAATAGACTGATAGTTCAAATATAATTTGTACTTTAAGAAGATCTTCAATAAAAATACGCGCTATATTTATCACTACAATCATTATACCAATAACAAAAAAAGCATTACGCAACTTTTTTTGAAAAGCATCACTCATTGTTCTTAAAAAATAATTACAGTAGAAAATACAATTCACAATGCTAAGGAAAATCGCTAATGAATTAATAACATTACTAATGAAATCTCCTCGTCCTGCTGCACCTGCACTTATATACGCTAATGCTGTAAACTGTAAATGAAAAATCAAATACTGTTTGTTTTTAGTAAGTATTTGTTTAAATAAAAAAAGACATAAAGCAGTTGTGATTAAGGTATATAATAACGGCATTATTAATTGCTTTATTAATTGTGCATTTATATTCTTATTTGAGACGATTAACTTTTCCACTTTTCCTTCATGCCAAATTGTTATGCTATGCGCTTGTGTAATTAGAAAAGGGGATGAAGTATTGGCTGTCAGCTTCATCCCATCTAATTCTAAAACTTTCGTATAGGGCACTATATTTTGAGATGCTGCCCAACTTTCCTCTTCAATCTGTTGAATATACCAACTTTGATCTTGTGATTGAGCCAGTGTAATCCCAATAATAGGCCCGCTAACGACAACGGATAAACAATACAATTGTATGAAAAAAATGAGAAAAAGCGAAATTAAGATTTTAGCTTTTCCTTGTTCCATCTGTTTACGTACGCCAATACATTAAATATGAATCCTTTAATGTTTTCTTTTCACCGTGTTCAAAGGATTCTAAAATTAAACTTTGCTCTAACTCATTTACATTTAAAAGTGAAACTCTTTTTTCTTTTAAAAGATCTAAAATATTGCGATTTTTATGAATATATTGAACGATTTCTAACATATCCTTCACCTCTTAAATATATTTTTTAAATAATGATACATCATGAGTTGGATAAATTTCTTTTAGTAATTCAAGTGCAAGATTACGGTATTTAGACTGTAATAGATGCATGTATATAGATAATCCTGAAGCTTCGATTTGCTGTGGCGTAATGCAAATATTCATTGTTGAATCGCCGTGCTGACTATAATACAAGCGTAATTCATCAAATGCTGAATCTTCATATTGTAATAGATACAATATTGGCAGTGTTCTTTTTTTGTCTCGTAAATCTCTTTGTAAGTTTAATAAGTCGCCATAATCATTATTTAACTGAGCAACCATTGCAATATAGTGTGCACTCATTTCAAGCTTTGCCGTATACTTTCCAGTTGCTAATACTTCTCCGAGCAATGAAGAAAGTGCTATTAACGAGCCGGATTTCTTTTTAACAACAGCTTCATACATCTCTTCAGATGTAATCTCGTTTATTAGGTCATGATGCTGACCATCAACTGCTTGAAGTAAGTAATGGCAAAATAAACGGGTAACCTCACTTTTATAAGGTATTTCCACCTTTTGTAGCTCCAACATAACGATACTAACGAAAGCTGTCGAAGCATTAAGCAATACATTCCCCTCTATCCCCCATTTTGATTCATCACCGTCTTCGATATCATCAACAATATCTGTAAAAAGAATCCAAAGTTCTAAAAGATTAAAAACTTCTTGGATAGATTTTGTTAATATACCGCCATTCAATTGAAAATGTAATTTACTTAAATCACTAAAATCACCACCTTCATGTTGATCTAACAAGTAGGTTAAACAACGGCTAAACTCATCCGATAGTTGATAATTACTGACAATTCGCCTTAATGATTGTTTTATTTCTTCCATCATTCACCTTACCAATTATTTATTTTAATTGCGATTTGGCTTTGAGCTACTTCTAACAATCAAAATGAATAGTTAACAATGCAGATATTCTTGGTGTTTGACTTCGGGTATTTCAAGTAAATATTACTTCCACCTTCAAATAACAAAGAAGTTGTGCTTCCTAGAATGAACAAAAGGCAGCGCACATATTGCTAAGAATTCATTACATTAAACATACTTAATTTTGACTGTTATGTATCACCACTTTCAAACGGCATCAGAGGCATAAATAATAAAGGTGATTTCGCTCTTTTGCATGAATGGAAAAGCCCATCTATTTACAATCTGTTGAAGAGCTAATCAATTAAATTTGTCATCTACGACTCATGACAGTTATCCTTTTTTTCCAATCATTAACTATTATACCTAAAATACTAAAATTGTAAATATATTCATAAATATTAATACCTATTAACAATATAATGCATTAATTTACATAATTCCGCAACTATAGTTTCATAAATTTTATTAGTACAAATATAGCAAGAAAGAATTTAAGTAACTCACTATAAATGCTGTATTTCACAAAGGATACGCTCTATTGACAGGTAAAAATAAATTAAAAGGAATGTTACACAGTGTAAAGAAGTTTTCAATAGGTGACTGCATTATTGTTTCTATATGAGGGACAGCTTCAAAATCAGCTATAAACATCAAGACGAGAAAGGCAATATCGCCGGATTTTTTCAGTTTTGGGAAGAAGCTATTCTGGAGACTATAAATACAAGCATTAAAATATTAGTAGAAGATACATTTCAAAGAGGAGGAAATCATAAGGAAAATACTTTAAATCTAAGCACAATTCAGTTAGAAGGAGGCTGGGACATAAGAGAAAAAGTGTTAGATTGACTGCCATCAATCTAACACTTTTTTGCTATGCCGTTGTTGTCCGCTACGGCGGTGCTTTCCGCTCAGCACAGTAAGCCGCAACCCTCGCTAACGCGCGGTCTGTTGCGTCTAACATTATGTGCTGTTCCCGCTGGAGTCACCGCCTTCGCTACCAACAACTAGTGAACACCTCTAATTTTTTTAATTGCAAAAGCAAGAATAGCTAAGGTCTCCATATAGCAAAAAATTATGAACAGCTTTCGTCTGTTTCTTAAATTTTTTTTGTTATGTCCCAGCCCCTTTTGTCCATACTCTGAGCATGTTACCATGCTTTCTACCATACAAAGTTAGATTTAGTAAGCGCGTGCAAACCAAACTGTATGTTGTGCTTCTTTCCTACAATGAATGCAAGTATGCTTTGTAACTGGTGGGTTAAATGGTATATTACGAGTTGTAAATTTTGTTTCTTCTTTTACCTTTTCTTCACACGCATCATCTCCACACCAACCTGCTAAAATCCAACCTGGGATTGTTTCATTTTGTTCAGATTGAGCTAAATGCTGTTTTAACTGTTCCATTGAATCGATATGGGTATGCGAGTTGTTTGCACGGAAAGCTTTTGCTTTTTCAAATAGTCGCGTTTGCATCGTTTCAAGTTCTGTTTCTATGCTTTCAACAATTGTGTCTAAAGAAACAGTTACTTTTTCTTCTTCATCACGGGCTTTCATTAAGCTTTGCTGATTTTCTAAATCACGTGGCCCCAATTCAATACGCACAGGTACACCTTTTAGCTCCCATTCATTAAACTTATAACCAGGTGATTGGTCTGAATCATCAAGACGCACACGAATGCCCTTTGCTTTTAACACTGCAAAAATTTCATCTAATTTCTCGATAATCTTAGGGTTCTTTTTCCACGGACCAACTGGGATTAACACAACTTGCGTTGGAGCGATTCTTGGCGGTAAAACAAGACCTTGTTCATCACCATGCACCATAATAACAGAACCGATTAAACGGGTAGACGTGCCCCATGATGTTGTATGCACATGGACATGTTTATTTTCTTTATTTAAATATTTGATATCAAAAGCTTCGGCAAATTTCGTGCCTAAATAGTGGGATGTCCCTGCTTGTACGGCCTTGCCATCCTTCATCATCGCTTCAATCGAAAATGTATCAACTGCTCCAGCAAAACGTTCTGATGGCGTTTTTTGCCCATCATAGACAGGAATGGCTAACAGTCCTTCGACAACTTCTTTATAAATAGCTAACATTTGCATTGTTTCTTTCCGTGCATCTTCTTCATCGACGTGCGCCGTATGACCTTCTTGCCATAAAAATTCTGAAGTACGGATAAACGGTAGCGTTTTCTTTTCCCAACGGAATACATTGGCCCATTGATTGATTAAAACAGGAAGGTCTCGATAACTTTTAATCCAATTAGAATACAAATGCCCAATCATTGTTTCCGAAGTTGGGCGCAGCGCTAAACGCTCTTCTAATTGTTCACCTGCCGCTTCGGTTACCCAAGGAAGCTCTGGTGAAAATCCTTCAATATGATCCTTTTCCTTTTGGAAAAAAGATTCTGGAATGAGCATTGGGAAGTAGGCATTGCGGTGCCCTGTTTCCTTAAAACGCTTATCCATCTCCGCTTGAATATGCTCCCACAGTTCATAGCCATCAGGTTTAAAGGCAATACAACCACGAACCGGCGTATAATCCATTAAATCCGCCTTTTGTATCGTTTCCACATACCATTTTGAAAAATCATTTGTTTTTTGAGACATCTTCTTTTCCTCCTATTTTGAAAAATCTATTTTGCTTGGGCAAAATTGCATCTGATTTTTTTCGAGCCTGCTCAAATAGCCCCTTTTAAAATCTGCGATACCCACAGGGGCATTTAACTTAATTTGGCATGCATCCATATATTTCGTCTTCATCGCCTAGCTAATGCTAAATCAAGTTCATAAAAAAAGCATAAAGCATCCTATATAAAGGACGTCTTTACGCTAGTTGACGTGGTACCACCTTAGTTCGGCATAATATGCATATTACGCCCTCTAAACGTTTGTAACGAAACGACTCGGTTAGTTGTTAACTGACATCTCCGTGGTAGGGTTCAATAAGAAGGGGTGCTATAGCTCTCAGCCTAGGCTATATTTTCTGTTTCACAATTCTTATTTACTTAGTCACATCATCGAATGTATATGTATACATTAATATACCAATTTGCTAAATGTAATTCAATCATTACGATAGGTAATTGAATGATAAAATATAGTTAGTAATACTACGCTGCTCTTGTATCATCCTACCCAAGTTCTCCTATTTTTAATAAATGCTTTACTAAAATAAATACCAACATTAAAACATTTTGATGTTTTCATTAAATCAAGTAGAATAAGTTTGAAACACTTATATGAAAGGTGATTATATGCAACGTCAACTAACAGAAAAATTATGGCGTGAAGAAAAATATCGCGTCATGTTCCATAGCCAAAAGCATTACAATCAACTCCGTCTGGCAATGCGCGACATGATGAGCCATGAGCAAATTAAACAATTAATCGAAGTTGCATTACAACAAACGCCAACTGAAGGCAGCATGCGCAATGCCTGTCAGCATATGTGGGGGTATTTCCGTAAAGTAGCCTCAATAGAAGAAAAACAAACATACGAGCAATTGCTTCTTACTTATCAAATACCAGCACTTCTTTGTTTTTTACAACAATTAGCCATTCAATACAACGTTACTTATTTACGTGAAAGTACTATTTTACAAATACAGTAGAAGTAGTTATTGCCTTTATGCAAGTCTACAAACAAGCCCCCTCTTACTATCAAGCTCTTAGGAGAATCTATATGAACACCAATAAGGACAACCATGACGTTATCTTTCTTACAAATCCAACCGAACGTATAACGCATCCATTTTATAATAAACAAATCGTCTTTACAGGGGCTCTTTCCACGATGACACGCGCAGAAGCTGCAAAAAAAGCACGAGCTTGTGGCGGTTTAATGCAAGGGGCTGTCACTAAGGACACCGCTTTTGTTATTCTCGGTCATAACCGACGAGGTAAAAGCACGAAACATTTAAAAGCAGAGCAACTCATCCAACTTGGACACGACATTCAAATTATTGCTGAAGATGATTTTATTTGGCTTATTTCCATGCAAAAAGAGTATATACCTTCTTCTTTACAATAACTGCTACTTTGAACTAGCGAACTGCCATAAGCTTGACTATGAACACCGTATAGACGGAACAAATGTAATCTCCTACATAAAAACACGTTGACCAGCTGCGCATCATCGCATCCAATCAACGTGTATTTTAATGTGATTATTTACTATTTTTGCACTACTGGTGCAGGATAGTCAAAGCCCTTTGTATCCACTTCGACTTTTTTCATGATTTGATCTTCTAATGGCTTATCTGTGGCATCACGTTCCACAGCAACGATTTCATCTACCGTTTCCATTCCTTCTATCACTTTGCCAAATGCAGCATATTGTTTATCAAGATGTGACGCTTCTTCTGTCATAATAAAAAATTGAGAGCCCGCAGAATTTAGGTCGTCGTTTGTTCGTGCCATTGAAATGACACCACGTTCATGTTTTAAATTATTTTCAAAGCCATTCTCAGTAAACTCACCTTTAATCGAATAATCGGGACCACCTGATCCATTTCCTGAAGGATCGCCCCCTTGAATCATAAAGCCAGGAATTACACGATGAAAAATAAGTCCATCATAAAATCCTTTGTTTACTAAGGAAATAAAATTCGCCACTGTATTCGGCGCTACTTTAGGTTCTAGTTCAACCACAATTTTTTTATCATCGTTCATTGTAATCGTCACAATTGGATTTTCTTTCACAGCCGATGCATAATCTACTTTTTCTTCCGCTGTCTTCTCCTCTTTTGACGTCCCACAACCCGTCAGAACAAAAGCTGCTGCCATTAGGCTAAAAACAATATACAATACTTTAGATCGTGCCAATAGTTTTTCCACTCCTATATCATCAGTTTATTAAAGTATATAACTATGAGATTATTCATCACAACTTTAAACTTACAAATGAATAGTAAAAACAGCGATTTCAGGCGGAACCATAAAACGAGCAGCAATTCTAGACGTGCCAATACCTGTATTGACATAAAGCTGCATGCCATTGTCTTTATTAATCGTATAAAATCCATCATCATATTTTTCAGCCAACGACGTCTTTATAGTTTTCATAAAGGGAATCCTTATTTGCCCTCCATGACTATGTCCAGCTAACAGCAAATTAACGGAAGTATCTTGTAAAAGCTCTGCCATATCTGGCTCATGCATCAGTACAATTTCATAATCATACGTATCATCCATTTGCGATAGCAATAGGTCTATATCTGGCTTTCCAAGTAACCCATCATCCATTCCTCCGATAAATAGTTTTTTATCATTCGTAACGGGAACCGTAACGCCACTATTATTCAATAATGTAAACCCAGCATTCGTTAATAAATCTTCATATATTTTAAAAGCTCCGCCACCATAATCGCGATTTCCCCATACAGCAAATTTTCCAACCGTCGCGTTAAGTTGCGATAAACTATCAGTGACTTCTTGTTTTTTTGGAAACGTAGAAAAATTTTCGAATAAATCCCCCGTAAACACAATTATATCAGGCGAAATTTGATTAATCTTTTCGACTAAACGATTTAATTGATTGACGGTATATGTTTCACTAACTTGAATATCTGATATTTGAACTATTTTCACTGATGCGCCTTTGTCTTCATTCAAATGATACGAATGAACGACGAGCATCTTTGGTTCAATTTTAAAAGCGTATCCTACAAGTAAACCTATAAATACTATGACTAATAAAACGATTTTTACAACTCTTTTAAAGTTCTTCATTCGACTGCGAATACCCCTTTCAAACTGATAGGTGCGTATTAAGCTCTTTTCACAACTGAAAAGGTACTAAAAAAGAACGTGCACCCAACCGATGCTCGTTCTTTGTTTATGTTGATTTAACTAAATCAAACCTTATGGTAAAACGAATATACGAGTCTACTACCACCACTCCATACTGTAAATCATTTTTATCGAAGATGCCATACATTATTACCGAAAAATTGCTAAAGCTATAGGGTTTTAAAGTATCACTTATGTATAATAGAGGAAAGTCATATTAAGGACGTGGTACAATGCGAATCGAAAGAGTCAGTATTCCTAAATCGGCACAGCCTATAATTAGTACATCTAGTAAAGGCGACCAATCAAAATGGCGTATTGGTGACAAATGGGTAAAACAAAATGCTCGTGGCTATGAGGGTCATGCAGAAGTATTGGCGACTCTTGTACTTAGCTGCTCCTGTTTGCCTATCAACCGCTACGTTCAATACTTTCCTTGTGAAATTGAATTACCTGATGGTGAAATGACTAAAGGATGTTATTCATATGATTTTCGTGGAGATTTACAAGAAGTTACACTCGAACGGTTATTTGAGGCAAATTTCACCTCAACTGATGCTATTACTACGGACAAGACACTATCAACAGCAGAGAAATTTCAGCAACTATCTGCACAAATTGAAAGCTTTACAGGGCGTAACGTACGAAAAGAATTGGCACAATTATTTGCTTTTGATGCACTCATTTTAAATGAAGACCGTCATACAAATAACATCCTTTTTTTGTATGACCCTAAGCATAAATCATGGTCACTCGCCCCTATTTTTGACAATGGGTTAAGCCTATTATCTGATGAAAAAGATTATGCACAAGGTAAACCGATTTCCATTTTAAAACGAAAAGTAAAAGCAAAGCCACTTAATTCATCGTTTGCAAAGCAACTTTCACTTTATGACGGCCCACCGTTTATTAATAAAAAGCTTTTAATGGCACGCCTGGAAGATAATCCTTTAGATTTTGGCCGTGCAAAAACCGTTTTACTATCACAACTGAACGACCCTATATTTCAAAAGTTATGGATAGAAGGTGATAATGATGATTGATTTTATGAAATTTGATGTCATGTGGATGGACGAGGTGATTGCTTCCGTAGATTTAAAGCCAGCTAATGGTGGTACACCTTATGTTGTTAATTATATTGAAGATTTCAATAAGCAGTTTTCACCAAACATGGAAGGGCATATTACCCTCGAAGAATTAGAACGTTGGTTGAAATGGCGGACTTTCCCCCCTACTCGTATGAATGCACAGGAACTTCTTGAAAGTCTAGGTTTACAAGCCTATAATCGCTGGGGCATTGTCCGTAAAACACATGGCGTTATGGCAGATGACGAGATTTGGTTACGCTTTAAAGGTGAAACATTGACACATCGAGATGTCTGTTTACGTAAAGATTTATACTACCCTGATTTGGAAACATAATGGAGAATAGCTATTAATTAAGTATTTGGCCAAACTTTGCAATCGCTTTCGAGCAGCCATTTATGCTCGGCTTCAAATATCCGTTCTGTCCATGGGGCATTTTCTGCTATTGCAATAAATATTTTTTTGCAAAAAATATTCTAACCATACAATTTTTAATCCTTGAAACAGCGAATTAAGTGTTGGATTAAAATGATAACCCTCCACTATAACACCAGCGAGATTCTTTTTGATAAACTGGGTGAAAAATTTGAGATGGAGGGATTCTTATGATAGATCCAAACGAAATAACATATCTTGAAAAAACTTTAAAGCAATTAACAATTACAAATAAAAAACTTTCAACAGATATAAATCATCAAGATTATCGTTTTAAAGATTTACAAAAATATATGGTTGAATATAAAAGTGAACTGGATAAATTTGAAGTGTATAATTACCAACAAACGTTAAGTATGATTTATTGATACGTGAGCACATAAGAAAACTTAATACCTCGATACTACTACACCAATTTTACAGTATCTATACTATAGAGTTATGGACACGTTATTTTAAATGGCCATTTAAATGAGTATCACTTGTTATTCGTTTTGGTTATTTATGTTAATATTTAGATGTAACGAAGCAACATGTTCATTCAATTGTTGAACTACAAATAACGGAGGAAAAGTTAATATGGTAGTTACTTATTGGGCAGGACAAAACCTTACATTGCGAGCGATTCAACCTGAAGATATTGTTATATTTGAATCATTAGATGATGAAATTCTACGAAATATGGACTCACTTTATTTTCCACGTTCGGTTGATAAAATGAGAGAATGGATAGAAGAACAATTGGAAGAAGATGAATTCCGTTTTATTGCAGTGGATAGAGATAATAATATTGTTGGTATGATTGAAACATTTGATTGTGATCAAAAGAATGGTACCTTTGAGTATTATTTGGCTGTATTTGAATCATATAGAGGTAAAGGTTATGCCAAAGAGATGATTTTGATGGTTTTTCGCTTCTTCTTTTTGGAGCTTGCTTATCAAAAAGTAAATGCAACTGTTTATTCTTTCAATAATCCATCCATGCGACTGCATGAAAAATTAGCATTCATGAAAGAGGGGCAACTAAGGAATATCATTTTTACAAAAGGGGCCTATTATGATGGTATTTGTTATGGGATGACAAGAGAAGAATTTGAACTGAATCATGTAGAATATCACTTGTAAAAAAATAAAATAGAAATTACCATATAATTCGGATTATTGGTAGAACTGAAACGCAATAAAAAACTATTATACGGTACCCTAAATAGAATTATTCTTCAAAATAATTTTCCAAAAAAGGGCACCATAACAGAATAAAAATGTTTAGGTTGATTCTCAAACTTTGGAATCAACTTTTTTTATGTCTTGAAAAACTATAACAGACTATAACAACTCTAGTCGGTGTTAGGGTAAGCACATGCGTTCACACCATTTATCCGCGTCATTTACTAGCTACAGCATTTGACAGAAAGAGCTTTGTTTTGTAATGCAAACTCACTCAACCGTATCTAGCCGCATATGAGATTCGTGTTCCTCGGACCATGCTTTGCCGCCAACTTCCTTCAGATTCCGCGTCGCCACGGACACCTTTGCTCTTGGCTAACCTCTACTTCTGTCTTCATGGCCCGGGACTTGCACCCTATAGTTTATACACATGCCGAGCGCACATTAAAAATGAGTCCGGTGCAATACCGAACTCATTTTACACAAGCTACCTAATGAAATAACTGTGTCTAACTTTTAGGGGTCACTTCAATGTTGTTAAATCAACGTTTTGTGTCTTTTCTTATGAACATTACTTATATGTCTTTTTATACAGGTGGCGTATACGGTTTACGTAGCAGTATTTTTACTTGTTTGGTTTGTTCTTCTACTTTGCATTAAATCGTGTATATTTCTTAACGTTGTAAATCCGCATAAATCTGACGGGATCCCTATCAGGGTTTATATACCGATTTCGTCCTGCGAAATTTGAGTTAGTGAGATATAAGAACTCCATATTGTTTGAAAAAATCGCTAATTTCAGAGGTATCCATCCGTACATCAGGTAAATCTTCTGGAAAATAAATTTCTGGAGCTAGCGGTTTGTCCTCTGGTATGCGCAATAGCTTTTCTGCTTGGACAGCAGCTCCCAAGGCGGTAAGATGAGTCTGACCAAGCGGATCAGAAATTGTGATTTTTCGTTCAACCCAGTGCCCATTCTGATCTCGTCCCTTTAGATGAATAAGGATGTGATGTGCACTGCCAGTACCCGGATTGTAGAGCAGGCTTCGTCTAAGTGAACGGAATCGCTCTCCACTTATCATTTTCCATATTCCGCTCTTAACCATTCCGACAAGCATCGAGGTAGCGGCTTTGCTGTCGAAAGAGATGCGGAAGTTGGCTGAGTCGACATTGCCAGCCCTTAGCAATGTCACATGATCAGGAGTGTCAAGCCGGTAGCATTTTGCAGTATATCCATCTGGAAATTGGACTTTCACCGGCTCTGTCATTGGAAATACAAGACGTCTTCCTTCCGGTTCCGTAATATAGAATGGAATGGTCATACGATCCATGTACGCCGCAGAATCAGGTCCTGCTTTGTCCTGCAGCGAGTATAGCGCATGAATATTAACGACGACGTTCTGAAGTGAGGTCGAATGCAGCTTGGCGAATAGTGAAGCAGTTCCCGCCATCCATCCGGAAGACAGCACGACAGGGGAATGAAGATCTGTTTTTTTTAACTTGGTGACCGATTGTTGGAATAGCTCTGTCCAGCGAGTAAGATCGATGAGTGGAATTTTCCTTTTAACTGCCGACAGAAGCAGCCGATCCTGCAGATCGTTGACTGAGTTAATGATTAGCGATACATTGTCGGTTACATAAAGTAGTGGATCATCCGCATTATTATCAACTACGATTGTTTGGACCCGTTCGGACTCGAAAGGTGCCGCTTTTTCCGGTGACCTTCCTCCCAAAGTGATATCCAGTTCGGGGTGCCGATCATGTAATATTTGAGCAATCTGTCTGCCTACTGCACCGTATCCTCCTACAATAAGTACCATTTTTCTGTTCATATTATCAATCTCCTTTTAAATAATTAAATGATTAAACGTTTAATCTTATAAACGTAATGCTTATAAAAAAAGGGATGACATGTGCTAGTCAAGTTAATGACATTAGCACTGGCATTCCTCTTCAACGAAATGGACAAGCTGTTTCATAAGGGCTATTACTTCGTCAAACTCAAGACTGTAGAACATTTGCGTGCCCTTCTTCTGAACCTTAAGCAGCCCTGCTTGCCGTAATACTTTCAGGTGATGAGAGACGTTAGGTCGTGACATGGGAATAAGTTCTGTAATTTGCGTCACATTCATACTCTCTTTGTCGATCAGCAACGCTATGATTTGCTGCCGAATAGGGTCTCCCAAGCCATGAAAATAGAGGCTTAAATTCTCGAAAATATGAATTGCCTTCTGATTGCCAATAAATTCGTCCATGCTCATTGCACACTCCGTTATAATGTTTAATTGTTTAAACATATTGTAAAGCGTTTCACAAAATAAGTCAATGTGTTGATGAGTTTCATCCATCTATATGTATAGTTTAACAGCAGGGAAGTTGTAAATCCGTATAAATCTGACGGGACCCCATTACTCCTTCCCCCTTTATATTGAACCCATTTAAATGGTATGCCTAAAATAAAAGCGATACTCAAATTAAAAATAGCAATGTTTTTCCGCACAAAATTACCTCCTTTTTGTGATACGTTCCAAGCTGAACGAAGAATTGCCACCTAGCAAAATTGTATTATTTGCAAATATGTTATTTGTTATTATTAAATTCTATTATTTATGTAGTTTATAAAATCTATAATTTTCTAAATAAAATGGTTGATTATCGGCATAAAAAAAGCACCCAATGAAGCAAGATATGCTCCCAGGTGTAGGCATATAAAACAAATAAAATTTTGAGAGCATATCATTTGTGATAGTGAGGTGCTGTCAAAGTAGACCCTCTTTACTTCCAAACGGTTATTTACTTTTTACATAGCAGTTGTATTTTTAATGGAGGACATCCGTATTATTTGAAATTACAATGTTTTCTTTACTAATATTTGCTTCCACCGAATCTTGTTTGAAAACATGGATAATCCCATCTACTACGTTTTGAATAATTTGGTCATCAAATATTGACTCCGTGCGCAACACAACCGAACATGTTATTTCTTGATTCTTCGTATCGCCTATATTTGATTCAGTGGTTGCCGAAACTAGAACATCTTCACCTTTTAAACCTGTTTGTTCTGCTATGAGTGATTGTATATCTGCCTCTTTTGCCCTCCGCCACTGCGTTGTTTCTTCATCGACTTCTTCCATCACTCTTACCTTCTTTTCACCATTTGGCAAAAACTCAGTCAATTCACTTGTCACCTCGGGTTTTGGTTTTTTTTGCCCAATAAGATAGTACGATATAGCAATCATCACAATCAGAAGCAGCGAAATATAGTATATTTTTTTAGATTTACTTTTCAACGAAATCACACCTTTTTAATTCACTCGATATGAATAGTTAACTACTAAAGTTCCGCCCACAAGGCTTCCTAATGAAACATCATTGAAATTTATAGTTTTATCTGCTAGAAGAACACGTTTATATGTGATGTATCCTCCAGTACTTACAATATATTATTGTTATTTTTTATGTAGGTATTTGTATTCCCTACGCTAAAGCCAGAAGGGGATGTACCAAAAATAGAAACATTATTTACTGTTATTCTATATACATCTTTTCCAGGAGCTATTGGGCTACCCGTAGTATAGTTCACAGTATATATAGTTATATCTCCAGAGCCTACTATGTTCGTAAGTCTTAAACTATAATTATAATTTGTATTTGCTTTAAAAGAATCTCTACTACTACCAATTGCTCTTGTTCTTAAAACCTCTTGATTAGAAATTTCAGCATTAACAATAATCCCTTCTCCAACTGGAATATCATAAACTAACGAAGATTCATTATTAAAATCCTGATTTGCATGTTCATTTAAGTAGTCAAATACAATTCCTAATCTTCTATCAATTTCTTCTTGATTAATATCATTTTCATTACCGTAATTAACTTCCGCGGTAATTGATTCTGCTAAAGCTTTATTTTCTCCTATACCTATTGAAACTATAATAAAAGTAATACAAACATGAATTTTTTCATAAATTCTTCACTCCTATATTTTTTTACTTTTAAGGATGTTTAGGTTATTTCTTTACTTTTAAGATTTTAGTAAAAAATTAGTATCATTAGACAAATTTGTATTCTCTAAAAATACTCCGCTACACATCATTTGCTGTAAAATTGATAGAAGACAAACAACATCATTTACATAAGTTTAACTACTATTAAAACTTGTATGAATCATCATAGCTTCAATCTCCCTTCAAGTATTTTTTAATAATTTATCAGAATTTTTCGTTTAATTCAATTAAAAATAGAAGGATATTATTAAAAATTCTATTTCACTTTGCTAAACTTATTGTAAAGAAAAAACTAGTTTGCAGGAGGGTTAAAAATAACAAAGAAGCAACTACGTTTATGCGTCTCCTTTCCTATAACCTAATTTTCTATATTAAATATATCAAAACACTAGCATTACATTAAAGTAAAATCCGAATCTACACCAACTCCTGGTCTATCAACATATAAAATCCATATCAAAATTGTACGGGGTGTGCTATGGTAAATTATCGAAACAAATATATCAAAGGTGGAAAAGTATGTTAGAAGTTAGTGAAAGTAAATTAGCCCAATATGTTGTACATTATGTAAGCGATACCCTTGTTTATGGAGAGGAAGCATTTTCTCAACCTGAAGTTATGCTGGAAGCAGCGTTTACACAATTAGCATTTAACAAACTCGACTTTGAGCAGCAATATGAATTTTTTCATGAATCAACTATCAGCTTAAATGAAGTGTATACGTATGTGAAAGCTATTTTTGATGAGGACGCTAGTTTTCTAGAACAATCCAAGCATATCGCTACGCACTTACATAGTGCATCTGGGCATCCGAATATTAAAAGTGGCGAGTTGTTTATTGGCTTATTTGACAATTGTTTTCTGTCTACAGAGCCAAAGAAAGTTATTGCCATTGTCAAAATTGAAGAAAAAGAAATGTTTTTAGATATAAAAAATGAACAAAATAAAATGACTGTTAATGGCATCGACGGCATTAACGTTAAGAAAATGAATAATATGGCTGTCATCGTTGATATGGGAGCTGATGAAGCGCCAGTTGTCTTTATGAAAACGAAGAAAAAAGAAGATGTCGTGTACTGGCAAGAACGTTTTTTAAAAATTAAAGTAGCTGATGAACATTACCATAAAACAAACTTGGCATTAACAGAATGTAAGAAGTATATTTTGAAAGAAGATCGTTTTACCAATACCGAGAAGTTAGGCTTGCTAAATAAAACGCTCGATTATTTCCACAGTGAAGAACAATTTCAAGTCAACGATTATATTGAAACTGTATTCGATGCAGCCGATTCAACGCAAAAAGACATTATCGTCAATTCAGTCAAGCCCTATGAAACCGTGATTTCCGAAAGTGCCCTTGCTAAAGCTGAAAAAAGTTATAAACGTAAAATTAAATTGGATTCCGCGATTGAAATTCAAGTGAACGTCCGTGATATCGAGCAACTGGAAGAGCTTATTGAGGTAGGCTTTGATGAGGAAACAAATCGAAAATTTTATAAAATCTACTTTAATGAAGAAATATAGTCCTACGTAATAAAAATAGTGTTAGATTGATTGCGTTCAATCTAACACTATCGCCTTAAAAATAGGTGAAATCGCCAGTAAAACCATACCAGCAAAATTATTGCAATGGAATCTTTACTTCAATATCTTCCCCAATCGGGTTATAGTAATAGTTGAAAAATATTTTAGCTTTACCATTATATTGATCAAAGTACTCTGTTGAATAGAGATACTCATCATCATCTGAAAATGTGCCGCCTTTATATGCTAATGTCGTGCCATCTGCTTTTAAACCACTTCTATAAAATATATGTCGTATACGACCATCCCAATTTTTTGCAGCCGTTTTTAAACTTTGTTGCTCTACAGAAATATCCCAATCTAAAAAATCAGGTTTTGAGAGTACTTCTTGTCTACCAAAATCAACTTCGATAAAGTCCTCCCCCTTTGGAACAGCTTGAACAGCGCCTATCAACACCGTTAATGACTGTGGATTATCAAAATAATTACTTTGCAAATAGAGCGTATATTTGCCGTCCCGAATATCTCCGTTCATTGAATGACTACTACGAATGCTTTCTCTACGCTCACCACTTTCCGTTACGACTGCAATATCATCAAGTGCTAATATTTGCATTGTATTTGCTTTGTCTACTTCAATGTCAAGTGCCAATTTTAGTGGGGTACGGCGAATTTTTGTAATAGTAAACTTTTGACCTTCGACTTCAACAGTACGATTAGCAATAAAAACTTTTTCCTCCGCGATTTCGTTTTGTAAGGAAAACGGTATCGTCATTTCAATTTCCCCTTGATTCTTATCTTTAAAACGAAATACGGCTGTAAAGTCCCATGAAGTATAGGCCATTGGCTCAGAAAAACTATATTCCACTGAAGATGAAATAAATGCTTGATTTCCCCCACCCATCGTAAATGAACAACCACATTTAATTTCATCGTCTCCTTGGAACAATTGGACTTCCTCCAGATTTAATTCAAATGAAGCATCCGCATCATAGTAAAGGACAAAACCTGACTGATCTGCTATCACGCCTTGTAATGTAAGAGATAGACCATCTTTCGTCTGCGTCTTATTAATTTCTTCATAATATTTATGCTCCACAATATCTTTTATCCCTTTATCTCTTACTACCGCTGATACAATGGCGTCCAAGCCAGGTATTTTTGCAACATAGCTAGCAACAGTTGGCGAAACGCGAATAGAAAGTAATAGACTTAAGCAACACAAAAATACGATTGCTACAGAAGCCATACGCTTCTTTGTTCTTTTTTCTCTCTGTACTTTGCGCAATACATCCATTCGAATTTGTTGAAGTTGCTCCTTTGGCACATCAATTGGTGGTTTTTTCATAGCCAGTCCTCCTTTTCTCTTGCGAAGTTTCTAAGCTTCTTTAGAATGTGATGAAGTTTAGACTTTACAGTACCTTCTGGAATTTGATTGAGCTCGGCAATTTCCTTGTTTTTAAGTTGTTGAAAATATTTCATATAGACGATTTGTTGCTCTGACAAGGTTAATTGCGCTAATAATCTCTCAATATCTGAGTAAATGGCCCATTCAAATACATGATATTCTTCGATCTGAACGGTTTGTTGACGTTTTCGCAAATGGTCTTTACAGCAATTGATTAAGACGCGCACGAGCCATGTTCTGGCATATTCGGGTTGTTGAACGGTATGCATTTTTTTAAGCGCCTTATAAACTAGCTCTTGCATCACGTCTAAAGCGTCTTGCTCATTTTTCATATATGTAAAGGCCATGCGATATAAAATTTCTTCGTCCACTTCAATAAGAGAAAGTATCGCTTGATGATCTCCACGTATGGCACGCTTTGTGATTTCGAATTCCATTCTTTTCGCCTCCTTCCTCCATTAGACTGTAAAATACTTTATTTCGTTCAAAAATGATTTAATCTAACAAAAAAACCTTCAAATTCTTAATGAATCTGAAAGTTTTTGAATGAATATTTAAAATTAGTTAATCTTGGAAGCTTGTTAAAATGCCATCTTCAAAATAAAGGTATTGACCATTTCCATAAACCCATTGTTCATAAGACCCGTATACTGTTACGGTTCTATTAATATCAATTGGTTCACCCCATAAAGATGCTTTTACTTCGTCATAGGTCATTCCTAAAGTAGGATTCATCCCTCTAGCAGCTTCAATTTTTTCGTCTCTTACTCTCGCCTCTTCCTTTCTTATAATCATCGTATTTAAATTTCGCTGATATTCACTTTCAATATAGTTCCAATCGGTTTTCGTTATAGGTCCGAATGATAAAGGACTTTTATAAGATGTATTCGTTACCCCTGCAATAATTTCATCTTTCATTCTTCCATAATATTCAGGATCAACAGCAAGTGCTAAAGCTCCAGAAGCCTTGTACGAATTTTGGTCAGTTTGTAAATAAAGAGCATAATTATACATTGCTAAAAATTCATCATTATCATGAAGTCCTTTTTCATTATCATACACTTCTTGAACCTTTTGAAAATCCTTGTTTCTAACTGCTTGTTCCATTTCATCTAGCACTAACTCTTTACCTTGTTTCGAAAACTTCTCCATTTTAATCCAATTCTCACGACTGACCGCTGACCTAATTCTGTAATACTTCGAACTTATAAAAGTATAATTATTTTCACTTATCAATTGGTCCACAAATTTTATACTAAATTCATCTACTTTATCAGTTTCCGATTCAGGTAAATCTAAAGTTTCCAATTTCACCAAAAGATCCTCATATTTCTTTTCCTTTAAAAGCGTTTCTAATGCAAGGATTTCAGATTCTGCCCTTATTTCATTTTCTTCCTTAACAGTTTTTTCACTATTACAACCTGATAATAGTAAACTGAAGCCCAATGCTAATACTAAATGTTTAATCTTTATCAATCAGTACACTCCCTTACTATGTTCTTTTTATGTATTCATAAATCGCCATTATAAATCTATTTTGGTAATCTATAACAAAGTCTATTTTATATTTTCATATAATTACAATCAACCTATTTAGTGATCAATTAAAAGGAAGCTATCCATTCTACCCTATCGATAAACAAAAATGGACCTCACGAAAGTGAAGCCCATTAATCGACTCGTGGCTTAGAAATATACTTAATAGCTTGTTAAAAATACTTTACCGTTCGTCTTTTTAGTAGCTTCAACAGCGTCAATTGCCTTTGTTAAATCTGATAAGTCATAGGTGGAATCGACCTGCATAATTCCCAATTTTTTGTCATTGATGAGCCTAGTCACATGAGTAAACGTTTCTTGCCATTTGCTCACGGATACATTTTTATTCCAATTCCTTAAATGAAACATATTCGCATTCAATTGTGCGCCATTTACAATATGTGCCCAATTGACTTGAATTCCTGATAGTAGACCTATCGTTAAGAAGTGCCCATTAGGATGGACACATGTAGCTAATTCATTGCCATCAGAGCCTCCAATCGAATCAATTGCTGCATTTGCACCTATTCCATTTGTCAATTCCATAACGGTTTCATAAAGACCACTTCTAGATGTATCTATTACATCAGAAGCTCCTAGATGAAGTAATTTCTCTGTATGCTTATTATTTCTTGTCACGCCAATCAATCGAAAACCTATTATTTTAGAAAATTGAGCAAAAATGTGTCCAATAGCTGAACCACAAGCATTCACCAATAAAACATCATTTGCTTTTAATTTTAAAACTTCTGTACAAACTACCCACGCAGTAACTGGATTGATATACATTTGAGCAGCTGTAAAATCATCTATTAAATCAGGTACAGGAACGCTAAATTCTGCTGATGTTTTAACAAATTCTTGCCATGTTCCTTCTCCACGTAAAGGTAACACACGTTTACCAATAAGATTCTTCGAAACAGAAGAACCTACATTCTCAACAATTCCAACTCCTTCATAACCTGGAATGTTGGGCAATGCTATACGATGAGCATACGATCCTCTAATAGGAATTAAATCAGAGGGATTAATTGGTCTTACTAGCATTCTTACAAGCACTTCATTATCCTTAGGTGGTTCAATCGTTTTATACTCGAGTTTTAATACCTCTTTAGGGCTACCAAATTCATTGAAATGAATATATTTCGCATCCATCTTATCATGCTCCTTATTAGTACTAGAGTAATTGAAGTATAGCATTATATGATGTATTACTTCGTCAACAGTATATTGATTTTCATCACAGATGGTATAATTTAACTGACTAGTAGTCAAATTTTGTTTAGGAGGTTGATAGGATGATAAACAAACGAAATGGGCACTTAAAAAACTAGGGGATTACGACTAAGTAACCAATCTTTTAGCGTCTCCCCACATTTTGAAAGGGGAAAATTATTTGAAGCAACTATTATTAATCATCGACGCACAACAAGCATTGATTGATGGAAATCAAGAAACAGGTCAAATTTTCAGTAAAGAGAAGCTTATTATTACTATTAATAAAGTAATTAACAAAGCAATAGCAGCAACAGTTCCAGTTATTTTTGTAAGGGATCTTGATGTAGCTGAAGGACAGGGAGATGGATTTCAAATTCACAATGAAATTACTGTACCTACTGAAGCAAAGATCTTTGATAAATCTGCAACAAATTCTTTTTATGGGACAGGACTGCTTGAACATTTAACAACACAGCATATTGAACATATTGTTATGATGGGCTGTGAAACACAGCACTGTATAGATAGTGCTGTTAGAACAGCAACAATCAGTGGTTTTGATGTAACGTTAGTCGAGGATGGGCATTCAACATTGGGCAATGCTGTTTTAAGTTCCGAACAAATTATACAGCATCATAATACTACCCTGCACGGTCATTATAATGTTGACCACTTTTCTATTGTTAGAAATTCCGAGAAAGATTTATTTCGTCCCACTCATAATTCTTATCGGAATAGTTAAAATTAGTCATTCAATGAAGAAAGCCGGCAATATAGTACAAAGGACTTGCATGTATTTATGCGCAAGTCCTTTATGTGGTATGTTATTTCGACTGTTGGAAAGTCAACTTTTATTCTCATTCGTGCACACAGCCGCCATTTCAGAACTTTATAGTACAAACGTTTTTTAAAGCTTTTTTGTGTAATAATATCGCTTACCTGTTAGTGGATAATGGGTGAATACAAATTCTTCTTTATAGCCAAGCTTCACGTAAAAATCAGGTGCCTGAAAACTAAACGTATTTAAAAATGCATATTTACAACCTCTATCTCTAGCAATCTTCTCAGCTTTATCCATCAGTTCCGTACCAATATGCTGTCCACGAAGTTCTTCACTTACCCATAAATACTCAACTTCTAGCCAATTTCCATGTGTCTCTCCAATTAACCCTGCAACTCTAGTTCCTTTTTCATCTTCTACAAAAATTCCAATATCTTTTACTACCTTTTCTTCAAGATTTGAAAGATTGTATTTTAATAACGCTTGAAAAATATGGGCTTTCTCCTCGTTAGTAACATTTTCACATTCAATATATTTCATTTTTCTGCCTCCTCTATTGCTTTATTAATTATTGAAAGAAGATACCTCTTTTTTAAAATACGCTTGCTTTTTTGTCCCCGTTACAGCTTTCCAAGCCAATAACCCTAAGAACAAGAAGAACATCGCACCAATTAAGCCGACAGGTCGAATCGAAGTGAATTCAGCGGCTAAACCCATTACAATCGTTACGGCTACAATAATACTTGCTTCAATAACACGAAAGAAGCTTTCAAACCTTCCCATTATCTTTACAGGTACATGATTTTGGTAAAAAGTTAGATAGCCTGTATTTGCAAATGTTACGGCAAAGCCTATTAAAAATACACCTGGTACTGCACTAAAAAAACCGCTAGCACTATAAAATACTAGATATCCAATTGAGGTGAAAATAGTACCGACACCTATTAAATGATTCACCGCAAGATGCTTTGTAAATATAGAATTAATGATAGACCCGATGATAATGCCAGCTCCAAAAATACTTAGTAAATACCCATAATTAGTATCTGAAATTGACAGTACACCTTTAGCAAATGCTGCCTCTAGAGAATCGATTGCAGTCATAAATATCGTAGTACCACTAAATAATAAATAAATTTTGGTGATATAAGCATTTTCCTTTGTAAAATTAACAACTACATGACAATCTTTTTTTATTAATTCCCATGAAAATCTTTGCATTTTTGTTTCTTTATCTCTTACATCAACATTAGGTAGCATCATGATAAGAAGTGCCGAAAAAAGTAATGCAATTGCATTTATATGAATGGCAGTATACGGTGTGCCTAGCCAAAATAATATACCCGCAATAGCAGGCCCTATTAATGAACCACAAGAATTGATAAAACTACGTAGTGCATTAAAACGTTGCCGATCTTTCACAGGGATTAGTTTCGTCATATACACCATCGATGTAGGCTGAAATATAGCACTGCCCACATTTATGATAAATGCTACTCCATAGACATAAATAAGCGAAGGTAAAAAAGGAATTACCGCAATACATAATGCCCGGAACATGTCCAATCCCATCATAAGTAGCCGCGTATTTACCCGATCAATTAAGCTACCTGCCCAAGTATTTGAAAAAATCGTTGCGATTGGACCGAGGATATATAATAAAGCAATGGCAAGTGGGGAACCTGTTTCATTCAATAAGATTAAATTAAGTGCAATCAGATAAACCCACGCACCCACATTTGAAATGCCTATCCCGCCTAACAGCATTAAAGGATACTTCCATCTGGACATTATCACCACTCCTATTTTATTTTTAATAAAACAAAATAAAAAACTCACCCCCAAGATAGTATCTTGGGGGCGAGTCATATCGCGGTGCCACCCCAGTTCGTTTCTACATTGCTGTAGCAACCTTATCGAGTACGGCATTTTTCAAAATCGTGCGATACTCTATCCCGTTAACGTGAGAATACGTTGCATCATCATTGTGTCAACAAATAAATCCAATGCACAGCTCAAAGGCTTGTTTCAACATATTTCGTATCCCTCCTTTTCAGCTCCCAGAGGTCTCTGTAGATCGTACGTATGTTTACTCTTCTTTTCATAGCTTTTCATATGTAATTTTGTAAATCTTATACTATTTTAAATTAAATTTCAATACTAAAAGAAATTGACTATTTTTTTCATGTCTAATATAACACACTAATGAGGGTTGATTATCCATATGCGTCTCGTCACTTTTAAAACTATACTTTCATAATTGACATCCAATTGACAACTACTTTTAATTTTTTGATAAAAAATTTAAGCCAAAACACCTGATCGTTTGTCTAATAGACGTACAACGAAAACGAAAGGAGGAAATACGATGAAACTTGAACGTTTAGTAAAGAAAGCACAAAAAGGAAATGATAAAGCCTATGTAATGCTTTTCCAACAGTACGAAGCAGATATTTATCGAATGGCTTTTGTCTATGTAAAAAATAAAGAAGATGCATTAGATCTTGTTCAAGAAGTGGCCTATCAGTCTTTTAAAAAAATCAGTACATTGAAAAAGCCTGAATTTTTCAAGACATGGCTAATGAAAATAACGATTAATTGTGCCCTAAACTTAATTAATAAAAATAAAAAAGTAATTCCGCTAAATTCAAACTTGGACAAGATTATGAGGACGGAAGATGAAGATATTGCACTGACGTTATCTTTAAATAAGCTAATTGACACTTTACAAGAGGATGAAAAAAGTGTCATTTTACTAAAATATTATGATGATCGGACATTAAAGGAGATTTCCGAGATATTAGATATCCCACTAGGAACCGCAAAGTCTGTCCTATACCGCGCTCTAGATAAGCTTCGTCAAAATTTTAAGGAGGTAGATAGCTATGCATAATGATCTTAAACAAGAGCTTTCACAAATTGACATCCCTGCTGAAATCCACGAAAGAAGTAAATTGGGCATTAAAAAAGCAAAATCCGAAAAAGGTGGTAAATTGAATCGTTTTGTTAAGAAACGATTAGCTATCGCTGTGATTTCCGCTTCGTTAATGATTCCAACAGGCGTATTTGCTTATCAAGCATTACTTGCCGATGAATTATATGGTTCTTTTGATAATCTAAAAAAACATGCTGCAAATGTGACAATGGAAAGTTACTTATTATTCAATGCAAAACTCGATCAAGCAAAAGGTGACTTAGGAAAAGAAGAGTATGAACAATTTAAAGAATTATTAAATGTCTTTACAAGTGCCAAAATTGAATATGGCAACCACAATGGCAACATCGATTATTCTCAAATTCCCGTAGAGCCATTAGAGGAGATTAAAGCCGCTATGTATGAAGTGCAACCATACTTTGACAAATTGAACGGCCTTCCATCAAGTAAAGACGTTTTAACGGCTGAAGAATATGAACAATATATACAAGCCCTCATGACCTATGAAACGACGATGGCACAACTAGGTGTTTCTAGTGTTCCAGACGTCGAGACAATGCCTAAAGAAATGCAACAGCAATTCATCGAAGCTCAAAATTACTTACAATATGTAAATGACAAGCAGGTTGAAGTAAAAATTGACGCGGGAATTGAATGATAACAAGAAAACAGCTTGGGAGTAGAATATACCAAGCTGTTTTTCTATTGTCCCTCCTCATCGGAGCCTATGAGGCAACACTTCCACGTTATGTTTCGTCATACTTTTAGTAGTACGCTACAATTCCCTTAATAATGTATAAAAACAAAAAATGTTAAAACTTATAGGTGCAAACGTAACGTCATAAAGTGTAAAATATCCACTATAATTAAGATATATAATGTTGCCCAACTAGTATTTGTCGGCGATGTCATAAGTATCTTTTCTTCGTGGTTTTTGACAAGTTGTGCTATATTCAAAGTGTCAGGAGTGAGTTGATGAAAAAGTTTTTAACAATTATCACAATAATTCTTGTTTTACTCGGAGCAGCTGGCTATGCCATGTGGCATTTTGGGACAAATATTGCTTCCGAAAAAATTATCGAAAAAGTGGAGTCTACTTTAGATGACGAAAATCTAGCAGAAGTAAAAACCTATATCGAGAACGATCCGAAAGTTCAAGAAATTGTAAGCGAGGCAGCAACTACAAATCCGGATACTCTCCCCTTCCAAACTAAGGAAGAAGCGATACGTGTGTTAATAACAAAAGTGGGCGTTAATCGTTTACTTGATATTCAGGAACAAGCGCAAAACGGTTCAATTAGTGAGGATGAAATATTATCCGAAATGGAAGGTAAACTATCTGAAGATGAAATTTCTGCTTTAAAATATGTTTTATATAAAGAATTGAATAAATAAAACGAGCCCTAAACGTTTAAATTGTCACAAGCAGTGATGCTAAGAAAACACAGCTATTGTTATTTCTTACACTAACGCCAACCACTCAAAAGTCTCACAGTGAAAAGTGGTTGTGGCAACCCATTGGTGCTGGTGGGTCTAACAATATGGACTCGATTCCTCTTTAGTGGAATCGAGTCTTTTTTTATAGACATTACCGCAAAGCACGACTAAATAATGGGTCCTCCAACAAATCCTCAAGACACCTGGCATTTATTTTTTTCATGCGCGTCCCCTTGCTCACAGTTATAAACGACGACCTCCGCCATGCTATTTTATCACCTTCCTACTCATGCAACTCCGAAACGAACTAACCTAGCCCAATCATAAAAGGACAAAATTTGAAAATAAACTATATGAAAACAAGATTTTTAAAACTAGAGATAATTGCCAACAATAAATTGACAATTTAATTGCTTCGTTGTATGGTTAGTTACATAAGTAATGAACCAATTAACTAGGAGGTGGATTGTGATTTATTCGTTAAGCAATGAAAAACCAATCTTCCAGCAAATTCGTGAACGGGTTGAAGATGCCATTCTTGATGGGCAACTACAATCTGAAGATCGCATTCCATCAACCAATGAATTTGCCAAAGAGTATCAAATAAATCCTGCAACAGCAGGCAAGGGTGTGAACGAATTAGTGGAAAAAGGTGTCATTTATAAAAAACGAGGCGTAGGTATGTTTGTCAGTACAGATGCACGAAAAATTTTAATTGCAGAACGTAAGGAAAACTTTTTTGCACAACATATTGAACCGTTAAAAAAAGAGGCGGTACGATTAGGCATCTCTGACGAAGAATTACAAAATATGTTACAGAGGGGATAATTTATGAAGATTGATGTTAGAAATGTTAGCAAACTGTATAAGCAAAAACATGCTTTAAAAAATGTATCTTTTACGATTGAAGGGCAAAAAATCATCGGTTTTTTAGGTCATAATGGCGCTGGTAAAACAACATTTTTAAATTTATTAGCAGGGCTTATTCCTACAACTGAAGGGCATATACGTATCAATGGCGAGAATGTTTTCAATGCCCCTGCTATATTGCGTAACATTTGTTTTGTTGCAGAGAGTGGCAATTTTCAAGAAGATATGACGATCGCACAATGTTTAAAGACTAATCGTTTTTTCTATCCAAAGTGGGATGAACAGCTTGCAAATGAGCTTCTTCAAGTATTTGCCCTTAATCCAAAAGATAAAGTGCGCAATTTATCTAAAGGGATGGTATCTGCACTCGGTATTATTACAGGGTTTGCTAGTCATGCTGCCATTACCATTTTCGATGAGCCCTATATTGGCTTAGACGTAGCTGCCCGCAATACATTTTATGATTTATTAATTGATCAACAAATAGAACATCCAAGGCTATTCCTTTTATCGACGCATTTAATAGATGAAGCCAGTGAATTGTTTGAAGAAATCCTTATTCTGCAAGAAGGTGAGTTATTGCTGCAAAAAACGGCGGAGCAATGGGATCAGTATATTGTTGCAGTAAAAGGAAATGCTCAAGATGTTGAACGCGCAATACTAGACTTAGAAGTCATTTACAAGCATATTTTTATGCATGATATGACGGCCGTTGTCTATGCCAACGGTCGTGCAATCGAAGGTCAAAATATTACATTAGAAAATGTATCTTTACAAGACCTGTTAGTGTATTTAAGTAAACAGCAGAAAGAGAGGTTAGTAAAATGAAAACAGTACAAGGTAGTTTATATGTATTTTTTCAAAGCTATAAAAAAAGTAATATTATTTTTTGGTGCATTTTGTTTGCCATTGTCCTACTGTCATTTTTTATTGATTCCTTTTTTGGACAATATATTACTTTTGCTATGACCATCTCTATACCTGTCTATATTTTTTATAGTACGATGGGTGCTAAAATTTTAAATAAAACATTGCCTTATTTTTTAAAGCTTGGCTTAAGCCGTATGCAGTATGTTTGGAACGTAGGCTTATTTTTCATCGTTTGGAGCCTTATTGGTGCATTTATAATTGCCTGTACACACAAAATGATTTCCTTCGTCTCAAATCTATTAGATTATCAAAATATGGTCATTATTCACCCTCTATTCTTTTTTAGCAGTTCGGATTCATTTTTTCTAACAATGGCGATAGACACCGTGTTACTACTATTTTGTTTAATCTCAAGCCTGCTTTTAAATGTCGTCTTTTATCGCTTCGGCACATTAGGTGGCTACAGTTTTATTGGTGTAATGGCTTTGATTCCGATAATGATGGTAATTTTCGGATGGTACTCGCCACTTTTGCTGACATTATCGAAAGCATCCACTTTGCAAATAATCAGTAGCTTACTAGGTATGATTATTATCATTTATATTGTCATCTCAAGTGCATTACGAAAAGCTCCTGCAATGCCATCATAAAACCTTGAAGGGATCGACAAAATGAAAAAAATGATTTGTAAAATTGTAGGTTTAGAACTGCTTCTTCTATTTTTTTATGTTGCCAACGGGGCTTACGTTTCCATTCAACAACCTTCTAGTCCCTTTTTGCAATTTGCTTTGTTGATTCCTTTAGCAATCGGTCTCGTTCTTTATATAATTGCCAAAAAGAAATGGCGTCATTATTTCTTTATTCCCATTAATATCGAAAATATCTTTGTCTACTCACCTATGATTTTCGTTTTATGTATTATTTTATTTAGTACGAAAGGGTTAAATTTCGAATCCATTAGCGATTTATTGCTCATGTTTATCATGCAAATGTTTGTTGTTGCTTTTATTGAAGAAACAGTTTTTAGAGGCATCTTGCTGCGCTTATTGTTATCTAAGGGAACTTTTACTGCTATTTGGCTTTCTAGTATTCTTTTTGGCGTGACGCATGCATTGCAACTTATTGGGGGACAATCGCTGGAAGATACCATTATACAGATTATTTATGCCTTTCTTGTAGGTCTCGTTCTTTCGTTACTTATAATCGATGGGCAATCTATTATTTTGACGATTGTCTTCCATGGTTTCAACAACTTCTTTAATTTTATGGGGAATGCAGAAAGTTCCATGTTAACAGCGTATCTTATCATCATTGTACTGTTTGTGTATCTGTTATTTTTATGGAGACGTGTTAAGAAAAAGGCAGCGGTACAATCTCTGCGTAGTAGCAGTTCTGTACAAAATTTCTATCATTAATATATAGATATTACGCATGAAAAGAGAGGATAAAAATGAAAAAAACTGCCGTACTTTTATATCCGCAATTTTAGTGAATACGAATTAAGTGTAGCGTTATCGATATTAATGCAAGGGAAAAAACCTATCGTAACGATTGGCTTAAATCATCAGAAGATTATGGGCGAATCTGGTTTAACTTGTCTAGCCGATAGGCAATTAAGCGAAATTAATGTAGATGAGATTGATAGTCTCTTATTACCTGGCTGTATGGATATTGGAACATTAGTAGATGAGCAAGAATTATTATATTTTATTAAGACATTGGATTTACAAGGCGCAGTCATAGCTAGTATTTCCAGTTCCCCTTATCTTTTAGCCAAGGCAGGTGTACTAAAGGATAAATACTATACAGTCGGTTTACCACTTGAAGGCATGAAACAATTGGGTGTTTTTGATCTTAGCTATTACGCCGATGAACTAATAGTTCAGGATGGTAGGATTATCACGGCTAGAGGTAGAGGTTTTATTCAATTTGGTTTAGCCTTAGGTAAAGCGTTACAGCTAGATTTTGATGCACAATGGTATAAATAACAGTGCCTGTCACCCAAACAATTTTATTTAAATACTGATGATAAAACCCATAAAAACAAAGGATAGTTCTCGCCAATAGCTTGGCTTCAGAACTATCCTTTATTAGTTACATGATACTTTTATTTAACAGCTGGATTTTCATTTCTTTTGCTGTATACGTAAATTGACAAATAGCCTAAATCCCTTTTTGACTTTTCACCATAATACTTTTTCAATTTAACATCACACGGGCAAGAAAATTCATGCTATTGGGGCGTTTAAGAGATTTAACTAGCCCTTAATAGGCATACAAATAGACCATTTAGTCTTACATCTCATATGTTAATTATGAACCACAACTTATCAAAACAGGAGGTAATAACATGTTTAATCGTAAGCGTCACCATGGAAGAGGACCACAATGCTGCCCACCACAAACAATGCCAACACAATTTGACCCACCACAATTTTTACCGCCAGAGCAATATGTACGCACAAATTACATTCATACAGTTGTACCACACGTTCAACCTGCACATATTACAACAGTGAACAAACATATTATTGATCATCAATACTACTTCCCATGCACAGAGAACGTAGTAAATGAATGCTGTGAAAATCATACACTATGTGGTATGCCACATAATCACTGCCATATGCCACAACAACACATGGGTCACCATAAACATATGGGCATGGGGTATTAATTTGTATGCGATGAGACTCTTGATGTCTCATCGCTTTTCTTATATAACTAACATTATTTTTCGCCTGCTGTTTTTACCTGGTTCCGACCTGCTTGCTTAGCAAGATACAATGCTCCATCTGCCGCTTCAATCAATGCTTCTGTCGTACTAGCCATTTTAGGATACTCTGCAACTCCCGCTGATAGCGTTACTGGACGACCACAAGGACTGTTCGAATTTGCTAACTGTTGTCTTAAATTTTCCGCTACAACGGCTGCTTCTTCAACAGTCGTATTAGGTAATAGAATAATAAATTCCTCACCGCCATAACGACAACAAATATCGTTTTCTCGTGCCACTGCTTTCATTTTTTTGGCTAAATATTGTAATACTTTATCTCCCACTGCATGGCCATAGGTATCGTTGACGCTCTTGAAATGATCCAAATCGAGTAAAATAATTGAATGCATCAATTGATTTTTCTCCCATTCAGATAGCGTAGCATCCATTGTTCGTCGGTTTGTGACCCCAGTTAAAGGGTCGGTTGTCGACTGATCTTTAAAATAGGAAACTTGCCCTTGCAAAAAGGACAAACTTCGAATAAGTGCACTCTTTAAATAATATGCTTCAAAATACCAACTGCGTACGGACTTTAACCCTTCAACACTTCTCGAATCTAAGCTCTCTTCTGTTAATGTTGCTAACTGCTGCAACGGGCGGGCAATTCGCGCTGCGGTCCATAATAAAACAAAAATCGACAAAAGCATAAGCGGTATTGCATTAATTGCTACTTCTTGTACTCGATCAAACGAAGGCTCTAGCGCTACTTCTAATGGTCGTTGAGAAATGACACCCCAACCCGTTATCGGTACTGCACTATATCCAGCCAACATTTCAACATTTTTAGTATTCGTGACTAGCTGTGCACCATTTTTTCCTGATACTACTGCTTTCACTACTTTATTTTCCATTACAACATCATTGATGCGACTTGGATCTTGATGGTAGATAATACGTCCATCTGCATCTACTACAAACACATAAGAACCGTCATTATAATAATGCTCCCCTAACAGCAAATTAAATACATTATGTTCTTTTAAATAAATTGTACCTGCTACCATTCCCAAGTATTCGTTCTGCGCTGAAAATATAGGATAGGAGATAAAAATAATGAGTCTCCCTGTAATCCCTTTATACGGTTTCGATACGAGAGGCGTTTTTTTGGATAACGCCTCTTTCCCTCCTACAGAGGTCAAATACTTTCCTTTTACATCTACAGAAGGTGGTGAAACTGACAGTACTAGACCATCCGCATTCGACACTATAACGGAGTTAAACATATTATTTTGCATTTTCAAACGGTCTGTTTCTTTATCCAATGCTGCTTCATCGCCCATAATTGATTCCATATGATCTGCGCTGTAACCTAAAATTTGAAAGGCTTCTTCTAAGTAGGCGCTTGCGGTAGTTGCCAATTTTTGAGCATATACACGATTTGTTTCAAGTGAATTTTCCTTGATGGAATCCACATTCATACGATAACCACTCCATATGCTACCGATGCTTGTGAAAAAAAACGCTGCCATAGCTAAACCCATTATTAAATGTTTTAGCCTCAACTGTCTTGATTTCATTGTCTTCTTTTACTCCTATTTATGTATTTTGACTAGCTATTACTTAAGTTAAAAGACGCATATTTCTTAATCTATTAAAACACATATATCATTTTATTTTACAATTTATTTGTATATATTTAAAGTTATTGTAAAAGCAATATTGTCAAAGGCCTATATAATTATTGAAAAGCAAAACTATTATCATAATTTGGATATAAAAAATTACTATAACCTTAGTTATAAATTTTATTGTCAGTATATTTTCGTATTTTTTAATGCTGATAACACTTTAAGTAATTGCTAAATTAAGCTTTCTATCGGAATTGCCTGATAAGAGCTGCACTTTCCCCTTCGTCGGCACTTATCATTCAATTATATAATAATCCCTTGATTATTTGCGGGAAAAATCTCATTGAAAAAATAAGCGCAAAAAAGACTATTTACAATCATCATTGCAAATAGTCTCTTTCTGTTATATTTCTCCTTTTCGTACATGCTCTATTAATCTTTCTAGGTATTGTATGGAGCCCTGTATTCTAAAATTCGCATAATCGCTAACAAATTCAGCCAGCACTTCTACTCCTGGTTTCATAAACTGTTGTCTATCTGAATTAAAGAGATTATCCCATTTTGAATGCATCGCGTTTAACTTTTTTTCTAAAATATGAATAACCCGATCGCGGTCAACATGTTTGATATTGGCTAAACCAATAACCATATCACCAATTGTGTTTGCATTTTCAAATGATTTATAAATCTTTTTTGGCAAGGCTTCGCGTCCTTTTTCCGTTATAGCAAAAACGTGCTTATCTGGTCGATTATCTTCTTTTATAACTTCTTTCGTCTCAATTAGTCCTTGTTTCGCTAACGATTCAAAATGATAGTATAACTTACTTTCCGTCAAACCATTAATTGAGTCAAGAGACTGTAATTCAGAAATTTGTTTTTTTAAATTATAAGGATAATTATCTTCTTCCATAAGCTTGCTAAGAATGAAAATTTGAATTGCCATTATTTCAGCTCCTTAGGCAAATATTAGTTCCATTTTATCAAAACTAATGATTTACTTCATCAGAATTATAAGTGCATATTTCTTTGCTCTATTGTTCTACAGTTATTGGTAGGGGTTTATGAAGCATCCAAACGATCAGTACATTTATAACCATCGCTACAAATCCAACTGTTGTTAATCCTAAAATAAAAGGTGTGGCACTAATACTACCAAAAATATTGCTAAAGTATGCTTGAACAGAATAATACATTGGTGAAATATGGCTAATCCACTCATACGGTAAATACATCATTTCACGAGATATTGTTGCACCGTTAGCGATTGTCTGAATTAATAAAATTGGAATGTTTAAAATCATTCCTGCTTCCCCAATTAATAACACAACAACCGCATTGAAGTTAAAGCATGCCCAATAAATTAAAATTTGTTGGCCTAATATTTGGAAGAACACATCAGTTCCCGATAAATCATTGATAGCAAATGACATGCCCGTTGAAACAAGCCCAGCCAAAATACCAATGAGTATCGCTGTTAATTGCATATAAACGAATAAACGTGTTTTCGTTGCTTTCCCACGATTTGCTTTAAACGCTCCCACTAATTGCATTGCGCCAATCATAGCACCTACATAAAGCGCCATCGTTAAAAACATTGGTAGCATATTGTTATGCATGCCGTCTGGCACATCATTAATTGTCTCGATATTTCCTACATAGCTATTTTCAATTTGCTCTGCTAATTTGGCTGCTTGCTCTTGTGGTAAATGTAAGTTCATTAAAATCCCTTGCGCTGTTTGTTGTGAAAACTGTGCACTTAGTTGCTCATTTATTTGCATAACAATTTGTTGCATAGAGGACGATACAGCGGTTGCACTTGCTTCGTTAATGGAGAAATCGATGCTTGATGAAACATCTCCTTTTTGTAAATCAGCAGAAAATGTCTCTGGAATGTGAACGACTAACGCTAAGTCGTTTTTCTCTAAATCTTTTAATGCCTCTTTATTAGTAATATCTGTTTCAATATCCTTAAATGGAAGCTGTTCAGTTAAGCTATCAGCTATTTGGGCACCATATTCCCCTTTATCATCATTAATAATCGCAATTGGTAATGCATCAATATTGCCTGGTATCGCTGTGTAACCTGGTAGGAAGATACCCAACATACATACAGCATAAAAGATCCCCATAAAAATAGAGCCCTTGGCACCTTTCGTTTTTAAAAATTCTTTAAACTTCACTTAATTATTACTTCCTTTCTACGAACACCTAGTCTATTTATATTCTAAACAAAGTAGTTTAATTTAAGTAGTTTAATTAAACCGTGAGTGTAATTTTACAAAAATACTGTTTACTTTGCAATAAATAAAGATAGCCGACTATCATTAATTTTTATTTTTTGTCCAAACTGTGAAGTAGAAAATGGCATATTATCAACATTACAAAAAGTTAAACACACATCGCGCAACAAAAAAGCATTGCAGTTAAAAACTGCAATGCTTTTTTATAGTGTATAGCACCCTTAGGCATTACCTATTCATCTCGTTAAATAAATCATAGCCATAAAATAAAAATTTTAATTTTACTTTTATAATACATTGTTCAATTCTTCTATTTTTTTCTTCTTCAGAATACTCCATTGGCATTTTTACACAAACACCTAAATCGATCCACTTGATTATTTCTTGTTCGTTATCCCAATAGATATGTTCTAGTTTAAAATCAAAATCATATCGATTGACACTCATCATTTCCTTTTTGGCTTTAATCAATTGATTAAGAATTTTTCTTAATTCTTCAAGACTTATACCTTCTTTTAGCATCTCTAAAAGCGTTTTACCTTTTGCTTTTTCTATAAATAAATAATCTCTTTTTTTATAAGCGAACATCTTAGGAAAATATGGACTATCATGTAACTCCAGCAAAGCACAAATATCATTATCGCCTTTTCCGTCTGGTAATAACTTCTTTAATATAATTTCTTGTTCTTTATCCTCAAAAACAATGGAACGTCTTCTAGAATTTTGTATAATTTTCACATCTTTATTTAACACTCTTTTAAAGTTATATAAGTAAATTGAATTCTTACTTTCTTTCGGTAGCTTATGAAAAAATTTTGTTATTTGCACAGTCAATGCTCCTTTCATCCATAAAAAAATTTTAAAAAATATTTGGTTATTATTCAATAATTGACAAAAATGTTTTTTTAAAATAATTAAATACTATATTTTAGGAGTGTCAAAATAGCTGTGGACAGTTTGTGGGCTTGACAAAAGGATTTGTGGGCAAAAAAAAACGTTGGAGCCCATGAGCTCCAACGTTTTTTGATTAATACATTTTTAAATATTGGTCGCGTTCCCATTGGTGTACGGTTGTACGGTACATATCGAACTCGATTTCTTTTGCTTCTTTGAAGTTTGCGTAAATGTGTTCACCTAAAGCTGATTGAGCCACTTTATCTTGTGCAAGTAATGTTAACGCATCGTCTAGTGCTGGTGGTAAATTCGCAATACCGTTCGCTTTGCGTTCTTCTTCTGTCATTACATAGATATTGCGGTTAATCGCTGCAGGTGGCGTTAATTGTTGACGGATACCTTCTAGACCCGCTTCTAAAATAACAGCCATCGCTAAATATGGGTTTGCTGAAGGATCCACTGAACGTACTTCTACACGAGTTGAAAGTCCGCGTGCAGACGGGATACGAATAAGTGGTGAACGGTTTTGTGCAGACCATGCAACATAACATGGCGCTTCATAACCTGGAACTAAACGCTTATAAGAGTTTACTGTTGGGTTTGTTACGGCTGTGAATCCTTGTACGTGTGCAAGAACACCTGCCATAAATTGCATTGCTGTTTCAGAAAGACCTAGCTCTGTAGATTCATCGTAGAATGCATTTTCTTTCCCTTTAAATAAAGATACGTTGAAGTGCATACCAGAGCCTGCTTCACCGAACAATGGTTTTGGCATAAATGTAGCATGTAGACCGTGTTTACGTGCAATTGTTTTAACAACTAGTTTGAATGTTTGGATGTTGTCACAAGCTGTAATAGCATCTGCATATTTAAAGTCGATTTCATGTTGACCTGGTGCTACTTCATGGTGTGAAGCTTCGATTTCAAAGCCCATTTCTTCAAGCTCTAACACGATATCACGACGACAGTTTTCACCTAAATCTGTAGGCGCTAAGTCAAAATAACCACCGTGGTCATTTACTTCTAATGTAGGTTCACCTTTTGCATCTAATTTGAATAAGAAGAATTCTGGCTCAGGTCCTAAGTTGAAGCTTGTGAAGCCCATATCTTCCATTTTTTTAAGGATACGTTTTAAGTTGTTACGTGGGTCACCAGCGAATGGTTCGCCTTTTGCAGTGTATACGTCACAGATGAAACGTGCTACTTTCCCTTTTTCTGAAGTCCAAGGGAACACTACGAAAGAATCTAAATCAGGATATAAATACATATCCGATTCTTCAATACGCACGAAGCCTTCAATGGACGAGCCATCGAACATCATTTTGTTTTCTAGTGCTTTGTCTAGTTGACTAACAGGAATTTCAACGTTTTTAATAGTACCTAGAATATCCGTAAATTGTAAACGAATGAAACTTACATTTTTCTCCTCGATTAAACGCTTGATGTCGTCTTTTGTGTATTTACCCACAGTTTTCCACACTCCTATAAATTGTCTTGCTTATATCATTACCCTACCCTACTAAAAAAATAATAAACTGATTGTAATTTGAACCATTTCGTATTTATTTTAATAGAATCGGGATAAATCCCCACGTCGGATGGATGATTTTTGCATGCGCTGCGCTTGACGCATTTCTTCGCGCATAATCCGACGTAATTCTGTGTCGGTTAAATCTGGTTCTTCAGCGGCAATAGGATCTGATTTTTTGGCAAATATTTTTTTAATCTTCGCCATATTCATGCCCTGCTCCAAGTAATCTTTTATTTCAAGAAGTATATCGACATCATTTAATGAAAACATACGACGATTGCCTTCTGTTCGGTGTGGCTCAATTAAATGGTGTTCTTCATAATAACGAATTTGGCGTGCCGAAAGCTCGGTCAATTGCATCACGATACTCATAGATAATAACGGCATAGTTCGTCTAATTTCACGACTCATTTAAGTCCCCCCCAATACCCGCTTATCATATAACGAAAAAAATTCACTGTCAACAAAGATGTTAGGTTTCCTAACATGGTTTTTTAATTTTTTTTAGAATTGATGCAAAATTGTTAAAAACTAGTCAAAATACCTGAACGAAACATACACATTTACAGTTTATCTATTTATATTAGAGACAAGCCCCATCACTAAACTGTAATGGGGCCTTGTTAATAAAGTCTATTTTTGTAAGCCTTGAACTGCACTACAAATAGCAAATTTCACGTGCTCATATGTCAAGCCACCTTGAATAAATGCTGTAAATGGTGGACGAATTGGACCGTCTGCTGTCAGTTCAATACTCGAACCTTGAATAAATGTGCCTGCCGCCATAATAACATCATCCTCGTAGCCTGGCATATAAGCAGGCTCTGGTGCATAATGCGCATTAATTGGCGAGTTGGCTTGAATTTCACGACAGAAAGCAACCATTTGCTCGGCTGTATTAAACGATACCGATTGAATTAAATCTGTACGTTCAGCACGATAACTTGGGAACGTCGTCATGCCTACTTCCTCTAACATAGCCGCTGTGAAAATCGCACCTTTTAATGCTTGGCTGACTACATGTGGTGCTAGGAAAAAGCCTTGGTAAAAGTCACCTAGCGTATTTAATGTAGCGCCTGCCTCCGCACCAATTCCTGGTGATGTCATACGATAAGCACATTTTTCTACTAAGTCAGCTCGACCTGCAATATAACCACCTATTTTAGCTAAACCGCCACCTGGATTTTTAATAAGCGAACCAGCCATTAAATCCGCACCTACTTCTGTAGGTTCTTGTGCTTCCACAAATTCTCCATAGCAGTTATCTACAAATATAATAGCATTGGGTGCTAATTCCCGTACCTTGGCACACATTTCTGCAATTTGCGAAATCGTAAAGGATGGACGTGATGCATAGCCTTTTGAACGTTGAATGGCTATCATTTTTGTGTTCGGTGTAATGGCTGCAGCGACTGCCGACCAGTCAACCGTTTCATTATCGATTAAATCTACATGTCGATAACCAATTTTATAGTCCTTTAGCGAGCCCGTATCTTTGTCTCCTCCATCGACAATCGACTGTAATGTGTCATATGGTTGGCCTGATATATAAAGCAATTCATCACCTGGTCGTAACACGCCGAATAGACTAAGCGTAATTGCATGTGTTCCAGATATGATTTGAGGACGAACAATTGCCGCCTCTGCTCCAAAAACTTCCGCATACACACGTTCAAGATTGTCACGGCCCTCATCATCATAGCCATAGCCATTGGATGGATGTAAATGAAAATCGCTCACTTGATGCGTTCTAAATGCTGAAAGGACTTTTTGCTGGTTGAAGAACGCCATATTTTCTACTTTCGTATGATATGGGCGGACTCTTTCCTCAATTTTTTCCGCTAATGCTAACGTTTCTGCTGTTAAATGGGTTGTAAAAGTCATTGTTTTCGTCTCCGTTTCAAATTGTTCTTTCCTATCTTATCAATTTGTTTGCAACCCTGCAAAAAATGCTATTGTGTCTAGCTGTTAAATACGCTAAGCTAAGGGGCGGACTTACTACAAATTATTCTCGTTTAAGGAGGGAAAGTGATGGCTTGGGAAGTTTTTAGCATAATTGGGACAATTGCCTTCGCTATTTCCGGGGCAATAATTGCAATGGAAGAAGAATACGATTTATTCGGTGTATATATACTTGGCATTGTAACTGCATTCGGTGGCGGTGCCATTCGTAATTTACTTATCGGTTTACCAGTTACAACGTTGTGGGGACAGGATATGATGTTTCAAATTGCAATCGCTGCCATTACGATATTTTTTATTTTTCCTCATCATCTTATACAGCATTGGCATCGTTGGGGCAATTTTACAGATGCTATAGGCTTATCGGCTTTTGCTATACAAGGGGCATTATATGCAGTGAAGCTCAATATGCCCATTAGTGCGGTTATTGTAGCCGCAGTCTTAACTGGTTCAGGCGGTGGAATAGTTCGTGATTTATTGGCAGGACGTAAGCCACTCGTGCTACGTGATGAAATCTACGGTGTCTGGGCAGCACTTGCTGGTCTACTTATTGGATTGGAATTACTAGAAGGAGATATCTTTTTATACGTGTTATTCGGAGTTATTACAATTTTACGAGTACTTTCATATATGAAGAAATGGCGCTTACCTTTGCGAAAATTGAATCGAGCTTAAGGATGTAGAACTTAGCTATTCTTGCTTTTGCAATAAATAAAAAATTAGAAGTGTTCACCTAGTTGTTGATAGCGGGTAACAACGGCATAGCAGAAAAGTGTTAGATTGATTGGGTTCAATCTAACACTTTTTCTCTTTTGCCCCAGCTTCCTTTTGGCTATAGACGATTACTCTTTAAATGTTTAACTATGATTTTTCCCTTTCGGCACTTAACAAATGATTACTTCTCTACCAGCCCGACAGACTCAGCTAATGTCGCCATGTTGCTCACCATAGAGCAAGCTGCATCGAGTATTGGAAAGGCTAAAGCTGCACCAGAACCCTCTCCCAATCGCATGTTCATATGAAGCATCGGCTCCACTCCTAACAGTTCAGCAGCTATTTTTGCCCCCGGTTCTTCAGAGGCATGGGAAGGAATAATATAATCTTGCACTTTCGGTTCGAGTTCATAAGCGATAAGAGCAGCGACTGTCGAAATAAAGCCATCAATTACAACGGGCTTACGATTGGCAGCAGCCGCCAGAATTACACCAGCCATCGCACCTATCTCTAACCCACCCACTTTTGCAAGTACATCAATCGCATCATGACGATTCGGTTTATTTAAGGCAATGGCGTTTTGAATGACTTCAACTTTATGCGCAATTCCTCCTGATCCAACCCCTGCACCGAATCCTGTCACTTGTTGTGGGTGACACGCATGCAGTACGGATAAGATAGCCGCACTTGGTGTAGTATTGCCAATCCCCATTTCACCTGTACCCAATACATTAACTCCTTGTGCTATTTCTGCCGTTGCTACTTCAATTCCTACTTCAATTGATTGAATGGCTTCTTCCCTTGTCATGGCTGGACCTTTTGCCATGTTATCCGTCCCGTATTTGATTTTTTTTATTATAACACCCGCATCGAGCGGAATATCCTGTTTTACCCCTACGTCCACTGTTACAATTTTGGCATTTGTTATGTTTGCAATAGCACAAACACCTGTTATCCCTTTTGGAAAATTTAATGTTTGAAGAAATGTTACATCTTGCGGATTGGATGTTACGTCTTCATCACACACACCGTGATCGCCTGCACAGACAATAATTGCTTTGTTATCAATTTTAGGATAGAGCTCTCCTGTAATACCAGCCAATTGTATAGCCAGTGATTCAAGTTTTCCTAAGCTACTTGGTGGCTTGCTAAGAGAATCTATATAGTCCCTTGCTTTTTCCATTATTTCGTTATTAGCATGTTGAATCTGTTGAAGTGTTTGTTGTAATAATTGCATGTTCATTTCTCCTTTTTAAATAGCCTATTACATAAAGATTGAAATAAAAAAATGGAAAAACCTGTAGTTTATCTCATAACAAATAAACTACAGACTTTTCCATCGTCTATATCATCCGAAGCAATTAGGCAGGTCTCCTGGCTCAATTTCAACATTTTATAGAACCTTCCCAGCTATGCTAGTGGTATTCTCTATAAAACTCCGTTTTACAGTGGTGGGACCGCTAAAGATTTTCACTTTATTCCCTATTCTCCCAAAGTGGGCACCTAATGCTTTTATGTAATTACTTTAAATTTACGACAAAGTGTTTTTAGTGTCAATATTGATACTCGCATTTTAGTCCACTAAAAAACGAGGTACTTAACAAGCTGACCTGTTACATACCTCGATATATCTTCTTATTTAAATTCTAATTCTCCATCATAAGCAAGCATGCCACCTTCAAGGTTTGTTACGTCAAAGCCTTGTGCTTCTAAGTATGCACAAGCATTTGCAGAACGTCCACCTGCTTTACAAACGATAATATATGGTTTAGTCGTATCTAATTCATCCAAGCGCTCAGGGATTGTCCCAAGTGCAATATGTTGCGCACCAGGGATAACACCTTGTGCTACTTCATCGTCTTCTCGCACATCAATAATGTAAAGGTCTTCGTTTGCATCTAATCGTTCTAATAATTGTGTTGTATCCATCGATTTCATCTATAAAATCCTCCAATATATCAATTTCCTATTACATTATAGCGTGAACGAAAAAAAACAGCTAGTGATGTAACACTAACTGTTTCTATTTACTTTATTTATTCTTCTGCCTCTAAAAATTCGACTTGCTTTGCTGGAACGAATGTAGAAATTGCGTGTTTGTAAATGAGATGCTGTTTACTTTCAGCATCTACTAATAATACTGTAAAGTTATCATAGGATTTCACAGTTCCTTTTAACTGGAACCCGTTTAACAGAAACACAGTTACAAAAACACTGTTTTTACGTAGATGGTTCAAAAACGTATCTTGCAAATTGATTGATTTCATAGAATGCGCCTCCCCTACTCTCTTTCTACCTCTTCATTCCTATAGTAGCATGTTCTACCAATTTATCAATTAGTAATTTTTAGAAATTATTAAAGTTTTTAGTCTTTTCAAATAAAATGAATATCCATTTTATTGCGGAAATAAGTCAACTGTCTTTTCGCATAACGTCGAGAATTTTGCTTTAAATTTTCGATTGCTTCTTCTAATGTACATCTACCATCTAAGTAATCATACAATTCCTTATAGCCGATCGCTTGAATCGACTGTACACCTCGAATATTTTGTTGCCATAGTCCCTGCACTTCTTGCAGTAGCCCTTTATCCATCATGACATCCACTCGGAGATTAATGCGCTCATAAAGTTCTTCGCGAGACATATTTTGACCAAGTCCTATAATTAAGTGGCGATACAATGGGATTTCTCCACGATTGTGTTCCTCTGACGCCTTTGAAACACCACTTAATTCAATCATTTCTAACGCTCGAATCACACGTCTTGTATTGTTTGGATGAATTGTTTCAGCAGTTTTCGGATCAAGTGCTGCTAACTTAGCATGCATAGCTTCTGGACCTAACTTTTCTAGCTCCTCATAATAAGCTTTACGTGCTAGGTCATCAACCTGCTCGTCTGTAAATTGAAAATCATAAAGGACTGCTTGTACATATAGGCCAGAACCTCCAACAATAATCGGTAGCTTACCACGCGCCTGTATTTCATTAATTTTAGAGCGTACTAACGCTTGGTATTCCGCTACTGAAAAGGATTCCGTTGGCTCTTTGAAGCTTAATAAGTGATGTGGCACACCTTCCATCTCTTCTTCAGTAATTTTCGCTGTACCAATATCTAAACCTTTATAAATTTGCATGGAATCGCCATTAATAATTTCACCATTGTACTTTTTGGCTAGTTCAATGCTTAGTGCTGTTTTACCTGAAGCTGTTGGCCCAACAATCGCTACGACCTCTGCTTGCTGTATTTTATTTTCTATCATACTTTTCTAACCACCGTAATAAAACTTGATGAACCGCCTGTTGATTGTCTTCATTTAAAATTTCATGTCGTTTATCTTCAAATAAATAGACAGTAACATCTTGTAATCCTGCTGCTGCAAATTGTTCAGCTACGGAATAAACACCTAGACCACTATCACCAACAGGGTCCTTGCTACCGCTGATCAATAGAATCGGCAAGTTTTTCTGTATTTTTTCAATCTCTTTTTTTCGATTCAATACCATAAAGCCAGCTGTTAAGTCAGCAAAAAATTGATTGCTTGGAATAAAGCCACAATATGGGTCGTCAATATACTTTTGCACTTCCTGCTCTACCGAACATAGCCAATCATACCCGGTTTTAGGATTTGGAAACTGCTTATTAAAGCTACCAAAGCTCAACTTATTTAATAAAGGGCTCTCGGTTTCTTTACCGTGCCGCATTGCGAATACTTGCGCAACATAATGTCCTATCCTATGCAACGCTGAAACACTTCCTGTTCCACAAAGAATAACGTTAGCAACATTTGCTCCATAAAGTTGAATATATCTTCTAGCAATAAAGGACCCCATACTATGCCCGAATACCATTAAAGGCACATCTGCAAATTGAGCATGTATAGCCATCATGACTTCATGCGCATCTTCCACAACCCGATCAAAACCATTTTTTTCAGCGAAAAAGCCTAATGTGCCATTATAACCTGCCGTCTCCCCATGCCCGCGCTGATCATGCATGGACACGGCATAGCCAGCCGCACAAAGAATTTGTGCAAAGTTTACGTAACGACCGCTATGCTCTGCCATACCATGTAAAATATGAAAATGTCCCTTACAGGGAATAGTCGGCGTCAAAATTCGTGTAAACACAAAATGTCCATCAGACATTTTCATATAACGCTCCATCTTTTACACCTCCACATTAGGAAAACTTGTCGCATCTAGAATCGCTTGTTCTAATTGAGCAATATAAGTATTTCTTTGTGACTCTGAATAATGTAAACGCTGCTGCATCACTTGCACTACTTGTTGTTTATAACGTTTCACTGCATCAATATCAAAGTATAGCAAGCCTGTACGACGAATAAAGAAATCACAAGGTGTATATACCATTTCCGCTTCTATGCCGTATAGTAGCATCGCATGTAAAGCGAGGGGCATCGTACTACCATGCTCATGTAAATATTTCACCTGATCAAATAATGCGTCAACATTGGTACCGTATTTTTGCACTAAATGCTTCGCCTCGTCATAATTCAGTCCATATTGAACACCTTCTCTTGCTTTATAGGCAGTATAGTCTGGGAAATTAATCGCATTAATGCCCTTTGCACCAGAAAGCGACAACTCACGTGTCATACATGGACTTGCATGCTTAAATTTATGTGTTTTCACAATTTTATCAACGATTGTTTCAGCCATTTGACGATAGCCTGTTAGCTTGCCACCTGCAATGGTCATCAAGCCGCTTGATGCTGTCCATATTTCATCTTTACGCGAAATTTCAGAAGGATTTTTGCCTTTTTCAAAAATAAGCGGACGTACACCTGCCCAAGAAGATTCTATTGTATCTCTTGTAATTTCGGCTGTAGGGAATACTGTTTTAGCAGCCTCAATTAAATAATCTACATCTTGTTGTGTGGCAGTAGGATGTATTGGATCGCCTTCATAAACTGTATCTGTTGTTCCTATATATGTTTTGCCATCTCGCGGAATAGCGAAAGCCATACGACCATCTGGAATATCGAAATAAACGGCTTGTTGCAATGGGAAATCCTTTTGACTAAGAACGATATGGACACCCTTTGTTAAACGTAATTGTTTTTTATCTGTTTGCTTATCTTTATGACGTACTTCATCTACCCAAGGGCCAGTAGCATTGACGATTTGCGCAGCATGTACTTCCACTGTTTTTCCAGTGATATGGTCTTTTACTTTTGCCCCAATCAGCTTTTTCTTGCTATATAAAAACTCTGTCATTTCTGTATAGTTTACACAAAGCGCGCCATATTCAACCGCTTTTTTTAGCACTTCAATTGTTAAACGTGCATCGTCAGTCCGATACTCTACATAATAGCCACCGCCAACTAGCTCATCGCGCTTTAAAAGCGGTTCTAGTGTGGCTGTTTCTTGTGCACTTAGCATCGTGCGACGTTCTTGTTTTTTGACACCTGCTAGTCTGTCATAAACCTTTAACGCCACCGAAGTCGTAAATGGTCCAAGTGTACCGTGCTTATATAAAGGTAACAGCATCTTTTCAGGTGTCGTTACATGAACAGCATTGTCATAAACAATTTCACGTTCACGCCCAACTTCTGCCACTACCCCTACATCAAATTGTTTTAAATAACGAAGACCTCCGTGAATAAGCTTTGTTGAACGGCTAGAAGTACCCGCCGCAAAGTCTTGCTTGTCAATTAGTGCAACTGATAAGCCTCTCGACGCCGCATCAAGTGCAATCCCCGCACCCGTAATGCCACCTCCAATGACTAATACGTCAAAGCTATACTGCTCTAAATAATCCATAATTTTAGGACGATGCTCAAATGAAAACATACTTTCTCCCCCATTAGCTATGATTTGAATAAACGTGTAGCCTCCACAGCTCTCTGCCAGCCTGCATAGAAAATCTTACTTTGCTCTACAGTCATTTTCGGTTGATAGGTTTGCCCGTTAACCCACAATGCTGTTAAAGCCTCTTTATTTGGCCAAAAGTTCGTTGCTAGCCCAGCTAAATAGGCTGCCCCGAGCGCAGTCGATTCATTAAGCTTTGCTAGCTCTACCTTTAACTGCAAAATATCACTTTGGAACTGCATTAATAGACCATTACTGACAGCGCCACCATCTACTCGCAACACTTCAATTGGTGTGCCCGCCGCTTCTTCCATTGCATCAAGAACATCTTTCGTCTGGTAAGCTAGTGATTCAAGTGTTGCGCGGATAAAATGTTCTTTCGAAGTACCACGCGTTAAACCAAAAATAGCCCCGCGTGCATCGGTATCCCAGTATGGCGTGCCTAACCCTACAAATGCAGGAACTACGTAAACACCATCGGTATCAGCTACCTTTGTGGCATATTTTTCAGAGTCCTTTGCGGTACGAATCATGCGAAGCCCATCACGTAACCACTGAATAGCTGATCCTGCCACAAAGACACTGCCTTCTAACGCATAGGTTACCTTCCCATCAATGCCCCAAGCAATCGTTGTCAACAAACCATTTTCAGAATGTACCGCTTGGTCACCCGTATTTAATAACATAAAACAACCGGTACCGTACGTATTTTTAGCCATGCCTTTTGCAAAGCATGTTTGACCGAAAAGAGCGGCTTGCTGGTCACCGGCAATTCCTGCAATTGGAATTTCTTCACCAAAAAATATACTTGGTGCCGTTTTCGTATAAATTTCTGACGAGTTTTTCACTTCTGGCAGCATCGACATTGGAATATTTAAAAGTTCGCAAAGTTCTGCGTCCCATGTTAGTTCATGGATATTATAAAGTAAAGTCCTTGCCGCATTCGAATAATCCGTAATATGTGCCCTTCCTTTTGATAATCGCCAAACAATCCACGAATCAATCGTACCGAACAGTAAATCACCTTGTTCTGCCTTGGCACGTGCACCATCAACATTGTCTAAAATCCATTTAATTTTTGTTGCGGAGAAATAAGGGTCCAGTCGTAATCCTGTTTTTTGCTGAAACATACTTTCATGGCCCTGTTCCTTCAACGCTGTCACGATGTCTTGTGTTTGCCTTGATTGCCAAACGATTGCATTGTAGACAGGCTGGCCCGTCTGTTTATCCCAAACAACCGTCGTTTCTCGCTGATTTGTAATGCCAATTGCGTGTACTTCGCTTGCTTCATGTCCACTTTCTGTTAACACAGCTGCGATAACAGCGAGTACTGAACCCCATATCTCATTGGCGTTATGCTCAACCCAGCCAGCCTTTGGAAAATACTGTTGAAATTCCTTTTGTGCCACATGGACAATTTCACCTTTATGATCAAATAATATCGCTCTTGAACTTGTTGTTCCTTGATCGATTGCTAAAATAAATTCACCCATTTATTCCCCTCCTTAGGTTTTCACACCACGCTCGAAATCGCTGTAGGCTTCTTTTAAGGATATTAGTTACAATACCAACGCGTATGCTTCGTTGTTATTACATTACCCGTTTAAACATTTTTTCCACTTCATAGGTTGTAAAATGGATTAACACCGGCCGACCATGTGGACAAGTAAACGGATTATCCGCTTTACGTAAATCATCTAATAACGCAACCATTTGCTCTTTCGTCAAATAATGATTGGCCTTGATAGACTTTTTACAGCTCATCATAATGGCTGCCGCCTCCCGCATTTTTTTGACATCTGCTGTTTTTGTGGTCAAAACTTGCTCGATTAACTCCTCAATGATGTCCTGTTCCTCGCCATTCGGAAACCAGCTAGGATGTTCACGAATAACAAATGATGACTGTCCAAAATCCTCTAAAAACACACCAACGGCCTCTAGCTGCTGTCTATTTTCACGCAGAATCAGTGCCTCGTCTGCTGCATAATGGAAGGTCAATGGCAGTAATAATGCTTGCCGTTCATTTGGATTTACTTGTCCTACTTTTTCACGGTAAAACTCATATTTAATACGTTCTTGCGCTGCATGCTGGTCGATTAAATAAAAACCGTCCTCCATTTGCGCAACAATATAAGTGCCATGTATTTGTCCTACTACTTCAAGCGCAGGAAATGGTTCTTTTTTAGGCTCTTTCATTGGAGATTCTACTATTTGAGGCTCCTCATTTAAAAAGTCCATATGGTCGTTTGATGACGCTTCTTCTATCTGATTGGTTTCGATTGGTTGAATTGGTTGCCAGTGCTCTTCTATCACTGTAGGTGCAGGTTCTTCCATCGGTAATATGCTAGATTCCTGAACTGTTTGCGCATCATAAAGCTTTTCAACGATAGCATTCATTTTTTCTACATCAAGTTGCGGTACAGGCTTCCACATGTTCAGCTGTTCCGTTGCAGGTTTTGCAATCTTTTCCTTCTTCTCCATAAGTGGAACGCGCATAACATCGCGAATTTTGCCCCGTATCGTTTCTTCAATCAGTTTAAGTAGCTCTGGTTCTTTACTTAAACGTATCTGGTGTTTGGCTGGATGGACATTGACGTCTGTTAAATAAGGATCCCCTTCAATAAAGAGCGCTACGATTGGAAAACGTTCAATCGGTAAATACGTATGATAGGCATCGATAATGGCCTTTTGCACTAAATAATGTTTGACCCAACGCCCATTCACAAATAGCGACATATAATTTTTGGAAGCACGTGTCACCTCTGGTAAAGACACGTAACCCGTCACCTTATAGTCATGAGACTCGCCGTGAAACGGTACCATTTTTTTGGCGTTGTGCACGCCATAAATCGCGGCTAGGACTTGCTGTACATCACCTCGTCCATTCGTCTGCAATAATTGCTGACCGTTATGTAGCAATCGAAAGGCAATTTGTGGATTTCCGAGTGCTAGCCGATTCATCAAATCTATCGTATGCCCAAGCTCGGTTTGTATCGTTTTCATATATTTTAAACGAGCAGGGGTATTGAAAAATAGCTGTGCCACTGTAATATCCGTTCCTTTTCGTAAAGGACCGGGCTTTTGGGTTGTGACATGTCCCCCTTCTAACTCTACATACGTGCCTGATTCGCCAGTTGAAGTAATCATCGTCATTTTGGATACCGATGCAATGGATGCTAATGCCTCCCCGCGAAATCCTAACGTACGGATACGAAATAAATCATGCTCCTGATGAATTTTACTTGTTGCATGGCGTGAAAAAGAGATTAGTGCATCTTCCTCATCCATCCCACTACCATTATCAATCACTTGAATTGAAGTGAGTCCCGCTTCTAGTAAAAAAACATCAATGGACGTACTGCCAGCATCAATCGCGTTTTCGACTAGTTCCTTGACAACAGATGCCGGTCGTTCTACTACTTCTCCCGCAGCAATTCTATTGGAAAGCCACGCGTCCATAATTTGAATTTTTCCCATGGCGCATCACTCCTTTATTTTTTAGCGTTGACTAATTGCTGTTGTAATTCGTATAAGATATTCATAGCCTGCATTGGTGAAGTACCAAGGATATTCACCTTCTCCAAGTTTCTCAATACTTCAGCCTCAGCTGAAGGCAACGGCTCTTGTTCCGTAAATAATGACATTTGCACGGGCTGTTCAACGACCTCTTGTGATACCGGTAATGCTTTTCCTGCTTCAAAGTTTTCGAGCAATATACGAGCTCTCGATAAAATTTCCTCTGGTAATTGTGCCAATTGCGCCACATGAATGCCATAAGACTTATCGGCCGCTCCCTTTTTCACCTTGTGTAAAAAGACAACCGTGCCATTCTTTTCAGTGGCAGAAACATGCACATTTTGTAATCGAGGTAAATCCTTTTCTAAAGCTGTCAATTCATGATAATGCGTAGAGAAAAGGGTATTGGCACCTATTTTGTCATGAATATATTCCATCATGGATTGCGCAAGACTCATTCCATCATACGTAGAAGTACCTCGACCAATTTCATCAAACAGCATTAAGCTATTTTCAGTGGCATGCATAATCGCATGCTGTGATTCTAGCATTTCTACCATAAATGTTGATTGTCCAGCAGCTAAATCATCTGCAGCTCCAATCCGTGTGAAAATTTGATCTGTAATTGGTAATCGCGCCTTTTCCGCTGGTACATAGCATCCCATTTGTGCCATTACAACAATCAGAGCAACTTGGCGCATATATGTACTTTTACCGGACATATTCGGCCCAGTAATGAGCATCATATTGTGATTTTCTTCAAGTACGCAATCATTCGGTACATACATTTGCTTATTGAGCATTTTCTCAACTACAGGGTGACGACCTTCAATAATTTCTAGCGCACGACCCGCGTGAAATTCTGGCTTTGTAAAACGATATTTTTCTGAGACGCTTGCAAAGCTAAGCAATACATCTAATTCACTTATACTCGCAGCTAGTGCTTGTACCCGTGGAATATATGATTTTAATTGTTCACGAATTTCAACGAAGAGGTTGTACTCTAAAGCTAAGCTTTCTTCCTCTGCATTCAAAATAAGTGCCTCTTTTTCTTTTAATTCCTGTGTAATGTAACGCTCTGCATTTGCAAGTGTTTGCTTCCGTTCATAGCGTGTTAAATCCGCCAAATGAATATTGGACTTTGTAATTTCTATATAGTAGCCAAAAATGCGGTTATAGCCAATTTTCAAGTTTTTAATGCCTGTTTTTGTACGTTCTTCCTGTTCTAACTGGGCAATCCAGTCCTTCCCATTGCGAGATGCATAGCGAAGTTCATCTAATCGTTCGTTATAACCATCACGAATCACATCGCCTTCTTTAATGGTAATCGGTGGATTATCTGTTATAGCACGCGCTAATAAAGCTTCAACGTCCGCACATGTATCGAGTGTTGCCCCTAGCTTTTGCAATGTTTCTTTTTGTGCTCCAATTAGCTGTTGTTGAATAATTGGAACTTGACGTAATGAATCACGAAGCTGTGCTAAGTCACGACCGCCTACATTACCGAAAGCTACACGACCCGCTAAACGTTCTAAATCATAGACTTGTTTTAAGGAAGATTGTAATTCTGATCTTACAAAATATTCTTCTAATAAATCACTGACCATTGCAAGTCTTGCCTCAATAGCTGAACGTGAGGCTAATGGTTGATGTAGCCATTGTTTCAGCTTGCGCCCCCCCATCGCAGTAACGGTGTCATCTAATAGCCATAACAACGTACCTTTTTGGTCGCCGCCACGAATGGATTGTATAAGCTCTAAATTTCGTTTCGAACTAGAGTCAATACGTAAATAGTTTTTCATTTCATTAAAGGTAAAGGCTTGAATATGCGAAAGTGACCGCATTTGTGTCTTATCTATATAATGAAGTAATCGCAGGCAGGCCACTTGTATAGTTGCTGGCACTGCTTCTAAATAGCTGGCTGCTTTGTCCATCGCCATTTCGTCTTCTTCAACGGATAGTACAATGCCGACATTGATTGCATGTTCTGCTAACAAAAGCTGTAAGCTCTCCGTCACGATTAATTCTCGAATACCATATGCCTGCATTTGCATAAGAAGGGCTTTCCCATCCCCCTCAATCGATGAGGCAATCGCTTCACCTGTAGATAAATCCAAGTAGGCATAGCCAAATGTAGTAGCATCCAGCTGTTCTGCTGCGCCAATGTAATGATTGCTTTTACCATCTAGCGCCTTCCCTTCCATAATGGTACCGGGAGTAATCAGTTGGACTACTTCACGTTTGACTACGCCCTTTGCTTGCTTTGGATCCTCTGTTTGCTCACAAATTGCAACTTTATAACCTTTTTGCACAAGTGTTTCTATATAATTTTTAGCCGAGTGATGTGGCACGCCACACATCGGAATACGCTCCTTGGCACCTGCATCTCGACTCGTTAATGTAATTTCTAATAGTTGTGATGCATTAATGGCATCTTCAAAAAACATTTCGTAAAAGTCACCTAATCTAAAAAATAAAAAAGCATCCTGATAATCTTCTTTGACTTGCAAATATTGTTGCATCATTGGTGTATAGGTTGTCATATATAAATTCCCTCGCTCTTGCACTAAAATCAAATATGCTTTGGCATATTTATGTCTAAATCATTTTATGTGTTGCCTCTATGTGCACACCCTTTTCGTTACTTCCTTCATTGTGATAGCGAACCTTGACGCATCAGTACGTCTTCTCCAGTGCTTATGCTTGGGGCTAAGTGTTTGTTTAGCAACGATCCTGTACGATTCAAAGTTTCACCCTCAACGATTTTCTTCAAAGACAAGTAGACGTCATCCTCTGATTGTTAGTTTTATTATAACAAAAGATACATGCGAAACGCTTATTTCACCTTTGTAAAGATGCTAGCATTTCGCATGTATCAAAAAAATATCATCTTGTGATTTATCTTGGTCGTTCATCAGGAAACGATGAGGACTCTAAAACAAACCTACCATCGCTGCTTGAGCTAGACGAACTAGAACTAGACGAGGATGACGATGAAGACGAGCTTTCGTCATTAAAGCTCCATTCCTCTTCGAAATCTAGCGGATGTACACTAATGCAAATTGTCATTTCACCCATTACTTCGACAATCGTCTCACGCTCTACTACAATTTCAAATTTCGTGCCACATGGAGAAATTATCGCTTCCATGCAATTTGGTTCTTGTATCACACGCACACGTACATCATCGCCAACTGTTACTTCGCCATCTCTAAAATGCAGCTTTACCTTATCTTTATAGTGAACCGTTTCTGAAAACACTGCTGTTTTCGAATGATTACTATAAGCATACCATACATTGACATCAAACTTTCCTGACACTTCTACAAATTTACCGACTTTTTTTGCTGAACAAGTATGGTTGATTACCCAGCAACCGAGAATGCTCGTCGGTTTATTTGTTGGACATAACGTTACACGTTCTTCTGTTCTCTTCTTCCCTTTGGCAACTACTGCTTTCGTCACGATTTGTCGTAAACGTTTCAGCGCAATTCCTCCTTCGACTCTTTTCACTCCATCATATGCAGGTAGCGCCCATTGGGTGAACAGATTTCATAGAATCTAATTGATTTACTTTCTACAATTTTTTATTCAACAGCGGTCACAGAGGCTCTAATTCAGTGTAGATTCCCTTCTAAATTTCGGCATAAAAATAGCCCGAATGCTGTCATTCGAGCTGTTTCTTCTATTATTTATGAGCAACTACCTGGCTGTGTATTTTGTACATACGAACCCGTTTCACCACGTAACACATCGCCACCTGTAGAACGTACAATTTCGTTTGTCACATTGTTAGCAATTGTATTTGATACTAATTGTAATAAGTCGTTGACATCGCCTTGTGATTCTTTAAATTGCTGCACAACAGGAATAGCATTAATTTCTTCTTCAATTTTTGCAATTTTGTCTTCAATCATTTTTAACGCTTTTTCTTTACCTAGGTGTTGAAAGTTTACTGCTTGCTTTTGTAAGCTTTTTAAACTTGCAATACGTTCACGAACAAGTTGGTTTTCATTAATTTGTGCTTCCGCTTTTTTGAAAAACTCAACTTCTGGTGTATTGGCAATCATATGCGCAATTTCATGGGATTTCTTAATTAAATCTTCTTTTGTATACAATACTTGAGTCATTTACGCTTCCACCTTTTCATTTTTTACTACTTCCACAAATTCACCAGTTAATGAATAAGAAGTAGCCTCTATTATTTTTACTTTCACTAACTGACCAATCAACTCTGAAGGTGCTTTAAAATTCACGAGACGATTTTTACGCGTATAGCCAGCAAGCACATCATCACGACGTTTACTTGTTCCTTCTACTAACACTTCAACCACTTCGCCCATCAAGCCTTCTAGCGCTTTTCTAGAATATTCTTGTACGACAGCATTTAAACGATGTAGACGTTCCTTTTTCACCTCTTCAGGTACATTATCAACCATTTTAGCGGCTGGCGTTCCTTCACGAGGAGAGTAAATATACGTAAAGGCCATATCAAAGCTTACTTCACGATATAAAGATAACGTCTCTTCGAATTGCTCTTCCGTTTCGTTTGGGTAACCAACAATAATATCCGTTGTTAATGTAACACCTGGGATAGCGGCTTTAATCTTATCTACTAAGCTAAGGAAATGCTCACGACTATATTTGCGCGCCATAATTTTTAATACGTCATTTGAGCCTGATTGTACCGGTAAGTGAATGTGTTCAACTAAATTGCCACCTTTCGCCAATACCTCGATTAAATGATCATCAAAATCTCGCGGGTGACTTGTTGTAAAGCGAATACGTGGAATATCTATTTTTCGCAATGCATTCATTAAATCACCCAGTCGATAATCCATGTCCTCAAAATCTTTGCCGTAAGCGTTGACATTTTGCCCTAATAGCATGATTTCCTTATAGCCTGCAGCAGCTAGCTCACGCACTTCTGCTATGATTTCCTCTGGACGGCGACTACGTTCTTTACCACGTGTATAAGGTACAATGCAGTACGTACAAAACTTGTCACAGCCATACATAATATTGACCCAAGCTTTTATGGAACCTAGACGTTTTTTCGGCAAGTTTTCAATAACGTCGCCCTCTTTCGACCAAACCTCCACAACCATTTCTTTCGACATATACGCTTCTTTTAAAATATTTGGTAGGCGATGAATATTGTGCGTACCAAATACCATATCGACGTGTGGATACGTTTTTAAAATTTTATTGACTACGGATTCTTCCTGTGACATACAACCACAGACGCCAATTAACATTTCTGGATTTTTACGTTTATATTTTAGCAGGAAACCAAGCTCTCCAAATACTTTGTTTTCTGCATTTTCACGAATCGCACATGTATTCAGTAACACCACATCTGCTTCTTCGATAATGTCAGTTGAAGTATAGCCAAGTTGCATAAAAATACCAGCCATTACTTCTGTATCATGCTCATTCATCTGACAGCCGTACGTACGGATATAAAACGTCCGCCCTTCACCCATGCCAGCGAATTGTTCAGCAATTTGGAAGTCTTTATGATATTTCACTTCTTCTTTGCCACGTTTTTTTGCATCTTTTAATGAAGGTGCCGTAAAGACCTTCTCAAAATATTTACTATAATCCTTTTCAGGCTTGTCTTCTTTTTTTGGTTGATTGACTTGTTGACTTGTTAAGCGTTGTTCCTCATTCATTGCAGGTCAGGTAACTCCTTTCAAACGAAATCCGTGCATTCGAATTCCCATTTTACTATTATACTGAATGATTACTACTTCCTACAAGGTTTGCGTACTAAATGTCGTGGTTTTGACTTAAATACACTTTCTTAGCCAGAAGAATTCGACATTTCCTCTTTTGTAAAATCTAGTTGCCACTGCTTGCAACAGAAAAAATCACCGATGACAAGTATCAACGGTGATCTTCGTTAAAGCTCGAGATATTTCTTGGTGCGTTGTTGGAAGCCTAAAAGCTTTTTGACACCCAAAGTTTTTAGCCAATCTGTATTGGCAAATGTATAGTTTCCTAAATCATCTGGGAAGTGGGCGTCTGAAGATACGGTAAACTCGACACCTCGTTTCACGAGAACTTGTAAAAACAGTGGACCGGGGCACATTTCTTTAACGGGATAGCGATAATATAACCCTGCGTTTATTTCTGTAGCGGTTTGTGTTGTGACAAGCGCCTGTGCAATCTGTTCATACCATAAAAGATTAAACGCCTCATCCTGCACATGATAATTAAAGACTTTAAAATTATCCAAATGAGCTACAAAATCAAACATATTAGACTGAATCATTTGCACAACAGTGTTATAAAACTGTGTATACGTCATCTGTAAAGTTGGCTGGTCCATCTTTTTAAATAGATGCTCCGTTTGTGGATTATCAAAACCCCAGCCATCTATAAAATGAACCGAGCCAATTACATAATCCCACGGATGCCCTTGTAGGAGCGCAGTCAATTCTTCTTCACCGCCTACAAAATAATCCGCTTCAATCCCTAATCTTAACTCAACACCGTGCTGACGCCATTTGTCCTTTGCCTTGTCAATTGCCTTTACGAAATCGTCCATACTTTCTGTCATTACACTATTTAGCCAGTATCGTTGGAGTTGACCGATTTCTGTTGATTCATCCAATTGCATATAACGCTCAAAATAGGGGCGCGTTTCCTTAAACCGATACAAATGATCCACAATGCCTACCTCTCGTAAACCAAGTTGCTTTGCCCGTTGTAAATACAAATCGAGCCATTCTTCACTATAACAGCCATTATGCAATCTTTTAGCAAGCGTTGCCACTTGCCACTCCATTAAAGCTTTCGAGCCATTGTCAACATTTTTTAGGTCATGAAAATTGGCTATAGCTTGTGAAGTTCGCTCCAACCAACGAAAAGAATAAGGACCCTCCTCTAAATGTACATGATAATCAATTGTCATCAACTCTTCCCTCCACTACATACTGTCCATTGTTCTTCGTACGCTTGCCATTCCTCAGGACAAGCCATTTCACACATGATTTCCGTACATTGTGCCAAATCACAAATTTGATAAAATGATTTGCCATTAAGCTTTGATGCATCCGCTAGTAATATACAATTCTTACTTTGTTGAAGCATTTTTTGGGAAATCAAGGATTCATCTAAATCATAATCATAGACAATGCCATCCTGGATGCCCCCGCATGATAAAAATGCCTTATCAAAGTTCATATGACTTAACCACTCCAACGTCATCGCACCCGCAACTGAAGCTTGCCTTGGATTTGTTGTACCGCCTAGTAAAATAACTTTCCCTGTCATCCGTCTTTCTTCAATGGCGAGATTAAACTGTGCGGCGGCGGCAATAGAATTAGTGACAACCGTAATATCATCAACTGCCATTAAGTAATCCGCTATATGGACTGTCGTTGTCCCTGTATCAACGGCAATCGTATCTCCATCACAGATACGCTGAGCAGCCTGACGCGCAATAGCACATTTCGCCTCTTTATGCATTTGCAGTTTTCGCAAAAATGCTGGCTCCGTTCGAACGTTGGTATATTTGATTGCCCCGCCATGCACTCGGGTCAATAAATGCTGTTGTTCTAGCTCATCCAAATCTCGACGAACTGTTTCAGGTGCTACGAGCAGTGTCTCAGCAATATTTGCTACAATAATTTTGCCATCAAGCTCTAACTGCTTTAAAATAAATTCAAAACGTTCAATTTTTGCATATGTCATGACAGTGCAATCACATCTTCCTTCGCTACATAACAGTTGTAGTTTTTACCCAATTCAAGCGTATGCCCACGTTGATGTAACTGCTCCATTGTAAACATACAGTCACCTTCAAGCGTTGTACGGATAATATTGCCACTCATGAGTGACTGTGTCGCTACACCGCGAAGGCAAAGGTCACCTTCCATCATCTCTAAATGAAGAGCTTCTGGTCGTATGGCAAACTTGTTATTATCCCCAGGTAATTTTTCTCCTATCATTGTCTCTAACACTTGTCTAGGAATAACATTATAATGACCAATGAAATTGGCGATAAATTCACTTTGTGGATTGGTATAAATCTCTGTCGGTGTACCATATTGCGCAATTTGCCCATTACTCATCACAAATATTTTGTCTGACACAGCCATAGCTTCATCTTGATCATGTGTTACTAAAATCATCGTCATGCCAAGCTTGCGTTGTATTGCCCGTAAATCGGTCTGCAATTTTTTTCGTATTTGGGCATCAAGTGCACTAAGAGGTTCATCTAAAAGCAATACTTTCGGTCGCACAATAAGCGCACGTGCAAGCGCTACACGTTGCTGTTGCCCGCCGGATAACTCCTTTGGATAAGCATTCGCTTTTTCTGTCAAATGGACGATATGGAGCATTTCTTGTACACGTTGTTCTAGCTCTGTATTATTAACTTTTTGCATCCGCAAACCAAATGCTATATTTTCTTTAACAGTCATATTGGGAAATAGCGCATAAGATTGAAAAACCATGCCCACTTGGCGCTCTTTCGGTTGGACACCATTCATGTTTTGTCCTTCCAATTGAATTTCTCCTGCTGTAGCATTTGTTAAGCCCGCAATAATACGCAAAATGGTACTTTTCCCACAGCCACTCGGCCCTAAAAGCGTAATTAATTGACCTTTTTCAATTGTCATATCAATATTGGATAAGACAGTTGTTTGGTCATATTTTTTATGAAGTCCTTCAATCACAATATAGCTCATAAATTCGTCGCACCTTTCGAACGTTTCGTTAATATCGCAATAGCGAACGTTAATAAGCCCATCAGAACGATATAAATAAAGACAACTGCGCTAGCAATATGACCGCTCGTACTTAGCTTTTTCATTAAATAAATTTGTACCGTTTCAAAGCGTGAGCCGACGACTAAGTTAATAAGTACAAATTCTCCAAATAGTACGGAAAACGATAATAATGCACCTGCAAACAAGCCTGGATAAACGGTAGGCAACAGTATTTTCGTAAATGCCTGTGTTTTCGTTGCGCCTAATAATTGCGCAGCATCCAATAGCTGTCTTGCATCTACATTACGCAAGCTATTGCGCGTGCCTTGATAAATATAGGGCAAAATACCGATTACATAGGCACCCAATACGACCAAGATCATGGGTACACCTATTGTTGAATACACCCGAATCAAGCCAACAGCTAAAATAATCCCTGGAAATGAGTAGACCATTACAACGGCAACTTGAATCCATTTCTCATACTTTGGAAAATACAAAACGATGACAAAAATTGCAGGGACAATAACGATTAGTGCGATGATAACTGCCCCTCCCGCAAGGAGGACAGAGCGGCCAAATGCTTGCATAAATGCCGTATCCTGAAACAGTGTAGCAAGCCACTTGAATGTTAGCCCCTCGGGAAAAATACTTTTATGCCACTTTGACGAAAAAGCATACAGCATTGTCGCTACAATCGGTAATAGCAAATACAACATTAAAAAGAGGAAAATGATATTAGCTAAACTTCTTTTTTTCACTATAATTTCCCCCTCGTCTTTTTAATGCTCCATTCACTTATCAGCATGGCAGTTACCATTGTTACCGCTAGCAATACAGCAATCGCACTTGCCAACTCGGGTTGTGCAAATATATCCCCTTTAATGAGTGCTCCAATACGAATGGCCACTAAATTGTAATTACTATTTGTCAAAGCGTAAGCAGATGCATAGGCACCCATTGCATTGGCAAACAACACGCTAAAGGTTCCAACAATCCCTGGTAACATAACAGGTATCCCTACCTTCAGCCAAAACTGTAAAGTAGAAGCTCCTAAAAGAGCGGCTGCTTCCTTCCATTGCTGCTGAATACCATCATAAATTGGATACAATAGCATCAATGCTAATGGCAGTTGAAAATAAATATAAATGAGTAATAGACCACTCCAGCTATAAAGGGAAAATGACGATAAAGCGCCAATTTCCCATTTATCAAATAGCAAAGTAAATAATCCACTATTCCCAAGCAATACAATAAACGCAAAAGCTAAAGGAATACCTGAAAAATTTGATGTTAAATTGGTAAGTATTAAAATTTTCTCCCGTACCGGCTGTGAAAAGTGCGTAATGGCATACACTGCAAACAATGTAACGACGAGCGCAATCACAGCCGAAATAACGGATAATGTCAAACTATTTTTAAAACCTTGTAAAATATACGTATTCGTTAAGACAGATTTGTATTGTGCTAACGTAAATCCTTCGCTATTACTAAAGCTCGTTATCAGCATATACAGTAAAGGCACAAGGAAAAATAACAGAACAAGTAATAAGAAAGGTGTAAGCCAGGCAAACGATTGCCGCTTAGAAATCAAAACAATCACTACTTTCTAACTTAAAGATTTTGTTGCTCTTCGGCTTTCAAATTTATAATGAAAATTGTTCAAAATTCCCTGATATTATTCAATGTTTTATTTTACTGTCTGAACTCCCTCTAATAGTAATGGCACCATTTCCTCTGAAGGCGCTATATTTAGCAGGTGACAGCAAAGAGGTGCTACTTGTAGCTGGGATACTACACCGTCTTTTATACCTGCTTTCACTGTTTGAGAGATGACAAACATCGGTACATGTCGATCCTCCATCGTTGTCCCACCATGATTACCATCACTTGTCATCCCATGATCTGCTGTCACAATGACATCATATCCTTGCGCCATGCATTTGGGTATAAACAACGACAATAGTGCATCCACAGCTAATACACGATTACGATATTGCGCTGAATTTGCTGTAAATTTATGCCCGTCATCATCTACATTCATGGGATGAATATATAAGAAATCTGGTTGTTTTTGGTCCATTAACCATGCGGCATCTGCAAACAAATGGCTATCAGGATAATGATCCTCAAAGTAAAACAAGCCATTTTCAATCGGTAGCTGTTTATCGAATTGTAAACGATCTTCCATATGTTGAAAGGGTGCACGATTATAAAGTTCACTTACCCAATAATAGGCAGCCGCTGCAGTCGATAAACCATTGGACTGTGCTAAATGGAATAAACTATTTTGTGTTGATAAGCGCACCGTCATATTACTCGTGACGCCATGAACAATTGGTGGAGTGCCCGTTAAAATCGTTTCATATAATGGTCTCGATAATGATGGTACTTCCGAACGTACTTCAAAACGCGAGGCCATCTTGCGTTCTACTAAATGTTGCATAAAGCCCATATGTGTACAGGCAGTATCAAAACGAAGTGCATCAACAACAATGAGGACAACTTTGTTATTATTTGGCATGGATTAATACCTGCTCTTGATACATTTGTGGAATTTGCTTTGTTGTTTCCTCCCACTGCTTTTGGTCGCTAACAGGTTGCGCATTTTTATACATATCTGCTGGTAATAATAAATCCTTTACTTCTTGAGGTAATTGCACATTTTCACGAATTGGTCGGGCATAACCCTTTGCTAAGTTCTCCTGTCCTGCATCCGATAAAATATATTCTCGTGTTAACATTGCAGCATGTGGATTTTTTGCATATTTATTAATAACAGTTGCGTAGCCTGATGTGACAGAGCCTTCCGATGGGATGACTACATCAAAACGTTGCTCATCGATTTGATGACGATAACCTAGTGCATTGAAATCCCATAAAATTGCAACATCAATCTCTCCTTTTTCTAAATTAGCGACTGTTGGATCACCTTGTAGGCGTCCTTGTTTTGCTAATTCCGCAAAAAAGTCGATACCCGGCTGAATATTGGATTCATCTCCACCGAAAGCCATTGCTGCAGCTAATATCGCAAATTGTGCTTGGTTTGCAGTTAATGCATCTCCAATGCTGACATGATAGTCGCCATTTTTAAGATCTTCCCAAGACGTTGGTGGATTTTTCACATTGTTTTTATCTGTTAGAAATGCAATTGTCCCTGTATAACCAACAATCCAATGGCCCTCTTCATCTTTTGCCCAGTCAGGAATATCATCCCAATAGGAAGTTTTGTATGGCAATGTTAGACCTTTATCTTTAGCGATTGGACCAAAGGCAATTCCTACGTCGCCAATATCGGCTGTTGCATCGTCTTTTTCTGCTTCAAACTTCGCTAATTCCTCTGCACTCGACATATCTGTGTCCTGATGTTTGAGAGTGTACTCTGTTTCAAGCTCTTGCCATGTCTCTACCCAGTTTGCCCATGTGTCCGGCATACCGACTGAATTGACAGTACCTTCTTGTTTTGCCTTTTCTGTAATTTCATCAAGCGTTAAATCACTTTTGATGTCATTTGCATTAGACGAACTGTCAGAACATGCTGCTAACATAGAAATTGCTAATACACCAACTAAACTTTTCTTCCATAGCTTTTGAATTGCCATGAGTTGGACCCTCCATTTGTTTATGTTTATTTTTATTTGCTTACAACAGTAATCTTATAAAACAAACATTAAGCAAGTATGGATGGATTTAAAATATTTAGTAAAAAATATTGATTGTTTATAAATTTATGTGAAGTTTTTTAAGTCGTAGGGGAGTTATATAAAAGATGCTATTCTATCAAGAAGATAAGGAGGAATCCAGTTACGTATGCGCACGTTTGTTTAGTTTTCAGACGTGCACACACCCTAGATGAATCAAGAAAGTCCTAGAAAATCTGCATATGTATGCGGTTCATTTTCCTTTAAAATCGTTAAAAATGTAAAAGCAAGTTGAACAACTGACCACCATTTCATATTATAGGCCATTTCAAAACGGACAGGTTCTAATGTAAAAACATCCTGAAAAATATGTAGCGGCTCAATTTGTTCATCCTTTAATATAGATAGAAAACCTAAAAACAATGTATGATCTTTCACTTCAATCATTTTCCCATCAACGAGTGCATCGATATTTTCTGGCTGATGAAATTTACAATGTGTTGCAACATAGCGTTCTAAATCTTGCGCACGTTGTCGTTCTTCTCGTTCCTTTTTTTTCGCAATAAAATCAATGATATTATTCACGAACATCGCCTCTTTTTTTCTTTTATTGTATCATTTTTTCATTTAATTTTACCCGCACACACCCCCTATTAATCATTGGATGGATTTCTACTATTAAAAATTGGGTTGCAGATACTTGATGAAACATTGTAAGAATCTGTTGATTTTCGTTGCAGGCCCTTCCTTTCTACGGGCAATCGTGCAGCCCTGCAGTGGTGAGCAATGGATAAAGTGACACGTCATATATGTTCTATATTTCCTAAAAACTAAAGGTTATAGATGTGAATTGATTGATAACCATCATAGATATATTATTAAAAATATTAGTTTTAAAGTTTGATTAACTTGTTGTGTATTTATTTTTTGTAACTAAATAATTTCATGAGAGGAATGATTATAATATGAAGATTTACATATTTATTCTTATGACAGTTGCAATATTATTTAGTTGGTTCAAATATAGAAAAGAAGTGAAAATAGCGAAAAATAAAGAAGAGATTAGAAATGCTTTAGTGCGATTCATGCTGATATTGATTTTATTTTTAATTTTTATAGCAAGTGTTGTTTTGTAAGGTTTAAACATGTAGGAGAGAGGTAACTCTACCCAAACATGCAACTATATTAGGTATACCAATAAAATAAATAGCTTAACGGTTGAAGATTGAGGATTAGTGGACATCACATCCACTTTCCCGCCGAAAATTGTTTGAGTGCCTGGCACCTCCCTCAGAAATTCAGAATTGTTTGGGTGCCTGACACTCAAACAAAAAGACAGAAGGCGTTAAGATATTCCATCTTAATTGCCTTCTGTCTTCATTTTGAAAGCCTCAATCGAGCATAGTGGCTTTCAATGTTTTTATTTACATAAACTCCTGCACAAGTGCATCGAATTCATTTTCGCTCATTTTAATGTCGATATCCGTTAATGGCAACTCAGCGTAGCCAGGTACTTTTTCTTGATAAGAAGTTGTTTCTTTATCTTGATAAATAATACCTGTTACTAAGCCTTCATGCTCCATTACTGTGCGCATTGCCATGCCACGGTCAGCATTATCATAACCTTCAATATCAGCTAGCTTTGTTAAGTTTTCTTTAAACCAATCGTACGTATTCACTTTGTTGTACGTAACACATGGTGAAAATACGTTGATGAAAGAAAAGCCTTTATGGTTAATGCCCGCTTCAATTATAGCTGTTAATTCTTTAATATCCGTTGAGAAGCCTTGAGCCACAAACGTTGCACCACTTGTTAAAGCTACTTCCAATGGTTTTAATGATGGCTCAATTGCACCACCTGGCGTTGATTTTGTAATAAATCCAGCAGCCGAGCGTGGAGATGTTTGCCCTTTTGTTAAACCGTAAATTTGGTTATCCATCACAACGTATGTGATATCGATGTTACGACGGATGGCATGGATTGTATGACCCATACCAATCGCAAAACCATCTCCGTCACCACCAGAGGCAATGACGTTTAAATCACGATTGGCCATTTTCAATCCTTGTGCAATTGGTAATGCACGACCATGGATACCGTGGAAACCATATGAATTAATGTAACCTGAAATACGACCTGAACAGCCAATCCCAGAAATAACAGCTAGCTCGTTTGGTTCGATGCCTACATTTGCTGCTGCACGTTGAATCGCAGCCTGTACAGAGAAGTCGCCACATCCTGGGCACCAGTTCGGTTTCACTGTATTACGAAAATCCTTAAACGTTGCCATTAGCGAGTCAACTCCTTCACTCTATTTTCTAGTTCACCTGGTAAAAATGGTGTACCGTTATATTTTGTAATCATCTCAATTTTATCGTGACCACCAATATTCATTTTCATGATATTAGCCAATTGACCTGTGTAGTTGTTTTCCACAACGATTACTTTTTTCGCTTTCGCTACAAGAGGTGCCATCTCAGCAGAAGGGAATGGGTGAATTAAACGGATATGCGCATGGTTCACCTTCATGCCTTGTGCGTTTAAACGCTCTTGTACTTCTTCAATTGCTCCACGAGTTGAGTTAAAACCTACTAATAATACATCCGCTTCTTCATGTGGTGCATTTTTGTAAACTGGTGTATCAAACTTCAGGGCTTCTAGCTTGCGGAAACGTTTGTCCATTTGTGCACGTCGATTGCCCGTTGCTTCAGATGGTTTCCCTGTTTCATCATGCTCAACACCAGTAACATGGTGGATTCCATTTAAGTGACCTGGTAACACACGCGGTGAAATACCGTCTTCTGTATCTTCATAACGTTTGAAGTAAGCTTTATCTGCTGAAGCTTCAATATCATCAGTGACAATTTTACCGCGACGAATTTCAATTTTATTGTAATCGAATGGTTCAACCGTTTGTTTACCAAGTGATAATTGTAAGTCTGTCATTAAAATAACTGGCAATTGTAATTCCTCTGCAATATTAAACGCTTGAATAGTATCAAAGAATGCTTCTTCCATTGTAGAAGGTGCGATGACCACTTTCGGAATTTCACCATGCGTACCATAAAGCATAGCCATTAAATCAGATTGCTCTTGTTTCGTTGGTAAGCCAGTAGATGGGCCCCCACGTTGTGTATCAATCACCACTAGAGGCTGCTCAGTCATACCTGAAAGACCGATTGCTTCCATCATAAGTGAAAGACCAGGACCTGCTGACGCTGTAAATGAACGAACACCACCGAAGTTTGCACCAATCGCCATCGTCGCTGCAGCAATTTCATCTTCTGTTTGAATCACAGCGCCACCGAATTTTGGCAATTTTTTAATAAGGTATTCCATAATTTCAGATGCAGGTGTAATTGGATAAGCTGCCATAAAGCGTGTACCCGCAGCTAATGCCCCAAGTGCTACTGCATCATTACCGATCATAAACATACGGCGTTTACCATCAGCTGGCGCTAATGCCCACTCACCAACGCGATCGCCTAATAATTCATTCATCATGTCATGACCGCGCGCAATGGCCTCCATGTTTTTCTGAACAACCTCTTCACCTTTTTTACCGAAGATGTCATCCACAACATTTTGGAACACAGCGTCTTCTAAGTTTAGAAGTGAAGCAGTAGCTCCAATAGCAACCATGTTTTTCATTAACGTTGTACCTAGTTCAGCTGCCACTTCTGTGAATGGTACGGCAAATAATGGCGCTTTTGAATCCTCTGGCTTTACAGGTTCAAATTTTGCATCGGCTAAAATAATCCCTTTTTCTGTTAATTCTTTATAATTGACGTCGATTGTTTCTTGATCGAACGCCACTAAAATATCTAAATCATCCGCAATGGAACGTACTTCTGTTGGACGAACTGTAATTTTATTATTAGTGTGGCCACCTTTTATACGAGAAGAGAAGTGACGATAACCGTATAGGAAATAACCTAGACGATTCATTGCCATCGAGAAAATCTCACCTGTACTCTCAATCCCTTCACCCTGTTGCCCACCGACTTTCCACGAAAGCTGATGTAACATCTCAACAACTCCTTAAATCCAATGTATACTATTATTTTTTTCCTTCATAAGTTTAACACGAAGAAACGGTCTACACTATTGTTATTCAATGAATTAGACGAAATTCAGACCTTTGACTGAAAATGTTGTTCAAAAAGTTGTAATTTTCAAATCAATTAAGTATAAAAAATTAACTCACTAATTTCAAGTGTAGAATAATTGTATGAGTGACTGGCACGTAAAAAAATCCACTTCGCTTTTTGCGGGCACGATACAAGCCGCAACCCTCAATTTTACGAGGCTTGTACGTTGTGTGTATCCCACAGGAGCATTCGTGGATTTTTACTTTATTCGCCCTACTGACAGAGCGATAAATATTCAGAATTGTTTCGGTGACTGGCACTAATAATCGGTGGGGGTTTCCCCCCACCGATTAAAGTTCTACTTTATTATCGAACACGTTTTTCTACTAGCAGCTTTAAGGCTGTACGTTCTTCGCCTGCAATCAAAATATCGGCAAACGCCGGAGCGCAAATTAAATCTGTGCCACTTGGCGCTACAAATCCGCGTGCAATGGCCACTGCTTTTACGGCTTGGTTAAGTGCACCTGCCCCAACTGCCTGCATTTCTGCTTGCCCTTTTTCTCTTATTACCGCGACTAATGCACCTGCAACTGAATTTGGATTAGAGCGTGACGATACTTTTAATGAATCCACAATTATTCCTCCCCGTTTCGCGAATAGTGTTTACGCTCAACAACTCATGTCCCCCTTTTTGGTCCCCAAGTTATTGTCCGTAGCTCATTTTATGCTCGGCAATATGAAAATAGACTATTTTTCAATTCTTATATATTGTAAAGCCTTAAAAAACGAGTTATTTTCTTTCGTTAAATTAGCTCGACACAACAAAAAAACTACTGCACATGAAAAATGCACAGTAGTTGATCTTACGCCTGAAACGGATAGTCCTCATTAATATAAATTCTTTCACAACGCAATGCCTTTCCTGTCTTGTCATCAATCTCAACAAAAAAGCCACTTAACACATCACGACCCTTTTTTGGTACTTCAAAACGAGACGGCATATTTGTTTGGAACTTGTAAATTACACTTTCCTTTGTCATGCCTAAAATTTCATCATACGGGCCAGTCATACCTACGTCTGTAATATAAGCAGTACCGTTAGGATAAATGCGTGCATCTGCTGTTTGCACATGCGTATGCGTTCCAACGACTGCCGATGCCTTGCCATCCAAGTGCCATCCAAGCGCTATTTTTTCACTTGTCGCTTCTGCGTGGAAATCCACAAATACAAGCGGTGACGTTTTACGAGCTTCTTCAATCAATTGTTCAGCCATTGCAAACGGATCTTCATGCGGTGGCAAAAATACACGACCGTGTAAATTAATAACCGATAATGTAACGCCATTTTTCGCAATTTGCACCATGCCCTTACCCGGTGCCTCAGACGAAAAGTTCGCAGGACGAATTAAATAATCAGCATCATCAATAAAATCAAAAATATCTTTATTATCCCAAGTGTGGTTACCCATAGTAATAACATCTACACCCATTTGTAATAAATCATTATAAATATTACGTGTAATCCCACGACCTGCTGCTGCATTTTCACCATTTGCAATGACAACATCTGGACTATACTTCTTTTTTAATCGTGGTAAATATTTTTCTACCGCATCTCGGCCAATTGAACCGACGATATCTCCAATAAAAATTACTTTCATTTTACAAAACCACTCTTTCTATCAATAACACTCATTAGAGTTTACCATTTTTTCTTCATCAATCGCAAAATATAAAGAAAAACCATCACTAAATTATATCCCTTGTTTGCATTCGCTTGCTTTCATTTCTCTTTTCAGCTTAAAGCATCTCGTCTAACTGGCATTCATTAACGTTGATGAAGTACCTGTTTTGTTTTACCGGCAGTTTTTTTGTCGTTCGCTAAGCTTTCTTCTGCATGTACTTGCCCTACTAAATAAGGACCAAACCGCCATTTATTCAGTAAATACGTAGCACAGATAGAACATATCGTGCTGCATAAAAATGTAGTGATAATAACAGTAAATACACTTATATCATCTATAAATTTTATAAAAATAGTTTTTAGTAAAATAATAAAAAGAGGATGTAGTAAATAAATCCCAAATGAGTAACGGCTAATAAAAATAACAAACTTAGGCATGTACCTTACTTTATTTGCAACATAGAACAATAGAAAGGCTACGCTCAATGTATAGGGGATTACATCAATCCTCTTGGAGTGAACTTCAGTAATCAAGCCAGACCATTGACTGGCGAGTAATATACCGAGTGTAAGTATACCTACACTCGGTAGGAAATAACGCAATCGCTGGAGTATCAATAAAAACTGCTCATAGTTTTTACCGCAATAATAAGCTACGACAAAATAGGCAATCCAAGCAGGAAATGGCATCTTATTTAACACATTCCATTCCACTTCTAGATAAGGAAGGAACGATAAATACCGAAAAGGATCGAAAAAATTAAAGACTGCAAGGTAAGAAAAATTAACAAGACATGCCGTCATAATCACTTGGTAAGCACGGTATTTGGATACAACAAATTTCACAAATAATGGATGTAAAAAATAAAACTGAAAGACGATCACGATAAAATACCCGTGGAAATCACCTTCAAAAAAATTTAAAATAATCTTCTTATCAAAATCAACATTAGTCATGCTTATTGAATGAAAAGCCGCATCCAAAAAACCGATAAAAATAAACGGAAGAAAAATATAGTTAAAACGTTTTTTATAAAATTTTTTTGGCAGTTGATGTGGATAGGAATAAGCAATAACAAACTCCGAAATAAAAATAAAGACAGGTGTTCCAAACATCAATGCTAATTGAATAGATGTTAGTACAATATATATTGTATTTTTCTCTATATCGAACAAGTCCAACCCTAAAGTGACACTATGCATTAAAACAATTCCTAAACAGGCGACAAACCTTAGTAAAAATATTTCCTTCACAACTGGCTTCATTTTTCCACCTGCCATTTCTAAGCAATCCATCTATTTTCATTCGAGTGTTCTAGCTTGTATGCCTTCCTCATTATCAAGAGAACGCTACTAGTCATTGGAAATTACACGTTTTAAATGCAGCAAAATTTCCCGCATCGTTGTAGGTTGGAACATAAAATTCCCCATCACAACTACTAAAATGGTCCATAAAGAAATGCATATAGCTGTTAAAAACCATGCCTTTGCGCTCACAATATGTAGTTCGATTAAAAATAAAAATGGGGATGCCGCGATAAATGCCAAAATACAATTCAGCGCTATTTTTTTAACCGTAATACGTACGGAATTTTTTAATATTTCTTTAGATGTATATAAGATTAAGTCACAAGTACGATAGGCATACGAACACAGTCCGCCTATTAAAATGCCTTCCGCCCCTAAAAATTGCACTAAAACAAAGGACACAGAAAGATTAATGGCCGCTTCAATCATAGCTTGATTTTTTGTCTCTTTAAAATGCCCTGCCGAATTCACTAATGTATTCGCAGGAATTCGTATTGCATTGGCAATGCCTACTAGGACAAAGAGTGCAGCTAACCATGGTCTTATATAGTTTGCATCCTCAACACCCGCTGTATAAATCGTGATAAAAGGCAAAATTAACAGAGCTGTACATGTGTAACCGAAAGCAACGACTGCAAAAAAAACACATTCAAAATGATGAAAATGTCGTTCCAGTGCCTCTTTTTCTTCTTTTACAAGTATGTCTCCAAAGGCTGCTAACATCGCACCGGAGAAAGCTGAAATAAATAATGTAACAGCATTAAATACCATATTGTATACAGTAAATACACTAACCTCTGCAAGTCCAAGAAAAATGGTAATTAACATAAACGGTGTATTAAAAACAACAAGCGAGGCGATTTGATGGATTAATGCATCCCATCTTTTTTTTATAGCTGGTGTATTTGGTGTTACTTTACTATTAAAATATGGGTATTTTTTTTGGACATATACTTTTAAAAAAAGAATATCTAGTAATAAAAGAATGCTAGAACAGCCAACTACAATAATGATTGAAAAGCCAAGGGTTAGTAAAGTTAGGGATAGCATTGTACTAACAACTAATAAACATGTTTGAATTCGGAACACAATATAGCTTTTTTGATCTGCTGTTAGCAAAACGTAATATTTCCCAATCAAAAAATATTCCCATACACCACTGATACCTAAAATCAGCACCATATAAAATGCGGTTAGAGGTGACACATCTTCCTTTACTAACAGCGGATAGAACATAGCCAACAAGGCTACTAATACAACAAAAACCATACCCGAACGTCGATAAAAATAATGCGTGGCTGAAAGGATGCCATTTATCTGTTCTTTGTCGTTCATAGCTAATGGTTTGTAAAGCGCTGCGACGGATGCACTACCGATACCCGCTTCTACAATTTTTAAATAACCTAAAAATTGCTTAATCGATGTAACAAGTCCATTCGTAGCAGAACCGTAAGTCGTCATAAATAATCGAGGCAAAATAAAATTCATCACGGCGGTAACAACTTGCAACACGACATTGGAAAATAAGTTTAATAAAATTTTCCTTGTTCTCATTTTGCTCCCTTTATAGTCTTACTAATATTGGTTTTTTGTTTGACCCTAGCCAATACATATAGTAAAAAAATAGATTGTCTTTTTAATAACAAAATGATTAGTTTCACTTTGAATGGCAATTTATTTAGACAAATTGCCTGTAACACCTCATTAATGTCGCGATGTTTAAGCATTTTTTTGAGAAAGGCTCTTTTTTCACGTAAGGTTTTCTCATTCTCTCGATGCAATTCATTCTGGACTCCTGCAATCACTAAATAGGTCAAATAATACTGTAGTTGATTTACGAAATAAGGGGCAGGGGATAACTCTCTCAAATGTTTATATAAGACAAGTGTTTTCTCAAAAAACTGCTGATCATAGCTAGCTGTCATAGAAGAAGGATTTTGGCGATAATGATAAAGATACTGTTTGTCTAATAAATAGATACTTTTCGCATTAAGTAAACTTGGATATGTACAGGCAACATCTTCCCCCATGCGTATTTGATCGTCCACTTGATATTGAAATTTTTCAAGAAGTGACTTTTTAAATAATTTATTTGAAACAGAAGGAAATAATCCAAACTGATAGTATTGCCCCGCATACAGCATAATCGAGTAAACTTCTTCTATCATCCTATCCTTTTGATATAATCCAGGTTTCACAACTTGCGTAGCTTTAACTTCATAATCTTGATAATTTTCTATAATATCGCAAATAACAATATCTACGTTAAAAGCCTGTGCTGCATCACATAGTGCTTGATACATGTCCGCTTCAATCCAATCATCACTATCTACATAGCCAATATATTTTCCTTTCGCAATGCTTAGACCCGCTTTGCGCGCACTAACAAGGCCACCATTTTCTTTATGCACAACAATAATTCTTGCATCACGTGCAGCATAGTCGTCACATATGTTGGGACTATTATCCGTTGAGCCATCGTTGACCAGTATTAATTCAAAGTCCTCAAATGTTTGTCTTAAAATACTATCTAAACATTGCCGTAAATAGAGCTCCACATTATAAATAGGCACAATAATACTTAATAATGGCACTGCTTTACCTCCCAACCTCATGCTCCTGCGTTTTATAAAGTGCTAAGGCAAACATAATCATTAAAATATGAAAAGGGAAATAATCCATAACGAACGAATCAAGTACAGTATTAGCTATTAACATAATATAGAGAGGAATTGCGTTGATGGTTAGGTATTGAAAGTTTGTTTTACTATTACTAATGTTTTGACGGAGAACTTTAGTTAAAGTGAAGATATAGAGTAATGCAAGTGCTACTCCTACTACACCAAGATAATAAGGCGTGGATAGATACATTGTATGTGCCATTTTTGCAGTAGAGAAGCTCGTGCCAAACCCCGCTCCAAAAACAACGATTTTCGTACTTTGTAAAATTTCTGTCGCAAACATATTCCAGCTACTCACTCGACCAGTCGTAATAGCATCTGTCGATGTTCCTGCACCAAAAAAGCGAACCCAATAAATTTCGAATAGTCTCTCGTAAAAAAAAAATAACGAAACACTTAACACTACGACGATAAACGAAGCAAATTTAATCGCTGTTTTAACATTGTGCTTTAGAAACATAATGAACGTTAATAAAATGAATGTGATAAATGTGATAATAAACATTTTAGAATAAGTAAATACACCAAATATAGCTAAGATTATAATAAGCACAATCGGTGTAACTTCTATTTTATTGTCGTAACAATAAAGAACGAGTAAGCACGCAATAGCTATTAGAATTTGCAAACTAAAATAATTCGGATCTAAATCTAAACCTGTAAACCGTGTATTAATGGTACTTGTCGTTTTTACTGTATTAACGATTGTCATGGACTCAATAAAGTGATTAATCGCTGGAACCGAAAAACTTACCCACCGTACGAGAGCAGCGCTTAATAAGCCTACTGCATAGACATACGTATATCTTCTAAAATAACCCTTAGAATCGATGAACAGAACGGCAAAAAAGATGACACTATAATTTAATACAAAGCCAAACGCTTCGATAACATTGCCACTACTAAACAGTGTTGCCATAACAGCAAAAAACACAAAAAGAACATACGTTAAAACAAGCTGTGTTGAAATCCTCTTCTTGTGTATAAAGAGTGTTACTATACTTAACACAATATAAAAAAAGCATAGCACGACAAAAAGTGAGTGACCTGTTAACTCAAACTTTATGACATACACCCATGAAATAAAAAACAGTAAATAATCAAGTCGATGTGGTTGCTTATCCAACAGCATCGCTGTCATTACAAATAGGATAAAAAGCCAAAGAAAAAGCGGATTATCTGTATACATTTTTAACACAACAAAAATACTGGAAACAATACAGAGCAAAATACTATAATTTTTTCTTTTTACTATCATTGACGATCAAACTCCAATACTAATTGCTCTCGTGCCTTTCGATTTGTATAGCTATTTTCTTCAATATACTTTTTCATCTTGTCGAGACAATCCTTATTTTGGATGATATTAGCAATGACCGCGTAAATATCCTCTATATCCCCATCTGTTATCAATCCATTGAAACCATGTTGTATTTGTTCACCAGCTGCTGCAAAATTCGTCGTAATAACGGGCGTTTCTAATATTAATGCCTCGCCAACTACCATCGGATAACCTTCATACGCTGAAGTTAATATCAGGACATCGCTTTCTTTAATAAACGGATATGGATTATGACATTCCCCAACAAATTCAACTACATCATCTACACCTAATTGTAATGCTAATTGTTGATTAAAAAGTAAGTCTGGTCCATCACCTATAATTCGCCAATGCAATCGCCCGATAGAAGACTCTTTTAAAAGCTTACATATATATGGAATAAGGTCGAATCTTTTTGTGGCATTGTCCATTCTACCAACAGATACTAAATCCATCGTTCCTTTTTCAAATGGCGTATAATATGTTGCTAACTCTTTAATTTCCGCTATCGGAAAAAAATTGTAGACAACTTGTATTTTATGTTGATAGGGCGGGAGAAATTTTAGTAAATTTCGCTTACATGCTTCAGAAACACAAATTAATCTATCAAAATTTTTATAGGTTTTGATACAAACCTTATAATTAAAATTTGCTCTTAATGGATCGGTATGTATCCATGCAAGCTTTTTATGTGCCTGTACAAATTGATCGACGAATAAATTTGTACCTCGGTTAAAATAACTATTTGGTGCGTCATTAAAATAAGAAATGGCTATATGATAGTGTTTACTAGGGCGATGATTTTTTAAAAGTAATGTATAAAAGTTGTTGGAGCCAATAATGCGTACAAGCAACATACATACTATGCGCAGCAAAATATGCCAGGCATTTTTTCTCTGTTTCACGACATAAAAGGGGGTAGCGATTAGTTGTAATAATAAGTTGCCGATATTTACATTGACGTTAGGAGGGATGTCCTTTAAAAGCTCACCTTCACCAAATGTAAAAATATCAATTTCATATTGTTCATCAACACTAAGTTCTTTTAATGTATTAATTAACGCCTTTTGAATACCGCCCATCTGAAAATTTTGCGCAACAAATAATATTTTCATAAAGTCTGAAATCCCCCTAAAATCCAATATTATATGTGCTATAAATGGCTATACAATGTAATGATACGCTTTTCCATTTCGCTCCAGCTATAGTGGTCTTCATATAACAGTTTCATTTTACGAGAGATCTCTGGCCATTCTTTTTTACGCTCAATTAACTTTTCAATAGCTTGTTGTAAACTATGTTGATTATAATCAATTAACTCTCCTAGATTATGTGCTGCTACTACTTCCGACATTCCAGTATTTTTCACCATAATTAAAGGTTTTCCGAGCATCAGTGCCTCATAAAATTTATTCGGTGCTGCATAATAGTGATTAGAAACTTCGGGGTCGTAAATGGCAGTCATAATGTCACAACTATTTTCTAAAGCGAGTGTTTTGTCATACGGAATCTTCCCGTAATAGAGGATATTGTCATACTTTTGCGCGAGTTCGGCCAATCCGTCTGCATACTCGCCAAATCCGCCAATATGCAATTCATAGTTTCTATTTGCTTTTACTATTTCAACTAGTTCTTTAATAAGTCTTTCCTTGGCTAATATGCCAACATAGACTATTTTTACTTTATCTTTGTTCAACTGTACGTCATGATTTAACGGCATAGGAAGTGGCGTATTATAAATCACCTCTATTTTTTTGGGTGATGCATTCGCTATTTGACCTTTTCGTTTTTCTGTACAAATAATAACAGCATCCACACGATTCAACAGAGCGATATCTATCTTTTCAACAATCTTTCCTATCATTGCTGGCCCATGAAAGGGAGCAGTAATGGAATCAAACATATCATAAATAACTTTTTTACGGAGTAACTTCCCGCATATCGTGCCGATAAATGCTGTATCGAAGTCACAAGCGTGTATAATATCATAAGTATTTTTATGTTGAAGTAGCCATTGAAATAGTTTTATTTGAAATCGCAATAGTGGAAATAAATTTTTTTTAAATCCGCCACCAAAAGTAGCAGGGATGCCAAACCTTGTGATTTTAATGGGCTGTGTACGCTTTAGAAATTGTACTTTTTCCTTATATTTGCTATCTCTATCCCAAGCTACTATTTGTACATGCCAGTTATTTTTTATAAGGCTGTCCACTTCCTTTTCAACTCTAGGATCTGGAGATATTGGATTACTTCTCATAAAAACAACTCTCATCCCTACTGTCCCCTTATTTATTTAATCCCTTCTATCAGTCATGCATGTTTAATTTTTGCTTATTTAAAATAATCTCCAACCTTTTTTTGTAAATTGATTGTCAGGTTCATATACGATGACAGGCTGATTATGGATGATTCGTGCATTATTGGCTAAAAAATCATCCACTGCATCTAATTGTTTGTGCTTTTCTAAAAAGCGAAGTCCTTTTTCAAATAACAATGGGCGTGTCATAACATTATGCACATCCGAACCGTATGTATGAACGAGGTTCGAGCGAACTAATCTCAAAGAGAGCTGTTGAATGGATTTGCCAAAATGGCCAGCTAAACTGCCTGCGGTTATTTGTGCGAGTGCCCCCTCTCGTATAAGTTGCTCCAAGCAACTTGGATCTTCTGCTATGGCTGTATTGCGTTCTGGATGTGCAATGATTGGTGTAATACCCGCTGTCAATAAATTGTAAATCATTGTTCGTGTATATGTCGGTATGTAACCTGATGGAAGCTCTAATAATAAGTAATTCGAATCGGCTAATGTGTGCAACTGCCCGCTCTCTAACAACGCTAAAATATTCCCCGCCAGTCTCACCTCATGCCCAGGATAAAGTGTTAACGACATGTGTCGGTTGTCAATTTCCTGCTGTAATTTTATAATTTGTTCATTCACTTCATGAAAAGGAACATTATATAACGGGTGCAGAACATGTGATGTAGCTATCATAGCTGTAATGCCTTCTGCAATGGCTTGTTCAAATAATTGGAATGTCTCCTCTACTGTTTCTGGACCATCATCAACATTCACTAAAATATGGCTATGCATATCGACCATTACATTTCACTTCCCTATCTATACCCATATCCTAACGGTAATAGTGATCATAATATTCGCCTAGTGGTGTTTTATAATTATTTAAAACGACACCTAAAATATTCGCCTTTGACGCCTCAAGACTTAATTTTGCTTTTAGTACGCTTGTATTTTCCACTACACCACTATTGACAATTAATAGTGTGCCATGGCATTTATTAGCTAAAATTTGCGCATCCGTGACCGATAGCAATGGCGGAGCATCAAAAATAATGATGTCAAAATCTTTTATCAGTTGAACAATGACGCTATCCATCGTTTTAGAAGCTAAAAGTTCTGCTGGATTAGGAGGAATTGGTCCGCTTGTCATAACAAAAAGATTCGGAATCTCTGTACTGTTTAACACTTCTGCCATTTCATATTGTCTAGTCAGTAAATTTGATAGTCCCCTTATATTGGCTAAGCGAAATGTATAATGCATGGTTGGCTTACGTAAATCTGCATCAACAATTAATATCTTTTTTCCTTCTTGTGCAAAGACAACACCTAAATTAGCCACATTTGTGGACTTTCCTTCGCCCGGTGTGGCAGATGTCACTAAAATGGTTTTGATTTCTTGGTCGGGCATTGCAAAGGTAATGTTTGTTCGGATGGTACGAAATTGCTCAGAGACAAAGGAATTACTATTTGCAACTGTCACAAGCTTCCTGCCCATTTTGGCTAGTTTTTTTTTATTTGCTCTTTTATGTTGAAACATCGTTACTCCCTCCTTCTGTTATGGGATTTAATCATATATTTTTATAGGTTGCATCGTTTATTTTGCTAATGATACCCATAATCGGCAAGCCAATGATTTCTTCGATATCTTGCTCTGTCTTAACGGTTGTATCCAAGCATTCTAGTAATATAGCAAAGCCAGCGCTTACGATGAACCCTAGCATCGCAGCAGCCACAATATATAAATTTTTGTTTGGCGCCACTGGCTCAGGCTCGTCATCTAATGTCGCTACTGACAAAATATTAATATTATCTATCGTCATTAACACTTGAATCTCCTCTTGAAATACCCCAGCTACTGTATTGGCAATATTAACTGCCATATCAGCTTGCTTGTCTTGAACGGCAATATTCACAACTTGAGAATTACTCGCACTCGATACAGTAATCTGTTCTTTTAATTTTTCTGGTGTACTATCTAAATGAAGCCGGCTAATCACTTTCGATAAAATAGCAGGGCTTTGAATAATGACATTATACGTATTAATTAAACGCAAATCCGTTTCCACCTGTTGTACACCTAAACGTGATTGTTGGTCGATATTTTTTTGATTTACTAACAGCTGCGTTTGTGCTTCATAAGTAGGCTTTATGATAAAAAAACTAAAGAACGCCGTGACTAATGCTAAAAAAAGTGCAAAGCTCATAATATACAGCAATTGCTTTCGTACTATTTTCACTACATCTTGCAAGGTGATAGTTTCTTGCAACGACCCTCACTCCTTGACATTACATATACTGGCGATTCTATATTTTTGTCAGTTCTTCTGGCATTTTTCACAAAAAGTTTTATGGCCTATTATATTATTGATTGCCTTCTTTTATTCATCTTGAAAAAGAGCTAATACGAAGTGTTTCTTATATAAAATTGGACACAAAAAAAGTGTCCCCCTCTGTGGGAACACTGCACAATACAAGATGTTGTTGTGCATTTTTTACTTGAGCTAAATGTTAGCTCTTTTCAAAAAGGCACTGCTTGATGACTCATGTAAAAAGACCCCTCTTGCTTGTAGCCAAGAGGAGTCTTATATTTTATTATTTCGCGTACTCCACTGCACGTGTTTCGCGGATAACAGTTACTTTAATATGTCCTGGATAATCTAGTTCTTCTTCAATGCGCTTACGAATATCACGCGCAAGTCGATGAGAAGCTAAATCGTCAATTTTTTCTGGTTGAACAATAATACGGATTTCACGCCCTGCTTGGATGGCATATGATTTTTCAACACCATCGTAACTTTCAGAAATCTCTTCTAATTTTTCTAGTCTGCGAATATAGTTTTCCAGTGTCTCACTTCGAGCACCAGGACGCGCTGCAGATAATGCATCAGCTGCAGCTACTAATACTGCAATGACAGATGTTGCTTCTGTATCACCATGGTGAGAAGCGATACTGTTAATAACAACAGGATGTTCTTTATATTTCGTTGCTAACTCCACGCCGATTTCAACATGGCTTCCTTCAACTTCGTGGTCGATTGCTTTCCCTATATCATGCAATAAGCCAGCACGACGAGCTAACGCTACGTCTTCACCAAGTTCAGCAGCTAGTAAGCCTGCTAAATATGCGACCTCCACCGAATGTTTTAGGACGTTTTGCCCGTAGCTTGTACGATATTTCATGCGGCCCAAAATCTTCATTAGGTCAGGGTGTAGATTGTGGATGCCGATTTCAAATGTCGTTTGTTCCCCTGTTTCACGAATTTGTTCATCTACCTCGCGACGAGATTTTTCAACCATTTCTTCGATGCGAGCAGGGTGAATACGACCATCCTGTACCAGCTTTTCAAGTGCAAGTCGAGCCGTTTCACGACGAATTGGATCAAAACCAGATAAAATAACAGCTTCTGGCGTATCATCGATAATTAAATCGATACCTGTTAACGTTTCGAGTGTACGGATATTTCGACCCTCTCTACCAATAATACGGCCCTTCATTTCATCATTTGGCAAGTTCACAACAGAAACAGTTGTTTCTGCTACGTGATCTGCAGCAAAGCGTTGTAGTGCCAATGATAAAATTTCACGCGCCTTTTTATCAGATTCCTCTTTCACACGCGTTTCAGATTCCTTCGTCATCACTGCAATATCAGTTGCTAGCTCTTTTTCTACTTCACTTAAGATAATAGTCTTAGCTTCATCTCTTGTTAATGCAGAAATGCGCTCTAGCTCTGTTTTTTGCGCTGCAACGAGCTCGTCCACTTTGCTTTCCATCTGTTCAATATGCTGTTGTCTTTCAGCTAGAGCTTGTTCTTTACGCTCTAAGCCGGCTTCTCTCTTATTTAGAGCATCATCCTTGCGATCAAGATTCTCTTCTCTTTGCAATAAACGGTTCTCTTGTTTTTGAAGTTCTAAACGACGGTCACGAATGTCATTTTCGGCTTCAGTGCGAAATTTGTGAGTTTCATCTTTGGCTTCAAGTAGTGCTTCTTTCTTTAATGCCTCCGCTTCTCGTTTTCCTTCTTCAACGATTGTTTCAGCGACATGTTTAGCACCAGTGATTTTTGAGTCATTCACTTTTTTCATGTAGATATAGCTAACAGCGGCACCAACGATGAGTCCAAGCAAAGCGGAGATGATAGTAATTCCATCCATATGAACACCTCCTCTTGCTATTTGGGTAATACAGTTTCAGTCGGCGCATACAAAAATTGTACTGCCTATTTTAAAGTCATAATTCAGAAATTATACATATTTAATTGTATAGCTAGCCCCAAGCTCTGTCAAGGATAGACGGGCATCTGTTCGCCTATCTGAAAGAAAAAAAGTAAGTCATATCCATAAGGACTATAAATTTACTGTATCTTTTGTGCTAGATAAAATACCTATGCTCCTTAAAAATGAATTTATTTGGGACAAAGGTGTCAATACAATTATTACCACAATTACGTACATCTTAATACAATTATTTTCACTTTCTTTGACAAAACGAAGACTTCTTTCTTACTGGCTATACTTTAGCAGACGGTCAAGCGCAATTCATGCCTATGAAACTACAATGAAAACAAAAAAATCGTCCTCACCCCATTAGAGTGAGAACGATGTATTATTATTTGTCATCTTCAAGAAGAAGCATTAACTCTTCATCCATTTCCTCATCATCATGTGCAGCAATGGTATAAGATGATGCAGCCATGCCATAAGAAGAACGAATTTTATTTGCAATTTCTTCTAAAATAGCAGGGTTTTCTTTTAAATATTGTTTTGCGTTTTCACGTCCTTGGCCTAGACGCTCATCACCATATGCATACCAAGATCCACTTTTTTGAACGATGTCTAATTCTACACCTAAATCCACCGTTTCGCCTTCTTTAGAAATCCCTTCACCATACATAATATCAACTTCAGCTGTACGGAATGGTGGCGCTACTTTATTTTTGACAATTTTAATTTTCGTACGGTTACCCATAATGTCATTACCTTGTTTGATTGCTTCAGCACGACGTACTTCTAAACGAACTGAGCTATAGAATTTTAGCGCACGACCACCAGGAGTTGTTTCTGGATTTCCGAACATAACACCAATTTTTTCACGAATTTGGTTAATGAAAATAGCGATTGTTTTAGACTTATTAATCGCACCTGAAAGCTTACGTAATGCTTGAGACATTAAACGAGCTTGTAAACCAACGTGCGAATCACCCATATCGCCTTCGATTTCAGCTTTTGGTACAAGTGCTGCAACAGAGTCAATAACGATAATATCAATCGCCCCACTACGCACTAATGCTTCTGCAATTTCAAGCGCTTGCTCACCTGTATCTGGTTGAGATAGTAATAGTTCATCAATATTTACGCCTAATTTTTGAGCGTAAATTGGATCTAATGCATGTTCAGCATCGATAAATGCTGCTTGTCCGCCCTTAGCTTGTACTTCCGCAATCGCATGAAGCGCAACGGTCGTTTTACCTGATGATTCTGGACCATATACTTCAATAATACGTCCACGTGGATAGCCACCAACACCTAATGCTGCATCAAGCGCTAGCGAACCACTTGAAGATGTAGCAATTTCTAAATCTGTTTTTTCGCCTAGCTTCATGATAGAGCCTTTACCGAAATTCTTTTCAATTTGTTTTAACGCCTGTTCTAAGGCTGCTTTACGATCACTCATTGTTTTTCCTCCTTTGAAACTGTTCACTGTTTTTATCTATCTCTACTATACTTGTTTTTGAGAGAACACGCAAGAAAAAAGCGAACATTTATTCGATTTTTGTGCAAAATAAAAATTTGGATAAGTTTTTCCTACCCAAATTCTCATTTTGAACTATCATAATCAATGCTATTTTTAGTGTAATAGCTTCATAACCTGTACATGCATCTTACACTTTTAGAAGTGATAGACTTGTGAAGCAAGCTAAATACGTTTCTTGTAACCTCGTGCTTCCAATTGCTGCATTAAATAGTGACAAGTAAACTTCACGGCACGCAATCGGTTTGTATTGCGCATACCCGATAAGTGAAGTAAATACGTAATTGGCTCTTCGTCATCTATGGCAATACCAATCCATACCGTTCCTACCGGCTGATGGTCATGTGCTGTAGGACCAGCCGCACCTGTTAGTCCGATACCGATACTTGTACCAAATTTTTGACGTACTGCACTAGCCATTGCCGCAGCACATTCACTGCTCACAATACCATGCGTATCTAGTAATTGTTGAGAAATGCCAAGCTGCTTTACTTTCGCATCTTCGGTATAGGTCACCAGTCCTCCAATGAGCACGTTGCCTACACCTGGTATTTCAGCCAGCTCTGATTGAAATAAACCAGCTGTTAAACTTTCTGCCGCAGCAATCGTTAAATTATTGTCCTGCAACATTTCCACCGTTTTTGAGGCGAGTGAGTCATCATTTATGCCATATTGATAGTCGCCAACAATAGCACGAATTTCTGCCACTTTTGCAGCAATCAACTGGTGCGCGTCGTCCTCTGATTGGGCCTTCGCTGTTACGCGTAAAGTGACCTCTCCATCAGCTGCTAGCGGGGCAACCGTTGGATTGGTTTGTGTATCTAAAATATCCTGTACATATACTTCTAACTCTGCTTCCCCAATACCATAAAAACGCATTACGTGAGACACAATTACTCCGCCATCATTAAGCATTTTACCAAGCTTTGGCTTCGCTTCAAATTGGAACATCGGCTCTAATTCCTTTGGAGGGCCAGGAAGTAAAATATAAGTGCAATTATCTTTTGTTAAAATCATTCCTGGTGCCATACCATGATGATTAGCAAGCACCTCACTACCTGCTAATATTAGCGCCTGCTTGCGATTATTGTCCGTCATTGAACGGCCTCGTTTAGCAAAAAACTCCTCAATATATGTCAATGCAACTTGATCGAATACAAGGTCTACTCCAAGATGGCGAGCAATCGTCTCCTTCGTCAAATCATCCTTTGTTGGACCTAAGCCTCCTGAAAAAATAATGAGATTAGCGCGCGCTTCCGCTATGCTAATGGCTTCTTCTAACCGTTTTGAATTGTCACCAACAACGGTATGATAAAACACATTAATTCCTAACTCAGATAGCTGATTTGAAATAAATTTTGCATTTGTATTTGTAATCTGTCCAAGTAATAACTCTGAGCCAACTGCAAGGATTTCAGCATTCATAATCCACAAGACCTTTCTTATTTAGACTCAAGTAACACACGTCGATTTAGATAGAAATAATCCCATCCAGACCATAGTGTAAAGAATAATGCAATATATAGCATTATTTTATCAAACGGGATACCGAAATACACAAATATTGTATTGTGTAAAAGGGCTGCTGCAATCGCAACAATTTGTGCCCATGTTTTGATCTTGCCAAGCTGATTGGCTGCTACTACTTCTCCACCGCCTGCAAGAATTAAACGTAAGCCAGTTACAGCAAATTCGCGGCTAATAATAACAATAATAATCCAAGCTGGTGCCATACCAAGCTCTACCATTAGAATAAACGCTGCAGAAACAAGTAACTTATCTGCTAATGGGTCTAAAAATTTACCAAACGTTGTTACAAGATTATACTTTCTCGCATAGTAACCATCTACCCAATCCGTAGTCGATGCAATAATAAAAATAAGAGCTCCCACAAAATGATGGACTGGCATCTCTGCACTAAATAAGGTCATTGTTCCCCAGCCGAAATCAAACATCATAACAATGACAAAAAACGGAATAAGTAAGATACGTGAAATGGTAATTTTATTTGGAATGTTCATTTTACTAACACCTTTCATGATGAAAGAAAGTAGTCATCATAGGATGACTACTGTTCTTTATTGAAATTGACGACAATATTTTGCGTTACGATTTGCTGTGCATACGTTAAAAGCTCGTCATTAATATAGACCTTAGCTTGCGTAGAATTACCTAAACGAATACGTGCATAGCTTTGTGCTGTTGCATCAAACTCTACAATTTCCCCCGCTTTATACACACGCGTATCAGTCAGTAATTCTTGCTGCTGTTGGTTACGAATACCAATAAATGTAGGTCCTGATACTTCAATTCGTATTTTAAATGTATCAGTACCCGTTAAAGTGTAAGATGTTGTAGCGCCATCTGCTTCGATTGTACCTGCTGAAATCGTTTGCTTAACCTCTTCGGTTTTACTATCATCTGGTGTTACATCTTCTGTCTGCTCTTTTTCTGTATTAGCTTGAGCTTTTTTATCTTCTTCCTCTTTATCTTTTTCATTATCTATTGGTTTTGGTTTTTTATCGTACTCCATTACTGGTGGTGTATCATTACTTTCACCCGTTCCTGAGTTGCTTCTATTTTGAAATAGAACCCAAATTGCCACGATAATAACAATAATAAATAAAGCGACAATGACTTTCGGCATAGCCTCCATCATTTTATTCGAAGAGGTTTTTGAAACCTTTCTTCTAGTTGAAGTTTGAGTCAATGATTGGCTAACTTGGTCGTTCGGTGTCCCTGGCAATTCGCTTTTAAATGTCTCTAAAATTTCCTCTGGATTTAACCCAACAGCCTCTGCATATTGTTTAATAAAAGCTCGTACATAAAACGAACCTGGCATAATTGAATAATTGCCTTCTTCAATACCTACTAAATAACGTTTTTGAATTTTTGTTATTTCTTGTAAATCGTCTAAGCTGTAGCCTTTAGACAGTCTCGCCTCTTTCAGTCGAGTCCCTAATTCCGCCACTAATAACACCTACTTTAATATCAAATTAAAAATTAAATCCTCCAAATGAATCGGATTCGGACATCATATGATTTTTTTCCATTATTTCATAAGTAATTTCTTCATCTGGGTGATGCCGTAGTTCAATGATATAATCAAAATCCTCAATCTTATATTCAGAATGCTGAACAAACATATCTGGATGCTCTACAACTTTAATCGAAGGCATATTCATCATTTCACGCACTAATTGCAAATGTCGCTCATCAGCGGAACGACGTGTTACAATGCCATCCAGTATAAAAATATTATTGTCACTGAATTCATCGCCTGCAAGCTTATTACGAATAGTTTGTTTAATCATTGTAGATGATAAAAAAATCCACTTTTTATTGGCACAAACACTTGCCGCAACAATAGATTCCGTTTTACCAACCCGAGGCATCCCACGTATCCCAATGAGTTTATGACCTTCCTTTTTAAAGAGTTCTGCCATAAAATCCACTAAAATACCTAGTTCATCTCGGACGAAGCGAAAAGTATTTTTTTCATCTGCATCTCGAGGAATATAATGACCATGCCTAATAGCTAAACGATCACGGAGTTTTGGTTGTCGAAATTTAGTAACGTGGATATGTTCCATTGTCGAAACAATTGTACGAAAACGCTCAATTGCTTCATCATTGTCTGTATGCACTAGCATACCACGCCGGTCTTCATCGACACCATTTATTGATATAATATTGACACGAAGCATCCCTAAAAGTGAAGCAATATCTCCTAATAATCCAGGGCGATTCACCTGAATTTCATATTCAAAGTACCAATCGCTCAAACACACTCGTTCCCTTCCTATTAGTTAACGTAAAAAATCTTTTATAAGTTCCATCATAGCTGATTTTTTATGTAATGGAAAGTTAGAATACATGGAATTATAGCGTTATTTTTAAATTCTTACTAAAATTTATTGTCCCACCGGAAATAGACTTACATACGTTCCCTTTTCCACGCAAATATCGATTTTTAATATAGAAAAAAGAGGAGAGTAGCTCTCCTCTTTTTTTACTGTACATGTTTATTTTGCACAAGTTTTACGACACAATTCGCCAACGCTTGCTTTTCATCATCAGAGGCAACGCCCCATAAATCCGACAGCACTCGTTCTTGTTCATTTTTAGGGTCGATATTTGTCGCCAAATATTCGCCAATTTGTACAGCAGCTTGTTGAATCATTTTCTTTGGCATACCGCTTGATTCAGCCTGCATAACATTTTGTCCTAAAAAAGATGTCCATTTTTGCCAGTTTTCTAAAATGGTCATATGTTTCCTCCTCCTTTACACATGTAGTATGTGCAAAAAGAAGAGATATTATATGTACCAACCACCATTTAATCGAATTATTTGTCCTGTCACATAATTTGCTTTTCCTGACAGATAAAAACGAACCATTTCAGCTACATCTGTTGTATGACCGACTGAACCTAATGGAATATCTTCTAAAATGTACTGTAGTTCTTCATTACTTAAATGATTATTCATCGAAGTATTGATAAAGCCTGGGGCAATTGCATTAACACGAATACCAGATAATGCAGCCTCTTTGGCATAGGACTTCACAAAAGCATGCTGCGCACCTTTTACCGTTGCGTAAAGTGCTTCTCCAGCAGATCCTGCTTCGCCCCAAATAGAACCGATAAAAAGCACATAACTGACATCATGAGTACGTAGTTTTGAAGATAATAAAGCTGTTAATTGCATCGGGTTTTGCACATGAACACGCCATAATGCATCCATTTCCTCCGCTGTTGTATCCTCCAACAAGGCATAATGTGCTTGCCCGTTCGCAAAAACAATTGCTTGGACACTAAATACTTGTGAAGCCAATTTTTGCGCTGCTTGTATATTTGTAAAATCTCCTTGTACAAGCATAAATTCCTGCGCTGGAAAATCGCCTGCGAGCGTATCACATAAAACTTGTGCCATTTGCTTGTTATGGGCATAATGCACGTAGAGAGACCAGCCGTCTTGTGCCAAACTTCGACAAATAGCACGACCGATCTCACCCGATGCACCTACTATTAGGGCAAATTTTTTCATTATGCGCCCTTTTCTGTTGGTAACACTTTGAATACAGTTTGTTGAGATTCACCTTGGATAGAAGCAAACGCTTTAGTTAAATCTTCAATTGTTAATTCTTCTAAGACAGGGACAACGTCGAATAAATTCATATCATTAAAAGAATAACGTGTAAATTGATTCGCGATAAATTCGATTGAATTTAATGCACGTAAGAAAAAGCCGATTTTTTTACGCTTGATGCGTTCTAAATCTGCACTGGCAAATTGCGCACCTTTTTCGTATTTTTCTAATTCAGCTTTAATGGCTTTTGCTAATGTATCAGGTTCTGTAGAATCAGAGCCAATCAACGCAAAGCCAAAACCTTTTTCTAACGTAAAGTCAAACGCATAGGATTCGTCAATCAAGCCTTCATCATAAACGCGTTCATAAAAGCTTGAAGTTCGCCCAAAAATAAGCTCTAATGCAATTTGTACGGATAGCTCATGTTTTAACATTTCTCGGCCAGACAAATTCGTGTCTTTCGCTTTTAAGCCCATGTAGACCTTTGGTTTTTGCACATCCATGTGCAATGTGCGTTCTTTTACAGCAACATCCGTTGGCTCTTCCTCAAAGAAACGCTGAATTGGTGTAGGCTCTGGGAACTCTTTTTTGCCTTGATTTTCACGTATAAATGCCATCATTTCTTCAGGCTCCACGGCACCAATAGCAAATAATAGCATATTAGATGGATGATAAAACGTATTGTAACACGTATATAGATGGTCAGCTGTAATGCCGTCAATTGATTCAATTGTCCCCGCAATATCAATTTTCACTGGGTGAGTATGATACATATTTTCAATTGTGCCAAAGTATAGGCGCCAATCTGGTTGGTCATCATACATTGTAATTTCCTGACCAATGATCCCTTTTTCTTTATTAACCGTAGCCTCTGTAAAGTATGGCTCTTGAACAAAATTCAATAAAGTTTCAGTGCTTTTATAAATATTATCTGTTGATGAAAATAAATACGCAGTCCGTGTGAAAGAAGTAAAAGCATTGGCTGAAGCACCATATTCGCTAAATTTTTGGAACACATCGCCATCTTCTTTTTCAAACATCTTATGCTCTAAAAAGTGGGCAATGCCATCCGGTACTGTAATGCTTTGCGATTCTCCAAGCGGTACAAATGTGCGGTCAACAGAACCGTACTTCGTTGTGAACGTTACAAATGTTTTTGAGAATCCTTTTTTTGGTAAAATATAGACATCCAAACCATTCTCTAGTTTTTCATAGTAAAGTGTTTCATCTAATTGTTTGAATTCAATTGTTTTCATTGTGCGGTTTGCTCCTTTCCACTTAAGAAATAGACCGCTTCTAACTTCACTTGTTTCGCCATGTCGACAACATCTTCTTTTGTCACAGCTTGCCACTTCGTTGCCCAAGCTTCGACAGAAAATTCCTCTGGTAAATCTTTGTATTGGTCAAAAATTTCAATTTGACCACGCGCAGAATCAAGCGATTCCTTTAACTGATTTGTCAGCATCGCTTTCGTTTGGTCTAATTCTAAATCGGTAATATTCCCTGCTTGTATTGCCACAAGTTGTTCTTTAATCAAATTTAGTGCTTTTTCTTCATTTTTCGCCTCAATGCCAGACACCACAAATAATAAGCCATAATGTGATGCATATGAGCTAGAAGCATAGTAGGCCAAACTTTCTTTTTCACGAACATTCATAAATAATTTGGCATGTGGATAACCACCGAAAACACCATTAAAGATTTGCATTTTAGCAAAATCTGCATCACCAAATCGCACTGGTGTACTAAAGCCAATATGCAGTTTCCCTTGCTTCATTTCCTGTTGTTCGCGTACATAATCATTTTGTGGGTGTTTCTGAGGCACAACAGTTGGAATTTCTTCTGGTACACGATCTTTAAAAGGCAGTGCCTTTTTAAGTTTTGCAACAAGCTCATCTTCATTGATATCGCCTGCAACATAAATATCGATTTTGTCAGTAGTTAGCATTGATTCGTACGCTGCCACTAAAGATGCTGGAGTAATACTTTGGATGTCTTCCACTGTCCCATTTGCTGAAATAGAGGCAGGCTCATTTGGACGTAAAATTTCTTGAAGACGCATCTGTGCAAAGCGAGACTTATCATCAAAAATAGATTCAATACGTTGAATGACCATTTTCTTTTCGCGTTCAACAATGGATTCCTTAAATATACCGTTTTCTAAATTCGGCTCAAAAATTGCTGTATGCATGATGCCTAGCACTTCGTTTAATACACTTGTATTCGCCAAATATTGATCGTTTACGGTTTCAACATTCATCAATACCGTATGCTCGTTACCACGCTTTGATGTATCAAAATACAACACTGTTCCGTATAGGTCATCTAAAAAACTACGAAAAGCAGCAGTTGTTGTATATTTTGCATTGCTATGTTGCAATACATTGGTTAACACCGTACGTTCAGACGCACTTTTGGCTGTTAATGCTCTTCTCCATTTTATCGAGAAATTTACTGTTTTAAATTGGGTCGTTTGTCGGATATGCAAATTGACACCTTTTGCAAAAGGTATTGTTTTAAACATATGAAACCCTCCTATCTTTCTTAATATAACAATGTACTACAAATACTATACATGTCTATTGTCTATAATTGCAAAAAGAATCCAAAGTATGTATGTGGAAAGGTAAAATAATTTACTGCATAAGGCAAAAGACTGGGCATGGTTTGCCCAGTCTTTTTATTCGCTTCATTTCTTTCCAACCTCGTCCAGTCATTCAACGAATAAAACCTGTTGCCTGATACTTATCGTTTGCCTTTAATGTAAGGTTGACCACTTGCTTTTGGTGCATTTGCTTTCCCAATAAATCCGGCTAACGCAAAAATCGTTAATACATAAGGTAAAATTTGTAGATATACTGCTGGAATATCTTGCACATACGGAATTTGATTCCCTGCAATACTTAATGTTTGGGCTAAACCAAAGAATAACGCTGCCCCAAGCGCTCCGATTGGATGCCATTTACCAAAAATCATCGCCGCAAGTGCCATGAACCCTTGCCCAGCAATCGTTGCATGTGAGAAATTCCCTGTAATTGTTTGTGCATAAACCGCACCACCCAGACCACCAAGTGCACCTGAAATAATAACAGCAATATAGCGCATTTTATTAACTTTTACACCCATTGTATCAGCTGCCATTGGGTGTTCTCCTACTGCACGTAAACGTAAACCAAACGGTGTTTTATAAATGATAAACCAAGCACCTATTGCCACAGCAAAGGCTAAAATCGAAGTGCTATATACGTTATGGAATAATAATGGTCCAAAGAACGGAATATCCTCTAAGTAAGGAACAGCAAAACGACGAATTGGTTGTTCAATCATATCTGTCTGACCTTTATCATAAATCATTTTCACTAAGAATACTGTAACCGCTAAACCAAGTAAGTTAATAGCTACCCCAGAAACCGTTTGATCGGCACGGAATGAAATCGCTGCGACGGCATGTAGCAAGGAGAAAATTCCTCCGATAACCACTGCTGCAAGCATTGCCACCCATACTGTTGCGGAACCTAATTGTGATGCATACTCTAAATTGACAAAAATACCAACAAATGCGCCGACAATCATTAAACCTTCTAGCCCGATGTTAACAACACCTGAACGTTCAGAGAATACACCACCGATTGCAGTGAAAATTAATGGTGTCGCATAAAGGATTGCAGAAGGGATGATGAAATATAACATTTCTAAAAAGCTCATGTTATTGTCCCTCCTTTTTCTTACTTAACTTTTGTAATCCTACTCGAATAACATAGCCTGAAGCTACAAAGAAAATAATCAAGGCGATAATAATTGATACGATTTCCTCTGGAATACCTGCAGCATTCGGCATATTAAGCGCACCATATTTTAACGAGCCAAATAAAGAAGCCCCGAATACTACGCCAAGAGGTGTATTTGCCCCAAGTAAGGCAACAGCGATACCATCAAAACCAATCCCTGTGAAGCCAGCTTTAATGGATGCATTTTGGAAAGTACCAAGTGCCTCCATGGCACCACCAAGACCAGCAAACATACCTGAAATCGTCATAGCTAATATAACGTTTTTATTGACACTCATACCAGCATATTCAGCCGCATGTTGGTTAAAACCAACTGCTTTTAACTCATAACCACGCGTTGTTTTTTCTAAAATAAACCACATTACCATTACCATCAGAAGTGCAATCAGAATCCCATAGTGAAGACTTGAGTTGTCTGTTAGCTCTCTTAAAAACGGAGAACGTAATGAAGCCGATTCAAGAACACGTTCTGTTTTAAAGCTACCATCTGACAATTTTTTTATAACAGCGTTCGCAATATAAAGCGCTGTGTAGTTTAACATAATTGTCGCAATGACTTCATGAACTTTAAATTTCGCTTTTAAGAAACCTGCAATAAAGGCCCAAAATGCACCTGCTGCTGCTGCTGCAAGTAATGCCAATGGCAAGTGAATAATTTTTGGTAGTTCAAAAGCATAGCCAACCCATGCTGCTGCAAGCCAACCTAAAATTAACTGACCTTCAACCCCGATGTTGAATAAGCCAGTACGGAAAGCAAATGCTACCGCTAGACCTGCTAAAATATACGGTGTTATTTGACGAATTGTGTTCCCGATTGAATATGAATCTCCAAAAATACCTGTCCAAAGAGCACTATACCCTTGGATTGGGTCATAGCCGCTGACTACCATTACGATAGCACCAACAATTAAACCGATAATGATTGAGATGATAGGAACGAGTATATTAATGACACGATTTGACATTAGTCGTTCCCCTCCTTCGCTATATTTGTGCTATTTTTTTTACTTTGTCCCGCCATTAATAGACCAAGCTCTTGCTCTGTTGTTTCTTTTGGATTTAACTCATCCACAATTTGACCGTCATAAATAACAGCGATTCGGTCTGAAACATTCATTACTTCATCTAATTCAAATGAAATTAATAATACGGCTTTCCCTTTATCACGCTGCTCGATTAGTCGAGAGTGAATAAATTCAATTGCCCCTACGTCTAGCCCACGTGTCGGAAGTGCTGCAATCAGTAGATCCGGATCTCGGTCAATTTCACGACCAATAATCGCTTTTTGCTGGTTACCACCCGAAAGAGCTCGTGCAGGCGTCATCTCGCCATTCCCTGTACGCACATCATATTCTTGAATAACTTGTTTCGCTTTTTCCGATACCTTTTTATAATCCATTACAAAGCCTTTAGCAATCGGTGGTTGATAATATGTTTGGAGTGCAATATTGTGACCGATTGGGAAATCTAACACTAGTCCATGCTTATGACGGTCTTGTGGAATATGCCCTACACCTTGTTCAGTAATTTTACGTGGTTTCATGTTCGTTACATCTTTGCCGTTAAGCTTTACCGTACCGCTTTTCACTTTACGTAAACCCGTAATTGCCTCGATTAACTCTGATTGACCATTACCATCAATACCAGCAATCCCGACAATTTCACCTTTGCGAACATTAAGGTTAAGACCTTTTACTTTATCGATATTACGGTAGTCTGTTACGACTAACTTCTCAATCGTTAGTACTTCCTCGGTTGGATTAGCATCTATTTTTTCTGTTTTAAACTCAACCTGACGACCAACCATTAATTCTGCTAATTGGTCAGGGTTTGTTTCAGCCGTTACAACTGTACCAATCCCTTCCCCTTTACGAATAATTGTCACTCGATCAGATACATCCATAATTTCTTTCAGCTTATGTGTAATTAAAATAATCGATTTACCTTCAGCGATTAATCGGCGCATAATTTGAATAAGCTCTGTAATTTCTTGTGGCGTTAAAGAAGCAGTCGGTTCATCAAAAATTAAAATTTCTGCGCCACGATATAGCGTTTTTAAAATCTCAACACGTTGCTGCATTCCTACAGTGATGTCTTCGATTTTTGCATTTGGATCTACATCGAGCCCATACTTCTCAGAAAGCGCTTGCACCTTTTTCGCTGCATCTTTAATATTGACTACACCCATTCTTGTAGGTTCTGAACCTAAAATAATGTTTTCTGTTACTGTAAAGTTTTCCACCAACATAAAGTGTTGATGCACCATGCCAATTCCCAAATCATTGGCAACATTCGGGTTTGTAATTTTAACAGCTTTCCCACGAACACGAATTTCTCCACCCTCTGGCTGATACAGACCGAAAAGGACGTTCATTAAAGTCGATTTACCTGCACCATTTTCTCCTAGCAGTGCATGAATCTCGCCTTTTTTTAGTTGGAGGGTGATGTTATTATTTGCTACGAATCCACCAAACTCTTTGCGGATTCCAAGCATCTCAATCACGTATTCCAATATTGTCACTCCCTTATTAGGCAATTTTCTCTAAAATAATTTTTATTCACTGGTGTATTTCTTCCTGCCTCTATTACAATACAGCACAACCCTCACCTAAAGATAAGGCATTTTCTAATTGAAAAATAAATTAATACAGGAAAGGTCATCGTTAGAAACCTTTCTTCTATTAACTTGTTACCATCATATCTTAAACTTACGATAATCTAATATAATAATTCTATTTATATATGAAAAAAATATATAAAAATAAAATGTATCCAAACAGAGTATTACAAATAGTCGAAATATAACGATAGATTGAAAAATCATCATAAGGGCAGTTGTAAAGCCCTTATGATGATTAAGAGATGAATTATTTTTCCACTTTTTCTGGAACTACGATTTCACCGCTAGCAATTTTTTCTTTATATTCGTCAATAACAGCTTGTACGTCTGCTGGGATTGCACCACGAGAATCAGCCAGTTTCACACCGTCTTCAGCAAGACCGTAAACAACTGTTGTACCGCCTGGGAATTCACCATTTTTCGCTTTGTTTGAGAAATCTACTACAGCTGTGTTAACACCTTTTAACATAGAAGTTAAAGTAACGTTTGTTTTATCATCTACTTTACCTTCATCATATTGGTCAGCATCTACACCGATTACCCATACGTTTGCCTTAGGGTCTTTTGCTTTACGCTCTTTTGCTTCAGAGAATACACCGTTACCAGTTGCACCAGCAGCGTGGAAAATAATATCTACGCCTGAAGAGTACATGCTGTTAGCCGCAATTTTACCAAGGTCCGCTTTATCAAATGCACCTGTATAGTTGCGTTGAATTTCGATATCAGGGTTAACAGCTTTAGCACCTTCAACGAAACCAGCTTCAAAACGATTGATAACTGGAATATCTACGCCGCCTACGAAGCCGATTTTACCTGTTTTAGACATTTTAGCAGCCGCTACACCTGCTAAAAATGCACCTTCTTGCTCTTTGAAAAGAATAGATACAACGTTGTCAGCTTTTACTTCAGCATCGATTAATGCAAAGTGTTTGTCTGGGTTGTCAGCAGCTACCGCTTCAACAGCATCAGCCATCATGAAACCAATACCAAATACTAGGTCGAAGTTACGACGTAGTAAATTGTTTAAGTTCGTTTCGTAGTCAGCATCAGAAGCTGATTGTAAGTAGTCGAAACCACCCTCACCTTTTTTCAGGTTGTGTTCTTTACCATAAGCTTGAACACCTTCCCATGCTGATTGGTTAAATGATTTGTCATCAACGCCACCAACGTCAGTAACCATTGCTACTGAAAAAGTTTCTTCTGTCTTGTTATCGCCTGATGAAGCATTGTCTTTTGCAGGTTTTTCTTCGTCTTTCGTACCACATGCACCTAAAATTGCACTTGCAGCTAAAACTGATGATAAGACTAAACCAAATTTACGTTTTTTCATTTTGTTAACCCCCCAAGGTATTGTAATTAGCAGGAAAATAATTTAGAAATGTTCTACACCCGTTTACGTACTACATGGAAGCTGAATTTATCAGCTCGGAAATAATTTTTTGAATACAGCACTACTTGATCATTGTCATCGTAATGGAGCTGTTTCAATACTAAAAGAGCTGTTTCACGACCACAATTTAAAATCGGTGATGCTTGTTCATGATACCCAACCGGATCAATATACGTTACAGCATAGGCAACATGAATTTTACCCGATTGCTCAAGTGCCGAGAAAAGGGAAACTTCTTTTTTGTCAACAAAGTCAGTAGGCAGGAAGCTAGCTGGTAGTTTATCTATACAATAAACTACTGGCTCACCATCTGCTGTTCTGACGCGTTCAATCGTGAGTATTTTATCTTCGCCATCACATTGGAAGCGTTTTAAATCTTCATCAGAAGGGATATTCTCAGTTGCCTTTAAAAACTTAGACCCTGGTTCCATACCTGCTGTTTCGATCATAGAAGAAATACTGGATAAATGCTCGATGCCTGATGTAAACAACGGCTTAGGATTGACAAATGTACCAACCCCATGTCGACGCACAATCACATTTTCCTCTTCCAACAGTCGAAGCGCCTCTCTAAGTGTTGCTCGACTTACTCCTAGTGATTTCGATAATTCAAATTCTGATGGAAGTTTTTCATTTTCTTTGAAAACGCCCGTCTCGATGTCAGACTTTAAACGATCAATTACTTGAAGATAGAGATGACGATGATCTGCTTTAATAGTCACATAAATCACCACCAAAATCAGAGATCAGACATCTGATGTACAACATTCCTACTAATCGTTCATAAATATAACATTTTTGCAGAATGAAATAAACTATTTTGAGCAAAATCAATAATAGAAATCATCCTTTCCTTACTTTCGACGCAAACATTTGGACATAAATTCCGCAATGACCCCATGTTTTTTCCTTAATTATCATATTGATGAATTAGCACCTGTCGAGGCTTGCTTCCCTCTGGAGGCCCTACAATACCGCGTTGTTCCATCTGATCGACAATACGCGCAGCACGCGAATAACCAATTCGGAAGCGACGTTGTAGCATTGATACCGAAGCGGTCTGCATATTTACTACTAATTGCACAGCCTCGTCAAATAATTCATCCGTTTCTTCTAAAACAGTCTCTTCTTCACTTGGAATCATCTCTTCCTGGTACTGTGCTTTTTGTTGTTCTATAACAAAGTCAACAACCGCTTCTACTTCCTGATCAGATAAAAAGGCACCTTGCACGCGTTTCGGCTTCGATGCACCAGCAGGTAAAAATAACATATCGCCACGTCCAAGCAGGCGCTCTGCTCCACCCATATCTAAAATCGTTCTCGAATCAATTGCAGATGATACTGCAAACGCGATTCGAGATGGGATATTCGCCTTAATAACACCCGTTAGAACGTCTACACTTGGTCTTTGTGTCGCTAATATTAAATGGATGCCCGCTGCTCGCGCCATTTGTGCTAAACGCGTAATGGAATCCTCGACGTCATTTGAAGCAACCATCATTAAGTCTGCTAACTCATCTACAATAACTACGATGTATGGCAATTTAGGGTGCTTTTCCTCTGTTTGTTCATTGACCTTTTGGACATGCCCATTATAACCTTCAATATTTCTCGTGCCCGTATGTGAAAATAAATCATAGCGTCGTTCCATTTCTGAAACGACCTTTTTCAGTGCTTGTGACGCTTTGCGCGCATCGGTTACAACCGGTGCTAACAAATGAGGGATTCCATTATAAACATTCAATTCCACCATTTTCGGGTCAATCATCATCAGTTTGACTTCATGTGGCTTTGTACGCATTAGTATGGATACGACAATGCCATTTATACACACACTTTTCCCGCTGCCCGTTGAACCTGCCACAAGTAAATGCGGCATTTTATTGAGTTCTGCTAACACAGCTTGTCCTGTAATATCACGCCCTAAAGCTACTTGTAATAGCGATTCCGGCTTTGCTCCGTCTTTTGACTCTAGTACTTCTCGCAATGTAACGATTGCTACCTCACTATTTGGAACTTCAATACCAATGGCAGACTTTCCAGGAATCGGTGCCTCCATCCGAATATCTTTCGCTGCAAGTGCCAATGCAAGATCATCTTGTAGGTTGACAATTTTACTGACTTTTACACCAATATCCGGTAAAATCTCATACTTTGTTACAGCAGGTCCCAAATGAACTTGTGTCACTTTGGCTTTTACACCGAAGCTTTGCAATGTTTGCTCTAGCTTTTTCGCATTTGCCTGAATAACGGAATATTCTCCGCTTTGGTCATGTTGTGGAGGCATTTGTAATAGATTGAATGAAGGAAGCTGATAATCTGCATTTTCCACAGCGTCTGCACTACCAATATGAACATCATCAATAAGCTCTCCGTCTTCAATCTCCGCAGGCTCTACAGTCTGCAATGGTTCTACTCGCTCATGTGACACATTTTGCGTAAAGGCAGAAATAATTGGCTCATGAGGAACTTCCTCTTCTTCCTCATAGGCTGCTTGTACGTGATTGACCGCTGCAACCTCGTCTGTACTTTCCGCTCTGGAACGGCGACTTTTCGGCTTCTTTGGCGTATTTTTTTTCTTTTCTTGCTGCTTTTTTTGCCATTTTCCAAAGAGCACAGGCATTTTTTCAGCTAAATATGGAACGAGTGCTTTTCCTGTAACTAGAATTAAGCCGATAAAGAAAATAACCCAAGCTACCACTTTGGCTCCTGTAGCTTCAAATAATACATGAAGACCGCTAAATAACAGTGCACCTACCATACCACCGCCAAGTGCATTACTTCGATGGACTACACCATCCGTATCGATTAATATTCGCCACGACTCCCTCAAAACAGACTCCGATAATAAACCACCTGATTTTGTTAATTGCTCAAATAAAATACCATGACTAAAAATAGTCAAGCTCATAACAATGAGAACCATCCCTAACATAAGCCGGTCCTTTAGGCTTACTTTTTTCTGTCCAATCATAAGAAGCAATGCGACAAATATAAGCATAAATGGCACTGCAAAATGTAAATTCCCTAAAAGAAACATGGCAATGGTTTGTAAAATACGCCCGATCATGCCATATTCAAAAATCATAATGACCGCAATCGCGATTAAGATGAGCCCTAAAATTTCGTACATGAGCGGATGCATTTCTTTTTTATCGGATGTTGGTTTTGCTTTCGTGACTTTTTTCCTTTTATTACTTGCCATCTTTTTCACCTTCTTTTGCAATCCATTCTATATATGTAGCGAATAATATCATGTAGAACTCGATTATTTCAAAAAAAGGATTTTCCACCGTTTTATCGGCAAGAAAATCCTTCCTCCTTCGCTACTTCTTCAAAGCTTGCTCTACTTTCGACTCCTATCAAAAAACAAGCTTATTTATAAGTGCTTGACTATGTCATGTCACATTTTCATGTAAGACATTTACATACTTTTGACATTCAATCGGTAACGCAGCAAAATGTGGCGTCACTCGTTAGCAATGTGCGTTAAAGAAATCTTTTAAAATTTTAATACTCCATTATGATTGGGATAATCATAGGGCGGCGCTTCGTTTTTTGGAATAAATAAGTATTTAATGTATCACGAATTTCTTGTTTAATATTTGTCCATTCGAAAGTATCTTTCCCAACATATTTTTCAATCACGTTTTTCGCAATTTCAGATGCTTCTACCATCAGTTGCTCTGACTCACGAACATAGACGAAACCACGCGATAAAATTTCGGGACCTGAAGCAATTTTCTTTTGTGCACGGTTTAAAGTGACAACAACAATGAAAATACCATCTTGCGAAAGTAATTTACGATCACGTAAAACAATATTTCCAACATCGCCTACACCGATACCGTCTATTAATACATTACCAGCTTGTACACGACCACTCATTCGCATTTTGCCATTTTTGTATTCGACAATATCACCTTTATCAGCGATAAAAATTTGTGATTTTTGCATACCAAGCTGTTGTGCTAACTTAGAGTGTGCAATCAGCATACGATATTCCCCTTGAACTGGAATAAAGTATTTCGGCTGCATTAAATTCAACATTAGTTTTAAATCTTCTTGGCTACCGTGACCTGATACATGGACATTTTTACTCGATGTCAAAATTTCAGCTCCAGCTTTTGCGATGGAGTTCATCGTATTGGCCATTTGCACTTCCATCCCTGGAGACGGCGTAAACGTAATAAGTACTGTATCATTTTGTTTAATTTTAATGTCTCGATGATGCTTACGAACAATTTTCTCTAACGCATCTAACGGTTCGCCTCTATTACCAGTTGTGATAATAATAATTTCTTCTTCTTGATATTTTTGCATCTCAGAGATTGGAATAATCGTATCTTCTTCTACCGTTAAGTACCCTAACTGTACACCTAAATCAACAGCTTTTTCTAAAGGTTTCCCCACAATAACCACTTTGCGGAATGATTTTTGCGCTTGCGTTAGGACTTGTTGAATACGAATGAAATTAGACGCATAGACAGCTACTAAAATACGACCTGGTGCCGAATGGAATGTTTTTGATAATTGCTCTTCAATCACAATTTCAGATGTCGTATAGCCTGGTCGCTCTGCTTCACAAGACTCCGATAGTAAGATAAATACGCCTTCTTCACCTAACTGTGCCATTTTGGCTAAATCCGGTTTAAACTTACCTGTTGCCGATTGGTCGAATTTAAACTCTCCAGTATGAACAATCGCTCCTTCAGAAGTATGGAACACAACCCCTAACGAATCGGGAATACTATGTGTTGTATGGAAGAATGTCACATACGTAGAGTTGAAATTCATACGGCTACGATTTGTTACTTCAAAGAATTTCACCTGATGTGGTGCAGGTAATTCCTTTAAATGTTCTTTGGCAAGTGCAATCGTTAATTTTGATCCATACACTGGTGCTTTCACTTTTTGTAAAATATAAGCGATTGAACCAATGGCATCCTCATGACCATGTGTTAAGAAAATCCCTTTCACACGCTCTTTGTTTTCTTCTAAATACGTAATATCAGGTATTACGATGTCAATGCCCAACATCTCGTCTTCTGGGAACATTAAACCGCTATCTACTACAAATAGCTCTTCGTCAATTTCTACTACGCACATTGCTTTTCCGATTTCGCCCACACCACCTAGTGGAATGATGCGAATTAATTCATTTTTCTTTTTTGTCAATTTGTTTCCTCCTAAAAAATATCCCGAACAGCAACCACTTATTTTCATTATACGATTTGCAAGGCTTTTGCACAAATTATTTTAAGTGCCAGTCACCCAAACAATTCTATCGTAAAAATCCACTACGCTTTCCGCGGGCACGTTGTAAGCCGAAACTCCTCGCTAACACGCGGTTTGTTGCGGCTTACACCTGCGCCTTCCCCGCTGGATTCTACCTTGAATTTTCACCTAGCTTGTTATGAAATTGTTTGAGTGCCTGGCACCGCAACAATAAAAAAACTATAGATAAACTCTTATTGGCGAGTTTATCTATAGTTTCACTTATTATCTAAAATTTTTAGCTTTTTCTTGGTACGTTTCCCATATTTGGTCGAAGTTCGCTTTTTCTTCATCTGTCATTTCCACCATTGGTAGTCGAACATTTAATGTATCAAAGCCTAGTTTTGTCATCGCATATTTGATCGGTGAAGGATTCGGTTGTGCAAATAGCGCACGCACTAAAGGTAATAATGCTCGATGAATTTTTGCAGCCTGTTCATGCTTTCCTTCTTCAAATAATCTGATCATTAACTGCATATCATTTCCGACAACGTGTGAAGCAACTGAAATGACACCAGCACCACCAATTGCTAACAATGGTAATGTTAATCCGTCATCCCCGCTATAAACTAAAAAATCATCTGCCGCTTCAACGTTTTCAATAATATCGCCCATTTGATCTAAATTCCCGCTCGCCTCTTTAATCCATGAGATATTAGGAATTTTACTTAAATCAACAGACGTCTCGTAGGCAACATTTATACCTGTACGTCCTGGAACATTATAAAGCATCACAGGCAACTTTGTTTCTTTTGCAATCGTCTCAAAGTGCGCGTAAATACCTCGTTGGTTTGGCTTATTATAATAAGGTGCTACTAACATAATGCCATCCGCACCATTTTCCTCAGCCTTATGTGTCATCGCGATTGAATAGGCTGTTTCATTGTCCCCTGTACCTGCAATTACCGGTACACGGCCCGCTACTTTTTCTACTGTAAATCGTACAACTTCAATTTTTTCTTCTGTGGTCATAGTTGGGTTTTCAGAGGTTGTGCCACATGCAACAATGCAATCCGTACCATTATCAATTAAATGATTAATAATACGTTCTAGTTCTGGATAATTAATCGTACCATCTTCTTTAAACGGCGTTATCATTGCCGTTCCAATTCGACCTAAATTCATCCTTACACCCCTCTTATAGTAAGTTATCCTCAAGCATTGCTTCTGCAATTTGAATAGAGTTCAATGCAGCGCCTTTTAATAAATTATCTGATACGATCCATAGGTGGAATCCTTTTTTATTATCTAAGTCTTGACGGATACGTCCTACAAAGGTAGCATCTTCCCCTTCTGCGTAAATCGGCATTGGGTAAGTTTGTGTTGCGATATCATCTTGTAATACAATTCCAGGTGCATTTCGTAATACTTCGAAAATGCCTTCTACTGTTGTCTCTTTTTCTACTTCAATATAAACAGATTCAGAGTGTCCTGAAACAACTGGTACACGTACACATGTAGCAGCTACTTTTAACTCTGGTGCATGCATAATTTTCTTCGTTTCATTAATCATTTTCATTTCTTCATATGTAAAGCCATTGTCAGTAAATTTATCAATTTGTGGAATGACATTACGGGCAATTGGGAAATGACGTTTGTCGCCACCACTCGGTAAAATATTTGCTTCTACATCTTTACCTGCATCCCAGTTTGCGCTTTGTGCTTTTAGTTCTTCAATTGCTGAAATCCCTGCACCAGAAACTGCTTGGTACGTCGATACCAATACTTTTGTTAAACCAAATGTTGCACGGATTGGTTCAAGCGCTGCAACCATTTGGATTGTTGAGCAGTTCGGATTAGCGATAATCCCCTTATGTTTAGCAAGATCGCCGCGATTCACCTCAGGTACTACTAGGGGCACCTCTGGGTCCATACGGAAATGGCTCGTATTGTCAATGACTACTGCCCCGCGTTTAGCCGCTTCTGGCGCAAGCACTGCCGATACAGAACCTCCCGCAGAGAATAAAGCGACATTGACGCCTTCAAAAGCTTCAGGTGTCGCTTCTTCAATTGTATACGTCTCACCATTAAATTCGATTGGTTTTCCTGCGGAACGTGCAGAAGCTAAAAACTTAATCTGTCCGATCGGAAATTTACGTTTAATTAGCTGTTCCATCATTTTTGAACCTACTGCTCCTGTTGCACCTACAACCGCAACTGTTAACTGCTTAGTCATCTGTCATCTCTCCTTGAATACAAGTTCCATAATGTGTGCTATTGTATCATAAAAATACTGAAAATTGTGTGCAATTAATGATTTATTTGAAATATTGTATCAACAGTGGTTGTAATTGCTTTTTCTGCGTAATTGCTGCATGAACCGTGTCGACCATTTGGTCAAAATCAGCAATTAATGAATTGGGTTTTCCATGTGGTGAATCCTGACCAAATGGAATAAAGTAGATGTTTTTCGCATTGAGCAGTTTCATAATATTGATGCCATTTAAGCCCAGTGCATCATTTGTAGAAATACCTAGAACGACTGGGGAGCCATTTCGCAAAGTTGCCTTTGCAGCCATGAGCACAGGACTATCCGTCGCGGCATTGGCAAATTTACTAATACTATTGCCAGTCATTGGTGCTATGACCATTGCATCCAACGGATTGGAAGGTCCAAATGGTTCCGCTTCTTTTATAGAAGAAATAACCTTTTCCCCTGTCAAAGCCTCTATTTTCGCAATCCATTCTTCCCCTGTTCCAAAACGTGTTGCGGCATGTAATACTGAATGCGTAATAATGGGGATAACGGTCGCCCCTGCATCAATAAAATTTTGAATCTTTGGTACAACATCTTCATACGTACAATGTGAAGCCGTAATGCCTAAACCAATTCGTTTACCCGTCAGCAATTTTCTTCCTCCTCTATTGCCTTGCACAAAATTTCTGCCGCATCATGTGCAAAGTATTTCCCAGGTAATGATGGCAATAGTACATACGTTTGCAATTGGTCCGCATCAATATCTAAACAGCCTGGCTCCGAAGCTAAATCATATAACACGGCTGGCACATGATCCTGAAACGATTCTGTAATCCACTTAGCTGGAATCGTATTAATGAAAATCCCATCATGTATGGACCATTTTCGATCGTCTAAATTCGAAGCTTTATAGCCATATGCTTTTGCTTCACTCACTTGTACCACTGAACGCGCAACAATATGCACATTAGCGCCCATCTTTACGAGTAAAGAAGCGAGCATTTTGGCGATGCGACCAAAGCCTGCGATCGTAAAGTTTTGTCCGTAAATACATTTCTGCTCGAGTCCGTAAAACGTGGCGATAAATCCCTCCGCCGTCAACCTTGCATTTTGCCAAATAAAAGACTCCTGTTGCAAGTAACAATTCGTGTCATTTTTTTCTAGCAATTGCTTCCAATGCATCGTTAATCGACCCGTATAAAACTTCACTTGTGATATGCCATACAATTGCTCCACTTCTATCTTCAATGGAAGTATAGGGAGAACAATTTTATTAGGCTGGAACTCTAAAACAAGTTTATTTAACTCCTCATTCCAAACTGAAGTTCTTTTATAAAATACTGTACGTGAAGGACTTCGCAACATCGTCGCTAATTCTTTTAATCTTGAGTCCTCGCCGATTACCAGCCATTTTTCGTTTTCCAAAAGCTCACCTCACTGTAAAAATTCAGACTGTACTGTCGTCGTTTTGTTAAATAAAATACGATCTTCTCCAATTAATATAATTTCATGCCACGGAATCATTTCACTAACTTTTACTTTCTTCTTTTGGAATGGCATTTTTTCTTTAATAATCTCAAATCCATGTATCTTTCCTGTCTGCACATCTAATAGGCATTCTGTGTGTGCCAGTATGCCAAAATGTACACCACCTTCAACTTGAATCAATTCTTTATCCACCATTTCAGATAATAGCATGCCTCATCTCCCTCCTTGAGCCGTTAACCCAATATATGCCGAGTTTTTGCAATTCGTGCCCCATACAAAAGTACTTCTAGGTTGCAACTTTCATACATGCTGTGTATAGTGTGTATATACAGTTATAATCAAGAGGTGAAAATAAGTGCGTATCCATTTAAGCAATGCGAGTGATAAACCAATCTATGAACAAATTACTGTTCAGCTAAAAGAAGCCATTTTAGCCAATAAACTTCACGCAGGCGATGCACTACCCTCTATACGTGCACTCGCCAAGGATCTCAAAATTAGCGTGATGACAACCAAACGAGCATATGCAGATTTAGAGCGAGACGGCTTTATTGAAACGGTAGCGGGAAAAGGTAGCTTTGTTACTGAACGTAACCAAGATTTTTTACGGGAGGAGTTATTGCGCCAAGTAGAGGAGCATTTGCAAAAAGCCGTCAGAACAGCTAAAACCGCCGGACTTGCAAAAGAGGAGTTAGTAGACTTACTTTCATTAATTGTAGAGGAGGACAACTAAATGAATGCCATTGAAATCCATGATTTACACAAAGGCTTTGAAGGCTTTTCACTAAAAGATATTAGTTTTTCAGTACCTCAAGGAACAGTAATGGGCTTTGTTGGTGAAAACGGTGCAGGTAAATCCACTACCATAAAATGCATGCTTAATTTATTAAAAAAAGAATATGGCGAAATTTTGCTATTCGGTAAAGATATTGTCGAATATGAGCTTGCGATAAAAAACGACATCGGTGTCGTTTTCGACGAGCTGCATGTACCTGAAACGCTGAATGCGACGCAACTCGACAAATTTATGAAAAGGGTGTTTAAAACATGGGATTCGAATTATTATTTTGAGCGATTGACGCAATTTAAGGTGCCTAAGCGAAAAAAGGTAAAAGAGTTGTCTCGAGGAATGAGGATGAAGCTATCGATAGCGTTAGCATTGTCGCACCATCCAAAATTATTAATTTTAGATGAACCAACCAGTGGATTAGACCCAATTATACGTGATGAAATTCTCGACTTATTTTTAGCGTTTATGCAGGATGAAACACATAGCATACTATTTTCATCACATATAACAAGTGATTTAGAAAAGATAGCTGACTATATTACATTTATTCATAACGGTGAAATATTATTTAGTGAAAGCAAGGATGTCTTACTATATGATTACGGGATTTTTAAAGGAACGAATGAGGAAATAAGCGAATTACCTGAGCAAGCAATTATTCAAAAACGCGATGGTACTTTCGGGCTTGAAGTACTTGTGCTAAAAAATGAAATAAACGAAGCATTTACCGTTGAAAGACCGACTATTGAGGATATCATGCTATTTTTCGTGAAAGGTAGTGTTCAGCCATGACTGCTCTTGTAGTAAAAGATTTAATGACGATACAGCGTCAGCTAAAGACACAAGCTTTTATACTTATCCCCATGCTGCTTTTTTCCATACTAATGGGGCAAGGATCAATTATTTTTTCCTTTATATTATTTATCCTTGTTATTCAGGCTATTACTGCCCTTACCTACGATGAACTTTGCAGCTGGGACAAATATGTCAATACCTTACCCATTAGCAAGAGCGAAATTGTCCTTAGTAAATACATGCTTAGCCTTGTGTTAATGTTAATTGGTCTGATTATTGCATTACCTGTAGTTTTTATCATGAATCATTTTACAAACGATTGGGGAACCGCTAATTTTTTCCTTACATTCAATCTTCTAATTGGGGCGGCATTTTGTTTGCTTGCTTTAATCCTACCGATTTATATCAAATACGGTTCTATAAAAGGTCGAATCGTTCTAATTGTTTTATGCTTTATTCCTGGTTTACTCATTGGGCTGTTAGAGGAGTATTTTGCAGATGTTGTGATTACGATTTCTAAGCTACAACAGTTCAGCTATTTAGCACCATTTATTGGACTATTTATTTTATGGTTATCTTCTCTAATTGCAACAGCAATCTATAAACGCAAGGATTTTTAAAAAGGGGTGTGCACCATGAAAGCTTTATTATGGCATAGATTGTCCATGCAAAAGGGGCATATTTTTATAGTGATTATCATTAGCTTATTTATAACTTTAATCAACTTCCGTTATTTTAGTAACGCTTCTATCGCCATGTTTGCGTTAATTTTATCTGCAACGATAGTTCAAAGCATGTATACGCAAGATCATAAAGTGAAGTGGGAACTCTTTGTAAACAGTCTTCCTTTAACTAAAAAAACGCAGTTACTAGCGGATTATCTCTATTGCTACAGCTTTATTGCATTACTTTTTATCACATCTGCTCCTATTTACTTTTCATCGTTTTACGAACAAAGTAATCGTTTCGAGCATTTAGCTATTTATTTCGCTAATATTAGCTGTGCGATTTTGCTTATTTGTACACAGTTTTATTTACATCATTTAGCGGAAACTAAAGGGACGCGTTCCTTTAAAATGTTCATTTATATAGTAGGTATTTTTTTCATTAATTTTCCAATTCATTATTACTTAGCAATGGTAGCAGCCAATTTGTCTGTCATACTAATACCAACAGTCCTTAGCGCCATTATTAGTGTTGTCGTTTTTCGAAAATGCCATGTGCTCTATACAGCAAAAGAGATTTTTTAATGCTCTTCAATATGCTAAGCCTCATCATAAGTATCGTGATGGGGCTTTGCTCAAATTTAATTGAGTCCCAATTCCATTCCATGCGCTCGCTTTTGGGAACATATCTCTCACACTTGTGGCGACAATCCCTCTTAAGTATCAGTTTTTCGTAAGAAAAGGCATCCAACATTTGAATCGTTGGATGCCTCGCACTTTTTATATTAGCGTGATCCGCTTTATGTTAAGCTTCAGGTCCGATGATGGAAATCGCTGGCTCAGCTTTTAATATTTTCGAGATAAGACGATCTACAGACTCCATTGTTACCGCATCGATGGACGCGAGTACTTCATCTACTGACCGATGTCTTCGGTGCACTAATTCACTAGTACCATTTCGGTTCATGCGTGCGCCTGTTCCTTCAAGGCCAAGCACAAAGCTTCCTTTTAACTGTTCCTTGGCATTATCTAACTCTTCCTCCGTCACGCCCCCCGCTACGATATCAAGTAATGTGGCATCAATGGTATGTTGCAATTGCGATAGTTGTTGACGACTTGCACTGCCGTAAATTGTAAATGCCCCAACATCTGCGTAGCAAGATTGGTAGGAGAAAATTGTATATGCTAAGCCACGCTCTTCACGTACTTCTTGAAATAGTCGAGAACTCATATTGCCACCAATAATATTATTTAACGCAATAAAGCTATACATATCCGGATCTTTGACGCCAATAGCTGGGTAAGAAAGGGCTAAATGCGCCTGCTCCGTATCTCGCGTTTTCGTTATTTCTCCTGGATGGAACTGAGGATTTGTTAGGACAGGTACAACAGCAAGTGGTGATGCTTCGTAACGTCCGAATAAATCTTCAATCGTAGTTAATAGGGTTGGAGAAATATTGCCTGCCACAGAAATAACAATTGATTCTGGTCCATAATGTTTCGCCATATAATTGCGAATCATATCTGCTGTAAATGTTTTTAACGTAGCGGCGGTCCCTAAAATCGGGCGACCTAGGGCATCATTTGGATACATGACTTCCCAAAGCTTTTCATGCACATCATCATCTGGAGCATCCTCACTCATTAATATTTCCTCTAATACGACTTGACGTTCCTTTTCTAATTCCTCTTCTGCAAATGTCGAATGAAAGAACATATCTGCTAGGATGGAAATAGCCAGCTCTGCATGATGGTCTAAAACTTTCGCATAGTAGCAAGTATTTTCTTTTGAAGTAAAGGCATTTAATTCGCCTCCAATACGGTCAAACTCTTCAGCGATTTGGCGGGCACTTCGCGTTGTTGTACCTTTAAAAAGCATATGCTCGATAAAGTGCGTAATCCCATTTTCCTCTGGTAATTCATAGCGTGAACCAGCATTGACAAATATGCCAAGTGCAACAGATCTAACATGATCAATTTGCTCTGACACAATACGCACACCGTTTTGACATGTATGTACTTGTACCAAATATTTTCCTCCTCTTATACATCCGTTTTATTTAAAAAAGGCTGCGCATCATACGCAGCCTTTTTTTATCAAATTATTTACCTTGTTCTGCGCGTTCTTTTTCTTCTTGAATAACCACTTTACGAGATAAATTCACACGACCTTGTTTGTCGATTTCAATTACTTTTACAAGTAATTGATCGCCTAGTTTTAACACATCTTCCACTTGCTTTGTACGTTCCTCTTGAATTTCAGAGATGTGTAATAAGCCATCTTTCCCTGGGAAGATTTCACAGAATGCACCGAATTTTTCGATACGTTTTACAGTGGATAAGTAGTATTCGCCCACTTTTGCTTCACGTACGATGTCTTCGATAATTTGTTTTGCACGAGCGTTCATTTCTTCGTCTGCTGAAGAGATGTAAATTGTACCATCTTGTTCTGTATCAATTTTTACGCCAGTTTCTTCAATAATTTTATTAATTTGCTTACCGCCTGGTCCAATAACATCGCGGATTTTATCTGGATTGATACGTACAATCACGATTTTTGGTGCATAAGCAGATAATTTTTCACGTGGTTGAGCCAATGTTGCAAGCATTGATTCTAAAATATGCATACGGCCAATTTTAGCTTGAGTCAATGCTTCTTCTAAAATATTACGTGATAGACCGTCAATTTTAATGTCCATTTGAAGTGCTGTTACGCCTTTAGCCGTACCTGCTACTTTAAAGTCCATATCGCCAAGATGGTCTTCCATACCTTGGATATCTGTTAAAATGGAATAATGCTCGCCTTTTTTAATCAGCCCCATCGCGATACCTGCAACAGGTGCTTTTAACGGAACACCAGCATCCATCATAGCTAATGTAGAAGCACAAATTGATGCTTGTGATGTTGAACCGTTCGATTCAAGTACTTCTGATACACAACGGATTGTGTATGGGAATACAGATTCATCAGGAATGACTGCTTCTAGTGCACGCTCACCTAGAGCACCGTGACCGATTTCACGACGACCTGGTCCACGAATTGGGCCAGTTTCTCCTACAGAGAATTGTGGGAAATTGTAGTGATGCATAAAGCGTTTAGATTCCTCAACACCTAAGCCGTCAATAATTTGAACATCACCAAGTGCACCTAATGTACAAATTGATAAGGCTTGAGTTTGTCCACGTGTAAATAATGCTGAACCGTGCGTACGTTGTAATAGCCCTGTTTCAGAAGAAAGTGGACGAATTTCATCCAACTTACGACCATCTGGACGGATTTTATCTTCTGTAATTTGACGACGTACTTCGTCTTTTACCATTTTATCTAAAATAGTATGCACTTGTTTCATTGTTGTTTCATCGGCTTCTTGCTCTTCATAAGAAGCAATGATACGATCTTTCACCGCAGTGATTGCTTCATCACGTGCATGCTTTTCAGCTGTTTGAATAGCGTCATGCATATCAGTTTCACAAGCTGCTTTAATATCTGCTTGAATCGCTTCATCAATTTCAAATAATGTGACAGGTAATTTTTCTTTCCCTACTTCAGCAACAATTTGTTCTTGGAAAGCAATTATTTTTTTAATTTCTTCATGACCGAACATAATTGCTTCTAACATTACTTCTTCAGGCACTTCTAAAGCGCCCGCTTCAACCATGTTAATAGCATCCTTGTTACCCGCTACAGATAAATGGATTGTTGACATGTTCGCTTGCTCAACAGTTGGGTTCACGATGAATTCACCGTCAATATAACCAACTTGTACACCGGCAATTGGTCCATCGAATGGAATATCAGAAATTGCTAATGCTAATGATGAACCTACCATTGCTGCCATTTCAGATGTGCAATCAGGGTCATTAGACATAACCATAGAAATAACTTGTACTTCATTACGGAAACCGTCTGGGAACATCGGACGAATTGGACGGTCAATTAAACGGCTTGCTAGAATTGCTTTTTCAGATGGGCGTCCTTCACGTTTAATAAAGCCGCCAGGAATTTTACCTGCTGCATATAAACGTTCTTCGTAGTTTACTGTTAATGGGAAGAAATCAAGTGGTTTGGGTGATTTTGACATTGTTGCTGTTGCAAGTACAGAAGTATCACCGTAGCGTACTAATGCTGCTCCATTTGCTTGTTTTGCTAACTGTCCTACTTCAATTACAAGTGGACGGCCAGCCCATTCGTAGGAATAGACTTTCTTTTCGTTCATTCAATGAACCCCTCTCTATTATAAAAACACTTACTCGTCTGTATGTACTAATAGTAAGTGTACCAAAAATGCTTGTTCTATGCTAAATATTTCATGAAATAATCATACATTTAAATTCAGTTATTGCCAATTTATTTAGGATTTATTGCTTTATTTGGTTGGAATGGCGTTTTTGCTTGTTTTCATCTTATATTTTTACTTATCTTGTTGCGATTCGTCGTTAGCTAGAAAGTTTATAAACATAAAGAAAAAGCGGGAATAATCCCGCTTTTCGATTGTCAATTAGCGACGTAAGCCTAAACGATTGATTAGTTCACGGTAACGTTGAACGTCAGTTTCACGAAGATATTTAAGTAAGTGACGACGACGACCTACCATTTTAAGAAGACCACGCTCAGAGTGGAAATCTTTTTTGTGTGTACGTAAGTGAGTGTTTAAAGCGTTGATTTCAGCTGTTAAAACTGCAACTTGTACTTCTGGAGAACCAGTGTCACTTTCGTGAGTACGGTACTCAGCGATAATTTCGTTTTTACGTTCTTTTGTAATAGCCATTTGTATTGACCTCCTAAATAATTGTTAAATCCCCATTAGCACAGTAAACGTTGGAGTCATCGGTATACCGAGCTAAGGTTAAGCACTTTATGCACTTATGAATGTTACCATAAAACAATGGGGCAAGCAAGTAATAACATAGCTCATGCCATGTGATGCTGCGGACAGCGCTATTTCATAACATGAAAAAATTGTATAGCCTCTTGCTTATCTTTCTCTATTTGCATTTTTAGCGCTTCAATTCCGTCAAACTTCCGCTCGCTTCGAATACGTTTATACCAAGCAACATGTACTTCTTCCCCATAGATGTTTTTCTCGAAGTTTAAAATATGTACTTCGATAGATAATTGCTTGTCGTTTGGATCTTTAAATGTTGGTTTATAACCTACATTACATACACCATCAAACCAATTATTTTGTACAAGCAGTCGTACTGCATACACACCACTTGCTGGAATGTAAGTACCCTCTAGTGCTTGTACATTTGCAGTAGGAAAGCCGATTGTACGTCCACGTTTATCGCCATGCACCACAATACCCTTTATTTCAAATGGACGGCCTAGAAGCATACGAGCAGCCTCCATATCGCCCTCTTGTAATACTTTACGAATGCGTGTCGAGCTGATTTTCTCAAGCGAGTCAGCTTTCTTATCGACCACCGTTACACCATATTCGCCATTGCTTAAGACACGCATATCTTCCATCGTGCCTTTCCCAAATGCACCAAATGAAAAATCAAATCCTGCTGTAACATGTTGAATATTTAACCCTCGAATAAAGGTATCAATAAAAGCAGCCGGTGACAGCTTCGCAAAGTCTGATGTGAAGTGTACAACAAATACCGTATCAACACCTAGTTCTTCAAACAGCTGCAATTTTTGCTGTAGTAATGTAATATAAAATACTTTTTCATTGCGTCCGCCTAGCACTAATGATGGATGCGGATCAAATGTCATAACGGCAGTCGGGATTTGTCGCTTGCCCCCCTCTTGCTTGGCCGCTTCAATAACCGCCTGATGTCCAATATGTACACCATCAAAAAAGCCAATTGCCAATGAGTACGGCTGGATACTTTCTCGCTGTTGTAATTGGTGTGGGTATTTTAAATGAATGACCTCCATACAAAAAATCCTCCTACTCTATCGTTGGGAACATTTTATGTGGCTTCATCAACCCTTCTTTTGTCGGATGGGCTTGATAAACCGCAAATGCTTTCCCTTTGATTCCAAACACAATTTTATCATGCACCTTTAATAATGCATCTGCTGGAAGCACTTGTCCATTGAAAATTTCTTTTTCAATCGATGATGTTATTTCAATATATGGATAGTCTGATAAGGCATATTCTACTGGAAGAATGCATGTATGAATTTGTTCATTTTCCATTAATTCGGCAACTTGTGCTAGTGTAAAACAATTGTCTTGTGTAAATGTGCCCGATGCAGTTCGCACAAGCTCTTGCATATGTGCAGGATAGCCAAGCGCTTCCCCAATTTGTACAGCTAATGTACGAATATATGTGCCTTTGCTACATGAAATCCTTACAGGGAATGTAATTTCATGCCCTTCGTAAATTTCCTTATCATCAAGTAACTCTAACGCATAAATGGTCACCTGTCTTGTCGGTCTTTCCACCGTTTCGCCTTTACGAGCATATTCATATAGCCGTTTCCCATTGACTTTAACAGCTGAAAACATCGGTGGTGTCTGATTAATAACACCCGTTAAGGAAGCTAAGACATCCAGCAACTCGGCACGCGTAAACGTCTTATTTGTAGTATCTTCCTTAACCGTTTCCCCTTCTGCATCTTCAGTCGTCGTTGTTCGCCCAATGGAAATAACTGCCTCATAGGTCTTCCCTGCATCCGTTAAATATTCGGCAATACGTGTTGCCTGTCCGATACAGATGGGCAGAACCCCTTCTACTCCTGGATCTAAAGTGCCCGTATGGCCAACTTTTTTTGTTCGCAATATTTTTCGTAATTTAAAGACGCAATCATGACTCGTCATGCCACGTTCTTTCCAAAGCGGTAAAATACCGTTCATCTAAATCCCCCTTTTAGTACCATCACATGAAAAAAGCCTGCCTGCATGAAGATGCATGTGGCAGACTTTTACTGTTGTTATTCTTTGTGTAAACCACGTAGTAATGAATCAATGCGGTTACCATACTCAATCGATGAGTCAAATTCAAAGATTAATTCTGGTGTTCGACGTAAACGAATACGAGAACCGATTTCAGAACGGATAAAACCAGCAGCTTTTACTAAAGCTTTTAGCGTTTCCTCACGTTCACGTTCATTGCCTAATGATGTAATATAAATTGTCACTTGTTGTAAATCACCTGTTACATCTACACCAGTAACAGTAACGAAGCCAACACGCGGATCTTTAATTTTACGGCCAATAATATCACCAAGCTCTTTTTTCATTTGCTCAGCAACACGGTTTGAGCGTAGAGACATAATTAGTCACCTCTATTTCGATGTTCAGCTATTTGCGTTAAGCGAATGACTATGTCAATAAAAGGTTTTAAACAAACCTAACACTTTCATTGACAATAACCATCCTAAATCTTACAAATAACCTTTGCTGCTTATAAATAGTCTCGCCACACATTAAGTTGTTCCCAAGACGGATTTGACTGCAAATAATGAAGGGCGTGATTAATTTCACGCTCTGCTGCGTCCTTCGAGGAAGAAACAGCAACAAGCGCTAATTTCGTACGCTGCCATACATTTTGATGGTCAATTTCGGCAATGGATACATTAAACTTCTGTTTTGTGCGCGTAATCATACGCTGTAATACAGCGCGTTTTTCCTTTAACGAATGGGCAGTTTGGATAATAAATTCTACCTCAACGTATACAATCATTATGCACGTTTAACTTCTTCCATAATGTAGGCTTCAATGATGTCGCCTTCTTTAATGTCATTGAAGTTTGTAATCGTAATACCACATTCGTATCCTCTTGCTACTTCTTTTACTTCATCTTTGAAACGTTTTAATGTATCTAATTCGCCTTCGAAGATTACCACGTTGTCACGAATTACACGGACACCAGAATCACGTGTTACTTTACCTTCTGTTACGTAAGAACCTGCGATTGTACCAACTTTAGATACTTTAATTGTTTGACGAACTTCCGCTTGACCGATGATTTTTTCTTCAAATTCTGGGTCTAGCATACCTTTCATCGCTTGCTCAATTTCTTCAATTACTTTATAAATAACGCGGTGTAGACGAATGTCTACGCCTTCTTCCTCTGCTGCACGTTTTGCATTTGTATCTGGTCGTACGTTGAAACCAATTACGATTGCATTCGATGCTGCGGCAAGAGAAATATCTGATTCTGTAATTGCGCCAGCGCCAGTATGAATAATTTTCACATTTACGCCTTCTACATCAATTTTCATTAATGAAGCAGCCATTGCTTCTACAGTACCTTGAACGTCAGCTTTAACGATTAAGTTTAACTCTTTCATTTCGCCTTGACTCATTTGTTCAAATAAGTTATCAAGCGTGACACGTTGTTTTTCAGAACGTTGTGCTTGAATAGCTGTCATTGCACGAGTTTCCCCAACTTGACGAGCTGTTTTTTCGTCTTCGAAGACAACGAAGCGGTCCCCAGCTTGCGGTACATCGTTTAAACCTGTAATTTCGACTGGTGTAGATGGACCAGCTTCTTTTACGCGACGCCCTTTATCGTTAACCATTGCACGAACACGACCATAAGCGTGACCAACTACGATTGGATCACCAACTTTTAATGTACCGTCTTGTACTAATAGTGTTGCAACAGAACCACGGCCTTTATCAAGCTGTGCTTCAATTACAGTACCAAGTGCTAAACGATCTGGATTTGCTTTTAGCTCTCCCACTTCGGCAACAAGTAATACCATTTCTAGCAATGTATCAATACCTTCACCTTTTAATGCTGAAATTGGCACGAAAATCGTATCGCCACCCCAAGCTTCAGGTACTAAACCATGCTCAGTTAATTCTTGCATTACACGATCAGGGTTTGCTGAAGGTTTATCCATTTTGTTGACAGCAACAATAATTGGCACTTCTGCAGCTTTTGCATGGTTAATGGCTTCAACTGTTTGAGGCATCACACCGTCGTCAGCTGCTACTACTAGAATTGTTAAGTCCGTTACTTTTGCACCGCGTGCACGCATTGTTGTAAATGCAGCGTGCCCTGGTGTATCAAGGAACGTAATCTTTTTGTCGCCTTCTGTTACTTGGTAAGCACCGATATGCTGTGTAATACCACCAGCTTCTCCAGCTGTCACTTTTGTATGACGAATTGAGTCAAGTAAAGTCGTTTTACCGTGGTCAACGTGACCCATAATTGTTACTACAGGTGGACGTTCTGATAATTCAGCTTCATTGACTTCTTCTGTTTGCTCGAAGTGAGTTTCTAAATCCGTAATATCTACACGGATTTCTTCTTCAACTTCTACACCGTAGTCTGCGCAAATTAATTCAATTGCATCCTTATCTAATTCTTGGTTAATTGTTGCCATTACGCCAAGCATAAATAATTTTTTAATGATTTCAGATGGTTCACGATATAATTTTTTTGCTAATTCTGCTACTGAAAGCGACTCAACAAAAGTAATTTTTTCTGGTAGTTCTTTTTGTTTAATTGGTAATGTTGGTTGATGCGTTTTTGGATGACGGCGTTTACCACCGTGGATTCCTGGTTTTGGACGTTGGTTGTATCCACCACCGCCTCTGCGATTATTATTATTATTGTTATTATTATTATTTTGTGTCATATTTCTATTTTGATTACCTTTAGTATTCTTAGATTTTTCGTTAGACGAATTTGAGTTTTGTTGCGTATTATAATGATTTGCTTTCGGCGTCGATGTAGCAGATTGCTGCTTTTGTCCATCTTGCTTTTTCACCGATTGCTGTGGTTTTTGTTGTCCATTCGCTTGCGAACGTTGTGTTACATTTTGAGTAGCTTGCCTTGCCTCTCTTTTCTCTGTCGGTGCTTTAAATGATTGATTTAACTTTGCCACAGTATCTTTTTCCAACATAGACATATGGTTCGTTACACTCACATTTAATTTACTTAGCGCTTCAATAACCTCTTTACTCGATTTATTCACTTGTTTGGCATATTCATGAACTCTGATTTTGGTCATCTGCTCACCCCCGATTATTTTTCGTTGAGTAGACTAGACAATTTACTTGCAAAACCTTTATCGGTAATAGCTAAAGCCACACGGGCTTCCTTACCTGTAGCATGTCCTAGATCATAACGATCGCCAATTACATGATACTCAACGTTGTAATAAGTGCATTTATCTTGAATTTTTTTACTAGAGTTTTTAGAAGCGTCGTTTGCAAGCAGTACAAGCTTAGCATTACCATTGCGGACTTCCTTTACTACTAACTCTTCTCCTGAAATAACTTTACGAGCTCTTGCAGCTATACCAAGCAAATTAAACACTGCTTGATTGGTCATAAAATAGCCTCCCTACGAATGAGCAACAGTAGCTCTTCGTATATCTCTTCAGGAATTTTTGCATCAAGTTGGTGCCCTAAAACATTTTTCTTACGCGCGATGTCAACCGCCTGTTCAGACTTTGAAACATAAGCGCCTCGTCCAGGCTTTTTCCCTGAAACATCTACGCTAACCTCGCCCTCTTTCGAGCGAACAACACGAATCATTGCTTTTTTTGGTAGCATTTCTCCAGTAGCTACACATTTTCGAAGTGGTACTTTTTTATTAACCGCCATAAGAATCACCTTTCCTCTCTGAAGCTTCGTAAGAGGTGGACCAGCCATAACCAAAACGCAAAGGTAGAATTTTGTGATTTGAACATTGCGGAGTACAATCCCGTCTCTCAACATTCAAGACCTTCGCCACAGTTCCTGGCTTTATTCAGTCGGCCCAGGACGCCCACTGAATAAAGCCAGGTGACCAGTCACACGGGCTTTCTTACTTATTCTTCGTCGTCTTGATATAAGTCAACTGTAGCTTCTTCGTAGTCACTATCATCAGCAGGTACGAAAGTGCTTGTTGCAGATGGATAAATCCCTAACTCACGTGCATCTGTTTCACTTTTAATATCGATTTTCCATCCAGTTAATTTTGCAGCTAAACGAGCATTTTGACCACGTTTACCAATTGCAAGAGATAATTGGTAATCTGGTACTACAACAGTTGTTGATTTTTCTTCTTCATTTACTTGCACATCTAAAACTTTTGATGGGCTTAATGCATTTGCTACAAATACAACAGGGTCTTCTGACCATTCAACGATATCAATTTTTTCACCATTTAATTCATTGACGATTGTTTGAACACGTGCACCTTTCGCACCTACACATGAGCCTACAGGATCAACTTCTTCGTTATGTGCATGGACTGAAATTTTAGAACGGTCTCCCGCTTCACGAGCAATTGACTTGATTTCTACAATGCCTTCATAAATTTCAGGCACTTCCATCTCAAATAATCGACGTAATAAGCCTGGATGTGTTCGTGAAACGATTACTTGTGGACCACGTGTCGTACGTTCAACCTTTGTAATATATACTTTAATACGATCATGTGGATGATACGTTTCACCTTGGATTTGTTCATTTTGTGGTAATGCAGCTTCTACTTTACCAAGACCCACGTAAATATTTCGCGCATCTAAACGCTCAACTACACCCGTTACAATGTCATCTTCACGATCTACGTATTGCTCATAAATTAAGCCACGTTCTGCTTCACGTACACGTTGAGTAACGACTTGCTTCGCTGTTTGTGCAGCGATACGCCCAAAATTACGAGGCGTTACTTCCTGTTCAACAATATCTTCTAATTGGTAAGCCGGGTTGATGGCCTTCGCATCTTCTAAAGCAATTTGTAAACGGTCATCTTCTACTTCTTCAACAACATCTTTACGTGAAAATACACGAATTGAGCCTTTGTCTAAGTTTAAGTCAACACGAACATTTTGAGCTTGGTTAAAGTTGCGTTTGTAAGCTGTAACTAATGCTGCCTCTATCGCTTCGATTAACACATCTCTTGAAATTCCTTTTTGTTCTTCCAGCGCCGTTAGCGCATCTAACAAATCACTACTCATTTTATTTTCACTCCTAAATATGCATTATGCTGAAAAATCGATGGCAAGTCGTGCCAAAGCGATTTTTTCCTGTTCAATTGTTACTGTAATTTTGCGTGTTTTAATAGGTACTTCCATCACTAATGTATGTTCATCGTATGACGTTAAGTAGCCTTGGAATTCCTTCATGTCCTTAATGGGCTCATAGGTTTTCACATAAATAAATTTGCCAACGGCTTTTTTAAAATCAGTATCTTTTTTTAATGGACGTTCTGCACCTGGTGAAGATACCTCTAAATAATAATTTTGTGTAATAGGATCTTTTTCATCCAACAGTAAACAAAGTCGTTCACTAACTTGAGCACATTGGCCAATGTCAATTCCACCCTCAGGTGTATCTACATAAACACGTAAAAACCAGTTACGTCCTTCTTTCACAAACTCAACATTCACCAACTCAAGATTTAACTCTTCGACAATCGGTGTAGCAAGTTCTTCAATTAAAGATGGTACTTTGCTCATTGTTTCCTCCTGCATTTTCAATTTCAGGCGTAATAAAACAGAAATTCCACCAGTAATGTTGGTGAAATTTGACGGTCTTACCTGCTGTTAGTCTAAAAAATTTGTTTTGCTTCGGTATAACAACAGAAAAGAGCGGGAATGCCCCACTCTTTTGCTGGAAAACTATCAACAAATTATTACCATAAGGATAGCACAATTTACGTCACAATGCAAACTTCCTTATTTTAGACATTAGAAGAGCGATAACTGGTTCGCATCAGGCATACCTTCTAAACAACCTAATTGATCCATATACTCAATTAATGTTTTTGATACACGTCCACGTTGCTGTAAATCTTCTTTCGATAAGAACTCGCCATTTTCACGTGCCGCTACAATGGTTTTGGCAACGTTCGTGCCGAGTCCAGGAATCGCATCGAATGGCGGTATTAAAGAATTGCCATCAATAATAAACTCACTAGCCTGTGAACGATATAAGTCCACCTTTTGGAAGCTCATGCCACGCTCGCACATCTCCAGTGCAAGTTCCATTACTGTCAGTAAGTTTTTCTCTTTCGTCGAAGCATCTAAGCCCTTCATATTAATTTCATCGATTCTTGCACGTATCATTTGGGAACCTTGCGTCATCGCGATTAAATCAAAATCATCTGCCCTTACGGTAAAATAGGCAGCATAATACAAGATTGGGAAATGCACTTTAAACCAAGCAATACGTACTGCCATTAAAACGTAAGCAGCGGCATGGGCTTTAGGGAACATGTATTTAATCTTTTTACATGATTCGATATACCAAGCAGGCACTTTATTTGCTAACATCTCTGCTTCAAATTCCTCTGATAAGCCCTTCCCTTTACGCACAGACTCCATAATTTTAAACGCTAGAGATGGTTCAAGCCCTTGGTAAATTAAATATACCATAATGTCATCGCGACAGCCGATTACTTCTTTTAATACACATGTACCATTTTGTATCAGCTCCTGTGCATTACCAAGCCATACGTCTGTTCCGTGTGATAGACCAGAAATTTGCACAAGCTCCGAAAATGTTGATGGTTTCGTATCTTCTAGCATTTGGCGAACAAATCGAGTACCAAATTCCGGAATGCCTAGTGTTCCGGTCTTACACCCAATTTGCTTTTCTGTCACACCTAGCGATTCAGGTGAACTAAAAATTTTCATAACAACCGGATCATCGGTTGGAATTGTTTTCGGATCTATGCCAGATAAATCTTGCAACATACGAATAACAGTCGGATCATCGTGTCCAAGAATATCGAGTTTTAAAATATTGTCATGAATGGAGTGGAAATCAAAGTGAGTTGTTCGCCACTCCGAATCTTGTGCATCCGCTGGGAACTGCACTGGTGAGAAATCATAAATATCCATATAATCTGGTACAACGATAATCCCACCTGGATGTTGACCTGTTGTTCGTTTAACACCTGTACAACCCTGTACTAAACGGTCTACTTCAGCACCTCGGAAATGAAGGTTATTGTCGCTCGCATAGCCTTTAACGTAACCATATGCTGTTTTCTCTGCAACAGTACCGATTGTTCCAGCACGGAACACATAATCTTCACCAAACAGTACTTTTGTATAGTTGTGGGCTTGCGGTTGGTATTCACCTGAGAAATATGACGATAGGTAAGCATTTGAAGTCATCGCTAGCTTTTCCCCCGTCCCACACCGTGCATGAGGCTTTCACACTCACACGGCGTTCCATCGTTAATATTGTTGAAAGTTAGAGGCTAAGCTTTGGATTTCCTACTTCCGTTCTTAGCCTGTTTAGTTTATTAATTGCTTTTACTTCGAATTTACTAATTATCTTTTGATATTCTTTATTTGTTAGTGGGTCTGAATGATGGATAAGCATATGATATTGCTTGTTGATAATAATTAAATTATCATATTCATCTGTGCCACCAAGAGCTATTGGTTTTCTATGGTGGCAAATTGCTTGATGAGGTGTTAATCTCTCACCTGTAATACCACAACAACCTTTTTGTGCTACATATTTACTTAAGCGGTTATTTTCATACAGAACACTTTTTGATTTATATATTCCTTTACGAAACATTTCAATTTCCCTAACAGACACTTGTTTTAAACCTTTATGAATTGCAAGCCGATCTTTTGCGTTATAAATCGTAAAATCCGGTTTGCGTTGTCCTCGTATATCATGTCGAATTGCTTCAATAGGATATACCAATAATCCATTACTTTTGAATCGAGGATAATTATAGTCTCCATAAAACCTATCAATCACTCCATTTGTTTCTTTTGTTCTCACAAAGATGTTTCTGAACATTAGTGATTTGATATTAGGGTGAACATTATGCCTTATTTCATTAAAGTCTTGCGCTATCCTAGTAGCAATCTTGTAGTAATTTTGCAATCCTAAAATATTTGCATTGAAGTTCATTACCTTTTTTGGAGTAGGATTCTTTCTTAACTTAATAAGTTGATGTCTAATTACGGCTTGTACCTTATCTTTTGCTTTTGGGTCCATTTTTGAATTTACAATATAACCCGTTTTCGCATTTCCTTTTGATACCGCTCTAAATCGAATCCCTAAAAAGTCTGTACCGTTTTTCCGCAAGTTTGTAATTTTACTTTTTTCTTCACTTACCTCTAATCCCAATCGTTCTTTTAACCATTTTTCAACAGCTATTTTTATCCTTCGGGCGTTTTCATAGGAATTTGTGAATATTTTAAAATCATCTGCGTACCGAACTAAGTACATTGGTTTTAACTTTGTTTTCTTTAGAGCATCGGTTTTGTTGCGTTTTAGCTTATAAGGTACTTTTGTAGGTTTTGTTTCCCATTGATTCGAAATCCACCAGTCTAACTCGTTCAATACTACATTTGCGAGTAGAGGAGATAAAATTCCACCTTGTGGTGTTCCTTTTGACGGTACTCCTTCACCTAGTATTTCAGCTTTCAGCATCTTCTTAATAATAGCTAATACTTTTTTATCCCGAATGCCAATCGTCCATAATTGTCTCATAAGTTTTTTATGATTTACGTTATCGAAGAAACCTTTGATATCAATATCAATTACAAAGTGTTGATAGCTGTGATTCACCATATGATAACATCTTGCCAATGCATCGTGTGTGCTGCGTTTAGGTCTGAAACCATAACTTTGTGGGTTAAATTTTGCCTCCGTAATTGGTTCTAATACTTGTTAAAACATTTGTTGTATTAGCCTATCTTCAATTGTCGGAATACCTAGAGGTCTCATCTTTCCATTTGGTTTCGGGATAAATAATCGCCTAACAGCATGTGGTACATAATCTTCAAGCCTTCTTCGGACAAGTTTGACTAATTTATCAGCATTCATTTTATTCAAGTGTTTAATTGTGTGTCCATTAGTACCTTTCGTTTTACTACCTGTATTGCTCTTTAGGTTTCGAAAGGCTAATAAAATGTTCTGTTCAGAGATAATTATCTTATAGATATCTGTAAAGTATCGACCACTTTTACTTTCTTTATAAAGAATATCGAAAATCGATTGTAAACCGAAATATTCGTTGTTTCTTAGCTTTTGTATCATTAGGTCAGCCAACTAATCACTCCTTTGACGAAGCTTTCGTTCTCTTTAGTCATACTAGAATCTGACTTTAATGTAGGTTTGTTTTCAACATTAACGACTTGTGCCCTTCCCTCTGAAATGTTTTGTCCTCCGACTTATTGGATATTCAGTCATCTATGGCATTTCTTCACTGGTACTACGGCACTACTGCCACTCCTTTTAAGTAAGTTATAGCTAATAGCCTTTCCTTACACCGTCGTCAGCGGAATGCAATTTCCTCTTACGTTAGGAGCTTCACACGTTCCACTATTTCTATCTGTACATCTTTCCTTAGGTTCCCCCTAAATTCCGCTAGGCCAGCATGTGCCTATAACACACGATGGATTTTCATAACCAAACGCTTACTCATCCACACCTAGAAGTCCTATTTGGACCCCGCAGCATTTCTACTACGTGACATTCACGAAAAGTCAGTCGAGGGTTCGTCCCAGTCATTCTACTGATTCTAACCATAGAAAGTTTATAGACGCCAGACCTATCATTCACAAGATTGCTCTCTTTCCACAGCCGTACTGTTTGGGTGAACTTCAGCCTACTTTAACGAGCTTCATACAAGTTTCAATTTTGCAGTTATTCACTTGCATGTCGTAGCTTCAGCGAGTATGTTTCAGGGCGTTACTCCGTCATTCCATACTTTGAAATAGTAGTTCTACCAAATTGGTGGCTAATCTTTTCAATTAGCAACGTGTCGCACTCAAATCGATATCAGGTACTTTATCTCCTTTAAAACCAAGGAAAGTTTCGAATGGGATATCTTGTCCATCTTTTTTATAAGGTGTGCCACATTCCGTACAATCTTTGTTCGGTAGGTCATAGCCGGAGCTAACAGAACCGTCATTGAAAAACTCGGAATGCTTACAATTTGGACAAATATAATGCGGTGGTAACGGGTTTACCTCCGTAATTTCCATAAAGGTTGCCACTAATGAAGAACCAACGGAACCACGAGAACCTACTAAATAGCCATCCGCAAGTGACTTTTTCACAAGCTTTGCAGAAATTAAGTAAATCACACCAAATCCATGCCCTAAAATTGACTTTAGCTCTTTCTCAATACGAGCTTTAACGATTTCTGGTAATTCTTCACCATAGATACGGTGGGCCATCTCATACGTTAAATTGGTTACTTCATCATCAGAACCTTCAATTTTAGGTGTATATAAGTCATCCTTAATCGGCTTTACATCGTCAATCATATCCGCAATTTTTTGCGGGTTTGTAACGACGACTTCTTTTGCAAGATCAGGACCTAAAAAATCGAACTCTTGCAACATCTCGTCCGTCGTGCGAAAATGAACCGCTGGCAGCTTGGATCGATTTAAAATATTGGCGCCACCTTGAGAACCAATCAGTATCTGTCTAAACATAGCATCGTTCGGATCGAGGTAATGAACATTTCCTGTAGCAACTACAGGCTTATCCATCTTCTTGCCAAGTTTCACAAGCTTGCGAATAATATCCTCAATAGTCCATTCATCGCGCACGACATTACGTTCAATTAACGGAGCATATACAGCCTTCGGTTGTACTTCAATATAATCGTAAAACCTTGCGATTTGTTCCGCTTCCTCAGGTGATTTATTCATCATCGTCTCAAACAATTCACCATTACTACAGCCGGAACCAACTAACAGTCCTTGTCGATATTGTTCCAACGTCGCGCGTGTTACACGAGGGACACGATAGAAAGTTTTTGTATGCGAATGAGACACAAGCTTAAATAGATTTTTTAAACCGTCATTATTAACTGCTAAAATCGTACAATGCATTGGGCGCGCTTTTTTATAGGCATCACCGCCGCCAATATGCTTATTGAAATCATCGTGATATTTAATGCCGAGTTCATCCGCTTCTTTTAACAGATGCAATAATAAGTAACCTGTTGCTTCCGTATCATAAATGGCGCGGTGATGTTGCGTTAATTCAATGCCGAATTTTTTACATAATGTATTTAAACGATGATTTTTCATCGTAGGATGGAGCAAACGAGCAAGTTCTAGAGTATCAATTACTGGGTGAATCGTATCTTCTAGACCGTATTTTTTATAACCAGTATAGAGGAAGCCCATATCAAAAGAGGCATTGTGTGCCACTACGATTGCGTCTTCTATAAAGGCATGGAACTCATGAATCACTTGCTCCACTTCTGGCGCATTGCGAACCATCTCATCTGTGATGCCGGTCAATTCGATTGTTGTTGCAGACAATGCATGATGCGGATTTGCAAAACTTTCGTATTTGTCAATCACATGTCCGCCTTTAATTTTTACTGCTGCAAGCTCTATGATTGTATCGTAAGCAGTAGAAAGCCCTGTCGTTTCGACGTCAAACACCACATAGGTCGCATCGTCTAATGAACGATGCTCAGAAGCATACGCAATCGGTACACCGTCATCGACTAAATTAGCTTCTAAACCGTAAATTATTTTTATGCCATGTTTTTTGCCCGCACTATAAGCCTCTGGGAACGACTGCACGACCGCATGATCCGTTATCGCAATCGCTGGATGACCCCATTTCGCCGCTTGAGCCACTAACCTATCTACCGGTGTAACTGCATCCATTTGACTCATAGGTGTGTGCAAATGGAGCTCTACTCGTTTTTCACCTTCTGGCGCCTTGTCTTGTCGTGTTTCTTTTTTAATTTCATTAATATCATTTGCCATCACAATTAAATCACGAATAAAGGTATCGGTTTGAACCGAGCCACGTACTTTCACCCACATACCCTTTTTCAAATGCTGCATCAATTCCGCATCATCGTTATCCCGTGAGAACATTTTTACAACAATTGAATCCGTATAGTCCGTAATTTTAATTTGTAGAAGTGAGCGTCCACTTTTTAGCTCTTTAATTTCGGTATCGAACACAAACCCTTCAATAATAACACGACGTTCCTCTTCCACTATGCGCTTAATTTCCATAATTTCATCGTCTTTAATTTGCATACCGAGCTGAAATGGACGATCACCAAGGGCTGCCAATGCCGGATTATCCTTTTTGTCCTGTTCACGTTTTTGGAAGTCTTGCATTGCTTGTTGAGCCATCGCTGCTTCTTCTAAACGTTTTTGCTCGATAAAAGCTTCTTGAGCTTCACGCATTTCTTCTGTTTCCTCTTGCAGCATAAAATCAAAGGCAATTTGCGGAAATCCAAATTGACTGTAGCTAAGAGCTAGCTTTTCCGCATATTTCGTTTTCAGCATCATCAGTTCCATTTCCTGCACGCAGGATAACGTAATTTTTTGCCCATTCCACATCGGTATTTGCGATACAAGGCAATTTTTTAAGGTTGGTGCCATATCGTCGATTTGCTCAACAATGGTTAACCAATACGCTTGAATCAGCTCTTCCGTAACATTTTTTTCAACTGTTTCAAAAGTTGTTTCGATTTGGGCTATAGCAGCGAATTTTTCAGCTAGATGTGTACGAAATAGTTGATATAACGGAAATGGAAGTATGCCACGTAATTTAATATTAAAATGCCAGAGTCTATTTTTTTTATGCACAGTAAGACGGGCTAATTCGCCTTCTTCAAAAAAGGACATATAAACATCTTCTGTTAACTCTAGTTGTTGCAAGAGCATTTGAAATCTTTGTCTTGCTTCTTGTTGCTGTTCCAATCAATGACACCTACTTTCACTTTAATGGGCAAGAGTCTCTAATCACCACTTGCTCATTGTTATCTAGCAAATACTTTTTCAACTATGATGCAAAAAAATTCGCTCCCTTTCCACGGGCTATTCCAGCAAGCCTCACTTTGCTTTTATAGCAGTGAGATTTGCTTGGTTTCCCGTAGGAGTGTCGCGAATTCGTTTGCTTGTCCTCATTCATCTTCCAAAAGATGTTACTAGTAAGAACATCTATATCTTTTGGCTATTATGTTACCAAAGGATATTAATTTTTGCGGAAAAATTCATTTAAACGATCAATGACTTCTTCTTTTTTCCATTCAAATGTTTCACCTGTTTGACGGAATTTCACTTCGACAACACCTTCTGTTGCCTTTTTACCGACTGTTACACGAACTGGTAAACCTATTAAATCTGCATCTGCAAACTTAACACCTGCACGTTCCGCACGATCATCTAATAGTACATCATAGCGATATGATTTTAATAAGCCATATAACTCATTTGCTAATGAAACTTGTGTTTCATCTTTCGTATTAACAGGTACAACATGAATGTCATACGGAGCTAGTTGTATTGGCCAAGTAAAACCATTTTCATCTTGGAAATGTTCTGCTACGGCAGCTAAAATACGTGACACACCAATACCATAGCAACCCATAATAAACGGCTGTGCCTTTCCTTGCTCATCTAAAAATGTTCCATTCATTTTTTCAGAATAGGTAGTACCTAATTTGAAAATATGACCAACCTCGATACCTTCTGCAAATTTAATGATACCTTGTCCATCAGGAGATGGGTCTCCTTCTTGAATAAAGCGAATATCCAAGTATTCGTTGACAGCAAAATCTCGCTCTGGGTTAACATTTACTAAGTGGAAGCCGTCGTCATTAGCACCCGCTACCCCGTTACGAATTGATTTAATTGCATGATCTGCGACAACTTTGACTTCTACCGGTAATTTTACAGGGCCGATTGAACCTACGCCACAGCCTAGCAATTGACGAATAGCTACTTCGTCAGCAAGTTCTACAGAACCAGCATCTAGCGCATTTTTCAGTTTAATATCGTTAATTTCGTGATCGCCACGAGCAAGGACTACCACTAATTCGCCATCAACATTAAATACTAATGATTTAATAACATTTGAAGGTGCTACTTGTAAAAATGCAGATACTTCTTCAATTGTTTTTTGATCTGGTGTTGCAACTTTTTCAAGATCTTTTAATGCTTCATTGGCTGGTTGATATTCTACAGTGACTTCTGCCATCTCAATGTTTGCCGCATAATCGGATGTATCAGAGTATGCAATTGTATCTTCCCCAATTTCAGAAAGTACCATAAATTCATGTGTACCTTTACCACCAATTGAACCAGCATCGGCAATAACTGCACGATAGTTTAAACCAAGACGCGAGAAAATATTAGAGTAAGCGCGGTACATATCCTCATATGTTTCATCTAAGCTTTCCCGTGAAGCATGGAAAGAATAAGCATCTTTCATAATAAACTCTCTTCCTCGTAATAAGCCAAAACGCGGGCGTTTTTCATCGCGGAATTTAGTTTGAATTTGATAGAGTGTTAATGGTAATTTTTTATATGATTTAATTTCATCACGTACTAAAGTTGTAATGACCTCTTCATGTGTTGGTCCTAAGGCAAAGTCACGATCGTGGCGATCTTTTAATCGCATTAGTTCTGGACCGTATTTTTCCCAACGGCCGGATTCTTGCCATAATTCAGCAGATTGCAATGCAGGCATTAATAATTCGATAGAATTGATGGCTTCCATCTCTTCGCGAATAATATTTTCGATTTTTGTTAACACACGTTTTGCAAGCGGTAAATACGAATATACCCCACTTGTATTTTGACGAATAAACCCTGCACGTAATAATTGCTTATGTGATTTTACATCTGCATCAGCAGGTACTTCACGTAGCGTTGGGATAAATGTTTTACTTTGCTTCATTCAGTGTTCCACCTTTTTAATAAATAAATTTATACTCTAATTAGCATAAACAAATTTAGCTTTGAACGCAATGTTTCAAAATAATTGCGCTCAAAGCTATTTTACATTTTATTTTCACTTTAGCCTAACTTTGTTTCGATGTTACGTTATAAACATTCACGCATCATCTAAATATTGGAAATATAAAAGCCAATTGTCATTACGTACTTGCTAGAAGAAGAAACGTTGGATATCGTTCCAAGTTACAACCACCATTAATATCATCAGCAAAACGATACCTACAAAGTGCACCATTCCTTCTTTTTGACGATCAATTGGTTTGCCTCTTAAAGCCTCATAGCCAAAGAACAATAATCGGCCACCATCTAATGCTGGAAGAGGTAATAGGTTCATAATACCAAGGTTGATACTTAGCATAGCAGCAAAATTGATTAAGGCGAAAATGCCATATGTCGCCACTTCTTCCGTTGTTTTATAAATCCCTACAGGTCCTGATAATGCATCAATAGTAAATTGTCCTGTAATAAGCATACCTAGTAATTCAAAGATTTTAACCGTCATATTATACGTTTCTTGAGCTCCGTATACCACTGCTTTTAATGGGTTATAAACACGCGGACTTTCATACTTCACACCAATTTGTCCAAACGTCTCGCCTTTCTGCTTCACTGCTTTCACTGTCATATTGAGGTTTTCGATTTGCCCACCACGCTCAACCGTTACATTGATTTCTTGATTCGGGTGATTCTGTACAATGGCAGCTAAATCTTGCCACTTTTCAACTGCTTGTCCATCAATCGAAGTCACCTTATCCCCTGCAAGCATCCCAGCTTGTGCTGCTGGATCATTTGCTACCACTTCTGTAATAATCGGCTCGTATGTTGGTACACCGTTTATTAAACCAATAAGCAAATAGATGAAAAAGGCTAATATAAAGTTAAATAATGGTCCTGCAAAAATGGTCATTGCACGTTGCCCAACGGTTTTTGCGTTAAATTGACGATCATATGGCGCGATTACGGTTTCTCTGCCATTTTCTACAACAACACAATCTCTTGCAACACTGTAACGAACTAAATTTTCTTCCTCATCATAGCCTTCAATAAATAATTCTCGTTCTAAATCAGCTCGTTCCACCTCTAAAAATAATAAATCTGGTAATTGTCTATTATTTTGATTGAAGATAATTTTTTTGGCGATATTATCTTCATCGACAATAAGCCCTACACGGTAGCCAGGCTGTAATTCAATACCATCCATATCTTCGCCTGCCATGCGGACATATCCACCGATTGGCAATAAACGGACTGTATAAATTGTTTCCCCATGCGTCTTGCCATAAATTTTCGGACCCATGCCGATTGCAAATTCACGCACCATAATTCCTGCACGCTTTGCAAATAGGAAGTGACCAAGTTCATGGAAGAACACGAGCAAGCCAAATATTAAAATAAATGCAATGGCTGTTTGCATAATACCCCACCTTTAAAAGCGAATAGTTAACGAAAGCTTCCTGTCGTTATTTTACCATGTCTAACACTATTTTTCTTGTTTCTCTGTCCACATGTAAAATTGTTTGCAAATCTGGCACGGATACATTATTGTGTGCCTGCATGATCCGTTCAATTGTTGCATCAATTTCAAGGAACGTTATTTTCCCTTGTAAAAATGCTGCAACTGCCGCTTCATTCGCAGCATTCATTGCCGTTAAAATGGTACCGCCTGTACGCCCTGCTTCGAATGCTAAGCGCAACGCAGGATACCGTTCAAAATCCATTTCTTTAAAATGCAGTTGACCAATTTGCGCTAAATTAAGACGTTGTCCATTTTGGAGCGGCATACGATCTGGATAGCTTAATGCATATTGGATTGGTACACGCATGTCCGGCGTACCAAGCTGAGCAATTACGCTAGTATCATGATACTCAACAAGAGAGTGAATAATACTTTCTCTGTGTAAAAGTACATCAATTTTATCATAAGGCATATCAAATAAAACATGTGCTTCGATTACTTCAAGCCCTTTATTCATCATAGTAGCTGAATCTATCGTAATTTTTGCACCCATTGACCAGTTCGGATGATTAAGTGCATCGGCAACCGTAACATGTTTTAACTCTTCACGTGTTTTGTCGCGGAAACTTCCTCCAGAAGCTGTAATGATTAAACGCTCAATATTTTTCGGGTTTTCGCCATTCATCGATTGGAAAATAGCCGAATGCTCACTATCCACTGGTAAAATTGTAGCATTGTATTTTTTTGCCTCTGCCATAACTAAATGACCTGCTGTGACAAGCGTCTCTTTATTGGCAATCGCAATTGTTTTGCCCATACGAATAGCAGCTAGTGTCGATTCAAGACCAACGCTACCGAGCACTGCATTCACGAGCACCGTCGATTCAGGATGTGTAGCAACCTCTACAAGCCCTTTTGCACCAAATGTAAAGTGTACTTGCGGGTAGTCTTTTGCGAGAATAAGTGCATCTTCCTCAAGCTGAACCGATACCAGTTCAGGCTTTAAAGTCTCTATCATTTCACGTGTTTTTTCTATGTTTTTTCCTGAAGAAAACGCTACAAGATGAAATGCATCACGTTGTTCTTTTAAAATATCATAGGTTTGCCAACCGATAGAACCAGTTGCACCCAATAAACTAATTTTTTTCACGACAAAACGTCCCCTTTTTCTATCTAAGCGATCTATTTCATAATTCGCATTTTCATCCATCATTGCGTCCCGATTTTATTCCAAGCTTGCTCGACAAGCAGCTGGCGTCGCCCTTTGGTGAGTAAGTCGAGCTATTTACGGCTCGCTTTTCAAAGTGAGGTCGCCCGCCTTGCGCCCATCGATATATCTTTTCCTAAAACTATAGGCAAATGACGCTTCCTAACAAGGTCATACTTAGCTACCGAATAAATGTAAAAAATGCAGTAGTGGCACGACAAATAATAAACTGTCAAAGCGGTCTAGAATCCCGCCATGTCCTGGTAAAATATTGCCTGAATCTTTTACGTCAAAATGGCGCTTGATAGCTGATTCCACTAAATCGCCCATCTGACCAATTATCGAAGCAAAAATCGTGATCACAATAAGTGAAACATAACCGTTAGCAAATGGATAAATCGCTTGCATAGCTATAGCAAAAATAACCGCTATAACAATCCCACCAACAAAGCCTTCAATCGTTTTCTTCGGTGATATTTCAGGCCAAAGCTTATTTTTACCTAGTTTTCTACCTACAAAATAGGCTCCTGAATCTGTTGTCCAAACAACAAGTAAACAATATACAACAAATTCAAGACCATAGTTTCGCGTTTCGATTAAATAATGGAAACCTAATCCTACATAAAACGCCCCAAGCAAAATAAAGCCAACTTCATCAAATGTAATTTTATTTTTTACGAGGACTACATAAATAAGTAACAGCATGACCAGTCCGTAAATAACCATTAGAACCGATGAATAGCCGATTGCATGTACTACCTCATTTGCCCAATCTTTTGGTATGACAAGCATAATAAGCGTTAGTAACCCGATCATACCAGGTACTGAAAAAATCGAAATACCTTTCATCTTCAGTATTTCATAAAAGCCTACAACAGCCATTGCTAGTACAAGTAGTGTAAATGGCACCTTTCCATAAATAACAAATGGAATAAACAGTGCCGCGGCAATGATTGCTGTGATGATTCGTTGTTTCAAGATGTTTCTTCTCCCTTCAACCCACCGTAACGGCGATTACGTTTTTGATAGTTTTCCACCGCTTCCAGAAAGTTTTCCTCGCTAAAATCTGGCCACAATGTATCTGTAAACCAAAATTCTGTGTAGGCGAGCTGCCATAACATAAAGTTACTTAATCGTACTTCACCACTTGTACGAATGAGTAAGTCTGGCTCTGGTAGATGAGCTGTCATTAAATGAGCTGTCATACATTCCTCATTTATGTCTTGTATAGTTAATTGACCGTCCTGTACTTTTTGAAGCATCGTTTTCATGGCACTTACCATTTCTGAACGACTACCATAATTTAAAGCAAAGTTTAAAATTAACCCTGTATTATGCTTCGTCTCTTCCATTGCCTCATACAATGCTTTTTGTGTATGTGCTGGCAAGAGTGACGGATCTCCAATCATTTCAACTCGCACATTGCGCTCCATCATTTCCGGTAAAAAAGATCCTAAAAATTCTACAGGTAGACGCATCAGAAAATCGACTTCAGGCTTTGGCCGTTTCCAATTTTCTGTAGAGAACGCATACACTGTTAATACTTTTATGCCAAGATCAGATGCAAATCTAGTTACCTTCCGTACCGTCTTCATACCTTCATGGTGCCCAGCAACACGTGGCATGGCACGTTTTTTAGCCCAACGTCCATTTCCGTCCATAATAATCGCTACATGGGCAGGAATCGGCTCGCTTTTCGCAAGGGCAACACGTTCCTCCAATGATAGTGTATCCATATTTACTTGTTTACCTAATAGCTTCTTAAACATGCTAACTCCCCCACTACAACTAATCGGACGTATACTAACCTATCATAACAAACAAAAGTGCTTTTTGTCTTTTTTTTCCCTCTAATTGACTATGTATGAACTAGCTTATTTTAGAACAACACACATCTCAAAGAAAAATCTTGTCTTGCTACATTCAGCAACTGCTAGTAAGCCAGAACAATGTAATTCGTATACTACGTGTAAACGAGTTAACCATTACGGCTCGTAGATAGCAGGTGAAAATTGTAACACCGATAAGAAATGAATACTTTTACAATAAAAGAGAAAAGACGTCCTGTTATGTATAGGACGCCTTCATCTCATCAAAAAGTTCCATCATAGAAATGCAAAGCGCCTGCTTACACTTCTAGAATTTCTTTTTCTTTTTCTTTCGCTACTTGGTCTACTTTCACGATGAACTCATCTGTTAATTTTTGAATATCGTCACCGTATCCACGTAAATCGTCTTCTGTGATTTCGCCTGCTTTTTCAAGTTTTTTAAGATCATCATTAGCATCACGACGAACATTACGTACTGCGATTTTTGCATCTTCAGCTTCTTTTTTCACTTGTTTTACAAGGTCTTTACGACGTTCTTCTGTTAACGCTGGAATCATTAAACGAATAACAGAACCATCATTTGTCGGTGTAATACCGATATCTGACTTCATAATCGCTTTTTCAATTTCACCTAAAATGGATTTATCATAAGGTGTAATCACGAGTAAACGAGCTTCTGGTACTGCAACACCTGCAAGTTGATTGATTGGTGTTGGCGCACCATAGTACTCTACAGAAATACGGTCTAGTAGAGATGCGTTTGCACGGCCTGCTCGGATCGATGCTAATTCACGTGAAAAAGCAGCAATTGATTTGTTCATTTTTTCTTTCGCTTGGTCTAATACTTGTTTAGTCATTGTGCATTCCTCCTAACAACAGTTCCAATTTTCTCGCCCAGTACGGCACGTTTAATATTACCTTGCTCCGTAATTGAGAAGACAATTAACGGAATATCGTTATCCATACATAAAGTTGAAGCAGTTGAATCCATTACTTGTAACCCTTGCTGAATAACGTCTAAGTATGTGAGTGTATCATATTTGATAGCAGTAGTATCGACCTTTGGATCTGCAGAATAGACACCATCTACATTATTTTTCGCCATTAAAATCGCATCTGCGTCAATTTCCGCTGCACGTAATGCAGCTGTTGTATCTGTAGAGAAGAACGGGTTACCTGTACCTGCAGCAAAAATAACTACGCGTTTTTTCTCTAAATGACGAACTGCTTTACGACGAATATATGGCTCTGCTACTTGTGTCATCACAATAGAAGATTGCACGCGTGTTTCGATACCTAATTTTTCAAGAGCATCTTGTAATGCTAATGAATTCATAACCGTTGCTAGCATACCCATATAGTCAGCTGCTGCACGATCCATGCCCATTTCACTACCGATTTTTCCACGCCATATATTACCGCCACCTACAACTACAGCAACTTCTACATCAAGATCTACTACTTCCTTCACTTCTTCAGCAACAGACTTGATAATTTTTGGTGATAAACCGAAGCCAGCCTCTCCTGCTAACGCTTCACCACTTAGTTTAATAACTACTCGTTTATATTGTGGCACACTCATTGTAAACCTCCGTCAGACATTTATTTAAAACTTTTCTTTTCCTTTTCCATTATAGTATATCTAACAATAATTGCTAGTTGTGAATAATGGTAATAGAAAATTCTATCCTTTTTTAGCTCATCTCGGAAAAATAGGGAACACGTTATGTTGTGTTCCCCATTTTTGTCTAGAAAATCTAGTTATTATTTGATTAGGATCAAATGCAAGCCAATCCATCAACTGAACTAGTCTACAAATTAGTTACCTTTAACTTGGTTCATTACTTCTTCAGCAAAGTTATCTTCGCGTTTTTCGATACCTTCACCAACAGCGTAGCGTACAAAACCAGTTACATTACCGCCAGTTGAAGCAACGAAATCGCGAACTTTTTGATCTGAATTTTTAACGAATGATTGGTCAAGTAAGCATACGTCTTCGAAGTATTTACCAAGACGACCTTCAACCATTTTTGCAACGATGTTTTCTGGTTTACCTTCGTTAAGTGCTTGTTCAGTTAACACTTTACGCTCACGGTCAACTTCTTCAGCAGAAACTTCTTCACGAGAAACGTAAGTTGGGTTAATCGCTGCGATATGCATAGCGATATCTTTAGCAGCAGCAGCATCTGTAGAACCTTCTAAAGATACTAATACACCAATACGGCCACCCATGTGTAGGTAAGAACCGAAAGCATCTGCATCAGTTTTTGTTTTTACTTCAAAACGACGAAGTGTAATTTTTTCACCGATAGTTGCTACAGCTGTTGAAATTTGGTCAGCGATTTTTACGCCTTCTGCATTTTCAAGCTCTACTGCAGCTTCTACTGATGCTGGTTTAGCAGCAAGTAATTGCTCAGCTAAAGAAGAAACTAATACTTGGAATTTATCGTTTTTCGCAACGAAGTCAGTTTCAGCGTTTACTTCAAGAATAATTGCTTCGTTACCTTTTTCTAAAATATAAGTTGTACCTTCTGCAGCGATACGGTCAGCTTTTTTAGCAGCTGAAGAAAGACCTTTTTCACGTAGGAAATCGATTGCAGCTTCTAAATCACCATCAGTTTGTACTAACGCTTTTTTACAATCCATCATACCAGCGCCAGTTTTTTCGCGTAATTCTTTTACTAATTGTGCAGTAATGTTTGCCATTTAGTGTTGCCTCCTCAAATTGGTTAAACTATTTATAGTGGTAGGTTCTAAAAAAGGTGATAAGGGTTCTGAGCCACTTATCACCTTTTTGTAAACGTGAATTACTCAGCAGCAGCTTCAGTAGCTGGAGCTTCTTCTTCACCTTGTTTTGACTCGATTAAAGCGTCAGCCATTTTAGCAGTTAAAAGTTTAACAGCGCGAATAGCATCGTCATTAGCAGGGATAACATAGTCGATTTCATCTGGATCACAGTTAGTATCAACAATACCTACTAGAGGGATGTTTAATTTACGAGCTTCAGCAACAGCGATACGTTCTTTGCGTGGGTCAACCACGAACATAACGTCTGGAAGATCGTGCATATCACGGATACCGCCTAAGAATTTAACTAGACGTTCGTGTTCTTTTTTAAGTTGGATTACTTCTTTTTTAGGTAGAACTTCAAAAGTTCCTTCTTCTTCCATTTTTTCGATAGCTTTCATACGTGCAACACGTTTTTGAATTGTACCGAAGTTAGTAAGAGTACCACCTAACCAACGTTGGTTGATATAGTAGTTGCCTGAACGTTCAGCTTCGTCTTTGATCGCTTCTTGTGCTTGTTTTTTCGTACCAACGAAAAGAACTTTACCACCGTCTTGACCAACTTGACGCATGAAGTCATAAGCTTCCTCTAATTTTTTAACAGTTTTTTGTAAGTCGATGATGTAGATCCCGTTACGCTCAACGAAGATAAATTTCTTCATTTTTGGGTTCCAACGACGAGTTTGGTGACCGAAATGTACACCAGCTTCAAGTAATTGTTTCATAGAAATTACTGACATGTGAATTTCCTCCTAGAATGTTTGGTTTTTTTCCTCCGCATTTATCACTTGCAACAAGCTACCCTAATCTTAGAGCACCACTTACTGCATCAAAATGCGTGTGTAGTAATAACACCATTTGCTACTATATCACAGCTTTATGGCATTCGCAACTGTTTTAGCTATGAAATTTCAATAAAAGCTCGATTTCTGTCTTTCCTTTTTGCAGCTTTTTCGCAATTTCTTCAGCAGTTTTTCCCTGCTCAGCCATTTGAACAATTTGTTGTTCCATCGTTAACGGCTTTGATTCTTCTTTTGGTAAACTATCAACCTTTGGCGCAGCCGTTTGCACAGCCGTCGTTCCTCCCTGTTGTTGACGAGAATAGGCATTCGCTACGATATTTTTCGGCATTAAAATACGTGGCTCACTATTAACAGTCACTGCCTTCTTCTCACCATCGGTTTGTGACAAAGGCTGTCCTTGACTTTTAGGCACAGCTATTGGTTGTGCCTGTTGTCCAGTATCAGGTGTCATAGTAGGTTTTGGTACCACTTGCAACGCTTGAATTAGACGATTATTTTCATCCTTCATTTCAGCTAAATAGAGGCTAATCGTATCATCCATTTCTCGCATTAAGCGTTCCTGCTTTACTTCTAAATCTTTGAATTTCGCTAATTTCGTATTTAATATAATAATGAAATAAAATGATAGTAGCTGCAAAACAAAGAGAACAGCAATTAATATGGTTGTCATAGTAAACTCCTATCCACTAAAGTCCACGAAATTACCTTTGAACGGATGCTGAGCCTGTTTTTCTGGTTTTTCGTTATGGTTCTTTTTCTTTTTACGCGTTCCTTTTATATACTCGCCACCCGCTTCTTCCTCTTCGCTAATCTCCGTCATACCTTCTGAAGTATTTACAGCTTTTTGCTTGCGCTCTAATTCCTTTTTTAACGCTTCATTTGCATGTACTTGTTGAGCTAAAGTTTGTTGTTGTGCCTGATCTGCCATTTTACCCGCTTCAAACGTTTTTGGAATAGCTATTTGTAATTCGACACCTTTTAAACTCATTAAAATTCCTCCCTCAACAATCCGTTAGATACTATACATTAATCATTTCATTGGACAATAGCTTTCGCAACTTAAATAATGCTTTTGAGTGAATTTGAGAAATACGTGATGTTGACAATTCGAGCATTTCACCTATTTCAGTTAGTGTCAACTCTTCTGTATAAAATAAACTCAGTACGAGCTGCTCTTTATCATTAAGCTTTTGTATATTTACCGCTAAATCATCGAGTAACTCCGATTTTATTACGACTTGCTCTGGAGTCTTTGTCGTATCATCACGGATTACAAAGGACTTCCCCTCTGCTTCTTCCTGATCTTGTTGCTCATTGATGGAGAGTACATTTGAGAAGAAATGCTCCTGCACCGTTTGGTATACGTCTTCCACAGGTAACTCCATATGCTGAGCAAGCTCCTCAGGCGTCACATGGCGCATTAACTGTTGTTCTAATTGTTCAATCTTGGCATCCATCTTTTTGGCCTTTTCTCGTGCAGAACGAGGTAGCCAATCCTCTTTACGCAAGCCATCGATTATAGCGCCTCTCACCCTAAAAGAAGCATATGTATCAAACTTTAAGTCTCGATTTATATCAAATTTATTTAAAGCATCAAATAGACCTAGCATGCCTAAGCTTGTTAAATCGTCACGCGATACGCTCTTAGGTAAACCTGCACCAATTCGCTGCACATGGTAAGTCACAAGAGAAGTATATTTTTTTATTAATAAATCACCCGCATCAGGATCACGTTCATTCACCCATCGATTCCACAGCTTTTGTTCATCGTTTAGAATTAGTTGTGTCATAAAATCCACCTCTCTACTTTGCGCCTGTTTGCACGGACTTTTTGCGCTTTCCTCTCAAATGCTCCAAGGCGCCAATAGTTCTGTCGCTTTGTTAACGCTGTACGCTTGAAAATTAAAAAACATACACATGTCTATCAAAAAGAGACTCACTTATCACATATTGAGTATTTTGCTTACAATGACTGACAGATTTAGATACAAACCTATGCCATTCTTTCCTTTTATTATAACAACATTCGACTATAATTTCATATGATTCTCTAACACTATTCTATTATTAATAGCTGTTCTATTTTAGGCAGAAGAAAACTGCCTCCAATAATTAGTCGACAGCTAACATTAGAGGCAGTTTAAAGTGTTCTGGCTTATGCATTTACTTGTTGTTCATCTTCACGATGCATCATCGTTCGAACGGCTTGTGCAATATCTTCTGTGCTTTCATCTTGAAACTCAACCGTTGAATTTGTCGTAGAAGTTTCTTTCCCCTTCTCATCGACGACAGAAGCACTATTTTCTTCTAGTCCACTGTCATCTTCCGACGGGTCGGCAGTTGGTGTAAATAACACATACGCAATTAAAAACCTTACGATATACATGACAAAAAATACGATAATTGCTGCTACAAATGAACCGATGATAATACGTAATGGTGTATAGGGCTGTTGCAGTGTCATAAAGAAATAAAGGGAAAAGGCAATCAATGCCCCCCATAGGTTATAAAAAATAGAACCAAACATTATATTTCACTCACTCCTTGGTTAACCGTTCGAATATGTAACATCGACGTAGCAGGGTTAAATTCAATTGTTCGACCGCTATTACCGCCCGTATTTTCGGCTACTAAAGGAATTCCATGACGTTTTAATTCAAACTTTACAGCCTCCACATTACGAGGACCGATGCGCATTGAATCTTTGTCGGACGTAAATTGAAACATTTGCGCACCCCCCGCAATTTTTGCCTTCAGTTTAAATTTTTGAACACCCTCTAGCTTTAATAAATCAATCATAGCTGAAATGCCCGTATCTGCAAATTTCGCTACATTTATTGACTCTGCTCTACCTAAACTTGAATCTGGTAGCATGACATGTATTAAACCAGCTATTTTCTTTGACTCATCGTATAAAATAACGCCTACACAAGAACCAAGTCCTGAAGTTCTAATCGTGTTCGGAAATTTCGCTACATCCATTTGAGCAATTCCAACTTTTATTACTTGTCCATTATTATTGTTGTTAAGCATAGGCTATGAAACTCCCAATGCTTTAAAAATAGCATCAAAAGAATCTGGATCAGGCAGTAAGAAGAAATGTCCCCTAACTGTTTCATGATCCTCCACACCGTCTTCAAAAATGGATGTATTAATTACGATGACATTATCACTCACATGCGATAATTCAATTAAGCCAATACTAATAATAGCACCAAACATATCTACACTTAGACCAGGCACAGTTGGATAAATTTTTAAATTTGTAAAATCTGATAACGCGGATAAATATGAACCAGATAAAATATTCCCCATTTCCTGCATGGCAGATAAACCTAACTCCGAAACAGGTGGGTTTTTAAAGTCGAATGATTCATCCTGTATTAGACGTCGGATAAAGCGATTAGCTTGTTCAATCGGAAGTATGAAAAACATGCTTCCTTCAGCATCTCCCTCAATGCGTAAAAAAATCCCAACTACAACGTTTTCAGAACCACCAGCAAGCTCCATCATGTCATTAAACGACACCATTTCAACCTTCGGGACACGCATATCGATTTTTTTACCAAGTAAATTGGAAAGAGCTGTTGCAGCATGGGCAGCTCCAATATTTCCAATTTCCTTTAATACGTCTAAATGTAGTGATGTAATCTTTTGATTAAGTGTCATAATCGAATCCCTACTTTAGTGGATTTAATACTTTCTCTAAATGTAATAATATTAATAATCGTTTACCTATTTTGGCTACGCCAGAAATAAACTCTTCTTCAAGAGATCCTACTACCTCTGGTTGAGGTTCGATTGAGCTTGCTGGAATATCCAACACATCGTTCGCTGAATCTACAACAAAGCCTACTTCCATGTCTTCTAAAGAGATAATGATAATACGAGTCGTTTCTTCGTGCTCAGAGATTGGTAATTCAAAACGTTCGCGTAAATCAATAATTGGTGTTACGACACCTCGTAAATTGATGACACCTTTTACATATTTCTCTGTTTTAGGTACACGTGTAATATGCATCAGTTTCTCGATACCTTGGACGTGTGATACTGGAATCGCATATTCCTTATCTGCTAATTGGAAGACAATTACTTTAATATTTTCTTGTTCAACTGCATTTGTCATAGTAAACACCTCTCTTATTCATTCACCTTATTTTATAAGTGCATTGCAATCCACAATTAGGGCTACTTTACCATTACCTAAAATTGTTGCACCTGAAATTGCAAAGATATTCGTTAAGTAGTTTCCTAATGATTTCAGTACAATTTCTTGTTGGCCAATGAATGAATCGACAACTAAACCAGCAAGTTTCTCGCCTTTACGAACAATTACTACTGAATGGAATTCATCATCTTGTAGCTCTTTACGAGGTACTTCGAAGATTTCTTCTAAGAATACAAGTGGAACCACTTTACCACGGAAGTCAATCACCTTTTGGTTATGTGCATTCATAATATCTGATGAACGGATAATCGATGTTTCAATAATTGATGATAGTGGTATCGCATAAATTTCTTTTTCTATTTCCACAAGCATTACCGAAATAATAGATAATGTTAACGGCAATTGAATGGAGAAAATAGAGCCTACATCTTGTGTAGATTCAATCGAAATGTTACCACCTAACGATTCAATCGTTGTTTTGACAACGTCTAGCCCTACACCACGACCTGATACATCTGAAATAACATCTGCCGTTGAGAAACCAGAAGCTAAAATAAGCTCATTAATTTGATTGTCTGACATAGCAAGAGATTGTTCACGCGTAACAACTCCTTTTGAAATCGCTTTTGCCAACACCTTTTCACGATTAATGCCAGCCCCATCATCTTCAATTTCAATAAAGACATAGTTACCACTGTGATAAGCACGTAACACCACTGTGCCTTCTTCTGGCTTTCCTTTTGCACGGCGTGCAGTAGGGTTTTCAATGCCATGATCGACAGAGTTACGGATTAAGTGAACGAGTGGGTCTCCAATTTCATCGATTACTGTTCGATCAAGCTCTGTTTCTGCGCCAATAATCTCAAGGTTTATTTTCTTATTAAGATCACGAGATAGCTGACGAATCATTTTAGGGAAGCGGTTGAATACAGTTTCCACAGGGACCATTCGCATTGTTAAAATAATCGTTTGTAGGTCACCCATAACACGGCTCATTCGTTCAACAGTTTCGTTTAACTCCCCATGATTCACTTCAGTTGCAATGGATTGTAAACGTCCACGATCAATCACAAGCTCCTCAAATAGATTCATTAAAATATCCAGACGTTCGATATTTACGCGAATCGTTTTGTTTCCTACAGGTGCATGACTTTTATCTGCTTTGGCAGGTGTTGATTTTGCTGGTGCAGGCTTAGCCGGAGCTTCAACTGGTGTATCTACTACCTCTACTGGCGTTGTTGCTGTAGCCGTTGCTGTAGCGGCTACCTCTTTATTTGCTTCATATTGTTTTTCACTGAATTGCTCTTGATTAATCTTTGCAACACTTACTTCATCAACTTCAGAAACCTTCATTAACTTCTTCTGCATATCTTCTGCTGATTCTTTTGTTACGAACGCTACATAAAATTGTTGATCGAATTGTTCATCTTCAAGCTTCTCAACAGATGGCGTTGATTTAATAACATCACCATCTTTTTCAAGAATCTCGAATACCATAAATACACGTGCTGCTTTTAATAGACAATCTTCACGCAGTCTTACTGAAATTTCAAAAGCATTAAATCCTTGTTCCGCAGATTGCGTTATAACTGTTTGCTCGAAGCTATCATATTCTAGTACGCTTGGTACTTCAGGTGTAGCTACAGTAGCTACTACTTCTGGAAGAGCTTCCTCACCAGATTCAATGCGCTTTAACTGTGCGACAGTGGAAGAAACATCTCTTTTACCGTCTCCGCCATTAGCAATATCCATTACCATTTCTTCTAAATGATCCACAGATTCAAATACAATATCTAAAATTTCTGGTGACACATGAATTTTTTCATTTCGAATTGCATCTAGGACATTTTCCATTTTATGCGTTAAATCTGCTAAGTCTTCGAAGCCCATAGTCGCTGACATACCTTTTAATGTATGAGCCGAACGGAAAATTTCTCCTACGATAGCCAAATCATCTGGGTTTTTTTCTAGTTCTAATAAATGCTCACTACAAGCTTGTAAATGCTCTTTACTTTCTTCGATAAACATCTCTAAATATTGATTGACTTCCATTAAGAGGACACCCCTTTTAAGGCAAATATTTCATAATTGTTTGTGCAATATCATCTACATCAGCGACTTCATCGACAAGCTGCGTTTCCACCGCAGCTTTCGGCATACCATACACTATGCAAGTTTCTGCTGACTCTGCAATAGCAACTACATTTCCGGTATTTTTTAATGCTTTCAGTCCCTTCGAACCGTCATAGCCCATACCCGTCATAATGACTGCTACCTTATCAAAATCTTTAAATTGACTTACATCTTCAAACATCACATCTACAGATGGGCGATGACCAGAACGTGGTGGTTCGTGATTATCTAAAACGATGCCAAATGAGGTACCAACTTTTCTTAACCTTAAATGGTATCCTCCTGGGGCGATATAGGCCACGCCATTTTGTAAAATATCGCCTTGCTCTGCTTCTTTTACCGTAATCTCGCTCAATTGGTCTAAGCGGGAAGCCAGCGATTTTGTAAAGCCCGCTGGCATATGTTGAACAATAAGAATTGGCGCTTGAATTGTTTTCGGAATTTTAGTAATTACTTCTTGTAGTGCACGCGGTCCACCAGTAGATGTCCCAATCAACACAATTTTTTTACTAACTTTACTCCATTCAATATGTCCCTTAGTGACATTCGTACCTGTTGCGTTCACATTGACTGGAGGGGTAGCTTTACGTTCCTTCGACAATTCTTTTCTTATTGAAGTAGGCGATACAATTGGTTCTTGTTGTCTTTTGCTAATTGATGGTTTTTTCAATTTAGAAATAGGTACCAACGAAGCTTGTTCAACTTTATGGACAAGCTCAGATTGGATTTTATGTAAATCAAGAGAAATTGTTCCGCTAGGTTTCGCAACAAAATCAACCGCTCCATACTCGATTGCAGTTAGTGCATTTTCAGCCCCTCGCTGGGTTGTACTCGAAAGCATGACGACAGGCACTGGACAAATTGTCATAATCTCATTTAATGCATCGAGTCCATTCATTTCAGGCATTTCAATATCCATTGTCACGACTGTTGGTTTTAATGTTTGGATTTTCTTAATCGCATCTTTTCCATTTCGTGCTGTTCCAACTACTTCAACCCTCGAGTTTCCAACAAAAAAGTCACTAATTAGCTTTCTCATAAAAGCAGAATCATCAACGACTAAAAGCTTGCTTTTATGTACAAAGTCCAATTAATCACGCCCTTTCGAAAAAATACTTCTAAGTTTAGATAAGAATTTACTTGCTGACTGTTCATGTGCATGCACTTCCTCCATACGTTGTTCCATAAACCGAGCCACTATCAGTTGAAGTGTTTTAGAAATAAGTGCTTCTGGATATGCGATTGAAAATGGTACTTGCTCGCGCACAGCATTACGTACAACAGGGTCCTCAGGTAAGGAGCCTAATACTATAACCTCTTTGTCTAGAAATCGTTTCATCGTAAGCTTTAAACGTTCAATCGTTTCGATCCCTTCTTCTTTAGAAAAAGCACGATTACAAAGTAAATAAAATTGCTTATCCATATCGCGAACATGAATATATTTCATCATCGAATAAGCATCTGTAATAGAGGTTGGTTCAGCTGTTGTAATCACTATAATTTCATCAATAGATGTTAATAACTCTAATGACCATTTTGTCGCGCCAGCTCCCATATCAAATAGAATATAGTCGAAGTTTTTTTGGAGTTGTTCAAAAGCATGAATCAGTCTTTCAAACATTGCCTCCGACCATTCCAGCACACTCGACATGCCAGAGCCACCAGCAATACATTGTAAACCATGTGGCCCTTCAAATATTACCTCATCTAGTGATTTATTTCCTTCTAAGTAATCTTTTAAACTATAAGAAACATTTTTTCCAATTAATATATTGATATTCCCCATCCCAATATCCATATCTACAATTGCTACTTTTTTGTCCTTACTCGCTAAATTAATTGCAAAGTTCATTGAAAAGTTACTCTTACCAACTCCACCCTTACCGCTTACAACGGCAATTGTTTTACCTAATTCACCTTGCCGCTTCAGCATTTTCAAGCGTAATGTTTCTGCTTGATCTCTCATTTTTCTTCACCTTGGAAAAACATATTAAGCACTGCTTCTAAATCAGCTTCTTCAATATCTTCTGGTACTTCTTGACCATTGGTATAGTAAGCAAGTCCTTTATTATATTTAATCATTAAATTAATCATTGTGCCAATAGAATTTGTTTCATCAATCTTCGTAAAAATAAATTTTTCAATTGGCACACTTTTAAATTGCTCAATAATATTGGTCATATCCTTTTCTTTTGCCGTCATAGCAAGTACTAGAAAGGATTCAGCTTGATTATCAAACTTAATAAGGCGTTGTAGATCGTCTACATATTTTGCTTCCTTATAATTGCGGCCAGCAGTATCGATAAAGACTAAATCTAAATGGGACAATCGTTGCACAGCTTGCTCGTAATCTGTCGAATTATAAGCAATTTCAACAGGTGCTTGTAATAGGCCGGCATACGTTTTTAACTGCTCAATGGCAGCAATTCGGTATGTATCAGTAGTAATAAAGCCTATTTTTTTCTTTTTCTCTAGAACCGCTCGAGCTGCCATTTTAGCAATTGTCGTTGTCTTGCCGACACCCGTTGGTCCTAGCACATTAATATATTTACGTTCATAGGATAGGCCACCAATCGGCAAACCTTCTAGTTTTTTACGCAGCAAGTTTTTTGTAATTAGCTTGCATTGTGAAAAATTGATTTCTGAAGCTTCTTTGAAATGCACAAAAAGCTCATCACCGATCGTTGTGATGAGCTCCTCATTTAGCTCTTGCTGTCTTAAGTATTCAATGAAGGATAAGAGTTCATCGGGATATTGAGCTTGGGTAGCCTTCTTGTGCATTGATTGCATTAACGATTTTAAATCTGCAATTTCCTTCCTCAGTTCTTCAGACATACCTGACTCATCTTGCAAAGTTATTTCTTGCGTAGGCTGAGCATGTTGAATTTTAGCTTGCACAGCATTTGTAATCTCTAGTAAACTAGCATTTTCTTTTTTAACAGGAATCATAGGCATACTTGCAGGTGTTGGAGCCGTATTGCTTGGCTCCATCGTGTCAATCCCTGCAACAACCTCAAAGCTCTTCTTTTTAACAAGCCCAAAAAGTTTCTTTGTTACGACTACTTTTGAATTCAAAATGACAGCGTCGTCGCCTAAATCAGCACGCACAAGCTTCATTGCTTCTGGTATGGAAGATGCATAATATTTTTTCATTTTCATTCAACATTCACCACCCCAACACTTTGAATTTCAATAGAAGCATCAAGTTCATTATAAGATAGTACCGGAATCTGCGGGAAATAGCGTTCTGTCAGCTGACGTAAATACATACGAACTGCCGGAGAGCACAAAATAATAGCAGATTGTTCCATAAATGACACACGCTCTACCTCTGATGCAATGGTCTCTAGCACCGTTTGAGAATCTTGAGGATCCATTGCTAAATAATTGCCGTGATCCGTTTGCTGAATGCTATCTGCAATCATTTTCTCTACTTTACCCGATACAGTAATGACTTTCAATGATGAGCTGTCTCCTACATATTGAGAGGTAATTTGACGAGCTAATGACTGACGCACATACTCTGTTAATATATCGGTATCACTTGTTAGTTTTGCATAGTCTGCTAATGTTTCGAAAATAATCGGCAAGTTACGGACAGAAACATTTTCTCGAAGAAGCTTGCCCAATACTTTTTGGATTTCTCCAGTAGATAATGGTGTGGGTGTTAATTCTTCGACTAAAATTGGATGTGTTTCACGTAAATGGTCAATTAATTGTTTCGTTTCCTGACGTCCTAATAATTCATGCGCATTTGCTCGAATCATTTCTGTTAAGTGTGTTGACACAACACTTGGTGGATCAACAACCGTATAACCAGACATCTCAGCGTCCTCTTTCACTTGCTCAGTAATCCATTTAGCAGGAAGACCAAATGACGGTTCAACAGTATCAATACCCTCGATTGAATCATCATCTCCTGGGCTCATCGCTAAATAATGATCGAGTAGAAGCTCCCCACGAGCCATTTCATTACCTTTAATTTTTATGCGGTATTCATTTGGCTGAAGTTGAATATTATCACGAATACGAACAACTGGAATAACAATCCCTAGTTCCAATGCTAGTTGGCGTCGAATCATGATAACGCGATCTAATAAGTCCCCACCTTGGGCTGCATCTACTAGTGGAATTAAGCCATAGCCAAATTCAAATTCAATTGGGTCCACATTTAATAAATTCACAACATTTTCAGGGCTCTTCATGCCGTCTGTTGCCACTTCTTCCTCAATTTCAAGTAATTCTTCCTCATCCTCTGGTTTCTTACGTTCCATCATGTAAGCACCTGCAACAAGTGAAATACCAATTGGTAACGTTACCCAGTTAGGAATTGGCGTGAATAAACCAAGTAAAATAATAGTACCCCCAGCAACATAAAGAAGCTTTGCTTGAGCGAATAGTTGTCCTGTAATATCTTCTCCTAGACTTCCTTTAGAGGATGCGCGTGTTACTACAATCCCTGTTGCTGTTGAAATAAGAAGTGCAGGGATTTGTGATACAATACCATCACCAACCGTTAGCTTTGAGAAATGGGTTGCTGCTTCCGCAAATGGTAAGCCCATTTGCACAACACCAATAATAATACCAAATAATAAGTTGATAATTACCATCACCATGGAGGCAATTGCATCCCCTTTTACGAATTTCGTAGCACCATCCATCGCTCCGTAGAAATCCGCTTCTCCCGATACTTTGTCACGTCGTTCACGTGCTTCTCGCTCAGATATTACACCTGCGTTTAAATCAGCATCAATACTCATTTGTTTACCGGGCATCGCATCGAGTGTGAAACGAGCAGCTACTTCTGCAACACGTTCCGCCCCTTTTGTAATAACGATAAACTGAATCAATACAAGAATTAAAAACACTACTAAACCTACGAGAACATTCCCGCCAACTACGAAATCCCCGAAGGTTTCAACAACTGATCCAGCATCTCCATTTGCTAAAATTGCACGCGTTGTGGAAACACTTAAGCCAAGTCGAAACAGGGTTAACAGAAGAATAACGGAAGGGAAAATAGAGAAATCTAACGCTTCCTTCATACTCATTGCTGTTAAAAGTACTATTAATCCTAACGTAATATTAATGACGATTAAGAAACTTAGCATCCACGGAGGAAGAGGGATGATGAGCATCGCAACGATTAAAATAACCGCACCTAAAACCCCTATATCGCGAACCTTCATTTGTGTCCCTCCTACATAAAAGCTTTAAATTTTCCGCTTAATACGATAAACATAAGCGAGTACTTCTGCTATTGCTTTGAAAAATTGTTCTGGTACTGAATCGCCTATTTCTACCTGATCATACATGGCTCTGGCTAATGGTCTGTTTTCTACCATTATGACATCATGTTCTTTCGCAATCAGTTTAATTTTTTGAGCAACAAAGTCTGTCCCCTTCGCCACTACGCGAGGGGCATCCATACTGTCCTCATCATACTTTAGAGCGATCGCATAGTGAGTTGGGTTAGTGATTACGACATCAGCATTTGGCACTTCTGACATCATTCGACGCATTGCCATTTCACGCTGACGTTGCTTGATTTTTGATTTAATCAGCGGGTCACCCTCACTATTTTTATATTCATCTTTAATATCTTGCTTAGACATTTTTAGATTTTTTTCATACTCATGTTTTTGATACATCCAGTCCAATAAGGATACACATAGTAACACAAGAGAAGCCGCGATCCCCATAATGCCAACAAGTTTACCAACTGTAACAAGGGTCACCCACGGACTTTTAAATGATAGTGCTAAAACTTCATGTAAATTTGACCATATGATAATTGTTGTTACTCCACCAATAAAGGAAATCTTTAAGATTGACTTTATAAGCTCAACAATGGCTTTTACAGAAAAGATTTTTTTTAAGCCTTTAATTGGATCCATCTTTTTTAAATCAAATTTCATCGGCTCTAATGTGAATAAGAAACCAAATTGTAGAAAATTACCTGCTAAGGCTCCTACAAACGCAATTGCCATTATTGGAACAATGACATAAGCCATTTGTACTAATGTTTCGGTAAATAGATGCATGACACTGTCAATCGTAAGTGTTTCTACACGTACGTTATGGATAAATGTTTGCCTAAAAAAAGCTAACAGATCGTCTCGCAATGATCCTGCAAAGAATAATAGAAAGATAAACACCATGAGCATCACAATCGCACTGGATATGTCCTGACTCTTAACGACCTGCCCTTTTTTTCTAGCATCTTGTCGTTTTTTAGGTGTCGCCTTTTCCGTTTTTTCACCTGCAAAAAACTGTAAATCTAAATCCAGTAGTAGCAACATCTTATCCACCACCTAATATCGCCATTAAATCGCGCATTCCATAAATCATAATCGTAATCAACTTTTGAATGACTTGTATCATAACCGCCATCATTGTGAAGAGCACTAAAAAACTGACACCAATTTTAATTGGGAATCCAACCACAAAGATATTTAATTGTGGCACCGTTTTTGCCGTTATACCAAGTGCTAAATCCACTAAAAATAACGTTGCTACAACAGGTGCTGCCATTTGAAACGCAATAGCAAAGACAGCAGTAAAGGTTGTCATGACAAACTGGATATAATCATCTTGCGCGAAATTAGGAAATCCCTGATCTATAGGTAAAAACTGATAACTATAGAAAATTCCATCTAGAATCATATGATGGCCATCAATTGCCAATAAGAACAGCAATGCCAATGTATTGAAAAATTGACCGATTAATGGACTTTGCGCCCCTGTTTGTGGGTCGATAATATTGGCAATGGCAAATCCCATTTGGAAATCGATAAAGCTTCCGGCAATTTGAATTGCCGACATGATGATATAGCCTATTAGACCTAATAATAATCCAATAACAGCTTCTTTCATCACTAAAAGTATGTAATCACCATTAAAAAGAAATGGCTCTACGTCTATTGTATAATACATCATCCAAGCTAAAACGAATGCGAGGGAAATTCGTACTTTCTGCGGAATCGTCCTATATGAAAAGAAAGGTACCGTAACAAAAAAAGCAGTTACGCGCACTAGTACTAATAAGAATACCGTTATTTGAGGGACTAGTTCATTCATGTACTCACCCTATATAACGCGTTAAATTCTCAAAAATGTCTCTCGCATAGCTCGTAACTTGTGATAACATCCACGGACCAAAGAAAACGATGGCCACTAATACTGCGACGATTTTTGGAACGAATGCTAATGTTTGCTCTTGAATCGAAGTTGTTGCTTGAAATATACTTACCGCTAAACCAGAGATTAAAGCAACTAATAATAGCGGTCCGCTTGTTAGAAGGATAATCATAATGGCACGCTCTGCTATTGAAATAACCATTTCACCTGTCATACTGTATCATCCCCTAAAAACTTTGTAGTAATGATTTCATTACGAGGTACCAGCCATCAACGAGTACAAATAATAAAATCTTAAACGGCAATGAAATCATAACCGGTGGTAACATCATCATCCCCATCGACATTAATGTACTTGCGACAATCATATCGATTACAAGGAATGGAATAAATATCATAAAACCAATTTGGAAAGCAGTTTTAATTTCACTGAGTGCAAAAGCAGGTACGAGCATAGTAAGTGGAATTTCCTCTACAGATGCTGGCTTTTCTGCCTTATTATATTGTAAAAACAGATCTAAATCTTTTTGCCTTGTATGCTTACTCATAAACTCTTTAAACGGCACACTTGCCTTCTCATATGCTTCTTCTAGCCCAATTTCTTCAGCAAATAGTGGCTGTAATGCCTCTTTATTGACCTCTTGAAATGTAGGAGCCATGATAAAGAAGGTTAAAAATAAGGCAAGTCCAACAATAACCTGATTAGGAGGCATTTGTTGTGTCGCCAACGCTGTACGTACAAATGAGAGCACAATGACAATCCGCGCAAATGATGTCATTAAAATTAAAATGCTCGGGGCAAGTGACAATACAGTTAATAATAAAAGGAGCTTAATAGAAGTTGAGACATTGGTTGGGTCGCTGTTGGAAAAATAATTGACTATATCATTCATTTATCATCATTCTCCTTTTGCTTCCATCTCTCTAATTCTTCACTACGCTCCTGTTTAATTTCAGAGATTTTTTTTTCAAAAAGTTCACCAAACGAATCTTGTTGTGTGCTTGTTGATGAATTTTGTTTATTTTTTCTCTTAAACTTAGAAATTACTTCTGCTATATAAGGTGATGTTGCCGCAAATTCCTGTTTTTCGTTATAGAGCGCTAACAGCTCTTCAACTTCTTGCGGATCGGTAATTTCTCGAATCAGTTGGACATCTTCACCGACACCAACCAAATAAATCGTTTTACCTATTTGCAACAGTTGAACAGACTTTTGTGCCCCTAACGATAAACCGCCTAAATTTTGTACCATTTGATTTCGTTGAAAAGTTAAATTTCTTTTATTTAAAAACTTCATCAACCCATAAAATAAAGCTACAACAAAAATAAGCGCCAAAACCATTTTTATGTATTCCCATGCAGAAACATCTCCAGCTGCTGAAACAACTGTATCTTCTTTCGCAGCTGGGTCTGAATTTTCCTTACATTCCTCTGGTTTTTTCATACAATACTCAATACTATTTGTATCGGTATCTGCATGAACAGAAACTGTTGGTGGATACACAAATAGGAAGGTTACAAGAAATGCGAAAATCATCGTGACACGAAATGATTTTAACATTTGCATGAAATCATCCTAGTGCTTTTTGAATCGCTTCAATTACACGATCAGCTTGGAAAGGCTTAACAATGAAGTCTTTCGCGCCAGCTTGAATTGCATCGATTACCATTGCTTGTTGTCCCATTGCTGAACACATAATTACTGTTGCGCTTGGATCAGTACCTTTAATCGCTTTAAGAGCCGCAATACCATCCATTTCAGGCATTGTAATATCCATTGTTACTAAATCTGGCTTTAACTCGTTGTATTTTTCAACAGCCTGTAGACCATCGGCAGCTTCCCCTACAACTTCAAATCCGTTTTTGGATAAAATATCCTTGATCATCATGCGCATAAATGCAGCATCGTCTACAATCAAAATTCTTTTAGACATGGTTAACTCCTCCAATTGAAACTATCTTAAATTATTTAAACGCTCTGCTTGACTTAAAACATCTGTAATGCGGACACCGAAGTTTTCGTCAATAACAACCACTTCGCCTTTGGCAATTAGACGACTATTTACTAGAATATCAACTGGTTCCCCTGCTAATTTATCTAATTCTATAATCGATCCACTAGCTAGTTCTAAAATCTCTTTAACAGAACGTTTCGTACGTCCTAACTCTACAGTAACTTGCAATGGAATATCAAGTAGCATATTTAAATTTCTAGCCTCAGATTGAGAGATTACATTTGGATCAAAGCTAGCAAACTGTGCTTGCTGAACATTTACAGGTTGAACTGGTCTTTGTTGCATCTGAATTTGTTGTTGTTCTTGATACATTGGTGGTTGCTCTTGATACATCGGCTGTTGCACTGGTGCAGCCGGTTGTTGATATGCCGGTTGCTGTGCTGGTGGCGGTGTATGTTGAACTGGTGGTGGCGCAATAGGCGCTTCCGGTGCAATGGTAGCTGCAACTGGCTCTGCAATCGCCTCTGTTTCACCTAATAATGATTTGACAATATTTTGACTAAACTTCAGTGGCAATAATTGCATTAAGTTCGAATCAATTAAATTACCGATACGTAATCGGAATGAAACTTTTACTAGTAAATCGTCTTCCGGTATATTGTCTCGACCTTCATTTTTAGAAATATTCATTAGATCGATTGTCGGTGGTGAAATATCCACCTTTTTGTTGAATACTGTCGACATGGATGTTGCCGCAGAACCCATCATTTGATTCATCGCTTCTTGTACTGCACTTAGCTGAATTTCACCTAGGTCAGGCTTAGGGTTTAAACCGTCCCCACCTAACATTAAATCGGCTATAATGGCAGCATCTGATTGTTTAATAACAAGTAAATTCATACCTGTTAAACCAATCGTATATTCTACCTGTACGGCTACATACGGATGAGGAAATTCCTCTTCTAACTTATTACGGTTAATCATTGAAATACTAGGGGTAGTAATGTCTACTTTTTGTCCTAATAACGCAGAAAGAGCAGTAGCTGAACTACCAAAAGATATATTGCCGACTTCACCGAGTGCATCTTGAGCAAACGAATCAAGGTAATCCTCTACTCTTACCTCATTTTGTTCTTCTTTTGTAGAAGCTTCGCTGTCGTTCATTCTATCGTCCAACGTTTCGCCCCTTAATAACGCTTCAATTTCTTCTTGGGAGAGCATTTCATCACTCATCTTCGTCTCCTCCTTTCAAAGGGTCGATAATCTGGATTGCTAATTTTTTACCCTGTTTGCCAGGTTGTACTGTGAATTTAGGTAATGTACCTACTTTCAGCAGCAGTGGATCATCAATTTTTTGTTCTAATTGAATAACATCACCGACTTGCATCATTAAGAAATCTTCAATGGTGATGTCGCTAATGCCTAACTCAACAGAAAGAGGCAATTGAGCTTGTTTTACACGCGTTTCAAGCATTTTTGTTTGCTCTGGTGACATCTCTTTTGTATTAGTTTGCATCCAATAGCGAACAGATAGATTTGGTACAATTGGCTCTAAAACAACATGCGGAATACAAATATTAATCATACCGCTTGTCTCACCAATAATCGTATTTAATGAAATGACGACTACCGTTTCATTTGGTGAAATCATTTGTAAAAACTGAGGATTTACCTCAAGCTCTACTAAAATCGGGTCGATTTCAGCAACATTTTCCCATGCTTCGCGTAAATTGTCGAATGAGCGTTCAAAGAGATTTGTCATAATTTTTGTTTCAATTTCTGTTAAGTTATCAACATTACTATGACTTGCTCCACTACCACCCATTAAACGATCTAACATCGAATAAGCAATGTTTGGGTTTATTTCCATCAATATATTACCATCAAGTGGTGGCACTTCAAACACATTAATGAGCGTCATATTCGGAATTGAACGAACAAACTCTTCAAAGGGTATTTGGTCTACTGATGCTACTGTAATTTGTACATAGCTTCTTAACTGTGCAGAAAAGAAGGTAGTCAGTAGTCGTGCAAAATTCTCATGTATTCGGGTCAAACTTCGGATTTGATCTTTTGAGAAGCGCAACGCTCGCTTAAAGTCATAAACTTTAACCTTTCGCCCCTCGTCCTCTTTTTTAATGTCATCCGCTGACATTTCTCCGGTCGAGATTGCGGATAGTAGCGCATCTATCTCAGATTGGGATAACACATCTCCTGCCATTTGCCCACCTCCATTTCAAGCAGTTTCTAATTTTTATTGAAAGATGTAGGAGGTAATATATACTTGTTGAATTTCTCCCTCTTGCATCAATTCATTTAACTGTGTTTTTATTGCCTTTTCAAACATTATTTTACCTTGCTTGCCATCTAAATCTTTTTGTTCCATTTCTGAAAGCTCTTGAATAATTAAATTATTCGTTTGGAAATCACGCTTCTTTAACTCTTCTGCAGCGTCCTTGCTAGTAGTTTGGATTTTTAGCGTCATGCGCACAACCCTTTTATCAGCAAGATTGGTCATAATTTCAGGAACATCAACAGAGGCTTCTACAATATCGTCTATTGATGGTTCAAGTGATGCTGCCGGCTTATTGAATTGAGTAAATAATACAAACGCAATAACGCCAATAAGTATAATCGCCACTAGTACGATGATAATCATCGTTAACACTTTATTATTCTTCATCTTCTTCACCTCGTAGATGCGGGTTTGATAGTACTTGTATATTGTTATAAAAAGCTGTTGCCTTTTGTCGCACCTCATCTTCACTCTGTAACACAATAATTTTTGTTCCTGTTGTTAAAGTAATAGTCGTATCTGGGAAAGATTCGACTGTTTCTATGTATAAAGCATTTATTGTAAATGCTTTGCCATTTAGTCGTGTTAGTTCAATCATTGAAATAGGGCCGGTCTAGCGCAAGAGCCGGCCCGACCCTCCCTCATATTGAAAATTATGTTTTATAGCTCGAACGCCCTCTACGCATAACCTCTTGTGACATCATCCAAAGCTCTACTAAATTACTAGCAGCTATTTGGTTGCATACTTAAAGGCTTAAAAACTATGATATAGCAGCTTTCGAAACTAGAAGTAACTAATTTCTAAACTATCGTTTTAAGTTAACTAACTCTTGAAGAACCTCATCTGATGTAGTGATAATACGCGTATTCGCTTGGAAACCACGTTGCGCTACAATCATTTCAGTAAATTCTTCAGATAAGTCTACGTTGGACATTTCAAGTGCCCCTGCCGTAATTGACCCCATACCTGCTACTGTAGCAATTTGTCCATAAGGTGCTCCAGAGTTCGCAGTTGCTTGGAAGTAGTTACTCCCTACTTTTTCAAGACCACCAGCATTAGGGAATTTAACCATAACAATTTGACCTGCATATTGTCTATATCCATTGGCATCCACATATTCAACCGTTCCATCCGGACCAATACTCAACTCTTTTGCAGTTGTTGGGATTTTAATTGGGTTATTACCGTCAAAAGTAAAAGTATCGTTTTCTCCAAGTAAATCCTCCGTTATTCCATTCAGCGGGCTGGCATTTTTATCTGCTTCTGCATTACTTTCAGTTGAGTCAGTTCCATACAATGTATCATTGGCATGCCCCACTAAATATTTCCCCTCTGCATTCACTAAATAACCTGCATTATCCATGTAGAAGTTACCTGCACGCGTATAAACAACGTTTGTATAGTTTTCTGCAACACCATCCGTATTTGTTACAGAGTCAGCTACCATAAAGAAGCCTTCACCTTGAATGGCAAGATCCAATGGGCGGTTTGTCGTTTGACGTGATCCAGAACCGTGAACTGTATCAATTGCTGCAAGTGTTGAACCAAGACCTACTTGTATAGGGTTTGTACCACCACGAGTAGGTGTTGCAGCTGAAGCACCTCCGCTTGTTTGAGATAGGATGTCTTTGAAAATCACGCGACCTTTTTTAAATCCATACGTGTTTACATTGGCAATATTATTGCCGATAACATCTAGCTTTGTTTGGAAGTTTTTAAGACCTGAAATACCTGAATACATAGAACGTAACATAAGTTGTCGTTCTCCCTTCATTTTTGAATTGTGTGCCTCTGTCAGTCAGCAACACATAGGCTTCCTTACTAAAGAAGGTCCAGCCTTAAAGCACGATTGTGCCATCAATATTAGTAAACAGTTGTTGCTTTGCTTCCGTGCGATCCATTGCTGTAATAACAGTAGCATTTTTAGCACTGACAATTAAAGCTGCTTGATCCATCAAGACTAATGGTTGTTTGACACCTTTGGAATGTGCCTCAAATACCTTGTCAGATACAACCTGCCATTCCTGTTCAGTAATCGCGATATTACGCTCTTTAATGCGTTCATAAGCATGCTTACTGACTTTTAGCTCCTGTTGATTCGTCGCCTCATGTAAATGCGCGCTAAACGATTGCTGTGTATTGGTAGGTGTAGGTTGCTTTTGGCGAATAGTTGGATACAATGGGACACGATGAATTGAAAATTTATCCATCTCTCTCCACCACCTTTATTCGCTAATTACTGTAAATTCTTTCCCTGCTAGTTTTTTGCCATTTGCTAATTCGTAATAAATAATGCCATCTTTATTAGATACAGAAGTGATTCTACCTTGTGCATCTTGTTCCCCGTCTTTGTACGTAACATTTTTGCCGATTAGCATACTCGCTTGTACAAGCGGTGATTCAGTTGATGTATTGTTTTCACCTGTGCTCGTTTCTTTATTACCAAGAATAGCAGAGATATTTCCAGGGAATATTTCCTTGCCATCTGCTAATACAAACACGGCTTCCCCATCAACAAATTTTAAAGATTGGATAACGCCTGAGCCTTCTATTACAATCGGCTTATTATCTTTATCCACTTCTTTTGAGATTTCATGCCATTTTACTTCTTTGCCAACAAATGATGTATAGTTCATAAGCTGCGATTGTTGTTGAGACATCAATAATGATTCCATCGCCTTTGTCATATTTTGCATTTGTTCTAAAGACGAGAACTGTGCCATTTGAGCAATAAATTCTCGGTCATCCATAGGATTTGTTGGATCTTGATGTTGTAATTGTGTAATTAATAACTTTAAAAATGCATCTTTACCGAGCTCACTATTACCTGTTTGTTTAGTTGGTGCACTATAGTTTGAATAGTAGAGATCATTTGTAATTTTCGTTTCAGCCACTGTTTACACCTCCTCAATGTCTAAATAATCATGGAAGGACATACTCTCTTCGTTATCCTCATTTTGTTGCTCTTGTTCTTCTTGCTGTTGTCGCTTAAAAAAGTTGTTAAAGAAGTGTTGATCTCGCTGTTGTCTATCAGCATCCTGCAACGACTGTGCAATATCGAGTCGCTCCACTTGGATATTTTGCTGAACAAACGCTTGCTTTAACTGATGTGCTTGACTGTCAAGCAGTTCACGCCCGTGCGCAGTAGATGCTAGTAGACGCGCAGTTAAAACACCGTCATTTTGGACAAGCTCGATTCGAATTGTACCAAGATTTTCAGGATATAATTTTAATGTTAAACGTGTAATCCCTTGCGCATTAGAAATTTGAGCTTTATTGATGATTGCCTGCATTTCTTTCAGTAATGCTTCCGATTGAGCTGGCTTAGCTGTTGGCAAAGTTACTTGGAATGTATCTGCTTTTGTTTGTACTGTATTTGCTGTCACCATTTCACTAGCATTTGTATCGCTTTGTTTCGTCACTTGTACTTGCTGAATGACTTGTTGGAAACCTTGCAACGGCAATGTAACGGTTGTTTTTGTGGTAACTTGTTGCGCAGTTTGAATCGTTTCAATTTGCGTTTGCACCGTTGTTAAAAATTGTTGAACGTTTGACAAGCTATTTTCTTGAGACATTGTTAAATCTGTTTTTTGTCCAACCAATTGTGTTAGTTTTAATACTTGAAGTAGGGTTGTAGCCTCTTCGGGCGTTACTTGTCCTTCCCCTTGTAAAGCAGCTACCAACTGTGTCTGTAACACAGGTGCTTGAGCGTCTACTAAAGTGAGTAGCTCCCATACATCGCTCGCTTGCTGTTCTTCCCCTAGAAGTTGTTGAACCAATTTCTGAAGTTGCTCTTTATCTACATTCAATGCAGCCATTAAATTGTCTAAATTCAACATTTCATCCATAGCTACTGCTTTGCCATCTTCCCCTATTTGAAGCATTAACAAGCCTTCGTCATGTGGGATTTCTAACAAATCTAACAATTCCTCGATAGATTGAGTATTTAATAATTCCCCTAGTTCAGTTAACTTATCGCCATCTTGTGTTTCACTGCTTTGTGATATGTTATTTTGCTGGTTCGTTGAAGCTACTACTTGTCCAAATACAGATCCAAATTTTGATACTTTATCTTGAGCTGTTCCTGCATTTGTTTTTACTTCAGCATTACTAGCTGACACAGCTTTCGGTGAAGCAGTGTTTACTTTAGAAGCCGTCATATTCATCATTGCAATATTCATGTTTTCACCTCCTTTTCAATTGTTTTTTTATTGTTTAGCCATCAGTTCAGTATATTTCGCAGCATCTTGTGGTTCCATTTTCTCTAAAATAGCAGCTAACTTATCAGGTTTTAAACTTGATAAAATGCGCAATGCCTGTGCATCGCTCATTTTTATAAGCACCGGTGCTGCTGCTTTAGGTGACATCTTATCAAAAGTAGACAAAATATCATTGAAATCACGTTTCACATCATCTTGTTCTCTATTTAATTTTTCTATTTCAAACAGTAATTTCTCTTGTTCTGTCAACAATTTTTCTTTCTCAGTTGTCGTGTCATCTAATTTTTTTTGTAATTGCGCTATTTCGGCTTCTTTTTCTTGTATTTCTGCCTGTAAACTTACAACTTTGGAATCATCAATTACAACAGCATCTTTCGCTTGTTGTGCCTCTGATTCAACAAAAGGTAAGCTACTTACTGCCTTTTTTCCTAAATCAAAGACGTTCGTATTCATTAACGTTGCTACAACAAGTAACACCGCGACTACAAACATAACAGGTATTAATATCCAGATAAAAAACTTTTGGAAACCTCCTGATTTACGTGGTGGCTGTTGTACTTCTAATTCAGTTTTAATACGGTTTTCTTTTTTCGCCATGAAATCACCTGATTTCTTTCTTGAAATACGTAAGTGAAGAAATTTCATCTAAAAATATGCTCTCGATGCGATCTTGTTCTTGTTGAAATGACTTATAATCTTTTTCACGCATTTTTTCAAATTTACGTACTTCCAAGTTTTTTTCTAATAGTTTTTCTTCGTACCAATTCATTTTAGAACGTGCCTGTACAACCTTTTGTTGTACGTCGGCAATAGTCTTTTCAAGGCTATCAATAAAACGAGCATAGTGATGAATTTCTTCTATTGATGATCCTACAACTAAACGTTCTTGCTGAAATTCTATTAAATTCTCTTTCTTTTTCAGCAAGTCATACAACTTTGTTGCAACCTCTTCAAAAGAACGAACAGCTTCTTTATAGGCAATTTCAGTTTCATTTTTTTCTTGTTCTCGAATGGTTAACACTTTTTCAAAACGATACATATAACTAACCAACCTACTTGCCACCACCGTTCGATAATGTAATCAACTCATTCATACTTTCCTCAAGCGTCACCTTATCTAAATACCCTTGCTTTAAATAAGCCGTAATAAGCGGTTCATAATAAATGGCCTCATCAATCTCTTTAGATGTCCCACGTTTATAGGCACCGATATTAATTAAGTCCTCAGATTTGTCATATGTATAATAAAGCTCACGTAAACGCTCGGCCGCTTTTTTATGCGCTGGCTCTGCCACATGATTCATTAAACGACTGACGCTTTTCAGCACATTAATAGCAGGATATTGGCCCTTATTGGCAAGGTTTCGGTCAAGTACAATATGTCCGTCTAAAATACCTCGCACTGTATCAGCTATAGGCTCGTTCATATCATCACCATCAACTAGTACCGTGTAAAAGGCAGTAATCGAACCTTTTTCATTTGTCCCCGTACGCTCTAATAACTTTGGTAAAATCGCAAATACAGATGGCGTATAACCTTTTTGAGCAGGGGGCTCTCCTGTTGCAAGCCCTATTTCCCGCTGTGCCATTGCAACACGCGTTACTGAGTCCATCATCAACATGACATTTAAGCCACGATTTCTAAAGTACTCTGCAATAGCTGTTGCAGTAAACGCTCCTTTAATACGCATTAGTGCTGGTTGGTCTGACGTAGCTGCCACAACAATTGAGCGGCTTAACCCCTCAGATCCTAAATCTCTTTCAATAAATTCGCGCACCTCACGGCCACGCTCTCCAACTAAAGCAATGACATTTAAATCCGCTTGTGTATTGCGTGCAATCATGCCTAGTAATGTACTTTTACCTACCCCAGAGCCGGCGAAGATACCTACACGTTGTCCGTTACCGACAGTTAACATACCATCAATTGCTTTTACTCCAACCTCAAGTCTTTCATTAATTGGCGGACGAGTAAGGGGATTGGGTGGATCTTGTTCTGTAGGAACAGACATTAATCCTTTCGGTAACAAAGTACCATCAATAGGATTCCCCATTGAATCTAGAACCTTCCCAATTAACTCTGGTCCCACTTTAATTTCAAGCGGCGCCCCTGTTCCCTCTACTAAGCAACCAATCGATATTTCTCGAAGCGAAGTATAAGGCATCAAAACAACAATTTCATCTTTGAAGCCAACAACTTCTGCCAAAATGATTTGATGGCCGTTTTTCGACGTTTCAACATGAATTTTACACACATCACCGATGGAACTATCGGGACCTTGCGACTCAATCATTAAGCCGACAACTCTCGTTACTCTACCAAACTTTTTGAAAGTCGGTATATTTGGAATTTGTTCGATTAATTGAGCCGTTTTCATGTCGATCATTCCTTACTTTCTAATATTTCATGTAGCTTGATTCTTAATTCATTTAATTGCTCGTCAATACTAACAACTATCCGACCATAATTTGTTTCGATATAGCAATCTGTTTCATTTGCAAAATCTTCGTTAACAAAAATCATAAATGGTACGTCTGTTGGGAACATTTCGGCCAACTCATCACGATTAGATGTAATTAAGCCATAATATGTAGGAGAAACGTAGATTTTAATCTCCTTCATTTCTCTCGCTTCTTTAAGACCTCTACGAACAATGGATAGATATAATTCATCGTTTTGCTCTAATGAAGTCCCTATAATACGTTCTGCAGCAGTTAAACCTAGTTCTAAAATAATTGCTTCTTGATCTTCGATATATTTTTTCGCATTTTCCCCAGCTTGTACAATGATTTCATTCGCTGTTTGAAGGGATTGCGCCATTGCTTCCGTGGCTCTGTTTGTACCATCCTCATAGCCTTGACCATACCCTTCATCATACGCTTCTTGTACACGATTTGGGCGTTCTTCTTCCCAGCTTTGTTTCATATGCTCAATTTCTTGGAAGTGCATTTGCATCTCTTGTTCAAAGGCTTGTCGTGCCGCTTGAATTTCAGCTCGAGCCTCTGCAAGTAAACGATCACGTTCGGCAAATACATCTTCCATCGTCGTTTGATGATGGGATGTTTCATCTGTTTCCATTTCGGGTATATCAAACATATCACGTATTTGTATCTTCTTTACATTATCGCCATTGGACTGTGTGTATACAGAACGGATGATTCTAGACAATGACGTCATCTCCTCCACCACGTGCAATAATAATCTCACCAGCATCCTCTAAGCGACGAATAACAGCAACAATTCGCGATTGAGCTTCTTCTACGTCACGCAAACGAACTGGCCCCATAATTTCCATTTCTTCTTTGAAAGTATCTGCCATTCGTTGTGACATATTTCGGAAGATAATATCTTTTACTTCTTCGCTTGACACTTTCATTGAAAGGAGTAAATCTTCGTTTTCACAATCACGGATAACACGCTGAATCGAACGGTTATCAAGCGTAACAATATCTTCGAATACAAACATGCGTTTTTTGATTTCTTCTGCAAGCTCTGGGTCTTGAATTTCGAGTGCATCGAGAATCGTTTTTTCTGTTTGTCGGTCTACACCATTTAATACTTCAACGACTGCGTCGATACCACCAGTTTCTGTGTAGTCTTGCGTCACAGTTGAAGATAGTTTACGTTCTAAGACAGACTCAATTTCACTAATTACTTCTGGTGAAGTTGACTCCATCATCGCAATACGTTTAGCTATATCAGCTTGTACTTCTTGTGGTAATGAAGATAAAATAACACCCGCTTGTCCTGCTTCTAAATACGAGAGAATAAGGGCAATTGTTTGTGGATGTTCATTTTGAATAAAGTTAAAAATTTGTGCAGGATCTGCTCTACGTGCAAAGTCGAATGGGCGCACTTGTAAAGAAGAAGTCAAACGATTAATGATTGTTTGAGCTTGTTCAATACCTAGTGCTTTCTCTAATACCGTCTTCGCGTAGCCAATACCGCCTTGTGTAATATAATCTTGCGCAAGTGCAATATTGTGGAATTCTTCAATAATTTCTTCTTTTACATTTGCTTCTACTTTTTTAACACTTGAAATTTCTAACGTTAAACGTTCAATTTCTTCCTCAGTTAAATGTTTATAGACAGAAGCTGAAACCTCAGGCCCTAATGAAATTAACAAGAGTGCGGCCTTTTGTTTTCCGGTTAATTCCTTATCTTTCTTGGACACAGCAGAACCTCCTAGTTAGTCTTCCGCAATCCAACTACGCAGTAACTTTGCAAAATCATCAGGCTTTTCTTTCGCCATTTTTTCAAGTTGCTTACGACGCATTGTAGCTTCCGTTTCAATTTCTTCATTAATATCATCAATCATCAATTCTTCTTGTTCTTCTAGGATACTTAACTCTTCTTCTTCCTTCGCACGTTTACGTGAACGGATAATAAAGAATGCAAGTAATAGAATAACAGCTAGTAAAATACCTCCAACTACCCAAACCCACCATGGGATAACAGGTGTTTCATCAGCAGTATCAGCTACCTTACCATTTAACGGTTGGACAGAAACAGCCACTTTTTCATCAATTTGCTCTTGAGTAAGTTCCGCTGCTACATCCTTTGAAATTGTTGTACGAACAATTGTACTTAAAATTTTCTCAATGTCTTGTTGTACACCATCAGGTAATGATGCAGCGTCTGTAGCTGTAGGTGGTTCAACAATTACTTGGATGCCAATATCTTGAATTTTATATGGTGCTTCTTGAATATCTTTACGAATACGGTTGACGTCATTATTAATAGTTTCTTCCGTACGTTCATAATCACCATTTCCTGTTGCACCCTCATTGTATGTTGTGAAATTATCTGTAGTTGTTTCAGCCTCAGGTGTACCCATTGCTGCATTACCAGTACCAGAATATTGCTCTGTAATACGTTGGGCGCTAATCGCAATCCCTTCCATATTCTCTTCATCAACTGGTGTCACTAAGTTCTCTTCACGATTTTCCTTTTTAAAGTCAATGTCTGTTGTAACAGAAACAATTACTTTATCTTGTCCCATCAGTGTTCCTAGCATATTTTGCACTTGACGTTGTAGGTCACGTTCAACCAATTTCTTCATTTGTAATTGACCTTCAGCTGTTGTTGTCGATGTACCATCTGTTGTTGCAGCATTTAAATCAAAGTACTCTGAGAATTGATTCGAGATCACAATGTTATCAGTTTTTAAATTCGGAATACTTTTTGAAACTAAGTTGTACATTGTTGCAATTTGTTGTTCTGTAAACTTATAGCCAGGATCTGTATTCAATACAATGGATGCAGTCGCATCTTCTTTTACATCCTGTATGAAAACTCCTTCTTCAGGAAGAGTGATCATCACTTTTGCATCTTTTACGCCCTCTAGATTTTTGATAAGCTTAGCGATTTCTGTTTCAGTTGCGGCTTTTTTCAATAAATTGAATTCATTGTCCGTCATACCGAAGCCAGAACTATTAGCAAAAGAGTAATCGATTGTTCCAGTCTGAGGATATCCTTCTGATGCTAGTTGCACCAATAAAGAGTCAACCTGTTCTTGAGGCACTAATATAGATGTGCCTCCTGGGGCAATTTCATATTTTACACCTTTAGAATCCAATGCTTCTTTTACTTGCCCAATTTCTCTTGTGGATAAATCTTTATAGAGCGGAACATATGTAGTTTTTGTTGCAAAAAACGTAATGATGGCTGCAAGTGCTATCACACCTACTACAGAACTAAGCATTACTATTTTTTGTGTTTTACTCCGACTTTTCCAAAATTGGCTGGTGTCGGTTTTTATTTTCGTCAATCGTTCATTCATTATGAATCCTCCGGTTATAGTGAATAACCTAGCAATCAATAATTCGCGATAACAGTGGAATCTCATGGAAGTATTGAATATAAATGTGCCGTTCCATGAGAAGCCTAATTAATTGGATTGGTGTCTTTCTTCACCAACGCAATTAAATTAGACACTCATTCGCATTATTTCTTGGTAAGCTTCAATCACCTTATTGCGAACTTCAAGTGTTGCGTTTAATGTAATGCTCGCCTTTTGAGATGCAATCATTACTTCGTGCAACTCCACATCTCCACCAGTTATTAGCTTTTGTGTTAAATTATCAGAAGTGATTTGCTGATCATTCACTTTCGCTATTGCCTCTTTTAACGAATTCGCAAAGCTTTGTTGCGCTTCGTAAGGTGTCGTTTTTAGTTTATTTGTTTCATTTACAACCTGAGTAGGTGTCATTAGTGAAACGGACGAAATTGCCATTATGTATCCATCCTTTCTTTATGTTTATTTACCAATCTCCAACGCCTTTGTCAGCATGGACTTATTTGCATTTAAAACTGTTATGTTCGCCTCGTATGAACGAGTAGCAGACATTAAATCTACCATTTCTTTTAACGGGTCAACATTTGGCATGTTGACATAGCCTTCTGCATTTGCATCCGGATGTGTCGGATCATACACTAATTTGAAAGGTGTTTCTGTATCTTCCTTAATTTGCGATACTTTTACGCCATTCCCCACGCCACCTTTAGCATTTTTTCCGAGTGCAACATTAAGAAACTTTGAAAATTGCCCTTCCTGCGCGGAAAAAGTGACAGACTTCCGGCGGTATGGCTCCCATTCCCCATTTACTTGTTTAGCACGAGTTGTATCCATGTTTGCCATATTGGAAGAAATAACATCCATGCGTAACCTTTGTGCTGTTAAAGCAGAGGCAGTGGTATTCATTCCATGAAATATAGACATTTATTACTTACCTCCTTTAATAACTGTATTGAGTGTATTTAACTTACCATTTACACGGTCGATTAAAGCATTGTAGTAGATTTGATTTTCTGCTAATTTCGTTTGTTCAGCATCCATATCTACAGCATTTCCGTTATTTCGATATCGTAAGCCGTCAACATTATGGACACCTGGTGTCGATTGTCTTATTTCGAAATCATAATGTCTACTATCTGTGCGATATGCCGAAATAGAAATTTGTTTCTCTTTCTCCAACATATCCTTAAAACTTACACTTTTCGCCTTATAATTTGGTGTATCGACATTCGCAATGTTATTTGCGATTGTTTTATGATTCAAAGTTGCATAGGAAAGTCCGTTTTCCAGGCTACTAATAGTTCCTCCAAATAAGTTCAAAACCATTCACCTCATTTTAATTCAATCTATGTACTTCTTATTTTATCCAATAATACAATTGTAATTAAGATGATACGTAGTGTCTATTGTCTTTTGTCATTTTTTAATAGTAGATACGCCCTATTTTTTCAGAAGTTTAACCGGGACAAATATGCCCCATCCCTTGGGGCACTAAGCGTCGATGCGTTTCGTCTTATTTCTAGTTATTTTACACTATTTCGACAGTGTTTACTGTATTAGTATCAATTATCTCCCTGTTTATTACTAGACAGGGTTGGATATAAATGACAAATTGTGATTTTTCGGTTAAAAAAAGTCCCTTTTTACTATTTTTAATATGATTATATAAGTAACCTTCTAGAAATGTAATTATGAAAATTTTCGCACATCGACAAAAAAGGCTATTGAAATGCATACCCCATTGTCAGATGTACTATCTTCAAACTGAGTACTTTTCAGTTGCTTCTCTGAAAAATTCTTTATATGCAAAGATTGAATTACGCGGAAATTAGCAAGTTATTCTCGGATAAGCATTAATTCTTTGCTTAACGGATTTTAATTGTCCCTTTGTTTTGCTAAAGCTACCTCCCCTTTTCCACAATAAACAGACCTTAGGATGCAGTTATTGCACTTACAGAAGATGGATTTTAAATTTCCCTACTAAAAAAGCCCTACCATATTTTTCCCTATTAAAAATACAAGATTGGTACCATTCACAAAAATGACACATATACCATTTGTTGAGATACCATTTGCACGTAAGAAAAGCTAAGTAAGGCTTAACATATTAACAATGTATATAGTTGAGATAACTAAAACAACGCTTAGTTACAGTGAAAAGCTCCCTCAAAATCATTTGAGGGAGCTTTTTTAATTATTTCATTTTAATTTCAGCAAGTGCATTTAAGAACTTATCGTTTAATACTTTAATGTAAGTTCCCTTCATACCTAGAGAGCGTGATTCAATGACACCCGCAGATTCTAGTTTACGTAATGCATTGACGATTACTGAACGTGTAATACCTACGCGGTCAGCAATTTTTGAAGCAACTAATAAACCTTCGTTACCATCTAGCTCTTCAAAAATATGTTCAATCGCTTCTAATTCACTATATGAAAGTGAGTTAATCGCCATTTGTACAACAGCTTTGCTACGCGCTTCTTCTTCAATCTCTTCTGATTTCTCACGTAAAATTTCCATACCTACTACTGTTGCACCGTACTCAGCTAAAATTAAATCATCATCTTCAAATTGAGCTGATAAACGGGCTAAAATTAAAGTACCTAAACGTTCACCGCCACCAACGATTGGAACGATTGTTGTTAAAGCGCTTTGGAATAAATCTTTATTTTCTACAGGGAACGCAGTATGTTCATTATTTATATCTAGGTTTGAAGATGTTTCAGAAATTGTAAATAAGCTATGTGTATATTCTTCTGGGAATTGACGCTCTTCGAACATTTTTTTCATACGCTCATTTTCAATTTGTTGGTGAATTGAAATACCTAAAAGCTTACCTTTACGGCTCACAATATAAACGTTGCTGTCAATAATATCACCTAGTGTGTCAGCCATTTCTTTAAAGTTTACCGGCTTACCTGCAGATGCTTGGAGCATCGAGTTAATTTTACGTGTTTTTTCTAATAAGTTCATTATGTGTTCCTCCTATAAATAATCCATACCGTATTTATTTAATATTCTAAAGTTTTTTACAATTGAATGATACTAACAAGCCTTGCCTATAGTATAAACTGTGACAAATCTTTGTTTTTTACAATACCCGCTAGCTTCTGGTCAACATAAGCAGCTGTTATTTCAATTTGCGCCGGTGCTATTTCAGAAGCTTCAAACGATAATTCTTCTAACAAGCGTTCTAAAATTGTATGCAAACGACGTGCACCAATATTATCGGTTTCTTGGTTAACCTCTGTAGCAATTTCTGCAATTCGTTCAATTGCATTTTCTGCAAAATCGATTGCTACACCTTCTGTTTCTAACAATGCTTTATATTGCAAAATAAGTGATTGATCTGGTTCCTTTAAAATACGAACAAAATCTTGCTTCGTTAATTTTTCTAATTCAACACGGATAGGGAATCGCCCCTGTAATTCTGGAATCAAATCGGATGGCTTTGACATATGGAAAGCACCTGCTGCAATGAAAAGCATGTAGTCTGTTTTGACCGCCCCATACTTTGTCGTCACAGTAGAACCTTCGACAATCGGCAAGATATCGCGCTGAACACCCTCGCGTGAAACACTGGCAGAAGAGTTCGTGTCTTTGCTTGCGATTTTATCGATTTCATCAATAAATATAATCCCAGATTGTTCTGCTCTAGCAATCGCTTCTTGTGACACCTCATCTGCGTCAATCAGCTTATTTGCTTCCTCTATAGTTAAAATACGACGTGCATCTTTTACTTGCACTCTGCGTTTTTTCTGTTTTTTAGGCATTAAGCTAGACAACATGTCTTGCATCCCACTATTGGCAGACATATCCATTCCTGTTCCTTGCAATGCATCAAAAATCGACGGACTTTGCTCCGTTACTTCAACTGTAACCCACTCATTTTCTAATTTGCCATTGCGTAAATCAATTGCGATTTGCGCACGTTTTGAGCGCACTTCCGTTTCTTCAGAAGATGTATCATCATGCGTTTGTTGTTCTTTGCCACCAAATAACATTTCAAACGGATTTTGCATAGCCTGTTTTTTACGTAAAGAAGGGACAAGTAATTTTACAATGGCTTCATTTGCCAATTCTTCCGCTTGCTCCTTCACAGACTCCATCATCTCTTCCTTCACTAGACGATGAGCAGCCTCTACAACATCGCGTACCATTGACTCCACATCGCGTCCAACGTAGCCCACTTCTGTAAATTTCGTTGCTTCAACTTTCACGAATGGTGCATTCGTAAGCTTTGCAATTCTTCTTGCAATTTCAGTTTTCCCAACTCCAGTTGGTCCAATCATTAAAATATTTTTTGGAATAACCTCAGCCTTCATATCATCCGCTAGAAGAGAACGACGATAACGATTTCGTAATGCAATAGCTACCGCTCTTTTCGCCTCATTTTGCCCTACGATAAAACGATCCAAATGCTCAGTAATTTGTCTTGGCGTTAAGTTTTGTGGTGTCATTAGTTAAGTGCCTCCACGATAATATTATGGTTTGTAAATACACAAATTTCAGCGGCAGTTTCTAACGCTGCCTCCGCAATCTCTCGGGCAGTCATTGTTTCACCTGCATATTTTTTTAGAGCTCGACCTGCTGATAATGCATAATTCCCACCAGAACCAATTGCTAAAATACCATCGTCTGGTTCGATCACTTCTCCCGTACCAGATACAAGGAGTAGTGTACTTTTATCCATTACAAGTAACATCGCTTCTAATTGGCGTAGCATTTTATCACCGCGCCATTGTTTTGCTACTTCTACAGCAGCCCGCTGTAAATTCCCATTATATTCGTTTAATTTCGCTTCAAACATTTCAAAAAGTGTAAATGCATCAGCTACCGACCCCGCAAAGCCTGCCAGCACCTGACCATTAAACAGACGTCTGACCTTCCTTGCAGTTCCTTTCATGACAACCGCATTGCCAAGTGTCACTTGACCATCGCCAGCCATAGCGCACCCGCCGTTATGATGTACCGCAAATATCGTAGTCGCATGGATTTGTCCCATTTGCCTTCCTCCTTAGCCTCTATTATGCCCTTGGATGGGCATTCATATATGTTTGACGAAGATGCTCATTTGTTACATGCGTATAAACCTGTGTTGAAGTTAAATGCGCGTGGCCCAGTAACTCCTGCACCGTCCGTAAATCCGCGCCATGATTCAGTAAATGTGTAGCAAAAGTATGGCGAAGCATATGTGGGTATATTTTCGTATGGAGTGAGGTCTTGTCAATCATTTCATTTAAAATATGACGTACCCCTCGTGGTGTAAGTTCCCCACCACGCATGTTGACAAATAATTGCTCATGATTTGTTTGTTTCATCAAACGTGGACGAGCCTGCTCTATGTAGTGCTGTATAGCCACACTCGCAAATTGACCAAATGGTATAATACGTTCTTTTCTTCCTTTACCCATTACCCGAACAATAGAATAACGGAAATCTATATCCCCTACCATAATGGATGTGAGCTCACTCACACGAATGCCCGTTGCATATAATAACTCTAAAATCGCCATATTGCGCAACGATTTCAAATCATCGCCTACATTCGCATCAAAAAGCTGCATTAATTCTTGTTCGTAAAAAAAACTTGGTAAACGTGATTCTTTTTTCGGATGATAGAGCGATCGAAAAGCGCCATCATCCAAGCCGTGCTGTTTATTTAGAAAGCGAAAAAAGGAGCGGATTGATGAAATCTTCCTTGATACAGAAGTTCTTGCTTTCTTTTCATCGTACAACTTCGTTACATATAGACGTGCATGTATATACTCAACACTAGCTAAATCATTAACGCCTTCTGCCTGTAAAAACGCTAAAAAATCCAGTAGGTCTGATTCATATTCTCGCACAGTATGAACAGAGAAGTTTTTTTCTACCTGGATGTAAAGCATAAACTGTTCAAGTGCTTCTTGGGACGAAACTAACATGAAAGATTCACCACCAATGAATTATTCGTAACCTTCTCTCATTACTATTACCAACAAATTCAAATGGTAAAACAATTGCGGCCATCTAAATCAATTTGTTGCTTTAGTAATCTTTAAAAAACATACATATTGACACTATACCTATCTTCGTAATATAGCAAGTGAAAATGGTTATATTTTGAGAAAATCTCTATACAAAATAATAAAATACGTGTAAATAAGCATTTTGTCTACATAAAAGAAAAAGCCTCTAAGAGTATATCAACTTTTAGAGGCTTTTGGCAATTAAATTGTTTGTGAATTCACAAAATTTTGAATTGTGCTCATTGCACGTGCAGCATGCATTTCTGCACGTTCTGGTTTTGAACGACGTCCAGGTGGTAATTCAGGGAATATGCCAAAGTTGACATTCATCGGTTGGAAGTTTTTCGATTGTGCTTCTGTTATATAACGCGCCATACTTCCTAATGCCGTTTCGAATGGGAAAATAATTGGCTCTTGTCCCAATGCTAAACGTGCCGCATTAATGCCAGCAATTAAACCGCTTCCTGCTGATTCTACATAACCTTCTACACCCGTCATTTGACCAGCAAAGAAAATATTTTTTTGTTCACGTAACTGATATGTTTTCTCTAAAACTTTCGGTGAATTAATGAAAGTATTTCTGTGCATTACACCATAGCGTACGATTTCAACATTTTCTAGTCCAGGAATTAGTTGTAGTACTTCCTTTTGCGGCCCCCACTTTAAGTGCGTTTGGAAACCTACGATATTGTAAAGGGTACCCGCTGCATCATCTTGGCGCAATTGTACTACCGCATATGGTCGTTTACCTGTTTTTGGATCTTCAAGCCCTACTGGCTTCATCGGTCCAAATAACATTGTTTTTTCACCACGAGCTGCCATTACTTCGATTGGCATGCAGCCTTCAAAATAAATTTCTTTTTCAAATTCTTTTAATGGCACAACTTCTGCTTCAATCAATGCTTGGCGGAAACGATCGAATTCTTCTTTTGTCATAGGACAGTTTAAATAAGCCGCTTCACCTTTATCATAACGAGATTTTAAATATACTTTATCCATATCGATGCTATCTTTTTCAATAATTGGTGCAGCTGCATCATAGAAATATAAATAGTCGAGACCTGTTAATCCTTGAATTTTTTCAGCTAGTGCTTTTGAAGTGAGTGGGCCTGTTGCAATAACCGTAATGCCCTCTGGAATTTCTGTAACTTCTTCATGTATTACTTCCACTAGTGGGTGATTTTTTACCGCTTCCGTTACATAGCCTGCAAACTCATGACGGTCAACTGCAAGTGCACCACCTGCTGGTACTGAGCATGCATCAGCTGCTTTTAAAATAACAGAGTCTAATAAACGCATTTCTTCTTTAATAACACCTACTGCATTTGTCAGTGTATTAGCACGTAACGAGTTTGAACAAACAAGCTCTGCAAATTTATCAGTATGGTGGGCAGGTGTTTGTTTAACAGGGCGCATTTCATAAAGTTTAACTTTTACTCCACGTTTAGCAATTTGCCAAGCCGCTTCACTTCCTGCAAGGCCAGCACCTATTACATTTACAACTAGTTCAGTCATGTTCTTACCATCTTCCTATCATTGTGTTGGTGTCTCTTCATAGTCACATTTCGTACACTGAATTTGTACACCTTTTTTTAATTTTTTCTCTACTAATAATGCACTACATTTCGGGCATGGTCTACTAATCGGTTTATCCCATGATACAAATTCGCATTCTGGATATTGATTACATCCATAAAATAAACGCTTTGTTTTACTTTTACGCTCAACAATTTCACCTGTTTCACAAGAAGGGCATTTAACCCCGATTGGCTTCATAATTGCTTTTGTATTTCGGCAATCTGGGAAGTTCGAGCAAGCCATAAATTTTCCATAGCGCCCCAGTTTGAATACCATTGGTGAACCACATTTTTCGCAATCCTCACCAGCCGGTTCATCTTTAATTACTACTTTCTCCATTTCAGCATCCGCATGCTTGACATGAACTTCAAAGTCTTTATAAAAATCATCGATTACTTCAACCCATTTACGACTACCTTCTTCAACATCATCGAGATCTTGTTCCATTTTTGCTGTAAATTCGATATTGATGATATCAGGGAAAAATTCCAGCATTTGTTGGTGGACAATTTCACCTAGCTCTGTCGGCATAAATCTTTTGGCATCAAGCACAACATAGCCGCGGCGTTGAATTGTATCGAGGGTCGGTGCATATGTCGACGGTCGTCCTATTCCTAACTCTTCCATTGTTTTCACAAGACGCGCTTCTGAATAACGCGGTGGAGGCTGTGTAAAGTGTTGCTTCGGTTCGATTTCAAGTGATGTCACCTGATCGCCGATTTCCATTTCCGGTAGAAGTTTCGTCGTTTCTTCTGTTTGATCATCTGTACCTTCAATATAGAGTTTCATAAATCCGGCAAATTTGACCTGTGAACCGTTTGCACGGAATAAAGCATCATTATTCTGAAGATCTACAGCCACTGTATCTAGAACAGCAGGGGCCATTTGACTCGCAATAAAGCGCTCCCAAATCAAACGGTATAAGCGTAGCTGATCGCGACTAAGCACTGTTTTTAACTCATCCGGTGTTCGCATCGTACTTGTTGGACGAATGGCTTCATGGGCATCTTGCGCATTCGATGCTTTTTTGGCCTGCTTTGTTTCTGTCGAGATATATTCTTTCCCATACTTTGTCTCAATATAAGAAACCGCTTCCGCTTTTGCAGTTTCAGATATACGTGTTGAATCTGTACGCATGTACGTGATTAAACCGACTGTACCTTCTTTTTTACCAATATCAATACCTTCATACAATTGCTGTGCCAGCATCATCGTTTTCTTCGCACGGAAATTTAACTTTCGCGCTGCTTCTTGTTGTAAAGAAGATGTCGTAAAAGCAGGCGCAGCATTTCGTTTACGTTCTTTTTTCGTCACATTGACAACTTCAAATGCTGTACCTTTGACATTTTTTAAAATCGACTTTACTTGCTCTTCATTCGATAATTTGATTTTTTCTTTGCCGTTACCGTAATACAGTGCATCGAATGTCTTTTTGCCCTTTTCAAAAGAGCCTTCAATCGTCCAATACTCTTCTGGTTGGAAGTTTTTAATTTCATTTTCACGATCAATGATCATACGAAGTGCAACCGATTGTACGCGACCTGCTGATAAGCCCTTCTTTACTTTTTTCCAAAGAATTGGGCTTATATTATAGCCTACTAGACGATCTAACATCCGACGTGTTTGTTGAGCATCCACTAAGTCCATATTAATGGCACGTGGGTTTTTAAAGGAATCTAAAATCGCATCTTTTGTAATTTCATTAAAAACAACTCGACAGTCTGAATTAATATCAATATTTAATGCCGTCGCAAGGTGCCAAGCAATCGCTTCTCCCTCGCGGTCTGGATCGGCCGCTAGATAGACTTTCTTCACTTTTTTAGCCGCAGACTTCAGTTCCTGTAAAACAGGTCCTTTTCCGCGAATTGTAATATATTTAGGTTCGTAATTATTTTCAGTATCTACACCCATTTGACTTCGTGGTAAGTCACGCACATGTCCAACAGATGCTTTTACTTTATATTTTTTTCCTAAATAACGTTCAATTGTTTTTGCTTTTGCTGGTGATTCTACAATCACTAAATAATCCGCCATCTATGTCTCCCCCTTAGCGAGGTCTATTGCTAATTTTTTAAGTTACCTGTTGCAAAATGTATAACAGATTTTAAGATAATGCAACTTTTTTTCAATTTTTGCTAGAAAAGAGCGAAAGTGTTTCAACGATTTGGTGACCATCGCACACGGGTATAGCTCCTTCTATAAGTAATTTATTTGTCCCTTTTGACTGCTCTTTATTAATCGGTCCGGGAACGACAAATACATCTTTGCCTTGCTCTAATGCGCATTCTGTCGTAATTAACGTCCCACTTTTTAGCGCAGCCTCCGTGACAACGATTGCTTGAGTCAGACCACTTATTAGCCGGTTACGCATAGGAAATTGCCATTTTGCCGGTCGCATATAAGGTGGATACTCTGTAACAAGTAAATGGTTTTCTGCCATGTGCTGAGCAAGTGCTTGGTTTTCCTTAGGATAGACATAATGAAAACCATGACCTAACACGGCAATTGTTTGTCCACCAAATTTAATCGTCGCTTCATGAGCCATTGTATCAGCACCTCGTGCAAGCCCACTGACAACCGTATATTCGTGCGCAACAAGCGGAGGGACGATTAAGTCCATTGCCGTTCTTGTATAGGCTGTAGCCTTTCTAGAGCCTATTATAGCTATCCGTTTATCTCTTGCTAGCAGAGCAGACTGACCTTTCACATACAATACAGTAGGTGGACTAGGTATTTCAAATAATTGCGCCGGGAAATATGGGTGATTAAATGGTATGGGGAAAATATTTGCTTGTGCGTAAGCCTCTTCAAATGGCAAGTGTCGAACACGTTGAAAATTCCGAATCATTAGCAGCGCTTTTTGCCATGTTATTTGCAATGCACCCGCAATCTCTTCAGGGTGCGCTTCTTCAAAATAACTCAATACATCCACCGGGGACAATAATTGTTGAAGTTTTTGGAGTGGTAATGGATATATATAATGCATAGCTAGTAATCTCTGTGTATCTACTGAGAAAATCATTTAAAAACCTCCTTTATAATAGAAGAAATTAAATGACCGCAATTGTTATTTCAGCACAAAAAAATAGAATATGACCCGTCCTGTAGCTTCGCCTTGTCGACTTTTGTTGTGTGCGTTTAGCATGTAACTGTACAAACACCGCCGTTTGTAAAGCTACGAACAGGTTTACCATCTACCGAGACAGAGAAAAAGATGTAGCCACAATGTGCTACATCTTCCATTTTAATGGGTTTTACATTTTTCGTATAGCCCTTTTTCTTTAATTACCTTAATAAGTGTTTCGCCGATAACAGAAGGTGTTTCAGCAACTTCAATACCAGCTTCGTTCATTGCTTTAATTTTTTCAGCAGCCGTTCCTTTACCGCCAGAAATAATGGCACCTGCATGTCCCATACGTTTCCCTGGAGGTGCTGTTTGTCCACCAATAAAGCCAACAACCGGCTTTGTCATATTTGCTTTAATCCACTCAGCTGCTTCTTCTTCAGCAGTACCACCAATTTCCCCAATCATGACAACTGCATATGTTTCAGGGTCATTGTTGAATGCTTCAAGGGCATCGATAAAGTTAGTCCCATTTACAGGGTCTCCTCCGATACCTACAGCCGTTGTTTGACCAATACCAGCTTGCGTCAATTGGTGTACCGCTTCATACGTTAATGTGCCAGAACGTGAAACTACACCAACATGCCCTTTTGTATGAATATAACCAGGCATAATACCAATCTTACACTCATCAGCCGTAATAACACCTGGACAGTTTGGACCAACTAGGCGTGTTTTTTTGCCTTCCATAAAGCGTTTAACCTTCACCATGTCAAGGACAGGAATATGTTCTGTAATACAAATTGTTAATTCTAGCTCAGCATCAACAGCTTCTAAAATGGCATCTGCTGCAAAAGGTGCTGGTACATAAATAACCGATGTTGTTGCACCTGTTGCTGCTACAGCCTCAGCTACAGTATTGAACACAGGTACGCCTTCAATTTCAAGACCTCCCTTACCAGGTGTTACGCCTGCTACGATTTTTGTACCATAATCAAGCATCTGCTTCGTATGGAATAGCGCTGTTTCGCCTGTAATCCCTTGTACAATTACCTTTGTATCTTTATTAATAAATACAGCCATTGTTCTCCCTGCCTTCCTTAGCCTACTAGTCCCACAATTTTTTGTGCACCGTCAGCCATTGAGTCTGCTGCCACGATGTTTAAACCTGATGCATTTAAGATTTCTTTACCAAGCTCTACGTTTGTACCTTCTAAACGTACTACTAACGGTACAGATAAACCGATTTCTTTGGCTGCTGTTACTACACCATCAGCGATAATGTTACACTTCATAATGCCGCCGAAAATATTAACGAAAATACCTTTTACATTTGAGTCAGAAAGGATAATTTTGAAAGCTTCTGTTACTTTCTCGGCTGTTGCGCCGCCCCCTACATCAAGGAAGTTAGCGGGGCTACCGCCATAGTAACTAATTGTATCCATCGTTGCCATTGCTAGACCCGCACCATTTACCATACAGCCAATGTTGCCATCTAGTGAAATATAGCTAAGATCATATTTCGATGCTTCGATTTCTTTTGGATCTTCTTCATCAAAATCGCGTAATTCGACAATATCTTTATGACGATACAACGCATTGGCATCAAAATTAAATTTAGCATCTAGTGCTACAACCTCTCCTTGTCCAGTGACAACAAGTGGATTAATTTCTACTATTGAAGCATCTTTGTCGATAAATGCTTGATATAAACCTAACATTAATTTAACAGCTTTCCCTACTAGGTTTGCTGGAATATTCATATTAAACGCCATACGACGTGCTTGGAAGCTTGTTAGTCCAATTACTGGATCAACAACTTCTTTGAAGATTTTTTCTGGATTTGTTTCAGCTACTTCTTCAATATCCATACCGCCTTCTTCTGAACCCATAAATGTTACACGAGAAGTAGCGCGGTCTAATACTAAACTTAAATAATACTCTTTTTGGATATCAGAGCCCTCTTCAATATACAAGCGTTTTACTTCTTTACCTTCTGGACCTGTTTGATGAGTTACTAAAATTTTACCTAATAACTCTTTTGCGTATGTACGCACCTCATCAAGGTTTTTTGCGATTTTGACACCACCAGCTTTACCGCGTCCACCTGCATGAATTTGCGCCTTGACCACGGTTACATTTGAGCCAAGTTCCTTCGCTACCTTCACTGCCTCATCAGGGGAAAAAGCAACTTTTCCATTGGGTACTGCAACACCATATTTTCTCAGAATCTCTTTCCCTTGATATTCATGGATATTCATAATACATCCTCCCATCAAACATTTGCATAAAATTGTTTTACTAACATAATCTATTCTAACGAAAGATTCTGATAAAGTCTACACTTTGTCTTTTGTTCGAATTTTATCTAAAATTATGACGTTTTCTTCTACTTCGTGTACTAAAACAGAGAATTCTTGAAATCAGAATTCTTTATTTTTTCTATATTTTTGCTATGTTGTTGGTCTAGATGATAAATAAAAGCAAACACTTCAGCCACCGCTTGATATAATTCTTCAGGTATTGACTCATTTAAATCTAATTGTCCAAGTAATTGAACAAGATTCGGATCCTCATATATCGGCACATCATGTTCACTTGCACGGGCCAATATATTTTCAGCCACTTTCCCTTTTCCTTTTGCTACGACAGATGGGCTATCAAATTGTCCTTGTTTATAAGTGAGGGCAATCGCTTCTTTACGCGTCTTTTTTTCTTCACTCATATGCGGAAATCCACCCCACTAATTTCCTCCTGCTGTTGTACTACAGGGGTTGTTTTTTCAAGTTGGGCTTTTTCAAATTGTTTAATAAAGACTCCCGATAGCTGATAATTTTTTTTTGCAAGCCCTAATTTCAATGCTGTTTTTAGAGGTTCTGCCTGAAAAGCAATATCTGAATTTTCATTAAATACTGTGACAGTGACGACACGATTTTGAACTTGCATATCAATTACGGTTTCTTTCATTGACTCCATTTGTAAATAAAACAATATTCGTGCGTAGTTGGCATCAATCTTTCCGTCTTCTTTCATACGCCCATTCCATTGTAACGTGGCATCCATTTTCTTTCCAAAAAATTCAAGGGGCACTTGCATCACGAGCTGGTGTTGATGACCATTTTCTCCTGACACAAGTTGCATCCCATTCATGCGTGTCATTAACAGCTCAGCTGCTTCCCTTAGTTGTGGCGTTATTTGAGCTTCTTGAAGCAATGTATGAAGCTGTGGTTTTAATTGGTGTGCAATTGCTTGCAAATCCGCTGATTTACTACTAAGCGTAGCCTCGTAACTAATGCCTAAACTTTTCAATACCGTTTTAAGGGCATGCTCCATCGCTTTACTATCCATTGAATTTCGTACATGTGCATCAGCTTCTGTAAGCATGCGTTGAATAGTTGGTTGTGGTGCCTCCGCACTTTGTTTTACAAGATTTCGCATCAGCGCGTCATTTTGTACTGGAATTGTCGACTCTTGCTTAAACAGTGATAATAAATGTTCTTTTACAGAAAGCGCATTACCATCTTGCGTAAATAACCGTTCGGGTGCATTGTGAGCGAACGCTTTGATTAGTTGCTCTTGCATTTGCTTCGCAAAGATTTCCAATGTTTGTTTATTAGTTGGTAATTGATTAAATCGATCAATCATTTGGTTCAGCTGTTGCTTTTGCTCATTGCTCAATAAATTTTGGCTCGCTGTCCAAGATTTTAGCTGTTCAATAAGCTGTTGCTTATTTTCTGGTTTTGTTGCTAAAATTGTTTGGATTACTTGGCCAGCCTGCTGAAGTTGACCTTGTTGCACAGCTTTTGCTTCATTTAGAGACGACCAATTTTGTAAAGTTGCTTGTTGCGGTAAAATACCCGCTTCTTTTAATAGAGTTAAAGCTTGTAATCGTTCACTTGTTGATGCTGCGTTATTAGTTAAAAGTTGAATCGATTTTGCGAGCAGTAACGTACCTGTTTCTGCCTCGAAGGGTTTTGCAATGGCTAACACTTGTTGCATCAAATTTTGTTTCACATTGGCTTGTAATGCTGTATCCTTCGCTAATAACTGTGTAAAATTATCCATTATTGCCGACATACCGGATGTTTTTTGCCCACTAACAAGTGCTTGAAACACATCTTGCGTCATTGGCATTTTTAGCTCAACCATTTTTTGAAGCGCTTGTAAGGCATCCATCTTTGTCACACCTTCAGGCAATGCCTTCATCCACATTTCAGCTTGCATAAGTTGCTCTTTAGAAATCGGTATTTGAGCCTTAATAAAGTGCGCTAACACCTGTTGCATTTCTGACGTTTTTGGCAAATTCATCGAATCTAGTAGCTGATTTATTTGTTGGTTTGTAGAAACCTCTTGCCCCATCGGTCCTGTAACAACTTTTAACTCTGTTTGAGGGCTTGTCCCTGTTACTTGAAAGAAATGGGCATCCCCTGCTTTTAGCGGTACTTCCAGTTTAGCAATCAGTTTTTGATTGCCTACTTGGACCTCTGCCGTTTGATCTGGATATAATTGTTTAATCGTGCCATGAAATACTTGTCCTTGCTTTAATGCCAGCGGTTGATTTGCTGGAGTTAAAGTAGTTTGTTGCATTTGTATTGGATTAAACGATGTTGCTGTCATCTAATTACTCCTTTCTTACATCGATTTTATAGGTTCAAAAGACTTGCGATGATGTATAGTTGGTCCGAATGTTTCAAGTGCCTCTAAATGTTGTTTTGTACCGTAGCCCGCATGCTGTGCAAAGCCATACATAGGAAATTCTTTGTCCAATTGTTCCATATACTCATCCCTAGCTGTTTTCGCTAAAATAGAAGCTGCTGCAATGGCTAAACTTTTTGCATCGCCTTTAATAATCGAATCCTGTGGAATGGTGATTGGTAGTGTCATAGCATCGACTAGCACATAATCCGGTTTAATGGACAAGGATTCCACACTTGTTTTCATCGATTGCTTTGTTGCTTCATAGATGTTCAGTGCATCAATCATTTGTGCTGATTGAAAATGAATGAAATAGCTAATGGCATGTTCTTTCACCAATGCTGCAAAAACATTGCGTTTTTCCTTTGTTAACTGCTTCGAATCATTTAATCCTACAAGAGCTTCACAGTTTTTTGGCAAAATAACAGCTGCGGTTACAACAGGTCCTGCTAAAGGCCCGCGCCCTGCTTCATCTACACCTGCGATGAAGGCATTTTCACCACCATAGCACTGATCGAAGTCAATCTTCGCTTGATGCTCTTCCAATAGCTGTCGTTTCTTTTCTTGGCGTTTATTCCAACTATGCCATGCTTTCTGCACACCTGCACGTTCGTCGGTTGCAATTGCCGCCATCCATTCTTGCCAATCCTCAGCTATTTTTAGTGCTGCTGTAATCTCTTTAATCGTTTTCATCATTTTACTCCCTTTATCTTACTCTATATCATTTATCGGCAATATCTACTATTCCTAAAAGAAAAAGGCTAGGACAAAAGGAAAAAGTGTTAGATTGACGGCAATCAATCTAACACTTTTTTGCATTGCTGTAAATGTTTGTTACGGTGTTTGCTTTTCACCTGATACCTCTTTCACTATGTGCACCTCTGTAGGATTTACCAACTAGTGCTCTCGGTTAGTGGAAGTTACAAGCAATTTTGTCTCTTTTAAAGGTTTGTCCCTATCACTTTTTCACATATTATTGCTGTATCGCTTCTTTTTCAAGCTGTTCATCAACAAAGTCAAATGTTAGCTTTCCTAATAGTAATCCACGAATATCTCGTACGATTAGCTGGGCTACTTGATCGTAGTCGATTTCTCCACCTGCTCCAAAAACACGACGAAGCTTGCCGATATGGTCAAACGTTTCCACTAAGTCGTCATGCATAAACTGAAAACCATAGCGTTCTTCCATACGTGTTGGATAATGTGTCGATAAAAATCGTAACCCATATACCGCCAAATCTTCCATGTTAGTAATGGTATCTTTAATAGCACCTGTTAAAGCCAGCTTATAGCCTACTTCTTGGTCTTCAAACTTAGGCCATAAAATTCCTGGTGTATCTAGTAATTCTAGTTCCTTGCCGACTTTTATCCATTGTTGCGCCTTTGTCACACCAGGCATATTGCCTGTTTTCGCAATATTTTTCTTTGCTAAGCGATTAATAAGTGTGGATTTTCCCACGTTTGGAATTCCAACAATCATTGCTCTAATGGCTCTCGGCTTCATCCCTCTTGACTTCATGCGGTCAAATTTTTCTTTTAATATTTCTTGTGCTGCCTTGGTCACAAGTTGTAGTCCTTTTCCTTCAAGCGAATTGATTGCCACTGCTTTATGGCCATGCTGTGCAAAATATTCTACCCATTTGCGTGTTTCGTGCTCATCCGCCATATCTGATTTATTTAAAATAAGTAGACGCGGCTTTTGGTTAATGACCTCATCAATCATCGGATTTCTCGAAGATAATGGTAAGCGTGCATCGATTAATTCAAATATAATATCTACTAGCTTTAATTTTTCTGTTACTTCACGGCGTGCCTTCGCCATATGCCCTGGAAACCATTGTATAGTCATTTCTATACCTCCTAAATAAGAAAAGCGCATTCGCCCAATTCAGTGCGAATGCCTTAAAATCGAATAAGAAAACGTATGCTCTTAGACGTCAAGAAAGGGAGTATTAGCCCCCTTTCAAACATTACTTCACAATTTTAATATCACTATACGGCCAGAAAATAAGGCTTGTATTACCTATAATTTCTTTTTGATCGACAATACCTATGTGACGGCTATCTTTACTATATCGACGATTATCGCCCATCACAAACACATAGCCTTCTGGAATTACATCATGCAGTGATGCATCAATGTCATTTAACGTAAAATCTTCCGTTAATGTACCTTCAGTAATTTCAGCTTTGTATGCATCTAAATAAGGCTCATCTATCGGTTCTCCGTTAATGTATAACTGATCGTCTTTATATTCCAATGTTTCACCAGGTAAGCCAATTACACGTTTAATGTAGTTTTTTTGCTCTGGTGCATGGAACACCACGATATCAAAGCGCTTAGGCTCTCCAATTTTATAACCAATTTTGTTGACAATCATTCGGTCGCCATCTTCAAGGGTTGGCATCATGGACTCACCGTCAACTGCAATTGGTGTAAATAAAAAATAACGAATAACTGCTGCAATCGCAAATGCAATTAAAAGAGCCTTTGTCCATTCCCATAATTCATTCTTTTCTTTCACTTGTTTTTCCATTATGAATTGCCCCCTTGTCTATCTTCATTTTAGATGATTATTATTTAAGATGACAAGCAAAAAGAAAAGGAGCTTGCAATACAAGCCCCTCACTTTTAAGTCATAATTATCGAATTTCTTTAATACGAGCAGCTTTACCACGTAGGTTACGTAGGTAGTAAAGTTTAGCACGACGTACTTTACCACGACGTACAACTTCTAAGTTAGCGATTTTTGGTGTGTGTACAGGGAATGTACGTTCAACACCTACACCGTAAGAAATTTTACGAACTGTGAAAGTTTCGCTAATACCGCCACCACGACGTTTGATAACTACACCTTCGTATACTTGGATACGTTCACGAGTACCCTCTACTACTTTCACGTGTACCTTAACAGTATCACCAGGACGGAAAGCTGGTAGATCAGTACGAAGCTGAGCTTTAGTAATTTCTGTAATAATGTTTGACATTGTTTTCTCTCCTTAGACAGATGCTCTTGCACGCAATGTATGCCACAGCGGAACACCGTAATTCAGCACTTCACATAGAAGCACAGATTAGATGTTATCACATATATGGCATGCAAGCAAGCATCTTTATTGTTGTTTTTTAAGTTTTTCCAAATACAATTTTTGCTTGTCTGTTAATGGATAATGCTCGAGTAAATCAGGTCGACGCTCGAATGTTCTTTTTAACGATTGTTCTTCGCGCCATTGTTCGATTTTCGCATGATTGCCTGATAATAATACTTCTGGTACTTGCATGCCTCGGAATTCAGCAGGTCGCGTATAATGTGGATGTTCTAACAGACCCGTTGAAAAAGAATCTTGGATATGGGAATCTGCTTGTCCCAACACGCCAGGTAAAAGGCGTACGACACTATCGATAACCGTCATCGCACCTAACTCACCACCTGTTAACACAAAATCACCAATCGATATTTCATCGGTAACGAGGTGCTGACGAATGCGTTCATCGTAGCCTTCGTAGTGACCACATAAGAACACTAATTCACTTTCTTGCGCTAGCTCTTCCGCTTTTTTTTGGGTGAAACGTTCACCCTGTGGACACATTAAGATAATACGTGGCTTTTTACCCGCTGTAATAGCCTCTACAGCACTAAACATCGGCTCTGGCTTTAACACCATCCCTGCACCGCCACCATACGGATAATCGTCTACCTGATTATGCTTGTTGCCAGAAAACGCACGAATATCTGATACTTCTAGCTTTACAGCCCCTTTTTCTTGAGCTTTTTTTAGTATCGATGCACCAAATACACCCGAAAACATATCAGGAAATAGACTTAATACGTGAATATGCATCATAGTAAGCCTTCCATCACATGAATAACAATTTTCTTTTCTTCCACATCAATATTTTTGACGATGTCTTCAATATATGGAATGTAATGCTCTTTTTTAGCACCCTTCACTACCCACACATCATTGGCACCTGTTTGCAGAATATCTTTGACTTCACCAATTGTTGCACCTTCTTCAGATACAACCGTACAGCCTATAATTTCATGGAAGAAAAATTCATTTTCTTGTAATAAATCATCGGTCATTTGATCTTTCGTGATTTTGAGCATTCCTTCTTTGAACGGCTCGACAAAGTTGATATTATCCATACCTTCAAATGTTAACAAAATAAAGTTTTTATGACGGCGTACGGATTGAATTGTTACCCACGTTGGCTTTTTATCGTCTTTTTTAAACGCTGCAAGCTTATTCCCGACCGCAAAGCGTTCTTCTTCAAAATCTGTCGTCGATAAGATACGCACTTCACCACGAATTCCGTGCGTGTTCACAATACGACCTACATTAAACCATTCCATTCATTTCACCTCTATACCGTTATATATCCGTACTATATAAAAAAAGGAAGGAACCAGCAAGCTCCCCCCTCTTCTATCCAGATTTTACGCTACACATTTACAGCTCCTACGAATTCTAGCAACAACATAGTCGTTAAAATTGTTCAGTGCAAAATGGCGACAGGTTGCATAATTGCTACATTGTTACCTTATTGCGCGTAAACGAGCGTGAAAATCTTTTTATCAATCCAATATATCGACGTAAGTCTTTTTTTGATGGTGACTACCTGCCGCTGAATAAACAATTGTACGAATCGCTTTCGCTACTCGCCCTTGTTTGCCTATGACTTTCCCTCGATCCTCTGGATGAACAAAAAGTTTATAAACAATTCGATTTGCATTTTCGTCCGTCTCAATACGGACTTCTTCTGGATAATCGACTAACGGTAAAACGATTGCTTCAATCAGCTGCTTCAAAGACGTCTCCCCCGATTATTTACTGAATTTTTGGTTATGGAATTTTTCCATGATACCTTGTTCTGAGAACAAGTTACGCACTGTATCTGATGGTTTTGCACCGTCAGCTAACCATTTAAGAGCTTTCTCTTCATCAATGTTTACAGTAGCTGGTTGAGTTAGTGGGTTGTAAGTACCAACTGTTTCGATTGAACGACCGTCACGTGGTGAACGAGCGTCTGCAACTACGATACGATAGAAAGGAGATTTTTTAGCTCCCATACGTTTTAAGCGAATTTTAACTGCCATTTTAATAGCACCTCCGAATAAGTTTCACACAAGATAGTATATTATCAATGTTTATGTTGTTTGTAAAGTGTTTTTTCTTAACACCTATAAAATATTATTTAAACAATGAATCAAAGCCAGGTAATTTCATCTTTTTCTTGCCCTTACCTGTCGCCATACCTGTCATTTGCTTCATCATTTTTTTCATTTCGTCAAATTGTTTTAACAAACGGTTGACCTCTTGAATAGACGTACCTGAACCTTTGGCAATGCGCTTTTTACGGCTACCATTAATGATTTCGGGATTTGTCTTTTCAGCAGTTGTCATAGAGTAAATAATGGCTTCTACACGGCCCATTTGCTTATCATCTACTTTGACATTGTCTAAGCCTTTAATTTTACCTGCACCTGGTAGCATTTTTAATATTTCGTCGAGCGGGCCCATTTTTTTCACTTGTTGTAATTGCTCAACAAAATCATCGAGTGTAAAGCTTTGCGTTTTGAACTTTTCTTCCAGTTCTTTCGCCTTTGCTTCATCGACGTTTGCCTGCGCCTTTTCAATTAGTGATAACACGTCACCCATGCCTAAAATACGAGATGCCATACGCTCCGGATGGAACGGTTCAAGCGCATCCAGTTTTTCGCCCATACCGACAAATTTAATTGGTTTCTGTGTCACCGAACGAATGGATAATGCTGCACCACCGCGTGTATCGCCATCCAGTTTTGTTAAAACAACCCCTGTAATGCCGACAGCCTCATTAAAACTTTCCGCAACGTTTACAGCATCTTGCCCCGTCATGGCATCTACCACAAGGAAAACTTCATCAGGCTCTTTTAACGCACGGATATCCTTTAATTCTTGCATTAAATCTTCATCAATATGCAAGCGACCTGCTGTATCGATAATGACAACATCATGATGTTCTTCTTTCGCCAGTTCAATTGCCTGACGAGCGATTTCAACTGGTGATACATCTGTGCCTAAAGCAAAAACAGGTAAAGATAATTGCTTTCCTAATGTTTGTAATTGCTGAACCGCAGCAGGGCGATAAACGTCCGCAGCAACTAGTAATGGTTTACGGTTATATTTTTTACGTAAAATATTTGCTAATTTCCCAGTTGTTGTTGTTTTACCCGCACCTTGCAAACCGACCATCATAATGACAGTTGGTGGCTTTGTATTAAATTTAATCGGGCTTTGTTCGCCGCCCATCAGCTCCGTTAACTCGTCTTGAACGATTTTAATAACTTGTTGACCCGGTGTTAAGCTTTGCATAACATCTACACCAACAGCGCGTTCACTTACTTTTTTAACGAATTCCTTGACTACTTTTAAGTTAACATCCGCCTCGATTAAAGCAAATCGGACTTCACGCATCATTTCTTTAACGTCTTGTTCCGATACTTTACCCTTACCTTTAATCTTTTGGATCGTTCCTTGGAGTCGTTCCGCTAATCCTTCAAAAGCCACTGCTTTCGCCTCCTAATCCCATTCTTTCAACTGTTCAATAAGCGCCAACTGCTCCTCAACCGGCATACTTTTTTCTGTAATTCCAGCTGTAAGGCGCGCAAGCATTTGCGTACGTTGTTGAAATTTTTCCAGTAAACATAGTTTTTCTTCATATTCTTCAAGCATCGCTTCAGTTCGACGAATATTATCATAAACAGCTTGACGTGAAACTCCATATGATTCAGCGATTTCTCCAAGTGAGTGATCATCTAAATAATACAGTTCCATATAACTTCTTTGCTTATCTGTTAGTAATGCTTGATAAAAGTCGAAGAGAAAGTTCATGCGTGTTGTTTTTTCAAGTAGCATCGAGTTTCTCCCCCCGTTGTTAGTCATTTGTATCATAACGAAAAGCGCCCGTCTGTGTCAAGGTAATCTCCTTGTCTAAAAGCATTCTATTAGCTGAATAACGTTATTTCACCATTAGCTAGTATTTCTCTTTTAAACAATGTGTTTCACCTTTTAACAGTCGAGCGACCATGCTTTCAACTACAATCTTTTACTCTTCGCTATTTTGTAGTTCCTTATCTAAGCCTTCAGCAAATAAGCCGTATACATAGCGTTCTGCATCAAATGGTTGTAAATCATCCATTTTCTCGCCAAGACCTACAAATTTCACAGGAATGTGTAATTTATTTCGAATGGCAAGCACAATACCACCTTTTGCGGTACCATCGAGTTTCGTTAAAACAATTCCCGTTACATTTGTTACTTCTTTAAATGTTTGTGCCTGCACAAGTGCATTTTGACCAGTCGTTGCATCTAGTGCTAGTAACACCTCGTGAGGAGCATTCGGTATTTCCCGTGAAATAACTCGATGTACTTTTTCAAGTTCATTCATTAAGTTCACTTTGTTTTGTAAACGGCCCGCAGTATCACAAATTAAGACATCTGCTTTACGATTTTTCGCAGCACGTATTGCATCATACATAACCGCTGCTGGATCCGAACCTTCTGATTGCTTAATAACCTCGCAACCAACACGGTCTCCCCAAACTTGTAATTGGTCAATTGCCCCTGCACGGAACGTATCTCCTGCAGCTAAGACAACTGTTTTCCCTTCCGATTTTAGACGATGTGCTAACTTACCAATTGTTGTTGTTTTCCCAACACCGTTTACACCTACGAATAAAATAACCGTTAACTCACCATTAGGTTGCATATTTAGTTCGATTAAGTCTTCTTCCCCTTGCTCGTAAATTTCCACAAGTTTTTCAGAAATAATCGTTTGGATACCATTTGTATCTTTAATATTTTTGCGCTGTACCTCAAAGCGTAATTTATCCATTAATTCCATTACTGTTTCAAAGCCAACGTCTGCTTGTAATAATAGATCTTCTAGTTCTTCAAAAAAGTCCTCGTCTACTTTACGGTAGCGTGCCACTAAATCATTGACCTTAGAAGTAAAGGAATTACGGGTTTTTTCAAGACCCGCTTTAAATTTTTGTGTAATAGACCAAGCTGAAGGTTTTTTTTCTTTTACAGGTTCCTCTACAATCGCAATTTCCTGCACTTCTTCCTGTTTTTCTTCCTCCACAACATTCGAAGCTTGTGAATCAATGAAGTCCTCACTTGCTGATTCTTCTACTTTGTCTTGCAGCTCTTCATGACTTGATTCCTGTTGAACTGGCTCTACCGTATCTTCAAGCTTTAATTCGGTAGATGACTCTTCGACTAAATTTTCTACTTTTTCTTCTGTTGGATTTCCAATTAGCTTATCTTTTAAACGTTTAAAAAAACTCATGCTTGTTCGCTCCTTTGCTCCGCAAGTACGGGTTCATCTTCTAATTTTACTGATACAAGTTTTGATACACCTGATTCCTGCATCGTAATACCATACAGTACGTCAGCTCCCTCCATTGTACCTTTACGGTGTGTAATAACAATGAATTGGGTATTGCGACTAAACTTTTTCAAGTATTCGCTGTATCGAACAACATTTGCCTCATCCAATGCCGCTTCTACTTCGTCGAGTATACAGAACGGCACAGGTCTAATATTTAAAATGGAGAATAGTAAAGCAATCGCGGTAAGTGCACGTTCACCACCAGAAAGTAAACTTAAATTTTGCAACTTTTTCCCTGGCGGTTGCGCAACAATTTCAATGCCCGTATCAAGCATATTGTCAGGATCAAGTAATACTAAATCTGCCTGACCGCCCCCAAACAATTCACGGAATACCCGTTTGAACTGCTCTCGAATGGCAAAAAATGTTTCACTAAAGCGTATTGTCATTTCTTCATCCATTTCTTTAATGGCTTCGTGTAAAGTATCCTGCGCTTCGAGTAAATCCTCACGTTGCTCTGTTAAAAAAGAATGTCGTTCTTGGACACGCTCAAATTCTTCAATCGCACTTAAGTTTACAGGACCTAATTCTTCAATAGATTTTTTCAATAACTTGACGCGACGTCGCATATGCTCTTCGTCTTCAATAGTTAAAGCGACTTCCAGTGCCTCTTCAAACGTTAGTTGATAGTTTTCTTCGAGCTGATTTTTAAAATTACTCATCTCAAATTCTACGCGATTGCGCTTTAATTCATTCGCACGTATTGCTTCAATGAAGCCTTTATGTATACGTTGCAATTCCTTTAGCTGCTCTTCTAACGTTGTTAATTCCTGTTGTTGCGCCGCTTTTTCTCCCTTTTTCTGGGTAATTGTCACTTGTAACGTTTCTCTTCTAGCTTTCCAAGTTGCGACCTGCTCTTCCACTTCTTCATCACTCAATAATTTTGTCGATTCATCAGATTGAAGCCAGATTATTTCCTGAGAAATATTGTCGACTTTTTGGCGAGCTTTGTTTAATTGTAGGGCAAGTTCAGCGGTCGCAATTTGTACTTGCGACATTTGCTCCTGCATTACCGCTAACTCTGAACGTTTTTCTGCCGTTTGTTCGCGCAGAACATCTTTTTCTGTTTCACTTTGTAGTTTAATTTTACCTAATTGTTCTACCGTCTCGTTTATCGCTACTAATTCTTCAGCTAGCGCTGCTAAACGTGCAGTAGCTACTTCCTTTTGAGCAAGCAGCGCTTCCTCACGTGTTTTTACATCTTGCGTTTCATTTGAAGCAAAGGACACTCGGGCGGATAGACTTTTTTCTACAACCTCTAATTCTCGAAGGCGACTTGCCTGTTGCATTTCTTCTTTCCGCAGTTGTTCGCCTTCTAGTTTTAATTGTTCTACTTTGTCACGTAATGTGGCCAATGTCTCTTTTTCCGTTGCTACAGCCTGCTCTGCACTATAAATCGACGTTTCTAATGCTTCTAGCTTAGCAATCAGGCCATCGAGCTCGGCTTTTCTTGTAAATAGGGAAGATTGTTGTTTCGCTGCACCACCCGTTAAAGAACCTCCAGCATTGACAATATCCCCTTCGAGCGTTACGACACGGTAACGGAAACCACATAATCGCGCAATTTGACTTGCCCCTTCTAAATGCGCTGCAACGATGACATTGCCAAGCAAATTTTCAACAATGGAACGATTGTCCTCATCGAACGTGACAAGGGCATCTGCCATTTGTACGAACGCCGGATGCTCCGTAGCAAGCTGAATGGCTGACGGATTAATTTTGCGTGATTTCATAACCGTTTTTGGTAAGAATGTCGCACGCCCCGCTCTTTTTTGCTTTAACCAACGGATAGCTTGTTGGGCGTTCTGTTCGTTCGTCGTCACAATATGTTGGGAGGCGGCACCTAAGGCCGTTTCAATCGCTTGCGAATATTTGCCATTGACCTGAATCAATTCCGCCACTGCGCCTTCAATACCAAATAATTCACCTTTATCACGCGCCAGTAATACTTCCTTAACACCATGGAAGAAGCCAGAGAAATCAGCTTCTAGCTCTGCTAATGTATCTTTTCTAGCTTTTAATTGTTGTTGGTGCTGATACGCCTTATACAGCATTTCTTGCTTATCATTAAAAGAAAGATTCACTTTTTTAAACTGCATTTGCAATGCTTCATATTGTTCGAGCTTCTGTTGCAATGCAGTCGTTGTTGTTGTATGTAGGCCAACAAGTGTTTCTTTCTCCGCCACAACTTCAATCAATTCTTGACCAATCTCATCCGTTTGGTCTGTCATACGAGCTGCCATTGCTTTTTGTTGTGATAATTGTTGTTCGATATTTTTTAATTCATTTTTGACTGTTGCTTCTTCGTTTAATGAATCGATATAGCGGTTTTTATGCTCTTCCATTTCCTGTTCAATTTCTGTAACTGAACGGTTTAAGGATTGCTCTAATTGCTTAATGATTTGCTTTAGCGTTAAAACTTCTTGTTGTTTTTCTACAAACAATTGTTTTTTCTCAAGTTCTTGCGCAACTAATACCTCTACTTCATTTTGCGCTTCAAGTAATGATGTATTCAACTGCTGTAATTGATTCGTTGCATTTTGGCGTTTTTCAGCCATTAAAGCTTTACGACCATCCCAACGTTCCATTTCCATCGTTGCATCTACAAGCTCAGATTGTGCAGCATCCAATAAAACATCCAACTCTTTTAAATGTTTCCGAATATCCGTCGTTTGGGTTTCTAGCGCTTGAATATCCTTTGCTTGTTTTTGCTCTGTTTCAGATAGCTGCGCATACTCTTCTTTCAATGCATGCAAAGATTGTGCACAATTTTTTAAATCGTGCACAAGGATCGCAATATCAAAATCCTTTAGTTCCGTGGACATTTGTACATAGTCTCTTGCGCTAGAAGCTTGTATTTGCAAAGGCTCCAAACGGCTATCCAACTCATGTAAAATATCTAAAACACGGTAAAGGTTTTCATCTGTTTCTACAAGTTTATGCTCTGCTTTTTTCTTTCGTAGCTTATATTTTAAAACACCAGCCGCCTCTTCAAATATTGAGCGGCGATCGTCCGGGCGGCTATTTAAAATTTCATCGACACGGCCTTGTGAAATAATTGAAAAAGCCTCTTTCCCAAGTCCCGAATCCATAAACAAGTCCGTAATATCCTTCAGGCGACACTGCTGGTTATTTAATAAATATTCACTATCACCTGAACGGTATACGCGTCTTGTTACGCTGACCTCTGTATACGAAAAAGCAAGTTGCTCATCAGTATTATCTAAAATTAATGTTACCTCTGCAAAGTTTAGTGGCTTTCGAGAGTCACTCCCAGCAAAAATAACATCTTCCATCTTTGCCCCACGTAACGACTTTGCCGATTGCTCCCCGAGTACCCAACGAATAGCATCAGTTACATTACTTTTCCCACTGCCATTAGGTCCAACAACAGCTGTAACACCTGGTACAAAGTCAATACCAATGCGCTCCGCAAAAGATTTAAAGCCAATCACTTCGAGTCGTTTTAGGAACATCTATTAAGCCTCCTCTTTAGCAGTATGCTCACGCATTGCGCGCATCGCACATTGTGCTGCTTGTTGCTCGGCTTCTTTTTTTGATTTTCCTCGACCAATACCAAGCTCTTGTCCATTTAATAACACGCTTGATACAAAGGTACGGTTATGCGCTGGGCCCTTTTCATCAATAATTTCATAATGAAGTAAACCGTTATTTGTTTGCTGTACCATTTCTTGTAGTTGGCTTTTAAAATCCATCACATGCGAAAAAGCACCGACTTCTACCTTTGGGAACACGATTCGTTCTAAAAATGTCACGACCGTTTGCAAATCCTGATCTAAATAAAGAGCACCTACAAATGATTCAAAAACATCTGCAAGTAGCGCTGGGCGTTCCCGTCCACCTGTTAATTCTTCACCTTTTCCAAGCAATACAAAGCGACCAAATCCTAATTCATTTGCAAAAATAACAAGGGATGGTTCACAAACGATTGAAGCTCGCAATTTTGTTAATTCGCCCTCACTCATATGCGGGTATTTCTCAAAAAGGTATTTAGAAACAGACAGTTCAAGTACAGCGTCGCCTAAAAATTCGAGACGCTCATTATCCGTAAACAATTTACGGCGATGCTCATTCACATAAGATGAATGCGTGAATGCTTGATACAATAAATTTTTATTAATAAATGTGATGTTTAATTCATGCTGTAATAGCTCGAATTGATTGCGTACTTTTTCAGGAAGTACGCCTGATTTCTGCATAGTTCCTTTTCTTCTCATAGCCATTGAACAATCTGCCTTCCTAATAGTTTCTACCGTCTTAGTGTACCTTTTTCAAGGCATTTATGCAAAAGTATTTCGGCATAAATACAATGTTTTGGAAGTTTTTTCGTATTTTTTTAACAAAAATAAAAAAGGTACGTCCATCGTTCGAAAAACGAACCATTTCGTACCTTTAAAATACATCAAAGCATATACGCTTTTGCCATTATGCTTTGATGTAAGTCTACAATGGTATCAGATTTTGTATTATCAAAATCTGTGTCATCTACCAGAAAATTAGTTAATTTTACCTTCGATGTATGAAATAGCAGAACCAACTGTTGAAATTTTTTCAGCATCTTCATCAGAAATTTCCATATCGAATTCGTCTTCAAGCTCCATTACAAGCTCAACAACGTCTAATGAGTCTGCACCTAAATCATCACGGAAAGAAGCTTCTAGTGTAACTTCACTTTCCTCAACACCTAAACGGTCTACGATTACTTTTGTTACGCGCTCTAATACTGTAGTCAAAACGTTCACCTCCCCTCAAATGATTATACAAAAAATTAAAAATTATGCTATAGCATATTATTACATCACCATGCCGCCGTCAATATGTAGCGTTTGGCCTGTCATATAGTTTGCATCTTCAGAAGCTAAAAACGCAACTGCTTTCGCAATATCCTCAGGTTGCCCAAGTTTAGCGAGAGGAATTTGTGTCAGCATGCCTTGTTTTAAATCTTCTGGAAGCTGTTCTGTCATTTCAGTTTCAATAAAACCTGGAGCAATGGCATTTACTAAAATATTACGTGACGCAAGTTCTTTTGCCGTCGTTTTTGTTAAGCCAATGACGCCTGCTTTTGCCGCTACATAATTAGCTTGCCCTGCATTACCAGCAACACCAACGATAGAAGAAATATTAATGATGCGCCCTGCACGCTGCTTCATCATTTGACGAGTGACTGCTTTTGTACAAAGGAATACACCTTTTAAGTTTGTATCGAGTACATCGTCCCATTCTTCTTCTTTCATGCGCATCAATAAATTATCGCGAGTAATTCCTGCATTATTTACTAAAATATCAAGCGCGCCAAATGTTTTGACTGCCGCATCCATTAATGCAGTAACTTCCTCTGTTTTGGAGACACTTGCTTGAACGGCAATCGCCTCTCCACCATTTGCTTGAATTGTCGCAACTACTTCCTCTGCTTTTGCCTGTGAGCCGCTATAGTTAACAACAACCTTCGCACCTTCATCCGCAAGCTTTAATGCAATTGCACGTCCAATTCCTCGTGAAGCACCTGTTACAACCGCAACTTTACCTTCTAATTTACGCATTGATTGTCCACTCCTTCGACGCTTCTATTACCGCTTCTAATGACGCTTCATCATATACACAATATGTTGCCACTGAACGATCTATTTTCTTAACTAAACCACTTAACACTTTACCAGGACCACACTCAATAAATACATCCACGCCTTGCGCAATCATTTCGCGAACGGATGCTTCCCATTGTACAGCGCTATACACTTGTTCAACTAATTCCTGTTGAATAGCTGGTACATCTTGTAATTCTTTCGCCTTCACGTTGCTAATTACCGGAATTTGTGGTTCCGATAAAGTAATTTCGGCTAGCGTAGCTTGTAATTGTTCTGAAGATGGTCGCATTAATTCTGAATGGAAAGGTCCACTTACTACTAACGGAATTGCACGTTTTGCACCCGCTTCTTTTGCAGCTACAGAGGCCTTATCAACGCCTTCCTTAGTACCAGAAATAACTATTTGTCCTGGACAGTTGACGTTTGCAACTTGAACTACATCACCTTCAGCTGTAACTTTAGCAGTTACTGCATGTAACGCCTCAAGCTCCATTCCAAGAATAGCTGCCATTGCACCTTGCCCTGCTGGTACAGCTTCGTTCATGTATAAACCACGTTTATGAACAACAGCTACAGCATCCTCAAACGAAAGCACACCTGCGATGACTAATGCACCGTATTCTCCAAGAGAGTGACCCGCAGCATAATGTGGCGTAATGCCTGCAGCACGCAATTTTTCAGCAACCATAACACCTGTCGTTAATAATGCTGGTTGCGCATGGTATGTTAGCGTTAACTCTTCAGCAGGTCCTTCTAACATTAATTTAGATAAGTCAAAACCAAGTGTCTTGTTAGCACTTTCGTAGAAGGCCTTACTTTCTTGCGAATTGCTTATAAATTCTTGACCCATGCCAACCGTCTGTGAGCCTTGGCCTGGAAAAATAAATGCAATTTTCGTCATTTCTTACTAATCCCCTTTGTTAATCAATTTCTAAGTGACGTACTGTATCGGTAATAGTTGATATCACTGTATGCTCTACCATCGTATTGGCTTGACGGATTGCACTATAGATTGCTTTCGCATTGGATGATCCATGCGCTTTAATTACAGGTGCTTGTAAACCAAACAAACCTGCACCGCCATACTCTGTATAGTCCATTTTATTTTTTAAGTCACGTAAATTATTTTTCATTAACATTGCTGAAATTTTCGTTTTGGTAGAAGACATAAATGCCTCTTTTAGCATTGTAAACAACGCACCCGCTGTTCCTTCTATTGACTTCAGCACCATATTGCCTGTAAATCCATCTGTCACAACGACGTCTGCTACCCCATCAAGTAAATCACGCGCCTCAACGTTGCCGATAAAATTCAAGTCCGCTTCTTTTAATAAGGCAAAAGCGGCTTTCGTTAAATCATTGCCTTTTTTATCTTCAGTTCCGATATTTAAAAGACCAATACGTGGCTTTTGTAAACCGCCTACCTTTTTGGCGTATATATCACCCATAATCGCATATTGCAGTAAATGTTCTGGTCGGGCATCTGCATTCGCTCCTAAATCGAGCATTAAAAATCCTTTGCCATCAAGTGTCGGTAATGTCGTAGCTAATGCAGGTCGAGCAATACCTTCAATACGCCCTACCTTAAACAAACCACCTGCCATTAATGCACCTGTATTTCCCGCCGAAAGACAGGCATCTGCCTTCCCTTCTTCCACTGCATCCATCATGCGTGCCATCGATGAATCTTTTTTACGTCGTACAGCACGTGCAGGGTCATCTGTGCCCTCGACCACTTCTTCACAATGAATAACCGTTAAGCGGTCATGCATTTTCAAATAAGGGTCAAGCTTTTCTTGCTGTCCATATAACTGAATTTCCAAATTTGGAATTTGTTCTAATGCTAATAATGCACCTTCCACTACTGACTTTGGTGCATTGTCGCCACCCATTCCATCAAGTGCTAATTTCATTCTTGTTCACCTTTACCTTTCGTGCGGTACATATCGAATTCACCAACCAAAACTGTTTCACCATTTACAGTAGATACAATTTCTACTTTTGTACGATGGCGTTCATCATCTCTTCCAACAACGACCGCCTTAGTAATAACACGATTTCCGGCTTTTACAGGTTTCACAAATGTAATATTGGAGTGCACTGTTAATGCAAGCTCATCATCAATTACCGCTACAGCTAATGAGTTTGCTTGTGCAAATAAATGATGTCCACGAGCAATGCCATTGCGCTGAAAAACGTGCTCATCTTTTACGTCAAAAATTGATAATGCACGATTGTCTAATTCTATATCAATAATTTCACCGATTACTTCGTCAATCGGTAACGATTTCACTTCATTTTCATAAGTTTTCGAAGCCACATCTTTAATTCGTTCACGCAATTCGGGAATTGCTAATTCCATACGATCCAATCGAATGGTTTGAACACTTACCTGAAATTCCGACGCGAGTTGTTCATCTGTGACGAATGGATTTTCCGCAATCGTTTCAGATAATAATCGCTGTCGCTCTTTTTTCGTTCGTCTCAACGTCATTCGCCACCTTTTGAGTTGTTATTAGCACTTGGTACTAATATCAGTATATAGAGTATAAAAAAAGAATGCAAGACTTGTTTTCAAAAACAAGCTCTCACATTCCTTATTACACAACGCTACATTAATCAAATCGTTCGCCTTGAAGGACGCCAGACTGTTGTAGCATTTCACGCAAATATCGATACATCTCATCATGCCAAAATGCATCTGTATCAATCATTTCTGTTGCATCTTTTCGTGCCGTCTCCAGGGTTCTATAATCATGTACTAAATCGGCTACTTTAAAATCAGGCAAGCCGCTTTGCTTACGGCCGAAAAAGTCTCCTGGTCCACGAAGCTCTAAATCTTTTTCAGCTAGTCGGAAACCATCATTTGTTTCGGTCATAGACTGCATTCGCTCTTTACCCTCATCCGATTTTGGATCAGCAATTAATATACAGTAGGATTGATGCTCACCACGTCCTACACGACCGCGGAGCTGATGTAGCTGCGCTAAGCCAAAACGTTCCGCATCGTAGACTACCATAAACGTTGCATTGGGCACATTTACACCGACCTCAACAACAGTCGTAGATACTAAGACGTGAATATCGCCCTCACTAAAGCCTCGCATTATCGCATCTTTTTCATCTGCTGGTAAGCGACCATGCATTAACCCAACTTTAAAGCGTCCAGTAAAATACGATGCGAGTTGCTCATATATCTCTACGGCATTTTGAACATCCAGTTTATCCGACTCTTCAATCAAAGGACAAATGGCATATGCTTGTCTACCTGCTGTCAGCTCTAACTCTAGTTTAGCTAATACGGAACCCAATTGTTCTTTATTCATCCAATGGGTTTCAATTTCTTTACGCCCTGCCGGCATTTCATCAATTAACGAGACGTCCATTTCACCAAACGCTGTAATCGCCAGTGTTCGTGGGATAGGCGTAGCCGTCATAAAGAGCACATCAGGGTTTTCTCCTTTATCACGTAAAATTCTACGTTGCTCCACACCAAAGCGATGCTGTTCGTCCGTTATAACAAAGCCCAGTCTCTTGAAGAGAACATCAGGTTGGATCAGAGCGTGGGTGCCTATAACAATATCAATTTCTCCATCAGCCAGTGCAGCTAATAGTAGACGGCGCTCCTTCGTTTTCGTTGAGCCTGATAATAACGCGACACGTACACCAAATGGCTCAAACCAAGCAACTAAGTTTTCAGCATGTTGCTCTGCTAATATTTCCGTCGGTGCCATTAGCGCCCCTTGAAATCCAGCTGTCACAGCAGCATATAAGCAAATAGCTGCCACAACTGTTTTTCCCGACCCAACATCGCCTTGTAGCAAACGATTCATGCGATACGGTGCTTTTAAATCTTTACATATTTCATTAACAACACGCTTTTGAGCACCTGTTAACTCGTACGGCAATGAAGCAATAAATGCCCGTAGTTTTTGCAAGTCGAACTGTATAATCGTACCGTGTTCAGTATCCTTACGTATTTTACGTAATGCTTGAATACGGAGCTGAAAGTTTAATAACTCTTCATAAGCAAAGCGTCTTCTAGCTTGTTTCGCATGCTCAGCATTTTGTGGAAAATGAATACCTTCCAACCCATCGCGTATTGACACTAATTTATAGGCATCCTGCAAATGCTGTGGAATCGCATCTGGTAATACCGCACCAAAGTCATCTAACACCTGTCGCATATATTTACGAAACCGTTTTTGTGGAATTAAACCTCTCAAGCTATAGACAGGTTCAAAGTCTACTTGGTCGATTTTCGGTCCAAAAGTGACAGTGGTGCCATTAATAACTTGTCTACCTCTATCCCATTTGCCCGTCACTGTCACAATAGTACCTGGTATAAGCTTTTGCTTTAAATAGTTTTGATTGAAAAATACGACTTTTACTAAATGGCGCCCCGCAAGCACGGTTACTTGCAAGCGAGATTTGTTGCGTCCTAAAAACAACACAGTCGGCTCACGTTCTACTTTACATTCAACGGTAACTCGCTCATTATGTGGTGTTTGCGCTAAATCCTTTAAACGGAAATCCTCATGCCGATGTGGAAAGGTCCATAAAATATCGTTTACCGTCTCGATACCTAATGTTTCTAAGTGTGCTGCGGTTTCTTTCCCGACTCCTTTTAATTCGGAGACAGGACTGCTTAATTCAGTCACCTGTCACAACAGCTCTTGAGATTTGTTGTGTCACAAATCTCAAGAACCTACCTCCCTTCTATGTCAATTGTTTTATTGTTATTCGTAGATACATCCGTTCTCATTTTAACTGTATCATAAATCTTTTCTTTCGTGTCGACACAGTAACTTTCAAATTGCACTTATTCGTGCGCTATCGCAACGAAAATCACTTCTATCGGCACGAAACCTTCAGGTCCCCGCTGTAGCGGATTACAACGACATAACAAAAAAGCGTTAGATTGATTGCAGTCAATCTAACGCTTTTACAATCTACTCTATTGTGATTCTTGCTTTTAGTATGCTTTGTAAATCACCATTATTAAGAATCGCATTGCTAATTGCTTTGCCTGTTGGTGTCGCCGCTAGTCCACCACGCGCTGTTTCTTTCAAGTTCGGGCTCATTGACTGACCGATGCGATACATCGCTCCAATGACTTCATCACATGGGATACGACTCGTAACACCTGCTAAAGCCATATCTGCTGCTACAAGCGAATTCGCTGCCCCCATTGCATTACGTTTAACACAAGGCACTTCGACTAAACCCGCTACTGGATCACAAACGAGACCTAGCATATTTTTCAGCGTAATAGCAAATGCTTCTGCACATTGTTGAGGTGTCCCTCCTGCCATTTCCACTATTGCCGCCGCCGCCATACCCGCTGCCGAACCAACTTCAGCCTGACAGCCACCTGCAGCACCCGAGATAGAAGCATTGTTTGCTACCACAAAACCAAAGGCGCCTGAAGTAAATAAATAGCGAATCATTTGCTCACGCGTTGGGTTTAGCTTATTTTTTACTGCAAATAAAGTGCCTGGCACTACTCCCGCAGAACCGGCTGTAGGTGTTGCACAAATTGTGCCCATGGCAGCATTTACTTCATTCGTAGCAACTGCTTTACTGACCGCATCCAATAATAAATCTCCAGAAAGCGATTTGCCTTGTGCAATATAATTTTGAAGCAGGACAGCATCACCACCAGTTAAACCTGTAACAGACTTTACTCCTTGTAAGCCTCGTTCAACCGCTTCTTCCATCACTGTTAAGTTTTGATCCATTTGTTGCATAATTTCTTCGCGTGTTCGACCACTTATTAGTATTTCTTGTTCAATCATTAGCTCAGAAATTTGCTTTTCTTCACGCTCTGCTCGTTCTACAAGCTCACGGACATTATGAAATAATACATCCATTTTGGGACACCCCCTTAGTTATTAATTTTCGATACTTTTGTAATATGTGGTATTAATGAAATTTGTTGAAGTACTTTGTCCTCAATATTTTGATCGATCTCAATCACCATTAAAGCCGTTAAGCCACGTTCGATACGTGAAACTTCCATATGGCCAATATTGACATTATGCATTGCTAAGCAATTTGCCACATTGGCAATACAGCCCGCGCGGTCATCATGTACAACAAGAATAGCAGGCATGCCACCTGTTAAGCGAAGCTTGAAGCCATTGACCTCGCTTACTTCAATTTTTCCCCCGCCAATTGAAATACCGACAATTGACATTTCGCCATCATCGTCACCAAATACCAATCTCGCTGTATTCGGATGCTCTGTATTAGCTGTTTCAGGAATAAATTCATATTGCATCCCAGCTTTTTCTGCATGCTCAAAAGCCGTTTTAATTCGCTCATCAAATGTATCAAAATCTAATAAACCACCAATTATTGCTACATCTGTCCCATGCCCTCTGTATGTTTCTGCAAACGAACCATATAGGTGGATTTTCACCCATTTCGGCTGTCTGCCAAATAAATCTCTTGCAACACGGCCAATACGCGCTGCACCTGCTGTATGAGAAGAAGATGGACCAATCATAACAGGTCCAATAATATCAAAAACCGATGTAAATTTCATACAAGCACCCCTCTATTCTATTCATATAATAATTTTACTTTTACTTATATCATGCTTGATAGTTACTATAAAAGTAAAGCACTACTTTATCAACTTTCAGAAAATTAAAACGACTATAATTTCTTAATCATTTATATTATTTCTTTATTGTACTCCCTACAAATACAAGCACTCTCAAGAGCTGATATTCCAGCATTTACAAGTTAACTGTCCTTTGAAGAAATACACAAAACAATCTATTTTGCTTATTTCTTCTTGTATTCAACGCTGGCATTCCTTTTACCATAAACAAAAGCAGTACACAACTTGTGCACTGCTTCGTCTACTCGTTCACTCTGCAACCTAATATTATTCTACCGAAATAATATATGGATATAATCCTTGTTTACCATTAAATAACTCCACTTCGACATCTGGATAGTTTTCTTCGATAAATTGGATTAATTCAGAGGCTTTTTCTTCAGACGTATCTTCGCCATAAATAATTGTTACGATTTCCGTATTTGCATCTACTAAATCTGTAATAACTTTCTCAGCAGCGTCTTTTAACGCTGGTGTAGAGAGCACAATTTTCCCTTCAGCAAGCGCCATAAAATCGTCTTTATGAATTTCTATGCCATCAATCGACGTATTACGCACTGCATAAGTGACTTGCCCTGTTTTTACATGAGCAAATGCTTCTGTCATCGCTTTTTGGTTTGTTTCAACTGTCGCTTCTGGATTAAATGAAAGAATGGCTGCCATCCCTTGAGGAATTGTTTTTGTTGCCACAACTGCAGCTTCAATACCCAATAACTCTACAGCTTGCTCTGCTGCCATTACTATATTTTTGTTGTTTGGTAAAATAAGTACTTTTTCAGCACCAATTTCCTGTACAGCTTTCACAATATCTTCAGTTGAAGGGTTCATCGTTTGTCCGCCCTCAATCACATAAGAAGCACCAATCGAACGTAGTAATTCAGCCACACCTTCTCCCATTGCAATCGTAACAATCGCATAAGGATGCTTTTCAGCTTTTTTCGCTGGAGCTGGTGCAGATGCTTTGTGATCCTCGCCAACGATAGCGGAATGTTGCTCACGCATATTATCAACTTTGATTTTAATAAGACTACCATATTTTTGCCCCATCGCTAAAACAGCGCCCGGTTGCTCAGAATGAATATGCACTTTCGCAATTTCTTCATCTGAAATAACAAGCAACGAGTCACCTAATGGGTTTAATTCATTACGGAATTGTTCCTCACTGAATGGCTCTTTATCCTCTTCAAAACGAACCATAATTTCCGTACAATAGCCAAATTCAATATCTGCAGTATTCATAAAGTCTTGGGCTCTATGATGTTCGGCATTAATTAAATCATCTAATGTTGCATCATTTTTCTTTGGTAGTGGCTCGCCTTTTAAAGAGGCTAAAAAACCTTCGTAGACAAATAGTAATCCTTGACCACCACTATCCACGACGCCTACTTCTTTTAACACCGGTAACAGGTCTGGTGTGCGCTCTAGTGAAGCCTTTGCTTCCGCAGTAAATGCTTCCATAACAGCAATGATATCGTTTTCACTTTCAGCAACTTCTACACCTTTTTTAGCCGCTTCTCGTGCAACAGTTAAGATTGTTCCCTCAACTGGTTTCATTACTGCTTTATAAGCTGTATCGACACCAGCTTGGAAAGCACCAGCAAATGCTTTTGCATTAATTGTTGCTTCTTTTTCTACAAATTTACCGAAACCTCGGAATAGTTGCGATAAGATTACACCTGAATTCCCACGTGCACCCATAAGCAATCCTTTTGATAACGCTTGTGCCGTTTTCCCAATATGTTCTGACGCTTGAAGTTCGGTTTCCTTAGCACCAGATGTCATCGATAAGTTCATGTTTGTCCCTGTATCCCCATCTGGTACTGGGAATACATTTAAAGAATCTACATAATTTGCATTTTGGAATAGGTGATGAGCACCCATTTGCACCATTTCAGCAAATTTTAATCCGTCTAAAGACTGCATTCGAATTTGTTCCTCCTCTTACTCATTCGCTACACGAACGCCCTGCACAAAGATATTGACAGATTTAACGCTCATACCTAATGTTTTATCCACTGTATATTTCACTTTCGACTGTACTTGATAAGCAACTTCCGAAATTTTAGTCCCGTAACTAACAATAATATACATATCAATATGTAAATCTTCTTCTTGTTGTCGAATTACAACACCTTTTGCAAAGTTCTCTTTACGTAAAATATCAGTTAGACCATCACGAATTTGATGTTTAGATGCCATGCCAACAATACCGTAGCATTCTATAGCAGCGCCACCAGCAATTTGTGCAAGTACATCTGTTGAAATATCAATTTGGCCGAATTCATTATTTAATTCAATTGACATAGAAATGCCCCCTTGGCTCTTTTTGACTAAATTATATTGTACCACTTCGGGTATACATTAAGCAACCTAAGTTGCCTTGAAAGCGCTTTGTGTCAACGTTTTTAGCGTTCCATTCCTACCCAATTAGCTTGCAACATTTATGGTTCTCTGTTCTGAACGACCTATTAAACAGCATTTCCTTAAATGTTACGGTCGAAACATTGTCATTAAATATCTATGTATTGGTAGACAAAAAAGCTGATGTTTAAATACATCAGCTTTTTTGTGGGATTCTGCTAACACCTAAGATGCTCTCTTTACTACTGGTGTTTCAGTTGTTTCGCGGGTATTTCACTACTCCGCGGGTATTCGCTTTCTTTTCGCGGGTATCTCTCTTTACTCCGCGGGTATTCGCTTTCTTTTCGCGAGTATTTCACTCTACTCCGCGGGTATTTCACTCTCTGCTGCATATAAGCTTTTTATAAGTGTTTCAATCATCACAGGCATTTCTTTAAATGCACTATCTACATGTAAACGCTCTGTCTTTTGATGTGCATCTTTGCCGAATGGCCCCACATTTAACACTGGGCCCTTTAAGGCAGACATGGCTTCAAATGGAATACTATACGTATCACCATAAACAGGTGTGTTGCGCTCAAATGCAGCCCAGCCATTGGAATCATCTGAATAATTGACATAACTTAAATCACAAATACCATTGAAATAGTGTATTTGCTCGACTTCAATAGCAAATGTTTTGGCTGTTTTCTTCATTAATTCGATTGATTGCTTGACGAGCGGATGCTGTGAAGAATTAATAGCTGGGTAATAAGGAGGTGCGTATAACAGCACCGTTGCTGGTGTTAGCTCCTGACATCGAATCATCAATTGATCTACAATACGAATCGATTTCTCCCGATCATCCCACGCTGTATTTTCTAGCACTTGGTTTTTAATATGCTTTACTTCCTCTGCGCCAAGTTTTTGAATAGCATGCTCTAAAACTGCCTCATAGCGAAATACATTTACTTTCCCAACACCTTGCACTTGTTCGCGTTCACAAATTTGCTTATATTGCATATTACAAGCAGCCATTGCCTCCAATGCAACTTGTTCAAAAATTTCCATAACCTCTGTTGCCGTCCGCTTTAACAAAAATACATTATAAAGTGCGGCTGCACGATATGGCGTCTGTGTAGAATACTCCATTTTTAAATCCTTTAATTGTAAGGATACTGGCAATGGTGTACTTTCACCGAGATCTGTTTCGCGGAAAACTGGATTCCACTCCATATGCTGTGTCATAAAGGATGCAATATAGTTGGCTGTCATACCTTTTAACGGCTCACCTACATGCGTCTCTTTTCCATAAAATAAAGCAGCCGGCATAATCTTACCGATTGTCCCTGAATATATATATTCATTTATATCAGAAGGCCCTTGTGAAAACGAAGGTTCACTATTTAAATATAACTTATAGGTTAAACCGTATTGTTCACGCAACCTTACTAACTCAACTACGGCTGCACGCATACCAGCAGAATTGACTTCCTCATCCGGTACCGCTGTTAAAATTAGATTAATTGGCCATTGTTCAATACTCGCTTTTTCAATCAATTGCAAGTGTAAAGCGAGTCCCATTTTCATATCCATTGTGCCACGACCAAATAAATAATTACCCGACTCTAAATCAATTCTAGCCGTCTCTGGCAAATCTTTTTTATATTTAGGTTCCATTAGCATACTCGTCAACTCTTCTGGCCGACAAGCAAATGGCTCAAGCTCTCCATATTCCTCTGTATGAACCGTATCGAAATGACTAATTAGGACTACTGTTTCAGTAGCCGTTGGATGCTTGTACAATGCTGTAACCGCATGGCGACCGAGTCCCGCATCATGCAGTTCTATTAAGTTAGAATTATCTTGAAAATAAGAAAGCGTTTGCAACAGCTCTCTTAATTTAAAGGCGAATTCATTTTCACCTGCTGTTAATGTTCTGCTTTCCCAGCTTACAATTTCACATAATAATGCTCGCAGTTTGTCTGGTGTATTCCATAAATAATTGTTCATATTTAAAATCTCCTTTATCCACTAAAAATGAAATATCCATTAAGCATTCAGTGACTCTTCTTTGTCAGAAGTGATTGTACTCACTTTACTCAATTTCACTTTATAAAATAGCATACACGCTACAAAGAACCCTATGCCATATAACAACCCTATTCTTTGAGTCGGATCAAACGCTAAAAACACTAATATAATGACACAAAAAACAATACAAAATATTGGAATTAATGGGTACAATGGTGTTTTAAATTTCAAATCTGCCACATTGCCTCCCCCTTTTACATAACGGTATCGGAACATTAATTGAGACATGGCAATACCCATCCAAGAAATAGTCACCGAAATTCCCGCAATAGACATAAGCAACACAAATACTGCGTCAGCTTCCATCACACTTGTTAATAACGATAGCAGTGAAAATAGCATCGTAAAAATAAGCGCATTTAATGGCACTTTATTTTTTGTTAATCGACCAAAGTACTTTGGAGCCATGCCTTCTTTTGACATCGACCATAGTAATCGTGTGGAAGCATATAAGCATGAGTTCCCTACAGACAATATCGCTGTCAAAATAACGAAATTCATAATGCCCGCCGCATATGGAACACCCGCAATTTTCATCAATGTAACAAAAGGACTTTCAAGTAGCCCAAGTTCAGATGATGGAAAAATGGCAGACAGTACTATTATAGAAGCAATATAAAATACGATAATTCTAAACAAGATTGTACGTATTGCTCTTGGAATGTTTTTTTCTGGGTTTTCTGTTTCACCAGCAGCAATTCCTACTAGCTCGGAACCTTGATACGAGAAAATAACATTCATCATCGTGACAAAAATAATCGTAATGCCTGCAGGGAATAATCCTGTCGGTGCTAAATTCGTTAAATGTGGAGTCGGCCGATCAGCCAAAGGAATCAAGCCAAAAATAGCAGCTACACCAATTATTATAAAGGCAATTACAGCCACTACCTTAATGCTTGCAAACCAGAACTCTGCTTCTGCGAAACCTTTTGTTGTTAAAGCATTTAATGTAAACAAAAGCACCATAAAGACAGCACACCATATCCAAATCGGCACATTTGGGAACCAATGCTGCATTAATATGCCCGCTGCTGTAAACTCCACCCCCGCGGTGGCAGCAGATCCAACAAAGTACATCCAACCTAACGAAAAGCCTGCTGACGGACTGATAAATCGTGTTGCATATGTTTGGAAAGAACCTGTGACAGGCATATACACTGCCAATTCACCCAGACAGTTCATCACCATATATAAAATTAAACCACCAAATAAATAACCAATTAGTGCTCCACCAGGGCCAGCTTGATTAATTGTAAAACCTACATTTAAAAATAAACCTGTGCCAATCACACCACCAAGTGATAACATCAATAAATGTCGACTCTTCATAGAACGCTTCAATACATTATTATGCTGTTGCTCCCCTTTGCTCAACGTGTTTCCCCATTTCCGTATTTTGTCAAATTATTAAATATTCAGATATTTAAAGTACTAAAACACCCAATCAATTTTCCCCTACAAATTGATTGGGCATGTTTTTTATTGACTTAAAATCGTAGTGATAAACAGCTCAATCCGCCATCATGCTTTCTAAATTCAGACATTTCAAGTTCAATCGTTTGATAGCCTAAGTCATTTAGTTTGCGATTAGTATCAGGATAACCAGCTGGAATAATGATAGTATCGTTTACTTTAATGCAGTTTGCAGAGTATTCATCTTGTTGTGGAATAACAATTTTCTCATAAGATTCAAATGCTGGATGATCGATAAACTCTCCAGCTACAACCATACGATTTTGTCCAACGTACGCGATGCCCGTTTTTAAATGGAAGAAATTTTGTAATGGAATAATCGTCGCTTCATAGCCTTCCCTTTCAACGATTTCTTTAAATTGTCGTGCGCCTTCTTCATTTGTACGATCTGAAATACCTACATAAAATTTCTTTTCAGCTTGCAAAACATCACCACCATCCAGTGTTCCAGGTGCTTCAATATAATATAGCTTGTCATAGAAATTTTTAACTGCTGGTTCAATTGCTTCAATTTCACGATTGCGTGCTGCCGCTCCTGGATTTGTGATAATAGCAAATTCAGAAGTTAGTACCGCCGTATCTTCTACAAAAGTTGCATCTGGGAAAGCTTCATCTGCCTCAAGTTGAGTAACCTCTACACCACATTTTTTTAATGCTTCTACATAGCGTTCGTGCTGTTCAAATAACTTTTCTAAAATAGGTTTTCCTAGATCACTTGTTGTTAAGCCGTTAACAAAACTATTGCCTGGTGTTTTTACAATCACATTTTTAAACATATCATCCGTCTCCCTTTTTATCCTCTGACTACTGGGCAAGTTAGACATGTAGGTCCACCTGTGCCTTTTACCGTAATTTCGTTACCTTTATATTCATATACCGTTGCACCCGCATCTAATAACTGCTGTTTAGTGGAAGGATTACCTTCAGGAATAACACATACTCTCGGCGCTAACGCTAACACGTTACAGCCTAAAGTATCATACTCAGCTTTTGGTACTTCCACTAATTGAATTCCTCTTTCAATCAGAAGCTGACGGAAAAATACTGGCATTAAACGCGAATGTACAACAGCCAAATCCTTGTCTACCATACTAATAAAGGACATTAGATGTAAGCACTCTGCTTCCCCTAAATCATGCGGAAGTTGCACAACGATAAATTCATCGACCATAGTTGCTGTCATTTCCTTAATTTGACGAATTGCTTCATCGTTCGTGCGATATCCTCGACCAACTGCAAGCGTACGGTCATCAAGCCAAACCAGATCCCCTCCATCTGAAACAGCATCACCCGACAATTCACCGATTATTGCAATCCCTTTGTCTTGTAAAAATTCCTTATAAACAACTGCCTCAGGTTGTCTTAACTTTTTACCAGATTTCAAAATAATTGCACCATGTGGTGTGAATTTTACAGGATCATGCGCATAAAGCGAATCTAATCCTACTTCATTTGACGCTGGTAAATAATCAATTTGTTCAACATACTTCTCTAGAACGGCTATAAACTCAGCATATTCTGTAAGAGCCTCCTGATAGTTAGGTTCTGATAAATAGTTGAAAGTTTTCCATTCATCCGCAAGATGCTCTTGGCTTTTAAAAGCGTCTTTTGGATGTTTAATAATTACGTGTTTTAAAGGTGCATACATGGATGAACAATAATGCATACCTTCACCCCTTTTCCGTATAGTGGAAAACGTTTCCGTTAAGAGGAAAGTTTATATAAAAAATATAGGCGTTTTATGATATACTGTCAATATATTTAGAAAAATTTTAATATTATCTTTTTCAAAGAGAAAACTAACTATGGGCGACAACGAAGGAACTAGACGAACAGGAAGAATAAAAATAAAATAAGATTAGAGGAGGTGGGACAATTATGCAATTATTAGAACGAGCAATGACAATTGCGAAAGTGTTAGCTTCAGAAGCATCCGAAGGCAGTTTGTCTATTTCAGAGCTTTCCACCAAATGCGATTTACCATTGAGTACATTACATAGAATTTTAAAAGCGATGATTGCACAAGGAATGATTGAACAAGACACGCAAACGAAGCATTATCGTCTCGGCACAATATGGATGGAGTTAGGTTTGCAAGTGTATGATACGATGGACTATATTAGCAAAATTAGACCAGAATTAGAAAGACTCGCAAGAGAAGTTGAGGAAAGTGTTTATTTAAGCAAACCTGCGGGGCTAGATACAATTATTATCGAACGTATTGATAGTGCAGCCAACCCGATTCGTATTTATGATCAACTAGGTATTCGCATTCCAATGCATATTGGGGCAGCCAATAAAGCGTTGTTAGCCTCTTTACCGACAGTAGAAGCAAAGGAAATTATGCAGCAACTCGTTCCTATTGATGAAATAGCTGACTTAGAAGCGCAGTTAGAACAAATTCGATTACAGGGCTTTGCTATTAGCCACGGGGAGCGAACGGCAGGTACCTCCTCCGTCGCTGTAGCTGTTTTTAATGGATTTGGAGAAATTATCGGTGCAGTCAGTATCGGTTTTGTTAGCTTTAACGTCAGCGAAGAACATATCAACTTCCTTACACAACGTCTTGTAGAAACAGGAAAACGCGTCTCTACAAAACTTGGTTATCGTGGGAAGTAATCTATTAAAAAATTCACTGTGCAATGAATTGAGCACCCATTGTTCAGTGTTTTTTCATAGCTGTTTTTGCCTGTAAAGGTTTTTTTCTTGAAAGGTTATGTGAAAACTGTTGCACTGAACGACTTGGTATGTTAAATTATTATGGTATGTGAAATACCGAACTGAAATAATAATCTTTCAGCATCAACTGTAAGGAGGGAATACAACATGCCAAAACAATGTGTAATCACTGGACGTAAAGCTCGTACTGGTAACAACCGTTCCCACGCTATGAACGCTAACAAACGTACTTGGGGCGCTAACCTTCAAAAAGTTCGTATCCTAGTTAACGGTAAACCAAAACGTGTATGGGTTTCTGCTCGTGCTTTAAAATCAGGTAAAATCGAGCGCGTTTAATAGCCGCTTCTAAAAAATCGATTTCGCATAAAGCGTAAATCGATTTTTTTCTTTCATTTTTCAAGGCACACTACCAACCGCCTTTATATAGCTATTAAACAGGAAAAATCCGACTGGCATCAGTCGGATTTTTTAGCTTCTTTCTTATCTTTTTTAAATAGATTAATACACGTACGCGTAATGCTACTAACAAATTTCGGCAGTTGGAACGTATATACTTTCAGGACTCTCTCCCCCTTACGCTAATCTATGCTTCTTATCATTAAACATATGCCTTGCGTGAAGGATATAGACCCTGAAGTGCCTATTATTTCATTACTTGTAAATCGAGTTGAACCTAACGAAATTTCTTCGTTCGTTGTTTCGTATTTTACATGCCTTAAAGTAACGCCCTGTATTGGTTGCTCATGGGCAAAAAAAGACAAATAGCGATAACGCTCATCCGCTTGAATTGTGTGCGTGCCTGGCACCAAAAACTGTATCATGTTCGCATGGTTGATAATTTTCAACACAAGATCAGGATGTTCAAGCTGTAATCGATAAATGGAACGCACAGCTGCCTCATAATGATCTAAGCGCCCACCTGTAACCCCTGTTAACACAATTTCGCTAGGAGCGAAGGTTAACGCTTTTAACAGCGCTAAATCCGTATCGGTTTCATTTTTTTCTTCACGGAAGCGTTGGGCATCATCCGCATGTTTCATAACATATTGATATTCCTCTTGTGATAACGAGTCAAAGTCGCCAACAATAGCATGCGGTGTAATACCTTGCTCAATTAAATACAGTGCACCTCGGTCCGCACCAATAAATAGAATATCATGTTGTCTACTATACGCATCAAAGGAACATAGCTCCTCTTTCGGACCGCCTGCACAAACGACAACAGTAGTCATCCTTTAATCGCTACCTCACCAGCAGCTAAAATCTCTTGAAGTGCCGCTGTACGATCTTCTTTACTATAAATCGCTGAACCTGCTACAAAAATAGTGGCACCTGCTTTTGCACATGGAACAATTGTTTCGGCATTAATACCACCATCAATTTCAATCGCAACGTCTAAATTACGCTCTTTAATAATTGTGGATAATGCTTCAATTTTAGGTACAACAGAATGAATGAATTTTTGACCACCAAATCCAGGATTCACTGTCATGAATAACACCATATCAATATCTTGTAAAACGTGCTGAATCGTTTCAATCGGTGTATGTGGATTTAAAACGACACCTGGCTTAACACCGTAAGAACGAATTAATTGAATTGTACGATGTAAATGGCGGCAAGCCTCTACATGTACCGTAATATAGTCTGCTCCTGCTTTGGCAAATTGTTCAATATATTGATCTGGATTTTCAATCATTAAATGAACATCTAATGGTAAATCAGTTAAAGGACGAATCGCATCCAACACAATGGACCCAAATGAAATATTCGGTACAAAATGACCGTCCATTACGTCGATATGAATAAGCTTTGCACCTGCTCGTTCTACGTCTTTTACTTCTTCTCCTAGTTTAGCAAAGTTTGCTGCTAAAATTGATGGTGCTATTTGTATCATGATTAATACCTCGGCTTTCGATCCATAATTTCTTGCATAAATTGTTCATAATGTTTGTAACGGTACTCGCGTATTTCGCCAGCTTCGACTGCAACTTTAACCGCACATTTTGGTTCTTTTAAATGCAAACAGCCTCGAAATTTACAATCCTCAGCAATTCGCGTTATCTCTGGGAAACATGCCCCTAGCTCTTCTTTTTCAATTTCATCAAAATCAAACGAACTAAAGCCAGGCGTATCCGCCAATAAACCATCACATACTTCTATCAGCTCAACATGGCGGGTCGTATGCTTTCCTCGCCCTAAGCTCTGTGAAATAATGCCTGTTTTTAAATTTAAATCAGGTATTAACGTATTGAGAAGCGTCGATTTCCCAACACCAGATTGTCCCGCAAGCACCGATGTCTTTCCTTTTAAAATCGGCTGAAGACGTTCTACTAACTCTTCTTCGCCTTTATAAGTTTGAAGCACCGTATACCCTATGTTTTCATAATCTGCGATATAGCCCTGTAATTCCTCACGCTCATCGTCTTGTAATAAGTCCATCTTCGTCAGACAGATAATGGGGTGGACATGAAATGACTCTAAAACAACTAGAAAACGATCCAGTAAAATCGTATTGAAGTTCGGCTCTTTTACTGAAAACACTAAAATGCCTTGATCGATATTGGCGATTGGCGGACGAACTAGTTCATTTTGACGATCAATAATTTTTTGAATCGTACCATCCGAGCCTTCCGTTTCAAGTGTATACTCTACAAGATCACCGACGAGTGGCGATTCTCCCCGATTGCGAAAGACGCCACGTCCTCGGCACTGTATAAGTTCCTTCCCATCGTAAACATAATAATAACCACTTAACGCTTTACGGATTTGGCCATGCGCCATCCAATTCCCCCTTATTTAACATCATCGTAATTAAAACTATCCGACTCAATAATTTCTGAATCACGGATAATTTTATAAGCCGCTTCTTCGCCTTCTACAATGACAAGTTGTATTTTGTATTGTTGGTCACTAGTAATGGTGAATTCATCAAAAGCTTTCACCATTGTATGATTTTTATCTTGAATTTCAATGCGGATTACTTGTTCAGCACCTTCTTCAGTCGGCTCATATGGAATTAAAACATTTTTAATAAATGTTTTCACTGGTTTTTCTGCAGGTCCTTTACTTAAAACAACTGCAATTGTATCACCTTCCATTAAGCTGGTACCTGGTTTTGGCGTTTGCGAAATTACACTACCTGCTGGAACAGTATCATTATACTCTTCGCGAACAGTGCGCCATTTCAGCCCTACTCTTTTTACGTAATCATCCATTTGAGCTTTCGTATAATTCGCTACACTATCAACTGTTATCATTTTTACACCTTGGCTAATCGTAAATGTAATCGTTGCATCTTTAGCGATTATTTCTGCTCCTTCTTGCGGATCTTGCTCAATAATTTGCCCTTCAGGCAGTTTGGAATGTACATAATTTTTTTGGATGATTAACTTATCCTTTAACAAAGCTTCAACTTGACTAATTTGTTGTCCAGTATAGTCATCAATTTTAACTGTTTCGACACCAAGACTAACTATTAATTCGATTTCAGTTCCTTTAACACGCTTCGCATCTTTTTCTGGATCGGTTTCAATGACTTTGCCCTTCTCAATATCTTCAGAATTTCGCTCTTCTTTTTGTTCGGCAACAACAAAGCCAGCTTCTTGTAATTTCTTTGTCGCATCTTCTACCGTTAAATTGGTCACATCAGGTACAGCAATTTTTTTCGGACTAAATAAATCTGTTGCAAATAAAAAGAAAAGGAACATCGCAATCACGACGATGAATAACCCTGCCACATACTTTGGCCACTTTTTCTTTTGTTTGACCGGCTCTACTTTTTCAACAGGCTTTTTCGCTTCTACCTTCTTTTGTGCGATAGGTTCCATTGCTCTTGTTTTAGTCAAATCTTCATCTTTTCGGATAAACTGTTCCTTAATGATTGGGATAGCTCTTGTCGCATCATTATCAATAGGAATTGTAAATTTTGGTTCATTGATACGAGCTGATGATAATACTGTTTCCAAGTCCTCTTGCATTTCTTCTACCGTAGCATAGCGATGGGATGCATCTTTAGCAGTGGCCTTTAAAACGACATTTTCAAGACTTTGTGGAATGGTACCATCAAATGCTCGAACAGATGGCGTCTCTGATTGCAAATGTTTAAGGGCAATTGAAACAGCCGACTCACCAGAGAACGGCAATTCGCCAGTAAGTAATTCATATAAGACAATTCCAAGCGCATAAATATCTGATTTATTTGTTGCCGTTCCACCACGTGCTTGCTCTGGTGATAAATAATGGACAGTGCCCAACACAGAGTTTGTTTGGGTGAAAGATGTGGCACTTAGCGTCATAGCTATTCCAAAATCCGTTATTTTCACATTTCCTTCCGCATCCATTAAAATATTTTGCGGTTTAATGTCACGGTGAATAATATGATTTTCATGGGCATTGGCAATCGCTGACGTTAATTGCTTCATAATATGCACACTTCGAGCAGGAGAAATCGGTGCAAATTCCTGTATGTACTGCTTTAACGTCTTTCCTTGAACATATTCCATGACGATATAATGTAAGTCTCCATCATCACCTACATCATAAATACTAACAATATTCGGATGTGTAAGGCTTGTAACTGAAAGTGCCTCACGTTGAAAACGTCGATGTAATTCATCCTCATTGGTAAAATCATAGCGTAATATTTTTATCGCTACGTCCCTATTTAATATCATATCATGCGCCAAGTATACATTGGACATGCCTCCGCCACCAATGAGTTCTATAATTTTATAGCGGTCACTAATTCGTTTTCCTACAAGCATACTTACACCTCCTCATCTTGCCTTGTGAGTAACACGAGGGAGATATTGTCTTCCCCCCCGCTTGCATTTGCTAGTTCCACAAGCTTTCGCCCTTTTTCTTCAATTACATCTGGATAGGTAATGATAGATGCCATTTCATACACTGATAGTTTATTACTTAAACCGTCAGAACAAATGAGTAAATACGATTTTGGCGCTAGCTCTACTTCATAAAAGTCTGGTTCAATAGTTTCCTCTGTTCCAACAGCTTTTAAAATGAAATTTTTCTTCGGATGCGTCAATGCTTCCTCTTCGCTAATTTCACCATTTTCAAGCAGAACATTAACATAGGAGTGATCTCTTGTTATTTGTTGTGCGCCATCATCAAAGAAATAATACACGCGACTATCACCTACATGTGCAATGAAGCAATAATTCCCTTCAATTAACACGGCGATAAACGTCGTCCCCATTCCTTTACAGTCTTCATGTGATAAAGAATAGTTGAATATATTTGTATTTAAAAGCTTAACTGCTTGTCGTAACCATTCTTTTTTTGATGTCATAGTTGCAAAATGATGTGCCTCTGCTTGTAAAAATACCGTTTCCATCTGTTTCATTGCCATATCACTCGCTACATCACCAGCATTATGACCACCCATGCCATCGGCCACAAGTGCGAGTGCGAGGCCATCTGGACGTTTAAAAAATGCAGCGCGATCTTCATTAATTGCTCGTTTTAAACCAATATCACTTTCGACTGTGTATTTCATCACTGGTCACCTCGTTTCTTCAGATCTCTCTTTCGCACGTAATTGTCCGCAAGCCGCATCAATATCTGAACCTTGCTCTCTACGGATTGTTACGTTAATACCATTTTTCTTTAATGTTTTCTCAAAAGCAAAAATTTTACTACGAGATGTGCGAATATAATCACGTTCTGGTACGTAGTTTACAGGAATTAAGTTCACATGGCATTTAATCCCTTTTATAAGAGCAGATAATTCTTCTGCCACTTCAACTGAATCATTTTCACCAGACATTAAACCATACTCAAAACTAACACGACGTCCTGTTTTTTTCGTATAGTAACGAACGGCTTCCATCAGTTCATCTAATTTGTAGGCACGTGCAATAGGCATTAGTTTTTGACGCGCCTCTTGGTTCGGTGCGTGCAAGGATACGGCAAAGTTAATTTGAAGCTGTTCATCAGCAAATTGATAAATCTTTGGTACAATGCCCGATGTTGAAACGGTAATATGACGTGCTCCAATGTTTAAGCCCTTTTCATGATTGATTACTTTTAGGAAATTCATCATAGCATCGTAATTATCGAAAGGTTCGCCTATGCCCATAATAACGATATGAGATACGCGTTCGTTTACTTCATCTAAAGCTTGCTGTACTTTGACAACTTGCTCTACAATTTCCCCCGCTAGTAAATGGCGTTTTAAACCACCTAACGTAGATGCACAGAACGTACAACCAATTCGACAGCCCACTTGCGTTGTGACACAAACAGAGTTGCCATATTCATGGCGCATTAAAACTGTTTCAATGGAATAGCCATCTTGTAATTGGAATAAAAATTTAATCGTACCATCTTTTGATTCTTGTTTAATAATCGTTGACAATGTTGTTAAAGCAAAACTTGCCTCTAACTTGTCACGTAATGCTTTAGATAGATTAGACATTTCTTCAAATGTTTTTACTCGTTTATTGTATAGCCAATCAAAAATTTGTGCAGCGCGGAATGCTTTTTCCCCATTTTCTTTTAGCCATTCTTCTAATTGGTGCGGTTGTAATGAATAAATGGATTCTTTTAAATTCGGTTTTTCTTTTTTCGCTCGTCGAACAGGCTGATCTTCCGCTTCCTCGACTAAATCATTAATACGTTCATTAAATTGCTCTTGATCCACCATTAGTTGGATTCTCCTTTTTTACGAAAGGCCGCGACGAAGAAACCATCGCTGCCGAAGTCTTGTGGAAAGACTTGAAGCATGCCATTTGCTTGCTTTTCCGCTAATTTTGTTGGTAAAGATTCTAGTTGTATAGCTTCCATTTCTGGATGCTCTGTTAAAAAGGCCTCAACAGTGCCTTCGTTTTCTTGTTTATCGACTGTGCATGTACTATAGACAAGCTTGCCATCTTGTTTTAATACTTTCGTTGCCGCATCAAGTAGCGCCAGTTGAATTTTTTGAAGATTTTCTAAATCCTCTTCACGCTTCGTATATTTAATATCCGGCTTACGACGCATAACCCCTAAGCCACTACATGGTGCATCGACTAACACCGCATCGAACGATTCCAATTGTAAAAAGTTTGGAGCCTTGCGTCCATCAATCGGAGCCGTTTCTACAATATCCAGTCCTAGACGTTCTGTATTATGGTCGATTAAATCTAATTTATGTGGGTGTAAATCCGTTGCCAAAATAGAACCTTTATTGCCCATTTTCTCCGCAAGATGCGTCGTTTTACCACCTGGTGCTGCACACATATCTAAGACGCGCATACCTGGAGAAGGATTCAACACATTTGCAGGAATCATGGAGCTTTCATCTTGAATGGTAATCACACCATCTTGAAACGCTTTTGTACGAGCAGGTTGCCCATTTGTAACATGAAGACATTCTGGCATTAGGTCACTTTGCTGTACTGTTAAGCCTTCCGCTTGTAAACTGGCAATCGCTTGTTCTGGTGTTGCCACGGTTCTATTGACGCGCACCGTTTGCACCGGCGGAACATTATTTTCGTGAAGCATTGCTGTCGCTACTTCCAGACCATAATTATGAACAAAGCGTTCAACTAACCATTGTGGATGACTCGTTTCAATAGCAAGACGTTCGATAGGATCTGTTATATCCTCTATTGCTCTTACGCCTTGACGCAAGATAGAACGCAAAATACCGTTTACTGTCGAAGCAATACCTTGGTGTCCACGACGTTTTGCAATTTCTACCGCTTCGTTTACGGCTGCATGCGGTGGTATACGTGTTAAATAGTGCATTTGATATAACGACAAACGCAGTAGCCAACGCACCCAATGATCTAGTTTACCACGAATAAATGGCTCTAAATAGTAGTCAAGGGTCATTTTATATTGAAGCGTCCCATACGTAATTTCTGTTAAAAGTGCACGATCCTTTGCTTCTATTTTATGGCGTTTAATCGTTTCGTGTAAAAGTAAATTACTATATGCTTGGTTTTTATCTACTGCTAGTAGGATAGAAAGTGCGGCATCTCGTACATTGCCATCCCAAATTACTACGCTTTTTTTACTCATTTAAATTGGTCCCCGATCTGTAATTTCGAACCTGTGCCTCGCAAATAGTCCTCTGCCGTCATTCGTTTTTTTCCTGCTGGTTGAATATCGTATAATGCTAGCGCTGTCCCATTGCCAGCCGCAACTTCAAAATGATCCTTTGCAATTGCTACCACTGTACCAGGTGTCACGTTATGTTTCGCTTGTCCAACTTGTGCCCACCAAATTTTAAAGTTACCTTCTTCAAATGTTGTATAGGCTACTGGCCAAGGGTGTAATCCTCGCACTTGATTGTAGAGAGTCGTGGCATCCTTTGCCCAATCAATTCGCTCTTGTTCCCGCGATATATTGCTGGCAAATGTCACTTGTGTTTCATCTTGTACTGTCCGGCTATTTGTTCTATTAATAATAGAAGGAAGTGTTTCTTTTAATAGCTCACACCCTACAACGCTTAGTTTATTAAATAGACCACCTGTATGGTCATCTTCTTCAATAGCAATTGCCTTTTGAGATATGATATCGCCTGCATCTAACTTCTCCGCCATATACATAATCGTTACGCCTGTTTCTTTTTCACCATCGATAATAGCTTGGTGAATTGGCGCTCCACCTCGATATTTCGGTAAAAGGGAGGCATGCACATTAATGCAGCCAAGCGGCGGTGCATCGAGCAATTCTTTCGGTAAAATTTGCCCAAAAGCTGCTGTAATAACGATATCCGGTTGTAAATCCAGTATTTGCTGTAATTCCTCAGAGCCACGTAGCTTTTCTGGTTGAATAACAGGCAATCCTAATTCCAATGCTGCTGCTTTAACAGGTGGCGGTGTTAGCACTCGCTTACGCCCAACTGGTCGATCTGGTTGCGTCACAACAGCCTTGATATCATAGCCCTCATTGTGTAGCATACGCAAAATTGGCGCTGAGAAATCAGGTGTCCCCATAAAAATAATTGACGTCATATTATTCCTCCTCTTCTGCGTACATTTCTTCTAGCTCTTCTTCTGTCACAATGCGCTTAATTTTAGAATCAAATAATATACCATCTAAATGATCGATTTCATGTAAAATCGCTCGCGCTTCAAAGCCACCAGCTTCAAGCTCATAGACACGCCCTTCTCGGTCACAAGCTTCAATTTTCACATAATCAGGACGTTCAACTTCACCATATAATCCTGGGAAGCTTAAACACCCTTCGATATCCACTTCTGCTCCGTCTGTTTTAATAACAGTAGGGTTAATCATTTCTAAAATATCTCTTTCTTCACCTAGCTCGACAATTGCCACGCGTAGTCCAACATTAATTTGTGGTGCGGCAATCCCAACGCCATCATATTCCACCATCGTGTCGTATAAATCATCAAGTAATGCAATAATATCTTCGTTAATTTCTGTTACTTCAGCACATGGTGTAGATAATACTTTTGCTGGATGTTCGATTACTTTTTTAATCGCCATTTTTCGTTCCTCATTTCTATTATATAAGACGCTCTCTTGCCTTCATTTCACTCTTAGGCAAATCGCCATTTAAATCCATTATGCGGTAGTCAAGCTTGCTCGAAAAGAGCTATTGCGCCTTTTTATATCGTAGACGGGTCTAAATCAACCGTCATTAATATCCCCTGTTTAATCCATTCTGCTCGATACATCGCAAGTAAACGTTGCAAGACAGGTATCAGATTTGGTTCAATTTTATATTTTATCAAACATTGATAGCGATATCTATTTTGGAGGCGGCTAATACTCGCAACTGTTGGGCCAATAATGGACACTTGATTGGATAAATTTCCTCGAAGCCAATCTGCTGCACGTCCTGCATACTCTGCTGCCATCATGACATCTTCATGCGATACTTGTATAAGTGCAACGAAATAATAAGGTGGATAGCCCGAACGACGGCGTAAAAACATTTCCCGTTCATAAAATGGCTCGTAATCTTGTACTTTAGCTAATTCAATTGCATAATGCTCAGGCGTATAAGTTTGGATTACGACTTCACCCGCTTTATCATGACGACCTGCTCTACCACTTACCTGTGTAAGTAATTGGAAAGTCCGCTCCGCAGCACGGTAGTCTGGTAAATGTAATGATGTATCGGCACTAAGCACACCAACAAGTGTAATATTAGGAAAATCAAGTCCCTTTGCAATCATTTGCGTACCGAGTAAAATATCAGCTTGCCCCTCACCAAATGCTTGCAAAATCTCTTCATGTGCCCCCTTGTGCTTTGTTGTATCAACATCCATTCGTAATACCCTTGCTTCTGGAAATAATTTGTAGATTTCTTCTTCTACCTTTTGTGTCCCTGTACCAAAATATCGAATATGCTCACTTTGACATTGCGGGCAAATTTGTGGCACATGCTCTTCATAACCACAGTAATGACACTTAAGTTTTTCCGTTGTGCGATGATAGGTTAATGAAATATCACAGTTCGGACATTGCACGACCGTCCCACAATCACGACATAGCACAAAGGACGAATATCCTCTTCGATTTAAAAACAACACCATCTGTTCTCGTCGTTCAAGTCGCGTTCGTATCCCTTCAATTAGTAGTTCCGAAAACATCGAGCGGTTTCCTTTTTGAAGTTCCTCTCGCATATCTGCAACATATACAGTTGGCATTGCTTGATGCAGCGCACGCTGTTTTAACGTTAATAGTGTATAGACCCCTTTTTTCGCACGGGCATATGACTCAAGAGCGGGTGTCGCACTACCTAAAATAACAGGACAACGGTAATATTGGCTTCGCCAAATGGCTACATCTCTCGCATGGTAACGGGGTGAATCTTCCTGCTTGTAAGTCGATTCATGCTCTTCATCTAAGATAATTAGCCCTAAATTAGTAAAGGGTGCGAAAATTGCTGAACGGGCACCTACTACAACCCTTACTTTCCCTTGTTGAATTTTACGCCACTCATCATACTTCTCTCCAACAGATAACCCACTATGCATCACGGCAACCATCTCACCAAAACGACTACGAAAACGCTCCGTCATTTGGGGCGTTAACGAAATTTCAGGCACTAACATAATAGCTTCCTTGCCGTCATTTAAAACCTTTTGAATCGCTTGCAAGTAAACTTCCGTTTTGCCACTACCTGTAACACCTTGCAATAAAAAGGTGGCAGCAGATTGTGTCTCAATAGAATGCGTAATTGCTTTTAATGCAACTGCTTGTTCGTCCGTTAATTGTAAGGACTGTGTACGTGCAACATCCTTTGTAAAAGGATCGCGATACACTTCTTCTTGTATAAAACTTGCTGCGCCTTTTTCAATAACCGCTTGTAATACAGCAGCCGAGACAGCAGTTGCTTCATAAATTTGCTGTGGTGTAAAAACTTCACCTAAATGCGAAGCCATCCATTCAATTAAAGAACGTTGCTTCGCAGCTCTTGATGCCTCTTGCATAGCATTGCTTAATGCTTGTTCGTCCTCAGTTATCTTTACCATACGAACTTCTTTTACATTGCCTTGTTGCTTCACGACATTTTCTATTTTTACAATTTTATCGGCAATTAACGTTTTTAAGAGTGGCAATAATCCTGCCCGTTCAAATTCCTTAAAGTTTGCCTGTTGTCGCTTCCCAAAAATTTGTTGGACAGCCATTGGCAAAATCGTTTGATGATCGAGTAATTTGACGATTTTTTCATACTTAGCTCGTAATGCGGAGGGTAGCATTACTTGCAAAGCATCAATTTCATAGCAAATTGTTTCATTTTTAAGCCACTTTGCCATCAACAACATTTCTTCAGTAAAAACAGGCTCTATATCTAAAATTTGAGCAATCGGCTTTATTTTATTAGTTGGAACATCTGTCTCATGTTTTAAACCTACAACAAATCCTAGTACATTTCTCGGTCCAAATGGTACTTTTACACGACAGCCTTTCTCTATAACAGCTACCCATTCTACAGGAACCGCATAGTCAAATGAGCGATCTACATGGTATGTTGAAACATCCACTATGATCTCTGCGTATAAAACGTTCATTGCGACTCACCTTGTAATATATGCTGCCATAAAACTTTTGCAAATTGTGTCGTATCTGAAATATTGACAATTTGTCCGTTTATTGTTGCTGTTTGACTATAGTCAATCCATTCATCGGCTATTACTTGTAACACCGGATTCCCTAGCACTTTTTGTCCAAATGTCACTGCCTCTGTACCTGCAATGGATAGAGTAGGGGCACTTTCAATTGTTGGTATGTTGGCTGCGTGGATAAATAAGAGCTGTGCGTTTTGCTTTTTAACGTTCTCTACTTGCGTTATAAGATCATACGCATTTGTTGCTTCTTCACCTAAAAGAATGACATGTGCCCCTAGTGCTTGCGCTTCTCTCGCTAACGCTTGTCCAACCTTACCATTGGCCTTTGTACTAATTACATGCTGATTATCCATAGGGACATAACTTGCTCCTGCTGTTACAAGCACCGTTCGTCCTGCTAATGGCTTTGGAGCGAAAAAATACTGTTGCACAAGTGCCGTAATTTTCTCTGGCTCCTCTAAACGACCTTTCCCAACATAGCCACATGCTAAAAAGCCTTCTGACGGTTCGATAAATTGATAACCATCTGTTGCTAGTTGTGCCAAATTACGCTTTACCGCTGGATGATCATACATATGGACATTCATCGCGGGTGCAATCCAAACAGGTACAGTAGTAGCAAGTAATGTCGTTGTTACCATATCGTCTGCAATACCGTTTGCTAGTTTGCCAATCACATTGGCAGTTGCAGGAGCGACTAATATTAAATCTGCCCAGTCAGCTAAATCTATATGGGCAATGACATTCGAATCTTTTTCATCAAATGTATCGAAGTAGACATCATTTTTTGACATGACTTGAAAGCTTAGCGGATTGACAAACTGCCGGGCTGATGCTGTCATAATGACCTTTACACGGGCACCCGCCTGCGATAGTTTACTCACTAGCGCGACAGCTTTATAAACCGCAATACCACCTGAAACACAAAGTAAAATATTTTTATTCATCTACAATGTCGTCCTTTCAAACGATAAGCTCCCAAAGGACAATTTCCTCGGGAGCTCTCGGCATTTTTGTATAATCAAAAAATCACTGCAGATTTTAACATTAACTTGGCAAAAGCTTTATACCATCAATGTTAGATTTCGTCTTCGTACACAGCGGACTCATCCTGTGATACTTTTGTAAGTACACCTGCTGCTACCTCTTCAAGTGCTTTTCCTACATATTTATAGGAAACATATTTGTGTAGGCGCTCAGTACCTTCTACTTCTTGCATTTGACGAGCACGTTTTGATGCTAAACTTACTAAAGAATATTTTGAATCGATTTCTTTTTTTAAGGCATCTACTGATGGGTATAACATTGGTTTATTCTCCTCTCAACATTGACAAATATCTTTTTTCAACACGTTCTCTTCGACAATGCTCGGCTTTAATAATCGCATTTATACGATCACAGGCATTTGTCACTTCATCATTTTCAACTACATAATCGTATAAGCTCATCATTTCAAGCTCTTCACTTGCAGTTGCAATACGCTTTGCAATAACATCCGCTGTTTCTGTCCCACGGCCAACTAAACGATCTTTTAATTCCGTTAAACTTGGAGGGGCTAAGAAAATAAATAAGGCATCCGGTGCTTTTTTACGAATTTGTGCTGCTCCTTGTACTTCAATCTCCAAAAATACATCACGACCAGCATCAAGTGTTTCATTTACATAGGCTAACGGCGTGCCATAGTAATTGCCTACAAATTCAGCGTGTTCTAATAAGCCACCTTGGTCAATTAACGTTTCAAACTCTTCACGTGTCTTGAAAAAATAGTCTACACCATCTACTTCACCTTCGCGAGGATTTCGTGTTGTCATTGAGATGGAATACTCATAATTCGTATTCGGTTGAGAAAATAATTCTTTTCGCACTGTCCCTTTTCCTACACCAGACGGGCCAGACAGAACAATTAATAATCCACGTTCTTTTATCATTTATTCTCTATATCTCCCTTAATTTATAACAGATGCAGGCATGTTATTCGATATTTTGAACTTGCTCACGCATCTTTTCTAAAATTGTTTTTGCCTGAACTACTGCAACGGCTGCTTCTGTCGATTGATTTTTAGAACCTATCGTATTGATTTCACGATGGATTTCCTGCATTAAAAAGTCTAATTTACGCCCGATTGAAACGGTTTCTAGTAACGTTTCTTCCAGTTGGTTAAAATGACTATCTAATCGATCCAATTCTTCCGTTATGTCCACTCGTTCTGCAAATATCGCTACTTCTGCGAGTAAACGATCTTCTAAAAGCGCTACTTCTGCAATTTCAGCAATCCGTTCTACTAAACGTGTACGATATTTTTCAACAGCAAGTGAAGAACATGAACGTATTTGATTCACTTGTTCCATTAGCTGTTCTTTATATTGTACAACAACATCTTGCAATTCTTGCCCTTCACGCTCACGCATTTGAATCAACTGTCCAATGGCTTCTGTTACCGCATGTTCCACAGCACCTAATAAATCTTCTGGCGTTAGTTGCGGCTTTTCTTGTACCAATGCTTTCTCAAGCGCTAGTAGCTCCTGCATCGTCCATTTTTCTTCTAGCGGTACTTTACTTGCTAATTGTTCTTTTGCCTTACGATACGCTTCAATTAATGACCAATTAATTTCAATAGATTGCTCGACATTTTCTAAATCTTTTACATATACCATCACATCAATTTTCCCTCGGGATAAAGCTTGTGAAATTAATTTCTTCGCAAAAACTTCTGCTTCAAGCCATTCTTTCGGAAATTTTGCATGAATTTCTAAAAAACGATGGTTGACCGAGCGTATTTCTACGGTTAACTGAAAGTCTCTTGTTGTTGTGACACCTCTGCCAAAACCAGTCATACTACGCACCAAGGTTCGTCACACCTTTCTTTGCATACTGGGATAATTATAACATAAGCTCCGTCATTTATGACGTCTCTCCACAAAAAAATCGCTAGAGCAAAAATTAATTCTACCACATCTGAAGCTATATTTTAATATTCACCTAAAAAATGCTATGATAAACATACTAAAAAAGCATTCGTGCTTGAAATGGCTGTTTTGGGAACACTTTATAAAATTATGAATTGCACCATTGTAGTTCGTTTTAGCAGACCTTTTCAGCGCAAATACGAAAACACAATGATGCAATATATCGTTGGAAAGAGGAATTAAAATGGCATTTGATGGTTTATTTACTTATTCAATGACAACAGACCTACAAAAATTAGTAACAGGTCGTATTACGAAAATACATCAACCTAACGCTCAGGAAGTTGTTTTACAAATCCGTGCAAATGGAGGGAACCATAAATTATTATTTTCTATCCACCCTTCCTATGCACGTGTACATCTTACAGAGCAAACAATTGAAAACCCTGCTGAGCCCCCTATGTTTTGTATGCTTTTACGTAAGCATCTAGAGGGTGGTTTTATTTCTTCTATTAAACAGCATGAGTTAGATCGTATTATTATAGTAGAAATCCAAAGTAAAAATGAAATCGGTGATCCCATTGTACGGGAACTACATGCAGAAATTATGGGTCGCCATAGTAACCTGTTATTAATTGATACAGAACAAAATAAAATTATCGACAGTTTGAAACATTTATCACCTTCGATGAATAGTTTCCGAACAATATTACCAGGACAGCCTTATATCGCCCCACCTGCACAAAATAAATGGCAACCTCTTACGGTCGATGATGAGCAGCTAGCTGCATTTTTCGCAGAGCCAAAAACCGCTAAAGATATTGTGTCGCAATTTATTGGCTTTTCTCCATTACATGCAGAGGAGTTATTATTTCGCTTAACCGCCACGTCAAACAAAGTCGGATGCTTCAAGGACTTTATGGCAGATTTTAATGATGGTGGCAAAGAACCGATGTATGTTTACGCGCATGGTAAAACATACTTCTCCCCAATTGCTTTAACACATTTACAAGGAGAGAAAACTGCCTACCCAAATGTACATGAGCTTCTTGACCGTGTATTCTTTGCTCGCGCAGAGCGAGATCGTGTGAAGCAACAAGCAGGTGATTTAGAACGCTGGTTACAAAACGAAATCGACAAACTATCATTAAAAATCAAAAAACTGACGAAAGACTATGAACGCGCCTCCAAACTAGATCAGTTCCAATTGTATGGGGAACTATTGATGGCCAATATTTACGCTTTTGAAAAAGGTGTGAAGGAAGTGACCGTCACAAACTATTACAGTGAATCTGCTGAACAAGTGACGATTCCGGTAAGTGAGCGTAAAACACCGATTGAAAATGCACAAAGTTATTACACGAAATATACGAAGGCTAAAAATGCCCTTATTATGGTGCAAGAGCAACTCGAAAAAACGAGAGAAGAAATAACTTATTTTGAGATGTTAGCGCAACAAGTGCAACAAGCATCGCCTGGTGATATCGAAGAGATTCGTGAAGAATTAGCGGAACAGGGCTATTTAAAACTTCGTCACGCTAAGAAAAAGAAAAAACAGCTTAAACCTGAACCCGAACATTATCTATCATCTACAGGAACGCCCATTTCTGTAGGGAAAAACAACAAGCAAAATGATATGCTGACATTTAAAATAGCAAAGCGTACAGATATTTGGCTACATACAAAAGATATACCGGGCTCTCATGTAGTCATTCACAACGCTAATCCCGATGATACGACATTGCGAGAAGCTGCAACACTTGCCGCCTATTTCTCAAAAGCACGTGACTCATCTTCTGTTCCGGTAGATTATACAGAAATAAGACAAGTGAAAAAACCTAATGGTGCCAAACCAGGATTCGTTATTTACTTCGAACAAAAAACATTGTTTATAGATCCCGACGAAACGGTTATTTTACAATTAAAGAAACAGTCTTAATAATAGCAATAGAGGCTGGGACAAAAGAGAAAAGGTGTTAGATTGATGGCAGTCAATCTAACACCTTTTTTGCTGCGCCGTTGTTGTTGGCTCGGCGGTGCTTTCCGCTCAGCACAGTAAGCCGCAACCCTCGCTAACGCGCGGAATGCCAGCGTCTTACGCTGTGTGCGTTCTGAGCAGGAGTCACCGCATCCGCTACCAACAACTAGTGAACCCTTCTAATGTTTTATTTATTGCAAATGCAAGAATAGATAAGTTCTCCATAGAACAAAAAATTTATTGTTCCTTATATTTTTTTAGTTATATTTCAGCCACTTCTTTTGTTATGCCGTTGCTATCCGCAAGGGGATTGCTTTACGCAGGTACACCGCAAGGCGCTACAACATGTAATATGCTCTTCTATTTATCCTCATTACAAAAGAAAAAATAGCTAAGTACTTGTGCATACTCAATAGCAATCTTGCACCGAAATCCTACGATTTTATAAAAATTTTATCGTTATGTCCTAGCCCCAATTTTTTTCAGTTGTTCATCCACAGCAATCCGTACTATATAACGATAAAAATTTGTGTCCATTTCAATTTTCACAGGCAATGTGCCCTATCATAAAATAAAAAGATTTTAAGCATGAATATTCTGAACTGTTTCTATGTCCGCTTATTGACTTCTCGCTTCTACGATGTCTTAATTTAACTATAAAAAATTTTAAAGCATTTTAGAAAGGGCGTATTACTATGTCTGTTGGCAAAAAATTAAGCTTCGGTTTTTTCTCAATTATTTTGATCTTATTTATGTCTTTGCTTATTTTGTTCAACCAATTTTCCAATATTGAGAAGAAAGTTGAAGCTGCATTAGAAGACCGCGTTTCCCAAGTAGAACTGTCAGATAGTATTCAATTTGAAATGGCGATGCAAGGTCTTTTTATTCGCGCAATGTTTATAGAAGATACAGCAAGTAATAAGGATAGTTTAATTAAACACGCTGGATTGTTAGATGAGCACGTTGCCGAAATTGCAAAAAAAGCAGATTCGCCCGAAATGGTTGAATATGCCAAAGAACTTGATACATATAACGATGCTTTTAACAAAGCAGCTGATCGTGCTTTAGCTTTACATGATGAAGGAAAATTAGATGAGGCGTTAAAAATAGTCAATAGTGATGCACAACAAGCAAACCGAGGACTACTAGAAGTCTCAAATAAAGTTGTCGATTACCAAAAAACACAGCTAGAGAATATTACAGCAGAATCTAAAGAAGCAGTAAAAAATTCACAAATCATTTCGATTATCGCGATTATTATTGGTGTAGCACTTGGCATATTCTTAATGCTTTATGTACATCGCAAAGTTACTACCCCTTTAAAATCAGTTGTAGCCGCTGCCAACAACATTGCAAACGGTGAATTATATCATCAAGATATTACCAACCACTCTAAAGATGAAATTGGACAACTGGCGATAGCCTTTAATACGATGAAAAGTAACTTAAGTAATTTAATGACACATATTCAAAATAACTCAGAACATTTAACAGGCGCAGCCGAGGAGTTAACGGCTTCTACTGAAGAAGTTTCTGCTACAACAGAAGAAGTTTCTTCACGCATTCATGAAACCGCCGCCGCTGCCGAAACCGCAACAATTGCTGCAAAGGAAAGTGCTGCCGCAATGGATGAAACAGCTACAGGTGTACAACGTATTGCAGAAGCAACACAACAGCTTCACCATAGCGCCATCGCTACATCAGAAACAGCCAATACAGGGAACAATATAATAGAAGAAGCCCAACAGCAAATGAATGTAATCAATGATTCTACTCAACTTATTAACACACTCGTTCAAAAACTAAGTAAACAATCAGTAGAAATCAGCAATATTACAGAAGTTATTACAACAATTACAGATCAAACCAACCTGCTCGCTCTAAATGCCGCTATCGAAGCAGCACGCGCAGGTGAACACGGGAAAGGCTTTGCTGTTGTAGCAGATGAGGTGCGCAAGCTAGCCGAAGAATCAAAACAATCCGCTAATAAAATTGTCGCTTTAACACAAGATATTCAGCAAGATACTAAAAATGTAGAAAAAGCAGTAGTCGACGGTCTTCATTCTGTAAATGATGGTGTTAAAATGATTGGAGAAGCAGGTATTGCTTTCGAATCCATTGTCCAAGCAATTACAACGATGTCCGATCAAATAGAAGATATTTCAGCAACATCAGAAGAAATATCTGCCAGCGCTGAACAAGTAGCCGCATCAGTTGCTGAAATTGCTTACGGCGCTTCAGCAAGTGCGGATAATACAAAGATTATTGCCGAAGCTATGAAAGAACAAGCAGCTACAATTCAACAAGTAAACTTCGTTGCAACAGAATTAAGCGAGAAATCTTTAGAATTACAAAATCAGATTCACCAATTTAAGTTATAAAACAATAAGTAAACATTCTAGGTAAATGCTGATAACGAGACAGCGTTTATTCTAGAGTGTTTTTTTACACGGTTTTTTTAGAAATAATTGGATAATTCGAATGATAAAACGTGAAATTTAGATATGAAATCATTTTTATACAAAATTTAGCTGACTTTGTTGATTTCTGTCGAAAAGAGGAAACTGCACAATCAAAAATCTATTCTTAATTGAAAAACACCCCACATTTTTTATAAAAAATAGCGATTACAAAGGCAAATGAATTATTTTAAAAAAACATTAGACTACTTTCTTGTGCTAAAATCCCCCTATAAACAACATAAATAGTCATGTTAAATCATACAAATTTCTCTCAATTTCCCTTTTTTTCTCTCCCAAAGCTAAATACTAGATAAATACAAAACAAAATTTTTATATATCATTTATAGATAGTATTATTCATATTTTTAGATTAGAAACTGCAAAAAATTACCTAATAAAAAATCATATTCACTTAGTTTTACAATGATTTTCTACAAAACTATAAAAATTCTTCAAGGTAGAACATCTATGACTTTAGAATCATTTTTTATTTTGTAATAATATTATCAAAAAAATAGGAATTTTCCGTATAGTAAATCATTTTTTTGATTTTGTTTCATTTTTGATATTTTTAGCTATTTTAAATCAAATTCTCATTATTTAAACACTTTTGTACTCTAAAGTGATAAACAGAAGAAAATTATTATTCTTGTAAATGTCAGATAATACTATATAAATTTGAATCTTTTTTATTTTGTGCACAATGACTTTTTTGGTATATTAAATAGGAGCTTCACAAAAGGCTTAAAAATTGTATAAGGGGGATTCACATGAATAAGAACAAAAAGTTTTTATTACTAACTGTCCTTGCAGTATTTTCATTAGTACTTGCTGCATGTGGCTTTGGTGGAGATTCGTCTGACAAAGCAAAAGACGATAAAAAAGATTCTGGTTCATCAGAAACAGCAAAAGAGCTGAACTTAGTAATACCTTCTGAGCCACCATCTTTACACCCACAACTTGCAACAGATTCTACATCTAGTGCAATCTTAATTAACGTATTTGAAGGTCTAACTCGTGCAGACGCTGATGGACAACCACAGCCAGCTATGGCTGAGAAATGGGATGTAAGTGAAGATGGTTTAACTTACACATTCCACTTACGCGATGCAAAATGGACAAACGGAGATCCAGTAGTTGCTGGCGACTTCGAATATGCTTGGAAATGGGCTTTAAATCCAGAAAACCTATCTGAATATGCTTCTGTATTCTACCCAATTAAAGGTGCTGAAGCTTACAATACAGGTGCTGGTTCTGTTGATGAAGTAGGAATTAAAGCTGAAGATGAAAAAACATTAGTTGTTACTTTAGCAAACCCAACTGCTTACTTCTTAGAGTTAACTGCATTCAAAACTTACTCACCAATCAACCAAAAAGTGGTTGAAGGTAAAGATGATTGGTACGCTGAAGCTGGTGAAAACTACGTAACAAACGGACCATATACATTAGATACTTGGAAACACAGTGATTCAATCGTGCTTAAGAAAAACGACGGTTACTGGGATGCTGCAAACGTAGCAGTTAATACAGTAAACATCGGTATGGTTGAAAACGAAGCAACTGCTGTAACAATGTTCAAAAATGGAGAAATTGATTACTTAGGTTCTCCATACCAAACAGTAGCACTTGATGCTATTGATGGATTCAAAGCTGACAAGTCATTAAATATTGATGACTATGCTGCTATCTATTGGTACAAATTCAACACAACAGATAAAGTTACTGGAAACGCTAACATCCGTAAAGCGTTAACATTAGCAATCGACCGTCAAGGCTTAATTGACAACGTAACTAAAGGTGAACAAAAACCTGCATTAGGTATGGTTCCATCTGCAATCAGTGGTTTTGAAGAAGACCGCGGTTACTACAAAGATAACGATGTTGAAGGTGCTAAAGCAGCACTTGAAGCTGGTATGAAAGAACTTGGTATTAAAGACGCGAAAGATATCAAAATCAACTTATCATTCAATACAAGTGAAGCACACGCTTCTATCGCTCAATACATCCAAGAAGGATGGAGCAAAAACCTTGGAATTACTGTAAGTCTTGATAACTCAGAATGGCAAGTTTACTTAGAAAAACTTAACGTTCTTGACTATCAAATCGGTCGTATGGGCTGGATTGCAGACTACAACGATCCTTACACATTCTTAGAAATGTACGATACTGCTAAAAACGGTAACAACGATACTGGTTGGGAAAATCCGAAGTACAAAGAATTGTTAAAACAATCAGTTGCAGAAGTAGATACAGCTAAACGTCTTGAGCTATTAAAAGAAGCTGAAGCTATCGCAGTTTCAGAATTCCCAGTTGCGCCAATCTACTACTACACAAACCTTTCAGTAAAACAAAAGTATGTTAAAAACATGGGACCAGATAGACTTGGTATCATCCAACTTAAAAACGTTGATTTAGACGCTAAATAATCTAAATAATATTTTTTAAGCTCTACAGCGAAGAGCTGCCTCGAAGCCACTTCGGCGCGAGTCAGCTCTTTTTAAAATACGAAGGCATATATTTGTCAGAAAATTGACAAATAGAAGGAGGAGTTTTATGTGATTAATTATATTTTGAAAAGGCTGATGTATATACTTCTCGCGCTTTTCGTCATCGTAACGGCTACGTTTTTCTTAATGCGTCTTGCTCCAGGTAGTCCTTTTGCAAGTGAACGTAATTTCCCTCCGCAAATCGAGGAAAAGTTAAACGAAACGTATGGATTAAATAACCCTTGGTATATTCAATATAAAGATTATTTAATCGATACGGCCTCATTTAATTTCGGTGAGTCTATGAAGTATAAAGCGCGTTCTACAAATGACATGATTAATGAGAGCTTCCCTGTTTCGTTAACTCTTGGGATTGAAGCTATGCTATTGGCGGTTGGATTCGGTGTATTAATAGGCGTAGTTTCAGCGCTTTATCATAATAAGTGGCCGGATTATTTGGCAACGTCCTTTGCGGTGCTCGGAATATCGGTACCATCGTTTATTTTGGCAGGTTTAATGCAGTATTTCTTAGCCTTTAAATTAGGCTGGTTCCCTGTTAGTGGATGGAAAGGTTTCGTCTATAGTATCTTACCTGCCCTTGCTATTGCGTTCTCACATATGGGCTTTATCGCTAAACTAACACGTTCTAGTATGCTTGAACAAAACAGCAGTGATTATGTAAAAATGGCTCGTGCGAAAGGGATTGGCAAATGGACAGTCGTTTTCCGCCATACTTTACGTAATGCCCTTCTACCAGTTATCACGTACCTTGGTCCATTAACAGCTGGTGTTGTAACAGGTAGTTTTATCGTTGAAAATATATTCGCAATCCCTGGTCTAGGTAAACACTTTGTACAAAGTATTACAAACCGTGATTACACAGTTATCATGGGAACGACAGTGTTCTATTCAATCATCCTTTTATTTGCGGTATTAATTGTCGATATTTTATATAGCTTTATTGATCCGCGAATTAAGTTGAAGGGAGCGAAAAAGTAATGACGCAACAACCGATTAACAAAGATATGTTTAAAATTGTCGGTGGAAATCATGAAGCAACTGATAAATTAGCTGATAAATCCGTTTCCTTCTGGAAGGAAGTATTTATTCGTTTTTCACATAACAAGATGGCGATTTTTGGTTTAGTCACTTTAATCATCATTATTTTAATGGCGATTTTTGCACCGATGCTTTCACAATATAAATACAGCGATCAACTTGGTGTTTTCAACTCTCCACCATCTGCAGAATTTTGGTTTGGGACAGATGATTTAGGTCGTGATATTTTCGTACGTATTTGGGCAGGTGCTCGTATTTCCTTATTTATCGGGATTACAGCGGCGGTTATTGACTTAATTATCGGCGTTCTTTGGGGAAGTATTTCAGGTTTAGCTGGTGGTCGCGTTGATAATATTATGATGCGTATTGCCGACGTATTAACTGCGGTTCCTTACCTATTAGTTGTAATCGTATTATTAGTTGTTTTACAACCAGGTCTATTCCCTATGATTATCGCCCTTTCGATTACAGGTTGGATTAACATGGCTCGTATCGTCCGTGGTGAAGTATTATCGATTAAAAATCAAGAATATGTACTAGCTGCACGTACTTTAGGTGCTAGCACAGGGCATTTAATTTTAAAACATTTAATTCCAAATGCGCTTGGTGCAATTTTAGTAACAATGACATTAACAATTCCATCTGCTATTTTCACGGAATCGTTCTTAAGTTACCTTGGACTTGGTGTCCCTGCTCCACACGCTTCATGGGGTACAATGGCATCTGACGGAAATAAAGCGATTGCTAACGCTCCGTGGCGCTTAATTTTCCCAGCAGTATTTATCTCGCTAACAATCTTTGCGTTTAATGCTATTGGTGATGGCTTACGAGATGCACTAGATCCAAAACTACGTAAATAAGGAGGTGGCCGAAATGAGTAAAACAATTTTAGAAGTAAAAGATTTAAAAATTAACTTTAAAACTTATGCTGGACTTGTCCATGCTGTTCGTGGTGTAAACTTCGATTTAAAAGAAGGTGAAACGCTAGCGATCGTTGGTGAATCTGGTTCTGGTAAGAGTGTTACGAGTAACGCCTTAATGAAATTAATTCCACAGCCACCTGGTATTTATGAGTCAGGACAAATTTTATTCAATGGCCGTGATTTAATTCCACTTAGTGAAAAAGAAATGTCAAAAGTGCGCGGAAATGAAATTGCTATGATTTTCCAAGATCCGATGACAAGTTTGAACCCAACGATGAAGGTCGGACGTCAAATTACTGAAGTAATTTTACAACATAAAAAAGTTTCAAAAGATGCGGCGAAAAAACGCGCGATTGAACTTTTAACGCAAGTAGGTATTCCATTCCCTGAAAAACGTTATAACCAATATCCACATGAATTTTCAGGCGGGATGCGCCAACGTGTTGTAATCGCTATTGCACTTGCGGCAGATCCGAAGTTGTTAATTGCCGATGAGCCTACAACAGCATTAGACGTAACTATTCAAGCACAAATTTTAGAATTAATGAAAGAAATCCAAAAGAATTCTAAAACATCTATCATTTTCATTACCCACGACCTTGGTGTTGTGGCTAACGTTGCTGACCGTGTAGCCGTTATGTACGCTGGTCAAATCGTTGAATACGGTACAGTAGATGATATTTTCTATAATCCAAAACATCCTTATACTTGGGGATTACTTGGTTCTATGCCTGATTTAGATAGTAATGAGGACGAGCTATTACGTACGATTCCAGGTTCACCACCGGATCTTACAAATCCTCCAAAAGGTGATGCGTTTGCTGCTCGTAATGAATTTGCAATGGCCATTGACTATGAGCAAGAGCCACCAATGTTCAAAGTAAGCGACACACACTATGCAAAAACTTGGTTGTTGCATCCTGACGCGCCAAAAATTCCACTTCCAGATGCGGTTGCTAAACGTATTGAAGGCTTTATTGCGAAGGAGGAAGAATTCAATGACTAAAACGGGTGCAAAAAAAATTCTTGAAGTTAAAAACGTAAAGCAATATTTCGGTTCACCAAGCAACCCTATTAAAGCTGTTGATGGTATTAGTTTTGATGTCTACGAAGGTGAAACACTTGGTCTTGTTGGTGAATCAGGCTGTGGTAAATCAACGACTGGTCGTTCAATCATTCGCCTCTATGATATTACAGGTGGCGAAATTATTTTCGACGGTGAAAACGTTCATGGTAAAAAATCTAAAAATGAATTAAAGAATTTTAATCGTCAAATGCAAATGATTTTCCAAGATCCATACGCATCGTTAAACCCGCGTATGACGGCTGGAGAAATCATTGGGGAAGCTTTCGATATTCACGGTTTGTATAAGGATAAGAAAGCACGTCGCGAAAAAATCAACCAATTGCTTGAAGCTGTTGGTTTAAACAAAGAGCACGCTAACCGTTATGCCCATGAATTCTCTGGTGGTCAACGTCAACGTATCGGTATCGCACGTGCGCTAAGCTTAGATCCTAAGTTTATCATTGCCGATGAACCTATCTCTGCACTTGACGTATCGATTCAAGCGCAAGTTGTAAACTTATTAAAACAACTACAAAAAGAACGTGGCTTAACGTATCTTTTCATTGCCCATGACCTTTCGATGGTTAAATATATCAGTGACCGTATCGCTGTTATGTACCGTGGTAAAATTATGGAAATTGGTAAAGCAGATGATATTTACAATCATCCTGTACACCCTTATACAAAATCATTATTATCAGCTATTCCGCTTCCAGACCCTATGTCAGAAAAGCGTCGTCAACGTATCCCTTATACACATACAGAAGTTGACGAAAGCGCCACATACCATGAAGTTGGCGAACAACATTATGTATATGGTACTGCTGACCTTGTGAAAACTTGGGTTGGCACTAAGTAATATATATGATCCATCCACTGCAATTATGCATTGGATGGATCATTTTTTTTAGGATTATTCTTTTAAAGATCTCTTTACGCTTATTTTATTGGCGCATCAGCTATCAATTCAAGATCTTGAATCTCTGTACCTGTTTCACGATCAATATTATAGCTTTTTATTCGTTTATTAATCGCAATCGTGGACGTACTAAATAACATCGGAATAACCATTGCCTTGTCAGCCATATACTCTTGCCATGTACGGAATGCTTGCGCACGATACGTGGCATCTAACGCCTCTTGTGAGTCAATATCATTTAATAGCTTCGTTAAATCATCCGAAACGTAGCGACTAAAGTTAAATGCGGCTCCTTTGCTGTACAATCCTGCTGGTGATGGGTTCGTACCAGTACTCCATGCAGCGATAAAGATATCAATTTCAGGATCATCTGCTTGTACTTTATCGTAGAAGTTGTTAAATTCAATTAACCGACCAGTCGTGAGTTGTACATCTAAGCCAACATCTTTCCAGTTTTGACGGTAGTACTCAATAATGGCTTCAGCCGTATCAGAACCTGACATTGCAGCTAAACGAATCGTAAACTTATTGCCTTCTTTATCTTCACGAATACCATCTCCATCAATATCTTTATAACCTGCTTGATCTAATAATTGTTTCGCTTTTTCAGGATCATAGTGGTAGCCCTCTAGCGTGTCATCATAGTATGTTTTAAACGCTGGTGGAATTAAAGAATTGGCACGCACACGTAGACCTTGATAAAATCTGTCTGTTACCGTTTCAATATCCATGGCATAAGCAATAGCATGCCGTAAATCAATATCATTCATTTTTGCGTTTTCATCATAAATGTTTTCGCCCTTTTCTTGATCGTATTTCCCTAATTTAAAGCCTAAGTAGCTGTAAGATAATTCAGGACGACCTAATATTGATATATTCGTTAAATCCTTTACACTGTCATATTGCGTTGCAGGGAAAGAAGCGATATCAAATTGCCCTGCTTTCAATGCTTCACTAATCGTAGACGTCGAAACCACTTGTACAATCAGCTTATCAATTTTTGGCTTCCCTTTATAATAATGCTCATTGGCAACAAACTGTACGGACTCTCCATTGACGATATTATCAAATTTAAATGGTCCAAGTGTAATTGGATTTTTGCGTACAGCATCGGATGAAATTAAATCTTTTATAGCAATCGATTCGAGTTGATGCTTTGGTGCCGCAGTGCCCCATAAACCATCACCCCCTGAATAAATAGCTGGCGACACTTTTTTAAATGCGATTTCAATCGACTTGTCATTTATTTTTTTAATACCTGCTATCGTATTTGCTTTGCCATCATGGTATTCTTCAGCTCCTATAATATTTCGAAAATCATCATCATAGCGCACACCTTCATAATCGGGATGGGCGATAATCTCATATGGATAAATTAAATCCTCTGCCGTTAATGGCGTACCATCCGACCATTTCACATCGCCTTGAATCGTGATTGTTACTTTTTTATTGTCAGTGTCAACTTCTAACTTAGCAATTCCCTCATCTGTTAATAAAAAATCACCATCGACTTCAAATAGACTATTTGAAGCATAACCTGTAATGGATGAATCCGTAGCATCCGCAGAAAGTTCAGCAAGGAAAATGCCTTTGAACGGCGAGTCCGATACAAGCCCTACATGTAGTGTCCCCCCTGCAATGGCTTCTCCCTCATTTGTTACTTCAGTTGGTAATAAACTTGTGTCTACTTTGTTGTCCTCTATTTGTGTTGGTTTATCATTGCTGCCTTTAGACTCGTTTGCCTGCTCTTTATTCGTGCTACTGCAAGCAGCTAATAACAACATGATTATGAATATCACGGATAACGTCAACGACTTTTTTGCCATCGTTATTCCTCCCCCTTACATTTTCACTTTGTAAAGTTGATTTATTATTTAGCTAAAAAGGCCCTATTTTAGTGGTGTTTCTGCTAGTAATTCAATATTTTGTTGCTCTGTCGTATTTCCATATTGAATAGTGTAGTGTTTAATGCGTTTATTGACCGGAATAATCTCAGTACGGAAATACATTGGAATAACCATTGCCTTATCATTCATATAAACTTGCCATGCACGGAAAGCTTGTGCACGATAATGTGCATCTAGTGCTGCTTCAGAATCAATATTATTTAATAGCTTTGTAAGGTCATCCGAAACATAGCGACTGTAGTTAAATGTGGCTCCTTTACTATAGAGCCCTGCTGGTGACGGGTTTGTCCCCGTACCCCATGCAGCCATATACATATCAATTTCAGGATCATCTGCTTGTACTTTATCGTAGAAATTATTGAATTCGAGAAGACGCCCTGTCGTTAACTGCACATCTAAACCAACATCTCTCCAATTTTGACGATAATACTCCACAATCGCTTCATCTGTATCCGAACCGGCGATTGCTGCTAAACGAATGGCAAACTTATTGCCGTCTTTATCTTCGCGAATACCATCACCATCTGTATCTTTATAGCCTGCTGCATCTAATAGTTCTTTTGCCTTTTCAGGATTATAATAATAGCCCTCTAGCGTATCATCATAGTAAGATTTGAAAGCTGGTGGGATTAAGGAGTTCGCTCGCACACGTAACCCTTGATAAAATTTATCTGTTACCGTTTCAATATCCATGGCATAAGCAATCGCTTTACGTAAATCAGCATCATTCATTTTTGCCTTTTCATCATAAACATTCTCGCCTTTTTCTTGATCATAGTGTCCAAGCTTAAAGCCTAAATAGCTGTATGATAATTCAGGGCGCCCTAATATCGAAATATTCGTTAAATTTTTTATACTATCATATTGATTGGCTCTAAATTCTGATGTTAAATCGAATTTCCCTGTTTTCAGCGCTTCCCCTACCGATGTTGAAGGAACAACTTGCACAACTACTTTCTCAATCTTTGGCTTCCCTTTATAATAATGCTCATTGGCAACAAACTGTACGGACTCTCCATTGACAATATTGTCAAATTTAAATGGCCCAAGTGTAATTGGATTTTTGCGTACAGCATCAGAAGAAATTAAATCTTTTACCGCAATGGAGGCTAGTTGATGTTTTGGTGCCGCATAGCCCCATAAGCCATCGCCACCTGAATAAATAGCTGGTGACACTTTTTTAAGTGCAATTTCAATCGACTTATCATCTATTTTTTTAATGCCTGCTATCGTATTTGCTTTGCCATCATGGTACTCTTCAGCCCCTATAATATTTTTAAAATCATCATCATAGCGCACGCCTTCATAATCTGGATGACCAATAATTTCATACGGATAGATTAAGTCATCTGCCGTTAATGGTGTGCCATCCGACCATTTTACATCGCCTTGTATTGTAATAAGCACTTTTTTATTGGCAGCATCGACATCTAATTTAGCTATTCCTTTATCGGTGATTAAAAAGTCTTCATCTAATACAAATAAGCTATTTGTTGCGTAAGCCATGATTTCTGCGTCATAAACATCAGAGTAATACTCCCATGAGAAAACGCCTTTGAACGGAGAATCTGTCACAAGCCCAACATGTAATGTGCCATCTTGCACAGCATCCCCTTCGTTCGTTACTTCAAATGGAAGTGTACTTGTATCTACTTTGTTATCTTCTGTTTGTGCTGGTTTATCATTGCTATCTTTTGCTTCGCTTGCTTGCTCTTTATCGGAGCTTTTACAGGCAGTTAATAGCAATAGGATTGTCAACGTCACGACAGTTATCAACCACTTTTTTGTCATTGTTATTACCTCCTATATCATCCCAATCTTTGTTTTGCATCAGCGGCACGACGAAGGGCTTGACCGATATAATTAATGCCAAGTATCAAGAGTAAAATTAATAACGATGCTGGTAACCATACCCACCATTTCTCGGCTAACACAAGTGGATTTCGAGCGTAGCTTACTAAAGTACCTAAACTTGGCGTAGAAGGTGGTAGCCCGAATCCTAAAAATGATAAGCCTGTTTCAATCCCAATATTGCCAGCAAGACTTAAAGTAAACTCTACAATTAATAACGAACTTAAATTAGGCAAGACGCCTTTAAACATAATTGCGAAATCACTTGTCCCCATTGTTTTAGAAGCGCTTACATAATCCCTTCGCCCTTCCGATAATGCTTTACTTCGAATTAACCGTGCAATGCCTATCCATTGAAATACACTAATAATCATCACGAGTTCAAAAACACCATATTCAGGGATAATGGACACAAGGACTATAAAAATCATAAATGTCGGCAATGTAATAATAAAATCAATGATGCGCATCATGACATTGTCTACAATTCCGCTGTAATAGCCCATAATAATCCCTAGCGCAATCCCAATTATATTGGCAATAACGGTCACCCAAATGGCGATTAACAGTGAATTTTTAGCACCAATCACTAGTTGCCCAAGTACATCACGTCCTGCTTCATCTGCCCCTAAAATATAGCCATTCTTGCCTGGCTCTGTGTAGCGTTCAAACAGATTGATTTTTAACACGCTCTCTTGATCGAGCAGCCAAGCCGTAATAAAAATAGAAATGATGATTAGTGTAACGCCCACAAAAGAAAACATTGCAACTCTATCTTTCTTAAACTCTCGTAAAACAACTTGTAGACCTGTTGGCGGTGTGCTTTCCATCATTACTGTTTCATTGTTATGTTGTGTCATGTCCTTTCACCTCAACATTATGTTTAGTCGTTAGTCTATACGGATACGCGGATCGACAATGCTCATAATAATATCCGACAACAGACTACCTAATAATGCTAAGAAACCATACAGCATAATCAGTGCGGTAATGACACTATAGTCGCGACTCGTTATCGAACTAATAAACAATTCGCCCATACCTGGATAGCCGTAAATCGTTTCGATAAAAATGGAGCCACCTAATAAACCTGTAATTGTAAACCCTAAAAACGCTGCAATTGGAAGTACTGAATTGCGGAAAATATGTCGCGTATAAATTCTTCTTATTGGAATACCTTTACTGCGAGCAGTTTTGACATAATCCTGTGTTTTCGCATCAATAATTTCTGAGCGTAAATATTGGATAATCCCTGTAGTACCTAAAATAGCTGCCGTCATCGCAGGTAAGAGCAAGTGATATATTTTATTCCAATAATAGGTTAGTGTTCCCGATTCTAGGCCAACATCAACGGTTCCACTCGTTGGAAACCACATTAAGCGATAACCAAAAACAAATAAAAACACGAGTGATAAAACAAATGTCGGAATCGCAAAGCTAATAAAGCTATATAAAATAATGGATTTGTCTAACAATGTATCTTGTTTACGTCCTGCAAGCATTCCAAGCGGTATGGCTAATAAATAAACCAGTATAACACTAAGTAAAGATAGCCAAAATGTATTGAGTGCACGCTCCCCAATCAATGTTGACACCGCAATTTTATATGTATAGCTTTGTCCAAAATCTCCTTGAAGAGCATTTGTAATCCAGCGATAATACTGTTCATACCAAGGGTCATAGAAGCCTGCTTGTATTCGTAATTCCTCAATTCTTGATGGGTCTGTTTCAGGTGTGATTAACCCTGTAAACGGATCACCAGGCATTTGCTTTGCCAATATAAAGACGATTAAACTCAAGATAAATAATTGTGGAATCATGACGAATACACGTCTAACAACGGTTTTCCACATGTTACAATCCCTCCTGCTCAATTTCGGACATCGCCACTTTATGCGTATCGGAAATAGATTTTAAAGGGTATACTTTGCCTTGCTTATCATAGTATTGATGATGGTCTTTTTGATATTTCTCTTCGACTTTTTGTCGTACTGCTTTGCGCTCCATTCTTGTTTCAGGCTCAATATGTGGAATTGCGGACAGTAAGCGATTTGTGTAAATATGCTGTGGATTGCTATAAATATCTTGACGGGTACCAGTTTCCACAAAGCGTCCCTTATACATAATGGCAATGTAATCACACATATGTTTCACGACACCTAGGTCATGGGAGATAAATAAATAACTTAGCCCATATTCTTGCTGAATGTCTTTCATAAAGTTCAGCACTTGTGCTTGCACCGACAAATCGAGTGCCGACACAGGCTCATCTGCAATAATTAATTTCGGATTACAAGCAACCGCGCGCGCTATACCAAGACGCTGCTTTTGCCCTCCAGAAAATTCATGAGGATACTTTAACAGCACATCCTCCGACATACCGACAATGGCTAGTAATTCTTTAATACGCCTGCGCTCCTCCTGATCACTAAGCTTCATAAAGTTACGTATCGGCTCTGCCAGTATATCGATTACGCGCTTTCTAGGGTTCATACTAGAATGAGCGTCTTGAAATATCATTTGAATATCACGACTATAGGCTGACCCTCGCTTGCGACGTCGATTGGTAACATTCTGTCCTTCATAAATAATTTGCCCCGTTGTTACCTTTTCAAGACCAATAATGGCTTTACCTGTAGTAGATTTCCCTGAACCTGACTCGCCAACTAAACCGTATGTTTTTCCCTTTTCAAATGCCATTGTAATGCCATCAACCGCATACACTTTATCTTTTATCGTATTGAAAAAGCCACCTCGAATCGGATAATGGACGTTTAAATCTTTAATTTGCATAAAGCTCATCCTGACACCCCCTCGCTTTCTCCTGCAAAATGAAAGTGTTGCCAGCATGTACAACGGACAAAATGCTCAGGTGCAATTTCATGTAATTGTGGATGACTTTCATGTGCGGATGCGTCAATCCACGGTATACGCGATGAAAATCGGCAACCTTCACGTGGTAAATTGACAAGTGAAGGCACCATGCCTTGTATTACCTCTAGGCGTTCATGTTCCTCATGAGTTTGTGGAATCGAGTTTAATAGGGACCGTGTATAGGGATGTTTGGCATTGTTAAAAAGCTCTTGAACAGGCGCCTCTTCAATCACTTGGCCGGCATACATCACAGCAACTCGATCTGCCACCTCTGCTACAACACCTAAGTCATGGGTAATTAAAATAACGCCAGCATGTGTCTCATCTTGTAACGCTTTTAACAGATCTAAAATTTGTGCTTGTATCGTTACGTCCAATGCTGTTGTCGGTTCATCAGCAATAATGATGGCAGGTTTGCTCGATAAAGCAATCGCAATCATCACGCGTTGACGCATACCACCTGATAATTGATGAGGAAATTGTCGGGCAACTCGTTTAGGATTCGCAATACCTACTTGCTCTAACAACTCTATTACACGTTCGTCCCGTTGTTGCTTTGTAAGTGTTGTATGATAAATAAGCCCTTCTGCAATTTGTTCGTGGATGCGCATTAATGGATTTAATGCCGAAAGAGGATCTTGAAAAATAAAGCCAATATCATTCCCCCGTAGTTGATTGAATTGCTCTTCACTTAACTGTGTTAAATTTTGTTGATTGTAAAGTATTTCTCCAGTCACTTTCGTATTCATTGAATTATGTAAGCCTACAATTGTTGTAGCTAACGTACTTTTCCCACAGCCCGACTCTCCAACTATAGCCAAAATCTCATTTTTTCTAAGCGAAAGCGAAACATCTTCTATTGCTGCATGATAAGTGTCTTTTAATCGAAAGCTCGTCGTTAAGTTTTTTATCGTCAACAAGTCATTTGTACACAAACAGTCTCCCTCCTACAATTATTTATCCACTATCTCTATATTAGAATTGCAATTTATTTAAAATCCCCCTTTCATCACTCTTATTCTTTGTGAAAAATAATGTTTATCAAAATTACCTACCACAAGAAAAAACACACTTTTCTATAGATAGAATAATCAGATAATTAAATGTATTGCTATTTTATCTAGAAATAATACGTAAAATCAAGCTTATTTTGCAAATTACTATTATAAAATTAAGGAGTATCAGCCTAGTTTTCGCTAGAAAAAAATTAGTTTCCTAGTATCAAATTCAATAATTTGTTATCTTTAAAAAATAAATAAGCAAAGTTGTTAGTGTTATTTTAGAATAATTAATTGCGTATGATTTTTTAACTGGTAGTTTTATTTAACTGAATATAGTTACTATCAATAAATTTTATAGATATATTTATCGTTATCTATTTTCCATAATAAATATTCCGCATTAACCACTTCTTATTACATCAATAAAATTAAAATATAACTAATGTAAATAAGTTATATTTTAATTTCACTTTCAGTTGGTGTTATTTAAGTTTGTAACTTTTTACAGAAAATTAGTTAGTTTTTACGCTTTATAAAATCCTTGCATGTACAATTTTGATACCCCCGTTTTCATGCCTTGAGCGGAGGAGTTCACCCTGCTTCGCGGGTATTTCTCCCTGTTCCGCGGGTATCTCCTTGCTCCGCGGATATCTCACCCTGCTTCGCGGGTATTCTCCCTTGCTCCGCGGATATTTCTCCCTGTTTCGCGGGTATCTCACCCTGCTTCGCGGGTATTTCACTCTGTTCCGCGGGTATCTCCTTGCTCCGCGGGTATTCCCACTTGCTCCACGGATATTTCACTCTGCTCCGCGGATATTCTCTCTTGTTCCGCGGGTATTCACCTGCTCCGAGGGTATCTCCTTGCTCCGAGGGTATTTCTCCCTGCTTCGCGGGTATCTCCTTGCTCCGTGGGTATCTCACCCTGCTTCGCGGGTATTCCCCCTTGTTCCGCGGGTATTCTCCCTTCCTCCGCGGATATTTCACCCTACTCCGCGGGTAATCTCCCTTCCTCCGCGGGTATTTCACTCTACTCCGCGTGTATCACTCTGCCAAGCAGGTATTCCCCCTCCCCAAACAAATAGCAAATGGCACCTATCAAAGTAGAGTTTACTTTGATAGGTGCCATTTATTCACCAACATTATCTTCTTGATTTCGGATTCATTGCATCTTTCAGCCCTTCACCGATAAAATTGATCGATAAGATGACCAATGTAATGGCGGTTGCAGGTGGAACCCAAATCCAAATTTTATCTCTTAATACATCTGAGTTTCTAGCCTCAGATAACATATTGCCCCAGCTTGGTGTATCTGCTGGCACACCAAAGTTTAAGAAGCTTAACGCGGACTCGATAACAATCGTTACTGCCATTAATAGCGTAGCTTGTACAATAATCGTAGAAGCGACGTTAGGTAGTAAATGTTTGATAATGATTTTCGATGATTTACAGCCGATTGACTCTGCAGCTAAAATGTACTCATTTTCTTTCTCTGCAAGAATTCGACTTCGAACAACGCGGGCAACACTTCCCCAACTTAATACGGAAATAACAATAATTAATGTCCATAAGCCTGAAACTTTGCCGACTAGAATCGTATTTAAAACGATAACGAAAACTAATAATGGGAACATTAAAACAAAGTCTGTGAAACGCATTAAAATTTGGTCAACCTTGCCCCCAAAGTAACCCGAAATCGCCCCAATCGTTGTCCCAATTAAAACAATAAAAAACATACAGCCTATGCCAACCGTCAATGAAGATCTTCCAGCATATAGCATTCGCGTAAAAACATCACGACCATTTGTATCTGTTCCAAGCCAGTTTTCACTTGAAGGTGGCTGACTAATTTTCGTAAAGTCTACACGCACGATATCTTTTGTCGTAATATACGGTGCCAAAAACGATAGAATAATAACGATTAGTAAAAAAATAAGGCTGATCATCGCTAATTTATTTTTAAAGAACTTTCTTCTCGCTATCACCCATGGAGAGGGGCTTTTATTCGGTGTTTTTTTTGGTGCAGAAGCTTCTTGTTTTGTTACAATCTCCACATATTTCCCCTCCCTAATCTAGTCTAATTCGCGGATCTACTATACCGTACAGTAAATCGGCTACTAAATTTCCAAAAAGCGTTAAGAATGAAAGTAACATAGTGATCGACATCATGACCGCATAATCTCTTCTTCCAACGGAATCTAAGAACAGTGCACCTATTCCGGGATAAGTAAAGATGGTTTCTGTAATAACCGCACCGCTAATTAATGTAGCGATGTCAAACCCAAGAAAAGTAATAATCGGAATAATCGAATTTCTTAAAATATGCTTGTTGTAAATTTTTGATTCCTTTGTTCCTTTTGCTCTTGCCGTACGTACAAAATCTTTTCGACTGTTTTCAATAATATCGTTGCGTAAAAATTGTGTGTAGGATGCCGTTCCCATTAATCCTAAAACAAGGGCTGGTAATAATACATGATGGACCCTACTTAAATAATAAGCAAATGTGCCTTCCTGTAGCCCTACACCAACTGAGCCGTTGAATGGGAACCACCCTAATTGGAAAGAGAACACATAAATAGCGACAATGCCGGCAACAAATGACGGAATCGCTAAAGCTAGGTAATTATACGTAGCTATTAGATTATCACCTAATGTATAAGGTTTTCTTCCTGCATACATCCCCATGATAAAAGCAAAAATATACGTAAAAATTAAAGATATAATGGCTAAAAATAATGTATTTGGAATTCGCTGTGCAATCACTTCCACTGCAGGTTTTTTATAAACGGTTGATTTGCCAAAATCCCCTTGTACAAAATTAGCCATCCATCTTCCATATTGCACGATAATTGGATCATTATAGCCTAACTTCTCTCTCATTTCCTCGATGTATTGTGGGTTTGTATTGGATGGATCAATTTCTCCCGCAAATGGATCTCCTGGCATCATTTTTGCTAAGAAGAACACAACTAACGAAATAAGGAGTAACAATGGAATCATGCCGAGTAGTCTTCGAAGTGTGTATTGAAGCATGTGACGTCCCCTTATCAATTAAAATTTACTACTATCAAGCTCCAATTCGAGCCTGATAGTAGTAGGTTTCTCAGCCTTGATTAGGCACTAACTTACTCAACAATGTGCCATTTATAAACGTCTGTTTGGAATCCAACAGCGTTAATATGAACACCTTGTAGTCGATTGTTAATACCATATAAATCTAGATTTTCCCATAATGGTAGTGCTGGTAATTGTTCGTTGAAGTATTTTTGCCAATTAACATACATTTTTTTACGGTAGTCTTTATCAAATGCTTTTTCACTTAACGCTTCTTTTAATAATTTGTCATTCTCTGCATCTACATAACGACCGTAGTTCCATTCTGCATCATTGGCCCATAAACCTGATGGGTCTGGATCAGAACCCATGCTCCAAGAACCGAAGAATGCCTCTAATGCTGCATCATCGTTGTCTTTCATTTCATTGTACAAGTTAAACTCAACTAAGCTTCCTGTTGCTAATTCTGTTTTTACGCCAATATCATTCCAAGATTGAATGATTGCTTGTGAACGACCTTCAAATGCAGCTGGTCCTGCATAGTGACCAAATAAAATTTTGAATGGTTGACCTTTTGGATCTTCAACAAATCCATCACCGTCTGTATCAACATAGCCTGCTGTTTTTAACAGCTCTTTCGCTTTATCCACATTAAACTCGTATGCATTTAAATCTGAAGCATCTGCAGCAGTCCAGAAAGTAACTGGGATAACTGTGTTCGCTACTTTCGCTTTTCCTTCTAAGAAAGCATCGATCATTGCTGGACGGTTAAGAGCATATAATAGTGCCTGACGTAATTCTTTTGAATTGAATTTATCAAAATCAGCTACATTTTTAAGTGTAGCTTTATCACGATGACCAAAACGAAGCCCGATATAAGAATAGCTCACACCAGTTGTTTCTTCGATACGTACATTGCTTAATGCAGAAAGCTCTTTCACAGATTGTGGTCTAATATCCATGATGTCGATTTCTCCGTTTTGGAACGCACCCGCAGCTAATGATGGGTCAATTACTTTTACAATAACACCATCAAGCGCTGGTTTCCCTTTCCAGTAATCATCAAAACGCTCTAATTCAGAATACTCGCCGTCTACCACTTTTTTCACTTTAAACGCGCCTAATCCTACAGGGTTTTCGCGCACTTGTTTTGATTCACTTAAATCTTTTACTGCAATGCCTTCATAATGTTTCTTAGGCATTGGGTATTGCCAAATGCTTTCTAAGTTATTAATTTTCACTTCTTTAAAAGTGATTTTAATTGTGTAAGGATCTACAACTTCAATTCCTGAAATTTTATCTGCTTTGCCTGCTTTTTTCTCTTCTGCCCCTTTTACGCCTTCAACATAGTTGAAACGAGGACCATCATAATCAGGGTGTGCTAACGTTTCTAATGCGAAAACCCAGTCTTCACCTGTTAGTTCCTCACCATTATGCCATTTTACGCCCTTTTCGAAATTGAACGTATACGTTAATTTATCTTCACTAATATCCCATTTTGCAAGGTTTGGTACATATTCTAATTCATCATTTACATCATACACGCCATCCATCATGAAATTTTGGATATAGCTATCTACGATACTTCCTGCAAAGGCAGGGTCAAATACGCCCTCTGGCGCTTGGTCTGTTCCGAATGTAACTACGCCACCTTCTTTAACATCAGTAGTTGCCGCTGGCGTTTCCTTATCTTTTTGTGCATCTTTGTCAGTTGTCCCTGAATCACTATTACATGCTGCTAGGAATAAAGCCATGACAAGCATCAGTAACAGTGACCATAATGTTTTTGTCTTTTTCATTCTTTTCCCCCCGTTAAAAATTTTATTTTGAAAAACATTGTTTCCTGTTTTTTTCTTGCCGTTTTTAATATAAGTGGCAAGCAACGTTATGGTCTGGCTTCACCTCCTTTAATACTGGTTTCGTTAAGGAACATTCCATCATAGCTTTAGGGCATCTTGGATGGAATGGACATCCTGTCGGAGGATTTGCGGGACTTGGTACATCACCTTCTAATACAATGCGCGTACTTTTTTTGCGAGGATCCGGTACGGGTATCGCGGAAATAAGCGCTTGTGTGTAAGGGTGCAATGGTTCATCATAAATACTCGTCTTGTTAGCAATTTCAACAATATTTCCTAGATACATCACGCCAATGCGATCACTCATATGCTTCACAACACTTAAATCATGCGCAATAAATAAAAAGGTTAAATCAAACTCATCCTGCAATTCTTTTAATAGATTCAAAACTTGAGATTGAACGGAAACATCCAAAGCAGAAACAGGTTCATCGGCGATAATTAGTTTTGGTTTAAGAGCTAGGGCTCTCGCAATACCAATTCGCTGACGCTGCCCTCCTGAAAATTCATGCGCATACTTATAATAGGCATCTTCAGGTAAGCCTACTTTGCGTAATAACTCCACGACTTCCCCTTTTAATGAATTGAGCGTTTTGTTATGGAAATTCATAATGGGCTCCGCTACGATACTGCCAACCATTTGCATTGGATTTAATGATGCATAAGGATCTTGGAATACCATTTGGATATCTTTTCTTATCTCTCTTAATGATTTGCCTTGTAATTTCGTAATATCCTGACCATTAAAAATGATTTGTCCTTCTGTAGAATCTAACAATCGAATAATAGTACGCCCAGTTGTTGATTTACCACAGCCTGACTCCCCAACCAACCCTAGTGTTTCACCATTTTTGATGGAAAAAGAAATATTATCGACCGCCTTCACATGTCCGACTGTCTTTTTTATAAACCCGCCTTTTATCGGGTAATAAGTTTTTAGGTTGTTCACTTCAAGTAAGTTTTCTTTACGTTGTTTGCTTGTTGTTTCTGTCATGTTGTTACCTCACACTTTCTTTAGGATAGCAACCTTCATATAGTAAGCACGAAACCTCATGACCATCAGCCATTTGTGCAAGCTGTGGCGTTACTGTACTACACTCAGGTTTTACAGACGGGCATCTATCGGCAAAGCGACAGCCAAAAGTAGGCATGTTTTTTAATGATGGCACAATGCCTTGGATTGTTGTTAACTCACTCACCTCTAAATCAATACGAGGAATGGATGCCATTAACAGCTTTGTATACGGATGTTGTGGGTTATAAAACAGATTATCTACATTCGTGCGCTCTACAATTTTCCCAGCGTACATAATGATGACTTCATCACACATTTCTGCCACTACCCCTAAGTCATGCGTTATCAAAATAATAGACATGTCATTTTTCTCTTGAATTTTTTTCAGCAGCTCCAGAATTTGTGCTTGCACAGTTACATCTAGTGCAGTAGTCGGTTCATCGGCAATTAACAGCTTTGGATGGCAGGCAATCGCAATCGCAATCATCACCCTTTGTCGCATCCCTCCGGATAATTGGTGAGGATATTCATCTACAATTTTGTCTGGTCTAGGGATGCCTACACTTTTTAACAATTCGATGGCTTGCTGCCTTGCTTCTGTTTTGGAGATTGACAGATGATTCAATAAAATCTCTTCAATCTGATTACCAATTGTAAATACAGGGTTTAAAGATGTCATAGGCTCTTGAAAAATCATACTAATATCTTTTCCTCGTATTTTATTCATTTCATCGCTTGAATAATTTTCTATATTTTGGCCTTGGAACTTTATTTCTCCACCCGTAACTTTGCCAATTCCTTGGGGCAGTAGCTGCATAATTGACAATGACATAACACTTTTACCACAGCCTGATTCCCCTACAATCCCTACAATTTGGCCAGGCTTGACGGAAAACGACACATTATCGACTGCATGATAAATATCTCCTTCTATATCAAAACCAGTTTTTAGGTTCTTTACTTCGAGCATTAAATTCATTTAATCATCACACCTTCGTAAATTTTTTCTAAATAGAAATATGTAGTAAAAACTAGCGATGTCCAAACTTTCCTGATTCAATATTCAGAAAAAAGATTTGAAACAGATTAAACTTATTTCAAAATTATTTCTACTCAAATAATTAATAGTTTTTATTATATTGAATTTAAATACATATTAATAAATTTTTTACAGTATAAACAAAAAAATAACTTACTATTTACTTATAGAATTATCTGAAAATTATCTATACGGCTATTTTATCTAGAAATAATACATTTAATCAAGAGTTTTTTTACAACTCCTCATAATGTTATATACATAATAAACCGTACAACTATTACAAAAATTTTTTTATTTTACAAATTAATTCTAATGAAATATTTGCTAATCTATTTATCTGTTCTACTTTTCATTAGTTTTTTATTATTTAAATATAATAAATAACGGGATTACACAATCCTAACTTCTTCACCTATCACATTCTTTTATTTGGTAAACTTGATTATTATAGGACTTAATTTAATTTTCTGTTTATTTTTAATAATCAATTATTATTAATATATAATTTTTCCCTTTAAAGCATTAATGTTAAAAAGCGATTTTTATTACATTAGAAAACTTTATTTTCATGATTTTTCTTTAACATACATCTCCACGTATTTAATTTTTATATTTCTATCCTTCACAGTTCCTTTCCAATAAAAAAACGACCACAGGTTATCATAACCGTGATCGTTTCATTATTGTTTATCAAACAGATTCGTTATAGCTAGTCAAAAGTGCGATTATAATTCTCCAGCTTTAAGTTTTGCATGCCAATCTTTTAAAAATGGAATATCATCTTCTTTAATGGCACCAGATTCATTCGCTGCTTCAATTAAATAATCGAAGTTTGTTAAAGATACGTACTTTATGCCCGCTTCATCAAACGCTTGTTCAGCACGTGGTAAGTTATACGTATAAACACATACAACCCCTAATACTTCACAACCCGCTGCACGTAAAGCTTCAACTGCTGTAATGGAAGAACCACCTGTTGACACAATATCTTCTACTACGATGACTTTTTGTCCTGCAGCATATTTTCCTTCAATTTGATTGCCACGACCATGTTCTTTTGCTTTTGAACGTACATAGACCATCGGTAAGTCTAAAATATCACTTACCCATGCAGCATGTGGAATACCTGCTGTGGCCGTACCAGCTACGATTTCTGTACCTTCAAAGTTTTCTTTAATTATCGCTGCTAAGCCATTTGCCAATTGTTTACGGATAACTGGGTCAGAGATTGTTAGACGCGTATCACAGTAAATTGGAGATTTAATACCTGATGCCCATGTAAAAAGTTCTGTTGGATTCAATTCGACTGCGCCAACTTTAAGCATAGCGTGTGCGATTTCGTTTTGTAATGTCATATTGATGCCTCCCATAGTTCACTTACCATTTTATATGCTGCTACTGGATCTTGCGCACCTGTTACGGCACGGCCTACTACGATTAAAGAAGAACCATCACGTTTGGCGCCATCAGGTGTAGCGATGCGCTTTTGATCGTGAGCGTCACCACCTGCTAAACGGATACCAGGTGTGACACGTAAAAAGTCTTGGCCGCACACTTCAGCAATTGCCTGTGCTTCATGTACCGAGCAAACCACACCATTTAAGCCAGCTTGTTTTGTTAAGCTTGCGTAGTGCAATACCGATTCTTGCAATGTTAACGCAATTTTTTGCTCTGCTTGCATTTGCGCTTCCGTAGTGGATGTTAGTTGTGTCACGGCAATCAATGCTGCGCGCTCTTGACCTGCAGGTGTCCCTGCTTCCAGACCTTCGAGTGCAGCTTCCATCATTGGTCGCCCGCCCGCTGCATGGACATTAACTAAATTAACCCCTAATTTAGCTAAGCCCTTCATCGCTGAGCCAACCGTATTAGGAATATCATGTAGCTTTAAGTCTAAAAATATATCATGACCTAAATCTTTCACTTTGCGGACAATATCTGGACCTTCTTGCATATAAAGCTCCATACCAATTTTGACGAAAAGAGGCTCTTGAAAATGTGCTAAAAACTTGAAAACTTCTGCTTCTCCTGGGAAATCAAGTGCTAGAATTGGTTTTGTATTCATTAACGATGGCTCCTTCCGATAATATCCGTAATATGTTCTACACCTAAAGCGTCAAGCTTTGCAGGTAATTCCTCAATGATATTCGGGCAAACAAAATGATCGACAAAGTTGGCTGTTCCAACCGCAACTGCTGATGCACCAGCAGACATAAAATCAATTACATCTTGTGCTTCGCTTACGCCACCCATCCCAATAATCGGAATATTGACTACCTTATACACCTCGTATACCATGCGAATAGCAACCGGTTTTACTGCAGGACCTGATAAGCCCCCTGTACCGTTGGCAATGACAGGTTTACCTGTACGTTCATGTAAGCGCATGCCGATTAATGTGTTAATCATCGTAATACCATCCGCTCCACCTGCTTCCACAGCTTGCGCGATTTCTACGATATTTGTAACGTTTGGTGATAATTTCACGTAAACAGGTACTTCCGACACTGCCTTGACAGCTGCAACCAAATCTCTTGCTGTTGCTGGATCTGTACCGAATTGAATACCGCCACATTTTACGTTCGGGCATGAAATATTAAGTTCTAATGCTTTGACATTGGGTACAGCTGAGATGCGACGTGCTACTTCCACGTAATCTGCTGTTTCCGTTCCCGCTACATTGGCAATAATCGGCACATCATAGCCTTCTAAAAACTTTAATTCTTCATTCATTACTTTTTCAATACCAGGATTTTGTAAGCCAATAGCATTTAACATTCCTGCTGCTGTTTCCGCTACACGAGGTGTCGGATTGCCAGGTCTTGTTTCTACAGTTGTTGCTTTAATCATAATCGCACCAAGTATCGATAAATCGTACAGTTGCGCATACTCCCGACCAAAGCCGAAGCAACCTGAAGCTGGCATAATTGGATTTTTTAAATCTAAGCCAGGTAATTGGATATTTAAACGACTCATAATGCCACCGTACCTTTCGGGAATACTGGACCGTCAGAGCATACTTTGACATAGTCTTTATCAATTTGATCTGTTGTTTTACATACGCACGCGAAGCAAGCACCAATACCACAGCCCATTCGCTCTTCAAAAGATAAATAGCCTTCTTTTTCAGGATAGAAACCTTCTAAAGCTTTTAACATCGGTAGAGGACCACAAGAATAGAACACATCAAATTCTGGTGCACGTGATTCTAAAACGTTGGTCACAAAGCCCTTTGTTCCTTTTGAGCCATCGACTGTTACATAATGCGTTTCACCAAGTGCGTTAAATTCCTCTTCGTAGAAGCATACATCCTCTGTTTGGAAGCCTAATACATGGATAGTCTTCACACCACGTGCATTAAGTTGTTTTGACAGCTCATGTAAAGGAGGTACACCGATGCCGCCACCAACTAATAATGCTGTCCCACCTGTCTTTACCGCATCAACTGGGAAGCCATTACCGATTGGGCCAAGGACATTGACTAGCTGCCCTTCACGATTTGTCGCTAACACCTTTGTTCCTCGACCTTCCGCACGATAAATCATGGTAAATTCACTGTTGTCTTTATCTATATTTGCAATACTGATAGGTCGACGTAAAAGCGGCTCCAATGAATCTGACACCTTTACATGGACAAACTGGCCAGGAGTCATATCCTGAACCAGTTCACCACGAAGTGTCAATTCGAAAATGTTTGTCGCAATTTGCTTTTGAGAGACGACCGTCATTTTCTCTTGACGAATCATATTAATGTACTACCTCCGCTTTCGGCATTTGTTCTGCTGTAAATGTCATGGATTCAATTACACGTAGCATTGCTTCTGCTGTATCTAGAGAAGTTAAGCAAGGCACACCATTTTCTACAGACTCACGTCGAATGCGGAATCCATCACGCGCCGGTTGCTTGCCTTTTGTTAATGTGTTCACTACTAACTGTGCTTCACCATTTTGAATTAAATCAAGTAACGTTTGTCCTTTGGCACCGATTTTACCTACTACATCAGTACGAACACCCGCTGCTTCAAATGCTTGTGCAGTACCTTCCGTCGCTACAATACGGTAACCTACTGTTGAAAAGCGTTTGGCAAGCGCAATTGCTTCTTCTTTATCTTTATCAGATACAGTGAATAATACTGTGCCTTCTGTGCGAATTTCCATACCTGCTGCAACTAAGCCTTTATAAAGTGCTTTTTCTAATGTTGCATCTTTCCCCATTACTTCCCCTGTCGATTTCATTTCAGGTCCTAATGTAATGTCCACTCGGCGTAATTTAGCGAATGAGAATACTGGTACTTTAACAAATACACCTTTTTGCTCTGCCGCTAAGCCAGTTGGGTAGCCTTGTGCTACGATTGATTTTCCAAGAATGGCTTTTGTTGCAATGTTCGCCATTGGGATGTTCGTAATTTTACTTAAGAACGGTACTGTACGAGATGAACGAGGATTTACCTCAATGACATACACTTCACCTTGGGAAATAACATACTGGATGTTCATTAAGCCGATAATGCCAAGACCTTTTGCTAAACGCGTTGTGTAATCCACTAATGTATCTTTTTGCGCTTGTGTTAATTTTTGTGGTGGGTATACAGAAATCGAGTCACCAGAGTGTACCCCTGCACGTTCGATATGTTCCATAATACCTGGGATTAAAACATTTTCACCGTCACAAATCGCATCGACTTCAATTTCTTGCCCCGTTAAGTAACGGTCTACGAGTACTGGGTGATCTGGTGATGCCTCAACAGCGTTTTCCATATAGTGTTGTAATTCTTGTTCGTTATAAACAATTTCCATTGCACGTCCACCAAGTACATACGAAGGGCGAACTAGCACTGGGAAGCCTAAGCGTTCGCCAATGGCAAGTGCTTCTTCCGTTGAAACTGCTGTTTCACCTGGAGGCTGTGGAATGTCTAATGCATGTAAAGCTTGTTCGAATTTATCGCGGTTTTCTGCACGGTCGATATCTTCTAATGATGTACCTAAAATTTTCACACCATTTGCAGCTAATTTATCAGCAAGGTTAATGGCTGTTTGACCACCGAATTGGACAACTACACCAATTGGTTGTTCTAAATCGATAATATGCATAACATCTTCGATTGTTAATGGCTCGAAGTATAGCTTATCTGAAATCGAGAAGTCCGTTGATACTGTTTCTGGATTTGAGTTAATAATGATTGCTTCATAGCCTGCTTCTTGAATTGCCCATACAGAGTGCACTGTTGCATAGTCAAACTCTACCCCTTGACCGATACGGATTGGACCCGAACCTAATACAATCACGGATGGTTTATCAGATTTGATGGATTCGTTTTCTTCCTCATAAGTACCGTAGAAATATGGTGTTTCAGATTCAAACTCTGCTGCACATGTATCAACCATTTTGTAGACTGGGATAATGCCGTTTTCTTTACGGTACGCATATATTGCCTCTGGTGTTGTGTCCCATAGCTCGGCAATTTTTTTATCAGCAAAGCCTAGACGTTTTGCAGTGCGTAATATTTCTTTATCGTTTTTATGGTTAGCAAGTGTTTGCTCCATATCTACGATGTTTTTAAATTTATTTAAGAAGAATAAGTCAATTGCAGACCATTCATGGATTTGCTCGATTGTTACACCACGGCGCAATGCTTCACCGATGAAGAATAAACGCTCATCTCCCGCTTTACGGATACGTTTTTCAATCCAAGAGTCAGAGTTATCTTCTGCATGTTTTAGCTCTAAATGTACTTGACCTGTTTCAAGAGAACGAACAGCTTTCAGCATAGCTTCTTCAAACGTACGACCAAGTGCCATTACTTCACCAGTTGCCTTCATTTGTGTGCCTAAGTTACGTTTTGCTGATTCGAATTTATCGAATGGCCAGCGTGGAATTTTTGCGACAATGTAGTCTAGTGCTGGTTCGAAGCAAGCATACGTTGAACCTGTCACTGGATTTTTGATTTCATCTAATGTTAAACCTACTGCAATTTTTGCTGCTAGCTTGGCAATTGGGTAACCCGTTGCTTTTGACGCTAATGCAGATGAACGAGATACACGTGGGTTTACTTCGATGACATAGTAATTGAAGCTATATGGATCAAGTGCTAACTGTACGTTACAGCCACCTTCAATTTTTAGTGCACGGATAATATCTAATGAGATATTACGTAACATTTGGTTTTCACGGTCAGAAAGTGTTTGTGTTGGTGCTACGACGATAGAGTCACCTGTATGAATCCCTACAGGGTCGACATTTTCCATGTTACAAACTACGATGGCATTGTCAGCCGCATCGCGCATTACTTCGTATTCAATCTCTTTAAAGCCAGCGATTGATTTTTCAAGTAAGCATTGTGTAACTGGTGAATATTTTAAACCTGATGTAACGATTTCTTCTAGGTCTTGATCGTTATAACAAATACCACCGCCTGTACCGCCAAGTGTGAATGCAGGGCGTACAATTACTGGATAACCGATTTTTGCAACAAAGTTTTTCGCTTCATCTAAGTTATGAATAATATCTGATTCCGGTACTGGAGCACCTAGTTCATACATCAGGTTACGGAATAAATCACGGTCTTCAGCTTTATGAATAGCATCGAGTTTTGTACCAAGAATTTCGATATTTAGCTCATTTAAAATACCAGAGTTATCTAATTCAATCGCCATATTTAACCCTGTTTGACCACCTAGTGTAGGTAAGATAGCATCTGGGCGCTCTTTGCGTAAAATGCGTGAGACAAATTCAAGTGTGATTGGCTCAATGTATACTTTGTCTGCAATTTCTGTATCTGTCATAATTGTTGCAGGGTTTGAGTTTATTAAAATAACACGGTAGCCTTCTTCTTTTAATGAAAGACAAGCTTGTGTTCCGGCATAGTCAAATTCTGCTGCTTGTCCGATGACGATTGGACCTGACCCGATTACTAAAATAGTTTCTATATCTGTACGTTTAGGCATGTTGTTTCCCCTTCCCTGCTTCTGCTTCCATCATTTCAATGAATTCATCAAATAAGTGGTTTGAATCTTCTGGTCCTGGTGATGCTTCTGGGTGATATTGTACTGTGAAGATTGGATATTTCTTATGACGGACACCTTCACAAGTACCATCATTTAAAGCGACATGTGTTAATTCTAAATCTGTATCTTTTAATGATTCTATATCAATTGCATAGCCATGGTTTTGAGATGTTAAATCTGTACGGCCTGTGCGTAAATCTTTGACTGGATGGTTCCCACCACGGTGACCGAATGGTAATTTAAATGCTTTCGCACCACTTGCTAATGAGAAGATTTGGTGACCTAAGCAAATACCGAACATTGGCACTTTTCCGATTAAATTACGTACTGTTTCGATACCTTCTGCCACGTCCTCTGGGTTACCAGGGCCATTTGACAGCATAATACCATCTGGATGCCATGCTAAAATTTCTGCTGCTGGTGTGTTGTATGGTACAACAAGGACATCACAATCACGCTTGTTTAATTCACGTAAAATACCGTGTTTCATACCGTAGTCAATTAACACTACTCGTTTGCCACGACCTGGTGATGGGTAGGCAGCCTTCGGTGATACTTCGCGCACATGATGTGTAATTGCTGGTGTTGCTTGTAGTTTTGCCACAATTTCTTCTACATTTACTTCTTCGTCAGCCGCAGTCAAAATGGCCTTAACTGAACCTTTGCTACGAATAATGCGTGTTAGCTTACGTGTATCAATACCTTCAATCCCTGGGATATCTTTTGATGTTAAGTATTCATCAACTGTTAAATCACATCTGAAATTCGACGGTGTTTTTGCTAGTTCGCGGACAACAAATCCACGAATTGCCGGTGTGATTGATTCGAAATCATCACGATTAATACCGTAGTTACCGATAAGTGGGTATGTTAACGTTACGATTTGTCCATAGAATGAAGGATCTGAAATCGTTTCTTGATATCCTGTCATCCCCGTAGTGAATACGACTTCACCTTGTGAAGCTCGCTCACTACCGAACGCTGTGCCTGTAAATACTGTGCCATCTTCTAAAATAAGTAAACGTTTTTTCATTACTCTGCCTCCTGGTATACGATATTACCTTCAAAAATTGTTACGACTGGCCAACCTTTTGCAACCCAACCATTGAATGGTGTATTGCGACCTTTTGATACAAATCCTTCTGCATCAATCGTTTGTTCTTTCTGTAAATCAATTAAAACCATGTCTGCCGAAGCCCCTACTTCTAACGTTCCATATGGTAAGTCAAAAATTTGTGCCGCTTTTACAGTCATCCAATCGACCAATTGCTTTAAAGTCCATTTCCCTGTTTCAACAAATTGTGTGTACAATAGCGGGAAGGCTGTTTCAAAGCCTACGATGCCGAATGGTGCACCAACCATGCCACAGCATTTTTCTTCTATTGTATGTGGTGCATGGTCTGTGGCGATGCAGTCAATCGTGCCGTCAAGTAGTGCTGCGTGTAGAGAATCCTTATCATCTGCACCTCGTAATGGCGGGTTCATTTTCCAGTTTGCATCATCAGATGGAATATCCATCTCTTCAAGTAATAAATGGTGAGGACAAACTTCCGCTGTGACGCGAATGCCTGCTGCTTTTGCATCACGTACTGCACGCACTGATTCTTTTGTTGAAACATGACACACATGGTAGCGTGCCCCTGCCGCTTCTGCAAGCAAAACATCGCGTGCAATTTGGACAGATTCACAAATAGACGGAATACCTGGTAAACCTAGCTCTTTGTTACGCTTGCCTTCATGCATAACACCATCATAAATTAATGAATTATCTTCACAGTGTGCGACAACAACCATGTCATGCTTTGCTGCATCCTGCATTTGTTCATACATCGTGGATGCAAGCTGAATGCCTACACCATCATCGGAAAACGCTACTGCACCATGTGCTTTTAATTCTTCAATATTCGTACGAACTTCCCCTGAAATATCCTGCGTTAATGAGCCGTATGGTAGTACACGAATCACTGCACTTTCTTGAATCAGCCCATTTATTAATTGCATGTTTTCAACCGTGTCAGGCACTGGTTTTGTATTTGGCATGGCACAAATTGTTGTAAAACCGCCTTTTGCAGCAGATGCTGAACCTGTTGCTATTGTTTCTTTATGTTCAAACCCTGGTTCGCGTAGATGTGTATGCACATCCACAAACCCTGGTGCAACAACTAAACCATTTCCTTCGATTATTTCTGCACCAGCTACATTGACCTCTTGTCCAATGGCAGTAATTTTGCCATCTACTATGGCGATATTTACTGTTTGCAATTCACCTTGTTCATTTAACATTTGTACATTTTGAAGTACTTTCGTCATGTTATTCTCTCCCTTGTAAGATCGTTTCAATTATTGCCATTCGTGTGTATACACCATTGCGTACTTGGTCAAAGATGCGAGACCGTTCACATTCTACTAGCTCTGATGCAACTTCTACATCGCGGTTTACTGGCGCTGGATGCATAATAATTGCTGTGTCCTTCATTTTCTTCTCTCGTTCTACTGTCAAGCCATACTCTTCATGATAGCTTTCTTTTGAGAAGCTTTTATTTACTTTATGACGCTCATGTTGTACACGAAGTAACATAATGACATCACTTATTTCGATTAAATCGTCCCAAGAATGATGTGATTTAAAATCCCCTGCCCATTCTTCTGGACAAAGAAAATGTACATTTGCCCCTAACCGCTGTAACGCGGATGCATTGGATTTTGCTACACGGCTATGAGAAATATCTCCGGCGATTGTAATATTTAACCCTTCAAAAGAACCAAACTCTTTTTTTATCGTGTACAGATCCAGTAATGATTGGGATGGGTGTTGACCAGCGCCATCTCCTGCATTTATAACCGCAACATTGATGCCTTCTAGTAGCTCGTTATAATATTCATCTTCTTTGGCGCGGATAACGACCGCATCCATACCAATCATTTCTAACGTCTTGACTGTATCGTACAATGTTTCACCCTTTGTTACACTTGAAAAGCTTGCGTCAAACGGGATAACCGTACAGCCTACTTTGCGCTCTGCCATCTCAAAGCTTGTCTTCGTACGTGTACTCGGTTCAAAAAATAAGTTTGCTACGTTATAAGCACGAGATAACGATGATGTTTCGCCATTTTCAAACGCCTGCGCACGATGTAAAATGCGGTTAATCTCTTCAGTTGTTAAATGTTCCATTGATAATAAGTTCTTCATCATGTACCTCCATTAGGTTGTGTGTCATGAACGTCTATGTATGACGTCCTTCATTATTTATTTGTCTAAATAATGTAAAAGCCCCGCTGATGTCATCAGCGAGGCATAAGGAGGCGTGACAAACTATAGTAAGACTATTGCTTACTTATTGCTTGTCCACAACTTCCCTTTTTTTGCCTCTCTGGACAATTCATTAAAAGGTACTACTATGATTGATTATTTTGATCGTATGGTACTGGTATATCAGCTTCTTTTTTACCTGGTAGAATTGCATTTAGTACAACACCGATAATCGCTGCTAACGCCATGCCTTCTAAACTTAATGATTCTGTGACGATAAATTTCGCACCGCCGATACCAATTACGAGAATAACAGAGGCAATTACTAAATTGCGGCTGTTACCAAAGTCCACATGGTTGTCTACTAGCATACGTAAACCGCTTGATGCGATGATACCAAACAGTAGGATGGAAACACCACCAAGAACTGCTGTTGGAATCGTTGCAATAACCGCCATTGCTTTCCCGAAGAATGACAGCACAATCGCTACGACTGCCGCACCTGCTATGACATATACGCTGTAAACTCGTGTAATGGCAAGGACACCAATGTTTTCACCGTATGTTGTTTTTGGTGGGCCACCAATAAATGCACTAATCAAGGTCCCAAAGCCATCACCTAGTAAAGAACGGTGTAAGCCCGGTTCTTTAATATAGTCTCGATTGACTACTTTTCCTAATACAAGTTGGTGACCGATATGTTCTGAAATGGTTACAATCACAATCGGTACCATCGCGAGTAAAATTGTCGATGTAATGGTAAAGTCATAATTTACACCTGGGATAATAAAATGTGGTAGTGCAAACATTTTTGCCTCTTTAATCGGTTCGAAGTTGACAATCCCGATAAAAATCGAGTAGACATAGCCTACTATTAAGCCGATTAATATTGGCATTGTACTTAAAATCCCCTTAAAGAAGATGGTAAAGATAATCGCTGTAAACAATGTGACAAGTGCCGCTGAAAAATGCAGCAAATTATATTCTCCGTCAACATTCATTGCCATGTTAACTGCTGTTCCCGATAAGCCAAGACCGATTACCATAATAACTGGTCCTACAACGATAGGCGGAAGGATTTTCATAATCCATTTATAACCGCTCTTCCAAATTATAAGTGACACAATGCCGTAGGTAATCCCGACTGCCATCGCTCCGATCATAGCGTTACCTGGATTAACACTTAAACCATTGTCATCTAAACCACCTGCAGCGATTAATATCGGTGCGATAAAGGCAAAGGATGAACCTAAATAGGCTGGTACTTGAAACTTCGTAATTAATAAGAAGAACAATGTGGCAATCCCACTGGTTAGAAGGGCGATTGCTGGGCTAAGCCCAACCAGTTGTGGTACTAAAATCGTTGACCCAAACATGGCAAACATGTGTTGGAAACTTAATGTCACCAATTGGACTGGGGTCGGTTTATCATTAATATCTAATACTGCCTTTGACATGACGTTTCCTCACTTTATTATTAGTCTTCTTTATAAATAATGACGCAATCTTCGCCATCAACTTCAAGTAAATTAACGACGATACGTTCCGTTCCTGATGTCGGAACATTTTTCCCAACATAATCCGCTCGAATTGGTAGCTCTCGGTGTCCGCGATCAATTAGCACTGCTAGTTGAATTTGCGCGGGTCTTCCTAAATCCATTACTGCATCTAGTGCCGCTCGAACTGTACGACCTGTATAGAGTACATCATCGACTAAAATAATTTTTTGATTGGCTACCACATAATCGATATCTACTTGCTCAACATGTGCCTGCTCATTTTCATGCTTTGTGGATAAGTCATCTCGATAAAGGGTGATGTCTAACTCCCCTGTGCGAATCGCTTTACCCTCGATTTTTTCTATACGTTCTGCTAAGCGTCTTGCAAGAAAGGCACCGCGTGTTTTAATTCCAACTAATATACATTCGTCAATTCCTTTATTGCGTTCAATAATCTCATGTGCAATACGTGTTAATGCTCTTGTCATCGATGGCCCATCTAATAGCTCATTTTTTGACATTTTTTGTCCTCCTCTCTTTCATCGATGTTCATCGGGTTGTTACAGATGCTACCTACTTGCTGAAGCATCATTGAAACGGCATAAAAAAACCTCTCGAGGCGAATAGCCTGAGAGGGTTGAGTACGTGTTTAAATAGCATGTTGGAAAAATTTGCAGCACAAATTTTAGCAACACGTTCACATGTACCTTCTCAGCCTCTCTGGACTGCCATTAAAGGTGAATATTAAGTTAAAGTCGTTCATTCACTTTCGTTAGTATAGACCTTCTTTCATTATCCGTCAATCCTTATTTCTTAATTCGTCTAATAACTGTACATAATCAACAGGAAGTGGTGCTTCAAACTCCATATATTCGCCAGTAGTAGGATGCGTGAATCCTAAAACTCCTGCGTGCAATACTTGTCCGCCAAAATCCATGGTCTTTCTTGGTCCATATTTTGGGTCGCCAACAAGTGGGAATCCAATATACTGCATATGGACACGAATTTGGTGTGTACGTCCCGTTTCAAGACGACACTCTACTAATGTGTAATCACCGAAGCGTTCAATTACTTGGAAGTGCGTTACCGCATGTTTCCCTTTATCCACAACAGCTTGTTTTTGACGGTCCTTTTGATCACGTCCAATTGGAGCATCAATTGTCCCTTTATCGTGAGCGATATGTCCATGCACAAGCGCTGTATATTTACGTGTGACTGTTTTATTCACAAGCTGCTCAACTAATGATTCATGTGCTTTATCATTTTTCGCTACCATTAGCAAACCTGATGTGTCTTTATCGATTCGGTGTACAATACCTGGACGCATGATACCATTTATGCCCGATAAATCTGTGCAATGATACATTAAACCATTTACTAGTGTGCCCGTCAGATGCCCTGGCGCAGGATGGACCACCATTCCTTTTGGTTTGTTGACAACGAGTACATCTGCGTCTTCATACACGATTTCAAGGTCTAAGTTTTCAGCAATAACGTCTAAAGGTTCTGCCTCTGGCACGATGATTTCAACAACATCGCCTGCTTTCACCTTGTATTTTGCTTTTACTGCTTCACCATTTACTTTAACAATTCCTTCTGTAATCCAATTGCTAATTTGTGTACGAGACCATTCATTCTGTATACTCGAAACCGCTTTATCAATGCGCTCTCCTTGTTGCTGTTCTTCAATTGTATATGATACTTGTGTCATTGTTTCACCTGTTTCTTTTCTTTTTTATCTTCGGCGATTAAACCAATCATTAATACGACAACGGCAATTGTTAATGCTGCATCCGCAATATTAAAAATCGGGAAATCGTAATTAATAATAGGGATTAATACGTCGGCAAAATCTACTACTTCTCCTCTAAATATACGGTCAATAAAATTACCAATGGCACCGCCCAATAACAGCATTAAGCCCACTTGAAATAGAGGCTTGCCCTTTGCCTCTTTATGATAAAAGTAAATGATGGCAATAATAACACCTATTGTCACTATAGAAAATAACCACATTTGCCCTTCAAGCATCCCCCAGGCTGCACCTCTATTACGATGCGATAAAATACCAAACCAAGGATCCCATACGGCAATACGTTCACCAAACTCCATATTTTTCACAATTAGCCATTTTGTCCATTGATCAAGAATAATGACAAAAACGGCCAATCCATAATATTTATACACAGCTATTCCTCCGTTCACTCAACATCCTACCTATTCTACCATAAGAGCTTATATAGCAATAACTAATATAACATGAAAATATGACAGAAACACATGCTGTTGCCCAAAAGTAAAAATCGTAGCTTTCCGCTATCCTACTAAAGCCGTTTCCTAATAAACAACGAGTTGTCCCTCTATTCGAGAAAGCTTTCCATGCAAAAATAGAAAACCGTTGATTTCCGTTCCAGGCGCTCCCTTTCCGCAGGCACGGCTTCAACTAATTTTTGCGGCTGTCGCCGCAAAAATGGATTTTCAGCTCGTGCTGTTCCTGCTGGAGTGTCGCGCCTTCCACTCCAATCAACTAGTATCGACTGCTAATATGATGTTTTGGTTTTAAAAAATACATCAAGATGATTAACGCTTTTCAATAGCGGTCTCACTGTTTAGTTTAGCCGTCTTAATATAGTAAGATTGGACGTTTTTCATACAATTTTTATAGAAGTAAAAAAACGATAGGCGGCTGGGACATAACTAGAAAAATTTAAGGAACAGAGGAAAGGTGTTCATAAATTTTTGCTATATGGAGAACTTGGCTAACTTAGCTATTCTTACTTTTGCAATAAATAAAAAATTAGAAGGGTTACTAGTTGTTGGTAACGGAGGTGGTGACTCCGGCAGGAACAGCACATAATGTTAGACGCGGGCAACAACGGCACAGCAAAAAAGTGTTAGATTGATGGCAGTCAATCTAACACTTTTTCTCTTTTGTCCCAGCCTCCTACCGTCTATGCTATCTTCACTAAAAGAAAAAACGTGCAATGTTAATCATCTATGCAGTTTCCGATTCCTTCGAGTGCACTCGCTTCATGAAATCGTTTACATCAGCAGGTACTTTACGATCTAATAATGACACGACAATAACGGATAGGAAACCGACTGGTACTGTTACGATACCAGGGATTTTGAATTGTAGGAAACTTGGAAGTGTCCCTGGTAAGAAAATCATCCACATCGACACGAGGAGACCAATCACTAACCCTGCAATTGCTCCTTTTTCGGTCATCCCTCTCCACCAAATACCTAAAATAAAGATTGGTGTAAATGTACTTGCGGCAACCGTAAATGCTAAAGCAACTAAATGACCGATGGAAGCATCCTTTACGAGTAACCCAAGTCCCCCATATAGAATACCTAAAATAACAATCGCCACTTTTCCAGCAACTACACGCTGTTTTTGTGTAATATCTTTTTTCATAAAGCTAGCATATAAATCATGCGCTAATGCACCAGAGCTTGTAATAAATAATCCTGATAAGTTAGAGAAAATAGCAGCGAATGCCCCTGCAATCACAAGACCGAGCAGCCAATCGCCCCCTAATGCAAGCGCCGTTGTTGGAATAACCATGTTATTGCCACCAAGCACTAGATCTCTCATTACTTCCTCACTCGCAGTACCTGAAATGAAAATAGCACGACCAACAACCCCTAAAAATACGGCTAACAAGAAGAATGCACTCGCAATACCAATCGCCATTAAAGCAGATTTACGTGCAGCCTTAGCACTCGGATTTGTATAAAAACGCAATAAAATATGCGGTAACCCTATCGTACCTAATGCTAAACCAATGGTCATACTAATCGTTTGCCAAAACGTCGGGAAATAGAAGCCTGTCCCCGTCCACGCGGCACCATCAAAATTTATATCACTTCCATCCAAGGCATACGGTGATGTCCCAGTAATAGGTCCATTAAAGGAATTGATAGCTGCTAAAATTTTATCGTAATGCAAGCCACCATACATCGCTGCAATAAGCATCACAATGAATGCACCTAGACGAATCCACAGCTCTAATGCTTGGTTGATCGTCGTGCCCTTCATACCACCGATTCCTACATAGAAAATCATCACGACACATGTAAAAATAATGCCAAATTCATAAGAAGTCCCAAAGAACATACTTAATATTTGTGCTGCGCCTAGTAGCTGTGGCGCCGCATAGAAACCTGAAATTGCTAAAACTACAATGACTGCGGCTAAACGAGCTCGTCTACTATGAAAGCGATAGGCTAAAAAGTCTGCTACGGTAAATGCACCAAATCTTCTTAATGGCCCAGCAACAAAAATGGCTAATAGCGTCAAACCAATCGAGAAGCAAAATGCATAATAGGCTCCATCATAGCCTAATTGAAAGGTTAAACCAGCAATCCCTAAAAATGTAGCTGCACTTAAATAGTCTCCCCCGATAGCTGAACCGTTCGTAAACCATCCAAAGCTCCGTCCCCCAACGAAGAAATCAGATGCTGTTGTATTTTTTTTCGTTAAATACGTAATGTATACAATCGTTGCCATTAGGGCAATTGTTAATAACATTTTTGGTTCTAAAATTGTCTCTAACATTCAACCTACCCCCTTAAGTTGCACTACTTCGTTGACATCTCATATTTTTTCAAGCGCTTTTCATACAATGTCGTATGCACAAAGGCAATCACAAAAGCCATCAACATCATGACGATTGTCGTGACAAACCAAGTAACGGTCATACCTCCCCACAATTTTTTAAACGCAAATTCAGGAGCAAACCAATTCATTACTGGAATAGTAAAAATTAAAATAAAATAAAATACCGTTAAGCTAAATCCTGTAGTAAACTCATCCTTCATAATTTTATGTGTTGTCGGATCTAACGGTGGCAAATCTTTCACATCTACAGTTCCAGCTTCTACATACTCGTAATCATGACTTCCTGCCATATTACTAACCCCCTTTTGTATAGACGAATAATTATCTGAAATTTCAAATTATTATTCACTACAACTATTCTATTCTATTTTTCCAATAATATAGGTACAATATTTTGCTGTATTAGTACAAAATATTGCTATTTTAAGTTAAAATATTTCTATTAACCTTCATTATATTTTTTGACTTTAGAAAGGGGCTGTTTAGTATTTTAAGCGTCGTATGGTACGTTGAGAATTCAATTGAAAAACAGCAAATGCTAGGGTGGTTAGAAGAATTCCTCCCTAACACATTTACTGAATGTACACAACCACGTGCACACGAGGTAGTTATATTCGTCTATGAAATTAGGGGATTATTTGATTGGATTAAGGTCAATCGGTTAAAGAAACATTATCCTAACAGTATTATTGTCCCAATTGTTGCAGTACACCTAGCGTACTCGGCAGGTATTGCCATTGAATTAAATTTACAAGCACTTCTTATAAAACCGTTGCACAAACAAAAGTTTTTACGAATTGTAAAAAAGCTTTATACTTCCCATAAAGAACAGCAAGCAAGTACAGTCACGATGCTTGAACTTTCGCAACAATTCCCTCAAGATCATACATCGCCGTTTCGCGAAGCGTTTTTAAGACGCTTAATACGGGGAGAAATCAACAATGAACAGGAAATTGTACAAGCCTCTTCCTTTTTATCAACTGACTGTATTCCCAATATCGTTTTCTTAATTCAAGGCTACGTAGATATTCAGCAAAACCGACCAATTCCTTACGATGCTAGTAGTGTAATTACAAATGTTTTTCGTCAACATTTTGCCGATAAAGCACCGTTGTCCTTTTTAAATTTCGAGCGTTACTTATTACTGCTAATGCGGATTCCTATAACGTATACATCTTTTAAACATTGGACAGAAGGCGTCACTACTTTACTGACGGTAATCGAGCAATTGAAAAACGATTATAGTATCCATCTTTTTATGGGCATTGGTGGTGTTTTTTTGCAATCTATGCAAGTCAAAGAATCCTATAGTCAAGCTAGAAAAGCACGTAGAAAGCCACCCGTCGATAATATTCATATACGATTTTATGAGGATTTAACGAAGCATGAACAGCTACAAAAGGCTATTCACTACATTGAAGAGCATTACGATGAACAGCTAGTTATTAGCGATGTAGCGAAATCTATTAATTTTAGTCCTACTCACTTTAGCCGATTATTTAAAAAAGAAACGGGTCGTAATTTTGTCGATTATGTAGCGTATACACGCATTATAAAAACACTCCCCTACTTGCGAAAATTTGACTACACCATTGAAAAAATCGCAGCAAGCTCGGGCTTTAATACACCCAATTATTACAGCCTTACATTTAAAAAATATGTAGGAATATCTCCAACGGATTACCGAAACACAATTGAAATATTGTTTAAATAAAGATTACTTTTGCATGTTTGTATCCTAAAAGCTATTCATCTAGATATCCTCGCTTATCTCCCATTTATGGTCTACTTTCCACTATGTTCTTAATTTGGATCGGTATGTTCAACATGTTCCACGCATTCAAAAAAAAATGAGCAGCCGATCTAAAATCATCGAGCTGCTCATTGTTCATTAATTTTTATACATAATATTTTTCAACAACTTCGGCACAACGAGCACACACTGTTGGATGTGCTTCATTTGTTCCAACTGTTGCAGAAATTGACCAGCAACGCTCACACTTTTCGCCTGTTGCTTTTTCAACAACAATGGAAACATGTTCTAACGCTAACGCTTCAGCAGGAGCTGATTCAATTGCTGCTACCTCAAAAGCAGAAACGATAGAAAGTTGGGCAAAATCAATGTTGGCATCATGCAATAATGTTAACACTTCTTGGTTAGCATAAACTGTTATTTTCGCTTCAAGAGACTTACCGATTGTTTTAGCATTACGCGCTTCTTCTAATGCTTTTAGAATATCATCACGCACTCCGATAATCGCTGCCCATTTGCCACGAAGCTCATCAAAGTTTGCTTGCTCATCTACTGATGGGAAATCAGTTAATTGCACTGACATCTCTTCTACAACACCTTGTGCATGTAAGTAAGACCACACCTCATCCGTTGTATGTGGAATAATTGGTGTCATGACTTTTACTAATGTCATTAATGTATCATACATGACTGTTTGCATTGCACGACGGTCTTTATTGTCATGCCCTTCAATATAAACAACATCTTTTGCGATGTCTAAGTAGAAAGAAGATAATTCTACAGCAACAAAGTTATTCACTGCATGGTAGACAGCCGCAAAATCATAGCGGTCGTAAGCACCACGCACCGTTTTTAAGACATCTTGTAAACGCATATAAATGTATTGATCCATTTCGCGTAAATCTGCATAGGCTACACGATCTTTTTGTGGATTGAAATCAGCTACATTACCATGTAAGAAACGGAATGTATTACGGATTTTACGGTACACTTCAGACACTTGTTTTAACATATCCATAGAAATACGCACATCAGCCGTATAATCTACAGATGCTACCCATAGACGTAAAATATCAGCACCATATTGGTCCATTACCTTTTGAGGGATAATAACGTTTCCTAGTGACTTACTCATTTTGCGACCATCGCCATCAAGAACGAAACCGTGCGTTAATAAGCCTTTATAAGGCGCATAGCCATTAATCGCCACAGATGTAATTAACGAAGAGTTAAACCATCCACGGTGTTGATCAGAACCTTCTAAGTAAAGATCCGCTGGATATTTCAGTCCACGTTCAACTAGCACACCTTGGTGAGATGAACCTGAGTCAAACCAAACGTCCATAATATCATTTTCTTTCGTAAACTCACCATTCGGGCTACCTGGATGTGTAAAGCCTTCTGGCAATAATTCTTTCGCAGTCATTTGGAACCAAATATTTGAACCATGCTCACGGAATAATGCAGAAATATGCGCAATTGTTTCTGGTGTAATGATTGGTTCACCATTTTCAGCATAGAAAATTGGAATTGGTACACCCCATGCACGTTGACGAGAAATAACCCAATCGCCACGATCACGAATCATATTATAAAGACGTGTTTCACCCCAAGCAGGTGTGAATGTCGTCGATTTAACCGCTGCTAATAATTCATCACGGAAGGCATCGATAGACGCAAACCATTGTGGTGTAGCACGATAAATAACTGGTTTTTTCGTACGCCAGTCATGTGGATACGAGTGCGTAAAGAAGCTTAATTTTTCTAATGCGCCAACTTCTTCTAATTTGGCAGTAACCATTTTATTTGCATCATTGTAGAAGACACCTTCAAAACCTGGTGCTTCGTCTGTATAACAACCGCTGTTATCCACTGGACTAAGAATAGGTAAACCATAAGCTTTCCCAATTTGATAGTCATCTTCACCATGTCCTGGAGCTGTATGAACACAACCTGTACCTGCTTCCGCAGAAACATGTTCTCCGACCATCACAAGCGATTCACGGTCGTAGAATGGATGTTGGGCTACAAGACGATCTAATGCTTCCCCTTTTACTTCTTGCACAACTTCATACGTTTCCCATTCAAGCTCTTTTGCAACTGTTTCTAACAATTCTTTCGCGATAATGAATTTTTTATCTGCTACTGCCACAACCACATAGATAAACTCTGGATTTAACGAAATCCCTAAGTTTGCAGGTAGTGTCCAAGGTGTAGTCGTCCAAATAATAAATTTCGCATCGGCTGGCACAACGCCTTTTGCATCTTTAAGGGCAAAGCTGACATAAATAGAAGCTGATTTAACATCTTTATATTCAATTTCTGCTTCCGCTAATGCAGACTCAGATGAAGGCGACCAATATACTGGTTTTAAGCCTTTATAAATATAGCCTTTTTCCGCCATTTTACCGAATACTTCAATTTGACGCGCTTCAAATTCTGGTTTTAACGTAATATATGGATTTTCCCAATCGCCACGAATGCCTAGACGGCGGAATTGTGTACGCTGATTGTCAATTTGCTCATAAGCATATTTTTCACAAAGCTCACGGAAATCTGCAATGGACATTTCTTTACGTTTAACACCTTTGTTTGTTAAAGCTTGTTCAATTGGTAAACCATGTGTATCCCAACCTGGAATATAGTTGACATGATAGCCAGTCATGGAGCGATGGCGTGTAATCATATCTTTTATCACTTTATTTAACGCATGGCCAATATGAATATCACCATTTGCATATGGAGGGCCATCATGTAACACATACTCTGGGCGACCAGCTGTACGCTCCATTTGTAATTTATTGATGTCCATCTCATTCCATTTTTCTTGCATTTTTGGTTCATTTGCTGGTAAGTTCCCACGCATAGGAAAATCCGTTTTCGGCATTAATAAGGTTTCTTTATATTCAACCATTTGTAATTCCTCCTTTATTTTTTGCAAACAGAGAACAACTGCTTAGCATCCATGGCATACAGCTTCTTAAAAGCCTCAGCAAAGTGAATGCAACACGACTTGCGCTTAATATTTAAACAATGCTATTTCGAATGTCCTGCGAATGATGCCCCAAAGTCAAAACAGTAACAACAAAAAAGCCCCTCAATCCCTGTAAGGGACGAGAAGCTTGAACTCGCGGTACCACCCTAGTTGTAGTACATAATATACTACCGCTTGAAAGCACGTTAACGTTGTGCGCTCCGAAATAACTTACTAGCCGTTCAGTTATTTAGCTCAGAAGTGATTTTCTTTGTTATTTGCTTGTATGGGCTCCCACTATCCCCAAATCGCTTGTCAACGCCTAACAAATACTGTCTTCGTCTCTGCCTCTATGCATATAAGTGCTTATTTTATTTACTATTACAATAGTATATGGAAATCCACGAATTGCGTCAAGTCATATTCATCACATGATACCTTCACTTTTTTAAGTAAAAGCCTTATTTACATTTCTTCTGACTCTTGTGCTTCCTCAACAGAAGACTGAATTTCGGTTAAATCAATATCATACTGCAATAAATGATCCCAATCATCTGCATTCAGTAAATCTAACTGTGCTTCTACAAGCATTTTAAAACGATTGCGGAAAACCTTTGATTGTTTTTTCAGTTCATCTATCTCGATTGTTACTTTACGTGCTTTCGTTAATGCCTCATTGACGATGCGATCAGCATTTTTTTCTGCTTCCTTCACAATAAGCTTTGCTTCTTTTTGCGAATTTCTGCGTACTTCATCAGCCGCCTCTTGGGCAACAACTATAGATTTTTGTAATGTTTCCTCTAAAGAATTAAAATGTCTCGCTTGCTCTAAAGCCATTTCTAATTGCTTATCGACTTCTTTTTTCTCACGCAGTAGTTTTTCATAATCTTTAATGATTTGATCTAAAAATTCATTTACTTCATCTTCAGCATAACCTCTGAAAGATTTTGTAAACTCCTTATTATGTATATCAATAGGTGATAATGGCATACGATCCTTCTCTCCTTTACATGTACATTCGTAATTCTTATTATACAATTGTTCTAACAACTTAGCAGTAAAAATAAATGGAAATTACATGTTTTTTAGCCTTTTTGGGTCAATCGACCGATTTGTAAACGGATTTTATCTTTCTTTGTTCGGCCTTCAGTCATTATTATTTTCACTCGACCACTTCCACGTACTGACAAAATATCACCTTCTTGACATTCAAAAGCAACTGCATCTCGTTCAGTCCAGTTTACTCGCACTTTCTTTCCCGTAATAAGTGCTTGGGCTTTTTGACGAGAAATCTTTAATACGGTTGCGATAATGACATCTAAACGCATTGAAGAAACCGTATGTGACTCCTCCTGCCAGTCCTCTTCATTTTCGATCAGCACTTGAAACTCTTTCATCGATTCGACATGTACTTTTACTTTCCCAATCCCCGTTAAATGAAGGCGTACATAATCTGCCACCTCTTTTGCCACCACAAACTGTACTTGTTGTTCATTGACACGAATATCCCCGAATTTGGCACGATCAAGCCCTAAAGATAAAAGGGCACCGAGTACATCTGGATGACGCAATTGCACAAACCTTGCAGGATAGTGAATAGTAAACACTTTCAGCTGGTAATCTTCCTTCTGGGGTTCAAAATACGTTGGGAAAATAAGCATGCGCTGACGTTCTGCCTCATGAAATAGACCATCACTTGTTGTATGGAGCATATTATTTTGCCCAATAACAGATGCTACAATAAAACGCTGCCTTGGGTCTAAAAAGTCAGTAAGTTTAGGGGCATAACGATCTTCTACCTCGCGCTGCCAGCTTACTACCTGCTCAATAAAGGGTTGCTCATCCTTCCTAAAATGTTGTATTAAATGCTCCATCTATCGTTCACCTCATCTACCTCATCCATTTGTTCATTCATTAGAAACTACTACTTTTTTAAGCCTAGTATTTCCCCTTTACACAAAAAATCCCCACCAACTGTGAGGATTTTGACTAAAACATAAAGAATATTTTTTGAATTACAATAAAAAGCCCGTTTTTAATAAAATTCAACATAAATATTGCTACAATCGGAGAAATATCAATCATACCAATAGTTGGAATAAATTTTCTAAAAATCCCTAAATACGGCTCACATACTTTTTCTAAAAAACGGCCAATTGCTGAACTTTGAGCAGCTGGTACCCAAGACATTAAAACATATGCAACTAGCATAAATGAATACACAGTAAATGCTAAATCCACATAATGCAAAATGATATATAAAGTCATATAAACTACAATCCTCGCTATTAATTATCGTCTAAAATAAAATTTGAAATTTCGCCAGACACTTCAACATTATCTGGTGTGCATAAGAAAATATCTTTGCCTATACGTTGAATGTCTCCACCAAGTGCATAGACTGTACCACTTAAAAAGTCAATGATTCTTATACCTTGTTCTCGATCGATACGTTGTAGATTCACAATCGTTGCACGTTTGTTCTTTAAGTTTTCTGCGATATCTTGTGCCTCTGCATAAACTCTCGGTTCTACTAATACAACTTTCGCACCCTTTGTATTCATTGCTGCTTGTAAACTGACAATATTATTATTGGCAGCTGTACTTTGCGGTACAATTTCATGAATCTGTGCTTTACGTTCCTTAATGACCTTTTTAGGTTTAGCTGCATGAATCGGTTGTTGCTGCACGGGTTGTTGCTGTTGAATAGGAGCTTGCGTGATTTCTTCTTCTAATTCTTCTTCAAGATAAAAGAAGTTTTTAATTTTATTTTTCATGCTCATCCTGTTCCCCTCTTTCATTTCCAACAAGAGCCGTTCCGACTCGAACGAATGTAGCTCCTTCCTCTACCGCTATTTCAAAGTCATTAGACATGCCCATTGATAACTCGGTACAAGGCGCGTGTGCGAATCCTCGTTCGGCTATTTGCTGTTGACATTGTTTTAATTGCTTAAAAACAGAGCGAATGATTGTTTCGTCCTCTGTATTTGGTGCCATTGTCATTAGACCTACAACTTGAATTTTCGTAAAGTTTTGTAAAGATTCAATAAATGTAACTGCGTCATCAATCGTTAAACCATGCTTCGATTGTTCACCTGACACATTAACTTGTACAAAACATTTTACAGGTTTTGTTGCTCTTTTTTCAATCTCTTCAGCTAAACTTAAACGATCTAATGAATGTAAGTAATCAATTTCATTAATAACTTGTTTTACTTTTCGAGTTTGTAATGATCCAATATAATGCCAGTGTACATTTGCTTGAATGGCTTCAATTTTTTGCTTTAAGCCCTCAGGACGATTTTCACCTAAATGTATAAGCCCTGCATCAATTGCTTCTTGTGTTCTTTCAACGGAAACCTCTTTCGTTACAGCAATAATTTGAACGTTAGTTGCTTCACGATTTGAGCGTTGTTGTGCTGTTTGAATTTGACTATTAATTTTGTCTAAATTTGTTAAGATTTTCGTCACTGTTTTTCCCAACTTTACAACTTAGTTTCCTTTATTGTAACAAGCAACTCTTGATTTATCAATGAATAGCCTGACCTATTAATACTGATACATCCACGTTGCTTAAACGACATGAGAGGCTACAGTCTTACTGTTCAAAAAATAGAAGCAAGCCACACAGATGCTATGATTCTACGATAATGCCTTTACTAGAATGACATCCTTTCCTACAACAAGAACATCCTTCATATGGACTTTTCTAATCGACTCTTCTCCTCTAAAAAAACCTAGATACTTTCTCGGCTCTGCAATCATAAACGCAGTTACATAGCCAGTTTCTTTCGATACCTCTGCATCTACGACAAAGCCTAAAAAACGTCCATTGCCTGCTTCTATTACTTCTTTTTGCTGTAACATTGAGAAACGCATTTGTATCCCTCCTACTAAATCAATACCACTCATTCCAGTGTCAATTTTAATTTAAGCTAAAACTTGCATTGTTAAATGCTAACTTGCTGCTACACAGAGCAACATGCTCACATTATTGTTCTTTATTAGCTTTAATAAAATCTATGACATGTACCATCGTTTTATTTTTATCAATGAAGATAAAATGCGCACCGAAAGTTTCGGGTGCGCATTGTCTACTCACTTATAATCTTTCTGCATTGTTTCAATGGCATTTTTTTCAAGACGTGAAATTTGCGCTTGGGAAATCCCTAATTCTTTGGCAATTTCAGTTTGTGTCTCACCATAATAAAAACGCTTTGCTACAATCATTTGCTGACGTACATCTAATTTTTGCAAACTTTCCTTCACCGACACGTAGGCAACCCATTGATCTTCCGATACATCATCATCACGTAATTGGTCCATCATATAAACAGCGTCTCCACCGTCTGCATAAATAGGCTCTTGTAATGATACTGGGTCTTGAATGGCATCTAAAGCGAATAATACATCTTCCTTTTTCATGTCAATCATTTCAGCAATTTCTTCAATCGTTGGTTCTCGCAAATTATCGGTTATCCATTGTTCTTTTGCCTGCATCGCCTTATACGCAATATCTCTAAGAGAACGAGAAACACGTAGTGCATGATGATCACGCAGATGGCGACGAATTTCACCAATGATCATTGGTACAGCATATGTTGAAAATCGCACATTATGCTTTAAATCGAAATGATCAATGGCTTTCATGAGGCCAATACAGCCTACCTGAAATAAATCATCTGCCTGTTCACCCCTATAGGCAAATCGTCCGACAATACTTAGCACTAACCTTAAATTGCACATTACAAGCTCTTCCCGAATCTCGGTTTCTCCTGCTTGTAATCGAATGAAGAGTTCCTTCATTTCTTCGTGCTTTAAAATTGGCAAAGTCGATGTATCTAAGCCGCAAAGATCTACTTTTGTTCGCATATTCGATTCCTCCGGATGTTATTCTCTGACTAAACCGTTACATCAGTTTGTCCGACAGAATCGAGAATATGCAGAAAAAGCGCGACCAATTTTAGGTAGGATAAATTTCCCTATCTAAGATATTGGCTGATTTAAATTTTCTCGTAAATCTTGAATAATTTTCTTTTCTAGCCTAGAAATATATGATTGCGAAATACCTAAATGATCGGCTACTTCTTTTTGTGTCATTTCAATTTTTCCGTTTAAACCGAAACGACATTCCATAATATATCTTTCACGTGCACCTAATAAATTAATGGCATGGAACATATGTTGTCGTTCAATTTTCTTTTCAACATTATCTAAAATAATATGTTCCTCTGTGCCTAAAATATCAGACAATAATAATTCATTTCCGTCAGCATCAGAATTTAGTGGCTCATCTAGTGAAACTTCACCCTTCATGCGACTCGTTTTACGTAAATGCATCAAAATTTCATTTTCAATACAACGTGATGCGTACGTTGCAAGTTTAATATTTTTATCTGTATTGAACGTTTCAATCGCCTTTATTAAGCCAATCGAACCAATACTAATTAAATCTTCAATCGGCGTACCCGTATTATCAAAACGTCTAGCAATATAAACAACAAGACGTAAATTACGTTCAATAAGTGTATCTCTAGCTCGTAAATCTCCGTTCATAAAGGATGCAATGACTGTGACTTCTTCTTCTCGACTTAGTGGCACTGGCAATGAATCATTTCCCCCTATATAGTACGTTTCACGACTCCGAAACTTACCCCATAATTTTTTCAAGCTAGCAAGTAGCCTAAGAAGCAATAGTTCTCCCCCTCTATGAGTTATTTGAAAGCGCTGAAAAATGTAAAATTGCTGCTGTGCTATGTGGAAAATTTTTAGCTTTTTTCGTTAACACGATATATTCATTTGTTTTCACTTGTGATGACTCGCCTTTTATATGCCATTCATCAAAGCGAAAACCTAAAACTACTGTTTGTTGCTGTACAGTATTAACATGAATAAATCGAATAAGACGCTGATAATCTACTGAAAACATTGATACATCGTAAGGATCTGTTTCTCGCCATTGCATTAATGCTTCATGAATTGTCGCTGGTAAATAAGGCCGTAGCGCTGCATATGAAACAAAATGGACAGGTTTTCCCGATAACGGCTCGATACATTGATTGCCTGTATCTACAAATGCCGAAAGTGGAATTTCTTTGTCAAAAACCTTCAAGGTTGTTTGAAATACAAATTGTCCACTTACTCGCTCCAGCTTAACAAAGCCCCATTGCTTATAAAAAATGATTAAATTACCAACTGCGAGCAATAAGCAAAGTACAATAAAATGCATGACAGAAAGATTCTTTAAATACGGTTGTAATGCTGTTAACAGTCCGCCGATAACGATGGTAGCTGTCAGGACAATCGGCCCTTGCTTTTGAAAGCTTCGAAGCTTAAAGCGAAAGGCTAGACCGATTAGTACAATGAAACTTAGCACAATCGTAAGTAGCGTTTGACCACCAATTACAGCTATTAAACTACTAATTATTGAACTCATTAATAATCTCGTATTCTTTACAAAAACGCCTGTAACTTTTGCTGTAAACGTCAGTATTGCTAGATTATAAAGCGTATTAATGAGCACCAGCCATTCTCCATACATAACAGCCGCCTCCTACTTACAAAGTTAGCATGCCAGCGCTACAAATATTGTCAAACAATCGCATGATTTCCTAAAAATGTTTTGACAAAAAACATCGTTTCCTTACACAAAAAGTGCCAGTCACGCAAACAATTCAGAATTGTTTGCGTGACTGGCACTTAAAAAGGGGCTGGGACATAACTAAAAAAATTTAAGAAACAGACGAAAGCTGTTCATAATTTTTTGCTATATGGAGACCTTAGCTATTCTTGCTTTTGCAATTAAAAAAATTAGAAGTGTTCACTAGTTGTTGGTAGCGAAGGCACTGACTCCAGCGGGAACAGCACATAATGTTAGACGCAACAGACCGCGCGTTAGCGAGGGTTGCGGCTTACGGTGTGCCCGCGGAAAGCACCGCCGTAGCGGACAACAACGGCATAGCAAAAAAGTGTTAGATTGATGGCAGTCAATCTAACACTTCTTCTCTTTTGTCCCAGCCTCTTTGATTATCCACGATTTTTACGGTTACGTAAAAATGCAGGTACTTCTAACATATCATCTTGTGCATAATTTTGATGATTTTGACGCGGTTGTTCTTGTTGTACATGAACTTCTTGACGTTGCTCACGAATTGGCGCTTGTTGTTGTGGAGCAGCTTGTCGATTATTATTAATGCTCGGACGCGCATTTCCTCGGTGTTGTTGTAATGCCTCTTCTGAGAAACCTGTTGCAATCACCGTAACAATGATTTCATCTTTTAAATTTTCATTAATAACCGAACCGAAAATCATATTCACTTCTTCATCTGAAGCCGATGCCACAATATCTGCCGCTTCTTGTACTTCAAATAAGCTTAGGTTAGAACCACCTGTAATGTTCATCAGTACACCTTTAGCGCCATCAATAGATGATTCGAGTAATGGACTTGAAATTGCTTTTTTAGCAGCTTCTGCAGCACGATTTTCACCTGTCGCAATACCAATACCCATTAACGCAGAACCTTTGTTAGACATAATTGTTTTTACGTCCGCAAAGTCTAGGTTGATAAGACCTGGTGTTGCAATTAAATCCGAAATACCTTGTACACCTTGACGTAAAACGTTATCCGCTTCACGGAAAGCTTCCAGCATCGGAGTCGATTTGTCGACAATTTGTAAGAGCTTGTCGTTTGGAATGACGATCAAAGTATCTACAGCTTCTTTCATGCCTCCGATACCACCGATTGCCTGTGTTTGTCGTTTGCGCCCTTCAAAAGTAAACGGTCGTGTTACGACACCTACTGTTAGAGCTCCTAAATCACGGGCAATTTGTGCGATAACTGGTGCAGCACCAGTACCTGTGCCTCCGCCCATTCCAGCTGTAACGAATACCATATCCGCTCCGCGTAATACTTCTTCTAATTGTTCACGGCTTTCTTCTGCCGCTTTTTTCCCTACTTCTGGATTAGCTCCTGCTCCTAAACCACGTGTAAGCTTTGTACCGATTTGTAGCTTAATTTCAGCTTTCGATAAATTTAAAGCCTGTGCATCCGTGTTCACAGCGATAAAATCAACGCCTTGTACACCATGCTCTATCATTCGGTTAACAGCGTTGTTACCGCCACCACCCACACCAATGACTTTTATAACTACAAGTTGATCGACACTTGTATCAAATTCTAACATTCTTTTTTCCTCCCACGGTAACTCGACTCTGTATCATTCATTACGCATTCAAGTTAATCAAAAAATTTATCAAATAATTTTTTTGCTCTACCGATTACGCTTCCTTTTGATTCTGAAGGTGCAGCATATTCTTGCTTTTTAGATGCAGGCGCTTGTGCACCAACAACCGCATATTCAATAGGCTGCGTATTCGTACCTTTTCCGTAAAAATCATCTTCTAAATAGGCGTAACGAATCAGTCCAACTGCCGTCGTAAATGAAGGCTCTCTAACGCCAATATAATCTGGAGTATATATTCTAACACGCGTTTGCAGTATTTGGCGTGCTAATTGAGCAATACCATCTAGCTTTGCAACACCACCTGTTAAAACAACACCGCCTGGCAAATCGCGAACGCCTAAACGTGCTAACTCATCAATTACTAGTTCAAATAATTCTTCTAATCTTGCACCAATAATTTCAGAAATATAGCGTTGGCTGTACTGATCCCTAGAATCTGTACCTACAACTGGCACTTCAAACAGTTCATCGTCTGAAGCATCATCATAAAAGGCATGTCCAAATTGGTGTTTTATTTGCTCCGCTTGATCTGTCGGTGTTTTTAAAACAATTGAAATGTCTTTTGTAATATGGTCACCACCTACTGGAATAACACCAGTGTGTGTCAGTAGCCCTTCTTCAAATACTGCAATAGTCGTTGAGCCACCACCCAATTCAATAAATGCTGTTCCTTGGTTTTTCTCATCTTCCGTTAATGCAAAAAAACCAGCAGCCAGTGGTTGTAAATATATTTCTCTAATGCTTAATCCTGCTTTCTCTACGCAACGAAGTACATTGTGTAACAACGTTTTAGAGGTCGTAATCATTGTCGCGTCCATTTCGAGACGAATACCTATCATACCTCGTGGATCTTTAATTTCATCTAAATTATCTACTATAAACTGTCTAGGAATGATGTTGACTAATTCACGTTCAGGAGGTATTGACATGACTTGTGCAGATTCTACCACTCTGTCTAAATCATCATCTGTAATTTCTCTATTTTCACTATTTACAGCGACAACACCTTTAACTAGTTGTAACATCGTCTGGTTCGCTGGAACGCCTAAAACGACTTCATCGATTTGATAACCAGTCATCCGCTCTGCTTGTTCTACTGCTTTCCGAATAGACTGAACTGTTGCATCAATATCAACAATCGCACCTTTTCGAACACCATTCGATTTTACATTACCGACCCCAATTACATGTAATTGTCCGTCGCTCATTTCACCTATTAATACTTTGATAGAGGAAGATCCTATATCGAGTGATATATACAATTCCTGCTGATTCAATTCGCTGCACCTCCTTGAAAATGCTCTTAATTTCATTCTATTGTAAATCTTGCATAATGTCTAAGCAAATCGAGTATTTTGGTCAATTTTTCTCTCATTCTATGGAAGTTTTCTTCTTGTTGTGACGTTTTTCATCTAACCGAGTTAGTAAAATACGCCTAATGATTGCTATATTTTGGAACAAACGTACTCCAAAAGCGAAAATGGCTGCTAAATATAAGTCTACGCCTAAATTCACACCTAAAAATGCCAGTCCCGCCGCAAGAACTATATTAAAAAAGAAACCTGATACAAATACTTTATCGTCATATACTTGCTGTAATTGAGCTCGTATACCGCCAAATAACGTGTCTAAAGCAGCCAGCACTGCTATAGACAAATAATTTTCATAAATAGAGGGGATTTGGATATTTGTTAACAAGCCTAATGCTAGTCCAAGCACCAAACCTAGAAATGGTAGCCACATAGTTTATTCTCCTTTTTTGACCTCTGTTAAATAATCATTCGTCAATGGCTGATCGAATGCCGGTATGGTTACCAATTCAGTCGGCTCCTCTATCACTAAATTAAAATTATCTAAATAAAATGAATCGATAAATGTTGAAGCTTGAATGGAATTATACATTTTTTGAGCTGCCTTAAATGTCGTTGTCCCAACATAAATTTCGAATGGTGGCGAAGACAGTGCTACACTGTTCACTGTTGTTTTCCCATTGATGTCCCTAATAGCTGTGGTATGAACAATACGATTTCCATCAATTGCAACACTAGCAGCATCATATTTAAATAATTCATTCAGTAATTGGGTCAGTAAGTCTGGAGAAATCTCTTTTATTTCATACCCCATTGCTACTAATTCTGGGGCTGGCTCCACTCGAAGTATCACCCCAGGACCTGTTATATCCGTAAGACCTGCCTGTTGTTTTAAACGATTTACTGTCTCATTTAAAACACCTTGTAAATTAGTTTTTTCAGATTGCTCATAGCGACCCACTACCTCATTGAGTGAGCGAATATCTGCTAATAATGTGGAATGCCTTTTCTTTTCTTCTGCTAATTCCTCTCGTATGGCCCAAATATCTCGTGTATCTCGCTCAGCTGGTTTTTGAATGGTATTGTATTGTACCGCTATCATCAAACCGATAATAAATAGCACGATCGTTATTCGGGTGTACATATTTTTTTTCAAAATAGCCCCTCCTAGACGCATCGCAAACAATTACTCCTTGATATCATCAAATTTAGACTTTGCATTTCATAAATACAAATAATGATCTAGGACATCCACAGGAGGCTTAACATAACTTTCTGCCCATGTTTAACTTTCTACTTTGACATTAGGCATCATTAACTTTTGATTTTCTTCTAAGGACACCACAATGTTGTCATTTAGCAACTGATCTACTACACCACCACTTAAGTTCAATGAAGCGCGGAGTGTCGCCGAATCCCCAATTGCCTCGATGACAAATGGAGCTGGGTGTTGCTTGCCGTCAATTGTAATAACAGGGCCATTACATCTAATATAAGAATTCGCCATGACCCGTTGTCCATTAATGGCAATCGCTTGTGCTCCAGAAATTTTTAATTCATTTAGCAACTTAAAAACATGACTTTCGTGGACGATATAATCATTAGGGTTTACAGATTTAGGATCGTAATCACCATCTTGAAGTGTAATACGTATACCCTTTCCTTCTGAATCTAAATCACCTAACAATAATCGTAAATCTTCTGCTTCTTGAACTAAGTTCTTAGAATCCTTTTCATTTGATGCAAATTTCTTTTCATAGTGCCGAATCTTTTCTTGTAACATGTTGGCTTCTTCTGTGAGTTCTTTATTGCGCTCTTGTTGTTCAATGAGCTCCTCACGATATGAATCTTCTTGTTCAAATAGCTCTGATTTAATGGCGCTACTTTGGCGATTGTCCTTCGCTTGGTTGTAAGAATAGCCGATGATAAACCCAGTTGTTATGCAAACGATGAGCAGCTCAAATTGTTTCCTCGTAAAGAAATTCCCTTTGCTAGTCTGTTTCTTGTTGTTCATCTTCATTCACTTCCTGATTGGCCACTTTTCCATCAGGGTTGTCCTCCATATCAATGTTCACTTTGTTGTACTCATCATTAAAGGGACGGTAATAAGAGCCGACTTCTATGTCGATAACTCCCTTTTCTAAATCTGCAATTTGCGCAACAATGGATGGATAATAATTTAGCTTTTCAGCTAATGTTGGTATCACTGCACGTACTTCATAGCCGTCATTCATATAAAGCTTGACCGCATTAGGATTGGCCTCATTACTGTTAGTATTGACTTGTGAGATTAAAGCTAAAACTTCAGGTTTTAAACGGGCTAATTGTTCTACAAGCTTGTTAATGGTCTTTTCCCCCGTTATGCCAATAAAAACGGGCGCATCAATCGGGATATTGTCGCCAGCTTGCTCAAATTTTTTACCGTTCTCTAATAATGGGTAATAGGTTCCATCACCCGCTAGATACGCAACTTTTTTCCATTCCTTAATATCAATCGTTACGCCTCTCAGCCATTTACGCTTCACTTGTACCTCTTGCACCCATTTGTCCTTTAGTATAGCCTGTTCTACATCTTTAACCGTAAAACCCCACATCGACTTTCCTGGTGCAAGTGTACTAGCATCTAAGTAATATTGCTCGTCAGCTAGTTTAGCACCGTTCACCGTAATGTTTTTAATATCACTGTAAGGAGATTGAAAATAAAGGAGTACAGCTAGCACCAAAAAGAAAAGTAATATTAGGACTATGAATTTACGATTTGTACGCTTTTTTCGTCGCAGTTTTAGCGTAGGGATGCGATCTTCTATATCAATTACTTTCTCCATAAAAGTACTCCTCCTTTATATTTATTTCGCTAATTGATAAATAATACCTATTATTAACCACATTGTTACTAAAGATGTTCCACCATAGCTAATAAAAGGTAATGTGACACCGGTTACAGGAACCAAACCGATTACTACTGCAATATTTAAAAATGCCTGCACCGTCAACATTGTCACAAGTCCAATAATGGCGTAATAGGATGTTCTTGATTTAGCCTGTACTGCAAACTTATAACCAGCGTATATTGTCAACACAAACAGCGCTAAAATAACAAGTCCACCTACTAAACCGATTTCTTCTAAAATAATCGCATAAATAAAATCATTTTGTGGTTCAGGTAAATACAAGAACTTTTGTCTACTTTGGCCAAAGCCATGTCCAAAAATCCCTGCTGGACCAATTGCCATTAACGATTGTACAGCTTGGAAACCACTGACTAAAGGGTCGGCCCATGGATCAAGAAACGCTTCAATTCGTTTAAGTCGATAAGGTGCTGTTGCAATCAATCCTACTAATCCAGCAACTCCCGCTACCATAATCATTGCATAAAGTTTTAACGGATAACCTGCCACAAATAACAGTAAAAAAACAGAGACAACGAGTATAAAAACAGAGCCAAAATCGGGCTGAAGCATAATCAGTGCAACCGGTATTATTACTATTACGGCATGACGCCAATTTACTACTGGTGTTCCGGTTTTATGTTGCGCCAATATATGACTCATGTAAACAAGAACGGTAATTTTCGTTATTTCAGCAGGTTGTATGGTTAATGGTCCAACACCAATCCAACTTTGTGAACCATTTCGCTCAAGACCAATCCCTGGTATAAGAACAAGGACAAGTAAAACCAACGAAAATAGATAAGCCATCTTCCAAAAGGATTGCTCTTTCAAGATTTCTAATCGAATCGTGATGAAAAACACGACAATGCCTACCCCAAAATACAAACTTTGTTTCATATAAAACGGCATTTTTCCACTATAATGAACGGCACTCCAATAGGTACCTGCAGAATAGACGAAAATAATGCCGATTACTGATAGCATCAAAGTTGTTACGAGCAATAAATAGCTTTCTTTCCCTCTCAGTAATGCCATCCTTCCACGTCAAGTATATTCTAAAATAGTTACAGGCTCGTTACAGCTTCATTACAGCATCAATAAAAACATCCCCACGGATTTCAAAGCTGTCATATTGATCCCAACTTGCACAGGCAGGTGATAATAAAATAACATCTCCTTCTGCAGACATTGGTGCGGCATAATGAACTGCATCCTCTACATTTTGAGCAATGACCGTTTGTGAAACTCCACAAGACTTAGCAAATTCTACAAAGCGTAAGCCCGTTTCACCGAACGCTACTACACCTTTGACATGCCCCATGCAAGGTCGTAACTCTTCAAAAGAATGTCCACGGTCTAAACCACCCGCTAGCAAAATAACGGGTGCTTGGAATGCATCCAGCGCACTTTTCGTTGCTAGGCAATTAGTTGCTTTAGAATCATTATAAATTTTCCGTCCATTCCACTCACGTACAAATTGGGTACGGTGACGGACACCTCCAAATTTAGCTAAAACCTCTTCCATTTTAGCTTTTTCGCAGCCGATCAATATACAAGCTGCTACTGCCGCTAAAATATTTTCTAAATTATGTTTACCTGGCAATGCAATAATCGCTCTGTCCATAAACGGTTCACCTTGCCAATAGATTGTTGTATCATCGGCACTAATCCCTTGCTCGGTACGTCCTTTCGACGAAAACGGCACTTTCTGTGCATTGGATTTTGCAGCATAGCCCACAACAATCGGCTGATCCGCATTGAAAATGAAATAATCTGTTTCATCTTGATTGCGTGTTACGCCAAATTTTGCTTCAGCATAGTTATCAAACGTACCGTGATAATCAAGGTGTGCATCATAAAGATTTGTTAATATAGAAATTTTTGGTTTAAATGTTTTAGTACCCATCAGTTGGAATGATGAAAGCTCTGTCACAATGACATTATCTTCTTGCGCTTCTTTTGCTACTCCACAAGCTACGGTCCCAATATTACCTGCGATTAATGGCTTCTTCGCACCATTTTCCAGCATTTCGAATATTAATGTCGTCGTTGTCGTTTTACCATTAGAACCAGTAATACCAACAAATGGTGCATCACTAATTAAATAAGCAAGCTCTATTTCTGTCCATACAGGAATTTCACGTTTTATCGCATCTGCTACGATGTTATTGCTATATGGGATACCTGGATTTTTGACGACTATTTCAAAGCCTTCATCAAGTAAATCCTCGGGATGACGACCACAAATAACGGTAATGCCTTTTTGCAATAGACCTTGTGCATCAGGGCTTTCATCAAACGGCTTAGAATCATTGACTGTCACAAAGGCGCCAAGCTCATGTAAAATCTCCGCTGCTGCAACACCACTTTTAGCTAGGCCTAAAACAAGGACTTTTTTATGTTGTAAATCTGTATACTCTCTCATTAGAACGCCTCCGATAAGACTGCAATCAATGCTACTGCTAAAGCAGTTGACCAAAAGACAAGTACAACTTTCCATTCTGACCAACCTGATAATTCAAAATGATGGTGGATAGGACTCATTTTAAAAATACGTTTTTTGCGAATTTTAAAGCTACCCACCTGCAAAATGACAGATAGTGTTTCAATAACAAACACTAATCCAACTAATACAAGTAAAAACTCTTCTTTAACTAAGACAGATACCATCGCTAATGCACCACCGAGTGCAAGTGAACCGGTATCTCCCATAAATACCTTTGCAGGGTTTGCATTGAATAGTAAAAACCCTAACAAAGCACCCGTTACCGCAAATGTAAATAAAGCGATATCAGCTTGATCTTGGAATAGCGCAATTACACCGAATGCCGCAAAAGCAATAGAAGCTGTACCTGCCACTAGCCCGTCTAGACCATCTGTTAGGTTAACAGCATTAGAGAAACCAACTAACCAGAAAATTAAAAACGCTACATAAAAAATACCAAGATCAATTGTCCAGTCTGTAAAAGGAATAGCTAATGTGGTATCAAAAGAACTTGCGTGTAATAAGAAGTATGCAAGTATTGCGATGACAATTTGCCCTATTAACTTTTGAATAGATGTCAACCCAAGATTGCGTTTAAAGATAACCTTCAAGCCGTCATCTAAAAAGCCAATCAAGCCAAAGCCTACGAGCACAAGTAAAAGGACCACGGTTTGTGAGGTGAATAAATCTAAAAAGCTGCCAATGCCAACTGTTGTAAGGATGATGGCGATTAAAAAGATAATGCCCCCCATTGTTGGTGTACCTGCTTTTTTCATGTGTGATTTTGGTCCTTCTTCACGAATACTTTGCCCAAACTTCAATCGACGAAGAAGTGGAATACTAATTGGTGCCAAGATAACTGTTACTATAAAAGCAATAGCTAAAATGGTAAGCGTTGTTGCGAGTTTCATTGAAAAATCTCCTTTAAATCTTGTTTCACTTTCTTCTTCACGAAAAAAGCACAAACTCTCATATAATTATTACTACCCTTCATAATAATAGTGGTTCTTTCCCTTTTTTTAAAGGTAAAGTTACATTAGTTCACTAAATATAAATGAATGGTGCCGTCTTGTTTGATAACACTATCCACTTCAGGTAATTGACTACCAATTTTAGCTCCTTCTCCATGCCATTCAATACGGAATGGATAATGTTGCTTGGCAATGTCATCCTTCGTTTGACCAATAAAACTAGGTACTTTCACAGTAAGTGGGTCACCCCAACGATAATCCTTTTCAAGCTGTTCCTTTGATTTTTCAATGCCAATAAAAGGTGCTACATCTTCAATAATTTGACCAACAATCGGAGCCGCTACCACGCCACCAAATTGCGTTGTTTTCTTCGGATTATCCACCGCTACATATACGACAATTTGTGGATTATCGGCTGGTGCAAAGCCTATAAAAGATACGATATACTCGCCATCTTTATACCGGCCATTTTCAACTTTTTGTGCTGTACCTGTTTTACCCCCAATACGTAGACCATCTCGATACGCTTGTCGACCTGACCCCTTCGCTACTACCGACTCTAATGCTTCACGTACTTTTGCAGACGTTTCTTCACGAATTACTTGCCTTTTAATAACTGGTTTTGTTTCGTTAATCGTTTCACCTGTATCTGGATTAAATATTTTCTTTACAACATACGGCGTATACAGCTTGCCCCCATTGACTGCAGCAGCTACTGCTTGCACCTGCTGGATCGGTGTTACGGCTACCCCTTGACCGAATGAAGTGGTCGCTTGTTCTACAGGGCCAAATGCCTCTTTCGAAAATAGTATCCCTGAAGCTTCACCAGCAATATTGGAGCCTGTTTTTTCTCCAAAACCAAAGTCTTTAATATACTGTAATAATCTTTCACTACCCAAACGTTGACCTAATTCTATAAAACCAGGGTTACAAGAATTTTGTACAACTTCTAAAAACGTTTCATGTCCATGACCTTCACGCTTCCAACAGCGCAGTCTAGCACCGGCAACCATTGTATAGCCTTGATCGTAAAAAGTATCCTTTTCTAAGTCCACCAAGTTCTCTTCTAAAGCAGCACTAAGCGTAATAATTTTGAAAGTAGAACCTGGCTCATAGGTCATCCACACCGGCAAATTCCGATTGTAGATAGCCGGCTCGACCTGTTGATATTCAGCCGGATGAAAGGTTGGATAGGAGGCTAAAGCTAGTATTTCACCTGTATTAGGATTCATTGCTACCGCCATTGCCTGATCTGCTTCATAACGTTCCATTGCCTGTGATAATTCACGTTCAACGACTTGCTGTACATCGACATCAATCGTTAGCTCAATTGTTGCCCCATCTTCTCCTGCTTTCCATGCACTTGCAACATTGGGTAAGTTATTACCTTTGGCATCTGTAAAAAGTCGTATAGCTGAAGAATTTGCTCGCAATAGTTTGTCATACTCATATTCTATACCTGCTAGCCCTTGCGCATCATATCCTGTAAAACCTAAAAATCGCGATAGAAGCGTGCCATAAGGATAATCTCTTGAGTAATCCACACCACTATATAATCCCTCAATTTGCATGCCTTGTAGTTGAACAGCTTTCTCGTAGGAAATATTTTTCCCTTCAGGTGCTAGCTTTACTAAGTACGCCTTTTTCTGCATCTTTTCCAACAGTTTTTGTTGGTCTACTTCCAGTACCTGTGCTATTTGTGCGGCTGCTCCTGCAATATCTTTACTTTGCGAAGGCATAAAATATAAGGTAGGCGCCAGCTTATTGGTCACAATACTATTACCATCCCTGTCCGTAATATGTCCTCGCTCATTGGCAAAAGGAATTTCACGATCCCAGTTTTCTTCTGCTTTTTGTGTCAATTCTTTTTGATCAAATACTTGTAAAACAAATAACCGAATAACTATCGCTACAGCTACGCACAAAAACAAAACATATAAAATACGTAAACGTTTTTTGGAATGGATAGAAATCCACTTCATTCGACATCACACCTTGTTTTTTACAACGTATGAAATAAAGTGGACTTCTATTCAATGGCTATTCATCATCTACCTGTTCAATTTCTCCTTCAGACGGCGCTTCAACATCTTGTACAAAGCTTTCAGCAGGTGTTTTTAACTTCACTACAATTGGCGCACTATCTGAAATTACGGTACCTGCAGATACACTTTGACTGACTGCAAAGCCCTCTCCAACAACTTCAATTTCTAGACCTGACATGGATTTAAAAACTAATAGATTACGTAATGACCAGTTTGTAAAGTTTGGCAATGCAATATCCCCTGCTGTTTTCAAAAAGACAAAACTACCTTTGACAAGTTTTTGTCCACTTTTCGGATATTGTTCTAAAACTTCTCCTCCAGCTCCAACAATTACTGGATTTAATCCATCGTTTGCCAGTTCAACTTGAATAGCTTCTGCATGCTGACCAGTATAATCTTGTATAGCTGTATGATTGACATGCTGAACATCAGCAGGGCTAATATTTAAATGTTTTAAACTATTTTGCATAACTGGCTTAAATATTTTGGAAACTGGTACAGAACCTAGCTCACCTTTAAGCTTTGGTTTTTCCACCGACACATACATAATGAGTTGCGGATCATCATATGGCGCCATTCCTAGGAATGAATACAAGAACTGATTGGCTCCCCATGAATAGGTTCCGTTTGCCTTTGGTATCTGGGCTGTACCCGTTTTACCAGCTACTTGGTATTCATCGAGGATAAAGTCCTTCGCTGTCCCAAACTCTGATGTTAATGTCGAAGCAAGAATTTCACGTACTTGTTTTGCTGTATCTGCTGACACTGGTTGACCTTTTTCTTCCGGCTCATGTTGTTGGATAATTTCACCAGTTGATGAATCTACAATCTTATCGATAACATACGGCTGCATCATCTTACCGTCATTCGCAATCGCTGTCATCGCTTGGATTAGCTGTATCGGTGTCACGGTTGAACCTTGTCCATAAGTCGTTGTCACGCGTTGAATAGGATATTTCGATAAAATCGTACCCGTTGCTTCATTCGGTAAATCAATGCCTGTTTTCTTACCAAAACCGAATTTACCTAAGTAATCAACAAATACATCATCACCAATGCTTTTTAATAAATGGGCCATTGCTGTATTAGATGAACGTTGGAAACCTTGTAAATACGAGATTTTCCCCCAACCTACTTGGTTATGATCTCGAATTGTACGGTCATACACTGTATATTGCCCAGACATATATTTTTCAGATGGTAACCATTTACCTGTATCGATGGCAGAAGCAAGTGTGAACGTCTTCATCGTCGAACCTGGTTCAATGGTTTCTTCAATCACAGCATTAAGCCATTTCATATTCGTACTTTCACGTGTATCTGGATTAAAAGTTGGACGCTGTGACATCGCTAATATTTTCCCTGTTTTCGGTTCAGCTACAACGACAATCATTGACTCGGGATTATATTCTTTCTCAACTTGCGTCATAGCATCCTCTACGAAACTTTGAATTGTCTTATCAATTGTTAAAAAGATATTATCGCCATCTTTTGCAGGTGTCACCATTTTTTCACTGTTTGGTAATAAGTAACTAAAGGCATCGGTTTGATATTTTACTTTGCCATTAACACCCGTTAACTCCTTATCATAGGTAAGTTCTAACCCCATTTTCCCTTTCGTCGTTACGGTGCCGTCCTTATTGTCCTGTTTCAGAGCAAAACCAATTAAATGTGAAGCAAAAACACCATTCGGATAATAGCGTTTTAAATCGCTAACAAACAATATCCCAGGTAATTTTTCTTCTTTAATTTTGCTCATGACTTCATGGTTAATGCCTCTACCTGCCACACCAAACTCCACCTGATATGGCAAAGTTCCATCACTGCGGAGCTTCGTTAGCCTTTTATAAATATCCTCTTTATCCATTTTGATATATTCACTTAAGATTTCTGCCGTTTTTTCAGGGTCTACAACATGATGGGGTCTCTTTTCATCTGTAGTAGCCTTATCACTAACTACGGCAATTAGTCGATAACTAAGCGTATCTTCAGCTATAACTTGTCCATTTCTATCAAAAATTTTGCCTCGGTTTGCTGTGATTGCACTTTCTTTGTTATATTTAGCCGCTGCTTTTGCAGCGAGCGCTTGTCCTTCTGCTTCACCTGTCGCCTGTAATGTAATCATTCGCGTGAATAATAGAAAAAAGAGCCCTCCATAAAAAACTAGTAATAGAAAGGCTCCCCATTGGAATCGAAATCTCTTTTTTTTCATTCTCCCGGCACTACCTTTACATTTTTCTCATTTTGAGTTAAACCGAGTTCTTTTGCTTTTTTCCATATATTTTCGTATGTAGAAAGTTCACTTACACGAACTGTTAAGTCAACATTCTGTTTTGCAATCTCATCTGCTTCTGCTTCGATTTTTTGAATGTCCATGCTTGTCGTTTGAATCGCTGCTTGATTATTCAAAACTAACACTGACAATACCATGATGATACTTACTAAAGCTAGTAGCATCATTTTTTCAAACTTCTGGTTCGTTTTTTTACGACGTATGATAGTGGGTTGTGGACTAGGTGGTGTTATCGGTTGTTGCACATGTTGCTGTTGGTGCTGCCTTACACGTACTGCTGCCATTTACTCACGCCCTTTGTCGTTAATTTTCTCCACCACTCTAAGCTTCGCTGAACGAGCTCGATTGTTAACTGCTAATTCTTCCTCAGAAGGTAGAATCGGCTTTCTAGATATAAGCTTTAAAGTTGGCTTCATGTCATCAGGAATTACAGGTAAATTTGGTGGTAATTCCGGTAAAGATGACGCTTCTTTAAAAATAGTCTTGCATAGGCGGTCTTCCAATGAATGGAAAGTAATAACACTAATACGGCCACCTACATTAATCATATCAATCGCATCGACTAACGAATCCTCCGCTGCGCCTAGCTCGTCATTCACAGCAATTCGAATTGCTTGAAATATGCGCTTCGCAGGATGTCCACCTTTACGGCGAGCCGCTGCTGGTATACCCTCTTTAATAAGTTCTACAAGCTGTCCTGTTGTTTCAATTGGAGCTGTTTTACGAGCCTCTTCAATTTTACGAGCAACTTGCTTCGAAAATTTTTCTTCCCCATAACGGAAGAAAATACGAACTAAATCTTCGTATGCCCAGTCATTCACGACATGATATGCTGTAAGCGCTGCCGTCTGATCCATGCGCATATCGAGTGGTGCATCATGATGATAGCTAAAACCACGCTCTGGCGTATCTAATTGCGGAGAAGAAACGCCTAAATCATATAAAATGCCATCTACTTCTTGTATACCAAGTGCTAGTAGCTCTTCTTTTAAATAACGGAAATTCGAATGAACAAATGTAACACGCTCTAAATAAGCAGCTAATCGAATTTTCGCATTTTCAATAGCCGTCGTATCTTGGTCAAAACAAATGAGACGACCTTTATCAGATAATTGTTGTACTAAATATTCACTGTGTCCTGCTCCACCAAGCGTACAGTCCACATATACACCATCAGGATCGATGTTCAACCCATCAACAGTTTCTTTTAATAGCACGGTTGTATGATCGAACATACCAATCGCTCCCCTCAGGCCTTAACCTTTTCAGTTGACGTTTTCACGTCTAATACAAAAATTAAAAATCAAAGCCAATCATATTTTCTGCAATTTCATTAAAAGATTGTTCAGACTCCGCAAAATAAGTTTCCCAAGCATCTTTTGCCCATATCTCAATTCGATTCGAGACACCTAGCACAACACATTCTTTTATTAAATGAGCATGTTGCATAAGTGTTGAAGGAATATTAATACGACCTTGCTTGTCTATTTCTACTTCCGTCGCACCTGAAAAGAAGAACCTCGCAAAAGCACGAGTATCTTTCTTTGTCATCGGTAAACCTTTTAATTTTTCTTCGAGTTTTCGCCATTCATCCATAGGATAGCCAAACAAACAATTATCAAGTCCGCGTGTCACAACAAAGGTTTCACCTAAGGCTTCACGAAATTTTGCGGGCACGATTAATCGTCCTTTCGCGTCAACAGAGTGTTGATATTCTCCCATGAACATGCTAGTCACCCCACTTTATTAAATAATGTACCACATCGCCCCACTTTCCTCCACTTTTTTTAAAAAAAACTTGACAATTTCATCTCATATGTGTGTTTAGACCTTTAGACAAATTTTCATTTTGTGCTAAAGGGCATAAAAAAAGAACTACCCTTAGTAGGATAGCTCTCTTTTTTCCTGCAAAACCGACAGATTCCTTCAAATCTACGTTTACACCCTAGCTTTTAATAGCCCTAAAGGCATACGTTTGTGATATTACAAATAAAGGAAATAGTGGTGATTTCCAATATTGTATGTTTTCTTCAACATTTCTTCAATTAACGTAGGTCCAAACTCATTTATATATTGATACGGATTATAAGAACGCTCTTGGAACCCATCATTTGGATACAGCTCATTTTGAAGTGTCATAAATTTTCGAATAGTCGTTTCATGCTTACTTAGCACTGTTTGTTCTACTTTTTGTTGTAAATACTCAAACTGTCTAACATGATTTTCTTGTTTTTTTCAAGTATTTTATCTAATGATATTTGTTGTTCTGCAAAATAGCGCTCAAGTGTAGCGTATTTTTCTAAAAGCAGTTGTTGCATGTCTAAAATTTGACGCTTCGCTTCAGCATCTTGCACTTCAGCAATAAATTGCTCCTTTAAAGCGATTGCTTTACCATTCCATATATCTTCAACCGTTAAATGATATTCACGTAATAGTTGATCTACATGGCGCGTAATAATCGTAATATTAAGACGTGGCGCAAAAATTGGCATTTGTAAACCTAATACAGCAAACGCATCCTTTAATGTCGCCCAGTATGCAAGCTCACCAGGTCCACCAACAAATGCTAATACTGGTATCGTCATTTCCTGCATTAACGGACGCGTAACAACATTATTACTCAAATTCTCTGGATGTTGCTGTGCCATCGTTAAAAGCTCTTCTTGCGAAAGTTTAATATTTGCTGCTAAATTAACAAATTGATGTTGTCGTCTTTCTAATAAAAAGCGCTCTCCATCTTTAACATAGAACAAATTAGCTGCATCTTCAGTTGCTAATATCGGCTTACCATAACCCGCTCTGTCCAACGCAGCTTCTTTTTCTGTTACTAGTCTTGCAATTTCTTTACTATGATGAATGAGCTGAACAAAATGGTTACGTTCATATTGACGGAATTTCACATCGGCTGCATCAATCATTAGAAGACCTTCGTCTTTGAACAGCGTATTCATTAGTCGTGCAAAGAAATCAGTAAATGTTTCACTCTCGTTCAACGCATCCAAAAGTTGATTGAACAACCTTTCAGTGTGCGCTGTTTCACCAAAGTCCTTGATGATCGTATTAATTAATTGGGTCATCGCTTCTTTGTTTAAGTTTGTAGTCGAAGCCATTGTTTTTCTTCTTGAACGCTCACCATACGCACGCTTTTTTATATCCGTATCGCGCATTGTAAATGTATGGTTAATTTCCTCTAAGTCATGATCTTCCCCAGCAATCCAAAAAATCGGTACAACTGCTCGTTTAAGCTTTTCACTTTGCTCTTTTGCTAATGTTATGACCGAAATTGCTTTATGAACTGAGTAAAGAGGGCCAGTTAGTACACCCGCTTGTTGCCCACCGACAACTGCAACAGCTCCTTGCTCTAGTTGTTGCAAATGCTCATTCGTTTTATCTGATAAGCCAAGTGGCTCCATAAACTGACGAATTATTGCTGTTAACTCTTTTTGATCACCTGCTCGCTGTTCTAAATATTCCGCTCGCATTTCAAACGACTTATCATTGTATTCATATTCAAAAAACTCATGAATGGCAGTATTTGGCGACCAATAATCTGCTAGCACACGATTTTTTACGGGTACTTGGATTGACTCCAGTTTCATTTAACACAAACTCCTCTACTCACTAAATCATCGTATTCCTTGTAAACATTTTTTAATGCTATTATTTTACCCCTTCTGTCTTCAACATGAAAAGAAAATGCTTATACAGATTGTAAATATTCTACAACAGATTGAATCATACCGACTAGACAAATTAAAAGATACGCTGTACTAAGTACTAAAAATAAAAAACGCCAAATTTTTCGCAATAGCGGCCTCACTTCAATTTCCTTTTTCGTACGCCAATCAACATATGTAAAAACAATCGCTAGCACAATTGCTAGCATGACTAAAAGAGCTCCCACATTCACTCCCCACAGCGCACCAATTGCCAATGGCACAGAAAAAAACAGCCAAAACGTCGTGACATCTGATGCGGCACCAAATGCATGAGTGCCTCTAATATTAACCTTTCGACTAACAGCATAGACAATTACAAATAACAGAATTGGACAAAAAATAATAACACTTATGACTATATGTAAAATATCTTTCAATATTGTTCACCGCTCTCTTCCATCGCTAGAACTTGGTGATATAAAGTTCGCAAAGTAGGTAAAGAATAACCGTTTGCTGAAGCTTTTTGTAAAACTGCCCCTACAATCGTGTCAACTTCGCTTTTTCTACCCTGCATGCGATCAGCTAGCATCGAGGATGTATTCTTCCCTGTTTTTTCACACAAAGTTATTACTGCTGAAAATGGAATTGTCTGTTGCATGTCTACAAAGGCCTCTGCTAACTCTTGATATATGGTATGCATTAAAAAGAACGCATGCTTATTTGTTAATAACTCACCATTCTTGATTTGCAATATAGCCGTTAATGGATTAATCAGACAGTTCAATACAGCTTTTTCAAAAAGCATTTGTTCGGCATTTTCAACCATTTCTATTGGGCATAAAGGATTTTGCATCTGTAGCAACTGATGAAATATTCCATCGTTCCCACGCGCTATCCCTATTTTACACAGACCCATCCCTCTATGCTGGACTGTAGTTAGATTAATTATTTGGGCACCAAAAGAAACCGAGCAAAAGGCTATCGTTTGCTGCGGTAAACGTAAAGCTTCATCGAAATGCGCTAAACCATTTTGCACAAATAGCAATGGCACTTCTTTTGGAACATCTAATAATTGTTTATAAATATTTTGTAGTTGCCGATATTTAACTGCTATTATAATCAAATCGGGTTTCGATATCGTCTTCAACTCTACTGTAGAAGCAATTTGATGCACTGTCTGCGTTCCATCTAACTGAACCCTCGTTAAGCGCTTTAATTGAAGTTCATGTGCTTGTTCCTGTCTTCTCACCACTAACGTTACGTGCATATGAGCTTCTGCCAGGAAACTAGCCATTAGCTGGCCTACTGCTCCAGCTCCAATAACTACTACATTCACAATGTTCGCCACCTCCACTTAATGAAAAGAGGCTATCTAACAGTAAAAGCAAACTTTTAAACAGCCTAAATTGACAAAGCCAATCAACACTTTTCCAACATTTACTACACTCGTCCTATCATAACACAATCATTACTTTGCCTTACGCTATAGAAGGAGGTGCCTCAGAAATACCTCTGAGACACCTCCTTTGCAGGTGTTTCTATTATACAAGATTGGTTGGTAATTACGATACAATAATGGTTGTTTTCATACAATGAAGGTAAACATATAGTCAACATTTGCGTTTACACCTTGATTTCTTTAGCTTCATTTTCTTATAAGTACTGTCGCTAATCAGCCATCTCTACTAATAGGCATTTTTCTTTCAAAATGTTAATCTTTCATTAACGAATAACCTTGCTGTAACCATTTCACTAGCTTTTCATGCTCGTTTTGTAATTCACGATGTTTAATTTCAAGATTTTGATAAGCTTCCGTTAATTCATCAAAACTCGTTAACGCTAATTTTAAATGGCTTCGCATAGATTGTTGAGGTTGATTGCGAACAGCTAAAAGCGATTGACTATATTGCCCACGTAATGTTTTATTCCAACGAAAACCACATGCTTGTTTTGTACGCCCAAGCTCATTAGCAGCCATTTCAAATGCCTCTAACTGCGTTTTACCGTTTTGCACATTATGCAAGACAATTTCTGCTAATCTTTCATCGTCTTCCTTTGTCCATTGATCTTTTCTTTTTTTCAGTTCCATAATCTATCACCCTCACATTTTTTACTACTATATGCGTTACCAGGCAAAATAGAATCACAGGACGAAAAAAGACAGTGATTATGTTTCGAGCTAATCACTGCCACTATACACTACTTACTGTTCTTTTTTGTTAGAAAATTATTAACTGCCTCGTGATGCGCTTCACTTTCCCATAATTTTGCACATGTGCGAACTTCCTCCATAACGCGCTCATACATATTACGCTCTCGCCATTTACGAAGTTCAATTTCTTTATACGCTTTGTGCACGGAAGGATGTATTTTGCGCATATGTTCAATAAACTCATTCAAAGCAAGTTCCTTCGATCCTTCAAATACACGCATTGCCCAACCAATCTCATATAGTAAATCAGCCGGATATGGCTTTGCATCCACTAGCATCTTCATTGCTCGGTCATGGCGTAAACCTCGTTCAAATAAGTAGGTTCCACCACCCCAGCCACTTGTAATTGCTAATGTCCCTTGAATAAAGCCACATTTAGCATGGCTAGCCACTAAACGAAAATCACAAGCAGTGGCAATCTCGCAGCCACCGCCTACAGCAGTCCCATTAATCAGTGCTATCGTCGGTACTGGTAATGTAGCAAGATCATATAAGATTTCCCCCATCTTACTTAACATTCCAAAGGCTTCATCTTCAGTTTCAAGAGAATGAAATTCTGATAAATCCCCTCCTGAACAAAAAGATTTTTCCCCCGCTCCTGTCACGACTAAAAAACGCACATCGTCATGATTTTGTATATATGTAATTACTTCTCGAAGACCATTCATTACCTCATCATTCACAGCATTACGCTTTTCTTCACGGTTTATGGTAAATGTCATGATCCCATCTTGATTATCAATACTATAAGCCACTATAGTTCCCCCTTTGTCCCCATCCATTATACGTCGGCTAAATCGGAGCCCACTTGAAAAGACCCTCTGAAAATGTATAACGTTTGCTAATACCTTATCACTTATTCAGCAATCGTTCGAAACCTCACTGAAGCAAGCTAAATAAATTGTATCACACTATTGTTATAGCACTATATAAATTTAAAATATTTATGAAAAATTCTGTTATTTCAAGCAAACAAAAAGGCTAGTAAAGAGCCATGGTCTCTTTACTAGCCTTTTAAGTGAGCAAACACTGTATTATTTGCTTACTACTTCTTTACCTTTGTATTGTCCGCAAGCTTTGCAAACACGGTGTGATAATTTTGCTTCACCACAGTTTGGGCAAGCTACCATACCAGGTACAGATAGTTTGAAATGCGTACGACGCTTTCTTTTTGCAGTTTTAGAAGTTCTTCTAAATGGTACAGCCATTGATGGCACCTCCTTACAGATCGTCTATTCGTCTGTTTGATCAAAATACTTAGCTAAAGCAGCTAGTCTTGGATCCACTTTTGGTTCGTCAGTTTTTTTGTGAAGCGCCACGTCTTCATCTGTTGCGTAAGACCAATTTTTACCACCTTGCACTTGTCCTTCGGTATTCTCTTTGAATACTTGCAATGGTACCTCAAGAAGCACTAGCTCCTCAATAACTGGCTTCATGTCGATTACTTCACCATCAAGATAGTGAATATCACCGTCATCTTCCCCTCTTTTTTCTTCGTCAATCCAGCTGAATATTTCAACTGTCTCAACTTCGATAGGAAACTCAACATCTTCCCATGTGCGAGCACAAGGTAGTGTTAACGTTGCTGTCACAGTTAGCTGACAAGTCATTTGCGATGCACCGAATGTACATAGCCCTTTTACATGAACGGGCGAAATTGCTCGAATATCCTGGTTTCGCTCCATCACCTCATCCAATTGGACATAGGTATCGATCGGCATTCCGTCTTGACGGTATTTAGATAATTGATGAATTGACCATTTCATTCGTTTAATCACCTCGAGACAACACTGTTGATTATATAATGTGTAAAAATAGATGTCAAGATAATTTCTTGTCACCACTCGAAAACCCACCTATAATTAAGTACATCTAATTTGTATTTAGCCTCTTGTCGTAACCGACAGTAAATCATCAGTAGCTATAAGCAAAATTTCAGATAGAGGCACTGTAACACTATTTGTAGCATCTTGACTGGTCAAAATCAAGATGCGAGAAAAATATAAATAAAGGGGTTTTACATGTGAAAGCAGTCGGCATTGTTGTTGAATACAATCCTTTTCATAATGGACATGCTTATCATTTGGAACAGGCAAAAAAAGTAGCGCAAGCGGATATAGCAATCGCTGTGATGAGCGGGACATTTTTGCAGCGCGGTGAACCTGCCATGGTAGATAAATGGACACGTACAAAAATGGCACTCGCTAGCGGTGTGGATATTGTTATTGAGCTACCGTATGTCTATAGTACCGCACCTGCAACTGATTTCGCAAAGGGGGCGATTTCATTATTGTCGGCAATCCGCTGTGATGCATTTGCCTTTGGTAGTGAAGATGGTTCCATTCAGCCCTTTTTGAACACCTATCAGTTAATTTCTCAACACCGTACTGAATACAACTCGCTTATTAAAGAAAGTGTGCAAACAGGTGTTAGCTATCCTAAAAGCTTACATTACGCCTATGAACAGCTTTCTCAAAAGTTCCCTGCACCATACATTGATTTAGCACAACCGAACAACATACTCGGATTCCATTATATTGAAGCAGCTATGATGTTAGGGAGCAAAATTAAGCCTTTAACCATTCCTCGTATAGCAGCAGGATATCACGATGCACTACAGGAGGGGGCATCGATAGCAAGCGCAACGGGAATTCGCAAAGCGCTCGCTTCGACAGGATCTTTACAAAGTGTGCAAGAAGTACTGCCGGATGCATCTTTTCATTATTTACAAGATTGGATTTTACAATACAAGAAATTCGCTAGTTGGGAGGCTTTTTGGCCGCTCTTACAGTTTACCCTTATAAGACATAGTGCAAGCGAGTTAACACGCTATGCAGAAGTTACAGAAGGTATTGAACATGCGCTACTAAAAGCAGCTAAAACAAGTAACTCCTTTAGCAGTTTTATGGAGAAAATTAAATCTAAACGCTATACATGGACACGTCTACAACGCATGCTAACACATATTTATACTGGTTTTACAAAAGAGCAGCTAAAAAGCTTTCAAGCGCCTTCAACAATTCGCTTACTCGGTATGAGTACAAAAGGGCAAGCTTACTTAGGCGTACATAAAAAGGATTTCACATTGCCTTTAATAAGCCGAGTTGCCTCTACGAATGATGCGATGCTAGCAGTAGATATACATGCTGCTGAAGTTTATAGTTCTAGTATTGAACTAGGCGCACAGCAGGCTACATTACCAAAAGATTATCAAATGCCGCCGATACGATTTTAACGAGCGGCCTAACTTATCAATATTGATAGCTACTACCGTGGGAGAGGACGCCTTAAGCTCCTTGGAGGGGACTGGAGTATCACTTTTTATATAATAATAAGGGCATCTCTCATTATTACGCTAATGCCCTTTAATGCGCGCCCTAGTTGCTGATAGCTTAAGACAATGACTTCTGCGAGAACAGCACATAATATTAGACGCAACAGCGATAGTTACGGCTATCCTATGCCAAGCTGATAGCATCGTCGTTGCGGACATCGACAACATAGTAAAAAGTGTTAGATTGATTGTCAGCAATCTAACACTTTTTCAGTTTGACAAGTTAAAATATCACATTATTTTGGTGCTAGCTGTTTTAAATAAGCAATCGCATCATCGACTGTTTTCACAGGGACAATTTTCATTTTCGTCCCAATTTCTTTAGCCGTTTTGACAGCCGTCGCATAGTTCGATTCTAACTCAGGATATTTCGCTTTCATTTCAGGTGTAATCTCATCATCAGGTGCAAAAAATATTTCCATACCGTCACGATCGGCTGCAATAATTTTGTAGTCAATACCACCAATACGCCCAACAGAACCATCGATTAACATTTCACCAGTTCCAGCCACAGCATAGCCTTTTGTTAAATCCTCATCGATTAATTGATTTAATATTTCTAGTGTAAACATAAGCCCCGCGGAAGGTCCGCCAATATCTTCGGTTTTCATCGTAACATTTGGATTAGTTTCAATCGATTTACTCTCCGCATAAGTAATCCCTAACCCAGCTCGCTTTTCCTCTGCTTGCGGAATTTCTTTCAAGGCAATGGTTTCTTGTTGTTCCTTTTTATCGCGTAAAAACTGAATCGTCACTTTATCGCCGAGTTGTTTTTTGGATAAAAGCTCCACAAGCATTTGTTGATTCGTAATTTCGATACCATCCACTTTCGTTATTTCATCCCCAGCTTTTAATAATCCATCTGAAGCGCCACCATCTAAAACATTTAATACAAATACGCCATTGAAATGTATTTTCGCCTCTAGGCCCGCTCTTTGAAAAGCTACATATTTTGCATTGAATTGAGAATCTGACATTAATTTCAGTTGACGAACATTATATTCCTCGTCATCCTCTAATGGATTTCTTACTTGTTTAATATCCATTATTTTTTCATATTTTTGTGTTTTCGCCCAGAGATACGAAAACGGTGTAGCTTGTTGCATAGCAACTGTCATTAAACTCATCGAACCCGCCTCATCAGAATGATTATTGGCGACAGTGACAAATTTACTAACATCGTATGCACTTCCAGGCTTCATAATATACGCGTCTAGTCGGTATAACATAAAAAAACAAAGCGCGACTAAAAACACTGCATAAAGACCAATTTTTTTCTTCATCGAATGGACACCTCCTAAGACGCACGCAAAACTATTAGTTCATGTTTTTGCCTTTTTTACATATATTGATTTTAGCATTTGCCTATGTGAATGACAAAAAGTTGAAACGAGATGATATCATGTTTGCGACAATTCAAATAGCGCTCTGCATACTTCTTATCCTATTACTCTTGTTGTTCCCACAAACTGCTCATAGTGGTACCGATTTAGGATTAAATCTTTTTATGGAGGCGTTATTCCCTTATTTATTGCCTTATCTTATTTTAACGCAATGGTTACTTCGTTTAACCGCTCCTATGCGTGCAAAAACAAAACGAATTTCTCTATACGTACAAGCCTATCTTATTAGCGCACTTGGTGGATACCCGACAGGAGCCACAACTATTGTCTATTTAAAAAATAGTGGACAATTACACCTAAAAGAGGCGAACTTTTTACTTGCCGTTTGTCATGCCCCAAGCCCTCTTTTCGTACTAGGTTTTGTCAGCCTTGATTTATTAAACAGTAATACGTTTGGTTGGCTGTTTTTATGTTTACTACATAGTTTTAATATTTGTTGCTTAGTAGTTGGTTATTTTTTATTTCGTAAAACCGACCCTCCTACCATTTCTGTACACAATACCGTCTTATATACAGCCCCATTTTCAGAGAGCATAAAAGAAACGGCACCAACCATTCTATTAGTTGGCACAACCATCATTTTTTTCACAACCATTCAAACCATATTACAACAAGGATTAGATAAAATGTTACCTGCTATTCCACAAACAGTTGAGCTTGCAATCGCCGCGATTCTTGAAGTAACAAACGGATTAAAAATGACGGTTACTGAGTTTTCTGATTTCCCGTATTTATCATTACTCGTTGTCATAATGTTGACAATGCAAAGCATAAGTATTCATTTACAAATTTTTGTTATTGCAAAATCAGCCAAACTTTCTGTCAGACCTTACATCAAATTTCGCCTTCTTAGCATAATCATTGTACCAACAATTTATGCTGCTTTTTTCTTACTATAGTGCCAGTCACCCAAACAATTCTGAATTTTCCTTGCTTAAGCCGCGTAAAATGGTTGTATATAAAAAAGACTATAGAATGGACTCGAATTTTTTCAAGTCCGTCTATAGTCTACAGATTATTTAGCAAAACCATATTTTTCCTTTAAAGCTCGTTCAACACAAGCTGGAACCAACTCACGGACATCGCTTCCGTATTTCGCTACCTCTTTAACAATGCTAGAGCTTAAGAACGAATATTGATTTTTTGTCATAATAAAAAATGTTTCAATCGTTTCATCTAGAAAACGGTTCATCGAAGTAATTTGCATTTCGTATTCAAAATCCGAAACTGCTCGTAATCCACGAACAATGGCTTTCGCATTCTTTTCTTTTGCATAGTCAATCAGAAGACCAGATGAACTCTCAATTCTGACATTTGGCAAGTCCTTTGTAACTTCCGCCATTAATGACATCCGTTCATCTACAGAAAATAATGGATGCTTGGATGAATTGTTTAACACTGCCACATAAACCACATCAAAAACATCTGCAGCACGCTTGATAATATCTAAATGACCAAATGTAACAGGATCAAAACTTCCAGGAACAACAGCAACTTTCTCCAACCTACTCTCCCTCTTCCCCAGCACAACGATAAACCGAAATAATCGTTCCGCCATATGTTTCTTGTCTCTGTAATAGAAAAGCACCAAAGCTAGAAGGCAATTCTACCTCTTTTGCATGTTCACATAAAATAATACCATTGCGTTGTACTTTATCATGCTCGACAAGCACCTGTACTAAATCATAGTATTCTTTATGATGATAAGGCGGATCTAAAAATACAAGATTAAATGTAATATCACGCTTTAACAGCGCTTTCACAGCACGCTTTGCATCAATGCGAAAAAGCTCTGAACAATCTTCATAACGACACTTCTTGATATTTTCCTGTAATACCTGATAGGCTTTTACGTCTTTTTCAATGAAGACAGCATGTTCTACACCTCGACTAAGCGATTCAATTCCTAAACCGCCACTTCCAGCAAATAAATCGAGTGCTGTTCCTCCATCAAAAAAGGGACCGATTATATTAAAGATGGATTCTTTTACCTTGTCTGTTGTAGGTCTTGTTGTACTCCCCGCAACAGCCTTTAGGGGCATTCCTTTGCGTTCTCCTGCTACTACTCTCATAGATGTAATTCACCGTACTTTCTGCTACATATAGAAAGCATTTTTGCAGCGAAAGACATCCTCCGCTGCAAAAAATTATTCTTGTTCTTGTGTTAACACTTGAATACGACCATCACTTTTTTGTAGTTCTACTAAAAATAGACGTTGTAACCAAGCTTCTTCTACATAATAATGATCCACAATTTTTATAATTGGATCAGAGATTGTGGAATATCTACGTTGATTGAACACGTAAAATCCAGATTCTTTTGGGAAACGGAATGTTCGATTATCACTATTTACATAATAGCCGTTTTTCCCTTCACTAGCTGTATAACCTAGGTATGGTAGCAATGTATCAGCACTGTATAATACTTGACCCTCATATAAAATAACATGAACATCTTTTTTAATTGTGCCATCTACATAAATACTACGCTCATCTTCCAATAATAATGGATACGTACCATTTTCTTGGCTTGCATTCAATTGGAAATACGTAGTTTTTGCATTCAATACCGTTGATAATAGCTTGTCCATTGAAACCGGCGATATCGGCTCTTGTCCAAGATTGTGCATCGCATCTTTCCATGCCACCTGTTGATCTGACGTCATGTACTCTTTTAATGTCTTCACAATTGCCTTTGACTTATCTGAGCCAATTGAATCCTTCACTAAATAGGATGCCACAACTTCCGCTAACCATGCCGGTGAATTTTCAAATGTATATTGCGATTGAATTTGGGAAAGAATCACTTCCTGCTCCACCGCTTGAGGTGTTAGCGTCGGTAAAAATAATAAACGTTCATCATGTTGGGCAACAGGATTTTTCTCTTGAATAATCGCTATGTGCTCATCATTTAAAAACTTGATATTTTCAAGTGATTTTAAGAAATCGTTTGAAATTGCCTGCTGTGCATAAATTGTTAAAACAGGCGTCTGTTCTTGTGCCTTTAAATTACCAGCCTGCCAATAAATATCACTCACTGCACCGTTTCCACTAAACATCGTATAGTTAACAAGTGATAATTGTTGCTGACCTACTAAAGGTAAACCTGTAATCCATTGACCAACAGTTTTACTATCTGTTGAAATATGAATGACAGAATAAGATACTTCGCCATTCGTTAAAGTAGCAAATACATTTTGAAGAAGCATTTTGTCTTTCAGTCCGCCCTCAATAGGGATTATGTATGAAACAGATTGTGATTTTGTTTCGCCTTTAGCAAAATAGGATGCTTCCTCTGATAAACGTTTACAACTATTTTCATTCTCGATAAAACATGTTGGGTTTGTTGCATCGTCCGGCCATTTAATTTTCACCTTTTGATTTGGTAAATTTTTAAAATGATGACGAATATCAAGACTATTTTCACGATACACAATCTCAATTTCTTGAGAATAGTGGAATGGACCACCGTTTCCTGATTCTAAATCAGAAGAATATGCCTGATATTGGAAAAACAACACACCTGTAACGACTAATACTAAAATTGTAAAGAAACTCATTGCAAATTTCATGTGCTTGACCTCCCGCAGCATGATACTATGTGTATTGGAAAGGATGTGCAATATATATGCCACAACAATTTATAGAATTAGGAGAAGGCTATGGCGATGTTTATGAACTACTTGAAATTATTAAAACAAATCAAGGTCGCTTTCACCAAGCCTTTATACTAACGTCTACAAAAGAAGATAAACAGGTTGCTTCTTTAGCTATTGCTTTAAAACCAGTCGGAGAAAGTAAATTCATGCCGATTTATATTTGTCGCGAAGGAATTCCATTTCAAGAGGACAAGCCTTCAAAGCGTCAAATCATGTTCGAAGAAAGTATTGAACAACTGGGTCGAAAAGCGGTTGTTGTAGAAATAAAGCACTCATCTATATTTTCGGAGCCAAAACTATTTTATCAATACTTAATTGGAATAATGAGACTACATCACTATATCCCAGCATTAAATTAATGTTATAGGCCCGTTTTATAGTCATATTCCTTCGCTTTATCCGGCTTTGCATTTTCGAACTCAGTTTTAACGAAGGGACGATAAGATTCCACAACGTCTTTCACAAATGGAAGGCGTTGTAATTTTATTGTCATCATTTCAATGTCCTCTCGATCGCAATACAGTACTACATACTTTTGCTTACGAGAAATGTAATGAACATGACCATATTTTCGAAGTGATTTCGCATGTTTTAATTGATGGACGTAAACGATTAGCCCTTGTCGTTCGTTCATATAGTTTTCCCTCATTTCTTACATAAAAGCATACCATAGACCGGAAAATGATAGCAACAGAGTTTAGCTGACAGAACGCTCATTTTTCCGTTATAATGGAAAAGCATAGCGCGTTTATCGACAGATTTACATTCTCTCATGCTAGATAAAAGTGCTTTAGCTTAAACATTGCAAGTGAATTCGCCAGCACCTTTTATATTAATTTGATTGTTAAGGAGGACGAATATGGGTAAGAAAACGAAGATAGCTATTGCAATAGCAGCAGCCAGCGCAGCTGCTTGGGCAGGTAGTAAAGCTATTTCTAAACCTCAACAGCGTGAAGGGAAACAAGCATTACAATTTGATCGCCCGATTATTTTGGCACATCGCGGCGGAGCACATTTAGAACCCGAGCATACAATGCTTGCTTTTGAAAAATCGGCACAACTAGGTGTAGACGGCTTTGAAATAGACATTCGCTTAACAAAAGACGAAGAAATTATCGTCTTCCATGATGCTACCGTAGACCGTACAACTGAAGGTTATGGTGCAGTATCAGAAATGACATTAGAAGAAATAAACGCATTAAATCATGGTTATCAGTTCGAGAATTTAGCAGGCGAATATCCTTATCGGGATACAAAAGTTGACGTTGTTACACTACGTGAACTGCTAGAAAGCTATCCAAATATGTTAATCAATATTGATATTAAAGATGCACCAGATACGTATGAAGGTAGTTTAATGCCTTCAAAACTATGGCGTTTAATAGAAGAATTAGGCGTAGAGGATCGAGTTGTTGTCACTAGCTTCTATGGTGAACAGATTGACCGTTTTAATTTATATGCACAAAATCAAGTCGCACTTGGCGCAGGTGAGTCAGATGTTCGCAAAGCATTCGCTTCATTCTCAAGTCAATTCGGACATTTATATCATCCAAAAGTAGATGTATTCCAAATTCCTCCAAAGTCAGGTGTCGTGTCACTCGATTCACCAAAGTTTATTCAGTTTTTAAACAACTTAAATATTCCAGTTCATTATTGGACAATTAACGATTTAGTGACTATGAATAAATTAATCCATAACGGCGCAAAAGGTATTATTACCGATCGCCCTGATATCGCAGTTGAATTACTAGTACAACATGACTAAAGACAAAAAGAATCTGGGACAAAAGAGAAAAGGTGTTAGATTGATGGCAGTCAATCTAACACCTTTTTTGCTGCGCCGTTGTTGTCCGCTTCGACGGTGTTTTCCGCTCAGCACAGTAAGCTGCAATCCTCGCTAACGCGCAAAATGCCAGCGTCTTACGCTGTGTGCGTTCTGAGCAGGATTCACCGTCTCCGTTACCAACAACTAGATAGCTAAGTTCTCCATATAGCAAAAATTTATGAACACCTTTCCTCTGTTCCTTAAATTTTTTTAGTTACGCTTATGATAACTGATTTAAAATTGCATCCGTTACCTCTCTCATTGTAGCCGTTCCTCCTAAATCTCCCGTTTTTATGCCTTGAGCTAAAGTAGCTTCCATTGCATTTAACACCTTACTGCCGAGTTCTTGATGGCCTAAAAAATCAAGCATCATTTTACCTGTCCATATTTGCCCAAGTGGGTTGGCAATTCCTTTTCCAGCAATATCAGGTGCAGACCCATGAACCGGTTCAAACATCGAAGGATAGTCGCGTTCAATATTTAAGTTAGCCGCCGGGGCAATGCCAATACTTCCCATAATAGCGCCACCTAAATCTGTTAAAATATCACCAAATAAATTGGACGCAACGATTACATCAAAGTTTTCTGGTTTCATGACTAAAAAGGCAGCTAATGCATCAATATGATTAGTCGTATGTCCTATCGTTGTATAATCTTTTGCAACTTCCGCAAAAACATCATCCCAAAAAGGCATGCTGTATGTTAATCCATTCGATTTTGTCGCACTCGTTACATGCTGGCGACGTGTTTTAGCCATTTCAAAGGCATATCGCATAGCCCGTTCCGTTCCTTTTCGCGTAAAAATTGCATTTTGAATGGCGATTTCATCCTGCCCACTATGCATACGACCACCACTCTCAGAATATTCCCCTTCTGAATTTTCACGGACAACAACAAAGTCAAAGTTATTTGGATTACGCAACGGCGATGGTAAGCCCTGTAAAAGCTTTGCTGGACGGACATTAATGGACTGCTTCATTTCACGACGAATTTTAATCAGCAAGCCCCACAAAGATATATGATCTGGTACTAAATCAGGCATACCCACTGCACCTAAAAAAATTTGGTCATAGCCTCGTAATATTTCAATACCATCATCAGGCATCATTTTACCTGTCTCTAAGTAATAGTCACACCCCCAAGGAAATGTTGTCCATTCAAATTTAAAGCTTCCATCTAATTGTGCAATTTTATCTAAAACTTCTATTGCGGCAGGCACTACTTCTTTCCCTATACCATCTCCTGGTATCACAGCAATTCGATATATTTTCATTTCATGACCCCTTTTTCCAACTTTACTTACACACTTACTATATAATTTTTCTTGCAAAAAAAATAGCGCGATGTCGCTTTGACGTACTTTTTGAACTTATAGAAATAAAACATGTTGCTTTACGTTCCATGCGCCCCAATCAACCAATATCATATACAAATAAGATGATTTGCTCCTCCCTCCTAAAAAGAAGGATTCTTTTATAAATTTTCACAAAAAAAGACACAACACCTCGAGAGGTATTGTGTCTAGACATGAAGCAATGTTAATTCGCACTGCTTAATTATGCTGAACAAGAGCATGAGCCACCTGTGCCACAACCGCTTCCACATGAAGAATTCGATGCAAAGAACGGATTGCTAACTGGTACTTTCACTGCTTCCGATACGGTTTTACCAATAAGCAAGCTTATTTCATCAAGCAAATCTTGAAAATCATTTTCAGCTAACTTTAATGCTGAAATCTTTTCATTTAAATCGAGTGCTCGCTTTTGCTGACGAATCGATTTCATAATTGTATGATAATCCGGATGATATTTTCCGAAACGTTGTACATCTTCGTATTGCTCCTTCATGCGACCAAATGCATAAATAGCTTCTACTAATTGCGTATCACTATAGACAGCATTATACGCGAGCTTTAGCGTATGCGCAGGTTCAGAGGAAAGAATCATTTCACAAAGCGCATCGGCCTCATCCAAAATGATTGCCCATTCAGAGGTCATCATCATTTTAATTCCCCCAATCTATTTCCCATCATAACAGATTTTATGGTAATTTTACATTATTGATATTTCTAAATAAAGGAGTTTTATAATTGGGTACATCATCTAAAGGGCAAATTGAAGAATTACTCGCTACTATTTTACAACATAGTACAGCGGAGGATGAGGAAGTATTGCTACACTTGCTCAATGGCATTCGCGATAAACAACAAGGCATACATCGACGTTATATAAATGCCGCTTTACATATGGTAGGCAACTTTAAACCCGAAGTGAGTGAAGTACGAATACCTATTACGCCCGTTATTCATAATACTATTAAAGTCCCACATGGAGGCATTATTGCAACAATCGCTGATGCAGCAATGGGAGGATTAGCTTCACGTTCTGTTGCAGAAGGCTTTAATGTTGTGACTACTAATCTAAACATTTCGTATATAGCAACCACGACCAATAAAGAGTTAATCGCACGAGGACGTTTTGTTCATAAAGGGCGACAAACGCTAGTTATGGAATGTGATATCGAGGATGAGACAGGGCGTAAACTGGCGATTGCTACCGCTACTTTCTTCGTTATTCAGCGCCGTCCGTCTTAACTTCTGAAAAATAATCTTTAATACATTGTTGGTCGGAAAAAGGGAATTTTTGATTTTTTATTTGCTGCGTTTGTTCATGCCCTTTTCCGGCAACAAGAACAATATCCCCTTTTTGTGCTTTTGCCAATGCCTGATGTATCGCTACTTTACGATCCAAAAAAATTTCATAGTATTGCTGTTCAGAGAAACCTGCAATAATACTTTCATTAATGACTATTGGGTCCTCATCACGCGGATTATCAGTCGTTAAAAAAATTACATCTGCATACTTACTTGCCACAGCCCCCATGGCAAATCGTTTTGCCTTATCTCTATTACCGCCACAACTAAATACAAGATAAATGGTCTTCTTACTATCGAAAGTTTGTAGTACAGCCTGCAATGCTTCTGCTGTATGTGCGTAGTCTACATATACATCAATACCAAGCGGGTTATCAATTCGCTCAAGTCTGCCCTCCGGAAGCTTTAGCGCCCACATATGCTCAGCAAGTTCATCAATGGAGAAACCTAGACGCCACACCGCCATTAGTGCAGCTACTGCATTTTGTACATGATATTTACCAACAAAGGGGATAGCGATGATGTGCTCACTTGCTGTCGTTTGCAGACAGATAACTGTTTTTCCAACGGATTCACTCACAATTTGGATATGTAAATCATTGTGATTGTCAAAACCGAATGAGCATGATTTTTTCTTATCGTAAATACCAACGGAACGACAGAAATTATCATCGCCATTTAACACTAATTTTTTCGATAAATCTGCTAGCCTCTTTTTGGCACGCTTATATGCTTCAAGTCCCCCATGGTCTTCTAAATGATCCTCTGATAAATTTAAAAATACACCACAGTCAATATCACAATGATCTAATCGATGCTGTTGCAAACCCATTGAGGATGCTTCTAACACAACGTGTGTCACACCTTGTCGTACACATTGTTTTAATATGGGATGTAGCTCTTTTGCTTGCAGTGTTGTTAATTGCTCATATTTAGTTTGTTGTTTTTGTCCATTAATAAAGAAGCCCACTGTTCCAATAACTGCTACATTTTTATGTACAGCTTCTAGTAATTGGCTCACAAAATGGCTCACTGTCGTTTTTCCATTTGTTCCTGTAATGGCAATAACTGATAATGCCTCTGCCGGAAAAGCGGCCAGTTTTGCACTTGCATAAGATAAAAACAATGCCGTATTGGGCACCCACACAAACGGGATATTTTGATCGTTAAATGGTATGGCAATACTTTCCTCGGATACAACGGCCGCCGCACCCCTTGCCAGTGCTTCTTTGACAAAACGACTGCCCGATGTCCTTTTCCCTTTCCGTACAATAAAGATATCTCCAGGCTTCACCGCCTGTGCATAATCCTCAACACCAGTAATTATTGTACGAATGGATCCACCGGTTACACTACATGGCCAATCTTTCAATAGCTCAGCTAATTGCAAGGTCTCTCCTCCTTTCAGTTCTCTATCATATGACGGCCTTTATAACGGTGTGACGAAAAATGCAGGTGGCTCCAAGTGCCAAAAACGGTGCAATCTTGTAAGCTATAACCTAGACGAAAAAGAAAAACCATTCAATTTGAAAGTGTTAAGCACAATCAGAACCACCAGTCTAACTGGTGGTTTGCTCTACGCGTGAAACGCTGGGGTACTGGCCCATGTCTAAAGACACACTGAAAGGTCCGCCAACCGCACTCCGTTTTCACGCTACCACTAAAGTGGTTTTATCATTTTCGCTTTTTTGCTTTTATTTCTTCTCCTGTAAATGGATCAATGAATTCTTTCATGCTCATTTGATCCTCAAGAATATCCTCTTGTAATTGATTTTTTATATATTCCTGAATGATTTTTCTGTTTCTTCCTACTGTATCTACATAATATCCGCGACACCAAAACTTCCTGTTTCCATATTTGTATTTCAGGTTCGCATGTCGGTCGAATATCATTAAACTACTTTTCCCTTTCAAATAACCCACAAACGATGAAACACTTAATTTTGGTGGAATACTTACCAACATATGAATATGATCAGGACAGGCTGTTGCTTCTATAATTTCTACTCCTTTTCTTTCACATAACTGGCGAAGAATTCTACCTACATCTACTTTAATTTGTCCATAAATAATCTGCCTTCTATATTTTGGCGCAAAGACGATGTGATACTTACAATTCCATGTTGTGTGTGCTAAACTTTTATTATCCATTTGGATCCCCTTTCGTACGAAGTCGGTTGACCAGACCTGAATTTATTGTACGGCTGGGGATTTTTTCTTGTCCATAGCTAGAAGCTCTTTAGAACCCCTCGCATAGCAAGGGGTTTTCAAAAAATACAAAAAAAAGAATGTCTTGATGTAATCAAGACATTCTCTAAAATTGTGTGAGTGACTGGCACCTTATTCATCGGAATTCTCAACAGATTCTTCGCTTGCATCTTTCTCACTGTCATCCTTTTGCTTTGTAGGTTCCATAAAAATTTGGGTATAGTAATTTAAAAAGACACCTGACCCTACTACCGTATATTTATCATTTAAAATGACTTTGCGATGTTCAGGTGAATTTTGCCAACCATGCATTGCTTCAATAGCATCGAAGTACGCAGTCGCTAGATTTTCATTCGCATTATTAAAAACAATACCCTGTGCATCTAAACGTTTCTTTAAATCGCCGTTCGTTGGTGATTCATGACCAGAAAAATTTTGTACCTTCATATCTTCACTGTGTAGTTTTGCCACTTCTTCTAATTTTTCATCACGTTCCAATGGCGCTAAATGGTGATGAGCTCGCGTGACGTTAATTAAATCATCAAGCTGTCTAGCACTTGCTTCATTAATTTCCTGTTGTAAAAAGGAGGATGGAGGTGTTGGACTCACAAGCTCACCTTGATAAATCATTTCATAAGGCTGATGTAGTACTAACGTCTCACTATCTGTAAAGCGAACGCCTTGTAGCTCACCTGTTTCGCTATCAACATAAAGCTGTGCAAAAAGCCCGTCAAATTTAACGAGTAGTCTTGTCTGCATATCTTCTTCACTCATAGAAAAAATGAAAATATTTTCTCCTACATTCGCTGCTACTTCATAGTCAATAATTGTCATTCGGTAAATATCGTCGCGCTTCTGACCAATTTTAAAAGGTGAAGCATCCAACTTATCTCCGGCTATGTATACTTGTGTCACGATATTATTTTGCACACCTAGCATAAAAAATGTTGACACACTTGTGTTATAAACCCACCATTCGTAACCAAATGACGAAGGTTCTTTTCTTGCTGGTTCACCGTATTGTTCTACAATCATCTGAGTTCCTTGTCCAATGAATGTCGACATACCACTTTGCGGACGGGACATCGCACCTACATCTGGCTGCTCCAGCTCTGTTTTTGGAATAATATTCGAATTGGCATTTGGTCCTTCGAGTGGCTCATTTTCTTTTGCAGTATTAAAGAACATAAAGCCGATAAACGCAATTGTTGCACAGGCAATTAAAATGCGAAATAAAGCTTTCATACACGACTCCTTTTCTTCACCATTATTGTAAGTTATTATATCAATTGTAAACGTGTTGACACAATGTTGTCATTGCAACAATGTCGAATATGCTCTATTATAAAAATGAGCGTATACTTTGTATAAAAAGCTAAAGGAGGATTATTAGATGTATTTTGAGAACACTAACCTTGAAAATTTAACAGCTGACCAAGAACTGATTGAAAACATTATGAAAAAAAATGGTTTAGAATGTGACGGTGCTTGGGATTACGAACGAATGACTTTTGACCGTCGTTTTGATACTCGTGAAGGTCGTTACTACCTACGCGTATTCGCCTATGCGCAATCTGGTGATGTTGGAGCACACGATGCAGTTCTAACATTAATGAAACCAGTTCTTGGTAAATACTACTATCCACATGGCGTTGAGTATGGTGCAGATGAAGTTTTCCCAGCTCACCTTGTCAAAAAATGTGACGAAATCTTAAACAAAGTAAGATTAGACTTAGAAGCATTCGCAATTGAATCTCCTTCTAATAAAAAAGCATTGGAGCCTGTTAACGCATAATTAGCGCTGACGACATTCTTGTGAAAGCCAATGCCTTCACCACTTGCATCTTATTAACGATAGAGTTGCCTCGAAGCGACAACAATCTTTTAAAAATGCGAGCTTGTCATAACAAATAGATATGTATCAAGAAAAGACTGGTGGTCCAGTCTTTTTTATTTTGACTAAAAAAATTTTTTCTTCTCATACTAACAATATCTTTCAAATGATGTAGGTGAGATTCTTGATACAATTTCTTAAACAACCTTTTTTTCGTCATCCAATAATCGTTATCGCTTTAGGATTGATTATACTTTGGTTTTTATCCTTATCTTTTCCCATACTTCTTGCCTATGTAACCGCATTATTATTAGAACCTCTCATTATCCGAATGAGCAAACGCTTTCGAAAAAAACGAAAAATCATCGTCTCCATTTTTTGGTTATTATTTTTTTGCATAACGCTATTACTATGTATTTTGGTAGGCTTTATAAGCTGGAAACAATTTTCATCGATTATTATTCATATTCCAGATTACCTTAACCAATTATCAGCGCTCTGGATTCAAATTCAATCTAAACTAGCTAACTATACGTATCATTTACCTTTAGATCTTGTAACACAAATTCAATTCATGATAGCACGAGCACTTTCTTCCATTGAAAAATTTGCCCTTTCATTAACAAATATAAATGTTTGGCCATCAATACTGACACATATCCCAAATCAATTGTTTGATATTTTCGTTTATTGGATTGTGTTATATATGTTGCTTTTAGATTTACCTGCAATTAATCGAAAACTTCTGACTCCTATCCCCTTTCATTACCAACAAAAAATACTCTTTATTGGGGAACGAGTGAAAGTGGCATTATTCGGCTTTGTGAAGGCACAATTACTCGTGGGTGTTTGCATTTTTGCAGTAGCCTTAATCGCATTTTACTTGTTAAAAACACCTTTTCCATTCATATTAGCACTTTTACTTGTCGTATTAGATATTATCCCCTTTTTAGACTCGTTTATTTTGCTAGTACCTTGGGCAATTTACAAAGCTTTTACAGGTGACTATGTCTTTGCTATTGCCTTAATTGCGCTGACAGTCATTCTTTTCTTAATACGACGCATGATTGAACCAAAAATTATTGGAGACAAGATCGGGCTTTCATCACTTTCCACCTTTATCGCAATGTTTGTCGGCTTTAAAATATTTGGTTTTCTCGGTATTTTAATCGGTCCTTTACTTGTTGTCGTAGCACTATCTTTATTCAATCAGCCTTCTATAAAAAATCTCCCACCTACAAAAGAGTAAGGAGGGAGATTTTTGCGTTAAAATCCTAAAATTGCTTTAATAACAGACGTTGTTTCACCTGGTTCAAATAGTATATATAACAACATGTATACCATTACACCTGTGACTGCTACAAAAAACCAAATAATACTAGTAATTGGTCCAATGCGTTTGTGAAGCTTAATGTTCATTTTTAACCCTGAAATAATACTAACAATCCCAAACACTGCCCCAGTAGTTGCTAAAGTAATGTGGAAAATTAGAAAGAATGTATAATAAGGTTTTAAATCCTCACCGCCACCAAACGCTGTATTACCAATAAAGATCGTACGTGAAGCATAGATGATAAAGAAGCAAAGTGCAGCAACACCAGCAGCTAACATAACTTTTTTATGCGCTTCTACTTTTCCCTTTATAATTAAGCCCCAACCAATTGCTACAAGTACTGCACTTATCACGATAAATGATGTACTTATAGTAGGCAAAATTTGCAATTCCATTCACAAAACCCCTTATACAATATAAATTTCTTATTAAAGCTGATGTTGTTCTCTTTCCCATTTCTGTTGGTGTGCTTTTAATGCATCGGCAGTAATTTTATCAGGATCTTTTTGCTCAGAACGATACCATTTTGTAAAGATAGCCCCGATTAATACACCAAAAATAATTTCTTGCAATATTTTCATAAGCACTCCACCAAGTTGCTGATCCGCCACAGGCTTCATATCTGTAAATAGCTCTGGTCCAGATAATGACAAGCTAGATAAAGTGGAGGCCGGCACACATAACTCCATTGCCTTTAACCACGCTTCACCACTCGTATACGTTTCATACATCGCATTCGGTGCGAAAATAATTAATGCACACGCAGGTGTAATTAAAACCGCATTGGCAATAATGTAAGCCAATTTATGCAAAGGTTTCATTTCAGAGCTATTTGGCATTTTTTGAATTAAAGGCCAGTACATTAACACAGCAGAAACAAATAATACAAAAGTATATGTACCATGTAACGTCTCGTTTAATTTAATGTAGTCTAAAACTGACGGTAAATGATAGAAAGAAAATAGACCAATAAAAACAAATATCGCAACCACTGGTAATGTTAACACTTTAAATAATGATTTGACAACTGGCGCTTCAATTGCAACTTTCCATACCCACCAAGGAATACCCTTAATAAGGAAAATTGGTACAAGTAATAAAAGAATAGCCATTTGCACCATATGCATCGTAAACATGATATGAGCCATAACATCTATTGGAGAGCCTTTTATAATATAAATCGTAATCATTGCCAATACGAAATAAATCGCTTCACCTTTTTTCAGCGGCTCACTGACTTTAAAATCTTTACGCCATTTCGTTGTCACTAAAAAATAGATTGCTGTTATAAAAACGAGAACCCCTATTAAATACGGGCTCCATAAAGCTTGGAAACCAAATATACTAAGTGGCATACTATTAGCGCTCCTTTACCTTATTTCAGCATACATTGCTAACACCTAAAGTGTAATGCACGCTAAAACATTCTACTTATTTTGGAAACAAACTTCTACAAACAAAGTTAAGCCTCTGGCACATGTCCTAGATTTAAAAAGCAGACACTATAAATAAAGACCTATTTATACCGAGACGTAATCAAAACTTCAGTACTCCCATTATAAAACGCTTACAGCTATACTGCAATGAACGAACGGTGAACAATTTACAAGCGATCAATTTCTGTTTATAAACGAAAAAAGCACGTCTCTGCAAATTGCAGAGAACATGCTCATTTTTGGTGATTACCACCAAATAATTGTTAAAAATGCTAAGAAGAATGTAAATGCGATTAATATTCCCATCCACATAAAGAATGCAATCACACCACCGAAGTGTGTTTTTTTGTCTTCTAAGTGCATGAAAGCATAAAGTTGTAGGACAACTTGAACGCTTGCAAGCAATAGTACAAATGGCGCTATAAAGTATTTAGAAAAACCAGCTGCAACAACAGCGAATGCGATAAATGTTAAGAAAATCATAATCGCAAAGTTGATTACTTGTTTACGCATATGAACGGCATTATGATGACGATCATATTCAAATTGAGCTTGAGACTTAGCAACTACAGGTGTATCATGTGATGACATATTATCCGATCACTCCCATCAAGTATACTGCTGTAAAGATAAATACCCAAACTACGTCAATAAAGTGCCAGTATAAGGCAGCCACGAAGAACTTAGGTGCATTATACAAGTTAAGACCACGTTTAGCGTTACGGATAAGTAAAGTTGTAATCCAAACTAACCCTAAAGATACGTGGAAACCGTGTGTACCTACTAGCGTATAGAACGCAGTTGCGAATGCAGATTGGTCAAATGTGAAACCAAGATGCACATAGTGTTGGAACTCATAAATTTCTAGGGCAAGGAAGCCAAGACCTAAAAGTAAAGTGATTGCTAACCAAGTTTGCATACCTTTGTAATTAAAATTACGCATATGGTAAATTGCATAAACTGAAGTTAGTGAAGATGTTAATAATAACATCGTCATAGCAAATGCTAACGGTAATTCAAATAAACCTTGTGTTGTGAACTCCATGCCAGCTGGCCCTTTGTTCTTAAGTGCTAAATAAGTAGCAAATAAACTTGCGAAAAGTACAACTTCACAGGCAAGGAAAATCCAGAATCCAACGATTTTATTTTTACCTTCCATCGTTGCTTGTTCAGGATGGTCTGGCCAAGTATGAGGAGTAAATTTAGTATTGTAATCCATTATTTATTTCCTCCTTTACCGTAAAGTTGTTCTTCAATTTCAAGAATGTCTTCTTTGTGTAGGTGGAAACCGTGATCGTCTTTAACAGAACGGACAATCATTGCACCAAATGTAATAGCAAGACCGATAATTAACACATAAATTGACCATGATTTATCAGCATCTGCATTATAAAGAGCACCGAATGCTGCGATAAATAAACCTAAAGAAATAACGAATGGAATTGCAGAGTTGTTTGGCATATGAATATCACCAATTGGCTCAGCAAATGTTACTTCTTTATTTCCTTCTTGCTTTTCAATCCACCATGGATCTAGACCACGAACAAGTGGTGTTTGACGGAAGTTGTAGAATGGAATTGGTTGTGGAATTGACCATTCTAAAGTACGACCGTCGCCCCATGGATCGCGACCTGCTGGTTTACCTTTGATAGACATTAAGCAGTTGATTACCATTAAGATAACCCCTACGCCCATCATCAATGCACCGATTGTAGAAATATAGTTGAACTGATCCCAACCTTGACCTTCCATGTAAGTGAATACGCGACGTGGCATACCCATTAAACCTAAGAAGTGTTGCACGAAGAATGTTAAATGGAATCCGATAAAGAATACCCAGAAAGTCAATTTACCAAGCGCTTCGTTTAACATACGGTTGAAGAAAATTGGCCAGTAGAAGTGCGCTGAACCGAATAAAGCCGTAACGATACCACCAACGATTACGTAGTGGAAGTGAGCAACGATAAAGTAAGAATCGTGTAATTGGTAGTCAAGTGGAGCAGATGCTTGCATTACCCCAGTAACACCACCCGCAACGAATGACGGGATGAAACCAAGTGCATATAGCATTGGTGTCGTAACTTTAATAGATCCGCCCCAAATAGTTAAGATCCAGTTGAATACTTTCATACCTGTTGGAACGGCGATTGCCATTGTTGCAACAGCGAAGATTGCGTTCGCAGTTGGCCCAAGACCAGTTGTGAACATGTGGTGAGCCCAAACCATGAAGCCTAGGAAACCAATTAAAATTGTTGCGAATACCATTGAAGAGTATCCGAATAGACGCTTACGAGAGAATGCTGGGATAATTTCCGAGAATAAACCGAAAGCTGGTAATACTAAAATATATACTTCTGGATGTCCGAAGATCCAGAATAAGTGTTCCCAAATTACTGTGTTACCACCCATTGTATGGTCAAAGAAGTTACCACCGAACATACGGTCAACTAACATCATTAATAAACCAATTGTTAATGGAGGGAATGCGAATAAGATTAATGCACTTGCTACTAATGTAGTCCAAGTGAATAATGGCATACGCATAAATGTCATACCTGGAGCACGCATTGTAATAATCGTAACGATAAAGTTAAGACCTGAAATTAACGTACCTGCCCCTGAAATTTGTAAACCAAGTACATAGAAGTCAATACCATGACCTGGAGAATATAAAGATAATGATGCATAAGATGTCCAGCCCGCATCAGGAGCGCCACCCATAAAGAATGACAGGTGAAGGAATACAGCACCTAGGAAGAACAACCAGAACCCTAACGAGTTAAGGAACGGGAATGCAACGTCACGTGCACCAATTTGTAATGGTACAAGCATGTTCATAAATGCGAATAGTAATGGAGTCGCAGCAAGGAATAACATTGTTGTTCCGTGCATCGTTAATAATTCATTGAAAAAACCAGCTGACACGAAATCGTTATTTGGTTTCATTAACTGAATACGCATTAATAACGCTTCAAAACCAGCGATAGCGAAGAACAATGTACCGGCTAATAAATACATTACAGCTAACTTTTTATGGTCAACAGTTGTAATGTAATCCCAGACAGCTGCTCCAAAGCCCTTTTTCTGTGTATATGAGCTCACAACTTTTACCTCCCTCAAAGTTTGTTACATAAACAAAAATTATTTCTCTACTGATAAGCCCATGATGTAAGTTGCAAGAGCTTGAATTTCTTCATCAGTTAAATCACCATAAACTGGTGCAGTACCTTCAGGATTCATCATTAAGTTACCTGGTTTGAATTCTCCTGGATTTTTAATCCATGCTTTTAAGCTTTCTTCATTATGGTCTAAGAAACCTGCAACTCGGTTACGGTCACCGAATGTAGTTAAGTTAGGACCAACGCCACCAGTACCGCCTACGCCAGATACAGCGTGACAAGCTAAACAGCTGTTAGCAAATGTTGCTTCACCTAAATCAGTTGAATCTTTAGAAGCAGTTTGTCCTTCAGTTGCTTTCATGTTTGCTACCCAAGCATCGAATGCTTCTGGGCTAACTGTTTTTACTTTAAAGTCCATTAGTGCGTGTGAAGGGCCACATAGCTCAGCACATTTACCATAGAATACGCCATCTTTAAGATCTGCTGATTCTTTATCAAATACTAAGTAGAATTTGTTTAAGTTTTCTACGTTCGTATCCATTTTACCGCCAATCGCGGGAATCCAGAATGAGTGCTTAACATCAGCAGCTTTTAAGTTAAAGTAAACTTTTTGACCTGTTGGTACAACTAATTCTTGAGCTGTTACAATCCCTTGGTTAGGATATTCGAACTCCCACCAGTATAATTTTGCAGTTACGTTTACTGTTAGAGCCGTTTTGTTACCTGCTTCATCTACTTCGTCCATTGCAGCAACATCTGCAAATTTATAAGTAGCTGTAACAACCGGTACAGATAAGATTAATAATAAAATAATAGGAATAACTGTCCAAATTACTTCAAGTGTGTGACTACCTTCTACTTGCTTAGGAATAACATTTTCGCCTACTTTTGAACGGCGGAACTTTAAGAATGCAAGTAAATAGATAACAGATACTACAACTATAACTAACGTCATAATTCCAGTAGCCAACAATAATAGGTTGAATTGTTCTTTACCTACTTGACCAGATGGTTTCAGTGCAGAAATATAATCTTCACCACAACCTGAAAGGAAAACCATCATCACTGCTAGAAGTGAAAAAAGACGCCACTTTTTAAGCCCTTTCATCATAGCTTAATTAAACCCCTCTTTCTTTGTTGTATTTTCATGTGTACCTAGGACATTGGTTCTGTCTATATGAATTCTTGTGAAAGAAAGAATCCCTAAATTTAGCTGAACACCGCAAATATTATAATTGCCACAAATAAGATCGTCATATGATTCAATGAGTAAATAAACATTTTATTTGCCCATTTCATATCATCTTTTGTGGTAAAGCCCTTTAAAGCTAGTATTAACCAGCCTAAGTTCAAAGTAGTCGCAAGCACTAAAAATCCAATTCCAAGCTCAGGTAATAGGAACGGTAACGGGAATAATAAAAGAATCCAGAAAAACATTGAGTACTTCGTTCGTTTAAAACCTTTCACTACTGGTAGCATTGGAATATTAGCTGCACGATATTCTTCAGTACGTTTCATAGCAAGCGCATAAAAATGCGGTGGTTGCCATGCAAACATAATAAGAAAGAGAGCAAGTGCTCCTGGGCCGAGTGCAGGTTCAACAGCTGCAAATCCAATTACAGGTGGAATCGCCCCCGAAATACTTCCGACTATCGTGTTACTAACATGCTTTCTTTTTGACCACATTGAATACAGAACAACATAAGCGAATATTCCTACTAGTCCCCACATGCCGGCTGCAAATGATGCCGTAAATAACAAAATTTCACCTACAATTAAAAATGAGAGGGCAATGGTCAATACAAAATTCGGCTTAAATCTACCTGTAACTGTCGGTCTTGACTTCGTTCGTTTCATAATGGGATCAATATCTCGGTCAATGAAATTATTCATTGCACCAGAACCGCCAATAATTAATGCCGCACCCAGCATGATACAAACGATGACATTAAGCTCTTGCAAGAAATGTCTACCAGTAAACTGAAATGCCAGCCACATCCCTGTAAACGTTGTGACAAGATTCGAGTTAACGATTCCAATTTTTATCAGAGCTAAGAAATCTTTTACAACAGATGTTGATTCTGGATCAGTGTTTCTAGTAGCCGATAACGTACGACCGTTTGACATGTTACCTCTCCTTTCATTTTTGTAAGCATATTCCGCTAACAATAACTATAGCGAAATTTGCGATTGATTTCTAGACGTTTAGTGAAATTTAGATGAAGTTGTAAAAATTAGCTTTGTCTAGAAATATAATTAAAAACAACATATCTATAGTAAAACATTTTCTAAAATGAATTGTGAAGGTTAAAGTACGAAATTATGAACAATTTGTGAAATGGAATCGACATCTATTACTCCCTTCTCTTTACAAGTTGTATTTTAATTGTATTTTAGATATCATCTAGTAGCAGAAACATTACTTTCATGTAATATTGATAGATAAAGTAGGTGACTCATTTTATGCAACATAACAGGTATATGAAGTGGTTTGCTGTTGCCGCTACACTGGGAATGCTCCTTATTTTACTTGGCGGGGCACTTGTTACAAAAACCGATAGTGGCTTGGGCTGTGGTCGAAACTGGCCAGATTGTAATGGTTCTCTTATCCCAAAAGAAATTACAACAGAAGTATTAATTGAATTCTCTCATCGTCTTGTTACAGGAGTCGTATCCATCTCAATTCTCGTTCTAACAATTTGGACATGGCGGAAACTTGGTCATATTCGTGAAGTAAAATTTTTAGGTTTTTTATCGATGTTCTTCTTAATTGCACAGGCACTTATTGGAGCAGCTCAAGTATTATGGGGACAAGGAGACTTCATTCTAGCTCTGCATTTTGGAATCTCGCTTATTTCTTTTGCAGCCGTTCTTCTTCTTTCTATGATTGTATTTGAAGTTGATCGAAAGTTTGATGCAGATAACGTATTTATTGGGAAAAAGCTACGTTGGCATACAATCGCTGTCACAATTTATTCTTATTTAGTCGTTTATACAGGGGCACTTGTTCGACATACAGATTCTAGTTTAGTATGTCCTGACTGGCCATTTTGCTACAATGAAACACCTTTTGCTCAACCAAACAATATGTACGAATGGGTTCAAATGGGACATCGACTGGCAGCTATCATTATTTTCATTTGGATTACATACATAACTTGGCACGCTATAAAAGAATACAAACAACAACGTGTTATTTATTATGGCTGGATTACTGCTTTCATCATCGTTATTCTACAAGTTTTAGCAGGTATGTTAGTAGTCCTTACTCGATTGAATTTAACAGTAGCTTTATTACACTCATTGTTCATTTCACTTTTATTCGGCCTTCTTTGTTACATGATTATGCTCGTAGCACGTAGCAATTATAATGAAAAAAATAAATAACATTCGAAAAGGATTCGACACGTTGCTGTCGAATCTTTTTTATTTTCCATCACATCCTTCCTCCTGACCTCAAAATAATGCGTGCCTTTAATTTTTGCGAAGAAACAACTGGATTATATTATTTTTTTGATGTCTTCGTAGTTAAAGAATAGGCCACCTTCAGCAATAAAACGGTGGACAATTGCAACCTATTTGTGGCTAAGTCAGTGCAATGGCTAAAGACGTTGAATGTCTAGAAAGAAAGTGGGCTTTAATGCTCTTTTCAAACCATCTGTTATGAAAATGGATTTATAACATGCCTTAAGCACTTTCTACTATTAAGAAAAAAGGTTATTAGTGCGCTACAATATAGCTACTAATAACCTTTTTTATCGTTAATTATTCAATTTCAATTAATAAATCACCTGTTGAAATGGCATCTCCTGCACTTGCGTATACCTCTTTCACTATACCATCCTTTGGTGCCTGTACAGTTGTTTCCATTTTCATGGCTTCGGTAATTAACAAGTGGTCACCACGTTTGACAGGGCTGCCTTTAGATACAACGACTTTTAATACAGTCCCTGGCATTGTTGCCCCAATTTGGTTCGGATTGCTTGGGTCTGCCTTGAGAGCTATGCTGCCATCCACTTCTACCGTCATATCTTGAATGACAAGCTCGCGCGATTGACCATTTAATTCAAAGTAAATAACACGTGTACCATCATGCTGTGGTTCACCAATCGATACCAGTTTAATAATTAACGTTTTGCCTTTTTCGATTTCTACTTCAATTTCTTCGCCTAGCTTTAAGCCATATAAAAACGTTGGCGTATCTAGCACTGAAATATTACCGAAGGACTCTAGCGTTTTCGCATACTCTTCAAATACTTTCGGGTAAAGTGCATAAGCGAGTATATCTTTCTTCGTAACAGGACGATTTAATTTATCCGCCAATACTTCCTCTAGCTGTTCAAAGTTAACAGGCTCTAACAGTTCACCTGGTCGAACAGTAATTGGTTCACGCTCTTTCAATACCACTTTCTGAAGTTCCGCTGGGAAGCCCCCATGTGGTTGCCCTAAATAACCTTGGAAAAATTCAATAACGGAATCAGGGAAATCAATCGTTCTCCCTCTCGTTATAACGGTTTCTTCATTTAATTCGTTTTGCACCATAAATAATGCCATATCACCGACTACTTTAGATGACGGTGTCACTTTCACAATGTCTCCAAATAATAGGTTGACACGTGAATACATGCGTTTTACTTCATCCCAGCGATCACCTAATCCGACAGCCTTTGCTTGTTGTTGTAAGTTGCTGTATTGACCACCCGGCATCTCATGGACGTAAATTTCAGAATGAGGGCTAATCATGCCACTTTCGAAATCTTTATAGTATTTACGCACATCTTCCCAGTAATAAGAAAGCTTTTCAAGCGATTCAATCTCTGCACGAATTTCACGTTTACTACCTTTCATCGCATAATATAAAGAGTTAGCACTTGGCTGTGATGTTAAACCTGCCATTGCACCGAGTGCAGTATCTAAAATATCTACCCCTGCCTCGATTGCTTTTGCATATAAATAAATCCCATTGCCACTTGTATCATGCGTGTGCAAATGAATTGGTAGGCTTGTCGCCTCTTTAAGCTCCGATATTAAGCGGTAAGCAGCTTCCGGCTTTAACAACCCAGCCATATCCTTAATCGCTAAAATATGGGCTCCTGACGCCTCTAGCGACTTCGCCATATCTTTGTAATACTGCACGGAGTATTTTGCACGTCCGTCATCTAAAATATCACCTGTGTAGCAAATCGCAGCCTCTGCAATTTTCCCTGCATCTCTTGCTGCATCAATGGCAACTTCCATTCCTTTAATCCAGTTTAAACTATCGAAAATACGGAAGACATCAATACCCGATGCAGCCGACTCAGCAATAAACGCACGAATTAAATTATCGGGATAGTTCGTGTAGCCTACAGCATTCGCCCCACGCAATAGCATTTGGAACAGCACATTCGGTATTTGCTCACGTAGCTTAGCTAAGCGTTCCCATGGATCTTCCTTTAAAAAACGATACGCTACATCAAACGTTGCGCCACCCCACATTTCTAACGAGAAGAAATTATGCATCATACGTGCTGTTTCATCTGCAATTTGATACATATCTTGTGAACGCACACGCGTAGCTAATAAGGATTGATGTGCATCACGGAACGTTGTATCTGTTAATAACACATCATCTTGTTGTAAAATCCACTGCACTAAACCGTTTGCACCTTGCTCATCTAAAATTTGCTTTGTACCCGATAACGGCCGCCCATTCAAATCCACAAGTGGCTTAATAGGCTGTGAGAAAATTGGCTTGGCCTTGTTTTCCACCCCTGGGAAACCATTTAGCGTCACATTACCGATATAACTTAACAGCTTTGTCCCGCGGTCTTGTCGCACAGGGAAATTGAATAATTCAGGCGTTGTATCAATAAAGCTCGTGTCAAACGAACCTTCTAAGAAATTTTTATGCGTTACTACATTATTTAAAAATGGAATATTCGTTTTTACCCCGCGAATACGGAATTCTTTTAAGTTACGGTCCATTTTCGCAGCCGCTTCTTTAAAAGTCATACCTGATGTTGAAATTTTCACAAGCAATGAATCATAATACGGTGTAACAACGGCACCTTGGAATCCGTTCCCTGCATCTAAACGAACGCCAAAGCCACCACTTGAACGATATACCATTAACTTCCCTGTATCTGGCATAAAATCATTCGCTGGATCTTCAGTTGTTACACGTGCTTGAATCGCATAACCAATCATCGGAATATTCGCTTGTTCCGGTATGTGTATTTCTTCGCTATGCAAGCTGTAGCCTGCCGCTACCTTAATTTGCGCATGTACGATATCAATGCCTGTAATCATTTCCGTAATTGTATGCTCTACTTGAATTCGAGGGTTTACCTCGATGAAATAAAAGTCATCGCCCGCAACTAAAAATTCAACTGTCCCTGCATTTATGTACGAGACATTTTTCATTATTTGAACTGCTGCATCACAAATTCTATTTCTTAAATTTTCTGAAATTGAATTCGATGGCGCAATCTCTACAACCTTTTGATGGCGACGTTGAATCGAACAATCACGCTCATATAAATGCACAATATTGCCCATTTTATCGCCTATAATTTGAACTTCAATATGTTTTGGGTGAAGTATGCATTTTTCTACATACACTTCATCAGACCCAAAGGCTGCTTTTGCCTCTGATTTGGCACGTTCATAAGCAGATGCTACATCATCCTTTGTTTGCACGACACGCATGCCGCGCCCACCGCCACCTAAAGAAGCTTTAATCATAAGCGGGTATCCGTATTGTTCACCAAAAGCTTGTACTTCTTCTACTGAAGCAACTGGACCATCAGTACCCGGAATAACAGGAATATCTGCGTTAATAGCTTGTTCACGCGCTTTTACCTTATCGCCAAACATATCTAAATGTTGTGAAGTAGGACCAATAAATAAAATGCCCTCTTCCTCACAACGACGTGCAAATTCCACGTTTTCTGATAAAAAACCATACCCTGGATGAATCGCATCAACGCCTGCATCCTTAGCGATTGCAATGATGCCTTCAATATCTAAATACGCATCGATTGGTTTCTTGCCTGACCCTACTAAATAAGCCTCATCCGCTTTAAAGCGATGGAATGCTCCACTATCCTCACGTGAATAAATAGCGACTGTGTGAATGTTGAGCTCCGTACACGCACGGAAAATTCGAATTGCAATTTCTCCCCGATTGGCTACAAGGATTTTGTTGATTGATTCCATAGGTATCCCCCTTATGTTTGTGATTTCCTTCTTTCTACCTTTTCGAACATGGAAACATTAATCAATATCCCCATAGCTAAAGATAGCAAAATTATAGATGTCCCGCCGTAACTAATGAAAGGCAGCGTGACACCGGTTAACGGGATTAACCCGGTTACACCCCCAAGATTAATAAACGATTGCCAGGCAATCCAGCTCGCAATCCCAGCAGCAATCATACGTGCTAGTGGATCTTTTGTTCGCAATGCAATGGAAAAACCTTTATATACAATAAATCCTAAACCACCTAAGACGATTAGAACTCCCCAAACGCCAAGTTCCTCCATTACAATCGCCATTATAAAATCGGTTTGTGGCTCAGGCAAATAACCTAATTTTTGAATAGATTGACCGAGTCCTCTACCTTCTAGACCACCACCGCCAATTGCATAATAACTATTGACAACTTGGTGACCTACTCCATTTTCAAATTCAAATGGATTAAAATAAGACTCGATACGTCCTTTACGGTTCCCTTTTAATAATTCACCTTTAAATAGCCAGAGCATGCCTAGAATAGCTGTACCAAATGCACCTAACACACCAAAAAACTTCCAAAATGTTTTAAAAGGAATACCACTTGCTGCGACCACAGATACAGCGATACCACATAAAATAATAACTGCCCCTAAATCTGTTTCAAAGGCTACACCAGCTACAACAAGTATCCAAAGGAAAATTGGATAAAAAATCTCTGTCGGCTGAAGCTTTTCAAATGTATACTTTTGAGATTTCCGATAAAATGCTGCTGCAAAATATAAAATTATAAATAGTTTCGCATATTCGGAAGGCTGGAAATTCCCCAATCCTGGTACACTAATCCAACTTTGAGAGCCTACTTCCTCTGCCCCATTACCAGCTACTTTTACCCAAGTAAAAAGCACAATTAACACAATCGTCAGTAACAACATAATATTCTTATTTGCATAATGCTTATAAGGGAAAAATGCTGCGGCCACAAATCCTAAAGACGCGACTGCTAAGTTAGTAAGTTGTTTTCGATAAAAATAATCAGGTGCTTGTTCTTTGTGGACGATTGCCACCATCATACTTGAGCTATAAATCATTACTAAGCCAAATAAACTTAACAACAAAACCGTAAAAAATAATGGGTAATCAAAATTTTGAGCATATCGTTTTAAGTATTGTTTCATTGGAAAACCTCGTTCTAGAAAAAAAACTCAAATCGCAAGCAGCGTTTGAGTTTTTTCTTTTTATTTGTCTGTATACGCGTCATGTAGTACAGAAAGTTCCTTCTCGAGTGAATCGAGAATGGCCTTGCCTTTTTCGCGTTCAATAAGTCCAAGCTTCACAGCAAAGTCAATTTCACGTGAAAGGCCGAACATTTGTGTATCTAATACTTCTTCATATAAAGGGCATTGTGGCATCGTTAAATGATCCATTTGTACTCGAATGAGGCGAGCAATTTTATCTGCATCAGCAACTAAAAGCTCCAAAGCCTTCTCTTGAAAGGAAGTTTGTGATTTCGTATCCATGAGGACGCCCCCATTATCTGATATTTCTTCGATTCTATCTTAATAAAGTTTATCTTTTAGTCGCTAAAAATGCAAGTGTCTTCGTCGGAAAATAAACAATCCGAATTATATTTCTTTATTATCTCCTTGCATTAGCGTTATACTAATTCATGGATATACAAGATTTGAGGAGGATTTCTATTATGGAAACAATTATTCCTATTAAGGGTGCAGTTTCGTATCAACTAACATTAGATCCCACGGTTTGGATTTTTGACGATCGTAAATTAGACTTAAATACGTACTTCCAGGCAAGTGCAGTAGAGGAAGATGCGGATACAAAATATATGCGCGAAGTCGGTGCTCACTGGTCACGCGAAATTATGGAAGGTGCTACTTTCCCACCAACATTAAAATCAGAACGAAAATTCGACCGCAAAGGGATGGAAACGGGCACTTTCGGTATCGAATTAAGTCACTTCTTGAAAAATGCTGAAGTTAAACCCGAAGCGACAACAATCGTCATTGAATGCAAAAACGGGGAAGAACATGCATTTACAATTGAACAAGCACAGACATTAATTTTTAAATACAGTCAGGATGGCAAACCTTTAACCGAAGATGGACCCGTTCATGTATTATTTGGAGACGGCTCCAATGTAGACAGCCCTATTAAAAATGTGTTAGCCATTCGTGCGGAATAGGGAGGGAATGCGATGCGCGTAAAATGTGTCATTTGCGATACTATTAACCAGTTAGACGATGATTTACCGTTAGCAAAAAAACTGCGTAATCGTCCGATTCATACGTATATGTGCGACACATGCCATGATCGAATTAAGGAAAATACGGTGGCACGTATTGAAACGGGAAATTTCCGCTTTTATCGCACCTCACCACAAATGGACAAAGAATTTTAAGTGCCAGGCACTCATACAATTTAAAAAGCGCTCGCTCTAGCAGATTTAACAGTACAAAACGCAAAACCCTATTCATACAGGTTTTGCGTTTTTTACTTAGCCATTATTTTTGATAATCACTTTTTCCAGCAATTCGACAACTTGATACATAATTGTCGCGAAGAAAGCGATAATGAGCAGTGACATAAGGACAAGATTAAAGTTAAATACTTGGAAGCCATAAATAATTAAATAACCAAGCCCCTTTGAAGCAACTAAAAACTCACCAACAATCACACCAACCCATGACAAACCAACATTCACTTTCAAAGTCGAAATAATAGTTGGAAAAGAAGCAGGCAAAATCACCTCTTTGAAAGTTTGCCAACGAGTTGCACCAAAAGTTTGTAACACTTTACTGTAATTGGGATCCACACCTTTAAAAGCGGTGTACACAACAATGGTAGTAATGATGATAGATATCAGAGCACCCATTGCAATAATCGAAAAATAACCTGGTCCAAGTGCAACGATTAAAATCGGCCCTAACGCCACTTTTGGCATAGCATTTAATATTACTAAATACGGATCTAAAATTTTGGATAACATCGGAGACCACCAGAGGACAGTTGCAATCAAGGTCCCTAATAATGTTCCAGCAATAAAGCCGATAATCGTCTCCATTAACGTCACACCAACATGTAATGTGAGTGTGCCGTCGCTTACTTTTTCAATAAACGTTTGCCATACATAGGTTGGTGAGCTAAAGATTAAACGGTCAATCCATTCAAGCCTCGAGAGCAGCTCCCACCCCCCAAAAAAGACCAGTAAAATAATGATTTGATATAGACGAACGAAGCGCTTTTCCTTCTTTAGCAATTGTTGATATTGTTTAAACAATGTATTATCCAAGACTCTCCAGCTCCTTCCAAATCGTTTGGAATACATCTGAATAAGCTGGATGTTGCCTTACATCGAACGGAGATAATTGTTGTAACTCAGAAGGTATTTCAAACACTTTGTGTAACATGCCTGGATTAGCCGAGAAAAGAAATACCCTTTCACTCATAGCGATTGCCTCACCAATATCATGTGTGACAAGAATCGCCGTTTTCTGATAGGCCTTTAATGTTTCGACAACTAAATCTTCAAGCTTTAACTTAGATTGATAATCGAGCGCTGAAAATGGTTCATCTAGCAATAATATTTTCGGATTAACCGCTAAAGTCCTTGCAAGTGCTACGCGTTGACGCATTCCTCCGGATAACTCTCTCGGATAATAACTTCCGACATGTGGCAAACCAATTTCATGTAAGAGCGCATTGGCCGTTACTTTATGCGTTTTATTATCCCGCTGCATGATTTTTAAACCAATGGTGACATTGTCCTCAATCGTTTTCCACGGGAATAGATAATCTTGTTGAAGCATGTAGCCGATAAGTGCCTGATTATGTGGCGCAATAATTTCGCCATCAATAAAAACCTTGCCTTCCGTTGCAGGAAATAACCCAGCAATAATGGACAAGAGTGTGGTTTTTCCACAGCCACTTGGCCCTATAAAAGAAACAAACTCCCCTTCACGAATATCTAGATTAATATCTTTTAAAACTTCCTTTGCCTGCGTACTAGAAAAATAACTATGGTGAATATGATCTAGTTTTAAAAATTCCATTTACTCTGCAGCCTTTTTTGCAAACTTTGTATTCACAAGCTCTTCATATTTTACTCGTTGAGGAAGTTCACCTGCTTCCTCCATAATTGTTTGTAAGTTATCCCACTCTTCTTCATCCAAAATTGGATCTGTTGCATAAGAGCCTTGTGATTTATAACGTTCGACCACCGTCTCAATTAACGCTACATCAACATTTTCAAAATACGGCTGAATTACTTTTGCCACTTCTGCCGCACTTTTCTCTTGTACAAAATCTTGTGCTCGCTTCAGCGCATTAGTAAATCCTTGCACCGTTTTAGCATCATCCTTTAAGTAGCTACTTTTTGCCATAAAGGACGTGTATGGTAAATGGCCTGATTCCGTGCCAAATGAAGCAACAATATAACCTTTCCCTTCTTTTTCAAACACACTCGCTGTCGGTTCAAACAACTGAACATAATCTCCTGTTCCTGAAGCAAAGGCTGTAGCGATATTGGCAAAATCAATATTTTGAATAAGTGTTACATCTTTTGTAGGATCAATGCCATGCTTTTTCAAGACAAACTCCCCAGCCATTTGTGGCATTCCACCTTTACGTTGCCCTAAAAATGTTGATCCTTTTACATCTTCCCATGAAAAATTATCCATCTTTTCACGGGCTACTAAAAATGTACCATCTGTTTGTGTTAATTGTGCAAAGTTTTGAATCGGATCGTTCGCACCTTGAGCTGTTACATAAATGGATGTTTCTGAGCCAACTAAGGCAATATCGATGCCATCTGAAAGTAACGCTGTCATCGTTTTATCGCCACCAGCAATCGTTTGTAGCTCAACAGAAAGTCCTTCCTCTTCAAAAAAACCTTTTTCAAGCGCTACATATTGCGGAGCATAGAAAATCGAGCGCGTCACTTCTCCGACCTTTACTTTTTCTAGCTCCGCTTTATTACACGCTGCCAATGAAAGGAGCAACAAAGCAATACTACTAAATAACAAACCTTTTTTAAGCCAACGCATTCCATTTCCTCCTTGATTGATAAATAGCCTATCGAGACTAACTTATTCACGTTAGAAGATTTAGGTGCCAACCATTTTGTCATATGTCATCAATTGATTGAACATAGATGCACAGCTATTCTTTCATAGGTAGATTGCCTAAGACGTAAAAATTTTCTCTTTCAAAGAAAAAAAGCCCTAGCAAATAAATGCTAAGACTTTTTTTATGCCCTTAAAACTTAAGGTAAGTTTTATGGTAAAGGAGCCAAGCTACTATCATTGATTGGCAGCTTGTTGCTCTTCTCTTTTTTCTCGCCACATACGTGTTTTGTATACAATCAAAATTAACGCCGCTACGATGAGGCCTTCAATCATAGGTAGGAATAACGCGAAAAATGTCAACATAATACACCCCAAAAATAGGAACACATAAATGACAATATTTTGAGATAGCTTTAACTTTTTTGCAAAGCCTAATTTATAGACAATTGCAGAAAGTACAAAGACAAGAAGAAATACAACATAGCCTGCAACTTCATAGCTTGGTAAATTTTCATATAGAAATCTTGTAATACCAGCCATTCTCCCATAAACCTTTGTTGTTTCCTCTGCATTTGTTGATGCAGCAACTTGAATAACATTTAGTTCACCCAATAAAGCGGACTTTATATCCAAGACTCCCTCTCCCTTTCATATCAGCGGAAAATTATTGTTCAGCGTTTTTTAATTTTTTCGCTGCTTTCTCACGTTCGTTTTTATCTAGAATTTTTTTACGAAGGCGAATTGATTCAGGTGTGATTTCTAAGTACTCATCATCCCCTAAGTATTCAAGCGCTTCTTCTAGAGATAAAATACGTGGTTTTTTAATAACATTCGTTTGGTCTTTATTTGCTGAACGGATGTTTGTTTTTTGTTTCATTTTTGTAATATTTACAGTGATATCGGCGTCACGAGTATTTTCGCCAACAATCATACCTTCGTAAATGTCTGTACCTGGCTCCAAGAATAGTGTACCACGGTCTTCAATCTGCATCATACCATAAGTTGTTGATTTACCAGTTTCCATAGAAACGAGTACACCTTGGTGACGACCACCAATTTTCCCTGGTAATAATGGTTGGTAGCAATCAAACGTATGGTTGATAATACCGAAACCTTTTGTCATCGACATAAATTCAGTTGTATAACCGATTAATCCACGAGCTGGTACTAAGAACGTTAAACGCACTTGACCACTGCCGTTGTTCACCATATCAAGCATTTCACCTTTACGAGTACCAATAGATTCAATAATAGAACCAACATTTTCTTCAGGTACATCGATTTGAACACGTTCGAATGGTTCACATTTAACACCATCGATTTCACGCACGATTACTTGTGGTTTTGATACTTGTAATTCAAAACCTTCACGACGCATATTTTCAATCAGGATTGATAAGTGAAGCTCACCACGACCTGAAACTGTCCAAGCATCTGGAGAATCAGTATCTTCAACGCGTAAAGATACGTCTGTTTGTAATTGCGCACGTAAACGCTCTTCTACTTTACGAGAAGTAACCCATTTCCCTTCACGACCTGCAAATGGAGAATTGTTTACTAAGAAAGTCATTTGTAAAGTTGGCTCATCGATACGTAAAGGCGTAAGCGCTTCTTGATGTTCAACAGGGCAAACTGTTTCTCCTACGTTGATATCTTCCATACCAGAAACGGCGATTAAGTCACCAGCTTTTGCTGTCTCAACTTCTTCACGTTTTAAGCCGAAGAAACCAAAGATTTTTGTTACACGGAAGTTTTTCACTGTACCGTCTAATTTCATCAGAGCAACTTGTTGACCTACTGAAATTGTTCCGCGGAATACGCGACCAATTCCGATACGTCCAACGAAGTCATTATAGTCAAGTAAAGCTACTTGGAATTGTAATGGTTCTTCTGAGTTATCAACTGGTGCTGGGATAGCTTCAATAATTTTTTCAAATAGACATTTCATATTTTCTTCTTGTTTAGATGGATCAGCGTCTAAAGAAGCCGTACCATTTACACCTGAAGCATACACAACAGGGAAGTCTAATTGATCGTCATCTGCACCTAACTCGATGAATAACTCTAATACTTCATCTACTACTTCAAGTGGACGAGCTGAGTCTTTATCTACTTTGTTCACTACTACAATCGGTGTTAACTTTTGTTCTAACGCTTTTTTCAGTACGAAGCGTGTTTGCGGCATACAACCCTCATACGCATCGACAACTAGTAAAACGCCATCTACCATTTTTAAAATACGTTCTACCTCACCACCAAAGTCGGCGTGTCCAGGCGTATCAAGGATGTTGATACGAGTTCCGTTATAGTTGACAGCAGTATTTTTTGCTAATATTGTAATACCACGTTCACGTTCGATATCGTTAGAGTCCATTGCACGTTCTTCAACACGTTCGTTTGAACGGAATGTACCAGATTGTTTTAATAATTGGTCGACTAAGGTAGTTTTACCATGGTCAACGTGGGCGATAATTGCGATATTGCGAAGATCTTGACGTAAGTTTGTCATTATTCCACTCCATATTCTTTTTTCGAATGTTTAACTGTGATATTATAGCACAAGAAGGATGTAAATGTCCTTATTAGAATTTCTATCATTCTAAAAAAATATTTTTAATCACAAATTTACTATAAATTAGGGGGCTCGGTTATGAATCGTGGAAAAATCGTAATGGCCATTTATGCACTAGCAGCTGTGCTAGCAATGTGTTCTATCGGGTATTCAGTAGCAGCAAGTAATATTTGGGGAGTAATAGCAGGTATTGTAGCTACTTGTGTCATTTTTATGACAGCTTTTAAAATGAAGCGTAAACTTCGCGAACAAGGCTTACTTTAATGTTAGTATTTGCACTCTAACTACCTATATGTGTCTAAAAAGAGGCATTGTCCATAATAGACAACGCCTCTTTTTGGCTATATTTCACAACATAATTCTTTAATGTTTAGCTACTATCTCCTCAGCCTGCAAGCAAACAAGTGATTCTTTCATTAATAGTCTTTTGCCAAATAATCTAACGTTGCTTGACCTAAAACATTGGCGGCAATCCGCAATGAACGTTCATCAATATCGAATTTTGGATGATGGTGTGGATACACTTCTTGCCATGCTGGATTTTTTGCCCCAGTAAAGAAAAATGCCCCTGGTATTTCCTCTAAATAGTACGCAAAATCCTCACCACCCATCGTAGGGTCAACAAATTCAACCGCTTCGACATCTGCTACTTTTCTTGCTGACGCCATCACATGCTCTGTTTCTGCCGCATGATTCACCACTGGTGGGTAACCACGACGAAACTCATATTCATAGTCCGCTTTTGTTAAATAACAAGTTGCCTTTAATAGCTCTTCAATTTCACGCTCCAGTAAATCGCGCTCCTCCTCATGGAAGGTCCGGACAGTCCCCTTCATATAGACTTGGTCTGCAATGACATTAAAAGGGTTTAACGCCTCAATATGACCAACTGATACTACCGCAGGACGCAATGGATTAATACGACGTGCTACAAGTTGTTGTAAATTTGTAATAAATTGTGCTGCCAGCAAGATGGAATCCTTCGTATCGCTTGGATTTGAGCCATGACCACCCTTTCCTTTAATCTTAATGTAAATGCCATCAGCCGCAGCCATAAATGGTCCAATTGCTGTTTGCACCTTACCAAGTTCTGTTGGTGCCCATAAATGTGTGCCAAATATTACATCGACACCTTCTAAACAGCCATCAGCAATCATTGATTTCGCTCCACCTGGTGCAAGCTCCTCTGCATGTTGATGAATAAAGACAATTGTCCCCGCTAAGTTTTCTTTCATTTGATTTAATGCCTTCGCCAAAATTAATAATGAAGCTGTATGTCCATCATGACCACATGCATGCATGCGCCCTTTTATTTTTGATTGGAATGGCAGACCTGTTTCTTCTGTAATAGCTAAAGCATCAAAGTCTGCACGTAATGCCACTGTTTTCCCTGCCTTAGCACCAACTAACTTCGCTACAACACCGTTACCCCCAACACCTTCACGTACTTCATGCCCTAAAGCACGATGAAATGCAGCAATCGTTTTCGGTGTTTCAATTTCTTCAAAGGAAAGCTCGGGATTTTCATGAAAATGACGACGAAGTTGAATCATTTCCTCTTCATATCGTTTTAATAAATCAACTAACTGCTCTTGCTGTAATACTGCCATTAGTAACACCCCTTATTTTAAGTATATATAATCTCCAGGTCCTAGTGGTAAACCAAGTAGGAACCAAATGGCGAACAGTATAATCCAACCGATTGCAAAGAACACAGAGAATGGTAGTAACGCGGAAATTAGTGTCCCCATCCCGATATTTTTATCGTAGCGTTTGGCAAATGATAGCAAAATAGCAAAATACGGTAGCATTGGTGTAATTGGATTGGTAATAGAGTCTCCTACTCGATAGGCCATTTGCGTAACAGCAGGGGAATAGCCTAAGTAAAGGAACATTGGAACGAAAATTGGCGCAAGTAAAGCCCACTTCGCAGAAGCGCTGGCGATAAGTAAGTTAACGAAAGCACATATTAAAACAAATCCTATCATCATTGGTAAACCTGTAAAATTTAATGCTTGTAAAAGTTCCGCTCCTTTAATGGCTAAAATAGCACCGATATTACTCCAGTTAAAAAAGGCAATCATTTGTGAAGCGGCAAATGCTAAAACAATAAATGGAGCCATATCCGCAATCGATTTAAAAATTTTCTCAGCCACTTCCTTGTCATTTTTCACTTCTTTTGCCGCAATGCCATAGGCAAGACCTGGTAAAAGGAAGAAGAATAACATAATCGGCACAATACCTGACATAAATGGTGAATTTAAAAAGCCCCCTGTTTCCGGATCACGTAAAAGACCGTTAGACGGAATGACCGTAAATGCAATAACTGCACTATAAATGACTGTCACCAGTCCTGCCCATCGTAAACCACGCTTTTCTAAAGCAGTTAGCGGTTCTAACATTTCAACCTTGCCTTCAAACTTACCAAAGCGAGGCTCAGTAAACTTTTTGGCAACCCACGTACCAATCCCAATTAGTAAAAATGTCGAAGCAATTAAAAAATAATAGTTCATCGTTGCTCGACCTGTGTAGCCAGAATCTGCAATCTGTGCTGATGATTCCGTAATTCCCAATAACAATACATCAAGTGAACTAATTAAAATATTGGCACTAAAGCCTCCAGCTACTGCGGCATATGTAATAATTAAACCTGCTAGTGGGTTTCGACCAATGCTCATAAAAATCATCGCTGCAATTGGCGGTAAAATAATGAACGCTGCATCGGCAGCTAGATTCCCCACTAAACCTGTGAAAATAATAAATGGCACGATTAATTTTGTCGGAGCTGACAGCACTAGCTTTTTCATTACGGCAGATATAAGCCCTGTTTGCTCGGCTAAACCAATACCAATCATTGTCACAATCACTAATCCCAAAGGAGCGAAGCCTGTAAATGTTGATACCATTTGCGTTAATATTAAAATAAGACCTTCTTGACTTAGCAGATTTTTTACTTGAATAACATCTTCAGTGCCTGGTTGAACTGCTGAAACACCAAACATCGATAATATCCATGATAAAACAAGCACAATACCTGCTAAAATAATAAATAGCGTGATGGGGTCTGGTAGTTTATTACCCGCCTTTTCAATGCTATCTAGCATTCTATCAATCCAAGATTTTTTTACTGTGTCTAAATTTTTTTGCATAAGCCCCTCTCCTTCTCTGTGTTATTCGACTTGTGCTATTCATCTTAATCCTCATTTAAGACATTGATAGCATGTGTCCTTAATACAAAGAAACCATATTTTTAGAATATTTTCAATATTTAATTTATAGTTAAGGAGCTTACTCTATGTATAAAATTAATGTTTTCACCGCTAAACTATCTCTCTCATGGGTAACGCAACTAGAGAAAATCAAGCCATCTTTTTGCCATTTCCATTACCATCCCTACACAGATTTTGAGCATTTAAATGCGCTGCTACAGCAACATTTACTAGCTGGAGATGGTGCACTTTTTAGCGGGCAAATCCCATACTTTTTTTCGCAAACATATTTTCCAAACACGGCTATCCCCATGCTCTATTTTGATATTTCAGAGCGAGATTTTTACCGTGTCTTAACGGAGTTATTTTATGACAATACAATTGCTATGAATCGGATTGCCATTGATTTTTGTTATGAAGAGAATGAATACCTCGGCATTCATGAATGGTCAATCGGTAGACAGCCCTATCTATTTAGTCAAACAATGAACGAGTTCGCAAGCAACGATATTGTTGAGAAGGCTGCTAATTGGCATATTCAGTTACATCGCGACAATAAAGTAGATTTAAGCTTTACGCGCATTGCAGAAATGCGCGAGCGATTGGCACAGCTAAATATACCGTTTATCGCGTTTCACCCATCACTCCATGCTATGCAATTAACATTGGATCAGTTGGTCAATCAGCTTCAGCTTCGACAACTTGAGCAAAATAAAGTAGTCGTTGTCCATATTTTAATTCCGATTGATAAATCCAATATCGATGAATTGGAATATCGACAAATTGCATTATATAAAGCCATTTTAGATTTTAAGCAACGCTATGCAAGCACCTTTATCGTGCATCGCGAAGCTTCTTATATGGCTCTTATTACAACCTATCAGCAATTTTTAATCACAACCGATGATTATAGCCATTGTCAACTTGTAGATTTTTTAGATGATACATTACAATTTCCTGTAAAAATAGGTTGGGGTATCGGTAACTCTTTAACTGAAAGTCAGAAATACGCAAAAAGGGCTGCTACGCTCTGCTCTTCCAAGGAAACGCAAGGCTATATTATTGAACATGAAAAAGAAATTGGTCCGTTGCTAAACGGGACTTTATTGCAGTTTGATAACGAAAAACAACAGCTCTTACAAAAATTAAGCGTTACCCATGATCTTCCTTTATTACAATTGCAAAAAATCGAGGCTGTTATCGAAAGATTAGCAACAACTATCGTCAATGGCGAACTGCTAAGCAAGCATTTAGGCATTACTGTACGTTCTGCAAACCGCATTTTAAAACAACTGCATGAAAAAAATTTAGCTGTTGAATTACCTAGCACTACTTCCACCACTCGAGGACGTCCGAAAAAATACTATCAGCTCGATTTAAATTAGCGCATACAAAAAACTGTTTAGGAATCAACAGTCCTAAACAGTTTTTTAAAGGTTATACATCATAAGGCACAATATATTTTTCTAATAATTCATGATGAATAGAAGGATTTGCAATAATAAAAGTATCTTGATGTAGTAAATCTACAGTTCGTCCATGTAAATTGGATGCAATAGCCCCAACTTCATTTGCAATAATTGTTCCGCCGGCAATGTCCCATGGGGATAACCGCATCGATACATAAGCGTCTAATTTTCCACTAACAACAAAGGCAATTTCCATTGCTGCAGAGCCATAAGAACGCGTACCTCGAACTTTACGAATTAGGTCAATGACTTTTTCATGATGTATATGGCGATTGGGTGCAACCCAATGTGCATTAATGCCAATAACGGACTCTTCAATGGTCACAGGTTGTAACTTACGTAACGGTGATGCATTATACCAAGCACCCTGTCCAGCAATTGCATAAAATAAATCTTCGCGCATTACATCATATATGTAACCAAGTTTCCCTATACCATCAATAAATATTCCAATTGAAATCATAAAGTGGCGATGTTGCTTTACAAAATTCATCGTTCCATCAATCGGGTCGATAATCCATACAACGCCATCTAATGACTCTACTTTCTCCCCCATACCCTCTTCGCCTATAATATGATGGGTAGGATCAAAAGATTTAATTTTTTCTATAAAAAACAATTCTGTTTCACGGTCTATATTTGTAACAAGGTCATTCGCATTCGATTTTGTCTCGATCACTAAATTATACGAAAAGGCATTACGAATACGGTTTCCCGCTTCAACAATAATACTTTTTGCAAATTGATCGATCTGCTTTAAATCCATAAAAACCCACCCCTCGAATATAGAAAACATTTACGCTCGTCCACACACAACTTGCTTATCTGTGGTATTCAAGCAATAAAACTACCGTAGCTACACACTTTAAACGTACTCTAGTTCTAGACAGTAAAATGGCCTACACACTCTCCACAATAAGAGTGAGCATCATGTACAATGTGACCCTTTAAGAGCTTTGCATGTGTAGCGTCAAATGAAGAAAGATGAAAACTCCATTATCTAACAATGGTATATTGTCTATTTTACCCTTTATAACAACAAAAATCACCTGCTGTCGGAATATTCAGCAAGTGATTTTCATATGGGGGTTAATTTTTTTTTACGCATAGGCGTGCAAACTTTCCAGCTCCATCTGTATTTCAGCTAGACGCTTTTTACTTTTTGCGATTGCACCTTCGTCTTTCTCATTCATCGCTAAGAAGAGTGAGGCTAGCTCATAATCTAATTCTAATTGTAAAATGCGTTCATATTGCTTTTCAATGTCAACTTTACGTATAATTTTTACGACTTGTTTCATAAAAGTCACGTCCCTTTTTTATTTTTTTCCAAAACCTTATACGATTCGCTAAAGTTCTTGTTATAAGATTTTTTCCCATTTTTTTAATAAAATAAACCTTATAATCGAAAGGAGTTATTAAAAATGCCTACACTAAAATGGACTAATAAAGATTTTAATGTGTTTCAAATAAATGGCTTAGAACAAAGAATGGATGCCTTAAATTCTTGTGTACGACCAAAGTTCAATAAACTAGGAGAGAACTTCTCTGCTTTCTTTTCCAGTCATCTTGGAGAAGAATTTTACCCCCATGTTGCTAAACACGCCCGCAGAACGGTAAATCCACCAAATGATAGTTGGGTTGCCTTTGCTCCTTATAAAAGAGGCTATAAAGCATTGCCTCACTTTCAGATTGGTCTTTGGAGCACACATTTATTCATCGTCTTTGCTATTATTTATGAAGCACCGCAAAAAAATTTAATGGCACAACGTTTACTAGCCAACAAACCCTTGCTACAACAGCTTCCGAATGATTTTATTGTTTCTGGGGATCATATGTCACCAGAGGCAATTTCCATCGAAGACGCGAAAGAAGAAAAACTAGATGAATTGCTTATCCGTCTACGTGATGTTAAAAAAGGGGAATTTTTAGTTGGCCGTCATATTCCACGAGAAGACGCGATAAAATTGTCTGTTAGTCAATTCCAACAATTAGTAGAGGAAACATTCACTGCATTACTTCCAATTTATAAAATTATTCAAGAAAAATAAAATGGCCTATTCATTTTTGAAAATGTGGCATAAAAATCTTACAAGAAATTTATAAGGTTTAACAATTTTGGACGAGGTATTTATCCATTAACCGTTTCTGTAAATTGTAAGCTAAAGGACTGAAGCACTTTCTTTTTGAGGTTGTTGAGGATTTTGCACAGCAAGAATTATCAATCACTTGTTGTGGCTAAAGTTTTTTCTATAGCCTTGAGCTATGTCAGTGTATATTATTGGAGAATCCAAAATCTGTGAACATTTTTAAAAAAATTGATATTGCTGTAGTTTATGCAGACAACTATAAATTAACACCATAATGCTAGTGAATTCTTAAGAAGAATTATTATTTTAACATAATATTATAAATAGTAAGCTAGCAAAATCCGCTTTGCTTTCAACGGGCACAAATATTCACAATCCATTATGTACATCTGTCCAGAAGGCAGGGCGGGTTTGTTTTTTTATAAAAAAAGCATGCTAGAGTATTCCCTAGCACACTATTTCCAAGCCAATGTTTAACGTCTTTGCTTTGGTACAACTTTGATTATCGTACCATCAACCGCTTCTTTTGCTTGCTTCACTACTGGATAGCTAACATATCCACTAGCATCTTCGAATTCACGGAAAATGGTTTTTTCCTCTGCTTGTGAAGGCACAATTTCTTTAAATCGACGATATTTTGCCAGCATCACTTCACGTTTAATGCCCTTTTCATACGCAAGTTCAATGCCTTCAAAAAATTTTACAACATCGACAATTTCTTCTGTTGACCAATCAATTGAAAACGGATAAGAATATTCCATTTGAACGTAACCACCTTTACATTAGTGTCCCCATTTTACCCGGATACTTTCCGCTTCTGCAACCATTCTTGTAATTAGCTCGTCCACTGTTGGGATATCATGGATCATGCCCGTCACTTGTCCTGCCCAACCAATGCCAGCATCCTTTTCTCCATCGTAAATAAAACGTTTATTGGCACTGCCACTAATATAGTCTTTTAAAGCCTCATAAGTAGGCGTTTCACGCTCTATTTCTAAAATTTTTGCTGTGAAGTCACTCCGTAACGCGCGTGCAGGCGCCCCAATAGAGCGTTTAATCACCGTTGTATCTGCCTCAGAACTCGCGAGTAATGCGTCTTTATAGGCTTGTGAGGCATCCACACATTCCTTCGTCGCAATAAAGCGTGTGCCCATTTCAATGCCCTCTGCACCAAGTGCATGTGCGGCCATCCAACCCCGACCATCGCCAATGCCACCAGACGCAATCACAGGAATTTTTACACTATCAACCACTTGAGGTACGAGCACCATTGTCCCAACGTCATCACGCCCAAGATGGCCACCACCTTCTTGTCCAACAACCATCACTGCGTCTGCCCCTAGTTCTTCAGCTTTCTGAGCCTGTCTACGGGCTGCAACAAGCACTAGCTTTTTAATGCCTGTTCCTGCAAGTAAATCAAAAATCGGTGCGGGATTACCGCCTGTCATTGTGACAACAGGTACATTTTCTTCAACAGCAACTCGCACCATATCTTCATAGCCTGTGCCATGCATTCCAATGGCAAAATTTACACCAAACGGCTTATCTGTTAATGTTCTTAGTTTTTGTATCTCTGCACGCAATAAGTCTGGATCGCGTAAACTCATCGCCGTTATTTGCCCTAAACCGCCAGCATTTGACACAGCTGCTGCTAAATCAGCATATGCTAAATAGGCTAATCCCCCCTGGATTATTGGATATTTAATCTTTAATAGTTCGGTAATACGTGTCTCCCATTTCATCGAATCTCTCCTTTCGTTCCATACTTTCTTCTCGTAATCACGAAAAAATCCTTTTATTTTTTTAATTAAAGTCTATTTTTTCATGTCGTTAGGTGCTATAATTCATTTGTTTTCTTAGATATTATAAAAGTGAGGTGGTACCTGCGTTGTCACAATTAGAGACTCCATTGTTCGACGTATTACTAAAACATCGGAACAGACATCCAATTCAGTTCCATATTCCAGGCCATAAGAAAGGGCACGGTATGGATCCTGCTTTCCGAGAATTCGTCGGCGACAACGTTTTATCAATTGATTTAATCAACATTGCTCCACTAGACGATTTACATTCACCAAAAGGTGCTATCAAGGATGCGCAAGCACTGGCAGCAGAAGCCTTTGGTGCTGATCATACATTCTTTTCCGTTCAAGGTACTAGTGGCGCCATTATGACGATGATACTGACCGTCGTCGGTCCAGGTGATAAAATTCTAGTACCACGGAATGTTCATAAATCTATTATGTCAGCGATTGTTTTCGCTGGTGCAATTCCTATTTTTATTCATCCTGAAGTAGATAGTGAATATGGCATTTCTCATGGTATTTCGGCGGAAGCTGTAGAAAAGGCTTTAAATGCTTATCCGGACGCCAAGGCTGTCCTTGTTATTAATCCAACTTATTACGGCTTCTCTGCGGATTTAAAACGCATTGTTGAAATTGTCCATCGCCGTAATATTCCAGTCGTTGTCGATGAAGCACATGGCGTGCACATTAAATTCCATGACGAGCTACCATACTCAGCAATGGAAGCAGGCGCGGATATGGCTGCAACAAGCGTACATAAGCTTGGAGGCTCCATGACGCAAACTTCAATTTTAAACGTACGTGAAGGACTAGTTTCAGCTAAGCGCGTACAAGCAGTCTTTTCTATGCTGACAACAACATCAACATCCTACCCATTACTTGCATCGCTCGACACAGCTCGTCGTCAGCTTGCAATTCATGGCTATGATTTAATTGGGGATGCACTACGTTTAGCAAAAGATGCGCGTAAACGCATTAACCAAATTCCACATTTAAAATGTGCAGGTAAGGAAAAGCTTCACTCGTCCGCAACATACGATATGGACCCACTAAAACTGTTAATTAGTGTAAAAGATTTAGGCATATCAGGGCACCAAGCTGAGGAATGGCTTCGTCACAATGCAAATATTGAAGTAGAGTTATCGGACTTATACAATATTTTATGTTTAGTGACATTAGCAGATACGAAAAAAGAAATTAATCTTCTCATCAATGCTTTAAGCCGTATGTCAAAAGCTTTTGATTCAGAAGCTGCTGTTACTGAAACAGTTGTCAATGTACCTGAAATTCCAGCACTTGCAATGTCACCTCGTGATGCTTTTTATGCAGATACAGAAGTAGTCCCTCTTGCAGAAGCAGACAATTGTATTTGCGCTGAATTTATTATGGTCTACCCACCTGGAATACCTATTTTTATTCCCGGGGAAATAATTACACAAGAAAATATTCGTTATATTCAAATGAATATTGAAGCTGGTTTACCAGTTCAAGGACCCGAAGATACAACATTACAAACAATTCGTGTTATTAAAGAACGCAGAGCAATTATTTAAAAAACAAAGCTACCTATTCATTTTAGAAGGGGTAGCTTTTTATAGTTGAATCATACAGGTGTCAGCTTACTTACATATTCAACTTCAACACTAAATTAATTTTAATTATTTGTAAAAAATTACCTTAATTTTACAAACCTATAAATCCCCATTCTTTTCTATCCATATATTTTACCCTTTCATCCAATTGAATAACTTTCCTTTAATTGAAAAAGATTGTATTAATAATTGTATAAAGCAAAAAAATAGCTTATGTGCTGTCCTTTACTTACAATATTTATAAAGGGAGTGAATTGTATGAATACATGGGATGAACGATTTAACACAATTGAATACGTCTATGGCGAACAGCCAAATGCGTTTATAGAAAACTATGTAGAATTTTTAGAGGGGTATGTTAATGTTGCCGCATATGCTGAAGGAGAAGGTAGAAATGCCGTTTATTTAGCTTCTAAAGGGCATGTGGTAACGGCTTTTGATTATGCAAAAAGCGGTCTTGAAAAAACAGCACAGTTAGCAAAAAAGCATGGCGTTACTGTCAACACACAACTGCAAGATTTACTGCAAGATGAACTACCAGTAGAAACATTTGACGCTGCCGTGATGGTATTTGGTCATTTTCCCGCAGAACAGCAACATGCCGTTTTTCAACGCATCGTCAATTCGGTTAAACCCGGCGGTCGTATTATGATGGAATTATATTCCACGTCTCAATTATCCTATGCAACAGGCGGTCCACAAAATATTAATTTCCTATATAATCCAGCATCGGTGCTTATGTGGTGTCAGCCCTATAAAATTATTCATTTCTTTACCGGTGAACAAATACGCCATGAAGGTACTCTACACACAGGGCTTGCACATACCATTCAATTAATCATTGAAAAAAGTTAACTATGCTTGTGTCAAGCGAAAATGCTAGCACCCTTTACAAGCCCATTATGCCTTGTAAAGGGCTTTCTTTTATAAAAATAGATAGACAAAGAGTGGACAGAGAAAAGCTCCTATAATCGCTGTTAACCCCATAGAAAGCGAACCAACCGATAATTCTTGCTCACCATACTCTCTTAGTTTTACAAGCCCAACACCGTGCGAGGCACTTCCTACTGCTACACCTCTACTGACAGCAGAATCAATCTTTCCATATTTCAATACGAATGGCCCAATAATAGCGCCAACAAAACCTGCAATCATAACAAAAACCGCCGTTAAAGGAGGAATTCCGCCAATTGTTTCACTTACCTGCATGCCAACTGGCGTTGTTAAAGATTTAGGTAACGCCGTCAGCATCCAACTTTCTTTAACACCGATCCATTTGAGCATAACAAAAATGGTTACTAATCCAGTTATCATCGCTAATATGATACCGGATAAAATAGAAACTTTATATTTCATAATGATGGCTCTCTGATTATAAAGCGGGTAGGCAAGTGCAACAACAGCTGGCCCCAACATTTTTTGTAGCCATTCTCCTCCTACCATATAGGTTGAATATGGAATATTAAAAACAAGTAAGATAGCTGCACTGACAATAGTTGTCGTCACTAATGGAATTATTAATGGATGGGGAAACCGTTGATACAGCTTTGTAAATAATATAAACAGTCCAATTGTACCAAGTACAACAATAAGTTCAATCAACAAATAATTCTCCCTTCCCCTCTTCAATAGTTACTGCTTGTTCTTTCTTCGCTACTTCTCTTTTTTCAATCAGTTGGGTGAGTATTCCCGTTACATAAATAGCTATTAATGTACTAGCAATAACCGCCAAAATAATCAGCAGACCCGTTGTTGACATCAGTTCTGGATAATCAATAATACCAACAGTTGCTGGAATAAAGAACAATGTTAAAACGCCAATTAAAAAGCCAGCACCATCTTGAATGTATTCTACTTTCATTAGTTTAAAATTGAGTAAAAGTGCCAATAACAGTAAGCCAATTACACTTCCTGGAAGCGGAATGTGTAAGTAAGACACAATGCCCACACCGATGTAATAAAAAATATTAAGTATGCCAATTTGGACAATAATACGAACAACTCGCATCAATATCATAGTAAAATTTTCGTTCATCATTTCGCCACCGTTCCCCCCTGTTACGCTTATTCTACAACTGAAGGAATTTTCTGTCTATTACAATTTTAGAAAAATAATAGAAAAAAGAGTCAACCCAAACACGAATGAGTTGCTCCTTTGTGTACAAAATCCGCTTAACTGCGCACTTTTTCTATATTTACGCTATTGCAATAATTTAAATAAAAAGTACTAAATACAACGACATACTTGTCGCTCCCTATAAGGCGTGCCCTGAACCACCGTCAATATTTACAGCTGTTCCTGTTACATAACTTGCTGCATCTGACACTAAGAAAGTAATGACATTAGCTGCTTCTTGCGTTTCCCCTACACGACCTAGCGGAATAGATTGACCAACTTTACGAGAGTAGTCATCCCACGAAAGATCTTGTGCTTCTTTTTTCCATAACTTCTCAATTTGATCACTTCGAATTAAACCAATACACACTGAATTCACACGAATATTATCTTTTCCTAAATCTTTGCTCATGGCCTTCGTTAAAGCAAGTCCAGCTGCTCGACTAACAGTAGTAGGAAGTGAACTTGCAGGAGGCGTTTTAGCCATTACTGCCGTCACATTAACAATCGCACCGCCGCCTACCTTTCGCATATAAGGCACAGCATATTTAGAGCAATTGATAGAACCAAACACTTTTAAATCGATATCAGCTTGCCACACTTCACTGCTGACCGTTTCAAACGGATTAGCTGACGCTGTGCCTGCGTTATTAATTACAATATCTACGCGTCCATAATGCTCCACAGTACGTTCTATAAGCCTCTTACAGTCTTTTTCCTTCGTAATATCCGTCGGTACAATTAAGACTTCCTCGCCCGTTTCATTTTTAATGCATCCAGCGGCCACCTGTAGCTGTTTTTCACCACGTGCACTAATTACTACCTTTGCACCTTCTTTTACTAGCTGCATCGCCGTATAATAACCAATCCCTTTACTTGAACCAGTAATAATTGCTACTTTTCCCTTTAAGCCTAATTCCATTTCGCCCCACCTCTATGTTTTCAAATAGTTATTTACTAGTTTTACTGTATCAAAGTTAGTAAAATTATACAAAAAAACGACTATAAAGCGAACATGCTTTATAGTCGTTTTATATGTTCAATTATTTTTTCGCTACAATATGGATTGGGTTGCCTAGTAATACTTCAGCAGCTTCCATTGTAATTTCACCTAATGTTGGGTGAGCATGAATTGTTAACGCGATATCTTCAGCAGTCATACCGCCTTCGATTGCTAAGCCCATTTCAGCGATCATATCAGATGCACCAGCACCTACGATTTGAGCACCAATTAATAAGCCATCTTCTTTACGCGCAACTAGTTTCACGAAACCTTCTGTTTGGTTTAATGCAAGCGCACGGCCATTTGCTGCGAATGGGAATTTCGCTGCAGTATATTCAATACCTTCAGCTTTTGCTTGATCTTCGTTATAACCAACCGTTGCCATTTCTGGATCAGTGAAGCATACAGCAGGAACAGCTAGATAATCTACGATTGATTTCTCGCCAGCGATTGCTTCAGCAGCCACTTTACCTTCATAAGAAGCTTTGTGTGCAAGCTGAGGACCTGCTACGATATCACCAATTGCATAGATGTTTGGAATGTTTGTACGGCATTGTTTGTCAACTTTAATAAGGCCACGTTCACCGAATTCAATGCCAACACCTTCAAGACCCATTTCATCTGTATTTGGACGACGACCTACAGTTACTAATACATAATCAGCTTCAACTTTTTTCTCTTCTCCGCCAACTTCATACGTAACAACTACGCCGTTTTCTGTTTCTTCAACGCCTTTAGCAGATGCGTTTACTTCAATTTCAACGCCTTTCTTTTTAAGGCCTTTTTTCACGATTTGTGTCATTTGTTTTTCGAAACCAGCAAGAATATCTTTGCCACCTTCGATAATTGTTACTTGTGAACCTAGGTTTGCATAAGCTGAGCCTAGCTCTGTTCCAATGTAACCTCCACCGATTACAACTAATTTACTAGGTACTTCTTGTAAAGAAAGTGCGCCAGTAGAGTTTAGTACACGCTCAGAGAATTTAAACGTTGGAATTTCGACTGGACGAGAACCTGTTGCAATAATAACATTGTTAAATGTATATGTTTGAGCAGATTCACCATTGATGATACGCACTGAATGAGCGTCAACGAAATACGCTTCACCTTGTACTATTTCAACTTTATTTCCTTTAAGTAAGCCTTCAACACCGCCAGTTAATTTCTTAACAACACTGTCTTTAAAAGCTTGCGCTTTTGAAAAGTCTAATTTCACATCAGAAGCGATGATACCCATGTCATCTGAATGTTTAGCATGCTCAAAGCGGTGACCCACTGAAATTAATGCTTTTGATGGAATACAACCTACGTTTAAGCACACACCACCAAGTACATTTTTTTCAACGATTGTTACTTTTTGGCCAGTTTGAGCTGCACGAATTGCTGCTACATATCCTCCAGGACCTGAACCAATGACAAGAGTATCTGTTTCGATTGGGAAATCTCCTACTACCATTTTTGTTACGCCTCCATTAATAATAATTCTGGCTCACTTAACAAACGCTTTAAGTGATTTAAAGCATTTTGCGCAGTGGCTCCATCGATCATGCGATGATCAAAGCTCAATGATAATGCTAACACAGGTGCAGCTACAATTTCACCATTTTTTATTACAGGTTTTTCAGAAATTCGACCAATACCTAAAATCGCTACTTCAGGGTGGTTAATTACTGGCGTAAACCATTGGCCACCTGCAGAACCGATATTCGTGATAGACATGGAAGCGCCCTTCATTTCATGCGGAGCAAGTTTACCATCTCGCGCTTTTGTCGCTAAGTCATTAATTTCATTTGAAACTGCAAATACTGATTTGCGATCTGCATGTTTAATAACTGGAACTAATAAACCTTTTTCTGTGTCTGCTGCAATACCGATATTGTAGTAGTGCTTTTGAATAATTTCTTGTGTTGCATCATCTAAAGAACGGTTAAATTCTGGGAATTCACGCAATGTTGAAATAAGCGCTTTTACTACGTATGGTAAATACGTTAATTTTACACCTTTTTCAGCAGCAATATCTTTGAATTTTTTGCGATGTGCTACAAGAGCTGTTACATCAACTTCATCCATTAGTGTAACATGAGGTGCTGTTTGTTTCGAGTGAACCATTGCCTTGGCAATCGCCTTGCGAATACCAGACATTTTTTCACGTGTTTCTGGGAAGTCTCCTTCAAGAACAACTGGCGCAGCTTGGGCAGTTTCTTGTTGAGCAACTGCTTCTTCATTTGCCACTGGAGCTTCTGCAGCTTGCACTGATCCACCACCATTTAGGAAATTCTCAATATCTTCCTTTAGAATACGGCCGTTTTTACCAGTACCTGACACTTCATGAATATTTACTTCATTGTCTCTTGCAAATTTACGAACAGAAGGCATTGCAATAATACGTTTTGTACTATCTGCTGTTTCTTGTTTTACAGCTACTTCCGCTGTTGCTGGAGCTTTTGGTGCTTCTTCTTTAGCAGGCGCTTTTGCTACATCCTGACCAGCTTCAGCCGTTGACTGAACTTGTGCCTCCGTTTTCGCCTCTGCATGATCGTCACCTTTAAGTTTTAAATCTTCGTAGCCTGGAGCATCTAAACGGATTAATACATCGCCAACAACAGCAACTGTACCTTCTCCTACTAAGATTTCCTCTACTTTCCCTTCAACTGGTGAAGGAATTTCTACAACTGCTTTATCGTTTTGTACTTCACAAAGAATATCGTCTTCTTTGACAGTATCCCCAGCTTTAACGAACCATTTTACAATTTCGCCTTCGTGAATACCCTCGCCAATATCCGGTAATCTGAATTCAAATGCCATGTGTACCCATCCTTTCTCTTTGCTTTTCTTCAAATATGCAAACTACATTAGAATGTTAAGACTTTTTTCGCTGTTTCCATTACATCTTTATAGTTCGGTAACCAAACACCTTCAGCTTGTGGGAATGGGTACACTGTATCTGGTGCTGCTACTCGAAGTACAGGTGCTTCTAAACTCAAGATAGCTCGTTCTGTAATTTCAGCGACAACATTCGCAGCAATACCTGCTTGTTTTTGTGCCTCTTGAACAACGATTGCTCGGCCTGTTTTCTCAACTGACGCAATGATTGTTTCAATATCGATTGGTTGAATTGTACGTAAATCAATAACTTCTACAGAATGCCCTTCTTTTTCAAGTTCTTCTGCTGCTTTTAAGCTTTCATGTACCATTAAGCCATATGCAATAATTGTTAGATCTTTACCTTCACGTTTTACATCTGCCTTACCTAATGGAATTTCATATGCTTCCTCAGGTACTTCTTCGCGGAATGAGCGATATAATTTTAAATGCTCTAAGAAAATGACTGGATTGTCATTGCGAATAGAAGAAATAAGTAATCCTTTAGCATCGTAAGGTGTTGATGGTACAACGACTGTTAAGCCCGGCTGTGCCGTCATTAAACTTTCTAAGCTATCTGAGTGCATTTCTGGTGTATGCACACCGCCACCAAATGGAGAACGGATTGTAACAGGTGCATTATATACACCACCGCTACGGTAGCTTAAACGAGCTAATTGTCCACTGATTGAATCCATCACTTCATAGACGAAGCCGAAAAACTGAATTTCTGGAACTGGTCGGAAACCTTGAAGCGAAAGACCGATTGCTAAGCCACCAATACCTGACTCTGCTAATGGTGTATCGAATACACGATCTACACCAAATTCTTTTTGTAGGCCTTCAGTTGCACGGAAAACCCCACCGTTGACGCCTATATCTTCCCCGAATAACAGAACGTTTTCATCATTCTTTAATTCTGTGCGAAGCGCATCTGTAATTGCTTGAATCATCGTCATTTGTGCCATAGCTTATTTCGACTCCTTCTCTTTGTAGATTTCATACTGTTCTTTTAAATTCGAAGGCATTTCGCCTTTGTACATATTTTCCATTAACTGTGTTACTTTTTGCTTTGGTGCAGCATCGGCTTTTTTAATTGCGTCTTTAATTTCTTCTTTCGCACGCTCAATAACAGCCTCTTCTTTTTTCTCATCCCATAGTCCTTTACCCTCAAGGTATTTACGGAAACGAACTAACGGGTCTTTTTGAGCCCACTCGTTATCCGTGTCAGACGTACGGTAACGTGTTGGATCATCCCCCGCCATTGTATGTGGACCATAACGGTAACACATTGTTTCGATAAACGTTGGACCCTCACCATTGATTGCGCGCTCACGTGCATCACGAGTAGCAACGTACACTGCAAGTGCATCCATACCATCTACTAAAATACTTGGGATACCTGCTGCAACACCTTTTTGTGCAATTGTTTTTGCAGCTGTTTGTAATTCACGCGGTGTAGAAATTGCGAATTGGTTATTTTGTACGATGAAAATGGCAGGTGATTTAAATGCACCAGCAAAGTTCATTCCTTCGTAGAAATCACCTTGTGATGACCCACCATCACCTGTATAAGTAACTGCTACAGCTTTTTTACCTCGTTTTTGCATACCAAGTGCCACCCCAGCAGCTTGGATAAATTGTGCACCAATAATGATTTGTGGTGGTAAAACATTAACACCTTCTGGGATTTGATTGCCCTCGAAGTGACCACGTGAGAATAAAAATGCTTTATCTAACGGTAAACCATGCCATACAATTTGTGGTACATCACGGTAACCTGGTAAAATCCAATCTTCTTTTTCTAATGCAAAGTGAGAAGCAAGTTGTGAAGCTTCCTGACCAGCTGTTGGTGCGTAGAAGCCTAATCGACCTTGACGGTTAAGAGAAATGGAACGTTGATCTAAAATACGTGTATAAACCATACGCGTCATTAACTCAACTAACTCTTCATCTGCTAATTTCGGATCTGCCTCTTCATTTATAATTTCGCCTTCTTCGTTCAAAATTTGAAACATTTCAAACTTTTCTTCGATTTCAGTTAGCGTTTGTTGTGGATCAAAAATATTATTGTTTTTTTTGCTCATTTGTCACATCTCCCTTTCAACTGTATTAAAATAAATCACTTTCAAACTAGTACAACTTATTCTTAGGACTCAGTATACTGAATAAAATACAGTCGGTCAATCATATATTACGCCTTATACCAAAGAATTTTTCTACAAAAACGTTAAGAGTAGACTGTCCTATACTGTATCACTAACAATAAAAATCTGTATTACAACAACTTCCTTTAAGCGCTCAAACATTACGTTTCTCCAAATAATGACCAATAGTAGAATACCCCAGTTTTCTGTAATCTAATAGCTACACAAAAATTTTTTAAGTTTATTCAAATAAAGTCTTTTTTCATGTGCATGTTTTAATGCGTGATGTATACTTATAAATAAGGTAATACAAAGATTGAAAGGAAGATTCTCACATGATTTTAATGGATGATATAATTCGCGAAGGCCATCCGACACTCCGCACTAAAACAGAGGAAGTTCAATTCCCTTTAACTGATGAAATAAAACAGCTTGCTACAGATATGCTACAGTTTTTAATTAACAGTCAAGATCCTGAAATTGCCGATAAATATGATTTACGCAGCGGGATTGGATTAGCTGCTAACCAAGTAAATAGTCTACACCGCATGTTTGCCCTTCACTTAAAAGATGACAAAGGAGAACAATTGAGCTTTATCGCAATCAATCCGAAAATTGTTAGCCACTCTGTTGAAAATACCTATTTGCCAACTGGCGAAGGTTGCTTATCTGTTGATCGCAATGTCCCTGGGTATGTGCCACGTCACGCACGTATAACCGTGAAATTTAAAACAATGGACGGCGAAGAGAAAAAAATGCGTCTAACTGGCTTGCCAGCTATCGCCTTCCAGCATGAATTAGATCATTTAAACGGCATTATGTTTTATGATCGCATCAATGAAAAAAATCCATTTGCTGAAATTCCAGACGCTGTTCCATACGAACGCGACTAAGACTCACTAGTAGCTACGACGGATGCTTTCCGCTGGCGCACACGTAAGCGCCTACCATCGCTGTCGCGCGGTCTGTTGCGTCTTACATTGCTTGCGTTCCCCCAGGAGTCTACGTGGATTTTTACTTGGCAAGTCATAAATACATGGCTAACACGGAAATTGAATTAGTTGCCTGACACTTACTCTTATATGCATAGCAAAAAGTGTTAGATTGATTGCAGTCAATCTAACACTTTTTCGCTTTTATTCTATCTGCTATCTTTTAAACTAATCGCGCATTAATCGTCTCAATTAATGCCGGCAGTTCACGCATTGTTTGAATCGTATAGTGTGCACCCGTTTGTTCAAAAATAGCTTTTGTTTTTTCAATAACGGCTTGTTGCTCTTCATCAGATAGACTCATAAATTCTTGTTCTGTTAAACCCATTTCAGAACTTCCGACTATAACGCCAACAGCCCAAACTCCGGCATTTAATGCCTCTTGTATATCTGACGTAGTATCCCCGACTTTAACGACTTGCTTTGTCGCTTTCACGCCAAGTTCTTCTAAATTTCTGAAAATCATATATGGATAGGGACGTCCCTTATCTCCTATATCAGTCGGTGTAACTAAAAAATCAGGCTTGTATCCTTTCTCAGCAGCGTGATGTGTCACGACTTCCATCATAGCGGCAGTATAGCCTGTTGTGGAGCCAATGCGTATTCCGGCTTGTCTTAATTGTTGAACCGTTTCTTTCACATGTGGAATCGGGTCCGTATACTTAGCAAGCGATGCCATTAATTTCGTTTCAAACTGCGAATACAGTGCCTGTACATCTTGTTCTGTAAATGAACGGCCATACACACGTGCCCATGCCTCACTCACTCTTGGCATCTCAAGCATCGTCCGAATATGGTCAATTTTCAACATGCCCATCGGTTTGCGTGCTTCTTCTAGTGTCACCGCAACACCTGCATCTTCAAAAATAGTAAGAAATACATTGACAGGTGCAAAACAACCAAAGTCAACCGCTGTACCTGCCCAATCAAAAATTACCGCTTCAATTTTCATTATTTTTCACCGCCATATAGTTTTCAATAACATTACATAATGTAGTCATATCTTCCTCATGAACATCCCCTATATTACCGATTCGGAATGTATCAAATTCAGTTAGCTTACCAGGATAAATAACAAAGCCTGCTTGTTTCATTTCATGATAGAAATGCTCGAAAGAAAATCCTTCATATGGATATAAAAACGTCGTGATAATCGGTGATTGCATTTCCGCTGAAATATAAGCTTCAAAACCACAGCGTGATAATCTTTCACGCAATAGTTGATTATTTTTAGCATATCGTGTGTAGCGTGCCGCAACGCCACCTTCTTCAGCAAGTTCCTCCAACGCCTTTGCAAAGGCCGCTACAACATGTGTTGGTGATGTAAAACGCCATTTCCCGTCTACACTCATCACTTCCCATTGTTTGTATAAATCTAATGCTACACTCTTGGCTTGTCCTTTACATTTTTCTAACGCTTCTATTTTCGCAACAACAAATCCAAAACCTGGCACGCCTTGAATACATTTGTTAGCACTACTGATTAAAAAATCAATTTGCATATTCGATAAATCCATTGGCACGCCACCAAAGCTACTCATTGCATCTACAATAAATGTTTTATTAAACGATTTTACAACTTTGCCTATTTCATCAATAGGATTTAATATCCCCGTTGTCGTCTCACAATGGACAATCGCGACATGCGTAATAGCAGCATCTTTTTCAAGTATAGCTTGTACTTCTAAAGGTGATGGTTGCTCATGATACGGTAGACTGTAAACAACATGCTGTAATTGAAGGACTGTTGCCATTTCTACGATTCGTTCCCCGTACGCTCCATTTGTAATAATGAGTACCTTATCTGCATTTCCAATAGCAGTTGTCAGAACCGATTCAACGACAAAGCTCCCACTTCCTTGCATTAAAATAGCTGTATAGTCTGTTTCATCAACCTGCGCTATCGCCACTAACTGTTTGCGTATTTCTTGTGTAACTTGCTTGTAGTCGTCATCCCATGTACAGCGATCCACTAGCATCTCTTTTTTTACTGCTTCTGTAGTTGTTAGTGGACCGGGAGTTAATAATTTGTAGGTATTCATATTGTTAGGCTCCTTTATTGTTGTGCTTCTTTAAAGAATGTTTGATGTTTTTCTAATAAATCGACAGTTAAAGTCGTATCCCATTTTTTTAAGTATTTTGGAACATATTTTTCCTCTACTTGCTCGCCTTCATAAAGTGCTACAGGATATTGTTTTAACAAATCTGCTCGCGCCTCAGTCGCAATGACCTTTGCTATTTCACTCGCCAATGCCTCGTCCCCTTCTTTATCTACAACGGCAACAGATTCTGTTAACGTGAAGTTACCTTCCGTTGGGTCAATATAGTCGATTGGTAAGCCCTCATTTTTGGCATCAATTGCTTGAATACGTAAGCCAAACCCTGCTGCGACTTCTCCTGTTTTCACCTTTTTAATAGGGCCAGAACCAGAACTTTCAATATGCGGTCCAGCATTTTTAATTAAATCTGCTAATACTTGCTTTCCTTCTTTTTCGCCATATTCACTCATAATCGCCTGTACTAATAGCCAGCCAGTAGAGGAGTCTAAAATATTTGGAAAAGAAACTAAATCTTTATATTCTGGCTTCGTTAAATCTTTAATTGTTTGTGGCACAGGTAGCCCTTTTTGCGCCAATAAATCTGTATTGATAAAAATAGACCCGACATTCCCTAAAATCGGTAATGCATAAGTTGAACCACCATCTAACGGCTTTAACTCAGAAGTTAGTTCAACAAACATTGATTTAGATGTTTGAGCACTTTCGATAAAGTAAGAAGCCATTGTTACCACATCCGCTTCAATATCCTTACCCTCTGCCATCATTTTCCCACCTAATTCAGATGTACCGAATGATTGGATAATATACTTTCCTTCATACCCCTTTTTATCGAGTGTGGTTTGCATTACTTCAATTGCTTCATCATCAGCATTAGAATAGATAATAACTTGATCCTTCGTATCAGCCTCCGCACCTCCACACGCTGCTAATACAATTGCAGAACTAACCGTTCCAAACATCATGACTGTCGACTTTTTCATCATTACATCTCCTTAAACTTTTCTTTATTTGTTGTTATATAGTCACAACCTAATTTCACAATGAGGTTTGTACATAAAATAAAAATTGAGAGAACAAAAATATCCGTATACTTCGCAAAATGCTGCAATTCTTTAATGCGCGTAGAGACAAGCATCGTTTTCGTACTGACAAGGAAAATTACGCCACTAACTGTCACCATGGCATTTAAAAAATAATAGCTAAACATTTGAAAAATAGTAGGTCTTATATTCGGCAAAATAACGCGAACGACCGTTTGAAGCCAAGAGTCCTTTAATAACTCTCCCGTCACTTCCCATGTTGGGTCCATTTTTTGCAAAGAGTTTTTCGCCATTAAATACGGTGTTGTAAAGAAATGGACAACCGTATAGGCAATAATGATAAAGAAGGTCCCTTTAAGCGAACTCCCATTGAAGAAAAATAAATAAGAAAGACCGAGTACCATACCTGGCACTGTATTGGTAATCATTGACGCAAAATCTAATGTACTTCTCCCTTTTAACGGTGTTCTGACATTTAGAAGTGCTGAAACAAACGCGATGCCCACACCTAAAATTGCTGTAAAAAAGGCAACAATAAGAGAATTCATATAAACCCTTGTTAAATTCTTTTCTGCTAAAACATTTTGTACATGTTCCAATGTGAAGCTAAAGTCATATGGATAGCCCTTAGTAAACGGCACGATAAACATTGTTGAGAAGATGATAAAAATCGTACTTACGCATACTAGCGATAGCACTGTAAATGTACTGTCTCGAAGACGATGCACGACTAGAGCACTTTGACTGACATGCTTATATTGAAAATTAAATCGATCTAGCACGCTTAGCATCACGATGCCAAGTACAGCAGGTACAAGCATGAGTACGGAAATTACCGCCCCTTGTTCAAATCGCACAATAGAACCAAGCATCGCTTGATATAGCTCTGTTGCAATCACTTTATAACCCCCACCTACCGAAGCAGGGATACCAAAATCGGTAAAACTTAAAATAAACGTTAAAATAAATGCTCCACCAATTGTTCCTATCATAGGTCGAAATACGGTATGGTAAAATCGACGTGATGGTCTATCATGCATTAGCATCGAGACAAGCAAAAAGCGTTTATCAATGTACTGCATGGAATTTTGCATTAAAATAAATGCAACAGGCAATGTGTAAAGCACATACCCAATCAACAAGCCATTAAATCCATAAATTGTCACTAAGGGCTTCCCCAGAAGTTTTGTTAGTATTCCTTGATTGCCAAATGTGTAAAGCAATACAAAACCATAGGTAATTGTCGGCAAGAGCATCGGCAATGTTACCCCGATATGTACAAGCTTTTTTAAATGTTGATTCATCGTCGTAAAATGCATGGCATAGGCAAGAGCAAACGCTAAACAAGTAGTAATAACGGCAGCGACAAATGACACTTGGAAACTATTAAGAAACGCTTCCCGAATTTCAACGCTCTGTAATGCTTCTACATAGTTTTGAATCGTTACGCTATTGCCTTTTTTCAAAGACTGCCAAAACATATAAAGTAATGGCACAATTAAAAAGAACAGAAAAAAGAAGACAATTGGCAGAAAGAGAATTTTCACCATTTTATTCGTTTTAAGCATAGGATTCTCCAAACAGTTGATAGATGTTATGACGTTTAATATGAAGTTGCTTTAATATAAAGTCTTCCACAAATTGATTTTTTGGTGTTTTCAATATTTCGTGAGGTGTGCCATATTGTGAGACAGTTCCCTCATTAATGATGAGTACTTTATCTGATAATGTGAGCGCCTCCTCAGGATCATGTGTCACAATAATAGTTGTTAATTTAAATTGGCGAGCAATTGATTTAATGCGCTCCTTAATGGATTCTTTAATCACACCATCTAGCGCACTTAACGGTTCATCTAGCAATAAAATTTTCGGCTGCATAACAAGCGTTCTAGCAATAGAGACACGTTGTTTCTGTCCACCAGATAATTCGTGAATCTTTTTATGTAAATGTGGAGCGAGTTCTAAGAAATCCACATACTCCTGAATCTCAGCTTTTGACATTTGCTGTTTTTTATTTTTCAAGCCATAGACGATATTGTCGTAAGCATTTAAATGTGGGAACAACGCGAAATCTTGGAAAACGATATTAAATCCTCTATCCTGCATCGATTGTTTCGATATATCTTGTCCATTGTAAAAAAGTTGCCCATCTGTTTGTTCTGTGAGACCTAAAACAATGTTGAGTAATGTCGTTTTCCCACAACCACTCGGCCCCAATAACGAAACAATTTCACCAGAATCTATCGTTAAATTTATATCTCTTAAAACATTTTTATTTTTATAACTTTTTGAAATATTTTTTAGTTCTAACAAATTGCTCACTCCTTTTGAGTTGTTAACCACAGTATAGAGACAATTTGTAAAGGGAAATCACATGTTTGTGTAAATGTTGAGTAAATTCTGACTAACTGTTGACAAACTTATTACTACTTTGAGTAAATAACAATAAGAGGTGATGTAATGTATACAGTAGAAAGGCAACAACATATTTTGCAATTCATTCGGAATAACAAGGTAGTAAAATTAGTAACCCTGACAAAAGAATTCAATGTATCGATGGAAACTATCCGAAGAGATATTCAACAACTTGTGCAAGAGAAGAAAATCGAGAAGTTTTATGGGGGTGTAAAATATATTGAACCCGTTGAAGGATTAATGGACAATCGATTAACACAGCAGTTAACAGAAAAAATTGCCATTGCCAAAGCTTGTGCTTCTTTAGTTAATAATGGTGACTGCATTTTTATCGATAGTGGCTCAACAACTTATCAAATGACACCATTTCTACTAGGCAAGGAGAAACTAACAGTCGTGACGAACTCTCTTCCTGTAGCATTTGATTTAATTGGTTCTAATATTGAAGTGATGATTATCGGCGGAAGAGTGCGACATTCGGAAAAATCGGTCACTTCAAATGACTTCCTTTTCCACTTCGACCATCTCAATATTAATAAGGCATTTATATGCGCAAGTGGCGTGACATTAGAAAAAGGAATATCCGATTTTAGTTTAGAAGAAGCGATGACGAGGAAACAGCTTATTAATATTTCGCAGACAGTTTATGTTGCAACTGATTCTACCAAATTCAATAAAGATGTGGCTATTCAAGTATGCCCGCTAGAAGAGGTCGATATGATACTTACTGATAACGGACTGCCCAAAGAAACATTACATCAATTTACGGAGGCTGGCATTCAGTTGAAGGTTGTTGATATCTAAAGCATTGTTTGAGTAAATTGTTTGAGTGACTGGCACCAATAATACGTAAAAAACCCACTTCTCGTGGGTTTTCCTTTTAATATTCAAAATTGTTTGAGTGACTGGCACTTAAATAATTTTTAAATAGCGCATCGCTTTCGCAAGTCCGTCCGCATCTACATGATCGGTAATATGTGTCGCGACCGCCTTTACTTTTTCATGTCCATTTCCCATTGCCACGCTCGTACCAACAGCCTCTAACATTTCAATATCATTCATACCATCACCAAAAGCAATGGCATCCTCTAACGTTAAGCCCATTTTCGCGAGCACTTTTTCGATTCCAGCAGCCTTGGAACCTCCTTTAGGTAAAATATCACAAGAATATTCATGCCAACGCACGAACTGGACATTTGGAAATGCCTCATCATACAAATGTTCATCTTTCTCTTCCATAAAGATGAGTGTTTGATAAACATCGTGCTGCATATAATAAGATGAGTCTAATTCTGGGTACGGGTATTTTAACGTGTTTAAACTTTCGGATACCTTGTTATGCCCTCCAACTGACGCAATCATTCGCTTGTCATCTAAAAAAACAACGGGTTCATTGCGCGCTTCTCCAAAGGCAATAATTTTCGCTAATTCTTCTTTTTCCACACCATTTGCGTAGACAACCTCGCCTTGATAAACGACGTACTGTCCATTAAAAGTCACATATGTGTCAATATCAAGCTCTTCTAACAATGGTTCAATCATAAATGGTGCACGTCCAGTAGCAATTGCAAGCTCATATCCTTTACGACGTGCTTCTAATAGCGCTTCTTTCGCAGAAGCAGGCAATACTTTTTCACTGTTATAGAGCGTTCCATCTACATCAAAAAATAAAATTTTTTTCATCCTATAATCCCTCTCTTTATGTATGATGTTGCAAAGGCTAAATCCTTTACACAGGCATTGTTTTTAATTATAATGATCCTAAGGAGTGATGTGCCATGCTGAAGAAACTAAAGCGAAAATTGTTGAAGCGACTTCGTGGCGTACTCGGAAAAAAATCAATTGCCTAACATTTGCCCTTCATTATTTGAAGGGCTTTTCTTTATTTTAGAGTAGCTGCGTGATAATATAAAGGAAATGCATTTATTTGACTATGCGCAACCACTGTCTCATTGCTTTTCATGAAAAGTGCAAGATAAAAGTATTGAGATACAAGAAATTCAAACGCTCATTTCTTTATTCGTCTAAAGTATACTAGAAATTCGCGATTTTTTCTTGTAGTACGTGTGTGGTAATAGCCAAATGTGCAATAATAATGTACGCAATCAAAGGAGAGCAAACTATGATTTACAAAGTTTATTATCAAGAAAAAGCAAATGAGATTCCAGTTCGCGAAAACACTAAAAGTCTATACCTTGAAGCTGCTTCAGAACGTGAAGTACGTCAAAAGTTACAAGACCGTCATTACAACATTGAGTTCATTCAACTGCTTGAAGGTAACTATTTAGAGTACGAACAAGCAAGTCCGAACTTCGTCTTGGAGGAAATTTAACAAACATGAAGTTTGTTAAAAATGACCAAGCAGCTGTTTTCGCGCTCGGCGGACTGGGCGAAATCGGCAAAAATACTTACGGTGTTCAATTTCAAGATGAAATCATCTTAATTGATGCCGGTATAAAATTTCCTGAAGACGATTTACTCGGGATTGACTATGTTATTCCAGATTACACGTATTTAGTACGAAACGTAGATAAAATTAAAGGGCTATTTATTACGCACGGACACGAAGACCATATTGGTGGTATCCCTTATTTACTACGTCAAGTAAATGTTCCTGTTTATGGAGGTAAGCTTGCACTTGGCTTATTGCGCAATAAACTAGAAGAGCATGGTTTACTACGTACAACAAAACTAATCGAAATTAAAGAAGAAGATATTATTAAATTTAGAAAGACATCTGTCAGCTTCTTTAGAACAACGCATAGTATTCCAGATGCTTACGGTATCGTCGTTAAAACACCTCCAGGCAATATCGTGCACACAGGTGACTTTAAATTCGACTTTACACCTGTAGGAGAGCCTGCAAACTTAACAAAAATGGCTGAAATCGGACGTGACGGCGTTCTTTGCCTATTATCTGATAGTACGAATGCTGAAAAACCAAATTTCACAATGTCTGAACGTACAGTTGGAAAAAGTATCGATGAAATCTTCCGCAAGGTTGATAGTCGTATTATTTTCGCAACATTTGCATCCAATATTCACCGCTTACAACAAGCAACAGATGCTGCCATTAAATACGGACGAAAAATCGCTGTATTCGGTCGATCTATGGATAATGCCATTACAATCGGCCGTGAGCTAGGCTACATCAACGCACCAAAAGATACTTTTATTGATGCGCAAAGCATTAACCGTTTACCTGCCAATGAAGTAATGATTTTATGTACAGGCTCACAAGGTGAACCAATGGCAGCACTATCTCGTATTGCCAATGGTACACACCGTCAAATTCAAATCCAGCCTGGCGATACAGTTGTCTTCTCTTCTTCACCAGTACCAGGGAATACGGTTAGCGTAAATAAAATTATCAACTTACTGTTCCGTGCTGGCGCAGAAGTTATTCACGGTGCATTAAATAATATCCATACTTCTGGTCACGGTTCACAAGAAGAACAAAAGCTTATGCTACGACTGATGAAGCCAAAATTCTTTATGCCTATTCACGGTGAATTCCGTATGCTAAAAATGCATACGCATTTAGCAGAAGATTGTGATGTTCCACTGGAAAATACATTCGTCATGGAAAATGGTGATGTTCTGGCATTAAGTGCAAATGAAGCACATGTGGCAGGTCGCATCCCTTCTGGTGATGTCTATATTGACGGTAATGGTATTGGAGACATCGGTAATATTGTCTTACGTGATCGTCGCATCCTTTCTGAAGAAGGTTTAGTCATTGTTGTTGTCAGCGTTGATATGGAAAACCAAAAAATCGTTTCAGGGCCTGATATTATTTCACGAGGGTTTGTCTATATGCGTGAATCCGGCACAATGATTAACGAAGCACAAAAAATGCTAAATCGTCATCTAAATGAAACAATCCAAGGTAAAACACCTCAATGGACAGAACTTAAAAATGAAATCACTGATGTTTTAGGACCTTATTTATTTGAGAAAACAAAACGTCGTCCAATGATATTACCAATTATTATGGAAGTATAATCTTCTATATTAAGAGGCTGGGACATAAGAGAAAAAGTGTTAGATTGACTGCCATCAATCTAACACTTTTTTGCTATGCCGTTGTTGTCCGCTACGGCGGTGCTTTCCGCGGGCACACTGTAAGCCGCAACCCTCGCTACGCGCAATGCCCGCGTCTAACATTATGTGCTGTTCCCGCTGGAGTCACCGCCTTCGCTACCAACAAACTAGTGAACACTTCTAATTTTTTAAATTGCAAAAGCAAGAATAGCTAATGTCTCCATATAGCAAAAAATTATGAACACCTTTCGTCTGTTTCTTAAATTTTTTTAGTTATGTCCCAGCCCCCTTTTTTTGCATAGAAACTCTATTTTTCTTCGATAAAGTAGTATCCTTGTTCAAGCCTTCTCTATGGATGGAGTTGAATAGTTAAATCAGGACATCTCCCATTACTCTTTGTGGCAAAATAATCCGTCTTTATCATTTTTGTTCTGATAGCGCTTATTTTGTCCCACGTTTAAAAATGTTGAATGTGATTTCATAAATTTTTAAAATTTTGAAACCTCCTCCAACATTTTACGTATATAGTAATATCCTCTTGGAAAAGTGCACCATCTCTTTTCAAAAACAAATACAAAAAATAGAATTATCCACAATAACAAAACTGTGAACAATTCTATTTTAACAATTAAAACTGAAAGTATTTATCCAATACATAGACGACCCATTGACACCCCGGCTGCAGACGAATATTTTCAATTAAACCTTTGATAATCGCTTGACTATATGTTGTATGCTCAACCTGATTTTTTAAAAGCTCCAAAGATTCCCGCTCAATAGACGGCTCTAAGTTATGAATACTTTGATCAATTAACTGTAATAGCGATTCCTGCGTTATTTCTTGATCACATGGTCTTGCTACTAATTGAGCAAGTTCCTCGGTAATAAAAGGAATTGTCGTATGTCGAGCAATTATATCGGTCTTTTCCGCTAAAGATTGCGCCAACTGATCTAGGTCGAGCGGTAAATCAGAAAATATAAATAGCTCGGCATAACTTTTCATAAACCCTTTTACACAATACATAACATCGTACTTTGTCTCTTGTAGCTCTTCCTGATACAACTGTTCAAGCATTTGGACTATAGACTTCGACATATCTGCTTCATAGGCACTCACTTTGAGAAACAACTCTTTATTTGTAAGAAAAACCTTTTCATTAAAAAAAACACGTGACGATGCTGCATGTTTTTTGAATGCTTGAAAAATATTTTTGTAGAAATCAACCAGCATGACATCTTTTTTATTCGAATTTCTGACTACGTGGTCAATATCTGCAATAAATTGCTGTAAGTAGTAGTCAACCATTGAGAAAAGAAGCTCATCTTTTGTTTTAAAAGACAAATAAAATGCCCCTTTAGAAATACCACAGCGTTCCGTAATTTGCTGTACAGATGTTGCTTCAAAGCCTTGTTCAGAGAACAGTTCTAATGCTTTCTCCATAATTAATTGCTTTTTTAACATATTTTTAAATCTCTCCTAATGCATTTCGTTGACAAATGACTGATTAGTCATTAGTATAAATAATTGAATCTAGTAAGTCAATAAAGGGTAGGTGTGAAGGTGAAAGGTTTAGTTAATTTTGTATTGAAAAACAAATTGGCAGTGTGGTTATTAACAATTATCATCACTGTCTCAGGGATTTATTCAGGTACAAGAATGAAAATGGAATCAATCCCTGATATATCGATTCCATACTTAATTGTAATGGGCGTGTATCCAGGTGCCACGCCTGAACAAGTCATGAATGAACTTTCTATTCCATTTGAAAAATCCATTGAAAGTTTAGAGGATGTTAAAGCCGTTTATTCCACTTCCTCTTCAAACGTTGCCCAAGTGCAAGTCGAATATGACTATGGCATTGATATGGATGAAAAGAAACGTCAGTTAGAATCCGCTCTCGATAATGTAAAACTGCCTGAAGGCGCGCAAGAACCAACAATCATGGCCATTAGTATGAACATGATGCCGGTTGTCGCATTATCTGTGAGTAGTTCGAAGGAAGACATTGTTGACCTAACATCAACAGTAGAAGATTTATTACTTCCTAAAATCGAAAAAATCGACGGTGTTGCGTCAGCAACGATTACTGGTCAACACATTGAAGAAGTTTCGTTTAAATATGACGAAGAAAAAATGGCTGCTCTTGGCTTAACTGAAGATGCAGTCAAACAAATGATTCAAGCAAGTGATATGTCATTATCACTTGGTTTATATCAATTTACGGTTGGTGAACAAGCGGTTTCCGTAGATGGTAAAGTTAAATCTATCGATGAATTAAAAGATTTATTAATACCTGTCACACCTTCAGCTACACAACCTTCTCCTTTCGTTCGTTTAGGCGACATTGCTACGATTGAAGTTGAAGGTAAAGTACAATCTGTATCTCGTACAAATGGTAAAGATGCCATTGCAATTCAAATCGTAAAAAGTCAAGATGCAAATACAGTAACGGTTGTCAATGCAGTAAAAGAGCTGATTAAAGATGAAGAAAAAAGAATTGACGGCTTAAAAATTGATATTTCACTTGACCAAGGTGCTCCAATTGAAGATTCAGTCTTCACAATGATCGAAAAAGCGGTATTCGGTGGCGCAATCGCGGTTTTAATTATCTTATTATTCTTACGCGATTTCAAATCAACTATTATTTCGATTATTTCAATTCCAGTTTCAGTTTTCATGGCATTACTCTTATTAAACTGGATGGATATTACGTTAAATATTATGACACTTGGTGCAATCACCGTCGCCATTGGACGTGTAATTGATGACTCCATTGTCGTAGTAGAAAATATTTATCGACGTATCCATTTAAAACAAGAAAAATTAACAGGTCGCGCACTAATTCGTGAAGCAACTATTGAAATGTTTAAACCAATCTTGTCTTCTACATTAGTGACGGTAGCGGTATTCGCCCCACTTATGTTTGTAGGCGGTATGGTTGGCGAATTATTTATGCCTTTCGCATTAACGATGACATTTGCTTTAGGTGCGTCATTAATAGTAGCAATTACCATTGTACCAGCTTTATCCCACTTCTTATTCCGTAAAAAAATCTACGGAGAGAAAAAGGAAAGCCAGCATCAAGAAGTTGGTAAACTAGCTAATTGGTACAGAGGTATATTAGAAAAAGCATTAAATCATAAAATCATTACATCTACGATTGCGATTTTAATGCTTGTGGGTTCCCTTGCTTTAACACCATTAATTGGCTTTAGTTTCATGGGATCTCAAGAGGAAAAGGTCATGTATTTAACATATACACCTGGTACTGGCGAGCTAGCTGATGAAACAGAAGTAAATGTAGCACAAGTTGAAAAAGAATTAATGAAACGAAAAGATATTGATATTTTACAAGTTTCAATTACTGATGCTACAAATGCTGACCCAGCAGCAATGATGATGGGTGGCACAGCTGGTGGTGCATTAATGTACCTCATCTTTGACCCAGAGATGGAAGACTTCCCTGCTGCTCGTCAAGAAGTAGAAGACTATGTATTTAATCTTGACCAATCAGGCGAATGGAAAAGCCAAAACTTCTCATCAACGTCTATGGCTTCAAACGAGGTAAGTTACACATTATACAGTGAAGACTTAAACAAGTTACGTAGCGCTGTTAAAGATGTTGAAGGATCACTCAAAGAAGTTAAAGGTCTAGAAGATGTGAAGTCTGATTATGAAGATCCATATGTAGAACATGTCTTAAAAGTAGAGCAAAAAAATGTCTTACAATATGGCTTAACGACTGCTCAAATTGTCATGGCTTTAAATTCTACTGCTTCACAAGAAGTGTTAACAACAGTTGAACGTGATGGCAAAGACATTAACGTCATTGTCAAACGCGATGCCAAGGCAGCAGCCTTATCAATCGATGATGTTTTAAAAACTGAAATTAAAACGGCTTTAGGCACAACGATGACCATTGGTGAATTAGTAAACGTTGAAGAAGGTACTACGCTTAATTCACTATCGCGCTCAAAAGGTGAATATTTCGCCACTGTATCTGCCACAATTATTGGCGATGATATTTCAAAAGCAACGACCGCAGCAGATAAAAAGATCGATAAATTAGACTTACCTAAAGGTGTGACAACAGGCGTATCCGGTGTAGCGGCAGATATGCAAGAAACATTTACGCAACTAGGTATTGCGATGTTAGCAGCTATCGCTATCGTTTACTTTATTCTTGTCGTAACGTTCGGTGAAGGTTTAGCACCATTTGCTATCCTCTTCTCATTACCATTTGCAGTCATTGGCGCATTTGTTGGCTTATATGTAACAAATCAAACGATTTCTGTATCCGTTATGATGGGTCTCTTAATGTTAATCGGTATCGTTGTGACCAACGCCATCGTACTTGTAGACCGTATTATCCATATGGAACGCGACGGACTTGGGATGCGTGAGGCCATTTTAGAAGCAGGTGCAACACGTTTACGTCCAATTTTAATGACTGCCATTGCAACAATTGGTGCAATGATTCCAATGGCAATTGGTAATGGCGGTAGTGGGCTAATTTCGAAAGACCTCGCAATTACAGTAATTGGCGGTTTATTATCTTCAACATTATTAACATTAGTAGTCGTACCAATTGTCTATGAAATGCTATCCAAAATGTTAAAGAAAAACCGTAAAGATGTTGAAGAAAACTAAAGAATACATGCAACAATCCGAAAGAGAGTGCTCCTGCAATGGAGCACCCTCTTTTTTTAAAGAATTGTTTGAGTGCCTGGCACTTCAAATATGATGACTTAGCTAGTGGAGGAAACATTTCTTTGCGTTCGCCAAGAGCTGGAATGGTAATAATGACTTCATTATATTGAAGATAATTTCCTATCTGCTTTCCCTATCCTTTGTTTACTTTTAACAACCATTATTTGTGCTTAGTAACTGATAGACAGCTTGTTCCTGCCCAAACCTTTCTAATACTTGTATTTTTTCCATACCTATTTTTTCTAGCACCCGACAAGAGGCAATATTGGCAGTTTGTGTTTCTGCTACTAGCTTGGATAATTGTAAACTAGTAAATCCATAATGGATGACCGCAGTTAAAACTTCTTGTGCGTAACCTTTACCCCAATATTGTGGCAAAAATTGATAGCTAAGCTCATAGGTTGTTTGTTCATGGTATTCATCAATCGATACTAGACCAATGAAGTCATTCGTGTTCTTTAATGATATGGTAAAGTATGAATTAGGAAATGATGATTGCAACATGCTGTTAAAGGAAGAAAGAATATAGTTTTTATCTGGAATCCCTCCAAGAAATGCTCTGACATCCTGATTACAATATAAAGAATAAATATCGTCTTGATGGTGTGGCTTTAAAGACTCAATTACACAATTTTCAGTTATTAGCATACTATTCCTCATTATTAGAATTTTCTTTATTATGACAAAGACATTGTGTAAAATCAAATATATTTTCCCAAATTTACCACAAAAAAGACTGCATCCAATATAATCTTGAATGCAGTCCCATATTCACTTTAGCTTCCCATCTTCTCTTAACAAGCCCATGCGAATGCCATCATATTAAAAGCCCTCTTTAAAACACACTTTGCAAATTCCGCTTCCTATTGCATCATGAATGTCTTTCATACTTGAATCATGTGCTTGTTTCCTTACCCTGTTGTAAACCTAACCGCGCACTTACAAACTCACTTATTTTCTCTTTCGTCCAATCAATAATGTAATTTGTGCCATCGTAAAGGGCAACGATGATTTTTTGCGATACGCTACATATTTTGGTTCCCAAAAATCTGCATATTTTAATTTAAAGTTTTTTAAGCCTTTAAAATGATAGAAATACTGGCCATGTAAAAATATTTGTGCTGCAATTTTTTCGCTTAAAAAAGAGTATCTAGATTGACCGACATTCGATAACGGAGACATGCCCATATTAAATACACGGTATCCTTGTTCTTTCGCCCATTGAAACAGCGATAAGAAAATGAAATCCATTGTACCAGACGGTGCCCCAGGTTTAAAGCGCATCAGGTCGACTGAAATTCTCTCGCCATTATCATACATAGGCATGATGCTTGCAAAGCCAATGACGCCTTCAGCTCCTCTTAACACAGCAATTTTTGAGGTGTTCAAATAATTTTCATCGAAAAAGCCAAGAGAAAACCCCTTCTCGGCCCTTCCTTGTAGCCATCTTCTTGATACTTCCGCTAGTTCAGTCATAACCTCCTGTGAGTAAGGCGGACTTAATATTGTGACCGTATAGTTCTCGCGTTCAAATCTATTTTTTACCGCCCTGCTGCCCTTCATTTCTTTTCCAGCAAATGTGAACATCTCTAAATCAACAAACGCTTCCTCTCCCAGCTTAAAAAAGCTATAACCATGCTCATGTAACACAGGGAAAATCTTGTTGTTAATTTCATAAAAAACAGGTGTATAGCCATGCCTATCTGCTACTTCCAAAAACTCCTGAATAGCCGATAATAAATCACTTTCTGGACCTACCGGATCGCCTAGTACCACGATTTTATCTGCATAGATTTGATAGGCGAATAACACCGTATTTTCTTTATTCCAATAGACAAATTTGTCATGCAAAAAAATGAGATGCGAAAACTCCGTTCCCGTATACTCCATAAGATGACTTTTGATTTTGTCTTCATGTTCTTTTGATAGTAGCTTGTACATTTTTTTAGGTCCACGTGTAAGATAACCTAAGTAAAAAATAGAGCAAGCGATGAGGATACCGATCATTGCACTGAAAAATAAATCCCGATAATCTGTAAGGATATAATATTGCAATGGTGTCGGAATATGAATTTTTGCGGTAGGTAAATTGATATAACCTATTAATAAGTACATTGCCGTAATGAAAATAACCGCCGCAAGGTCAAATAAGATAGTACCCCATGTTAAGACATAACTTTCCCGATAAAATTGTTTTTTGGATGCCATTAACAATACAGCGACTATCAGTAAAAAAATGGCTTCTTCATAATCAAAACCTTTACTAATTGAAAATAAAGCCGAACTGCTAAGCACGATAATGGCAAGTTGATAAGCCGTTTTCACTTTATATTTAATTCCCCTACACAACCCTAATAGAATAAAGCCTGCCGCAACAGTTAATTGATGGGAAATATTCATAATTGGTGATGATAAAAACTCCTGAGCGATTTTTAATCTGCTTAAAATACCTGGTACCGATGCTGATAACAATAAGACAATGCCCGAGATAAATACTAAACTGGTTAACAACATATGACTAATCTTTTGAAAAATAACATTTGGTACATCGTCCCACGACCGATTCCAACGCTCCCAATAATCTTTCATAAATAATAGTACGGACACTAAAAATGGTAGTACAAAGTAGCCCACACGATACAAAATTAATAAAAAGAGTACTTTTTCTTCGGCAATTCCAACACTTTGCGTCCCCCATAAAAAAACAAGGTCAAATGAGCCAACCCCTCCCGGAATCATGCTTACTATACCTGCACATGAGGCAATTAAAAATATCGGTATGAGCGTAGAGAGCTCCATCGGTATTTGGATGATGATTGTTAACATCCAAATGACAAAAAAGACCGCAAGCCATTCAGCAACAGAAGTAATCATTAACTGTAGGAATACTTTATACGTTAAGGCACTTCTTTTGTTATAGCGAATAAGATGCGTCACTAAAAATACAGGAACATAGAGGCTGACCACAATGACAGCAATTGATAACCAGCGAATTTCTTTTAACATTGGGAAATCCCAAAAGAACAGATACATCAACCAAGTTAACAATGAAATCCCTGTTAAATAAAAAAGAGTAACGGTGGCAATGCTCTTTAACAAGCCTTCACGATCCACTTTATATTTTGAATAAAAATAATTTCGTAGAAATACACCTACTAAACCGCCAAAGCCAATAAGGTTCGAAAATGTGTTGACGATAAACGAATTATTCACTAAAGTACGCTTGTTTATTTTCATTCCTAATAGTTTTACCAAAATAACATCGTAAAAAATCATCGGAGTAATCGCACAAAACGTAATGAAAAAAATCAACAACAGTTCCCATACTTGCAATTGACTAACTTCATTTCGCAGTAAATTTACATTTACCCCCCTTAGCGATTGTTGTATTTCGTAAATCGCTATCGCTAAAAGTATGATTGGAAATATAATTTTTAGAAACCGTAGTAATGGTTCTTTCCTAAATTTAAACATGTGCTAAACCTACTCCCCATCAGCTTTCTTAACATACTTCATAAAAAAAGTTGGATTGTATATTTAAAAAATGGAGTATTGTAAACCAACTACAATATTCCACTTCTTTCTTATTCTTTCATTGCCTTCTTTACAAAACGGTTAATATCCACATCAGCACCGATAAGAAGCATAATATCTCCAAGTAAAATTTTGTCGCTTGCTTGTGGAGAAACGATAATATCCGATCCTCGTTTTATGCCGACAATGTTAATGCCGTATTTTGCGCGGATATCTAAATCCATAATCGAATAACCGGCAATGGCATCATTTGCTTTTAATTCCATAATCGAATGCTCATCTGACAGCTCTAAATAATCGAGCACCGTATTAGATAACATATTATTCGCTATACGAATACCCATATCACGCTCAGGATGAACTACAAAATCAGCTCCAATTTTTCTTAGCACTTTTTCGTGGTAGTCATTTTGAGCTTTTACTGTAATTTGCTGAACACCAATTTCTTTTAAAATAATAGTCGTTAAAATACTTGCCTGAATATCTTCGCCAATAGCGACAATGACATGTTCAAAATTCCGAATACCTAATGAATTTAATACCGATTCATCTGTTGAATCGGCAATAACAGCTTGCGTTGCGATGGCAGCAAACTCATCTACCCGTTCAGATGAATGGTCAATCGCCATTACTTGCGCACCTTGACTCATTAGCTCACGAACAATACTCCCTCCGAAACGTCCAAGTCCAATGACGGCAAACTCTTTTTTCATCATTCAAAATCCCTCCGAAAACTACAATTACTTTATTTTAACTTATTCTCGCTTATATGTATTGTCAAAACAGGAGACCAATCGTCATTTTACCTTTTCTATCTAGTATTTTCGACATTCTATACTATTACTATTAAAAAAAGCGAGGATTTAAACATCCCCGCCTAGCAAATATTAAAATTATGCGTTACGCATTTCATCGAGAACTCGATTCACACGTTTTTCTAACATCTTCATACCGCTACCACCAGCTTGCATATGGCGAAGCTGTCCGTCTTTATCGAATACGAAGTAAGCGGGTACGTATTGGTTTTCAAAAGCATCCGTTAACTTCATTTCATTATCTACAAAAATAGGTTGTGTAATATCATGCTCTGCTGCAACAGCTTTGATCGTATCCAAATCAGTATCTGCTTCAGAACGTGGCATATGCACAGCAATAACGTTTAATTCATCTTTATATTGGTCACGGAAATTATTCACTTCCGGCATTGCCTCTTTACATAAATGACAGCTTACAGACCAAAAATGGATTAGTGTTGGTTTTTCGCCAACTAATTGTGCTTTCGTTACTTCACCATTTAACCATGTTGTTGCACCTGTAAGTTCAGGCATTTGTTCACGAAGTTTCATAAAAAATCCTCCCTTGAAAAAAATATCCCCACAAGCGTGTCGTGGGGACCCATTATTCATTTTATGCATGAATTAAGCCTTGGCGTAATTGCGTCTAGATTTTTTTCAAAAAGCTTGAAAAAAATCTAGACAATGCCAGAGTACTCCGACTTGCTCAATAGCTGTACCGCTACTGATTTCATTGCATAATTCGCATTCATCCCGCTCTTTCTAAAAGTGAAGGACTTTGCTCAATTCAATTAAAGAGTTGCTTGACCTGGGCGCCAGTTTGCTGGGCAAAGACCACCAGTTTGTAAAGCTTGTAATACACGTAAAGTTTCATCAACGTCACGGCCAATATTATTATCAAATACTGTTTGATATTTTAATTCGCCTTCTGGATTAATGATGAATAAGCCGCGTAGTGCGATACCTTCTTCTTCAATTAAAACGCCATATTCTTTCGAAATCGCATGGTTCGTATCTGCTGCTAATGGGTATTTTAATTCTCCAAGGCCATTTTGCGTGCGATCTGTGTTAATCCAAGCTAAGTGCGTGTGGATTGTATCAGTTGAAACGCCGATTACTTCTGCATCTAAGTCTTCGAACTCATCATAACGATCGCTCATTGCAGTAATTTCTGTTGGACATACAAAAGTGAAGTCCATTGGGTAGAAGAACAGTACAGTCCATTTGTCTTGTGCTTTAATTTCTTCTAAAGATACTTTACCAAAAGATTTGTCTGGAAGTACTGCTTCCATTGTGAAGTCTGGGGCTTGTTTACCTACCATGCGTTCTGCCATTATAAATCCCTCCGAATAATATGTAGTTTTATATTCCATTCGCACATGCGAACCGTCTTCTACGATAGCAAAGAAAGCACAGATTTTCAACGAAGTGCACTTCGCCACGCTAATCGTTTCAAGTGTACTGACAAATTTTTGTCAAATACCCAATAAATAATCATCACTACACTATAGTTATTAGCTTCTTTTCGTAAATTTATTCTAGAATAACACAAAAAACTGCTCGAAAATAGAGAAGCTTCTTTTCTTTCAAATACATCTGCATTTTTTCCTCCAAAACGATTGCAAATTTTTCATTATTATGTATAATAGTAATGTTTTTAGTAAACTAAAAGTTTCGTTAAAGTAAACTTCATTTTCTGAAAGTTTATGATTGCTAAACTTCTTCTAGGAGGGAAAGGATGCAAATTGGAGGAAAAATTAAAGCACTTCGTTTGAAAAAAGGTCTTACCCAAGAAGAGCTTGGAGAACGTACAGATTTAAGTAAAGGCTATATTTCACAACTAGAGCGTGATTTGAATTCGCCTTCTATTGAAACGCTTTTTTCATTATTAGAAGTTTTAGGATCGACGCCCAAGGAATTCTTCGATGATGATGCACCTGAGCAAAAGGTTGTCTACACCGAGGAAGATCAATCGACTTATACAGACGAAGAAAAAAAATATGAAATTCAATGGCTTATTCCTACATCTAATGAGAAAGAAATGGAGCCCATCTTTTTGACACTTGCTGCTGACGGCGAATTCAAACAGTTTGAACCATCGCTATCAGAAACATTTATTTATATTGTCAAAGGGCGTATTCGTCTCGTTTTAGGGAATGAACAATATATAGCTAGTGAAGGCAATGCGCTCTATTTTGACGCGGCAGATCATCATCAAATTTTTAATGCCCATGACGATGAAACAAAAATTTTACTCGTCGCAACGGATTCTTATTTATAGCTTAAGGAGGCGCTTCAATGACAACAAATTCTATTATCCGCTTTGAAAATGTATCAAAATCATATAGTGACGGCACAGTCGTCCTAAAAAATATTAACTTAGAGCTTGAAAAAGGGAAGTTCTATACGTTGCTTGGTCCGTCAGGTTGCGGTAAAACAACAATATTACGCATTATTGCTGGTTTCACAGAACCAACTACAGGCGATGTGTTTTTCCACGATAAAAAAATTAACACTGTTCCAGCCAATGAACGTCAAGTGAACACAGTATTTCAGGATTATGCGTTATTTCCACATCTAAATGTTTTTGAAAATGTAGCATTTGGATTACGCATTAAAAAACTTCCTGAAAATAACATTAAAGAACGTGTTGGAGAAGCGCTAAAATTTGTCAACTTAGCCGGCTATGGCAATCGAGAAATTTCTGAAATGTCAGGTGGTCAGCGTCAACGTGTTGCAATTGCACGAGCTATTGTTAATGATCCAGAAGTTATTTTACTCGACGAGCCTCTTTCTGCGCTTGATTTAAAACTTCGTACAGAAATGCAGTATGAACTACGTGAATTACAACAACGACTTGGTAAAACATTTGTATTTGTCACACACGACCAAGAAGAGGCACTTGCCATGAGTGATGAAATATTTGTCTTAAGCGAAGGGCAAATTCAACAATCAGGTACACCAGTAGATATTTATGATGAACCCATTAACCGTTTTGTTGCCGACTTTATCGGAGAATCAAATATTGTTAACGGCGTTATGATAGAAGATTTTAAAGTGGAGTTTGCTGGGAAAGTGTTTGAATGTGTTGACCAAGGAATGAAACCAAATGAAAAAATCGATATTGTTATTCGTCCAGAAGATTTGGAAATCACAACAGTCGACAAAGGAAAACTAATTGTTAAAGTTGATACACAATTATTCCGTGGAGTCCATTATGAGCTCTCCACTTACGATAAAGCTGGTAATGAGTGGCTTGTCCATTCATTGAAGAAAGCTGAAGTAGGGACAGAAATAGGTTTAGACTTTGATCCAGAAGCCATTCATGTAATGCGCCTAAATGAAACTGAGGAAGAGTTCGATAAACGTCTAGAATCCTATGGAGATGACGAAGATGCAAACTAAAACTTCGAAATCAGCGTTATTTCCATACGTTTTATGGATTGCACTATTTGTTATTGCGCCGATTGCCCTCGTTGTTTACTACTCCCTACTAGATTTACATGGCAATTTTACGCTCAATAACTACAAAGCATTTTTTACATCTGTCTATTTAAAAATGACACTTAGTTCGTTTTGGTATGCGTTTTTAATCACCTTCTTTACATTGCTGATTTCATACCCAACAGCTTATTTTTTAACGAAGACCAAACACAAACAGCTATGGCTATTGCTCATTATTATTCCTTCGTGGATTAACCTTTTGTTAAAAACATATGCGTTTATAGGGATATTCGGTTTATATGGTCCTATCAATGCAGCCATTGAAGTATTCGGCTTTGATCCGAAGCAAATGCTATTTACTGATATGAGCTTTGTCTTCGTATCCGTTTATATTTTTATTCCCTTTATGATTTTACCAATTTTCAACTCGTTGGATCGTCTTAACCCAACCCTTGTCTACGCAGCTCGTGACTTAGGTGCTTCAGCCTTTACAACATTCCGTCGCGTTGTACTGCCACTAACAATGGACGGTGTTAAATCAGGAATTCAAGTTGTTTTCATCCCTGCTTTATCACTTTTCATGATTACGCGCTTAATTGCAGGAAACCGCGTTATTACGCTCGGTACAGCAATTGAGCAACAATTCCTTGTAACGCAAAATTGGGGCATGGGTTCAACGATTGCCGTATTTTTAATTTTATTTATGGTAATCATCATGTTCATTACCGGTCAAAAGGATAAAGGAGGTCGCGTACGATGAGCAAACTGTCCACATCTGCAAAAGTGTATTTAGCGATTGTTTTTATCGTCCTGTATGCTCCTATTTTTTACTTAGTCTTTTACTCATTCAATAGTGGGGATTCCATGACAAACTTCCAATCCTTCACATTGGATCATTATAAAGCTGTATTCGAGGATTCTAGATTACTCGTTATTTTAATTAATACGGTGATTGTGGCTTTGCTTTCTGCACTGATTTCCACAATTATTGGCACACTAGGCGCAATCGGGATCGTTACAGTAAAAGATTCGAAAATGCGCAATACCCTGCTTTCCTTAAATAATGTATTAATCGTGAGTCCAGATGTTATTATCGGTGCAAGCTTTTTAATTTTATTTACAATGGTAGGCATTAAACTGGGCTTCGCTTCAGTATTATTAGCCCATGTCGCGTTTAGTGTTCCTATTGTTGTACTGATGGTTTTACCAAAATTATTAGAGATGAATAAGTCGTTAATTGATGCGGCTTTAGATCTTGGCGCAACGAAAAAAGATGTTATGATGCGCGTTATTTTACCGTATATCCAACCAGGGATTTTTGCTGGTTTCTTTCTCGCTTTAACGTATTCACTAGATGACTTTGCTGTAACATTTTTCGTGACAGGAAATGGCTTTAGTACTTTATCTGTTGAAATTTACTCGATGGCACGTGCTGGTATTTCTCTGACAGTGAACGCCATTTCTGGTTTAGTATTCTTCGTTACAATTATAGTAGTAGTCGGCTATTATTTCTTCACAAGTCGTACGAGTAAAAGAACGGAGGGACAACAATGAAGTCTTTAATTCAAGCTACCATCGCCATACTTGTCGTCTCCGCCCTGTTAGTGTACGCGGCTGATGCAATGAGCGCTATCGGTGGTAAAAGTGGAAAAGATACATTAACTATTTTTAACTGGGGCGAATATATAGACCCCGATTTACTAAAGCAATTTGAAAAAGAAACAGGCATCCATGTCATTTACGAAACATTTGATTCCAATGAGGCCATGATGACGAAAATTAAGCAAGGTGGGACGGCATACGATATTGCTGTGCCCTCTGAGTACATGATTGAAAAAATGAAGGAAGAACATTTATTACTTCCTTTAGATAAAACAAAAATCCCGAACTTTAAAAATATCGACCCTTATTTTTTAGATTTGCCATTTGATGATAACAATAAATACTCTGTTCCTTATTTTTGGGGCACAGTTGGCATTGTCTATAATCCGGATTTAGTAGGTAACTTAGATTTCTCTTCATGGCAAGACTTATGGGATCCTTCTTTAAAACGTAAAGTCTTTTTAGTAGACGGTGCACGTGAAGTCATCGGTATGGGTTTGAACAGTCTTGGACACTCCCTGAACTCGTTAGATGACCAAGAGTTACGTCAGGCCACAGACAAACTGATTACACTCGCACCAAACGTCAAAGCGATTATTGGTGATGAGATTACACCGCTTATGATTAATAACGAAGCAGCCATCGCACTCACTTGGTCTGGTCAAGCCGCAGATATGCTATCAGAAAATGAAGATTTAGACTTTGCTGTGCCAGAAGAAGGTTCGAACTTGTGGTTTGATAATATGGTAATCCCGAAAACTTCGAAAAATATTGATGGCGCACATGCTTTCATTAACTTTATGTTAAATGCGGAATCTGGAGCTCAAAATGCAGATTATGTAGGCTACTCTACTCCAAATACTGCAGCAATGAGCTTAATGGATAAAGAAGTTATTGCTGATGAGCGCTTCTACCCTTCAGAAGAACAACGCAAAACGTTAGAAGTCTATAAAAACCTAGGACCCGATTATTTAGGGAAATACAATGAATTATTTTTAGAATTTAAAATGAGTATTCGATAAATACGAAAGAAACGAAGACCAAAAAAGTGTTAGATTGACAGCCATCAATCTAACACTTTTTTGATGGGACTGTTGATGTCCGCTACCGATTCATGATTTTTAGTGGCAATTTTCTTTATTCTGTCGCCTTGTACTTGTATCATAACCATGACAGCTACCTACGACTATAATCTGATAGCCAAGCATTATTTCTTTATGATAGACTTTAGTAATGTTTTAATAGTAAATAAAGGGGGGTATTCGATGACCCAGCAGAAGTCTAATAAGGCCGCGTTGTATATTTTAATGTTTAATATGTTTATCGCAATGGGGAGTATTGGGATTATTATTCCTGTTATGCCAGAGTATTTAAAAATATTTGGAGCAGCAGGACAAGTTCTTGGCATGCTAATTGCAACGTTCGCCTTAGCACAATTCGTTTTTTCTCCAATTGCTGGGAATCTCTCAGATCGATATGGTCGAAAAAATTTGATTATCTTTGGTCTGATTGTCACTGGCCTTGGGCAAATTTCATTTGGTTTATCTACAGATGTATGGATGCTTTTTGTTGCCCGTTTCTTAGGTGGTTTAGGTTCAGCCTTTGTTGCACCGCCTATTATGGCGTTTGTGGCAGATGTCACAACGTATGAAGAACGAGGAAAAGGAATGGGCATGTTAGGAGCTGCCATGTCTCTTGGTTTTATGATTGGACCTGGTATTGGCGGGTTTCTATCGAAAGTTAGCTTGCATTTCCCATTCTTTACGGCTGGTGGAGCAGCTATTATTGCTTCTATTCTATCGGTATTTTTACTACCTTCCACAAAGCCCACTGCAGCTCAGAAAGCTCAAAAACAAGAAAATCTTGCAAAGCAGATGGTACGTTCAGTCAAAATGCCATACTTTGTCATGCTTATTATTATGCTAGTATTCTCGTTTGGCATCGCTAATTTTCAAACGACATTATCATTATTTGTAACGGACAAGTTTAATTACACGCCTGCCGATATTGCTATCTTGCTGACTGTAGGTGGTGCATTTGGTGTTATTGTTCAAATGTTTGTCATTACACCACTCTTTAAACGTTTTGGTGAAATGAAAGTTGTGTTAGTCAATTTATTTATTGCGGCTGTAGCAATTTATGCAATATTATTTGTATCTGGTTTTGCACTAATATTAATTGTTGCAACGATTTTCTCAACAGCCACTACACTAATTCGCCCTGCCGTTAACACATTAATTTCTAAACTGGCTGAAAATGAGCAAGGCTTTGCCGCTGGTCTTAATAATGCGTATATGAGTCTCGGCAATATGATTGGGCCAGCACTAGCAGGCGTTCTTTTTGATTGGAATATAAATAGTCCTTATATTTTCGGGGCAATTATTTTAATGGCCTGCTTCTTCTTAGCACTTATTTGGACTTTAAAAAAGGCGCCACATCTTATGCAACCTGACTCGAAATAATGTGAAATAGCGTTGACTAATATAGATGTTATGTTACATTTATTAGTAGAAATTTAATATCATGTTTACCACTAGGGGAGTCTTTACAAGGCTGAGACGTATATGGTCATATACGGACCCTTTGAACCTGATCTAGTTCACACTAGCGGAGGGAAGTGGCGACTCTTGCTTATTGTGTCATTATCAAATACAAGACCGCTTCCTTTTGTTTAGAGGGAGCGGTCTTTTTGTCATTCATTAGGTCGTTTTACCAACAATTCCACATGTTCTATAAAATAAAGGAGGAACTATCATGGCTATTCAAAAACTAACTATCATGGCTTTATTGGTTGCTATTGCTGTAGCAGGCTCTATATTTGTCTCGATTCCAACTGGGATTGCTCGTGCCTATCCTGTACAACATGCTATTAACGTTATCGGTGCCATTTTACTAGGGCCTGTGCCTACCATTATCGTTGCTTTGCTAACAGCCATTATTCGCATACTAACAGGCACGGGCTCTCTTTTAGCGATCCCCGGAAGTGTCATCGGTGCAGCATGTGCTGCTTTTGCTTATAAATATAGCAGCAAGAAATGGCTAGCAGGAGTTGGTGAAGTATTCGGCACAGGTATCCTTGCTTCACTAATCGCTGTTCCTTATGCGCAATTATTTATGGGAACATCCGTAGCTGCATTATTTTTTATGCCCGCCTTTTTGACATCTAGTTTGATTGGGGCATGTCTCGGCATGATCATCGCGAGCAGTCTTCGGAAAACCGCACCGTCTATTCTTATTCCTAAGTAGCTATGTTCAAAAAAAGATGGCACATGCTTTTTTCGCAATGTGCCATCTTTTTATTATGAGCGTTTTTTCATGCCTTTTAATAACTGCGCAACATTGGTGTTTTCCACCTGCACGGCTGTTTCGTCTACAGGCTTTTCATTGTGCCTGCGACTTGTTATAAAGCGCCAACCAAAGCGTCGAATCGTAATATCCAAGAAGAATAGCAACATCCCTGCTAAGAGTAGCCATGTCGCAATATTTTGGCGCTCTGCTCCTTTGTTTGTGAAATCACGGAACACTTCTTGTGGTTCTTTCAACACTGAGCCGCCAGTTTGCTTTGTTAGTTGCTCTACTACGGTTTCATTCACAGGACGTAATTCATATTCAGCACTGTAAGGTACACTAAGACCTGCTTGGTAAATAGCCTGCTCTTCATCAGCGATGCGGAAGAAAATCAAACCAGGCTTCGCTTGGACAACCGCGCGTACTTGCGAGGCAGATAGCGTTTCCAGCTGTATATCAAGCTCCTCACCAGCTTCATCGACAGCAACAATATCTAAAAATGCTGCTTCATTTGTCGGATCGGTGATAATAAATGAACCATCTGTATCAAGACGTACATCATAGGCGACATCATTATAACTTGGTAGCATTTGCGATATAATGGTTTGCCAAAATGTTCCCCATTCCTGCCATCTTGCCCAGTCACCAGCCCATTTCCCCATTGAATCGGATGTGAAAGCAAAAGTTTTACCCAGTCCATATTGCCATTGTGCTAATACCGGATCTTCTTTCTCACTTTCTGCTATAACAGCAGCTCCCTGCTTCGCTGTTGTGCCAATGTAGGCATTCATTTGTGGCACACCATTCGCAAATAATGCATTCCAGCCAGATGCATTGTAGATTGTTGGATAGAAAGGATTGTCTTCAATATACGTACGTGAAATCATCGCTGTCTCACGTGATAAAATCGAAGGAATTGTCTGTTCATCGATGACATCATAGAAGCGACCACTGCCCATTTCACTTAGCCCTTGCAGAAGATTGCCATCAGCATCTTGTCCAATCGCCACAGTTGACAGTGTCACTCCTTGTTCTTTCCCCGTTTCAATTAAATCCTCATAATTGCCAGCTTGTGATTGTCCATCTGTAAGTAAAATAATATGTTTCCTTTGCAATTTTAAATCAGCTAAACTATCATAGGCTGCTGCCAATGAACGATAAATTTCTGTACCACCACCAGGCGTAACCGATAAAATCGTATCGACGGCTTCTTCTTTATTGCCTAATGGTCCAGTTTCGATGATTTCCCAAGGGCGATCATCAAAGGCGATAAATCCTAGCGTATCTTCATCTCGTAACATTTCAACAGATCGAGCCGCCGCTTCTTTCGCAAGCTCTAGTTTTGAGCCATACATACTTCCTGAACGGTCAAGTACAATGACGAGCCCTAAAGATGGCAATTGTTCTTTGCCTTTTATCTCCATCTCAACAGGTAGTAATGTTTCAATCGGTGTTTTAAAATAACCACCCAAGCCGAAGCTATTTTCACCGCCGACCATTGTAAAGCCAACACCAAAGTTTTTCACTGCCTGTTCAATAACGCTCATCTTTGCCTCTCCAACTAAGTGTCCAGGAACATTATCAAAAATAATCGCGTTATATTGCAAATAACTAGACAGTTCATTTGGTAAGCTTGCTGCATCCACAACATCATAGGAAATTGAATTTGATCCTAGAGCTGCAGCAATTGGTGATGCCGTATCGTAGCCATTGACAATCAGTAAATGTGGCTCGCTTTGTACCATCGTCACACTTGTTAATTTATTATTTTCAAAAATGGCATCCTGTCCAACTTGCACGAGCGCCTCATATTTAACAAGCCCCTCTGCAGTTGCCGTATGTTTATAAGTAAAAACATTGGAACCTTGAGCAAGCTCCACCGACTCACGATGAATCAGTTTGTCATTTTCGTACAGCAATAATTCACCTTGCCCTGCCGCTGTGGCATTGACTTCCGTCACAAGCTGTTGCTGTTCACCTACGTAAGCTATTTGTGGTGTCACAAAACTTTTCAGTGACACATCATTCGTCACATTTTGATGAAACGGCACGACATCTACACTAATATTGGAGCCTTTTAGCTTCGTGGCAAATTCTAACGCATTGCCTTGTGTTTCATTGGCATCTGTTAGTAATACAAGTCTAGTCGCCTTTTTCGGATCAACAATACCTGTTGCAAGCTGAAGACTTTGTTCTATATTTGTTTGGTCTGTTCCTTTAACCTCAGTAAATTTCGGAACATCTTTTAAGGATTTTGATAAAATCGCTTCCGTTTGGAGAGTTGATGAAAATGAGTAAATCCCTGCAAGTTGATCTTCCTTTTTCGATTTCAAACTTTCCTCTATAAAACTAACGATTTCTGCCTCTGTACGATTCATCGAAGCAGAGCGGTCAACTAAATATAATACTTGCTCGTCCTTTACTGGCAATAACAGATAAGGTGCTGCCAATGCAAAAACTAAACAGACGATGGCTATTACTCGAATGCCCAATACAACTAGATGACTTTTTTTCAGGCGCCTGCGCTCGCGCCAATAAGTCCATCCAAAATACATAAACAATGGCAGTAATAACAATAACGCTAATGGCATATCAATTCGTAAATCCACGACGTCGTTGCACCTCCCACTCTGCGACAAGCAAACTTAAAATAATGAGTATTAGCCAAGGTACAAACGAAGCTTTCGACACTTCTTCCTTGCCATTTTGCTGAAGCTCTCCAAGCGTATAGCTTGTTCCTTCTTCTATTACACGTTCCTGTGCTTGTAGTTGCACGATAAGACGCTTTTCCTCACTGTTTGAGCGAGCTGTATACATACCTGGCTTCATTGGAGCAGTTAGTAAGCCATTCGTAATAGTCGATAAAAATTCATCATCCTGAGAATAAACACTCCAATCACCCTGTGATAACGCGACTGAACGTTGCTCATTTGGTGCGAAAATCCCAAGGGAACCTACCGATTCAGATAATTGCTGTTCCACACTCCATAAAAATAAAGGAAACGATGGATAGAGTGGCCAATCTGTATCTGCAATATCAGCAAGGACGATAATATCCCCTTCAGGTGTTCGTTGGATAAATGGTTTTTCTCCAACTGTGGCGATTGTTTTATAATCATCGAATGGAGGATATAAAGTACTGACATAAATATCATTTAACTCACTAAATGCAAATAAAGCATCGCTCGTTGTTTTTACTTCACCATTAACATCTACTTTTTCAATATCATCCCGCCCAAATAATACAATGGGTCTCTCCATCTTTTGAAGTAATGATGTTTGATTCGTTACAATTGTAGCTCCTTGATTATCCGCAAGCTGCAAGGGCGGTACAATTTTTACGTTGTCATTAATAGCTTGAAACCCTTTTTGAATAAGCTGATGCATGTTTTGATCGACTACAATATTCGCTGTAGCCGTTTGTAACACGACTGATTGAATATTATCAATCGCATAATCATCTTTTACATTAATTTTAGCTGTCACGGTATCCATTAATGGTAAATCTTTAAATGATTTAGACACTGCTTCGTTTGCTGCCAAAGAAATAGGTTCGTCTACTAGTACATTACCTTTACTATTTTGTAGTGTAAGTGTTAGCTTTTGCTCTTTATCGGTATCATTTTGGAGCTGCACTAACGCCATCGTAGATTTACCATCTGTCGTCGCAGCAAAGCGCGTAATAGCAACATTCGTTAAATCTTTTGCAGAACCGTGTACAAGCCATTTCACAGATTCCTTTTCCATCGGTAATTGCTTTTTATCAAGTGCATCTGTGAAAACATAAATTGACGTTGGACTATCACCAACAAAAGCTTGTGCCACATCAAGCGCTTTATTCATTTGGGCAGTTTCATATGTTACATGTAAATCTTGTATGGTTTTTTCAATCGTTTTTACATTTGTTTCTTGCTGTAACACTGCTTGTGGAGCATTGCCAGTCGTAATTAATGTAACAGGTCGTCCGTCCAGCTGTTCTACCAATGATTGCATTTCTTTTTTATGAGCATCAAATGTAGATTGCTCTTTCCCTGCTAACATTGTAGCTGATGTATCCACGATAAAAATCGTCTGTGCACCCAAAATCGTACTTTTTTTCATATAAGGATTGATGAGTGTTAACACTAGTAAAAGTAATGCCAGCAATTGCAAATACAGTAATGCATTTTTTTGTAAATGCTTTAAATATGGAGAAACTCTTGTTTCTTGCATAATTTCAGACCAAAAAAGTGTTGAGGACACTGGTTGATCGGTATATTTTTTTCGGAAGAAATAATAGAGCAGGACAATGACCGGGAAGATGGCCGTCCAGCTAAAAATAATTTGACTAAAGCCCATAACGGCTCACCTCACCTAATCCAATGTGCTTTTAGTAATTGTTGAAAGATTGCATGTTGCAAACCGTCTTCTACCTTAAGCTGCAGTTTACGCACACCAAAGCGACGGCAAATAGCTTCAAACTCTTCTTCATGGAGGCGACGCCTTGTGTCATACGTATCTAGTACTTTTGATGACATCGTGACATTGACATCACGCCCTGTTTCACTATCCACTAAACGAACATCTCCCGCATATTGCGGATGAAGTTCTTCTTCTGTGACAACTTGTATAATGCGGACATCTCCTGCAAAACGAGGCAATCTTTTCAATAACTGTTCCCATTCCTCGATCGATTCAAGCCCATCTGTTACGATAAATAATACTGTGCTATCTTTTGGTATAGCCTTTAATGCCCCTTGAGAAAAGCTTGCTGTATAGTTGGCTTCTTCTATATCTGTAACAACTTGCAAAAATGCGCGACGGTACATAGCCCCTTTACGACGAAATGGAGGTTTCACGTCATCTTGCACATAAGAAAATGATAAGCGATCATCACGACCAAGTACCATTAAACCAAGTGATGCAACAATTTGCCGAGCAAATGTCCATTTGACTTGCTCACCCATTGATTTTGTTGCATCCAATAATATATGCACCCGCATTTCTTGTTCATCTAAAAAACGTTTAATAAAATATTTATCGGTTCTCGCAAAGACGTTCCAATCTACTTGTCGCACATCATCACCTAAATGATATTCGCGAAAATCAGAGAAATCGAGGGATGCCCCGAAGCGCTGCGAACGATGCGAGCCTTTATGCTGGCCACGCAATTTGGAGGCAGTCGCCACTTGGAAACGACTTATTTTCGCTAACCAATCCTCGGGCAAAATATTTTTTGTCATCGACTTACGCCTTGTTGGACTTTCTCTAAAATAACGTCTATCACATCATCTGCTGTCTTACCTGAAGCCTCCCCTTCATAATTCAGCAGCATTCGGTGACGTAAGACGGGTTTCGCCACTGACTTAATATCCCCAACAGATACATGAAAACGTCCACTCATTAGTGCTCTAGCTTTTGCCAATTTAATTAAGCTTTGTAAGCCACGTGGACCGCTACCATACATGACATAGCGCTTTACTTCATCTATAGCATCTTCTTTTTCAGGATGTGTTGCCACTACAAGGTCTGCTGCAAACTCAAGCATCTCATCGGCAATTAGTACTTCCTTCACCATTTGTTGTGCCAAAATTAGTTCATCAGTATCCAACACTTTTTGCAAGCTAACTTCGTGCGCACCTGTAGTACGTTTCATAATTTCCATTAGTTCTTTTTTCTCTGGATATGGGACGAGAATTTTGCACAGGAAACGGTCCATTTGCGCTTCTGGTAAAGGATATGTACCCTCCATTTCAATTGGGTTTTGTGTTGCCAAGACGAAAAATGGTTTTGCCATTTTCTTCGTATCTCCTAAAATCGTTACCGTTTTTTCCCCCATCGCTTCAAGCAACGCACTTTGAGTTTTAGGTGTAGCACGGTTAATTTCATCGGCTAAAACCATTTGACTAAAAATTGGTCCTGGCTGGAATGTAAACTGCTGTCTCCCATCTGCTGTTCGCTCAATCATACTTGTTCCTGTAATATCAGCAGGCATTAAATCAGGGGTAAATTGAATACGTGAGAACGATAAATCTAGCACTTCAGAGATAGTCCGAATAAGCATCGTTTTCCCTAAACCAGGAAGCCCCTCTAACAGTGCATGGCCATCTGCAAGGACTGCATATAATGTGTAATCAATTGCTTCCTCTTGTCCAACAATAAAGCGATGAATTTCATCTTTTACTTGTTGTAATTTCGTACCCGTTTCGACATACTGTTGTTCTGTAAATGCCATTTTTTTCTCCTCCTACTGCGACTCAATTGTCGTGAAATAAGATTGCACGACATTTTGTAAATCCTTCGGCAATTGTAAACGCTGTGAGCTTTCTAAATAGCTATCTTTATAGGAGCCAATCACTTCATCATACGGTCTAATGGTACCTTTTGTAATCGGTCCATTACCTTGTTGCTCGGAAACATGCGAACCGTCTCCTAATTGCCCACTATCGACAGTCGTTTCGCTAGAACCGCCAAGCCTTGGTGTAGTCAATAAATCTCGGCTTCCTTGACCACTCCCCGCACCCTTTCCTAGACCTGAACCACTTCCTTGACCTTGACCTTGACCCTGTCCTTGGCCTTGGCCTTGGCCTTGGCCTTGGCCTTGGCCTTGGCCTTGGCCTTGGCTTGGTTGCTTTCCTTGTGACTGGCCATTACTTGTTGCTTGCTGGGAATTATTTTGACCTTGTTGACTACTAGGTTGTGCGTTACCGGAAGAGTGTTGATTCGAATTTGCACTGTTTTGCTGATTATTATTTGTGCTGTTTGCACTAGCAATGGCATTTTGCAATGTATTACTAGCTGGTTTCCCTAAGTTGCTCATCGCTGTTTGCGTTGTATTTGCTCTTTGTGTAAGCTGTTGCTGCATTTGGGCAAGCTCTTTCAACTGTTCGAGTTCCTCTTGTGATAAAGCTTTTTTATCGCTAGCACCATCTTTATTCGCTGTCTGCTTATCTTTTAATTGCTGTTCTTTTAAAGCTAATTCCTTCTGCTTTTTCACGACTTCTCGTAATGCTTCTTCCGCTGTTTGCGTTTCTTTTAACGTATTTTGTAATTCTTTTAGCTGCTCTTTCACTTCTTTTGTCTCAGCTTTTTTTTCTAACTTCGCCACTTCTTTTTTTATGTCCTCAATCACAGCCTTTTCTTTTTCCACTTCAATCGCTTCAATTTGCGTTGCCGCTGGGAACATATAAAGTATTGCTAAAACAATAGCTGTGGCAAAGAGGCCAATAAATGCTTTAGGTCGAAACAAATTTTTCTTTCTTGCTTTAAACTGAGCAAATGCTTGTTCTGACTTTTGAATCGCCTTTGCAAGTAAAGATTGGATCAGTGGGTCATCGTCGTTTTTAAAAGACAGTGCCGTTACAAGTTCATTATGTGAAAAATAATAGTCAAGTGCATACAATGCTTCCTTTTCTTTGACACGTCGCCACCACATCATAACAATTGTTGCAAATAGGCCAAGTATAAAGACAACAACAGCAATTTGACGATAATAAGGCCAAACAAATAATCTTGATACGAGGACAAGTGAAGCACTCGAAAGCAATGCTAAAAACAACCCGTATTGTGCAATAGGTAGGCTTCTCTCAAAAGTTAAACTGTGTTGTGCACGCTGAATATATTTTCGTAATTGCTTCCGACGCTCCATGCTGTTTCCTCCTCATCGATTACTTTTCATATTGGCACGTAATTTCTTAATCGCAATTGTTAAACTTAACACAATAATCAAAACATAAATTAGTAAGTAGGTTATCCATACCGGTATATCAATGCCACTTAGCTCTGCTAACGCATCTCCCATAGAGGGCGAAATTAGCGTAAGCATTAATGCACCTGGATTAATCGAAGCCCAGAAGTACGTCATAAAGGATGAGCTTGTAGCAATCGTATTGCCCATTTGATGGAATGCCATTGATAGGAAGAAGAAAAATGCTGTAATTCCCCCTAAGAAAATGATGGAGCCATACGTAGCAATCATAGCAACAATCGTTTTCTTCGTAATAGTTGAAAACATAACCCCAACGCTACCGATTGCAACAACTGTTAATAGGTAAAATAAAAAGATTGAAATTAGTTGGGAAGGGGATACCCCACCAAATAGAAAGACTAAACTATACAATGGTAGCCCTGCGACTAACATCAATACTAAAAATGCTACCGAAGATAATAATTTACCAATAATAATTTGTGTCGAGCTTTGTGTTGTTGTTAATAAAATATTTAACGTTTGTTTTTCTCGTTCACTACTAATTGCCCCAGCAGTTAAACTCGGTGTAATGAAAAGAACGAGTGCCATTTGCAATATTGTTAGTACGGCAAACATCATAAAACTTGTATCAGGTCTAAAAAACCCTTTGCCCGTAAATTCTGTTGTCAGCAGTAAGAAACCTGCAATAAAAATACAAATCACCGCTAGATAAAACATTAAACCAGAAAAACTTTTAAAAGAACGGAAGCGTAACTTCAATTCTTTTACAAGGACGGGATTATAAAATCTTTCCATCATTGACTGTCCGCTCCCTTCGTAATCGCCATAAAGACGTCTTCTAAATCTTTTTCTTCCTCGCTTAATGCATAAATTGGTAAATCTGCAAGCATCGCTTTTTTCAGTAATACTATTTGTTCCTGATCTGTGCCGCGATAGTTAAAAGCAATTTCTAAACGATTGTCCATAACATCTATTGAAGAAATTAATGGATCTTCCTCTAGAAATGCGCGTACCTCTTGTAAACAATCTGATACTTTGATAACGATTCGCTTTTCACCTTGTAGCTGAGCTTGAATGGAAGCAACATTGCCATGTGCAATCAATTTACCATTATCAATAACGCCGATTTCATCACACATTTCCGCTAGCTCTGGCAAAATATGCGAGGAGATTAAAATAGTTTTCCCCATGGATTTTAAATTTCTTAAAATATCTCGCATTTCTACTCGTGCGCGTGGATCTAGGCCTGAAGCAGGTTCATCCAATATTAAGACCTTTGGATCATGAATCAGAGCTCGTGCTAAACAAAGGCGTTGCTTCATCCCACGCGATAGTAAATCAACATATTCAAAACGTTTATTCGTTAAATTAACTAACTCTAATAACTGCGGTATAAGAACTTTACGCTCCTGCGCGCCAATGCCATAACTCGCCCCATAAAAGTCTAAATACTCATCTACTTTAAGTTGATCGTACACACCAAAGAAATCTGGCATATAGCCTATTTGTTTCCGAACTTCTTTCGGTTCCTTAATCACACTTTTTCCATTGATCAATGCATCGCCTGAAGTTGGGGATAGCAATGTAGCTAAAATCGAAAACGTTGTCGATTTTCCGGCACCATTAGCCCCTACAAAGCCAAATACTACACCTTCCTCCAGTGATAGATTTAAATGATCTAGTGCTGTGAAAGCGCCGTATTTTTTCGTTAAATCACGAATCTCTATCATTACTTCGCCACTCCTTTCAGCTCTATTTCAGGTAATTTTGTCTGCTCGCCTGTTTGATCTGGTCCAAATTTAATCTCCAACAGCAGCTTACCCTTATCATTGAAGTATTGCGTAATATCATTTGTAAACACTTGCTTCGTATCAACCAATGGTTCATAGTTGCCCGTTTTGTTATTCCAAATAGATAACTGCATTCGTTGAACATCTTTATTCGAAATTGTAAGTTCATCTAAGGTTTGAACAAAGTCCATAAAATGGTCTGGCATCTCTATCGACAATTCATATAAACCTTCTGACATGTACCAAGTATTTAATTGCTCATCCATTTTATCGAAAGTGGCATTTGGCGATTGTGCGCTCAAATTATATGAAAAGTTATTACGTTTTAACGTAAATGGACCTGACATTTCAACTTTTCCATCGAATGGCTGTACGAAGTAAGAAATAGGTGACATGTTGACACTTGTTTCAAGTTCTACTCCTACAATTGCTTGCTCTGCCCAAGCTGTAATGACAGGTTGTTTCTCACTTTCTACTAATAGCAGGGCTTGCGACTTCATACGCTCAATACGTAATGGGTCAACTTCTTCCTTCGTCTTTGGATAGTTATAATTATAATTATTAAAGTGTGTTGGCTTTTGAAGAACTGTTGTTTTCAGCTCTTTGTCCACCTTCAGTGTAGCATTCGGTTCAATATCACCAAGTTTCACTTCTTTTGTACCCGATATAATCGTGACATCCTTCAAAGCAAACGGGAAATTATTTTTTACTGTCCCAGACAATTTTTCATTTTTCAATGTAATATCAATATCCATTTTACCTATCTTTTGAGCAGCTGTTTTCCCCCCAAAAGATTGGACAGACCAATAACTTAAATCGCGCAATGTTAATGCGGATCCATTGGCGTGTTCCTTAATATACGACGATTCATGTAACGCGCCTACTGAACCTGTAAGATTATAATTATTGCGGAAAGCTACTGCAGTCGTATCTTTATCAGCATTCACAACAAAATCACCACTGCGATTTGTTAAAATCGATTCTACATAATAACCATTCACGCTGCTATCTTCATTTACTTTAAAGAATGCGGATTGTTGTACTTGTGGTTGCACAATACGATCTTTTGCGCCAAAAACAAATAGGACAATCGACAGTACCACTGAAATCGTAGGAATAACCCACCATGCATGCTCTCGTTTATCCATTCTCTTTAATACAAAGTAAAGGATTGGACCAATTACTAAAATATAAAGAATAATGACGATAAGCATATAGCTAACGGACACTTCGAATGATGGGAATAATTCGTTAATACTACCCAACTCGCTAGAAAGCTGATCCATTGTAGATTGACCTTGCATCACTGTTTGCTGAGACATAGTTTGAATGTCGAACATTTTCGCTGTTAATGCCGCATAGCCGTCCATAGATGCTAATGGCTGGTCTCCTAATGAAAAAGTTGTTTGGACAATTTCTCCACTACCAACCTTTTTCTTAGCAGCTAGAATATTAGTATTGTCTTTTAAAACAGGGATACTGCCTTCATTTTCCGTTGCTGTATAGACCGAAATTGCCTGCGTGAAAATACCGCCTCCCGATAATTTCGTTAAGCTATCTGCTGAAACAGTCGTCGTTTGTTGGGATAATGTAAGTGGCAAATATTCTTTAAAAATACCTGCAGTTGCATTGATTTGCTCAGAGCTGCCAAGCAATAATGTACCACCATCTTGCACCCATCTTAATAATGCTTCCTGCTGTTTTTGCGTTAAATCAGCTATCGCAACCTCATCTACTGCAATGATATCCGCCATTGCATAGCCTTGTGCAACATCAGGTAATGTGTAGTCTTTTAATTGATTTAAGTTAAATACTTCTACACTATTGGATGGAAAAAGTTGCGGTAACTTTAAATAGGCAGTCAAACGGTCGCTTTTATCTGTTAACGTATAAATAAATGTTGAATTGGCTTCTAAAAAATTCGCCTGTAACCGCTTTGTTCCTTTATAAGCAACTTTTTTTCCTTTTTCAATGTTGCCCTCATAAAAGGCAAAAACATCGCCATCGGAATACCCATAATCAGCTAAACCGTCCAAATAAAGTGTAACTGTTTTTTCCTCACCTGCTGCTATATCTATTGGCACAACTAGTGCTGAAGCTGCTTGATAAGAATTAAAGGCATTGATCGCCATATCTCCAGAAAAATCAGGCCCGTTATTTTTTACAGTTACTTGCAAAGGCGTAACTGATTGATATTTTGCCTTTCCTGCAATTCCTGTTTTAGCTTGTACCTCTAAAGTAGGTGCGGCGCTCGCCTCAGAAATAGGCAGAGCATAGCTCATAACAAGCATTAATAAAACTATTAGTGCGGTAATATTTAATTTCTTCAAAAACTCAACCCCTTTTCCTTTGCTTTTAGATGATTACATAATTATACGTTTTTTTGTGCATTTTGTTCCATTTCTTATGATATCTTCATGAATATTCATAAACTCTTAAGATTTAGGGAGGTGCCAGGCACTCAAACAATTTAATTAATGGTAGCGAAGATGCGACCTGCGGGACAGCATGGACAATACGAAAAAGTGTTAGAATGAATGCGATCAATCTAACACTTTACTCTTTAATCCGAAGCCACTTTAGCATGAAAATATTTAATTTGTATAGTCAAACAGGCATCGGGCATGATCTTGTACAACCTCTACAAATGCTTCTACTTGGCGTAATTCAAAGGAAGACTCATAGCCTATTAACCATGTATCTCGTGTTAAACCAAATTCTTTTTCATTGTTAGTGAGCGCAATTTTATTAACCCCATCATGCTCATTTAGCGTGATGGACGGTAGTATGGCATAACCTATGCCATTTAATGCCATTTGCTTACATATTTCAATTTGGTCTACTAAAATTTGTCTTCTAGGATTTGAAGCAAAATGCTGTTGCCACCATTGCTGTATTTCCTGATAGTAATTGGAATCACTTTTAAATTGAATAAATGGGCGATCAGTTGTCAGCACATCTTCAATCGTTTTTAACTCCCGATCTACTAAGTACAACGTATCGCGGAAAAGATGAATCTTTTCTCCTTTCCAATCAACCTGCCCACGCACAATGCCAATATGGGCCTCGCCCTCATATAAAGCTTTGACAATTTCCGAGCTCCAACCAGTCATAAGTGATATTTTAGCTTCTGGATATTTTGTTACAAAATCTTTTATTATTTTAGGAAGCCAGTTTTGCCCGACAATGGAAGCACAAGCAATTTTCAATGTCCCATTTACTTTTGTTGTTAACGATTGAATCATTTCAAAGATTTCTTCTTTTTTAGCAAGCATATCTGTTGCATACGCTATAACGTGTTCTCCTGCAGGGGTTGCTGTAAGCCCCTTTTGCGAACGAATAAACAGCTGTGCACCCCAATCTTTTTCAATCGATTGCAACCGTTGTGAAAGTGCAGGTTGCGATAAAAACAACCGCTCCGCTGCTTTACGCATATTGCGTTCCTCAGCTAAAACTTTCAAAATTTCTGCCTCTGTTGCCATCAATCACCTAAACCTCCAATATAAGTAAAGGGGGACCTCAAGATGTTGCACCTGAGTCCCCTCTTACACTACTTCTCTTTTTGATAGATATATTTTTTCAACTGTTTTAAAATAACGCGTCTTGTTAAAATCCCTGCAAATGTACCATCTTCATCTATTACACATAAAAACGCATGGTTAATAACCAAATCTAAAGCTCGTTGGAAAGTATCCGTCATCTTTAGAACGGCTATATCTTTTTCCATTATTGTATCTACTTTAATATTTGGTAATTTTTCATATTCAATATGTTCGAGACCTAGAATAGATTCTGTAATCATTTTCATGCTCAATAAACCTTGAAGGCGATATTTCATATCTAATACAGGTATGGACGAGTACCCTGTACGTGTCAGTACAAGCAGTGCATGCTCGGCACTATTACCACTTTGTACATGTGCAACCTTTTCGGATGAAATAATAAAATCACTAATTGGCATTGCTAATAAGTCTTTGCTGTTAGTTGAAATCATGAACTTCTTCTCCTTTTCTGTCCTTGCTTTGCAGAACAGGATCCTTCTCTTTTATCATATCACAATGTTTCCGACTATGACCACGACAAGGTCAAGAGAGTTTTTCATAAATAATGTATATTATGGATATTTTTGTTTTAGACAATATGAAATATCAATTTATTTTCCCCGTTTTTCTAAAGTTAATGCAAAAGACCAACTATAAAATCTTTGCACAGTTGTAAAAACTAATTTTTTACATTTTTGTATTGCTATAATGAAATAAAAAACATTGGAGGTATTTTATGTGGACGCAAAATATGGTTGAAACTCCTCGCGGAAACTTCGAGTATTTTAAAATGGGAAAAGGTGAGCCACTCTGTATAACACATCAATATACAGCGTTTAATAGTAATGGCAATATTTTCGCTGCACCTTTTACTACACACTATACAGTCTATTTAATAAACTTAAGGGGCTGTGGAAACTCAAGTGATTCAACAGTACACGATGATTTCAGTTTTAAAAATAGTGTCCAAGATTTAGAAGCTATTAGAAGTGCATTAGGCTTTGCACAATGGAGTTTTGCTGGACACTCTACAGGTGGCATGCTGGGGTTAAATTATGCATTGATGCATCCTAATTCTTTGAAAAAAATAATAATAGGTGGTTTATCCGCATCTTCGCATTATATGTCGCATCCTGATAGCATTTACTGTAAAAGTAATCCGAATAATTCGAGGCTATTAGAAATTTTAAAACTGCTTAAAGATCCGACAAAAAGTCTTGAAGAAAGAAGAGCTTTAAATAAAGAATGGAACCTCATGTCCATTTATAAAAAAGAACACTATGACAAAATCATGGCAAGACCTAATAGCGGAAAGGTAGTAAACAAAAGATTAGATTACTTTATATCTACTGAACTAAAGAACTTTGATCTCACTGAAAGTTTAAAAACAATCAAATTGCCTACTTATATTTATTGTGGCAAATATGACACGCAATGCCCTTTAGTTTTTTCTGAAGAAATTGCCTCTCTTATACCAAATGCTTACTTAACAATCTTTGAAGAAAGTAGTCATAATCTCTTCGTCGAGGAAGAAGGAGTATTTAATAGCTTTGTTAAAACGACAACACAATAATAAAAAATTTTCTTATAATATTTAAAGTTTGTGGGAACATAATCTTTACAAATGTCAAAACGAAGTATCACATAAACCAAAGCAAATGTGATACTTCGTTGAAATCTTATTAATACCCTGTCTTAGTCCAGTAGTAAAAAATCATTATTCCTAAAAAAAGTAAAAAGATGATGTACACCCAAACAATTGGATTTAGCATCGTTGCATATTCTTCGACTGTTTCTGAAATCGGTGTATCCTTTTCTGATTTCCGCTCTGACGTCATTTTGGCAATTTTCATAGTCGAAACAAATGAAATAACCGAAATGATTGTGATTGCAATAAGAGACGGTATCAACCACATACTCATAGGCAAAACTCCTTTCTTTGCCCTTAGTATGTATCAACACCGCTCCTCATTATGCAATGAATTTCAACAAGGAAAAAGTCACTTAACTACATTGACAGCCTAGATAATGCTAAAAAGGATACTGATTTAACCACTGTCCTCCATCTAAAGTGACACATTCACCATTCATATAGCTGGCTTTATCCGACATCATAAAAGTTGCTAAATCCGCTATTTCTTCTGGTGTACCGATGCGTCCAAGTGGTACAGCATCAAGTGTACGAGCTGCTGCTGCTTCTGATTCCCAAAGTTTTGCTGCTCCGCCCGTTCGTTCAATTGGCCCTGGCGCAATGGCATTGACACGTATACCATAACGTTTGCCCCATTCAACAGCTAACGTTCTTGTCATTGATAATACACCAGCTTTTGCAGCCGCCGAATGTATTACACCAGCACCTGCATTCCAAGCATAGGTCGCCACCATATTAATAATCGATCCGTTAATTTTTTGGTCAATCCAATATTTACCGACAGCAGAAGAACAATAAAACGTACCATTTAAAACGATATCCACAACTGCTTTCCAACCATTTGGCGACAAATCTTCTGCACGCACAATAAAATTACCAGCAGCATTATTGACAAGTCCATCCACTCGACCAAATTTTTCAACTGCAAACGCCACCATTGCCTGCGCCTGTTCTGGTATACGAACATCCATCTGGAATGTTTCGATTGTATTGCCTGCTGCTAATATAAACTCTTTTGCCTCCGCTAATCGCTCTTCGTTACGCCCTACAATTACAACGTTTGCTCCTTCAGCAACGAATTGCTTCGCCATATAAAGCCCCATACCACTTGAACCACCTGTAATAATAATCGTTTTCCCCTGCAACATCGTACTTCCCCCTTTAAGAAAAATGAATAACCATTCATTTTATTTTACTATATTTTCTCGTAAATGTCATATTAATTCTACTATTTGTGGATATCTGTATTCTTTAGAATATCAACCTATGAAAAAAAAAAGACTAACTTGACGCTCTTGGTCATTTTAGTGTTATTATGATTTTTCCATGTAATCGAATCGTTCAAACAACAAACTCAAGACAAATAAAAACGAATTATTTAGCATTCCCAATGTTAAATAATCGTTTTTATTTATTAACTTCTGATTTCTTCATACTCAACAATTCCATTTGTGTCAGTAGGTTTATCTGATACATTTGCTATAAATACAGCAATCGCTAAAAAAACAGGGAAAATAATGACCACTACTAAAACAGACAATATAATCCATATCTTTTTGCTACTCTTTTGTTTGATAGGAGGCAGATTTTCAGCAGAAGGTGCACTATACAAGTATTGATACTCAGCTTTAATTTCCTTAGCTAATTCGTTAGGTAAAAGAAAGCTTTTTAATACCTCGTCCACTGATTTGCCATTCGTTACGGACTGCAATAAATGATCTTTTACTTCCATGACATGATTATCTCTATCCTTTTTTGGTAATGGCTCTAACTCCATTTCCAGTTGACGTATATAGTCATTTATCTTGTGATTATCCACGACTAATCCACCCCCTTAATTTCTTCAAAATAGTTTAATATTGTTTCTAACTCCTTCAGTCTATTTTCTACTAATGCTTTTCCTAAATCTGTAATACGGTAATACTTTCTAATTCTTCTTTCGTATTCTTCTGAAAATACATCCACATAATCATTCGCCGTCAATCGTTTTACTATTGGTAAGTATAATTTATATAATTATATTCTTTAATGATATATATTATCTAAGAAATTTTAAGAACACTACAAGTAGCAAATGAAAGCTTCAACTAATCAAAAAGCGCCTTCCTCTTTTGCTTAACGGAAGGCACTCTGTCTCATACTATTTAAAACTCATAATGATAAGCAACCTTGTACAGCTCCATTAACTCATCCTGTGTTGGCACTTTAGGGTTATTGGCAGGACTACCACTTGCCATTGCATCGATTGCCATTTTCGGAATTGCCGCATAAAATGCATCCTCCTCAATACCCCATTGCTGTAAATTGCCAATATTCATCTTTTTACATAATTCTTTTATTGAGTCGATAGCTAAAGTCGCTAGTTCCTCTTGGGTACTATACTGTCCTTTTGCGTTGAAAAATTTTCCTATATCTGCTAGGCGCTCCACGCATGCATCCTTGGTAAATTCTAATACCGCTGGTAGTAACATCGCATTGGAAATACCATGAGGCACATGAAAAAGTGCACCGATAGGACGTGACATACCATGTACTAAAGCAACTGATGCATTGGAAAACGACAGTCCTGCCTGCATTGAGCCTAAAGACATCGCCTCTCGCGCATCAATATCGTCCCCTTGCTCGTAGACCTTCAAAATATTATGAATAATTAAGTCCATTGCTGACAACGCAAGCACATTCGAATAAGGATGTGCTAAACGAGACAAATAACTTTCAATTGCGTGGCTTAATGCATCAATACCCGTCGCCGCTGTAATGGCTGGAGGAGAGGTTACCGTTAGCATCGGATCGACAATGGCAATTGGTGGCATAAAAGCTGGTTGTTTTATCATCATTTTCACATCATTCGTCGTGTTGGTAATCACTGTAGCATCTGTTGCTTCAGAGCCTGTGCCTGCTGTTGTTGGAACAGCTATATGCGGGATAGGTGATTGCTCGGCGATTTTCGCTAGTTTCATATAATCGCCGATATAACCACCATTTGTTGCTACAACAGCAATTGCTTTGGCTGTATCGATACAACTTCCACCCCCAACAGAAATGATAAGATCACACTGTTCTGTTTGCAAAATACTAAGACCTTGTGCTACATACGTATCCACTGGCTCAGTTGTTACACCTAAATATGAAACCGCTTCCAAACCATTCGCTGTTAATAATGCCTTACACTGATTAACAAACCCTAATCCATCCATGATTGGATCGCTAACGATAAGTGCCTTCGAACCTAGTTTTTTGGCATATACGCCTACTTCTTCAAATGCATCTTTTCCATAAACAATCGTCGCAGGAGAATTTACTGTGAAAGTTGTTTTTGTTTGTATCATAACGCATCGCTCCTCCATTATTGGGCAGTATAACCGCCATCTAATACAATCGCCTGACCTGTTAAACCTTTGGCCACATCACTCGCTAAATAAAGTGCAAGCCCTGTAATTTCTGAAACATCAAGCAAGCGCTTTTGCGGGACAAGTGGATATAGCACCTGCTCCAACACTTCTTCTACTTGAATCCCACGTGTCTTTGCTAAATCTGTAAATTGATTACGAACTAATGCTGTATCCACATATCCTGGACAGATGGCATTAACTGTAATACCGTCATTGGCTACTTCAAGTGCAGCGACTTTTGTTAATCCTATTAAGCCATGCTTTGCTGCGTTATAACCCGCTTTACCAGCAAATCCAATAACACCGTTTATCGATGCCATATTTAGAATGCGACCAAATTTATTTTTCTTCATATGGGGTAAGGCATATTTCATCGTAATAAATGGCGCTACAAGCATTACTTTTTGCATTTGTTCAAAGATTTCTGTGGGGAAATCTTCGATGTAAGATACATGTTGAAATCCTGCGTTATTAATCAAAATATCAATGCTATTAAATTTACTAACTGTGAAAGCAATCGCCTCACTAATAGCTTGTTCATCCGTGACATCACATGTATAGGCTGTTAAGTGTGGATTTTGTGCTACCACCTCAGCTAATCGTTGCTCATTTATATCTGAAATAACAACATTCGCTCCTTGTTCAGCAAATGCTTGAGCAATAGATAGGCCAATTCCTCGAGCAGAGCCCGTTATAAAAACTGTTTTACCTTCCATCAATTGCTATCCCTCCTACATTCCAAGTGAGAATAATACGATCGCCACAACAGTCCCAATAATTGGTATAACAACGGTTAAAGCACCGAAAGGCAAATAGGCATCCTTATGTTTTTCATTACATACAGAATTGATTGTCGTCACTACATAACCACCATGTGGTAATGAATCGAGCGAGCCAGATGCAATGGCTATTGTGCGGTGTAATGCTTCCGTATTAACGCCCATATCAATATAGTGAGGAGCTAATAGTGGCATTGCAATTGTTTGACCACCTGAAGCTGAACCTGTTAAACCGGCTATTACTGCGATTGCAACAGCTCCCCCTATAAGTGGATTGCCAGGGATATTTGTCATCACATCGACAGTTGCTACAAATGATGGTGTAGCTTTTACAACGCCCCCAAAGCCTACAACTGCTGCTGTATTTGCAATAGCTACAACAGCGCCCATTGCACCTGCGGCTAACGTTGCACTAACTGATTTTGCATATTTATAGCTTACTAAATACGCCATAATACAACCGCTCGTTAACGCAACAATTAGAGCTGATGTGCCAAGAGAGTCATGGAAGATAAACGAAATCAATAAAACGACTACTAATGGTACTAAACTTAAGATTGGACTAGGTAATTTACGCGTTTCGTCAACGACAGGATCTGTTGAACGTTCGATAAATACCTCCCCTTTTTTCACTGCCCGTTTAATCATCCAATTCAACCATAGTGCTCCACCGATTGCCATAAATAATGCAACGACAATACTCACCTGCCAACCTGCATATGGCGTTGTTCCTAAATAGGGAATCGGAATCCAGTTTTGGATTTCTGGTGAGCCTGCTGACGTCATTGTAAACGTTACAGAACCTAAACCAAGTGCCGCAGGAATAAAGCGTCTTGGAAGATTCGCCTGTTTAAATAAACTAATCGCCATCGGATAAACAGAGAAGGCTACGATAAATACTGAGACACCACCATATGTTAGTACAGCTGCTGCCAGTACTACGGCATATGTAGCATACTTCACCCCAATTTTTTCAACAATCCATTTTGAAACACTATCAGCAGCACCTGTATCTTCCATTACCTTGCCAAAAATGGCACCTGCCATGAACATTAAATACCAAGAACCAACGAAGCCCGTAAATCCATCCATATAACTTGTTAAGAAATTAGCTTGATTGTCATTTGCAGTTTGTGGGAAGAAAGCAAGACCATTTGTTAAAGCTGCAATTAAAGCAGTTAATGGTGCTGAAATTAGTAAATTGACACCCCTCATTGTTAAATAGACTAGTAGTACTAAACTTCCAAAAAGCCCAATATACGCTAACATCCACATCCCACCTATCTTTTAGAAAGTGCTATAGAGTTACATCTTATATTGCTATATGGCGTGCCTGTATACCTTCTTTTCTATCGTTTCTGCGCTTAGTCACTTGACTTCCATTACTTCTTAAAACGTTCTGTACACACAGCAGTGTAAACAATATGTTAGGCTACAGACGGACACTATCTGCTAGCTAGCACCGATTACTTTTTTAGCGTCCGCCTGCGGTCTTTAACATACGTTAAGGCTCTCTATGTCATTAATCATTATTACTTGGAAATGCAAATGTAGATGCTGTTTCAGTATTCGTCACCCAACGCTCTGATATTGTTTTTGTTTTCGTAAAGAAACGTGCCTGATCTGGGCCAAACATATGCCCTTCTCCAAATCGAGAGCCTTTAAATCCTGCAAAGTTATGGTATCCAACTGGAATAGGAATTGGTACATTCACCCCTACCATCCCCACATCAATTTCTGTAGTAAATTTACGTGCTGCAAGTCCATCATTGGTAAAAATTGTGACCCCATTGCCAAGCTCATGCTCGTTAATTAGCTGTATTGCCTCCTCTAACGAATCAACACGCACTACATTGCGAGCAGGACCAAATACTTCTTGCTCATAAATTTCCATTCCTGGTGTTACATGATCTAATAATGTTGGACCGACAAAGAAGCCTTTTGATTCTTTTACAATCGCTAGCTCACGTCCATCACAAACAACAGTCGCCCCTTCTGCTTCTCCTTTATGAATTGCAGCAAGAATCGCTTCTTTTGATTGCTGTGAAATAACCGGGCCAAAATCAGTATCTTTCTCCGTATAAGACCCTACTTTTAATGCTGCAATTTTTTCTTTTAAGATGGCTACTAAACGATCTGCGGTTTCTTCACCCACTGGCATGATTGTTGAAATGGCCATACAACGCTGAGAAGCTGCTCCATAGGCCGCTCCAATAAATGCATTTGCCACTTGCTCAAGGTCTGCATCAGGCATTACGACCATATTATTTTTACCACCACCTAAAGCAGTGACACGTTTCCCATATTTTGAGCCAGTTTCATAAATATATTTAGCAACAGGCGTAGAACCTACAAATGAAATCGCTTGCACAATTGGGTTTTCTAATAGCTCATTAACCGCATCTTTATCTCCATTAACGACTGTCCAAATGCCATCTGGTAAACCAGCTTTTTTCCATAACTCACTTACATATAACGCGGTCATTGGTACTCTCTCTGAAGTCTTTAAAACAACTGCGTTCCCTACAGCAATCGCCATACTTGTTTGCGCTAATGGCACCATAATAGGGAAGTTAAATGGCGAAATTGCCGCTACCACACCTAGAGGATATTTAGCAGAGTAGGCATTAATTTGACCACCAACATTTACAGAGTATTCGCCCTTTACTAAATGAGGAGCCCCAATTGCTAAATCGACGGATTCTAAGCCTCGTGTAATTTCACCTCTCGCATCATCAATCGTTTTACCACTTTCCGTACAAATAATTTGTAATAATTCTTCCATATTATCTGTTACTAGATTGCGAAATTTTAATACTACCTCTGCACGTTTAGCTACTGACGTATCACGCCATTTAGGAAATGCAGCCTGTGCTTTGACAATTGCCTCACGTGTCTCTTCTACTGTTGCTAGCGGTACTTTTGCAATAACATCACCTGTTGTAGGATTATAAACTGAACCGTAACGACCACTTTTTCCCTCTATCATTTCTCCACCAATAAAATGTGTTAATGTTTTTACTTGTTGTGCGGTTGTCATAACTGTTTTCCTCCTTTAATTTTGTTTCATCATGCACTTTTCTTTAAGACTTAAATAAGCAGCAGACATGTCGTTTTCACCAAAGCCTTCTGCTGATATATCATTGTAAAGATTGACCAGTTGTTCACCAATTAGAAGGGGTACACCTGCTTCATCAGCCATATTTTTTGCCAATCGTAAATCTTTTAGTAATAGATTCGTAGAAAAGCCAGGTTCATAATTTTCATTTTTCATGTATTCTAAATAATTTCGCTCATAAATCCGACTTTGACCATAACTATTACTTAATACTTCATAGAGCGTATCTGCTGCAACTCCCATACTTTCTCCAAGTACAATCGTTTCCGCAACAGCTTGCGTATAAAAGCCAATCATTAAATTGTTCAGTAATTTAATACGTGTCCCTACACTCGGGGATGTGCCAAGATGGAAAATATTTTTTCCTACTATTTCGAAAATTCCGACGCCACGTTGGTAATCCTTTTCTTCTCCACCTATCATAATTGTTAACGTGGCATTGATAGCACCAATAACACCTCCACTTACTGGAGCTCCTAAATAACGTAACCCTAATGATTGCGCCTTTTTATGTAACGAATCATTTAATTCAGGATTTACAGTGCTAAAGTCTATTAGTAAACTTCCTTGCTTAGCATGTTGCAAAATCCCATCTTCTGATGTGTAGACATGTTCAACAACTTGTGGTGTTGGCAAGCTGGTCATAATTACTTCGCTTTGCTTTACAACGGCTTGCGATGTTGCTAAACCAATACCACCTTCTGCAATGAATTGCTCCATTGCTTTCGCATTCGTGTCAAAGCCATACACTTCATAACCTGCACGAAGTAAATTAATGGACATCGGTAACCCCATATTGCCTAAGCCGATAAAACCTAATTTGTCTTTCATTTGAGCTCCCCCATTTCCCATGAATTACGTAAATAAGCTAACTGATCCACTAGCCAACTTTACGTTTTTATCGTAACATTAATAACGAGATACTCTTAATGACCGCGGTCACTGACTGTGGTCATTTAAATCATAAACAAATATAATATCACTCGTCAATCAAAAAATTTTCTATTTTCTGAATAAATATTGCAATTATTATTATAGGATATTTTAATTACGGAGGCAGATGGGCATGAATTCGTTAACTACTCGCCAAAAAAAGGCATTAGAAACTCGAGAAAAATTACTGAAAACTTCTTTAGATTTATTTAATAAACATGGATTTGAACATGTATCTGTTGAACAAATTACGAAAGCATGTAAAGTCTCCAAGGGCACTTTCTATACCCATTTCCCATCCAAATACGATGTTATTTTGGAAAAATTTGAGGAGCTTGATAGCTTTTACAGTACTGTCGAAAAAAATATTGATCAATCATTGTCAGCAAGTGAGAAAATTCTTTTGCTTTATAAGGAGCAAATGTTGTATTTAACAAACGTGGTTGGCAAAGATTTATTGAGAACAGTGTATACGGCTGCCATGACGAATCAAGTAGAACAAAATCATTATTTAATTAGTCCTCAGCGCAAAATCTTTCAAATTATTAACACTTATATTGAAGAGGGTATTCAACAAGGAGAGTTTGTTAACGATTTACAAGCGGTACAAATGCAACAAATTATACAGCGTTGCATGAGAGCCAATGTTTATGATTGGTTAATTCATAATGAGGAATTTGATTTAGTTGCACAGATGGCACATTTTACAGCAGTTGTTTTAAACGGATTAAAGAAATAAGTTAATTTGCTTAGAAAAGCAATAGTAAAGGCATCAAGAAAAAGATTTTCTTGATGCCTTTTGTCTGTTTCACTCCGCTCCGCGGGTATTTCACTTTGCTCCGCGGATATTTCACTCCGTTTCGCGGGTATCACTCTGCTCCGCGGGTATTTCACTCCGTTTCACGGGTATTCCACTTTGCTCCGCGGGTATTTCACTCTGCTTCGCGGGTATTTCACTCCGTTTCGCGGGTATTCCACTTTGCTCCGCGGGTATTTCACTCTGCTCCGCGGGTATCTCTCTGCTCCGCGGGTATTTCACTTTGCTTCGCGGGTATCTCTCTACTTCGCGGGTATTTCACTTTGCTCCGCGGGTATTTCACTCTGCTTCGCGGGTAACGCTCTGCTTCGCGAAAACTTTCTTAATTATCCTACAAAATATTGGGCCACAATCGTTTCAACAGGTAATGGTTTATTATATAAGTACCCTTGTCCTTTTTGACAACGATGACGCTTTAAAAACGCTACTTGTGATGGCTCCTCTATTCCTTCTGCAATTACTTCAAGGCCTAAATTATGAGACATCGAAATGATGGCTTTAATAATTGCCTCATTTTTATCATCCTTTTCGATATCCGCAATAAACGATTGGTCAATTTTAATGATATCGATTGGATAACGTTTCAAATAGCTAAGTGAAGAATAGCCCGTACCAAAATCATCCACCGACACATAAACACCTAGCTGCTTTAACTCTGTTAAAATTGAATATGTTTCATGCACATTCGTCATGGAGCTTTCCGTAATTTCCACTTCAATTAAATGTGGCGCTACATTATATTTTTTCAACGTTGCTTTAATTTTACGAGCAAAATTTTCTTTTCTAAATTGTTTAGGCGATATATTGATGGCAATCCTGACTGGACGATAGCCCTTGGCACGCCATTCCTTTTGATAGCGACAAACTTCATTAATAATCCAATCACCAATTTCTACAATTAAGCCTGTTGCTTCAGCAATCGGTATAAACTGCGCTGGGGATACAAAGCCAAATTTCCGATTATTCCATCGTAATAACGCCTCAAAGCTATTAATGCTATTATCGTTTAAATTCATCTGTGGTTGTAGATGAATACTTAGTTCATTAAATTCAATGGCCCGTCTTAAATGTGCCTCCATCAATGCCTCATTTGGAAAAACATTTGTCATATCTTCACGATAATAGCGGTAATGTGAACGTCCGTGCTCTTTAGCAGAGAATAAAGCTTGATCGGCCTTTCGTACGAGAGTCTCCAAATCCTTACCATCTGCTGGGCTTAAAGAAATACCAATGGAAACACTAATAAAATACTCCTGATCATCAATCATAAATGGCTGTTTTAACGAATCTAAAATGGCATTCGCCAATTGCTCTATTTTGTCTATAGTGGCATCTTTTAAAATAAAAATAAATTCATCACTATTATAGCGATAGAGCGAGCATTGCGCGTAACAAAATTCACGAAGCCTATGACAAAACATTCGCAAAAGTTCGTCACCCTTACTTTCACCAAGAGACTCATTAAATTTTTTAAAACGGTCAATATCGACTAAAAGAATGGTTGCTTGTTGATGTTCACTTTGCTTATCATTCAAATGTTGTAGCCAATGCTCTTTAATAGCTTTTCGATTCCAAATACCCGTCAATTCATCCGTTAAGGCTAAATAGTAAAAGGAATCATGATAACTCTTAAATAAGTTCGCGTCTCTAACGAAAAAATGTACCCCAATTATTTCACCATTAAAATATGTTGGATGTGTACGCAAATAAAATGGTTCATTACTTAGTAGGTTACCCTTAAATAAACATTTTGGCATATCCAATGTAGCGCCTTCAATCGTTTTAGCAAATAATAATTGGACTTCGTTTACATAGTTACACTCTAATAATGAAAAAATATCAAGTCCTATAAGGCTGTGATGTTCTCTCGACAATAAAGACGTAGCGGTAACATTTTGATGAACAATACGACCTTGTAAATCAGTCGTTAGTATTGGACATACATGTTGTTCAACAAATTGCAAATATGGCTTCGTATCACGCTGTTCCTCACGTAAAATAACAGCTATTATAGATGGCTCTATTTGCTGTACACTTACGGCAAACGATTTTTGCATTTGCTCAGTCTCTGAATAAAGCGCAATCTTACGAGCAATTTTAAATTCCTGTTGTATTATCTTCCATAATTGTTGCCAACATTGCTTGTTAAAAAATTGCTTTGCTGTCGTTGCTTTCTCATCCTGCAACGCTATAGCTAATGGTAGTTTGTCGTTATAATAAACGATTTCAAAATCCCCATCATCAGCTTGTTTTAAGCATACTACTGCATCGAACGGATTAAGCAGTGCCAACTGTCGATAGTTTGTGAATTGCGCTACATTCTTTCTATATTTTTTCATTATATCCCTCTCTAGGTAGCGTGTTTACTCTAGTCGTCTAAGACGCTTATTATTTATTCCTCATCTAGCGTAGGCTTTAGAGCATCCTTTAAGAAAATTTCCTGACTATTAATAGGGTCTTCGCTGCGATCAAATTCTTTGTAATGATATTTCCCATTGGAATCTTGGATACGAGCCTTTGCTGTATCCTCAAGTTGTTTATTCATAATATCCATAATACGAGCTTTTGCTTCAATTGAATAGACAGGGAAAAGAATTTCAACGCGTTTAATCATATTCCGGGTCATCATATCTGCTGAGGATAAGTACACCTTATTCTCACCATTATGATGGAACCAATAGATGCGTGAATGTTCAAGGAACCTGCCAACAATACTTGTAACGGTTATATTTTCGCTAATGCCTGGAATACCTGGGCGTATGCAGCAAATCCCCCGTATAATAAGCTCGACTTTTACACCAGCAATAGATGCTTCGTAAAGCTTCATCATTAAATCCTTATCCGTCAATGAATTCATTTTGGCACGAATAAATCCATTTCCGTATTTCTTATGACAGCTTATTTCCTCATCCATTAAACGAATAAATTCATCGCGAATATCAAATGGTGCAACGACTAAATGATTAAATGTAGGTTTTTCCGTATAGCCGCTTAAATAATTAAAAAAGTTCGTGGCATCAATTCCAAATTCCTTGTCTGATGTTATGATGCCCATATCTGTATAAATTTTTGCAGTTGCATCATTATAATTTCCTGTTCCAAGATGAACAAAACGTTCAATCTTGCCATTACGACGACTTACAACTAATGTTATTTTGGAATGCGTTTTTAAATTATTCATACCATAAATAACAAGACAGCCTGCTTGCTCTAGTTGTTTTGCCCAATGCACATTATTTTCTTCATCAAAACGTGCTTTTAACTCTACTAAAACAGTCACTTGTTTACCGTTTTCAGCTGCGAGTTTTAATGCTTGTATAATTGGAGAATTCCCACTAACTCGATATAGTGTTTGCTTGATTGCCAGTACATTCGGATTAACAGCAGCCTCTGAAATAAAGTCCACTATCGGTGCAAATGATTCATATGGATGATGGAAAAAAATGTCCTGTTGCAATGCTTTTTCAAAAATATTTTCATCTGACTGTAAATCTAAAGGTGGCTGTGGAATAAAGCTTTCATACTCTAAATGCTCCCGTCCAACAGCTATACCTTTTACAAATGAGAACATAAATGTTAAATCGAGCGGACCGTCAATATGAAAAACATCTGTCTCCTCGATTTCAAATTCTTCTAGTAAGTATGCAAGTACCTCATCATTCATTTCCCCTACACGTACTTCTAGGCGGCTGCCAACACCCCATTTACGTTTTTTAAGCTCTTTTTCAATTTCTACCAGTAAATCACGGGCACCTTCCTCATGAATCGTTAAATCTGCATTACGTGTTAGACGGAAAGCCTGTGCTGATTTCACACTGTAGCCATAGAAAAGCTTTTCGATATGAGCGACAATAACATCTTCAAGTAGAACAATCACTGTCTCACCCTCAGCAGAAGGCACTTTAATATAGCGATCCAAAACAGATGGTACTTGCACTATGGCAACCTTTTCACGGCTTTCTAAATCTGTCTCATCTTGTTCCAATAGGACAAGTATATTTAATGTTTTACCAAGCAAGGTTGGAAATGGTCGATAAGCATCTACTGCTACAGGTGTTAAAACTGGGAAAATGGTTTCAGCAAACATTTCATTGATAAACGCCTTTTGCGTACTATTTAAATCTTTCATGTCTGCAATATGTACATTGTGCTGTGGTAGTAAATCGTAGATTAAGTGACGATATACTTCTGTTTGTCTGCGCACTAAAGCTTGCGTACGTTCAGCAATTTTCGCTAATTGCTCTTTTGGTGTTAAGCCTGACTTATTCTCAGCCTTATGGAAGCCTGCACGCACTTGGTCCTGAAGTCCTGCCACACGCACCATGAAAAATTCATCTAAATTGGAGCTAAAAATCGCTAAAAACTTCAGGCGTTCTAGCAGAGGATTATTGATATCCTCTGCTTCTTCTAATACACGTTCATTAAACGCTAACCAGCTTAGTTCGCGGTTATTATAATATTGAGGTTTTGCTATTTCTTCTAGTAAACGGCTATGTGATTCTGAAAATTCTTCTTCATGTAATCGATTGTTTGTTACTTCTGTTGTCATCTTGGTTCCACCCTTCTTCAATGAAGTTTACTTTTATTGGTATCTTTAGAGCACGTTCTAGATGTTTCTTATGCCGATTTGCTTGATATTTTTCAGCAGCAGCATTTTTTTTGACGTATACGTTAAGCTGAACATAATTGTCTAAAGGTTGCATTTCAATCGCATGTACAATATTTCTTTTTGAAACATTTAATGCATAGACAAATTTTAACAACGTGCCGAATTCGCGCATTTTGCGATATTCTTCACGACTCATCCATTCGGTAAAAGGAGCCGCAAATCGTTCAAAATAATCTTTATTTTTATATGAAGCTAAAAGTGCTAATTTTAGACGCTCTTTATGATTCAAACCATCAATTGATTGATTGGCAATTAAATAAAACGTATGTTGACTAGCGGAGCTTAACTCAATATATTCCCCAATATTAAAAATCTTTGCTGCCTTTCTTAGTAACTGCAAATCATTTTCATCAAATTGTAAATAATTCAAATGGCAACACGCACGATAAAGTTGATCTGCTAAATGCATTAAATAATCAACTTCTCCCTCTGAACGTCCATATTGTCGAGCTAATTTTCTAGCGTTTCCCTCAAAGACATTATATTTGTCAAAAGCATCTTCATCTTCTTGTAAAATACGATGGATAATCAGCCCTTCCCGTAAACCTTTTTTCGTTAACTGGAAGACCTCACTACCTACAATTTCCATAAGTATGCGGAACACTTCTAATGCGGGTACAATAATATCAGCACGATCCGTTGATAACCCATCCAAATGTTTTAGTTCTTGAAAACTTAAATTTCCTAAAAACGCACCAAGCTGATCTAAATCTTCTTTAGATATTTCATAGCCATGCACACTCGCAATAGGATATTGCTGTCGTTGCTGATGAACTTGCGCGATATTTCTCGCACTGCCACCAATTGCAATAATCGGTAATCCCACTTGTTGAATCCAAGGTAGTGATTTGAACTGCTCCTTAACAAAAGCAACCAGTTCTTTCTTCTCACCACTATTCATAATGTCACCCTTTACGAAACGTTGCTTTAATGACACCGTTCCAAAAGGAAAACTAAATGATTCAACTAGTTCCTTATTTTTAAATAATGTTATTTCTGTACTTCCTCCCCCCATGTCAATCGTTACAGCAGACAGAGTACCGATTGAATGGGCTACAGCAACATAACCGAAATACGCCTCTTCCTCTTCAGACAAAAGCTCAATCTGTACGCCCGTTTTCTCCTTCATTAAAGCAATAATCTGGTCTCTATTCGTCGCTTGACGAATGGCGGCTGTTGCAGCTGCTTTCACATCGACAATTTCAAAATCATCAAGCATTGCTTTAAATGTTAACAACGTTTCTGTTAGTACTCGAATACCTTCTTCGGACATGGCTCCTGACGGTTGCAAATATGTTCGTAAACGCGCAACCGTTTTTATATTTCCAAGTTCTCGAAGACCTTCTTCATTATCATACTGATATAGTACCAATCGTATTGTATTCGAGCCGATATCAATAATGGCCGTTTTTAATTCATCCAAATAATTCACTTCCTTCACAGGACAATAGGTGGTGGTCTTTTTATTTTGTGTTAAAAGCATCCTCATTATACAAAAAAAGTCGGAACCAAAAAGGTATCCGACTTTCGTTTGTATTAATATTTCAGGATACCAATTATTAGTATTGTGAAGTTCCTTTTTCGCTAGCTTTATAAAATAAGTTGATCGACACGTAAAATTAGTTCGGCAATTTCAGGTTTACTAATTTGGTCCTCAGCACCTACTTGATCACCTTTATGGCGAAGATCATCAGTAATTAAACTAGAGAAAATAATGACCGGCAGCTTTTGTAAATCAGGATGCTCTTTAATTTTTCGTGTAAGATGGTGACCATCCATTTGTGGCATTTCAATATCTGTTACAACTAATTGAATGTGCTCTGTAACATTATTGCCACTTTTCGCTAATGAATCTAAATATTCATAAGCATCACGACCATTTTCAAAGAACTCTACATTCTCATAACCGGCTTCCTTCATCGTATCAAATAATAATTTACGTAATAATGGTGAATCTTCAGCAATTAAAATGCGTTTTTCAGAACGTTCACGTTTACCAAGCTTTTTCACGGACTCTACATTAATACCCGATTCAGGGTTAATATCAACCATGATTTTCTCAAAATCTAGCAATAAAATCATTTGCTCATTTTGCTTAATAACACCGATTACTTGTGAAGTCCCACCCTGATACATATCAGAAGGCTTTTCGATTTGATCCCATGAAATACGGTGAATTTGCGTCACATTATCGACATGGAAAACAACTCGTTGTTTATTAAACTCAGCAACAATATATTTTTGTTGCGGATTACGTTCTGTGCTTTGTATTCCTAGTACTCGTAGCATATCTACTACCGGTAATACCTCGCCTCTTAATTGAATAATTCCCTCTACATGCGGGTGCGCGTGTGGAATAAACGTTACTGGAATAGGTTGAATAATTTCTTTTACTTTAATAACATTAATACCAAATTTATTGTTAGCTACTTCAAATTCAACGATTTCTAGCTCATTTGTGCCACTTTCTAATAATATGCCCTTATGTTCCAAAGCAACCCCGCTCCTTTCTATTTCAACATCAATTTATAATTCAATTGTATCATAGGCGATACAATTCTCCTACTTGGTATTTCCATTTTTATCATTAACTTTTAGATGCACCAATAGACCAATTACTGTCATTAATATTAATGTTGATAATGCCACTCGACTTGCTAAAGTACCATAATCCTTCATCCATAATGTGACAGTTCCATAAACTGCGGGGCCTATTATTGACGAAACTTTCCCAGAAAAAGCAAATAACCCAAAGAACTGGCCTCTCTTGTTATCTGGGGATAGCGCAATAATATATGTTCTCGATGTCACCCACATAGAACCTAATGAAATACCGAACATACTACCTGCAATCCAAAACATCCATTGCTCGGTTGCAAAGACAGCAAATGTTAAAGCGATAATCATGATAAAAGCAACAATGGTAATCGCTCTCTTCGCTCCAATTGCTTTTGTAATATAGCCAAATGCCAGTGAACCAATAATTGTCGATACGGTGGATACTAAATATAGGATGATAAATTGACCTGAAGTAAACCCGACAATGGTTGTGGCATATACCGCCATCATCGCAATGGTCGTGGCAATCGCATCATTTAAAAAGAAGTACGCAATCATAAAAGTAAAGATTGCCTTATACTGCTTCATATCCTTAAATGTACTAATAATTTCCTTATAGCCTTCAAAAAAATGAGTTGTCTTACGTTGCTCTTTTGGGATCGGTGTATCTTTATTAATGAAAAATAAAGGCAATGAAAATAATAAATACAAAATCGCCGTTGGTATAAAAGCGCGATGGAAATCACTGCTTCCTACATATAAATAAACAAGCAATCCAAAAAGTGTGCCTAAATAACCAATTGCTACACCATAACCGGAAATAAGAGGCATTTCTTCTTTTGTTCCTAAATCACTCATCATCGAATCATAGAATACGAGACTCGAATTAAAGAAAAACTTCGCTATCACAAAACTTGCAACAACTAAAAATAAGCTAAGAGGTACACCTGAGTAATTGATTGTCGTCTGTAAATTTGCAAAAATACCCATCATAAAGGTAAATAGAATAGATATTGATGCAAACCAAACTATAAATCTCTTTTTATAGCCCGTTTGGTCAATCCAGACACCAAAAAGTGGTGAAAAGACTACTAAGAAAAAACTGGCTATGGCATTGGCATACGAAATAAATGTACTTGCTACCTGTTGCATTACCTCATTCGTACCTAAAGCTTCATCCATATAAAATGGAAAAAATATTGTATTAATATTTGACGAAAATATCGTATTAGCAAAATCGTAAAATGCCCAGGATAGTATTGGCAAAGATAAATATATGGCTAACTGATTTCGATGTTGTACGTCTATCGCTGTACCCTTCTTCATAAAACCCTCCCTCCAATCTCTATAATAATCAATTAATTTCTCTCTATAATAAAAAATACCTTTTTTAAAAGAAAATTAATATTATTTACAATATATCAGTAATTCTAGTGAAACATAACTGCCAAATGGCCATAAATTGGTTGACACCTTACCTCCATTTGTCCCTAAAAACAAAAAAGATATTCAAGCCCCTCGCTTGAATATCTTTTCTATCATTCCTCAGCAATCGTTACCCATTTACTAGACCATTCTTCAATAGCTTTTAGCACAGGGGTAATTGCATATCCTTTTTCTGTAAGTTCATATTCAATAACGACTGGAGTAGATGGAATTACAGTACGTAACACGATTTCCTCGGTTTCTAACTCCTTTAGTCGCTCTGTTAACACACGACTGCTAATATTCAACTGATTTTTAATGGTGGAATATCGCTGTGGACCATCAAGTAGCTGATAAATAAGTAACGTATTCCAACGATGGTTCAATATCATAAGCGCTTTTTCAAATCGCGGACACATGTTTTTTTGATTCAAGTTACTATCCTCCTTTTTTACTAGGTTCTACTTAAGAGTATATCACTTTTTAAAAATCCTTTCGAAAAATACACTTAGTTACTTGACAAAAGTTATTTTTAAAAATAAACTAAGTTACGAAATGTAAGTTAAAGAAAAGGAGTTATTACATTATGCAAAATATTGGTTCAACTATTTTACGTGTCGTTCTCGGCATTATTTTTGCAGTTCATGGTTTCCAAAAATTCCAAGGCGGCATTAGCTATACGGCTGACTTCTTTGATAGTCTCGGTATTCCAGGCTTTATGGCGTATGTCGTTGCGATTATTGAATTAGTCGGTGGAGCTGCTATTATTTTAGGTTTCGCAACAAGAATCTTCGGTGCTTTATTGACCATTACAATGATTGTTGCTATCTTTACAGCAAAACTTAGCATTGGTTTTATCGGCGCTAATGGTTTGGCTGGCTATGAGTTTGACTTAGCTTTAGGTGCGATAGCACTTTACTTTGCCCTTGCTGGAGCTTCTAGCTTCTCATTAGATTCTCAACTTTTTAATAAAGAGTAGAGAATTGTCTATGCTATGGATGTTTTTCAAAATGGTACGAGCGATTCAAAGACTTTTTGTGGCGGTTTCATTTAAGAAGGTGGTACCACGAAAAGTGGAGCCAAGCACTCAGACAAACAACATAGCAAAAAAAGTGTTAGATTGATGATTACTCAATCTAACACTTTTCCCTATTGCTGACTATTTATAATACGTTAGCAGAGCCTGCGTACCATTTTCACCATAACCTGCTTCGATCAGTTTTTCATACATTTCATATGCTAATGCTAGCCCTGGTAAAGAAATACCCATTTTCTTTGATTCATCTAAAGCGATTTTCATATCCTTCACGAAATGCTTAATATAAAAACCTGGCGCATAGTCTTCTTTAATCATACGTGGTGCTAAATTACTTAAAGACCAAGACCCTGCCGCACCAGAAGAGATGGATTGTAATACAGTAGATAAATCGAGTCCAGCTTTTAAGCCATAGGCAAGTGACTCACACACACCAATCATGCCAGATGCAATGACAATTTGATTGCACATTTTTGCATGCTGTCCGGCACCTGCTTCTCCCTGATACACGATATTTGCACCAAATTGTTGCAACACTGGAACAGCTCGATTAAAGGTCATTTGGTCACCACCTACCATAATAGACAAGGTACCGTTTTGCGCCCCAACATCTCCACCAGATACGGGAGCATCTAATGCTCCTATCCCTAACGTCTGTGCATGCGCATATATTTTCTTCGCTAAAGTTGGTTCAGATGTTGTCATATCAATGACAATATTACCTGCCTTGGCAGTTTGGAATAAGCCATTTTCACCGAAGTAAACTTCCTCGACATCTGCTGGATAACCAACCATCGTTAGCGCTATATCCTTCTCTTTAAAAGCCTCTGCCGGGGAGCTAGCCCAACTTGCTCCTAAAGCGATTAAGGGCTCTGCTTTTTCTTTTGTACGGGTATAAACCGTCACCTCATGGCCATTTTGCAGTAAGTGTTTAACAATACTAGCACCCATAACACCTGTGCCGATAAATGCAATACGCTCTTTTCCCATATGTAATTACTCCTTTACTTGAATCAATAGTACGCTAAAAGCTGACGCTTTTCTTAGACAAGCACCGAGTCGCGCCATCCGCTCACAATAAATGTGCTCTCAAAATAAGACAATACGATTATTCCTTTTACACATTTCAAATTAGCTAAGGTATTGGGAATAGTAGTAAGTTTTATTTATGTGTACTTAGTGTAGTTGAATCAGTTCAATAATTCAAACTCTTCTTAATACTTGTACTAAAGTTTGTCTGTCTTGCATATATACCGAATAAGCAAAAAAAAGAGAGCAGGTGATGGGAATCACTGCTCTAAAGGGGGAAATGAGAATGTTGCTGTGTTCAATATAATTATTCCCCAGTACATTCACTTTTAATCATCTAATCTAAAAAAATTTTACTCTGAATACTGAAACAAATCATCCTGATCTTCTTCTTCTAATGTTGTCTGTCTATAATAAGTATTCATTAACTGATCTAGTCTGCGACTCAGTTGAATGGTTTTTGCATTCTGTAACCCGTTTTCCACACCAGAGCGAATCATCATCTCACGAGTTTGTTCCATTTGTTTCAAGAGTAGATTGACCATTCATACAACCCTCCAACATACAAATAATCATACCATTATTATACATTTATATTTCATTTCTTACAGCATTATGTTCCGACAATGTTCGACAAATTAACTTCTAGGAATTTCCAAATAAGTGTAGATTATAATCCCATTTTGCTTTGCTTCACCTCTAAAATGTTTAAATAATGGGTGTTTTACTAATACTTCTCGAAAATCATAAAATTGTTCTTTATGAATTTCGATACTTTGGATTTCTCCATTTTGCAATTGTTCAAGCATTGTTTCATATTGTTCCATTTTTTCCAATCCTTTCTCTTACTTTATTTTGTGTAATAAATTATGAATTATTCAAAAAAGGCTTTACGTTTTCCTTTTTTTCATGCAAACTGTATATTATTAGTCGATGAAGGAGCTGACTGTCTGTGAAAATAGCTGAAGTTGGAAATATTATCGAGTTTAAAAATGGTTTGCAAGGCATTGTTGAAAAAGTAAATGAAAATTCGGTGATCGTTGATTTAACATATATGGAGAATTTTGATTCCCTTGAAATTGAAGAAAAAACGGTCGTCAACCATAAACGTTACAAAATCTTATACGCAAGTGAAGCTTAATATTCTGAATAGTCCCTTTTTGTCTTTATAGATGATAAGGGACTATTTTTTTGGTAAAATTAAAGTATGGAGGTCGAATTATGCTTACAAATTCGAAACAAACAATAATACTTCTCCTTTCTTTATTATTCGTTTATGGCATGCTTGCTTTTACATTTGCTAATCCTGCTGTATTTTGGTACTTGTATGCATTTACCCTGCTCGTATGTATAGCTATCGCTATTCTATCAGGTACAATCGAAGATCAATTGCCTACGTGGAAATTTCTGATTTTCGGCATCGGATACGGTACAATCGCATATGGCATTATACGTTTTGGTTATTGGCTCGCACCATTTATAAATGATCGGCTAGTAGGATCCGTACAAAAGTTTTTAACAGTTTACGGTCCACAAAATATATGGCACTATATTTTCCTTGTTTTCATTGTAGCCATTGGTGAAGAACTATTTTGGCGTGGCTACGTACAACAACAATTAAAACGTTTTATGCGCCCTGTTTTAGCAGTTATTGTAACAGCAATTTTATGTGCCATTTCGATTGCATTTAGCGGTTTTAAGCTTGGTATCATCGCAGCTCTTGTAACAAGCCTGATTTGGGGCTTTATCTATGAATGGCGCAAGAGTATGCCTTTAGTTATTGTAGCCCATGTTGTTTTTGTTTTATTATTGTTTTTAGTGTTACCTTTAACATCATAACAAAAAAAATTGGAAACATTTTATCTTTTATTAGCGTTTAATATAGAAAGGGAGGGCTTTTCATGCAAAATAAATTAATTACAATGCTTGCATTATTACTAACAGCTGTTTTAGTAGTGGGGTGCAATACCTCTGATAAGACAGAACAATCAGATGCTGCACAAAACGAACCAGCAAACACAGCGACTGAGGAAAAACCAACTGATAGTGAACCTGCAGGCGACGACGCGCAAGAAACGCCTACATCAGATGATGCACAAACAGAAGTACAATCTAAACCACAACAAGAAGTAAAATACGTACAAAAAGGTGTCGACAAAAAGGAAAATGCAACTGAATCTAAAAGTGTAACTCAGAGCTATAAAATCCAACAGCTACCTGGATTTACTCTTTCTCAAGAAGAACCTGGAAAAGACATGCTAGTCTCAAATGCTGATGACGAAGTATTTATGCGTATTGAAACAACTACTACTGCTGAAACAAACTATGATGCGGCGAAAACAGCTATGCAGGACTATATGAATGCAGTTGGAGGAACAGTTGCATTATCTGCTGAAGAACTTTCCGTATTTAAAGATGTCCAAAATATTGAAGGCTATGTTGTAGACTTTGATACTGAAAAAGTAATTGGCGTAGTATTTGAAAAAGATGGACTTATTATAAAGTTAACAATTCATGATAATGATGAACAAGATTTAACAGCCGCTATGCTCGCAATGGCAGCAACTATTTCTAAAAATTAATTTAATACACATCCCAAGAGGTCTTAGAAGTCTTTCTAAGACCTCTCTTTTATTTACCAATAAAAAACTAAGGTTTGCTTGTAAAGACGTCTAAAAAGCTTCTCAACGGGTAAAAACAGCTATTCTATACAAACTATTCCCCTAAACAATGTTTCCATTCTTTTAACACGCAAAAAAAAGTCGCCTCAAAATCTATTTGAGACAACTCTTTTTAATAAGACAAATCTTTAATGGATAGCCCTAATTTTTTTAATAAGCCAATCGCTACATCCTTTTCCTCGACGGATAATGCACTCATCAATTCATGTAAATGTTGTTCGTGCTTTGGAAATAACTCGCCCATAAACGCCTCACCTTCAGCTGTAATTTCCGCATAGGTAACGCGACGATCTGATGGACAGGAAACCCGTAAAAGATAACCTCTTTTTTCAAGCTTATCAATTACATACGTAATAGACCCACTGGCAAGTAATATTTTATTACCGATTTGCTGCAATGGTTGTCTCCCTTTATGATACAGGAGCTCTAAAACTGCAAATTCAGTAGGATTCAAGCCATTTTCTTGAAAAAAATGGTTTGTCATCTCATTAATTGCTTTATGGGCACGGGATAATACAATATATAATTTTAAAGTTTGCTTTAAATCTTCTGACGTCATAGCCTAGTCCTCACAATTCGCTCTTTATCAATTTCATTATAGCGACTTTTGAAAAGCATTGTCAAAAGCATTCAATAACAGCACACTATGCTAAATAAAATTAGCAAGTTTTTCTCTCTATTTTAGGTAACTAAATAAGCAGAATCCTTCACAGAAACATCTAAAGTATCCAACTGATTGAATGTGTACACTGGAAACTGCATATGGAAGCATGTCCCTTTCTGTACTTCACTTTGAACACCAATTACACCTTCATGCTCTTCGATTACCTTTTTCACGAAAGCAAGGCCCAGTCCTGTCCCTGTTGATTTCGTCGTGTAAAAAGGTTGGAATAGATTTTGGATTGTATTATTATCCATTCCACTGCCTTCATCTTTTATCATTAATTCGACAATCGTACAGTCTGTCACATTCATTTCTACCGTAATTGTGCCGCCTTTATTCATTGCTTCCATAGCGTTTTTAATAAGATTTATAAATACTTGCTTTAAACGATTTTCATTGCCGCCGATATATACTTCTGTCACTGACGGTATATATTGAATCATAATTTTTTTCATTAATGCATCCGGCAACATAAATTCGATTACCTGTCTTACAATATGATCTAAGTTGATTAACTCTACCTTCATACTTGTTGGCTTAGACAATACTAATAGTTCCGATAAAATTTGCTCCATACGCTGTAACTCACTATCTATGACAGATAAATACATACGTGACTCTTCATCTGCATTCAGCTTTAATAGTTCTGTAAACCCTTTTAAAGAAGTAAGTGGATTACGAATCTCATGTGCGATACTAGCTGCCATTTGACCTACCACATTTAGTGCTTCCTGATGCTCTACTTTATGTTGTAGTTGCTTCTTCTCAGTTTCATCATTAATGACAGTGACGATAATATTATTATACTCATCGAAAACACTTGAGATTTCGTAGTAGCAAGTTCTACTTACTTGCGTCTCGTCCACAACATGAATATTGGCATGTTTGTCACCCATCAATTTCGAAAGATAGGTTGTAATTTGTCCATCCTTCATTGTAAATGAATCAAATATATGTTGATGTGCTTTATGGAGTAGTTGTGATTTTTCTATTTTTAAATACATTTCGGCATATTTATTTAAACCAAGAATAATCCCACTTGCATCACTCACAATAACAGCATAAGGTAAATGATCATATGCACTGAAGGATTGAGATTGTTCCTGCTCCTTGCTAACATACAATTTAAGCGCTCTGTCATTATTGATCGTTGATAGTTGTGCGACAATTTCTTCAGTGTTCGGATCATAGAAACATTTAAAGACCATCTTTTCAAATTCATTGTTGTTTGTTTGAATATTAAATATTTCTTCAGATCTTAACTCACATTGTAGTTCTTTGACAAACTTAGCCCATTTTATATTTGAGGACTCGTCCATTGTAATATAGCCAATATACGTTAAATTAAGATTAAAAAGTTTAATAGCTGCCTCATTACAATTCAAAATTTTTCCTGCTTTATTGAGAATAAGTGTTGGTGACGAAGTACTTTTCATAAGATTTCCAAAACATTGATTTATATCATTTTGCTTCAACTTTCTCACCGAACCTTTCAAAAGAGTAAAAAACCTCTCATTCGAATTTTGAGCCTTTACTATACTTTATGACTGTACGATTCTATTATTACAAAATTTAGTAAATTTAAGTATTTAAAATTATTTCACGAACCGTTCACAAAATAAATAGGTAAAAAGGATTATATTGTTTGTCAGCTACTTGACTGTTACAATTAGAAAGTGAAAGGAAGATTAATGCATGAATACTATTTTAACTACATTAAACGCAAAGTATATCCACACTAATTTGGCATTGCGTTATTTAAAATGTGCTGCTTTACCTGAATACAATCCAACCATTGCAGAATACACAATTAAAGACCCCGCTTTTAATATTGTATCAGATTTATTTCAAAAAAACCCTGATATTGTAGGATTTAGTTGCTATATTTGGAATATTGAAGAAACTATTCACGTTATTAAAATGTTAAAAACAGTTTGTCCTAATGTTAAAATTTTGCTCGGTGGGCCTGAAGTATCTTACGATGTCCATCATTGGTTAAGAAGAGTTGAAGAGATTGATTTTATTGTTATGGGCGAAGGAGAAACATCCTTTAAACAGCTACTACGCCATTTGCATGGCGAAATTCCATTAGAAGATGTTCCTGGAATTTGTTACTTAGAAGACGGAAAAGTTCGAATTCATGCGCAAGCACCTAAAATTGACTTACGTGAATTACCAAGTCCATTCCGTTTTGAAGAGGATCTTCCACATCTAGGAAAGCGAATTCAATATATTGAGACGAGCAGAGGCTGTCCTTTTAGCTGTCAATTTTGCTTATCTTCTATTGAAGTAGGCGTGCGCTATTTCAATAGAGAAAGTATAAAGGAAGATATTCGATATCTTATGAATAATGGTGCCCGCACTATTAAATTTGTCGATCGTACATTCAATATTAGCCGTAGCTACGCAATGGAAATGTTCCAATTTTTAATCGATGAACATAAGCCAGGTGTTGTTTTCCAGTTTGAAATTACTGCTGATATAATGCGTCCTGAGGTCATTCAATTTTTAAATGACAACGCACCTAAAGGGCTTTTCCGCTTTGAAATAGGTGTCCAATCTACCAATGATTTAACAAACACGCTTGTACAACGCCGTCAAAACTTTGAAAAACTTAAACGAACAGTAACAATGGTCAAAGATGGCGGTAAGATTGATCAACATTTAGATTTAATTGCCGGTTTGCCAGAAGAAGACTATGCTAGCTTCCGTCAAACCTTTAATGATGTTTTCGCAATGCGACCAGAGGAATTACAACTTGGCTTCTTAAAGCTATTGCGCGGCACTGGTCTTCGTTTGGAAGCTGAAAAATTCGGTTACACTTATGTAGATTTAGCTCCATATGAAATCTTTTCGAATAATGCTTTAACCTTTGATGATATCGTTCGTATTAAACATGCAGAAGATGTTCTCGAAAAATATTGGAACGATCATCGTATGGATTACACCATTGAATACCTAGTTACAGAAGTATTCGAGACACCATTTGATTTCTTCCAAAACTTCGGCACTTATTGGGAAACAAAAGGCTGGTCCCGTATCGGACATCAGTTAGAAGATCTATTCCGTCGTTTACTGGAATTTTTAGAAACAGTGGAAGGTGCTAATTTACAAATTATTCAAAGCTTAATGCAACTAGATTATTTAAAAGCACAACAATTCCAGCCACGTAAATTATGGTGGAATGAGCGGCCAACAGAAGTACAACAAAAAGCACTATACACAGCTCTACGGGAAAATCCGATAATTGCTGGTGAAGAATTTGCTAAGTTTAATTTAACAGAGAAAGAATTATTCAAGCATACACTTATTATCCCGCATTACTTGGACTATCAAAATTTCTCGAATGGCAAAATTGTACAAAAAAATGGTTATCTTTTAACTTACTTCCGTCACGGACAAGCACCTTATTTTGCAACAATCCCTACTGTTTAATAAAAAAACGCTATTCTCTAAAGTGAATAGCGTTTTTTCTATTAGTACCTTATAAAATTGCATTTTCCAGCTCACAACATTCTTTTTTTTTACTAAATAAATAATATATTACAGTTTACTAAAACTAATTAATGGTGTTAGTACAGCTTTCTTAATGAAACCTCCAAAAAGTAGGTCTTTAAACCTTAATTAAATAAAATAAAACTTAGAAATAATACCTATTTAGAAAATTTAAAATTAGGAAACACTTTAATAAATTTTCTAAATTTTTGGACATTTTTTCGTCACAATTACCATTTAAGTGTAAATTACTTAATTTGACTTTGAAAGAAGCAACAAAAGCTATTAGAAATAACCTAAAACACTTTTGCAAACGACCAACGTCTATGCTGTCTTTCGGTTATATATTAAATACTAAATACAATATAATAGAAGAAAGTCAACTTTAAGAAATCTTTTAGCATAAAACTCTAAAAAGTCCAAGCTTGCTTGCTTATAGAATTCATAGCTTTTTAAGTATTATAAAGTACGCTTCACTACTGAAATTAGCAATCCTAAAGCTTCACTATCTGTCATTCTGCTTACTCGATCACTATGGTCTACTTTCGTTATGCCACGTTTATGTGTCTCTTTTAAGAGTTCCTTTAAATCCTGCTTTGCTGTGCTTGTAAGTGTCATGTTTATTTCTCCTTTTATCCCTTTTTCATTACTGGGTTCATTGTTGCTTCTATGCATTTCAAAATATTCTAATGCCCCTCAAATACGTTGTAGACAATTTCTTTTTGACCACTCCTAAAGTGTTTTACCCATTACGTGTCCTATTCAAACTGTAGTTTTACAATGACAGTTTCGTTTGTTTCTTATGAATTAATTTTTATCATTTCACGCATACTACCTCTGTTTCAAAAAACAATGAAAAGAGGATATTCAACTATGGGAATACTTAGTGGCAATCCAAAAGATGAGCCGTTACATTATGGTGAGGTTTTTAGCGTTTGGACGAATTTAGCGGCTGATTACGGCTTAATTGCAGGCTATCAAACATTTTACAATCACACAGGAGATGAAGATCTTCGCAAAATTATTGAAGATATTATCCAAGTATTACGAGACGAAGTAAAACAGTTAGAAAAAATATTGAAAACAAACGGTGTTGGGTTACCCCCTGCTCCACCTGAGCGACCTGTTGCAAGATTAGAGGATATCCCTCCTGGTGCGAGAGTAAATGATCCTGAAATTAGTGCAGCGTTATCAGCGGATTTAGCTGCTGGCTTAGTTGCTTGTAGTCAAGCAATGGGCATGTCAACTAGAGAAGACATTGCCATGATGTACGGACAATTCCATATGAGTAAAGCCCAACTAGGTGCTAAACTGTTACGTTTAAACAAAAATAAAGGATGGCTTGTTCCACCGCCACTACATGTTAACTATCCAGAAAAAGATTAAAATTTAATCTGCATTAGCCATTTGGGGATGGGACAAAAGAGAAAAAGTGTTAGATTGACACCAATCAATCTAACACTTTTTGCTTTGTTATGCTCCTTGAATGGACACTGCTCGTGACCACTGTAAGCCTCTTTTTCATTATTTTTGTTTCTTATTTTTTCCTTGTTGGTCTTTTGCTTTATTCGCATTGTTCACTTGTTCACTTGTGCGTTCATTTTCTTCTCGTACATCTAAATCGTCAGGACTTAAATCTGTCGCAAACTCTTCTTGCTTTAAATCCTTTATATCCTTTTTACCCTTTGTCACTGATATCACCTCCGCTTTATAAAGTATCCAAGTTGCCAACATTTATACTATTGGCTTGTTCCTAAAAGATTAATGCCAAACAAAAAAGAAGTGAATCAACCATTCACCCCTTTCCAAATGCTTCTATATGAAAACTGCTAGATGTTACCCAAATACGTCTGCCAGTTTATATTTAGTCGTTCAATGACTATTGAAGTTACTTTTAAATTAGAGCCACAGTTTTTTTATGTCTATTCTTTACAAAAATCTACAAATTTTTTTGCCTGTATTAAGGACATATCTGTTTGTTCTCTCACAAACTTCACCGCTTTAATTTCACCGACCGACTTTATTTTCTCTTTTACTAAGGCAATCAGTTCCTCATTATAGATTTTAGTATAATCCATTTTTCCGACCTCCTCTAATCGTTAATACCTTATACGACTACTTTAACCTTTTAGTTTCAAATGTATATTAAGACAACAAAAAGACTTTTAAAAATAAGGAAAATCAATTGTAAGGTTTCGAACGAAATGCACTCAAAAAATTCGAAGATTACCTCGAAAATTGACCATCAGGGGACAAAAGGGGGGCAAATCAAAAATCTGCCCCCACTAAACCTCTATATATCAATACTTTAAGATGTTTACCCAATAATTACTCGTTCCTTTGGATAGTGGTATTTAGATTTTTTCCCTCTACCTCCACCACCTACTGAATACAAGAATGATATTAAGCCCACTCGCCCTATAAACATTAAGATAATAATGATGATTTTACCAACTACTGATAAGTCTGACGTAATCCCTAGAGACATACCACATGTTCCGAACGCAGATGTTATTTCAAAAATAATTTGTATAAGTGTCGCGTGCGGTTCCGTAATCAGTAATATAATTGTAGCGATTAACACCATAAAACAAGCCAATAGGATAACGACAAATGAGCGGAAGACATCTATTAAATGGATTTCCCTTCCAAAAATTTGAATATCCTCTTTTCCGCGTGCAAACATTATTAAAAATAATATGGCAATAGCGAAAGTGGTCGTTCTTATCCCGCCACCTACAGAGCTTGGGGATGAACCAATAAACATTAAAAAACTCATGAAAATATCGGTTGCTTCACTAAAGGATGTTACATCATATGTTGTAAGTCCCGCTGAACGCGTAGATATGGAATGGAACATAGCTGAAAAGATTGCCTCATGCCAAACCATCCCTTTAAAGGAGTGAAATGACTCAAGTAGTAAAATAACGAGAGCTCCAACTATAAATAAAATTGCATAAGTAGTCGTCGTTATTTTGGTAAAAAGACTAAAGCGGAAATTGGCATGTCGATTAAGCAAAAATGATTTTACTTCAATCAGCACTGGGAAGCCAATTGCTCCAAGTACAATTAATACCATTGTTATGAGCTGCACAAAATAATCATTATGGAATGGCAATAAACTCATCCCAGTAATATCAAAGCCACCATTCGTAGTGGCAGAAACAGCAGCAAAAACACCATGTATAAGAGCTTCTTCAAATGTATCAAAATAATTCATAAAATGAGCCGTTAAAATAATAGCCCCTGCCAATTCAATGCCAATTAAGATTTTCAATATTTCTCGTATTAACTGGACAACACCCGATAGATTATATTGATTATGATCAATCATAATCAACTGCCGTTCGCGCATACCGATTTTTTTGCCGACAAGCAACCAAACAAAGGTACCTAGCGACATAATACCGATAGCCCCGAGCTGTAAAATCACAAGTACCATAACCAGTCCAAATGTTGTATAGGTCTCGGAAATATTGAAAGTTGTTAAACCAGTCACACTAACAGCACTGACTGCTGTAAATAAACTATCTAAAAAGGACACTTCCACACCCGCTCGATGGACACCAGGGAGTCGTAACAATAGGAAGGAAATTGCTATTGCTATGAAATAATAAGACACAAGTGCCTGAAACGGTGTGATTTGTCTATTCGATGATTTTTTCCAAGGCACCCCATCAACTCCTTCCACTTATGATGCCAAACTTGATAGATATTAGTATAGAAAAAATCGGTTAAAAAAGAAAGGGGTTGTAAATCGTATCAAATACGAAGTAATAAAAAGTGTTTTTGATATAAAGCAAAAATCCGCATAGACTTTCACAAAAAGCAAGCGCACTGACCCTGCTAATGTAGCGAGCGATGTGGCTCGTGCGTTGCCCGCAGAAAGAATGCGGATTAAATCGTTCCATTATAAAATTGTCCGGCGATTATTTTGCTTGTTTTTTATTACGAACACCTACTAAATAACCGACAAATGCAATCGCAATTAATACAACCCAGAAAGTTAATTCCCAGCCTGTTGAATGTGGAAATTCTTCAGGTAAAATACCCACTTTTTCATGAGCTAACGTTAATACAACAAGTTTTACCCCTACCCAGCCAACAATTAAAAACGCTGCTGTTTCAAGTGAAGGATAGTCGTTTAAAATTTTTACAAACCATTGCGCTGCAAAACGCATCATAATAACACCGATAAAGCCACCTAACAACATAATAATGAATTGTCCGCCATTAATGCCGCCAATATCAAAATTACCTAAGTGTGGAAGCGTTACGGCAATTGCAACCGCAGCAAGCATTGAATCGATTGCAAATGCTATATCTGCAAGTTCCACTTTTAAAACAGTCATCCAGAAGCCTGATCCTTTTTTTACAGTAGCATCATCATTTTCTTCTTCCTCATCTTTGCCTTTTCGCAAATCATAAATATTTTTGGCTGACATAAACAATAAGTAAGCTGCCCCAATAGCTTGAATTTGCCAGTAATTAACTAATACTGTAATAACAAAGAGCGCAGAGAATCGGAATATTAGTGCACCAAATAATCCGTAAAAAAGTGCCTTCTTTTGTAGGTCATGCGGTAAGTGTTTCACCATAACAGCCATTACTACTGCATTATCTGCTGCTAGTAATCCTTCTAATACAACTAGTACGATTAATACCCAGCCGTATTGTAATAATATTGCTTCCATTCTCTGTTCCTCCTTTAAACTCTGTATACCCAAAATAGCGAGTATTTACTAGTCAAATGAAAAAGAAAAGACCCCTGCCTAAAAAGAAGGCAAAGGTCTTGCTAAGCAAATTTAATTGGTTACTTCTTACAAACCAGCTATCGGTTATTGCACTTTTTGCAAAGTAACACCATTTGCTATCACATCCGATGGCATTATGCCACGTCATGACGAATGTGAAACCAGATGCATCGCTCGCATCTGCTAGCTACTCCCCTTTAACAAAATGTCTAAGGACATTTCTTTTGTTCATTTATTATATCACTATCATTTAATACTGACAAAGAAATCCATTATTATTTAATTTGAATATGATAGTTTTCATCTTCTTTATGTGCTAGATAAAAATCCACCATCTTTGGCATCGTTTGTATAAAATCAGGGCATGCTATATTCCCTTTTTGTAATATAGCAATTGCTTCTGTTGTATCAAAGGTTGCATGCCATGTTAAGTAATCTAAAGTTTCTTGCTCGACCCCTAACTTTTTGCGAATAAACGGCACTTGTAACGATTTTTTGGCTAGTGCTAAAGGAAAACGTCCTTTTGGATAATGATTTGTCAATAATTTCACCATTGTACGGTATACCTCTTGTACAGGATGAGGATTTGGGTCTGTTAAATGTAATGTTTTCCCTTCAGCACTTTTCTCATCCACTAAAAAAGTGGAGGCATTGATAATATAATCGACGGGCACAACATTAATAGCTGAGCTAGACATTCCTATATAAGGTATAATCGGCAACCATTTTAATTTATCAACCATATTCAAAAAGAAATAGGGCCCATCAAATTTAATTGTTTCCCCTGTCACGGAATGCCCTCGCACAATCCCTGGTCGGATAATCGTGATAGGTACCTCTGACTTTAAATCTTCCACACGATGCTCTGCTTCATATTTCGTTTCCTCATAGTAGTTTTTAAATGCCTTCGGGCGAATCAATTCATTTTCACGTAATACGCCTTCTCGTGTTCCAGCAACATACGCAGTACTAAAATACATATAACGCTTAAGATGGGGCAATGTTCGAACAAAATCATTGACCATCGCAGTTCCATGTACATTGACCTTCCAAGCAATATCTCGTGGAACGGCTAAATCATAAATCGCTGCTAGATGCCAAAACACTTCAATTTGAGGCACGATTTCCTGTATTAATTGATTGGCTAATCCTAAATTGGGTAGAGTGATGTCTCCCTCAACAATCTGTATTTCACATTGAGGATAGTCTACTTCAATTTTGCTCTTTTCAATCATCGCTTTTGGATATTGCCCCGCTAAAACAATGGCGATAACCTTTTGTGTTTTATTTTCTTGAAATAATTCTCGAATTAATTGACTTGAAATAAACCCTGGAAACCCCGTAAAAAAATGAACACCCATCTCCCATTTCCTCCCCGTATCTAAGGCAATTTTCTAGTTTCTTTATCCATTAAGCTATACACAGCTGGCACAATATATAATGTCAGCAAAGTCGATGTAATCAGACCACCTATTACAGCGATACCCATCGGCTGATTCATCTCGGTACCTTCGCCAATACCAAGCGCTAGTGGTAGCAATCCTAATATCGTTGTTAATGCTGTCATTAAAATCGGGCGAAGTCGGTCTTGTGTAGCAAGTAAAATGGCATCATACGCCTGCATGCCCTGCTGCTTTTGCTGATTAATATAATCGACAAGCACAATACCATTATTCACAACAATGCCAACAAGTACTAATATGCCGATAACAGATGTCACACCAAGCAGTGTTTTCGTCGCAAACATTGCCATCGCAACACCTATAATCATAAGTGGTACCGTAAACATAATAACGAAAGGATATTTAAACGACTCAAACTGCGCCGCCATCACAATGTAGACTAGCACTATGGCGAGAGCAACTGCTAAAAGCATGTCATCAATTGCACTATCATATAACTCTCGATCCCCACTAAACACAACTTGCGTTTCAGCAGGCAAATTCGCTTTTTCAAGTGCGTGATCGACCTTTTTAGAAATGCCCCCTAATGACTCCTTGGCTTTATAATCAACGAAAAATGCAACTGCTGCAGCTTGATCGGAACGTCTAATGGATACTGGTCCTTCTTGTATAGATACGTTAGCAATTTCATCAAGCTTAACAAATAGTCCTGCTGGTGAACGTAGCTTCATTGCCTTTAAAGCGTCCATACTTTCGTTAAACGCCTGTCCAAAACCGGTATACACCGATAACACCGTTCCACCATCATCAATCATCTGCGTCGTCAACTGCCCTTTTGTCATTTGATTGACCGTTTGGGCTATTTGAGCCGGTACAAAACCATAATCCTTCGCTTTTTCGCGATCCACCTCTATCTGAATCTCTTGTATCGTTTCGTCTAAATCAGTCAAAACATTTGTGACTGCATCTATACGACTTAGTTCGTGCTGTACTTTCTCAACTGATGCATATAAACGTTGTTCATTTGAATCTGTTAGTCGGAACGTCAATGTATTTGGAGCTGAACCAGATGATGTAGAAACATTAAATGTAATTTCTGCTTGCTCCCCTAACTCATTATTTAGTTCCCTTTCCACTTCTTCTACAAACTCAAAAATGGAGCGCTTGCGATCTGCAAGTGGTACTAGCTTGACATAAATTTCTGCTTGATTTGCACTTGTTTGTCCACGGGATTGAGACTGTTGAGTACCCCCGATTAGGCTAACATAAACATCGACATCTTGTTCTTCTTTTAAACGACTTTCAATGGCTGCGACTACCTTTTCTGTTTTTGTTATAGCAGCCCCTTGGTCAAGATTTACACTAATAGAAGCAAAACCTTCATCTGTTGCAGGTAAAAATTCTGTCCCTATTTTCGATAAGCCAAAGAGCGATAAGCCAAAGAGCACGATTGCCGATAAAATGACCAACAAGCGATGCTGCAATACCCAAACTATAGACGCATTGTAGCGCTTATAAAACGAAGATGTCTTGCGAATTTCATTGATATTATGATCTTTCATTTTTAACAAACGACTTGCCAGCATAGGTACAACGGTTAATGCCACTGACAATGAGGCAATTAAACTAAAGGAAATGGTAAGTGCAAATTCCGTAAATATTTGCCCAATTAAGCCTTCAATAAACATGACTGGAATAAACACAGCAATCGTTGTTAATGTAGATGCTGTTATAGCTAGTGCTACTTCCTTTGTTCCTTGTTTTGCTGCTTCGATTGGTTCCTTGCCAAGCCCTAAATGCCGTTCAATATTCTCTATTACTACGATGGCATTGTCGACAAGCATCCCAATACCTAATGCTAATGCACCTAAGGTCATGATGTTGAGTGTAAAATCAGCAAAATACATTAGCACAAATGTGACAATGACCGAGTACGGAATGGCAATCCCAATAATAATTGGGCTTTTCACACCACGTAAAAAGACAAATAACACAAGCATAGCGAATAAGCCACCTAGCAGTAATGAAGAACCGATATTACTTATTGCTAAATCTACATAATTGCCTTGATCGACTAGTATGTCTGCTGTTACACCTTTGTATTGCTCCTTCGCTAGTAAATCATTTAAAGCTTGTTGAAAGGCTTTAGATACTTCAGCAGTATTAGCACCAGATTCTTGCAAAACGGACATTAACACAGCCGGATGATTATTAGCACGCGTTTCTGTTATTGCTTTTTGCTCTGTGCGCTCGACCGTCGCTACATCTCCCACCGTTAATGTTTGACCATCTATTGGATTGACGGATACGATTAAATCTGCAATATCTTGTGGTGTAGTTAACGTACTAATAATCCTAGTCGTCAACATTTTGTCATCTGCAGTTAAAACTGGCTCTCCAGGAAGTGAGACATTATTCGATTGAATTATTTGGATAATATCTGCTTGGGTTAAGCCCTTTGCTATTAGTTTTGATTCATCCAATGTTACTTGTACTTCTTCTACCAATTTGCCAGAAACATTGACACTCGCAACCCCTTCTGTACGACGAAGCTCTTTTTCCAGTGATTCTGCTAATACTCGTACATCCACTTGGTCATTTTCTGCGCGTAAGGAAAGTTGAATAATTGGAAACTGTGACGGGTCAAATTTCAAAAAATTTGGCTTTTGTGCATCGTTTGGTAAAGGTGTCATATCTATACGTTGCAAAATATCCAATTGAACATCCTCAATATTCGTCGTCCAATTAAACTCTAGCACAATTAAATTTGAACCTTCCTGCGAAGTAGATTGTAGTTTTTTTATGCCTGGCAAGGTGGCCAATGCCGCCTCTAAAGGTTTTGTTACCTTTTCATTTACTTCCGTTGAACTCGCCCCAGGATAGGACGTCACCACGACACCAATAGGGGGATTTAATTCAGGAATTAACGTGATCGGGATTTTTAACAACGATACGCCACCTAAAATAATAACGAGTAGCATTGTAACAAGCGTAAAAACAGGTCTTTTAATTGAAAAGTTGCTAATGTTCATGTGTTTATACTCCTTTTCTTTCTCTTCTTTCCTATGATAGCCGAAAAGGGAGTTTTTTTATAAAGTTTTACATTATATTGAAACAATTTCATTTTTGTCATTGCAACATTGCGCTACAGGTGGCGCTTTCCGCGGGCAAGCACCGAGCCGCTTCCTTCGCTGCGCTCAGTCCAGGGTCTCGGTTTGCTTGCTTTTCCCGCAGGAGTCGCCACCTTTCGCTCCATTGAATTAGTTATTTCGCCACAACCAATGTCAAGGCAGCACCTATTATTTCTTTATATTGTATATATTCTACACCAATCTCTTATTTTCCTTGTAAAAAAACACGAATCGATCATCTGTCGATTCGTGTTTCTTTTTATAGCAGGCTATATAATTTGATGTTTTCGTTTTTATCTGCGAACCAGCGCATTGCAAACTCATTTTCGAATAGGAAAACAAGATTGTCAAAGCGGTCTTTTACAAGCATTGAACGACTTGAAGACATTGACTCTTTAACATCTTCTTCATTTTCAATCCAACGTGCCATTTTCGAACCAATTGGCTCCATTCTCACTTCAACATTGTATTCATTTTTCATGCGGTGTTCAAATACTTCAAATTGTAATTGACCAACTGCACCTAGAATCACTTCTTCTGTATGAAGTGTTTTGTAATATTGAATGGCTCCTTCTTGCACTAATTGCAATATCCCTTTATGGAATTGCTTAGATTTCATGACGTTTTTCGCTGTCACACGAACAAACAACTCAGGCGTGAACTGCGGCAATTTTTCAAATTGGAATGTTTTCTTACCGCCGACGACTGTATCACCAATTTGATATGTCCCTGTATCATATAAACCAATAATATCTCCAGCTACCGCTACATCCACTGTTTCACGGTCGTCAGCAAGAAACTGTGTAGACTGTGTCACTTTAAAAGATTTACCTGTACGAGATAATGTCATATTCATACCACGCTCAAATTTACCCGATACGATACGCACAAAGGCAATACGGTCACGGTGTGCAGGATTCATATTCGCTTGAATTTTAAAAATAAAGCCTGAAAACTCTGGATGCTCCACTGGATCGATATACTGCTCATCTTCTGTAATACGAGGTTGAGGAGTTGGAGCAAATTGTAAATAAGTTTCAAGGAATGTCTGTACCCCAAAGTTTGTTAAAGCCGAACCAAAGAACACGGGTGTTAATTCGCCACGACGGATTTTTTCCTCTGAATAAGCATTTCCTGCTTCATTAAGAAGCATAATGTCATCCATCGCTTGTGAGTAATAAGACGTTACTTTCATCGGATGGTCAATTGCTAACTCGCCATTTTCATCGATTGGTAAGAAACGCTCCTCCTCTTCTGTACGGAATTGCTCAATACGTTTGTTATAACGGTCATAAATACCAAGGAACTCTTTCCCCATACCAATTGGCCAGTTCATAGGGTACGCATGAATACCAAGTACCTCTTCAAGCTCTTCAATTAGCTCTAATGGCTCTTTCCCTTGACGGTCCAGTTTGTTAATAAATGTAAATATAGGAATGCCACGCATTTTACAAACTTTAAATAGTTTTAACGTCTGCGCCTCAATACCTTTAGCGGCATCTACAACCATGACAGCACTATCTACTGCCATTAATGTACGATACGTATCTTCTGAGAAATCTTGGTGCCCTGGTGTGTCCAAAATATTGATGCGGGAACCACTATAGTCAAACTGCATAACAGAAGATGTTACCGAAATCCCACGTTGCTTTTCGATTTCCATCCAGTCTGATGTGGCAAATTTCCCTGTTTTCTTGCCTTTTACCGTACCAGCGTCACGAATTGCACCGCCAAAAAGTAAAAGCTTTTCCGTTATCGTCGTTTTCCCAGCATCCGGGTGACTGATAATGGCGAACGTACGTCGTGCTAATATATCTTTTTCTAAATTTGAAGTCATCTCTTCATTCTCCTTTTTTCATACCTACTAATAATAAAAGAAGTCTTGCCTTTCGTACAACCTTTTTACATGAATTCCCCAAAAAGAAAACCTTTTAGTCACAGCTAAAAGGTTTTCCATAAATGAGTCGTATAAAAATTAGCATAATGTTGTCGCACTGAGCTAAGTTCCATTGTAAATTTATACAAATTTCAATTGTCCAGCCTTAATCGCAATTTCAGCATCACTATGTGGATATTTCGTATTTTCGATAATTTGATAATCTTCATGGCCTTTACCAGCAAAAATAATCATATCCCCAGGTTCAGCTACTTCTATTGCATGTCGTACTGCTTCTGCTCTGTCTCCGATACATGCATAATTTTTATGCAACATTCCTTTTGCAAGATCACCTGTAATACTATCGTAATCCTCATAACGTGGATCATCTGTCGTTAAAATCACATAATCTGCTGCTGATGCCTTTTCAGCCATTGCAGGGCGTTTTGATTTATCGCGATTACCACCTGTACCAACTAAGAAAATAAGCTTACCTTTTTTATAAGGTGTAGCTGCTGCAATAGCCTTTTCAATCGCATCCGGTGTGTGTGCATAATCCACAAAAATTTGTACAGGTAAATCAGAGCATACTTTTTCCATACGTCCTTTAACTGGCGGTAGTTGCTCTATTTGTTCAATAATCGTATCCATTGAATAGCCTCTGCCATAAAAAGCAACCATCGCAGCAAGAACATTGTAAATATTGAACTCACCTAATAAATGCATTTTAACAGGGAATATCCCTTCAGGCATAATGACATCAAATGAAGTCATGTAATCATGATATTCACAGTTCACGGCACGAAAATCTGCTGTCTCATTGTTTAATCCGTATGTCCATACTGGGAATGGCGTCATTGCAGCATAGCGTTCTGACCAAGCATCATCAGCATTGAGCACCACGAATTTATTTTTTCTAAATCTTGTCCAAGTTGAGAGAATAATAAGCCTTTTGCATTCCCATATTCCTCCATCGTACCATGGAAATCAAGATGATCATGTGTAAGATTTGTAAAAATAGCAACATCATAATCGACACCTGCCAAACGGCCCAGTGCTAATCCATGTGATGATACCTCCATTGTCATTAAACGACAGCCTTCCATTTTCGCACGAAAAATCATTTGTTGTGTCGATAATGCATCGCTCGTAGTATTTGCAGATTCATATAAAATACCATTTAAATTAAAGCCTATAGTACCTGATAGTGCAGATTTCTCGCCCATGCCGTGCATAATATTTTGAATAATACCTGTTACAGATGTTTTACCATTTGTCCCTGTTACACCAATCATTGTCATATCCTTTGAAGGATAGTCAAAAAACTTAGCAGCCAACAAACCGACTGCACGATCTGTATCCTTCACAATAACTTGTGCAATTGCGTCTGCTAATGGTAGTTCACGTTCCGTAACAACAATTGTTGCACCACCCTCAACAGCTTTTTGTGCATAATTATGGCCATCTACTGTGTAACCTTTAATACAAACAAACATGCTGTTCGGCTGCACACTTCGAGAATCAATCACAATATCCGTCACTTGGTCTGGTAACACGCCAATTATTTTTTTCAAAGGTAATGCACTTAACAATTCCTCTGCATACATTTCATAGTCCTCCAATCAATCTCAACACTCATTCATTATTTCTTGTTTTTTCGACAAAAAATAACAATATGAATACCCCCACTAATCTAATGAATTTATTTTACTACTTATTCGCCTAGAAATGAAATGCCTCCTGTAACGTTTTTTAAATGAAAACGCTATCATTCATAAAATCAAGCTGAATTTTCCCTATCTTATCAAAAATCGGCATTTATCGACAACAATGAATCATGTATTATGAGAATATCCTAAAAATTGAGGTGCTAAATTTGCAACAAATGGAATTATTACGTATGCGTAATGAAATTGTCTTGCTATTTTATGTGACAGCGATTTTTGCCTATGGCGTGCTCATTATGCTAAATATTTATAGTAGCCTCGAGGTACTAATTGGTATAATGCTCCTTTTGCTTTTACCGTTATTAGCCGGAAAAGTTTTTAACATTAAACCAGTAGCAATGCAGTGGGTAATCATTATATCAGGGAATATGGCTATTCTATATCCTAATATCATTAGCTTTTCCTTACCTAATTTTATTTCCTTTATTTTCTTTATATTATTAATGACGATTTATCAATCGATAAAACTAAATACCCTTATTAGTATTATTTCTTTACTGGAAATTATAGCACTATCTTTTTATCACCGTATTTCTACTGATTCCATTGGGCATTTTCAGTATATTGAAACCTTTGTTTTCGTTATAGTGTTACTTACAATTATCGGCTGGATTCAATCGCGACATTTACAACACTTTTGGTATCGACTCAATGAAATAAACTCTCAAAAAAAACAAGAGTTGCTGTCTCAAGAAGCCTATTTGCATTTATTTTTTCAGCATGCAAATGATTGCATCGCGGTTTTTAGTTTAGATAATCGTATTATCGATGTAAACCCTGCCTTTGAAGAAGTATACGGTTGGACAAGAGCCGAATGTGTTGGCAAAACCATCCCACTCGTTCCTCCAGAAAATGTTTTAGAGGCGGAACAACGCTATGCAAGTTTATTAGAAGGAAAAAGCTTTAAGCTGATAGAAACACAGGATATGCGAAAAGATGGTACGGTTTTTGATGTAGAAATTTCACTTTCACCTATTTATGATCGTACAAACAAAATGATTGCGGTCTCTGCTATTTCACGTGATATATCTTATAAAAAGGTCAATGAACAACTTTTACTACAATCCGAAAAGCTAAAACTGGCAGGTGAGATTGCTGCTGGCGTGGCACATGAAATCCGCAATCCAATGGCCGTTATCTCTGGTTTTGTGCAAATGATGAGTACGGAAAAAGACTCCACTTGTTACGCGTATACGGAAATCATTCAATCTGAAATCGAGCGGATTAACTTAATTATTGGTGAATTTTTAGTGTTGTCAAAACCTCATGTCGAACAATTAAAAGTTGTATCAATTGATGAAGTCATCAATAACATTAGCCAATTGTTTCACCTTGAATTTCAAAAACATAACATCACTTTTTCAATGCATATCGTTAGTGATAATAATCGAATACTGGCTAATGAAAATCAGCTGAAACAAGTATTCATCAATATTATTAAAAATGCCATTGAAGCGATTGAGGCACATACAGCAAATGGAGAAATTATTATTTACATTGCCAAAGATGCTGAAGGGTTGAATATGGTGACAATTACAGATAATGGAGTTGGGATGTCAGAGGCATTGATTAAACGTGTATATGAGCCCTTTTATACTACCAAATCCACAGGGACTGGGCTTGGTATGCTCATTACAAACAAGATTATTCAAGAACATGGTGGAACCATTGCAATTGAAAGCAAAATTAACTGTGGAACAACGATTAAAATAAAACTGCCACAAGCAGAAAACTAAAAAGTAGGAGGTGTCTAAAGTCGATAGACACCTCCTACTTTTTTACTTCATGATCGTACGAATAAGCTTAACCTTTTGTTTATATGGCGGAAAAAGAACATTCGTTTCGAGCTTTGATGATTTTTTTAATATTGATTTTGGATGTGTAAAATTTTCAAAACTTGCCTTGCCATGATATGCATTCACCCCCGAAGGACCAACTCCTCCAAATGGCAAATGCTGATTTCCTACATGAGTTACCGTATCATTTATACAGCCTCCTCCAAATGGCAATTCTTCTAAAAAGTATTGAATCGCTTTTTCATGTTCCGAGAAAAAATATGCCGCTAAAGGCTTAGGAAGTTGACGAATTTGATGAATAGCAAGACGCAAATCATCATATACCATAACAGGTAAAATCGGTCCAAAAAGCTCATCTTGCATTGACGGACTTGACCACTTTACATATTCAATAATGGTTGGCTCAATATATAAGTCATCACGGTCTGTTCGACCACCATATGTAATTGTGTCTCGTTCCTCTACTAAAATTTGTTGAAGTCGATCAAATTGTCTTAAATTCACAATGCGACCGTAATCAGGGCTTTTGAGTGCATTTTTTCCATAGAAAGAACGAATCGTATCCTTGAACAACTTCATAAATCGGTCATAAACGTCTTTATGGACAAGTAAATAGTCTGGCGCTACACAGGTTTGACCAGTATTTGTGAATTTCCCCCATGCTATACGTTTAGCAGCCACTTCCAAATTAGCCGTTTGGTCAACAATTGCTGGGCTTTTGCCCCCAAGTTCAAGCGCAATCGGCGTTAATCGTTCAGCTGCGGCTTTTGCCACTACTTTACCGACAGCTACACTACCAGTAAAGAATATATAGTCAAATGAAGCGTGAATCAGTGCATTCACTTCGTCTTTCTCTCCTTCTACAACACGAATATAGGAAGGTTCGAATGTTTCTTCAATTATTTTCTTTACAATATTGGCGGTATGCACAGACGTTTCCGATGGTTTTACAATAGCCGTATTGCCGCCAATAATTGCGCCAATGAGCGGCTCTATAACTAGCTGAAATGGGTAATTAAAAGGTCCGATAATTAATGTGACACCATACGGCTCTCGAACAATAAAACTTTTTCCCATTTGAAGTTGAATCGGTGTTTTAACTGTTTCAGGCTTCATCCATTCTTCCAGATTTTTCACCATATAAGAAATACTTTCAAGGACAATACCTATTTCTGTTGCATATGCCTCAAACTCGCTTTTTCTTAAGTCTAAATACAACGCATTCAAAATTTCCTTTTCATACTTTAAAATAGATTTTTTTAGTTTCAATAATTGTTGTTTGCGAAACTTTACATCTTTTGTAGCGCGAGAAAAATAAAATTGGCGCTGCTCTGTAATCATATTTTCAACATCTTGTGGCGTAAAATTCATAAAAAAACACCCCTTTTTTTAAAATGCGATACATAGTTCTGTCTTTTTTGAAACAAACTATCTTTGACTATACGATACAACATTTAAGGTCAAAAATCCTCTTTCTGAAATAGGTGGTGCTGTAAAAAAAACAGAAATAGTAACTAAGGATGCCATGTTTTATTTTGAGAATCTCGGGAAATATACAATTACATATTAAACATCGAAACGGGGGCGTAGATAAATGACAACGACAACAGGAACTTGGTGGGAATCCATTTTTTCAGGAGCATTATCGCACGGTATATGTGAAGAGAAATTATTGTTATTACAAGATGAGGCTTTCTTATATCTTTCTACAACACCGGCGGATAAAGACTCGTTATTGGAAGAACCGGAAATAAATTAATAACACAAGGGCATAGCAAAACGTGTTAGATTGATGGCAGTCAATCTAACACGTTTTTATTGTTAATTAATCGCAACAATGTTTTGTAATTTATTAAGTTCAGCTTCTAGTCGATTATTTGCATCATCTTCAATGGCAAAGTTCCCATTCTCTAGACGAATAATTTGTTTGTCGACAATATATACGGAATGGGCAATATTAATAGCACCTAATACTGCCAAGATAGGTTTAAGAGCATATTCTAACGCTAGTAAATGGCCAATAGAGCCTCCCACTGCTATTGGTAAAACTGTTTTCCCAACCAATGCTTTTTGTGGCAATAAATCTAAATAGGTTTTTAAGATGCCTGTATAAGATGCTTTATAAATCGGTGTTAAAATGACTACAATATCTGCCTCCTCAACCTTTTTATTTTCTGCTATAATGTCATCGTTTGCATAGTTTGCTGTTATTAACGCATCCGCAGGCAGCTCATGTACATAATTTGTGTGTAGTGCTACACTGTGCGCGGTAAAAAAACGTTCAACCTTTTCTTGAATGGCCGTTACACGTGAATTCCTTGTATTACTACCATTTATAATCACTACATTTGTCATATAGGACACTCCCTTTATCGTGTTTGTAATCAATTAAATCAAAGCTCCGCAATGGACATTGCACTAAAACAAAGAGGCTTCTATTTACAGTCAACAGGAAAATTGTTGTGTAAATAGAAGCCTCTAGATATCTAGTCAGCATAATTCAATACCAAGTAATCTTATAAATTTAATTTAACATAATATTTTATAAAGTCAATAAACTTTATCGGAATTTAGAAAATAATAAAGAGTTGCCACAACTAACATGTGGCAACTCTTTATTATTTTATTGATGTATCGCTTTGCCAAATACAGCTTTTGCGGCATCACCAATATGCTCTGATACTGTTGGATGAGGAAATATCATGTCTGCCAATACTTTTACTGTACCTCCAGCATTTTTCGTCGCTAAAATGGCGTTGAGCATTTCAGTGGCACCATCAGCTACCACACACGCTCCTAAAATATGTCCATCCTCTTTCGTTGCAATAAGCTTAACAAAACCTTCTTCATTGCCCTCCATCAACGCTTTTGAGTTCGTGTTAATCGGTAGTTTTGTCACTGTATACGCTTGTTCAACTTGATCTTCTAGCAAGCCGAATGTCGCAATTTCAGGATGTGTATAGACGCAACGAGGAATTAGTGCTTGGTCAATCAACATGCGTTTTACCCCTAAAATATGGTCTACAACATAGATACCCTCTGCACTAGCAGCATGAGCTAGCTGGTAACCTCCAACTAAGTCACCTATGGCATAAATATGTGGTTGACTCGTTTCATAATGTTTATTTACAGCAATTAATCGACCATCAAAATCAAGTCCAAGCTGCTGGGCAATTTCCGTATTTGGGCGACGCCCTGTGGCAAATAATAAGTGCTCGTATGTATAAATGCCTTTAGATGTATGAATTTCTTTTCCATTAAAATGCTCAAATTGGAAATCGGTAATAAGTTCAATACCGAGTTTTTTCATCTTTTCTCGAATTATTGGTCGAGCATCAGGTTCTTCTGTCTGTAAAATATCTTCACTATGATTCAACAATCTTACTTTCGTCCCGAGTGGTGCCAAGCTAAATGCCATTTCCACTGCAATAACACCACCACCGATAATCGTTAGTTGTTGTGGAAGTTCTTCTATATCGAAAAAAGTATCCGTTGTATAATAAGTTGCGCTTTCTAACCCTTTAAATGGTGGCACAAATGGCTTACTACCAGTTGCTAAAATAATGTCCTTTGCTAAAAAGGTCTCTTGATTAACCGTTACCGTTAAATCGGCAGCAACCGTCGCCTCACCACGATAAAATGTAATGTGATTGCTCACGATAAAGTGTTCAATATTTTCTAAAAGCTCTTGGATAACAGCATTTTTACGCTGCATTAAGCGTGGGAAATTCACATTCAAAGCTGGCGTTTCGATGCCCCAATCATTGCCTCGTTGTATCTCCTGCACGAGCTTACTATGTTCTAACATAATTTTCGAAGGAATACAGCCAACATTATAGCAAGCTCCTCCCACTTTATTACGCTCTACTAAAGCTACTTTCATCCCACTTTTAGCTGCATGGATGGCTGCAACGTATCCCCCTGGACCTGCACCAATAATTGCAATATCAAATTGTTTCACTTTTTTCACCTCATTTACCACCTTAACATTTACAAAATTTGAATGCAATGACATATAAGGCCACGTGTGTTACCCGCGAAATATGGTGCAATACCCGCGATTCAAGACGGTTTATCCGCGAAATACTGTACTTTACCCGCGATGCAAGGCGAGTTACCCGCGATTCTATTTATTAAAATTAATCCAGAAAACTTCTTTACTTCCGTCTTGCTTTATAAGAATTGTTTTAACAGAATATCCCCCAGCTTCGTAATTTGTAATATTTTCTTCTGTTGACATTGCTCGTGCATTCGTGCTTGCTGCCACTCTGTAACTGCCAAAGTTACGCTGAAGTTGACGTTCTCCATTTACCATTTTATAAAGCTCAAAACGCGCTTCTTTAGCATGGAGCTTGCCTTTATTCATATCACTTTTCAACCAAGCTTTTAGCATAACTTTATTTGCTGCAACTTTTGCCTCTACTTGAATATCTCGATGATAATATTGTTGTTCTGCCTGTGATAAATATTTTTGTAAAATCTTTTTTAATTCATTTGCCGATACACGATTGCTAGAGTCAATTCGTTTAATATGGACAGTTCCTTGACCAAATAGATTATAACCACCTTGTGTAGAATAATCGATTGTATAACCCGTTTCTTTTACAGCTTGCTCTGCAATTCGATCATACACACCATATGGGTAAGCAAAGGATTTTGGTGCTTTCCCTGTATATTTTTCGATTAATTGATGCGCCTTTGTAACATCCTCTTGAATGTATCGTCGACGCTCGTCATTTGTAAGGGGCTCTCCATTTTTCTTTTGATTAAGTATCATGGCCTCATGTTTTGCTGTGTCATTTTTACCACGCCAATGTAAGTCATATGTATGGTTGCCGATATGAATAATGCCAGAGTCGGACATTTCCTTAATTTGCTGCCAATTCGCCATTGGTACATTTTTTCTGAAGCCTATTTCTACGTCATTGGCAATCACAAATAATGTTGCTTGCATACCCATTTCTTTTAAAATAGGATACGCTATCTTATAAACGCTTTCATAGCCATCGTCTATCGTTAAAAATACAGATTTCTCTGGAATACGACCGTGGCCTTGTAAATAAGCGATAAGCTGATCCTCCGTAATTGTTGTATAGCCGTTATCCTTTAGCATCTTCAGTTGCTCACGAAAGAGCTTTTCTGTAATATTAATATTTGCTATTTCCTTATAATCCCCAAACGAATGATAGTTAATGACCGTAACACCTTTAGCATTACTAGATTCGTAAAATTTTGTCGCCTTTGCTGCAAAAGCCTCATCTGATGTAGCTATGAAGAAGCAGACAAGCACAACAAAAAATATTATTATTTTCCTTATGTACTTCATAATATTGGTCCCTCTCTCAAAATATAGTCCATACAAGTATATACGATATAATGAAAGACTGAAAGAGACTAGGACAAAAGAGAAAAAGTGTTAGATTGACTTCATTCAATCTAACACTTTTTTGCTATGCTGTTGTGGCTCGTTACGAGTAGTGCGTTCCCTAAAATGACTTCAACTCAATAAATATTACGTTGCCAAAAACGTTGCTGGGCAATAGCATCGACAAATTTTTTAGCAAACCCTGCATTTCCAGTTGCTAACACAATACCTGGTCCAACGTTTGCATTCGACATATTAAAAAATGTCGTGCCTGTTGCAGCAATTCCAATTGGTTTGTAATGTCGGTATGCCTCATTAATATAATTGACGATATAGGTGTTAAACTTTGCTTGATTATCTGCTCGAACACCCACAACATACAGGGAGTCAAAAAGTACTGCATCTGTCGTAATAAACGTTTCACTTGCCGTTAACTGTACACCATTATTTGCAGTTACGACACCAAGTCTATCCGATATTATGCTATAACGAACCCCTTGCCTTGTTAAATATTTCAGCACTTCCCCAACCTCATTAGCATCAAAGCCATCACCAATCAATACACCAACTTTAAGTGTTTGAGGCAGTTTTACTGTATTTGCCTGACTCAAAGCGGGTGATGATGCCGTAACCTTGGATTGCTCGCCTGTTGGTCGATTGACGCCAACATTATCCGCAATCGTTATTGCCATCGCTTTATCAACATGGACAAACATATCCACAACTTGCTGCCGCACCGATTTACTTTTGACCTTGCCTACCTCGAAACTAAAAGCATCGATGATATGCTGTTTTTCAGGTGGCGACATGCTATTCCAAAATAGTCGAGCTTGTGAGAAATGATCGTCGAAGGATTTACTACGCGCTCTTGTAATTCGTCCCTCAACCTTTTGTTCATAATGCACAAATCCTCCTTCTTTTGCTGTAGAGGTTGAAGGCGTATTGCCTGCAAGCGAATTTTTATGATAACTAACCTTGCCCATATTAATCGTCTGGCGACTGAAGCCATTGCGTTGATTATTATGAATCGGGCAAACGGGTCTATTAATCGGAATCTCAGCAAAGTTCGGTCCACCTAAACGAAGAAGCTGTGTATCAATATATGAAAACAAACGCCCTTGTAGCAGTGGGTCATTCGTAAAATCAATTCCTGGTACTACATTTCCTGGGTGAAAAGCTACTTGCTCTGTTTCCGCAAAAACATTGTCCACATTGCGGTTTAAAGTCATTTTGCCAATTCTTTTTACAGGTACTAGCTCTTCAGGCCATAATTTCGTTGCATCCAAAATATCGAAATCGAACCTAAACTCTTCCTCTGGTTCAATCATCTGGACGCCAAGCTCGAACTCTGGGTAATCTCCAATTTCAATTGATTCCCATAAATCTCGTCGTTGAAAATCGGAATCTTTACCACCAATAATTTGTGCTTCGTCCCAAACAAGTGAATGTACACCTAATACAGGTTTCCAATGAAATTTCACAAATCTTGACCGACCTTTATCATTTACAAAACGGAACGTATGCACACCAAAGCCTTCCATCATCCGAAAACTTCTAGGAATTGCTCGATCAGACATAACCCACATAATCATATGGGCAATTTCTTGATTATTAGCGACAAAATCCCAAAACGTATCATGAGCAGATGCTGCTTGAGGCATATCATTATGAGGTTCAGGTTTTACGGCATGAATTAAATCAGGAAACTTAATCGCATCCTGAATAAAAAACACAGGAATATTATTGCCGACTAAATCATAATTGCCTTCCTCAGTATAAAATTTCGTTGCAAATCCTCGCACATCACGCGCAGTATCCATTGAGCCTAAACTCCCTACTACTGTTGAAAAGCGAACAAATACGGGTATCTTTTTTCCAGGCTCTTGTAAAAATTTTGCTCTTGTATACTCTTTCATCGACTCATATAGCTCAAACTCTCCGTGCGCTGCAAAGCCTCTCGCATGCACGACTCTTTCGGGAATCCGCTCGTGGTCAAAATGCGTCATTTTTTCCCGAAAATGAAAATCCTCCATAATGGTCGGCCCACGCACACCGGCTTTTAACGAGTCTTCATCATTGGATACTTTTAATCCCTGATTAGTCGTCATCTTCGTTCCATCATTATTGACACGAAATGCATCTAGTTGTTGATCCTTCACATTTTCGGTTAAATCCTTATTTTGATTTGAATTGGACTTATCCACGCAATCCCCTTTCCTACTATTACTAATTACGCTCTATATTCACTGTATGTTTTTCTGACATAAACATGCTTCGAAAATGATGATAGGTGCAATGCACTAAGCGCAAAGAAAAACCTTGGCTAGCTATAATGCTAGTCAAGGTTGATACATGTCTATTTCGCTACCTTTGCTATCTGCGTCATCTTTTCAAGCTGTCTAACGGTTGGCGTTAAATTCGCTAAGAAATATGCCTCGCGCAGCTTGCGTGATGGTGTACTTCCAGCAATATAGCCCGCAGAACCATTATGTAGCATGTTAGCTTGAACTGCTGCTAATGTTTGATATACGCCTTGCAAGCGAATCTGACAAATCGCTTGTAACGTAACATCGCCCGATTGTACTAATGCTTGCAGTAATGCTTGTAAATGTTGTAGTTTCTCTTTTAGTTCATCGGCTTGCACCTGCAAATATTCATTGCAGCCATTTTGCTTGGCCTTGACCTTTTCTATGCCTTCAATCGCTGCCGCTACTACTCCAAAGCCAAGTGGAATTTGATACAGTACAAATGTTGGGCGAATACTATCCACGAATGTGCTTGCTTCTTGTGCTACTACATAGTCATCCCCAACAAAGACGTTATCAAATTTACAAGTATACGTAGCACTACCATTTACGCCTAAGAAGTGATTTTTTTCCTTTAATGTAATACGCTCATGGTCCGTATTTACAAAAACCATCACTTCTTGCTCACCGTTATAAGCAATTGCACCAAACCAATGATTGGCTCCTAAGTTTGAAACAGCAGGTAAAATACCATTTACGACATAGCCTCCATCGATGCGTTGTGCTGTTAAATGTAGTTTTTCTAGACCAGCATAATACTTCATTGGATTCGATAAACCCGTTGCACCAAGCACTTCTCCACGTTCAAGTAATGGTAAAATCTTTGCGCGTAATAGTTCATTGTCCGTTTTACGTAAATAAGTTAAAGCTGCAAGGTGGCACCATAGGCAAAATGCAGTTGTCATACAAACTTTCGCCGTCTCTTGTACAATCGTTAGCTCATCTAGTAGTACTGTTTGCTCGTCCTTTTGTGTTGAAGCAAAAAATCCTGCTTTGCCGAGTTCCAATAAAAAATCCTCCGCATAATAAGCTTCCTCATCAATCTTTTTTACAAACGGTTTTAATTTTTCTTCAATCAACGCTTGTAAGACTACTTCATCTACTGCCATGGTTTCCACTCCTATCCTCTACTTATCCGCTAATTCAGTTAACGATGTGATTGGTGTTTGCACTGCCTCACGGGCACGTTTTACAGCGGCTTCATCCGGTGCATCATAGAAGCACAAGCATTTCGTCATATCTTCGCATACATATGTGCGAGAAAAATGTACTTCTGGTACTTCTTCATAATGCACTGAATTTTTCTTTTTACGTGCCAAATATTGATCCATTGTAATTTCTGCTGGTATTTCCCATTCAACTAAATAGTTCACGACTTCTTGATTTGTTTTAACCTCATCAAGCTCTTTTCCAACTAGACGAACTTCTTTGACTAAATCTGTTTGAATGTTTTGCGCAGTTAGTGCGCTTGTCGCTTGCGCTTCTTCATGCGCTTCCAAGATAAAGTATGCACGGCTAAAATCCTTCGCCACTTGTACTTCAATTACCGTTACCTCTTGTGCTTGCCCTACACGCTCTACTAGTGCTGCAAATTGCTCTTTGTTTGATACTTCACTTACTGTTGATTCTACCAAAAATAAACTCATAGTAAATACCTCCGAATAGTTTGTTTTTTCTTTATGTGAGTTATTTTATTATACTTACTTAATAAAAACAACTGAATTTACTAAAAATTATAATTTGTGCTACACTACTGCTTGGAGGGAACACTATGAAAACACGTTATGATTTACCATGCAATATTGCACAAACTTTAAACATTATCGGTGATCGTTGGACATTGCTCATTTTACATGAGCTATTGATTGGTCAAACAAACTTTAATGACATTAAGTTAAATTTGCCAGGCCTTTCTGCAAATTTATTGTCCGCTCGTTTAAAATCTTTAGAAGAAGCAGGTCTTGTCGCTTCTACACTCTATTCAGCCCACCCACCACGCTACGCCTATTCTTTAACGGAATCAGGAAAGGCATTGGAATCCGTTTTTAACGCGATGATTTTATGGGGCAGTGAGCATTTGGATCCTTGCTATAAAGAAATTGTTGATGCCCAATCAGGTGAGCGAGTAGAAATTGGGTACTATTCCAAAACAACGGGCGAACGAATTGACACTATTCAAATACGTGCTATTCAAAACGGAGCTAACCAATGATTCATTGGACTAGCTCTTTTTCTACCCTTTACAGAGATCTAAGCACTTTGCCCACCCCAAATTTTCGCAACCCAACGTTCAAAATAACGAATCGATTTATCGAGTAGTAAGCCGAGTACACCAATCACAATAATCGCTGCCATTACTAAATCAAGACTAAGTGAATTTCGTGCATCCACTATTAAAAAACCTAGCCCGGATTGCGCTCCTACCATTTCCCCAGCAACTAAAAAAATCCACGCACTTCCTAATGCCATATGCAGACCATTTGCAATCATAGGAAATGCCGCCGGAAATACAATTTTTCGCAATAAATTAAAATGGGACATTTCGAAATTGGCTGCAATCCGTAAGTAAGTTGCATCAACTTTTTTCACTGCTGCCACCGTGGATAATAGCACCGGGAAAAATGCAGCAATAAAAATAATAACGATGGCGGGCATATTACCAATGCCGAACCATAGCACGATAAAAGGTGACCAAGCAATGGGTGAAACAGGGCGTAGTACTTGCACAATCGGATCTAGCACAGCCCAAATTCTCCCCAATCTTCCGACAACTAAGCCGATAATAACAGCCACCACAACAGCTAATAAATAGCCACTAAAAAAACGCAACAAACTAATTTGGATATGTTCGAATATTGACCCATCTTTGATGGTCACTAGAAGTGCATTCAAAACAGCCAATGGTGGAGGAAATAATGCGGCATCATGCCCCCCCATAATCGAGACGAGCTGCCAAACTGCTATCAATAATATAAATCCAAGTAATATAGGTCCTATTTTTTTCATACGTATGCACCTACTATTCTTCCAATAATGTCGTATCAACAAATTCCTCATAGCTTGGTGGGTTTTCTGATAACCCCATCTCAATTAATGAATCTCTTAAAATGGCATACGCATCCGCTTCAATTTTCAAGTTATGATACGAAATCCAATTTAACGATAAATCTAAAACATCCTTGTCAACTTTAATATATTTAGCCACTACCTCATGTGCATGGTCTCCTCCCTCATTCATCAGCTCTCCAGCCTCGGCATAATCCTTGACGAATTGTTGGGCAATATCTTTATTTTCTTTGATAAATGCTTGGCGAAGTACTAATCCGCAATCGATTGAATTTGGCCATAATTCCTCCGATTGAAATAATACCTTGCCTTTTTCAAGCGCCACAGAAATCGCACCAAATGGCTCTGCTACTACATATCCTGCTATACGACCTTCTGCAAGCGCAGCTGGCATTTCTGCAGGCGGTAGTTCTACCACATTGACATCCTCATACTTTAATCCCGCTTGCTGTAACATGCGGTACAACAAAATATTATGTGTAGAGTATTTATTAGGAATTGCAAAACTTTGTCCTTTTAAATCCTCGACTTTTTTGATTGTTGGTGCTGTCACGATAACATTGCCATCTCGATGCCCTAAAGCAACTGCCTTTAAGTCAATCCCCTGTTCCTTGGCCTTCATTGCTAACTGAATCAGCACTGATGCGCCTTCAATTTTACCGGTATTTAAAGCATCCATTAGCTCTGGCCATGACCCAAATTTAACGAGCTCAATGGCATATCCTTTGTAGGTTTTATCTGTTTGCATATATAGCGGTGCTGCATGGGTAATTGGTAAATAGCCAATTTTCACAACTTTTTTATTGCTCTCTGCTTGCGATGCTGTACTTTTGTCATCCGTCCCACATGCCGCAAGCGTTAACAATAGCATGAACACGAATAGCAAGATGCCTAATTTCTTCTTCATTTTTTATCCTCCATTTTAAATGTTATATTCAATCGTATCTTGCGGGTGGGTAAACTGGAATTCATTGAAAATAATCTCACGGAAATACTGAAATTCTGAATCTGAACGATCTCGTGGTTTAGCACTTCGTATATACAGCTCACGATGAATGCGACCAGGATTTGGACTCATAATAAAAATGCGATCCGCCAAGTAAATGGCTTCGTCTATATCGTGGGTTACCAGTAAGATGGTTGTCTGCTCCTTTTTTTGGATGGCAAGAAGCTCGTCCTGTAAGTAATAGCGTGTAAAAGTATCGAGTGCAGCAAATGGTTCATCCATTAAAATAACCTCTGGGCGAATTGCGAGTGCACGTGCTATCGCGACCCGCTGTTGCATACCTCCTGATAATTCACTCGGTAAAGCCGTTAGTCGATTTTCTAAGCCGACAAGCTTCAAATAATACTGTGCCCGTTGCTGTCGTTCAACTTTAGATAACGCTTCTCCTTCTAATGCGAGTTCCACATTTTTTTGTACCGAGCGCCAAGGGAGTAACCCGTAATTTTGCATAAGCATCATACAGCGTTTGCTCGCCTTTGTTACAACCTGACTTTCTAGCAATACTTGTCCCGTAGTTGGCTGTTCAAATCCACCTACTAAATTCAATAACGTACTCTTGCCACAGCCACTTTTTCCTAAGATGGCTATAACCTCTCCCTTTTGTATATCCAATGAAATTTGATGGAGCACTGTCTGCTCAGCAAATGCTTTACTTACCTGTTGAATAGAAATTAACGGTGCTGTCATAATGCTATTGTCACCCCATTTTAATCTTTATAATTTTACTAGGTTTAATATGCTTTAAGTTATTTTATTATACTCAGTTTAAAATTTCAACCTAATTTCAAGAAAAATATTTGAATTCCGACAATTTGCCACCTCACTCTATCAGCTCAATAAAAAAAACGAGGCTAAACAAAAGAAAAAAGTGTTAGATTGACTGCAATCTAACACTTTTTCGCTATGTTGTTGATGTCCGCTACGGGCGGTTTGTTGTGTTTGACGTCTTAGGAGTCGTCTCCCTCCGCTACCCTCAACTAGTTTTCACTTCTAATGGTTCTTTTTTGCAAATACAAGAATAACAAATTCTCCTCCATAGAAAAATTTACGAGCACCTTACCTCTGTTTCTTAAATTTTCTAGTTATGTCTTAGCCTCGTCATCATCATCCTATAGAAGATAGCTTCGATTCTATAACAAAAGGGAAACCTCTTTTAAAATATGTATTGAATCATGTCATGTATATTGCAATAAGGATTTTCACGATTTTCTGTATTGCGAAATGACATCATTTTTGAACAATTTTGAATTGCTACCTCATGTCGAAGTGCAATTGGAGCAATAATTGACTCGTCCGCCTTATGACGGAAATAATGTGTTACTCCAAGATGCTCTTCCATTTTGTTATTTAAAACCGCACGAGGATATTTTTCTGAAACATCCACTACTTCGAAATGCAACAATAACCATAATTCAAATGCTTCATTCGTATAAGCAATATGGATATCTTTTTCTTCACAGAATACATTGACTTCCTCTAACTGTTTCTCAGTTAAATCATCCTTATCGAAAACAACCCATACTTCATCAAAGTATTGATAGCTGGAATCACGAAAAGCATGTTGTGCTAACTTAATGGCAGAACGCTTAACGTTTTTTATCTTTACACTCACCATTTTAGAGCGTTTTAAAATACGTAATTGCTCAAAATAAATACGCTCCGTTTCTCCCTCACAATAAATTAAAATCGTTTTACGGACTGTCCGATTCCCCTGCTGGCGTACTCTCACTGCTCAGATACCTCCACTTCATGTAGATATTGAGTTGATAAGTATTCATTAATAACTGGTGTTGCTCCGAACTCACCCTTTAAATAGCGTTTCGCATATGAAATATCCGCTCGTTTTTTCTGCAAATCAGCAAAATCAAATAAGGAGTATAATTCAGATTCATTTTTAAAGCTTTTATTGACAAACCAGATTTGGTCCGTACGTAATGGTTCATCAAGTAAATTAATTTCATGGCTTGTTACAACAAATTGATTATTGGTATTGCGCTCACTGTTCATAATGGTCATTAAAAATTCACAAATGGATACATGAAAAGCTGTGTCAAATTCATCTATAAAAATCGTCTTTCCTTTATTGTATGCATCTACTATGACACATGCTAAATGCAGCAATCTAATAGTGCCTTTAGAATCCATTGTCCAATTGATTGACTCTGTGCCTATCGGCGCTCCAGCTTCATTAAACGATAAATAATGTAAATCGATATCCACCTCATGAATAATATCTTGTGTATCGCTATCATAGCCTATTGTATTTTTTTCTCTGCGTTCAACACGGCGTGCTGTCACATCTTGAATAGAAAAGTCAGCAATTTTCAATATTTTCATGACTTCTCTCTTAAAATCGTCCTCTTCCAGTTTGCGAATAAGCGGGTGGCTGGCTAAATGTTGTGCCTCATCTAAAAACAAAATTTTATGTAAAAACCAATCAAAAATTTTTTTAGCATCTGGGTTATTAAAGACATTTAACACTGATAAAAACGCGGTATTATTCCGTGTATAGTTAGTCAGTTCAACTGCTGTACTTTGTGCAGTTTCATACACGTATTCTGTACCGTCCCATTGTCTAACAAAAAGCTCCTCATTTATCGCTTTCGTAGTTTTTGTTAGTCGCTCATAAAGAACTTGCTCGGCGTTATATTGCACCTCATAATCATAAAGTGAGCCTTCTAGAAATAACGAAATCACGAATTCTGTCGGCTTATCATGTTGTCCCCCAAGCTTAAATGGCTGGTAAGGTAATCGCAGTTGCTTGACATTATTCAAATTTTCAAAGTTAAACAACAATGAGCGTAAAATTTTTAGCGTAGCAAATAAATTCGATTTGCCACTGCCATTCGATCCAAATATAAAGGCACTTTTCACAAGTCTTAATGAATCCATCGTCATCGTGTGTGTATCCTTTAATTTTCGAATTCGGCTCCCAGCCACCATTGAAAATAATGTCTCGTCTTTGTAACTTAAGCAATTTTTCACTCTAAAATCTACTAGCATACTCTAGCCCCCGTTCCCATTCCACCACATTTCTTTAAACAATAATTATACTATAGTCAGAATAAAAAGGCTGTTCCCAATTTTAAGCCAAGCACCGGAAAATATCAGAATTGTTTGTCTTTGTTTGAGTGACTGGCACGTAACAAAAAGCCTGTGCTCGAAATTTCGAACACAGACCCAATATAGTTATAGGATATAGTTGAGTAATCCACTTTAGATTTCAACAATTTTTTCATTTTGTAGAGCTTGTATTGTCAGTTCGATGCCTTCTGCAAATGAATGTTTGGGCTTCCAACCAATCGCCTTCGTCAGTTTTTCATTATTTAAAAATGAATGTTCTATATCTCCTTCTCTTGCAGGAGCATACTGTATCTCTAATGGGTGATTTAAATGTTGTAGTAATAATATAACTTGATGGAGTGACCATGCTTCATTGGTAGAAACATTGTAGATACCTTGCAGTCTAGCTTCTACTCCAGCATAAATAGCATCTGCTATATCATCAACATAGATGAAATCTCGCGTCTGTTCTCCATCCCCATAAATCGTAAAGGGCCTACCTTCTAAACTACTTTTTAACATACTAGGGATAACCGCAGCTTCTCCTTGCATACGCTGTCTAGGTCCAAAGACATTGGCAAAACGGTAAATTAATGTTGGTAAACGATAATCACGTTGCCACTTTTCACAATACGTTTCCCCAATACTTTTATTTAAGCCATACATTGAAATAGGCTCACTCACATCTGTTTCCTCTAGCGGAGGATAATGACTATTACCATACACCGCCGCAGAAGAGGCAAAGACAAAATGTTTCACCTTGTATTTTGACGAAAAGAAGAGCATCTGGCTAAGCCCTACAATGTTCGTTAAAATATCCTTCATTGGCTCCTGTATCGAAAGTTGAACACTCGTTTGCGCTGCACAGTGAATCACCACATCGAATGCAACTTCCTTAAAGAAGTGCTCGCAAACTTCATCCTCAACATTTAATAAGTACGATTTATGCTCAAAATCAATGTTTCGTAGATGTCCCGTACTTAAATTATCAATTATATAAATATTGGCGCCTTCCTCAAAAAATCGTCTTGCCACAGCACTGCCAATAAAACCATAGCCACCTGTCACTAATACATTCATCCCATCGCCCCCAAAAACAATATGATGTTTTATATGCATTAATTGCTAAAAATATGCAAGCAACATATTACTGGTTTATTTTAACAGACTATCAATAACAATACATATTCCTTCTACAGAGATTGTTTGTCCTAATAGACAAACTGCTAGACTCATTCTACTTTTTCGTAAAAATTCATAATAATAACCAACACCTGAAATAAAAAAATCCGCTCAGACTTTCAAGCATGCCATGAGCGCCAAACGGAAGCGTTTAGCTCCGTTACTCATCACTTGCCAATAAAAGTCGAGCAGATGTTTAGTTAAGAGATTTAGTTTAAGCTGGGTTCACTTCAAGTTCAACTGAAATTTTAATATCCTTGCCTACAAGGACACCTCCTGTTTCCAAAGCAGCATTCCAAGTTAAACCGAAATCTTCACGGTTAATTGTTGTTTCTGCCTCGAAGCCATATACTTCCTGACCCCATGGATTTGTACCTTTTCCGTTAAATTCAGTATCGAATGTGACTGATTTCGTTACATCCTTAATTGTTAAATCACCAGTTAACGCATACTCATCGGCAGATTTTTTGGTAATGCTTGTTGATTTAAACGTAATATTTGGATAGCTGTCTGTATCAAAGAAATCACCCGCTTTTAAGTGATTATCACGGTCTTCACTACGTGTGTTAATGCTTGCTGCATCAATTGTAATAGTAATGTTTGCTGTTGTTAAATCTGCAAGATCCGCTGCTTCGATATCAGCTGAATAACTATCGAATACGCCTTTTACTTTTGATACCATCATGTGTTTTACTTGAAAGTTAATTGCTGAGTGTCCTAAATCGATATTCCATTTTGCCATTTTAAATTCCTCCAATTGTTTGTTTTATATCTCGAATTCGAGATATATGTTAAAATATGAAGTAACTACTTTAATTATGTTACCCAAAAATTAATGAGCTAAACATATGTAGTTACTTCGAGTACTTCTTAGCTTATTTTACATTACGAAAAGTAATCAATTACTTTATGTAACTTACTATATATTAATAATCAATTTACGTCAAGTAATTTATTTTCATTATTTTCGACATCGTTCTTGTTTTAAAATTTGTCGAAGTAGCGAACTTCTTGCTGAAGCAAGTTATCGTTTTACTAATTTCCCTTGTACAACAAATCGATGGTCATCACTCATGACAGAATCTTTGCATGTAGATAGTGTCACAATTTTATCATTTGGTCCAATAGCTACATTCAAATCAATTTGAGAACGCTTTTGCACTTCTTCAATAAATTGAATAAAATCCTTATCTGACTTAAATTCGGTTTCAATATAATAAAAATCAATAGTTGTTTCATAAGCTGCAAATACTTCCACATCATAACCTTCATATAAGGTATCCAGATAAATTGTACGATGTGCTTCAGCATAATCTTGTTTCAAGTAATTTTTCAAACTACCAAACATCGTTCCATCTTTCATGGCATGACCATACAAAATCGTATTGCGATTAATATCGAGTGCATCATTACGATAGTCCATAAAGATGCTACCTGCACGACTTTCACGGTTTTTAAAATTATGGGTTAGATAAAAATCATTATCCTCTGCTTGTAAAATTGGATTGTTGAGCTTTGTATCATCTATAGCAATCCAGCCTACAATGCGCTCATTTACAGCTAATAAATCGTGAAATTGAGATCTTATCGTATAGTTTGATTTTATTTCCTCAGTCGTTTTTGCTTTGTCATTAACTTCTTCCTGGATAGTTGCCAATGTTTCGGCATATATCGTTTGTACTTCCTTTAAAGACTTTGCAGACTCATAATAGGTATAGAGATACTTTACAAGAGCAAAACCAGAATACAAAAATATTGCAATATATATAACTGTTAATAGCCTAGATGTCCATTTTTTCATCGTTCCACCAACTTAAATACCTACTGGTACCATATAAAGGCCAAGCTGTTCATCCTCATTGAAGATTGCTTCAACACCATATACTTCTTTTATGACTTCCTTTGTAATGACATCACGTGGAGCTCCCTCTGCCATAATATGTCCATCCTTCATCAAAATAATATTATCACTATAACGAATCGCTTGATTAATATCATGAAGCACCATAACAATTGTTAGACCATAATTCTTATTTAAAGCTTTTACCAGTTCCAATAGCTCCATTTGATAATAAATATCTAAATACGTCGTCGGCTCATCCAAGCACAATATTTCAGATTGTTGTGCTAATGCCATTGCAATCCATACGCGCTGTCTTTCCCCGCCCGATAAAGCCACTAAATCATTGTCTCGTTTTTCTAGTAAATTCGTACAAGACAAAGCCCAATCAATCGCTTTCTTATCATCCTCATCATTGCGTTTTAACATTGTATGATGTGGCAGACGCCCAAAACTCACTAACTTTTCAATCGTTAAATCTTTCGGTACATCATTTTGTTGATAAACAATCGCAAGCTTTTTAGCAAACTCTTTAGGCTTATACTGGACTAAATCCTTATTTTCCAAAGAAACATTCCCTGATTTCGGCATATGATTGCGAGACATTACACTAAGTAAAGTCGACTTCCCACAGCCATTTGGACCAATAATCGTCGTAATTTTACCTTTTTGAATCTGCGTTGAGACACCATCTAAATGATTGCGTGTATTATCATGGGAAACGATAATATCTTGTATTTCCATATTTCTTCACTCTTTTCGTAATAGGAATATTAAGAATGGCCCACCGATAATTGCCATAATGGTTGAAGCAGGAATTTCAATGGGCGCCACTATCGTTCGACCAATTGTATCAGCTACTAAAATTAATAAGGCCCCTGCTAGTGCGGTAAATGGTATAAGTACTCGATGATCATGACCAACCAAACGTCGTGCAATATGTGGAACTAATAAACCAACAAATGAAATAACACCTGCTACAACAACTGACACGGCTGATAACAATACAGCAACCGCGGCAATTATTAAACGGGCACGTGCTACGTTAAAGCCTAGACTTTTTGCCGTTTTATCTTGTAAAACAAGTAGATTACACCAGCTATATAACGCAAATGCTGCAACTAAACCTATTGCTCCATATGTCGCAATGGTCGACACATCTTTCCATGTGCGCATCGTTAAATTTGACCCAACCACACTAGTAGCAGATGTATTGAGTGAGCCCCCAAGGCTTAAAAATGCTTCTGTCAGACCAGTAAACATCGCATTAATAGCAATCCCTACTAATATCAATTTTAGTGGACTTAAACCCGATTTCCATGACAAGGCAAACACTAGTGCACAAGCAAATGCCCCACCTATAAACGCTAATACTGGTGTCATAAAAAATAACGCTGGGAAAAACGAGATAATAAATAATTGAACAAAAGCTGCCCCTGAAGAAATACCAATAACGCCCGCGTCTGCTAGCGGATTACGCATAACAGATTGCAGTAGTACCCCCGAAACTGAAAGCGCAGCCCCAGCAAATAAAGCAACAAAAATACGAGGAAAGCGTAAATCACGAATCGCCTCCATCTGGCTATTCCCTTCTTCAAACAATGCCCCTATAAATTCAAAAAAGCCCATTTTAATACTACCCGTCGTTGCTGAATAAATCATTGACACTAGCAACAACGCTATTACAATTGAAAAGCTTATTATTTTTTTCGTCATATCGGACTTCCTTTATTCCGCTAGTATTTGTGTATCTATTGTGCGATGAAAGATTTGTAAGCTGTTATCATAAAACGATAAGGCTACTAGAAATATAAGAAAAGCGCCCTACGGCAAGATACTTGCTATACGAGCGACAATTTCAAATACATATTAACGATAGAAAATTTCCATTAGCTGTCCTAACGCTTGCGGTACTTGTAAGGAAGCTGTAGTGCCAAATAACTCTTCTTCTAAATCATATACTTTGCCATTTTTTACTGCTTCAAAATGCTTCCAAATATCATTTGTTTTAAATTCCTCGTCAAACATTTTAACTACTTCATCAGGCATACCGTGTGAAAGGCGTAAAATAATATCAGGATTGCTATTGTGCAAGTACTCCGTATTGGACGCTAAGTACTCTGCCTCTTGCCCTTCCATGACATTTATTCCACCAGCCCGTTTAACTAGGTCACCTGCATAAGAATTTTCAGTAGCCACTAAGTAACTCCCTGGAATACCAAGTAAAATTAAAACACGAGGTCCTTCCTTATTAGTAGCGACCGTTTGGATGGCATCAATATTTTTTTGTAGACCCGACACTAATTGTTCAGCTTGAGTAGTACGGTCATAACGTTCACCTAGCGTTTTAATTTCCGCCATCATTGCATCCACACTTTGGAAATTTAAAAAATGTACAGGTATTTTCAGTTGCTTGAATTTATCTTGTAAATCATATTCTAATGTTGACACTGATAATACATCCGTAGGGTTCAATGATTTTACAATTTCCATATCAGGCTCCATTGCATTGCCAATAGTAGGCAGGCCTTTAAAGCGTTCTGCTAATTTTTTTTCAGTCGTCGGTACAGCAATTGCATCCAACTCTAGCTTATCTAAAATTTCAGCTATTACAACTGTGCCAGCAATAATACGATTTTCACTTTTTGCAGTTGTGTCCGTTGAAACTTCAACCTTTTCAGTGGAGTCTTCATTTGCTTGATCGCTTCCACCGCTACAACCAGCGATTAAAAATACGGTCATCAGTGCGAGTAATGCAAACCAGTTCTTTTTTATGTTGCACATATCGTCATCTCCTAATTATTTCAGTCTTTTTTTGAATTTCTTAAACGACGAATGACTAACCAGCCTGATAAAATACAAATAAGCACAAGCAATACAATTTTTACTTTATCTAGCTGTGCGAGTTGCTGATTTACTGTCATTTTGTTATTTGTCTGTTCAGTTTTTGCTTTCTGTTCCTCTTGCATTTCAGCAGGTTCTTCAACTGCTTCCTCCGCATTTGCATCAAGTGTTCGATCAAAAGCTAACTGTTCTTCCACCATTGTTGTAACAGTATGCTGTACTGGAGGAAGGGGGAGCGAATTGGGCTTAATTGTAGGCTCAACTGTATTTTTCTTTAAAGGTTGCTCTATTTTTTCAGTAGCGATAGCAGGAGACTTCCTCATCACGTTTTGCTTAGGAGGCACTGCTTCTATAGGCTTCCCAACAATTTGAGCCACTTGTTGTTCATTAAATTGTAAATCCACAAAATATTGATGATGATACGCTATCTCTGGAATATCTACTTGTACCCACATCCGAAGTGGGCGTTGGAAATCAACGACTGCAAATTCGACAATTCGCACATTGTCATTTATAGAGACAAGTGTTGGTGCTACTTGCTCACCTAGTTGTTCAACGGTTAGACTCGTTACCCAAGATGATTTTAAAATCGTCATCTGAGCAAAATAGCTGCCGTTTTTTTCTATTATTTTAGCCACTGGATTGACATACGTATTCATAATCGATGGTTCTTTTTTTCCATCGACATACAATATGTAGTCGATTGACCATTCTTTTTCAGGCGCACTTTCTGCGATTTCAGTATTCTGTTCAATCTCTTCACTTGGCGCTTTCACTCTTATCTGAAACTCTTGTGCAAACGGACGACTTTCCTTTTCTAATTCAGAAGCCACTAAACCCTTTATTCGAATTGGTTCTTTTAAGTCTTTCACATCAAACTGAACTAAATTTTCAGTCCACGTTAAAATAGTAGAAAGCGATTTTTCAGGCTGTTCAATATGTATATCTTGTAAAGTATATGGATGATTGATTGTCAAAGACAATGTATATTGACCATTATTCATGTCCAGTGTCGCTTCTTCATTAAAAAATCGGTTTTGTTCTATTCCATCGTGAGTTGAAAAACTTAGTTCAACTTGATAGCTTCCATTTCCTAGTGAACTATCTTCTTCAGCTTGCACATACAGCCATTTAAAATGAGGGGCAAATAAGAAAAACATTGCACTAAGTGCTAGTAATACGATGACTTTTCTTTTGCATGTTTTCATGAAAATTCCCCCTATTTCTCTAAAAGCAACAGTAACTTCCTTCCTCATTTATGTGAGAAAGGAAGTTGCTATTGTTAAACCTTATTATTCTTCAAATTCGTAGAAGAATTCTAAAGAGTTATTTAAAATTTTTGCCATTTGACCACGTGTTAATGGTTTGTTTGCATTGATGTATGTTTTACCATCTTTCGCAACAGATCCAGTCATAATGCCTTCTTTGTAAAGTAATGAGAATGCTTCTTTCGCTTCATCATTAGCAATTGACGCTTGGTCTGCATATGGTAATGAAATTTCAACATTTAAGTCGCCTTCCGTTACTGCTTGGATAGCACGGTAAATCATTAGCGCACCTTGTTGACGAGTTAAAATGCCATTTGGATTGAATTTATCACGAGATTCAACAATACCATATTCAGCTAGCGCGTTAATCGCTTGTTCCGCTTCAATTCCTTTAATATCTTGGAAGCCCGCAACTTCAGTAGCTTCTAATTCTAAAGTACGTGCAATCATTAATGCAAATTGTGCACGTGTTAAATTGTTATTTGGATTGAATTTATCTTGTGGCATGATAATCTCATAAGCTAGTAAGTTAAGGATGGCTTCTTTATTTTCGTTATCATCGATATCTTTAAATGGATTTTCAATTGTTGTTTCTTCAGTATCTGTAACTGGTTTACTTAAATCTACATCAAAGCTAAATTGTACAGTATGAACAGAATCATATTTTACGCCTGCTTTAGGCTCATCTACGATAATATGAATTTCAGCGTTTGTAAGTGCTTTTAAATCTTTTACTTCGAAAGTATAAATACGTTCATTTGTTTCTTTATCTTCCTCTGCTAATACAGCGTCCTTACCATCTACTTTAAATGATTGAACATACTGACCTTTAGGGAAATGCATGCCGACTACATATGTGCCATCTGCATCACCAACTGCTACAGTTGGACTAATATAGTCTTTCATAATAGATTCTTCTTTAGTGCCATTTTTATAAACTGTTACAGTACCTTCATAAACATTTACGTCTTCAGTTTCATCTGTAACTGTTGTTGTTTCTTCTTTTACAGGTTGCTCTTCTTTTACTTCATCAACTGGCTTTACTTCTTCTGCTGTTACTGGTTGGAAATCGAATTCATACCATTTATCCATGTTAGCTGGAGCTGGAACAACTACGTGTACTTTTGCCGCAGTTTTCACTTTTGGATCTACTGGGAATGACACGATGCTTGAACCATCTTGTTGCTTTTCAAATGTTGCATCGACATATTTATCGCCTTGTTTTACTTGGAAACCAGTGATTGTTGTAGCAAATTGAGCTGGAACTGTTAGTTTCACTGTGTATGTACCATCTTTTTCGATAAGTAAGCCTGTACCTGTAAAGTATTTATCCATGTATCCCGCTTCATCTGTATCTGGTTTAAATGTTTGGAACTTTACAACTGTACCTTCAGTTGTTTTTGCTTTTTCTTCCACTTTCACATCTGTAGTAACTGTTGTTGTTGTGTCCGCTACCTTTGCTGATGCAAATGATGGTACTGAAAGTGATGCTGCTAATAATGAGGCAAGTACGATTTTTGTTGCGCGAGATTGACGTTTTTTAGTCATTAATGACCCTCCATTTTTGTTTTGTTTTTTGTTCTATAAAGTAAAAATGCTGATCCTGCAAATGCAACAAGTAACAAATAGGGCGTCGCATCGCTTGTTTGTGGATTAGGCACTTGACTTCCAGATGTTGTTGGCGTTGTCGTATCATTTGGTGCTGCTGTAGCTGCTGAACTTCCCGTTGCTGGTGCATCAAATACTAAGGAAACGCTATATTCATGGTGATAATTAATATCATCGATATCAATTTTCATAGATGTTACAACTGGCTTTGATAAATCTTTCACTGTGAATTGTACAACACGTGTATCAGCTGCCTTATCTTCGCTAACAACCGAAGCTCCTCCTGGTGGTTGAAATTTCGTAATCCAAGCACTATTTTTTAATGTAAGTTGTACAGTAGCTGTGCCACCTTTTACTGTCACCGTTGCAGGCTTTACGAAATAATCGTTTGCTATTGATGCAGAGCTACTATCTGGTTTATTGACCTGATATTTTACAGAATAAGTACCATCAGCAAGTTGAGCAGATGCATGTGGTAATGCTAAATTAAAAATAACCATACTGACTAGCATGACCAACATCATTATTTTCTTCATGTGTTGCACGCCTCCTCTAATTATTATGGAAAATTTTTATCCATTTTCCATTAATCATTATAATTGATATGAATAATATTCTCAATATTTCCATGAAAGCAATATTATGAAAATGTAAACGAAAACTATTCTCAATTACACTCTCTAACCAAAGGATAATCTTTGCTACCAATGAATGTCAACTAGCAATCTAAAAACGTCTTTAATATGTCAAAATTCCCTAAAAAAAAAGAATATTACTGCATCAAACAGTAATATCCTATTATTTTTATTATTTGGCAAAAACTTCAAAAACTCCAATAACAATTAACAACCATCCTGATATAGCGGTAGAGTATTTCCCTATAAATGTTTTACTTAGCAGGACACCAAAATGACTTCCTAAACCCACTGTGATAAAAGAAAATGTGCCTATCGAGATGACCGTCCAAATTGCGGATATACCATTTGCACCGATAGCAATTCCGCCTGCTAAACAGTTTGCCGATAACACGAACCCAAGTGTCATTGCCTCTCTCATAGAAATAATATGATTTTTATCTTCGTCAAATATTTCAGGATTTTTAGCAATGCTATGCTTGGAAAAACGATTAGAGAAAAGTGTAAATATCCCAATCACACATAGCAGAAGGCTCCCTAAAAGATTGGCTGTATGTGGCGAAATATACTCTATTACTGTACTACCAGCCGTTACTGCCACAAAAGTGACAATCATTGACAGTACAGCAATTACTGCATTCGATAAGATGGGAATCTTCACTCGCTTAACACCATAGGCCAAACCAATCCCCAAATTATCTAGATTGGCTGCTATACCAATAAAAATAATGGTGATCCAATGCATGATTTCCCTCCTTTTAAACGATTCTCCATTTTCTCATCATATGAGAAGGAAAATTTTATGTTCAATTGGGCGTTTACCGGAAAATGCAATGGAATTAATGAAGTGCGGGGATTTATCCGCGATTGGCACGGCTTTACCCGCGATATAACATGGCTTACCCGCGATTTATTCAACATTACCCGCGATTTGAGCGAAGTTACCCGCGATAATAAAACAAAAACGCGATACAATCACTTTAAGCCCATAAAACCATTGTAAACAATGAGGGATTATCAGGAACATGACTGATTGTTGTAAATTCATATTATCCCGACAATCCCCTAAGTAAAAAATTTAACTTTTCCTACGACATTATTGCCTAGCGGGAATAAACCCCTCTGCTTCTGCTTCTTCTTTCGTACAGAACATGGCTTCTGCTACAGTATTGTCATAATCACGTTGTCCAGGCATGTGATAAATTTTGTTACCTTTTGAATTAATATTTCCTTTAATAGTACAATTCTTTTTACTGCTAGTATTATTCGACTCATCTTTACTTGCTTTAGATGGATTTTCTTCTTTCACAGCATTAGTATAGGCCTCTTTATCGTAACCACGATTTGTTACGTAGTCTTCAACTGACCAAATACCAATGGCAGATTGTTGCGCAGTTTTTTGAATGGACTTAAACCAATCTACATGTTTCGTATTTGGCTCATAAATATAGGCCACGCGTGCTAACCCATTTTTCAATAGTTGCTCTTGTACACTAATACCATCTTTCGTATAAACATAAGCTAATAACCTTTTATATTTATCCCGATAGGAAACGTCGAATTCTAAATAAACGGTATCTTGTCCAGCTAGTAACTGTTTTGTAAATTCTTTCGCTTCTGGCCCAAAAGGTTGCACCCCTAACGTTTTGTGATTCGTTTCAGGCGTATCTACAAGAAGAAAACGTATTTTTTCGGAACTGCCGTTATATTTTATTCTGATTGTGTCCCCGTCAATTATTTCCTGTAGTTCAAATTCTTCAAATTTACTCACATCATGCTTTTCAGCAGATTCCTTTGTTGAAGCTACAATCCCTTGTATATCTTCAGTTTTACCATTGCCGGTGCTAGCCTCTTCTGTACATCCACTAATCAGCAATGTTGAAAACAATAAAGCTAAAAATAATTTTTTCAAATTCATATCCTACTTCCTTAAAGTTAAATCTAGAAAATATCCATTACTAATTTAGAATCGTCCAGACAAAAATAAAAAATGATACATAATAATGATCCCCTTTTTAATTCCTTACGCATATCGCCAAAATCAAAAATCTCCAGCTATATTATAAACTGAAGACCTGATAATTTATCTAAATATTAAATACAATACAACGGCAAAAATAATTGTTCCGCTAGTGATTAACGTTTTAATATCTTTATCACTCATTTTCAGTACCTCTTTTCTTACTTCATACAATACTTTATTTAATTCTATTATCAATAAAGTCGACTAATATCACAATGGATTTGATTAGTTTTCTTCTGAAATTTTTAAGTCTGCTTAAAATATTTCCTATTATACAAAAAAAATTCAGAACGCCCGTTACAAAATAAAGAGTCAACAAACTTGAAAAATACAAGTTTGTCGACTCCCTTAATCCCTCAATTGAGGGCATTTATGCTATTACACTATTAAATTTCATTATGTGGTTTTGGCTTTGGACCGAGCTCTTCTGGCTCAATATCAGCAAATGTTTCGCCTTCTTCTTCTAAATCACGCATGCGGTGAGCAATACGTGATGCTGCCGAAGCTGCAATGCTGGCAACTAAATCATCTAAAAATGTATTAACATGATGTCCAGGCTCTGTGTCGAGTTTTTTAATAATACCGATTTTTTGTTTATCTAAATGTCCAAATGTTGTTACAGCTATACTTCCATATGTAAACACAGACCCCAATGCAATCGTTTCATCTACTCCGAATAAGCCTTCATCGGATTCGATAATTTGTTGTAGAGGTGACGATAATAGCCCTTTTTCAGCTAATTCATCCAACTCTATTCCAACTAATACTGCATGTTGGACTTCTCGTTTACGTAATACACGTTCAACCGAATGAATACAATGCTCTAATGTTAAGCCTACATTGTAGGATTTTTGCATTTCATAAACAATCTCAGCAATGTCTTCTAACTCTACACCACGGCGAATTAGTGCAGCTTGGGCTGCTTTCGCCACTTCTTCTGACTGTACGCGAATACTTTTATCATGCATAACTAACCCTCATTTCAGTTTTTTTGCTAACATAACGCTAGCCCAACCTATTATACCTTTACTTTCGTAATATGGTACAATTTTGTCACAAACACATGAAGGAGTGTCATCATTGGATAAGGGAACTGTACAAGATTTAAAGTTCTATAGTGAAGCATTGCAGGAGGAATTACAGCTATATATTTATGTCCCTGCTAATTATTCTCCACTATACAAATATAATATTCTCATCGCTTCCGATGGTAAAGATTATTTCCAACTTGGAGGTATTACAAAACTAGCCGATGAACTTATCGATGACTATGAAATCGAGAATTTAATCATTGCATTTGTACCATACAAAGATATTAAAGATCGCCGTACTAAATATATTCCAAGTGGTGAGCAACATGAAGCTTACTTACGCTTTTTAGCACATGAACTTGTTCCCTATTTAGATGCTGAATATGCAACGTACCAAATGGGTATGAGCCGAGGAGTTATCGGTGATTCTATGGCTGCAACCGCTTCCTTAATGGCTGCATTAAAGTATCCGAGTATTTTTGGCAAGGTTATTTTACAATCACCTTATGTTGACGAAGATGTACTGAAAGCGGTTGAACAGTTTAAAGATCCAGGAGCTATTTCTATTTATCATATCGTGGGAAAAAATGAAGATAAAGTTGTGACAATGGATAAAACCGTTAAAGATTTTTTAACGCCAAATCGACAGTTGCATAATCTAATGTTAAGTAAAGGCTTCTCTACATTTTATGAAGAGTTTGATGGCAATCATACATGGAAATATTGGAAACCTGACTTAAGACGTGCGTTAATTGAAAATTTCAATTAATGTTAGGCGATTCAAATTACGTATTTTGAAATTTCTGTTATACTTAGATAGAAAAATCGTTTATTTTCGGGAGGTAATGGACTATGAAGTACGGAATTGTGGCATTTCCATCAAAAAAATTGCAAGATTTAGCAAACACGTATCGCAAGCGTTACGATCCTCATTATGCGAAGATTACACCGCATATGACGTTAAAAGACAGCTTTGATGCAACAGAAGACGATATTCAATCTATTGTTAAGCAATTAGATGATATTGCTGCTAAACACGCGCCTTTAAATATTCATGCATCACGCATTAGTTCGTTTTTCCCAACAACAAATGCGATTTATTTCCGCATCGAACCAACTGAACAATTACAAGCATTCCATCGTGTATTGGAAGAACAAATTCCTTTTGGGGACTCTAAGCATGTTTTTGTTCCACACATCACGATTGCACAAAAAATGACGGACTCAGAACATGATGATATTTTTGGGCAACTCCGCATGACTGGGGTTGATGAACATGATAGTATCGATCGTATTCATCTTTTATACCAATTGGAAGATGGGTCATGGACAACATATGAAACATTCCGATTGACTGGAGCTGAATGACTTTTGTATAACGTTAAGATTGTCGAAACAGAGAAAGAACATGCTGATGCATTTGCTGTTCGTAAAAAAGTATTTGTAGAGGAACAAGGTGTTCCGCTTCATTTAGAATGTGATGCTTTAGATGCAACAGCAACACATTTTATTATGTATGAAGGCAATGAACCTGTTGGTGCTGCTCGTCTACGTAGCATTGAAGATCATACTGCAAAAATTGAACGCGTATGTATTTTACAAAGTCAGCGGGGCAAAAAACTTGGCGTTTTAATTATGCAAGAAATGGAGAAATTCGCAATTTCCATTCAACAAAAGAAATTAAAACTCCATGCTCAAAGCTACGCCGTTCCTTTTTACGAAAAGCTTGGTTACACGGTAACATCTCCTGAATTTATGGATGCTGGAATACCTCATCGAGCAATGGAAAAAGAGATATAATGAACAGGTGTTACGATATGCTAAAAGCAAAGTCGTAACACCTTTTTTTTGCCTTTGTAGCGTGTTCTCTATTTGGAGCTCTTTCGCACACCAAAATAGACAAACGTTCATCATTATTTCATCATTCTAGCAAGCTTTTCGAAATCTAGTGAAGCGCCATCTTGAATAATAGAGTTTACGATTTTATCTTCAAGCTCTTGTGTAATTTGTCTATTAGACACTTTGCCTACACGGCGTACTATTTTTCTTACTTGTTTCTCATTGGTGAAATCAGCATGTTGAATTGCATTAGCTAATGCAAAGATTTCATCCATTGATACGCCTGTCTTTTGTTCAATCGAATTAAAAAACGAGCGATGCATGTTCCCCCTCCTATCAATTCCACCTCAACGTTATTGTCGCGAATGATTCATAAACGGTAACTAATCGTACACAAAACATCAATGACAACTGTTGGAGGCTCTAACCTTATTCAGTAAGTTTTTTATATACTCACAGAAAAAAGCTAAAGCCTATATATCTAAAACTCTCTAGAGCTTTTAGCTAGACTAATTAACTTACGAAAGTAGCGCCAACAATAATTAGGAGAATGAATAGGACAACAATTAAGACAAATGTTGAGCCCATTCCATTATTGTTATTGCCTCCGCAATAGTTCCAGCTATTTGCACCAGCAACATTATTACCATAAGGTTGTGCACACCAGCCTTGATATCCCATAAAAGCACCCCTCCCTTCTACAACCTATAATATGTAAAGTTGCAGGCAAGAGAGGGGTATTCGTCTAGTCAATATTCCCTTTTGGTTTAAAAATTAATGCGCCAATAAAGCCAAAAACAATTGCAGCACTGATTCCCGAACTTGTTACTTCAAACATGCCAGTCAATACGCCTACTAATCCATGCTTTTCCGCTTCAGCCATTGCACCATGTGTTAAGGAGTTACCAAATGATGTAATAGGTACAGTAGCACCTGCACCTGCAAAATGAATGAGTGGCTCATACAAGCCCATTCCATCTAGAATTGCACCAACAACGACTAACGTACTTAATGTATGTGCTGGCGTTAATTTACCAACATCCATTAATAATTGACCGATAACGCAGAAAATGCCTCCTACAATAAATGCAAATATAAAAGTCATAACCATGCTGTTGCCTCATTTCATTGTAATTTCTATCGCATGTGCGGTACATGGGATCGTCTCTTTCTGTTGGAACGAAAGTGGAGATAGCAATGCACCTGTCGCCACAAGGAGCACTCGTTTATATGTCCCTGCACGAAGCTCTTGCATTACATAACTAAAAAAAACAGCCGCTGAACAGCCTGCTCCACTCGCCCCCGATTGAAAGGATTCATCTTGACCGTAAAATTCCGCTCCAGCATCGCGTAAAAGTGTTAACTCCTCATTTTTTATGCCACTCTCGACAAGCATGCCTTTAAGCAGTTTTAAGCCAAGCTGTCCTAAATCGCCCGTTAAAATTAAATCATAATGATATATTTCTTGTTTACGTTCCTCTAAATGAGACTTAATCGTTTGGAAGGCAGCAGGAGCCATGGCAGCACCCATATGAAATGGATCATCCATTCCATAATCAATGACCTTACCTATCGTGGCTGCTTCAATAGAAGGAGCATCTTCACGATGTTTACTAACCAGCGCATAACCTGCTGCTGTTACAGTCCATTGCGCCGTTTGTGGTTTCTGTGCACCATAATTAATCGGATAACGAAATTGACGTTCAATCGCATTGTGTTGACTTGATGCCCCAGCAATTGAATAATTTGCAGCTCCGAGCTCCGTTAAAAGGCTGGCTACAATTACAGCTGAAACAGAGGTAGCACAAGCTGAAAATAATCCGATAAAGGGAATAGCTAATTCCCTTGCCGCAAAATTGGTAGGCGTCATTTGGTTAACTAAATCGCCACCTAATAAATAATCAACTTCTGCAGTTGTAATACCACCTTTTTTCATAACAAATTCACAAGCTTCTTCAACCATTTTTCGATGGCCTTGTTCATTTGTTTCCATTTGCCAGCGCTCATCGTCGTAGACCGTATCAAAATATTGTTTGAAAGTACTGCGGTCCTCTAACGGTCCTGCTACTACGCCTCCTGCTAACAACGATGGTTTTGACGGAAAGATGATTACCATGAAACCACCCCTATCGTCACAAGAATATATTTAATAAGTGCAACAAAAAATGCAGATACTACACCAAATAACACAACAGATCCCGCTAATTTGAATAAATTACCGCCAACACCGAGTACTAAACCTTCAGATCTATGTTCAATTGCAGCAGAAATTACCGCATTCCCAAACCCTGTAACAGGCACTGCTGAACCTGCTCCTGCAAATTGACCAATTCTTTTGTATAAACCAAAGCCTGTTAAAATCATTGCGAAAAATACCATCGTTGCAACGGTTGGGTTTCCGGCTGTTGCTTCTGTGAAATTAAAGAAAACGATATAAAAAAGAGAAACCGCCTGCCCAATTGTACAAATGAGACCACCTACCACAAATGCTTTAACGGCATTTTTTAAGTAAGGGGTAGGCGGTGTTATGTTTTGTTCTAGCTGTTGATATTGCTCTTTTTCCATTATGTTTCCTCCTTTGCAAGCTTCTGCAGCTCCGTAATTTTCTTGCTTAGTTTATTATCTTCAAGTTGGTCCTTTTTTATTTTATTGGCTTCATAAAATATTTTATAATCGGCTGAAACAAAAACCTCTTTGCTGGGATACTTTTCATCAAACTTTTTTTGGAGTTTCTTCTCTATTTTAGTCGTATTCCATTTTTTCAATGGTTTAATTTGCACAGCCACAAGCATTTTATCGTCATATTGAATGACAGTTGATTTTTCAACCGATTTTTCTTCTTTTAATACCGATTCAAGCTCTGCTTCATTTTGTGGAGAACCATAGACAATAAATTTTTCTTTTTCCGTGCATCCAATAAGCAATGTCATACAGACGAATAGAGGCAACATCATTCCTAATAACCTCAAGGTATTTACCCTCCTTTTCCTAACAGTTTCTCCACACATAAAAAAACTATTCATTTGAATAAGTAAACGAAAGCCCGAGTCCATTTTTCAAAAGCACATATTGTAGAAGTAGTTAGAAAGAAAGGAGGTGACAATATGGGTTGTGGTAAACCAACAAATCCTATTGGACCTATCCATTCAGCAGGCTGCGTATGTGACGTGGTGCGTGCAATTTTAGATATTCAAAATCAAGCGGTGCGAGATGAGTGTTCTCCATGTACAGCAAACTGTTTCTTAGAACCACTAGGCGGGATCGTAAGTCCTGCACGCTCAACAGCAGATACACGCGTATTCATGCTTATTACAAAAGACGGTACTCCATTTAAAGCATTCTTTAGCTCACCATCAGCAGATCCTTGTAAATGTACATCAGTATTTTTCCGTGTCGAAGATATGTTTGATGAATGCTGTGCTACTTTACGCGTTTTAGAACCATTATGTACTTATGATTCTACTGAAAGCACTGTAGACTTATTAAGTCGTGATGGCTGCTGCGTAAATATGAAGAAAATTTGTAAAGTAGATGATTGGAACTCTACTGATAGCTGTATCACTGTGGATTTATCTTGTTTCTGCGCTGTTCAATGTATCGCTGATGTTGACTTAGGGATTTGTAATTAAGTCTTTCTCCTTTGACACACTACACATAAAAAAAAAGTGTACAGCATCCTCTGCTGTACACTTTTTTTATAATATCGGCAATTGTTTCCCCCGCCATAATATTTGTTCAATATCCTCGAAGTAAATAATTTCTTGTGTATTGAACTCCTTGGACGTCAACAATAGGGAATCCATTTGCATATCTGAAGCAGTTCCACTTAGTCTTCTACCATCCTTTAAAGTGATTAATAATGGTTGATAAGCTTTTTGACGAAACGGTTTTTCTAAAAACTGTAGCTGCTTTATAATATATTCGTCCATTTCTTCGTTTACTTCTTCATTTACTTGTTCTTTCACTAATTTAGGTACCGCTTCATCTAGACTCGACTCACTGTCGTATTGATCTCTTACATAGACAGACGTACTTTCATCCAAATCCAATTCATGTAGCATTTTAGAAATGTTTAAGAAATAAGTTGGTGACTTTATATATAGGCGTGGCTCTCGCTCCACAATTATCACTTCCCTTTTTTCCCTACAATATGCAAAAGTGAAGAAATTGGTTCTTAGCCTATTTGACTTAAAAACACGGTCGCTAGTCCTAAATAAATTAAAATACTCGTAATATCATTTAATGTTGTAATAAACGGACCCGATGCAACAGCCGGATCAATTTTCATACGATGCATTAATAATGGGATAAATGAGCCAGCAAGTGTTGCCACTAAAATCGAACCACAAATTGCTGCACCAACAAGCATCCCTAAAATTAATTCACTTTTCCATATATATACAATACCAATAACAATCAGGCCACAAACAATTCCTGTTAAGATGCCAGTACCTGCCTCTCGAAGTAACAGCTTCATTTTGCTATGTTCTTCGACATCACCTGTCGCAATGCCTCGAATGGCAACAGCAAGTGCTTGTGTGCCACTATTCCCCGAAGTACCTGAAATAAGCGGAATAAAGACAGCAAGCAACGCTACTTTATCTAATGTATCTTCAAACTGCCCCATTAAATTCGCTGTTAGCATACCTAAAAACAATAAAATAACAAGCCAAGGCAAACGTTTTTTTGCTGCTTGCCAAGGATTAGTATCAAACTTATCCATATCGGAAATACCCGCTAATTTCGAGTAGTCTTCCGATGCTTCCTCATCAATAACGTCGATAATATCATCGACAGTAATAATCCCCAAAAGCTCACCTTGATCACCAATAACAGGTGTTGCTAGGAAATTATAATCCTTCATAATTTGTGCTACTTCCTCTTGGTCATCACCCACATGCACCATTACAACTCGTTCATTCATAATGGAGCGAATAAGTGTATCCTCATCAGCAATGATTAAATCACGGAGTGAAATAACCCCTGTTAGTCGATGTGCCTCATCCACAACAAATATATAATAAATCGTTTCGGCATTTGGTGCCTCTTTACGCAATATCGCCATTGCAGAACGAACAGTTGAATTTTCAGGAATAGCTACGTATTCAGTTGTCATAATAGAACCAGCCGTATATTCATCATAACTTAAAAGCTCATTAATCTCTTCAGCTGTTTCTACATCCATCATGCCCAAATAGCTTTCTCGTTGCTTTGTATCCAACTCATTTAAAACGTCTGCAGCATCATCAGCATACATATGGGACAGCATTTCTGCACCGTATGCTGGATCCATCTCAGCTAAATACGCTGTATATTCGTCATCATCTATTTCGATTGCCTCAAAAATATCAGCCATTTCCGTCGGAGACAAGTACGAATAGATGATCTTCCTTATATCAGGCTCCACCTTTTCATAAAACGTTGCCTGATCATATGGATGAAGTTCTAAAAACTCATCACGGAATGCGTTAATTTCATTGTTTTCTAGCATACCACGTAAATGTGCCTCGTCGAATTGCACATCATCCTTTTCATTTCTTTCCTCTATCATGCTTGTCCCCTCCTTCCGAGCGTTGAAATTATTTTACGTTCATTGACGCAAATCTACCTTTTATATAATAGTGTGCATGCACTGTTTGTGCAAACTCTTTTTTTAGATAAAAACAACTTTCTTCTTTACTATACCCTACAATTGCTTATTTTTCTGTTAACATGCTATTAAGATACTATTTAATAGTAAAAATGATAAGGAGATGCTCGATTTCGCGAACACCTCCTCAAATATTTAATATTTGTTGCATATCATCCTTTAACATACTTGTGAAAGAGTACTTCTCATTTGTTAATGGATGCTGCAAAGACAACGATACACAATGTAGTGCTTGCCGATCTATTAGATTACGGCTTCCCCCATATAATTCATCGCCTATAAGTGGGTGACCTACATAAGCCATATGCACGCGGATTTGATGTGTTCGTCCTGTATGCAATTTTAAGCGAATATGTGTCATCGGCTCTCCTTGAACTGTAAAACGCTGTAAGACGGTCACATCCGTATGCGCAAATTGGCCATCCTTCCGTACCTCACGTTCAATAATACTAGATTCTTTTCGACCAATAGGCGCAATGATAGACTGCCTATCCTCTATTAAATGTCCGTGTACAATTGCTTCATATTCACGCGACACATTACCACTGCGTTGGGCTAAACCCATTAAGTGATGGATATGTGCATGCTTAGCGATGCATAACAAGCCTGATGTATCACGATCGAGCCTTGTCACAACATGGACGGTGGAGGCTAAGCGTTGTTGTTCAAAATAGCCACAAACAAAATTAGCTACACTTTTTGACGGATGCTCACGGGATGGAATTGTACTTTGATGTGCTGGTTTATCAAGCACTAACAAAGCCTCATCCTCGTAAATAATAGACAGCGCTCCATATTCAATTGTGAGTCCATCACTTTTCTCTTCTGGTGGAAATTTTATTTCTACCTGATCTCCCATGTGAAGGGGGTAACGTACATTTTGCTCGATACCATTGACCGATAGTAAGCCCCCATCAAACTTAATAGCTGTTAAAGCACGTTTCGATATTTGCCATTGCGCTAAAGCCTCACGGAGCAATTGACCATCCTTTTCAGCTTGAAATTGAAGTGTAAAACGTGTATCGCTATTACTCATTTGCAACGAATGACTCATGCACACGTTCCCAAAACGGAAACGGTCTGAAGCGTGCAAAGCGGACCCTTTCATTTGCTACATTGAAAGCAATGGATTTCACATCACCTTGTGTGACTTGTAGATGATCAACTGTCATATTGAAGTTTTGATCGTTCACTGGGCGTAAAATACAGTGATGATGAGCTGGTAAAATTAGTGGCGAGCCTACTGTTCGGAAGACGCGATTATTTATAGAGGCAATTTCAGTAATTTGAAGTGCCGCTAAAGTAGGGTGGATAATGGCTCCTCCTAAAGCTTTGTTATAGGCTGTACTACCTGATGGGGTCGAAACACAAAGGCCATCCCCACGGAAACGCTCAAACTGATTACCATTTAACTCAACATCCATTACAAGGGTAACATCAGGCGATTTCACGGTCGCTTCATTTAGTGCCAAATAAGTGTTTGATTCTGCATTATGATGTTCCACTTTTACTTCTAATAAGGGATACTCCACAACATTAAAATCTTTTTTCGCAATAGATAGCACTAATTTCTCTAGTTCGGAAGGTTTCCAATCCGCATAAAATCCTAAATGGCCTGTATGAATACCGACGAATGCAACTTGATCTAGCAAATGTGAGTAGCGATGGAAAGCATGTAATAGCGTGCCGTCCCCACCTATCGATACGACAATTTCAGGTGTCTCTTCATCGTATGTTAATCCAAAATCTTGCAAATATGTTTTTGCTAGCTCCATTAATTCATTTGATTGTGCATCTCTACGTGATTGAATAGAAAATTTCATTGTGAGTCACGCTCCTTCTCTGATAGTAAACTAGGATTCGATGCCTCTTTAAATTCACTAAAATAGGCCTGTGCTTCTTGAATTTCACTACGAATCGAAGACATTTCTTCATCTAACCGGAAGGCTGCTTCTGCTGCACTTTGTAGACGATTTTTTATTTCCTCTGGAAACATGCCCTTATATTTATAATTTAGTGAATGTTCTATTGATGCCCAAAAATTCATAGCTAATGTACGAATTTGAATCTCTGCTAGCACTACTTTTTTTCCTTGTATGGTCTCAACGGGGTATTCTACAATCATATGATATGAACGATAACCGCTTGGCTTATTATGGGTAATATAATCTCGCTCTTCCACTACGCGCATATCCTTACGTTGTCGAATTAGCTCTGTCACCGTCGAAATATCATCTACAAATTGACACATAATACGAACACCTGCAATATCGCCAAGCTCGTCGCCAAGTTGCTTCGACGGTTCAAAGGCTAGTCCTTTTTCTAGCGTTTTATCGTAAATGCTTGCCAGTGGCTTTACTCGTCCTGTCACAAATTCAATTGGTGAATTTGCATTGACAATGCCAAACTGAGATCGCATACCTTTTAATTTTATTTTCAACTCATCTACTGCTTGTTTATAAGGACTTAAAAAAATCTCCCATTGTCCCATCGCTAAAACCTCCCGACATTCGGTATCGGACAAAACCAACACCGTCTGTTCGTTTTGTCTTTTTTAATCAGCGAGAACTGCCTTGAAGTGTTGTTCCACTGCTTGAACAAATTCTGCTCCGTAATTGTAATTTCCTTCAATATTATACACGAGCATTTCCAATTCCTCGTAAAAGTTTGTCAGTTCAATTACTTCCCCATCTACTTTTAACATTGGGTTTTGTTTGGCTTGTAAAATATGTACAAGATTGTCCCAACTGTTTTGTGGAAAACGCAAGTAATGATAGTCCTCTCCTGCATCCAGTAAATAGATAAATGCAAAATCATCTGAATCTGCAATTACTTGGGCAGCAGGCTTTAGCTGTAAATTTTTATGATTGTCGTTTAAACTAAAATGAGGTTGCTGATTTTCAAAATAAAATGATTTTATAGTATATATTTTACGCAAATGTGGGTCCCCTTTTCGTCGTTCTCTTCCTCTTATTTTAGCATATGGGGTAAATAGTTGCAGTGTGTAATTGCAAAACAACAAGCAAACTTCGGCTAAAAACCGATTACAACATTCGCTTAATTGCGTCCCGAGCTTTTTCATTTCTGCTTGAAAAAAGCTCCAGTTAAATATCGATGACAACAGTAGGGGTAGAAGCCCCTCCCAATCAAATTATAGTTTGGCAACACACACTTATTAGAAGTAGCGGACTTCCGTTGACGCAAGTAAATTAATAAAAAAGGATGAGCATCTATGGCACAACAACTTGAAATTGAGTTTAAAAATATTTTAACTAAACAACAATATGAGCATTTGCTAGAAGAATTCCAAATCCAAAAAAATGCTATTCATCGTCAAACAAATCATTATTTCGACACACCTACTAATGCTATTCGAAATTTGCAAAGTGGGTTACGTATCCGCATTATTAATAATTATTATGAATGTACATTAAAAGAGAAAACTTCAAATCATACACATTTAGAAACAACCGATGAATTGACCGCTGCACAAGCAGAGAAAATGCTTGCAGGCCAAGGTTTTTATGCACCAGAAGTCGCAAAAAGACTAGCGTCACACAACATTGCATTAGAACAATTAGCCGTTTTTGGTTCCCTTACAACGGACCGTGTCGAAATTCCTTATAAAGACGGACTTCTTGTATTTGATCATTCTTTCTATTTGCAGTGTGACGATTATGAGGTAGAATATGAATCAAAAGATGAAATAAAAGGAAAAGCAATCTTCGACGAATTTCTACAGCAATACGATATAAAAAAACAAATTGCTGAAAAAAAAATTGCACGCTTTATGAAAGCTTTACAATCAACTAAACAACAATAATGCTTATTACAATACGAAAGGGTGACCAGCTCATTGGATATCCAATCTTTGAGAACAATGCTTGAAATCCAAGCACTACAAACATTAGGTTCTACGGGAAATACTTCACCAAATTCTTTCACAAACAGCAATTCTATCTTTTCTGATATGATTGAAGAAATGTTAGGCGATGCGACAACAACGAACAACGCAAAATTATCTAGCCTCCTTGGCATGAGTTCTTCGGGCTCTGCCAACTTTATGGACCAGCTTAGTAGCTTAACAGGTATGACTGGTGGAAATACAAATAGTTCGCTCCAATCATTGCTCTATAATGGAACGAATTCTGTGTATATTCCCGCCTCTCTCCAAGCAACATTATCAAACATGCAAGCCAGCACTAAGCTAGATTCCTATGTATCAGACGATGTGATTGGCTCGACTGCCTATGCAAATTCACTTGCTGGAGCTAACCAATATGCCGCAATTATCGATAAGGCTGCGGCTACTTATAATGTACCAGCTAAGCTTATTGCTGCCGTTATCAAGCAAGAGTCCAACTTTAACACATTCGCTGTCAGTCATGCAGGCGCTCAAGGCTTAATGCAATTAATGCCTAAGACAGCCCAATATTTAGGTGTAACGAATTCATTTGATCCCGAGCAAAATATTATGGCTGGAGCCAAATATTTACGCCAAATGCTTGATAAATTTGATAATGATCCAACACTGGCTTTGGCCGCTTATAACGCTGGAGCTTCTCGCGTAACAAAATATAATGGCATTCCACCATTTAAAGAAACGCAGAATTATGTCAAAAAAGTGATGAATTATTACACTGTTTAAATCGCATAAAGCCTGTAATTACAGTCTTTTTCAGCAAATTTCACCCTCGTTGGTGAAATTTGTGCTTTTCTATCGAAAACATTTTCAAAGTGCTCTTTGTTTGTGTAAACGAATGGACGTTGATAGAATGAAGGTAGTCACAAGATATTCACATTTTTCAATTCAACAAAGTATTAGATAAAATGGTACATGAACATATTGATTTGTACTTTACGATATACTTCTTATAAAGAATAAAAGGAGCATTTACTTATGAGTCGAAAATACACTGTTCCTTATGAGGAGCTTGGAGCTGAAAAACTTTCTGAACTCATACATGCGTTCTATAAAAGAGTTGCACAGCATCCTGATCTTATGCCAATCTTCCCTAAAGATTTGACAGAGACAGCCCGCAAGCAAATTCAATTTCAAACACAATATTTAGGGGGTCCAAATCTTTTTACAGAAGAGCATGGACATCCAATGATGCGTGCGCGTCATATGAATTTTCCAATCACACCTGATCGTGCCCAGGCTTGGCTAGAGTGTATGGCTGAAGCGATGGATGAGGTTGGTTTGGAAGGGAAGTTCCGTGAAACCTACTACCAACGTTTAGTTTTAACAGCTCATCACATGATTAATACACCTAATGACGATGAGGGGGAATTATTACGTGAATAATATTCAAATGTTGCAAGAACCAACACCGACGATTTCTACTGCCAATAAGCCAATTGAATTGTATATTTTCGTAGATCCACTTTGTCCTGAAGCTTTTAGTATGCAATCCATCATTCGTAAACTACAACTAGAGTATAATCATTATTTTTCATGGCGCTTTGTGTTAAGCACAGAGCTCTCTTCACTTAATTGTTTGAGTAAGCGCATGAAGGGCTGTGAATCAGGGATTGAACTGGATATTAATCACCCTGTGTTACCCTCTATTGCCATAAAGGCGGCAGAATTACAGGGTAAACGTTCAGGCGCTCGTTATTTGTCAAAATTACAAGAATATGTTTTGCTGAATTATCAGGATGTTAATTCCTATGCAACGCTGTTAAAAATTGCAGAGGAAGTACAGTTAGATATGAATGAATTCACTGTCGATTTCGGTTCAAAAGAAGCCGCACGTGCATTCCAATGCGACCTTTATATAAAAAGAGAAATGGAAGTTGATGAAGTACCTAGTATTGTATTTTTCAATGAGTGCATTGAGGATGAAGGGCTAAAAGTGAGCGGTAGCTATGACTATGAAGTTTATGAACATATTTTACAAGAAATGATGAATGAACAGTTAATTCGCCAACCGTTACCCACTATTGAAGAATTATTTTTAAAGTACCATACACTTTCTACAAATGACATAGCATTTATTTATTCCTTAACAGAACAAGCAGCAGAACGTGAGTTAAAAAAACGTATGCTTCAACAAAAGATTGAACGTATTCAAACAGATCACGCTACACTGTGGCGTATTAAATAATGCAATTATACTTTTATTCCAAAAGGATAGGAACTCAACCATTTTATAACTGAGTCCTATTCTTTTTTTTATTTCATAACGTTATAATCTTTCATTATAGGAAGTGCCTATTGTAGGTCAAAGGCAGTGATACTAAAACCTTATATGAAAGCAACATGATTCCATCTTTCGGCTTATTATCAAGTTAAAACCAATCTATTCACCTTAGTTAAAGAAGCGCTAAGAAAAAAACTACAAAAGACATGGAACGTATAAAGAATTAGCAGGAAAGAACTATAATAAAAGAGGCGCCACTATCCTCGACAGATAGAGACGCCTCTTTTTCACAAAGGGGATGGGAGAAATGTTCACGTTCAAACAAAGGGGTGTATGTTTGTTTTGTGATTTATTTCACAAGATTCACTTTATCATGGAATAATAAATTTAGCAATGAATCCTGCTTTAGATTCACAAATTTGTCATATAGAAAGCGATTACAGTACAGTATTTTTTCAAGATGGAAACTTTTAATCATTTGTAAATCAAAGAAAAACATTATTATTTACTTTTTTCTCGAAAGCCAATTTCTACATAAAATAGAAAATGGCTGTAGTAATGTTACTACAGCCATACCTATTAATTATTCAACAATAATTTTTCCAATTCATTTAAGCGTTGTTCAAATACTTTACAAGCATCATCAATTGGTTTAGCTACATTCATATCAACACCTGCAGCCTTAAGCACTTCAATCGGGAAATCTGAGCATCCAGCTTTCAAGAAGTTATTAATATAACGTTCTACAGCAGGAGCACCCTCCTCTAATATTTGCTTACTTAATGCCGTAGCTGCGGATTTACCAGTAGCATATTGATAGACGTAGTAATTGTAATAGAAATGCGGAATGCGAGCCCATTCCAGACCAATTTCCTCATCAACTACCATATCCTCACCGAAATATTGCTTATTCAAGTTATAATACACTTCCGTTAAACGTTCCGCTGTTAACGATTCTCCGTTTTTATCCATCTGATGAATTAAATGTTCAAATTCTGCAAACATTGTTTGACGGAATACTGTGCTACGGAAACCGTCTAGCCAATGGTTTAATAAATATATTTTTTGCTGCGGATCTTCTATTGTTTTCAACAGATAATCATTCAATAATTCCTCATTGCATGTAGACGCCACTTCGGCCACGAAAATGGAATAATCTCCATAAACAAAAGGCTGATTATTACGAGTATAATAACTATGGACACTATGCCCAAACTCATGCGCCAATGTAAATAAGTTATCCACATTGTCTTGCCAGTTCATTAAAATATAAGGATTCGTACCGTAAGCACCTGATGAATACGCGCCACTACGTTTACCTTTATTTTCCTTAACATCAACCCAACGATTATCGAAACCACTTTGGACAATGTCTTGATATTCTTTTCCGAGTGGGGCTAACGCTTTCACTAAAATGTCTTTAGCTTCCTCATAAGGAACTTTCATATCTACTTCTTGCACTAGTGGTGTAAATAAATCCCACATATGCAACTCATCTACACCTAATAACTTTTTACGTAATGCAATATAACGTTGCATAGTTGGTAGATGTTTATGAATAGTCTCTACTAACTGATCGTAGACACTTTCTGGGATAAAGTTATTGGACAATGCCGCATGTCGTGCCGATTCATAATGACGCACTCGTGCACTGACATTATGTTTTTTTACATTACCTGTCAATGTAGCAGCGAATGTGTTTTTAAAATGACCATACGTTTCATACATCGCTTTAAATGCTGCTTCACGTACAGATCGATTTTTACTTTCTAAAAACTTAATGTAATTACCATGTGTTAGTTGAACTTCTTCCCCATCCTCGTTTTTAACTGTAGGGAAAACTAAGTCCGCATTATTTAACATACTAAATGTATTGGAAGCAGTGCCTGTCACCTCTGCCATTTGTGCAAGTAATGCTTCTTGTTCTGCTGGTAGAACATGTGGACGGGTCATTGAAATTTCTTTTAATGATTGCTTATATAATTGTAAATCCTGATTATCAGCTAAATAGGATTCAATTGTTTCTTCGCTTAGTGATAAAATTTCAGGTGTTAAAAATGAAAGTGCTGCTGAAATATTTGTCGCTAACGTTTGAATTCGACTATTCATATCTTGATAAAAGCTATTCGTTGTATCTTGATCATATCGCATATGCGCATACGTATAGAGTCTCATTGTACGTTGATAAATTTTATCGTAATAAGTTAGTACAGCTAATAAGGCATCTGCACCATTTTTTAAAGTACCTGCATAGCTAGATGCTTCTTTCGAAAGTTCTGCGACTTTCTTAAATTCCTCTTCCCATAGTGTATCCGTTGCAAAAATATCTTCCAATCGCCAAGTTAACTCTACTGGTATTTCATTTCTCATTAAAACTCGATTACTGTTACTAGCCATGAGCCAGCCCCCTTTATATATGACTTTCCTGTACTCTCATATTTTCTCAATATATTGCGACAATTGCAAATAATACCCTGTAGCTCAACTCATCAAAATCCCAGTTTGATTATCCACAGCGATACATTAGCTCCATGAAGGGATTTAAACAAACGGTTGATTATACATATAGGTATATACTCGCTTCCATATCGCACTAGCGCAATCCATTTGATAAAAACGATGGCCTAACAAGTTTCCATAGTTTTCAACAGCTTGCACGCCCATTTCAGTTGGCTCCACATTAAGAAGCTTTAGAAACAGTCGAATATCTTCTTGCCTTAACTCATACGGTAGCAATTGTAATTCCCTGCAATAATTTAATAAAATTGCTTGCCATTCAATTGAGAACATCGGAATAGCCCTTGCATTTTTAACAGGTATACCAATGTATTGAGGCAGTGCATTCACCGAAAAATTTTGTTCATAGCAACTCCGTAGAAAACGATCTTGAACTCCCTTTCGACTTCGCAATAATTTTTGCATTACATACCGTTGACACAATCTTATATATATCTCCTTGTATATAGTAAATGATTCATGTGTAATCGGCTTAGGCTCATAGAATGGGAATTGCTGTTTGCTGAGTGGAATCGAGAGTACTTTCGCTATAAAAGTATGCCCGTGAACATAAAGTAGATTCGTCCAATAATTAAATTTTGCTGCTCTCGCATCATATGTAACTAAATACGGCACATTGTTGGATGAATAAGCAATTGCATTTTGATGGATAGGGGAAATTCTAATTTTTTGAATTGCATTTGTAGTATATTTTTTCTGTGGTGTTTGAAAAAGCCATAATGCTTGAATGTTATGCTTTTCATAACCTGCTGTACGTCGTTGCCAGTTTTCTTTTGTTATCGCACTACATTGATATTCAATGGCAATCTGCTGATGCTCACCTTGCAGTAGTAAATCGGGCCTTTGCGATAGTGTCCTTAAAAATGGCTCCAGCTTTACTCTATGCCCACGTGCCTGCAACCATTCAAATAATTGAATTTTCCCTTGTAAATGGAGCTCTGATTCCCCTTCCGCAAATCGATGATGACAATCGTTAATAATATGTGCAAAATGCGGGATATTCAGCTTACCAATTTTTAATTGTACAGGCTGTTGACACTGTGGACAAAAAAATTGTAATTGCTGGCGAAGTTGTCGTAAAGCTTGTCTTGAATGTTGATAGGAAATAAATAATTGCTGTTTGTCTGTATAGGCAATAAGCATGTTATCCTTCTCCTTTTTGCCTCATTGTAGTAAAAGTTTTTCTATACGCCAACTAATGATGTGCTTTTCTTTGAAATTTGAGTTATCTTTAGCTCCTTTATCTGAAAACGTAAAAAAAGACTGTAGTCCTACTCATTTTGAGTGTGTCTACAGTCTGAAAGCCTCTGATAATCAGAAGCATGAAGATGTTAACTAAAATATTTTCGTACAGTTTCAAAGCAATCGTATTCCATAATTTTTTCGCCATATTCCTCAAGGCGATGAATTGTGAAATTAGAAGGGCTTAAAAACTCTTTAATAATCGCGTTTTTATCATGACGATTTAAATCATCGTCTGCATTCGCAAAGTCTACTACAAGATAGTAACTACCTTCATATTTGAATAATGAGGAATCCACTAAGTCATCTGTCATCCGTTTTGCAACGGGGATTAACTCATCAATATCTTTAAATTTATAAACATAAATGTCTGTATCCATAAATAACTCTGATTCATCCATGTCACCAAATTGAGTTAATTGACTAAGTAGATCCTCTCCAACTTCGTCAAATGGGGCAAACATACTTTTTTGTTCATCAAAATGTGAATGACCATCTAATGTTTCACCGTCTTTTAAAATATGTGCACGTGTGACAATGATTTCTAAGCCTACTTCTGACGCATTGATATGAATCCAAATCGGACCTTCTACATCAAAATAATCTTCAGTGTTCACTTCATCAATCATATCCCAAAAAAGTTGTTCACCCTTTGCTCGGTTGTACCAAATTTCTTCACGACTATAGCCGCGATCCTCTATATCATTGTACGTAATAAAGAGCTTGAGTGTATTCTCATTTACACGTTCGATGTCCACTAGACCTCATCTCCCTTCACTGTCATTTGTCGAAAAACAGTATTATTTCATTAGTATGCTTTGATTCATTGTTTTTAACCTTCATACTCCTTTGTTTTTCAACCTTTGACCACACCACAGAAAATCATCGAGCAACCGTAATCGTAATTTTTTTGGTCACAGTTGTCTCTAATTCTATTGTATGCTGTTCTTTCATAAAATGAAAAGGATATACACCGTTTCAAAGAAGATATTTGAATAATTGAAATTGTAGTAAACTATTTGTATTAAATCAAGTTTAACATACTTTTACGGAAATATATGACTTTTACCTATTAAATATTAGTTTTGAATGAAGGTTTTTACATAAGTAAAACATAAAAAAATAGATGTCACAACATGCTTTTGCATTTGTAACACCTACTACATCATTCTATGCAGTCTAAGTGGGTTTTAGTTCACCATACGCTGTGCTTCTTGTAATTGATAAGCTCTAACCTTACGCGGTAAAAATCGTCGAATTTCATCTTCGTTATAGCCTACTTGCAGTCTTTTCTCATCTAAAATTATTGGTCGGCGTAATAATCCAGGATATTCTTGAATTAATTCATATAAGCGTTGTAAAGGTAAGCTCTCAACATCTACATTCAATTTTTGGAATATCTTAGAACGAGTGGAAATAATTTCGTCTGTTCCATCCTCCGTCATTCGTAAAATCTCTTTGATTTCACTAATGCTTAACGGTTCAGAAAAAATATTACGTTCTGTATAAGGAATTTCATGCTCCTCTAACCATGCTTTTGCTTTACGACAAGACGTACAACTTGGTGATGTAAATAAAGTAACTATCATACTGACACATCCTTTCTATTTGTATTCGTTATCTATAAACCAATTTCTTAAATTAGAATTAATGTAATGTAAATCTACAGTTCCATTATACAGCACTCTGCTGTATTTGAATATAGTTCCAAGGAAAAAAAGAATACAGGATATATGACTTTGTTACAAAATATTCTGTCTATTAATACTACCTTAATGTATTCAATTAAGTATTCACTTTCTTGGTATGTCCAATGAACTAATAATAATATTCCCAGTAACAAGTCATTTTAAACATGAATTTCTCGAAACTAGTTGTTCTCAATTAAAAAACACAAACGAGAATAATGTCATGTAGACGTGTACAATTAAGACGTACTTTAGATAATATTGGTTTCCTTTTTTTACAACACAAAAAATTTCAGTCATAAGACTGAATTTACAGGCTTGCATTTAACTAAGTCTTTATACTATAATTTTGTGCAACAAGAGAAGCGCATTTGCGCCAGTCTGGATGGTCAACAGTTTTTTGATTGTTGTTCTCGAAAAGACACTCTCTACACATTAAATAGTGTAGTTAAAAACGCTGACGAAGAGTAGTACATTTGCAATATACATGTATAGAGAGTCTGTGGTTGCTGGAAACAGACCATGTATGCATTTGGAATGGACTTCCGAGTTAGCTTTGTGAACGTTCAAGTCTTCACTTGACCCCATTAGCAAAGCTCGTCCCTTCACGTTACGAAGCAAAGTGGCCTTTTAAGGTAAGCAGGGTGGTACCGCGGATTCGAACATCATTCGTCCCTTCATTAGTTTATTCTAATGAGGACGCATGATGTTTTTTTATTTTTCGAACCCCGAGGAGGAACTAATTATGACAACTATTTTTTCAGGCGTACAGCCAACAGGTATTGTAACATTAGGCAATTATCTTGGTGCATTCAAGCAATTCCCAGCACTACAGCATGAAGGGAATGCTATTTACTGTATCGTTGACCAACATGCCATTACTGTTGCGCAAGATCCAAAAGAGTTACGTCAAAACATCCGTAATTTAGCGGCTACTTATATTGCGACTGGAATTGACCCTCAAAAGTCAACGTTATTCATTCAATCTGAAGTACCAGCTCATGCACAAGCGGGATGGATGCTACAATGTGTCACTTCTATTGGTGAACTAGAGCGTATGACACAGTTTAAAGATAAATCACATGGTAAAGAAACTGTTTCAGCAGCTCTTTTAACCTATCCACCATTAATGGCGGCTGATATTTTATTATATAACACGAATATTGTTCCTGTAGGGGATGATCAAAAACAGCATATTGAGCTAACACGTGACCTTGCAGAGCGCTTTAACAAACGTTATGGTGAAGTGTTAACGATTCCTGAAATCCAATTACCAAAAGCTGGAGCTCGTATTAAATCATTACAAGAACCTACAAAAAAAATGAGCAAATCTGATCCAAATACAAAAGCAACGATTAAACTTTTAGATACAGCAAAAGATATCGAGAAAAAAATCAAATCTGCTGTCACTGACTCTGATGGTATTGTGGCATTTGATGTTGAAAATAAACCAGGTGTTTCAAACTTACTAACGATTGAATCCGCTATTTCAGGTGTAGCAATTGAAGATTTGGTGAAAAAGTATGAAGGCATCGGATACGGTGGCTTCAAACAAGGTGTCGCTTCAGCAGTAATCGACCACCTAACACCAATTCAAGAAAGATTTTATAACCTTGTAGAGTCATCTGAACTGGACATTATTTTGGATGAAGGTGCAGAAAAAGCAAATGCTATTGCAAGCGCAACTTTAAAGCGTATGGAACAAGCAATGGGCTTAGGCCGCACAAACCGCTAAGAAAGGAATTAACATATGCTCTGTGAACATTGTCATCAAACAATCAAAACCCTTCTATTAGAAGGTGACTTTGGTGCAGATCCATTATGGTGTGGCCATTGTCACGCCAATTTAGAATTAGAGCAACTGCCTTTAGACGAGTCCCTATTAACGGAGCTGACAACATGGATGTGTAACTTCGGCGAATGGATTGACCTTGAAACAGATTCATTTATTGATGGTATGGATACTTTAGCGAAAAGCCATGATGTACAAGGTGAAGACTTGGCCAAAAAAGTAGCAGAAGCATTCGCCATGCCTGTGATATTCAAGTCTTATCTTTAAGATTCGCTGTTTTATCGAAACCAAAGTCGAGCACAACACTACAAAGAACAATACAAGCTCCAATGGCGATATAAAACTCAGTTGTGTGCATGATAAATTTTAAGACTACTGACCAAGAATAACCAAGTGTCCGATAGTTCAAATATAAAATTAAATTGCCAATAGAAAGTATCATTAAGCCATAGCTCATTAAAAATATAAAAAGACGAAACAAATAAACGGCATCCTTTCTATTTCTTCTTACTTTCTTTTCTATTCGCTAACTTTAAAAAAAAGACGTCAGCCTTGTAAATTAGGCTGACGTTTTTTCATTATTCCTCTATTTTTTTGAATAATAGACTTGCGTTATGACCACCAAAACCAAGAGAATTACTCATTGCATATTCAATGTTCGCCTTACGCGCTTCATTTGGTACATAATCTAAATCGCACTCAGGGTCTGGCTCAGTTAGGTTAATTGTTGGAGGTAAAATGCCCTCTTTCAATGCTAGTGCTGTAAAAATCGCTTCAACACCACCAGCAGCACCTAATAAGTGACCTGTCATCGATTTAGTAGAACTCATTGCTAATTTATAAGCATGTTCACCAAAGGCAGTTTTTACAGCTTGTGTTTCAAATAAATCGTTGTACGGTGTACTTGTTCCGTGTGCATTAATGTAGCCTACTTGTGAAGGGTCTACGCCACCATCTTGTAATGCTTGCGTCATTGCACGTGCAGCACCTTCACCTTCTGGAGCTGGTGCAGTAATATGATGCGCATCGCCAGTTGAACCGTAACCAAGAACTTCAGCATAAATTTTTGCGCCACGCGCTTTTGCATGTTCATATTCTTCTAAAATAACAATTCCGGCACCTTCACCAATAATAAAGCCGTCACGGTTTTTATCAAATGGTCGAGAAGCTGTTTGAGGATCCGTATTTAAAGATAATGCTGTATTTGCACAGAAGCCTGCCACTGCCATCGTCACGATTGGTGATTCGGCTCCACCAGAAATCATCACATCTGCATCTCCACGCTCAATTACTTTAAATGCATCACCGATTGAGTTCGTACCTGATGCACAAGCTGTTACTGAACAAGAGTTGATTCCTTTCGCACCAAAGTGAATAGATACTTGACCTGAAGCCATATCTGGAATCATCATTGGAATAAAGAATGGACTAACACGACGTGCGCCACGCTCTTGGAATGTTAGAAATTGTTGTTCATATGTTTCCATACCACCGATACCAGAGCCAATCCATACACCTGCACGCGGTGCTAACTCTTCATCGATTGTAAGCTGTGCATCTTCCATCGCCATAATTGACGCAGCTAGTGCATAGTGCGTGAAACGATCCATTTTACGAGCTTCTTTACGTTCAATATACTTTTCAATATCAAAGTCTTTTACTTCAGCCGCGATTTTTGCAGCGAATAGGTCTTTATTTAAGCGTGTTAATTCACCAACGCCTGATTTACCAGCTTTAATGTTTGCCCATGTTTCTTCGATGCTATTACCTAGTGGTGTTACTGCGCCAATTCCTGTAATTACTACTCGTCGTTTACTCATTGTCTTACTCCTCTCAAGCAATTATCGTTTTTATTTTCCCCATCTTAATGCAACGGCACCCCATGTTAAGCCACCGCCAAAACCGACAAGTACTAATAGATCATCATCTTTTATCTTACCTGCTTCAAGCTCTTCTACTAAAGAAATACCAATAGAAGCAGCCGATGTATTGCCATATTTGTGAATCGTTTTTGACATTTTTTCCGCTGGTAATGCTAAACGTTCACGTGCCGATTCCATAATTCGAATATTCGCTTGATGCGGAATTAGAAAATCAACTTCTTCTTTTGTTAAACCTGCTTTATCTAATACATTTACTGCTGATTCACCCATTTGGCGTACAGCAAACTTAAATACTTCGCGACCGTTCATCGCAATTGTATCCTGTTGCGTTAAATATAGATGTTTGCCGCCTGTACCGTCTGCCCCAAGCTCAAATGATAAAATCCCTCTACCTTCTGATACTGGGCCAACAATGGCAGCACTAGCACCATCACCAAATAAAACAGCCGTATTACGATCTTCCCAATTAATGACTTTTGACAGCTTTTCAACACCTACTACTAAGACATATTTATAAGCATTTGATTCTACAAATTGTTTTGCTGTCACTAAGCTATATATAAATCCTGCACAAGCCGCTGCTTGGTCCATTGCTGCTGCATTTACCGCACCAATTTGCTCTTGAACCATACATGCTACACTAGGAAATGTTTGATCTTGCGTTACAGTTGCTACAAGTATTAATCCTATTTCTTCAGGCGTAATACCTGCTTTGGCTATAGCATCTTTCGCAGCAGCTACTGCTAAATCTGAAGTTTCTTGATTATCTGCAGCAAAATGACGTTCTTCAATTCCAGTACGAGTTCGAATCCATTCATCCGACGTATCCATAATTTTTTCTAAGTCAAAATTCGTCACGACCTTTTCAGGAACGTATCTGCCTAAACCTATAATACCTGCGTTCATATAGCAACCCCTCTGCTTTCTTACTATCAATTATTAGTAACTGGTCATAATTATAACTCATAATTAAGGAATGGTGCAAGATGATTTAAAATTAGTATAGCAAATGCTTGTACTTCACATAGCTTTCGATAGTTCAATTCACGTTTTCGTTGGTGACACTTCTGTTCTGTACAGCAGGGACTTTGTGAATCGCTGGTAAAACTGTGCAAATCGCTACGAACACTTTGCGTTGCACCACTAAAACCATGCAAATCGCCGCAAACACTTTGCGTTGCGCACTCTACTACTTTGTTGTGACAAAATTGCCATAAATCACAAAACACAATACATCACTTTTTGATAAAAGGTTCTTTTTTTTTCGACTTATGTTATGATATGATAATGTATATGTAATAAAATAGTTCGGTTGAGGTGAAATTAATGCAATATATCGTAACGTTCATATGGTCATTCTTACTAGTTTCCATGTTAAACTACGTAGTAAGTGCTGTAATCGGAGTACCATTTGATTTCCAAACTGGTGCGATTCTTTCAGTTGTATTCTCTGTACTAATTTTTGTTATTGGCGCAATCATTCCAAACGAGCCAACTCCAGAAGCTGCAGACCATCATTAATCAAATTATAAAAAACCTGTCTCGCCTAGTGCGAGACAGGTTTTTTTCTATTTATTATTTTTCCACTACACACTGACCATCACACATTTTAATATGCAAAGTTTCTCCAGGCAGTACTTCACCACGTAATAACTCCTTGGCAACCGCTGTTTCAATATAACGTTGCACAAATCGTTTTAACGGACGAGCCCCAAACTGTGGATCTGCACCTTGCTCGACAACCCAATCTATGACGTCTTGTGCGACATCTAACGTAATTTCCTGTTCAGCTACACGTTTTACAAGCTGCTCAACATATTTCCAAGCAATCGCTGTAAAATGTTCTTCTGATAACGCATGGAACAGAATAATATCATCCATTCGGTTTAATAACTCTGGTTTAAAGTGTTGACGTAGTGCTGCCATCACTAAATCTTCTACTGCCGGATCATCTTTTTGTGCCTCCATTAAATAGCTAGAACCAATATTAGATGTTAAAATTACAACGGTATTTGTAAAGTTAACCATTCGTCCTTGACTATCTGTAATGCGACCATCATCTAAAATTTGCAATAATATGTTCGCTACATCTGGATGCGCCTTTTCAATTTCATCGAGTAAAACGACAGAATAAGGATTACGGCGAACAGCTTCTGTTAATTGACCGCCTTCTTCATAGCCAATATAGCCGGGAGGTGCACCTACGAGACGTGATACACTATGTTTCTCCATATATTCACTCATATCAATACGAATAAAATGCTCCTCTGAATCAAATAGCTGTGCAGCAAGTGCTTTAGCTAGCTCTGTTTTACCAACACCCGTTGGCCCTAGGAATAAGAAGCTACCAATTGGACGATGTGGGTCTTTAATGCCTGCTCTTGCACGCCAAACCGCTTCTGTAACAAGTTGAACAGCATTATCTTGCCCTACCACCCGTTCATGTAACGTATCTTTTAAACGCAATAATTTCTCACGTTCCCCTTCAACTAACTTTGTAACAGGGATACCTGTCCAACGAGATACAATAGAAGCAATCTCTTCCGAAGTCACTTCTTCACGTAAAATACGTGTCTCACTACCGTTTTCTAATTGCTTTTCCATCTCTTGAATTTCTTTTTCAAGTGCAGGAATTTTCCCATGTCGTAATTCCGCTGCTTTATTTAAATCATATTTACTTTCCGCTTCGTCTAAATCACGACGGTACTTATCTAGTGACTCACGTTTTTTCTGGATACCTTGCAGTGTTTCTTTCTCTGCTTCCCATTGTTGACGCATGCCTTCGGATGAACTTTTAAGCTTTGTTAACTCTTCTTGTAATTGTTCAAGACGTTTTTTACTCGCCTCGTCCTTTTCCTTACGCAATGCTTGTTCTTCAATTTCTAACTGCATAATACGACGAGTCACCGCATCTAGCTCTTGTGGCATCGAATCAATTTCTGTTCGAATCATCGCACATGCCTCATCGATTAAATCAATCGCTTTATCTGGTAAAAAACGTTCCGTAATATAGCGATTTGAAAGCTCAGCAGCAGCTACAATTGCTCGGTCATGAATGCGCACTGCATGATGTAGTTCAAAACGTTCTTTTAAACCACGTAAAATCGAAACGGTATCTTCAATAGATGGTTCACGTACAAGCACTTGTTGGAAGCGACGTTCTAAAGCAGGATCTTTTTCAATATACATACGATATTCGTCTAATGTAGTCGCTCCTATACAATGAAGTTCACCACGTGCAAGCATTGGCTTTAACATATTACCTGCATCCATTGCACCATCCGTTTTACCCGCACCAACAATTGTATGAATTTCATCGATAAATAAAATAATGCGCCCTTCAGATTCTTTCACTTCTTTTAGCACACCTTTTAATCGTTCTTCAAATTGCCCACGATAACTTGCACCAGCTATTAATGCACTCATATCCAGCTCATATAGCACGCACTCTTTTAAACCTTCTGGCACATCACCTTTAACAATACGTTGTGCCAAGCCTTCTACGATGGCTGTTTTACCAACCCCAGGTTCACCAATTAACACAGGGTTATTTTTTGTTTTACGTGTTAAAATTCGAATGACATTACGAATTTCTTCATCACGCCCAATGACGGGATCCATTTTGCCGTTTTTTACTTCTTCGACTAAGTTACGACCAAATTGCTCTAATGGTTTTTTATCATCTGTTTGTTGAAATTGCATAATAGCACTCCTCTTCCCTTTTCATATTTTTATCCTAATTTTGTTTTATGAAAGTTTGACCTTTTTTGACTAACTTTATTTTACAACAATCGACAAAGCCAAGCAAAAAAAAAGCTCAAAAATTTTACACTGGCCAGTGGGAAATTACGCTATAATAGTGGTATGTTTCGTTGTTTTAGTATATCGAAATGATTATCATCATCCTTTTGTAATACAGGTAATTTTTATTACAAAAAGAAAGAGATGTGTTTGATATATGGTACTAAAGGATAGTACACAAGAGAAAATAAAGGCTCTTTTTCAAAATAATGGCGTTTTCATCAAAGTGAATAAGGATAGTAAAATTTTCTTAGAAGGAGAACGTGCTAAAGAAATATATTATATTAAAACAGGCGCTATTTCGATTAGTCAGGAAACCGAGAGCGGCAAAGAATTAACCGTTCGAATTTGCGGTCCTGATAGTATAATTGGCGAGGGTTCATTATTTTGTAACCTCACGTATTTTTCGATGACGGCAAAAGTTTTAGAATCTTCCACGTTATATGTTTTAAGTCGTAAATCATTAGAGCACCTATTAGTTGAGCAACCGCAATTAATGGTAGAGTATATGAAGTGGTTGCAAACAGAAAATTTAAAATACCAAAGTCGTCTACGCGATTTAGTATTAAACGGTAAAAAAGGTGCTTTATTTTCAACGCTTATTCGCCTTTCGAATACGTACGGTAAGCCATTAGAAGATGGGTCAATTTTTATTGATTTTCCATTAACAAACTCTGAGATTGCGAACTTGTGTGCAACAAGTAGAGAAATGATTAACCGTATGTTGAACGATTTAAAAAAGCATCATATTCTATCCTTCGAAAAAGGCTATATTACGATTATAGATTTGCAATATTTAAAAGATGAAATTGCTTGTGAAAATTGTCCATTGCAAATTTGCCGTATTGATTGATTTAACAATTAGCCTTTTATTGCATCTTGGTTTTTTCTTCATATATTCACAAGGGGCTTGAACTAATTCCCTTCAGAATGCCCGTGTATATCCGACATTCCGCCTGTTAACAAAAAATGAAGGAAGCTAAATATAAAATCCCCGCTTACAGTTATGTGCAAGCAGGGATTTTTTATTCACTAGAAGAAACCAATTTCCTAACGAACGCCTAACGCCATTTTCGCATAGCGAGACATCTTATCTTTTGACCAAGGTGGATTCCATACAATATTGACATTTGTACTTTTCACTTCTGGTAGTTCACTTAAAGCTGTATTCACTTGATCAACAATCACTGGTCCCATTGGGCATCCCATTGAAGTCAGTGTCATTGTAACGGTCGCTAAACCTTCGTCATCTAACTCTACATCATATACTAAACCTAAGTTGACGATATCAATACCAAGCTCAGGGTCAATTACATTTTCTAATGCACTTAGCATGCTGTCTTTCATATCTTGATCCATTTGTATTTCTCCTTCCAACATAGTGTTAACTTAATCATAGCAGATGCTTCTTATTATGCCAAATGCTGTGCAAGCCATTCCGTTGCTGCTAGCATACCATCACGTGTCACGGCATGACCAGCATGTTTATCTGCAATAAATTTTAAATTGCTCGGATTTTCTTCATAGTATGCACGTAATGTACAATAAAAATCATACGTATCCTGAAATGGTACGGTTTTATCTTGCTCACCATGCCAAAAGAACACAGGTCGTCCAGCAAACTGTTCCGGCGTTAAACTAATATCATACGTTGCGAGAAGTGCGTTTGTTTTTTGTACTTCTTGTTCTGACATCGGCCACTTTACACCACTTTTAGCCAATTGCTGTAATTGGTAGGCTCCTAATTTAATAAAAGTTGGACTACCCATACATATTGCCGCAGTTTGTATCCAATCATAAAGCTTTAAACAGCCAGATGTAACGATGGCTCCCATTGAAGTACCGGCTACACCAATTTTATCGCTAGCTACAAGTTGCTTATTCTTTAATTCTTTATATAATTGTTTTACTTCATGAATAGAATTTAAGACAATGTCCCAAAAATGTAAATTCATTTGAGTCTCTGTTAATCCTTCACTACGTGCACCATGGAATTTTGCATCTGGTAGTAGGACACGCACCCCTTTATTTACCAACTGGTAAGCATAATGTAAATTATGTTCTTTTGCACTCATAAAGCCATGTAAGAAAATAACTACTGGGGTTTTTTCATTCATATTGTCTGTATATATATGTAACAAAGGAATCTGTCCCCATATTTCAGTCTTTACAAACATTCTTGTCACTCCCAACTTTTGTCTGACATTTTTATGTTAGCAAACTTTTTTCAATGTGACAAAATTTTGACGAACGGATAACAAAGCGATACTATTCAAACATATAGGAAAGGGGCAACAAGCTATGAAACAGCATTTAATCGTTTTAGATTTAGACGGTACGTTATTAACGGACCAACAACAAATTTCTTCAAAAACTAAAAAAACATTATTGCAGGCTAAGGAACAAGGGCATCAAGTTATGATTGCCACAGGTCGTCCATATCGTGCAAGTGACATCTACTATCATGAACTTGGTTTAACAACACCGATTGTTAATTTTAATGGAGCCTATGTCCACCACCCTAAAAATGCTGCTTGGCAAACCATGCATACACCGATTGATTTAAGCGTTGTAAAAGAAGTGGTTGGTTCGGTCAATCACTATGAGTATGAAAATATAATTGCTGAAGTGAAGGACGACATCTATGTGCACACGGAGGATGATCGGATTTTAAATATTTTTAACATGGGCAATCCCAAAATTACATTGGGTGATATTTCTACAAATCTATTAGTCAATCCAACGAGTCTACTAATTCAAGCAAACGAAGTAAATTCTATGATTATTCGCGACCATTTACAAGCTGTCCATGCTGAAGTGATTGAACATCGTCGTTGGGGTGCTCCACTTCACATTATTGAAATTGTTCGCCGTGGCTTAAATAAAGCAGTGGGTATTTCACATGTAGCGAAAGATTTAGGTATTCCACGTGAACGTATTATCGCTTTTGGCGATGAGGACAATGATCTAGAAATGATTGATTATGCAGGTATTGGAGTCGCTATGGGGAATGGAATCCCTAGCTTAAAAAACATTGCCAACGAAATTACAACAACAAATAATGAAGATGGCATTGCTAAAATACTTATTGAACGCTTAAAATTATCATAGTTAAAGTATCATTTCCAGTTATTCAAACTTTATTCTGTAGAAGCTTTTCATCTCTAATGCTTGTAAAATTTGATTTTTATTTGTACACTTGAATGCTTATACGTCTAGTAAAGAAAGTTATAGCTTTTGGCAAGCTTCTAGATTTAGAAAAGCGAATCTAATGCTATTATTGTAAATCATGACGAAATAGAATAATACCAGCATGTCTAGTAAATACAGTTTTTTAGGAGGTCAAGATGATGAAAATTTTTACTGATAGTGGCTGTGATTTACCAAAGTCATACTACGAAGAGAATGATGTCATTCTACTTCCGCTACGTGTACAAGTAAATAACCATGAATATGATGATGTCTTGTCGATTGATTCGAAAGAAGTTTATGATGCTATTCGCCAAGGGGCTCATCCAAAAACATCGCAAGTTTCACCAGAGCTCTTTCTGCAACAGTTCGAAAACCTAGCAAAAAGCGGTGAGCAAGGTATCTACATCGCCTTTTCATCTGAATTATCAGGTACGTATAGTACAGCTGTAATGATCCGCAACCAAGTTCTTGAACAATATCCAACATTAAAGCTCGCAATAGTCGATTCGAAATGTGCCTCATTAGGCTATGGCTTAGTCGTTGAAGAAGCTGTGCAACTTCGAAAAGCAGGTACTTCGCTTGATGAAATCGAAACAAAAATACAATTACTCGCTTCACAGATGGAGCATCTGTTTACAGTGGAAGATTTAGATTACCTTGCAAAAGGAGGTCGTGTTTCGAAAGCGAGTGCCTTCCTTGGCGGACTCCTTAGCATAAAGCCTATTTTGAACGTAGAGGACGGTAAACTCGTACCAATTGAAAAATCACGTGGTCGTAAAAAAGCCATTGCGCGTATGTTGGATTTAATGCAAGAGCGTGGTGGCAATTTTGCTGATAAAATTGTCGGAATTAGCCATAGTGATGACTTGGCCTTTGCTAACGAAGTAAAAGCATCCATACAAGAAAGATTTGCACCAAAAGCAGTCCAAATGACAATGATTGGCTCTGTTATCGGCTCCCATGTTGGGCCTGGTACAATTGCAATTTTCTTTACGAATAAAAGTTATCAGGCGTAGTGTGAAGCTGGTAGAAGTCTACTTAGACAAATCGCCATTGCAGGCAACTACGCGCACAGCAAAAAAGTGTTAGATTGATTGCAATCAATCTAACACTTTTTCAATTAGTTATTTTCACTGGCAGCGTCTTGTTGTTGACGACGTTTTTTTCCACGTTTAATAATAATAATAACGAAGCCAATAAATACAACATAGACCAATCCAAGCGCAACCATGTAAGGAACATTTAGCCCCTCATCGTCCTTCACTTGATAAATTTCTACGATTTCACGGTCTAGTATTACTGGATAAACATTTTTTTCATTAATTCGCACCTTTTCTTCTTGTAAAATACCGTTTAGCATTTTACCCTCACCAATTTGATCTGGTGTTAAATCGACACGTTGTGTTTTTCCTGTATTGTTCACCATAATAATCCATTGCTCTTCATCGGATTTTCTCGTAAACACAAGTAAACCATTGTCATTTGTAATAACTTCGAAATCACCTTTTCGTAATGTCGCTGATTGGTTACGTAATGACTGTACGTTTTTAATATAGTCAATTAACTCTTCATCTGTTTTGAAATTGTATAATTGATGCGTGTCAGGTTTCTCTTCCCCATTCATGGCAATTTCGGTACCATACTGAACAACTGGAATACCAGGCAGCATAAATAACGCACCCATCGCCATTTTCAGTCGTGTTGGTGGGAACATATTTTCAGAAGCAGAATCAAATGTAAAGCGATATGTTTGTAATGAATCAATCATAATTTGCGTTGGCTTTTCACCAGCAAGAGGCTCCATTAGCTTTGAAGAGTCCTGATCTACATTTTTGAAAATATTACGGTAAATCTCTGCTGTAGCTGGTGAGAAGGATGCATCAAAATTCGCATCACTTTCTTCATTCGAAATCACATATAACGATTTGTTGGTACTTTTTAACGCCTTAATCATGTCATTAATAAATGCTGTGTCAGCATCCGCAATATTCGTTAAACGTAAGCCACCCACATCATATGTAGAAACAAATTCTGTTGCTGATTCGATTAAAGCAGCTTGAACATCTTTATTCGTTAAATCCCACTGAATGTGCCCATTATTTGTTGAGGCAATCCAGTTTTGCTTTGCTGCATCTTTTGCCCACTCATGATTAGGACTTACATTATTTAAAGGAAAGTCCACCATCATTGACATATTTTTTTCTTTATATGCCTTCACCACACTTTGGAATTCTTCTGCTGTTCCAAAATGCTCTTCGATTGTACTATAGCTCGTTGGCATAGAACCATCGTATACTTCTGTGTCAAAAATTGTCCCAATGGATACGATTGTATAGCCCATTTCGCCAATAAATTTTAGTTTATCTAGTAGACCGGTGAAGTCGCCACCTGCAAATTTCGTTGGGTCTTGCGTATTTGTATCATAATCGTTAGTGCCTGAGCCATTAAAGAAACGGTCAACGAGTAAATCAAAAATGCTTTCTTCAGCAATCGTTCTTTTTTGTACTTCATCCGCGTGTGCAGGTGTTGCGCCTATTAATGAAGTTGCCAGTAAAAGCGATGCAGCTGTCGCGCTTATCCACTTCTTAAATTTCACTTTTATTCCCTCTCTTTCAAACCAATCCAACGTCATTTTACCAAATAAAACAGTAACGTTGCTATCATTTCAAAATATTTTACCGAAATGCAAAATGAATTACGACAAAAAGGTGTCAAATTAAGTTAACTTAAAAACACAGAAATTTCAGAATCGTTCTGGTGTCTGGCACTTCAAGAAAATAAAAGAGCCGTGAAGAACAACTTCACGGCTTTTATTAAACATTATGCAAGGAAATTGAATCCCATTGGTAGCTTGAATCCTAAGAACATTGTAATCAGTAAAAATACTGCAAATAAAATCCAGAACATTGTTGTTGGCTTGTTTTTCTTTTGACGAACTAACACCATTTCCATCATGCCAATAACGAAAATACCGCCTAAAAATTTAAAGCCATAAAGCATTCCTTGACCGAATTTCATCGCTTCAATAAATAATGCCCCGCCAGTAATAATAATTAAAATGTAGAATAAACGTAATAACATATGTAAGCCTTTGGACTGCTTACCACTAAGTGCTGCAATTAAAAAGATTACGATGCCAACTACCCAAGTTGTAATGTGCAAATGTGTTTGGTTAGTTAAAAAATCCATTTTTGTCCCACCTCATTTTTTTTCTATCAAACTCTATCCTATCATGCAGTGGTAATGGTTTCAAATATTACAAGTTGTGTTCACAAAATTGAATGAATTTACGTCTAAACGTCATGGATTCCAGACTTTCGAACTTGCTTAATAAAAAAATCTATGACAGCTACCAGTGCTTGATTTAAGGGAGCTTTCTGTTAGTTATTTGCTATTCGTCCACCTTAGAAAAGTGATGAGCTGTGCTGAGTCAAATTAAAAAATCCGCGGAGCTTACACTCACGCGGACTAGCTATATTATTCAAAATGATTAACTAACGTACCGATACCTTGAATGGATACTTTCACGGTATCACCCGCTTTTAAATATTGCGGAGGATTCATGCCTTTACCAACGCCTGCTGGTGTACCCGTTAAAATCACATCACCTGGCTCTAGCGTTACATGTTGGGATAAAATCGATACGAGCGATTCGACCGTAAACATCATATCTTTCGTTGTACCATTTTGACGTACTTCATCATTTACTTTTGTAACAACTGTTAACTCTTGCGGATTTGGAATTTCATCCTTTGTTACAAGGTATGGTCCTAATGGGCATGTGCCTTCTAGGCTTTTACCTAAGAAAAATTGTTTATGTTTATCTTGAAGGTCACGTGCTGTAATATCATTCGCAATTGTGTAGCCAAATACATAGTCAAAAGCTAAGTTTTTCGGAATGTTTTTCCCACGTTTACCAATGACTACTGCAAGTTCCCCTTCATAATCCATTTTTGAAGAAAGATCTGCATGGATTGATAGTGTTTGACCATCAGCCGCAATAGCAGTTGGCGATTTTGTAAATACCATTAAATCGATTGGTGCTGCTTCTGCACCCATTTCTTTTGCATGCTCATCATAGTTTTTGCCAATACACATAATATTTTTTGGTGTGCGCGGAATTGGAGATAACCATTCAATCACTGTAAATTCACGCTTGAAGCTATTCGCACGGTCTGATTTTTCCGCTGCTTCTACTAATTTACGAATTTGTTCAACAAAATCGAAGCCTAAAGCAATGCCATCAACAATTGAACTTGAAAAAGAAGGGAGAACTTGTAATTCGTTTTGAATAGCGAGTACATCCCATACCGCTTCTTCTTTTTTTACTTTTGGTCCAAAACTTACATGTCCACCTAATTTAAATGATAAAATTTTCATGATTTTAAGAGCTCCTTCTTTTTTCTACATGATACAACAATATGATATAAATTACCTTACTTTTACGATAACAATTTTTAATGTTGCTAATTCTCTATTAATTAAGCATGTTACGCACAAAATTTAGCTTGATTCAGTTTTCGTCTTATATGTTAACTTACGCCAAATTGCTTCTAATGGGCCTTGCTTCCATTTTGTAAGCCAAATTTCTGCAAAAATCATTTGCACGACAATAATACCGATAGCAATTAATACACCTGTAGCTACACTTACTTTCCCATACCAACCTAATCCAAATTGATAAAATATAAATGTGCCAATCATGGATTGCAGTATGTACATCGTTAACGACATGCGTCCAATTTTTGCAAAAGGACTAAGTATTTTTGGTATGACTGGAATCAGACAAAGTAAAACAACAAGGCCAATATAGCCAACTGATAAAATCGGCCCACCGATATAGACCTTTATATAATCAAGTAAATACGTACGTGTAAATAGGATAGGTACACTTTTCAAAAATATACCAAGTGCCAACCCAGCTATCGCAAGTGCTAACCACAGCCATTTCAGCTCTTTTGCACGTTCTACTAAATGCCATTTGGAGGCAGCTGCACCTATTAGCATATACGGTAATATCGTAAATAATGACGCAATCCACATCCCGATTCCCGCTTGAATAGATAAGTCAGATAAACGCTGTAAAAAGGCATCCATCCAACTACCAGTACCATAAGCTGTGATTGCCTTTTCCACACCAGTAATATCCAAGTACGTTTCAATCTCCGTATTAAAGTTAATATAACCTACTACAAGCAACATAAAAACATGCATCAATCCATTGATAAGAATACCCGTTACGAATAGCCAGATGGGATGTAAACGTAAAAGCAACAGCAGAAAAACGCCACAGAAGGCATACATCATTAAAATATCTCCCCACCAAATAAGGAGCGCATGCAGCAAACCGAACATAAATAAAACAGTTAACCTTCGGAGTCCTGTTCCATAAAAGTTTTGTTCACGACTTTGAGCTTTTTGCCATTGTAGCGCTAATCCATAACCAAATAATAAGGAAAATAAAGGATAAAAACTACTTTGCACATAAATATCTAAATTTTGTTGCCAAACAATATCTGACGGTGTTGTAAACCATGACGCTAAATCAATGTGTGGCATTGGCAAATAAAAAGCATACATATTGACGACTAGTATACCTAGCAAGCTAATTCCACGTAAAATATCTAATGTTGCGATTCGTTCCTGCAACATCGTCGGTTTCAAATTCACAAAATAGCCTCCTCTTCTTTCTAAGTCGTTAAACTACAATGCGCATCCTTCTGCGCTTTCAGTAAACTTCGATCAAGCTGACTTTCCACGCAGAAGTTTGCCTATTGTTTTTAACATTGCTGAAAGGAATACTTCATTTTACAGGCAAAGGATATTGACCCTACGCATAAATCGCCTGCTCAATATCAAATAAGTACAACACTTTCTCATATACTTGTATGTGTAAAATCGACTCAAGTGCCTCGCTATAAACACGTAGTTGCACCCCATAGCGACCTAAAAGTTCCTTCGATAACGCCGGCTCCTCTGCAAATTGCCGCCCAATGCGGTCGGTTTTATAATCGAGTAATATCCAGTGACCGTAGACATCCTCAAACAAGCAATCGACAATCCCTTGCACAATTTGAGCGTCGCCATCCTCATCCACGCAGCTTATCGTAAATGGCATTTCTCTTCGAATTTGCTTCGCATTTTTAAAACGTTGGCCAATATCGGTTGTAAAGAAACGGTAAATTTTCTCACACGGAACAATCTTGCTCTCTGCCTCGGTTAGCAGTTGTTTTACCACTAACTCAGTGACAAATTGCTCCACTTCTTGCACTGTGCTAAAGCCACATTGTGGTACATGCTGCATGACCGTATGAATGGCTGTCCCCATTTCCGCACCTGTAAGCTGCTTATCTTGTAAAAAGGTTGGTCGTGGGGCAATCGTACCCTTATTCTTTTTAGGAGCGGTAAAATAGTATTCTGGCTCCTCTAGACGTTGTAAGCTTTCTAGACGTTTAATTTCACTAACAGATGTTTTCGAACGCTTCTGTGTCGATTTTTGATATGCATATTGAGCTTGGAAGCGAGCTGTAATTTCTGCAAGCAGAGCTGCGTCCTCTGGCGTTGTGAACATCTGTTGCACATCTTCATCTAACGCTTGCGTTTCATACATAAAATGATGTGTTGAAATGGCTCTTACCCACCAATGCGAGAGATCTTGTCTTGCTTTATACGAAGTACTTGTAATAGCTGCAAAATCAGCATGTCTCGCAACAGCTGGCCCAACCCAGTCAAAATAACTATTTGCACGCGCGCGTAAATAATCTTGCAAAGGAGCATCCACAGGCAAGTTTTGCGCGTCCAGCCAGGAATCAAGTGTTTTATCCCAATTTTTTACGGAGCCAATTAAAATAAGTCGTTCCTTTGCACGCGTCATTGCTACGTACAACACCCGCATTTCTTCGGCTCTCATCTCCAGCTCTTTTTTCTCCTTCATCGCTAGAAATGGTAAAGAAGTATAGGTAATCCGATTTTCAGGGTCAATTGCTTTAACTGCAAGCCCATAATCTTGGTCAAATAAATACGGATTGTGGAAGTCCATTTTGTTAAAAGGTCGTCCCATTCCTGCAACAAAAACAACTGGGTACTCTAAACCTTTGGATGAGTGAATTGTTACAAGTCTCACTACATCGTCTTTTTCACCAATCGACTTTGCTGTTCCTAAATCATCCCCACGCGTTCGCATTCTATCTATAAAGCGTAAAAAGCGGAACAACCCTCGAAACGCCGTCTTTTCATACATTAATGCGCGATCGTGTAAAATGCGTAAATTTGCTTGTCGTTGTTTACCATTCGGCATGGCACCAACCATTTCATAATAATGTGTATCCAAGTAAATTTTCCAAATTAAATCCGACAAAGAGCCACGACGTGCTAAATCTCGCCAGTTTTCAAATGCCAACATAAAACGTTGAAGCTTCTCAAATGTTTCGGATTGCACACCATGTCCTTCACTGCGTATAAATTGCCTTAATGCATCATAAAACGGTGTTTTAGTATCTGCTAAACGAATTTTTGCGAGCTCATTTTCTGTTAAGCCAACAAACGGTGCACGTAATACAGAAGCTAATGGTATATCTTGATATGGATTATCGACAACTTTTAGTGTGTTCAACATAATCATCACTTCTAAGGCATCGAAATAACCTTTAGATGACTCTGCATAAAGAGGAATGCCTGCCAACTTAAATTCCTCGACCAAATCTGTAGACCACGTCATAGAGCGCATTAAAATGACAATATCACTGTATTTTAAAGGACGTTCTGTTTTTGTTTTCGTATCGTATACCGTTGTTCCCTCTTCCATCAATTGTCGAATGCGATCAATTATAAAACGTGCCTCATATTGTGATTTCTTCAGTTCCTCAAGCTCTGATGCTTCAGTTATACTTTCTTCCATTTCTTCATCCGCTGCCTCTTCCTCTGGCGGATGTAAAATCACGAGCTCAACAGGTACCTCTTTCGCATCATACGGCGCTGCTGGCTTCAATGAAGCATTGTCATCATATTGTATTTCACCGACACGTTCATCCATAATTTGTGCAAACACAAAATTGGTTGCGTTTAAAACTTCACTACGACTACGGAAATTGGCATTCAAATCGATGCGCATCCCCGTCGTATCAGGATTTTCTACAAACTCCCCATACTTCCGCATAAAAAGTTTAGGTTCCGCTAAACGGAAGCGATAGATACTTTGTTTTACGTCACCAACCATAAAAAGGTTGCCATCGTGCTCATCGCCTAGCTTGACCAATTGTAAAATGGTTTCCTGTAGCATATTCGTATCTTGGTATTCATCCACCAGCACTTCTTTAAAACGTCTTTGTAAATCTAACGCAACGGGCGATGGCTGTAATTCGCCCTCTACCTCTTCCGTTAAGATTTGCAGGGCATAATGCTCTAAGTCGGAGAAATCGATAATACCTCGCTCTAATTTCGCAAGACGGAATTGCTGGCTAAAAATAGACGTCAAGTCAACTAATGTTGCAATCGTTGGCGCCATCAGTCTAATTTCTTCCAGCAAACGTGCAGGTGTACGAACAAAATAAGTATCTTTTAACTTATTCATTATTTTTTTAGCAGCCTCACGCTTTTTCTTCGCTAGCTCTTGAAGCTCCAAATCGACTAAAGCATCCTTGGATACCCGTTTTAATGTCGACCACTTGACTGTTGAAAAATAATCAAATAGCTGTTGCCATGTGCCCTCTTGACTGATACGAATCCCTTCCTGAATCATTGCAAAATCAATTTCAGCGGTTTCAGCATATGGAGCCGGTCCATCTGGCTGAAGCGTTATCGCACGCATTTCAGAAATGAGAACGAATGCTTCTTCAAGGCTATGTTTTAAAGTTAATTTTACATATTTAGATAAATCTAAATCATCTATTGTCACATCGTCCGCTAGCTGATAGCTTTCTGGTAAGCTCGTTAACCATTTTTGTGGTTCAGCATGGACACGCGACGTATCATAAAGCTTACTTATTAATGTTTCAATCGCTTGATCATCACGATCTGATGTAAAACTATCGACAAGTTGATAGATTGCATGAATTCGCGCTTCGTCATCTGTATCATAGGCAGATTCTAGCACGTCAGCTAATATATCATCTCGGAGCAAGGCGATTTCTGCCTCATTAGCAATTCGGAAACCTGGGTCTATATCGAGCAAATAAGCATACTGCTTAACAATTGCTAAACAAAAGGAATGCAATGTCGAGATTTGCGCTTTATTGACTAGGCTCAACTGACGTCGCAAATGGCTCGACGTCGGATTTGCTGCAATTGCTTTTTCAAGCGCCTCTGCCATACGATGACGCATTTCAGCTGCGGAAGCATTCGTAAACGTTACGACAAGAAGTTCGTCCACATTCATTGGATTTTCTGTTGCCACAACCTTTTCAATCATGCGATTAATCAAGACCGCCGTTTTACCAGAGCCTGCAGCTGCTGAAACAAGTGTATCTTGCCCACTTGCATAAATCGCTTTCCACTGATCATCCGTCCAAGTGACATTCGCTGGTTTGACAGGTATTTGCTGCACCATGTTAGTTCATCTCCTTGCGAATTTTTTCGACAACTTCTACTGGCTTTACTTGCTGTAGCTGACGATAACTTTGTTTGCCATCAGATGGGTCAAATTGGCATACTGCTGCAAATTGACAGTAATCACACGCTGTTTTTGCTTTTAGCTTATAAGGACTTATAGCCGTATCCCCTGCTAAAATGCCGTTGCCAGCCTCTTGATGCTTACGGCGGACAAAATGCTGGAGATTTTTCATATCATTAACGGGCACGATGCGTGATTGTGATTCAGAAGGGGTACCATCCTTTTTCATATAAACCGGAATAATTTGTGAATGCCCGCTCGCTTCCTCAAGCTGCTCATCCATCGAGTAAATAGCCTCAGGATTTTCAGTTAAAAGTCCCTTCATTTTGTATTGCTTTAACCGATCTTCTTCAATCTCACTGTCACTCAAGTCCTTATCCAGTTTTAACATCGGATTATGGACATGGACATAAAGCACACCAGCAGGCTCTGCATCGCCAGATAACCAATAGGATGCATTCTCCATCGCTACATCTAAATACGTTAGCACCTGCAATGATAGGCCATGATACACTTCATTTAAATCTAAGTCACGAGCAGACGATTTATAATCGACTATTCGTAAATACGAGCGATCATCAATCGATGCACTATCCACACGGTCAATACGACCGCGCATGTACATTTTTTTGCCACCTTGCAAATCAATTTCCAATGGCGGTAGCTGTTCATGCTGCCCCGGCCCGAACGATGCTTCAATAGCAATTGGTTTAAAGTGTGACACATTGGCATGCTGTGTCAGTGCCATCATCGTGCGCTCTACAATGCGAATCAGCTTACGTTGAATATAACGATAACGTGCACTAGATAATAAAATTTGGTGAGAGAAAACGGGCACAATTTGCTCTACTGCCTGTCGTGCAAGTTGTTGAATTTGCTGTTTTGATAAACGAATCCACGACAGTTGTAAACGGTGCGTCTCTTCGGTAATCCATTTCAATGCTTCATGGAACAAATCACCCATTGCAAATGTCTCTAAACGATATTCTGCTCGTTCCTCTAAACGAAGCCCATACGTCGTGAAGTGAGAAAACGGACAACGGAAGTATTTTTCTATACGTGACACACTTGAAGTGAGCTTGCGACCATATAATTCTTGTGTAATATAACCTTCTAGCGGTTCTGCCTCATTTTTATGTGTCATTGGATGCATCAGGCGACGTAAAATTAATGCCCAGTATGGATCTTGTTCATAATATTTTTGTAAAGCAACCCATTCTGGTGCAAGTTCACGACTATGCTCCGCTTGCCTTAATTGCAGCATTAAATGAGCTAACGCTGTACGAGGATGGCGAATATAAGGCAATACATTATCATCAAGTAATTCTATCGGATCAATGACAACACGCTCGACGTTTACCCCACTTAAAAGACCTGCCGTTTTTTCATTTCCTATAATTTTCTTTATATATAACGAGGATATTAAAGCTTTCCCCTCTTCATCCGCCGTTGGATAAGTCATATAAAGCTTGTCAGATGGCGTAGTTATTGCACGATACAATAAAAAGTTTTCCTGTAATAGCCGATTTTTAGATGTCGGTGCTAATTCATAGCCAATATGCGTAAACCATTCACGTTCTACATCAGACAATAGACCTTCATAATCCAGACGTGTAGGATAGACGCCATCGTTCATTCCTAGAACAAAGGCAACTTTTATGTGTGATAGGCGCGCTAAATCGACCGTTGCCACCATCACTTCATCTAAAGTTGGAGGAATACGCGCGAATTCTAATGTATCAAAACCTTCATCTAAAATCTTTGCCGCTTCCTGTACCGACATTTCTTGCTCGCCAAACATGTAAACAAACTGATCGAGTACGGCGATCCATTCTTTCCATGCTTGATCATGCTCACTTGCGGCTAACGCCTCTCCTCTATCCAATTCACGATCTTTCATGATTTGAAGCTTGTCATATACTTGTACTTCTTCTACTAGCTCAAATAACGCTGTTGCCACATCTCTACCCGTTTTCGCCAGTATAAGCTTGTCCTGTAACGCTTTTAATGGTGTGCGAATTTCGTCGCGAATGGCCTCAATTTCTGTCTGCATCGCACGTTCTTCGTCTGTTTGCACACGAGAATGGAATTCAAGCCCGCGATATTTTTTATAAAACCAACGAGATTCGTCAAACCAACGCTCTCCGTAAATTCCTTGCGCTAAACAGTAATTTTCAAGACGGTCAGCACGTTCACGCCAAACACTGTTATCAGCATGTAATGGGAAAAATAAATCTGTTTTCACACTTCTGAAAAGCGGTTCATATTTCCAATTTGAAATAACAACTTCCAATGCAGATCGACTAAATTCAATTAACGGATGGTGAAGCATCGTTTTTTTTGTATTCACAAAAATAGGAATGTCGTATTGCTGAAAAATTGTTGAAATTAGCGGATCGTATACGTCTGCTTGCCTATACAGCAACACTATATCTTGATAACGATAGCCCTCCTGCCTCGTCAGCTTCGTTATTTCCCGGGCAATGGCATGGATTTCAGCCCGACGATTTGAGGCTTCAAAAACTTTCACATCACCTGTGGATTTTTCTGTTTGGGGCACCATATCCGCAAATGTTGCTTCTACATGCTGTAAGTCTTTTGACTGAAATCGATGGGTTTTGATAAAATGCAACGGTGCTTCGACTTCAATGCCATTGTCATATGCTATATCATGCAAGCGTTGACTTGTAGTTGCCGCTTCATTGAATAATGCCTGCTCATCTTTAGCTTCTTCCATATGATCATACGGTAGCACAACCGTTACTTGCTTCGTCACCTTTAGTAATTCTTTTACAAGCTCTAGCTCTCTTACAGTAAAGGCAGTAAAGCCATCTATATAAATTGTTGCCTGTTTCATCGTCTCAGAAAATTTTAAGTGCTCGGTTAAAATCGGGTAATAGCCTTCACTATCGACATAAGTTGTACCGAGTCGAGCTTCTAATGCTTGTAAAACAATGTATAAATCATTGATTTTCGCCTGTAGTGTATGAGGTGCATCAATCGCCTTTAAAGAGGTTGTTACATCACTTAAAACTGAACTGTTCACGCTATAACGGCTAAATTCGCGTAACAACGTTTCAATTTCCTCTGTAAAGCCCCGCTTACCAGCAGCTTGTCGAAATAACGAAAAATCACTCTTCTGCTCTTCTAGCAATTTTCGAATAAGCATTCGATAACCATAGCCATTTACTTCTTGGCGAGCAATACCCCCTGTTTCTTGAAGTACAAGCCAAGCTAAGCGTTTAAACGTCATCACTTGTGCACGTATGAGCCCGTGCAAACCATGTCTATTTGTCAGTTCATATTCAGTTGAATAAGACATTTGGTCAGGGACAATGATAAAAATAGGGTGACCTAATGGATCGGTATTTAATTGTTCGACTATTTCTCTATGAATATAAGCCGATTTTCCGGTACCTGCACGTCCTGATACAATTCGTAATGTCATTCATGCTTCCCCCTATTCATTAAAAAATTATATTCTATCTTCAGAAACTTGTAGTGAGCGTTCCCTAGTAATCGCCAATATAAAACGACTAAAGAAATGAAATAAAAAGACCCTCCTACCATTTTACATGATACAAGGGACCGCATGTGCAGATTCAGCCTAGAAGATTATTCATTTTTCGTCATTTTTCGCCCACGTTTCAAATCTCTTTCTACACGAGCATTCAATCGCTTCTCCATTAGCTTGCCAATCCACCATAGTAAGACGATAGCTACACCCGCACTAATTAGTCGTACCGGACTCGTGATAAGCGATTTTAAATCATAGCCCAATACACTCATGCCAAAAATCATGACGAATTTTCCGGCTAATAAAACAATTAGATAGTATTTTTTATGAATATGTGATAAGCCCGCTACTATATTCACTATTACAGAAGGCGTAAACGGAAAACATAGTAAGACAAACAATGGGCTAATACCATTCATATCCACCCATTTAATAAACTTTTGTACCTTTTTACTGCCTGTTACAAAACGGAGCTTCGGATGCTTTCCAAAGTGACGTACAAGCAAAAAAACAGCATATGAACCAGCTACTGAACCTAACCACGATAACAAAAACCCTATCCATAACCCAAATGCACTCGCATTCGCCACGACGAACACAACCAATGGTAAAAAAGGTAAAAACGCTTCTAAAAAGGGCAGTAATATCCCCATTATTGGTCCAAGTGTTCGATATTGTGCCGCAATATGTTCCATATTTTCTACAGTAAACCATTCATTCACTATTGCCACCTCTATTTATATTGCAAGATTACATGTAAAACCGTAAGTTCTTCTGATATATTTTGATATTCATGTGCTTGATGTCCCGAAAATACCAATGTTTCCCCTTCGGTTATCGTTTCATGCATAACCCCAGCCGAAATAACAGCTTGTCCATGAATCACTGTTACCGTTTCTTCTACCCCTTCTGTATGGGCTTCACTCCTACTCCTTGCACCAGGCTCCATTTCCACTTTATAAAATTCCCAACCTCGTTCAGGATCATAAGGAATAATGGAATAGACCCGATAACGCCCTTCGTCTTCATCGACATGTGGTGCATTTTTACTGCTAAATTTCATAAAATGGGCAATCGGCGGCTGTAAAAGTGATGAAAAAGAGATGCGTAAACCTGCGGCTATTTTCCAAATCGTTGAAACAGTAGGATTCGCTTCACCTTTTTCAATTTGGGCAAGCTGTGCCTTACTAACCCCCGTTGCTTTCGCTACATCATCTAAACTTACACTGCGTTGTTGCCGTATTTTCTTTAATTGGAAAGCTAAATTTCGACTCATTTGTTCCATTACGACTCACCATTTCCTGTTGTTTATTTTATCAGACATATGTATACTTTAATAAACATGTGTGAATGTTCTAACTATTCTATTTTAAGTATACATGGAAACTTTTTTGAAAGGATGACCTTTTTATGACAAGCACAACAGATCTTCATAATGAACCAACAACTGCTTCCGAAGATAGCTTTATACAAGGAGTTAAAGATTGTGTACCTACTTTACTCGGTTATATTAGTATAGGACTGGCATTCGGGGTTGTAGGTTCCGCTTCTGGCCTATCTTTAGTAGAAATTGCATTACTAACAATACTCGTTTATGCAGGCTCTGCACAATTTATTTTTTGTGCACTCTTGTTAACAAGCAGTCCTACCTCTGCTATCATTGTAACCATTTTTGTCGTAAATCTACGTCACTTATTAATGAGTTTAACATTAGCTCCACATTTTACGCGCTATTCGATGCTTCGCAATGTTGGATTCGGTACATTATTAACAGACGAAACGTTTGGTGTGGCCGTAACCAAACAAATGCAAAACGGTAAATTATATGGTCGTTGGATGGATGGTCTAAATATAACAGCGTATGCATTTTGGATTTTATCTTGTATTGCAGGTGCCTTTCTAGGACAATGGGTGGCTAATCCTGAAAAGTGGGGCTTAGACTTTGCACTAATTGCCATGTTTATTGCTCTACTTGTGCTACAACTTAGTAGCGTGGGCAAACATAAAATTATGCATTACCTGATGTTAATTGGCTATATGGTTGTAATTATGTATGGCTTATCATACGTCGTTCCTTCGCATCTAGCAGTGCTTCTTGCCACTGTTATCGTCGCAACGATTGGGGTGGTGACAGACAAATGACGACAACAGCTTCGATGGTGTGGCTAATCATTGGTTGTGCACTAGTGACTTGGTTACCACGCATTATTCCATTTATGTTCGTACGTAGTGTGAAACTACCAGATGTTGTTTTAAAATGGCTAAGCTTCATTCCTGTTTGTATTCTCAGTGCGCTTGTCATTGAAAATTTATTGGATACTGAAAGCAAAAATTTCGTTACATTGGATTGGCCTGTCTTTATTACATTTGTGCCTACCCTTATCATTGCACTTGTCACAAAAAGCTTATCAATTACAGTTGTAGCAGGTGTTATTATCATGGCCTCCGTCAGATTCTTCATGTAAAGAAACTGTTATATGTGTACCTTTTCACTATAAAAAACCCGCTTAGACGCTTGCGAAAATAGCACAAGATGTAAGACGAAACCATCCACTTTAGGAAAGTTACGTCTTACACAGTGCCCGCAAAATCGGAGCGGATTTTAATAGTGAAGGCAGCAACACAGCCCTCCTTATTTTTTGTGCATTTTGCTCGCTAGCCAAAAGCCAAGCGTTAACGAAAAAGCATCAACAACAAAAATAATAGGTGGGGAAGTATAACCTGCATATACTGAAGCGGCAATAAGTGCAATAGCCAAACTTAACGCTACATAGCGGTTATACGTAATACGAGTAAACAATAACACGAGTAATGCTGGTAAAAATAATGCTAGCATCATTTTCCCATATAAATCGATCATAGTTCTTTCGGCTCCGCCAACAATAAACCAATTCGATAATGGTCATTGCTGTAAATAACATGCTGCGTTAGGCGAATTTCATTATTCCGATCCAATACCTCTAAACGGCAATGTGCAGCATTTAATTGTAAAGCTTCATATAATTCAACTTCTGTTGTAATCGTGCGTCCGTTTACTTTACGAATACATTCCCCTGCGAGTAAGCCCATTTTTTCTGCTGGTGAATCAGGCAGCACAGCAGCGATTACCGCACCCTTAGTGCTTGGTGCAACCGCATATGACTCTGTCTTATCTTGCCAAGCATAATAAACTGCTATAATAATCCGTATCAATACCCCTAACGCTAACGTTATAAAGCCAATTAACGCTTCAAAATATGATGCAAGTCCACCTATTACAATCAGCTGTCCTAATAATAAGACAGAGCGTCCTATTTTCGGCAACTGAGCAACAGGCAGTTCTTTCCTTAACAATTTTGAAAATCCGATAACGACTGGGAATAATACGAGTGCAAAGTGACTATCGCCCAATGTAAATTGCGGCCAATAAGGCAATGCCGATGGAATACTATTACCTGGTATGATAAAAAATATAGGTAACACCCAAACATTTCTTGAGCGATATACGATAGCTTGCATTCCGCGCTTCGTATTTTCGATTCTAGGCGTTATTACTTGTTTCGCAGTACGACGAATTAACATACCTTCCACTACTACACTTAGACCTGTTAAAATCGTAATTGTCACAATAGCCCCTTCTAATAAATCGATGCCTTCCAACGAAATCTTCCACCAGGAGAACGACCAGTTGTACTGGTACATTGCCCATAATGCTAACGTTGCCATTGCCATTGTGTAGATGGGTGACAATACATTGATGAAAAACAACAAGAGACCAAGGAAAGATATAGCGGTTAAAATCAATAAGTATGCTTTGGGTACTGTCAGCCCGACACCAAGACTTATTAGTGAAATAACTAAGGCATAAGGCCATCCTCGTTTCCATTGCCCTATCAGTTCGGTCCAACCCCAAATAATACGTCTGTTAAAAAATTTACGCTCTTGCTTTACACGTCTATACCCTAAAAAGATAGCAACTACTATTGCAATATAAACTACTGGGTTCAGTAAAAAGCGGCCAATCGCTGTTACAATTTCTATTAATATATTACTAACCATACGAACACCCGCCGTTTCTATCATGAATACTATGCATTCATTGTATCAAACGACTACTGTCTTGCGTAGTAGTAACTGGTAGAAAGCTTGGTATTTCCCATCATTTTTATTAGATTGAGTATTTCTATTGTTCGATATTGTGCAGTAGGAAGCTCGTCGCCATTTGGAATTGTAAGTCATTTTGGCGATCTTCTTTATAAGCCTTTAACGTGCCATTTAAACTATTGAAAAAGGTAGAATCGACATACATATCATTATCAGGCTGCGCTAATTTTTGTTGTTCGCGATAGAGTTTTACTGCCTCTTGTGTAGTCTCATCTAAGTAACCATCTAATCGGTCAATCTGATAACCTAGCTTTTGCAAGGCTTTTTGCGTATAAGCAATTTCTTCGCTCATATCACCTACTTTGAATTGTCCTGTTAACGGATGCAATTGGAATGCAAATAATTCATTTTGTTCAATCACTAATCCAGCTTCAATTCCTTTCCCATGGATCCATTCACGTTTTGGCGTCAGCCATTTATTTGTTGATAGCTTCAGTTCTCCCCCATTGGCTAGAGACCAAGATTCCTGTACTGTGCCTTTACCAAAGCTTTTAACGCCGACAATGGAAGCACGATTCCAGCCCTTTAACGCACCACTCAGCACTTCACTAGCAGAAGCACTACCGCCATTTTGAATAATGACAATCGGAATTTTATTCATCGTACTTAAATAATTTTCATCAAAGCTTTTCGATTCAGTTTTTAATGGTTCCATGGCACCCTCTGCATTTTGCATATAGGCAAATACTTTGCCATTTTCCAATAGTGTACTTAGTAGCGCTGCGACGCTATGTAAATAGCCTCCAGGATTATCACGAACATCAACAACGAGCCCTTCTATATCTTTGCGTAGTAATTTACTCGTTTCTGTCACCCATTCATTTGCTGTCTTCTCTCCAAATAACGAGATTTGAATATAGCCTATTGGCGTATCCTCAATCTTTACTACCTCACTCGTTACTGTTTTATTGGAAATCGCAGCCCGTTCCATCGTCATTTTAATATGTTTATCCTCGCTAGGACGATAGACAACAATTGTAATCTTTGATCCTTTTTCTCCTTGAATCAAATGCATTAATTCACTCATTGTTTTGCCATCTACTTTTACCCCATCAACTTGTACAATTTCATCAAGAGAGCGCATCCCAGCCTTTTCTGCTGGCGACGAACGAACAGGTGATACGACAATGAACTTCCCTTTGTTTTCTGTCAGTTCAATACCAATACCAACACGTTCTTCTGCTAGCATTTGTCGATGTTGCTCGGCTTCTTCCTTCGTGTAATAAGTACTATACGGGTCCTTAATAGCATCAGCCATGCCGCGCAGAGCCCCTTCTACTAATTCTTCCTTTTTAGTACTATACACAGATTTTTTTTCGATTAATTGTAATGCTTCATTAATCGAATCAACCTCAGTCACTTGCACTTTTTTCTCTGCTCCATCTCCATCAAACCAGTCAAAATAAAATCCACTACCTATCAATAAACTGCTGACAAGTACGCCGACTCCTGCCGTAATTTTGCGCAAACCTTCCCTCCTCTGTCTCTTTACTGTATGAATTATATTTTTCAAACATACAAAATAATGTTTTGGTTTTCAGAATTGTTTAGGTGTCTGGCACTAATTGTTTGGGTGTCTGGCACCCAAACAATTAAAAAACACGAAGATTTCTACGGTCACAACGGAAGCCGCAGAATTCTTCGTGGATTTTACTTAGCTATTTTGAATAATCTTCTGACAAAATTCAGAATTGTTTGGGTGTCTGGCACGCACATACTTAATCTAATGCATTTACAGTGTTTTTTAACATCTCTAAATTCATTGGACCCTCTATCGCTTGCTGAATGGTGCCCGTTGAATCAATAAAATACGTTGTAGGAATCGTAATGACTTGATATTCTGAACCAGCTGCATTTTCAGGGTCCAGTAAAATAGGAAATGTCAGTTCAAAGCCATCTCTAAATGTCATAACTGTATCAATTTTAGCATCGGCTGTGACATCTCGTTCAGCTGATGTTAAGTTGACAGCTAATATTTCAACATTATCTTCCTTGGCATATTGGTCGTAATAATTTTGCATATGCGGCATTTCAGCTTTACAAGGTGGACACCATGTTGCCCAAAAATTGAGTACAACTTTTTTTCCACGCAATTCACTTAATGTCACTTCTTCACCATCTAAGTTTGTTAATGTGAAATCTGGCGGTATATCACCTTTATTCAACCCGACTGTCCGTTCTTCTACTTCTTTACCGAGGGATGCAGATTCAATTTCACGTTCTTTATCAATTTGCTGTTTAACATATGTACCAATCATCGCAACTATTAACAACACGACAATAAGTAACCCAATATTTTTTTTCATTCTTTTCCTCCTATTCGTTGAATTCCTATACCTAATAGAAGTAGTAGGAAGCTTACCCCAACAGCCGTTTGCCAAAAACCAAGTGGCTGTAATGCAGCTACGATACAATAGCCAACGGTATACAGGAATAACGCTGTCTTCGTTGTTGGTACTTTCCATAATATGAAAATCGTTAGCACGCTTAGCACTACTAAAGTGATGAGTTCGCTTTGCAGTGGATTGTCATTCAATAATACCACGAACCATTGATAAATGGATTGCGTTAACATAATTGCCCAACCACACGCCATTATACCCTCAGTGTCAAACTGTAGCTGTTGACGCTTCCGCCAAAATTGTAACAGTATAGCAGCTACCCCTAGTAACACTCCAACTGTTCCTCCATTAAAGTAAAGAAGCGCTAGCGGTTGATTAATGACCGATTGGAAGTCCGTAATAATAAGGCTAAATTTCCAAACGAGTATAAAAGTAAAGATGGCATCTCCATATACCCCTGACCATATTTTCGGAAATTGTATTCGCAAAACAAGCCATACGATGAAAAACGCTAGTAATAAAGCAACAGCTGTTGCTGGTAATGTTAATGCACGAATTGAAAACCACTCAGTATTAATCACCTAAACAAATCCTCCATCAATATAGATACTTTTAGCATAGCATAGATGCTTTTACGAAAACTGTTATTTCACACTGTGTTCAAAAAAACTACTAATGGATATATAGAATGTAAATTTTATTAGTACTTTATTTTAAAATACCCCATATCGTATTTTATTGCAATGAACAGATGAAATTCCGTCCACTTTTTTTCGAACGAGTTGGCGCAAATAAAAAAAGAGAGCCGCCTTAAACATAAGACGACTCTGTTAATTCTTTATTATAATGGAATATATTTTAGTGGATTCACACTACCAACTGCTTGTCCTTGCCAAGAGCCGATATGAATTTCAAAATGCAAGTGCGGTCCAGTAGAACGACCTGTACTACCCATTGCTGCAATTTGCTGTCCTTGGTTCACTACATCCCCTACACTAACGTTAAAGGCACTAAGATGTGCATAAACCGTTGTATAAATTTGTCCATTGATAGAGTGTGTTAAAATAACAACATTTCCATAAGAACTTAGTGGTGCTGCATAGGATACAACTCCGTCAGCAGATGCCCAAATTGGTGTACCTGTTTTGTTGGCAAGGTCAACACCATAATGGAATTCTGGACCGGCTCCAAGGTTACGCCAGCCGTACGGTGATGTTAAACGACCATTTGTCGGCTTAATCCAAGTACCTTCTGATGCTGGTGCATTCACCGTAGAACCAGAGCTTGAACCCGAGTTCCCAGCCGCCGCAGCAGCTGCCGCTGCAGCTTTACGTTTTGCCTCTTGTTGACGGGCAATTTCCGCTAAACGGTTTTGCTCGGAAATGATTTTTTGCTGTAATTCTGCACTAATTTCCAGTGCCTCTGAATACTCTTTTTCAAGTAATACTTTTTCAGACTTTAGTTTCTCTTGTTCTTTTTCTAGCTGATCAACTAATTTGTTTTTCTCTTTTTTCTGTCCATCTAAGGATGCTTTTAAACCTTCTAGCTTTGCTTTCTGTTCTTCAAGCTTTTGGCGTTTGCCTTCTAGAACTTGTTTTTGCTCTTCTAAAGTTTGCTTATCTTGTTTTTGATCGCGAATAATTTGACGATCTGCTTCAAGTAATGAATTGACAGCAGAGAAACGATCGATAAAGTCTACGAAACTATTTGAACCGAGTAGTACATCTAAGTAGCTAACTGAGCCCCCAGCTTGAATTGCTCGTGCACGATCTTGTAACAATAAATCACGCTCTTCAATTTTGCGAAGAAGTTCTTCGATAGTTCCTTCTAATGCTTTTATCTCATCATTTGTAGCATTTATTTCAGCCAATATATTTTTAATATCACTATTTGTTCTGTCAATTTCAGCATTTAACGCTTGAATTTGATCTAATAGTTTTTGTTGCTTTTCTTTATTTTCATTAATGGCGTTTTCTTTACCACTAATAGAAGAATTCAATTGATTTTTCTTTGTTTCTACTTGATTTTTCTCTTCTTTTAAATCCGATAAACTATTTGCATACGCTGATGGAGTTTGGATAAAAAGAAGTAGTGCAGTTGTTGCCGCAAATGCTTTTATAGAGTTTTTCGCTATACTTTTCATCTAATGGACTCCCCTTCGATATTTAATTCCCATAAACTTTGCCGTTTTAAAAGCCTTTAAATTGTGGTGCAAATTTAGCTAAGTTTACGCGTCGGCAGAATCTGCTTTTGAAATCTGTGACATTCTTTGGCACCGTTACTACCTGATTTGGCCCTACAAAACGAATGACTATTGCCACAAAGCAAGTTAAATTTTTAAAAACTTACGTACAGACATGAAACTTCCCCATATACCAATTAACACACCAATAAGAAGTATCAGAGCGCTCACTTGGTAAACAAGTGGTGAGAAATCTAATAGTTGCACGAGCTCACCTTGTAAACGAGGTGCAATAATTTTATAAACATTGTGGTAAAGTGTTGCGACAACCGCAATCGGAATAATAGAGCCTAAAATTCCAAGCCACATACCTTCTAAAAGGAATGGAATACGCACGAATGAATTTGTTGCCCCTACTAGTTTCATAATTTCTATTTCATCACGACGCGCGATAATCGTAATACGAATCGTATTAGAGATTAAGAAAATCGCAGTGAATAATAACCCTAAAATCAGCACAAGCCCCACATTACGACTAATATTTAGGAAGTTGAAAAGTTTTTCTACTTTACCTTCGCCGTACTTAACATCGTATGTATATTCATACTTATTAATTGTCTTTGCAACTTTTGCTGTTTGTTGTGGATCTGCCGCCTTTACATAAATGACATTTCGTAACGGGTTACTTTGCTCAAAAAGCTTAAAGTCATCCCCAAAATCTTTTACTAACTTTGTTAATTCATCCTCTTTTGTGGAATATGTCATTTCCGCAACATCTGGCAATTTTTTAATCTTTGCTAATAACGCTTTTTCAGCAGCTTCATCTGCTGTTTCGTCGATTAACACTTTTATTTCAACGTCGTTCTCTAAATCAGATGCAACTTTGTTTAAGTTCATCATAATGAGTGAGAATACACCTACTAATATTAAAGTCACCGTAACTGCACTGACAGAAGCAATTGTCATCCAGCTATTACGTCCAAGTGATTTAACACTTTCTCGAAAATGGCGTTTTACCGTATTAAATTTCATAGCCGTAGTCACCTCCGTGCTCATCACGGACAATCATACCGCCTTCAATCGCTATAACCCGTCGACGAATAGTGTTCACTATTTCACGGTTATGGGTTGCCATTACGATTGTTGTACCCCGTGCATTAATCTCTTCAAATAAATTCATAATCTCCCAAGATGTCTCGGGATCTAGATTTCCTGTTGGTTCATCTGCAATCACAACTTTTGGTACATTGACGATGGAACGTGCAATGGAGACACGTTGCTGCTCACCACCAGAAAGTTCATTTGGGAACATTCTTGCCTTATGTTTTAAGCCAACAAGTTCTAAAACTTCCATAACCCGTCTACGAATTTCTACGGGCTCCTCTTCAATTACCTCTAGAGCAAATGCTACGTTCTCATAGACGTTCAACCTTGGTAATAATTTGAAATCTTGGAAAACAACACCAAGTTGACGCCGCAAAAAAGGTACCTTTTTATTTTTCAAACTGCCCAAATCAATACCATTAACAGTAATTTCACCTGAAGTAGCTTTTTCCTCGCGGTACATTAACTTGATAAATGTCGATTTACCTGCACCACTTGGACCAACAACATAGACAAACTCACCTTGTTTTATATTAACCGAAATGCCATTTGTCGCAACTACACCATTCGGGTACTTCTTTGTCACATTTTTCATTTCTATCATAATTTTTTAAACCACCTAAACCTCTTATATATGTAAGATGTATTCCTTTTTCTATTATAGCACTCAATCTATGATTTTTTATTACAGTTTTATTTCATTCGTTGGAATATTCTCCTAGTTAATTAATATTTTTTGGAATATTTTATATAAATCTATCAAACACCAACAAAATAAAACAGGAATCGATGGAAAGTTCTAGTCGATTCCTGTTTATTGCTTCATTTGAAAATACAAAAGAGCATTCAAGCTGTTTCATCTCTTTGCTTGAATGCTCCTTATTTTACATTTCTTGCTCGTCAGTCGTTGTATAACGTACTAAAACTGCTCCTGTTTTCGACTCGCCTTCAATAAATAGACGGTTGGCATCTTCCACTTCTTTATCAAAACGGACTACTTTAGATAAAAATTGATCTTGTGTCTCAATTTTCGACGCATCTTGAATACCGACATCTACTTTACCAAAATTCGTTACAATTTTACCGCTTAACGACATTGTACGTGGTACATATATTTCTACAGCACCTGCAACTGTATGTGCTTTAATTTTTGAAGACTTACTAGAGCATGTTGTCACTACAACATGTCCATTTATAGATTTTGCTTCTACTTCATCTAATGCACCATCTAAATATACGCGCCCATTCAAAGTTTCAGCTTCTAAATCTTTACCACGAACATCCGTTAATTCGATGGAGCCATTCGATGAATCCACTTCCGCCTTCGTAAATACTAGCTTCGAGCCCTTAATTGCACCATTCAATGTTTTCAGCTTTAATTGCTCCAACTCGATATTTTGTAAAGTTACGCCACCATTCATTAAACGGACAGATAATTTATCTAATTTTTCCTTTGGTGCAAGTACTTGTACATTTACTTGTACTAGCTTTAATTGACTTAAAATTCGTAGTGAGTCTTCTTCACTTTTCACAACAAATTGCTCCAAGAAATGATTACGTGTTTCTTCCTCACTATCATTCACTAGAGGTGCTTTGACCTTACAAATAATTTGGAAAGTATCACCTTCACACGGTTCTAATGAAAAATTACCATTCGGTAGCTCAACCATAATATTTTCTATATGCGCTGCTGCAAGTTCTTCGGTATGAGTAAATTCAAATTTATCTCCAAATGGTGAAGAGACATCGAATTCTTTTACTTTTTTTACTGCCGTATTCATCATATCCATAAAGAGTGAGCCAATTTGTGTTAAATCTTTACGAAAATCATGGATTTCATCTTGGAAATGCTTTGTGAAATCTTCCTCTTTCTTTTTTTGTTCTTCTTTAAAGATTGGTTCTTTTTCTGCTGAGGATTGCTGATCCGTATTCGACGTATCGTTCATACTGCTATCAGTGGACTTGCTAGGTTGCTCTAATGCTTCTAATAATGTAATCGCCTCTTGCGCTGAGATAGTTCCTTTTTCCACAAGTTCTAAAATTCGTTGACGTTCATTTTGCATAATGGTATAGCCTCCCACAGATTGTTATATTTATTTATACGTCTCCATATGTGAAAAGTTTCACTGAAAAAAGAAAAAGCATGCACTGTCATACAGTAAAAAAGTTTTCATGCCTGCTATCTAGATGTTTTTTTGATACTGTCATTTAAAAAATCTGCTACATTTCCAGAGTGAAAATAAGACTTATACTAGCTGTGCCAAATGCTTTAGCGTACGAGGTCTTAAATCTCACCCTCAGAAACAGAGCAGATTTTTATAATTTTTTTCTTTTTGCTGTTTGTAAAAAATTTATTTTGTTGCTTCTGTTAAAGCCATTTCCATACGTTGTCGATCACGTATTAAAATCGGTTTTAAATATTTACCCGTATAAGAGCCAGCCACTTCCATTACTTCTTCTGGTGTACCCGTTGCAACAATGGTACCTCCTTTGTCGCCACCTTCTGGTCCTAGGTCAATAATGTAATCCGCTGTTTTAATAACATCTAAATTATGCTCAATAACGAGCACCGAATCCCCATTTTCTACAAGTCGTTGTAAAACAATTAGTAAACGCGCAATATCATCTGCATGTAAGCCCGTCGTTGGCTCATCTAAAATATAAAATGACTTACCTGTTGAGCGACGATGTAATTCAGATGCCAATTTGACACGTTGCGCCTCACCACCAGACAGTGTTGTCGCAGGTTGACCTAATTTCATATATCCTAAGCCAACATCAACAATCGTTTGTAATTTACGTTGGATTTTAGGGATATTTTCGAAAAACACGACGGCATTTTCAATTGTCATATCTAAAATATCGGCAATACTTTTGTCTTTATATTTTACTTCAAGTGTTTCACGGTTGTAACGTTTTCCATGGCAAACCTCACATGGCACATATACATCTGGTAGGAAGTGCATTTCAATTTTAATAATCCCGTCACCCCGACATGCTTCACAACGGCCACCTTTAACGTTAAAGCTAAAACGCCCTTTTTTATAACCACGTACTTTCGCTTCATTTGTTGTGGCAAATACATCGCGAATATCGTCAAAGACACCCGTATACGTTGCAGGATTGGAGCGAGGGGTTCTTCCTATTGGCGATTGGTCAATATCGATAACCTTTTCCAATTCATCAATCCCGGATACTTCTTTATGTGCGCCTGGCTTTACCTTTGAACGGTTGAGCTTTTGGGCTAATGATTTATATAAAATTTCATTAATTAGTGTTGATTTACCTGATCCAGATACACCTGTTACTGCTACAAATAAACCTAATGGCACATCTACTTTGACATTCTGTAGATTGTTTTCCTTTGCCCCCACTATAGACAATTTACGCCCATTTGGTTTACGACGCTCTACTGGTAGTGGTATAAACTTCTTGCCACTTAAATATTGGCCTGTTAACGACTGTGGATTATCCATGACTTCCTGTGGCGTACCTGCTGCTACAATTTGACCACCATGTACGCCGGCGCCCGGTCCAACATCAATTAGATAGTCTGCCGCTAGCATTGTGTCTTCATCATGCTCGACAACAATCAGTGTATTGCCGATATCTCGCATATTTTGTAGTGTACTAATAAGACGGTCATTGTCTCGCTGATGTAGTCCAATGGATGGTTCATCTAAAATATAGAGTACACCTGTTAAGCGAGAGCCAATTTGTGTTGCTAAACGAATTCGTTGTGCTTCTCCACCTGAAAGTGTTCCAGCTGCACGATTTAATGTTAAATAATCTAACCCTACATTCACTAGGAAGCCAAGTCGTTCCTCGATTTCACGCAATACGAGTCTCGCAATTTGCATATCCTTTTCAGATAAATCGAGCTCTTTGAAAAACGTATCTGCCTCCTGAATCGAATACGCTGTTACTTGTCCAATATGTTGATCGCCAATTTTCACAGCTAATGTTTCGGGCTTTAATCGGTAACCTTTACAAGATGGACAAGCTTGCTGTGCCATATATTTCTCCATTTGCTCACGTACATAATCAGAAGTTGTTTCTTTAAAACGGCGCTCTACATTACGCACCACACCTTCGAATTCAATCATCTGATCTCGTACATTGCCAAATTCATTTTCATAATAGAAGCGAATTTTATCTTTACCAGAACCATATAAAATCTTATCCATCTTTTCTTTAGGTAAATCTTTGACAGGTACGTCCATCGGAATCGCGTAATGATCACATACTGCCTTTAATAGTTGTGGATAATATTGTGAGCTTGTCGGCTCCCATGGTGCAATGGCGTGCTCTAATAATGAACGTTCCCAATCTGGCACGATTAGTTCTAAATCAACCTCCTGCGTTGTTCCTAACCCGTCACAGCTTGTACATGCTCCAAACGGACTGTTAAATGAAAACATACGAGGCTCTAGCTCCCCTATTGAAAAACCACATAATGGGCAGGCATGATGTTCACTAAATAATAATTCTTCATGTTCCATGACATCAACAAGAACGCGTCCTTCAGCTAATCGAAGGGCTGTTTCTAACGAATCACTAAGACGAGCAGCAATGCCCTCTTTAACAACAACACGATCGACTACAACTTCTATCGAATGCTTTTTATTTTTATCAAGATCAATCGCATCATCTAAATCGCGTAATTCACCATCAATCCGTACGCGTACAAAGCCTTGCTTTTTCAAGTCTTCTAGTAACTTAACATGCGTTCCTTTACGACCTGAAATCATCGGTGCCAGTAATTGCATTTTCGTACGTTCTGGATAAACTAATAAACGATCCACCATTTGCTCAATCGTTTGCGATGTAATCTCTATACCATGATTTGGACATATTGGCTTCCCAATACGAGCGAATAGCAAACGTAAATAATCATAGATTTCCGTAACGGTTCCAACTGTGGAACGTGGATTACGGCTTGTCGTTTTCTGATCGATTGAAATGGCAGGCGATAGCCCCTCAATTGCATCTACATCTGGTTTATCCATTTGGCCGAGAAATTGGCGCGCATAGGCAGATAGCGATTCTACATAACGACGTTGCCCCTCGGCATAAATCGTATCAAACGCTAAGGAAGACTTCCCAGAACCCGATAAACCTGTTAACACGACTAATTGATCACGTGGAATTGTGACATTTATATTTTTTAAATTATGTGCTCGTGCGCCTTGCACGACGATTTCTGTATTTTTCACAAGCCAATCACCCTTCTGCTTTCAATTCAAAAATTGTATCTCGTAGTTCAGCTGCTCGTTCGAAATCAAGCGCTTTAGCCGCTTCCTTCATCTCTACTTCAAGAGATGCCAACAATTTCTCTTTTTCTGCCTTCGTCAACTTCTTGCCTTTCGTTGCCTTTGTAACATACGATTCCTCTTCCTCTGCCACTTGTGTCGCACGAATAACATCCGGAATCTTTTTGACAATCGTTTTCGGTGTAATGCCATGTTCTTCATTGTAGGCCATTTGAATTGAACGACGACGTTTCGTTTCATCAATCGCCTTTTTCATCGAATCTGTCATATTATCTGCGTACATGATAACATGTCCATTTGCATTACGTGCAGCACGACCAATTGTTTGAATAAGCGAACGTTCCGAACGTAAAAAGCCTTCCTTATCGGCATCTAAAATCGCCACGAGCGATACTTCAGGAATATCTAAACCTTCACGCAATAAATTAATGCCGATTAGTACATCATATGTACCTTTACGAAGTTCACGAATAATTTCAATCCGCTCTAATGTCTTAATCTCTGAATGTAAGTATTCCACTTTTAAGCCCATTTCCTTCAAATAAGCAGATAAATCTTCCGACATTTTTTTCGTCAATGTTGTAACGAGGACACGTTCATTGCGCGCAATACGGTCATGAATCTCGTCAATTAAATCATCGATTTGCCCTTCAATCGGGCGCACGTCAATTAATGGATCAAGTAACCCTGTCGGACGAATAATTTGTTGCACCATTTCTGGCGTATGTTCAAGTTCATATGGACCAGGCGTTGCTGATACATAAATGGCTTGATGAATGTGTCGTTCAAACTCCTCGAAACGCAAAGGACGATTATCTAGTGCAGAAGGCAAACGGAATCCATGCTCCACTAGTACCCCTTTTCGTGCTTGGTCCCCGTTATACATACCCCGTACCTGTGGTAATGTCACGTGACTCTCATCGACAATAAGCAAAAAGTCTTCTGGGAAGTAATCGAGTAATGTGTATGGTGTAGCACCAGCTTCACGCAATGTTAAATGACGCGAGTAGTTTTCAATACCTGAACAAAAGCCCATTTCACGCATCATTTCTAAATCATAGCGCGTACGCTGCTCTAAACGCTGTGCTTCCAATAGCTTATCTTCTGCTCGCAATAACGCAAGACGTTGTTCTAATTCTTGTTCAATATTGTCAATCGCTTTCAGCATTTTTTCTTCGCGTGTAACGAAGTGGGAGGCTGGGAAAATTGCTACATGGTCGCGATCCGCCAATATTTCTCCTGTTAACGCATCGACTTCTCGAATGCGATCAATCTCATCTCCGAAAAATTCCACACGAACGCAATGTTCATCGCGAGAGGCTGGGAAAATTTCGACAACGTCACCTCGCACACGGAACGTCCCGCGTGTAAAACTAATATCATTACGTTCATATTGCACGTCTACTAATTTCCGAAGCAACTGATTGCGTTCAATCTCCATACCTGTTCGAATCGATACAACCAATTCGCGATATTCTTCAGGAGAACCTAAACCATATATACAAGACACTGAAGCAATAATGATGACATCATCACGTTCGAAAAGAGCCGATGTGGCTGAGTGACGAAGCTTGTCGATTTCATCATTAATACTTGAATCTTTTTCGATATACGTATCTGTTTGTGGAACATACGCTTCAGGCTGAAAGTAATCATAATAACTCACAAAGTATTCAACCGCATTATTTGGGAAGAACTCTTTGAACTCACTATATAATTGACCCGCTAGTGTTTTATTGTGGGCCATAATCAGCGTTGGTTTTTTTACTTGCTGAATAACATTAGAAATCGTAAATGTTTTGCCCGTTCCTGTTGCACCAAGCAAAGTTTGATGTCGTTTCCCTTCCCGTACACCCTCCACTAATTCCGCTATCGCCTGTGGCTGATCCCCGTTAGGCTGATATGGCGCCTGTAAATCAAATGTTTGCACGCATGTTCCCGTCCTTTCCTTCCAATTTGTACATTTATTTTAGCATAGCAGTACTAAAATATCGAACATTTAACGAACGAATGTTTGTTATTTTTCTCAATTTCGAATTTCTCACTTGATTACAACGCATTTATTATTTTTCATTACTCGTCACTAATTCTAACGCTATCATTCATTTTTCTAGAAGCTAAATACTTTAGCTCCTTGTATCCATGATTAGATATATACCCATTCTTTAATCATACAATTCTATAAATTTACAAATGACAAAGACAATTATCCTTATTGCCCTATTAATGCAATAAGGCACTTTCTATTTCGTTGCAGACAAAAAAATCCGCTCCCCCTTAACGGAGAGCGGTCTTATCGTATTATTCACTTGCTATTTTGTGTAATGCCTCTAGTTCAGCCGCGTATAGATGAAAAGCCTTTTCATCCCGTTCATCGAGTGTTCTATCTATCAGAACCATTAGCTGTTCTTCACGATGCATACGCTGGATATGATTTAAAAATAAATCTAAATAAATCTCGTTCAATAATTTCTCTGCCTCATCAACTTTTTTCGACTGACCAACGGCTTTTAGAAAATCTGTGTACGAATAATATTTATCCAACGATCTCCACCTCGATCCTTTTCTAAATTATAAGAAAATTCAGACCAAATTGCAACGCTAAACAAAATAAAATCAACTATCATTTATTAGAATTATAGCGTATTTTTAAGCAAATTTCTAAAGAAATAGTATCAATTTCTAGATAATTTCGTTTTTTTTCTATATTTTCAGTATTCATCTTTGTCATTTACACTACAAATAAATATTCCCATAAGGAGGCATTACGTATATATGTCCACAAATTATGTAAATGGTTATTTAATGTCTTTCAATACTTATTTATTACAACCTATTCAACATGAATCGAAAATTTTCACAAGGGTCATCGACAAGCATAATGAGTTAATTGTGACACGCAAGCCTTTGCATGTTTTACGAAAGTCATGCATTTCATTGGGCACAACGTATGAAGCAGCAAAAATTTCCGCGAAACGTTTTTTTGGCAATCAACATAAACTGCCAATTGTTGTTGCTTATGATTATGGCTTTCCTTGCATTTTTTTGCCAACCTACTCGCCAAACTCTATACATAATATTTGGATTGGACTTCATGCCATTTCAAATATTTCACCAAGCAATGATGGTTGTATTATTACGTTGAAAAATGATATGAAAATCGAGCTCCCTATTAAATATGGCTCGATTAGTAAACAATTTGTCAATGCCTCTATGCTCTATAAACATTATATGGAAGAGCGCAAGCAACTTAGCCATGATGCCCCCTATCACCCTCCATTTTGAGTGCCTGACACCTAGAAAATTCAGAATTGTTTGAGTGACTGGCACCTTAAAAAACCTCAGAAGCTTGTAATTAATCTTCTGCAGTATATTTGACCATAAAAAAACTGCACCTCCAATTGTTAGATGTGTCTAACAATTGGGGCGCAGTTCATTGTTGCCTCTGAGGTTTTCATTTATTATCCGATTTTAGAACGTAAATAGGCATTGATGAATGGATCTATATCTCCGTCCATTACGGCTCCGACATTCCCTGTTTCTTCACTTGTGCGATGATCTTTCACCATTGAGTATGGATGGAACACGTATGAACGAATTTGAGAGCCCCAGCCTATTTCCTTTTGCTCTCCACGAATTTCATCAAGTTGTGCTTGTTGCTTGTCAATTTCCAATTGGTATAACTTACCTTTTAACATCGTCATGGCTTTTTCACGGTTTTTAATTTGTGAACGCTCTGCTTGACATTGAACAACAGTACCTGTTGGAATATGTGTAATACGGACAGCTGAATCTGTTGTATTAATATGCTGACCACCTGCACCTGTTGCACGATACGTATCAATTTTTAAATCCTCGGTACGAATATCCACTTCAATATTGTCATCAAATTCAGGCATGACATCACATGATACGAATGATGTATGACGACGACCTGATGAATCAAATGGTGAAATACGTACTAAACGGTGTACGCCTTTTTCAGCCTGTAAGTAACCGTAAGCATTATGTCCTTTAATAGACAATGTTACCGATTTAATACCTGCTTCATCACCTGGAAGATAATCGACTGTTTCTACTTTAAAGCCACGTTTTTCAGCCCAACGCGTGTACATACGAAGCAACATCGAACCCCAGTCTTGAGACTCAGTACCACCAGCACCAGGATGCAGCTCTAAAATCGCATTGTTATGATCGTAAGGTCCACTTAATAATAATTGCAGTTCAAAATCATTCATTTTTTGTTGGAATTCCGCTAGCTCATTGCCTAGCTCCTCCTGCAATTCTTCATCAGGCTCTTCACGCAATAACTCCAGTGTCATATCTAAGTTTTCATGTGTATCGACTAATTCTTTATATTCATTAACAATGGCCTTCAAGCCATTCCCTTCATTAATGACTACTTGTGCTCCTTGTTGATCGTCCCAGAAACCAGGCTCTAACATCATTTCATCTAATTCCTGAATACGTGCCTCCTTGTTTTCTAAGTCAAAGAGACCCCCTAAAGTCCGCCAATTTCGTGGCTGTAGTGTCTAACACATTACGTACATCTGCTAATTCAATCATTGTTAAATCCTCCGAACATTTTTAATGGATATTATAAGTAAAATCCGTATCTTTTTATTATAGCGTTTTTGAGGCGGAAAACATACTATTTTCAATATCTCCATAGGTTGCACTAAAAAAGGGAAAGCCTGAATAAAAAATAGTAGTACAAACTAGCTTAGCTTGTGCTACTACTTTCTTGTGTAATTTTGCTAATTTAATTTTCCAAGTAAACTTTTACGCGCTTCTGCATGAATCTTTTGATCACAATGTTCGCAAGTCAAACGTCTATTACGATTCACCTTATAAAGTTGATATTTCCTTGTTCCTTCTAAAAGCTTAAACAGTTTCTTACAACAAATACAAGTCGTTTCGTAATAAATCATCCATTTCCACCCTATCGTATAAACAAGTATTATTCATTTGTATCCAAATGGAGCCCGTGAACTAAAATAGTCCACTAGAAAATTTCCTGCAATTGTTAACAGCATGAAGAAAAATAAAGATGCAATCTTACTTCTGAGTGTTATCATGGGGTAATTATGCGTGGTTAATCTCTAGCTCTCATCTTGCTTTGAATCATCCTCCAATTTAGAATGGATAGCCATTCGTTGAAAAACTTTGACTCGATCAAATTGTACAAGTAAATGCTTTGTACGCTTTTCAAGCTTATATTTTAATAAGAACGCCCTTTGAATACGGTATTCAAATGCTTTTGGGCTAACATCCACAATAATCTCTTGGCCGTTCATAAAGAGCACCTTTGTTTGCTTTTTATCAACCGCGATATAGTCGTCGATATGATGCACAGCAAACCAAATGCATTCAGGATGTAAGGGCGACTTACTAGGGAACCATAAAATATTAAAACGCTCATGGACAACAATAGGATTTTTATTCAGCTTACCTAATATCATCTTAGAGCCATCAAATGCCCCTCGTAGGCTAGATCCAAAATAACGAAGATTAAAATCCATTAATCTCGTAGGTGATAATTTAGAAATATATTGAAAGTCTCTTTCAATTACACGTGTACATAAATTTCCAAAGGCATCATACTCAGGCATATACAACATCGTTTCACTACTCATAATGTCTCCACAATTATAATGCAATGATTACTCCTCCTTAAATAGCATGTCTATTATCTGAATTAAAAAGGAATGTACATGTATCTTGTTGTAACCTATGTACTTCCTCGAGCTTACCCTCGAGAGTTTTGTCTACTGAAGATCTATTCACCTCCCTTTTAGTCAAAAAAAGAAAGTTCACGTGGACTTATTGAAATCATTCAGTAATTTGCTATACTATTCACTTTCATTGTACTAAATACCTATTGTTACAATTATTGTATACCCTTAATTATCTATTGTCTATTAATTCTGACTTTTAGCTCCATATTTTCTAGGAATAGATAAAAAAAAGATCAACTCAACTATCCGTTGAATTGATCTTTTACTTTTATTTATTGACCTGCACCATGACAGTTTTTAAATTTCTTGCCACTACCACATGGGCATAAATCATTTCGACCAATATTTTCTGCCTTACGTACAGGTTGTTTTTTCGGTGCTGGAGAACCGTCTTCTTTCGGATTCACAGCCTGACCTTTGGCAACCTCTTCACGTTCTAAGTTACTGCGAATTTCGGCTTTCATCGCATATTTCGCTACATCTTCACGAATGGAAGCGACCATATCCTCAAACATAGCAAAGCCTTCTTGTTGATATTCGCGTAATGGATCATTTTGACCATAAGCACGTAAGTGTATCCCTTGTCGTAATTGATCCATTGCGTCAATATGGTCAATCCACTTCGTATCAATCGAACGCAATAAGATAACTTTTTCAAACTCACGCATACGCTCTGGTGTAAGCTCTGCTTCTTTTTCATCATAGCGTTGGTGCACAGCGTCGGAAATAAGTGCAATAATGTCTTCAGCAGATTTACCTTGGAAATCAGCTACTTTTAATGTACCCTCTTCTAATAGATTTGCGGACACATAATCCTCAATTGCTTTTAAGTTCCAATCGTTCTGCTGCTCTCCTTGTGTATAAAGGCCAACAACATTATCAATGGATTCCTGAATCATGGACTCTACAAGTACACGCATATTTTCTGTTTCTAAAACATCATAACGTTCTTTGTAAATAATCTCACGTTGCTGACGTAAAACATCATCATATTGTAATAAACGTTTACGTGCATCGAAGTTATTCCCCTCAACACGTTTCTGCGCTGATTCTACAGCTCTTGATACTACTTTCGATTGTAATGGTTGAGAATCATCCATTCCTAATCGCATCATCATCGACTTCATATTGTCAGAGCCAAAGCGACGCATTAAATCATCTTCCAACGACAGATAGAATTGCGTAACCCCTGGATTCCCTTGACGTCCAGAACGACCACGTAGCTGATTATCGATACGACGTGATTCGTGACGCTCTGTACCGATGACTGCTAAACCACCAATTTCTAATACGCCTTCACCAGGTTTAATATCAGTACCACGACCAGCCATATTCGTTGCAATCGTAACGGCACCTTTTAAACCAGCATTGGCGATAATTTCCGCTTCGCGTTCATGGTTTTTGGCATTCAATACGTTATGTGGAATTTTATGTTTATTAAGCAACTGCGAAATAATTTCCGATGTTTCAATTGCAACTGTACCGACAAGTACAGGTTGTCCTGCCTTATGGCGTTCAGCAATGTCAGCCGCCACCGCTTTATATTTCCCTTCCATCGAAGCGAAAATTAAATCTGGACGGTCATCACGCGCGATAGGCTTATTCGTCGGAATCGCAATAACACTCATATTGTAAATATTACGGAACTCTTCTTCTTCTGTTTTCGCTGTACCTGTCATACCCGCAAGTTTCTGATACATACGGAAATAGTTTTGGAATGTAATTGTAGCCATTGTCATCGATTCATTTTGAATCTCAACGCCCTCTTTAGCTTCAATTGCTTGATGGAGGCCATCCGAATAGCGACGCCCTTTCATTAAACGTCCTGTAAAGCCGTCAACAATGACAATTTCGCCATCTTGGACTACATAGTCAACATCATTATGCATACTCACATGTGCCTTCAGTGATTGGTTAATAGCATGATTTAATCGTACATGTGTTAAATCAAATAAATTGTCGATACCAAATGCTTTTTCGGCTTTTTCTACACCAGCATCCGTTAACGTAACACCTTTTGTCGACTCTTCATATGTGTAATCTGTATCTGCACTTAACATGCGGACAAATGCATTCGACTGCTTGTACAATTGTGCTGATTTCCCAGCCTGACCCGAGATAATTAATGGCGTACGTGCTTCATCAATTAAAATCGAGTCAACCTCATCGATAACAGCATAATGTAACGGACGTTGCACACGTTCTTCTTTATAGAGCACCATATTGTCACGTAAATAGTCAAACCCTAACTCATTGTTTGTACTATACGTAATATCCGCTTCATATGCAGCGCGCTTCTCTTCTTTTGACAAACTGTTTAAATTTAAACCTACAGTAAGACCTAAGAAATTATACAGTTGGCCCATCTCAGCAGCGTCACGACTAGCCAAATATTCATTGACTGTTACAACATGCACGCCTTTGCCAGTAATAGCATTTAAATAAACCGCCATCGTCGCTGTTAACGTTTTACCTTCACCGGTTTTCATCTCTGAAATATTACCTTCATCAAGTGAAGCAGCACCCATGATTTGCACGCGGAAAGGATACATGCCTAATACACGTTTGGACGCCTCACGACTCACCGCAAAAGCTTCAGCACGAATAGAATCTAATTTTTCGCCATCTGCATAACGCTTTTTAAATTCTTCTGTCTTCGCTTGTAGTTGGTCATCTGAAAGCTGTTCCATTTGAGAAGCGAATCCCTCAACTTGGTCAGCGATTTTTTCTAATTTTTTTAACTCACGTTTATTGAAATCAAATAATTTATTTAATAGGTTTGCCATGAATATTTTTCACTTCCTATACGAGTCTCAAATTTCATTTTACCATTGTGTAACAGTTTCATGCAAACAGTGTCCTTAAAGCACTAACTGAAATGGGATAAAGTAAGTTTAATTCACGATCTTTTCTATCTTTTATGTAATAAGCGTGTTATACAGATCAAAATTTTGCTAGTCGTATCGCAAGATTTAAATCATGAGCAGATGTAACACTCAAAAAAGCCTCCCGCAAAAGCGAGAGGCTTCCATCATATATAATTTAAGTTGTTTCGATTAAGCCGTACTTCCCATCTTTACGTTTGTAAACAATGTTTGTACCATTTGATTCAGCATCAGTGAAAATATAGAAATCATGTCCTAACATATTCATCTGTAACACCGCTTCTTCTTGATCCATCGGTTTTAAATCAAATTGTTTTGTACGTACAATAGAATACTCGTCATCCTCTGTTACTGTATCAGCTACAGCTTGTGTTGTAGCAAAATAAAGTCCTGCACCTTCACGCTCACGGAATTTACGGTTTACTTTAGTTTTATGTTTGCGAATTTGTCGTTCTAATTTATCGACAATTAAATCGATCGCAGCATACATATCGTTATGACGTTCTTCTGCACGAAGTGTTAAGTTTTTCATTGGAATTGTAACTTCCACTTTTGTTTGTTTGTCATTGTAAACCTTTAAATTTACGTTAGCATTGGCGTTAACATCTTCGTTAAAATAACGTTCAACTTTTTCGATTTTATTTTCAACATACTCTCGAATAGCTGGAGTTACCTCAATATTTTCACCGCGAATGTTAAAGTTTAACATGTAAACTCCTCCTTTATAACTGCTATACTTTATATTTCTACACAAGTGTGTGAAATTCCTCTAAAATAATTCTTTTTTTCACAAGAAATTTTAAGAATTGATTTTTTTCATCTTGGCTTCGGCTGCCTCTTTTTTACGGCGGGCTTTTAGCTCATCAACAATCAAATCCTCGACAGCACCCTGATTATTGAAAAACACGCCATATTGTTTCCCATTGCCATAAGGGCGGCTCCAAATAACCTCTCCGTATACACGAATTTCTCTTGTATCCAAAACAAAACGCAAATCAAGTGGTGCAGGACGTAAACCTAAATCGACCTCGGTAAACATCTTTAATCCCCTCGGACTAATATCTAACAAATCAGCGATTGCCGTTTGTGCATGATTCACTTTGCCATTTTCATATACCGCAAAGGTCATATTAACAGGCTCGTCAAATTTAAACCGGAAGCCTTCTTGACGTTTAAATTTCATTTTCCCCACCCCAATACTTTTCAAACATATCATTAGCTTGATTATGACATGAATGAATGATTTTCATCTAGAGGGAATTAGTAACATATTTGACCATTTAATGACCTAATTTATAACTAGATGGACTATTTCCCTTGTCGAATTTTGTGTTATCGTAATTACACTATCTATTACAAAGAAAAGAGACCATCATCTAGCGATGGTCTCTAATTTTTTTATTAAACTTGTGCATTATTCCCATTACCGAATTGTTGCTGTCGATTAATGCGAATCACTTCTTTCCATGTATCACGGAATTCCGTCACAAATCCTTCAACTTCTTCAATGATACTAACATCATTTTTAATATTTGCTTCTACTAAACGACGATTCATATATTCATAAAGAGCAAACATATTTTTCGACACTTCAATGTCCATATTAAGTGTTGCCATAAGCTCACTAATAATCGCTTGTGCTTTTATTAAATTTGTATTTTTTTCTTGAATATTCTTATCTTGAATCGCAAGTTTAGCTTTACTTAAGAACTTTAAACACCCATTATAAAGCATTAATGTAAGCTCTCCAGGTGAAGCAGTTGTGACACTATTTTGCTTATACGCGTTTTGTGCTGTTAAATTTGCTGCCAAGAATGGACAACTCCTTTTAGATGTTACTTATTTACTATTTTAAACCATTTAACGAAGAAAAGCTAATGGTGAAATTAATTTTTCTTGTCGTAATACATCCCGTCCATAACACGGACATTGCCATATGGATTAAAATATTGCGCTTCACTTTTTTTCGTTTTTTGAAGGTTTGCCATATCCTGCTTTACTGCGCTCATTACAGCAGCCAATCGTTCTTTAATACCATTATCTAATTCAAGCAAAGTACGATGAACACGATCTTGTTCATCAAAATGAAAACCTTCTTGTTTTAAAGCATTGATAATTATTCCGCGCTTGTCCAACATATTATTAATCGTATCTACATAGTCATCACGCTCTTCGCCAATAGGGATATCACCTAATAATTTATATAGATTCGCAGATGCCTGCAATAGTTGATTTGTTAGTTGCATAAACTTCTCCTACCTTGCTTAATTAAAAACTTGATCATCCTTGCGCGAACATGCTTGATTGAGAATTCGCTTTATTAATCGCTTGTTCCATTGCAGTAAATTGCTTCCAATAACGCGACTCGATATCTTCAAGTTTTCGCTTCCAAGTACTAATTCGACTTTCTGTATCTACCAAGTTTTTCCCGATAGCATATTGCGCGTCAGTCATTGTAGAGCGACCAGCTTTTTTCTCAATAGTAATTTCGAACGATTTCATAGATTCACGTAATTTATCGATATAACCACGTGTATCGACCGTTTTTCCATCTACTATATCTTCTTTTTTACCTTCACTATTTTTAAACAATTTTTCAACTGCATCTGGATCTTCTTCTAAAACTTTGCGCAATTTTGTTTCATCGATTTGCAATGAACCGCCATCATTATAGTTTTTAGAGGTAGTTATTCCAATACTAAATAACGTATTATATTTAGAATCGATAGCAGGATTAGATTGATACACTAATGAACGCATGTTAGATAGTCCTTCACGGATAAGCGTATCTCCTCGAAGTAAGCCACTCTTAGCTTTTTCTTCCCAAAGTTTAATTTCATTTTCGGACATACCTTCTTTTTGCTCGCTCGTTAATGGTTTATAATCACGGTATTTTGTTTCTTTCGTTTGATCATTTAAATCTTTTATAAAGCCATTATAAGTAGTGACAAATTCTTTAATTTTATTCATAATATCGTCAACATTGGTTGTTGAAGTCATTGTCACCGCTTGCGCTTTTGGTGCGGCATTGACCTTTGTGTCGTCTACACTACCATCAGGATTTAAAATACCAGCTGCATTAGCATCTGCTTTTGCTGCAGTTTGCGTACTCGTAGCCTCATTTAAACGTGTAACCGCTGCTTTTTCATCAGCATCTGCAGTTAAGTAATCTTTACGCAAAATATTTTGTTCCGCTAGTGCATTAAATTCAGCCTTTTTCTGGGGTTCTAAATTATTCCAAATTTCTTTTTGTTCTGTCGTTAAATCTTCAACTCTCTTAGAACCATCTTGCAAACCTTTAATTAAAGTATCGCCCAATTGACTATACTTTTGTTTTAAATCATCTGCTTGCGCTTTTTCAGAATATGTTTTTAACGTTGCAGAATCAGTTGCAATTAAATTAGTTAAATCACCTTTACTTAATGATTTTAAAGCATCTTTCACTTCTTGTGTAAATTCCGTATTATCGTCTATATCTTTATGAATTTTATCAATTGAATCATTGCTGTTATACGAGAAGCGTTTTAAAGCATCAATAGCATTTTGATCAAAATCTTTTAATTTTGTACCATACTTTGCATAATCAGCTTGAGCTTTAAAATCTGTTAGCTGGTCTTTGTTGGTAAATAAAACATCTAGGGCACTATTTGATAAATCTTTTAATTTTGCTTTACTTTCATCACTTAAAGTACTTCCATCGATATTGTCTTTGATTCCTTGTACGGATGACTGGTTTTTAATGAAATCTATTTCATCTGTTGATAAATTTCTCCATGTATCACTTCCAAGTTTATTGTATTGCACTTGTTGTGACAAAGATAATGTATTACCAAAAGCGGTTGTATATGCCGTTTCATGATTAGCTGTGTAACTATTTATATCACTAGCACCATAAGCATTTTGCTTAGTTATAAGATTTGCTTGTTTAGTTGCTAAATTGTCAGTAGCATTTTTAAATTCTTCAACAGCGGCTTTATATTTATCTGAAATCGTTTGAAGACCATTGAATGTATCTTTTAACGTTACATTATAGCCTGAAATCAAAAACGTATTTGTTGTACGTTCTGTTGCTATACCGTTCACAGTGAAAATAGCATTTTTCCCTTCTGTATTTTGAATTTTACTAGGGTCGGCAAATCCTAACTTATTGAAAATATCTACTCCACCTGTAACTTTGATTTCCTCATCACCTTTAACATCACCAGTGTTTTTGGCAGTAAAGGAGAATCGACCATTTTCAAATACAGCGTCAATCCCTGCATTACTAGAATTCACCTTGCTAATAAACTGATTGACAGTCATATCAGAAGTAATTTCAATTTTTGTTGCCTCACTTGCTAATTGACCGTTCTTTTGAATAGCTTTAAACTCAATAGTCCCTGTTGCCCCTAAATCAGCCATTTTCGTAGAACCTACAGCATTTACTTGCTCCCCTACTTTACGAGCAGCAGTAGCTAATTGTGAAACACCTTCAATTGAAAGTGAGCCAGCAGCACTGCCTGTTGCAGTAGCAGATACTAAATTAGAATTTGAACTTGCCGCAGTTTTAGAAATAAGACTCTTTAATACTAGATTATCTGAAATATACGTATCGAATGTTTTAAGCTTTGTATTCACACCGCGATATGCATCACGTTGCCATTCATAAGTTTGTTTCTTTTGGTATAATTTGTTTAATGGTGCTTTTTCAGCATTCATTAATTTTTTTACAATTGAATCTATATCCATTCCTGATGCTAATCCACCGATTCGATTTACCATTTTAATTTCCTCCTAAATATGCTTATATTTTTTCGTCTACAATCATTCCTAATAACTTTTGCATCTCATAAAAAGCATCCAAAAGTTTTTTAGGAGGAATTTCCTTCACAACTTCTTCTGTTTTAGTATCCACAACTTGTACAAAATAACGTTCTAACCCGTCGTGTAAAACAAATTTAGAAGCATTATGATTGATTTGTAAAAATTCATTTACAGTATCTACTGCATGTTGCAGCTTCTCTTTAGATATTTCTTGTACGTCAGCAGTTTGTAGATTTTCTCCTTGTGATTGCGTTACTAATTGAGACTTACTAGTAGTCATCGTAGTTTCCTCTATTACTGTTTTCTTCACAACTGTAGATGACGCTGCAGTTCCTACATCTGTAGATTGTCCTTGAGCTGCAATACGCATAATATGTAACCTCCTAAACATTTCTTATTCTTATATTTAATATCGGAAGTTTTTAGGAATGTTTCACTTTTTCTCTAGAAGTACTTTGATTTGTTTGTATGACTTCAAAAGAAAAAGCCTCTCGATCAAATAATTCTTTCTTGAACAAGAGGCCTTCGATTCTATTTAATTTTAAATTATCTCACTGTATTATTATTTTACGACTGTAATTTTATTGCTCTTTGAATAGTTATATCTACATATTTCTCTAATTTATCAATAAATTGTACTGATACATCGTCTAATGTTTTTAAGTCTAATAATTGCGCTTCATAATGCTCTAAATCAACTAATCCATTGTCAGTTACATTAGATTTGGTCTTAAATCTAAAAATATGTTCAGCATCTGTAATAGCAACTAGATAAGGTTGATTAGGGTGTATTGTTTCCGTTATGGCTGTATCACGCCCGTTACCTCCAAAATCTTTTAATACAACACCTTCATTACTATCTAACTTAATGTCAACAAGTTTAGCAATTGTAGGGAAAATATCAACAATGGAACATAATTCATTACTAATTTTCCCTTCAACTTTTCCACCTGCCAACATAAATGGGACCTTACGTCTTGGTTCATGTAAGAGAAAGTCGTCTTCTTTTAAATAAGTTTGTCCATGATCAGCTACTAAAGCAACAATAATATTTTCTTTGCCAAAACTTGATTCAAGATAACTATATAGTGAGGATAAATGTAAATCTACTCGTTTTAATTCTGATTCGTACTTTTTAATTTTATTTGGGTCATAAGAAGATAATACAGAAGTTGCCCCAAGATTTTTATTTTGTCTATATTTAGCTGAAACATTGACTTGACTCATTAAATCATTATTTATTTCATCTGCGACATCATGTAAATCCATTAAGCTAATCCATAAAAAATGATTATTATTTTTAAAAGTCTCTAAATGTTCTATTGCCTCTCCAACTACTTCTCCAGCTGTAAAGCCTCCTGCATAATTTTGATATAAAATTCGATCCATTCCCTCTAAATAACCATAGGTAGGTGTAACACGCCAGTCATTATTAATTTGAGCAGTCAAATATCCTTTTTCTTGAAAATTTTTAGTGAATAGATGATTATATTTGTTTAATTCGAAATGCTTTGAAGGATGGTAAAGACTGTGATGTAAGGTAGTTTTTCCAGTGTACATACTGGCAACACTCGGTAAAGTCCAGTCTCCAGTAGTATAACAATTATTATTTATATAGCCATTTGAAAAAAAGTTATATGTACGAGGCATTAAATTGTGTAATTCCTCTTCTATTACACTATTAGCTAGACCATCTACAAAAAGAGTAATTACAGCTCGAGCTGGTTTTAAAGTAGGTTTCAAATTAACTGGTTTTCCAACAAAAAAAGGTTTACTCGACGTTACTTTATATTCACCTACATCAGTAAATGTAAAATAATTAAATTGGTTTGACCTTAAAACATTTCTTGGGAAACGATAATTAATTTTTGGACCTTCCACTACTATTTCATCATATTGTTCAAATAATGCTACTGGTAAAGTTGTTACATTATTAATAGCAAAAGAAAAGGAATCAGTCGCTTTTCCTTGTAACAGTTCAGTTTTAAAAAAGAAACGTGATGATTTATCAATATTCAACACATTTAGCGACTTATACATTTCTGTAAAGTATTCATTGCCGGCTGAATCTTTTACTACTTTTTTCACAAGACTTTCATTAAAGCGATTAATTGGATAGGTGCTTTCGTTTTCTTCTATAAGAATCAATTTAGTATAATCTAAAACTGCCCTGAGTTGATCAGGAATTAGAGTAGAATCTTCTTTTATTTTATCTATTACTTGATTCAAATTTTCCGTCGCTAATTCACGATCTTCCTCAGAATCCGCCAACTTCACACATCGTGCAAACATCCATAAGCTATCAATATGCTCCCCAATTGCACTTTTTAAGATTGCCAAATTATACACAATTTCAAATGAAAAAGGATATTCTTTTAATGCCTCTTCCTCTAGTAACGTTATTCCTAGCTGATACTCACTAAGTAGATAATAATAGTTTGCAAATAGGGAATAATACGATTCATTTCTTATACTTGTTGCATCTAATTTATCCTTAGCTTCTGAAAATAATCCTTCATTTAAGAGCAAAGTGATTTCGTCTTTAAATTTTTTCAAAGCAGTTATATTAACATCTTTCAAAAATATCACTCTTTCAGTATTTTTATAAACAACCTAGTTCTTTTTAAGAATAATTCTAGCTAAAAAGGGATTTTCGTTTTTGTAAATAGAAAACCCTCTTCCTTTTGAGAACTCTTGAATAGAAAATCCTAATTTTATTAACTTGGTAATTAGCAAATCTGTATCTATATATCTTCTGTAATGATCATCAAAAACTTTGTCTAATTCCTCATCTTCTTTGGTTCTAAATTCAGCTACTATTTCACAAGGAATTTGAATATTCGCAAGAATGCTTTGAAAAATCAAATTTTCAGTTTCTTCTGTAATTGCATGTAAGAAAAACCTAGTATAAAACAAAATTTCTTTTTCTTGCGATATTGAAATATCATTAAATTTAGCCATTAATTTTTGAACTTCATTCACATCACTTAAATCAACACAGGCAAAATATATATTATTTGTATCAAAATGTTTTTTCATTATGTCATTATTTATTTTTATTACTTCTTCAGACCCATCAATACCAATAACATCAAAACCATTTTTAGCAAAATAAAATGTATCTTTTCCAGTTCCACAGCCCAAATCAATAAGAATTACATTTTTAATATTCTGTTCCCTTTTCTTTAAAATGAAATCACTGAAAGTTGATGATTCAGTTAAATCTACTCTATCTTTATAAAAATCTTCCCAGTATTGCTTATTTATATAACTCATGAAAAATTCCCCATTCTTATCCATATGGTATTACAACAAATACCTATTTTAAGTATATAAGTATCGGATAGAAAAAACTTTAATCTAAAATATTACTGCACTATGCTTTTGCCTTTTATTAAAGCAATTAAATTAATCTTATTTTACCATAATATACTGAATCTACCCACTTACCTTCCGTCCAATGCGTATCTTTAAATCGACCTTCTTGAGTAAATTCAAGCTCTTTAAAAAATTTTATCTTTGCTTCATCAATAGAATAAATTTCTGCCCATAGTCTATGTAGATTCAGCTCTTCAAATCCATACTTCTCCATTAATTGTGCAGCTTCGATTGCAAATGAAGCGTCAATATAAAGATTATTCTTACCTATATAAATACTAAAATCTGCATTTCGATTAACCCAATCAATATAACAAAGACCACATGCACCAATTAACTTTTCTGTTGCTAGCTCAACAATTGCAAACATTATCGTATTCGGGTCATTTATTACATACTTTTCAAACCACAGTAACTGGTTTTCGCTATTTAGTTCACGATACTCTCGAAAAAAACGTCGAAACTCAGGATTATTACGCCATTGAAGTAGTTGAGTTAAATCTGTTTTCTCAATCGCACGCAATCCTACTAAATTACCTTTCAACATTCATATCACCTCGGTAAATTGGTTGTCCCGCAAGTTTATTAACCTTTAATCTTTTACCAACTACTAGGCTTTTTTCATATGGAAAATAAATATTATCAGGAGCTGGTCGTAAAAATTCAAGATCTTCAGCACAAATAATATCGCCAAGTTTTTTTTCTTTATTTAAATAGATTCCTCTACGTTGAACTATCGCTGTTTCTTGCTCATTGTTCTCAATGATTTTTACTCCATTACCTAATGAGCTCTCAAGTTCTCTTGCGTTTTTGATCATATCTCTCCAAGTATAAGGGTTCATAGAAAATGGGTGATCTGGCCCTTTTCTATTGTTATCATCGGTAAAATGTTTTTCAATGACCCTTGCACCTAGGGTTATAGCACCCAGCACAGTTGCATGTCCTGGTGTATGATCAGACAATCCTAAAATCATATTAGGATACATTGTATTATATGTTTTTAAAACATTTAAATTTATGTATTTAAAGTTTTCAATATCCCCTGTGTAATTAGTATTACATTGCATTAATATGACCTTATCATTGTATTTTATAATTTCTTCTACTGCACGCTGTACATCTGTAAAATTAGACGCCCCTGTTGCAAGAAGAGTAGGTTTATTTTTCTTGGCTATATGTTGAATAAAGTCTATCCATGTAATATCACCAGAGCCAATTTTATATACATCTACCAAAGAATCAATTTCTTCTACTGCTTCAATATCATACGGTGTTGTAAAAAAATCAATTCCTGCTAAATCTGCTTCTTTTTTTAATTCATAATTCCAATCACGCTTTAACTCATAGTCTTTAAAAACTTCAAAAACGCTTTTTTCCCAATTGGCTTGATGGCTTGACTGGTTTAAATGCTGAAAACCGTAATCACTGACAATTTTTTCAGCTTTAAAATGCTGAAATTTTACAGCGTCAGCTCCAGCTTCTTTACAAAGCCAAATTAGCTCCTTAGCTCTTCCCAAATCTGCATCATGGTTGGATGCGATATCTGCTATAAAATAAGTCGGATTATTTATGGAGATAGACTTACCACTAATTGTTATTTCACTTAGGTAATTCATACAAAACACCTTCTTTATATCTTTTTACAACCCAATCTACTACTTCTTTTGATGTTGGTATTTTATCTTTTCCTATCAAGTTAGCTAACTTTTGTATATCTAAGCCCAATGAGTCAGCTCTTTTCACTTCCTGCCTTAAATTTTGGAGCGTGTCTTCATATACTAAATGCTTTTTTCCTAACTTTTCTGCAATTTCAGTAATAAATTCATATTTTGATACTACATCTGAAGCACCTATATTAACTACACCAGTTACTTGTTTTAGAATTAACTCATACAAAATTTCAGAAAAACGCTCCACATCAATACTCGACGTATAAAAATCTGTAAATGCATGTATCTTTTTATTTTCTTCTAATGAATTTAATATCCATTCAATAAAAGTTGGTTTTCCTTCTTGTCCTTTAAAACCTACTATATTAGTCCTAACTATTAATGTCTTCTCATATAAATTTGTCAAAACTTCCCCAATATATTTCGTACGAGCATATTCATTCAACAATTGAACACTATCATCTTCATTATGAACATTATTATTATCACCTAAATAATAATGATCGGTTGAAATTTGTATATAATAGATATTTAATTTATCACACATACCTGCTAATATCGCTGGGAGTCTACTGTTGATTAAATAAGCTTGTTCAGGATTGTTTTCACACTCCAGTAAATTTATAATAGCAGTTGTATTAATAACAACATCCGGTTGCTCTTTAAGAATGAAAGTTGTTAATCTCTCTAAATCTTCAAGTAAATCGACTTGAAGATCAGCCTTTGCTCTAGCAGCTGTTACTACCTTCTGGTTCTTTTTATTTAGCACTTGAACTAACATTTTACCAAGCATTCCATTTGAACCTATTATTAAATATTTCAATGCTACTCACCTAATTTTTTTTGCTCAATATGTTCATTTATTTTTATAAGCGATGGTTCTTTTGTTAATTTTTCTAATAGCATATCTAAATCAAAATCCGGATTTTTTGGATACAAATCATTAAGTAGAATTGATATTAATTCTAGATCTTCAGGAGTATCCACAGTGAGCCGCAGATTACTTTGGTCTCCCCTCTCTAGAGTATATTGACCAATATTATATTTTGTTGAGTTTAAATAAAAATAAGGAGTTACATGCTCTCGTTCATACTCCAAACTAGCATTCATAAATGCTTCAGTTAATATCTCCATTGAAAATACTTCAGTATCCATACCTCTAGGGAATGTTCTCAATTGAGTATTTGATACATAATCATACTCATTATCTAAATACATTTGGATAATATTATTAATAATTACGGGGTCTATTAAAGGACAATCAGATGTTATTCTCACTACTACATCAGCTTCATATTTCAGGGCAGCGTGATAATAACGTGCTAATACATCACTCTCTGAACCAATAAAATAATCAATACCTAACTCATTACATAAATTCACAATTCCTTCATTTCCATAAGGCGTAGTTGCTATTACCACTTGATCAATTAAAGAGGCTTTTTCCATCCTTTCTATTTGATAGGCTAAAAGAGGCTTTCCATTTACTTCTTTTAACACCTTACCTGGTAATCTTGTAGAACCCATTCTTGCTTGTACAATAGCTACTATTCTCACTGCCATCAACTCTTTTATAGATTTTTTTAAATTAATTGTCTTAGCTGCTCAACTGTTAACCACTCTGTATTATTATCACTCGTATAAGCAAATCCTTCAGGCAATGCTTTACCTGCATTTAATTGCTCTTGAGCAAACCAAGCAAGCTCCGGTTGGATAACATAATAATTATCAAACTCTAATGTATGACGAGCATCATCTTCCATAATCATCGCTTCATGTAATTTCTCACCTGGACGAATACCGATTATTTCTATTTCGCATTCAGGTGCAACCGCTTTTGCTAAATCTGTTACCTTCATGCTCGGAATCTTTGGTACAAAAATTTCTCCACCGTTCATCCGTTCTAAATTATCTATTACAAATTGTACTCCCTGATCTAGAGTTATCCAAAAACGTGTCATACGCTCATCTGTAATTGGTAATTTACCTGTGTCTTTAATCTTTTTAAAAAATGGTACTACACTACCACGACTTCCTACTACGTTACCATAGCGTACAACAGCAAACCGTGTTTTCTTTTCTCCTACATATGCATTAGCAGCAACAAATAGTTTATCAGATGCTAGTTTTGTTGCACCATATAAATTCACTGGGCTACAAGCCTTATCTGTAGAAAGTGCAATTACCTTCTCAACACCACGGTCAATAGCAGCTTCAATAATATTTTGTGCACCATGAATATTGGTCTTTACCGCCTCAAACGGGTTATATTCACATGCATCTACATGCTTCATAGCTGCGGCATGAATGACAATATCCACACCATCAAATGCACGATATAATCGGTCTTTATCGCGCACATCACCAATAAAGAATCGAATACGTTCATCTTGGAATTCTTGTTTCATTTCATATTGCTTTAGCTCATCTCGACTAAAAACGATAACTTTTTTTACGCCTAATGTAAGTGCTTTTCCGATAAATTTCTTACCAAAAGAGCCTGTACCACCTGTTACTAATACCACTTTATCTGTTAAAACACTCATTGTATTTCCCCTTATCTATGTATCATATAAATATTATATCGGATAATTTTAACGTATTTCTACATTTGGATAATAAATATAATATTTAATGTATTATCGCTTCTTTTTTGTACAAATTTAGCTTTCAACCTCCGCAACCATTTTTCTACCAATATTTTAATTTTTATAGAAAATAAAAAACACTTTTTGATTTAAAATATACATTCAAAAAGTGTCCTTTAATTTAAATATCAGCTAATAACTATTATTTTCAAGCTTCTATTTGCTCAAAATATGGCAAGACTTCGTATTCAAAAATATCAGCTACAAGGACAAAATCCTGTTTTTCCAAACCTTCATTGATAAGATTTAAATATTCATCCAATTGATTTTTATCTAAATTCGTATTGACCCCTTGGCCAGTTAAAATTTCTTCCATTTGTTTAATCCAAGTAATACCTTCTGAGAAATTCAGGATTTCATTTAATGCTATGGAGATTTTATCAATTCTTAAATTATCTGCAATATATTGTATTCCTGCTGGTATTTTTGCTACATATTTAAAATATTCATCTACAATCTCTGTTTTATCCATGTTAACACCCTCCGAATTCATCTAATGCAACTCTAGTAAATTTTAAAGATTTTTCAGTTGCCTCTAACATATTTTCATAAAGATACATATTTTGTTTATGTATTTGTTTGAAATTATCTATTCTCTCACTTTGTTTTTTATCCGTAGTCATTCGCATTACATCCATAGTAATTGGATCAACAATCCTTTCCATTATAACTTGTGGATAATATTCCTTCAATTTTGAATCTATTTTATCTAATTTTTTTAAAGTACTAGTTGTAAAGACAGTATTAATTCTCTCTTCTTTTAAAAGATGAATTGCATCCACTAGTAATTTTTTGATTTTTAAATAAACTTGTATTTCTTGATTCATAAATTCTTTATAGTTTACTTAATTATCATTTATATATTTTTGCAATTCCAACTTAGTAATTTTATTTGTAGGATTAATATAACTTTCACAAAATGCTACGAAATCTATTTGTGGCATACCATTAATCTTTACACCACCTTCAGTACAATTATAGATTTTATGATGATGCTGTAAGTTTTGATATAATTTTTCTAAACTTTTTCTCATACTATTAAACTGGTGATTCGTCTTTACAGTTTCACCATAGTATCCTTCTACTTCAAATATCATATCTTTCTTGAAAAAATCATCTGTTAACTCACTGTAATGGTTATTATTTTCTGCGTGGGATTTATTGTTCGTATATGCAAGATCTTGTCCAATGATTGCTATAGGTCCCGTACTAATTTTACTTGCAACTTCTAATGCAGTAATAGCAACTGTACCACCAGTTGATAACATTGGTAAATCTTTACCAAGACCTTCTTTAATACGTTTTTGAATACTATCTTCTCCATAAAAACAAAAGCTATAGCGGTTTCCTTTAAAATCCCTTTCTATTTTCCATGCATTCCCTAATCCGTAAATTAAATCGAAATCATAACATTTAATGTTTTTAAAGTGTAAATAGTTACTTTCTCCACCATCCATTGTTACTACATAGTCAGGAATAATGGATGCAGCCAATAAGGAATTAATTGTAGAACCAGCACATATTATCAAACATTTATCTTTAATCTTTTTTAACAATGGTAATTGTTTCGTTAATGATGGTCCACCTGAAGCTAAGATTACTGGGCAATCATATTTATTGTAAAGTGCTTTTAAACTTTGGTCTTTATGAACATAGTATAAATTCATTATGTAATTTTCCTGCCATAAATCACCAAAGAATCTTATTGTATTTTCATTTACAATATCTTCAATTTGAATGTGACGAATAAAATCTAGAAATTCTTTATATTCATTATCAAAAATTTTATCGTAATTTGGTGAGAGTAGTATATTGACCTTACGATCAAAATCAGCAATATAATCTGCTGAACGCTTACAAAAGTCTTGTAAATCGGAAAAAACACCTTCAATTTCATCTTTATTCTCAATATTTAAACTACTAAACAAAGGATCGTATACTAATATATCAGTATTACCATACTTTTTTGCAATAGCATTAGCTATATACCCTAGACCATAACCAAATAGTATGTTTAAATATCCTTCTTTGTAGTTATTATTTATGTATTTTTCAGCTTCTGCTTCTGGATTGTAATTACTATGCAAATAGTACCCGTTAACTTTTGCATTTGGCATTTCGTTTTTTGTTTGTAAATAAATTATTTCTAAATCTTCCATAAGATCCTCCTTGCTTCACATAGTGAGGCCTCTCCTTGTAAGAAGAGTTTATTAAATATCTACTCTTTGTTTATATCGGTGTAAATAAGGATTTTTAAAATTATTATCAAAAAAAGCTTGAACGAAATTTCGTTCAAGCTTTTAATATTTCATGCTAACTAGTCAATTATTGTAATAATTGAAGAACACCTTGTGGTTGTTGGTTAGCTTGAGCTAACATAGATTGAGCAGCTTGCATTAAGATGTTGTTCTTAGTGAAGCCCATCATTTCTTTCGCCATATCAGTATCACGGATACGAGATTCAGCAGCTGTTAAGTTTTCAGATGTTGCACCTAAGTTGTTGATTGTGTGCTCTAAACGGTTTTGAACAGCACCTAAATCCGAACGTTGAGAAGATACTGCTTCTAAAGCTTTGTTAAAGTTTGTAATTGCTTTGTCAGCTTTTGATTGAGTATCAATTGTACCACTAATTTTTAATCCAGCTGTATCCATAGTAGTAATTTTTAATGTAATTGCTTGTCCTTCATTAGCACCAATATGGAATTTTTTACCAGAAAAAGTACCATCTAATAAGCTTTGAGTATTGAACTCTGTGTTTTTAGCAATACGGTCGATTTCTGATTTTAATGCTACAACTTCTTTGTTAAGTGCTGTACGGTCTGTAGATACGTTTGTATCGTTCGCAGATTGTACTGCTAATTCACGCATACGTTGTAGGATTGCGTGAGTTTCGTTAAGAGCACCCTCAGCAGTTTGGATTAAAGAGATTGAGTCTTGAGCGTTTTTAGTTGCCATATCAAGACCACGGATTTGTCCGCGCATTTTTTCAGAGATAGCTAAACCAGCAGCGTCATCACCAGCACGGTTTACTTTGTAACCTGAAGATAATTTCTCAAGGTTTTTAGAAGCTTGTGTGTTGTTGAAAGTAAGGTTACGGTGTGTGTTTAAAGCTGAAATGTTGTGTTGAATTCTCATTTGGAATTCCTCCTTGAATGTTTGTTTTTGTTATTCCACATCCGTGTGGAATATTGTCGGCTTAGGTTGTATGTATGTACTTCCCTTACCCTACACTTTATATATCGTAAGTAGTTGGAAAAGTTTAATAGTTTTTTAAAAAGTTTTTTATTTTTTATGTAATTAATTGAAGGATTTAATTTATCATAATAAGTAGCTACTATTTTTTCTTTAGCTGTTGTAAAAAATTCACTGAAGAAGATAGTGCTTCTTTATTTTGGGCTTGAATTGCTTCAAAAACTTCCGAACGATGTACTTTCACTGCTTTTGGGGCAACTATACCAAGTTTAATTTGGTCACCTTCGACAGCTAATATTTTAATTTCGATTTGATCGCCTATCATGATAGACTCATCTTTTTTTCGTGAAAGGACTAGCATTATTTCGCACTTCCTTCCAATGGCTGCATCGGAAAGCGTAATGGATAGATTTTGTTGTCTTGAAGAACGATTTGTTTCCCGCATTTCTTTTCTATATTTAAAATAACGGGTGCTAGCAAGTTAATCGTAGAATCTTTAAATGTTTCCTTCATTGTAACAATGGCATATGGAAGAACATCTTCTTCTTTTTCAATTTGTAATTGCGTTCGATCTTCATCGCTAATATCAAAGCTATAATCTGGTTTAAATGCAAAAGGATAGGCGACAACAAAACCGATTTCTTTATGCACAACAGATTGTAGTAATGCAAGGGGAAGGTCTGCATCGATTGGCAATAAAACGAATTCTCTTTCTTCCTCTAAGCCTAATAAGCCATGTTCAAACGTCAAAATATCTTGATTGTCTATTTCCACTTCACCTAAAAATTTAGTAGCAATTTTCATATTTTCCGTGCACTCCTTTAAATGACGACATCAATGTCAACATCTGGTCTTTGTATCATTGTACCAGTTACTTTTCCTGGTGTGTATTCATGGATTGGTTTGTTCACTTGCGCGTCAATAATTGGTTCTCTACGTTGAATATTGACGTCGGTTGTACCAGGCGTGTAGTCAATTTTAACAGAGCCAACAGAAGGTACAAATTTCACATTAAATTGCACCCGGTGGGGTCCGTGATTTTGCTTAGCGATATTTTGGATGGTTGCTCTACCTTGATCTTTTCCTGCATTCTCCATCATTTGTCGCCCTTCTCTAGCTCTGCGTGCCATTCCCTTCAATGCTTCTTGTTTGCCCTTTTGTGCATAATTGGCACTTGATTCTAATGGTCCAATTAACCCTAAGTCACGTCTTGCTTGTGACGAATCAATTTTTAATACACTGCGTGTTGTATGAATCTCAAGAGTTGCAGCAGGCTGTTCAATATGTTGGGTAGCTCTTGGCTGTTTAATATATTGCTGTGGCTTAGCAATATGAAGGTCAATTTTTGCGTCGGTTGTACGTATTTGGATTTGTGGGAGTTTCATCTATACCTCTCCTTTCAAGAAAAGCGTCTGAACAAAATGTTCAAACGCTTAATTTTATAGTGGAAAACTAGTGTTAAAATTATCTAATAAAATCGACTAAAGTTTGCTGAATTATTTTAGAGCCCACAGACAATGATGCCTGATGAATTGCTTCTGATGTTACCATTTGTGTTATAGCTTTTGCATAATCGACATCTTCGTTATTCGATAATTGCTTCGTCACGCTAATTTCACGAATTGATAAGCGATTTTCCATTAATTCCACACGATTTTGGCGCGCTCCCACATCGGCTTGAGCTTCCAGTATTTTATTATGCATGTTTGTAATATCATCGGATGTACTTGTAGTTGAAACGCCACCTAATGTAGAGCTGATTTCTTCTCCTGTAGCAAGCGGAACTCTATTCGGGTCTAACAGCCCAGAAATTTTGCTCATCATATCATCAACATTTTTAAATAAATCCTTACCAGCGGTATTTACGGTCATTTGAATGCCATCATATACTTCAATTTTTACATCTTCGGTATTGATATTCGCTGTGTTAATTGCCCCATTTAAAAATAGCGGTTGGCCAGTCTTTGTACCGCTGAATATATAACGGTCTCCTACTTTTGTGTTGGCTATATCTTGAATTTGTTTTTGAATTTGATCCATTTCAGATTTAATCTTCGCTCGATCATCTGGTGTATTTGTATCGTTTGCTGCTTGAATAACAAGCTCACGTACTCGCTTCATTTGTTCGCCTACTTGATTTAACGATTCGTCAGAAGTATCTAGCCAATTATTCACTTCATTCATATTTCGTGAATATTGTTCAACTTGTCCTAAATCACGTCGATAGCCCATACCTTTTACTGCTACTACTGGGTCATCTGATGGTCTTGTAATTTTAGAGCCAGAATTGATTTGATTTTGTAGCTTCGACAGTTTTCCGTAATTGTTATTTAAGTTCAGAAGCATGTTATTCGATAACATAGATTGTGTTACGCGCATGTTTGTAAAAGCTCCTTCCTTTTTGTCAAATTAGATTCGTTTAGATTCCTACACGACCCATGCCGTTAATAATTTTGTCTAATGTTTCATCGACGACAGTAATCATTCGAGCATTGGCGTTATACGCTTGTTGGAATGTAATCATATTGGTCATTTCTTCATCCAACGATACGGAAGTAATTGCAGCACGATTATTACCGATTGTCACAAGCAATGTTTCAGAAGTTCCGTTTAAGCGCGCTGCTTCTTCTCCATCAACACCCAGCTTCCCAATAATTCCTTGATAAAATGATTTAAATGTTGCGCCATCTAAATTCGCTTGAACCTTTGATTGGATATTCGACAGTTCAAGTGCCCACTTACCGTTCCCTTCTTCATTTGCCCCTGTAGAAGCAGCCAATTTCGATGAATCTTTTATCAGCGCATCATTTACTTTAATATTGCCTGCAGACAATGGTTTTGTATTATCTATCGGTTCAAAGAAATCGAGTGTGCTTTGAGCACCAGTGAAATCGAATCCTTGCTTATGCATTGCATTAAAGACATTAGCAAATTCCGAAGCTAATTTGTCAATGTTAGCCATCGTTTCAGGATAATAGCCTTTCGGACCTGTTGCACTTTCATAACCGTATGAATCAATTACAGATAATAATTTACCTTTGCCAGGCTCAAGCTGGTCATATGTAATCGTTCCTGAATCTGCTGTACCTGAGCCGTTTACTTTAATGTTTGTAAAAAGATTCGCTAAATTTGTACCATCAATTTGTGTAGTACCACTGTTGACTTCAATATTCGCAGCATCTTTACCATTAACTAATTTAATTTCTGTATTTGTGCCATATGGCTTAAAAATAACCGTCACACTACCTTCGGCTACACTAGAAGCAAGCCCTCCTGAAGGAACACGTTCAACTGAAACTGGTATATAACTATTTAATTCATCGATTAGCACATCGCGTGCATCGTATAAATCATTCGGTACATGACCATTCGGCTCAACCTCTTGCACTTGCTTATTAATAGAAGCAATTTGTTTAAGTAATGAGTTGATGCGATTTGTCGACACACTAATTTCGTTACCTATGTTGCCTTGAATCGTCTTTAGTTGCGTATCCATATAGTTAAAGGATTGTGCTAAATGATTGGCACGCTCAATCGCCACTTTACGTGATGAGGCATTTTCTGGAGTAGCACTTACATCTTGTAGACCTTTCCAAAACTGTTCCAATGCTGCATTTAAACCAAATTTAGATGGTTCATCCATAATATCTTCCATTTGAGAAATAGCATTCGAACGTGATTCCCAGTAACCTAATTTATTCGTTTCTTGACGGAATTGTCGATCGATAAACTCATCGCGAATGCGTTGAATGGAGCCAGTTTCTACCCCTGTTCCCATATGACCAGGGTAATTTGGTGTATTTAAACCTGCTGTTGGAAATCCTGGTGTAGCTTGCATGTTTACTCGTTGACGTGAGTAGCCAAGTGTATTGGCGTTCGAAATATTATGACCTGTTGTATATAGAGCTGATTGCTGTGTAAATAAACCGCTTCTACTTGTTTCTAAGCCCATAAATGTTGAGCGCATTCTTGTTCCTCCCTTTAATCACGTTTTAATAAAATTATGCTTGAGAATCGAAGTACGATTTTTTTGCCATTGTATTCGTACCGCGCACTTCACGCCCCGAATAATTCATTTGCTCAGGACGCGGACGCAGCGCATCTAATGTCAGATTGACGAATTGCAATGATTGAAATACTAATTTTTGATTGAGTTCATTTTGTTTGCGTAAATCATTAATAATTGACATGAGTCGATCGCGAACAGCTGATAGTGTGTCTTTTTCAGCATTTTGTTCAGCAGCTTCGATGACATCAGCGACAGTCATTTTGTCAGTGGACGCAACTCCTTTTGCTCCCAGGTATTGTGTTACCTGTATCTGACGCTGTTGCTCGAGCTTATCGATAGCCGCTACATGCGCCTGCTCATCCTTGAGCATTTGGTCAAGTGCTTTCATATCGCCAGTTTTTATGATTTCTGTTTTTTTATAGGCTAGTTCGAGCAAGCTTTTATGCATTCTTTCTAGCTTTATTAATGTAGAACAAATCGTCTCTACAGACATTTTGCTAAACACCCTTTCTGTTATTTCCTAGAAACGATAGTATTTCAGCATATCTTCAGCAACTTTGCGCGCATTGACCTTATATTCTCCAGAATCAATATCTGCCTTTAGCTGTTGTACACGCTCTGCACGTTCTGCACTGTAAGTAGTAACACCTTGCATGTTCTGAGCGGCTTTTGAAATTTCAATTTTGTCAGCAAATGACGCTTTATTTGTGTCAGATTTCACATTGCGTACTTGATTTTTATAGGCATTTACCGCATTAACACCATAAGATGTGATTTTCATGTTCATCCCCCTATCTTAAAAGCTTATCTTACTATTATTTCGGATTGTCTCCAACAATGTTAAGTTTTCAAATATAAAAAAGTGTGCTAATTTTGTTTAAAATTAACACACTTTCGCTTATCAACCATCTTGTAAGGTGTAAAATTTATCTTTATTGCGCATTTCACGAAAATTGACGTGATGTCAACATTATTTTTTGCGTTCAGCATGATAAGTTACTTTATCACGTTGTTCTACGCTATCACGAAACTCCTTCGCTGCCTCAAATGTGCGAAGTTCAGCCTTTAATTCATCTTGGCATTTTGTACATAATTTTCCCGTTGTCGTTAAATGGCCGCAGTTATCACATGGATAACCTAAGTTTGGAAACATTGCAGGCTGTAAACGACCTTTGCGCACCCATTTATATAATAAATCTTCTTCAGCACCAGTTGCCTCAACAATTCGTTCTACTGTCGCAGCGCGATTTTCACGCTTGCGTAAAAAACGATAAACAATTTGATATAATTCCTCTTCAGATTGTGCACATTTATGACATACTTCTCTGACCCCTGTATAATTAAAAAACTCATTACACTTTGGACAATTTCGAACCTCAGCCATCTTTTCTTCCTCCTCTTGCCATGATCACTATCTAATTGTACGAATCCTAAATTCGTAATCTATTATACATGATGTGTTAGCATTTTCATCCATTAATTAAAGTGAAGGTTCGAACATTTCGGGCCCCCGCTTCTAGTAAAACTTGTTTGGCATGCCGTAGTGTTGTCCCTGTAGTTTTAATATCGTCAAAAAGAAGGTAATCTTTATGCATAACTTGGGCTTCTGGTATTAGACGAAAAAGCGGAGCTGATTGTATACGCTGCTCTCTATTTTTTGAACTTTGTGTTTCTACTGTTACTTTTTCTAGAAGTTGAGTAAATGAGGTATTAGCTGCTTTTAAGAGCTCCTCCGTATGGGAGAAGGTACGCTCCTTTTGCTTCATAGAATGCATAGGAATCGGTATAATTATCGCCTTTTCCTGTTTGAATCTTGCATATAACTCCTGGCGAAATACTTTAGCAAGTGCAACATCTTGTAGAAATTTATATTGATGTAAATATACTTTCATTGCATCATTATATTGATAAAGTGCCGTTGCTGAAGTGGAACGTACAAATTGCCCTTTACACTTTTCACAAATACATGGTGGAAAGCATCTTAATAAAAGCGTTTGCCAAGAAGGCACAAAATGCAATGGCTGTCCACATAATAAACAAAACTTATCTATTTTATTCATTGTTTGAACCCTCTTTATTGTTAGCTAAAATCTTCTGTCGAGCTTCATCCATTGCCAAAGTCACTCCATGATGAAATAAAACAACTTCCCCATTCGTATAAGAGGCATGTCTTCCTACACGTCCCGCAATTTGAATAAGTGCGCTCGCTGTAAAGATTGTAGACTCTGCCCCAACAACAGCAACTTGTACATTTTTTATCGTAATACCTCGTTCTAAAATGGTTGTCGTTAGTAATCCAGGAATTTTTTCATCGTGTAACTGTAGTACTTTTTGTTTCCTCTCTGGATCTTTAGCATGTACTGCTAATATATTTGCATGTATCCTCTGAAACAGTGGTATTGCCATATTTAGCAGTTCTACTGTCGGGAAAAATATAAGAAATGGCTCATTTTTCGCAAGTCGTTCTTCAGTCCATGTTTTGAGTTTTCGAGGAAGTTTCCCTCGCTTTATATTTTTTTCATAGCCCCATAGCGAACAAAAATATGGCACTGGCAATGGCTTGTGATGGTATCGATTTGGGATAAAAGAATAACTGTTTTTATATTGATTAATTAATGATTGGGAAGGTGTAGCTGTAATAAAGTATATTGGTGCATCAATTGTTTTAGCTTTTTGCACTGCTCTTTCTAATGTTGCATCATATGCATAAGGAAATGCATCCGCTTCATCAACAATCATGACATCAAACGCTCGTTCAAAACGATACAGTTGATGAGTCGTTGCTAGAATTAGCTGTGCAAAACCAAGCTGCTTTGGCGCTCCACTATAGTACGCATGGACAATAGTTTGTGGAAAAGCTTTTTGAAAGCGAGGGAATAACTCCAATACTACATCTGTACGCGGTGCGGCAATGCACACTCGTAACCCTTTTTCTAACGCATAATGTACAGACTGAAAGAGCAACTCTGTCTTTCCAGCCCCACATACTGCATTCAATAAATGAGATTTTCCTGCTATTACACTTTCTAGTAGTTCATCGGCTGCTCGTTGTTGTTGTGCTGTCAATTGCCCTGTCCATTGAAGGGGATGCTGCTTAATTCGACATGCCTTCGGTCCTTTCCATATGAGCAACGGTGTGCAACTGCTTACTCTGCCCATCTTCAGACAATGCCTGCAATAAACACATCGCTGCAGACATTTCGAGCATTCATACTCAACAAAGTCATGTGGATTGTCATTATAGCAACGATTACATCTTAAGCGAGGTATTTTTTGAATACCATCTATTATAAAAAAGTATTTTCTATTAATAGCCTGCTCCATATCATATTTAGCAAATGGTGTATGCTCCTTTAACCAAATTCGTCCCTCATGGAAGTCTCGTAATGCGGGAGGCAACAGCCATCCTTTGTAGTTCATGTATCTAGCTCCTTTCTTTTTGTAATGTTGGTTTATTGCGATTGGTATGATTTTAATGGCGATTCTTCACTGCGCCTATTAAGCAAATAAAAAAGCCCCTACAACAAGTTGTAGAGACTTTTACTTATTATTTTTTTGTCCAACCAAGACCCATTGCACCTTCACCTAAGTGCGTGCCAATAACAGGTCCGAAATAGCTTAATTTAAAGTTTACGTTCGGGTAAGTCGTAGCAAGTTGTGCTAACCATTCCTCGGCTTCTTTTTGGCAATTACCGTGAATAACTACAGCATCCATCTTGTCATACTTGTTTGCATCTTCAGCCAATAACTCTTCTGCACGCTTTAGTGCTTTCTTACGTGTACGAATTTTTTCAAACGGTACAATGACCTTGTCCACAAAATGTAAGACAGGCTTTACTTGTAATAAGCCCCCGATTAATGCAGCTGCTGAAGACAAACGCCCTCCCCGTTGTAAGTGCGCTAAGTCATCTACAATGAAGTAAGCACGAATATACTGCTGCATGTCCGCTAATGCTGCTAGTATTTCCTGTGCTGAACAACCTTCCGCAGCCATTTCAGCCGCGCGTAGCACATAAAATCCTTGAACAGCGCAAGAAATCTCGCTGTCAAATGGATACACATCAATACCTTCCACCATTTCTCCTGCTTGGACCGCACCTTGATATGTACCACTTATACCACTCGATAAATGAATGGAAATTACTTCGTCATAATCATTTGCCAACTCTTCAAAGAGTGAGGCAAACTCACCAATGGGTGGTTGAGTTGTTTTGGGGAATTCTTTTGCACCCCTTACTTTATCATAAAACTCAGATGCAGTAATATCTACTTCCTCTGCGAATAACTCACCTGAAATGTTTACACTTAACGGAATCATACGAATGTTTAAGCGCGCGCGTTCTTCTGGCGTAATGTATGCAGTACTGTCTGTTACGATTGCCGTCCTCATTCATTTCCACTCTCCTATGTTCCAAGTTTACCTCAAAAAGAAATGAATGTGAATTGAATTACGAAATCTCGTAATGACGTCAGGAATTGACTTTATCACTACAAGTTCAGTCCGTAACATACACTAGATTTCAACTTTACTTTGCCATAAGACTCAAATCTAGCGTTCATTTCACATTCATCTTCTATGTATAGTAAAGGGAATAATTTCCCCTTATTGATTGCCCGTGCTAGATTTAGTATCATCTCCAATATAAAAGACGCTCGTTACCTTCCACTTTCCATCTTCTTTGACAAATACCGTTACTTGGCGTCCAGCGCTTTCATGTTCGACGTTAGTTTGCACTTGAAGTGAGTGTGTTGTCATATTGGCAAATACTTGCGCTTCATCCTCATTATACTTTGCAATGGTCACATTTGTTACATCACGTTTCGTATCAAATTGAGCAAATACTTCATCTGCGAATACTTTCTCTTCATCATAATTAAAGCCTTTTGGATCCTTAGATATCGTGTCCATATAACGATCAATTTCTTCATCATTGAACGCGGCAATATATTCATCAAACGCCGCTAAAATTGCTTTTTCCTCATCAGCCGGCACATTTGAAGCTTTTTTAACCTCTTCGCCCATCATTTCAAAGCCTACCGTACCGTTTTCAATTACCTTTTCACGCTCTTTTGCCGTTAAATCTTCATCTTTATTGCCACAGGCAGTTAACACTAATAAGGTTAAAACTGCTAGAATACTTTTCTTTAACATCATAAAACCTCCCGCGCAATATTGTAGCATATAAATGCTTAAGTAGGAATTTTGTTGCGCATTTTCAACTTTTAGGTGCTTATTTCATTAAAAGACGTCTTTCCAATAAAAATGTTGCATAATAAAAAAACTGTCTTAAAAACTACTTTATCTTTTAAAGTAGCTTTTAAAAACAGCCTTCATTACTACTATGCAATTATCGTACTTCAACCCAACCATTTTTAATAGCTGTTACAACAGCTTGTGTACGGTCGTTTACGTTCATTTTTTGTAAAATGCTTGAAACGTGGTTTTTTACCGTTTTTTCTGAAATAAACAGTGTCTCACCAATAGTACGGTTAGATTGTCCATCTGTAAGTAGTTGTAAAACTTCGCATTCACGTTTTGTTAATAAATGGAATGGACGGCGAATTTCTGTTTGATGGAAGTTGCCTTTGTTTTCATGCTCAGACAGACGACGGAATTCTGCTACTAAATTTTTAGTTACTTTAGGATGTAAGTAAGAACCGCCATTTGCCACTACTTTAATCGCTTCCACGATTTCGTCTGCATCCATCTCTTTTAGCATATAGCCAAGCGCGCCTGATTTTAGTGCATGAGTTACGTATGTTTCATCATCATGAATCGATAACATGATGACTTTTGCATCTGGAAATTCTGTAATTAAATCTGCTGTTGCCTCTACACCATTTTTACCTGGCATATTTATATCCATTAAAACAACATCTGGTTGATTTTCCGCATATAAATTTACTACATCTGTGCCATCGTCACCTTCTGCAATTACATCAAACGTATCTTCAAAATCTAAGATACGTTTCACTCCTTCTCGGAATAGCTGGTGATCGTCTACAATAATAATCTTCGTCATTAGTCTTTACCCCCTAAAATTCTGCAACACATTTCTTTACTCTACTTCTAACGGAATTTTAAATAATACAGTAGTGCCTCGATTTATCTCACTTTCAATTGAGATTGTACCATTTAATATTTCAATTCGTTCTCGCATTCCTAAAATACCAAAGGAATGATCTTTCACAACTTTTTGATCGAACCCTACGCCATCATCTTTCACGACAACATTTACCGCATCGTTCAACCATTCAAGTTTTACCCAAATATCCTTACATTTCCCATGCTTCATGGCGTTTGTTACACATTCTTGCACTAAGCGAAAAATGGATACTTCATAATTTGAAGGAATACGTTGTTCTGTGCTTCTTGACTGAAAATGAATTTCTACTCCTGGATTATATTCGGTCACAGTCGACAAATATTTCTTTAATGTCGGCACAATGCCCAAATCATCCAGCGCCATAGGTCGTAAATCATAAATGATGCGTCGCACCTCTGACAGTGCATTACGCACAGTTTTCTTCAAATCAGCAATTTCAGCTATAGCGTATTCAATGCCCTTCTCTCGATACGTTCTTTCTATTAAGTCCGTACGCATTAAGACATTGGCCATCATTTGAGCAGGTCCATCATGAATTTCTCTTGATAAACGTTTTCGCTCTTCTTCTTGTGCAGCGATGATTCGAATACCAAAATCTTGCTTCATTTTCGCTTGTTCAAGCGCTAACCCAACATTTTTTAAATCAGACGTTAAATAATTTAAAATAACATTTACTTGATTGACAATATGATCAGCACGTTCAATTGTATCGAGTAAGCCTCTTAAACGTCGCTCTAAATCATCTCTTTTGTCGCGAAGTTGCTTTTCTTGTGTTTTAATGACGGAGAGCTTCAATTGAAAATCATGTGCCGTTTCATATGCATCTCTAACTTGTTCTTCGGTATAATTATCAAAAGCTTTACTCACTAACACAAGTCTTTGCTTAGCAAGCTGCGTGCTTTTTTCTAAAGCATCGCCTTCATCGATGACAATTGAAATTTGTTTTCGAACAATTTCTAGCTCTTGTTGCATATCTTCAAAGCTTCTTCGGCTTTGTTCACTTATAATGAAAATATCATCTTTAGAGCTCATAATTGTTTCTAACATTCGATTGAATACGTCATCAAGCGACTTTAAATCGAAGGTATCATTTGAAAACATTGTGTACTCCCCAGTCTAATGTCCTTATTATCACATAGTATTTTGAAAGACCAATTTCATAGAATCTAAGTCTAAACCTATTATAGCATCACAATGCTAAAAATTAATGCTTTTTCTTTATGAAATTTATAGCATACAACCCTATTTTAAAGGAGAATGACACTTATGAGAGAGAACTATTTAACTGTAAAAGGCTACGGAGAAAGCGAAATTATAATATCTAAATCTCGCTTTCTTACTTATATAGAACGCGCTGAAACCGAAGAGGATGCAATGACTTTTATAGAACGCATAAAAAAAATGCATCATAATGCGACTCATAATTGCTCTGCCTATATTATCGGCGAGCATGATCATATTCAAAAAGCGAATGATGATGGGGAACCTAGTGGCACCGCTGGCGTCCCTATGTTAGAAGTCTTAAAAAAGCAAGGCTTAAAGGATACGGTCGTTGTCGTCACACGCTACTTCGGTGGCATTAAATTAGGCGGCGGCGGTCTTATTCGTGCTTACGGTAAAGCAACAACAGAAGGATTACTCGCTGCACAAGTTGTCGAACGAAAACTTCATCACCTTATGAAAATTGCAATTGACTACACATGGCTTGGAAAAGTGGAAAATGAGGTTCGCAACTCTGGATATTCTTTAGAAGAAATTAACTACTTGGAAGGTGTCGAAATCATTGTTTCGGTGTTAAAAGAGGAAGAAGATCAGTTTCGTCATTGGATGACAGAACTTACGAATGGGCAAGCAACAATCACTTTTGAGCATGCGCAATTTATCGAATTTATTGTGAAATAAATAGTTTTAATTGTCTAATCCTGAAGGTCCATAGTATAATTTTAATATTGAGCTCGCTTAATCAATTACGCCCATGTGCTAATTTGAATAAATTTTAGCTCAATTGCATAATTATTCCCAAAATCAAGAGGAGAATATACCATATATGAAAAGAACGAATGTAAAAAAGAAGAAGAGGTCTTCTAAAGCTTCTTTGATTATAAAAGTAGCATTACTTCTAGTTGCTAGTTTACTAATTTGCGTTACGGCCTATGGTGTTTATATTACAAAGCAAGCTGAACACGCAGCCAACTCAGCACATGAAGTATTAGAAGGTCGAGATGTCTCTGCTTTACGAGAAGAAAAAGTAGAGCCAGTTAATGATAATGTGTCGATTTTATTTGTTGGTGTCGATGATAGTGAAAATCGTGGGCAAGGTTCTGAAAACTCACGCTCAGATGCACTGATTCTTGCAACTTTAAACAATACTACGAAAACTATTAAAATGTTAAGTATCCCTCGTGATTCTTACGTTTATATCCCTTCAGTAGGCTATAAAGATAAAATTACTCATGCCCATGCGTTAGGTGGTACGCTTTCGACAATTGAAACGGTTGAAAAACTTTTTGATGTTCCGATTGATTACTATGTCCGCATGAACTTCAATGCGTTTATTGATGTCGTGGATGCTTTAGGTGGTATCGAAGCAGAAGTACCATATGCTCTACATGAAAAAGATGAATTTGATCGTAATACAATCAACCTCAAGCCAGGTTTACAGCATTTAAACGGTAGTCAAGCACTTGCACTTGCACGTACACGTAAGCAAGATAGCGATATCCAACGCGGTATACGTCAACAAGAAATTTTAACTGCTATCACAAATAAAGTAGCATCTGTTGATTCTATTACAAAATACGACGATGTTATTAAAGCAATCGGCGATAACATGAAGACAAATATGACATTTAGTGAAATGAAATCCTTCCTGTCTTATTTAACAAAAGGTAAGCCACGTATTGATTCATTAACATTAGAAGGTAACGACGATATGTCTACAGGTGTTTATTATTATCAATTAGACCAACAATCAGTTGATGATGTATCTGAAATTCTTAACAACCACCTTGCAAGAAAAAAATCGTCTTCTGCTTTAACAAATAGTAATACTGATAAAGACAATGCAGCTGGCGATGACAGTTCAACAAACGAGTCAGCGCAATAAAAATAAAAAGCCTTTCCACTATCGAAGTTTGATAGCGGAAAGGCTTTTTTGTGTATCAGGTTCATTACCCGCGAAATCTAGTGTTTTACCCGCGATTCACGATACTTTACCCGCGAAAACCATATTTTACTGAAAAAAAACTGTAGACGAACTCAAATTCGAGTTTGTCTACAGCAGTTCTTTTGTTATTTATTGAATATCCGCATGAAATTTAATAGCGGTTTATAGTTTTTACCAGCAAGTCCAATGACTTCAACAAAAATTTCGATTGCAATTAAGATGACCGTAATTAGTAAAATAGCTCCCCATAACTTTGCCATTGAGAAGATAATGGCAGCTAAACCAAACATCATTGCAATGCCATAAATAATAAGTACCGTTTGTCGATGTGTAAAGCCCATATCCAATAATCGGTGGTGTAAATGAGATTTATCTGGATCAGACCATTTTTTCTTCATTCGGTAACGACGAACAATTGCAAAGAATGTATCAGAAATCGGTACACCTAGCATAATAACTGGGATAATTAACGAAATGATTGTAAAGTTTTTATATCCTAATAAAGCCAAGACAGAAATCATAAAGCCTAAAAATAATGCCCCAGTATCTCCCATAAAGATTTTAGCTGGATGGAAATTATAAAATAAGAAACCAATTGTAGCTGCTGCTAAAATTGCTGCAAAGGCTAATACGAACATATCGCCCATTATAAAGGCCATACCAGATAAAGTAATAAGTGCAATAGAAGAAACGCCTGCAGCTAATCCGTCTAAGCCATCAATTAAGTTTATTGCATTCGTAATACCAACAATCCACAATATAGTGAACGGAATACTTAGAAAACCAAAATCTAATTGCCCACCAAATGGCAAGTTAATGAAGTCAATTTGAATACCGCCTACAAAAATAACGATTAGTGCAGCAACTATTTGACCGAGCATTTTTGCCTTCGCTGATATTTCACGCATATCATCAATGACACCTGTTGCTACAATAATACAAGCTCCGATAATAATCGCTAAACTATATTGACTTTGTGGCTGTAGGACCGCCACACCTATTAAAAACGCAAGGAAAATTGCCAGACCACCGAGCCTTGGCATGATACGTGCATGTACTTTTCGATAGTTTGGCGCGTCAACGGCACCTATTCTAAACGCTAAACGTTTAACTAGTGGAGTTAACAAAATGGAAGCAACGAATGCTGCTATTAAAGACACGTAAAGCATGTCTCTCCTCCTCAAAAAAATAATCTACATTTGAATCCAATTTGATTATAGCACGAACATGCTCTGAAATATACTTTTTCTAATCATTTTCCGCTATTTCACATTTTCCATTTTTCTCTATTATTCTACCTTTATTACTTAATGTCAAATGTAGTCATCATTCGTAAAATTTGATAGAATAATGATGTGTCTAGCATTTAGACAACTTTAAAGGAGCGTAAATTCATGTTCTCAATTTTTAAACGCAACAATGAGCAAACAAGTGCTCGTCAATTAAAACGCTACTATAAAATAGTAGAACAAATTAATAATCTTGAAGAAAAATACGTCAATAAGTCAGATGCTGAGTTAAGAGAAATGACTTTTATTTTCAAGGATCGCTTAGATCAAGGAGAACCAATTACATCCATTATTCCAGACGCATTTGCAGTTGTACGCGAAGCCTCAAAACGTGTTTTAGGAATGCGTCATTTTGATGTACAGCTAATTGGCGGACTCGTATTAACTGAAGGCAATATTGCTGAAATGCCTACAGGTGAAGGGAAAACGCTTGTTGCTTCACTTCCCTCTTATGTACGGGCATTAGAAGGCAAAGGTGTTCATGTCATTACAGTAAACGATTATCTTGCGAAACGTGACTATGAGCTTGTTGGACAAATTCATCGTTTCCTCGGTTTAACAGTCGGCTTAAATGTACCGATGATGGAACCAAATGACAAAAAAGAAGCTTATAACGCTGATATTACGTACGGTGTCGGTACCGAATTTGGTTTCGACTATTTACGTGACAATATGGCACATAGCTTAGCTGATAAAGTACAACGCGCTTATCATTTCGCCATCATTGATGAAGTTGATAGTGTGCTTATTGACGAAGCGAAAACGCCATTAATTATTGCCGGTAAGATGCCTGCAAATGATGAATTACACCGCATTGCAGCTATGTTAGCAAAACGCTTTAAAGCAGAAGAAGACTACGACTTTGATGATGAAACAAAGGCCACTTCTTTAACGGATAAAGGCATTGAAAAAGTTGAGGCTGCCTTTAATGTTGACAATTTATACGATTTAGAACATCAAACACTTTATCACTATGTGATCCAAGCGGTTCGTGCACATGTCATGTTCAAGCGTGACGTCGATTATATCGTGAAGGATGACAAAATCGAGCTTGTAGATATGTTCACAGGTCGTATTTTAGAAGGTCGTTCTCTTTCAGATGGCTTACATCAAGCAATCGAGGCAAAAGAAGGCGTAACGATTACTGAAGAAAACAAAGCACAGGCACAAATTACAATTCAAAATTATTTCCGTATGTATCCGAAGCTTTCGGGAATGACAGGAACTGCGAAAACACAGGAAAAGGAAATCCGCGAAGTGTACGGAATGGAAGTTATTCAAATCCCTACAAACCGACCACGTCAACGTGTAGACCAACCTGACATTATTTTCAAAACACAAGCAGCGAAATATAAATTTGTAGCTGCCGAAGCAAAACGACGCCATGAAAAAGGGCAACCTGTTTTAATCGGTACTACGTCCATTTTGCAATCTGAAACCGTTGCAGACCATTTAAAAAAGGAAGGCTTAAAATTCCAATTACTGAATGCCAAAACAGTTGAGCAAGAAGTAGAGCTAATTTCGCAAGCTGGTCAAAAAGGTCGTATTACGGTTGCAACCAATATGGCTGGTCGTGGTACAGATATCGTGTTAGGTGACGATGTCCATGCCCTTGGTGGTCTTTACGTAATTGGTACAGAAAAACATGAAAGCCGCCGCGTGGATAATCAGCTACGCGGACGTTCTGGTCGTCAAGGTGACGTAGGTGAAAGTCGCTTCATTCTCTCTATTGAAGATGATATGTTCCGCCGTTATGCAAAAGAAGAAGTTGAAAAATTCACAGCAAAAATGATTGTAGATGAAAATGAAGTCATCCAAAACAAAGATGTTCAGGAGCTTATCAACCGTACACAACGTATTGTAGAAGGCTCACAATATGGCATGCGCGAATACAATTTAAAATTAGACGATGTTATTAATGATCAACGTACTGTTATTTATGGTTTACGTGACAAAATTTTAGCTGGTGAAGATGTAATGGGAGAGCTGCAAAAAATGCTGCGTGAAACGGTCGATTTTGCAGTACGCGATGCTGCACCTGAAGAGCTCCCTTCTGTAGAATGGAATTATGACCAAATGGAAAGTGCATTGAATTCATTATTCATTACTCCGGTTACAATTGATCGTGAAGTTGGCAAAGTAAAACAAATTCTAGCGGATATACAGCCTTCTGAACAAGAACTGCTAGATCATATGGAGAAATTCGCAGAAAATGATGAAGTCATGACGGTTATTCCACAAGTAATGTTGAGCTATATAGATAGTGGCTGGGTGAAACATTTAGAAGCAATGGCTCATTTAAAAGAAGGTATCGGCTTACGTCACTATCAACAAGAAGATCCGATGCGCATTTACCAACGAGAAGGACTTGAATTGTTTGGAAAGAATTTCCAAGAATTGCGTCGTTCTATTATTATTGAAATTACAGGCTTCATGAAAATGGTTGAAGGACAACAGGAGGTTTAATAATGGGTTTATTTTCATTCTTTAAAAAATCAGATAAAATCGTACAAGAAAATACAATTGACTCAAAAGATTTACTAGGAAATGCGTCTACAAATAAAGGGGACAATCGTGATGTTGTAACGAAGCTGTCATTCCATCCTGAATGGAATGTACCACAAGAACAAAAGTATATTTTTAACTTCCTTGCAAATGAGCTAGAGCCATTAAAACCGAATCAATTATCGCTATCTTCTATTAGTATTGAAGATGAGCCACGCACAGGTAAATGGCTTGTTCGTGCATTTTTCCGCTCATCATTAGCCGAAGCAATTGAGTTAGGTGAAATTGAATTATTCATTATGGATAAAAACGATGAGCTTGTAGCATCTAAAAAATTCGATTTTAAAGCGCTAGGCACAATTCCAGCTGAAAGTGCTCGTCCATGGGTTTTTGAATTTGAAAAATCAACGATCAAAGTAGACGAAGTGCCAGAAGATGGTTGGAAAATCGCATTTAACCTTGTATCTTTACGCGGTCACCAATTAGAATTAGATCCGTCATGGGAACAACAATTACCAGCAGCACAAAAAGAAGAACTTGCTAAAATCGTTAATACTTTACCGAAATTAGGTGAAACAGAAGTTAACTTTACTGGTCTGCAAGCAAAACTTGCTGATAATGGTAACCTGAATGTTTCAATCTTTATCCGTAACGGTCACAATAAAGCAATTAATCTAGAACAATTACCGCTAGAAATTATCGACGCAACAGGTAAACAAATTGCCAAAGGATCATTTAAAATGGATCCAATCCTAACTGTCCAACCAAATTCAACAAAACCTTGGACATTCATCTTCCCAGCTGAACTAGTTGATGCACAACAAGCAGACTTATCTCGCTGGACAGCACGTGTAACACAATAATAATAAATGAAATCCTTCTTTCTACGGAAAGAAGGATTTTTGATTTCCTAGATGTACGGAGCGATTTGCCCTGGTTTACTGGCGATTCTCACGTTGTTAGTGGCGATTGACTCATTCAATCAAATAAAAAAGCGATTTTTGCCCTAATGCAAAAATCGCCTGTTCATTATTTTACTGTATCGAATCGTTTATACCCTACTAATCTAGTTGACCAATAAGAGTACGTCACATCCGATAGTTCCACACCATCTGTACCCGCATGGATAAATTTATTATTGCCAAGGTAAATACCCATATGAGAAATGCCCTCTTTATAAGTATTTTCAAAAAATACTAAATCCCCTGGCACTGGATTTTTCACATGTGTTGTACTGCCATTAAAGTAGCCTTCGCTGCTATCTCTCGCTATTTTCACACCACTTTGATTGAATGCATAATAAATAAACCCACTGCAATCAAGACCTTCAGGCGTATTACCGCCATAAAGATAAGGTGTTCCAATTAAAGTATTCGCCACTTCCACTGTCTTTTTGTAAATAGCTTGTCCATTCGCTGTAGGATCTTTTGTTGTTACTTTTGATGGAGTCCCCGTATCTGTAGTTACATTATTATGTACTGTATCATCCTCGGGTACGACAGCTACTGGAGAAATTTTCAATACTTGTCCAATATAAATCGTGTCGTTCTCTATGCCATTCCACTCTTTTATTTCCTTTATTGTCACATTATATTGCTTGGCGATTTTTGATAATGTATCACCTTTCGCAACTGTATGAACAGCAGTTGAAGGTTTTGAAGGTGTAGTAGTTGTTGGTTTTGAAGGTTTTCCTGTTTCAGCTGTTGCCTGCTTTGTAATTTCTAACTTTTGTGCTACATAAATCGTATCCTTCGATAGATTATTCCATTTTTTTATATCTTGTATCGTCACTTGATGACTTTGAGCGATTTTGGATAACGTATCGCCTTTTTGTACTGTATATGTTGCAGCTTCAGCATTTTGTATCGCAAAAAATGAAGTAGCAATAGTGCTTAAAGCGAGAATTCTCAATTTTTTTGATTTAAGCATATCCAATAGCCTCCGTTCATGTTAGAATATTTCCTTGTGTGTCTATCATACTAAAGAATTGTCAAAACAAAAATCGGAAATACTGACTATTTTTCAAACAATTTATCAATCCTATATAATACTACAGAATCCGACTGTTTAGCATTACTGTAATAATTGCAAGTTTAATAGTCCTATGATAACATACATTTCTGTATTTAAAATTTTTAGAAAGTTTTAGCTTTTCAATTATAAAGGAGTTTTTATTATTTATGAGAAACATCTTAGTTTTCATCAAAGAGAATTTAGCTGTAGGCTTATTACTTTTTGCCTTGTTCTTAGGGGCAGGTAATATTATCTTTCCACCGTTGCTCGGGCAACAAGCTGGTGAACATATTACAACAGCCATGGTTGGCTTTTTAATAACAGGCGTAGGCTTACCTTTACTGGCAATCGTTGCAGTTGCAAAAGCAGGCGGCGATTTACAACTACTTGCCAGTCGTGTTCATCCAATTTTCGGTATCATATTCACTTCAATTGTCTATTTAGCAATTGGGCCGTTCTTCGCTGTTCCACGTACAGGCTCTGTGTCATATGAAATCGGCATTGTGCCATTTCTTTCAGAGGCAGCACAAGAACATTGGGCTCCACTATTCATTACATCTATAGTATTTTTTGCTTTAATACTTTATTTAGCATTCAACCCATCGAAACTTGTCGATCGTGTAGGGAAAATTTTAACCCCTGCGCTCTTAATTGTTATTTTACTACTAGCTGTTAAGAGCTTTATTACCCCAATGGGTGAATCAGGCACAGCGGTTGGAAATTACACGGATTCACCATTTTACGAAGGTTTTGTACAAGGCTATTTAACGATGGATGTTCTTGGTGCTCTCGTATTTGGTATTGTTATTTTACAGGCATTACGTGGTATGGGAATGAACGATACTAGAAAGCAAGTCAAAACAACCATTTTTGCAGGGATTGTTGCTGCTATTGGCTTGGCCTTTGTTTATATTTCACTTGGCTATATTGGCAATACAAGCATTGGAGCAATTGGTACATCTGATAATGGTGGCGTCATCATTGCAAAATCAGCAGAATACCTTTTTGGCGACTTTGGCAGTATTATTTTATCGGTTACGATTTTATTAGCTTGTATTTCTACTGCTGTTGGCTTATTAACAGCCAATGCACAGTTTTTCAATAAGCTATTTCCACAAATCTCATATAAAACATTTTTAATCGTCTTTACGTTATTTAGTGTAGCAATTACAAATGTTGGATTATCGACAATTATTAATACTTCACTTCCAGTATTATTGATTATCTATCCGCTTGCAATCGTACTGATGGTGTTATCACTTGTCGATCATTTCTTTAAAGGTGGACGAATTGTTTATGTGTTGGCGTTAATTCCGACATTCTTTGTCAGTCTTTACGATGGCTTAAAACAGATGAAAATCACGTTTACTTCTTATGAGAATATTTTAAATATTTTGCCACTGTATGAGCAAAGCCTTGGTTGGCTTGTTCCTGCAATGATTGGTACAATTATAGGTTTTATTATTCATAAGCTTTTTAAGAAAAACTAAACTTCAAACAATCAGACACGTCTTCCTTTTATAGACGTGTCTGTTTTCATTCGCTGTAATTTGGTAATTCATGTATAATAAACATAAGTCATTAGAAAAGAGGTGTCTTATGAAAAAAGTATTATGGTCCTTCATTTTTATTCTGAGTGTTATCCTATTTCCTTTATCAAACGCTTCTGCTGCAAATAACGAACAGCAACTCGTTGAGGAAATAAAGGAAATCATTACGGAAAATTATGTTGGTAAAGTAAACGGTAACTTACAAAATGCGAAAACTATTTCAGAAATCATTAATATGTTAGACCCTTACTCAACATATTTTACTAAGCAAGAATTTGAAGAATTTATGAATAGCATTAATATGTCGACAATCGGTATTGGTGTTGTTATTGAAGAGCATGATGACGGCATTCATATTTTACAAGTAATTGAAGAAAGTGGAGCAGCTGAAGCTGGTGTCGTGGCAGGAGATATAATCATCGGCATTAATGGTCAATCCATTGTAGATAGCTCAACTCAGGAAGCCTCTTCCCTGCTAATCGGTAATGAAGGCACCGATGTGCAAGTTAAGCTATTACACGAGAATGGGACTACTTCTACTAAAACTATTACACGTAAAAAATTCACACTACCAAACGTAGAATCTGCTTTATTGTTTGGTGATGTTGGCTACATAGCAATGTCTTCTTTCTCTGAAGATGGCGCACAACTAGTGAAAGACGCACTGACTCAGCTTAAGCAACGTGGTGCTACTTCTTTTATTTTAGATTTACAAAATAATGGTGGGGGCTATGTTGCAACAGCTGAACAGCTGACTGGATTATTCCCAAAAGCAAAAATCGCCTATTTATTACAGGAAGCCCATGCCTCTTATGAAGTGCGTGCAGTACAACAAAACATGAAATTCCCAACAGATACACGTATTTTAGTAAATCGCTATAGTGCAAGTGCTTCAGAAATGCTTGCAGCTTCGTTACAAGATCAACAATCGGCGATTCTATATGGTGAAACTACTTATGGTAAAGGCGCAATGCAAGGTTTCTTTGAATTACATGACGGTAGTTATTTAAAGCTTACTGTGGGTAAATTTACAGGTCCTGCTGGTCAAACGATTAACGAAGTAGGCGTGAAACCAACTATTCAAACGAAGACTGCACCACTCTTCCAAGCTCATTACGATGCCATTAAAGCACAATACAAAGAGTATCAGGAACTAGTAAGCCTAAAAAATGTACCAACTACAAAAACATTTGTAGTTAAGTTTTCGCAAGCCTTCACTTCACCAATTCCTGAAGGCAGTGTACAGCTTATTGCTTTAGGCGGAGACGAAATTCCAATTACTACAAAAGTAGGAAAAGACAATTCCTTACTCGTTACACCTAAAAATCCTTTGGGAAAAGGCCAAGAATATATGTTGCTCGTTCATCCAACTATTCAAAAACCTACAGGTGACAAACTGCAAAAAGGTATTTATCTTCATATTGCAGTAACTAACTAACAACAAGCCATGAATAAAAGCGTTTGATTGTCGCTCCAAAGCGGGAATCAAACGCTTTTTTTAATAACCAGCCCTTTTATATGCCCCAACCACGAGCGCGTCTGGAACGAAAATAAAAAATCCCTCTCTGTATTGAGAAGGATTTCATTTTCTATCACACATATGGAGGTTCTTTTAATATAAAAAAGACATGAACTAAATTTCGCGCAAGTTCACATGGCTTGCTTTTTTGTTCTAGTAAATTCGTTAATATTAAACGTTCAAAAGAGCCAACAAAACTATCCGCAACTATTTTGATATCGATATTTTGTAATTTAAACAATCTATCACAATCATGTCGATAAACTAGCTCAATAAATCGCTGTGTAAGCTGCGATTTAACGCTTGATGATTGTTTCGATTCAAAAAAGCCAATTTTCGTTAACTTTGGATTTTCAATAATATAGAGAAACATCAAATATAATTTATGTTCTAGCATATGAATAAAGCCTTCCAGCCCTTTTTCAGCCTGTTCGGAATGATTGTCCATAATCTCATAAAACCCAAGCTGAAATTGTATGTTTAAGTCCTCATAAAGCGATTCTTTACTTTTAAAATATAAATAAAATGTGGGCTGTGTTACATCTGCTGCTTTCACTATATCGCTTATTTTCGTAGCATGGTATCCCCTTTCAGCGAAAAGCTCCACAGCCTTTTCCAGTAATAATTGTTTACTTTTTTCACCGTTTGAGTTGATTTTCCTACCTCTTGCCATCATTGTCACCTTACTCTGTTAAAAATTATTACCCTGTTTAAAAATTAATTTTAAATAGTAAACCATCACAAAACCCAACATTTTACTTTTCACTATCTGAATAATGTTAATTATAATATAATTCCAAAAATTACACTATGCATATTCAACAAAATATGATGTTTGGTACTTTTCTAATCTATTGAAAAGCAATGTAATAAGCTAAAAGCATTACCTTAAACAAAATTGATTTATGCTTGACAAGAAATACAAAAAGCATGCTGGAAGTACTACTTCCAACATGCTTTTCGTGCATTTTATTTTAACCATAATGATTATTGCTTTAATAACTTCTTTTTCAGTTTATCCGTAAATTCTTTTACTTCTTTGATGCCAAATACTAAGTAGGAACCTACAAAGACAGCAATAAAGATAGCTAGACCTACAATAAACGTTAACCACTTATATTCAAATACTAAATAGTGGCTGGAGTAATACATAACTACAGCAATGACTATTATTGGTGGCATTGCTCTGAAAAATTGTAACTCTTTGCTAAAGATGCCCATCTTCAAGTCATATTTAGGTATTGCATAAAAAATTAGCATCATAAAGTTTGTAATGGAACTTATTAATGTGCCCCATGCAATTGCCTCAGCACCGTAATTTTCAACCATCAACATAATAACAGCAATATTGACACCAAATACATTGATTAAACTAAAAATAACTGGCGCCATGGAGTCGCCCTTTGCATAATAGAAACGCGTGATATACGTATTCGCCGCTAAGAAATACATGGACAACACGAATATTGCTAAAACAGGTGCAGTTATCGCTGTTGATTTTGCATCAAAATTACCATACTGGAATATCACCTGAACCAAGTTTTCTGAGTAAAAATAAGAATATATTGTTACTGGTACAAGTAGCAATAGTAGATAGTGTAGCCCTTTAGAATAAAGGCTCTTGATTGACACAAGGTCATTGTTGGCTTCTTTTTGACTCAAAATTGGATAAATTACTGTTGTCACAGCTGTAATTAAAATCGCTTGCGGGAATTGCATTAGCTTGGAAGAATAGTTCACAGCTGCCACAGCCCCCTCTGAAAGCATACCAGCAAAAATACGCTGTAACAAAGCATATAATTGAATTGTCGCTCCTCCAAGCATAATTGGTAAGACCATAATCCAAAGCTGCTTGGAGGAGATATTATGTTCAAATGAAAACCCGACTTTATGGGAATCTAATTTGCGATAACCAATTATTAAGAAATACAACATAATCGCCGCACTAGCTAAGGCACTTATACCGTATCCAAGTGCTTTAATACTTTCAATTTGAGATAACCCAACGGCAATGACTAAGAAAATCGCGTTGTAAATTAAAATGGCAAAGCTCGATAAGTGGAATTTTTCATTGACATTCAGTAAACCACTATACCAAGAAGATAAAACAAGTAAGATAGATGAAGGCATCATCCAAAAGTACAAGTTTTTCAATAAATCTAACTCACTTTGACTATAATCTTCCTTATTTTTACCTTGATTAAACATATCCATAATGGGATTGGTAAATGCTAATAAAATAATCGTCATAATAGACACAGTCAACAGTACAATCGTAAAGGACTGTTTTACAAATAATGCTCGGTCTGTTGTTTCTCGATTATAAATTGAGATAACGGCTGTCGTAAAAGCACCACCAACTACTAAATATAAAAAATTCGGGATGGTGTAAGCTGTGAAAATACTATCCGCAGTATGGGAGCTCCCAAATTGGATACCGATAATTATTTCACGTAAAAAGCCGAAAACCCGGGCAACGATATTAATAATCGCTACTGCCCCTACAATTTTAATAAATTTATTCATAAGTCATCCCTACCTTTAATGGCCGACTTATAAATGTCTATACATCTAGCTGTAATATTTTTTTCATCGTGAATAGCTAATATTTCATTAACCGCTTCACGATTCATATATTGATCTTTCGGCGTGTTCACTGCACGCAGCATCTCCTCAGATAAAGCCATAGCGTTCCCAGGCTCCACTAAATGCCCGGCCCCTTCACCAAGTAGCGATACAAGCCCACCTACTTTAGAAGCGATGACAGGCGTATCTGTTGCTAGTGCCTCTAATGCTACAAGACCAAAACCTTCTAAATGTGATGGTAACACAAAGACATCACTTGCCTGGAACCACTTTACAAGTTCTTGTTGTTTTAGTGGGTCTATAAATTTGACGTCTTCACTGAAGAATGGTTGCAAGGATTGGAAAAAACTTTCATCTCTTCTAGATCCTATAATTTTTAGCTCGATAGGTCGCTCCACTTTTGTTTTTAACATTTGGAATGCCTGCAAAAGTTCCTCAACGCCTTTTTGCTTAATGACATTGCCTACAAAAAGAAAAATAAATGGTTCTTTCGCTAATTGCAATTGTTGACGTACTTCAGCCTGGCTCCCCTTTGAAAATACATGACGATTGACACCCATGCTAACAACAGAGATTTTGTCGGGTGCTATATCAAAGTCTTGCTCGATTTGTTTTGCTAACACGGGACCTACTGCAATAACATGGTCACTTTCACGTAAAATGCTCGCTGTCCAATTGCGAATTCTCGCATTTTTCTTTGCCATACGTTCAATGTCCCCACCATGAGCAGTAACAATGTACGGTATACCAAACATTTTCTTTAAAAGTAACGATAACATCCCTGAAGGAAACACATAGTGTGCATGTGTTACATCGATTGATTTTCGATATTTCAAACCCTTCATTAATGTAGAAAATCCCCATTTAGCATATTTGACAATTGTGTTTTTCTTGCCTGTAGCTGGGTTTGTATTCACTGCTATTTCAACGTCTAGTCCAGCTTTTTCAAGTGCTGTCACTTGGTTTTTTACAAAAATACCGAATGATAAATGATCAGATGAAGGATACATATTACTAATGACGAGTATTTTTTTCATAGACGTGTCACTGCCTTTTTCATTAATTCCTGACCATACATGGCCTCTTTATGAATATGTGTAGCAATTTGTTTCGTCTCTGCAATTGACTGTTCCCAATTGCTACTTAGTTTGCCAACTAATTTAGAAAGAGCTTTCTCATCATCTTCTATATCCTGCATCTGTAAGCATCGATCTGATGCGCCGACAAAGGACATAAAATCCTGCACCTTTGTATGATAGGATACAGCAATAATGGGAGTCTCTGAATTGGTCGCCAATATTAGCGAGTGTAAACGCGTACCAATTATAATATCTTGCTCGCCTGTAACTTCAAGTAAACGTTCAGGCACAAGATTTTCCTCAATTATTTCTGTATGAGCATGATGTTGCATTTTTTTCTGAATATCTTTTGTCACGGTTACATCTTGCGGAAACTTTGTTGCAAAAAATGTAATGTGAACGTTTTGCTCAGAAATGACTTGATCTAAATTTTTCGCCATACCTGTTACATATGCATCGTATTTTGCTACATTTCCTTCTGGCCAATAGTTTGCATTATAGTACGGAACAGCTGAAACACCAATTTTTATTGGCTTTTCCGCGTAATCTTTGCGCTCCCCTTTTAACGTAAATGCAGGGTCACCAATGACTTCTATCGGTTTTTTGACCCCAATACTGTGTAAAAGTTTTTTAGACTGAGGATCACGCACAGAGATATTTGCTGCATAACGACACATAACACGGATACTAATTTTTCCTGAAAATGTATCTAGTGGTCCTGCACCACATCCGTAAATAATGTAGGGAATATTATTTTGTTTTGCCATCATTGCATATGTTCCATAAAGATGGGCCTCACGCTTATAAAAATCCATTAAAATACCACCACCACCAATAATGAGGAGGTCAAAGTTTGCTACATATTGTTTGTTATTTTTATACGTATGGATAAACGTTTTATATAAGTTGCCCTTTTTATAATACAATGGATAGCTATGTACCCCATAACGCGCGGATGTTTGTTGTGTGTTATTACTAAAAACGGTAATGTCGTCACTCGTTACCGAAAATGTTTGTTTTACTTGTTGAAGAATGCCGTATAATATTGATTCATCACCATTATTATCATTGCCGTAATTCCCCACAATGCCTATTTTCATTAAAAAACATCCTTTTACTTTTTAATACAGAGATTATACCACAATTGCACTTATTCGTTCTTTTTAAAAATAGTAAAAAAAAGGGGAGCCCCGAATTTCAACGAGATTCCCCCCTTTTCTAGCACCTTATGACAATACTAAATCCTATAAAACAGCAAAAAAGTACTACTTTATTTTTGCTTCTGCTAGTCATCTATTGCTAACTTTTACTTATGAATTGCTCTATAAAGGAACAAACCGAAATGTGCTCGACTAATCGCTTCATTTGGTTTAAAAATGTTACCATCATAGCCTGTCGTAATTTTGTTAGCAGCTAGTTGTTGTACAAATGTATACGCCCAATGATCTTTTGGAACATCCTTAAAGGCAATACCACTTGTTCCATTTAATTGATATGCGATTGCAACAATTTTCGCCATTTGTGCTCGTGTTAATGTTGCATTCGGGTCAAAAGTATTGTTTTCGCGGCCACTCATAATGCCTGCTTCTACAACGGCTGCAATTTCTTTAAAGTAAATGTGATTTGCCGGTATATCTTTGAAGTTTGGATTTTTCACATTTTTTGTATTTAAACCTAGTGCACGGCTAATAATGACAGCTGCATGTGCACGTGTCAGTTTGTCATTCGGTCTAAATGTTCCATCAGCCTGTCCCGTAATAATATTTTGAGACGTTAAATATTCAATCTCTTTAAAGTATACGTAATTATTTGGAATATCTTTAAATAGCGCTGGCTTCGCTACAGTAACCGTAGCAACTTGACTCTTCGTACCTAAAGTTGCAATGACCTTACCTGTTGTACCAGCATTTTGTGCGGTAAACTTACCATCGCTTGTAATGGTACCAATATTGCCTTCTACGGACCATTTCACTTGAGATGGATCATAAACAATCGGCTTACCTGCATCATCTTTTGCGTCGATAGTAAATTTCACAGATTCACCTGCTCCAACTGTTTTAGAGCTTGGCGTAACAGCCATTGTTGTAGGAGCATCTACTACTTTGACTTGGAATGATTGTACCGCGGCGCCATCATAGCCGATGTAAATGCGTTCCTCACCAGCTTGCGTTGCTGTATAGCTTAAACCATTAATCTGTAATGTTTGGTTTTGAGAAGCTAACGTTACATGACCATCTAGTGGTAGTGTCGTAAAGTTATCATCTAAAACGTATTGTACTGCGACACTCGATGAAGCACCTACTAACAATGTTGCATAGTTTGTACTATTCGTAAATTTAATGTGTTTCGCCTTGCCATTTGGCGCCGTACTTACCGCTTGTAGTGTGGCAGATACAAGACGTTGTGTATTCCCTGAATTAGAAGGTAAATTCGCTAAAACAACATTATTACTGCCGTAGTTTCGAATTCCCATCGTTGTTGAACCACCGCCATCTAAATTAAGGGCTCTATCAACCCCAAGTGCCACTAAATAATTAGCAAGTTGCACCATATTCATGCCCTTACTATGGCTTTGACGTCCGTCTACTGTAATAAAATGTACAGTTTGTCCATTATTACTTGTAGCCACTACTGTACGTGGCGCAACTTCTTTTGCACGTGAACTTGTTGTGCTCATCATAATATAAGGTTTGCCATCCTTTACTAGATAAGGACCGCTAGCTAAGATAAATTGTGCATTTTGCCAAAGTTGGTCAATTGAAAAGTTAACACTCATTTCATCGCCAACCGCTACATGGCTTAACTTTTTGTGCCAATCGCCACCCTGTAAAGATACAACGAAGCCAGTAGATGGAATCGTTAATTTATCTTTCGAACCGTAAGGCTTAATTTGTGTGACTTTACCAGTTAACGTTTGACCAAATGTATTTTCTGTAATCGGTGAACCTGTGTCTACTACCATTTCAAATCCGAATTCATTTGTATCTGTTGTTTTACTATAAAACTGTGGTGTGTAAATAATCGCTTCATTTATATTACGAATACGATTTAAGCCTGACATTTCATATTTCGTGCCATTATGGGCTAGTGTGACGTCAAAATCAAAATAATCAATGACCCCACGACCATCCGAATTCATACCAAAAGCCGTTGGAACGTTCATATATTGGTCGGAACCGTTTGAAACTGCACCACCATTTAAAATAACATTATTTTTAGCTAGTAAAAATAATGGATAGCCTTCAGACATATTATAAAAACTTGCATTAATAGCACCAACTACTCGATTTCCCTCACGAGAATGACGATTCGCATTTGCTACTGTCGATTCTTTTCCATTGACTGCTGCGGGCATTCCTAATTGTACTTCTGTCGTTGCATCACCAACATTAATCGTTAAGTGATTAATAGAGTTTGTATAGGTATTGCTGTATGTATATTGGTTATACTGCACACCTTTTGAAAGTGGGTAATCCTTCTTTACTGTTTGAAATGCATAGGCATTTAGCGGACTAACAACAATCGACATCATTACAACTAAAATCAGTAAAATTTTTGCTATTCTTTTCATTTTTCGCGCTCCTCATGAAATGTAGAGCCCTCACCTTCCCTTCTATGTTTTTCTTCTATAAGATTATCAAAAATATGCCAAAATAGCTATGGAACATTTAAGCTATTTTCCAGTTTCATATAATTGGTAAAAAAACTGTTTATATTGACGCATTTTATGATAATACGCATATTTAACCTTATCTCAACTCTTTAACTTTGGTAAAATGATGTTAAAGTTTAGGAGGTTAAAAAATATGAAAAAACTATCAATCATTGCATTGATTATGACAATAGTTAGCTTGCTCTTTTGGCAACCCCAACTAGCATCTGCCGATGAACTTTCAGGGCATGCACACGAAAAGGGTCTTCGTTATTTAATTTCAAAAAATGCTATAGTAACGGATGCTAATGGCAGTTACCGCCCTAATGACAATGTTACACGCGGAGAATTTGCTTCGTATTTAGCAAAGGTCATGAAGCTTGAAGGGAATAACGGTATGGTATTTACCGATGTACCTGATACATATGTGTATGCAACCGATATTCAGCTTGCTGCTACAGCCGGCATTATAACTGGCTACATAGACGGGTCATTTAAGCCTGATGCTGCCATTTCAAGACAACATATGGCCATTATGTTGGAGAGAGCTATTGATTATTTAAAAATTCCTAAAGGTACGTCATCCATTACATTTAAGGATAATGCTTCTATTATTAAAGACTACCGTTCTGCTGTAGCAATCGGTGCACAGTTAGGCATCATCATTGGTTCTGATGGCTACTTTATGCCCGAAAAAAATGCAACAATTGGACAAGCTGCAACGTTCATTCAACGTTTGATGTTACTAGCTGGTGATGGAGCTGCCGACGTCTCAACGTATGCGATTAAGGAAATTTCAAATGGTACACTAGTTGGCAATCAAGGCTTTTCAAGCTTTGAAGCTGCTGAAAAAGCAATCACAAAAAATACACAAGTGATTGTCCAAAAAGATAAAATTGTGAAAATGTCCTCCGGCTATGTTGTCACGAATAATTATGTTGCACTTTATTCTGAAACGATTAAAGATCAAATCGCTGTTGCAGGTAATACAGAGATGGAATATATCAGCAGTGATGCCACACAAGTAAAAGTGAGATTAGCAGGTCAGGTTGGCTATTTAAAACAAGCAGATGTCACGTTAATTCCTTTTTCCCTAAGTAAAGGACGCTCTTACTACTCCGTCGAAAATGGTGAAATTAAACATACGCTATACGATTACAAAACAAATAAATATTCTTCAAGCTATGTTTACGGAAAAGCACCTGCCTTCATGAAACAAGGTGAAAAATACTATAGCTGGAATGGCATTTATTTCACCAATGGAAATAGTTCTTCGAAAGGTGAAGCTTATAACTATTATCAATTTTTACCTGCACGCGCAACAACTCAGTATACAGCAGAAGAAATTGATGCTTACATTTTGAATAAGCTTGCTGAGATTGAAAGTACAGGTATTACGCTTTATAAAGATGCTACAACAAAAAGTAAGTTAATTGGTTTAGGAAAGACGTTAAAAGAAGTTGAGGCAAACTCAAAAATTAATGCCATGCTAATATTGGCACTTGCGCAACATGAAAGTGCTTATGGTATGAGTGACCATGCCCAAAACTTAAACAACCTATTTGGTTTATATGTTTATGACACAAACCCACTTAACAAAAAATTCGATAGCGTCGCTGCTAACATTAACGAACTTGTTGAGAAGTTTTTACAACCAAACTATATAACGCCAGGTGGTTCTCCAGGTAGAAACTACGCAAATGGTGCTGTAGTTGGTTCTAAGGCACTTGGCTTTAACGTAAAATATGCATCCGATCCATTTTGGGGTGCAAAAATTGCTGGCCACTACTACCGTGCTGAAAAAGCATTAGGCTTCAAAGATGCAAATAATCCATATAAAATTGGCTTAACAACTACTGCGGGGTTAAATGTTCGTTTAGAGACTTCAACTAGTAATAGTCCACTCTTCACATATGTGCGCAGTGGTATGCCAGTTATCATCGTTAACACGGACATCAATGGCTGGCATGAAGTACTATCTGATAAGCTTCATACAGGCTCTGCTTACATTAGTAAAGATTATATTAAGCTGATAGATACAGTGAAATAAGAAATAGCGCCAATCCAATAGCTAAAATTGGATGGCGCTTTTTTATGATTTCATCGGTGTGGGTGTGACTTACCCGCGGAATGCACATGTTTACCCGCGATTTTTTGTGACTTACCCGCGAAATATAGCTGTTTATCCGCGAATCACACACGTTTACCCGCGATTACAAAAACAAAAGGGCTGCCTAAAATAGGACAGCCCTTCATTATTAATATTTAAGTTTTCTTTGCTCGGTTTTAATAATTGCCGATGCAATGACGACGAAGCCTAACATTAAAATAAAGATTAAATCAAGTAATCCAGTGTGCATAGACACGGTAAACAATGTAATGACAAATGCGTACGCTACTGAGTGGAAACTACGAATGCCACCTTGTTTCACTTTATTATAGATTAATGAAATTAACACACCGTACAATAAGAAACCAATTGCCACAAGCGCATAGCCACCATCTAGGAATAGCTGTCCAATAAAGGTTGGTGTTGTCGTTCTTGTAGGTCGTGTAATAAATTTACCTTCTTCCACACTTAAAGAGTTAACAACCTCTGTCACCTTCATACGTGGTGAAATTTGCTCACCAGGAAGAATCGTATTAAAGATACCTTTATGAATTTGACCGTTTAAATAGCCCTCTTCTTGTGTGTACTCAATAATTTTACTTAAAACGATATGACCTGTTACACTTTCACCATTTAATGAACGCATCCATTTTGGCGTTAAGTTTACTTTTTGCTCAACTGTTAACAGTTTTTCTTTTTCCGTCTCTGTCAGTTCTACATCTGGTTGATCGCGATTATTAAATTCTTTCGTAGTATCTTCTGTCACCACGCGTAAGAAACCGAACATTGAGAATGCTACACCAATAACAAATAATGCCGTTAAGAACCAAGTTAATTTTACACGTTTCACAACATAGTGGAAAATAATAATTCCAGTAAATAGCATAATAATTAAAGGCGTACGATAGCCCATTAATAGGAATAGGAACATTACAACAGCAAAGATTGAGCCGTATATTATTGCTTTCTTCCACGTCATATTCTTTTCTAAAATCATTTTGTAAGATAATAATAGTAAAATTCCATACCATAATAACTGGCTAAAGAAATTTAGTTTTGGATCAAGATTACGACGATTGGATTCATCGGAAATTCCTAAACCACCGCCAAAGATCATCATTAAATAAGACGCTAATCCGATTAACGTTAATAACACAACAAAGTGAATCACATATTTTCCTAAGAACGATAGCCCAAATGTTGGGATTGTCCACTGTAATCTATCGATTATATATACACCAAGGTAATAGCAAACAAGCGCAACTAATACTGCTGGTAAAATGGATACACGAACATTAAATAATTCAAATCGATGAAAATCAAATAGACTCGTAAAGAAATATAGCACTAATATAAAAGGTAAAAAGAAATACGGTGAAAACGTATCAATCTTATTGACCTTTGTGAAAACTTGCTTCAGTTTATTCATACATGTAATACATCTAAAAAGATGTTATTGCCCTCCTCTATCATGAATCAATAGTTGTCATCACTATTATATTCTTTAGTTTTCCCTACAAAAACAAAGGTTATTATATCATAAATACGGTTAGACTTATAGAAAGGATTGAATTGAATTTACATAAAAAAGCTAAAAAATTTCATTTTTACCTAATTCTCTGCGAATCAGTTAATATTTAGGTGTATGATGAAATTTAGTAATACCAGTTTTGAGAAAAATAATAAAAAGCAAGGATGTGGATTTATTGAAGAAATATGTTATTTCCTTCATCGCTGTCTGTGCTTGTTTGCTTGTTGCAATGCTATCTCCGATAAAGGCCCAAGCTACAACACAAAAAATCGGCATTGTTTTCTCTGAAAGTAGTGAAAAATATGCCAACACTACACACCCTGGTGGTACATATGAGGGACAAACAGTATCTCCAAAGGTCGACTATAGCTCAACGTATAACAAAGAACTTAAAGCATACCTTTTATATCAGCAACAAGGCTTCCATGTAGAGAAAATTTTCGAAAAGGACTTAAACAACCTAGAAAACTTAAGTCAATATGATGCAATCGTCTTTCCATATACGGTCATGATGAATCATCAACAACGCGAAAATATCAAAATATACGTTCGAAATGGTGGCGGTGCTATTTTTGCATTCCAAACAGCACGTAATGAATCAGCAAAATTTCCCAAGGCTGGTCAAATGGATCTTTCTCCATTAATCTACGATGTCGACTCTTGGGTGATGGAATGGGATAACTTATCAGAAGTTTTCAATGCACGCTTTATCGACGATATTGTGCTAGGTAACGCGACCATTAGCAATGCAAATTCAGTTCACCCAATTATCCAAAACGCCACAAAAGAGCTCGGTAAAAGCACGCTTAGTCTGACAAAATCGGATAAAGAGTGGGTTGAAATTATAAAACCTTGGCAAGGTGGCTCCGCTTCACCGATTTTATATTTCTCGAATTACAACTATACCGATAAGCCACAAACGATGAAGAAAAATGAATTTGGTGCAGCTCATGCTATTGAATATGGCAAAGGAAGAGTTGTACAAATCGGCTTCAAAATTTTCGATTATATGACGATTAATTTGAAAGCAGACTGGCAAGACAATGAAAACGGTGCTGCTTACTCGACCACACGGGGCGACACAGATGCTCAAGTATTTATGAAGCACGCTTTACATTGGGTTGCCGAAGATCACGATGGATATGTGCCACGCCGCTATAATCTTTCTCTATACTCTGACGGTGTGCAAAGTTATGTAGCGCCATCTGGTCAATTTGTCTTTTACTCTACAGTAACAGTAAAAAACAACGGTAATGTGCCTGCTCGTGGTACGTTAAAAGTAGAAATTGTTGATGCGAACGACCGTATTGTCGGAAAGGGGCACGATCGTTACATACCAGGTCTAGCCGCAGACGCGACAACATCGAACGCAGACCGGAAAGATATTAGTACCCACTCGGAAAAATATCAAATCTTGATGCCTGGAAATTTAGCCGCTGGAACGTATACGATACGCACTTCCTTCATTGAAGGTCGTGATGATCGTAAAAATGCAGACGAAAAATTTGCAACTATTGCAGAAATTAAAACGCTCACACGCACAAAAGGTTCCAATAAGGCCTCTATTGGCACTGCCTCTTTCTTCCAAGATGTACCAAAACCAAGTGCTGCTTATGATGATATTAAAAACTTACATGCACTGGGTGTTGTGAAAGGCAGTAACGGCAAATTTAATCCCCAAGGCACATTAACACGCTTGCAAGCTACCGAAATGGTGTTACGTGCACTAGGGATTTCACCTTTAAGTTCAGCAACATTGAACGCCAGTGATATTAAAGCAGGCGATTATGGTTATTCAGTATTAGCTACAGGCGTTCGTTACGGGATTATTACTTTAGAAGATGGTAAAATCAACGCGCACCAACCAATGACGCGTGCTGCTATGGCACATGCACTTGTTAAAGGTTTTAAGTTACAAGGCTATTCTAGTAAATCATTTTCTGACGTTCCTACATCTCATATCTATTTTAAAGATATTCAAGCGCTCTATGCGTTAAATATAACAACGGGCTATGCAGATCAAACATTTAAGCCAAACAATACAGTTTCCCGCCAAAACTTTGCTCAATTTGTTAATCGTACGTTACACGCAAATGCGAAATAGATTTTGATTAGGATCAAAATCTACTATCGCCAGTTAAATCCAAATAAAAAAGAGCTACACAGTTCATATTTTGAACAATGTAGCTCTTTTGATTATTGTTTCGCGTAGTATTGATAAATTCCTTTATAAATCGCTTCAGCAAATAACTCAACATATTGATCATCTGTCATTTTACCTCGGTCTTCACTATTCGTTAGGAAGCCTAGTTCAACTAGAATCGATGGAATTAACATGTTACGAATAACATAATATTGTTGTTCTTTCACGCCACGATTTTTCATGTTTAAGTTATTCACAATTTGGTTATTTACAAAAGTAGCTAAATCAATATCTTCTTGATACATATCTCCTGTTGTCACAGCATAATATGTTTCAGTACCTTGTGCAGAGGTGCTAGATGCTGAGTTTACATGAATACTAACAAAGATTTCGCCATAGTTTGCATCTGTAAAGTCAACGCGATCTTGCAGTGATGGGTACGTATCACCTGTACGTGTCATTGACACTTTTGCTCCAGCTGCTTCCAGCTTTTGTCGTACAAGTGTCCCAACTTTTAAGGTAATAGCTTTTTCTGATTGGGAACCTACTACAGCGCCTGGATCTTTACCACCGTGACCAGGGTCAAGAATGATAATACGATTTTTAAGTGGATTGCCATTTTGGTTTAATAGTTTTAAATACGATTTATGCACGTAACCTTTTTGACCATCAAAAGTGATTTCAGCCCAATAGCCATTAATACTGTTGACATGCACATAATCGCCCTTGCTTAATTTACCTAATACCGTTGAAGTAGAGTTCGCTTCTTTACGAACATTTAAACTATCAACAGTTGCACGACCTAGTAAATCTCCTCCTGTTACAGGTGGAGGCGTTGGATCTGGTTTTGAAGGCTGTTCTACTTCTACATCCTCTGTGCTATTTGCAACAACATAACCTGGCAAGCCATTTACGATTGTTAAATGGTAGCCATTAACCGTTTTGTAGACAGGCAGTTTAACATTACTATTAACTGTTGAAATGATTTTAGAAGAGGAAGTTGGCTTCACATAAAGATTAATACCTTGTGTTGTCTTTACTTCTTTTTGAATTTTGCCTAATGCATTACCATCTGCATCTAAAAACTGAGCGTACGTTTTATAAATATAAGCAAAGGCACCTTTATACGTTACTTTTAACCAGTCTCCTTCAATTGCATAGACTGATAGTTTTCCGCCTTTATTGACTGTGCCTACAATGTTTGTATTCGAATTTGAATCTTTTGATTTACGAATATTCAAGCCATCTGTTGTCACTTGAACTAAACCAATTACTTGGGATGTATCAGGAACTGCTACACCTTTTACAGGTAGCTCTAAACGATATTTTTCACTTTTTGCACGAGCAACAAATAATGCAAATTGTGCACGTGTTACCGAGCTATTTGGATTATAGTTTTGGCCGCTTCCTTTTGTAATACCATTATAGTAAATCGCATTGACGTATTGAACGTAAGGATTTGTAATCGCTACATCCACAAAAGGAGAATCCATATTTTCGTATTCACTTGCATCCAATTTAAATGCTTTTGTTAATACATAACTCATTTCATCACGAGTTAAAGGCTTGTTTGGTAAAAACTGACCAGTTATGTTTGTTTTAAAGAACCCTAATTGGATAGCACGTTCAACATAACCTGAAAGCTCTGTACCAACCGTTACATCTGAAAAGTTGGACTTGCTAACCGTTAATGGTTTATTACCTGAAGCCACAACTGCCATTTTGGCAACTTGTCCACGTGTTACCGTATTATTCGGTTTATAATACGTTTTACCTTTTTCTGTATACCCTTTTATAACACCTAAACTAACTAAATAATTGATCTCTTCATAAGCTTCATGCTTTGGTGTAACATCTTCAAAACCACCACTTGCATTTGCACTATGTATCGTAAACATAGAAGCTGAAATGAATAAGACGCATAATATAAGACTGATTTTTTTAAAGTACAATGTCTTATTTCCTCCCTTCATGTTTCGTGTTCTCGTGTTCATTTTAACAAAAATTCACTTGCAAAACTATCATAGATTGTAACTATTCGACATTTTTTTGTTATCACCTCATTTCACAAAGATTCATAAAAAGAAGAGAGCCTGCATGTGCAAACTCTCCTCCATTTATACGTTATTTAAAAGAACTTCCATGCAATGCTTTACTCCAAACGTAGCCCTTGTCCGAAGCAAAGTAGAAATTGATTATTTATTCACTTGCTTAGCACGCTCAATAAATGTCTCTAATTGAGAAATTTTTAACATTTCATCATAACCGAAGTTACCATTATCTTTACCTGCTGTAATTCCGTTTGATGCGATAATTGAAATATATTCTGTTGCCCAATAGTTTTCAGGAACATCTGCAAATGTCACAACATCACCTTGATGCTCAAGACCAAAAGCAACTACTAAAACTTTTGCAATTTGTGCACGAGTCATTGGAGAAGATGGATTAAATTTGCCGTTGTCATCACCAGAAAAAATACCTAATTTCGCTACAGCAGCAATTGCCCCAGCATGTGCATAAGTAGGTTTTACGTCTGCAAATGACGTATTTTTATCAGAAGTATCTAAGTTAAGAGCTTTTGCGATTTGAACAGCAACTTCAGCACGTGAAGCATATACTGTAAAATCAATTGCAGCTTCTTTTACTTCCGCTGCTGCTACTTTCGTTACTTCAGCTTGTTGTTCAGTGTCAAATTGTGCTACGCGTTTTGCGCCAACATAACGTGAGCTCCAGTAATATGGATCGTTTACATCAGAATAACTTACACCTTTACCTGTTTGAGAGTGAATCATTTTACCGTCACCTATGTATATCGATACATGTGAGATACCACTACCACTCGTGTTAAAGAACAGTAAATCGCCAACTTGAAGATCACTCTTCGCTACAGCAGTGCCTTGTTGGTATTGTGAGCTTGAAGTACGATTTAATTTAATGCCTAAATCACTGAAGACTTTAGAAGTAAAGCCTGAGCAATCTAATCCGCTAGTAGTTGTACCACCATAAGCGTAAGGAATACCTAAATATTTCGAAGCTGTTTCAGTGACCTCATCTGCAGTCGCCGCTTCAGCGTTATCTATTTGAATTGTTGAAAATAACATAAAAGATGCAAAAATCGGTAATAACCATTTTTTCTTCATAAGTTTGTAATACCCCTCTCAAAGAACTTTTTTGCCTATACATAGACTATCACAAATGATGGTATTTTAATTTTTCAATTGTGTAACGGTTTTGAAAGTAAAAAAAACGTTGATATACCAACGTTTTGTGGTTTATCAACGCTAAAATATGGGTATTAATTAATGGGTATTCCGGCTTTTTGTAACATTCCTGTAATATAAGCCACGCTTTGTTACAATAGAGGATGACGAAAATTGCCAATAAAAACTCACGAATTGCTCGTAAAACAAGCGTGATCGCCGATAAAGACCCATGAATCGCCCGTAAACCATCAGAAAGTAGTCAACACATTCATATCAAAAAAGTGTTAGATTGAGCGCTCAATCTAACACTTTTTCTTTAAGCCCTCTAACCGACTTATTCAATACGAACATTCCCTACATATTGTACACTGCCTGCTGTACTGCTAAATTTAACTTCCAAAACATAGCTTCCTTTGTCGGTTGGGAATTGAAATTCTCTAAAATCATCAAATTCCAGTTCAATTCGCTCGTCATCTTTTAACAGGAAAGCTGACACTTGTGCATCAGTCCAAATATCTCCACCGTTTTTTTCGTTCTCCTCAAAATCCAATGATGTATGTTGACCTGGAAAGACTTTTATTTCATCCAATGACGATGCGTATTTTTTTATATCTTCGATGGACTTCTGTACATCTTCACTTGCTGTCTTCCAATTGATATTTTCTTCTGTTAATTGAACAGAGACATGATTAAAATTTAAATGAGCAGTTGGCACTCCAACATCATAGTCCTCACCAATACAGCCTGTTAGCATAAAAGCACAAAGCAATCCAATCAATAAATTACCCAATACTTTCATCTTACACCTCATTATTTTAGTTTAGGCTACGTTGTCAATATTAGCGCTTTGGCTTGCTAGTAAAACTAAACTGTGGACATCACTTACACCATCATCATGAATCCGGATAAATCCCTTCAGCATATTCGATTTCTATCGTTTGAATTGCTAACCGACAGTTCTCAACTGCTTCTTCAACATTTCTCCCTTTTGTAATAATAAAGCCATGTTCGTCTTTTGCACTGTTCGTTTCTGTTGTGCCAACGCCTTCTTCAATATTACATTTATAGGCTACAATGGTTTCATCCGCATTTTGGAAATTTAATTTCTTTATTTTTTTATTCGGCTGGAATCTTAAATAAAAAACTGCGGCAGCACAATATTGTTGACTTACATCATATTTTTGCCAATTCTCTGTATAGATGGCATCTAAAGTCCATTGTGTTAAATCAACACCTGAAACGATGCAACGCTACAATCTGGTCGCCACCTGTTCTACAATGCGCAGCAATTATTTTAGGACCATATGCTGTCATTTTTATCTCTATATGGCATGGGCCGAAAACTACACCTGTTAACGTTAAAAAATCCAAAACAAATAATGTAATCTCGGTTATTAATTCATCATTTAAAGTTGTTGGCACACTGTGACCATATGTTACAAAATCAGGTTCTGTATATTTATCTGTAATGCCCACGACATAGTGTTTTCGATTAAAAGAAAAAGTTTCAACACTAATCTCTACCCCTTCTTGGTAATCTTCCGCTATAAGGGTCGCGGGATTTTCTTTATCCAATAATTCGTATACTTCTTTAAATGTGGAGATTTTTTTAGCGACCTTACTACCTGTTTCAATGCATGGTTTTAGAATAAATGGAAATCCATTTTCATTAGCAAATTCGATTAATGCTTCTTTAGAATTAATGAGTTTAACATGAACATAACTAAAATTATTACGGTTTAGGAGATTACGTAAGTTACACTGATTCTTAAATAATTTTATTTGATCTGATTGTTTATATTTGTTTAATGGATATTCCTCTTGTAATGCCACGACAGCATTTTGACCATCTCCTGTAAAGGATAAAATAGCATCTACGGGGTATTTTATTAATATCTTTCCTACTTCTTTTTTTAATAAAGTTATATCCTTATAATCTATTTCAAAGTAAATATCATCTGAATTCATTAAATCTTTCAGCTGTTTTTTTTGTTCTTTCTCGATACATATCACTTTTATGTTTAATTTCTTAATTGTCTTTAATGTATTCACACTACAATCAATAACCATTATCCTTTTTCTCATATTTTTTCTCCTTTTAATCCATTTGTTATGAAAAAACATCCTAAAAAATTAAATAATAGTTACATATCTCTTTATTTGAAGTTTTGTTCATAAAACTTATACAATTGTTATTTGCAGATAAATTAAAAAGGGAGGATAATGCAGATAATTATTATGATAGACAGCGCTATTAGTTCTTTTAATGCTTGATAGGAAATACAATCAGGCATAGTTAAAAGGCCTGAGTCGATACACTACCGATTTCAGACCTTAACTGACTTCCCAATTAACGATGTTGCATTTATTTAAAATTCCGAAGTTAAAAATACTACTTTACGTATTTAGCTTGCTAGCTATTTAAAGTTCGAAAATATCTTTTACCATTATCTAACTAGTATAAAGTTACATTAACTACCGATTAAGTCCCAAATAAAACCGACAATCGCTGAAGAGTTAGCCGTAAAGATTTGTATGCCTGCCCACATCATTATTTCCCTCCTGCCATTCCATTTTCTATATTATCTTATGTTTTCAATATTATTTGTTAAAATGTAAACAAAAGTTAACATTTTACGAAGGGGCGAAGTACATGAAAATTGGAGAATTAATTCGAACGTTACGGCTACAAAAAAATTTACGTTCTAACGTACTCTATAAAAACCTACTAAGTCGACCTGCTATTGCTAAATTTGAACGTGGTGAAAGCGATACAACAGCTGAAAAATTTTTAAAGATGTTAGATCACTTAAATATTACGTTAGAAGAATTTAGTATCATTTATAATGATGGGAATAAGGACTTGGATTACATGAGAAAGTATGTAGAAGCTTTCTATAACCGAGATGTCAGTGCGTTATACATGGTCGCCGAACAAGTTGAAAATGAATACAAATTAACGGGCAATCTGAAGTTTTTGCATTATCGATCTTTAATTTTGTTATTAATTGATGATGTCCGAGGGACCGATGAACATCTTAACGAAATAACGTTGCTTCAAGAATATTTAATGAACTGCGAAAGTTGGGGTTATTACGAAATTACCTTATTCGCTAATAGTTTAAGCTTCTATTCTATAGAATTAATCGACCTTGTTTTTGAGCGTGCCAAAAACACATTACAACGTTATCAAAATCTTACGAGGTACCGTAACGAAATCGCCTTAATGATTTTCAATATTTTAGAGAAAAAAATTACGTGCAAGGATTTAGATGGTGCTAAAACGTATCTCACGGAGTTAGAAAATATAAAAGTAAGTGTAGTAGATAATATGTACATGCAAACAATGATTAAATTTTTCTCTGCCATCATCGCCCTTATCGATGGTGATACAACGAAAAACAAATCCATACTGCAAATTATTGAGGTTTTCTCTTTGTTGGAGCTAAAACTTAAAGCTGCACAATGCCTAGAGTTTTATGACAAAGTAAAAGGAATATATACAATAAAAATAAAAGAGGACATCTTCTCCTAGTAAGTGTCCTCTTGTTCCTATTTCCCCACTGTCATCAAGTTATTGACTAGAAAATAATTGTACCCAATAGAAATTCCCTTTGCCATCCACTGCGATGGCCACACCAGTGTTTGTGTAATTTTCACGTAAAATATTATCGCGGTGTGCTGGTGATGCCATCCATGCTTTAACAGCCGCCTCTGGAGTCGGAATATTTCTTCCTATGTTTTCACCTAGGCTCGTATATGAATAATCAAATAATGTTGCTAAATCCCATGGCATTCCGTAGTAGGGTGATTCGTGTTCAAAATAATGACGATTAACCATGTCCTGTGCCTTGATAACAGCCACTTGTGTTAAAGCTTCATCATAGTTAAGACTCTGTAGTTTTCTTTTTTGTCTTTCGTTATTGACTAACCTAATCACATCATTAGACATGGCAGATGAGTAATTTTTAGTCGGAATATAAGACTTCGATAAGTAATCATAGGCTGCTTCCAAATTGGTTAGTGTCATTGAGAAATCAAGACTCCGTTCAACTATCGAGGCAAATTGTGCACGTGTTACCAATTGATTCGGTGCAAATTGTTTTGCATTGATTCCTTTAATAATGCCCACATCTGCAAGTGATTCAATATAATCCTTTGCCCAATGCCCTTCAGTAATATCACTGAACTTACTATTATTTTGTGAATCGACCTCAATATTGTAAGCAAGCGTTATCATTTTAGCAATTTGCATGCGCTTCAATGGCGCATCAGGATTAAAACAATCGCCATCTTGTAATATCCCTAATTCCACCAATGCACAAACTTCCTTGTAATAAGGATGCGCTGGAGATAAATCTCGAAAATGAGGTGCAGAGGGAGCAGTCATATTTAGTTGCATCGAACGGGCAATTGCCGCAGCTGCCTCCGCTCTCGTAATAGTCTGCTCTGGCTTAAATGTCCCATCCTGATAGGTTGTCATATATTGCTTATCCAACATGTGCTCGATGGAACGATTCGCCCAATGTGTAGATGGAACATCCTTTACTGATTCTGCCGCTAAGGCAACATCTAGTAGGTTTGGAAGAGGCACAGCATGTGGTGTAGCCAGCAAAATAAGCGACAAACCGACAATACTAGGTACTTTTTTTAACATAGCTTCCTCCTTAAATATGTATGAAAATTTTTACATTCATGCCGATATTTCATCGCTTCATCATAAGCAACGAATATCCACTAGTGTATCGTTTTTACCCTATTTACCACATAATAAACATACCATTATTACCTGTTTTTTCCTACATAGATTTTAAAAAAAATCACTCTACAGGCACGTTCATTCCCAAGAGTGATATTTATCTTATTATTCAACCCCAATAATGTATAGGTCATTATTATTTTTTTGTAATATGCGATAAAGGAATAAAGCCATTTGACCACGTCGTACATCTGTATACGGAGAAAATGTCGTAGCGCTAGTACCTTGCGTAATCCCATAATCTACTAACGTTTGAATGTATCGATTGGTTTCAACGTCTTTTGTAAAATCTGTAAAAGGTGCAGTTAACGATGTCGCTTGTTGTAAATGAAAGCCCAGTGTCAGCATTTTTGCCATTTGACTACGCTTAATAGAAGCATCCGGATTAAATTGATTTCCTTTTTGGATAATACCATTAGCTGCTAGTGCTGCTATATAGCCATAATACTGATGCGAAGTTGGCACATCGCTAAAACCTGGATTGTCCACGTTGTTCGTTTGCAACTGGAGTGCTTGTGCTAAAAAATAAGCTGCTTCTCCACGCGTTAATTGTTGATAGGGGCTAAATGTTGAAGGTGTTGTACCAAATACAATGCCTTTATTGTATAGCTCGCTGACTGCATGATAGAGCTCAGTTTCACTATTATTGTTTGTAATATCTACAAATGGCATGGAAGCCGCTTCCGTAGGAATTACGGCAACACAAGGTGCTACAGCTAAAGCCGTAGCAAATGCCCATGCATATTTAGTATGCTTTATTTTCATAGACCTTTGCCCCTTTGTAATTGAATATATATTAACCATTTAAAATAACGAAAAGAGGGACCCCATCCCTCTCTTCATCCATTAGTCCAATCCTAATGTCTTTGCATGCTCTTGTAAAATGCGATAGTTGTAAACTAAATCTTGTTGCTCCAACGTTAGTGAGCTATATAGTTTTTGTGCAGCAATCACTTTCTTTTCAAAAGTTTTTGAATCGGGATCTAGTTCTCCAATCGCATTGACTACTTTTAATACTGCTGCTATATCTTTTTCTGCACCTTTTAGCTTATCGTAGTTGATCACTTGTCCTCTTACTTTGGAGTCTAGCGCCTTATACGCAGCTACTGCATTTTCAACATCTTGGATATACGTACTTGATGTTGGAGAAAGACTAGCGATGATTTCCACCACTTTTTTTACTTCACTCATGTTTTTCTCTGCTTCTAGTAAAATCGAATAATTCGATACTCTTTGTTTATCGGCTGTATTAAGGCTATCGTAGTCTTTACGAACGGACTCAATCATCCCAAAATACATTTTATCGCTCGGTTTTAAAGCTGCAATACTCTTGTAAACGTTAATTACATTATCTAAAGAAAGAAGCACTTGCTCATTATAGACGTATTTACGTTGTGTAGCCGTTAAATTATCATAGGCTTTCAAAATCTTTTGATATTGACTATCCATATTTTTAGATGTCATCAATTTATCAATCTCATTGATAACACTAATAACTGGCTTAATCAATTTTTCTTGGTCTTGTAGTGTTCTATAATTCGCTACTGCCAATTGTTGATCTTTCGGCAATGCATTATAAGCTGCACGAATTTCCTCAATACGTTTGACATATTGTTGTGGTTCAGTATTTGGCAACTCATCAATCATGCGTTGGACATTGCCAGCACCTAATATGCTTGTTTCCGCAGCTTGCAACAACTTGTAATTCGTCACATACTGCTGCATTTCTTTGCTGAGTGCTTCATACAATGCACGCGCATGTACAGTATCTTCTTGGAATGTCTTGCTCGATGCTTTTAACTTACTGATTAATTCGATTACGTTAGCTAATGGTTCATAGCTTTGTAATGTTGCCATATTGTTGACAAACGCCTTTTGTTCTTTTGTCAATTTATCATACGCTTTTCGTGCTGCATTGACCTTGCTAACAAAATTATTGGCACTTGGGTCTAACGTATCGATTTGCACCATGACACTCAAAATTGGCTTCACTTGTCTTTCACGATCCGTTAATGTCTTGATATTTGAAACAAGCTTTTTCTGTCCAGTTGGTAGTTTATCGTAAGCAACACGTGCATTCATTAGCTTAGTTAAATAATCCTCTGCTTCTGGAACTGCCGCATCTATTAATGCAATCACTGTACTTGCGGAAGTAAGCTCCGTTTCCGCTGTCACCAGCTTTTCATAGTTAATGATTTTCTGTTGTTTGTCTGGTGGTAGTGCATCATAATTGGCACGTGCAGTTTTTAAATCGTTTAAAAACGTCTTACTTGTAGGCTTTAACGTTTCAATTAACCCGATTAATGATGCTACATCTTCGACAGCTGTTAACTGTTCATAATTGGTCACGCGCTTTTGAGATGCTGCATCTAATGCATTGTAAGCTTTACGTGCTGCAATTACCTTTTTCGTATAGTCTTTATTGGCTGGGTTTAAGGCAGAAATTAAATTAATAACCTTCACAACGTTGGCATTATTTTTCTCATACGTTGTTAATGTTTTATATTGCGTTACTAATCTTTTGGCATTTTTGTCCATCGCTTTATATTCAGCAGATAATGCCACTACTTTTGCAACAAATGTGGCATCTGGTTCATTGGCTAATGCATTGACTCTATCATCAAACTGTTGAGCAGTGGTGATATAGTTGTTTGCTGTTAACAACGCTGTGTAGTTCGTCACTAATGCTTGCGCTTCTGGCGACAGTTTATTATATTCTGCAAGTAAATTAACAACCGTGTCTTTATAATCTTTGCGTGACGTATTTAACCCCATAATAGGATCAATAAGATTCATAGCGTCCACTTGATTTTTTAAGTTTTTATAGCTTTTAACATACTCGCGTTTGGTCGGATCTAACTTTAAGTAAGCCGTGTTAGCAGCCTTTGCTCTTTTTGTATAGTCCTTCGCCGTTGGATTTAGTTTTTCAACTAACGTAATAACATTTAAAACTGCTTTATGAGAGCTCTCCCACGTTGTTAACTCAGACAAGTTTTTCACGATTTTTTTCACACTTGCCGCGTCAATTTTTTGTCCAGCAGGTGCTACAGGCGTATTATAGGCTAAACGTGCTTCTTCTATTTTAGAGATTTTATCTGGCGCAGCCGCAATTTCAGAAATCAATGACTCAATGACTTCTGCAGCCGCAATATTAGATTCAGCTAATTGTAAATCTTCCGCATTTTTTACAAATTCTTTATTAGAAAGCTTATCATATTCCGCTCTTGCCGCCTTTACTGCTATACGATACGCGTCCGTATTAGAAATACGTAATGCTGTAATTTGCTTGGACACGTTGGCCGCCTCTTGGAAAGGTTTTAAATCGCCATAATTGGAAACTAAACGTTTTGTCTCTGCGTCCTTTAAATTGTTATAAGATGCTTCAATTGCTGCTACAGTACTGATAAAACTTGTAGCTGAAGTAAAATCTTCTGGTTTTTTCGTAGTTAGCTGCGTAATACTTGCAACAATCTTATCTGCAGAAGATAAATTGACTAGTACATCGGTATATTTTTTAAATGGCGTAACTGTTGTGTTATTTGGATTATACGCTGTAACAATTTTCTTTTGGTCAGCAGTTAGAGCATTATAGCTTGTTGTTATTTCAGCGGCTGCTGTAGCAATATCACTAGAGCTCGAAGATGACTCTATTTTAGAAATTAAATCTTCTAAGTTAATAATCGTGATGTCTACTGCATTTGCATCATCATTCATTTTTACAAGCTTGGCGATATCTGCACCGTTCTTTTTAAAATAATTGTTACGTTCCGTGTCGTCATAGCCGTATTGAAGTGATGTACCGCGAACAGACGAGACAATGTCTTTGGCATCATTGGCTAATGCTGTATTGACAGCTACATTAAAATTATTTTGAACAGCCAGATAGGAATTGGCTGCTGAAGTTGAACCTAAAAATGCAGTATACTCTGCTTGCACAGCGGCAACATCGTCAACAAATGTTCTACTTGTATAAGTAATTGCATTAATACTTTTACCTAGTTCATTTAATTTTTTGACGAATCCTCTTTGTGCCACTACATACTCATATTTCGCTTTAATAAAAGCTCGTTCATTATCATTAAAATCAGTCGTGCTTAAAACTTTAACATCGCCGTCTGCAATAACCATCTCATTCGCTGTGGATGTTTCAGAAAGCTTGCCGAATTGTTCAATCGTTTTATTTCTAGTTTCCGTTGTTGCTACAGCGTTGACATAAGCTACTTGTTCAGCTTGTACTACAGTTTGCGCTTGTGCTTCTTGTATATTAGCAAGGGCTGCTGGTGTTAATAAAAGGCTCGTTAAGACGCCCACTTTTAAAGGTTTCTTCAACTTGCTCATCCTTTCTTTTTACGTTATATAGGAAAATCGATATGTATCATATATTGCGAATCTACTATCTTTAGTATCGGTGATAATAACTTGATTTCAAGCTATTGTTGTAAACTCACAAACAACCTTTACTAACTTACAGATAATTGCTATTTTTAGATAGAATAGACTTTTTAAAGGAAGTTATTGTTAGAATACTATATAATTGTGATAGACGCATTTATCCCGCATCGGACGTTTAAAATTAAGCCTAATTAAAGTCCCACCTTATTGAGAGAATTCCTTAAAAAAACTAGCATTTATACTATGTCATTTACCAGTAACTAGGTGTATACTACATCTTTAATATTTAATTTATTAGAAAGGGAGCTAGATATGTTTTATCACTACAAGTTTTGGCATAGCTTAACGCATCCCCTGAACTTTACACAAGCTTTGGAAACAGGAGAAATAAGAGGCTATAAAAAGCGTTCCTTTACGATTTTCTTTCTCTTCATGCTCCTTTTTGCAATACGTGAGTTTTGGGGATTAGGCACTGAAAGTTTAACAACATTATTTGCAACGAACCAGCAAGATGAATATTATACAGCCCGTTTGCTATCAATGGTCGGAGCCATTGTTTGGGGAATCATTTATTTTTGCTTCCACTATTATGGCGTTACATATATATTACATCTATTAACGGACATACCTTACAAATGGATTCAAAAAGTACAACTGTTTGTAATGGCATTTATACTTATTGAAAAGACCATTTTATTTGCAGTGTTTTACGCAGTAGGCTACTCTACAACCTTCTCCTTCTTATCACTTGCCCCTGTGGTACAGCAAGTGATAGATAAAGATGTTGTGTTATTCATTATTAATCAGCTAACAGTTACTACTGTACTGACGATTATTGTGCACTTTACTTTCCTTTCTAAATGGGAGGAAGCAGCAGATCGCAAAGCGCTGTTAGCAAAAATTATCATACTACAAGTAATAATGGCCGTTTTTGTTGGGATGATTAGCGTACTACCACTTCAAGAATGGATTACAAGGGGGCTAGGATGATGCGTTTTATAAAATCCAGACCTTGGACATGCCTTAGTATGATCGTGATGGCGATTTTAGTTGGCTTAAATGCCTTCTACGTATTCAAGGATAATAGCAAAGTAGCGCGTTCCTATTTTGTTGATGAATTTCAACGAGCTACTGTCGGTGACCGTGTAGAAACGGTGAAAAAAGATGCAATAGTTGCACCAGCCGAAACATATACAGTTTCTGCAGATGCGAAAAGTTTATCAGCAGTAAATGTAAAGCGTGGTCAGCACATTCAAGCAAGCGATTTACTCGCTACCTATAAAACAGAGCAAGTTGACGATGAGTTAACGAAGCTTGAGGCTGAACGGGACGCTTATGAAACTGAATTAAGTGACTTGCAATCCGCCTTGTCACAAATAGAATCAGATTTTGGAGGTACAGATAATCCAAAAAGTTCGATTAATACAGATCAAATTAGTGATAAATTAAATGTCACAGTAAAATTGGAGTTAGGTCAACAAAATACTCCATCTACAGCTGTAGCTATTTTAAATCGCCATATTGCAGAAGCTACACGTCAAATTGCCGTAATGGATGCTCAAATTGCCCAAATTCAAGCACGCCAAGGAGTAGTAAGCCCTGTTGATGGTGTTATTGCCAACGTCACAGACGAAGCTGGTACAGTAACATTTGAAATTTATTCAACAGAAAAAGCAATGCTTGTCTACTTATCTGAAGAAGAATGGCAACAGGTTGCGGCTGGGCAAAGGGTCGACTTTGAACTACAGCATTTCAAAGATGACCTATCAGGTATCGTACTTGAAAAATCAATGATTGCTACAAATCATGACGCTATATGGGCAAAAGAATTAGCAAAATCAGCGAAACTACCGAAGCCTACTAATTATGAAGTAATGCTACAACAAGACGATATGTTAGAAAATATTCCGTTTTCAACAGTTGGTCAGGCTGCAATCGTAGTGAATGAAGCTTTTGATGCTTATAAAGTGAATTCTTCTTGGGTTAAATCAGTAAAAGGTGCTAAGAGCGTCTATATAATTGACGAGGATGGAAAAATTCGTCTTGAAGATATTGAAGTTGCTTTTTCAACGAAAGATTCAACGATATTCACAAGCTATATAGATGTTGGTACGCCTATTTTAGCTAATGAAAAACGTAATATTTTAGCACGCACTTTCTGCTCAATGCCCGTGAAAAAAATTGAGTGGCAACACTTTAAAGAAATTGGCTGGAAAGACTACGTCAAATATATAATTTTCTAAACTAAATGGAAAAGTGTTAGATTGACGCAGGTCAATCTAACACTTTTTTGCTATATCGTTATGTCCGCTATAGGAGTGCCTTGTTACATTTCTACTCCATCGTTTTAATCCTTTAATCTGTTTTTAAAATATTGCTGATTATCTAATATAAGTTTATTTGTTGGATCGTATTGTAATGCTTGTTCATTGTAATTATTCGCTATGTCATATTGTCCCAGACGGTCGTAACAAACAGCTAATTGAATATATGGTAGCCATGTCCAAGCGATATGTTCAATTAAATTCCCCTGTTTTGGTTTGTTCTTCATACTGATTGCTTGTTCATACCAATAAATAGCTTGTTCGTATTGTGAATCTGCCAAAAATTTTGCACCTAAACGACAACAACATTCTGGGCGAGGCGTGCTATAAGCGAAAGTTTTTAATAAAAAATGCAACTGTCTATCAGCATCATTCAGCATTTCATAACAATCTGCTATTTTTATACAAGCTGCAATTTCATCCTCAATCCACCCTTGTTTTGTCGCTAAAAATTGTTGATATTTATCAATGGCTTCTTTGTACAATGCATGATCTTTTAATTCATTTCCATAATAAAACAAATCCCGTGCCGTAAATTGCTCTTGTTGCGCTTCCCTGCGCTTATAAATTTTCAAATTACGGTCTGTATAGGCTTTTTCTTTACGATGTGTAATGGCTATATTACGCTGTATAACATTCCCTTGGACAGCTAAATATTCATGTACTGCCCCAACCCATTTAAAATCGCAAGAACGTTTTACTACTCTATTTCTTTTAAGGCTATATGTTGGATTGCCATTCTCATCAAAGGCTAAATGATAATCCATCATCACACTATCCACTTCTTTATTCGTTAGTTCTTCTAGTAAGTTTAGAAAATGTATTCTTTCCCTCTCTTCTATAATATCATCTGCATCTAACCATAAAATATAATCCTTGGTGGCTTTGCTAAATGAAAAATTGCGAGCTTGTGAAAAGTCATCTATCCATTCAAAATCATAAATAAGACTTGTGTATTGCTTGGCAATTTCTTTCGTTTTATCGGAGGAGCCAGTATCTACAATAATTATTTCATCCACAAGTCCTTGAACAGAAGATAAACAACGCGCTAAAACTTGTTCTTCATTTTTGACAATCATACATAAGCTAACAGTCGCTTGTTGCTTTTTTCCAATGATGATTTCATTTTTAAATTTTTCCGCACCTAGTAGGTCTGACTCTCGATAAATATGAAAAGCAGGCAAACGAGTATCAACAAATAACGGTAATTCCAAAGCGGAAGCCCTTATGCAAAAATGTCGATCTTCTCCCCAAAACGATAAATTTTTTAGCTGTTTAAAACGAACACCCTTTAAAAGTGCTTTTCTACTTATTAATGTGCAAGCACCTAGCCCCCCTACTTCATAGATGCCTGGTACTTTTAATTTATTGATAAAAGCGGACGTTCTATTGGCAATATCGATTGGTTCTAATTTTTCGCCATTATTAATCTCGTATAATGTATATTCATCCATCATCCACACTTGAGGTAGTGCTACTTCATTTTTGTTCCACTCAGTCCAGAAAATATTAGAGATAATGTCTTTTTGCGCATTCCATAAGTTTTGAAGTGTATTCGGATACAACATTAAATCAGAATCTATCAGTAGCAAACCATCATATTGTAATTGAATTGCATGTTCAATAATCCTATCTTTCATTTTCCCTACTTTTTCAATTAGCGAGTCGGTCCAATAATGTGTGTGTTCATCCTTCCTATAAAGTTCATTTTGCTGGTTATTTTTAATAATTTTTACACCTTCATTTTGTGATTGAAATAACGTTAAAAGTTCCGTTGATTGTTGGTCATCATTATCATCAATAAATAAAAAATCCACTTTATGCTCGTCTTTGTTTAACGACTGAAGTGAAAACAAAAAATAATCTAAAATTAAAGGTTTTTGTCGTACAGGACTAGCAATTAATATACGAGGTTTCATACAGTTCTCCTTCATTTGGATATTTTCAGGAAATCATACAACATACCATCTATGTCTTCAATTTAGAGCCAAGTAGGAACTTCATCGTACTATCATTATTCATCATGCATTTAATTTGTGACAAACCGTTAATATATACTTCAACTAATGAAAAAAGTGAAATTGACAATTGTCAATTTCACTTTTTCGTATCACGATGTTCTATCGGTGAATTACCACGCATTTTCCATATCTTGTTGTGTCGCTAATTCGTAATACATCGTCGTTATTCCACTTACTTCATACATCATTCCTTGGACAAATAGCTTTTCACCATTCGTACCGTTTAGGCGAATGGCAAAAATGGTTTCACCTTTGCCAACTTTTTTAACTGTTACACCATCAGCAGCATTTTCCACATCAACAATTTTGTGATCATACAATGCTCCTGTAAATTGCTCTACGTGAACATCTTTCACAGTAAAGCCTATTTCACTCTTCGGAATGAAAACACTGCTGACTTCAACTGCTGCTGAAGTATACATTTCATAACCATCTGTTTCAGCATGAATACCTACACGTACAGATTGTCCTTTATCATCCGACAATGTTGCAATGTAGTCACCTGCCTGCAATAACTTCAATTCATAATTGCCGCCTTTTGGAATGCTTTCTGGCTCCCAACCATCAAAATTGAATGGTTGATAGACGTAGACTTTGTCACTTACTTCATGACCATTTGCAGTTGTTAGCTGAATATGAGACGGATTAAAGCCTAAATCCTCTTCGAAAAGTAATGCTGAACCCGGTGTAATTTCATCTGTTTGTTGGCAATCAAGTTGAAGCTTGCCATCCACTTCTGTAACGACCACTTTATATTTTTGCGTGTCAATAATCTCATAGTTTTCTTCTTTATCAATATTGTAGCTTACTAACATAAAGTGGCCAGATCCTTCACGCAATGCCTCTACCGTCAAACCATTCGTTGTTTGATGAATTTTGAAAAATTCGTGCTCCCCATCAGCCGCTATATTATCATAAGAATAGGCTTCCAATTGAGTAGCTCCAAAATCACGCGCAGTGAAACTTTGGACAACGCGATTTGCTTGTATCGCCTCTATACGATGAATAAATAATGCAAGTTGTGAACGTTTGACTGTTTCTTTTAAACCGAATGTTGTAGGTGTAATACCCTTTGTAATATTGTGTTCAAACAATGGACCTACTGCATAATACGCATCAGAGTATTTTACAATATCCGTAAACGGCAGTGTCCAATCTTCAGTATTATTACTTAATTGGAAAGCAGATGTTAACATGCTCGCTAATTGCTCACGTGTGATGGCTTGATTGACACCAAAGCTACCATTGGCAAAGCCTGTCGCAATTCCCTCATTTGCTAATGCCGCAATTGCGCCGTAGTATTCATCACTTTGCTTAACATCGGTAAATTGAGGGTCTATTACATTTTGCGTATCTAAAGCCAATAAATTTGCTAAAATTTTGGCTACTTGTCCACGTGTGACATCTGCAAACGGCTTAAATGTACCATCTGCATAACCATTAATAATCCCGCGGGTAGCTAAATCTTTCACCGCAGTTCCATATTCTTTCGTCATATCCACATCGCTAAATCCTTCAACTGCGTGCGCTGTCGGCACTACTACAATGGCACTTGTAGCTAAAGCCGCAACGATTGCACCTTGAAATAATTTATTTCGTTTCATTCACTCGACCCCCTACGTCTTTTCCCTATCATACTATGATAACACGTGGAAATAATACTAAAAGTTTCATATTCTTCTATAGTTATGTAGTTTATAGCATTGTAGCAAAGTCAAATGTATTCATACCCGCTGTTTTTTCCATTAAAAAAGCCTTGTGACTAGGATGAATCAAAAGATTTCATCTAATCACAAGGCTAGTTATAACACTAGTAAACTAGTGTATAAAGTAACACTTCGTTTTATTAAGGAGTTACAATTGTTGCTTTAAGTTCTTTTGTTGCGTTACCAACTTTAATTTTTAAAGTTACTTTAGCTTCTGTAACGCCAGCTTTTAATGTAGCTGTTGCAGCTGCAGTACCGTTACCAGCAATTGTTACATCAGTAACTTTTTCAGGTACAATTGTAACTGTTTCTGCTGCAAGTGCTTTGATTTCTTTGTTACCATATTGGTCAACAGTTGCAACGTTTACTACTACTGGAGCATCTCCTGTAGTTTTTAAGTTTGCTACAGTTGCACCAGATGCTAATGTAGCTTCTGTAATAGCTTTCGCTACGTTGTAATCAGCTAAATCTACTGATACTGTTGATGCTGTAAAGAAGAAATCTTGTGTTTTTTCAGCGTCAGCTGAAACAACGAATTTTTGTTCTAATACTTCACCAGTTGCATTAATTGTTACTTTTAAAGTGAATTCTGTATCAATTTTGTTTGCTGCTGGAGTTGTATCAGTGTTTAAAGCTGTGTCAGCGATATTTACTTTACCTGCAGTTACAGCTTGTGGCGCAGTTAATTTACCGCCAGTTACTGTTGCTGTATATTCGTTTGGCTCAAGTGCAACTTTACCACCGTTTAATAAACCGTTAACAGTGATTTTTTTGTCAGTTGCTACTTTTGTTTTACCGATTTCAGCAATTTCGTAACCTTTGTATTCTGTACCATCAGTTACTTGTACTTTTACTTCTACAGCAGAATCAATTGTGCCATTTGGCGTTACTAGAGCAACGTTTAATGTTGCAGTACCATTTTTAAGTGGTGTAACTTGGTTTGCACTTACTGATACTACATCAGAAGTACCAACTAATGTAACTGTTACAGGAGCTGCAGAGTTTTTCATTTCACGACCGTATTGGTCTTCAATGATTAAGTGATCTTTTGCAGTAATTGTCACTGGTGCTTGAGCAGTTGAAATTACTAATGGGTTTTTAAGTCCGCGAACTACAGTTGGTACTGCTGCAGCTTTAACATCTACAGTGATAGTAGCAACTTTGAATGTTGAAGTTTGGAATACTAATGCTTGTGTTCCAGCTGCTCCAAATGTTGTTTTGTAGTATACTTGACCGTCTTTTACTTCAAGAGCAGATTCAGCAACTGGTGTGCCGCCAACTTTAATACCTTTGTTAGCATCAGCTAAGATTTTTTTGTTAGTGATAACATTGCCTTCTTTATCAGTAACTGTTAAAGGAATTAATGTAGCTTCGTTAGCAACTGCGATTTCTGGTTGAGAAACAGAGATTGCGTTAGTTGTAGTAGTTTCTGCCACTTTCACAGTGTATTTTGCAGATTGGCCGTTAGTTGTTGAAATTAATAATACATCAGTATCACCAGCTTTTAAGATTGATGATAAAGCAACTACTAATTTATCTTTTTCGCCAATTTTTACTTTTGTTACTTTGTTATCGATTGTTAAGTTTGTAGTGTTAGTGTTTGTAATTACTAAACCACTTGCTTTAGCAGCATCTGTAATTTCTTTACCGTATTGGTCTTTAAGGTTTAATACGATGAATGCTTCAGAAGCTTTAGAGTTATCATTTAAAACTACTTCTTCACCTTTAGCGTTGTAAACACCCGCTACTTCAATAGAAGAAACTGTAGATTCAGCAGATAATTTCACAGTTTTAGAAACTGAAGTACCTGTAGCAGTATCAAATAATACAACTGGTACTAAATCGCCGATTTTTTTACCTTCTACAACAGCGCCTGATAATTTAACTACACCTTTAGCAGCATCAGCTACAACAGTTGTGTTAGCAGTATCATTTGTTTTTAAAGAAGTTGTTTTTGTAATATCTGTACCGTATTGGTCTTTCACTACGTAACCAACAGTTGCAGTTGTACCTGCAGCGAAAGTACCGTTAGATTGGATAGCTGTATCAACTACTGCTACTTCGTCTAAGATTTCGATAGAAGTAACTTTTTGAGCTTCGATTTTAACATCGCTTGTTAATACTTTTTCAGTTAAACCAGAGATGTTTACAGTGTAATCTGCAGCTTGGAAGTTTGTAGCGCCTACTAATTGAACTGATTTTTTGTCAGCAGCCCAAGTAAGAGTTACGTTTTGCTTGAATGTACCGCGTAATAATTCAATTGTAGCTTTAGAAGTATCTTCTACTGCTTTGTTGAATTTTACTTCGATTGTTTTAGCGTTAACAGCTTTTACAGATTCTAATTTAACTTCAGCTACTTCATATGTAACTACAGCTGAATAAGCTTTGCCTTCGATTTCGAAGTCTACTTTAGTTTCTTTGTTTTCTGGAAGTGCAGTTTCTAATTTTACAGTATGTTTTGTATCATCAGAAAGAGTTACTTCTAATGTAGTTGCGTCAACAACTTTAGCTTCTTTTACAGTTAAAGGAGCTTCTGCAATGTTCGTGATTGTACGGTTTAAGAATGATGCGAATTGACCACGAGTTAAAGTGTTTTTAGGGTTGAACGCTTTAACGTTTGTAAGACCAGCATATTCTAACGCGATAATTGCTTCACGGTTTTCGTTAGCTGTAGCGTTATCTAAGTCAGTGATTGTAGATTTGAAGTCAGATTCTTTGTAATCTGCAACTAAGTCTACACCGTAAACAGTGTTGATAGCACGTACTAATACTACTGCCATTTGTTCACGAGACATGTTTTTAGTGTACATTAATTGGTCGTTAGAACCTTTGAATACGCCAGCATCTTTAACAAGTGCTGCATATTGTAGTAATTCTTGGTCTGGAGCTGTAGTTGGTAGGTCAGTGAAACGAGCTTTTGTTGCATAGTCAGCTGGCACTTCATAACCTTCAGATACTAACCATTTACCTAAGAATTTTGTTACGTTACCGCGTGTTACTACTGCATTTGGTTTGAATGTACCGTCAGTGTAACCTCCTACGATTTTAGCGTCCGCTAATGCTAAGATTGCGTCCTTGTGATCACTATTTTCAATATCAGAAAAGCTTGCTGCGCTAGCTACTGGTACGATTGCTGATGCTACTAGAGCTGCTGATGCTGCGCCGACAACCCATTTACTATATTTTTGTTTCATGTGCAAAAACCTCCTAGATAAATTAGCCACTTTTGTGACTACGTTTCTATTATAAAAGAAGTAGAACATACATTTCTATGTGCAATATTTGGAATGAAGGATGTGGTAATAGTTTATCTTCATTGGTTATAAATACATTTATTAGTTTATTTATAACTTGTTTTCCATCCGAATTTTGGCATACTAACGTTTCTTTTGTTCGAAAAATATACCATTTTACCCATAGATATTGAGACTTTTTCCCTTCCAATAATTTTTAAGTAAGCCAAATATCTCACTTAAAGGAATAGTGAACAAATCGTGAATTTAAGTTACAATAATATAGGTAATTTATTCATTAATTCCCTTGGAAAAATGGATTAATATTTTATGGAAACCAGAATCTAGCGATAGCTATTAAAGTAAATGGGTATTACTAGACTTCTAATAGTGGTAAAACTCGGTTTTGTGGCGATTATCTCGGGTTTTGTGGCGTTTTGTTCGGAGTTTGTGGCGTTTTGCTCAAGCTTTGTGGCATTTCATACTGCTAGTCAGCGATTCACGAAGTTTTATTTTTTACAGAGATGGGGAATTGACAGAAATGGTATTTAGTAGTCTTATTTTTTTATATGTCTTTTTGCCATTAGTGATTGTTGTGTACTTCATTTCTCCGAAGATGCTACGCAATACGATTTTACTGTTGGCAAGTTTGTTCTTTTACGCTTGGGGTGAGCCGAAATATGTGCTTCTCATGATGCTGTCCATCGTACTCAATTATGTGCTCGGTATCGTTATTGAAAACACCGCTTCCCAGTCCAAGCGCAAAACATTGCTTTGGTTAGTCATTGTTAGCAACTTAGCCATCTTAGGCTATTACAAATATGCTGGCTTTTTCGTGGATATTGTCAATAATTATTTGTCGCAACCTATTGAATGGCAGGCTGTACCGCTGCCAATCGGGATTTCATTTTACACGTTCCAAGCACTTAGTTATGTAATCGACGTCTATCGTAAGGACGTAAAGGCACAGCGCAATTTTTTAGATTTATCACTTTTCATTACATTATTTCCGCAACTCGTTGCAGGCCCTATCGTTCGTTATCAAACGGTAGCTGAACAAATTAAGAAACGTATTGCGACAGCAGAAGATTGGATGATTGGGTCGCGTCGCTTTGTACAAGGGCTGGCGAAAAAAGTACTGATAGCCAATCCGATGGGCGAAGTTGCCGATCATGTCTTTAGCTTATCAGGTGGGGATTTAACAACGGGGACTGCCTGGATTGGGATTTTAGCGTACTCCCTGCAAATTTATTTTGACTTCTCAGGCTATAGTGATATGGCAATTGGGTTAGCACGAATTTTCGGCTTTAAATTTGAAGAAAACTTTAACTATCCATATATAGCACAATCTGTTACAGACTTTTGGCGACGCTGGCATATCTCACTTAGCAGTTGGTTTAGAGATTATGTCTACTTCCCACTTGGTGGTAGTCGTGTTAGCCATGAATGGAAACTATATCGTAACTTACTTGTTGTGTGGACACTTACTGGTTTTTGGCACGGGGCAAGTTGGACCTTTATGGCATGGGGCTTTTACTACGGTATCTTAATTTGCTTGGAAAAATGGGTGCTGTTGAAATGGTTGGCACGCATTCCACGTATCGTCCGACATATGTATATATTAATGATCGTAATGATTGGCTGGGTGTTCTTTAGAGCAAATGATTTTACATATGCATTTTCATTTATCAAAACAATGTTTGGGCTTTCCGATGCCGCACTGTACAATTATGAAACGATTTTACTGACAAAAGATTATGCTCTTTACTTTGTCATCGCTATTATTTTTGCCATGCCGATTTATAAGCTTTACCAAACATGGAGTGAACAAAAGGCAGCCGCTTCCCTATCATTTGACTGGGGTCTGCGCATTACACAAACCGTTTACTATGGTGCACTTTTGTTATTTATTACGATGTTTTTAGTAAACGCAACACATAATCCATTCATTTACTTTAGATTTTAGGTGGGACATCATGCGAAAAATTCAAACGTATCTATTACCAATTACATTTTTTTGCATTATTTTCGGTGGCTTCGTCGTGCATGTATTAACGGTGGATCGGCCGCAATCAGAAATGGAAAACCGGCCATTAGAATCTGCCAACATTACGCCAAGCGCTAAGGAAATTTTAACAGGGACATGGTCCAAGCAAGTAGAGTCGTATATTTCTGACCAGTTTCCTGCACGTGATACATGGATGCGCAATTATGTAAACTTTCAACGTGTTGTGGGCAAAACGTATTTAAATGATAAGTACGCTGTTGATAATAAAACAGGCTGGATTATTTCGAAGCCGGCCGCAGTAAAACCTGATGAAGAGCTGGCTGCTTTTGCCTCTGATTTACAACGCTTAAGCAAAGGTCTAGCTGAAAAGCATATACCATTTACATTTTACTCCCTACCAGCAAAGGCGACTTATTCACGTGAGCCAAGCCCACGCTATATGCCAGAAGATGCTGGTATTGCAAACAATGTAAAACTGCACGAACTTGTTACCGCTGCAGGCGTAGACAATATTCGACTCTATGATGAAATGCAAGAAAACTTTTCTGCCGAGCGCAACTTCTTTAAAACAGATCATCACTGGACAATTCGCGGTGCCTATTCAGGCTACGAAGCGCTTATCCATACACTAAACAAACGACTGGGCGAAACAATAGCAACCATTCCTTTTGATGAAGCCAATACATTTTGTTTACCAAATAAGTTCGCCGGCTCATGGAATAAAATACTCTATATGACCGTCGAGAATAATGAACAAATTTGCTATAACGAACCTGCATCGTTTGCAACACAGTTTACAATCTACGACGGTACAATTGAAGGTGGCGTCACTGCACCGTACGACGCAGTGTACGGTCGGGCGAAACAGATGAGTCCTGACGCCATAGTGAACTATGCGGATGCCTACAGCCGCGACTTTGCCGAACTTACAATCGTCAAGCAAAACTATGACAGCGACAAACATCTCGTCGTCATTAAAGATTCATACTTTAACACCATTCAATTTCATGTAGCAAGTCACTTTAAAACTGTGACCATTTTAGACTTACGTTATTTAGAGAAAGATATTATTCCTTACTTACAAAACATGCAACCGGACTATGTCATTCTTGCCTATAATGATCGCAATTTAAAACTGATGCCCGAGTAACTATCGGTCAATCACGTGATAACGAGGTACCCGCGGTTTACTTAGGGTTACCCGCGGTTCGTTACGGTTTACCCGCGGTTTACTCTGATTTACCCGCGATTCGCTCCGGTTTACCCGCGATTTACTTCGATTTACCCGCGATTCGCAAAACAATTACAAAAGCAGTGATTTCTATCTAGTTAGAGATCACTGCTTTTTAACGTTTTTTCAACTTTCCCACAATCCATTGACTAAACGGTAGGAATGACAATAGTTTCGTCAGCCCAATGCAAACAACAAGTGTCCACAGCATAAGCATGGAAACACGCGTCAATGTGCTATCAAAATGTGTCACAAACCAGCTTGTCGATAGACGTAGCACTTCCCAATGGATAAGGTAAATCATAAACGCATATTGACTAATAATACGAACCAACTTCGTAGCTGGCAATGACTGCCCCCAAGCAATAACACAAAGCACAACACTAAAGACAAGTGGGACTATATCGAGACGCCTCGAATGCACCTCAGTATAGCCAAGTAACATACGAATCGTCAAAAACAGTACAGCAAGTACAACGAAAACAACTGTTGCACCTCGGTACTTCTTCGCCAATGCAGCTAGTCTCTCATATGAGACTCCCATCGCATAGGCAACTGCAAAATAACCAAGCCATCCTGTAAACAGCAAGCGTAACACGTTCACATGGTCCTCAAAAATTGGATAAGGCAAGGCAATGACCGCATGATGTACTAGCGTAATCAGCACACTGAGCGGTAAAAACCACGTAATCGACCATTTAAAACGCTTCATCAACGCAAATACTACATATAACTGGAAAATAACTACAACAAACCAGCCCACAAACTCTCCATAAACTACATTATAGAATTACTTGTCCCATAACAAACCTTTACGATAAATTGACTCCACCAATAATGCATCGACAAAAGCCCACACTAAAAAAGGCACTAAAATATATTGAAGACGACTCGACCAAAAATAAATTGGTAGCCGTTCACGATAACGGTTTGACAATATGATAATCGATAACACAATAAACGTCGGCGTTGCATAGCAAAGCGCAATCCGCAAAAACAGATAAACCTGTTGCTCGGGTTCTACACCAACCTCCAAAATTACCCAGGATGATGTATGTAATAGTAAAATGGATAGGCATGCCACTACACGTAGGAAATCCCACTCTTTAATCACTACAACATTCTCCTAGTACTATACTCTCTCTATTAAGCATGTCATAGTTTATCAGATAATGCAATGGCACTAGTTGGTAGCTATTTTTGTAGTATTTTTCTACAAAATACAATAGCGATGCTAAGTGTCGCAATATCAGCAAGTGGAATTGACAAAAATATGGAGAAAGCAGGACTAATATCGAACAAATTTTCTTTACGAAAAAAAGTCGGTAAAAGCAGAACGAGCGGCACAATTACGATAACCTGTCTGATTAGACCAAGGATTACGGCATAAATTTCTTTACCTGTAACTTGCAATACAGTCATAATTGTATAGGTAATACCCAATAGCGGAAATGTTAGAAAAATGACCTTTATCACATGTTGTGTTGATGTTAACATCGTTTCATCAGAAGTAAACAAATACAAAATCACATTACTGAACATATACATGGCTACAGTAATACCAATACCATAAATAATCGCATACAACATTGTCTTTTTTACAGTTTTATTTTTTTTCAATAATTCTCCCTTACCCTCAAAATAAGCAAGAATTGTTTGAACTGCCTGCGTGATACCAATAATCGGCATTAATACAAGCATATACATCTTGTTGGCTATATTCCAAATCGCTATTTGACTATGGCTTCCTATTGATATGAGCTGATGGTTTACTATAAATGCAGAAACACCGGCTAATAATTGTATGGCCGTTTGGGCAAAACCAATTTTCAACAGTTGAAAGGACAGCCATCCATGTTCTCCTAAAGATACCTTGCTCGCTAAAAACCAGATATGACGTTTCACCAAATAAACAATGGAAATAATAGCGCATACTAACTCACTAATGAAAGTGCCTAAAGCAATACCAACAACGCCTAATTGAAAACCGAAAGTTAAAATAGCATTGCACACAATATTAATCACCACTGCAATGGTAATAATAATTGCCTCTACTTTTGGATAACCAAATGCTCGAATAACGCTCGTCAATGTATAACCAATAGCACTCAAAATATTACTAAGTAGAATAATAGTTAAATAATCTTTGGCAAGCTTCCATACTTCACCTTTAGCACCCAACATAGTTAAAAGTGGCTCCATCAAAATCCATGTAGTGCCAGATGTAACAAAGCTAACAACACACGTCATCACAAACCCACTCTGAAAATACTTATTTAATTGAAGTTGATCGCCACTACCTAAATACTTTGAAATCATGATTGCCGTTGACGTGGCAAAGAGCGTCTGCAGTGCTACAAAAGCAGCAAGAATCGGCGATAATAAGCCCATGGCAGATAAGGCACTTTCACTTTGGCTACCTATATGCCCTGCAAAAGACGTATCCACTACGGAAGTCATCATTTCAAGAATTAAGGACAAGATTGCAGGAAGTGAGAACGTTGCAATTAATTTACTGATTGAATAGTTGTCGAAGTTATTGGACTTCATCTAGCATCCCCTCCAACACAAACAATATCATGTCAAATAAGACACCTAATGTCTTATTTGAAAATAATTGTGTGATTTTGTTGGTACGGAGTAAAATTTCGTTCAAACTCAATATTCGTTATATGCGAATAAGTAATTGAAGCAATCTTTATTAATACATACTCCCTTTCAAAAGCATATAAATATAACCCATCCGCTTTTAAAACATAACTAATGGGTGCAACGTCCATTTGTTTCTCACCAATAACGACACGAAGATAGTATTCCTCGTCAAGACAATGGTTTATCCGTTGATAGACTGCTTCTGTCATATCGACCTTATTATCGAAAAGATCAACGATAAAATAATCTTTGGCATCTTGTTCATACAGATAAATCAATTCTGGAGAAATGAGTGCCAGTTTCTTTAATATACGCTCCTTATGCATTTGCATTGACAAACTATCATAAACAGATAACGCAAATGTTAAAACTTGCAAATCTTCATCATTAAAGAAGCTATTAGATAATTTATAATGCTCTTCAATATACACGCCACCCCTATGCCCCTGCTTACAAGTAACTGGAACACCCATCATCGATAACTTATCAATATCCCGCTGAATCGTTTTTACACTTACTTCAAACTGACGCGCCAGCGCCTCATGCGTTGTCTTTTTCACCTTCAACAAATGTAGCAATATCTCCATTTGACGATTACGAATCATCCTACAGCTCCCCCCTTCTGTCACTTCTATATTTAGTATGGACTAAAATCTTCAGTACACAAAGTGGCTACAAGTGAAAAATCGTATTTTTGCTTTATAGTAAATTATTTGCGTATAGAATAGGAATTGACTTCCTTTCAGGTATATTGCAATCATTTAGTGATAAAAATAGAAGAAAGCTTCTAGCTATAAGAGAGGTATAAAATGTATAAAATATCAATTGCGGAAGATGACATGGATATTGCTCAAACATTGAAACATCAACTAGATAAATACGGCTATCAAAGCGTTATTACAAGAGACTTTGACAAAGTGCTCGATCATTTTCAAGCATTTCAACCGCACCTTGTTTTGCCTTTGATGGTTACTATCTATGAGCATTCTTTACTTCTACTTACAAACATCAGTGGAAGGTGAAAAAGCAAAATATACAGGCATTCGAAAAATTGGTCTTTCTGTAAAAGAAGTACGTTCTGTAGTGACAAAGGAATTAGCTATGCTAGTTTTTATCCCCTTCACCTTTGCTAGCATTCTATTAGTTTGTGTAATGTTCTCCATGCGCAATATGATATCATCGTCATTTTATGAAATGACGGCAATGGGCATCAGTATATTTTTACTGTTATTTATAGGAAGCTTCTTCATTATCTGACGAAGCTATTTAAAGAAATTAGTAGTAGCACATTAAATAGAACCGTTCCCTTTCATTTACAGCGACGACGGAACTGACACCAATAGAATAGACAATAAAAAAGCACCTTTGATTGAAATAAGGTTTAGATACCTACACTTCAATTGGAGGTGTTTTTCTACGGGAACATGTGCGTAAAAAGGAACGTTACAAATTTAAAATTCTATACAATCCTATACTTATTCAACAAATAATCAAATGTGACAAATATTATAATATAAATGCTCCCCAATAAAGAACTAATATAAAAAGTATCTTTATACGTGTTTATATCAAAATTAAGGAGTGTAAATAACAGCGAAAAAATTAAAGCACAAAGGAGATGTTTAATATACATCAATACTATATGTTTATTTTTACTATGTTTCTCAATAAGTAAGGAAACTCCCAAAGCTACAAGCATAGAAGGTGCCGTAAATGCAGTACCATAAATACCATTAGCAATACTGTATGTAGAAGTAATAAATAATGGAATAATAAAGATGCAAATAATAATTGTAATGACAGCAGCGATTGCTTTGTTTTTAACCATTCTATTTCACATCCTTAATTTTGAAAAAACCATTTTATAAATTACAAAAGCAATTAAATTAAATAGAAGGAAAATAATCGACTGGACTATTGTCACAACTATAATAAATATCAGATCTGCACCTAATACAATCTCGCCCGGAGGCAATTCTTTTTTTGTGCTTTCCACCAAAACAATAGTGCCCCAGACAAAGATAGATACGTATAATCCTAAATATGCGAACAGTGAATATTGATAAAACCTCATTCTAAATTTAAATCCTAACACCACATTCAGAAGAATTATAACGAAAGGAAAAGCTAAAAATTGAACTAACGAATCAAACCTTTCGTCTAACATTGAACCAAGAAATTGACTTATACATGCAATTGCACTATTTGCAACCGCTACTATAATGAAAGTATTTTTTGATGTATCCATTTTTCACCCCTCTATTAACTCCTATAGAGTGTTGTAATATATTTTATCATAAATGGAATACATACCCATGACTTTCGCCACTATATTTTGTATTATGTATTCACTTTCAAGCTCGTTTGAAATCAATTGCTTGTCGCCAATCCATAATAAAACCAGCCAGTTTTCAGCGATTTACCGCTGAAAACTGGCTGGTTTTTGCATTTTGCTAATTCACCATCTGCACCGCTGGTTTGTTGCCATAAATCGTTTCTACCCATTCTGGATGGTCGATAAATGGATTGCGGTTCCCTTGGATTTCGTAGATTCTTTCGTTTCGTCGTTTTTCATAGTCATCTACTGGGTCTTGTAGATGCCATTGTAAAAGAACCGAAAGTTTACCGTGATACGGAGCCGTTCCATTGTTAACTTTGTCATTTAATTCAAGGTCTACTTTATCGCCTAGCTCATAACGCGTTGCCATATAAAACAGAATGCGTGCAACGTCCCCTTTGACACGATTCGGTGGTTCGAAGGAATCGGCGTCTTTCAAACAACCGTTACAGCCAGCGACTGGACTACCGCCATTGTCAAAGTCTAAATTTCCTCTCGCGCTATTTACTTGCACATCGGTAGGGCGTAAATGATGGATATCAGTTCCTGGTCCTTGACTTGTGCCGAAATTCCCATGTGATTTTGCCCACGTATGCTCTCGGTTCCAGTTGCCCACATTGCCGCCGTTGTTTGTTTTTGGACTAGATTTACCAGAATAAAATAACAGGACATTATTTGTATTATTCGGATCTTCATCTGTGTATCTCAAAGCATCCCATGCAGCATCATAGGATAATACTTTTTGGTTTGCAATAATATCGTGCAGCGCCTTTTTAAGTGCTTGCCCCTCTTTGTTATAGGCAGCAGTATAGTAGTCGTTAGCCGTTACAGTAACACTAAAATTGGCCGTAACACTTTTTGTACCATCAGATGCCGTGACACCCACAATATGACTACCCGCTTCTAAAGTTAACGTTAAGCGTTTGCCCTTTATCGAACCTTTTGTAGCGGTAAATGTCAATTCGTCATTATCAGGATCAGCGAAATGTTCTGTTAAATCAATGGTAATGTCCGTTCCTACAGCTACTGTCCGATTTGTAAAAGGCTTTTTGATAATTGGTTGCTTGTTTTCAGCAGGGACAGGAGGGTAGACAATCGGTTGCCCCTTAGAATTTGTAAATTTAATGTTTTCTAACGATGCACCCTTCTTCAATTCAATCAACTGTAAGTCAATATTTTCTGCGCCTCTAATTTCACTTACATTTTTGCCTTCAATTGTAATCTTTTTAAACGTATTGCCCTTTAAGTCGACAATGGACTCTGGATGATTTGGCGTAATAATCACATCTGTCTTGTTAAAGCCTTCACCGTGAAGCTCGACATACTTCCCTTTTAAGTGCACGCCCTTCGTAATATACGACGCTGCATCTAAATGTAATGCTACACTCGGTTTTGTAATAACTAAGATATTTTTCTTAAAGTTCTCATAGTTATATGTGATTTCAGGTTGAATCGGTTCTACTGTAGGACCTTGTTTTAAATCCAGTTGCACCATGACAGGGTCATGGTCACTTGCGCGGCCTGCCATATCTGTAAAGTCTGCATTAATATGAAGAATATCAATTATCGTTTTTTCTTGAAGATTATTGGAAACTAAAATATGATCTAATACTTGCGAATTTCCTTGATACAAATACGTATAACGGTCAGAAGAATCGGCTTTATTGATCATATTGGTCATCCATTCACCTTCATGAATTTTAAGCGCTTTGGCAAATTGGTAATCGTTAAAATCACCTAACGATACAATATTTGCATCTGGATTTTTGGTTTTAACATCCGCAACAAAGTTATACACAATATTGGCGATTTTTTGGCGCTGCACTTCACTTTTATATTGCGGTGGTTGTGCTGCTCCGAATAATGGTGTGTCACCCGATTTAGAATTCCAGTGATTAGCAATCACAATGACATCTTCACCTTGGAACTCAAATTGTGCAGCTAACGGTTTTCGGCTATTATTAAATGCCTCATTCATTGGGTCAATTCGCCCTGGGTTCAGCGTTAATTGACCGTTTTGATAACTAACCGCAGTAGTCGCATCCCCTGCTTGGATTCCTTCTTTCAAGTTCACCCTTGCTGGATTGTATAAGAAACCAACACGAATATTTGCGTTCGGTGCACCACCATCTGCATTATTCACAGGGTCAATATTGACATACTTATAATCAATACCACTTTCAGCTTTAATGGCATCAATTAAGCGTTGATAACTTTGATCTGCCTTGGCATCACCAGCCGACTCGCCGTTATTATCTTGTACTTCCGTGACCCCTACAATGTCTGGCGTTTGCATATCAGTACCAATGGCACGTGCTAATTTTCGCGCCTTATCATCCGATGTGGATGTTTTGTTATTCGAGAAGTTTTCTAAATTATACGAGGCAATTGTTAGCTTATCCTCTGCTTTGACTATTTTAGTTGTCTCAGGTGTTGCCGACCCCTTTACATGGGCTTGCTTCATGTTATCTAATGGCACGTAAATTTTGAAGTTTTGATAAGAGTAGCCCACAATACCCGTAATCGGTCCGCTAAACTTATCGCCTGTGGCAACTTCGAAATCACGAGCTGTTCCGTTCGGTTCCAATCTAAATTGGATACGATTTGGGTTTGTTTTTCCTTCCTCATACAAGACCCCACCATGCAGCGTGTTTGTTGGTTCACTTTCAAGAACCGTTACTAAATCGCCATGTTCCTGTGGAGCAACAGCTTTGACATTGCCCACCTCCACTCGCATCGCTTCAATACTTTCCCAAAAATCAATAGCATCAATTGTTGGGTTGAAAACTTGAAGATTGTCACTATCAATTTGGCTAAATGACATTTTTAATTTATCAATTTGAATGGCTTTTGGTAATGCTACACTGGCATTAAGTACTTGTACTTTGCCCCCTTGATCATTTCGTACATTGATTTGCGTCGTTTTTAAATCAGTTTGGTTCGCATCACTATAGCCATCATACGCATATTCATCTACTTTACCTGTTACCGATACTAAATTTCCTACTTGAATCGGCCAAGCATTCTTTCCGCTATAAAGTAAGATTCCTTCCGATGTATTCGGATTATCATCCGCCAACTCATCAGGTGTTTGAATTGTATAATAATAACTACCATTTAAAGAAAATGAATATGTCACAATTCCTTGAATGCCATCAACGGTTTTGCCAGCAAATGGAGAGCTATGGCCTTCCCCTTGAATATCATGAATTTGCAGCGCATCTGTAATAACATAGTCATAGGTCATCACTTCACTAAACGTGCCATCACTTGCTTTGACAACCGTTTTTAATGTTGTGTTTTGCGTAATATCGATTGGTTTTTCGTATTTAATACCTGATATAGTAGGATTCGTACCATCTACTGTGTAATAGATTTCCCCATTAGCTGTCGATGTTGATAAAGTGACCGTTGTTTGATTAATAAATGTACCACTACTTGGAGACGCAATCGCTGGTTTTAATGCTGCGCTATCCACAACAATATCGTTTACAGAACGTGGTATCACTTGGTAATCCTGATCGAATTGTTGGACAATGCCCGTAATTGATTCATATGTTGTGCCGACCGTTAAGCCTAGCGTATTTGTTTCATCGCGTACTAAGAAATTGCTACCATCACTAGCTGTGTAGTTTGCCCAGCCACTTCCTGTTTGCACATTCGTCAGCGCAACATTTTTTATCGTAACAAGTTGTGATTCATTTGCTTCTGCTACCTCGGCACCGGTTACTACTTTTGCAGTTGGTGCACCAACACCTGCCACTTTGTCGATAATTTGAGCTCCGTCTAATTGCAGTAACCCTCTATAGTCCGCAAGCTTCCCTTTTAGCGTTACTTCATCGCCAATTTCTACATTTAGGCTCGTCGGACGTACAGCGATACCACCTGTTCCATCTTGTACAGAGATGGTATTTTTCAACTTCCCTGCCACAATACCTTTGATTGTTACTGTTGTACCATTCGCTTGTGTTCTTGCATCCGCGATTGACTGAACATCTGCTTGTCCAATAACGGTATAATTAAAAGTTTGCACATCACTATTTTCCAGCCCCTGTGCAACTGCTATCGCTTTAATCGTCATTGTTTTATCAATAACGATTGGTTGCGTATAACTAGCACTTTGCAATGTTGGCTCTGTTCCATCCGTTGTATAATAAATCGTTGCACCAGCAGTGGCAGAAGATAATGTAATGGCAGTGCCTGACGCAACCGTTCCAGAAGGTGTGGAAGCTGTTACGGCTTCTGCCTTTATAATAGGTCCAACCTCACCTCCATCCATTGCATGACTGCCTAAATGTTCGAATGTATCGATTGGATAAGGTTGCCATTCTAATGAAGGGTCAAAGGTGTCACTTGGATTTTTATCGCCAGACGTAATGGAACTCTTTCTAACCAATGTTGTATCAACAGTAGACACCCCATTGTCATTCCACGACTTGCCTGGATCAAACCCCATTTGACCAAAAGAATCTACTACCTCTTCACCTTTCTTTAAAACAATCGCATCATTACCATTAAACGCGGTAACAGCTGAAGCAAGTCCACCTTTCTCTTTGATCGCTGCCACTGCACTAGAATTATAGAGAATGATTGTCTCATTATGTGCTAAAGTGCCACTTAACGTCTGTTTGTTCGTTGGTGTTGTACTACCATTTGTATAAAGTTCAAGCTTGTATTGGCTTAAATCAATCGTTGAACCCGTTCCATTGTAAAGTTCAATCGCCTTATTATTACCGGACCCTTCAATATACTCAGAGATAATTAAATCAGTAGCTAATTCAGCCGCAACAGCTTGACTAGGCATTACTGGCATCGATACACTTGCAACTAATGTCGTTGCAAGTAAAGCATTAAATGACTTGTTCCATTTCTTTTTAGACATCATCAGTTAGCTCCTCTTTAAGTATTTGCTTCATAAAAACCTTCTTCTTAACCGAAGAAGGTCTACCATCTCTCTATCTCGGCTGTCGGTTTGTACCTACACCAGACGCATCAAGCGTGCCATCAATAGTAGTAAAACTTATTTCCCCAGTATATATATATGAAACCATATAACTGTTAATGCACTATTGAATTACTATATAGTAACTGTTAAATTATAGCATTTTTCAAGAATCTAAGCACACAACAAAATAGTACAATTGTTAACCGAAACTTCACTTTTTCTAAACAATTAGTACTTTTTCATGGTTACTCCTCACAGAGGTTAGCTATAGATAATCGTAGGAAAAGCGTTAGATTGATTGGGGGTCAATCTAACACTTTTTTGCTATACCGTTGTTGTTCGCTATGGTGGTGCTTTCCGCGGGCACACACGTAAGCCGCAACCCTCGCTAACGCGCGGTTCGTTGCGTCTTACGCTGTGTGCGTTCCCGCAGGAGTCACCGCCTCTGCTACCAACAACTAGTACACGCCTCTATTTATTGTTTACTGCAAAAGAATAAACAGCTAAGGTTTCCTTTATTTGCATAGCAGATAAATGCCATCAATTGAACGCGCTTCACAAACAATGCAACGTCAACAAATGGCAGTAGTTTTAGTACGTGCTATTAAAGAAATCGCTGGCGTAGACTTAGTAGCTGAGTACAAAAAAGCGAACTTCGTAACAGAAATCTCTGACTTAGACAAAGCTTACTCTGCAGAACAACGCACAGCGATCGTTGCTTTAGAATATGCGGGTATTACAAACGTTGCTCACTTCAACCCAGGTAACAGCGTAACACGCGGACAATTCGCTTCATTCTTATACCGCACAATCGAAAACGTTGTAAACAACCCTGAAGCTGGTGTTGCAGCAGTAAAAGCTATCAACAACACAACTGTTGAAGTAACATTCGACGAAGAAGTAGATAACGTACAAGCTCTTAACTTCTTAATCTCTGATCTTGAAGTGAAAAACGCAGCTGTTAAATTAACAAACAAAAAAGTTGTTGTATTAACAACTGCTGCTCAAACAGCTGACAAAGAGTACACTGTATCTCTTGGCGAAGAAAAAATCGGTACATTCAAAGGTATCGCAGCTGTAGTTCCTACTAAAGTAGATTTAGTAGAAAAATCAGTTCAAGGTAAACTTGGCCAACAAGTAACACTTAAAGCACAAGTAACAGTTGCTGAAGGTCAAACAAAAGCTGGTATTCCAGTAACTTTCTTCATCCCAGGTTCTGCTAATGGCGTGAAAACTCCAGTAACAGTTGAAGCTGTAACAAACGAAGAAGGTATCGCAACTTACTCTTACACTCGTTATGCTGCAACAAACGACACTGTAACTGTATATGCAAACGGTGACCGTTCTAAATTCTCAACTGGTTATGTATTCTGGGCAGTTGACCAAACTTTAGAAATCACTGAAGTAACTACTGGTGCTACTATCAACAACGGCGCTAACAAAACTTACAAAGTTACTTACAAACACCCAGAAACTGGTAAACCAGTATCAGGTAAAGTACTTAACGTTTCAGTAAAAGAAAACATTGACGTAACTGTTGATAAATTACAAAACGTTACTGTTAATGGTATTGCTGTAGTTCAAACAAGCGATAACAACACACGTGCTGCACAAATCACAACTGATTCTAAAGGTGAAGCAACATTCACAGTATCAGGTTCTAACGCTGAAGTAACTCCAGTGGTATTTGAAGCAACTCCAGTACAAGTTACTAACACAAATGGTACAGTAACAACAACTGGTTACACTCAAAAATACACTGCTGATACGTTACAAGCTTCTGCTGCGAAAGTAACATTCGGCGCTGTTCAAGCTGCTTACACTCTTGAAGTAACTCGCGATGGTGGCGAAGTTGCGGCAACTGGTGTTAAAAACGGCCGTAAATATAACTTAGTAGTAAAAGATAAAGATGGTAAATTAGCTGCTAACGAAACAGTAAACGTGGCATTTAACGAAGATATTGATGGAGTAATCTCTACAGTGACTTCTGCACAATTCGTAAAAGTAGAAAACGGTAAACAAGTTGGTTACGAAGGTAAAAAAATCACTGTTAAAACAAACTCTAAAGGTGAAGCAAGCTTCGTAGTTTCAAGTGATGCTGTAAACACTTATGCTACACCAATCGCTTGGATCGATATCAACAACCAAAGCGCTAAAGATGCAAACTTAGACAAAGGTGAACCATCAGCAGTTGCACCAATTTCATACTTCCAAGCTGAATATTTAGATGGTTCTAAATTAGTATCTTACAAAGGTACTGAAGAAACTGATAAATTTGCAGGTGGCGAAGTAGCAACATTTAAAGTACAACTTACAAACCAAAGTGGTAAAGTAGTTGAAAACTCTGGTTACACAACGAAAGAGGTTTCTTACACTGTTTACAACACTGGTGCAAACAATGTAAAAGTTGGCGATGTTGAAATCGCTCCAAACCGCGTGCATACATTAGTTGCAAAAGAAGGTGAAATCACTGTTACTACTGTAGATGGTAAGTCTTCTTCTGTAAAAGTTCTTGCTACTGGTGTAGCTAAACAAACTAACGGAAACAAAGAATTTGCATTCACTTCTAAAGAAGCAACTGCTACATTCACTGCTGCTAAAGAAGTTCCAAATTCATTCACTGGGGAAGCTGTACAATATAACCCAGCAAATACAGGTACTGATAGCAACTCAATTTGGTTTGCTGGTAAAGACCCAGTGAAATATGCTGGTGTTACTGGTAAAACATTTAAATACTTCGGAGCTAATGGTAATGAAGTATTTGGAGAAGCAGCATGGGAAGCTTTATTAGCTCAATATGATGCGGCAAATCAAAATGTTACAATGTCTTACATTGTAGATGGTGATACTGTAACATTTAAAGTAATTACTGTTGGTCAACCTTCAGGTACTGCTACTAATGGTTTACAACAATATGCACCACCTGCAGCAAATAATGCTCCAGTTGCTAAAGTTGTTGAAGATCAAACAATTGCTGCTAATAATACAGCAGGATTAACATTCACAGCAACACAAGTAGCTACTGATGCAGATAACGATACATTAAAAATCTTAACTGCTTATACTAGTGATGCTTCTGTAGCAACTGCAACTGTTGCTGGAGATCAATTAAGCTTTACAGTTAAACCACAAGCTGTTGGTTCAACTACAGTTACTCTTGTAGTATCTGATGGTAAAGCAAACATTAATGTAAGCTTCAAAGTTAATGTTTCAGCAGCATCTTACTTCACATTAGTTGGTAACCCAGCTGTAGATTACAGTGAAGTAGCTGCAACATCAGCAACAGCTCTATTAACACCTGGTGCAAATGCTGCTGGAGCGTTAGGTCTAACTGTAGCAAACACTAATGTAACGCCACAACAAGATACTGTAATTAATGTAAATTTACCAGCTAACGCTACTGCTGCTCAAATTGCTCAATTAATTACAGATGAAGCTAAAACATTAGGTGTAGCAGATAACATTACAGCAGTAGTTGATGGTACTAAAGTAAAAGTAACTTCTGGTAAATTAGTAGATAAAGTTGCAATTACAAACTCTACAGTTCTAACAGGTGTAACATTTGATACAGCTGTAGCAGGTACTCCTGTAGTTAAAAACCCAGCTAAGTATTCATTTAAAGTAAGTGGAGTAGTTCCTGCAACTAAAGTAATTACTGTAAAAATTGGTACAGAAACATTTACTTATACAGTAGATGCTGCTGATACATCTGCAGCTGCAATCGCAACTAAACTTAAAGGTGCAGCTGATGCTAATGCAGCATTCGCAGCTAAATATGATACAACAGTATCAAACGATGTAGTAATCTTTACTCAAAAAGCAGGTCAAGAAGGTCCTACTACAGGTAAATCTTTATCTGTTACAAATAACTAATTAAAATAATTAGTATTTGTTAAATTTAGAAGAAGTTCTTCCTAGTTTTGAACTAATAGAATTTTTCTGAATTGCAAAAAGCTCTGTGGAGAGAAATCTCTACAGAGCTTTTTTGTTGAGTAAAATAATAAGTTATAGGGGCATTCCATTTACTTGTCTTTAGGACATCCAAGTGTATCTATTAATGAATAAAATAAATTATCTCCATTGCAAAAAATGTGACACTCTTATCAGAAATATTTCATTTCTACATAATTCAGTTTATACACTTGGATGGGATTTTTCGTGTTACATTATGTCTAAAAATATATGCATTTCAGTTTTCTTAATTGTCGACCTTAGTTCATCTACTTTTATATGTTAGAAAGTCGCCGTATAGTATAGGTGTCCAAATTGAAATCTATAAATGAAAATGAAATAAAAGTGATGCCATTAATAAAGTTCACGTATTAAACCAACCAATGTTCAATGATTGCTTTTTTTGTTTTGAAATTCCTCTACTATGTAGGTAGTTTCGGAAAGCTTAGCTATAGACAACAAAAAAACTCCAATCGTACAATAAAATCAGGTCTAGTCAACCGATTTTGTACGAAAGGAGCTCCAAATGGATAGTAAAAGTTTAGCACATACAACATGGAATTGTAAGTATCATATCGTTTTTGTACCGAAATATAGAAGACAAGTCATTTATCGAAAAATCAAAGCAGAAATAGGAAAAATACTACGTCAGTTATGTGAAAGAAAAGGTGTAGAAATTGTAGAAGCAACAGCGTGTTCGGATCATATTTATATGTTGGTGAAGATTCCTCCGAAACTAAGTGTATCTGCTTTTATGGGCTATTTAAAAGGAAAAAGTAGCGTCATGATTTTCAATCGGCATGATAGTTTAAAGTACCAATTGGGAAATCGCCAATTTTGGTGTCGTGGATACCTAGTAGATACAGTTAGTCGAAATCAAAAAGTGATTCACAAGTATATCACAAAACAATTACAAGAAGATTTACGCTATGATCAGATGTCAATAAATGAAATCATTGACCCTTTAAATTGTGAATAAATTAACTAGAAGAAAAAAGTCTGCCGCTTTAGCGGCTTGTAGAAAAGAAGTATGGTTGGCGGACCTTTCAGAATATAGTTAGACATAAGGTATTTAAATAGCGTTTACGCGTAAAGAAACCCACCAGTTTTACTGGTGGGTTTTTAACAGAAAGCTCTTACATTGGTATAATTTATTATTTTTTTGAATAAATATTCGCTAGGTATTCTATTGTTATTTCAATTTCTTCATAGCCGACCTTAAATCATCTACTTTCAAATGTTGATAGCGTGCAGTGGAACGGGAATCGGTATGACCTAATAGAGTTGCGATATAATGTTGGTCTACACCGAGTAGTGTTAAGTGTGTTGCGGTACAGTGACGAATCACATGGGGGGTTAATCGTTTTGTAATATTGCATTGGGCGCCAATTTTTTTTAATTTGATACGGATTTCTACTCCGCTAATGGGCATATTACGACTTACGGGAGAGGGAAATAAATAATCTGATCCGTTGTCTTTCGTTTTCTGTAAATATTCCGCTAATATTTTTTGCAGTTTTGGATGTAGGGGTAAGTGAAGATCTCTGCCACCTTTAATCCGTGGGAAGTATATTTTATTATTTTTTATATCAACATTTTCCTTTAACAACGTTCGAGCAGCTGTAATTCTGGAACCCGTATAATAGAGTAAGCTAATTAATACATAGTAAAATTCGGAGAACTTTTTCGCCGTAGCCAACACTAATGCCATTTCTTCCATATCCAGAATTTCGGGTAACGGTACATACACATTTCGAGTAGATATACCAATCGTTGGATCGACTTTAAAGTTCAACTCTATTACAAGATATTTGAAAAATGCCTTCACACCGTAAAAATATCTACTAATCGAATTAGGTTTATAATCCTGATTGCCTAAAAAATCTAGATATTCTAGAATATCATCCTTTGATATTTCCTCTGTTAAAATATGACCATCGTATAATTGATAAATAAAGGACGAGAACTTTTTTATATCATTTTCATAGCCAATAATGGTTTCTTGTGAATAGTACTTTCTTTTTAAATGTTGAAGAAATTTTTTAGAGTACTTAGGCAAATCAAAGTCAGAATGGATAATCAAAGAGATATCAGCTCCTTCTCGTTAGCTAATGTGTTCTTGAATATCTTGCATTGTATTGTGCTGCTCGTAATTATGAACAAACCAACTTAATTTCGCATCACAATAGTTTAACGCAAATGAAAGTAACGCTTTTTGTACGAGGTAGTCATGTTGTTGGCGATAGGACATATTAGGACTTAACCATAAAATATTAACGATTTTCTGTGGTTCACGAATATGCTGTAAATATTCCTCCGTTTGATAATAAAGGGAACAATCGCCTAACCAACTTTCAAACAGAGAGCGTTGTCTTCTATCAGCATGAAGTAATTGAAGATGCAATATATGTTGCTCTACTTGTAATTGAAAATAGATTGGCTCATTTGATAGGGTGATATAGCCCTTGTAGCTTTTATCTTGATCAACTTCTTCACTTTCTGAAAACCAAGCATTTTTTATTTTCGTAATACTTCGTTTAATATCTGAAAGCTCATAGGGTGTCAGCAAATGATAAAGCGTTTGTTGAATTTGCTCCTTAAAGTTTTCAATCATTGTACAACGTATATCTTCATTTAATTTCAGTAATAAATTGTTTAACTCCATTATTTCATTTGTTAAAGGGGGAGGCGTTTCGCTAGATGGACTATGAATGGTAGGAATAGTTTGCAACTGTAAGTCAACTAATTCTGCAAAAGACACATCAAAAAATTCTGCATACTTTTGCAATACTTTTTCAGATGCTTTCCTCGTCCCTTTTTCTATAAAGCCTACATAACTATGCGAAATACCTAATAAATCTGCCAATGCGGCAAGCGTTAGATGATGTTTGTGGCGTAGCATTTTTAGTCGATTTCCTAAAGCAATGGCTTGTCCATCTTTGTTCTTCATTTTCTCACGCCCCTCTCTAAACTATCTTCCATTAGTACATGCTTTATAAAAGGACTAGTAAAAGTAATGTTGGAACTATGCAATATATTGCGAAGGAACAGAAGATAAGTTGGTCACTAATTCAAATTGCACTATATTGGATAATTTCAATAAAAGGATTTATATACTCTATTTGGTAATATTGGTTAGAAAGAAAACCCAATGTATTGCGATAAACAAGACATGGGTTTTCATTTCTACTTATTTTTACTAAATTTATATGCTGATAAAAGTATTGTTGTGTGTTATGGAGTAGGCTTTACTGTAATAGCTAAAGTACGGTTCGTTACATCATCAATTGTAATAGTTGCTACAAAGCTTTCTTTAGCATAACCAGTAGCTTGAGCGTCGAAATAAACTTTTAAAGTCTTCTCGATTAATCCTGTAGCTTCAATAGAAGCAGAAGGTGCTTTAGCTATAGTAATCACATTATTATTAAAAGAAGTAGTAATGTCTAATGCATTATCAGCATCTGGATTTACATTCGCGATTGTGAAACCTGCAAGAGCAGACCCAATATTAAGGGTTAAATCTTTTCCATTTGTACTCACTGCAAGTGAAGAAGTAATAGATTCAGCAGTTACTTTTTGACCAAATTTTGGTGTAACATTTACAGTAGCAGTGCTTGCGCCTTTAGTTAACGTAACAGTATAAGTTCCTGCTGTAGAAGTTTCTACTACACTTATAGTTACTGACGAGTCATTAATTTCAGTTACAACATTTGATTGTACAGCTAAACGTTTATTTTCTGCCGTATCAGTTGAAAGTGTAGCAATATTAGGTGTTACTGTAACTTTAGCTTTTGCAGCTGTAACAGCAGTAGCGTCAGATGCTTTATCTCCAATAATATCAACCGGCTTAGTTCCCCCAGCATTGACAGAAACAACATAGAATGTAACCGTATTTTCTTTTACTTCATACGTTACTTTTACCCCTGAAGTGGCACCTTTAAGAATATTTACGAACTGGTCTTTAGAAAGTGGTGCACCATTTACATTTCTATACACATATGTTTTATCCGTTTCACCAGCATATTTCACCGCATTTTTTAGAACGGAACCATCAGTAAATACGACAGTTTCTTTGTCTGTATCGAATGAATGAATATCACCTGTAAATAGGTTAGGGATTTCTGAAGTAGAAGTGAATGTTGCAGTAGCTTCTTTTGAAGTAAATGCAAATTCTTTATTCCCGTTAACCTCTTTCGCTACACCTGTAGCTAAAACTCGTACAGAAGAAGTTTTACCATCTACAGTAGTAACAGTAATTTCACCACTTGGCGCAACTACTGTATGCACGCGGTTAGGAGCGATTTCTACAGTACCAACTTTTACATTGTTTGCACCAGTATTGTAAACCGTGTACGTAACATCCTTCGTTGTGTAACCAGAATTCGGTACTACTTTACCACTTTGGTTTGTAAGTTGTACTTTAAATGTTGCTACTTCGCCACCTGCAAATTTATCCGTTTCAGTTGTACCTTTATAAGATACTAATTTTGAACCGTCTAAATATGGAGCTTGGAAGTATGAGATTGGTGCTACTGCTGAAGGTTCACCTTTGTCTAAGTTTGCATCTTTACCGCTTTGGTTGTTAATATCGATCCAAACGACTGGTGTAGCGTAAGAATTTACAGTATCACTGCCGATGACGAAGCTTGCTTCACCTTTAGCGTTTGTTCTAACAGTGATTTTTTTACCTTCGTAACCCACTTGTTTACCGTCTTCTACTTTCACGAATTGTGCAGAAGTCACTGTAGAAATTACACCATCAATATCTTCGTTAAATGCTACGTTAACGATTTCGTTCGGTGCTACTTTACCATCTTTATCTTTCACAACGATGTTATATTTGCGACCGTTTGTTACACCAGTAGCTGCCACTTCACCACCATCACGCGTTACTTCAAGCGTATAAGCAGCTTGAATAGCACCAAATGTTACTTTGGCTGCAGATGCTTGTAATACATCTGACGTGTATGTTTGAGAATACGTGTTAGCTACATTGGTTGCAGTAGCTTCAAATACGACTGGTGTAACTACAGCGTTCGAACCTGACACTGTAAATGTTGCTTCACCTCTAGAATCTGTTGTGATTTGTGCGGCTCTCGTGTTGTTTGTACTCGTTTGAACTACCGCTACCCCGTTCACCGTAACGTTTTGTAATTTATCAACAGTTACGTCAATGTTTTCTTTTACTGAAACGTTAAGTACTTTACCTGATACTGGTTTACCAGTTTCTGGGTGTTTGTAAGTAACTTTGTAAGTTTTGTTAGCGCCGTTGTTGATAGTAGCACCAGTAGTTACTTCAGTGATTTCTAAAGTTTGGTCAACTGCCCAGAATACATAACCAGTTGAGAATTTAGAACGGTCACCGTTTGCATATACAGTTACAGTGTCGTTTGTTGCAGCATAACGAGTGTAAGAGTAAGTTGCGATACCTTCTTCGTTTGTTACAGCTTCAACTGTTACTGGAGTTTTCACGCCATTAGCAGAACCTGGGATGAAGAAAGTTACTGGAATACCAGCTTTTGTTTGACCTTCAGCAACTGTTACTTGTGCTTTAAGTGTTACTTGTTGGCCAAGTTTACCTTGAACTGATTTTTCTACTAAATCTACTTTAGTAGGAACTACAGCTGCGATACCTTTGAATGTACCGATTTTTTCTTCGCCAAGAGATACAGTGTACTCTTTGTCAGCTGTTTGAGCAGCAGTTGTTAATACAACAACTTTTTTGTTTGTTAATTTAACAGCTGCGTTTTTCACTTCAAGATCAGAGATTAAGAAGTTAAGAGCTTGTACGTTATCTACTTCTTCGTCGAATGTTACTTCAACAGTTGTGTTGTTGATAGCTTTTACTGCTGCAACACCAGCTTCAGGGTTGTTTACAACGTTTTCGATTGTGCGGTATAAGAATGAAGCGAATTGTCCGCGTGTTACGCTGTTACCTGGGTTGAAGTGAGCAACGTTTGTAATACCCGCATATTCTAAAGCAACGATCGCTGTGCGTTGTTCTGCAGAGTAAGCTTTGTCTAAGTCAGAGATTTCTGTTACGAAGTTCGCTTTTTTGTACTCAGCTACTAAGTCTACGCCAGCGATTTCTTTAATAGCACGTACTAAAACTACTGCCATTTGTTGACGTTGCATTGTTTGTGAAGCGTTTAGGTTGCCATTTGAACCGTTGAATACGCCTGCATCTTTTGCAAGTGCAGCATATTTAACTAATTCTTCTTCAGCTGTTACTGGTAGATCGTTGAAGCGTTGTTTTGAATTCCAGTCAGCTGGAATTTCTTGGCCTTGTGCTTCTAAATAACGACCTAATAATTTAACCACTTGACCGCGGTTAATTGTTTGGTTTGGTTTGAATGTGCCGTCAGCGTATCCATTGATGATACCTGCATCAGCAAGTGCATTGATTGCTACTTCGTGGTCGTTACCTGCTACATCTGAGAATCCTGCTGCAGAAGCCACTGGTACGATAGCAGAAGCTACTAAAGTAGCCGTTGCAGCCGTAGCTACGAATTTTTTGTATTTCTTTGGTTGGTTAGCCATAGAAAAATTTCCTCCTCTAAGTTCAAAAATTATGTCTCTACTACATAGTTATGTAGTAAATAAACAACTACACATAAAAGTATAGTTGTATCCCTAAAAGTTGTCAATCATATTTTGGGAAAATTACTAATTGGTTTCCGGAAAATAGTGGACATCAAACTCTCTTTTACCATTGTCGTTTATCCAACAGTTTTTTTCAAGTGAAAATATGCAACTTTACCAACAAAATCTAATTTTCTATCATTCCTTGTTCATATTTTCTAGAATCTTATAAAATAATGGATAATTAAGTTAAATCAGGGAACGAAAAAAGCTCAAGCATATAAATGCTTGAGCTTTTTTCGCTTGGGCTACCAACCGTTGTTTCCTTGCAGGGAATTCTATTTATTTCATAGAGGAAATTCCTATACACCTACAGTCTAACACTTTCAAATTAAAACGACAATACCATTTTTTAAAAATTATTGACGTTTTTGCCTAGCCACTTCCAATAAAAAAAGTGGTAAAGCGATTTGACGCTTGATACGCTTAGGTTCTTTCATTAATCGGTAAAACCATTCAAGACCAAATTTTTGGAAAATTTCTGGTGCACGTTTTACTGTACCTGCCAACACATCGAATGATCCACCGACACCTTGATAAATCGTTGGGTGCAATCGGTCGCGATTAGCATTAATCCAATTTTCTTGTTTTGGACTACCCATTGCTACAAATAGTAAATCCGGTTGTGCTTCATTAATACGATCAATGACCTTCTGTTCGTCTTTTTCATAGCCGTCCTGTGTGCCGACTATTTTAATAGAAGGAAATAGTGATTTTAGCTTTGCTTGTGCTGCATCAGCTACCCCAGGTTTGCCTCCATACAGGAAAATAGGCTTGCCTCGTTTTGCCGCTTCTTCACAAAGCTTCATCATCATATCAACGCCTGTAACACGTTCACGAATTTGCCCTTTTTGAATTTTAGAAGCAAGAATAACACCAATCCCATCTGGAATTTGAAATTCCGCTTCATTTAATAGCTTTTTTAGTGCAGGGTCTTCTTTTGCTTTAATAATTTTTTCTGGATTAATGGCAACGACGAGCGCTTTTTGTTTCTTTTCAATGCGCTCGAATGCCATATCCATTAATTCATCGTAGCCTTCTGTATTGACGTTAATGCCAAGTACTGTTTCTTTCATCGGTTTTTCGCATCTCCTAGTAAGTGGAACTGGAAGCCAGCTTCTTGCCATTTATCACGGTTTAAGCAGTTTTTCGTATCGAAGACGATTTTTGTTTTCACTGTGATAGCTGCTGCATCCATTGCTTTGAACTCATTGTGGTCTGTTAGTACAACGATGATGTCTGCGTCTTTTGTAGCTTCTTCTAAGCTTTGTGTTTGTGTGGCATGTTTGTTTTCTTTAATGTGCGGATCGTAAGAAATTACTTCTAAGCCTAGATTTTGTAGCTCATCAATGACGATTGTTGATGGGCTTTCACGCATATCATCAACGTTTCCTTTGAAGGCTAGTCCAAGAACTGCTACTTTACCACCTGCGATTTTGTTTTCGTTTAAAATGGCTTGTGTTCTTTGTGCAGTATAGCTTGGCATGCTGTCATTTGTATTACGAGACAAATGAATAATTTGTGCTTGTTCGCCACCTAGCTCTACAAGGAACCATGGGTCAACAGCGATACAGTGACCACCTACACCAGGACCTGGGAAGTGAACATTTACACGTGGGTGGTAGTTAGCAAATTTAATGGCTTCCCAAATGTTCACGTCTAATTTTTCAGCCATTTTCGCTAATTCATTGGCAAACGCGATATTGACATCACGGTATGTGTTTTCCATTACTTTTACTAATTCAGCCGTTGTAGCATCTGTTAGATGAATTGTGCCATTTACAAATGTTTGGTAAAGCTCTTTTGTCATTTGTGCAGATACTGGATCAATCCCACCAACGATACGGTCGTTGTTCACTAATTCTTCAAAAATACGACCTGGAATTACGCGCTCTGGTGAATGCGCTACAAATAAATCAACACCGAACTCTAAGTTTGCTTTAATTAGCTCTGGTAGCATAATGTGTTCTACTGTTTTCGGTGGAACTGTGGATTCAAGAATTACTAAGTTCCCTTTTCTTACATAAGGCACAATAGATGCCGTTGCTTGACGTACATATTCCAAATTCGCTGTATTGTCAGGATTGATTGGTGATGGAACAGCTACAATGAAAACATCTGCTTCTTGTGGTGTTGTTGATGCTGTTAAGAATCCTTCATCTACTGCTTTGTTTAGGCGTTCTTGTAAACCGTTTTCTTCAATATGAAGCTTTTTCTCTTGAATACTTTTTACTGCTGCTGGGTTTACGTCCACCCCATGTACTTTTATGCCGTGGTTGGCAAACATTACAGCCGTTGGTAATCCGATATAGCCAAGTCCAACGACACAAATTGATTTCGTCATTCTCTATTCTTCCTTCCGTTTCAAAAACGAGTAGTAAATTTTTATATGGTCTATAAATGCTGAATTGCATTTTTGTTCTGCATTATAGTATACATCTTTCAAGGGAAAGTGTGAATCAATTTGTTATTTTACAGTATTTTCTGTGTGCGATTTTGCATAATGGTGGGTTTAAAGTAGCTTTCTGGTGGCGATTTGTTTGTGTTTTGTGGCGATTTGTTCGGTCTTTGTAGCGTTTTCTGTACGCTTTGTGGCGATTCATGAGCGTTTTGTGGCGTTATCTAAAATTTTAGTGGCGTTTCCAATAACCTCGACAAATCGTACTTCGTAAGTTTGCCTGAATTACAGCATGTTTGGAATGTTTTTTGCAATAATCGTTTTGTGACATGTTTACACTCAAGCATTAAAAATGCACGACATTCCCTGTTCGTGATCGTATCTCCAACAAGCATGTAATAATCTTTCAATGCTTGTATATGTGCATATGTACATTGATGCTGACATCTTCGGCAAAACCACGTTCTTTTTAACTTTTCCATTCCAAAGTGACCACAATTTTCGCAATAAACACCTCTTTGCAAAGCGGTAACCTCAAGTTGATAATAGCGGCAAAGCGGAAATGGGTTTCTGTCTTGTAATTGTGACAAAATAATGTTTGTTATTTCGTTCGTAGCTATCCCCATATTTTTCTCGATGATTTTGTGCAAATATATCGGAAGTTCTCTGCCCATGACGATTGGCAGTCCATCACTCTCACGATGGATTGCTACATTATTAAAAGGAAAAACAATAGCACCATAAATTGGTACCGTAATATTATGCTCGTTAAGAAAATGATGCATTGCCTGGATATACTGCTCCAATTGAATTTCAGGATGCGTAAATGCTTGAACTTCTCCTTTATCAGTAGTACGTATTAACTGACGTGGGTCATTTTTAAAATGGACGGTTCCCCGTATATTTTTTATTTCTAATATGACGATGCCACTGGCTGTAATAATTAATATATCAATTTGCATGGGGAGGATCGTAGGAAGTATAACATTGTGGAAAAGGTGACAGTCACTAAGCTGCGGTAACTTTTGTAGCTCTTTCAAAATATATTGTTCTGCAAAATCGCCCGCTTCCTTATTTTTAAGTTCCTGTTGTAACGTTATGAATTGGAGATGTGAAGGAGGCAATCGACGAACAAGTGCTTGCAATCCCAATGTCAGTGACGACGGTGCAAAAGGCTTTACGATCAATAACTTCACTCCTTTTCTATTTACTATAACAGCAAAAAAGACCCGAAAAAATAGCTTGCTTGAAATTAAAAATTTGCCATGATTTTAAAGGATAAAACTAAATTTTAATAACATAAAAAAAAGGAATCTCCATTAGTATCGGGGATTCCTCATTGTTCCGCTTTCTAGTAACTTTAAAATAGATTGTGCCTGTTGCATATGCAATGCTAGAACATATTGACTTGCTTGAAGCAATATTTGCGACTTCACCATGTTCATCATTTCCTTCGCAATGTCAGCATCGCGAATTCGTGATTCGGCTGCGGTTAAGTTTTCCGCTGTATTGACGTTTGCATTATAGGCATGCTCTAGGCGATTTTGATAAGCGCCCAAACGAGAACGCTCCGATGATACTCGTTTTAATGCCTCATCCATCGTAGAAATCGCATTATTGGCATTATCTCGTGTTGCAATAGAAGTCGTGGCGTCCAACCCAAGCGCCCCTGCCCCCATATCGTTAATGAACAACTCGATCGTTTGACCAGCGTTCGCACCCGCTTGAATCTTGAGACCATTCGTTGAATAATCGCCATTTAATAATGTCCTCGTATTAAATTCAGTATCTTTAGAAAGACGTTGAATTTCTTTTTTTAGCTCCTGAAATTCCAAATCCAGCTGATGTCGATCACTATCAGTTAATGTGTCATTGGATGCTTGTACTGCTAGCTCCCGCATTCGTTGAATCATGGCATGTGTTTCGTTTAGTGCACCCTCTGCTGTTTGCACAAGTGAAATACCGTCCTGTATATTTTTCGACGCCATATTCAACCCGCGAATTTGAGCCCGCATTTTCTCGGATATCGCAAGACCAGCCGGATCATCAGCCGCACTATTAATCCGATAACCAGTAGAAATTCGCAACATTGACTTGCTCATAGCATTATAGTGCCTATTCATGTTACTTAATATAGATAACCCTGAAGCAGACCACTTACCAAGCATTCCCCCACCCCCATGCTAAAAGTATTATTAGTTATATCGGTTTGTGACAACTTCTTTAAAGTTACATTGGTAAATAATCCAAATAATTGAAGTGTTCTATCTATAAAAGAGTTAAAGCACCCGCTTCTCTTTCTTGAAAAGTGGGTGCTTATTTGATGTACCGAGTATTCAATTTCCGAAACCTCCGAAATGCGTGCTCTTTTGATGTAGTAGCTCAAAAAAGAGTGCTTCATTGTAATCTGCTAATGCTTGGTCTATTAAATAATCAATGTTTTTTTGTTCAATTTCAGCAATCAACTGATCAATCTCACCTACAGTTGCTGAAGAGACAAGGGGTAACTGTGGCAATTTTGGTGTAGCGCTTTCAAGAATTGGCGTTAAATGTTCATGCACATTGGTAATGAGTAATAGCTGATAGAGTGGTAATCGGATAAAACGATTCCCCTTTTGGAAAACAAATACCTCAGATAAATTTTCGATTTGTTGTGTATGCAAGTTAATAATCATCTCTTTCCCTTCAATTGGAATGAAATGAAAAATCTCATTCTCTTTTAAAATTGAGAAATATTGATAAGCAAATACGAGACGCAATTTATCTCCAGAGATTTTCGTGTAAAACGGCTTCATATACTGAACTTGCATCATCCTTCATCCCTCCTCATTATCTGATTATTCAGATTTTAACACAAATCACGCATCTTGTTAACCATCTTATCCTCAAATTTTTTCTTTCTCATCATTCAGCTTATCATGTCTGCATTTTAATCGTATAATGGAAAGACAGTCTTTTTTTCTTCCCACAAAAGATGACATTCAATCATCTAAATAAAGCTAAAGTCATTGGCCAATGCAATTGAGAGGAGTGAGGTTATGGCTTTGTCTATTTCGCAACTAGCTAAGGAACATCAACCATTTATACTTGCTAAATTAAAAGAAGCTGAGCAGGATTTACATCCGTCCTCTAGCGAAGACGAGGAACTGGTGCGTCGTGCTGTATTTTCTGTACGAAACAAATCCATCGTATTTGAACGTTTTAATGGAGCAAGTTCTATATTATATGCAAGTGTACAGGATGTGAGACCTGCAACTGTAGAAATTGATTTTGCTCATGGGACTCTAAGCTGTAACTGTCCCCAACTAAAATGGTGTCGTCATCAAGTTGGCGCATTACTTGCTCTCTATCAGTATTTTGATTCTGTACAAAACTGGTCAGGTGCATGGCGTGCTCAAAAATCTGTGCAGTTAAAATCATTAGCGGATGAGCGTAGTCCTGAAAGCTGGCAGCTAATGGTCGACGAAGTAATGAAACGTCTGTTACCATCTGGTCGCATTTTAGAAGGCTATGGACTTTCAGCAATCCGTTCTGATGCATTGGAACGACTGCGCAAGCATATGCCATTTGAACGTGAATGGCAGCCACTGTATAAGCTATTTATCGAACTTTCGATTTTTAATGCAATTTGGCGGCATTTAAATAATACGCAAGGTCATTCATTAGACTCACCTTATATGAAATACTTTATCGATCAAAGTGTGCAGTCATTTGAAAGTATATTAACTGAATTAACGAATCGTTCTCGACTTTTTGCAACTGATCCATTTTATAATGCCCTTCAAGAAATTGTCCGTAAATTTTTACTAGAGCGTGAAGGGCTGTTTGCTAGTCGATTACAAATCTATATGCTGCTGTGGGCAGTGCTTTTTTATGAGAAGCCTCGCCGTGAACAGGAGCTAACGCTGATTAACAATCTTGAAGAAGTTTCCCCCGAGATTTCTTTACAGTCATTAAAGCTTCTATTTTACGTGTTATTACAAAAAGAACAGTTATTACAGGAAAGCATTGCGCATATTTCCTTACCACAAATGCAAGATTTGTTTGAGTTAGCCACTTTTGCTAAGCGTGCTGGCGAGTCACATTCACAGGCATTCATTTTACGTGCCATGCTCCCATTTGCTGAAGCTTTTTTACAGGAAACTGTGCCCGTCGTACAGCGAGCTCAATACGTACGGCAATTTCAATTGTTATATGAAGATATACAATTAACAGAAGAAGAAGAAACAACACTTTATAGCGCATTTGGTGTGTATGGACTACAGCCCTATTCGTTTTTCCTTATACGAAAAGAGCGCTATCGCGAATGGGCAGCATTGCATCAATTAAATCTTTCCTCTTTTTCTTATTTAGAAATGTGTGGATTAAAAGATGTTCTACACCTAGCTCCAGCAGTTGTTTTACCTTTGTATCACGTCTATGCAATGGCAGAGATTACGCAAAAATCTCGTATGAATTATAAGCAAGCTGTACGTATTTGGAAAAGTATGCGGAGTGCCGCAAAAAGAGCAGGGAAAGTTGCTTATTTTGAAAATTACATGCAAACAATCCGTGCAGAATATAAACGACTTCGTGCACTTCAGGAAGAAATTGAGAAAGGAAACTTAGTATGATGACATTACATGCTCCCTCTCCGTTTACGAAAAAACAACAGTTACGTATTGAATCAGCTCAAAACGGCAATTATACGATGCGGGGTTTTACTACAAGTGGTGCAGCAATCGATGTTGACACACTGATTTCTTCATTATTTTTTAACTATGAAGCAAATACTTATGGTTTAATGACCAGTCGTACAGACATTTCCATCGATATTTCTAGTGCAGAACTACTCGATATCTTTTCTCCACGCTATCAGCACCCGTTTATTAGTTGGCAAGGGATTGACGCTGACAGTAGTGCATTGATTGAACACGCACAAATGTTACAGCAATATTGGCAAGAGCCTAGCCTTTGGTCGTACGCCGTTATTGCAGATGATTTTTCCTCCTTGTCATTTAATATAGACGGGGTAGATACGGCATTACTGGAAGTAGCTGTGCAGCAAAAACTTGCACACGCTGGGTTATTGGTGTCTGATGTACCGAAACTCCTTCCATTTTTCATTCGCGGAGGATGGCCATTAGAGCAAGACCGTCAAGCTGGCACCGTTACTGTTTCTCTACGTTTAAGTGAGCCTGAGGAAGATTCAGAAGTTTGGCTTTTAGAAACGGTGCTTAGTACAGTGACAACGAAAAATTAATGGACACCGGCTGTTCGAAAAAAATCACTACCGCTAGTCGATGCGCTACCAACAAAGTGGCAACCATTTGCACTAGATATTGAACAACAACAAACGCAGATTGTCGAACTCCTTTCCATTGAAAATTTACAGTCTGATATTTTCATTCATGCTACCCTTGACGATTTGGAGGTTCGCACATTTTTACGTGAAGACCTAGCCCGTTTACAGGCACTTGGTTTTGATGTTGTGCTACCCGCTTGGCTAAAAGATTTAAAGCAATCCAAAATGCGTGTACGTGTTAGCACAGGTAATTTATCAACGAAAAAAGTTGCTGGACTCGATGATATTTTAACGTTTAAATGGCAATTTTCTATGAACGGTGAATCAATTTCTGCTGAGCAGTTTAAAAAGCTTGTCGATGAAAAACGTGAATTTATTCGTATTGGTACGGAATGGTTCCGAGTGGATGCCAACTGGATGCAAGAAATGCGTGCTTTAATGCAACAGGCTGAAGATGAAAGTTGGACTGTTCGTGAACTATTGTTCCGCGAGTTACCTGAAGATCTTTCTCCGCTAGAAGAGGAAGATGCTGATGATGCGTTGCGCGATGATCCAATTTTTGCATTTGAACTCCAGCAATCTTTAAAATCGTATATGGAACAGCTTCAGGAGAAAAAAGGTCTTCCAGCAGTTCCAGTCCCTCTTTCATTAAATGCTAGCTTACGTCCTTATCAGCAAGAAGGGTTTGAATGGCTAGTCTTTATGCGTGAGCAAGGTTTTGGCGCCTGTCTCGCTGATGATATGGGACTCGGCAAAACTGTTCAGCTTATTTCTTACTTGCTGCATATCTATGACACAACGGATGCCAAAGAACCATCCATTATTATTTGCCCAACCTCAGTCCTTGGTAACTGGCAAAAGGAGCTTGACCGTTTTGCTCCATCTTTAACTGTGCATACGCATTATCAAGCAAATCGAATGAAAGAGGATGCATTTGTTCGGTTTATTGAACAAGAAAAACCGCATGTTATTTTATCTACCTATGGAACTGTGTCACAGGATGCTGAATTTTTACAAGCAATTGATTGGGCAACTGTTGTATTAGATGAGGCACAAAATATTAAAAATATGCAGACTTTGCAATCTCGTTCCATTCGCAAATTACATGGTAGTCATCATATTGCTTTAACAGGAACGCCTGTTGAAAATCGATTATCAGAACTTTGGGCGATTTTCGACTTTATTCATAAAGGGTATTTAGGTAGCTTCGGTCGCTTTAATGAACAATTTATTTTGCCTATTGAGCGCGATGAATCCGAACCACATAAACAAAAGCTACGGGCAAAAATTCAACCGTTTTTACTTCGTCGTACAAAGCGAGATCCAAATTTACAGCTTAATTTACCTGATAAGCAAGAGTCCCATGCGTACTGCGCCTTAACGGCAGAGCAAGCTTCACTGTACGAGGGCTATATTTTAGAAACGTTGGATCAGCTAGAACAACTAACGGGCTTCCAGAAAAAAGGACGCGTCTTAAAGATGCTAAGTAAATTGAAGCAATTATGTAATCACCCTGCTCTTTATTTAAAGGAACCTTTTGAGGATGCTGCAACGATGCTGACACGCTCGGTCAAATTAGAGCGTATTGTTCAAATGGCAGCGGAAATCGTCGATAATGGTGAACAGTGTCTTATTTTTACGCAATATATTGGAATGGGCCAATTACTTCAGCATTGTTTCAGTGAAATTTATAATGTCGATGCACCGTTTTTAACGGGCGCCATGCCTAAACAGCAACGTGACCGATTGGTGGAGGCTTTTCAGGCAGGAGAATTCCCTATTTTTATCCTCTCATTAAAGGCTGGAGGAACAGGGTTAAACTTAACAGCTGCAAATCACGTACTACATGCCGATCGTTGGTGGAATCCTGCTGTTGAAAACCAAGCAACAGACCGTGCTTATCGAATTGGGCAAACGCAATTTGTGCAAGTGCATAAGTTTGTCACGATTGGGACGATTGAAGAAAAAATTGATAAGATGCTGGCGCAGAAATCTGCATTATCAGAAGAACTCATTCAATCAAGCCAGTGGTTAACGGAGCTAGATGATGATGAGCTTCGAGATTTGATTTCACTCGATTATAACTTGTCTTAAAGATGCGCCAAGAGCTCTAACGTTCTTGGCGCTCTTTTACTTTGCAACATATTCGTGAACAATGTTTACTTCTTTCTACTTACTTCATATTCTTATTTAGTTGTGTGAAATAATCATTGCTGTGCGGTCTTCAGCAACGATAGATGATAGGATAGTCCACAACACCCCTTTTCAACTAAAATGATTACGGTGCAAAGCATTCTATAGGAGAATGGCGAATTGCGTAAATGTTTGGCTTTGCTCCGTATGTATTGCGATAGTCGGTTATACTACTGGTAATTGCAATTCTTTCTTAGGTAACACAAAATCTTTCATAATCTCCTGCTCGACCGATGACGATGAAGGTAATGTGCTTCCATCATTATCTGGCTGTTTTAGCCTATAGAAGCGAACATCTTCTACAACCACTTCTGTCATATAAATCTTGGTACTGTGCTCATTCGTAAATGATCTAGATTGAATACGGCCATTTATGCCAATTAATGAACCTTTACCGCAAAACTTCACAATATGCTCTGCCAGTTTTCCCCATACTGTGCAAAGAATAAAGTCAGTCTCTACTTCTCCACGACTGTTTTTGTAATTGCGATTTATGGCAAGGGAAAAATGAGATTGGACACGATTTCTAGATAGTTGTCGCAACACAGGATCTTTTGTTAATCTTCCAACCAGTCCGACTTGGTTCATTGATTCACCTCCTTTGTGTTTAATTGCCCTCATCTTACAAGAGGCTATTCACTTTTGGCAAAACTCGATTTTTGTTTTTTAGCTCATTTTTAAATAGGAAAATAATTTTTTTAGCTGTTATTTATTTGTTTGTTAAGTTTTTTTATTGTGTGGAGGTCAGACGGCAGTAAGTGTTACACCCCATTTTTAAAAAGATAAATTTAGCATCTTTTCATATTTTAAGAAGACAGTCTTAGCTGTAATTGATTATGTTATACTAAAAGGAATGACCGACTTAGGAGGATACATAATGAAAACATTTAAAATGCTTTCTTTTGACCTTGTCACTCAAGATGGCATGCAAGCATTTCCTTTAGTCGATGGCATTATTATTAACCAGGAAAACAGCCATCAATCTTGGATTCTTGAATTGTTTATCGATCGGCAATATCGTCCGATTTTTGATGAGTTATTAGCGAATGCTACAGTAGTTGATGTTCGTGCGGTTATTTCATTTCCTGATAATGAACCAGCTCCATTTCGGGTAGTTGTGCATACTGTCCAAGAAATTGGCGAGCATGTTTCTGTGCTTTTAAAAGGGACGTTAAAAATTAAGCGTTCTAAATACGCTGAACAATTACTCGCTGATCTTTTAACAGAAGGTGTTTCACAAATAGAATTACTAGACCGTTTCTCAAAAGGAATGAAAGAGCGGCCAAAACTTAAAAATGATGAATGAGCAGCGATACGTTTAAGGACGTATCGTTTTTTTGTACTGGATAGTTTGAGATTTTTGGATAAAATATGGTGTAAAAAACATAGGGGTGAACGTCAATGAATTTAGTCATACGTGAGAAGCCGTTAAAGTTGTTATGGTATGAGGCTTTACTACGACGCTTATGTGATGGAGATCGAGATGCTACCTATTATAGCGAGCAATTTCGAAGGCTTGATGCTGGCTTTGCTGGTGAAAAACGAGTAGACCGAGAATGGCATGAATTAGTATGTCCAAATACTTTTGCTGTATTGCATAATGTTGTACTTGTCAATGCAGCACAGCATTTTCACCAAGTTGATACACTCTTTATTTGTAAGCATTTTATGTTCGTTGTGGAAATTAAAAATATACACGGTCGTTTGGATTTTGATGCTACGACACATCAATGCACACGCACAAAATCTGATGGCACAGTGGAAGGTTTTGCAAATCCCATTATGCAAATTCAACGTCATATGCAATTCATTAAAATTATATTTAAAAATTATTCTCTCCCCATTGAAGGTGCAGTTATTTTGTCTAATCCGTCAGCTATAATTGCAAATCATCCAAAATCCGTCCCTATTTTTCATGTGCCAGGGCTACAAAGTCATATCCAAACTCTTTTTGAAAAGTATCCAACACCTATTTTAACGAATGAGCAATTAACCCGTTTTGTACAACTAATTAGAGCGCAGCATCAACCACAAGAAATACTCCCTCGTATAGATACTTCGAGATTCCGACATGGCGTACTTTGCCCAAAATGCCGATACAAAAATCAAATGCACTTTTACAGAGGCGGTTGGAAGTGTCTAGCATGTCACTATACAAGCACTGAAATTTTTGCAGAAGCCTTGCAAGATTATCGATTGCTCGTAAGTCGTACAATCACCAATAGTCAATTACGTGCGTTTTTCGGTATTACTTCTAGTGATGCTGCTAATCGTTTATTACGGAAATTTCAATTTCCTAGCACTGGTACTTATAAAAATCGAATCTACTATCTTCCTGATAATTTAATAGAATATATGAAACCGTTTTTTTAATGCTACTTTGGGGGAGAGTGGGGTAGTTGAATGTTTGAAGTTATGTTTATCGGAGGTTTATCTTTGTTTCGCGGGTATTCTCCTTCGTTCCACGGATAAACTTTCTACTTTCGCGGGTATTCTCCTTCGTTCCGCGGGTAAACGTTCTACTTTCGCGGGTATCTCCATGCTTTCCGCGGGTAAACGTTCTACTTTCGCGGGTATTCTCCCTCGTTCCGCGGATAAACGTTCTCTTTCGCGGGTATTCTTCTTCGTTCCGCGGGTAATCAAATCATTCCCACATATACCTTCATTCCATAATCATAAAGAAAAAAGTGATTCCGGTTGAACGGAATCACTTTGTTTTTACGGGTTAGTCATTGTGTTGCGGTCTTCTCTCATAGTGCCGTTGTTTCGTTCAACACCATTTACACCATTGGCATTTGGTACGTTGTCATAGCCATTTGTGCCATTGACATCCGCATTTGAACCTGGTGTTGTTGCTTCTGGCATAACAGTATTTTCTCTTACTGTGCCATCATTTACAGTACCGTCGTTAACAGTACCATTGTTGACGTTACGATCGTAGACATTGTGATTCTTATCTGGATCGACAACATCTTCTACATCGTTAACACCTCGTTTAACGTCGTTTTTCACGTTCTCCATCGGGGTTTCAGCTGCATTATTACCCCAGTTACAACCTCCAAGGAATACTGTAGCAAGGATAATGGCTAAAAAAGACATTTTCCACATATAAAAAACCTCCTTTCTTGAGTACTATGTCATCAAATACAACATGTGCATTTGTGATCCTACATAGATTGCCCGAGAAAGGAGGGAACTATCCGATTTTTTTGTGCAAAAACTATTTTTGTTTCTCTTTCAGTAATTGCTCAATGTATGCAGCTTCTGCTTTACAATTATAGGTATAGTTTGTACCTAATTCTTTTTGTAAAGCTTCGATTGTTTCGACTTGTTTAGCGGTTGGTTCTTCATTTAAAATTTTTGCAATTACTTCATCGATTTTTTGTGCCATCTCTTCATGGAATTCAGTACTCATCAAAACATCGGCTGGGATTTTTTCGATCCAAGCGGCATTTTCCTGAAAATAAGACTGCCAGCTAGCAATGAAGTCTTCCATAGAAAAGCGCTCTTCTTCCCAACCAATACTTGCTAAGTATGATTCAAAAGATGTTGAAATCGAACGCGTAATGCTAATTTTAACACCTGAAGACAATTCCTTATACATCTATATAATCCTCCTACTTTTTAAAAAACCTAAAATTACATGTATTTCAATTCACAATACTATCTATGCCATCGCATTAAAAAACTAAACTAAATTCTGTCAAAAAAAATTGACAATAAGAACACTATTCGACAAGATTATTTTATAACTTTTAGCCTATAATTGCAAATTAAGGCTGTTTTGGTTGTTCAGGCCCTATTGCAAATAAAATATCTGCCTCACAAACTAGCTCGCCATCAACGGTAGCTACAGCATGTCCTTTGCCCATTACACCGCGCAGTTTAACGAATTCTACTTCTAATCGTAGCTGATCTCCCGGTACTACTTGGCGCTTAAAACGAGCGTTATCGATTCCTGTTAAAAATACTAAACGTCCTTGGTACTGTTCTGATTTTAATAAAGCGACGCCACCTACTTGCGCCAATGCCTCTACAATTAAAACACCTGGCATAACAGGATATCCTGGAAAATGTCCATTAAAGAAATCTTCGTTAATCGATACATTTTTGATACCTACTGCACGCTTGCCTACTTCTAATTCCACAATACGGTCTACAAATAAAAATGGATAACGATGTGGTAAAATTTCTTGAATCTGCTCTGCTGTTAACATTTCTTTTCCCCCTCTAAGTATGTATATATACCTTACGTCCAAAAGAGGATGTAGGTTTCAACGTATAATCGCTTTTAAATTTAAAATACTCGATTTTTTATGTGAAACACAAAGTATGGTAAAGAATATTATTATTCTTTACCATTCATAATGTCAAATATATGTTGCCATGTTTCTAATTTAAAGACATCCATTGCTTTTCCTTGACCAATTACACTGTAGCCAACCATTGTACCTAAAATAGCGGCAACAACGATTAAAACAAGAACAAGTACAACTCGTAACCAAATCGGAATCAGCCGTATTTGCACCCATCGAACCTCGCGTTGCTCTCCGTTTGAGCGACGTCCCTTTTCTTCTGGTGGCGTTTCGGTTTCTTGTGTCGGCACAGAACGTCGACGTGAATCGTTTGTCATAGATATTGTACCCCTTCATTTCTTACTCAATAATGCACTTATCTAACACCATTAATAAGCCCTAGCATTTGGTCAGCTAGTGTTACAGCTCTTGCATTAAATTGATAAGCACGTTGCGTTTCGATTAAATCTGTCATTTCCTTCGACAAGCTCACATTCGATAATTCGAGTGCTTCATTTTGCATGCCGATTTGTTGACGATTTGCTCCTTGTAACTCTGTTACAACTTCTGCTTGTGTATATCCTAGCTCTGCTAAGTTATCTGGTAAGCCTACATATGTACCAGAAATATGCTCCATTAGTTGCGGCTTTTGGAATTCCGTTACTGCTAAATCCGTACGAATAACATCACCATTCGGATATGTAGCTTCTAACATGCCTCCATTGCGAACAATAAAACCTTTTGCATTATCAGGTAATGTAATAGGCTGTCCATTTGCATCTGCCACTGGATAACCATCTGTATTGACAAGCATCACCGTTCCATTATTTAAAGGTGATAAATAAAAGTCACCTTGACGAGTATACACTGTTTTTGTGCCATTTTCACCATCTGGCATTAAAATGTTGAAATATTGCTTTGGTTTTGTAAAAGCGAGATCCAAATCGCGATCTGTTGTTTGAAGCGAACCTTGCTTATGATTTGTTTGAATTTGTCCAAGCTGTGCTCCAGAGCCATAACGGATGCCTACTGGTGATTGACGCACAGTTGGGTCCTGTTTATCATTATTAAATTGCTGATACATAAGTTCGTTGAACGTTGCTTGACGTGTTTTATAGCCATGCGTTCCACTGTTAGCAATATTATTACTAATTGTATCTAATTTATTTTGCAATTGCCCCATTGTATTTGTTGCCGTAATCATTGTTCGTAGCATGTGAAAACGCCTCCTGTTCGCTTAATTATATTTTACCGATTTCATTTACAGCCTTTTCCATACTTCGATCATACGCTTGCAACACTTTTTGGTTTGCTTCAAAAGCTCGGTATGCTGTCATTAAATCTGTCATTGTGCGTCCAGAGTCTACGTTTGAGCGCTCTAAAAATTTTTGTCCTAATGTAAACGATACACCATTTGCACCGTAAGCAGTCGGCAAGGCTTCTCCATTTTCTGTACGAATTAAGCCATTATCTTGTTTACGTAGCATGTTCGGATTGGCCGCAAAAGATACACCTACGCGCGCTACTTGCTGGTTATTCACATAAATTCCACCGTCCTGATCAAGACGGAAATCATCATTTGGTAGCTGGATGCGTTGTCCATTATCAGATAACACGTAGAGACCTTGACCATTTACTAAATAGCCTTGACCATCTAATGTGAAATTCCCGTTACGTGTATAGGCTTCTCCACCGTCTGGATGTGCTAAACGGAAGAAAATTGAACCAGAAACACCATCTTCATTTTGAGGTAAGTTTCCATCGATAAGGGCCATATCTGTCGTTAAATCCGTGCTATAGATTTGACCTTGTATGTAATTTGGCAATGTTTCTTGCATATATATCCCTGTATTGAGTGCACCAACTTGACTCATATACTGTGAGCCAGCTTGCTGATTAGCGGGTGCATTTGTTTTTCCTACGCTGGACATTAGCATATCTGGAAACGAACGGATGGTAGATTGATCTGCCTTAAATCCAGGTGTACTTGCATTTGATAAGTTGTTTGTCAGTAATTCTGTTCGTCTTTGTTGTGCTATCATACCTGTTGCTACTGTATAAAACCCTTTAAACAAAGGAATCACCTCATTGTATTTTTATAGTGATGCTGGAACACGATCAATATTTTCTAACATAATGCCAGTGCCAATTGCAACACAATCCATTGGATGTTCAGCAATAAAGACTGGAACTTTTAACTCTTCGATTAACAGTTGGTCCATTCCGTGTAATAATGCGCCACCACCAGTAATAATGACACCTCGGTCAATAATATCTGCTGAAAGCTCAGGCGGTGTTTTTTCTAACACGTTTTTCGCCGATTGTACGATCATGGCTACTGATTCATGTAATGCACGTTCAATTTCCTCTGAATGAATTGTAATTGTACGAGGTAAGCCTGTTACCATATCACGACCGCGAATATCCATTGAGTCGTTACGTCCACCTTTGAAGACTGTGCCAATCGTGATTTTGATTGCTTCGGCTGTACGCTCACCAATTAACAATTTATATTCTTTTTTAATATATTGTAAAATATCATTATCAAAAACGTCGCCCGCAACCTTAATAGACTCACTTGTTACAATGTCACCCATAGAAAGAACTGCGATATCTGTAGTACCACCACCGATATCCACTACCATATTGCCACTTGGTTGGAAAATATCCATCCCAGCTCCGATTGCCGCAACTTTTGGTTCTTCCTCTAAATATACTTTTTTACCACCAGATTTTTCAGCAGCTTCGCGAATCGCTTTTTGCTCTACACTTGTAATATTTGTTGGACAGCAAATCAATATACGTGGCTTTGTTAAAAATCCTTTTAGATTTAATTTATTGATGAAATGTCTAAGCATCGCTTCGGTAACATCAAAGTCTGCAATTACTCCATCGCGTAATGGCCGAATTGCTGTTATATTACCGGGCGTGCGACCCACCATTTGACGAGCTTCTTCACCTACTGCTAATACCTTATTTGTCTTTTTATCTATTGCTACCACAGATGGTTCGTTTAGGACGATTCCTTTGCCTTTAACGTGGATTAATACGTTCGCAGTTCCTAAGTCAATGCCTATATCCTTCGAAAACATTTTTTAAATTCTCCTTCCCGCCAGTTCCAACTACATAACGTTCCTATTGTCTATTTATCTAGAATATTTTATCACACCCCATTGGTAATTTCACCTAAATTTAGTTATTCCGCTTGTTTTCCTTCAATTATATGTACACAAATAGAAATGTACAAAAAAAGAACGAATCATTCTTGACTCGCTCTTTCTTTCCACTTGTTTTTCGTTGCCTCTCCTCCACGAATATGACGTACGGCTTTATGGTAGGCGAGAATTTCTTTCACTTGATCAGCTAATCCTTCATGAATTGTTGGTAATCGCTCAGTTAAATCTTTGTGCACCGTACTTTTAGAGTAACCTGTCATTTTCGCGAGGACACGCACAGTTTCACGCGTCTCAATCAGTAATTCACCGAGGCGTATGCAGCGCTTCCGAATGTGCTCGTGCACGTTCTCGTCCTTTCCACACAATTTCACAAAATGGCTTTGGCATCAGATGCACGTCTGCGCATTTCTTCACCTTATGTGAGGACAAAGCTATTCAGAACACGATTTGCACTTTCTCGTTAAATTGCTGACTTTTTTAAAATCCTAGGAATTTTTTCGGATTAACGTATTTACCGTTTTCTAGCACTTCAAAATGCATGTGAACGCCAGCTGCTTGATTCCACTCATTGTCAGTCGCTTTTCCAAGTGCTTGACCTTGTGCTACTTCATCGCCTTCTTTCACAGCGATATCTTTTACTGAACTATAATGCGTTTGCACACCATTTGCATGCTCTATGACGATTTTATTGCCTGTAAACGCATCTAGCTTTACTTCTAGTACTTTACCAGTTAACGCAGCAACTACTTCGAATTCCTCTCCATTCATAGAAAGGGAAATGCCTGATGAAGTTGTAAATGTTTGATTGAATACCATTAAGGCATTCTCACGTGACTCTTCTTTTGCTTCTACATCATAAAATTCCTGCGAAACTTGTACTTTACTAAGCTCTGCTTCCTTGAATGGATACTTCATTGTTTCTGTTTTTGCATTTGTTTCAACTACTGGACCTGGGTCTACTTGCGCTACATCTGGTAATGGTGCTTCTTCTTTTGTCACGAGACTATTGTAACCAAATAACATACCTGCTAACATTAATGCACCACCCGCGTATACCGCCGGCCAAAACCAAGGTTTTTTCTGCAATTGTCCTTTTTCATTTTGAGAAGTTTTACTATTTTTATCCTCTCTCATTTTCATCACCTCTAGTTGCAGTGTGAACAACTAGAAGCTATTTTAAACATGCATCTATTTTTTTTATCTCAATTTGTTGATAATAATAGTGTAAAATCTCTGAAGCGCTCTTTCCTTCACGTGCCATCGCATCTGCACCGTACTGGCTCATACCAACGCCATGACCATATCCTTTCGTTGCTACCTGAACCTTATCCGTATTCTTATTATATGAAATCTTAAAATCTGTTGATGGTAATTGTAAGAGTGTTCTAACCTCTCTGCCCGACCATCCATTTTTACCTAATTGCAGGCGTTCTACACGCTCTGAATCATTGAGAAACACTTGCATACGATTGAAATCATTCGCCTGCCATTTAACTGGCCACAGCGCATTCCATTCGGTTAACGTCCATTCTTTTATTGTTGCAAACTTTGGAGAAGCTTGATCGGACATACTTGCAACGCTTTGTAAATACGGTAAGTCATTCCCACTGTAACCGTAAGCACTCTCTGTTTTACCATTGCTCGTTGAGTGAAACATCGCCGTAATTAATTCATTATTATATAGAAGAACTTGTCCTTCTGTTTCCATAATGGCTTCGACAATTTTCTTTTCATTTCCCGGGAAATTGCTAGTCCAATTGGCTTTTCTTTGTTCTTGATTGTAGTAGACTTGCCTTGCAACAGTAGGTGCAATGGCTTTTTTACCGTAATTTGTCGTTTTCAGCGCATAGGTTCTGGCAGCAATGGCTTGAGCTTTTAAAGCTTCTTTATTAAAGGACACGGGCATTTCTGCAGCTACTACACCAACTATATACGTTTCTAAAGGAATTTTTTCCTTCTGTCCCTCCACTTCTATGAATATTTCACAGGCGTTTTCCGTCTTTTGTGGGGAGTTGTTAGAATGATCATCGATTCGTCTCTCACTGAATGCTACTGGCATCATATATAATGCACCAATTAAACAAATCACAGCAATTATCATTATCCAATTTTTCATAAGGAATAATATGCGAGTACTACAGAAAATATGAGCGTTCCATGATTACGGGAGTTCGTTTTGCTTTGGTTTGTGAGGGGCATTGTGCTTCGCGGGTATTCTGCATTGTTTCGCGGGTAAATCTCTCTGCTTCGCGGGTATCTCTTCGTTTCGCGGGTAAATCTCTCTGCTTCGCGTAGTATTTCACTTCGTTTCGCGGGTAAACCACTCTATTCCGCGGGTATTTCACTTCATTTCGCGGGTAAATCACTCTGCTCCGTGGGCTTCTCTTCGTTTCGCGGGTAAATCTCTCTGCTTCGCGGGTATTTCACTTTGTTTCGCGGGTAAACCACTCTATTCCGCGTGTATTTCACTTCATTTCGCGGGTAAATCGCTCTGCTCCGTGGGCATCTCTTCGTTTCGCGGGTAAATCTCTCTGCTTCGCGGGTATTTCACTTTGTTTCGCGGGTAAACTTCTCTATTCCGCGAGTATTTCTCTCTGCTCAGCAGGTATCTCTCTTTGCATTAATTAAAAACCTCTTTGCTTATGCTGAGCAAAGAGGTTTTGTTGTTAGTTTGCTGGTAATTCGATTGTTGTTTTTTCTTTCGGTGTAACATCCATTGTTGTTACACGTTCAATATTTGCACCAAGTGATGCTAATTTGCCATGGAAGTCTACGTAACCACGGTCTAAGTGATGGAGTTTTGTCACTCGTGTTATTCCTTCAGACACAAGACCTGCTAAAATTAGGGCTGCCGCTGCTCGTAAATCTGTTGCCATAACCTCAGCTCCCTGTAGGTTTACTGGTCCTTCGATAAACACAGAACGTCCTTCGATTTTAGCACCGGCATTCATGCGACGGAACTCTTCAACGTGCATAAAACGATTTTCAAAGACTGTTTCTGTAATGATACTCGTACCTTCAGCAGTTAACATCAACGCCATCATTTGCGACTGCATATCCGTTGGGAAGCCTGGATGTGGCATTGTTTTAATGTCTACAGCTTTTAATGTTTGCGGTACGTGGACACGTATTCCTTCATCAAGCTCTGTAATTTCTACGCCCATTTCGCGCATTTTTGCGATTAAAGCCGTCATATGTTCAGGCACAGCATTCTCAATCGTTACATCACCCTTTGTAATCGCAGCTGCTACCATAAATGTACCTGCTTCGATACGGTCAGGAATAATATAATGCTCTGCTCCATATAATGTGTCAACACCTTCAATACGAATCGTATTCGTACCTGCGCCGATAACACGGCCACCCATACTATTAATGAAGTTTGCAAGATCTACAATTTCAGGCTCTTTTGCTGCATTTTCAATTACTGTCGTTCCTTTTGCTAAAGATGCAGCCGTCATAATATTTTCTGTTGCACCGACACTTGGGAAATCTAAATATACATTCGCACCTTGTAAACGACCCTCTACCTTCGCTTCCACATACCCGTGCCCAAATGAAATTTTTGCACCCATTGCCTCAAAACCTTTTAAATGTAATTCAATTGGACGTGAACCGATTGCACAGCCACCTGGTAAAGCAACTCGTGCAAAGCCGTTTCGTGCAAGCAAAGAACCCATCACTAAAATGGATGCACGCATTTTACTGACATATTCAAATTGAGCTTCACTTGAAAGTTCTTTTGTTGCGTCTATATATACAGTATTGTCTTCTGGTATATATGTAACATCAGCGTTTAGACTTTTTAGTACTTCATTTATGGTATAAACATCTGCTAAGTTAGGGACTTCTTTAATTACATTTTCTCCTTTTGAAGCAAGTAAAGCTGCCGCCAGGATTGGTAACACTGCATTTTTTGCGCCCTCTACACGAACTTTCCCCTGTAGCTTTTGGCCGCCAGTCACTATAATTTTATCCACCTTACGTCCCTCCGAATTCAATCTCTTAACCTATCGAAAATTTATTTTAAAAAAAGATGTATAATGTCATAATAAGTAAACAAACAACTCTATAGTACAACTTTTCACACGCTCGTTCAAGCGTCCAAATCACTATTTTAAGGCATTTATTGATATTTTGCTATTAATTTATTGTACGCATTATTTTTTTTTTGTGAATGACCAATAACACGGTAAAATATGTAAATCCCTAAGCCCTTTTTTTCAAAAGTTCGTGGATACTATATTTCCGTTTCCATAGCTTATTAAACCTCTTAAGTACATATTTCAAAGGACCACATAAGTGAACTTATGGAGCCCTTCGAAATATGCACATATGAATTACGCATCCGTTACTTTAAAGTTAGTTGTCACTAGCTAACTTTAAAATAAGTAAGGGAGTTTTCCAGACCAACTTGAAACTTGTAGAAAGAAATTAGAGACTGCGGTCCCGATTGCAATGCTCAACAAAATATAAATCAACTGTATTTGAAATACTTTGTTTTTTTTAAACAATTTTTCTAGCATGAAGGCCTGCAAAGCGTAAAAAGTGATAGCAATAAAAAAGAGGTGCGATAGAATGCCCATTAAAGCTTCTTGCCCTACTGCTTCATAAATTCCCACATCGTGTTCCTCCATTTAAAAAACGGGCAGATATTACATCTGCCCGTTAAAAATTGAATTAGATATTACCCTCATGAACGTTGATACGATTCAACGCACGTTTTAATGCTAGGTCAGCACGTTTGAAATCAATGTTATCTTGTTTGCTTTGAATTCGTCCTTCAGCGCGTTTAACGGCTTCTTTAGCACGTTGTACATCGATATTATCAGCAATTTCAGCAGAAGGTGCTAAAATTGAGATCTTTTCTGGACGAACTTCAATGAAACCACCGCTTACAGCAACAATCTCAGTTGAACCATTGTCCTTTTTCAGCTTCACTGCACCAATTGCAAGTGGAGCTACCATTGGAATATGGCCGGCAAGAACACCAATCTCACCTGAAGTTGTTTTCGCGATTACCATTGATACTTCAGAATCGTATACCGGGCCGTCGGGAGTGACAATATTGACTGTAACTGTCTTCATATTTTTTCCTCCTCGTCCCTAGTATTAAACCTCTACGCCCATGCTTTTCGCTTTTTCAACTACTTCTTCAATAGAACCTACTAAACGGAAAGCATCTTCTGGTAGGTGATCGTGTTTACCTTCAAGGATTTCCTTGAATGAACGAACCGTTTCTTTAACAGGAACGTAAGAACCTTTTTGACCAGTGAATTGTTCCGCAACGTGGAAGTTTTGAGATAAGAAGAATTGAATACGACGAGCACGTTCAACTGTTTGTTTATCTTCATCAGATAACTCATCCATACCTAAGATAGCAATGATATCTTGTAATTCACGGTAACGTTGGATTGTACGTTGTACGCCAGTTGCTACTGCGTAGTGCTCAGCGCCTACGATTTCTGGTGATAATGCACGAGAAGTCGAAGCTAATGGGTCAACCGCAGGGTAGATACCCATTTCAGATAATTTACGCTCAAGGTTTGTAGTTGCATCTAAGTGGGCGAAAGTTGTAGCTGGAGCCGGGTCAGTATAGTCATCGGCTGGTACATAGATCGCTTGAATAGAAGTTACAGATCCTTTGTTAGTAGATGTGATACGTTCTTGTAATTTACCCATTTCAGTTGCAAGTGTTGGTTGGTAACCTACCGCAGAAGGCATACGACCTAATAGGGCAGAAACCTCAGAACCTGCTTGTGTGAAACGGAAGATATTGTCGATGAATAAAAGTACGTCTGCACCTTGCTCATCACGGAAGTATTCTGCCATTGTAAGACCAGTTAAAGCTACACGCATACGCGCACCTGGTGGCTCGTTCATTTGACCGAATACCATCGCTGTTTGCTTGATAACGCCTGAATCGCTCATCTCGAAGAATAAGTCGTTCCCTTCACGCGTACGCTCACCTACACCAGCGAATACAGAGATACCTGAGTGCTCTTGTGCGATGTTATTGATTAATTCTTGGATTAATACCGTTTTACCTACACCGGCACCACCGAATAGACCGATTTTACCACCTTTAATGTATGGTGCTAATAAGTCTACTACTTTGATACCTGTTTCAAGGATTTCAACTGAAGTTGAAAGTTGATCGAAAGATGGTGCTTCGCGGTGAATTGAATCACGACGAGCATCAGCTGGAATTTCTTCACCTAAGTCGATTACTTCTCCTAATACGTTGAATACACGACCAAGAGTCACTTCACCAACTGGTACTGAGATAGCTTTTCCTGAGTCTGTTACTTCTGCTCCACGTTGTAAGCCATCAGTAGATGACATTGCAATTGTACGAACAGAATCATCACCTAAATGAAGTGCAACTTCTAATGCAAGAATTGTTGGTTCTTCATTAGGACGTTCAATCTTAACTGTTAATGAGTTATAGATTGCTGGTAATTGGCCATTGTCGAATTTTACGTCAACAACCGGACCCATTACTTGAATAACATGTCCTTTATTCATTACTGTGTACCCTCCTATCGTATTCTTATACGACATTGGTGAGCTGAGCCTATTCTAAGGCTGCAGCCCCACCAACGATTTCTGTAATTTCTTGTGTAATCGCTGCTTGACGTGCACGGTTATATTGCAATGAAAGATCTCCGATAAGATCAGATGCGTTATCAGTTGCATTTTTCATAGCAGTCATACGAGAAGCATGTTCACTTGCTTTTCCATCTAATAATGCGCCGTAAACAAGGCTTTCCGCATATTGTGGAAGTAATACTTCAAGAATTGCCTCACCAGATGGCTCGAATTCATAAGAAGCATTGCTGCTTGCAGGTGCAATATCAGTTAATGGAAGAAGTTTTTTCTCTGTCACTTCGTTAGCGATAGCACTAACAAAGTGATTGTAGTACATATAAAGTTCATCATACGTACCGTCAATGAACATACCAACAGCATTACGAGCGATTTCTTTAATATCAGCGAATGACGGTTGGTCAGGAAGAGCAACTACACTGCTAATAACATTATGATCACGTTTCACAAAGTAATCACGAACAACACGACCTACTGCTAAAATCACGTATTCGTCTTTTGATTTATGACGCTCGTTGATTGTACGTTGTACTTGACGTAGGATACTTGAGTTGTAAGCACCTGCAAGACCACGGTCAGAACCAATGACTAAGTAAGCTGTTCTTTTAACAGGACGAGCAGTTAACATTGGATGTCCACTGTCTTTTGTACCTGATGCGATAGCGCCTACTACGTCTTGAATTTTTTCCATGTAAGGAACGTAAGCTTTAGCGTTTTGCTCTGCACGACGTAACTTTGAAGAAGAAACCATCTGCATCGCTTTCGTAATTTGTTTCGTACTCTTTGTAGAATTAATACGACCTTTTATTTCGCGTAAGTTTACCACTGGTATTTCACCACCTTTTGTTTTTTAATCAAGCGACTATTTTTCTTGCTTATTCTGATTTAGCGAAAGTTTTTTTGAAGTCAGTTAAAGCTGCTACGTATTCCGCATCAGGAGCAAGTTCTTTAGTAGTACGAACATGATCTAAAACGTTTGTGTGGTTTGTATCTAACCAGCTTAAGAATTCACTTTCAAAACGAACGATATCTTGAACTGGAATATCATCTAAGTGACCTTTAGTTAATGCGTAAAGGATTGCAACTTGTTTTTCAACTTTAAGTGGTTTGTTTAGGTCTTGTTTAAGAACTTCAACCGTACGTTTACCACGCTCAAGTTTAGCAAGTGTGATTTTATCTAAATCTGAACCGAATTGAGCGAAAGATTCAAGCTCACGGAATGCAGCTAAGTCAAGACGTAGTGTACCCGCAACTTTTTTCATCGCTTTAATTTGAGCAGATCCACCTACACGTGATACAGAAAGACCGGCGTTAATCGCTGGACGTACACCTGAGTTGAATAAGTCAGATTGTAAGAAAATTTGTCCATCAGTGATTGAGATTACGTTAGTTGGGATGTATGCAGAGATATCCCCAGCTTGTGTCTCAACGAATGGAAGAGCTGTAATTGAACCATTTTGATATGTTTCATTTAACTTCGCAGCACGTTCTAATAAGCGGCTGTGTAAGTAGAAAACGTCACCAGGGTAAGCTTCACGACCTGGAGGACGGCGAAGAAGAAGTGAAAGTTCACGGTAAGCTGATGCTTGTTTAGAAAGATCATCATACACGATTAAAACGTGTTTACCTTGTAACATGAATTCTTCAGCCATAGATACACCAGCGAATGGTGCTAAGAATAATAATGGAGCTGGTTGAGAAGCAGAAGCTGTCACAACGATTGTATAATCTAAAGCGCCATGTTTACGAAGTGTTTCTACTACACCACGTACAGTAGATTCTTTTTGACCAATAGCAACATAGATACAGATCATGTTTTGGTCACCTTGGTTAAGGATTGTATCGATCGCTACAGATGTTTTACCAACTTGGCGGTCACCGATGATTAACTCACGTTGACCACGACCGATTGGTACAAGTGCGTCAATCGCTTTAATACCAGTTTGTAGTGGTTCATGTACTGATTTACGAGCCATTACACCGAAAGCTGGGCTTTCGATTGGACGAGATTTTGTTGTGTTGATTGGACCTTGTCCGTCCACTGGTTGACCTAGTGGATTTACAACACGACCAATTAGTTCTTCACCAACTGGTACTTCCATAATACGACCTGTACGACGAACTTCATCGCCTTCTTTGATGTCTGTGTATGGACCTAAGATTACGATACCAACGTTACCTTCTTCTAGGTTTTGAGCCATACCCATAACACCGTTAGAGAACTCTAAAAGCTCTCCAGCCATGGCGTTGTCGAGGCCATGAGCAAGAGCGATACCGTCACCAATACGGATAACTGTACCAACTTCGCTTACTTTAAGTTCAGATTCATAATTCTCAATCTGTTGTTTAATCAGACTGCTGATTTCTTCAGCCTTGATGCCCATGTATGTCACCTCTCACATTTCTAAATTATTAACCGATTAATTCACGTTTTAGACGCTCTAGCTTGTTCACTACTGAGCTGTCATAAATATGGTTACCGATTTGAACACGAATACCACCTAATAATGATGGATCGATTTCGTTTGTAATGTTTAATGATTGTTTCCCAACAAGTTTGGCGAATGCTGCAGAAATTTTAGCGCTTTCTTCAGCAGAAAGTGCACGAGTTGAGAATACAGTTGCATCTGCAGAACCTTGTGCTTGTGCAGCAAGTTCAGCATACGCATTCGCAATAAGCTTCACTTCGTTTACACGCTTTTTCTCAACAAGTAGTTGAACTGTGTGTAAAACTTCTGGCGTTGCACTTGCAAAGATTTCAGCAACCATTTGTTTCTTGCGTTCGATAGAGAACTTAGGCGCATTTAAAAGTGTTAAAAAATCAGGAGATTCATTTACAACTTTTGTTAACTCGTTTAAGTCTGCCCCAACTTCAGCAAGAATATTTTTTTGTTGCGCAAGTTCAAAAAGAGCTTGAGCGTAACGCTTAGCTACAGTTGAATTACTCATTGAGCTTCCCCTGCCTTCGCAATCGTCTCTTCAATTAGAGCACGGTTGTCTGCCTCAGAAATCTCTTTGCTAAGGACTTTAGATGCTGCAAGTACAGATAATGAAACGACTTCATCACGTACAGCTGCGATCGCTTTTTCTTTTTCAGACTCGATTTCACGTAAAGCCGATTCTTTTAAGCGGTTAGCTTCGTTGCGAGCTGCTGTAAGAATTTCTTCTTTTTGCATTTCGCCTTGCTTCTTAGCACCCTCAACAATCGATTGTGCTTCCGTACGAGCTTCTTTAAGAAGACTTTTTTGTTCTTCTAAAAATTTGTGCGAATCTTTGCGCGCTTTTTCAGCTGCTTCGATTTCACTTGCTACTAATTCTTCACGTTGTTGCATGATGCCCATTAATGGACCCCAAGCGAACTTTTTAAGAAGAAGCATTAATACTAAGAAGATGACTAATGTTGAGACGATATCTCCACCATTGAATCCTCCACCTGCACCAAGTACAAGATTGTCTAAAAACACGATTGTTTCACTCCCTTCAAGAGCTTTAACTTCAACATAATAGTTTGTAATACTTAAAAAACTTACCTATTTTAAAAAGCTATATTTGCACATAGCTTTTATCAGTTCCAAAATGAAGGGCGAAGTTTCATCTGGTGAATCCTGCTTCGCCACTAGTAAAATTCAGTATACAACTGAATTATTTGTTCATTACGATGAATGCTACTACTACTGCGATGATCGGTAAGGCTTCAACTAATGCAACCCCGATGAACATAGTAGTTTGAAGAACGCCACGAGCTTCTGGTTGGCGAGCGATACCTTCAACTGTTTTTGATACGATAAGACCGTTACCAATACCTGCACCAAGTGCACCTAAACCGATTGCGATTGCTGCTGCTAATAAACCTAATGAACCTGTCATTTTTAAATTTCCTCCTTGGAATTGTTTGTTTTTTTGGTTCAAGCATAAAATTTATGCTTTATATTAATGGTCATCGCTCACTTTATGAGCCATGTAAACCATTGTTAACATTGTGAAGATAAAGGCTTGGATAAAGCCGATGAAAATAGAGAAACCTTGCCATGCCATCATAGGAACAATTGCCCCTACGAACCCGATTGGTCCTGATACGGCTAATCCTGCGATTAATGCAAGTAAAATTTCACCTGCATAAATATTACCGTAAAGACGCAGACCTAATGTTAAAGTGTTTGCAAACTCTTCAATGATTTTTAACGGGAACATAAATGACATTGGTTTGAAGAATGTACCAACATAATGGCCTGTACCCTTCATTTTGATACCATAGTATTGCGTTAATACTAAAATCATCGCTGCAAGAGTCATTGTAACCGTTGGGTCAGCTGTTGGCGATTTCCACCAAAGTTGATGGTCATAGATGATAGAGAATGGAAGACCTAATAAGTTAGATACTGCGATAAACATAATAAGTGTGATACCTAGAATGTGGAATCGTCCACCCGTTTTCCAGTCCATGTTGCTTTGAATGATATTCTTTACGAAATCCATAATCCATTCCATAAAGTTTTGCATACCAGTTGGTTTTAACTTTAAGTTTCTAGTTGAAATAACTGCGATTAAAAATACGATAGTAGCTGCAACTAGTAACATCATAACTGTAGATAAGTTAAATGTTAAAAATCCAATGGTTACTAACGGAGCTTCATGATTCATTGTTATTTTTCACCTCTCTTTCTAATAAAGCACATTAGTGGTTCCTTACATGAGATACAATTCTCTCGACAAAGAGAAAAACGTACGGAATCATTAGCCCTATGACCGTGCTAATTAAGTGAAAATAGTTTGGCAACGAAATGGCTATAGCAACTGCCGCTACACCTGATCCAAAACGAAGTGCTGTACCAAGTGAACCTATTTTCTTCCCTTCACTAATGGAACGATCAAACTTCTCCATACGGCGAACTAAAATCCAAAAATTATACGTACCAAAAAATGCACCGATTGCGATGCCCGCAAAAACAGTTTGATAGGACGTAAAGCCCCAGCCTAATGCGCAAAGTGCGAGCAAAAAAAATAACGCTCTCTTCTGCACAGCAAAAATGTGATGCAAATCTAGCATTGGTTTGTAGTCTCCTGAATCATTTTTTCGAGTAAAGAAAACGTTTGCTGACCACTTTGTGAAATCAGAAAAGAGCAGTGAAAAACACTACTCACAGCGGAATAGTAATGGGGACGTCATTTGAAATTACAGGTGTAAATCCCTAATAATGCCTTACACCCCATACTTATTCGGTATAAAACCGAAACGCACAAAACGTTGCAAATCGACAGTGATGGTTTGTACTGTCAATTTAGTAGAAACTTGATATAACAAGTGTTTCAACGTCTATCAACGAATAGAAACCCTTATCATTCTTACCCTTTGTAAGCATACAATAGGTGATATTTGAAGTCAATTAGTAAAGGAGAAAAACTTCACAGCCACTATACTCTTGTCAAATTGTTGACAAATTTGTGTATAAACTTTCATAGATTCCAAAAGTTTTTTCGGAATAATGCAAAAAAAAGCTAATTTACGACATAAATATGCTCGTAAATTAGCGACGCATTTACCATTAGTTCTATTTACTCATTTTTTGAACTCAGAATGGTGTATTACTTGCTTTTTTGTAAAAAATCTAAGAGCGCTTCCACAATACGCTGTGAAGCATGCCCATCTCCATAAGGATTAGAGGCTTTTGCCATAGCTTCGTATGCTTCTTTATCCTCTAGTAATTCTTTTGCTAGAGAATAAATCGTTTCCTCTTCTGTACCTGCTAGTTTCAAAGTTCCAGCAGCAATACCTTCTGGACGCTCTGTTGTATCACGTAGCACTAGAACTGGCTTGCCTAATGATGGTGCTTCCTCTTGTACACCGCCAGAATCCGTTAAAATCATATACGAATTAGCAGCGAAGTTATGGAAATCAAAAACTTCAAGCGGTTCAATTAAATGCACACGTTTATTATCACCTAATATTTCGTTGGCAATTTCTCGAACAGCTGGATTCATATGCACCGGATAAACAACCTGAACATCCTCATGCTCCGCCAGCAGTCGAGTAATTGCTCGGAACATATGGCGCATTGGTTCGCCTAAATTTTCACGACGATGTGCTGTTAATAAGATCATGCGGTCATTTGCTATTTTCTCTAACACTGGATGTGTATAATGTTCACTCACCGTTGTAGCTAATGCATCAATAGCTGTATTGCCCGTTACATAAATCGTATTTGGATTTTTATTTTCGTCCAATAGGTTTTTCTTCGATACTTCAGTTGGCGCGAAGTGTAAATCGGCCATGACACCTGTCAACTGACGATTCATTTCCTCTGGATAAGGCGAATATTTATTCCATGTACGTAAACCCGCTTCAACATGACCAATGGCAATTTGATTATAAAATGCTGCTAAACTTGCAATAAATGTTGTTGCCGTATCGCCATGCACTAAGACAATATCAGGTTGCGCTTCTTTCATAACTTTATCTAAGCCTTGTAAAGCATTTGTTGTCACATCAATCAGTGTTTGACGATCCTTCATAATATTTAAATCGTAGTCTGGCGTAATCTTAAATGTTTCTAATACTTGGTCAAGCATTTGGCGATGTTGTGCTGTTACAGTCACAATCGATTCCACTTGCTCGGGATGCTTTTGTAATTCCAATACAAGCGGGGCCATTTTAATCGCCTCTGGTCTTGTACCGAAAATCGTCATCACTTTCCATTTTTTCGTCAAAACGATTTGCACCGTCCTTTGGTTATATTGTACGTTTAAAAAGCAATGCCCCTTCTTCACCTTGAAGTGCCAAGTTCGGGGGATGAATTGCCCAAACATACTATGAAACGTCCTTCAGTACTGAAGGACGCTTTCAAGTGCTATAAAGTTGCTGTTTATAAAACGATATTACTTCGTAAGCAATACACGCAATATTATTTTGTACCGAATAAACGGTCTCCAGCATCACCTAAACCTGGAACAATGTAGCCATGGTCATTTAACTTTTCGTCAAGTGCTGCAATATAGATATCCACATCAGGATGTTCGTCTTGAATCACTTTTACACCTTCAGGCGCAGCAATTAAGCACATAAATTTAATGCTTTTCGCACCGCGTTTTTTCAGTGAGTTGATAGCTTCCACTGCTGAACCACCCGTAGCAAGCATTGGGTCTACAATAATGAAGTCTCGTTCTTCAACATCTGCAGGCAATTTTGCATAGTACTCAACAGGTTTTAATGTTTCTGGGTCACGATAAAGACCGATATGACCAACTTTAGCAGCTGGAATAAGTTTTAATACACCGTCTACCATGCCGATTCCTGCGCGTAAAATCGGTACGATGGCAAGTTTTTTCCCAGAAAGAACTTTTGTTTTTGCAATGGTTACAGGTGTTTCAATTTCAATTTCTTCTACAGGCATATCTCGCGTAATCTCGAATGCCATTAATGTTGCTACCTCATCAACTAGCTCACGAAATTCTTTAGTTCCTGTATTTTTATCACGAATATAAGTTAACTTGTGTTGGATTAGTGGATGATCAAATACGTATACTTTGCTCAAAGGGGTTCTCTCCTAACCGTTCGGATTGATTTTTATCTCAACTAGTATAACAGAAAATATCAACTGTCTCAAAATTAAATTCGAGATATGCCCTTTTCTAGAGTGTTTGCTACATATACAAGCTAATTATACATCAAGTATAGTATCAAGTTGTGCAATTGACATTGGTTTATAATAGAAGTAACCTTGTCCGACTGTACAACCTAGCGCTCGTAAAATCTCAACCTGTTCCTCATTTTCTATTCCTTCCGCAACAGATGTCATGCCTAAATTTAAAGCTAGCTGAATAATGGAACGTACAATGGCTAATGTTGCCGCATCTTTTATGTCATTAATAAAACTGCGATCAATCTTTAACTCTGTGAACGGTAATCGTTGCAAATAGCTCAGCGAGGAAAAGCCTGTCCCGAAATCATCCACCGATGTTTGAAAGCCATAGCTTTTTAATTCTTTGATAATGGTGAATGCAGTTTGGAAATCGACTAAACCGATATTTTCAGTTACCTCTAAAATAATATTGCTTGGATCAATTTTATATTTTTCAACGAGCTGGCGGATATCCCTTACAAAATGAAGATAGTAAAAATGATCTGGCGAAATATTGACTGCAACTTTCACCAGCTTCTTGCCTAATTGTTGCCGCTCTGCTAGCCATGCAAGTACTATCTCTAACACTTGACTATCAATCTCACGAACCTTACCTGCATTTTCTGCAACTGGTATAAACATAGCCGGCGATACAAAGCCGAGAATAGGTGAATGCCAACGAGCTAAAGCTTCAATACTTTGAATTTCACCCGTTCGTAAATCTACTTTCGGTTGTAGATTTACAGAAATTTCTTTATTTTTAAGTGCTTGTGATAAATGATTTAGAACAGTCATTTGTTGCTCTAGTAAATCGTTGCGTTCTTTTGTGAATATTTCCATATGTGAGCCTGGTTTGTTAGCTGCATAAGATAGTGCATTATCAGCAAATCGGATGGCATCAGCTATTTTTATTGCTTTATCAAAATAAGAAATTCCAGTTTTTAACGTAATATAAATGTGCTTACCATTTATTATAAAGGGCTGGCGTGTTAATTCTTTGATGCGTTGTTCATAGTCACTGAATTCTTCTTTATGTGTAACTTGAGAAATAATAAGACTCGAACTTGTAAATCGAGCAATATATTCATTAATTTCGGTTTTATGTTCTTGGAGGCGTCGAGCAACTTGCCTTAATAACTCGTCGCCCGCTTCTCGACCGTATAATTCAACGACTTGATGGAATTCACTAGGTTGTATTATTTTGATAAAGCCAATATGCCCACGTTGTTCTTCCTGTTCAATCTTATTTAAAAAACTATGTCGATTCGGCAAACCCGTTGTAATATCCTTATAGGCTAAATCCCATATCTTTCTTTGTGTTTTTGCATACGTAAATGCTAATGCAACAAGTGCACCTATTTTTTCAAACAACTTATTAAACAATGTACTTTCGCTTGAATATTGCGAAAATATCATAAACAAGCCAATCGCTTGTTGCTTCTGATTACGAATAGGGACAAACCATCCAATTTGTTTATTTGTTGTATTGGCAAAACGTTTAAACTCTATTGGAATAGCAATATCTTCTAAGTTATTTGTAATTATCGTCGATCCCTGTTGCATCACCTGTCTATAAAAGTCGTTCATCTCACAAAATTGTGGTACATGGTCACGCATCCTATTAGAAGTAAACACTTGAAGTTGATTGGATTCTGTTTTAATAAGTATTGTACTAAAGACAAATGGAATAAAAAATTCATCTATGCCGCTACAAATAGTGTCCATTTTTTTGTAAAATGGCTCGTCTTTTTCTATCGCTTCGTAGATGGCTCTCTCTAATTGCATTATAAAATCTTCTGTATGATAATACGTTATATCCTTTACAAGTACTAACACAAATAAAGTTTCATTATTATGACTTTGAAAAGGAAGGGTCTGCATCTCGGCCCAAAATGGCGGCTTTTCAAAGCGATGGTGATGCAACTTTGCTGTCACCATTGCTCCACTATGTATTTTCTCTGTTATCATTTCAACTGTTGTCGTTTGTAACTGATTTGAAAGCATCTCAAAATAATCTTTTTTGAGAATCTCTGTATGACTTGCATTTATTAGCATGCAAAAAGATTCATTGCATTCTAGTATACAATTTGTTTTAGCATCTAAAATAACGTAGCTTTCTTTTGATTGTTCACCTAAGTTACGAATTGTCGTTAATAATATACTATTGTGTATATCCATAGATTTAGTAACCATCCAACCCCTCCCGTCTCTATCCACCAACTATAACTTCATTATATATTGTACATATAAATTCAATAAATTGTCACTTTTATAAAAAAATATTATCCTTTTCAGGACATTAGTTGTCCTTAGTGAATACAATATACCCTTTTATTATATATTTATGTAAAAAAACCCATAAATAAGATGATTTTATTTTTTGGGTAGCAAAAAAGTGATTATTGCAGATATATAAACAAAAAGGCCGTGGCTAAAGTGAACTTTACACTTTAGTCACAGCCTTTTCGCAATAATGATTATGCGTATAATGGATGTTTGTCAGTTAAAGCTTTTACGCGCTCTTTTGCTTCAGCTTTCACCGCTTCATCTTCAGGGTTTTTAAGTACAGCTGCAATAATAGCGCCGACTTCTTTCATATCTTCTTCTTTAAAGCCACGAGATGTTACAGCAGGTGTACCAATACGGATACCAGAAGTAACAAATGGAGATTCTGTATCGTAAGGGATTGTGTTTTTGTTTGTTGTAATACCTACTTCATCTAGTGCATGCTCTGCTACTTTACCAGTTAAGCCAAGAGATTTTACGTTTAATAGTAATAAGTGATTATCTGTGCCACCCGAAACGATTTCTACACCTTCAGCGATTAGCACGTCTGCTAAAGCGCGTGCATTTGCTTTAATTTGTTTGGCATATTCTTTGAACTCAGGTTGTAAAGCTTCGCCAAATGCTACTGCTTTTGCAGCGATTACGTGCATAAGTGGTCCGCCTTGGATACCTGGGAATACAGATTTATTTAATTTTTGCTCCCATTCTTTAGATGCAAGAATTAAACCACCACGTGGGCCACGTAATGTTTTATGTGTAGTCGATGTAACAAAATCAGCGTAAGGAATTGGTGATTGGTGCTCTCCAGCAGCTACAAGACCTGCGATGTGTGCCATATCAACCATAAAGTAAGCTCCTACTTCATCGGCAATTTCACGGAATTTAGCGAAATCAATTTCGCGTGGATATGCAGATGCACCCGCTACAATTAGTTTTGGTTTATGTGCTAATGCTTTTTGACGAACATCTTCGTAGTCAATTACATGTGTATCTTCTGTTACACCGTATTCAACGAAATTGTAAAGCACGCCTGAGAAGTTTACAGGAGATCCATGTGTTAAGTGACCGCCATGAGATAGGTTCATCCCTAGCACTGTATCGCCTGGTTCTAAAATTGTATGGTATACAGCCATATTCGCTTGTGCACCAGAGTGTGGTTGTACGTTAGCATATTCTGCACCGAAGATTTCTTTCACACGGTCACGTGCAATATCTTCAACTACGTCTACGTGCTCACAGCCACCATAGTAACGTTTTCCCGGATAACCTTCAGCATATTTGTTAGTAAGAACTGAACCTTGTGCTTCCATTACTGCTTCAGATACAAAGTTTTCAGATGCAATTAACTCGATATTCGCTTGTTGACGTTTTTTCTCTGCTAAAATCCCATCTAATACTGCTTTGTCTTGTACTGCTAATTTTTCGTATGCCATGTTTGAAAAAGCCTCCTAAGTATTATCGTTATTTACCTGTACCTCTGACAACAGAAGTAGTGTTATTTATATACAGCACGTTCGCCACCAATTAGCTTTGGACGTGTTGTTGCTACTGTGACAATTGCTTCCCCTACTGTTCGTACGGATGTACGAACTGGAACAGCTACTTCCTTTAAATGCATACCAATTAGCGTTTGTCCTATGTCAATACCTGCATGTGCACGTATCGCCTCTACAACAACTGGGTTTTCCAATTTTGTATACGCATAAGCTGACATTGACCCGCCTGCAGTACGAACAGGTATGACTGCTACTGGTTCATAGCCAAACTGTTCTGCAACTGAAGCTTCCATCGTAATTGCACGATTGATATGCTCACAACCTTGGAATGCTAGATATAGCTGATGTTTCTTTGCAAATGCTTGCAACGGCTCAAAAATCGCTTGTGCTGTTTCCAACGCACCCGCTGTGCCAATTTTCTGACCAATCACTTCAGACGTAGAGCAGCCTACGACAAAAATAGTCTTTGGTCGCAACACTACTTGCTCTTCGAAATCACTGAGTAACTGAGTCAATTGCGTTTGTATTTGTTGCACAACCATTAAGCTCAGCCCCTTTTATTGATGTCTTTTCCTTACGCTAAGCCGTACAATGGCATAGGGCAAAGTGACAGCATATGCTGCCACTGCCTATTCGCTATTGTGACCACGACTGAAAAAGCGTATTGTTTATTGTTCTAATTCAGCGATTTTTTCTACGCGGCGTGTATGGCGACCGCCTTCAAAATCTGTTTCAAGCCATGTTTTAGCGATTTCACGTGCAAGGCCAGGACCAATGACGCGCTCACCCATTGCTAAAATATTTGAATCATTATGGCAACGAGTTGCCTTTGCACTAAATACATCGTGTACTAAAGCACAACGAATACCTTTTACTTTGTTCGCAGCGATGGACATGCCAATCCCTGTTCCACAAATTAAAATGCCTTTATCAAATTCCCCGCTAGCAACACCTTCAGAAACTGGCTTTGCATAATCAGGATAGTCTACTGAATCCGCAGATTGTGGACCAAAATCTTCGTAGCTAATATTTAGCTCATCTAACAGTTGCATAATCTCACGACGTAAATTATTGCCTCCGTGATCAGAAGAAATTGCTATTCTCACTGGGTTCCCTCATTTCGAAATATAGTCAACATTAGTTTACCACTTCTCTCCCTAGAATAACATGATTTTTGTTGCATTTTTATGCTGATTTCTCCTAAAAGACGAACGTTTCTTGTAAGTTGATTAAAAAACGTTCATTTTTAGGTCTTTTTTTTGTGGATAATGTGAATATCCTGTTAATAAATTCGGATAATGGTCTTTTGTTCTAATATTCCCTCTTCTGAAGTTTGTCTGTTTTTTCTATTACGGTGGACAAACTATTTTGATATCTTTTCCAAAAGACCCCATTATCGTCCATGCCAGATAAAATAAAAAAACTGTGGGCATGCTTTTTAAGCTTGTCCACAGTCTAATTTTCTATGCTTGTCTATCAAATTGTTGAATCATTTTATGAAGCGCTTCAGATTGCTTTTTTAAATCTTGCGCAAGTTGTTCAACCTGCTCGATTGCATAAGCTTGTTCTTCTGTTGCACTGCTAACTTCCTGAGCACCTGCTGATGTTTCTTGTGCAATTGCTGCTACTTCTTGTGATTGTCGAGCAGTTGTTTCGATATTGTGCATTTGTTTTTCTATTAATGAAGAAATCTCGACAATTGCGTTTGCCATTTCATGCACACTAGAGGACATTCCTTCAACAGCTGTCGTTGTCTCTGATACGCGTGCTGCTTCTTTTGTTGCAAATGCTACCTGTTGATTCATTTGCTTCACGACAATCTCAACATTTTGTTGCATGGATTGGATTAGAGACGTAATGCCCTGTACTGCTTTTGCACTTTCATCCGCTAAGCCACGAACTTCTTCTGCTACAACCGCAAAGCCTTTTCCATGTTCTCCTGCACGAGCAGCTTCAATGGATGCATTTAACGCTAGTAAATTAGTTTGTGCAGCAATATCCCCTACTAAACTAATAATCCGTTCAACTTGTCCCGCATTGTCTTCCAATGTACGAATACTTTCTAACGCTTCGTTGTTGCCTGCTGCAATTTGTTGAATGCTGTTGACTAACGTTTCAATCGCTTTTGTTGTATTAGTTAAATTATGTAAAATCTCTTTCGATTGTGTTGCAGACTGTTCAGCTCTCGTATTGACTTCAGTTGCTAATGCTCGCACATCTTCAATTGCTTCTGCGGTATCTTGTACTGCTGTAGCTGACGCTTCGGCGCCTTCGGAAATATGTCTCACTGTCACCGCAATACCGTCTGCTTTCTTTGTAGCAACAGCGGTTTCATCGGAAAGCTTAATAATAGATTGATTTGTTTGTTGGAAGTTTTGATCGATGCTTTCTACCATATGTCGTAAATTTAACACCATTTGTTGGAATGCTATAGCGACTGAACGAATCTCATCATTTGTTTTCGGCATCACTACATCCTGTCCAATTTTACCTTCTGCAACACGTGTAGCAGAATATTCAAGCTGCTGTAATGGCTTGATTAAAATAACACTGAAAATTGCAGCTAAAATACCTGACCAAGTAATCCCTAATAAATAAGTAATCACTTCAAATAGCTTACGATTGGTTTCCGGGAAAACAGTAGGTTGTATAAATTCAATGAAGATAAAGCTTATACTATATGTGATTAGTGCAAGTATACTTACAAATAATACTAGTTTAAGTCGTAAGCCAAACTGTTTTTTCATAGTGCCCCTCAATTCTTCTCAAGTATTTTTACTAATCGTTCAACTAGTTCCTGTAATTCTGCAAAGGTTTCCTCATAAATTGCTTTACTTCCACCGTAAGGATCTACAACATTTTCATAGCTTCCTTCACTCGTATATTCCTTCAATGTAAAAACTTTTTCTTCCGTATGTGGATAGTTAGCAATGATGGTAGCTTTATGTGCTGTGGTCATCGTTAAAACGAGATCGGCCCACTCCACTTCTGCTATGGATAGTTGTGTAGCTAAATGCTGATGCGCTATATTCGCCTCATGTAAAACTTGCTGTGCATGTGCAGACATTTCTGCGTTCGGCATTGCATAAATTCCAGCTGAACGAACATTAACATCGGCGAGTTGTTTCTGTTTTAAAATGGCCTCTGCCATCGGACTGCGACAAGTATTCCCAGTACATACAAATAATATATTCACACTTATCACCTTCCTTATTTATTTTTTAATTGCAAGGATACTCATAATGATAAAAATAATGCCTGCAATTATTTGAATTTTATTTCCAAAAAAAACCTGACTTCTGCGTGCTAAAACTAAAGACCCATAAGAACAAATAAAAGCACTCAATCCAGCACTAATTATGAAAATTGTCTTTTCTAAGTTAAGCATACCAAAAGAAACACTCACTGAAAAGGTATCTAGGCTAGCAGTCACAGCTAATAAAACGGGTGAAATGGTTATTTTCTCATTTTTGTGAGAAGACAACAGTAAATGGAGGCCAATACTAAATAATAAAATACTTGAAATCCATTGTCCCCATTCTAACAAAAAACGCACTAAGTAGCTTCCTAATTCAAAGCCGAGCAGTGGAAAAAGCATATGTAACGTGGCTGTCCACACTGCCAAAAACAAGCGATATCTAACATTTGGAATTAATACAAATAATCCGATGACATCTACAGACGTTAAAATACCTGCAAGAATCCCCTGCAAGAATGCACTCCTTCGCTTTCTAATATTTTATCATTTTATGCTCGAAAATACAGTATTATCAATAATGTCCATATCAAAAAAAGCATCAAGAACGAACTTCCTTGATGCTTTCATATTACGGGTAAACTTGTGGATATCTCTGGTAAATTCTTGCTTGTCGCGATGAAAACTCGGCGCATCGCTACGAAATTCTCACCAATCGCCAGTAGAGTCTCGATGCATTCCAATGTTAACGTGTATACCATTTACCGCCCGCGGCTTTTTCGAGTCTGTTCATAATGGCGGCACCTACACCTTCAGTGGATGTTGTCGTCGCTAATATAATGGTAGCTTCTGTTTTATCGCAAGCACGTAACGCATGGTATAAAGACGCACCCATCTCTTCTTTGCTACCTGCTTCACCGATTGAAAAATAAAAATCCGTTTTAATATGCTCAAAGCTAGCAGGTGCTAGAAGTGCTACTTTATGTTGCTGTGCTTGAAGTTGCTGTATTGCTTGTTGCACTTTTTGGTCATCACAGTCGATTAAGTAGACAGGTGCATTGGGCGCATAATGCGTGTACTTCATACCTGGCGCTTTCGGTGTTTCTTCCATTGTCTGTTCTATTTTGGACGGTTGAATAACTGGGCCTATTACAGACTCTAACATTTCCTTTGTAATGCCACCTGGACGTAATATAACGGGTGGTTCATGCGTAACATCAAGGACGGTTGATTCAAAGCCAATGCCTGTTGGACCACCATCTAAAATATACGGTATGTACCCTTCTAAATCGTCTTTTACATGTATCGCCTCTGTTGGGCTTGGTTTCCCGCTTCGATTCGCACTTGGTGCAGCTAGTGGTTTTTGTATTTGCTGTAGTAATGCTAACGCAACGGGATGATCAGGCATACGAATGCCTACTGTTTTTAAGCCAGCTGTCACACTTTCTGCTAGCACATTTGGTTTTACTGGCATCACCAGTGTAAGAGGCCCTGGCCAAAATACATCCATACATTTTTTTGCAAGTTCAGAAATATGTTCTATATAAAGGTGAACTTCCTCTTTCGTTCCTACATGGACTATAAGCGGGTTATCGGATGGTCGACCTTTTGCCTTAAAAATCTTTTTGACTGCTTCATCATTTGTAGCCACTGCCCCTAAACCGTAAACCGTTTCTGTTGGAAATGCCACAACTTCTCCTGCATTTAAGATATCCACAGCTTGTGCATAAGTTATTTGACTATTCACATTACTGTCCACAATCTTGCAAACGGTTTCCATATGAAAAACCTTCTTTCAATCGTTGTTTTTTTCTGAATTATCCACATTTTGTTTATAACTTATCCATAATTGTGTATAAGTTATCTGAATTTGTGCACAATTACTCAAAAATTCCTTTAATCCATTCCCAAATAAAAAATGTCACTTGTTCTTTTTCTTCTTTCTTTTCTTCCTTTTTTTCCTCTTGTTCAGGTTCACAAATAGATGGGAAAATGCTGCACCACCAGTTATCGCCACGCGCATCACCAATTTTCACGACAATTGAATGATACATATTTTGTGGGTAAAACATCGATTCCTGTCTTTTCGGTGGAAATAAGTTATCCCCAAGTACAACTTGTGTATGCAATTGTGGATAATTTTCTTTTAATTGTGCTTCAATATTCTTTTTTAATGTCGCAATGCTGTCATTATCCACATCTGTAGTAGCACCTACTTGTAATAAATAAGGCTTTAAGTCTTTTACAAGTTGCTCTTTTTCTAGTTGATCATTCGTTGTATTGCTATTTGCTATAACTCTTATACGAAAATCTTTTTCTTGTTGATGATTCATAGCTTGCTGTGCAGAACCTATTAATGATGGAATATATAAAATACATAGTTGTAAAGCTATCGCAATGATTACTAGTCTAGCAAAGGCTAGTACACTATTTTGTTTTGGAAATCTAACAATCTTGTATTCGTTTAACATAAAAATCCCTCCTTGCTCAACATTGTGGTCAAGAAGGATAATCTTTATACATGAATTTCACAAAAAACCATACGAGGTTTTCCATTAATATCTTTTTCCACGGTAATACTAGCCTGTGGAAAACTTTCTTTAAAAAATTCTGCTACTTGCTCTCCCTGTGTATAACCAATTTCCAGTCCAATTAAAGCTGGCTTGTTCATTAGAGCCGGAAGCTGTTGTGCTAGTTTACGATATAACACAAGCCCGTCCTCTTCCGCAAAAAGAGCGCTATGTGGTTCATGCTCCAACACAATGCTAGACATCTCCTTCGCTTCTTCAAAGGCGATATATGGAGGGTTCGATAACACAATATCAAACTTTTCCCCAACTAAAGGTGCTGTTAAATCGCCTAGACGAAAATCAATATCCGCAGCTAGTAATTGTGCATTTTTTTTGGCAGTAGCTAATGCCGCAACAGATACATCTGTTGCTACAACTGTTAATTCTGGACATTCTAGCTTCATAGAAATGGCAATAGCACCGCTACCTGTTCCGATATCTGCTAGCTTTAGCGTTTTGTTTTCAAATAATTGGCCAATTCGATTGGTTGTTGCCAGCACTAATTCTTCGGTTTCAGGTCTCGGAATAAGCACCGACTCATCTACTATAAATGTACGTCCGTAAAATTCTTCGCTACCAATACAATACTGCACAGGTCGGCCACTTGCATGCTCTTCAATCAATTTTTCAAACCGTTCACTTTGCTCAAAGGTTAAGGTGTCTTGTAAGTGTAACATCACAGCCGAATACGTTGTGCCGAGTACATGCTGCATGACAATACGAGCAGCAGTCTCTTCGCGTCCATTATCCACTAAAAAAGAAGAAGCCCAATCAAGGGCCTCCATTACATTTTTATAGGTCATCATTAAGTCGCTCTAACTTCGATGCTTGCTCTTCTAAGATTAGCGCATCAATAATTTCGTCTAGTCTACCCTCAACGATTTGATCTAGCTTTTGAATTGTTAAGCCAATGCGATGATCTGTGACACGGTTTTGTGGATAATTGTATGTGCGGATACGCTCTGAACGGTCTCCCGAACCTACTGCTGACTTACGTGTTGCATCAATTTCTTTTTGTGCTTCTTGTAAATACATATCTGCTACACGTGCACGAAGAATTTTCATCGCTTTTTCACGGTTTTTAATTTGTGAACGTTCATCCTGCATGGATACAACAACACCTGTTGGTAAATGGGTCATACGAACAGCTGACATCGTTGTATTTACCGATTGCCCACCTGCGCCTGAAGATGCAAATGTATCGACACGGATATCTTTTTCGTGAATTTCAACATCTACTTCTTCTACTTCCGGTAAGCAAGCCACTGTCGCTGTTGATGTATGAATACGTCCTTGTGATTCAGTTGCTGGTACACGTTGTACACGGTGTGCACCATTTTCAAATTTAAATTTAGAATAAGCGCCTTGCCCGTTAATCATAAAGATTACTTCTTTGTAGCCGCCCATTGGGTTTGGTGTTGCTTCCATAATATCAATTTTCCAGCCTTGTGTTTCAGCATAGCGAGAATACATACGGAATAAGTCACCTGCGAAAATATTTGCCTCATCACCGCCGGCTGCACCACGAATCTCCATAATAACGTTTTTATTGTCATTCGGATCTTTCGGAATTAATAAAACACGAAGACGTTCTTCCAACTCTTCTTGCTGTTCTTTTAATGAGTTGAATTCTTCTTTTACCATCTCGTGCATATCCGGATCTTTTTCATTCTCTAACATTTCTCGTGTATCAACTAGTTGATCTTTAACACTTTTATATTCACGATAAGCATCCACTGTCTCTTGAATATCCGATTGTTCCTTTGAATATTCACGTAATTTTTTACTGTCGTTTACAATATCAGGATCACTTAAAAGCTCATTTAGCCTTTCATAACGATCCTCTACTGCTTGTAGTCTATCAAACATGGGCTTCACCTCTATTTAGTTCATTTATCTATATTCAAGTAGAAGTTCGCCTCTCTTTAAAGTGAATGAGACGAACACTATTTTCCTCTATTTATTAATTATTCCGGCTACGGATTACGTTAGGCGTAATTATATGCATGGAATATTTCCCTTACTTAGTATAAGGAAAATTCCGCGTGTATGCTACAATTATTCGGTGGATTGCTTAAAATCATGATAGCCATACGATGAAATTAACAATAGTCCACTTCCATGTTAACACAACTTTAAAGCGGTGGATGTGCGTGGCACTTTCGACAAACAGGATAGTAAGAATCGTTACCTCCGATTTTTATTTGATCGCCTGTATACACAGGTTTACCATTATCATCGACACGTAAATTCATCGTTGCTTTTTTATGGCAGAACCAGCAAATCGTTTTCATTTCTTCAATTTTATCTGCATATGTAAGCATATACTGACTACCCTCAAATAATTCATTTTGGAAATCATTCTTTAGGCCAAAGCCCATCACAGGAATATCTAGTTCATCCACAATATTCGCTAATTGTAGCACATGTGCCTTTTTTAAAAATTGCACTTCATCTACAAGCACGCAGTATGGCTTTACTTCATTATTTTTTACAAGTTCAAAAATATTTGTATCCTCATAAATTGGAATAGCCTCTTGTCTTAAGCCTACTCGACTTGAAACAAATCCAACCTCATCACGTGTATCAAGACCTGACGTAAAGATCATGACAGGCTTTTGCTGTTCTTCATAGTTATGGGCAACTTTTAAGATTTCTATTGATTTGCCACTATTCATCGCGCCATGTTTATAGTATAGCTGTGCCATTGTATTTTCTCCCTCCCTGTTGTCATTGGATTTTGAAAGGAATTATTTAAGCAATTAGCTTTAAGCCCGAACGATTATAGCTGTGGGTTGGCTTAAAATTTCAAAATCCGCTCTACTGCTGTTATATATTAAACGCCCGCAACGTTGCGAAAGAAACCTATACTCTAAGACGCAATGATTGCTTGCACTTTTTAAATACTGAAAAAAATACCTGCCAAGCACATGCTTGGCAGGTATTAAACTAACATTAGTTTTTAAGACCGTATTTTTTGTTGAAACGATCCACGCGACCATCAGCAGACGCGAATTTTTGACGGCCAGTATAGAATGGGTGACATTCGTTGCAGAACTCGACAACGATGTTTTCTTTTACTGAACCAGTTTTGAAAGTGTTACCACAAGAGCAAGTTACTGTTGCTTCTTTGTAGTCTGGATGAATTCCTTGTTTCATATTCGTTTTCTCCTCTCGCCCTGAACCATCTGGAACAGAGTAATTCGAACTGTACCTTACATAGCCCGAATATGTCGGCTACATATGTACACGTTGCATACTTTTGAAGTATAACATAGTTATTTTATTGTTTTCAAGCAAAAAATATTGAAAACTAATTTCATGTCATTACCCACGAACTTCGCAAAATAGCTTGGCACTATTTAACGCTAAAAGCCATCTGCAAATGCACCCGCAATTAATCTTACTTTACTAGAATGCAATAAAATCTAATGTTCTGTGCTCTTTTAAAGGCTCTACTTCAAGTAGTATTCACTTCGTAGCTAAAAGAAATACGTTCTTCTCAACCACTTATTGATAATGATTATCATTTTAGCTATACTTTTATTGAAGCCGTAAAAAACACCAGTAACGACAATTCGTTACTGGTGTTTCTGAGTGTAGATAAATTGTTTGAGAATTGTTTGAGTGACTGGCACCTTAAAGTAGGCCTTTACCTTTAGTGGCTTTTTTCATATCTTCATTTAACTTTTCGAAAAATTCTTCGTTTGATTTTGTTGTGCGTAGCTTTTTCAAGAAACGCTCTGCAAAATCTGGCGCATCTGAAAATGTTTTTCGGATTGCCCATAGTTTTTCAAGTTGTTCTGGCTCAAGAAGCAATTCTTCCTTACGTGTACCTGAACGACGAATATCAAGCGCAGGGAAAATACGACGCTCTGCTAATTGACGATCTAAGTGCAACTCTAAGTTACCCGTCCCTTTAAACTCTTCATAAATAACTTCGTCCATACGTGAACCTGTATCTACTAAAGCTGTAGCTAAAATTGTTAAGCTACCACCTTCTTCAATATTACGAGCAGAGCCGAAGAATCGTTTTGGTCTATGGAAGGCCGCAGGATCGATACCACCTGACAGCGTACGACCACTTGGCGGAATAACTAAGTTATATGCACGAGCAAGACGTGTAATGGAGTCCATTAAAATAATCACATCACGTTTATGCTCTACTAAGCGGCGTGCACGTTCTAACACAATTTCTGCTACCTTCACATGATTTTCCGGAACTTCATCGAAAGTAGAACTTACGACATCCGCATTTACAGAACGCTCAATATCCGTTACTTCCTCAGGACGTTCATCGATAAGTAATACGATTAACTCTGCCTCTGGATGGTTAGTTGTAATAGCGTTAGCAATTTCTTTTAATAATGATGTTTTACCAGCCTTAGGTGGCGCAACAATTAATCCACGTTGACCAAATCCTACTGGTGCTACTAAATCCATAATTCGAGTCGATAGATTGCGCTGTGTAGTTTCAAGCTTGATTTGGCGATCAGGATATAACGGCGTCAATGCTGGGAAGTGAACACGTTCTTTTGCTACTTCAGGATCTTCTCCATTTACAGCATCCACCTGTAGTAATCCATAGTAACGTTCATTTTCTTTAGGGGGACGCACTTTACCAGACACTTTATCCCCATTACGAAGATCAAAACGACGTATTTGAGAAGCAGAAATATAAATATCCTCTTTACTTGGTGAGTAATTAATTGGTCGAAGGAAGCCAAAGCCCTCTTGCGATACAATCTCAAGTACCCCTTCCATAAAGAAATAACCCTCTTGCTCTGAACGCGTTTTCAAAATAGCAAAAATTAATTCCTTTTTCGTTAGTTTGCTATAATACGAAATTTTGTATTGGCGTGCGAGGGCGTAAAGCTCCTTTAACGTCATGTTTTCTAATTGAGCGATTGTCAATGTAGACATATGCACAACTCCAGTCTTTTTCAAAATATAATGCATGTATTGGGGTAAACATAGAAGTTTTAAAGTAAAACTATGGGATGGTTTAAATGAAGAAGAAGGTACCTAGTGCAAATAGTTGCACTAGGTATATTTTAGAAGAAAATATTATTAATAGCTAGGTTTTTTATCAAGAGCGTGACGACCTTCTACAAAACGGACAGTACCTGACTTCGCTCGCATAACGACTGAATGCGTTAAAGCATAAGCACCTTTGTACTGCACACCTTTTAATAGCTCACAATCTGTAACAGCGGTTGCTGCAAAAATTGCATCGTCACCTTTTACTAAATCATCTAAGTAAAGAACTTTATCTACATCTACGCCCATTTGTTTACAGCGTTCTAACTGTTCTTCATCTTCTGGCACTAATTTAGCCTGGAAGTCTCCGCCAAGGCATTTTAATGCAACAGCCGATATAACACCCTCAGGTGCACCGCCCATACCAAACATAATGTCGATGCCTGTTTCATCAAAGGCAGTGTTAATCGCTGCTCCCACATCACCATCTTGAATAAATTTAATACGAGCTCCCGCTTCACGAATCTCATCTACTATCGCTTGATGGCGTGGGCGATCTAATAGAGTAGCTACTACATCTGAAATATCTTTATTTTTTGCTTTTGCTACTTGTAATAAATTATAAGTAACAGAGGCGTTAATATCAACTTTTCCTGCCGCTTCTGGTCCTACAGCAATTTTCTCCATGTACATATCTGGTGCATTTAATAGATTACCTTTATCAGCAATTGCTAATACAGTCATAGCACCGTTTGTACCTTTTGCCACTATATTAGTACCTTCTAAAGGATCGACTGCTATATCTACTTTGGGACCGCCATTACGAAGACCAAGCTCCTCACCAATATAAAGCATTGGTGCTTCGTCCATTTCGCCTTCCCCAATTACTACTGTAGCATGCATTGGAATCGTATCGAACATTGAGCGCATTGCTGTCGTTGCTGCATCATCTGCCTCAATTTTCAAACCGCGACCCATCCATTTCCCGGATGCGATTGCTGCTGCCTCTGTTACTCGTACTACTTCCATCGATAAACTGCGTTCCATTGTTGTTTTGCCTCCCGTTATCGGCATGTTTTATTTTACCGAAACATTCAAATTACCTTTATTGTAACATAATTGGCTCAAAACTTTTACCTTACATTACTCCTTTGCCTCTGCAACGCTAACCATAATTGTTTCACGTCGAATATCTGCGCCTAAGTCACGTAATTTTTCAATAAGTGAGCTATAGCCACGTTCAATATGATAGATATCATGAATTTCAGTTTCACCTTCAGCTAATAAGCCAGCTAGAACTAATGCTGCACCTGCGCGAAGGTCTGTCGCAGTGACACTTGAGCCATGTAATTTACTTGGACCAGTAATTATCGCTGTATTTCCTTCTACACGTGCGTTGGCATTCATACGACGTAGTTCATCAATATGCTTAAAACGAGCCGTATAAATGGTATCTGTGATCTTTGAAGAGCCAAGAGCTTGCGTCATTAACACAGAAAGTGGTTGCTGAATATCCGTAGGGAACCCAGGATAAACTATCGTTTTGACGTCAACCGCTTGCAATGTAGATAGGTCTGTTTTAGGAACAAAAATACTTTCCTCGTCTATGTCAATCTTGACGCCCATTTCACGAAGCTTTGCTGTAATTGCCTCTAAATGCAATGGAATGACATTATCTATCGTAATGCCGTCGCCAACTGCTGCTGCCATTATCATAAATGTAGCGGCTTCAATACGGTCTGGAATAATTGTATGTTCCGTTCCATGCAGTTCCTCAACACCTTCAATGCGAATAACACTTGTACCCGCACCTTTAATATTGGCACCCATATTCGTCAGGAGTGTGGCTACGTCAATTATTTCAGGTTCTTTTGCGGCATTTTCAATAACCGTACGTCCCTTTGCACGTACCGCAGCAAGCATAATATTGATTGTTGCACCAACGCTTGCGACGTCTAAATAAATTTTAGCGCCGATTAATTCTTCAGCACGCAAATAAATCGCACCATGCTCGTTAGTAATTTTAGCGCCAAGGGCTTCAAACCCTTTAATGTGTTGATCGATTGGACGCGGCCCTAAGAAACAGCCACCCGGCAAACCGATGACAGCCTTTTTAAAGCGACCAAGCATGGCACCCATTAAATAATAAGAGGCGCGGAGTTTTTTTACATTACCATTTGGCAACGGTAGTGCAACCATATCGGATGGATCAATAATCATTTTGCCATCCTCAAATTGCACTTCTCCACCAATCTCTTCTAACAAGGCTTTTAAAGTCCAAGCATCTGAAATTTCGGGAATCCCTCCAATTGTCACTGGAGAGTTCGCCAAAATTGATGCTGGAATTAAGGCGACTGCACTATTTTTTGCACCACTAACTTTAATTGTACCCTTTAGACGATTTTCGCCTGTAATTTTATAAACATCCATTTCGCGTTCTCCCTCATGATTGGAAAGTAATTTTTGCATTTGACTCACTTTATAATCTTATTATTCACCTTTTCGCTTATTCCAATCCGCTAAAAATCCTTCAATTCCTTTTTCCGTTAATGGATGGTGGAAAAGTTGTTTTAACACTTTGAAAGGAGTTGTTGAAATATGTGCGCCAGCAAGAGCTGCTGCCGTTACATGTTGCGGGTGACGAATAGAAGCAGCAATAATTTGTGTTTCAATATTATGGATTGTGAAAATATCTGAAATTGTTTCGATAAGTTCAACACCATTTTGACCAATATCATCTAAACGGCCGATAAATGGTGATACATATGTAGCACCTGCACGCGCAGCCATTAATGCTTGGTTGGCACTGAAAATAAGTGTTACGTTTGTTTTAATGCCTTTGTTTGCAAAGAAGCGACACGCTTCTAAACCAGCGGGTGTCATTGGTAATTTCACTGTAATATTCGGTGCAATAGCCGCTAATTCTAGACCTTCTTTAATCATACCTTCAGCATCTAATGCAATAACTTCTCCACTTACTGAGCCATCAACTAGCTCGGCAATTTCACGTAGACGATCATGGAAAGATACGTTCTCCTCTTTTGCCACTAATGATGGGTTTGTTGTAACGCCTGATAAAATGCCCCATGCGTGTGCTTCTTTAATTTCATCAAAGTTTGCTGTATCAATAAAAAATTTCATAATATTTCCTCCCTAACCCTATTTATTTATATTATTAATTTTTTTCAAAAAAGTTATGATTTCAAAAACAAGAGAAGGTCGATTGCTAGCATCAACACTTCTCTTATTATGTGTATTCATCTATGCTTTTGTACCATATGTGAAGCAAAAATTATGCTTTTTGTGCACTACCAAATTCACGGATTTTACCGATAACTGTTGTTTTAATTGCTTCACGTGCTGGTGCTAGGAATTTACGTGGATCGTAAACAACTTTATCGTTGTCAAGGATTTCACGAATCACTTTAGTCGCAGCGATTTGATTTTCAGTATTCACATTAATTTTAGCGGTACCTAATGAAATGGAACGTTGAATATCTTTTGTTGGAATACCTGTACCACCATGTAATACTAAAGGAAGATCTGCTAATTTAGAAATTTCTTCCATTTCTTTGAAACCTAAGTTTGGTTCACCTTTGTATGGACCATGAACAGAGCCGAGCGCTGGCGCTAAGCAATCAATATCTGTTAATTCAACCATTTTACGGCACTCTTCTGGATCAGCGTACATAATACCACCAATTACGCCATCTTCGTCGCCGCCAACTGTTCCAAGCTCAGCTTCTACAGAAACGCCTTTCGCATGTGCATATTCAACTACTTTTGAAGTAATTGCAATATTTTCTTCGAAAGGATGATGTGATGCATCAATCATAACAGAAGTAAATCCTGCATCAATCGCTTCTTTACATTTTTCAAAGCTTGAACCATGGTCAAGGTGAATAGCTACTGGCACTGTCGTACCATAAGATTCCATTAAACCTTTTACCATGTGTACAACTGAAATAAATCCGCCCATATATTTACCTGCGCCCTCAGATACGCCAAGGATAACCGGTGATTTTTCTTCTTCTGCTGCTTGTAAAATTGCTTGCGTCCATTCAAGGTTGTTGATGTTGAATTGACCAACTGCATAACCTTCTGCCTTTGCTTTAATTAACATCTCTTTCATAGATACTAACGCCATACTAAAAATCCTCCTTTTAGGACTATTCTTTATACATAATTGTGCTATTCAATCATAGCAAAAATATAATCCCCTGAAAAGAAATTTCAGGGGATTATATTTTCTGCACCGAAAGCGTAGTGCTAACGCAGCGGCAGGTGCCTCTTTAAATAAAAAAAGAAATTTCAGGGGCTACTATTTTTGCACCGAAAGTGGAGAGTAACGTAGCAGTTAGTCTGAGTTGATGGTAGCGGAGACGTCGACTTCTGCGGGAACGCATACAACGTAAGACGCGTGCATTCTGCGCGTTAGCGAGGGTTGTGGCTTACGTGTGTGCCCGCGGAAGGCGTCCGTTGTAGCACACATCAACAGCACTAGCATGCGCAACAAATAACACCTATGTATAAAAAAACAGGCGGTGTTTGCCACTGCCTGCTTAACTATGTTTTTAACGTTTTATTTACTTCGTCACGCACTTCAAAAATATCAAACGGCTTCGTAAAATATCGAATTGCCCCTAATTCCAACGCCTCCTGCACAACATCTAATTCACCGTATGCTGTCATCATAAAGACAGGTAATTCGGGCCATTTCTCTTTTAAACACTTTAAAATTTCTATGCCATCCATGCCAGGAATCTTCATGTCTAGCAATACACAGTCTATCGATTCTTCCTCTGCATAACGTAGTGCCTCAGCGCCATTCGCTGCTAAATATGTAACGTAACCTTCTTTTTTTAATACTTCATTTAATAGCAAACGAATTCCCTGCTGATCATCAACAATTAGTAATCGTTTCACATTGCATTCCGCCCTTTTTGAATTATTATTCTTGCACAAAAAGATCTATATATGTAATATTCTCCTTTTACAGCTTAATACCTTCTAGTATTATAAATTATCTACTCTTTTGCTTTATGCTTCACACATCCATATAATATTGATTGAGGTGGAATCATGTCAAAAATTCTAACAACACAGTTGAGCGGATTATTACAAAGAATAACACAAAATGAAGAAGAAGCTATTGAAGAAACAGCACGATTACTTGCACAAGCTGCGATAGGCGAAGGCAATGTCTATTTTGCTTGCTTTGGTGAAATGCAAGTTGTCGAATTAAATGCACTTCAAGGTGTTGAGCGTTTTTCTAAGCTACTCCCTTGGACCGAGCATACAGTCGTTAGCAAAGCAGATCGCATCTGTATTTTTACACGCAGTGCTCATGATCAGGAAGCATTAGCCTTAGCACAAAAATTGAGTGCTCAATTTATACCATTTGCAGCAGTGGCGAGTGAAGTAGCAAATAACGAAAATCCATTAGCCGATTTAGCGTATACATATATCTCAACTCGTATGCGCGGTGGTTTAATGCCTAATGATTTAGGTGAGCGTATTGTTGTACCGCATGCAATAGCTGCACTGTTCATTTATGAAGCTGTAAAAGTAATTTATGATGAAATGCTTGGCTTGGATGAGGAACTATAATCGTTTCTTAATATGCACACAAAAAAGCTATAAACAAGAGGCTGGGACATACATAAGAGAAAAGGTGTTAGATTGATGGCAGTCAATCTAACACCTTTTTTGCTATATCGTTGTTGTCCGCTACGACGGTGCTTTCCGCTCAGCACCGTAAGCCGCAACCCTCTGCTTTCGCGCGTATGCCCGCGTCTTACATTATGTGCTGTTCTGAGCTGGAGTCACCACCTTCGCTACCAACAACTAGTGAACACTTCTAATTTTTATTAATTGCAAAAGCAAGAATAGCTAAGGTCTCCATATAGCAAAAATTTATGAACACCTTTCCTCTGTTCCTTAAATTTTTGTATTTATGTCCCAGCCTCTTCTTACTATTATTTAAATGTTGCACCAATGAAATCACGGAATAATGGTTGTGGACGGTTTGGACGTGACACGAACTCTGGGTGGAATTGGCATGCTACAAAGAAATTGTTTTCTGGTAGTTCAATGATTTCTACTAATTTTCCATCCGGGCTTGTTCCTGAGAACACAAGACCTTCTGCTTCCATTGCTTCACGGTATTCATTGTTAAATTCATAACGATGACGGTGACGTTCATAGACAAGCTCTTTGCCATAAGCATCACTTGCTTTTGAGCCTTCTTTTAACTTACATGGATATAAACCTAAACGTAATGTTCCACCAATATCTACGCTATCGTTTTGATCTGGTAGGAAATCAATAATAGGATACTGTGTTTCTGCATCAAGCTCTGTAGAATGTGCTCCTTTTAAGCCTAGTACGTTACGAGCAAATTCAATTGTTGCTAATTGCATACCTAAGCAAATTCCTAAGAATGGTACATTATTCTCACGAGCATATTGCGTAGCTAAAATTTTGCCCTCAACCCCGCGATCACCAAAGCCACCAGGAACTAAAATAGCATCTGCACCTTTAAGTAACGATACAACATTATCAGCATCTACATGCTCTGCATTAATCCAATCAATATCAATATCAGAGTTAAACGCATAACCTGCATGTTTTAACGCTTCTACTACTGAAATATAAGCATCTTGTAGCTCAACATATTTCCCTACTAATGCCACTCTGCGTTTATTTGGTAAGCTCTTCACTTTTGCCACAAGGTCACGCCATTCTTCCATATCTGCCTCTGGCGCTTTAATGCCGAAATGATCAAGCACGATATCATCGAAATCTTGTGCATGGAGATTTAAAGGTACTTCATATAAGTGCTCTGCATCACGAGATTCAATAATTTCATGAGGTTGTACGTCACAGAACAATGCTAGTTTTTCTTTCATATCTTGTGGTACTTCTTGTTCTGTACGCACAACGATAATATTTGGTTGAATCCCTAAAGAACGTAATTCTTTAACAGAATGTTGCGTTGGTTTTGTTTTTAATTCACCAGCAGCTTTAATGTAAGGAATTAGTGTACAGTGTACATACATGACATTGTTATGACCTAAGTTTGTTTTCATTTGACGAATGGCTTCTAGGAATGGTAGTGATTCAATATCGCCTACCGTTCCCCCAACCTCTGTAATAACAACATCTGCGTTTGTTTCACGTCCAGCGCGTTGGATACGATCTTTAATTTCATTTGTAATATGAGGAATTACTTGGACTGTTCCACCGTTGTAATCACCACGACGTTCTTTTTGTAAAACAGATTGATAAACGCGACCAGATGTCACAGTTGAATGTTTTCCTAGGTTAATGTCAATGAAGCGTTCATAGTGACCTAAGTCTAAGTCAGCCTCTGCACCATCATCTGTTACAAATACCTCACCATGTTGATAAGGACTCATTGTACCTGGGTCGATATTGATATATGGGTCAAATTTTTGAATTGTAACTTCTAACCCACGGTTTTTTAATAAACGTCCTAGAGATGCTGCAACAATCCCTTTTCCAAGTGATGACACTACCCCACCTGTTACAAAAATATACTTTGTCATGAAAAATTCCTCCTTATGTTGTTCTAGATCTTGTTAGTAAAAAAAGTATATTGCGTCCATCCAATGTGTCACTTATGTTTACCGATTCGCCTAATTGCAGGAAGGTAATGTAAACGTTCAACACCGTTGTATGGACCTGAATAAGAAACATCTATGCTTTCCTATCCCTAAAATAAGAAAAGCCGAGAATGCCTACATAAGATGCAGTCAATTCGAAGCTGTAATCGTTTCTATCTCTTTTTTACTTTCCTTTTCTACATTGTCCTTCATCGTAAAGTGATTTTGCATTCCTCTCTTGTGAGCAATTTCATTATCCCTCCACTAGAAGCACTAACATATTCTCAGTCACCGATTTACTTTACAGAAAGAATAGTTCTGCAACATATAGCTTGCTATCCTTATCTATACGTATGGGAGTGCTTGACTGAATATTGATTAATTACCCTCTCGGCGTATGCGTTCAGATTTATTCAAACCTGCTAAAAAAGCGGATTTTAAAACTGTACCTTCTGCCAAGCCTTTAACTTAATTTAGCTTCCCAAAGCAAGTTAAAAACAAAAAAAACGCCCCTCCTGCATAGGTTTGCAGGGGGAGCGTATTATATACACGGTCTTTCTCCTTTTTTTAAGGAGCCCAAGTAAAAGATTAAACGTAACCGTGATAGAAGTCAAGAATTTTTACTACATGTAAAAAAGTAAGAAAATTCAAAGCAAGTTAGTCTTACACTTCTTCCTCTTCTTCTTCTTCAAATTCTTCATCATCTTCAATGAAATCTTCATCTATTTCTTCATCAATATCTTCTATATCTTCTTCATCAAAGTCGATATCTTCTTTTTCTTCATCGATTTCTTCTTCAACAAATTCTTCATAGTCTTCATCGAAGTCAATTTCTTCTTCGTCTAAATCTTCCTCTATATCATCTTCATCATCAAGAGCAGCTTTAGATTTTTTCTTATGTGTTTTCACAGAAGGAGCTGTTTCTTCTTCGATTTGTTCAACTTTAAACCATTCACGTAAGCCCCAACCAGTTTCTTGATTGAATAAGAAACGTCCATCAATGTTCATATCTGTGTAAAATTGTAGTAAGCGTGATTTTATTTCTTCATCGCTATAGCCAACAAGCTCTTTAATAATTGTAAGCAGGTCATTAAATGACACTGAAGCACGTTTTTCTGTTAAAATTGCATAAGCTAAGTTAATTAACGATTCTTCCGCTAATTGTTCCTTTGTCATTTCACGAAAATTCAATTCGTGCACTTCCTTCCTCTCATCACAATGGACGTTTTAAAATTAAATAGTGCTTTATTTTCGGAGCGCAGCTAAAAAAGACCGCACAAAAGTAACTTTCCATACCATAAGCATAATACCCATTATATACAATGTTTTAGTCTCTTTGCTACCTTCAATTACTGTTTTTTATATTACACATTTTTTTTATCCCTAGAAAAAACAAATATATCGATAATAAAAGTAAAGGAATAGCGCCAATTTGCTTATTATACAGGAAAATGACTCCTAATACTAAAGCTAAAACAATAATGTAGTGAATTATTGATTTCATCCTCCGCTGCGCCCCCCTCTTTTTTACATTTCTATTATAACGAAAATAAAAAGAAGTGCCTAATCGTATGACTAGACACTAAAAAATTAGCAGTTTTTCGGATAGACTAGCATTGCCGTTCCTCATTAAGCAAATTCACAGTCTTTTGTTTTACATATTGCGACGGAATTGTCCTCCGACTTCATATAAAGCCTTTGTAATTTGTCCTAGACTCGCTACTTTTACAGTTTCCATTAGCTCTTCGAAAATATTGCCATTGTTTACAGCTACCTCTTGTAAGCGGGCTATCGCTGCTTCTGTTGCCCCCTCATGCTGTTGCCAGAATAACTGTAAATTGCGAATTTGTGTTTCTTTTTCTTCTGATGACGCACGAGCAATTTCCATATTATCAATCGCATCATCTGTAGGCGGATTCGGGTTTAAGTATGTGTTAACACCGATGATTGGTAATTCACCTGAATGCTTTAACATTTCATAATGCATCGATTCTTCTTGAATTTTACCGCGTTGATATTGGGTTTCCATCGCACCCAGTACACCGCCACGATCATTAATACGATCAAACTCTTCTAACACAGCTTCCTCTACTAAATCCGTCAATTCCTCTACGATAAATGCACCTTGTAATGGATTTTCATTTTTCGCTAAGCCATGTTCTTTTGTAATAATCATTTGTATTGCCATTGCCCGTCTTACTGATTCCTCTGTTGGCGTAGTAATGGCTTCATCATATGCATTTGTATGCAAAGAGTTACAATTATCTTGCAATGCCATAAGTGCCTGTAATGTTGTTCGAATATCATTAAAATCTATTTCTTGAGCATGCAAACTTCGCCCAGAAGTTTGGATATGATATTTAAGCTTTTGTGCACGGTCATTTGCACCGTATTTATCACGCATGACAACTGCCCAAATACGACGTGCTACACGGCCAATTACTGTATACTCCGGATCTAAACCGTTTGAGAAGAAGAATGATAAATTTGGTGCGAAATCATCAATATTCATACCTCGGCTTAAATAATATTCAACATACGTAAAGCCGTTTGCAAGTGTAAATGCTAGCTGTGAAATTGGGTTCGCTCCTGCTTCTGCAATATGATAGCCCGAAATAGAGACAGAATAGTAGTTACGCACTTTTTTGTCGATAAAATATTGTTGAATATCGCCCATCATGCGAAGCGCAAATTCCGTAGAGAAAATACATGTATTTTGCCCTTGATCTTCTTTTAAAATATCAGCCTGTACTGTACCACGCACAACCTGCAATGTTTTCTCACGCGTCTCTGTAAATTCTTCAACTGTTAATGGTCTTCCTAGTTCTTTTTCTCGTAATTGAACTTGTTGATCAATAGCTGTATTCATAAACATCGCCAAAATAATTGGCGCTGGTCCATTAATTGTCATAGATACAGAGGTTGAAGGTGCACAAAGGTCAAAGCCTGCATAGAGCTTTTTCATATCCTCAAGCGTACAAATAGAGACGCCTGATTCACCAACTTTACCGTAAATATCCGGACGGTAATCAGGATCCTCGCCATAGAGCGTTACCGAGTCAAACGCGGTTGATAAACGTTTAGCATCATCATCTTTCGATAAATAGTGGAAGCGTTTATTTGTACGTTCTGGCGTACCCTCGCCAGCAAATTGTCGTTTCGGGTCTTCTCCTTCACGCTTGAACTGGAATACACCTGCTGTATAAGGGAATTCTCCTGGTACATTTTCACGATATACCCAACGTAAAATTTCACCGTAGTCCACAAACTTCGGCAGTACAACTTTCGGTATTTTTGTGCCTGAAAGACTCGTTGTCGTTAAAATTGTACGAATTTCCTTATCGCGCACTTTGGTTACAAACTCATCCCCAGCATAAGCTTCTTTCAATGCTTGCCAATTATCTAAAATACGCTTTGATTCTGCTGTTAATTCATCTCGTACACCTTCCGCTAAAGAAGTAAGTGATGCAACAAGGGCATCATCTGGCGCCTTTTCCATTACTGCTGCGATGGCACCTTCTAATTGGAATAAGCGACGAGCAAATGCAACCTGCTGCTCTGTTTTTTTATGATAGCCACGCACTGTATCAGTTATTTCACGAAGATAATAGCGACGATCATTCGGAATAATAACATCCTGCTTTTGCGTTTTGGCAAATTGTTCGTAACCTGTTTCCCAATCGCTTCCTGTTTTTTGGTTAATAATCTGAACCAATGCAGCAAATAACGCATTCGTTCCTTTATCATTAAATTGACTGGCAATCGTGCCGTAAACAGGCATTTTATCGATTGGTTCATCCCAAAGCTCTCGAGAACGTTGGTATTGCTTCTGTACTTGACGTAGTGCGTCTTCTGAGCCTTTTCGTTCAAATTTATTGATGGCAATGACATCAGCAAAATCAATCATATCGATTTTCTCAAGCTGTGTCGGTGCTCCAAATTCGCTCGTCATTACATACATGGATAAATCAGTGAATTTTGTAATTTCTGCATCGCCTTGACCAATACCACTCGTTTCAACGATGATTAAATCATAGCCTGCCACACGTACAACATCCAATACATCGCCAATAGAAGCCGAAAGCTCCGTACGAGAACCACGTGTTGCTAAACTTCGCATATAGACACGGTTATTGAAAATAGCATTCATACGAATACGATCTCCAAGTAAAGCGCCACCAGTTTTTTGCTTTGTTGGATCCACCGATAAAATTGCTACACGCTTTTCTGGGAATTCTTTTAAAAAACGACGGATAAGCTCATCCGTTAAAGAGGATTTACCAGCACCACCTGTACCTGTAATCCCTAAAATCGGTGTTCCTTTTGAGCGCTTACGTGCTTCCTCTAGCATTCTTTTCGTTTCTTCATCGTTATTCGATTCAGCTGCAGTTATTAAATTTGCTAAAATTTCTGGTGTTTCAGTTGTTAAAGCATCTAGCTTTTCTAAATAGTCACCAGTTGCAGTTGGAAAATCTGTACCTTTAATTTGCTCATTAATCATACCTTGCAGCCCTAATACACGACCATCTTCTGGTGAGAAAATACCTGCAACGCCGTAAGCATGTAATTCTTTAATTTCACGAGGCAAGATCACACCGCCACCGCCACCGTATATTTTAATATGCGGTGCACCTTTCTCACGCAGTAAATCATACATATATTTAAAGTATTCCATATGGCCGCCTTGATAAGAAGATACAGCAATGCCTTGTGCATCCTCTTGAATCGCAGCATTGACGACTTCTTCTACAGAGCGATTATGTCCCAAATGAATGACTTCCACACCGCTCGATTGTAAAATCCGTCGCATAATATTGACCGAAGCATCATGACCATCAAAAAGACTTGATGCTGTAACAAAACGTACGTGATTTTTTGGACGATACACATCTACCTTTGTCATATGAAACCCCTACTTTCTCCCCTTAGTAAATCTTTTCATCAATGTTTGCATTGATTTCATCATTTAAAAAGTACAAACACAGAACCATTTTGCTTCGTACCGATGCTTTGCTAGCAAGCAGTGAATCACTGTTAAATGCCAGCTTCCGACTCGTTCAAATGAAAAATCGACACATTGTATGGGCTTCTTGAGCCTAGTGAAATACCATCAGCTCTGCGCCATACGCCATTATGAAAAAAATCGGTAATTGCAATGTCGCATTATGCAATTACCGACAAACCCCTTTGGAACTTATTAAAACCCCTTAATGCCTGAAATGAACAATGTTGTTTGCATTTCAATATACTCGTCAAGCGTATGTTGACGGTGAAGCGCCCATTTGCGGAACGCCCAGCTTTGACCTTGAACAACTAAATTATTTGCTGCTAAATGAATTTGCTGATCAGTCATTGTTAGTTCCCCTGACTGTACGCACCGTTTTAACAATCGTTCAAAAGTGGCAACCATCTCAAACTCTTTACTAAAAACATAACGCTGTGCTTCTTTGGATAATGATTTCGTTTCCTGATACATGATTGTTAATTCATCTACCATGCTATCGATTTGTAAAAAATACTCACGAATCATTTCTTTTAACTCTTCTATCGTTCCTGCCTTTATCTCATAGCTTGATAGACGTTCCATCGCATGGTGGTAGATGCTATCACAAACGAGGTATAGTACATCTTCTTTTGTACGAATATATTCATATAATGTACCGATACTAAAACCTGCTGCTTTAGCAATTTCTCTTGTAGTAGCACGATGGAATCCTTTTTCTTTAAATAATTTAATAGCACCTTGAATCATTTGTTCTCGGCGGATGGCAATGAGATTTTCGTCTTTCACGGTTGACTGGACTTGGGGTCTTTTGTTCTTTTCTGTCATAAATTATTTCGTCAACATACGCGAGATAACAAGACGTTGAATCTCTTGTGTACCTTCGTAAATTTGAGTAATTTTCGCATCACGCATAAAGCGTTCTACTGGATAATCTTTCGTGTAACCATAACCACCAAAGACTTGAACTGCCTCAGTTGTGACGCTCATTGCTGTATCACCAGCCATTAACTTTGCCATTGCCGATGCCTTACCGTAAGGAAGATTGTTTGTCTCTAACCAAGCAGCTTGGTATGTAAGCAGACGAGATGCTTCAATTTGCGTTGCCATATCCGCTAATTTAAAGGACACACCTTGGTTTGCAGTAATTGGCTTACCGAATTGTACACGCTCTTTGGCATATTCAACCGCAGCATCTAAAGCACCTTGCGCAATTCCTACTGCTTGAGCTGCAATGCCGTTACGTCCACCATCAAGTGTTGTCATTGCAATTTTAAAGCCGTCTCCTTCAGCCCCAAGTAAGTTTTCTTTTGGTACACGGCAGTTATCGAAAATAATTTCTGTTGTCGGTGATGAACGAATCCCTAGTTTTTTCTCCTTTTTACCGACTGAAAAACCTGCAAAACCTGCTTCAACGATAAAAGCGGACGTGCCGTTTTTCGCTTCTGGGTCTGTTACTGCAAATACGATATATGTATCTGCTACGCCACCGTTTGTAATAAAAATCTTTGAACCATTTAGAATATAATCATCGCCATCGCGTTTTGCATACGTTCTCATACCACCAGCATCCGAACCAGAACCTGGCTCTGTTAAACCATAAGCACCGATATGTTTGCCTTCTGCCATTGGTCGCAGGTACTTTTGTTTTTGTTCTTCAGTACCAAATTTATATAGCGGCCAACCTGCTAAAGAAGTATGAGCAGATAATGTTACCCCTGTCGAAGCACATACACGAGATAATTCTTCAACAGCAATGACATAGGCAAGGTAGTCAAAGCCTGCACCACCATATTCTTCTGGCCACGGAATACCTGTTAAGCCTAATTCAGCCATCTTATCAAAAATGGCACGATCAAATTCTTCATTTTCATCGCGTTCTGCGGCTGTTGGTGCTACCTCATTTAAAGCAAAGTCGCGAATCATTTCACGTAATTGTTCATGTTCTTCTGTTAATTGAAAGTTCATTGTCCATTTCCCCTTTAATTTTAATGAAGTTCGCCTGTTCCTTTATTGAATTGCCTATAAATACGTGTGCATAAACTAAATTCTTTTACGAATGTTGGCACTCTATTAAATTAAATATTTACTAATCACTAGTTTTTGAATTTCACTTGTACCTTCGTAAATTTCTGTCACTTTAGCATCACGGAAATAACGTTCTACTGGATAATCCTCGGTGTAGCCGTAGCCACCAAAAATTTGTACGGCTTCAATCGCTGTTTGTACAGCTGTTCGAGAAGCAAAGAGTTTTGCCATTGATGCCTCTGCTCCACATGGTAAACCTTTCGCACGTAAATCAGCTGCACGATACACAAGCAATTTTGCCGCTTCTACAGCCGTTGCCATATCGGCTAGCTTAAAGCCAACTCCTTGCTGTACGGCGATTGGTTTGCCAAATTGCACACGCTCTTTGGCGTATGCAGTCGCTGCTTCAAGAGCTGCTTCAGCGATTCCTAAAGCTTGTGCCGCGATTCCTATGCGCCCCACATCCAAATTTGCCATTGCGATTTTGAAGCCCTCTCCTTCTTCCCCTAGAAGGTTAGCGACCGGAATTCGACAGTTATCAAATGTTAATTGGACCGTACGTGAACCATGTAGCCCCATTTTGTGCTCATCCTTGCCTATAATTAGGCCCGGCGTACCCTTTTCAACAATAAATGCTGAAATGCCACGTGTTTTTGCAGCTTGATTAGTGGAGGCAAAAACGATATAAACATCTGCTTCGCCTCCGTTTGTAATAAATACTTTTGAGCCGTTAATGACATATTCATCACCATCACGCACTGCTTTTGACTGTAAGGAGCCTGCATCCGAACCCGCACTTGGCTCTGTTAAACAAAATGCCCCTAAATATTCACCTGCTGCTAGCTTCGGAACATAACGTTGTTTTTGCTCATCGTTACCAAAATAAATAATTGGGTTTGTACCTACAGACGTATGTACTGATAATATAACACCCATCACTGCGCTCACTTTTGATAATTCATTGATTGCGATAATATACGAAGTAAAATCCATCGCAGAGCCACCTAGTTCTTCTGGGGTTGTGATGCCCATTAAACCTAATTCACCCATTTGTGTAAGCAGTTCACGCGGAAACTCACCAGCCTCCATTCGTTCTACCCACGGTGCGATTTTCTCCTGTGAGAAATCGCGCACCATATCACGCATCATTAATTGCTCATCCGTAAATTGTAAATGCATCTATAATGTCACCCCTCTATGCTGTCACGTAGCATTACACATTAACATACTTTTAGCAAAAGCCCTCTAAATGTAACGCCTAGCTAAAGTAAGTTAAGACCTCGATGGCTAGCACAAATTTTATTGAGCCTGCACTCCAAAATCTGAACACCATTACGCCTAGGTGTAATTATTGTGAATATCCCATCCCCATAGGACTATTCGTAAACGTAAAAGCCTCTTCCTGATTTTTTACCTAGCCAACCTGCTGCTACATATTTGCGTAATAAAGGACAAGGTCTGTACTTACTATCACCTAGGCCCTCATGTAAAATTTCCATAATAGATAAACATGTATCTAAGCCGATAAAGTCTGCTAATGTTAATGGCCCCATCGGATGATTCATGCCCAGCTTCATCACATCATCGATCGCTTCTTTCGATGCGACTCCCTCATATAATGCATAAATTGCTTCATTAATCATCGGCAGTAAAATGCGGTTTGCAATAAAGCCTGGGAAGTCATTTACTTCCACTGGTGTTTTTGCTAACTTTACAGTCATTTCTTCCACAGCTTTGTAAACCTCGTCAGCCGTCGCTAAACCTCTAATAATTTCGACAAGCTTCATAACAGGTACTGGGTTCATAAAGTGCATCCCGATTACTTGCTCTGGCCGGTTTGTGACTGCTGCAATTTCTGTAATCGGCAGAGATGATGTATTTGTCGCCAGTATGGCGTGAGCAGGTGCAATTGTATCTAATTGCTTGAAAATGGATTGCTTCACTTCCATATTTTCAACTGCTGCCTCGATAATAATATCAACATCACTAGCATCCTTTAAATCTAGTGACATCTGAATGCGACTTAGAATAGCCATTTTTTCATCTGCTGTTTTACGACCCTTTTCAACATCACGTGTTAAGTTTTTTGTGATAACGCTTAATCCACGCTCAAAAAAGGATTGCTGTATATCATTCAATAACACGTCATAGCCAGCTTGTGCACAAACTTGCGCAATCCCTGAACCCATTTGCCCTGCACCAATTACCATTACTTTTTGAATTCCCATTATTCATGTCCCCTTTGTTTTGGTACTTCAATCATTATGGCATCGCCTTGCCCGCCACCTGAACAAATTGCCGCAATCCCGATTCCACCACCACGGCGTTTTAATTCATGTGCCAGTGTTAAGATAATGCGTGCACCGGATGCGCCAATCGGATGACCTAGCGCTACTGCACCACCGTTGACATTTACTTTTTCTGCATCAAGATCTGCCAACTGGTTGCTAATAAGCGCTACTGCTGCAAAGGCTTCGTTGATTTCAATTAAATCGATGTCAGCTAATGATTTCCCCGTCTTTTTTAGTAGGCTGTTAATCACAAGACCTGGTGTTTGCGGGAAATTTTCTGGTTCAATTGCCAGTTCTGCATGACCGATAATGACAGCGAGTGGCTCTCTACCTTCCCGTATTGCGCGGTCTTCATTCATGATGACAAGAGCACATGCGCCATCATTGACACCTGGTGCATTGCCTGCTGTTATGGAACCATCCTTTTCAAAGGCTGGCTTGAGCTTAGAGAGCACTTCCTGCGTAGTGCCAGGTCTTGGTGCTTCGTCGGTATTGACTACAAGCGGATCACCCTTACGTTGTGCGATTTGTACAGGCACAATCTCCTCGGCAAAATAACCTTGTTCAATGGCTGCAATCGCACGTTCATGACTGCGGACAGCCCATGCATCTTGTTCTTGACGACTTAAGGAAAATTCACCTGCTGCCTTATTACCGTAGCTCCCCATAGGTGGTCTTGCCTGATTAAAGGCACAAGTTAAACCGTCATAAAGCATGCCGTCTACCATTGTTGAATCGCCCATTCGTAAACCTGTGCGACCATTTTGAAGATAATACGGTGCATTTGACATCGATTCCATACCACCAGCAATCATTACTTCTTCGTCCCCTAAACGAATTAACTGATCGGCTAATGTTACTGCGCGCATCCCCGACGCACAAACTTTATTAATCGTTTCAGTTTTGACTGCTACTGGTAATTCTGCCTTCAGTGAAGCCTGTCTTGATGGTATTTGTCCTTGCCCACCTTGTAAAACTGACCCTAAAATTACTTCACCTACTGCATCTGGCGCGATATTTGCCTTTTCCAATGCGCCCTTAATGGCGATAGCACCTAAGTCACTGGCGCTAAGAGTGGAAAGTGAACCACCAAATTTACCAAATGCCGTTCTTGCTCCTGCTAATATTACAGCTCTATTCAAGTAAAACACCCCTTTTGTTTTACGTTACTCGAAGAAGTATCAAAGCGATCATTGTTGACTGAACGCTCGCTCGACTCTTCTCGATAAAAAATGGGAGTTTTTTAATAACTCCCATTTCCAATTAATCTTATTCTACAAAACAATTAATTATTGTGCAATTTATATTTTTCAGATAAAGAAAATATTTCTACAATAATTATCATTTCTCTGCGTTTAGCTCTTCATTCTTGTCTTGCTCTTGTGAGTCAACAGATGCTACCACTTCTTCTAGCATTTCTTCTGTTAGTTCATCAACATTGTCTGCGACAGTTTTCACTTTTTCCCCAAACACAGAGCGTTCTAGTAATTCTGCTACATCGAATGTGCTGATAGTATCTTCAACCTCTTTTGCCTTTGTACCGTCCTCTAACATCGTTAAACAGTATGGGCATCCTGAAGAAATAACTGAAGCATTCGTTGCTAACGCTTGCTCTGTTCGTGCTACATTGATGCGATTGCCAACATGCTCTTCCATCCACATTAAGCCACCACCTGCGCCACAGCACATGGCTGTTTCACGATTGCGTTCCATTTCCACCAGCTTCACACCTGGAATGCCTCGTAAAATTTCACGTGGCGCATCGTAGACATCATTGTAACGACCTAAATAACAAGAGTCGTGGAAGACAATTGTTTCCTCTACTTCATAGTTCAGTACTAAACGATTTTCTTCAATCAATTGATTTAGTAATTCCGTATGGTGATAGACTTCGCCTTTCCAACCAAAATCTTGATATTCATTTTTAAAGATATTATATGCGTGCGGATCAATTGTGACGATTTTCTTTACATCATTTTTCTCAAACTCATCAATATTGGCTGTTGCCAACTCTTGGAATAAAAATTCATTTCCTAAACGACGTGGTGTATCCCCAGAGTTTTTCTCTTTATTTCCTAGAATTGCAAACTTCACGCCCGCTTCGTTCATTAGACGGCAGAAAGCTAAAGCAATTTTTTGAGAGCGATTATCAAAAGCACCCATAGAGCCTACCCACAACAAGTACTCCATTTCCTCGCCTGATTTTTTCAGTTCCTTCACGGTTGGAATATGGATTGTTGGGTCTAAATCACGCCAGTTTTCTTTTTCTTTTCGATTTAGTCCCCAAGGATTTCCTTGGCGTTCAATGTTTGTCATTGCTCGCTGTGCATCTGAGTTTACTTTTCCTTCCGTCATCGTTAAGTAGCGACGTAAGTCAATGATTTTATCGACATGCTCGTTCATAACAGGACATTGATCTTCACAGTTACGGCAAGTTGTACATGCCCAAATCTCTTCCTCTGTAATTACATCCCCGATTAAAGATGGACTATAAATATCCTCAATTACTGCCCCTTCAGCACCTGCTGCCATTGCAAGCTGATTGCCCTTTGTATTTGCAAAAAATTGATAAGGCACCCACGGTTTTTGCTTTGTTACAACCGCACCCGTAAATGTTAAATGATCCCGAAGCTTGACGATTAAATCCATTGGTGAAAGCATTTTGCCAGTTCCTGTTGCTGGGCACATATTTGTACAACGGCCACATTCTACACAAGAATATAAATCTAGCATTTGTTTTTGCGTAAAGTCTTGAATACGTCCTACCCCGATAGATGGGATATCGTCTTCACTTTCAGCATTTTCTCCAGCTTCCTCAAGCGCCTCGAAGTCGATTGGCGTTAACGTACCTGTGCGATCTAAGCGGTTCATATACACATTGATAGGGCTGACAATCAAGTGGAAATGCTTCGATTGCGGTACATAAATTAAAAACGTTAATAATATTAATAAATGAGCCCACCATGCTATATAGAAAACAGTTGCTGCTGCAGACGTTGGTAAAAAACTAAAAATTGCTGCAATGCTAGAAGCAACAGGCTCTGTGTACGTTAAACCTTCGCCATGCCAGATAAGACCCATACCGTTTGCCAGCAATGTTGAAAGCATTAAGCCACCAATAAAAATCAATACAAGACCATTTTTCCAGCCTCGTTTTAGACGTACTAGTTTTTCCACATAGCGACGATAAAATGCCCAGACAACCGCCACTAAAATCATTAATACTACTAGCTCTTGGAAGAATGTGAATACACCATAGAACATGCCAAGTGGTAAATGAGAGCCTGGTACTAACCCCTTCCAAATTAAATCGATAGCCCCTAACTGAACCATTAAGAAACCATAAAAGAACATCACGTGAATTAAACCACTTTTAGGATCCTTTAACAGCTTATTTTGACCAAACACATTCACCATTAAATAACGAATGCGTTCTTGGACACTTTCATCAAACTCAACCTTTTTCCCCAATTGCACAAATTTATAGCGTGTTTTTAACAGATAGATAAATAACCCTACTGCATAAAGCACAACCACGACTGTTAGAACAATGTTTGCAATTACTAATGGACTCATGGTTGGTCCCCCCTTTAGTTTGTCGTAAATTTTCTCTCTTTGTGTTAATATTTCTAGCTCAAACGTAAATGTATGACATTTCACCACTATATCCACATTCTAATAAATGAGTGAGCATTCAGTCAACATAAAACGAAAAAATTTCTGATAATTTTATATTCTTACATTTTATAAGCAAAAAAGCTACCCTGATTTTTACTTTCGGAGTAGCTTTTTGGCATTTGAATTTATCGTTTTATCTTACAATTACTTGTATTCATCGTCATAAATTCCGCTTAAAATATTTATTTTAAAAATGGTTCTTTTTTTGCATCGTTAGGCTCAAATCTTTTGTTTATTTGCTGTTATGCGTTGCTGCCTTCTTCTCTACTTAAGTTATTTTTTAAAGACATTGCCACTACGAATATATTCAATATCAGGTAAGTTTAAACGTGCATTCACAACACGTGCTGCGGCAAATAAATAATCTGATAAACGATTTAAATATTTTTGTACAATAGTCGGTACATCTTCAATTTCTTTCATTAGCGTTACCATTTGGCGCTCTGCTCGGCGTGCAACTGTACGTGCGATGTGTAATGTTGCAGCGGCCGGCGCTCCACCAGGTAAGATAAATTTCTCTAATGGTGGCGCTTCGTCTGACAATGCATCTATTCGCGCCTCTAGTACTTCAATCGGTGCTTCCGTTAACTTATAATGACGTTCCTTCATAACATTTGCTAAATCACCGCCTGCATCAAAAAGCTCATGTTGAATCGTTTCTAAATCCACTAAAATATCTTTAAATAACGCGCGATCTAATTCACTAACAGCCTTGCCGATAAATGAATTTAATTCATCAATTGCCCCGTATGTTTCCACACGTAGACTATCTTTGTCGACACGCCCACCAATTAAGCTTGTTTTCCCTGTATCGCCTGTTTTTGTGTAAAGTTTCATCCTGTTCCACTCCTATGCTTTATTTTTATAATTTTGAATTGCTTGCACCGTCGTCTCATAAACACCTTTACCAATAATCTTACCAACAGCCGTAATCGGTCCACCATAGCGCATTTCCTCACCCTTTTGCGTTGCCGCAATAAGCAAACTATCGGTCGCAGTACCAGTCGCAATCGTATCAGTTAAATGATCCCGAATGTTTTCTGATTGTAAAGCCTTTGTTTTAGCTTCATTTGCAGTCATCAATGCTTGAAAAAATGCCTCTTCCGATAAACAGCCATTGATGACAACCCACGTATTGATAGTACCAATATATGGCGTATCCTGCCGTTCGTGTGTACGAGAGACATCTACAGCATTGCCAACACCTGCTGTTACCACAACAAACACACTCCCAAAGGCAGTGCTATATTCATTAAGTGCAAACAGTTGTGTAGGAACAGCCGTTAACATAACAACTGTGCTTGTCGGTGAAAAATGCTCCCTTTGTAAAAAGTCCGCAACTTCTTGTTTAACATCACTAATAACATAATCTCCTGGCACTGAACGATTTAATAGACAGTCATACCATCCTATACCAGGATTATGAACAGCCGAAGAAACGGTTTTTAAAGGAATGGTTGATTTTAGTTGAATATAATCTGGCGTTACTCGAAAGTCTTCTTTTACGATGTCAGCGCGTTGCTGATATTCATTGGTTGATGGCATAATTGTAATTTGCGGTTTCGGTATTTCAGGGTGGGCATAGGTTGTTACCCGTGCCTGATATACATCCTCAATTTGTGAAGCTATTAACACCTTATGTGGTACACCTAAAGCACGTACAGAGCCACTCTCCATTAACAATAATTCATCACAATAAAGAGAGGCTAAATTCATGTCATGTAGCACCATAATAACTGTTAAACCGCACTCGATTGCTTCCTTACGCACCATATCCAAAAGTTGACGTTGATGGGCAATATCTAAGTGATTGGTCGGCTCATCTAGCAATAATACTTCTGCTGTTTGCGCCAAAGCTTGCGCTACAAAAACCCGTTGTTGCTCGCCGCCCGATAGAAATTCCATCGATGTATGCTCATAGCGTGCTACGCCTGTTTGATCCATGGCATATTGAACAGCTCGTTCATCCTGCTCTGACCAATTGGAAAAAAAACCAGTTTGATGCGGATAACGACCGAGCGATACCGCTTCCCGCACGGTATTTGAAAATGCATTGGCATGTAATTGTGGTAAGACGGCCATCTTTTTCGCCAGCGCGCGTGGACTATAGTGTTTAATATTTTTGCCATCTAAAAAAACCGTTCCTGCTGTTGCAGGCAATAGACCACTAATGACTTTCAATAATGTCGATTTACCACTACCATTCGGTCCTAAAATGCCAAGGATTTTCCCCTTTTCAACGGTAAAACTAACATCTTTGACGATAGGTACGTCCTCATAGCCACCCGATAGGTGTTCAACGATAATCATACACGTACCCCCTTGCTTCGACGTTGCTTATAGAAAATATAAGAAAAGACAGGAGCACCGATAAATGCAGTAATAACGCCTATTGGTAATTCCCGAGGAATAATGATCGTTCGCGCCACTAAATCACAAATAATTAGCAATGTTGCGCCATTGATAAATGATAACGGCAATAGATGACGGTGATCCGAACCCCAAATCATGCGTGTCATATGTGGCACAACTAAACCGACAAAACCGATTGTGCCAGAAACAGCAACAGCCGCACCAGTCAGCATAGAGCCCCCTACTAAAATTAAATATTTACTACGCTTTACATTGACACCTAAATGCTTTGCACGTTCTTCTCCGTATAATAGAACATTGAGCTCTCGTCTTTGCGTCCACAGAATAGCAGAGCCTATGACAACAAATGGTGTAATCATCTGCACATACGGCCAGCCCCGCATCGAAACTGAACCAAGCAACCAGCCTATCACTTGGCGGAGCTCTTCTCCTGATAATGCAATCATTAAGGAAATAAGAGATCCTAAAAAAGAACTAAAAATAACGCCTGTTAAAATAAGTGTTTCCATTTTCAGTGCACGGTCGACTATTCTGGCAAAGCTCATGACAGCTACCATTGTTAGTACCGCACCCACCATACTAAGCGTTGGTAATGCATACAGCCCGACAACCGGTATCGAGATACCAAAAAATAATGTCACCACAGCACCTACTGACGCTCCCGAAGATACACCTAGTGTATAAGGGTCTGCCAATGGATTCTTTAATAATCCTTGGAAGGCTGCCCCTGCAATCGCCAACGATGCGCCAACAAGTCCTGCCAGCAATACGCGTGGCAACCTAATTTTCCATAAAATATTAGCGGCTGTTTCATCTGCCGCCCTATTCCAAAATACTTCAAATGGAATATGAACCGAGCCTATTGATACGCCACACCAGATGCTAACAAGAAGTAACGTAATGGCTGTAATATAGGCTAATAATGCTCTACTCACTCGAAAGCCTCTGGATAGATGGCTTTCGCTAACTCTTCAAGCCCATCTGCTAAACGCGGGCCTTGACGACTTGTTAAATTTTCATCTACTTGTACAATTGCTTTATTTTTTACAGCTGTAATAGTATCAAAGCCTGCACGTTGTGGAATTTTCGTTAAAATATTTGGCACATAATCGTATGTGACAACGATGACATCTGGATTTTTTGTAATAATTTGCTCCGCATCAATTTTGAACCAACCAGTTGTATCGGCTGCAATATTTTCAGCATGAATCATATTTAGCATTTCCTGCATAAATGTATCCTTACCAGGTGTGTAGATTTCAGGCTCATCTGACGTTTCGACAAAGACTTTCTTTGGTTCCACATCCTGCAATTTCGCTTGGATTTCTTCCACTTTGGCTTTCATATTAGCAATAATTTTTTGTGCCTCCGGTAACTTACCAGTTGCGCGTCCTAATTGCTCAATCGTCGTATAAGTTTCATTAAAATCGCTTGCATTCGCCACTACAAATACCTTTACACCTGCTGCCTCAAGCTGCTCCATCGCTCCATCTAAAGAAGCCATTCCTGATTCATGAGCAAACACAATATCTGGCTGTAAGGCGATAATTTGTTCAATATTGAACTCCATACTGCCGACTTTTTCTTTTTTAGCTGCCTCCGGTGGATAATCATCATAATCATTGACGCCGACAATTTCGTCATCTAGGCCAAGCCCAAATAATATTTCTGTATTACTCGGAATAAGAGAAACAATTTTTTCTGGCGGTGCTTCTAGCACGATATCTTTGCCAGTAGCATCTTTTATTGTCACTGGAAATGTTGCTTCTTCTTGTTTGGTTACTTGTTGCTCCTGCTGCTCTGATGCAGATTGCTCGTTTTTCGGTTGTGCTCCACATGCTGCAAGTAAACCCATTGCCAAAAATGCTGATAATCCTATCTTCCAATACTTTTTCATTGTGAATCCTCCTTAGATTGTATGTGCATTTTTTAGCTCTGTTAACTTGATTGATCGATAGTATAGGGATTGTCATTATTAAATATGGAGATTGCTCACCTTTATTTTCAATGGTTATCGATAGTCGCCTTACAAAACATAAAAAAAGCCCTCGTCCATTTAACGAGAGGCGGGCTTGCACAAAAAAACCACCATCCTATCCTCGTAGGCTGAAATGTAATGTTCTATAAAGGCAGGTCTCCTGGCTCGTGCTCCAAATGCTTTTTCATGCCTTCCCAAAATAGCTTTCAGTGGCATCCATTGAAAAAACTCACACTTACAGTGGCGGGACCGCATCGGAATTACACCGATTTCCCTTTTCACTTTACTTAAGTAAAGAACCTTTATAATATTCAGTTGATTTTATTATACATGAAAATAGAAATAGGGAACGATAAAAAAAGTGACACCATTCTATGTGCTTCAAAAATTGTGTGCGTGCCTGACACCCTAAAGACGGTAGATAAACTCACAAAAATTTGAGTTTATCTACCGTCTGAAAACTTTTTAAAAAGGCTTATTTCCTTACATAATATCTGAAAAATACTGGACCGTTTTCATGGGTGCGCCAATTTCGCGTAATGCCCATGTATTTTCTAAATATATATCTGCTAGCTTTTCGTATTTGCCACCAAATTTAGCTGCCCATTCGACTGCTACTACACTTTCATAGAGATGAGCCATTTTTTCGGCTACTCCCTTTGCCTCGTATGATTTAGTAGCTTCATCCAGACAACTAAATATTTGTAATGTACCTTCTAATTTCGCTAGTTGCTCTTCCACAATTTGCACTAATGAGCCATTTGCTAATTTAGTCAACCGCTCATGCATTACTCGTACAAATAATTCATGGGCAAAATATTTATCGACTAAGCGAATAAGCTCTAATGCTAAAATATTCGCTGTACCTTCCCACACCGTAAGTACTTGCGCATCTCTAAGCAAACGAGGCGTAACAAAATCTTCAATATAGCCATTTCCCCCATGTAATTCAATCGCTTCGCTTGCATAATGTACCGCTTGTTCAGCCGTTTCTTTCTTCATAATGGCGATATTCAAGCGATTAAGAATCATATCCTGCTCATCGCCCTGACCACTCGTTACCCTGTCATACAATTGAATAAGGTCGAAAACAGTAGCCACTTCTACATGGACCTTCGCCGCATATTTCCCTAATGTATCTTGAATCATAGGATATTGAATTAAAGGTTGCCCAAATGCATTCCGATTAGTCACATAATGCTTCGCCTCTAAAAATCCGCGACGCATAATACCGATAGAAGCCACTGCATTGCAAATTCTAGATAAATTAAGCGCCTCTAACATATAATAGATTCCTTTATTTGGTTCCCCAACGACATATGCTAACGAACCATCAAACTCTACCTCACCTGATGGCACTGCTCTCACACCGAGCTTATCTTTTAAACGACGAATGCGAAGGTTGTTTATCTTACCATTGTCTAGACGCCAAGGGACCGCAAATAATGTTAAACCTTTCGAACCTGTAGATGCGCCCTCAATGCGTGCTAAAACCATTGCCACACCACACATTCCTACATTCGATGCAAAATATTTTTCTCCGTACATAAGATAATGCTGTCCATCTTGTCTAGCCTTTACAATATTTGCGCCAACATCTGAACCACCTTGCCGCTCTGTTAAAAATGTTGCTCCCTCATATAGCTCTGTATCTCCTGTTGCACAAACATGTGGTAAAAATCGTTGCTTCAACTCTTCACTTGCATAATGATCCAGCAAATAGGCTGTTGCCATCGTTAACGTGACGGGGCAATAGAAGCCTGGCTCCGCGTGAGATAGTAAATAGCCTTGCGCAAAGCTATAGACATAATTCCCCTTCCTACCTAACTGCGGAATGTTCTTATGCACATAGCCTACAATTCCCGTGTTGTATGTTTCTTCAATGGTTTTTTTGTAGCCTTCATTGACCCAAACTTCCGAAACTTCCTCACCATATGCATTATAGCGTTGCAATCGAGGTTCGCCCTCTCGATCAGTATGCTTTGCCCTTACGTCAATAGCACCTGCACAAAGCTCACCAAAATCCGTTAATTCTCGCTTAGCATAGACGAATAACTCTTTATCTAGCATCATGTCTAATAGTTGTTGGAGCGTCTCATCCTCTGTGAAAAAATTAGTGGTCTGTCTTGCATCCTGCTGTAGCACTTTCATAACTATCTCACCCCTTGTTCCTTCAATGATTGTTTAAGTATTTTCCCAGAAGCATTTCTCGGAAGCGCTTCCACGCGTTCAAATAGACGTGGAATTTTATATTTTGCTAGATGCTCCTCTAAATACGCCTTAAGTGCGCTCTCATCAATCTCTATCTTTGTAGCGTACACAGCCTTTACGGTTTCGCCCCACTGCGGATGTGGAACTCCGATAACAGCCACCTCAAATATGCCGTCATAGCTTAAAAGCAAATCTTCAATCTCTTTCGGATATATATTGACACCGCCCGAAATAATCACATCTTTTTTTCGATCAACAATCCAAATAAAGCCGTCTTCATCTTTCCGCGCTAAATCTCCCGTTTTCAACCAACCATCTACAAACGCTGCCTTTGTAGCGATTTCATCTTTGTAATAGCCCATCATGTTGCCTTCACCGAATAACACAATCTCCCCGACCTCATTCACACCAACTTCTTCCCCACTATCGTTAATAATGCGTAGCTCCGTACCGAGTGGTGCACGTTGACCAATACTCCCTGCTTTCGCTATATGCTCTTGCCCGAACATTAAAGAACCACTTGGCCCAGCCTCTGTTAAACCATAAACACATGTTAGATTTTCTGTTCGAAAAGCTTTTTGTATATGACGAATTTCATTTTGTGATAATGGCGCCCCTCCGTAAACCCACCATTTCATTGAAGATAAATCTGCCGTTTGCAGTCTCTTTGTTTGAGCAGTTAATAAGTAAGCGACTGGTGCCCCGAAAAAATGCGTCGTCTTTTCTTGTTCTACCATGTCTAGTAACAAATCTGGTGTAAAGGTTGGCGTTAATACATTTGTGGAGCCAACAAGGACGCCTGCCATTAAAAATAAATGTAATGGGGCTGAATGCGTTAACGGCATCATTAGAAGAATACGGCTTGCAGGCTTTACTTCCATTTCGACGGCAATCATCTGTGCTACTGTTAATATATTACGATAACTAAATAGCACACCCTTTGGTTTTCCTGTTGTGCCTGAAGTATATAAAATCGTTGAGGCATCCTCTTCATTTAGCTGGCAATCTATTGTTTGTGTACTTGCATGTTGTATTAACGTCTCATAATGAAGCCACCCTGCCTCCATATGACCCGTCTTAATCTTTAAAGGCACGACGTTGATATGCTCGACAGTAGCAAATATAGCTTCATGTACTAAAATGGCTTTAGCCTCAGCATGCTGTGCAACATACTCAACCTCCTGCAATGTAAATTTGGCATTTACAGGAACGACAATAGCGCCTATACGCTGAATCGCAAAATAACTAACAACAAACTCTACAACATTAGGCATAAAAATAATCACTTTATCATTTTGGCGAACACCCTGTTCCATCAAAGCATGACCAAGTCGCGTCACTTGCTCATCTAATTCGCGGTAAGTCACGCTTTTCCCATGACAAACAACAGCTTCTTTCATAGGGTACTTTCGGGCATTTCGCGCTAACAAATTTGAACTATTCATCGTGCATCTCTCCCTTTAAAGTCAATAATTTTTCACTAAACATGCCATGTAATTGCTGTAATTCATTTTTCATTTGTGTAAGCTCAGCTATTTTACTCTCAATTTCTTGTATTTTTTGATTTCCGTATGCCACAGTCCGTTCCAATTGTTGAATCCCTGAACGATCAAAATCAAAGAGCAACACCATCTCCTTGATTTCTTCCAATGAGAAACCATAACGCTTTCCTCTAAAAATAAGCTTGAGCTTCGCCATTTCCTTTTTGGAAAAGGTTCGTTGATTCGTAGAAGATCGATGTGGACTTAGTAGCCCCAACTCCTCGTAATAACGAATCGTACGTGTAGAAACATTAAATTGCTTCGCTACTTCCTGAATCGTTTTCAAAACCAACTCCCCCTTCACAATTTTTCATCAGTATATCATTAACGTTAACGTCAACTTCAACAGAAAATTAGAAATAAACAGAAAAATACACACACAAAACACAAAAAAAAACGGTGCCAGTCACTCAAACAATTCTCAAACAATTTTGTTCGTAAAAACAGAAAAACCCCGACACGCAATTGTGTCGGGGTGATAATCATGTACATTACATTTTTTCTGGTGCAGATACGCCAATTAGACGTAGTGCGTTGGCAATCGTTGTACGAACAGCTGTAATCAGTGCTAAACGCGCTTCTGTTAGCTCTTTATTCGATGCATCTAACACTTTTTCAGCGTTATAGAAGCTATGGAATGCAGCTGCTGTTTCTTGAATATAGTTAGCGATACGGTGTGGTGTACGGTGTTTTGCAGCATCCGCCACTACTTTCGGGAAATCACCAATTTTTTTCAATAAATCAATCTCTTTTTCAGCAGTTAACAGGCTTAAATTTGCTGTTGAAGTAGCGAAGCCTTGTTCTGTCGCTGAACGTAAAATAGAAGAAATACGCGCATGTGCATATTGTGCATAGTACACTGGGTTTTCATTTGATTGAGAAACCGCTAAGTCAAGGTCAAAGTCCATATGTGAATCACCAGCTGTTTTCACAAAGAAGTAACGCACAGCATCTAGACCAACCTCTTCCACAAGCTCACGCATCGTTACAGCATTCCCTGTACGTTTGGACATTTTGAATTTCTCGCCGTTTTTGTATAACTGCACCATTTGGATAATTTCCACTTCTAGTGTGTCACGGTCATAGCCAAGTGCTTGAATAGCCGCTTTCATACGTGGAATATAGCCGTGGTGGTCTGCTCCCCAAATGTTAATTAGTTTATCGAATCCACGAACAATTTTATCCTCATGGTAAGCGATATCTGGTGTCAGATATGTGAAAGAGCCATCGTTTTTAATTAGTACACGGTCTTTATCGTCACCGAATGTTGTTGAACGGAACCAAGTCGCACCGTCCTCTTCAAATACATGACCATTCGCTTTTAATTTATCTAATGCTACTTCGATTTTGCCGTTGTCATATAATGATGTTTCAGAATACCACACATCAAAATTCACGCGGAAGTTCGCTAAGTCTGTTTTTAATTTATCTAATTCTAAAGCAAGACCATGTTGACGGAAAAATGCAAAACGTTCTTCATCCGGTTTTGATAAAATCGAATCGCCATGCTCGCTCGCTAATTTACCTGCAATGTCGATAATATCTTGACCATGATAGCCATCTTCAGGCATATCAGCAGCAAGGCCTAATGCTTGCTTATAGCGCGCTTCCAGAGAATAAGCCAAGTTATTAATTTGATTACCAGCATCGTTAATATAGTACTCACGAGATACAGCATAACCAGCCATATCTAAAACATTACACAATGAATCCCCTACAGATGCTCCACGTGCATGACCTAAGTGTAGGTCGCCAGTTGGATTTGCTGAAACAAATTCAACTTGCACTTTTTCACCAGCTCCTGCGTTAGAGCGACCATAATCAGCACCTTGTTCAAGGATAGCTGTTACAACTTCTGTTAAGAAATCTTTACGAACCGTTATATTCATAAAACCAGGACCTGCGATGTCGATTTTTTCGATATCAGTTCCTGCTGTTTCAAGGTTTTCTAAAATTGCCTCTGCAATTGCACGCGGTGGCTTTTTCGCTAATTTCGTTAATTGCATGGCAATATTTGTTGCATAATCACCGTTTGCTTTGTCTTTTGGTGTTTCAAGGTGAATCGTTAACTCTGTGCCAGCTTCGACTAAGCCTGCTTTGTCAACAGCCTGCGCAATTGCCGTTTTAATGGCTTGTTGTACTTGTTCTACTGCGTTCATCATTGTACCTCCGTAAATGTAATGTCTAATGTATAATTGCCAACGCTTTGTCCACCCATTAATAAATCGTATTGCACATGAAAATCTCCGCACATTTCATGTCTAGTAAATAGCATGTTTTTGGTTTGTGTTACGAGTGGCATCGAACCTAATTCACTTTCATAATGGCCAATTTGTTGTTCAAAAATATTGAGTGGTAAGCGCATTTTGACTGCTCCAGCGCGCATAATAAGTGCCCGTTCCGTGTCTAACTTCATCGTCGTGCGGATTGTTTTATCATCCTGCATCTCTTCATATTTTAAATATAGGGAATCTGCTTTATTGATTAGCTGCCCATCCAACCACATTTCCAAGGTTTCGGACTCCCCATCAATCGGACGAATCGTCGAAATGAGCTTAATGTTCACCTGCGATTTTACTTCGTTCACCTTCATGGACGCTCCCTTTTAATCTTTTTACTATAACCTTTTTATTATAGGATAAATGTCCGCTTTTTTTCAAGATACAAGTGCGTATTGTTTTCAAGCATTGGCAAAAGAAAGTGAAAAGATTTACTATTATCTATATATGTTCGAGAAAGGAACTACTATTAATAGATGTTACTTCATATTTATGTCAGCTTTTGTATTACCTTTACTTTAATTATTTTAACGTATTGGCCATTTACTCATCCGACTCGAAGAAAATCATTTATCAAAGATTTTAAACCAATTTTAGTCGGCATTATTTTTGGTATGACAGGCCTTGTATTAAGTGCTATATCGTTACGTTTTTTACAAGGGACGCTTATAAACATTCATATTGTACCGCTACTATACAGTGGGCTGATTGGTGGTCCGTGGTCAATTATTATAAGCGGTGCAATTATGGGGGTAGGGAGTCTATATATCATTCCTACACAATCTTTATTGTCCATATCAAGTTTATCAAACATTAATTTAATCGTTCTTTCGATTATCCTTGCCTTTGTCGCTTGTAAAAAGCCTATTACACTTCACACTTTAACAACTTATTTTTTTAGTGTCATGGCAGAAATTATTGTAATGCTTGTACTAGCAATCTGCATGCCACCTATACTGAAAATAGAGACCATTTTAGGATTCATTGCCTATGCCCTTTTTACATTTTTTACAATTTTCACAGTTATTACACGTTTACAAGCAACTAGTGAAAAAGTACAGCTCATTTATCGACTTAAGGAAAAAGACTATTTAACACAACTACCAAATAATTTGGCGATACGATCATTTGCACAAGAAATGGTACTAGAAACGGACAATTTTTCTGTACTCCATTTTGATGTCGACAATATGAAAGATATAAATATTAAGTATGGCCATTTAGCTGGTGATGGGATTATTAAGCAACTCGCTACCATTATTCATCATTATATTGAAACGAAAAACGGAATGGCCGCACGTGTTGCTGGTGAGGAGTTTTATATTATTTTAAAAGATGCCCCACCTGCTATCGCCCTCTATCATGCTGAAAAACTAAGACATGTAATTGCACATCACTCTTTTAAAATTAATGACAGGCAAACTACGCCATTGACGGTTTCTATTGGTATTAGTTCAAGTCCCGATAACGCTGTAGACTTTGATGAACTTACCATTATCGCCACACAGGTTACTACAGAAGTGAAAGCTTTAGGTGGCAACCAAGTAGTACATGCCAACAATAGTGAATTTCATAAAGGATGCTAATGTTAGGTCCTCTATACCAGAAACTGCGAAACTTTGCGATATTTGCAAACGTCTTGCAGTTTCTTTTTATGTGCCATGCTAGCAAACATTGACAGATATTAACTCTAATACTACATTTATATTGTTATTTCAGAATTTTCAAATTGTTAAAAGAAATGAGGTATACTTTATGCTATCGCTTGAAAAAATCCAAGCTGCCAAAATGAAAGTCGCACCTTATATTTATGAAACACCTGTTATTCGCTTGCAAGGACTCGATAATTTATTACATTGCAACGTTTCGATAAAAGCCGAAAATATGCAAAAAACCAACTCTTTTAAATTGCGTGGGGCTCTTAACAAACTACTGTCGATGCCAGTTGAACAATTACAACATGGCGTTGTGGCAGCTTCCTCCGGTAATCATGGCAAAGGTGTGGCTTTTGCGGCTCAACTATTAAATATTCCAGCAACCATCGTTTTACCCGATTCAGCACCATCTGTTAAAGTCGAAGGCATACGAGCCCTTGGTGCACGTATTGTCCAATGTACGCTTGCAGAAAGACATCAAGTGACTGAAACCCTAAGCTTAGAACATGGTTATGCCATTGTGCATCCTTATGATGATTACGATATTATGGCGGGGCAAGGGACAGTAGGATTGGAAATTTTAGAACAGTTCTCTCAGGTAAGTGCAATTGTTGTTCCTATTGGTGGTGGTGGTCTGCTAAGTGGTGTCGCAACTGCGGTAAAATCTTTAGCACCACATATTAAAATCATTGGTGTTGAACCAGCCGTCGTCCCTCGCTATTCCAAAAGTATTCAAGTTGGTAAAAGATTACTATTAGCTGAACAACAATCGTTAGCGGATGCTCTATTAACTTTACAACCTGGGGAGCGAAACTTCCCGATTGTTGAAAAATTAGTTGATGACATTGTGCGTGTAGACGAGGCTTCCATACTTAACGGGATAAAAACATTGCTACTAGAAGGCAAAATATTAGCTGAACCCTCCTCTGCCATCGGGATAGGAGCAGCTCTTCGAGGCAATTTACCGATTACGAAAAACGACCATGTTTGCTTCCTTATTTCAGGTGGCAATATTGGGCTAAATCAATTACAACGTTTATAAGGAGGAACTTATTATGAAGAAAGTTTTGATAGAACAAGAGCCAATCGGGCATTATACACCAGGCATGATTAGTAACGGGAATTTATATATTTCGGGGCAAACTTCAGTCGATCCAGCTACAGGCAAACCTGCAACTGGTGGCATTCACGCTGAAACATTCATGGCTCTTCAAAAGATGGAAGTCGTGCTTCAAGCAAGCGGTCTGACGAAGGAGGCTGTTGTGATGTGTCGCGTCTATATAACATCTGCTGATTTATGGGCGGACGTAAATGAAACTTATGCACAATTTTTCGGTAGTCATAAGCCTGCCCGCGCCATTATCCCAATTAAAGAATTAAGCCATGGCTGCTTAATTGTATTAGAGGCAATTGCAGAACTTGAAGGTTAGTGCTATGTACTTAATAAGAAAAAGCATCAAAACATGCTCTTTTTCGTTCGAAAAATATATATTCACACCGGCTAAATATTTTCGAATTTTCAAATTATTAATCCCGAAATAATTGAAATAATAGTTTTAATTATGATATTTTTTAAGTAACTCGAGTATAAGTAAATTTGTTATAACAAATTATCATTATAAGAATGTTTCATATAAACAGGAGGTAATTTGTTTTGAAAAAAATAGCTTATATTTTAACTTTCTACTTATGTTTCTCAGTAGTACTTACGCCCATAAGCAGTAGTATCGCACTAGCAAAAACAACCTCAAGTAATTTTGATTTAATAAACAACGCTACTCACAATACAGATTTTGATTGGGATTCCGTCCGATGGGAAGAAACGTATTTCGAAAACTCAAACGATAGTTTCCCTGTTTATCTTGATGAACAAGACGAAAACATTGAAATAGTAGACCTTGAGCCTGGAGAAGTCTATGATGGACAATATCATATTATTAATGAAGAAGATTTCCCTAAAATACAACCACGCTTATGGAATTTGGTAGCTAGAGTTGTTTTATCAGGTGGACAATACGTAGTTAAATTTGGTTCAAGAATATTTAAAAAACAACCTGCTAGTGCTGCACAAGTAGAAACGATAGCATTCCAGTCTGCTACTGTAAATATTGGGAATGGAAATACGGTGCTTTTACAGAGAAGTAGTATGGTGCATATTTTACAACAACACCATCCACGTTTTTGGACAGGTTCAACTGGAAAAACTCTTTTTAATCCTAACATCACTACTTCTCAACTAAGATCACAAATAATTCAAATCCTAAATCAAAATAGACATAAGATTGATCTAAACGGCTATGGAAGAATAAATGTAATGATTGAGGGACAAGTTTATAGATTAGTAGTCTCTAATAATCGAGTAACTACTTTTTATCCTGTGGGCTTATAGGTGAACTATATGATTAAAATAGATACATTTATTGCCATCGAAACAAAAAGTCTTTATTCCCATACGATTGAACAGCTTCAACAGGAATTTACTAGCATTCAAAGTAACAATGCACTACAGATTATTGCAAAAAATCTAACGAAAAGTAAAGGTCATTTTTTACATGGTGCTATTATTGTAGAAATAGACGATGTTCAAATTACGTCGTTGTTTGATTGGGACGATTGTGATTTAATATGGCCAGGATTTTTAACGATGGTCATTGATTTCTTGCATGATGGATTTGGTGAAACTGCTACATCATTGAATGATATTCAATGGACTTTAGAAAAAATTCTGACGAAACCAAGCCCTTTGGTTGTTTTTTCCTCAAAACATGGTCGGGGGGAAATCACCAAAGGAGTTTGCAATGAATATGACTTTCTTCAAGCAGTCTTACTTAGCGCACGCCAATACCTGACGTTAAGGCAACAAGATACCCGAACACACACTTTAAATGGCATGGCTGAAAAATATCATTATCTAAAAAGTTTAACGGAAAATTACTTCGGCTAAAAGATTTCATAGCCATTATTTTGTTTGAAATGCACTGTCTAAAATGTGCAGTACTTACATGCTAGAAGCAATGTATTGGGCTAGAGTAGTAGCTATCCTTGCTATTTTACTGGTTGTGACAATGTTATTAGTAAAGTCTAGCAATGTTAAATTGAACATTATATAACGATAAACAAGAGTGTGATGACTGTAGATATTATTAAAGGAACTAAAAACAGTTGTTTTATCGTAAATTTATAGGGATTCACAATAAGTTTTTGAAAAGTATAATTGAGAATCAACACTGTAATAGTTGTGAAAATAAATGTTAGGATGACTGTATACATTTGAAGAAGCCCCCTTCCCACCTTAATAAACTGAATATTCACATTATTGATAATATATTATAACATAGTTTCATAGAAATAGAGGAGATTGAAAGTGAGAAAGTTCTATTTCAGCTTTTTGTTAGCTGTTGCCGTCTTTGTGTCACTGTCATTTGAATCGTTCAATGTAACTGCAATAGCGGCAGAAAAAGAAACTCAGGTATTAACGCCTGCCCAAATAGAAGAAATAAATGTGGTATTAGAGATTTTAAGAAATCACGTGAATACTAGATTAGAACATGGTGAAACAAATATAACTTTGTTTGGTAGTTTGAGTTTTCAGAAGGAACCTATAAGTCTTTCGTTTCAAGTCGAAGAACTGGGTTCTAGTATTTCGCCATTTTCAGTACAACAAAGAAAGACTTTTAGAACAGAGGTAAAGAATACAGCTGGATTTGATTTTGGCCATGTTTTGACAGGTAGTTTTTTGTGGGGTTCGGGTAAAGTAGGGAATTATTCTTATGATGCTTTTTTATATGGTTCTTTTTATGGTAAAACACATTCTACGAGAGCTACTAGATTGGATCCTAGTGTCGTTGAAATTTCAAGTATGGGTACTTTTAAAGCTTTGAAATATGCTCCTGTAGAGTATAACACGCATATGAAAGTAGAACTTTATGGAAGTGGTACATATCGTTTAATGGAATCTAAGTTAGCCATTAAGTAAAGCTGTATTATTTATGGATGAGAGTGAAAAGATAGAGTAGCACATATAGCTACTCTATTTTTATTTCACCGTGCCTAATATGGAATTGTTGCAAGTTTAACGTGAAATACTAATAAAACATAGATGTATCAATGTTTTTAAATTTAGCACCCTACCCCTACTAAAAACGCTCCCTAAACATCATTTACAATGCCTCTAAAACTTGAGGTTAATGCTTTTTATACAATCCCCATTTCTTTTCCTATTTTCTTAATTTTACTAATGACCATATCGAGCTGCTCTATTGTATGTGTAGCCATTACCGTTATACGCAACCGACTTGACCCTTTCGGCACTGTTGGTGGTCGAATCGCTGGAATAAAGACACCTTCATCCAGTAGTTTCGCAGAAAACTGCATGGCTTCATGAGAACCACCAATAATAAGAGAAATAATAGGTGTTTCCCCTTCTTTCATTACAAAACCAGATTCCTCTAATTTCAATCGTAAGTACTGCGCATTTTTCAGCAATTGCTTTCTCCGCTCGGGCTCATTCTGTATGATGGAAATGCCTTCTCGCGCTGCTTCAATCGCACTTGGCGATAAAGCTGTTTGGAAAATAAAAGATCGGGCGTTATTTAACAAATAGTTCTTAGCAATGGATGACGTCGATACAAATCCACCCTCTGCACCAATCGCTTTACTCAACGTGCCTACTGTAAAATCAATCTCATCTTTCAAACCAAAATAATCAGCGGTACCACAACCATCATTGCCAAGAACACCTGTTGCATGCGCATCATCAATCATTATGTACGCTTTGTATTCTTTGGCTAGCTCAACTATTTTTGGAAGTGGCGCAATATCACCATCCATACTAAAAACGCCATCCGTTACGATTAACTTCAATCCATCCCCATGTGATTGCCTTAATTTACGCTCTAAATCCGCCATATCCGCATGTTCATAAACAATGGTTTTGGCTTTACTTAATCGACAACCGTCTATAATACTCGCGTGATTCCAAGCATCAGAAAAGATAGTATCTCCTGTTTTCACCACACTCGAAATCACACCTACGTTCGCTAAATATCCACTGCTGAAAACAATGGCTGCTTCAGTCTTTTTAAAATCTGCAATTTCAGATTCTAGCTGTTCATGAATGTCGAAGTTTCCAGTTGTAAGTCGAGAACCGCCAGCCCCTGTCCCGTATTTACTAATACCTTCAGTTGCTTTCTTTTTCAAACGACTATCTGTTGCAAGGCCTAAGTAGTTATTGGATGAAAATAGCAAAAATTTCTTACCATTCATCACTACCTCGCTTTCATTTCCAGTTGAAAACAAACGTAACTTCCTTGTCAATCCTTGCTCTTCTATTACTTGCAGTTCCCTTCGAAAGCGATCATTCATTTTTAATGCCCCCTAATGAGAATAGGTTCTCTTTCTAAATAGTGTATATATGATTCTAGCTCAACTTCATCTGACACAAAAAAAATACGTCCGCCACTTTCACAGCCTTCCCTTTTTAAAGGCGTAATTCTGACATAACCAATCTCATGATTGCTTACATAGCCAGTAACGTATTCTGGATCATCTGACCAACATAATTCTGCGATGGTATACGGAGAATTTGCCACTTTCGTTGCCAGAGCTAGCGCTTCACGAACACGCTCATTGTAACCTACATCAGCGTCTTGCCAATCGATTCGTGATACACGAACGCCTTTCAGTCCGCGATTGTCAAGTCGCAAGCCAGTTTGACAATGAAGGAGGATAGCCCCACGAAGATTTTGATTACTAGAAAGTAGATGAAAAGCAACATTTTGTGCCTGCTTGGAAACACCTACTGAGGTTAATATGCTCCTAGCTTCATTATGTGCCCTTTCAATTGAACTCTCATCAATTGTCGTTATTTCTAACGGTGGCATATACAGTATCTGATCACCTGTAAGTTTTTCAACGGTAATTTGAATAAAGTCAGCATCTCCGCGCGAATGATTCCTTGCTTTGTTCAATAACTGTTTTACAATTGGCTCTATTTGAAATTCACTCCCTATCCGTTCCCCACCAGATATATGCTTTTCTCCTCCTTCGAGATTTTTTTCAGCTGCACGCATTCGAATGCTATAACACGTTTCTAACATGATGATCACCTGCTACTTTCTTATTAATTGCATATAACATTTTCGTTATTGGATAAACACTGACAGCCGTAATGACCATCCCTGGAATCGCCAAAACGAATAGTGGCAAAAACGGGGTCCCTAACGTAAAAGCCAATCCAAGTCTAGCAACCATTGTTCCAATCGGTCCTGCCACAACTAGTACCGGAATTGAAGTTCCTAATAAAACAATGATTAGACCAACAGTCAATCGGAAAATTATTGAAATTTCAACATTTAAGATGGAGTGTATACCTAGTAAAAATAAGATTAGACTTGCAATGATTCCCGCAAGAAAATATCGCTTAAATCCAAATACTGCTGCAATCGCAACGGCAATCGGTGCAGATAATTGAAACTCAGATCCAGGAATACCTGTTGGAATCTTAAACATGCCTGTAACGATAATAAGACAAGCTAGTAATGAAATCTGAGCAAGATCATATGTAGAAAACTTTCGCATCCTCCTATTCCTCCCATTCTAACTTCTTCGATTTGAGTTAACTTTAATAATAATTAAGTTAACACATTTATAGATAGGAAGGTAGATTAAAATTGTTTTTCTATATTTTTTTCAAAAAAGGATAGAGCTTTAACAGTGCTTCGTCAAAAAGGAAAACGCCAGAAACCTATGAAACAAGAGGATTTCAAACGTCCACGAAGGTGAAATAAGCGATTTATTATTGGATAGAGGAATGACAAAAAAACACTCTCGGCTCATCATGCAGCTGAAAGTGTTTCTTTGGCCATATTATTATTTGATTAGCTTCCAGAAGTTTGGTCCATAGTTTGAGTTCTCAATGAAAACTTCTAATTCATTAAAAGGAAAGGTTTCTCCTACTTTTAATTTATAGATTTTATTATTTATAGGGGAACCAAAAGAAATATCTAATTGTTTGTCGTTAAGATTAAATAGAATTGAATGAACAGTTCCGAAATTTTCTTCGAAATTGTGCACTGTTACACCATTAGGGTATTCATTAAACATTAATTGTTGTAATTTATTCTTTGTAAAAAAATCATTACTCTCTAAGTTATTTTTCAAAAAATTATAACGTATTTCAGATTGTTCTAATTTTCCGTCTTCAAGCTTCATTATTTTTGGCATTACAGCGTGATTAGTTGCAATCAGAAATCCTGATTTTTTATTGCCCCTTTTTACGACCTTTTCTCCATCATACGTTTCTACTAAAGCTACATTACCTTTGGCATCTGACAGTAGCAAATTCATATTTGTTCCAATAGGCATATTCCCTAAATAAGTAATTCCTTCCTCAACATCTTTACAATTTTCAAGTAAAGCTCTTACTATTACCATAAACTGAAGTCCTTTTAGGATAGGCTTTTTCATTCCTGGATGTTTTCCAACTGGAATACCGCATGAGGCAAAAGCTACACAGAATCCCTCTTCATTTAAGCCTTCACTTCGACCAAAGTAAGAAACGGAGAATCCCGTATGACTGTATTTCCCTTTTACCTTAGTTGTACAAAGTCTCATATCAGATATAGCTGGTGACAAATCGTAATTTCTAAGGACATAAGTTTTACCATCACTTGTTTTGGATGGTAAAACAGCGCCTAAACTACATCCTCCTGGTTGTAGTAAAGTTTCATCAAAAAAGTTAAGACAACTAGGCTTTATATTTAATGAATCTGCAAATCCTTGTAGCTCTTCGTTTAAACCAGGAACATATTGATCAATTAGTTGTTTCGTATCCTTATATTTTGTTTCATCTATTGATTCAGATGATAAAATGACATTCATTGCATTAGGATTCTTTCTTATTTCCTCTCCTTGCAGTCTACCAATTTCATAACTGGTGCCTTTAAGATAAGAAATAGAAGCTTGAATTGAATTCATATTTGTCACTCTCCAATTCGAATTTTCGATTAATGTATTTATTTTAAAACAGCATCTGTCAATCGTTTATCTGATTTATATTTTGCTTTGTTTGGTTGACCTTCGGCTCTAAGTATATCTAATGTATTTAAGTTTGCTACAACAGAAAAGAGCGTACCAAAATTATATTCTTTTAAATTTAAACAAACATGTCCCTTGGTTTCTGACATAATTGATTGTGCAGTGGAAAGATTCATTTTATTGACGTTTTCTTTAAGACGTATATCTAATGTTTCAAAACGTTCTTTTGATTTGCTCCAATTCCAACTTTCAGATAGTGATGTACTTTCATGGTGATTTGTACAATGAATATAATTATTTGTAGGAAGGCGGACTTGATAGTCATTAGGGGTAACTTCAACAACAGCCATATTCCCTAATGGATCTGCTAATAAGTAGTTATTAGATACCGAACTTGGAAATCTTTTTAACACTTTTATGCCTTCTTCCACAGTACAACAATTTTCTAAAATATATTTAACAGCAAAATAAAAATTCAATCCTGGCATAATTCCCTCATGAGGAACTGATGTAATTCCTACAAATAAACCATGTTGATTTATACCATCAACTTTTCCAATAAAACAATCTGAATGACCTACATACTTATTTCTCCCTTCAAAACAAACAAGTGAGGACTCTGTAAAATTTTTTAGATTAAAGAGCATATCATAATTTCGACCAATAATAATTTCTCTCCCGTTAAAAGCTGAGAAAATACTACATTGACCGGCCAATTCAAATACCCCAATACTTAAAAGAAAAGAACTTACTTCTTCATAAGAAGTATGACAGCCTTCTGCAAATCCTTTTATCTCTTTAACAACATTAGGATCAAATTCTGTAAGAATATGTTTGCATGACTCTCCAAATTTTAATTTTTCTTCGGATACTTTCGGAAACCGAAATCCATTTTTATAAAGAATTTCTGCATAATGCTTTCCGGCCCCATAAGCATCTCCCTTTAATCTCGGATGATACATTTTAATTCCCTCCAATATATTAGTATATAAAAAGAATAAACCCTCCAGTTGGTGGAGAGTTTACCCTGTTTTTTATATAAAACTATAAGCTAACTTTATTTCTTAATTACTGGTATACAAATTTTAGTAACAAAATCTGATGGATGTCTGTTTAAATCTGGTTTTATATCTCTACTATTAAAATTGACAGGTACAAGACCTTCTTCATAAATTTCAATCTCTTTCGCTATCTGAGTTAGATTTTGTTCGAAGATCCAACTATTCAATTTTTTATAGCCTTCATCCAACTCCGAATAGGGGCCTTTAACAGTAATACATGCATATATCCCGCTGGATAAAGTCCTAAAGCCCTCTATTTTGTTCATATGTTCTACTGGAAGAAGCAGCTCTATATCAGCCTCTTTTTGACTAAATTCTCTTTCATGAAAGATAGCCATTAATTTCCCTGTATTTACGAGATTAAAAGCGTAAACTCGATTAAATAAATTTTTAACCAATTCATCAATAAATTGGACCTTTATTTTCTCACGAATCGTATACACTAGGGTCTCCTCTCGGTTTTCAATAAAGCAATCGGATAAAAAAGGCCCTGGGATTATAGAAATTTCTTTCTCTATTTGCATGTTTAATCGTTTCAATTCTTCTATTTGTTCGGAGATTTGTTCTTTTTTTCCCTCAAGTTCATCAATTTTATATGCTAATATACTTTTTAGTTGTACTTGTTCAGTGCTGTTAATAAATTCCTTAACTGTAGTTAAAGAAAATTGACAACTCTTTAAAAGCATAATTTTTTTCATGATTTGAATTTTGTCATAGTCATAATACCGATAGTTTGTTACAGGATCTATGTAAGAAGGTTTTAGTAATCCAATGTCACTATAATAACGTATTGTTTTAACTGGAATATCACATATTTTTGAAAATTCACCTATAGAATACACTGCATTCTCCCTTTACAATTAAAAATTTTTTATTTTAAATCAGTAAATATTTAGTTTGTGATAAATCGAAGTCTTCGTCAGAGAGGGAATAAGCATAGAAGAAATCTATTCCCTCTCCTTTATAACCCCTTTTACTCCTTTAACTTCATCAAAAACTTCATCTTGCTACCATCATTACCGCATGCATCGGGATGAAACTTCTTGAATACCATGCGATAAATCCATGAAGAATCTTCTTTTCATCATTGTTGTAGTTCCTGTTTAAAGTTATTTGGTAATTACTATCATCATTTTAAAATGTTCTTCGAAACGTCTCCAACTTTATCATTGTTAGCTACTTCTTGTATATTCTTCACTAGCCTTTTTAGTTGCAATAACTTTCTTTAAGTTTAAGTACTCCTCATTGCCTAACGTACCAAATACATCAGAATTCGACTGTAAGTACGGCTCTCATATAGTTTTTCAAACTCATTCATAACATTTCTATGAGTAATTTGAATAGCCATGTGTTCTTAGTGTACCTTGTATTCTTCTGTTTGTTCATATTTTGCCCTGATTACCTCCTCCATGGGATTTAATTTATCGGAAATCATTTTATATAGTTAGAGATGGCGACGCAAACCTTATCCTTATTTAGTGAGAGTTTAAAGGCAATTGGAGCTAAAAATGGGGTTAGCTCTTCGCTAACCCCATTCAAACCGCCTTATAACAACCTATACAAAGCCTGTATTATTTTACCCAGCCTAAAATCATTTCTCTTAATAATTTACTTGCCGTATTGGCTGTCATTTCTGATGTGTCATAGATTGGTGCTACTTCAACTAAATCAAAGCCTACTACATTGACGCCACTTGCAGCAATTGCATGAATAGAAGCTAATAACTCTTTCGACGTAATGCCTCCACAATCTACAGTACCAGTACCAGGTGCATGCGCTGGATCTAGCACGTCGATATCAATTGTTACGTAGACATTGCGCCCTGCTAATGTTGGTAACACTTCTTTTAACGGTTCTAACACTTCAAATTTTGATATATGCATACCGTTTTCTTTCGCCCATTCAAATTCTTCCTTCATACCTGAACGAATGCCAAATGAATAGACATTTTTAGGCCCAATATGCTCGGCAATTTTACGAATCGGTGTTGAATGGGAAAGTGGCTCCCCTTCATATTCCACACGTAAATCTGTATGTGCATCGAAATGAATAATGGCTAAGTCATCGTACTTTGCAGCAACTGCCTTCATTACAGGCCAAGACACTAAATGCTCGCCGCCCATGCCGACAGGAATTTTATCATCTTCTAATAATTTCACAATGAATTTCTCAATTTCATCTAAAGAACGTTGAGCATTGCCGAATGGTAATGGAATATCCCCAGCATCAAAATACTTTACCTCTTCTAATTCGCGATCTAAATATGGGCTATACTCTTCTAGGCCAATCGACACTTCACGAATACGTTGTGGACCAAAACGTGACCCTGGACGGTAACTTACTGTCCAGTCCATCGGCATGCCATAAATAACTGCCTGTGCATCCTCATATGTAGGATGACTTTTTATAAAAACATTTCCTGAATAAGCTTCATCAAATCTCATATCTAGCCTCCATTAATCTCTGAACTTCCTATGAAATTCAGTTGTTATAGTTATTACGACGAAGGACTTACAGGTTTGTAATGAAACCTCACTCAGCAAATCCTCGTATACATTATTGGAACGTCTAGCAAAATTCATTTAAAATCTACAAAGTGCAATGCTGTTGTCGAAAGCTAGCGTTTCATATCAGTACAAAAAAAGTATAGATGTTTTTGAATAAAGTGCAATAGTTTTTGCTTACAATTCCGATTAAAGAATAATATTCAGACACATACTAAACGCAAGTTGTTAGAAATCGAGGTGAAGTCGGATGAAAAGAAAAAGCTATCAACGTAAGCAAAAGCGTATAAAGCGTACACGCAAAACGCTTACACTTTTTGTCGCCTTTGCATCTGCAATAGTAGTAGCATTTATTGCCCTACGCGTCTATGTTCAAGTGGCTGGTGCACCGCCATTAACTGTACCGAAAGCCTCTATTTTCTTAGATGAAAACGAGAACCAAATAGGAGACCATTTTACAAATGAACGTCGCTATTGGGTAAGTCTTGATGAGATGTCACCCTATTTAGTAAAGGCAGCCGTCGCTGTAGAGGATAAAGATTTCTACAAACATAGCGGTTTTGACTTTTCTCGTATTGCCGGTGCGTTATTAGTTGATATTAAAGCTGGTAGTAAGGTGCAAGGTGCAAGTACAATCACCCAACAATATGCTCGAAACTTATATTTATCCCATGAAAAATCATGGACTCGAAAAGCAAACGAGGCATTGTATGCTTATAGATTAGAAGTTTTTTATAACAAAGACGAAATATTAGAAGGTTATTTAAACACAGTTTACTACGGACATGGTATGTATGGCGTAGAAGCTGCAAGTCGCTATTATTATGGAAAATCAGCAAAAGATTTGACGTTAGCGGAGGCATCCATGCTGGCAGGTGTACCGAAAGGACCAAGTATTTACTCACCCATTGCCAATCTTGAAAAGGCAACAAATCGCCAGCACGTCATTTTAAAACTGATGGCAGATCAAGGCGCAATAACACAAGAAGAGAAAACGCGTGCACAAGAAGAGCAACTTGTTTTGAAGAACGATATGTGGGTTGCCTCTAAATCCGTGGCACCTTATTTCTTGGATGTAGCATGGCAAGAAGCTAGTGAAATTTTAAAAGCAAAAAATCTTGATATTAGCGAAGGCGGTTGGACAATTCAAACAACGCTTAACCTAGGTCATCAAAAAGCAGCAGAAGAAGCTGTAGCTAAAAATATGCCTGCTAATGATTTGCAAACAGGGTTTGTCAGTATGCAATCGAAAACAGGAGCTGTTACAGCGCTTGTTGGAGGGAAAGATTATGCCGCAAGCTCATTTAACCGTGTGACACAAGCTAAACGTCAACCAGGGTCAACGATTAAGCCCGTTTTATATGCAGCAGCGTTAGAAAATGGCTATACGCCTTTAACGTATTTAGATGTCGGACAAACTACGTTCACTATTGATAACGGACGCAGCACTTACTCTCCTAAAAACGTCAACGGTGAATTCGCAGACCATGACATGTCAATGGCTCAGGCAATTGCAATTTCCGATAATATCTATGCAGTTAAAACGTTAGAGGATATTGGATTTAAAGCATTTCATAATATAGCAGACCGTTTTGGTGTAAATATAGGCTCAAAAGACAATCTATCACTTGCTCTTGGAACGATGGAAACAACACTGTACGATATGACAAATGCTTATAATATTTTAGCGTCACAAGGACAAAAAACTGTGCCGACAACGATTATCTCCATTAAAAATGCCAATGGAGAAGTTATTTACGATAATAAAAACGTTGAAAAACAAAATGAAACGGTGCTGTCAAAAGAAAATACCTATATACTAACAGAAATGATGACTGGTATTTTCGATCCTGTATTTAGTGACTACTCACCTGCTACAGGGATTAGTATTCGTTCACGTATGACACATACGTATGCCGCAAAATCTGGTTCTACCAATAGTGATCAGTGGCTTATCGGCTTTACACCAAATTTAACAGCGGGTGTTTGGAACGGCTACGACCAAGGTAAAAACCTTACTTCGAAAGAAGATTCGGCTGCAACAAAGCAAATTTGGATCGACTTTATGGAAATTGTGAATAAAGGGACTAAAAACGAAGACTTCACAAAACCAAAAGGCGTTAAAGGAGTAGTAATTGATATTGAAACAGGAAAGCTTGCAACAGATGCCTGCCCTAAACAACGTCTTGTATATTTAGAAACGAAAGATGTACCTAGTGAAAAATGTACAAACTTTGATATTCTGGATAGCAATACGTGGGGAGAATTTTGGAATATGCTACCGTTTTTCAACAATAAACAATAATGCGCAACCTTTAACGGGGCATCATCGTTTTATTTAATGAAAGCTCTCGACAAAGGCTATAGACATAAAGCGAAAAAGAAAAGCTTTCTCTTCCCCGGAGACGTGTCCGTGGGAACAGAAAGCTTTTCTTATTTTTGGTCCTGGAAAGGATGAGAATCATGGGGCATTTGGCTTGGGTTTGGGTTGTTCAAATGCCGCATAGCACTCATCACATTCTGGGACCAAGTGTCCTAGCTTACTAAAATGTAAGCTCTGAATCAAGTGTACTTTTTTTCATATCTACTTTCAACCTTATATCGAAAGCGATTGCAAAATGTCACAGATTGTTCAATCATTGTAGGTCTATTATACAAATAAGTCTTGACGTAATTGCTCCTCACTGCGCATCCACAGCTCTGGATTCAGCTCCTCTAGGAAAGAAGCTAATACTTTTTTAGACGCTTCATCCATATGGTCTACAATAATTTGTCGTTTCATCGACTTATCCATTTTATTAACGTGATCCGCCAAAATTTTATATCCACGGCGTTTTTCACGATTTACCACCATTTCACAAGCTGTTACACCAGCATAGTAAGGTCCATCTGCTTTATGGTCAATCGTTACCCAAACCAACCAGTAAGGCTTCCCACCTTCTGAATCAGCACGATCGGTCGTAAATTTAATGCCCCGTTCTACATCGCTACGTGCATGCATCGCCCCAATTTCAACTGAAGCTTTCCCTTCTTCTATATCAATAATGACTGGTGACACGTTTTCAAGTGAAAGCGAACCAATACCAAATCCTTTATGGCCGTCTGTCGGGTCATTTTTTATAATGGTAAAGCCCATTTTTTGTTTTGGTTTCTCTTCATTTGCCATACTTTAATTCCCTCCATTCTGCTATTATAAAGTAAAGCATATTCTTGCACTTTTGTGCATAAGTAAGAAGTTTATAATTTCTTATAAACTAACTATACAACATAATTCTAAAAGGAGGCACTATTATGCCATATGTAACAGTAAAAATGATTGAAGGCCGTACCGAGGAACAAAAACGCGCACTAGTAAAAGAAGTAACAGAAGCCGTTTCACGTACAGTAAACGCACCTGTTGAAAACGTAACAGTTTTCATTGAAGAAATGTCCAAAAACCATTATGGTGTGGCAGGCGTCCGCTTCAGCGATAAATAACTATAATTCGGGTAGAGCAACAGTCCGCTCTACCCATTTTTTTAGCCAAAGCATTCACGTTGCTATCCGCTATTCTTTCTTATAAGGAGGTGACCTTACAATATGAACAAGCTGAAAATATCAGTACTTATTTGTTTATTGATAATCGGTCTACTACTTATTTTTATTAATCCGATTCAAAATGCAGTTATTGCCCACTTAAGTCAACAATTAAATACAACCGATTACAGTGCCAAAGATATCGAAAAGAACAATCAAGCGACAGCAGATTTTGCATTTGAAGATGTTCAATCCCTGTCCATAGCTGAAGTTTTAAAAGCACAGACACAGTTGGATAACTTACCGGTCATCGGCAGTATTGCCGTACCGACTGTAGAGCTGTCTCTTCCTATAATTAAAGGCGTCGGGAATGCCTCCCTTGCTGTTGGCGCAGGTACGATGAAGGCAGACCAAACGTTTGGGCAAGGAAATTACGCCTTAGCAGGTCATTATTTTGAAAATAAAGATATATTATTTAGTCCATTGTATAATGCAAATATTGGTGATGCGATTTACGTAACGGATTTAACAACTATTTATGAATACAAATTAACAACTAAAAAAGTGATTGCAGCAACAGATGTCTATGTCATTGATGATATCCCAAATCAAACTATTTTAACGCTTATTACATGTGCAGATAATGGCACAAAACGCCTGGCTATCCATGCAGATTTTGTGGAGCAATATCCTTTAAACGATGCACCTGCCAAGCTATCAGAAGCTTTTTAGTATAGGAAACCCCCCAAGACTGAATGGTCATGGGGGGTTATTTTATACATTATTTCATTTCTGCCTTACGACGACGTAAGAAGAACAATGCGCCTAAAACAAGCGCTACACCCGTTAGAGTAAGAGCTGTTTGATTGGCTCCATCTGTTTGAGGCAACTTACCTTGTGCCTGTAATTGCGTTTCTAAACGTTTTGCATCTGCTTTGATTTTATCTACATCAAGTGATTTTGCAATTTCTTCCTGCTCTTCTTTTGATAATTGGTTATAGTTATCAATGAAATCTTTATACGCATCTAGCGTATCTTTATTTGCAGTAGAAGTATTAATTGACGGCAAGTTTTTCCCTTGATCAATAACATCTTGTACAGATGGTTTAGACGTATCTGTTTTTCCAGGAGCCGTTGGATCTTTTGAATCTGTTGAAGGATTCCCTGGATTACTTGGCTCTTCTGTATTTGTTGATGGATTTTCAGGATTCACCGGTTGTTCTGGTTCTGGTGTTGGCTTGTTCGGATCAACCGGTTTACCTGGTTCTGGTGTTGGCTTGTTTGGATCCACCGGTTTACCTGGTTCTGGTGTTGGCTTGTTTGGATCCACTGGTTTACCTGGTTCTGGTGTTGGCTTGTTCGGATCAACCGGTTTACCTGGTTCTGGTGTTGGTTTATTTGGTTCCACCGGTTTACCTGGTTCTGGTGGTGTTGAACCACCGCCACCGCCTCCACCGTTATCACCTGGTAATGACGGTTTTACAAGTGCAGAACATGTATCTTTTACAACGAATGAGCCAATTAAACGACTTCCTTCGTATACATTATACGTTCCTTGTTGAATTGCTTTATCTGGTAAAACAATTGTTCCAGCAACAGTCGTTGTTAACTTGTCGTTACCATTCGCATCTTTAATCGTATTTCCTTTCACATCTTTCACAGTGACTGTCGCATTTGCAAGCGGCGTACCAAATGCAGTTTGTACAGTCAATGTAAACGAAGGACATGTAGGTGCTGCTACAATTTCCGCATGACAATTAACGGAATATTGAACTGTAATTTGACCAATAAATAGGTCGCCTTGATACACGCTATAGTCCCCAGAAGGAATATCTTGAGATGGCATCGTCACTTGACCTAATGCATCTGTTGTTTTGTTTGAAGCAATTGTTGCGCCATTTTTATCTTTAATCATAATATTACTTACATTCGGGCGAACATTACCGTTTTCATCTTTCACCGTTAATGTAAAGATTGGACAAGACGGTGCTGGTTGCACTGTTGCTGCACAGTCAACATTCGATTGGAAGCTACCATTTTCTTTGCCATTGACTTCAACTTTATAAATACCTGGTTGCAGATTTGTTAATTCCAGCACACCATTCGTTGTTGTTTTTGTCGCAACAATTTTATCATCTGCATCTTTCACTGTTACAGAAGTACCGTCCGCAACTAAGTTGCCATCAACATCCTTAACAGTTAGTTTAAACGTTTCACATTTTGGTGCTTGTGTAATCGCAGTTTCACAATTCCCTTTATATGAGATATCAACTGTACTTAAAAATTGATTGCCCTCATATAAATAGTATTCTCCTGCTTTAACACCATTTACATCTTGAATTGACGGCACTGTAAACTTACCATCTTTATCAGTTGTTACAGTTACAATTTCGCTACCCGTTGAATCTTTCAACGTGACAGTTACTCCTGCACGAGGTACATCAACTCCAGCTTTTTTCTCATTTAATGTAATTGTAAATGCTGGACAAGCTGGTATTGGCGCAATTTCATCTTTACAGCCATCTGTATATTTCACAGTTACATTTCCAATTTTTGTATCATTCGCATCATAAACATCGTATTGTCCTGCTAATACAGTGTTCGGCACTTTTACAACACCATTAGTAGTTGCACTCGTGTATTTCACTGTACCGTTTGCATCTTTAAATGTTACATTTTGGTCTGCTATAGCAGAACCATCTAAATCTTTAATTGTTAATTCAAATTCTTTACACGCATTTGCTGGTGGTGCAATATCTTCAACGTTAACAATTGTATAAGGTTTTTTTGTAACCTCGAAGTTGTTGCTATCATTAAACCTTACTTCAACTGTTGAAACTGCTTTATAGCCTGCAGGTGTTGTTTCTTCTAGTTTATAAATACCGTAGCGTAAATTTTCGAATGAAAGTTCACCATCAACTGTCGACCCTTCTGCTAAGACAATGGATTTGTCACGGTTATATAACTTGAATTCTACGCCATCAAGTGTTGTTGTTGCACCTGTATTCGGATTTACACCTTGTTTCTTAATTTTAAACGTACCCTTTTTAGCTGACGCATTTGTATCAGATGTACTGTACTTAAATAACTTGTTATCTCCACCTGTAGCGGATGTACCTGCGGAAGTAGCACCTGCATAGTTAATGGATGCATTATTCGATACATTTTCACCCGTGTTTGGGTCACCCATAAAGTACGTTTTGTATTTAATAATATAGCCCTTACCATCGACATTTCCTAAATCTAATGTAAAGGTACCATCTGGCTGTACTTGAATATCGCTAGGACTAATCACAGTTGCTGTACCAACGTTTTGTGATTTTCCTGTGGCATTTAACTTAATTTCTTGCTTTGTAAATGTGTTTGTTAATAGCTTTTGGTTAGCTGAAGGCGTATCCGTTAACGTAATATTACCTAGCTTTGAGTTGGATTCGTTAATCGTGACTGTCCATTCAATCGTATCTGATGTTGGTTGAGGACTAGCTGTCTTAGTAATTAACTTGTTCGCTTTATCTGTAATCGTTGCGATTGCATCATACGAATATTTACCATTATCTGGAGTATCTAAAACGGCACTATTCGTATATTTTCGAGCATCCGTACTTCCATTTCCATAAACATCATCTGAATCTTTTGATTTGTACTCTATCAAGTACGCTTCATTATTTTCTGCAGCCGTTAACCCTGTAAATGTAAGTTCATAACTTGTCACATTGCCTTGGGCATCTTGTGTAACAGATTTCACATCCCATTTAGTAGGATCTAATGGCGCATCTTTTGTTCCTCTTTCATCATTCACACCTAATTTTAAAAGATTTACAGTAATAGCATCTTTTAAACTTTGACCATCTGGAACAATAATATGGTGTCCTGTACCTAATGTATCTATTAGTTTTGCACCTTCGATGTTTTGCTTATTAATGTTAATACCAATTTTCCAAGAAAATTCTTGTTTACTATTATCGACAATTGCATTGTCTTTATAACCATTTTTACCTGTAGGCGATGTTGCGGATGGTTTATAGCTAGCATTTTTTTGTGCTTTATTATTTGTACTTGTTTGACCATCCCACGTAGCATCTGCTACATTGTCATAGCTTTGTGCCACGCCACCGTTTGATTCAATATCGAACTTTGTTTTGTATTCAATTGTTACAGTTCCTGAAGGGATCGATGGGAATGTCATTGTAAATGCTTCGTCTCCGATTTCTCCTCCATTATTAATTGTTGGTGCACTACTATTTGTAACATGGAATACTTTACTCGAACCATCCCACGATGTTAACTTATGCTTCAACGTTTTACCGCTCGCATTTTTCGTAGAAATAGTATCTGCAATGACAAAGTTTGTTAATGGTTTTTCAGCATTAATTGTTAGTTTCCAAGTAATTGTTTTGTTGACATAGTCAATTGCGCCACGTTCTTTGCTAAAGATATTTGATACAATGCTTACAGTATCTGATGACGAACTATCATCATCTAAGCGCTTTACAGTATTTGTGATACTCCCTGCATTTGCATCTGTGACAAATTCTTGATCAAACTCTGTATTATACTTAATCAAATAAGCTGCACGCGGATTAGCAGCAACATCTTTAGAAAAATCAATAGTGAATCCTTGCGCAGTATCATCACTTAATGCATAATCTGTATCTTTCGTTAACAGTGTTTCTGACGCTGCTGTTTGACCATCATCATTTAACGTTACACGATACACTTGGAAATTAGCATCATATTGTATATCGTGCTTTGCCCCATTATTGTTTGCTGGAATGGTATCAGTTAATGATTGGGAAGATTTTTTGCTAAGATCTTCTCCTAACCAGTTATACTTAATCTCCCAAGATGCTTCGTATTTATTATTCGACGTGATAGTTTTTAGTAAGGCAGGTCCATACGGGATATTTACTTGTCCTGGACTTGTCTTAGGAACGCCATTATTTGTCAATTCCGCAGTGTTCGTATACGTCATATTGGAGCTTGTTGGATCTGCTGTAACTTTCGTTTTATACGTTAGTTTGTAGGCAAAACCTCCCGCATCCAAATTGACAGGGAATGCTGTTGAACCACTGTCATAACTTACTGGCGCTCCTGGATTACTTTTGTTAATACCGTTTAAGCCGATTGGATATTTCTCAACTACTAAACTACCTGCTATAAATGCATGATTTGCATCTGGCGTATCGTCTACTGTAGCACCTGAAACAATTGGTTTACCTTCTGTGTTGACCCAGACTGTCCAATCAATTTCAGCGCCATCCGCTTCACGTGTAATTGCACCGGAAGATTTAGTGATCGGCTCACCACTACCAGTAGGCTGAAATATGAACGGTAACGTAATATCTGCTTTGCCTAACACAGGCATTACTAATTCTTGATCAAGTTTAGACTCGTCTTGGAAATTACCAAACTTGGCCATAAAATCAAATTCAATCTCTCCATCAACACCGTCTTCGATGTCACTCTCTAATGTTACGAGTATTTTACCAGCAGAATAGCTATACGAATATGTAGCGTATTCCGTAGTTTTCGAACCTGAAAACGAGTTACCTACTTGCTCAATCATATATTGTGGTAAATCAAACGTAAATGTAGAACCTACACCATAACCCTGCGTAGGTTTCACTTCAAATACATAGTTTAGATAAACTGTGTCACCTTTTTTTGGTGCAGCGTCGGCTGGAATTTGTGATGAGTTCTCGATTACCTCGCCTGTTGGACCAGTTAGTCGAATACCCGCAGATAATCCACTTACATCACCTTGCATATCACCAGCAGTTAACGCTAATGGTGCTATGTTCATAGGTGCTATTTCCGGTGTCGTTGCGTCAGTCGCCTCTTCACTTGGCTTTGCTTCACCTTCAGCTCCGTCAACTTTGTCAGATTCATCCGGTGGTGTCACGGTTGAATTATCCGTGCCCCCCGTATTAGCATCTGTCCCATCAACTTCCCCTGTATCACCAGGTGTTGGCACTGTTGCATCCGGATTACCTGTGTCACCAGGTGTTGGCACTGTTGCATCTGGATTGCCTGCGTCACCAGGTGTCGGCACTGCTGCATCTGGATTGCCTGTGTCCGGCGAATTAGAATTAGTTTCACCATTTCCAGCTTCAACTGCTGGAGGTACAGAAGAACCTGTATCTTCTGCAAATACGGAAATCGGTGACAGTACCGTTTGGAACACTAGCAACAATGTAATGATTGCTAAATTTAATTTTTTCATGTTTCTCTCCCTTTTTAAGTTCAGAGAGATCCCTTAAAGTGTTTGCGGACGACATGTAAGTTTTCACACTATGCGAAAACTTTGCTACAAACATTCGGTTTGCCCCTCTTCCCCTCTAATAACGTGTCGTCTCATTGATACATAAGAACCTTTCATCACTGGGTACACATACCGTTTTTGTATCGAAAACTGGTGTGTGGCGCCTCTGCTGTATAGAATGGCCTCACCCCCTTTTGGTTTTCATTCATTATAAGAAATGATTCTAAACAAATTCTAAACATTGCCATTTTTTTCATTAACAATTCCTATATTAATGACATCTTCACTAATCGAATATGTATTTGTGCACAAGAAAAAGCACTAAACCGTCACTATTTTTTAGTGAGTTTAGTGCTTTTGTATTACTTATATAAAATAAGGCGTTTATATATAACCAAATTAGATAGATTTACACTTGATTTTTAATGTATTTGTAATAACTTTATAATTTGCTGTTTCACTGATGCTTGTGTACTAGAATCCTCTAATATATCAAGTGGAAAATATACTTTATGATCTCGTTTCATGCGTCCTGAAATGGAATCAACGATAATAGATTCGCGTGATAATTCACGTAATTCTCCGTTTTTCATTTCTAAAAAGATAGGGACTCGTACTTCTTCCTCACCTGGTCGATAAAAATCGTAAGGGAGATCTGCCGTTGTATCATGGACAAGGTAGTAGTCTGGATTGATGTCTGCTTGTTTAAATAACGCTTGTAACTTTTGATATTTTTCCAGTTCTACTCCTGGATCTAAATCAATGTATTGGAATAGCTTACGATTCACAAAACGGCGACTTAAATCACTTAATATCGCATCATCCTCTTGCATCCATAATTGAAAATATGTAAACAGAATACTTTCATCTAGGGCAAGGTAATCTTCCAACGTAATCGTATTTTGGAAAAATGCCAAAAAATGTGTAGGCTCATGCTTAAACTTATAGCCTGCATTACTTAATTGCTTCGCTCGCTTTAAAATATTATTCAAAATTACTTCTGCACTTCGCGATACAGGATGGAAATAGATTTGTAAGTACATTTGATAGCGACTCATAATATAATCTTCTACAGCATGCATGCCGGTTGCTTTAATTACTACTTGATTTTTACGTGGACGCATTACGCGTAATATACGTTCCATATCAAAATGACCATAGCTTACACCTGTAAAATAGGCGTCACGTTGTAAGTAATCCATACGATCCGCATCAATTTGGCTTGATATTAAGCTAATGACTTGTTTGTTCGGATACGTTTTTTCAATTACTTGTGATACTTTTTCAGGAAAGTCGGGTGCAACTTTTTTTAGCACCGCATGTACTTCCGTATCCCCAAGCAAAATTTGTCTTGTGTAAAATTCATGATCTAACTCAAACACATTTTCAAATGCATGTGAAAATGGACCATGTCCTAAATCATGTAATAGGGCTGCACAAAGCACTAGCAGTCGCTCGTCTTCATCCCAATCAGGGCGACCTACAAAAACATCATCGATAATGCGACGCACAATTTCATAAACACCAAGTGAATGACTAAAGCGACTATGCTCTGCTCCGTGGAATACTAAAAACGTAGTGCCTAGTTGGCGAATTCTACGCAAACGTTGAAATTCTTTTGTTCCTACTAAATCCCAAATAACTTGATCTCGTACATGTACATAACGATGTACAGGATCTTTAAATACTTTTTCTTCTTGTAATTTTGCCTTTGCATAATGTGTCATTTGTACAGCACCTCCATTTCATCTTTCTTCTATTATATGCAAACATTATAGAACTAGCATAGAGATTACACTGTAATTATAGAGACTATCAACCTAATTAAACGTAATTTCCACTTCATACAGGTTATTATCGTCCTAAAACAAACAAAAACTACCTTCAGCCGTGTGAAGATAGTCTTTTATTACTTATTTTTTAATTTAGCTAAAACTTTTTCCATTAGTTCTTCTTCCGTTAATGCAGCAACAGGGCGACTATTTACAAATGTAAATGTTTTTTTACGACCTGGGCCACAATAAGAGTGACAGCCAATTTCGATGGTTGCATCAGGATCGATTTCCTTTAATTTTGGAATTAACGTTTTTAAGTTAACGGCCTGACATTCATCGCAAACTTTAAATTCGTTTGCCATTTTGTCAACAACCCTTTCTATATAGTATTTTTCAATAAAATTATCTAATGTCCGCATAACCTTCACATATTTAAGTATGTAGCATACGCACAAACCTACAATCGGTATTGTATCGTATTATTCCCCTTGTATTCAAGCATAATTCCTTTCACATAGATGAATAAAAGGTTAAAAGATTGGTCATGCTAGACATAAATAAAGAAATTCCAAATAAAGGTGGGAGGATTTTATAATGAGTAAAGTAAGACAAGATGCTTGGTTAGAAGAAAATGATGAATTGCTAGCAGAGGCAGTAATTCGTCACGTAACGGAAGGTAGTACACAATTAAATGCTTTTGAAGAAGCTGGTGATGCGTTAAATCGTACGGCGGCTGCATGTGGTTTCCGTTGGAATGCAGTTGTTCGTAAAGCTTATGAGGAGCAACTAGCTGAGGCGAAAAAAGAAAGAAAAGAGAGAATGCGAGTGTTGGGTGCACCAGCAAGACGTCGTTCCACAAACATGTTTACAATAAATAATAGTGATACAGATAGCAAGTCAATTCCTTTATCTGCCCTATCTCTTGATATTGTCATAGCATATTTACTACGTTTACAACATTCTGGTGAAATAGGTAATGAGTCTTCAAAATGGAGACAACTTGTGCACGTAACATCCGAGAAAAATAAAAAGCTAGAGAAAACAATTGCTCAGCTTGAAGAAGAAAACCGTGCAATTCGTAAAGATTATGAGCAGTTTGTACAAATTATGAACCGCGCTAGACGCCTTGTAACGCTAGATGAAGAGGAAGAACGTATTGCTCCGGTTTTTAAAATGGAGAAAAACGGAAATCTAGTTATTAGTGGTCCAACCTATCAAAAAGAAAATGGCGATGTGCTTAGTTAGCACCATCGCCTTTTTTTGCTAGAAAATATGATTACATTTACTTCAACGCAAGCATTTTGGCATTTCGCTCTAATACCCGTTGTAAATAAAATGCATATAATGGTAATTCTTCATCATGAAATGGCTCTAACCGAACTTCTTCAGCCATTGTATGCAGCATTTGCTGTAAACGAATGACTACGTCTTTGACTGTTAAAGAGGCATCCACTAATTCACTTAACGAAGCCATTACATCTGGTAGTATTTGAGGATACGTAAATTTCGTTACCTCTCCTTGTAAACTTTCAGCGTAAAAATCACGAATTAGTGCCGCACGCTCCGCTCCGCTTCCTTCAATACATAAATAAATTTGCACTGCTACACCTTGTCGTAATCGTCTTTGGGAAATACCTGCAAATTTCTTGCCTTCAATACTTAAATCATAGGAACCTGGGCAATAGGAGCCGACAATTTCATAGGCTTCGATTTTATCAGCAGCTTCAGGAAATAGTGCTTTAATCAACGCAACCATGACATCATAGCCATCATTAATGCCAATGGCTGTTGTTTGTTCAGATAAAACAACTGATATATTTAGTATCCCTTCATCCAGCACAACGGCAAGACCACCTGAATTGCGAACAATGGGATGATAACCTCGCTTCTCAAGCAACTTCATGCCTTGCTGTACATAAGGTAACCGATGATCTTGAATGCCAAGTACAACTGACGCATTATGTACCCACGTACGGATAGTCGGTGGGGAGACTAGCTGTCCTACCAATTGACATAATGTATCATCTGTTGCAAATGATTCAAGGGGGCTGCTATTTATTAAGCTGATAGATTGATCATAAAAACGCCAAATGGGCTGTTGTAAATTACTGTTCATGTATTTTAAAGCTCCTCTATTTCCATCATCTTTTCTCTTTAGCATACATTATCCATAGATGGTGTCAAATTCGTGAAAATCAATCATGAATTTAGGGATTTTGTACAAACTATGATAAACTAAATTAAGAATGATTTTCACTTATAAAGGAGTGCTTTGCATAATGAATGAAGCAGCAATTACATTAGACGGTTGGTACGCTTTACATGATTTCCGCTCAATCGACTGGGCTTCTTGGAAACTTGTATCCGCAGAAGAACGTCAAGCAGCAGTTGAAGAATTTATTGCTTATTTAGAAAAGTTAAATGAAGCAGATGTTGCTAAAACAGGTGCTCATGCTTTCTACGCGATTGTTGGTCAAAAGGCCGACTTTATGATTATGACACTACGCGAAACAATGGATGAATTACAAGAGCTGGAAGCGGAATTTAATAAATTAGCTATTGCTGATTTTACTATTCCTACATATTCTTATGTATCTGTTGTTGAGCTTTCAAACTACTTAGCTGGTGAGTCAAACGAAGACCCATACCAAAATCCACATGTCCGTGCACGACTATACCCTGAACTACCTCGTTCTAAGTATGTTTGCTTCTATCCAATGGACAAACGTCGTCAAGGGAATGATAACTGGTATATGCTATCAATGGACGAGCGTAAGTCATTAATGCGTTCTCACGGTATGATTGGTCGCGGCTATGCTGGTAAAGTAAAACAAATTATCACTGGTTCTGTAGGTTTTGACGACCACGAATGGGGCGTTACACTATTTGCAGATGACGTATTACAGTTCAAAAAACTAGTTTATGAAATGCGTTTTGACGAAGTTTCTGCTCGTTACGGTGAGTTCGGTGAATTTTTCGTCGGCAACCTACTTGATAACGAAAAATTGGTTAATCTCCTATCAGTTAAATAAAAAAACGCGAGTCCATATCGAATGGGCTCGCATTTTTTATACTTCATTTTCCTCACTGTATTCAGATTCTACTATTAAAATAATGGTATGAATAAAAAATCCAATAAGAATCATGAAAAATACTAAATACCAATCATATGGCTGATCATAATACTCAGCAATTCCAACAGCCATAAATGCACTTGCGATAATGGCTACAAACATACCGAAAATACGCATTGTACTACTCCTTTTTATAAAAACAATAATCAGTTTCACTTTAGTATGTCACAATGCATTTTCAATATACTTGCAAATCATAAGTTTTTTCACATTTTTTCGCAAAAAGATAATAAAAATTTTATCGCATTATTCAAGTGGGAAGAACAAATACATCTTCTTGTTAATTGTACTGAGGCTGGGACAAAACTAAAAAAATTTAAGGAGCAGAGGAAAGGGATTCATAAATTTTTGGTATATGGAGACTTAGCACACTTAGCTATTCTTGCTTTTGCAATAAATAAAAAATTAGAAGTGTTTACTAGTTGTTGGTAGCGGAGGCGGTGACTCCTGCGGGACAGCACAGAACGTAAGACGCGGGCATTCCGCGCGATAGCGAGGGTTGCGGCTTACTGTGCTGAGCGGAAAGCACCACCGAAGCGGACAACAACGGCGCAGCAAAAAAGTGTTAGATTGACTGCCATCAATTTAACACTTTTTCTCTTTTGTACCAGCCTCTTATGAATGGGACATTACGTAAAGCTTTAAGAGCTTTCATCCTTCACTTTTAAAATAATAATAATCGTATTTATGAAAAAACCTACCAAGATTATTACTATAAAAAGATACCAATGGAGGGGTTGACCATAGATATTCCCAAGCAAAAATGCGAGCACTGCACTTACTAAAATTGCAACCCAAACACCTTTCTCCATCTCTCGTCACCTCACATGTATTCATACACATGCAATTTTCTCTTATAATCCCCTAATGTAATGTTTATTTTATCTTTACCCCATTGAATATAGTAACTATCGTAAAACCACCTTTTATTGACGGACTCCCCCGTTATTACTAATATATGCTTCATCATTTTGATTTGTGAATTTCTTTCTTATCAAAATTGAACATGTCTACAATACCTTCATGCATATACTGTTTGCGAGGAGGTTTGAAAATCGCTGTAATAAAGACGAATGATGCACAAACAGCTTTGCTTGCAAGGCTTATGCGTGCGGAAGCTGAAGGCGAAGGTGAATTAGGCATGCTGATGGTCGGCAATGTTGGCGTCAATCGTGTACGAGCAGATTGTCTAGATTTTGGTGATATTCGAACACTGGAACAAATGGTTTATCAACGACCAGGGGGGTTTGAAGCAACAACAAAAAGTTATTTTTATCAACGGGCACGTGAACAAGATCTTCGATTAGCAAAAAGGGTTATTGAAGGTGAAAGATTTCATCCGGCTACCCGCTCTCTGTGGTTTTTCCGACCTGCGGGTGACTGCCCTGCACAATGGTATGGACAGTGGAATACAGGACGTTTCAAATCGCATTGCTTCTTCTCTCCAACGGAAGAAGATTGCCCTCAAATTTAAATGAAAGAAGGTTGATACTTATGATGCCTTACTATTGGACACCGACAACACAGCAACAAATGACGCCTCCTCCAGTGACGCTTCCAAGCGGACGGCCACCTGGACGTGAGGAATCGTATATTGAAAACATCTTACGTTTGAATCGAGGAAAACCTGGTACTTTCCACTTTTCCTTCGAACATGCTGTTGAGCAAGGGAAAAATACCAAGACTGTACGAGGTGTTGTAGAAGCTGCGGGTCGGGATCACGTTATTTTACGAGAAATCAAATCGAATCATCGTTTTTTATTCCCAATGATTTACTTTGATTTTGCTGAATACGATGAGGAAATGTCTTATTTCAATCAAAATCCATAACTGAAATGAGGTTAGAAAAAAAGAAAAAGTGTTAGATTGACGCAATCAATCTAACACTTTTTTGCCGCGCAGTTGTTATCCGATGCTACAACTACCAGCAACTATTCATTTTCTTCTGATGTTTTTTGTAAATATTGTAAAGTCGCTTTTCCTAATGTTTTTGCTGCAATGAGCATTGCACGTTCATCAAAATCAAAGCGGGCATGATGATGTGGATAGGCTGTTTGCCATTCTGGCTTTTTGGCACCTGTAAAGAAAAACGCACCAGGCACTTGTTCAAGATAATAGGCAAAATCCTCCCCAATCATAAACGGCGGACATGTAATGACATTTTCCACCCCTGGAATTTCTGCCGCAAGCTGGGCAACAAATTGGGTTTCATTTGCATGATTATAGACAGGAGGATATCCTCTTGTATAACGATATTCATAGCTTGCTCCGAAAGCAAGACAAGTAGCTTTTAAGACTGCTTCAAGCTCTTGTTCCATTTGTGTACGCACCTGCTCCTCAAATGTCCGTACTGTACCAGTTAATGCCACTCGTTCTGCAATAACATTAAATGGATTAATGGCTTCAAAATGCCCAATTGTCAAAACTGCTGATTTTAATGGATCTATTCGTCGAGCGACTAATTGCTGGGCATTGATAACAAATTGAGAGGCTAGTACAACCGCATCAATGGAATGGTGTGGTTCTGCTCCATGACCACCTTTTCCTTGAATAAGAATTTCTGCTTTATCGGCGGCTGCCATTATAGCTCCCTCTCTTACTAAAATATCCCCAAGTGGTGTTGGTGCCCATAAATGTGTCCCAAAGATCACATCTACCCCATCTAGGCAACCATCTTCAATCATCGGCTTTGCCCCGCCTGGTGCAACTTCCTCCGCATGTTGATGAATAAACACAACATTACCTACTAGGTCATCCTTCATTGCATGAAGTGCTTTAGCCAACCCAAGTAAAGTGGCTGTATGTCCATCATGTCCACATGCATGCATTTTACCGTCGATTAATGATTTATAAGGCACATCATTTTCTTCTTGAATAGCTAATGCATCAAAATCAGCACGTAACGCTACTGTTTGTCCTGTCTTTGCACCGCGTAACGTTGCCACAACGCCTCGTCCACCTACTTGTTCCCGTACTTCATGCCCTAACGCTCTATGAAAAGCTGCTATGTATGCAGGTGTTTCCACTTCTTCAAAAGATATTTCCGGATACTGATGTAGATGACGACGAATTGCTACCATCTCCTCATAGCCATCATCCAATAACGTAAATAATTTTTCCATATACCATTAACCTCGCTTTCTACTGTCGTTCCTTTATTAGTAATACTAGTGTACCCTACAAATCCTTACAAAAACAATAGGAATTAATATAATGAAAATGCTGTTTCTATTGTGGAAAGACGTTCTATTGATAAAAAAATAGTATGCCAGTTTACCTAGCATACTATTTTAAATTTTAGGGACATACCCTCGTTACATATTTTTTGTACAAATAACTGTGGGGAAAAATTCATTTATCATTTTGCATGTTTTAACGCACTAACGATAATTAGCACCCAACCAGCTAAAAATAACACACCACCAATTGGTGTAATTGCCCCTAATACTTTAATGCCACTTACAGCTAACACATATAAACTTCCTGCAAAAAAAACAATACCTAAATTAAAGAAAATACCTGCTAACTTTAATTGTTTTACCTCACCTAGTAATTTAGAGCTCATTAAAAGACCGATGACTAGCAGACCTGTAGCATGGAACATTTGGTATTGCACAGCTGTTTCCCAAATGCTAAGACCGTATTCATCTACAACATCTTTTAATGCATGTGCACCAAATGCACCTAGTGCCACTGCTAAAAAGCCATGAAGTGCACCTGTGACAATAAATTTTTTCATCGTTATTTACCCTACCTTTTTTCTAATACTCAATTTTTTAGTCTAATGTTGCCAGCACTAATTAAAAATCAAAGATTGAATCACCATTTGCACCATCATCATGTTGGATTTTTGCGGTATATAAATTGGATGGCTTTTGTTCAGTAGCTAACATTTGCGGTATAGGTTTTGACTGAACATTGGAAGTTTCAATAGGTAAATCCAGCACTACATCGCATAATGCCCGAATAGCTGTCAGTGCTTCACGCATTTGCTGTTCATTCGTTGCATTTTTTACACTAGCTAATTGTTTTTCAAGCTGCTGTATGACAGCTTCATATGATATCATTGCGCTCTCTCACCTTCTGCTTTTGGCACGAATTTTAGGCAGTTCATACCAGACGATTGTTTAACAACAACTGATGGCATTTGCTTCGTTTTAAAGCCATATGCCACACAAGCACGCGGTGTTTGCGGGTCCCACGTTACTTTGAAATATTGACATTTAAAACAATTTACCTGCATCGCTGTGCCCCTCTTTCTTCTATTATAAACTGTACCATGATTTTTCTAGTGTATAAAGCAAACGATTTGTGCCACTTTATACTAAACACCAATCAATCGGTTGCTCTCCCCACGCCAGTAGTTGTGCATTGACTTGTGAATACGGTTTGCTACCAAAAAAGCCTCTATATGCACTTAATGGACTCGGATGTGGCGCTTCTAAGATGACATGTGGGGTTGCGTACTGATGAATTATTTGCTTTTTACGCTGCGCAGGCTTGCCCCATAGCACAAAGATAATTGGTTTTTGTCGTGCTGCAAGTTTATCAATAACCGTATCCGTAAACTGTTCCCAGCCTTGCTCCTTATGGGAGTGAGCTTGTCCTGCTCTTACTGTCAGCACTGTATTTAAAAGCATTACACCCTGCTCCGCCCATTTCGTCAAGGTGCCATGCTGTGGTATTGGACAACCAATATCATCTTGTAATTCCTGTAGCATATTGCGTAAGCTTGGTGGATGTGGGACATTGGGCTTTACAGAAAAGCTTAGACCATGCGCTTGATTCGGTCCATGGTACGGGTCTTGTCCTAAGATTACCACTTTTACATCATGATAAGCTGTGCAATAAAATGCATTCATAACATCATGCATTGGTGGATAAATGGTCTGTGTCGAATATTCATGGGCCACAAATTGACGTAAACGTTGATAATATGGTTTTTCTAATTCTTCTGCTAGTATTGTTTGCCAATCATTTGGGAATACTTCTTTCATTGAAATGCCCCTTTCTTTTATTTACAACGGTACAAAAAATAACGTGTTATTCAAGTTTCAATTGATACTGACCATATAAAAATATTGATTTCTGACTATTTTTACAGAATCAGATTAAGACTATACTAAACGGTAGATTAAACTATTCTTTCATGAAGGAGATCTTTCACATGGCTCTTAAAAAAACTTTAACAATCGCAGGTTCAGATACATCTGGCGGCGCAGGCATGCAAGCCGACCTTAAAACTTTCCAAGAACATGGCACATACGGGATGGTGGCATTAACAGTAGTTGTGACAATGGATCCAAATGGATGGACACATAATGTAACGCCATTGCCAACAGAGCTTCTTCAAAAACAAATTGATACAGCATTATCAACAGGCATTGATGCAGTAAAAACAGGTATGCTTTCGACTGAGGAGATTATTCGTATAGCTGGTGAGGCGATCGCCAAGTCTGGTACTTCAAATGTTGTGATTGATCCTGTTATGGTATGCAAAGGGGATGACGAGGTTTTAAACCCTGGCAACACTGACGCTATGATTCAGCACTTGCTACCGCTTGCTGCCGTGACAACACCAAACCTTTTTGAAGCTGGACAATTAGCTGGTACAGGTACACCAAAGTCAATTGATGAGATGAAAACAGCGGCCAAAAAAATTCATGAACTAGGTGCAAAAGCAGTTGTCATTAAAGGCGGAAAAGCATTAGCAACTGAAAAAGCAACAGACTTATTTTTTGATGGTGCAACATTCTACTTATTAGAATCAGAAAAAGTCGCTTCTACGTTTAACCACGGTGCAGGCTGTACATTCGCTGCCTCTGTGACAGCTAATCTTGCCAATGGACTATCTGTCAAAGAAGCTGTAATTGAAGCAAAAGAATTTGTATCGGCTGCCATCGCACATGGTTGGGCGTTAAATGATTATGTAGGACCAGTTATGCATGGTGCTAAGTCTCGATTTGGTGCTCCAGCAGTTACTGTAACTGAAATTTAATAAACCGTAAAAAAGAAAAAGAGGCTAGGGCAAAAGAGAAAAAGTGTTAGATTGATGGCGGTCAATCTAACACTTTTTTGCTGAGCAGGAGTCACCTCCTTCGCTACCAACAACTAGTGAACCCTTTTAATTTTTTATTTATTGCAAAAGCAACAATAACTAAGTTAGCTATGTTCTCCATATAGCAAAAATTTATGAACACTTTTCTTCTGTTCCTTAAATTTTTCTACTTATGTCCCAGCCACTTTTTTGCGTAAATCGGTAGACGCTTGCCGAAAGGTTTACCAGCGTTTTTTTCTAGCTTATCAGCGATTTTTGAGCTTTTACCGGCGTTTTCTCGTCGCTTACCCGCGAAGTACTGGCTTTTACCGGCGTTTCCCCTCTATTTACACTTTACATGTAATTTTCCATCAGTTCGAGCCGATAATCCCATGGATCATTCATGGATATAAAACTAGCTAATGCCTTGCTTTCTTTTTTGCGCTCAGCCCGCACTTTTGCTCTTTCAGAAGCAGTCTCGTGCAATTTTGTTTCCTCAACTGTTTCAGGTATAACGCGTGGTACTGCAGCAGGCCGATTTTGTTCATCTAGTGCTACAAAGGTTAATAAAGCAGTGGCTGCAACTTTACGTTCACCTGTTTTTAAATTTTCGGAGATGACTTTCACAAACACCTCCATCGAGGAAGTTCCAGTCCATGTTACATATGACTCAAAATAGACAGAATCTGTAGGACGAATCGGATGTAAGAAATCGACCGAATCGGTGGAAGCAGTGACACAATCTCTCCGACTATGCTTAGCAGCGGAAATTGATGCGACCTGATCAATATCGCTCATTAAACGACCACCAAAAAGAGTATTATGATTGTTTACATCATTCGGAAAAACACGACTTGTCCGCATAACCCTTGATTCCTTACAAAACTTATAATCTTTTATCACATCAATTCCCCCTATTACTTTTTTCTACTATAATGCAATATATTTCTAAAAAAAGCAATTAAATTATCTGAATATTACAATACTTTACATTTGCATAATAAAAGCGGACAAGATACCGTAGCACAACACATGCCATATATTAGCTGTATATGGGAGGGAGACGTATGAAAAAACATAAATCTGAGGAGACAACTGAAGAATCACGCTTGTTAGCTGGAGAAATAACATCTTCTAAAATGGAAGTAATCGCTTCAATTGTATTAACCCTCGGGTATTCACTATCCACCCTCGCAACAATATTAGCGTTACAAGAGGAAGAGGAAGATGCGCAATTACTCGCTTCCAATTCACAAGATCAAAATCAACAATTTAAACAAATGTGTAAACAACTACAAAATGTTAATAATCGTTTAGAATCCATTGAAAAGAAACTTAATCGTTTTTAAAAGAGACATATCTTACTCCCACACGCTCCGCGATTAACCTTAGGAAGCTTTAAGAGCAATCTGATTTTGATGCCCATTATTGCAAAAAAACCACAATTCTCCGTCATAAAAGAGAATTGTGGCTTTTTTACTATACTATGATAATGAGCTTTCATGTCTTCTTTGCACGCTACAGCCCTATACCAGATGGAGAAGGACGTCATCTATTGTACCAAGATAGAAATCGTTTTTGTCTAGCTTATATTCCCCTTCTGCATGGTGAACTGTCACTCTACGTGTGAAGAAGTCAAATATGCAACATCTTTTCGTATTGTGAAACCGCATACAAAATAAAACGACACTTTTTGTACAAATTTGCTTTCACACTTTATATATTGATACATCGCAATAACTTTTTCAAGAATTTTGCTTAAAGAAATAGCAAGGGAATTATAGCCATTTTCAATTCCTATTTCTATGCAATTTTCAAACACTCCACAAAAGAACCCAACATAAATTTGTCATAAAAAGGGCATTCAATTTCCCTTTATGACCTTTTTTGACTATACTTAATAAAGAAATAATCGAGAGGAGTGTTAAGATGCAAGAAGTACAAGTAGAGACGTTGCAGGAATTATTGAATTCTTTCGCCAACAAAGACGTTTATATTCATCTTGAGACGACAAACGGTTCTTACGCAGCACACTACGATGAAAAATTTTTTAATGCTGGGGCTTTTATTCGTAATGCCAAAATTAATTACGAACTGGCTAAAGTAGTGGATGACTCTCCACATCGTGTCGGTTTAAAAATGGCACATGGTTGGGTTTATGCTCAAGGTATTACACATTATGAATTAGATGATTTAGGCCGTTTGTTAATGGCTGGACTAGACTATTCAGGTAAATTGGCGATAGCACTGGAAATTAGCGAAACGCCATTTACTTATTAAGGGGGACGACTATTTGAATTTACAACCACAACGTCATATTTTAATTGTTTACCCTCACCCAGATGATGAGGCTTTTTCAGTTGCTGGAACGATTGCCTATTATACTAAAAAGATGAATACACCTGTTACATATGCCTGTTTAACATTAGGTGAAATGGGTCGTAATTTAGGAAATCCACCATTTGCTACGCGTGAATCGTTGCCAGAAATACGCCGCAAGGAGCTTGTCGCTGCTGCTGACGCTATGGGCATTCAAGATTTACGTATGCTAGGCTTACGCGATAAAACAATTGAATTTGAAGACGACGAAAAAATGGTCAAGCTTGTAGAAGGTTTAATTGAAGAATTAATGCCGTCGCTTATTTTTACTTTCCTTCCTGGCTTCGCGGTGCATCCTGACCATGAAGCAACTGCACGGGCCGTTGTAGAGGCTGTGCGTCGCATGCCTAAAGCAGCGCGACCTCAAATTTTTGGCTGCGCCTTTGCTAATGATACAATTGCTAAAAATGGTGAACCACATGTCGAAATCGACATCCGTGAAATGAAGATGGATAAAGTAAAGGCTTTACAAGCGCATGCTTCTCAAACTGGTTGGATGATGCAAGAAACAGAAAAACGCATTGATGACGGCGAGCCAATGAGCGAGAGCTGGCTGAATGTTGAAAAGTTCTACATTGTTAACCCTGATAATTATGTAAAATAATACAAAAAAGCGGTTGTAACCTTTTAAGGCACAACCGCTTTTATTTAGCTATTTTTAATTTATTAAACACATGGATAATCATCGTCAAACCAAAGGCAATGACTAAAATAATAAAAAATAAATAATGCGGTACATATATACCAAATACAGTCACTAACATTTTAAGCGCAATAATCCCAATTATGATAAATGCCGTCGCCTCAAGCTCTGGAATTTTTTCGATAATAATTAAAAATAATCCTGCAATTGTTCGCATCATTAATATACCAAGCATGCCGCCTATTAATAACACCCAAACCTGATCAGATATTGCAAAGGCAGCAAAAATGGAATCAACCGAAAACGCAATATCCATTAGCTCTACAGAAATAACAGTAGCCCAAAATACGCCAAATATCCGCACCATTATTCCAGACTTTTTTACTTCTTTGACACTGTCCTCTTGTCCTAGTTGTAAAAAATGCGCAATACTAATCCACCCTAAATACAACGCTCCCAACACTTTAATAAACCAAAACTCTACTAAATACACGCCAATTCCGATAAATAAAAAACGGAAAAAATAAGCCCCTAGCATACCATACATTAACGCCCGTTTACGTTGCTTATCGGGTAAATGTTTGACAAGTACCGCTAGTACGAGCGCATTATCTGCCGACAGTAATCCCTCAATGACAATGAGCGATGAAATTAATCCCCACGATACTGGATCTGCTAATACTTTTTTCCACATATCCCAATCGAAAAATTGCATATATGTAGATAGTATCCCATGAATAATGTCCAAATGCTTACCCCCTACTTGTCCTAAACTAATATATGCTCGGCGTTCTTCGTTATGAAAGTTTCTCCTTCTGTCATTTTTAAAAAATTTTTGATAATTCAATTTCTAGAAAACTCGAACAATAGACGTTTTTTCTCGAACATCATAAATTATGCTACTTCCATGTAATAAGATAAGAAAATGGACACCGAAAATTTAGAATTTACTAAAAATTTATAACAAAAATCGAAAAAAATATGCTATCATAGATGAATGTTTTACACGTAAAACGGAGGATGAATACTATGGAAGTTGCTGACACTAAAACAGTGCAAGTAGAGAGTATCTTAATTGCACATCACTTTTTAAAAGATGTAGTCGTGCATACGCCACTACAGAAAAACGATTATTTATCAGAGAAATACGGAGCTAATATTTATTTCAAACGTGAGGATTTACAGCATGTTCGCTCATTTAAACTTCGCGGTGCTTACTATAAAATTAAAAAAATCGAGGAAGAAGCACGCATTAACGGCGTTGTCTGTGCCAGTGCGGGAAATCATGCACAAGGTGTTGCTTATGCCTGCGCACAGTTAAAAATTCAAGCGAGCATCTTCATGCCTCAAACAACCCCAAAACAAAAAATCGACCAAGTGCGTATGTTTGGCCGTGATTACGCTGAAATTATTTTAGCAGGAGATACGTTTGATGATGCTGCTGAAAGTGCAATGGCCTACTGCGAAGAACAAAGTAAAATTTTTATCCACCCATTCGACGATTTTGACGTCATCGCTGGACAAGGCACAGTTGCTGTTGAAATTATGAATGACATGGAAGAACCAATCGACTATGTTTTCGGAAGTATTGGCGGCGGTGGATTAATGTCAGGTGTTTCAGCTTATGTGAAAAACCTTTCCCCAAACAGTAAAATTATCGGTGTAGAGCCAGCCGGTGCAGGCAGTATGAAAGCTGCATTTGCAGAAGGTGGCGCAGTGGCACTCGATTGGATTGACAAATTCGTTGACGGTGCTGCCGTAAAATGCGTCGGTCACCACACTTATGATGTTTGTCGCCGTTATTTAGACGATATCGTGCTTGTTCCCGAAGGAAAAGTATGTACAACCATATTAGATTTATACAATAAACACGCGATTATAGCTGAACCCGCTGGCGCATTATCAGTTGCTGCTCTTGACAGTTATAAAGAAGAGATTAAAGGCAAATCTGTTGTAGTTATTATTAGTGGTGGTAATAACGATATTGGGCGTATGCAAGAGATTAAAGAGAAATCTTTAATTCACGAAGGATTACTATACTACTTTATCGTAAGTTTCCCTCAACGTGCAGGTGCACTTCGTCAATTCCTAACAAGCGTCCTTGGACCAAATGATGATATTACAACTTTTGAATATACGAAGAAAAACAATAAAGAGAGTGGTCCTGCATTAGTGGGTATCGAGCTAGGCAATCGCGATGATTATGAAGGATTGTTAAAACGCATGAAAGAGTTTGGTTTCAACTACAAAGAAGTAAATAACGACATCCAATTATTTGGCCTACTCGTATAAAGTCTTTTAGGACTACTAAAAGGAAAATAGCGCACTAGAAATAGTTCTAGTACGCTATTTTTTATAAGTGCCAGGCACTCAAACAATTCTGAATTCTGACATAACGAAGCTCCCTAGATTATAGCATGGAATTATTAACAGTAGCATAGACCCACAAAACAAATAAGAACAATACGAGTCCTAGAATACAAAATCAAAATACAATTTTTCTTGCAAGAGAATCCTCTTTTAACCTAAAATCATATTTGTTTGCATTTTGATATTTCGGATCTATATAGCTAGACTTCTCATCACTTTTTGAGGCTTTTTGAAATTTAGGAAAAGATGTATATTCTTTCTCTTTCCATATCCAAATACCTGTTTCTCCTTTTTCTTTATGGAATACATTCTTTTGGAGTTTATTTTTTTGATTGGCTGTAAAATAGTTGGAGATAAAAATCCGCGATGGTCCAGCGGTTAAAACATTTCTTTCTATCACATTGTTTTTTGTATCATATTGTAATAATAGCTGTCCCCCATCTAGCCCCTTCGTGTCATTTCGATAAAGAATATTTTTAGAGATAGTAGAATTAATCGTACCTCCCCGATTTTCATCATACCCACCAATCGATATCCCAGTGTAAAAGTTTTCATAAATAATATTGTTTATTATTTTAATGTTATCAGCGTATTTTTTAGCATGCTCAGAAGTTGCTTCTATTCCAATATCACTTTTATAAACGGTATTCTTTTCAATGGTTATATTTTTGCCACCATCTACATAAATTCCGCCAGCAGCATAATCCTCCCCATAAGCTGGATTGCCATAAGAGGATATTTCATAAACTATATTATTCTTTACGATGCCATTCCGTACAAAGTCCTCTTTTTTATCATTTGAAATGCCTTCATAACCAATTAGGTCAATTCCGATATTATCACTACGGCGAACTATATTATTTTCTACTTTAAAAACGTCAATATTGCCATTTAGAACAAGAGATTCACTTGCCCCTAGTTTCAAGTCTTCCAACGTATTATTTGAAATATTTATATCTTTCATTGTGCCAGTCCCGTATATAGCAATCCCATGGCCATTCCCATCATCTGCATGGGTTTCAATGCGCTGCACATGATTATTGTCTAGTGTAATATGGCTACTAGAACCTGTTACATAAATCCCCATTATTGTTTCGCCTGCTAAATCAGTAGATAAATCCTGGATAGTTAGTCCACTGATGGTCACGTAATTTTTATTATTTATCACCACTAAGGCTACATCCTCTTCAACATCCTTCAAGTCCTTTCCACTCAGAACAACCTTTTCCTTGTTGTAGGCTTTAAATGTAATTGGCTTTGACTTGGTGCCACTATGTTTTACGACAAGTTTTTCATGATAATATCCTTTTCGTATGAGGACGGTAGTACCGGCGCTTGCTTCTAAAGCCGCTTTTTTTAATGTGCGAAATGGCTTTGATTTTGTACCAACATTATCATCATGTCCATTTGTCGCAACGTAAATAACTTGATCCTGCTTATTTTCATTATTGTTTAAAACAAAGACAATCACCATAGCAACTGCTACCAAGAGGATAAAATAAAATTTTTTCATTAAATCATTCCTTATTGAATATATTTCATAACTTAAATAATACAAGTAACAGGCACCAAAACAATTCAGAATTTTCACTAGCACAATAAAAAACGCCCATACCTATGTATGGACGTTTAATCATTAACCTAGCAATGCACGGTCAGAATTCATTTTTTCACCGCGAATGCGTTCGAATTCAGCCATTAAATCAGGAATTGTCAGTTCATGTTTGCGATCCTCGCCGACCTCCAAGATAATCTGACCTTTATCCATCATAATAAGACGGTTTCCTAAATCCAATGCTTGTTGCATATTGTGCGTGACCATTAGCGTCGTAAGATTGTCCTTTTCAACTAAATGCTTCGTAATACGCGTAATAAGCTCCGCACGCGAAGGGTCAAGCGCTGCGGTATGCTCATCTAGCAATAGAATGGATGGCTTCGTAAACGTAGCCATTAACAGTGATAATGCCTGACGCTCACCGCCCGAAAGCAAGCCAACCTTTGCGGATAAGCGACTTTCTAAGTTTAACCCTAGCATTTCTAATGATTCCTTAAAAAATTGTCGACGTTTCTTATCAACGCCAATACGTAGACCGCGACTTTTGTTTCTTGAATACGCAAGTGCTAAGTTTTCTTCAATCGTCATAGTCGGTGCTGTTCCCGCCATTGGGTCCTGAAACACGCGACCAATGAAATGAGACCGTTTATATTCTGGCAAACTTGTGACATTATTACCGTCTATTAATACGGAACCAAAGTCTGGTGTTAACGCACCAGAAATCATATTCATCATCGTAGATTTACCCGCACCATTACTGCCGATAATTGTAACAAAATCGCCTGGTTTTAAATGTAAGTTTATTTCAGCGAGTGCAATTTTCTCATCGGGTGTACCTTCATTAAAAATTTTATTAATGCCGTCTAATTTAAGCAAGGCCTTTTCCTCCCTGCTCTACCGTTTTCACTTGCGAACGTTCTGCTGCCCGTTTTGCTTTGCGCTTTCGCTCTTTGTTTTTTTCGACAAACTGAGGAACGACAAGCGCTAAAATAACAATAATAGCCGTAATGAGTTTCATATCACCTGAATCAAGGAAATCGACGCGCAATGCTAACGCTAAAATAATGCGGTAAATAATAGCACCAGCGATTACAGCCAATGTAGTACGCATAATTGTTTTTGTACCAAAGATGGCTTCCCCTATAATAACCGAAGCAAGACCGATAACAATCATACCGATCCCCATACTAACATCCGAAAACTTCGAATATTGTGCGATTAAAGCTCCAGAAAATGCGACAAGTGCATTCGAAAGACCAAGACCAAGAATAATAAGCGTATCTGTATTCGCAGAGAAACTACGAATCATACGTTTATTATCACCTGTTGCTCGAATAGCTAGCCCGACTTCTGTTTTTAAGAACCAGTCCGCAATAAATTTAATTAAAATCGTGATGAGTAAAACTACAATCAACGTACCCCAAGTTGACGGTACTTGCTGAATGCCGATGCTTTTTAATACGTTATTTAATGCCGCATCGATACCTAAATTACTCCAAAATGTTTGAAACTTTGAAAACAAGGTTTCAGAGTTTAATAATGGAATATTCGGACGACCTATCGTATTTTCTGCAGTTAACCCCATGATGCGTAAGTTAAGCGAATACAAGGCAATCATCATTAAAATCCCTGATAATAGCGGATTAATCTTCCCTTTTGTGTGAAGAATTCCTGTCATACATCCTGCAATAAATCCAGCAACAATTGCCACTAAAGTCGCTAAGATTGGGTGGTAGCCAAGCAGAATCATTGTTGCTGCCGTAGCCGCCCCTGTTACAAAGCTTCCATCAACCGTTAAATCCGGAAAGTCTAACACACGGAATGTTAAGTAAACACCGAGTGCCATAATTGCATAGATGATTCCTTGCTCCACTGAGCCAAATATTGCTGTAAACATTGTTGAATCATCTCCTAAAAATTATCGTATCAATTATACCGAGCCGTCATTGCGCCAAGATGTTATCTAGCTTGTTCAAAAGCTTCTCTTAAAATCTGTAAAATTTACTTGGAACTCAAATCTCTTATTGATAAACGTAAAGATTGTCTGCTTGAACAAGTTAAAATGAAGAGAAAGCGGGGATAGTTCTCCCCCGCTTCAGCTCAAATGTAACATGACATATGCATTATTTTTCTAAAAGCTCTGCGCCCCAAGAATCTTTAATTTCAATCCCTAATTCATCAGCAACTTTTTTGTTCACTACTAATTTTAAGTTTTGTGGATATTGAGCTGGTGTATCAGCAGGTGTTGCTTCACCCTTTAAGATTTTGACAGCCATTTGACCAGCTTCATAGCCGATATCATAGTACTCAAAGCCGTATGCAGCTAAGCCACCACGTTCTACAGAATCAAGCTCACCAACAATAAGCGGTAATTTATTTGCTTTTGCTACATCAATAACAGATTCTAATGCAGAAACAACTGTATTATCCGTAATAATATAAAAAGCCTCTACTTTACCAATTAACGATTCAGCCGCTTGTTTAACATCCGCTGAAGTTGCAGCTGAAGCCTCTTTTACTTCAAGACCTTGTTCAGCCATCACTTTTTTCACTTCTGTTACTTGTGCTACTGAATTTTGCTCACCAGCATTGTAAACCATACCGACGTTTTTAGCGCCAAGTTCTTTTAATAATGCTACCGTTTTAGAAATCGTATCAGGATGTAAATCAATTGTTCCCGTTACATTTTTCCCTGGTTTGTCCATCGACTCAATTAACTGAGCGCCCACTGCATCTGTCACAGAAGTAAAGATAATTGGAATATCGCCCGTTGCCGTAGCTGCTGCTTGTGCAGAAGGTGTAGAGTTAGCAAAAATTAAATCTACGTTTGCACTTACTAGGTTATTGGCAATTGTTGTATTTAAGCTGTTATCACCTTGTGCAATTTGTGCATCATATTCCACTTTTAAGCCAGAATCCTCAATCGCTTTTTTGAACCCTTCTGTTGCAGCATTTAAAGATGGATGCTCTACAATTTGAGTAATCCCGATTTTATATGTTTTTTGATCTACACTACCGCTCTCACTTGCACTATTTTTTTCGTCACCTTTTGCATCTGATGAACTAGAACTACCGCTACCACAAGCAGCAAGCAATAATAATAATCCAAATAATAGGAACGAAAGCTGTTTCATATTGCGCTTCACAAATAATCCCCCCGACTAATACTCTATTATCTATCACACTTCACTCGAGCAAAGTGTGAATGTATCGCTATATTATCGTTATTATCGCTATTCGTCAACAACATTATGAATGTTCTGACTTTTAAATTTGACAAAATATTTTACTTTTTCACTTAATTTGTCGCTTTAAACCGCTAAACTACTACATTTCTTAATTTATAATTCTTTTGTAATATAATAATAATTGTATGGCAATTTTTCGAAAGTTAAAGGTTGCCTTCATAATCCAAAAATCGATAAGAGCATAATAGAATTTGGGACAAAAGAGAAAAGCGTTAAATTGACCGCAGTCAATCTAACGCTTTTTTACTATATCGTTGATGTCCACTTCGGATGGTGCTTTCCGGGGGCACACCGTAAGCAGCAAGGATGAGAGGTGTCCTCATCTTGCATTGAGTGCACGTCTTGCCTTCACTGCGCCATTTAATTAACTACTTACAGATTCAATAGTAGCAAAAATTCGCGAGTAAACATCTTGAATATTCTGTTTCTTTTCCAACTTATATCTCCATGTATGTTCTTTAATTTTCTCATCAGTTCCTAAATCGAGAAACCCTGTTGCGAAATTAGCAGGGTCAACATCAATAATATCATCATACTGAACACCTTCATTGACAAATGGTACATGTACTTTAGTCGATTGCATAAAAAATGTAGGAATTTTTAACGACCTATAAGCAGCTACATATTGGTCATCATCTGCTTCATGTAAAAATTCTTTCATAATCATAATGGCATCTAGCTCTTTAGATAGGGATTCCGTATTATTTTTTAACTTCTCAAAAGTAATATCTTGAAAATCTATATTTTCTTCCCTTACTTCTGGAATCGCCCCAATTACCCCAATTTTTAAATCCCGCCCTTGGTAAATGCCAAATTCTGTATTGTTACACCCAACGAGACAGATTAAAACCCAGATAAGCAAAGATGCAATTTTCTTCAAACGACATCCCTCCAGTTACGGATAATATCATTTTACTTTATCCTATCTAATAACCTAACACATCCCGTTTTGTCCTTAAGATTGTTAACGATGCATAATAATTACTAGTTGAGGCAACTGAATAAGTAGCACTAAAAACTGTAGTGACTCCAGCAGTGCCTGTATGTGTAGTTGATGTAGATTCATAAAAATTTCCATTCACTGTATAATAAAAGTGACCATTGTATAATTCAACTACTATTGTACCTTGAAAAGATATTGGGTTTGCACGAAACTCTTGAAGAAGTGGTTTCGTATTTGTATCTATATATTGCGCACCACCACGGCACACATTCACATACACAAGAAGAATTGGTTTATATGATCTATTTGGAATTGTTACTGGTGTACTTGTAGCTAACCATCCACAAGACGGATTTGATGTAACAGACCTTGCTCTTGGCTTAGCTTGTGCTAAACTATCTGACATTGCCTGGTAAGCTTCGTCTAAAGAAACACCTTTTATTTCTGCATAATGTTCAGCTACTTGTTCATCAGTTAGTTCTATCGTAAATTCTTCACCTGAGTTTAAGATTGCATCCAACTCTTCCTCACTCATATTTTTCCCATCTAATATTTTAATTATGTTTGAATTAGTTTCATCATTAGCCTTTACATCCGAATCAACTAATGGAAAAAAAATCAAAAGAAATAGTGTGAGTTTAAGTATCCTCATCATGCTTTGCACCCCTTTTTCCTTTTCAAATTCATCTTAAAATTATTAAGTCCTCTGAATGGTTGCTATAGCAAATTTGAATATACTCGAGTTAATTTAATTTTATCGAGAACAGTACCGACATTTCAACCGACATTTTTTCTGTCGGTACACCCGTTCTTTATCCTTAAAAACAGGAAATTTTTACATCCCACACAAAAGATGAAATACTACGAATATTCGTGCTATATCTATTTTTCATAGAGCTATTTACAAACCCGCACCATTACTGCTATGATTGCACTTGCTTTACGTGGTTCGTAACCATCCCACGAAAAAAAACTAAGGAGAAATGAATATGAAAGTGAAATTTTTAGCAGCAAGTGGCATTATTGCCGCGCTCTATATTGCTGTTACAATGCTCGTCGCACCATTTGGTTTTACAGAGGTGCAATTCCGCGTATCGGAAATTTTTAATCATTTAGTTGCCTTTAACCCTCGCTTTGCCGTTGGGATTATTATGGGTGTGTTTATTTCAAATCTATTTTCACCACTTGGTGCCTATGATTTAGTGTTTGGCGTTGGACAGACAATGATTACGCTTGGCTTGTTAATTGTGATTTGTAAATTTGTCCAAAATATATGGGCGCGTTTAATCATAAACACATTTTTATTTACATCCACAATGTTTATCATTGCCTTCGAGCTGAACTTAGCATTAGAATTACCATTCCTGTGGACATGGTTAACTGTCGCAGCCGGTGAATTTGTTGTATTAGCAGTCGGTGCACCGATTATGTATATGCTCAACAAGCGCCTAAATTTCAAAAATATGATTTAATAGACGAGTCTTTTCGATTCGTCTTTTTTTACTTTCGGGCGCACTCCCCCTGCTTTTCCTCTTACAATTAAGGCTACAAAAGTATTTTTTCTTTTTCTTGACACTATTCTGAAAATATATTAAAATTTTTCAATAATAAATGTGTAGAAGAAGAGGAGTAGCAAGCAATCGTACTTTTAGAGAGCTGATGGTTGGTGCAAATCAGTAGTATGGACTTGTGAATGGACTTCGGAGCAGCCTTACTAAAATAAGGTCGAACTAACTCCCCGTTACAGGAGTACAAGCGCGCATTTTTGCGAATAAAGGTGGCACCACGGTTACTCGTCCTTTTTATAGAGGATTGGAGTGACCTTTTTTTATGGAAAATTTAGAATAGAGGAGTCGAGAACAGATGGGTACAGCAGTAGAGCAAAAAGGATATTTTGGTGAATTTGGAGGCAGCTTCGTTCCTGAAGAGCTTCAAAATGTATTAAATATTTTAGATGAGAACTTCCAAAAATATAAAGATGATGAAGCGTTTAATCAAGAACTAGACTATTATTTCCGTGAATATATTGGCCGAAAATCGCCACTGTATTTTGCAGAAAATTTAACGAAGCAACTTGGCGGCGCTAAAATTTATTTAAAGCGTGAAGATTTAAATCATACTGGTTCACATAAAATCAATAATGTACTAGGTCAAATTTTACTTGCAAAACGCATGGGCGCTAATCGTGTTATTGCTGAGACGGGCGCAGGTCAACACGGTGTTGCAACAGCAACTGCTTGCGCTATGTTTGGCATGGATTGCACAGTCTACATGGGACTAGAAGATACAAAACGACAAGCATTAAATGTATTCCGTATGGAGTTATTAGGTGCTAAAGTTGTTGCCGTTGATAAAGGCCAAGGTCGTCTGAAAGATGCCGTAGACGAAGCATTTGCTGATTTAGTAGAAAACTATGAAACAACTTTCTATTTATTAGGCTCTGCAGTAGGACCGCATCCATTCCCTTCGATGGTGAAACATTTCCAATCAGTGATTAGCCGTGAGAGTCGTGAGCAAATTTTAGAAAAAGAAGGCAAACTCCCTACAGCAGTTCTTGCATGTGTCGGTGGCGGTAGTAATGCAATCGGTGCATTTGCAGAATATATCGCCGATGAAGGCGTTCGTTTAATCGGTATCGAACCAGAAAAAGCAGCAACATTAAATGAAGGTACTCCTGGTGAATTGCATGGTTTTAAATGTTTAGTATTGCAAGATGCACAAGGTAATCCATTACCAACATATTCAATTGCAGCTGGTCTTGACTACCCTGGGGCTGGCCCTGAACATAGTTATTTAAAAACAATTGGCCGCGCTGAATATGTAATCGTATCAAATGACGAAGTGCTAGAAGCATTCCAAGTACTTTCAAAAGTGGAGGGAATTATCCCCGCGCTAGAGAGCTCGCATGCTGTAGCACACGCTATAAAATTAGCACCAACACTATCACCTGACGAAAGTATTATTATTAATATCTCAGGTCGTGGAGATAAAGACGTTGAACAAGTATTCAATATGTTAAAAAATAAAGCTACACTATAAATTACTTTTTTACATTCAGATGCGTTCCGCGGGCACATGGCAAGCCACAACTCGCATCATATCGATAAAAAAGACAAAGCAGGCTTGGACAAAAGAGAAAGTGTTAGATTGATGGCAGTCAATCTAACACTTTTTTGCTGCGCAGTTGTTGTCCGCTTCGGCGGTGCGTCCCGCTCAGCACAGTAATCCGCAACCCTCGCTAATGCGCGGAATGACAGCGTCTTACGGTGTGTGCGTTCTAAGCAGGAGTCACCGCCTTCGTTACCAACAACTAGTGAACACTTCTAATTTTTTATTTTTGCAAAAGCAAGAATGGCTAAGTTCCCATAATAGCAAAAATTTACAAACACCTTTCCTCTGTTCCTTAATTTTTTTTAGTTATGTCCCAGCCTGTTTTTCAATTACACAAGCGTATTTAGCTTCGGATAAATTTCCGCTACATTGTCACGTAACTTAGCTTTTAAGAACTTTCCTACAGATGTTTTTGGGATTTCATCTAAAAAGACAATATCGTCTGGCACCCACCATTTCGCAAATTGACTTTCTAGAAATGCTAGCAATTCTTCTTCCGTTGCTGCCATCCCTTCCTTTAAAACGACACAGGCTAGTGGACGTTCTTGCCATTTGGCATGTGGAATTGCAATAACTGCTGCTTCAAATATAGCATCATGCGTCATTAGTGCATTTTCCAAATCTACAGAAGAAATCCACTCACCACCAGATTTAATTAAGTCTTTTGTTCGGTCAGTAATTTTAATAAAGCCGTCCGCCGTACGAACCGCAATATCTCCTGTAAATAACCAGCCATCTCGATAGGCATCTTTTGTACGCTCATCTCGATAATATTCATGTGAAATCCACGGACCACGTAAACGTAATTCGCCCATGGTCTCACCATCCCATGGCACTTCTCCATGATCATTAATAATACTTGACTCAATCCCAGCCATTGTCATTCCTTGCGTAGCACGAGCTTCAATACGTTTTTCAATCGGCCATTCTTCCATCCATGACATATAATTTGATAACGCAACGATTGGCGTTGTCTCCGTCATCCCATAAACAACGATGTATGGAATACCGTATTTTTCTTCAAACGTACGGATTAAACGTGTTGGTGAAGCTGAACCACCACAACAAATCGCGCGAAGCGAACTGATATCTCGCTCACGCTTCTCCTGCTCTTGTAATGCTCCAATCCAAATGGTCGGCACACCTGCAGTCAATGTCACCTTTTCTTGCTCCACTAAATCTAAAATCAAATCAGAAGTAAATTGAGGCCCTGGCAGTACTTGGGTTGCACCGACATTGACACTTGCAAATGGCAACCCCCAAGCATTTGCATGAAACATTGGCACAATTGGCATCACAACATCGCGCTCTGAAATACCCATGGAGTCGGACATACTTAGCATCATACTGTGTAACACTAAGCCACGATGTGAATAAACCACCCCTTTTGGATTTCCTGTTGTGGCACTTGTATAACACATACCAGCAGGTGCTTCTTCCTCTAAATCATCTGGAAATTCGAAGTTTTCATCTGCAGCAGCTAATAATTCTTCATAGGATAAAGCATTCGGTAACGTTGTCTCTGGTAACGTCTCTTCATCAGTCATAATAATATAATGTTTTACTGTTTTTAACTCACTAGCAATATTTTCTATGATAGGGAGCAAATCAACATCAATCATTAAAATCTCATCCTCGGCATGGTTAATGATATAAATTAAATGCTCTTCAGATAAGCGAATATTCACCATATGCAAAATGGCACCAGAACATGGCACTGCAAAATACGCCTCTAAGTGGCGATGCTGATTCCACGCGAAGGAACCAATCTTTTTCCCCTTTTCCATCCCCAGCTTTGTCAGCGCATCTGCTAAACGACGCGTCCTTTTCGCCCATTCTCCATATGTTAAACGGTGAATTTTATGTGCACTTGTACGCGACACGATTGTCTTTCTAGCGAAGTAACTCTCAGCTCGCTTAAAAAAGTTTGTTAATACTAATGGTGTTTGCATCATTTTACATCCATCCCTTCTTCTAAGTGAATTCCCCCAAACACTTGTAGAACATCTATGTATTCTTTAACAGAATACTATTAATATTCTGAATATGATTATATTAGAAAATTAATCATTATGCTATATATTCCAAAAATTTTCTTTTTTATACTCTGTTTTTCTATCCTGTTTTTTATTGAATAGTGCCACGTCAACAAAAAACAGGTAAAGAAAAACAATGTCGTTTCTCTTTACCTGCGTTAATTTATTTTCATTTGAAAAAGCTTTTATTTTTATGAAATAGCCTTCTTTTGCAGTTTAATTTTTAATTTCTCCAACATATCGATAGTCATCTTGGCTAAATCATATTCTGCTTTAAAGCCCCATTCATTTTTGGCTGCATCAACATTGATAGAATTTGGCCAACTATCCGCAATTGCTTGACGAATCGGATCGACGTTATAATCCATTCGGAAATGTGGCAAATGTTTTTTAATTTCGGCTGCAATTTGTGATGGTTCAAAGCTCATCGCAGTAATATTAAATGCATTGCGATGAATTAGTTTACTACTATCAGCCTCCATTAAATCCACAATCGCTTGTAACGCATCTGGCATATACATCATATCCATATACGTTCCTTCTTGAATATATGATGTATACTTCCCTTGTTCAATCGCTTCATAGAAGATTTCTACGGCATAATCCGTTGTACCACCGCCAGGAGGCGTTACATAAGAAATCAATCCTGGGAAGCGTACACCACGTGTATCTACCCCAAAACGATTGAAATAATAGTCACATAATAATTCTCCCGCGACTTTATTTACACCATACATCGTTGTTGGACGCTGTAATGTATCTTGTGGCGTATCATCCTTAGGTGTTGTTGGACCGAATGCACCAATAGAACTCGGCGTGAAAAATTGTAACTTCAACTCACGCGACACTTCTAATGCATTCATTAAACCACCCATGTTTAAATTCCAAGCAAGCAATGGATTTCTTTCTGCAGTTGCAGATAGTAGTGCAGCTAAATGCATCATCGTATCTGCACCAAAATCCTTAGCTAAATCATGCATCCTTTGTCCATCCGTCACGTCCAGCACTTCGAATGGCCCCTTTGTATGTTCAAGCTTTCGTATATCTGTAGCTAACACATTGTCCTCTCCATAAATACTACGAAGTTTTTCTACTAGCTCAGAGCCTATTTGACCAAGAGCACCTGTAACCATAATCTTTTCCATTTCTCCAAACCTCCACATATGAACAATTGTACTTCTCAGGAGTACAATATTTTATACTGAAACATTGATTTAATAACACTTCTGATGCATTTCATTATAATGTGTTCATATAAAAAATACAACAACAATCTATACGAGTTTCAAAAAAGGACGTAAATTTCCTTGTTATCAGTATATGGTTTTTGATAAATCTTGTGCTGTCTCACAACACAAAAATACATTTGTACTTTCTAAAAATACAATAATCTATTTTTCATAAAAAAAGAACCTCTTTACACATACATAAAGAGGTTCAACTTTTTTTCTTGTTCCATTAAATTGAAAAACGTTTAACAGCAATTTGCAACACCTTTGAAACTTTTCGTAATTCTTTAATCGTATGATGAAATTGTTGCTGTGCATTTAATTGATCTGTCGTTAACTTCGCTACATGTTTAGTCGAGGCTGCATTCGTATCTGAAAGAGCTGTTAACATACCTGCATCTTCGTTAACCTTCTTTGTATGTTCAGCTATATCTTGCACTGTCGTCGATACTTCTACAATATATGGCTGAATGATATTGACCTTTTCTAATATTTGATCGAAGCTTGTTGCAGTTTCTGACGTTACATTTACACCTTTTTCTGTAGCACTTAGTACACCTTCCATCATCTTTACAGCGTAGTGAGAATCGGTTTGGATATTTTGTACAATGGACGTAATTGTTTGAGTTGAATGTACTGTTTGCTCAGCTAGTTTACGTACTTCGTTGGCGACGATGGCAAACCCTTGTCCGTGTTCGCCAGCTCTCGCCGCTTCGATGGACGCATTTAGCGCCAGTAAATTGGTTTGGGCAGTTATTTTTTCAATCACTTCAACCATATGGTCGATTGTAGAGGCTCTTTCCACTAGTTTAAAAATAGCTATATTTGATTTTTCAACAGCGCGCTTTATGGCTTGAATTTGGGTTAAATTCGCCTGTACAATATCTGTACCACTTTCTGCTTCACGGGCAGTCTCATGTGCAAAGCTCTCTACAAGCTGCACTTTTTCTAAGACAATCTGTACACCGTTTAATACTTCTTCTAATGAGGCAGAATTGGACGCTAATTTACTAGTAGATGCAGTGGTCAAATCTGCAATACTTTGCACATCCTTTGCTATTTTTACTGTAGCTGTAGAAGATCGCTCCGAGGATTCTTGTAAATTTTCCGTCATTCCTGCAACCTCTTGCGCACTATTTGTAACCGTATGTAACAATCGCTTTACTTCTGTTGCCATCTGATTATATGACAATACAACTTCTCCAAGCTCATCATGCGCCACATAGCTCGCATTGGCTGTAAAATCACCTTGTTCTGCACGTTTTAATAGTGATTTCAATTGACGTGTCGGTACATTAACAGCCTTCGTTGCGATGAAACCAATGAAAACGACTAATAGTACGACAAATGTACAAACACTCCCCAATAACCAATAACCAAATTGCACATCCTTTTGGTACGCTTGTTGCTGTTCATCAGCTCTTTGAACTAAATAACTCTGCGTCTCTTCTAAAATTGCATGGCTTTGTTGGCTAACCGGTAAATAGGACTGCTCATAAAACTGCTGACGTTTTTGCGTATTTAACTGTTGATAACTTTCAACTAATTCTATCTGCTGTGAGAATACCGAATTATACTTCTTTACTTGATGATTCATTTTTTTATCAATTACTATTTTTTCTAAATTACTTAAAGGCTGTTCAATATTTTTTAGTATAGCTGCCATCTCTTGATATTCGCCACCTGAATCCATTAAATAATCCAAGTGTCGTTGCGCTTCCTCAAGCTCATTAAGCCATCCAATCGGTACAAGTGCCTCGGTATAACTTTCGCTTGCATGCCATGACATTTTCCGTAAATAATCCACACTAAATATACCTAGTAGGACATTCGATAGTACACAAACAATCATGAGTACAAGCAGCTTATCTTTTACCTTAATATAACGAAAAAAATGCATTATTTTCGGCTCCTTCTCCAACTATTACCATTAATCATAGTATGGAGATATAAAGCTAGTGTTATGTTTTTGTAAAATTTTCTAACAGAATTATAGAACATTCGATTCTTTAATAAATTCGACACAATATAAAAACTTGCGCAACCTTCTTTACATTCTATCGTTTACTATTAATAGATAATTTTTACAATTATGAAGGAGAGGTGTTTGACTGTTGCAGTTAAAAAAATTAGATAGCAGTTTAGCAATAAGTCTATTGTTGCTAGGTATTACTAGTTGCCTCTTCGTACACTCTAGCAGTACAGCGTTTGAACAGTATGCAAGTTTGTTTATCATAAAGCAATTTATCTATTATAGTTTGGGCTTTTTAATGATGTATGGTGTAGCAACACTTGATATTGAGCAACTAAAAAAAATCGGCTGGCCCTTTTATTGGGTTATAGTAGCGCTAACATTCGGATTATTTATTGCACCTGAAAGCATCGCGCGCACCATAAATGAAGCAAAATCTTGGTATCAAATTCCACTTTTAGGGTCGTTACAACCCTCTGAATTTTTGAAGTTCGCATTTTTAATTGTTGTCAGTAAAGTGATTGTCGCCCATCAAGCAAAATATGTGCGTCCTTCCTTTTTATCAGATATGCGATTGCTATTGATGATTGGCATCATTACACTTCCACCAACACTCGCTGTATATAAGCAACCAGATACAGGCATGGTTATGTTATATATGGCGATGATATTACCGATGATTTACTTTTCAGGTATCCAAACAAAATTACTCGTCATTTTCACAGCTATTCCTGTGACCATCGTTAGTGCAATCGTTATTCTCTATGTAAAATTTAATGATTTTTTTACAGAAAAAATACTAAGTAAGTTATCTGGGCATCAAGTTTCCCGTATTTACGGGTGGATACAACCCTATGAATATACGGATTCCTCCTTTCAAACTAGACAAGGCTTTATGGCCATCGGTACAGGAGAATTTACTGGTAAAGGCTATTTACAAAATAATGTCTATGTTCCAGAAAAGCATACAGATTTTATTTTTTCTGCCATCGCTGAAGAATTAGGATTTGTTGGTGGAGCCTTTGTCATTACATTATTATTTTTTGTAATTTATCGTATTGTTCTTATTACAGTAGAAGCAAAGGATCCATTTATGACCCTTATGGGTGCGGGTATCTCCAGTTTACTAGCATTTCAAATTACACAAAATATTGGCATGACGATTGGACTTTTACCTGTAACCGGTGTAACGTTACCGTTTTTAAGTTACGGAGGTAGTTCACTACTATCAAATTTCATGTTAATGGGTATTGTTATGGTTATCCATAATTCTTATAGCGGGTATATGTTTAAAACCTCACAAGTTTAGGAGGACGCATTTATCGATGAATACTCATGTAAAGAAGCGAATTGTATTATTACTTTTCCTGACAGGAGGCGTGTTGTGCATACTCATTCTTCGCCTAGCCTTTCTGATGCTTTAAAAGCTGTCCTGAAAGCCCTTGATAGCGACTTTTAGAGACAGCTTTCTTTGTACATAATTATATTTTTTTAATATTTTCAATAACAACTTCAATTATTTTATCTAAATCATGTTGGACAATATTAAGTGGTGGTGATAGCGTTAGAACATTGTTAAACCCTGCTACTGTTGCACCATTTTTCCCTATTATCACACCCTGCCCTTTGCATGCAGCAATGACGGCGTTCACTTTATCCACTGGTAAGGGCTCTTTTGACTCTTTATCTACGACTAATTCAATTCCTATTAATAAGCCTTTACCACGTACATCTCCAACATGTGGATGTGTTTTCAAAGCTTGCTGAAGCGTTTGAAGTGTACTAGCCCCCACTACCTTGGAGCGCTCGAATAATGCTTCTCGCTCTAGAATTTCGATATTCTTCAATGCGACAGCACAGGCTACAGGAGAGCCACCAAATGTATTGACATGGCGGAAATAACCATATGCATCTGAACCTGTAAACGCCTCATAAATTTCGCGTTTCACTGCCGTTGCTGATAATGGTAAATACCCACTTGTAATACCTTTAGCCATTGTAATAATGTCAGGCTTCACCCCATAGTTCATAAAACCAAACGGCTTTCCTGTGCGACCAAATCCACAAATGACTTCATCGACAATCATTAATGCCCCATGTTTTTGACAAACCGCCTCGATGCCCTTCATGTAATTTTCCGGTGGCATGATTACACCACCACCCGTAATAATTGGTTCTAATATCATCGCAGCAATCGTATCGCTAAGTTCCCATGTCATCAACTTATCGACAGCCTTAACACTTGCTAGCTCAACTGGAGCTGTTGCATCATTTTCTGGATCTCGATATTGGTCTGGTGGCGCGACATGAATAAATCCTGGTGTTAGCGGTTCATATTTATATTTTCGTTCTGCTTGCCCCGTTGCAGCTAAAGCTCCAAACGAACTTCCGTGGTAAGCCCGATAGCGTGAAACAATTTTATAGCGCGCACTTTGCCCTTTCTGCTGATGGTATTGGCGGGCAATTTTAAATGCCGTTTCATTTGCTTCAGAACCACTATTCGAAAAGAAAATAACATAATCGCCACCAAGCATTTGATTAATCTTTTCAGCTAATTCAACTGCAGGTAAATGCCCTTGCGATAGAGGTGCATAGGCGTTTTTCATCATCTGCTCATGTGCAACATCTGCTAATTCCTTCCGTCCATAGCCTGCATTGACACACCATAAACCTGCCATCGCATCAATGTATTCAATACCTTCCGTATCAACGATTCTTGCCCCATCCGATTTCTCTACTACATAAGTGGCTTGCGGATTATAAGGCTTCATTGAATGCCAGACATACTGTTCATCCTTTTTTAATACGTCACTCTTCAGATTTGTTTGAACCATTTACATGCACCCCTTTAATTTATAATGTTGTTCCATTATTAAAGCAGTTTGTATTGTTCTAGCGAATATAAAAAACGACCTGATGTCACCCCTTTTTCAAAATTGCACTATTTCTTACAAAAAATTTTACAACTTTTAGCAAAACGAAGGAATAGACAACTTGTATAATTCTATGACTTTGTTTTTAACATAATGTAAAATTAGAATAAACTTTCTTTAAAGAAGATATTTCGTAAACTACTAGCTAAATATTCACAGTTGTCGTAAGTTACTATTTTTTATATCATGCAATACTTTGAGTGGAGGGCTACGATGAGTCAATTTAAACTTCAAGTGAAGGATGTATTAAAAAATGAATACTTTCAAAGTGCAGAGGTCATTGCAGGAAAAGACGGATTATTACGCATTGTTAAGTGGGCACATGTTATTGAAATTGTGCAAGTGGATAATTTCTTAGCAGGGGACGAATTAATTTTGACGACGGGGATTAGTTTACAGCATCATCTTGAGGACTTTATCTTTTTCGTCGAGATGTTAATTAAAAAAAATTGTGCAGCACTGTGCATAGAATACGGTCCTTACTTACAGACAATACCTGAAGCTATACAATCACTGGCCAATCGCCATGACTTTCCAATCATTGTATTTCATGAGACAGTGCCTTTTGTTCGGATTACACAGGATTTACATAGCCAAATTATGAATCAACAATATTTCATGATTTCTTCATTAGAAAATTACGCACAAACGTTAAATAAAAATGCCCTTCATGGACAAAGTACTGATGACATTTTACAAACAATTTATCATACATTACGTACACAAATCATTTTTTCCATTAAAGACCGAGACGTTATCTTTTTCCCAAACATGCCTCTAGCGAAACGACAGCAATTATTAACGTTGCCACAATCAGCGCCACAATTTAAACATGCACCTATTTTTATTGTTGATCAACATTATGCCGATTTGACCCTTTATCGAACGGATGGATTATTTTCTGAATTTGAATTACTCATTTTAGACCGCACAGCAACGGCGCTCGCACAGCTTTTAATGCGTGAGTTCTATATAGAAGAAAAAAGAGATATTGAGGATGCCACTATTTTAGCAGATTGGATTGATCACAAGCTGACGAAAGAAGAAATCTATAAATTTATCGTATCCCATCATGCTAACTTTACACACTATAGTAACGCTGTCTTTATTTTATCGTCGCCTTATACAATGATGAAAGGTCAAGAGGATATTGTTTATAGCAAACTTTACTATAGAAATTTATTTGAACAAAATGGTTTTGTCCCCTTTTTGTTCGAGCGAAAGAGCTACGTTGTATTTATCTTACTCCACACTAAAGATTGTAAAGCGAGTCGTGATTTATTAAATTCGCTCTTTTCTACGCTCCAGACAACGGATTTTTATAAAAAGCAGCAAGCACAGGGCTATCAACTAGCTATCGGTAAGATTGTGGCGGATGTCGAGGAAATTCCGAAGAGTTATCAAACCGCTTTGGAAACATTATATATTTGTCGCAAAGTTCAAACGACATCATTTTTTTATGATGACTTACATTTATATTACCTAATTTATAAATTACAAATGCAAGTAGACTTGCAAGAAGTCATTCAGGATTATTTACAGCCTGTGATTGAATATGATAAAAAATACAACAGCAAGCTATTAGAAACATTGCAAGTCTACTTACAAACGAATGGCTCGAAACAACAAACAGCAAATCAATTGTTTATCGTGCGACAAACTCTCTATCATCGCCTAAAGAAGCTTGAAAATTTGCTAGGAGAAAATTTCATGAAAGGGCACAATCGGATTACACTTGAGTTTATGCTTCTAGCCCATTCGTTAATTGAAGATAAAAAATGAAATTAGTCAGAATTGTTCGGGTGACTGGCACCACAGCAGGCATCTTGTGGCTTACGATACACGCGTTCCCATGGGGCCTTTGTAAATTTTCAGAATTGTTTCGGTGACTGGCACATGCTATACAATCCTGGTCTGCGGTCATCGTACACTGGAATTCTGCCGCGCACTTCATCGACAATTGAAAAATCAACATCAATAACTGCTACTTCTTCATCGTCTGCTCCAATCCATAACACTTCTCCCCAAGGTTGAATTACCATGGATTGCCCATTGAAGTTTTCTACTTTGTTGGCAATACGGTTAACCGCAATGACGAAGCATTGATTTTCAATCGCGCGTGCCTGTAATAATGTTTTCCAATGGTCAATACGTGGTGTTGGCCATTGGGCTGGCACGAATAACACCTTTGCGCCTGTTAATGCGTGCGCTCTCAACCATTCTGGAAAGCGAATATCATAGCAAATAACGCCTGCCGCCTCAATATCTCCTAGTGCAAAGCGATTCATTTCATCGCCTGCTTCTAAAAATAGATGCTCATCCATCAAACGGAATAAATGTGCCTTACTGTATTCGCCAACTAGTTTTCCATCTTTATCAAACGTATACATCGTATTGAAAAATTTATCGCCCTTCTTCGTTGCCACAGAGCCCCCGACAATATGTACACCAAGTTCCATTGCTAAACCTTGTAAAAATGCTTTCGCTCGTTCTCCATCCACATCTGCAAGCTCAGGTAATTTTTCAAGCGCGTAACCTGTATTCCACATTTCTGGAAGCACAATAATTTCTGCACCTAATGTTGCAGCCTCACGAATCTTTTCTTCAGCCCTTGCAAAATTCTCTTCCACTTTGCCAAATCCTACATTTAATTGAATACAACCTATTTTCATTTTTCATTCCCCCTGTGTAAAAAATAGTTTTTAAATTCGAGGTATAAATAGCTTTAAACATTTCCAAAAGCGCTGATCCTACTACCGCTTTTCTACTGTTCATTATACTACAGTTAAAAGTGCACTAATTTAGATTTTTTGTACAATTAGTCGATTAAGCTAACTAACAGGCTCCAATTTTACTTAGACCCACTTACACTAAGAATGTATTTTTTTAACGTATGTACGGTTGAAGAAAATCAAATTCGGATATCTGTTACTGCCCTTCCATTTTTAACGTTTAATGACAATAACCATGTTTATTGCTATATTTAATACATACAAAAACGACAGATTTCTCGATATTATACGAAGGAAGGTAACATCATTTATGGACAGTACATTAATCGCATTTTTGCCTCTTTTAAGTTTATTCATCTACATAGCGCCCGTGATTTTTATCATTTGGTTTCTCCTTAAATTTCTTAAAGTACAACAGGAACAAGTACAAATTCTTAAACGTATATCTGATAAGTTAGATCAACGCTAAAAGGATGGGATTTCCCATCTTTTTTAGTTACTCTACTATTTTTTAAAATACATATCAGTAAAATTTCTCTTTTCGTAATGACATACTTTTCTTCTATATACAAAGAGGAATATGGCTTTCCAATACAATAAAGCGCTTTATCAAAAATGCTAAATGGAAAGAAGGCGTATGATGAAAAAGAAAACAATAATTATCGGGTCTGTATGGCTATTCGTTGCCCTTCTATTACTAGGCACCTATAAATTAATGAATTCTAGAACCTATCAGTTATTCGGGAATATAACTAAACAAGTAGAGACCACCCAAAAAGTGGTCGCTTTAACTTTTGATGATGGCCCAGCAGAAAACGTCAACATAATATTACCGCTATTAGCTAAGTACAATGCTAAAGCTACCTTTTTTCTAATCGGTGAAGAAATCGAAAAGTACCCTGAAGAAACGAAAAATATTGCAAAAGAAGGACATCAAATTGGCAATCACAGCTATTCTCATCATCGAATGGTTTTCAAAAGCCTTTCTTACTACAAGGCAGAGATTGAAAAAACAGATGTATTAATTCGAAATGCTGGATTTAACGGAGAAATCGATGTTCGTCCTCCGAATGGCAAAAAATTAATCGGACTTCCTTATTACCTAAATAAACAGCATCGAGACACGATTACTTGGAATCTCGAACCTGATAGTTATTTCAATACAGTTTCAGACAAAGTAAATGATGAAAAAGAAAATATTAAGCCTGGGTCGATTATTTTGATTCATCCAATGTATGATGACACAGACAAAGTACGTCAAACAATCGAAGGCATTTTACAAGCACTTTCAAATAAAGGCTATACATTTATTACCGTAAATGAACTGCAAGATATATAACATAAAAACAGCGTTAGTTTTGAACTAATCTTCTTTTCTAACCTGCAATATAGTGAAGCGCAACTTATTTAGCCATCTAGGGTCTAGACAATCAGTTGAAAAAGTACTAGTATTTGCAACATATCTACAATAATTATTATATTCTGAAAAAGGTGAACATTCATGGAATTATCTAAAAAACTACAACAACTCCCTACTCAGTTTTTTGCAGCACTTGTGCAAAAGGTCAATGCGGCATTAGTAGAAGGACGGGACATTATTAATCTTGGGCAGGGCAACCCTGACCAGCCAACCCCTCCTCATATTATTAAAGCGCTACAAGAAGCGGCGGAAAACCCTCAGCATCATAAATACTCTCCATTTCGTGGTATAGCCGAATTACGGCAAGCTGCCGCTGATTTTTATAAACGAGAATACAATGTAACAATCAATCCCGATACAGAAGTTGCTATTTTAGGTGGTACGAAAATTGGACTTGTTGAGCTACCAATGGCTGTGCTAAACCCTGGTGATACAATGTTATTACCTGACCCTGGGTATCCCGATTATTTATCTGGAGTGGTCTTAGGAGATGTTCAATACGATGTCATGCCACTTTTTGCGGAAAATAACTTCTTGCCTGACTATGATGCATTGTCCGACGAAGTAAAGGACAGAGCTAAGCTTCTTTACTTGAATTACCCTAACAACCCTACTGGTGGAACAGCAACGCTTGAATTTTTTGAAGAAACTGTACGTTTTGCTAAAGAACATCAGATTATTGTAGCACACGATTTTGCCTATGGTGCTATTGGCTTTGATGGCAATAAACCCGTAAGCTTCTTACAGGCAGAGGATGCCAAAGAGGTCGGCATCGAACTATATACATTATCAAAAACTTATAATATGGCTGGCTGGCGCATCGGTTTTGCAGTCGGTAATGCTCAAATTATCGAAGCGATTAATCTTATTCAAGATCATTTATTTTGTAGCCAATTTCCAGCAGTTCAACAGGCAGCCGCTGTCGCTTTAACATCTTCACAAACTTGTGCACAAGAGCTTAGTGCGACATATGAGCGACGTCGTAACGTATTAATCGAAGAAGCACAGCGCATCGGTTGGCAAGTAACAGCGCCAAAAGGCTCGTTTTTTGCATGGCTCCCTGTTCCCTTAGGCTATACGAGCGAACAATTTGCCGATTTATTGCTCGATAAAGCTGATATTGCAGTAGCGGCTGGCAATGGTTTCGGGCAGTTCGGCGAAGGTTATGTACGTGTCGGTTTACTTGTAAGTGAGGAACGCTTACAAGAAGCGATTCACCGTATAGAAAAACTTAATCTGTTTAAACAATAATTCCACAATACAAAAAGCACCCGCCATATGACGAGTGCTTCTTGTTTCATTTTATTTACGATTTTTCATCCATTCTGGTTTCCCAAAGCCTTTGAAGTCTGCATCAATAATTTCTTCAAATTTAGCTGATTCTACAATTTCCACTAGATCCTTTGATAATTGCGAATCTTTATTCTCTGCCTTTACTGCGATAACGTTGCGGAATTGGTCAGGCATATTTTCTAAAAATACAGCATCTAGTAAATCTAATCCAGCCGCTAAAGCAAAGTTACCAGGAACTCCTGCTAAATCAACACTTTCTACTGTACGTGGAAGTGCTGCCGCCTCAATCGGTTGGAATACTAAATTTTTGCCGTTTTTCACAACATCTTTTTCTGATGCTTTTAATTCTTCGATTTTAGGATCAATCTCGATTAAGCCTTGTTCTTGCAATGATAACAATGTACGTGCTGCATTAGAAGGGTCATTGGCAATTGCCACTGTCGCCCCATTTGGAATTTCATCAATCGATTTATATTTGTTTGAGAAGAAGCCCATTGGCGCTGTCGGCACAATAATTAATGGTTCTAAATCCATGTTATTCTGTTCTTCAAAGTTTTCTAAGTAAATTGTATGCTGGAATAAGTTTGCATCAATATCCCCATTATCTAAAGCTTTGTTCGGTTGTACATAATCACTGAATTCTACTAATTCTACTTCATAACCCTTTTCTTCAAGCTGTGGAATAATAGCTTTTTTCAGCATATCACTATAAGGACCTGCTGTTGCACCTAATTTAATCGATTTGCTTTCCCCTGCTGCATCTGAACCTTTTTTTGAATCTGCTCCTTTGTCGCTTGCGCCACATGCTGCTAAAACAACAGCAAAGATGATTGTCAAAAATGCTAATAACGATTTTTTCATCTTATCAATCTCTCCTCTTTTTATCTTTTATCAATTGATTTTGCAAACCAGTCACCTGCAATTTGTATCGCTTGCACGAGCAAAATGAGTATCGCAACGGTAGCAATCATAATTGTATTATCATAACGGTAGTAGCCGAATCGAATGGCTAAATCACCAATACCACCACCACCAACTACACCTGCCATTGCAGAGAAAGCTACTAAACTAATCACCGTGACTGTCACTGCTTGAATAATGCTCGATTTTGCTTCAGGAATTAAGACATCCTTAATTATCATCCACGGCGTTGCTCCTACTGCAATAGACGCTTCTATTACCCCTTTATCAATTTCTCGTAACGACGTTTCCACTAAACGTGCAAAAAACGGAATGGCTGCAACCGATAATGAAACACTCGCTGCAATGGGTCCAATTGTTTGTCCAACAAGCAACTTCGTCAACGGGAATAAAGCAACCAATAAAATGATGTATGGAATCGAACGAATCAAGTTCACCGCAAAGCCAAATACGCTTTTAATCAATCGATTTTCCCAAAACAATCCCTTATCCGTAACGAATAATAAAATACCCAGTGGTAGACCTAATACAATCGACACAGATAAGGAAATACCAATCATAATAATGGTTTCTTGAAAGGCCTTTAATAAATCTGGAACCATATCTATAAAATGTGTAACATCAAACATGCAAAACCACCTCCACAATCGCACCACGTTCGGTCATATAGGCCCTAGCTTTTGCTAACTCGCTGTCCTCACCTTGTAGCTCCATTAAAAAAATACCCAGTGGTCGCTCTTGAATGTACTCGATTGTGCCATGAAGGAAATTCCCTTTTACCTCAAAACGTTGCATCGTATCTGAAATAACTCCTTCACCTGCAACATTTCCTTTGAATAAAATTTTAACGATTTGACCCCGTACATCTTTTAGAATTGTTTTTGGAATATCAAAAGATACAACACTACTAATAAACTCCTGTGTTAATATCTTTTGGGGACTGGCAAAAATATCATACACATCCCCTTCTTCTATCACTTTTCCGTCCTGCATCACAGCCATACGATTACAAATTTCCTTCACAACATCCATTTCATGTGTAATAAGGACAATTGTAATGCCTAACTTTTTATTTATTTCCTTTAATAATCGTAAAATCGACACTGTCGTTTTTGGATCGAGAGCTGATGTTGCTTCATCGCATAGCAACATCGCTGGATTGTTTGCTAAAGCTCTGGCAATACCTACTCTTTGTTTTTGACCACCACTAAGCTGTGCAGGATAAACATCTCGTTTTTCTGCTAAACCAACCATCTCTAGTAGCTCATCCACTCGAGTAGGAATCGCATTGGCTGGCATACTCGCTGCTTTTAGGGCAAAGGCAATATTATCACCAACTGTTTTTTGACTGATTAAATAAAAATGCTGGAATATCATGCCGATTTTTAAACGGGCTAAACGCAGTTCATTTCGGGATAGCTTCGTTAAATCCTTACCATTTATTAATATTTCACCACTAGTAGGTCGTTCTAGTAGATTTATACAACGCAGGAGGGAACTTTTCCCCGCCCCCGAATAGCCTACAATACCGAAAATATCACCACTATTAATTGTTAAGGATACATTATCTACACCAACAACCTCTTTTTTCTTTGCGCTATAAACTTTTGATACATTACGGAATTCGAGCATATTGTTCTCCTTACTCAATTATTCAATATCTAAAAACCTACTATTCTAATATGTTTTATAGAATAGTTTGAATTATGTTATTTGTCAATCTCTTTTGACAATAACCTTATCCCTCATTATCTAATTTCCGTTTAAAACGATGAATATTGAGCAATATCTCGAAATTTCACAGTAAAACTAACAATGCAAGAAAAAAAAGAGCACTATTGTTCAAATTGAACAATAGCGCTCTGTCTTTATTATTTAATTACACCTAGTTCACGACCTACTTTTTCGTAAATCGCCAATGCATTGTCTAGCATTTCTTTTGTATGAGCCGCTGTCGGCATATTACGGACACGCCCAGTGCCTTTTGGAACAGTTGGGAAAACGATAGATTTTGCATAAACGCCTTCCTCAAATAAGCGACGTGAGAACGCTTGTGTAAGCTTTTCATCCCCAATAATACATGGTGTAATCGGTGTTTCAGAGTCACCAATATTGAAGCCTAACTTCGCTAATCCTGCTTTTAAGTAGTCGCCATTTTCCCATAGCTTATCATGTAGCTCTGTTGAGTCAATAAGCATTTGCACTGCTGCTGTAATGGCCGCAACATCACCTGGTGGTAATGCCGTTGAGAATAAAAATGGACGAGAACGTACTTTCAGCCAGTCAATTAAATTTTTCTTACCAGCTACATAACCACCGACTACGCCAATTGCCTTTGACAACGTGCCGATTTGGAAGTCGATTTCTTTTTCAAGCCCGAAATGTTTTACCGTACCTTTGCCTTTGCCTGTCACACCTGAACCATGTGCATCATCGACATACGTAATTAAATCAAATTCCTTGGCAATTTCGACGATTTCAGGCAGTTTGGCAATATCCCCATCCATTGAGAATACGCCATCTGTAATGACCATCACTTTATTATACAAACCTGATTCTGTCGCTTCTTTTGCCTTTGCGCGTAAATCCTCCATATCCGAGTGATTGTAGGCAATAATTTTTGCGCGCGATAAGCGACATCCATCAATAATCGACGCATGGTTTAATTGATCTGATAAAATCGCATCGTTTTTATCCATAACAGCTGAAATAGCCGCCATATTACAGTTGAAGCCCGATTGATAGGAAATCGCCGCTTCCGTTCCTTTAAATTCAGCGAGCTTTTCTTCTAATTTAACGTGTAGATCGAGCGTGCCGTTAATTGTACGAACAGCCCCTGCGCCTACACCATATTGTTCTGTTGCTTCTTTAGCAATTCGCTTTAATTGCTCATTTGTTGCTAAGCCGAGATAGTTATTAGAGGAAAGATTGATGAGATGCTGACCTCGAACCTGAATAATTGGTCCATTTGCGCCTTCTACTGCGTCAATTTCATTGTATAAGCCTTGATCTCGTAAGGCTTGTAAGTTTTCATCTAAAAATGCGTTTAGTACTTTAGACAAGAGTATCATCCTTTCTACAATTCATTTCTTCTCGGCGTCATAATATTCGGATTTTAGTACATGCATGCATTGTAAAATCCAAGGCTTCAGCCAGAGGCATTCTCTTCATTTAGCTGGCTTTTGAACATCTTTGCAACTAAGGGGTCACTTGCATCGATATTTCTTGAGCAATTAGCTATTAATTGAAGATTGACTAGTCTACCCATAGTGTAGCATAAGCGTGCAATTAGAATAAATTACTTTGCTAATCTTTCAAATAAAGGTGCTGTTTTTTCACGCCATATCGCAGTCGATACACAATGATCCATTAGCTGGCGAATCGTTTTCTCCGCTTCAGCATAACGCGTCGTATAGCCAATTGCATCTTGCATGGCGCTTTTATATTTCACACGGATATCTTCAATTTGAGCTTCGGCTTGTTCTGATAGCTTACAATGCTGACCCATATCAAAAATTTCATCGCCTAATCTTCCATCCTGTGGATTAAATACATGCGGTTCTGTGCTATCAAATATACAAAAATTTAATTCTGGTATGATGACCATATCCACTGATCCAGCATCTAAGCCACACCAAACAATTTGTGCATCTAATCCCCTTGCATTTGCTTCATCAGCCAATCCTTTCATTAATGAAGATTTACCTGTACCGGGCTTCCCTTTAATCATCAATCGTCTTGTCAAATTTTTTGTCATGCTGTCTACTGTATTTTCTGCTCCACGAGGTGTAAGTGTTCCTAATAATCGATGTGTACGTCGGCCTGTTTTATTTAACACGATGGATTGAAAAATAGTTGACTTTAAACGAGCAACTTGTTCATCTAACGCTTGCCAATCCATGCAACTTTGCGTGACTACTTCCCAGTCATCATGTATTTTTTTTGCAATTTCCAGCATTGTAATACACTTCTCACGCCACAAATCTCGCTCTTTTATCGCAACAGCCAGCTTTTCACCTATTTTTTCAAGCTGTTGTTCTTCTAGGCAATCATAAAAGGACAGCACACGATGCTTCGTACCAAGTAAAGTTGGTTCAATGCCCCATGTTGAAGTCCAAATAAAAAGTCGATTACAACCTCTAACAAATACTCCTTCTATTACGTTCTCTAACAATGCGTGTTGAAACCACTCTACTGCAAAGCCCTGTTTTACATAAAAATAACCAAGCTCCTTCAGAAGCTCTGACCCTTTAAACGTTGATGCGCCTTGCAGAACGTAAACAAGTTCTGCTTCGTCCATCATTTCTTTATATAAATGTTTGATTCCTTGCCCTGTAAGTGCGTGTCCAAAATAGTAGGTCACATTTCCGTTCAATGTCGCTCCTCCTTTTTTTATGCCATGACAGTATATGAACTATCACAGAAAAAAATGAAAGGGAGCTAGCTCTAATTGTGTGAGAATTGTGTGAGTGCCTGACACTAAAAAACTATCCAAGATTATTCTTGGATAGTTGTAATTGGTGCCAGTTGCGCCTTTGTTACGGCGAGTAAATCATCTAGTTGTATATGCATTTGCATGCCGATTTTTCCTGCACTTACAATAATACTTCCTTGCTCCCGTGCAGATGCATCCACAACCGTCGGATACAGTTTTTTCATGCCGACAGGTGAGCAGCCACCACGAATATAGCCTGTATAACCTAGAAGCTCCTTTACTGCTAGCATCTCAATCTTCTTCTCTCCAACTACTTTAGCCGCAGCTTTTAAATCCAATTCTTCCGCAACTGGAATGACAAAAACAAATAGCTGTTGAGCGCTTGCCTTTGCGACTAATGTTTTAAAGACACAGGACACAGGATGACCAATTTTTTCAGCCACTGAAACCCCATCTACTTGACCATCACCTGTTTCGTATTCCAATACATCAAATTGTATTTTTTGCTGCTCTAATAGTCTAATCGCATTTGTTTTCGTATGCTTTGCCTTTGCCACAGTTAATTCCCCTATCTACACCATTAAGCTGTCATTGAAAACAACGCGTTATCCCCAAAAAGATAACCGTTTTTAGCCATTTTAATGTGTGCTGCATATGTTGCAGACGCCAGTTTAAATGTTCGTGCCTTCAACGCCTCTTCATAACTCTTACCGAAAATTGTATCTGCAAATGGGTCCAATTTCAATGCCTTCGCAAATCGCTCTGGCACCTTTACATCTACCATTTCCGTAACATAAGCTGGTTCTAGAGGCGCTTCTTCCAGCTCTAGTCCATTTAACATTGCCTGAATTTGTTGTATTTGAGTATCTGCACTAGCCGCTACACGTAAATCCTGTGAAGATGGGGCAGTTGGCGCAAGTGCAGCACTTCGAACCTGCTGTAAAATTTGCAACGTATCAACATCACCACTATCTTTATCAAGTGCAACAATCGATGAATCGTCTAATGCTATAGATCCTTCAGCATTCACTTCTGAAGGCAATAACGAGTCATCAGCCTCACCGCCAACTGCTTTATAAGCTTGCTCATGTGCTCTTACACTTTTCTCTGCTTGTTGTAAGTCTTGAATCATAGCTTGTTGTTGTGGCGTTACATCTTTCGCTTCTTCTTTATGTTGCTCATATAAATCTTGATCTGTGCGTCCTAATAAAAGATTTTCGAGCTCTTGCAAAATGGGATTTTTTTTCGGTTGGAAATACTGTGCATTTTTACGATAAGCATCACCAGCCTCTTTACGCTGAAGAATCTTTTTTCGATTATAAAAGGCTGATTGTCTTTCTTGTTCTATTACATTTGATAGTTTCATCATATCACCTCGACTTTCTTTTTTAATATGCAAGTTACATCGTAAATATGAACAATTCACTCATAACGATTTTTATTCGAACAAAAGCATTCTGTACTCTTATTATCGGAATTTTCCATTATAAATTCAAGTGCAAATTGATACTAACCTCCTAAAGAAACAATAATCTAATTATCAGATAGGTAAAAAGACACTACATAAATCCATTTTTTCAGCGAGCATTCCATTTCTTTATTACTTTATAATTTAGTTTCAATAAATTTTATCACTTTAAACACGTGGTAAATAGTGTAAACGTAACAATAAAAAACAGCCCATACATAAACGGACTGTTTTTTCTCTTCTTTTTTAAACGTTTCTTTTTGGAAAAATGAGAATACATTTGTAAGCTAAGTATCCAAACCAAGCGCCTAGCGTATTTAAAATCAAGTCATCGACATCCGCAGAACCTACCCTGAATATAAACTGGACTGTTTCCACAGCAAGGCTTGAGAAAAAGCCTGCGCAAACTACAATCCACACCTTCCGAAAGCGCTTTGATAGTAATGGTAACAAAAAGCCCATCGGTGTAAATATTAACAAATTGCCTAATAAGTTTAGGATAATTAAATCTAAATTAAAATATTGGGAGTAGTTAATATAACGTAAAATCGTTTCAAACGGTATAAAATTTGTCGTTACGCGCCAGCTACTATAATCAAATAAACCAATTTCACTTAAAGAATTTTCGCCTCGGAACAAACTAACACTGACATTCACTAAGCGATTAATGACTAATTTGTAAAAGGCGATAAATGTGTAAAAGCTGAAAAATACCCAGCCTATTACTTTAAGCTGTATGTAATACGTATCAATCCACGCGCGATATGGTAATGGTAGCTTGGCATCATCTTGAATACTAGGTATATTATTTTTTACCATGCTAATTCACCCACTTCCTCTTATCCATCCCATATTTTAATATGTCTGACCATCTCCATGCAAGAGGTGAAATATATCAAAAAATGCACACCAGCATGAACTGGGTGCATTTAAGTAAATCCTCTTAGACAGGATTTACACCATGTTTTCGTTGTGAAAATAACAAGTATTTTGACATATACAACTCCAAACGTGTTTCAAGTGCTCTACGTAAGTCATTCGGCTCAATGACATCATCAATAATTAGCTCAGAAGCTAAGCGATAAATGTCAATTTCCTCTTGATACTCTTTCCGTTTTTCCGCAATAAAGCTAGCTTGTTCTTCTTTTGGCAATTCAGCAATTTTATTGGCATATACTGCATTTATCGCTGCCTCTGGACCCATTACCGCAATTTGTGCGCTCGATAAGGCAATACAACAATCCGGTTCAAAGGCTGGGCCTGCCATAGCATAGAGTCCCGCGCCATACGCCTTGCGAACAATTACAGTTAGCTTTGGTACAGTTGCCTCACTCATGGCAAAAATCATTTTGGCACCATGACGGATAATACCCGCCTTTTCAACTTGTGTGCCAATCATAAAGCCTGGCACATCTACGAGGAAAATAAGCGGTATATTAAAAGCATCACATAACGAAATAAATTTTGCCGCTTTATCTGCCGAATCGTGGAACAATACGCCACCCTTCACACGTGGTTGGTTAGCTATAATCCCTACTGATTGTCCATTAATGCGCCCAAGCCCTGTTATTAATTCTGAAGCAAATAATTTCTTTATTTCACAAAATGAATCTTCATCAATCAATCGATCAATTAACTGATACATATCAAACGGCGAGTTCTGATTTTTAGGTATTAAGTCTTCAATTGATTTTTCAAAAGAAGCTGGTGGCTTTGGTGCTTCAACTTTGCTACGCTCAGCATAGTTATTCGGAAAATAGCTCAAGTATTTACGAGCATAAGCAATCGCTTCCTGCTCTGTTTTTACAAGCACGTCCCCACAGCCAGATACGGAACAGTGCATTTTCGCGCCACCCATTGTCTCTAAATCTACCTTTTCACCAATCACCATTTCCGCCATACGCGGTGACCCTAAATACATGGAAGCATTACCTTCCACCATCACCACAATATCAGAAAATGCAGGAATATAAGCGCCACCTGCTGCTGAAGGCCCAAACAACAAGCAAATTTGTGGCACTTTACCAGAAAGCTTCACCTGATTGTAGAAAATGCGTCCTGCGCCACGACGCCCTGGGAACATCTCTAGTTGGTCTGTAATACGCGCACCTGCCGAATCGACTAAATAAAATAATGGACAATTTAGCTTCTCCGCCGTTTCTTGAATACGAATCATTTTTTCGACAGTTCGTTTTCCCCAAGATCCAGCTTTAATGGTTGAATCATTGGCTAACACACATACTGTACGACCATGGATTTTACCAATACCCGTAATGACACCATCTGCCGGTAAATCACCTGCTAAACAGTTTGCGTACAGGCCATCCTCTGATTGAAGTCCATCATCTAATAATAATTCCAAGCGCTCTCGGACAAATAGCTTGCCTTGTTGTGCATTTTTATCGTGATATTTTGGCAAACCCCCTGCTAAAATTTGATCTTTCATCGCATTGGATGTGTTTTCTGTAGAGATATTACTCATGTTCCATTCCCCCTTTGCAGTCCATTACTTCCCTAAGTATTGCGGTGCTCTTTTTTCTTGGAAAGCTTGTAAGCCCTCCAAACGATCTTCAGTTGGAATAAGTGCACTATAGGCCAGTGATTCAATTTTCAAGCCTGTAGCCAAATCTACTTCCATCCCATTATTGATAGCATTTTTCGCCTGAATCAATGATAGCGGCGCATTTTTCGCCATTTCCAGTGCAAGTTGAAGCGCTCTTTCCTGCACTTCATGCCCCTCATAGACATATTCCACAATACCAAAACGCTGTGCTTCCACGGCATCGATTCGACGTGCTGTATAAATGAGTTCCTTTGCTTTTCCAATGCCGATTAGTCGCGGTAAGCGCTGTGTTCCTCCTGCCCCAGGGATAATACCAAGAGAGGTTTCAGTAAGTCCCACTTTTGTATGTGTAGCTGCTACCCGTAAATCGCAAGCTAAAGCAAGTTCTAGCCCGCCCCCAAATGCAACGCCATTTAATACGGCAATCACAGGTTGCGCCAATGCTTCAACTTTAGCAATTGTTGTGCCGATTTGTTGCACAATTTGTTTTACTTGTCGGTCGGACATACCATTGCGTTCTTTTAAATCAGCACCTGCACAAAACGCCTTTTCTCCTGCACCTGTTAGTAAAACAACCCGCACTACTGGATCAGCATTTATTTTATCTAGTGTCGCACTAAGGTCGTTTAGTAATTGTACAGACATGGCATTTGCAGCTTCGGGTCTAGAAAGTGTAATAAGCCCGATATTACCTGGTAATACATCAAATTGAACGAGCTGTTGTGTCACGTGACATTCGCACTCCCTTCATTACGAACAATTGCCATTTGCTTAGATGCAACGTCCTTCCCTAGCCTCTGTTCGATAAATCGTACAGCATCTAGCAACTTTTCCATGTTAACGCTGGTTGCTATGCCCATGCCGTCTAATAGATACAGCAAATCTTCTGTGGCAACATTGCCGGTTGCCCCTTTTGCATAAGGACAACCTCCTAAACCACCAAGGGAACTATCAAATTTTGTAATCCCCATTTCTAAGGATTTCGTAATATTGGCAAGTGCTGTACCACGCGTATCATGAAAATGCATGGCAAATTTTTCAACCGGATATCTCTTTAACAGCTCTTCTAAAAGATACTCAACTTGTGTCGGTACGCCGACGCCGATTGTATCCCCTAGCGATATTTCATCAACGCCCATTTCTAATAATTTGTCTGTAACTTGTAAAACCTTTTCTGGGTGTATGTAACCCTCGTAAGGGCAACCAATTACTGTTGAGATGTAACCGCGTACATGCTTGTTTGCAGCCTTTGCCCCAATAACTACTTCCTTTAAAATCGGCAATGTTTCAAGTATCGTTTTGTTAATATTTTTTTTGTTATGACTTTCACTTGCCGACATAAAAATACTTGCTTCATCAATACCCGCTTGCAATGCACGTTCTAGTCCTCGCATATTCGGCACAAGGGCTGCGTACGTTATATCTTTTTCTCGTTTAATCGCTTGCAACACTTCTACCGCATCTGCCAATTGTGGAATCCACTTCGGATGAACGAAAGACGTTACTTCTATATAATTTAATCCCGACTGACTAAGTAAATTGACTAGCTGTATTTTATCTTCAGTTGCGATGTGTACCTTTTCATTTTGCAGGCCATCACGAGGACCAACTTCCTTCAACGTAACATGCTTCGGTAATTGCATAGAAATGCCTCCCTATTCAATTTCTAAAATATCATCATCTACGTTAATAAAATCGCCCTCATTCGCGATGATTTTTGTGACAATGCCATCCTCTTCAGCGGCAATCGGAATCTCCATTTTCATCGACTCTAAAATCGCAACATCTTGCCCAGCTATCACCTTTTCTCCTTCTGCCACTACGATTTTCCATACTGTTCCTGCCATGCTTGCTTTTACTGTTGCCATATTAACCCCTCCAAATTGTTAATGACTGTATTTAAGTGCTTAAATCACACTTACATCCATACATTGATTATCATTTTGTAACGCACGCTTACTCACTCCACGCTTTGCATAAGCTACTCAGTATGAAAACATCTTTTCGTCATCTCGTACTTTAAAGCACGCATGCCGAATGCTCATATCTTATTTTGTTTCTGTTAATTGTGGTAAATAGAATTCCTCGACAAATTTTGTTGTTGTATGCCCTTGTAAAAATTGCTCGTGACTGACAGTTTTCAAAAGCATCGGTATATTTGTTTGAATTCCTTCAATTTTATATTCTTTTAGTGCCTGTATAAGGCGTTGACATGCAATTGTCCGCGTATCTCCCCAAACGATTAATTTACTAATCATTGGATCATAGAAAGGAGTCACCGTTGTGCCTGCTTCTACACCGCATTCATGTCGAATGCCTTCACCTATTGGCAATACCAGTTCTGTAATTTTGCCTGGAGACGGGAAAAACGTTGTAGGGTTTTCTGCATAAATTCGTACTTCAATGGCATGCCCCTGTTTATCAATGCTGTCACGCGTAAAGCTCAATGACTGTCCCGCAGCTACTTTCAATTGCTCTTCCACAAGATCTAGTTTTGTTATTTCTTCTGTGACGGGATGCTCGACTTGCAAGCGTGTATTCATCTCTAAGAAATAAAAATTTTGCTCTGCATCGACTAAATATTCAATTGTTCCTGCATTGACATAACCGATGTGCTTCGCCGCCTGTACAGAAGCTTCTAACATCCTTGCTCTCGTCTCTTCAGAGATGAATGGAGAGGGAGCTTCCTCCACCACTTTTTGATTGCGTCGTTGAATGGAGCATTCTCGTTCAAACAACGGAACGACATTGCCTTTTCTATCTGCAATAATTTGCACTTCCACATGATGAGGATTCGCAATAAAACGTTCCATGTACATCGTGCCATCACCGAAAAATGATTGTGCACGTTTCTGATTACCCTCGAATGCTTTTGCGAGCTCTTCTGCATCTGCCACCAGTTGCATGCCGATGCCACCACCACCAGCAGAGGCTTTAAGCATAATGGGATAACCTAAGCGTGCAGCGATTTCAACTGCTTCTGTTACATCTTTAACAGGCGCTTCTACCCCTTCTACAATCGGTACACCCGCAGCTTTCATCGTTTTACGCGCTTCTAATTTACTGCCCATTGACGCAATCACAGTTGCACTTGGTCCAATAAATACGAGTCCTGCTTCCGCACAACGTTTGGCAAAATCAGCGTTCTCTGATAGTAAGCCATACCCTGGATGTATGGCATCAGCACCGCTTTCCTTGGCGATTTCAAGAATGCGTTCAATATTTAAATAGCTTTGTACAACAGGTGGTTTACCTACGCAGTATGCTTCGTCCGCATCTTTGACGTGTAAACTTTCTGCATCCGCCTCGGAATAGATCGCAACCGTTAGAATATTTAATCGCTTACATGTGCGTATAACCCGTCTAGCAATTTCACCACGGTTGGCAATTAATACTTTTTTAAACATTATGTTGCCCCCTTCCTATTTCACCTTCACTGCTGCCAGAAATTCTTCGCGTAGCTTAAATTTCTGTACTTTTCCTGAAGCAGTCATTGGGTAGCTATCGATAAAGAAAATATGTCTTGGAATTTTATGTTTAGAAATTTTATCGCGACAAAATGCTCGAATTTCTTCTTCTGTCGCCTGTTCCCCTTCTCGTAAAATAATCCATGCTGCCGCTTCTTCTCCATACTTAGGATCGGGAACACCAGCGACCTGCACATCTGCAATTTTTGGGAACGTGTATAGAAATTCTTCAATTTCTCGTGGATATAAATTTTCTCCACCACGAATAATCATGTCCTTCAAACGACCTGTTACTCTGACATAACCATCCTCATCCATCGTCGCTAAATCACCCGTATGCAGCCAACCGTCTTGATCGATTGCAAGTTGGGTTTCTTCTTGGTTGTTATAATAGCCTTTCATCACATGGTAGCCTCTTGTACAAAGCTCACCTTGCTCGTTTATCGGCGCTTCCACATCTGTACCAGGAACAACAATTTTAACTTCTAGATTTGGTAATGCTCGACCTACTGTCTCTACTTTTAAATGGAATGGATCATCTGCTCGTGTTTGTGTAATAACAGGTGAAGATTCCGTTTGACCATAACAAATGGTTATGTCAGTCATCCCCATTTTTTCGATGACCGCTTTCATGACTTCGATTGGGCAATTAGAGCCTGCCATTACGCCCGTACGCAATGTCGATAAGTCGTATGACGAAAAATTCTGCAAATTCAATTCACTTATAAACATTGTTGGTACACCGTGTAATGCTGTACATTTCTCTTTTTCAACTGTTCGTAACACTTCCGCAGGTGCGTATTCTTGTACTGGGACCATTGTTCCACCACTTGTCGTAATGGCTAGTGTACCGATGACACAGCCGAAACAATGGAAAAATGGCACAGGAATACATAAACGATCTGCTGAAGTTAGACGCATACATTCAGCGATGTTAACGGCATTATTAACTAGGTTATAATGTGTTAACATAACACCTTTTGGAAAACCCGTTGTACCTGAAGTATATTGAATATTAATGACATCATCATAATGTAATGAAGCCTGTATTTGATCTAATTGTTGTTCTGTTACTTGCTTTGCAGATGCCAATACATCTGACCAATTCAGGACACCTGGGTACTTTGTTTCGCCAATTAAAATAACATTTTTTAATAGAGGTAGTCGCTTCGATTGCAAATTACCTGGTTCACAATGTTCAAGCTCAGGACATATTTCTTGGAGTGTATGAATAAAAGAATGGTCGCGATAATTTTCGATTAAAATAATCGTCTTTGCATCGGATTGTCTTAGTAAATATTCCAGCTCATGGGCACGATAATTGGTGTTAACAGTGACAATGGGCGCACCCATTTTTCCTGTAGCAAACTGTAACTGTACCCACTCTGGAACATTTGTTGTCCACACGGCAATATGGTCTCCTTTTTCAATTCCAAGGGCCAGTAACCCCCTTGCCACTAAACGACTTTGCTGGTTTAACTCCTCATAAGTCAACCGCAAGTCTCTATCTGCATACACTAGCGCTTCATATTTAGGATATTTTTTAGCCTGTTCATCGAGCAATTGACCAATTGTTTGATACACAAGTTCTGCCATGAAAATCCCCCTTCAATATGCTATTTAATTTTTAACAGCCAATTAGACGAGAAATAACGAGACGTTGAATTTCAGATGTTCCTTCACCGATTTCCATTAACTTAATATCACGCAAATGACGTTCTACATCATATTCCTTCATATAACCTGAACCACCATGAATTTGAATGGCTTGATTACAAGTACGGAAGCCCATCTCAGAAGCAAATAATTTCGCCATCGCTGCCTCTTTAGCAAACGGTTTTTTCTGATCTTTAAGCCACGCTGCTTTATGTACTAGCGTACGAGCTAGCTCAATTTCCATTGCCATATCTGCCAACTTAAACTGTATTGCTTGAAACTTGGCGATTGGTGCCCCAAACTGCTCTCGTTCATTGGCATACTTTAATGCTTTTTCATATGCAGATTGTGCAATGCCGACTGATAGCGCAGCTATGGAAATACGGCCACCATCCAATGTATTTAAAAATTGACTGAATCCACGTTTTTCGTCCCCTAATAAATTCGTTCTTGGTACGCGAACATTTTGCAAAATAATTTCACAAGTATTGGAACCACGCACACCCATCTTGTCATAATTACAATTGATTGTGACACCAGGCGTATTCGTTGGCACAATAATGGATGAAATGATTTTTTTGCCATCTTCACGTTTACCTGTTACTGCCGTGACAATAATTTGGCGCGCATGACCTGCATTAGTAATCCAGCATTTTTCTCCGTTAATAACGTAATCATCACCATCTATAACTGCTGTTGTACGGGTACCGCCAGCATCAGACCCCGCATTAGGTTCCGTTAAGCCGAAAGCACCTAATGTTTCCCCTTTCGCTAAAGGAACAAGCCATTCACGCTTTTGCTCTTCCGTACCAAAATTATAAATAGGAGCGGCGCCTAAACTTACTGCTGCTGCATAGCTTAAACCCGTACCACCACACGCACGTCCAATTTCTTCAACAGCTATTGCATAGGAAACCGTGTCTCCTCCAGAACCACCATATTCCTCTGGAAACGGGATACCTAATAAGCCTAGCTCAGCCATTTTTTCAAAGCTTTCTATTCTCATTGTTGATGTCTCGTCGACTTCACGAGCATAAGGTTTAATCTCTTTCTCTGCAAAATCACGTACCATGTCTCGAATCATCGCTTGCTCTTTCGTTAGTTCAAAGTTCATTCCCATTTCCCCCTAATATCCAATTTGCCATAGCGGAATTCATTCAGACGACAGTTACACAATATTTAGACCGACTAGTCGGTCTGTACTAAACATTAATAAAACCAGCTTGTTCTTCTGGCTTCATCTTTACCATAAATTGAGTTGCTTCTTCCATAGCTTGGTCTGTCACAATAGCTCGTAATATCATATCTGTAAATACTTCTGTAATTTCCTCCATTGTTAACGGACCCGTTTGTTTAAACCACATATATGTCCAGTTAATCATCCCTACAATGGCCATTGTTACAATTGTACAAGGCAATTCAGCACGAAAATCCTTTGTCTGTTGCCCTTCTTCAATCACCTTTTGTAAAATATCCCGATATTGATCCCGCTTCTTATGAATGATTGCACTATATTCTTCTGATAAAGAACGGCTTTCCTCATAAAATACGGTAATATGAGATTGGTACACATCAAACACTTGGGTCAACGTTTGAAGCATTGCACATAAGCGTTTAATCGGTGTATCGTATTTGTCATACGCTTCCTGTGACTGTTTAATCACATAGGAAATAAACACGTCATGAACCTCATACAACAGTTCATCTTTCGATTTAAAATTATGATAAAACCCACCTTTTGATGCGCCAATATACTCCACAATGCGTTCAACTGTTACATTGTGATAGCCATCTTGCTGAAACAGTACTACAGAAGCATCTACAATTCTTTGTTTTAACGTTTTTTTTACCATAGGCATCTATCATCCTTCTTTTATAACACTTACCCCTTTGTTCCCTATAACTAGGACTAACATTTTCTTAATTTTCCTAATTATAAAAACTATGACACTCTAAATATAGCATCACAAAAATTCACTGTCTAGTTTAAAAAAGAATTTTAATGACATTAAAAAGAAAATAAACTACATTAAACAGAATAAAATAATGTACCACTTTCACAAAACACATACAATAACTGTATGCACACCATTTAAAATTCATTACTTGCGTGCCAGTCACTCAAACAATTTATAAAAAATACCTCGAGGCGTTGGTGTCGATGCCGAAAGTAGCACGCTGATATAACCTTATACAAACAAAACCAGCAAAACATCTTTCCGATGTCCTACTGGTTTTGTTGAAGTCCCTCTTGAATTGTAGCTAGTTCAACGTGATTGCAAATTCCGAATTCGATGCACCAGCAAATACTACCGTTCCGTTCTTCGGCAGTTTTACTTTGTTATTGCCATTTACAACAGTAAAATTAATACATAGTCCCTTGTCATCATACACCGCAAACGAACTATTTGATGGCAACTCCACCGTCATCGTTTTCCCTGCTAACGCTTCCGGGATTGTAAACCAGCTCGCATGTCCATTTGCTTGTAGTGTAACTTTGGATGATTGGCTTGCATTAAGCGGTTTTAAGTTGGATTCACTTACGTATAAAAATCCGGACATCTCTAAATATTCATCGTCACCTTCTGTATAGAAACGGGCTTCCGCCGTATCACGGCCACCCATCACAGGTATTTGGAGCTGATGCATCGCCGTGTTAGGGCCTGTAATCTTACTGCTTCCCCAATAGCCATCTATCCCTTCCTTGCTCATTTGGATGGGTACGATTGGTGCAAAATATAGCAAAGAACTAAATTTCTCACTCACAAGATAAAACTTGACGCCTTCTCGCTTTGCCCATGCGGCAGCTGTTTCTTTCGATAGCACATTGTCTTCAAGTTTCTCGGCTACATAATGCGTAATCGCTATTTGCCCTAAATCTGGCAGAGACGAATATGTGCTCTCCTTCAAATAAGTTCGTCCATTCTTCTCCGTGACGAAGTTAAGCTTGGCGGTACCATTCTCATTCATAAAGCTTCCATCGGCAGTATATATATATTTTTCTTCTGGATTAGTTGGCAAGATTAGTTCGTCATTCTTCGTAATTTCTATTTTGAAATGACCGGAACTATTGCCATAAAAACCTGCATTCTTTGCTAGGTCTTCAGGCATTTTGTCCTTGACTGGCTTGCCAAAGGATTTACTCGGCTTGATGTCCTTAATTGTGCCCTTCTCTTTAAGCGCAGCGAGCAGTATTTCAGTCGCCATCAGTTGATTTGTCATACTGCTACCGCCAGATGATAACACAGCCATTGCCATCTTCTGTTCAGGAAGTACAACCAGTGAAGCATGTTGCAATCCCGTGTCGCCGCCTTTAGCCAAACCTTTTATCCCATATTCACTAAATGGATATAGTTTCACACTATCCCAACCAAGACCATAGTTGATAATACTATCTCCATCCTCTGGCCACATTCCTTTTTTATATTCCTCTTGCTCCATCGCCTGAACTGCCTTGTCAGAGAGGATTCCTTTTCCCTGTCCCATAAATATTTGTGAGAATTGCACAACATCTTCGGCAGTGGAAGAAATCCCTCCCGTACCAATCACATTCACTGATTCAGGTGGAAGCTGTCCTTGATATGTTGGAAAATAAAGTCCTGCCCGCTTATCATTTTCCCATTCGTCCTGTGGCGTTTTCGTATGATTTAGCTTTAAAGGTTCTGTAAACTGTTGATGGATAAATTCCGTAAAGCTCATACCGCTGACTCTTTCGACCATTATCTCGGCTAACGTAAAACCGTCGTTGCAGTATACTGAGAACGCGCCAGGATCAGCCTTCAATTGTTGGTTGGATAATTGGCGTAACAAGTTATCATGGGCATAAGTATCATTATCGTTAAATAAAAAAGTATTAGTAAACGTACTACCTTGCAAGCCAGAGGAGTGGTTTAATAGCATACGTGGCGTAATGCTTTTGTAACGCTCATCTTTCATCTTGAAATCAGGAATATAGTGGACAACAGGTTCATCCAAATCGACTTTTCCTTCATCGACCAATTTCATAACAGCTGCAGTTGCATACATTTTACTGACTGAACCAATCCCGTATAAAGTATCTTTAGTCAGCGGCTGTTTCCCTTCCATATCATTCTTGCCTGTCTGACCTGACAAAACAAGTTTACCATTATCAATTAGCGCATACTGCACGCTAGTCGTCTCATAGGAATTCGTAAGTAGCGCAGCCTTCTCTTCCGCAATCTTTTTTAGTTCTTGACTAGCTAATTCTTGGCTAGCCACAACCGCAGTCTGACTATTAGAAAACGCCAACGCCCCAGTTGGTAGACTTATTGTTAATGCTAATGTAGCGGCTAACACCGCAGATAGTTTATTTTTCATAATTGCCCCCTTAGATAAGTAATCAATTTGTTTTTGCAGTATAGCTCAACTAATCTAGATCAGAACCTCTCCTTCCAACTAATTTGGTAAATATCCACAGCAAATCTGTTATACACAAGATAACACAGTTTTGTTATTACAGTCAAATATTTCTATTAATATAAATATCAAACAAAAAATCTCTCCACTATAGCGTGGAGATGATGTTAATTTTCTTATGTCCTCCGTTCACATAGTCTTTAAGTGCGGTGATTAAAATAACTGTTAGTGGAGAGAGTTGGTGTTTGAGAGAAATTGAAAAGTAAGAAGAACTAGCAGAAAAATGTGGACTACAAACTTCGTATTGAATAGAAATGGAGCGTGGAGCTAGGAATATTACTTTACTAACGTTAGGCAAAATTCCTAAATACGGATTGGAGGACGGAGATTTTCTACAAAATGCCCTCGAACATTGGTGTTAGGGAATTTTATTACTAATAATTTGTTGTTTCTACCTTTATGTACATATAAAATATATAGCTTAATCCTAAAAAAATATCTCCCTGTTGGATAAACAGATTAATCTGGCTATCCAACAGGGAGCAAATCAAATGCATGTATTTCATTAAGAGCGCTACGTTAAATATCATTCTATGCCTCGTTCAGCTGCTTTGTTAGCGAGTAATATTCTATCTACCCGAAAATAATAGACCTACGATATTCTGCAAAGATTTATTTTTTACATCGAGAAGCTTCTGGTTTAGGTCAATTTATTAGTGATACCGATATTGAAACGTATTTGCCAGAATGAAAACTAAATTTCTACTAGTTAACACACTTTTTTGCTATGCCGTTGTTGTCCGCTACGGCGGTGCTTTCCGCGGGCACACCGTAAGCCGCAACCCTCGCTAACGCGCGGTCTGTTGCGTCTAACATTATGTGCTGTTCCCGCTGGAGTCACCGCCTTCGCTATCAACAACTAGTGAACACGTCTAATTTTTAAAATTGCAAAAGTAAGAATAGCTAAGGTCTCCATATAGCAAAAATTTATGAACACCTTTCCTCTGTTCCTTAAATTTTTTTAGTTTTGTCCCAGCCCCATAGTCCTAAATCTTCTGATGATTTAATTATCAGAATTAAAGCCTTTTAATAGATCTGCAAACGGATTATTCAAAGGTTCTTCTTCTTTTGCTTGTTGTTTCAAATACTTTTGTACACTTCGCTTATCCACTTTTCCGCCACCTTCTTTTTTGCGACGAGCTTCAAAGGCAGATAATTTTTCACGATGTCCGCATTTACATACGAAGATTTGACCATCGCCTTCACCACGTAACTCTAGTTTTTTCTTACATTGAGGACAACGAGCGTTCGTTATGCGAGCTACATTTTTCTTGTATCCACATTCACGATCTTGGCATACAAGCATCTTACCTTTCTTACCGTTCACTTCAAGCATTGGTTTGTTGCAATCAGGGCATGATTTCGTTGAAATATTATCATGCTTATACTTCTTATCGCTTGATTTGATTTCTGCAACTATTTTTTTCGTGTGTTGCTTCATTTCATTGATAAATACTTCTTTCTTCAATTTCCCTTTTGCAATCAACTCCAACTTTTGTTCCCATTCAGCAGTCGTTGCAGGTGAGCGTAATTCTTCAGGCACTAAATCTAATAGCTGGCGACCTTTTGAAGTAATATAAATTTCTTTACCGCCTCGTTGCTCAATCATAAAGGAATTAAAAAGCTTATCAATAATATCGGCACGCGTTGCTACAGTACCTAATCCCCCCGTTGATTTTAAAGTATCGGCTAACTGTTTATCATTACTCTCTAAATACTTTGTTGGGTTTTCCATCGCAGATAGTAATGTTGCTTCAGTAAAACGTGCTGGAGGTTTTGTTTGACCCGTTGTTTGTGCAATTAAATGAACTTCTAATGTTGTGCCATTTTCGATTCGAGGGAAAACTTGCTCTTTTAAGTCGTCATTCGATTCCTCATCATCAAAGCGGTTTTCATATACTTCCTTCCAACCAGCTACAGTGATTGTTTTTCCTTTTGCAACAAAATTTTCATCACTAATTTTCGCGCGTAACGTTAATTGTTCAAATTCATGTGCTGGGAAAAATACCGCTAAGAAACGTTTTACAACTAAATCATAAATCTTACGTTCTTTATCATTAAAGTTTGCGAAATTTACGTATTCTTCAGTTGGAATGATCGCATGGTGATCAGAAACTTTAGCATCGTCTACAAACGCTTTAGTTGCTTTTATAGGTTTAGATAAAATTTTATTAGCAAACGGGCGGTATTCGCCAATTCCGCATGCTTTTAGACGTTCTGGTAACGTTGCTACGATATCGCTTGAAATATATCGTGAATCAGTACGAGGATACGTTAATACTTTATGTTGCTCATATAGCTTTTGCATAATATTTAAAGTTTCTTTCGCAGAGTAACCAAAAATTTTATTCGCATCGCGTTGTAATTCTGTTAAATCATACAGCCCAGGTGCAAACGATTTTTTAGGCTTACGCTCTACTTCAATTACCTTTGCGTTGTTGTTACCTAGTTTTTTAATGATGGTATCGATTTTACCTTTTTCAAAGCTACGGCTATTGCCTTTTGCATCTTGCCAAGTAAGTTTTAAATTATCTTTTGTTTTTGCTTCAATACCGCAATATGTTTGAGGTTTAAAATTTTTAATTTCTTCTTCGCGAGCTGCAACCATGGCAACAACAGGTGTTTGTACACGCCCGCAGTTTAATTGTGCATTAAAACGTGTTGTTAAAGCACGTGTTGCATTCAATCCGATATACCAGTCGGCTTCACTACGAGCTACAGCAGCATGATATAGATTTTCATAATTTTTGCCTGGCTTAAGATTTGCAAAGCCCTCTTTAATTGCTTTGTCGGTTACAGAAGAAATCCATAGACGTTTGATTGGCTTTTTAGTGTTTGCTTTTTCAATAATCCAGCGTGCTACTAATTCGCCCTCTCTCCCAGCGTCCGTAGCTACAATTATTTCTTTTACATCATTTCGAGTTAGTTGCGATTTCACCGCATTATATTGTTTACCTGTTTGCTTCATTACAACCAATTTCATGCGTTCCGGAAGCATTGGTAAATCTTCTAAATTCCATGTTTTATACTTCACGTCATATGCTTCTGGGTCCGCTAATGTTACAAGATGTCCCAGTGCCCACGTCACAATATATTTGTCGCCTTCTAAAAAACCATTCCCTTTTTTTGTGCATTTTAGTACATTTGCGATGTCACGCGCAACGGATGGTTTTTCGGCAATTACTAAACTTTTTGCCATATTTTCATACTCCTTTACTTACATCTGTCATGTTAAATATACCACAAGTAAAGCGTAAAATTTTTTTAGCCACTCTTACTTAGAAGTCCTACTAAGGTGATGAGTGGAATTTTCAAAAGTATTAAAGATGATTTTAAGTATGCATAGGAAGGCTGCTAGTTTATCAGGAGCAGCTAGGCAGTCTAGTTTAACGACAATTTTCATATGAAAATGTAGTTTCACATTGCAAACAACTGGTTCAACATTCAATGGGCTGTAGAAGAAAAGTTGTGTGAAATGATTAGTTGCGTCTTGAATTTTCTTTTTTTCATCTAGTAAAATGTACATAAGCTAGTAAAATTTTTAACTGTTGCATCATTCATCGTTCCATCCCTCATATTTGCCTATATTGTATTCCTTTAAGGTTTTATAATTAAACATTTACATAAAAAAGTATTTTTAAAACTGCATACTCCTATTCCCTTAACATATATTGAATTGCCATAATATTCTCAAAATTATGAAGGAGGAGAAGAAAATGCAAGCTCAAGACTTTAGACCACGAAATGTGATTATTATTACGATTATTGTTGTTTTGTCACTTATTATTGGTCACGCGATTTATGTAGATTATATTGATGTTTCTTCATATGTAAATGAAATCGTTGAATAAGTTCTAAGGTATTCCATTGGATTGTGCAAAACTGAATCAAAGTGAAGCTTGTGGCAGTCATTAATATGTAAGTGGAATCATGCCATAAATTTATATAGTAATAAAAAGAAGAATCTGCATAGCACTCTTTACTGTTACGAGGAGGGGTATAGGCAGATTCTTTTTTCAACACTGATGGGAGTTTATAGTGCTTTCGCGGGTAAACCTCTTTACTCCGCGGGTATTTTGCAACCAGTCATTTGTGTAGCTGTTTGCGAAGATATTGTTGATGGTCAAGTATGCGTTGATTGTTTGGTTTATGGTGGCGTGCTGCTTCATTGTGTTCATAGGCATTTTCATAAAGCCGTAATCGATCATATAATAGACTTAATTGATAATGCGGTATCCATGTTGAGTATGCTCGTTTGTAAACGCCAATAGTGCAAGGCGTTACTTGTAAAGCTTGGGAATACCAATAAATTGCTTCCTTATTTTTCGATTGCGCCATAAAGTGTTGGCCGATTCGACAGCATGTTTCCGGTTTTGGCTGATCATACAATAATGATTGAAAAACAGCCTGTGTCGCATTCTTGGTATCTTGTAATTGCTCATAGCAATCTGCTAAATTTAAACAAGCTTGAACTTGGGCCTCAGATGTTTCGAGTGCTGTATCTAAAAATGTATGATAGTGATTAATTGCTTCTAAAAAACGGCTGTGTTGTTTTAATTCATTTGCATAATGGAAAAAATCTCTTGTCGCAAATGTATATCCGTCTGCTATTAACCGCTCATATATGCGTAGATTACGAGCTGTTTGTTGCTTTACTGGTACATGCACAACTGCTACATCACTTTTATAGATGTTACCTGTTACATCCAAAAACTCATGCACTGCTCCCCGCCACTGATAATGACGTGCTCGCTTTACTAACCGGTATCTTTTTTCACTCGTTGCGACAGTCCCATCCGCCTCTAGCGTTACAACATAATCCATTGAAACTGCATCGATGCTTGGATAAAGAAATTGCTTTAATTGTACTAACTTTTGCTGATGTTCAGATGTGAGCACATCATCTGCATCAAGCCACAAAATATAATCTTTCGTTGCTTGCTGGAAGGAAAAGTTCCGCGCCTTTGCAAAATCATCGCACCACGGAAAATCAAAAATTCTAGAGGTATAGTGCTGTGCAATATCCTTTGTACGATCAGTTGAGCCAGTATCAATAATATTGATTTCATCCACTACATGTTGGACGGAATCTAAACATCTTTCGAGCAAGCTTTCTTCATTTTTGACAATCATACATAAACTAATCGTTATCATTAGGACCCTCCTTTATGTAAGTAATATATGCAGGCTAGAAAATTTGCACGCTGTTATCTAAATGCACAAAAAAAACGAACGGCAACTGCGCCGCTCGTTCTCGCATTTATAAATATTGTGCTCGCCATTGTGGCTGCTCTTGGTCTGTAAGTTGCTGTTCTAGCTCTTCGTCCCATTTATTTAACAAAGTATTCCATACACGAACGTAGATAATATCTTGTTCCTTATCGTAAAGAAGAAATTCTAGACATGGAATATCATTGATTTGTTTCGCTTCTGATGTCACAATGGTTTCGATTATTTTCTGCGAGCTTGATGCTTCTTCCTCTCCCTGCTGTAAAGCTATAAGCAACATTGCCTCATCAAATTGTTCTTGTTGCTCCGCCTCTTTATCAACATAACGATAAGGAGCTGGCAACTCATCAAATTCCTCTATCTCGTCTTCTCCAACAGGGAGAATCGCTTGGTGGCATGGACTAAATAACAAAGTCGCTGTTTCGACTTCTAACTCCTCTTCGAAAATGCCACGTGCCAACTGTTGTTGTCCTTTAGGGGTTAATGTATAGAAGCCCTCTGATTGCTCGATAAGACGCACGCGAGACATTAATGATACTAAATCCTCAATAAACAGTGGGTCTACTAGTAAAAGCTCACTTAACTCCTGCACATTTTGAAAATTCGCTTCCTGCATGCTTATTAACAGCATTTGCATCAAGACATCCATCGTAGAGCGACGAATCGGCTCATATGTTACCTCAATGGTACGAATTGGAATGCACCAATCCGTTGCCTTTACTATTTTGACATGACGATTTTGTTGTAACTCTCTCATTAAACGTTGCTGTATTTTCAACACCCTACATCACCTGTCCTTTATGATTACGTAAGCCATTGTAGGATTTCACCGTTGTTAAAAGATTGCTGTACATATCACGTGTATCCTGATGTTTCGCACGTTTTGCAAACATATCAGCACTGCCGACAAGCATTAACAGTTCTCGCGCACGAGATAGCGCGACATTTAACCTGCGATAATCTCTCGCAAAGCCAATGTCCCCTCCCTTTGGCGTATTCCGCACCATACTCACTAAGATGACATCCATCTCCATCCCTTGGAACTTATCGACTGTGCCCGTTCTAAATTGGAGATGTGGTAACTGTAATTCCTGTTGGAGAAGGCGATTAATTTTCTTCACCTGCTCGCCATAAAAGCTAATAACGCCTACACTTTTTTGTGCATCCTGTGGTATGCGACCAGCCTTTTTCGCTTCCATTACAGCACTATTTAAGTCTGTTAAAATACTGCGGATTGTTTGTAGTTCTCCTTCATTATAACGACTTGTGCCACCCTTAACTTGTTCCTCTAAAAACGGTCTTTCCGCTGGCATATCAATCCACAGCAAATGATCATCACGACCGACAAATTGCCCTTCTAAGCCATGGTCACGGGCTGCATCCGAATCTGGTAATCCACATTGCAAGCCGTTTTCTTCCTTAGCGTAAAATGGTGTAATGCTGTGCATGATTTTTTCATGCATACGATACTGCAATGCAAGCATTTGCTTATGTGTTGAAGGTAGGTTATTAAATAATCGCTCAAATAGCGACTCACGAAGCAAGCTTTTCAACTCTTGCGCCCCATCAAAATTAGGATTTTCTTCTAGCATTCCTTTCAATGTTTCCTCCAACGTATCATCACCAAGCAACGGAGGTAATTGATGATGGTCACCCACTAAAATAATTTTTTTGCCTTTTAGCATTGGTAATAATAGCTCTGGCGGTGTAGCCTTCGATACTTCGTCGATTATTACAACATCAAACGTTGGATAGTTCTCCATAAACTCCTTGCTTGCCGAAGCAACGCATGTTGTGCCGATTACGTTGGCATGACGCACATACAATTTACGAATTTCATCTAAATCATATTCCGTAGCGTTTTGTAGCTTATCGCGCCATTGCTCTTGTAATTTCTTACGTAGAGGTAGCTGCTGTTGTTTTCGATGTAGCTCTTCTAAACTTTCAATTGCTGTTTGAATAGCTTCCTTCACTTCTTCTAGTGTGCGCTCTGGTGTAGCTTGTAGCAATGTTGTTAAAGCCGTTAGTTGTTTTTCCTTTTTTAGTCCTTCTATATTAATAGCTTTAATTTTTTCTTCTAATTGCGCTAGCTCTTCGTCAATCTCTTGTAAGCTTACCTTAGCTGTTTGATGTGCCGCTCTTTTCGGTAAAAGCTGTGTATTTGCTTGTTCAACAGCCTGAAGCTGCTGACGGGCTGTTTGCACAGAGGATTGCGTTGTAGTTACGAGCATTTTCAACTGCTCTACAGATTCTTCTGGCATAGTCTCAGCTTGGAACGTATTTGCAAGTTGTTGTAAACGCTCGGTATGAGCTATATACGGCTGCAATTGACGCTGCAAGCTTTGTACATCGAAGCTTGTAATTGCACATTCTTGGTGTATTAAACTCGCGATATTTTTACGGAGCGACTCAAATTCACGATCTTTATGCTCCTGTTGTTGGCGAAGTGCCATCCCCTTTTGCCACACAAAATCGCGACGCATATACAGTCCCAGTAAATAGCTTTCTAACTGTTCCACTGACGGTGTTTGCCCTTCTTGAAATGAGGCATTTAGCTGTGCAAAAACGCCGTTTAAATTTTGTAGGGAGAACGATTGAACAGGCTGTTGACGACTTTTCGCAAGCGCCCGCTCTTTCCCATCAGGTGAAACCGACGCTTCAAGTTTTGCAATCGCTTTTTGTAGACGCGTATTTATGGTTGCCCATGCTTCTAAATCTTTCGCATCCTCTAAATGCTCTAGTCGTCGAATTTGCTGCGCTAACACAGGTGAAGGTTGAACTTGATAATGCTGTAAAAACCGTTGGATACGGTCATAGGTTGTTAATGAAGCGATATAATTTTGACTTTCCTTCATGAAAAGCAATCGCTTATTTTCTTGTTCATATTTCACTTGAATATCTTGAAACTGGGTTGTGAGCTCTTGTTTTTCTACAAGTAATTCTTTATATTGAATAGCCGCTTGCCATTGCTCTATTTTGATGGTGTTGTCTTGAATCGTTTGTTGTAACTGTTCAGCGGATGCGTATTCAGCTACTATGAGCTCCTGTGATTGAATAGCGGACTCTAACTGTGCAAGCTGTTTTTCATAATGCTCTTTTTGTGCTTCACTCGCTTCTTTTTCCGCTTTTGCCGTTTTTAACTCTTTTTTAAGCGATTGAATTTCTTTTTGTAAAATGGGTTCGTCGATTGCCGCTTGCTCCTTAGCAGCAATTTCCTTTGTTAGTTCTTCAAGCCACGCTTGCAATTTCGTTAGCTCATCAGTTGTTTTACTTATACTGGCTTGTAATTCTTGTTCACGTTCAGTAAAAGCCGTAATTTCTTCTTCAACAGCAGCTAATGTTTGCTCACGCCAATGTAGGGCAACATTTTCCTCAATGAATTTTTTCCCCTCTTCTTCAATACTTTCTGTTCGGCCATATCGTAAAATACGAATTTCTTGATTGGAGAGAAGTCTTCCTAAGGCATTATCAACAGCTAAGTTTGACTGTGAGGCAACGAGTGTTTTTAAGCCTGCTTTTACGTTTTGCTGGCAAATCTCTGAAATAACCGTTGTTTTCCCTGTTCCAGGGGGCCCTTGAATAACATACAAATCTTCTACAGATAACGCGCCGATGACAGCTTTCCGTTGATATTCATTTAAATTATTATGAAACTCAATATCTTCACGAAGCTTTGCTGTACGGACAGTCGGACGCTTTTCAAATAAAATCGTTTCTAAGCTAGCATTTACTGCTTCACCTTTTTCAAGCTTTGTAAAGCCGTTACGTAAGCGTCGAATTTGACTTAGTGTCGCAAAATTACTAAAGCTTGCTTGTTTTGAACGCAAATTTAGCTGGTCTTTGCGTGCTTGCTCCTGTGCAAAAGGCTTTAAGTCAACTTCCACTGTTTGCTTACCCGCGTTCGCTTTTAACACTTGTCCAATTTCACCACGTACCCCTTGGATGCTCACACTTAAACCTTCAAGTTGCTTCCATTCCTTCGCTTTCACATAGGGACATACTAGTGTTAAACGTGAAAAATCTTCATTATAGTAGCTTTGTTTAAAGTCCGTATGAATATCATCAATCGTCGCATCACGTTCTTGAATTTTTAAATAGCCTTCCCAACTTGCAATACGCTTTTTCACATATTCTGTCCGTTCCTCTGCAATCGGTAGCTCTCTAATTTTCGTGTGAAGATCAAGCGGGATACCAGCCCCATTATTGGGCTTTGTGACAAATTGCAATGCCGCTGGTAAACGACGATTCGTACTAATTGGACCACGAATATGTACAAAACGTATATTTGTTGCTAATAACCCTTCCACTTTTAACACACAATCCATAATCGCTGTTTTTCCGGCCAATATACTGTCTAACTTTTCATTATGCTCTGCATTAAAATAAATCGATAAAAACGTTTCGCCAATTGTTTTTGCTTTTCTTTTTTCAATATAGACGGTCAATGTTTTTTGTAACGCAAAAAAGGCATGCTCATTTGCTGAGCATTCCTCTACCGCCTCCTTCGCCTTATTCGTCAAAATTAAATTACAGCGTTGTTTCTCTAGTAAAGCGATGTTCTGCATGAGCTGCCCTCCCTTCCGAATTCACTAAAGTACTATTTTATCATATCGTAAAAGGATTTCAGAAAAGAAAAATCCCCTGCACAGTGATTTCCTTCCACTGCACAAGGGACTTTATAATATTGCAAAATTACGCATCAGTGTGACTCTTGCTCGTCATAACTGTTTAGGAACAGTACTTACCTTTGTTTAATGTTGGTCTATTGTTTCTTTCGGTAATGATTTACTCATTTCACAGTACTGGACAAAAACGCGAGCCATTTCACGTAAACGATTATGAACATCCTCGTCTACAATTTTATTGTCTGCATCAAAATGTGATGTATGTGTATAGACATAGTTTGGTGTTACAAGCGCACGGAAGTAGTCTAAAATTGGTTTTAGTTGATTTTCAACTACTAAATGGTGCTGATATGTGCCACCATTCGCTACGATAGAAACAGGCTTATAACGCATCGTTTTCGGATGTAAGAAATCGAATGCATTTTTTAACACACCTGGAATTGAAGCTTGGAAAATTGGCGTAGCAATAATATACGCATCCGCTTCTTCAAATTTTTGTATCATTTTTTTCATATCATCATTTAATGGTGAACCATCGACAATTTGATGCTTATATTCACTAAAATGCATAATTTCTAAGTCGAAACTAGCATCGAATTCTTTAATATAATGCTCTACTTGCTCTAAAATAGCACCAGTTTTACGCCCAAACATTGTGCCATCAACGAGTAAAATTTTCATATTCATTTTGCCTCCACATTCATCTTCTACAATAATATTGTAACAAATGAATAGAGTCACGGGAAGAATTGTAGCAGTCAAAACATGAAATTCAGTCTTTAGGCGGAATGATATGAAAGGTACCTATTTTTCATTTTTGCGATGAAATGTTACCTCTTTGTCTACTACGCTTTCCTCCACTTTAAATTTATCTCGATTAATGATAACCTCTCGATTTACCTTGTCCGCTTCAGTTACATCTGCACCTTTTCGCTTTTGCCAATTAAATAGCTCCTCACGTGCAAACTCTTCGTGAACCACTTTTGGAAAATCCATTGTAGCTAGCTGTTGGGAAGGATAGATGGTCACTGGTTGCTTCTTGCCATGTAACGCAATAACAAGCATCGCTTTTGCCACCTGTGAAGCATCGATAGCACGCATACGTTTTAATGGTCCTATTAGCAAAGGTTTAGCAAGCTTTAACACCTTTTCCCCAGCCTTCTCACCAAAACGAAACTCATCTCGTTGCCCTACTAACAGAGATGGACGAATAATGGATAAGCGTTGCATACCTAGCTCTATTAAAGCCTGCTCCAACTTCCCCTTCACCCGATTATAGTAAATTTTCGACCGTTCATTTGCACCCATTGCCGTTATAACAAGCAAATGGGGAATCCCTTGTTTTTTCGCTAATGAAGCAATAGCTAGTGGAAATTCAAAATCCACTTTTTCAAATTCTTCACGTGAGCCTGCCTTTTTGATAGTAGTACCTAAACAACAATATAACTCATGAGCAAATTCAATATCCTTTTCTTCTAGTGTGTCAAAGTTACGAATCTTGACCTCTAACTTCGGGTGTTCATAGTGAAGCTTTCTTCGTGCAATAACGATGACCGAAACGTATTCATCATTTTCACATAACTGTTCTATGAGCGAGCTTCCCGTTAACCCAGTGGCTCCCACAACAATTGCCGAACGCATACCCAATCTCTACTCCTCCTATCTGCCTTAACATAGACGGTTACTAGATATGTATAGTATGAATAAGAATATAGCTTATCCTCTCTATTATTCATCGGTATGACAAACGCCATTTTTGAAGTTTAACTACATACTTTCTTTATCTAATGTTAATTTTTACACATACTTGCCCATTTTTCACCATAATTTAAATAGACAGATGAAAGGATGGGATACATTTGCAAAACGAAACACAAACAATAAAACCGAAAAAATCGATTGTTTTCATAATTGAAAGCTGTATTGATAAAGGGCTGTATCCTTTTGAACGGGTTGCAACATTGGCTAAGTTGCTTGTGCAAGAGGACGTTTTCATATTCGTCAAAACCCCTTCTAATGATGGGATTCAAATTTTAATGCATCACAATCTTTCACCAATACTATTCGATCTTTTTGACGAATTACCTAAGCAAATCAAAGCTATACAGCCTGATTTAATTGTCAGGGACGGTCGTAACTCCGAAAGTTGGCAAGTGGAAAGTTTACGACCATTCTGTAAAACGATGATTCATTTTGATGACTTTGGTGATGGTGGCCAAGCCTGTGATTGTGTGTTACTCGCACTCTATCAAGAAGTGAAAGATTATTTTCCATCTCATTATATTGGTGGCAGTTTTGCCTTTGCATTACCAGAAGCCTATCAACATACGGAATCATTACCTGATGTTAAAGTCTCTGAAAACCCTCCTCATATTGTTGTTGCTTTTGAGGATGGGGACGAGCATAACTTAACGTATCGAACTCTTCGCCACCTAACCCAGCTACAAATCCCACTACAAATTACAGTAATGATAGATGATAGCTATCGCCATGCGACGGATGACTTGCAAATGATGGTACTTAGTCGTCGTAATACTGCCCTATTGCGTGATAAAGACGCACTTCTCAAATTGTTACCTAAAGCCGATGTCATTATCTGCAATGCGAACTATACACCTTATAAAATTGCTTCTTACGGTGTGCCTTGTATTACACTTGCACAAACAGAGAACGAGCTATTACATGCTTTTCCTCGTGAGCATAACGGCTTTATACACCTCGGTCTCGGCCGTAAGATGAAACAATCACAAATACAAAATGCGGTGATGGAGTTTTTATTGCATGAGGCTCGTAGTGAGCGGGCTGTAAAAAAACAGCGACAGCTGAATCTCGCAAGTAATAACCAAACATTGGAATCATTATTACTCGATTTCGCTTATGATCGACATAATATCGCTTCAACTTAGTGATTCTTTTAAGGTGAATATGATACAATATATTAGAATTTTTCACTTCTTTTCCCCTTGCTTCTAGTTGAATGTAGGCTAGAATTTTCAAGGGAGTTTAAAGCATCAGTACCCGATTGATTTTAACAATTAAGCGGTGGAGGGATGATATAACCTCCATCGCTTTTACACGCATTAGTAATACAAATGAAACGATAAAGGAGCGACAAACCATGCCAACAAAAAGCGATATTGAATATCAAATTAAAGAATTAAAAATGGATTATATGAATTTACAAGGCGACATTGAAAAACTTGAATCTACAGGCCATAATGACCAAGTCGCTAATGCAGAGCAACGCCTAGCTAACATGGAAACAAAGCTAGCCGAATTAAACAAACTACTAGCAGAGCTTTAATATTTTGCATATTGCAACTGTATGTAATAACAGTCGTACAGCGAATCTATCTACACAAGACGTAATCGAAATTATGGAGGAACAACCTATATGGCAATATTAACAGTTGAAAACTTAGGTCATTCGTTTGGTGACCGCACACTTTTTAAAGATGTTTCTTTCCGCTTAGTTGAAGGCGATCATATTGGTCTTGTCGGCGCTAACGGAGTTGGAAAGTCTACTCTAATGGGAATTATTACAGGGCAAACAATTCACGATGCCGGAAAGGTTGAATGGCTACCTGGTACACATTATGGCTATTTAGACCAACATACTGTGCTGACTGCTGGACGTACTATGCGCGATGTATTGCGTGATGCCTTCCTCCCTCTATATAAAAAAGAAGAAGAGTTAAACGAAATTACAGGTAAGATGGCTGAAGCGACACCTGAAGAATTAGAAGAGTTACTAGAACAAATGGCAGATGTTCAAGATGCACTTGATGCTGGTGATTTTTATTCACTCGATATGAAAATCGAAGAGGTTGCACGTGGTTTAGGTTTGGATGCGATTGGACTTGAACGTGATGTAGCTGCCCTGTCTGGTGGTCAACGTACGAAAGTATTACTGGCAAAGCTTTTATTAGAAAAGCCAAAGGTATTATTACTCGATGAGCCAACGAACTATTTAGACGAAGAGCATATTACATGGTTAAAAAACTATTTAAAAAACTATCCACATGCTTTCTTATTAATTTCCCATGATACGGAATTTATGAATGAGACTGTAGATGTGATTTTCCAATTAGAGTTTTCAAAACTGACTCGCTATACAGCTACGTACGAGAAGTTTTTAGAGCTAGCTGAAATCAATAAACGTCAACATATTGATGCATATGAAAAGCAACAGGAATTCATCAAAAAACAAGAAGACTTTATCGCCAAAAATAAAGCGCGTTACTCTACAACGGGTCGTGCTAAATCTCGCGCGAAGCAGCTTGATCGTCTAGAACGAATTGACCGTCCTGAAACAGCAGTAAAACCTGAATTTGGTTTCAAAGAAGCTCGTACACCAAGCCGTTATGTAGTGGAAGCTGAAAATTTAGTCATCGGTTACGATAAAGACAAGCCCTTACTACCACCACTTTCATTTATGATTGAACGCGGCGAGAAAATTGCCTTAGTCGGTATGAATGGTGTTGGTAAATCTACATTATTGAAAACGATGCTCGGTAAAATCAATCCGCTAAGTGGTACAGTTATTCGTGGGGATTATTTAGCCCCTTCTTACTTTGAACAAGAAGTAAAGGCAGATAAAATTACACCAATTGACGATGTCTGGAACGCCTTCCCATCCATGGAGCAGGCACAAGTACGCGCCGCATTAGCACGTGCTGGATTAAAAACAGATCACATCACTCGCCCTCTTAATTCTTTATCTGGTGGTGAGCAAGCGAAAGTTCGTTTATGTAAGCTCATGATGGAAGAAGCCAACTGGTTACTATTTGACGAACCGACAAACCACTTAGATGTCGATGCAAAAGAAGAATTAAAACGTGCTATGAAAGAATTTAAAGGCACAATCGTACTCGTTAGCCATGAACCTGATTTTTATGAAGGTTTAGTAACGAAAGTATGGAATGTACAAGACTGGTTCACATCTGGTCAACAAAGCTAAAGTGCAAAGCTAAAGTGCCAGTCACCCACACAATTCAAAATTGTGTGGGTGACTGGCACTTCCTCTAAACTTACATCATTGTAAGCTTATTTAATGAAACTTTTCCCTCTTCCCAGCGTATATTTAGTATAGATTAAAAAATATCATATTCTCTTAAAAGATTTTTAAATAACTATTGATTTATATATAGCTTACTAGTAAGATATATGTATAACCTATTTAACTTACTGATAAGCTATTCATAAAATATAATCTAACAAAGAAAGCGGGGAATGAAGAATGACAGTTACAATTTACTCACAAGCGAGCTGCTCTTCATCCAGAAAAGCATTAAAATGGTTAAAAGAACACAACATTGAATATAAAGAAAAACGTATTACATCACATCCTCTTACACTTGCTGAATTTAAAGAAATTTTAAGCATGACAGAAGATGGCACGGATGAAATTATTGCTACAAACTCTAATGATTTTAAAAATCTTAATATTGATATTGAACAGCTTTCTATTCAAGAGCTATACGCGATTATTCAGGCGCACCCAAGAATGTTACGTAGCCCTATCCTTATAGATGAAAAACGTATCCAAGTTGGGTACAATGAGATGGACATTCGTCGTTTTATTCCACGTAAAGTACGTGCTTACGAGTTAAACGCGATGACAAGATTGGCTCAAGAAAGTTAAAACTGTTTTGGAGATGACCTTATATGGATCAAGAAAAACAACAAGCCATTACCTCATTATTTGAAGTTGTCTCTTCTATCGAGCGTAAATGGGCAAACGAGTGGAATAATCATAATGTACTCGGCTTTTCAAAATCCCATATTTTAATTTTAGACTACTTATCGCAGGAGGGACCAAAGCGCCCTTCTGCTATAGCTGAGCGCTTAAAAGTTACAACAGGTGGCGTCACGGTATTAACGACCAAACTGATTAATGCTGGCTTTATCGAAAAAACACAGCACGCTACCGATCGCAGAGCCTCGCAATTAGTTATTACGACCGAGGGTGAAGATATCCTTGAAGAATCACGTCAACAAGTTAGCGAAATTATTAACAATATGTTTGGCATGCTGTCAGCAGAAGAGGTGCAAACATTACGTGATATTTTTGCCAAGTGTTTACTAACTGTCGATACTAATCGTCAAGATTAAATTTTCAGCTTTGTGTAGAAACACGAATAAGGATGCATCGCAAATTATTGTTTGCAATGCATCCTTATTTTGATTGGCCGAACGAATACTTCCGTCTAAGTAGTTAAGATAGTGCGACCAATTGTTTTTATTACGCTGGTAGCACAGCCTCGACGATTGACACATCAGCCATAAGCATTTCTTTTAGGCGCGCTTTCGCACGGAATAAACGAGATTTCACCGTCCCAATAGAAACCTTCATAATAGTAGAAATTTCAGCAAGTGAATATTGGTCTATGTAGAAATACCATAAAGTTTTTCTATAGATTGCATCTAGCTGTCCCATTTTATCCTGTACTAGCTTTGTCACAATTTCTTTTTCAATTTTTTCTTCTGTTGAAATTTCATTATTGGGAACCAAATCTAAAATCGGTACGTCTAATGTTTCAGGTTGGTTCATCATGTACTTACTGCGTCGTACTTTTTTTCGATAGCGATCTCTAAATGTGTTCATTGTAATGGTTGTTAGCCAAGCTTTAATATGTTCTACTTCGGCAACGCTATCTTCGTAGCGTACGACTTTGACCCAAACTTCTTGCATCAGATCTTCTGCTTCTACATTATTACGAGTAAGTTTCAAACATAAATGGTATATATAACGATTATATTCCTCATATACGCCTTCTAATTTTTCATTCATTGTGTATTCCTCCGCTTCTTGTTCTTGCTTCTATACACATTCTCGCAAAATAATGTATTACACTCTATCGTATTGGCTTTCAATTTCATTACAATCGTGTAAGCTTAAATGCTTTTACTTGTAATATTCGTAAAAAATGTTTTACTACTATATCTCTTTTATACGGAAAAACCTATGAAAACCCTTCCAAATTCAAATTTACATAGTCGCATTTAATTATTGTAGGCTTAATATTACTTTTGCTTACATAAAGATTTGTTTATAACTAATAGCGAAGCTTTACACAGTACCTTTATCACTATCATCAAGATATACAAAAAGCTCTTAAAAGGTATTACCCGCTTTAAGAGCTTTTTAAGCTATTTATTGAAAATCTATAATGATTTTTAATGCATGCTCATCCGCCGCATTAGCAAAAGTTTCGTAAGCTTCCATCATGTCGTCAAATTTATAGCGATGTGTAGCTAACCTTTCTGGCTTAATCTTCCCTGTTTCTAACGTTTTTATTAGCATCGGTGTTGTGCTTGTCGATACTAAACCTGTGGAAATTGTCACGTTGCGAATCCATAAATCTTGTAATTGCAAATCGACAGGTTTACCATGAACACCAACATTAGCTAAACGACCTCCTGGTGATAAAATTCGCTGGCAAATATCGAATGTTGCAGGGTAACCTACAGCTTCAATTGCTACGTCAACTCCACGGCCATCTGTCATGTCAAATATTTTATCAATTGCAGCTTGGGCATCACGTGAATTGATTGTCTCTGTAGCACCAAATTTCTTGGATTCTTGTAAACGATTATCATCGAGATCAATCATTATAATTTTTGAAGGAGAGTAAAATTGCGAAGTTAATAGTGCAGACATTCCAATTGGACCTGCACCTACGATAGCTACTACATCACCTGGTGACACTTGACCATTTAATACGCCAATTTCCAAACCCGTTGGTAAAATATCAGAAATCATAACAGCAGCATCATCGGATATTCCTTGTGGAATGTGGTATAGAGAGTTATCAGCATGTGGAATATGAACATACTCTGCTTGTGTTCCATTGATTAAATGACCTAAAATCCAGCCGCCATCTTCACAATGAGCATATAAAGATTTTTTACAATAGTGGCATTTACCACATGACGTCACGCATGAAATAATTACTTTATCGCCTACTTTAAAGTTTGATACGCCTGCCCCTACCTCTTCAACAATTCCAATACCTTCGTGACCTAAAATTGTCCCCTCTTTAACAGCAGGTACATCGCCACCTAAAATATGCAAATCCGTACCACAAATAGTTGTTTTCACAAGACGCACCACTGCATCGCTATCTTTCACCACACGAGGTTTGTCTACTTCACGTAATTCCTTTTTACCTGGTCCTGCAAATACTAGCGCTTTCATTTAGAATTCTCCTCTCTCAATAGATTTGTAGACTTAATATACTTTAAATATAATTAATTATTCAGAAAACGTCAATTAACTGGACTATTTTTAGTTAATTTTTATAATTTTTTAGAGACAAAAAAGCCTTCTTAAATATCGCCATTTAAGAAAGCTCTCGTATTCGCATTATTCTCATTACAGATTGAAACATGATCTCTAATCAGTATATTTTACCCAAACTTTATATCTCTCACCATTATCTATTGTGATTTCTGTAAGAACTCTGAATTCATTTATTTGAGCAAGTCTAAAAGCTAAGGAATAAGCTATTTTATAATCTGGTGTGTCATAACCATCAAACAGTCTTGCATAAATTTCATTTCCTATTGAATCGGCCCATACATCTGCTTCGTATAAACTATCAAATATAATATTTTCTCGTTTCCATTTAAGTTGCATCTTTAATCCTTCTATCTAGTAAATTTATTTTACTGCACATTCAAGGAAAATCAGTGTAGTATTTTTAACACCTTTGATTTCGGTAGGGTTAAGTGCGAACCAATTAAAGTTAACTATATCGCCGGATTTAAGACCATAATTTTGACCTACTACCTGATAATTTTTCAAACTACCATGAAAACTATAACTCGGTCTTTCATAGTGAGAAGAGTATGGTGAATTAATTCGAGTACCATTTATAGATGCGCTCATACTTACATTTACTGCAGGTCTGAATAGTTCGTAAGCACTTGGTCTTATGTAAAATCCCCATTGGAGTGAACGATTAACTGAACTCGTGTTTGTTTGTATCATCACATAAGAGTGTCCATCAGAACTACTGAATGTTCCTTCGCAAGCACGAACCTCATCATCATACCCTAAACGTTCTATTAAATTACTAGTATTAATAGCCGAAACGGATTCTAGATGGGAAGAAGAAGAAAATGTTAATATTAATACAAGTGAAAAAGTAATAATAGACATTAGCAGCTTTTTCATAAAAAATCCTCCCCTAGTTTTGTTGTTCCAACATAGTCTAAATACATGGAATATTCCAACAAAAATCCAATAAATATTACTAACCTGTAAATTTTTCTACTAAAGAAAGATAGCTTAGAAAATTGAAAAAAAGTAGCCTACTCGGATGTTCTATATGTGCTTCAAATAACTAGGTCAGTTCAGGAAAACTAGTCTTTAGTCAACATCATCCCCTCTTTAACAGCAGGTACATCGCCACCTAAGATATGCAAATCCGTACCACAAATAGTTGTTTTCACAAGACGCACCACTGCATCGCTATCTTTCACTACACGAGGTTTGTCTACTTCACATAATTCCTTTTTACCTGGTCCTGCAAATACTAGCGCTTTCATTTAGAATTCTCCTCTCTCAATAGATTTGTAGACTTAATATACTTTAAATATAATTAATTATTCAGAAAACGTCAATTAACTGGACTATTTTTAGTTAATTTTTATAATTTTTTAGAGACAAAAAAGCCTTCTTAAATATCGCCATTTAAGAAAGCTCTCTATTCGCATTATTCTCATTTATCTATGGAAGCATGGCCTCGACGCAATCGATATTGTGCACCCGTTAAAAATGGCACCATCGCTTGTAAACATGCATCATCATATAAATACTCTTTAAAAACAATTGGTGGTACTAACAGCTCTTTTTCTTTACAAGCTTCTTTACAATGTTCAATAAACGCTGGTTGTAGGCCAGTATACAAAACTAATGGCATTGGAAACTGGTCATACGCTTTCTGTATAGCCATTACCATTAAGTCTTCACTTAGTAATTGATCGAAGCTGAAGCCTGTTATTTTCTTTGTATGAACATCTATAATAGACGCCATATAAGCCCATCCTTGATGCCAAGTTGGTACGTAACTTATATTGATTACCCACTTTTCGTTAGCTTTTGTCGTTTCAAAGCCTACATTTACTATTGGTTCCGGAACTTCTTCTACTTGTGCTTCCCTTGCCTTTTTTAATACGCGCTGGACCTTCCGCAAACTCCCTTGAAAGCCTCGCATTTTCAATATTTCATAAAGCTGTGCACCATTATAAAGTTGCCCATCTTCGATAAATATTTGTTCAATTTCCTCTAATAACTCTTCCGATGCCGACTTTTTTGATGACTGTTGCTTTTTTTGCAACCCACTATAGTAAGTACTTTTGGGCAAGTCTAATAGCTCACAGAGTACTTTAACAGCATGTTTTTTACTTTCCCGTTCCATATAATCAATTACATCTGTATCATCTAATTGGCTGCGAATATGGTAATAGCCTTTTTTAATATATCGACCTCTTGTTTTAATCGTTCGTTTTCTTTTTGAACGGTTAATACTTCTGCCTTCGTCATGTCGGTGACACCATCAACTGGTGTATATAACTTTATCCATTTATAAATGGTTACTTCAGATATACCATATTCGCTTGATAATTTACTGACAGCGGTGCCGAGGCGATATTGTTTTACAAGCTCTAATTTAAAGTCAGATGAATATCGTTTATTCCCCATACAACTCCCCCTTTTTTCTCCTATTTATAATAGTTGCTTGTCATAACAATGTCTAGGTTGCTGAAAAATTAAGGATGGTTCCGTATGAATCATCACGATTTCAGCAATAAATAATGTTTTGGAAAGCATTGCTACAACAGGATTCCCCCACCACATTATGCTATACTATTTCTATTATCGAAATATTGAAAGAGGGATGAATGTATGACGCAATTACAGACATTAAATGCTTATTTTGCTGAACATCGTGAGGCGCACTTAAATGAATTAAATGAATTTTTACGTATTCCAAGTATTAGTTCATTATCTGAGCATAAAGGCGATATTCAGCATGCCGCAGAGTGGCTAGCTGATGCCTTCAAGAAACTCAACTTAGAAAACATTTCTATCACTCAAACTGCTGGTCACCCTGTTGTTTATGCTGACTGGTTACATGCAGAAGGCAAACCAACTATTCTATTTTACGGTCACTACGATGTACAGCCAGTTGATCCATTACATCTATGGGATAGCGAACCGTTCAACCCTACAATCCGTGATAACAAATTATTTGCACGTGGCGCAAGTGATGATAAAGGTCAAGTGTTTATGCACTTAAAAATGATTGAAGCACTATTTGCAACGACTGGTACTTTGCCAGTGAACGTAAAATTCATCTATGAAGGTGAAGAAGAAATCGGTAGCCCTCATCTGCCTGCCTTTGTTGAAGAACATAAAGAAAAATTAGCAGCTGATTTAATTTTGATTTCTGATACAGGTCTTTATGGCCCTGGTAAACCAGCAGTATGCTATGGTTTACGCGGTCTTACAGGCGTACAAATTGACGTGCGTGGCGCAAAAGGCGATTTACACTCAGGCCTATACGGTGGCGGTGTACAAAATGCCATTCATGCACTAGCAGAAATTTTAGCATCCTTCCGCGATGAACACGGTACAATCCAAGTAGAAGGTTTCTACGATAAAGTATTACCATTAACGGAAGAAGAACGTGAAGCTTATCGAGCACTAGGCTTTGACGAAGACTCCGTAAAAGAGGAAGTCGGCGTATCTGAATTGTTCGGTGAAGCAGGCTATTCTTATTTAGAGCGTACTTGGGCTCGCCCAACGTTAGAAGTAAATGGTGTATTCGGTGGATTCTCTGGTGAAGGCATTAAAACTGTACTTCCTGCTGAAGCTGGTGCAAAAATTACTTGCCGACTAGTACCAAATCAGGAGCCAGAAGAAATCGTTGCTTTATTAAAAGCACATATCGACAAACATAAGCCTGCCGGTGTAGACGTAACGATTTCAGAATTCGATAAAGGCCGTCCATTCTTAACACCATTTGATCATCCATTTATTCAAGCAGCCGGTCGTTCCTACGAAAAAGTTTATAATGTACCTACCGCTTACACACGTGGTGGTGGTTCGATTCCAATCGTTGCTGCCTTTGATGAAATTTTAGATTTACCAGTTGTTTTAATGGGCTTTGGTCTATCGAGCGAAAACTTCCATGCACCAAACGAGCATTTCCATTTAGAAAACTTCGATAAAGGTTTACGTGTATTAGGAGACTATTTATATGAGGTTGCAGCACTAAGTCAATCGTAAACAACACAACTTATCCGCGATGTACTTTGCTTTACCCGCGAAGTACTTTGGGTTATCCGCGCTTTATTACCATTTACCCGCGGAATACCCGATTTTACCCGCGCTTTACTGCGGTTTACCCGCGATAATAAAAATCCCCTCGCCATCTGGCAGGGGATTTTTCATTTGTTTATTCACCAAAATTCGTTACAAACTGTGCTGATGTTTTTCGTTCTTTGCCTTTTGGTACTTCATCAAAATAACCGACCTGTAACATCGCTATTACACGTTCACCTGGCTGTACTTTTAATGCTTCACGGAATTTAGGATTATCTAAGAAGCCTGGTGTTTTCCAGCAAGAGCCAATACCTTTATCCCAAGCTAACAGCTGGATATTTTGAATAAAAATACTCGCTGCTGCGTAATCTTCTAAACGCTCTTTTTGACGTGCATCCTCTGGCACAATAACAAATGCATAGCCACCAGGCAATGTGAATTTTGCCATTTGCTTCGCTAAATCTTCACTCGAAAGCTCCTGCCATTTTGGAACAGCTAGCTCTCGTAATAGCTGATGTAGTGCAACTAAATCATCATCGCAAGCAATAACTAAACGCCACGGTTCGCGATTACCATGGTTCGGTGCCCAGACAGCATCGTCAACAATGCCCAGTAAATCTTCACGTTTCACCAATTGCCCATTAAACTTCTTAATTGAACGGCGATTTATAATTGCATCTCTTACCGATAAAAATTGTTCGCTCATTTTTTTCTATCTCCTTCTAATAATAGTAGTATATATCATTATTCTTCATTTCTATCTCCAACATTATCATAAAATGATGAGCTTTAAAACTGCTAACACTCTAAGCAAAACTATCATCTATATGATAAAAATAATAGGTCATATTTGGGGTATACGCCGTAGAATCCTGATAAAAATAAGCCCTATTAATACTATCTGATGTATGTGCATTGACATAGGGAATTCCATTTTGAATACTCGTAACAATGACCGAATGATCAATTCTGCCATCTCCTTGAAAATCATAAAATATAACGTCCCCAATGTCTAATTGTTCTGCCGTTTGCACGCGTGTTGCCTTTAAACCCGTCTTTGAGCCCTCTAAATACCATCTTAGAGAATGTGCCACAGACCAGCTAAAGCTCCAGTTTCCTTGCTGAATCCACCAGCCTCTTTCCCTATTTGGTGCCCCTCGCATCGGTGCTCCTCCAGCAAGTAAGCACTGTGAAATATAATTCGTACAATCGACATCAAAATTCGGAAATGCCGGATTACGACTATTCCACCATAAATTCGCATATTGTACAGCTGCCTGTCTGTTATACATTTTGGCCACGCTCCCCCTCCTTATGTCCATCATATGACTCCATCGTTCGTTCTATTAATTAGGCGATTCAACGCAAAATTGCTGAAAGCGGTCACATTAGGCGCTATCTTTTCCAATTTCAAGATAGTTTTTGCTACAATAAGATTAAACAAATTGGCAATTTTTTTATTTTACGAACAGAAGGGATGTTGAATGTGAAGCAGCATGCTGAGAAAGAAATTTTACAGCCTACTCTTTTATGCGATAAAAAAGGGAATTTAAATCCAGCTGCTATTGGATTTGCACGAAAACCTCTCATAAATAGCAATTTAAGCGGACATATCATGCGTAAAAAGAAATGGAACTATTGGTGCATCTATGGCGATGAGATTTTATTCTCCGCAACGATTAGTCATCTCGATTACGCAGCTGTGTGCTTCGTGTATTTCCTTGAATATGAAACTCAGCGCTATTTTGAAAAAACAATAACAATTCCACTCGGTGGCAAGCTCAAAATGCCAACACATGTACTGGAATCGGTATCTTTCACGAATAGTGAAATGACAATTGATATGACCTATATTCAAAACGAAACACATTTATCTGTTTCAATCCCTACTTTTGATGGCGATGCCTTGCGTGCCAATTTAATTATTCAGCATCCACCTTCAGACGAATCGTTAAATGTCGTCATTCCTTGGAATCGTAGGACATTTCAATTTACAGGAAAGCATCATATTCTTCCTACTTCAGGAGAAGTAATCATCGGCAATCGCCACTTTACGTTTACCCCTGAAGAAAGCTTTGCTGTACTTGATTATGGACGTGGCGTTTGGCCACGGGAAGCCACTTGGAATTGGGGCATGGCATCTCAACGTGTTCGAGGTAGACGCATCGGGCTCAACTTAGGTGGTAAATGGACAGATGGTACTGGCATGACTGAAAATGCTGTTTTTGTGGATGGGAAGATGACAAAAATACATGAAGATTTGCTGTTCACTTATGATCGAGAGGATTATATGCAACGATGGACAGTCAAAACAAAATTTTCAAATCAAGTATCTCTAACATTCTCTCCATTTTTCGAACGGGTTGCCGCAACTAACGCAAAACTTGTTAAATCAGAAGTACATCAAATGTTTGGTTATTATGATGGAACGATTTTATTAGCTAATGGTGAAACATTAGTTATTAAGCAAATGCTAGGATGTATCGAAGAACATCAAGCAAAATGGTAATAACTATTTCCCATTTCAACCTAAAACACAAAAAAATTCGCCCTCTTTTCGCCATCGATAAAAGAGTGTCGCGAATTTTTTTGTTTCCTTTGGAGTCATTAGTTGTCGTTCAGCAAAGGGTAACTTTGTTAATCTTTATTGATTCCATCTAGTATAGCTTCTGGGTCATCTGTAAATAGGGCTTGTATGCCGAGCTGTTGCAATTGCTGTGCATACTTAACATCATTAACGGTGTAAACACGCACGGTTGCCTCTTTCTCTAGTGCTGTTGCTATAGGTTTCCTAAATGCAGTAGGTAAACTAACATGAATCGCATTAGCAGGAATGGTTGCTGTATAGGTTGTAAAATCGACTAAAACCTCCGCAAATAAGGCAGCGGTTTCAATGTATGGCGCCATCTGATATACAGTTTGAAGCGATTCATGGTTAAAGGAAGAAATAATGACCCTCTCCGTCATTTGGTGCGTCGCTATTTCCTTTAATACAAGCGCCTCAATTCCTTCGTAAGGAAAGACATCCGTTTTTAACTCAATATTGATACGATGGTGTGTAGCGACAAAAAGCTCTAAAACTTCACCTAATGTAGGAATACTTTCACCTTGAAATTGTGCTGCAAACCACGAACCATAATCATAAGCACGCAGTTGCTGAAGTGTAAAATCTTTTACATAACCAGAACCATTAGATGTTCGGTCAATTGTTTCATCATGAATCACTACAAGCTCACCATCTGCGGTGACATGAACATCCAATTCAATACCTGCAATTGGTAGCTTAGATGCTGCATAAAAAGCGGCTTTTGTATTTTCGGGAAAATGAGCTGAAACGCCACGATGGGCAAATAAATCCAAATGCAAAACCTCCTTCTACTCTTTACTTCATAGTATAACAATAAGCTAAATAGAACGTTTACACTTGATAGGTAAAATTTTGTATAGTAGTATGAGAATCTACTTAAAATTGTAAGTACTTAGGAGGTGCTAAAAATGACTGCACAACACCCGGATTTTCAGGCTGAGTTAGAGCGCCTTGCATACACGCAAAATTATATGCAACAGATTTTAAATGAATCGCAACGAGACCTGCAATCTGCACAAGAAAATATACGAAAGTCTATGGCGGATTTAGATTATCTAGATTCAAGTTTAAGTTATTTAAACATTTTAACAAATGCTCGTTTTTTTGAAATGGCTCGCAATCAAAAAGAAGGTTTAGAGGCTGTACAAAAAAAGCCTTACTTCGCCCGCATTCACTTTCAAAAAACGGGCGATCCTGAAGAGTTTTTGTATATCGGAAAAACATCCTTATTTCATCGTGAAACACATGAACCTATTATTGTCGATTGGCGTTCGCCTGTAGCAAATGTCTATTACGACGGCCGTCTTGGTGATATGGAATATGATGTTCGCGGAGAAGTTCATAAAGGACATTTATTTGCCAAACGACAATATAAAATTGAAGATGGCGTATTGCTCGATATTCGGGATATTGACTTAACAACAAATGATGAATTACTACAAGAAGCATTGGCAGGAAAAGCAGATGTACGCTTAACAGAAATCGTCTCTACTATTCAAAAAGAACAAAACGATATAATACGCGCTCATCTGCGTCAGCCAATTATTGTCCAAGGTGCTGCCGGTAGTGGGAAAACAACGATTGCTTTACACCGTATCTCGTACTTCCTCTATACGATGGGCGAACATTTTAATCCTGAGCAGCTCATGATTTTAGCACCGAATAAGCTTTTTATTGATTATATTGGAGATGTTCTCCCAGAGCTTGGTGTTGATAAAATATGCCAAACAACATTTGCAGACTATGTCCTTGCCGCAACAAAACTAAAGTTAAAGCTACGCAATCCGAATGAACAATTGGAATCACTCGTAATAGGCGGTGCCAATCAGCCAACTGCTTGGATTTCTGAAGTGAAGGGCTCCCTTTATTATCGTGATATAATCGAACGATATTTACAAAAAATTGAATTGCAAATAGCTGAACAATTCGAGGATGTCTATATTGAAAAATATCGTATAATGCGGGCTTCACATTTAAAAAAATTATTCTTATATGAATTTTCTTATATGCCGATTGAAAAACGGTTAGCCCATATTAAAAAGGTACTTGCAAGTCATGTTCGGCAAAAGAAACAAGCCGTCTTAAATACGTTGCATGCAAAATACGATGAAGCCCTTGGAAAAGCGCTCAATGGTATTCGTGATGCTGAGAAACGAAAACACATTGTTACAAAATTTATCGATGAACGCGATGAACGTTTACCCGCCATTGAAAAGGAAGCAAAATCTACCGTTGCTGTCTATATGCGCCGCTTTACAAAATATAATGTAAAAACAGTCTATCGTACGCTGTTAACGAATGCTGAGCTATTAGCAGAAATCGCACCAGAATGGCATTATATGGAACAACAACAATTTTTACAAGCACACGCTAAAGAGCAATGGATGTTAGAAGATTTAGCTGCCCTCTATTATTTACAAGCAAAGCTAAAAGGGATTGCAGATGAATGGAAAATGCGCGTTGTCTTTATCGATGAAGTACAGGACTACAGTCTATTCCAGCTAGCCGCTCTAAAAGCAGGGCTAGAAACGGATATGTTTACAATGGTAGGTGATTTAGCACAAGGAATTCATAGCTATCGTTCCCTAACCGCTTGGGAGCCTGTGCAAAATTTATTTCCCCGCGCTAGCTTTAGAACACTTCAAAAAAGTTACAGAACAACCATTGAAATTATGGAGGTCGCTAACAAAATTTTAATGCAAATGGATGAGCAACTGCCATTAGTTGAGCCTGTAGTCCGTCATGGAGATGCGCCAACATTTGTACAGGCAGCTTCCTTTAATACGCAGCAAATTAGAGAAATTTTCGCTTCCATTAGAGCAAATGGGCACCAATCAATCGCCTTAATTTGTAAAACTACGGCTGAAGCCAAATCAATGCAACAGGCGTTAACGAATGACGCGATTCCTTGTCAACTTCTCACAGAAGATGAATCGATTAATCAGCAAGTATTACTTGTTGTACCAAGCCATTTAGCAAAAGGTCTTGAGTTTGATGCTGTCATTGTTGCTGCCTTTGATACGCCCTTCTTTGATTCGAAAATTGATAGAAAATTACTTTATGTGGCATTAACTCGTGCCATGCATGAGCTATATTTAATTGGTCCTACGAAAAAGGCATTTCTATTAGAAAATTAAATAACACAATAAAAAATAGCACAGTAGGATACAGTCCCTAACATGCTATTTTAGCAGTTGGATAGCCGTGCTCATTTATAACGATTAAATAAATACTGTAAAAACTATTTATGGCGCGGTGGTAATCTGTAAAACTTTCCTTTCGATAAATAAGCTTTCACAACCTTCCACCATGAGCGAGGTGCTTCCCTCGGAGGAGACTTTTTTTTCGGCAATGCTGGCATACGCATGACAACGCCCCCTTTCTTCATCCTTATTAATACTATATGGGCATAGTACACATTTATGATAAAAAAAGAGGAATATAACAGAAACTTAAACTTCTTAGCAATAAAAAGGCTGGGACATAAGAGAAAAAGTGTTAGATTGAACCTAATCAATCTAACACTTTTTTGCTATGCAGTTGTTGTCCGCTACGACGGTGCTTTCCGCTCAGCACCGTAAGCCGCAACCCTCTGCTTGCGCGCGGAATGCCCGCGTCTAACATTATGTGCTGTTCTGAGCTGGAGTCACCGCCTTCGCTACCAACAACTAGTGAACACTTCTAATTTTTTTAATTGCAAAAGCAAGAATAGCTAGGTCTCCATATAGCAAAAATTTATGAACAGCTTTCGTCTGTTCCTTAAATTTTTTTAGTTTTGTCCTAGCCTCTCTTTCCATTAATTTTTCACATAATAGTCTAGTTGCTGTGCTTTCATAAAGCCTGCCTTCTCATAAACAGAAAGAGCTTTTCTATTCTCGATTTCTACATCAAGCATAACAAATTTAGCGCTTTGTTTACTAGCATAGTCTTTTGAAAAGGATAATAAAGCTGTACCGATTCCTTGCCCTTGATACTGAGGATGAACTGCAAGTGCTGTCACCCATTGAATTTCATTTTCTTCTGCTGTGGTCACCGTACCTACAACGTGACCATCTTTATGTGCCACCCATAGTTTTCGGCCATGCGTTGACGTATTAAAGTCGATTAGCTCCTCCGATTCTGATGGCAAATCCCCAAACGCATCACTATATATAGCAATTAGTTCAGTCTGCTCCCCAGCGTATGGGGCAATTTGAATATCATCTCGAAGTTCAACTGGCTCTGCTTTCGTTTCCAATGTTGCTTCTGAAAAACTGTATGAATAGCCAAACTTTTCGATAAATGTATGCCCGTAAGGAGAGCCATCAATAACAACTGCTAACTGACCTTCTGCTCCTCGCTCTTCTAGTCCAGCTTGTAACACATTGACTAAAGCTGTTCCAATTCCTTTTTGGCGATAAGCTGGTGTCACTACTAACGACCATTCATACGTATGCAGCCCCATCAAATCAATGGCACTTGCAGCACCTACTAATACATCATTGTCATCTTCATAAGCAAGCACCATAAAACCTTTCGATTCAAAAGAACCTGCCGATGGTATATTCATAATCGTTTCATATACACGATAATCGTTTAAAGTTGCTTCTTCACATAATATTTTTAATTCATTCAATGTTTCCCCATCCAAAGGGAATGACACTGTAATCACTGAAATGTTCATTGTTTACTCCGTTCTTATATCAGACTATTGCCCTATTGTAGCAAGAAAGAAAATAAACTGGCAACAAATTATCATACCCGTTTCTAATAATCAGCAATTTTACTTCCAATACAGAATAAATAGAAAGATTTGTACTACTATAGGTCTTTAAAATAAATGAAATTTACTAGAAGCTATTAGTTATAAATCATTATATGGCTTCTCATCCTAAGAAATCGGATAATTACATTTATTGTAATTATTATAACATTAATACAAATAAATTACATTAATAAAAGTACTAAATTTCTACAATAAATTATTATACAACCATTACTATTGGCAGGTGCTTCCAATTAAAAAAGAGCGATTTCTAGAAAAATCGCTCTACAATCAAACTTATCCTACTTTCGTTTACCAGTAATTTGCGGTTCTTTTCCACCGCCATAGTTCTTCCAAACATTACTCTTCTAAATGATATGCGGAGGCGCTTAGCATCTGGGCGTAAATGCCCCTAGATTCAATTAATTCTTGCTGTAAACCTGCTTCAACTAGCTCACCCTTCTGCATAACGAGTATGACATCTGCATTATGCACAGTATTTAATCGATGTGCAATGACAAAGCTTGTGCGTCCTTGCATCAGTCGGTCGAGTGCCTCTTGGATTGCTAATTCTGTTACGGTATCAATGCTGCTCGTTGCCTCATCAAGCAATAAAATTTTCGGATTAGCAATTAGTGCCCGTGCAATGGATAATAATTGCTTTTGCCCTTGGGAAATTTCACGACCATCTGCTTTGAGAACAGTATCATAACCATCCTTTAGTTTCATAATAAATTCATGCGCATTAGCGAGCTGCGCCGCTTCTATAACTTCCTCATCACTAGCATCTAAACGGCCATAACGTATATTTTCCCTTACTGTAGTTTCAAACAAAAAAGGGTCCTGTAATACAAAGGCCATTTGGGAACGGAGTGCTTGCCGTTCAATTTGCTGTACATTTATACCATCAAATAGCACTTCGCCCTTCGTCACCTCATAAAATCTAGCAATTAACTGTAAAATCGTTGTTTTCCCTGCACCAGTTGCCCCTACCAAAGCAACCGTCTGCCCTGGCTCAACCGTAAAGTTAATATCTTTTAGTGTGTAAGATTCCTGTGCCACATCATATTTAAAAAACACATGTTTGAATGTTACCTGTCCTACTAATGGATGATTCTTTGCAGTAGACATTTCCATTTCAGACTGTTCATCGAGTAATGAAAATACACGCTCAGCTCCTGCAATAGCTGAGAGTACTGTATTAAACTGATTCGCCAAATCATTTAATGGTCTTGTAAATTGGCGAGCATATTCTGTAAAAATTACAATTACACCTATTGATACATGACCGTAAAGTGCAAGCACCCCACCAATACCAGCAACAATCGTAAAGCTCATATTATTTAAAAAGTTCATGACTTTTGGTATATATCCAGAGTACGTCTGTGCCCAAAAGCCTGTTCTTTTCAAACGTAAACTTTTGTCGCGAAATTCTGCTTTTACACGCTCTTCCTGTGAAAAGGCCTTTACAATTCGCTGTCCAGAAATAGTTTCTTCAATCATGCCATTGAGCGCTCCCATTGCTGATTGTTGCTCTTTAAATAACGGAGCAGTTCGACGTGTAATCCAGCGCATTGCCCAAAACATAATTGGAATAATTGTCATTGTTAAAATCGTTAACAATGGGCTCAAGCTTAGCATGATAATAAGCGTGCCCCCAAGCGTTAAAACGCTGGAAAACACCTGTATAAAAGAACTATTCAAAGTAGAGCTAACCGCTTCAATATCATTTGTCATGCGACTCATTAACTCGCCATGTTGCCGTCTATCAAAAAACGAGATAGGTAACTTTTGAAAATGAGTAAAGACACTTGTTCGCAGCCTATATATCGTCTGTTGGGCAATCCCAATCATCCAATAATTTTGTAAAAATAACGAGATAGCTAAAAGCACATAAATTCCGATTAACAGCGTAATTTTACTGCCTAGTCCATTGAGCTCGCCTTGCATCACATATAGATCGATTATTTTGCCGACTATATACGGTCCTAATAGCGCCAAAAGTGAGCTGACCATAACAAGGAATAGCACGATGACTAATAACATCCGTTGTTCATCGACAATTTTCCATAGACGCCATAATGTACTTTTCCAATCTGCTGCTCGTGGCCCTTTCTTTTTCTTTACAACCTGTTTTACATCCTCTTTCGATAAAATCGGCTCATAGCCAAAAGGTTTTTGGAAAAATCCCATTATTTCACCTCCTGCTGGGAGATAGCGATTTTTTGATAGAGCTCAGAAGTTTGCAAAAGGGCTTCGTGTGAACCATAGGCAACCACTTTACCCTCGTCTATTAACAAAATATGATCTGCACCTTTAGCCGTACGAATTTTTTGTGTGACAACGAGCATCGTTGCACTTTCTTCACTAAGCGCATCCCATAGTGCCTGCTCTGTTTTAACATCAAGTGCACTTGTACTATCATCAAGCATTAATATATGCCCTTTTCTTAATAGTGCCCTCGCAATCGATAATCTTTGTTTTTGACCACCTGATAAATTAACTCCCTTTTGCCCAACGCGCGTATCATAACCACTCGGGAAGTCTTCCACAGATGCATGGATTTGTGCCTGCATCGTTGCATTTAACACTTCGTCCATTTCCGCTTTCGTATCCCCCCAACGTACATTATCAGCAATACTACCTGTAAATAATAAAGATTGCTGCGGAACATAGCCTATAATGTCGCGTAGTTCTTGCAAGTCCCATTGTTGAACATCTTTTCCTTCGACATATATTTGTCCTTCTGTCACATCATAAAAACGAGGAATAAGCTGTAGTAATGTCGATTTACCAGCACCAGTAGCCCCCATAATGGCTAATTTTTCACCTGACTTCACTTGAAAACTTACGTTGGACAAGACGGTCGCATCTGTACCTGGGTATTGGAAGCTGACATTATGAAATACCAGCTCCCCTAATTTCAGGTCACTAGATGCCCCCACTATCGATGACGAAGTACTTTCTACTTCATTGTCAACAGCCAACACCTCTGTCATGCGTTCTGCTGAAGCTTTCGCACGGGCATAAAAAATAATAATAAAAGCAAACATTGAAAACGAACCTGTGATACGCATTGCATAGTTGACAATCGCTACAATATCTCCAAGCGGTGCTGTCCCTGTAGCAACTTGCTTTGTACCAAACCAAAGAACTGCCAATAAACTCATGTTCATTACGAATAATAAGACCGGCATAATATATTCCATCGTGCGCAGTGCTTTAACAGTATCCACCTTCAAATGTGATGCCACCTGCTCAAAACGTGAAGCCTCATATTTTCCACGTAAATAAGCTTTCACGAGGCGCATTGCTTGTAAATTTTCTTGAAGCACTCGATTTAATCGGTCTACACGCTTTTGCACTTTCCCAAAATAAGACACACCTTTTGCAACCATAAAAATCAGGAAAACAAAAATGATTGGTGCCCCAATAACTAAAAACAACGCTAGTTTTGCATTGACAACAAATGCCATAACAATGCTCCCCACAACAGCAAGTGGTGCTCGGAGCATAATACGAAGGCTCATAAACAACACTGTTTGAACTTGTGTGACATCATTTGTTAGCCGAGTAATGAGCGAAGCTGTAGAAAATTTTTGATACGTAGCCAATGTAAAAGATTGTATTTTTTCAAACAAAGCATTACGCAAATCAAAAGCAAAGCTTTGCGCAGTATGTGATGAAAAATATGAATTAATGACACCGGCTAAAAAGGCGATAAAAGATAAAATAAGTAATACGGCTCCCCATTGTATAATCATCTGTTGATTTTGAGCACGTACACCATCATCAATAATTTTGGCCATAATAAGCGGTTGAATCAGCTCTACGAATAATTCCATAAGCATCAAACATAATGCAATAACGGCTGTCCACTTATAAGGTTTTACATACGAAAAAATTACTTTCACATTCTCTCCCCCTTGTTTGAGAAGAACTAGTATTCTATAAACCTAGTCAAAAACACCTATACAAATAATATTTTTATGCCTTTTCTCCTGCGATTGATAGCCATGTTACACAAACAAGCATAACGAAAACTCCCACTAATTGCCACAATCCAAGTGATGTACCAAATACAATAACTGAGATCACCATCGCCGTTAACGGTTCGATACTTGATAAGATACTTGTCTCTACAGCAGTAATATACTTCATGCTACTTAAAAATAGAATGAAGGCAACTGTGCCCGTAACGATTAGCGCCAGCATTAAACCTGTAATTTTGAAATCTGTAAAAACCGTCCACTGATTGGATTGCCATACACGACTTACTATACCTAACGTCACACCACCGATTAGCATCCCCCAGCCTACGACAAGGAGCACATTCCATTCTTTCATCAGACGTGCGGGATACAATGTGTAAAAAGCAAACGTTAATCCAACTGCTACTCCCCACAATAAGGCTTTATTACTAACTAATAAAGATTCAAAAGAAGCGTTCGTTAGTAGTAGAAATAAACCGAGTAATGTGCCTATAATACCTAATACTTGATATTTAGGTGGCCATTTCTTTAAACTAAGAGATACATAAGCAACAACAAATATTGGCGCTAAAAATTGTAGTAACGTGGCTAATACAGCATTACTTTCATTTATCGCTCCAACGAAAGCATATTGCACACCGAGCATTCCTACAATACCAAAGGTTATAAGCTGTCTACTCCAAAATTTTTGTTGCCATATGCTAAAAATATCTTTACCTGTTAACAATAAGTATGTAAGTAGAAAAATACCTGCAACCGATAGACGAATTGTCAACATAAAAGAAACTGTCAATGCTGTATGATTGAGTAACCATTCCATTAAAGGTCCTGTTGCTCCCCACAACATCGCTCCAGTGATAATAAAAAGTATACCTTTTAATCGTTCCATTCAATTCCCGCTTCCTATATACGTACTAAAAACTGTTATTTTTCTTCAAAACTTTTCTTTAATTTCGTTAGAAAAGTCCTATTTTTTCTCATTATCAAATATTTACAATTATATTCATAATGACTAATTCCCGATAATTATCTATAATATTAGTATATATTGATTACCCAAGGAGATCGAATACTCATGAGTCTTATGCATAAATCATTTACGATAGATGAACATTATATAAATTCACTTCCTTTTCCTGCAATTGTCATAAAGCAAAATGGACAAGCAACAATTTCGGGAAAACACGCTGAAGAACTATTTGGTTTCTCAGTTACTGACATTACAGGACATACTACTCCATCCATACATGAAAATCTACTAAGAAATCTTACATCTGAGACGTTTCAAGCGATTTTACACAATACAGAAAGTACATATATAGATAAAGTTCAAGTGTACACACATTCTGAAGAAGAAATCTCTTCAGCATTGCTGGCAAAACCATTTATTGAACAAGGTGAACACCTTATTTTAATTATGTTTATGTTACCAGAGTTAATGATTAATTCTGTTTCAAACAGCAGTACATATGTAGACTTAAAGCAAGGTTTAGACTCTACATTTATGACAGTGACTTTGGATCGTGATGGCTTTATATTAGAGTGTAATGCAGAATTTTTAAAAATTAGCCAATGGACACCAAAGCGAGTAATCGGCAAAACTTTCTGGCAACTATTCCCTGAAAACGAAGCGAGTGAAAAAATTACAAATACGATATGGCGCAATTTGAATAATGGCCATACGTGGCAAGGGGAAATCGAGAAGGTTACGAAAACAGGGCAGTCCTATTGGGTACTTCTCACAGCTATCCCAACTTTTAATTTAGAGGCAAATGAACAACAGTTTATTTTAATTGAGAAGGATATTACAAAATCTAAGACCATTCAACACCAACTTGAAAAAATTGCTTATATCGATACAGAAACAGGCTTAATGAATGCCCACCGTTTAGAAAAAGTGATTACAAAAATGATTGAGGAAGAAAAACACTTCTCCTTCGTCTATTTAAGTATCGATAAATTTTATACATTAAAGGAATTACACGATCAACAAATCAATCAAAGCCTAATTATCGAATTTACAAACCGCATCAAAATGTACTTCCAAGACAGTACGATGGCTCGTATTAACGAAAATGATTTTGTTGTCATTACGCCATTAAGTGAATGGTTTATACAAGGCTTCTTGTCCTATTTACAACAGCATCCAATCTATAGCAGCAATATCGCAGTACCTATTTCAATTAGTGGTGGTATTACACGCTACCCTGAGGATCAAACAACCTTCTCTCAACTAATGAAGGCCTCAATCGCAACGATTACGAATGTGCGTGAAGCAGGTGGTGACAAAATTGTCTCCCTTTCAAAAGCAACACATAAAGCATTAAATCGAAAAGCTTTAATTGAAAAACGTCTGCTACAAGCACTAGACCAGAAAAACCTAAAAGTACTTTATCAACCACAAGTTGACATCTATTCAGGTAAAATTACAGCGGTAGAAGCGCTCGTTCGTTGGGAAGATGAAGTGATTGGTGTCGTTTCACCAGATGAACTAATTCCAATCGCTGAGGAAACGGGTCTTATAAACAATATTGGATCGTTTATGATAGAAAAAGCTTGCGAGCAAGCACTTATTTGGAAGAAGGCTGGTCATAATTTAAAAGTGGCTATTAACTCATCTGTGCGTGAATTCCGCGATAAAAACATGGCCAAATCCATTCTTGATATGTTAGCCAAAACAAATTGCCCTGCCAATCTCATTCAAATTGAAATTACTGAAAAATTCGCATTAGAAGCAGAAGCTGCTACCTTTATTACACAGCAAATGCGAAAACTTGAAAACGAAGGGATTGCTTTTGTTTTAGATGATTTCGGTACTGGTTATGGTTCATTCCGATACATGCAAATTTTACCAATCGAAACATTAAAGATTGATAAAACATTTACTAGTTCGTTATTAAAGTCCGAAAAAACACAAAAGCTTATGCATGGCATGGTACAGTTAGGAAAATCTATGGAGTTAAAAGTGGTAGCTGAAGGCGTTGAAACAGCCGAGCAAGCTGATCTATTAATCACTTACGGCTGCGATGCTATTCAAGGTTTTTATATTAGCAAACCTGTTACACCAGACGAAATCGAAGCATTACTTATAAAATAAATAATGTGATAAAAAGCTGTTCCGAAGTATCCAACACTTTCGGAGCAGCTCTTTTTATTCACCATATTTTATATAATGTAAAGTGATACTTTATTTTCGATAAGTTCTTTGCAACTTCGACTTGCTTGAGCGGATAGCACGAAATACAAATTGCATTAGGACCTCTGCAAACACTAAGCCCATCACGATTGCACCTGTAATTAAAAACGCCTTCAGCCCATATTGTAAGCCCTGTAAATAATCATCTTCCACAACATTACGCATTGCATTGTAGGCCATCCCCCCTGGCACAAGCGGAATGATTCCTGCCACAATAAAGATAATCATCGGCATTTTAAAGCGGCGTGCATATAAATGTGCAACAATTGCAATGATAAATGAGCTGAAAAACGAAGCGTCTACAACGTCCAATCCCTGCTCAGTCAAAAGATAATAAATCATCCAGCCAATCACACCAACAAAACCACAATGAAACAAGGTTTTTCTTGGTACATTAAAAATAATCGCAATACCTGCTGTTGAAAAAAAGCTCACAATTAATTGTGTAATTATATCCATCTCTTCCGCCTCCTAAAACGATAGGATGACGGCAATCGCTGAACCAATAGCAAAGGCTGTTAAAAAAGCCTCTGCTCCCTTTGCCATCCCTGACATAAAATGACCTGCCATTAAATCCCTTACCGCATTGGTGATTAAAATACCTGGCACTAGTGGCATAACAGAGCTAATAATAATTTTATCGATTTCTGTACCATAGTTAAACTTCACTGCTAAAAAAGCAATAACGCCAATAATTAACGAAGCCGTAAACTCCGAGAAAAATTTCACTTTTGTTAAATGATTCATTAGAATAAGAGTAAGAAATCCTAGCCCACCTGCAATAAATGCTGTAGGGAAATCAGACCATCCACCCTTAAACATAATCAGAAAACAGCCACTGGCAAGTGCTGCTGCAAATATTTGTATATAAATTGGTAAAAAATAATTTGTTTTTTGTATCGACTTTAGCTCGTCATAAGCGTCTTCTAATGATATTATGTGAGATGTGAGTCTACGAGATACTGAATTTACCAAGGATATTTTTTGCAAATCTGTAACCCTACTGGAAATAGAAGTGATTCTCGTCGGCTGTGTCTTGCCTAACGAAAAAATAATACCTGTAGGTGTAGCATAACATTGCGCATCTAGCATATTTTGAGATTGTGCCATACGCAGCATCGTATCTTCAACACGATATGTTTCTGCACCACTTTCAATCATAATTCGCCCTGCAAGAAGCAAGCAGTCAATAGTAAGTTCATTATCCACTTCACGTGATAGCATTCCAGTTATCTACCTCCTTCAAAAGGTTCCTTGCATATAGTAACGAACTGTAAATAAAAACTCAACAAAAAATCTTCGATATTATCAATTATATTTTGTCATAATTGTATCTGTCGCTAAATGATACAATGCCTTCAGTACAAAATCCATTTATCCGTCGAATTTCATTGAGCTAAAATGTGCAAAATACAGTTTGCTTTGAACGAGTCTTTTATAAGTTCTTGTCGTGATAGTTTTTAAACACTGTTACATACTATTTTTTATTGTATTTCTATTAAATTCAACAAAAACTTTGTAGATTTCTACAACTTTTCCGTTGACTCGCACGTCTGATTTTATAGAAGAATAATTATAGAGAGGAGCGTACCAACATTGATTCAGGAACGCAGAAAAAAACGCGGCCCTATGATTGACTTTCTGTTAATTGGGCTTATTGTTACATTAATATCCATCATCCTTGTCATTGTATTGTCTAAGGACCATTTTAAATTCCAAAAAATTAGTGCCTCAAAAGACACAAATAGTGAAGCTACTAGTAATCTATCCACTGAAAACTCTGCGTTTCCAGGTATACGTATTGCATCTGACGTTTCTAAAGATAAACGCGCACCTTTTGCCGTTCACTATCCACAAACAGAAAGTGAAATTTTTAACGATGCCGTACTGCAGTATATAACAGAGGCAAAAGAAGACTATCTGTTATCTATGAAAAAAAACAAAGATAAAAAGGCAATAGGTGAGCTTACGATAAATTTAGAGACTTTCCCATATCAGGATCACTACTATTCTTTTGTCTTGACGAAAATGCTGTATTTAGGTGGAGCAAATCATGTCGTCTCCACTAAAACATTTTTCTTTAATAATGAAACGGGTGAAGCAATCAATATCCAAACATTATTACAGAACGACAACAATAACCTGACAACTTTAGCAGCCTATGTTCGCAAAGACTTACAGCAAAATCTTGAGCTAAAAGATCAACTCAATAATGATGAGCTACTGAAAGTAACTGAGCCGAAGTGGGAAAACTTTAATCGATTTGCTATTATCGATGATTCAATCAATTTTTACTTTGATGAGTACGAAATTGCCAGTGGCGCAGCAGGTGCACCGATAGTGAAGCTTGCTCTTTCACTTATTAATCCATTATTAGCATCCGATTTTCAAATTGCTATGGAAACAATGGAACCTTCAAAACCTGTTTCTCCAGGGGATCCAAACGCCAAACGTATTGCATTAACGTTTGACGACGGTCCACACCCGAAAGTAACCGAACAAATTTTAAATACGCTCGATAAATACCATGCGAAAGCGACGTTCTTTATGCTCGGAAGCCGTGTGAAACACTATCCTAATATCGCGAGAGATGTTCTCGCACGTGGTCATGAAATCGGCAACCATTCTTGGAATCATCCAGTATTGACTAAAATGCCAATGGACCAAGTTTTAAAAGAATATACGTCTACTGCAAATGAAATTGAATTAGCGATTAATCAAGGCGCAACTGTTTTTAGACCTCCATACGGCGCTACTAATGACGACATCAATGCGAAAATACCTGTTCCTGTAGTACTGTGGAGCATTGACACTTTGGACTGGAAACATCGTAATTCACAATTATTACTGACATATATTAAAAAAAATATGCACAACAATGCCATTGTGTTAATGCATGATATTCACCAATCAACAGCAGATGGACTTGACGCTGTATTAGCCTACTTACAGAGTGAGGGCTATGAATTTGTGACTGTCTCTGAAATTCTCCCTTATCGTGAATAGTACGAATAGAAAAAGTGTTAGATTGACCGCAATCAATCTAACACTTTTTTGCTATGTCGGTGTTATCCGCCTCACCACGCACACGCTAGTTGCCTCTTACGTTGTGTGCATTCTAAGCAGAAGTCACCACTCGATTTAATCTATTATTTAATAACCAGTGTATCTAGCGCTTTGAAATCTTTTAATTGGTAGCTCTTTACTTCATTGCGAGCAACGGTGTATAAAGTATCGCCAACATAGACAACACGTTGTACAACTTGCTCCCAATTCTCATATTGCTCATTTGTCTTTCCATTTATAATATTTCCTTTTAGCACAATGCCCTTCTCTGCTGTAATTTCATAAATTTGTGCACCCTGACCTTGGTAGACTATCTCATCGCCTTTTCCTTCTTCATAAAGCACGACTGGGAAGCCGAAGTAATGATAGTCTTTATTGCGGAATAAAGCTTTTGGATTGTATTGTACATCTGAATAAGAGCCTTTACCGCCTATTTTAACGGTAGATTGCTCTTTAGGATTTTTAAAATCTGTCACATCAAACAAGGACATTTTCATATTCGTTGACACTGTGAAATTGCGTTTCGTATAAGCATCATAACGTTCTTCCGTATCATAACCAATGCCTATTAAGTGTGTATCATCAAGCGGATGTAAATAATTGCTATACCCTGGAATTTTCAATTCTCCTAGTATTTTTGGTTTTCGTGGATTAGCTACATCAATAACAAATAGCGGATCCACTTGCTTAAACGTTACGACATAAGCTTTCTCCCCCATAAAGCGGGCAGAATACACCTTTTCCCCTGGTGCCATATCCTTTACTGCACCAATTTCTTTTAAGTTCTCATCTAATATGAACAGATGGTTACGAGAAATATTTTTTTCATCCCACGTATTTCCTTCAGTCGTCACAATGCGGAATTTCCCGTCATACTCATCCATTGAATATTGGTTTAACACGGATCCTTTCACTTCACTCGTACCTACAAACTTCAAGACCGTTCCATCTAAGTCCCACTTAAACACTTGTGTATCATTTGATTGAGGCATCCAGATTCTATCCTTTATACCTCCCATTGGTGTTATTTGTTTATCGTCATATTTTGGTGTAGTTAAGTAGAGGGCATCTTCTGACATATAAAGTCCACTACTACCACCTAAATAACCTTTCGTACTCGCTGATGTTTTGGCACCATTTTTTAAATCAATTGCTGTAATTAAACTATATGAGCCATCCATCGTGTTTGGTAAAATAGAAATTTTCTCGATAGCTAAGCTTTTGTATTCCTTACTTACTACACTATCATACGTTTTAGGTTTTAAATCTGGTTTACTTCCCTCTTGAAGTATCCAATAATTCGGATGCATGTTACCAATTAAATACAACGTATCATTCGTAATACGTATATCCTGTAAAGAGCCCTCCTGTGCAACTTCCCGTATCACTTTGGGATTTTTCGGATTTGAAATATCATAAAAAGTTGCCGTTGACATACTTGTGCCTGCTTGCTCAATATATTCTTCTCCGATAGCAATTAATAGCTGATCGTATAATGCAAGTTTCGTAATATATTGAGATTCCTTTTGTTTAATTGTCGTTGCAAGTTTCAAATCTTGGGGATTATTAGCGTCAACAACCGTTATACTTTGATCTTTTATAGCGTAAATAAAGCCATCTTTAACAACGACGATATCCCCCTCCTCGACACCTTCTACTTGGTTGTTTGTTGTAGAAGAATTATCTGCAACTGGGGCACTATCTTTACTACTAGAAGCACTATCTTCAAGGACGTTTATTTCTGGTCCTCTATTTCCATTTGCCACAACGGCTTCAAAATATTGTTGTAACTCTTTTTCAGATTTAACAGCCTCTATTTTGTCAATAACAGTAAAGGCAATATCATGCGATGTTGCTTTCAATGTACTATAAGCAAAAGCTTCCTTTTGCACATGTAAGCGGTAACTCCCAGCAGGAAGGTTACTGACAAAAAGAGATTTTTTATCTTCTCCTAATGTAATCGTTGCCGTCACCTTTTTGCCCGACTCATCCGTAACATAGACATATTCATCTGTTACATTTTTTAATGTTTGTGAAAAGGAAGCTCGCCAACTTTGCGTTGTCATTATTGTACTTGCTGCTTTAGCTTGTGCCTCTGGGGAAATCATCAATGTAAAAATCCCTGGTAAAGCAGCTAAAACGATAATCATGAATATAGCTAGCCATTTACTTCTCATTATTTTCCACTCCTTCATATTACTTGTTTTATAATTAGACTACTAAAAGGTTATAAAGTTACATTACATGAAAAATTTTCATAAAAAATAAAAGTGACTACCACCAAATTCAGAATTGTTTCGGTGCCTGGCACCATAACAAAAGACATCTGGAATAGGTCATCCGGATGCCTTTTGTACAATAAATTTAAAATATCTGTCGTTTACTCATCAAATGGCCACTTCGGTAACATTTTGGCTAATGGCTTATCGTTTCTTCGACCAAGCACATAATCTGCTTGCATAATTGTATGGATTTCTCGTGTACCTTCATAAATAACGGGCGCTTTCGAGTTACGTAAATAACGCGCTACAGGATAATCATCCGAATAGCCGTACGCACCATGAATTTGCAGCGCGTCATCAGCCGCCTTATTGGCAAAATCACATGCCTGCCACTTCGCCAAGGACGTTTCTCTTGTATTACGAATACCTTTATTTTTCAACTCGCCAACCCGATAAACGAGCAGTCGGCTCATTTGATAGCCCGCTTCCATTTTGGCAATCATCTGTCCGACAAGTTGATGCTCGCCAATAGGCTTCCCAAATGTCTCTCGTTCATGGCAATATTTCACACTTGCCTCAAGACACGCTTGAATAAGCCCAACTGCGCCTGCAGCCACTGTAAAGCGACCATTATCCAGTGCAGACATCGCAATTTTAAAACCCTCTCCCTCTTCTCCTAAACGATTTTCAACTGGAATGCGTAAGTCTTCGAAAAAGAGCTCACCTGTATTGCCAGCACGAATACCGTACTTGCCCTTAATCGCCTTAGAAGTAAAGCCAACCATGGAGCGTTCTACAATAAAAGCACTGATACCGTGGTGCTTTTTTGCTTTATCTGTGTAAGCAAAGACAATAAAATGATCTGCTATATCACATAAGGAAATCCATGTTTTTTGCCCATTTAACACATAACAATCACCATCTCGTATGGCTGTTGTCGTCATGGCTGCTACATCCGAACCCGCACCAGGTTCAGTCAGCCCAAAAGCCCCAATCCGTACCCCCTTCGCCTGTGGTACAAGGTATTGCTGTTTCTGCGCCTCGGTGCCCCATTGCATTAACGTCATACTATTTAACCCGATATGGACGGATACAGCTGTTCGAAAGGCCGTATCCCCCCGTTCAAGTTCCTCACATACAATGGCTAGTGCGTTATAATCCATGCCGCTACCACCGTACTTTTCTGGCACGCAAACACCCATTAGTCCGAGCTCAGCTAGTCTTGACCAAATGCTTGTATCAAAACTTCCTGCGGCGTCCCATTTTGCAATATGTGGCATTATTTCATCATCCACAAACTGGCGTACGGTTTTTCGTAAGATTTCCTGCTCCGTTGTAAAATCGAAATTCAAGGACTTCACCTACCATTTCACAATCATTGCAGACTTATGTGATGTTTCTTTAATGACAACACCGCGCTTCGCCATTTCTTTAATATACGTCTCCCCTGGAACGATCGTTTCTGGAGCAAACACGCCACGTTCTGTAATCGCGCCATCACCAATCATTTGGGCAACGACAGAAATTGTATTCGCTGTTGCACGAGCCATCGCTGTTTCATTATTCGTCATATCTTTACGTACGACCATTTCGTATTCATATGTGACCTGCTGTTGCGCCTTTTCTCCTGAAACAATTACTCGTAATAACACCGCATCAGGCTTTGTTCCAAGTTCAAGCTTCTTCTTAAGCGCCTCCCTGACAACAGCTCTAACAGGCACTTCTAGGTTATCGACTTCTACATTATTACTTGCATCTAAAAAGCCTAAATCAGCTAGCAATTTAAACTTTTCTGCATGCCCTTTATATCGAATTGTCTTATATTCTAATGTGTGGACATTTGGGAATGTCTTATAAAGAGTGGATATACCACCCGATGTATAAAATGCCTCAAGCACACCAAAATCATCGAAATAGATAGGCTCAATCCCTGATAATGATGGAACTTCTTCAAGTTTCCCCTTTTGAATCATTTTAGAAGGCTCTGTATAGTGGTCAAATACACCATCCAATGAAAAGACACGTGTATAGTGCAACGGTGGCTTCGGCTCTGTTGGAATACCTCCTACATAGAGTTTAATAGATTCCACTTCATCTAGTTTTGTTGCGCCATAGCCCGCTAATATATTGACCATACCTGGAGCTACACCTAAGTCAGGAATAAGTGTCACACCTTTTGCCTTTGCTTCTTCATGTAAAGCTAAAATCTTATCCGTTACACCGCCAATATGCCCCCCTAGATCGACAGAATGGACACCGGCTTCTATCGCAGCTCGTGCTACACGTTCATTGAACGAATAGAACAGTGCATTGACCACAACATTACCTTTCGCAATAACCGATGTTAAAGAGTCATCATTTTCCGCATGAAGCTCTACGACTTCAACTTTATCTGTCTTTAACGTCTCAACAAATTGTTGGGCTGTCTTTACATCAATATCCCCTAAAATGACCTGTTCCACTTTACTATTTTTTATTAAATCACGAGCAACCTCTTTCCCCATCAATCCTGCACCTAATACAACAACTTTCATCAAGAACATCCCCTTTCATTGATCTGTTACTTTGTATCGATTTGTGCTCTTTGTAATTTACCGCTGTAGTCAACGTAGATGCTCTTCCATTCTGTGTAAACGTCCAATGCTGCCACACCGGAATCTCGATGTCCATTCCCTGTTCCTTTCGTTCCGCCGAATGGCAAATGGATTTCTGCACCTGTCGTACCTGCATTGATATAAACAATACCTGTATCTAAGTCGCGTTGAGCGCGGAAAATCGTGTTCACATTTTGTGAGAAAATAGAGCTTGATAAGCCAAATTTCACACCATTATTGACTTCGATTGCTTCATCTAAATTTGCAACTTCAATAAGAGAGACGACCGGACCAAAAATTTCTTCCTGTGCAATAATCATATGAGGCTTTACATTTGTAAACAATGTGGGCTCATAGTAAAACCCTTTATCATAAGGTGCTTCATTTAAAATTTTGCCACCTGTTAATAAGGATGCACCTTCTTGTTTACCAATCTGTACATAATGATTAATTTTTTCTAATGCCGCTCTATTAATGACTGGACCGATTTTCACAGTTTCATCCAAACCGTCTCCAATTGTTAAAAACTGCATTGCTTCTAATAGACGATTTTCTAATTCTTCTTTTACATCTTTATGCACAATTACACGACTACATGCTGTACATCGTTGACCAGCGGTGCCAAATGCACTCCATAATATCGCTTCTGTAGCGAGCTGCAAGTCTGCATCCTCCATTACAATGACAGCATTTTTGCCGCCCATCTCTAGCGAAATTTTCTTTAAATGTTTGCCGCCAAGTTCCGCCACCTTACTTCCTGTTGAGGTAGAGCCGGTAAACGATATGACTTTTACATCGGGATGCTCTATTAGCGCCGTTCCGACAGTTGGCCCTGTACCAAAAACAATATTTGCTACTCCTTTCGGTAAGCCAACCTCTTCAAAAATTTTCCCCATTTCATAAGCCATCATCGGTGTTTCATTTGATGGTTTCCAAATAAATGTATTGCCAGCGACAATTGCAGGGAAGGATTTCCACGTAGCAATTGCCACTGGGAAATTCCAAGGAGTTATTAACCCTACTACGCCTATTGGTGCGCGTACACTCATAGCAAATTTATTGGCAAGCTCTGACGGTGTCGTCTCTCCAAATAACCGTCGACCTTCACCCGCCATATAATAAGCCATATCAATTCCTTCCTGTACCTCACCTCTAGCTTCTTCAATCACCTTACCCATTTCTTTTGTTAAAACGGTCGCCAAATATTCTTTCTTGTCTTTCATCTTTTGACCGATGGCATATAAATAATCTGCACGCTTTGGTGCTGGCACAAGTGCCCAACTTTTTTGTGCTGCCTTCGCTACAGCTACCGCTTCCGTCACTTCATTTGCAGTTGAAAGTGGTATTGTTGCTAAGTGCTCTCCGTTTGCAGGATTCGTCACTGCTATACTTTGTAAATGCGAATGTGTAACCCATTTACCACCGATATAGTTTTTAATCTCCATTACACACACCCCCTGATATATCTATGATGCCTTGGCTTCTTTGAACATGTCGCTAATGCTACAGAAAATATCCGTCGCTCTCGCCCTCTATGTGTACTGCATTATATATATGCAGATACAAAATGCCAAAATTCCGAATTTTCATAACAAATATATGACTCGAATAATAATTTCGAAGCAATGTTAGGTTAAAATATCGGTGGCACTTGCCAAAGGCTTTATCTTCATTTCCAGTAATTTTAACTAGATGATGATACTTTCACCACTAGTAGTAAAACAACTGACAAAAGATAAATAATACACATTCTAGTTTTTTATATTCGACATTTTCTATCTTAATCCCTTTTTTTCTAAAATTATTAATTATGTAATGAAACTATCCTGCATAATAATCGTATACAATAACAACAAATGATATTGGAGGAATTACACGATGAATAACCATGAGATCGACTACAAAGTATTTGGGGATGACATGCAATATGTGCAAGTTGAACTTGATCCGCAAGAAACGGTGGTAGCAGAAGCTGGCGCCTTAATGATGATGGATGATGCGATTCAAATGGAGACAATTTTCGGAGATGGTTCGAAAGGCAATGGCCAAAGCGGTCTTATGGGGAAATTACTTGGCGCAGGGAAACGTCTAGTAACTGGTGAAAGCTTATTCATGACAACATTTACAAATAACGGTACAGGGAAACGTCATGTCTATTTTGCGTCTCCGTACCCAGGTAAGATTATTCCGATGGATTTAAGTCAACATAAAGGGAAAATTATTTGTCAAAAGGATGCTTTTTTAGCAGCTGCTAAAGGCGTTTCTGTTGGTATCGAATTTCAGAAAAAAATTGGCGTAGGCTTCTTCGGTGGTGAAGGTTTTATTATGCAAAAGCTTGAAGGCGATGGTATGGCTTTTGTACACGCTGGTGGGGCAATTCATCGAAAAACGCTACAACCAGGTGAAGTTTTACGTGTGGATACAGGCTGTTTAGTGGCGATGACTTCTGACGTTGATTATAATATCGAAATGGTTGGCGGCGTAAAAACGGCACTATTCGGTGGAGAAGGTATCTTCTTTGCAACTTTACGTGGCCCTGGTACTGTATGGGTTCAATCATTACCATTTAGCCGATTAGCAAGCCGCGTCTTCGCTGCAGCACCGATTTCACAAGGCGGTGGCGGACATTCATCAGGTGAAGGTGGTATCGGTGGTCTATTTGATATGTTCAATAAGTAACTAGCCAAAAAGGTCTTAGGCTTCTTTAAAAAGGCTGGAACAAAAGAGAAACAGTGTTAGATTGACCCCAATCAATCTAACACTGTTTTGTTATGGCGTTGATGTCCGCTACGGCGGTCGCTTTCCGCTCAGCACAGTAAGCTGCAATCCTTGCTTTCGCGCGGAATGCTCGCTTCTTATGTTTTGTGCGTTCTTGCAGGAGTCACCACCTCGCTACCATCAACTAGTTTTCACTATGTTTTATCATTGCATGGTGATTGGATAGCGTTTTATCCGCTAAACTTTTTTATATCGCTTTTGTTTCTTCCCTTAGCCATACTTGTTCTTCTTCGTTTAAATAAGGAGCTAACGTAGTGTATACCTCTTGATGGTAATGATTTAGCCATTGCTTTTCACTTTCTGTTAACATGTCTTGATTGATACCTGCTAAATCAATAGGACAATACGTTACTGCTTCAAACTTCATAAATTGACCAAATTCTGTTTTCTCATCTTCTACTACTGACATCATATTTTCAATTCGAATGCCATACTTACCTTCAAGGTAAATTCCCGGTTCATTCGTAATAATCATGCCTTTTTCTAATGGCACATGATTGGTATTGCGGATGCTTTGTGGCCCTTCATGAACATTCAAGAAAAAACCTACACCATGGCCTGTGCCACATTTATAATCCAAGCCATACTGCCAAATTGGTTGTCTTGCTAAAACATCTAAATTAGCTCCTGTTGCACCGTACAAAAATTTCACTGAGCTTAATGCAATAAACCCTTTTAACACTAAAGTAAAATCTCTTTTTTGTTCATCCGTAAGACTCCCTAAAACAATTGTCCGTGTAATATCTGTTGTTCCATCATAATACTGTCCGCCTGAATCAATTAAAAATAGACCTTCATTTTTCAGCGTATATTGTGTTTCTTTATTAGCTTTATAATGCATCATCGCAGCATGGTCTTGATAACCTGCAATCGTATCGAAGCTAGGCCCTACAAATCCTTCTTGCTCTCTTCTGAAATTTTCTAATCTTTCTTCTGCAGCAATCTCTGTAACTTCTTCTTTATCTACAACGTGTTTTAACCATTTTATAAATTTCACCATAGCTAAACCATCTTTTATTTCACACCATTTTAGATTTTTTATTTCCACTTCATTCTTAATCGCTTTTAAGTTAGTCGTCATGTTAGGACTTTCCATTTTCGTTACATGACTGTTAATGGCATTATACAATCTAATATTGGTTTTATTTGTATCTAGACTAACAGTATCTCCGCCCGAAAGGTTTGCTAAAAAAGTTTCAATTTCATGATACTCCCTTAACTCAATACCTTCCCCCTCCAGTTCTGATTTCAGCGCAGTAGGGACCTTGCAAGAATCAATAAATAAATAACATGTATGTTCTGCTACGATGACATTCGCTATAGCCACTGGATTGTTCGGTACATCTGCTCCTCTAATATTCAATAGCCATGCAATATCATCAAGAGAAGTTAAAATATAATAATTCGCTCCTTGATTTTTCATTTCTGCCCTTACTTCATCTAATTTCTCCGAACGTGATTTTCCAGCATAGTTGACGTCATGACTAAAAATCGTTCCTTTAGGAATTTCTGGTCTATCTCCCCATAACTCACCAATTAAATCTTGATTCATTTTGAATAAGATTGCCTTCGCTTTTAAATCTTTTTCCATACTTCTAACCATATCAATTGAAAAAACATTTCCATCAAAGCCAACATTGCTTCCTTCTTCAAGAACCTCTGCTAGCCATTCTGTATAAGAAGGCACCCCTGGATCCATCATTCTAAATAATCTAATACCTGAGTTTTCAAGTTGCTTGTCAGCTTGAATATAATATCTGCCATCTGTCCATAAACCAGCATCATTTAAAGTAATGACTACCGTCCCTGCCGACCCTGTAAAACCTGATAGCCATTCTCTACCTTTCCAATGTTCTGCTACATATTCTCCTTGATGTGCATCAAAACTTGGAATGATATAAGCATCCAGTTGATGTTTTACCATGAGCTCTCTTAACTTTTCGACTCTATCTTTACTATTCATTACGAATACCTCCATTTTCCTTTACATGCATTTTTTTATTTTCACGATCATACAGCCATAAGACCAATGCTATACTAATAGACCCTGCAGTCAGTTTTGCTACTATAAACGCACCTAGCATTTCCGGAGCTACTTCTGATACAAAACCAAATTGACCCCCAAATACAAATGCTCCACTTACGCCAAAAGCCGTACATACCACTTTTCCTTTAGGGTTCATATCCTTATATGTTCCAAATATTAATAGATTACTAGCCAAATTTCCGAGAAGGCCCGCTACTGACACAGCATTTATGCCAACTTTCTCTCCTAATGCTTTAAAACTTTTTTTGAAAATTGCACTTAGCATGGCTAGCATCGGATATGCTCCCGCTAAAATAAATGCAATTTTTCCTACTATAATAATCGATTCAGATAGCGGTGCTAATCCTGAAACAAGCTTTACACCAAATATCACGTCAATGCCTTGTAATAGTAATCCAACAGTACTTAACGTCACTATAAACTTTCCAAATAGATTAAAAGCTTTTATAAAAATATGTGGAGCCTTGAGTAATCCGACCCCTAACATAATAGTAAAAACAAATATAGGAACCAGATTCCATACAAGTAAAATGATATTTATTTTTTGCCATAAGCCTGCTACAAGACATCCGATTGGTATAGTAATAATGCCAATTAGCACACCTTTAGCAAAATATTTTTCATCCTCTTTAGCAAGCATCCCTAACGCAACAGGTATTGAAAAACTAACGGTAGCTCCTAAAGTAGATGCAATAATAATTCCTGAAAATGCTCCCATCTCATTTGACAAAGCAAGCTTTTCAGCCATTTGAAAGCCTCCCATATCGACAGCTAGAAATGCTGCTGGAATAATGGAAGGGTCCAGATGAAATACTTTACTTATTGGACTAATTTGAGCGGATAAAAAATTTGTTAATACAGGTGCTAAAGACAGTATTCCTATCATACCAAGCCCCAATGCCCCCATCGTTTTTATGCCTTCCTCAAATTTTTTGCCCAATTTCAAATGATTACCAGTAATATAATCAATCCCACCGATTACAAAAAAAGAACCAATTAGGTATAATACAAATTTATCCATTCCCATTATCACTTTCTATAAGCTTTATTACTGCTCGCTAGCTGTAGTGTACATCCTACTATTTGAAAAGATAATTAGGTGTGTTAACAGCGATAAGCTTAACCTTTTTATTAGTGTAATTCGCCCAATTGTGAGAGATAGTTGAGTCCATATGAACACAATCACCAGGATACACTTCATGTCGATTACCATTTATGTAAACGGTTAATATACCTTCTAAAACGTAAATAAACTCTTCGCCCTCATGCGTATAAGATAAAATTTCTTCATCTTGCTTTTGCGGTAGAATTTCGATAAGCCTTGGAACAAGTTGTTTATTTTCCAAGTTGGTGCTTAAACTATACTTAATAAATCCACCTTCTACGGCTTCCATTATTTCTTGCTCATAACTCCTTAAAACGATATCTTTCCGCTTATGTGGATAATCAAAAAAATATGTTAAATGGACTCCCAATATTGTAGCTAGCTTTTCAAGTGAATCGACTGCTATCGTCGTAAGCCCCCTCTCTAATTGAGACAAAAACCCAACAGATAGTTCGCTTCTTTCACTTAACTCTTTCAATGTAATACCTTTGTCCGTCCTCAATTTTTTTATTTCCATCCCTATATTCATCATCTCACCCCTATTCTTTCATATTTGTGAATAATATAATATATATCAATCTTATTCGCAATAAATTGTGAAATAAATTCATAATAATGAAATTCATCTTCTAGACATTTCACTAAATATCCCAAGTAGTATCTGCACTATCAATCTATAGGCACAAAAAAAGGCGCTTGATCCATTTAGATCTGCGCCTAGATTTATTTACTTTCTATGAGCCAAGCTCCATTCGTTAATCGATTCTATTTGAAAGTGGCTTACCCTGCCCATATGCTATTAGTGCATTGACATTAAGCATTAGCATAGCTGTTCTTGTCTTTAAAGATGCACTACCAATATGCGGTAATACAACAACATTTGGTAGGGTTAATAGTGGATGATCCAATGCAACTGGTTCCTGTTCAAAAACATCTAGACCAGCAGCCCATAGCTTGCCATTTTTCAAGGTGTTATAAAGGGCATTCTCGTCAATAATACCACCACGAGACGCGTTAATTAATACCGCATCTTCCTGCATTAAGGCAAGTTCCTTTGCACCAATTAAACCGACCGTATCTTTATTATAGGGTGTCATAATCACAACAAAATCAGATTTTGTTAAAAGCTCTTCAAGTGATGCATAGCAAAACCCATACATTTCTTCTGCTTCATGGCGACGTCTACGGTTATGATATAAAACTTTCATATCAAAACCTTTTGCTCGTCTTGCAACAGCCTGCCCAATCCGCCCCATTCCGATTATTCCAATTGTTGCGCCTGATACATCTTTTCCAACTAATTGCATAGGGTACCAGCTTTGCCATTTACCTTCACGTAAATAACGCTCGCTTTCTGGTATTCTACGTGCTGTAGCTAGCAATAAACCGAATACTAAATCAGCCGTCGTATTAGTTAACACACCAGGAGTGTTTGTTGCCATAATGCCTCTTTTACGTAATGCTGGCACATCAATATTATTAAAGCCCACTGCTAAATTTGTCACAAGTTTTAAATTGGGGGCGTGTGAAAGCAATTCCTCATCGACTTGATCCGCTATCGTTACCCACAAAACTTCACAGTTTGCAACGGCTGCTAAAAGTTTTGCGCGAGGTATAACGGTCTCCTCTTCCTCCCATTGTTCAATATCATAATGCTCCTCTAAAGGCTCGACAAACTGAGCCGGGAATTTACGTGTAATAAACAATTTCTTTTTCATCATCCAACACCCCTTATTCGTTTCCCCATTTTGCCTATAGCGTAACACTAATATGGGAAGGTCACAAGCAAGCTTTTACATTGATTTTCCCCACTAAATCCCTTTTTAAAAAGCGTTTTATTACTTATTCATTCCATCCTTCTTTTTAGTAAATCTATCCTTCTGTTCAGGCATTCTATCCGTTCGCTTCAAAAATATCCCATCTAAATTCCGACAGTTCTAGGCAAAAAAATCCCTTTTGTTGTACCTAGCCAAAATAATATTAAAAGGCATCAAGTAGTTGAACTTAATACCTTTAGTCATGTTTATGCTTTTTTATAGAAAATGAATTTTATATCCAATTGTTAATTGTAGTAAAATGCGGTGATTGTGCTACTTTAAACGTGCAGCAAAATGCTACGTGTTCTGTTAGAAATCTTTAATGGTCGTATCTAGACGACTCGCAACTCGTTCTAATTCCTCGGAAGATTCTCCAATGGATTCAATGACATTCGCCAATTCCGTTATTTGACTTCCGACATTTTGAAAGTTGACAATAGAGCCTTCCACCGAGCCGGATATTGCGTCAAAGGCTTTTAATGAATTCAAGTTTTGCTCGATACTATTATTAACAAGCACTTGAATTTCTTGAATGGCTTGTACAACGTGTTTTGTAATCCCATTGGACATACCGATTAACACCGCAATTTGCTCTACAGATTCTTTCGTTTGGTCTGCCAGCTTACGCACCTCATCTGCGACAACTGCAAAACCTTTACCATGTTCTCCAGCTCTTGCAGCTTCAATTGCTGAATTCAATGCTAGTAAATTGGTTTGTCCAGAAATGTTTTTGACCATTTCAATAACATTATTTATTTTTGAAGAGGAATGATTGAGTTCCTCCACCATCATTGCCATTTCAATCGTTTTATCATTGATTTTGCCTGTTTGCTCATTTAACAATACGATTTTCGAATAGCCTTCAGATGAAACCTTTTGCATCATTTTAGCCTCATCGATACTGTCTTTTAAGTATGCATTCACTTGCTTTGTGCTAGAAATAAGCTCCATTACTGACTCATTTGTCTCATGTGACTGTGCCTCTAATTGCGTCGAAATCCCACCCACTATATCCTTTACATGTGTCCGTACACTCATTCGTTGCTCTTCTATTAAAGAATTGGAGTAGTTATTATATTCTTCTAGTACAATCTGTTGTTCGAAATTACACATTTTACTTACTGCATCACAATACTTCTCTTCTTCTTCTTTAGACAAATATAAATTATAAACAGTCTTGCGCAAAGATTTTTCTAAGTTTTGAAACGCAGCTAAATACCATTTGGGATATAAGTTAATCTTTACATGCATCTTGCCTACATTTCGCCTTTTTTCTATAAAGGCATTATCTATTCTTCCTTCAAACATTTCAATTATATGGTGGCGAAGTGTTTGGCGAAGGCGTTCACTCGAACTGTACTTTTGAATAACATCCCGTAAAGTCGGTACACTCTCAACAGCCTTATAAAATGTTTCAACAATATCCACAACATTTTGTTCGATATAAGGCTTTAAACTTTTTATTAACTGCAAGTCCTGTTTTGTGAGATTGACAAGGTGTAACTGTAGCAAACGTTCCTGATCTTGAATAATTACACCTGTATTTGACACATCATTCATAACAATTGTATTTTGCTTAGGTCTATTTCTAAATTGAAACATCTCTCCACCCCATAAATTAAAATATTATGTCTATTCTTTTTGAATGTTAAAACCTATTAGCTAAAATAAGTATTATGATCTTTTCTATTATTGATTATAAAGTGTATATAATAATAGTTACAATAGTTCGGTAAATTTTATCTACTATACCACGATTTTACACTAATTTCACCCTTTTTATATATCCTTATACCTAATAAATTTTATATTTATTATTATCAATTTGACAATAATAATGTTTAGGTAGTACTTATTCTAAACAAAAAGTTGTAAAATCAAAAAAAAGCCACTCATTGTTGTGACAAATGAGTGACTTTTTAATTACATAAATATAATAACACTAAGAATTGCTGCTAACACTAAACGATAGATTGCAAATGGCATTAGTTTTACTTTTGAAATAAGTGCCAAGAAAAACTTAATGGATAATAATGCGAATACAAATGAACTGATAAAACCAACTACATAAAACCCTAAATAATCCATTGAAAGCGTATCCCAGTTTTTCAATACTGATACAAGACTGGCACCTGCCATTATAGGAACTGCCATAATAAATGTAAAATCAGCAGCTACACGGTGACTAATCCCAAAAAGAACCCCACCTGAAATTGTTGCACCTGAACGAGAGAATCCTGGCCATAACGATAAGCACTGTACTAAACCAACTTTAAACGCCATGCCATAAGAAATCTCATCTAATGAATTAACTTTTGGTCTTCTTGGAGCCAATTTATCAGCCGCAATCATTAAAATTGACCCTGCAACTAATGCATAAATAACATGCTCTACTTTAAATAAATGGTCATCAATAAAATCTTTAAAAGCAAAACCTAGCACTACTGCTGGTAACATACCAACAATCACGTGCATTAAGTTAAAACGACCCGTCATCGATTTTGACTGTCCATCAATATTATAGAGACCAACTAGACTTAGCATACGCTTCCACATGACCACGATAACCGCTAAAATTGACCCTAGCTGAACAACAATTTTAAACGTATTAGCTGGATATTTTCCTAAAAACTCTTCTGTCTTCAACCACATATCATCGACAATAATCATATGACCTGTAGATGATACTGGTGCAAACTCTGTCATTCCTTCGACAAAGCCTAAAATAAGTGCCTTTAATAATTCTATTATCTCCACATTGTCACCTTACCTTTTAACGTTATTCTACTTTTGTTCTACGCGGGGGAATCAGAGCTTCCGCAACATAAAGAAATGCCACAAATGATAAAAAGGCTCTGTGTACGTTCCATTGACAATCACCTAGACTACATTCTTTTGTGCCCACGATATTTGAAAGACTTAGCTTTAAGCGATTTTTGCGCACACCAACTTATTATAAGCTACTCCTTTTTCTTATACTACCTCTTTTACTGAAAAGTAATATCAACTACCCATAGCTCAGAGCGACTGCCGATGCGCATTGGTGGTCCCCAAAATCCAAAGCCCGATGAAACAAGTGTATGCATTTGTCCCTTCAGCTTATAACCATAATCTAGTTCAAATACACGTGCCGTAATATACTGATTCGGCCATAGCTGCCCTTTATGCGTATGTCCAGACATATGAAGGTCTACCCCTGTACGTGCAGGTGTTGTCAAATCATCTGGTGTATGATTCATAACAAACCAAGGCAACTGGTCGCTCAATTTCAAAGCTTCAAGATGTTTCCTTTCTTTATTCGTTTTATCTTCTTGGCCTGTTATTATAAACGCATTGTTCACTCGAATTGTTTCATCTCGCAAAATTTTAACACCAGCTTTTTTCATTTCTTCTACAAATTTGGGAATTTTCTTTCCGTAATATTCGTGATTACCAAGTACTCCGTACACACCATAAGTCGCTGTTAGCTGTTTCATTACTTCAGCCATTCCCTCTTGAACAAACCATTTTGGATCATCATCCACAATATCTCCTGCTAAAAAAACCACATCTGGCTCCGCTTCATTTGATAACTTAACAAAACGTTGTAAATGCTTTTTGTTTGATAGCACGCCTAAATGAAAATCCGATGCAACGACAACACGCATCGAGGATAGCTCACTATCCTTTTGAGGCATTACAATATTTAAATGCCGGACAACTGGAGAGTATGCAAAATAAGAACCGAAAACCCATAATATAAAGAACATAGCAACTGCTAAACTACCAATTATGCGAATATTATGAAATGGCGTTAGCCACATTACAAGCTGTACAGTTAAACATAATAACAAGCCATATTCAAATATAAACATCCAATAGTTACCGATAACTGAAAATATGCGTAAAGACTCATGTAGCCTACCGATAATAATGCTAAAAGAAACAATATACAGTATGAGCCAATAAAAAATGGGATAGTGAAACCAATTCATTGCGTCAAGCCAATGCTTGATGCCCCAGCCCAAATAGAAAGTTAAAGCGCTATATATACTTATAACAACAAATCCTACAACAATTTTTGCCATATAGTAGTCCTCTTCTTTCATATATTCATTGTGATTATAGCATTCCATATAAGAATCGTATTTTTAAAAGCACTTTTATTTTGCACTGTATTTCAGTAACATTATAGATGTACTAGAAAATTTTTGCATAAACGAGCGAATAAAGGGGTGTTGTCTCAATGGGGAAGTACAAATTTGAATCAACTGAGCATGAGTTATTCCGTAAAACATTACGTAAGTTTTTAGCTGAAGAAGCAGAGGTACACTATGATCAATGGGAAAAAGATCACCTTATTCCACTAGAGTTTTGGCACAAGCTCGGACAATTAGGTTATTTATGTCCTCAAGTTGAAGAAGCGTACGGAGGCCTCGGGTTAGATTTCAGCTTTGGTGTTATTATTCAAGAGGAGTTAGAACGCGTAGGTTCAAGCCTGATTGGTGTCGGTTTGCATAATGATATCGTTGTGCCGTATATCGAGGCATATGGAAGCGCTGCGCAAAAATCGCGTTGGCTTCCAAAATGTGTAACAGGCGAGACGATTACTGCGATTGCTATGACTGAACCAGGAACAGGCTCCGATTTAGCCAATATCCAAACAACGGCTATTCGCGATGGCGATCATTTTATTGTCAATGGTCAAAAGACTTTTATCACAAATGGTATTCATGCAAATTTAGTGGTGGTTGCCGTAAAAACAAATCCTCATGCAGAGAAAAAGCATCGAGGTATTAGCCTTATCGTGATTGAGGAAGGAACACCAGGCTTTACAAAGGGACGCAAACTTGAAAAAGTAGGAATGCATGCACAAGATACAGCTGAACTATTTTTTGAAGATTGCCGTGTCCCAGTAGAAAATTTACTCGGGGAGGAAGGAAAAGGCTTCACCTATATGATGGAAAAGCTCCAACAAGAGCGTCTAGCTGTTGCAATTGCTGCCCAATCAGCAGCAGAAGATATGCTTGCTTTGACGGTTGATTATGTGAAATCACGTCAAGCTTTTGGAAAATCCATTAGTGACTTCCAAAATACGCAATTTAAAATTGCTGAAATGGCCACTAAAATAGAACTTGGCAAAACTTTTTTAGAATCATTAATTGAAGAGCATATTGCGGGTCAAGATGTTGTGACAAAGGTCTCTATGGCGAAATACTGGATTACCGAAAATGCACGCGACATAGCAGCCCAATGTATGCAGTTACACGGTGGCTATGGCTATATGGAAGAATATAAAATTGCAAGACGTTATCGTGATATACCCGTAATGTCAATCTACGCAGGCACAAATGAAGTAATGAAAATGATAATTGCCAAAAATATAGGCTTATAAAAGCATTGTTAGTGAACACTAGTTGTTGGTAGCGGAGGCGGCGACTCCTGCGGGAACGCACAGTACGTAAGACGCAACAGCCCGCGCGTCAGCGAGGGTTGCGGCTTACTGTGCTGAGCGGAAAGCGCCCGCTGTAGCGGACAACAACGGCATAGAAAAAGTGTTAGATTGATTGCAATCAATCCAACACCTATCTCTTTGTACCTGCCTCTTGTCTGTTACACTGCCGGTATACGTACAATTACTTTAAATAAATCTCCATCTACTTCTATACTCATACGCGCTCCGTGTAAATCAACAATAGATTGCGCAATGGCTAAACCTAAGCCTGAGCCTTCTGTATGACGCGATGCATCGGCTCGCTTAAAGCGTTCAAACAATTCATCAGCATTTTCGCTTATTTCATATTTCGCAACATTTTTCACCGTGAATTCAGCATCACCATTTGCCACTCTTTTTAACGTAACATAGACACGTGTACCTTCTAGTGCATATTTCAATACATTGACGATTAAATTATCAATCAATCTCCACCATTTTTGCCCGTCCACATAAGCGTAAATCGGCTCATTCGGCATTGTCATACGCAAGTCTAAGCGTGCCTGTGATAAATCCTCCTCATGCTCTCCAACTGCTTGCTGTACAAGCTGTGTGACATCCACACGACTTCGATGGAGCTCAATATTGCCACTCGCCATTTTGGATACTTCAAACAAATCCTCGATTAGCACTTTTAAACGGTCTGATTTTTTATCGAGAATATGAATATACTGCTTACGCTCCTCTTCCGTAATATCTGGATTTTTCAATAAATCCGTATACGTAATGATTGAAGTTAAAGGCGTACGTAAATCATGGCTAACGTTTGTAATAAGCTCTGTTTTTAAGCGTTCACTCTTTGCCTGCTCATGCATTGATTTACGAACACCTTCACGTAAGTGATTAAGATTTTCGGCATGAGCTGCTAATGGGGATTTCCCCTTCACTTTTACATCTCGATTAAGGCGCCCTTCTGCCATATCCTTTGTATCTTTCATAATGCGATTTAAATAGCCCATTTTAGATAGGAAGACAACCATTGCTGGGATACCAACAATCCCACAGATGCCGAATACCATAACCGGAAATCCTCCGCCCATAGTAACACTCGCAACAAAACTACCACCACCAAAAAAGGCAGCTGCGACCATGACAATCGAGTTTAGTGCGATTGATCGATTTAAAAATAAATCAGTCATGGATTCTCCAATTCCCCATAAATAACTGTCTTGTGCATGTTCACTTAGCTTTTCAACAGTATTAACGCGACCATATAACCAAATAACTTGCACGAAAAACGCAACACCAATAATGATCAAAATCAATGCTTTAAAAGCAAAGTCAATTAAAAAACGTACATAATTGTATTGATACATATATTCAATTGCTTCAAATGCAGCATATGAAGAAAACCAATAGATACATCCTGTAATAAACAATATGACAATTTGGATATCAATGCGAAACTTCGCTAGAGATTCTTTTTCTTTTAGTGCCCCAATCGTTGGCAGCAATTCTTTCCGCCCTTTCCAAGCAAAGAATGCCGCGATAAGACTTGATATCCAAATCATAAAGAACATATATTGATTGCGTTTAAATTGGTCATAGCCTCCCATAATTGCTGCGGATTGGGCTGCTTTTTTAGAAATCGTAATCGTCCCAGTGTAATCAGTCATTTCATTTAATACGTCGGATTCGATGTATACATCCGAACCGTATAGTAAATTACTTGAATTGTTACTAATACTTCCTGTTCTTAATGGATGTTGTATATACATTTTTTTGTATACATTACTGTCAGTAATATTTCCTGAACGATAGGTTTCACCATTTTCATTTGTTAATTCATAAGAAAAATAATTATAATTTTTTGCGAAATCTTTTGCTTCATCTTTTACAGATTTTATATATTTATCAATAAGCGCGCCCTTTTGCGCCACAATTTTCTTACGAACATATTCATCATCTTCAAAGTTTTTCGTAATATCTTTTATTTTGGCATCTCGCTCATTTTCAAGCTTTGTCTTTAAATCATTGGCATTATTATCAGCTGCTTCTTGAATACGAGACTCATATTGACTTTTTATATTGTCGATTTGCGTGCCGAGTGAGCCATAATAATTTCGATGTTCCTCAATTTCATTTTGCGAAACTGTAATCTTGCTCTTCAATTCCTCTGCGGTTGGTATATTTAACGCCAGCGGTCCTATTTCTGCTAGGAAATTGTCCAGTTCATGTTGAAAGTTTTCAGATTGAAAATAAGATTTCCCTACATACTGATAACCAATTTTTGAAAATGTAAACACACCAAATATAAACCACGTTAAACAAATAAGTGTAAGAAGAGGTTTCCAATTTTTCATCATGTTTTTAACGCTCCTCTAAAAAATTTTTTCAAAAAACTGTAGCATTTCGGAGGAGCGAGCATTGACCATTTGATAGGCATAAATACCGAAATAAATTAGACCGATTACACCTGCCACAAACCCTGCTATCGTGGCATACTTTTCTATTTTATTTTTCCATTTTATAGCCAACGCCCCACACCACCTTTAAGTAACGTGGATTTTTCGGATCCGCTTCAATTTTTTCCCGTATTTTTCGAATGTGGACTGCTACAATATTTTCTGCATTATAAGCTTCCTCATTCCAGACACGTTCATAAATTTCTCGAATCGAAAACACACGCCCTGCATTTTTCATTAATAATTCTGTAATTTTGTATTCAATGGGTGTTAAGCGAACTGGTTCGCCTTCTAACACTACTTCCTTGGCATCTTCATCTAGCACTAAACCATCAATTTCCACCTTCGCAACCCCGTCATGATACGTCCCAAGTTGTACATAACGACGCAATTGTGATTTAACACGCGCCAACAGCTCTAGTGGATGAAATGGCTTTGTTACGTAGTCATCTGCCCCAACAGATAACCCATGAATCTTGTCTCCATCTTCAGCTTTCGCACTAAGCATAATAATTGGAATATTGCGTTCTGCTCGTATTTTAAACGTTGCAGTGATACCATCCATATTGGGCATCATAATATCTAAAATAATCAAATGGACTTCATTGTTTTCCAGCTTTTCAATCGCTTCCACACCATCTGCTGCCTTAATAACATGATAGCCTTCATTTTTTAAGTAAATTTCAATACCATCACGAATATCTTGATCATCATCTGTTACAAGAACTGTTAACTTCGTCATGATATACACCTCGCTCTCAATTAATAGTGTACAGTTTAAATCTTAAAAACCAACTAGGATAAAAATGAAGAATTTCTTAAGCTTTTACCTATTGTTCATCCTTATTTATTTTTTCTTCCAGTCAATGTTAGAACCACAATTCCTCCAAGCAACATGGCTACACCTACCCAAGATGTTGAACTTAGATGTTCTCCAACTAGCAATACCCCGAGCATTGCGGCGGTCAATGGCTCTGCAAGTGACAACGTTACAGCAGAGGACGAGCTAATTTTCTGGAGCCCACTTAAAAATAATAAATACGCTATGCTTGTACACATAACGCCCATAAAAATCATTGTCCATAAATTTTGCATCTCTGCAAGCCAGCTAAAGCCACTACTGATGGAAAACGGTAATAACAATACTGCACAAATCGAAAATGTCATCGCCACTGCAGGCAATGCTTCCTGCTGCGCCATTAATTGTTTACTCATATTTGTGTACACGGCAAAAGATAATCCTGCACAAACGGCTAGCCCAACCCCGCCTAAATGAATAGCACGATCTCCACTATTGATGAATAATAAAATACAACCTGTAATCGTCATGATTGTAGCAATACCCCATATTTTAGAGGGGCGTGTTTTCCAAAATAACCACTCTAGTACGCCTGAAAACATAGGAGCACTCCCAATTGTCACAACGGTTCCAATCGCTACACCTGTTAAACGGATGGAAGTAAAAAAAAGACCTTGGAATAAGGCAATACTTGCGGCCGCTAATATTGTCCATTTCCAGGACCATGTCCGAAAAGAGATTTTACGTAATAACACGACTACGACTAATAATAAACCCCCTCCAATTGCTGAACGAATCGTCGCTACAGCGATGGGAGATACACCTTTATCTAAAAAAGTTTGTGCTGTCCCTGTCATTCCCCATAAAATAGCTGCTAGAAGAACAAAAAAATATGGATAGACCATTGCTTATCCCTCCTGCCTATAACACGATTACTACTAACTATACAGATTTATCCAAAATCAAACAATTCCCAATTTCCTTTCCTTACATTAATCCATCATTATGCTTTCCATTCGAGAGAAGGTATAATAAGTACATCAAAAGGAGCGACCGCTTATGTATAAAACCATTGAAGAAACAGCCATTGATCTTGGCATGCCAGAGGAGCAAGTACTACGACTTGTTTATGAAGGACGCATCCGTTCCATATATGATGGTCATCAATTACTAATTAACAGTGCACAATTTAGCACCTATTTTGAACAACTAGAACGGATAAAAGAAGAAATAGAAATTTGGCGTAACACACCCATTCCTGAAGATATCGACGTTAAAGATGAAGACTAAAGACTAAAAGTGCCAGTCACTCAAACAATTCAAAATTGTTTGAGTGACTGGCACCACATACTTAAATACTTACAACGAACCCAGCGCGTTTTCCGATAATTTCAGCGTAGTCTTCCACCATCACGCTTGCTGTTGGATACATGCCTGCACCTGGTCCTACCAATGTTAATGTACCAATATAGTTTGTTTCTAGCGCAACCGCATTATTAACATCATCTACTGGATAAAGTGGATGCTCTTTATCTACTAGTTGTGGCCCGACTTTTGCCACCACTTTACCGTTCGCTAATTTCTCCACTTCGGCTACATGGCGATAACGTAAGCCTTTTTCACAAGCATCTTTCACCTGTTCAGCAGAGATACAGTCAATACCAATTACTTCAACATCAGCCCAATCTGGTTGTTCACCAAATGCTAAAGCACTTAAAATCATTAGCTTTTTAAAAGCATCTTGACCAGACACATCATTATAAGGATCTGCTTCTGCATACCCTAAGTTTTGTGCTTCTTTTAAGGCTTTCTCGAAGGACCAGCCTTGCGCACGCATTTTTGTTAAAATATAGTTTGAAGTGCCATTCAAAATACCTTGAATTCGACTCACATCATTTACAAGCAAAATATTTTTCATCGTTTTGATAACAGGCACACCACCTGCTGTAGTTGCTTCAAAGCCAACGAAAACACCATTTGCCTTTGCAAGCTCCTGTAACTCTAAGCCACGTTTGGCAAACATCACTTTGTTCGCTGTAATCACATGACATTTATGTTCAACCGCACGCTTTAAATAGCCAAATGCCGGCTCTTCATTGACAATCGCTTCGAATACAACTTGCATGCCAGGCTCTGCCAACACTTCATCCATACTCGTTGTCATTAAGTGAGCTGTGCCCGGAACACGTTCACGACTAGCATCCGTTACTAATATTTTTGCTACTTCTAACTCAATGCCTAATTTATGTTTTAGCTCTTCACGCTTTTCATTTAAAATATGATAAATCCCTTGACCTACAGTTCCAAATCCTAAGATCGCTGCCTTTATAGTTGCCATACTTGATTCCCTCCAACGTACATTTCTCCAGTTTTCTCTCTATATAAAGTTTGTGCCTACAAGCACATATTCAAATAATTCAAAATTTAACCTAAAGAAAATTGTAACGCAAATAAATCCATTGCACAAGAAAAATCTTTCTAGGATGGACATTTGTTTTCTCTAGGCGTGCAAAAGAAATCGGTTTCATTGCCTTTATTATACGTTTTTTTTATAAATCTATAATTTTTGAACAAATATTGACGATTCTTTTATAAAAAAAATGCCTTTCTTCTATTATATATGTACGAAGATACTACCTATAGAATGGCTGTCTTGAAAAGTCGAAACAAATTCAACAAATAACTTAGCACAACAAAAAGCTCATTCCCTATAGCAGTAGAGAATGAGCTAAAAAATATAAGGGAAAGTTAACTTGCTAGTAAAAATAATCGATAACGATATTGTGCTAAAGCTGATTGTACTAGTTTGATTTCTTCCTGTGTAAAGTTCGGTATGGCATATGTGCGCTCAATTAGTTGAAATGACCCATATTGTAAGTAATACTCTGTCGCAGGTAGCGCGATATGGTCTGTACCATGAACTTTATACTCTTCAAAAACTTCTTTTACAGTATAGCCTTCTTCTTTAGCATATACGATTTCTTCAAAAGCACTATGTCCAAAGGTTTGTTGCCATTTTGATTCAACTGTCGAAAGTAAGTATTGAATGGCCATATTATTTACAAAATGATGGCTTTCATTTAATTCATATATAAGATAAGCAGTTACATTTTGTGCACGATAAATATTTGCCATTGATAACACTCCTTTTTCGATCAGTTATGGAAAGCGAGAGTAGCTACTGGCTATGTAGCTACCCCCTTTCATGTATATATTCAAAAGTGGGGGAGCACTTATGAAAACAAGTTAGTTGTTTTCGCCTAATGAATGGCGGTGAAAGTTTAGTAACATCAACACTTTGTTCAAGGTTGGTAGCCTTTCGAACGTTTTACTTAATCCCTAGTATACAGCATGGTATTAACCAAGTCAACAATACTTATAAAATTACTAGGTATTATTTATAAAAAATTTCTGAAAACTCACCAAATGAGGTAAGGATTAATGTAGCAACGTTATACGCATTACCAAATGAGGCTTTTCGAATGAGAAAATACGTAAACGCTACAACATACATCTTTGTTTATCTAAATAGGTTATGCTTCTACTTTTTGTTCAGTAGTTGTTACTTGCGCAATAGCTTGTTCTAAATCTGCAATAATATCCTCAACTGCCTCTAAACCGATTGATAAGCGAATGAGCGACTCGGAAACGCCAGTTTGGATTAATTCCTCAGCAGATAACTGTTGATGAGTTGTAGACGCTGGGTGAATAATTAGTGATTTTGCATCGCCTACATTTGCTACGTGTGAAAATAATTTTACGCTGTCTATTAATTGACGGCCCGCTTCTCGTCCACCTTTAATGCCAAATGTAAGCACTGAACCGAAGCCATTTTTCAAATATTTCTTCGCTAAATCATGTGTAGCAAAATCTTCTAATCCATTATAGTTTACATACTCCACAGATGGGTGGTTACGTAAATATTCTGCAACTGCTAATGCATTTTCATTATGTTTAGGAATACGCAAATGAAGCGTTTCTAAACCTTGTAATAAGTTAAATGCAGCATCTGCACTTAATGTTGGTCCAAAATCACGTAGTAATTGCACGCGCAGTTTTGTGGCAAATGCAGCCGCTGCCGTATCAATACCGTATCGTAATCCATGATAAGATGCATCAGGTTCTGTAAATCCTGGGAATCTACCTTGAGTCCAATCAAATTTCCCCGCATCCACAACTACACCACCTAAAGTTGTACCGTGACCGCCAATCCATTTTGTCGCTGAGTGAACGACGATATCTGCACCGAAGTCGATTGGTGTTGAGCCATATGGTGAAGCAAAAGTGCTATCAATAATTAAAGGTAAACCGTTGTCATGTGCAATTGTAGCTACTGCCTCTACATCTAGCACTTTTAAGCTTGGGTTTCCGTAAATTTCAGCGAACACTGCTTTTGTCTTTTCATTAATGGCAGATCGGAAATTTTCAGGATTTGTTTCATCTACGAAAATTGTTTTAATACCGTAGTTTGGTAGTGTATTTGCTAATAAGTTATATGTTCCTCCGTATAAAGAACTTGCTGCTACGATTTCATCCCCTGCTCCTGCAAGATTTAAAATTGAAAATGCGATAGCTGCTGCACCTGATGAAAGTGCTACTGCTGCTGTACCGCCCTCCAATAAAGCGACGCGTTTTTCAAAAACATCTACAGTTGGGTTTGTAATACGTGTATAAATATTGCCCGCTTCTTCTAATGCGAAAAGACGTTGCGCATGAGCAGTGTCTTTAAATACGAAAGCTGTAGAACGGTACACCGGTACAGTTCGAGAGCCTGTCACTGGGTCTGGCTCTTGGCCACCGTGTAATAGTAAAGTTTCTGGTTTAAAATTCGACATGTTTTCTTCCTCCTAAATGGGTTTTTACGATGGTACCGGAGATGAGGAGGATTTATGTGAGAAAACAAAAACCCCCTTCAGTTAAGAAGAGGGTTGCGGTTGCAAGTTTTCCTCCCCTTATCTGCCAGATCCAAGTAAGAATCTGTAGGAATTAGCACCTTAGCAAGTTCGTCACTCACTGGTTGCCGGGCATCATAGGGCCTATCCCTCCGCCGCTCTTGATAAGAGTATGTGATTCAATTTCCATCGTTGTTACACAGTATAAACATAGACTTTTTTTCTGTCAACAGTAAAATTTATTTTTTTCTGAAACTTCTGTCTGCTCCTTTACGTAATAAGAACACATACACTATATAAAAATATAGTTTGAAAGGAGTATTTTTATGGTAAAAGCCATGATTATTTTTATTATTATTGGTTATCTAATTGGCTGTATTCATGGCTCTAAAGTGGCACAGTTTCTATCTGGAGTAGATTTAAAAAAGACTGGCCATGGCAATGCGGGTGCCTCAAACGCAACGCTTTCTCTTGGATGGAAATACGGCATATTAGTAGCACTTATTGATATAGGTAAAGGAGTTGCTGCTGTGCTATGCGCACTTTACTACTTTTCCTCCAATGCTTCACAGTTTACTGAAGTACAAATGTGGTTATTAACCTATGCAATAGCTGCTAGTGTAATACTAGGTCATAACTTCCCGTTCCATATGGGTTTCAAAGGCGGCAAAGGAACTGCATCAATCATAGGCATATTGCTCGCTATTGATTGGAAAATTGCATTATTTGCACTTATGTTATTTGTCATTTTATCTTTAACAACAAATTATTTAATCATTGGTGTGCTTGTATTTTATATTGTTTTTTGTACAGCAACTTACTTATGGATACCTGGTATTGGACCAACAATGATTTCAATTGTTCTTTTTGGTATCGCGCTTATGTTGCATATTGAAAATATTAAACGGCTTATCCAAGGGACAGAGCCTAAAGTAACATCTGCCTTTAAAAAATAAACTTAAACAAATTAAAGCCTTGAGAGACAACAAACAAACTCTCAAGGCTTTTTTATATCATTATTTTGCAAATGATGGATCTTGCATTGTACCGTTCTTAGCTAAATTGACATGCCAAGAAAGCGCTTTTTCTAAAATATGTGGTGTATGGTGGCCACCTGTTGCCTCGTTCGCTTCGTTAAAGTACGCCCATAATTGTTCCTTATAATCTGGATGCGCACAGTTTTCAATAATACGACCTACACGCTCTTTCGGTGCTAAACCACGCAAGTCTGCAACACCTTGTTCTGTGACAATAATATCTACATCATGTTCTGTATGGTCTACATGCGAAACCATTGGTACGATACTAGAAATTTTACCGCCTTTTGCATACGATTTCGTCACAAAAATACCTAACCGTGCATTACGAGCAAAATCACCAGAACCACCAATCCCATTCATCATTCGTGTGCCAGAAACATGAGTTGAATTTACATTACCATAAATATCTAGCTCAAGCGCTGTATTTACAGAAATTAAACCGAGTCGACGGATAATTTCCGGATGATTAGAAATTTCCTGTGGACGTAATACTAATTTATCAGCATATTTTTCAAAATTTCCATAAACATGGTTTCCTACCTCTTCCGATAGGGTAATAGAAGTAGCAGATGCAAAGCTTACTTTTCCAGCATCCATTAATTCAAAAACAGCATCTTGCAGTACTTCTGAATAAACTTCTAAATTCTCAAACTCGGAATCTTTGAAACCTAGTAATACAGCATTTGCTACTGAGCCTACACCTGATTGTAACGGGCGTAAACTTGTTGTTAAACGACCTACTTTAATCTCTTCGCGCAGGAAGTTCAGCAAATGATTTGCCATAATATCTGTTTCTTCATCAGCTGGAACAATTGTTGATGGCGCATCTAAAATATCTGAAATAACAATACCTTTTACTTTGTCTAAGTCTAGTGGAATGCCAATTGTGCCAAGACGATCTGACGCATTTAGCATTGGAATTGGATCACGTTTACCTTGTGGTCCTGGTACAAAAATATCATGCACACCCTCTAATGCATCAAGCTGGGCTACGTTTAGCTCGATGATTACTTGATCTGCTTCTTGTACGAAAATCGGAGAGTTACCAACTGAAGTTGTAGGAATTAATAAGCCATCTTCTGTAATTGCAGCAGCTTCAATAATAGCAAAGTCAATCGGACCAATAATACCTTGGCGTACTAGTTCCGCATTATGTGATAAATGGGCATCAACATAAGTGACTTCTCCACTATTGATCATATTTCGGATACCTGGGTCTCCTTGGAAAGGACCACGTTTGCGAATTACACCCGCTTCGGCTAAGTATTGGTCGACTTCTGGTCCAAGTGATGCACCTGTATATACATCTACTTTGAAGCTTTCTGTTTTCGCTTTCTCCACAAGTGCAAGCGGTACCACTTTCACATCGCCTGCACGTGTAAATCCGCTCATACCAAGTACCATGCCGTCCTTAATCCAAGATGCTGCTTCTTCTGCTGTTACAACTTTGTTTCGTAACTGTTCATTACGAAGCTTTTTTGCTAACTTTTCATCCATTCCTTATTCCTCCATCCCACATTTAATTGCTTCAACTAGATTATTTGTCCTATACATCCGTACACCCACAAATGTCAAAATACAGTAGATAAATAATCTGTCGCCATACATAATTTTACACCAAAGAGAACATTTAAGCTATATCTAACAATATATTTTACTTTACGAGGTATTTTTGTCCTAGCTCAAATTATTTAAAAATAGTTTTTTATAAATGATTTTAAGTTTTTTATTGAAGTTTATTCGATTTTAGCGAAAAAGCGTGATATGCTCTTGGTATATTTAAGGGGAAAAGGAGAATTTTTAAATGGTGAAAGAATTATTGCGTAACCACTCTTCAGTTCGTATTTACGATGGAAATCCTATTTCTAAAGAAATTATTGAAGATTTAATTGCCACAGCACAGATGGCGGCAACCTCTCACTTTGTACAAGCCTATAGCGTAATTTGGGTAACAGACGAAGCGAAAAAGGAACAGCTCGGTTTGCTCTCTGGCAATCCACGTCAATACGAAACTTCGGGTGGTGCTTTTGTCTTTTGTGTAGACTTTAAACGTCTGCAAATGGCTGGGAAATTAGAAGGTGTTGATATTGTGGCAGACTCGGCTGAAAATGTCCTCGTTGGTGTAGCAGATGTTTCGTTATTCGCACAAAACTTTGTGATTGCTGCTGAATCAATGGGCTATGGCATTTGCTATATTGGGGGTGTACGTAATAAGCCTGAGGAAATTAGCGAATTATTGAATCTACCAGATTATGTATTCCCATTGTTTGGTTTAACAATTGGCGTTCCTGCACGACGCAATGAAGTCAAACCTCGCTTACCAGTAGCTGCTGTCCTACATGAAAATGAGTACAATTGTGATAAATACGAGGAACTTTTACCAGCTTACAATGAAACAATGGAAGCTTATTACAATAGCCGCTCCTCCAATCGTAAAATTGATAACTGGACAAAGCAAATGGCTGATTTTTTAATTGAACAACGTCGTCCTTTCATCAATCGCTTCTTAGCACAGAAAGGTTTTAATTGGAAATAACTTTTTCTTTTGGAGTTACTATCGTATGATAATAACTCCACTTTTTTTATATTTTGAACCCTTTTTTATAGCTTATGTAGTATTTTTGTCTTGAATGGTCTGTTAAATTCAGGTACAAATTAAACGAAAAGACTCTTTCCTTTTCCTACCTTTTCATTAATATTAATAGAAGGACCCTATCTCGAAAGGAGTTATGCAAAAATGTCTTATGTTAATAAGCATCTTGCTCGTACCCTAGAACAACAACATAAGAGAAGCGTAAGAAGTTTATTTTTAAAAATACAAGACTTAAATAACGACTGTGTACTTTTAAGAAAGAGGCTAGAACAACATATTGATATCAAACAATACAAAGAAGCTATTGCCTACGTCGATCAATTCGTTTCCTATACAACCATTTTAAATTTAAAATTTGTCACGAATACGCAGAACCTAGAAGTGGTTGTGCTACACGCACTTTTATTGGAGCATATTATAGAAAGTGAAACATCGTTCTCTTTCGAATATGAAACGAATTTGTTACATGGTTATATTCAAGAGATACTGGCATTAAATGATCATGCCTCTACACTTTTTACAAATCATAAAGAAAAAATGCACCGTTACATTGAAACGCAAACTACATAAAAAAGACGATCAAGCCAACAAAATTCATTGTGCTGATCGTCTTTTGTTTATTGTAACCCTTTAATAATTAGCGAGCGTACTGGTAAAAACTGTTCTCCTGTTTCACCATACGTAATAACTACTTCGTCACCTTCTTGTAAATAAATCGCAAGAGGCTCCGTCTCTGCACTTACTGAATAGTTTTCACCATTATTCAGTAAAAACGATACAATGGTAAAGTCGCCTAGGCGTTCCTTATAAACGCGTAGTACTGTTCCACTTGCATTTTTCTCTTCTGCATTCGAACTACCTTCAACCGTACTTCCTCCACGACTAAGCGCTGTTTTATATAATTTCAACGCCTCTTTTGGTGTTGTTGCATAGGCTGAGATTTCAGGATTTGCTGCGGAAACGATAAAATAATTTTGTAAGAAGCCATTCGCATCGAGCACTGCTGTTAACCAACTTGCTTCCCCGTAAAAGTTATACAATACAGGCATTTCTCCTGCCCACTTCTTCTCAATAAATTTCTTTTCAATAATTTGTAGATTTCCTTGTGAATCCATATATGAAGCATCTTGATTTCCTGTATAATATGTCGCTTCACCAGTTCGTGCATTCGTTAATGAATAGCCCAGCATTGAATCCACGCCCTCTTTTGGACTCGTGAAGTCTGTGAAATAGTACATTTCGCCTTCCTCATTAAATATCGGACTTACATTCGATTCAGTCCCTTCATCAGAAGGTAATTTGACATCTTTTTTGCCAAACATACTATTCCAGTAACCATGAACATATTTTCCGTAATAGCTATTTTGTAAACTTACTGTCTCAGGTGAAACAGCTCCATCAATAAATGCTGGAACATCTGCTAATTTCACAATTTCAGATTTACCTGTTAATGCATCTACAAGGACAATCCCTTGTACATCAAAGCCATTTCGAGCAGATATAAACTCCCCGTAGGAACGGATATAGTACGGTTTACCGTCATCATCGATTTCCAGCTGAACATCCCCATAAAAAATAAGGAAAGGATGTTGCAAGCGCATATGACGCTCCAAATTAGCATTTAAATAGGCAGAAGGAACATATTTCATTTCCTGTGCGATAAATTTTGGGTTATCCGCTGAGTCTGTCGCACTCATTGTAAAATAACCAGGTGTCGTTTTGCCGTTCATCCATTTAAAGAAACCTGAAAATTCAACAGGTGCAATATAAACATATTCACCATTTACCTTTTGGATTTGTAAGCGTCCTAGTTCATAATAGCTTGTATTCGGTACTTGGCCGAAAGCTTTTTTCATTTTATTGCGGACGAATTTTGGTGGAACACTCGCTGGCGTTTGTGTTTCATCAAACGGCTTGATTTCAACCTCTTCTTTCATTTCCGCGGATTTGAATTTATCGTTAGCATTCCATAGCGGTGCGGACAATACATATACGCCGACGAATAAGCTTGCTAAAAATAAACCACCTTTAACTTTTCTTTCAATACCACTTGCAAGAAATGCACCACTCAAAGTGAGTAGTATAATCACTGGCCAAAAGACAAGCCAGTTAACATCAATTTTTGTAACATATAGCGTAATACCTGATGCAATAAATCCTATCACAAAGACTCCGATAAAAAAGTAGCCAATTACTTTTTTCGATTGTCCATCTTCACGCTTTTTCGTTATTAACGGTGTTAATAATACACTCGCAATAATTGCAATGACTGCAGAAGCTATCAATAGCTTAGTCATTTCGTTCACCCTCTCCTCACTTACTGTCTTCTTATTTACGGTTACATACTAAAAAAGTTTCAAACATAAATTATACGGACACTTCTTCCCTTCTACTCTTTGGTAAAACAATTCTGAATAATACAGCTTAATGACGAATAAAGGATTTTAAGCATCGATAGAGAATTTCAAAGAAAAGGGGCTGAAAAATTTGGCGAAAAAATGGTTGTTAACGTGTATCATTGTGCTTGGTCTTTATTATATTTTTTTCTTCTCGCATATTGACCAAAGTGTAAAACTGATATTCAAGGTCATACCGATGATTTTGATAATCTTTATGGCGATAACCCAAAAAGTACAATCAATTAAAAAATATCAACTATTCATTATTATAGGTCTAGTTTTTTGTATGATAGGAGACTACACATTACAATGGTTTCTTATTGGTCTTACAAGTTTCTTAATCGGTCATGTTTTTTATATCTTCGCCTTTTCAGGTACTAGTGAACAGCCAGTACCAACTTGGGCAAAAATCGGATTACTTCTATATGGTGCCGCAATGGCTATCTGGATTGCCAGTACCGTATTTAAATCCGGAGAAACCGTACTTACTTTTGCAGTTCTTGCTTATATTTCTATCATTTTAACGATGGGCTGGACGGCTATTCGTACAGGTTCTCCCTTTGCTATTATTGGCGCTTTATTATTTATCGCATCCGATTCCTATTTAGCGATTAATAAGTTTATCATGCCATTACCTTTTGCGCATGAGGTTATTATGATGACCTATTATAGTGCGCAAATACTTATTGCATTGAGCATCCTTCAATATTCCGAAATCCGAAGTAAAGTGGTACAATGAAAGTGCCTGGCACTCAAACAATTCAGAATTGTTTGAGTGCCAGACACCTACAAAGGAGGCTGCATATACCTATGAAAGAACAAGTAATCGAGCGATTAATTCGCTACGCAAAAATCGATACACAATCCGACTTCACAAGTGAAACTACTCCTTCCACTCAAAAGCAATTTAATTTATTGCATGTATTGAAGGATGAATTGGCTGCAATCGGCTTAACAGACATTACACTAGATGACAATGGCTATTTATTTGCAACACTTGAAGCAAATACAGATAAAATAGTTCCCACAATTGGCTTTTTAGCGCATGTGGATACAGCTACAGACTTCACTGGTACAAATGTGAATCCTCAACGCATCGATCACTACGATGGCGGTGACATTCAATTAAACGAAAATTTAATCATGTCTCCAACTGAATTTCCTGAACTAAAAAATTATGTAGGCCAAACGCTAATTACAACAGATGGTACAACATTACTAGGTGCGGACGATAAAGCTGGCATCGCTGAAATAATGACTGCTATGGAATACTTAATAAATAACCCTGCTATTAAGCATGGTAAAATTCGCGTAGCTTTCACACCTGATGAAGAAATTGGCCGGGGCCCACATAAATTTGATGTTGCTGCATTCGGCGCTGACTATGCCTACACAATGGATGGCGGACCACTTGGTGAGCTACAATTTGAAAGCTTTAATGCTGCTGGCGTTAAAGTAACAACAAAAGGGACGAGTGTACACCCAGGTTCAGCGAAAAATAAAATGGTCAACTCTATCACGATGGCAATTGCCTTCCAAAATGAAATGCCTACAGATGCAGTACCTGAAAAAACAGAAGGTTATGAAGGCTTCATCCATTTAATGGACTTCAAAGGAGCTATTGAACATACAGAGCTTTCTTATATTGTACGTGACCATGATCGTCAAAAATTCGAAGAGAAAAAGCAATTAATGCGAGATGCTGCTGCCAAAATACAAGCACAATTTGGCAAAGATGCACTGACAATTTCTATCGAAGATCAATACTATAATATGGGGGAAAAAATCGAGCCTGTAAAAGAAATTGTTGACATCGCCCGTCAAGCAATGGAAAAATTAGATATTACTCCGAATACATTACCGATTCGCGGTGGTACTGATGGTTCTCAACTTTCCTACATGGGTTTACCTACACCAAATATTTTTGCAGGTGGAGAAAACATGCACGGTAAATTCGAATATGTCTCTGGTGAAACAATGGAAAAAGCAACACAAGTTATTCTTGAAATCGTGCAACTATTTGAACAACAAGGCAAGTAAGTTTAACTTTACTTCGAGCAATAAGAAATATTAAAAAAGAAAGACTTTGTACAAAGTCTTTCAGATACTAAAATCCGCTTGGCTCCCAAAGAGCAAGGCACGATAAGCACTGCTTACGCAATGTCGTGCATTTACTTTCTTAGGAGGCAACGCGGATTTTTACTTAACCTTCAGATATTACTTTTTCTGCCGAAATTAATGACTGAATTTTCAAACTACATAAAAGTTAAGGGTGATGAATTATGAAAGAAATTGCATTAGGCATCTTAGCCTCACTTTTTTTTGCGGTGACATTTATTTTAAATCACGCGATGGAAATGCAAGGTGGTAGCTGGCTCTGGAGTGCATCACTTCGTTATTTTTTCATGTTGCCGTTTTTACTAGCTATTGTCTTTTATCGTAAAGGCTTTTCACCACTTACCAATGAAATGAAAAACAAACCAAGGGCTTGGCTTTTATGGAGCTTCGTTGGATTTGTACTATTTTATGCACCACTTACATTTGCTGCAGCATTCGGCCCAGGTTGGCTCGTTTCGGGTACATGGCAATTTACAATCGTTGCTGGTGTCCTTTTAGCTCCACTTTTTGTATCAGTAATCGCTGGAAAAACAGTACGTCAGAAAATCCCGTTAATTTCCTTACTTATTTCATGTGTGATTCTAGTTGGAATATTGCTTATTCAAGTACCACAGGCACAGTCTGCCCCAACTAAAAATCTACTGCTAGGGATTTTACCTGTAGTGATTGCTGCTTTTGCTTATCCACTCGGTAATCGAAAAATGATGGAAATATGCGGAGGACGTATTGATACATTTCAGCGTGTGCTTGGTATGACTATCGCTTCCATGCCTGCATGGATTATCATGGGGCTATATGCTGTTTTAACGGTTGGTCTACCTTCACTAAACCAAGTTCTACAATCATTACTAGTCGGGATTAGCTCTGGTGTCATTGCAACCATTCTATTTTTTATCGCAACAGACCGTGTGCGCGAACATCAAGGCAAACTAGCCGCTGTGGAAGCAACCCAATCAACCGAAATACTATTTGTCATTATTGGTGAGGTGCTACTACTTAACATTGCCTTTCCTGATCCAATTGCCCTTGCTGGACTTGGTATTATTATTGTCGGTATGTTGTTACATAGCTACTATACAATGGTACTTGAAAAAAAGAATGTGGCTCAACACACCTCCCCATCTGAACAGTCTTCATAACATATGAGGGTGCTGCTAAAAAATAAAAAGGACGGCTCATTCATCATAGGAATAAGCCGTCTAGAGATTTTACGTTCCCAAAAAATGAGGGGGGTTTTAGGAGCGCTTTATGAACTAGCAAACTTCTGGAGAAAAGTAGCTAAAGTTCATCCTCTCTACACTCGTTTTGTAGAGGAGGAATAATCTTTATAATGATAATGATAATCATTATCAATTAAATTGTCAACTATTATCTTTAAATTAACTTAAAAATTTTTCAAATAATTACAATGCCTTCTTAAGTGACCTTCTGTATTGCCACTGTTTTAGCTGAAAATGCAAAAAGCAACCGATACAAAAACCAGCAATAGCAACAGATGAAGCGATGGCTACCATTGTTGTCAATACATACCCTACTACATGCCAGTTAAAGAAAAACCCAACGAATCCTCCAGCTAAACATATGCTAGCAATACTAGAGTTAAATTTTTGTTGTTGGGCGTCTTCAGGTATATAGGAAGCTGGTGCTTTTTTCAAAAACAGTTTTCCCAATCGGATAATGGGATTAAAATTACATAAAACACCAAGTAAATTAGCGACTAAAGGAATGACTAATATCCAAGCAAGCCCTGTTATCCATGTCACTATGACACTTAACAAAATGGTCCATTGATTGAGTCGTACAAGTGGTCTTGGAATTGCATATGGCAATGACATTTAAAAACCTACCTTTCAGATATGTTTAATGTATTTTACTATATCGCATTCCATTTGTGAAGTAAAAATGATTAATTTATAATGGATGTTAATGATTGAAAAGAAAAGGTGATGACAGTGCCAGCTTTAACGATGGATCAAGTAAGACAACTGAATTCCTACAGTATTTATACAACAGAACCAAAACGAACATTATTTACATTAGCTGATATACATAAAGACTTTTACCATCCCGATTTTTTAAACCTTATGATGGGTATTACGGATGCGGCAACGGAAACCGCAGCTATTTCCCATTTTGCACGTCGCTATGGTATGTTTTTTGCAATGCAGCTATATATGCTTGCTGCCTATGATGAAGTATGGGATGGAAAGCCAATTGACATTCGTTTTGATGCGGCCAAGGAATTCAATAGCTTTACAGTTGCCATGTTTGTGAACCCTAATGATTGGCGTTACGTGGATGAAGATGAAAGACAATCTGTGATTGAAAAAATTTTATATGATGGGCATGTCATCGTTCAGCAATTGCGCAAAGTAACATCCATCTCTCCTTTAACCATTTGGGAAAATTTCTTTGGTTATCTACTTTGGCATTATCATCAACTGTTGTCTAACCCTGGCTTAGCAGACCAGGCAATGGAAGACATTGAGGCTTTAGAGAACCCTAAAACTTGGGCCCGTTTTTCACAAAAATCTTGGTGGGCTGACTATACTGGTGGTCAAAGCCCTACAAATTTAGTTAACGTTCCTGTCCGTAAATCTTGCTGTTTTTCAAAAGATATCCCTGGCTTACTTGCTTGTGGATTTTGCCCACTCAAGAAATAAAAAAAGCCTTCCCTCTCACACTTTGTGAAAGGAAGGCCTCCTTTTATTCCAAGCTATTTTTCATAAAGTACGAACCAGTCATTTTGTTCTTCATACATGGCAGTTCCCGTATATCCCGCTTTTAACAGTTGCTGCTGCAGGGCAGTATCTCCCATCAAAACAGCTTGTTTTTCAGTATAAGCTGGTTGCTCCTGTTGTAAATCTTTATAGAAAATATATCGCAATTTATCAACATACTTAATCTTCAAGCCCTTTATGACAAGACCTTGTGAAAATTTATCTTTTAAGCTCGGTATATTATACGGTTTAACCGTAGAGCAAACATAATCGTAGCAATCCAAATCAATAGCGTTCATCACAATCGTTGCTAATGTTTTTTGTAATCCGTAGCCGCGATAATGTGGGGAAACATTGGATATCTCTTGATATAAAACACGATGGAACTGATCCTCTGGAATTCCGCAATCATAGCCAAGGTGATCGTTATCAATAGGTGGATTTAATAATGCTCGAAAGCCGATTAACTCATGCTCTACATATGCCCCAATCATCAAACCATTTCCTTGCAAAATGTACTCGAATTCTTCCGTCGTTAAAGGCTGTAAAATGCTTTGGTCTGGCAAAGTCTCGTAAACTTCTTGCTGTAACTTCTCAATCGCAGGTAAATGCTGAAGTTGTAATTTCGTAACATAAAAAGGCGTTTCTCCTAGCATTCCTTCATAAATTCTATCCATGTTAACGCCTCCTTAAGCTGTGACTACTGTTGAAAATTCACATAGTTCCTTAAGTACTGCTTCATCTACATCGACACCTAAGCCTGGTTTTTCTGTTAGACAAATGAACGGTACATCATAGTGTAAATTACCAATATCCTTCGAGAATTTAAGTGGACCTGTTAATTCTACACTAGTCATAATTTTTTTCGAGAATGCTACATGGAAACCAGCCGCTGAACCTACAGATGACTCAACCATTGAACCAATTTGACATTCGATACCTGCCATTTCCGCCATGACAGCTAATTTCATAGCAGGATAAATTCCACCGCATTTCATTAGTTTAATATTTACTTTATCTGCTGCACGCTTTAAAATGATTTCACGCATCTCACGTACGCCTCGAAGTCCCTCATCAATCATTAACGTGACATCAGATTTAGATTTAATTTCTACCATGCCGTCAATATCTTCACTATCAACAGGCTGTTCTAACCAATCAATATTTAAATCTTTTAGTAAACGTAAACCTTGTAAAGTTGTAGAGGCGTTACCCCATCCTTGGTTGACATCTACTCGAATGGCAATCTCCTCGCCTACACGCTCACGTACCGCTTTAATACGAGCAACGTCACGTCTAACTTCCGTTCCTACCTTCATTTTAAATGATTGATAGCCCATTTCTACGCGTCTAGCTGCTTCATTTGCCATTTCTTCAGGAGTGCCAATACTTAACACGTGGGTAATCGGGAATTTCTCATGATAGCGACCGCCAAGTAACTGATATACTGGTACTTGAAGCGCTTTACCAGCAATATCAAAACATGCAATATCAATTGCCGCTTTAGCAGCAGGTACATCCTTTACAATGTGATTCATTTTATCGTGGAGTTTTTCAAAAGCCATTGGATTTTCTCCAATAATCGCAGGGACAAGTTGGTGTTTTAACACTGCATACGTACTTTCCCATGATTCGCCTGTTACATGCTCATCAGGTACCGCTTCACCATAACCAACAATGCCTGTATCTGTTGTTATTTTCAAAATGATAGAAGGCATTGTATCATAAGTAGCATAACTAATAATAAAAGGATCGATAAGTGGTAATTGGATTGCAAAAATTTCTACTTGTTGGATTTTCATTTTATATCATACTCCTGTAATTTTATAGTTGTCGTTAATACGTCGTTAATTGCTTAAAAAATATAGAAAAGGAACGATGCCTATGCCTACAAAAATAGCAATTATATGTTCTAAAGCTTTTATGAAACGTATACTTAGTATCGCACAAAACATAGAGAATATTCAATTAGAATTTTACCTTTACAATCAGCCTTCCGAAGCACCGTCATTATTAAAACAAATCAAACCATGTGATGCTCTTTTACTTGGGGGAACATTACCCTATTTACATGCCCAATCATCCCTCGAATCATTGCCGATTCCTTGGAATTATTTAAAGCAAGATGAGGTAACCATTGCGACGACTTTATTATCACTTATTGCAAATAAAGCAATTTCTTTACAAAGGGTATCTATCGATGTCATGCACCCTATCTTTGTCGATAAGGTTCTATCAGAGATAGAATATACCGGAACAAAACCATATGTTCACCCCATTTGCATTACTGAAACATCAAAACATATTTTGAAAAAACATGTCGCTCTTTGGGAAGCCAACCAAATTGATTATGTTATTACAAGCATTCATAGTGTATTTGATGAATTACAGCTACAGAACATTCCTGCAATGCGCATGTTAGATGCAAAAAGTTCCATTATCCAATGTCTTGAAGAAACGAAATCAAGATCACTGCTTACTAAATCCGAATCGGCAAAAGCAGTCGTAGGATTTTTAGCTGTTCCTGAAAATAACCAATGCGCAGACATTGTACAGCAAATTACAGCAGCGATACGTGCAACCTATAAGGAAATTACCCCTCATTATTATGAGCTTTATACAACAGCTGGACATTTACAAAATGCACTCGACATGGAAAATTTATCGCACCTAATGCAACAAATAAACACGCCCTTTAGGCTCGCCTTTGGCTATGGACACTCCATATATGAAGCTGCTGAAAATGCGACATATGCATTAAAATTTTCCAAACCATATGAAATTTATATTTTAGATGAACAAAAAAATCTTTTGGGCCCATTTCCAAAATCAGCAGGTAAACTTTCTTTAAAAACAAAAGATCCGTATATTTTACAAATGGCTAAACAGACAAGCTTAAGCCCGTTAAATATCTCGAAAATTATACAATTTAGTAGAGAACGACAATCTTCACAATTTACAGCGCAAAATCTTTCAGAATACTTACAAGTTACTCGTCGGACTACTGAACGTATTATCAAAAAATTAGTTGACCACGGTTATGCGAACATTGTTGGTGAAGAAATGACCCATCAGCAGGGGCGACCACGTACAATTTACGAATTAAATTTTGCAACCTATTCTTAGAACTAACAAGCCCCATCACAACACGTTCCTTGGCGAACGAGCACCTCATCTCATGGTATACATCATGATTACAAAGTCTCTTCTTGCCAACAGTTAGCTGCGTGATGGGGCTTGCCCTCTTTGGCTTTACTAAGCAAAATTCTTCAGAGTATTCCCTCTATTTGAGCAAAACTCGTTTTAATTTAGTCTGCTACGACCATATTATTCATTTCATTTTCTTGCGCATCTTTTTTACGTTGGTTTGCCTCTTCAATTTCTTCTGGTGTCATCTTAACAATGGCAAATCCGACATAACCATAAATAATTGAAATAATTGGCACAACAAAGTTTAGTATTGCATAAGGTGCATATTCCATTGCGCTAACACCTAACGTTGCTAATATAAATACACCACAAGTATTCCATGGGAAGAATACGGATGTTAACGTTCCGCCATCTTCAAGCGCACGCGATAAATTTTTCGAATGTAAGCCGCGGTTTTGATATACGCCTGCAAACATACGAGAAGGTACAACAATCGAAATATACTGTTCTGAACATGTTGCATTTGTTGTAATACATGCGGCAATTGTTGAAGCAATAAGGCTGCCTGTAGATTTAGCAAATTTCACAACGACATCCATCAGTGCTTTTAACATGCCTGAATATTCTAACACCCCACCGAATGTCATGGCTACAATCGTCATTGAAACCGTATACATCATTGAATCTAAGCCACCACGATTAAAGAGCTCGTCCACCATTTCATTTCCTGTCGAAATAGCAAATCCTTCTTGTAATGCTTGAACAGCCATCGTTGGCGATCCACCTTGCACAAAAATTTGTAATAAGAATCCTGAAATAATCCCAATAATTAATGCTGGTATCGCAGGAACCTTTTTTGCCACCATGACAATAACGCCAACTGGGACAAGTAATAACCACGGAGAAATCACAAAGCTTTTTTCCATAACATCAAGCGTAGTCAGTATTTTTTCAGAATTCATGGCTACGTCAGCAAAACTTCTGCCCATAAACCCAAATGCGACAAGTGTAATAATTAATGCAGGTATTGTCGTATATAGCATATGTTTTATATGGTCGAACAAATCTGTATTTGTTAAGCCCGCTGCTAGATTTGTTGTATCCGATAAAGGTGACATTTTATCACCAAAATATGAACCTGAAATTACTGCTCCTGCAATCATCGGTGCAGGAATCCCCATACTTAAACCGATACCCATACCAGCAACACCGATTGTTGCCATTGTTGACCATGAGCTACCGATTGCTAGCGAAACGATTGAACATAATAGCAAGATCGTTACTAAAAACCAAGCTGGCGAAATTAACTTTAAGCCGTAAAAAATCATGGTAGCAACGACTCCACCACCAATCCATGCTCCAATTGTCAAACCTACTAAAATAATAATGACAATGGCTGGAAGTGCTAGACGAATACCTTTATACATCATTTCCTCTATTTCCATCCACTTAAAGCCGTGTTTTTTGGCAACAATTGCTGCCACAATTGTTCCTACAATAAGTGGCACGTGTGGACTTTGCTCTAACATAACTACTGTCACTAGCATTGTCGTTATCATTATTGCAAAAGTCAGGAGCGCCCAACTTGCACTAATATCCTTTTTCATTGTCCCATCCCCTTTTTTTGCACCCAATTATAAATTTGCATTTCATCAGTGCAAATATATTTTTACGATTTTTAGCTTAATATTCAAAAAATATAAAGTCAACGCAAAAATTTTATGCTTCTATAGCAATTCTGAATATTAAAGGGCAAAAAAACGCTTCCAAATAGCAATTACAAACCATTCAAAAACGCGTATTTTTATGCATTTCTTCCCGAAAAGCAAGGAAAAAGAGGCTCTATCCAACGTGTAGAGCTTGGATAGAACCTCTTTGAATTACCTATTCATGGATGGGCTTTTTTTCTAATACACACGCAAGAACTTTCGATGCGTCTATTAATGCACTTCGTTCAAAAGTCATTTTTGGATGATGCAGCCCAGGAACTAAATTAGCACCAATGCCAATCATTGTAGCTTTTAGTTCGGGTTTTTTGACTGTATAAAAATGAAAATCATCGCTTCCTGGTGTTGTAATTTCATCCGCCAAAAATTGCTCTCCGAGTGTTTCTAAAATAGCATTTTTAGCCATTTCAGCAGCAATTGGTGAAACCTCTGCACCAGGTGTGAAATCGACCCATTTCCAATTCATTTCAATTTCAAACTGCTGTTGTATTGATTTTAGTCCCGATTCAATGCGGCTTCGAAGTAATTCTAACTGATGATTATGCTGCGCCCGAATATCCATTGAAAAGCTAGCACTACCTGGAATAATATTCGTGCTACCACCATCCGCAATAATCTTAGTTAGTTTGGCAGAGTGTGGCTCGAATGGAGATAAATGAATGCTATTTAACATTAATTGTATTGCCATAATGACATCAATCGCATTTTTACCTTGATGCGGTCTTGCACCATGGGCATCAATACCATGAATTGTTCCATCTAAAAAATAGGCAGCACCATGGTGGATAGCAGGTGAAACCTTTCCTAAAGGCAACTCTTCAATCGGTCTCAAGTGAACACCGAATAAATGCGAAACATCGTCAACTGCTCCACGGTCAAATGCTGCACAAGCACCATTTCCCACTTCTTCAGCAGGTTGGAATATAAATCTGACGCGATGTTGCAGCGGTCGATCTTTAAGCAATAATAGCGCTCCTAGTACCATTGTAATATTAGCATCATGACCACAGGAGTGATTCGCTTGCCATTTACCATCTACTTCTTGCCATAACGCATCAATATCTGCACGAACTGCTACAATCTCATCGCCTGTACCAATTTCAGCAATTAACCCTGGCACATCACCTAATAAACGGTAAGATACGTTTAAGTCATCTAAAATAGATGCAATTTTCTTAGTTGTTTCATACTCCTTCCAACTTACTTCTGGATAATTATGAAAATGTTCAAACCATTGATACATTGATTCTTCTAACATTGCTGCACTTGTCATAACCACACCTCGATATACCTTTTTTTCTCCCCCATTATACATGAAAGCTTTTTAGAAAAGTATATATGAAATTAGTACTATATCCATTTTAAAATCATATAACTTCATAATAAAACGCTTCAACACTTCTTACTATTTTATGTAAACTTCATAAAAAGGTGACTGTACTATACTTTTATGCAATAGTAAAAGGCTGTGTTAAAAGTAGTCGTTCCACTTTTAGCACAGCCTTTTTGAAAATGCGTTATAAACTTGAAAAAAAACCTTCTGGATATTCTTCATATTGGAGTTGATTTGTTTGCTCCTCAATATTTTGGTTTGATGTCAGGAATTCTGCCTCTTGATCCATCAAATACGTTTCAAATTTCGAGTTTAATAATTGTTCCATTCCTCGTCACCCTCCTTCGTTAATTGAATTTTCTGATAATTTTATTATATACTAACTTTTTATTAAAAATCAATAAATAATACTCATTATGCATAATATATATCGATTTCATCTCTTTTTGATATAAGATATACTTAAAATAAATTCGAATAAACAGCAATGGTCATCCCTCTCCATTTTTCCATATCAAAAAAGCATCCAAGTGACTACTTTACTTGGATGCTCTTACGATTTCCTTAAGCTGTTACGCTTTTATTATCATTGTCCATACCGTTACCGCCATACTTATGCTGTGTTAAAATTTGAATCACTACAAGCACAATAAAGATTGCGAGACCTGCCCAGTCAGAGAATTTTTCAGGATAGATGAGCAATAATCCAGCTACGATGGCAATCAGACGTTCAAACCACAACACTTTACGATACCAATAGCCAATTACGCCAGCACCAATTGCAACCATTCCCGTAACAGCCGTAAAGACTACCCATAATATTTGCGGTATCGTTGTATCAATCATTAATAAAGCTGGTGAGAAAACAATCATATACGGAATAATAAATGCAGCAATGGCAAGTTTTGCAGAGTTTACACCAGTCTTAATTGGATCGCCACCTGATATTCCAGAAGCAGCAAATGCAGCAAGTGCTACTGGCGGTGTAATATCGGCAATAATACCAAAATAGAACACAAAGAAGTGCGCCGATAATAAGACAACAACTGGCACTAATTCTTGTGGTGTATTAGGCGATAATAATGCCACAATCGCTGGTGCTGCAATGGTTGATGTAATAACATAGTTTGCCGTTGTTGGAGCACCCATTCCTAAAATTAGTGAAGCAATCATAACGAAAACAAGTGTTAAAATAATACTTCCTCCAGCTAAAGCTACTAAACTATTAGCTAAACTTAAGCCTAAACCTGTTTTAACCACTACCCCTACAATAATACCAGCGCAAGCTGTTGCCGCAACTACACCAAGTGCTGTACGAGCTCCTTCAACTAGTGCATCGATAATATCTTTCGGCTTTAAGCGCGTATCTTTGTTAAACATCGCGACTGCAATGGATATTAAAATCCCATACAGTGCAGCATGCATAACAGGCGTACCTGTTAGCATCAGTATAATAATAGAAACAATTGGTAGTAACAGGTAAATCTTCTTAAATACCTCTTTACGATTTGGCATTTGATCATCACGTAAGCCTTTTAAGCCGACACGCTTCGCTTCAAAATGCGTCATAATCCAAATACCTGTAAAATACAGCAACGCAGGAATAGCAGCTGCTTTTGCAATATCCCAATATGTAATTCCACGTCCAATGAACTCCACCATTAGAAATGCCGCAGCACCCATAATCGGAGGCATTAACTGCCCGCCAGTAGAAGCAGCCGCTTCAACTGCACCAGCAAATTCTTTACGGTATCCTAGCTTTTTCATCATCGGAATCGTGTATGAACCAGATGTGACTACATTGGCAACAGAGCTTCCTGAAATCATACCTTGTAGAGCACTTGAAAAGACAGCTACTTTTGCTGGCCCACCAATTAATTTTCCAGCGAATGCTACAGCCAGATCATTAAAATATTGCCCAACTCCTGTTTTTACAAGAAATGCCCCAAATAATAAGAATACAAAGATAAATGTAGCCGATACACTAATCGGTGTTCCTAAAATACCATCTGTCGTATAAAACATCAGATTCACAATACTTTCAAAATCCTGACCTCTATGCGCCATAAAGGCTGGGAAATAAGGACCGAAATAGGCATAAATTAAAAAACATACTGCGATAATCGTTATCGGTAAACCTACTGCTCGACGTGCAGCCTCAAGCACAAGAAAAACAGCTATTAAACCGACTATAAAATCCAACTGTGTAATGGTCCCATTGCGATTAACAAGTTCTGTATAATTCAATGCCCAATATGAACCGACTACTACCGATAATAACGATAAAATATAATCAAACCATGCAATTTTATGCTTTGGCGCCTTTCTACGGGCTGGAAATAATAAGAAAATCAGAGCTAAGCCAAACCCTAAGTGAATCGTCCGTTGAATGGGTGCTGTAAATTGCCCAAAAATCGCTGTATACAATTGAAACAATGAAAATGCCAATAATCCAAAGAAGATTATATGTTTCATAATGCCTGATATCGTTCGCACATTGGATTCGATATCGTATTTTTCAAGTATCGCTTGTTGCGCTTCAGCGGATATTTGTTCAAATTCTTCTTTTACCTCGGTGTTACGTTCATGCTGTTTTGTCATTTCATCCTAACTCCTTTCCATCGTTCATAAAGCGATAATCGCTTCACCTCAAATAAATAGGACTTACCCCTTTGCAAATCTTTTTTTAAATCGTATTCTTGTTCCTTGTAAACAAACACAAGGTCTAAGTCTAAATCCCCGATATAAATTGTGAAGTTTTCAATGACTTCCTTGTCAAATTGCAAAAAATATTTACCATCTCGTTGTGTTAACGTTTGATTTTCCTCAGCGTAGCCAGGCATCCCAATTGCTAAGTCTTCATACTCCATTCCAATCATTTGAATACGCTGTTCTTCTATACAACGATAATATTCCAGTACATCTGATTTATGGATAGAGTGTGTGTACCTTATACGAAAATCCTCATCAGATGTTAGTGGAATATAATGTACGATTGGATCGTCTACCCTTGTTTCTGTAAATGCGAATACCTTTTGAAGAGGAAGAAAAATAATGATGCCGAGGCATATACAACATACGGCTATTACCAAACCTATTCTCCTCTTTCGCATCACATCTGTTCCCCCACTTTAAAAACTATTCGCTATTTTGCTAGCATCTTTATGTAACAAAAAGGGGCCCGAAGCTTTACGCAATCCGAGCCCCTTTCATGTTTAAGAAAATATAAAAAACCATTATCAATGTCCAAAAATCACCTTGTTAAACCACGAGCAAATGTTCGTTTTTCAATAGCTTGGAACATGTAAAGCGATGTTGTCCTATTTATTTTCATCAAAGTATTTTTGAGCACCTGGATGAATATCAATACTGATACCATCTAAAGCTGTTTCAGCTTTAATAAATGCACCTTTAGCATGTGAAATTTTGTCTGTATTACTATAAATCGCTTTTGTCATAGCATATACAACATCTTCTGGTAAATCCTTATTCACTGCTAACATCGCAAGAACAGAAACAGTCTCTGTATCATTCGCAATACCGTAAGTACCAGCTTTTACTGTATCTTTTGCATAGTAAGGATATTTGGCAATAAGCTCATCTGCTTTACCAGCATCTACACCGATAATATTAACTTTTGTCGTCGCATTTAATGCCTCTACAGCCCCTGTTGGTGTACCAGCAGTAATAAATGCCGCATCGATTTGACCTGATTGAAGACCATCAGTAGACTCACCAAAATCAAGATTTTGCGCTTTAATGTCATTCATTGTTAAACCATGAATTTCAAGTAATTGTTCAGCATTGGCATAAGTCCCAGAACCCGGAGCCCCTACAGAAACTTTTTTCCCTTTTAAATCTGCATATGTTTTAATACCAGAAGCTTCAGTTGTTACTAATTGAACAGTCTCTGGGTAAAGTGCACCTAATGCCGCAATCGTATCAATTTTTTTACCTTCAAACATGAATTTACCTTCAGTTGCGTAATAAGCGATATCTGTTTGCACAAACGCAATCTCACCTTTACCTTCTTGCAAGGCAGTCATATTTGCTGCAGAGGCTTGAGAAACTTCTGCTGTCGTTTTAATACCTGTTTCTGTTGTAATTAAATCAGCAAATGTACCACCTAATGCATAGTAAGTACCTTGCGTTCCACCCGTTAATAAACTTAAAAATTTTGGCTTTTCAGAGCTAGCTGTATCACCATTCCCATTTTCCTTATCCGAACCTGTACTACTATCAGATCCACATGCCGCTAAAATTAATAGCGCAATGGCACTTAATAGCATGAATAATCTAAATTGCTTTTTCTTCATATTAACCTTCCCCCTTTGGTTATAATTAAGAATCAATTTAAAATTATCAAATTTAGTATAATTATGTCAACCTATTTATAGTAAATTCAGATAATTATAATTATACAAAATGACATAAATACGAACAACACCCAATTATAATACGCTGTTATTTACCCTTCTTTTTTCTCTAATAAACTAAAAAATACTCTACTACAATAAAATATACTAGTGTAGAAATGTATACATATTGTATAAAAATATACTCCTTGCTAGCTATTTATTTTTATTACATGGAAAATAGGATGAAACTCACAACCAACTACACAACGTAGTGGTGGAGAATGCATAAGCCCCGCCCGTCTATGCGAGCAGCCTGTAACGCAAAAAACCCCCCACAATACGTAGTGGTAGGGTGTTTCAACTTTATGTTAACAAATTAGCCAACTAACTTCCTGACTGGATTGCTCCACATGCAATTCTTGCACCTGAATTACCAGCAGGGTCTGTTTTATAATCGTCTGCTGCTTCATGGATAACTAATGAAGTACCTTCTCCATCCATTAAGGAATTTTCAGCATTCTTTTGTAATGTTACACCTTCAGCTAAGAAATTTAAATCTACCGTCCCATCTTCACCAACTTCTAAATTTGGTAAATCACCTAAATGATAACCGTTAGGATTTAATTTTCCATGCTCCTTATTTGTTGGATTAAAATGCGAACCTGCCGATTCAAACTTAGGTGCTTCACACTTCGCTACTGAATGGATATGAATACCATGTGTGCCCGCTGGTAAACCACTTAATGCTAAAGTTACTTTAACCCCATTGCCTTCTTGCTCAAAAAAAGCATTCCCATAGCTCTCATTATTTGAACCAATTACTTTTGCAGTTGCCGTTAAAGACGAATTGGCATTAGAGTTAACGGTTACTTTTTCATCTTTCTTATCAAAAAGATTGCACCCTCCGACAAAGACAGTCAAAGAAATAATTAAGATAGATATTTTTTTCATGTTATTACCTCCTCTATTTCTGATGGTACCCATCTCTACCAATAGTTATGCAATACATACTGGTGTTTTCTGATCACACCATCAAAAGGTAATATCATAAAAACTGCTTGTAACAGTAATTAATGGCTGAAGTCTTTATATTGAGCGTATTGGATTGACCCCATTCAATCCAATACTTACTATGCCGTTGATGGCCAAGCATAGTAAGCCGTAACCCTATGCTTACATTTGTACTGTTTAAGCAGGGGGCAACATTTGCGTTTCCATCAGTTAGTAGTGAAACCTTGTTATCAGTGCAAACTACTATAATAAAACAGGCTAGGACAAAAGAGAAAAAGTGTTAGATTGATGGCAGTCAATCTAACACTTTTTTACAGCGCCGTTGTTGTCCACTTCGGCGGTGCTTTCCGCTCAGCACAGTAAGCCGCAACCCTCGCTGTCCCGCAACACTTCTAATTTTTTATTTATTGCAAAAGCACGAATAGCTAAGTGTGCTAAGTCTCCATATAGCAAAAATTTATAAACACCTTTCCTCTGTACCTTAAATTATTTTAGTTTTGTCCCAGCTCCTTTTCTATTATGATTGAATAACACCACATGCAATTCTTCCGCCTGATTCACCAGTAGGGTCTGTCATATGGTCGTCCTCGTTTTCATGAATAACAAGCGCAGTACCTTCCCCATCCATCAAAGAGTGTTCAGCATCTTTTTGTAACGTTACACCTTCTGCCAAGACACTCATAGTTGCAGTACCGTCCTCCGCTACCTCTAAATTCGGTAAATCCCCGAGATGATGGCCATGCGGATTATCCTTGCCATGCTCTTTCTGCGTTGGATTGAAATGCCCTCCTGCAGTACCGAAATCCGGCCCTTCGCATTTCCCTACTTCATGTATATGCATACCATGTTTTCCAGCAGGTAAACCACTTACCGTAACGGTTACTTTCACACCATCAGCCTGTTCTTCAAATTTGGCTTCTCCTAAACTTTTATTATCCGAACTCATTACTTTCGCAGTGGCAGTTAAAGCAACCGAGCTATCTGATACTGATTGTTGTTCCGCTTTCTCATCCTTATCAGCGCAGCCCACTAAAAAAACACCTAAAGAAATAATAAATAAAGTTGTCAATTTCATTTTATTACCGTTGCCAAAAATCTATAAATATCTATAAATCTTGTTTAATTCCCTGTTCAACAAGTCCGATTTCGATCGCTACAAGTAACCCATCTACTTTCGTTTGATGTAACTCTCCGAGGGCGTAAATTCGGATACAACGCATCCTACATATTAGCGTTATCTTGTTGGTGATATTATGCTAATTTATATTTTGCAAGATTAATACTTGCATTTAAATCCCTATCAATACATAAGCCACAACTACAACTATAAACTCGATCTTTGAGTTTTAAGTCTTTGTTAATCTCCCCACAGTGACTACAAGTTTTGGATGATGGATAAAATCTATCTGCTACTACGAACTCAATTCCTCTAAATTTACACTTATATTCAAGTTGTCGTTTAAATTCATAATAACCTTATTTTGAGATAACTTTAGATAGATGCTTATTTTTCATCATGCCTATAATATTTAAATCTTCTATTACAACTCTGTATGGCTTGGTTTTCACTATACTTGTTGTCGTTTGGTGAAGATAATTATTCCGTATATTAGTCAATCTTCTGTGGACTAGTCGTATCCGATTTTCAAGTTTTATAATATTTTTAGTTTTGACATACTCCTTTCCTTTTTTATTTTGTTTATATTTTCTAGTTACTTGTCTTTGTAGTCTTTTTAAGCTCTTTTCATTTTTTCTAACTACATAAGATTTATTTTTCCTAAGAACTGTATCGGCTAAAAATTCGCCTCCATTTTTATAATTTTCTTCTTGTTTTGCAAGTGTCCAATTATAGATAAATCTTGCTGTTCCTACTGATTGCCACAACTTTTGTTCTTGCGATTCACTTGGGTACAATCTAACTTTCTTTGCCAGTATCATTCTCTAGCAACTCTCTTTTGAACTGTTTTGCCTATCTTATTTGCAACAATGCGATTACACTGCAACAACTATAAAATTAACTATTTTTGTATAGATTCATTTAAACTGTATCATCCTCCTTTTTTATAGTTTATCATTTATCAGAATACTCTCGCAACTCATAAATAGGTATTTATCCTCATTACAAATAAAGGGATTTCTCAGAAAAATACTGAGAAATCCCTATGTTGTATTAATTTAAAATTTTTACCGTAACTGTTCGAACACCCCAATTACGAGCTTGTCCATCAGAAGGAATAAATACATCAATTTTATTTCCTTTTATCGCACCACCAGTATCAGCAGCTATCGCTTCGCCATAACCTTCTACCCACACCTTCGTTCCAAGGGGAATAACACGGGGATCAACAGCAATCACCTTTAAATTTGGATTTGAGCGTATGTCTGTCCCGTTTGCTGTAATACCTGAACAACCTTTACAATATGCTGTATAAGCTGTTGCACGCATTGTATATGTCTGACCATTTTGACTCGCTGGAGCACTTGCTGTTGTTGTCGCTTGTTTTGTTGTGGCCGTTTTTGTTGTAGCTTGTTTTGTTGCAGGCTTCTGTGCAATGGTTTTTGCTGTTTTTGGCTTTGCTGCTGAAGCTTTAACAGCTAACGTTTCACCAACTAAAATTAAATCTGATGTGAGGTTATTCCATTCTTTTAAATCGTCCACCTTAACATTGTGAACTTTAGCAAGACTGAATAATGTATCACCGGCCTCAATAAGGTGGGTGTCATCTGTCTTTTCTTCCTCCAGTATTTTTTCCATACTCAAGGTCTGATCAGGATTAATCCATATCGAATCAAATTCGTCTAACTGTTGCAACTCGGCTAAACTCAAATTATAAATAGGTGAGATGCCCCAAAGTATGTTGCTCGTCTGACCAGTATATACTCCCTTAGCAGAAGTGGTACTCCCGAACATCCCCATGCCAAGAGTCAATGCTACAGCTAATGCTATTGCCTTTTTCTTCATAATAAGTAATACCTCCAGTTGTTTTATATTTCTGCAATCTGTTGCTAGCACACTAGAGAATTAGGCTCTTAAGTATACAAGCATTATTGTAGAATGCATCTAAATATCACAGGACTTGGACCTGATATTACAAATTATTACTATTTAATCAGTAAAATATACAATTTCAATCAATTTTTTCTCCAATTAAACAATTATATGGAAAATTAAGATCAAATCTCTACAATCTATTTGCATATTTTATATAATGGAAATACAGTTTTTATAGCCGATAAAGTAGAAAAGGAGACGCCTTGAACTCGATTTTATAAAGTGAACTTTGTTAATGGGTTAAACCAAACAGTAATCAAATGGGGATTCACACTACTCTAGTTGATGTAGAAAAAATGTGTTTAGCAAGTGAATCACTCTGTATACTTATTGCGTTTACTCTGTTAATGTAAAATAAAGTTTTATTAACCTAATAATTACAATTTGAATACTATATGTAATACCTAAAATACAAATAGTTAGGTCATATACTAATTTGAAAGTTGGTGTCCTACTGTGATTCGAGTAATCATTGCAGATGATGAACCGTTAGCTCTTTTAAACATGGAAAAAAAGTTGAAAGAATTTGATTCAGTAGAGGTTGTTAAAGCTTTTTCAACAATTAAAGATTTGCTTGATGAGGCACCTACATTGGACTATCATGTCGCTTTTTTAGATGTTGAAATGCCAGGAATGGACGGTTTGCAAATTGCTCAAATATTAAAGGAGTGGAAGAAAAATGTCTGTATTGTTTTTGTGACAGCGTATCGAGATTATGCTGTACAGGCATTTGAAATTAATTCCTTAGACTATTTACTAAAGCCTATTTCTAAATCTCGACTTGAGATGACTATCAATAGGATACATGAACTATTCCAATTAGAAATAGCCCCCCCTACTCGAGTGCAACAGAATGAGTACTCCCTTAGTATCCAGTGCTTAGGCGGATTCACTGTTTTACATAATAAGAACATCGTGCATTGGCGAACTGTTAAAACAAAAGAATTATTTGCCTTTCTTTTATCTAATCTCAACAGCCATGTGCCTAGAGATACAATCATCGAAGCATTATGGGCTGAAACTGAATACAAAAAAGCAAGAGTGCAACTTCATACAACAGTTTCTTATCTACGTACGACTCTCTCAGCTTTAGGGTACTTTAACGTTTTACAATATGTAAACGGCTGTTATATTTTACAGCTAGAGAATTTTCAATCTGATGTCTTAGAATTAGAGCACCTGTTAAAGCACAAAGAGGAATTCGGGGAGCTAGATATAGAAAGAGCGGAGGCATTTATTCAAAACTCTCATGGAGAATACATGGCTACATTAGATTACTCTTGGATTCATAGTAAGTCGAATTTCATTCATAACCAAATTACGCTTTTACTAAATTACTTAGTTGAGCATTACAAGGCAACAAACAATGTAGAAAAAATGGAGCGTACTTTACTAGTGATGCTGGACTACAATCCTTATTCAGATAAAATCATCCAAGAGCTTCTTCAACTCTATATTCAAGAAGATAATCGTGCTAATGCAGTAAAAGTTTACAAAGACTTTAAGAAGACCTTGTTTACTGACCTAGATATTTCACCTAATCAAGAGACCATAGAATTATACGCAACAATAGCGCAAGAGTAAAAATGTAGCTGCCTCCTAAGAGACAGCTACATTTTTTGGTTGTTGAAGGTAATTAACTACTAATTCGAGAGAAATCCTCCACCACACGTATACAGTTTCTACCTGATTGTTTTGCCTCATACAATGCCTGATCAGCAATAGCTATTAACTGATTCGGGTCACAAATCGAAGAAGAAAAAACTGTAACACCTGCCGACAAGGTAACTGGACGACCACTAGGATTTTCAGCTTGCGCTTGTTTAACTCGCAATTCCTCTGCTAATTTAACGGCGTCTTCAATTGCCGTATAAGGCAAAATAATTAAAAACTCCTCTCCTCCATATCTAAAACAGCTTCCCTGAACGCTTTCCTTCATTTTGTTTGCAAAAGCTTTTAAAACCTCATCCCCCACTGTATGCCCATATGTATCATTGACACTTTTGAATTCATCTAAATCGATTAAAATAATGGCATGTGGCACTTTCTCTGCAATTAAATTACTTAATACTTGATCCATGCTTCGGCGATTCGGAATACCTGTTAAAGAATCTAATTTCAACTGGTCAGTCAATTCCTTAATTTTATTTTGTGAATCAGCTTTTACCTTTAACATGGCATCTTTCAAGTTACTCGCCTCAGCATACCAGTCATTCACTAATTTTAAATCGTTAATTCCACAGCCCTCTTGTCCACTTTTAACAATATCTTGTAGAGGTCGAATAATTTTCAACACAAACCACAGTACCAATATGAAAACAATTGCTACTATTAACAATAAAGGAAGAAGTATTTTTTTTAAAAACACACTAACAGAGACAACACTTTCTTTTTGTAACTGACTTACTGCCTGTTCAAGCCTATCCTTAACTAAAAATTCTGTTTGTGAGTTTTGTAATGACTCTTGTACATAGATTTCAGCTATATCAGAAACTTCCTCTATAAAAGCTTCCTGTAAAGCATGGTTAGGCTGTGTTAGCATTTCACTGTAACTTTTATAACTAATCCAAATACTGATACTTGATGTAACGAGTACAACAATTATTATCATACTAACAATGACAAACGATAAATTTAACTTAAATTTCTCCACAATAGATCATTTCTCCCATTGAGATGATATTTTGCTAAAGCTATATATAATAAGTTCAATTCTCATATTAAAAGTTTTTATTTCATCATCATACGTCATACCTCTTAAAAAATACTTAACAACTAATCGTTTTAACCTCTGTAACTCAAAACACAATTACTCAAAAAGAACTAATAATGTGTGAAAATCTTCAATTTATATACATAAAGTTTTCTTTAGAGCGAAATGCATATTTTCTTTTTCTTTATTTCATGGCATGGTAAAACAATACAATCTAATATTTTAACTTACAGGAGGCTTTATATTGGCGTTGAGAAAACCTATCGTAAGACATTTGCTAGTTATTTTAATCATTTTTATCGTCTTAACGATTTTCCGTCTACTCTGGCTAGCATATTTTACACCTTCTAATAATCAACCACTTGCACAAGCAGGTGTTTTAGATATGCGCCAGCAAACTTTAACAGAAGATGAGATCTATCAAATCAATGGTGAATGGCTCTATTATCCTGAAGTGTTGTTAAAAACACCTAACAGCAATGAGACAAGCAGTTCCATCGAACAAACTGTCCGTAAAATTCCTATGCAAAGGGGTTCAGCGACAAAACAGCATTTTGGTACATATCGTGTAAAAATCTTATTAAGTGCTAATGCCCATTCAAATCACCGTTATGCTATCCGAGTTCCTGCCATTTCTACTGCATCAGCGCTATATATTAACGGGAAACTTGCGGGGCAGTCTGGAGTAGTGTCATCAAATCCTAGCACTCATAAAGGACAGGTCGCACCTTACACCATATATTTCACTGCAGAGCAGTCTGAAATCGACGTCATTTTACATGTATCCAATTTTGATACTCCCTCCAATATGGTTATAGATAAACGTCTTTCTTTTAGCTCTGCGTCAGCCATGATGCACCATCAGTTCATTACACAATTATCACTTGTAGCTATTTCGATGTTGCTTATTTTATTTGCGTTATTTAGCATTCTTGTTTTTCTCTTTATTTACCGCAATAAAAAAGTGTTGCTGTTCACTGTCGGCTTTCTTTTACCTTTAGCTGACGAACTTATTACTTATGATCGTTCAATACTTGATTGGTTACATTTGGATTATGTATGGTCGTTAAAGCTATCCAATCTTATTTATCTCGGTGCTTCCTATTTCTTTGTACAGTTTATTCGTGTCTTATTAGTGCGCTATCAACAAGCAAAATATTTCCGATGGTTTACAACATTGTATGCCTTAGGCGCGCTACTTATTATACTCTTACCTATTCAATGGCTACACACAGCTAACCTAGCCTTCTTTATGCTTTATGTCATGTCATTTTTATATGTTGTTGTACTGGCCTTAAAAGAGTATATAGGAAATCAAGAAAGTTCAGCTTTTATTGCATTTACAGCTATTGGCACAACAAACGGAATTATATGGGGCCTTATAAAAATGTCTTTTGTATTAGACATCCCGTTTTATCCATTTGACTATTTAATGATTGCACTGGGCTTTGCAGGTTATTGGTTTAAACGCTTTTACGAAAATCAACAACAGATTAATCTGCTTGTTGCCAAATTACAAAAAGATGGGGAAATGAAAGATGAGTTTTTATTAAGCAATGCACAAAAGCTTTGGGACCCTATGAATAAAATGATTACTTTAGGACAAACAATTTATGATAATCCAAACAATTGTTTTGTTATGGAAGACAAGCAGAATTTAAAATATTTAATTGATATAGGACGCAGTATGTCCTTTACGCTCAATGACATCGTGGATTATACACGATTAAAAGATAATAATTTACACCTTCATAAAAAGAATGTCCGCATTCAAGGCGTGGTGTCTGGCGTATTTGATATGCTACGTTTTATTGCTGTGGGAAAACAAATTCAAATGACATCTTCTATTGCAAGAGACTTCCCTCTTGTGCTAGCCGATGAAAAACGGCTTATTCAAATTCTGTTTAATCTGCTACACAGCTCTATTAAAAATACGAACGCTAGTTCAATCGAAATTAGCGCAACAATAGAAAGAAAGATGGCTGTAATTTATATCAAACTGACAGAGTCTGGAACGAACAATCCTGATATTAATCTTCACGAACATCTCTTTTCTTCTGACAAAGGACTTTCAGATAATGAAGAAATTCATCTTAGTTTTTTGATTTCTAAGCAACTAATTGAATTACACGGAGGTTCATTACTTAATAAAGGAGCAGATTTGCTTTTTACTATACCTATTGTAGATGTCATGGAAGAGATAGAACAATTGGATGATGAGCGAACAGAGGATATTCATTTACAGGAGAATAACACGCAGTTAAAAGCTTCCGCTACTGAAAAACAGTTTAAAATTTTAATGGTCGATGATGACCCTGTAAACTTAACAATGATGCGAAGTCTATTCTCTGCTACAGAATATAATATTACAACCATTACAAGTAGTGAAAAGGCACTGGATTTATTGCGTTTACAAAGATGGGATTTAGTCATTATTGATGCAATGCTCCCTTATATTTCTGGATATGCCTTAATTGAAAACATTCGACAGCATTATACCTTGCTAGAGCTACCAATTTTATTGTTAACTGCTCGAAATAATCCTGAAGATGTGTATACTGGGTTTGCACATGGGGCCAATGATTATGTAACGAAACCCATTAATTCTTTGGAATTAAAAGTACGCTGTCGTGCGTTAATTGATTTAAAATATAGCATCAATCAGCAGCTACATTTGGAAACTGCTTGGCTTCAAGCACAAATACAGCCTCATTTTTTATATAATACACTTAATACAATTGCTTCACTGAGTACAATTGATCCAGATCGAATGATTGACTTAATGCATCAATTCGGAAAATATCTCCACGCAAGCTTCGATGTAAAGAACCTGCAACGAGTTGTACCTCTGCGTCATGAACTCGAACTCGTCCGTTCATATCTTTATATCGAACAGCAACGTTTTGGGGAATTATTACAAATTGATTGGGATATTGATGAACAAATTGATGTTGAGATTCCCCCAATTTCTTTGCAAACGCTTGTAGAAAATGCATTACGACATGGTGTATTAAAACAAAAAGGTGGCGGCACTGTTTGTATTCGAATTAAAGAGCTTGCCGATTATGTGACCGTCAGTGTAATTGACAACGGTATTGGTATGGACGCCACGACATTAGCACAATTACTATCCGATACGGATATAACGAGTAGAGGCATTGGATTACGCAATACGGACCTACGTCTTAAAAGGATTTATGGTCAAAGGTTACAAATCAAAAGCACTCCAAACGAAGGCACAACCATCACCTTCCACATCCCCAAATAATAGTAGTGCCAGTCACTCAAACAATTCTTGCAACCACTCAAGGCACAAGACGCAAAAACCCTCGCATCAGCGAGGGTTGCGGCAGTGCCAGTCACTCAAACAATTTATTACCAAAGCACTGGTTTTGCTACCATCAGCCATAACATAATCAGCAATAATACAATATATATCCATGCTTTACGCTGTAATAATGAAGCAAATTTTTGCTGATGATAGGCGGGCGTATCGAACGTGCGAATAGTTGGTTTAAAGGCTCTAGCTAAAAAGACAATCGAACCACCCATCACAAGAAATGTTAGGATTACCCACGATGTTGTCCATGGATATCCTCCACGCCACATTAATAAAATACCCGAGGCGACTAGCACATGCCCCGCGTGTTTAACGATCGTAATTGCACCTTGAAATACTTGGATATATGGTGGCATTTCAACATGTGCAGCTGTACGCATTTTCTTAACAATTACTAAAACAACAAACAATGGCCCAATCGAAAGGACTGCACTTAAAATATGTATATATAGAAGAAGTGTATAAATCGATAGCATATTGCATACTCTCCCTTTAACAAGTCTTACTCATTATAGCATTCCCCATTGCGTTCTCTCACAATAATTGTGAATCCTTTGTAAATGCAACATGAATCATTGTTAAATTGTTTGAAATTTGAACAAAGAGGGTATGGATTATAGTAACATGCACTTATAGAAACAAAAAGGAGTGATTCTTATAGGAATTCATCAATTTTTTACAAGTCTTAATGATTTAGAACGTATTATTCGTTGCCCTGGCCGCTTCAAATTTGAAGAACATAATGTAGCAGCACATTCTTGGAAAGTCTCACAGTATGCCATGTTCTTTGCAACACTGGAAGAAATGAATGGCGCTACAGTGAATTGGAAATCGCTATATGAAAAAACCATCAATCATGATTTCGCGGAAGTATTTATTGGAGATATTAAGACACCCGTAAAGCATGCTAGCCCAGAGCTAAAACAAATGCTTGCACATGTGGAAGAAAAAATGATGGAAAAATTCATTATGAACGAAATCCCTAAAGAGTTCCAAGACATCTTTTTTGAACGCATGAAAGAAGGAAAAGACGAAACACTAGAAGGTCGTTTACTTGAATTCGCAGACAAATTAGATCAATTTTACGAAGCCTTTGCAGAATTAAAACGCGGCAATACCGACATGGAATTTGTCCACATGTATCAAACGGCATTATCGAAGCTGTTATTGATTCCTCTTCCAGCAACAGTCCGCTATTTCAGAACTGAAATATTAAAAGATGCTGTAAAAGAAAAAACACATATTGATATACAAGCGCTCACAAATGAAGTATTAGACACAAACAAATAACGTGCATGTACAAGTTTTCCGATGAATTGATCGACGGAAGGCTTTTTTTATTTCCTAAAAAAAGTCGTATAATAGGAGTGATAGGAGGGAAAATATTGTCACATGAATGTTCAATTGTAGAAGATTTACTACCTTTATATAAAGCACATGGCCTCCAAGCCGATACGACCGAATTTATTGAACAGCATTTAGCTACATGTAAATCATGTCAGCAGTTGGCCGCTACACAATTATCCACTAATCAAAACTTATCGATGAAAAGCACATTAACCTTTTTTCATCTTGTTTTTATCGTGCTATCTTTTATGTTTGCCCTTAATTCATCTTTACTTGGCAATCATAAAAGCTTCGTCATACTATACGGTCTTTTCGGTTGCCTAACTTATTTATTTTATAAAAACATTTGGATTGTCTTTGCCATAAGCTCTATACCTGTGTTCGTCTGGGCCATTATTAATAATTTTAGCAATCCACTCTATATGAAGAACTTCTCTTTTATCGATATTGGTTCACTTATAGTTGGTGCAAGCTATATAGCTCTTTTACATACTATATTTGCCCTACTCGGTGCCGCTTTTGCCATTGTTTTACGTAGGCTTTGAAATGATAAAAGCATCTCTCCTTACGAAAGATGCTCATTTATCATTTTAATTTTTAAGCTTTTTTCACGAACTCTGATTTTAGCTTCATTGCACCGAAGCCATCAATTTTACAATCAATATTGTGATCCCCTTCAACAAGACGGATACTTTTCACCTTTGTTCCGATTTTTAATGTTGAAGAACTTCCTTTTACTTTTAAATCTTTAATAATTGTTACCGCATCACCATCTGCTAACAAGTTGCCATTTGCGTCTTTTACAATGAGTGTATCTGACTCCTGCTCTGTTGCATTAGTGCTCCATTCATGTGCACATTCTGGACAAACAAAATTTGTGCCATCCTCATATGTGTATTCAGAATTACATTTTGGACAATTTGGATATGCTGCCATCTCTGCTTCCTCCCTCTATTTTTTCGATAGATAAATGATTACGCTCCTATCTTCACACACTTAGTCTGATTTCGCAAAGGTTGTTCGTATTTTTTGTTCGCATTTGTGAAAAATATATGAAACAATCCCTTATTATCCAACTATTTTTCGGCCATAACTTTTTATTTTACAACATGTGCCCATTGACTTTTTTTCATAAACCATCTTACTTGCAACTTTGTTTTGCATGCCTTATTATATCCTTAAAGGCTGCATTGTTCGTATAATATTAAGTTTTAACCTTTAAGCTGTAAAAGGGAGTTTTATTATTGGAGTTGGAATGACGGGCCTCACACCAAGGTGCATGAGGATAAGCAGGAAAACTTCTGCGAACACCCACTTTGAGGAGTGGTGGTTTAAAACTTTCTATAATAACTACGGCATACGCGGCTTTTAACTTTACCATTAGAGCCTCAGGGCTTCAAAGCGACTCACCCTTCTTTATTGGAGGGTGAGTTTTTTATTGCCCAAATAACCGATGGGGTTAAATTGGGGTTAAACTTCTTTGTAATTAATAACAAATTAACATAATCGACTGTTTACCTCCGCACAATATACCCTCTTATACGAGGCACAATGAAAGTCCTTTTATCAACAGGCTTATTAACATTTGTGGAAAGCTTTTTAAATTGCATTTCTTCATATTGATCCTCTAAATCAAATATCGTTAATTGTCCTTGTTGTTCCATGTATTCGAAATGAGTCACGTTCTATTCCCCCTCTCTATAAATATTTATTGTTTAAATCATTCCAGTTAAGTAAATGATGAAGTTTGTAAGGGGGAATCGCTATGAACTCCAAATTGACTAAACCCCTTTTTCTTTCCCCTATAGTTCATAGCGATCACCATTCAAGCCAATTTTCTAAATTGGGTTTACTACATGTTTGTGTACTGGTATCACGTTCCTTTAACCAATTATAAAAAGGTACAGGACGTTCTTTATATGGAGTTTCTTCTATAGAAGATGATTTATATAGCTTGTTATTTGAACGCTCTACAACCTTGCTATACGCCCCTACAAATACAGCTCTTAATGTATTTGCTACAGTTAACGTACCTTCTTTAATATCCATAGCAATTTTGAATAGCGCATTTTTAGCTTTAATGAAGTCAGGTGCACTTTGAACCTGTGAAGCCAATACAACCTTGTGCAATTCATCTTTTAAGCTATCTCCTAATGGTAAGCTATTCATGAAATCGAACAGCATTACCTGGTACTCATTCATATACTCTTTTTTCTTTTCAGCTTGCAAAGCCAATTCATTGCCCAGACTCATAATATTATTTGCTTGTTTAGAACTTAAAAGATTAAAAGAATTAGATGGTTGGTTTTCAGATTGTGGACGACAAACCTCGTCATTACTAGCTTCATCGGCTGTCATTCGTTGGGACACGCTCGATGGGACATAAGGTAATATGCGATAAATACTTGCCCCTTTGATGCCGTTTAATTTCGTTCCTGGTACTTTTTCAATGATGCCTAATGACTCTAATTTTTTAACACTTCGATAAACTGTCTTGGTGCTGATCTCCAATGCATCAGCAATTGTAGATGCCTTTAAATGACATGCTCCAGTATGTTCTAAGCTGTGAGAAGCAAGTTTGTAAACGATGGCACGCTCTGATTCTGTTAGGTCATAATAGTGAACCGCCATGTGGTCTTCCACACTCTTATCCATATCTGCTACTGAATCAAATGTTTTGTATTGTGCTAAGTATTCAAATGCCATCGTTTTTCGCCTCGCTTTCTAATCACGAACTTTTACGGATCCAAAGAGTTGATATAGTTCGTGTTTACTTAAATGTTTTTCGTAAATTCTCACGTATCTCTTTTACTTCTAAATCAGTCAACAGACTGTGATACCTTATAATCCATTTCAAGCGTCGTTGATACTTATGAGCATCAGATATTGAATCATGTTGTTTCATCTTTGCTTGAAGGTACTCATTTCGTTGTTGGATTGTTTTCAATTTGTTCACCCCACTTAAATTAATTTAATTAATATTTATTTCGTTAAATTAATATTAAATCATGATAATTAAAATATCAACTAAATTATTAATTTAATTAATATTTATTAAGTAAATGTGTTATAATATCTGTATGAATTAATTAAAAAAAGAAGGTGAAATGATGGAATTAACTAAGAAGGTAAAACGTTTAATTGTGGAGATGGATTTAAATGCTACTCAATTAGCTGATAAAATCGGAACTTCACAATCAAATTTATCTCAAAAAATGAAAAATGAATCTTACAGTGTACAAGATTTGATTAAAATTGCAGAAGCAACAAACTCTAAATTAGAGATTAATTTCATAATGGAAGACGGTACGAAGATTTAAAACAGATAACTAATAAAGGTTGTCTGTCTTTTTTTTTATGTACTATTGGTAACATTTTCTATAGAATGAAATTACAATTATCTGTAAGGAGCGATTACATGGATACAATAGCAGAAACAATAAAATTTGCAGGCTTTGGTAAGAAGAAAGCAATGGCTAAACAGATTCAACTATTTGATGATAAGCTCACAGATCAAGGTGAAACACTACTTGCTGTATGTGCATCAGTAAAAGGTACAAAACAGCTCTATGTAACGGACAAACGTATTATCTTACATGAAATCAAAGGTATTGTTTCAAATGATGAAAGAAGCATTCCTTTATCATCTATTAGTAGCATTAACATTTCTAATAAGCTTGTTTACTCAAAAATTGAAATAGTATCTACTGGAAACAAAGCAATCATTGACGATGTGCCAGCACATATTGCACTTGAAATTAAAGCAGGTATTGAGAACTTAAAAACAATGGCCAAAACATCATCTGCTCCTGCAGCTAAAGAGAAAAAGGATATGTTTGATGTTGCTGACGAAATTCGTGAGTTGAAAGATTTATTGGATGATGGGATATTGACACAAGAGGAATTTGACGCGAAGAAAAAGCAATTATTAGGGATCTAGAAAGAGAGAAAAAGGAAAATGATTACTTCTACAAAAATAGACGATACTCCAAACATTAAATACGAAAAAAGATTAGTACTTTTCATTGATATTTTAGGATTTAGTAACTTAGTATTGGGAAGTGCCTCTGATCATGAAAAGCTATTAAAAATTAGAGACAGTTTAAAAGTTTTGGAAAGGGAATTAAAAAGAGAAAAAGAACTTCAAGAGCTTCTCGAAAAGAACCAACAAACCCTACGTAATTCTCCACATACAGCATATTGGAAAAATGACAAGCCTTATGTAAATCCAGGTAAAATAGATTACACACAGTTTTCAGATAGCATTATTATTAGTAAGCCGTATATAAATGCACAATCTCTTATTTCATTAATTTCAAATGTTTCTTTACTCCAAGCAAGATTTTTACAAGAGGGAATTTTATTCAGAGGCGGGCTTGCATACGGTGATATGTACCATAAAGAAAATTTATGCTTTGGACCTGCGTTTAACAGAGCATATTATCTAGAAAGCAAAGTTGCAAAATATCCAAGGATTGTAATTGACAACGATATTATTAGCGGACAAGCACAACCAACCGATTGGACAAAACATGAAAAATTTGAATTTGAAGCCCTTTTTCAGTCAAGTATAGATACATCCAATCCGTTCAGTTTTAAAGATACAGACTCAGAAGGAAACGATTTATATTACGTAAACTTCATGCTTTTGAACACATTTAGGAGCGCAAAAACAAAAATCCTTGAAATATTTAATGGACAAAAGCAAGGCTTAGATCGATTAGATAAAGATGAAGAAAAAGTATATCTTAAACTTGATTGGCTTACTTCTACAATAGAAAAACATATGAAAGCCTTCGAAATAGCGGACGCTAAGAATAAGGAATTTATGAGACAAATTGCGAGAAAACAAGGATTTTAAAAACACAAAATGCCCAGGCTCAAAATTAATTGAGTACCTGGGCTTTTAAAACGGGTTGTTTACCCTATGACAAGATTACCTACTTAGATTACTACAGTGTTCTGAACAAACACTGAACAATACTACTTGTTTCGTCGTTGCTGGATTGTAATGTATAAACCAACCAAACGATCCGTTGTCATCGCACCACTTTGTAAATCTTTTAAATGTGATTCCTGAATAATACCTTCCTTAACTGCCTGTGCAATAAAGTTTTCTGTTTCAGTTTTCATAGCCGGTGAACCCGGATTCCAATTTGTATTTACCACTGTAATTTCCTCCTTCTTGTCTTCCACAATTAATTGGACTTTCAATTTGCTGTTACTTGGTACAATTACTTGTCCTTCTAATTTATAGCCTTTAGGCATCTTCCAATTCGCTTTTACTTCAAAGTGTGGACGGTCAATGGCTTTTGTCCATGTTCCGCCCCATTCAATACCTAGCTTTTTCGCAATGGCTCCTACTCGACTTAATGTAGTGGCATCATACAATGACTGTGGAGGACCAACAGCTATATCCCATGCTAGACGTGATTTATGGTTACTGTTTAGTGTCCAAGTTACAACTTGTCCTGGACGCGTCCGTCCTTGTGCATACAGGTATTTTTGCCGTTCCTGTGAGCGATATGTTTCAGTGATGAAGATGTTCTTAATGCCTGCTTTGTAACACTCCTGAAATAGCAATCGACACGCAGTTTGTGCACTAGGTAAAAGCTCTGCTAAGTCTCGACATGTAGTTGTAACGCTTGTCATCACTTCTCACCATCCTTCAATTCACTATCAACATTCTTACCTGCTAATTCATCTAAAATTTCAGTGCCGAAGCTTTCATTTTGTTCCTTTTCACCTTCAATGACCTTTAACTTTTCAGCAAGATTTGTTGGCACTAGGACACCTAATTCAGCCATATTTTCAGTTATAGATAATGCTTCATTGGCAATGTAAAATAACACTGTCGCGAATGTTAACGTGCCGTTTAAAGCTAATACTTGGTCAACAATGTTAGCTGTAATAATTACGATTAACACTAACAATTTACGTGCATAACCAAATAGACTTTTACGACTCCATAGGTTACCATTTTTCGTTGCTTTGAAAAGCCCTGTTAAGATGTCTAACCCCATTAATAAAAGTAATAGGTGTAGAAATTTTACTCCTCCAAATAAATATAAATGCGCTACCTCTAAGTATTGCAAATCCATACCTCCCATAAGCTCACGCTCCTTTTTTGCATAATAAAAGCCCACACATCATTAATTGTGGAAGGCATAAAAACTTATTGATTTTTTATTTAAGTCTATTTATTTTGATTGCTTAATTAAAAAAACAGCCTATTTTTGATTTAAGGCAATATAAAAAGAACGCCCGGATGGACGTTCTTAATAAAAACATTTTTACTGATTTTAGTATTGACCCTTTTTCACCCATTCCGTACCTTCATTCGTAATTATTTGAACAGCACGAGAAATTAAGCTTTCATCTATTTCGGGATACTTCTCAGACAAAACTTCTAAAGCATCGTACGGACCACCATTGAAATATTGGTATCCGCCTTCACGGCTATCATAGGAAACATGTTGTGCAGGATCCTCATATTCTTCGTTAAACCAATCAATCATTTCGTTAATTTTGTTGTCGTCATTTTCGTGATTCATTTTAACACCCTCCTCATTGTATATATAATTCCACAAAAGATAGGAAATCCCTTCATTACATGTTACGACACATAATGGTCCGATTACTCTCACGATTTATAATAAAAGTACCCTCGATTGAGAGTACTTCATAAATTTATTAAAATTTTTCTTTGTTTGATAATAATTCTTGTCGAATATTATCGTAATCTTTACCAATACGTAATAAAGACGCCACCACAGTTTCAACTTCAACAACTCTTCGCAAATCTTCTGTTGTCAAATTGTCCCGTAATTGATCTCTTTTTTCCAACCCGTAAAGTTCTTTTAATTCAGCAGCAGTGGAATCGAATAATGTTCCGTAGACTAAATTTGTGAAAGCTGCATATTCATTATACGGCAAATTTCCCGTAAAAAATTCTTGAATAGAATCTGTCAATTTTCTACGTTCTCTTTTTGAAATCTCTCTTTCGACAGCCCATCTTTTTTGAGCATCATCGGAAATTTCTTCAACGTTCAATAGGTAGTTTCGAACTACCTTAGCTACCTCTGATTCTGTCAATAGCATACCAAGCCTTAAGAGTCCACGTCTGTTCAAAAGCTGTAATGACGGGGCTGAAGAAAGGTCTGGTACATCTTGTACTAGACCCTTAAACTCTTGTAATGCCTTACCTTTAAGTAATCTTAATTCCTCATACTCATTAAACTCAGCGCGGTTGCGTTTAACGGCTTGTCTAACTGTTTCTACATTTACTTCATAGTATTCTGCCGCCATTTGTAATGTCGCTTCGAATTTTTCACCTAACAATGAAATCACTTTTACTTTATCGAGTACTTCATCTCGATATACAAAATTGTCTCGCATAGTACGACTTTCAATTAGTACTAGTTCATTACCTTCGTTTATTTGCGCTGTTATTTGATTTTTATTTGCCATAGGCACCTTCCTTTCATCTACTTAATTCGACAAATGGAAAGGATTACCTTCTCCTTTAGACAATAAAAATAACGCTAAGCTTTTGCTTGCGTTTCAATTAATGTACATAGCTCTTTATATTCATCTTGTGAGATACGTTTTGATAAAACAAATAAATCCATACTTGATAGCAATTCATCTTTTTGTTTTTCTGTCATATTTTCTTGCTCCGCTAATTTTTTGCACGCTCGATAAGTAATGTTGTTCATGTTTATACCTCCAACTCTTTTATAGCAAGAAGTGTTTCTGTATTGACTAGAATCTTAGCTTGTATTTCGTCTATCTGTGGTTCGATTGGTGTTGGCTCAGGAATGATAGGAGCCGTAAACTCGCCTGTTTCTCGATTGTAATCCCAACCTTCTTGTACATCAGGTTTGCTTGTAATATCAACTAAAACGATATTTGGTGCAAACTCCGGTTTTTCGTCTGCTTCAAATATCCAATGTGCTTTGTCGTATAAAATTTGTGTGAATTTCATTTAATCACTCCCACCATTCAATAATTAGTAAGCCATTCCCCCCATTACCACCCGTTGCATAAGATGATCCTGAACTAGTTCCTGTTCCACCTCTACCACCGATACCTACAGTTATTGCATAAGGTGTGCTTGGTGTCACAACTATCTCTTTTTTGATAATGAAATCCCCTGCACCGCCACTACTAGCACTTGAGCCTCCTCCTCCAGAACAGTAAGCACCATCACCAGCTTTAACAGTTATACCATTACCACCTCCAGTAGTACCGTATCCACCAGAAAACCACCCACCATTACCACCATTCGGTGGATGTGCGCTGTTCCAAGAGAGAGAGCCCTGACTTCCTCCAGGACCACCAGAGGGCGTAGGTGTAGGCATACCACCACCTGCGGTTGCATAACCGCCACTCCCACCGTTAAGCGTCAATAAATTTCCAAAGCTAGAAACACCTCCAGCAGTTCCAGGGCTACCAGTTGCGTTTCCAGCGCCACCACCGCCACCACCAGCACCACCGCCAGTAATATAAACTTCGGTAACTCCTGCAGGTACTGTGAATGTGCCGTTAGATGTATAAACTTTTGATCTCATAACTTTGCTTGCATTTTTGTTTTCGATTTGTTTGCTTATATCAGCTACATCTTGCTTAACTTGGTCTACACTTGTTTTCGTTGAGTCCGTAGTATTTTTAATACCATTGACTGTGTTTTTAATGGCTTCTTGCTGTTCATAACTCGGCCAATTCCCGTCAACATTCATCTATATCACCTCTCGAATACTATATGTCATACAACCTAGTGTCGGATTGTAACCCAACGCAATTTGATGTAATTTACCTTCATAAATAAATTGATTATGTTTAGCCATATCTCCCGAATGTGTATCAAGTTCTTGTTTCACTGTGCTTGATTCTTGCTTGACCTCATTAATGGCCCCTGCCAATGTTTTATCAACTGTTTCTAAATCGGGAATAGATGCTGTCCCTTCCTTTAGTTCACTAATTGCAGCATCCAAGACATCCATATTTTCATTAATGTCTGTGATTAATACGTTGTCTGTTGATCCGGGCTTCTTTAAACCTAAATTTGGTGTATGTTCCATCAGCTCACCTCATTTTCATATATCTTAATTTCATCCCATGTCATGTTTGTTACACTTCCCCAGGTTCTATTGCTGACAAATTCCCAAACGTTGAAGGTATATGCATAGCCAAATTCTAAATGCGCTGGCACAATGATTTCAATTGCTTGCATAAGACCTTCCAAGTTATCAGGAATGCCCTTTGTGCCAACAAATTTGATTTCATATACGCCAGGTATATTTGTTGGGTTAATGTCTACTTCACCATTACTATAAGCAGAAGCCACGGCTTTAATTGTTTCTTTAGTCGTTTGGTCAAAGCTTGCGCGATTTCTTGAAGAAATCTGTTCCCTACGTTGGTCATAGCGTAGTGTGTTATTTGGTTTAATGCCAAGATCACGTTCATAAATAGGCAAGGCTTCAATGGCCGCATCGATAAAAATGTTTCTATTTACAATTTCAAGCTGTTGTTCTGTATTTCGAAGCTCCCGATCATCGGCTGTAAGTATCGTTCTAAAGGTATTGGATTTACGCTCATACAAAGGTAAATACTTCATCATGTCCGATAGATAATCTTTTGTGGAAACAACAATACTTGTAATCATTTCAGCTCTTGTCTGCATGATAATAGGTGATTGAACAACCTTAACACCTTGCGTAACCTGTTCTGTGCTGACCTCATTTGTTGCACCGGTTGAAGCAATTGAAACACCTTGCGTCTGTAACTCAGTTTCAGTAATCATCAACGCAAGTCTAAAGCACTCCCATTGGTGAGGTGTTAGATCACCCCAGGTAAACACTGACACTTGGCCCCACTCAGATTGTGGTATTGCATGCATGGTTTATCACCTACCTCAATCGGACAATTAAATAGTTTTTAGGAATCTTGTATTGGCTAGATATATCGATGTTTTTCGTAAACTCTGCTTGCGATTTAAACAGCAAATTGCCACTTGTTTTAGCATCAAGAATCCCAATGTGCGTAATATCTCCCCATGACTCTGTAGCAATAGGAAACAGAATATCAGCGTTGTTCGATGTTTGGCCATCTGCAGGTGATGCAAATACGCCTGGTTGTCGTGAGTAGCTTGCTGTAGTTACTTCAATGTCTCCATTGAACAAGGCAACAAAGACTGGCGTTGTTCGTAAATTGTCCGTTAGAACTTTATTCTTTAAATACACTGTCATGTGATTCATTCATTAATACCTCCCATTACTGGCACCCCGTCATCAGGAATAACCACATTAGCAGTTGATCCATTGATTAATAGATTCTGATAATCGAAAACACCATCACTATCAATAATGAGCGCCCCAACCTTTGCATAGCTTACAAATGATGTTTTAAAAGCTATCTCTTTCAAATGCGTTGTAATGTTCTTTTTAATATTTGTTTTAACTACTTCCTCTGTGTAACCAGGCATTAAAGTTAAGGCTACTGACAGATTAATTAATAATTCTTCTGCAGATATAACAAGCAAATCCTCAACTCCAAACGGCATTTCTATTTCAATATGCATTTTTACATCTTCAATTAATTCGCTCGTTGCAGGTAATTTGTTCGCATCGATCACGACCACTTTCATTGTCAGTGGACCATTATAGCGTGGAAATACTTTTGCATCCCCAACACCTGTTACTTCTAATGCCCATTCACGATATTGATATTTGTTTCCTGCTTTACCTGGACGCTGTAGCTTATCATAATAACGCTGACGTAAATCATAATCTGTTTCCTCATCGTAACCATCAACAACAGCATCAGGATTGTACACATTTACCAATCCATTGATAGATGAAGGGAAATTTATAATGGTGTTCGCTGGCACATTTCCTATTTGGCCAAAATCATTACATTGCACTCGAACATGAGCGAACCCACTTTCATTTAGAACAGCTTCTTCAAGGACTGTGTATAAAATTGTATCTGTGCCTACTAGTTCGCCAACTTTCACAAGTGTGCCAGCTGTACCCGAAACAATGACGGTTGTTGTTGCTTGGGTAGCAGGTTTACGGCTAATTCCTGTGCGCTGATAAACAAACCGAGTAAGCTCGTCATCGGTTAACTTTTCAACATCTAACTTTTCTTGTACTGCAGCAATCTTCTTTTGTTGTTCAGCAAATTCTACGGCCACTGGTTTTGTCACATCATAAACAAAGTTGCCTTTAGACTTGTCGTAATCATTACTAATATTGGTCATCATTCGATCATGAATGATTTTTTCATCTTCCATCTACGCTGCCACCTTCTTTACTGGCTCGTCAATTTCGAATGCACCTTCTACCGTGACGACTCTGAATTTTATCCGCATCCATTTTCCATCATGGCTAAACTGCCATTCCTGGATCTCTTGAATGTGTGTATGTTCTAACAATGAAGCTGTAACCTCGCGTTTAATTTCTGCTTCGATAAAGGCACGTGGTAGGCTAGACCCTATTAAATCCTCTAATGTCACGCCATAAGGAATATCTTTATAAATCCTAAAGCGAAAGCGTTCTGTCTTTAACACTTTTAAAATCCATTGCTTTAATGTTTCCAAGCCATGAATCTCAACCATTTTCCCGTTTTTAAAGACAAAATCACCTTTATCAAAGTCATACAAAAAAGACTTACCACCACTTGGTAAGTCCGTTTCAATTTCTTGCGTATTAAATTCTAGTTGAGCAATCTTAGGTAACATTATTCGAACCTCACCGCCTTACCTACAACATAATATAAATTCTCGTCATGAGTAGGTAGTAGAATCACCTCGTCACCTTCTTTGAGTGTATCTTTTGTTTTAGATTTCACTTCTTTCGCTTCAAAGGTTTGAAATGGGCTTTCAGTGAATCTAATTTCACCTTTTAGCTCTATGTCACGTTCATAATCTCCTAGAACATGAGCTGCAAATACTAATTGATTATTATATAAAATAACTTTTTCATTCAAGCGTATTTGAGAATTAGGCGGTGGCGAAATAACAATGCCCGTAGACATTGAAACTTGCTTAGGATTTTCATTATTTTTAAACATTTTTGCAAGATCCGTTACTGCATCCATTTTATTTCACCTCTAATGTAGGCTTCATTGTATGAATACCTTTACTAATCGTGTGCAACACATCTTTAATCAAGAAAGTGCCTTTAATTCCCGTGGTTGGTTCTTCTAGTGCAAACAGTCGGCCAGCCCTAAAATCATCGTGGCCCATCAAATCAACACTATTTTCTTCTGCCACTTTTGATAACTGTTTTAATTCATTCTCAGCTACTTGTTTAGCACTTTTCTTTTCATTCTGATCTAACTTCACGACCTTAGTAATACGGCCATACTTCTCAGCCATTTTATTATCAGACTTGGTTAAAACTACTTTGTCATTGTTTCCTACAACCTGGATTGTATTAGCCATTTCTGTAATGCTACACCTTTTAGAAGGATTCATAAGCGCTGAATGAATATCGTACTGTGGACCACCCTCGAATAATTGAAATGTACCGGTTACTACTACATCCCCTTGTTTTTCGATGTATAGTTTACCTTGGCGCATTTCCATGAGATATTTAACGCCTAATGATTGTTCTGCAGTCGTTAGAATTTCTTTGATAATTTCACTTACTTTTTTGTCATTGAATATTTTAGTAATGGCTTTAGGAATAGATACAATGTTACCTATTTGGATATTAAAATCTTTAGCTATTTTTTTGATACAAGCGTCTGCAGATAATTTATTAAACTGATATACAGCTGTAGATTTATTTAAGTAAAAGGCATAATCAAAGGCAACATATGCAATTGGTGATCTTCCATTTTTCAACTCGTCCACAATAATAGCTCGCGTTATTTCCTTGCCATTGTTGTATAGAGCCACCATATCACCAATATCACATGGATTCACAGGGAAGTAATTTGTATCAGTAAAAGCGATACTAAAATTAATTTCATCCCCTAACTCCTCCATGTTGCTACGCCAGGTTAATGTGCCAAGCAAAGGTGTAATATTTGTCATGGTTTCGCCTTTGATTAACCATAGTTCATGAGCCATCATTTCACCTTCTTTGTTTCTAAAATAATCTCTTTAAATTCTGATAGAGCCAATGAATAATAAACATCACCTGAACCATCTTGTAACCCTGGTTCAAAGTTTTCAATCGTCACTAGCATATTAATAGGAGTATTGGACATAATCAGTCGAATTGGCATTCGTTTGTCTATCCAGCCCTCAATGATCTCGTAGTACTCCCACCCAAAATATTTATTGCTTCGTGAAAATGGATACACCTTTGAAGGAAAAAAAGAATCAATCGTAAGAGATTTCAAGCCTCTACGACCAAGTAATTTAATGTCACCTTGATTAATCGTAGTGAAAACTTCATTATTCACAGGACTAGGTATTTTAAATTCAGCTGGCACTATAGGAAGTTGAATAATTTGTTTTCTATCCATCGTACTTAAAAAAATATCCATCTATTCAACCTCCCTATAAATTGGCCAATCTTAATTGTAGTAATGGCACAAGTTCATTCGCCACTTCCATTGCTGTAACACCTTTAGCATTTAAGTTTTCAATAATTACCTGTACATTGCCGTTATTTGCAGGCGCGGGCTGAGGGGTACTTCCTGTAGTTGTAGGCGTTGCTACAGCAACAGGTGACGGTTGAACCATTTTATCTATGTTATCAATATTCCCACCTGCAGCACGTACACGTTCAGCTTGTCGAGCTGGAATAATCATTTCGCCTTTATGGATTTGTGCTAGGTGATCCTCCTCAATGCGGTTAGAACCAACATCATACTGCGGTACTTTACCACCTGCTGAGGCTTTATTAATACTGTCCACACCCGTTTTTACATCTCCCCAACTGACTTTAGGGACAATGGGGATGTTTACACCAGGGATGTTATTAATTACCTTAATAAGCCCATTGAGCTTATCGATAACAAAATTAACACCACTTCCAGCCGCGCTTTTAATAGTATTCCACGTTGTATCCCAACCAGCGCGAACCTTGTCCCAATTTTGATATAGCGTGATTCCTGCAGCAATGAGTGCTCCGATTGGACCAGCTACAAGTGCTAGCATTGGATTATCGAGTAATCTTTGCCACAATTCACTTGCTTTTTGTTTTACAACGTCCCAATTTCGATATAGTAAAACACCTGCAGCAACTACTGCTGCAATTCCGATTACTACCCAAGTAAGTGGACTGGCAAGCATGGCCGTGTTCATTGCCCATTGTCCTGCGGTTGCAAGTCCCATAGCTGTTTTAAAGCCTTGCACCATCGTGGTAACAGTAGTAATCACTTTTAAAGTGCCCATTCCAACTGCTAGTACACCAGCTGCTGTACTCACTCCAATGAGCGTTTCTTTAATTGGTCCCCAATTCTCTCTTACTGTATTTCCAAACTCAAATGCCTTTTCCACAATACCTTGAATTTTCGGTACTAATTCATCAGCTTTTTGAGCAACTCCTTGTAAAAATTCTTGTGCGCCTGCACCGTTTACAACATCGGCTATACCAGTCTGCAACTCCCGCCATGACTGTGTTAATTTCGATTTAAAGCTACTTTGTAGTGCATCTGCTGCTCGTCCTGTTGCTCCTTCGAAACCTTCAACGGCTGCTGCTGAATCAGCCATTGATAAAATAACATCTTCGCGCACATCTTCCCATTTAGTACCAAATAATGCTACACCTGCGGCATTTCTTTCAATAGGATTCTTCATTGCTGCTAAACCTGCAATTGTAGCCTGAAATGCCGTATTAGCTTCTTCACCGCCAGTTGCGAATTTTTTGGCCATTTCCTCTGCATTAAAACCTATTGCTTTGAAACCTTCTGCTGTTGTCTTAGATTCATCAATAACACGAATACCTAACTCTTTAACACCATCTGCCACAAAATCCATGTTGAATGCACCATTTTCAGCACCTCGAATTAAAATTCCTGTAAATTCTTCAGCGCTCAGTCCTAGCTTACTAAAATGCATACTGTATTCGCTAAACGTATCAAGTAGGTCGTCTGAATAGTCACCAGTTTTTTGGAATGCAAAAGTCATTAAATCTAATGCTTTATTTTCTCCCAACCCATTAAAATTGTTGGTCATTGCTTGGACAGCTCTACCTACTTCTTTCGATTCAGATCCCCAAGCTTGTGAAATAGTTGCAGCTCCTTTGGCTACCTCTGTTAATGAATCTCCTTTTAAATTTTTAAACATAGCACTTAAAGTAGAAACATCATCAGCTACTTGATCCATGTTTTCACCAAACCCTGCTTTGAACACATCTTTGGCCACATTTTCAAGGCCTTTTAATTTAGCGCCTGTTGCTCCTGTACGTGCTTCTAAGCGTTTGAAAGCTCCATCTGTATCAACTATCGATTTTGCAACACTTGCGCCAAATGCAGCGATTCCAGTTGCACCCAAAGCACCAGCGCCCATTGCTACTGATTTAAAAACTCTAGTTGCCCCTTGTCCAAAGCGTTGAATCTGATTACCTACTCTTACAACACCCCGACCAAAATCATCTGCTCGATCACCGGCCCGCCTTAAATTACTGGAAAAATCACGATCTTGTAATGTAAGAACTGCCGATATAACCCTATTCGCCAATTCCTCACCGCCTTTACAAAAGAAAAAAAGCTAGAACGGTACTGTTACCATCGCTCCAGCTTTTACATATTTGTTTCTTTCCTCTAGTTCCTTATCCAAACTTGCTGTCATGAACAGCTTCTCGTCATAAGGTAAATTTAACAATTCATCAAGTTTGCGGCCCTTTTGAACATAGTGATGAAGAAAATAAAAATCATCATCACTATCAATTAGTTTTTTACAATTGTAACGCCACCATCTTTGTACTTAGCTAAATCAAATGCCATTTCTGATAGACTTGCTATTTCTCCAGCTTCAAAGATTTTTTCTACAATATCAGTAGGTAGTACACAACCAAATTCTTTTTGTAGCTCCTTATTCTTCAAGTCAGGTTCTGTCATAGTGTTATACACCATGTACACATCGGCATCTGTATCATTGTTTTTATCCCGAGTCATTCGTAATGCATCGACACACAATGATTTTTCAGGTTTACGAATAACCACTTCTGCATTTAAACGCTCCACCAAAACTACTGCAACTTCGTCATTTTTTGTTTGAAATTTTTCCTTTTCCTTCATCAAATCTGTAACTGTTAATCGTTTTTTAGTTGTTTCACTCATTCTAATTTCCCTCCGATTGTTTTAAGCTGTAATTGAATCAATAAGATCATAATCTGCAAAACTAAAAGGTAATTCCTCTGTACCAATTGTTTTTTGTGCGAATTGCATAAGCATGAATTCACTAAATGTAACTTCACCAATAGCAATTCGCTCTGTACCGAATGCGTCAGGATCTGCTAATTTACCAACCATATTTATCTCGGGAACTATACCTTTTTTAACTGCCTCTGCTAGTAAGTTTGCTCCGCGACTATATACTTTTTTCGCTTTTAAATTCCCTTCACCTGTCCAGCCTGTCATTTTCTTATGCGTAGCCAAATCTTCGGCCATGTTGATATCTTCATAATCAATAGTTACTTTAGCTTCAAATTCCTCAACATCAAGCCATTTTTCGTTATTAACCCATACGCTGCCGAATGTGCCATTAATTACGCGATTAGATTTTAATTTACCCATGTGTCAATCCCTCCTTAAATTGCAATATCCATATCTAAGTCCTCTATAGCATCTACAATCTTAATGTTGCCCCCTACAAAAACATTGCGTTTAAAGGACATTTCTTTTACTTTTTGATCGTCCCAATCTGTTGTATCTACTCCGATATTTTCCCACGCCAAACGTTGTTTTCGGACATTTATTTCAGCTTTATTTTCATAGTTCGAATCAAGAATTCCCTCTCCTTCTAAGCCGTCATAGTAAGCGTTAATTGAACGAATAAACAACACTTGATTATCGTAGGTATTGTTGTGTTTACCGATGTAATTTTTATCAAATGTGGTGCGAATATCGTCTTTTATTAAGTCCTGCACTTCCATAACACGGATTGATTTAAAGTCTTCTGTCTTTTTACCTGTTGTTGTTGTCAGACTGTTAACACCTCGTCCGATTTTAATGTTTTCACCATCGTTAATAAGTATTAGCTCACCATTATCCACAGCTGTGTCAGGATCTTCAATATCTGTAATAGCATCTATTTCATTCAACTCGTAATAAGTAGATGAACGTGTAAATGGCAACCCTGCTAGGATGCCAGCAATCCGCGCTGTGTATTCTGCAGTTTTATAATCCTTCTCGCCAACTTTAATTCCTGTTGTTGTGAAATTAATGATTCCTTCATGATCTGCATCACAGTTTGGTAAAACTGCCTTAAATGTTTTCTTATTATTGTCACGTTTAGTCTTAATCCAAGTTGCAATAGTTGTTGTATCCTTGTCTTCGATACCCGGAATGGCCAAGTAGTTAAATCGCTTATTGTTTAAGCGTGTTAATGCGGCATTATAATCAACTGCAGTTGTTGCCAAACGTTCAATAATGACTTTACTTGGTGTACCCATGAAAGTTTTTTGAATGTAATCTAAGTTTTCTGCTGACCATGCATCGGTTTTTGCTTCCTCTATGCTTTTATACGTTACTGTATCAGCCGTTTGCACGTCGTCTTTTAGTATCAATGCAACAATTCCAAGCTGGCTACGCTTAATAGCTGTAACGGCTTTCCCATTAAACTCAATAATAATTTGTGGTAGGCCCATTGTTTAATCCCCTTCCTCGTCATCCAACTCACCCATAAGTTCAATTGGATGTTTCTCATACCATTCTTTCCCGTTTTTAATTTCATCCTCGATATTAGTATTTGAACTTGAACTTTCCTCACCGTATTCACGGCCGTCAAAGAATTGAAGGTCAAATTCAAATTGCAATACACCATCGATCTCATCAAAATTAGGTTCGACTATATTTAAATGGCGATCACCTACAGAAAATTTAAGGTCAAATAAATTACCAAGTGCTTCTTGAACATCTAGCAATTCAATCGAATTATCATTTTCATCTGTAGGAAAATAAAAAATGCGAACCGTACAAGACTTTTCAACTTGTGTTAAATAGCCCTCACGCTTCACATTATCTAATTCCAATTTAAACGACGGCCTTGTAAAGCCATCCTTTACAGATTTACTTGATACCTTTAATCCTTTGAAATTTGCTTTTAGTTTTCTGGTCACTATTGTTCTAATGTTTTCAAATGTAATCATAGTTTCTTTTTCCTCAACAAATCATCTAGCCATTTCACTGTTTCCTTTTCAACATCACCTGACGTTTCAAATTCTCGCATACCCTTATCAAGTGGTTTTTTCCCATGAACAAAATCGCCTGTTTTATTACCTTCATGGTCTACCATCCAGTGACCATCCTCAACCAAATGTGCATGTGGTGCTGAGTTAATTACACGGACAACCAACTCGCCACGATAGCCTATAAAGACTTTTCCTCGTTTCCATTTTTTATGGTAGATGTTGTTCTTTTTCTTCACTAGGCTACGCGCTTTTTTTGCCACTTTTGATTTAGCTTTGTTGCCAATTTTACGCATTAATTTTGGTGCTTCTTTTGGTAGTTCCTTGGTTGCAACATCAAATAAATCTTTCTGAAATTGAGTGAGTCCATTCATTTGAATACTCATTGCAACACCTCCTGGACAAAGATTTCTAGCCATTTGTTTTCAAAATAAGGATCAATAATATATTTGATTTCAAATGTGTGGTTTTTAAATCTAATCTGCATTTCCTTTGTGATGTCTTTTCCAGCTGTATAGCGAACCTTAATTTTATGCGTAACATTTGTGAGGATAGTTTCAGCAACTTGTTTTTGAAGCGATCCTGTCTGTGGGATAATTTCAGCCCAAATTGTTTTAATGGGCTCAAATTTATAAGTCGTTTCTTCTAGCCGATTTTCGACCTCCACATTACCCCAAATACTAATTCTCTTTGTCAGTTTATTAGCTTGGTGTTTCGGCATCGCCATAAGCCTCCTGAACGATAAAAGGTGTGATGGCGTCAAGTGCTTTTTGCAATTCATCATCTGCAACACGGTATTCATACATAATTCCTGCAACCATTAGTACCAAATATTCTTGTTCGGCACCTGTTGCAGTTTTTACATATCGCCTGGCATTTCTTAAATAAAAGGACAGTGAAGCATCTCCCTCACCGTCCTCTCGAATATGTTCCTTAAATTGTTCTAATAGTTCATCCATCTAATCAGCTCCCTGGTTTAGTGGCTCCTACTTCGTAACGGTAAACGGCTGGCTCAAATGGTGAATAGATTAATTGGCCATCAATAAGGTTGTATATTTGGAAGCCAATTTCATTGGTACCTGCATACTTTTCTACTAGCTTTTGAAGCTCCATGCCACCTTTAATTTCTTGAATATAGAATTTCGAGAAATCGCCAAAATAGAATACTGGTTTTGTTGGATCTTCTCCATCTGCAGCATCAGTGAAGTCTAACTTGTGACCCAGTAATTTATAGCTTAAACCTTCCGTTGCTTCATGTAATAATGGTTTACCAGTAGAATCTGTCATACCCTCAAGTAAAGTAAGTGCTGCACGGTTTACAATCCACATAGATTTTTTTAGCACTTCTGTTACTGGTTGTCCTTTTAATTTTACTAATTGCTTGTATAATTTTAGATCGTCTACAGCTACAGGATCAATTGTGACTGTTTCATAATAATGAACAGCTTTCTTAGCAAGCGCGCCATCATTTTCGTTATCAGGATCATTACCATTAAACATGTAGTTAATTTCTTTACGAACATAAGCCTTTGTTAATTCTTCAATAATAATTTGCTCAATTTTTACACCTGTACGTTTTAATAATTTTTTTGTAACAGTTGCAAGGGCATCAAATTCAGCTGGGTCTAAATCAATTGAATCAAATTCAATGTCTGTTTTAGGAACCTCTTTACCACCTGCTGCCGCTCGTTCCTTTTTAGAAACATTAGCATCTGCTTTCTTTACAAGTACAGGATATTTTACATCTGCATCTGTTGGAATGTAAGTACCGTACTTTCGTAACAAGTTTTCTTCTTGTGCGTAGGAAATAACTTCTTTTGAAATTTCTACTGGCACAGTAACCATACCGTTATTAATTGCTATTCCTAATGATCGCGCCTCTGATTCAGTAATATTACCAACTACAAAGTTAGCAAATGCTGAACGAATTTCAGCTTCACGTTTTTTAGTAGACTTAGAATTACGAGTTGATAAAGCTTTTCCAATAGCATTTACTGCTGTCTGCGCTGATTGCGAAATACCACCACGTTTTTCAGGATCAGTTTTTTCCTTATCTTCTTCTTCTTCTTCCTCGTCAGGATTGTCAGCACTACGGTTTTCAGGATCATCGTTTCCTGGATCATCTTCTAGATCTGCAAGTGCTTGTTCTGTTTCTTTAAGCTCGTCGGATAGTTCTTGAATTTCAGCTGTAACACCTTCGATTGCTTCTTCTGCAATATCGCCAGCTTCTAACTGTGATCGTAGTTCTGTTAAACGTCCTTTCAGACGTTTCTGTAATGCTTTTAATAGTTTTTTATTCATGCTTGTTTTCCTCCAAAACTGAGTTTATTTGTTGTATTAATTTCAATCGTTGTTCAATCGATTTATTTGCTTCTTTTGACCGTAATGACACTTCTGTGTCTTCATATGCTGGAATACTTACCACGCTGATTTCATGTAGTTCAACGCTGTTAATTGTTCGGACAGGAATTTCAGGTTCATAATCCCATGTTTCACTTGTGGGAACAAACCCGAATGAACATTGTGAAATATCGCCACGTTTTAAGCTCTCTGATAAATCCCTAGCCAATGTTGTATTTGGTAAATCGACTTCGAATTTAAGCCCTCTAGCGTCCTCTGACAAGCGCAAAGTCCCGCTCTTGGTTCTTCCTAAGACATTGTTCCAATCATGGTTAAATAGCGCGCGTATGTCGTCATTTGAGGCAATCGCATCCGCAAAAGCACCAGGCGCGATAACTTCTGTAAACATGCCCCATATATCTGTAGGGGAATTAAATACAGCTGCATAACCTTCTATCACATTCGACTCACTATCGCCCTGGCTCCTTGTTTGAAGTCCCTGAATATCAAGCGTCCGAATTTCCTTCTGCTTGGCCACCATCTTCCCCCCCTTTCAAGCTGTTATCTGTCGCTTTATTAATGTCTTCGCCAGCAATTAAATCTTTCGAAATGTACAGCTTCATTGATTCCTCAGTGAATAAACGATCAAAGCCTAGTAAATTATCGCGAGCATCGTCAGGGGTTGCGACCATTGTTCTAACCAGGTTATAAGCAATATTTGTTTTCGTGCTGTATGGTACAAAGTCCAAAATATTAATCTTGAATTTCAAACGTAAATTCGAATTTTGACCGAAAAAAAGAAGACTTAAATGGTCTTCAAAGTTTTGCATTATAGATTTAATAGACTTATTGTGTAAGTACATCATGGCTTTCTCTAAGTCCGTCTTTAACATTGATCTGTAAGTTTCAACATCAATATTTAAAAACTTTCCAAGATCCTTTTTATAAACATTTAAGTAAGCCAGGTTTTTAGAATCATCAATTGGACTCTTTAAATCACTAATTTCATATCCTTTTCCTAACGGAATAAGCTTTATTGTCCTACTATCGTCAATTCCTTCTAGTTGATCCAGGATTGAATTGATTAGAATCGATTGAGCACCATTTTTCGGATTGATATGAGCATCTAATTTTAATAAGAATGCAAGAATACCGCCCTTTCTATACTTATCTGTCAGTACCTTTTCAGCACTCATAACGCCCTCTAACGTATCCTTACCTAACTGCTTTAGTCCAACCCCTGTTAAATGATTGAGACCAATATTTTTAATATGACGAATCATACTTGAAGGTATCTCAGTGCCGTTTATTTTAAAATGTTCGGTTAGTTGACTGTCTATTTCAGTTTCAACATTCGATACAATATGAATTTCCTTGCCTGTGTAAAAGGGAAAAACCTCACCTTCTACTAAATAAGTGTTCACCATCAACTTCATAAATTCTGTGCCGGTTAAATATTTGTTTGGATTGCGTAACAGCTTTAGAACATGATGGCTCGTGATATCCTTGCCTGTTTCCTGGTCTTCAACTACCACCTGGGCCAATGCTATTTGACTACTTATGTCTTGTAATAGTTCGTACACATCACTTGACTGTAATATGTTTTCATCATTAGCAAACCATCCATTTAACCGAACACTCCCGCCTAATGAATCCTCTATTAAGCCTCGTTTTTCAAGTTTTTTTACTAAATATCTTGAAAGCCTATCTCTTATTCCCACTTTCTCACCTCGCTTTATCGATAAATTGATTTCACATATTCATCTAAACCATCCATGCTTTCGGCCATCATATTTAATGTCTCTTTATGGCCAATTAAAAAAGCGACAAAGCCGTCTATATGTTCCGGGCTTTTTCGCTTGGATGGTGTTTTTAAATTGTTTATATTCGTTATGACTTTTGCATTAGATGCACAGAAAATTAGTAATGGATTATCTGTTATTACTTTATCCTGCAAAAGAAGAATTTCAAAATCATCAAATGGTTCATTCATTACTGCTGGATACTGTGGCACTTCTACACACGGTATACCGAGCATTTCCCATTGTTCAACAAGCTTTTCAGCCAATGCAGGATCATAATTTATTTGTCGTAAATCAAAATTATCAAATACCCATTCTACATATTCGTTTACCATATCTTCGCTTACTGTTTTACCAGGGCATAGTGTAACAAATCCTTTTTCAGCAAGCTCACGATAAGGAACGTTACGCTGCAGTTCCTTTTCTTCAATCCCAAACTCAGGAATAAAATACATTTGCTTTACCTTTAAGATTGGTTCACCATCATCATCAAATGTTGGCACGTTAATATTCACACATGTTAAATCTGTACGTCTTGATAAATCGACACCCACAACACATGTCAAACCTTCAATCTCTCCAAGATCTTCAACAAGCATTTTTTCTAATTGGTCAAGTTCGAAATATGTTTCCGCATAGTTTACGAATACATTGAGGTGCTTAGATAAAAACTCGGCACGATTGAAGCTATTATTTTGAGCTTCTTTAAATGCATTCTCTAAAAACTCCATGCTTACTGATACACCGATATTCGGATTTACCATGCGCCAAACTTCGCGGTCTTCCCAATCATAGCCCTTGTTAGGTTCATAAATCATTACAAACCAAGAATCGTCATTATCATTCTTCATAGCTTCTTTTGCATAAGCGTGAATTTGTGCGCCCAATGCTCCAGTTTGTTTTCCAGCTGTTGTTGTGATGATATTCAATGGTTCTTCTTGGGCTATTTGAGCAGATCGCAAGTTATCATATTGTTCTCGGTCCATTTGGGCGTGGACTTCATCGAAATAGTTACAATATGGATTTTTACCCTCGTTCCCTGCGTTGTCTTTTGTTAAGACTTTCAATGTATTGGCATACTTAATACTATCTTCTACGAAAGTATATTTGATAGAGCGAATCGTATCTTCTTTACCTTTGTAAATACGTGTACCTGGACGCAAATCAGGACTATTTTCAATCGTTAGGCCGATGGGAATAGCAGCGTTTTGACATTGTTCAAATGTATTTGCTGATATGTAGAAGTCAGCGCCCTTAACACCCTCACCATACATACCATAAATTACAGGACTACCGCCCATAATTGTTTTACCGTTTTTCTTTGGCACCTGCAGGTATGCATTTCGAACAACTCGTACAGCTTTTCCAAATTCATTTTCTCGCTGCCATCCATAAATGTTAGCAAAGTAAAACTTCTGCCATGATTCTAAGATTAATGGTTGGCCAGCCCATTTCCCTTTTGCATGTTTCAAGAATGTTTCGGTGAAATATAACATGTCATTGGCTTTATCATTATCAAACCAAATGTCTTTACGCTTCTTCCATCGTTTATATCGCTTCACCATTAATTTAATACTGTGTGGATAAGCTTTTGGATTAGAATCGAACTCTTTTACAAATTCATCAGCATAATTTACATCAAAATCTATCATGGTCGCATTTTCCTCTTCCTAAATTGAACAAGCTTACTACTTTCATTCACCTCAGGATCCGGTTCTTTTTTCTTTTCCTCGTCTCCTTTAGCAAGTAATGTCCCTGATTTTTTAATAAGATCCTTATTTTTACCGTCTAATCCAAGTTGGCCAAGTAAACGAGCTAATTCTTTTCGAAGCTTTTCAGTATTTTCACCAATTTCTTTTGCTTGTTCATATTCTTCGAAACAATCCAGGTACACTTCAATTAATAAATCTAAAGCAGGCGAATAGGTTCCAGCCTCCACCAATGAGTCAATTATTCGTTTATGCTGCAGTTCACGATTTGAAGGTTTACTTTTCGTCACACTTTCTTTTTCCTCTACTGTGACATTCTGAACTACACCCAATTGTTCAAGCCATTTATAGCGACTTTTCCACTTTCTAACTGTAGACTCTGCAGCACCAACAGCCGTTGCTATTTCTGCATTTGAAAGACTTCCTTCGCTCTCTTTAAAAAGCTCAAATGCTTGTTCGTGTTTTTTGGTCAATACCTATTCACCTGCCTTTGTCACACTTAAATTTTTTCAAAAAATCAAATTGAGGCGCGCGTTTCCATGCTCATACGGTCTACAGAAAAATGGCCAAAATTATTATTTGGTAGGGGGGCTATCACCATTTAAAATTATGTTTTGGCTTCGGCTTTGTCTCATGTTCAACTATCATGTGACACGTTGGACATAAGGTTGTGACGTTGCCTGGATCAAGCTTCAAGTCTGGCCTCTTATTGATTGGTATGATGTGATGATGCTGTGCTGTCTTACCAAACACAAACTTATTGCATCGTGTACATCTTCCTTTATCTCGCCGATAACAATCAGCCTTTAAATCCCTCCATGCCTCCGTGCTATAGAACGGCTTATTGCTGGCACCTACATTCCTTTTCTTTCTTCTATGATTATCACAATACCGCCCTTTACTAACTAACTGTCGGCATCCTTGTTCACTACAATATTTCATTCTGCATCAACTGCTAATTGTTCCTCAATATACTCACGGATTGTATCAGGCTTCTTTAAATTACCTGGTACATCGATATTGTTTTCTTCTGCAAACTCTCTCAGCTGTGTAGCAGTCATGCCCTCTAAATTAATTACTGGTTCATCTAATGGCTTAACTGTTTCACCTTTATGAAGCATTGTTGTAGGACTTTCAGTTACATTAAATGATGGCTGTTCACCTGCAGGTACAAACAATGTTTTCTTAGCTTCATTATCCCAGTATTCAGTTCCGTTAGCTGTTGTGCGAATTTGTACTTTCATTTATTAATCGCTCCTTTCATTTGTCCTCTTTTCAGACATAACAAAAGACCGTACTAATTTGTACGGCCTCATGCTGAAAGGAGGTTTTCATGGCGTGATGTAATTATCACATTACCATCATATAACGGTTTTTCAATACTTAACATTGCATCTATTAATGGTAAATCAATGTGAAGTTACTAAATCAAGGGCAAACTCAATCATTCGTTTTATTTGAGCATGTTTGTTGTAAATGTAGCTGGAACTATAATTCATTTCCTCTGCTATCTTTTCTAGTGTCTTTCCTTCAATGTATTTTTTATAAACAATTTTGTATTCAAGATCATTAAATGAACAAATGAATTTTCTCATATCTTCTAAATCATTCATTTTATGCGCTAATTCATATTGAATTGCCTCAATGCGTTCCTCTAATCTTGCACCGTCACTTTCTGCTGTTAATTTATATTTTGCTAAGTCCCCTGTTGTCCATCTACCTAATTCTCTTTTACTTCTATTTAGGTTATTTTCTAATCTCATGATTTCAAATTCTAATTCTTTATAGTCTTTCAACCATTCATAAGACAATTTGGTCATTCGCAACCACCTTTCGGTCACTATTTTTGAGGAAAATGCGTAACAAAGCGTTACAATCTGTAACACCTTCAAACCCTTATGGCTCTAAGCTTCAAGTAACTTAACTGTGTTACGTGTTACGCATTTACCCCCTATATTTCTTATATAAGATAAAAAAATATTATTTATTTATATATAAAATATAAAGAAAGTCATTTTATCTGTAACAACTGTAACGCACCTTACAAACTCTTGATATGACTGCATTTATCACGTTACAGATAACTGTAACATGTTACGCATTTGACCCACTTTTTCATTATAAACTGCTAAAACGGTCACTTTTTCAGAACATTTTTTGACCTAAAATCGGTCACGTTTTTAAAAAAGGTGTTGATATATCAACGTGTTTCCCCAGGGAAAAAGTCAAACGGCAAAATCACATGTTTTTTAGACATTTTCTCTATTTTCATCTGTAACACTATTTTGGGAAGCGCAAATTTTTATCATTCTTCATCGATGATAAATAGACGTTTTGTTTTACCATCCACACGTTGTACTTTTGTGCTATAACCATACATCTGTTTAATCATTTTACTAAAACTAATATTACTTACAGGTTGGAAGCCATTTTCACTGCAGTAAACTTTGTATTGTAAATACACATCACTTACTACAGCACGTTCTAATTCAATATCTTCAAGATGCATAAAGCTAATAATTGGATTGTTTTCTTCATGGTATTTCTCCATCTCTTTCTCAACGGCTTTGGATTGTGTGAATTTTTTATTGTTAAGTAGTCGTTTTAAAGCATTCAAAGCTAAATTCAATACATAATGCATCGATTCATCAGAAAGCAGTTTGTCTGTAATAAATGGATCATAGTCTTCATCATCTACTGAGAACTTTGCTTTAAAAGGGACAATTTGAAGACGTCTACCAAGACCATCCGTGTAATCATTAATTCGTGGCATCTCATTGGCCGAAAAAATCAATTTTGAGTAGTTGGTGAAATCAAATGGATCTTTCCCTTTCCGCTCGACGTTCAAAGTTTCACCTGTTGCTAATTTTTTAAGTACAGATGATTCTTTTATATAGCTTTTCGAAATATCATCACCAATATTGACTAACTTTCCAAATAACTCAGCTGTTTTGAATCGTTGGTCCAGCTCTTTTAAATCTAGTGAAGCAGTATTAAATTCACCCACTAATTTGCGAATGATTTTTAAATATGATGATTTACCATTACTACCATTACCAGTGAGGACAAACAAAGCCGCGAACTCGTTTCGTCTAAATAAAATGTAGCCTAAGATTTCCTCTAAGATGGATCGTATCTTTTTGTCATGGACCGCAATTTTATTTAATGTTTTGTCTGTCACCTCATAATAAGCACCTGGCACATAAGCGATTGGTACTTTATTACGAGTAATTATTTCAGGTGAGAAGTCCTGCAGTTCCCAAGTTTCTAAATTAAATACACCATTCTTTAGGACCACATACTGAGTAGATGCAAAATGTTTTTCTTTAGCATTAAGTTGAATGTATGCTAACGTTTCCTGTCGTCGCGCCCTGGTCAATGATGATATATGTTTGACCATCATTCGTTCAATGTCTTCCTCACGGTCCGAATATACACCTTCATGGTAAATGTGCAGCACGTTTGCGATTTTACAAATGTGATGTTCATTTATTAAGAAATCACCAAATTTATCATGATGAAATACACCTTTAATGAAAAAAGATTCTTTCATAAATGCATCATCACGTAAAATAATGTTCAGCTCATTCTTATCAACCGGTTCCTCTAAAATATAATTGTTAATAATAGCAATAGTTTCTTTAATATCCTTTTTAGCCATACCTTGCGATTGCATTTTTAAAATGTAAGTGAAAAGTTTATCGTTACGTCCATCACCATCTGATAACTTGGCCAAGTTAGGATTTTTCTTGTTATATGGATATAACCAGGCAGGCAAAGGATCATGTTCTTCACACTTACGGAGCCACTTGCGAATATGGCCATTTATTTTAAGTGGATCGGCAGTATTTTTTATACCTAGCTTGTAATCGCAATGTATCCCCATATTGGAATACCACTTAATTTTATTTGCTGTTAAAGCGTAGCCTTTAAAATAAAAATGCATGCCATTATTCGTTTGTAATACGGAACATTTAATATCCTTATCTTCTACTATGTTGAGTAGTATTTCAGCTTCGTCTATGTCATCAACATCAACCATGATAAAATCATCTGCCAAAATACCAACATAAGAATCTTCTTTTCTAGCTGTATTATAGGAAAGTAACTTGCTACCATCTTTGAATGATGTGGCAGCATGCTTACCATTTCCTTTCAGGTAGCCTTTATAAATTGTAATCACCACTCTCTATACAATAATTGTAATTAAATAAAGGATTTTCATATTATTTGTCGAAATAGGTATCTTACTAGGAGGTGAAATCACATGGCAGTTTATTCAGTAACGTATGACCTAAATAAAGATGGTCAAAACTACCCTGATTTAATTAAAAAACTAGAAACGTTCCAACATTGTAAATATCAGAAGTCTGCTTGGCTAGTTAAATCTAATCTTTCTGCACAGGGATTATACGAGCAATTAAAACCTTATTTAGATACCAATGACTTCATCTTGGTAATAGCTGTAACTAATCAATACTATGGATGGTTGCCCGAGAAAAAATGGGAAGAAATCCGTGCATTATTTAATTAGATAATCATGGACCATTAAAAATAATGGTCCTTTTCATTACAATCACTCCCCAATAAATGCATTGATTCGTTCATTAGCTAAGTCTAAGTACCACCAGTAATCAAGCTTTGTGGGTACTTTCATGTCACTTATATCTTCATTAATGATGAAACATTTTTCTGGTACATACGGTATCTTTTCGGGGGTACCGTTTTTCACTTTTTTCAATTCCTTGTCGTTTTGATCTACACTAGCAAATACGCGGAATACTTTTTCATTCATTCGTCTTAATCCATAACGAGCATAATCATATTTGTTACTGATTTTTACAATCTTTTGAAATTTAATTAGCTCTGTACATTCGAAAATAGTTTCTTCGGGATCTATCCCTTTTACGAACCAATTAACAATGGCTTCATTCACTATGGGAAGATCATTGTCTAGTGGGTTAAGCTTTTTTACATAGGCACCTTTAGCTTTATAGTTGCCAGTTGCATCAACAAGAATATAATTGTTTACATCCTTTTGAATAACCTTTGTAAATTCCTCAAATTCCAACTCCATTTTTGTACGTTTTTCCCACTCGTAACAAATATCATCGATTAATTCGTAATCCTTATGATTTCTTAATTTAACAAGAACACCGTCAGTATTGGATTGGATGATGTCACAATATGGCTCTAATTTTTCAATTAAATCTAGAAGCAATGTCATTCCACCAATACATACGTTATTGGCCATCAATGGATCATAAAGACTGTTATATTTGTCCTTCATGGCACCATAGGTACCGTTAATAACGATTTTTAGTGGAGCCTGACGTTTATCCTTCGCTGCTTTATATTCAAGTCGTCTATCACGTATCTCAGTGAATTTTTTAGGATCTTTTACGTTCCTGGACAAGTAACCATATTCAATCATTAGTGCTGGATAATAACTTGCCACATCTATATTTAAAAAATGACCGGTTCCAATATAGTTATTCCTTGCACCGTGTAAGCCACCCCAAGCAAATAGGTGAAGTACACCTGCAACATCTAATTCAAAGACTTTGCTGTAATCTTTGTTTTCCTTATAAAAATCAAGCACCTGAGTATATTTGTTAATTCTTAAAGTAGACGGAAATGAGAAATCAAATTCATCATTACGCTCAACTTTAGGTTGCTGTGCTTCTAAAATTACAGCTGATAACTGAGCTTTTGTTTTAGATATTTGTTTCAGTGGCAAATTAAACATTTTTAGTAATTCAATCTGTGATTCAAATTCTGATATTGTTTCCATGAAAATATGAATCGTTTCATGTACATCATGACGGCAATATTTCAGCACTTCTATAATTTCATCGTCTGTTAACTGTCTGTCAGTATTGAAAGAAACTGTAGTTTCTTGAATATCATGCCCCTGGAATCCTTCTAGCTGTTTCAATGATCTAAATTTATTTGTCATTACATCGAAGTTAAATAATTGTATTTTCCAAAAGTCCTTATAAAATTTCCATCCTGGCTCACGTTTAACTATGATCCAGTGGTTTATTTCTTGTGGTGTAAAGCCACATATAATTGCCTTTAAGATGTATTGGTCATAATGACGGGAATTGTAACCTACCCAAATATCTTGTTTATGTGTATTGTAAAATTCAATGAGACCAGGCACGTCGTTTATTAATTCATGTTCTTTCTTTGTATCCGTATCAACGATGACAACTAGCCAGTCATGGTTAAATACTTCAAAGTCATAGAAAAGCATATTATCACCTAACTTTTTTAATTGAGCATCTTGAATACAAAATTTTTATTAACTCATAATAGAACTGTTTGTATGAATAACTAGGAGGTTTTAAAATGGATACTCAGCAAATTATTGTTTCTCTGTCCAACAAACTTAATGGAAAGCCTTTTTCAGATCATGAGGATAATGTTACTCGTAGAAATCGACTAGGCGTGCCTTACTGTAATGGAAATGAAAGATGGGTGGATGGACAAACCGGCACATCTGAAATTACAGTTAGTGTTGAAAATGAAAGTGACATATTTAATGTAAAAGTTTCATGTCATGTCAAACTCTCATATACAGCAAAATACAAAAGAAAAATTTTCCACGGAATAGGTTGTGAGTATGACACTGAAGATTTAGATTGCTCAGGTACTTTAGAGTTTGATGCTATACTTACAATGGGCGGTGGAACTATTCAAAATTTATCCAACGTATCACCTACCCCTTCAGGTGGACATGATTCAACTCGCATGTGTGAAGAGGGAATACATGAAGATGTTCTTAATCAGTTATTTGTAAAATAATTTATTACCATTTAAAATAAAGGGAGCTTATAGGCTCCCTTTATTCATTTATTCAACTTCGAAAACTTCTTCGATTTCAAACTGATCGTAGCCTTTATCATCAGTTTCTTTTTTCAGTAAGTATTCAAACTTACCTTCAATATCTTCATGAATATCCAGGACTAAATCGGCATAATCTTCGAATCCTGTAAATTTAACATCATCCTTTTCACAATCCCACAATGCACGTAACATTTCATTATTTTGGTGAACCTGTAGACCAAATGCTCGGTCATTTTGTGGCTGCATCACTTTGTTATAGAAAATTCGTTGTCCTTCATATTCACCTTCAAGAACTTTAAACCAAATTTTCAGCATTGGATCGCCTGCCTTTGATGTAACAAGCTCCATTACTTCGACTTCTACTTCATATTGACCATCAGGAATAGGCTCAAAATTCCCACCACCGTTTTCTTCAACTTCTTTTACATCAGCTTCTAATGCCTCAATATCAACGTTTTTATCAAATTTTGACCAATCGAATTTTTTATCTGCCATTATTCTTCATCCTCCTTATTGTTAACTGAAACGGTACCATCTTTATCAACTAATACCTCAACACCATCATGCTGTGGACCATCAGGCTCTTTTTCTCGCTCTTTTTTAGCGGCTTCATCTTCCATTAATTCACGCGGTGTATTGTAGCTGAATTGCAAGTCTACTAAATGATATGTCCCATATTTATTGTGCTTTTCAGAAATAGCATGCTTGATTAAGCCCTCTGACTCTTTGGCTTCTGCTACAATTTCCTCAGCTTCTTCCGCTGTATCGGCATACCATTGTTCTTTTTGATTAAGTAATTTTTTCATGTAAATACCCTCCTAAAATTGGTTTAGTTTTTATGATCTACGGCGACGACGACGTGAAGTTGTTTCTTCTGCAGGTTCATCCCCATCTACTTTTTCACCTGGTGGCGTATCATCGTCTACCGGCTTACGTTCGCGGCGTTTTCGTTCGCGCGGTTTTTCCTCCTCTTTCGATTCATCTGTACTTGCAGCATCATTATTTGAACGCTCTCGGCGTTGACGTTGGCGTGTTGGTTTTTCTTCTTCACCAAGATTATTATCTTCATTCTCGTTGGAAGTTTCGTCATTCTTAGCGGTATCATTACTACTTTTACGTGAAGAACGCTCACGTTTTGGAACCGCATCGTCTTCATTCTTTGCACGTTCTTTTCGACCAGGTGTGTCATCTGTATGTGTTGCTTTACCTTCCTGAGCAACTTTTAATTCTTCAATGAATGCCTCGTAATCTAGTGGAATAGTTTCAACCTGGAAGTCAAAACGACCACCACCGAACACATTTTGCTTCTTAGCAAGTTGTAAGAAACGTTCATCATCTGAATTAACAAATGCTCGAATTGTTAAGTCCACCGTACCAGTAAGGAAATTTGCTGTCTTTTCATCGATGTTTGGACGGTATGTTGTGCGTTTAGCTCCACCTTTTAGCGTTACTTCATTAATGATTTCTTTCGAAATATAGACAACTTGATAACCTAGTGATTTTAAACGCTTGATGGCATTGTTAAACTCGGTTTTAACCTTGTCCCAACCTTTACCGTATGAGCCGTCTGATTCATGCTCCCAGCCGTTCTTCTCAAATACATAAATACGGCAATGTTCTTTTAAGTCCTCAACTAAATCAATAGCAACCGTTTCAAATGTGTTTTCTTCTGTTTCTAAATCAGATACACGGTCTAGGAAAACTTCCCAAGCTAGTTTACGATTAGTAACACGACCTGTCTTTGTTACTTCGTCTTTGATTGAAATTACTGGCGCTGTCGTATTATCTGTATTCCCATCTGTATTAAAGAAAAGGACATTCGGGAAATGGTCCACAAATGTTGATTTACCAACATAAGAATCTGCGTACAACCATAAGTCCGGTTTTGTATCAATTAATCGCTCTCTGCGCTCATTTTTAGGTAATGCCATAATTATCTCTCCTTTGTCATTTGTGATTGCATCCAGGTAATCCGGAGCAAATTTTGGATTGCAGCTAAAACAATTTCCACTAACATTTCGTGGATATTCTTTAGCAGTTTCGATTTTTTCAATACTATTGAGGAAATACACTGTTTTCATTTCATCAAATTCAATAGGAACAAATGTGACGTTCATTTCTTCAAGAGTAGAAATTAGTCGTTTTCTAAATTGAAATAGATCCTCGTCTTTCTTTTGTTTAATGCTTGTTTTTGGGACAAATAAATAGGCTAGTTTCTTCACCTTAAAGCCGTCTTGTTCCAGGTAATCTTTATAGATGTGTAGTTGGCCACTATCTAAGTAATTCTTAATGTGATTAGAGTATTTAAAATCGATGACCATACACTGACCATCATTAGCAACTGCAATCAAATCAACAAACCCTTTGTACTCAGGCTTATCGATTTCATACTCATGAATAAGCTTCCAACCATCAAACATTTCATTCAAAAAAGCTTGTACTTTCGGAATTAAAATTTCTAGTTTAATAGCTTCTTCTAACATGCGATCAGTAAGCACAGGAAACGAATTATAGTAGTAATCAAGTGCCGTTGGTACATCATGCTCAATGCCGGTGTGTAATGCCTTACCTATCGTTAAAGCATTAGCTGCGTCATAGTTTGGTAGCTCAGTGAGTTTATCGATGTACCGTAATTTAAAGTGATAAGGACAATCTTCAAAGAGTGATACACGACTATAGCTGTATTGGGTCACCCGAACCACCTCTCTTTCCAGGCTTCAAAATCTTTTGGCCGTAATATATACGCCTCACCACCTGTATCATTAATTTTTCGAATGTTATACAGCTGTAGCTTACTAGGTGTACCCACATCGGTTTTAAGCTCTATTCCATGAAATACACCATCTATACAGGCTAGAATGTCAGGAATACCTTCTTTTGTGTATTGAGATCCTGCCCAATACTTGATATGCCACACGTTCGGCTTCTCTTTTAGGAATTTAATAACTTTCTTCTGAAACTGCGATTCTCTCATTCTTCAATCACATCCTATTTAATATCAAAATTTGTCATCTTCTGGTCTCCTTTTTGAAGGATTCACACTCATCTTTGTCGAATATTGGAAATGTAAGGAGGTGAATAAAAATGGATTTTCAAACAGAATATGAAATTTTAAACTCTTTAAATTCTGATGAAATATTAGAGATTGCATTCATTTTTAACGATCATCAAATTAAAGTTTTCTTTGCTCAAAAAGAGGATTATGAGTTTTTAACTCTTGTATGTGAAAATGATCAATTCTCATTTGTTAAGAACTTTGGAATTTATTTTGAAAATGATATAGCAAAAATAAATGGATATTGGGGTAAATACTATGCTCACGCTAAAGGATTAGAAAACAAGGAAAACTACGGTTTCAGTGAATTCTACAATAAACTTAAACAGTCCATTCAAAGTGTAAATAACCCTAACGATGAATTTAGAATTTCATATCTTCATAATAATGAAGGTATACGAAGAATCAAAAATGCCAGTAGAAGTTCTGTATCACCAAATGATGCCATCTACTTCCATTACATTCGTAGACAAGCAATTACCCCGAAGCAATTTGATAAAGTAAAAGATATACTCGGAATAGATGTAGCCAAATATTTAAAGTATTCCAATTTAAATGCTGTATTCACACCTGATATTACTAAACAAAGATCCTTTATACTTGCTCCTCGTGAAGATAATGATTAATTATCTGGACTTTTTTATCTTTACTAATCATAATCTCAACTGCTCCAATATTATTTTGGAGCAGTTGCTCTATGTCTTGTTTTGTAAAAATCCAAGATTGATCAAGTTTTAAAATATCTAAACCTGATTCCTTGAAGAGGACATCGGGCACAACCTCGTAAATTACTCCTACAGATTCAAAAATTTGACCATTCTTGTTTAACTCAACACTAAGTTCCTTAATTGTTGGATTGCCAAATAAATTAGAGAGTTTAACTTCAATTTCCTGAAGTTTTCTTTTGTCAGAATTAATCATTTACATTTCCTCCTTTTCAAATAACGCATTTGTATAATCGCGCCTTTCGTCTAGCACCTCTTTCATTCGCCATTCAATGCTACCTACTGTTAGCAAGTAGTAATAAAAACATGGGCGTTCTTGACCTATACGGTGTATGCGTTTCTTGCTTTGTTCAAACAACTCACTCTTATCTGTGAGCGTGAAATATATGATTTTATTGGCTTTTTGCAAGTTAAGGCCCATTGCCCCAGCTTGGTACTGAATAATCGTTACACTGTCCTCAAACTGCTCATATGCTGATAAATCTTTGATGTCTCCATTAACGGTACTGATTGGTCTATCAATGATTTCAGTCAATGCAACATATTCTTTTTTGAAGTTGTAAAAGATGATAACTCGATCATTGGTACTCTCAATTAAATCTTTGACATACTGCAGCTTGTGATCGTTATACACGCCTGCAAGTTGCCGTAGATACAATTTCTTAGAAGGTGCAGTGTCACCAATCAACAACTCATTTTCAAGCTCTAAAATGTGATGCTTTGCAAATTCGTTATACAGTTTTGTCCCTGGTATTTTGACAATGTTGTCATTAGCTGCAGGTAAATCGAATACCTCTTCCGTCTTCATGAATACCGCACCATAAATGTGTAATTTCGCCTTCAAACGCTCTATATTTTTGTAACCGGTGATTTTCATCTTTTGATTTTTGTCGTCCCATTCCTGAACAACAAACTGCTTTAAAAATAGCTTTTTACTAATCTTCCAACCTAGCAAATGTAGCTGTGACCACAATTCTTCATATTTTCCGCCTGTCGGTGTACCTGATAACAAAATGACGTTTTCGGCATTTAATTTAAGGATGAATTTAGTTTGCTTAGAGTTTTCATTTTTTATCTTGGAAGACTCGTCCAACATTATTGTTAAATCCTTTAGCTTCAATAATTCATCCCTACGCCATGCTCTTTCATAATTAATAACCAGGACACTTTCAGGCGGTATATCCTCAACCTTTTGCTTATCAAATACAATTACTTTATAGTCGTAAAACTGCTCAAAATGCTCTTTCCATTCGTCTATTTTGGACTTTTGACAGATTAATAGATTAAATGGCGTATTAAGCTCCCACATCTTCTCAGAACCTACAAATGTCTTCCCTAACCCCATGTCTAAGTAATATGCGACACGGTTATATTCATAGGTTTTATCAAGTGCTTGTTCTTGGTGTGGGAATAGTTTCATTCACATCACTTCATTTCGTGTTATAATGTCATTGTTATTTACTTGTATCTGAGCCTGAACCGTTGCACCGGTATAGGGCTCTTATTTTTTTGCCATTACAATAGTTCCACGCTGCCATTCGGCAACAAACTCATGAAATTTCCAACCTTTATTGGCCAGGTTATGTTTTACAAAATAATCACCTAAGACTTCTAAAAGACAATCATTCATTAGACTCAACCCCTACCGAATTAATTTAATAGCACGTTCAATAACATCAATCACATTTGGATTTTTTGCGCTCTCAGCCATTTTTACTAAAGATGAAATTACATCTTCTTTTTCACCGTTTGGTAAATATTTTTTTAAGATGATTTTGTCATCATCTACGTAGATTTCTAAAGCGTCTTTTTCAGCGATACCTAAAGTACGTCTTAGCTCTTTTGGAATAACCACACGACCAAGTTCATCTACCTTACGTACAATACCTGTTGATTTCATTAAATTTCTCCACCTTCCAATGTTTTTCGTATTTCAGAGCAAACCCCTGTAATTTCGCTATCATGTACTCTATCTAATCCTCTGATTGAAATTAATTGGCTTTGTGCACTTTCAAGTGCTTCTCGTAAAAGTTGATTTTCTTTCTCAACTTTTAATAATTTTTCTATATCAATTTCGTAAAAGACATCACGGTTGTACTTTGTAGCTCCTGTAATTTTTACAAAAGGCTCTAATAATTTGCTATTCAAAGTGGCTACCCATTGCTTCGCATAAGCTAATTGCTTGTCCGGTTTCAAGTAGTTATAAAAATTTGATTGCCTACGAGATTGATGGAAACTTCCCTTCATTTACACTCACCTCCTCTCAATGCCTGATGAACTTTCTTTGCATAAGCAACTTGTTACTTAATGTATGGATCCGTTTCTTTTCCACCACTTGCTAGCCAGTCACCTATTTGCTGTTTAACATCTGATAGAACGTTTAAAGGTAACTCGCAAGCAATTTGATGTAGTTCATACAATGGCGTAACACTCGTTAAGGCTTCACCGACTAATGCAACTGGTACTGGTTTAATGTTCATTTGTTTTCACCATCTGTATTAGTAACTAGCCAATCTTCAATAGTTTGACGATGAAACAAAATACGACCACGCACTTTTTTATGTGGAATCTCATTTTGACGAGCCATAGTGTAAATAGTTGTTTTACCTACACCAATTAATCCAGCAACTTCATTAACTGATAAAGTTATTTTTTCCACGACTATCACCTCACATTATAAAAATTCGGTATCACCGAGATTTCTCGGTAAAAAAATTTGCTCCATTGATAATTTAAAATAATCACTAAGCTTAAACATTTCATCAGCTGTAAATTCGACCTCTCCTCTTTCTTTCATTCCGTACGAACCTACGCTAATACCCAATATCTTCGCTACATGTTCTTGATAAAGTTTATTTTTTTTACGGAGCATCAGCAAATTCCATTGCATATGTTCACCTCCTATGCACCAATTCTATTCGGTATCACCGAATAATGTCAACAAAAAAATTCACTTATAACGAATTTTTTAGTTTTGAGTACAATATATTAATGGTATACTCGTTATAAATAAAGATAAAATAAAAGCAATAATAATAAATTTTGATAAATGTTAATAAAAAATTCGGAGGTTTATGATGGATAAGATAGAAAAAGACTTAGCTATATTTGTAGGTGAAAAAGTTAAATTTTTTAGGAAGAAAAAAAAGATGACTCAAAAAGAGTTAGGTGCAAAAATCAGTAAAAGCGATAATACCATTTCTAATTACGAAAAGGGTCTTATCGCTCCATCTCAAGATGCTTTATTTGCTTTGGCTGAGGCATTGGATATTAAAGTTGATGATTTATTTCCAAAGAGGGATACTTCTGAATCACTACATCAAGCATTACTTGATTCAAATGAAAATTTCGATATAAACGACATGTTATTTTTAAAACAACTAATGGAATACATTCAAACACTTGATGAAAACAGTCGTAAACATTTACTTGGAAATATTGAGATTGCGGTTGAGCTTTTCAAAAAGCAGCATTAATTCATTGGAATCTTTACCTGTCTTAATTGCTTTATTTTTCAAATTAATAAATTCAATAAGTAATTTAACTTCTTTTTTGTTCATGCTACGCTCCACCTTTTTATAGTAAAAATTATGTAAGAAATGAGGGTGTCAATTGACTTATCAAGTCGGTAGATGCCAACTTCGAGAATTGCTCTTAAAAAACGATATGACACAAGTAGAGTTAGCTGAAAAATTAAGTATTATGCCTCAACAAATACAACATTATATTCAAAATAATCGAGTCATGTCGCTAAAAGTAGCAAAAAACATATCTACAATTCTTAATTGTAATATTGAAGAACTGTACGAATGGATTGAAGATGGCACTTAAGAGTAGAATTTTTCTACTCTATCCGACCTAGAATAAGTCAATTGACTTATTAACACTATACCAAATTTCTTTCACTAATAGCGTATTTATTTGGAAATAAAGCAAAAATATATAAATCAACATAACTTACCCATTAATTGTTTTTTATTATATCATAAAAGAGAACAAATGTTCTTATTTTTTCAAAAAAATATAAGGAGTGGTCGGCATGGCTAATATTGAAAAACGTGGAGATAATTCTTTTCGTTTTACAGTATATCTTCCTAAAGATGCTCAAGGAAAATATCCTAAAAAACGAAAGTCAATAATTGTGGAAGGTAAATATACGCCAAAGCAACTTAAAGAACATCTAGATAGCGAGTATTTAAAATTTAAAAATGAAGTACTTTCTGGAAATTTTATTGAAACAAAAAAGATGTTTTTTTCTGATTTCGCACATCAATGGGAAGAAAAATATGCTTCAACACTCGCTGGAACAACATATGGAAATCACCAACGAAAACTAAGTGATCACATTCTTCCAATAATAGGACATATGGAAATTAATAAAATCAACGAGCTTATTCTCCTTGATCTTCTTTCTAACTTAAAACGGAAAGATGGGAAAAATGGCGAATTATCCTTCCACTCAAAACAAGACATATACCGCACACTACAAAGTATATTTAAGTATGCAACAAAATGGAAAGTAATAAAAAGCAATCCAATGGAAGGTATTGAAAAACCGAAACCTAATGATACAGAATATGAACAAGCAGATTTGCAAGTATACGATGAAAATGAAATTGCTCAATTAATGAAACTTGTTCAACATGAACCTGAACATTGGAGAATTATGTTTACATTGGCTTTAGCAGCTGGTCTACGTCGCGGTGAACTGCTTGGACTTGAATGGAAAAATGTCGATACTGTAAATAATCAAATAGAAATTAAGCAAACAATTGTTTTGACAAAGAATGGCCCACATATTAAAAAAACAAAAACAAGAACTTCAAAACGAATTGTTACATTACCTACAAGTATGATTGAAGAATTAAAAGCATATCGCAAACAATGGGTTAAAAATAAATTGAAGTATGCAGATCAATGGGTTGAATTTGAAAATGAGTGGGTTTTCTGCAATGAAAAAGGACATCATTTACACCCATCTAGTCCAACAAATAGATGGAGTAAATTTCTTAAAGCAAATGAATTTAAATATATACGATTACATGACTTGCGCCATACATCAGCAAGCCTTTTAATTGCTCAAGGTGTACATGCTAAAATTATTTCAGAACGCTTAGGTCATTCAGACATTTCAATCACTATGAATACTTATGGACATGCATTTAAATCTGCTGATCGCGCTGCGGCTGATAAGTTAGAAGTATTATTCAATACCAAAATTAAATAGTTGGGGTTAATGGGGTTAAATTGGGGTTAAAATTGATGATAACCCCAATTAAATATGGATAAGATACAACAAGTTGATATTCAAAAAAGCTTTATTATTGCTATTTGCGATAATTTATAACATAGAATAACATGCCCGTTTTCACTTTTGAGGAGTGGTGGTTTAAAACTTTCTATAAGAAATACGGCATACGCGGCTTTTAACTTTACCATTAGAGCCTTAAGGCTTCAAAGCGACTCACCCTTCTTTATTGGAGGGTGAGTTTTTTATGTTATTTTCTAACGTGTGCAAAAAATCTCCTGTACCATTATTAAGTGGGAAGAAAACTTAGCGAACCTAAAAGACAGCAAAAAAAATGCATCGAAAAATGCGTAGAACTTCACTCAGTCTTTCAATCCTACTCAATTTAATAACTTACTTAACAAATCTTCATGCCAGTCATTATGATTCTGATTGACAACTACATCTTCTTCAATGAATTTATCCGCAGACAACTCTTTTAGTGTTAACAGCGGTATTAGTGGATAATATAATTCCTCAACCTCGTAAAGGACCTCAAATGCTAAATACTCCACATTGTGCGTCTTAACTTTTTTAATAAAAACATCCCAATTTATATCCTGTGACTTAATTAACCGATAGATATCCGTATATTTAAAAAGAGGTACATCCTTGTTATATTTTTTATCCTTATAAACGTCTACACATAAAGAGAGTAACGTATCTTCCCATAACAAAACTTTAAATTGAACCCCATCTATTGTTAATATTTGTACATTTTTTAGCAATTCTTCCGTTACATCTTCTTGAAGATTACGCTCACCGAATGAATATGGAAAAAATTGCAATCTAATTTTAAATATACTTAAAAATTTCATCTCGGTGGATTTAACTAAATCAAGCGGTTTTAGGTTTTCAAGTATCCTATCCCCAGTGTCCAAATTCACATCAGCGTTATTTGGCATGTAACCAATAGACTGTAGACATTGTACGACCTTGCCTTTATCTTTATAATTCACTAACACCTTACTATCGTAGTACGGACTGTGAAGACTGTCCTTATAGATCGTTTGGCAATTTGGCAGCCCGTCTAATAAAGCATACGGAATTTCTGCTGTATTTAATATTTCTATCAACTGTAATTGATGTTGTAACTGTTCATTGGCGATCTCTTTGTGCAATTTATATTCTAAATTAGCCATTGTTTTTAATTTTACATACCCGTATTCAAAGTTAGTTTCATCCACTATGTACTTTCTTATAATTACAGATACATTTGGGAAAATATGATGCATTTTTAATAGCCCTATTACTCGTACCCAATCTAAAGGCATTTTAAGTAATTGTTTTAAAGTATCAACCTCTACATACGATAAACTTTCTTTCGAGAGTAATAATATAAGATTATTTTCCCAATCAGTATATACCAATTACTCTTTCTCCTTCCATTTCCCAATAAAATTGAATCAATGACAATATAAAAGGAAAAGGCACCTATAAATGTGCCTTTCTCCATAACCATTCATCTATTCAATTTATTTAACGACTAATAGAAACAAATCCATTACTAACTAAACTTTTCTTGGATAGGCGTTTCTTTAGCATTCACTCGATACGATTCTACTACTGATATACATGCTAGTATTCCAGCAATAGACATTAGAAACCAAGCTACATTGGAACCTAAAGTTGTAAACACAAAACCAAAAATTAATGGTCCGACAGCTGCCCCTAGAGAAACACCCATTTGACTAATAGCAGTTGCTTGCCCTTCTCTTCCAGGATAAGCAGCTCCTGTTACATAGTGTAGTAATCCAGCCCAGCCCCAGCCACCACCATAGGCTAGAATAGCCCCTACTACTTGTAGAGTGTGTGAAGGCATGGTTAATGCTGCTGTACCTAATGATCCAACGATAAACATTGATAGTAACAATATTTTTTCAAGCCCTCTAAAACGGTCAATTGCTAACCCAGCAAAAACCCTTACTAGAATATTTGTTATCGATGCAACTGCGGCCACCATACTAGCCTTTACTAATGTAATTCCTCCATGTGTTAGAGACGTAATCAAAAATCCACCTAAGCTATTTCCAATTGCAGCGCCTAGGCCTCCTGCTATCGCCAACAACATTAAATGTCTATTTAAGCGTAGTTTTGTTGCATTTTTCTTTTTAGCATTGCCATGTTCATCATCTTTTGAATTCATCAGTAAGATTATGCCATAGAATAAAGTTAGTCCAGCAACAAGTCCGAATAGATTTCTCCATCCTATAGGCACTGCTAAAAAAGGAACAGAAAGGCTACAAAACAAAGTTGCTGCAGGTATGGCTGCTTGTTTCAACCCAAACGCAAATCCTTGAATCTTCTCCGGGCACCGTCTGATAATTAGCATATTAGTAAATGGTTGACTGTACCCGTAGACAGCTCCCCCAAAAGCAGCACCTACCCATAACCCAATTTCCGGATATACGAACGTTAAGAAAAGGCTGAATGCAGTAACTAGAACTGCTATACCTATTATCTTATCTATGGAATGATGGCTGTTTATTTGCCTACTAATATAGGCTCCCATAAGTGATCCTAACCAATATAATGTTATTGTTACGCCTATAGCTCCAACACTAAACCCTGTATCCTTCCTTATTAAATCATTTACTGCACCTGGTAAAAATACAGGAGTTGAAGTCAAAATTGTAACAAAAACTACGGTTAGCGCTGTGAAAACACTTCTTGATGTTTTTCTTTCTGATTTATTATGCTCTAACAAGAATTTTTCTCATCTCTTTCTCTTTGTTTTCGTGTTCTGCATGTAATAGACTAATAATTTCTCGTGCAATTGCATCGGATTCACATAATGTAACTGAATTAACTCCAGGTCTAATACCCGCTGCAGTGACCCAGTGAACGCCTTCAGTTGGAACACCAAAAGCAAACCTTCTTGCATGCTCTTTGCCCTCACCGTCTAAAACTTTGTTAAGAGGTCTACTTACAGCTAATCCCCCTGTATCATAAATCAAACCATTGCAACTAGGTATTTTATAAGTTTGACATTGGTTTGTTTTTAACAAATAGGACATTAATGGATCCGCATTTCGCTTTAAATTTGTCTCAGGAAGACGTGCTTCAATGAGGGCCTTAGCCTTTATACCACTATTGTTAACGAAAGGAGACACAGCATAAAATATCGATTCTTCTTCCACTACTTCTACTTTAAGTTTCGGTCCGATAATGTTAACAATTCCTGCTTCCATCAAAGCAATCATTTGTTCAATTCTAATTGCTGGTGGACCAATCGAAAAGAATGCATTTAACGGCGTATACCAATTCTTTAATTCGATTTTATACGAATCTCCATTAATACCTGCGTAATCTACGATAAGACGAATTTCATTACGTAAATCTCGTAACGCGTCTAATGCCGATTTTAAAGGACTGGTCACATTACCTCTTTTGGCCTCCTTTAAGTCTAAAGAAAGATAATGAATTAACCAATCATTAAATTCTTCGGGATTATCATAAAAATGATTTTTGACAGGATTAGCAAGCGTTTCCCAATCCCACATTAAATCATCAGGAATGCCAAAGTCCTTTAAAATGCTTCTCTCATGTTCACTTCCATAGGAATAGAGACTATATTTAGCCTGAAACTCCTGTCCAGCATTCAAACCTGATTTCTCTTCAATAATTGCCTTGTAATAAATCGTTTCTATTTCTTTCGCAATAAGTGGCCATACATCATTTTTAAAATCTACGGCTTGTCCGTCTAGCGTTTGGTTATGAAAATTTTTAATCACCTCTGGAGTGATATATATTGGTGTGTGTCTGCCTGATGCACCCTTCTCATTTTCACCACGAGCGTGATATGGAATACCTCTTCGAGAACCTGCATAGATGATAGGCTCTTCCCCTGAAGCTTGGTATACTAATTTGTTTCCTGTTCGTATGAATTGCCCGCCTCTTCCCTGTGTAAACAGTGACATGTAATCGAAGAAATTCAAACCGAGTCCCTTTAAAATAACAGGCTCTCCTGCTTTTATGCACTCTAATGAAACATCGGCTGGATTACTCGGGGTAATATAAATCATTCCCTTTTCAGCTGCGATTTTTCTTAATTTCTCTTCTTCTGGAGATAAACTTACAGGTGTATGACCTTGCGCTAACACGACAGCGTCCACTCTTAAATGAACATTATCCTTTTCAAGCTGTACAATCTGGCTTCCATCATATGCATCATCAATCGCAATAGCTCGTGTTTGATGAGTATATACCATGACGTTACTTGGCATAGTTAAGACAACTTCTTTAAATACCCATTCCAAGTAGTGACCATAAAAGGCACGTGTAGGATAGGAATCTGGTTTTAATTCTTCTGCCTCTCTCATGACTAATTCGCTATATTCCAAATTAGCATTCGCGATCTTTGTTAAAGACTTAGCCCATTCATACAAACAAGGACCTTGCATAATAGGACCTTCACATTCAACACTAAAATCCGTAAACAAAGTAATTTGAGAAGCTACTGTGTTCATCAATAATGTTTTCGACTGATTTGTTCTCCACACTTCTCCAGAACCTGGAAGGAAAGGGTCTATCATATAAATTTCAATTTTACCTGCATAAGAGTCTTCTTTAAAATTTGTACGAAGTCTTTCTAACACAGAAAGTCCTCTTGGTCCGCAACCTACTAAAGCAATTCTAAAAATATCTTTTGTCATTTTAAAACTCCTTCTAATAAATTTATAATGACCAACCCTGTATATTAGCTAAAGTCATACATGATTTTTGTTTACTTGCAGCATTAATGTTTTTATTAAATCTGCCGCTGGAAGAGATTGAGCAAGTTTATAGCCCTGTCCAGCCCATAAAGACATGTACTTTGGATTATCTGACTGAACAGCCTCTTTTCTTAATTTTTGTGTCATATAATGAACTTGTGGATACGCAGCGGGTGCTTCCTTGTCATAAGTGGATAGAAAATAATTTACTAACCCTCTTGCACGCCTGCCCGTAAATGCACGTGTAATATGAGTTGTTGTATAGTCCGAATCCGTTAAAGCTTTTCTATATACTGGATTCGTCCCACTTTCTGGACAAAGGAGAAAAGCGGTACCTAATTGAGCAGCACTAGCCCCTGCCCCTAAAACAGCAGTAATCGTACAACCATCCATAATCCCTCCTGCCGCTATAATAGGAATATCGATTTCCTTTTTCACGATACTTATAAAAACGAGTAATCCATACTCTTCGTGAGGTTCCATATTATTTGAAAAGGAAGCTCGATGTCCTCCCGCCTCAATGCCTTGCAAACATAATGCATCGGCACCCGATTCATTTGCTATTTTTGCTTCTTCTAAATTTGTAACGGTAACAATTACGAAACTTCCATTTTGCTTTAATTCTTTTATAGTTTCAGTAGACGGACATCCAAAAGTAAAACTTACAACAGGTATTTTTTCTTCTTTGATTAAGTCAATTTTGTTATGCCAGTCATCATCATCCACGATTGGATCTCCAACTGTAGTTCCTAATAGTAATGCTTCTTTTTCTAACTTCGCTCGATAGTCGTCCACATTACAATTATCATTGATTTCATTTAGGTTAGGGACAAATAAATTTACACCAAAAATATTAGAAGACAAATTACGAAATTCTTGAATATCTTTTCTTAAATCTTCAGTTGTTTTGTATCCAGCAGCTAGAAAACCTAATCCTCCTGCATTGGATACCGCTGCGGCAAGAGCTGGCGTCGATACCCCTCCCGCCATAGGAGCTTGTATAATTGGGTATTTTAATTTATCTAACATACCGTTCTCCTTTTCATCGATGATTTAATTTTTCGAAAATTAAATTTGTTTTTTTAGAAACTCAGGACTCTTCTCAAATCGAATACCAGTTAGAAGTAAGCCTGCGCCTACTAAAACTACACTGGCCGCACCCAGTAACACAGCATCATAATTCTGAGTGGCAGTTGAGATAATTCCAGCAATTGATGGCCCAATCATTTGTCCACCTGCATAGATAGATGTAAGAATGCCAATAATCCGACTACTATTAAATGGACTCATTTGGCGTGCTAATGTTGTAGCAAGGGTTGTGATTCCCATAAAAGTGGCCCCAAATAATAGAGCACTTAAAACTACCCCTATTTGAGATACCCATAAAGCTGGTAGCGCTATTCCAAAAGCTTGCAGTGTCATTGCTAACACCAAGGATTTAACAAATCCAATTTTTTTAGCTAACTCTGACCAGATAATACAAGATGGAATTGCAGCCAATCCAACCACCATCCACACTACGGTAGCATCACCATGAAAGCTCGGTATTTCTTTCGCGATAGATACAATAAATGTACCTGTCACAATATACCCTAACCCTTCTAATCCATAAGCTACAATTAGCCAAGGAATCCATTTTAAAGGAGGTACCCATAGAGCACTTTCTTGTTTACTAGTTTTCTCAAAAGACAGTGGTTCGTCTTTCATGCTAATCCAAACTATCAAAACTAGTAGCATACTAACACCGGACAAACCTAACCATACGCCTTCCCAGCTGTATAAACGATTTAATATGGGTATCAGTAAACTTGATAAAAAAATGCCCAGCCCTACTCCACCATAGAAAATGCCAGACCAATTCAATTTATTTCTGATAGCTAGTTTATCTAGCACAATGCCAGAGGCCATCACAAAAACAATAGCGCTGGAAATACCGGATATAAAACGCAACCCATACCAAATAAAATAAGATTGAAATAAACCCATACTAGCTGTTGTTAGAATACTAATAACCAGACTCAACCTTAATATAAACGTTCTATGTTGCTTTACAGGAATAACTCCTACTAAAAATGCCCCAAGTAAATAGCCTGCATAATTACTTGTAGCAAGATAACCCCCTACTGCATTTGAAAACGAAAGATCACTTTGCATCAGTGGAAGAATTGGCGTATATGCAAACCTGCCAATTCCCATAGCAACGATTAAAGATAAAATACCGCCTAATAAAAAAATAGAAGAATGTTTAAATAAAATCACACCCCTTGTAAAATCATTATATAAATATCATAACTTTTTTTTGAATTATAGTATAATTCAGGTAAGTGATAGTTACCATCTTTTATTTATATAGCTAAATGGAGGGTTTACTTATGGACTTACATGCTTTGAATATTTTTAAATCTGTTGCCGAAAAAGGGAGTATTTCGCAAGCCGCTCGTGATCTTAATTACGCACAATCCAATATCACTACTAAAATTCAACAATTAGAAAACGATCTTCAAACCACACTATTTTATCGGAATAACCGTGGCACTACCTTAACTTCCAAAGGGAAGGTCTTATTAACATACGCTGAAAATATCTTTAATTTAATAGAAGAAACAGTCAAGGTGATGCAAGATAATCAAATTCCACAAGGCCCATTATCTATAGGCTCTATGGAAACAACTGCTGCTGTTCGCTTACCATCCTTACTATCGAAATATCACCACGAATATCCAAATGTAGACTTGAATTTAAAAACAGGGCCAACTCAACAAAATATTCAAGGGGTTTTGCATCATGAACTAGATGGGGCATTCGTTGCTGGTCCTATTGACCACCCAGAACTAACTCAAAAGACTGTTATCGAAGAGGACTTGGTACTAATTACAGATACTGTTCATCCTCCTTTGTCATCTATTAAAGATATCCAAACAAGGACGCTACTAGTGTTTCGAAGTGGCTGCACTTATCGGGCAAAACTCGAACAATGGTTGCATGATGAAGGAATTACACCAAATAAAATAATGGAATTTGGTACACTTGAAGCAATTCTTGGCTGTGTCTCTGCAGGGTTAGGCATAAGTATGCTCCCCTATTCTGTTATAGAAATGCATTTACAAGCTGGGACAATTAGACATCATTCAATCCCAAATCCTTATGGAAAAGTTGAAACAATATTCATCTATAGAAAGGACACATTTATACCTACATCTTTAATTAAATTTATGGATATGTTTTGTGAGGAGAGAAACGCTTATCAACATCCTATTTCTGTTCAATAATCAGAATAGTCAGTTTTAAATAACTAAAAAATAATAGCGTTAATTTACAGTGCTGTGCCTTATGTATATGGATATTTCCAATGAAGCTAAGCATAAAAATAGTAACGGCTTATGCGTCTTTTATCCCCTCTTACATTTATAAAGCATCTTAACCAATTTGGCTAAGATGCTTTTTTAATACATGTGTACAAGCGTAGGCACTACTTTGCATTGATATAGTAGACGAGATGATCAGTCCATTCATCGTCCTCATAGATAAAGCCTTTTCTCGTGCATTCATAAACCATTCCAACACTTTCTGCCAACTTTATTGATGCATTATTATCAAGGTTTATATGCGCTTCGATTCGATGATAATTTAATTTCTCAAACGCTAGCTCAATCGCTGCCTTTACAGCCTCTTTACCATAGCCCCTTCTCCAAAAGTGGTTATGGATGGTATACCCGAATCTAGCCCATTGAAATTCTCTCCTCATAATTGTTGAAAAATCGATAACACCAATATGTGCATTATCCTCTTTTCTAAACACACTAAATACATAAACATTGTCATCCACAGCCATCTGATAATGTTGAGTGACTAACTCACTAAACCATTCTTTTGTACAAATACCCATGTCTATTTTCCCGTCATCGTATTTATGCTGAGAAGGTAAACGATTTTCATATTCAGTAAGCCAAGAAGAATAATCATCCTCTTCTATAAATCGAATAACTAATCTTTCTGTTTCCGTTCTTATCTTATGCAATTGAACACCTCGTCTAAAAATATTCCCCACTATTCAATAGCATATTCTACATAATGGAAATATATCCTCCTTAATTAGCGGCTGTATGGCCCTTTTAAAATTTTCCCAACTACTAAACGATAGGCAACATAAGATAGAAGTTCTCTGTAGTTAACATAAAAAATAACAGCACCCTAATATTTAACGATTAGGGTGTTGTTTAAAAACCTCATATATAAAATGGAACTGACCCCAATAGATATAGACAAATAAAAAAAGCATCTTCGATTGAAATCGGGTATAGATACCCAAACTTCAATTAGGAGGTGTTTTTTCTATGGGAACAAGAGTGAGTTATCCATATGATGTAAAAATGAAAGCGATTGAGATGCGATTAGCAGATGTACCTATCAAACAGATTTTATTGGAATTAAATATACGTCATAAAACACAGGTGGAAACATGGATGCGTTGGTATAAAAATGGCGAAATCAATCGTTTGAAACAACCTGTAGAGGTATCGGCAATTTCTAAAATCAATGGTCGTATTCTTTAATAAAATATTATATATTCTGTTCCTCGTTAGCTTCCCATTTAGCAATTTCCTCTCGAACACGGGGGGCAACCTCTGTCCCGAGCAATTCGATGGCACGCATTACTTGATGATGTGGCATTGTACTTAACGGCACATACATCATAAAACGTGTAATCCCTACATGCTTACGCAAATGAATGATTTTTTCAGCGACTGTATCTGGATCACCAACATACAATGCTCCTTCAAAACTCCTTGCAGCATCAAAGCTTGAACGGTCATAATAAGCCCAACCTCGCTCTTTACCAAGCTTATTCATACCAGCTTGCGTAGATGGGAAAAATGTATCTGCTGCCAATTCTCTGTTTTCCCCTATAAAACCTATCGAGTGAGAACCTACCTGAAGTTTAGATACATCATGTCCGGCACTTGCTGCTGCTTTCTTATATAACTGTACAATCGGTGCAAATTGCATAGGGCTTCCACCAATAATTGCTAGCATAAGTGGCAACCCTAGTAGGCCTGCACGGATGGCAGAATCTTGATTTCCACCACTACCTACCCATATAGGTATAGAATTTTGAACTGGTCTTGGATACACACCTAAATTATTTATTGCAGGTCGATGTCTGCCCTGCCAAATTACTTTTTCCGATTGACGAATTTTGAGCAGCAAGTCCAAATGTTCTTCATACAATTCATCATAATCGTTCAAATTATAGCCAAACAGCGGAAATGACTCAATAAAAGAACCTCTCCCCGCCATTATTTCTGCACGTCCATTTGAAATGCCGTCAAGTGTGGAAAAATCTTGGAAAACGCGTACGGGATCTGCTGAAGAAAGCACAGTTACGGCACTTGTAAGTCGTATATTTTTTGTTTGCGGTGCCGCTGCCGAGAGAACCATCGCTGGAGAAGAGGCAGCATAATCCTTCCTATGATGTTCACCAACGCCAAATACATCCAGCCCTACTTGATCCGCAAGAATAATCTCTTCGACCACTTCACGTAATCGTTGTGCATGACTAATCACTTCACCACTATAAACATCTGGCTTCGTTTCTACAAAAGATGTAATACCAATTTCCATTAAAATCTCTCCTAATCTAATTAAATTGAAAGTAAAAGTAGTCAGTACCTTTATAGTAGTACTCTGTTTCTAGTAGCTATCTTACAGCTATCCAATCTTTACTCGACTACTAATAAACCAAAAAAGCAGAGCAACAGCGCTGACAGAGGCACCAAGTGAAGAAACCCCTTCCCAGCCAAAATGTGCGTATATTTGAGTCGAAGCAATTGATCCAGCTGCACTACCAATAGAATAAAAAATCATATATCCAGCAGTAAGTCGACTCTGTGCTTCCCTACGCAATGGAAGAATCATCGTTTGATTCGTGACATGTATTGCCTGTACGGCTAAATCCAGTAGCACAATGCCAACCACTAATGCAAAGAATGATTGTTGTAAATAACTAATAAACAACCACGCAATTAACAATAATGTTAATGCAATACCAGTCGTTCGTTGTCCATAACCTCGATCGGCAAGTTTTCCCGCACTTGCCGCAGCTAATGCTCCCGCAACACCAACTAGACCGAATGCTCCTATTGCGCTATGAGATAGAGCAATAGGCGGTGTACTAAGTGGCAACACTAGCGAAGTCCATAAAATACTGAAATCCGCAAAAATCAACATAGCTAACACGGAACGAACACGTAATGTTCTTTCTTGGCTAAACAATGTGAATGTTGATCTAATCAACTGAGAATAGGTTATTGATTTTACTTCACGCTCTACATTAGGCAACACTTTAAAAAATAAACTAGCTAACAAAAGCATGATGGTTGCAGAGACAATAAATACCGAACGCCAACCCGCCAAATCTGTTAGAATACCGGCAAAAGTCCGTGCGAGCAGTATGCCAATCACTATTCCACTTGTTACAATACCCACGATACGCCCTCGTTCTGTAGGAGAAGCAATGTTCGCCGCAAACGCCACGAGCGTTTGTGTAACAACTGCAAGAAGACCTACCAACGCCATACCTACAAAAAGTATTGCACTCGAAAAGGCAGTCCCTACTATAATCAGCGCTATTGTGGATAATAGCATCTGGCCAACAATAAGACGTCGTTGATTTAACAAATCTCCAAGCGGAACGAGTAATAGTAAACCGATTCCATAAAAAATCTGTGTAATAGTAATCACTAAACCAATGAAGGAATCGTCAATACCAAAGTCATTCGATAATTGATCGAGTAATGGCTGAGCAAAATAAATATTGGCAACAGAAATTCCACAGGCAGTTGCAAACAACAATGCCATAATGCGAGACATAGATGATTGTTGTTGGCAATGAGGATTTGATGGATCCTCCATATTTGTCTCTGTTTTGAACACACCTATCCCTCCAATCACAATAAGTTTACAAATATAACATACCGAACGGTACGATATAATTTATTGGTAAATATAGCTTAAACACTTTTCCAATGTCAATAACTTTGTTTTACAAAATAAAGTTTTGCATGAAATAAAAGGATGTGGTTTGACTAATAAAGCAGGTAATCATATAATAATTACATACTGATTGGTATTGAAAAAGAATTATCATTGCAGTATTTAAATCATAAATAATCAAAATTTGAAGAGGAGTATTTTTAATGGCAAGAACCCGTGAATTTGATGAGGATCAAGTTTTAGATGCAGCTATGCAGTTATTTTGGGAGAAAGGATATGAGGCTACCTCATTAAGTGATCTTACTTCTAGAATGGGGATTCAACGTCCTAGTATTTATTCAACTTTTGGTGATAAGAAAGAATTATTTGAAGCAGCACTTCGCAAATATACAATGACTAGGGCATCCGATATTCGGACTACTCTTCAAAGCCACTCCTCTGTAAAAGAGGCATTTACTATTTTTTTTACTGATATCATTAATGACGAATACGCAGAAGAGCTTAGTAAAGGTTGTTTTTGTATTAATACAATGGTTGAACTAGCGCCACATGATGAGCGTTTTGAAATCTTAACCAGAGAACATCAAATGTATCTAACTGTCATCTTTCAGGAGACGATTGAACGAGGAATACAATCTGGGGAGCTAGAAGCCAACACAAACGCAAAATCTTTAGCACAAGCACTTATTGTCTCATTAATTGGTATAACGGTTATGATGAAATCTCGCCCTCAACGTTCTTTTATTGACAATGCTATCGCCACAACTCTTACATTACTTAAGTAAAAAGATACAATATATAACTTTGAAAATTAGAACGTTGTAACTGAGATTAAATTCTTTTCTTTCTATGGCCACAAAGGCGCTATCCCCTGATAGCTGCCCTTGTCCCACAAAAGTCTACATGGATTTTTACGTTACATCAAACAGGCGAATTACGACATATTTAATTCATCAAAACTTAATTTTTTTCTACACGCTTTCCATTAACAAAACACGATAATACTAATCCAGTAAGAGCAATAGCTGCTATAAAGAAGAAAGCATATTTTGTTCCTTCTGCAATTAACTCTAATAACGAGGCATTTTGGAACTGTTCCATATGCTTGTTTTGTCCACTAACCATTAATGTAATGGCTAAAGCAGTTCCTATTCCCCCTGCAATTTGTTGTAATGTGCTCATGACTGCGGCACCATCAGCGTATAATTCACGTGGCAACTGATTTAATCCGTTTGTTTGTGCCGGCATAATAATCATTGATATTCCTATAAAGAAGATTGTATTTGCCAAAATAATTTGCCAAACAGGTGTATGTGCGGAAATCGTAAAAATAAATAGTAAACTTGCACTGAACGTTAACAGAAAGCCCAATGGCAAAAATTTTTTAGCTCCAAATTGATCAAAAAGTTTCCCTACTACTGGTGATAAAACAGCATTCATTGCACTACCCGGTAGAAGAATAAGACCTGCTACTGTAGCACTGAATAGCAATGAACCTTTTAAGTACATTGGTAGCAAAATAGCGGTAGATAAAATTAACAGCATACCACTAAACAATAGCAATGTTCCTAACGTAAACATCGGATATTTGAACGTCCGCAAATTAATCATAGGCTGCTTCATTTTAAATTGGCGAATAGCAAATAGGATAATTGCCACTAATCCCACAATAAAAGGTAGATATACCGTGGCTGAAGCAAATGATTTTTCTGAAACGGTACTTAAACTGTAAATGAAGCCTCCAAACCCAAGTGTTGATAAAATAATGGAGAAAACATCAATCGCTGGTTTTGTAATCGTAGATACGTTATCGATTTGCTTTAACCCAGCTATCACTAGTGCTGCGTAAAACACAAGGCTAATCCAAAAAATATAAGACCAATTCAACGAGTCTACAATTAAACCTGCCAGTGTCGGTCCAATCGCTGGTGCTGTTGTAATAACAAGACCCATCAAGCCCATAACCGCTCCTCGTTTATGAATTGGAAAAATTAACAAAATGACATTCATCATTAAAGGTAGAATAATACCTGTTCCAAATGCTTGAATAATACGACCTATTAATAAAATCGGAAAGTTTGGCGCTAAAGCTGCTAAAATCGTCCCCAAAATCGAAAAAATTAATGAACCCACAACTAACTGTTTTGTTGAAAACCATTGAATAAGAAGAGATGAAACAGGTACTAAAATACCAATTGTTAATAAATAGCCAGTAGTCAGCCACTGTGCAGTTGCAGCTGACACTGCAAAATCAGCCATAATATTGGTCAGTGCCATATTTAAAGCCGTCTCACTAAACAGTCCTATAAAAGTCGCAAACATAAGTACAAAAGCCATGCTTTTAGGTTTATGTACTGGCACAACTTGCATTGATGAAGCCATAAAATACTTCCTTTCTTTCTCCACGATTAATTAGACCGGTCTATATAATATTAACAAAAGAAAGACCCTTTTTACTTTGAAAGCAATAAAGGGATCATTTTGTTAATTTGAATTAAAGGTTCACTCGATTTTTTTGTTACACATAATGTAATGCCGCCTTCAATTAATGCACTTATTGTTTTGCTAATTAAGAAAGCACGCTCCTCACTATATCCACTAACTTTTAATTTCTCAAAGTAAAGATTTCCCCAAATTTCAAAGGTTTCTTCACAAGCCTGACGTAAATTCTCATTTACAAATGCTGTTTCCATTGCGAGTAATCCCATTGGAACATTTTTCAATTTAGATATTGGATCGATGTCATGAAAAATTCCCGAAATATTTTCTATATGGAATTGAAATGCCTTAGCTGGATCATCATAAGCTGCTAAATTTTGCTCTATTTCTGCTGCAATTCTTGTTGCCGATAAGTTAATCGCTTCAACAGCTAATTGTTCCTTACCATTAGGAAAATGATAATATAAAGAGCCTTTAGGGGCCCCACTCTCTTGAATAATTTGACTCAAGCCAGTAGCATGGTATCCTTTCAAATGAAAAAGCTCTGTTGCAGCTTCCAAAATTTTTTCGCGAGATGATTTTTTGCTAGACATAGGCTGTACCTCCCTTAAAATTATAACGAACGGTCTACATAATAATATAAGTCTTTTTGAATGTTGTCAATTTGATTAATGCTGAATTTCACAAAGAAGCACTCCAAATTTAGAGCATGTCTACAATTTCTTTGGCAATTTCATCAAGTTCTTCTGCGATTTCATTTTGCGTAGGGGTTTGGGCAACTCTTATTAAATACTGTTTAAACTGAACTTGCGACTCTACAGGTAATTTAATAACCAAAAAATGCAAAATAAACCACTTCCAGTTCTCATCATTTGAAGATAATATCGCTTGCACATGAGAGACAATTTCCTTAGGGAAAGTTAATAGGATCTCCACCACGCCAGAAGCAACAGGCCAGTTCATATCTTGCGTATATTCTAGGAGGTCTGGCAGTAAAGGTTCTAATACATTTCTATCTAATTTTTTTAGTTTTTCAACCTTATCAACATCGTATATATTTAAAGGGAGATAATCTTCATACCCTTCCAAATCCAGCACCTCCTTGTTTTTCCTTGGTTAACACTCTATTAAAAAACTACGCTACATTAGTAGGACCTTGCTTACTAAGCAATCTTATAAATAACTGACCTAGAATATAGATACTTGAGACAAATATCATAGCACCGTTTTTGCCAAAAGGTTTAAACCAACTGCCATCATCCAATATAAAAAAATGACCCAATACTAATGAAATAACGAGCATCATAATATTTAAACTAAAAAACAAAGATAAATTCATTTTTCTCGTTAATAGACCTATAACGACTATGCACACTATAAATATAGGAAATAAGAAATCCGCGTCCTCACTATTAAGATAAAAATGATATTCATAAAAATAAAAGAAAAATGGAACTGGAAATAAAGACATTATACAAATAATAAATTTTTTCATTTATATAAACCTCACTATATTGAACAAATAAGGAAATCAATATTTAGTGTAATTTTACACCAAAAATTGGTTTTTTCATATATTTAATAATTCTTATTTAAGACTCTATTATGTGATTCTCTACCCTCTTTTCTACTTACTTTAGGCAAAAATAAAATGCTGACAATCCACCCTAAATACAAAGGGTATTTTAATATTTCATTTGTTGAATACCCTAATAAATAAGGTAAATGATTATACCGGTTATATACAATCGCAATCCTATTTTGTTCAACATAAGTCACCCCTTCTTTTCAAGAACAAAATGTTTTGTTAATTATAACACCGCCTTTTTATTATACCATTTATTTACATATATTAATTTATGCAATATTGCTCACATAGCATTTTATTTAGATAACCGTTCGTTCAAGAATTGCTTACAGTTGTCCGTTTTTTACGTTTGTGTTATAAAAAACTAAAAATAGAGTAGGAGGAGATTATCATCAAATTAAGAGAAGAATACACTTGTCCGTTAGAATTAGTACAAGATATGATCAAAGGAAAATGGAAATGTATTATTATTTGGCGATTACGGCTTGGACCCACATCTCCATCTAAACTAAGACGGGATATTAAAGGAATCACTGAAAAAATGCTGTTAGAACAATTAAAAGAACTAATGGATTTTCAATTAGTCGATAAAGAGGAATACCTTTCCACATATCCACTACGAGTGGAATATAGCTTAAGTACAAAAGGAAAAGAAGTATTAAAATCATTAGAAATTATGCAGCGATTAGGTATTCAATATCTCGAGGAGAAACAAATAATAGGTAGTCGTTAAATAGAGTACCCTTACAAAAAAGTGGGTAATTTACGATAGTTTTTTCTCCATGTTATCATGACCTCAACAACAACATATGGAGGTAATAACCATGAAGAAAAAATTTATACTATTCCTATCCATCCTTTCACTGTTAGCTATAGGTATACTAGCTGGATGCAGTAATCTAAATAAAAATATTACTGAATCCACAAAAGAAAAATCATTTGTCGTAACAAGTACTGGTATAGTAGATGGCGTTATTCAAGATCAATATGGACAACTAGGAGATTCCTTTAACGAGCATGGCATGCCGACTTATTCATTACCATTAAAGTTTGAAAATGCACCAAAAGAAACTGTGTCATATGCGTTAGTTTTAGAAGATAAAGACGCTTTCCCTATTAGCCAAGGGTTCTCTTGGATTCATTGGACAGCAGCTAATATTCAAAAAGATGAACTGAAAGAAAACGAAAGTCAAACAGCGACTGATTTTGTCCAAGGCGTAAATAGTTGGATAAGTCCTCAAGGAGGTAGCCAAAGTACAGAACTCTCTAGCTTTTACGGGGGGATGGCTCCGCCCGATAAACCTCATACTTACGAGATTCATGTCTATGCATTAGATACGACCGTCGATTTAGAAAATGGATTTTTACTGAATGAACTCTATCATGCTATCGAAGGGCATGTGTTAGCTGACTACACTTTAAAGGGTACTTACCCAAATAAGTAATTACTTATTATCCTAATTTATCTCAACATTATCTCAATTTAATTTCAAATAAGTCCGGGACTGTTCGATTTTTTGAGTCTCTGGACTTTTTTCTTTGCTCCTAGTAACATTGTTTTAAGAACAAATTGATTTGGTTTTCTACGTTAAATCACTGAAACTTTAGCCAGCTATAGCAACAATTTAGACAAAAAGAGCTTGGCTAATAATTTTTTTGTTTTCATTACTGAAACAATATAGGATATACTTTTATAGTCCTGTTATTGGCACGTAAAATAGAAAGTTAATTTCAAGAAAGTTTTATTGGAGGTTTATTATGAATTACAGAATTATTAACAAACAAGTATTTGAACAAGCACAGCTTCGTTCGGTTTCAGATGTACCATTCACCGAAGAAGAACTTCAACATGGGATGAAAATTGCCGTCTCTAAAGCAGATGATACTTTAGCTTTATATTTACTAGATATCGAAGGTCATAGAAAATTTGAAGTTCGTTGGGACGATTCATCAGAAATTTTCAACGGTTGGTATTCAGCATGGGATAATTTCTCTTGGTGCCTAGATGTAGTAAGCAAATAAATAGCCTTGTGGAATAATATCAACTAGAAACGAACATTCTTTTGTTTTCAGTTGATATTATTTTATTTAACTAGTATTTCTACTTTAGAATAAAGGGTTTCTCATTAAACTATTTAGTAGCAACATTTGCAACTTCATAAACAGTAAATTTCTTGAAGGAGTGATATGATGAAATTTTTTAAGAAGATTACATTTATCCATCCTATAAGAAAGTACATACATGTCATACTAATCATTTTCATGTTTGCTCTTGTCGTTCCTGCTGGATTCGATCCGCTATATTTAAATTTAATCATGGTCCTTTTTGGACTCGTCATATTAAATCGTGGTTTTGATTACAAAGGAACGGACACTAAAGCTTATTACAAATGTTTGTATATGGGCGTAGCGATGTGTTTATTATTTATTGTTTTATTTATTGTCCAATTTATAAAAAATGGATAACATATGTTACGCATGCCTCTCACTTTCCGATAGTCAGTAATGCACAGAAGATGATTTTCTTTCATTCGTTAGAAAAAATACTTTAACTCCCTGTCCCTTTGTATAATTCATACGCAATTTGAACATATATGGAGTAACAAGGGAGGAATGAACATGAAAAAACTACTTTACATGTTAGTACTATTCACGCTATTGTTATCAGCCTGTGGAAAGAATGCAGAACCGAAGGAAGCAGCAGTGAATCAAGAGACATCTGTTAAAGATATTGTGGGCGCAACCGTTAAAAATAAATTTACTGTAGAAGAAACGAAAGGTATTGTTACTATTTCGATTCAGGATACAGATGTCCGAGAAGGTTCAAAAAACCAAATGCTAAAAGATTCAGGGAAAATATTTGCAGAGATGTCGAAACTAAAAAGCGTGAAAACACCTTCGATTATTTGGTATGCCCCATTAACAGGTGCTAATAGCAATGAAGAAATGACCGAAGTATTAAGCATTTATTTTAATGAAAAAGATTTTAGAACTGTCAATTGGGCCGACTATTCTCGATTAAATATAGAATCCATTGCTACTGAATATAGGGAAAACCAAGCATTAGGAGATTAAGCATTTAGAAGCGAGTGCAAAATGGAAAAAGTGTAAGATTGACTGCCATCAATCTTACACTTTTTTGCTCTGTTATTGTTTTTCGCTATGGCAATTGCTCCAAAGGGTACTTCTATGCCCGTACTCGCTTGCGTGCAGTATGCCTGCGTCTATTTTTATGCGTCAATCTATGTAATGATTGCGTCGCTTCATTGGCCTCTCAACCGCTTCAGACCTCTAGACAATCAAAACATTCATTTATATGCCCATTGTATTCATTAATACAATACGCCAGCCATCCGGATCTTCAATTGTTACACCTTTTTCAGCCCAATAAAGATTTTCAGGCTCTACTTCTGGATACCCCATCTGCGCCAAACGTTGCGCAATTCGTTGGATTGTTTCAATATTTGGCATATACAACACTAGAAGATTATCTTTTGTCGGTGCTGGACACGGGCTCCCCTCAATATGCTCGGTAAACTCCAAATGATAATTAGCATTTGGCAGGCCAATCATAATGCCATCGTAGCCTTGATGGCCTGAAAAAGAACCTATTTTTTCTAATCCTACCCCTTCACAATAAAATCTTTCTATTGCTGCTAATTGATTTGTAGGTCTTGCAACACGAACTTGTACAACTTCCTTTGTCCAATCTTTCATTGCCATCTCCCCTTTCAGGACCATTATATACTGGAAAAACTTGAGAGTAGAACGGTCAATAGTCTGAGATTTTAGCCGATTGCCAGATTATATTTGCTTTTTGTAATGGTGATTCCTTTTCTAAGTAATATTGTTCTGCCATCCAATATCTCTGTTTATACTTCTTCATTATTGCTAATTCATCGCCTATATACGAATCACGCTTTAGTACTCTTTCTTTCCTAATCTCTAAAGAGCATTCTAAAAAAACCGTATAATCATAAAATTGTTCCCACTCATGGCGCTGGAGAAAGACTCCTTCTATTAATAAAATACTATTTGGTGGAAATACGCTTTGTATATTTATGATAGTATTCGTTTCCCGATTATAAAAAGGAAGCGTTAGCTCCTGATAATCTTTATGTATTTTGGAAAAGCAATATTTTATGTACGCTATATCCCATTGTAAGTAATAATATTCGTCCCATTCTTCATAACCCGTATTATAGCGTTTTTCGCTTTCTACAATGTAATCGTCAATATGTAACACATGGATCGTACATGCATTTTCTAGCATGCTCACTAACTCTTTGACAAAGGTCGTTTTTCCTGCCCCACCTAATCCGTCAATGGCAACAATAAATGGCCTTGCTCCTCGATCCGAACTGCAATATTGTTTCATTATTTCGTTTGTAACCTGCTGTAGGCAAAGCAATTCTTCACTCTCCTTAAAATTCAAATAACCAGCTTACCTTCACAAGGTAAACTGGTCTCTTATTAATTAATGGGATAAAGCAACATTAAATGAAGCAGCCGTTTTCTCTTTTACCTCTTCCAATGTCACACCCTCTGCTAATTCGATGAGTTGCATGCCTGCATCTGTAAAATCGAATACAGCCAAGTCCGTTATTAATCTGTGCACGACACCTTTTCCTGTTAACGGTAGCTCACACTGCTTTTTAATTTTTGATTCTCCATTTTTATTGACATGCTCCATCACCACGATAACTCTTTTCGCGCCGACAACAAGGTCCATAGCACCGCCCATGCCTTTAATCATTTTTCCTGGAATCATCCAATTCGCTAGATCCCCAGTTTCCGAAACTTCCATACCACCTAAAATTGCAAGATCAATATGCCCCCCACGTATCATGGCAAAGGAATCAGCGCTATCAAAAAAGGATGCGCCTGGCACGGCTGTCACCGTTTCCTTCCCTGCATTAATGAGGTCAGGGTCTACCATACTCTCCTCTGGATAAGGGCCAATGCCAAGAAGGCCATTTTCAGATTGTAATAACACCTCGTAGTCAGCAGGAATAGCATTGGCAATAAGTGTTGGGATACCAATACCTAAATTGACATTCATACCATTTTCAATTTCTTGCACTGCTCTATTCACTATTCTATGTCTTGTATCCACCATCATGCTTCCTCCTTTTTCACTGTCAAACGCTCAATACGTTTTTCATATTTGTCACCGAGTAAGACACGTTGCACAAAGACACCTGGTGTGTGGATATGATCTGGATCTAGTTCGCCCACTTCCACAATTTCTTCTACTTCTGCAATTGTAATTTTGCCAGCCATTGCTGCTAACGGATTAAAATTACGTGATGTTTTTCTATAAATTAAGTTGCCTAGCTTGTCTGCTTTCCATGCTTTGACAAGCGCAAAATCTGCAACAATCCCTTGTTCTAAAATATATTCTTTGCCATCGAAAACCTTTACTTCCTTGCCCTCTGCAATAGGCGTGCCAACCCCTGTCGCTGTATAAAATCCTGGAATACCTGCTCCACCAGCTCGTAGCCGCTCAGCTAACGTTCCTTGTGGCGCGAGCTCTACTTCTAACTCGCCGTTTAAAAACTGCTGTTCGAAAATTTTATTTTCGCCAACATAGGAAGCAATGATTTTTTTTATTTGTTTATTAGCTAGTAATAATCCTAATCCCCAATTATCCACTCCGCAATTATTGCTTACAACGGTTAAGTCTTTTGTTCCCTTTTGTTGTAATGCTGCAATTGCCTTTTCTGGAATACCACATAAACCAAATCCCCCAACTGCTAACGTAGCACCTTCTTTAATATCTGCAACGGCTTCCTCAAACGAATGCCACACTTTCCCGTTCTCCATATCGAAACCCCCTAAAATTGCTCGTTTATTAAGAAAAATTCTACATCATTCTTGTTTTATAAGTAAAGGAATTAATTGGAATGTTATTTATTCTAAAATCGAATAACTGCATTGTTACTATGTTTCTTCCGATCGTATTGTCTTTAATAATTGCTTTAAAGCATAAGATTGATATGTATTTTTTTTCGTAATAACGCCAAGGCGCCACGGCATATGATAGTTCTGTAACGGTATAATTTTTACATTTTGATTCGTTTGCTTTGCCGCAATAGAATAAGGCAACAGCGTTACACCCAAATTTGAAGACACTAACTCCACGATTAAATCCCATTGTGAGCTTTTGTATCCGATAATCGGCGTAAATCCAGCACTTTTACAGGATTTAATCACATAATCATGCAACGTAAATTCCTCTGTAAAAATAATAAACGATTCATTTTTTAAATCTTGTAATAAAATAGTATCCTGCTGCGCTAAAGGATGCTGTTCATTTATATAGACAAAAAACTGATCTTCCACAAAAGATTGCACAACAAATTTTCGCTCGTCGGTAGGTAAAACGACAATCCCCATATCCACTTCACCATTTTCCACTAAAGTGCCTATTAACTTCGCTCCACGTTCCACTAGCTCTAAATGAACATTTGGATATTGCTGATGAAACTTACGAGCAATTTCTGGGAAAAACAACGTGCCTATCAGTGGTGGAATACCTAATTTTATAGTTCCTGTTTTAATATTTAACAAGTCATCTAGCAATATATGCAAATCATGGACTGAGCGCATAATTTTTTGTCCTTGCTTATATACAATATGTCCTGCATCCGTTAACTCTACATGTCGTGTGGACCGATTCAATAACTCGACGTGAAGATTATCCTCTAATTTTTTTATGCTCTTACTTAATGAGGGCTGGGATACAAAGGACTCACTTGCTGCTTTTGTAAAACTTCCGTATTCCACCACATCCATAAATGCCTTTAAATCACGTAATTCCATTTAATGACCCCTTATTTATTCTTATTTGTTATAAAAAAAGTTCTAAAAGTGTTTATTAGTAATAAATTCTACTCCTTATCTTTTAATCCTTCTTGCAAAACGTAACGGGAATAAATTCAAGAATGATAAGGTTTTCTTATATGTTCCATAATATTTAAATAGCTAATTTCAGAAGAGCTGTTCCAATTCTTTATTTCTATTTTACGTTTCATTTACTGTCTTTCATACCATTTTTATCTTTATTTACAAGCCACCCTATGTAATATTAGGAATAAGGGATGGTAGAAATAAAAGGGGGTTTACTAGATTGAAAACGTTAACAAAACTATCGAATGCTATTATGGAAAAGTATTTGCCTGACCCATACATATTTGTCACTATACTCACAGTACTAGTGTTATTATTAGGGGTCACACTAACAGATTCCTCTCCATTAGATATGGTTACTTACTGGGGAGACGGCTTTTGGGAGTTATTATCCTTTACTATGCAAATGGTCATTGTTTTAGCTGCTGGACATATTTTAGCGAATAGCCCTGTCTTTAAAAAAGGCTTATCAGCAGTCGCTAGTAAAATTAAAACGCCAAGCATGGCAATTATAATTGTGACATTTATTTCATTAATTGCTTGCTGGATTAACTGGGGATTCGGACTAGTCATAGGGGCACTTTTTGCAAAAGAAATTGCACGTCATGTTAAAAAAGTGGACTATCGTTTATTAATTGCCAGTGCTTATTCAGGATTTGTTATTTGGCACGGAGGTTTAGCAGGTTCCGTTCCATTATCAATTGCAACGGAGGGGCATCCTTTTGCAAATATTATGGGTGTAATCCCAACAGACGTTACACTTTTCTCTACATACAACTTATTTATTGTCATTGTCATTGTTCTGACATTGCCATTATTTAACCGTTGGATGATGCCAAAGGAAGAGGATGTCGTAGAAATTGAACCTTCTTTATTAATTGAGGAAAAAATAGAGCTGCCAAAAGCTGAAAATCATTTTGCAAGCCGTTCAGAGCGCAGCTACATTCTAACAATATTAATTGGTCTTATCGGTGTTATTTATTTAATTCAGCATTTTATTACAAAAGGCTTTGTTTTAAATTTAAATGTTGTAAATACGATTTTTATTGTACTGGGAATTATTTTTCATGGTACACCGCAGCGTTTTCTTGCCGCTGCACAAGATGCAATTAAAACAACAACAGGTATAGTATTCCAATTCCCTTTTTACGCCGGTATTATGGGGATGATGACCGCTTCTGGCTTAGCGGCGGTATTTTCTGAATGGTTTGTCAACATTTCAAACGACCATACTTTCTATTTATTCACATTTTTCTCTGCGGGGCTTGTCAACTTTTTTGTACCTTCTGGCGGTGGCCAATGGACGGTTCAAGCACCCATTATGTTAGATGCTGCAACGACTCTAGGTGCGGATTATGCCAAAACGGCTATGGCTATCGCTTGGGGAGATGCTTGGACAAATATGATTCAGCCATTTTGGGCCCTCCCAGCACTCGCAATTGCAGGTTTAAAGGCAAAAGATATTATGGGATTCTGTTTATTTATCCTGATCTTTACAGGAATTATCATTAGTATCGGACTGTACTTCTTCTAGTTACTATTGAATTTTTTAGAACCTCACAAAGAGCGTTAATACCGTTCTTGTGGGGTTTTTTGGTTTAGTTTAAGACCTAAGTAACCATTTTATTTTTTATAATGTCGATATATTAGACTAGTTGAGAGTTTTTTGAGAGTTTCATTTCCTATAATCAAATAAGAAATTTGTCATAATTTATCAAAGATTGGAGATAGCACAGATGTTGAAGCAATTGCTTGAAAATCGTACCGTTAATTTGGATTATATGGGTTTCTCATTTCAGCACCACGTATATGAACTACAAAATTGTGTAGAAGTATTAGGAATTGAAGCGAAGTGGCTACAAGTTGAAAATAATCAAATTGCAGTGGCTTATATGGACGATAATAGTATTTTTATAAAAAGTATGCACTACGGGAAAACAATGATGAAGTTAACAGATGGTATTCATGAAGCAAATGTACATCTATCTGTTTTACCTTCAGGAGAGATAAATGTAGAAGTTAAGCCTTACATAGGAAATGCTAATATTGTATCTGTTTATTTCCGAGCAATTTTAGCAGATACTGCAATTGCCATTGATTTAAAAGGGGCACTCAAAAATTTCCTCATTGCTAATCGGTTTATGAACGATGGGGACAGTATTTTGGAAGTACACTATCAATCCATGCATCCCAATGTCTTAAAAGATTCTTATGCAGGTAATTTTGTATTAGGTTGTCATCCTATGGGAGGTTCCATTACAAATTGTAATGAATATGCTTTGGCTAATCGCATAGCCAATTTAAAATTTACAAAAATCGTTATTTTACAAGATGGCGCCCACAAAATTATTGCCTTAAAAATGTTATTATCTTTCGTCATTAGCAATCGAATTTTCGTTAATAATGAGCTATCAATGGACTCTCATCTGCCGTTGTTTTAATTATGCTTTCGGATGGGCTTAATTGCTTCTTTTAGGATGTTCATTATTACTGTTAAAAAGACAAATAGTCTTCAGCGACGTGTAGCTGTCAATTGCAGCATGTACAGAAAATGATTTGCGTGCAGCCCCTCTCTCTATACAGAGGGAACGTCATTATAGCTACACCTATGTTCTATCAAATTATATAAAAAGGAATTTTTTTGATGCTGATTTTTTTAATACTGTTTTGTGTCGTAATCATAGGAAGCTATTTGATACGGAAAACGCTGCATATTAGAAAGTGCCGAAAGGAAAAGAAAAAGGTTATGGAGGAACGGCTTAAGCACCTTATTTTTACGAACACTAAGCAGCCACAAAAATAATTTTAACGTACTTTGTTATAAGCAAATATTTTTAAATACGAGCTATACTTTTTATTTCATTTCTCATTAGTTTAGTGTTAAACTATCTATTGTTATTTAAATGAAGTTATATTGAATATGATTTATTTTTATCTGTCAATATTCTGTTTATCACTCATTCTAGGAGGAGTTATGTATGAAACGTGTGGAAAATAAAGTAGCGCTTGTTACTGGCGGCGCGTCAGGCATCGGTTTATCCGCAGCAACTTTGTTAGCGAAAGAAGGAGCAAAAGTTGTTATTGCTGATTTTAATATTGAAGGAGCAAAAGAAGTTGCAGCTTCTTTAGTAAAAGAAGGTTATGAAGCATCCGCAGTGTTCTTAGATGCAGGCGATGCGCAATCTATTGAAGATGCAGTAGAGTTTACGGTTGCACAATACGGTACTATTACCGTTCTATTTAATAATGTTGGTTTAACAAACTTACAAAAAGATTTAGATGTTGTAAATATCGATTTAGATGAGTGGGATCGTCTAGTAAATGTAAACTTAAAATCAGTTTTACTAGGTAGCCGCTTCGCTATTCCTCATATGCAAAAAGCTGGTGGTGGTTCTATCATTAACACAGCTTCTATGGGCGCATTTGCAAGTGACCAAATACGTACAGCTTATGGTACGACAAAAGCTGGCGTCGTTCACTTAACTAAATACATTGCCACTCAATACGGTAAAGATAAAATCCGTTGTAATGCGATAGCACCAGGGTTAATTTTAACACCTGCAGCTAAAAACAACTTACCACAGGATTTACTAGATATTTTCACAAAATACAACGCCCTACCATACAATGGTGAAGCTGATGATATCGGCTACGCAGTAGTGTATTTAGCATCTGACGAATCGAAATTTATGACTGGTCAAACACTTCAAATCGAAGGTGGCCATTACATGGCAAATCCAACTATTGCAGATACAAATATTTGGGCTGCAAATCTACAAAAATAATTACCTTTTTAACTGATTGAACTAGCTTAAAATTGCTATTCGTGTTCAAATTTATCGATATTTATATCCTTGTTGTCTCAGGCTGTAGATCCATTCCGAAATCCGGAATTGTCTACAGCCTGTTTTAATTGTTTGAGTGCCTGAAATTGTTTGAGTGCCTGACACCTAACCCTTTTCTAAGGCTAATTTAATGCCGAAGCCAATTAAAACGGTTCCTGTTAGGCCTTCGATTACTGCCTTTGTCATAGGCTTCTTCATAAAAGCACTAATTTTATCTAATAAATAGACATAGAAAACAAACCATAAAGCGGTTAAAGCAGTATAAATAAGCCCCATTAGTAGAAATGGAAAAAATGTACTGTTAGAACCGTCTACAAATTGCGGTAAGAACGTTAAAAAAAAGACTGCTACTTTTGGATTTGTAACATTGGTTAAGAAGCCTTGTTTAAAGCAAGATTGATGCGCATATTTGTTGTCAATTTGCGTTTCTTCATCGACAACGGATGACTGCACGGGCATCTTTTTTAACGTCCATAACGTCTTGGCACCTAAGTAACATAAATACACTGCTCCGACGTATTTTAAAATCGCAAATAGATAGGCTGATTTTACAATTATCGCTGATAGACCAATAACCGCCGCTAATGTATGAATAAATAATCCACAGCAAGAGCCTATAATCGTTTGTAAGCCTCCTCTTTTATTGATTGTTAATGTATTTTTTGTCGCAATAGCTGTATCAGGTCCAGGCAAAATAATTAACAAAATACACATCAGTAAAAACATCGGTATATTTTCCATGCTAACTCCCCCCCATTCGTCTGAAAATTATAAAAATAATTCTATCATACGTAATCTGCTTGAAAAAGGGGCGGACTTCAAAATCGGTTACATTCTAATTAATTGACATATAACCATTAGGTGTTATATATTCATAACACCTAATGGTTATATTTTTAAAATAGAGGAGACTATATGATGTCAGAGCAACTGCAAAATATTGTGAAAACTGTTACGTTCAACGCGCCAATCGAGAAGGTTTGGGACACTGTTACAGATGCTAAAAAACTAGGTTCTTGGTTTATGCCCAATGATTTTAAACCAATAGAAGGGCATGCATTTACACTCCAATCACCCTTTGGCCCATCGCCCTGTAAAGTTGAAAAAGTAGATGCACCACATTTTGTCCGTTTTGCATGGGATACTGATGGGTGGTTTGTTACATTTGAGTTAAAACAATCTGGAGAGCAAACAGTATTTACATTAACTCATGGTGGCTGGAAAGAAGCATCTCATCTAATTCCAAAAGCAAACATGCCTGCTGACGCTGTTCGTCAAAATATGGACAATGGTTGGTCGATGCTTGTTGGCAAAAAATTAAAAGAGACTGTGGAAACTGCATGACGCAGCTTGCAAACAAGGTTGATGTTTTTCAAGCAATTGCTGACCCGACAAGACGTCATGTACTACAACTATTAGCATCAAGCGATAAACCCATTGCACTAATTGCTGACCACTTTACTATTAGTAGAACTGCTGTCGTCAAGCATCTGCACGTTTTAGAACAAGCCGAGCTAGTATCCGCCCAAAAGAAAGGGCGTGAAAAAATTTACACGTTACACACTGATCGGTTAAAAGAGATTGAAGACTGGTTACAATATTTTGACTTGTTTTGGAATAATAAATTGGCGCAGTTGCAACATATTATTGATAACGACGAATAGCGCAAAACTTAAGCCGCTGGGACAAAAGAGAAAAGGTGTTAGATTGATGGCAGTCAATCTAACACCTTTTTTGCTGCGCCATTGTTGTCCGCTTCGGCGGTGCTTTCCGCTCAGCACAGTAAGCCGCAACCCTCGCTAACGCGCAAAAATGCCAACGTCTTACGCTGTGTGCGTTCTGAGCAGGAGTCACCCCTTCGCTACCAACAACTAGTGAACCCTTCTAATTTTTTATTTATTGCAAAAGCAAGAATAGATAAGGTCTCCATATAGCAATACCTTTCCTCTGTTCCTTAAACTTTTTTAGTTAAGTCCCAGCCTCTTACATGTTTTTATCTCATATAAAATAATCCACCATTCACAATTTCAATTTTAATTTTTGCATCATATTGTTCTTCTAATGCTTTTTTTTCAACCTCATAACACTCCGGCTTTTCCTCTACATCTTCATAAAAGTAGTCTAAAACACGCTGGTCTCGTTGCCATCTCTTTTTTGCTTGTTCAGCCCATGTATGGTCATCCTGTTGAATAATTGCATCGATTGCTTTATCCAAGCGCTGAAGTGCACGTTCTGGCTTAATAATATGTTGTACATAAAATGCGTTTTCAGACTGTGTGCTGTCCCAATCGATGCTATCTATTGCTTCATGGAAATTATTATTTATCGTTCCTGTCAGTAAGTTAATACCAAAAGAGTACAGCATTTCTTTCGTTCGATCGCAACAATACGACACTTTATAATTTACGCCAAGCCATGGGGTAAGCAATACTTGCCCTATCTCTGCATCCACTTTTTGAAACATTTGAACAAAGGCTCCAAGCTCTCTTGTTGCTTGAAATATTTGATTGAGCCTAGGTGAGCCAAAATGGACAACTTCCCCGATTACCTTTCCTGACATTGCATTTTGCTCTGTAATAAAGGTAACTTGTGCAGGGTTAGGTTCGCCATTGGTTGCTTCAACATATTGCCAGTAAAAAGGGCGGTTCATAATTCTTTTATCCATAGCAATCGTTAATTGTACTGTTAAATAATGCTCATCCTCAAAGACCATATCACATTCATTTTCTAAGAAAAATTGTCGTAAATAATTATGAACTTGTTGTGGATACATGCCCTCTCCCCTTACAATAATTTCATTCCCGCCAAAAATGAAGTACATCTTGGACATTCAAACTTCATTAGCAACAATGCACTTCTACCAAAGCAAGTTTAGACTGTTTTTTTGAAATTCGTTAAAATGGCATCTAGGTCGCCAACTACCTTTTCAAACACATCAATTTTTGTATGCAGCAATGCTAAAATATCTATTTCAATCGTATCTTCTACTGCAAGATTATAAATATGAACGTCATGTTCTTGACCTAGACGATGCACACGACCTATGCGTTGTTCCAGCTTCATTGGATTCCAAGGCAAATCGTAATTAATTACATGATGGCAAAATTGAAGGTTAATCCCCTCTCCCCCTGCCTCAGTTGCAATCAGCACTTGCGCTTTTTCCTTAAATACGTGTTTCATGTAATCCCGCTTGTTTTTATTGAACTTACCATTAAATAAAACACTCGTAATACCGTGTGAGTGTAAATACCACTGCAAGTAAATTTGCGTTGCACGATACTCTGTAAAAATAATGACTTTATCTTTCGCTTGTTCAATAATCTCAAGCGTTTTTTGGGCCTTCGAGTTGACTTCTAACGCCATAACTTTTGCTAGAATTTCTTCTAACGCTTCACGTTCAGCACTGTTTTCAAGCATTTTAGATAATGTAAGTGCAGTCGCCTCTTTACTGCTGCACATTTCCTTTTGCAACGTAATTAATGAAAAGGAGGCTGTAGATGTTAGCGTACCAAGCAGGTGATACACTTCCATTTCTTCAGGGCTAAAGTGAATTGGCACAATTTGAACACGTCTATTGGTCCACTCAATGCCTGTATCCTCTCTTCGATTTCTTACCATCACTTGATTGACTAATTCTTTTAAATAGTCATCATGCTGTAAATCGTGCTTGCTTGCAGAAAATGCAGACTGGAACGTTTCATAATTACCAAGATGACCTGGTTTTAGTAGCGAAATAAGATAATAAAGTTCAAAAACATCATTTTGAATAGGAGTTGCCGTTAGTAATAAGCAAAACTTCTTCTTTAATCCTTGTACGAAATCGTATATTTGGGTTTTATGATTTTTTAATTTATGCGCCTCGTCAATAATAATCATGTCATAATCTTGCGCATAAATAAGTTCTTTATGTGGGCTTTTTTTGGCGGTATCCATGCTCATAATAACAATATCGTAACGCTCAATTGGGCAATTTTTTTTATACGCCATTGCGGGAATGTGGAATTTTTGATTCAATTCTTCTATCCATTGGTTAATCAGAGATGCTGGTGCTAAAATTAAAGCCTTTTTTACAAGCCCTCGTATCAAATATTCCTTTAAAATAAGACCTGCTTCAATCGTTTTACCAAGTCCCACCTCGTCTGCTAATATCGCTTTCCCATTCATACGTTCAATAACGGTTTGCGCTGCTTCTAATTGATGGGCAAGTGGTGTTAGTTTGGGCAAAAATTTAGGTGCTTGTAAACCAGTAAATTCCGGAATTAAATTCATTTTCACAATTTCATAGTTCATTTTGTACAAAGTCCAACTATGCCATTTTTCAGCATTATTTAGCCTATTTAAAAAGCCTTCTTGCCAATCGGACGACCTCTCCACTATCATGATCATCACCTCATGCTATTATTTCTAAATTAGGTTGTCCAAAAAAGAAAAAGCTATGACCATTATTTATAGGAATATCTCAGTAAGTAAGACAATCTTTTAATCGAATAAAACCAACCCTATTTTCTAGTCTTCGTAAAAAATACATATTTCCTTTGATTTTTAGTTCTATTTTTAAATTTTTCAAAATAAATTTACATTTATAGGATTATTTAATATTCTTTAGTAGAAATAAGCACACAACTTTTCACTAGATTTTAGTAATTGCTTTGAAAGACGGAAATTTTTGCTAGAATAACAAAAATACAAATGTTGAGGAGAGGGTTCCATGTCAACTAATAGTCTTTATCAAAAAAATTATTTTAATCGTTTAGGTGAATTCGCCAACCTTTCACCTGAATCTTTTCATGCCTTTGTTAAATTCGATACACTCGCTTTAAAGGAAGGGAAATTATCAGCTAAATTAAAAGAGTTAATCGCCATTGCTGTGGCTCATACGACAGGTTGTCCCTATTGCATTGAATTGCATATTACACAGGCTAAACAAAAAAATGCTTCAAAAGAAGAGGCTAGTGAAGCTATTATGATTGCTACCGCACTCAAGGCGGGTTCTGCTCTAGCCCACGGGGTCAATGCCTTAAACGCCTATGATGGCAATACGGATGAGGAACTATATAAAGAACAGTATTTTTTACGAATTAAAGAATTTTCTACTCTACATTCTAGCGCCTTTAACGCTTTTATTGACTTTGATACAAAAACAATGAAGGACGGGCTATTAACAGGATATGAAAAAGAACTCATTGCTATTGCTGTTGCCCATACTACAGGCTGCCCTTATTGCATTTCTCTACATGTCCAAGCAGCAAAAAAATTAGGCGTTTCCAAAGAGGAAATTGCTGAGTCTATTATGGTTGCTACTGCATTAAAGGCGGGTTCTGCCTTAGCCCATGGTGTCAATGCCTTAAACGCCTACGATCAAGTAGCCCTTCTTACGTAAAATATTTAGACTGTTTGTTAAAAGAGCAAGAGTGTTAGATTGACCGCAATCAATCTAACACTTTTTTTGCGGTAATCGTTATTATTCGCTAAGGTAACTCGCTTATAAATTCAATGTTTTTTATTAAATGTACGCTTTAAATACTTTTTGTTACACTATTGGAAAAAGAGGTTACTATGAAAAGAAAAAAAATCTTTATTCTACATGAAATTTACGGTGTAAATGATTTTATAAAAGATCAAGGACAAACATATAGTGATTCAAATACAAACGTAGAAAGTATTTCTCTGTATTCCAACGGCAAAGTATTTTCATATAGTCAGGAAAAGGAAGCTTATCAATATTTCACGCAAGAAATCGGCTTTGATCGCCCACTTGAACGACTAACACTTCTTCTATTGGAAGCAAAAGTACAATATGATGAAGTGGTTTTAATCGGATTTAGCGTCGGTGCAACATTGGCATGGAGACTCTCTAACTTACCAATTCATCGTATTATTTGTATTTACAGCTCAAGAATACGTCAATACTTAGACGTCCATCCTACATGTCCAACATTGGTCATTTTACCTAGTCATGAAAAAAGCTTTGATGTAAATGAATTGAAAAAGGCAATAGAGCGATTGCCGTTTGTACAAACTGCTCAATTAAGTGGGAAGCATGGCTTTATGGACTACAACAATTCAAACTATTGCAACAATAGTTATTTACAGGCGCAATCTGTCATTCATTATTTCTTACATAAGGAACAGCTATAAGGAGTGCTTAGCATGAACCAAAATAAATATATTGAAATCGAACCTTTTATTGAATCAGGAAATATTATTTATCCAAGCTTTCAATTTCCACTGCAACCAGACTGTATTATTGGCATTTATACTGACGTTGCTAAAATCAAGCCATTAATGGAATGGTTTTTAAAACAACCTAATTGTTATACTTGTTTGCGAGAAAGTGCTTTATATGAGCGCCTGACAGTGATGGAGTATATTCAATTTTGTTTGAAGCTTTATACAATTCCCTTGCACAATAAAGACGAAATTTTAAAGCTTTTAACACTTACCGAACACAAAAACAAAAAAATCAATAAACTTCAAAACGGTGAAAAGCAACGTTTAAAACTGCTTCATACATATCTTAATTCAGCACAAATTCAAGTAATCGAGGAACCATTTCAAAATCTAGATGAATTTTCCAAGCATAGCGTACAACAATTACTTGCCGCTCTACAAAAAAAAGAAAAAACCGTTATTTTACTTTCAAATAATTTGGAAGACTTGATTATTTCGAGTGGCGAAATATATAGATTAGATGCATTAGGTTTACATGCATTGGATGTAAAAGAGGATGAAATTGAAACAGTTTCCACACCAATCGACAATGCACCTATCCGCTTTGATAAAATCCCAACAAAGAAAAATGACAAAATCATTTTATTTAACCCACCAGAAATAGATTATATTGAAAGTGTGGAAGGCGTTGTAAGCGTATATGTTGCAAATGAAGCCTATCCTTGCACACTATCTCTTAATGACTTAGAACAGAAATTGACACCATTCGGCTTTTTTAGAAGTCATCGTTCTTATATCGTTAACCTCCAAAAGGTGCGTGAAATCATTACTTGGACCCGCAATAGCTACAGTCTTGCGTTAAATAGCAATGAAAAAACGGTTGTCCCTTTGTCGAAAAATAAACTTGCGGATTTAAAAGAAATACTCGGAATATAGTAGATTTCCCAGGAAATAAACGACTCCTGTCAGCTTAATATTTCTCCCTTGAAGGTCATTTTTCCGCCTTTCACCTGTAATTTAATGTCTACTTCTCCATCACACTGTAAAGTTAGGTTAACAACAACCACAGGAGGTTTACACATGGAGACAGTTATTGATGTACAACATTTAAATAAGGTGTTTAATAGGGAAACTGCCTTACAGGATGTTTCTTTCACGATTAAAAAGGGTGAAATATTCGGTTTTCTTGGCCCAAGTGGCTCGGGCAAAACGACGACTATTAAAATTTTAACTGCACAAACAGAAAAAACTGCAGGTGACGTTTCATTATTTAATCGCCCTGTTAGTGAAATGAAGAGCAGTCAAAATCGTCAACGCTTTGGCATTTTAACTGATAATAGTGGACTGTATACGAGACTTTCAATCGAGGAGAATTTATTACTCTATAGTAGTTTATATCAATTGCCAACTTCAGCAGTAAAAGATGCATTAGATTTTGTGAACCTTTATGCAGAACGTAAAAAGAAAATAAGTCAACTTTCTAAAGGGATGATACAGCGTGTGACATTAGCTCGTGCTATTATGCACAAGCCTGAATTATTATTTTTAGATGAGCCAACTTCAGCACTTGACCCTGTCAATACGCAACATATTTACAATGGTTTACGCAAGCTAAATGAGCTCGGGACAACAATCTTTTTAACAACACATGATATGAGTGAAGCAGAAATACTTTGTGATCGAGTTGCCTTTTTACATCAAGGTAAAATACGTGCGATTGGTTCACCAAAGCAATTAAAAAAAGAATTTGGAGATGAAACCATTACAGTCGAATTAACAAATGGTCACTACGAAACGATTCAACATGGCGAACAGGATGCACAAAAACTATATGATTGGATGCAATCGAATGCAGTTGCACGTCTATACACAAACGAGCCAACTTTAGGAGATATTTTTATGCAAATAACAGGGAGTGATTTAATATGAACATGTCATTTACACGTATTAGAGCAATTTTTATGAAAGACTACAAGGAATTCTCACGAAATTATGCAGTATCTGTTATGGTTTTTTTACCCCTTATATTAGCGTTTGCTTACAACAAGATTGGCACGAGCAGTATTGATGCATACTTTTTACCAATCAACTTAGTATTCGCAGTTGTAACTGCCTATGTACAATGTTGTTTAATAGCTGAAGAAAAAGAAAAAAATACGCTTCGAAATTTAATGCTATCCCCTGCTTCACTGGAAGATATTTTAATAGGAAAAAGCTTGTTCGTCTTTATAGTTACCGTTGTTGTAGTTAGTTTGGCCATTTTCCTTGTTGGTTATGAGCCTGCCAATCTTTTAATCCTAGCAATTGCCCTATTGCTCTCTACCGTATTCTATATTGCTTTAGGAACATTATGTGGATTATTTGCCAAAACGATTATGGAAGCATCCATCATCGTGATGCCCGTGATGCTTATTTTCTCCTTCGGACCGTTTGCCCTATCACTGGCTTCTGCCTACCCAATTTTAGAATTGGCGAAATGGCTACCAAGCTCACAGCTAGTGCTATTAGCAGAAGCTTTAGAAGGTCCCTACACAATGATGGATTGTATTATTCCAATCGTTACGATTACCGTTTGGTCGTTGTTAACATGGGGAATCACAGGATTTATTTATAAAAAATTAAATTAGGTAGATTAAGTGCCAGGCACCCAAACAATTTCACTTACTTAAAGTAATTGTTGTTCAAGTTGTTCGATTTCTTGTAATGTATCTGCATACCAAATACCAATAAATCGCGATGCTACTTTATTTTCAAAATAATCCCCATCATAAAAGGATAGTGGCACTAGAACACCTTGTTTAATACATTGCTCGATCGTTTGAAAAAATGATGCATTCTCCTCTACACCTTTTGATGCGTAGGAAGCAAATTTATTAACCGGTTTGCCTAACGCTTCATGAAACATAAGCATAGATGTCGAGCCGTTTTGACGGAAGTTTAAATCAATCGCTTGCACATCTCCTGCTTCTGTTACGATTAAATCAAATCCCGCAACACCCACAAAGCCTTCTGCTACTCCACGCTCCATTATATGGCGTCCTACTTCAATCACTTTTTCTGGTACTTTCTCTACAATAACATTTCCTTCATAAATGCCATTGTCATCTGTCATTTGTTTAGAAGCACCCAAATATTGTATACCAAGCGCTTCTGAATAGACGAACTGGCAACTATAATTATCCTTTGCTTGCAATAACTCTTCAATAATAATACTTTCTGTCCCATTCATTCGGAATTGACGTAAACCTTCTGTGAGCTCATCCTGATTCTGGCAAATAATAACACCGTATCCACCAGAAGTGGGCGAATCATCTCCAGGCTTAAGTACAACAGGTGGCTTCCAATTTTTCATTGCATCCGATAATTTATACAGCTCAATGTTTAATCGGCTTGGCACGTATTTACTGTCAATTAAATGATCAATGTAAGCTTTCGTATTAAGCTCATTAAATTTTGCTGCATCCATCCAATAACAATTTCGATTCATATCTTCTGCATCATGTAAATACTGACAAACAATCGTTTTTCCTTCCGCACACCATGCATCCAATTGTGCTAAATATTCTTCTTGCGTTTCATACGTATACGGTTGCTCTATCCAAGCTAAACCAGCTACTTCGTGTAGCTTTTTAGCTTTTGCTGTTTGTGTTGCACGGTGCACTAAAACAGGAATATCTGCAATAGCTACTTCCCTTGAGGTTAATGCATCTAGTTTATGACAATCATCCATCATCCATGGATTATCGCTATATGGTGTACGAGGTGTATAAACAGCATTGTCACCATATATTTGTCGCAATGTTAATTTTGGCTTCAACATACTAGTCCCCCACTTTTCAAAAATAGATTTTAAATAATCTACCCTTGAATAACTGAAACCACACTTTTTTTGACAAAAACTAGATTATTAGACTACTAATCATCCATTTTTTTACTGATTTTTAATAAGTAAGAGGAAGAGTTAATGTATTTTGAAGTTACTCCATTTCTAACAATATTTCTAAGTGTGCCTTTACTTTTGGCCATTCTTGTAATGTAATACTATACATCACTGTGTGCCGCGTTGAGCCATCTTTACGAATCATATGATTGCGTAGAACCCCCTCTTTTGTAGCTCCTATACGTTCGATTGCCTTTTGTGAACGTAAATTGTCATGATCTGTTTTAATTTGAACTCGTTGTAGACCAAGTACTTCAAAACAATAGGTAAGCAATAAATATTTACAATTCGTATTGACCGCAGTACGCCAAAATGAAGGAGTAAGCCAAGTAGTCCCTATTTCTAACCGTTGATGCTTGCTATCAATATCCATAAAACGAGTTGAGCCGATAATTTGTCCTGATAACTTATCCACAATGACAAATGGATACTCCTTCATGAGGTTTTTGTTAGACAATGCATTTTCCACAAAGTTATGCACATCACTTTCATCCTCAATCGTTGTGGACATATACGACCAAATCTCTGGATAACTGCCTGCAGCCAATAGCGCTGGACTATCCTCTCTCACTAAAGGTCTTAATAATACAACGTTATTTTCTACCATGTTAAATTTCATTGTCCTTCACTCCTTTTTTCATTATTAAACAGGATTTTTGATATGATGAATATAACCAATTTTCAAAATTCCAACCATACCAAGGAGCTGTGAAATGAAATGGAACTAGCTATCTCCTTTATCGGAAATAAGCCTAAATATGCACAGATTTATGAAAACATTAAACATGCTATTCTTTCGAAAAAGCTTCTAGCCCATGAGCAATTGCCTTCCAAACGAATGCTTGCAACAACATTACATGTTAGCGTTCATACAATAAAAGAAGCCTATGAGCAACTGCTTGCAGAAGGTTATATTTATAGTAAAGAACGCTCAGGCTACTACATTGCGCAATTGGAGTTTGAATGGCTCCAACCATTACAAACAGAAAAACCCGCTTCATTGCCTATGACCGAACAATCAGTAACCTATGATTTTAGTAATGGTCATGTGGATAAAGACACGTTCCCCTTCTCCATTTTCCATAAGTTAATGAAACAGCATTTTACTATTAACAGTTTATCAACAAGCCCATGGCAGGGAGAAGCAGCTTTACGACAGGAAATTGCCAAGTATGTTGGACGCTCCAGAGGTATTCATTGCGATCCATCACAAGTATTTGTCTATAGTGGTACACAAAGCCAACTGCAAGCATTATGTCATTACTTTGGTCCACAAACGCATGTTGGCTTAGAGGAACCTGGGTTTAAACGTGTGAGGGCTACGCTACAGCAATGTGGTTTACCCATCTATCCGATTACTGTGGATAACTTAGGCGTAACGGTACCCCAAAAGGCTATTCACATGTTATACACAACGCCAGCTCATCAGTTTCCACTGGGGATGGTTATGTCGGCTGAACGACGTGTAGCACTATTACAATGGGCGAACTTAAACGAGGCATTTATTATAGAGGATGATTATGATGGAGAATTTCGTTATAAAGGGCTTCCGATTCCTTCCCTAGCAAATATGGATCAACTACAGCGGGTCATTTATTTTGGGACATTTTCAAAAACATTACTGCCGTCTCTCCGGATTAGTTATATGATTTTGCCTCAATCACTCATTGCATCATTTTCTAGTTTTTATCAAGAACAAAAGTCCGTTGTGTCAAAAGTAGACCAGCTTGTACTAGCTGATTTTCTTGGACAAGGGCTATTTGACAAACATTTAGCTAAAATGCGTACGATTTATCGAAAAAAACAGCAAACGCTACTAGCAGCTATTGCTAATCATTTCTCCAATGAATTTAAAGTTATAGGCGAACACGCTGGTCTACATATTATTGTGAAACTACCAAAAAGATTATCGGAACAAGATGCTCTTCATCTTGCTCATACAGTAGGCATTAATGTTTATCCTTGTTCGACTTCATTTCAATCCCCTCCTGAACATGCGATGATAATTATTGGCTATGGAGGATTGTCACTAGAACAAATTGAAGAAGGTATTTCCTTACTTGCTTCTGTATGGCATGCCTCTTAATCATTATTCATTAATGTTTATGCATGTACTTGAAACTTTTTAAACTAAATAACGTATTCTAACTAAATGCATTCATAAGGGGAGTAGATAAATGGAGAATCGAGAGCAATTAATCAACTATTTACAAGAAATTGAAGCGTGGGAGAAAGACCAAAAAGGACTATGGTTTTGGGAGAGATTAGGGCGCATTCCATTTAAAATTTTAGATAAGATGACCCCTGCCTTTATTCAACAAAAACTAGCTTTACTTGTCGATGAGCTAGGAAGTTATATTCAATCTGGTGGAAAATATTTAATTAATGAACAAATGATGATTCAAAAAATCCGTAATCAGTCTTCGAATCCTAATATATTTGCAATCTCTGATATCGGGAATATTCCTTTAGAGGAGATGATTGCTCTTAGTGACAAGCTTCAAAAAGAACGCGTGAAATTAGCAACAGTACAAGGTGCTTCGACTGGTTTTGGTGGTATTTTCACATTGGCGATTGATATTCCTTTTATATTAGGAATGGCTTTAAAAACGTTGCAAGAAATAGCCATTATTCATGGCTACGATCCGAATGATAAAATGGAACGTATTTTCATTGTAAAATGTCTACAATTTACGTCAGCGGATATTGTGGGTAAAGAAGCTATTTTAGAAGAGCTGTCCTCCATGCACGACAACAAAAACGCATCAGAAACGATGATTTCACAGCTTCAAGGTTGGCAGGAAGTATTTTTCACGTACCGCGATCAAATGGGCTGGAAAAAACTCTTCCAAATGGTACCGATTGCAGGCATGATTTTCGGAGCATACGCTAATAAAGGCATGATGCAGGATGTTGCGGAGACAGGCATCATGCTATATCGAAAAAGAAGAATATACGAAAAACTAAATTAGTGCCAGTTAAATGGGTGCCAGTCACCCAAACAATTCTTACACAATTTTAATTAGGATTTTTCCTTGATGTTGACGGCTCTCCATAAAGGTATGTGCCTTTTCCATATCCTCTAAAGCAAACTCTGCTGCTATAGGCACTTGGAAACTTTCATTCTGTAATAATGAAAATATTTCTGGAGCTACTTGTTGCAATAATTCCGGCTTTAAAGCACGCGTCGTTCCTAAGCTAAAGCCTTTTACATTGCGGCAACTACTATGTAAGTCAGCTGTTTTTATTTGACCCACCTGACCGCTACTGTTACCAAATTGCACAAGAGTACCATATGGAGCTAAGCAACGGAAACTTTCTTCGGTAATGGCTCCTGCAATCGAATCAAAGACAACATCGACACCAAGACCATCCGTATAGTCATTCACTTTGGCACTAAAGTTTTCATATGTCAGAACATGATGTGCACCTAGCTCATAGGCAATGGCAGCTTTTTCTTTAGTGCTAACAGTACCTATTATTTTCTTCACTCCACGCCTTTTTGCCATTTGAATAAGCATCGTTCCGACTCCACCTGATGCAGCATGAATTAAAATACTATCGTCTGTACCTAGTTGTGTAATTTGATGTGTTAACATATAAGATAAAAATAAAACAGTCGGTATAGCAGCTACCTTTTTAAGAGGTACGTCATTTGGAATGCGAAACACTAGCTGTTCATTTGCGACGACATATTGCGCATATGCACCATTTTTTGGAAAAGCAATCACTTGGTCTCCCTTTTGAAAACCACTGCTATCATCAAAAACCTCTTCTATAACACCCGCAACATCTAATCCAAGAATCATTGGAAAATTCGCTTTCGCTTTATTGCCCGTTCTATTTTTGATATCCGCAAAATTAACACTTGTATAGGACGCCCGTATTAGCACTTCCCCTTTGGAAATCGCTGGTTTTGGACAATCCACAAAAGTTAATACGGAGGGTGGTCCAAAAGCATTTATTGTAACAGCCTTCATCATTTTCCCCCTTCCTGTTATAGTAAAATTATAACTTACTTTACATAAAAGAGTTACCATTTTTCAAACCGATAGGAGGAATGATGATGAAGGCTAGAAAAGATATTTATAACGGTTCTGCTTACAATTTTTTTAATATGAATAGTGACAAAATTTGTTTTATGTTCTGTGGTACAGGCTACAACTATGACAAACCCTTACTACATTACGCTACTTCTTTGATGCTTGACTTCGGTTATGATATTGTCCAAGTATGTTATACATTTGAGCAACAGTTGTTCAACAAGCCGCCAAACGTTATTTCTGAAAAAGTTTTTAACACTGTGGATTCTATTGTGACCTATTATTTACAAACAAAAGCTTACAAAGAAGTTGTTTACATTGGAAAATCGCTAGGAACCATGCCAATTATTGATTTTTATATGCAACAGGAGACCGTTTTACCTTCTCGTTATATACTATTTACACCACTGCTAGCCTTGGAACATACTATGCAAAATTTAATCCATCGACATTCCTTTTTAGCTATAGGAACAGCTGACCCTCACTTCACAGCGGAAAGACTAAATCGACTAACTTCTCATCAGCTTACTATTGTAGAAGATGCAAACCATTCACTTGAAATAGCAAACAATACAATAGAGTCGATTAATACCTGTCACACTATACTAAACGAGCTCAACATTTTTCTTCAAAACGGTAGTTCTTTCTAAAGAACACCAGATGCGTAAAAAGCCTAAGAGGTCGTGAATAAATGCTGTTAAAGCATATTAAGACTGCAGTGTTAAAACACCGTCTTCCATGCGGTACACTCGGTCACAGTAAGTTAACATACGCTCATCATGCGTTACCATGATAGCCGCCTTTTTACGCTTTTTAACCTCATTAGAAATTAGCTGCACAACTTCGAAAGCACGCTTAGAATCTAAACTAGCTGTTGGTTCATCTGCTAAAATCACACTTGAATCATTCATAAAAGCTCGGGCTATTGCTACACGCTGACGCTCTCCCCCAGATAGCTCATTTGGGAATTTTTTAAGCTTTTTTTCTAGTCCTAAATCTGCCAACAATTGCTTTGCAAACTGCTGATCAGTACTTGATACTTTACCTGCCATTTTTTTTACTAGCAGTAGTTGATCTAGTACATTTAAATAAGGAATTAGGTTAGATGTTTGTAAAATAAACCCTATTTCATTTAGACGGAATTTAGCAAGTTCTTTCTCCTTTAGCGTCTCAATTTTTTTACCATTGACGATGACACTACCTGAAGAGGGCTGTAACAAGGCTCCAACTGCCGATAATAATGTACTTTTGCCTGAACCCGATGGACCAATAATGGCTACTATTTCACCTGCATCTACTTCCATTGACACATTGTTAAGAGCTGTAATTGTTGAACTGCCTTCGTCATAGGTTTTTGTCATATTTCTCACTTCTAAACGTTTCATCTACTCCACTCTCCCTAATGCTGTTAATGGATCTACTTTAGATACTTGGCGAACACATACAAACGAACTTAACACACTGATTAATAAAAGTGCGAAACCGTAAAGTACAACAAGGGTAGGGTCTAAATTAAATGGCATGTCTTCCGGGAAAACTAGTGCTGTTAAATATGTAAGCACTACGCCTACTAAAATACCTACTAAAGAAATGACAAACACTTGGGAAACAATTGCCTTTGTGATAAAACTATTTTTTGCACCAATGGCTTTCATTACACCAAATTGTTGTGTCTTTTGAATCGTTAAAACATAAAAGAAGACCGCGATGACAAACGCAGAAATAGCAACGAGAAACACTAACATCATGACAATCGTCCCGTTTTCTTCCATATATCCTGGCATTCCATTAATTGCCTGACTTTTCGTTGCGGTTTCGATGCCCCCGATTATTTCACTAAAATTCTCTGCATCTAAGTTAGGTGCCTGTATCGCTATCGCATTTACTACATCTTCAATGCCGTTATTGGCACCTGGTGCAGCAAATTGATAGGCTCTCCATTGTTCTACTGTGCTGAATAGTACTGGTAAATGGTTATATGTTTCGTTTTCAACAAAGCCGACAATTTTTAATACAATTGTGGAACTGTCCATTTTGATTTCGTCACCAATTGCATAGCCTTTGTCTTGTAACGTTTTATTGGCTAAAACGCCATTTTGAATGTTTTTATCTAACTTCTTACCTTCTATTACTTTGGGTTCGATAAACGACCCAGGTTCAATCCCTAGAAGTGCAATATCTGTTTTTTCATCGATACCCTTCTTAGAAACAGCCGCCATTGCAGAGCCAAATAGTGCACTATCTTCTACTTTACTTTGTGCATCAATCTTTTCTTTTAAAGATGCGGAAATTAAAGATTTACTAAATTTTGAACCTGAACCCTCCTCGTATACTACATAATGCGCATCTAGATTTTTAATAGAAGCTGCACTTAATGTCGAAAGTCCATTTCCAAGCCCTGACAAAATAAACGTTAACCATGCTATTAATACAATAATCATTGTAATCATTGAGTAGCGTAACTTTGCATGTTTAATTTCTTTTAAAGCTAAAAACATCGATCGTTTCCTCCTATTATCTTTATAAGTTACACATGTGTCACTTTTAAATAAAAAAGTACACATACGCAACTAGTATTATACTCATTAGTTACACATGTGTCACTTATTTTTACCTCTCACACCGTTTAAAATTAATAGTTTCGTAAAGTTAAAAAACTGTACTTCATCCATTTGACTATGATTTGGAATATTAATACTCTGAAAAATAAATCCAAGGACAAGATCATTAGGAATATCAGCATCCACAAACCCTTCTTTTTTTCCTTGTTGGACGATACGCATTAAAGGTCCATACATATTAAAATGCATCGCTGACAGCTTTTCTTTTTTTTCTTGCATGTGAGGTTTATTGGTTGTTGGGATAATTTCAGCAATACCTAATAGTAAATGTAAATCCTTTGAACGAAAAATACTATGCAATAACTCGTCTAATTGGTCAAGATAAGATAACTCCGCAGGAATTGATAATAAATCTTTTACACTTTTATCCATCTCATGTAACATAAAATCCATCAGTAGTTCATCTTTATTTGTATAGTATTTATAAATGGCAGCTCTTGAAACTTCTAATGATTCAGCTAGTCGAGCAATCGTAAATCCTTCATAGCCAACAGCTAATACCAATTTTTTCGATTCCAAGAATAAATCGAGCGTACTAAACTTACGATCGCGGCCCATATATTCCTCACTCCCTACACGAATTGTTGGATACTTTTAGCATACGCTACAATTAAATAGTTCACAATAATTACGGTACTTTCTATTAGTGAAATAAACACTAGAAAATAACTGCACTGCTAGTATTTTGTTTTATCTAGTCGCATAAGTAGTTAATTCAGCAGAAATTTCACCTTTTTTTATTAATGATTTCCGATATTGAAAAACAAACGTTAGGGCATACTTTGAATGGCTAATACGAATTAGCCCTCGCGTAGATTAGAGTTAGACACTTTAATTTTACACAAAACTTTTTACATATCAAAAGCTAATTAAAATCTATTGGAGCTAAGTTTGGAAACTATATGGCATCTACCAATTAAATTCAAATGACAAATTATTCTAAAATAATATTTCCCAAAAATTTTAAACATTCTTCTATTGATTGCTATAAAGGCAGTAATAACAAGGATCAAAAAACCTGTTATTACTGCCTAATTCATTGTTATGCTATGTTATCTTATTGATATGATGGCTATTACTTACGTTAACACAAGATAAATCATCTGAATATAAGTATGCATACCAATGTATATACTATTTTATTTATGTGTTAGATTTGCCTTATAATTTAAATAAAAAAAGGGAGTGACAAGATGAGCAAATTTGTAAAAATATTTGTTGTGGTATTTTTATATTTCTATATGGTGTTTTATTTAGGATATTATGAATTACATCCTATCTTCTTTCTTGCTAGTATTTTATTTTTTCTAGTTATCATTCTTAGTTTTCGTTTTAAACAACACTATATCGTTAATATTCTGTTTATCCTTGCCCTTATTAGTCTTGCCATGATATTTGCAATATCATATCATTTTGAAATAGGTATTTTCTTATTTTTTTCATTAGTCATACTATTATATATTTATTGTCTTGTACTTATTTCAAATCAGAAAAATCAAAATAATCAATGAATAGAGGGGCGTTTAAAAAAGAGTCTCATGGAGACTTTTTTATCTAGGAATATTATAAAAACCATTAACACAGTTATTATAATAATAGAACCATTGACCAATAGCCCAAGCATTAGCTGCAAGTGCTACAGGACCTGCAATATTCTTTAAGATGATTTGTGCTGTTTTCCAAGAAAGTAATGTACCTATAGCTAATCCACCACCGCTGAAGGCACTTATTAACCACCCAACAAGAGTACCATTTTCCGTAGATCTTAAACTGTCAACATTTCGCGTATAGTAATTATATGCATTTCTATCCTTTGGAGACCCTGTTGTAATATTAACTGTACGTGTTTTTAGATTTGCATAATCTGCATAACCTATATTCCTTATATGATTGGTTGTATAACTAATTCCTAAAACGGATACCAACGATTTATTAGATGTTATATAAGCGCTAGAAGCAAATCGGTAATTCGTGAAATTCGTAGCTGCGAAGTTAGTATGGTTGAACATTATTGAAACTTCTTGTTGTGATAAGTCTTTGAAATCAATTACATCTTGTTCAATTATTTTATCATCCTCTACTACAGTGACGAAATGTTGCAAAAGCTCATTTGTTTCCTTATTAAATACTTTGGTGTCAATTTCTTGGGTATCTTCATCAATTATTTTTACTGTCTCAATGTAATGGATTTCTTGACCACCTACTTTTACAATATATTCAGATCGTTCTTCTGTATCAGTAATAATTTTGAAATTATCAGAATAATAAGTTAATTCTGAAGCTAAAGTTTTTGTAGTTGGGGTCGCAAATGCTAAAGTACTTATTACTAGAGTAAAGCTTAATAAAGTAGAAACAATTTTTTTCATCTTATGTAAACCTCCTACTAAAATACTTTAATGAGTATATTTTAATGTAAATAATATAGATAAGTAAAGAAATATGATAGAAAAGAACTACAAAAATAGAATCCTAAAAAGTTTTATTTTTGGTAAAAAATTCAAAATATTGTACTAGCACAAGTGGAGGCAGGAAGTGTAAGAGGGTTTTAGTACTCTTACCGAACAAATCAATAGTATCTATTCTATAGCAAATAAATATTGTAAGAAAAAAACCCTTACAACTGTAAATAGTTGTAAGGGAAACGCTATGCTTAGTATGCTAAGCCGAATAATGCTTTAATGTGTGTGAGATAGCGAATGTTAGACGCTTCTTTCATAAGTGTTGCAGGTAGACCTTTAAGTTGTGTGTTGCTAGCACCAATAGTCGCAACTGCATCTTTACGTCCTAAGCTTGCAAGTGTACCAGAGTTAACTGCAGAGAATGTTTTCATCTCTTGGTTTTTGTATTGTGCAAATAAATTGTATCCTGCACATTCACCCATTTGCCAAGCAACTTGTGCAGTTGGCGCATAAAGTGGACGTCCGCCGTCAGCTGGTAATGCCACAGAAGCATCTCCGATTACAAATACATCTTCGTGTGATGTAGATTGTAGGAATTCGTTGATTGTTGCTTTGCCACGGTCAGCAGCAAGGCCTGATTCAGCAACGATTGGAAGTGCAGCTACACCACCAGTCCAGATGAATGTATTGGCAACGATTGACTCACGGTCTTTAAGTGAAATAACGTTACCATCAACACCCGTTACTGGAGTACCTGTGATAAATTCTACACCGCGTTTTGTTAAGCTTTCCGTTGCACGTTCAATTAGTACATCTGGAAGTACTGGTAAGATTTTAGGACCAGCTTCAACTAGCTTAATTTTAAGATCTGCAAAGTTTACACCGTGTTGTGCTGCGATTTTTGGGAAGTTGTCCACGATTTCACCAACAAGCTCAACACCTGTTAAACCGCCACCGCCAATAACGATTGTTGCATCTGCTTCATCTTTAGATTGTGCATATGCTTTAATACGATCTTCAATGTGTCGGTTAATTTTGTTTGCATCGTTAACAGATTTAAGTACCATTGAATTTTCTTCTAATCCTGGGATACCGAAGAAACCAGTTTGGCTACCTAAAGAAACAACTAATGTATCGTAAGATAAAGTGTAACCAGTATCTAGGTCAACCTTTTTAGTATCTACATTAAATTTCGTTACTTTAGCGATTTGTAAATCAATATCTAAACCTTTAAAGATTTTTTTAAGCGGTAGCGCTACTGCACCTTCTGCAATAGTACCACCAGCTAAACGGTGAAGTTCAGTGATGATTTGGTGCGTTGGGAATTGGTTTACTACAGTGATTTTAGCTTCATCAGCTGATAAATACTTACGCGCTGTTAATGCAGTTAATACACCTGCGTAACCAGCACCTAAGATGACGATTTCTTTTGACATGATTAATTAATCCTCCGTCCTTACGAATTGAATATATCTCGAACTTTATTTTGATTTACGTTCAGCGTTAACTTGTAAAAATGCATTAACAAAACGGAAAACATTTTGAACTTGTGGGTCTTTTAACATTTTCACAAGACCAAATAAACCGATGACTTCTTGGCTTTCAGAAGCGCGATCTTTTGCTTCAATAGCTGTAGCTGCAAGTTGTTTAGCCGATCCTACTACTGGTCCAGCCATTTCTGTTACAGCACCAACAGTATCACTTTTTAACACTTCGTCGGTTGCAACTGCTTGCGCAAACTCATATGATTTAGTTAATAACGTCATCATTTCAGTTAGCTTTGGTAATTGTTCAACTAAAGTTGTTAGAGATTCTTGCACCTCAGGCTTTAATAGTTGGTCTAGTACATCTAATTGTTCTTGACTCACAGTTAATTGTTCAGACTGTGCTTGGTTATTCGTTTCTGACATTTTGAACTCTCCTTTGCCGTCACTAATACTATTTTTTATATTGCCTCCATGTAAAAAAGACCATTAAGCGATCTTCTTAACAGTCGTTACAGCGGATATCTTACATTCACCAGTCACAAGGGCTGGAAAGCGAATTTCATGATTTGTTACATATTTTCCATTTTGCACAAAGCGCATCACAATTCCATCCTTATCTTATCTTGGTGACATTACATCATCCATTATAAGACTGTTTGCGCATTATTTCAATCAACTATGGCACAATCTTTGAAAAATAGTTTAATGGTAAACTATTTTTAGCAGTCTGTACTCTTTTTCTGTTCTTTTTGGAAGAAAAATCAATATTAACCATGCGATAAAACAACTCAAACGCCATAAATTATGTTATTAGCTACAATTTTTCTCACTTTTCGATGGATAACCAAAAGAAAGCAATAATTTCTTTTGACGCCAAAGATACTGTGTCAAAAAGCCTTTTTCCTTCACCATCTTTAAAGTAGCCCACTGACATTAGCGCCATAAACGTATGGGCAAAAAATTCTGCATTCCCTTTGCGAATTGTCCCTTTTTCCATTTCACTTTGCATCGCTCGCTCAATCGTTTTATACATCTCATTTTCAGAAGCATGTACTTCTTTCAATTGCGTTTGTGATAGATTGATGGTCGCCTCTCGCATAAAGTTCTTCATATCAATATCAACAGTTGCTGATAAATGGACTTCAATCAGTTGCTCTAATCGATCTCTAAATGGAATCGGTTGCTCTAAAATTCGTTCAATATGATGTCTAATTCTATGCATCATTTCAACTAAGGCCGATGTATATAAATCCCCTTTAGTTGGGTAGTAGTAATAGATAGTGGCTTTTGTAACATTACAGGCTTTGGCAACATCATCCATGGACACGTTTTTGTAGCCATCCTTAATAAACAGCATGGTCGCTGTTTCTAAGACAATATCTTTTGTAGGTTTAGCCTTGTCATCATGGCGAGGTCTTCCTAGAACACGCGGTGATTGTTTCAACAAGATCGCCTCCTTATAATGTGTAGTACTAAACATATTATAACATATCAATACTTCTGTATTGATTAATTAACCTTCTAGTATATATAATTAGTGTACATTACATGAAACGGAGGTTTTCTAATGAAAAAACATCCACTTGAGCAATGGGGCTCAATGGTAGCCAGTAAAAAAGGGCGTTTTCTTGCACTTGGATGCTGGGTATTACTTGTTCTCGTCCTTTCGTTTGCTTGGCCGCAAATTAATAGCATCGAAAGTGAAACGGGTAAAAACTTGCCTGACACCGAAATGTCCGAGCAAGCAGCAGCCATTATTGCTGAAGAATTTCCAAATGATGCAGGTACACCTTTATTACTCGTTTGGCATAGAGAAAGCGGCCTAACACCAGCTGATTTTGGAGCTATCCAAAAGGTTTATGCAGAGCTAAATAGCAACCCTTTAGAGCATCAAACATTAGTTCCACCATACGATAAAATGCCACCACAGGCTTTATCAGCATCTGCATCTGACAACGGTTCTACAATTGTCACACCTGTTTTCTTTGAAAAAGATGTTGCCACTGATGTTTTACAAGAAAGTCTAGATACATTATCAAAAACAATGGATTCAAACAATGTTCAACTGGATCAAGATTTATCAAGCGACGCACTACATGTTCGCTATTCTGGACCAGTCGGTATTGCAACGGATGCTGTTAGCTTATTTTCACAAGCTGATGTAAAACTAATGATTGCAACCGTACTGCTTGTATTAGTGTTATTAATTTTAATTTATCGTTCGCCATTACTTGCCATTATTCCTTTAATTGTTGTAGGGCTTGCCTATGGTGTTATTAGTCCAACACTCGGTTTCTTTGCAGAGCAAGGATGGATTGACAAAGATTCACAAGCTGTATCCATCATGACAGTTTTATTATTTGGTGCTGGTACGGACTATTGCTTATTTTTAATTTCAAAATACCGTGAAATTTTACTTGATGTTGAAGATAAAGCGACAGCGATGAAGCTCGCTGTAAAAGAGTCGGGTGGCGCTATTATGATGAGTGCGCTTACCGTTGTTATTGGTTTAGCTACACTTAGTCTTGCCCATTATGGCTCATTCCAACGCTTCGCAGTGCCATTTAGCTTTGGCGTATTGGTAATGGGCATTGCTGCGCTAGTTGTTTTACCAGCAATCCTTGTGATTATAGGGCGAGTAGCCTTTTTCCCATTCACGCCACGTACAGAAGAAATGGCAAAAGCAAAGGGCAAAAAACAGCACAAACCTTCTCATAAAGTGAGTCATAAAATTGGACATTTTGTAACGCATAAGCCATGGATTGTTATTGCAGTCACTGTCTTGCTCCTTGGTGGCTTAGCGGCCTTTGTACCACGCATTCAATATACTTTCGACTTATTATCTTCTTTCCCAGAAGATATGCCATCACGTGAAGGCTTTACTTTAATAGAAGAGAATTTTTCACCTGGCGAGTTGGCACCTGTTCAGCTAGTAATTGATACGCAAGGCTCGGATGTTAATTTACAACAACAGCTTACAAAAATTCCATATATCGATAACGTGTCTGATGTACAAATTGGTACGAAAAATAATTCGATACAATTGTATGAATTATCATTGAATGCCAATCCGTATGCACAAGAGTCTTTAGAGCATATTCCGGAATTGAAAGCTGAAGTTGTTAAACTTCTTAAAGATTCTGGTATAAAAGATGCTGACTCACACGTATGGCTTGGCGGGGAAACAGCAAGCCAATATGATACAAAGCAAATTACCGAGCGCGATGAATCTGTTATCATGCCGACAATGATTGCTTTAATCGCATTATTATTATTTGTTTATTTACGTTCAGTAACAGCAACTGTTTATCTGCTTGCTACAGTTATTATTTCTTACTTTGGTGCGCTTGGTGCGGGCTGGCTTATTTTGCACCATGTCATGGGTGCAGAGGCAATTTCAGGCTCTATTCCGCTATATGCCTTTGTATTTTTAGTTGCACTTGGCGAGGATTATAATATTTTCATGATTTCTGAGATTTGGAAGAAACGAAAAACGAAGGACCATTTAACAGCGGTAGAAGAAGGCGTTGTGCATACAGGTAGTGTTATAACATCCGCAGGACTCATTTTAGCAGGTACGTTCGCGGTGCTTGCTACATTACCAATTCAAGTCCTTGTACAGTTCGGTGTTGTAACAGCAATCGGTATATTACTGGATACGTTTATTGTACGACCTTTACTTGTACCTGCCATTACAACGGTGCTCGGCAAATATGCATTCTGGCCAGGAGCGCTCTTTAAAAAAGGTCATTAAATGGTGACAGGCACTCAAACAATTTAGCATTTAAAATCCCACCGACAGTTTGATCGGTGGGATTTCTTTGTCTATCTTAATTTGTTGGTTTTTTTAAATCCATCGTAGCTGCTGCACTTTCAACTTTTACACGTTTTAAGAAGAACGCTAGTATTAGTGCTAGTACCGTCACAAAAGCAGCGATTAAGAAAGAATGTGTAATGCCGTCTAGTAAAGCTGTTTGCATAATTTGCTCTTTCATTTGTTGCATTTGCTCCGCTGTTGGTGCAACACCAGATTGAGCTGCATGTGCTTTAGCCTCTGCAATTAAATCTTCTGCTGTTGATTTTGTACGGTTATTCATAAATGTAACTAATACCGCACTACCAATAGCTCCAGCTACTTGTTGCAAAGTATTATTAATAGCTGTACCATGTGGATTCATCATCTGTGGTAATTGGTTTAAACCATTTGTCATAATTGGCATCATAACCATCGACATACCAAACATCCGAATTGTATACATCGATACGATAAATGTATAACTAGAATCCATCGCTAATTTCGTTAAGCCGAAAGTAGCCATTGTTGTTATTGTTAGACCGATTATCGCTAATATACGCGGTCCAAATTTATCGAAAAGTTTACCAGTAATCGGAGACATAATCCCCATTGCAAGGGCACCAGGAAGCATCATTAAACCGGCTTCGAATGGTTCAATCCCACGAATTGATTGTACATACGCAGGGGTTAAAATCATCCCCGAGAACATCGCCATTGAAACGATTACGGAAATCGCAGAACTTAATGCAAACATAGGATATTTGTAAATACGTAATTCTAATAAAGGCTGATCCATACGTAGTTGTTTAAAGATGAAGATAATTAAAGCAGCAAACCCCACTATAATCGTACCGTATACCCAAGGACTCGACCATCCTTTGTCACCTGCCGTACTGAAACCGTATAAAATTCCACCAAACGCTACTGTTGATAATAATACAGAAGGAACATCTAAGTGTACTTCACGTGTTTCCATTACATTGTCTAATTTCCAAATACCAAATAGTAGACTAATAATGGCAAATGGTATAATCATTTGGAACAACATACGCCAATCATGATGTTCAACGATATAACCAGATAATGTCGGACCTATTGCTGGTGCTGCGATCATAACTAAACCGAAAATACCCATTGCCGCTCCACGTTTTTCTTTTGGGAAGCTAGTTAGCATGACGTTCATTAATAATGGTGACATACTAGCAGCCCCTGCCGCTTGCACCATACGCCCTGCCAATAACATGCCAAAGTTTGGAGCAAAGCCAGCCATAATTGTACCTATCGTAAAGATAGACATTGCCGTAATAAATAAATGTCTATTTTTAAAGCGCGTCACAAAGAATGCTGATGCAGGTACTAAAATACCGCTGACCAGCATATATCCAGTTGCAAGCCATTGTACCTTTGCATACGTAATACCAAAATCTTTCATGATTGTTGGCAACGCAACATTTAACAATGTGTTGTTAAGAAAAGCAACAAAAGCACCCACGAACAAAATAGCAATCATACCATAAGGGGGCTTTTTCATTGTTAAGTCATTATTCATTTATATCCCTCTATTCTCTCTTGTTGTTTACGATAAAACTTATTTTATACTCGCAGTCTACTTTTTTCAAGAATTAAGATTAATAAATTTCAAAACGTTGATATAATAGCGTTTACATTGTAGAATACTAGTATAATAACTTTAAAAAGGTGAGGTCATGAATAAAAGAAAAAGACAAATAATTACTGCAGCTCGGGAACTTTTTATAGAAAAAGGTTTTTTAGATACATCCATTAACGATATTATTAGTGCGGCCAAAGTTTCAAAGGGCACTTTTTATAATCATTTTGTTTCTAAAAATGAATGTTTGATTGCCATTTTAGATGAGGGACGTGAGGAGGCTAGTAATCGTCGACACGAGCTTCTTTATGGAAAGGATCCCACTGATTTAGAAATATTAACACAGCAAGTGGCAGTGTTGATGCATGTCAATCGCGAGCATAATCTCGTACAAATTTTCGAATCGATTTTCCATTCACGGGATAGTGAACTTAAAAAAATCCTTTTGAATTATCACTTACAAGAATTAGAATGGCTTGCCAATCGACTTGTCCAAGTTTTTGGTGAAGAAATTAGACCGATGAGCTATGAATGTGCCGTACAAACATTGGGGATGGTGAACCTTTCCTTACGTGCAGTCCTAATAGCGGACTACAAATATATAAACCGCGAAGCCATTGTACGAGTAGCATTACGCAATATAAGTGTCATTATACCTACTATGCTTGAATCCAATGAAGTCCTTATAAGTGCTGAAATGTTTAATGCAATACAAAACGTAATTAATTATCAACAAGTAAGTAAAGATGTCGTCATTGACCAATTAGCAGGCTTTACTAAGGGGCTGTCAGAAGATGACACGCTTGAAGGTTTTGAATATGCAACATTTCTTTTAGAGGAATTGCAGCAACAAAAACCAAAACTCTTTATTATTGAATCCTTGCTCACCCCTTTCAGAAAAGCATTCGTTGGAACGGAACATGCTGCTGAAGCACGTGATATTGCCAATAGTCTATGGCGCTATGTAAAAATGCAACAACCATCAGAGCAATGTAAAAAGTAATCAAAAACCCCCGATTAGCAATGCTAATCGGGGGCTTTAGTGGTGCCAGTCACCCAAACAATTTTAACGATTTACTTTACGGTCTTTCGGGCCTACCCAGAAGCCAATTATAATACTTAAAGCAACCACTAGAAACGGTGCATAAAAAATAATAAATTGATTCACTGTAAAACCTCCTATACGTGATGATTCCGTTTACCACAAGCATAATCACGATCAAATACAAACCATTTCATCACTAAATAAAGTGAAGGTATGAGTAAAACAAGACCACCAATAAAGGCAATGACCAATGCTATGGCCATCGATTCATTTGTAAAACTATCATGAACCGATAAATATGGGTACAACAAGTAAGGATAATGAGAAATGCCATAGCCGAAAAAGGCGAAGCCAAACTGTACGACCAATAATATAACGGCTAGCCCATATTTTTTCTTAACGCCTAAAAGGATTAAAGTCATGATAAAAAGAACACCTGACATGGCGAATAGCCACCATAAATTCAGCATATTTTCATAGTGTGCAGGATTGTGCCCCTTTAATTCCACCATAATCCCGATAACACTTGCAACAAGTGGAATTGACCAGCCAAGTGCATATTTTCTCATTAAATCGGAAGCGTGTTCATCGTTCGCTCTTTTACCGTACCAAGTTAAAAATACTGCGGAAATATACAGAACCGCTACAACACTTAACAACACGATTGACCAAGTTAAAGGACTAGTAAAAAGTTTCGCAATTTCCAAATGAGGCTGATCCTTTACCATTGTTACGAATCCACCCTCGGAAATCGTCAATACAATGGAAAGGGATGCTGGGATAAATAAACCAGTGACACCGTACATTAGCTTATAGCCAATGTGTCCACTTTTTGCACTATAAGATTCAAATGCATAATAACTCCCCCGAATTGCAATTAAAATTAGAGAAATACTTACGGGCACTAGCAAAATTGTGCCATAATAGTAAGCTGATTGCGGAAAGAAACCAACAATACCTACAAAGAAAAAAACTAAGAAAACATTTGTAATTTCCCACACTGGTGATAAATAGCGTTTTATCACTTGTGATAAAATATGATCTTTCCCAATCATGACACTATAGGCATTAAAAAAGCCTGCCCCAAAGTCAATAGATGCAACGATGACATAACCAAAGAGAAATAACCATAGTACAGAAATGCCCAAAACTTCTAAGCTCATGGTTCTTCACAACCTTCAACTAATTTATGTTCTGCAAGTTCACGTTCAATTGGATTGTCACGGAACATCCGAATAAGCGCTATGATACTACCAATTGCTAAAACGATATATAAGCCCGCAAATAGAATTAACATCGTATCTACTTGCCCACTCGTAGTCGCACCTTCCGATGTTTTCATGTACCCTCTTAAAATCCATGGTTGTCGCCCTACTTCAGCTAACCACCAGCCCGCTTCTATTGCAATAAGTGCAAGTGGACCACCTGCAACAATTACTCTTTTAAATAGTTTAGACGAAACAAATTGCCAATTTCGCCATTTACCCAGAACATAAACAGCTGCCACTACAATTAATAACGTGCCAATCATCACCATTACATCGAATAAATAGTGAATATAGAGTGGTGGTTGTTCATCTTTCGGAAATTGATCAAGCCCCGTCACTTCTGCAAACGGATTATTATGCGCTAATACACTTAAAGCATAAGGTATTTTAATAGCGTATTTTATGTCTTCTCCATCCAATACACCAAATAAAACAAGGGAAGCGTCTTCTTCCGTTTCAAAATGCCATTCTGCTGCTGCTAATTTTTCAGGTTGATATTCCGCTAAATATTTGCCTGAAAAGTCTCCTACTACAAGTGCTGCCAGTGAAAAGACTAACCCTAATTTCATTAGTAAATACAGCGCTTTTTTATGATATACGTGCGCAGACCCTCGTAGCATGCGATAGGCAGCAATGGAAGCTAATAAAAAAGCTGCCGTCATATAAGATGTTACTAAAACGTGCGCTACCTTTGTCGGCATTGCCGGATTAAACATGGCTAGTACGGGCTGAATATTGATTAGCTCCCCATCCACAATATCAAATCCTTGTGGTGCATTCATAAAGGCATTCACGATTGTAATAAATACTGCTGACATAGAAGCACCAATGGCTACTGGTACTAATAATAGTAAATGTCTCTTCGGATTTTTGAAGCGATCCCATGTATACAAATACAACCCTAAAAAAATGGCTTCAACGAAAAACGCGAACGTTTCCATAAATAGTGGTAGAGCAATAATTTGACCAGCTAATTCCATAAAGTTTGGCCATAATAAAGAAAGTTGCAAGCCAATTGCAGTTCCTGTCACAACGCCAATTGCTACTGTAATAACAAATCCACGTGCCCAACGTCGAGCGAGTAATAAATAATGCTCATCATTATTTTTAATCCCAACCCATTGAGCGATCATAATCATCAGCGGTATACCAACACCAATTGTTGCATAAATAATATGGAAAGATAATGTTAATTCGGTTAAGGCACGGCTCCAAAATACAGCTGAATCATTCATATTTATACATCTCCTAGCTACTAAATATTCTCCCGACAAATGACATCAACATTATCCCAGCTATTACAAAACTAATAATGATTAACTTTTTTTCTTGGGATTTATATGCAATACGATTTTGTTGTTTATTTACCACACGAATCAACCCATTGATTCCTCATAAAATTGCATCTCCTTTTTCTTCTATGCCACCAGTATAAGCAACCCAACTTTTTAGAAATATAGGGGTTTTCCACTATAAAAAAACGACATTGACAACTTTGTGAATAGCATGACACTTTCTATTTACATAAAAAAGATCACTCCAACAACGAGTAATCTTCTTCATTCATATTTTGTTTGTGGCATTAACTAATGAACAGTCCCACCCCAAATAATTAAAAAACCGCTAAGAAGCATGAGCCTCTAGCGGTTTTTTAATGGTTAGCTTGTATGATTAAACATTGTTAGCATAAGGGCAATTTTTCAAGAAATTTTAATTCAAAGATAGTACCATTATTATCTGAATGAACGCATATTGTTCCATTATGCAAATCAATCAGTTGTTTCGTAATGGCTAAGCCAAGACCTGTGCCCGTTGCATCATCTGTTGTATTTGTACCACGATAATAGCGTTCAAAAAGATTGTCTAATTCATCTTGTGGAATACCTGGACCTTGGTCTGTAATCGTTAGCTTAATGCCTTTTTCTATATTTTGAGCCTCTACAAGAACCTTCGTACCTTCTGGTGTGTATTTTTTAGCATTGGTAATTAAATTATCTAAGATGCGCTTTAATAAAAGCTCATCTGCTTCAAGCATTACGTCCCCATATACTTTGATTGATACTTGCTCATCTGCAAATTGGGGTAACCATGTGGCAAGTGCTAATGATACTTTCTCGAGCTGGATTGCTTTATTCTTTAATTGATAAGAATACGTTAAATCTTGTATAAGTAAATCCATATAGTTGGCTTTTTCACGCATTGTATTCGCAAATATTCGCATCTCTTCTTTCGTCCATTCATACTCTTCGGAAGCAAGCATTGTAGAATACCCATAAATCGAGCTTAATGGTGTCTTTAAATCATGCGACAAACCCGTTATCCATTCCTCTCGTAGTTGCTCGGATTGCTGAATTTGTCTTTCGTTGGAAGCAAGACGTTCAGATAAATGATTAAGCGATTCATCAACAGGTTGGAATAACTTAAATTTCCTTTTCAATTTACCTGTCTTTTGATGATGGATTTTATTATCACTTACTTCCCTATAATCGAACTGCGTTAGTCGTTCAATACGAGAGATTACATATACAAGGGGCCGTACAAATTGACGTGAAATGCTCATGGATAACAAAATAATTCCTACCAACAAAATACTATGCCCGCCAAAAAATATAGACACAAATAAAATCATTGCTTTATTAAAAGGCTCTTCAAATGGCTTATAGGAAGGGTTTGGCATACGTACTATTAGCGTTGAACCATCTTCTAATGACGTACTTTGCCTAAGCTCGGCCTGCTCAAAAATATCATATTTTTCATCTAGCAACTGCGGCTTATGCAATTTCTTATAATGCTCCCCGATTACCTTTACACGATTCCAACGCTCATTATAAATTTCAATCGCAATCTGATTAGCTTGTAAGCGTTCGAGTAGCTCCGAAGGGAATTCTTTCTTTTCACGAATCACCTGCAAGACCTCATTGAACATAGGCTGCAAAGGCGATGTAGGTAAAAACAACAAATAGTATTTGGGTATTTCCCACGTATGCATGCCTGGACGTTTAAGCGCCATAATTTCACGGTCCGTCATGCTACATAGCTCACAACTATCCCCTGTATAATCGACAATTTCCATGGCATTGTTCAATAAATATAACTGCCCTACATTTTCCTCTGCGCGTTTTTCTAAGAAATCTGCTATTTTTACGGATTTACCATTTTTCACAATTGCATTATCTTCGATTTCAAAAGAACTCATCGTATGGATGTTATCACCGACTCGTTCATTTATAAAAAGTCCAAAAACCACTAAACTAATAATGAAGCCCAAAATGATAAGTAAATAAAATATGATAAAGTAGGATACAAAACGCAGTGATAATTTCCCTGCCGGCTTCATACTTGATCATCTCCAACTAATTTATAGCCAATCCCTCTCACCGTAATAATGCAAGTTGGTTTACCAGGATTCCTTTCTATTTTTTCACGTAACTTGCGAATATGAACCATTACCGTATTATCGTCAAATAAAAAATCGCCCCACACACGTTCATAAATTTGTTCTTTGGATAATACTTGCCCCTCGTTTTCACATAAATACTTCAATAAGTAAAATAAACGACCGCTAATCAATTCCTTTTTTCCGTCTACAGTTATTTCTGCTGCATCTATATCAAAAGTAAAACGGCTACATGTGTAAACGTGACTTCCAGATACATTCTTTTGCTTCATATATCGAGTAAATTGGACTTTTACCCTTGCTACTAGCTCAAGCGGATTAAACGGTTTCGTAATATAATCGTCTGCGCCATTCATAAACCCTCGAAGTTTATCTGCATCACTGCTCTTGGCTGTTAAAAAAAATAGCGGTGCATCACTTTGCTTTCGAATAACTTCCGCCAAATCAAGCCCACTACCGTCTGGTAGCATAATATCTAATAAGTAAAAATCAAAAACATTTTGCTCGATCGCTTTTTTCCCATCTTCTATCGTCGTGCATAACGTAATATTTACAAAACCTTCTTTTCTTAAAATAATTTCAATCATTTCCGCAATGGCACGTTCATCCTCTAACACAAATATCGCCGCTTCTTGCACCTTGTCACCTACTTTTAAGATTACTTTAAGGTAGTCGTTAATTCACGATAAGCTTTCCCAACTACACTATATATAAGTTAACCAATAAAGGAGTTAAAAGGCAATGACAGCACATCGTGTACGCTTCATCGATGCAATGCGTGGATTTAGTTTATTTGGTATTTTAATGGCCAACTTGCTCATTTTTCAGTATGGAATGTATGGCAAAGAAAAGTTAGGTGATCTTTCCTTTCTTGATACAGGAGCTTTATATTTTGTAAAAATATTTATCGAAGGCTCATTTATGCCGATTTTCACTATATTATTCGGCTATTCCCTTATTAAAATGATACAGTCCGTTCGCAATAAAAAAGGCAAAAGTCGCTGGTCTATTTTACGTAGAGCGATAGGATTAATCGTTTTAGGCGGACTTCATGCAACATTTTTATGGGAAGGTGACATTTTACTGTTTTATGGATTTATTACATTATTTTTAATTCCATTTATAAATCGCAAACCAAAAACATTAGTTATTTGGGCTAGCGTATTGTTTGTATTAACAACCGCTTTAACTTATGGTTCAGATGAAATATCAGCAAAAGATGACAAAGAAATGGCCGTATATATTGATAAAGCAAATACTACCTATGCAAATGGTAGCTATCAAGAAATTTTCGACTTTCGATTAAACGTCATGCCTCCTGACATAGATGACCCAGTTATGATTTATATAATGATTTTATTTGCACCGTTATTTTTTGCACCATTATTTCTTTTAGGTATGGGGCTAGCGAAAAATCATGCATTTGAAAATATGCAAGATGAAAAGAAATGGTATATCCTCGGCTCATTATTTGTTCCAATAGGCATCACTTGTAAAAGCATTAGTTTTATCGATAGCCCATTTTCTTCTATGTTGCTCGTAGGTGGCTCAATGGTGTTAGCAGTTGGTTATATTTGTTTGGCCGCTCTACTATTTCATTTCCGACCTATTCAACGTCTGTCTATCGCTTTTGAAAGTGTGGGGAAATTATCGCTTACCAATTATTTATTACAAACGGTGATTTGTACGACCGTGTTTTACGGTTATGGACTAGGTTTATTTGGCAAATTGGGCGTTTTTGGCGGCGTTATTTTGGGAATTGCAGTATATAGTTTGCAATGCATTTTAAGCATTGTTTATTTAAAGAAATTTAAACGAGGCCCATTTGAAGCGTTGTTACGTATGTGGACAAATTGGTCTTGGACTGGACGCATTAAACAGAAAGGGAGTATGTCCTATGAATAGTGAAACGAAAGAAGATTTCTCAGACACTTGGTGGTTTCTTGGCATTTGTGCAACAGCAACTGTAGTCTTAACAATTTTTGCATTTTAAGCGTCATTATTTTCTTGGGAACTACCGTAAAATAAATAAATAAATACATGGCATCACACCTGCTAGATTTGTCATTCGTGTTCATACGTCCCCTGCTGTATACTTGATACATACAAACAGCTTAGGGGGCGTTTTAGTGCTTCAGCGAATAATTATTACAGGCTATAAACCACATGAGCTTGGCATTTTCAATGATAAACATCCTGGTATCTCCATTATCAAAAAAGCTTTAGAAAATCGCTTGAGAAATCTTTTAGATGAAGGTTTAGAATGGGTCATTATCAGCGGACAACAAGGTGTTGAAACATGGAGCGTAGAGGTTGTCTTAACATTAAAAGAGGAATTTCCTGACTTAAAATATGCAGTTATCACACCATTTTTAGAGCAAGAAAAAAATTGGCAAGAAATGAAACAAGAAAAATATTTGTCACTAGTAGCACAGGCAGACTTTGTAACAAGTGTCACGAAAAAGCCGTATGAGGCTCCTTGGCAGTTTACAGAGAAGGACAAGTTTATTATTCAAAATTCGGACGGTTTGTTACTTGTTTATGATGAAGAAAACGAGGGCTCTCCGAAGTATATCAAGCACTTGGCAGAAAAATATATGGAAACCCACGACTATACGCTTCTAACCATTAATTCCTATGATCTTCAAGTAATCGCAGAGGAAATGCAACAGCAAGATTGGTAGATTACCCTATCCCTCCCCTACAAGTTACATTTCTTCATTCTTCACTATAGATAAATATTGATATAATTTTCTGACAATTTTATAATAGAGAGAATAGTTAGGAATCTTGAAAGGAGCTGTTGACATTTGAATAGAAAAATCGAAATGACCCTTGAGTCTTCACCAGTGAATGTCTCACACGATACGTATCGCCGAGAGTGCCAGTATACGCGAGGAATTCATATTGAGGAACAGGAGTTTAAAGCCATTTTAAACTCGATGTGCCACGATTCGCGCTTATATTTTGATTTTCACAATCCACGTAAAGAGGTGAAAAAGGGAACTTATTTAAATGGACACTCCGGTTTAGCACGAAATATTTATGATTACTATAAAATTCATTACAACATTGAAGTAACTGACATTATAAACGGCAAAGACTTTTATGTAAAAATTATTTAACTGGGTGCCAGTCACTCAAACAATTCTCAAACAATTATCCTGAAAAACAAAAACTACACCATTACTTGTCTAGCAAGTTAGGTGTAGTTTTTAGTTTGCCAATTAATATCTTATTTCCACAATCCGTTTTGCACCATTTTTTCTTTATTACGGAAAGCAACTAAGACAGAAACAATATTCATGATTAACATAATTACAATAATATATAAAACAGCTGTGTAGCTTCCTGTGAAATCAAAAATATAGCCATACGCTGGAAGTGCAATAATTCCCGCTACTGCCAAACCGATTGAAACTGTCGAATAGATTTGACTGTAATTTTTATTACCAAATAAAGCAGAAGTAATAGCAGGCGCTAATGTTCCTATACAAGCTGTGACAAATCCGAAAAGACCAACAGCTACAACGATCGCAATTGTACTTTCAACAAAGAAGAGCAACAAAATCATAGACACTAAACCAATAGACATGGCGATAACAGTCGTATTTTTAGCACCAATTTTATCAATTAAATAACCGAAAATAATTGACCCTAACAGTACACCAACCATTAAAGCAGCCATCACATTACCAGTAAACTTCACACTAAATCCTTGATTTACAAGGTATGTTGGAATATGGATTGAAAAACTTGCTATTGATGTAATAATGAAGAAGAACAGAATTAACAATGAAAATGACAACGATTTTTTAGCATCCGCAAACGAGATTCCCGTATTGCTAGTATCCGTTTCTACTTTCTTCTCTACATTGTTATTGTCCACTGCACCATAAGGTAATAGCCCTTTTTCTTGTGGTGATTTTCTTAAAAATAGCATAATTGTTGGAACGATAATAATAATCGCTGCAACACCTACAATAATATATGCACTTCTCCAACCTTGAGTGGCAATTAAGTTACCAATTAAAGGTTGTGTAAACGCCCCGATTAAACCACCAGAAGCAGTAATAATACCTAATGCTAGTCCACTGCGTTGTTTAAACCATTGATTGACTAAAACAGGTCCTGCCAATACTGTAATTAATACGCCACCAACAGCTAATGGCATTGCAAGAATATACCATCCCCATACAGAGCTCATCATACCGAATAAAGCAAATGCACCCGCTTGTAAAATAATTGCAATGCTAAGTAACATACGTGTATCATACTTCGCCATTAACTTCCCGCCAATCGGTAAAAATACCATTGTAACGATAGATGAAATACTTAGATATAACGTTAAATTACCCAGACCTACACCAATGTCTTCAGATACTGGTGATAGGAATAGTCCTGCCGAACTGTTTAATCCTGACTTTGCTAAACCAACTGAAATACATAAACCTAGTAATACTAGCCATGCAAAGTGAAGCCTTTTCTTATTAGCACTCATTTCTCTATTTCTCCTTTTATATAAACGACTTTATTTTACACAAAACGTCAAATTTCGCCATTTGGATACCAATTGGCACATATGCAATGATTGAAAAGATATTTTGTTATATATTTGCATTACTTAACTTGTCCATTAGCTTAAGCTATTGCACATGGTTCAAGTAAGAACTACTTCATAAAAAGAATGAACGGCTTCCTTGTTTAAAGAACAAATGCAGAGGAATCCTTGTACATAGATTGTCTCCAAAAAGCTACTACTTTCTTTTTATTAAGTCTGCGGTAGCTTACTTGTCATAATTCTGCAAGCGAATTCGCAGTTGACCATTTATCCTCTAAAACCGCGCTGTATTAGACTTTATCCTGCTTTCTTGCCACATAATCACCTCCAATAAATGTGAAACTTTTGTGACCTGCAATTTATTTTAACATTAAACTGTTTAATATTAAATTAATTAATTTCACAGAAAATTTATTTATTGAACGAGAAATACTTGCCATAACATTTTCTCTCTAATTGAAAATTTATTTTTGCAATTTCAATATTGATTACGTAGGTAGTTCTAACTAACATCGGTAAAAATTAAAAATAATTCTTTACTACTTCCAGTTAAAATAACTATAATCAATCTTAATAACTAGTTTAAAGGTAAACAATCCCCTTAATTAGTGATTAATTACTATTTAAAAATAATAAATTAAACAGGAGGTCTTCAGTGCAATATGATTGAGCAATTAAAATTAATGGACTTGAAAAATAAAAACAAGCTGATGCTTTTCACTTATTTAGCTTCGACAATTTTAGGTTTACTCGGTACATTATCTTTAAAACCGGATTTTTGGATTATCTTTTTCTATAGTGTTCAAATAATTTTTTATCCTTTGTTATACATAGTCATTAATCGATATAAAAAAGAGTATGTCTTCCCCTACTTGATAGTAATCATTATGAATATCTTTAATATTAGTTTAGTCATGATTTATGGTGGGGAATTATCCACTGCTCTTTCTATTTTTTTCTTTGCTATCTTCTCTGCTGTTCAATTTAATGCCAAAATATTTAGCATCGGCTATAGTTTAGGATTTATAACGCTTGGTTTAATTTATCTCTTCCCTAAACCTGAATTTGCTAGTGAAAAAATGACTTCTTTTGTTATCATTTATTTGTTTATTGGATTTCTGTTAACAATCTTAATACGTATGAATCAAAATCAATTTAAAAAGTTACAAGCTTATAGTGAAATCGCAGAAGCTGATGCAAAAACAAAAGGAGAACATAAACTTCATTTAGAACGGGAAATCGCTATTATTGCTGAAAGCATTAGTAAAATTAACGAAAAAGTTCAATTTGGTTTAAGATCACAAGAGGAAATTCAACTAGCCATGAATGAAGTTTCATCAGGGAGTATGTTACAAAGTGAGCAAATATCTAAAATAGCGGACAGTGCACAAAGTAACTTAGCAGCAATCCATTCTATGAATGACATAACCGTTCGTTTAATAGATGACTCTATTCAATCTAGCAACTTAGCGGTTGAAGGACAAAATAAAATAAATCATCTTACAACAGAGATGAATAGTCTGCAAAATGTGATAACCAACTTAAGTGAAAACTTTAAAACTTTAACGGAAAAAATTGAAGAAACAAATCAGTTTGCCAATGATATTCAACAAATAACAGAACAGACAAATTTATTGGCATTAAATGCTTCTATTGAGGCGGCTCGTGCTGGGGATGCTGGAAAAGGATTCTCTGTTGTGGCGCAAGAAATACGAAATTTAGCGGATTTAACGAATAATCTTACTGTCAAAATCAGTGAAAATTTAACGGATGTCAATACAACGAATAAATTAGCACAGGTGAACATGACAAAAAGTAGCGACACATTGCATCAAAGTGTCGAATCTACAAAGTTAGTTAATTCAAACTTTATTCAATTAAGCGATATTTTACATTCATTAAAAATAAAATTTAATGAATTTGAGCATTTATCAAATGAAGTAGCTGTGAACAGCAAAAATGTTGACTCGTCGACAAATGATTTTGCTGCCATTATTGAGGAAGCCACTGCCACCTTACAACAAATGAATGCATCAATTGAAAACATCACAGCTGACAACCATATTATTGCAAAGTACATTGATGACACAGCCAAAAGCACTGAAAACATAAAAAATACTTATTGACTGTACAAAAGAGAAAAAGTGCTAGATTGACTTCAATCAATCTAACACTTTTTTGCTATGTTTGTTATGTTCGAAACTTATTTTTACAAGCCTATAAGTCCGAAACTTGTGCACTAACCGCTTTATTATTATACATTTCTGTATCCAACTCTTTCGTTACACGTGCTGTGGTAACACCTGCTGTCATTGACCCACTTACATTTAGAGCCGTACGCCCCATGTCGATTAATGGCTCAATTGAAATCAAAATACCGGCAAGTGCAACTGGTAGGTGAAGCGCTGATAGCACAAGGATAGCTGCAAATGTTGCACCACCACCAACACCTGCTACACCGAACGAACTTATTGCTACCACTGCAATAACTGTAATGATAAATACAGGATCAAGTGGATTAATGCCGACAGTTGGTGCAATCATAATTGCAAGCATTGCAGGATATACACCAGCGCAACCGTTTTGACCAATTGATAAACCAAATGAACCTGCGAAGTTTGCTATCCCCTCTGGTACACCAAGTCTACCAGTTTGCGTTTTAATATTCATAGGTAAAGTCCCCGCACTTGAACGTGAAGTGAAGGCAAATAACAGTGTTTCAAGTGATTTTTTTAAATACGTAAACGGATTTAGACCGCTTAATGAAATAATTAGTAAATGAACAAGGAACATAATAATTAACGCAACGTAAGAAGCAATAACGAATTTACCTAAGTTGTAAATTGCCCCAAAATCAGATGTTGCGACCGTGCGTGCCATAATGGCTAAAATACCATATGGTGTTAAGCGTAAAACAATTGTTACAACACCCATTACTAATGCATGCACTGCATCAATGCCTTTTTTAATGGTTGCAGCCATCTCACTATCTTTACGTGCGACACGTAAATAAGCAAAACCTAAAAATGCTGCAAATATAACAACTGCAATTGTAGATGTTGAACGAGCACCTGTTAAATCAAGGAATGGATTCGCTGGGAATAATTCTATAATTTGCGTTGGTAAATCAGGTGCAGTCATGCCCGTTGTCTTTTCTTCTATATATGCCCCACGCTCTGTTTCAGCGTCGCCTTGCATAATTTGAGTAGCATCTAAATCAAATATTGTAGCCGAAAGAATCCCTACTGCGGCTGATACTGCTGTAGTACCGATTAAAATTGCTAAAATTAAAGCGGCCATTTTGCCAAAATTTTTGCCAATTGTCATTTTCGTAAAGGCAATCAAAATAGAAATAAATACTAGAGGCATTGCCACCATTTGTAACAGTTTCACATAACCCGTACCAATAATGTTGTACCAAGATGTTGTCTTGGTTAAAACTTCTGAGTCAATACCGTAAAACAATTGCAGCCCTAGACCTAGTGCGATACCTAAACCTAGACCAGCAAAAACACGATTTGAGAATTTCACGTGTTTTTTATTCATAATAACTAAAATTCCAACGCAGGCAAGTAACAGTGCTACGTTCAGAATGACTTGTAAAGTTGACAATAGAAAGCCTCCTAAGATGTTTTATTAGAATGTAAATCGAATTATATACCTATAATACCTATTATTCAAGTATGTTTTATTAAGATTAAGATTTTTAAACATGTAAGCGGTTCAATTTCTTTGATTTAACAATTGAAAAGGACTAAAATCAAATTAGTTTAATAGTAAACTTATATTGAAAGAGGGGAATAATTATGGGTAAATTGCAAAATAAAGTGGCTATTATTACAGGTAGTGGAGCAGGAATCGGTAAAGAAATTGCGCGTAAATATGCACAAGAAGGGGCAAAAGTTGTTATTGCTGACTTCAATGAGGACGCATTAAATGCTACTGTGAATGAGTTTAATGAAGTTGGTTTTGAGGCATTTGGTGTCAAAGTAAATGTTGCGGTAGAAGAAGATATTCAAAAAATGATGGCTACTACGGTGGCTCATTTTGGTCGTATAGATATTTTAGTCAATAATGCCGGAGTTGGTGACAATATGCAGGCGGCGGCAAATGTTGAAGATGCGGTTTGGCAACGTGTGATGGACATTAATGTAAGTGGTGTGATGCGAGCTATTCGACAAGTATTACCAATATTTATTGAAAATGGCGGTGGAACAATTGTCAACATGGCTTCCATTGCAGGATTAACAGGCGGCCGCGGTGGACTAGCTTATACTACAGCGAAACACGCAGTTGTAGGTATGACAAAAAATATTGCCTCCCACTACGGTTCACAAAATATCCGTTGCAACGCAATTGCACCTGCACATGTAGAAACTGGCTTTGCAGCAGCCATGACGAATGTAGATCCATTTGGTATGCAACAATCTGTACGCGGTGTGCAACTTATGCCAAAAGCTGGTCAAGTTTCAGATATTGCTAATATTGCACTATTTTTAGCTTCTGAAGATTCCGGCCTTATTAACGGTGTCGCTTTAGCGGCAGATGCTGGCTGGAGTGCTTACTAATAAAAAGCCTACCTCGTTTATAAGACGAGGTAGGTTTTTATGTTGTTCGCGGGTATTCCTCTCTGCTCCGCGGGTAATCTACCCTATTTCGCGGGTATTCCTCTTTATTCCGCGGGTAATTCACCCTACATCTTAAAAATCTAATGTATAAGGTAGGTTGCTTTGTCATTAATTAAATAACAGCTTCCACATATCTTTTTGCATTCCTTTTTTAATCGTGCTACTGCATCGGATAGTTGGTCAACTGAAGTAAATTGCTGGTATTCATTTGTAATAACAGCAATAGATAACGAAGTACATGTAAAACGCTCTAATTTTCCAGTCCTATTAGGAACTTGTAATTTTACTAAATCCTCTAGCTCATAAAAATCAATAATTTGCGCATCAAACTCTTCTATAATCGTTTGACAGATGATTGCGACTTCATAGTGTGGGAGTATAGCAACAAAATCATCGCCACCTATATGCCCTAAAAAATCTTCTCCAGCTGCAATATTTCTTTTGAGAACATCTGTTAAATACAGTAAAATTTTGTCTCCTTTATTAAAACCATAGGTGTCATTATACGTTTTAAAGTGATCCAAATCAAAATAAATGAGACTATATTTTTCAAGATGTAATGCAGCTTGTAATTTTTCTTCTATTAATTTATTGCCAGGTAAGCTTGTTAGTGGGTTTAAAAAACTAGCAATCGCTACTTGCGTCTCTACAAGCTTTAACAACAGTTCTCTAATACTAACCACACCGAAATAGACACCTTTTTTAATGACAATAATATCATCATATAGGTCCTCTGCTCGTCGGCCCATCGCTTCCGTGCTGACTTCGATAATAGGTGTGTCATAATCTACAATTAGAGGTTTATCTTTAATAATAAGCTGATTTTGTCGACCCATAAATAAATTATAGCCATAGCGTGTACCAATTTTTTGATAGAAATGTGTGCGGGTAATATGTCCAATTGGACTGCCATCTCGTACAACAACAACACTTCGCAATGATGGATTGCTTGTAAAAAGTATATCTACATCTTTGTTTTTCACAAATTCATCAATACTAGGAACGTTTTCTGTGACTTCTCCTATCTGCATGGTCATCCACCCTTAATTCCCCCAATTGAATGTCTTTTGATGGCCTCCCTAACGCATACCCTTGTGCATAATGGATGCCAATGTCTTGCAAATAATTGATCTCCTCTTGCCGTTCTATGCCTTCTGCTATAATTTTTGTTCCAGCTTGCTCCGCATATTTCATAAGCAATGTAACAAGCTGCTGCTGCTCACTGTTTTTATCGATATATTGAATTAACGAACGATCCAACTTAATAAATTCAGGTTTTAAATAAATCAATGTTTTTAAACTATTATAGCCGGACCCCATATCATCCACTGCAATTCGATAACCCTGCGAACGATAATGTGATAATACCCTTTCGAACTCTACAAAATCTAACACAGCGCTGCGTTCTGTTAACTCAAAGACTACCTGCTGTGGTTTAATACCGAGCTCTTTTAGCAGTTGTAATGTTTCTCCACTATTATATTTTTTATCCAGTAATACATTAGGGTGGATATTAAGAAATAGGATATAATCTTGGTTCAGTAACTCCCCGTGAAGGCGCTCTTTGAAGCGTTGCAATGATAGGTTACGACAAAAGCATTCAAATAAAAACACGCAATCCGTTTGCCCTACAAATTCATAAAATTGATCGACACTGTTAAATAAATCAGAGGGCGTTGGTCTATTTAATGCCTCAAATCCCATTGTTTGCTCTGTTTGTAAATCTACAATCGGTTGAAAAAAAGTATGTAAATCTTTTGTTTCGATAATTTTATTTAATGCTTTTAAACGTTTTATATATAAAGTATTACTTTGATGCTGTTCATATAGATGATTTAAATATAAGAATAAATTGCTTGTCTTTACGCTTTGTCTCACAACAGACTCCATTTTTTGCACCTCTTAAATTGGTTATTAGTATCCATTGTAAGCTTTAATTGTAAACGCTCTGTGAAGTAGTTGTAAAAAGAACGAAGTTGATTTCAGAATCATCAAGTGAAGGGATTGTACATGAACATAGTTATTTTTTGAACATAGGCTCTATGCAAACAATAAAATTTGCAATAAAAGACAATAACTATATTCATTTATCTTAAAATGATGGTACGATACTTAATAATAAATTACTGGAAAGGTAGCTAGATTCCATAATGAACGTAAAAAACTTTTTGCAATTGCCGATTACAAAGGATTTTACAGTCGTTGCAGGTAGCAACGGTTTACATAAACCTGTCCAAAATGTTGAAATTCTAGATTTTGAATTTTCGCCTGATATTCACACTGTTCGAGAAACGATATTTACACCAAATAGTGTAATCCTTAGTAGCTTATTATTTGCAAAACAACAGCCTGATTATTTAGTAAATGCTGTAAAAAATCTGATTCAGTTAGAAGCAAGCGCTTTAGCATATAAACCCGTTATTTATAACGAACTACCAGAGGAAGTACTCGCCTTAGCAAATGCACATCATTTCCCAATACTGCGATTTGGTGGGGATGAATTTTTTGAAAAAATTATTTTAGAAACAATGGCTTATGCAAAAACGCAAGACTATACATTCTTTCTAGAAACCATTATGAAACGTCTCATTAACGAAGATGTCTCTGCAGAACAAATCACATCTTTTTTACAACAATTGAACAAACCATTTGAAAAATATGTATTCGTAGCGAATTTTCAAATGCAAGCCGTATCGAATGCACAATGGATGCAACCTTTTTTGCAATTGGAACCACTATTAAAAACAGGCGTTATTTGTAAATATAAAAATAGCCTCTTTATCTTAATGACCAATCTATCACAGCATTTTCAATTTGAAAAATTTCTTAATGAATGGCTTACAATGTATGATATTTCGACAGACAAACTGACTGTTGGCTATAGCCAGGTGCATAGCACACAAATGGCACTTCACCTTGCAGTACGGGAAGCTTTCGCTGCCCGCTTAATGGCAGAAATTGATATGACCCCTACTTGTCATTACACACAGCTTGGTTCTGATAGTTTGCTTATTGAGCTACATCGCAAAGATCCTCAATTTGCCATGCATTATGTAAAAAACTATCTAGGGCCCTTACTTGATGAAAAGGTTGATACCGATTTCATCAATACCGCAATCACGTATATCGCAAAAAAGGGTAACATAAAAGAAGTAGCAGTTGCGCAGTTCTGCCATCCAAATACTATCCGATATCGCATGACAAAAATCCGCCAATTGGTAGCACCGCAAGATAATGATTATGTTTTTTATGAACGCTTATCAGCAGCCGTTAAATTGTACTTATTACATAGCAAAATAGCAGAATAAATATTCGCTTTGGAATAAGTACAAAAAAACGCCTGAAAGTTTAGAAACAAAGTCAAAATATTTTCTTCCTTCTCATGCTATTCTTATTGGAGTTAGGAGGAAGAAAGATGAAACAATACATAGCTGATGGCATGTTGCTTACAACCGCTATCGTTTGGGGTAGTGGGTTTGTTGTTACAGCCATTGCACTAGAATATTTAACTGCTTATCAAGTGATGGCAGGAAGATTTATATTAGCTTCGATTATACTAACCGTCATTTTTGGATACAAATTAAAAAAAGCAACAAAATCAGTCGTTTGGAAAGGTGTTTTACTAGGCACGATATTGTATATTGCCTTTGCCCTTCAGACAGTTGGTTTACAATATACGACTCCCTCTAAAAATGCATTTTTAACCGCTGTTAATGTAATCGTTGTTCCACTTATTGCTTATGCCGTCTATAAACGCCGAATCGATGGTTACGAAATCATTGGCTCTATTATAGCGCTTGTTGGAATTGGCTGTTTATCATTACAAGGTTCCCTCACAATGAATATAGGAGATGCCCTTTCTCTAGCATGTGCTGTTGCCTTTGCTTTCGATATTTTTTGTACAAACCTTTTTGTACAAAAGGAAGATGCAATCGCTCTTACCATTGTGCAGTTTATAACAGCATCCGTTTTGGGTATCTTGGTCGTTGTCAGTCAAGGCGATATCCCTACTAATCTTGAAAAAGAAGCAATCTATTCAATCATTTATTTAGGGATTTTTTCAACTACTATTGCGTACCTTTTTCAAAATGTGGCCAATCAATATACAACTGCTACAAAGGCAGCCATTATCTTGTCAACAGAATCCTTTTTCGGTATGGTGCTTTCGGTAATATTTTTGCATGAAGTACTGACAGGCAGAATGGTGATAGGCGCAGTATTAATTTTACTAGCTATTTTAATTGCGGAAGTAAAACCCGCCTATCCAAAAAAGCGGATGATGAATAACTGACCTTAACGCTCACCTATAAATAGTTTCAGTGTTTACTGAAGCTATTTTTTATTTTGCATAACTGGTTATCATACTTGTCGTAATACCCACTACTAACACAGTAATTATGGAAAGGATTAATGTATTAGAAGATAATAGAAACCCACCTAAAACAATAACAATCGAATCAATAAAAAAAATAAGAATCCCCACATTAATGCCTGTTTTATCACTTAAAAACTGTGCAACTAGATCTGTTCCACCAGTGCTTGTCTGAAAGCGAAGCATTAAACCGATGCCAAAACCTACTAAAATCCCTCCAAAAATTGCACTATAAATCGCATCGATTTGAATTATATTTCTTATAGGCCTCAACAGGTCAATGATAAAAGACGAGCCAATTAACCCATGTACACTATTATAGAAATAAGCTCTGTATTTAAACCAAGCTATAACAAATATTGGAATGCTTAAAATAATAATCATAAGTCCGATTTTTAGCTGATACAAATAGTACAAAATAAGCGCTACCCCTACAACGCCTCCGTCTAGTATTTGGTACGGTGTTAGAAATAGATTAATGCCTAATGATATACAGATACTACCTATTATGATGACCAAGCCTTTCTTCAGAAAAAACATACAACCCCCCTCCGAGACTAAGCATGTCTTATAGTATGAAAAAATTGATTTGAACATGTTTGTGGACTTTAGCTAACCACCAAGAGCGTGGGGCAAAAGAGAAAAGGTGTTAGATTGATGGCAGTCAATCTAACACTTTTTTGCTGTGCCATTGTTGTTCCCTTCGGCGGTGCTTTCCGCAGGCACACACGTAAGCCGCAACCCTCGCTAACGCGCGGAATGCCAGCGTCTTACGATGTGTGCGTTCCCACAGGAGTCACGCCTTCGCTACCAACAACAAGTGAACCCTTCTAAATTTTTAACACCTTTCCTCTGTTCCTTAAAGGGATATTTAGATTGAAGACAGAAGCTGAACTAGCCTCCTACTTTATCAATTGAGGAGAGATGTATTACTTGCCAAGGAGCTAAAAAATATAGATGCAGAAGAGATTATGCAACAACTAAATCATGCTATCCTAGAAAAAAGAAACACTATCCAAACTAAAGGATAGCGTCCCTTTTTATAAGTTGAAAACTTTAATTTGCACATGCTTTTACCAACAAAATAATAACGATGATCATGATAGTGGAACCAATATTAACTAAACACCCTTTGCTAGGTGAACCAGTATGCGCTTGTGCCGATGCACTGTTCAAAGCACCTCCAGGGTTTTTTCGCTGTTCTTTCGCTTTTAAATTTTCTCGTTCTTGTTCTGACATGAAAGCCCCCCTTTTTTCAAATTGAACTTCCTCTTCCTTCTTCATAGTATCATTTCCAACAACCAATTCTGCATAAAATCAGAATATTCATTATTTAACTATATTGCAGATTAATGAAGAGAAAAGATAAGATGTTTAGACTTCGCAATTTTTAATTTAAAAAATATTCTATTGAAATATATATGTATTGGTTATATACTACAATCGATAGTGATAATCATTATCAATTATTTTGTTAATAGGAGTGTTATTCTAATATGAATTCAAAGCGTTACTTTTCATTATTTACAATGTTATTTATAGCTATTTTTTCTTTAGCTTTAGCTGGATGTGCAGAAAAAGAGTCCGGTGCTGCATCTAGTGATTCAAAACCAGAATCCGATGCTAGTGATACACAGTATCCAATTGTTATTAAGCACGCTTTTGGAGAAACTGTAATCGATAAAAAACCTGAACGCGTTGCAACGATTGCTTGGGCAAACCATGATGTCGCATTAGCACTTGGTGTTGTGCCAGTGGGCTTCTCTGCTGCAAACTACGGCGTACAGGATGATAGTGGTATGCTGCCATGGACAGCTGACAAGTTAAAAGAGTTAGGTGAAGAAAATCCTAATATTTATCAAGATACGGATGGTTTAGATTTTGAGGCAATTGCTGATTCAAATCCAGATGTAATCTTAGCTGCCTATTCAGGTATTACACAAGAAGACTACGATACATTAAGTCAAATTGCACCAGTTGTGGCGTACCCAGAAATTCCATGGGTTATTTCATGGCGCGACCAAATCCTATACAATGCAAAAGGCATGGGTATGGAAAAGGAAGGCAAACAATTGATTGCTGATACAGAGAAGTTAATTGCTGATAAGGCAAATGAATTACCAGAATTAAAAGGTAAAAAAGCTGTATTTGCTTCGTTCAATGCAACTGATTTATCTAAGTTTTATATTTATACGCCTGCAGATCCTCGTGGTGAATTTTTAGAGGAATTAGGTATGGAATATCCACCAAGTATTAAAGAGCAAGTAAAAGATGACTCTAGCTTTTATATTGAGTTAAGTGCTGAAAATGCAGATGCTTTAAAGGATGCAGAAATTTTTATTACATATGGGGATGATAAAACTTTAGCTGCACTTCAAGCTGACCCTATTTTAGGAAAAGTGCCAGCAATCCAAAATGGTTCAGTCATTGTCATTACTGATAATACGCCATTAGCTGCCGCAGGTAATCCAAACCCATTATCCATTCAATATACAATTGACGAGTACTTAGCATTAATCTCTGATGTTGCGAAAAAGCTGAAATAATATGATGAATACTTCCGTTTCAGAAAATAAGCATGTATGGATGCCACGTAACTTCGGCAAGCTGATTATTTTGCTCGCCATATTGCTTTGTCTAAGTGTGATGGCATCGCTTATATTTGGTTCTCGGATGATTACTTGGACGCAACTTCTGGATGGTCTATTCCATTCAGAAGTCGCTTCTCATGAGGCAAGTGTTGTTCGACAAAGAGTTGTTCGAACAATTTTTTGTTTTATGTGTGGTGCCGCTTTAGGTGTATCGGGTGCATTAATGCAGTCTGTAACGCGTAATCCAATTGCGGACCCAAGTATACTAGGTGTAAATACAGGGGCATCCTTATTTGTTGTTTGTGGGATTGCCTTTTTTAATATTAGTTCCGCGAATCAATATATTTGGCTGGCCATCGCAGGGGCAATGCTTACCGCTATTTTTGTCTTTACTGTTGGTTCAATCGGGAGTGGCAGCGCAACACCAATCAAGCTCGTCTTAGCCGGCGCTGCTACAAGTGCCATACTGTCTTCACTCGTTGTGGCCGTTATGATTCCACGTACGAAAGTAATGGACCAATTTAGATTTTGGCAAGTTGGTAGTGTAGGTTCTGGTAGCTGGGATCATATCTCACTGTTTATCCCATTTTTAATAGTTGGACTTTGTATTGCTATCTTTTCTGCGCCAGCATTGAATGCGCTAGCATTAGGAGATGATGTAGCGACTGGCTTAGGTGTTAAAACGGGGACAATTCGCCTGCTCGCTTCATTTGGCGGTGTGTTATTGTGTGGTGTGGCAACAGCATTAGCTGGACCGATTGGGTTTATCGGTTTGTTAGCGACGCATTTAATTCGATTAATTATTGGCCCAGACGTGCGCTATGTTATTCCACTTTCAGCATTTGCTGGGGCAATTATTTTAACCATTGCTGATGTGTGTGGAAGACTATTAGGGAGTCCGAGCGAGCTTGAAGTAGGTATTGTAACTGCCTTCATTGGCGCTCCCCTATTAATTTTTATTACAATGAAAGCGAAAATGCGTGCATTATGATGAATGAAACAATGATGTCTATTTATAATTCAAGAATGAAACGAAAACGTCGTTTCCTACTTATGACATGTTTGCTAGCAGTTATTTCAATTGTACTTATGGGTTTGATGCTCATGTTAGGCAATACCATTTATCCTGTAAAAGATGTTGTCAGTGTACTTTTAGGTGAGAATGTCAAAGGCGCTTCCTTTGCAATCGGCACAATCAGATTACCCCGAATGATCGTCGGACTATTTGCTGGCTTTGCATTTGGTGCTGGTGGCTACATTTTCCAAACAATGTTGCGCAATCCATTAGCCAATCCAAATGTAATTGGCATCACTGCTGGGTCAAGTGCTGCTGCTGTTTTTTGTATTATTGTCCTGCATGCGAGTAATGCACTTGTCTCGATTGCCTCAGTAGTTGGCGGTCTTTTAACTGCTATCGTTATTTTTATTTTATCTAAAGGTAGCTCTTTTTCAATTGGTCGATTAATTTTAATCGGTATCGGTATTCAAGCAATGTTAAATGCGTTTATTTCTTATTTAATGGTTATTGGTAATACGCATGACCTACCTTCTGCTATGCGTTGGTTAAGTGGCAGTTTGAATGGGGCGAAAATGGAAAACCTCTATCCATTAATCATAGCTGTTTTAATTTGCACACCCATTGTTCTTTGTTTGGCTAGTCGATTAGAAATATTAGAGCTTGGCGAACTAGCAGCGACATCACTCGGTGTTGCTCCAAACAAAACGAGGTTGGTGCTATTACTTAGCTCAGTTTTAATGATTGCGTTAGCTACAGCAGCTGCGGGACCAATTGCCTTTGTTGCATTTCTAGCAGGTCCTATTGCCAAAAAGATTGTTGGTGTAGGCTTTTCAAATATCGTGCCTGCAGGCTTAATTGGCGTTATTTTAGTATTGGCCGCAGATTTAATCGGTCAGTTTGCATTCGATACCAGATATCCTGTTGGCGTAATTACGGGGATTATTGGTGCACCGTATTTAATTTATTTATTAATTCGTATCAATCGAAAAGGAGATTTATAATATGAAGCCAACACATACATTTCGAGCGGAGCAAATTACTGCTGGTTACGACAATAAAACGATTTTACAAGACGTTAGTGTAACGATTCCTAGCAATAAAATAAGCATAATTATCGGAGCCAACGGTTGTGGAAAATCTACGCTACTAAAAACGATGGCACGACTCATTACGCCGACTTCAGGGCAAGTAACGTTAGATGGGCAAGCTATTCAAAAAATGCCACCGAAGCAACTTGCCAAAATACTAGGCTTGTTACCACAAAGCCCTATCGTTCCAGAAGGAATAACAGTTGCGGATTTAGTTGGTAGAGGGCGCTTCCCCCATCATAGCTTTTTAAAAGGTTGGTCTAAAAAAGATTATGAGGCTGTCGCAGAAGCGATGGAAATGATGAACATTACAGAATTTGCTGATCGCCATATTGATGAATTATCAGGTGGGCAAAGACAGCGCGTATGGATTGCCATGGCATTAGCGCAGCAAACAGATATTTTATTTTTAGATGAGCCAACAACGTACTTAGATATTACGTACCAAGTAGAAATTTTAGATTTACTGACAGATTTAAATCGTAAATATGGCACAACGATTGTCATGGTGTTACACGACATTAACTTATCAGCACGTTATGCAGATTATATATTTGCCCTACATGAAGGGAAGCTCGTGGCAGAAGGACCGCCATCTGACATTATTACTAATTCATTAATTAAAGATATATTCGCACTCGACTGTATGGTAATCGAAGACCCCGTTTCGAACTCACCATCCGTCGTGCCAATTGGACGACACCACAACCACATTGACAGCATAGCGCTGAAAGCCAAATCATGCTAACGAAATCGCAAGCCATTTCATTGACAAGACAAGGGAAATTGAACAGAAGTTTGACGCTTGCTTCATTTCCCTTGTCTTGTTTCTTTTCTCATCAAACAATGCCACCTCCTTTTATCAGGAAGTGGCATTGTTTGATTTAAATTTCCCCATGCATTGGGTCATTTTTACGCTTTGGCCCAATCATGTTAAATAAAATGTTTAAGATAATCGCTGTGACTGAACCACAAACGATACCATTGGACGTAAGAACTGATACGTATGATGGCAATGATGCGAAAATATCAGGAACTACTGATACACCAACGCCTAGACCAACTGCAATCGCAGCAATCATCGCGTTTTCCGCTGATTCGTTCATAACAGGTACAAGCATCCCCATACCTTGTGTAATCACCATACCAAACATCGCAAGCATTGCCGCACCAAGTACTGGTGTTGGAATGATTGTAGTGAGTGCTGCAATTTTTGGTAGGAAACCAAGTGCTACTAGTAAACCACCTGTGATGTAGATGACTTTGCGATTTTTCACGCCAGACATACGCGTAAGCCCTACGTTTTGTGAGAATGTAGTATATGGGAAGGCATTGAAAATACCACCAATAACAGAAGCAAGACCTTCTGAACGATACCCACGTGCTAAATCTTTTGAATCTAGTTTTTTATTGCAAATATCGCTCAGTGCAAAATAGACACCGGAAGATTCTACTAATGAAACCATTGCTACAAGCGTCATTGTTAAAATCGCTGTGGCATCAAATGTTGGCATTCCGAAATAGAACGGCTGAACCATATGGAATACGCCTGCATCTGACACAGGACTGAAATCCACTTTGCCCATAAATGCGCCGAGCACTGTACCAACAACTAAGCCAATTAAAATTGAAATCGCACGCACAAAGCCTGTAGTAAAACGGTAAACGACTAAAATAATTACTAATGTAATAAATGCTAAAGCAACATTAGAACCCGATGCAAAGTCTTCTGCACCTTGTCCACCCGCCATATTGTTCAATGCAACTGGTAATAAAGAGATACCAATAATGGACACAACAGAACCTGTTACAACTGGCGGGAAGAATTTTACAAGCTTACCGAAAAAGCCTGCAATGACCATAACGATTAAACCTGATGCAATAATGGAGCCATAAATATCGGTAATGCCTTGTTCAGGGTTTGTCCCAATTGCAATAATTGGACTTACTGCTGTAAAGGTACATCCTAGAACTACTGGTAAACCAATACCGATAAATTTACCTGAATACACTTGAAGTAATGTTGCGATCCCACACATCATAATGTCAATCGCTACTAAATAAGTCATTTGCTTTGAATCAAAACCTAAAGCGCCACCAATAATAAGCGGAACTAAAATCGCACCTGCATACATCGCAAGTAAATGTTGAATAGCTAGCGTCGTTGACTTAAAGGCATTCATTACGCGCGATCCTCCGTTGCAAATGTTACTTTGCCGTCTTCTAAAGAATCCACAATTGCTAATGATTCAACGCGAACACCTTGCTCACGTAATAATTTACCACCGTCTTGGAAGCCTTTTTCAATCACGATGCCGACACCGACAACATGAGCCCCTGCTTGCGCTGCAATATCTAGTAAGCCTTTTACCGCTTCACCATTTGCTAAGAAATCGTCAACAATTAAAACATTGTCATCTTCACTTAAAAAATTACAAGATACTGAAATATCATTCGTTTCGTTTTTTGTGAAAGAATGTACTTTTGACGAATAGAGATTGTCTGATAATGTTAAAGATTTACGTTTACGGGCAAATACTACCGGTGCACCGATTTCAAGACCTAACATTACAGAAGGTGCAATTCCTGAAGATTCAATTGTTAGCACTTTTGTAATAATTTCATCAGAGAAGCGATTTGCAAACTCGTGCCCAATTTCTTTCATAAGCTGTGGATCGATTTGATGATTTAAAAAAGAATCAACTTTTAATACAGACGAAGATAAAACTTTACCTTCCTGCATAATTTTGTCATGTAATAACTTCATTGCTGCTTTTCCTTCTTTCATAAAATAATAAAAACGCTGAATACTTTGATTCCATTCATCTACGAGTGGAGCAAGGCATTCAGCGCAAAAACGTCGAAACTAATAGAAAACATCATCGCTAGTATGAGTTTTTCTAAAGCAATGCTACCCATAGTCGATTCATTTACGGTAAATCGGTAGAAACTTACGAGCCATATTCTCGCTATTATATGAGTGAAACAGTATTAAGCTGGTTGAACTTTCTTATTATAAATATCCATTTTTATAATTTCAATATGAATATGCATAATAAGCAGATGCATATCTTCTTTCGGCAGATGCTTATATCTACTACTGAAAAAAGTTTAAATTTTCGGAATTTAATGGTATTTACACATTATTTCATGGTAAACGTTCGTGTTTTGCAATCAATGCTCTGATTATATCAGACTATTTTCGACCTTGCTAGTCATTATTTAGATAAATGGAAAGGTACTGTCATAATGACGACATTTTTGTGAAATAACAGCGATGTACGAATTAATAGACTCGATTGATTGTGTAGCATATGATGCCAACCTTTCTTCGGTAAAAACTGTGGAATGACCACAGTTACTTGATAGCCCGTTTTCGCATATTGGTGTTCTACCTTATCAATAAATTTTTTTAAAGGTTGCTTAATGCTTCGATATGGCGAATAGTACGTAACGAGACGTATATCGGGTTGCCATGCCTTCCACTTCTCTTCAAAAGCTTTGGCATCAGCCTGATCAAATGCTACATAAAAGGCTATAATTTTTTCTACATTCAATGATTGCACATAATGCAGTGAATTTTCTACCACTTTCGTAATCCCCGCTACCGGTACAATAAAAACATTTCCATCTACTATCGGCAATGCTTCTCCATTTAGTCGTAGTTGCTCTCCGACTGCATTGTAATGTTGCTTAATGCGATGGAACATCCAAATAATCATTGGTAAAAAAATAAATACTGGCCATACTTGAGGTAATTTTGTAACAAAGAACATCATCGCCACTACAAAGGAAATGGCTGCACCTATTGTATTTATAACGAATTTCATCACCCAACCATCTGGCTTTTCACGCCACCATTTTCGCATCATTCCAGTCTGCGCTAATGTAAATGGTATAAAGACACCTACTGCATAAAGAGGAATTAAATGCTCTGTAGCACCATCGAACAACACAATAAGGACAATCGCTGCTAATCCGAGCATCATAATCCCGTTAGAATAGCCAAGGCGATCTCCACGAATTTGAAAAATTCTTGGTATAAAGCCGTCTCTTGATAAATTGACTGCGAGTAAAGGGAAGGCTGAATAACCCGTATTGGCAGCAAGCACTAAAATCATAGCTGTCGTACCTTGCACGATATAATAAAATACATTGCGTCCAACACTCGCTTCGGCAATTTGTGAGACAACCGTTGCCTGAGCGTTTGGTACAACTCCGTAGAAATAGGCTAAGGCCACAATACCAATAAACAGCACGGCTAATATACTCCCCATTGCTAATAGCGTTTTCGCTGCATTATTTGGTGCAGGGCTTTTAAAATTCGGAATAGCATTGGATATCGCTTCTACGCCCGTCAATGCCGAGCTTCCTGAAGCAAAAGCCTTTAATAATAAAAACAAACTAATGCCCGCAACTGGCGTCCCGATTTTTGGATGCAACTCAGCAGGAACTTGCCCCGTTGCGACGTTATAGATACCTATTCCAATAAGCATTAACATCACAACAACGAACAAATATACGGGATACGCTAAAACGGATGCTGATTCTGTAACACCACGTAAATTTAATAGTGTTAGGCAAATAACAAAAAACACTGCAATCGGTACATTATAAGCATGTAAACTTGGGAATGCTGATGTAATAGCATCTGTCCCCGCAGAAACACTTACTGCAACCGTTAAAATATAATCAACGAGTAATGACCCACCCGCTACAAGACCTGCATTAACGCCTAAGTTTTCGCGGGACACAACATATGCTCCACCACCATGTGGATAGGCGAAAATAACTTGTCGATAGGATAACGTGAGTGCCACAAGTAGCACCACTACGCCTGCTGCAATCGGTAACGAATACCAAAAGGCAACCGTACTTACTGTCATGAGCACAAGTAAAATTTGCTCTGGTCCGTATGCTACTGATGACAATGCATCAGATGATAATATAGCCAATGCCTTTGTTTTACTAAGCTTTTGTTCCCCTAATGCATCGGATCTCAATGGTTTACCGATAACATAACGTTTGAATGAGGATTTCATTTTTAACACCTTCTAGATTTTTAGAGTGTGTTTCGCCTTTCTAAATCAATTACACCTTTGCATAATTGCTCTTTCTAGCTACTGGGGCTTTGGGTGCCAAATGACAACAAAAAACGTCTACAAGTCATCACTAAATACGACTTGTAGACGTTGTAACGTCTGACAAGCTCCAACTTTTCTGCTCTTAACGCTTACGAGGTTAGCTGTCGGATTCGGGCCTGAGTAGCCCTACTCTTGTAAAGAGATTCACCCCAAGAATTGTAGAGACAATCCATCAAAATTGGGTCCCCCGCGTTTAGTTGCTTCAGCGATTTAGAAATTTGAAACTTTTATAATGATGTCATATTACGCCTGTATTAATAAAAAGTAAAGAACAGATTATACGGTTTTCGTAAATTTTTTCCTTATATGTAGAAGCCCATTACTGGTATACGTTTCGGATTATTTTTGCTGATTCCCATGGTTTTATCCGCGATTTAACTCACTTCAGCAGTGATTTCCCTTTGTTTTTTGGCAATGCTAAAAAATTTGAGCAAACTTCTTCACATTTTTCAGTTCTAGCTATAGAATAGTAGTATCATTATTTTCCTATAGGAAACTTTATTTCACTTACGATACTTTTTGAAACGAGGGAACAACATGGCCTATAAACCGATTAATAAGTCGGCAGCCGAAGCTGTTTTAGATGGCGACATAAAAGGCTGGCAACGGATTTTACCCTTTCTAGGTCCGGCATTTATTGCAGCGGTTGCCTATATAGATCCCGGCAACTTTGCCACAAATATTACGGCTGGCTCACAGTACGGTTATTTACTTCTTTGGGTTATTGCCTTTTCCAACTTAATGGCTGTACTAATTCAATCTTTATCAGCAAAACTTGGCATTGCAACAGGAAAGAATTTGCCGGAAATAGCAAGAGAGAACTTTTCTAAAAAAACTTCAATATTTTTATGGATACAGGCTGAACTTGTAATTATCGCAACTGATCTTGCAGAGTTTATCGGTGCTGCCCTCGGTCTATATTTATTATTTAACATCCCAATGCTACCAGCGGCACTAATTACGGCAGTCGGCTCATTCGCCATTTTAGAGCTACAACGCAGAGGTTTTAGAGCCTTCGAAGCTGGTATTTCTGGTATGGTGCTAATTGTAGTGCTCGCATTTGCGTTCCAGACATTTTTAGCCCAACCAAATTGGGGTGAAGTGACACTCGGAATGCTGACACCACATTTCGATGGAGTCGATTCCCTATTACTTGCAACAGGTATTTTAGGTGCTACTGTTATGCCGCATGCAATCTATTTACATTCTTCTTTAACACAAAATCGCGTTATTGGTCGTAATGATAATGAAAAACGACGTATTTTCCGTTTTGAGTTTATCGATATTGTAATTGCAATGATTATTGCCGGCGCGATTAATATGAGCATGCTGATTATTGCAGCAGCGGTGTTCCATACGCAAGGATTAGTAGTTGAGGATTTAGACATTGCCTATAATGGATTACGAGATGCACTTGGCCCTATGGCAGCCGTTTCTTTCGGCCTTGGTCTTCTTATTGCAGGACTTGCAAGTTCTTCAGTCGGTACACTAGCAGGAGATGTTGTCATGCAAGGCTTTATCCAGCGTAGAATTCCTCTCTATTTGCGCAGAGCCATTACAATGATTCCACCATTGGTCATTATTGCATCTGGCGTCAATGCAACCTATGCGCTTGTATTAAGCCAAGTCATCCTGTCATTCGGTATTGCCTTTGCGCTTATCCCGCTTGTGATGTTCACAAGTAAAAAGGACATTATGGGTAGCCTCGTCAATCACCGTATCACAACCATTCTTGGCTGGTGTGTCGTTGTCATCGTCGTAGCGTTAAATATTTACCTATTATGGGAAACGCTATTTGCTTAATAAAATAAAGATGAAATAATAGAAAAAGTGTTAAAGCGACTGCGTCACTTTAACACTTTTTGCTATGACAATTAGCTGTTACTGCGGGGTTTATTGGCTGACAGATGTGTACAACAAAAATAAAAACTGCCCTAACATTTAGGACAGTTCTCATTATTATTTTTCCACTTTTAAATCACATTTTTGTAGTGGAATCATTTTTGTTTTATGTTTTATTTTATAGCCTAGCCACAGTATAACAAAGAGTGGGATACCAATATATGAAACAAGCACGCCATACCAGTCAATTGAATCACCCGTGAATGCTGTATAGTTTTGTCCAATGACAACAATCATACATACGGTGAAAGCAAAGAGCGGACCAAATGGATATAGCTTTGCCTTGTATGGTAGTAATTTCGGATCCAGCCCTTGTGCTTCAAACGCTCGACGGAAGCGATAATGGCTAAAGGCAATACCAAGCCATGCAATGAAGCCTGACATCCCAGAAGCGTTTAGAAGCCACATATAGACAACGCCATCACCAAAAAATGATGCTAAAAATGCTAGACAGCCTACTGCCAATGTAAGCAGTAATGCATAAATTGGAATGCCGCGACGGCTTAATTTTGTGAAAATTTTAGGTGCATGTCCATCTACCGCTAATTGCCATAACATGCGGGATGATGCATATAAACCAGAGTTACCTGCAGACAACATTGCAGTTAAAATAATTGCATTCATTAATGAGGCAGCAAAAGCAATGCCTAAGCGATCGAATACTAATGTAAATGGAGATACCGCAATATCTTCAGATAATAAACGCGAATCCGTAAATGGAATCAACATCCCAATCGCCGCAATAGCTAAAATATAAAATAAAATAATACGCCAGAAGACAGATTTTACAGCCTTTGGAATATTCTTTCCAGGGTCATCCGTTTCTCCAGCAGTGATACCTAATAATTCTGTTCCTTGGAACGAGAAACCAGCTGCTAAAAATATACCGAATGTTGCAAGGAAGCCACCATGGAATGGACCATCACTTATAAAGAAATTCGTGAAACCAACCGGTGCTTGCCCTCCTAAAATACCAAAAATCATCAATAGGCTGACGATAATAAAAACAACAACAGTCGCCACTTTTATCATGGCAAACCAATATTCACTTTCACCATAGCTTCTAACAGATAGTAAATTGAATGTTAGTACAATCACAATAAATACTACTGTCCATAGTGCAGAGGAACTGTCAGGAAACCAATACTTCATAATAAGCGAAACAGCTGCAATTTCTGCTGCAATTGTGATCGCCCAGTTATACCAGTAGTTCCAACCAAGGGCAAAGCCAAGTGCAGGATCTACGAATTTTGTTGCATACGTACTAAATGAACCCGATGACGGCATATAGGCTGCCATTTCGCCCAAGCTAGTCATTAAAAAGTACACCATTATACCGATTAATGCGTAAGCAAGTAGTGCACCACCTGGTCCAGCCTGTGCAATAGCGCCACCGCTTGCTAAAAATAGCCCAGTCCCAATTGTACCGCCTAATGAAATCATCGTAATATGACGGCTTTTTAATTCTTTTTTCAGCTTCGGTGCTTTATGGCCGAGCTGATTAACTTTTATCTCACTCACGTTAAAGCTTCCTTCCTTTTATAAGAGGCAAAAAATGCCATCACATGAACGTTGTGATGGCTAAGTAAATCCTCTGTTTCTTCAAAATGATAGCGCAACACGTTGTCCAACGTGACAGTTCTGTTCCTTTCGGAGACAGCCCCAGCATGAGGTTTTCAAGTCCCCTCACACTTCGGCGATATTTCCTTTCAGCTAACATCTTTAATGCTTGTCATTTCCATTAGCGTACTCATAAATACCGCGACCTCTACCTCAATACAAACATGAGGCATATAATTATTAAATTTATGATGTCTCTTAGTTTAACATACGACCTTAGACATTTCAATAAAACCATTAATGTTCCGTATTTTATGAATTTTCTACTATTTTTAATAGTGTGATAAAGTGTTATAGTGGTTCGAATTATAATTGTTCTATCAGGGAGGTACAAGTTTTGACAACGAACGAACAATCTACTTATCCTAGCAAAAAGATTAACTGGAAGGGAACAACCCTACTGTTGGTCATCGGTGTAATTTTTCTAGCATCTACATTACGTATGCCCTTAACAGTTGTAGGTCCAATTATATCCTTTATACGTGAAGATCTTGGTATATCCAATGTACTTGCAGGCTTCCTTACAACGATACCATTACTTGCATTCGCAATAGTATCCCCTTTTGCACCAGTAGTTGCAAGAAAACTCGGACTTGAACTAACACTATTTTTATCAACAATTTTATTAGCCGTAGGAATTGTCCTGCGTTCACTTGGGACAACGGGATTACTCGTACTTGGTACAATGATTATTGGTGTCGCCATTTCATTTGGTAACGTCCTTATTCCAGGTCTACTAAAATTAAAATTTCCATATCATGTTGGCTTACTAATGGCGTTTTTTACAATGTCTATGAATTTAACAGCGGGAATCGGTGCTGGTATTAGCTATCCTATAGCGAATGCAGTACTGGGCTGGCAAGGTGCACTTGCTATTGCTCTAGCGCTAGTCATATTAACAATTGTGATTTGGTTACCCCAATTAAAGTTTAATAAACCTGAGCCAACTGTAATCTCTACAAAAGCGCGTATACCATTGTGGAAATCACCAGTTACTTGGGCAGTTACTGGGGCAATGGGGCTACAATCGTTATTATTTTATACTACCGCAGCTTGGATTCCTGAAATTTATATTGCACAAGGCGTAGCCGCTGATCGTGCGGGTTGGATGTTTTCCATCATGCAAATCTCACAAGTGCCTATGGCATTAGTTGTGCCTATCATTGCTAGCAAAATGACATCTCAGCGTCCACTCGTTTTAATGTTTACAGCATTTTATGTCATCGGTTTTACAGGCGTTGTGATGGAATGGACTAGTCTTGCTGTGTTATGGATGATATTGCTTGGTTTAGCAGGTGGAGCTTCATTTGCACTTGCCATGATGTTCTTTACATTACGTACACGTACGGCTTTTGAGGCGGCAGATTTATCTGGCTTTGCACAATCATTAGGTTATTTATTAGCCGCAGTTGGTCCAATTTTATTTGGCTATTTACATGATTTATTTGGCGGCTGGGATATCGCTGGGTGGCTATTTGTTGCCGTTACAGCTCTACTCTTCTTCTGTTCATTTAGAGCTTCTAAAAATGAATATATCAATTAATAAGAGGCAGTTCATTTTCTACAATGAGCTGCCTCTTCATCATTAGTATGGGGGTTTTTGGTAAAAATAATTAGGTGTATGATAGACATTTACATACGGCTTATGGAAAATATGTGTCGTTGCAGGCGACAATGGTGGAATCAACCAAGTCCAGTTGCCTGTTAAATCGCGCCCTGCCTTGTGCTCTGCTTCTTCAAATAGCTTAAATTGCTGTGCTGCGGTATGATGATCAACAATACTTACGCCATCTTCTTTAAAGGAATGAAGAACAGCAATATTTAATTCTACTAGCGCACGATCACGCCAAAGAGATGCTTGCTTTGTTGTATCAAGATTAAAAATTTCTGCTATCTTCGGTAACATATCATAACGGTCATGATCAGCTAAATTCCGCGCTCCAATTTCTGTCCCCATATACCAGCCATTAAAGGGGGCTGCCTGAAAGTCAATACCCGCCATTTGAAAGCGCATGCTCGATATAATTGGCACCGCATACCACTTCATTCCTAGTTCTTCTACCTTAGGATGTTCAGGGTGACGAATCGCAACCTCTAATACATCACCACTTGGGATTGGAAACCATTGCGGTTTACGGCTATCTACTTGAATCACGAGTGGTAGCACATCAAATGCTGTTCTTGCTCCCTGCCAGCCAAGTGACTCGCACACTTTTGTAAATGGCACCGAATGGGAATCACCAATAATCCCTGCTTCTGTTTCATAACCTGCATAACGTATAAGCTGGTGATTCCATATTTTTACTCTATCAGAGGCAAATACCGTTATAGTCGGACGAATCTTACCGCCATTTGTTGCATATCGAATATGGTGAAGTAATTTCTCAAAAATAGCATGCTCATCTAAAACCTCACGTGCATCCTCAACATGAAGTGATTGCCAAAATAATCTCCCAATACATTTATTACTATTACGCCATGCTACTCTTGCGCCAAAAGTAAGCTCTTCCGTTGTAGGAATATATGCTCCCTCTGTGGCAACTTGCTGTAATCTATTTGTAAGCCATTGTTCCGACTCATTTTGTTCCAATTGATAAAGTGCTAAAAAACGTTGTATCTCTTGTAAATTCATATCGTTTTCCTCCATCTATCCCCATATTAGATGAACAGCATACAATTCACCACGAAAAAATCCGTAAGAAAACATACATCTTTTATATATGAAATACTTTGTTCAAATTTAAAACGGCAAATTAAAAGTTAGATGATTTACACAATACTTAATGCCTTAATGACAATAATTAAATGCTTAAAAAACAAAAAAAAGCATGTAGCAAAATTTGCTACATGCTTGATGACCCCTACGGGATTCGAACCCGTGTTACCGCCGTGAAAGGGCGGTGTCTTAACCGCTTGACCAAGGGGCCGTGGCTCCGAAGGCAGGACTCGAACCTGCGACAACCTGATTAACAGTCAGGTGCTACTACCAACTGAGCTACTTCGGAATAATTTTAAAATGGGCCTAAATGGACTCGAACCATCGACCTCACGCTTATCAGGCGTGCGCTCTAACCAGCTGAGCTATAGGCCCCTCTTGGAGCGGGTGATGAGAATCGAACTCACGACATCAGCTTGGAAGGCTGAGGTTTTACCATTAAACTACACCCGCAAAAATGATGGGTCAGGACGGAATCGAACCGCCGACACTTAGAGCTTCAATCTAATGCTCTACCAACTGAGCTACTGACCCGGAAAATGGAGGAGGTAGAGGGATTCGAACCCCCGCGCGGTGTTACCCGCCTGTCGGTTTTCAAGACCGATCCCTTCAGCCAGACTTGGGTATACCTCCGGAATGAAACAATTATGGTGGAGCCTAGCGGGATCGAACCGCTGACCTCCTGCGTGCAAGGCAGGCGCTCTCCCAGCTGAGCTAAGGCCCCATTTGTTAAAAAGATGGTCGGAATGACAGGATTCGAACCTACGACCCCTTGGTCCCAAACCAAGTGCTCTACCAAGCTGAGCTACATTCCGTTCATTTATTGGCGCGCCCGGCAGGAGTCGAACCCACAACCTTCTGATCCGTAGTCAGACGCTCTATCCAATTGAGCTACGGGCGCTAAATATTAAAAATGGTGCCGAGGGCCGGAATCGAACCGGCACGGTAGTCACCTACCGCAGGATTTTAAGTCCTGTGCGTCTGCCAGTTCCGCCACCCCGGCACATTTGGAGCGGAAGACGAGGTTCGAACTCGCGACCCCCACCTTGGCAAGGTGGTGTTCTACCACTGAACTACTTCCGCATGTGCATAAGATTATTTATCCTGGCAATTATAAATTTGAAATATAGATGATGCGGGTGAAGGGAGTCGAACCCCCACGCCTTGCGGCGCTAGATCCTAAGTCTAGTGCGTCTGCCAATTCCGCCACACCCGCAAATATGATGAGCCATGAAGGACTCGAACCTTCGACCCTCTGATTAAAAGTCAGATGCTCTACCAACTGAGCTAATGGCTCATATTAAGAAATAAATGGCTGGGGTACTAGGATTCGAACCTAGGCATGACGGAATCAAAATCCGTTGCCTTACCGCTTGGCTATACCCCAATATTTTATTATGGGGCGACTGATGGGAATCGAACCCACGAATGTCGGAACCACAATCCGATGCGTTAACCACTTCGCCACAACCGCCATATGTAATATAACAGTAGTCTAACCTAAAAAATTTGGCAGGGGCAGTAGGAATCGAACCCACACCAAAGGTTTTGGAGACCTCTATTCTACCGTTGAACTATGCCCCTATTGAATAAAGAGCTGGTGGAGGGGGACGGATTCGAACCGCCGAACCCTAAGGAGCGGATTTACAGTCCGCCGCGTTTAGCCACTTCGCTACCCCTCCAAGGGATGGTGCCGGCGATAGGAGTCGAACCCACGACCTACTGATTACAAGTCAGTTGCTCTACCAACTGAGCTACACCGGCACAAATAAGGACGGTCCCGACCGGGATCGAACCGGCGATCTCCTGCGTGACAGGCAGGCATGTTAACCGCTACACCACGGGACCTTAATTTTATTTGGTTGCGGAGACAGGATTTGAACCTGTGACCTTCGGGTTATGAGCCCGACGAGCTACCACTGCTCCACCCCGCGATAATAGTACTTTCATAATAAATAAATGGTGGAGGATGACGGGCTCGAACCGCCGACCCTCTGCTTGTAAGGCAGATGCTCTCCCAGCTGAGCTAATCCTCCACATAAAAAATAAGCGAAGCGACGTCCTACTCTCACAGGGGGAAGCCCCCAACTACCATCGGCGCTAAAGAGCTTAACTTCCGTGTTCGGTATGGGAACGGGTGTGACCTCTTTGCCATCATCACTTCACTTATTCAGTTGAAAGAACTCGTTCTCTCAAAACTGGATAAACGTTCATTGAATGTTTCAAACTTTTTGGTTAAGTCCTCGATCGATTAGTATTCGTCAGCTCCATGTGTCACCACACTTCCACCTCGAACCTATCTACCTCATCGTCTTTGAGGGATCTTACTTACTTGCGTAATGGGAAATCTCATCTTGAGGGGGGCTTCATGCTTAGATGCTTTCAGCACTTATCCCGTCCACACATAGCTACCCAGCGATGCCTTTGGCAAGACAACTGGTACACCAGCGGTGTGTCCATCCCGGTCCTCTCGTACTAAGGACAGCTCCTCTCAAATTTCCTACGCCCACGACGGATAGGGACCGAACTGTCTCACGACGTTCTGAACCCAGCTCGCGTACCGCTTTAATGGGCGAACAGCCCAACCCTTGGGACCGACTACAGCCCCAGGATGCGATGAGCCGACATCGAGGTGCCAAACCTCCCCGTCGATGTGGACTCTTGGGGGAGATAAGCCTGTTATCCCCGGGGTAGCTTTTATCCGTTGAGCGATGGCCCTTCCATGCGGAACCACCGGATCACTAAGCCCGTCTTTCGACCCTGCTCGACTTGTAGGTCTCGCAGTCAAGCTCCCTTGTGCCTTTACACTCTACGAATGATTTCCAACCATTCTGAGGGAACCTTTGGGCGCCTCCGTTACCTTTTAGGAGGCGACCGCCCCAGTCAAACTGTCCGCCTGACACTGTCTCCTGCCCCGCTAAGGGGCATGGGTTAGAATTTCAATACAACCAGGGTAGTATCCCACCGACGCCTCCTTCGAAGCTGGCGCTCCGAGATCTCTGGCTCCTACCTATCCTGTACAAGTTGTACCAAAATTCAATATCAGGCTACAGTAAAGCTCCACGGGGTCTTTCCGTCCTGTCGCGGGTAACCTGCATCTTCACAGGTACTATAATTTCACCGAGTCTCTCGTTGAGACAGTGCCCAGATCGTTACGCCTTTCGTGCGGGTCGGAACTTACCCGACAAGGAATTTCGCTACCTTAGGACCGTTATAGTTACGGCCGCCGTTTACTGGGGCTTCAATTCGCAGCTTCGCTTGCGCTAACCACTCCTCTTAACCTTCCAGCACCGGGCAGGCGTCAGCCCCTATACGTCACCTTACGGTTTTGCAGAGACCTGTGTTTTTGCTAAACAGTCGCCTGGGCCTATTCACTGCGGCTCTCATGCGCTTGCACGCTCAAGAGCACCCCTTCTCCCGAAGTTACGGGGTCATTTTGCCGAGTTCCTTAACGAGAGTTCTCTCGCACACCTTAGGATTCTCTCCTCGACTACCTGTGTCGGTTTGCGGTACGGGCACCTCTCACCTCGATAGAGGCTTTTCTTGGCAGTGTGAAATCAGGAACTTCGTCCATACGGACTCGCCATCACAGCTCAACGTTACAGTGTGCGGATTTGCCTACACACACGCCTTACTGCTTGGACGCGCACAACCAACGGCGCGCTTACCCTATCCTACTGCGTCCCCCCATTTCTCAAACGGTGAGGAGGTGGTACAGGAATATCAACCTGTTGTCCATCGCCTACGCCTATCGGCCTCGGCTTAGGTCCCGACTAACCCTGAGCGGACGAGCCTTCCTCAGGAAACCTTAGTCATACGGTGGACGGGATTCTCACCCGTCTTTCGCTACTCATACCGGCATTCTCACTTCTAAGCGCTCCACCAGTCCTTCCGGTCTGACTTCAACGCACTTAGAACGCTCTCCTACCACTGACATCGTAGATGTCAATCCACAGCTTCGGTGAATCGTTTAGCCCCGATACATTTTCGGCGCAGCGTCACTCGACCAGTGAGCTATTACGCACTCTTTAAATGATGGCTGCTTCTAAGCCAACATCCTGGTTGTCTGTGCAACGCCACATCCTTTTCCACTTAACGATTACTTTGGGACCTTAGCTGGTGGTCTGGGCTGTTTCCCTTTTGACTACGGATCTTATCACTCGCAGTCTGACTCCCGTGTATAAATATCTGGCATTCGGAGTTTGTCTGAATTCGGTAAACCGGGATGGCCCCCTAGTCCAAACAGTGCTCTACCTCCAGTATTCTCATCACGAGGCTAGCCCTAAAGCTATTTCGGAGAGAACCAGCTATCTCCAAGTTCGATTGGAATTTCTCCGCTACCCACACCTCATCCCCGCACTTTTCAACGTGCGTGGGTTCGGGCCTCCAGTAAGTGTTACCTCACCTTCACCCTGGACATGGGTAGATCACCTGGTTTCGGGTCTACGACCACGTACTAATTCGCCCTATTCAGACTCGCTTTCGCTGCGGCTCCGCCTTCTAAAGCTTAACCTCGCACGTAATCGTAACTCGCCGGTTCATTCTACAAAAGGCACGCTATCACCCATTAACGGGCTCTAACTACTTGTAGGCACACGGTTTCAGGATCTCTTTCACTCCCCTTCCGGGGTGCTTTTCACCTTTCCCTCACGGTACTGGTTCACTATCGGTCACTAGGTAGTATTTAGCCTTGGGAGATGGTCCTCCCGGATTCCGACGGAATTTCACGTGTTCCGCCGTACTCAGGATCCACTCTGGAGGGAACGAACTTTCGACTACAGGGCTTTTACCTGCTCTGGCGGACCTTTCCAAGTCGCTTCATCTAACTCATTCCTTTGTAACTCCGTATAGAGTGTCCTACAACCCCAAGAGGCAAGCCTCTTGGTTTGGGCTCTTCCCGTTTCGCTCGCCGCTACTCAGGGAATCGATTTTTCTTTCTCTTCCTCCAGGTACTTAGATGTTTCAGTTCCCTGGGTCTGCCTTCAAGACGCTATGTATTCACGTCAAGATACTACGCGATTAAACGTAGTGGGTTCCCCCATTCGGAAATCTCCGGATCAAAGCTCACTTACAGCTCCCCGAAGCATATCGGTGTTAGTGCCGTCCTTCTTCGGCTCCTAGTGCCAAGGCATTCGCCGTGCGCCCTTAATAACTTAACCTATCGGCTTCCAATCCACTGCGCATTTCGTTGTCAGCTTCTCTCGTTCAATCAGTCACGTACGTAAGTACGCTCCTTCATTCACTCGTTCGCTTCCTAGAACTGCTTGTGTCTTGAAACCCTATTTCGTTATTAAGCCTATAAAAAACTTAAAAAAATAAATGTGTTTGTTACAATTTCAATGTCGTTTTATCCAGTTTTCAAAGAACAAATTCACTACCTGTTTCTACTTCTTCGCAAATTTGCGACGAAAGCGTAGCGACAGGAGCACAGTTTTGAAGTATTTCATCGTAATGATGAACCTTCAAAACTGAACGCAAAACGTAATCTTACAAACCCAAGGTTTGTATTCCGAAAATATCCTTAGAAAGGAGGTGATCCAGCCGCACCTTCCGATACGGCTACCTTGTTACGACTTCACCCCAATCATCTATCCCACCTTCGGCGGCTGGCTCCAAAAGGTTACCTCACCGACTTCGGGTGTTACAAACTCTCGTGGTGTGACGGGCGGTGTGTACAAGGCCCGGGAACGTATTCACCGCGGCATGCTGATCCGCGATTACTAGCGATTCCGGCTTCATGTAGGCGAGTTGCAGCCTACAATCCGAACTGAGAACGACTTTATCGGATTAGCTCCCTCTCGCGAGTTGGCAACCGTTTGTATCGTCCATTGTAGCACGTGTGTAGCCCAGGTCATAAGGGGCATGATGATTTGACGTCATCCCCACCTTCCTCCGGTTTGTCACCGGCAGTCACCTTAGAGTGCCCAACTAAATGATGGCAACTAAGATCAAGGGTTGCGCTCGTTGCGGGACTTAACCCAACATCTCACGACACGAGCTGACGACAACCATGCACCACCTGTCACCGTTGTCCCCGAAGGGAAAACCATATCTCTACAGTGGTCAACGGGATGTCAAGACCTGGTAAGGTTCTTCGCGTTGCTTCGAATTAAACCACATGCTCCACCGCTTGTGCGGGCCCCCGTCAATTCCTTTGAGTTTCAGTCTTGCGACCGTACTCCCCAGGCGGAGTGCTTAATGCGTTAGCTGCAGCACTAAGGGGCGGAAACCCCCTAACACTTAGCACTCATCGTTTACGGCGTGGACTACCAGGGTATCTAATCCTGTTTGCTCCCCACGCTTTCGCGCCTCAGTGTCAGTTACAGACCAGATAGTCGCCTTCGCCACTGGTGTTCCTCCAAATCTCTACGCATTTCACCGCTACACTTGGAATTCCACTATCCTCTTCTGCACTCAAGTCTCCCAGTTTCCAATGACCCTCCACGGTTGAGCCGTGGGCTTTCACATCAGACTTAAGAAACCACCTGCGCGCGCTTTACGCCCAATAATTCCGGACAACGCTTGCCACCTACGTATTACCGCGGCTGCTGGCACGTAGTTAGCCGTGGCTTTCTAATAAGGTACCGTCAAGGTACAGCCAGTTACTACTGTACTTGTTCTTCCCTTACAACAGAGTTTTACGAACCGAAATCCTTCTTCACTCACGCGGCGTTGCTCCATCAGGCTTTCGCCCATTGTGGAAGATTCCCTACTGCTGCCTCCCGTAGGAGTCTGGGCCGTGTCTCAGTCCCAGTGTGGCCGATCACCCTCTCAGGTCGGCTACGCATCGTTGCCTTGGTGAGCCGTTACCTCACCAACTAGCTAATGCGCCGCGGGCCCATCCTATAGCGACAGCCGAAACCGTCTTTCAGTATTGTCCCATGAGGGACAAAAGATTATTCGGTATTAGCCCCGGTTTCCCGGAGTTATCCCAAACTATAGGGTAGGTTGCCCACGTGTTACTCACCCGTCCGCCGCTAACGTCAAAGGAGCAAGCTCCTTCTCTGTTCGCTCGACTTGCATGTATTAGGCACGCCGCCAGCGTTCGTCCTGAGCCAGGATCAAACTCTCCATAAAAGAAATTTGATTAGCTCAAATTGTTTTGCTGGCATCAATTTTGATGTCCAAAATTTTGTTTTGTTCACTAACGAAGTTAGCTAGTAAAAACTATATTGATTACGTTTTGCTTGTTCAGTTTTCAAGGTTCATTTTGTCACCGTTTGTTTTTAGCGACTTTTACATAATAACATTTTCTTTTTTGGTTGTCAACAAGTTTTTTATAACTTTTTATCTTCTTTCAGAAGCAACAACTTTTATATCATACTATTTACAAACATTCTTGTCAACACTTTTTTGTAATGTTTTTAAGGAGTTTGTGTTATTAATGTTACGTCGTCTTAGCGACAAGTAATAATTTATCATGATTCTATAACCTTTGCAAGTGTTTTTTCTATAAAAATATCAAATTATATTAAATACCTTTATATAATTATACTTTATAAATTAGAAAATCGAAAACCTTCCTATATATATGCCCAATTTTTTTATTGTCCTATTAATTCTACTTTCTTTTTAAAACGCGCATCTTTCTTTACTCGAATGCCTAGCTTTACATAAAGGATTATTCCTAAAATAAATAAGTTCTTATATAAAACAAACCTCATCCCTCTTTCTCGTTTTCATTATACAAATTTCTATTTGCTTTAAATCTAATGCCATTGCTTTTCGCTTTCCACTGTAGCTTAACTAACACTACAGTGGAAAACAGCAAGAAACTAAACAAAAATACAAATTCTAAAATGGAAAGAAAAATGGCACTGCAAGCATCATCACAATAAACATAATAACTTGTAAAGGTACGCCAATCTTTACAAAATCCATAAATTTATAGCCACCAGCAGTCATAACTAACGCATTAGTAGGTGAGGCAATTGGCGTGGCAAACGCCATACTTGCTGCTACCGCTACACCAATCATAAAGGTTGTAGGATTTGCATCCATTGCAATCGCTGCGTTCATAGCAATGGGTGCAAACAAAACAGCGGTTGCGGTATTACTAATAAATTGACCAAAAATAACTGTCAGTACATAAATACCTATCAATACCCCGTAAGGACCGTATTTACCAAGAACATCAATGATGCCGTTGGATAAAATAACCATGCCCCCTGTTTTCTCTAATGCTGTAGCCATCGGAAGCATTGCCGCAACGAGTACAATACTTTCAAAATTCATATTGTTATACGCATCTTCCATATTCCGCAAACAGCCAGTTATAATCATCAATACTGCCCCAACCATAACGGAAATAACAGCAGGGAATACTTCAAAAGCCATGAGCCCAATCATTAAAAGCATAATCGCACCAGCTATTCCTGCTTTACCAGTTGCCGCTGCAACACTCGCATGCTCTTTCGGTTGACCGACAACAACAACGTCCTGTGTCTCTCGAGCAAGCACTAATATTTCATCCCATGCGCCTTGTACTAAGATGGCATCTCCAAATTTCAACTTATGCGTCACCATATCTTGAAGCTTATAGCCACCTCTATGGTTAATGCCAATAATATTGAGATTATACTTTTCTCGGAATCCTAGTGAACTGACCGTCTCATTAATAAAACTTGAATTTGGCGTTAATAGCACTTCCGCAATACCAAGATGCTTTGTTACCAACTCATCCGCTTCATTCTCAGTCAATTCTTGCATCACTAAACCGTAATCTGCAGTTAAATTACCAATCGCCCCTTCCTCACCTTGTACATAGAGCTCATCTAAAGCATGGATTACACTCGTTGGGCCTGCCATTTCTTGATAGGTCATCGGGAGTAAATTGATTCCATCTTGTGATTTACGGTGAATTTTCATCATACAAAGTCCATATTTTGCGGGAAGCTTTAATTCTGCCAGTGATGTTCCTATAATTGTAGAATCCTCAGGTACAAACACCTTAAATAATCGATTGTTTAAATCATATTGCTTCATAATTTTCTTTGGCGAGAGCTTATAGCCAGTAGATGTTTGCGTTCTTTTTTTATCATTTGGTAACAGAATATTACGCACAAGCACCAAATATAAAATACCGACAATCATCCCAACTAGGCCAATAGGCGTCACCTCAAAAAACCCAAGCTTCGGATAGCCTTGATCGACTAAAAGCTGGCTGACAATTAAATTGGGCGGGGAAGCAATTAATGTCATTAAGCCCGATAAACTAGCGACATAAGATAGTGGTAATAAAAACTTTGAAGGACTTTCCTTCATACTAATCGCGATGCTGACAACAATCGGCATCATCAAAGCAACTGTACCCGTATTACTCATAAAAGCACCTACAGAGCCTACAATAATGAGCAATAGGATAAATAACTTGAGCTCGCTATTACCTGACCATTTCAATAATAGTTGTCCAGCCATTGCTGCAAGACCCGTACGCAAAATACCAGCACCAACTACAAAAAGGCCAGCAATCATTAGCACAACCGAATTTGAAAAGCCTGCCAAAGCCTCTGCTGGCGTTAAAATATTAGCGATAACAAATGCGAGAAGAGAGACAATAGCAACAAAATCTGCACGCACTCGATTCGTCATAAATACAATAATCGTCATTCCTAAAATAAGAAATGTTAATGTTAGCTGCACGCAAAGCATTCCTTTCTAACTATAGTAACAACTACATTCTATACGAAAAAAAGCATAAATAACGGAATTCTCCCTATTTATGCTTTTTCTGTAATATTTAATTGGTAAATATATGCACAACTGAGATTAATCGTTCACCAAAACTCTTTATTTATTACAAAAGAATACCATGACGCACTACAACTTGCCCTTTTTTAATTACCGTATCGGTATGATTCATGCCGTAAAAGTATTGTAGCTGTTTGTAATTGGCAACATCCAATATAATAACATCCGCTTGTTTACCCGCTTCTAGCGTACCAATCTGGTGGCCTCTGTTCAATGCATGCGCAGCATTAATGGTCGTAGCAGTGATTACTTCCTCTAATGTCAACCCCATATGCATACAAGCTAAATTCATTATAAATGGCAAACTCATTGTCGGCGAAGAGCCCGGGTTAAAGTCTGTTGAGATGGCTACTGGCACTCCTTCATCAATCATTAACCTGCCTCTAGCAAACGGTGCGCGTAAGAAGAAGGCAGTGCCAGGTAGCAAGACGGCAATCGTTCCTGCTTCAGCCATATTTTGAATACCTTCATCCGAAGCAACTAACAAATGCTCTGCCGAGATAGCTCCCACATCAGCGGCTAATTCCGCACCGTTATACGGCTCTATTTCATCAGCATGAATTTTCGGTGTTAATCCAAGCGCTTTACCCGCCTCTAAAATGCGTCTAGATTGCGCTGGTGTAAATACGCCTTTTTCACAAAACACATCATTGAATTCTGCAAGCTCTAATGCCGAAACTTTTGGCAGCATATCATTAATAATAACGTCGACAAATTCATCTTCTCGTCCTTTAAAATCGCGTGGTACCGCATGTGCGCCCATAAAGGTACTGATGACATCTACCACATGTGTGTCCTGTAGCTTTTTAGCTACTTCCAGTTGTTTCTTTTCCGTTTCCCAATCCAGACCGTAACCTGACTTCGCTTCCACAGTAGTCACACCATGCTTTAAAAAAACATCTAAATGGTGCATCGTTTTTTCATATAACGCTTCAAAACTTGTTTCTCGTGTGCGCTTTGTTGTAGCATGAATGCCTCCACCTGCATTCATAATGTCCATATAAGTGGAACCGTTAAGTCGCATATTAAATTCCTGCTCACGTGTACCGCCATGCACTAAATGTGTATGGCAATCCACAAGACCTGGCATGACAATCTTTCCAGATGCATCTATAACCTCTGCTTCCTCCACTAAATGAGGGAAATCTATAACTAACTGCTCGTAAGCCCCGACAGCGACAACCTGACTTCCCGCTACGAGCACACTTCCCTTTTCTACAACGGCAATCTCTCGCATTTGTTCTTTTATTCGAGGCCCTTGTAAAGCGCTTTTCAAAGTAATGACTTCATTTGCATTTTTAATTAAAAGGGTCATTTCACATCATCCTTTAACATTGGCATATGGACACCCTTATTCTTTGCTGTATTGATAGCAATGTCATAACCTGCATCTGCATGCCGAACAATGCCCATTCCAGGGTCTGAAATCAACACGCGCGCTATTTTCTCAGCCGCTAGTGTTGATCCATCAGCAACTAACACTTGACCTGCATGCTGTGAATAGCCCATTCCTACACCGCCACCATGGTGAACACTTACCCAGCTAGCTCCACTCGCTGTGTTAACAAGTGCGTTTAAAATCGGCCAATCGGATACTGCATCTGACCCATCCAACATTCCTTCTGTTTCACGGTTGGGAGAAGCCACCGAGCCAGAGTCTAAATGATCCCGTCCGAAAACAATTGGTGCAGACAACTCGCCATTTGCCACCATTTCATTCACCTTCAATGCAAAGCGATGGCGATCACCATACCCTAACCAGCAAATACGTGCAGGTAGTCCCTGCCATTTCACCATTTTTTGCGCCATATCAATCCAATTGACAAGACCTTCATCTTCAGCAAACATTTCTTTCGCTAAAGCATCTGTTTTATAAATATCTTCCGGATTACCAGAAAGTGCTGCCCAACGGAACGGCCCCTTACCTTCACAGAACAATGGACGAATATACGCTGGTACAAAGCCTGGGAAGTCAAAAGCATTTGTCACACCCATCTCTTTTGCGTAAGCACGAATATTATTACCGTAATCAAATACTTCAGCACCCGCCTGTTGAAATTCAAGCATTGTACGAACATGCTCTGCCATCGTTTCTTTCGCCTTTTGCTCATACGTTTTGACATCATTTCTCCGTAACGCTAACGCTTCTTCAAACGTCATACCATTCGGTACATAGCCATTGATAGGGTCATGCGCAGATGTTTGGTCTGTCACAAAATCTGGAATGATACCTCGGTTTAGCAATTCACGGTTAACATCTGCACAGTTGCCAACTAGCCCAATTGACGCTGGCTCCCGTTGAGCACGGAGTTGATTGACTAATGCCACCGCTTCATCTACTGTCTCAACAAGATAATCACAGTAGCCTTCTTTTATTTTTCGTTCAATACGAGCACGTTCCACTTCAACTACTAAAATGACTGCCCCTGCCATTTTCCCAGCTAAAGGCTGTGCACCACTCATACCACCCATACCACCAGTAAGAATGAATTTCCCGCGTAAGTCCGCACTACCAAACACTTTCTTTCCAGCCTCTACAAACGATAAATATGTGCCTTGTAAAATACCTTGAGCACCAATATATATCCAACTACCAGCAGTCATTTGACCGTACATCATTAAATCACGGTCCTCTAGCTCATAGAAATGCTCCCAATTGGACCATGCAGGCACTAAGTTTGAATTGGCGATTAAAACGCGTGGTGCATGTTCATGCGTACGGAAGACAGCTACTGGCTTACCCGATTGAATAAGCAATGTTTCATCATTCTCTAATTCTTTTAAAGAAGCAATGATTTGTTCATAGCTTTGCCAATTTCGCGCCGCTTTTCCTATTCCTCCATACACAATAAGCTCATCAGGATTTTCTGCAACTTCAGGATCTAGATTATTCATCAGCATGCGCATCGCCGCTTCCTGTGTCCAACCTTTACATGTTATTTCATTCCCTCTTGGTGCACGAATATTAGTTTTATATACCATTAAAAACACGCTCCTTTAAAATAGTAAAAATGCTATTGGTGTTACAATAATTAAAGATAAGACGACACGCTCAAACCAAATCAGCAAGATTTCACGCAATGTCAATGGAATTTCTGATGACAAGATCAGTGGAATTACAGCAGAAAAGAATAATATTGAAGAAATAGATACGACAGACACAATAAATTTCGTTATCAATGTTGCTTGTGTGACAACAAGTGCTGGTAAAAACACTTCCGCCAACGATAAAGACAATGCTTTTGCTGTTAAAAATGGTTCTGGAACTTGTAATACATATGTAAAAGGAACAAAAATATACGCAAGCCAATCAAAAACAGGCGTATATGTTGCGAGTACAAGCCCTAGAAGACCAATTGATAAAATAGAAGGCATAACAGCCATTGCCATCACAAGGCCATCCTTTAAATTCATCCATAAAATTTTTGCTAACGGCGGATTTTGCTCAACCGCCACCATCGCTTGACGCCACGCTTCTTTAAAACGATTTTGCATTACTATTTTTTCTGGCATCGGTGTCGAGCCTGCAAAGTATTCATCCTTCATTGAACGCAGTGGATACATACGTGCTGTTATTGCCGTAACTAGAAATGTCACAACGAGCGATACCCAAAAAAATGTATTCCAATGTGGCATAATATCGAGCGTGCTTGCAATGACAACCATAAATGTGGCAGATACAGTTGAAAAGCCTGTTGCAATAATTGCGGCCTCCTTCGCTGTATAACGACCTTCCATATAGACACGGTTCGTTAAAAGTAACCCGACTGAATAACTGCCAACAAATGAGGCTACTGCATCTACTGCCGAACGGCCCGGCGTCTTAAAAATAGGTTGCATAAAACGCTGTGTTAAAACACCAATAAATTCAAGTAACCCAAAGCTAACAAGAATAGCTAAAAATAAAGAGCCTATCGGAATAAGTACCCCTACTGGCTTAATTAGTTTCTCCATTAAGTAAGGGCCGATATTTTCATTGGCAAGCCATGCAGGAGCAACATTAAAAATTAGCAAAACCCCAGCTACCATTCCACCCACTTTAAAAATTGACAACAACATATCGATTGACGACTTTTTCCACCTATAAGTAATAAATGGATAGATTGCTCCTCCAACAAGCATCATAACCACATAAACAGTGACAAGCGAGGGTGCTTCTGTACGAATATAATTCACAATATGATCGATTAGAATTGTGTTTTTTCCATGCCATTCAAACGAAATGAAAAAGCTGAATATTCCGACTAAGCTACAGATAACCATTTTTATAATTGAGGAAACTCTAAATGACGAGTCGTGCCTCAACGCCTGTTGCTTATAATCCATCGCCGTCCTCCTTGCTTATTTATAGCAAATCAGTCACCCAATAGTGCCCACCAAATTCATTTAAGTAAAAGAACTTGGCGGGAACATAAAGGATGTTATGCAAGAAGCTTAAATGCTCTCATCTAATAGAACATCACTTGCTAATAAGTACTTCGCTAATGCTTCAATTTCGTCACCAATAGGTTGATCTGCCAATAAAGGCGGACAGAATTCACGCACTTTTTCTAAATACTTTCTTGTTGTTGGCGATAACTGCTCTTCCGCCTTATCTAGATGGATAGCTTGCGACGCACAAATCATTTCTATTGCAATAACCCTAGCTGCATTGTGGACAATTTGTCGCACTTGACGAGCGGATGTTGTCCCCATACTGACATGATCTTCTTGATTGCCTGATGTAGGTATCGAATCCACACTTGAAGGATGTGCCAGCACTTTGTTTTCTGACACAATCGAAGCAGCTGTATATTGTGCAATCATCAGTCCACATTCAATACCAGGATTTGTTGCTAAAAATGGTGGCAAACCATCATTAAGTTGCGGATTGACCATGCGCTCTGTACGTCTTTCGGAAATATTAGCCCATTCACTGACCCCAACCTTTAAAAAGTCCATAGCTAATGCTATCGGCTGACCATGAAAATGACCTCCTGATAGAACTTCTCCATTTTCTAAAACGATAGGATTGTCTGTCGTAGCGTTCATCTCTATTTGCACACGCTGCTCCGCATAGAAAAATGATTGCCAAGATGCCCCGTGTACTTGGGGAATGCATCGCAGAGAATACGCATCCTGCATCCTTATTTCCCCCTGCTTGGTCACGCGTTTACTACCATCAAGCCATTTGCGAATACGCCCTCCTACCAACTCTAATTCTGGATGTGGTCTTACAGCTAATAGTGCCGGATCAAATGCAGACGTAATCCCTTTTAACGCCTCTAATGACAGACTCGCAGCCATATCCGCGGCAAGCCCAATACGCTCCGCCTCGTTTAATGTCAAAACGCCAATACCAGTCATTGCTTGCGTACCATTTACTAGCGCCAATCCTTCCTTTGCCTGTAATCGCACAGGTGTTAAGCCTGCTTTCTGTAATGCGATGTCACCTGACACAAGCTCGCCCTTAAATTCAGCTTTCCCTTCACCTACAAGCACTAATGCTAAATGCGATAATGGTGCTAAATCTCCACTTGCTCCAACTGATCCTTGGGATGGCACGATTGGATGTACCCCTTTATTGATGCAGTCTAGCAATAATTGCAATGTTTCTTGTCGAATACCAGAAAACCCACGTGCTAATGCATTTGCGCGTAAAATCATCATCGCACGCACGACATCCGTTGGAAATGGTTCGCCAACACCTGTAGCATCTGAACGAAGTAAATTTAATTGCAGTAACTCAATATCTGATTCTTCAATTCGTATATTACTTAACTTGCCAAACCCAGTATTGACACCGTAAATTACTTGCCCCTCTGCTAAGCGTTTTTCAATTCTTTCTCTACTTGCTCGAACGCGTTCCGTACTGTCAGCAGATAATACGACCGAAGCCTGCCCCCTCACGATTTTCTCAATTTGTTGCCTTGTTAACGTATTGCCATCAAGTTCGATGATTGTTTGCATACGATATCCCCCTATCCTTAACAGCTTATGTAAATGTATTTGTATAAAAAAATAATTTCTCTATATCCATTGTACAAACTACTTTTTTCAGAAAATATAGAATTTTAAAAGAGAAAACAGGAATTATTTCAGATTTTTATGTTATTTTTAATAATATAATCGTATTTTTTTACGAAACAAGATTTTTTTAAGAAAGGCTGATTTAAATGAAATTATTATTAATTGATCGAGATCTTACGGAACTTTCGGGCATTCGTTGGTTTTTGCATACATACTTTCCAGGAGATTTATCAATTGAGATGTGCACGACTATTTCCGAGGCCGCAAAAAGCATTCAACAATTTGTACCAGAAGTTATTTTGTTAAATATCGACATGCTACCGAATAATCGTTTAACGGCTCTTTACGGGCTTTTACAAAAACACTCAGGAAAAATCCTAGCCATCACCACAGAGCCGTTATTTAAAAACGCATTAAAAGCAATAGATTTACAGGTGGCGCATCTTTTTGTAAAACCAATTGATTTAGAAGTTTTAAAGCAAAAGCTTAGTGCTATTTCGCTTCATACACCTCAAATCCCAAAAGTTAGTGCTGATGCTAAAGGTGAATCTTTTTACTATCAATTATTTTTAGAGAACACAACTAACTCATTAACAACCGATATGCAGTTCACAATGATTGAACCTGAGCATCCAGAAACATTAAATAAATTGTTCATTTGGCTTCAACAAACACCGATTTATTATCAAATGAGCATTTATCCGTTATCAGGTGCAATCATTTGCCTCTTTCAAACAAGCGATTTAAAAATTATTGAAAAAGATATAAGAACCTTGCTAAAGGAATGGCAAATGACGAATAACGGCGCTCTGAATATCGGCGTTTATGATGGTGCGCCGACAACTTTAAAAGAAATGTATGCATTAACAAAGCGAGCCCTACTGCAAAGCTTTTATGAAGGCTACGGCCATATTTTTTATGCAACGAAACAATACCAAACACACCCTCTCGACCCTTTACTGACACCAGAGGAGCAACAACTACTTATTAAAAGTTTAGAGGAAGGTAATATTGAAGCAGTAAAAACGTTCTTATATCGCTTATCAAATGGAGGTATCTATTACGAGCAAGATGATTTGCGCATCCACCTTACCAGTGTACTGGCGCAAATCCGCCGATTTATGCTGAAATACAAACTGCATGAAAAAGCTGCTATCGAGCAAAATTATCGCCAACTTTTTCATTTGATTATTGAACACCCTATATTCTATACAATTCTCAATGGCATTATTTTATTCACACAGCGACTTATTGAATTGGCACGTGAAGCTCGAATGGAGAAAAAAGCGGACTATATAGAATTAGCTTTGGAAATAATCGATCATCAATATCATAATCATGAACTATCCTTACCATTTATCGCGAATAAGTTAGGGATTAGCCCCAATTATTTAAGTACAATATTTTCACAAAAACAAGGCCAGCCATTCAAACGCTATTTACAGCAAGTTCGGATTCAAAATTCAACTAAAATGCTTATTGAAACCGATTTTGCCATTAGTGAAATTGCGCTGTTAAATGGCTTTGATGATCCGAATTATTTCAGCAAATTATTCAAACAGTTCATAGGGACTACACCTAACCGCTATCGAAAAGGATGGAAAAATCAAGGAGGCATTATCCAATCGTAATTTTCATTTAGACTACCTTATTTTCAATATCAATATTAAATAAGAAGGATTCCCAAATATACTTTGTCTTTAATCTTATATACTTGCAAATCACTTATTCCTTTAAAATAACCGTAAAAACTATAAAAACAGTGAAAATATTCTAAAAAAATATGTATTTTGGTTGAAAGCTATGCATATATTTATAGTTTATACATTGCTATATAAATTCTTTAACAATAATTATTATAATGTACTAGCAATTCTATTTTATATTTGTTATAGTTATTTACGAGGAGTTTGACTCACAATATTTTTCAGGAGGTAAACTAATATGACAAACGCAAATGATCGTAGCCGTCGTTTCACAACAGCAGGTGGTGCTCCAGTAGTAAGCAACCACGACTCTATGTCTGCAGGTCCTCGTGGTCCACTTTTACTTCAAGATGTATGGTTAGTTGAAAAATTAGCAAACTTCAACCGTGAAGTTATTCCGGAGCGCCGTATGCATGCTAAAGGTTCAGGAGCATTCGGTACATTCACTGTGACACATGATATTTCTCAATATACGAAAGCTAAAATCTTCTCTGAAATCGGGAAGAAAACACCAATGTTCGCTCGTTTCTCAACTGTAGCGGGAGAACGCGGTGCTGCAGATGCAGAGCGCGATATTCGAGGCTTTGCATTGAAATTCTATACAGAAGAAGGTAACTGGGATTTAGTTGGTAATAACACACCTGTATTCTTCTTCCGTGATCCGTTACACTTTACAGATTTAAACCACGTAGTAAAACGCGATCCACGCACAAATATGAAAAACGCAAACTCTAACTGGGATTTCTGGACTTTATTACCAGAAGCGTTACACCAAATTACAATTGTTATGTCTGACCGTGGTATTCCAACAGGTTATCGTAATATGCATGGTTTCGGCTCACACACTTACAGCTTCATCAATGCACAAAATGAGCGTGTATGGGTGAAATTCCACTTCCGTACAGAGCAAGGCATTAAAAACTTAACAGGTGCTGAAGCAGCTGAAATTATCGGTAAAGACCGCGAATCTTCACAACGTGACTTGTACGAAGCTATCGAACGAGGCGATTTCCCAAAATGGAAAATGTACATTCAAGTCATGACAGAAGAACAAGCGCGTGAATTACCTTATAACCCATTCGACTTAACAAAAGTTTGGTATAAAAAAGACTTCCCACTAATTCCAGTTGGCGAATTCGAGTTAAATAAAAACCCTGATAACTACTTTGCAGAAGTAGAACAATCATCGTTTGCACCATCTAACATTGTGCCTGGTATCAGCTACTCTCCAGACAAAATGTTACAAGCTCGTATTTTTGCATACGCAGATGCAGCTCGCTATCGCTTAGGCGTAAACCACCACAGTCTGCCTGTAAACGCACCAAAATGCCCATTCCGTTCATTCCACCGCGATGGCGCTATGCGTTTTGATGGCAATCTCGGTTCTACATTAAGCTATGAACCAAACAGCTACGGTGAATGGGAGCACAATCTAGACTATAAAGAGCCACCATTACGTATTGATGGTCATGCTGATATCCACGACTTCCGAGAAGATGACAATAACTACTTCGAACAACCAGGTAAATTATTCCGTCTGTTATCTGCGGAAGAGCAACAACGCTTATTCGAAAATACAGCAAATGATATGGCTTCAGTTGAAGAATTCATCAAACGTCGCCACATCTTACACTGCTATTTAGCTGACCCTGCATATGGTGAGGGTGTAGCGAAAGCAATGGGTCTATCATTAGAAGGTATGGATCTTTCAAATCCGTATGTAAAAAAAGAAGTAAAACAAGTAGCAAACATCTAATATTCCCCTATATTGATATCCAATAATACTTGCAGTCATTGGCAAGTAGACAAAAGGTAGCGAGAATGTGCATTTCTCGATGCCTTTTGTCATTTTTACTTCGTTATTTTGCTAGTCCCAATAAGCTTTATAACAAGTAGCTACATTGGAAGACTATCGTACATATTTCAATCTTCCTTCGTTCTAAAGCTTTCGCATCTGTCACTTAGACTATCTTTACCGTTTACTATTCAGTAGATTGGCGTAAGCTGCCTCAACTGACTTAAAGGTAACTCCCCCACTCACTGAAAAAGTAATATGCAGTGGAATTCATTTTTTTATTGTTTCCTTTTACTATGTATATCTGTCATCGTCATATAGGTGTTCTTGTATACCATTTATATGAAAATTCCACAACTTTGTACTGTTCTTATTCCTAATGTCGCTAAAATTTTTTGGGCATTGATACGTGACAACTATTACAAAACTGGAATGGAGGAAAAAAGATGTCGATTCGAATGAAACTATATATTGGATTTAGTACAATCATTCTTTTATTACTAACTATTTCCTCAATCGCTTACTACCAACTGAATCACATTAATAATTTAAATAAAGACTTATTTGAAAACCGTGTTTATAAGCTGATTCAAGTCGATAAAATTGTCATTGCTTCTTCAATGCAGAGCAACTATCTTCGTTCATATATTCTCGAACCCAATGAAGCAACCATTAAAAACCTCGAGGACCAAGAAAAGTTGATTCAAGACAAGGTGGAAGAGCTAGATAGCTTATTCACTTCAGAAACGACACAAAAGCAAATGGAAGTTATTAAAGCCAATCAGGCGATTTTTGAAAAAGCAGCACTGGAGATTATTAATACATACAGTCCCGATAATTTACAACCTGCCATTGACATTCTTCGAACAAAAGCACGCCCTGCTGCTGCTGCAATCCAACAAGCCGCACATGAAATTGCATTTTATGAGGAAAGACAAGTACAGTTAGCACGTGCTGAGTCGTCAAAAGTGGAAACTATAAGCTCATCGATTATCTTAATTCTCGCTGCCTTTTCCACAAGTTTAGCCTTTCTCATCGCCTTCATTATGACAAGGATTATTACAAAGCCTGTCAATCGCCTAGCTAAGGCAGCAAATATCATTGCTACCGGTGATTTACGTCAAGAGGATGTGAAAGTAAAGACAAAAGATGAGATTCGAAAGTTAGCCGATTCATTTAATGTAATGAAAGCAAATTTGCGCTCTCTCATTGACAATATAGCGATCAATGTAGAACATACTACTACAAGTGCAGGAGAATTAGCCGCAAGCACTGACGACGTTACTTCTTCTTCAAATGACGTTGCTAAACGCGTAGAATTAATGGCTCGAGGCGGTAGTCAGGCTGTCATGACAGGGCAAGAAACCGCTATGGCCATGGACGAAACTGCACGTGGAGTTCAGCGCATCGCTGAAGCCACACAGATGCTTCATTCGAAAGCGCTTGATACACAAAGCGTTGCGACTAATGGTGAAAAGATGTTGCAAAAGACCGAAAATCAAATGATGGTTATTCAACAATCTTCAGATAAGACAAATGCGCTTATTAAACAGTTAAGTACGCAATCGACTGAGATTGAAAATATAACGAAAGTCATTACTGAAATTACCGATCAGACCAACCTACTAGCTTTGAATGCTGCCATCGAAGCAGTGCGGGCTGGCGAACATGGGCAAGGATTTGCTGTCGTGGCAGATGAAGTACGTAAATTAGCGGAGGAATCCAAAATATCAGCCAACCAAATCATTAACTTAATTAATGATATTCAGCAAAATACATTGGAAGTCGAAAAAGCGGTGAGCGTTACAGTACAAAATATTGATGAAGGCGTTTCTTACATTCAACATGCGCAAAACGCATTTAATGGCATTATGGGCGCAATTGAAGATATGGCATCCGAAATAGAAGACGTTTCTGCTTCTACTCAACAAATTTCTGCAAGTACTGAAGAGGTTGCTGCATCTGTTAATGAAATGTCTGCGGTAGCAAAAAACGTGGCAGCACAATCCGAAACGATTTCAAGCGCAATTGAAGAACAAACATCCACCATCCAAGAAATGAATGCTGTTGCACAATCTTTAAACGACGGGGCTACCACCCTTCAAGCACATATAAATAAATTTAAAGTCTAAAAAGCTAAGACAAAAAAGTGTTAGATTGATTGCAGTCAATCTAACACTTTTTGCTACTATGGTGAATCGGATGTTGTCCGCGGTTTATCGGTGATTTCTTTTGTTACTGATACAATCGGCTACCAGCTTTTTTAAACTCTAGAGCCTTTTCCTTCATTCCTTGATGGATAGCTTCTGTCGTATTTAAATCTTTTTCTTTAGCATAGTTACGAATATCTTGAGAAATTCTCATACTGCAAAACTTAGGGCCGCACATTGAGCAGAAATGGGCTGTTTTCGCTCCCTCTGCGGGTAATGTTTCATCGTGGTATTCTACTGCTCGTTCTGGGTCTAATGATAAGTTAAACTGATCGCGCCAGCGGAACTCAAATCGCGCTTTGGATAGCGCATCATCTCTTTGTTGTGCCCCAGGGTGCCCTTTCGCTAAGTCAGCCGCGTGTGCCGCAATTTTATAGGTAATGACCCCTACACGAACATCTTCTCGATTTGGTAAGCCTAAATGTTCTTTCGGTGTCACATAACATAGCATCGCTGTGCCAAACCAGCCAATCATCGCTGCGCCAATGGCAGATGTAATATGGTCATAGCCTGGCGCGATATCCGTTGTAAGAGGCCCCAATGTGTAAAAAGGTGCTTCTTTGCAAACTTCCAATTGTTTGTCCATATTTTCTTTAATGAGATGCATCGGTACGTGCCCAGGTCCCTCTACCATTACTTGTACATCGTGCTTCCATGCAATTTGCGTTAACTCTCCTAACGTATCAAGCTCCGCAAACTGTGCCTCATCATTGGCATCAGCAATTGAACCTGGGCGTAAACCATCCCCTAATGAAAAAGCAACATCATACGTTTTCATAATTTCACAAATTTCTTCAAAATGAGTATATAAGAAGTTTTCTTGGTGATGGAATAGGCACCATTGCGCCATAATCGAACCACCACGCGACACAATGCCCGTTACGCGATTAGCTGTGAGTGGTACGTAACGAAGCAATACGCCTGCATGAATCGTAAAGTAATCCACCCCTTGTTCAGCTTGCTCGATCAACGTATCACGATACACTTCCCATGTTAAATCCTCGGCTACACCATTGACCTTTTCGAGTGCCTGATAAATTGGCACAGTTCCTACAGGTACAGCTGCATTACGAATAATCCATTCGCGGGTTGTATGAATATGCTTGCCAGTAGATAGATCCATTATATTATCTGCGCCCCATCGTGTAGCCCATGTCATTTTTTCAACTTCCTCTGCTATAGAGGAAGAAACAGCCGAATTACCAATATTGGCATTAATTTTGACATGAAAGTTTCGGCCAATAATCATCGGCTCTGCCTCTGGATGATTAATATTGGATGGCATAATGGCACGTCCTGCAGCAATTTCTGCACGTACAAATTCTGGTTCTACATGTTCACGAATCGCTACAAATTCCATTTCCGGGGTAATAATCCCTTGTCTTGCATAATGCAGTTGTGTCACGTTGCGACCTTTTTTTGCACGTAATGGTTTTCGGGAAAGCTCCGGAAAAACGTTTTCCTTCATACGAGGGTCGTCTGCTTTGCGGAAACCATTATCCTCTGGTTTAATCGTCCGCCCTTCGTACTCCTCTACATCTCCACGTTCTTTTATCCACGCACTACGCAATGCAGGTAAACCTTTTGTAATATCCACTTTGTAAGTTGGATCTGTATAAGGACCGCTCGTATCATAAACACGCACTGGTGCATTATCTTCTTCTCCAAAACTACCCGTTGTTGGGCTTAGCTGAATTTCACGCATCGGTACTAAAATATCTGGGCGTGTTCCTTCTACATATACTTTTTTACTTCCGTCAAAACTTGTCATAATGGTAATGTTCTTTTCGCTAACTGTTGTCATATACTATTCCGCTCCCTTTTCCATAAATTTTCAAAAAGGACCGAATCTAGCTCACGCCAATAGGTAGCATTACAAATAAAAAAGCCGAATCCAAAAATATTGGATCCGGCTGTACATGTAAGGTTTATTTATCGCAAAAAATTCTAGGAGTGCGATGTTCATTAACTTTCCCACGCTGGTATGAGCCAGATCAGGTCCAAAGGGTCAAGAAACCTCTATGCGTTTCCCTCTCAGCCCGACTCATCGGACTCCCCTAGTTATAGCTATTAAGTTTGATGATAGTGTAACAGATTTTTCTAATAGATGGAAGTTATAATTAGATTTATCTTGCTATTATCCTTGAGTAATTACGTAAATAGCAGTTCTGCTAGATAAATGACAATTGTTACTGTTAGACAGCTAACAATCGTGGAAAAAAGAACCGTTTGCGCAGCAGTTGCCGACTCAACATCATATTCTAATGCCAAGCTAGAGCTATTGCGTGAGGTCGGAAATGCACTTGCAATGAAGAGTGACTGAGCGACAACACCATCTAAACCGAGGACAAAAATAATAAGCAATGCAACGGCTGGGCCTACTACTAGACGTGTAATGCAGCTAACAAACACCGTTTTATTGAACATGGACTTGATTTCAAGCTGTGATAGTTGTGCACCCAGTGTAATAAGCGCTACGGCAATAAAGCCATCAGCTACGTGGTCAATAGAAATACGGATAAATTGTGGAATGCCAATATTAAAGAAATTCATTGCCACCCCTATTATAAGGGCATGAATAATGGGCATTTTCAGGAAGTCTTTTATGATTGCCATCCCTGATTTAGTCGAAGAGATTAAATTATATAAACCATATGTATAGGTCGTCATATTTTGAAAAATAACGAGAATCACTTGGATTGCCACCCCAATGGGCTGCGTTGCGAAAATCATTTGTGCAACTGGAATACCATAGTTGCCGGAGTTAATAAGGACAACACTATTTTTAAACACTGCCGTCTCTGTTTTCGCTAGACCAAGCCCCTTCGCTAAAAAATGACTAAGCACCATTTGACTGCCGATAAAGAGCACAATAAATAATGCCACTTCCCCCAGCACTGATAACTCCACACTTGTTTCATATAAATTCACAAATACCGCAGCTGGCATAAAACAATACGTAATGAGCTGAGATAATGCTTTTAAGTTAAAAGAAAATTTCTTTTGTAAAAATGCACCAAGTACAAGCAACACTAAAATAGGGGCAACTATTTTAAAGAAAATCATACCGAGATACATCATGGAGGTGACCCCCTTTCATCTCTTTCTATAGTAAAACTGTTCACGACATGGGTCAATGCTCCCCCGCTAGTATAAGTTTACATAAAAAAGAACTGCCCCTTGCTAGGACAGCCCCTTTTTATGTTTGTAGGTTTTTGCTTTGCTTTGGGGTATTTAATCTTGCTTCGCGGGTAAACCTCCCTATTTCGCGGATAAATCGCCCTGCTCCGCGGGGAAATCTCTCTGCTCCGCAGGTAAATCACTCTACTCCGCGGGGAAATCTCCCTATTTCGCGGGTAAATCACCCTGCTCCGCGGGGAAATCTCTTTGCTCCACGGGTATCACCCTACTTCGCGGGTATCACCCTGCTTCGCGGGGAAATCTCCCTATTTCGCGGATAAATCACCCTGTTCCGCGGATATTTCACTCTATTTCGCGGGTAAATCACCCTGTTCCGCGGATATTTCACTCTATTTCGCGGGTAAATCACCCTGTTCCGCGGATATTTCACTCTATTTCGCGGGTAAACCTCCTTGCTTCGCGGGTAAACCTCTTTGCTTCGCGGGTAAACCCCTTTGCTTCATGGGTATCACCCTGCTCCGCGGGGAAATCGCTCTGCTCCACGGGTATCACCCTGCTTCGCGGGGAAATCTCTCTGCTCCGCGGGTAAACCTCCTTGCTTCGCGGGTAAATCTCCCTGCTCCGCGGGTAAATCACCCTGCTCCGCGGGTAAACCTCTCTGCTTCACGGGTATCACTCTGCTCCGCGGGTAAACCTCCTTGCTTCGCGGGGAAATCACCCTGCTCCGCGGGTAAATCACCTTGCTTCGCGGGTAAACCTCTTTGCTTCGCGGGTAAACCCCTTTGCTTTATGGGTATCACCCTGCTCCGCGGATATCACCCTGCTTCGCGGATAAACCTCTCTGCTTCGCGGGTATTTCATCTTGCTCCGCGGGTAAACCCCTTTGCTTCATGGGTATCACCCTGCTCCGCGGGTATTTCCATCTCTCTTTATTATGCAAGTTTAAATCGATTCACGACCTCTTGAAGTTCTTTAGAAATTTGGTTCATGTTGTTGATAGATTCTGAGACCTTTTCCATTTCTGCCTGTTGGTCTGCGGCTGATGCACTCACCTGTTCTGCAGAAGCAGCAGTTTCCTCTGAAACGGCAGAAATACTTTGAATCGCCGTAATGGCTTGGTCCTTTTGCTCCAACATTTGTGAAAGCTCTGACAATAGTTCATTAATTGCTGTTGCAATTGATTGAGATAGCTCGTTATTATCCTTAAAAGCTAACTCTGTATTTTGTACCGATTCATTTTGCGCTTGCATTAAGCTTGCATTGGAAGCAATAACGGATACCGTTTGCTTTGAATCTGCTAGAATGCTAGAGACCGTTTGTTTAATAACTTCTGTTTCGTTTTTAGACTGCTCTGCCAGTTTACGCACTTCCTCTGCTACTACTGCAAAGCCTTTGCCGTGTTCTCCCGCTCGAGCAGCTTCTATACTTGCATTCAGTGCTAATAGATTCGTTTGCTCTGTTATTCCTTGAATAGATGCAATAATTTGATTGATATTGTTAATATTGCTAGACAAAGATTCCATTTGACGTTGGATACGTCCATTCATTTCATTCGTTTCCGCATTTCGGTCACGTAAACTTTCCACTTCTTTCATGCCCTGCTCTGTAGAAGTTTGTGTTTTGATTGACAGCTCGTCCATTTGCTTTGACAACCTTGTAATGGCGTCAATTTGGTCAGATAAGTCAATCATTCGATAATTCGTTTCTTCTGTATCCTCTGATTGTTTTGATGCACCTTGCGCTATTTCGTTAATTGCGACAGATACTTCCTGACTTGATGCTACAATTTCATTAAAGGCTTCATGAACATGGTCGGATGATTGATTGAGCAATGTTGAAGAATTTAATACCGTATGTATGGCATCATTCGTCTTATCCAGCATATTATTATAAGCTAATGCAACAGCACCAATTTCATCGGATTTTATAAATTTATCATCTATCTTTTTCGTTAAATCGCCTTCTGCTGCTGTTTCAATCGATGTACGTAAAACCTTTAAAGGCTTCAACTGCTTATATATAAACATTGCACTAGCAGCGGCCATTAAAATTACCATAATAATTGCTGATACAATCGTGAAGACAAGGATTTTATTATACGTTTCTAATATTTTAGAATTAGGTAAAACTAATTGCACTGACCATACTTCATCGATATTTTCTAACATCATGGGAGCAAAAGCATTAAATGATTTTTCCCCAAGCTGCTTCGAGTCTACATATAGACTGTCCGGTTTTCCTTCATCCATAGATTGTCTAATACTTGTCCAATCAACCGCATCCTGCATATTTGTCCCATCTAACTTTTCGTTAATACTATTGACCGTTAACATGCCTTGATCTGTAATAATGCCTGCATAACCACCATCAGGCTGTATAGAGTCAGCTAATTCCTTTAAAAAGTCGATAGATAAGTCGGCTGTTAATACGCCAAAATATGTACCTGATGCGTTATACAGTGGCACAGCAATAGTCGTCATCGAGATAGTTTTACCGTTCACATTATAATCATATGGCTCTGTTAATACAGCACGCCCTTCTCCTTTTGGAATCCGATACCAAGCATCTTCCGCTTTCGGATCGTCAATTCCTTCTATAGGGTCTGTGTTGATTTGGTTGCCATCTTTAGTTAGGTAAGGGATAAAGCGATTTTTTACATCAATTAATGCCGTATCAGTAGTTGGTCCAACTTTTACCGCACCATTTTCTATAACGGCCCCTACACCAAGTAAATCATCATTATTCGTTAAATTCGTATTCAGTATATCCATTACACTTTCTGTCGAAAGCGCATCATTTTTTTCCATTGCTTCAACAATACGTTTTGTTGTTTGTAATGTATCATTAGCTTTTTTAAACCGTTCGCTCATTTTTGCAGCAGATAACTCCGCATTTTGCAGCGTTGCCTTCTCTGAATCATCAACACTTTGAGTATGCAGAGTAGCGCTAGTTACCAATGTATAAGCAACAAATAATACTAAAAATACACCTAAAATTAAAGAAGTGAGCTTTAATGCAATACTTTTGGATTTTTTCATTACAAACACCTCCATTTTTATAAAATAATCATAATGTATCATTGGTAGTATAACAATAAAAGTTTCACTGAATTTACCAAGCAACGTAAAGTTTTCAATTAATAAAGTCTGTTTACAATCCTATTTGTCGTAAATAAGACGTATTGAGTTAAAGAAAACATCGGACCTTTTTACCTATTCAGCTAAAATATGCATATAAAATCCTTAAGCTATGATAAAATTAAGTATAAAATATAGGAGGTTTGCCCATATGAAACACAAAAGAAACCTAGCCTTGCTTGCACTAGTAGCAGTACCTTCACTTATCTATTCAACACCTATAACGTCTGCCTCAGCTGCTGATCATTCGGCACATGCCAAGACTGCTTACATATATAATAATTACTATAATGCTAACGTTAACAACGTTATCCAGTTGATTTCCAATATTAATGATACATCCTTCTCGTTTCAGCCATACTTAGAAGCTGCACTAAAGGCGTACAATGCGTTAACAGAAACTGAAAAGCAATATGTAACGAATTATGGGACACTATCCAATCATCAACAAACAAGAGTAAGTTATCGTCGACTAGCTGCACAAATAGAAGAAAAATTAGCTTCCGTTGACTCTACTTCTGTTAACTATTATCAAAATGTAATTGAAACGAGAGATTGGTACAATAGGTTAAATGCTGCGCAAAAAACCTTTGTAAGTGAAGCAACCCAAAAAATACTGACGTCAACAATTACACCGAATACTTCTGTTGATAAAGTTGTTAATAAAATTCAATTGTTAAACGCTTCTCGACTTAGCTTCCATAAAGATGTGGCAGAGGCGCGCGCTGAGTATAATGCATTGCGAAAATTCTCCAATGTTGTTTTACCTTCAGGGATTGAAAAACAATTATTAGATGCCGAACAGGTCGTTATATTGGATAAATCCGCAGCGAAGCAAGTAGAAAATACCATTGCTGCCTTATCGCCAAAAACGTCTACAACACAGGATGTCCAAGCAGCAAAAAACGCTTTTGAAGCATTAACACCCGTACAACAACAGCTTGTTCCAAACGTTTGGAAATTAGTAGACTTTGTAAAAGGGAAATATAAACTACCTGAAAATGGTCATACAATCGATACACCAACATTGTCAGACTCGGCAGCAGTACCTGGTAAAAACACACTAATGTCTAAGAGTAGAAGAAACACGTATAAAGCAAAAATTAATGTTGCTGATTCTGAAAATAAAAATGAACGTTTTGTTTTAACAACGAAAGCAAATATGGTCTTAATCATCCCACCGCTCAATACACTTGTTAATAAGGATTCGGGTGTAATGGATGTTCAGCTTACAAGAAACTTAAATCGCATTACTTTCCAAGCAGTATTAAATAATAAACCTGTTAAATTTGATGCGAATATTGAAATTATTTTAGAAAATTTACCTGACAATGCTTCCATTGTTCAGCTTAATGAATTCGGTGACCAAGAGCCTGTTTCCTATACAGTCAATGGCAATCAATACATTATAGAAACTCAAACTTCTGGTACGTTCCAAATTGTTAGAAATTAACTTATAAAAATCCCATACCCTGTCTTAAGTGGTGTGGGATTTGTCATTGCAAATAAACCACAATTAAACAGTAAGCCACTAGCATGAATATTAGCTAGTGGCTTTCTCTTTTTATATTTATTGTGTTCTAGGTTGAATTAATACATAATCTAAAGCTGCTGGATCTGTTGAAGCTTTTGCATAGACAATATTTCCATATTTATCTTTCGTGAATAGATAAATTCGTTGATCTTTTTGGAATACGTTTGTTGAATTTGGATCACTACCTGTTTGAATCGCTGTGAAAGTCTTCGCAGAACTTGCATCAGAAGGCGCTGTAATCTTACCTTTACCATAGGAAACAATTGCTCCCCCAGGAATATACGTAAAGTTATTACTATCTGCTTTCGTAATAACATCCATAACATTATCAGGCGTTAGATTATATCCTGAGTTCAATACAGCGTAGTAATACTGCTGATCCCATGTAATATCGGCATTCAGATTCGCAACAACTTCAACTTTCTTAGAAATATTTAAATTACTTGGGAATTGCGTATCTGGTAATAATGTCGCAGAAGTAATTGTATTCTCTTTTGTAGGATATTTATACTCTGCTCGATCCTTACTAAATGTCCAGCCACCTTTATCTTTCGCTGCAGCATTGACACTAATATCAAAGCTTTCTTTTACTTCGGTATTAAACTTGATAATGAGCTTGCGAGATTCCCAATCATTTGTACCCGTAACATCTTTCCAGCTATGTGTGTAAGTTGGTGTAATAGGCGTTGTTGTACCTGGTTGAACTAATTTAAAATCAAATCCTGTATCGACAGCCTCTGAAAATGTTACTTCAAATGTTTTGCCATCAATTCGTTTATAGATTGGATCTTCTACCTTTGGTGGTGTTCCATCTGCAAAGAATGTATATTTCATAACACCCGTACCATTTAAACCAGGCGTTAGCGTTATAAGTTTATTTTGCTTCTCATCAAATGTGTAAACTTTTGATTCTGTCCCTTTTTGCACCATCGTGACATTATTATATCGGTCTTTTACTGCTACATACAGCTCATACTCTTGATGTGGCTCAAGCGTTAAAGAAATCTCATTGGTATCTTTACGCATACTGCTCGTAATTCCCTTAGCCATTACTTCTTCAGGCGTTGTTGGTCCAGGCGTTGGATCGCCAACCTTTCGAAGGACGTAGTAATACGAACCATCCTCATCTGACATAAATTTAAAGGTTGCTTTCCGATCACCTTCCAATATTTTAATTGACGTATTGTCAATAACAGGAGCTGTACGGTCATCAATTACATGTTTTGTTTGAATATCCGAGACATTTCCTGAACGGTCTCGCAACACCATATAGATGGAATAACTCTTAAAAGGATCTAACGGCGGGATTGTATTAGGGAGCGGAACTGTCACCTTTTGTTTCCCTAATTGTGCTGGCTTATTGCCACCACTACCGATAATCGGAATATTTTTGCCCCCTACATTAAATTCTTTTGAATTTAATTGTACAGCTTCGATTAATCGTAGACGGTCATCTCTTGTTAAATTTAAATCGGATTCCATAATTAAATAATGGTAGGTTCCGGCTTTTGTCGCATTAAATTCAACTAGTGTTTGGTCTTTAGCAGCGTTAATAGCAGGTTCTCCGATAATCGTTAAATATGGCCATTCACCATCTTTATGAATATACTCTGCAGTATTGCGCGGAACAGTATTCACTGGTGTATTGTTAATATTTTCGAATTCATTATCAGCAAGGTCTTTTACATTTGGAGATATCGTTACAACCAAGTTATCTCCATTAACGAAACCTGTTAAAGAAGGGATTGTGAACGTTAATCTTTTTTGAGCTTTATTATAAACAACCTTTTCTGGTCGAATTGGCTTTTGTAATCCTTGATTGACAATACCTGTTCCTGTCAGTTCATAGTTTTCAACTTTTTCAGCTGCAATCGGATCTAACTCCTCACTGACCGTTACATAAAATTCATTTTTAATTTCATCTTGTAAAAAGAGCTCTCCACCCACAATATATGGAGGTAGATTGTCTAAAGCACCTGTTTTGAATTCTTTGATTGCTTCTTTTGGAATTGGATCAATTGAATTATTCCCTGAATCATCCTTCATCACTACAAAAAGTTGATAATCTTGTTCAGGGTCTAAACCTGTCAGCAATCCGGAAATTCCTAATTTACCTGCAAGTGCCTTCCCTTTACCTGTTGGGTTAGCTATTACATCTGCAGTTGTCGGATCTGCGGCAGTTGTCTTTTTACGTACATAGTAGAAGTATTCCCCTGGTTCACTCGCTGTAAATGTAAACTCTGCCCGTGTTCCACCATGTAGAGGGGTCACCGTTAGCGATTTTACTGATGGTGGTGATGAATCTTTCATTTGGAACGATTGCGATTTAATATCTGAAGCATTTTTCGCTCCATCTACTACCATGACATAGACAACGTATTCTTTTTTCTCACCTAAATTAGAAATTTTGAACGTATTTTTACCGTTTACAGCTGATGCCGTGCCACTTGCTGCATTATCTGTAGAAATGCGATTCACCATTTCTCGTTTGGTTGGTACTTCTACGCCCTTTTCTCGCACAATATAGTAATACGTGCCTACTTTATCTGACGTAAATTCTACTTGAACATCGCTACCATTCAAGACCGTTAACTTGGTAATATCAATTAACGGTTTTGTTTTATCCGCTGGCTTTTGGTTATCAATATCATCTTTATCGATTGGTTTACCGTCAGGGTCAGTAATATTTCCCACATTATCTTTATCATTTAAGAAGTCATCAAAAATATTATTTGGTCCTTCGTCTTTTGGCAGAATTACTTTATCGATATATGTGTAATCACCAATATCAACCCAACCATATGCATTATCTACATAAAGCGTGCCTACGCGACCATCAATATACAGTTGTAAATCGGTATAGCTATTGTAATTTATCCAATCGATATTGCTATCTCCGTATATTGTAAGGGCTGTTTCTGTATCTAAATTTAACGTACCGATATTACCTTGGATTTCAAACTCACGTACGTTTCCGATAATATCAACACGTGGTAATTTTGTATTTGTTTCAATTTTTGTACCACTTTGCGACACAACAAGTCTTGATACGGTACTATTGTAAAACTCAATGTGCTTTTCGACATTTTTCATTGTCACTTTGTCTTTTGACCAGTTTTCAAAAGGCTTGTTTTTATCTGGATTTTGATTGGAGTCGGTCCAGTTTTGAAGATCGCCTGATGGGTTGCTATTAGAGCTTTCATCTTCTGGCTTATCTGGATTTGACCAGTTAATAAATGAAAAATTATTGCTTGCTACACGGCCAATTGCTAATGGCTTATAGTAGGATACATCTAAATGTAAAGGTGGACGAACTGTTTCATTTACTAACATTGTGCCGGTTAGCGTAACATTATCGAACGCAATATAGTTCCCATTGACAACGATTGTGCCACCAAACGATTTATAGTCACCGTCAAACTGTAACTTTCGAGAGCTCGTCCCGCTTGCATTCAACGTTAACTTTGCAACTGAATAGATAGATTTCCCTGAAATATCTCCCTCAATAAATGCACCCTTTAATACATCTGCATTGTATTCATTGAAAATATGTGAAAGGTTTTCAGGTACTGAATAAGGTTCAGAATTTATGTAAACAGTATCATCTTCAACACCAGTAATCTTATAAGTTGATACATTCCCCTTTTTCTCTTGTGAACGAACAATAAAAGAAGCAATTTGACCTCGAGTTACTGCATTGAACGGAGAAAATGTGACAGGTGTTGTTCCTTCTGTAATCTTTAAATCTACTAATGTTTGAATATAGTAAGCATTGCTTGATTGGCTATTAATATCTTGGAAGCTATGATTAAAATTCGATGCTACCTCGAATTTAAAGCCAAGCACTAAAATTTTGGCTAGTTGCCCGCGTGTAATTACTTCATTTGGCATAAATGAGCCATTTGCATAACCAGACATAATGCCTGCATTTTGCAACGCTGCTACATATTTATAATATTCATTGCTCTTTGGTACGTCTCTAAAATAGGGATCTTCTACATTCTTTAAATCTAACTTTAAAACTGTAGCGAGCATTTTTGCTGCTTGACCACGTGTTACATTTTGATTTGGTCGGAATGTTTTATCTGCAAATCCACTAATTGCACCTTGAGCGTATAATTTTAAAATATTGTCATAGTGACTTGAATATTGGTTAATATCTACAAATGGTGAAGTAGCTGCTGCTACTTTTTGTGGTGGTGGTACAACAACAGCAATCCCGCTAGTAGCAAAAACAGTTGCGATCAGTGCTTTGTTCACTTTTTGGATTTTTGTTTTATCCATCTCACTCTTCCTTTCACATCTAATTGATACGCACAAACTTCATTTTCATCATACCCTTTATATCGACAGGTAGATAGCGAACCTTCATAGTATTTCTAAAATAATGGAAGAAAGTCTTGCCCAAATTAAAAAGCCAAGAAGCATCGGTGCTCTCTTGGCTTTAACAAAATATAGGCATACATCATATCATACTTGTTTTGTCATAAGGGAAAGGGGGATAACCTTAAGTCCTGTCAAGTTTGATCAAGAGATGTGTCCCGAATTTACATATCAATTTCATAATAAGCGTGTGTCACACAAGGATGACTTATACTTAAGCTTACCCAACTATTCGTCACATTAATCAAGTACCCTAAAATAAAAAATGTAAACATCATTTTTATGAAAATTCTATCAGTGATTTACTCACCCGTATCAGCATTTCTACCAGCTTTCACTCCCTTCGCACGTCCTCCACCATCTAAATTCTAAATTTTTTTACTTTTATTGTTATTCTGACATATAATTTTCTGATAAATTAATTTATAATGAAAATTAACATAGTCAATCTAATTGTTCATCTGTTATAATACTGATTAAAATAAATAAAATCTGTATTAATACAGAATGGTATAAAGCTTGCTTTTCACACTATGGGGATAATGAGAAAAGCGCTACCAATGCATGTTAAACGACTGCATTGTAGCCTACACAAAAAGGGGTTGGAAGATTTGGGTATTTTAAAGGGGTTAAAAATTCTCGATTTTTCTGCATTACTACCAGGGCCAATGGCGACAATGATTTTTGCTGACCTAGGTGCGGAGGTTATTCATGTAGAATCCTCCAAACGCGTTGACTTAACGCGTATTATGCCTCCCTATGATGAAGATCATGAGGCATATATTCATCAACACTTGAATCGTTCTAAAAAGTCTCTTACATTAAATTTGAAAGCGCCTGAGGCTATAGATATTGTAAAGACACTCGTACAAGAATATGACGTTATCATTGAAGGTTTTCGACCAGGGGTTATGCAAAGACTTGGTATCGGCTATGAAACGTTAAAAGAAGTGAATCCAAAATTGATTTATTGTGCGATTACAGGCTATGGTCAAACGGGTCCGTATAGCAACCGACCTGGGCATGATAATAATTATTTGGCACTAGCAGGGGTGCTCGATTACTCTCGTCATAAAGACAAAAAGCCCGTTTCTATGGGGATTCAGCTAGCAGATATTGCTGGCGGTACGATGCATGCTGCCATCGGGGTACTTGCTGCTGCACTGCACCGTGAAAAAACTGGAGAAGGTCAGTTTGTGGATATTAGTATGACCGATGCGGTATTTTCTCTTAATGCAATGTATGGCTCTGCCTATATCGGCGGCGGTCGTGTACCGCAACCCGAACAAGAAATTTTAAATGGAGGTAGCTACTATGATTTTTATAAAACAAAGGATGGTCGATTTTTCTCCGTGGGCAGTCTTGAGCCACAGTTTCGTAGGTTGCTCTGTGAAGCACTAGATATTCCTGAACTAATTGATAATACGTTTAATGATTCGTACTATACACAAATTCGCTTTAAAGAGGCTGTGCATGATGCCTTTTTATCGAAAACCTACAACGAATGGCTTGAAGTCTTTAATGAAGATTTTGAAGGTTGTGTCGAGCCAGTGTTAACTTTTCCAGAAGCATGCGAGCATCCACAGTTACAAGCTCGTGGCATGATTGTGGAGATTCCGAAAAACGATGGTACGACGCAAAAACAAATTGCATCTGCTTTTAAATTTGATGGCGTCAATCCAGCTTACAAGCATGTTGGCGCAAAGCTTGGTGAACATAACGAAGAAGTACTGACATCACTTGGCTATAGTGCTGAACAAATCAACGCACTTCAAGAAAAAGGAGTTTTAGAGTAAGTAGTGTCAGGCACGCAAACAATTTAAAAAATTAAAATGAGTGTCCAAGTAAGTCATTGTTTGACTTCAGTGGACACTCTTTTGTCTATTACACATACGCACTAATAAATATCCGTAATTGTTCGAAATGGTCTTCAACAAGTAAATATTTTTTATATACTTCGATTAATTTCTCAAATAGCTCAAATTGTTCCGTAACAAAAAGAATTTTGAGTATATTAATCATATGCAATGAAGAGCTTTGAGCGACTAAATAATACGAGCTATCAGGTTGACGATAATGTTGGCGCCATTCTTCTACAGATAGTCCAATATGTTGTAATGAGTTATTAACATGAAGGGCAATATCTTTTTGCACAGATGCCTCAAGAGCGATTAATTGCTCTTTACTGTAGTCTTGCTGTACCAGTACGGCGTTTATTTTTTTATTGGATGCCAGTACATGTTCTTTTAAGAGCAGTAGCCCCTCTTCGTAACGTTCCATTCTGACATACGTATCTAGCAATACCGCATACAAATTTTCTAAATAATTAAGATGATAATTTTTAATAATGGCCGGCGGTGTTGGCTTTCGATTTGGCAGTAAATCCTTATATTCTAGCAAAATTTCGATTGCGTAGTTATTAAGCCGTTCATCTTCTAATAAATATTCACCATAATGAAGAACATTGTCATAATCTCGCTCTTGATGTGCTATATGCAATAAAATATAGGCAATTAAGACCTTTTCTTTCTCTGTTAATGCATACATAGAATAACGCCAATCAGCCTCAAATGAAGTAATTAAATCTTTAATATGTTGATATTGCCCCTCTGACAAACGATAGTGGGTCACAATTTGATAAAGACGTAACTGTTTTTTCGCTAAACAGGAAGAATTGCATTTATCCACATAAGTTATACACTTATCCAGATTTTTTCTGTAATTATGCACAAAGTTATTCACATGTGTATAAGTAATTGCTGAAGATTGTTCAAAATGTCCCATAATTTCATAAATAAATGTGAATTGTTCTAATGGTTTGTGGATAAGCAGTGAATAAACTTTTTTCATAAACAGCCAATGCCAAAATAAATGATCTTCTTTATAAATCATATGCACAAAATAATCATTTTCAAATTTATATAAATATATCGTTTGTAAGTCATCTTCTGGCAACTGTACCTGCCATCGCTTGCCAAACACAAGCCAGACTAAACGCTCCAAATCCATTGTATGCTGGGCAAAAAGTTGGTCAAAAAAGATTTCCTTCCCTTTTTGAGTGTAAAAAAAGGCATTCAGTCGGTCATTCACATATTTTGTATCCAGGCCCTGCTTAGTGAAAAAAAGTTGTAACGTCGTAGAAACACGTCCCCAATATTTTCGAGCTGTCGAAAATGCAATGTTCATCGCCGCTTCTTCATTCACTAAAAATAATTGTGGTGATAAAGCAGAACCTAATATTTTAGGATCAGCTTGTGCTGTGACCTCAGCCTCTGCCCATTTTGAAAGTAACTTTTCGGCTCCGTTTTCGCCACTTTGTCTATATGTTATGAATAATTGCTCATCACAATCCAACAGCATACAACCAGAGCCCCCCATCAATTTCACGCAACAAAGATCTTCCCCTATCATGGTATAATTCGTTTTTAAATTATTTTTATTCTTTCTTCAATATAACAAATCCTATCCAAGATATGCTAATAAGTTATGAATAAGCACAGACAAAAGAGCTAAAGTGTTCATCAAGACAAACACTTTAGCTCTAATTAGCTATATATACTTACAAAGCTCATTACTTTACATACTAAGGCAAATGAGCGCATCTGACAACTGCTCTTAAGTTGGTAGCCCAGTGCATTGTCTCAGACGGCTCATTGCTGACGCTATTTTATGGCAGCGTCCATTTATTAAATATTTAAAGTGTAAACTGTTTCCAAAATCAGTTCATACTTTACTTCCTAGACAGTAGACGGACAACGAAACAAAATAGTTACACACTTTAATAAAAATTTTTCAAAAAAATTTGTTTACCAAAATTGTGGGTACTTTCTCGTTTGTCGTAAATTATTAATTAGCAAGCCAAAAATGACAATAATCACTGCCCCTATGAATACTGGCATTATTAAATAGCTCCAGCCGTAGCCGCCTAAAATAATGATAATCGGGTTTGCTCCTGCCGGTGGATGTATTACCCCAGCAAGTGCCATACAGAAAATAGTCAAGCCGACTGCAAGGCTAATCGAAATAACGCTCGATCCTAACAATAAATACATCGCCACGCCGATAAAAGCTGAAATCATATGCCCACCTATAATATTTCGAGGTTGTGACAGCGGCGCATTCCATACGACAAATACCAGTACACAGCTCCCCCCAAGTGATGCCATTAACCACGGTGTCCCTGTATAGTTTGTTAAACAAAGTAATACAAAGATACATAGTAAACCACCAGCAGCACCTGTTAACGCATCAGCGAAATTAGTTCTAGAAGGAGCATGTCCACCTCCACTCATCTTAGCTAAATATGCTTTTAAACGATGATTTTTTACATCTTTTTCTTGTAAACGTACGAAATCGGCCATAGTCACCATCCTAGAAATCAACTTTATATGAATTGTCATCGTCTATACATGTAGAAGCTTTTTCTATTATATCAGCTAAAAATAAGATTTCAATTTCAGAACTTCATATTTTTGACAATGCTGAAAAGTTAAAATAGTAAAGCACGAGCCCAATGTATGCATACATTGGGCTCGTGCCGAGGTATTTAAAATATCGTTTTTATGGTAAAAGTTTTCATGTTTACTTGTTTTTAATCATATTGCTTTTTAATCGGTTTGTATATTCGTGCTTTTTTTAGCACCGTCTTCGGAACTTGGAATGTTGCCGTAACGACACCTGGATGGCGGCCGATTTCTATGGAACCCGTAATGGTTGCACGATTCATTACTTCTGGCTCAGTCATTTCAAATAGCTTTGCGGCTCTGCTAATTGCATTAGTTGTCGCATCATTTAATGTTGTACCTGTACCCACTATCGAAACAGGGAACACTTCTTCCACCTGTTTGACCCCAAATTCCTCCGCAAGTTCGCGGGCTCTACGTTTTTCTTCTTTTGAAAAAGGCTTTGCTGTGTATGGAAGATCTTCTTCATTTGGTAATAATATCGGGCCTTCAAGTGCTACTTTTTTCAATACACTTACCTGTAGTTGTACGATTCCTGCGACATCTGTTGTATGTCCAGCAATTTCACCGTCTCCTTGCATGGCATGCATATCACCAATGTACACGCCACCACCTGGTACTTTTACAGGGCAAATAATTGTAGCCCCCTCACGAACACGGCTAATATCCATGTGCCCATCTGTTCGGTGAGTATCCAATTCTGCTTGTGTAAATGCATATTCATGTGGAGCTCCTATTAAAAATGAGCCAAAATCACCAGCATTATGAGAATCTGGCATCGCCTTTGAAGGCGTTGTCCCTAGCTGACCTAAAAATGGTCGCATTCTTGCCATAACGCCGATTAAGTCACTTGGTGCAAGAGCAACGACAGGGTTTTGCACAGAATTTTCAGGCGTGCGCATATAATTTTTTGCATCCAATGCAATACGTCGAGCACCCTCTCGCCCTACGGTTAAACCGATATTCCCCTTTTGGTCTAGTGCCATTGTATAACCATTTGTCATTTTAAATGGCGCAGTTTCAGTATCACAAGTTGAACAGCGTATTGCATGCGGTCCAATACCATCCACTACAGTAGCTGGATGAAGTTTACCACAGCCGGGACATTTTACTGATACGAACGGATCACCGATAAAACGGTCAATTATTGCCTCGTCATGCCCAGATGCCGTCGCAAGTGATGTTACCTGTATAGATTTTATTGTGATAACAATTGCATCGCCTACTTCGGCACCTTCTACAAAGACCGGCTTTGTTACTTCGTGTCCACCACGAATGGTTGGCGTTAACATCGGCCCCCAACACCCTGGTGTCGTATTGGCAATAATTGTGCCACCATTTTTGACAGGACCAAGCATTTTTTGCTGTGGATCTAAAATACCGTCTATGAAATCATTCACAAACAATGTTTCCACAGCTTTAGGCTGCTGAACACTTTCGTCATTTTCTGGTTGATTAGCTTTTTCATGCATTTGTAAATCAGAAATCATGTTTATTCACTCTCCCAATCCAAAAAATTATTTTATGTAGTCTACACAAGGGTAAAAGATAGCTCTCCACCTATACGAGCAGAGAGCCATTATTATTAGTTATTCAAGAACAAATCTACTATGTGAGAAGACTTCATTTAAAGCTTATTGCGTTTACTTGATAGCTACGCATCACTGCGTATACCATTCATTTCGACAGCGAGTTCGATAGTTCCTGCAAATACGAGTAAAACTACTCTAAATTTACAATTATCATGTCGAAGTATGAGCGGTGCTGGTTAACAGCGTAGTTGTTACTTGTTGCTCCATTCATCGTGCTTCGTCTTTGTCTCACTTTCATTTATAATAAGGCTGATAAAGAAGTAATATTTAACAACAAGACCTTTATTTAAACTAAAAATAGAAAGGGTGTAAGCATCCGATGGCAGAACCAACCATATTAATTGTAGAAGATGAAGCTGATTTAGCCAATCTTCTAAAGGTCAGTCTCCTAAAAGAAGGCTATAAACAAATTCATACAGCTGACTCCATTGAAAAAGCTTGGATAAGCTTTCAACAAACAACCCCCGACATTGTGCTCCTTGATGTCATGCTTCCAGACGGTGAAGGCTATGATTTGTGCCGTCGTATTCGTGAAGTTTCGCATATCCCAGTGCTGTTCTTGTCAGCCAAAAATGAAGAAATCGATAAAATATTAGGGCTCGCTATTGGTGGTGACGATTATATTACAAAACCTTTTAGCCCTAAAGAAGTTGCTTATCGTGTAAAGGCTCAGCTACGTCGAGCCGGCTATCAAATACAGGAGACGCCACCTGTTGCAAAGGCGATTCAAGTTGGACCATTCGTGCTCAATAGTGATGAAACAGAAGTACATAAAGATGGTACTTTATTAGAGTTAACGGCTAAGGAGATTGGTTTAATGGCTTGTTTTATGCATAATCCTAACCGTATTTTAAGCAAGGAAACATTATTTGAACGTGTATGGAGCGAGGATTTCTTTGGCTCAGACAATACAGTTATGGTGCACATACGTCGTCTTCGTGAAAAGATTGAAGTGGATCCATCTAAACCGGTTTTTATTACAACTGTTAAAGGGCTTGGCTATAAATTAGTTGTGCCAAAAGAGTTACAACGATGAAATGGCGCTTAACAGCACGCTTTTTACTTTCCATCTTATCGATTGTCATCATCGTTATTTTTGTTAATACTGCCATATTATTTGGACTAATTCTCTATCAGCAATTTAACAAATTTAATGATGCTACCGCAGATACCGAGGAAATTTTTGTACGCGAGTTCCAGCAGTATATTGATGTGAGCAATGGGCTTCCTTCTGTCAGTAAAGAAGGGCTTCAACAATTACACCAACGAAATGCTTGGATTCAATTGCTTGATGTAAATGGCCAAGTGACGGATGCTTATTTTGAACCTCAAGAGGCACTTTCTCATTATGCGCCAATTGATTTAATTCAAGTTTATAAATATAAAGAATTCGATGTTGATACAACAGTTTATGTAGGAAGTAAAGATAACATTAACTATTTAATCGGTATTAAAGGCAGTGGCGTTTCAAGATACGTGGTTCATCTTTCAGGCGCATCTACATTACAACTTATCGGAAAGTATGGCTTGCTTATCATTATTGCGGATTTACTAGTTGCAACGCTTGTTGGTTGGTTATTCGGTCGCACGCTCACTAAGCCCCTTTACGCCATGATTGAACGCATTCAGCATTTGAAAAATCACAAACATTTACCTATAAAAGTGCCAAAAGGTCTGTATCGTCCAGTATTTGAAAATTTAAGTGAAGTATCGAGCGAGTTGGCTGCCCATGAGCAAGAACGCAAGCGTTTAGAGATGATGCGTGAGGAGTGGATTAGTAACGTCTCGCACGATATGAAGACGCCACTTGCATCCATTCGGGGTTATGCAGAGTTATTAAATGATCGGAACTTATCGCCAAGCGATCGAACGGAATATGCACAAATTATTGAAAAGCAGTCTTTGCATATGCAAGAATTACTAGATGATTTAAATTTAACAATGCGACTTAGACATCAGCAACTTCCGCTAACTTTAACGGAAGTGAATATGGTACAGTTTATGCGCGAAATTGTCATTGACACACTCAATACACCTCCCTATGAGCAAGCAAATATCGACTTTGATGCTACAGCAGAGGTTATTCTACATTCTATAGATGAACATTTTATGCGACGGGCTGTAGTGAATTTTTTATACAATGCATTGCTGCATAATCCTCCCGATGTAAACGTACATGTAACGGTTGATACGAACACCATTACTATAGCCGATAATGGTCGGGGCATAAGTGCCGAAGATTTAGCCCATATTTTTGAGCGCTATTACCGTGGAACCAATACTGAGCAAATACAAGGTACTGGACTGGGAACTGCAATTGCACGAGATATTATTGAAGCTCACGGAGGAACCGTAACCATCCTATCTGAAGATCAAAAAGGAACTACAGTAACTATTCAATTATAAACAATCAAAATGTAAAAGGAGCAGCCCCCATTCTTTATGGACTGCTCCTCTTTATTATTTCATTTGAGCCTGCACTTTTGCTGGCATATCATCAAATTGTATTTCATCATAAGATGTCACTTCATTTTCCTTTTTCACGTAAAGCTTTAAATAGGCGTCCAGACGCAGATTTTTTTGTGCAGAAAATTTCAATGTCATCTCTTCTCCGTTTTCTTTAAATGCTGGTAGCTCATACCAATACGTTTGGAGTATTTGTCCATCATCAGCCTTATATTCTTCCAATTCCCCATCTGAGGTAATATGCACATAGTAAGTATCTTTATTTAAACGATTAAAGTCTACGGTCATAAGTACAATTAGACCTGCCACAAACAGAATAAACAGTGCTCCTATACTAATAAACATCTTTTTCATATTAATTCCCCTGTCTCACAATTTTATAAAACGACCGTACAGTAAAGAGATAATACAAGCCGTAAATGATTGAATAAGCAATCATCCATAATAGTACAGGCTTCGTTATATCCATATTAAATAATTGTGAAAACGCTAGTAGCGCGAAAGCACTGTGTACGATACCGACCACAAGTGGTGCGCTAAATATAACAGCAACCTGTCCTGCGACTGTCTTCAATATTTGCTTACTATTCACACCGATTTTATTTAATACTGCATACTTCGCCTGATCTTCTTCTGCCTCTGTTAACACTTTAAAGTAAATAATACTGCCAGTAGCGGCTAAAAATACAAGCCCTAAAAAACTGCCTACAAATAGTAATGAGCCGACTGTACCTAAACTATCCTCATAGCTTTGAGGAACACTTGAAAACCATTCTTGTTGCTCAGTTGATAGTTGTTCATAAATTTCTTTAGACACACTTTGCTGCTTTAAATCATCATCCATAGCAATAAGCTGCATGGTTACCGCTTCGGCATTGGTCGCAGCAAAAACTTGGTCGTTTACGACAAGCACCGTACCAGCTGACATAAAGTTTAGCACACTATCTGTGTACATTTTGTCGATATAAAAGGATTCCCCACTCTGCAATTTAAAGTTTTCACCCGTAAAGTTATGTGAAAAACGTTCATCAAAATTAACATCTAGTAAAATAGCTGAACCATCTGCTATATGCAGTTCACGATTTGTCCCCTGTAATGTCGCTAAACGATTGTAATCGGATTCCTTCAATAATGTATATTCAAAAAAAGCAAATTCATTATCGACACGTAAATTTTTGGCATCAATCGTTTCATTGTATAACACGTTTTGTTGGTCAAACTCTACTGCTTCACCTTTCCACATAAATGTGTTTGGTAACATATGACGCACCGTTGCTTCGGTATTGTAGTACATTCCAAAAACGCCACCACCTGCGGTAATCGTTGTAGCACTTAGAATGGCGATGATAGACAACGATTTAGCATTTGCACGTATACGATACAATAGTTGTGAAACACCTATTAAATTTAACCCTCTCCACGACCAAGATGTAGCGTTTTTTAGCGCCGTCAGCACGAACACGCTGACACTATGAAACAATAAGTATGTCCCTGCAATTGTCAAACCTATTACTAGAAGTGGCGTACCAAGAATCGAGAATAATTTCCAAATAGAGCTTGTGAAAATATCTGTAGAGGCTGTGTAATAACTAAATCCAATAAACACTGTGCCCAGTATTGCTGCCAAAAGGGATGCACGGGGAATTTTCTCCCCTTGCTTCTCTGCATGAAACAAGTCGATTAATTTAAATTGGTAGATAACTCTGTAGCCCTGTAAGGACGTAAATAAGAATAGCACCGCAAAAATCCCTGCTGTTTGAAGCACTGCTTCCGGTGTAAATGTTAAATTTGCTACGACTTGATAGCCCATCAGTCGCACTAAAATTGTTACTAGCACCTTTGACATAAAAAAGCCTAGTACAATGCCTAAAATCAATGATAAAAGCCCAATAACTAAATTCTCAAAAAAGAGCATTAATCCTATTTTTTGCTTACGTACACCTAATAGTGAATAGAGTGCCACTTCTTTTTTCCGCTTCTTCATAAAAAACGAATTGGAATACGCGATAAAAATCACAATGAAAAATAACAGTACAATCGACGATGCACTCATTAGTCCTTTAATTTGTTGCGACATATTTGTTGAAGCCGCAAGCTCATCATTGTATTTTAACGTGACAAATGTAAAGTAAATGACGATACTAAACACCATCGAAGCGATGTATAAAAAATAATTCGACAAATTGCGCTGAATATTTTTGCGCGCCAAGCTAAATAACGTCATTTACTCCACCTCCGATGCCTGCAAGCACCTGTAATATCTCCTGGAAAAACTGCTTTCTCGTTTGTATCCCACGATGAATTTCCTTGGAAAGCTGCCCATCTTGGATAAAGAGAATGCGCTGACAGAAGCTTGCTGCAAACGCATCATGTGTAACCATCATGATGGTTGCCGCATGGGATTGGTTCAAATCACTTAAACTTTCGAGTAAATCTGTCGCTGATTTTGAATCGAGTGCTCCTGTTGGTTCATCAGCGAAAATAAGCTTCGGTGCTGTTACTAATGCACGAGATGATGCTGTTCTTTGCTTTTGACCACCTGAAATTTGGTAAGGATATTTTTCAAGTAGCTCACTAATGCCAAATAACTGTGCAATACGCTCTACCCGTATAGCAATTTCCTTCTGTGGCACCTTTGCAATGGCAAGTGGTAGTACAATATTTTCGCGCACGGTTAATGAATCGAGCAAATTATAATCTTGGAAGATAAACCCTAAATTATCACGACGAAAATCTGCTAATTGCGTATCTTTCATATGCGCTAAATTTGTATTACCTATCACAATATCGCCCGTTGTTGGCGTATCAATGGTTGCTAAAACATTTAAAAGCGTCGATTTCCCTGCACCAGAAGGTCCCATTACACCGACGAACTCACCTTGCGCTACTTCAAATGTTATATTTGCTAGCGCTGTAAATGTATTCGCGCCTTTGCCATACGTTTTACCTACATTTTCTACTTTTAATAATGGCGTCATATACGCTCACCTCTTTCTGATTACAGTATACGACCCCAAACTTACAGCAAAATTGTCGCAAGCTTACAGCAACCTTAACTTTATCCATTACAAACAAAGGATTCATACACAAAATGTGCATGAATCCTTTGTTTTGTTTACGTTGTATTCATCTGTTCGCGGATATTTCTCTCTACTTCGCGGGTATTCATACTTTTTCCGCGGGTATCACTCTCTATTTCGCGGGTATTCATACCTTTTCCGCGGGTATCACCCTCTATTTCGCGGGTATTCATACCTTTTCCGCGGGTATCACCCTCTATTTCGCGGGTATTCATCCTTCATTGCTAACTAACTATTCACTAGATCCGTCCATTCATTCTTGCAGCTTGTTGTAAAGGATCCCATACCCCATTGAAAGGTGGGGCATATGCTAAATCTAAATCGAGTAAGTCCGGTAATGTCATTTTATTGTATAAAGCGGTAGCAAAGACATCAATACGTTTATCTACACCAGCAGGTCCAACGATTTGTGCCCCTAATAGTTGCTGATCTCTCTTTTGCACAACAATTTTAATATACATCCGTTGTGCGCCTGGGTAGTAGCCTGCAATATGACGTGCTGAGAGTTTATATGCCTCGTAATCGAACCCAAGCTTTTTGGCAGTGTTTTCATTGATGCCTGTAGTAGCGATTGTCAAATCAAAGAATTTCATTATAGAGGTGCCAACAATGCCCCGAAACGGTGCAAACTTTCCAGACATATTCAGTCCAGCTAAGCGCCCCTGCTTATTTGCTGTCGTTCCAAGAGGTACATAATCTAAGCGTTCCTTTACAATATGAAAATGGGTTGCACAATCTCCAGCCGCATAGATATTCTCAACCGACGTCTCTAAATGGCGGTTAACAACGATGGCTCCATTTTTAGCTAGTGCAATGTTTGTCCCATCTAAAAATTGTGTGTTCGGTTTTATGCCAGCAGCGACAATTACTAAATCCGTCTCTAACACGCCATTATTTGTAATGATTCGTTCAACTCGTGAAGAGCCTTCAAAGCCTTCAACATTCGTATTTAATAGAAGCTCTATTCCTTGCTTTTTCGCCTCATCATGAACATGCTTTGCTAGTTCTTCATCTAAAACATTGGCAACTTGACTACCTCGTTGTATCAGTCGAACTTTTTTATTACATGCATGAATCGTTTCGGCCATTTCAAGTCCGATATAGCCTCCACCAAGAATGGTCACCTGTTCAATATTTGGCGATAAATCGGCCAGTAATTCTTCTAATCCAGGTATTGTTTTAATTTTATGAATACCAGCTAATTCTGCACCTTTCTTTACTGGCATTATCGGATCCGCTCCAGTAGCGATAAGAAGCTTATCATAAGCAATTTCGAATGGTTCGCCTGAAAATTGCGTACCCATAACAAGCTGGTTCTCTACATCGATGCGTTCGACCTCATGTCCAACGCGCGCATCAATACCGTATTTATCACGGAATGTCTCCACATCTCGCGCGATTAGGCGCTTTGTCGATGAAATCCGACCATCTACTACATAAGGCAATCCACATTGTCCATATGAATAAATAAATCCACGCTCTAAAGAGGTAATTTCTGCCCCTGGTACATTTCTATAAATCTCCATAGCGGCTGACATTCCCGCCGCATCTCCCCCAATAATTACGAACTTCATCCTACAAACCCCCTTATTCATATCCTAATTCTATATACTGGTTCATATATAGAGGACACGTTCCGCCTCACACAGCGACTTTAAATCAATGTTAACAAAAAGCGAAATACAAATGCACGTTTCCAGTACTACCATTTTCTAATTTATCGTGACAAAAAAACAGGTAAAGAAAAACAATTGTTTTTCTCTACCCGTTTTACGTACTTAAGCTTTTGTGATTTCTTCTTTGCAGAACGTTAAAATTTCTTCTAATTCATCATCTTCCAGTGCAAAGTCTAAATACTCTCCCTCTGCCTTCTCCATAATGAAATAATTTAAAATAAATGGAGCTCCTTCTTTTTCACCAATTAAAACACGAATTTCAATACCTGCTTCATGGTATAGCTCATCCTCTTCGTCAATGTCCACATCTAAAATAAATTCAAAACGTTTACCTTCAATAATATTCGTCGGATCTAAAATTTCTTCCATCGAGAATTGTGTAATATCCATTTATACTAGCTCCTTTATCTTTACCTATTCTTTTCTATAATAAATCAATTTCAGCATGGGTCAACTAGAAAACCTGTATACACCTTCATGCAATTATGACACAATAAAATAAAACTTTTAGCCGTATGCTATTTTTCAGCAATCAAAATGAGCTAACAGTTAACGCTTGGCAAGCTACATACCTATTACATAAAGGAGGCTTTTTAATGAAAGAGCTACTATATTATCAAGACGCTATGCAACAAGAGTTTACAGCAACGGTTGTACGTACCGGTAGTGAGCCGGATGGACGCCAGTACGTTGTGCTTTCTAATACCGCCTTTTACCCTACCGGTGGTGGTCAACCACATGATACAGGTACTTTAAACAATACTAACGTAATCGATGTCGAAAAGATTGACGATGAAATACGCCACTATATCGAGGGTGAAGCTTCCACTCTTTCTGGCGAAGTACATGGCAAATTGAACTGGAAGCGCAGATTTGATCATATGCAACAGCACGCTGGACAGCATATTTTAACAGCAGCATTTGTCGAACTTTTTGATGCACCAACCGTAAGCTTTCACCTCGGTAGTGAGCAAGTTACAATAGATATTGCTGTAGACTCATTATCAACTGAACAGCTTGCGGCAGCTGAAGCTCGGGCAAATGCTATTATTTTAGAAAATCGTCCAATAGAAACAAAATGGATTACCGAACAGCAACTTGCTGACTATAACTTGCGTAAAGAGGTAGCTGTCACAGGAGCTATTCGTTTAGTCATCATCCCTGATTTCGACTACAATGGCTGCGGTGGAACACACCCGACATCTACAGGGCAAGTTAGCGCAATTAAAATTCTAGGAACAGAAAAAATGAAAGGCAATGTACGGGTCTCCTTTGTATGCGGAGGGCGAGTTTTAGCAGAGCTAGCGATGCGCAAGACCGTACTGGCGGACGTGGCTAGACAGTTAAGTGTGCCAGAAACCGAAGCAGCAACTGCCCTTACAAAGCTTTTAGCAAGCCAAAAAGCGACAGAAAAAGCGCTTGTAGCGGCAAGAGAGGAATTGCTTACCTATGAGGCAAAAGCATTAGCTGCTAGTGATACACATATTATCGCTATTGCTTTTCATAATCGTACGATACAAGAGCTCCAAAAATTAGCTCGTTTTATTGTCGCTGAACGTGCTGATGTGATTGCCCTACTTGTTTCAGAAAATGAAGATAAATTACAATTTGTAGCTGCTCGCGGTACACAAGTAGACACCAGCATGAAAGAGCTTGCTACAAACGTTTTACCATGTATTAATGGTAAAGGCGGTGGTAGCGATCAAATGGTGCAAGGCGGTGGTGAGCGTATTATTGCTTGCGAACAACTGCTCACTGCTATGCAAGAAGCGCTACAATAAATCTATATACAGTAACAAGCCTCGCACAGCAAAACTGCTTTGCGAGGCTTGTTGTATAATGGCTTAATTTTTTTAATCAATTAACTTTGAAGTTTTTAGGAAGCGCTCGATTATTACCGCAACCTCTGCACGTGTAATATTATCTGCTGGGGCTATCATTTGATTGCTTCTTCCTGTAACAAGACCTGTTTTCACCGATAGGGCAATATAACGTTTTGCATCATCAGCTATTTTTTGATTATCACTAAATGGGGCTAAAATTGAATTAATTTCATCCTCTGTGATACTTGTCTTGATATTCGTTAGGGACAATGCTCTGGCTAAAATAGTCATCGCTTGCTGACGTGTTATTTTATCATTTGGTCCAAATTTGCCGTTACCATAACCTTGAATAAGATTATATTCTGTAGCTGTATTTAAATAGTGCGCGTACCATGCATCTTGTGCAACGTCGCTATATTTTATTGTACCTTCACTTGGCTTCAACCCTAAACCGCGCACCATTATTGCGACAAATTGCGAACGTGTAATATCTTTATTTGGTTCAAATACACCCTGACTCGTGCCATCAATAATGAAGCGAGAGCCAAGATTATTAATGCTATCCTTTGCCCAATGGGTTGTTACATCATTAAATGCAACAGGATGCCATACGACCGTATATAAACTATTTGTTAAACTATTGATTACTGCATAGTGCTTTCCTTCTTTTTGAACAACTTTCGTTGGCACGTGGTAAGTTGTGCCATCTGGTCTCACCACAACAGCTGTTGTGATTTTGCTTAAATCCGTATCGTTTGGAAGTGCAATTGTACGTTCTATATAGGTGTTAAATTTACTAATTTCACCTGTAGTGTTTCCAAATGTATAAGTCACTTTAAAGTCAATTGGCTTTGTCACTAAAGAGAAATTCTGTTCATTTGCGGCAGTATCTACTATTTGTGCTGCTTCTGCCGTTACTTTAGAAAACTCTATACGAATTTTAATATCTTTTAGTGCAACTGTTGCGCCTAATTGTTGCGAGATAGCATCAATATTAATTTGTTGGGCAGGTAATTTATAAGAGGCTGTCGGTGTTTGGACGACAATTGTTGCCTGCTTATTCTCCATAGTTTTCACGATTTCACCATTTAGCTCACCGATCATCATGTCTGCATTGGTGTCACTAATAGGAATCGTTATGATAGCGTTATTACCTGTAGTTTGTAGCTTTTCTTGAAGTTTGGCTGAATCCGCCAGTAGTGTAATTACCTTCTGATTATTAACTGTCGATTTTATAGCCTTACCAAGTGACATCTCTTCACCATTGACGATAATAATTGCTGCATCTGACGGTGCCGGATCTGGTGTCGGCGTTGTGCTTGGTGTGTCAGAGCTATTGTTACTATCACTTGTAGCAGGAGGCGCTTCCTTTGAAATTAAAATTGTGTAGAGCTGATACGCTCCATCAACCGCCGTTACTATCACAGAAATTGTATTTAAACCTGTAGCTAGTTTTACAGACTGTGTAGCGAGTGTTCCGTTTACAGTCACTGTGGATTTGCTATCTTCTACAGTCGGTGTAATGATGACACTATCTACTCCAGCAGAAACTTTCGCTGTATATGTTTTTATATCTTTGTTAAAAGCAGGGCTTAATGTACCGCTTGAAATCGTTAAATTTTTCAAATTCGCATTTGAAGAATTTGATAAAGCTTTCACAATAATTGTGAATGTTTTCGATTCTGTTACATTTCCTTTTGAAATGGTCGCCGTTAACACTACAGATTGATTACCCTGCATTGCAGTCGGTCGAGTCACCTTACCATCATTCGCTATAATGTCAGACATATTGGATGACCAACTAATTGTTGTGCCATTCTTACCTACAGTCGGTAATGTAAGTTTTTCTGTGACTGATATTGCTGAATCCCCTGCGCTATATATCACTGCCAAGGAACTTTTATCGTTTTGCACTTTATTCGACAGCACTTGATAAAGTATGGTATTGATTTCAGTTTGTAACATTTCAATTTTATCAAAACCTTCAGTAGGTCGAACTTGAAGCAATTGTTTACACACTTCATCTTGTTCTTCCGTAGTTAACAAATTGTAGTCACTCAAGTCCAACTGTGTTTCTTCTTCAAATACTGTCCATAACTCAAAAGCATCAACAGCACTATTGACATTTATTAATAATGAACGAGCTATGAGAGCATTTAAATAGGTCTGTCTTAATAGAGTAATTGAATTATAACCAGCTTGTGGACGCTTCTCTATCATCCAATTGGCTAATTCGTTCTGATCCGCTAATTCGAAATTCAAATACAATTGATGTGCACCAGATGTATAGTGTAATACATTCCAATCACTAAGCATTGCGGATTTCATATCCTCTATATTACTAGCATTATTAAAAGAACCTAAGTCATTTTGTGCTGCTGAGGCGTTAGACATTGGCGCTAAGCATAGCGCCAATGCAATTAAAATGAGCAATAAGCTTGATCCTTTATTTTTTTGTATCGAATACGACTCACCCATTTCTGATCAAAATATAAAACACTTATTAGTTCGCTTTATTTATTAATAGTAGAATAATCACCAAGCTGTAACTGTCTCCATTCAGAGCTTTCAAAGATAGAAGACCCTGATTGGAATCTGCTATATCGTGCAAGACCACCATTATTCGGTAAAAGAGCAGTTGTCGAAGTTGGATCTCCTAGTAAATCGACGATTTGGCCATTGCGCTCTAAAGCGATTGCTACAATATAACTACCATTTTCAACATGGAACTCATTATTATAATATTGAGCATTTGTTAGATCAAAAAAATCATAAAATATTTCATTAATTATGATGTAATTTGCATTATTTGCTCTAAAAATCTCTACTCTCTCAACATTGCGAGTGCTGGCTGTTGGATTATACTGATGGAGTACAATTTCATATCCAATAGTGTCTTCTAATGTATTAGGATTAGATAGTTTAATGACATCTCTACCACTCCCACCTTGCAAAAAGTCAGATATAAAAAATGTCGGTGCTTCAATAGTTACTATAAAGATTGTTGACACTTGTCCACCATTACCATCACTAGCAGTTACCATAATCCTGCTAGTTCCGATTGCTTTCGGGTGTAGTGAGAGAGTAGTCCCATTTAAAGTAACAGCAGCAACTGCCTCATTACTTGAATTCACACTTAATGTTAGGGCATCTTGATCTTCGTCGGTAAATATATCGTTTAGTTCTATATTCCAAATAACTCCATTTTCATTTCCTCGTTGATCTTTAATCGTTTTCGCTACGATTGGCGCATGATTAGAAGAAGCTGCTGTAACTGTTACTGTAAAGTTTGTTGAAATAGTGCCCCCATTGCCATCAGTAGCCGTTAAAGTAATCGTAGCTGCACCAACTTTTTGGGGTGAAATGCTCAAAATTGTGCCATTCAAACTAACAGTAGCTATGTCTGTATCATTCGATACGGCACTCAATGTTAAAACATCATTATCTGCATCTGTAAATACATTGCTAATATCAATAGTACTATCCGCGCTATTAACAGCTAATGTTTGATTTGTAAGAGCCTCTGCTACTACGGGATCTGTATTGGCTTGAAGTAAAACCTCTACATCGAAGCTGGTCATAGCTCGTCCTACCTTCCCATCATCTGCAGTTACTTTTATTCTTGTATTGCCAGGTGCTACCCCTTCAATAATAAGTTGGTCGCCGGTAACTTGTGTCGCAACAATTCCAAAAGGAGATGGCACCACCTTATAAGTTAATGTGTCTCCATCGGCATCATAGAAAACCTTACTTAAGTCAATCACCTTTTGCGGTTGTCCCAGTGTAATAGTTTGCTTTGGGATTCTCTCAGATGCTACAACAATGGGCGATTGATTGTTAGAAGCCGCATAAGTAGAGAAACTAAGAATAGTAGAAATGACCAACATTAAACAGAGCGTTACTAAAATTTTTCTCGTATTTACTTTAATATCCAACACGAAGCCTCCTCTAATAATGTAATTGTTTTTTCTTTTGATAATGCTTGTTATGTAACCCTTAAAAACGTTAAAACATCTAAAAATGTATAGATGTCCTGACTGATTATATCAATCGAAACTCTCCAATTTCTCTCCAATCCAGTGTGTAAATCCTTTCAATTCATAAAAAATAAGCTGTCCAAATCACTTTGGACAGCTTTAACATGTATTTTATAATTTAAATTTTTGGATGGCTCCATGTAGACGGTTTGCCATGTCCGACATTTTTACAGTTTGCTTGTTCATTGCCTCTACCGTGTTCATTTGCTCTGCAGTAGCATTTTTTACTTCCGCTACATAATCACTTGCAGCATGGGCAGTTGCCGCCATTTCTTCCATAGAGGCAGAAACCTCTTCCGTATTAGCTGACATTTGTTCTGCGGAAGCATTCATTTCCTCAATTTGACCTGCTATTTCACCGACAGCTTGAACTATCTCTTCAAAGCGCTCTCCTACTGCTTCAATTGCTACTAAACCTCGCGCTACATTCTCTTCGCCATTTTCTGCTGCTTTTACAACCTCTAATGTGTGTGCCTGTACTCTATCAATTAATATATTAATTTGAGCAGCAGAGCCAGCTGTTTGCTCCGAAAGTTTTCTTACCTCCTCTGCGACTACGGCAAAGCCTTTGCCTGCATCTCCTGCACGTGCAGCTTCAATTGAAGCGTTTAATGCTAATAGGTTTGTTTGGTCTGAAATATCCGTAATCATTTTAGAAATTAGCTCTATTTCTTTCGATTCCTGTTCAAGCTTATGGATAATGTCCAGTTCTATAGCTGTTCCACGTTGTATTTCATCCATACGGCTAATCGATTGCTGGACTGCTCCGTTACTTTCACTTATTTTCTCGGAAATAAAATCCGTATTCGTAGCTATCGTTGAAGCAACTTCAGCAAAGTTTTGAATACCAAGTGCCATTTGTTCCATCGCTGAGGCACTTTCCTCCGCCATTGCCGTTTGACTTTGTGCGCCACGATCTACCTCACCTATTGCAAGTGCGATTTGCTCGGAATGTTTAGTGACGGCAATTACATCCCCCATTAACTCACAAGAGGTTTCATTTACCGCAGTCGCTTCTTTACCAGCTTGCGATATCATATCTCGCATATTATCTGCCATTTTATCTAAAGCTCGCACCATTGTCCCCATTTCATCAATACGCTTCAAATATTTAGCTGGGATTTCTTGTGTAAAATCTCCCTCTGACAATCCCTCACTAATACGAAGTACGTGGCGAAGCGGTTTACTTACAGATTTCGATATCGCAAACGAAATTAACATTCCTAAGATAGAGACGATAATCGTCATTATAATAAAGTTTGTCTTCAATTGTGAAAGCCCTGCTAGCATTTCATCCTCTAGTGCGACAACCCCCATTTTCCAACCATTATCTAACGTATGAAACCCCATTAAACTTGTACCTTGTTCCTTTGTATCGAAAGAGAAATAGCCATTTGTATTAACAATCATTTCTTTTGCAGCTAACGATTCCCCTGTTATTTCGCCAGATTTTTCTGCGGCAGAAATTGCATTCACTTGCTCTTTCACAAGGGCATGGTTCTTATGTCCGATAACGGTACCTTTTGCATCTAACATAAGGGCATAACCATTTTCTCCAACTTGAATGTCTTCAACAATGTTAGATAAATAATAACCATCTATACGCGCTAACAATAATGCTTTTTCACCTGTCACAGTATCGATTGGTGCTACGATTAAAATAACTGGTTCACCTGTGACACGACTAATCGTGATTTCTGACATTACTGTCTTGCCTGTAAACCCTTCCTTTATATAATCACGATCACCTAAATCTGCTGTTGTATTATCTAAATAATGGGCTACCCCATCAGATGTGATAATGCCAAAGCCTAGATAATTTTTACTATCATCCATACGCTTTGTTAAATAGGTTTTTTGCTCCTCAAAGTCCATACCACGGATAACTGCTTGCTCCGCAATAGCCTCCACCTCCACTAAAGCTAGCTGAAAGTGCTCCTCTATATATTTTGAGACATCTGCTGCTCTCGCTATCAAATTCGATTCAACCTGTTCTTCAACTGCTTTTGTACTATTCATCCATGTAGAAAAACCAAGGGTACCACATGTAACAAATACTAAAGCGATAATTGCTATAACTAATTTACCACCAATACCTTTAATCCACATATTCGCTTTGCTCATTTCTCCAAATTTATTTTTCATTATCATTTTAATTTTTGTAATTTTTTGCCCTTCTTCTTCAAGAGTAAGGTCACTAAAACTAGAAGTCAATAAAAGTTTTCCAATAAGAATAAAAATTGTATAAAATTGTATTTATCATCATACTCATAGTGCTTATAGTCTAATACATTTTATCCATACACTTCCTAAATCGTTATTAAATAGATTGTTTTAATGGATAAAATTAAAACTTTTTCCATGGTAATTTGATTATAATTTGCTTTTTTTGTTGATTATAAAAAATAGAACACAATCTGTTTACTTTGGAGGGGTGTATTTTATATGAGTGCAGATAAGAATGTCTCACGTCGTGATTTTTTAAAAACAACAGGTATTGCAGCTGGTACATTAGTCGGTGGTGGATTAATTGGTGGTCTTGTTGGCTATAACATCAACGGTAAAGGCACTTCTACATTAGAGAATGATAATGGGACGACAAATGAAGCTGCCGGTTCACCTAAAGCAAAAATGTTTTTCATGAACGAACGCGATTTTAAAATTTTATCGAATGCTACTGAACGTATTTTTCCTAAGGATGATTTAGGACCTGGTGCAATTGATTTAGATGTACCTTACTTCATAGATCATCAGTTAGCCGGACAATATGGCAGTAATTCCAAAGAATATATGCAGGGACCTTTTGGTGAAGGCTCCCCTACACAAGGCTATCAAAGTCGCTTAACACGCGCTGAAATTTTTAAACAAGGCATTGCCAAAATGGAAACGGAAGCTCAAAGTCGATTCAAAAAAAGCTTTAATGATTTAGAGGGCAAGCAAATGGATGAACTATTAACAGCTTTTCAAAAAGGTGACATCCAAATGAGTGGTGTAACTTCCGCGTTCTTTTTTGCACTATTACGTGCCGCTACTTTAGAAGGTGCATATTCAGATCCTTTATACGGTGGGAACCGAAATATGGAGGGTTGGCGTATGAAAGGCTTCCCTGGTCATCAAATGGCTTATATCACAATGATTGAAGATCCTAAGTTCCAAAAAATTGAACCAAATCAATTAGGCAATCACTAATCTAAGGGGGGTTTATAAATGGCAACAACATTACCAAGTGTAGACGTTGTAACAGTAGGTGTTGGGTGGACAGGTGGCATTGTCGCTGCTGAGTGCTCGAAAGCTGGATTAAAGGTCGTTGGTTTAGAACGTGGTCAGAAGCGTGGCACCGAGGATTTTTTAAGTATTCATGATGAATACCGCTACGCAATTCGCTATGATTTAATGCAAAATCTTTCAAAGGAAACAGTTACTTTTCGTAATAATCGAAAGATGCAAGCTTTACCGATGCGTCAACTCGGTTCCTTTTTATTAGGTGAGGGGCTTGGAGGAGCTGGGACGCACTGGAATGGTATGACATTCCGCTTTTTACCGTATGACTTTCAGATTAAAACAATGACAGACGAGCGTTATGGGGCAAATAAATTAGGGCCTGACTATCTATTGCAGGATTGGGCACTAAACTACGATCAATTAGAACCCTATTTTGATAAATTTGAAAAAACACTCGGCATTTCAGGGGATGATAAAAATCCGTTTGCAGGTAAACGCTCAAGTGCCTATCCAACACCTCCTATGAAAATGACGCCTATGCTACAACAATTTGAGAAAGCAACGAAAAATCTAAAATTATCACCTTATATGGTTCCTTCTGCCAACATCTCAGAAGTCTATAAAAATCCTGATGGTGAAACAATTAATGCTTGTCAATATTGTGGCTTCTGTGAACGTTTCGGTTGTGAATATGGGGCAAAATCTTCCGCGGAAATTACCGTAGTACCTACTGCTTTAAAAACAGGAAATTTCGATTTGCGCTTTAACTCTAACGTTGTAGAAATTTTAAAACAGGGTAACAAGGCAACCGGCGTAAGATATATCGACACGGTATCTGGTGAGGAGTTTATACAGCCTGCGAATATTGTCGTATTAACAAGCTATGTCTTCAACAACGCTAAGCTGTTAATGGTTTCTAATATTGGTCAACCATATGATCCAACAACAGGGAAAGGAACATTAGGCCGAAACTATTGTTATCAAATATTACCTGGTGCTAGCGGATTCTTTGATGAACAATACAACACTTTCATGGGTGCAGGGTCTCTTGGGATGAGTATAGATGATTACAATGGGGATAACTTTGACCATAGTGAATTAGATTTTATCCACGGTGGCAATATAGCGCTTACTCAAACAGGCACACGTCCTATTAGCTCTAACCCAACCCCTCCTGATACGCCAACATGGGGACCCGAATTTAAAAAGCAGTCTATTCATTACTATACACGTTCGTTTGGTATTGGTGCTCAAGGGGCCTCTATGCCACATAAAGAAAATTATCTGTCTCTTGATTCCAATTACAAAGATGCGTATGGGTTACCGCTCGTACAATTAACCTACAACTTTACTGATCAAGATCGTGCACTGCATAAATTTATTTCAGCTCGCGCTGCGGACATTATGAAAGAAATGGGTGCCAAAACGATTGTACCTAATGCAGAAATTACAGATTATAACATCGTCCCTTATCAAACGACACACAATACAGGCGGGACAGTTATGAGCTCAACACCAGATAAGGGCGTTGTGAACAACTATTTACAACATTGGGATGTAGAAAATCTTTTTGCTATAAGTGCTGGAAGCTTTGCTCATAATAGTGGCTATAATCCAACTGGTACCCTCGGCGCACTAGCTTATCGTTGTGCAGAAGGTGTTGTGAAATATAGCAAATCAGGTGGTTCTTTAGTGTAGGGCAGCTATCTTTACTATAGAAAATGGGAGAGGAGGATGAAGCGATGGGAGGTCTTGGTGCAATCGGCATTCCTGGGTTAATTATCATTTTGGTCATTGTACTTATCGTTTTCGGTCCAAAAAAATTACCGGAAATCGGTGGTGCAGTCGGTAAAACATTTGCAGAGTTCAAAAAGTCAACAAAAGGATTAATGGATGACGACGATGAGCCTGCGAAAAAAGTAGAAAAAAAATCTGATGTTTCGTAGGAGGTTTCCTATGGATCCTTATGAAGAAAAAAATTATTTAAGTCCGCTCGATAAAAAGCAAACAGAGCCTCCATCCTTACAGGAGGCTTTTGTTGAAATAGCCAGTATTGACGATGCGCAGACAATTGTCGAAGATCAACCACTTTTCCCTGTAGACTCTCTACTGGAGCATATTACAGAACTGCGAAAACAAATCATTAAAGGGCTTGTCGTCTTTCTATTATTTTTTATTGTCGCATTTTCTACCATTAATATTTGGTTTCCTTATGTAACCCGTGGCCATTCACTTATTATATTAGGGCCTTTAGAAGTCGTTAAGTTTTATATGACCATTTCAACTACTCTAGCCTTTGGTCTATCGATGCCCTTTCTCGTTCACTTTCTTTGGAGCTTTGTAAAACCCGGCTTAAAGGAAGAGGAAAGCCGTTTTCTCGGGCTCTATGCACCTGTAATGTTTGTGCTCTTTTTATTAGGTATCGCATTTGGCTATTTTGTTGTAAACCCACTTAGCTATTCATTTTTAGTAAGCTTAGGTGCTGCTAATTTTGATGTAATGGTATCTGCTAGTGAATACATGCATTTTTTAATTATGACGACTGTACCACTCGGCTTATTATTTGAGTTACCCATCGTTGCACTCTTTTTATCGTCCATTGGTTTACTAACTGCCGAATCCATGAAAAAAATACGAGGCTGGTCCTATATCGCTATGGGTGTTGGTTCTGCAGTTATTACACCACCTGATTTCATTAGTCAATTACTTGTATTAATACCGATGATTATTTTATACGAAATTAGTATTCATCTTGTTAAACGTATAGAACGTAAACAACTAGAAAGCACTGCGTTATAGTTACGCAGTGCTTTCTAGTTATTTATTTCGGTTGCGGGCTTGAGTGCCTGGCAACCTGTGCTTATTTTTTCTTTAAATCCATGACAATAATTTCTGGTAGATTAAAAATTCGATATGGTACACTACTATTTCCTAGACCTCGGCTAACGACCATTTTGGTGCGTTCTTCCTCGTATAAACCAGCAGTGAACTTAGGAAACAGTCCCTGTCCTGGCGCCACAAGTCCTCCCATGCCAGGAATCCGTACTTGCCCACCATGTGCATGTCCCGAGAATACCAAATCTATTCCTTGATTTACATACGTACTAAACACTTCTGGTCGATGCGCCAGCAATAACTTTAGCATATTTTCTGGAACATACGCTGTCGCCAACTCTAGCATTTCTTCTGTCGATCTACCCATTAACGGATCTTCAATACCAAGAATCGCCAAGCGCTCCCCGTCGCGCTCTAGCACGGTCGATTCATTAGCCATCACATGTACACCTAACGATGAAAGCGCCTCATAAATTTCATTAACCTTATTCGACGCCACTTCATGGTTTCCTAGTACATAATATACATCCGCTAATTCAACTAGTCCTTTAACTGCCTGTAGACTTTGTTTTAAATCGTAACGATTGCTATCAATCACATCACCCGTGATAAAAATATAGTCAGGATTCGTATCCTTAACCTTAGCAATCAGTTTTTGCTGATTGTTACCAAAGCGGGCATCATGTAAATCCGATACTTGTACAATGCGTAGCCCATCAAAGTTGGCAGGCACCTTTTCTGATTCGAATACATGTTTACTAACGACTAGCCAGTGATTGTTTACGTACAAAAAAATGACTATAAAAAGAATAAAAAAGATACCATATAATAATTTTTTCAATCGCAATCGCTCACTTTGCGGCTACTTTTTTTCAGAATAAAACTCTGACTACTCTATTATAAGCAAAAACCAAAGTGATTGTAAGTATATGCACTTTAATAATATAAAATGCACACAAGTACTATCTTCATATTCCTTCATTCTTTAGCATATGGCATCCAAAATCCACACTACTTGTTAGATTGAGATTCTCGTTGCGCCATCATTATTACTAGAATACAATTTCAAAAAAAACGCATTTAGTTCTCTTCTTTAAAGGAGCTAAATGCGCTTCACTATTTATAACACTTTTTCTAAGAAGTCTTTTGCACGTTGTGTAGAAGGAGATGTGAAAAATTCTTCTGGAGGTGCATCCTCTATTAGCTTTCCACCATCAAGGAATAAAATACGATCCGCTACCTCTCGAGCAAAGCCCATTTCATGGGTAACAATTAACATCGTCATCCCTGAATCTGCTAAATTTTTCATAACTGCCAATACTTCTTTAACCATCTCCGGGTCCAGTGCTGAAGTCGGCTCATCAAATAGTATCACTTTTGGGTCCATTGCTAGTGCTCTGGCAATTGCCACGCGTTGTTTTTGACCACCTGAAAGGCGACTTGGATACTCATTGCGTTTTTCAAAAAGCCCTACTTTTGTTAGTAAATCTTCAGCTACTTTGATCGCTGCGGTCTTATCCATTCCCTTTACATTGATAGGTGCATACGTTAAGTTTTCTAATACGGTTTTATGTGGGAATAGGTGAAAATGTTGAAATACCATACCTACTTCTTCACGTATTTTCATAATATTTGTCCCTTTGTCTGTCAGGACATCGCCAGCAATTGTTACCTTCCCACTCGTCGGTTCTTCTAATAAATTTAAGCAGCGTAGGAATGTAGATTTACCAGAACCGGAAGGCCCTATAATGGCAATTACTTCTTTTTCTTTTATTTCAGTTGAAATACCTTTCAACACTTCGTTTTGCCCATATGATTTGTGTAAATCTTCAATTTTAATCACTTTTTCTCATTCCTTTCTCGATTCGTTTACCAAGGAACGTTAAGACAAGCGTCATAATATAGTAGATTATCCCTGCAAATAATAATGGTTCAAGATATCGATAGGTTGAACCCCCTACAATATAGGCACGGCGCATAATATCAAGGGCACTAATGACTGTTACAACTGCTGTTTCTTTGTTTAATGTAATAAATTCATTTACTAAAGAAGGTAAAATATTTTTCACTGCTTGTGGAATAATAATATCCTTCATCATTTTTGAATACGGAATACCTAGTGCTTGAGCTGCTTCCATTTGACCTTTATCAACGGCATTAATACCCGCACGAATAATTTCTGAAATATAAGCTCCAGAGTTTAAGCCAAACGCAATAATTGCAGTTGGAATTGGCTGAATTTGAATGTCTAGTAGCTGTGGAACAGCGTAGTAAATAATTAATAATTGTAATACAAGTGGCGTCCCGCGGAAAATTGACGTGTAAAAGTCCGCTAACCAGCGTAGCATTTTTACTTTCCCAATTTTACATAATGCTAGTAATATACCAACGATAAACCCAATGAGAGAAGCACCGATTGCTATTTGAAGTGTAACACCTATTCCTTTTAAAATATAAGGAATAGAGGGAATGATTGCTGAGAAATCTAAATTCACAGCGTACCCTCCTTTCTCGTTTCCTTTTAGTGAAATGGACAAGCGATAGCCCTAAATAGGGCTATCGCATATCGATACTATTATTCAGCTTTTTCTAACCATTTTTCTTCAAGCTGTTGAATTTTGCCTTCATCTGCTAATTCTTTTAATGCTTTGTTAATTTTATCTTTTAAATCGCTACCTTTTTGAACAGCGATTGCTTTATAGTCTTCTGGCTGTTCTTCTACTGGGAATGCGGCTAATTTATCGTTTGTTTTCAGATAACCTTTCGCTACGCCACCTTCTAGAATTGCTGCGTCTAAGCGTTTAGACATCATATCTTGGATGATTTCAGGAATACGTGTGCGTCCTTCAACTGATACATCTACTTTTTTAGCAATGGCATTACCTAAATTTTCTTGAATAGAAGCCGTTTGTACGCCGACTTTTTTACCAGCTAAGTCCGCTTCTTTTTTAATGCCACTATCTTTTTTAACGATGATAACTTGTTCTGTTTGATTGTATTTATCTGAGAAATCTACTACTTTTTCTCGTTCTTCATTTGGTGTCATACCAGAAATAACAACATCTACTTTACCTGCTTGTAAAGCTGGCACAAGGCTGTTAAAGTCCATATCTTGAACTTGCATTTCTACACCTAATTTTTCACCAACTAATTTAATTAAATCAATATCGAAACCAATGATTTCTTCACCTTTAGCAGCGTCTACATATTCAAATGGTGCATAGTCTGCTGATGTACCTACTTTTAATACTTGTTTGTTTTCTGTATCTGAGCTTGAATTTGTTGCTTTATCTTCTTTAGCGCCACATGCTGCAAGTAAACCAATTACTAAGACAAGCATAAGCATGAAAAATTTGTTCTTCATCTTTTATATCTCCTTTTGATGTTTTTTTATTGTCTATGAGATAGGAATGTCTCGAAAATAGTCGATTGGATATTTATTCATATAGCAGAATAAAAAATCTATCTGCTAATTAAGATATACTCTTTCAAAATATTTTTCAAGCTATACATGAAATTTTTTAGCAAAATATTTTACACAGAATTTTCTAATAAATCAATGTTTTTTATTTTTCGGTCCATATATTTTTAAATTGCTCCTTTATAGGCGCTACTATATATTTTCCTTCTTCTAATTTTTTATTCCTATCGTTAAGTAAATACCCTATATTTCCTTTAATATAAACAACTAATGTAGCAGGCCAAATAAAAAAGCAAGGTATGGACGTTTTAAACGCCTTATACCTCGCCTTGCAAACGATAGCAAATTTTTGCTTTCGCTATTCTTTTTCTGGAAATAGCTTCGATTTTAATTCATCTTCACCAGAACCTTCCGCTAATGGTACACGAGATCGATAGGCGGCACGGCATATTAAATGCCCTGCTACTGGTGCTGTGACAAATACAAAGAGAATACCTAATATTAGTCGAACACTTACATATCCGTCATGTATCCAGAAATAAATAAAAGCTCCTAACAAACAGGTTAGTACTGACAACGTCGAGCTTTTTGTAGCAGCATGTGAACGCGTATAGACATCTGGCAAACGAATCATCCCAAACGCACTAATAACACTAACAATAGAACCGACAAGTATAAGGATGACTGCCGTCCACTCAATCATTTGATTTACGCTCAACAATCACACCTCTTTCAATATATTTTGTAAAAGCAATTGTACCGATAAACGCCAATATACCTAAAATTAAAATCGCCTCTAAATACGCTTTGGTTTTTAAAACAATCGAAACAATGGCAATCGCCGAAAGTAGATTAATACCAATTGTATCAAGGGCTATTGCTCGATCCGGCATGGATGGACCTTTAATGACACGATATAGAGACAATGCAATTGACACACTAAATAACGCTAGTGCTAAAAGTAAAATTTTTTCAACCATTAGCGTGTCACCTCCATAATTGCTTCTTCAAATTTTCCAATGGAGCGAATAACGGCATCTTTAGATTGTTCTATATCCATAGCATGGATATAAAACATATCTCCCTCCTCCGAGACCTCCATCACTACTGAACCAGGTGTGAGCGTTAGCAAGAGTGCAAGAGCTGTAATTTCCCAATCTCCGTTCAGCTTTGTTTTATACGTAAAAATGCCAGGAGTAATATTTAACTTTGGTGTTGTGATTTGTTTTAGGACATTATAGCTTGAAAGTAATAGCTCCCAATTAAATAGCCATAGTAGTTTAATAATAGAGAAAACACGGCGCAAATAAAATTGCGTTCCATAAAACCGATGCATCGCATACAGAATCCCAATACCGACGACAAACCCCATTAAAAAGGTGGAAAACTGTGGCGTGATTTCGTCCTTTAGCAATAACCACAAGGTAGCGATAAATAAATTTAAAATAAACTGCATAGCCATTACTTATTCACCTCACCTTCCCATTTTTCGCCATTTAACACTGCGTCAATATAAATAGAAGGTGTATGAAGCGTTTCTGCTGCATCCTTCACATAAGGCGCCATCGACTCGGCTCCAATCCCTAAAGCAATTGTGCAAACAGAAAGTAATGTTAAAGGCAACACCATTCGCTTTGGCAGTGGTGTTTCATCTTCAATACTGAGGATCGTTTCGCCAAAAAAGGACGATAGAAAAATGCGCAGTAATGAATAGAGGACAATTAAGCTAGAGAAAAATCCTAGCCCTAGTAGGACAAAATTTCCTCCCTCAATCGCGCCTTGTCCAATTAAAACCTTGCCTAAAAATCCACTTAAAGGTGGAATTCCTGCGATTGAACACATCATAATAAAGAACAGCCATCCAAAAAAGGGATAATTTCGAATAAGTCCACTCATATTATCGATAAGCGTTTCACCGGTTACATAAATCATCATCCCTACCGCCAGAAACAACATGGCCTTTACTACCATATCATGCATTAAATAATACGTTACACCTTGCAGTGCTGACTCTGTTCCTATAGCTAGTCCAGCAACAATAAAACCAACACCAATTAGGACATTATATGAAGCAATTGTCCTCACATCTCTTCCAGCAAGGGCACCCATGCAACCAGCAAGTATTGTTAGTCCAGCCATAATACCGAGAGTTGTATGGGTTACCCCCGGATTCGTAGTAAATAATAATGTAAATGTACGAACAAGGGCATAAATACCAACCTTAGTTAAAAGTGCAGCGAAGAGTGCAGCTATAGCGGTTGGAGGTACACTATAAGAACCTGGCAACCAAAAGAATAGAAGTAATCCTGCTTTAAGGCTAAAAACAATTAGAAACACTAGTCCAACTGTAGTAATAAGTGGGTCAGCTCCAGCTTCCATAACCCGCAATGAAATATGAGCCATATTTAATGTGCCGATCGTTCCATATAAAAATGCTAACGCTACTAAAAAAATCCATGAAGCAACAATGTTAATAAGTACATATTTTAACGCCTCGCGTAGTTGGACTTTCCCTCCACCTAAGCTAATAAGGGCATAAGAAGCAAGCAACATCACTTCGAAGCACACAAACAAATTAAAAATATCTCCCGTTAAAAATGAACCATTTACACCTGCTACCATTAAAAGAACAAAAGGATAGAAATACATTTTTTCATAGTGTTCTCCAATTGTAAAAAAGGCGTAAACTACACAAATTGCTGCGACAATATTCGCTACGAAAACAAGTAATACTGCAAAAGAGTCTGCAACAAATAGAATGCCGAATGGCGGTATCCAACCACTAAAATCAATTCGCATTACACCTTGCTGCTGAACTTCTAACAAAAGGACAACGCTAATGAATATAACAAAGCCCAAAGTACACAAGCTCAAAATGCGTTGAATCATTATATTTTGTCTTAAAAACACAAGTAAAATAGCCGTTATTACCGGCACGATTAATGGTAAAACGATTATATTACTCATCAGACGTACCTCTCAATTCATCAAATTCCCCAGTGCCATTTGTTTTATAAGCACGATAGCCGAGAACGAGCACAAATGCTGTCACTGCGAAGCTAATGACGATAGCTGTTAAAATCAATGCTTGTGGAAGTGCATCTGTATAAGGACCTGCTGATTCCCCAATAAGTGGCACATCCCCTTTTTTAAGGCCACCCATCGTTAAAATCAGTAAATGTGCAGCATGTGAAAGGACTGCTGTCCCTAAAATGACACGCAATAATTGTTTAGAGAGGATAAGGTACGTCGCGACAGCAACTAATACACCAACTAATAATAGTATTAAAGACTCCATTGGCTATTCATCCTCACTTATACTTAAAATTATGGTTACAACAACGCCAACGACAGTTAGCGCCACGCCAGCCTCAAAAATAGTGACGGTCGAGAAGCCCATTTTCCCGAAAACCGGTACATTGACATATTCATACGTCTGCGTTAAAAATGGCACATCAAAGAAAAGCGAACCGATGGCTGTCCCCGTCGCAAGTAATACGCCCAGTGCAGCAACCTTTTTGAAATCAAACGGCATTCCTTTATGAACTGTTTCAATGTCATAAGCTAAATACAGTAGTACTATTGCAGAAGCAAGCACAAGACCGCCGATAAAGCCCCCACCAGGAGCGTGGTGGCCTGCAAAGAATAAATACACACCAAGCGTTAAAATTATAAATACGATAGCCTTAGTAATCGTTCGTAAAATAACATCATTAATTTTCATGGTCTGCCTCCTCTTTTCGTGGCTTTAGCTTAGTTAATGTGTATACGCCTAAGCCAGCTATTAAAAGAACGACAACCTCTAACATCGTATCAAATGCACGAAAATCTCCTAAAATTGTGTTAACGATGTTTGACCCACCTGCTAAATCATAAGCATCATTAAAATACAGTGCTACCGTTTCAAAACGGTCATAATGTACAACAGCCAAGCCGACTAATGTCACTGTAGCCCCTGCAAAAATAGCAATAACAGCATTTGCCCACTTCACTCTCATGCGTGAGTTTTCAGGCAATAAATCCGGTAAATATTTAAAACATAGCAGGAACAATGCTGTAGTTACGGACTCAACAACTAGTTGTGTCAGCGCTAAATCAGGTGCGCGAAATATAACGAAAAAGAAGGCAATCGAATAACCGAGAACTCCATTTAAAAGCATCGCTGTAATTCGTCCTTTGGCAAAAATCATCCAGATTGCAGCAAACATCATGACAAACACTAAAACTAACTCATAGGATTCAACAGGTGAATCCTTTGCAAATTCAAATACTATGGCATCAGACCAAATAAAGTACCCTGCAATCAGCGCAACAAAAAATACATAGATATAGACAAAGTAATGAGTTAAATTGCCAGACATATAGCGGTTCGTAAGCTTCATTGAACCTTTTTCACTAAAATTAATAAGGTGATTATAATAGCTATTGAATGTAAAATTTTGCGAAAAAACTCGGTATAGTGGCTTCCAGCTTTTTAATGTTTTAAATAATACAAAGCCAATAATGATTACACCAAGGGTCATTAATAATTCTATATTCACACCATGCCATGCAGAAATATGAGGTGTTAACTCGCTAACCGTTGGAAAAGTTGGATATATACTAGCCATCGCAGGCTGTAAGATATAATGTCCTAGAACATTTGGAAAGAAGAAAATAGTCACTACTAATAAACAAAGTACTATTGGCGAAATTAGCATCCCAATTGGTGCCTCGTGTGGTTTTTTGTCCAACTTGTACGGCTGTAGCTTTCCAAAAAAAGTATGGCCAATTAAAATCATGCTGTATACAAACGTAAAAATACTGGCAACCCATGCTACAACGGGGAACAATATGCCCCAAGTATCGATGGAAAAGACCTCAACTTCACGAATAGCCAAAACCGCGGCAAAGAACATCTCCTTACTTAAGAAGCCATTAAACGGTGGTAATCCTGCCATCGAAAAACCACCTATTACTGCAATCGTAAATGTCACAGGCATCAATGCCATTAAACCACCAAGGCGTCGAATATCGCGCGTACCTACTTCATGATCGACAATACCGACCATCATAAATAACGCCCCTTTAAACGTGGAGTGATTAATAAGATGGAACAATGCCGCAAAGCTTGCCTGTGTGTATATAATGGAACTTTCTGCATAGCCAAAATAATGACCCACAGAGCCCAAGCCAAATAAACTCATAATCAACCCAAGCTGGCTAACTGTTGAAAAGGCAAGTAACGCCTTTAAGTCTGTTTGACGAACAGCATTGAACGAGCCCCAAAATAAGGTTACAAGGCCAATTCCACTTACTAACCAAAACCAAACTGGCTCACCGCCAAATACTGGGGAGAAACGCGCAACTATATAAATTCCAGCCTTCACCATCGTAGCTGAGTGGAGGTAAGCACTAACTGGAGTTGGTGCCTCCATCGCATCAGGCAACCAAATATGAAATGGAAATTGAGCTGATTTAGTAAAAGCACCTACTAAAATTAACAATAAGGCAGGAACAAACAATGTGTGCTCGCGTATCATCTCAACGTTCGATACAATGTCACGAATACTAAATGTGCCAGATGCTACATATAGCATTAGAAAACCTGCGAGCATGGAAAGACCACCGAAGACTGTGATCGTCATGGCTTTTCGTGCACCAGCACGTGAAGCTTTACGATGATGCCAGAAGGCGATTAACAAAAATGATGAGACGCTTGTTAATTCCCAAAACGTATATAGCACCATTAAATTATCTGAAAAGACGACGCCGAGCATAGCGCCCATGAATAGTAATAAGTAGCAGTAAAAATGATGAAGAGATTCTTTCGTTGATAAATAAAAAATTGAATATAAAATAACTAAACTACCTACACCTGTAATCAGCAAGCCAAAAATGATACTGAGTCCATCGAGGTATGTCGTGAAGTTTATATTAAAAGAGGGAATCCACTCATATGTATCAATAAATGTTTTACCCTCGGCAATTTGAGGAATGTACCGTGCGAGTAAAATAAACAATATGATTGGAACGGATAAAACAAACCAGCCTAAATGTGCCATTCGCCTTAGTCGCCTATAAAGCAAGGGAATTAGCGCAGCACAAACAAATGGTAAAAGTATCGCAAAGAGAACTGTGACCAAATGAAAACCTCCTACAATCAAATTCATCCAGCGAATTAGCATCTTCAATTTTGTATGTTTCTTAAGCATTGCATAATACAAGTCCGTTAGAGCATGAATAATGTATTAGCATAACTTTCTCATTACAAAAATTTGTGATATTCGCCGGTGTGCTTTTATTTACACAGCAAGCATTGAACAACCTGCCCATAAAGCAAAAGCGTGCTATATCTACCATTCTTTGAAGGAAGGTAGATTTTATACGAAAAAAGATGAACGAATATATCAGAATTCTTGTACATTTAGGTATTTTCTATACGCATGGCTGAGCGTACGAGACATTTATCATGCCTAAAGTAACCGAAAAGTGTTTCAATGCATCAATACTTGACTATCCATTTAACTCACTGCATAATAATGTGGCATATGGAAGCTATTTATTTAAATGCATATCATGCATAAACAAAGTAGCCTTAGAACATGGACATTAGCCAAATCTCTTAAGGGTTTTCCGTATATCGTCATTAACTTTTATTCATTTTTAAGTATACAATATAAATAAGCATAATGCACTGTAACAGCATTGATTTTAGCTGTTTTAGGATAATTTTTTCATAATACGCAGTACAAATAACAAAATAACAATAGGATAAAGAGGTGTATTTTTTTAATGAAGCATGTAAAAGGGAGATTGGACGAAAGTATTTTAGTATGTGTCTATTATGGGCTTAACGGGGAACGCTTAATTCGTCGCGGTCATAAAATGGCCACGATGCTCGATTGCCCACTTTATATTCTTTCAGTCGATTCACAACCTCTTGATGCATTTGATGCAGAGAAATCTGGTTATATTGAACAGTGGAAAAACCTATCTGAAGAACTTGATGTTGAAAAATTTATTTTAGTAGATAATGAAAAACGCCCGATTCAAAAGGTTATTGCTGAAGTGGCTAAAAATTACGGTATTTCACAAATTATCGTAGGTCAAAGTGCACAAAGTCGTTGGGAAGAAATAACAAAGGGGTCATTCCTGAACGTTCTGTTAAAAGAAGTACCTTTTGTAGATTTTCACATTGTAGCAGTCCAACGTCCTACTGAAGATGACGCGTATGATACATACGAAAAAGGTGTACGTGCCTATTTAATTAAAGAACAGGACAATTTCAAAGTAGCCTTTACCTGTCCAAAATATGTTTCAATTGAAGGTATTTTCTTTAAAGAAATTGGCACTGATTTTGACAATGGCATTTTTAAATTCACATACAATGATAAAATGCATGAAATCCATATTTCTGAAGGTCTAGTAATGGATAAAGAAAAATTGCCACAAGAGTTTACATCTCCGTTACGTCAATAGTAGCCTGTTACTTAAAAATTGCAGGGACAAAGATATTAATTTGGACAAACTAAAAAATTTTAACTGCTGTAGGGAACCACAACGGCATAGCAAAAAGTGTTAAATTGACCTCAATCAATCTAACACTTTTTCTCTTTTGCCTAGTCTTATATTTATAAAGCTGAAGCCGGTGTATCTTTAGGCAAGAAAAATGCCACTAGTAATAACAACGGAAGTAAGGAAACGACTAACATTGTAAAATCAATACCTTTATGATCCATTAAAACACCAATAACCATGGCACCAATTGCTCCCATACCAAATGCAAAGCCAGTTGTTAACCCTGCCATTGTACCAATCTTAGTTGGTACGAGCTCTTGCGCATAGACAACCGTTACAGAGAAGCTAATCATAATTAATGTTCCGATAATGACTAAAAATATTGTTGCAGTCCATAGCGGTACATAAGGCAAAGCTAAACAGAATGGCATCGGCACGACAACTGAAAGTAAAATAACATTTTTTCGTCCAATACGATCTGATAATGAACCCCCAAAAAAAGTACCAACAACGCCAAAAGCCATAAAAGTAAATATTAATATTTGTCCAAGACGCAGACTTACATCATAATGATCCATTAAATAGAAAACATAAAAACTTGTTATATTCGTTGTATAAAATGATCTTGCAAAAATAATAGTAAATAATAATGTTAAAGCAATTCCTACCTGTTTCTTTGTTAATGGTGGCAAAGATGATACCAATGTACGTTTTTTCTTTGCTAACCGTTCTTGCTCCAACTGCTTCTTATACCATTTAGCAATTTTACTCAATAAAAGAATCCCAAAAGTTGTCGCGATTAAGACAAATGCCGCTCCGCGTTGTCCAAAAATATCTAATATATATGCACTGATTAATGGTGCTAGCGCTTGTCCAGAATTTCCCCCGACTTGATAAATCGATTGTGCAAGGCCTCGTTTAGAGCCTGCTGCCATAAAAGATACGCGCGAACCTTCTGGATGAAATATAGCTGAGCCAAAACCTAAAAATAATACAGCTACAAGTATTACCCAATATTGCGCTGTGAAGGCTAAAATCGCGATACCTATAAACGAGCTAATCATCCCTATTGGTAAAGCATAGGGCATCGGTTTTTTATCACTGACATAGCCGACAACTGGTTGTAAGGCAGAAGCAAACATGTTTAATACGAATGAAATAAGCCCGATTTGTGTAAAGGTCAAACCGAGCTCACTCTTCAATATTGGAAACATCGCAGGGATGACAGCCTGCATAGTATCATTGATTAGATGGGCAATGGCAATAGCAATCATAATCGGAAATACCGGGTTGTTGTTCGAATGTACCATTTGTTTGTTCATGCTATCACCACACTTCCTTATTTATTCGAATTTTTTTAAAAACAGATTGTCGCATACAATTCCTCTTTTTGCACAAGCTATTCTTCGACGATAGCAGTTTAAGGAGTTGATTGTTGTATGACTGTAGATGAATTTTTTCACGCCAATGTTTTTGAAATGATACTTAGAGCATCTCTATCCTTTTTTGCACTACTCATTGTTACACGAATACTTGGCAAAAAGCAGCTAGGACAGCTTACATTTTTCCACTATACAACAGGTATTACGTTCGGATCCATTGCTTCTGAAATTGCAGCACAGTCTGAAACACCTTTTTTAGAAGGACTTATTGCATTAATTTGGTGGAGCGTTTTAACGTATCTTATGACCATTATTACGATAAAATCTAAAAAAGCACGTGTGCTGATTGACGATAAGCCCACTATTGTTATTCAAAATGGGCTTATTTTAGAATCTGCGCTCAAGAAAAATCGTTTACACATGGATGAGTTAACGATGATGTTACGTGAACAAGCTGTATTTTCCGTGCAAGACGTGCAATATGCCATACTGGAGACTACGGGTAATTTAAGTGTATTAGCTAAGCCTACGGAGCAACCCGCTACAAAACAAGATGTAAAGGCAGATGTTACCCCACCTACCTACTTACCAACAGAAGTCATTTCCGATGGACAACTGATTAAAGAAAATATCGTCGAACTTGAATTAACCGAAGATTGGGTCATGAAAAAATTAAAAAAACAAAATGTCCAAACTTACGAAGATGTCTTTTTTGCACAAGTTCAAGCGAATGGCTCTTTATATATCAGTCTAAAAGATAAAGCGAGACGGTCAAGCCCTTAAGCTTGTTTCGTCTTGCCTATTCTACTTGCATTATATCCAATGGGGTAATAATACCAATCAGTTTTTGGTGTGTTTTGCCGTGCTCGGTAATTAACAACGCTTCAAAACGTCTTCCTCTCTCCACACCTTGCTTAAATATTTCCTCAGCCTCATAAATCGTTATGTATCTACTCACAAATTTGTAATTCACTCTATTTTTTTCGTGTAATAATATATCATGCAATGTAGGAACGTGCCTCGGTACATGATTGCCTCCCATGACAGATGCAAGCCAGTTAGTAATACCAACAGTCGTCACAAGACCTTTAAATTGCGTTTTATTGTAAACCGGAAATTGAGTGAATTTCCGACTGCGAATCACTTTTAATACATGCTTTAAAGAATCATTTTCTTGAAAGACCAGCACCTTTTTTCGGAACATTTGTCCTACAAGTGTTGGTTTTGCCAGCGTAGCGTCCATATATTCAATGCGCTCTACGACATCTACATGCGGTTCTGCAATTACATATTCCATAGATGTACGATGGTGAACAATCGCATTACGTAAATCTGCATAGGACCGTAAATCATCCTCATATTTACGTACCAATACATCCTTTTTCTTTGCCTGATCCACTAAACGGTAAAATGGCATAAAATCTTTTGCACCAATAATATCTCTTAGCCTATGGTCAATTCGATTAAATGCCGTTAGAAAGCGATCAGAATTTTGAGTAGTAACCAATCTTATCACCTACCATAGCAATATTTTATATTTTTCGAGTTATTTGACAAATATTGAGTTATAGCTACATTATATTCCTAAGTAATGGATATTCCAAGAAAAGTTCGTGTAATAAGTTTGGGTGCCTGGCACTCACACAAATGTGAAAAATCTGAATTGCTCAGGTGCCTGGCACGTAAAAATCCACTTCGCTTTCCGCAGGCTCAAGGTAAGCCGCGAGAATCAAAGTGGATTGGGGTGTCAGGCACCTAAACAAATTTAAATATTCCGAATTATTTGGGTGCCTGGCACTATAAATTAGATTTTAGTAGATGAAGCATTTTTCTTCATTGAAAAAACGCCGATACTCGTACACATACATATAAGAACAACTGTCATAACTAGGCTCCACCAATAATCAGACATCTCCATCGTGCCACGAATAAGCTGAACACCGTATAGTGGTAATTTCCAAGGTGATATAGTCCAAAATGTACCTACAAGTCCATCAATAATTTGACCAATAAAAATAATAATAAATGCAGCTGTTGCCGCAACAGTTGTTTTAAATGCAGCACTCATCATTAGCGTTAACGCTAAGACAAATAAAACCCATATAAAATACGAACCAATACTTGCTAAAAGGGTCGCAACTTCAAATGTTCCATACAGTACAACCGTATAGTACACACTTGCTGCAAATCCCGCTATTATACTGACAAAGCCAACTGCACTGATCACAATAAACTTACTTATAAAAAAAGAAGCAAATGAAATAGGTCGTACATACAATAAGGTTGCTGTTCCATTTGAACGTTCCTTACTAATAGCTCCTACAAAAGAAGCCATTAGCACTAGTAATCCAATTAATTGAAACTGGCTAATTGTAGCAAGTAACAAATCGGCTGGTACTAATTCTGGCATTAACATTTCAAATCCTTCAGGCATATTGCCAACCGCCTCTAGTATATCCATCATATAATAGTTCGTTAGTGGTTCGCTCATACCTAAAAGTGCAAAAACAAGTGGAATCCATAAAAACTTTCTACTTCGCCATGCTTCGCGGAATTCCTTCTGAAGAAGTACGTTCATGCCACTCATACTCGTTTCGCCACCTTCATAAAAATTTCTTCGAGCGATGCTGTTTGACGTGCAACATTTCTCACTAAATACGGATAAACAGTAAGGCTTTCGAGCAATTGCTGCATGCTTGGTTTATCTTCTTGAATGGCTACAGACACATAGCAACCATTGACTGTACATTTAAATGTAGATTGACTGACAAAATACTGCGCCTCTTCTACTGTGCTAAACTCTACTACATAATTTGGCTCGTCATAACGTTGGCGTACCTCACGTAATGTCCCTTGTTCGACAAGTTTGCCATCACGCAAAAATAATAGCTGGTCCGTCATCTCTTCCGCATCATTTAAAATATGTGTGGAATATAAAATTGTCGTCTGTTGCTGTAAGCCTTTTAATAAATCAAGTACTTCCCTACGTCCAACAGGATCTAAAGCAGATACTGGTTCATCTAACAACAGTAGTTTAGGCTTATGGACAATTGCCTGGGAAATACCTAGCCGTTGTTTCATCCCACCGGAAAACGTTGCAATTTTTTTATGAAGATCATTTCCTAAGCCGACAAATTCTAACGTTTTTTGAGCTTCCTGCTTTGCCTTTTTAGCAGATACACCGCTTAACTTTGCAGCCATCTCCGTAAACTCTAATGCACTTAACCACGGCTGAAATTGTGGATATTGCGGTAAAAACCCAATATTTGCTCGTAAATCTCCCCCCACCATGTTTACACTACCGAAAGAGGGTCTTAATAAACCTGTTAACATGGATAAAGTTGTTGTCTTTCCTGCTCCATTTGGTCCGATTAACGCTGTAGAGGTATGCTCTTCTAAAACAAAATCAATGGCATCCACTACAGTTTTTTCCGCAAAACGCTTCGTCAACCCTGTTACCTGTAGTAATGTAGTCATGATTGTTTTCTCCCAACGATAAAATATGCTATTGGTCCAAGTAAATTAATAAATAATATTATCAATACCCATAAAATTTTCGGTCCATTCGTTGCATGAATTTTACTAAGATCAATTAATGCAACAATAACTAAAATAATTTGTACGCCGATTAGTGGCGCTATAATCGCCCAAGGGATATTTGCTAACTCCTCCATCATCCAAACCACCTCGCCTTTTGTTCTAATATCACTATAACAACTTTGTTATAATATGTATAGAACAATTTTTTATCTTGCTTATAAATTTTGCACTAGGCGTTAAATCAAGAAAGACGGCTCTGACAGAACTGTAACTTGTATTTCTGACTTACCTACAAATTAGTCATACCGCAGTTACTTAAATTTATTAAAAATTATAAAAAGCCCACCATTTGAACATGGCAGGCCGCGTTTACATATAGATTTGTTTCGTAAGACGATAACATGTAGATGCTAAGGTTGATAGCACTACTTTTCATACAATTTCTTTAAAGCAGTAGCCATATTTGGGCGTATCTTTACTTGGGAACGAGCCTGTTTAACAGCTAACTCCGCTTCCTCCAAAGAATCGGCTAAGCCAAGCTCCATTAACACAGCCGTCGCAGCTACACCTGCTCGTCCACCCCCACTTCCACAATGGAAGTAAACCTTCTGTCCAGATTCATAGGCAGCGACTATTTTTTTCGCTACTGTGTCAATAGACTGAGCTACTTGTGCTTCTTCATCAGCGATAGGCAGATGGTTGTAGTTATAGTGTGCTGATTGCTGTTCTAGTTCAGTTAATCCATTTACTCGAACATCAATGACAACGTTTACCTGCTCATTTGAAAAAGCAGCTTCAGCATCTTGTGCACCACCAAAAAATAATCGATCTTTCACTAACACATCATAGTTTTTTTCCATCCGATTCACGCTCCAAGCTGTTATTTCTCTAATAAATGTCCGATCTTATGAAGATAATTAAGTTGAACAGGTTCCGCCTTAATCGCTCGTTGTCTAAATACTTCTAGGAAAAACCAAGCTTTTTCATTACCTCCATTACTCGTTGTTTCAATGCTTCTAGGGAAAACCAATCTTCTTCGGTTTCATCAATTTCAACAACGCTAGATTGTACCCTCTCAATTGCTCGTTGTCTAAATACTTCTGGGGATACCCAATCTTCTTCTTCAAATTCATCAATTTGAGAAACTTCAATGCCTTCTAGGCCGTCTCCCCATGTAACTGTAGCTTTTACTTCCTCTAAAATTTCTATATATTGTTGATGTAATTCTTCTTTTTCTTGTTGACTTAACTCAGTTACAGGTGCTGTATCAATTTTTGTAATAAAGAATATAAAGGGGATACAAGCCAAGGCAAAAAGGATTGTGAACAATTTGTACGTTTTTAATCGACGTTTTTTTTCCATTCTATCCTACTCCTTATGATGTTCAGATGTCTCATAAAGAAATATTTTTTGTTTATGTTATGAAACTACACCAGTTGGACTGCAATAGAATTTTGTATTTAATGTATGATAAGTTGTTAAACCAACATACTTTAAACTTCCACCAATCGTAAATGCGTAAGTTGTGCCTCTATTAGTAATACGAGCGTCTACTCCTGTACGGGTAAAAAAACCTCTTGAAGGAATAGTGCGTAAATTAGAATAGCCAGTTAATACTTGGCGACCATCAGAAAGCTGTGTTGTAAAAGTCGCAAATATTGTTATATCAATAGGAGTTGATTCATGTAACACTCTAACCTTACGTGATGCAGAAGTAGTAGACAATAGCGTTATGTTATTTGCAAAAGCCGCAACAGGGTTAGCTTGTGTCGCCCCAATTGCTCGCCGTTCGAATATTTTTTCTGAAAACCTATCTTCTTCGAATTCATAAAAAGGAATTTCAGGAATTTCAGGAATTTCAATTTCAACAACGCTAGATTGTACCCTCTCAATCGCTCGTTGTCTAAATACTTCTGGGGAAACCCAATCTTCTTCTTCAAATTCATCAATTGGAGAAACTTCAATGCCTTCTAGGCCGTCTCCCCATGTAACTGTAGCTTTTACTTCCTCTAAATTTCTATATATTGTTGATATAATTCTTCTTTTTCTTGTTCCTGTTGACTTAACTCAGCTGCCGATGCGGTACTATTATTTGTAATAAAGAGAATACAAGCGAAAATAAAAAGAACTGTGAACAATTTGTACGATTTAATCAATGACTTTTTTTCCATTTTATCCTTCTCCTTATCTTTCGGAATAATTAAATAATACATCATTAGCAAAAGGCAAGAGCAAAAGAGAAAATTTATTTATACATTTTAATCGACTATTTTCAGCTACTCTATCCCTCTTCGTAGTTTTTTGAATAATTAAATAATATATTATTTATTTAGGGGCAGTCTAGTAAAAATGACAGAAAATATAGTGTTTTTTAAGCTATAATGTCAAAAAAGCTAAGTAAAAAACTACTTTATGGTCATGAACTTGAATAATATTTTGTATCTTGGAAGTTAGTATGCGGAAAGGAAATACACAGCTTTAGCTGCTACACTATTGTGTAAAAAACTATCCGTTACATAAAAAGAAAAGTACTTACGTTCTCATCCTGTTAGCTACTTGGACAATAGCATGTTCCTAAATAAACTACAAAAATAGTTTTGGAATATGTTAACTTAATAACTTTGTAAAAAAGAAAAAGATGTACCATAATCAGCACATCTTTTAATTAATATTTATTTATATAGACCTACACCCACTATAACTCTTATTTCTCTAATAAATGTTTGATATCTTCATAATACGGTAATGCAGTTAACGCCCCTGGCTTTGTTGCTGCCATAGCACCTAAGCGATTACCAAAGCTCACACAACGAACTAGTTCTTCCTCAGTTGTTGGTAAACCGTTGTAATGGACATCGCGCAGAACGCCTGCCATAAATGCATCTCCCGCACCCGTAGTGTCCACTGGCACAACCTTCTCGGTCGGTACATGTATAACCTCACCGTTTAATACTGCATACGTGCCCTCTTCCCCTACTGTTACTAAAATAATCGGCACTAAATAACTGTTTAATTGTTCGATGCCTTCTTCTAAAGTAGCGGTCTCTGTTAAGAAAAATAACTCATCATCCGTGACTTTTAAAATATCTACATTTTCAAAGAAAGAAGTAATGGTCTCACGACAAATTTCTTCACTGCTCCAACGTAAAGGTCGAATGTTGGCATCCATTGCGATAATAGCACCTTTTTCCTTTGCCATATCAACAGCAGCACTAGTCGTTGCAAGTGCAGTTGGATGGAACATTGTGCCTGAGCACACAATGAGAGCAGAAGCATGTTTAAAGGCCGCCTCATTTAATTGTGTTGCTTCCACTTGTAAATCGGGTGTCTCATCGACATAATCTTTGAAAATTCGCTCACATGCTTCTGTTAAATGTACGTATACACCACTTACACGTTTTGCAGGGTTAAATACCGCAAAATCGAGGTTCACGCCTTCTTGTGCAAGACCATCTCGGACAAATTGTGAGCCTTCGTCATCTCCTGTAATCGTAATCAGCGCAGATGGAGCCCCGATACGGCTAATGCCTGCAGCCACATTTACCGTTGCGCCACCCATATATTTAGTAAAAGATGTATTCGTTACATCATCAGCAATATAGTCAATAAAAGCATCTCCATAGACTAAAATATAATCCTTATCTTCCTTTATCATTGTAGTCCCCCCGAAAGTCTATTCATTCTAGATTAACATGAAAGTTGAATTCCAATAAAGTTTTAAACTTTCGGAAAAATAATGAAAGACATACATCATTTACGCCAGCACAACTTCTTTAGCTTACTTTGGCCATCCAAAGGAGGAAAACCCGCCCGTAAAGGCAACCAACAGCAGTGTTTTCTATATTTAATTTGATACATTTTTCTGTTTTATTCTTCTAACGATTATATTTTTTTCCTTTCAGCAATGGCGACATCTACTGATAGTTCGTAAGACGAGGAATCACAGCGCCTGCAAGGGTTGTGCTAAGCGGAAAGCACCGACGGCAACGTCTATCCATAGCCATACTATTTGCTAAATATAAAGTAGCGAATATTTCAAAAGCTTGAGACATCATCTATCTTTGTTATACTTGCCTATAGAAAGGTAGGGATTTTAACAATGAGTATTACGATTCGACAAGCACAACCACAGGATGCCCGTGCCGTTGTGCCACTAATTATTGATGCGATTGGTGAGATTGCCAACCGTTTAACAGGTGAACAGACAGCTTCAATGGTTGAACAAGAACTAACAGTCCTCTTCAAACGTGAAGACAACAGACACTCTTATTTAAATACTTTTGTTGCTGTGGAAGGTGAACAAGTATTAGGCATCCTTGTTTACTATAATGGTGAACAAGCCATTCAAATGGATGCCAATCTCGTAAAATGGCTTGAAGAGAAAAATGCTCCTTCAATCGCTATCGATCAAGAGGCGCATCAAGATGAATATTATATTGATACAGTTTGTGTAGCACCAGAGGCTCGTGGTAAAGGAATCGGTACACTATTAATCCAATTCGCCATTGAGCAAACAAAACAACGAGGTTTTACAAAATTATCACTGAATGTTGAAACGCAAAAAGAAGATGCTCGTCGCTTATATGAACGTATGGGCTTTGTGATTACTGAACCATGGTCCATCATAGACGAACCTTTCCATCATATGGTGAAACAGATTTAGGATGTGGATTAATTAAGCATGAAAACAAATGTATTATATCCTCTGTTGATAGTCATCGCTTCTAGTAGTTATGGCATTTTATCGACCATCGTGAAAGTAGCTATGTTGCATGGCTTTACATCATCAGAGGCGGTATCGAGTCAATACATCATTGGCTTTATACTTGTTTTAACAATTTTTATCTTCACCCAAAGAAAACTACCGAAACTTTCAAAACACGGACTATTTATATTAGTAAGCGCAGGGATTTTTACAGGTATTACAGGCATCGTTTACGGCGAGTCATTAAAATATTTACCTGCATCTCTAGCCGTCGTTATGCTTTTCCAATTTACTTGGATTGGTTTGCTGTTAGATTGCGTTATCCATAAGCGTCTGCCAAGTAGACCTGAAGTTATTTCGATACTGATTCTATTTGCGGGGACTATTTTGGCTGCCGGTGTATTGAATGTCGATTTAAGCGGTATTGCGATTCAAGGCTGGTTATTTGGGTTAGCTGCTGCATTTACCTTTGCCTGCTTTATCCAATTTAACTCTCGTCCCGTTGAAGGTGTTACAACGACATCAAGAGTTTTAATTGTTTCTTTTGTAGCACTAATTATAGTTAGTATTTTCCTCAGTCCTGAAATTGCATGGAATGGCAAATTATTTGCTGAAGGCTTATGGAAATATGGATTAGCACTTGGACTATTCGGTATAATCTTACCCATTTATTTATTTTCAATTGCAGTACCCAAAGTGGGTGGCGCACTGGCCTCTATTTTAAGTGCGATTGAACTACCTGTAGCTGTGACCGTTTCTGTTATCGTATTGCATGAATCACTCACTGTTTTACAAGTAATTGGCATTGCTTTAGTGATTATCGGCATGATGTTACCTAGTATGCTTGCCAATCGAAAATCACCCGTAAAAACTCCTTAAAAATGGATAAAACCATTTTTAAGGAGTTTTTAATTTTTACAATATACCGTTGAAAACAGTCAATTTTTTAAATTATGATAGTAGTAACGTTAGAATTTTTTAATTATTCTAACATTAATGTTTTATTTTAGTATTATACTGCACTATGTAAGCAACTCACTAAAGGAAGGGGAAGATGATTATGAAAAAAACACGTATTTTTGGATTTTTGCTTGTGTTGATGCTGATCGTTGTAGCTGCTTGTAGTAGCACTAACGATCAGGGTTCGACAAAAGATGCTGCAAAAAGCGACACGGCATCTAATGCTGAAAAAGCAGATGGAAACACATCTCCGTCAGGTAAGCTGGTCATTTACACAGGGCGTGATGAAGAAATGGTGCAAGGCGTAATCGATCAGTTTAATGAGAAGTACCCGGACATTCAAGTGGAGTTTTTAACAATGGGGGCTCAACAAATATTAGAGCGTCTACGCGGTGAAAAAGCAAATCCTCAAGCAGATTTTTGGTGGGGTGGTACTCAATCCGCCTTAATGGTTGGAGCAAACGAGGATTTACTCCATGCATGGCAACCGAGCTTTATCGACACAATCGATGCAAACTATAAAGATACAGAAGGTCGCTGGTTCGGTGAAATGCTATTACCTGAAGTCATTATGATTAATAGTGACTTACTAACAAAAGAAACCGGTCCACAAGATTGGGATGATTTATTAGATCCGAAATGGCAGGACCAAATTTTAATTCGTGGGGTATTAGCGTCAGGAACTATGCGCACGATTTATTCATCCATGATTGTTCGTCAAGGTGCCGACACACCTGACAAAGGTTATGAATGGCTATTAAAATTAGATGCCAACACAAAAGAATATACGCAAGATCCTAATGCACTTTATTTAAAGCTTACACGTCAAGAAGGTAGTGTTTCATTATGGAATCTACAAGATATCCTATTGAAAAAGTATACAACAGATTATCCGTTTGATTACATTTATCCAAAGAGTGGTGCACCAATTTTAGTAGATGGTGTTGCGGTTGTTAACAAGGCAAAAAATTTAGAGAACGCAAAATTATTCGTTGAATTTTTATTTGAAAAAGAGATGGTTACCAAATTAGCGAACGACTATTACCAAATTCCAACACGCTCCGACATTGATCAAGCGACAATGCCAGAATGGTATCAGGAATTAGATTTAAAAACTTTTGATATTGATTGGCAGTTAATGTCGGAAAAAGAGGCAGCATGGATGGAACACTGGGATACTAATATAAAAGGTAGAGGAAAGAAATAGAGCAACTCAGAAAACCCGTGCTGACTAAAGGTATCAAGAAGCCCCTCTTGATGCCTTTTATTAAAATTTAAGTACCTCATAAAATAACCTGTAATGAAACATAAAGTTATAATACTAGCATGGTCTAATTTTAGACTAATTTGTTTTTTCAGATTATTCAATTTATAATTATTATACTTAAAATCGAGGGAGGATTACCTATGATACTATTAAAAGTATTTTTAGAGGAATCGCTTTTCTGTCATTCGGATTTTAATCTCTATCCTTAAAATTGGCGATTTTATCAGTTAATTAAACAATTCCGCGTGACAGGCTAACGCAAATTGTATTTGGAATATAAATACAATATATATTGTATAATTAGGTGAAGAATCATGAATACATTTTACTCTTATTTGAAACTTCTTGTAAAAACTCTGCCTCTTTTTTGGGGTGCTTCGAAGTTTTATTCTATTATTTTGTTTGTTATTATTCCTTTTCAAGCTATATTACCATCTCTAACTCTATGGTTTTCGAAAGGATTAATCGATGCTATTTCTACTACCAATGCTATCGTATATTCTGTCATTATTTTCTTTGTACTATCTTGGATAATCGTGTCATTTATTAATGCCATTTTAGGTCCTGTTGAAATGACCTTTCAAGGTTTAATAACGGATAGATTAATTGCCCAATTAAATAAAAGCTTGATGGATAAATCCTCAGAAATAAAGGGATTATACTACTTCGAAAATCCAGAATTTTATGATGATATACAAATACTTGAGCAAGAGGCTGCGTGGCGACCAGTAAACCTTATTGTTTTTACTTCGGGCATGATTAGTAGTGTACTAACAGGCATTTCAATGTTGGTGTTATTAACAAACTTTAATATTTTGATAGCAATCATTGTGTTTGTTGCGATTATTCCTCAGGCTATTGTTACCTATAAATTACAAAAAGAGGCATTTGAAACACTTGTCATAAATAGTCCTGAAGCTAGAAAGATGCAATATTACAGCTCAGTCATGCTATCAAAAGAACATATGAAAGAAGTGAAAATATATAATACTGCTGACTTCTTCATTAATAAATACATGTTAACGTTCGATAAAATCCATGCAGATATTAAAAAAATTAGATATAAGCAAACTTTCTTCTCAATAATATTTGTCGGAATTGGCATGATTGGAATTGGGTTGAGTTTTTGGTGGGTAGTCACTGGTGTACTAAATAATACATTTACCGCAGGAGATATAGTAATTTTCGCTTCATCAGTTTTACTCGCACGTCAAAGTTTGGCAAGTTTCATAGAAAATTCAAGCTTACTATATGACACGCTACTTTATATGGAAAAATACTTTAAATTTATCTCTTTAAGATCAGATATTTCATCAGGTGAAAAGCTATTATGTCTAGAACAAAATGAATTTACTATTCGGTTTAAAAATGTATCTTTTCATTACCCTAATTCCTCCAAGCCTATACTTCAGAATGTAAGTTTTACAATCAGCATGGGACAAAAGATTGCATTAGTCGGCGAAAATGGTGCTGGGAAATCGACTATCGTTAAGCTGATTACAAGATTATACGAGCCAACCGAAGGAATCATTGAATTAAACGGCATTAATATTACCGAATATGAAATCGACGCATACCGCAAAATTATCGGTATAGTGTTCCAAGACTTTTCACGTTACCAGTTAACTTATAAAGAAAATATTTTAATTAGTGACACAGGGAATACTAATGATGATGGAATGTTAGCAATTGTTACCGAAAAAAGCGATCTTGTGGATTTGGTTGCAAGTTTTGATTATGGCTACGAGCAAGTTTTAAGTAAAAACTTTGATAATGGAACCGAACTTTCAGGTGGTGAATGGCAAAAGGTAGCAATTGCTAGAGCTTACTTCCGCAATGCAGCATTTCTTATTTTAGATGAACCTTCAGCGTCTCTTGACGCGAGAAGTGAGCATCAAATGATTGAATCATTAGCAGATCTCTCATCAACGAAAACATTACTATTAATAACACATAAATTATCTGCTTTAAATATGGTGGATCGTATCATTGTATTGCAAGACGGACATATAGCAGAGGAAGGTTCGATGCAAGAACTGTTGACCAGCAAAGGCTATTTTGCGGAATTGTATCAACTACAGGCTAATAAGTATGTCAATTGGTGAAATCAATGCATATCTGTCTTTTCAAAATAGAAAGGAGCATTGCATTTGAAAAATGTCAAAATCGAAAATGTCTCTAAGCAATTTGGGAAAGTGCAAGGTGTAAAAGATTTAAATCTCGAAATCAAAACGGGCGAATTCTTTACCTTCCTTGGGCCTAGTGGCTGTGGGAAAACGACGACATTGCGAATGATTGCAGGGTTTTATTATCCTACTGAAGGAAAAATTTTTTTCGATGATCGCGATGTGACATTACTTCAGCCAAATAAACGCAATATTGGTATGGTGTTTCAAAATTATGCGCTGTTTCCACACATGACAGTAGACGAAAATATTGCTTTTGGCTTACAAGTACGAAAGCTCTCTAAACAGGAAATAACACAAAAAGTTGACCGCATTCGAGGACTTGTACATTTAGGGCAATATGGCAGCAGGAAAATTAATGAATTATCTGGTGGTCAGCAGCAACGCGTTGCCCTAGCAAGAGCACTTGTGATTGAGCCTGATATTTTATTACTCGATGAACCGTTGTCGAATTTAGATGCAAAGTTACGTGAGGAAACGCGAATTGAAATTAAAAGAATTCAATCCGAGTTAGGTGTTACAACCATTTATGTAACACACGACCAAATGGAAGCGATGTCCATGTCGGACCGCATTATGGTGATGGACAATGGTTATGTAAAACAAATCGGCACACCTCAAGAAATTTATAATCGACCAGTAAACCGCTTCGTTGCCGATTTCATCGGGGAAACCAATTTAATCGAAGCGACAATCTTTGCCATTAACGCAGATGAAGTGCAAGTAAAAACAAAGCATGGACTTGTTCTAACTGGGCGAAAGCAACACAGCTCCCCTACTTTAACGCATATGATTGGAGACAACGTGTTTATTTCGATTCGTCCAGAGTCTGTCAATCTGGGCCCTGGAGAAAATACATTAACTGGAACAATCACATTTGTTGAATTTACAGGAATAAGTGTAAATTACATTGTCGATTTTATTGAATTCTCATTGAAAGTTATGATAATCAATAAAAATGTGCAGCTAAAAAACATTGGCGAAAGCATTACTTTAAATATAGCGCATGAATCACTATATTTTTTAGGAGAATAGGAGGCAGACCACATGGAAAAACCACCTGTACATTCTTATCAAAGTAATGTTTGGACACGGCTAACGCAATCTAAATGGTTTGTCTATATTTTAATTTCGCCTTTGTTTTTAGTATTGTTTGCTTATGTCATTTATCCTTTCTATCAAACTTTTCTTCAAAGTTTTTCAGGAGAGCACGCACTTAGTCATTATCAAAAGTTTTTTAGCCTTGCTAGCCCTGCTAATCTTGAGGCGCTATGGACTAGTTTATATATATCCATTATTAGCGTGATTTGCTGTGCACTTGTTGGTGTAACAATGGCATTTTTATTGGAACGCTATGAGTTTCCAGGAAGACGCATATTATCTATTTTAGTATTAGTGCCAATGGCTCTTCCACCGCTTGTTGGCGTACTCTCTTTTACATTCCTATACGGGGAGAGTGGCATTTTTCCACGCGCAATTCAGCATTTATTCGGCTTAAAGCAAGTACCCTTTTCTTTAAAAGGTATATGGGGTGTCATCGTTGTCCATACATTTACCATGTACACCTACTTCTATTTAACCGCTTCGGCTGCTATTAAAGGACTTGATCCATCATTAGAGGAAGCAGCAACTAGTTTAGGTGCAGGGCGTATTCGTGTATGGACAAAGGTTATTTTACCGATGTTGACACCTTCTATTATTGCATCTGCCTTGCTCGTCTTTATGGTATCAATGGCATCTTATACGGCACCATTAATGTTTGGTGTCGAACGAACGATGACCATGCAAATTTACTTATCACGGACAAATGGTAATTTAGAAATGGCCGCTACACAGTCAATGATTTTATCGTTTGTATCCATTTCATTTTTAATTGTTATGCGCTGGTACCAAAACCGTAGAAATTACCAAAATTTGAGTAAAGGCATTAGTGTTCATCGCTCAGAAGTATCTTCAAAATTCATGAAAATAATTGCTACAATAGCTTCTTTTGGCGGAACACTGATTTTAATTTTACCCATTTTAGTGCTGATTTTAATTTCCTTTTCAGTCGATGGTGCATGGAAAACCCAAATACTGCCCACCGACTACACCGTCGATCATTATGTGGCACTCTTTACTGATGAGCGAACGTGGAGACCTATTTGGAACTCCATCCAAATGGGTATTGTCGCAACGTTTGGTAATGTACTTTTTGGTGTCGCTGCAGCCTACGCGATGGTGCGTCTCAACTTTAAAGGGAAAACATTGCTCGATATTTTAATTATGGTTCCTTGGGCACTGCCTGGAACTGTTGTTGCTGTCAATTTAATTGCTGCCTTTAGCACTGAAAATATATTTGCCTTTAACCAGGTACTGATTGGTACGTTTTGGATTTTACCGCTTGCTTATTTTATTAGACATTTACCACTTGTTTTCCGTTCAACATCAGCCTCTCTTGTGCAATTAGATCAGTCGATTGAGGAGGCGTCACGAAGCTTAGGTGCAAATTGGTGGTATACGTTTCGACGTATAATCCTGCCGCTAACTTTTTCGGGCATATTAGCAGGAACATTACTAGCGCTTGTCCAAAGTTTAGGTGAATTCGTAGCTTCTATTCTTATTTATAGCACTTCTACGATTCCGCTATCTGTGGCTATATTTCAAAAATTATATGCCTTTAAATTTGGAACTGCTTGTGCCTATGGTGTTTTACAAATTTGCTTAATTTTAATAGTACTTATTATTTCGGAAAAGCTATCAAAGGGCAGTGCTGGCTCAGCCATATAACTGTTATTCTATTAGGAGGCCATTAATTATGTTTGAAGATTTCCGTAACAAAATTCAGCAAGAGGATGGAATAATTTTTCCTTCGAATATTTACCGGAAAATTGTATTGCAACCGGCTTATGATGAAGCAAAGAAAAATTTTTTAACGATTATGCTTCAAATTAATATTGCCCATTTAAAAATGCTAGAAGAACAAGGACTTGTAAAAAAAGAAGAAGCGAAGCAAATTGCTTTGGCACTGAAAAAACTAGATTTGAACTATTATCGAATAGAAGATTACAGCCCGCAATACGAAGATTTATTTTTCCGCATTGAAAATAAATTAATTGAACTTGCTGGTGATGTTGCCGGAAATCTTCATATCGGTAGAAGTCGGAATGATATGGGGATTGCCATTTATCGAATGACATTGCGCAAAAAATTATTAATGCTTATGGGAGAATTGCTTAAATTACGCGGTGATTTAATTGCAGCTGCCGAGGAGCATATTGATACGATAATGATTGGCTATACACATACGCAACAAGCTCAACCGACCACTTTTGCCCATTATTTAAAAGCTGTTATTGATCAGCTAGATCGTGATTTTGAGCGCATGCAGCATTGCTATAAAACGATAAATCGGAGCAGTATGGGGGCAGCCGCCTTAACGACAACAGGCTTTAACATTAGTCGTGAGCGTATGCGAGACTTATTAGCTTTTGACGATATTATTGAAAATGCATGGGATGCGGTTGCTGGAGCTGATTATATTGCTGAAACAGCAAGTATTGTGCAACTTGCGGCACTGAATCTTGGCCGTACATCACAAGACTTTTTACTATGGGCTACGCAGGAATTCAACGCCTTTACACTTGCAAGTCCATACGTTCAAATTAGCTCTATTATGCCTCAAAAGCGAAACCCTGTGTCCATTGAGCATACGCGCTCATTACTATCTGCGGTTGTTGGAGATGCAAGTACAGTGCTACAAATGGTACATAATACACCGTTTGGTGATATTGTTGATACAGAGGACGATATGCAACCGTATTTATGGCGAGCGATGGATCGATTAATAGGTATATATAAATTATTTGGCTCGCTTGTTGTCACAATGGATGTCAACAAGAAAAAGCTTCGAAACCGTGCAGAAAATAGCTTTGCCAATGTAACAGAACTTGCTGATACGTTAGTGCGTTCGGAAGGTATTTCATTTCGCCAAGCCCATAGTATCGTAAGTAAATGTATTAAAGTATTGCTTGCTCACGGTGAAGAATCATTGGCAAGTCTTACGTGGGGATTAGCCAATACACAAGCCAAATTGGTTACTGGCAAACCGTTAGTTATTTCTGAAGAAGATTTCTACCATACTTTAAAACCCGAGTTCTTCGTAAATGTCCGAACATTACTAGGTGGTCCCTCACCTGATACGATGCGGGCTTCGATCGAACGTTCGAAGGCACAAGCCAATACCTTACTTGAGTGGATTCAACAGAAAGAATTAGCTATTACAGAGGCGGAGAAGCAATTAATTTTGTTTATAGAGGAATGGGATCAATGAATAAATGGCTACTAATAATAGACGGTGGTGCAACTAAAACGGCATGTGCCATCGTACATGCCGAGTCAGGTGAAATTCAATATACAACAACAATGGGCGGATCCAATTATCAGGCGATCGGCATAGAGTCTGCAACAGAAATACTACGAGCGTTATTAAGCAAAGCTCGTGTATTTTTGCAGGAACAAGCTATCTCTAAAATCGCCGTCGCCACGTTTGCTATGGCTGGAATTGATTCTCCAAAGGATCATCAAAATGTGACCGCAATGGTTCGTGAGGCAATTACAGCGGAACAGCTAGATATCCATACGTTAATCGTCGAAAATGATGCACAAGCTACTTTATTAGGTGTCACTGAAGGACAAGCAGGTGCGCTACTAATCGCAGGAACAGGGGCTATTGCCTATGCATTCGATGGGCAACAAATTGCCCGCACTGGTGGTTGGGGCCATCGTGCGGGCGATGAAGGAAGTGGCTATTGGCTTGGGCAGGAAGTCATACGTGCCATTTTTCGGATGGAAGATGGCCGAGGGGAAGCGACGCTATTAAAAGATGCTGTTTATAACTATTTACGTATTCAGGATGTCACCGAGCTCGCAGCATGGTTATTCCGCCCTTCTTATACAAATGCACAATTAGCCAAAATGGGGGCATTTTTGGCCGATGCCGTTGCCAAAAAAGATACATGTGCTATTCAAATATCCACTCAGGCAGCCCATGAATTAGTGCTCCTTGCTTGTGCGGTACTTAAAAAAATCAGTTATCAAGGCCAACCATTTAACTTTTATTGTAATGGGGGTGCTATAAAACATAACCCTCTGATTTTAAAAATATTTTCACAAGAAATGACTTCAATGTATCCGAAAATTAATGTTTCCTTATGTCAACATCAGCCAATATCTTATATTATTAATCGTTCAAAAAGGGCGTATGACAATTTGTAATACCCCACGCCCCCAAGTGTCGACAAAGAGGCTGGGACATAACAACGGCGCAGCAAAAAGGTGTTAGATTGACTACCATCAATCTAACACCTTTCTCTTTTATCCCAGTCTCTTTGTTATTTTTTAGCCTTTTAATAGCTTGAACAAAATATGATTGAAGTAAAGAGTGGCATCCTACTGTAAACTGCGTAGCCAGCAACAGTAATGACTGCATTTAAATTATAGTTGCATTTTCTTTAGTTCATTCGTCATGAAATATAAATAACCGTCCTTAATAAATAAATCCTTCGTGTCTTCCTTATTCAGCAGTTGTTCGCCACTTCCATCGGGGCGAATTTTCGTTAAATAAGCACCATGTGAATAATTACTAAAGTATAGCCATCCATCTGCATAAACGATATATTGTGCACGCGTTTTCGTGACACGCTGTGCTTTGCCTGTAGTCATATCAAGCACATATAATCTATTGTCATCAGAAATACTGCTATAGAATAGTTGATTTCCTACCTGTGCAGCAAAATCAATATCTTGATAATAGCTATAAGCGGTACTTGTTGCTTTCGGATAATCGTCTGCTATCCATGTGTGATCGCGTGCCATCGTGCGATCATCCACTAAAAAGTATTGATATCTTATAGCCCCTTTACGATCAGGCACCGGATCATTCCACGTTGTATCAAGATGATACCATTGACCGTCGAGTTTTACTAAATTCCAAGCATGGCCTTCTTGACCGACATAACCCACAATATATTTTGTCTCGAAACCAAGTTTTTGCAACATTGAGTGTGCTAATAACGCATAGCCCTGACAAACACCACCATGCTCGGCCAGCACCGTATAGGCACTATGTGGGCTTGACTTTGTTTGCTCAGTATAAGCTGTATTGGCTACTATATAATCATTTACTGCTTTAATCTTTTCTACATCGGTTTTCGCGTTTTTTGCAATCGTAGCAACGATCTCTTGCGCATTCATCTCTACATAAGCCGCTTGCTCCGGTGTCATTAAATAGCTTTGTTCTCCAAAAATCTTAGCAGTTTTTTTACCATATTCAAAGCGTATGGAATGCTTACTAATATGACCATAGATATAATCGTCTCGTTTAATGGCACTATCATAAGCCTCCTCCACAATTTTCTCGATTCGTTGCGTACTTCCTTTATATTGAATTTCAAAGCTAGGCGAAAAACTACTATAGTAGGCGTACATTGCATCCGCCATTTCCTTCGCATTAGTGACAACAAGCTTTGTTTCAGGCTGCTTTACAACTGGAGCAGTGACCGCTAGCTCTTGGTTCTTTACATCTTCAGGGTTGGCTGTTTGAATTGAGGCATCTTCTGAAAATTTGGTGGTAACATCAACAATTTTTTCTTTTGTTGCTAGTAGCATCGTTTCGATGTCATCATTATTTGCCCAAGTTACGACTTGCTTAACTGTCGCTTTACCCGCTGTATAGATTGGTTCCATAAAAACGATAAATATTACTATAATCGCTAGCTTCTTCCACAAAAATCTTCACCTCACACAGTTTCACTACTTTCATTATATACAAAAAAAGCACAAAGAACTCATTTAAGAGTCCTTTTGTGCTTATAAATAATATATGCATTCAACAGGTAATCTAGAAACGTCCTGTTGTTTCGTCCACTGCATACTAGTTCATTTTTTGCTTTTGTTCTTTACCGTTAACTTTATACACTAAATAACCGCTACCAATCATTAAATCCGTTACAGATTGTTTCACTACTACATTTGTTTTTAATGTTTTAAGATTTAGTTTTGTTAAGTAGCCGCTATTACTATAGTCGCTATAATAAAGATAATCGCCAGCGCCTGTAATGTACAGTGCACGAGTATCAATCACCTTCGTCTTCTTACCACTTACTAAGTCAAGTTTATACAACTTATCATTATCCGCTGTATTGCTGAAGTATAAAGTATTTTGGATTTGGTGTGCAAAATGTACATTTTGCATGAAATTATAGGTAGTACTTGTGGCCGCAGGATAATCTGTAGTAATCCAAGTATGGTCTTTGTTTAGTTGTGCATCGGTTACAAGGAAGTAATCATAGGAAGATGCCCCTATTCGATTTGGTAACGGATCATTCCAAGTTGTATCCAGATGATACCACTTGCCATCAAGCTTCACCATATTCCAGGCATGTGCTTCAGTGCCATTCACATAACCTACTACATATTTTGTTTCAATCCCTGCCTGCTCTAGCATTTTATAAGCTGATAACGCATAGCCCTGACATACAGCTTGTCCTTCGAATAGTAAAGCGTAAGCGCTATGGGGACTTGCTTTCGTTTTTGTACCATAAGTAGTATTTGACACAATATAATCATTAATAGCCTTTACTTTTTGAAACGGTGTCATAGAAGGCTTAATAATCGTCTTTAAAATGCTATCAATCTTCTTTTGTACAGCAGCTTCTTGTGTGGCATTTGTAAAGTATTTTACTTTATAGGTTACATTCCCGACAGAGTCAGCAGACATTGAAATGCTTTGAAGATGACCACTAGCATACGTAGCTTGTTGCTGCGCCTTTTCAAATGCCTCCATAAACTTGTCCATATCCGTCATTGAACCACTATATGTAACTTTAATTTCAGTCGCAAAATTATTAAGTTGCTTTGCTATTTCTTTTGTTAATTGATCAACAGTTGCTATCTTCGTACTAGCCATCGCATTGTATACAATCGGTGCAGGAGTGTTTAATGGTTGAGTCTGTGCACTTTGTGCATTGGCTACAGTTGGGCTTAACATCAACAATGTGGCACTGCTTAATAACCATTTTTTCAAGATAGATTCACCTTCTCTTATATAATATCTTTATATTAATTATAAAAGAAAATGCAACTTTAAATCTATCATACAAGTTCACTACATACGACTTTTTTCTACAATATTTCATTCCAATAATTAGGTTTTTACACCTACCTTTACTATAAATCTACTAAATTAAAGTAATTTTTTGCAAAATTCATCAATTCACTTCTTTTAGACTACTAAGACCTGTAAGACGACACAAGCCCCGCTACATCGACTTTTATTGAAAAACGAATTCATCGAGCCTTCAAGAGGCTTACCGTTGTCCAATGAAAAGTGAAGAAGCAGAGCTTGTCGATTTAACAATAATCCATTTTAATTTTATGCTTTTTATATTAGCCTTAACAATCAACGGCTTTTAACAACTAAATTAACCGCTTCTTGAATCAATTCATTCATTTTCTCGCCGTCACCTTCCGCATTTTGGACACATTCCAACAGATTCGTACTTACAATGACACCTACTGTACGATCTACTGCTGAACGCACTGCTGATAATTGCGTAATAACAGCCTTACAATCCTTTTCTTCTTCCATCATTTTTAAAATACCGCGTAGCTGACCTTCCATGCGCTTTACACGATTTTTTACTTGATCTGAATATTCCACATTCATTACCCCTTCTTTTTATACTCGCGACGTCCAGTTGAGTAATTATTATTCTTATCCTAGCACAAAATATAAGAAATAAACCTGCCACATCATTCTTGCTAAGGTTTTAAATATTTTATAAGCATTTTAGTCATTACAGTACCTGCATTTGTTAGTTCATCGTATTGCATAATTGAATTCTTTTTTATGCGTAGCTGACCAATTTCTACTTCGAAAATGGGACATTTTCTTCTTAGAGCGACGACAAGCATATTTGTATCGTAGTCAAAACGATCACCTTGCACTTTAATAAGCCATGGTAATTCATTGATTGCTATGTAACGCAAACCTGTTTGTGTATCCATCAGTTTTTTATGGAATAGTAATTCAAACAACAAACTAGTCGCTCGATTTCCCCAATAGGAAAAAAATGTACTATCCGAAGAATGAAAATTTCGTATGCCTAGCACAATACCTTCTGAAAAAACTTTTGTCATGTTCAATACTAGTTTGATATCTTGTAACGTATGTTGCCCATGTGCACCTACTGTTAATACACCATGAAACTTCACACGTTTAGACCATACATAGGAGAATGCAGTTTTTAATGCGCCTCCCTTTCCAATATTGTGTTCATGCTGAAGAACCTTGCAGCTATCTATTTTCTTTAACTCTTCAAAAATACTTGTATATTTTTGATCGCTACCGTCATTCACAATAATAACTTGGGAAATGGAGGTAGCTAATAATTGATGTACGAATGTTACAAATGATTGTTGCGGATTATATGTTGGAATAATTGCTGCAATGTTTTTCATCAATTAAACAATCCCCCCAATAACTATAAACAAACTCTTATATCAAATAGTAACATGGAATGTCGACAATTCAACCGATGATTTCATTGTAAAAACATCAATAACTTTAATATTTTCCCGATATATGAAAAAAGGCTGCTACCGTGAATTGGTTAAGAAGAGGTGAGTACAATCGTTATACAATATGAAATCCTACATGAACAATGTAAAAAGTTACACATATTATCGTTTACGCATTTAGCAGAAAGTCTAGAAGAAGCTAGCACTCATGCTATATCCCAACCTTCCATCTCCTTACATAAGTCACGCCTCGTTGTCGAGGAGATTGTTTATGACTTTTACGAGCTGGAAATGCACGCCAAACCTAAAATAAAAAATATGCGAACACTATTAAATAATCGTACGTTTATAGCAAAAATACATCCACGTCGCATTTATTTATTAATGGAACTTGTCCTAAAAATGACAAGTACTAGCAATAATGACATTGTTGAAGCAAAAGCCGCCAAAATTGTCCTCGATTATGTTAGTGATATCGTTGAATGGTTTATTCATCGTTATGATCGGAAACTTAAAATGTCCATGTCCTCGCGAAAAGGCGCTAAATTTGAAGATATTTTGCCGCCAATCGATACGAAGACGCTGGATCACTACTCTGTGAAGGACTATGAACATGCGGCTAATTGGTTTGAATTAGCTGCTAAAAAAGGCAATGCAAGTGCACAATACAATTTAGGCTTCCTTTATAATCATGGTCGTGGCGTCCAAAAAGATTATACAGCCGCCAAAACATGGTATGAGAAAGCAGCCGCACAACAAGATGCGAACGCACTTTATAGTCTCGGCGTGCTTTACCATTTAGGGCAAGGTGTTGTACAAAATTATGAAGAGGCTGCAAAATATTATAAATGTGCTGCAGATTTAGGAAATGCCGATGCACAGTACAATCTAGGTGTACTTTATAATCAGGGGCTGGGGCTTCCTGTTAATTTTACAGAGGCCGCAAAATGGTATATTTCAGCTGCCAATCAAGGTAACACTAGTGCACAAAATAATCTCGGCTTTCTTTACCATAATGGGACTGGTGTGCAACAAAGCTTTGAGGAAGCGATAGCCTATTTTGAAATGGCAGCACTTGCTGGAGATGCAAGCGCGCAATACAACCTTGGGTATATGTATCTTAAAGGTCGTGGTATCTCACAAAATATGGAGGAAGCTGCGAGATGGTTCCATTTAGCTGCTCTTCAAGACCATACCAATGCCGAATTTCAATTAGCGATGCTATACAATTCAGGATTAGGTATACAGCAGGATCACGTTGAAGCAATGAAATGGTTTAAACTTGCTGCTCATAACGGACATACCAATGCGCAATATTGCCTTGGTATCCTCTACCAAAAGGAGAAGGATAACACACGAGCAGAAAGTTGGTTACAACTTGCCGCTGACAGTGGTCATATTAGTGCTGGCTACGAGTTGGGGCTTCTTTATGTCTATCAACTTCAACAGCCCGATAAAGCATTACCCTATTTTAAGATGGCTGCTGACAAAGGCTATGCTGATGCTCAATTCGAGCTAGGGCTTCTTTATGCAAAAGGGACAGGTGTTACATTGAATTATACTGAAGCAGTGAGATGGTGGAGAGCTGCAACCGACCAATCCCATATTCAGGCGGAGTATCAGCTAGGATTATTATATGAACAAGGTTTAGGTGTTCCCCAAGACTTAGATGAGGCTCGACGTTGCTATAGGCTTGCCGCTCTTCAAGGGCATTCAGGTGCGCAATATCAACTTGGTAATTTATTTGATAAGGGGAAAGGTGTAAAGCAGGATTTTACAGAGGCTGCAAAATGGATTGAACAAGCGGCGAGTAAAGGACATGCTAAAGCTCAATTCCAGTTAGCCCAAATGCATAGTCATGGACAAGGTGTGCCTAAAGATTTTGCCAAAGCAGCACAACTTTATCGACTTGCTGCCAATAAGGGACATCAAAAAGCGCAATTTCAGCTTGGTATGCTTTATAAAAAAGGACAAGGCGTTGCTCAAGATTATAATGAGGCAACACGTTGGCTAAAAAAATCTTTAGAACATTTAACATAAGTGCTTCCTGAGACGAACTAGTGCGAGTCGTACTTGTAAAAAAGAGTACCTATAAAAAGAAATCCGTAAAATTAAAAATGGAGGCAAACTCAAATTTTATTGAATTTGCCTCCATGCTAACCGCGTTAGTTATTGACGCGGTTTTTATATTAGTTTTTCATTTCTTCTTTTTGATTAATCATAAATGTTACAACGATAAATAGCGCAAAACTAATTAATAAAGTTGTACCACCGACAATAAAGAAAACTAAAGTCAATGTATGATTAAAGTTGAATGGATTAATATTGTAGAACCACATTCCAAGTGTTAAGCCGAAGACGCCAATAATTGCCGTCCAGCCGTGTAATGTCACTAACTTTTGTGATTTTACTTTAAAGGCACGGTAGAAAATCCCCCATGCAAACATACTTAACCAACCAACAAGTAAAACGTGTGCGTGAATTGGTCGAAACTCATAACTTCCTGACCCTGACATATGCGAACCTAAATACGTACCCACCAATGCGAAAATCGCAGCGAGTCGAATAAGACGTATACTCCATTTTTGCTCCATACGATAACTCCTCCAAGTTTTAACTTACGTAGAAGTTTATCGTTTGAATATGAACTTTACATGAACTCCATATTACAATTTTGGTAGGTGTATACAAACACTTGTCCCTTCGTTCAACGCACTTTCCATTTGCACTTTACCACCGTGCAATTCAATAATTTGTTTAACAATTGCAAGACCGAGACCTGTCCCCTGTTTCGTTCTAGACTCGTCAGCTCTATAAAAACGGTCATATACCTTTTGCAATTGTTCTGTAGTCATACCAATGCCGCTATCCTTTACTAATACCTCTACAAAAGTGGTTTGTTCCTGAAGTTGGATATGAATGTCTCCACCATTAACATTATATTTAATGGCGTTTGTTAATAAATTATCCCAGACATTTTGCAATAGACTTGCATCGCCATTATAAATTACTGGCTCAATCTGATACGATAATTGCACATTCGCTTCCTCTAACTGCCAACGATATTTTCGCACTGTTTCCTTCAATTGCTCATCTAACGGATACGGTTCTCGCTTTAACATTCTGGTAGATTGATCGAGTGATGTCAGCAATAATAGTTGCTTTGTCAATGTCGATAATCGCTTTGTTTCTAGCTCTATAATCGTTGCGTATTCTTGCCGTTCAGGTTCTGCAAGCGTAGGATTTTTCAATAAATCGACATACCCTTGAATATTCAATAACGGGGATTGAAAGTCATGGGATACATTACTTATAAACTGTTTTCGCATTCTGTCATTTTCCTGTAGTTTTTCTGTCATGACATTAAAACTATCCGCCAGTTGTCCAATTTCATCTGCTCGGTCAATTTCAAGCAACGTATCAAACTTTTCATGGGCGAGTTGATGAGTTGCTTCGGTTAACTTTGTAATCGGACGAATAAGTGCCTTTGCAAATAATAACATGGCAAGTAAGCTCATCACCGCCATCCCAAGAATGAGACCACCTAATAACGTATGAGCCTCTGAGAACAAGAATCGAATATCTGGTCGAATAAACAATGCATATTGCTCGTTATGATACGTAAAGGGTACACCAATAGTATTTATTAACTCATTCGCAAAAAAGCCTGTCATAAAAGTCTCTTTTGGAAAATCCCGCATCCCATGATAGACTTCCCCATCTAATACTTGCTGGATAATATCAGTGGGCAATTTCTTATCTCGGTATTCGCCACCAAAAAAACGATGTTCCTCTCCAGTTGTAACATATATTTGATACCCAATATCGCCAAGCGTTGTTAAATAATTATCTAAATCCATTTCTTTCGCTGATTCAATATAGTCGGCAATATCTTGTGCAATCGCAACGTTTTTTGCATCATTTTTTTCTTTAGTCACTTGGTGATAATATGTATTCGTCATTAAAAATCCAATACATAAACTGCCAATCATAATGAGCATTGTCGTGATAACAAATTTACTATATAACGTCTTCATGGTGCACTTACCTCAAGCTTATAACCGACACCACGCACCGTTGTAATTTCGACATCTGTATTGTAACGATGCAATCGCTCGCGAATCCGCTTCACATGTGTATTTAATGTTTGTTCATCACCTTCATAGTCGTAACCCCATACTTGCTCCATAATAATGCTCCGTGTAAATACTTGATTTGGACGAGAGGCAAGTAGCGCTAACAGCTCAAACTCTTTTAAAGGTAACAGAAGCGTGTCACCACCAATTGTAACCTCAAAGCTACGGCGATCAATTTCAAGCTTACCCACCTGTATCGTTACTTGGTTTTTTTTATCAAGCCTACGCAAAATAGCCGCAATACGAAACAGTAATTCCTTTGGCTCGAACGGCTTAACGACATAGTCATCCGAACCTGCTAAAAAGCCTCGCTCCTTATCTTCAAGCTCTCCCTTAGCCGTTAATAACAGCACAGGGATATCATAATCCTTACTTAAAATTTCTGTTAGCGTAAAACCATCCATTCCGGGCATCATAACATCCACTACTGCCAAATCGGGAATATTTCCATCCAGCAATTGCAAAGCTTGTTCCCCATTCTCTGCCTGCATGACTTGATAGCCTTCGCGAGTTAAATAAATATTCACTAACTGTAAAATATGCACATCATCATCGACAACTAAAATTTTCATTCCCTCTTGCCTCCGTTCAATATACTAGCGCCCTCCACCCTAAATTATCAGAATTGTTTGGTTATTGTTTGGGTGACTGGCACTAAAAAGAAATTATAGAAATCAGCAGCAATATCAGTAGTGGTAAAACAATGACAATATAGCCTCTTGGATTTGCAAAATTCATTGTCCAGCCTACACCAAAACGTTTTTCTACAAAAACAGATGGGTCCTGACGATTCATATAAATAAGACCGCCTTTCCAGTAACGATCCTCATCAATATCCATTACCTCTGACACCACATTATCTTCATATTTCAACCGTAATTGTCGCTTTTTCCATGCATAAACTAGCACTGAACCTAAAATTAAAAATAGAAATGCAATAAAGAATGGTAATAGTTTATTGCCTTCAGCCATTGAAGGATAAATATTACTTAGCTGTAGTATGGTCAATAATGCGGTTAAACTATAGCTAATCAATGCTATATTCCAGCTCATAAACTTTCGTGTTTTTAATTCATTTTCTAATGACTCCTGCTGACGATTAATAGACATGCGAATAGCCGAACGCTTAAGTGAATCTGCAGTGCCCCACATCATACATTGCATCATCAACATAACTAGTGGTAATGAAATCGCAATAAAATAGGTTTTTTCTCGCCATGCATCCGCCGCTCCACTTGGTCCCCAATGCACCGCTACAGCATTTGGTATTTGACTATAATGTAATAATGTAAAAATAATAAGAAAAATCGTAACGCCTATAGGCACCACATAGAAGGGCCATGGAAGCATTTCATCACGACTACGAGCAGTTAAATCAACTGCTCGTACCTGTTTTATATTCATGCCCCATTGCTCGCGTATTTTTAACTTCATCACTTTCTGATGGTTTAACCAGTATAACACCATACTAATCGCCAGCATGCCAAATAAACAGCTTAGTAAAAGGATGCCTTGTGCACTTTCAGAAGGTGCAAGCGACCAGTTAAGCATTAGCATAAGTATTAAAATCAGCACGCCAAAAAGCCCTACTGTTTGCGCATATCGTTTTTTCGCAAGAGCTAATGCAGAATGCTTTATATTTTGCTCTGGTACAGTAACGCCAAATACAATAGTCTCACGTACAATGTAAGGGACAAAAACTTGCATAGCTAATGTCATCACATACATTATTGTAAAAATACCTAGTAGCATGCTACACCCCTTCTGCTGGCAGTTGCAAGTCAGCGAATACCTTTTTCATCATGTGCTCAATTTGATCCACTGTTGCACCGAGCACCATTCCTTCTGCCACAACAGGCTTTAAATTTTTTTCAATCTGCTGCAACTGTTCAGGCGTTAATGCACGCTCCTCCGTTGAACGAATAATTGCTCCTGATTTAGCACGAATCGTTATAATGCCCTTCGCCTCAAGTTCATGGTAACTCTTATTAACCGTATGCATATTGACACCTAAATCGGCTGCTAAACTTCGTACCGACGGCAATGTATCCCCCGGTCCCATGTCCCCTCTCGCAATACCCTCTATAATTTGCCGTGTAACCTGTTCATAGATAGGTACATTCGATAATGGCTCTATTTGAATAAACATCTAAATCAACTCCATATTTGTTATATAATAAGTATAACAAATAACCAATTTTATGCATAGAAAAAGGAGCTATTCTGTAAGGGCTTAAATTGTTTTGCAATGAACTTTCTTACAAGTACACTTTGCTTCTCATTATTTTTGTACAGATCGAAACTTTATTACTATCATCCCAAACATGCTTGCCGATTTTCTACCTTATTTGCAAGCGATTCTTAGGTTAAATAACAAAAAAGATGTCTCATGTACTTTTGAGACACCTTTTCTAATATTAATTCGTTCCTACTGCTAATTGTTCTTTTAAGCGTGCAACTGCTTCTTCTACTACTACTGCATGTCCTAATTCATTAAGTGATTCACCAATTCGTCTCACGGCTTGTTCAAGCATTGCGGGTGTTGTATTGCCCATATGCCCAATACGGAATGCTTTACCTGCTAAATGAGCCAAAGCCCCAGCAACAATTACACCTTTTTCAGCAAGCTTCGCACGGAACTTGGCATCCTCTACGCCCTCCGGATAGAGCATACAACTTAAAGTTGGAGCTGCTACTGTTTCGTCAGCTAGTGCTTTCATACCATACGTAGATAATGCTAAACGCATAGCGCGACCGTACGCTAGATGACGTGCCTCACGCTTAACAATACCTTCATCTAAAACCATCTTCATAGCAACATCATAAGCATAAATTAAATTTACAGGTGGTGTTGCAAAATATTTCCCTGGATCATTCATAACCGGAATCCAATTTTCTATATCACTATAGTATGCGGGTATCGTTCCTAGCGCTTCACGAGCCTTTAAGGCCGATTGATTAAAGGCGATAATGGCTAAACCTGGTGGTATCCCGATTGCTTTTTGTGAGCCAGTTAGTACAACATCTAATTTATAGTCAGGATGACCATATGTTTTATTCATATTTTCATCTAGCGCTGCTGTTGCGACAACACCATCTAAAATAATTAATGCCCCTGCACTTTTAATAATAGGTACCAATGCATCGAGATCCGAAGCGACGCCTGTAGATGTATCTGCATGTGTAATAGTGACTGCCTTATAATTAGCTTCAGCTAATTTTGCCTTTACTGTTGCTGGTTCAACTTGTTTTCCCCATTCTGCTTGTATCACGTCTACCTGAATACCATAAGCAGTTGCTAAAGGCGTAAAACGATCACCAAAATATCCGTGACTAATAACGAGTATTTTTTCTCCCTTACCCACAGTATTAACAATCGCCATTTCCATTGCTAGCGTTCCAGAACCTGCTAGTACAAACACTTCGCCATCCGTTTGGAATAGTTTTTTTGTTTGTGCTAATGCGTTTTTATAAATTGCCACAAAACGTGGATCTGTATGCCCACGGGTTTCGCTTGCCAAAGCATCATATATTTCCTCAACTACGGGTGTAGGACCAGGAATTAATAGTATTTCTTTATTAGTACTCATCTCTTTTCCCCCTCTAAATGATTTCTAAGTATAGAAAAATGCCTTACAAGCCCCCCATCAAAGCTTGTAAGACATCTTGCACCCCATTTTTAAATCTCAATACTTACGATTAATATAAGTAGACCCCTTTTATTAAACAGTGCTCATTTTTTGTAAGAAACGGAGGAACAGACTCCGTTCGTTACATTAGTTGGAATTAGTGAGCTGCATTCGAGTTCAGCCCACAGTGTTTAAGGAAAGTTAGATATGTTCGTTAGTAGATTTCTATCAATTAACTTAATTTTTCATAGCCTGGAAGTGTCAAGAATTCCACGAATTCATCTTGCTCAATTAAAGATTTAAACAGTTCAGCAGCTTCAGCATAGCGACCACTGTTATAGGCTTGTTCCCCAACAGCCTCTTTAATTTTCACAAGCTCTTCTTCCAATATTTCCAGCACAAATGCTAATGTAATACCACGCCCATCATCTAAAATACCCTTTGGATGACGAATCCATTGCCATACTTGTGTACGGGAGATTTCTGCAGTTGCAGCATCTTCCATCAAGTTGTTAATTGGTGCAGCTCCGTTGCCTCGTAACCAAGAAGCAATGTACTGAACTCCTACGCTACAGTTAATACGAAGACCTTCAAGGGTAATTGTCCCTTCTGGAACAGCTACTAAATCTTCAGCCTTTACATTCACATCTTCGCGTTTTTTATGGATTTGGTTTGGTGTTTTCATAATCGCATCAAACTGCTCCATAGCTGTTGCCACCATACCAGGGTGTGCTACCCAAGTTCCATCATGACCATCCGTTGCTTCACGACGTTTATCTTCCGCAACCTTTGCAAATGCTACTGCATTCGCCTCATCATCGCCTTTAACAGGTATTTGTGCAGCCATACCACCCATAGCAGGTGCGTTGCGCTTATGACATGTTTGGATACATAAAGACGTGTAAGCCTTCATAAATGGAACTGTCATTGTTACTTGACCACGATCAGGTAAAATCACATCAGGTTGATTGCGCAGTCGTTTAATGTAGCTGAAAATATAATCCCAACGACCACAATTTAGACCTGCTGAATGATCGCGAAGCTCGTATAAAATTTCATCCATTTCAAATGCAGCTAATATTGTTTCAATTAAAACTGTCGCTCTAATTGTACCTTGTGGAATACCAATATAATCTTGTGCAAAGATAAAGACATCATTCCACAAGCGAGCCTCTAAATGACTTTCTAACTTCGGTAGATAGAAGTATGGGCCCGTGCCTTTTGCCAATGCATTTTTAGCATTGTGGAATAAATAAAGACCAAAATCGAAGAAACTACCTGAAACTGGCTCACCATCTACCAACACATGTTTTTCAAGTAAATGAAGACCACGTGGACGTACTAGTAATACCGCTGTTTCTTTATTTAATTTATACGTTTTACCGTTTGACGCTTGAGTAAATTCAATCGTCTTATTAATGGCATCACGCATATTAATTTGACCAGAAATCATGTTTTCCCAAGTAGGAGCTGAAGCATCCTCAAAGCAAGCCATGAACATTTTCGCACCAGAATTTAATGCGTTAATAACCATTTTGCGGTCTACTGGTCCAGTAATTTCTACGCGTCGATCTTGTAAATCTGCAGGCAGTGGCGCAATTGTCCAATCTCCCTCACGAATATGCTTTGTTTCTGGTAGGAAGTCGAGTTTCTCACCAGCATCTAGACGCTTCTGACGATCTTGACGAGCCTCTAAAAGCTCTTTACGACGAGCATCGAATTTTTCATGCAGGGCAAGAACAAACTCAAGGGCCTCCGGTGTTAAAACTTCTTTTGTTTGCTCGTTTTGTTGTCCAACAATTTTAAGCTTACCTGTAGTTGCCTGTTCCATTAGTAGTTCCCCCACCTCTCGTGATTTAAGTTTCCCCCGCTTAGGAGGTGCGAGGGAAACTTATCTATGATTATGAATTTAGGAATTAACGTAATCGAATTAAACGAATTGTTCTGTTTCTGTAGAACCAGCCATCGCTGTTGTTGAAGAAGTACCACCAGAAATAACTTGTGACACATCATCGAAGTAACCTGTACCTACTTCGCGTTGGTGACGAGTAGCTGTATAGCCTTTAGATTCAGAAGCAAACTCAGCTTGTTGAAGTTTAGAGTATGCAGCCATGCCGTTATCTTTATAGTCATGAGCTAACTCAAACATAGAGTGGTTTAATGCATGGAAGCCAGCTAATGTTACGAATTGGAATTTGTAACCCAATTTACCTAACTCACGTTGATATTCTGCAATCTCTTCTTCTGAAAGGTTTGCTTTCCAGTTAAATGAAGGTGAACAGTTGTAAGCAAGCATTTTACCAGGGAATTCAGCATGAATCGCCGCTGCGAACTCACGAGCTTCTTCAAGTGACGGCTTAGACGTTTCACACCAGATTAAATCTGCATATGGTGCGTAAGCTAGACCACGAGCAATCGCTTGTTTAATACCTGGTGTTGTACGGAAGAAGCCTTCTGGTGTACGTTCGCCAGTAATAAATTCAGCATCACGTGGGTCAATATCAGAAGTTACCATATCTGCAGCATCAGCATCTGTACGTGCGATTAAGATTGTATCTACGCCCATTACATCTGTTGCAAGACGAGCAGCAATTAAGTTACGAACTGCGTTTTGTGTAGGAAGTAATACTTTACCACCTAAGTGTCCACATTTTTTCTCAGAAGCTAATTGGTCTTCTAAATGCACACCAGCAGCTCCTGCTTCAATCATTCCTTTAACAAGTTCGAATACGTTTAAAGGACCACCGAAGCCAGCTTCAGCATCAGCTACGATTGGTGCAAACCAATCGAAATCGTCTACACGACCTTCAGCATGGTCGATTTGATCAGCGCGTTGTAGCGCTTGGTTGATACGTTTTACTACAGCTGGTACAGAGTTAGCTGGGTATAAAGATTGGTCAGGGTACATTTGACCTGAAAGGTTAGCATCAGCAGCTACTTGCCAGCCAGATAAGTAGATTGCTTTTAATCCTGCTTTTACTTGTTGAACCGCTTGATTACCAGTTAATGCACCTAATGCATTAATAAACGGTTCTTCGTGTAATGATTTCCAAAGTCGTTTAGCGCCTTTTGTTGCTAAAGTCTGTTCAATTACAACAGAACCTTGTAATTTAACTACCTCTTCAGCCGTATAAGCGCGTTCAATACCAGCCCAACGTGGGTTTTCTGCCCATTGTTTTTCTAAAGCTTGAATTTTTTCTTGACGTGTTGACATATTGAAATTCCACCTTCCCCTTTGTGTAAAATATACTCTGTTAAAAAACTTTTTAATTTCTGTTCCATAACAGGTTTATTTGTTGTAAATTAATATATAACAGTACATCTGAATTTTCACTATTTTTTGATAAAAGACCAAATTTTGATGATGAAACCGCTTTTTTAAGCGACAAAATTTGGTAAACTGTTTACAAACAAGGGGGCTATTCACAATGAAAAATGAAATCAATGCTGTACAAAAAAGTATTGCACAACAATTTATTACGATGTTACAAGACTGGATTCCACCCAACTCGTCCATCGCCATTGCTGTAGAGAACTCCTATATTTACTTTAACTCTGGATATCATGGTATTCATTTAGAAATAGGACGGCAAGTTGAACCAGGCAGTATTGCAGAGCAAGTATTGCGTACAAATAAACGTACAGACGCAATATTAGATAATACTCTATTTGGTACACCCTATTATGGTATTGGCTACCCAGTACATATTCAGGATACGCCAGCAGCATTAGTAGTTGTTTTACCTTCAACTTTTACTGCACAGAAATTGGAGCCTTATCAATTTTTAACAGGGAAACAGGAAGAAGAATGGACCCCTGTAGTAATCGATAAAATTTCTTATATTGAGAGCCTTCAGAAAAAAACTTGGTTTTATGTAGAAAAGGAACAATTTAAAACAAGTATTACACTTAAAGAATTACAAATGCGTTTACCTCCGTTTTTTATACGCATTCATAGATCCTATATAGTGAATATTCATTTCATAAAAAAAATGGCGCGTGATCTTACTTCGAATTTCATTGTTACTTTAAAAGATGGTACAGAATTACCTGTCAGCCAATCCTATCTTAATAACCTACGTAATGCGCTAGAATTTTAACAAAATAAAAACAGCTGCCTTCTGCAGCTGTTCAAATATTGACACAAAAAAACCTGAGAATAAATTCTCAGGTTTTTATTTGCCTAGCGACGTCCTACTCTCACAGGGGGAAGCCCCCAACTACCATCGGCGCTAAAGAGCTTAACTTCCGTGTTCGGTATGGGAACGGGTGTGACCTCTTTGCCATCATCACTAGACTATTTACGGCTTTCAATATACATCGTATTTCTTTGTCAGCTTCATTCGTTCAGTCAGTCACGTACAGACGTACGCTCCTTCCTTCTCTCAATCGCTTCCGCGAACTACTCGTATCTTGAAACCCTTTTATGAAAGATTGTTCTTTCAAAAACTGGATAAACGGTTCATTGAATGTTTCAAACTTTTTTGGTTAAGTCCTCGATCGATTAGTATTCGTCAGCTCCATGTGTCACCACACTTCCACCTCGAACCTATCTACCTCATCGTCTTTGAGGGATCTTACTTACTTGCGTAATGGGAAATCTCATCTTGAGGGGGGCTTCATGCTTAGATGCTTTCAGCACTTATCCCGTCCACACATAGCTACCCAGCGATGCCTTTGGCAAGACAACTGGTACACCAGCGGTGTGTCCATCCCGGTCCTCTCGTACTAAGGACAGCTCCTCTCAAATTTCCTACGCCCACGACGGATAGGGACCGAACTGTCTCACGACGTTCTGAACCCAGCTCGCGTACCGCTTTAATGGGCGAACAGCCCAACCCTTGGGACCGACTACAGCCCCAGGATGCGATGAGCCGACATCGAGGTGCCAAACCTCCCCGTCGATGTGGACTCTTGGGGGAGATAAGCCTGTTATCCCCGGGGTAGCTTTTATCCGTTGAGCGATGGCCCTTCCATGCGGAACCACCGGATCACTAAGCCCGTCTTTCGACCCTGCTCGACTTGTAGGTCTCGCAGTCAAGCTCCCTTGTGCCTTTACACTCTACGAATGATTTCCAACCATTCTGAGGGAACCTTTGGGCGCCTCCGTTACCTTTTAGGAGGCGACCGCCCCAGTCAAACTGTCCGCCTGACACTGTCTCCTGCCCCGCTAAGGGGCATGGGTTAGAATTTCAATACAACCAGGGTAGTATCCCACCGACGCCTCCTTCGAAGCTGGCGCTCCGAGATCTCTGGCTCCTACCTATCCTGTACAAGTTGTACCAAAATTCAATATCAGGCTACAGTAAAGCTCCACGGGGTCTTTCCGTCCTGTCGCGGGTAACCTGCATCTTCACAGGTACTATAATTTCACCGAGTCTCTCGTTGAGACAGTGCCCAGATCGTTACGCCTTTCGTGCGGGTCGGAACTTACCCGACAAGGAATTTCGCTACCTTAGGACCGTTATAGTTACGGCCGCCGTTTACTGGGGCTTCAATTCGCAGCTTCGCTTGCGCTAACCACTCCTCTTAACCTTCCAGCACCGGGCAGGCGTCAGCCCCTATACGTCACCTTACGGTTTTGCAGAGACCTGTGTTTTTGCTAAACAGTCGCCTGGGCCTATTCACTGCGGCTCTCATGCGCTTGCACGCTCAAGAGCACCCCTTCTCCCGAAGTTACGGGGTCATTTTGCCGAGTTCCTTAACGAGAGTTCTCTCGCACACCTTAGGATTCTCTCCTCGACTACCTGTGTCGGTTTGCGGTACGGGCACCTCTCACCTCGATAGAGGCTTTTCTTGGCAGTGTGAAATCAGGAACTTCGTCCATACGGACTCGCCATCACAGCTCAACGTTACAGTGTGCGGATTTGCCTACACACACGCCTTACTGCTTGGACGCGCACAACCAACGGCGCGCTTACCCTATCCTACTGCGTCCCCCCATTTCTCAAACGGTGAGGAGGTGGTACAGGAATATCAACCTGTTGTCCATCGCCTACGCCTATCGGCCTCGGCTTAGGTCCCGACTAACCCTGAGCGGACGAGCCTTCCTCAGGAAACCTTAGTCATACGGTGGACGGGATTCTCACCCGTCTTTCGCTACTCATACCGGCATTCTCACTTCTAAGCGCTCCACCAGTCCTTCCGGTCTGACTTCAACGCACTTAGAACGCTCTCCTACCACTGACATCGTAGATGTCAATCCACAGCTTCGGTGAATCGTTTAGCCCCGATACATTTTCGGCGCAGCGTCACTCGACCAGTGAGCTATTACGCACTCTTTAAATGATGGCTGCTTCTAAGCCAACATCCTGGTTGTCTGTGCAACGCCACATCCTTTTCCACTTAACGATTACTTTGGGACCTTAGCTGGTGGTCTGGGCTGTTTCCCTTTTGACTACGGATCTTATCACTCGCAGTCTGACTCCCGTGTATAAATATCTGGCATTCGGAGTTTGTCTGAATTCGGTAAACCGGGATGGCCCCCTAGTCCAAACAGTGCTCTACCTCCAGTATTCTCATCACGAGGCTAGCCCTAAAGCTATTTCGGAGAGAACCAGCTATCTCCAAGTTCGATTGGAATTTCTCCGCTACCCACACCTCATCCCCGCACTTTTCAACGTGCGTGGGTTCGGGCCTCCAGTAAGTGTTACCTCACCTTCACCCTGGACATGGGTAGATCACCTGGTTTCGGGTCTACGACCACGTACTAATTCGCCCTATTCAGACTCGCTTTCGCTGCGGCTCCGCCTTCTAAAGCTTAACCTCGCACGTAATCGTAACTCGCCGGTTCATTCTACAAAAGGCACGCTATCACCCATTAACGGGCTCTAACTACTTGTAGGCACACGGTTTCAGGATCTCTTTCACTCCCCTTCCGGGGTGCTTTTCACCTTTCCCTCACGGTACTGGTTCACTATCGGTCACTAGGTAGTATTTAGCCTTGGGAGATGGTCCTCCCGGATTCCGACGGAATTTCACGTGTTCCGCCGTACTCAGGATCCACTCTGGAGGGAACGAACTTTCGACTACAGGGCTTTTACCTGCTCTGGCGGACCTTTCCAAGTCGCTTCATCTAACTCATTCCTTTGTAACTCCGTATAGAGTGTCCTACAACCCCAAGAGGCAAGCCTCTTGGTTTGGGCTCTTCCCGTTTCGCTCGCCGCTACTCAGGGAATCGATTTTTCTTTCTCTTCCTCCAGGTACTTAGATGTTTCAGTTCCCTGGGTCTGCCTTCAAGACGCTATGTATTCACGTCAAGATACTACGCGATTAAACGTAGTGGGTTCCCCCATTCGGAAATCTCCGGATCAAAGCTCACTTACAGCTCCCCGAAGCATATCGGTGTTAGTGCCGTCCTTCTTCGGCTCCTAGTGCCAAGGCATTCGCCGTGCGCCCTTAATAACTTAACCTATCGGCTTCCAATCCACTGCGCATTTCGTTGTCAGCTTCTCTCGTTCAATCAGTCACGTACGTAAGTACGCTCCTTCATTCACTCGTTCGCTTCCTAGAACTGCTTGTGTCTTGAAACCCTATTTCGTTATTAAGCCTATAAAAAACTTAAAAAAATAAATGTGTTTGTTACAATTTCAATGTCGTTTTATCCAGTTTTCAAAGAACAAATTCACTACCTGTTTCTACTTCTTCGCAAATTTGCGACGAAAGCGTAGCGACAGGAGCACAGTTTTGAAGTATTTCATCGTAATGATGAACCTTCAAAACTGAACGCAAAACGTAATCTTACAAACCCAAGGTTTGTATTCCGAAAATATCCTTAGAAAGGAGGTGATCCAGCCGCACCTTCCGATACGGCTACCTTGTTACGACTTCACCCCAATCATCTATCCCACCTTCGGCGGCTGGCTCCAAAAGGTTACCTCACCGACTTCGGGTGTTACAAACTCTCGTGGTGTGACGGGCGGTGTGTACAAGGCCCGGGAACGTATTCACCGCGGCATGCTGATCCGCGATTACTAGCGATTCCGGCTTCATGTAGGCGAGTTGCAGCCTACAATCCGAACTGAGAACGACTTTATCGGATTAGCTCCCTCTCGCGAGTTGGCAACCGTTTGTATCGTCCATTGTAGCACGTGTGTAGCCCAGGTCATAAGGGGCATGATGATTTGACGTCATCCCCACCTTCCTCCGGTTTGTCACCGGCAGTCACCTTAGAGTGCCCAACTAAATGATGGCAACTAAGATCAAGGGTTGCGCTCGTTGCGGGACTTAACCCAACATCTCACGACACGAGCTGACGACAACCATGCACCACCTGTCACCGTTGTCCCCGAAGGGAAAACCATATCTCTACAGTGGTCAACGGGATGTCAAGACCTGGTAAGGTTCTTCGCGTTGCTTCGAATTAAACCACATGCTCCACCGCTTGTGCGGGCCCCCGTCAATTCCTTTGAGTTTCAGTCTTGCGACCGTACTCCCCAGGCGGAGTGCTTAATGCGTTAGCTGCAGCACTAAGGGGCGGAAACCCCCTAACACTTAGCACTCATCGTTTACGGCGTGGACTACCAGGGTATCTAATCCTGTTTGCTCCCCACGCTTTCGCGCCTCAGTGTCAGTTACAGACCAGATAGTCGCCTTCGCCACTGGTGTTCCTCCAAATCTCTACGCATTTCACCGCTACACTTGGAATTCCACTATCCTCTTCTGCACTCAAGTCTCCCAGTTTCCAATGACCCTCCACGGTTGAGCCGTGGGCTTTCACATCAGACTTAAGAAACCACCTGCGCGCGCTTTACGCCCAATAATTCCGGACAACGCTTGCCACCTACGTATTACCGCGGCTGCTGGCACGTAGTTAGCCGTGGCTTTCTAATAAGGTACCGTCAAGGTACAGCCAGTTACTACTGTACTTGTTCTTCCCTTACAACAGAGTTTTACGAACCGAAATCCTTCTTCACTCACGCGGCGTTGCTCCATCAGGCTTTCGCCCATTGTGGAAGATTCCCTACTGCTGCCTCCCGTAGGAGTCTGGGCCGTGTCTCAGTCCCAGTGTGGCCGATCACCCTCTCAGGTCGGCTACGCATCGTTGCCTTGGTGAGCCGTTACCTCACCAACTAGCTAATGCGCCGCGGGCCCATCCTATAGCGACAGCCGAGACCGTCTTTCAGTATTGTCCCATGAGGGACAATAGATTATTCGGTATTAGCCCCGGTTTCCCGGAGTTATCCCAAACTATAGGGTAGGTTGCCCACGTGTTACTCACCCGTCCGCCGCTAACGTCAAAGGAGCAAGCTCCTTCTCTGTTCGCTCGACTTGCATGTATTAGGCACGCCGCCAGCGTTCGTCCTGAGCCAGGATCAAACTCTCCATAAAAGAAATTTGATTAGCTCAAATTGTTTTGCTGGCATCAATTTTGATGTCCAAAATTTTGTTTCGTTCACTAACAAAGTTAGCTAGTAAAAACTATATTGATTACGTTTTGCTTGTTCAGTTTTCAAGGTTCATTTTGTCGCTGTTCGTTTCAGCAACTTTTATATAATACCATTTTCAAACTTAGCTGTCAACAACTTTTTAAAATATTTTATTTCTTTAAGAAGTGACAACTTTTAAATCTTACCACTTTCGAATGTTGTTGTCAACACTTTTTCGCGGTCGTTATTTAAGAAGTTTGTAATACTTAGTGTTACGTCGTCTTAACGACAAGTAATAATTTATCACGATTCTAAGATCTCTGCAAGTATTTTTCTGCAAAAATATTATTTCTTTAAAAAAACGTCATTAGTAAGCTATTAATAGTAGTTTCTAGCTACGATGTTTTTACAATTATTCTTGCTTTGAAAACATTGTTATTACTATACCTCTGTTTTTGTCATTTCTCAATAAAAAAAGAGACCCTTTTCAACAAGGATCTCCTTTTTAATTATTATTTCGTTATGTGGCGCATTGTTGGGAATAATAGTACATCACGAATTGATGGTGAGTTTGTAAGAAGCATGATTAGACGGTCAATACCAATACCTAATCCACCTGTTGGCGGCATACCGAATTCTAAAGCTTCAATAAAGTCATTATCCATTTCGTGTGCTTCGTCATTGCCCGCTTCTTTCTCAGCTAGTTGCGCTTCAAAGCGTTCACGTTGATCGATTGGATCATTAAGCTCTGTGAATGCATTCGCATGCTCACGACGTACGATAAACAGCTCAAAACGATCTGTGAAACGCTCGTCCTCTGGATTTTTCTTCGCTAAAGGAGAGATTTCTACAGGATGACCGAATACAAAAGTTGGCTGTACTAGTGTTTCTTCTACTTTTTGCTCGAAGAATTCATTAATAATATGACCGACTTCATGCGCAGCTTTGACTTCTACCCCGTGTTCTTTTGCAAGTGCTTGCGCTTGTTCCTTCGTCATTGGCTGCCAGAAATCAACGCCTGTAGCTTCTTTAACCGCATCTACCATATGAACACGTCTCCAACCTACAGCAAGGTTGATTTCATCTTCACCGTATTGTACGGATGTTGTGCCAAGAACTTCTTGTGCTACATGGGCAATTAAGTTTTCTGTTAATGACATGATATCTTTGTAGTCTGCATATGCTTCGTACAGTTCAATCATTGTGAACTCCGGATTGTGACGAGTTGAGATACCTTCGTTACGGAATACACGGCCAATCTCATAAACTTTTTCTAGTCCACCCACGATTAAACGTTTTAAGTGCAATTCGATAGCAATACGCATGTATAATTCCATATCAAGTGCATTATGGTGAGTAATGAACGGACGAGCCGCTGCACCACCGGCAATTGTATGAAGCATTGGTGTTTCTACTTCTAAGTAGCCTGCATTATCTAAATAGTTACGAATTGCACGGATAATTTTAGAACGCGTAATAAATGTTTTTTTGCTATCTTCGTTTGTCATTAAATCTAAATAACGTTGACGGTATCGTTGTTCTACATCTTGTAAGCCATGGAATTTTTCAGGCATAGGACGTAGCGCTTTTGTTAGGAACGTAAATCCTTCAGCCTTCACTGAAAGTTCTCCCACTTGCGTACGGAATACGTTACCACGTACACCTACGATATCACCAAGGTCAGCTTGTTTAAATAAGTCATAAGCTTCTTCACCAACATGATCCTGACGAACGTAAATTTGAATTTGTCCACCTAAATCTTGAATATGTGCAAAGCCAGCTTTCCCTTTACCGCGCTTTGTCATAATACGACCTGCGATAATCACTTCTTGTAGGTTTTCTTCTAGCTGTTCTTTTGTTTGATCTGCAAATTGTTCGCGCACTTCTGTAGAAAGATGTGTACGCTCAAATCGACTACCGAATGGATCTTGACCGTTCTCTTGAATAGCAGTCATTTTTTGACGTCTCACCAATAGCTGATCATTTAACTCTTCTATGTTTGACACTTGTTTCACTCCTTATTAAATTGTCCGCGTTTACGTCCATAATATTTCTATTGTACACAATTTTAAAGTTGTATTCATCTGTTTCGGTTTAAATTCCATAAGAGTTAAAATAATTAATAATTCTAAAAATTAAAGTAGACAGATCAGGTTGTTCTATATTTACTTTTACATCAATCATAACAAAAGAGACATCTCAAAATTAAATTGAGATGTCTCTTATCACATTATATGATAATTTCTTTTTGCTCTGGTACATAAATTTCAGACTCACGTTGCTCATAGTCTTGCACAATTCCATTTAATATAGCACGTAGCTCTGTTGCTGTTTCAGTTTGATTAATAGCACTGCGGGCTTTACCGTTACCACGAATACCTTTTAAATACCACGATGCGTGCTTACGCATTTCGCGCACAGCCACACTCTCTCCTTTTAATTGCATCAGGCGTTCAAAATGCAATAAACATACATCCATTTTTTCGCGAACGCCAGGCTCGTCTTTTAACTCTCCTGTTTCCAAATACTGAACTGTACGATAAATCATCCACGGATTACCTAATGCTGCTCGTCCGATCATTACAGCATCCACCCCTGTTGTATCTAGCATACGTTTTGCATCTTGGGGCGATTCAACATCACCATTACCAAGTACAGGAATATTGACATTTTCCTTTACTTGACGAATAATATCCCAATTTGCTTTTCCTTCGTACATTTGCACACGTGTACGGCCATGAACCGCTACTGCTGAAGCGCCGGCACGTTCAACAGCCTGCGCATTTTCCACAGCAAAGACATGTTCATCGTCCCACCCAATACGCATTTTTACACTGACTGGCTTTTTCACCGCATCAACAACTGCAGCTACCATTTCGTAAACTTTGTTTGGATCTAGCAGTAAACGTGCACCTGCTTCACACTTAATTATTTTATTGACTGGACAACCCATATTAATATCAATAATGTCAGCAGTTGTATTTTCGTCTACATACTTCGCCGCTTCTACAAGTGTCGTTTTATCTCCACCAAAAATTTGTAGTGAAAGGGGATTTTCACGTTCGTCAATATATAGCATACCTAACGTTTTTTCATTTTTACTAACAATCCCTTTATCACTAATCATTTCTGCATATACTAGCCCTGCTCCGAATTCTTTCACCGTTAATCGAAAAGCAGAGTTACAGATACCAGCCATTGGTGCTAATACGACACGGTTGTCCATGACAATATCGCCAATTTGAAACGGCTTTTCAGTTGTCTGACTCAACGTCGATTTCCTCCTTCTATGGGCTTTCACCCGTCATTGCTAAAGATGTATTGTTAATGCTTTTGGCATTTATTATTAAGCTCTCCACAAATCAAACTTATGCACATTATTTCATAGACGGCATCAATCTCGTATCCGCCGATTGCTTCCATAGTGTTACGCCTTCCTCTTGCAAATTCATCTGTTGCAGGGTTGCGTGTGCTCTTTGTAATTGCTCTCCAGATGGAGTAGGCGTAATTTCTATTAATGGTACTAACACGAAAGCTCGTTCATACATTCTTGGATGTGGCACAAGTAAGCTCTCTGTTTCAATATTTTCGTGATTGTAGAGTAGAATGTCAAGGTCGATGATTCGAGGCCCCCATCGAAACTCCCGAACACGACCTAACTCGTTCTCTACCGACTGACAAATCTTTAGCATTTCACAAGATGAACTACTTGTTCTAACATGAACCGCGATATTTAAAAAATCTGCTTGGTCAGTAAAACCTACAGCCGCTGTTTCATAGATAGAAGAAACCCCAATAACTTCTAGCCCTTCTTTTTCCATTAAAAGTTCGATTGCACGCTGAAGGTTGGCATAACGTTCACCAATATTTGTACCAATCGATATATATACGTCATTCATTAGAAGTCACCTCTAGTTATCTCAACTGAAACTTCTTTGTAATAACCATGTATCGGTGGATCTGGTTTAATGAGCTCAACTCGTACACCTTTGACCTTATCAGGATATGCAGAGAGTATACTATTAGCGATTTTCGCAACAAGAGCTTCAATTAGTTTAAAAGGCTCGCCCTCAACGATATCACGACAAAGCGCATACACTTCAGCATAATTCACAGTATACGTTAAATCATCTGTGTCACCCGCTTTAGTCATATCAACCGCTAATGAAACATTGGCGCGGAAGCGTTGGCCCAGTGTTGTTTCTGCTGCTAAAACACCATGATAGCCATAAAACTGCATGTCCTTTAAATGAATATAGTCCATTACGCTTCCTCCTTATAAATACGTTTACCAACTAACACATCAGCCATATGTGCAGCACGAGCCATTTCTTTCACATCATGCACACGGATTAGATGACAACCTTTTTCAATGCCATAAACAACAGTTGCGCATGTTCCTTCAATCCGTTCTTCTACAGGAAGCTGCAATACGTTGCCTATCATTGACTTACGCGAGGTTGCTAATAACACAGGGTATCCCATATTCACTAAATCCGCTAGATGCTGCATCATTGCAATATTTTGAGCCGTTGTTTTAGCAAAACCGATGCCTGGATCCAATATAATATGAGAATCAGGCACACCCGCCTTCTTCGCAATAGCAATACTCTGTTCTAAATCCGCTTTGGCTGTTGCCCAAAAATTACTTCCATAATCTTTGTTTTCGCGATTATGCATTAAAATAATTGGTACATTTAGTTCCGCAGCAACTTCTGCAATGGCAGGTTCTGATTTGGCACCCCAAATATCATTAATAATATGAGCACCCGCTTCAATCGCCGCCCGTGCTACGCTCGCTTTATACGTATCAACTGAAATAATAGCTGGCACTTCCGCTACTAGTTCCCGGATAACCGGTACAATACGCGCAATTTCATCATCATCAGAAATACGCTCATAACCAGGGCGTGTCGATTCACCGCCAACATCAATAATTTTCGCACCTTCAGCTACCATCTTTTTAGCCTGCTCTACAGCGGCATCCACGTTATTATATTTCCCACCATCTGAAAAAGAGTCTGGCGTGACATTTAAAATACCCATAATAAATGTTTCACTGTTATAATCTAAAGTAATCCCATTAATTGTTAACGGTGTTGTATAGTTTTCTAGCATTTTAATGCTCCTTCTATTGTTGTTCCACCTCTTTGATAAACGCCTCATGTAAACGTAAATAAATCGGTCCTTTATTGCCTAACAACTGAATATCTTCTAACATGCAAATCGGAACAAGCTCTTGCACAGAGTTTGTAATAAAACATTCGCTCCCTTGCTCCACATCGTTTTTAGTAAATAAACCTTCTCGTATTTCAATACCTACTGACTGCGCATGTTCTAGTACCCATGCTCTCGTAATACCAGGTAATATACCCGCTTCTAAAGAAGGCGTATATAGTATATCATCTTTCACCCAAAATATATTTGAAGTGACACCTTCAGCCACATAGCCCTCCTCTGTTAAAAAGAAACCTTCCTGCATGGCTAAAGAGGACATTTCAAACCTTCCTAAAACGTTATTGCCATAATGATGCGACTTGACACGTAAAACGCCTTCAGGAGTATTCCGTCTTACCTCTAACCATTGCGCTGTTTTTTCCTTACCACGAGGAGTATCAGGCAACTCTTTCCGAAAGACGATTACATTGGGTTGTGTATACTCGCTCGGTTGCAAACCTATACTATGCTCCCCAGCAGATACATTTAAACGAAAATAACCATCTTGCCCACCGGCAGCTAAATTTAGTTGTTTAATAACAGCTAGTAAATCCTGTTTTGTATAAGGCAGATGAATATGGAACTGCGTAAGTGCCGCTTGTAAACGTTCCATATGCGCTTCCCAAAATAATACCTTCCCATTGTAAGTACGCAACGTCTCGAAAAAACCTAAGCCATATAAAAAACCATGGTCAAATGGTGAAATTCGCAATTCCTCCGCTGCTACATAGTTCCCGTTCAACCAGCACTGCATATTACTTCGCTCCTTCTACATACAATTCGATAAAATGACGTAGAAGCTTTTTCCCCTGTTCCGTCATAATAGATTCTGGATGATATTGAACTCCTTCGATTGGATACTCTTTATGCCGAATCCCCATAATTTCTCCTTCTGCAGTCCACGCTGTCACATCAAAACAGGCTGGTAAGCTTTCTTTTTCCACAATGAGCGAATGATATCGTGTTGCTTGAAATGGATTGGGCATACCTGCATGTAGACCCTTTTCCGCATGCAACACCGGAGACGTTTTACCATGCATTAAACGTTCTGCACGAATAACATGTCCTCCAAAAACTTGAGCTATTGCTTGATGTCCAAGACACACCCCTAAAATAGGAATATTTCCCGCGAAATATCGAATGATGTTTAGACTTTCACCAGCTTCGTTCGGACTACAAGGCCCAGGAGAAATCACAATCATATCGGGCGCAAGTTTTTCAATATCCGCAATTGTGAGCGAATCATTTCTTTTTACAATTAACTCATGTCCAAATTCTCCAAAATACTGCACAAGATTATATGTAAAAGAATCATAGTTATCAATCATTAAAATCATTTTGCTCGCTCCTCCGCCATTGCCTTAGCCTGCCACATAGCTTTTGCTTTATTTAAAGATTCTTGGTATTCTCTTTCCGGAACAGAATCAATAACTATTCCTGCACCAGCTTGGATATAGGCCATCCCATCTTTAACAAACGCTGTTCGTATTACAATATTCAACTCCATATCCCCTGTATAGCCTAACCAGCCAATGGAACCCGTATATAACCCTCGACGGACTGGTTCTAATTCTTCAATAATTTCCATCGTACGAATTTTAGGTGCTCCTGTAATCGTCCCACCTGGGAACATCGCTCGAACGACATCCGCATTGGTCTTTCCTTCAGCTATCTCACCACGCACATTTGACACAATATGCATGACATGGGAATAGCGTTCAATGACCATAAACTCATCGACCTCCACTGTACCGTATGCTGATACTCTCCCTAAATCATTGCGTTCTAAATCAACGAGCATCACATGTTCTGCTCTCTCCTTCTCGTTATCAATTAACTCCTGTGCCAACGCAATGTCTTGTTCATCAGACTTTCCTCTCGGACGCGTTCCTGCTATTGGTCGTGTTGATAACTCCTTACCTTGGCGTTTCACCAATAGCTCTGGTGAACCAGACACAACCGCAAAATCAGGGGCTTCAATATACGCCATATATGGCGAAGGATTAAATGCACGTAACGCTTCATAAACATCCATTGCTGTAGCATTTAATTTTTTCGATTGACGAACTGATAAATTCACTTGAAACACGTCACCTTGTGCTATATAGCTTTGAATTTTCCTCACAGCAGCTTCAAAGGCAGTGCCTGCAAATGACACAAGCAGTTCACTTTCATCATTTACCACTTCAACAGCATTTGTCTTTTCAAATTTCCTTAACTGCAAACCTTCCTGTGCCGCTACTTGCCAAGCATGTGCTCGCTCTTCAAGGTTCACATCACAGTTTGCTAACTTCATAAACGTTACTTCATTTGTCTTAACATCATGTACTGCCCAACAATCAAATAAATAAAAATAAATATCTGGCACCTTTAAATCATCTGTTGCTAGTTCTGGCAGCTCCTCAATTTTCCGTGCGTAATCATATGACACAAAACCGATGGCGCCTCCTTGGAAAACAGGCAGTTTAGCATCATAAGTTAATTGATAGTTCGCTACTAACTGTTCTAACAAATCAAGTGGCTCCCCGTATAACATTTCGCGAGTGCCATCTCTCCACTCTATAAGCAAACCACCCTCAATTGATTGAGCAGTTGCTAATGGCTGCCATGCGGCGATCGAATAGTGCCCGCCACGTCCACTCTCTAAAAATACATGGGCTTTTTCATCTGTCGTTTGCTTTTTATAGCTATAAAAAAACGCATCTGCGTCCATTTTCACTGATTTCGTAGATAATGTATTCACGTTGCTCTTCCCCTTTGGATCATATGATGTGATTCCATCTTAACGTGAAAAATGCAGAGATGCGAATTTTTTTTGCTCCTAAAATAAATAACTATATATGCCACTTCTTGCTACAACCGATTGCCAATACTGTTCATGTCTAATAGCACGATTTCTTGCTCAAAATAGCGAGGGAATATCAGCCATTTTTGTTCCATGTAGGCGTTTTGTATATAGTCTTTTTAAGAATTAAGTTGCAGACTAAAAGTTGCTCCTTCTCGTCAAATAGCGGCTCTTCCATAAAAAAAAACTGTAGGCACACTCTCAAATTTTTGAGATTGCCTACAGTCTATAAGACTCCCTTTTAGAAGGATGTCATTTTGTCTGAAAATTAGTCTTCAAATTGGTATAAAGGTGTAGATAGGTAACGCTCACCATTTGAAGGTACGATTGCAAGGACATTTGAGCCCTTACCTAAGCGTTTTGCTGTCTCAATTGCTGCATAGATTGCTGCACCTGAAGAAATACCGCATAGAATACCCTCTTCACGCGCTACTTTACGTGCTACTTCAAACGCAATTTCATTTTCTACAGGGAATACTGAAGAATAAACGTCTGTATCTAAAACAGAAGGCACGAATCCAGCACCAATACCTTGGATTTTATGTGGACCTGGTTGACCTCCTGAAAGTACTGGAGAATCTTTTGGCTCTACAGCAATAATTTCAATTTCTGGGTACTTCTCTTTTAATACGCTACCAGCACCCGTAATTGTACCACCTGTACCAACACCTGCAACAAATCCATCTAATTTCAAGCCGTCAAAAGCTTCCACGATTTCTGGCCCTGTTGTTAAACGGTGAACAACTGCGTTTGCTGGGTTAGTGAATTGCTGTGGTAAAAAGTATCCGTGCTCTGCAGATAACTCTTCCGCCTTTGAAATGGCACCTTTCATGCCAGCTGGTCCAGGTGTTAACACTAAATCAGCACCATAAGCACGCAGTAAATTACGTCGCTCTAAACTCATTGTTTCTGGCATTACTAAAATTGCTTTATAGCCCTTAGCTGCAGCAATCATTGCTAATCCAATTCCTGTATTACCAGAAGTAGGTTCAATAATCGTACCACCTGGTTTTAACGTTCCGTCTTTTTCAGCAGCTTCAATCATCGCCAACGCTAAACGGTCCTTTACTGAGCTCCCTGGGTTAAAATACTCTAATTTAACATATACAGTACCTTCATTTTCACTTGTTGCATGATTTAATTTTACAATTGGTGTTTTACCAACTAATTCAGCTACTGAGTTCGCTAATCTACTCATTTATTATTCCACTCCTAATCCCTACTAATTTTATAGGTTTTACTTATTTTGTATTTTATCAATTTTCCAGTTGCATTGTCAATCAATAAAGCTTATATTTTCAGAATATTTATTTGAAGCCAGAAAGTACGTTACTTTCTGGCTTCCTTTTATCATTTCTTTTCTTCACCATAATACCAAGTCGCCTTAAATTCAGACCAAAATGCTTCAGGTGTTATTGATTGTTGCAATTGCTCCAACGCAAGCTCCCGTTCGATATGTTCTTTCACATCGTCATATGTAAAGGATTGACCTTCTATTACTTCTTGAACTTGCACGATTCCGTAATGGCCATTATCTAACTTAAATACCTTACTAATTTCATTTGCCGATAACGTTTTAACCGCTTTTAACAGAGCTGGATCAATATTGCCCTGCTTCTCTGTTAAGAACCCTATGTCTCCACCTAAGCTAGCCGATGCACTGTCAATTGAAATTTCACGTGCCAGCACAGAAAAATCAGACCCATTTTTTAGTTCACTTAACGCTTCTTCAGCAGCTTTTTTTGAGTCTACCTCAATAAAATTTGTACGATAACTTGTGTCAGTATTATATAACGCTTTATTTTCTTCATAGTATTTTTTAATACTGTCTTCTTTAATCACAACATCTTTTGTTAGTACTTTATCTAAAATAAGCCCAGAGCGAATTTTCTGCTTTAACTGGTCGGCCGAAAGATTTTGCAATGCTGTATCGAATTTATCTTGAGCTGAACGCATTAACGCAAGTTCTAAATCAATCTCTTGATTAGACACTTTTATTTTATATTTATCAGCAGCCTTTTCCATAACAGATTCATTCACTAAGTTTTGGAGAGTTTCTTTACCATAGCGTTCTTCCATAGCAATCATCCACTCTTGGCGTGTTATTACATCGCCATCAACGGCAGCGACTTGTTCGTCGCTACCAATTTCCTGACCTTTATTTGGAATTAACCAAGCAATAAACCATAAAAAATTCCCTAGTAATAAGATAGCAATAACTATTAAAGCCGGCTTTGTTTTTAAACGGCGTTGCAATAAGGGCGTTTGGTTGGGTGTTGAAGATGTCTGTGGTCTCCGATTACGCGTTGAGCTCATCGATAAAACCTTCTAGTTCTTCTTTTGAGAAATGATATGTTTCTAAACAGAAGTGACATTGTGCTTCAGCCGCACCATCTTCATCAATCATTTCTTGAATTTCCTGCGAACCCAAACCTAAAATTGCCGCACCAAATCGCTCTTTTGAACATTGACATTTAAATTCAACCGGCATTGAATCTAAAATTTGGACTTTTCCTTCTCCTAATACAGCCTCTAATATTTGCTCTGGTGTATAGCCCTTTTCAATCATTTTCGATACAGGCTCTAGCGTCGCTAAATGTTGCTCGATTGCGTCGATTGTTTCTTCTTCACAGCCCGGCATAAGTTGAAGAATAAAGCCGCCCGCTGCTAGAATAGAATTATCCGGATTAACTAGTACACCAAGCCCTACAGATGAAGGCACCTGTTCAGATGTTGCAAAATAGTAAGTAAAATCTTCTGCAATTTCTCCAGATATAATTGGTGTTTGGCCAGAGAACATATCACGTAAGCCCAGATCCTTGACAATCGTTAACGCGCCTTCCGTCCCGACACCAGCTCGTACATCCAACTTGCCTTGTTCGTTTAAATCAAAATGCACGTGTGGATTTGTTACAAAACCACGCACTTCACCTTGAGCGTTACTATCAATTACCATAGGACCGATTGGACCATTACCTTCGATTTTAATGGTAATCTTTTCTTGACCTTTTAACATAGCTCCCATCATGACACCAGCAGTCATGGAACGACCAAGAGCTGCAGACACAACTGGCCATGTATTATGACGGCGTTGTGCTTCTCCTACAGTTGCTGTTGTACAAGCAGCGAAAACACGCACCTGCCCATTAAATCCTAAACCTCGAACTAAATAATCTTTCATAAATGAAAAGTCCCTCTTTTCTTATTGGTTACGTTTATATAACTTATATAAACCTTTTAATGTTAAAAATGGATCAACGACATCTATCACTTGCGTCTCCCCAGCAATTAAATTGGCTAATCCTCCAGTTGCAATAACAAGTGGCTCTTCTTTACTTTGTGCCTTCATGCGATTAACAATGCCCTCCACTTGTCCAACAAAACCATAAAAAATGCCGGCCTGCATCGCAGAAACGGTTGTTTTTCCAACAATATGTGTAGATCGAAGAATTTCAATACGTGGTAATCGAGCTGCCTGCGTATAAAGTGCCTCTGTTGAAATCGAAATGCCTGGAGCAATAGCACCGCCCATATAATCGCCTTTTTCATTCAAATAACAATATGTTGTTGCCGTACCAAAATCCACAATAATTAACGGTGCTTTATAAGCATCGAGCGCTGCTATAGCGTTTACGATTCGATCTGAACCAACCTCTCGTGGGTTTTCATATTTAATGTTTAAACCTGTTTTTACACCGGGTCCAACGACCAATGGTTTTTTCCGGAAATATTTTTTGCACATTGCTTCTAACGAAAACATAATCGGCGGTACAACCGAGGATATAATAATGCCAGTAATTTGTTCAAATGAAATGCCTGCATGGTTAAAAAAAGCGAGTACTTGCATCGCATATTCGTCTTCCGTTTTATGAAGATCCGTAACCATTCGCCAATGAAAAGCGAGCTGATCATTTGTATCATAGACTCCCAATACAATATTTGAATTTCCTGCATCCAATACTAAAATCATGGCCGATGCCTCCATATCAAATTCGCCCCCATGAAACCGACTGAGTTTCATTACTATCAACAAACGTTTGTTTGTGTAACTTCACTTCATCGAACTAGAGGCGCTTATTTTCAGTTTAAGAAGGCGCTTCGCTGAACACCAAATAAAGTTTGAACACTTTAGAAAATGATACCACACTTTTAAGCCAATGAAATAGCATTACTACTTACGATAAAAGGAGCCACCCTACATTTTAAAAGGTAGCTCCGTAACCATTATTTAAAATTAAATTTTTCAGGGTCTGGTCCGCAACGTAAGCCGTCATTCATAGCATCTAACTGTGCCATTTCTTCATCAGCTAATGCAAAATCAAAAACATCTAAGTTTTCAGTCATACGTGATGGTGTCATTGTTTTTGGGATTGTTACAACACCATGTTGAACATCATATCGCAAAACGATTTGTGCTGGTGTTTTGTTGTATTTACTTGCTAACTGTTGAATTAACGCTTCCTCCAACAAAGAACCATTCATTAATGGTGACCATGCTTCAACTTGAATACGATGTTCTTTACAATAATTACGTACTTCTTCCTGTGTCAGATGGGGGTGAAATTCTATTTGATTGATAACAGGAATAACCGTTGTTTCTTTTAATAAATGTTCTAAATGATGTACATGAAAATTGCTGACACCAATGGAACGAACACGCCCGTCCTGATAAATTTTTTCAAGCGCTTTATATGCCTCAATATAGTTCGTATCTAAACCTGGCCAATGAATTAAATATAAATCTAAATAATCTAAACCTAATTTTTCCAAACTGCTAGCGTATGCGGCAAGTGTCTCTTCATAAGAAAGTCCGTCATTCCAAACTTTTGAAGTTACAAAAAGCTCCTCACGCGCAACTAGACCTTCATCAATTGTTGCGCGAATTCCTCGCCCAACGCTTTCCTCATTACGGTACACTTGTGCAGTATCTATGCTACGATAACCTTTTGCGATAGCTGTTTTAACAGCATCAGCCAAATCATCTCCATCTGGTACACGGAATACACCATAGCCTACTAAAGGCATTTCTAGTCCATTATTCAATGTTACGTTTTCCATGTTCAACACTCCTATCCATTATGCAGATGCATAACATACTATTTATATCGTAATGCTTCATGCAAAAAAAAAGCAAAGAAAAAGACTGCTTATGAAAATTTCATAAGCAGTCTTTTATGTGATTAATCACGTTTTTCGTCGATCCCTTTAGGAGCATCCTTTTGGTCGAAACCTTCTTTTGGTAAATCCGCTGTTGTTGGATTTGGCGCTTCGCTTAGCAATTCTTTTTCAAGAACAGGTTTACCGACTTTTTCTAAAGTTGGTTGTGCTTCAGCTTTAGGCGCTTGTTCTACAACGTTTTCCGCCGCTTCAGGTTCTGGTAAAACACCATGATCACGTAAATGTTCGATTTCTTGCGCATTTAATGTTTCTTTTTCCATTAAAGTATTCGCAATTAAATCAAGTAAATGGCGTTTTTCTGTCAGAATACGTTTAGTACGTTCATACTGCGTATCGATAATTTTTTGCATTTCTTTATCGATTTCATAAGCAATTGAATCTGAGTAGTTTTGATCAGAGTTGAAGTCACGACCAAGGAATACATTCCCACCTTGACTTGACCCAAATTGCATCGCACCAAGATTTTCACTCATACCATATTCTGTAACCATTGCACGTGCAATGCTTGTTACCTTTTGGAAGTCATTATGAGCCCCAGTAGATACTTCACCTAGCACGATTTCTTCAGCTACACGACCACCAAGAAGTCCCGCAATACGGTCTAACAGCTCTTGTTTTGTTGTGAAGAAACGTTCTTCCTTCGGTAACATAATCGCATAACCACCCGCTTGACCACGTGGTACGATTGTTACTTTATGAACTGTATCTGCTTCATCAAGCTCTAGACCAACAACAACGTGACCCGCTTCATGGAAGGATACAAGCTTTTTCTCTTTTGCAGAGTAAACGCGGCTCGCTTTCGCTGGACCTGCAATAACACGGTCAGATGCCTCATCAATATCGGCCATATTAATCGTACGTTTACTTTTACGTGCTGCTACAAGTGCAGCTTCGTTTAATAAGTTTTCTAAATCCGCACCCGAGAAGCCTGGTGTACGTTGTGCTACAGCTGCTAAATCGACTGAATCCGAAAGAGGCTTATTGCGAGCATGCACTTTTAGAATGGCTTCACGACCTTTTACATCAGGATGTCCCACTGTAATTTGACGGTCAAAACGACCAGGACGTAATAACGCTTTATCTAAAATATCTGGACGGTTTGTTGCTGCGATAATAATAATCCCTTCGTTTGCACCGAAGCCATCCATTTCAACTAATAATTGGTTCAATGTTTGCTCACGTTCATCGTGACCACCGCCAAGACCAGCACCACGCTGACGACCTACAGCATCAATTTCATCAATGAAAATGATACATGGAGCATTTTTCTTCGCATTTTCGAATAAATCACGCACACGTGAAGCACCTACACCGACAAACATTTCCACGAAGTCAGAACCTGAAATCGAGAAGAATGGTACGCCAGCTTCACCTGCTACTGCACGAGCAAGTAATGTTTTACCTGTACCTGGAGGACCTACAAGTAAGATACCTTTTGGAATACGAGCACCTATTTCAGTGAATTTGCGGTGATCCTTTAAGAAATCAACGACCTCTACAAGTTCCGCTTTCTCTTCATCTGCACCCGCTACATCAGTAAAACGAACTTTTTTCTTTTGGTCATCATAAAGCTTAGCTTTACTTTTACCAAAACTCATTACTTTATTGCCGCCACCTTGAGATTGACTCATTAGGAAGAAGAATAAGAAGATGATAATGATGAATGGAATAATACCTGTAAAGAACTGTACCCATCCACTCGTTTCTGGTGCTTTCAAGAAATCTATATTGCTATTCTTATCCTTAGCAGCTTCATCGATTCGATCCATCAATGATTGGTTATCGCGGGGAAGGTTCACTGTGAAACTTTCGCCTTTTTCATAACCTTTCATGGAACCTTCAACAATATATACTGATTTATCAGGTTGAATTTTTGCTTCTGTAATTTCATTCTTATCAAGAGCTTCTAAAAACTCTGGGTAAGTAATTTCTTTCGTCGGCGATTTACCGCCATTGAAAGTACCAAATATACCAATGATCACTAGGAAAATCAGTAAATAGAATATGGTATATCGAAATATTCGATTCATCTCCAGCCTCCTCATTACAAACAGAAAAATTATAAGTAAAATCTTAACATATCATGATTTCATCATACAACGAAAAGCCTTACTTAAAAAAAGTTTCGTTCGAATTTTGTCGAAATCTAAACATATTTACTCCCACTAATTACAATCCCAGCGAATTTGCAACCGGTAATTCTCTTTTGGCGCAGCTTTCGATGCGTCCGAAAGAGAATTGTTTTTTAACTAAGTCATCCGCTGGAGGCATTAACTTGTACCCACTTTTTAATCCAAGTGGGCTAAGGCATTAAAATGAATAAACTTCCGGCTTTAAAATACCAATATACGGTAAATTACGGTATTTCTCAGCGTAGTCTAAACCATAGCCAACAACAAAGCCATCGGGAACTTTGAAGCCAACATAATCAGCAGCAAGGTTTACTTTTCGCCCTGATGGTTTGTCTAAAAGCGTTACAATTTTAATGGATTTTGCTTTACGGTATTTAAATAAATCCACCAAATAGCTTAGTGTTAATCCGCTATCGATGATGTCCTCGATAATTAATACATCACGACCTTCAACACTTGTGTTTAAATCCTTTAAAATTTTCACTTCACCAGATGAAACAGTCGCATTACCATAGCTAGATACATCCATAAAATCTAGCTCAATAAAAGAATCAAAACGTTTCATTAAGTCTGTCATGAAGGGCATCGCGCCTTTAAGTACGCCAACAGCTAACGGGAATGAATCTTGATATTCCTCTGTCAATTGGGCACCTAGCTCAGCGATTCTTTCTTGCAGTTGTTCTTCTGTAATCATAATTTTTTCGATGTCATTTTGTAACATATTGATTCCTCCTCGTGTGTATCAAAAATTTTCAACCTGTATGTAGGTGAAATATTTTACAAAGACCATTAGTCTACGATGAGCACTGTATCATCGCTTGGTTGCGGTGTAGTTGAAAAATAAACACCCATACGCACACCAATTACCGCTACGACCTCGTTAGATTGAGAAATCAGTAACGGCCAGCTATTTCGCTCATTTAAAGGAATCTTTTCATCTATAAAAAGGCGAGATAAACGTTTTGGCTTATCCATTCCTTTTAACAGCATTCGGTCTCCTTCCTTACGTGCCCTAATATAGAGTGGAAGTGTAAGTTTGTTAGCGTTAAAGTAAAAAAGTTGTGCACTATCCGTAAGCAATTCGGATGCTAATTCAGACAGCTTAACGACAGATAGACGGACACCATTTTTTAATGTTGTCCTATCATTAGCAGTTAAAACAATTCCTTTTTCAGGGTAAATTTCACTTTCTAATGATTCGCTTTTCTGAATCGTCAATTTGCCATAACAGCGAACTGCCATAAAACCTTCTGGTAAGTGAATTTCTGCATACCCAGATGTTGTTTCACAAAGCTTTAAAAGCGAAGTTAAGATAGCATAACTTTGTATCGTATTTGAATCTTTGTAAAGATAGTTTAATAGTATTAAAATGAGCCTCCTTTGTAAAGCAGGTGCTACCATTTCAAATGCTTCTATCTCCATACTATACATATTTTCGTTGTATATTTTTACTGTTTTTGAAAATATGTCTTGTGCAAGTGTCATTAAGTACGCATCATCCTCTTGCAAATGCTTTGTAAATCGACTCGTCTGCTCAGCTACACGTGGGTTTTCCGCCTCCAATAGGGGTACTACGTGGTGTCTATAACGATTTCTTACGTAGGAGTCTTTCAGATTGCTCGCATCTTCACGATAATTCAAACCCTGCTTCCGTAAATATTCCCTTATTTCAGACTTTGTAACCGTTAAAAACGGACGAATTAATGATTTTCCTGCAAAAATACGCTTTGGACGAATACCTTGCATACTATTCATCGTAGCATTTTTCGTCAGGGCCATTAATACTGACTCCAGTTGATCGTCCGCATGATGTGCAGTTACAAGCTTGGTTGCCATCGTTTTATGTATAACTTCTGCAAAATAACGATAGCGTTCTCTACGACAAACTAACTGTGAGTTGCCATTTTCCAGTGCTAAAATTTCTGGAATGGGAATGGCTGTTGCATGCAACCTAATGCCATATTTATCGCAATAGCGTTGGACAAAAGCTCTATCCTCAGCGGATGCCTCACCTCTTAACATATGATCGACATGCACTGCCTCGACCTCAATGCCCCATTGCTCTTTAGCTTTCACAAAGTAATGGAGTAGTGCCATTGAATCTACACCACCCGAAACGGCGACGAGAAGATGGTCGTCTTGCTGTAATAATTGCTCTTCATCAATATATTGTTTGACCTTTAATTCAAATGACAAACGCTTCTCCTCCCCTTTTCGTTTCTTTTTACGAAGATTTACTCATGGAATATTGAGCCGGTTTAAATACAGCCCATGTTGGCACGACGTGGGTAACCTCTAACATCAATACCGTACAGTCATCCTCTATTGCATAGTACGATTGGAAGGACTGCATGATTGTTGTTAACTTATCTTGTATGGTTTTATTTGTGCTTGCTACCTGCTGTGCGAATGCTAAAAAGGCTTCTTCTTGCTCATCCCAATCGGCAATACTTGAAAACAGGCCATCGGAATGCATTAGTATAACATCGCCCGCCTTGAGCTTTCTTTTTTCAGCTTCAACCGCCGAAATCGACAAAAACCCAACAGGTGCTGCGTTACTCTCTACTTTCAATACCTCTTTGCCTCGTAAAATATAGGTGGACATGCCCCCCGCCTTCCACGACCATAAATCGCCATGTTGTAAATCGACTAGAGCAAAGTCGAGCGTAGCGTACATATCATCCTGTTGCTTAAGAGACATCACATAATGTAAGGTATGCATCGCGGTCTCCGGATTCATATTGAAATTCAAACATTCCCGCATTAAATGAATCAATTTTCTACTCTCATGCTGTGCTTCTTTACTCTGTCCCATACCATCAGACAACAATATGGCAAATAACCCTGGATGCAGTTGGAATAGCGCGTGTGAATCACCTGAATATAGCGTTGCATCTTTTGACATGCTATATATATCATACTCTACTTCAAAGCTAATAGCTGATCTAAAGCTTACTTGAATGTGACGAAATGGTACATCACACGCAACAACTTTATCGATTTCAAACGGTTCTTCAAAAATATCGTATAAAATTGGCAAAATCATACGCTCTGCTACTGTTGTATCCTCTTCCCAATTAACACGTGCAGGAGCTAGTGCACATACGATTTTTCGCGCTCCCGCCTTATTGCTCAGCACATCAAGCTGAAAACACTCGATATGAGCATCCTTCAAGCGTTGAATAATATCCTTCTCTACGCTGACGAAAGAGATTGTTTCTTCTTTCATCTCTGCAATTAACTGACTAAGATGATTACTCATATCGCGTAACTGAAGGGCAATCATTTTTTTACCATGAAAATACTGTCCATTAATACGCTCCCTATACAGTTCCGTCTCCAATTCCTCGAAAATTTTTGTTGATTTAACACATTTATATCGAATTTGCTCTTCCACACGGTGGATAGACGATTCTTTCCCTACACCTTTCATATGAAACCAATCTGTCATAAGCTTGTCCATGCCATTATTTTGCGCTCCCCAGCACCGATCATGGCGAAAACAACTTAAACATGTATTCATAGGAGCCACTTCTTCTTTCACTGCTACAGGGGCCGTCATAAAGCGTTCAAATACAAGTTCTTTCATGAAATGAACGAAATGTTGAAAGTGCTCTAGCTTAAATGTAACATGTTCTGTCAACCAATGTTGCCTAGCTAATAACACTTCTTCACGTTGTGGGAAAAGCTTGTTACGCACTTTATCTGAATAGCTTTTAGGAAGAACTAAAAAAAGCAAACTGCCTATAGCAATTGACGTGAAGTACACGCTATCTAATGGCAACGTTGCGTCATAAAATAAAAAAAACACACTCGGCAAAATGCTACCAATTGCTACACCAAATCTCCCTGCACGAGCCCCCATACCTGCACAAAGCCCCGTTAAGGTTGCAACCGACAACATCCCTGTAAAAGATAACTTTGCCACACCTATAAGTGCTCCTAATACCGCTCCTATTACAGTAGCTAGCGGCACACTTCCCACCGATGCACCAAAACAAATAAGTAGTTGTAATAAAAAAATGGGTAGAGAAAAATAGCTAATGACGACGGCCTGCATCCCCGTAAGCATAGCCGCAAATACAACTAATGCTGAGCCTAGCCGTTCATATGTCCAATGGCTTGTAAACCACTCATAGGAGTTAACAAAAAGCACTTGCATAAATAACGTCATAATGAGCGCTAAAGCTACTTCACATCCTACATAAAATTGTACAAGCACTGGCGGAAGCCCTTGGTGCATTACTCCTTGCCATAATACTTGTACGATAAGTACTGCAAGTGAAACGGCAATACTTTGAGGTAACTGCCAATATCGGAAACGTTGTATACATTCATACATGCCTATTTGTAATGCTAGAATGAGGACTTGTCCAAAACCAAGGAAATAACAGCCTATTAAACCGCCTATTAAGACGAACTTCGCATACTCTTTATATTTACTGCGAATAATCGCCCAAAACGGGACAGAGAAAGGTACAGCTGCTTCAAACACCACAGATTGAGCTAAAAAAAAGGATGTTAAGAAAAATAGGGAACCTATCAGCAATTGCCTTTTTCTTGCCCCCGATTTTTGGTCGTCTACATTCGCTGTTTCATACCATTCAACACTAGTCATTACATAATCCCCTTTCTACACTTTTTCGTTATTATAAGAAATTATGTGTGGAAAGATTGTCTGACGATGGCAAAAAAAAATATAAACATTTCGACGAATACATATGCATAAATACGTTAATTGTCAGCAAGTACTAAAAAAATAGGATACTGAGCAAAATTACAGTAAATATTTTTCGGAATATTCTATTATTACGTGTTTTTATGGTGCTAACGTCATTTTTTGCGCTGATATTCATGCGCTCATGGTGTTTGTTCTCATACAAATAGATGCTTTTTCATTTTTTTAAGATTTTTATTAAACTTTTTTCATAAAGAATATTGACACTTGGTTTAATGGATTGTATTATTTAACTTGTCCTTAAAAAAGAAATGCGGAAGTAGTTCAGTGGTAGAACACCACCTTGCCAAGGTGGGGGTCGCGAGTTCGAACCTCGTCTTCCGCTCCAATAACATTTCGGCGGCCTAGCTCAGCTGGCTAGAGCGTACGGTTCATACCCGTAAGGTCGGGGGTTCGATCCCCTCGGCCGCCACCATAATTGGCCCCTTGGTCAAGCGGTTAAGACACCGCCCTTTCACGGCGGTAACACGGGTTCGAATCCCGTAGGGGTCATACTGCAAAATGGCTTAGAAGTATTTTCTAAGCCGTTTAAATTGTCGATAAAAGGCATCAAGAGTGAAGTTTAACTCCTTGATGCCTTTTATTTTTTTTGTGTTTTTAACAATACTGAAGTGAAACCTTTTGTAAACAAGAACCGATAGTACTTGTTGAGCATCACATGGCAAGTCCATCCTCAGTGCAAATCAACATCCATATTAATTGGCTATAATGCCTTACCAACTTACATCAGCACTTTTCGTATGCCTCTTTGCCAAAACTATGGCATACTTATGATAAAATGCACATGTTATTAGGAGGTTACCTTTCTTTGAGTTTATTAACGAAAGCAGCTTTAATTTGCGGGAGTGGCTCCATGATTATTCTCGTATCCATACTCATTAACTTACCGTTTGCCATACAAATATTTTTACTCCTTACTGGACTAGTCGTAAGCGTATACGGCGTGTACTTACTCGTAAAAATGGTGTCCCAGCCAGCGCAAAAGACAGTTAAAACAACACAGGAGCAACCTGCACCTGCTCCTAAGAAGAAGAAAAGACCAACCTCAACATTATAAGGTGTTTTCTTTATTTGCGTAGTTTCAATCTTTTGGAATTACGTTTTTTTTGACCCTTATCATTCCAAATATACATATTCTATAGACTTTAAACCAAAAAAGATTAGCCTTTGTCATAAACAAAAGCTAATCTCCGTTCTATTTAATACACTTTTTCTACGATTAAAACAGTCAGCAAACTACCCTCTTCTAGCCCCGCGACCACCACGTTTTGACTCTGTAGCACGTTTTAATGTTGCTAAACGCTCATCACTATCTTTTAAGAAACGTGCCATTTTTTGCTCAAAGTTTTCCTTCGGCTGATGGCGTTCGTTACGATCGTTAGAACGATTGTCACGACGCGGACGTTGAGGACGCTCTGGTCTCTCAGCTTGAGGCTTTGCTTTACGGATTGAAAGACCGATCTTTCCATCCGCTTCAACATTCATCACTTTTACTTCAACTTCATCTCCAACTTTTAGATGCTCATTGATATCTTTTACATAATTGTCAGCAACTTCACTGATGTGTACTAAGCCTGTTTTGCCGTCTGGCAGCTCAACGAATGCTCCAAAATTTGTGATTCCTGTTACTTTACCTTGTACCTTGCTGCCTACTTCAATTGACATAAAAAAAATGCTCCTCCTTAAAAATTAAGCGACTCTTTTGAGCCATGTAATCAATTTAATCAAACTTTTTACTTCAATAAGTTTCTCTTTTCATTATATATAACTAAAAAAGAGTGTCAACAATACATAGCTTTTCAGTCGTCTTTTTTATCTTCCTTATCTGGCATAATGAAAATAATTTCGCCTTCCTCAGATAAGAAGTACTCTTTACGCAATAACTTTGCAATATACTCATCATCTTCTAATTGTTTAATTTTAAGATTGAGTGAATCCTGTTCCTCTTTTACCTTCATCAAATGCTGATTGGCTTCTTCTTTTTTCTTTTCCTTTGTAGCTAGCGTTTCAGACTGATGGGCAAGTATATTTAAGAGAAAGGCGATGATAACGACTGGCGCAATCGCAAAAAAGACAATACGACGCATTTTTCGTTTACGCGATTGCACTTTACGATTTATAGCCTTATCCGTGTTACGGACATAGTCATTATCAAGCTTGGTGTAGTTTTTCTGTTCATCTTTTGATGAATGACGTCTAGTCATGCCCGCACCTCCGAAGTTATTGTTGTCTTTTATTATACTTGATATATCGAAATTTTTTTAATAAAGTGTAGGACAAATACGAATAAATTTTGACAAAAGGCCTTAAGACGAACGCAGCAATTTTAATGAATATCTGTAATATTTGTCGAATAATAGCGATTATTAATCGGACAATAAACCAAAAAGGTCTCCATGTTATATTCACTACAATGCGTGCCATGAAACGTAAAAAGGTTTGAAAAAAAGTCTGATATAAAAATATACCAGCAATCTGCGCTAGCGGGTCGTAAGCCCGCCACGCGCCATCTTTTAGCCAAAATAATAAATAATACGTTAACCCTCCAAGCAGAATCCATGTCAGTAGCTCTAACACCATCATCCACTTTCGGAGGCTTGACTTTTTTGGAGTTGAAAAAACTATGAGCCTTACACTATCAATTATAAATCCCACTGCTATACCGCTCACAACCATGACTAATAGCTGAACGAATTGCTGACTAACAATCATCCAAACAATTTATGAAGGAAACCTTTCGAGAAGCCACTTTCCTCCTCGTCATACTGCAAGGTTTTTACAGTTCCTTCAAGTGTCAATAACCCTTTGTCAACATCTAAGTGAACGATATGCAGTTCCTCTCCACGAATCAATAAATGCCCTTGGGACGTCTTGATAAAAAACTCTTCCTGATCAAAGCGTTCAATTGATTTTACAGAAGTCATGTCCATTCTTTTACGATTACGAATCGTTAAAATATGCTCTCCAGATGGAATTGTGTAACGATTACTTTCTTGATGTAGCGTCATTTTTTTCCTCCTTTAGTCGTCCTAGCTTCTGTTCACTTTATGCGGACAACCTTCAAAGCATGACAAACTTTATGGAAGTTGCCTTACTTTTAAGAAGAAAAATTTACAACGTTACCTACACTGCTATCCATGACACTTTGGCAAAACTGCCATTCAAATTGTTGGCAATCCTGCACAACTATATATTATCACTAGCACCTTCTCGTCTTTTTAGCTAGCGTTTTGCCCGCCTACATTAGCGCAGGTTTCTACTAAAGTAATTTTTATTAGTCCTCATCATCAATAAATTCAGGCTCAACCTTTTCAAGACGCTCTTCTTTTAAAATTGTAAACATCTTTGCTGCATCTTCTTTTTTCACTGTATCACGTAATTCTTCCACACGTGCTGTAACAATTTTTTGACCGAAGCGAATTGCTAATTCATCGCCAGCCTTCACACTGCTACTAGCCTTCGCTACTTTACCATTAATAGTAATACGACCTTGGTCAGCGACTTCTTTTGCTAACGTACGTCGTTTGATTAATCGTGAAACTTTTAAAAATTTATCTAATCGCATGTTTTTACTCCTTCTCAAGCTGCTTGGCTTCATCCCAAAAAGCATCTAATTGTTCTAGTGTATAATTTGAAAATGGCTGACCGCTCGCCTTTACCTTCGCTTCAACATAGCCAAAACGTCGTGCAAATTTCTCATTTGCATGCAACATTGCTTCTTCAGGTGATAGCTTATAAAAGCGCGCTAAGTTTACAAGTGTAAACAAAACATCGCCAAATTCATCGAGTCGTGTTCCATTAGACCCTTTCGCCACTTCCTGACGAAATTCCTGCCACTCTTCCGCAAACTTATCCCAAGCACCTTCTACATCTGGCCAATCAAAGCCAACTTTTGCAGCCTTTTTTTGATAATTGTATGCCGTTTGCAACGCGGATGACGGGCGGTATTCTTCTTCTAGCAGTGGTTTGTCACTAATACCCTTTTCTTCTGCCTTAATCGCTTCCCAATTAGCGACAACACCATCTGCATCCTCCACTGATACATCTCCAAATACATGAGGATGTCGACGAATCATTTTTTCACTAACGGAAGCCAACACGTCCTCAAGTGTGAAGTAGCCTTGATCTTCTCCTATTTGTGCATGTAAAAATACTTGTAGTAACACATCTCCAAGTTCTTCGATCATCGCAAAATCATCTTCTGCATCTACAGCGGCCAAATATTCATGTGCTTCTTCTAGTAAATATTTTTTAAGTGATTCATGTGTTTGTTTTCGATCCCATGGGCAGCCATTTGGCCCACGTAAAGTGGCAATTATTTGGCGGAATGTTGTCCAATCACGTAAAGCCTCTTCCTGTGATGTGACTGGAGGTACATAAACCGTTGTTAAATTATTTACTTCAACGCTTTGATCTAGCTCATACAGTGGCACTGTTACAAGCTTCTCTTGTGAGGAACCCGCTGCCGTAACAACAGTTACCGGATATTCATCATCATATTTTTCCATTAAAGTCAGCTTTACTTCAGATGCACTAAATGTATCATATACTTGCGCAATTAAAATGTGCTGACGCATATTAATGTCATGCATGGAAAAGCTTGTGCCATCGAGTAATTGAAAGCCCTCAATCGGATCGATTTTTAACGCACCAAAAATAGGATCTAAGAAGCTTTGTCCGCCTTCAATCACTACCTTCACTTTACCTTCATCCGCAGCTTGAATTAGCAATTGCACTGTTTGCTCTGCCACTAGCGGATGGCCTGGAACAGCATACATCACATCTCCAATTTTAGTCGCTTCAATTAATCGTTGTGCAATTTCTTCATACACTGGCTGGAACGTATGATGCTTTTCATATATTGCATCAAAGCTTTCAAATTGTAAGCCTTCGTTAGCTAACTCATCTAATACTGGATGATCCACCGTCCGAACAAATAACTTTTCGGCTGCCATTAATTTTTTATATACGCCCATTTGCAACTGATTGAAATCACCAGCGCCAAGACCAATTATTGTTAATGTATTATTCATTCATTCCACCTACTTCTTTCGATTTAACCATAGTTGATACACTGCCATTCTTCGACCGAAAGGCAGTAGATACCATTCTTTTTCAGCCAGTACTCGTAGCTTGGCAATGCACGTAATCATAACAAATGCACCAATACAAACCGCACTAAAACCAGCAACCACTGCCACTAAACGTTGAGATAATAAACCATCTAATAAAGATGGGGTAATTTGAAGCCAAAGTATGACTGCTATTGCCATACATAATGATGCAATGCTAATCTTTTTGTAAAAACTAGCAGGTGCTAATTGCATACCCGTTAATTTTTTTAAGTAAAAAACAAGCGCTAACGCTGTGAACAACAGACCCACATTATTTGCAATAGCAGCACCTAAAACACCTAATGTCCTAATTGTGAACACATTTAGCAGTACTTTCAACGAAAAACCTATCATTAAAAACAGGGCTGGCTTTTTTAATTTCCCAAAACCTTGCAAAATGGCTGTAAATGTCAAAATAATAGACAACGGTACAATTTGGAGTACATATAGCATCAGTACTTCCGATAATGCATCTGTTTTAAACAGCATTGTATTTATATAAGGCATCACTAATATTAACCCTAGTGAAGCAGCCCAGCCAAATAATATAGAAGCTCTATATGTCAATTGTATAAATGGCAACGCACTACGTCCATTTTGCTTATTTGACATATGGGCAACGAGCGGAACGATTGCTAGAGATAATGAGGCAGCGATGACAACACCAAGTTGCACTAATGGTTGTCCACGATCGTAAATCCCTTTCGTTTCCTTCGCTATCGTGTGGTCCATCCCGCTATCTATTAATAGCGAATAGATAGTAAAAGAATCGACTAGTTGATAACCAAGCAGTAATAAACTACTCATACTTACACTTAAACTTAGTAGTGTCACTTCTTTTAACACCGGAAAACTGGCTAAGCGTTGTTGCTGTTTTCCTATAAAAGAACCAAAGCGTTTTCTAAAGAGATACGCAATTAGTAATAAGCCTACGCCTTCTCCAATAACGGTCCCGATAATCGCCATCTGACCAGCACCGTAGAGAGATTTTGACGTCGCCATTATGATAAACGTACCGGTCAAAATAACAGCAACCCTTACCGTTTGCTCCAAAACTTGTGCATAAGCAATTGGCTCCATGATCCCTCTGGATTGAAAGCCTCCCTTAAAAATAGCAAGTGCCGGCATAACCAATACAATAAATGACCCCGTCCGTAATAAAGGAGCAAGATTTGCATCTCCCATCATTTTCGCAATGACGTCCGCACCAGCAAATAATGCAATAAAAAATACCCAGGAGAGTATCGTTAAATAACGAAATATAATCCGCATAATGCTTCGTCTTCTCTGTGTACGTTCTTCCACATCGACCACACAATCATTATCGGCTAGCATTTTGGAAATTGCTACAGCAAAACCACTCGATGTCCATACTACAAATATGGATATTACAGGATACACTTGTTGGTAAATATAAAATCCTTCGTCACCTACAAGGTTTTGAAAAGGCACACGATAAATTGCGCTTAAAATCTTCACAATGAGTGCCGCAATGGTTAATAATGCTGCACCCTTCATGTAACTTTTCATACCAAATCGTTCCGACATACATTGTCCTCTTTCCTTCGTTTAACAATGCCAATAGTATAGCATACCTCAAAAGTTTGACGCTCACCTGAACAATCTTTGCTATCAGCAATGCTTTATGTATACAAAAAAAGTTATTGTTCACCCTAAAAAGAGTTATGACAATAACTTTCGATGTTCATTAATTATTCATTTGTTTTGATAAGAAGTTAGCAGCTGTTTCCACAACTTTTACTTCTACTTCGCCAACAAAATGTACTTTAGATAAAACAATAATACAACCAATAGGATCCCCGTTCACCATGATTGGTGTTGCACAATAGGATTTAACTTGCTCATATTGTCCAGGAACAATTTCAATTGTTGTTTCCATCTTCTCAATTTTTGTTGAACGCTCGTCCATAAAACCTTCCGCAAAGGATGTAATACGACGATTAATGTATTCCTTCTTACCAATTCCTGCAACAGCGATTACTTCGTCTCGGTCTGTTACAAATGCCGGCGTGCCTAGTGTTTCATATAATGTTTCCACATATTCACGGGCGAATTCTCCTAAATCATTAATTGGAGAATATTTTTTCAAAATGATTTCACCTTCACGGTCCGTATAAATTTCTAACGGGTCACCTTCACGAATACGTAGCGTTCTACGAATTTCCTTTGGTATTACCACACGTCCTAAATCATCTATACGACGAACAATTCCTGTTGCTTTCATGCTAAACTGCCTCGCTTTCGTATTCATTAAAATTTTTCTTCAACAATAGTATGGTTTTTCTTGAGACAATCTATGCAAAAAATGAACGAAAAGGATTATGAATCCAACATTAATTTTTTTTAATAAAAATTTGTCTTTTCATACAATAAGGCTGAACTTGCCAATTTGTCAACAAGTTCAGCCTTTTTTCACATATTTTTTTTGGAATTTGCAATAATCTGCATTATTTCTTCTAATATATCAAAATGATGGTATTTTATGCATTTACGCTCATCAATTGTCAATATCAATTGCATACTATCCATACCGAAGCCAACAGCTCGCTCAAACTTCATCGTCTCGCTTACAATTTTACTTCCATCCACCTTGGCTGAACCTTCCTCAGATAGCAAAATGGAGATGACCTTTTGCTTTTCCTTAATAGAAGAAACGCCCATTTCTAATCCCCAAATCTTCATGCGTGCAATACGCAGCAATCGTTCTGTTTCAATTGGTAAATCACCAAAACGGTCTTGTAATTCTTCCATAATTTCTTCGTATTCATCCACTTGGTCCATCGCTTTAATGCGCTTATACATCTGAATTTTTTGATAGCCGTCTGGTATATACGCATCAGGAATATAAGCATCCACGTTGAGTAAAATTTCTATCTCTGGTTTCTCTTCTTTTTTCACGCCAGTTTGTCGCTCTGCAATGGCCTCTTCTAGCATTTGGGAGTACAAGTCAAAACCAACTGAATCAATAAAGCCATGTTGTTGCGCACCTAATAAATTGCCAGCCCCTCGAATGGATAAATCACGCATAGCAATTTTAAATCCAGATCCGAGCTCTGTGAACTCTTTTATCGCTTGTAATCGTTGCTCAGCTACATCCGTAAGTACTTTGTCACGTTGATACATAAAGTAAGCGTATGCCACTCGATTTGAGCGACCTACACGGCCACGTAATTGGTAAAGCTGTGCTAAGCCCATGCGATCTGCATCATGGACAATCAGTGTGTTTACATTCGGAATATCAACACCTGTTTCGATAATTGTAGTCGTTACTAAAACATCATAATCCCCTTCAATAAAGGCTAAAATCACAGATTCCAATTGCGATTCCGTCATTTTGCCATGAGCATAGCCGATACGCGCTTCCGGGACAAGCATTTGAATCTCCTCAACTTTACGTGCCATATCCTCTACTCGATTGTATAAGTAAAATACTTGACCACCACGCGCCATTTCTCGCTCAATGGCTTCGCGCACAAGTGCCCCACTATGCTCCATAACATAGGTTTGTACTGGGAATCGATTGGCAGGAGGTGTCTCAATAACCGATAAATCACGAACACCTACCATAGACATATGCAACGTTCTCGGAATAGGCGTTGCGGTTAATGTTAAAACGTCCACATTCGTTTTTAATTGTTTTATTTTTTCCTTATGGGTAACACCAAAACGCTGTTCTTCATCTACAATTAATAGGCCAAGATCTTGGAACGTTAAATCTTTAGATAAGATTCTATGAGTCCCTATTACAATATCTACTTGCCCTTCTTTTAATCCTTTTAAAGTCGCTACTTGCTCTTTTTTCGTACGGAAACGAGATAATAAGCCGACATTGATAGCAAAATCCTGAAATCTATCACGGATTGTCTCGTAGTGTTGTTGCGCTAAAATCGTCGTAGGCACTAAAAAGGCAACTTGTTTACCGTCCTGAATGGCTTTAAAAGCTGCACGAATGGCTACTTCGGTTTTACCATAACCCACGTCACCACATACAAGGCGGTCCATCGGTCGTTCACGTTCCATATCACGTTTCACTTCCACTATGGAACGAAGCTGATCCTCAGTTTCTTCATAAGGGAACGATGCCTCAAAATTACGTTGATCGTCATTATCCGGTGCGAAAGCATGCCCTTTTTCTGCTTCTCGCTTGGCGTATAGCTTTATTAAATCATCTGCAATATCTTGTACGGCAGAGGAAACCTTTGCTTTCGCTTTTTTCCACTCTGCTCCACCTAATTTATGTAGCTTCGGTTCGCGGTCTTCAGATGCCACATATTTTTGAATTAAATCGATTTGCTCCACAGGTACATATAATTTATCGTCTGCACGATAGCGTATATGCAAGTAATCCTTATGTGTGCCATTAACTACTAGCGTTTCTACACCAATGTATTTCCCAATCCCATGATGCACATGCACGACAAAGTCGCCAGCTTTAATTTCTGTATAGCTTTTAATACGCTCTGCATTTGTCATCTTTTGAGGGCGCGATTTTTTCTTTGCTTGTTGTTTAAATAATTCATCCTCTGTCACAATTGCCAGACGCTGCAATGGTAGTTCAAAACCACTCGATAATCCGCCTTCTACAATGTATAGACCTGGGTCATGAGGCTCTCCAATTGTTGCATGAATATCATATTCCTCAAGCATTTCCTGTACACGTTTCACACGGTTTTTATCTCTAGCAACGATTAGAACGGTAAATTTACCAAGCTGCCATCGTTCAACTTCACTTTGTAATAATGCCATTTGTCCGTGGAATTGTTGCATCGGTTTACATGAAAAATTAGTCGTTTTAGAAAAGGTAATACCCGCAAATGTACGAGAAAATAGCGAGAAATAAAGCTTCTGCTGCGACAGCATCGCCAGTATTTCCTTTAAAGAAAAGGCTGGTTTCACATCATGTACCATTTTCCCTTCTTCAATTAACGATAAAAACCATTCTTCCTCTTCACGTTCCCAGGCATCCATTACCTCCTGAATACGACCTAGCTCATCAAATAATACAATACCATTTTGTGCAAAATAGTCGCCTAAATAAGCTGTTTTATCATATAGCAACGAGCCATATTTATTTACAAAGTCAGGTAAGTTCCCTTGTTGCAACAATTCAATATCATACTGAATATGTTGATACAGCAGCTCTTTTGTCTCCTGCTTCTTAACTTTTTTCAAGCTTGTCGCTAGCGCACTTTCTAATCGACCTGCTAAAGCAATTCGCTCTTCCATTGTCAAAATTACTTCTGATGCTGGTAAAATACGCACTTCTCGCAATTTATCAATCGAACGCTGGTCATCCGCAGAAAATGTACGAATGGAGTCCACTTCTGTATCAAATAGCTCAATTCGAATCGGCGCCTCTAAATAGGGCGGATAAATATCCAAAATCCCTCCACGCAACGCAAACTCCCCAGGTGTCGTTACCATTGAATTACGAACATAGCCCATAGCTACGAGCGTCTGTAACCATTCCTCAATTTGTACTTCGTCTCCGACTGCTGTCTGTAAAAAATAATGAATCCACTGCTCTTTTGGCGGCATCATTTTTCTTAAACCAGCAATTGGGATAATATAAACAGCTTTTTCACCTCTCGCAAGGCAATCAAGCGTCGCAATACGCTCTGCTCGAAGCTCTGGCGAGGCAACTGCTAAGTCAGCAGCAATAAATTCATCGGCTGGGTAATAGTGAACATGTTCCTCTCCTAATAACCCAACAAGCTCATCCGCCATCTTTTGCGCCTGCAATAAATTGGGTGACACAATATAGATGGGTTTTTGCACATGTTCAAATAACGCATCAACCATAACTGGTCGTGCGCTTCCTGTTAAACCTGTAATAAGCTGTGATGCTGTATTGCCGCTCTGAATCTCCTGTAAAAATGATGTGATATGTTTGTCCTGCGACACAAGCTGTCGTAAAACTTCCACAGTCAAAAGCTCCTTTCAGTGCGAAAATTCTAATTATTCAATGTGTTTTATACTATTAATCTAGTACACTATTACACATTCCCATTGTCTAATTATCATGTTCACCTTTGTGTAATTGTCCTAGTTAGTTCACTTTTAGTTTAAAAAGATGATTCTCTATGTGTATCGATTTTTTTCATATTATTAAAAGCAGTGTAACCATGTGCTTCAAAAAATAAAAACGGAAAAAGCTTTGGACGCACATATTGTGCGCCAAAGCATCCTTCCAATTATTGAATCCATTTATTGAGTGCGTGATAATCTGGATATTGTCTAAGCGAATCCTCACATTGCTCACAAATGCAGTGGACGGTTGTTTCACCATGTTGATTCTTTTCAACATAATCGTCTGCCTCACCTAACTCAAAAATATGCAACTTTCGAATTGTATCATCTGCATCAAATGGTAGTGTTCCTATTTCTACTTCACAATGCCTACACCGGTAGCGAATTGCCATCTCCAAATCATCCTCCTTTAAGCAACTTACTACTTAAAGTATAGACATTTAGGAAAAAGATTATGCACCGTTAAATTGGTTCATCACATCAAGAAATGGTTTTGAAAGAGACGCTTCTATTGCATGAACACTATTATCAATAGCATCAGCCATAATAATATTCTCTTCTTTAGAAAACTTAGATAGCACATAATCCGCTACCTTCATGCCTGCTGGTGGGCGACTCACACCAATACGAATTCGGTTAAATTCCTGTGTTCCTAAATGCTGAATTAGCGATTTAATACCATTATGCCCGCCCGCACTGCCTTTTTGACGCAAACGCAATTTGCCTGTTTCTAAATCTAAATCATCATAAATAACGATTAGATCCTTCACATCTATATCAAAATAGTCCATGAGAGGTCTAACACATTCCCCTGATAAATTCATATATGTTAAAGGCTTAACAAGTAGAACCTTTCCTTCAGGACGATGTACAGTAGCATACATGCCATTAAATTTCGAATTCGTTAATGGTGCATCCCACTTTTTCGCTAATGCATCTATGACATCAAAGCCAATATTATGTCTTGTATGCTCATAAGGTTTACCTGGATTTCCTAAACCAACGATAATTTTCATAAGTACCTCACTTCTTTCAATCTAATAGTCATTATTTTACCATACTGCGCTCTAAGAAAGCATTTCGTTCATACCACTTCTGAACAATTATCCATATGCTAAAAATCCATTCACCATTAATATCATTATCGCTTTTCCAATAAAAAAAAGACTATCAAGTCCGTCTTTTACGACTTCCTCGATAGCCTTCCCTACTAACGTCTATTTAACCTTATGCCTCAACACTTTCTTCGACTTCTTCATCTTCTGCCGATACGGTTGGTGCCATAATTGTTGCTAAGATATGATCATCTTCGTTCACAATTTCAAAGTCTACTTGATTGCGAATATCTGCTACCATGATAGATTCTCCAATTGCTAGTTTCGTAATATCAATTTCTAATGTTTCCGGAATATCAGTAGGTTTTACTTTAATTCTTACTTCTAAGTTTGGCTGCATTAAAATGCCACCTTCACTTACACCAACGGATTCTCCAATAAGTGTTACTGCAACATCTACTTCTAATTCTTCAGTCATATTAATTGCTAAAAAATCAACATGATTCACTTCATCTTTCAGTGTACATTTTTGTACTTCTGATACAACGACATTTACCCGTTCACCATCTAACTCCACCGGAATAACACCATTACGCCCATTTTTTTGAACGAATTGCCTAAATTCTTTCGCTGAAATAGAAATTGGGGTTGAATCTAGTTTGTAGCCATAAATAACAGCAGGAATGGCTCCCCCTTTTCTAAGTTGGGTTAATGTCGAACGATGCCCAGTTTCGCGCTTATTTACACTTAACACGGTACTCATATCTATACCTTCCCCTTCCAAGAAAAATTAATGATTTATTTCACCGTAGTCGCAACCTATTTACAGAATTTTAATATAAATATTTATTCGTTCTGTTAAGAGTTTTTAACAACGCTGAAATTTTTTATAATATTTACATTCATTTTACATATGAATGCAGATATTAAGCAGTAACAATTACTATTATACCCCTTAATGAAAATCTTCACACATAACCGCTACGCAAAAAGGACAAATCTACTCATAAATGTAGATTTGTCCTTTTTTTGTCACATATTATGCTAATTCTTTTACGTAAAACTGAAATGAATCCCATAATTTGTATTTCTAGCTTTGCAGATAACCATTTTAAAAGCTTTAAAATAAATATAATATATATATTTTTGCTAAGCTAAGGCGGTCACTTTCCTTCGATGGAGTGCGCCGCCTTTTGCTTTATAAAAATGCATCTATCCAGAAAAACATTATAAACTGAACTTAATTAATCGAATAAAGTACTTACTGATTTGTTTTCGTAAACGCGAGAAATTGCATCTGCCATTAATTTAGCTACTGAAAGCTCTGTAATTTTTGGTGATTTTTTCTCTTCAGAAAGTTGAATTGTATTTGTTACTACTAATTCTTTAATCGCAGAGTTTTCAATACGCTCGATAGCTGGACCAGACAGTACTGGATGTGAGCAACATGCATACACTTCTTTTGCACCCGCAGCACGTAATGCATCAGCGCCAATCGTAATTGTACCTGCAGTATCGATAATATCATCAATCAAGATTGCCACTTTACCATCAACATTACCAACGATGTTCATCACTTCTGCAACATTTGGTTTTGGACGGCGTTTGTCAATTATTGCAATTGGTGCTTTTAAACGTTCTGCCATTTTACGTGCACGCGTTACTCCACCATGGTCAGGTGAAACAATTACGATTTCCTCAGCAGGAATACCTTTTGATTTGAAGTAATCAGATAGTAAAGGTACCGCCATTAAGTGATCGATTAAAATATCGAAGAAACCTTGGATTTGTGGTGCATGTAAATCTAAAACGATAACACGTGTTGCACCAGCCGTTTCAAGTAAGTTTGCCACTAATTTAGCTGTAATTGGCTCACGCGCTTTTGCTTTACGGTCTTGACGAGCATAACCATAGTAAGGCATTACAACGTTAACTGTACGTGCAGATGCGCGTTTTACAGCATCTACCATAATTAAAAGCTCCATTAAATGTTCGTTTACAGGTGCAGAAGTTGACTGCACGATAAACACGTCACAACCACGAATACTTTCTTCAATGCTAATTTGAATCTCTCCATCGCTAAAGTGCTTAACAGAAGATTTCCCTAATTCAACTCCCATTTCTTGCGCAATTTCTTGGGCAAGTGGATTATTAGAATTGAGTGAAAATATTTTTAATTGTGAGTTTGCATATTGATACGGCATGATGGCCTCCTGTTTAGTTGATAATTATTTTGAATTTAATTTGCTTACATAATTCGGTTTGTTTTCTTGTCTTGCACGAGCAATTGCTAGCGCATCTTCAGGAACTTCTTTTGTAATTGTAGATCCTGCTGCAATAAATGAACCTTTTCCAACTTTCACTGGCGCTACTAAGTTAGTATTACATCCTACAAATACATCATCTTCAATAATTGTTTGGAATTTGTTTTTCCCATCATAGTTCACTGTAATAGAACCACAGCCAACATTGACGTTATTTCCTATTTCAGCATCTCCAATATAGCTTAAATGGGATACTTTTGTATCATGACCTAGTGTACTTTTCTTCACTTCTACAAAGTTACCGATTTTAACATGGCTACCGATATCAGATAGTGGACGAATATGTGCAAATGGTCCAATCGCTGTATCTTCCGCTACAGTGCTTTCTCTTACAACAGAGGAATGTACTGAAGTACGGTCACCAATACGACTATCAATAATTTGTGAATTTGGGCCAATAATACAATCTTCTCCTATTACCGTTGCTCCTTCAATCATAGAGCCAGGTTGTAGAACAGTATCACGTCCAATGACTGCGTCTGAACTAATGTAAGTAGCAGTTGGGTTAATGATTGTTACACCATTACGCATATGACGTTCATTAATACGTGCACGCATTAATGTCTCCGCCTGTGACAATGCCACACGGTCATTGACACCGAGTGTTTCTTCAAAATCATCGGTTACATATGCTTCAACGATATCGCCTTGCTTTTGTAAAATTTCAATTACATCAGGTAAATAATATTCGCCCTGTGCATTGTCATTTTTCACAAGCTTTAACGTCTCAAACAACGCCTTGTTATCGAAGCAGTATGTCCCCGTATTAATTTCTTTTACTCGTTGCTGCTCTACACTTGCATCTTTTTGTTCAACAATTTGTTCCACCTGTCCATTATCGCCACGTAAAATACGACCATAGCCAGTTGGATTTTCAGCAACAGCTGTTAAAATTGTCGCTTTTGCATTATTTGCTAGATGATGCTCAAATAACGCTTTCATCGTTTCAGGACGAATAAGTGGCGTATCACCGCAAACAACTAATGTTGTTCCTTGCTCGCTACCTAAAATTGACTCTGCTTGTTGTACTGCATGTGCTGTACCTAGTTGTTCAGCTTGTAAAACATACTCACTTTTATCGCCAAGTTGTTGTTTTACTTTTTCTGCACCATGTCCTACAACCGTTACGATGCGCTCGACATCTAACGTTTGAATGTGATCCACTACATGTTGTACCATGGGCTTCCCACATACTGGATGGAGCACTTTATATAATTTGGACTTCATACGTGTACCTTGACCTGCAGCCAAAATGACAGCAAAAATATTGCTCATCAGTAAGTCCTCCAATACGCTCATTTTCTCTTATGACTATATAGCAAAATTCATCTATTTTCAAGGCATGTAGAATTGACTAAAAAGTGAATTCCTAAATCAAACACGGCTTATGCTCGATTGTTATCAGCTATGCACTAAAATCTGCCCGTTTTCTCTTTTTTGAAAAATAAAAAGAACCCTTCATTCATTGAGGAGTTCTTTCTATTTTTCATCGCCAAAAAGTCCTTATTTTGTAAATAACCTTTAAACGACCATTTATTTTCATAAAACTATACGCCAATTCCTTCTAATTCGGCTGCTTGTTCTGACTCAGGCGTGTCGCTCGAGTTATGATAAGCGTTTAAAATAATCTCTTGAATTTTGTTACGTGTCGTTGAATTAATCGGATGCGCAATATCTCTAAATTCTCCATCCGGTGTACGTTTACTTGGCATAGCAACGAATAAGCCTGTATTGCCATCAATTACACGGATATCATGTACCACAAACTCATTGTCGAGTGTAATGGAAGCAATCGCACGCATGCGACCATCCGTTTGAACATGACGTAATCTCACATCAGTAACTTCCATTTTCTCACCACCTCTCATCTTAGATGCCTAAATGAAAATATTTATATTCCTATTACCGAATATTTTCCTTTTCATAGTCTAACAAATTTTCTAAAAAATTTGAATACTTCATTTTTAATTCACTATAATATTTTCTCTAGTTCATCGTAAATTTGACAATAGTTTGTCAAATTTTTGGAAAACTAACGAATCTTTTATGTTTTTCTGTAATCCAGCTACATTTTCTAAGTAAACAATTTTTTAGATATCTAAGATAACTACTTAAAATGGCACTCGTAAGAAATTGTGAGTATTAGTAAAAAACCCTTTAAAAGAGTTATTGTTCTTTTAAAGGGCGCTTATTTTATTTTACAACGGCTATTACTTCTATTTCGACTTTCACATCTTTTGGTAAACGAGCTACTTCCACTGCCGAACGAGCTGGCTTATGTTCGCCAAAGTGACTAGCATAGACTTCGTTCATTGCCACAAAGTCATTCATATCCTTCATAAAGACAGTAGTTTTTACTACATTGTCTAATGATGAACCAGCAGCCTCTAACACTGCCTTTAGATTAGCAAAGACTTGGTGTGTTTGAGCGGCGATATCACCTTCTACTAATTCCCCTGTTGCAGTAAGCGGAATTTGACCTGAACTATAAAACATCCCATTTACAATTATGCCTTGTGCATATGGTCCAATTGCTGCTGGTGCATTTGTTGTAGATACTACATTCATTTGTCATTTCTCCCTTTTTGTAAAATAATTTCCTTCACTTAATGCAATCGTACGATCTTTTTCATTTACCTCATGAAGCTTTACAAGTGAATAGTAATCATCTACTAAAGTTTCATCGGCATGCTCTGCTTCAACAAGAACCGCGATACCTGCTAGTTGACAGTCAAACTCTTCTAGTAGATTTTTCATACCGTTCATCGTACCTCCGACCTTCATAAAATCATCGGTAATCAGTACGCGCTGTCCACTCTTCATGCTTCTTTTTGATAATACCATTGTCTGAATTCTACGAGAAGAACCAGATACGTAGTTTATGCTGACTGTAGAACCTTCTGTTACTTTGCTGTCTCTACGAACAACTACTACCGGTACATTTAAGTGTCTTGCTATGGCATGGGCAATAGATATTCCCTTTGTTGCCACTGTCATAATGACATCAATTTGTTGGTCAGCAAAGGCAGATGCAAAGACCTTACCAACTCGATTAATTAAATCTGGATTGCCCAGTAAATCCGTCATAAATAAATAGCCACCAGGTAACAAACGATCAGAATGTTCAAGTTCTGCTTTTAAATCCTGAATAACTAAACGAACTTCCTCTTCGGACATTTTAGGAATATACTTCACACCACCTGCAGCCCCTGGCACTGTTGTCAATAACCCGATTCCTTTTTCTTCGAAAGTTTCTTTTACAATCGTTAAATCTTCGCTAATTGAAGACTTTGCTGATTGATATAATTCTGAAAAATAAGTTAGCGGGATCAGCTGATGTGGATGTTCTAGTAAATAGTACGTCATATCAACTAGTCGTTCACTACGCTTCCATTTCATGCGACCCTCTCCTAAACACGAATATTTATAGGTAAAATTAACACAAATATGCGTTTTTAAGCAAGCGTATTTCGCTCCCCTAAAATGCGCACAGCATATACTTCTTCACAAAAGCCTCGTAAGCCATTGTAAATTCGACTTACACGAGCCTCACTATCCACAAGGCCAAAGACCGTTGGACCGCTTCCGCTCATTAATGTCGCATCTGCTCCAAAACGTCGCATCTGCTCTTTTAACATAATAACTTCTGGATGCAACTTAAATGTTACAGTTTCCAAAACATTTCCTAAAGATGCACATAATAGTTCATAATTATCCGTCTCAATCGCTTGAATCATTTGCTTTGTATTTGGATGCTCAAGTCCTTCAACTTTCAATCCTCCATATACTTCCGCTGTTGATACACCTATTTTAGGCTTGGCTAATACAACCCAACAGCTTGGCGGAGCAGGTAATTCTTGAATTTTTTCTCCACGTCCAGTTGCTAGCGCTGTACCTCCGTATACACAAAAAGATACATCAGAGCCGATTTTAGCACCAAGCTCTGCTAACTCATCTATGGACAAGTTTAAATTCCAAAGTTCATTTAAGCCTTTTAGTGTCGCCGCTGCATCACTACTGCCTCCTGCAAGACCTGCAGCGATCGGTATTTCTTTTTCAATTGTAATGGATACACCTTGTCTAATGCCGTATGTATCTTTTATAAGACGCGCTGCTTGATAAGCAAAGTTGCGGTGATCATTTGGTACGAAATTATCCGTTGAAATAATTTCGATAACTCCATCTTCTCGAGATTCTAAGCTAATACGATCTGCCAAATCGACAGTCGTCATGACCATCTCCACTTCGTGATAATTATCTGGTCGTTTATAAAGAACATCTAATGTTAAATTAATTTTTGCAGGCGCCTTTACATAAAGCATCTTACTTCCTCCCTCATAACTACACGCAGAAACAGCCATTCATTTTTCGCGCAAGATAATTCATTTTATTTTACCATAATGAGAAAGCAAACTGAAAAAAGAACCGTTTTATAACGGTTCTCTCTCGTCAGTTGTTTTGTTGTGTTCAGCATAGGCAACCCTAGCTAAATGAAGTAAATAAATGTAAGCAACCTATTTTAGGCAAAGTAGACTACTTACGCTCTTGTTCACTGCTTGCTCTTTCCGCCATCTCAATGGCACGTTTCACCATATTACCAGCATCTCGAGCTTTAATGCCGCCCCAACCTTCTTTTTGCACAACATCATAAAATCCAAGTTCTTTGGCGATCTCTTCTTTTAAACGAGGTGACATGATACCTTTTCTAGGCATATAAACTCCTCCTTGTAACAACTGACGACATTAGTATGTCCGATAAAACGAAAAGCACTCATGTAGTTTTTGACATACATGAGTGCTCCAAAATATAGAAATAAGTACTAGAAACTATTTCGCGACAGCAGCCTTTGCTTCGTCTAAAAATGTAATCTCTACTGCCTCAGTTAAAATATCTGTGTAGCTATACGATACGCGTTTGCACGTATTGTCTTCTTGATCAAGCTCAACTACAAAAATTGCACGATATGTTTCGCGCAATATCCCTGCACACTCGATCGTTTTCTTGCGACCACCGTTTGCTTTTAACTGCAAACGTTTACCCAAATGACAATCCAACGACTTTTTAATGTCCGCTAAAGTTTTTGGCATTTTCGCTTACACCTCACTAATACCTAGTATAAGTGATACGCCCAAAAATGTCAACAAAATATAATATTTTATCAGCCCTTCATAAATGTTGTCAACTTATTTTTTTTGAAAAAATACGTTTTTTTTTCATATCACATGAAAATGTAACAAAATTTTTTACTTTGCAAAGGTTGGATAAAGAGCATCTGCAAGCTTCCCAAACTCTTGAATGGAAAGTGTTTCACCACGACGAGTTGGCTCAATATTTACAGATTCTAAAGCCTCGATGATTTTATCTTTATTGGCCTTACCATTTGGTAAACCCGATTGTAAATTATTTAAGATGGTTTTACGACGCTGTACAAATGACGCTCTTGTGACAACAAAAAGAAAATCCTCATCAATCACATTAACCGGTGGCGCATCATGCTTAATAAGACGAATAACTGCTGAATCTACATTTGGTTGTGGCATAAAAACAGTTTTCGGTACAGTCATCGCAATTTCTGCTTTCACGTAATACTGAATGGCAATCGATAATGAACCATATTCTTTTGTTCCTGGTTTCGCTGTAATACGATCCGCTACTTCTTTCTGCATCATCACCACAAAACCACGGATTGGTAGACGATCATTTAACAACTTCATTAAAATAGGCGTCGTAACATAATAGGGTAAATTAGCAACAACCATAATATCCTCAATACCTGGCATTTCTTCCTCAATTACTTTAGCAACATCTGCTTTTAAAATATCGGAATGCACGATAGACACATTATTATATGGACTTAATGTATCGGCTAGTACTGGTAATAAACGCTGATCGATTTCAAACGATACGACCTTTTTTGCGCTGCGTGCCAAATGCTCCGTTAATGCGCCAATACCTGGACCTACTTCAATTGCACCACTGTTTTCTGTCAAATTCGCATGACTAACAATGTTTCTTAAAATGTTCGGATCGATTAAAAAATTTTGACCTAAGCTCTTTTTAAATGAAAATCCATATTTTTTTAAAATTTCCTGTGTTCGAATGGGTGTTGCAATATCCTTATGCATTATTTTCCTCCTGATCTACCTGTGCGACAGCAGCACCAAATTGCTGTTCTGTTATTTGAAACATTTTCAATCTTTTATGAAGTTGTTTACCATTTGTTGCACCAATATTCAATATTTCACCTAGACGATCACGGCGTCTTTTCGCCAATGGATGACCGATTAAACGAGCGGTCATTAAATCTTCTAGCGTAATATCATCGGTAATGGGCTCATTGTTATTTGGCGTATAGACAAGACTTAACGCTTCGCGAATATCCTCATCTGCCGCATGCTCAATGCCTAAACCTTTACCGTTTTTTGCAATTGTTTTTGATTTTGGTAAAAAGGCATGTTTTACCCCTGAGACATGTTGCTCAATAATAGCTCGAATTCGCCGTCCTGGATAATCAGGATCTGTAAACACAATGACTCCTCGTTTATCCTGTGCATGCTGAATTCGTTTAAGCGTCTCCTCTGAAATTGCAGATCCATTTGTTTCAATAGTATCTGCTTGAACAGCTCGCTTAATGGCTGTTGTATCATCTTTTCCTTCAACGACAATGACTTCTTGAATTTGCAAAAAGGCTCCTCTTTTCTACCTTATCTTCAGACCATTTTACAACTGCCCTGTGTGATTGTACAGAAATACAAAGTTAGTCGGTTCTATACGTGAAAAAAGCTTTCCCGCCAGTCAATACAGGAAAGCCAATGCTTAGTGAAAAACATTTTGTTATATTTTACAATTTTTTTAATTTAATACTTTAATACGCACTTTCTTACGTCCCCAGTTGCGGGCTTGAGCATCTGTTTGTACAAGTATATCGATCTTATTACCCTTAATTGAACCACCAGTATCCCCAGCAATAGCTGTTCCATAGCCTTCAACCCATACCTTTGAGCCAAGTTTAATAACGGATGGATCTACTGCGATTACCTTTAAGCCAGAACCTGAACGCAAGTTAATGCCAGTAGCTGATGTACCTGAACAGCCTTTACAATACGGTGTATATGCTGTTGCCGTTACATAAAATTCTTTCCCACTAGCAGGCTCCGCTGAACCACGAGACACAGTTGTTGCGCTAGCTACTAATTTTTTTGCACCAACAGCAACTACTTGTTTCTTTGGCTCTTTTATGACGTTTTCAGATTGTAAATTTTTTGCCACAATTTTGCCGTTTTCTTTCACGACTTCATACGTTCGAGAAACTGTACCCTTCTCGCCCGTCGTGACAACTTTTTGTTTTCCTTTAAGCAAAGAAGCATCTTGCTTCTTTTCAATTGCGAAATCAATAGAGTCTTCCACTACATCGATAACCTTTTCTACGCGAACTACTGCGATTTTACTCTCTGGAGTGATAACGTCCTCCAGGTTATTCTCGACACGATCGAATTCATTAAGTTGAATTCCTTGTTGTTTTAAAAAGTTAGCGACCGTAGTCGAAGTGGACCAAACTTGTCTGTTTTCTAAACCATCGACAAGCGTTACCTGAAACGCTTTTTGAATATCGATTTTGTTATCTGCTCCTACTTCTGTATCCAAACCTTGCGCTAATGAATCATGTTCTGATACTTCGATATTTGCTTCCTTCAAAATGTCTTTCACTAGTTTTTCAGTTGTCCAAACTTTTGACTGATTTCCATCAACTGAAATTGTTACTTCTTTTGCCTGTTCCCAAGTAATTGCTAAACCATTAACAATTTTGGCATTCAGAGAGGGTGATATTTTGTCATGCGCTGCTACGTCTATATTTTGATTTTGTAATAGTTCTTCTACAGTTTTAGCATGTGTTGATACTTCAATTGCTTCTCCGTTAGCGTTAAGCGTTACGGATTTTTTAGTACCTTGATAAAGTACGAATGAAATTACTGACACAAACAGGACAAGTGAAACAATTCTTATCACTGTTTGCTTACTCCTCAATGATCCTAAGAACAAGTTTTTCATGGAATTATTTGACATGAAAAAACGCCTCCTTAATACAAAGTTGGATTATACGGACTAGATTTAGCACTGTCAACCCGAATGTATTTCAAAAAAATTTGACCATGCTATTTTAGCCAACCGCAAACACAGTATTGGAGGCACTTTAGCTAGTTAAACGTCAATCCTAAAAAATTTTTTTGCATTGGCAGTCGTTACATTGGCAACTTCCTCAATTGGTATTTCTTTTAAACGTGCAATTTCTTCTGCAACTAATGGCACCAATGCTGGTTCATTACGCTTACCACGATAAGGATGTGGAGCTAGATATGGCGCGTCTGTTTCGATCATCAAGTGCTCTAAAGGTATCTCTGTTGCTACTTCTTTCGGCATGCGAGCATTTTTAAAAGTCACCGGTCCGCCAAGACTAATCATAAAATTCATTGCGATGCATTGACGTGCTGTTTCTACACTTCCGCTATAGCAATGCATAACGCCTCCAACAGAAGCAGCATTCTCTTCACGTAAAATATCCACAACATCTGCTGTCGCATCTCGATTATGAATGATAATTGGTAAATTTACTTTTTGCGCTAAATGAATTTGCTTGCGAAAAAGAGCTTGCTGAACATCCTTTGGTGATTTATCCCAGTAATAATCTAAACCTGTTTCACCAATTCCAACGACTTTAGGATGTGCTGCCAATTCCTCAATCCATTGTAAATCTTCTTCAGTGCAATCAATAGCATCTACTGGATGCCAACCAATCACACCATAAATAAAATCGTATTGTTCTACTAATTCCATTGTTTTTTCAATCGTTTTACGATCAAAACCTACAACTACCATGGTTTCAACCTTTGCTTCAAGAGCTCGATCTATGACTTCTTGTAAGTCTTCTTGATACTGCTCTGCATTCAAATGTACATGTGTATCGATAAACATTGTCATTCCCCTAACCTTGATTTTATTAAAGATTATTATTTCATATTTTTCATCTGCATTACAATTTTGTTACAAACAAATTAGTATTGTGACAATACACTTATAAATATTCGGCAAAACTATTACCATGTACCTAAAATTCGTCAATTTACGCGTTGCATAAGTTATAGTAAAATAACTTTTAGCCGAATAATAGTCCAAATTTAGAATGGCCTGCTGAATATTTTCTACTCAACAGGCCATACTGCATTTTTTATTTTACTTTTGCACCATTTTCAAGTTTTGGATCAACAGAGGCTAGCTTTAAAATTCCATCTTTTTCACCCGCTAAAATCATCCCTTGTGATAATTCACCACGTAATTTTACAGGTTTCAAATTTGCAACAACAATCACTTTTTGTCCGACTAGCTCTTCCGCAGTATAATACTTAGCAATTCCCGAAACTACTTGGCGTTGCTCATATCCAAGGTCAACTTGAAGCTTTAATAATTTATCCGCTTTCGGAATCGGTTCACATGCTGTAACCGTTGCCACACGTAAGTCTACTTTCATAAAATCATCAATAGATATTTCTGGAATTTCTGGAATTTCCACAACTTTTGATTCTGTGCTTGGTTCTTCTTCTTGAGAAGTTTTTACAGAGCCGCGCATTTCTTCACGAATGTAAGTAATTTCAATTTCACTATCTAAACGTGGGAAAATTGGTGTACCTTTTTCTACCACTTTAATGTTTGCTGGAATAGTATTACCGAATGTTTCAATTGTTTCCCATGATAAAAATTTGTCGTCTAATCCTAATTGTTGCAATATGCGTGTCGGTGTAGATGTCATAAATGGTTGTAACATAACGGCAATATGATGTAAACTCTCTGCCAAATTCCGCATAACAGCCCCTAATTTTGGCTTATCTGCTTCTTCTTTTGCAAGTACCCAAGGCTGTGTTTCATCAATGTATTTATTTGTACGAGATACTAGTGTCCAAAGGTCAGCTAATACAACACTAAATTGCATTTTTTCCATACTTTCTTCATATTTAATACGTACAGTTTCTGCATGCACTTTTAATGCCTCATCAAATTCTGTCGATTGAAGATTTTCTATAGGAATATTGCCATCAAAATACTTATTAATCATAGAAATTGTACGGTTTAATAAATTACCTAAATCATTAGCTAAATCAAAATTTGTTCGCTCCACAAATGATTCTGGTGAAAATACGCCATCTGAGCCAAATGGTAACTCTCTTAATAGGAAGTAACGTGTTGCATCTAATCCATAACGTTCGATTAACATTTCAGGATAGATAACATTTCCTTTTGATTTCGACATTTTTCCGTCTTTCATCATAATAAATCCATGCGCGAACACTTTTTTAGGTAATGGTAAATCAAGAGCCATTAAGAATATCGGCCAATAGATTGTATGGAAACGTACGATATCTTTTCCTACAACATGTACATCGGCTGGCCAATATTTATTAAATAACGTTTCATCTTCTGATAAGTAACCTAAAGAGGTAATATAATTTGTTAACGCATCTACCCAAACGTAAATTACGTGTTTTGGATCTCCCGGTACTTTAATGCCCCAATCAAATGAAGTTCGTGAAACTGATAAATCTTCAAGCCCTGGTTTAATAAAGTTATTAATCATTTCGTTTTTACGAGATTCCGGTTCGATGAATTCTAAATTTTCTTCATAATAAGCGAGTAGGCGATCTGCGTATTTCTTCATATTAAAGAAGTAAGATTCTTCTTTAACTTTGTGTACAGCGCGACCACAGTCTGGACACTTTCCATCTTCTAATTGCGTTTCAGTAAAGAATGACTCACAAGGGGTACAGTACCATCCTTCATACTCACCTTTATAAATATCGCCGTTGTCTAAAAACTTTTGGAAAATCTTTTCGACAGTTTTTTTATGACGTTCTTCCGTTGTTTGAATGAAATCATCATAAGAAATATCCATTAATGCCCAAAGTTTTTTCGCTGCCTCGGCTATCTCATTTACATATTCTTGAGGATGCTTGCCAGCTTCTGCAGCTTTTTCTTGAATCTTTTGTCCGTGCTCGTCCATCCCAGTTAAGAAACGTACATCATAGCCACGTAAACGTTTGTAACGTGCAATCGTATCAGACGCTACTGTCGTATACGCAGTACCAATATGAAATTTTCCACTTGGATAGTAAATCGGGGTTGTTATATAGAATGTTTTGTTTTGTTCGCTCACGAGAACTGCCTCCAATGTTTCACAGTATAATATCTATTCTATCGAAGTACGAAATTCGTTTCAATGAAAGTTTATCGAATGCGAAAAATGTCGAATATTATATTAATCCATTTAATGTCTTTTATAAGAAGCTTTTTTACTATAAAATAAAATCTATAATAAAAACCTTTTAAAAACGTACAAATAACAGTTTTCTCCTCAAAAATTTTTACAAACAAGAAATAATTACTGTATTAATTAATTGACGTTTATGGCATTACTTGGTATGATAACTATCAGACAAGGAAATTATGTCGAAATTTGACGAAACACAAATATAACTTTTACTTATAGGAGGAAAAATAATTATGAAATCAACAGGTATTGTTCGTAAAGTCGATGAATTAGGTCGTGTGGTAATTCCAATCGAACTTCGTCGTACATTAGGTATCGCTGAAAAGGACGCTTTAGAAATCTACGTAGATGATGACAAAATCATCCTAAAAAAATATATGCCAAACATGACTTGTGCTGTTACTGGTGAAGTTTCTGATGATAACTTCCGTCTAGTTGGAGGCAAATTAATTTTAAGCCCTGAAGGCGCAGAAATGCTGATGAAAGAAATCCAATCTAGCTTAAAAAAATAAACCCTTTCCTGCACCTAAATCGACAACAGCGGTTTAGGTGTTTTTATTATTTAATAAAAATTTCTTTTTATAATGGTAAAGTATTATATATACTTCCCATATAATGTCCATGTCAGACCTCTTTTAATAAGATTACTCGCTTTTACAATTATTATCAATTTAAACATTTGCATTTTAATAAGGATAATCATTCTCAATTGTTATGATTTGGTAAATATTGTTTGTTGCGAATAAAAAAGATTGCCTCCGTGGAGACAACCTTTTCATACTCACTCACTATGGTATTCGTTATAAATATCACGCTTCGCTACTTGGCGCAGTTTCGCTACCTCTTTTATTGCTTCCTTAGAAGTAACGCCTGATTCGGCAATAATATAATCGACATGTTCCACAACATTCATGTCAATCCAATATACATCTTCTTGCATATCTTCTTCTGCATTTTGATTTCCTTCTAAAACAATACAAAATTCTCCACGGATTTCTTCGGTTTGAGACCATTCCACCGCTTCTGATATAGTACCACGAAGAAACTCCTCGAATTTTTTTGTCAGTTCACGCGCCAGCACAATGCGGCGATTACCAAGAATTAATTCCATATCCTTTAGTGTTTCTTTTAAACGATGGGGAGCCTCGTAAAATAAGATGGTTTCTTGTCTTTTTTTTAATTGCTCTAATTGTTGTCGTCTCTCTTTTTTTCCACGATTTAAAAACCCGTAAAAGAAAAAGGGTTGTGGTGTTAAACCAGAAGCAATTAAAGCAGAAATTGCGGCATTTGCACCTGGAATTGGTACTACAGCTATTCCTTCGGCAATTGCCTTACTCACAATATCTGCCCCTGGGTCCGAAATACAAGGTAAACCAGCATCACTTACTAATGCCACCGTCTTTCCTTGACGTAAAAAACTTAGTAGCTTCTCTCCCCCGGCATCAATATTATGTTCGTGATAACTTACAAGTGGTGTTTCAATATCAAAATAGTTGCAAAGCTTCTTTGTATTCCGTGTATCTTCAGCAGCGATCACATCCGCTTCCTTTAAAATACGTAGTGCACGTACACTCATATCCTCTAAATTGCCAATGGGTGTTGCTACAAGATATAAATGTCCTTGATGATCGTGCATCGTACTTTTTTGTGATTTCACGATTTATCCCTCCCTATATAGTTCGTTTTTTGCGCCCGTGTTAACTGCTTAAAAGCATATTCTGCCCGCATCGCTTCTTGTTTTGTGTCGAAAGCTTCGACATAAATACATTCAACTGGTCCTCTAGCCCGTGTATATTTGGCACCTTTCCCTGCGTTATGTGCGGCAACACGCTTTTCTACATTATTTGTATAACCTGCGTAATAAGTCTTGTCCGCACATTCTAACACATAAAAGAAATGACTATTCGTTTTGTCCATAAAGCATTGCTCTCACTTCAGCTGTATATTCATTATTTGAATCATAGACATACAGTGGGGGTAATATTTTCAAATCTGGTTTACCATCCTTTATTGCTTCTATTAATAAAGTATTGGCTTCCTTCCCTACTTTCGGATAAATCAGTTGCATGCGTTTTGGTTCTAATCGATTTGCTCGCATAGCTGTGACAATATCCAATAACCGACCAGGGCGATGTACAAATGCTGCTTTTCCACCTTGTTTTAATAATCTACTTGCCGATTGCACTGCTTCATCGAGTGTTAAATGTAACTCATGTCGTGCTATCGCGTAATGTTCGGATAAATTTTTATCACTTGCTTCATGCGCTAAAAAATATGGCGGATTACAAGTCACTACATCATATTTTTCTATTCCTAATTGAGATGGAATTTCCTTTACATCCCCAAGTACCATATTGATTTGTTGCGCTAGGTTATTATACCGAATACTTCGCTCTGCCATATCAAATAAACGAGGCTGTAATTCTACACCCGTAATATGCCCTTTCGTTCTAGCACTTAAAAATAACGGAATAACACCATTGCCTGAGCATAAATCCACTATTTCCCCTTTATGATAAGGTACATTGACAAATTTCGAAAGTAACACTGCATCCAATGAGAAAGAAAAGACAGATGGGCTTTGAATAATACGTAAATTCTCTGCCAACAAATAATCTAACCTTTCATCATCCTTCAACCAATTTTCCATGAGCCTTCCTCCTACTATACAAAACAAAAGACTGATACCACCGAAGCGGGAATCAGTCTTCTATTACACATTTTGCTTATTTAAAAATGATAGACAAAACAGACAATCTTCACCTTTACGTGAACTTCCAAAATGAACATGACAAACGTGGAAGCCCTCTTGGTATAGACGTGCTAAGTTATCATATCCCTCGCCAATATCTAATGGATTCTCTTTCTTCTCATCTGTAGCCTGTACGGTGTTCTCTTTAGAAAGTAGTTCTTCTAGACGTGTACGAAGGTGATGATTTTCTGTTTCGAGTGCCTTATGTTCTTCCATCATTAACGCTACAAATTGCTTCAATGCACCAAATTGCGCCTGCATTGCTTCGAGCTGTTGTTCGAACTCCATAACGGTATCTAAGAAATTACGGTCCTTCACCCAAGCCACCTCGTTAAATTCTCTATCTTATATAAGATTTTTTTCGCATGCTAGCAGTTCTTCGAGCGTATACTCAACCGTGCGCTCTTGCTCCTGTAAATATACTTGAATAAGTCTCTCTAGCACATTTAAACCAACAACTCTCCCACGGCCATCTGGTGTCATTGTCATTTCACCAATATCCGGCATACCCTCTTTTGCTTCTTCGTATTCATCGTTTTCATACTTCAAGCAGCACATTAAACGACCACATAACCCAGATATTTTAGATGGGTTTAAAGATAAATTCTGATCTTTTGCCATTTTAATAGACACCGGATCAAAATCACCTAAAAATGTTGAACAGCATAGCATTCGGCCACAAGGACCAATACCACCTAATAATTTTGCTTCATCTCGAACACCAATTTGGCGGAGCTCGATACGCGTTCTAAAAACAGATGCTAAATCTTTTACTAAATCCCTGAAGTCAACACGACCTTCTGCCGTAAAGTAAAAGATTATTTTATTGCGATCAAATGTATATTCAACATCAACAAGTTTCATCTCTAGTTTATGTTCTATAATTTTTGCATTTGCTAGCTCAAATGCACGTTTTGACTCTATCGCATTTTCTTCAACTTGAATACGATCACGTTCATCTGCTGGTCGTAGTACTTGTTTAAGTGGCAATACGACATCATTTTCCCCTACTACTTTTTGAGGGACAACTACTTTCCCGTATTCTACACCACGAGCTGTCTCTACAATGACATATTGACTGTCCTCTAGTAGAAATGATGCTGGATCGAAATAATATATTTTACCCGCTTTTTTAAAGCGGATTCCTACTACATTATACAAATGTATATCCCTCCTGCAGATTTAGCATTAGCTGCTCCATCAATAACGTCCTATTCATGTTACGCTGTAAAGATGCACGCGCCTGTAAAATGGACTCCATTTGACTAGATAGGCGTTCAAAAGTCGAATGTAACGCAGCTTCTTTAAAAGTCTGTAACATGTCTGGATAAGTACAAGCTGCTTCGGGATTAGCTTTTATTGACACTATATCACGGTAAGCAAATAGTAGTAAATCCAATGCTTGCTCCATTTCGCTTTTTTCCTTAAATAGTGGCAACCATTCCTCATGTACAACTATCATAGCTTCATGTACATTTTGGCGAATTGCCTCTACTAATTTTAACACTGTTTTTCGAGCCTGTGCAAACTGCTCATCTTTTGCTAAAAAAATAGCGGTTTCGAGCTCGTTCGTCATCATGCTAACCGTAGAAGCCATGGAGTGGGGAACGTCATTTTCTTGCAAATGCTTTAACAACAATTGACGCGGCATCTTTTGAAACTTAATATGCTGACAGCGCGAACGAATAGTAGGTAATATTGATTGCATCTGCTCTGTTAACAAAATAGCCGTAACTTCTCCATCGGGTTCCTCTAAAAATTTTAAAATCATATTAGCAGATGCTATATTTAAACGATCTGCATGATGCAGAACGTAAATTTTACGTCCTTGCTCAACACCCATCATTTTCATCTCAGAAATAAGATCACGTATTTGATCAATTTTAATAAATTGACCTTCCGGATAGATTTCGTGAATATTCGGATGATTTCCCGAATCAACACGTCTGCAATTTCGACATGTTTCACATGGAACATTTTCATGTGGATGTTCACATAGCATTAATTTTACAAAAAAATGCATAATATCCACTTTCCCTGTTCCTTTTTCGCCATCAAAAATGTATGCATGGGCTAATCTATTTTTGTCAAAAATCGTTTGAAGCTGCTTCATTACGACTGGCTGTAGTGTGAAAAGCTCTTCAACATTCTTCGCCATTTTTTATTATATTCCTTCCTATATCTATAAAGCCTTTTGGACTTGTACATGTAAATTTATTTTTGGTAGAAGCAACGCTTTACCAATTGTGATAGTAAGGAGTCCTACTGATCAAATTTGAAAAAAGCCCGCGCCTACAAGTGAACAAGACACGGGTTTTACATATATAAATTAATTAATAGACCTTTAATCTCGCCAATTTTGTCAAGAAGGTCAATCGCTTCCTTTTCTTCATCTAAAATATCTTGTGCAAGCTCCACAAGACGCGTATCAATTGTCTCAATGATTTTCAATCGTCTTCCTTCACCAAAACGATTCCATGTATGCGATTGTTTTAATTCCATACCATGCTCTACAGTTTCCTGTAAGAAACGCTTCACAAGCATTTTAAAACGAGCAAGCTCTCGCAAATTACGGGATCTTGCGACACGGTCACCAGCAGTTGAAATATCCCCCAACAATCGTGTTAGTTGTTCGGTTTGCAATTTGGAGCCTTGCTTGACGACCATATCACCAAATCGGTTATTTTGATTATTATTTTGTAGAGGCTCCTTACGATTAGTATTGATCCCGACACGTATATCTTGATTGATCTTCAAGCTTCATTCGCCCCCAATTGCTTTATTATCAATGTCATCTATAGTTATGAATTTTTACTGCCAGTTTGGCAATGCTCACTAAATATTAAATACTGTTAAAAGTGGTGAAATTGTTCGATTGGTAAAACAAAGACGGTAGCGCCCCCTACCTCTACCTCCACTGGATATGGGATATAGGAATCTGCATTACCACCTAATGGCGACACGGGTGCAACCAATTGTTCCCGTGCTCGACAATTATCACGGATAATATCTAAAACTTTGGGTATGAGAGAGTCTTCTGTTCCAATTAGAAACGTCGTATTACCAGAGCGTAAAAAACCCCCTGTACTCGCTAATTTTGTTGCGCGAAACTGATTTTTCGTTAAAGCATTCGATAAGCGGCTACTATCCTGATCTTGTACAACAGCTACGACTAACTTCATTCGCACTCACCCCTTTATATAATTGGCCTTGATAGAATTTATTCAAAACAGCAACATCTACTAACAATTTCAATCCACACTTAGAACGAAAAGGACGCTAACAACATTCATGTTAAAAAATCTTTGCGACAATTTGTCTTTGTTCATACGCGTATTAGATGAAAGTAGGCACATTGCATTCTTCTTAGCACTTATAAGGTAAAGTTTTCTTTTATCCGATGCAGTAAATGGGTCATCAGATGTTACCATTATATCACAATATGGTAGTTAACTTCATGTTTTTACTGCATTGCCTTATACACTATTGTCCATACATCTTCAACTACATGCTCCATACTTTGGTCGGCATTAATAACTCTTATACGTTCTGGATATCGTTTTACTAATTGTAAATATCCCTCACGCACCTTTTGATGAAAGGCCAAGCTTTCAACATCAAGGCGGTTTACTTCACGATCCCCATGTGCGTGTATACGCGCTAAACCAACCTCTGGTGAAATATCAAATAGGATAGTTAAATCGGGTAATTTTTTACCAATTGCAAATTCATTAATTGATAGTACTTCATCTACACCGATGCCACGTGCATATCCTTGGTAAGCTAACGATGAATCAATAAATCGATCACAAATAACCATTTTCCCAGCATCTAAAGCAGGACGTACTTTTTCAAAGTAATGCTGACTTCTCGCTGCTGCGTACAACAATGCTTCCGTCCGTTCATCCATTGCTGTGTGCGCGGGATTTAAAATGATTGTTCGAATTTTTTCGGCGATTTCAATGCCTCCAGGTTCTCTCGTTGCTAAAACATCTATATTTTCTTGTGCTAATCGTTCAGCTATTTTTTTAATTATGGTTGTTTTCCCGGCACCTTCTGGACCTTCAAATGTAATAAATAAATTGCAATTCATGCTGTTATTGCCTCCAACTATTTAATGACCTCGATCATTTTTTCCTCTAACCTGTGATTTCCTTGAAATGTTGCACCTGTTGCAAGTAATTCCTCTAACTGACTTAGTTTAGCCACCGTAATTTTTTCTCCTGGAACGAGTAATGGGATGCCAGGAGGGTAAGGAATAATCATACTTGCAGCCGTACGTCCCATTGTCCGCATGTAGGGTAGCCATTCCTTCTTCATATTTGCAATTTCATCAAATGAATATGCTGGTTCCGTAATAGCCGTGAAACTATAGGCATTGTGCGAAACGGCTTGTATTTCTGTTTTTTCAGTGTTTAATAATGCTGTCACAGCCTCTTTTATACGAACACGAATCTCTGCAAATGGAAAGCTATACCCTTGTTTTAAAAGTGGCAATACAAGTAATACCTGATGAGCATCGGCAAGCTCTGCATATACCTGCTTCGCTTCTAATGCTTCCTGTAGTTGATAGCCACTATAACCTTTAACACGAAGCAATAACTTTATAGGGTCATCTACCTCGATGACTTCAAGCGAACCAATTGAACGTAATGCATCGACCCATTGATTTTTTTTCTCTATTATATATGCACCATCGCTCTCCATATATGTCTGTATATAATAGCGTGCATCATCCAAAGAAGCTAACAATATATAAGATGGACTGCTGGATTGTAACATGCGTAAATAGTGATGGATACTATCAACATTCACTAATTGTGAGTTCACATGCATAAAAGAAGCCATGGTCATAGCGGGCAATGTTTTGTGCGCTGACTGCACAACAACATCCGCGCCGAAGGTTAAAGCAGATGGCTGGAATAAAGAACAAGCATTAAAATGAGCCCCGTGCGCTTCATCTACTAAAACGGGAATGTTTTTTTCATGACAATATGCTATTTGCTGCGATAGTTCTTTAGATATCATACCGTAATATGTTGGATACGTTAAAACCACTGCCTTAACGTCTGGATACTCATCAACTGCCTGTTTTAGATCGTGATAGGAAACATGTGTTGCAGTTAATGTTCGGTCGTCCCAAAGTGGAGAAACATAAACAGCCTTTGCTCCAACAAGCTCAATTGCATGAAAAATAGATTTATGAGCATTACGTTGTACAATGATCGTATCGCCTCTTTTACATGTAGCATATATCATCGCTAAATTCCCAACTGTTGAGCCACCTACTAAAAAAAAGCTTTTCGTCGCACCATATGTTTCAGCTAGTAAATTTTCAGCCTCTAATATCATTCCCTCAGGATAGTGCAAGTCATCCATTCCTGGTAACTCTGTTACATCGTAGCGCATAACATCTTTAAAAGCCTGTGGTAAACGAGAAAATTCTCCATGTTTATGCCCTGGTACATGAAAGGATATATTTTGTTGTTGTCGAAAACGCTCTAAACCTTCTACAATTGGCTTTTTCTTTTGCAAAACAAGACACCCTTTTTCGTTTATTATATTCTTTAATTATACGGGATTATGGCACGATAAAAAAGCTATCCTATAAAATAGGATAGCTTAAGATTTAAGATGCAAGAATAACCATAAAACAGCATTTGGTTTTCATTCCAACTGCTACAACGATTCAAAAAGTACCAATAATTTAGTTGGGACAGCAAAATGCAGAAACTTCTCTCTTATTCCTAAAAAAGAATGGCCCCTCTCAATATAGCAAATTCTTTAAGTATCACTTTTTCATCACTTTCACCATTTACAATACCTCTATCTATTTCTTACCGTCTCTATTGATGTATGATGTCACTCATTCTCCAATAGTTTTCTCAGGTTAACGATACACATGCTCATACTTTTTGGGCTAAGCAACTAATCATGATATTACAATGTGTGATTGTTTCTTTAGCGCTTTGGATACGTTAGGATTTCAAATAAAAAAAGACTGAAGATTTCTCTTCGGTCTTTTTAAGTTGCCTAGCGACGTCCTACTCTCACAGGGGGAAGCCCCCAACTACCATCGGCGCTAAAGAGCTTAACTTCCGTGTTCGGTATGGGAACGGGTGTGACCTCTTTGCCATCATCACTAGACTATTTACGGCTTTCAATATACATCGTATTTCTTTGTCAGCTTCATTCGTTCAGTCAGTCACGTACAGACGTACGCTCCTTCCTTCTCTCAATCGCTTCCGCGAACTACTCGTATCTTGAAACCCTTTTATGAAAGGTTGTTCTTTCAAAACTGGATAAACGGTTCATTGAATGTTTCAAACTTTTTGGTTAAGTCCTCGATCGATTAGTATTCGTCAGCTCCATGTGTCACCACACTTCCACCTCGAACCTATCTACCTCATCGTCTTTGAGGGATCTTACTTACTTGCGTAATGGGAAATCTCATCTTGAGGGGGGCTTCATGCTTAGATGCTTTCAGCACTTATCCCGTCCACACATAGCTACCCAGCGATGCCTTTGGCAAGACAACTGGTACACCAGCGGTGTGTCCATCCCGGTCCTCTCGTACTAAGGACAGCTCCTCTCAAATTTCCTACGCCCACGACGGATAGGGACCGAACTGTCTCACGACGTTCTGAACCCAGCTCGCGTACCGCTTTAATGGGCGAACAGCCCAACCCTTGGGACCGACTACAGCCCCAGGATGCGATGAGCCGACATCGAGGTGCCAAACCTCCCCGTCGATGTGGACTCTTGGGGGAGATAAGCCTGTTATCCCCGGGGTAGCTTTTATCCGTTGAGCGATGGCCCTTCCATGCGGAACCACCGGATCACTAAGCCCGTCTTTCGACCCTGCTCGACTTGTAGGTCTCGCAGTCAAGCTCCCTTGTGCCTTTACACTCTACGAATGATTTCCAACCATTCTGAGGGAACCTTTGGGCGCCTCCGTTACCTTTTAGGAGGCGACCGCCCCAGTCAAACTGTCCGCCTGACACTGTCTCCTGCCCCGCTAAGGGGCATGGGTTAGAATTTCAATACAACCAGGGTAGTATCCCACCGACGCCTCCTTCGAAGCTGGCGCTCCGAGATCTCTGGCTCCTACCTATCCTGTACAAGTTGTACCAAAATTCAATATCAGGCTACAGTAAAGCTCCACGGGGTCTTTCCGTCCTGTCGCGGGTAACCTGCATCTTCACAGGTACTATAATTTCACCGAGTCTCTCGTTGAGACAGTGCCCAGATCGTTACGCCTTTCGTGCGGGTCGGAACTTACCCGACAAGGAATTTCGCTACCTTAGGACCGTTATAGTTACGGCCGCCGTTTACTGGGGCTTCAATTCGCAGCTTCGCTTGCGCTAACCACTCCTCTTAACCTTCCAGCACCGGGCAGGCGTCAGCCCCTATACGTCACCTTACGGTTTTGCAGAGACCTGTGTTTTTGCTAAACAGTCGCCTGGGCCTATTCACTGCGGCTCTCATGCGCTTGCACGCTCAAGAGCACCCCTTCTCCCGAAGTTACGGGGTCATTTTGCCGAGTTCCTTAACGAGAGTTCTCTCGCACACCTTAGGATTCTCTCCTCGACTACCTGTGTCGGTTTGCGGTACGGGCACCTCTCACCTCGATAGAGGCTTTTCTTGGCAGTGTGAAATCAGGAACTTCGTCCATACGGACTCGCCATCACAGCTCAACGTTACAGTGTGCGGATTTGCCTACACACACGCCTTACTGCTTGGACGCGCACAACCAACGGCGCGCTTACCCTATCCTACTGCGTCCCCCCATTTCTCAAACGGTGAGGAGGTGGTACAGGAATATCAACCTGTTGTCCATCGCCTACGCCTATCGGCCTCGGCTTAGGTCCCGACTAACCCTGAGCGGACGAGCCTTCCTCAGGAAACCTTAGTCATACGGTGGACGGGATTCTCACCCGTCTTTCGCTACTCATACCGGCATTCTCACTTCTAAGCGCTCCACCAGTCCTTCCGGTCTGACTTCAACGCACTTAGAACGCTCTCCTACCACTGACATCGTAGATGTCAATCCACAGCTTCGGTGAATCGTTTAGCCCCGATACATTTTCGGCGCAGCGTCACTCGACCAGTGAGCTATTACGCACTCTTTAAATGATGGCTGCTTCTAAGCCAACATCCTGGTTGTCTGTGCAACGCCACATCCTTTTCCACTTAACGATTACTTTGGGACCTTAGCTGGTGGTCTGGGCTGTTTCCCTTTTGACTACGGATCTTATCACTCGCAGTCTGACTCCCGTGTATAAATATCTGGCATTCGGAGTTTGTCTGAATTCGGTAAACCGGGATGGCCCCCTAGTCCAAACAGTGCTCTACCTCCAGTATTCTCATCACGAGGCTAGCCCTAAAGCTATTTCGGAGAGAACCAGCTATCTCCAAGTTCGATTGGAATTTCTCCGCTACCCACACCTCATCCCCGCACTTTTCAACGTGCGTGGGTTCGGGCCTCCAGTAAGTGTTACCTCACCTTCACCCTGGACATGGGTAGATCACCTGGTTTCGGGTCTACGACCACGTACTAATTCGCCCTATTCAGACTCGCTTTCGCTGCGGCTCCGCCTTCTAAAGCTTAACCTCGCACGTAATCGTAACTCGCCGGTTCATTCTACAAAAGGCACGCTATCACCCATTAACGGGCTCTAACTACTTGTAGGCACACGGTTTCAGGATCTCTTTCACTCCCCTTCCGGGGTGCTTTTCACCTTTCCCTCACGGTACTGGTTCACTATCGGTCACTAGGTAGTATTTAGCCTTGGGAGATGGTCCTCCCGGATTCCGACGGAATTTCACGTGTTCCGCCGTACTCAGGATCCACTCTGGAGGGAACGAACTTTCGACTACAGGGCTTTTACCTGCTCTGGCGGACCTTTCCAAGTCGCTTCATCTAACTCATTCCTTTGTAACTCCGTATAGAGTGTCCTACAACCCCAAGAGGCAAGCCTCTTGGTTTGGGCTCTTCCCGTTTCGCTCGCCGCTACTCAGGGAATCGATTTTTCTTTCTCTTCCTCCAGGTACTTAGATGTTTCAGTTCCCTGGGTCTGCCTTCAAGACGCTATGTATTCACGTCAAGATACTACGCGATTAAACGTAGTGGGTTCCCCCATTCGGAAATCTCCGGATCAAAGCTCACTTACAGCTCCCCGAAGCATATCGGTGTTAGTGCCGTCCTTCTTCGGCTCCTAGTGCCAAGGCATTCGCCGTGCGCCCTTAATAACTTAACCTATCGGCTTCCAATCCACTGCGCATTTCGTTGTCAGCTTCTCTCGTTCAATCAGTCACGTACGTAAGTACGCTCCTTCATTCACTCGTTCGCTTCCTAGAACTGCTTGTGTCTTGAAACCCTATTTCGTTATTAAGCCTATAAAAAACTTAAAAAAATAAATGTGTTTGTTACAATTTCAATGTCGTTTTATCCAGTTTTCAAAGAACAAATTCACTACCTGTTTCTACTTCTTCGCAAATTTGCGACGAAAGCGTAGCGACAGGAGCACAGTTTTGAAGTATTTCATCGTAATGATGAACCTTCAAAACTGAACGCAAAACGTAATCTTACAAACCCAAGGTTTGTATTCCGAAAATATCCTTAGAAAGGAGGTGATCCAGCCGCACCTTCCGATACGGCTACCTTGTTACGACTTCACCCCAATCATCTATCCCACCTTCGGCGGCTGGCTCCAAAAGGTTACCTCACCGACTTCGGGTGTTACAAACTCTCGTGGTGTGACGGGCGGTGTGTACAAGGCCCGGGAACGTATTCACCGCGGCATGCTGATCCGCGATTACTAGCGATTCCGGCTTCATGTAGGCGAGTTGCAGCCTACAATCCGAACTGAGAACGACTTTATCGGATTAGCTCCCTCTCGCGAGTTGGCAACCGTTTGTATCGTCCATTGTAGCACGTGTGTAGCCCAGGTCATAAGGGGCATGATGATTTGACGTCATCCCCACCTTCCTCCGGTTTGTCACCGGCAGTCACCTTAGAGTGCCCAACTAAATGATGGCAACTAAGATCAAGGGTTGCGCTCGTTGCGGGACTTAACCCAACATCTCACGACACGAGCTGACGACAACCATGCACCACCTGTCACCGTTGTCCCCGAAGGGAAAACCATATCTCTACAGTGGTCAACGGGATGTCAAGACCTGGTAAGGTTCTTCGCGTTGCTTCGAATTAAACCACATGCTCCACCGCTTGTGCGGGCCCCCGTCAATTCCTTTGAGTTTCAGTCTTGCGACCGTACTCCCCAGGCGGAGTGCTTAATGCGTTAGCTGCAGCACTAAGGGGCGGAAACCCCCTAACACTTAGCACTCATCGTTTACGGCGTGGACTACCAGGGTATCTAATCCTGTTTGCTCCCCACGCTTTCGCGCCTCAGTGTCAGTTACAGACCAGATAGTCGCCTTCGCCACTGGTGTTCCTCCAAATCTCTACGCATTTCACCGCTACACTTGGAATTCCACTATCCTCTTCTGCACTCAAGTCTCCCAGTTTCCAATGACCCTCCACGGTTGAGCCGTGGGCTTTCACATCAGACTTAAGAAACCACCTGCGCGCGCTTTACGCCCAATAATTCCGGACAACGCTTGCCACCTACGTATTACCGCGGCTGCTGGCACGTAGTTAGCCGTGGCTTTCTAATAAGGTACCGTCAAGGTACAGCCAGTTACTACTGTACTTGTTCTTCCCTTACAACAGAGTTTTACGAACCGAAATCCTTCTTCACTCACGCGGCGTTGCTCCATCAGGCTTTCGCCCATTGTGGAAGATTCCCTACTGCTGCCTCCCGTAGGAGTCTGGGCCGTGTCTCAGTCCCAGTGTGGCCGATCACCCTCTCAGGTCGGCTACGCATCGTTGCCTTGGTGAGCCGTTACCTCACCAACTAGCTAATGCGCCGCGGGCCCATCCTATAGCGACAGCGAGATGCCGTCTTTCAGTATTGTCCCATGAGGGACAAAAGATTATTCGGTATTAGCCCCGGTTTCCCGGAGTTATCCCAAACTATAGGGTAGGTTGCCCACGTGTTACTCACCCGTCCGCCGCTAACGTCAAAGGAGCAAGCTCCTTCTCTGTTCGCTCGACTTGCATGTATTAGGCACGCCGCCAGCGTTCGTCCTGAGCCAGGATCAAACTCTCCATAAAAGAAATTTGATTAGCTCAAATTGTTTTGCTGGCATCAATTTTGATGTCCAAAATTTTGTTTCGTTCACTAACGAAGTTAGCTAGTAAAAACTATATTGATTACGTTTTGCTTGTTCAGTTTTCAAGGTTCATTTTGTCGCCTCTTGTTTCAGCAACTCTTATATAATACCATCTTTTCAAATCGATGTCAACAATTTATTTTAAATTGTTTTTTGTTTTATATAAGTTGTTTCAGTTGTTATCTTAACGACTCTTATTACTATATCACAATATTTATAGTTTGCAAGCCTTTTATAAAAATAATATTAAAAAAGTGATTCCTAGTACACCTGGAATGCCCAACAATGCAATTGTGAAAACGGAAAACAGGTTAATTGGTACATTATAACCGCTATAACCAACACCTAAATGAATAATGAATAATAATAAAAATGCAAATGCAAATCGGAACCAAAATACTGATAGTCCTTCTAATACTTTACCCAATTTAATGTGTCTTCCTACTATATAAAGAAAAAGAAGCGCTACAGGAACACAAATACTCACAATTACAGTCCACGGCATATGCTTGCCCCCTTCGATCATAATTATGTAATTTTATGATTCCTATAGCACGTCTATAACTCTACAATCATTATTTTATTAGTACTCGTCGAATTCTAGCTTCTTTAAATAAATAAAAATGAATACTCTCTGCTGCTTTTCGCTGAGCAATAACTTCTAAATCATAATCATTTAATAATTCTTCAATCAATTTTGCTTGTTGTAAATCTTCTTTTGTTTGTTTAATGAGATTAACAAGCTTTTCGTCAAATTCTCTTTTTAGCTTTCCTTTATTGCGGAAGAACATTTCAATCCCTCACTCATAACTCTCGGCGGCCTTCCATTGCCTTCGATAACGTTACTTCATCAGCATATTCTAAATCTCCACCTACTGGTAATCCGTGCGCAATGCGTGTTGTGCGGATGCCAGATGGTTTAACAAGACGAGAGATATACATAGCCGTCGCTTCACCTTCAATAGTAGAATTGGTTGCTAAAATAAGCTCCTGCACCGTTTCATCTTGTAAGCGTACTAACAGTGAGGCTACATTAATATCCTCTGGGCCGATACCATCCATTGGTGAAATAGCCCCCTGTAACACATGGTACTTACCATGGTAATCACGCATTTTTTCCATTGCAATAACGTCCTTTGTATCTTGAACAACGCAAATTACTGAGGCATCGCGTTGTTTATCGGTACAAATATGACAAGGGTCTACATCGGTAATATTGCCACAAACAGAGCAATAACTTAAATTACGTTTTGCATCTATTAAAGCTTTGGAAAAAGAAAGAACGTCATCTTCTTTCATTGTTAACACAAAAAACGCCAGTCGGGCTGCGGTTTTTGGCCCGATACCTGGCAATTTCATAAAACTATCGATTAATTTTGATATTGGTTCTGGGTAATACATATTGTTACCTCCTAGAATGGAAGGTTCATGCCTTGCGTAAATTTACCCATTGTTGCATTTGTTTTTTCTTCTACTTTCTTAAGTGCTTCATTCGTTGCAACAACAATTAAATCTTGTAACATTTCGATATCGTCAGGATCTACTACTGAAGTATCAAGATTCACTTCTACTACTTCACGTTGACCTGTAACTGTTACTTTCACCATACCGCCGCCAGCAACACCTTCAAATTGTTCAGCATTTAAAGCTTCTTGAGCTTCCATCATTTCTTTTTGCATTTTTTGCATTTTTTTCATCATGCCTTGCATATTTCCCATTCCACGCATAACCTATTCCTCCTAAGTAATCAGTCTTCAATAATTTCAATAAAATCCTTACCGAACAGCTTTTCCGCTTCCGTCACCAATGGATCTTGTGATGCCAGCGGTTGCGCATCATCGATAAAAGGTTCTTCTGGCATTTCTGCCGGTGGTGGTTCCAATAATTCAACATTCGGATCATCGTTAGCTAATGGTGCTTTCTTTTGATGTAATCCGTGATCACGAATGAACTCTTCACGCAACTTTAACCATGTTTCTTCTGGCGTACAAAGCATTTCATACATCGTGCCTGTTTGACCTGCAATAAGTTGTGTGAATTGTGCTTTTAGCATTTGATTATCAGCAACCATTTGACAATGAATATCATACTTGAATTTTAACACAAAAGCACTCGAAGATGCCGCAACAGGTTCAGCTTCTGCTAAAAGAGCTGATTGTGACTTTTGCAATTGATTTAACGCCTGCGCCCATACAGCCTTTACACGTTGCACATCTTGCTTTGTCGCATCCTTTAGCACTTCTTGAATACGACCAGTAGGCGCCTTATAACCATTTGGACTTTTTGCACGCGGACGTTGTTCTTTGGCAACCTGAGTAGCTTGTGACGGCGCACCATTTTGTATTTGTAAAGATAGTTGTTGCACCATTTGCTCAAGCGCAATGATTTTTTGCGCTAGTTCTGGGCTCATTACCGCCTCACTTGATGGGGCAGTTTGATTGACTACGCCACCCGAAAACTGTGTCATTTTTAGCAATGCTGTTTCCAAATAGATTTTCGTATGATGCGAGAAACGCATTTCTTGTTGTGTTTTCGCTAAAATATCGATGTAGCCGTAAAGCATATCTGGTGCAAAGTCATGTGCCAATGCAAATACGCGCTCCTCAGGTGATACTAACTCTAATAGTTCAGCTAAATTCTCACTCGTTTGTAAAAGCAGTAAATCGCGGAAAAATGTAATTAAATCCTCCGATAAGCGCAACGGATCCTTCCCATCTGCGATTAGCTGCTCTAACAGCGCAAGCATTTGTGCCACATCTTTGACCTTTAAAGCTTCAGCTAAATCATAGAAAACATCCTGACTAATTGAGCCTGTGACTAGTAGTGCATCCTCTAGTTTCAACATTTCACCGCTAAAGGAGACAACTTGGTCCAACAAGCTCAATGCATCACGCATACCGCCCGCAGCTGACTGCGCAATCACTTTTAGACCTTGTTCTTCAAACGGGAGTTCAATATCTTCTAGTACGACCTTCATGCGCTCGATAATATCGTTAGTTGAAAGTCGCTTGAAGTCAAAACGTTGGCAACGTGAAATAATCGTTGCAGGTAATTTATGAGGTTCTGTTGTTGCTAAAATAAATACAGCGTGAGGTGGTGGTTCTTCTAGCGTTTTTAAAAGCGCATTGAAGGCACTTGTAGACAGCATATGCACTTCATCAATGATGTACACTTTAAACCTGCTACTAGCTGGAGCAAAACGTACCTTTTCAATAATGTCCCGTATTTCTTCAACACGTGAATTAGAAGCTGCATCAAATTCAATAACGTCTGGATGAGAACCATCTGTAATGCTTAAACAAGTTGCACACTCATTACAAGGTTCACTTGCTGGAGCATGCTCGCAGTTTAAAGCCTTAGCAAAAATTTTAGCTGTACTTGTTTTCCCTGTACCCCGAGGTCCAGAAAACAAGTAAGCATGAGTTGTTTTATTCGCTAGGAGAGCATTTTGCAGCGTTCTTTTGACATGCGCTTGACCTGACATTTCTCGGAATGATTGTGGTCTATACACACGATAAAATGCTTGATACGTCAATGATTTCCTCTCCCCTTCTTTTTCAATATTAATAAAACTATTATAGCATCGGCAGCCTTGTTTATAAAACCGTGTCCTATTTTATAATATAAAAAAACGCATTCGCCTACAGTAGACGAATGCGTTTAAATTGGCAATTTAATGCCGTGCACCTTTCTTCGACAGCCGCACATAAGCGTTACTCTTGTCGTTAGCTCAGATTAGGCAACCCCGCGGCACATGAATAAGACCACTTAATGCTGCTTCCTTCCGGACCTGACATGGTTCATGGGTATCCATTGCGCAGGACCCAATCGTCAACACTACGTGCAAAAGGCAGACCAAACAATACGGACAGCCTCGAAAAAGGAATTCAGTCTCGCTAGAGCGGATTGCGAGTTACAGGACACCGCTACCTTCCCACCTAGCACGGCAATAACTAGTATACTTTCAGTTTGTATAAATTGCAACGAATTGCACAAATTATTTAAGTACATTCTTAATTAATAAAAATTAATTTTTTAAAACCTACTTTTTTTCAAAAAGATGTTGACGTCAAAATAAAATCATGATAAATTAGTTCTTGTCGATAAGACATCGAAGCAATATAGTATGGAGGTATACCCAAGTCTGGCTGAAGGGATCGGTCTTGAAAACCGACAGGCGGGTAACACCGCGCGGGGGTTCGAATCCCTCTACCTCCTCCAGTTTTTTAAAATCCGACTACACGATGTAGCCGTTTTTTTTTGCTTAAAAAATTGTATGTCATACTTATTAAATACCACTTCCGATTAGGTTGTGGTATTTTTTTATTAGCTATCTTGCTCTTAAATACTTTAGGGAGGATATTTAATATGTATTCCAAAGCCTTTATTTCTCGTAGTTCCCTCACATGGATTATATCCATCGCTTTATTAACGGCTATCGGTAGTGAAATTAAAATCATCCCTTTCGCCAATACTTCTTTTCGCTTTGGTCTGGGGACAATTATATTCTTTTTATGCACCTTACTTAGACCGACACCTATTATATTAGCGGGTATTGTAACTAGCATTGTAACAACCACTTTACGAATCGCTATTAGTTACTATACGCATAATACATCTTTAATAGATGGTATTTATACTCACTTACCTGCTGGGACATTTTATTTATTGTTTGCAATATGCCTACAGCTTTTAAATATTCATCAATATCGTGAAAAGCCATTAAAGTTAGGATTACTAGTAGCCTTCAGTGAGGTCATTAGTAATTTAGCGGAACAATTGCTACGTTTCCTTGTCCAATCTTATACAATTTTATTTATTCATGACCTGCTCATCTTATTAGCCGTTGCCCTATTACGTAGTTTTTTTGTTGTTGGCATTTATAGCTCTATTGTTATTGCCGAGCAAAAAAAACGCGTGCAGGAAATGCTTACGATTGGTTCAGATTTATATGTAGAGACGCTCTATTTAAAAAAATCTATGAATCATATTGAAACGATTACTGCTAATGGGTTTGATTTGTATAGACAATTAAAAGCACAGGGCAATCGTTCAGAAAGTATACAAGCACTTCATATTGCCCAGGAAATTCATGAAGTCAAAAAAGATTCTCAGCGTATTTATGCGGGTATATCTAAAATTGTTGGGGACAAGAGCTTTGGCTCATTACGATTATCAGAATTATTACATTATATAGAAGACGGCAATCGCAAATACAGTGAGTTACTCGGTAAAGACATCCAGTTTAATATAAGTTTAGATACTGATTTTTTAACGAAAGAGCATATTGCCTTGCTGGCACTATTAAATAATTTAACTGCTAATGCCATTGAAGCAATAGAAAAGCAAGGTATCATATCTATTGATATTCAACAGCAGGAGGTTGATACTGTAATAACAGTAAGTGATGATGGAAAAGGCATCTCCGAAAGTGACCTTTCTATTATTTTTGAACCTGGCTATACGACGAAATACAATGTTGAAGGTGTAGCAGCTACAGGAATTGGACTATCACATGTCGCTGAATTAATTTCAAAATTAAATGGCTCCATTTCAGTTGAATCAAATAACTACAAAACGGTGTTTAAAATTATAATTCCTACGCAAACTATTCTAACGGGAGAGACTTAAATGAGGTATTTTATTGTAGATGATGATCGTGCAAGCCGCGTGATGCTAAAACAAATTATTGAAGATAGTGGTTTAGGTACAGTAATCGGCGAAGCACGCAATGGAGTAGATGCCATTCCACAAATATTAATGACACAACCTGAATTTGTACTAATCGACTTACTTATGCCTAAGTTAGACGGTATAGCAACAGTGGAGCATCTTCTTCAGAATCGATTTGAAGGACAGTTTATTATGATTTCACAAGTTGTGAATAAGGAAATGGTCGGCGAGGCCTATGAACAAGGGATAGATTTCTTTATTCATAAACCCATTAACCGTATTGAGGTTGAAAATGTTTTACGCAAAACAACGGAACAATTTCGCCTAAAAAATTCCCTATTAGTTATTCGACAATCGCTAACGAACATCGATCTAAGTGAGCAAATAAACAATAAAGCTACATCGCGAGACCACATCCAATCGATCTTAAATGATATGGGGATTGTCGGTGAAATTGGAAGTGAGGATATTATAGCAATTATTGAAACATTATTAGCTCATCAGCACAAAATTGCGCCACTTCCTCCATTAAAAGAGCTCTATGAGGAAATAGCAGCTGTCACAAAGTCAACTCCTGATGAAATATTGAAAGAGAGTAAAGCGATTGAACAGCGTGTACGTCGAACGATTTTAGCTGCCATGATTAATCTCGCCAATTTAGGAGTCGTTGATTATACAAACTCTGAATTTGAATATTATGCACCTCGATACTTTGATTTTAAAGAGATTCGCCAGCTTATGACGCAAATCGAAGACCACGGGAATCGCAAAGCAAAGGTCAATATTAAAAAGTTTATTCAGGTGTTATATTCAGACATTTTAACAAAAGTAAATTAATTTTCTCGGATTTTGTCGGATTTCATAAGTCCTCCGTATTATTAAAGTAAGGCGTGTCCTAAAAATTTTAATATAGGGGAGGAATTAAGATTTTGAAAAAGAAATTTAAAATCAGTTTAGCCGCTCAAATTTTAATCGGTTTGATTTTAGGGATAATTATTGGTGGTATCTTTTATGGTAACCCCAAAGTTGAAACATATTTACAACCATTAGGGGATATCTTCCTACATCTAATTAAGATGATTGTAGTACCTATTATCATTTCGACTTTAATTGTTGGTGTTGCTGGAACTGGAGACATGAAACAGCTCGGAAGATTAGGCGGAAAATCGCTTATTTACTTTGAAATCATTACAACAGTAGCGATTGTTGTTGGATTACTTTCAGCAAACCTGTTCCAACCAGGTGCTGGCATCAATATGAACGAACTTTCGCAAGGGGATATTTCAAAATACGTTTCAACAACTGAAGAAGTACAGCATGAAGGTCCATTTGATATTATTGTAGGTATTGTACCGACAAATATTATTCAATCAATGGCTGAAGGCAATATGCTTGCCATCATCTTCTTCTCTGTTATTTTTGGTTTAGGGGTAGCTGCAATTGGAGAACGAGGTAAACCAGTATTGGACTTCTTCCAAGGTGTAGCAGATGCTATGTTCTGGGTAACGAACCTTGTGATGAAATTCGCTCCAATTGGGGTATTTGGTTTAATTGGTGTAACCGTTTCCAAATATGGTTTTGCTTCCCTCATACCTTTAGGTAAGCTTGCAATACTTGTATATGCCACAATGTTATTCTTCATCTTTGTTATTCTTGGCCTCGTTGCAAAATTTGCCGGTGTCAACATTTTCTACTTAATCAGAGTGTTAAAAGATGAGTTAATTTTAGCCTTCTCCACTGCTAGTTCGGAAGCTGTCTTACCACGAGTGATGTTGAAAATGGAGAAATTAGGTGCACCAAAAGATATTGTTTCTTTTGTTATTCCAACAGGTTATTCTTTTAACTTAGATGGTTCAACATTGTATCAAGCAATTGCTGCATTATTCATTGCCCAAATGTATGGTATTCACCTAAGCATCGGGGAACAAATTACATTAATGCTTGTATTAATGGTTACTTCTAAAGGGATTGCCGGTGTACCAGGCGTATCATTCGTAGTATTACTTGCCACTTTAGGTACTGTTGGTATTCCAATCGAAGGTTTAGCATTTATTGCTGGTATCGACCGTATCCTTGATATGGGACGAACAGTAGTTAACGTAATCGGTAACTCACTAGCTTCATTAGTAATGGCGAAATGGGAAGGCCGCTTCGATAAAGAAAAAATGAAAAACTACTTTAAAGAAAATGAAAATTTAGCATAAATTCATAAAAAATGCCTCACGATGGCTTATGACATCGTGAGGCATTTTTTATTTTGTCAGTACTTTATCTAAATAAGCAATAATAGACGCTTTGCCATTGACATGGGCTTCTTGTGCACGCACTTCATCCTTTTCGACTTTCGCCTCAGCGGCTGCAACAATACGCTCTGCATCCTCTTGAGGCACGACAATAACGCCATCTATATCTCCAATAATATAATCACCTGGTTGCACTGTTACACCGCCAATTGCGATTGGCACATTCACTTTACCGCCGCCATTTTTGTTGCCTGCTGCTACGGTTGTCCCAAGTGAAAATACAGGAAAATCTAGTTCCCGAATCGCGGCAATATCACGAATAACCCCGTCTACTACAAAGCCCTGTACACCCATACCCTTTGCTAAAGAAATAACAAAATCTCCTGCTACCGCACGATTTCTATTACCCTTTGCATCAATGACCAAAATATCACCCTCGCTAGCTGCTCGAATCGCTTCAAGTACAGCTCCATTTTCGCCATCTGGTAAACGTACAGTAACCGCTCGACCTGCTATTTTAAAATGGTCTGCTAACGGTTTAATGTCACTGCGTAAATTTGTATGTCCCCCAGTTGCATCTGAAATTGCTGTCGTTGGTAAATGTTTAAAACTTATTTCCACCTTTTCCATGCATAACACCCCTATTATGATTTATGAATACCTTACACAATTATTGTAAATAAAACACATCTACTATTTCAATATAATTCAGAAAATTTAGTAAAATATGTTGTTAAAAACAAATCGCCGTTATCCCGTTTTTTAAACAAAATAAAACACCTAAGGCAATGTTCATATCATGACCATTTGCCTCAGGCGTCTTTTAAATTATTTCAATAAATTGTTTAGACCGTTCATCTAAAGCCTCTGCTGCAGAAGCGATTTCAGCAAAATCACTCGTCGTCACAGTAATTTGCCCATTCGTTTTTTCAATTTCCTCAGAAATTCGCGTGATGCTTTCTGTTACTTGCCCAACCTCGCGTACAATCCCTTCCACATTTTCTTTCACTTCTGAAATTGATTGCTCTACTCTTACGGAAAGTTTTCGTACCTCTTTGGCGACAACATCAAAACCTCTGCCATACTCTCCAGCTCTTGCGGCTTCAATAGCTGCATTTAAAGCTAGTAAGTTTGTTTGGGAGGCAATTCCTTGAATTGTTTTGACAATGCCTTTAATGGAATCTGCTTGATTTTGTAATTGATCTAAATTTTTAACATTTTCCGAAGATTCCTTTGAAACTTGTTGAATTGTTGCAAGTAAATTTTCACTATTTTTAATACCTGCCTCTGAACGACTGTAAAGCTTAGTGGACATTTGTTTTAACTGATCTGCTACATTGACAATGGTATTTTGACGTTCCGTAATATTTGTTGCTATTTTGGATACACCAATAACTCTTCTTGAATGATTATCAAATACGGGCATATAGGTAGCTTCTAGCCAAATACTATTTCCACGAGCATCCATTCGTTCTACTTTATCTTGATAGCTCTTACCTGCTGCTAAATTACGCCAAAACCTCTCGTATTCAGGACTCTTCACGTAATTAGGAAAACAAAATTCCTTATGGTCTTTCCCCATCATTTTTTCTACTGTATAGCCCATTGTTTTCGCAAAAAGCTCATTTACATAAGCAACTTTTCGGTTCATATCAAATCGGATAATCGCTATATTACGCTCAATTGCTTGAACAACTAAATCATCTGTGACTTGTGTATCATTCTTTTGCACAACATCCACCTCTATCACCCTATTGTACTAGCGTTATCTCTAATCTACTTTCTTCTTTTTAAAAAATGCATTGTTATATATTATAATATATCTAATAGCATCTTAAAAATACTATAAATTTGTATTTTTACTATTCTTATGCTCAATTATGCTTTTTTTCTTATTTTATCATTGTTAAAACTTCTTCTGCCGTTGTTGCGACACGAATTAACGCCTTGTGTTCTGGGCGTATAAAGCCCTCCTCTAGCATTATAGAAAAATGTTGTAGCAGTGCGTCATAAAAACCATTGACGTTAAATAAAATAACAGGTTTTTCATGTAATCTAATCTGCGCCCATGTAAATACTTCAAAATATTCGTCCAGTGTACCGCCACCACCTGGTAACGCAATAAAAGCATCTGCTAATTCAACCATTTTTGCCTTACGTATATGCATGGATTCTACAAAATGGATTTCTGTCAATGCGGCATGAACAATTTCTTGTTTTTGTAAATGAGTAGGCATGACACCAATCACTTCTCCACCTGCTACTAATGCAGCATCTGCCACTTTGCCCATCAATCCTATTTTAGAACCTCCATAAACAATACCATGTCCATGGTGTGCTAATACCGTTCCTAATTCACTTGCCTTTTCAGCATAAATCGGGTTATTGCCAAGTCCTGATCCACAATATACTGCGATTCTCATATTTATTCCTCCTATTACAAAAGACGTGAAAACAATAGGTATCATATTGTCTCACGTCTCTTGGTCTTATTTCTGTTATTTATTTTAAAATACAAAGTCCTTATATTTCTATCTGGAAGCTTTCTACGTTCCTTTTGCTTTCGGCCAGAACGCTTTGATATTCCCTTCTTCAACGTCTTTACTGTTACATAGCTTTTCTTCTATTTACGTAAATGACTTGTTTGGGCCTGACGCTTTGCTTTCGGCCAGAACGCTTTGATATTCCCTTCTTCAACGTCTTTACTGTTGCATAGCTTTTCTTCTATTTACGTAAATGACTTGTTTGGGCCTGACGCTTCGCTTTCAGCCAGAACGCATGGAGATTCCCTGTTTTAAAGCATAGGGGTTTTCCTAGTACTTCTCTTATTTTCGTAAATGACTTGTTTGCTTTAGCATATGACTTATGCGACTGACAATTGATTCAATTGCGTCTGGATTTTTTAATAAATCATAATCATTAATATCTAAACGTAGGACAGGGCATGAATTAAAATTATTTATCCAATTTTCGTAACGCTCATGCATTTCAATCCAATAATCATTCGGTGTTTGCTGCTCCATCTCACGACCACGCTCTTGAATACGTCCAATGACATCATCAATCGGCCCCTCTAAATAAACTAATAAATCTGGGTGCGGGAAATACGGTGTCATCACCATCGCATCAAATAAATTACGATACGTTTCATAATCAGTTGGACTCATTGTTCCTTTATCATAATGCATTTTGGCAAAAATCCCTGTATCTTCATAAATAGAACGATCTTGCACAAAGCCCCCACCATATTCGAAAATACGCTTCTGCTCTTTAAAACGCTCTGCTAGAAAATAGACTTGTAAATGGAAGCTCCATTTTTCAAAGTCATCATAAAACTTATCTAAGTATGGATTGGTATCTACTTTTTCAAATGATGTACGGAAATTTAACGCTTGTGCTAGCGCCTTTGTCATCGTTGATTTTCCTACACCTACTGTTCCGGCAATTGTAATAACAGTTTGTGGTGGAATATCATATTTCTCTCTCAAATTCATTGTTGCAAGCTCCTTTGTTGTAACGTATCTTCGATTGTTTTTAATACATATTGTAAATCTTGTGGGTTTTTCACAAAATCAAGTTGATCTCCATTAAATCGGATTACAGGTATTTCGGGATGTAGCTGCTCAAAGTGCTCTGTAAAAGTATGATAGTCTGCTACTAACTGCTCCATATATTCACGTGAAATCATTTTCTCAAATTCACGCCCTCGTTTAGCAATGCGTTTCATTAACGTATCAACACTAGCATGTAAATAAACAACGACATTAGGCACAGGCATATCCTTTGTTAAAATTTGATAGATTTCTTCATACTTTTCGTACTCGGCAGGTGGCAATGTACGCTTTGCAAAAATTAAATTTTTAAAAATATGATAGTCCGATACAACTGATGTCTTTTGTGCTAAACGTAACTTCTTTATATCTGTTAATTGTTTATAGCGATTACATAGGAAGAACATTTCCGTTTGGAAACTCCATTCCTCTATATTTTCATAAAACTTATTTAAAAACGGATTTTCGTCTACAATTTCTTTTAATAGATGGTAATTAAATGTCGCCGCTACCTCTTTTGCCAATGAAGTTTTGCCTACACCAATCGGACCTTCTACTGCAACAAATGGAACCGTCACTAGAAGTTCCTCCTTTATATTTAGGATTCTATAAGTCAATTATGCCACTATTTTAAGGCTATATTGTATGAAACTAAAATGAATCAGTGCTTTTCATTGTATCATAGTGAGAAAATGAAAAACAGAATCAACATGTATCTCAATTTTTAACATTATTTGACCTGCCCAGTTGATAGATATCAAACAAACTTATAGCTCCATGCAACAAAAAAGACCCACCTTAGTGGGCCTAACTTTAGCCAGCAAATACTGCATAGATTTCCGCTAGGTGGACGCTTTCCTCTCTGCACAAGTAACGTCCATTCTACGCAGGCGTTTTAGTAAAAATCTACTTAGAGAATTGTTTCAGAATTGTTTGAGTGACTGGCACTATAATTTTACTCGTTGTAAACGTAAGGCATTTAACACGACGGACACTGAGCTGAATGCCATAGCTGCACCCGCTACCCATGGTGCAAGAAGGCCCATAGCTGCAATTGGAATCCCTAATGTATTATATGCAAATGCCCAAAATAGATTTTGCTTAATATTGCGCATTGTTTTACGACTCATAATAATGGCATCCGCAATGCTAGTTAAATCACCACGAATAAGCGTAATATCAGCAGCCTCCATTGCCACATCTGTACCAGTTCCTATGGCCATCCCAATATTGGCAGTTGCTAATGCTGGTGCATCATTAATGCCATCACCAACCATCGCTACGTTTTTGCCTGTAGCTTGCAGTTTTTTCACTTCATCCGCTTTTCCTTCTGGAAGTACTTCTGCGATAACATGGTTAACCCCAACTTCCTGACCGATTGCTTGCGCAGTCCGTTCGTTATCACCCGTCATCATAATGACTGTAATACCCATATCCTGTAAACGACGAATGGCTTCTTTTGACGTATCTTTTACCGTATCTGCAACAGCAACAAGGCCAGCATATTGACCGTTTATAGCAGCCAACATAGCGGTTTTACCGTTTTCCTCTAATGTCTCCATTGTCGGCAATATATGCTGAATATCTATATCATATTGTTGCATTAATTTACGTGTCCCGATTACCACACCTTGACCAGAAACGGTTGCTTGCACGCCGTAACCTGGAATGGCCTCAAAAAATTGAACATCGCCAAGTGTGATACTTCGCTCTTCAATTCCTTGCACAATGGCTTGTGCTAGCGGATGTTCGGATTGTTTCTCTGCTGCCCCAATCAATGAAAGAAAGGATGCTTCTTCTTGCCCCGTTGCTAGTACAACGTCTGTTAATATCGGTTTGCCGTGTGTTACGGTTCCTGTTTTATCGACAACAACTGTATCAATGCGTTGCGTTTGTTCTAAATGCTCGCCACCTTTAAACAAAATCCCAAATTCAGCGGCGCGACCAGAACCTGCCATAATAGAGGTCGGTGTCGCTAAGCCTAGCGCACAAGGACAAGCAATAACAAGAACCGCAATTAACACTTCTAGTGCAGGTGTAAATTCACCAGGTTTTACCCATAAAATCCAAACAAGGAATGTCACAATCGCAATACCAACAACAATCGGCACGAATATACCCGAAATTTGGTCTGCTAAACGTTGTATGGGGGCTTTTGAACCTTGTGCATCTTCTACAACTTTAATAATTTGAGCAAGTGCTGTGTCTCGACCAACTTTGGTTGCTGACATTTTCACAAAGCCATTTTTATTAATGGTTGAACCGTATAATACATCCCCTTGTTTTTTATCTACCGGAAGACTTTCCCCTGTTAGCATTGATTCATCAACGGCTGTTGTACCTTCTACTACTTCACCATCTACAGGAATTTTTTCACCTGGTTTAACTAATAAAATATCACCAATCACAACTTCTTCTAATGGGACTTCTTTTTCTACTCCATCTCGCACAACTATCGCAGATTTTGCTTGCAGACCCATTAGCTTTTTAATCGCTTCTGATGAACGCCCTTTTGCCTTTGCTTCGAATAATTTACCTAAAAGAATTAACGTAATTAAAACGGCACTCGTTTCAAAGTATAGATGCGGTCCATGATGTGAATTAACTGTAACAATGGCTTGATAAACGCTGTAAAAATAAGCTGCTGAAGTCCCCATAACGACAAGGACATCCATATTAGCACTGCCATTACGTAAAGCTTTATATGCACCTACATAAAATTGTTTCCCAATAATAAATTGAACTGGTGTAGCTAACACTAATTGCACCCAAGGATTCATTAAAAAATCGGGGACATATAAAAACGATGTCAATGAAAAGTGAGCAACCATCGTCCACAGTAATGGTAGCGAAAGAATAGCTGAAAAAAGAAATTTTTGTTGCTGTTGTTTTATTGCCTTTTCTCGATAATCTTCAGTTGCTCGCTCATCCGCTTTTTGATGAGCACCATATCCCAGCTTCTCAACCTTACCGATAATATCCGATACAGAAACCTCTGTTGGATTAAATTCGATGGATGCTTTTTCAAGTGCCAAGTTTACAGTTGCTGTAACACCTGAAAGCTTATTTAAACCTTTCTCAATACGAGTGGCACATGCAGCACACGTCATACCTGTAATATCAAGTTCCGCTTTCTGTTTTACGACGCCATAGCCTAACGCTTCGATTTTCTTTTCAAAGTCTACTTCACTCAATATTGCTGGATCATATTTTATAGAGGATTTTTCAAGCGCTAAGTTTACGGTTGCTTGCTCGACACCCTCCATTTTTTTCAAGCCTTTCTCAATACGCGTAGCACACGCTGCGCAAGTCATGCCAGTAATTTGTAGGTTCGTTTCCTTCAATTCAGAACGCATTAACTTCCCACCTCTTTCTATACCATATAGGGGTATATAAATTTGAAAATAATAGAGTGCCTTGTGAGCACCCTATTGATCTTATTCTACCTCGTAGCCTTGATCGTCAATCGTTTCTTTAATTTGCGCAAGTGATACTTGGGCATCGTCAAATGCGACATCTACCAAACCATCTGCTAAATTTACTGTTACTTGTTCTACACCTGCTAAAGCGCCGACACTTTTTTCCACTGCATTGACACAATGTCCACATGACATTCCTTGTACGTTTAATGTTACATTTTGCATAAATATCTCTCCTTTAAATTTAATGTACATGCTATATAAGAGTAACTACCCGTAAAATTATTTTTTCATTAATTTTTGAATGGTCACGACTAACTCATCTAGAACCGCTTCATCGCCTTCAGATAGGCGATCTACGACACAGCCTTTTAAATGACCTTCTAATAAAATTTTCGCTACGCTATTCAAAGCTGATTGCGTGGCAGACAGTTGCGTGATGATATCATCACAGTAAACGTCTTTTTCAATCATTCCCTTAATACCTCGGATTTGACCTTCTACTCGATTTAAGCGAGTCGTTAAATCCTTTTTCACGCGCTCAGGGTGATGACTTTTTCGACACGATGCAGTTTCCTCTGTATGACAAGCATCCTCTTTCACTGTGTCCTCCAAATTCTTCACCTCCTATTTGCTAATATCATACTATACCCACGAAGGGTATGTAAATAGGCGTTTTATTTTTTTATAATTAATGGTGATCGTGATGAACTGGCTCACTCTTTAGATTACATAAAATTGATTCATCATGGCGGTTCTCTGCGGTTTCCAATTGAATCGTTATATGCTTTATGCCCTTATGTTCAAGATTATGTTCAATTTCACGTAAAATATGCTCGCTTTCTCCAATGTTTAGCTGGTCATCGACAACTGCATGACAGGACAGTGCATTTGTTCCGCTAGTTATCGTCCAGATATGAAGATCATGAATACTTTGCACACCTTCAGTTTGCTCCATTATTTGAATGATTTCCTGAACGTCGACATTTGAAGGTGTTCCTTCCATAAGAACATGGATAGCAGACTTTGTCACAAAATATCCACTACGTAGTACTAATAATGCAACAATAACACTGGCAAGTGGATCGGCCCAGCCCCAGCCGAAAAACATAATGACTAAAGCAGCAATGATGGCACCGACAGAGCCAAGCATATCACTAAGAACATGTAAAAATGCACCACGCATGTTTAAATTGTCTTCCGTATCTCCACCCCGCATCATAATCCAAGCCACTACTATATTAATTAACAAACCAATTACACTAATAATCAGCATACCTGTTGTTGCTACTTCTGGTGGATTTGCAAAACGCTCAATGGCTTCGAAAAAAATAAATAACGCAATTAAAATTAATGTTACACCATTTAACACTGCAGCTAATATTTCAAACCTTTTATAACCATATGTTTTACTAAAGCTAGCTGCTTTTTCTCCAAAAATAAAAGCAAGAAGTGCAATGGCTAAAGAAATTGAGTCACTTAACATATGGCCAGCATCCGATAAAAGTGCCAAACTATTTGTTAAGAACCCACCAATTGCTTCAATCACCATATAACTCGTAATGATGATAAAGGATAGTAAAAGCACCTTTTTATTTGCACCATGTGTATGATCATGACCGTGATCGTGATTATGCCCCATCGTTTTCCCCTCCAAATATTAATTCATACAATTAGTTGTGCGTAGCGTGTTCAATTGCCTGCTTCAATAAATTCATAATGTGGTCATCATCTTTTGAATAATATAAGCTTGTTCCTTCCCTCCTGAATTTTACTAATCGTAAATTTTTTAAAAATCGTAATTGATGGGATACCGTTGACTGACTTAAGTCTAATATTTCAGCAATGTCGTTAACCGAATGCTCATCTGAACATAATAAATTTAAAATCCGTATTCTTGTTGGATCACTCAATGCTTTAAACGTTTGAGAAACAACAAATAACGTTTCCTCATCTAAGTGCTTGCCATTACCGATTTCTATTTCGCCCTGTTTAACTTGTTCATCCATTTTCCGTTCCTCCTATAGTTTATTTATATATGAGCATGTGTTCATATATAAATATATAGGGTTATTTTAGAAATGTCAATTCAAAGCAAAATACAAAACGCCACCCGCATGATACACTACTCTTAAGGAGAGATTCTAGTGGATATTTTTGAAAAAGACCGCATATTTATGAACCAAGCTTTAGAGGAAGCAAAAAAAGCTGCTTTGCTTGGTGAGGTACCAATAGGGGCCGTTCTTGTATATGAAGGAGAAATTATTGCGCGCGCGCATAATCTACGTGAAACAACTCAAAATGCAACTACTCATGCCGAATTAATGGTGATTCAAGAAGCATGTAAAAAACTTGGTAGTTGGCGTCTTGAACAAACAACACTTTATGTCACACTGGAACCTTGCCCTATGTGTGCAGGGGCTATTTTGCAGTCGCGAGTGCCACGTGTTGTATACGGCGCACGGGACATAAAAGCTGGCTGTGTCGATTCACTCTATCATTTATTAAATGATGCGCGCTTCAACCATGACTGTGATGTAACGGAAGGTATATTAGCTGAAGAATGCGGACAAATTTTAACCGATTTTTTTAGAGCATTACGCGAACGAAAAAAAGCTGAGAAAAAAGCACGGAAAATGGCAGAATCTAGTGAGCCACAATAAGTGGTATTTACGAGAGCATTTGCTGTCAACATGAAAAAGGTACCCCAAAATTTAGGTGGGTACCTTTTTCTATTCTCTAATAATAGGGGGTAAATCAGGAAAGTAGACCGAAATTATCCTTTTATCCGAAACTTTTCCACGTTTCATTCGTATTAGATATAGAAAATAAATAAAACATCATGGGAGAGAGAACAATTGAAAAAATGGATGAAGAAATCAATTGCTTTAGTAGCGTCAGCTTCACTAATGGTTCCTGCTGCTTCTGCCTATGCTACAGCACCAGAAAAAACAGCACAGCACACAGAAGTAGAGAAAAGTCTTATAGCTAGCAATAAGGAAAAAGCATTAAAGTATGTAAAAAATGATAAGGAATGGATTAGTAAAGATACCATTATCGTCAAGCATACAGGTCTTGCTAAGAACGCACATAAAAACATTGGCTCCAAAGTAATACGATCTATTCCATCACTAGGATATGATGTAATCCAACTGAAAAAGGGAATTTCTTTAGAAAAAGCAGTTTCTTATTATGCAAAGCAAGACGGCGTTAAAAGTGTATCCCCAAGCTACGTTTATCATTCCTTCGCTAACGGAGCAGATCCAAAGAAAAAAGATATGTATCATTTAAACTTACTTCAAATGGATAAGGCACTAGAGTTAGCAGGTAATCATGAAGTAAAAGTAGCGGTTATTGATTCTGGTGTGGATTTTAAACACCCTGATTTAAAATCTCAAGTACTTCCACCGTATAATGCCGCAGCACCAGCCAATACCACTTATAATGGTGACCACGGAACACATGTAGCGGGCATTATTGGCGCTGCAAAAGATAATAATGTAGGAGGACATGGGATTAATCCAAATGCTAAGCTTCTTCCAATTGATGTATTCAACGGAGAAGAAGGTGCCAATGATTTCGTCATTGCACAAGGTATTCTTTACGCCATTGAACAGGGCGCTGATGTTATTAACATGAGTCTTGGTGGTTATGGAGAATCTCCATTAATGAAAGACGCTGTTAAGCAAGCGATAGATAAAGGAATTACGATTGTAGCAGCAGCAGGAAACGAATCGACAGATGAATATTCTTTCCCTGCTTCTTACGAAGGTGTCATTAGCGTAGGTTCTACAAATGATATCAACAAACTATCAAGCTATTCAAACTATGGTCCATCGGTTGACGTGGTAGCACCAGGTGAGGAAATATACAGTACCGTTCACGACGAGAAAAAGGGATCATCCTTTGTCAAATTTAGTGGGACATCAATGGCGGCTCCCGTTGTAGCAGGTGTTGCCTCCCTACTAAAATCAAAACATCCAAATTTAAAGCCTCATGAAGTAGAAGCTATTCTTGAAATGACTGCAAATAATCTAGGCGAGAAAGGCTATGATCTTACATATGGACATGGTCTTATCAACCCGCTGAAAGCATTACAGTTTAATGTCAATAATCTTCCGAAAGAGTATTCAGAAACAACGGAAGAACGTATTAAAAACGCCAAAGTTCTTGCAAAGAATACATTGAATTCAGAAAAAGGTGAATTCAAACAACCAAACGAAAAAAAATGGTACAAGGTTGATTTAGATGCAAATGAATATGCTCAACTGACATTAAAGGGTGCAAACAAATACGATTATGCACTTGAATTGTATTTCTACCCTACAGATAGCAAAGAGGAAGTCGACCCAATCCATGTCAATGATGTGCGTGTAGGAAAGCAAGAGGGATACCTATACAAAGCAGATCAAAAAGGAACACTGCTTGTTGGGGTTAAAGATTATAATGGCAGCTATAACTTAAATGGTGAGTCGAATTATGTATTCACTGCTCAAACAACGAAGGATTTACCAGTCGATTCATTAGAGATGGACAAAAAGGAGAACATTCAACAGTTCCCATTCAGTACAAAAGGGAAAAACTATACCCTCCTTTCTAAAGATCAACAAAGCGACCAAGATTATTTCACATTTTCAGTAAAAGAACCAACAACGCTGCGATTTGATTTGTCTGGTATTCCAGGTGTTACAGCCTCTATGGAACTTTATCTAAAGGAAGAATTAGATGCTGTACCAGCAGAAAACGTTAATGATGAGGAAATGTATGAGGCCTATCCAATTCAAACAAGCTATAGCGCAGATAAAGGCGACGGTGTAAACCTTATTGTTGACGCTATTCCTGGGACAGAATATGTATTAAACGTATCCAATCAAGGCAGTAGTGCTTTTTCACTTGATATGTTCTTTAGCGGCGGCATTGAAAATGAAGAAACGATAAGTGAATCCATCATCCCTTATACATTAAAGGGTGAAGTCGTTACCCTTCCTGAAGATGAAGACGGGTTACCGTTAAATGAGGAAATGCCAGAAGGTAATGTAGAAAATGAGCTTTTACCTTTAACTCAATATCAAACAAAAAAAGACAATCAAATAAATAATTTATTCAATATGTTTATGGATCCTGGTGCTATGGGTAATCCGGAAGACATAGCTCTAATTATGGAGCAAGCCGTTCCTTTTGACATTGGTCAAGATAAAAAAGCTTACTTCCAAACAGAATTTGATGAAGATTACTTCTTATTAAAGCCAGAAGAAGATGCCGTATATGGTTTCCAAGTTAAAAAAGGCATGAATCAAATTCCAGCTGGAACTATTTTTGAATATGATGAGGAAACAAACGAATTATTAGCAGTTTCTTCATTAAGTAATGATATGGGGATACTAAGTTTACTTCTTGGCTCAACTAGTAATGCCAATGATGCAAAAGCAGTCGCATTGAAAAAGGACAAAACTTATGTTGTAAAGGTAATGAATCAAGGTGCTCGCTCGGCTGAACCATATACTCTTAAAACAAGTAAATTAGCAGCTATCCCATCAGATTATAAAAGTGATAATAACACAACAATAAATGCTCAAGCGGTGCAACCTGGTACAATCTATAAAGATCATATCATTTATCAAGATGATATTGATTACTACTACTATAAACAACGCGGTCAAGATGAAATCATGAGCCTTCTTGTTTCTTCTGTACCTATGACAAATGAACAGCTAAATCAATTACCTAAAGAGCTTCAAAATGCCTTTAAATTTTCAGGTTCTATAATTGAAGATACAAATGGCAACATGGAAATTGATCCAAAAGAATTGGAAACCGAAATTCAATTTGGACAAGGCAATAACATTTTTGAACTATTACTCGGTATTATTGGCACAACTGATGTTAATACCTCTTTTAAAGCGAAAAAGAATCATGGTTATTTTATTATTATTAACGGTATGAACCTTGAACAAGTATCGATTCATCCATATACTTTAAGCATGTATAAACACAATCAAGTCGATGAAGATAAGGATTCCGAATTAATCAATGGTGTACCAACAAAGCCATCTAAGCTTACGAAAAAAGATAACAAATGGGTTGCTTCGCAATATTTAAATGCCGGTGTTCCGTTTGGCGATAAAGACTACTTTGAATTAAATATTGATAGCAAACGCGATGTATTCTTCTCTCTACAAACAGAAAAAGCACTGGATGGTGTTATCCGTATTATTGATGCAAAAGGAAAAACAGTAGGAACTTTTGATCTTTACGGAACTGAAGATCCGGAAGTAGGTACAGTTGAATTAGACAAAGGAACTTACTATATTGAAGTAAGTGAATTAAACGGTAAAGCTAGTACTCAACCATATACACTTGAAGTACAATAGGGTATAAATCACCTAAACATAATCACTTCTGTTGTCTGATTTAGAACTAAAACAAAAGAGAAAAAGTGTTAGATTGACTGTAGTCAATCTAACACTTTTTTGCTATGCCGTTGTTGTCTGCAACGGCGGTGCTTTCCGCTACCAACAACTAGTGAACAGTTCTAATTTTTAAGTAGTTGCAAAAGCAAGAATAGCTAAATTCTCTATATAGTTTGGAGATTTTAATTACTTCGGTGCAATAACTTTTTTGCCGCCCATATAAGGAACTAATACCTCTGGAATAGCTACGCTTCCGTCGGCTTGCTGATAGTTTTCAAGGATGGCAGCCACTGTTCGACCAATAGCAAGACCTGAACCATTTAATGTGTGTACGTATTCTGGTTTAGCATTTGGCTCACGGCGGAAGCGGATATTGGCACGACGCGCTTGGAAATCCTCAAAGTTTGAGCAAGAAGAAATTTCACGGTACATATTTTGTGCTGGAATCCATACTTCTAAATCATATTTTTTGGCAGCAGTGAAGCCTAAATCAGCTGTACACATTTTTAATTTACGATAAGGTAAACCTAATAATTGTAATACTTTTTCAGCGTGACCTGTTAATAATTCTAGCTGTTCATAAGATTCCTCTGGTTTTACAAAACGGACTAATTCCACTTTATTAAATTGGTGCTGACGAATTAAGCCACGTGTATCGCGACCGGCAGAGCCCGCTTCTGAGCGGAAGCAAGCGCTATATGCTGCAAAGCCTTGTGGTAAAACTTCAATAGGTAGAATTTCATCACGATAGAAATTCGTCACAGGTACTTCCGCTGTTGGAATCATAAAGTAATCTGTATCATCTAGTTTAAATACATCTTCTTCAAACTTAGGAAGCTGACCTGTACCTGTTAAGCTATCTCGATTTACGATAACAGGTGGTAGCATTTCTTCATAGCCATGTTCTTCTGCATGTAAATCCATCATAAAGCTCATTAATGCACGTTCTAAACGAGCACCTAAACCACGATAGAATAAGAAACGACTGCCCGCTACTTTTGCTCCGCGTTCAAAATCTACAATTTGTAAATCTGTTGCGATATCCCAGTGAGCTTTAATATCAAAATCAAAAGTTGGTACTTCTCCCCACGTATATTCCACTACATTGTCGTCTTCCGTAGTACCGACTGGCACAGATTCATGCGGCACGTTTGGTAAACGCATCATCATATCTTTAAAACGGTCTTCTACTTCATTGAGTTGTGTATCTAGCTCTTTAATTTCATCGCCAACTTGACGCATACGTGCGATGACTTCATCAGCATTTTTTTTATTACGTTTCATAACAGAAATTTGTTCAGATACTTTATTTCGTTCAGCTTTCAGTTCTTCTGCTTTCGCGATTAATTCGCGACGTTTTGTATCTAAAGCTTCAAAATCATCTAAGTTTCCTAAATCTTCGTTGCGTGTTAATAGCATTTCTTTAATTTCCGCGAAGTTATCACGGACGCGTTTAATATCTAACATCCTTCATACCTCCAGTAGTAGATTCATAAATGATGGGAATTTATAGATAAGATAGAACACAAAAAAGCCCTCATCCCATGAAAGGGACGAGAGCTACCCGCGTTGCCACCCTAATTGACCAGACAGATTGCCTAGTCCACTTATCTCATAACGGCATTTCAGCCGGCGACAGCCTACTTCATTCACTTCGACTGCGCAACTCCAGGACGGATTCACAAGTGCTTTTATCAGCTTCCACCACCCGCTGACTCTCTAAAAAAAACGTGCTTGCTACTACTTCCCATCATCGTGTTCAATTATTTAAATTTTATCCATACTGTACTATATGAAACGACATTTTGCAAGTCACACCATAGTCGTCACAAAATATTTGGCAATGCGCAAATCTGTCGTTAGTTCAGGATGAAATGAACAGCCAAGTAAATGACCATCTCGCGCTAGCACAATTTTTCCGTCATGCTCCGCTAACACTTCAACACCTTCCCCAACTGACACAATATGCGGTGCGCGTATAAAGACAGCTGGTATTGCTTCGCCAATCGCTTGGATATTTAAATTCACTTCAAAGCTATCTACTTGACGTCCATATGAATTTCGAGCAACGACAACATCCATTACAGCTAAATGTGGATCATGGTCAACTACTTCTTTTGCCAATAATATCAATCCAGCACACGTGCCGAACATTGGTACGCCTTTTTGCACAAGTGAACGAATGGGTCCTATTAGTTCATAGCGATCAAGTAACTTGCGCATTGTTGTACTTTCTCCACCTGGTAATATAAGACCATCAAGCCCTTCTAATTGCTCCTTATGCTTGACTAAAACCGTTTGACAACCAAGTGCCTCTAACATTCGTACATGCTCTCTAACAGCACCCTGTAATGCTAATACACCGACTCTCTTCATATTACCAGCCTCGTTCTTGCATACGTTCACTTTGACTAAGTTGTGCAATATCAATACCTTTCATCGGCACACCCAGCTCTTTTGAAATTTCTGCAATCAATTTATAATCTTTATAATGCGTCGTTGCTTCTACAATGGCACGTGCAAATTTCTCAGGATTTTCCGATTTAAAAATACCAGAGCCCACAAATACTCCATCAGCACCTAACTCCATCATTAATGCTGCGTCTGCTGGTGTCGCAACACCACCTGCGGCAAAGTTTACAACTGGTAATCGACCAAGCTTTTTAATTTCTCGTAATAATTCAAATGGAGCACCCAGCAATTTTGCCTCAGTCATTAACTCATCCTCAGTCATCCCGACAACTTTTCGTACTTGGGCATTGACCTTACGAATATGGCGTACAGCCTCTACAATATTCCCTGTACCTGGCTCACCTTTCGTCCGTAGCATAGATGCCCCTTCACCGATACGACGAGCCGCTTCTCCTAAATCACGACAGCCGCATACAAATGGCACTGTATAGTCACTTTTCAATAAATGATATTCCTCATCCGCTGGTGTTAACACTTCACTCTCATCAATATAATCAACGCCCATTGCCTCTAACACGCGAGCTTCAACGATATGACCAATACGTGCTTTCGCCATAACAGGAATTGTGACAGCCGCCATAACCTCCTCTACAATACGAGGATCTGCCATGCGTGCCACTCCTCCTGCCTTTCGTATATCTGAAGGCACTCGCTCTAATGCCATCACAGCCACAGCACCCGCTGCTTCAGCAATTTTCGCCTGCTCCGCATTAATGACATCCATAATGACGCCACCCTTTTGCATTTCTGCCATCCCACGTTTTACTAATTCTGTTCCTGTTTGCTTCATTCTTTTCTACCTCCACCTTTGTGATGAAATTTAGTATAATAGAAATTGACCATATCAAAATATTCAGTTTATAAAATAATTATAAGGTCAGGTGAAAAATCGAACATGGATATGCTTTTATTTCAGCTTGAAAAAAACGGTGGAAAACCGCTATATGATCAGCTTTATAGCGGTATTAAAGAAGCGATTATTACAAAGAAAATTACGGTCGGAGAAAAATTACCTTCAAAGCGAAAATTGGCAGATTTTTTAAATATTTCTCAAACAACAATCGAAATTGCCTATGCCCAATTACTTGCAGAGGGTTATATAATATCAAAGTCTCGGGTCGGTTATTTTGTAGAGGATATTGATGAGCTCCCCTATATACAGCAAGACACATCTATGCTGCTAAAAGAGCAACCTCGGAAAAAAACATATGCCATTGATTTTAACCCTGGTTCCATAGATATTGATGCCTTCCCATTTCAAACATGGCGAAAATATGCAAAAGAACTTTTTGATGATACCTCCAAAGAATTATTATTGACTGGAGAACCTCAAGGAGAATTAGCGTTACGTACAGAGATTGCAAATTACTTATATCAATCGCGCGGCGTTATTTGCAGCCCAGAGCAAATTGTCATTGGTTCAGGTACAGAACAACTGCTCCCGATGATTTTGCGTCTTTTCAGCGAAGACACTTGCTTTGCACTCGAAAACCCTGGTTATCCGACCGTGCATCGGATGTTTTTACAACACAAACGACAGGTTTGTCCAATTGCAGTAGATGATGAAGGTATCCTTATTCATGAACTGGAAAAAACAGCTGCTAATGTTGTTTATATCACGCCGTCGCACCAATTCCCTACTGGTGCTGTCTTGTCTGCCACAAGGCGCGCACAAGCTTTAAATTGGGCGGCTCAAAGTCCATCACGATATATCATTGAAGATGATTATGATTCGGAATTTCGTTATACTGGAAAACCAATTCCCGCGCTACAAGCTTTAGATCGCAATGATAAAGTCATCTATATGAGTACATTTACCAAATCATTAATGCCTTCCTTGCGAGTCGCCTATTTTGTACTACCACCTAAGCTACTTACTACTTATAATGATGTCTTTAATTATTATTCATCAACAGTACCAAGGTTCGATCAGCACATTGTAGCTAATTTCATGAGAGACGGACATTTTTCAAAACATTTAAATCGTATGCGAAAAGTATATCGAAAAAAGCATGAGAAGCTCACGACGATATTAGAAAATTATTCTAATCAAATAAAAATCACTGGGGAGCAGGCAGGTATGCATATCTTGCTCAATGTGCAACATGAACTATCCGAGCAACAATTACAGCACAGTGCCAATGATGCAGGTATCGGTATCTATCCATTATCCGCTTATCGTCTTGATGAAAATACGGCCACACAAGCTCAATTTTTACTCGGCTTTGGCGGCATTCCTGTACACGAGATTGAATCTTCCATTGAGAAGTTAATGAATTGTTGGGCAATACAAACGAAACAACCATCTCCGTCACGATTCAAGTGACAAGATGGTTGTGCTTTTTTTAATTTTCTTTTAGTTGAATGTTATAATGCTTAAACCATGTATCAATTTGCCCCAAATAGGCTAACAGTTGTGGTCCTGCCATTAATTGTCCATACCAAGGTTCTTTAAATGAACTTCCTCCAGAGTCAATTAGCTCCACTAGTTTTTGTCGTTCAAAAAATTCATGAAGAACTGAATGTTTATCGTTCATAATTTCTGTTAACCATCGTTGAACACCTGCTGTATAAACTGGATGATAGGTTTTTGGATAAGGATTTTTTTTTCGATATAATACTTCCTCTGGTAATAAATGCGACATCGCCTTGCGAAGCAAACCTTTTTCCATACCGTCTAAATTTTTCATTTCCCAAGGAATATTCCATGCGTATTCCACAAGCCGATGATCTGCAAATGGCACGCGCACCTCAAGACTCGCGCCCATACTCATCCGATCTTTTCGTTCTAGCAATGTTTGCATAAACCATACCGTGTTTAAATAAAACATTTCACGATGTTGAGCTGCGTCTGTACTTTCCCCTTCTAAATAAGGTACTTCACCAATCGTTTGTTTATAAACATGCTGCGCGTAATTTTCAACAGCTAACTTTGTACGCCATTCCTCGCGTAACATAGCTGTTCTTTCGGGTAATGAACGAATCCAAGGGAAACCAGTCGCTCTTTCTTTGAACCATGGATAACCACCGAATATTTCATCGGCACATTCCCCTGATAAAGCAACCGTAAAATCTTTTTTTATTTCTCGGCAAAACCATAGTAAGGATGAGTCAACATCAGCCATACCAGGTGCATCTCTTACAAAGACAGCTTCTTTCAACAAGTCAATTAACTGTTGTTGGCTAATTTGCTCCGCATGATGTGTTGTATCAAACGAGTCTTTCATTTTTTGTATCCAATAGGTATCCGTTGAATTTTGAAAAGCATGCGGATTAAAGAAACGTTCATTGTCCTCATAGTCGATAGAGTACGTGTGGATTTTACCTTTCTTTTGTTGTTGAAAGCTGTTTGCCGCAATTCCAGTAATAATACTGGAATCAAGCCCTCCAGAAAGGAATGTACAAATCGGTACATCTGATACTAGCTGACGCTCAATAGCATCGGTTAGTAAATACCGTACATGGTCAATCGTTTCTTCTAATGATTCTTCATGTTTTTTACTTTGAAGTTGCCAGTATTGCCATATACGTAATCCTTCTTTTGAATACCGCATTGCGTATCCTGGTCGTAGCTCATGAATATTATGGAACAGCGACTTTCCGGGCGGTTTAGATGGTCCTACAGCCATGATTGTCGCAAGCCCTTCCCTATTAACAATTGGTTGGACTGCTGGATGTGCAAATAATGCCTTGACCTCCGAGGCAAATAGTAATCCTTCTTGTTGCTCAGTGTAATACAGAGGCTTTACACCTAGACGATCACGACACAGAAAGAGCGATGCCGTTTGTTCATCCCACACACCAAATGCAAAAATGCCATTTAGATAGTTCACACACTGTTCTTTCCACTCAATATACGCAGTTAATAATACTTCTGTATCTGACTGGGTTGTAAAGTCGTGTCCTCTTGTTTGCAGTTCTTTTCGCAATTCTTTGGTATTATACAGTTCGCCATTATATGTAATGACATATGTTACGCCATCATGTTTTTTCACCATTGGTTGCTTGCCACCTATTAAGTCAATGACCGCTAACCGTCGGTGGCCAAATGCGATATGTTCATTACACCAAATATTTTCATCATCTGGTCCCCGTTTACTTAATGTTTGCGCCATTAACTTCACAATGCTCTCGCTTGTTCGTAAATCTTTTTTAAAACTAGCCCACCCGGTAATTCCACACATTTAGCCACATCCTTTCGCCTATTAGCGTATGCACATTGACTGTAAAACGTGAAAAAAAGAACACGCTATGTTTTTTCAAACATAAACGTGTTCTTACTAGTTAGTTTTTAAAATAATCCACCAACAAAATCAGTAATGCCGCCCCATAAGTTTCCGAAGAAGTTACCGATACCTTGGAAGAATAGAGAAATACCGCTAGCACGTTCTACAGACGCTGTTGTCACGACATCAGATGTAAACTCCTTACCATCAATAAAGCCGTAATCTTTGCCTTCTGTGCGCTCTATAACGACCTTCCCTACTACTGTATCTTTCTTAACTTTAGCTTCAAGGCTTTTTTTATCTAAAACTAATTTAGGTTGATATAAATCCTTTTCAGAAGATTTCACCATAAATGAAATTGGTTCTTTCACAGCAATGGCTACTTTGTCTTCTTGCCCTTTAGTTACTTTCACGGTCTTTTGGTCTTTAAACTTATAGTTTGCTGGAATAATTTCATGTTTTGTAAATTGTGTGAAGCCATAATTAAATAACTTAGCCGTAGCATCAAAACGTGCTTTATAAGAGCCTTCTCCTTTTGCATCGACAGCTTTCATTACGACTGCGATTAAGCGTGTCCCATTGCGTTCTGCAGTACCAGTGAAGCAATGCCCTGCAAAGTTAGTAGTACCTGTTTTTAGGCCATCTACGCCTTCATATTGGAATACTAGACCTGGTAACATAAAGTTCCAGTTTGACATTTCAATCGCGTCATCTGTTCCTTCACGGAATATCTTTTTTGTTATTTTAGATGTCTCTAAAACCTTTGGATGATCTTTTAATAAATGATAGGCTAATTTTGCTACAGATTTAGCAGGCATTACATTCTCATCTTCTGGACCAGTACCTGATGGGTGCATACCAAATAAATCAGCATTGTTAAGACCTGAAGCATTTACAAACTTATAGCCTTCAAGGCCAAGCTCTTCTGCCTTTTTGTTCATTAGTTTTAAAAACTCAGTTTCAGTACCAGCAATTGTTTCTGCAATTGCCACTGTAGCTGCATTAGCAGAGTAGATAGCCATTGCTTCATATAGTTCACGAATTGTATATGATCCGTCTCTTCGTAACGGTACATTACTTAATGCACGGTTTTGAGACATACGATACGTATAATCCGTCACATGATATTCCTGATCCCATTTCACCGTACCTGCATCAATTGCGTCCAGTAGTAGGTACTCCGTCATCATCTTCGTCATACTAGCGATACCTAGTGAAGTATCTGCATTTTGTTCATATAAAATTTTTCCTGAATCTGCGTCTATTAAAATCGCAGCATCAACCGTCAGCCCTAAATCTGTTTCTGCATTTGCTTTTGCAGGAAGACCTGCAAATATACTAAATAATAGAACAGGAATTAGGAGCAAACGTAATACGGTGTTCGTTGTTTTTTTCACCTTTATTGCCCTCCAAAAAATAATCTTGTCCTCGACATTTTAACATAGATATCCTAGTAGGTGCGCAATCTATCTCATAAAAAATGCCCTCGTATCATCTTTGTAGACGATACGAGAGCATAAAAGTTGCTTGAAATATATTACATTGAATAGTTCGGTGATTCTTTTGTAATTTGAACATCATGCGGGTGTGATTCACGAAGACCTGCACCTGTCATACGGACAAACTGAGCGTTGTCACGTAAATATTCAAGGTTAGGAGCACCACAATAACCCATACCTGCTCGAATACCACCAATCAATTGATAAACTGTATCTGCTAGAGGACCTTTATAAGGAAGTCGACCTTCAATTCCCTCTGGTACTAGTTTTTTTGCATCTTCTTGGAAATAGCGATCTTTTGAACCTTTTTCCATTGCGCCAATAGATCCCATACCACGGTAAACTTTGAAGCGACGACCTTGGAAAATTTCAGTATCTCCTGGAGATTCAGAAGTACCTGCAAGAAGTGAGCCAAGCATTACGATATTACCGCCTGCTGCAAGAGCTTTTACGATGTCTCCAGAGTATTTAATACCACCATCGGCAATAATTGTTTTACCTAATTCACGCGCTACTGTAGCACAATCATAAATGGCTGTAATTTGAGGTACACCTACACCTGCAACAACTCGTGTTGTACAAATTGATCCTGGTCCAATACCAACCTTCACTACATCTGCACCAGCTTCAAATAATGCACGCGCTCCCTCTCCAGTTGCCACGTTACCAGCAATAATTTCTAATTCTGGGTATGCTTCGCGGATAGAGCGAATTGTTTGTAGTACACCCTCTGAGTGACCGTGAGCTGTATCGATTACTACGATATCCACCTGTGCTTCAACAAGCTTCTCAATGCGAATCATTGTATCTTTAGATACACCTACAGCTGCTCCTACTAATAAACGACCATGTACATCTTTTGCAGCATTCGGGAACTCAATTACTTTTTCGATATCCTTAATTGTAATTAAACCAGTTAACTTACCTTCTTCATCTACAATAGGAAGTTTTTCGATTTTATATTGTTGAAGAATCTTTTCCGCATCCTCTAAAGTCGTTCCAATAGGAGCCGTAATCAAATCTTCTTTTGTCATTACATCTTCAATTTTTAAAGAGTAGTCAGAAATAAAACGTAAATCACGATTTGTAATAATTCCTACTAGCTTTTGGTTTTCCATACTATCCACAATTGGTACACCTGAAATTCGGTATTTACCCATTAAATGTTCAGCATCAAAAACTTGGTGAGTCGGAGTTAAGAAGAATGGGTTTGTAATAACACCATTTTCAGAACGTTTTACTTTTTCAACTTGTTCCGCTTGCTCATCTATGCCCATATTTTTATGGATAATACCGATACCACCTTGACGTGCCATAGCAATAGCCATCTTAGATTCTGTAACTGTATCCATACCTGCACTGACCATTGGAATATTTAATTTAATCTTTGGTGTAAGTTGAACTGATAAATCAACATCTTTCGGTAGTACTTCTGAATGAGCTGGTACTAATAATACATCATCAAAAGTTAAACCTTCTTTGGCAAATTTAGATTCCCACATTTTCGTAACTTCCTCCTATAGTTAAAAGAATATTAATTGTAAGATTAACAACGTGTCATGCTACTGTCAAGAAACTTATAAAAGAAAGACAATTCAGATTTTTTAGTTTGTCCAAACTTATACCTAATTATTCATTTTTAAAACCATTTTTCTATATTTAATGCTGAAATATCTCTTTTTAAAATATTTTTCTGTTAAACAATCAGCTACCAAGAAAAAATTAAACATCCAAACATTATTGATAGAATTAATAGTTAGCATATTTAATTTCCTTTATTTTTTCACACGATTTGAAAAAATAATAGCACTAATGGACTCATAAGAACGCTTACAATTTTATTGAAATCGTTTTCGAAAGCTAAAAATAGACAAAAAACAGCCAGCAATATGCTGACTGCTTTGTGTGCCTAGCGACGTCCTACTCTCACAGGGGGAAGCCCCCAACTACCATCGGCGCTAAAGAGCTTAACTTCCGTGTTCGGTATGGGAACGGGTGTGACCTCTTTGCCATCATCACTAGACAGTATTTAATTGAAAGATTGTTCTTTCAAAACTGGATAAACGGTTCATTGAATGTTTCAAACTTTTTGGTTAAGTCCTCGATCGATTAGTATTCGTCAGCTCCATGTGTCACCACACTTCCACCTCGAACCTATCTACCTCATCGTCTTTGAGGGATCTTACTTACTTGCGTAATGGGAAATCTCATCTTGAGGGGGGCTTCATGCTTAGATGCTTTCAGCACTTATCCCGTCCACACATAGCTACCCAGCGATGCCTTTGGCAAGACAACTGGTACACCAGCGGTGTGTCCATCCCGGTCCTCTCGTACTAAGGACAGCTCCTCTCAAATTTCCTACGCCCACGACGGATAGGGACCGAACTGTCTCACGACGTTCTGAACCCAGCTCGCGTACCGCTTTAATGGGCGAACAGCCCAACCCTTGGGACCGACTACAGCCCCAGGATGCGATGAGCCGACATCGAGGTGCCAAACCTCCCCGTCGATGTGGACTCTTGGGGGAGATAAGCCTGTTATCCCCGGGGTAGCTTTTATCCGTTGAGCGATGGCCCTTCCATGCGGAACCACCGGATCACTAAGCCCGTCTTTCGACCCTGCTCGACTTGTAGGTCTCGCAGTCAAGCTCCCTTGTGCCTTTACACTCTACGAATGATTTCCAACCATTCTGAGGGAACCTTTGGGCGCCTCCGTTACCTTTTAGGAGGCGACCGCCCCAGTCAAACTGTCCGCCTGACACTGTCTCCTGCCCCGCTAAGGGGCATGGGTTAGAATTTCAATACAACCAGGGTAGTATCCCACCGACGCCTCCTTCGAAGCTGGCGCTCCGAGATCTCTGGCTCCTACCTATCCTGTACAAGTTGTACCAAAATTCAATATCAGGCTACAGTAAAGCTCCACGGGGTCTTTCCGTCCTGTCGCGGGTAACCTGCATCTTCACAGGTACTATAATTTCACCGAGTCTCTCGTTGAGACAGTGCCCAGATCGTTACGCCTTTCGTGCGGGTCGGAACTTACCCGACAAGGAATTTCGCTACCTTAGGACCGTTATAGTTACGGCCGCCGTTTACTGGGGCTTCAATTCGCAGCTTCGCTTGCGCTAACCACTCCTCTTAACCTTCCAGCACCGGGCAGGCGTCAGCCCCTATACGTCACCTTACGGTTTTGCAGAGACCTGTGTTTTTGCTAAACAGTCGCCTGGGCCTATTCACTGCGGCTCTCATGCGCTTGCACGCTCAAGAGCACCCCTTCTCCCGAAGTTACGGGGTCATTTTGCCGAGTTCCTTAACGAGAGTTCTCTCGCACACCTTAGGATTCTCTCCTCGACTACCTGTGTCGGTTTGCGGTACGGGCACCTCTCACCTCGATAGAGGCTTTTCTTGGCAGTGTGAAATCAGGAACTTCGTCCATACGGACTCGCCATCACAGCTCAACGTTACAGTGTGCGGATTTGCCTACACACACGCCTTACTGCTTGGACGCGCACAACCAACGGCGCGCTTACCCTATCCTACTGCGTCCCCCCATTTCTCAAACGGTGAGGAGGTGGTACAGGAATATCAACCTGTTGTCCATCGCCTACGCCTATCGGCCTCGGCTTAGGTCCCGACTAACCCTGAGCGGACGAGCCTTCCTCAGGAAACCTTAGTCATACGGTGGACGGGATTCTCACCCGTCTTTCGCTACTCATACCGGCATTCTCACTTCTAAGCGCTCCACCAGTCCTTCCGGTCTGACTTCAACGCACTTAGAACGCTCTCCTACCACTGACATCGTAGATGTCAATCCACAGCTTCGGTGAATCGTTTAGCCCCGATACATTTTCGGCGCAGCGTCACTCGACCAGTGAGCTATTACGCACTCTTTAAATGATGGCTGCTTCTAAGCCAACATCCTGGTTGTCTGTGCAACGCCACATCCTTTTCCACTTAACGATTACTTTGGGACCTTAGCTGGTGGTCTGGGCTGTTTCCCTTTTGACTACGGATCTTATCACTCGCAGTCTGACTCCCGTGTATAAATATCTGGCATTCGGAGTTTGTCTGAATTCGGTAAACCGGGATGGCCCCCTAGTCCAAACAGTGCTCTACCTCCAGTATTCTCATCACGAGGCTAGCCCTAAAGCTATTTCGGAGAGAACCAGCTATCTCCAAGTTCGATTGGAATTTCTCCGCTACCCACACCTCATCCCCGCACTTTTCAACGTGCGTGGGTTCGGGCCTCCAGTAAGTGTTACCTCACCTTCACCCTGGACATGGGTAGATCACCTGGTTTCGGGTCTACGACCACGTACTAATTCGCCCTATTCAGACTCGCTTTCGCTGCGGCTCCGCCTTCTAAAGCTTAACCTCGCACGTAATCGTAACTCGCCGGTTCATTCTACAAAAGGCACGCTATCACCCATTAACGGGCTCTAACTACTTGTAGGCACACGGTTTCAGGATCTCTTTCACTCCCCTTCCGGGGTGCTTTTCACCTTTCCCTCACGGTACTGGTTCACTATCGGTCACTAGGTAGTATTTAGCCTTGGGAGATGGTCCTCCCGGATTCCGACGGAATTTCACGTGTTCCGCCGTACTCAGGATCCACTCTGGAGGGAACGAACTTTCGACTACAGGGCTTTTACCTGCTCTGGCGGACCTTTCCAAGTCGCTTCATCTAACTCATTCCTTTGTAACTCCGTATAGAGTGTCCTACAACCCCAAGAGGCAAGCCTCTTGGTTTGGGCTCTTCCCGTTTCGCTCGCCGCTACTCAGGGAATCGATTTTTCTTTCTCTTCCTCCAGGTACTTAGATGTTTCAGTTCCCTGGGTCTGCCTTCAAGACGCTATGTATTCACGTCAAGATACTACGCGATTAAACGTAGTGGGTTCCCCCATTCGGAAATCTCCGGATCAAAGCTCACTTACAGCTCCCCGAAGCATATCGGTGTTAGTGCCGTCCTTCTTCGGCTCCTAGTGCCAAGGCATTCGCCGTGCGCCCTTAATAACTTAACCTATCGGCTTCCAATCCACTGCGCATTTCGTTGTCAGCTTCTCTCGTTCAATCAGTCACGTACGTAAGTACGCTCCTTCATTCACTCGTTCGCTTCCTAGAACTGCTTGTGTCTTGAAACCCTATTTCGTTATTAAGCCTATAAAAAACTTAAAAAAATAAATGTGTTTGTTACAATTTCAATGTCGTTTTATCCAGTTTTCAAAGAACAAATTCACTACCTGTTTCTACTTCTTCGCAAATTTGCGACGAAAGCGTAGCGACAGGAGCACAGTTTTGAAGTATTTCATCGTAATGATGAACCTTCAAAACTGAACGCAAAACGTAATCTTACAAACCCAAGGTTTGTATTCCGAAAATATCCTTAGAAAGGAGGTGATCCAGCCGCACCTTCCGATACGGCTACCTTGTTACGACTTCACCCCAATCATCTATCCCACCTTCGGCGGCTGGCTCCAAAAGGTTACCTCACCGACTTCGGGTGTTACAAACTCTCGTGGTGTGACGGGCGGTGTGTACAAGGCCCGGGAACGTATTCACCGCGGCATGCTGATCCGCGATTACTAGCGATTCCGGCTTCATGTAGGCGAGTTGCAGCCTACAATCCGAACTGAGAACGACTTTATCGGATTAGCTCCCTCTCGCGAGTTGGCAACCGTTTGTATCGTCCATTGTAGCACGTGTGTAGCCCAGGTCATAAGGGGCATGATGATTTGACGTCATCCCCACCTTCCTCCGGTTTGTCACCGGCAGTCACCTTAGAGTGCCCAACTAAATGATGGCAACTAAGATCAAGGGTTGCGCTCGTTGCGGGACTTAACCCAACATCTCACGACACGAGCTGACGACAACCATGCACCACCTGTCACCGTTGTCCCCGAAGGGAAAACCATATCTCTACAGTGGTCAACGGGATGTCAAGACCTGGTAAGGTTCTTCGCGTTGCTTCGAATTAAACCACATGCTCCACCGCTTGTGCGGGCCCCCGTCAATTCCTTTGAGTTTCAGTCTTGCGACCGTACTCCCCAGGCGGAGTGCTTAATGCGTTAGCTGCAGCACTAAGGGGCGGAAACCCCCTAACACTTAGCACTCATCGTTTACGGCGTGGACTACCAGGGTATCTAATCCTGTTTGCTCCCCACGCTTTCGCGCCTCAGTGTCAGTTACAGACCAGATAGTCGCCTTCGCCACTGGTGTTCCTCCAAATCTCTACGCATTTCACCGCTACACTTGGAATTCCACTATCCTCTTCTGCACTCAAGTCTCCCAGTTTCCAATGACCCTCCACGGTTGAGCCGTGGGCTTTCACATCAGACTTAAGAAACCACCTGCGCGCGCTTTACGCCCAATAATTCCGGACAACGCTTGCCACCTACGTATTACCGCGGCTGCTGGCACGTAGTTAGCCGTGGCTTTCTAATAAGGTACCGTCAAGGTACAGCCAGTTACTACTGTACTTGTTCTTCCCTTACAACAGAGTTTTACGAACCGAAATCCTTCTTCACTCACGCGGCGTTGCTCCATCAGGCTTTCGCCCATTGTGGAAGATTCCCTACTGCTGCCTCCCGTAGGAGTCTGGGCCGTGTCTCAGTCCCAGTGTGGCCGATCACCCTCTCAGGTCGGCTACGCATCGTTGCCTTGGTGAGCCGTTACCTCACCAACTAGCTAATGCGCCGCGGGCCCATCCTATAGCGACAGCCGAAACCGTCTTTCAGTATTGTCCCATGAGGGACAAAAGATTATTCGGTATTAGCCCCGGTTTCCCGGAGTTATCCCAAACTATAGGGTAGGTTGCCCACGTGTTACTCACCCGTCCGCCGCTAACGTCAAAGGAGCAAGCTCCTTCTCTGTTCGCTCGACTTGCATGTATTAGGCACGCCGCCAGCGTTCGTCCTGAGCCAGGATCAAACTCTCCATAAAAGAAATTTGATTAGCTCAAATTGTTTTGCTGGCATCAATTTTGATGTCCAAAATTTTGTTTCGTTCACTAACAAAGTTAGCTAGTAAAAACTATATTGATTACGTTTTGCTTGTTCAGTTTTCAAGGTTCATTCGCGCTAACTGTTTTTAAAAGAGTTAACTTTTATATAATAACATGTTTCTAAAATAATGTCAAACATTTTTTTGTTTTTATTTTTTTAGTTACATGTTGTAACAGCAACTTTTATATAATAACATCTAGTTTTTGAAACGTCAACTGGTTTTATTATTTTTTTTAAAAAAACTATATTCTAAACCTCGGCCAAGTTTTTAAAAATTGAATAGTACGATTTCTACCTATCTCTAACAACGTTTCCTTTGTCTCTTCATTTAAATCGAATTGGGTAGCACTATAATCATCTACTGGAATAAAAACAATATCCCTTTCGTGTCTTCTTGAAATATATCTTTCATCATGAGCCCCTTTCATAGTAGCAAATAACGCTTCAAATAAATTCAAGCCATTCTTTATCTCTTGTGGGCATTGTTCTTCACTACTTCTACTTAGTTTAAGACCAAGTACAGGTCGCTTTTTACGCCCTTCTTTGTCATCAAATATCCATAAAGGGAAATTACTTAGTACGCCTCCATCAACAATGACTGATTCCCCCCTTCCTGTTTTCAATGTGACTGGTTCAAAAAAGAACGGAATGCCACAACTCATACGTAATGCACAAGCAACAGAAAAATTATTGGCATCAATTTGATATTTGTGTAAATCATCTGGTAAAACAATAATTCTTCCATTCGATAAATCGGATGCTACTAATTTTAATGAACCTTTAGGTAAATCCGAAAAAGTATAAACCCCCTTATCCGCTAATTTTTGAAAAAACCATTTTTCTAATGCTTTCCCTTTATACAAACCTAAATGGTTATAAACATTTATCCATTTCATAAACGGGAATGGTAGAAATGTTTTTCGAGGATCTAATAATGAAGGTACATCTAACTCTTCAAGTATACATTCAATTTCCTTTCCACTATAACCAGCAGCAATAAAAGCAGCTAAAATTGCTCCAGCACTTGTTCCTGCAACTCGTTTAAAATGAAAATTTTCAGCTTCTAATACTTGATACGCTCCAACCAAAGCAAAGCCTTTCAATCCTCCACCAGAAAAAACCCCATCAATCCACAAAATTCCCTCTCCTTTTTTAAGTAATCGTTATATTATAGAAAATTATCAAAGTGATTAGAACTTTAAAAAATGAATTTTGTCGAACTAACGGGCTTATTAGATTGTTTACGTAATCATTAAAAATACATAATAAAAAATAGAACGCCTGCCAGCATAAATCTCAATCCTAAATAAATAAGTAATACTTCAATATCTGCATGTATTCTATTAATGTTCTCATATAGAATATTCAAACCTCCAGCTTTCAAGCCCGTCTTAAGTAACTTATTTGTTTCATAATTAAAACATGCCATACAGTCACTAGAATGCCCTTAACGGGCTTTAAAATTGCAAAAATAGTATATTGCCAGCATCTACACTTCACTTTCTAATTCTTCTTCTATTGATACTTTGTTAAAATTTAAAATGCTTGATAATGAATTATAATTTTTCCATTTTAAAAAAATAACGAGAACCTATAAAAATAATAGATTCTCGTTATTACTCAAAATAAAAAAACAGCCAGCAATATGCTGACTGCTTTGTGTGCCTAGCGACGTCCTACTCTCACAGGGGGAAGCCCCCAACTACCATCGGCGCTAAAGAGCTTAACTTCCGTGTTCGGTATGGGAACGGGTGTGACCTCTTTGCCATCATCACTAGACAGTATTTAATTGAAAGATTGTTCTTTCAAAACTGGATAAACGGTTCATTGAATGTTTCAAACTTTTTTGGTTAAGTCCTCGATCGATTAGTATTCGTCAGCTCCATGTGTCACCACACTTCCACCTCGAACCTATCTACCTCATCGTCTTTGAGGGATCTTACTTACTTGCGTAATGGGAAATCTCATCTTGAGGGGGGCTTCATGCTTAGATGCTTTCAGCACTTATCCCGTCCACACATAGCTACCCAGCGATGCCTTTGGCAAGACAACTGGTACACCAGCGGTGTGTCCATCCCGGTCCTCTCGTACTAAGGACAGCTCCTCTCAAATTTCCTACGCCCACGACGGATAGGGACCGAACTGTCTCACGACGTTCTGAACCCAGCTCGCGTACCGCTTTAATGGGCGAACAGCCCAACCCTTGGGACCGACTACAGCCCCAGGATGCGATGAGCCGACATCGAGGTGCCAAACCTCCCCGTCGATGTGGACTCTTGGGGGAGATAAGCCTGTTATCCCCGGGGTAGCTTTTATCCGTTGAGCGATGGCCCTTCCATGCGGAACCACCGGATCACTAAGCCCGTCTTTCGACCCTGCTCGACTTGTAGGTCTCGCAGTCAAGCTCCCTTGTGCCTTTACACTCTACGAATGATTTCCAACCATTCTGAGGGAACCTTTGGGCGCCTCCGTTACCTTTTAGGAGGCGACCGCCCCAGTCAAACTGTCCGCCTGACACTGTCTCCTGCCCCGCTAAGGGGCATGGGTTAGAATTTCAATACAACCAGGGTAGTATCCCACCGACGCCTCCTTCGAAGCTGGCGCTCCGAGATCTCTGGCTCCTACCTATCCTGTACAAGTTGTACCAAAATTCAATATCAGGCTACAGTAAAGCTCCACGGGGTCTTTCCGTCCTGTCGCGGGTAACCTGCATCTTCACAGGTACTATAATTTCACCGAGTCTCTCGTTGAGACAGTGCCCAGATCGTTACGCCTTTCGTGCGGGTCGGAACTTACCCGACAAGGAATTTCGCTACCTTAGGACCGTTATAGTTACGGCCGCCGTTTACTGGGGCTTCAATTCGCAGCTTCGCTTGCGCTAACCACTCCTCTTAACCTTCCAGCACCGGGCAGGCGTCAGCCCCTATACGTCACCTTACGGTTTTGCAGAGACCTGTGTTTTTGCTAAACAGTCGCCTGGGCCTATTCACTGCGGCTCTCATGCGCTTGCACGCTCAAGAGCACCCCTTCTCCCGAAGTTACGGGGTCATTTTGCCGAGTTCCTTAACGAGAGTTCTCTCGCACACCTTAGGATTCTCTCCTCGACTACCTGTGTCGGTTTGCGGTACGGGCACCTCTCACCTCGATAGAGGCTTTTCTTGGCAGTGTGAAATCAGGAACTTCGTCCATACGGACTCGCCATCACAGCTCAACGTTACAGTGTGCGGATTTGCCTACACACACGCCTTACTGCTTGGACGCGCACAACCAACGGCGCGCTTACCCTATCCTACTGCGTCCCCCCATTTCTCAAACGGTGAGGAGGTGGTACAGGAATATCAACCTGTTGTCCATCGCCTACGCCTATCGGCCTCGGCTTAGGTCCCGACTAACCCTGAGCGGACGAGCCTTCCTCAGGAAACCTTAGTCATACGGTGGACGGGATTCTCACCCGTCTTTCGCTACTCATACCGGCATTCTCACTTCTAAGCGCTCCACCAGTCCTTCCGGTCTGACTTCAACGCACTTAGAACGCTCTCCTACCACTGACATCGTAGATGTCAATCCACAGCTTCGGTGAATCGTTTAGCCCCGATACATTTTCGGCGCAGCGTCACTCGACCAGTGAGCTATTACGCACTCTTTAAATGATGGCTGCTTCTAAGCCAACATCCTGGTTGTCTGTGCAACGCCACATCCTTTTCCACTTAACGATTACTTTGGGACCTTAGCTGGTGGTCTGGGCTGTTTCCCTTTTGACTACGGATCTTATCACTCGCAGTCTGACTCCCGTGTATAAATATCTGGCATTCGGAGTTTGTCTGAATTCGGTAAACCGGGATGGCCCCCTAGTCCAAACAGTGCTCTACCTCCAGTATTCTCATCACGAGGCTAGCCCTAAAGCTATTTCGGAGAGAACCAGCTATCTCCAAGTTCGATTGGAATTTCTCCGCTACCCACACCTCATCCCCGCACTTTTCAACGTGCGTGGGTTCGGGCCTCCAGTAAGTGTTACCTCACCTTCACCCTGGACATGGGTAGATCACCTGGTTTCGGGTCTACGACCACGTACTAATTCGCCCTATTCAGACTCGCTTTCGCTGCGGCTCCGCCTTCTAAAGCTTAACCTCGCACGTAATCGTAACTCGCCGGTTCATTCTACAAAAGGCACGCTATCACCCATTAACGGGCTCTAACTACTTGTAGGCACACGGTTTCAGGATCTCTTTCACTCCCCTTCCGGGGTGCTTTTCACCTTTCCCTCACGGTACTGGTTCACTATCGGTCACTAGGTAGTATTTAGCCTTGGGAGATGGTCCTCCCGGATTCCGACGGAATTTCACGTGTTCCGCCGTACTCAGGATCCACTCTGGAGGGAACGAACTTTCGACTACAGGGCTTTTACCTGCTCTGGCGGACCTTTCCAAGTCGCTTCATCTAACTCATTCCTTTGTAACTCCGTATAGAGTGTCCTACAACCCCAAGAGGCAAGCCTCTTGGTTTGGGCTCTTCCCGTTTCGCTCGCCGCTACTCAGGGAATCGATTTTTCTTTCTCTTCCTCCAGGTACTTAGATGTTTCAGTTCCCTGGGTCTGCCTTCAAGACGCTATGTATTCACGTCAAGATACTACGCGATTAAACGTAGTGGGTTCCCCCATTCGGAAATCTCCGGATCAAAGCTCACTTACAGCTCCCCGAAGCATATCGGTGTTAGTGCCGTCCTTCTTCGGCTCCTAGTGCCAAGGCATTCGCCGTGCGCCCTTAATAACTTAACCTATCGGCTTCCAATCCACTGCGCATTTCGTTGTCAGCTTCTCTCGTTCAATCAGTCACGTACGTAAGTACGCTCCTTCATTCACTCGTTCGCTTCCTAGAACTGCTTGTGTCTTGAAACCCTATTTCGTTATTAAGCCTATAAAAAACTTAAAAAAATAAATGTGTTTGTTACAATTTCAATGTCGTTTTATCCAGTTTTCAAAGAACAAATTCACTACCTGTTTCTACTTCTTCGCAAATTTGCGACGAAAGCGTAGCGACAGGAGCACAGTTTTGAAGTATTTCATCGTAATGATGAACCTTCAAAACTGAACGCAAAACGTAATCTTACAAACCCAAGGTTTGTATTCCGAAAATATCCTTAGAAAGGAGGTGATCCAGCCGCACCTTCCGATACGGCTACCTTGTTACGACTTCACCCCAATCATCTATCCCACCTTCGGCGGCTGGCTCCAAAAGGTTACCTCACCGACTTCGGGTGTTACAAACTCTCGTGGTGTGACGGGCGGTGTGTACAAGGCCCGGGAACGTATTCACCGCGGCATGCTGATCCGCGATTACTAGCGATTCCGGCTTCATGTAGGCGAGTTGCAGCCTACAATCCGAACTGAGAACGACTTTATCGGATTAGCTCCCTCTCGCGAGTTGGCAACCGTTTGTATCGTCCATTGTAGCACGTGTGTAGCCCAGGTCATAAGGGGCATGATGATTTGACGTCATCCCCACCTTCCTCCGGTTTGTCACCGGCAGTCACCTTAGAGTGCCCAACTAAATGATGGCAACTAAGATCAAGGGTTGCGCTCGTTGCGGGACTTAACCCAACATCTCACGACACGAGCTGACGACAACCATGCACCACCTGTCACCGTTGTCCCCGAAGGGAAAACCATATCTCTACAGTGGTCAACGGGATGTCAAGACCTGGTAAGGTTCTTCGCGTTGCTTCGAATTAAACCACATGCTCCACCGCTTGTGCGGGCCCCCGTCAATTCCTTTGAGTTTCAGTCTTGCGACCGTACTCCCCAGGCGGAGTGCTTAATGCGTTAGCTGCAGCACTAAGGGGCGGAAACCCCCTAACACTTAGCACTCATCGTTTACGGCGTGGACTACCAGGGTATCTAATCCTGTTTGCTCCCCACGCTTTCGCGCCTCAGTGTCAGTTACAGACCAGATAGTCGCCTTCGCCACTGGTGTTCCTCCAAATCTCTACGCATTTCACCGCTACACTTGGAATTCCACTATCCTCTTCTGCACTCAAGTCTCCCAGTTTCCAATGACCCTCCACGGTTGAGCCGTGGGCTTTCACATCAGACTTAAGAAACCACCTGCGCGCGCTTTACGCCCAATAATTCCGGACAACGCTTGCCACCTACGTATTACCGCGGCTGCTGGCACGTAGTTAGCCGTGGCTTTCTAATAAGGTACCGTCAAGGTACAGCCAGTTACTACTGTACTTGTTCTTCCCTTACAACAGAGTTTTACGAACCGAAATCCTTCTTCACTCACGCGGCGTTGCTCCATCAGGCTTTCGCCCATTGTGGAAGATTCCCTACTGCTGCCTCCCGTAGGAGTCTGGGCCGTGTCTCAGTCCCAGTGTGGCCGATCACCCTCTCAGGTCGGCTACGCATCGTTGCCTTGGTGAGCCGTTACCTCACCAACTAGCTAATGCGCCGCGGGCCCATCCTATAGCGACAGCCGAAACCGTCTTTCAGTATTGTCCCATGAGGGACAAAAGATTATTCGGTATTAGCCCCGGTTTCCCGGAGTTATCCCAAACTATAGGGTAGGTTGCCCACGTGTTACTCACCCGTCCGCCGCTAACGTCAAAGGAGCAAGCTCCTTCTCTGTTCGCTCGACTTGCATGTATTAGGCACGCCGCCAGCGTTCGTCCTGAGCCAGGATCAAACTCTCCATAAAAGAAATTTGATTAGCTCAAATTGTTTTGCTGGCATCAATTTTGATGTCCAAAATTTTGTTTCGTTCACTAACAAAGTTAGCTAGTAAAAACTATATTGATTACGTTTTGCTTGTTCAGTTTTCAAGGTTCATTTTGTTTCGTTTAGTGCGTCACCTCTTGGCGACTCATTTATAATATCAAGATTCATAAACTATGTCAACACTTTATCTAAAAAAATTAAAATAGTTTTTCATTACATGCATTTACTCTAGTAGAACAACGGAGTAATAAGGCAATCACAACTCTTTTATGACTGCCTTATTAGTTCTTTATTTACTCTATTCATTTGTGATTATTCGTGAAATATAAAACGTACGATTTTTTCCTAAATCAAAAATTTCACCTGTAATACTTAATTTAATAATAGGACGTGTAGGTGCATATCTATTAACGAACATTACTTCACCACGTTCTAGATTAGAAAGTTCAATAATTGTTCCAATTGGTAAGTCTGCCACTAAGTCAATCAACGCTCTTACTACTTTAATATCAAATTTTCCAAACTCAGACTCATTAATCATTTCTATTACTTTAAATGAGGATTGTTTGGAGCGATAAACACGCTCACATGTCATAGCATGAAAAACATCGGCAACTGCAATAATCTGCGCAAAAACCGATATGTTTGCGATTTTCTCACCTTTAGGATATCCGCTTCCGTTTAAGCGCTCATGATGCTGGAAAATGGCTTCTTTAATTGTATCTTTTAAGATTGTTAAATCCTTTACCATGTTATAACTATATATAGGATGTTTATGAATCTCTGAAAATTCTTGTTCAGTTAATGTAGTTTTTTTATCTCGAATACGTGGGTGAATTTTAGCCATACCGCAATCTGCTAGTAGACCGCCAATTGCAATTTGAATAGTTAACCCTTTATCGTAACCTAATTTTTGAGCGATTACAGAAGAAATCAGTGCTGTTCCTACACAATGGTGGTATAAATAATCTTTTGGATTCGAATATTCGTTTAAGTTAAAAATAATTGTACGATCTTCTAAGACCATATCCAATAATGGCAAAATGATCGAACGTGCTTTTGTAATATCTACCTTCGCACCAGCTTCCCAATTTTTAAACTCTTTCTTAAATTGTTCAACAGAATTACTATAAACTCTTTTAAACGTTGGAACAGCTTCTGGTTGGAAAGCAAAATCTATTTCTTTTTCAGTCTCTACTGAAACTTCTTTTAAATTATCTTTGTATACAGGAGCTCTTGAAATATTAAATGCGCTAAAAACTTGTAAATGCTCATGTGATACTACTGTATCTTTAAAAATTATTGGATATTGTGTATTAGCAAAAATATCTTCAGAAATAACTTTTCCAATACGTAATTCTGAAATTGGGACATGTACCGTTTCCACGAAATTAAACACCTCTTTACTATTTCACTTACTTGAACTAAGGTCTATTTATATATTATCACGAATTTCTAAATTATTACTTATTTTTCACGATATATAATAAAAACCGATGAGCAGCAACAAACGCTGTCTTCATCGGTTATTTTTTATTCTTCTATTTCCTCATTTTCATCAGTGGCCTCTTCGTCTTCTTTTTCAACTTTTGCAACAGTTGCAACAAGTTCGTCATCCCCTAAACGAATTAAACGAACACCTTGAGTACTACGACCAATTAATGAAATATCATTGACATCCATACGTATCAGCATTCCGTTGATTGTAATAAGCATTAAATCTTCAGAACCATCAACAGTTTTAACAGCCACCATAGGACCATTTTTATCGGTAATTTGAATTGTTTTTAAACCAACGCCACCACGACTTTGTAAACGATACTCCTCTTCAGTTGTACGCTTACCATAGCCTTTTTCGGTAACGACTAAAATTTCTTGTCCAGGTTCGACGATTTCCATACCAACTACTTCATCGCCTTCTCGTAGCTTAATACCACGTACCCCACCTGCTGTACGTCCCATTGAACGGATATCATCCTCTTGGAAACGAACAAGCATACCATCACGCGTTCCGATAATCACTTGCTTCATACCATCCGTTAAACGAACAGCAATTAAATCATCATCTTCTCGTAAACTAATAGCAATTAAGCCATTCGTACGGATATTTGCAAATTGAGATACAGGTGTACGTTTTGAAATACCTGTTTTCGTTGTAAAGATAAAGTAAGCATCCTTGTCAAATGAATCAACACGAATCATTGCCGTAACTTTCTCACCTTTATCGATATTCAGTAAGTTAACGATTGGTAAACCTTTCGCCGTGCGACCGTACTCTGGAATTTCGTAACCTTTAGCACGGAATACTTTCCCCTTAGACGTGAAGAATAATATAGTATCGTGCGTAGATGTATTCATAAGGTGCTCGACGAAGTCATCCTCATTAGTTCCCATTCCTTGTACACCACGACCACCGCGCTTTTGACTGCGATATGTATTGGCAGCTAAGCGCTTAATATAGCCATTATGCGTTAACGTAACAACTGAATTTTCTACAGGAATTAAATCCTCATCCTCAATCATTTCCATACCGCCAGATGTAATCTCTGTACGACGGGCATCATTGAAGCGCTCTTTCAGTTCTAATATTTCAGTGCGAATAATCTCAACAATTTTAGCTTCATCGGCTAAGATTGCTTTTAATTCAGCAATTAGCACTTGTAACTCTTGATATTCTGCTTCAATTTTTTCTCGTTCTAAGCCACTTAAACGTACTAAACGCATATCTAAAATTGCTTGGGCTTGACGTTCAGATAAATTAAACCGTTCCATTAATTGCGGTTTAGCTTCCTCACCACTACGAGAACCGCGGATAATCGCAATAATTTCATCAATATGATCTAGGGCAATTCGTAAGCCCTCTAAAATATGAGCACGGTCTTCTGCTTTCTTTAAATCGAATTCAGTACGGCGGCGAATGATGACTTTTTGATGCTCTAAATAATGATACAGCATCTCTTTAATGCCCATTACTTTTGGCTGTCCATTTACTAAAGACAGCATATTAACACCAAAGCTTGATTGCATCGCTGTTTGCTTATAAAGATTATTTAACACGACATTTGCATTGGCATCTTTTCGTATTTCAATAACTACACGCATACCACGGCGGTCAGATTCATCTCGTAGATTGGTAATGCCATCGATTTTTTTATCGCGAACTAGCTCAGCAATCTTTTCAATTAATTTTGCCTTATTTACTTGGTAAGGTAATTCATGAATAAGAATTGTTTCTTTACCGTTTGACTTTTGTTCGATTTCTACTTTAGCTCGAATAATAATGGAACCACGGCCTGTTTCATAGGCACGGCGAATACCACTGCGTCCTAAAATCAATCCACCAGTTGGGAAATCCGGTCCTGGAATAATTTCCATCAATTCTTCCGTAGTAATTGCAGGATTTTCAGATAGTGCTAACACTCCATCAATCGTTTCCCCTAGGTTATGTGGAGGAATGTTTGTTGCCATACCAACCGCAATTCCTGCCGCTCCATTTACTAATAAGTTTGGATAGCGACTTGGTAAAACGACCGGTTCTTTTTCAGAGCCATCATAGTTATCAGTATAGTCAATTGTGTTTTTATTAATATCTCGAAGCATTTCCATTGCAATACGAGACATACGCGATTCTGTATAACGCATCGCAGCTGCTCCGTCGCCATCAACAGAACCAAAGTTTCCGTGACCATCAACAAGCATGTAACGATAACTAAAATCTTGTGCCATACGTACCATGGCATCGTAAATTGAAGAGTCACCATGTGGATGGTACTTACCCATTACATCCCCAACGATACGTGCTGATTTTTTGTACGCTTTATCTGCTGTATTTCCTAACTCTTGCATGCCGTATAAAATACGACGATGAACTGGCTTTAATCCATCGCGTACATCTGGTAATGCACGCGAAACGATTACACTCATTGCATAATCGAGGAAGGATGTTTCGATTTCTTCTGTTATATTAACTCCTTTAACACCGGAGCGTTCTTGTTCTGACAAAGTGTAGACCTCCCCTCAAGAAAAATTAAATATCTAAATTAGCGTATACCGCATTTTCTTCGATAAATTGACGACGAGGTTCTACTTCATCGCCCATTAAGCGTTCGAATGCTTCGTTCGCTTTAATTGCATCATCTAATTCCACTTGTAATAATGTGCGGTGCTCTGGATCCATTGTTGTATCCCACAGTTGCTCCGCATTCATTTCACCAAGACCTTTGTAGCGTTGAACTACAGGCTTAGGCATGTTTGGCAGTCGCTCTAAAATCTCTTGTAGCGCAATATCATCATAGCAATATTCAACATGCTTCCCTTGCTTCACTTGATAAAGTGGTGGCTGTGCAATATAAATATAACCAGCATCTACTAAAGGTCGTAAGAAACGGAAGAAGAATGTTAACAATAATGTACGGATATGTGCTCCATCTACATCGGCATCGGTCATTATAATAATTTTATGATAACGCGCTTTTTCTAAATTAAATTCTTCCCCAATACCAGTCCCGAAGGCTGTAATCATTGCTCGAATTTCAGCATTGGATAATATTTTATCTAATCGTGCTTTTTCCACGTTTAAAATTTTACCACGTAAAGGTAAAATTGCTTGGAAGTGACGGTCACGTCCAGATTTCGCCGAACCACCGGCAGAGTCACCCTCTACGATGTAAATTTCACAGTCAGCTGGGTTTGTAGAAGAACAATCAGCAAGTTTACCCGGTAAGCTTGATACTTCAAGCGCTGATTTGCGGCGTGTAAATTCGCGTGCCTTTTTGGCTGCCACACGTGCCCGAGCTGCCATTAAACCTTTATCGATAATTTTTCGCGCTACAGTTGGATTTTCTAACATGAAACGTTCAAAACCATCTGAAAATAACGCATTCGTAATTTGGCTTACTTCGGAGTTACCAAGCTTTGTTTTCGTTTGTCCCTCAAATTGAGGATCAGGGTGCTTAATAGATATAATAGCCGTTAACCCTTCGCGAACATCTTCACCTGTAAGGTTCGTATCAGCTTCTTTTAATAAGCCATTTTTACGCGCGTAATCATTGATAACACGCGTAAGTGCTGTTTTAAAGCCTGACTCATGTGTACCACCTTCATACGTATTGATGTTATTTGCGAACGAGAAAATATTCGATGAAAAACCAGCATTATATTGCATGGCGATTTCAATAGAAATACCGTCCTTTTCGCCAAGAACATCAATCGGCTCATGGATAGGCTCTTTAGATTTGTTCAAGTGCTCTACATAAGAACGAATACCACCTTCATAATGATATGTAGTGGAACGTATCTCATCTTCACGCTCATCTGCAATTGTAATTCGAATACCGCGATTCAAATAGGCTAATTCGCGAATACGATGTGCTAAAATATCGAATTCATATTCTGTTGTTTCTTTGAAAATTTCAGGATCTGCTTTGAAACGAGTAGTTGTTCCGTTATGATCGGTTTCACCAATAACAGTTAATGCCTGTGTTGTTTGACCACGTTCAAATTTTATTTCGTGGATTTGTCCCTCGCGATGAACTTGAACAATTGTCTCAACTGACAAAGCATTTACTACTGATGCCCCTACACCATGAAGACCGCCTGATACTTTATAGCCCCCACCGCCGAATTTACCACCGGCATGGAGCACTGTCATAATGACTTCGACAGCTGGTTTACCCATCTTTTCTTGAATACTGACAGGAATTCCTCGACCATTATCTTCTACACGAATCCAATTGTCTTTTTCAATCGTAACTGAGATATCAGTACAAAAACCTGCAAGTGCTTCGTCTATACTATTATCAACAATTTCCCATACTAAATGGTGAAGTCCTTTAGAGCTTGTTGAACCGATATACATCCCCGGTCTTTTTCGAACCGCTTCTAAACCTTCTAATACCTGTATTTGATCGGCTTCATACGCTTGATCTTGTAAACCTTCGTTTTCTATAGCCACGGCTTCCATCTACTCCTTCATAACATCATTGTGTGTAAATGAATGAACAGTCAACCGAGCTGACTATTACCATTCTTTTATAATCTAAAAAACTCCCTGGCTAACTTTCTTCAATCGCACCTTGTTTCACGTGGAACAGCTGAGCATGTTCCATCGTCTCATGATGAATTCCATCAACACTTGTAGTCGTTACAAAGGTTTGGACTTCACCTTGAATGGTATTTAATAAATGCGATTGGCGATAATCATCGAGTTCCGACAATACATCGTCTAAAAGTAGAATGGGTGTTTCATTTGTTTCTTGTTTAATTAACTCAATTTCGGCGAGCTTTAATGACAGAGCAGTTGTTCGTTGTTGCCCTTGTGAGCCATATGTTTGCACATCATAGCCATTCACTAAAAATTGTAAATCATCACGATGTGGTCCAACCATCGTGACACCACGCTCAAATTCACGATTCTTTGCCTCTACTAACTTTTTCAGTAAGAGATCTTCCATTTCACTAGCAGTCTGTCCTTTATCAATACCTGCTACAGTGCGGTATTTAATCATTAAAGTTTCCTTACCTTGTGAAATTCCTGCATGAATCGGCTCTGCCCACTCTTGTAATAAATCCATAAATTGAAATCTTTTTCGAATAATTTGGGTAGCTGCGTGAATATACTGCTCATTATAAACATCATACATCACGTCGTTTGTCATTATCTTACCCTGATTCATTTTCAAATAATGATTGCGTTGTTTTAAAATCTTTTGAAAGGTTAATAAATCATGTAAGTAGACGGGCGAAATTTGCCCAATCTCCATATCAATAAAACGTCGTCGTATTTGCGGGCTCCCTTTAACAACATTTAAATCTTCTGGCGCAAACATAACCACATTCATTTGACCAATATAATGACTAAGACGACTTTGTTCAATATGATTAATTTTACCCTTTTTGCCCTTTTTCGTAATGGTAAGCTCTATTGGTAAAATACCGTGCCTTTTTTGAACGGCCCCTTCTATTTTACCATAGTCTGAATCCCAACGTATCAATTCTTTATCGTTCGTCGTGCGATGTGATTTAGCCATCGCTAATACGTAGATGGATTCCATCACATTTGTTTTTCCTTGGGCATTTTCACCAATAAATACATTTATTTTTGGAGAGAATTTTAACGTTAACGCATCATAGTTGCGGTAATTTGTAAGTTTTAACTGCTCAATATGCATAATTTATTGTCCAGTGGGCCCAACAATTCGGAACCGGCCACATCCAGGAATATTTACAACATCTCCGTTACGTAATTTGCGACCACGGCGATCATCTACCTCGCCATTTACGTAAACATCATTTTCGTGTAAAAACCATTTTGCCATACCGCCTGAGCTAATCGCATCAGTCATTTTTAAAAGTTGCCCTAACGTGACAAACTCTACATCGATTTCAATGTCTTTCATAGCTGTGTTACCCTCCAAATACAGAATGTCTATCTCTCTATCATACCTAAAAATGCTTCATAAGTAAAAAAAGATAGCCGCAACGAGCGACTATCCCAAAGTTTATCAAAGCAAGTGAACATAACTTAAAATCCAATTTATTCTATATAATACAACTAATAGAAATTAGACGATTAATATGTGCGCACTGGTAAAATTAGTTGCAGAATTGCATCATCATGAACAGAGCGTAAAATAAATGGTCTCATCGCACCAGTAAATTGAATAACCACATCTTGACCATCAATTGCTTTCAATGCTTCCATCATGTATTTAGCGCTAAAGGAAATTTTTAAGTTATCCCCTTCTAATGCTTCCACAGGTATTTCTTCTTGTACTTTACCTATCTCTGGAGAATTCGATGAAACTTCAACCGCTTGACTATCTAAAATTTCGAAGCGCACGACATTATTACGATCTCCTCGTGCGACAAGTGATGCACGATCAATTGCTTGTAATAAAGCTTTACCGTTAATCGTTACATTTGTTTGATATTCTTCTGGAATTAAACGTGATGTATCTGGGTAGTTCCCTTCAAGTAAACGAGAGAAGAATAATACATCTCCTGTTTTAAATAATACTTGCTGACTTGTAATAACAATTTGGACAAGATTTGTAGAATCTTCTAACACCTTATTTAACTCATTTAAACTTTTACCAGGAATAACTACACTATGTTCAACTTCAGGTAAATCTTCTAACTGTACTTTACGTCTTGCTAAACGGTGGCTATCTGTTGCAACACAGATTAATGTTTCGTTTTTAATCTGCCAGTTTACACCTGTCAACACGGGTCTGCTTTCAGAAGTCGCCACTGCGAATACTGTTTCACGGATAATTGATTTTAGTAAGTCTGCAGGAATAGTAAATTTTTGATCCTCTGTTAATTCAGGTAATAAAGGATATTCAGCAGCATCAGAGCCAATTAAATGGAATTCTGATTTTCCTGAACGAATATGCGTTTGGAAACCTGTCGTTACTTGAATTTCAACCTCGTTTGTCGGCAATTTACGAACAATTTCATTGAACATACGTGCTTGTACAACGATTGAACCAGTTTCCGCAATGTGAATAATTTGTTGTCCATCTTCTTCTACTGGGATAAATGTTTGAATTGTAATATCTGCATCACTACCAGTTAGACGAATTCCTTCGTTTGTTACATCAATTTTAATCCCCGTTAATATCGGAATTGTTGTTTTAGAACTTACGGCTTTCATGACATCATTTAAACCTTCTAGTAAACGGTCACGTAAAATATCAAATTTCATTTGTTTTCCCTCACATATTTATATTATTTATTTATTAAATATAAAAAGATATAGTAATAGGTCCTGTGGATTTGTGGATAAGTGCTTCTAGGTGAATAAAATCAGTCTATCCACATGTAGATAGACTGTGTATAAGTTTGTGTTTAAAAATTAGAGTTGTCCACAAGTTTATTTCCCTAGCATGCTACGAATTTGTTTAATATCTTGTTGCAGTTGAACGTCATTTTTCAACAAAGAAGATATTTTTTCATGCGCATGGATAACAGTAGTATGGTCACGACCACCAAACTCTTCGCCAATTTTCGGCAGCGAGAAATCTGTTAATTCGCGTGATAAAAACATCGCAATTTGTCGAGGAAAGGCGATTAGCTTAGTTCGTTTTTTAGCTGAAAAATCTTCTAAACGAATATTAAAGTGCTCTCCTACTGCGTTTTGAATATCTAAAATTGTCACAGTTCTAGGTTTTGCATTAGGAATGATATCTTTTAATGCTTCAGCGGCTAATGTAGCTGTAATATCCTTGTTCACTAACGAAGAGTAAGCTACGACACGAATAAGCGCACCTTCAAGCTCCCGGATATTGGAGTCAATCTGGTTCGCAATATAGAGCATTACTTCGTTTGGTACATCCAAACCGTCCGCTTTTGCTTTTTTTCGTAGAATAGCGATACGAGTTTCTAAATCAGGTGGAGCTATATCAGTAATTAGCCCCCACTCAAATCGAGAACGTAAGCGATCCTCTAAAGTAGGTATTTCCTTAGGTGGACGGTCACTTGATATGACAATTTGTTTTGATTCCTCGTGTAATGTGTTAAAAGTATGGAAAAATTCTTCTTGAGTCGATTCTTTTCCAGCAAGGAATTGAATATCATCAATTAGCAGCACATCTACATTACGATATTTGTTGCGAAAATCGAGTGCTTTATTATCGCGAATAGAGTTAATAAATTCATTTGTAAACTTTTCTGATGATAAGTACACGACTTTTGCGTTTGGATTATGTTCTAACACATAATGGCCAATTGCGTGCATTAAATGCGTTTTGCCAAGCCCTACGCCCCCATATATAAAGAATGGGTTATAAGCCTTTGCAGGGGCTTCAGCAACAGCTAACGATGCAGCATGTGCGAAGCGGTTTCCAGAGCCAATAACAAACGTATCAAATGTATATTTCGGATTTAACATCCCTGGTGAAATATCATGATGGTCGTTATTTTTTGCTTGGATAATCGGCGCTGGTAAGTCAAAATCGTCCGAATCCTGGTTTTTTTGAACAACAAATTTAATAAGCAAGTCTTCGCCTGTTAGCTCCGTTAATATACCTGTAATCAAATGAATATAATGATTTTCAAGCCAGTCTCGAGCAAACGAATTTGGCGCTGCTATTGTCACGGTTGAACCACTTCCATTGTAAGAAAGTAATTTAGTAGACTTTAGCCACGTTTCGAAGCTTGGTTTAGAAATTTTTTGTTCAACTTGAGCCAGGACATTATTCCATAATTCTTCTAAATGTTCCAAGCTGCTATTCTCCTTTACAGTTCAATACATATACAGCAATAAAAAATATAGTGCATTTATGTGATAAGTAAATACGTTCATTTTACGACTAATCCACAAAATCACAAGTTGTGGATAATACTTAACCAAAGGCTGTGATAAAAATTATCCACAGCATATCAACAGTTGTGGATAAAAGATTAGTTCGTTTTAGTTTTCAACAAAGTGAAGCACAGTAATCGTATCAGAAAAACAAAGCTATTTCAATAGTTTATGAAACTTATCCACATAACTTTGATTTACTCACTTTCAAGTTGTCCACAAGCACTGCTTATGTGAAAAAGCTGTAGATAACAGTTGTGGATAAAAAATAATGCAAAAAATACTATACACA